>NZ_KB911837.1 GCF_000383675.1 Terracoccus sp. 273MFTsu3.1 | reverse complement strand
GTCTGATCAGTGGCGAACGGGTGAGTAACACGTGAGTAACCTGCCCCAGACTCTGGGATAACCCCGGGAAACCGGAGCTAATACCGGATATGACACCAGGTCGCATGGCCATGGTGTGGAAAGTTTTTCGGTCTGGGATGGACTCGCGGCCTATCAGCTTGTTGGTGAGGTAGTGGCTCACCAAGGCGACGACGGGTAGCCGGCCTGAGAGGGCGACCGGCCACACTGGGACTGAGACACGGCCCAGACTCCTACGGGAGGCAGCAGTGGGGAATATTGCACAATGGGCGAAAGCCTGATGCAGCGACGCCGCGTGAGGGATGACGGCCTTCGGGTTGTAAACCTCTTTCAGCAGGGAAGAAGCGCAAGTGACGGTACCTGCAGAAGAAGCACCGGCTAACTACGTGCCAGCAGCCGCGGTAATACGTAGGGTGCGAGCGTTGTCCGGAATTATTGGGCGTAAAGAGCTTGTAGGTGGTTTGTCGCGTCTGCTGTGAAAATCCGAGGCTCAACCTCGGACTTGCAGTGGGTACGGGCAGACTAGAGTGTGGTAGGGGAGACTGGAATTCCTGGTGTAGCGGTGGAATGCGCAGATATCAGGAGGAACACCGATGGCGAAGGCAGGTCTCTGGGCCATTACTGACACTGAGAAGCGAAAGCATGGGGAGCGAACAGGATTAGATACCCTGGTAGTCCATGCCGTAAACGTTGGGAACTAGGTGTGGGTCTCATTCCACGAGATCCGTGCCGCAGCTAACGCATTAAGTTCCCCGCCTGGGGAGTACGGCCGCAAGGCTAAAACTCAAAGGAATTGACGGGGGCCCGCACAAGCGGCGGAGCATGCGGATTAATTCGATGCAACGCGAAGAACCTTACCAAGGCTTGACATACACCGGAATCACTCAGAGATGGGTGCGTCTTCGGACTGGTGTACAGGTGGTGCATGGTTGTCGTCAGCTCGTGTCGTGAGATGTTGGGTTAAGTCCCGCAACGAGCGCAACCCTCGTTCTATGTTGCCAGCACGTCATGGTGGGGACTCATAGGAGACTGCCGGGGTCAACTCGGAGGAAGGTGGGGATGACGTCAAATCATCATGCCCCTTATGTCTTGGGCTTCACGCATGCTACAATGGCCGGTACAAAGGGCTGCGATACCGCGAGGTGGAGCGAATCCCAAAAAACCGGTCTCAGTTCGGATTGGGGTCTGCAACTCGACCCCATGAAGTCGGAGTCGCTAGTAATCGCAGATCAGCAACGCTGCGGTGAATACGTTCCCGGGCCTTGTACACACCGCCCGTCAAGTCACGAAAGTCGGTAACACCCGAAGCCGGTGGCCCAACTGTTTACAGAGGGAGCCGTCGAAGGTGGGACTGGCGATTGGGACTAAGTCGTAACAAGGTAGCCGTACCGGAAGGTGCGGCTGGATCACCTCCTTTCTAAGGAGCA
>NZ_KB911836.1 GCF_000383675.1 Terracoccus sp. 273MFTsu3.1 | reverse complement strand
GGGTGTGGGGTGCCGGTTGTATTTTGAGAACTTCACAGTGGACGCGAGCATCTTTGTAGTGTCAAGTTTTTAAGGGCACACGGTGGATGCCTTGGCACCAGGAACCGAAGAAGGACGTAGGAATCTGCGATAAGCCTCGGGTAGTCGATAACCAGACTGTGATCCGAGGATTTCCGAATGGGGAAACCCGGCTGGAGGCAAGTCCAGTCACCCGCACCTGAATATATAGGGTGTGTGGAGGGAACGTGGGGAAGTGAAACATCTCAGTACCCACAGGAAGAGAAAACAACATGTGATTCCGTGAGTAGTGGCGAGCGAAAGCGGATGAGGCTAAACCGGGCGTGTGTGATAGCTGTCAGGCGTTGCACGTTCGGGGTCGTGGGACCCACCAGTCGGCTCTGACAGGTCGGCGGGGAGTAAGAAATCTGCGTCATAGTCGAAGAGCATTGAATGGCTCGGCATAGAGGGTGCGACCCCCGTAGACGAAATGGTGTGGACTCCCGGTGGATTTCCCAAGTAGCACGGGGCCCGAGAAATCCCGTGTGAATCTGGCAGGACCACCTGCTAAGCCTAAATATTCCCTGGTGACCGATAGCGGACAAGTACCGTGAGGGAAAGGTGAAAAGTACCCCGGGAGGGGAGTGAAATAGATCCTGAAACCGTGTGCCTACAATCCGTTGGAGCCTCCCGCCGTTGGGCGTGTGGGGTGACAGCGTGCCTTTTGAAGAATGAGCCTGCGAGTTAGTGCTCAGTGGCGAGGTTAACCCGTGTGGGGAAGCCGTAGCGAAAGCGAGTCCGAATAGGGCGTCTGAGTCGCTGGGTCTAGACCCGAAGCGGAGTGATCTACCCATGGCCAGGTTGAAGCGCAGGTAAGACTGCGTGGAGGACCGAACCCACTTAGGTTGAAAACTGAGGGGATGAGCTGTGGGTAGGGGTGAAAGGCCAATCAAACTCCGTGATAGCTGGTTCTCCCCGAAATGCATTTAGGTGCAGCGTCACGTGTTTCTTGCCGGAGGTAGAGCTACTGGATAGCTAATGGGCCTCACCAGGTTACTGACGTTAGCCAAACTCCGAATGCCGGTAAGTGAGAGCGTGGCAGTGAGACTGCGGGGGATAAGCTCCGTAGTCGAGAGGGAAACAGCCCAGATCACCAGCTAAGGTCCCTAAGCGTGTGCTAAGTGGGAAAGGATGTGGAGTTGCTGTGACAACCAGGAGGTTGGCTTAGAAGCAGCCACCCTTTAAAGAGTGCGTAATAGCTCACTGGTCAAGTGATTCCGCGCCGACAATGTAGCGGGGCTCAAGCACACCACCGAAGCTGTGGCATTGACATACTGCTCGGCACCGACACCTGCGGGTTCGGTGTCCAGGCGTGTTGATGGGTAGGGGAGCGTCGTGTGGCCAGGGAAGCGGCGGTGTGAACCAGCCGTGGAGGCCACACGAGTGAGAATGCAGGCATGAGTAGCGAATGACGGGCGAGAAACCCGTCCGCCGAATAACCAAGGGTTCCAGGGTCAAGCTAATCTGCCCTGGGTAAGTCGGGACCTAAGGCGAGGCCGACAGGCGTAGTCGATGGACATCCGGTTGATATTCCGGAACCGGCGAAGAACCGCCCATGACGAACCTTGTGATGCTAAGTGCCTGAAGCACGCCCACCGGACCTTCGGGTCCATCGGGTGTGTGGAGCGCACGACCCGATCTGGTAGTAGTCAAGCGATGGAGTGACGCAGGAAGGTAGCCTCCGCGTGGCGATGGTTGTCCACGTCCAAGGGTGTAGGGCGCGATCCAGGCAAATCCGGGTCGCACATAAGCCTGAGACCTGATAGTGACCGCGAATGCGGGAAGAGGGTGATCCTATGCTGCCGAGAAAAACTTCTAGCGAGGTTCGAGCCGCCCGTACCCCAAACCGACTCAGGTGGTTAGGTAGAGAATACCAAGGCGATCGAGTGAATCGTGGTTAAGGAATTCGGCAAAATACCCCCGTAACTTCGGGAGAAGGGGGGCCCTGATCGTGACGACACTTGCTGTCCGAGCGTGATCGGCCGCAGAGACCAGGGAGAAGCGACTGTTTACTAAAAACACAGGTCCGTGCCAAGTCGCAAGACGATGTATACGGACTGACGCCTGCCCGGTGCTGGAACGTTAAGGGGACCGGTTAGCCTCACGGCGAAGCTGAGAACTTAAGCGCCAGTAAACGGCGGTGGTAACTATAACCATCCTAAGGTAGCGAAATTCCTTGTCGGGTAAGTTCCGACCTGCACGAATGGCGTAACGACTTCTCCACTGTCTCAACCACGAACTCGGCGAAATTGCACTACGAGTAAAGATGCTCGTTACGCGCAGCAGGACGGAAAGACCCCGGGACCTTTACTACAGCTTGGTATTGGTGTTCGGTACGGCTTGTGTAGGATAGGTGGGAGACTGTGAAGCCGTCACGTCAGTGATGGTGGAGTCAACGTTGAAATACCACTCTGGTCGTTCTGGATATCTAACCTCGGTCCGTGATCCGGATCAGGGACAGTGCCTGGTGGGTAGTTTAACTGGGGCGGTTGCCTCCTAAAAGGTAACGGAGGCGCCCAAAGGTTCCCTCAGCCTGGTTGGTAATCAGGTTTCGAGTGTAAGTGCACAAGGGAGCTTGACTGTGAGACAGACATGTCGAGCAGGGACGAAAGTCGGGACTAGTGATCCGGCGGTGGCTTGTGGAAGCGCCGTCGCTCAACGGATAAAAGGTACCCCGGGGATAACAGGCTGATCTTGCCCAAGAGTCCATATCGACGGCATGGTTTGGCACCTCGATGTCGGCTCGTCGCATCCTGGGGCTGGAGTAGGTCCCAAGGGTTGGGCTGTTCGCCCATTAAAGCGGTACGCGAGCTGGGTTTAGAACGTCGTGAGACAGTTCGGTCCCTATCCGCTGTGCGCGTAGGAAACTTGAGAAAGGCTGTCCCTAGTACGAGAGGACCGGGATGGACGAACCTCTGGTGTGTCAGTTGTTCTGCCAAGAGCACCGCTGATTAGCTACGTTCGGAAGTGATAACCGCTGAAAGCATCTAAGCGGGAAGCACGTTTCAAGATGAGGTTTCCAGGCCCGCGAGGGCGAGAGGCTCCCAGCCAGACTACTGGGTTGATAGGCCGGATGTGGAAGCACAGCAATGTGTGGAGCTGACCGGTACTAATAAGCCGATAACTTGACTTACAAAGATGCTCCGCGTCCACTGTGCAGTTCCCGAGATACAAACGGGAACACCACCCAC
>NZ_KB911835.1 GCF_000383675.1 Terracoccus sp. 273MFTsu3.1 | reverse complement strand
GGTCCTGCCTGCCCAGGCCAACCCGACCGCCACCCACACCTACACGACCACCGGAACCTTCACGACCACCGTCACCGTCACCAACACCTCCGGACGCACCGCCACCGCCCAGCAGACCGTCACGACAACCGCGCAGCCCGCCTACGTCGCGGCGCTCGGTAGCAGCTCGGCAACGACGACGAAGAGCTCGGGAACCGTGACCGTCAGCCCCATCGCTGGCGTGCGCCAGGGCGACCTGGTCGTGATCACGCTGCAGATCGCGGCCAAGTCGACCACCGGAGCGGTTGCGGCCAGCGACACGGCGGGTAATGCCTACTCGGTCGCGCGCGACGTCCCAATGAGTGGCGGTCGTCTCCTGGTCCTCACGGGGCTCGCCACGAGACCGCTCGCCTCCGGAGCGAAGATCACGGCCACCTTCCCCGGATCGAGCACCTACCAGATGGTGGTCGATGAGCTCGCCGGCGTGACCCGGGTGGACCGCTCGGCGGCCGCGACCGGCACGAGCACCGCCTTCTCCTCCGGCCTCACCGCCACGACCACTGCACCCCGCGAGGTCGTCTTCGGCGCCGTTGCCACGTTCACGAGGGCCACCAGTCCCACCTGGACCACCTCGTGGACCGCCCTCACCGCCCAGTCGGCACCCAAGGCGAGCCTCGGCAGGGCCTACCGGCTCCCCACCTCATCGAGCACCTTCCAGGCGGACGGCACCATCGCCGGTACCTGGGCCGCCCTCGTCATCACGTTCAAGCCCTAGAGTCACCGCGGGTCCGCGGCCGGGGGTACCTTGCCGACATGTCCGACCACACGATCAGGGCGCTCACGCCGGAGACCTTCGGCGACTTCGCCGCTCTTGTCGAGCGGAACAAGGGCATGTTCGCCAGCTGCTGGTGCACCTGGTTCCACCCCGAGGACCGGGAGCCAGACACCGCCGAGGACAACCGGGCGTTCAAGAAGCGCCGCGTCGACGAGGGGATCGCACATGCGGCGCTCGTCTACGACGGCGACCTCGCCATCGCCTGGGCCGAGTACGGAACGCCCGGGGAACTGCCAACATCCACCACCGCAAGGAGTACCTCGCCACTGCTGAGCGACTTCCCGACTACCGGGTCACCTGCATCCAGGTCGAGCGCGCCCATCGAGGGCAAGGTCTGGCGGCGCTCGCCCTGCGCGGAGCTGTCGAGCTGATCGCGCAGGCGGGAGGGGGCCGGGTCGAGGGCTATCCCCACGACACCGGCGGTGTTCGGAAGAAGAACTCGTCGTTCCTCTACAACGGCACCCGCGCGATGTATGAGCGCGAAGGTTTCACCTACGACCGGCCGAAGGGCCTGGGTAACTGCGTGATGGTGCGCGAGGTGGCGCCGAACCCGTAGTACAGGTCACCACGCGGCTGCTGGCAGCGTGTCCCGTCGCCCGCGGCACGCACGGCCCGGACGCCAGCATTCGTCGGTCTTCTCCGACGGGAACTGCCCCTCGCCCGGCGTACGGTTGCTCGTGTCTGCACATCATCCTGCAGGGGGTCCGATGCGTTCGTTCGATGAGCTGGCCACTCTCTTGGTCGGGCGCTGGACCAGTGAGGGCTCACATCCGCTGCTGCCAGGCGACGAAATCACGGGCCGGGCCACGTTCGAGTGGCTGGACGGGCACAAGTTCCTCATCTGGCGCTCCCACTACGACCATCCGCAGGTACCGGACGCGATCTCAATCATCGGCTGGATCGACGACCAGTTGCTCATGCACTACTTCGACTACCGCGGGATACACCGGGTCTACGAGGTCGCCGTAGAAGGCGATCAATGGCGGTACTGGCGCGACGACCCAGGTTTCCAGCAATCCTTCGTCGCCCGGTTCGGCGACGATGGGCACACGATGAGCGGGCAAGGCCGGATGAACCGTGATGACGCCGGCTGGGAGGACGACCTGGCCCTCACCTATCGGCGCACCATGTCCGGGTGACCACGCTGTCGGTTGGCTCGCAACTCGGCAACGAGAGCAACCGGCACAAGCGCCCGCAGCCCCGCTTCCGAAGTGGGAGGGGACTGCGGGCGTGCGTTCAGGCGGACCTGGGGACGAGCCGGCTTCCAGCTGGGACGGGGAAGGGGAAACCCAGGTTGGCGAGCCGCCCTCGTACCTGGTTCTGCGCCTGGCAGTTCGAGACGCAGTCCGTGGGCGGGTTCGCCACCTCCGTTGCGTCCTCGCCTGTCACGAAACCGAGCCTGCCGCCGCTCGCGACGTCCCAGACCGACACTCCGCCACAGTGGCGAACGCTCGGGGTCACCGGCGTGGCGGTGTTGCAGGCCGCGTTCGGCACCCGATCCGCCACCTGCGCACTGTCGCGGGCGACGAACTTCGAGGACAGGCCGTTCCCGATGTTGACGCGGGTTCCGACCTGGACGCAGAACTGGCCAGGGGGACCTGTCTGCACGCTGCTGCAGCCCGACCCGAGGAACTGGCCCACCCGGGCGCGGAAGTTCGGGTTGTCGAAGTAGAACGGCGTCAGGCCGGGGGTCGACGACGTGGCCAAAGTGTGGGTGATGCGAGTCCTCGTCCCGTCGCCGCGCTGCGGTTCCATCTGGAAGATGCCCCCTTGCGCGCAGTCCTTCGCCGAGATCGTCATCGACAGCCCGGTGCCCGTCCGCTGGAGCGAGAGCCCCTCGCCGTCGAGCTCGACCGAGATGGCGCTGTCGAGCACGAGGCCGCGATGGTCGGGAACCTTGCTGGCGAAGACCGGCGTGAAGCGGCCCCCCGTCATGTCGAGCTCGTTCGCGGCACCGGTGAACGCCTGGTTGAGAACGGCGAAATCGACGGCACGGACGTCGAACTGCGCGTATCGGCCTCGCACCTGGATGGTGCTGCCGAACTGGCTGGCCGGGATGCTGGTCTGGACGCGGTCGGAGCCGGCTGCGGCGACGGTTACCCCTGTTGTGCTGTTGACGAGGCGGAATCCGCCGTTCACGCATCCCTTCGACGATGCGGCTTGCGCGGTCCCTGACGTGACGGCCAGCGCTGATGCGGCGAGGGCGACCGCCCCGATCACCACAAGTATTCTCTGCTTCACTGCCATGACCGACTCCTCGGCGTTGAGTTGTCCCTGGGCACAGCCGATCCTCTCCGTCAGGAGACCCTCTGGCGATAGGACATTGGTACTAGTCCCCCCAAACCAGTCACCCACCAGCCGAACCCGTGGCTTGGTCACTCTTCGGCGAATGTCGGCGCCCGATCGAGTCCAAAGCGCCCGCTGAACGCGGAAGCACTCTTCCTCTCATGGCACCCCTTTAGGTCAAGACCTTGCGGGGATCGGCGTTCTACGCTCGGTGGTGACGGGTCCGGGAAGAGGCTTCTCCGAAGAGCCGGTGTGGGGTTGTGAGCCGGTCACGCTGGAGTCAGAGTCGTTGCCCCGGTGCCCTCCCGGGCCCGTCACATCATCGGTGTCGAGGGTGAGGTCGCGTCGGTTCTGGTCGGCGACCATGCGGGCGTACACGACGTTGGACAGGCGCCGCTTGAGCGATCGCATCGCCATCAACGAGGGCGTCCCGCCGGCCTTGCGTGCGTCGTAGAACTCTCGCCCGGGTGTCGGGTTGCGCAACTGGACGACGGCCATGATGTGCAGCGTCCGGTTGATCCGACGGTTGCCGGCCCGCGACAGCCGGTGCCGTTGCTGCGCCCCGGAGGACGCGTCCAGGGGCGCGGTCCCGTTCCAGGACGCGAAGCGGTCCTTGTCGCGGAACCGGTGGATGTCCCCGACATCGGCCAACAGCCGCGCGGCACCGGTCGGGCCGATCCCGGTCAGCTCCAGCAAGCTCGACCCGCGCTCCTGCACGAGCGCGGCGAGCTCTCGTTCGGCCGTCCTGATCTTGCGGTCGATCCCCTCGAGCTCGGTGATCAGCTCGACGACGAACCGGCGCCTCGTCTTCCCGACGAGGTCCCGCGGCTTGACCGTCGCGACCAGCGCGCGGGCCTGCGGCGCGGACAGAAATGTCTTCGCGCCGCCCGGAATCAGCTCCAGCAGAAGCCGATGCAGCCGATTGAGCGTCTGCGTACGCGCCCGACCTAGCTCATCACGCCGGTCGACCATCAAACCCATCACGACCAGGTCGTCCTCGACCAGCACACGGCGAAGACCCGGCTCCCCCGGGGCGTACAAAGCCGCCAACGCGACCGAGTGCGCATCGACCGGGTCAGTCTTGCGACCGTTGCCGGTCGCGAAGATCCGCACCTGCGCCGACAGCTTCGGTGGCACGTCGACCACCCGTTCCCCATCGTGCACCAGCCGGTGCGCGATGTGCCGACCGATCCCGTTGCAGCCCTCGACAGCCCACACCCGCTCACCCACCGCACCCTGGCCGCGGCCAGCGGCGAGCATCGCCGCGTAGCCGGCCTGGTCCGTGTCGAACCGCCCCACCTCAAGTACTCGACCGGTCTGGTCGATGACCTCGATCGTGGCCGAGCGCTTGTGCGGGTCCATCCCGATGATCACGCCCATCGCACTGCACCTCCTCGTTCACCAGCGACGTAGAAGCGAGGAGGGCATTGCTACTTCGAGCAGAACAAACCCCTTTCGAGCCTCTCCTCGCGCGGTACCCGACGAGAGCGCATGCCATGAGAGAGCCACACCAATGACGCCGGTGGGCAGCCGATAGAGAGAGCGTCTCGCCGAGTACCTAAACCGAGTCTGGCCGGACGTCGATCCTGCAACCAGTTTCTAAGTAGCCGATGAGCGGTAGACGCTCATAGGGGTTCTGTGGGTGATCGATCCCGGCGATAAGGGACATCAGGAAGCGTCCGCTATAGGGCCCTTGGCGAAGCACGGTGTTCTCTTTCGTGGCCGCTGCCAGGGCGAGTGCGGATCGGCGAAGAAACTCTCGTGCCGGGACGGTCCCCCCTGGTAGCCCTGGGAGGCGCGGCGGGATGCGCTTGACCGTTGTCTTGACCGTTGTCTGGAGCGTGGTCTGGACCGTGACGAGGCACGCCCGGCACTCAATCACGATGTGGATCGCGCCGTTCCGCGGAGCTTCGTGCCACCCGAGGTCTCATGGTCGGACCCGGGCGCTCTGCTCAGCACGCAGGCGACGACTCGGTCGCCCAGACTCCACGAGAACTGGTCCGGGGAGTAGTAGGAGAAGTAGTACTGACTGGCGTGGTCTCCGGTGTAGGCGGGCAGGGCGGCGCCGCACTGGGGGTCGGACTCCTCCTGGATCGCCGTGTCGCCCGGATACGAGCTTTCGGTCAGGTCGAACACGTAGTAGACCTCTTCGTCGTGCGGGTCGGCGCACGCCACCTCCTGTGGTGAGCCAGCCGCACTGGTGCTCGGATCGTCGTAGCAGTGCCCACCTGCAGGCTTGGGCGGGCCCCATCGCGCACCGGAAGCGGCACCGACCCGATGACCACCCCCGCGGCGCCGACGACGAAGGCCGCAGCGAAGACGGCGGTCCAGTAGCGCCATGCCAAGAGCCGCGGCCAAATGTTGTCCTGCTCCGGCGGCGTCTGTCCGTCCTGGACTCGCGGGTCCGTCGGCCCATCCTGAACGGGCGAACGGTCCTGAACGGTTGCGTCGACGTCGACCTGGTCTCGCACCGGCACGACGTCGCGGACATCAGGGGGCTCGGGAGCCAACCCTTGCCCTTCTCCGGTGGTCGGGCTCGGTCGAATGGGGCGAGCCGCCTGGGACGCCGCAAACAGCGAGACGCCCCAGAAGAGCAACGTCAGTGGGTCTCCGGTGAGGTTCATTCGCTCGGCGAATAAGAAGCTGTCCGCGGAGGGGAGCAGCGGACCACCGGTTACCCCGGTGGCTTGGCGACCCATCAGGTAGTCCGACACCAGCAGCGCGCACAGGGTCAGCAGGACGCTCATGGTCGAGGCCCAAACCCGAGGAAGTGAGGAGTTGGCCAGGCGCACGGACCAGCCCACGAGGGTACCGAGCAGCACCGAAACGTAGATAACCTCCAGATCCGTGAGCACGGTGAACGCGGCGTAGGCCGCCGTCCCCACAAGTGCGCCCGCAATCCCGAAGAACAGCGCCCGCGGGACCGACCCGGTTCGGGGCGCCGGCTGGGTCGTGGAGATCATTGCTTGGTCCTCTCTGTGCGAAGCAACGCCCGCTGCTGACCTCCACGGTGACCCTTCGGCGACCACTCGTCTGTGCCCGCGGCGACATGGTGCGCACGACGTGTGCTCCCGAGCACAGACGCGGTCCGGTGCACGTAAGCACACTGAGGCATGACCACGACCAAGCACCCGCAGCACCGCAACAGCAAGAGAAGGAATCACGCCAAGCGGGCTGCCAAGAAGTGGGCCCCGGCGAAGTCCCCGGCGCAGCGAGCCGCGGCGAAGACGGCTGCGGAGCGGCTCGCGGCGGAGGGGGTCGCCGGGGAGCGGGTCGCGGCGGAGCAAGCGGCCGCCGCGTTCAACGCGCCCGAGCTGGCCCAGCGCAGCAAGAGCCTCGCGGGCCGCTTCGGTTGGCATCGCTGGGAGTCCAAACGCGCCGAGGCCCAGAGCTTGCGTGAGCGCACTCAGTGCGGTCGACCCGGGTACCACGGGCGGTATGGCGACGGGGGCGGCCGTGACGGCGAGGGCGGCGACAATCAGAGCAGGCAGCTTTGGCCCATGAGCAATCAGGTCCGGGCAGACCATTCCGGCCCATTGTGCGCAGCCGAGCTCGAGGTGCTCTTGCGGGGTTGGGCGCCGTTCAGCCCCGGTTGGGCGATGACGTGGGCTTTGGAGGAACTCCTGTGCCGCGGCCACTTTGTGCGGCTCACGGACAACGGTGCGGGGGTTCGGGGCCGGTTCGTGGGCTATCGGGTCACCGGCAAGCCGGTTCCGCGCTCCGCGCGCCCAGCTCTCGCATCGTTCGCCCCGCTCTTCGACGGGCACCCGCGCGATATCACCCCGGAGCGTCTGGCGCGCTATGTGGCGCAGGAGTTCGGGGACAAGCTCGAGGTGGAACACGGGTACCCATGTGGAAGCCCTCTGCACTGGTACGAACGATGCGTGGTCGACCCGCTCCGCGCGGAAGGCCTGGTCAGCGTGTGCGTCGAACGCGCATTGCTTGGATCGCTTCAGCTCACGAGAAGCTACCTCGAGCCCACGGCCGACGGCGAAGCTGTCGCCGCCCGGTACCGGGACATTCTCAGCAATCGGCATCGGCGAGGCTGGCGACGCTCCTGGCGTGCATCGGAGCCTGTCGTGCGGGACGACATTGACATCGCTGTCGCCACCCTGCAGCGCAGCCAACGGACGCGTTCCCGGGAAAGGCTCTTCCTGAACGACGACGTCGGGGAAGCGCCCTGAGGCGGGGTTTCCGACGATGGCATGTAACTGCGCGAAGGCTTCGGCGGACGACGGGCCGAGTTAACCGGATGACCCGGCCGAGCTGGCGGAGGATCTGGAACGGCTCGCAGAGCTCGTCTGCCGCGCGAAAGCCGCTGGCCACCGCCGCTACTGCTGGGTCTGCGTCGAGCCTTCCGCCCCTGCGCGGCGAACGTCCCCTTCTGCAGCACGCCGGTGCTTCGCTGTTCCACGAAGGCGAGTGGTGCTGCGAGGTCTGGTAGTTCTCCGGATGTGCGCACTTGGACGCCGGGCGGACCGTGGAAGGCGAAGGCCAGTCAGGCCCTTTCCACGTCGTCAAGGAGACTCGCCATGATCGCTCGCCTCACCGCCGCCAGCGTGCTCGCGGCAGCCGCTGCCCTCCTCTGCACCTCAGCGTCGCATGCCTCACCTGTCCTCCCGGAACCGGGCTCGCACACCAGCCAGAAGGCCGACATCGCGGTCCTGCTGCGGCAGCTCCAGTGGGAGTACGCGCACACCGGAGACCTTCGTACTCACAACGAGATCGTCCTCCTGTTCAACGAGTCCGGTTCGGAGTTCCTCTGAGGTACTGCATCCTGTCCACGTACTCTGGAGGAACCGTCGCAACACGATCCCGCAGCGTCGGGAGGGGCCGGTGCTAGGTGCATTCGAAGGGGACGCGCCCGTTGGCAGGCGTGAAGAACTCGGCATGTCTGAGGAGTTGCTCCGAGCAACCTTGAACGAACCCGTTTCTGGGGGGCAGAGTGTCGGAGTGCTGGTGGTCGGCGGGGATGCCGGGATCGGAAAAACCACCTTCATGCAGGCCATGGCATCACGTGCGGGCGCCTATGGGATGGGCTTCACCATGGGCCACTGTCTTGACATCGCGCTCGGGCTCCCTTTCGGCCCGGTGCTGGAGGCACTACGCGCGTACGTGCGTCATCTGCCCGAGCGCGCGGCCCTGCCGCCCCCGGCCGCGTGGCTAGCCACACCCGGCACCCACGCGGAGGGGGCGTCGTTGCAGCGGTTGCTCGCCGCGACAGAGGCCCTCGCCGACGCCGGACCCCTGATGCTCGTCCTGGAGGACGTCCACTGGGCCGACCAGTCGGTGCGGGACTGGGCTCTTGCGATGGTCCGCACGTGTCGAGGGCGAGTCTTGCTGGGTCTCACCGTCCGAACCGAAGAGGTTCATCGCGACCACCCGCTGTCACCGGTCCTCCTCGAGCTGGGCAACTCCCCGAGAGCACTGCGCCTCGAGCTGCACGGGCTCGACGATGACTCAGTCGCGGAGCTGGCTCGGCGACGCACGGGACGAGACCTGCAGCGAGTAACGGTCGAGGCACTCGCGCGGCGGTCCGAAGGTAACCCGCTGTACGTGACAGAGCTGCTGGACGCCGAGGAGGGCATTCCCGCCACCTTGAACGCCCTTTTGCTGCGCCGCACCGACCGGCTCCCGGACGATGCCAAGCACCTCTGCCGCCTCGCCTCGGTGGCTGGCGACATCGTCGATGTCGAGCTGCTCGAGGACGCCTCCGAGCTCGAGCCCGACCGGTTTGCATCCGCTCTGCGAGAGGTAATCGACGGCAACATCTTCGTGCGGCGCGCCGACATGTTCTCCTTCCGGCATGCGCTCCTTCGCGAGGCGATCCACGACGACCTGCTCCCCCGTGCACGCGTGGACCTGCACGCATCCTTCGCCCGGGCGCTGAGGGTCCGCCTGGAGGGGGGCTCCTCGACCGAGCGCTGGGAGTACGGCGCGGCGTTGGCGCATCACGCGTACGCCGCCCACGAACTTGACCTCGCCTTCGAGGCATCGGTGTCGGCCGGCCTGGCTGGCACGCAGTACGGGGCGGCCGCAGCGGCCGACTACTTCGAGCGGGCGCTCGAGCTCTGGGACCGGGTGCCCGAGGCCGCGCGCCGCTGTTTTCTCGCCAAGACGGACCTACCCGTCCTCGCCGCCGGCGCCCTTGCCAACGAGGGTGTCCGAGACAGAGTGCACGGTCTGCTGCGCCGCGCCGTCGAGCTCCTCCCGACCGACGGCGACCCCCTGGCCGCCTCCCGCGTCTACACCGCAGTCGGACAGGAGTGGGCCGACGTGCCGGGGGTCCTTGACCGGGCCGAAGCCCTCGACCGGGCCATCGCCTTCGCCGGGACCGCGCCCAGCAGGGAACTGGCGGAGGCGTTGATTGCCGGAAGCTTCCACACCTTCCTGTGCTCGAAGTTCGGTGCGGCCCTGTCCCTGGCCGAGCGGGCCCACGAGGTCGCCCGCGAGGCAGGAGCCACCGACCTCATCCCCGAGGCGACATGGGAACGGTCCGGCGCGATGTGGTGTCTCGGGCGGTGCGACGAGGCCATCGAGGCCAACGAGATCGCGTTGCGAGCAGCCCAGCACGCGGACCAAACCGGCACCGCCCTGGAGATCGCCGGCGAGCTGTCCTACAACCTCCTGTGCCGCGGACGGATTGCTGAGGGGCTCCAGCTGGCCCGACGGACACGCACCGAGGCCCAGCAGGCCGGACTTCCTCGGCTCGTCGCCTTCGCCGCGGAGCAGGAAGTCGAGTGGCTCATCCAGAACGGACAGTTTACGGAGGCCTCCGACCTCTACGAGAGCGCATGCCTGCCGGGCATACCTGCCTACCGCCGAACCTGGATCCCAGTCATGGTCCTGCTCGCACGCGGCGACAGCGCAGCAGCCCTGACCCTCGAGCGACGCTGGCTCGAGTCCCACGAGTCGCCAACGAAGCCGAACCTCGCCCACACGCCGCGCCTGATCCAGGCCTACGAGCAAGCCGGGGACATCCGACAGCTCCTCAGCGTGACCGAATCCCTCCTCGGCGAGGTCTCGGCCACCGACTCACCGATTGAGCTCGCACAGGCCGCCCGACTCGGCTTCACCGCCCAAGCGCGCGCCGCAGACGCCGGGCACGACGCCTCCGCCTACCTGCTCCGGCTGTCCGAGACCGCCTTCGCCTACGCCCACGACCATCTGACGCCGCAATGGGCGGACACCTGCTACCACGCCGACCTCGCCATCGCCGCCGCCCATCGGGCCCGCCTGGCTGGACGTCCCGCCATCGGCGAGTGGCACCAGGCGTTGTACCTGGCCGAACAGTTCGGTCGGCACACAGCCCTGGGGCCCCACCTCGAACTCGCGCGAGCCCTTCTGACAGGCGGCCACCGCGACGACGGCAAGGAGCAGCTCGTCAGGCTCTGGCACACCGCCCACGCCATCGGTGCTGGCTGGCTCGAGCAGCAGGCTGCCCTCAGCGCCCGAAAACACCGGGTGCCCCTTCCTCTCGCCCGCAGCGACGCCGGGCCACTCGACAGGCTCACGCCCCGGGAACAAGAGGTCCTCGAAGTCCTCGCAACAGGAGCGACCGACCGCGCCATCGCGGCCGCGCTCTTCATCACCGAGAAGACCGCCAGCGCTCACGTCGGGCGAATACTGACCAAGCTCGGCGTCACCAACCGCGGGCAAGCCGCCGCCATCGCGCGCACCACCCACGCCAAGGCCACAACTGATTCGCCGGGCTGACCCAGTCGGGCCCCGCACAGCAATCCCCTCGCTGCTGCGACGTCATCGACGTCATGAACGCCCCCTGACTATCCTCGGCGGACAGATGCCCGCGCGACCGTTGCTCCAGATGTTGCGAAATGCGGAGCACTGGGGCCGCTGGCCTTGCTTCGACCCAGCGAGGGGCGTCACCCCAAGGCCACGCAGCCCTCGAGGCACGCGGGTTGCGACTGCTACGTCACCGGGGAGCCGCCGTGTGTCGGCCCTCGGCAAAGGCGAAATCAGGGTCCGAGAGCACCGTCATCAAGTCATTGTGGACACCCCGCTTCTCCGGCAACGGCGCCGCACGATACGCGGCGACGAAGTAGGCGATGGCCGCTTCATGCCCAGCAACCGAAGGGCGCGACGAGTCAGCCACCGGTTGAGACCGGGAGACAGCAGGCGTGAGCGCAACGAGTGCACCAACGATCAGGCTCACCGTGACGGTCCGACCGTTCATGATTCCTCCTACAGATCGTGACGCCGACACATTTGCCGGCGACTTCCACGATCCAGCGGCGCGCCTGCTCGTCACATCGGGAGAAATACCAGTCCTCGGCGCTCGAGGCTCAATAGCACTGGCGGCACTGCCATTTCGTGTGGAGGGCGGGACGGGACGTCCGGCCTGCCGCGTTGACGACAGGACGTCCGACCATGCGGCACGTCGGTCGATCTCCCGCTCCAATCCGAGACGAGAGCTTTGGGGTGCAGCCGTGTGGGTATCGCTTGAGACATGGTTTGGTTGGCGACGGACAGTTCCGTGAAGCCGGGCTGGGCGGAGTCGTCCGTGACTGCGGGTTGCGTTTGAACGCCTCGCACCTGAATGCGTCCGACCAGTCACTCGAAGGGGCCCGAGAAGTTCACGCCGACGATGTAGATCGAGTGCGGTACGGAGTCACGGGGCTCCCTCGACGATTCGGCACCTCTCGGGCTCAGCAATCATCAGCCAGCCCGGCATGGCGATCGTGGCAGCCATCGGACTCGTCACCGACTGGCATCGGCCCCGTCGACTCTCCTGCTTTCGAACCATGGTCCGAGGAGTTCCATCCTCCGGCCCGAACGAGATGCTCGAGGCCGAAGGATGGCTTGCAGTCGTGGCTGACTACGAGTGGGATGCGTTCGGATCCATCGCTGCGTCCTGCGACGCGGTGGGGCCTCGCGGAGGGGACGTCTCGGGACGGCGACCTGCCCGGCCGCCGTCCCGCACCTCCCCATGCGTCCCCCATGCTCGAGGTCGCTTTCCCCGGTTGCGGCCTTCACAGGGAACATCGGGGTGTCGCGGGACAGCGTTACAGCCGGGCCCGGCGTCGCGGGGACATAGGTGTAGGACTCGACGCTTGGACTCTTTGCTGACGCGGAAGGATGCACAACGACCCGACCCGGCCTCGCTCCGCGCGCCCTCAGAACTGCATGCGGACGCCGGCGTCCTGGCCGAGCTGCTGACATCACCATGGTGCCGGCAAAGGTCGCGCCGGACTGCGCGGGAGGTCGCTCGTGCGGGGAAGAGACGAATCCTGCTGGTGAGGACCCCGCACAATCCCGGCCAGCCGCTTCCTGTACGTCGAAGGCGAGAACGAGCACTGGAGCCATCCGGTCATGCCGCTGTCAGCGCGGTCCTGCCGATGAGCGTGCACGTCTAGTGGGCTCACGAGGTCTCCCGGTGCGGAGCGTCGGCAGCCGTCGTTGTAGCCGCTGGGCGGCGTGCGGCCTAGTCGAAGAGCCGCAACAGCAAAGGCCGGTTCTTCGGTGCCCAGATCAGCTCGCGGAACTGGTCGACGGGTCCGACCGGCCATCTCTGCGCGATGCTCACCACCGCTGGGTCCTGGATCAAAGGGAGAAGCAGTTCCGGGATGTCGGCCCAGGCGACCTTGAAGGGTCGGTCCCACATGCGCACGACTTTGGTCGTCACCGGAGCGGTCAGGCCGAGCGCGTTGTGCATCTGGGCCAGCCTCTCGTGGGCCGTCAGTAGGGCCGCTTCGCGGTCCTGCCAGGTCTCGGCGCGTTCGACATTCCACAGGACGGGCGTCAGGTCCGAGCCGTTCGCAAGGCGGGAGAAAGCCGTTCCGAACCATTTCGAATACGGGGCGTACTGCCGTTCCATCAGGAAGACGAGTCGCATGAGATCCGAGACAAGGCGCGACCCGATAAGCGAGGAGCCCAGCTCGTCGCCCGCCGCTCCGGCTCTGCCAACCAAGTTCATCTCGGGGTGGACGCGCCACCAGCCGGCGAGCAGCAGGTACAGCCAAACGTCGTGGGGGTAGTAGGCCAGACGGTCCCGCGCCGCCTGCAGGCCAACCTCGTCGTGGAAGACGAACCCCGAGGTGAACATGCGAAGCCCGTGCTCCGGCAGTGTCAGCCAGTCGCGCGGCTCGATGTCACGGGCGATGTCCAGATCCAGCTGTTGCGAGACGTAACCGCGCACGGTGTGGACCTCGTGGCCGATCGGGTGACCGGCGAAGGTCACCGGCAGGTCCGTTTGCAGGGCCTCCCGGACCTCGGCGCCGAGACGCGCCTCGTCCCCCTCCGCGAGGAACACCGAGACGCGCGGCTTCCAGTCGTGGTCGGTCGACATCTCATCATCGAAGCCGAGCACCTCTGACCCGCGACCAAGCAGCGCCGCAGCGTGCCGCAGGTCAGGGAACCTGGCGCGCAGAATGGGCTGCACGGCCTCGTTGTACAGTCTCCGGCTCAGCTCGGCCCCCGGAACAAACGTCGACATGCCATCAACCTCCTCCACGGGAACACCAGTGTGGACCCCCGCACCAGCCCGGCGGAGCCATCAGCCAGGCAGGCGCCGCCGGAGAATCTGCCATCCAAAAGCGCGGTCATGCCGCCGGGCGGGCGATCGTGAGGATGCGCGGGCGATGGTTGGAGCGTGCCGATATCAGGCGGGCTGAACGGGTTCCAGAGCATGTCTTCGCTGGGCTCCTCGCGGTACGGTCACCCCGTGCCGGGTCCCATGGACTTACCTTCCGACCAGTTCGTCATCCTTGACGGCGTCCGCTTCCATTACCTGGACTGGGGCGGCAACGGTGATCCCCTGCTCCTGCTGGCCGGACTGGGATGTACGGCCCACATCTTCGCAG
This sequence comes from Terracoccus sp. 273MFTsu3.1, assembly GCF_000383675.1. Taxonomy (GTDB): domain Bacteria; phylum Actinomycetota; class Actinomycetes; order Actinomycetales; family Dermatophilaceae; genus Terrabacter. The sequence goes on along the minus strand of NZ_KB911835.1, from coordinate 77 downwards.
AGCTCTCGCCACACTTGAGCGACCAGTTCCGCGTGATCGCCCTGACCCGGCGCGGGCACGGCCTGACCGACCAGGTC
>NZ_KB911834.1 GCF_000383675.1 Terracoccus sp. 273MFTsu3.1 | reverse complement strand
TCTCCCGGGCCAGCTCGGCGCGCAGGCTGCCCCGGCCCTGCACGTACAGCGCCTGGTAGAGAGTTTCGTGGGAGATCCGCATGGACTCATCGTGGGGGAACCGCGCGAGCAGCTCGCCCTGGATCTGCTGCGGGGACCAGTGCGAGGTCAGCCCTGCAACGACGACCGTGCGCAGCGCGGCGTGCTCGGGCCGGTCCAGCTTCCGCAGCTGGGGACGGGCCCGGTTGGCCAGGGTGCGCGCCTGGGCGGTCCGCACCGAGTACATCCCGGCGACCCGGTTACGGGCCAGCTCCCGAGTCACGCTCGCGCGGTGCACGCCCAGCTCGGCAGCGATCCTGGCCGGGCAACGGCCCTCCGCTAGCCGTACCGCGATCAGGCCCCGCCCGGCCTCGGTCAACCGGCCCCGCGCGTCGGTGAAGTCACCGTGCACCGACGGCACCGACGGCACCGACGGCACCGACGGCACCGACGGCACCGACGGCACCGACGGCACCGACGGCACCGACGGTGCTGCCGACGTCGGGTCGGCCAGACCACCGACCGGTCCCATCCGCATCCTCATGCCGGCCACCTTGGCCCACCGGGCCACCGCGAACCGGTCCACCCCGACCTGCCTGGCCGCCTCCAACCCCGACAGCCCCGCCTCGAGCAACCCCAACGCCTGCTCCCGCTGAGCTACCGAATACCGCCTCAGCCTCACGGCCATCGCCCCGCCTCCACACGACATCCGTGTTGCGCAGACGATCTGAGACCGCCGGAGAGCCGGGATGGCAGGGCCACTCGAGTGAGCGCTCCGCCCCACCAGCCTCGTGAGGCGTGGGACTACGCGCTCACTCGAGTGGGACTACGCGCTCACTCGAGTGGGACTTCGCGCTCACTCGAGTGAGGGGATGGGTCAGTCGGTGGTCGTGGCGGTGGTGGCGGCGGCGGTGGTGGCACGGTCGGGCTCGCGGACTGCGGGCAGCGCGAGCAGGGCGACGACCGCCATGGCACCGACGACGAGCAGCGAGTGGAGTACGCCGACGTGGTCGCCGAGGAAGCCCAGCAGCGGCGGCCCGGCGAGGAACGCCGTGTAGCCGATCGTCGAGACGACGCTCATCCGGGCTGCGGCCCGCCTGGGGTCGTCGGCCGCCGCGCTCATGCCGACGGGGAAACCGAGGCTCGCCCCGACACCCCAGATAGCGGCGCCGACGAAGGCGAGCACCGGACCGCCGTAGACGACGAGGAGGCAGCCGACGACGGCCGACACGAAGAGGACGCGAAGCACGGGCACCCGGCCGCGCTCGTCGAGCACGCGGGTGCCGAGCAGCCGGCCGGCGGTCATCGCCGTGAGGAAGACGGCGAAGCCGACGACGCCCACCCAGCGCTCGAGCCCGTAGCCGTCCGAGAGCGCGACCGCGACCCAGTCGTTGGCCGTGCCCTCCGTGAACGCGGCAGCCAGGACGACGACGCCGATGAGCAGCGTCCGCGGCTCGCGCCAGGCCGCACCGATCCCTGCCTCCGAGCGCACCTCGGCGCCCGTCTCATCCATCTCGACCGAGCGGGGCAGGAAGGCGCGCAGGAACCACGGGGTCACGGCGAGCAGCAGGACGACGACGCCGGCGAGGTGCACGGCGACCGGGACGTGGAGGAACGACAGCCCCGCACCGATCAGAGCGCTCACGACCGTGCCTCCGCTGAAGGCGGCGTGGAAGTGGGGCATGATCGCGCGCCCGAGGAAGCGCTCGACCTCGGCGCCCTCGAGGTTCATCGCGACGTCGAAGACCCCGGTGCCGATACCGACGAGCACGAGGCCGGCCATGACGACGGCCCGGTTGTGGGCGACGTCGACACCGAGGCCGACGCCGAGCAGCCCGACGCTCTGGACGACGGCGGCGCCCATGAGGGTGCGGGCGGCGCCGAGGCGGTGCACGATCCAGCCCGACAGCGGGAGGCCGATGACCGAGCCGAGCGAGGCGGCGAGCAGGGTCAGGCCGAGCTGTCCGGCCGAGAGCCCGAGCTCGTGCTTGATGTCCGGCACGCGCGAGGCGAAGGCCGCAAAGGCCGCCCCGTTGATCGCGAAGGCCGTGAAGACGGCGGTGCGGGCCGTGCGGACGACGGCGGCCGGCGGGGCACTGACGGCGGACATGGAACAAGCCTCTCAGGGGACGACCGACGCGGGGCGGGTGAAGCGGTCCGGCCGTCCGTGCGGCCAACCGCCCCGACAGCGGTCTGGCGATGGTTCGGGGCGAGGGTCGGGCGGTGAGACCGAGACCTCGACCGCTTCGAATCGATTCGACTCGAAACGTTTCGATAGCATGCCTCCCATGGTGACCCGAGGTCAAGCCCGTCCGACGCTGCGTGACGTCGCCGAGCGCGCGGGCGTATCGGTGTCGACGGCCTCCCTCGTCTTCAGCGGCAAGGGTCCTGTCGCGGAGGCGACGGGCGACCGCGTCCGTGCCGCCGCGACCGCGCTCGGCTTCACCGGACCCAACCCGCTCGCGTCGTCACTGCGCCATGGCCGCTCGGGCGCCATCGGCGTCCTCGTCGAGGGACGCCTGCGGATGGCCTTCCGTGACCCCTTCGCCATCGCCGTCCTCGACGGTCTCTCCGAAGTGCTCGAGACCGTTCCCACGGGGATGCTGCTCATCGGACAACCCGCCGGCTCAGGCGAGTCCGTCGTCCCTCAGCTCGCCCCGCTCGCGCTGGACGCGGTCGTCTTCTCGCTCTGCGGGCCCGGCGAGAACCCTGCAGTCGAGCACCTCGCGGCCCGCGGCATCCCGATGTTCAGCACCGGTGTGCCGGGCGACCGACGCATCACTCAGGTGCGCATCGACGAGCGCGCCGCGGGCATCGCCATCGCCGAGCACGTGCGCTCGCTCGGGCACCGCCGGGTCGCCCACGTGGCCATGCCGATGCTGCCGTCGAGCACGGCCGGTCCGGTGCCCGATGCCGAGGTGCGCCCGGGCGAGGCCAACGTGCCGAGCGTGGGCCGCCTGCTCGGTTTCCGTGACGTCTTCGGCGCGAACGCCTCCGCGGTCCAGACCGGGGACGGGTCGTCGTTCGAGGGCGGCCGGATCGCCGGCCGGTCGCTGCTCGACGTGCCCGAGCACGAGCGGCCGACGGCCATCGTCACCCAGTCGGACGTCATCGCGGCCGGGGTCATCGTCGCCGCCGAGGAGCTCGGCCTGCGCGTGCCCGACGACCTCAGCGTCACCGGCTTCGACGGCGTCGACCTCCCCTGGCTGCCGCACCGGATCACGACGATGGACCAGCAGGGCCGCGAGAAGGGCCGGATCCTCGGCACGCTCGTGCGCAAGCGCCTCGACGGCACACGGCCCCGGAGCGTGACCCAGCCGGTGCAGCTGCGGGTCGGCACGACCACCGCTCCCCCGGCCTGACCGGAGCCTGCCACCACGCGCGACGGGGAAAAGGGACACCCCGCGTACCTGGAAGAGCTCTCCTACCCTTGCTGCATTCCTGCCCTGGGGGAGTTCGGAGAGGTACCACCACGCGGGGTGCCGACGGCCAGTGTATGCCGCCCCCGACGTCAGCCGGAAATCGCCCCTCCAGCCGTGGCCGGGCTCGCGGTCGGCGACGGTTCGACCTCTCGGACTCCGTTGACGTGCGGGGGCAGCCGACGCTCGACGACGAGCGAGATGACGGCGAGCAGTGCGCACCCGCCGACGAGGAAACCGATGTAGACCGGACCCAGGCCTCGTCCGATCAGGAAGCTCGCGACTACCGGCCCGACGACGAAGGCGACGGAGAACATCAGCGAGCTGAGCGCGTTGTAGCGGCCTCGGAGGTGGTCGGGCGCGAGGTCGTTGACCATGGCGGCGCTCGTCGGCTGGAGCATCGTCTCGCCGAGGCCGAACACCCCGGCGCAGGCGCAGAGCAGGACCGTGGCCGCGACCGTGCCCGGCACGAGCGCCGTCGCGCCGAGGAGCGACCAGGCCACCATCCACGTGAACGCCATGACGACGGCGACCCGCGTCCGACGTCGCCCCTCGATGCGCTGGAGCACGACGAGCTGGAGCAGCACGATGACCACGGTGTTGGCCGCGAACGCGTAGCCGAGTCCCTCGGTCGAGACCTCTCCGAGGGCCCGCGCGAAGGCCGGCATGCCGGCGTTGAGCTGCGGGTAGCTGACGAGCGCGGCGACGCCGACGAGCAGCAGCAGGGCCCGCAGGCGGGGGTCGCGCAGCAGCGCGACGTAGGACACGCTGCCGGTCTCCTCGTCGGCCGGCCGCGCGACCCTGTCGCGGGCACGGCGCAGCGGGCCGAGGAGGATGACGAGAGCCGGCACGTAGCTGAGGGCGTCGAGCAGGTAGACGGTGACGAAGGTGCCCGGTCGCGACACGTCGACGAAGCGTCCACCGACGATGCCGCCGATGCCGATCCCGAGGTTGAGCAACGTGAAGTTGATGCCGAAGTAGCGCTGGCGCTGCTCGGTCGGGATGAGGTTGCCGATGAGCGCGCTCGACGCCGGCCAGACGATGCCGAAGCCGTAACCCATGAGGACGAGCGCGAGGGCCGCCTGTCCCGTCGTCGTGGCGAGCGCCAGCACGACGTCGGCGAGGAGCAGCGCCACGAGGCTGCTCGCGTAGACGCGCCGTGGCCCGATGCGGTCGATGAGCGCCCCGGCCGGTGCCACGAGAACGATGCCGACGCCCGCCTGGAGCGCGAGGAGCAGGCCCACGGTCTCGAGCGGGATGCCCCGCACCTCGTGGAGGTAGACGACCATGAACGGCAGGACGAGGCCCGTGCCGATCGACTGGAAGACGACGGTGGAGATGAGCAGCTTGCCCTCGCGCGGCAGGTCGTGCCAGAACGAGGTCAGCGGCGGTCGGACGGCACGGGTCGAGCTCACCGGTGCAGTCTGCCCTGCCCCACCGACAGCGCCGAAACCCTTTTGGGGACCTTCGCCTCTGGCCCGCATCCGAGCCCGCGACGAGCGTGGAAGCACCGAAGGAGGTCGTCAGGTCGACCCTGCAGCAGCATCCCCGGACCCCTTCACCGCCACCTGCCAGCGGCCCCCGGAGGCGCTGGCCCCTCGGGCTCAGGATCGGCGGGCTCGCCGTCGCCGCCGCGACGTTCGTCGTGCCAGACCCCGACATCGCGGGCCTCTGCTGGACGGCCGGCTTCGCCCTCCTCTTCGCCGCCATGGTCACGGTCGTCGTCGGCCACGTCCACGCCCGCGGCGACCGCCTCAGCGCGCTGCCGACGAGCGCCGCCGGGTGGGTGGCCCTGACCTGCTTCGCCGCCGGAGCCGCCCTGCTCTTCACTCCCGTCGCCGAGATCAGCCTCGCTCTCGGCCTCGTCGCCGCGGCGGCCGGTGTCAGCGCCGTGTCCGTCTCGCGGGAGCGGTCGCTGCCGGTCATCATGCTGCCGCTCCTCGGCGGCACATTCGTGCTGGCCTTCCTGCTGGGCGAGCTGCTCGTCGGGCACAAGTGAGCCGGCAGAGCGTGCACACACCTGGAGCTCGCCGGCGCAGCCGCAGAGTCCGCCGACGACAACGGCCCCCATCGCGCTGGCGCGGTGGGGGCCGTTGTCATGTGGCGGAGGATGGGGGATTTGAACCCCCGAGGGTTTTATCCCAACACGATTTCCAATCGTGCGCACTAGGCCACTATGCGAATCCTCCGTCGCGCAGGTTACCGGAGGCTGACCCCGCACAAGAAATCGGCCTCCCCGGGCACCGTGCCCGACCCCGGTGCACAATCACCGCATGGCCCCTCCCACGCCGGTCGCGCTCGACACCGACGTCACCTGGATCCACGGCGCACCGTCCCCACGACGACGACACGACCCACCGCTCCAGGTGCACCACCTCGCCCCCGGCACCGTCCTGATCCGGCAGAGCAAGGACCTCACCTACGAGGCGCCGTTCATCCTGCTGCTCCTCGGCGAGCGTCGCGCCCTCCTCCTCGACACCGGGGCGGTGGACGGCACGGCCCTGCGACAGACGGTCGACCGCCTCGTCGCGGACCACCTGGCCGCCCGGACCCCGCCGGACGCGCAGACGACGCCGAACGCATACGACGCCGACGCGTACGAGCTCGTCGTCGCCCACACGCACAGCCACGGCGACCACGTCGCCGGCGACGCCGCCTTCGCCGACCGGCCGGGCACGACCGTCGTGGGGCACGACGTCGCGAGCGTCGGCGCCTTCTTCGGCATCAGCGCGTGGCCGACCGAGGTCGTGACGCTCGACCTCGGCGGCCGTCCCCTCGAGGTCTTCGGCATCCCCGGTCACCACGCGGCCTCGATCGCGCTCCACGACCGGACGACGGGGCTGCTCCACACGGGCGACACGGTCTACCCAGGCCGCATCTACGTCCAGGACTCCGACGCCCTCCTCGACACCCTCGATCGTCTCGTCACCTTCGCCGAGGAGCGCACCGTCACGCACGTCCTCGGATGCCACGTCGAGATGACTCGACGGCCCGGTCACGACTACCCGCTCGGCTCGCGCTACCAGCCCGACGAGCCGTCACCCTTCATGACCGTCGCGCAGCTGCGCAGCGCCCGCGACGCCTTCCGCGCCGTCGCGCACCGTCCCGGCATCCACCGGTTCGACGACGTCGTCTTCTGCGTCGGCGAGGGTCCCCGGGTCCTCGTGCCGCTCCAGCTGCGCGCGCTCGTCGAGCAGGTCCGCTGGCGGCTCGGGATCCTGCGCCGCCGACCGGCTCCCTGAGACCGGATTGCCGCGCGGCGACCGCGCCTGAAACCATCACGTGCATGTCGCTCGCCGCACTCCACCGCCGCAACCTGCTCAAGGAGATCGACCTGACGCCCGACGAGTTCCGGGCGCTGCTCGACCTCGCCGCGGAGCTCAAGGCCGCCAAGCGCGAGGGCCGCGAGGAGCGACGCCTCACCGGCAAGAACATCGCCCTGCTCTTCGCCAAGACCTCGACCCGCACCCGCTGCGCGTTCGAGGTGGCCGCGGCCGACCAGGGAGCGAGCACGACCTACCTCGACCCGATCGGCTCGCAGATGGGCCACAAGGAGTCGGCCAAGGACACGGCCCGGGTGCTGGGCCGCTTCTACGACGGCATCGAGTACCGGGGCGCGGGCCACGACGTCATCGAGACGCTCGGCGCCTTCGCCGGCGTTCCCGTCTGGAACGGCCTCACCGACGACTGGCACCCGACCCAGTCGCTCTGCGACGCGCTGACGATGCGTGAGCACGCCGACAAGCCGGACGACGAGATCGCCTACGCCTACATCGGAGATGCCCGCTTCAACATGGGCAACTCCCTGCTCGTCACGGGCGCCCTGCTCGGGATGGACGTGCGCATCGTCGCGCCGCGCTCGCTGTGGCCGTCCGACGCCGTCGTCGCCGTCGCGAGGAGGTATGCCGCCGAGACCGGGGCACGCGTCACCCTGACCGAGGACGTGGCCGAGGGCGTGCGCGGAGTCGACTTCGTCCACACCGACGTCTGGGTGTCGATGGGCGAGCCGAAGGAGGTCTGGGCCGAACGCATCCAGCTCCTCGGCCCCTACCAGGTCAACGCGGAGCTCCTTGCGCTGACAGGCAATCCGCGCGTCAAGTTCATGCACTGCCTCCCGGCCTTCCACGACCTCGAGACGCAGGTCGGCATGGACGTGCACGAGCAGTTCGGGCTCAAGGAGCTCGAGGTCACCGACGACGTCTTCGAGTCCGACGCCTCCGTCGTCTTCGACCAGGCCGAGAACCGGATGCACACCATCAAGGCGCTCATGGTCGCCACGCTCGTCCAGCTCTGACGGCGGGGTCCCAGCGACCTCCCAGCACGACGCCTGACGTTCACGTTCTGGTGGTGGTGCCGTTCGACGGCGGTACGGGAGAACAGCAGTCATGCACTTCTCTCGCACCCCAGCCCTGGCGGCCGTCGCGGCCGCCCTCGTCGTCCTGCCGGCCGCCACGGCGGCCTCCGCCGCCGATGTCCCCGGCCAGGACAAGGACGGCCACTACCGCTTCGCCGTCATCGGCGACGTGCCCTACGGCGACGCGCAGGTCGCGGCCTTCCCGACGTGGGTCGACCAGATCAACGCGACCCCCGACCTCTCCTTCACCATCCACGTCGGCGACATCAAGAACGGCTCGTCGAGGTGCACGAACGAGTACTTCTCGATGATCCGCACGCAGTTCGACCGTTTCACGACGCCGCTCGTCTACACACCGGGCGACAACGAGTGGACCGACTGCCACCGCACCAACAACGGCACCTACGACCCGCTCGAACGCCTCGCCGCCGTCCGGTCGACCTTCTTCCCGCGAGCGGGCCACACGCTCGGTGCCGACATGACCGTCACCTCGCAGGCGGCCGCCGGCTTCCCCGAGAACGTCTCGTTCCGACGCCAGGGCGTCGACATCGCGACGCTCCACGTCGTCGGCAGCAACAACGGCCTGCTCCCCTGGCCCGAGCTGGGGTTCACCTCCCCCACGGCCCGGCAGCTCGCCGAGGAGCAGGCTCGCACGGACAACGCCGTGGCCCAGGTCCGTTCGGCCTTCGCCGGAGCCCGGCAGCGCCACGACCGCGCCGTCGCGCTCTTCCTCCAGGCCGACATGTTCGACCCGACGTATGCCGTGACGTGGGCCGACAACTCGGCCTTCCAGCCCCTCGTGCGCGAGCTCGTCGAGCAGTCGAGCAGCTTCGACGGCGAGGTCTACCTCTTCAACGGCGACAGCCACGTCTACAACTCCGACCGTCCGCTCGCGGCAGGCTCCCGGTGGCTCGACTTCTACGGGGTGCGGGGCTCGGCCGACAACCTCACCCGGGTCACGGTCGACGGATCGAGCAACAACACGGACTTCCTCGAGGTCACCGTTAACCGTCCGGGCGCCGAGCACGTGCTGTCGTGGGAGCGCGTGCCCTACACCCCCTGAGCCGTCCGGACGGCCGGCACGGCCAGCACGGCCGGCACGGCCAGCACGGCGTGGGTATGCCGTCCGGCGCACACCGCACCGGACGGCATACTCACGCTCGGGTCACGGCTGGACGGTGATCGTCGGGCACTGGCGCAGCGTCGGGGTGGGCGTCGCGACGACCGGCACCTTCCCGAAGCTCTTCCAGGCCGCGCCCACGACGAGGTCGACGGTGTCGCCCTTGCGCTTGTCGTTGACGTAGACGGCCTGCGGCACGTGTGTCTTGACGAGGCGAGCCGACGCCGCGCCCTCGGGTCCGAAACGGATCTGCGCGACCTGCTTGACGCCTGCGTCCTTCGGGTCGTTGCCGACGGCCTTGACCTTGAAGCCACGGGTGTCGGCGACCTTGGCGACTGCCGCGGCCAGCCCGTTGCGCGTCGTCGAGTTGTAGACGTTGAGGCTGACGTCGGCCGGGCGCAGCGGCGCGACCGGCACCTCCGTCGTGCACGGTCCCGGTGTCGGGGTCGTGTCGCGGAAGTAGGTCGAGGCGTAGTAGAACGCACCCGCCATGCTCAGCAGGACGACCGCGATGACGATCGTCGACCGGCGCTGGCGCCGCACCCGGTAGGTGCGGTCGTCCTCGTCAACGACCTGCGACATCACCGCTCCTTCGTCCGTCGTGCCCCTGGTCGGGCGGGCCCGTGTCAGGAGAGTACGAGGACTCGGGCGTGAAGGACAGGACGCTGCTGCAGCGCGGCGCGCAGTGCCCGGTGCAGCCCGTCCTCGAGATAGAGCTCGCCCTCCCACTCGACGCAGTGAGGGAAGAGGTCCCCGTAGAAGGTCGAGTCGTCTGCGAGGAGGCCGCGCAGGTCGAGCGTGCTCTTGGTCGTGATGAGCTCGCCGAGCTGCACCACCCGAGGCGGGACGTTCGACCAGTCCTTGGTCGTCTCGAGTCCATGGTCTGGGTACGGGCGCGAGTCGCCGACGGCCTTGAAAATCACCGGGTCAGCATAGGCGTCGAACGTGGGCGACCGGCCACTAGAGTTCGAACCGTGACCGAGACAGCAGGCTCAGGAGCCGCTCAGACGGACGGCACGGCAGACACGAGCCAGATCGACGAGATCCGCGCCGGCTACGCGTTCGAGGGAGGGGTGCTCAAGCTCGGCGCCGCGGTCGTCGACGGCCAGGCCCACGCTGACGCCCCGGTGCAGATCCCGCTCAGCGTCCTCAACCGCCACGGCCTCGTCGCGGGCGCGACCGGCACCGGCAAGACGAAGACGCTCCAGCTCATGGCCGAGCAGCTCGCCGACCAGGGCGTCCCGGTCTTCCTCGCCGACATGAAGGGTGACCTGTCAGGGCTCGCGACCCCCGGCGAGGGCGGCGAGAAGATCACCAGCCGCGCGGCCGACGTCGGGATGCCGTGGACGGCGACGGCATACCCCACCGAGTTCTACTCGCTCGGCGGCAAGGGTGACGGCATCGCGATCCGCGCCACGATCACCGGCTTCGGCCCGACCCTGCTCAGCAAGGTCCTCGGCCTCAACGACACGCAGGAGAGCAGCCTCGGGCTGATCTTCCACTACGCCGACAAGAACGGCCTCGCGCTCCTCGACCTCAAGGACCTCCGCGCGGTCATCAGCCACCTGACCTCCGACGAGGGCAAGGCCGACCTCAAGGACCTCGGCGGGCTCTCGAGCGCGACGGCCGGCGTCATCCTGCGCAACCTCATCACCTTCGAGGACCAGGGCGCCGGCGCCTTCTTCGGCGAGCCCGAGTTCGAGACGAGCGACCTGCTGCGCACCGCCCCCGACGGCAAGGGGATCATCTCCTGCCTCGAGCTGCCCCAGGTGCAGGACCGACCGCAGCTCTTCTCGACCTTCCTCATGTGGATGCTTGCCGACCTCTTCCACGACCTGCCCGAGGAGGGCGACGTCGACAAGCCGAAGCTCGTCTTCTTCTTCGATGAGGCGCACCTGCTCTTCAACGACGCGAGCAAGGCGTTCCTGCAGGCCATCGAGCAGACGGTCCGGCTCATCCGCTCCAAGGGCATCGGCGTCTTCTTCGTGACGCAGTCGCCCAAGGACGTCCCGTCGGGCGTGCTCGCCCAGCTCGGCAACCGCGTCCAGCACGCCCTGCGCGCCTTCACCCCCGACGACGCCAAGGCGCTCAAGCAGGCGATCGCGACCTACCCGCACACGGCCTACGACATGGAGAAGCTCCTCACGAGCCTCGGCATCGGCGAGGCCGTCGTCACCGTGCTGTCGGACAAGGGCGTCCCGACGCCCGTCGCGTGGACCCGGATGAAGGCCCCCAACTCCCTCATGGACCCCTCGTCGCCCGCGACGATGGACGCCGTCATCGCCGCCTCGCAGCTCAAGACGAAGTATGCCGACGTCGTCGACCGCGAGTCGGCGTACGAGAAGCTGACGGCTCGGTTGCAGGCGGCCCCCGCGGCTCCGGCGGCTCCCGCTCCGGCACCCGCTCCCGCGGCTCCCGCGCCCGCGTCGAAGCGCGCCCCCAAGGAGGAGCCGAGCATCATCGCGCAGGTCGCCGGCAGCTCGGCGTTCAAGTCGATGCTCCGCTCGGCCGGCACCGTCATCGGCCGGGAGATCACCCGCAGCATCTTCGGCACCCGCAAACGCTGACGGGCTCCGGAGGCAACCAAACCGCCTCGCCGGGGACTGTTCCGCTGTCAGCATTGACCAGCGGAACCGAGGTGGGCCATGCGCGAGGACGAGGACCCGATCCGGGTCATCTACGACGCGTCGTACCGAAGACTCGTCGGCCAGCTGTATGCCGTGTGCGGCAACCGCGGCGATGCCGAGGATGCCGTGCAGGAGGCCTTCGTGCAGGCGGTCTACCACCGGCGTCGCTTCCTCGAGATGGAGAAGCCGGAGGCGTGGCTGCGCACCGTGGCCCTCAATCGGATCCGAAAGGGGTGGCGGCGCGGCGCGCTGGCCCGCCGTGTCCTCTCGCGCGGCGCGACCGCCCCGCCCACCGCTGACTTCGGGCTCGGCCCCGACCATGTCGCGCTGGTCGCCGCCCTGGGACGCCTGACCCCGATCCTGCGCGAGACGTTCGTCCTGCACTACGTCGTCGACCTGCCCGTGGCGACGGTGGCCGCGGAGCTCAACGTCGCCGAGGGCACCGTCAAGGCGCGCCTGTCACGCGGCCGCGCCCTGCTGGCCGACCTGCTCTCGGACCGGGAAGGAGCCGAGCATGTCTGATCTCACGTCACTGGTCACCGACGTGGCCGAACAGGTCGATGGGCCGGCCTTCGAGGAGATCACGCGCCGAGCACGGATCCGGCGCGTACGCCGAGTGACCACCACTGTCGCGGCTGCCGGGCTGGCCGCCGTGGTCTCCTTCGTGGTGCTCACCTCGACGTCGGGCCGTCCCCGTGCGCTTCCTGCAACACCACAGCCGAGCTCGGTCTCCATCACGGTGCGGCCCCCCGGGCAGATCGTCAACGGTCGCAACGCCAGCGCCGGGCGCATGTGGACGGCTCCGGAGCGCTCAGGCGGGCTCACGATCCGGACGTGGTCACAGTGCGCGGACGCCACCCTCACCGTTCGCGAGTGCGACCCGGCCCAGCGCCTGGGCGCCTGGGAGATCACCGATGCGGCGGGGCGCCGGATGCTCGTGCCCTCCGGCCATGGCGAGGGCCAGGTCTGGTACGCCGGCGGTGGCGTCTGGGTGCTCCGAGCCGCCTCACCCGAGGGCTCCCCGCGGTCTCCCATCGTGGCTGCCTCCGCCAGCCTGAGGACACCGGTCACGCTCACCCCCGAGCAGGCCCGCACGATCGGGATGCAGGCTGCCAGAGGTCGGCCACACGTCGCCTGTCCGGACGAACCGTGGGTCACGTGCGCGGTCGACGTCGCCGCGGGCACCCTGACGCCCATCACCGATCTCCCGACCGGGGACTGGTCGATCACGAACGCTGCCGGGTGGGTGGGGATCCTCCACACCGGGCAGGCGGCTGTCGGCCAGCCGGACGGAAGTCTGCTGCACCTCGATCTGTACGAGGTACTGGCAAGCCCGACGCGTGCGGTCGTCGAGGACGCCCTGGACGGCACGATCGGCTGGTACCTGAGCAACGAGGAGGACGTGCTCCCGACCACTCCGGTGAGGGCCTTGCTCAGCACCGATCGGGGCCGCACGTGGACCCTGAGGTCGGTGCCCGCGACGGCCCAGGCCGCGCGTGACTGGATCACCGAGCCGGGCTTCGACCGGTCCGTGCATCGCGCCGTCCTGCCGGACGACTGGCGCACGTGGCCGGTCATCGCTCGCTAGGCGCACAGCGTCCGGCTCCAGGGAGAGGGCCTTCGGGCACCAACCGCTCCCGAACGCATGCAACCGAACGGGCCCTCGGGGACTCGTCCAAGTGGAAGCATCGTGAGGACGGCAGGTGGACGCTCATGGACGAGAGCAGCGACGGTGACCCGGTCCGGGTCGTGTACGACCGGTCGTACCGGCGTCTCGTGACGCAGCTGGCGGCGCTGTGCGGCAACCTCCCCGAGGCGGAGGACATCGTGCAGGAGGCCTTCGTCACGGCCATGACGCATCGTCGCGACTTCGTCGAGGTCTCCAACAAGGAGGCCTGGCTGCGCACCGTGGCGGTCAACCTGCTGAGGAACCGGTGGCGACGCGCGCGGGTCACGGCCCGGGCCCTGCCGAAGTTCCGCGCCGAGCTGAGCATCGACCTCGGCCCCGGCGCCCCGGAGGACCACGTCGCCATCGTGTACGCGTTGAGCCAGCTGAGCCTGCCGGTGCGGATCACCGTCGTGCTCCACTACATCGCCGACCTCAGCGTCGCGCAGGTCGCCACCGAGCTGGCGGTGCCCGAGGGCACGGTCAAGGCGCGGCTCGCCCGAGCGCGGGTCCAGATGGCCGTCCACCTCATCGACCGCGAGGAGGCGGACCATGCCTGACCTGACCACCTTCGCTCGCGACACCGAGCGCCGCGTGCCCCAGCCCCCCTTCGAGACCCTGCTCTGGCGGCAGCGCCGGGCGCGTCGGCGTCGCGCGGTGTGGGTCTCTGCCGCAGCCGTCGCCGCTGTCCTCGCGCTCGCGTTCGCCATGTCGGGGCTCGGTCGCCTCGGCGCCCAGCGCCTCCCGACCGCTCCGGACCCGCAGCTGACGTCGGTGAGCGTCCCCGACTGGACCGCCGACGAGATCGTCGGGCACCCGGACGCTTTCGTCGCCACCCAGCTCGAGTCCCGCACGGACCGGCGGATCGTGCTCACCGTGTGGAAGCGGTGTGTCGCCTCTCGCCCCGACCACGACTGTCTCGGCCGCGAAGCCATCGCCGTCGTCGACGGGACCGACGACCGGCTCCTCGCGCTCGGGGCCGTCACCGGGTCGAGCGAGCAGCCCTCGGTGGGTGGTCCGGGCCTGTACCGCGAGGTCGGCGAGGGTGTCTGGTACTGGGCGCACCGCGGACCCGGTCCCTACCTGCTCTCGGCGACGATGCACGCGCCGTTGGCCCTGACCGTCATGGACCACCCGGTGGCTCCGCCCTTCGGGACGTCCACGGTCGAGTGCGCCGACGGTGTCGGTCTGTGCACGCTCGACGTCAACGCGAGGACGCTGGAGCGTCTGGCGGTGCCCGACCCGGCGGACAGCAACGGCACGAGGTGGGCCACGCCGACCTCCAAGGGCTGCGGCATCTGGGGCCTGACCGGTGCCGGCGGCGACCTGCGCCTCGTCATCCAGCAGCGCGACGGCTCCTTCGCGTCGGCCGACCTCCCGGGCGACGCGACGCCGACGACCCTCGCCGAAGGGGGCGCGGAGTGCGAGGTGGCCTACTACCTGTCGACCGCAGAGACGCATGCCCAGCTCGTCGTCAGCCTCGACCAGGGGGCGACCTGGCAGGCACGTCGAGCACCTCTGCCTCAGCTGAGCGGCAACATCGAGGAGAAGCCTCGCCTGCGGGTGCTCATCCCTCCGCGGTGGGCGGCCCTGCCCGAGGTCACGAGCCCCTCCGGGCTCCCGGGTCCGCTGAAGCCGCTGTGAGACTCGCTCGAGCGGTCACCGGTCACCGGTCGACCGGTCACCGGTCGACCGGCGCCGGTCGATCGGTGACCCGCGCTCAGGCGTCGAACTCGACGTCGTCGAGGTCACCGTCGACGTCGGCGAAGTAGCTGATGACGCGGATGTCGGGCTCGTCGAGCACCTGCAGGACGAGCTGGCGCAGCTGGATGACCTGCCCGGTGTCGAGACGGATCCGCTTGGTGCGACCCCGGGTCGGGTCGCTGTCGTGCCGCTCCCACCACTCGACGGTGTCGGGGTTGGTCTTGAAGATCTCGTCGAGGATCCGTTTGAACGACGGGTCGTCCGGGTGCCGCGCGTACGCCTCGCGGAAGAGCGCGAGCTGGTCGGCCGCCTCCTGCTCCCAGTCGACGAAGAGGCTCCTCGCCGCCGGGTCGCAGCAGTAGAACCAGAGCAGGTTGCGCTCGCGCTTGCTCCGCTTGCTCTCCCAGTCGGTGAAGAGCTGGCAGGCGGTGTGGTTGGCGCCGAGGACGTCCCAGCGTGCACCGACGACGTAGGCCGGGTTTGGGTCGATCGAGTCGAGCAGCTCCTCAAGCTCCTCGGTCAGCTCCTCCGGCGCCTGCGGCCGTCGTGACGGCGTCCCGGTCGCGAGCGCGTGCAGGTGCGACCGACCGTCGGCGTTGAGCTTGAGCGCGCGGGCGAGGCCGTCGATGACGCTCTTGCTCGGCCGCAGATCACGCCCGCGCTCGATGATGTCGTAGTACGCGACGGAGATGTTCGCGAGCTCGGCCACCTCGGTGCGGCTCAGGCCCACCCGGCGCCGACCCTTGGCCCGCTTGATGCCGACCTCCTCGGGGGCCAGCTCGTGCCGGCGCGCGCGAAGGAACTCGCCCAGAGGGGAGGGGGTGCGCACGCTGAGCGGGACGTCCGTGGTCATGGCGCTCATCCTGCCAGTGGTGAGCCTCCCCGGGGCGTCGGGTCAGCCGTCGTCGAGGGCAAGGAGCAGGTCCTCCACCGAGGACTCCCGCCCGGTCCGGATCTCGCGTGCCCAGTCCTCGGCGGAGATGAGTCCCTCGACGGCAGCCCAGGCCTCGGCCTGCTCCTCCTCCTGGTACGGGTTCGGCAACGAGAGGCGGTCCCTCATGGCCTCCTCGGCGCCGATGAGCTGCGCGGCACGCACCGGGTCCCGCAGGCCGATGAGGATGTTCTTGTACGTGTCGGCGAACGCCATCGTGAGGTTCGGGCTGCGCAGCCCCACGATCCGGTCGACGAGCGACCGCGCCAGCCGGGCGGCCTCCTCCGGACGCCCGCTCGCCGACAGCAGGTTGGCGAGGTTCTGGCCCTGGACGGCTGCCTCGTGCGCGTCACCGGCGGCGGTGATGATCGCGATGGCCTCGTGGGTCAGCTCCTCGGCGCGTGCGTAGTGACCGAGCTCCTCCTCCACCCCGGCGAGGTTGCCCAGGGCGCGGGTGAGCCTGAAGGGGTTGCCGATCCGCCGGTGCAGCGACAGCGAGTCCTCGAACGTCCGACGAGCGGCGTCGAGGTCCCCCTGGTGCAGCTGGGCCGTCCCGACGACCCCCATCGCGAAGGCCTCCCTCTCCTCGTCCGCGACCTTGCGCGCCATCGTCAGGCTCCGTGCCGCGACGTCAGCGGCGCGATCGGGCTCCCCCCGGGCGAGCAGGAGGTTGGCGTAGCTCCCGAGGCACTCGGCCAGGTCTCCCGACTCCGCGCTCCCTGCGCGCTCGAGGGCGAGCTCGATCCAGCGGCAGCCCTCGATGACGTATCCGCCCGTGTACCAGAGCCATCCGAGTGAGGTCACCAACCGGAGGGCGGTCGCCGTCGCCGTCACGTCGATGCCCTCCACCGCCCCGCCGTGGCGAAGGCCCCAGGTCAGGGCCTCGCGGAAGTTGTCGAGCTCCACCTCCGCCTGACCCAGGGCCAGCAGGTGGTCGGAGTCACGGGTCACCTTGAGTCGCTCGGCGACGTCCAGGTAGTGGGTCGCGTGCGCGGCACGTGCATCGTCGAGCTGGCCCGTGCCGCGCAGCTCCGCGAGCGCGAAGGACCGGATCGTGTCCAGCAGGGTGATGCGCGGCTCCCCGTCGGGCGCCTCGGTCACGATCCCGAGACTGGCGTCGACGAGGTCGGCGACGAGGTCCAGAGGGTCTGTGGAGCGGTCGTCCGATGCGGCGGGCAGCGCAACCGCCGCCACGGACTCGAGGGCGGCTCCGCCGGCGAACACCCCGAGCCGGCGGAAGAACGCCTGGTCGCTCTCGGGCAACAGGTCGTAGGACCAGGCGATGGTCTCGCGCAGCGTCCGGTGCCTCAGCGGGCCCTGCCTGCTCGTCGAGGGGAGGTCGAGGGTCGTGTCGATCCGACGCAGGAGCGCCTGCGGCCCGAGCAGTCGGGTCCGCGCGGCGGAGATCTCGATGGCCAGCGGCAGCCCGTCGAGGCGCCGGCAGATGGCGACCACCGCGTCGACGTTCTCGGGCGTCAGCCGGAAGTCCGGGCGCACGCTGCGGGACTGCTGCAGGAAGAGCTGCACCGCCGGGGACTCCTCGGCGGCTGCGACCGTCGACCGGGTCGGCAGACCGAGGGGCGTCACCGGGTAGAGGTGCTCCCCCGGCAACGCCAGCGAGCGGCGCGAGGTCGCCACGACCGCCGAGCGGGGCGCCGCCTCGAGCAGCTCGGAGACGACCTCGTCGGCCTCGGCGAGCTGCTCGAGGCTGTCCAGGACGAAGAGCGCAGCCCGGTTCGCGACCTGCCCGAACACGCGCGGCGGCTGACGGCTGTTCCGCGGCACCTCGAGCACGTCCCCGAGCGTCGTCCACGCCACCTCGGGGGTGGTCGCCGACGCCAGGGGCACGAAGAAGACCCCGTCGGGGAAGGCCGTCACGAGGTTCTTCGCCACCTCGATCGCGAGGCGCGTCTTGCCCGAGCCTCCGGGCCCGCTCAGCGTGACCAGTCGGATCTCGGGCGACCGCACGAGGTCGACCAGCTCGGCGACCGCGTGCTCACGTCCGACCAGGTGGGTCGCCGGAACCGGTAGTCGGGAGGCCGCGCCCAGCGTCCGCAGCGCAGGGAAGTCGACCTGCAGGCCGTCGACGGTGAGCTGGAAGAGCCGCTCCGGCTCCGGGATGTCCTTGAGGCGGTGGAGGCCGAGGTCCCTCAGCCCGACGCCATCGGGCAGGGAGTCGCGAGCGAGCTCCGCGGCGACGGACGACAGGACCGCCTGACCGCCGTGGGCGGAGGAGGCGATGCGGGCCGCGCGGTGCACGTCCATCCCGACGTAGTCGTCGTCATGGACCTGCGGCGACCCGGTGTGGATGCCCATGCGGACGCGGACCCGCTCGTCGCCGGGCCACCCGTGGGTCTGGAGCCCCCGCTGAGCCTGGACGGCCGCCCTCACCGCGCCCTCGGCCGTCGGGAACACCACGAAGAAGCTGTCCCCCTCGGTGCCCATCTCGGTGCCACCGTGCGCTGACCAGGCGGAGCGCAGCACGTCACGGTGCCCGTCCAGCGCGTCGGTGTACCTGCGCCCCAGCCGGCTCAGCATCAGGGTCGACCCCTCGATGTCGGAGAACAACATCGTCACCGTCCCGGACGGCAGCTCGCGCACGGGCGCCTCCCTCCCACTCTGCCGATCCGAGCGTGGGTGTTGCGAGCGTGGCCCGTCAAGGACTTTGCGGAGGGGGACGTCGATGGGTTCCGGGGCGCTGTCGCCTTCGGCGACGCGGTGGCGGCGGCGGTTGCGGTGGGAACCGTCCGTCGCCTTCGGCGACGCGGTGGCGGTGGGAGCCGTCGTTCGCGGGCGGGTCTGTTCCTCACCCGACCGCGAACTCCTCCCAAATCCCGCGTGCTTCCGTAGATGGAGAAGGACCCCCGACGAAAAGCATGTCGGGGGTCCTTCTCCATCTGGCGGTGGCGGTGGGATTTGAACCCACGGTGGAGTTACCCCCACACACGCTTTCGAGGTCTGCGCCGCGGCGTACGGGGCACCCTCGAGATCGCGCCGCACGCGGGAAGCGCAGCATGCGAACGTCCCTGAACAAACACGGCTCCGCCCGGATGAGACCGGAACTGAGACCACGACGGTGGAGCCCTTGATGTCGCAAGCAAGCCGCCACCGTGGAAACCCACGCGTCTGCTCGGAACCTACTAGCCGTTCGGTCGATCAGCCACTCTGCGCATGGCTTCAGGTGGCGCCGGCACGGTCGAAAGGCCGGACAACGGGAAAGGAGCCAGACGATTTGGCTGACACTCGGGGTGTGGTGCTTCGGACCGCCGCGTGAGCGGCTTGGTTGATGGACTCAAACTCGATCGGGGTGAGTTTGCCCAGGCTCGTTGGCGTCGGGGGTGGTGGGTGCGTTCGATCTAGGTGACTATGGCCAGGCGCAGCTCGCGCCGGGTGCGCCAGCACAGCTGGTTGAGCACGTTCTTTTGCAGCAGGGCGAAGAACGGCTCCATCGCGGCGTTGTCGGCGCTGGAGGCGACCCGGCCCATGGAGCCGGCGAGGCCTTGTCTGGTCAGCTCGTGGATGAAGCGCCGAGATCGGAACTGGCTGCCGCGGCCGCTGTGGACGCCGCAGCCGGCGACAATCTGGGCGCCGCCGCGGCGGGTGACGGCCATCCGCCGCGCGTCGACGGCGAGGTGGGAAGTCATCCGGTCATTGATGGAGTAGCCGATGATCCGGCGTGTCCAAAGGTCCTTGACCGCGCAAGGTTCAGCTTGCCTTCAGGGGTGTTGTGCTCGGTGATGTCGGCGAGCGACGGAAACTCTGGCGGGGCACCGCGAGCACCCTCGACCGGCGAGCCGCGCGGTGGTTCACGTCCATGTCCGTCAACATCTTCGCGTGGCGAGATTCGACTGGACCTACGACGAGGTTGTGCTTGCAGCGAGCCTCGTTGCACAGAATGCATGGCAAGGCCTGCGGGCGACCAACCCCAAGGTGGTCGAGTTGTCGGATCTTCTCCGGGACGCGCGGATCCACCCCACCGCAGGTAGGCCGGACAACTTCCGCAGCCCGAGCAGCGTTCAGCGCAAGACGTTCGACATCGCCACACAACACCCGGAGTACTCTCGCAAGAAGACAAGAGGCGGGCCCCATGACGCCGAAGTGCTCTTGGAGTTCATCAGCGAGCCCCTACGGATGGTCGCTCTCGCAGCCGCAATACGCGACGAGATCGCCGCACCGCCCGACGACGTTGCGCCAGCTGACGACGCTGACCTCGATGAACTCACCGCACACGAGGGCAGGACATTTGCGGTCACGCATCTGCGACGTGAGCGCAACCCCAAGTTGCGCGCCGCAAAACTGGTCGCGGTCACGGCCAAGGGCCTGCCCATCGCGTGCGAGGTGTGCGGGTTCAACTTCGCGGTCCAGTACGGGGATCCGGGGAAGGGCTACATAGAGGTCCATCACGTGCTCCCACTACACGCATCGGGCCCAGTCCTGACCCGGCTCGATGACCTCGCCCTCCTGTGCTCGAATTGCCACCGCATGATCCACCGAGCACGACCCTGGCTCACGCCTGCCGACCTCAAGGAGCTCATGGAGCGTCGCAGGTAAGAGGCCGGTGCTCTTCAAGGTGTTCAGATGCGCTGACGACCACACCGATGCTGGCGCAGACGTCCTGCGGCTCGTCAAGGCCACGTCGCGGCAATCACTGGAGACTCCTCAGTTGCGCTGGGGCAGGCGACAAAGGGTCAGTTCCCCTAGTCGTCAGCTGTGTCGGTGGCCGCGGCGTTCAGCCCTGCGATGTAGGGCCTTGAGGCCACTAGACCGAACTCCACCAAGGCACGTGTTTGACGATCGGCCAGCTCATAGAGCTTGCTGAGCACGACCCTCAGTTCCGACACGTCTGGGGCGTAGCCAGACTCGGTGATGTAATCCGAGATCGCAGTACGGCGATGCGGGTCGAGCATCGGGTGCACTTCCCACGCTCTGGCCGCCTTGAGATCGTTGCAGCGTTTGCATGAAGGAACGATGTTGCCCCAAGCATGCAGCCCGATAGCTGCGCGATTCATGGGGACCAGATGCTCTTCAACCAGCGGGCCGACTTCGCCGCAGTAGGCGCACGCCCCGTCGAAGCGGTCGATCAGGGTTTTCGGCATACTGCCGAAGGGTCGGAGGCCGCGGTTCGCGTCGTATTGGCGGCCAGCTTCCTGCAGAAACAGCCGGACAATGCGATTTGGAACGTCGGCGAAACTACGAAGAGGCATAGTGAACTGGATACCAGCCTCGCCGCAGAAGGGCCGGAGAAACTCCCGCTGGGCGGAGCCTTCCCTCAGAAGATCCGGCGCTAGGCGAACACCGCGGGTCGAGGTCCCGTCACAGCGTGCGGACCCGATGGGATGGCCCTTCTTCAGTCCGCCTCGAACCGCAAACCCCCTTCTCAACGGAAGTCGCATGCAAGACTCTGCGCTGTTGCCCGGAATGATGGAAGGTCGGTCGAGCTGTGAGGGAGTCTTTCGACGCCGACGACTTCCGTGACGGTGAGAAGATCGTCGGCATCGACATCGGGGAGGAGATGCAGAACGCCTTCCTCGAGTACTCCTACAGCGTCATCTACAGCCGGGCGCTGCCCGACGCCCGGGACGGGCTCAAGCCCGTGCAGCGACGGATCCTCTACGGGGCCAACGAGCTCGGGCTGCGTCCCGACCGCGGCCACGTCAAGTGCCAGCGCGTCGTCGGCGAGGTGATGGGCAAGTACCACCCGCACGGCGACCAGGCGATCTACGACGCCCTCGTGCGCATGGCGCAGCCGTTCACCCTCCGCCTGCCCCTCGTCGACGGTCACGGCAACTTCGGCTCGCTCGACGACGGCCCGGCCGCGGCCCGGTACACCGAGGCGCGCATGGCCAACGCCGCCCTCCTCATGGTCGCGGGCCTCGACGAGGACACCGTCGACTTCGTCCCGAACTACGACGACACCCAGCTCCAGCCCGGGGTCATGCCTGCGGCCTACCCCAACCTCCTCGTCAACGGCGCCGCCGGCATCGCGGTCGGCATGGCCACGAACATGCCCCCGCACAACCTCGTCGAGGTCATCGGCGCCGCGCGGCACCTCATCGCCAACCCGACGTGCTCGCTCGAGGACCTCATGAAGTTCGTCCCGGGGCCCGACCTGCCCTGCGGCGGCAAGATCGTCGGCCTCGAGGGCATCCGCGACGCCTACCTCACCGGTCGCGGCTCCTTCCGCACCCGCGCGACGGCACGCATCGAGTCGATCACGCCGCGGCGCAAGGGCATCGTCGTCACCGAGCTGCCCTACCTCGTCGGACCCGAGAAGGTCATCGACAAGGTCAAGGACCTCGTCCAGGGCAAGAAGCTGCAGGGCATCGCCGACCTCAAGGACCTCTCCGACCGGCAGCACGGCCTGCGCCTCGTCATCGAGATCAAGAACGGCTTCAACCCCGACGCCGTCCTCGAGCAGCTCTACAAGCTGACGCCGATGGAGGAGAACTTCGGCATCAACAACGT
>NZ_KB911833.1 GCF_000383675.1 Terracoccus sp. 273MFTsu3.1 | reverse complement strand
GACCTCGTCCAGGGCAAGAAGCTGCAGGGCATCGCCGACCTCAAGGACCTCTCCGACCGGCAGCACGGCCTGCGCCTCGTCATCGAGATCAAGAACGGCTTCAACCCCGACGCCGTCCTCGAGCAGCTCTACAAGCTGACGCCGATGGAGGAGAACTTCGGCATCAACAACGTGGCGCTCGTCGAGGGCCAGCCGCGCACCATGGGCCTCAAGGACCTCCTCAAGGTCTACGTCGACTTCCGCACGGACGTCGTGCGCCGGCGCACCGCCCACCGCCTGGCCAAGCGCGAGGAGCGCCTGCACCTCGTCGAGGGCCTGCTCATCGCCATCGTCGACATCGACGAGGTCATCCAGGTCATCCGCAGCTCCGACGACGCCGCCACGGCGCGCGCGCGACTCATGGACGTCTTCGACCTCTCCGAGGCCCAGGCGACGTACATCCTCGACCTGCAGCTGCGTCGGCTCACGAAGTTCTCGCGCATCGAGCTCGAGAACGAGAAGACCGAGCTCGAGCGCGCCATCGAGGAGCTCCGCGCCCTGCTCGAGAACGAGAAGCTGCTCCTCAAGCTCGTGTCGACCGAGCTCGCCGACGTCGCCAAGGCGCACGGCACCCCGCGCCGCACCGTTCTCCTCGAGAGCTCGGGTGCCAGCGCCACGGCGACCGCTGCCTCGCCGCTCGAGATCGCCGACGACCCGTGCTGGGTCCTGCTCAGCTCGACCGGCCTGCTGGCCCGCACCGGCACGGCCGAGCCCGTCACCGCCGAGGGCTCACGCTCGAAGCACGACGTCGTCATCGGCGCCGTCCGCACGACGGCGCGCGGCGAGTTCGGCCTCGTCACGAGCGCCGGCCGGATGGTGCGTCTCTCGGCGCTCGACCTACCCACGCTTCCGCCGACCAACGGCGCCCCCACCCTGTCGGGCGGGGCGCCGCTCGCGGCGTACGTCGACCTCGGCAAGGGCGAGGAGCCGGTGACGATCGTGCCGATCGGCGCGGACGCGCCGGTCTTCGCACTGGGCACCGCGAGCGGTGTCGTCAAGCGGGTCGCCTCGGACGCTCCCACGAGCAACGACTGGGACGTCATCAGCCTCAAGGACGGCGACCGCGTCGTCGGTGCCGCGGTCGCCGACCGCGAGGACCTCGACCTCGTCTTCATCACCACCGACGCCCAGCTGCTGCGTTTTGCGGCGAAGTCCGTTCGCCCGCAAGGCCGCTCGGCTGGCGGCATGGCGGGCATCAAGCTCGCCGCCGGCGCCCGAGTCGCCTTCTTCGGCGTCGTCGATCCGACGCGTGACGGTGTCGTCGTCACCTCGTCCGGCTCCTCGCGTGCCGTCCCGGGCACCGAGGTAGGCTCCCTCAAGGTCACCCCGTATGCCGAGTACCCCGCCAATGGACGCGCCACCGGTGGCGTTCGCTGCCACCGCTTCCTGCGGGGCGAGGACACGGTCGTGCTGGCCTTCGCCGGCAACACCCCGGCTCGGGCGGCGGCCGCGAACGGTGTCGCCATCGAGCTCCCCACCGCCAACGGTCGACGGGACGGTTCGGGTGTCGCGACAACGGCGGTCATCGCGCACGTCGCTAGTCCCCCATCACAGGCGGACTCGGCCGCTCGTGGCGTGGTCGAGCGAGCGGTGGGCGTACTTGGCACAAGCTCACTCCGCGAACCTCCCACGGATCGGCTCACGATTCGTGAGCCGGCCGAGCGACTCCAGCGCGCGAGCGAACGGGACGAGGCCTATGAGAACTGGCTCGAGGGCTTGACAATCGAAGAGGTGCAACGCCGATTCCACGCACAAGGGGTCACAAGAGTGCTTGTGAAGCGGCTCGCCCCTCGGCAGGACAACTCCAAGAATCAGATCGTCCTCCCGGGGGACATCTCAAAGCTGGCCCTTCCGATGGGCGCGTTTGAGCGCACCACGACGAGCTCTGCGAAGCCTGCGAAGTCGGAGGACAAGTACACCGCAACGATGAACCTGCACTGGCTCACCCCCGCAGGGAGCAACCCTGCTCCAGCGACCAAAGTGATCTTCTATCCGCAGTATCCCGAGACTCGGCTGTCAGGCTTCCTGTCCGATGCCGTCGACGCGCCCCGCCGCCTGCTAGACCGCGACCACGTGACCAGTCACGGCATTGAGGGGCGCTCTCTCGTGCTCGGCGCTGGACCCCATGACGTCGTCTTCGCCCTGGTCGTGCCATCGACAGCGCCGGCCGCTCGCGGCCTGCAGAACATGGCGCCCCCGACGAGGCTCGTCGAATGGGCGTTCACACCCCACGAGGTCCAGGTCACGGCGTCGGAGTTGCTGGGTGAGTTGCACGGCATCCACCTGCTCCCACCGGTGAAGGGCATCACGGTGAAGGCCGGGGTGGTCGTACCGAACGGAGCCCTGAACGCCGGCGGCACCACGCTCGAAACGCTGTTCGGAATCCCGCCGAATTCGAAGGCGGCGCCTGACTTTCGAGGATGGGAGCTCAAGTCCTACAGCAAATCCAGGATAACCCTGATGACCCCCGGACCGACTGGGGGTCGGCTCAGGAGCACGAGCATCGATGAGTTCTTCGACAACTTCGGTTACTGGAACGAGGCCAAGGCTAGGTACGACTTCACCGGGGCGCACACTGCGACACGTGCACCGCGTGGTCACGCCAGCACCGAAATGGTGGTGACCTCGGACGCCGTGAGGCTGGTCGACCGCAGGACGGGAGAAGTGGCGTTGGAGTGGTCGACCGCCAAACTGCTCGACAAGTGGCGAGAGAAGCACTCCTTGGCGGCCTATGTCCTTCGCAGGGGAAACGCGGCTACCGGCTTCATGTATGGACCCACGGTGCACTTGGGAGAAGGCGCGTCTTTCGCCCACTTCCAAGCAGCCCTAGAGGACGGGACAATAGTCTTCGACCCAGCCATCTGGTTCAGCCCTGGCACGAACGAGAGCAAGGTCCGGTGCCAAATCCGCGTCAAGCTGGCGGACCTCTCAAAGCTATACGCCGCACATTCAGTCCATGACGTGCGGGTGTACCCCCACAGCAGAACGTTGGCGGAGGCCGACATACTCGCCGCGGGCCTGACTTTGCCCTGATCAAGACCGCAAGATGCCGTGATCGGCGCAGGAGGACTGCCTCGCCACTGCGGGAGCCCCAGGACTCTTCAGACCCAATAGACGAGCCCATTGCGCGTGGGCACATACACTCCGAGGCACCATACCGACGGAGGGGCAAGGCATGAGATGGCACCTGGGATCCGATGTCGACGGCTTCCGTTGGTTTCTCATCGATTCGCCGGAAGACCTATCCGGGTGGTCCGCTGTGTGGGTAGACGCTGACGAAAAGACCCAGACGGAACCACTGGTTCTGGGCGCCTCCCCCAGTCTCACCGACCAGTTGCAGGCTGGATCGGTTTCCCGATGGATGGTCCCTTGCGACCAGCGGAATCCTCTACCCGACCACTTGGCGTCGGCTGACGGGAATCGAATACCCGTGAGAGAGGTCCGATCAGAGCTCGACGCGTCCTCACCATTCCTTCCTATTGACGGAGACGGCTCGTGAATCATCAGCCCTCACGTCGGCTACGCCTGACAACATCGTGGTGGATGGCAGGCGAGCTGGTGCGTCGGCACCCGCATCTTCGGCTCATCGAGACACATCCAGCGGGGGGCACCTACGACAGGGACTGCTGCACGAACGGGTGACAGGTTGGGTCAGGCTGCCTGAGTGGCAGGTGTGGTCATGATGGTCTCGAACTCGATAGGGGTCAATCGACCCAGAGCGTCCTGACGGCGCCGGCGATGGTAGGTCCGCTCGATCCAGGTCACGATCGCGATCCGCAGCTGTTGGCGGCTGTCCCAGCCTCGACGGTCGAGCACGTTCTTCTGCAGCAGCGCGAAGAAGCTCTCCATCGCGGCGTTGTCACCGGCTGCCCGACCTTGCCCATCGAGCCGACCATGTCGTGGCGGTGCAGGGCGTGGACGAACTTCCTTGACCTGAACTGCGATCCGCGATCGGTGTGCAGGATGCAGCCGGCGACCTGACCGCGGCGGGCGACCGCGCTGGCGAGGGCGTCGATGGCCAGCCGGGAGGTCATCCGGTCGCTGATGGAGTACCCCACGATGCGGTTGGAGTAGACGTCCTTGATCGCGCAGAGGTAGAGCTTGCCTTCGCCGGTGCGGTGCTCGGTGATGTCGGAGAGCCACAGCCGATTCGGCGCATCGGCGGTGAAGTCGCGGTTGACGAGGTCGTCATGGACCGGTGGCCCTGGCTTCTTGCCGTTCTTGCTGCGCTTCTTGCCGAACGAGATCCACCACCCGTTGGCCGAGCAGACCCGCCACATGGTCCGGTCGCAGGCCTGGTGGCCGGCGTCGCGGGCCTCGTCGGCGAGGTACCGGTAGCCGAACTCGGGGTCGTCCCGGTGGGCGTCGAACAACGCGTTGGCCAGGTGGGCCTCGGCCCGCTCGGCGTTCGTGACCGGCGCGGCCAGCCACCGGTAGTACGGCTGACGGGCGATCTTCAGGACCCGGCACGTCACCGCGACGGGGATCCCGTCGGCGGCGAGCTCACGGACGAGCGGGTACGTCATTTTCCCGGCAGGTTCGCCTGCGACAGGTAGGCCGCGGCCCGTCGGAGCACCTCGTTCTCCTGCTCGAGCAGACGGATGCGTTTCCTGGCTTCACGCAGCTCGGCATTCTCCGCCGCGGTGGTCCCCTGTTTGACGCCGTCCTCGACGTCGGCGTCACGCATCCAGTTGCGCAGGCAGGATTCGGCAATGCCGAAGTCCGCTGCGATCTGCTTGAGCGACTGGCCCGGCTCGCGGCCTCGGGCGACGTTCACGACGTCATCGCGGAACTCTTTGGGGTAGGGCTTGGGCACGGTGCACATCCTTCCAGCGACGCCTCGTGGCGCCACAGATCAGATGTCACCTATCCGTGCAGCAGTCCCACATCCTCTCTCTGCGGGACAGGCGCGCCGGCGACGGCCCCGTGTGCGACATCAACCGCAACGAGGGCGGGTCGATTCATGTGCTCGGCCAGAGCACGGGAATTCTTTCCTGGACCGAGGTTCTAGCCCTCAACGATCCGCATGAGGTCATCCGCATTGTGGAAGCGGCAGCCGGCCTACGTGCTCCCGAGAGAACGCCCCCGAGTGGCCGTTCTGCCCTCACCTTCAGAGTCATCAGCCGGTTTCTGGACGCACTTCTGCACGAGCGGCATCCATGGGACGCTCGCAACGCTTTTCTGGACGCGTCGGGATGGGAATCGACTCGACAATCGCTGGCGCGTTTCCCCTTTGCGGAGGCTGCCGCCACCCCGCACGAGGACGATCTGTTGGGCGAGCCGTACTACAGGTTCTGGATTCTGACACGCAACGGTGAGGCTCGCGCCGTCATTGACACCGGGGCCAACCTCTATCTGTCCGATCGCGTTCTTGACCTCTCCGAGAGGTATGCGCTGGCTCGTCGCTCGCTCAGCAGGCTGACGGGAGAAGTGGTCGACCTCGTGGCGTCCGACGGCTGACCTGCCCCCTGTGCAGGCCCTCGCACGAATCGTCACCCGGTCAGGTTGCGCGCCGGTGAAGCGTCACTGCTGGATGTCGAAGACCGTGAACGGCCGCCTCAACCATGTCCGCCGCCTCAGCGGTCGCGACGTGCTCCCAGACGCGCAGCACCGTCCACCCCTCCAAGCGCAGCCGTCGATCGGTGTCGGCGTCACGCTCTCGGTTGCTCCTGATCTTCTCGGCCCAAAAGTCGGCGTTCGCCTTGACCGGGACATGGTGCTCCGGGCATCCATGCCAGAAGCAGCCGTCGAGGAACACAGCCAACTTCAGGCGTGGAAAGACCATGTCAGCCGTGCGGCGCAGGGAGGGGATCGGCCGGCGGCTCACGAAGAACCTGAGTCCCTTGGCGTGGACAGCACGCCGAAGCGCGAGTTCAGGAGCGGTGTCTCGACCGCGATTGCCCTGCATGGTCGCTCGCGCAGCCGGTGAACTCGCCCATGACTCGACCATAGGCTCACCGTAACGCCGCGTACGGCGCCGATCGTGCCCCTGGCGGACCGTGCCCCTGCTCCTGAGTTACCTGGACGTCTGCGGGAGTCCACTGTCGGAGGTGGCACATACGTTCGAGTACGCTGCGGCGTGGCTTCCCCCGACCGGGTCGCCTTCCGGGCAATATGTCCACGAACAGTCCCCACGAAAGGCCCTCCGTGACCCCGAAGAGCTCCCACGACATGCTTCTCGAACTCCGCCGGAAGCAGACCCTGTCGGAGGTCGCCGCACTCCTATCGGTCAACGAGCGGACGGTCCGTCGCTGGGAGAACCACGAGTCAGCCTGCCCGGCCTACTTGGGCGACGCCATTCGGATGCATCTCACCGTCGACAACAGCGAGGGGTCCTTCAAGTTCGCGGACCTGTTCGCCGGCATCGGCGGCATCAGGCAGGCGTTCGAGGACATCGGTGGCAAGTGCTCGTTCACCTCGGAGTGGAACCCCTACGCGCAACAGACCTACGCCGCGAACTTCCCGCACCGGGAGGATCACGTCTTCAACGGTGACATCACGGAGTACGACGCCTCGGCAGTGCCGGACCATGACGTGCTGCTGGCGGGCTTCCCGTGCCAGCCCTTCTCCATCGCCGGCGTCTCGAAGAAGAACGCGCTCGGACGCGCCCACGGCTTCCTGGACCCGACCCAAGGAACTCTGTTCTTCGACGTCAAGCGGATTATTGAGGCAAAGCGCCCGGCCGCATTCCTGCTCGAGAACGTGAAGAACCTCCAGACTCACGATCGACGCAGGACCTTCGCAGTCATTCGACACACCTTGGAGAAAGAGCTGGGCTATCACGTTCGGTTCGAGGTGATCAACGGCATCCACTTCCGACCGCAGAACCGCGAACGCATCATGATCGTCGGCTTCCGCGAGGAGAACGACTTCAGCTTCGAGCAGCTCGACCTTCCCGCGACGAAGCCGAAGCTCGAGTCGGTCCTGCACCGCACAGACGGAACCGAGCCGGTCCTTCCCCACGACGAGGGCAGGTACTTCGACCACGAGCGCAACGTCGTGCCCGAGCGGTTCACCCTGACCGAGAAGCTTTGGGAGTACCTGAAGAACTACGCCGCCAAGCATCGCGCGGCCGGCAACGGATTCGGTTACGGCCTGGTGCGACCGGGCATGACGACCCGCACCCTGTCGGCCCGCTACTACAAGGACGGGTCCGAGATCCTCGTCGAGCAGGTGGGCCACCGGCCGCGACGGCTCACGCCCCGCGAGTGCGCCCGCCTGATGGGCTTCGACGACTCGTTCAGGATCCCGGTGAGCGACACCCAGGCGTACAAGCAGTTCGGCAACAGCGTGGTGGTTCCCGCGGTCGGCGCAGTGGCGAGGTTGATGGAGCCCTACATCTTGGACGCAGTGACGAGGGCTCGCGCCGCGTGATGGAATACCCCCGACTTCAATCAGGGGGACCACATGGACGGCAAGCTCCGCCAGCACTTCGTCGGTGTCGGCGCAAAGCGTCTCAGCGCCACCGAAGCGGCCAAGGCAGGGGTCTCCAACGGCCATGAGCTGAGCGCCAGCGGCCCCGTGCTGGACATGCTCGGCCGGCGTCGTTCGGAGTACCCGTGCGCCTACCTCTACTTCTCCGAGGAGTTCGGAGAAGGCGGATACATCGAGGACTCCTCGACCGTGACCCTCTATGACGCGAGGGAGTACGACTCGAAGCGCTCCCCCGAGTGGCGGTTGTACTACCCCGCTGGTTGCCTCCCAATGGAGTCGATGGAACCGGGCGACTACTGCTGGGTGGCGAAGCGGACTTCAGGTGAGGTAGTGGTCGTCGTGGCGGCCGTGTCCTCGCCCATCTCCCGTCGTCTCGACCGGCTCTTCGGAACCGACATGCGCCTCGGGGCTGACGTGATTCCGTCACGGGCTCGCCAGTTCGGCATGTTCGACCTCGAGCAAGCCGGTGACGACGACATCGACCTGGCCGACGCGGATGTACTGCTGGCGCTCGGCCTCACACCCGAGATCGAGACCGTCGACCGCCTGCCCGAGATGATCGCGGCCTTCGGCGGTAGATATCCCTTCCCCACCACTGCTGCATTCACCGCGTTCGCGCGGACGGTCTGCTCGATCGAGGATCCGAGTGATGACCCGGACTCGACGCTGTTTCAGTGGGTCTCGACGACGAACGATCTGTACTTCGCCTACGAGCGCCACGTTCTTCAACCGATCCTCGACGAAGACCTCGCAAATCGACCACACGTGGACATCGATCGCTTCTTCTCCCTCGCCACCCGCTTCAAGAACGCGCGCTTCTCGCGAGCCGGGTCGTCCTTCGAGAGCCACATAGCCGCGCTGCTGCACGCGGCCGGCCTCGGGTTCTCTCAGCCGCGTCGCCTGCCCGACGGCTCCAAACCTGACTTCCTGCTGCCTTCGCTCGCCGCCTATGGCGACGCCGACGTTCCGACTGAGCTGCTCACGTTCCTCGCCGCGAAGACCACCACGAAGGAGAGGTGGCGCCAGGTCGCGACGGAGGCCACCCTCATCAAGACCAAGCACCTCATCACCATGGACCGTGAACTCAACAGCGAAGTCCTCGACGCGATGGACGAGAACCTTGTGGTCCCGGTGGTCCCCGATCCCGTCGCAGTTGCCTATCCGGCAGTTCTCCACGAACGGCTGATGAGCGTCACCGACTTCCTCACAGTCGCCAAGGACCGACAGGCCCGATTCGCCACCCTCGGCTGAGGCAGTGCGCGCTAGTCCACTTCCGGGACCAAAGGTGGCCAGATCGCTGGCCCGAAACCGCGAGCATGCAACAGATCAGCGAGTCGCACCTTGGCCTTCGACTCGATCTGGCGAACGCGCTCTCGCGTCACGCCGAGGCGCTGACCGATCTCGTCGAGGGTGCTCGGCTCACCATCGTCGAGTCCGAACCGGAGGCGGATGATCAGCGCCTCCCGCTCGGGAAGCTCATCGATCGCGTCGAGAAGCTCCGCGTGTCCCTCCACAAGGAGCAGGATGGATGCGGGGTCGGGCAGTGCCGCACGATCGTTCTCGAACAGGGCCTCCAAGGTGGTCCCGCCGTCCTCGCCGACCGGAGCGTCCAGGCTGACTATCCCCATGTTCAGACGGAGGCACTCAAGCACCTGGTCCGGTCGTATCCCGGCCATGGTTGCCATGTCGAAGAGGGGAGCCCGTCCCAGTTCGACGAGCAGCCGTTCGCGAATCGCCCGCACCTTCTGGACGCGCTCGTACATGTGAACCGGTAGTCGGACAAGGCGCCCCTCATTCGCGACGGCGCGTGACATGGACTGGTTGATCCAGTGCGTGGCGTAGGTCGAGAATTTCCAGCCCTGACTTGCGTCGAACATCTCGACGGCGCGTCGTAGGCCCGAGTACCCACTCTGCTCGAGGTCCTCCGGCTCCAAGCCCTCACCCATGTGCCTCTTGACGAGCGACCAGACCAGGCCCCGGTTGTGGAGCATCAGGGCATCGAATGCGCGGGCTCGCTCATCCCTGTGCGACAGGGACAGACGGAATCCCACGGGCAGGGCCTCATTCAACGGCTCTCCCCCTTGGCGCATCAGGGCCGCGAGCCCGACCTCCTCGCTGGCCGTGAGCAGCCTCTTCCACGGCTTCGGGTTCCAGCGATCCTCATCGAGCAGAAGGCGCGCCGCGTTGATCGAATCGGACAGCCATCCATGATCGGGTCCCTCGACCGTCCGCACAGGAGGGCCTTGGGCCCGAACAGGCTTGGGATCCGGGGGCTCGGCCGCCTCCAGCGCCGGCGCCGAATCAGAGGACGAGGGCTGAGAAGTCAGGGCCGAGGTGAGCGGCCGGCCGACCGGCACGAACTCGGTCGGAGCGCTTGCGTCAAGCGGCGCGATCACGGCGACGCCTGTGGATCGCAGCGCCTGCCGAACAGCCGTTCGGTGCGCATGATCCGCACCGAACATCCCGAACACCTCGTTGAGCGAGTCCTCCTTGACGGCGCCGTCCTCGAGGTAGGCCCCGATACGCCTGACAAGTCGCCGCATCAGTTGAGGATCGAGGCAGTCCGCAGTCACGAGGGCAGTCTCTCCCGAGCCACTGACATTTCGGGTCACTTCACCTCAATCATTGCTCCGTACCGCACACAGACGTCACCTGCAGCAGGCAAGATGCGCGGGTGCGAATGATTCCCGAGCAAGTCGACCCCAAGACCAAGAGCGACGCAGAGAAGCAACTGTTTCGCCGCCTGAATCTGCTGGAGGACGACGCGTGGTCACACGCACTGCACAGCCTGAACCTCGCCGAACACCGTTGGAAGCGCGTCGGAGAGATCGATTTCCTCCTGATCGGCGAGAAGGGGATCTTCGTCCTCGAGGTGAAGGGCGGCAAGGTTGCGTGCGAGAACGGCACGTGGAAGTACACGAACCGCTACGGGAGGACCACCACGAAGCGGGCGAGCCCGTTCTCTCAGGCACGATCCGCGATGTTCGCGATGCAGGAGAGGCTTGAGAAGTCAGTCGACGGCCGTCTGGTCGACCGGACTGTGTTCGGTCACGCAGTGGTCTTCCCCGACCAGGAGTTCGACTTGGAGAGCGTCGAGTGGGACCCAGAGATGGTGATCGACAAGCGCCAGCTCGACCGGCCGGATGGGCTCGCTCGCTCCATCAACAGGCTCGCGGCCTACTGGCGCGAGAAGCCGGGGCGCCGAGACCGCAGGCTCGGCCCGGACGACATCGATCAGTATCTTCAGGCTCTGCGGCCCGACTATGACGTCGTCCCGACGCTCCAGCGCCTGGCGGAGTCGGCCGATGAGGAGATCGCAGCGCTGACGGAACGTCAGTACGCCGCACTCGACGCCGCAGGTCGCAATGAACGTGTCGTCTACGAAGGTGGAGCCGGCACCGGGAAGACCATGCTGGCGGCCGAACTCTGCAGACGATGGACTCGGGCAGGCGAGCGGGTTCTGTTCACCTGTCAGAGCCCGGTCATCGCCGCGCATGTGTCACGCCAGCCAGGTCTGGAAGGAGTGGTCGCGCTGCCGATGTCCACAGTGACGGAGGAGGACGGCCCGTTCGACGTCCTTGTCGTCGACGAGGCCCAGGATGTGGCGAACGTCGCGGACCTGCTCCAGTTGGATGCGGTTCTCAAGGGCGGCCTCCAGGACGGCCGGTGGTACCTCTTCCTCGACAGCAACAATCAGCGTGGGCTCATAGGCTCGTATGAGCAGGAGGGCATGGACCACCTCCTGGCGACCAGGCCTGCTCTCTTCACACTCAACGACAACTGCCGCAACACCGCCACCATCGTCTCCGAGGTAACGCGCATCACCGGAGCGGACATCGGGGTCTCCACGGCCGGCGTCGGTCCCCGGGTCGAAGTTCAACAGGTGGCCGACTCGAAGGTCGCGGGCAGGGAGGCGGGCAAGTTGTTGGACCGCCTCGTCCAAGAGGGCGTCTCCCCGGACGACATCATGTTGCTGTCACCGCTTCCGCTGGGCCAATCGAGTTTCGCCCACCTTCCGGGCAAGTGGAGTCAGCGCATCGAGGCTCTCGATGTCAACAGCTGGCTGAGCCGCCCTCAGAGTCGACTCGGCTTTGCCACGATCAGCTCCTTCAAGGGTCTCGAGAGCCGTTTCGTGGTTGTGGCCGATCTCGCGCCACCCAATGACGAGGCCTCACCCTCGCCCGAGTTGTACGTCGGCATGACCAGAGCGAGGGTGGGTCTCTTCGTCTTCATGAACGCCTCCGCCTCACCTCATTCGAGTCAAGGAGACGAGTGATGCCGGTGCCGGTGACGTCGGACGACCGCGCTGCCGTCGTCGGCTACCTCCGTCGGCAGGTCCTCGGCCCGGTGGACGGAGAGGCGGAGGTGCTCAGTGAGGTACCTCATCGGCGGTACCTCACCGGGATGTTGTTTCCCACTGAAGCGGCTGTGGATGAACAATTGGACGAGGACATCGTCGACGAGGCGGCCGGGGAGGCCGGGGACGAATCGACGGAGGACCCCATAGCTCTCTCGGCGCAACAGCTTCCGAGCTCTGTCGGGCTCAGTTTCGTCGTGCCCACGTGGGAGGGGTTCCGCGTGGAGGTCCATGCGGGTCGTTACCACCACGAGGGCAAGGACTGGCGCCGCGAGGCGATCGTGCTGACCGGTGAGGAGGCGCCAGAACTCGCGCCGCCCCACGTTCCGGGGTCCGGGGGCACGGTTGCGATCCTCGATGGGTGGGCGTCCTTGGAGACGACCTGGCGTCGCCTCGGCACCGGCGCGCTCGTGACCGTTGCCCTGGTGAATCGACGGAGCCTTCCCTCGGACGGCCGCATGGATCCCCAGGACTGCCTGCTGCAGGTCCGCATGCGCTGCATCGGGTCCCAGGGCTTCGTTCCCTACCCGTCACCGATGCGTCTGCAGACCGGCGACGAAGAGGCGGAGCTCGCCCTCCAGTATCGCGATGTTCCCACCTACGCCATCGGGCACGGCTGCGCTGCCGCCTGGGAGTCGACGGCCGGGGTGCCGGCATGGGTGGAGACGTCATACCTCCCGGAGCACACGGTTCCGGCGGTCGCCTTCACCCCTCACCGAGATGCGGAGCCTGCCGAGGGTGAGCCGGACCCGCTGTTGAAGAGTGGGACGGGGTCCGTTCTCAGGCTGAGCTTCCTCGCTGGCATCAGCGAGCGTCCCAGCGAGGTCATCGCCGCATTGGACGCATTCGTCGATCGCTACGACGACTGGACACGACTCCGGGAGGACGAGGCGGCCACACTGCCCAACCGGCACTCCGGCGCGGCCAAGCGGCTCCTGTCCCGAGTCGACGTCGCGCGGCGACGGATGCGGAGAGGGGTTCGACGGCTCGAGAGGGACGAGACTGCACGCCACGCCTTCCAGATGGCCAACGAGGCAATGCTGATGCAGATGGTCCGCGGAGGTTCAGACTATGCAGGACGCTCGCGACCTCTGGATGAGCCTCTGCCACCGGCGCCGAAGTACGACGAGGCCGAGCACGACTGGCGCCCCTTCCAGCTCGCCTTCCTCCTGTTGGCCTTGGAATCCACGATCGACGAATCCGCCGACGACAGGGATCTGATCGACCTCATCTGGTTTCCGACTGGCGGCGGAAAGACGGAGGCCTACCTGGGACTCATGGCGCTGAGCATCCTTCATCGCCGGCTGATGCTCCGCGATGATGGCGCCGGAACCACCGTGCTGACGCGATACACGCTTCGGCTGCTCACGAGCCAACAGTTCCAACGCGCGTCCACCTTGATCTGCGCTCTCGAGCTCCTTCGCCGCGGTATGCCGGATCGGCTTGGTACGACTCGCATCTCGATCGGAATCTGGCTGGGGCGCAACAACAGCCCGAACAGCTACGCGGACGCGGTCGAGCTTCTGCAGAAGCTTCAGAACTCGGAGTACACCAACATCAGCTTCCAGGTGGAGGCGTGCCCGTGGTGCGGCACCGAGCTGATCCCGTCCACGAGTCACTCGCCCGAAGCATGGGGAGTGACCGCCGCCAACGACGCCTTCCGGCTGAACTGCCCGAGGGGCGACTGCGACTTCCACGAAGAACTACCGGTGTCATCCGTGGACGAGGACCTCTACGACCGCCCTCCGACCTGTCTTATCGGGACTGTCGACAAGTTCGCGCGTCTGACGTGGGAGCCGCGGGCGGGGGTGTTCCTCGGCGCGGCGAACACACCGGGCCCTTCGCTCGTGATCCAGGACGAGTTCCATCTCATCTCGGGACCACTCGGCACCATGGTGGGTCTGTACGAGGCCGCCTTCGACGTCGTCATGTCCGAGGGAGGCGCACGGCCCAAGGTCGTCGCCTCCACTGCCACCATTCGGAGGGCGGAGGCCCAAGGGCGAGGGGTCTTCGGACGCGATACGGCGCTCTTCCCGCCAGCAGGGCTGTCGGCGGACGACTCCTTCTTCGTCCGTCACGATCCTTCGAAGCCCGGCCGACGCTACGTCGGAGTCATGGCACAGGGCCACACGCCGCTGACGTCGATGGTCCACGTATCGGCTTCTCTGCTCCAGTCGTCAGAGGAACTGACACTGCAGCCTCCCTCCGACGATGCCTACTGGACACTCGTGGCCTACCACAACAGCCTTCGCGAGCTGGGCAAGAGCGTCACGCTCGCCCACGATGACATCCCTGCCCGCCTCCAGGTCATCGCGACTGCAGAGGATGCAGTTCGGCGCCTGCAGGACGACGACATCGTCGAGTTGACGGGCAACGTTCCCGCCGCTGAGATACCACGCCACCTTGAACTCCTCAAACGTCCGAGGGGTGAGAAGGGTGCGGTCTCGTTCGTCGCGTCGACCAACATGCTGTCGGTCGGGGTCGATGTCCCTCGCCTCGGGCTCATGCTCATGGTGGGACAGCCGAAGACGACCTCGGAGTACATCCAGGCCACCAGTCGTGTCGGCCGGCGCACCCCGGGCCTCGTGGTCACCCTCTACTCAGCCACCAAGCCGCGCGATCGGTCGCACTACGAGTCGTTCGTGGCGTATCACTCCGCTCTCTACCGATACGTGGAACCCACGTCGGTGACGCCGTTCAGCGTCCCAGCCCGATCGCGGGCCCTGCACGCGGGCTTGGTGATCCTGCTTCGCCACGCACTCGGATTGAGCCAGAACCCCGACGCCTCCCGCTTCGACAGAGATGACCCCGAGTTCGTAGCGCTGGTCGAGGCGTTCCTGCGCCGGGTCGAGGTCGCCGACCCCTCGGAACGGGAGGACGTGGCCCGCCACCTCGCGGAGCTCGAAGGCGAATGGGAACACCTGGCGGAGCAGGCTCATCCATCGGGCGGGCTGCGCTATGCCGGCGGGGGAAAGGAGCGGGTAGCACTTCTCAAACGCTTCACGGAACCGGGACGCGGATGGGCCACTCTGGACTCGATGCGGAGCGTGGACACCGAGGTGCGTATGCGGATCAGGGGAGAGGAATCATGAGGAACGAGCGAACGGTTCGTCGATCGCAGAGCATCACGCCGTTCGGCGTGGGAGCGGTCATCGACATCCTCGGCGAGTCCTTCGTCGCCGAGGACATCTCGCGATGGCGAGGTCGCAGGGAGCTGCTCCAAGCGCCTCGTATCGCCGCCCACTTCGGCGTGGAAGAGCTCCGCACACCTCCCGCGGCGGATGTCAGGGGATCGGGTCTCCCCTACTTTCGTTTCCCGCAATGGCTCTTCTGCGGCAGGTGCCGCAGGATGACGCGCTGGAGCGTCAAGCAGGAGGAGCCGGGGAAGGCCGCCGGGTGCAGCGCCTGTCACGGCCATCCGCAGCTCGTACCGATGCGTTTCGTCTCCGTGTGCGGTAATGGCCACCTGGACGATGTGAACTGGGTTCGTTGGGCGCACTCGGATCCCGCACGGAGAGAGCAGCGCCAATGCGGGCGATCGAACGAGCTGAAGTTCGAGCACGTCAAGGGAGTCGGCGGCGGACTCGAGTCGGTCAGGGTGCGATGTGAGTGTGGCGCCTCACGCAGTCTCAAGGACCTTCCGGCGCCCGACTCGATGAAACGTCTGGGCATCACATGCCGGGGCCGCCAACCATGGCAGTTCGACGCAGAGGCGGAGAAGTGTGCTCACACCCCTGTCGTGCTCCAGAGGGGTGCATCCAGCGTGTACTTCTCCCGCCTCGGTTCGGCGATCGACATTCCGCCTGAGAGCAACTGGTCCGTGTGGGGCGGTGCGGCCAGTCGGATACGGAACAACGACAACTTCCGTCTCATGGAGTCGGACCCGGAGCACCCCCTCCTCGGCTCGCTCATCGACATGGTCGCCGAGCAGGAGGATGTCAGTACGGGACAGGTTCGGGCCGTCCTCGAGGACCGGCTGGGCGTCAAGCTCGCCGAGCCGGTCGAGGACGTCTCCATCGGCGACATCGAGACACGAGAGTGGGTCGCCCTCACACGACCCGCCGCAGCACACGACCCGCGTGACAACTTCATCTCCAAGGAGACGCCGTTCCCGCATCCGGCAGGGCACGACGAGCTGCAACCCGTCGCCGACGAGATCAGTCGTCTTGTGGATCAGGTCGTGCTCGTGAGCCGACTCCGCGAGGTGCGCGTCCTACAGGGCTTCCAGCGCCACACGATGGATCGCGTCGTGCCCCCCGACCTGGGCAAGGGGGAACGCTTCCTTCCCGCGATCGAGGTGTTCGGAGAAGGTGTCTTCCTGAGCTTCAACGAGAAGGCGCTCGCGGACTGGGAGGCGGGTGGCGAGGTTCGTGGACGGGCGACGACTCTGAGGTCACGCCTGGCAGGCAGCATGCACGCGCGTTGGCTGGACGCCGAGGTCACACCCCGATTCCTGATGCTGCACACACTGGCACACGTTCTCATGCGAGCCATGGCGTTCGAGGCGGGATACTCGTCCTCGTCGCTACGCGAGCGCCTCTACTGCAGCACGGGAGCGGAGGCGAAGGCCGGAATCCTCATCTACACAGCGGCCGGCGATTCCGAGGGAACTATGGGCGGCCTGGCGCGGCTCGGCGAAGCGGACCGACTGCTTCCCATCATCACGTCGGCCCTTGTCGCAAGCGACTGGTGCTCGCTCGACCCCGTGTGCAGGGAGTCGAGGGCGCAGGGGATCGACGGGCTCTCGTTGGCAGCCTGTCACGCCTGCTCGCTCGCCAGTGAGACGAGTTGCGTATACGGGAACGTGCTGTTGGACAGGATGATGCTTGTGGACCCCGGCCACGGCTTCTTCAGCGACTGCCTCGGAGCGCTACTCGATGTTCAGGGCCACGAGGTCGACGATGCTCCACCTGCCTGACTTCAGCGCGCTATCCGAGGAACAGGACGACGTCCTGGATCTCCCTTTGGACTCCTCCGTGATCGTCACGGGGCCGCCCGGCACCGGCAAGACCATCATCGCCATCTGGCGTGCCAACATGCTGCACCGCTCCGAACGTCCGACGTTGCTCCTCATGTACGGCAAGCTGCTCTCGAGCTATACCCAAGCTGCGGTCAAGACCTCCGGCACCGATGGAGTGGTCAGCACGTACCACCGCTGGTTTCCGCAGTTCTTCAAGGAGGCCTACGGGGTCAGTCCGCCCAAGGTTGACCGCTACAACTTCGACTGGGGCGAGTGCAAGAAGGTCATCATGACATCCCCGGTCCCGCCGGCCGAGCGCCGCCACATCATCGTTGACGAGGGACAGGACCTGCCTCAGGACTTCTTCCTCGTCCTGCGCTTGGTGAGTCGTTCGATGACCATCCTCGCCGACGAGAACCAACGGATAACGTCGGATCAGTCGACGATCGCCGAGATCAAGGCTGCGACCGGCATTCGAGAGGTGCGCTGCCTGACGACGAACTACAGGAACACGCGCGCCATCGCGGAGTTCGCGGCAGAGTTCTATACGGGGTTGGCGTCGGGCCGGCCGCGACTGCCTCCGCCGTCGCGGAACGGCGAACGGCCCTCCCTTCACGCCCATAGCAACCTGTACGACACGGTGTCCCAGATCGTCTCCTACGAACGCACCTTCCCGGACAAGAGCATCGGCGTGATGGTGCCCTACAGCGCGCAGGTGAAGAGCTTCTACAACAGGTTGAGTGGCAAGACTCGCGTCCCCGTTCAGGGCTACCTCAGCAGTCAGCCCGGCCTTGGCATGCCGCAACTCGACTTCTCCAAGCCGGGGGTCAAGCTCGTCACCTGGGCGAGCGCGAAGGGACTGGAGTTCGACACGGTCTTCCTTCCCGAACTCCAGACGTTCAAGGGCGACCCCCGCAGTGATGACTTCCGCATGAAGATGTACGTCCTCGCCTCACGCGCGAAGAGTCAGTTGTTCCTGCAGTACTCCGGCGAGGGAGTTCCCGCCATCGTCAACGAACTCCCCTCCAGCCTCTTCGAGGACCGGCGTTGAGCAGCCGTCGATTCCTCCCGGTGGACCGCCGCAATGCCGTCGCGTGGCTGAGCCGTGGCCTCATCACGCCGAGTTCGGTGATGCCGAAGTATCGGCACGATGTCCTCGAGTCGGCCCCCGACCTCCTTCCGCTCGCCTCCGAGGAGGCTGTGGGAGTGCTTGCCTCAAGCGCGCGTTTTCCACTGGCCGTGGAAGTGGACGCCGGCGTTGCGAGACAACTGGACGAATTGGAAACGACGCCGTCCGTCCTCTGGTTTCGAGGCGCCATTCCCGCCACCCGGATCCTCCGGATCCACGTGCCCTCGGCCGCGGATCTGGAGGAGCTTCTGGCGCGGGCGTATCGGGGTTTCGCGTGGACCGAGCTCAAGGCACACGTGAGTCCCGACCTCTTCGAGGCGCGCTCGGTGGTGGAACCACCACCAACCGTCACCCCACTTCCTGACGGGCGGAGGCTGCGGCTGCGTGAGGCCATTTCGGGCGCGCTGGTCTCTGCTGCTTCCGCAGAGCTCATCGATCGGTTTCTCGGAGTCCAGGGCGAGAGCGCCGAAGTCGATGAGCTTGCCCTGCTTGTGGACACGGCACTGTCGTTCGGCCTTGTAGAGGGGGGCGACGACCGGGCCCTTCTGAGTGCCTCTCTCGAGTGCATCTTCGATCAGACCGAGGCCGGCGACCTGGTGGCATCGCAACTTGTTGACCAGCTCGCGCAGAAGGCCGAATCCGCAGGGCAGGAGGCGTTGGCTCCCTACTTCGTGCGCATGCTGCAACTGCTGCACGGTGAGGACGAACTCCGCCCCTTCCATAGACGCGGGGGTCTTCTGACTCCCAAGGCGCTACTGCTCTACCTGCTGCGTCCGGATCCCAAGGCCGTCACCAGATGGTCGGACGAGGGCCTCAACGTGGAGCCGGAGGTGCAGCGCCTTGCACAACTGCTCGCCGGCTTCGGGAGTCGATACGGGGGATTGCCTACCGAGCTGAGAGGAACGGACCATTCAAACGGTCTGATGGACTGGACGGCTGATGGTCTTGTAGATCCGCATCTGGCAGCTCCCGGACACAGCACCCGAGACCTCGTGACAACTGATCTCGGACTCCGGGATGTCGCCAGCCGTTATCGGGAGTCCCTTCAGCGGGAACTCGCTGCAGAGGTTCTGGCTGGCGATAGTGCCCGAGCGCTCCGCATCTCTCAGGCTCTCCTTTGGAACGACTGCCTGACGCTGGCGGTAGTGTCGCGCTCCTTCGAGGCGTCACGCGAAGGCCATGAGATGCGCTTGACGTTTGCGCCGGGCGCCAAGGTCGAGTGGGAATTGATTCCACCAACATTCCTGGACCACTTGGCGGCCACCCACGATGCAGAACTCGCTCGCGCTCTACGTGAATGATGGGCCAGCAGCCGGCGGTCGACTCTGGGCCGACCTCGGTCCCGAAGTCAGTCCTAGGATGGGCCTCCCACCTGCCAAACCATCACCAATCCGGCGAACCGCCATCAGCGCGGTCGGCGACGAGACCGCCTCAGACACAGGAGCAGCAATGGCCCAACGGACCCAGATCATTCTCGAAGATGACATCGACGGCGGCCCAGCCGACGAGACCGTCAGGTTCAGCTTCCGAGGCGACGAGTACGAGATCGACCTCTCGAAGCAG
Organism: Terracoccus sp. 273MFTsu3.1; assembly: GCF_000383675.1. Classification (GTDB taxonomy): domain Bacteria; phylum Actinomycetota; class Actinomycetes; order Actinomycetales; family Dermatophilaceae; genus Terrabacter. The sequence continues at coordinate 40,087 of NZ_KB911833.1, read as the reverse complement.
AACGTGGCGCAACTGAGAGACGCCATGGAGCCATTCATGAGGAATGGGCGCAAGGTCTCCGGTCAGCGACGCAGCCGTTCCGACCGGCCCACTTCGACCAACAGTGACAAGGCCGCCGAGCTCCGAGCGATGCGTGAGTGGGCACGCGCGAACGGGCACACCGTCAGTGACAAGGGTCGAGTGAGCCAGTCGATTCAGGATGCCTACCGCGCTGCGCGCTGATGGACCGCGAGCCTCTCACCGGTCAGGGGGCCCACCCAGCTCGGACATCACCACGGAGCCTTCAGCGCGGTGCGCAAGGGCGACGAGTGCCTCGTCACGTAGCTGGTTGTCACGCACTGAAGCCGCGCGGCCGAGTGTCATGCACGGCATGACCCTGGGTCCGACACTGAAGCAGGCCCGCCTCACAACCGTGGCAGAGGGGCGGTGGTCGTGCGTCTCTCTGCGCCACGTCGAGCCCTCCCGAATGCCACGAGCGCGGCGCCCTCCGCCTCGATCCGTGCAGGATTCGTGCCGATGTTCCGTTCTCGAGCGCGAGTCTCAGTTGCACTCAGGTCGACGCCCGACTGCCCCAGCACCTGTTCGAGCACCGCAGCTGGGTCCACTCGTGTGGCTTTCTCATGCCCGGTGGATTCATCGGGGTCATATGCCGTGTCGACATAGAGCATGTTGCTCTCCCGGCCACGCGTGGCCATCACATACAACGGCTCGCGCATCGTCGTCGACGTGACGAACGCATGCGCGGTGTCCACCGTTCGTCCTTGAGCACGGTGCGCTGTCGTGGCGTACCCAAGTTCGACGTGGGCAGAGACGTACTCGACCGGCAGGTGCGCCACTCCCCGACCGGCCTCGCGCCGCAGGCACATCGATCCATCACGTCCAACCCCGGTGACGACCCACTGGTCGCCGTTCTTGACCCAGCCCGCCGAGCCCAGGTCACGCTGGTTCTGGCGCGTCACGACCACGTCCCCCACGCCGATCACTGAGCCGTTCGCGACCGTGACCCCTCCCTCCGCAACCCGTCCTTGAGAAACCGCGTGGGCACGGGCCCGGCGGTTCAGGTCGGCAACGGTCGTCGTATCGGCGGCGACCATCAGCGAGCGCCGGCCAGCCGAGACGTCGTCGGTCCAGTCGGCAAAGAGCTCGTCGAGCATCGACTCGCGGTCGCCACCTCGGACCCTCCCCTGCCGGGCGTACTCTCCCGCGACACCCTTGGCCCCGACCCGCAGCTTGAGCGAGGCCGCGCGCTCCCACTCGTGCCGGAACCGGCGCACATCATGCAGCTCGGGAGCGTCGTCGCGGTCGGTCGCAACCAGCTTGAACGCGCCGCCGGCCGCGACCGGGGACAGCTGCGCCCAGTCCCCGACGAGGAGCACCTTCGCGCCGGCCGTGCGGGCGTATGCCGTCAGCGAGTCGAGCTCGAACGTGCCGGACATGGACGCCTCGTCGACGATCACGAGCTGTCCCGGGCGCAGCCGCCACCGGTCGATGTCGGCGGAGAGTTGGCGCGCTCGGCTCATCAACGCGCGCGTCCGCAGCGACGGACTCGCGCGATCCAACGCAACGCGCAGCCCGTCCAGCTCGGCTAGACGAGACGGCTGACGGGCCGCCTCCGCGAGCCACTTCGCTGTGTTCTCCGTCGGCACCCCGACCGCCTCGGACAGCACCTCCGCGGCCGCCGCCGAGGGCGCCAGCCCCACCACCGACTCCGGCCCGTACTGCGACTCCCACACGGCTCGGACACCCGCCATCGCGGTCGATTTGCCTGCCCCTGCCGGTCCGACGAGCACATCGAGCGCACGCCCGGACGCAACCACACGGCATACGGCAGAGGCCTGTTCACCCGACAGCGGATGGTCCCGACCCGGCAGGTCCACCGCGCACACGGCCGCAGCCTCAGCCTCGCCCACGGCCGGCCCATCGACCGCACGGCCGGCCGCGAGGAGCCGCTCCTCCGCATCGAGCAACGGCTGGGTCGTGAAGGGCTCCGAGTCGCGAGGACGGAACCGCGACGACCCGTCCGAGCGACGCAGCTCGTCCGGGACGTAACCCATATCCGGCGGTGTCAGCACGACCGCATGGCCGATCCCGAGGGCCGCGATCCGCTCCGCCATTATGGTCCGCTCGTCTGGCGACGCGAACCGGACGCCTTGGATCTGACGCAGCGCCTCCGCGAAGACGTTGGCCCGGGTGAACGTCGAGCGCTTGCCCGACACAACGTCGAGGGACACCCGAGCGGCCTCCTCCAGCATCGCCTCGGCAAGGTCCCCGGCGCGCAGCAACGGCAGGTCGTTCCGGCCGGCCAGGGTCGCGACCCACGCCTGCGCGTCGTCCCCGACGAACGGCTGGGCCCTCGCCCGCCAGCTTGCAGCCAGCTCGCCGAGGGCCTTCAGCTCCTTCGGCGGACGGGTCTCCAGCGTGGCGCGCTGACGCATCTGCAGGACCTCCCGCGGCGTCGGCTGCCTCCCGTGGGCGGCGGCGAAGTCCGCGACCAGCACGTCCTTCGCGGCGTCGATCTCCGTCGTGCGCTGCGAGAACTCCGCCCGCAACGCCTCTCCCACGCCGGCGACCTCCCACTTCTCCACCGGAGAGTGGCGGCGCCGTCCGGGCTCCCAGCCGTACCCCAGATCGTGGGTCACGAGGTCCGCGAGGACCCCGTTGTACAGCTCCGACAGACCCACCGACGCCCGGAAGAGCGCCTTGCTATCCAGGGTCCGCCACCGCCCATCCGACACCGCCTGCACCCGGTTGAGGACCACGACATGGGTGTGCAGCTGCGGGTCACCAGCCCGCGAGTCCCAGTGGTCGAAAGCAGCTGCGACGACGCCACGGACGTCCTCCGACACCACGCCGCCACGGCCCGTCCGGGTGGCGAAGACGGTCCGTTCCGCGTAGTCGATGACGAACTCCGTCGCCGCGACGTGCGCGGCATAGATGCGCCGCCGAGTTTCCTCATCGGCCAGACCCCAGGCCACCGACACCGACTTCGGCGCACTGAACGTCAGGTCGAACCCCGCCACCGTCTTCGGCGCCTTCCGCACTCGCTTCAGCGCGTCGACGTATGCCGTCCGCTCGGCTCCCGGGACCCGGCCCAGCGGGCGCCCGGTGACCGGGTCCTGCAGCATCCCGAGCATCCGCCACAGGTGCTCCTGGCTGACCGTCGACCCCTCAGCGATGCCCCGTCCGTCGTCGAGGCCGGCGAGACCGGAGCCCACAAAGCGCCCCGGTGGGGTGCCCGGCTCGCTGTAGTACGCCGCCAGCGGCGACGACGTCGAGCGCGCGGCATCGCCTCGGGCGACGGAGGCCATGAGGTAGCGATACCCTGAGCCCAGCGTCATCCTGCGAATCGACATCGTCACCCGCTGCGAACCCGGCCAACGGGGCACCCGCGGGGCCGCGGCCACCTTGGTGCCAGACGTGTGGAGCGGAAAGGGGCGCAGTCGAGCCGGGGTGCGAATAGGGCTTCGGCGGCGTCAGGCGACATCGGGAGTCGAGTGGTCGAGGCGGAGCTAGGGGCCGATCAAGGGCGGGGAGGCGCGCCGATGGTGGCGACAACGTGCGACATCAGCGTGCCTGGTTGGCGATCGCAGACCGGAAGGGCGCCTGCGCACGGTTTGTAGTCGCCGGCGCCACGGACCCTATGCTCGTGGAGCCGGCGCTCGCTCCCCTGTGCGGGCGTGGCTTCTCCATCTGCGTCACCACCTGAAGTCGGGCGGAGTGATCGAACAGACGTTCGACAGTGCGGGATAATGGGCAGATGGCTGGTGGTTCGGGACGAGGGCATGACCACCCCATCCCGCTGCCGCCGCCGGCCCGCCGCCACTGCTGGGTCACCGGTCCCGAGGCGTCGCGCGGACCCCATCCAGGGCTGATCGTCGAGTGGTCCCGTCGCGACGACGGGTGGTGGGCGTTCGTCACCTATGTCATCGAGGCCGACGCCGCAGTCGTGCAGCAGTGGCTGCCGGCGAAACTGCTGACCCCGACCGTGTCGCACCGACGGTGACCCAATCGCTCCGTCATGCACGTACATCGAAGCGAACGGAAGGATCGCCCATGCGACACCCAGTGGACGCGGGAGCACGCCAACGCCTCCTTGAGGCTCAGCGCGCAGAGACCGAGGCGCTGCGGAAGGTCGAGACGGCTGGCAAGGGCTGTGCTCGGGCCCGAGACCGCCTTGCGGCGGCGGATGCCAAGTTGCTCGAGGCGCAGCGCAGCCTCGTGCATACGTCCGGCGTCACTCGCGCCGCACTGCTGCTCGGCACTGACGAGGCGACCCTACGGCGCGACCTTCGACGTGCCGATCAGGTCGACACCTCGGACACGCCGACTACCGCCTGACAGGCGAGCCGCTCAGACCGACGGCCACCGCACGGTCAACATCACCGAGTCCTCGATGGCGCGCCAGGCGTGCACGACGCCAGGGCCCCACATCACGTAGTCGCCTTGGCGGCTCAGCTCGACCTCACGGTCAGGCAAACGCTGGAGGAAACGTCCGGAGATCAGCAGCATCATCGAGGTGCGGGTCTCGCCCGTGGTCCAGTCGGGGCGCTCCTCCCCCGCAGCATGCGTGCCCCACTTGATCTCCACGTCACTCGTGTTTGCCACGCTGTCAGGAGGCGCGATGAAGTTCCCGACGAGCCACCCACGGTGCGCGGGGCCGTCATCGAACGCGTTGCCAGTAGCGATGCTCACGAGACTCCAATCTGAAAGGCCGGCAGTCTGACTCGCTCCGGATTGAGCTGGGCTAGCCGCTTCAAACCTAAGGCACATGCGACAAGCCCCTCATCCGTCCATTGCGGGTCGTGCAGCAGCGCAGCGAGTCCGTCAGCGTCGGCGCTCGAGTAGCGCAGCAGCCCGGAGGCCTCCCAGTTCGCCTCGATGTCGCCCCCAAAGCGCTGCCAGAAGGTCTCGTCGTGCACGGCGAGAAGGGCGGGGAACTCGAAGCTCCCAGCCACGAGGTTGTACGCGAAGCCGTTGAGGTGCACGTCGAGAGCCGAGGACTCCGTCAGCCAACGCATGGCCGGCGTCATGCGGCTCGGGTGCAGGAGGTCGGCGACCGATGACGGCCCGAGGCTGTTGTCCGTCTCCACCCGCCCAAACAGTTCCTCCTCCATCTCCCGCAGGAGAGTGAGTCGGACGTCTACTTCAGCGGCTGCCTCGTTGGTCGGCTGATGGAAGCACTTAGGGATCACGGCAATACGTCCAGCCCCGTTGAGCACTCTGCTGCTTCGCTGCTGGACGAGTAGGACATAGTCGGCCGGCCGGTTGCCCGAGGCCGGACGAGCAAAAGCCGACAGAGCGAGCGCTCCCCCGACACACTCCCTGGCGCTGGGTTCGAGCACCGCTCGTGCGGTGGGCAACAGCTGCTCTCGGAGTGGAAGCACAGAGGTACCGGCAGCGAGGGCCGTGAGGACCTCAGTCTCGAGCAGGTCCCACGTGAGCGCGTAGCGCGCGAACGTGGTCAAGGCGAACTGCGCTCGTATGCCGTCCCGCTCGGCCTCAATGTCCACGAGCCGATAGGTCGGTTGATCGGAAAAGCGCGTGCCGCCCAACAGGCAGTGCGCCAGACGTGTTTCGGCGACCGCGAGCAGGTCTGGTGAACCCAGCGTCCGCGGAGCCGCGGTACGACGAGCGAACCGGAAGGACGGCACTCCGGTCTTCGGATGGGCGAGGCCCCCCTTCGGGGTGACCAGACTCGTCATCATGTCGCCCTCGGTGGACCGAATACGCACCGCTCCCTCGAGGCCACTCTCGGTGCTGTAGAAGTCCAACAGCCGATCAGCGACCGCCCCTCTGTCGACATGACCCGTCGGCTCGTGGCCATTCAACGCGGCCGAGCGATTGGCAACTGCCGCAAGCGATATACCAGGAGCGGACCCACGCAGTTCGTCGAGGAACTCCAGAGCGGAGTGAAGGTGCGTCGCGCCGTACAGCGCAACCACGGATTCAGCCACCTGGGACGAATCCCCGGCGCCGGCAGAACGAAGCTCAGCGAAGCGTTGGCGTGCATCCTCGGTGGCTCGGCTGAGGAGCGTGTCCAGCGCGGCCTGCATCTCCGTCGTGAGCTTCATGGCTGGGTTCGCGTGCCACTTCGCGACCGTGCGAGCGGCTGAGCCCAGGGTCTCGGCAAAGGACTCGTTCGTCAGCCTCAGGGCCTGCTGGAGACAGACCGCGTCGGCAGGCTGCCAGGTCGGCACCACGACAGACGTCATGAGCTACCACCCGAGCGTCGCGGGACTCGGCTGTTCACCTGAGTGCATCGCGAGTGCATCCGCGGGTCATGGGGCGACGCCTCCCGCGCTGGCTGACTGGATCGCATGAGGACATCACCGCAAGCGGGCCCAAACACGGCCGACGTCAAGGCGATCCGCGTCTCCCGGCGGGCGCATTGTGCGCCGATCTCGACGGACCGCAACTCGTCCGCGTCACCCATGTGGACAACGTGTCGCCTTCTGAGACTTGTCCACAACTGGGTGAGACCGGGCCAGCGCCGGGTGGCGACAAGCGGGACAAATGGTAAGGAGCGGGCTGCTGCAGGGGCCCCGCTGATCTCACGAAGGAGCAGGGCATGACCACTCGCGATGTCAAGGCCGAGCAGCTCGCTGAGAGCCTGCGCCAGTGCGGGCCATTGGCCCGGGAGTCTGATGGAAGAGATGAGCTGTGGCTCACGGTTCAAGACGTGGTCTGCACCCGCAGCACGTGTCACATCGTGCCGATGGGGTCCACCTCCCCCGTGTCGGTGACGCCGGAGCACTCCACCGACGAGCTCCTTGCGGCCATGGAGTGGCTCGTTGCCCACGAGGCTCACGCGAGAGCGATGGCGCCTCGAGAGCTCTTCATCATGCTCCGCGGCGTCGCCACCCGCGGCGCGCTCGGTTCGGCACGCGCAGCGCAGGCCGACGCGCTTCACGGGATGACCCACGTGAGCCCGGGTGAACCGGTCGTGTTCGCCGACCTCGAGATGTCGGAAGTGGCGTGACCAGCATGCAGACCCCCTTCAACGACTGGACGGCGGCTCAGCTCCACCTCACGGCGGAGGAGCTCGCCGACATCAACCTGACCCCCGTCTTCGACCTCTTCATCTCCAGGATCGAGGAAGCCAGACGACGTGGCGCAGCAGACCCACTGACCACGATCACGACCAAGCGCGCCGGCGGAAACTCGCGCGCATGCACCAAGCGGATGCTCGAGCAGCTCGGCTTCACCGCCGCTCAGCGGCGCGCCGTCCACCGGCTCCTCGCCGGCTCCCCTTCGGGGTGGCCCGGACTGCTCCGGCTGTATGCCCTGTCGCAAGACCTCACGTGTGGGCAGCGCCAGTACGCGCGCCGTCAGGTGCAGACGCTGCGCAGTCACGTCGCGTCTCGCAGCTTGGCCAACGCCGGGTGCTCGACGAGTCCGGCGGTGCCGTAGAGCGCAGCGATGCCGGCCACGGCGATCGATGCCATGGCACGACTCGACATGAGCCGAGCGACTCCGTCGCCGTAGTCGAATACCGCATAGCCGTCTTCGACGCACGGCCGGAACCCGACCAGGGATCCCCACCAGAACGAAACCGACTGTCCTGTATCGAGATTGAGCAGAACGCGGCGGTCGGTCAGCAGACCCACCCCTCGCGATTCCCCCGTCCAGCGGGCCCGGTCAGCGTGACGAACCTCGACCGGAACCTGGCGCAGCGCGCGTTCGCCGGGCTCCAGGACGAGGCCCACCGACATGACATCGACATTCAGCGGCGGCGCCAGCCCAGCCAGCTCGAGCGCAAGTTGTCGAGCGTCCGCCCACTCGTCCGACATCACGTGAACGCGACGTGGCCGTGATCTCAGTCGGTTCATACGGCATACCTCCTCGACGAGGACAACTTGCCGCCGAGGGGCACCATCGGCGCACGGCGTGCCGGTAGTGCCCCGATCCCGCGGTTCGCGCAGCATGTCGCTCACTCTTGCAGCCACCGTCGTTGCCGCGGGCGGAGTCGCAGTGCTCGGTGGCCTGGGCGTCGTGACGATCGCCGCCACGCAGAGCGGTGCGCTCCCGTCCCGCCCTCCCGCCTGCGTGTCGAGCGGCCCGGTGCCAGGACTCTCGCCGACCCAGGCGCAGAACGCCCGCACGATCGTCGCGGCTGCCGAACAGCGGGCTGGCAGGGCCGGTGCCCTCATCGCTCTCACGGCTGCTCTGGCCGAGTCGGACTTGCGTGTCCTCGCCAACCCGAATGACCCGACGGGCTCAGCGTTCCCGAGCCAGGGCGTGGGCTTCGACCACGACTCCTTGGGCCTCTTCCAGCAGCGTCCGGGGTGGGGCAGCGCGGCCAAACGCATGGACGCGGCCGAGTCGACTCACCTCTTCGTCGACGCGCTCCTCCGCCTTGAGGACTGGCAGTCCATGACGCCTTGGTATGCCGCCCAGATGGTCCAGCGGTCAGCCTTCACCGGGCGCCCCAGCAGTGCGAACGGTGGCTCGAGCGTCGTCGGAGGCAACTACCAGCGGCAGACCGCACGCTCATCAGCGGTCCTCGCCTTCATCGAACGTGATGCTGCGAACCTCGACTGCGGAGGTGCGCCGCCTGACGCCCTCGCGCCGGGCGGATCCGGCACGCACGGGCTCCCAGCAGGGTTCGGGCTGCCGCCCAACAAATCTCCAGGGGCGCGTGCGGCAGTGGCCTTTGCGCTCGCCCAGCTCGGGAAGCCATACCTATGGGGTGGCAACGGACCTGGGGCCTTCGACTGTTCTGGGCTCACGCAACAGGCGTGGCGCCGCGCCGGGATCTCCATCGGACGCGTCGTCAGCCAGCAGTTGCGCGACGGCACGGCCACGACCTCGGGCGCTCTGGCCCCGGGCGACCTCGTGATGATCCCGGGGTCATCCGGGACGCTCGCTTCCCCCGGCCACGTCGGCATGTACATCGGGCGTGGACTCGTAGTGAATGCTCCTCGAACTGGCGACGTCGTGCGCGTTGTCTCCTACAAGTCCTTTGTCTCGCAGGGCGTTTCAGGTCTTCGGCACATCTCCTGACGTCGCAACCTGGGCCTCATCTGCGGTGCTTCGACCAATAGTGCCCCGACCGGTCCTCTATCGCTGCCATGTGCGGAACCGGTCCGCACGAGCTGCGAAAGGCACCACCATGAAGACTTGGATGATCCCCTCCGTCGACGTCCCACCCAACCAGAACGGCCTCCCCGGCATCGCCGCCATCGAGAAGATCGTCGGCGCGCTGCTCACCTTCGGTCTCATCGCGTCCGTGGCAGGTATCGCCATCTCGGCGATCGCCTGGGCCATCGGTTCGCACTCGTCAAACCCGCACGTGGCCGGCCGCGGCAAGACCGGCGTCCTCGTCTCCGCGGGGGCGGCGATGCTCATCGGCGCGGCGAACACACTCGTGACCTTCTTCAGCGCTGCGGGCTCTGCGGTCCAGTGACATGGACTGGAGAGCTCTCCGCCCGTACCTGGCTGCTGCGAGCGTCGTCGTCCTGCTCTTCGTGGCTGGAGTCGTCGCGCTGTCACACTCAGAGGCGCCCGTCGGTGGCTCGCCTCAGGTCTCGGGCTCGCCGACGCTAGATGCCGCACCGACGCCGGAGTCGTCGACCGCTCAGTCGCCAGCGCCGACCAAGGACCCGGTGGCGACCGAGATCGACCGCCTCCGCGCGGCGGCACGAGTCGCACCAGGGCCGCCGGGGCGACGCATCACCGGCGACTTCTCCCAACAGCCTGACCTGTATGCCGCGGAGTTCGTCCGCCGGCTCCTGACGCAGGACTACCGGACGTCGAGAGCCGAGCATCTCGCCTGGGTGCAGTCTGAGGCCGCTCAGACCTCCGAGCCCCTCGTCGTGGGTCTGGTGCCCAGGGAGCTACGCGACCACCTTGCCGTCTACTCCGTGACGGACGCTACGGGCCAGACCCCGGCTGTCCCGGTGCGGAACGCGTGGACCGCCCTTGGCCTGCAGGACGCGTACACCACCGTCCGCATCGAACGAGTGACTGAACCGCTGGCGTGGAGCACCGCCGTCTCGAGCGGGAGGATCAGCGACCCGGGCGTCACCGGGCGTGAGGTCGCCGCATCTGTCACCCTCCACTACCGGAAGCAGGGGAAGGCCGTGACCTCGACGTCGTCCGTAGCCCTGACGCTCAACGTCGAGGGACCTCCCACGCGAGGCTCGTGGGGCTTCGTCACCGCGGTCACCTACTCGTCCCTGGCGGTGAGCGCATCATGAGCTGCGACGGCATCATGGCCGCCAACCCGATGTGTCTCCTCGGCCAAGCCGCAGCGGGCACCGCCGGGGCTGCGTCCAACGTCGTCGATGGCGCCTTCAGCAGCATCGCCGGCTACTTCGGGCTCGCAGCCCAGAACGCCACCACCTGGCTGTGGCAGCAGATCGGCGAGGCGACCACGCTGGACCTGGCATCGCCGGCTCTGGCGCGGGAGATGACGATCACCGGCGCAATTGCGGCCACCCTCTGTCTGGGACTCTTCATCATTCAGGTGACCTCAGCCGCTCTCCGCGGGCATCCCGTGGCTTTGGGCCGCGCCTTCAGCGGGCTCCTCATCAGTTTCGTCGGGTCCGCGCTCGCCCTGGCAACGACGCGCGTCCTGCTCGGAGCGGTCGACGCCCTCAGCGACGGAGTCGTCCGGTACACGATGGGCACACAGATGGGCGCCCTCGGCGGCAAGCTCTCCTTCGTCGGTCTGGCGCAGATGCAGAACCCTGCCGTCATGATCCTCCTGGCGGTCGTCATCATCGTCGCGGCGGTCGTCGTGTGGGCAGCCATGATGATCCGCAAGCTGATGCTCATCGTGGCAGCGGTGCTCGCCCCATTGGCCTTTGCCGGCGCGACGGCCGACTTCACCCGCGCGTGGGTCCGCCGGTGGATCGAGTTCGTCGCAGCCATGATCGTCTCGAAGCTGCTCCTCGTGATCATCCTGAGCATCGGCGTCGCCGTCCTCAACGGCGCCGGACAGTCAGGCTCCGGCGTGGGTCAGACCGTCACGCAGCTCGCCGGCGGGTCCTTGATCCTGTTGCTGGGTGGGCTGGCTCCCTGGGTGGCGATCCGCATGTTCCACTTCGCCGGCGACACCCTTCACTCGGCACATGCCACGGCCCGGCAGGCCTCGGTCGGCGCGCAGACTCTGGTCAGCGCACCCCAGAAGGTCAGCGCGATCCAGGCCCAGGGACGGGCGCTCGCCTCCGTCGGGTCGTCTGGCCACAGCCGTGGCACCAAGGGCAGCGGCGGTCCGCCGCCGCCTCCCCCGCGCCCGGGATCTGGGCCGGTGGGCCCACCGTCGCCCGGCGTGGGATCCGGCCTTGCCGGTGGTGCCACAGGACCGGCTGGAGCAGCCAGCGGAGGGGGCGCCGCAGCCGCCGCCTCGCTGGCTGCTCCGGCTGCCGCAGTCGCCGGGGTCGCCCTCGGCGCAAAGGCCGTCGCCATGAAGGCCGGCGACGTCGCGACCAACCCGCCTGGGGTCTCCTCGCCCGGCGGCGGCGGCCCTGGCGCCGCTGTCCAGGAAACGCCCATGAAGCAGCCACTCACCCACGGCTCTAGGAGCTGACCATGACCGACGCCACGACCACCCCGATGACCGTCCGATTCGGACGCCTCCCCCGGCGCGGCCTGCTCCTCGGGCTCTCGTCATCCCGCATCCTCTGCCTCTGCGTCGCCGCGCTCGTCTTCGTGCCCGCGATCTTCCTCGGCAGCTCGACCGGCGCGGGGCTGACGGCACCCCTCTGGGGTGGACTCATCGCGCTCGCCTTTGTGCGCTGGCATGGGCGCCCCGCCGTCGAGTCGCTCCCCACGGCAGGGCATTACGCGGTGCGGAAGCTGAACGGTCAGACCAAGTTCCGAGCGCGCCCATCAGCGCCGCGACCAGGCGGCACGCTCGCCCTCCCCGGCGACGCAGCCGCGCTTCGCTTCCTCATCGACGAGGAGTCCGGGGCCGCGATGCTGCACGACCCACACGCTCACACGCTCACCGCGGTCGCTCTGGTACGCCACCCGGCATACGTGCTCCTGTCCAGCGACGAGCAGGCGAGACGCGTACACGGATGGGGTCGAGCGCTGGCCAGCCTGGCCGCGTCCGGGACCGGCTGCCGGCTACAGGTGCTCGAGGTATCGCTACCCGACGCCGGTCGCGGCATCACCGGCTGGTGGGAGGTCAACGGTGTCAAGAAGCCGGGCCAGTGGGCCGTGCAGCAGTACGAGTCCCTCATGAAGACAGCGGCGCCCGCAGCATCGACCCACCGCACGGTTCTCGCGCTCTCGCTCGACCTCCGCAGCGCGCGGGCCCACATCAAGCAGGCCGGGCGAGGACTCCGCGGGGCCGCCGCGTTCCTGCGTCAGGAGATGACGTCCCTTGAGGCGGGGCTCCGCGCGGCCGACCTGTCGCTTGCCACGTGGCTCAACGAGAGCGAGCTCGCGGCGACGCTGCGGGAAGCGTTCGAGCCCGGGCACGACACGGGTGAGGCCGGGACTCAGAAGCTAGCGAGTGCTGGCCCGGTGGCCATGGACGAGGAGTGGGACCACGTCCGCCACGACACGGCATATTCCGCCGTGCTCTGGATCAGCGAGTGGCCGCGCGTCGGCGCGCCGCCGTACTTCCTCCATTCACTGGTCTTCCAGCCGGGGATCCGCAAGACCCTCTCGGTGACGATCCAGCCGATCCCCGCGGACGCCGCGATGCGCGACATCCGGAAGGCCAAGGTGGAGTACGCCACCGAGGCGGCGCAGAAGGCCAAGATCGGCGCCATTGCCGACCTCTCGGACAGCGCCGAGCGCGACGACGTCCTCGAGCGCGAACGCGCCCTCATCAGCGGCCACGCAGACGTAAAGTTCACCGGCCTCATCTCCGTCACCGCGCCCTCACGGGATGAGCTCGAAGCATCGGTCGCGGAGATTTCGCGCGCCGCCATCCAGTGCGGATGCGAGACGCGACGGCTCTACGGGCAGCAGGCGCGAGCATTTGTGTCGGCCTCGCTTCCGCTCGCACGGAAGGTGAGCTGATGCCGACCGCTGGGGTGACAGGGACCTTCTACGCGCCGCAGGGCACCAAGCGTCGACGTGGTCGGCATGAGAAGCCACCGGCTGCTCGCTCGGGTGAAGGGGCACGGGGCAGACGCAATGGTGACGATGACTCGCCGCAGTTCCTTCCTGTCGAGGGAGAGAGCGGTCCTGAGGCTGGGCGGTCCTATCGCCGGCTTCGGCTGCCGGGACACCGCGCCACCTCCGAGGTGGTCGCCGGCGCGTACCCCTTCCTTGCGGAGGGTGGTCTTGGGAGCGAAGGCGTCTACGTCGGGCAGGACGCCTGGTCAGGAGGTGGCTTCTGCTTCGACCCCTGGGTGCTCTATCGCCAGGGCATCATCACGAATCCGAACTGCTTGCTCGCCGGGGTCGTCGGGAAGGGGAAGTCCTGCCTCGCCAAGTCGTTGGCGACTCGGTCGATCGCCTTCGGGCGGCGGGTCTACGTGCCCGGCGACCCGAAGGGTGAATGGTCCGTCGTCGCTAAGGCTGTCGGTGGGGCTGCCATCCAGCTCGGCGGCGGCTCACGCAACCGTCTGAACCCGCTGGACCCCGGGCCGCGCGACCCGGCACTCCCCGACTCCCAGTGGCAGCTACTGGTCGCCAACCGGCGACGCGCGCTTGTCGGTTCGTTGGCTCAGTCGGCGCTCGGGCGGCCTCTGGTGTCTGTTGAGCACACCGCTCTGGACGTTTCGCTGGCCGGTGCTGCCGCGGGGGCGGTCGAACCGACGTTGCCGATGGTCGTCGATCTGCTCTTGGAGCCACAGTCTGCACTTCCCGGCTCAACCGCCGCTGAGCTCGCACGCGACGGGCGCGACCTGGCCCATGCCATGCGTCGTTTGGTCGCGGGTGACCTCAGCGGCCTGTTCGACGGGCCGTCAACCCTCACCTTCGACCCCGCTCTGCCGATGGTCTCGCTGGACCTTTCGCAGATTCAGGGCTCCGATCAGCTCATCGCGATGGTGATGACGTGCGCCTCGGCATGGATGGAGTCGGCGCTGTCCACACCCGACGGAGGGCAGCGATGGGTTATCTACGACGAGGCGTGGCGCCTCATGCGCCAGCCCGCCCTGCTTGCCCGCATGCAGTCCCAATGGAAGCTGTCGCGCGGCCTGGGCATCGCGAACCTTCTCATCGTGCACCGGCTGTCGGACCTTGATGCCGTGGGCAACGCTGGCTCGGAGTCACGTGCGCTCGCTCGAGGTCTGCTCGGCGACTGCTCAACGAAGATCGTCTACCAGCAGGAGGTCAGCGAAGCACCCCAAACGGCACTCGAGCTCGGGCTGTCATCGGCGGAGCGCGCCCAACTCCCGGATCTCCAACGCGGCGAAGGGCTCTGGCGTGTTGGCCAGAGGGCATTCGTAGTACGGCACATGGCGACGGACGACGAGCTAAAGCTGTTCGACACCAACTCGCGCATGGAGCTCTCGAGGTCGACTAGATGAGTCCCGCGCGCGCCTACCTCAGACGTTCGTGATCTACCGGATCTGCCGATGAGCGCGCGTTGCCGATGGCGTCGCTAGAGGCACGAGGTCGCCGAGGCAGGCGCACACCGGGCATGTGCGCGCTCGAAGTGTGACTCCGCCGCCAACCCGATGCCCAGCGCACTCAGGGCCGGTGACAACGCCAGCACAGCGAGAGCCGCCGCGAGCAGCCGTCGCGGTCGGGGCGCTGGAAGCAGCATGGCGCGCGCCCTGGCCGCGATGGGAGATCCGTCGAGCTGGAGTACCGCACCGGCCGCAGCATTGTCGCGCTGCTGGCTGGTGGTGCGGGCTAGTGCCGCCTGCGCCAGGGCCTGAGCCACAGCGCGGCGATCTCCGACGTGCGTGGCCGCAGTCTCGTCGGCCCACCGCTCAACGGCCTCTCGCACAACATCGACAGCAGGGCGCAACAGCGGATTCGCGGCTGCAGACAGTTCCACGGCTTGGATGTAGAGCTGGTGGTGGCCGGCCAGGTGGGCGTCCTCGTGCGCGAGCAGGACGCGTCGCTGGCTCGGCGTCAATGCGCGCAGCATCCCGGTCGACACGACGGCACGGCCGGGGAGCCCGGGCAGGCCCTGGACGGCGTACGCGTCGGGCCGGTCGTCGTCGACGACGACAAGGCGGTCGGCAGCGGGGAGCCGGCGGGAGGCCAGGCTGGCGTCGGTCATGGATCGTCCGGCGACGATGAACCGCCGCACCGCGGCGCCCGCGAGCCAGGCCACGACGACACCCGCGCCGGCACCCAGCCACAGTGGGGGCGTGCCGACCGCGACGTCGGGCGACCACAGGGCGGCGCGAGCCACGGCGGGGATCGCTGCTGCGGCGGCGAAAGCGGCCACGGCAAGCACGAACCCGGTGGCCGCGGCGGTGAGGAAGCTCGCGGTGGTGACGATGACGACGGTGGCCGCCGGCGGCAGCAGAGACGCGATGTGCCGGGCGCGGCGTACGAGGAGCGTCCCGAAGACAAGGGGCATGAGCCAGAGCAAGATGGTCACCTCCGGGTTCGCCTCAGTCTCCCGCGGACTGGCCGACGGCGTCGGGCCGGATGTCAGGGGCCGTAGGTGATCCGGATAGCAGGCCGGTCAGCAGCGCCTCGTCCTCGCTGGACAGGTCAGCCACGAACCGGGCCAGGACCCCGGCGCGGTCTGCCTCGGCCTCGAGGAGCCGGTGCATCCGATGCGCCGTCAGCGACGCCTCGACATCCTCGACCCGGGTCGCCAGCTCGTATGCGAAAGCGCGGCCGCGCTTCTCGCGCCGCAACACACCCTTGTCGTGCAGCCGAGCCAGGGTGGTCATCACGGTCGTGTAGGCCAGGTTCGGGCCGAGCTGGGCGTGCACCTCGGCCGTCGACACCGGGGCGGTGGCC
This sequence comes from Terracoccus sp. 273MFTsu3.1, assembly GCF_000383675.1. Lineage (GTDB taxonomy): Bacteria > Actinomycetota > Actinomycetes > Actinomycetales > Dermatophilaceae > Terrabacter. The sequence goes on along the minus strand of NZ_KB911833.1, from coordinate 24,244 downwards.
GCAGCCACGGTCGCGAGGACCTCCCGCTCGAGACCGCCCCGGGCGCGGGCGCCACGCTCACCGGACGTCATGGACTTGCCTTTCGTCATCGTTACTACTACAAAGAAGATAGTAGATGATCGTGGTCCACCACCATGATGCCCCCGCGCTGACGGTCTCGCCGAATCGTCATACACCGCCGGCCAGCCTGCATGGGCCGGTCCAGCTCGCCCGCGTCGCTCCGCGTTCGCTGGTTCTTGACCTTCGAGGAGACTGCACGTGCATCCCGCTGCCATCGGCTGGCTCGACCCCACCACGCTTCTGACCCAGTTCGGCGGCGCCTTCCTGTGGATCAGCATCGCCTTCGTCTTCATCGAGTGCGGACTGCTCTTCCCGTTCCTGCCCGGCGACTCCCTGCTGTTCGCGACCGGCCTGTTCATCGCCAACGGCCACCTGCACCTGCCGCTCGCCGTCGTACTGCCCGCCCTGTTCCTGGCGGCCATCGCCGGCAACGCCGCCGGCTACGAGATCGGCCGTGCGGCAGGGCCGGCCGTGTACCGGCGCGACCACCGATTCCTGAAACGCGAGCACCTGGACCGCTCCCACGCCTTCTTCGAACGACACGGCAGCAAGGCCCTCGTCCTAGGCCGGTTCGTGCCCATCGTCCGGACCTTCATCACCGTCGCAGCTGGTGCCAGCCGCATGAGCCGGCGCCACTTCCTGACCTGGTCCGCCGTCGGCGCCGCGATCTGGGTCACCGCCCTCACCCTGCTGGGCTACTACATCGGACGCGCCTTCCCCGGCCTCCAGAACCGCATCGACCTGCTCGTCGTCGGCCTCGTCGTCCTCTCCCTCGTCCCCGTGGCGATCGAGTGGCTCCGGCACCGCCGAGACCGCAACCCCCAAAGCGACCCACCTCAGGCCAACACCAACCCAACCGCAGCCCAAAGCGACGCCGGGACCCGGCTCGCGAGGCACGCCGACTACGCCGGCCAGCCCGACCAGACCGGAGCACCCCAGTGACCGCACCCACAGACGCGAACCAGACGCTCTTCAGCGACGTCAACGACCTGGCCCGCCACACCCCGTGGCTACACGGCCTCGGCGCCGGCTACGCCACCTACGGCGTCGTCCTCTTCGGCGCCCTGATCCTGCTCGCCGTCTGGCAGGCCCGGCACGCCTCGCACGCGAAGCTTGCCGCCGCCCTCTGGGCCGGCATCGCGACCGTCCTGGCCGTCGGGGTCAACCAGCCCTTCGTCTCCCTGGTGGCCGAGCCGCGCCCGTACCAGACCCACCCGGGCATGCTCGTGCTTGTCTCCCGCAGCACCGACTGGTCCTTCCCCTCCGACCACTCCGTCATGGCCGGCGCCTGCGCCGTCGGGCTGCTCATCGCCTCACGACGCCTCGGCGCTATCGCCTCGGTCGCGGCCCTGCTCATGGCCGGCGCACGTGTCTACGTCGGCGCGCACTACCCCCTCGACGTCCTCGCCGGCCTCATCCTGGGCGCGGTCGTCGCCGGCGCTGGCTGGCTGGTCCTGCGCAGGCCGCTCGTGCTCGGCGTCTCCCGGCTGCGACAGCTCTCGCCGGTCCGGGCATGGTGCGAGCCCCGGCCGGGTATCTGACCCGCATGCTCAGCAATCGCGTCGACCAGCTCCTCAATGCACCCGCGTTGTGGGTGCTGGTCGTCGTCGGTGCCATCGTCTTCGCCGAGGACGCGCTCTTCGTCGGGTTCATCCTGCCCGGTGAGACCGTCGCCATCCTCGGCGGCGTCGCCGCCAACCGCGGTCACGTCTCCTTCTGGCTCGTCCTGGCCGTCGTCATCGCCGCCGCCGTCATCGGCGACTCCGTCGGCTTCGAGGTCGGCCGCACCCTCGGCCCGCGCATCCTGAGCATGCGGGTCCTGCAACGCCACGCCGGCCGCCTCGACGACGCCCGCAACTTCCTCTCCCGCCGCGGCGGATGGGCCGTCCTCCTCGGGCGCTGGGTCGCCTTCTTCCGCGCCGTCATGCCGGCCCTGGCGGGCACCTCCGGCATGAAGTACCGCACCTTCCTGACCTTCAACCTCGCCGGCGGCGTCCTCTGGGGCAGCGCCGTAGTCACAGCCGGCTACCTCGCAGGCGCTTCCTACACCCGCGTCGAGCAGGCCATCGGCAAGGACTCCGCCCTCATCGTCCTCGCCATCGTCATCGTCGCCCTCGCGGTGTGGCACCTGCGCCGCAAGCGCGCCGAACGCTCCACCGCGAACAACTAGAGAAAGCGCTGTCTTCCCGCGCTCACCACCCACGTCCGACCATGCCGCAGGTAGCTCATCACCCCAGATCCGGTCCCACTGGCCCTAGGGTCTGGGCATGAGGTCGAGGACACGACAGCTCCGGCTTGCGGGCTGGGTCATTGCTGCAGCCCTTGTCCTCGGCGGGTGTCCGGCAGGGAGCGCGTCTCAGGACGCCTGCGCCCAGCCGACGGCAGGTCAACCGGCGGCCGATCAGTGCGACGACACAGGCGGCGGCCCGGTACTCGCGCCGTGACGGACACCGGCCGACGAACGTCCGCAACTGCCGCAGGTCGTGCGCCGCATGAGGTGCCCATTGAGACTCTGTCCTCTCCGGCCGTGACACCATCGTCTTGGCGACTGCCATGTGGGCAGGGACGAGTAGGGGTTCAGGATGAACGTTCGGCGGCAGAAGGTCCTGTCGTTATTCGGCGCGCTCGTGCTCGCCAACCTCGCGCTCGTCGGCTTGCTTGCCAAAGCAGTCACACCCCATGAGTCCGTGTCCACCCTCAACCACACCGTCACCTTCACGGATGAGCAGGTGTCGGCCCTCCGGAGCGGGCAGTCGGTGCGGGTCGCGGTCGATAGGCACGATCGCTCCGTTCGGCTTGAGTCCTACACGCGCGTGTCGCCGGTAGAAATATCCTGCGTCGTTCCGAAGGATGATGACGACTATGTCGTCGACCGCTGCGCGACGCCCCAGGACTCGTGGCTCGGTGTAGCCATCTTCGTTTTGGCGGACGTGGTTCTACTCTTGATCTGGCTGGTTCTGAGACGCCCCAGGCCTTTGGAGCTCTGGCGGCCGTCGCACCCTGCGCAACGTTGAGTCGGGCGAGCACAGCACGCTCATGCCGCCGAGCGCGAAGCCATGATCTCGGTCGATCGCCCCTAATCCCGCCTCGACAGCTGTCACGGTGGGCCGTACCGCTCCCAAAGTTCGTCACGAGCTCTGCCTTTGAGGGGCTTCGCGTCAAACACGCCGCCGCTGTCGTATCCACTCTCAAACTTGCCTTGCTCTAGCTCCTCGACGGTGTACCACTCGGGCCCGAGGTCCTCCTCGGGTGGAGAGGAGCGCCCGTCCGGCCAGCAGACCCTGCAGAACAGCCGTTCGTGGCGTTCGCGGCCGAACGGCCAGTAGCGGAAGTGCTCCACTTGAGTGACGAGGTGGGCTTCCACTTTGCCGTTTCTTCTGAGTTCCCAAACGGCGTCACGGTAGGGATCCAGTCTCGGATCGCGGGGCCCGGGATCTTCCGAGGACATGAGGTCTTGTCTACATGACCTGGGAGTCGCAAGTACGGCACCACGTCCTCAACTGCCGCTGACCGTGCGCCCTCGTGCCGAAGAGCTGACGCCTGGGTCATCGACCGCGTGCTGGCGTCAGTCCGTAGCCCAAGCGTCGTCGAGGGCTGGCCGCGCGAGCGCTAGAATCTGCGCATGGATGCAGATATGCAAGATGCCGGCCTGCCGGATGAGCAGGTCGAGCTGGCGGTCGAGATCTTCCGGATGCTCGCGGACGGCACCCGCATCCGGCTCCTGTGGGAGCTGCGGGAGTCCGAGTGTTCGGTGAACCAGCTCGCCGAGGCCGTGGGCAAGCCGGCGCCGGCGGTATCTCAGCACTTGGCCAAGCTGCGGATGGCACGCATGGTTCGAACCCGGCGCGAGGGCAACCAGGTGTTCTACCGGGTCGAGAACGACCATGTGGCGAGCCTGGTGCGCGATGCGATCCACAACGCCGAGCACGCATCCGACGGCATCCCAGCGCACCACCAGTCCACCGGCTCGACCATCACCGCGATCACCGGAAGTGGGCAGCGTCGATGAGCGCCTCTGAGCACCACCACCAGGCACGGGCCCATGACGGCCCAGATGACCACGAGCGCCACTACCGCAGTCCCGGGCTGAATCACGCGCGCGACCACGCTCATGAGCGCAACAGCGGAAGCCATGACTCTGACGGACACGTCCACGGGAGCGGCGTGTGGGCCCGGCTCCGCCACGCGGTACGGCCGCACTCGCACGACGCTGCGGACTCGATCGACTCGGCGCTCGAGTCGAGCGGGCGCGGGATCCGGGCCGTCGAGATCAGCCTCGTCGTGCTCGGGGTCACCGCCCTCGCCCAGCTCGCCGTCGTGTACGTCTCGGGGTCGGTGGCGCTGCTGGCCGACACCATCCACAACTTCTCGGACGCGTTGACCGCCGTGCCGCTCTGGATCGCTTTCGCCCTGGGACGACGTGCGGCGACCCGGCGCTACACCTACGGTTACGGCCGCGCCGAGGACCTCGCCGGCCTGTTCGTCATCGCCATGATCGCGCTGTCAGCCGTGATCGCCGGCTGGGAGGCCGTCAGCCGGCTGCTGCACCCCGCCCCGGTGGACAACCTCGGCTGGGTCGCCATCGCTGGCTTCGTCGGCTTCCTCGGCAACGAGGCGGTGGCTCTCTTCCGGATCCGTGAGGGACGGGCCATCGGCTCGGCCGCCCTCGTCGCCGACGGCCACCACGCGCGCACTGACGGGCTGACGTCCCTCGCGGTGCTCGTGGGCGCCGCCGGCGTGGCGGTCGGGTGGACCTGGGTCGACCCCGTCGTCGGCCTCGTCATCACCGTCGCGATCGTGATGGTGCTGCGCACCGCGGCCCGTGACGTGTTCCGGCGCCTCATGGACGGTATCGAGCCCGAGCTCGTCGAAGCCGCCGAGACGACGCTCGCGGATGTCCCGGGCGTCACGGGCGTGCGCAGCGTGCGGATGCGGTGGATCGGCCACGAGATCCGCGCCGAGGCCGAGCTCGATGTCGAGGCCAGCACGAGCCTCCTTGAGGCCCACGCCGTGGCTCATCGCGCCGAAGCGGAGCTCGTGCGGACGACCCAGAAACTCCGGTCTGCGGTGGTGCACGCCTACCCGGCCCACCACGCGGAGCACGCCGTGCCCCTCGCCTAGCTTCCGGCGGTCCCGACCTCGGCAAACCCCGTCCCGCCGTCCTGCGGGGTGGGCCGGGCGGAGGTCAGCCGCTGCCCATGCGGTAGCCGACGCCTCGGACGGTGTCGATGAAGCGCGGTCGGGTCGGGTCGTCGCCGAGCTTGCGTCGGAGATGGGCGACGTGGACGTCGACGATGTGCTCGTCGCCGACCCAGGCGGGGTCCCACACGGCGTCTATGATCTGCCGTCGCGTGAACGCCAGACGCGGCCGGGCGCTCATCGCGGCGAGCAGGTCGAACTCGGTCCGGGTCAGCTCCACCAGCATCCCGGCGAGGGTCACCCGTCGTGCCTCGGTGTCGATGAGGAGATCCCCGAAGGCGCGCTGCTCGTGCCCCTCTTCACGGGCGCCTGCGGCCCTCGGGCGGCGGAGGAGCACCAGCACGCGTGCGACGAGCTCGCGGGGGCTGAAGGGCTTGGTGAGGTAGTCGTCGGCACCGACGGACAGCCCGACGAGCAGGTCGACCTCTTCGGCTCTGGCGGTGAGCATGAGGACGTAGCAGTCGGAGAAGGTGCGGACCTGGCGGCAGACCTCGATGCCGTCGAGGCCGGGCAGCCCGAGGTCCAGGACGATGACCTCGGGCTCGATTGAACGGGCCTGTTCGACCGCTTCTCGTCCGTCATAGGCGACGTGCACCTCGTAGCCGGCCCGTTCCAGGTAGGCAGCAACCATTCGCGCGAGGTCCTTCTCGTCCTCGACGATCAGCACGCGCGCAGGGGCGGCCTCACTGCTGTGGCTCATGGATCCAGTTTGGTGGGCGGTGGCGGCGGAGCTCGCCGCCCGCCCGGTCGCCGTGCGCATCTTCGTCAGATCTTCATGAACGCAGTGTCAGGACTACAGGCGGCAGGCGGATCGTGGTGCACATGATGTGGAACACCGGGATGGGCTCGACTCCGTGGATGTGGCTGGTCATGGGCGGCGGCACCGTGGCCTTCTGGGCTGCCGTGGTGTTCGCGGTCCGATGGGCCTTCGGAGGTCCACGTGGCACGGTCCCCAGCCCAGGCGCGAGCCGCACCGAGGAGATCACGCGCATCGCCGGTCATGGGGAGGATCCGAGCAGGCCTGCAGGACCGCTCGAGGTGCTGCAGGCGCGGCTGGCGCGGGGCGAGATCGATGTCGACGAGTACGCGCGCACGCGCAATGCGCTCGTTGAGAGTGACCCGAGGTTGGGTCGCGATCGTTCCCGCACGACCCCTGAGTGACGCGCCCCCACGCGCCGGGCTCCCGGCAGTACTGCTCTGGCCGGTGTCCGGTGTGCGTCAGCCTGCGACCGGGAGCGAGAGGGTGAACGTGGCGCCGTGCCCACTGCCAGGGCTGGTCACGGTGAGTCGACCGCCGTGAGCCTCAGCGATGGCCTTGGCGATCGTGAGGCCGACGCCGCTGCCGCGGGCATCCCGGGTGCGCGCGGCATCACCGCGGTAGAACCGCTCGAACACGTGGGTGAGCTGGTCGGGGGCGAGTCCCTCGCCGGTGTCCTGCACGACGAGCTGCACGTCTGCGCCGGCCCGGGCAGCCGACATGATGACCTCTCCGCCGGCTGGGGTGTGTCGCAGAGCGTTGGTGAGCAGGTTGGTCAGGACCTGACCGACCCGCTCCGCGTCGGCGACCACCCGAGCATCGACGCACGAGCCGAGCTCGAGCCACACTCCCTTGGCTGTGAACCCCGGCCGCGCTTCCCGCTCGGCGGACTCGATCACCTCACGCACCGGCACGCTGCACCGCCTCAGCTCGAGATGACCCTCCTCCGCCCGTGAGACGGCCGACATGTCGTCGCACAGGCGGGTCAGCCGCTCGATGTTCGACCGGAACAGCGCGGCCGTCGACTCGTCCCATTCGACGACCTTGTCGTCGAGGCCGTCGAGATAGGCGGCGAGGGTCGCGACCGGCGTGCGCATCTCGTGCGCGACGTCACCGACGAGCCGCCGTCGGGTCCTCTCGGCGTCACCAAGGCGTCCGGCCATGCCGTTGAAGGCCTCCGCGAGGCTCGCCAGCTCCGGTCCGGCGTCCGAGACCGCGGCCCGCGCGGCGTAGTTGCCCTGCCCCATCTCATGAGCAGCCGTGGTCAGCGCCGCCAGAGGGCGTGTCAGGCGGCCAGCCACGTACCAGGTCACTCCCAGAGCGCACAGCACCGCGATGACCAGCGCCACGCCGAGCGAGACGAAGCTGGCCTCGTTGTAGGCCTGCTCGACGTGCTCGAGCTCCGATGCGGTCGCGGACATCCCCGCCCGAAGCAGGTGCTCGTGGAACAGCGGCGGACCGATCAGCGCGGCGACGGTGCTGGCTGTGAGGATGCCGGCGGTCACGACGGTGCCCTGGGCCACCATGAGCCGCGTACCCAGCGACCGGGTCGCCCACCGAGAACGCGGGGCATCAGGACGAGGGGTGCGCACCATGAACCCAGTGTGTCGCCGTCCTGAGAGGTACATGCGGGCCACGAGGCGGTCGACGTCGATCTTGACCGAACCTTCAGGAAACCGCGGTCGGGCCTGAACGTCGCCCACGCAACCTCGTACACAGGACCGCCGCCCCGCAATCATCGCTGCCCGGTCGCCCGCCGCCGGACCCACCAGCATCCACGAGGCATCAGCCGGCGTCCGTGAACCGTCGGCGCCGACCGACGTCTCCCGCCTTGCACCCACCGACGAAGGAAGCACCTGTGACCCGCACCCTGAAGACCCTTGCCGCCACGGCCGCCCTCGCCGCCGCGCTCGCCGTCGGCGCGTGCAGCTCGAACGACACGACGTCCGGACACCAGATGCCGGGCGGTGCGATGACCGCGATGGGCAGCGGGCCGGCGACAGCCTCAGCCGGCGGCTCCGCCGCGGTCCACAACCAGGCCGACATCACGTTCGCCTCGAGCATGGTGCCGCACCACCAGCAGGCCATCGAGATGGCCGACATGGCGCTCACCCAGGCCAGCAGCGCCGAGGTCAAGAACCTGGCCACCCAGATCAAGGCCGCACAGGACCCGGAGATCGCGACGATGACCGGCTGGCTCACCGCTTGGGGCGCAGCGCCCATGCCCAGCGGCGACCACGACATGGGCGGCACGAGCATGGACGGGATGATGAGTGCCCAGGCGATGGTGGCCCTCAAGGACGCCTCCGGGACGGCCTTCGACCGGATGTGGCTGCAGCTGATGATCAAGCACCACGAAGGAGCCGTCGCCATGGCCAAGACCCACCTCGCGCAGGGGCAGAGCCCGGACGCCAAGGCGCTCGCCCAGGCCGTCATCGACGGACAGACGAAGGAGATCACCACGATGACCACCCTGCTCAAGACGCCCCTGTAGTTGAGCGACGGGCGCGCGAGACCTTGCCTCTGGCAACCCAACGCCCGCAGCGGATGAACACCACCCAAGGGCCGGGCCCGTCACCGGCGCGCCCGGCCCTCGCTCAACTCCGGGAACCAGAACGGTGAGCGCCTGACCGCCCCATGAAACCCTTGCACCTATACCCCATGGGGGTATGCTGGGGGTATGGACACGCACAGCGAACACTCGATCTCGCCGACGGGCTCGTTGGTGCAGGACCCCGTCTGCGGCATGGACGTCGACCCCGCCACCACCGAGCACCACATCGAGCGGGACGGCCACGACTACTACTTCTGCTCCGCCAGTTGCCGTGCGAAGTTCGAAGCGCAGCCCGACGCATACCTCTACGGCCCGGAAGGTCATGCCGGCATCGGTCACGACCACGCCAGTCACGGCCACGCCGGGCACGACCACGCCGGGCACGAGCACACTGGCCGGTCGCACAGTCAGCACCGTTCTGGCGCAGCGGAGTCCGCAGCTGGCGTCTCGGAGTGGACGTGCCCGATGCACCCCGAGATCCGGCGGCCAGGCCCAGGCACCTGCCCCATCTGTGGCATGGCCCTCGAGCCGGTCACCGTGACCGCGGACAGCGGCCCCAACCCCGAGCTGGCCGACATGACCCGCCGGTTCAAGGTCGCGGTCGCCCTCACGATCCCCGTGCTGGTCCTGTCGATGGGCCGCGACCTCATCCCCGCCCTGCACGATGCCATCCCCGCTTCGGTGGCCACCTGGGGGCAGCTCGTCCTGGCGACCCCGGTCGTGCTGTGGGCCGGGTGGCCGTTCTTCGAGCGTGGGTGGACCTCGGTCCGGACGCTGAAGCTGAACATGTTCACCCTGATCGCGATGGGCACCGGCGTGGCCTGGTTGTTCAGCGTCGTCGCCACCGTCGCGCCGCAGGTGTTTCCGGAGGCCTTCCGGATGGACGGCACCGTCGACGTCTACTTCGAGGCCGCCGCCGTCATCACCACGCTCGTGCTGCTCGGGCAGGTCCTCGAGCTGCGCGCCCGAGAGAGCACCTCCGGCGCCATCCGCGCCCTGCTCGACCTCACCCCCAAGACCGCACATCGGATCGGCCCGGACGGGACGGAGGCCGACGTCAGCCTCGACCAGGTCCATGTCGGCGACCTGCTGCGCGTCCGGCCCGGCGAGTCCGTCCCTGTCGACGGCGCCGTCCAGGACGGTCGCTCGACGCTGGATGAGTCCATGGTGACCGGCGAGTCGATGCCGGTCACCAAGCAGGCCGGGGATGCCGTCATCGGCGGCACCGTGAACCAGACCGGGTCGATCGTCCTGCGCGCGGACAATGTCGGGCGCGACACGATGCTCGCCCGCATCGTGCAGATGGTCGCCGACGCGCAACGCTCCCGAGCTCCCATCCAAAGGCTCGCCGACAAGGTGTCGGCCGTGTTCGTGCCCGTCGTCATCGCCGCCGCCTTCGTGGCATTCATCGTCTGGGCCACCGTCGGCCCCGAACCGCGACTCGCGCACGCCCTCGTCGTCGCCGTCAGCGTCCTCATCATCGCCTGCCCCTGCGCCCTGGGCCTCGCGACTCCGGTCTCGATCATGGTCGGCGTCGGCCGCGGCGCCTCGCTCGGTGTCCTCATCAAGAACGCCGAGGCGCTCGAGCTCCTGGAGAAGGTCGACACTCTCGTCGTCGACAAGACCGGCACCCTCACCCAGGGGCGCCCCTCCGTCACGCACATCTCCGTCGCCGACGGCACGGACGAGAAGGATGTCCTCCGGCTCGCCGCGGGCGTCGAGGGCGCCAGCGAGCATCCCCTCGGGATGGCCGTCGTCCGCGCCGCCACCGATGCCGGGATGCGCATCCCTGACGTGGCGGACTTCGACGCCCCCGTCGGCAAAGGCGTAACCGGCACGGTCGAGGGGCGGCAGGTCCTCGTGGGGAGCAGGGCGTTCCTGACCGGACAGGACGTCGACACCGCCAGCGTGGACGCCGAGGCCGACCGGCTTCGCGCCGACGGCGCCAGCGCCGTCTACGTCGCGATCGAGGGTCGCGTCGCCGGCGTCCTCGCCATCGCTGACCCCGTCAAGGACACCACCGCAGCCGCGCTGCAGGCCTTGCGCGCCGACGGTATCGACGTCGTCATGCTCACCGGCGACAACAAGGTCACCGCCGACGCCGTCGCCCGCACACTCGGCATCGACCGAGTCGAGGCCGAGGTCCTCCCCGACCACAAGAGCGACGTCGTGCAGGCCCTGCGCGCCGAAGGCCGCTTAGTCGCCATGGCCGGCGACGGCGTCAACGACGCACCCGCGCTCACGGCGGCCGACGTCGGCATCGCCATGAGCACCGGCACCGACGTCGCCATCGAGAGCGCCGGCGTGACTCTCCTCAAGGGTGACCTCACCGGCATCGTCCGCGCCCGGGCACTGTCCAGGGCCACCATGTCGAACATCCGCCAGAACCTCGTCTTCGCCTTCATCTACAACGCCGCCGGCATACCCCTTGCCGCCGGCGTCCTCTACCCGACGTTCGGACTGCTGCTCTCCCCGATGATCGCGGCCGCCGCCATGGCACTGTCATCCGTCAGCGTCATCAGCAACGCCCTCAGACTCCGCAGGGAGCGCCTTTGACCAAGGTCGAAGGCGCGAACAGGATCGGAGCCCGGCTGGTCTCGCGCGCGTCGACGTGCGCTCATCATGCCGCGGACAGGTTCGTCGTGCCGATGACCGCGCGACGCCCGCGAGCACTGCCGAGAGCTGAGGCGGGCGCGCAACAATGGGGCGCATGAGCGCCCTGTCCGTCTCTGCAGGCGACCGAAACGATGGTCGGACCGCCCAGTGCTGGTGCTGCGGCACCAGCGAGGCCCCGGACCGGATGGTTCATCTTGGCGAGCACCCAGAGGTGCACCTCTGTCTCCAGTGCGCCCACTTCGTGCACCAGCGGGCATGGGCGATCGAGGATGAGGGGAAACACGGGCCGGCCCCGTTCACCCGGGAACAGTTCCGAAAGCTCCGTGCCGAGGTCGTGCGCCGAGGGTGGCATCAGAACCGGTCCATCGGCGGCAAACTGCGCTGGCTCGGCAAGTACCTTCCGTAACCATGGACATCGAACTGCTGGTCATACCGGACTGCCCGCACGCGGCCGCGGCAGCTGAACTGATCACTGCCGCCTTGGCAGACACCCGCGTGAAGGCCACCATCACCCGCACCATCATCGACAGCCAAGACGAGGCGGAGGAACGCGGCTTCACCGGCTCCCCAACGATCCTTCTCAACGGCGTCGACCCCTTCGCGCCGCCTGACGCACCCGTAGCGCTGTCCTGTCGGCTCTATTCCACCCCGGACGGGTTGCGAGGCGTCCCAGCACTTCGGGACCTGCGACAAGCGCTCAAGCAGGTCGCCGCAGGCTAGACGGATCGTGCGACCGACCGCTCATGCCGCGAGTCGCGTGGCGCCGCAGGGCCGAAGGTGGCGGACGGCAGCCATGGGGTCGCGGACAGTGCACAAGCGGCCGGCGCTTGTCGTTTAGTGGTTTGGCGCTGTCAGTCCATGCGCTTAGGTTGCGCACATGACGCCAGTCCCGTCTCCGTCGCCGCTGCCGCCCTACCGCGGGCTGCTGCGATTGATGGAGGGCGCCCCGACTTGGCAGGAGCTACTCGGAATGGGTGCGCTCTTTCTGGGGGCAGTTGTCCTCCTCCTGATCGCGCGATCGTCATTTCGCAACTACTGGCGAAGCCAAGTACACGGGCTCTCGCATTCGCCGAGACGTGTCCTCGCCACAGGTATTGCCTCCGTCGTGGCTGCCGGGGGTTTGTTCTGGTGGCTGTGGGTCCTCCTCGACGGGATCGCGGTTCGTATGGGAGTCACCGCGCTGGCGCTTCTGATCTTGATCGCTGACGAACTCCGATCGGGTGGGCGGCGCCGCCGCCGGTGAGGGTGAGGTTGCCAGCACGCAGGAACGCGCGCATCTGCCGCGACTGGCGCGTTGGTCAACGAGCAGCTCGAACAGCCGACACGCGACGTTCTTCGCCGCCGACAGGCGAGGTTCATAGGTCATAGTGACGACGTGTGGACCCACCTGCGGAACTGGATCGTGCAAGACGGGGAGATCCCCGAGCTGCACATCGGTGCCACGCTCCAGGACCATGCCCTCCGGGCGTCGTGCTGGACCATCCGGACCTCGCCCGGGCCCGAAGGGGTCACGGAGCTCCCGGGACCTGATCCGTCGGGAGACGGCGCCCCGCACTACGAGCTCACCGGCACCGTCGAGTGGCGGCAGGAGTCGAGCAGCGTTGTGCTCCGGGTCGGCGGGTTCCACGTTCTGGCCCAACCGATCACCGTCCAGCAGGTGCCCGGAACCTCCCGGGAGGACAGCGTCGTGGAACGGTTCTCACCCGACTTCTTCGTCCCCCCACTCGGCACCACGGTTACCGTCGGGTGCCGGCTCGAGGTGATGGCCGACTACGAGACCGAGGACACCGTCGGAGCCCCCGACCGTCTGCGATGTGGCTGGGTCGTACGGCATCTCAAGATCCAGCACCGCGCGCTGTCAAGGGCTCCGGGGTCCGAGGGAGAGTGGAGCGTCGGGAGGGTCGTTCGCGTGGACACCATCGAGCGGATGCATCGGTGGACCGACGAGCAGGGGCGCGACCCCATCACCTACCTGCTCGACCTGCAGCTACCGACCTAGCCAGCCATCCGGACATGCTGCGCTGCGGTCATCGCCGGGACGTCAGGGGACGGGAGCAGAGACACTGGTCGCTCGGCGAGCACACCAAACTGGGGGCCAGCATGGACACACCGACGCCGCGACTGCCATCCGAACGACCATCCAAGCGGTTCGGGACGTACGAACCCGTAGCGAACCGCTTCCCGGACCGATACGTCCGCGAGCCAGTCGGGAACTACTCGGACCTGCCCAAGGAGCTCGCCAACCTGACCCACGACGCGGCCGGACTCGACCGCATCGACCGCTTCATCACTGGGGTCGAGGCGCCTCCGGCGACAGACGCGGCAGTCGTCCACGCCCTAGCCATGTATCTCTGCGATTGGTTGGTCGTGAACAAACAGCCCGACATGGCGGCTGACACCTGAAGGCACCGCTGTACTGCTGCTCGACAGTCGCGGAGACATCGCGGATCCCACCCAAGGCGTGAGACAAGCACTCGCGAACCGCCAACCGATCGCCCATCGCTTCGTCGCACACTGCCAAGGCATGATCGACATCTGACTCCGGCTTGTCGCGTCAGCGACCCACTGAAGCACGTCGCAGAGATTCACGCTCATGCCGCGGGCCGCGCGTGATGGTTCCTCTGGCGATTCCTGCTTCGCAAGCCACTGCTCCAACCCGCGCCATGCGACACTCGCGCATGCCCACGACAACGACGGAGTCCGTTGAGCGGACAGGACGGTCGCGGCGCGGCCTACGGCTCAAGGTCGCGTTCGCCATCGCGGGCGCCGTCCTGGTCGCGGCCGCCCTGATCGGGTGGCACCTTTGGACTGATCGCCAACCCACGATCTACTCCGCGATCGACGCATACACCTCTGCCGTGGAGTCCGGGGAGCGATCCGCGCTCGAAGCGATCATTGCCGAGGGCCCCGGTAGCGGGGCGCTACTCGCACGTCACGTTGGAAAGCCGAGCACGGTCACCGGCGTCACGCTGGAGATGAGCGTCTCGGCCGTGTGGTGGCAGGTCGAGGTGCGGTATGAACTACCGGGCCAGGAGCAGGTCAGCGAGCACCTGCTGGTGCACCCACGGGGTGACTCGCCCGACCGCATGATCGACTACGCGATCAGCCCGGCTCCCTGAGGAGGAGCCCGTCGGCAGCTACGCGGCGACGCACGCACATGCCGCTCGTCGGACGACGCCCGACCATGGCCCTTCGAGTGCGACGATCGCCCGACCATGCCGCGATGGGCGCGGGCCGAAGAGTTGCGCGCGCCCTCCGTGTGCAGTTGACCTTCGATCGACTGGGACGGATGCGATGCTCACGCCATGACAGGGATCGAGCTTCTTCAGTCGTCTGCCGTGACCGTCCTTCGTGACGTCGACGCGACCACCAATCTGCACGTCGCCTTGTCGGATTGGGCCGACCCTGAGAACGGGATAGGAGCTGTCGTACACGAGGCTGGCGTCCAGCCAACCAAACCCGTGTGGGAAGCCGCCGGGTTCCAGAACGGTGGCGACTGCGTGGCCATCCACGCTCCGATGCCTCCCGACGGGATCATTCCGGGGATCGCCGGTCGCGCCGACGTCACCGTCATGGTCGCTGACGCGGCCCAAGACGTGGTTCAGATCTTGCTGTGGGCGCACGGAATCCACCCGGCTTGGCCAGCGTGCGCCGAGCACCGCGGTCGACACCCGCTGCGCGCGCGCTGTAACTCAGACGCCCCAGTGCTTGGTGGAGATGCGAGCACTGTTGCCGACTCTGTTGCGCGGTGGGAGTGTCCAACGGGCACGACGAGCATCCCCATCGGCCACCTCAAGAGATTCCAGATCTAAGCCTTCTGGCGTCCAGTCATGCCGCCGAGCAGTCGGCGCGATGAGCATGTGTAGCGACCGAGGTCGGGCACGATGAGAGCGTGACCCGTCAGCTAGAGCACCTCGCCGGCGCGTACTTCCATCAGGATTACGACCTGGAGTCCGGATCAGTCGACTCAGTCATCGACTTGTTCCGGGAGGAGGAGAGCGAGGCGTCGGTCGCCGAGTTGCTTTCGGAGATCGATCGGCTGCTGGCATCACGCGAATCCGACCGCGCGCTCCGCGAACTGTGGGTCGTCAACTGGGGGGCCTCATTCGACCCTGTCGACGGCGGCCACGACATGCGCAACTGGTTGACCGCCGTGCGCGATCGGCTGTCGAAGGGGCCGAGGTGACGACGCGAACAGGACGTCCGGACATGCCGCTGGCGGACCAAGCACCATCGGCCTCAGGACACGGTCACTCGGGGTCGAAGAAGCGCATCAGGTGGAAGTTGGTGATCGTCTCTGCAAGCGACCGAGGACTAATCCCTGAGAAGTTCTCCAGGTCTGGGTCGGCGCCGGCAGCCAGCAGTACCCTGACCACTTCGCCGTCACCATCACGTGCGTTCATGAGCGCCACCCATAGGGGCGTTCCGCCGAATCGGTTCTGCGGCTCCACCAAGGCTCCAGCAGCCAACAGATGCCGGGCGACCAGAGCGTGCTGGCCCTGCGCGGCGAAGTGCAGCGGGGTGAAGCCCGCGCCTTCTGCCAGACCGGGCGCCAGCCCCTTAACTATCAGTTCATCCGCGGCCTTCACGTCGCCTTCGAGCGCGGCGTAGTGCAGCGCGCTACGGCCGGCTCTGTCCACGCTCTCTGGCATGCCCGAATCATTGCCTACCGGACGCACGCTCATGCCGCGTTGAGCGCGTGAGCGGTCCGCGGGCCCGCGAACAGGGCTACTGCGAGGTGGTCCAACCTGGGATTGTCAACGACACCCTCTGCGGATCAAGCTTGTCGAAAGCGACCGTGTACGTAAACGAGCCAACCGGGCATGACCAGAACGGGCCGACCTCGTCTGTGCCTCTCAGGCACGACCGGATTCGGTCCAGCGAGCGCATGGCTCCTTTGGGATCGGTGACTGCGAAGGTCCGGAACAGCCCGGTGTCGTCTTGGCATCCGTCAACTTCCTGGTTCCCTCCGTGCAGCTCTGGAACGGCCGCGGCGATTTGGCTCGCTGCGGCGCCGATCGCTTTCCGTCCTTCGGTCGTGCAACTCGTGAGGCCTGACGCCCCCGCCTGGGTGCATCCGGAAACGACGACGACGAGGATCGCCGCCATCGAGAGCGAGATTGCCCCCGCCTGACCGGGTGACCGTCGAACTACGTTGAAACTCACGGAGCGCATGCTCGCATAAACCGAGTTCCGTGGTCGCGAATGCGCGGCCCCACCCTTTTGGTTCGGCGGCTGCGGAGAATCAGCTCCGTGAGGGGCGGTCCGGCCCTCCTCCGGAGTTCACCGACCGCCACGGCGCCCCAACGTGGCTCGATGTCTGGGCCGGTGACCATCGCTCGGTCGTGTTCGCCCACTGCGACGTTTCCTGGGGCAGCGCACGGGGGTAGTACGCACGCTCATGCCGCGTTGAGGGCGGGACGTCCCGAATGCAGCACCCACCATCACGACCGAAAGCTCCCTCTGACGAGCGAGCACGCAGGCCGCGACCACAGCGAATAGCCCGACCCCATCGCCGCACTTGCACGATCCACCAACGGCGGATTGGTCGGCGCGAGCCGCCGGCACTCATGCGGCCGGCGGCGACCAGGCTGACCCCATGGACGACGCCGCCCGCATTGGGGGTTGCGGCCCGGGGGGACTTGGCGGCGTCGTCACTACTCCGGACGTTACGGCTCGCACCTTCGAAGGACCTTGGGCCCAGATGGCGACGGAGCCAGGGACGTCCAAGTCGGGACCCGTGCGTGGGGCCCGGCGCCGCCTTCCTGATTCTAGAAGGGGTTTGACAAGGGCGACGCCGCCGACAGCGACGTATCCACTGCCGGGACGGCTGTCCCCGTTCAGAGCTGCCGCGCCCGGAAGGGGCGGCTCTTGCCGGGGCTGGACGCTCCGGGTGAGGATGGACGCGCCGCCGCCGGAGTTTCGCTGCTTGAGCCTCCGCGCGATGAGCGCGCCACCGCCCGAACCTCGCTGCTTGAGCCTTCGGGCGGTGGCGCTTTGCGCGTCATACCCAGCGACTCGGGTGGCACCGTCAGCCGCCCGAGACGATCGGCGACCGTGAAGACGTCGCGGCCGGGTATGTCCGTTTCGACGTCCCGGGTCGCGGGTGCTTCATGGAGGGGGTTTCCGTCCGGGGCGTCGCCCGCAACCACCACAGCGTCACTGACCACGTGAAAGAGCGAGCTGCCGAAGACCGCGCGAGCCACCAACGAGCGGTACGCGTCCATGGCCGCCCCGACCTGAGGTTTCTTCGCGCGCCAAGGAGTTGGCATCCGCTCTGAAGCTCCACCTAGGCTTTCAGGCGCGGCGATGGCCTTGAGGTCGGCGTGGTCCGAGCGGTGCTGGTGGTGGTCCACCTCATGCATCACCTATGCCGACCCACGTGGGCCCGGCGTGCCGAACGGCGAGTCCCGCTCCCTAGTTCTCGGGGAGCTCTCCGATGTCGATGATTTGCAGGGCGAGGGCGTTCATCTTGCGGTTGCGGTCCTGACTCGTCCCCTTCAACAGTCGCACCGCGCCTTCGCGGGTGAGGCTGTAGCGGCTCATCAGGATTCCGATGGCGACTCCCAAGTCGCGGCTCGTGTGCAAGGCGCGCGTCAGGTGCATGACTTGGTGCGCGCCCACGGCGCCTTGGGCGTTGCGGGCCACGGTCAGAGCGTCCATGAAGTCGTCCTCGTTGAACGTACGCCCGGCCGCGGATGCGACCGTGAGGGTGGCGCGGGTGTCTGGCAATCCGGTGGTGACCCGCATCGACAGCACTGCATCTATCCCCAGGTCGTGGATCTGGCGGGTGAGGTTCGTGCGCGGCCGGGCGTTTCGCGTTTCGGTGACGCCGGGCAACAGCGCGCTGTGGGAGCGGCCGCCGATCAGGACATCGAGTGTGGGGCCTTGGTTCAGGCGTCGTTGGACGTGCTCCAGTTGGCCGGCGAGCCGGTCGGTCGCGACCTCGACCCGGACCGTGCCGTGATGCCACAGACTGACGGACGCGCAGGTGGCGGCGCCGATCGCTGTCACCGCCGAGGCGGCGACCTCGGTCAACGACCCTGCGCTGCGTTCGGGGCGGGCGTAGAACTGGTCCAGCAGTGCAAACTTGGCCAGCAGTCGCTCCGGATCCTCGCCGGCAACACCCCCACTGCGGGCCACGACATCCGGGACATCCCGACGCGGACCATCGGGGTTCCCGACTGGTCGTCTTGCCCCCGGATCGAAGCTCGCGGTGAGGGGCAGGCGGGGGCTGGTATCGGTCATGGTTGCCTCCGTATGGATCTCGGAGAACGGGAGGCCTGATGGCTGAAGCCTCACCATGAACCGTAGCGCTACCAATCTCTAGAAACGCTCTCGGACCCGACCATCTGGAGGGCAGAGGACTCGCTCGCGAACGAGCATGTGGGTGTGCGTCAGCGTCGAGAGTGTTTGGGTCGCATTCGTCCGGATCTGGGCCGCCCGAGCGAACGACGCGCGGTGGATCGTGCTGCGCACGTTCCCCACGGGAAGGCGGCTGTGCGACGGCCGCCCACTAGGTGAAGCCCGAAGGGCCGGTGGGTGGTCCACCGGCCCTTCGGCTTTCTTGCGGCGCTTCTCAGTCCTGAGCGTGGTCCCGCACGGTGTCGGCGGAGTCGGCGGCGCTGCTGCGCACGTCATCGACCGCCTGCTGTCCGTCCTGCTTCACGTCGGCGACCGCGCTCCGGGCCGACTCGGTGACCGCCTGTGCGGCCTCCTGGGCAGGCTGCTTCAGGTGGTCTGCGGACTGGCTCGCCACGTCCTTGGCGACGTTCTGCACCTCGTCCAGGATGGGAGCAGCGCGCTCCTTGAGGTCCTGCGAGACCTCGCGTTCCTTGTCCGAGGCGGGCAGGAGCGAGCCGAGGATCCATCCGGCACCGAGCGCGATCAGCCCTGCTGCCAGCGGGTTCCCGCGCGCCCGCCGCTTCAGCGAGTCACCGGCCTGGGAGGCGGAGTCCCCGGCGCCGTGGGCGATCTGCGAGGTCTTGTCACTGGCATCGGAGGCCGTGCCCATGACGTGGTCGCGGACGGCGGCTGCGCGGTCCTTGACCTTGTCGGCCTGACGGTGCGCCAGGTGGCTGGGGCTCACCGACTCGCCGAGGGCGTTGACGTCTCGGCTCAGGCCCTCACGGGTCCGCTCGATGTTCGCGCGAATCACGTCCGGGTCGTTCGAGGTCGGGGCGGTCGCTGTGTTCACGGTCGGATCGTTCATGGTCATCGCGCTTCCTCATTTCCCATCAGCGCATCCGGGACCCGCTTGGCGGTCTCCGTCGTGCGCGGCAGTCCCTGGATCTGTTTCGTTGTCCGTCGGCCGACCATCGTCAGGATCGCAGCGGCAATCCCCCAGACGGCCATCACGACGATCGCCGCCCACCCTCGGCTCTCCATAGCGCTGGAGAGCCACTCCCAGACGGCGAGGGAGAGAAACAGCAGCGTCATCCAGCCGGCCAGGGCTGCGCCGCTGAAGATCCCGGCCGCCTTGCCCGCCCGGGTCGCCGACTCGCGGGCCTCTGCCTTGGCGAGCTCGACCTCCTGGCGTAGCAGGGTGGACAGGCCTTGGCTGATGTCCCCGACGAGCTCGCCGAGGGACGCACGCTCCGCCTTCTCGTGGGCTCCCTCACTCGCGTCGAGGGTGTCGGCGTACGCCGTCGTCTCGGGTGAGTGCGCGCCCGACGCGTCGGGCCAGGTGCTCATCAGCGAACTCCGCCGTGGCCCTCGGCGCCCAGGTCGGCCGGAACGGCCGGCGACGAGCCGAACGGCGCGGTGACGGCGTGGGTCTCGCTGTCACGCACCCCGACGGCGTAGGGCGCGTCGTCGGATGGTGTGCTGACCGGCGTGGTCGGCATCATGGCCGCGACGCCGGAGCTCGATCGATCGTTACTCGAGGTGGAGACCGGTCGAGGCTGCGCGGCGTCGGACGGGCCTGAGTCCGCAGTCAGCCCGCGCGTCACGCGCCCGCCGATGACGCCGAGCACTGCAGCCCCGAGCAGGAACGTGCCCGGACGGCGTCGGGCGAACGAGCGCAGCTCGTCGACCAGCTCGCCGGGCTGGCGGTCGGACAACCAGTCCGCGGCGGACCGGGCACGGTCGGAGGCCTGGTGGGCGACCTCTCCGGCGATGCCCTGTGTCTCACTGCTCGACGCCATCTGCTTGAGCTCGTCGGCGATCGAACGGAGTCCGCTCGCTGCCCGTTTGCCCTGCGTCGAGGCCTGCGCGTCCAGTTCGGAGCGGACCTGGTCGAAGAGCTGGCGCAGCTGCGTGCTGACCTCGGATGTGACGTCCTTGACGCCGGTGGCGGCCGTCTCAGCCACCTGGCGCCCGCTCTGGGCTGCGTCGGAGGCGACGGACTTGGCCTCGTCGCCGATGACCGCCGTCGTGCTGTCGGTGGCGCCCTGATTCGCTGCTGCCTCCGCTGCGCCGAAGTCGGCACCGGTGCCGTAGGTGGAGCGTCCGGCGCCCTCGACTGGCGTGGCCGTGTCATACGGTCGTTCGGTCATTGGGGATTCCCTTCGATGGCCGCGTAGCGGGTCCGGCCAGCTTCTCGAGCCTCAACGCCACACGGTTGTTGCACAATAGGAATACCCAAACCCTTTGTAAATCAAGCCGATTCGTTCGACTGATCGATGGCTATTCAAACCGGGTATGTATCGAGGCCTTGTCATGGAGGACTTTGTGGGCCGAGGTGGATGACCCCAGGGAGCGGGTCATGGAGTTCCAGAAGGAACCCGGGTCCAAGAGTTCCCTGCCCTGAGAGGCCGCCACCTGAACGTGCCCTGAATCCGAGTCCGACTCTGCAAGGGCTACGCATATGGGGCCAGCGCGGCCCCTGGACACACGCCAGACCGCCTCGCAAACAGAGAGTTCTGCGCTCATGGCGGTGATCGCTCACGCGCTTGGGAAGAAGCGGTGGGCTGCGCGGCACCGCCCGGCTGCCCACCGGCCCGCGTGGGATCAGAGTGGATTGCGTTCGTCGTAGGTGTCGCCGTAGTACGTCCCCAGGCGATCACAATACGAGCGGTCGTTGACGTCCTCCCCCATCTCGGGCGAGTCCTTGATCTGGTCCTTCGTGCGGTCCACGTAGACGCTGTTGTCGTCCCAGTCCACGCGCTCCACCGTCCCCGCGGGCAGCATGACCTTTCGACCGAAAATCCAAGGCCCGGTGTCGACGACGACATAGTCGGCACCGACTTCGCGAGTGGCGGCGTCGATCTTGCCGATGTCACCGTCCACGGCATGCACCTTGAAGTCCGTCAGGTCACCCTCACGGCCAGACACTCCGGCGCTCTCCCGATAGTTCCACGCGTCCCATTTGTGAGTCGACATTGGTGTTCTCCTCTCGTTCGAGTTCAGGCGGTCCTCGCAGTCAGTACCCGCTGAGAGCCGATAGCAACGAGGCGGACCAGCCACCTCAAAGTGCACTCTCCCGAACAGGTGGCGCTCAGCCGCAGTCCGACGCTTGTGGCAACGTCCTGATGTGCGGGTACGCACCAAGAAGGGTCAGGGGCCTCGTTGCGATAGCCAGCGGAAGGAGCGTCTGTCGCGATACCA
Source organism: Terracoccus sp. 273MFTsu3.1 (assembly GCF_000383675.1). GTDB lineage: Bacteria > Actinomycetota > Actinomycetes > Actinomycetales > Dermatophilaceae > Terrabacter. The sequence goes on along the minus strand of NZ_KB911833.1, from coordinate 2,510 downwards.
GCCACAGACAAACAGATGATGAATGACGCCAACACCAGTTCAGGCCAGCCCACCTGTCCGACCTGTGGGGCCACCCGCAGCCCCACAGCCGTGCCCTACCAGGAGGCGACCGACGCCTTCGCGGTCTACACGTGCGCCTGGTGCGGAGCCCAGTTCGAGAGCTGGACCACGCACTCGCCAGCTCCCGACGGCGCCGTCGGCCCAGATCCGGTCACGGACTAGGCGTGGGGCCTAGGAGTTGGTGCAGCGTCAGATGTGATGCCAGCTCCCGGTCAGACCATGCTCTTGCTCGAGTCTCACAGCCGCGACGCGTGACCGACGATTGCCTCCGGCTCCCCCAAACGACGTATGCGTTGCTAACGCCGCGGGCGGAGGTGCTCGGGTTGTCTTCCCGCCCCGTCGACGGGTGGGGCCCCAAGCCGCCCTTCACGAAGCAGACCCGGGACCCCGCGACGCCAGACAACCCGGGGGGACAGACCGGCGTCACCATGTAGACGATCACACTCAGGATCATGACGCGTTTCCGTCGAGCAGCGTCAGAATCACCCGCAGTCGCCTGTGGCAGCATCTGTGCCACGTGCTTGGCGATCCACTCCTGTCTCGGCGGGCGCGACCGCTCCCCGAGAGGCCGGGGCAGGCGCGGGCCCGGTCCCACAAACCCATCTCCTAGGCGTCAAGGGGCGAGGTCGGTGCGCAGGTTTCTTGGCCAACTGCCAGCCGACGACCCGGCTGGAGTAGACCTCGACGACGACGCGGCGGCCCGAGCACCCCGGGCGATGAGATCGATCAGCTGCGGGCGCCCTTGACTTGAAGCTCGGAATCATCTCCACAAGCCGATGAGGGCACGTCGGTCAAAGTCGCCTGCGGGTAGGCAAGTCGCCAGTCTGCGCGAGATCGAGGGCAACGGTGTGAAGCTTCTGGTTCAGCACACTCGAAGCGCGACGCAGGACCTCGAAAGCCCCGTCGGGGGTGAGCTTGAGCCGTTCCATCAGGATCCCCTTGGCCTGGCCGATGACATCTCGAGTCAGCACTGCTTGGTGTAGCTGCTCGGCCACGTCCTGCAGGGCGTCGCGTTCGCGGACCGCACCGGCCGCCATAGAGGCGTGTGCGGCCAGGAGAAGTCCGATCTGCCGCGCCTCGTCGCTGAACGCATCCGGCTCGAGGCCATAGGTGTTCAGCGATCCGCCCGAACCGGCGCCCCCATCGCTGTCCGCTGCCAGATTGTAGGAGGCGACTGATTGCGTCCCCAGGTCGACCGGACGGGATGCGAGCGTGGGCCAGCGGGTGTCGGGAAAAGACTTCGCGTAGACGAAGGGGGTCGCGACGGCATCCAGGCTGGGACCTTCCTGAGCGTCGTACTGCGCCTGGTCCACCGCCGACGCGGCCACGTGTGTTGTTGAGGCCGTTCGGTAACCCCCGCCCTCACTGAGCGTCACGGATGCCATCGCGCAGCCTGCAACGGTGCCTACCGCTGCCTCAGCGATGCGCTGGAGGACCTGATCGTAGGAGTCAGCCGCGTACAAGTTCTCGGCGATGGCGGCAAACGCCGACGCCAGTCCCGTGCTTGGTGCAGCCTGCACCCGCCGCTGTGTTGCCTCGTCTCGCGCCCCAGCGGCGACAACGCGCTCGGCTCCGGACCGTTCACGGGTCTGTCGCGCCTGCGCGCGAGTGGCCACCGCATCGACCCGATGCGCTCCTGCCTCAGCGTGACGCGCGACGCCGAGTCGAGCTTCCCGAGCGTCGAGCTCTCGTTCCCGCTGATCCAATGCTCGTTCCCGCGCGTCGGCAGTCATGTCTCGCACGTCGCCGGCGAGGTCTCGCTCCTCGGCCAGATCGTCACGCCGGTCGCCCACGAAGTCGCGCTTCTCGGCCGCCCACTGGCGTTCCACGTCGGGTGACTCCGTGGTCATCGGGTCCCGCCTCCTAAGCGTCCGAGCCGAAAACGACTCCATGGCCAGAGTAGCCGCGGAGAGATCGTCGGCCTACCGCTCGTGCCGCCGGGCGGGCGATCGTGAGGATGCGCGGGCGATGGTTGGAGCGTGCCGATATCAGGCGGGCTGAACGGGTTCCAGAGCATGTCTTCGCTGGGCTCCTCGCGGTACGGTCACCCCGTGCCGGGTCCCATGGACTTACCTTCCGACCAGTTCGTCATCCTTGACGGCGTCCGCTTCCATTACCTGGACTGGGGCGGCAACGGTGATCCCCTGCTCCTGCTGGCCGGACTGGGATGTACGGCCCACATCTTCGCAGAGCTCTCGCCACACTTGAGCGACCAGTTCCGCGTGATCGCCCTGACCCGGCGCGGGCACGGCCTGACCGACCAGGTCCAGAGCGGTCACGGGCTCGCCGACGCCGCCGAGGACGCGCGACGCCTCCTCGACTCCTTGGGCATCGACCGAGCGCACGTCGTGGGGCACTCGATGGGAGGCGGTGAAGTCTCAGCCCTCGCCGCTCGCCATCCCGGACGCGTTGCCAAAGTCGTCTACCTGGACGGGGCCTACGACTGGGCC
>NZ_KB911832.1 GCF_000383675.1 Terracoccus sp. 273MFTsu3.1 | reverse complement strand
GGACCGGGCGTGCGCGCGCCGCTGGGCGGCGCCGCGGGCATCGACCGAGGCGACGGCCCGCCGGAGCCGGGCGGTGAAGGTGCGTTGCGCGACGGGCTGCCCGTCGCGGGTCGGGGCGAGCACGGCCTGCGCGACGGTGGTGACGTCCGTGTCGGGCAGCGCCGTGGTGTCGGAGGCGACCTGCAGCACTCGGTGCAGCGAGGTGATGCCCCGGGCCAGGGCGGCCATCATGACCCGGTGACGGCGCGGTGCGGTCGCGACCGCGACCCGGCGGGCGACCTCCCCGACGCCGACACCGGTGGCGAGGGCGATCTCCTCGGTGACGACCCTTTCGGGCGAGACCCGGGCCGAGACCCGGGCCGCCGCTGCGGCGGGCAGGGCGTCGATCTGCTGGGCCTCGATCGTGGCCAACGCGCCGTACGCGGCGAGCAGGTCGGCCTCCAGACGCGCCTTGGCGACCTCGAGCGCCTGGATCTGATCCAGCACGCGCTCCCCAGCCCGAGCCAACCCCTTCAACGCCGAAGCCGCGGCAGCTCTCTCACTGCCAGCCACTCGGGCTGAACCGAGGCCACCCACCCGCCCGGGCGACACCGCGGACCCCTGCGCCGGGACCGGCGCAGCATCCGCGCGCAGCCGTGCGAGGACCGGGTCCATCGCGCGTGCCCAGTGCCGCGGGTCGGCGGACCACTGCACGCGCAGCACCGGCCAGCACCCTCCCGCACGCGCACCGGCCGGCTCGACCGGTGACGGGGTGAACGGCACGGCGAGCCTCCTCTCGATGGTCTTCTGATACCACCATTAGAACACGTGTTCGAGTCCGACTCAAAGAGCGAAAGACACAGCTGTGGACAACGAGTTCCCGTGCCCTGCAAGTGATCCCACCTGGGCGACAACCGGTGAGCCTTTCGGCAGACCCCGTGTCTGCGACCTCTCGTCCACGATGAGGACACGCCCTCCCACGTGGCGGACACGCATACGTACACTCGCCGGTAGGTCATGAGCGCCAGCGACAAGCCCCGGCTCGCTGGCCGGCAACCCTCCAACCGCGGTGGGGTGCCCCGGGTGAAGACCTGGCCCGTCGACGCCACCCGGCGCTCGGGCAAGCGCGGAGAGCCTCTCTCCCGCACCGACCCGTCGGTGCACGGGGCCCGGTCACACGGGACCCCGGTCAGCGACACGACCCAGGAAGAGCAGGACGACCGATGACCGAGCCCAACTGGTCCTTCGAGACCAAGCAGATCCACGCCGGCCAGGCACCCGACAGTGCCACGGGAGCCCGCGCGCTGCCGATCTACCAGACGACGAGCTACGTCTTCAACGACACCGACCACGCCGCGAACCTCTTCGGGCTCAAGGAGTTCGGCAACATCTACACCCGCCTGATGAACCCGACGACCGACGTCGTCGAGCAGCGCATCGCCGCGCTCGAGGGCGGTGTCGGCGCGCTCCTCGTCGCCTCGGGCCAGGCCGCCGAGACGCTCGCCGTGCTCAACATCGCCGAGGCCGGTGACCACGTCGTCGTCTCCCCCAGCCTCTACGGAGGGACGTTCAACCTCTTCAAGCACACGCTGCCGAAGTTCGGCATCGAGGTCGGCTTCGTCGAGGACCCGACGTCGATCGACTCGTGGCGCGCCGCGATCCGCCCCAACACCAAGCTCCTCTTCGGCGAGACCATCGCCAACCCCAAGAGCGAGATCCTCGACATCGAGGCGGTGGCTGCCCTCGCCCACGAGCACGGCGTACCGCTCGTCGTCGACAACACCGTCGCGACGCCCTACCTCATCCGCCCCATCGAATGGGGGGCCGACGTCGTCGTGCACTCGGCGACGAAATACCTCGGCGGTCACGGCACCTCGATCGCCGGCGTCATCGTCGACGCGGGCACCTTCGACTTCGGCGCCGACCCGGAGAAGTTCCCCAACTACAACACGCCCGAGGAGAGCTACCACGGGCTCGTCTTCGCCCGTGACCTCGGCGTCGGCAGCCCGCTGGGCGCGAACCTCGCCTTCATCCTCAAGGCCCGCGTCCAGCTGCTGCGCGACCTCGGGCCGGCCGCGTCGCCCTTCAACGCGTTCCTCATCGCCCAGGGCATCGAGACGCTGTCGCTGCGCATCGAGCGCCACCTCGAGAACGCGCATCAGGTCGCCGCCTACCTCCAGGGGCATGACCAGGTCGAGAAGGTCGTGTGGGCCTCCTTGCCGGACAGCCCGTTCCACGCTCTCGCGGAGAAGTACACGCCGCGTGGGGCCGGCGCCGTGCTCTCGTTCGAGATCACCGGCGGCCTCGAGGCGGGCAAGAAGTTCGTCGAGGCGCTGACCCTGCACAGCCACGTCGCGAACATCGGCGACGTGCGCTCGCTCGTCATCCACCCGGCCTCGACGACGCACTCCCAGGGGCCCGACGCGGACCGCCTCGCCGCCGGCGTGACACCGGGTCTCGTCCGGCTCTCGGTCGGCATCGAGCACATCGACGACATCGTCGCCGACCTCGAGCAGGGCTTCACGGCCGCCAAGGCCTGACTCACCCACCACGGCCCGAAACCGGGCTGAAGCGGATCGGCATGGCTGGCACGATGGCAGCCATGCCGATCCGCTACCCCGCCCCCCTGCGCCCCGGCGACCGGATCGGCGTGACCTCGCCGAGCTCCGGCGTCTCCGACGAGCTCTGGGGACGGTTCACGTATGCCGTCCAGTGCCTCCGCGACCGCGGCTTCGACGTCGTCGTGGGCGAGCTCAACCACGCGCCGAGCCACGTGAGCGGGCCGCGCGAGGCCCGCGCCGCCGAGCTCATGGAGATGCTCCTCAACCCGAGCATCCGGGCGGTCGTCCCGCCATGGGGTGGTGAGACGGGCATCGACCTGCTCGACCTGCTCGACCTCGACGCGGTCGCCGCTGCTGAGCCGACGTGGTGCGTCGGCTTCTCCGACACCTCGACCTGGCTGACCCCGCTCACCCTCACGACCGGGATCGCGACGATCCACGGGCAGAACCTCATGGACACCCCGTATGCCGTGCCGGACGGCATACTCCACTGGGTCGACGTGGCGGGCGCCGCGGCCGGGGACGAGCTGCGGCAGCACTCCCCCGGGCGGCACCGCTCCGGTGGCTGGGACGACTACGCCGGCAACCCGACGGTCTCCGAGATGACCCTCGAGGGCCGGGGCACGTGGACCCGCATCGATCCGGGCCACGAGGGCGAGGCGGTCACCGTGACGGGACGACTGGTCGGCGGCTGCGTCGAGACCGTCGGCTTCCTCGCGGGGGGAGCCTTCGGCGACACGGGCGGCTTTGCCGCACGGCACGCCCCAGAGGGCCTGCTCGTCCTGCTCGACATCTGCGAGTGGAGCTCCTACGACATCTGCCGCGCCCTGCACGCGATGCGCCTGCACGGTTTCTTCGACGCCGCAAGAGGGATCCTCGTGTCCCGGACCAGCGCGCCCGAGCCGCACGGCTTCACGCAGCACGCAGCCGTCGTCGACGCCCTGGGGATGCTCGGCGTGCCCATCGTCGCCGACGTCGAGTGCGGCCACGTCGCGCCGTTCCTCGCGCTCGTGCAGGGCGCCATGACGACGGTCGTCCACGACGGCGACACCCACACGGTCACGCAGCGGCTCGTCTGAGGCCGGTCGGCGGTGGCGGGTACGCTCGCCGGGTCATGGAGAAGCAGCTGGTGGGCCCGAGCCCGAGTTCGTCGCCGAGGTGAAGGCCGAGGTGACGGCCGAGGTGACGGGCGAGGCACCCGTCGCCACCGACGAGGGCCCGCACGACGAGACGGCCGCCGGTCGCGTCCTGCACGACGTCTTCGGCTTCAGCGCGTTCCGCGGGGCCCAGCAGGCGATCGTCGACCGCGTCGTGGCGGGTCACGACACCGTCGTGCTCATGCCCACCGGGGGCGGCAAGTCCCTGTGCTACCAGCTGCCCGCGCTCGTGCGGCCCGGCGTCGGCGTCGTCGTGTCGCCGCTCATCGCGCTCATGCACGACCAGGTCGAGGCGCTGCGCCTGCTCGGGGTGCGAGCGGCCTTCTGGAACTCCACCTCGTCCGCCGAGGAGTCCGACGCCGTCCGCCGCGACGTGCGTGAGGGCCGCCTCGACCTGCTCTACGTCGCGCCCGAGCGACTGCTCATGCCCTCGTTCCTGCATATGCTCGACGATGCGGCCACCGGCGCCGGCATCGCACTCTTCGCCATCGACGAGGCGCACTGCGTGTCGCAGTGGGGGCACGACTTCCGGCCGGAGTACCTCCGCATCGCGGAGGTCACCGCGCGGTTCCCCGGGGTGCCGCGCATCGCCCTGACCGCCACGGCCGACGCACTCACCCGCACGGAGATCCACCAACGGCTGCGCCTCGACGGCGCCGCCGAGTTCGTCTCGAGCTTCGACCGGCCCAACATCCGCTACGTCGTCGAGGAGAAGAGCGACGCGCGCGCCCAGCTGCTCCGCTTCCTCGAGACGGGCCCCGACGGCGCGGGCCTCCGCGGCTCCGCCGGCATCGTCTACTGCCAGTCGCGCAAGCGCACCGACGAGATCTCGGCGTTCCTGCGCCAGCAGGGCTACGACGCGATCGCCTACCACGCCGGCCTGCCCAACGAGGCGCGGGCCGCCGCCCAGCAGCGATTCCGTCGTGACGAGGGCGTCATCGTCGTGGCGACCATCGCCTTCGGCATGGGCATCGACAAGCCCGACGTGCGGTTCGTCGCGCACGTCGACCTCCCGAAGAGCCTCGAGGGCTACTACCAGGAGACCGGGCGCGCAGGTCGCGACGGCGAGCCGGCGGTGGCGTGGATGGCCTACGGCCTCGCCGACGTCGTGCAGCAGCGCTCGTTCATCATGAGGTCCGACGGCAGTCCCGAGCACCAGCGCGTCGACTCGATGAAGCTCGACGCGATGCTCGGCTACGCCGAGGCCTCCTCGTGCCGCCGGCGTCTGCTGCTGGCCTACTTCGACGAGGAGTCCGGCGACTGCGGCAACTGCGACACCTGTCTGGAGCCGCCAGAGCTCTGGGACGCCACCGTGCCCGCGCAGAAGGTGCTCTCGGCCGTGATCCGCACCGGCCAGCGCTTCGGCGCGGGGCACGTCATCGACGTGCTGCTCGGCAAGCGCACCGACAAGATCGTGAGCTGGCAGCACGACCAGCTGCCGACCTTCGGGGTGGGCAGCGATCTCGCGGACCGGGAGTGGCGCTCGGTCATCCGCCAGCTCGTCGCGCGCTCGGTGCTGGTCCCCGACCCGGGCCGGATGGGTGCCCTCACCATCACAGAGGCGGCCCGACCGATCCTCGACGGCGTGGAGACGGTCGAGCTGCGTCGGCTCTCGGCCGCCCCGGCACGCAGCCGTTCCTCGGCTGGCTCACGCTCGCGCTCGGCGAGGCCCGGGGACGGCGCCGGGGCCAGCCCTGCCGACCGGGCGCTCTTCGAGCTGCTGCGCACGCAGCGGCGGTCGATCGCCGACGCCGAGGGCGTGCCGGCCTACGTCGTGCTGCCCGACCGCACGCTGTGGGAGCTGGTGAGGGCCCGACCGGGCAGCACGGCCCAGCTGCTCACGGTCAACGGCATCGGGCCGGTCAAGGCGGAGAAGTACGGCGCCGCGTTCCTGACCCTCCTGGCCGAGCACTCCGGCTGAACGAGCCGCGGCTTCAGCCGACGACCTCGTCGACGAAGCACCAGCGCCAGGCCTCACCCGGCTCGATGGAGCGCATCACGGGGTGCTCCGTCTCGTGGAAGTGCGCCGTGGCGTGCTTCATCTCGGACGAGTCGCAGCAGCCGACGTGCCCGCACTGGAGGCACAGGCGCAGGTGCACCCACGTCGTGCCGTCGCGGAGGCACTCCTCGCAGCCCTCGGGCGTGCGCGGCTCGACGCAGGAGTCGGTGTCCTGGAGGTGCTCGCAGGGAGCCTCGATCGTGTCCACGGGCAACATCTCACTCTCTGCCAGGCGGCTCTCCTGGTCGTCGATGCGGTCGAGCATGGTCTCCTCGAGGTCCAGCGAGCTGAGCACGACGCGCAGCACGACGTGGTCGGCCCGCCCCTCGTCGCGCAGCCTCAGCACCTCGTCGCGCTCGGCCTGCAGCATCTGCATCCGGGCACGTCGGTAGCGGACGCTCGGGGTCTCGTCGTCGTTGCCGCTGCGGGGTCCGAGCCGTTCCCACATCTGGTTGAGGCGGTCCTCGGACCTCGACCGCAACATGTCGCGGGTCGCCTCGTCGACGTCGTCCATCCGGTCGAGCACGTCGAGCCCGGACCGGGTCGCGGCCTGGAGCACCGTGGCCGCCTGGAGCGCGTCCTCGCGCGGGTCCGGCCCTCGCACGTCGAGCCAGCGGGCCAGGGCCGGCAGCGTCGTGCCCTGGATGAGCAGCGTGCCGACGGTGACGACGACGGCGATGAGCACGAGCACGTCCCGGTGCTGGGTCTCCTGGGGCAGCAGCAGGGCCGCGGCGAGCGTCACCACGCCCCGCATGCCGGCCCACGACAGGACGACGGTGTGAGACCACGGTGCCTGCGCCTCGATGCGGAACACCTGGGTGCTGAGGAAGCGGAACGGCACGACCCACAGGGGCCGCAGGACGAGCACCGCGACGAGCGTGCCGACCGCGGCGAGGGTGATCTGCTGCGCAGACAGCTCCGAGCTGCGGACGCTGTCGAGGACGTAGAAGACCTGCAGCCCGATGAGGAGGAAGACGGCGTTCTCGAGGAGGAACTGGATCGAGGTCCAGTTGATCCGCTCGCTGAGGCGCGAGGCGCCGGTCTGGGTGCGCGGCGACTTGTGGCCGAGGACGAGGCCCGCGGTCACGACGGCGATGACGCCCGAGGCGTGCAGCTCCTCCGCCGGGACGTAGGCCGCGAAGGGCACCATGAACGACAGCACGGTGTCGAAGGCCGGCTCGGTCGAGAAGTGCCGCCGCAGCACGGAGACGACGAGCGCGACCCCGACACCGATCGCGATGCCCCCCACCGACGCCCAGGCGAAGTCGAGCACGACGCCGCCGAAGGACACTCCGCCGGACGACACGCCCGCGGCGAGTCCGGCCGCGGCGAGGGCGGTGCGCAGCGAGACGAGGGCGGTCGCGTCGTTGACGAGCGACTCCCCCTCGAGGATGGACACGAGCCGGCGCGGCAGCCCGATGCGCCGGCCCACCGCCGTGGCCGCGACCGCGTCAGGCGGGGCGACGACGGCGCCGATCGCGAAGGCGACGGCGAAGTCGAGGCCGAGCGCCCACCGCAGGAAGAGCGCCACCCCGAGGGCCGTGAAGAGCACGAGCCCGACGGACAGGCTGAGGATGACGCCGCGGTTGTTGCGGAAGTCCACGAGCGACGTCTGGATCGCGGCGGCGTACAGCAGGGGCGGGAGGATGCCGAGCAGCACGACCTCGGGGCTCAGGGCCACCTCGGGCACGAACGGCAGGTAGGAGCCGAGGATGCCGATGACGATGAGGACGAGGGGCGGCGGCAGGTCGAACCGGTCCGCGAGCCAGGACCCCCCGAGGACGGTGGCTGCGATCGCGAGCAGCCCGATGGCGATCTCCACGTCGACATCCTGCCCCACGCCGGGGCGCGGTGCGTCGGCCGTCCGGCCCGGACGGCGCCGGCCTAGACGAAGAAGGAGCGCACCGCCGCGATGACACGGTCCTGGTCGGCGTCGGTCAGCTCGGTCGCGCAGGGCAGCGAGAGACCGCGGGCGAACAGGCCGTCTCCGACAGCCCCGCCGACGAGCGGCGCCGACAGGAAGGGCGGCTGGTCGTGCAGCGGCCGCCACAGCGCCCGCGCCCCGACGCCGAGCCCGTTGAGGTGCGCGAGGAACTCGTCGCGCCCACGCCCGTCGGACTCGGGCACGAGGACCGAGTAGAGCCAGTACGTCGCGTCGAGTCCGTCGACGCGCGGCGGCAGGACGAGAGGCAGGTCGGCGAAGGCCGCGTCGTAGCGGGACGCGATGCGGTGCTTGGCCGCGACGAACTCGTCGAGCCGCTCGAGCTGGGCGAGGCCGAGGCCCGCCGCGATGTTCGTGAGGCGGTAGTTGTAGCCGACCTCGTCGTGGAGGTAGCCGACGTCGGGCACCTTCGCCTGGGTCGTCAGGTGGCGCGCCCGGGCAGCGAGGTCGTCGTCGTCGGTGACGATCATGCCGCCACCGCCCGTCGTCGCGATCTTGTTGCCGTTGAAGGAGAAGCAGCCGATCCGGCCGACCGTGCCCGTGTGGCGCCCGGCGTAGGGCCCAGCCGTCCACGTCGCCCCGAGCGACTCCGCGGCGTCCTCGAGCACGGGTATGCCGTGCCGGTCGCAGGCGTCCATGAGCGGTCCCATGTCGGCGGGCTGACCGAGGACGTGGACGATCTCGACGACCTTGGGCTGGGCCTCCCCGGCGGCCGCACGGCGGTCGAGCTCGCCCACGAGCAGGGCCGGGTCGATGTTCCACGTCGTCGTCTCGGCGTCGACGAGGACGGGCCGGGCGCCGCAGTAGGCGATCGGGTTGACCGAGCCGACGAACGTGAAGTCGGAGCAGACGACGTCGTCGTCGCGCTCGACCCCGAGCAGGATCAGGCCGATGTGGATCGCGGCCGTGCCGGTCGCGCAGGCGATGGCGTGCTTCGAGCCGACCCGCTCCGCGAAGCGCCGCTCGAACTCCGAGACGAACGGCCCGACGGACGAGACGAAGCCCGACTCGACGGCTTCGAGGACGTAGCGGCGCTCGAGCTCGCCGATGTTGGGGACCGCGAGCGGGATCGTGCCCTCGGGGCCGCGGGCTCCGGGCGCGTGCGCCTCGCCGGTCGCGTGCGCCCCGCCGGTCGCGGTCACCGGTGGTACCGCCCGGCGGTCTCGGGGTCGACGCGCGGACGCAGCCACTCGGCGGTGGCCGCGAGGCCCTCCTCCAAGGACACGGTGGGCGCCCAGCCGAGCACCGCGTTGGCCAGCGACGGGTCGGACAGCAGGATCTGCACCTCGGACCCCTCGGGCCGGATGCGGTCGCTCTCGGTGACGATCTCGGCGTCGCTGCCGGTGACCTTGCGGCACAGCTCGACGACGTCGCCGACCGACACGGTGCGTCCGGTGCCGAGCTGGATCGTCGTGCCGGGTGCGACGTCGGCCAGAGCTGCGCGGACGAAGCCGTCGGCCGTGTCGGCGACGAAGGTGAAGTCGCGCTTGGGCGTCACGTCGCCGAGCTTGAGCTGGCTCGCACCGGCGAGCAGCTGCGACAGCACGGTCGGGATGACGGCGCGCGTCGACTGGCGGGGGCCGAACGTGTTGAACGGCCGCAGCGTCGTCACCGGCGTCTCGAAGGACAGGGCGTAGGACTCGCACATCTTGTCGGCCGAGATCTTCGTCGCCGAGTAGGGAGACTGACCGCGGAGCGGGTGCGCCTCGGTGATCGGCACCGACTCGGGCGTGCCGTAGACCTCGGAGGTCGACGTGTTGACCATCCGCGGCGTGCCGTGGCGCCGGACGGCCTCGAGCACGTTGAGCGTGCCGATGACGTTGGTCTCGACGTAGGAGCGGGGAGCCACGTAGGAGAAGGGGATCGCGATGAGCGCCGCGAGGTGGAGCACGACGTCGACGCCCTCGGTGGTCGACATGACGTGCTCGGGATCGCGGATGTCGCCGAGGACGACCTCGGCCTGCCCGTCGCGGACCGCGGCCTTGAAGGCATCGGACTCGTCGAGCCACCCCGTCGAGCCGTTGGAGTTGTAGAGGCAGAAGGCGCGCACGTGTGCGCCGTCGGCGAGCAGCCGCTCGACGACGTGCGACCCGATGAAACCGTCGGAGCCCGTGACGAGGACGGTCTTGCCCGCGACCGAGCCCTCGACGGGTCGTGCGGTGAGCTCGATCTCAGGGATCTCGCCGTTGGTGCTCTGGCCGGAAAGTGTTGTCACAGCTGCCTTTTCGTCGTCCATGTGTCTTCGTATGCCGTCTGCCACGTCGAGGGTGACCGTGGCCGTCGCGTCGTCGCTCGCGCGAGCGCTCACGTCTCGCCCTTCGCGCGGGCCAGGTCCTTCGGGGTGCCGACGTCGATCCAGTCGCTCTGGATCGGCCAGGCCGTGACCGGCTCGCCACGCTCGAGACACGTCTCGACGAGGCCCGGCATCGTGCTGGCGCGCCCGGTGGGAAGCCAGGCGAGCGCACGCGGCTCGACGGCATACACCGCGGCGTTGATGTCGAAGCTCAGCGTCGGCTTCTCCGAGACGGCCGTGACGCGCCCGTCGGTGCTCTCGACGACGCCGAACGGCACCTCGTGCTGGTAGGTGCGGGTCGCGACGGTGACGGCGGCGCCCGTCCGCCGGTGGGCGTCGAGCAGGTCGCTCGCGTCGAACTCGACCATGAGGTCGCCGTTCATGACGAGCACGGCGTGCTCGAGGTCGGGTCGCTCGTCGCGGAGCAGCGTCAGGGAGCCGGCGGTGCCGAGGGGTCGCTCCGGGTCCTCCCGGAGGTAGCGCACGCTGCACCCGAGCCGGGAGCCGTCCCCGAGGTGCTCCTCGATCTGCTCGGCGAGGTAGTTGACGCTGACGTAGATCTCACGGATGCCGTCACCGACGAGACCGAGGACGATCCACTCGAGGATCGAGCGGCCTGCGACGGTCATGAGCGGCTTCGGGGTGTCCTTGGTCAGGTCGCCGAGGCGCGTGCCGCGACCACCGGCCATGACGACGGCGACGTTGGGCAACGGTGCCGACCCGACGACGTCCGACAGGGTGTGCAGGCCGACGAGGGTGCGGTCGTCGGCGAGCTCGGGCACGGCCGAGATGCGCAGGGCCTGCATGAGGTCGAGGACGAGTGCCCGCGGTGACCCGGCGGCGACGAAGTGCGGCGTCCGCGTGGCGTGGTCGAGGGCGGCGTCGTCGAGGCTCGTGCCCTTGAGGAAGGCCCTGCGCAGGTCACCGTCGGTGAGCAGTCCGGCGAGGCGGTTCTCGTCGTCGACGAGCAGGCAGACGAGGTTGCCGCTGCGGTCCACGACCTCGAGGGCGTCGCGGATCGTCGCGGTGGTCGGCGCGCACGCCGCGCGCAGGTCTCGCGCTGTCACTCCTCCTCCTCCTCGTTCGTGCGGCGGGCCCGTGGCCGGCCCACCACCGGTGCCGGGTGCAGGTCGACGAAGTGCTTGGTCCGTGGGGCGAGCGCCGCTGTCCGAACGATATCGAGGATGGCGGCGCTGGCCGTACCGGTGCCGTAGGGGTTGGCGACGTGGGCCGAGTGCTCCCGCCAGCGGGGGCTGAGCGCGGTGCGCAGTGCCGCCTCGACGGCCTCCCGCCCCTCGGCCGCGTGGACGACGTTGTCGCCCCGGAGCCGACCGCGCTGACGCTCGCCGATGTCCACGGCCGGCACGTGCAGGGTTGCGGCCTCGATGACGCCCGAGCTCGAGTTGCCGACGACGACGTCGGCGGCCGCGAGGACCCGCGGGTAGTCGCGGCCGAGGGCGGCGACGAGCCGGAGGCGGGGCTCGCGTGCCGCGAGGCCGGTCAGCTCCGTGAGGATCTCGTCGCGTCCCTCGTCCATGCCCGGGTGGGTGGCGACGACGGTGCCGCACGTGGCGAGCGCGGCCTCGGCCGCCTCGCGCGCCCATTGCCCGACCGGGGCGCCGGGCTGGGCGGTCGGCGGGTGGTACGTCAGGAGCGCGAGCGGTCGCTCGACGGTCGTGCCGAGCAACTCGCCGAGGTCGGCGTCCGAGATCGGCGACGCGGTCGCCAGGCGGTCCAGACCCGGCGCACCGGTCACGTGGACCCGGTCGGCCGGCTCGCCGAGCTGACGCACCCGCGCCGCGGCGTCCTCGGACGCGACACAGTGCTGGTCGGCGAGCTTCGTGACGGCGTGGCGGACCCGTTCGTCGAGGGCCCCCTCGGTCACCTCTCCCCCGTGCAGGTGCACGACCGGCACTCCGAGCAGGACGGCGGGCGGCACGACGTAGAGCAGCTCCCAGCGGTCGCCGAGCACGACGAGGACGTCGACGTGCTCGTCCCGCAGCGCCCGGCCGCACGCGCGCGCGAGCAGCGCACCCTGCTCGAGCTGCGCGTCGACCGTCACGGCGGTCATCGGCTCGGCGAGCGGCACGACGACGTCCCGCCAGACCTCTCGGGGAGAGCTCGTCGGCAGGGCCGCGACGAGGTCGTCGGCGGCATACATCACCCCGGTCAGGACCCGCAGGGTCACGTCGTTCGCCGACTGCAGGACCTCGAGCACCGCCGAGAGCGGTCCGAGGTCGGCGCGGGTCCCGACGAAGACGGCGACCGTGTGCGTGGGGGCCACGGCGTCAGTCGACGAGGTCGGCGTCGGTGACGGGGGCGCCGGTCTCGACGTCACGGGCCAGGACACGTCCGCGGATGTCGACGGCGGGGCTGACGCCACCCTCGGGGCGCAGCAGCTGCAGGTCGGTGCCCGCGAGCTGCGTACCGGCAGGCATCGCGTGCGCCGCGTGCCACGACCGTCGGACGAGGACGGCGTTCTCCTCCTCCGACGGCATGCGCACCTTGACGCCGTCGCCGAGCGCCAGCGCGAGCTGCTTCGTCGTCGCGACGTAGTCGGTCAGGGCGTCCGGCTCGAGGCTGGCGAGGTGGTCGGGGCCGGGGAGGGTGCGGTCGCTCGTGAAGTGCTTCTCGAGGATCGGCGCCCCGAGCGCCACGGCGCCGAGCGCCGTCGTCAGCCCGGGCGTGTGGTCCGACCACCCCACGGGTATGCCGTGCAGCTCGGTCAGGCGCGGGATGACCCGCAGGTTGCACTCCTCGACGGGTGCCGGGTAGGCCGAGACGCAGTGGAAGAGCACGAGGCCCGGCGCGTCGGCGCAGGCCTCGACAGCCGCCTCGACCTCGTCCTGGGTGCCCATGCCCGTCGAGACGAGCAGGACGACCCCGAGTCGGGACATCTCCCGCAGGTAGGGCAGGTTCGTCAGCTCTCCGGAGCTGACCTTGAGCGCGGGCAGCCCGAGCTCGACGAGCATCTCGGCGCTGTCGAGATCGAAGGGCGTCGAGAGGAAGGTCGTCCCCGCCTCGGTGGCGTGGTCGCGCAGCTCGACCCACGCCTCCTTGGGCAGGGTCAGGGCCTCGAGCAGGCTGCGCTGGTCCGCGCTTCCCCCGCGGTCGCGCTGGTAGGGCGTCGTCGCGGCCGCCGACGAGACGAGCTTGTCGGGCGAGAACGTCTGGAACTTCACGGCGTCCGCACCGGACGCGACCGCGATGTCGACGAGGCGGTGGGCCAGCTCGATGTCGCCGTTGTGGTTCACCCCGGCCTCCGCGATGACGTAGACGTCACCGGGCGTCGGGACGTCGACGTCGCCGATCGCGACCGGGTGGACGGCGTTCAGGTGGTCGCTCATGCGGTGCCTCCGGTGGGGCGCGTGGCTGCGGGGACGCCGACGACGGTCTCGCCGTCGCCGACGTGCGTGGTGACGACGGCGCCGGCGCCGACGGTGACGCCGGACCCGACCGCGACGCCGGGAAGGAGGCGGGCACCGCTGCCGACGAGGCTGAGCTCGCCGACGGACGCGGCACCGAGGAGCACGGCACCGGGCGCGACGTGGGTGCCCGCGCCGACGGTGCAGTCGTGCTCGACGACGGCCGCGGTGTTGACGACGACGGCCTCGCCGAGGGTGCTGGACGGTCCGACGTGCGCGTGCTCGAGCACGACCGAGCCGGCTCCGAGGACACTGCGGGGAGAGACCGTCGCGGTGGCGGCGACGACGGGCGGGACCGAGAGCCCGCGGGCCACGAGCTCGCGCACGAGGCGTGCTCGGGCCCGGTTGGCACCGACGGCGACCACCGCGTGCAGTCCCTGCGCCTCGACGAGCTCGAAGGCCTCCCGGTCGTCGACGAGCACGTCGACGTGCCAGGACGTGCCTGCCGGGACGGCGCCCGAGACCGCGACGACGGCGTGGCCGGCTCGCTCGAGGACGTCGACGACCGAGCGCGCGTGGCCGCCCGCGCCGAGGACCACCCAGCCGGTGCCGCCGCCCGTCATGCGGGCCCGCCCCGGTGGCCGAGCGCGGCCGCGGCCTCGCCGAGCGCGCCGCCGACCTTGCGGATGTTGTGGGGCTCGAGCACGGCGGGCACCCGCGGCGGGTCGAGCACGAGGCCCTCCCACGAGTTGCGCACGTACTCGTGGACGAACCACTCGTCGATCGAGGCCTGGTCGGCGCGCAGCGACTCCCAGCCGCGCTCGGCGACGAACCGCGTCAGGTCGTCCGGCGAGTCGAGCTGCGCGACGTTGCCCAGACCGCTCCACGGCATCTCGGCGCCCGTGACGACCGGCAGGCCGAGGAGCCCGGCCTCGAGGCCGACCGTGCCGGTCGCGGTGACGGTGAAGACCGCCTGCTTCATCAGGTCGCGTGAGTCGGCGAAGGGGTCGATCGTCGCGATGTTGGGATGAGCGTCGAACTGGGGCCAGTAGTCCGGGTCGCGCCGCCACATGAAGTGCGCGTGCTCCTTGACGGCGACCCCGATGTCGAGCGGCGCGAGCGCGTCGGCGAGCACGCGGGCGGTGTAGGCCTGGTCGCGCCACTCCTGGCCCATGACGTCGGCGC
The DNA here is from genome assembly GCF_000383675.1 of Terracoccus sp. 273MFTsu3.1. Lineage (GTDB taxonomy): Bacteria > Actinomycetota > Actinomycetes > Actinomycetales > Dermatophilaceae > Terrabacter. The sequence continues at coordinate 47,448 of NZ_KB911832.1, read as the reverse complement.
TCGACTCGGGCTGCACCTGCAGCGGCAGGAAGACGAACTTCTCCGGCACCGGGTCCCAGCGACGGTCCTGGTACTCGCGCAGGTTGAGCCGGGCCTTGACGGGGTTGAGCCACGGGAGCCGGGCGTAGTCCGAGGGCCGGGGCAGCTGGAGGTTCGCGCCGCGGTCGACGGCGAACTCCTTGATGCGGTCGCTCGCGAGCCGCCAGATCTCCTGGCCGGTCTCGACCTTGAGGTTGCGCGCGAAGCCCATCGGCCGGCCGTGCTCGGCTCGCCACGTGTCGATGAAGGCCTGACCGGCGGCCAGCGCCGACGGGTCCTCGACCTGCCGCTCCCAGAGGGTGATCCCCTTGGGCGCGCCGATGAGGCCGAAGCGGTCGGACGGGAGGCGTATGCCGCGTGGCCAGGTCGCGAGGCCACCGTGGTGGGTCACGAGTCCAGCGGTGAGCAGCTCGGACGTCACGGTGAACTCGACGAGGGCGAGCACGGGACCACGACCCTCGATGGCCGCCTCGAGCTCCTCGGCGGCGAGGTTGAGGAAGTTCATCGCGGTGTCGACGCGGTTGCGGCGCAGCGCCCGCTCGGACACGAGCAGGTCGAGGGGGTCGAGGCCGACCCCGGCACAGGCCCGCTTGAGAGCGGCGTGGGGCGCGAGGCCACTGACGACGTTGGCCTTGCGCGCGGCGGCATACGGCAGTCGGACGGTCGTGGCACGCGGCGCGTGCCGGCGCACCCACGCGAGGTTGGCGTCCGTGCGGACGACGAGGATGAGGTCCTTCGTCTCGAAGCCCGCGTGCACGAGGGCCGGGACGAGGAGGTCGTCGTAGCCCAACCCCATGTGGACGAGCGGTGTCACCACGAAAGCGTCTCTCCTGCGTGTCGGTGCGTGCCGGATCGAGGTGAGCCGGGCGGGCGCCCCATCCTATCCGCGCAGCGTGCGCAGGATTCGCGGCGCGACCGCCAGGGCGCCGGCCCCGACGAGGGCGGCGAGTGCGACCCGCACCCACGCAGCCGGCCCCTCCAGCGGCAGCACCGCACCCACGAGGGCGAGTCCGACCCCGGCCAGCGCCACGGCCGCCACTCGCGGCGGCCAGCGCAGCGGCGAGTGGGTCCGGGCGAACCACGTCGTCAGCGCCATGAGCACGACGTAGCCCACGGCCTTGGCGACGGCGACGCCGACGACCCCGCCCGTCGCGCCCGACCGCGGTGCGAGTGAGAGCGCGACGAGGACCATGACCGCGAGCGCGATGAGCGCGGCCCACGCGAGCCGGCCGGTGCGCTCCGCGTCGAGCACGGCGAGCGACGAGCCCTGGTAGAGCATGTACGACACCGACACGGTGCAGATGACCCCGAGCGCGCCGACCATGGCGACGTGGTCGAAGCCCGGGTCGGCCATGACGGCGACGAGCCACGGCGCGAGCAGCGCCACCCCCGCCGCGCCTGCCGCGACGACGGTCGTCAGGGCGGTGCCGGTGCGGGCCGTCCACGCCCAGCGGCGGTCGATCGGGTGGGACAGCACGAGCGGCCCCCACGCGTTGAAGAGGGCGACGGCGAGCACGAACGGCATGTTCCCGAGCTGCAGCGCCACCTGGTAGGTGCCCGCCCCGGCCTCGCCGACGAGGACCCTGGCCAGCAGCACGTCCCCGGAGAGCAGGCCGAGCATCGCGGCCGCCTGCGGCAGCAGGGGCGTGGCCAGTCGGATGCCCGCCCGGACCCGCTCGCGCTCGACGGTGGGCGGCAGCGGACGGCCGAGCACGAGGGCGACGACGGCGGCCAGCACGACGACGACGGCGTATGCCGTGAGGTACGTCCCCGCGGTCGGCTCGCCCCGCGCCGCGAGCAGTCCGGCGAGCTGCGCCCCGACGGTGGCGAGCACCGCGAGGGCGAGGAAGCCCCAGGGCTGGAGGCGCGCCCGCATCAGCGTCTGGCCGGCCACGACCGTCGTCAGGGCCACCGCGGCGACGACGAGCGGCACCCACTGTCGGGGGTCCGCGTGCCCGGTGGCGGAGAGGAGCAGGGCCAGCGCGAGACCGACGACGCCGAGCCCGAGGGCCAGCAGCACCATCGTCCCGGCGAGCGCCCGCGCGACCCGGGGGCCCTCGGCACCGCGGTGGTGCTCACGGAGCACGACCTGCGGCAGTCCGGCGGCGGCGATGGTGCCGACCATCTGAACGACGACGAGACCTGTTGCCACGCGACCGAACTCGACGGCGCCGAGCACCCGGGTGGCGAAGGGCAGGACGAGGAGCACGCCGAGGCCCTGCAGCGCCGTGCCGACGAGGTAGACGACCGAGTGCGCTCCGAGCGAGCCACCCGCGCGGTCGGCGGTGGGCGCGGTGCCTTCGGGCGTGCTCGTCACAGGCTCGAAGGTACCGGTGCGCGCCCGGCACGCCGCTCAACCGCCCCGCCGAGGAGCCCGGCGACCTGCGCGGTGCGGGGCGCCGTCCTCTAGCCTGCAGGTGTGCCCAGCCCGTCTCCGTCGTCGATGCCCGTGGTCGTGCGCGGCTCCGGCTCCATCGGGCAGCGGCACGCGCGGGTCTTCCGGCAGGAGGGCGCCGACGTCGCGCTCTGGCCGGTCCGCGACCGGATGCTCGGGGCCGGCGCCGTCGACGACGTCACCGGCGCCCGGCTCCTCGACGACGCGACGGGCCCGGCAGCCCTGCAGGGCGCTCTCGTGGTCGTCGCGACCGACACCGCCCGCCACGTCAGCGACACCGTCGTGGCGCTCGACGCGGGTGCGGCGTCGGTGCTCGTCGAGAAGCCCGTCGCCGGGACGGCGGACGACGCGGCCGTGCTGCGCGCCCACCCGCGGGCCCAGGACATCTGGGTCGCCGCGCCGCTCCGGGCGCACGAGGCCTTCCGCCACCTGCACCGTCTCGTCGGTCGCATCGACGGACCGGCCTCGGCGCACGTGCGCTCGCAGTCGTGGCTGCCGGACTGGCGGCCCGACCGCGACTACCGCGCGTCCTACTCGGCCCGCCGCGACGAGGGCGGTGTGCTGCGCGACATGGTCCACGAGATCGACTACGCCGGCGTGCTCTTCGGCCGCCCCGAGCTCGTCGGCGGGCACCTCGAGACGAGCGGTCCGCTCGACATCGAGGCCGAGCAGGCCGCGACGCTGCTCTGGACCACCCGCGACCGCTTCACGGTGACGGCGCGGCTCGACTACGTCACCCGCCCGACGTCGCGTGGAGTCGTCATCCACACCTCGGACGGCATCCTCGAGTGGGACGTCACGCGCGCGATGGTGCGGCACACGACCTCCGACGGCGAGGTGAGCGAGCAGGTCTTCGAGCACGACCTGGACCGCGACATCGTCATGGGCACCCAGGCGCGCGCGGCCCTCGGGCTCAAGCCGTGGTCTCCCGCGGTACAGCGGATCGCCCGGGGGGCGCCGGCCACCCTGGTCGACGGCATCGACGCCGTCCGCCTGTGCGACGAGGCGAGAACCCTGGCCTCGCAGACCCCCGACCCCGAGGACGGCTCGTGACCGACCACACCCCGCCCCGCGTGCTCGCGGTCATCCCGGCACGTGGCGGCTCGAAAGGCCTGCCCGGCAAGAACATCCGTCCGATGTGGGGCCTGCCCCTCATCGCGCACAGCATCCGTGCCGCAGCCCTCACCGCGGAGGTCACCCGCTGCGTCGTGACCACCGACTCCGCCGAGATCGCGGACGTCGTGCGCGCCCACGGTGGTGAGGCCCCGTTCCTGCGCCCCGTCGAGCTCGCGGCCGACGACACCCCCATGGCTCCCGTCGTGCGTCACGCCCTCGAGTGGGTCGAGCGCGACGAGGGCGCCTCCTACGACGCGGTGCTCCTCCTCGACCCGACGAGCCCCGCACGAGTGCCGTCCCAGCTGGCCGAGGCCGTCCGACGCCTGGCCACGACGCCCGCCCTCGACGGCGTCATCAGCGTCTCCGAACCCACCTTCAACCCGGTGTGGGTCGGCGTGCGTCCCGACGGCTCCCGCGACGGCGCGCTCTCCCGCTACTTCGAGGCGGGTACCGGCGTCACCCGACGGCAGGACGTCGGCCGGTTCCTGCGGATCAACGGCAACTTCTACCTCTGGCGGGCCGACTTGGTGCGCCGCCTCGAGAGCTCGTGGTTCGACGAGGGCACCCACGAAGGGCTCGAGATCCCCGAGGCCCAGGCCTTCTCGATCGACGACGAATACGAGTTCCGGCTCATCGAGGCCCTCATCGGCGCGGGGCTCATCACGCTGCCGTGGCTCGACGTCGCCACCCCCAACGCGCACACGGAGGAACCACGATGACGACCACACCCACGACGTCGCTCACCGGACGCACGGCCGTCGTGACCGGCGGCGCCGGACCGCTCGGCCGCGTGCTCGCCGACGCCCTCGCGACGGCGGGCGCCCGCATCGTCGTCGTCGACCTCGACGGGGAGAGCTGCGCGGCCGCCGTCGACACCCTCCCCGGCAGCCACCACGTCCCGGTCGGCGCCGACCTGCTCGACCCGCAAGGGATCTCGCGGGTCGTCGACGTGGTCCGTGACCTCGGCGACTGCCACGTCCTCGTCAACAACGCCGCGTTCACCGGCACCTCCGGCGTCCCCGGGTATGCCGTCCCCTTCGAGGAGCAGACCGACGACGCCTTCGCGATGGCGCTGGCCCTCAACCTCACGGCGCCCTTCTCGCTGACCCGGCAGCTCGCGCCGCTGCTGCGGGCTGGTGGGCACGGCAGCGTCGTCAACGTGTCGAGCATCTACGGTCTCGTCGGCCCCAACATGGGTCTCTACGAGGGCACCCGGATGGGCAACCCCGCGGCCTACGCCGCGAGCAAGGGAGGCATCGCCCAGCTGACGCGCTACCTCTCGACGGTGCTCGCACCCGACGTGCGGGTCAACGCCTTCGCGCCGGGCGGCATCGCGCGTGGTCAGGACGAGGCATTCGTCGAGCGCTACGAGCGGCTCACCCCGCTGGGCCGGATGGGCACCGAGGACGACTTCCGCGGCGTCGTCACGTGGCTGGCCTCGGACGCGTCCGCCTACGTCACCGGCCAGGTCGTCGCCGTCGACGGCGGCTGGACCGCCTGGTAGCCCGGACGACCCCGCAGTCGATGGATGAGCGCGTCTCGGGCGACGCGCTCATCCATCGAGTCGCTGCGGTCTCGGGTCAGCCCTTGAGCTCGGGGGCGACCGTCTGCTCGAAGAGCTCGATGCCCGAGCGGTCGTAGGCGGCCTCCGCGAAGTACGTGATGGCATACGTCATCCCGCGGGCCTCCATGTCCTTGAGCATCGTGACGATCTTGTCGGGCGTGCCCACCGCGGGCTGCTTGCGGAGGTCCTCGACCGCACCCGCTGCCTTGTCGTCGGCGACGCCGCCCTTGCGCAGCAGCTCGCCGTAGAACTGCAGGCGGTCCTCGACGTCGGCGTCGGTCTCGCCGATGACGACGTTGTAGTTGGCCGAGCGCACGATCTCGCCGAAGTCGCGGCCGCGGTCGTCGCAGTGGCCCTTGAGGATCGCGCTCTTGTGGTCGAAGCCCTCGGGACTGCCGTCGAAGTTCGTGTAGTCGGCGTACTCCGCGGCGATCTTCAACGTCACCTTCTCGCCACCGCCGGCGATCCACATGGGGATGCCGTTGAGCGCGCTGCCCGGGTGGCTCGTGCCCTGCAGGGGACGGGGCGCGCAGAGGGCGCCGTCGACCTGGTAGTACTTCCCGTCGAGCGTCGCCGACCCCGTCGTCCACATGTCGCGGAAGACCTGGACGCCTTCGCGCAGCGCGCCGAGGCGGTCGCCGGCCTTGGGGAAGCCGTAGCCGTAGGCGCGCCACTCGTGCTCGTACCAACCCGCGCCGATACCCATCTCGGTGCGGCCGCCGGAGATGACGTCGACGGTCGCGGCGACCTTGGCGAGGTAGGCGGGGTTGCGGTAGGCCATGCACGTGCACATCTGGCCGAGCCGCACCCGGCTCGTGGCGGCGCCGAAGGCCGCCATGAGCGTCCACGCCTCGTGCGTGGCCTCGCCCGAGGGCTGCGGCACGGTGTGGAAGTGGTCGTAGACCCAGATGGACTCGAAGACGTCTCCGTCGTCGGCGTGCTTGGCGAGGTTGACCATGGCTTCCCACTGCTGGGCCGGCTCGATGCCGACGAGGTCCATACGCCAGCCCTGGGGAACGAACATTCCGAATCGCATCCAGCCATCCAACCACGGTCGGCTGGTCGCCGTCGGGGCGCGATCCGGGCACGCCGACGTGTGAAGATGACGGGATGAGTCCGCACCACAACGACCCCGACGTCATCCGGGACCTGCTCCACACCCCGGCCACGTGGGCCGTCGTCGGTCTCGGTGACAACCCCGACCGCACGGCCTACCGCGTGTCCCTGTGGCTCCAGCGCGAGCTCGGCATCCGCCTCGTGCCGGTGCACCCGAGCGCCGCGACGGTGCACGGCGCGGCGGGCCACGCGACGCTGGCCGACATCCCCGACGGCACCGTCGTCAAGGTCGTCGACTTCTTCGTCAACAGCGACCACGTGGGCCAGGTCGTCGACGAGGCGATCGCCGAGCGCGAGCGGCTCGGCATCGAGGCACTGTGGCTGCAGCTCGGGGTCATCGACGAGGAGGCCGCCGCTCGCGCGGAGGCGGCCGGACTCGCGGTCGTCATGGACACCTGTCCCAAGATCGAGTACCCCCGCATCCAGCCGGGAGACGGCGCGTCGGCCGTCACCGACTGACGCCCCGATGACGGCGGTCGTCCTCCACGAGCAGCGCTGGGGCGTCCCGAGCGGGCTGCCGTGCGTCCTGCTCGTGCACGCCACGGGGGACACGTCGGCGGACTGGGCCGAGGTGGCGGCCGGTCTCGCCGTCGACCGGCTCGTCGTCGCCGTCGACCTGCGCGGGCACGGCGAGAGCCCCCGGCCCGGCAGCTACGGGCTCGGCGAGCTGGCCGAGGACCTCGTCGTGGTGGCCGACTCCCTGGCGGCCGAGCAGGGCCGTCCGGTCGACGTCGTCGCCCACTCGCTGGGCGGCCTCGTCGCCTGCCTCGTCGCGAGCCGTCGCCCCGACCTCGTCCGGCGCCTCGTCCTCGAGGACGTGCCGGTCCCCCACCCGCGCGACCCCCGCCCGCCGGAGCGCCCCGACGGCGAGCTCGCCTTCGACTGGGAGGCGGTGCTCCAGGTGCGCGCGCAGATCGACGACCCGGACCCGGGGTGGTCGCAGGTCGTCGCGGCCGTCTCCGCCCCGACGCTCGTCGTCTGGGGCGGCCCGGGCAGCCCGATGCCGGCCGAGCACGTCGCCGAGATGGCCGAGACCGTCGCCGACGGCCGCCTCGTGCGCATCGACGCCGGTCACCTCGTCCACGCCCGCCAGCCCGTCGTGTTCACGGCGGCCGTGCGCGGCTTCCTCGCCCTGCCGGGCTGACCGATGGCGTGTGCCGTCGGCCTGGTCCTCGGTCCCCAGCGGGAGCGGCGCCGGCTCAGTCGGTGAGGCCCCGGGCGACCTGCTCGCGCAGCGACGCCCCCTTGGCGTGCGCCTGGTCACGCAGGTCGTCCTGGAAGGCGACCATGCGCTCGCGGACGTCGGTGGCGAGCGTGTCGGACCCGGTGCCGACGATCCGGGCCGCGAGCAGCCCGGCGTTGCGCGCGCCACCGATCGACACGGTCGCGACCGGCACGCCGGCCGGCATCTGGACGATCGAGAGCAGCGAGTCCATGCCGTCGAGGTACTTCAGCGGCACGGGCACCCCGACGACCGGGAGCGGCGTCACCGACGCGAGCATCCCGGGCAGGTGCGCGGCGCCCCCGGCGCCGGCGACGACGACGCGCAGGCCGCGCCGGGCGGCGTTCTGGCCGTAGGCGATCATCTCGTCGGGCATCCGGTGGGCCGACACGACGTCGGCCTCGTAGGGGATCCCGAACTCCTCGAGCGCACGGGCTGCCTCGCGCATGACGGGCCAGTCGCTGTCGCTGCCCATGACGATGCCGACGACGGGCGCGGTGCTCTCGGTCATTCGGTGATCACCCCTCGGAGGTAGTCGGCCGCGTGACCGGCGCGCTCGCGCGCGTCGCCCAGGTCGGCGCCACTGACGTTGACGTGCCCGATCTTGCGGCCGGGCCGCACACCCTTGCCGTAGACGTGCACCTTGGCCCCGGGGTCGCGGGCCATGATGTGGCGGTACGCGGGGTAGAGGTGCTCGTAGTCGCCGCCGAGGACGTTGGCCATGACGGTCCACGGCGCCCGGGGGCGCGGGTCGCCGAGCGGCAGGTCGAGCACGGCACGCAGGTGCTGCTCGAACTGTCCGGTGACGGCTCCGTCCATCGACCAGTGCCCGCTGTTGTGCGGACGCATCGCCAGCTCGTTGACGACGTAGGCCGACGCGCCGCCCGTGCCGGGGCGCACCTCGAACATCTCGACGGCGAGCACGCCGGTGACGCCGAGCTCCCCGGCGATCCGCAGTGCGGCCTCGGTGGCCACCGAGGCGAGGTCCGCGTCCAGCTCCGGGGCGGGAGCGAGCACCTCGGTGCAGATGCCGTCGGTCTGGACCGTCTCGACGACGGGCCACGCCGCGGCCTGGCCGGACGGGCTGCGGGCGATGAGGACGGCCAGCTCCCGCACGAAGTCGACCTTCTCCTCGAGGAGCAGGCCGTGCTCGAGCGGGCCCGGCTCGCCGATCCGGGCGATCCAGTCCCCGAGGTCGGCGGCCGAGGAGGCGACCGCCACGCCCTTGCCGTCGTAGCCGCCCCGCGGGGTCTTGGCGACGATCGGCCAGCCGACGTCGTCACCGAAGGCCGTGACCTCCTCGGCGGAGGTGGCACGCGCCCACCGGGGGCACGCGATCCCGAGCGCCGTGAGGCGCTCGCGCATGGCGAGCTTGTCCTGGGCGAAGTTGAGGGCGGCGCGGGTGGGGTGGATGGCCACCCCGTCCGCCTCGAGCGCCTCGAGGACGGCCGGCGGCACGTGCTCGTGGTCGAAGGTGACGACGTCGCAGTGCTGCGCGAAGGCGCGGACCGTCTCGAGGTCGGTGTGCTCACCGACCGGTGAGCTCGGCACGACGAGGGCCGCTGCCGCGGTGTCGCTCTCGGCGAGCACCGACAGCTGGACGCCCAGCTCGACGGCGGGGCCCTGCATCATGCGGGCGAGCTGTCCGCCGCCGACGACGCCGACGACGGGGAATCCTCCGGGGGCGCGCTTCGGCTGGGTCACGACGCCCAAGCGTAGTCGCCGTCAGCGGAGCGGGTCGTGGCGCCCCGGCACCGCTCCGGCGCGCCGGTGCGCGTCGCTCGCCGCGGCGGCCTCGTCCCCCTCGTCGGAGAGCACCGCCTCGACGTGGCTGGGGTCGGCGAGGTCGGGGTGGTGGGTGCGCACGGCCGCGAAGGTCCACAGCTTGTTGAGCACGAACGAGATGGGGGTGACGACGGCGATGACGATGAGCTGCGCCCAGTAGAGCCGGGTGCGGAAGCCGGTGGAGTCGTCGAGGACCGTGGGCGAGAGGTGGATCGGCGAGTCGAGGTGCATGAGGAGCGTCAGCAGCACGAGGCCGATGACCTGACCGAGCAGGCCCACGGCGAGGAAGGGCCAGTACTCGTGCCACCAGCGGGCGTGCTTGCTCGTGCGGAAGGTCCACGTGCGGTTGAGCTGGAAGTTCCAGAGGTTCGCGACGAGGAAGGCGATGGTCGAGTAGACGTGGTACCAGCGGACGTTGAACTCCGTGCCGGGGACGCCGACGATCGGCTCGTTGAAGCCGGGCCCGAGCTTCTTGACGACGACGAGGGTGAGGAGGTTGAGGAGCACACCCGAGACGCCAACGGCCGCGAACCGGAGCAGCAGCAGCCAGTTGTGCCGGTGGCGCACGAACAGGAACTCATGCAGGCGCCTCACCGGGGCACCCTACCCCGGCAGGCAGTGGGTCCCGTCGGCGTTCAGTCGGTCTCGGCCTCGGAGAGGAAGAGGGCGAAGCGCGCCGGCTGGGCCTGGACGAGGTCGAGGCGACCGCCGTTGGACTCCGCGAGGTCGCGGGCGAGCGCCAGCCCCAGCCCGGTGCTGCCGCCGGCTCCGCTGCTGACCGAGCGCTCGAAGATGTGCGGGGCCATGGCGGCGGGCACGCCGTCGCCCTGGTCGCTGACCTCGACGATGACCGACGGGCCCGAGCGACGCGCGTGCACGTCGACGGTGCCCCGTCCGTGCACGAGGGAGTTCTCGAGCAGCGTCGAGAGCACCTGCGAGAGCGCGACCGGCGTCGACCGCACGAAGAGGCCGCGCTCGCCACGGACCCGCACGGAGCGGCGGGCCTGCTCGAAGGCGGGCTGCCACTCGCGCTGGAGGGCGGCGATGACGGAGTCGAGCGACACGGCCGGCGACGGGCCACCGGAGCCACGCGTGCGGCCGAGCAGGTCGTCGACGACGCGGGTCAGCCGCTCGACCTGGGCGATCGCGATCGTCGCCTCCTCCTTGACGACCTCGGCGTCGTCGGTCTCGGAGATCTCCTCGAGGCGCATGAGCAGGGCCGTGAGCGGGGTGCGCAGCTGGTGCGAGGCGTCCGCGGCGAAGTCACGCTCGGCCGCGAGCGACTTCGTCATGTCGTGGGCCCGACGGGTCATGACGCCCGACACGTGGTCGATCTCGTCGATGTCGGAGTGCACCGGCGTCAGGCGCGCCTCCCCTGCCGCGAAGCGCGTGGCGAGGTGGACGAGCTCCTGCGAGGACCGCTCGACGTGGGCTCGGGTGCCGACCGTCGCGAGGTAGGCCGCGCCACCGCTCAGCGCGCCGATCCCGAGCATGATGGCACCGAACCGCGCGATCCCGACCGACGGGTCGGAGGAGATCCACGCGGTGACGGTGCCGGGTTGCTGCGTCACGGCCCAGGCGACGACCCCCGTCGAGAGCAGCACGAAGAGCCCGGCGCACACGACGGCCACGACGAGCGCCATCCGGTCGAGCACCCGGCGCACGGTCAGTCGACCTGAGGGCGCTCGAAGCGGAAGCCGACGCCACGGACGGTGGCGATGTACTGCGGGGACGTCGCGTCGTCGCCGAGCTTCCGGCGCAGCACCGAGATGTGCATGTCGAGGGTCTTCGTCGACCCGAACCACGCGGTGTCCCAGATCTCGCGCATCAGCTGCTCGCGCGAGACGACCTTGCCCTGCTCGCGCACGAGCACCCGCAGCAGGTCGAACTCCTTGGCCGTGAGCTGCAGCTCCTCGCCCTTGAACCAGGCGCGACGGCCGTCGGAGTCGATGCGGACCAGCTCACCCGACGCGACGACCTCGGTGGGGGTGCGCCGCAGCAGGGCCCGCACCCGTGCGAGCAGCTCGGCGAGGCGGAAGGGCTTGGTGACGTAGTCGTCGGCGCCGGCGTCGAGCCCCACGACCGTGTCGACCTCGTCGGCGCGAGCCGTGAGGATGAGGACGGGGATGGCGCGGCCCTCGGCCCGGATGCGGCGACACACCTCGAGCCCGTCGATCTTCGGCAGACCGAGGTCGAGGAGCACGAGGTCGGGGTTCTCCTTGGCACCGTCGAGCGCTGCGACACCGTCCTCGCGCACGTCGACGTCGTAGCCTTCTCGCCGCAGCGCACGCGCCAACGGTTCGGAGATGGCTGGGTCGTCCTCCGCCAGGAGCACTCGGGTCATGTCACCGTCCTCAGGATCTGCCGGCCCGGGGGTGCACCGACCGTCGTGAGCCTATCGACAACGGCCCGATTTGCACCCTGACGCCCCGGCGACACGGCAGATGGGGCTTCAGCGACCGGGCCAGACGGGGCGCCGCTTCTCCGCGAAGGCGGCCACACCCTCGCGGCGGTCGCCCGAGAAGGCCGTCGCGCGCCAGCAGCCGTCCTCGATCTCCAGGCCCGCCTCGAGACCAACGTCGGAGCCGAGGCGCATGGCCCGCTTGGCGTTCCGCAGCCCGACGGGCGAGTTCGCCGCGATCGTCCGGGCCAGCTCCAACGCCCGGTCACGTGCCGTGCCGGCCGCGACGACCTCGTCGACGGCGCCGAGCTCGAGGGCCTCGCGGGCCGGGAGCCGCGCTCCCGTGAAGATGGCCCTGGCCGCCCGCGACCACCCGACCCGGCGCACGAGCAGCTGCGTGCCTCCACCCCCCGGGATGACCCCGACGCTCACCTCCGGCAGGCCGACGACGGCGCCCTCCCCCGCCACGACGAGGTCGCACGACAGGGCCAGCTCGAAGCCGCCCCCGAGCGCGAAGCCGTCGACGGCGGCGATGGCCGGCACCGGCAGGTCGAGGACGCCGGTGTAGGCCGCCCGGGCGACGGGGCGCTGCTCCATGAGGTCTGCGTCGGAGAAGCCGTTGCGCTCCTTGAGGTCGGCGCCGACGCAGAACGCCTTCGCGTGGCTCGAGGTCAGCACGACGCAACGCACCGACTCGTCCGCCGCGACGCGGGCCGTGGCCGCCGCGATGGCGCGGGCCATCGCCGTCGACACGGCGTTCATCGCCTCGGGCCGGTCGAGGACGATCTCGGCGACGTGCGCGAGCTCCGGGTCCTCGAAGCGCTGGACGCGCACGAGGGCGGGCTCACCCGGCCCCGCGCTCGCGGCGGCGTCGGCTGCGGTCGGCGTTGACGGCATACGAAGGTCTCCTTCGGGGGTCACGCGTCGGTGCGCGACGTGGCTCGGTGGGTGGTGTCGGGGAGCGGCTCGCCCGAGACGGAGCGGCGGCCGGCGGACGTCGCCCGGCGCAGCAGCGACGGGGTCACGGGGCCGACGCCGCGCAGGATGCGTCGGCGCTGGCCGGTCAGCTCGAAGCCGGAGAGGCTCGCGAGCTCGCGCGCCATCGTCGCGTCGACGAGGACGCTGCCCGCCTGGGCCACGGCGGTCAGGCGCGAGGCGCGGTTGACCGTCGTGCCGAAGACGTCGCCGAGGCGGGAGATGATCGGTCCGCGCGCCATCCCGCACCGCACGTCGGGCAGCACGTCGTCGTCGGTCATCGTCTCGACGAGGTCGAGCGCGATGGCCGCTGCGGGTGCGGCGCCCATCGTCGTGAAGAGCACCTCGTCTCCGACGGTCTTGATGAGCCGGCCGCCGTGCGCGGTGATGACGTCGGCCGAGAGCGCCTCGAAGCGGGACACGAGCCGCGCGAGGTCGCGCTCGGACATCCGCCGGACGAGCGCCGTGAAGTTGACGAGGTCGGCGAAGCCCACGGAGCGCATCTTCGTCATGCCGTAGGACTCGGGGTCGGCGTCGGCGAGCATGCGCGCGACGGTGGCCGACAGGTGCCGGCGCCAGGCGTAGACGAGGAGCGGCTCGAGGCGGTCGGTGAGCACCGCGAGGCGCTTCGCCGTCTCGGTGGCGGTCTCGAGGCTCGGCACCGAGCGGGACTCGTGCTCGTCGTCGTCGGCCTCGTCGGCGAGGACCGCACTCATGTGGTTCTCGACGGCCTCGGCGATGAGCTGCGACTGCCAGCCTGCGAGGCGGTCGGCGGAGCGGGCGAAGGCGCGGGTCATCGCGAGCGCCGTCGGCTCGTCGAGCAGCCCGTCCCGGACGATGCCCGCGACGGCGGCCAGCGCCTTCTGGTCGGCCTCCGTGAACAGCTCGTCGTCGGTGTCGACGACGGGGAAGCCCAGCGCGTGCCAGAACTTGCGTGCGGACAGCAGGGAGACCTCGGCGCCGCGGCTCACCTCGCGGCGACGCAGCTCGAGCGGACGCCCCAGCAGCCGCTCCGTGTAGTCCTCGCTCACCCGCCCGACGGGCCCTGGACCCTGGGGGCCCTCGGGACCCTGGGGGCCCTCGGCGCCCTGGGTGCCTGGGGTGCCCGGCTCGGTCATGGCCCGATCATGCCAGTCCACCGGCCGCGGGCCGGACGTGGACGACGTCACCGGCCGCGAAGGTCCGCACCCCGTGGTCGGTGCGCACGACGAGCGCGCCGTCGTCGTCGACGCCGACCGCTGTTCCCTCGACCGCGTCACCCGTCGGCAGGTGCACCCGCACCGTCAGCCCGATGGTCGAACACGCCTCGCGGTATGCCGTCCGCACCTGCGCTGCGCCCGGGGCACCCGACGCGTCGGTGCCGACTCCGGCTCCGGCCAGCACGGACGTCAGCTCGTCGAGGTACGCGACGAGGACGTCCTCCCGGCTCACCCGGGCACCCGCGAGCGCGAGGGAGGTGGCCGTGTCGACGGGCAGCTCCTCCCTGCTCTGGTCGATGTTGACGCCGGTCCCGACCACGACCACCTGACCGGAGCCGACGGTGACGAGCTCGCAGAGGATGCCGCTCAGCTTGCGGTCGCCGTCCTCGGCGAGGAGCACGTCGTTGGGCCACTTGAGCCGGGCCGTCAGCGCGGCACCGGTGGCCTCGGTCACCCGGCGCACCGCGCGCGACAGCGCGAGCCCGGCGAGCAACGGCATCCAGCCCGCCTGGGCGGGGGCGGCGACCGGCAGTGCGACGCTGACGGCGATCGAGGCCCGGTCGGGCACCGTCCAGGCCCGCCCGAGACGGCCGCGCCCACCGGTCTGGTGGTCGGTGAGGACGACCCACCAGAGCCCGGCGTCGTCGTCGAGCCGCCCGGCGGCACACGGCCCGGTCGGCCCAGCCCCCCCGGTCTGCTCCGCCGTGCCGGTCAGCAGCTCGCGCAGCCGGGTGTTCGTCGACCCCAGGGCGGGGTGGAACTCCACCTCGCGCCACGGCCGTCCGGACGTGACCAAGGCCGCACTCACAGTCTCGATGTCGAGCAAATCGCGCACGTCCACAAGGCTAGAGTGCCGAGCATGGCCACCGATCACGCCGTCGCAGAACAGCCGACCATCACGTCGCCGGAGAACGCCACAGCACAGGCGGAGTCGGCCCCCGGGCCCGACCTGACGACCACCGCCGGCAAGCTCGCCGACCTCAAGCGGCGCGTCGCCGAGGTCGCCAACGCCGGCTCGGAGCGCGCGGTCGAGAAGCAGCACGCCCGCGGCAAGAAGACCGCCCGCGAACGCATCGAGATGCTCCTCGACGAGGGGACGTTCATCGAGCTCGACAAGTACGCCCGGCACCGCAGCAACAACTTCGGCCAGGACAAGAACCGGCCCTACGGCGACGGCGTCGTCACCGGCTACGGCATGGTCGACGGCCGCCAGGTGGCCGTCTTCGCCCAGGACTTCACCGTCTTCGGCGGGTCCCTCGGCGAGGTCTTCGGCGAGAAGATCGTCAAGGTCATGGACTTCGCGATGAAGATCGGCTGCCCCGTCGTCGGCCTCAACGACTCCGGGGGCGCGCGCATCCAGGAGGGCGTCGTCTCGCTCGGGCTCTACGGCGAGATCTTCTTCCGCAACGTCCGCGCCTCGGGTGTCATCCCGCAGATCTCCCTCGTCATGGGGCCGTGCGCCGGCGGCGCGGTCTACTCCCCCGCCATCACCGACTTCACCGTCATGGTCGACCAGACCTCGCACATGTTCATCACCGGTCCTGACGTCATCAAGACCGTGACGGGCGAGGACGTCGGCTTCGAGGAGCTCGGCGGTGCGCTGACGCACAACAGCAAGTCAGGCGTCGCGCACTACATGGGCACCGACGAGCAGGACGCGATCGACTACGTCAAGGCGCTCCTGTCCTACCTGCCGAGCAACAACCTCGAGACCCCGCCCTCCTACGGCGAGGGCGAGGCCGACCTGTCGGTCACCGACGACGACCGCTGGCTCGACACGTGCATCCCGGACTCGCCGAACGTCCCCTACGACATGAAGCAGGTCATCGAGCACCTCGTCGACGACGGCGAGTTCCTCGAGGTCCAGCCCCTCTTCGCGCCCAACATCCTCACCGGCTTCGCCCGCATCGACGGCATGTCGGTCGGCATCGTGGCCAACCAGCCGCTCCAGTTCGCCGGGTGCCTCGACATCGACGCGTCCGAGAAGGCCGCGCGCTTCGTGCGCACCTGCGACTGCTTCAACGTCCCGGTCCTGACGCTCGTCGACGTGCCCGGCTTCCTGCCCGGCACGAGCCAGGAGTGGGACGGCATCATCCGCCGCGGCGCGAAGCTCATCTACGCCTACGCCGAGGCCACGGTCCCCAAGATCACCGTCATCACGCGCAAGGCCTACGGCGGCGCCTACGACGTCATGGGCTCCAAGCACCTGGGCGCCGACATCAACCTCGCGTGGCCGACGGGGCAGATCGCCGTCATGGGCGCGCAGGGCGCCGTCAACATCCTCTACCGCAAGGAGCTCAAGCACACCGCGGAGCGCGGTGGCGACGTCGACGCCCAGCGACAGGAGCTCATCGCGCACTACGAGGAGACGCTCGCCAACCCGTACGTCGCGGCCGAGCGCGGCTACATCGACACCGTCATCAGCCCCTCCAACACGCGAATGAACGTCACGCGCGCCCTGCGGGCCCTGCAGAACAAGCGCGAGACGCTCCCGCCCAAGAAGCACGGGAACATCCCGCTGTGACCGATCCCACGACTCCTGAGGTTGCCGACGTCATGCCCACGATCCGCATCTCGGGTCACCCGACCCCCGAGGAGGTCGCGGCGCTCGTCGCCGTGCTGTCCGCCCTCGACGGGGACGAGCCCGCACCCGAGCACGCCCGCTCGGCGTGGTCCGACCCGTCGTGGCGGCTCGTCGGGCCGTCGGCACGCCACGGCGGGTGGCGCCGCACCGGTCTGCCGCGCTGACGCGAGCCCTTCGGTTGGCCGTGACCCGGCCCGCTGCCCTACGCTCGTTGCCCATGTCTGTCGAGTCGAGCCCCACCGTCCGGATCGCCGAGCGCTACTCCCTGCGTGAGCGCATCGCCGTCGGCGGCATGGGTGAGGTGCACCTCGCGACCGACGACCGCCTGGGCCGGCTCGTCGCCGTCAAGGTGCTCGCCGCCGGGTTCGCCGACTCCCCCGACTTCGTCGAGCGCTTCCGCCGTGAGGCCCTGACGGCAGCCGCCCTCTCCCACCCGAACATCGCCCAGGTCTACGACTACGGCGTCGACGGCGACTCTCACTTCATCGTCATGGAGTATGCCGAGGGCCAGGACCTCGCCCACGTGATCCGGGAGCACGGCCGGCTCACCCCCGGCGACGCGGTCCGCGTCGCCGAGCAGGTGTGCGCAGCGCTCGGCGCCGCCCACCGCGCCGGTGTCGTCCACCGTGACGTCAAGCCCGGCAACGTCATCATCCGACCCGACGGCACGGTCAAGGTGACCGACTTCGGCATCGCCCGGGCCCTCGGGCAGGCGTCCCTCACCGACACCGGCACCGTGATGGGGACAGCGGCGTACGTCGCCCCCGAGCAGGCCCGGGGCGAGGCGACGACACCTTCGTCCGACCTCTACTCGCTCGGCATCCTGCTCTTCCAGATGTTGACCGGCTCCGTGCCCTTCGACGGCGACACCCCGGTCGCGATCGCGATGCGCCACCTCGACGAGCCCGTCCCGCTGCCCAGTTCGCGCGTCGCCGACCTCCCGGCGAACCTCGACGAGGTCGTCGTCCGCGCCACGGCCAAGTCGCCCGCCGACCGCTACGCCGATGCCGATGCCATGGCGGCCGCGCTGATCGGTCACGAGATGCGCGCCGACGCGGCCACCCGCGCCCTGCCGGCCGGCGAGGCCACCTCGGTGCTCGACCTAGCCTCGGACAGCACGGCAGCCAGCACCGCGATGATGCCGACGGTCGGGATGCCGTCGAGCGGCGAGCGCACCGTCGTCACCCCGGTGCCCGCTGCTCCCGACGCTCCCGTCGCGGCGGCGGCGCCCACCGCCCCGACGACCCCGGCCCCTGCCGTCACGCGGCGCTCGAGCGCGGCGAGCCGCCGCCGCTCCGGCCCGAGCCCGCTCGTCTGGGTGCTCCTCGTCGCCGTCGTGGCGCTCGTCGGCATCCTCGGCTACGTCCTGCTGTCGGGTTCGGACGCGCCGGCGACCACCGCACCAGGCACGCGCCCGTCGGCGACGTCCGAGAAGCCGACGCCCGCGCCGTCCACGACCGCCCCGCCGTCCGACGGCAGCACCGTCCCCGGCGGCCTCGTCGGCCAGCAGCGCGACGCGGCGGTGAACGAGCTGATCGGGCTGGGTGTCAACGTGCGCTGGGTGCTCGTGCGCTCGACGCAGCCGGACGGGGCGGTCATGGGCAGCTACCCCGCCGAGGGCCAGCCCATGACGAAGGGGCAGACCGTCGCCCTCGTCGTCAGCCGCGGACACGCCCCGGACCGGGTCAACTCCTCCTTCGTCGTGCCCGACGGTCTCGTCGGCACGAGCGCCAAGGACGCGGAGAAGTCCCTCGGCGGCGAGGACGTCCGCGTCACGCGGGTCACCGTCCCGTCCGACGGCGACAGCGGTCAGGTCCTCGCGACCTGGCCGTCGGCAGGCACCCGGACCGCGGACGGGATCGTCGTGCTCGTCGTCTCGGGCGATGCCAAGGGTGGCTCGTCCGACGGCGACGGCTGAGCCACGGCCCTGCTCACGAGCCGGGCGCCCACAATGCACTGGCACGGGACCGCGGGCTGGATTACGTTCGCCGGGTGACCGCCAACACCCAGACCGCGCGACCCCAGACCGACGTCGACCGCATCGCGGAGACCTACTTCGACGCGTCCGTCGCCCTCAGTCCCATCAACGCGACCTTCCTCGGCGTCCCCGGAGCCGAGGAGGAGCTCGACGACCTCTCCCCCGCCGGCAACGCCGCCGCCTCCGAGCTGCGCCGGGCCACGCTCGCCCAGCTCGCGGCCGCGAGCCCGACCGACGACGTCGACCGCGTCACCGTCGACGCCATGACCGAGCGCCTCAGGCTCTCGGAGGACCGGTATGCCGCCGGGCTCGACGAGATGTCCCTCAACGTCCTCGCGTCGCCGCTCCAGGCGGTCCGCGACGTCTTCGACCTCATGCCTCAGGACACCGAGGACCACTGGCGCACCTTCGCCGTGCGCCTCACGAAGATCCCGGCCGCGCTCGAGGGGTACAAGGAGTCGCTGCTCCTCGCGCGCGAGCGCGGACAGGTCTCTCCGCGCCGCCAGGTCGAGGCCTGCGCCGACCAGTCCCGCGACCTCGTGGCCGACGACGGCTACTTCGCCAAGGTCGTGGCCGACGCGACCGTGGGTGACGCGCCGCTCGCGGGCGAGGTCAGGGACCAGCTCGCCGAGGGCGCGAAGGTGGCCGCGGCGGCATACGGCGACATCGCCGACTGGCTGGAGCGGGAGCTGCTGCCGCACGCGCCGGAGGCGGATGCCTGCGGCATCGAGCGCTACCGGCTCGAGTCGCGCTACTTCCTCGGTGCCGCGGTCGACCTCGAGGAGACCTACCGCTGGGGCCAGCAGGAGGTCGCGAGCCTGCACGCCCAGATGACCGAGATCGCCGAGGGCCTCGAGGCCGGCGCCAGCGTCCAGCGCGGTGTCGAGATCCTCGACGCCGACGACCGCTACGCCCTGCACGGCACCGACGCGCTCAAGGCCTGGATGCAGGAGCGCGCCGACGAGGTCATCGCCGACCTTTTGGACGTCCACTTCGACATCCCCGAGCCGGTCCAGCGCATCGAGTGCATGATCGCCCCGACGCAGACCGGGGGCATCTACTACACCGGCCCGTCCGACGACTTCAGCCGGCCCGGCCGCATGTGGTGGTCGGTGCCCAAGGGCAACACGGAGTTCCGGACGTGGAACGAGCTGACGACCGTCTACCACGAGGGCGTCCCGGGCCACCACCTCCAGGTCGCACAGACGGTCTACCGCTCCGAGCTGCTCAACAAGTGGCGTCGACTCGAGGCGTGGACCTCCGGGCACGGTGAGGGCTGGGCTCTCTACGCCGAGCGGCTCATGGCCGAGCTCGGCTACATGGACGACCCGGGCAACCGAATGGGCTGGCTTGCGGGACAGTCACTTCGGGCCGCGCGCGTCGTCATCGACATCGGCGTGCACTGCGGGTTCGACGCCCCCGAGGAGGTCGGTGGCGGCGCGTGGGACTACGACAAGGCGTGGACCTACCTGACCCGCTACGGATTCATGGACGAGAAGGTCCTGCGCTTCGAGCTCAACCGCTACCTCGGCTGGCCGGGCCAGGCGCCCAGCTACAAGATCGGCGAGCGCCTCTGGCTGCAGCTGCGCGACGAGGTCAAGCAGCGCGAGGGGGACGCGTTCGACCTCAAGGCCTTCCACCGTCGCGCACTCGACATCGGCGGCGTCGGTCTCGACACCCTCCGCGGCGCGGTGCTGCAGGAGATCTGAGCGGGCCACGGACGACCTGACGGCGCCGCCTCCCCGGGGGGCGGCGCCGTCGGCGTCCCGGGCACCGAGCGCGCCGCCTACCATGGCGTCATGCCGCCGAGTCCCCTCCCCGACGTGCCCGCTGTCCAGCTGGTCCTCGCCTCCGCGTCGCCGGCTCGCCGCTCGACGCTCCGCTCCGCGGGCATCGAGCCGCTCGTCGTCGTGAGCGAGGTCGACGAGGACCTGACGGTCGCCGAGGCGACCGATCGCTACGGCCCGCTCGAGCCGGCCGACATCGCGCTGCTGCTGGCCCGCGCCAAGGCCGAGGACGTCGCGGCCCGCGTCGACGCCGGTGTGGTCGTGCTCGGCTGCGACTCGGTGCTCGAGCTCGACGGCGAGGTCCACGGCAAGCCGGGTGACGCCGCGGAGGCCGTGGCCCGGTGGCGCCGGATGCGGGGCCGTTCAGGGGTGCTGCACACGGGTCACTGGCTCGTCGACGAGCGCGGCAGCGGCGGCCCCACGCTGGGGGCGACGGCGTCCACGACGGTCCACTTCGCGAAGCTCTCCGAGGAGGAGATCGAGACCTACGTCGCGACGGGCGAGCCGCTCACCGTGGCCGGGGCCTTCACCATCGACGGGCTCGGCGGCGCGTTCGTCACGGCCGTCGAGGGCGACCACCACAACGTCGTCGGCCTGTCCCTGCCGCTGCTGCGCGACCTGCTGGCCGACGCCGGCATCGAGTGGTTTGACGTCGTCGGCGGGGTCGACAGGGCCGACGGTCAGGGGTAGAGGTCGTCGGTGAGGTTCTCGATGACGAGGTAGTGCTCGGTCCACCACCACATCTGGGCCGCGCCGATGACGACGATGAGCCCGAGCAGCCAGTAGCGGTAGCGCCGCCACCAGCGCAGCTTGAGGAACCACGCGATGATGAGCGTCATCGGGAACGCGAGCAGGGCGTAGCGCACGCGGCTCGGCGTCGTGCTCGTCACGAGGATGATGTATGCCGGGTAGGCGCCGGCCCAGCCCCAGATCTCCGGACCCCAGCGCCACGAGTTCTTCGTCAGCATGAACCACGTGAACGCCGCGATGCCCAGCACGCCCGCGACCTGCCCGACGACGCCCCAGTAGTCGTAGAGCAGGTTCCACCACAGGTAGAGCTTGATCTTCGTCTCGATGTTCCAGGCGAGCATCGTGTCGTTGTACGCGTTGGGCGTGTCGGTCGCGATCGTGACGATCGTCGGCCACAGGAAGGTCAGGGCCCCGGCGTAGGCCGCGAGCGCCGCCAACCCGACGCGCAGCCGCACGGGGTGCTCGCCCTCGTCACCCTGCCGCCAGCGGACGACCGCGTGGGCGATGATGACCGGCACCATCGCGATGACGACGTTGCGGCTCAGGGACAGGACGAGGAGCGCCAGAGCCACCCACCCGTACTGCCGCTTGCGGAGCAGCCACAGGACGGTGACGACGCCCAGCAGGGCCGTCGACTCGGTGTAGGAGGCGGAGAAGGCCGGCGACGCGATGAAGAAGCACGTGGCGACGACGGCGACAATCGCCTCCCAGCGACCGACCGCCTGGTCGACGAGCTTGAAGAGCACGTGCATCGCGGCGAAGCCGATGACGATCGAGAGCGTCGGCGCGACGACGGCGAAGGGCAGGCCGGTGACCTTCATGATGAGGCCGGCCGTCATCGGGAACACCGGGAAGAAGGCCCACGGGTTCATGTCGATGCCGCCCCAGCCGACCCGGGGCAGCACCGCGGGATAGCCCTGTTCCGCGATGACGCGGTACCACTGGCCGTCCCAGCCCGTCATGACCGCGGCGTAGCCGGGGTCCGCGGGCGAGGGGTAGAAGATCCGGATGTTGGCCGTGCCGATGGGCAGCGGGATCTGGTAGCGCGAGAGGTAGGTCGCGGCGACCCAGACGAAGAGACGCGAGACGGCGAAGACCGCGAACGGGAACCAGACCGGGAAGCGGCGCCAGAACGGCTGCGTCCGCTCGAGGTCCCGGTCGGGGTGCTCGAGCCGGTGACCGAGGCGCGGCTCAGACCGGCGGGACGGCGCGTCGGCGCTCGCTGAAGTGACGGTCACGCCGGGAAGCATAAGCCAGTCGGCGCACCAGGTCCGAGCGCAGCTCATCCGCCTCGATGATGGAGTCGAGGACCAGATCGGCCGCAAGACGCTCGATGTCGACGTCCTCCTCGTACTCCCGGCGACGGTCTGCCACGAATCGTGCCTGTTCGTCCGCGTCGGCGATCTCGGCGATCTTGTTGGCGTAGACGGCGTTGACGGCAGCCTCCGGCCCCATCACCGCGATCCGAGCCGTCGGTAGCGCGATCGTCGCGTCGGGTCCGAAGCCCGGTCCACCCATGGCGTAGAGCCCTGCACCGTAGGCCTTGCGGACGACGACGCAGAACTGCGGCACGGTCGCGGACGAGACGGCGCTGACCATCTTGGCGCCGTGGCGGATGATGCCGCCGCGCTCGACCTCGGAGCCGATCATGAAGCCGGGCACGTCGGCGAGGTAGACGAGCGGGATGTTGAAGGCGTCGCACAGCCAGATGAAACGCGCGGCCTTGTCGGCGCTGTCGGTGAAGAGCACGCCGCCCTTGACCATCGAGTTGTTGGCGACGATGCCGACGGTCTGGCCCTCGAGACGGCCGAAGCCGATGACGAGCTCGCCGGCCCACAGGGGCTTGAGCTCGAAGAAGGAGTCGTCGTCGACGAGTCCGTCGATGACCTCGTGGACGTCGAACGGCACCGACTCCCGCTCGGGCACGGTCGCGCGGGTCAGCGGCGTCGCGGGCTCCTCGGCGGCATACGTGGGCGGGTGGTCGCGCCAGCTGCCGGGGACGTAGGAGAAGTAGAGCTTGGCCAGCTCGATGGCCTCGGCGTCGTCGTGGGCGAGCAGATCACCGACACCGGAGACCGTGCAGTGCATCCGGGCGCCGCCCATCTCCTCGAGGGAGACCTTCTCGCCGACGACCATCTCGGCCATGCGCGGGCTGCCGAGGTACATCGACGCATTGCCCTCGACCATGATGATGAGGTCGCAGAAGCTGGGGATGTAGGCGCCGCCTGCAGCACTCGGACCGAAGAGGCAGCAGATCTGCGGCACCTTGCCCGAGAGCGCCACCTGGTTGTGGAAGATCCGCCCGGCGCCGCGGCGGCCGGGGAACATCTCGACCTGGTCGGTGATCCGGGCGCCCGCCGAGTCGACGAACCAGAAGACCGGGAGCTCCTCGCGGAGGGCCATCTCGGTGGCGCGGACGATCTTCTCGACGGTCCGTGCGCCCCACGATCCGGCCTTGACGGTCGGGTCGTTGGCGATGACGATCGCCGGTCGTCCGTCGACGGTGCCGCGTCCCGTCACCACGCCGTCGGCCGGGAGCCCCGGCGCCAGCGCGTTGGCGTAGCGCCCGTCCTCGACGAACGAGCCCTCGTCGAAGAGCAGGGCGATGCGGTCGCGGACGTAGATCTTGCCCTGCGCATCGAGCTTGGCCTGGGCCTTCTCCGGCGCGCTCGCGGACGCCGTGTGGGCGGCCTCAAGACGCGCCCGGACGTCGGCGACGCGGGGGTCGCCGTGCGGGTCGGGGCTCGGCGAGGTGCCGGTTGTGGTGCTCGCGGCCGTCTCGGTCATGCCGGCAGCCCCATCCCCCGGGCGATGAGCATGCGCTGGACCTCGGACGTGCCCTCGCCGATCTCGAGGATCTTGGCGTCGCGGTAGAAGCGGGCCACGGGGTACTCCTCCATGAAGCCGTTGCCGCCGAAGACCTGGGTCGCGATCCGGGTGGCCGTGACAGCGGCCTCGGTCGAGTAGAGCTTGGCGATGGCGGCGGCCTGCTTGACCTCCTTGACGGAGCGCTTGCCGGCGTGGAGCTCGTCCTTGAGCCAGGCCGCCTTGTAGGTGAGCAGCCGGGCGCCCTCGACCATGACCGCGAGATCGGCGAGCTGGAACGAGACGCCCTGGTTGACACCGATCGGGCGACCGAACGCGACACGGGTCTTCGCGTAGTCGGTGGCGAGCTCGAGACAGGCCTGTGCGCAGCCGACGGCGAGTGCCGAGATAGCGATGCGGCCGTCGTCGAGGGTGTTGAGGAACTGCTTGAAGCCCTCCCCCTCCTCGCCGAGGAGGTGGTCGGCGGGGACGTGGCAGTTCTCGAAGGTGAGGCCGTGGGTGTCGGAGACGCGCCACCCGAGCTTGTGGTACGCCGGCTCGACGACGAAGCCCCGAGTGCCGCTGGGCACCATGATCGCCGAGATCTGCGGAGACCCGTCCTCGTTCGTGCCGGTGCGCGCGGTCACCGTGACGACGGACGTGATGTCGGTGCCGGAGTTCGTGATGAAGGCCTTGGCGCCGTTGACGACCCACTCGTCACCGTCGCGGACGGCTCGCGTACGGGTCGCACCGGCGTCGGAGCCGGCCTCGGGCTCGGTGAGGCCGAAGCCGGCGAGGGCACGGCCGGCAACGAGGTCGGGCAGGAAGCGCTGCTTCTGCTCCTCGGTGCCGTAGGTGAGGATCGGGTTGATGCCGAGCCCCACGCCCGCCGACAGCGTGATGCCGATCGACTGGTCGACACGACCGAGCTCCTCGATGGCGACGCAGAGGCTCGTGAAGTCACCGGACTCCCCCGCGCCGCCGTACTCCTCCGGCACGACGAGGCCGAACAGCCCGAGGTCACCCATCTTCGGCACGAGGTCGGTCGGGAAGTGCGCGGCAGCGTCCCACTTGGCGATGTGAGGCGCGACCTCCTTCTCGGCGAAGTCGCGGACGACCATCCGGAAGTCCTCGTGGTCCTGGCTGAGCTCGAACATCGCTGTTCTCCTGAAGGGTGGCGGCCATCACGCGCTCGTGACGCATGCTTGACGTTGACGTAAACGTAAAGCACTATCGACCCCATGACAAGTGACACCTCGACCGCGCGCCGGTCCTCGCGGACCGGGGAGACGTGGACCATCGCCCAGGTGGCCGAGGCGTTCGACGTCACCCACCGGACGGTGCGCCACTACGAGGACCTCGGGCTGATCTCCCCCGAGCGTCGTGGCACGCAGCGCGTCTACCACCGCCGCGACCGCACGCGCCTCGGCCTCATCCTGCGCGGCAAGCGGCTCGGTTTCCCGCTCGAGGAGATCCGCACGATCATCGACCTCTTCGACGCCCCGCGCGGTCGTCGGACCCAGCTCGAGTACGTCCTGGACCAGATCGACGAGCGCCGCACCGACCTCGAGCAGCGGCTACGTGACGTGCAGGACGCCATCGCCGAGCTCGGCGAGTTCGAGCGCCGCTGCCGCGACGACCTCGGGCGCCTCGACCACGTGTGAGCGACCGGACCCCGCGTGACACGATGGG
Organism: Terracoccus sp. 273MFTsu3.1; assembly: GCF_000383675.1. Lineage (GTDB taxonomy): Bacteria > Actinomycetota > Actinomycetes > Actinomycetales > Dermatophilaceae > Terrabacter. Next base: position 22,040 of record NZ_KB911832.1, on the reverse strand, counting down.
GACATGAGCGCTGAAGACACGAAGATCTCCGCCTACGCCCACCCCGAGCGGCTCGTCACGACCGACTGGCTCGCGGAGCAGGTCTCGGCCGGCGGCATCGGCGGCCCGGACGGCATCGTGCTCCTCGAGTCCGACGAGGACGTGCTGCTCTACGAGACCGGCCACATCCCCGGAGCGCTCAAGATCGACTGGCACGTCGACCTCAACGACCCCGTGACGCGCGACTACGTCGACGGTGCCCGGTTCGCCGAGGTGATGGGTCAGCGCGGCATCAGCCGCGACACGACCGTCGTCATCTACGGCGACAAGAGCAACTGGTGGGCGGCCTACGCGCTCTGGGTCTTCAGCCTCTTCGGCCACGAGGACGTCCGACTGCTCGACGGTGGGCGCGCGAAGTGGGTCGCCGAGGGCCGCGAGCTGACTCGAGAGGTGACGTCCCCGACAACCGTGGACTATCCCGTCGCCGAGCGTGACGACGCGCCTATCCGCGCCTTCAAGGACGACGTGCTCGCGCACCTCGGCAAGCCGCTCGTCGACGTCCGCTCCCCCGGCGAGTACTCCGGCGAGCTGCTCCACATGCCCGACTACCCCCAGGAGGGGGCGATGCGCGGCGGACACATCCCCGGCGCGAAGTCGGTTCCGTGGGCGCGCGCCGCCGCCGAGGACGGCTCGTTCAAGTCGCGCGAGGACCTCGAGGCGATCTACCTCGAGGAGCAGGGCCTGACCCCGTCCGACGACGTCGTCGCGTACTGCCGCATCGGCGAGCGCTCGTCCCACACGTGGTTCGTCCTGACGCACCTGCTCGGCTTCGAGGCGGTGCGCAACTACGACGGCTCGTGGACCGAGTGGGGCAACGCCGTGCGCGTGCCCATCGAGAAGTGACCCGGACGCGAGACAGGAGCCTCTCGTGAGCGACACCCCGCTACCGACCTCCCTGGCCGAGATCGCCGAGGACTTCCGCTCGGCGAGCAACGACCTCAAGCTGCAGCTGCTGCTCGAGTTCAGCGACGAGCTGCCGGGCCTGCCCGAGCGGTATGCCGGTCACCTCGACCAGCTCGAGCGGGTCGACGAGTGCCAGTCGCCGCTCTTCCTCACCGTCGAGGTCGCCGACGGCGCCTCCCTCGAGGACCGGCCCGTCAGCCTCTTCTTCGACGCTCCCGCCGAGGCACCGACGACCCGCGGCTTCGCCGGGATCCTGCACGAGGGGCTCGACGGCCTCTCGGCCGCCGAGGTGCTGGCCGTCCCCGACGACGCTCCGATGCGCTTCGGTCTCGCCGAGGCGGTGTCACCGCTGCGGATGCGCGGCATGGTGGCCATGCTCGGCCGCATCAAGCGCCAGGTCCGCGCCAAGACCGCCGACTGAGCACCTGAACCCGCCGTTCGCCACGTCACTGCCCCACCTGCCGGAGCACTGACGTAGCGAGCGGACACCGCGCCCACGGGAGCCCACCCCGACGCCTACGTCACTGCCCCACCCAGCGGAGCACTGACGTAGCGAGCGGACACCGCGACCCCCGGGAGCCCACCCCAACGCCTAGGTCACTGCCCCACCCACCGGAGCACTGACGTAGCGAGCGGACACCGGTCCCTCGGGAGCCCACCCCAATGCCTACGTCACTGCCCCACCCAGCGGAGCACTGACGCAGCGAGCGGACACCGCCCCCTGGCAGCCCACTCCGCCGCCTACGTCACTGCTCCGCGGGACGGGGCAGTGACGCATGGGTCGGTCCACACCCCCTCGCCTGAGGTTGCCCCCTGTGGACAGGCGATGGGGCGGACCTGAGGCGTGTCGGTACGCACCCGCAGGATCGCTGCCATGAAAGACGGTTCCGCGGGTGACCACACACGAGACGAGGTCGCGCGCTACGTCGTGCGGGTCCGACGGCTGGCTGACCTCAGCCAGCGCGACCTGGCCGCGCTCGTGGGCGTCTCCGCGAGCACGATCGGTCGCTACGAGACCAACGTCGCGGTGCCGCCCTTTCGGCTCTTCGAGGAGATCCTGACCATGGCCGGGCTCCGTCTCGCCGTCGTCGACGGCGACGGGAACGAGGTCTTCCCCGTGCCGGTCGACACCGTCCGCGACAACCAGGGGCGACGGTTCCCGGCCCACCTCGACGTCGCCCCACCCGACGAGGTGCCGTTCGAACGCTGGGCGTTCCCGCGCTACGACCGGCCCGAAGCCCGGGGCTGGTTCCGGCATCGAGCCGCTCGTGACGAGCTGGCCGAGGCCGCACCGCGCCGTGGACGCCCGGCAGACCACCCGACCGAGCCGGCGCTCGCGCTCCGGCGTCGCCTGATGCGAGGACGGCAGCCCCGCGTCGACGCCCCACCCGTCGCCGACGTCGAGTGCGACTGCCTGGACGCCTGCTTCGAGGAGCTGTGCACCAGTGAGTGCCCCTGCCAGTGCGAGCCGCGCAGCCTCAGGGTCCGCAGACGGCTCGCGCTCCCCGTCGATATGGACGAGGAGCGCGAGGGCACGGATGACCGGGCGGGTTGAGCCGTTCTAGTTGACGGGCCCGTCACCGCCGAGGTCGTCAGGGTCGCGGAAGTACGTCTTCTTCGCCCGAAGTCCGCGGTTGGCGATCCAGGTCAGAGCCCAGAGCACGACGCCGAGCGCGAGCAGCCCACCGCCGATCGTGTAGTGCTCCGAAGGCCTCCCTGAGAACGGAAGCACGAGGAAGAAGCAGCAGATCGCCCCGATGACGGGCAGCACCGAGGGCGTGACGAAGTGGTCACCCGGCTTCGGGTCACGACGCAGCACGAGGACGACGATGTTGACGATCGTGAAGACCCCGAGGAGGAGCAGCGATGTCGTGCCACCGAGGGCCGAGACCGCGTCCTCGCTCGCGCCGGAGACGTAGGTGATGAGCCCGAAGGCCAGGAGCGTCGTGAAGACGATGGCGGCCCACGGCGTCTGGCGGTGCGCGTGCACCCTGCCGAGGAAGTGCGGCAGCACCTCCTGTCGGCTCATCCCGTAGAGCAGCCTCGAGGCCATGAGCATGTTGATGAGGGCCGAGTTCGCCACGGCGAACATCGAGATGAAGGGCAGCAGGTCCTTGATCGGGACACCCGGAGCCGCCCGTTCGACGACCGTCACGAGAGGCGTGTCGCTGGCCGCGAGGTCGCCCACGGGCACGATCGCCACCGCGCAGAGTGAGACGAGGACGTAGATGACCCCGGTGATCCCGATGCCCGTGATCATCATCTTCGGGAAGATGCGGACGGGGTCCTTCGTCTCCTCGGCCATGTTGACCGAGTCCTCGAAGCCGACCATCGCGAAGAACGCCAGCGACGTCGCCGCCGTCACGGCGAAGAAGGTCGACTTGTCGCTCGGCGACTCGAAGATCATCGTCCGCGAGAAGTCACCCTTGCCGGCGAACACCGCGAAGAAGCCGACGAAGATGACGAGCAGCAGGCCCGACAGCTCGACGAGCGTCAGGACGATGTTGGCCTTGACGCTCTCGCCGACACCGCGGAGGTTCACGAGGGCCACGACGGCCATGAACCCCAGGGCTATGAGCATGATCAGCGTCGTGTTCTCGTCATCGAGGCCGAAGCCCTTGGCCAGGTTCGACGCGAAGGCGCGCGACGCCGTCGAGGCCGACGTGATGCCCGAGCACATGACCGTGAACGCCACGATGAAGGTCAGGAAGTGGATCCCGAACGCCTTGTGCGTGTAGAGCGCGGCACCCGCAGCCTGCGGGTACTTCGTCACGAGCTCGAGGTACGAGAACGCCGTGACCATCGCGATGGCGAACGCGACGATGAACGGCGCCCACGCTGCTCCTCCCACCTCCGCGGCGACGTCCCCCGTCAGGGCGTAGACGCCCGTCCCGAGGATGTCACCGACGATGAAGAGCAGCAGCAAGCCGGGCCCCATGACCCGTTTGAGCTCACCGTCCTCGTGCGTGCCCTGTTCCGCTGCAACCTGAGCCATGTCGCCTCCCATGCGTCTGGTGTGGTCGCGCCACGAATGTCGCTGTGACACCACCGTGGCGCATGGGACCTACCCCAGCAACGCCAGCCGCGATCGCGGGCCGCCGGACGGGTGCGTCAGCCCCCGATCCGGGTGCGCACCTCGTAGAGCTCGGGGAAGAAGGTGAGGTCGAGAGCGCGCCGGAGGAAGTCGACGCCCGTCGAGCCCCCGGTGCCGGTCTTCTGCCCGATCGTGCGCTGCACGACCTGCAGGTGCCGGAAGCGCCACTGCTGGAAGTTGTCCTCGAGGTCGACCAGCTCTTCGCACGTCTCGTAGACGCCCCAGTGCTCGTTCGGCTGGGCGTAGACGGCCGCGAAGACGTCGACGAGCCCCTCGTCATGGCGGTAGGGCTGGGTCCAGTCACGGTCGAGCAGGCCTGCCGGGACGGCATACCCCCGTCGTGCAAGGTAGGCGAGGAACTCGTCGTAGAGGCTCGGCTCGTGCAGCAGCGCGTCGAGCGCCGAGCGCGCGCCCTCGTCGTGCGAGAAGACCGCCACCATGTCGGCGTTCTTGTTGCCGAGGAGGAACTCGACCTCGCGGTACTGCGCCGACTGGAAGCCCGAGCTGGCGGCGAGGAAGGGCCGGATCTCGGCGTACTCGCTCGGTGTCAGGGTCGCGAGCACCGACCACTGGTCCGTCAGCGTGTGCTGGATGTGCTTGACCCGGGCGAGCCTCTTGAGCGCCGGCGCCAGCTCGTCGTCCTTGAGCAGGCTTCTGGCAGAACGGAGCTCGTGGATCAGGAGCTTGAGCCACAGCTCCGACGTCTGGTGCTGGATGATGAAGAGCAGCTCGTCGTGCTGGGGCGGCTCGCTCAGCGGCTGCTGCGCGCTGAGCAGGGTGTCGAGCCGGAGGTAGTCGCCATAGGACATCTTGCGCGTGAAGTCGCGCTGGATCCCCTCCTCCAGGTCGCGCTTGCTGCGTCGGTCGGGCCCTCCCTGGGCGGCACTGTCCATGTCGGCGATCCTAGGGGCCGCCTCAGCGAGAGCGCGGGCGGATGCTGACGAGGTGGGACACGACGCCGGGGACCCAGCCGGTCTCGCCGCGCATCCACCGGGCTCCGACGAGGTTGTGTGGCACGACGACGGTGTCGGCACGGGCCGCCACGAGGCCGAGGTCGGTGCCGAAGACGTCCGTGACGACGGCCCACTCGCGCGCGCTGTGGCGTGCGAGGTGCTCGCCGATGGCGACGGCATACGTCTCGACGACGACCTCAGGCCCCTCCCCCGAACCGCCCTCGTCGGCCCAGCGCCGGTAGGCCACGTCGTAGTGGGCGCCGATCGACGCGAGGTCGTCGACGTCCACCCCGTCCGCGGCGGCGTGCTCGAGCGCCGAGGCCAGCCGGGCACGCTCCTCGTCGCCGAGCGGCACGGCGACCGGCCGTCCGGTGAAGTCGGGGCCGAGCCCGTCGTCCGGGTCCTCGCCCGTGGCGGACTCCGCGACCACGGCCTCGTCGGTGTCGTCCTTGCCCTTGCGCGAGAACAGTCCCATGCCCGCCAATCTAGTGGCTCGGACCCGCCCGGGTCAGGTCAGCCGAAGGTGTCCGGGTCCGGTCCCGTGCGCGCGCCCCGGTCGAGCCCGGCCAGTGCCTGGAGGTCGTCGTCGCCGAGGTGGAAGCCGAAGATCTCGACGTTCTCCGCGATGCGGGCGGGGGTCACCGACCGCGTCAGCACCACGTTGCCGAGCTCGACGTGCCAGCGCAGCACGAGCTGGGCCGGCGTCACCGCGTGCTTGCCCGCGAGGTCGACGACCACCGGGTCGTCGAGCAGGCCGGCGCGCACGGCGAGCGGGCTCCAGGCCTCGGTGACGATGCCGTGCTCGGCGTGGAAGGCGCGCAGCTCACGCTGCTGGAGGTACGGGCTCAGCTCGATCTGGTTGACCGACGGCAGGACGCCGGTCTCGTCGAGCAGGCGCTGCAGGTGCGGCACCTGGAAGTTGCAGACACCGACCGAGCGGACCCTGCCCTCGCGCTGGAGCTCGAGCATCGCCCGCCAGGCGTCGACGTAGGCGTCCTGCTGCGGTGCCGGCCAGTGGATGAGGTAGAGGTCGAGCACGTCGATGCCGAGGCGCTGCATCGACGCGTCGAAGGCGGCGGGCACGTCCGTGTGGTCGTCGTTCCAGACCTTCGTCGTCACGAAGACGCTGTCGCGGTCGACGTCCTCACGGGCGAGGACCCGGCCGACGCCGTCCTCGTTGCCGTAGATCCTGGCGGTGTCGATGTGGCGGTAGCCCTCGTCGAGGGCCTGCCCGAACGCGGCGTCGACGGCGGCGTCCGGCACCTCCCAGACACCGAAGCCGATCTGCGGGATCGTCAGGCCGGGGGTGGAGGCGTGGCCGAGGTCGAGGGTCGGGGCTGACTCGTGTGTCGTCATGCCGTCCACGCTAGGTCCGGACGGACGGAGGCGGTGTGCGCGACCTCACTCCGAGACGACCGGGAATACGCCGGAGGACGCCGAATTGACGTGACGTCAGCCCGATAGAGTCCGATCCATGGCACCCATCAGCAAGGTACTGATCGCAAACCGTGGTGAGATCGCCGTCCGCATCGCGCGGGCGTGCGCGGACAGTGGGATCGCCTCGGTCGCGGTCTACGCCGACCCGGACCGGGATGCCCTGCACGTCAAGGTCGCCGACGAGGCGTACGCCCTCGGGGGCTCGACCCCCGGTGAGAGCTACCTCGTCCAGGAGAAACTGCTCGACGTCGCCCGCCAGGCCGGGGCCGACGCGGTCCACCCCGGCTACGGCTTCCTCGCCGAGAACGCGTCGTTCGCGCAGGCCGTCATCGACGCCGGGCTCGTCTGGATCGGCCCCGGGCCGCAGGCCATCGACTCTCTGGGCGACAAGGTCAAGGCCCGCCACATCGCGACGAAGGCCGGCGCACCCCTCGTGCCCGGCACGAAGGACCCCGTCTCCGGGGCCGACGAGGTCGTCGAGTTCGCCAAGGAGCACGGCCTGCCCGTCGCGATCAAGGCGGCCTACGGCGGTGGCGGCCGCGGACTCAAGGTCGCTCGTGCGATGGAGGAGATCCCCGACCTCTACGACTCGGCCGTCCGTGAGGCCGTGACGGCCTTCGGTCGCGGCGAGTGCTTCGTCGAGCGCTTCCTCGACCACCCGCGCCACGTCGAGACCCAGTGCCTCGCCGACCAGCACGGCAACGTCGTCGTCGTCTCGACCCGCGACTGCTCGCTCCAGCGCCGCAACCAGAAGCTCGTCGAGGAGGCCCCCGCGCCGTTCCTCACCGAGGAGCAGCACACCGAGCTGCTCCGCGCGAGCAAGGCCATACTCAAGGAGGCCGGCTACGTCGGTGCCGGCACGTGCGAGTTCCTCGTCGGCCCGGCCGGCGACATCAGCTTCCTCGAGGTCAACACCCGTCTGCAGGTCGAGCACCCCGTGACCGAGGAGGTCACCGGCATCGACCTCGTGCGCGAGCAGTTCCGGATCGCGAACGGCGAGTCCCTCGACTACGGCGACCCCGAGCCGCACGCCCACTCGATCGAGTTCCGGATCAACGGCGAGGACGCCGGCCGGGGCTTCCTGCCCGCGCCCGGCACCGTGAGCCGCATGGTCGTGCCGCAGGGCCCGGGTGTGCGCTGGGACGCCGGCATCGTCGAGGGCGACACCGTGGCCGGCGCGTTCGACTCGATGATCGCCAAGCTCGTCATCACGGGCCGCACCCGCGAGCAGGCCATCGAGCGCTCGCGCCGGGCCCTGGCGGAGCTGACCATCGAGGGCATGCCGACCGTCGTCCCCTTCCACCGCGCGGTCGTCGCCGACCCGGCGTTCGCACCGACCGACGGCTCGCCCTTCACGATCCACACCCGTTGGATCGAGACGGAGTTCGACAACACCATCGAGGCGTATGCCGGCGGGTCGGCCGACACGGCCGAGGTGGAGGAGCGCCAGACCGTCGTCGTCGAGGTCGGCGGCAAGCGCCTCGAGGTCTCGCTCCCTGGCGGGCTCTCGCTCGGTGGTGGCGGGGGTGCTTCCGCAGCGAAGAAGAAGGCGCCCAAGCGGTCCGGCGGCGGCAAGTCCGGTGGCGCCGCCTCCGGCGACTCGCTCACCGCGCCGATGCAGGGCACCATCGTCAAGATCGCCGTCGAGGAGGGCACGACCGTCGCGGCCGGTGACCTCGTCATCGTCCTCGAGGCGATGAAGATGGAGCAGCCGATCACCGCCCACAAGGCCGGAGTCGTCTCCGGCCTCACCGCCAAGGTCGGCGAGACCGTCACGTCGGGTGCCGTGCTCGCCGAGATCGCGGACGTCGTCGAGGCCTGAGCGCCGCAGCACCACCACGACGAGGGCCGACCTGCCGTGAGGCGGGTCGGCCCTCGTGCGTGCGCCGCTGGGTTGAGCGGCGTTCGCGTCAGCCCTGCTTGGCGGGCGGGTCGCCCAGGGTGATGTCGCCCTCGCCCGAGCCGGGGAGGTTGGGGTGGGGGACGCCGGGCAGGTCCTGCTCGCCTGCAGGCTCGCCGGCAGGCGGGATCTCCGACGGTCCGGGTCCCCCGGGCAGGTGGGGGTCGACGGGGGCCGGGTCGGTCGGGTCGACCGGGGGCCTCGGCTCGGCAGGTCCCGGACCGGGCCTCGGGGTGGGGGTCGGTTCCGGTGTGGGCGCAGGCGCCGGGGTCGGGGCCGGCTCGGGCGTCGGAGCCGGCTCGGGCGTCGGAGCGGGGGTAGGGCTCGGAGCCGGTGCGGGCGGGGCCGGCGGCTCGGGGGCGCCGGGTGGCTGCGTGCCCTCGGCGTCGGGCGGCAGCCCGAGGCCCTCCTTGAGCTTGTCCGTGCCCTGGTCGACCTGGTCTGCGTACTTGCCGCCGGTGCGCTCGTTGATGAGCTCCTCGGCCTTGTCGAGACCTTGCTCGGCCTGCTCGGGGTGACCCTTGACGAAGTCCTTGGCCTTCTGGATCCAGTCGCTCACTGCGTGTGCCTCCACGGTCCGACCTGCTCAGGAACGTCCACCCGCGGCCCGGGCGACCTCCCTGACGCGGCGACGACGCCGCCACCGTCCCGACGCTACGCCTCTGGCACACTGCACGTGTGTTTGCGACCCTCCCCAGTGCCACGGCCGACCAGCCCGTCTTCTCCGTGGCGAACCTCGTCATCCTCATCGTCGTGGCTGCGATCGTCTACCCGCTCCAGAAGAAGCTGCGCCAGGTGGTCTCGCGTCGCCGACGCGAGCGGTGGGCCGAGGAGGACCGGCGCGCCGAGCTCGAGCGCGAGCAGGCAGACCGCCCGGCGCCGGGCGACGAGCAGCGCTGAGCCACCGACGGCGTATGCCGTCCGCCCGGGTCCCGCGGCGACGCGCGGCCCGCGCGTCGTCCCGCGCTGTCCCCCGTCGTCCGACGCGGGTGTCAGTCGGACTGGTGCAGCTGGCGCGCCGCCTCGGCGATCGAGCCGGAGAGCGAGGGGTAGACCGTGATGGTGCTCGACACCTGGTCGACGCTGAGCCGGTTCTGCACGGCCAGGGCCACGGGGTAGATCAGCTCTGAGGCCTTCGGCGCGACGACGACGCCGCCGAGCACCGTGCCGTAGCCCTTGCGGCAGAAGAGCTTGACGAAGCCGTCGCTGATCCCCTGCATCTTGGCGCGCGGGTTGCGGGCGAGCGGCAGGGTGACCGACTCGACCTCGGGCGACTCGTCGGCGGCGTTCTGGCTGATGCCGACCGTCGCGATCTCGGGCTCGGTGAAGATGTTGGCGGCGACACCCCGCACGTTGAGCGGCGACACGGCGTCCCCGAGCGCGTGCCACATGGCGATGCGTCCCTGCATGGCCGCGACCGACGCGAGCGGCAGCACCCCGGTGCAGTCGCCCGCCGCGTAGACGCCGCCGACGCTGGTGCGCGAGACGCGGTCGACCTGGACGTGCCCGGAGGGGCTGAGCTCGACGCCGGCCTCCTCGAGACCGAGGCCCGCGGTGTTGGGCACGGACCCGACGGCGAGCAGGGCGTGCGACCCCTCGACCGTGCGGCCGTCGACGAGCGTCACGACGACGCCGTCGGCGGTGCGCTCGACCGACGCGGCACGTGACTTGTTGAGGACCTCCATGCCGCGCTTGCGGAAGACGTCCTCGATGACGGTGGCGGCGTCGGCGTCCTCGCCGGGCAGCACCCGGTCACGGGAGGAGACGAGGACGACCTGGGAGCCGAGGCCGAGGTAGGCCTGGGCGAGCTCGGCGCCGGTGACACCGGAACCGATGACGATGATGCGCTCGGGAAGCTCCTCGAGGGAGTAGATCTGCTGCCAGGTGAGGATGCGCTCGCCGTCGGGCCGCATGCTGTCCATGACGCGGGGCGCCGCCCCGGTGGCGACGAGGACGACGTGGGCGGTGAGCTCCCGCGTCGTGCCGTCGGCGAGCTCGGCGACGACGCGCTCGCGCCCGGCGATCCGGGCGGTGCCGCGCAGGACCGTGACGCCGACCTGCTCGAGGCTTCCCTGGATGTCGGCGCTCTGGGCGGCGGCGAGCGCGAGGATCCGGTCGTTGACGGTGTGCGCCTGGGCGACCGCGTCGGACACCTCGTCGCCGTCGTCGTCCTGCAACCGCACGCCGAGACGCGAGGCCGTCTCGAAGTCGGACATGTAGTCGGCGGTCGCGATGAGGGCCTTGCTGGGAACGCAGTCAGTGAGAACGGCCGCGCCACCGAGGCCGTCCTTCTCGACGATCGTGACCTGCGCGCCGAGCTGGGCCGCGACGAGGGCTGCCTCGTAGCCCCCGGGGCCACCGCCGATGATGACAACGGATGTCTCGCGCGTGATCACGGGACCATCCAACCATCCCCCGGACGGGCGTCCGACCGGCCGCCGAGCAGGCGGCGCCGGCCGTCAGTGGCTGAGGGCCAGTGCACGGTAGTAGGGCACGAGGGGAGTCCCGGTCCGCCGCCGGACGGAGCGGCTGCGCGCGAGGAAGACGCCTGCCGCGCCGACGACGAGCAGTGCGGCGACGGCCGCGAGGGAGAAGAAGACGACGAGGAACGGCGTGATGCCGGTGAGGATCTGCATGGTGGACCTCCAATGGGTTTCTACATCCGTAGATTCTACATCTGTAGAAACACCCGCTGGTGCGACGCCCATTCCCCGCTACCCTCGGTGTGACGACCCCCACACGCAGGCAGGACCGATGCCACCGACGGACGCCCCGCTCTCCCCACGCCGGCGACAGCTCCTCGAGGCAGCCGTCGCGGTGGTGGCGGCCGGCGGCCTGCGCGGCCTGACCCACCGTGCCGTCGACGCCCGGGCCGGCCTGCCCGCCGGCACCTGCTCGGCCTACCTGCGCACACGTGCCGCGCTGGTCCACGGTCTCGCCCAGCACGTCGCCACCGGTCTGACCGGCGACGTGGAGGCCCTGGGCCGGCGCCTCGCCGCCCGACCCGGCGACCCCGCGTTCGCCTCGGCCCAGATCTCCGACCTCTTCGCCGGCTGGCTGCGTGAGCCGGACGTCGTCCTCGCGCGCCTGGAGCTGACCCTCGAGGCGGCCCGCGACGACGAGCTGGCAGCCGCCTTCGCGCAGTGGCGCGACCGGCTCCTCGACGTCGTCGAGGAGGTCGTCGGCCGCAGTCGCGACACCGATGCCCGGCCTCATGCGGAGGCCGTCGTGGCCTCCCTCGAGGGGGTCCTGCTCAGCGCACTGGCCCAACCGGCGCGGCGCCGACGCGCCTACGTCACGCGCACCGTCGACGCGGTGCTCACGGCCTTCGCGGAGAGTCCCGGCTGACCCGACGGGCCGGTTCCTGCGCCGCGTCGACGTCGCTAGAGTCCTGAGCGTGACCAGTTCCCAGCGCGATCTCAGCGACCCCTCCACCGACCCCTTCGACGTCGCCGCCGACGCCGCCGCCGTCATCGCCGAGCGCACCGGCGTGGACCACCACGACGTCGCGCTCGTGCTCGGCTCGGGCTGGGGCCAGACCGCCGACCTCATCGGTGAGACGCTCGCGACCGTCGACAACGCCGACGTCCCCGGCTTCCATAGGGCCGCCGTGGCCGGCCACTCCGGCAGCATGCGCTCGGTCGCGATCGGCGACACCGGCCGTCGGGCCCTCGTCTTCGGCACCCGCACCCACTTCTACGAGGGACGCGGCGTGCGTGCCGTCGTCCACGGTGTCCGCACCGCGAAGGCCGCGGGCTGCTCGACGATCGTCCTGACCAACGGGTGCGGCGGCCTCAACCCGGCCTGGGCGCCCGGCACCCCGGTCCTCATCCGCGACCACATCAACCTCACCGCGCACTCCCCCATCGAGGGTGCGAACTTCGTCGACCTCACCGACCTCTACACGCCGCGACTGCGCGACCTGGCCCGCGAGGTCGACCCCGACCTCGACGAGGGCGTCTACGTCCAGTTCCACGGCCCCCACTACGAGACCCCGGCCGAGGTGCAGATGGCCAAGGTCATCGGCGGCGACCTCGTCGGCATGTCGACGAGCCTCGAGGCGATCGCAGCGCGTCAGGTCGGGCTCGACGTCCTCGGCATCTCGCTCGTCACCAACCTCGCCGCGGGCATCTCGGACCAGCCGCTGAGCCACACGGAGGTGCTCGAGGCCGGGAAGGCCGCCGCCGAACGGTGCGGCCGCCTCCTCGCGGCGGTCGTGGGGCGTCTCTGATGACGACCGTCGACACGACCGAGACGTTGCATGCCGCGGCGCGCGCCTGGCGCGACGACGACCCCGACCCGACGACGCGTGACGAGCTCGACGCCGTCCTCGCGCGGGCCGCAGCGGGGGACGCGGAGGCCGCCGCCGACCTCGCCGACCGCATGTCGGGCCTGCTCGAGTTCGGGACCGCCGGCCTGCGCGGGGCCCTCGGTGCCGGCCCCAACCGGATGAACCGCAGCGTCGTGATCCGCGCGGCCGCCGGCCTCACGGCATACCTCAAGGACGAGGGCCGCGCCGGCGAGGCGCCGACCGTCGTCGTCGGCTTCGACGCGCGCTACAACTCCGACGTCTTCGCCCGCGACACGGCCGCGGTCGTCGTCGCGGCCGGCGGTCGGGCGCTGCTGCTCCCCCAGCCCCTGCCGACGCCCGTCCTCGCGTTCGCGATCCGCCACCTCGGCGCCGATGCCGGCGTCATGGTCACGGCGAGCCACAACCCGCCTCAGGACAACGGCTACAAGGTCTACCTCGGCGACGGCAGCCAGATCGTGCCGCCCGCCGACGCCCAGATCGCCGCCCACATCGGCCGGGTCGAGCGGGTGGCCGACGTGCCCCGCGTCTCCGAGGGCTGGGAGACGCTGGGCGACAACCTCCTCGAGGACTACGTCGACGCCGTCGTCAGCGTCGTCGACCCGCACTCGCCGCGCGACCTGAGCATCGTCCACACGAGCCTGCACGGCGTCGGCCACGGCACGGTGCACACGGCCTTCGTCCAGGCGGGCTTCACCGCCCCGGTCGTCGTCGACGAGCAGGCCGTGCCCGACCCCGACTTCCCGACCGTCGCCTTCCCGAACCCCGAGGAGAAGGGCGCGATCGACCTCGCGCTCGCCCGTGCGCGCGCCGTCGGCTGCGACCTCGTCATCGCCAACGACCCCGACGCCGACCGCTGCGCCGCGGCCGTGCTCGACCCGGCGCTCGGCGACTGGCGGATGCTGCGCGGCGACGAGGTGGGGGCGCTGCTCGGCGCGCACATCGTGCAGCGCGGTGTCTCGCGCCGCGACGTCTTCGCCAACTCCATCGTGTCCTCGCGCCTGCTCGCGTCGATCGCCAAGGCGGCCGGGCTCGCCCACGAGGAGACGCTGACCGGCTTCAAGTGGATCTCCCGCGTCGACCGGTTGCGCTACGGCTACGAGGAGGCGCTCGGCTACTGCGTCGCCCCGCAGCTCGTCCGCGACAAGGACGGCGTCAGCGCCGCCCTCCTGCTCGCCGAGCTCGCGGCCGGCCTCAAGGCGCAGGGACGCACCCTCATCGACCTGCTCGACGACCTCGCGATCGAACACGGCGTCCACGCGACCGACTCGTTCTCGGTGCGCGTCTCCGACCTCGCCCAGACCGACACCCTCATGGGCCGCCTGCGCGCCGAGCCGCCCACCACGGTGGCCGGCGTCGACGTCGTGCGGGTCGACGACCTCGCCGAAGGCGACGGGGGGCTGCCGCCGACCGAGGGCCTGCGCTACCACCTCGCCGACCGCTCGCGGGTCATCGTGCGCCCGAGCGGCACCGAGCCCAAGGTGAAGGTCTACCTCGAGGTCATCGAGCCGGTGGCCCGTCCGGCATCGCTCGGGGAGTCCCGCGCGGTCGCCGAGACCCGGCTCGCCCGGGTCCGCGCCGACCTGGAACGCCTCACGTCCCTGTGACGCCGCTCCACGCGTACGCCATCGACGGGCGTACGCGTGGGGCCGGGTCACCCGGGCCCGTCAGGGCCGCGTCAGTGGCCCTCTCTGGGTTACGTCAGTAGGCCCGTCAGACGACGAACGTGCCGATGACGAAGAAGGCGAGGCCGACGAGGAGCAGGCCGACGGACGCCGGGTCCCAGACCTGGTGCGCGATGCGTGGCGTCCGGCCGTCCTTGCGCTTGCGATCGGCCGTCATCCGGGCCTCGACCTCGGCCGCGACGGCCTGGGCCTCGACCTTCGACTTCGCCGGCTCCTCGGTGGTCCCCTTGCCCCGCACCTTGTTGGCGCCAACGGTCAGCATGCCGCGGCCGTACCTCGGACGACCGGGATCGGCCGGCACCCCCCACGCGGTGTAGCGGCGGCCGTCCGCGACGATCTCGAGCGCCCAGCGTGACCGGACCTCGCTGATGGCCGGCCACGTGACGTCGACGACTCGCAGCGGGTTGACGAGCCGGATCCCCTCGGCGTGGATGACGACGCTGGGGCGCACGACGAAGAGCCACAGGAGCACGAGTGCGAGCACGACGGTCGAGATGAGCGTCCAGCTGCGCGGCTCGGTCAGCACACCGGGGACGAGCAGGGCGACTCCGGCCGCTGCACCGATGACGCCGACGGTGACCGACGAGCCGGGCCGGAGCGTGCGGGCGTCGCGCAGGGCGACGCGCTCGGGATGCTCCTCTGCGGGTGAGTCGGAGGGCAGCGGGGACACGTCGGGGCTCACGGACAGACTCTCTCACGCGTCACGGGCCGTCTCGATAGGTGGATAGACTCCCGTGGTGACAGTTAGCACCACGACGCACACCGCGCAGGACCTCACCGCGCAGGCGCGGGACGTCCTCGGGGTGTCGCGCCTGACGAACCATGCCCTCACCTCGTGGCTGCACGGCCTGCCCGGGGTCGACCAGGTCGGCTGCGAGGCACGTGCGGCGTCGCTCGGCACCCGCTCGGTCAAGACGACGAGCAAGGCCTGGGCCATCGACACCGCCATCGGGATGATCGACCTGACGACCCTCGAGGGCTCCGACACCGTCGGCAAGGTCCGGTCCCTGTGCGCCAAGGCCCTCGTGCCCGACCCGCTCGACCCCACGACGCCACGTCCCGCCGCCATCTGCGTCTACGGCGACATGGTCGCGACCGCGAAGGCCGCGCTCGGCGACAGCGGCATCCACGTCGCCGCCGTGGCGACGGCCTTCCCGTCCGGGCGCGCGAGCATGCCGGTCAAGCTGGCCGACACCCGCGACGCCGTCGAGGCCGGCGCCGACGAGATCGACATGGTCATCGACCGCGGCGCGTTCCTCGCCGGTGACTACCTCACCGTCTTCAACCAGATCGCCGAGGTCAAGCAGGCCTGCGGCACGGCGCACCTCAAGGTCATCATGGAGACGGGCGAGCTCGTCACCTACGACAACGTCCGCCGCGCGTCCTACCTCTCGATGCTCGCGGGCGGTGACTTCATCAAGACCTCCACCGGCAAGGTGCAGCCCGCCGCCACCCTGCCCGTCACGCTCATCATGCTCGAGGCCGTGCGCGACTGGCGTGACCTCACCGGCAGCCAGGTCGGCGTCAAGCCGGCCGGTGGCATCAAGACGACCAAGGACGCCATCAAGTACCTCGTCATGGTCAGCGAGATCGCCGGCGACGACTGGCTCACGCCGGAGTGGTTCCGCTTCGGCGCCTCGAGCCTGCTCAACGACCTCATCCTCCAGCGTCAGAAGCTCGCCACGGGCGCCTACTCCGGCGCCGACTACGTGACGATCGACTGACCGTGACTGCCTGACTGACCGACCGCGCCTCACACGACAGCGCCCACGAAAGACACCCTGATGCCGAAGTTCGAGTACGCCCCAGCGCCGGAGTCGCGCGCCATCGTCACGATCGAGAAGTCCTACGGTCTCTTCATCGACGGCGCGTTCACGCGTCCCAAGGCGACCTTCCCCACCGTCAACCCCGCCGACGAGACGGTCCTCGCCGAGGTGAGCCAGGCCGGCCCCAAGGACGTCGACAAGGCCGTCGCCGCGGCCCGGCGAGCGTACGAGGGCGTCTGGGGCCGGATGAGTGGCGCCGAGCGCGGCAAGTACCTCTTCCGCATCGCCCGCATCCTGCAGGAGCGCGCCCGCGAGTTCGCCGTGCTCGAGACGCTCGACAACGGCAAGCCGATCAAGGAGACGCGCGACGTCGACGTGCCGGTCGCGGCGGCGCACTTCTTCTACCACGCGGGCTGGGCCGACAAGCTGGAGTATGCCGGCCTGTCCGCCTCGGGCGCCGACGTGCCGCGCCCGCACGGCGTGGTCGGACAGGTCATCCCGTGGAACTTCCCGCTGCTCATGCTCGCGTGGAAGATCGCGCCGGCCCTCGCGACGGGCAACACCGTCGTGCTCAAGCCTGCTGAGACGACCCCGCTGAGCGCGCTGCTCTTCGCCGAGGTGTGCCAGCAAGCCGAGCTGCCCGCCGGTGTCGTCAACATCATCACCGGTGACGGCCGCACCGGTCAGGCGCTCGTCGAGCACCCCGACGTCGACAAGATCGCCTTCACCGGCTCGACCGACGTCGGCAAGGCGATCGCGCGCTCCATCGCCGGCACGTCGAAGAAGGCGACGCTCGAGCTCGGCGGCAAGGCCGCCAACATCGTCTTCGACGACGCCCCCCTCGACCAGGCCGTCGAGGGCATCGTCAACGGCATCTTCTTCAACCAGGGACAGGTGTGCTGCGCCGGCTCGCGGCTGCTGGTCCAGGAGAACGTCCACGACCAGGTCGTCGCCAAGCTCAAGCGCCGCCTCGGCACGCTGCGCGTCGGTGACCCGATGGACAAGAACAGCGACCTCGGCGCCATCAACTCCAGGGCGCAGCTCGACCGCATCACCTCGCTCGTCGAGGCGGGCGTCGCCGAGGGCGCCGAGCGCTGGAGCCCCGAGTGCACGCTGCCCACCAAGGGCTACTGGTTCCCGCCGACGGTGCTCACCGGTGTCTCGCAGACGCACCGCGTCGCGACCGAGGAGATCTTCGGACCGGTCCTGTCGGTGCTGACCTTCCGCACGCCCCAGGAGGCGGTCGCCAAGGCCAACAACTCGGCATACGGCCTGTCCGCCGGTGTCTGGACCGAGAAGGGCTCGAGGATCCTCTGGATGGCCGACCAGCTCAAGGCCGGCGTCGTCTGGGCCAACACCTTCAACCGCTTCGACCCGACCTCGCCCTTCGGTGGCTACAAGGAGTCGGGCTACGGCCGCGAGGGCGGCCGCCACGGCCTCGAGGCCTACGTCACCACCGCCCCTTCGACCCTGACGGGAGCCGCCCGATGAGCCGCCTCGACGTGCGCAAGACCTACAAGCTCTACATCGGGGGCAAGTTCCCGCGCAGCGAGTCCGGTCGCTCCTACGAGGTCGTCTCGGCCACGGGCGAGTTCCTCGCCAACGCCGCGATGGGCTCGCGCAAGGACGTCCGCGACGCCGTCGTCGCCGCCCGCGCCGCCCTGCCCGGCTGGTCGGGTGCCACGGCGTACAACCGCGGCCAGGTGCTCTACCGCGTCGCCGAGGTGCTCGAGGGCCGCCGCGCACAGTTCGTCGACGAGGTCGCCGCGAGCGAGGGCCTGACGGCTCGTGCCGCGGGTGCCGTCGTCGACGCCGCGATCGACCGTGTCGTCTGGTACTCCGGGTGGACCGACAAGATCGCCCAGGTGCTCGGCAACCTCAACCCGGTCGCTGGACCGTTCTTCAACGTGTCGGCTCCCGAGCCGACTGGTGTCGTGGGCGTGCTTGCGCCGCAAGCCTCCTCGCTGCTCGGGCTGGTGTCCGTCGTGGCCCCGGTCATCGCGTCGGGCAACACGGCCGTCGTCGTGTCGTCGGCCGCTCGTCCCCTGCCGGCGGTGACGTTCAGCGAGGTGCTCGCGACGTCCGACGTGCCCGGTGGCGTCGTCAACATCGTCACGGCCCAGACCGCCGAGGTCGCCACGTGGCTTGCGGCGCACCGCGACGTCAACGCCATCGACCTCACGGGTGTCGCCGGCGCCGAGGGCGTCGACTGGGCCGCGCTCGAGGCAGAGGCCGCCGGCAACCTCAAGCGCGTCTACCGACCGGCTCTGGCCGACGGCGCTCCCGTCGAGCCCGACTGGAACGCCGACCCCGGTCTCGGTCGCATCAGGGCCTTCGTCGAGACGAAGACCGTCTGGCACCCCAAGGGTCTCTGACCCGGTCCCTGGACCTGGTGGAGGAGGGCGAGGTGGCGTCGGTCGACCACCGCTCGGGCGACACCGCGGGCGAGCCGCCCACGGGCCGAACGGCGAGGGCGGGCGCCGTCCGCGACCCCGGTGGCTCCGTGGACGGCGCGGGCCCCGACGCCGTGCGTGGTGCAGCTGCGGACGCGTCGATGAGCAGGCCGTCGGATGCGAACACGCCGGGTGCGACCGGGCGGGACCGGCGTCGGGTCATCCTGCTGACCGGACCGAGCGGCGCCGGCAAGAGCCGGCTCTCGGCACGGCTGAGCGCCACCCACGGGTGGCCCGTCGTGCGTCTCGACGACTTCTACCGGGAGGCGAGCGACCCGGCACTGCCCCGCTCCCCCTTGGGCATCCCGGACTGGGACCACGAGGACTCGTGGGACGCCGCGTCCGCAGTGGGCGCGCTCCGGCTACTCGTCGACGAGGGCCGCGTCGAGGTGCCCGTCTACGAGATCGGCGCCTCGGCCGTGACCGGTCGGCACGTCGTGCACGCGGGTCCCACCGACTTCGTGCTGGCCGAGGGGCTCTTCGCCGGACGTCTCGTCGAGCCGCTGCGCCGCGAGGGACTGCTCGCCGACGCCCTGTGCGTACGCCAGAACCGCACCCTGACGGCACTGCGCCGCTTCGTGCGTGACCTGTCCGAGCGCCGCAAACCGCCGCACATCCTCGTGCGGCGCGGGCTCGCCCTGTGGCGTGACGAGCCCCGCGTCGTGGCCGAGGCACGGGCGCACGGGGCGCGCTGCCTGCACCCGCGCGAGGCCGAGTCCGAGCTCGGCGCCCTTCTCGGGGCCGGCAGCCCGGCGTGAGGCTCGTCGGCCTGCTCGGTGGCATGAGCTGGGAGTCGAGCGCGGAGTACTACCGGCTCGCGAACGAGCTCGTCCGTGAGCGGGTCGGAGGCCTGGCCTCTGCGCGTCTGCTGCTCCACTCGGTCGACTTCGCCAAGGTCGAGCGGCTCCAGGCCGAGGACCGCTGGGACGAGGCTGGGGCGCTGCTCGCGACGGCGGCCGCCGGACTCGAGGCTGCCGGTGCCGAGCTGCTCGTGCTGTGCACCAACACGATGCACAAGGTGGCGCCCGCCATCGAGGCCGCCGTCTCGATCCCCTTGCTGCACATCGGCGACGTGACGGCCGATGCCGTGCGGGCGGCGGGACTGCGGCAGGTCGGGCTGATCGCGACGGCGTACACGATGGAGCAGGACTTCCTCCGCGGCCGTCTCGCCGGTCACGGCCTCACCGTGGTCGTGCCCGACGCCGACGACCGGGCGGCGGTCCACCGGATCATCTACGAGGAGCTGTGCCTCGGCGTGGTGACAGAGGAGTCCCGGCAGGCCTACCGCGAGATCATCGCGCGGCTCGTCGCTGCCGGCGCCGAGGGCGTGGTCCTCGGCTGCACCGAGATCGAGCTGCTCGTCGACCAGTCCGACGCGGACGTCCCGGTCTTCCCGACGACGCGCCTGCACGTCGAGGCCGCCGTCGACGCCGCGCTCGCTGCGGAGTGACGCCCGTCGCGGGCTGCCGGCGGCGGCTCTGACCGGCTGGGGTGTCTCAGGCGACGGGCGGGGCCTGGTAGCCGAGGGCTGCGTAGCCCGGCTTGATGACGTCGTCGATGAGCGCCAGACGCTCGTCGAAGGGGATGAAGGCCGACTTCATGGCGTTGATCGTCACCCACCGCAGGTCCTCGAGGGTCCACCCCGCCTCGTCGCGTAGCAGGGCCGCCTCCTTGCTCATCGACGTGTCGCTCATGAGCCGGTTGTCGGTGTTGAGCGTGACGCGGAAGCGCAGCCGACGGAGCAGCGTGATCGGGTGCAGCGCGATCGACGGGGCCGCCGAGGTCTGCAGGTTGCTGCTCGGGCACATCTCCAGGGGGATTCGCTTGTCGCGCACGTAGGCCGACAGGCGCCCCAGGCGCACCCGCTCGAGCTCGAGCGATGTCAGCGCGTCGGGCTCGTCCTCGTTCCCCTCCACCCACTGCGCGAAGGGGGCGCCGTCGATGGTGATGTCGTCGACGATGCGGACTCCGTGACCGAGACGGTCCGCGCCGCACCACTGGATCGCCTCCCAGATCGACGGCAGACCGAAGGCCTCGCCGGCGTGGATCGTGAAGTGGAAGTTCTCGCGGCGGAGGTACTCGAACGCATCGAGGTGGCGGGTGGGTGGGTAGCCGGCTTCCGCGCCCGCGATGTCGAAGCCGGACACCCCCTCGTCGCGGTAGCGTATCGCCAGCTCTGCGATCTCGGTCGACTTGGCGGCGTGGCGCATCGCCGTGAGCAGCGAGGTGACCCGGATCGGGTTTCCGGCGGCCGCGGCCTTGGCCTCTCCGTCGCGCAGACCGGCGTTGACGGCCTCGACGACCCCCTCCAGCGTGAGGCCACGGGTCAGGTGCTGCTCCGGCGCGTAGCGGCTCTCGGCGTAGACGACACCGTCGGCGGCCAGGTCCTGGGCGCACTCGCTCGCCACCCGGAACAGCCCCTCGCGGGTCTGCATGACGGCCAGGGTGTGGTCGAAGGTCTCGAGGTAGCGCGGGAGCGACCCGGAGTCGGCACTCTCGCGGAACCAAGCGCCGAGGGCGTCCGCCTCGGTCTCGGGCAGGGCGTCGTAGCCCACGTCCGCAGCCAGCTCGATGATCGACTGCGGGCGCAGGCCGCCGTCGAGGTGGTCGTGGAGCAGGACCTTGGGAGCGTGCAGCACGTCGTCCGAGCTCACGACGCGTCCCCGGCCGCCGGTTCGGCGTCCTCCTCGCGATGGACCGAGTCCGGGCTGAAGGCCGGCAGGCAGACGGCGACGTACTCGGCGCCCTCGGGACCGCACGAGTAGCGGATGCGCTCACCGCCGCGCGTGATCACCGACTGCCCCGCGCCCACCTCGAGCGTGCCGCCGTCGTGGTCGATGAGCACCGTCCCGGCGAGGACGAGCGTGATCTCGTCGAACTCGGGAGCCTGGAAGGGCTCGGACCATCCGGCCGGCGCCACCATGCGGGCGACCGAGACCGAGGCCTGCAGACGGGCGTCAGGCGTGTTGACGGCACCGATGTGCTCGTCGATGACCTTGCCACCGGGAACGGGGATACGGGTCGGGGAGGGGATGAGTTCAGGCACGGACCAACCCTAGTCCCTGCGCCTTCGACGCCCCATCCCCCTGTGGGGCGCGACCGCGCGGGGTGAGGCGGGAGTCCGCGCGCGGCATTTCCATGGCGTGAAAAGGGTGGGGGAATGCGACAACCCCGCCAGGTGTCCTGGCGGGGTTGTCGTGAATGGTTGTCCGGCTGCGTCCTACTCTCCCACACCGTCACCAGTGCAGTACCATCGGCGCTGAAGGGCTTAGCTTCCGGGTTCGGAATGGAGCCGGGCGTTTCCCCTTCGCTATGACAGCCGAAACTCTATGGAGATATCAAATCAGTGGGTGGTGTTCCCGTTTGTATCTCGGGAACTGCACAGTGGACGCGGAGCATCTTTGTAAGTCAAGTTATCGGCTTATTAGTACCGGTCAGCTCCACACATTGCTGTGCTTCCACATCCGGCCTATCAACCCAGTAGTCTGGCTGGGAGCCTCT
>NZ_KB911831.1 GCF_000383675.1 Terracoccus sp. 273MFTsu3.1 | reverse complement strand
CACCGCCAAGGTCACCAGCCCGGCCGGGCTCGACCTGGCACTCGGCGTCGACTACGAGAACAACGTCGACGCCGGCACCGCGACGGGCTCCGCCAGCTACGCCGCGAGCACGAACTACCTCGCCAGCAACGACAGCAAGACCTTCACCATCGCCAAGGCCGCGACCACCACCGTCGTGACCTGCACCGCTGGCCCGTTCACCTACACCGGCACGGCACACACCCCGTGCACCGCCAAGGTCACCAGCCCGGCCGGGCTCGACCTGGCACTCGATGTCGACTATGCCGCGACCAACGTCGATGCAGGAGCTGCCCGCGCGTACGCCGGATACGAGGGCGACCTCAACCACGAGGGCTCGACCGACTCGAAGACCTTCACCATCGCCAAGGCCGCGACCACCACCGTCGTGACCTGCACCGCTGGCCCGTTCACCTACACCGGCGCGGCATACACCCCGTGCTCGGCGAAGGTCAGCGGCCCGGCCGGGCTCGACCAGACCCTCCCAGTCACCTACGCGAATAACGTCCACGCCGGCACCGCGACGGGCTCCGCCAGCTACGCCGCGAGCACGAACTACCTCGCCAGCAACGACAGCAAGACCTACACCATCGGCAAGGCCACACCTGCCGTTAGCCTGAACTGCCCGACCGGTGTCGTCTACGACGGAGCAGCACATCCGTGCACTGCCGCTGTGCAGGGCATCGGCGCCGAGCTCGCCGGCGCATCGGTCGCTGTCACGTACACCCGCGGGGTGAGCGCCACGACCGACGTGACGAGCGTTGGCACGGTCGCTGTGCTGGCGTCCTTTGCCGGGAGCGCGGACTACACGCCCGCCAGCAAGAGCGGCAGTTTCACGATCGCCGCTTGGACGACCCAGGGCTTCTACCAGCCTGTTGACATGGGTAGCACGGTGCTCAACACGGTCAAGGCCGGCTCGACCGTCCCGCTCAAGTTCGAGCTCTTCAGCGGATCGACCGAACTGACGAGTGTGTCGGCAGTGAAGTCGTTCGGTGCCAAGCAGATCACCTGCGGCACTGCACCTACCGAGGATGCCATCGAGATGACCACGACCGGCGGCACAAACCTTCGGTACGACACCAGCGGCGGTCAGTTCATTCAGAATTGGCAGACGCCGAAAGCCACCGTCGGTACCTGCTACCAGGTCACGATGACCGCTCTGGACGACAGCAAGATCACGGCCTACTTCAAGCTGAAGTAACAGACACGAGGAGCAGGGGAGGGACGGGCGCATCACGACGACGTGGTGCGCCCGTTCTGCGTCTGCGCGGGATGCCCCTCAGCCGGGTTCAGCAGCCGGGATGAGCAGCGAGAAGGTCGCTCCCCCGCCAGGCGTTTCCGTCACCTCGAGCCGGCCGCCGTGCGACCGGACGATCTGGGTCACGAGCGCCAGTCCGAGCCCGACGCGCCGGCCTCCAGAGCCGCCGTCACCGCGGGAGAAGCGTCGCGACAGGTTCTCGACGTCGGCAGCGTCGACCCCGTCACCGTGGTCTACGACGTCGACGCGCACCTGACCGTCCTCGATCCCCGACCGCACCTCGACCTGGGTCCCCTTCTCGGAGTGGGCGATCGCGTTGTCGACGAGCGCCAGCACCGAGCGGCGCAGACTCGGCCGCACTCCCTGCACGAGGCCGTCGCCGCCCCCGGACGCCTCGTCGACGAGCGTCACCCCGTGGTCCGCGGCATACGGCATGAGCGACCTGACGACCTCCGAGGCGAGGGCACCCAGGTCGACCCGCTCGGCCACCTCGTCGACGTGCTCGAGCTGCGCCGAGAGCAGCAGGTCGGACACGACGTCGGCCATCGCCTGGGTGTCGTGGACGAGCTGGTCCACCTCCGCCAGGCGCCGCGCGGCCGCCGGGTCACCATCTGCCGCAGCCACATCCGCGGCGACGTGTCGTCGCAGCATCTGCGCCCGCGTGCTGATGACGGCCAGAGGCGTGCGCAGCTCGTGCGACGCGTCGGCGACGAACTGGCGCTGCAGCTCCATCGCCTCACCGAGCGGCCGCACCGCGCGCCGCCCAGCCAACAGCCCGGTCAGTGCGGCCAACAGCACCCCGACGACCCCGGCCGCCGCCGTCGACACGAGCAGCCGCTGCTCCTCGCCGGTGTGCAGGCGGATGTCGTAGACGGCGACGTAGCGCACCCCCTCGCGCCGGTCGACCCATGCCGGCCACGACCGCCCGTCCGCCGTGAGGCTCGTCGGCCCCGACACGTCCGGCCTGACGGCCGAGGCCGCGGCGGCCAGCTCGGAGGGCATCGACCGTGTCGCCTCGTGACCGGAGTCGGTCAGCTTGACGAGCCAGGTCCCCGGCGGGGAGTCGACGACGTCGTCCGCCGTCCGGGCCGTCGTCTCGGTGCGGCCGCGGATCTCGGCGAGCTGCTGCCGGTCGAAGAGCACGGCGGTGCCGATGATGGCGAGAAGCACGACGAGCGCCGTCGTGGCTCCGACGCGCAGAGCCACCGAGCGCGACGCCCGTCGCAGCGGGTCGCGCTCCCCTGCGGACGCTCGCGAGCGCCGGCCCATCAGGAGGCCCCGAGCCGGTAGCCGACGCCGTGCACGGTCTCGATGACGGACTTCCCGAGCTTGCGCCGCAGGTAGTAGACGTACGTGTCGACGGCACCGAGCGTGTCGGCGTTGTCGAAGGCTGCGGCGAGCAGCTCGTCCCGGGTGAAGACCCGCGTGGGCCGGCGCGCCAGCGTCTCGAGCAGACGGGCCTCGCGACCCGACAGCATGACCTCTCCGTCACCCCCGACGAGCCGCTGCTCGGCGACGACGAGCCGCCGGGCCCCGACGGCGAGCTCCCCGGCCGCGCCCCCCATCGGGCGCAGCAGGGCGCGCAGGCGGGCGAGCACCTCGTCGACGTCGAAGGGCTTGACGACGTAGTCCTGCGCACCGGCGTCGAGACCCTCGACGCGGTCGGCCACGGTCCCCCGCGCCGTCAGGAAGAGCACCGGCGCGGTCAGGCCCCGCGAGCGCAGGCGCGTCACGAGGTCGACCCCCTCGATGCCCGGCAGCCCACGGTCGACGACGAGCACGTCCCAGTCGTCGACGAGGCCACGGTGCAGGCCCGCCTGTCCGTCGCGGACCGCCGTGACGGCATACCCCTCCTCGCCGAGCAGCTCGGCGAGCATCTGCGAGAGGTCGGGGTCGTCCTCGACGAGGAGCAGCCGTGGGCGGATCGGCGACGCGGTCATGGCCCGAGCCTCCCCTTCGTGTCTCATAACTTTCTGAGATCGGCTGCCCACCATCGTCTAGGTGAGCACCACCATCGCACCACACCGTGGGACCCCGAGCCGGGTCCGTCGAGCCCTGCGTGCCGGCGCGGACTTCCGCCGCTGGCAGGCCCGCACCGGCGACCTCCTCGAGACCCTGGCCATCGCGAGCCTGCTCGCCGTCGTGGCGCAGTTCCTCCTCGGCGGGGGCAGCCACGACCTCGTCGCCGGCACGAGCAGCACCACCCTCATCGCCGTCGGGCGCCTCACCGGCCTCGTCGCGATGGACCTGCTGCTCATCCAGCTCCTCCTCGCCGCCCGCGTGCCGTGGATCGACCGCGTCTACGGGATGGACCGGGCCCTCAAGGCGCACCGCATCCTCGGCCGCGTCACGGTGCCGCTCGTGCTCGTGCACGTCGGCGCCATCGTCATCGGCTACGCGGCGCGCGACGACCTGCACGGCCCGTTCGCACCGGTCGTCGAGTCGTTCCGGCTCCTCACCGGTGGCAGCGACCTCCTCTTCGCCTTCATCGCCACCACGCTGCTCGTCGTCATCGCGGTGACGTCGGTCAGCATCGCCCGCCGGCGCCTGTCCTACGAGTGGTGGCACCTCGTGCACCTGACGGCGTATGCCGCCGTCGTCCTCGCGGTGCCGCACGAGCTGTCGATCGGCTCCGACTTCACCGCCTCGCAATGGGTGCGCACCTACTGGTGGACCCTCTTCGTGGTCGTCGCGGCCAGCGTGCTCTGGTGGCGCCTGCTCGTCCCCGTCGCCCGCAGCCTGCGCCACGACCTGCGCGTCACCGACGTCGTCGAGGAGGCCCCGGGTGTCTGGTCCGTGTGGATGAAGGGCCGTCACCTCGACCGGCTCCCGGTCCGGGCGGGGCAGTACCTCAACTGGCGCTTCGTCAGCCCCCGCCTGCTCGCGACCGCCCACCCGTGGTCGATCTCCAGCGCCCCCGACGGCCGTCGCCTGCGCATCACGGTGCGCGAGCTCGGCGACCACTCGAGCCGGCTGGCCCACCTGCGGCCCGGCACGCGCGTCCTCTTCGAGGGCCCCTACGGCGCCTTCACCTCCCGCCAGCGCGTCCGCCGCCGCGTCCTGCTCCTCGCCGCCGGCATCGGTGTCACACCGGTCCGCTCGATCCTCGAGGAGCTCGTGCGCCATGGCCATGCCGGCCCCGGCGACGTCACCGTCGTCTACCGCGCCAACGACGAGTCGCAGCTCGCACTGCGCCACGAGCTCGAGCACCTGACCGCCGTCGGCGGCCACCAGCTGCTCCTGCTTGTCGGGCCGCCCGTCGACGGCTCGTGGCTACCGCCCGACCACTCCGGAGGTCGGCCGGTCCCCGACGCCGAGCGGCTCGCCGAGCTCGTCCCCGACCTGCGCCGCCACGAGGCCTACCTCTGCGGCCCCGGAGGCTGGATGAACCTCGTCCACCGCAGCCTCCTCGAGGGCGGCATCCCCAAGTCCCACATCCACGACGAAAGGTTCTCCTGGTGAGGAAGGCAACGACTGTCCTCGTCGGCCTGGCCGGCATCGTCACGGTGGGCGCGTCGTGGGCGACCGGGCTCGCGCCGAAGCACACCGCCGTGACGGGCGTCCACATCCTGTCGTCGGCCAAGGCCGGCACGCCCGTCGCCGCAGCGCCGCCGAAGCCGTCCAGCAGCGCGAAGTCCTCCAAGGCCCCGAGCGGCTCCACGACGTCCCGTGGCTCGACGTCGGGCACCACCTCGAAGGCAGCCCCCGCGGCACCCCGCTCCGGCACCGTCGACGGCGCCGTCGTCGGGACGCAGTACGGCTCCGTCCAGGTGCGGGTCAGCTTCACGGGCACGAAGATCACCAACGTCCACGCCCTCCAGCTCACCGACAGCTCGCGCACGTCGGTGTCCATCAGCGCCGGCGCCGCGCCGACCCTGCGGCGCGAGGCCCTCGCTGCGCAGTCGGCACAGATCGACGTCGTCAGCGGCGCCACCTACACGAGCGAGGCCTACCAGCAGAGCCTCCAGTCGGCGATCGACGCCGCCCACCTGGGCTGACCAGCCCCCACGATCCGCACCCCGAGAGGGTGCCCGCGACGCGGCCCGCCGATCTTCCCCTGTGGTCGGCTGGCCGCACCTTTCCCGCGTCGGTCAGCACCCGGCACACGCCCCCGACCGATGGCGTATGCCGTGTGCCGCGGTCCGCGTGCGGCGCGGGGTTCGCGAGCCGCTGCGGGTGCGTGCAGATGTCGGTGCATTCGAGGCATCCGGGACCTCGTGCTCTGTCATGATGCGCTCGCACCACCACTTCTCACAGGGGCTCCTCATGATCAGACGCCGGCCGTTCGCCGCTGCCCTGACGCTTGCGCTCGTCGCGCCCGTCACGGCCTTCGCCACCTCCCCCGTCGCGTCGGCGGCTCCGACCCCGACGGCGAAGAGGATCGTGGCCAAGCACCTGCCGCGGCCGGCCCGCACCGGCGGCCACACGCGTGCCCACGACCCGCACACGGTCCTCGTCAAGTTCAAGACGACGGCGTCCAAGGCCAGCCGGGACCTGGCTCTCAAGCGTCGAGGAGGTCATGCCGGCGCGCAGGTCGGGGGCACGAGCTTCGTCAAGGTCGTGACGAACGGTCGCGCCGAGGAGCTCGCGAGCAGGCTCGGCGCCGACCCGTCGGTCGCGGAGGTCACGCTCGACTACGTGCGCTCCGCCGCGGCCACGCCGAACGACCCGGCCTTCGGCTACGACCAGGACTACCTCAAGACCGTCCGCGTGCCGACCGCGTGGGATCGCTCGAAGGGCTCGCTCAGCCAGGTCGTCGCGGTCATCGACACCGGCGTCAACGGCAGGCACCCCGACCTCGTCGGCCGCACCGTTGCCGGCTACAACGCCATCAGGAACGTCGGCATCGCCGCCGGTGCCGCGAGCGACGACAACGGCCACGGCTCGATGGTCTCGGGCATCATCGCCGCCGCGACGAACAACGGTGTGGGCATCTCGGGCGTGGCCTGGAACGCCAAGATCATGCCGGTCAAGGTCCTCGACGACACCGGCAACGGCACCGACTCGGACGTGGCCGAGGGCGTCAACTGGGCCGTCTCCCACGGCGCGAAGATCCTCAACCTCTCGCTCGGCGGGGACGGCGACAACCCGGCACTGCACGACGCGGTGAAGAATGCCGTCGCCAAGGGCGCCGTCGTCATCGTCGCCGCAGGCAACTGGGGTGACGACGTGCCGCAGTACCCCGCCGCCTATCCCGAGGCGATCGCCGTCGGCGCCACCGACTCGACCGGCGCCCTGACGGACTTCAGCAGCTACGGCCCGTGGATCGATGTTGCCGCCCCCGGATGGGGCATCCTGTCGACGCGCCTCGCCGACACGTACTACTTCGGCGACGGCACGTCGTTCTCCGCGCCGATCGTGGCCGGCGTCGCCACCCTGATCCGCACCCAGTCGCCGGCCCTGACGCCGGCCCAGGTGCTCTCGCGGCTGAGGTCCACGGCGCGTGACGCCGGGCCCCGCGGCATCGACCCCTACTACGGTGCCGGCGTCGTCGACGCGACGAACGCGCTCGGCGGTGGCTGGGCCGCGGACTTCGCCCAGCCGGCCCCGTGGATCGGTGAGCCCAACGATGTACCCGTGCGCGCCAAGACGCTGGACCAGGCCAGCTACGGTCTCGTCGACGTCGAGGGCGACATCGACTGGTACCGCTTCACGCCGACCACCCTTCGGCCGGCGAGCGTCACGGTAGGGCCCTCGTACTTCAACGTCGACGACGCCCAGAACCTCGACCCCGTGCTCGCGGTCTACGACAAGAACCTCCGCCTCGTCGGTCAGGCCGATGCCAAGGGACCCGGCGAGAGCGAGACGCTGACGTTCCGACCATCCGGCGACGAGTACTTCTTCACGGTGCGCAACTTCAACGGCAACCGCACCAAGGCGTCCTACGTCGTCAGCGTCGACTCCGCCCCCATCGGTGAGTTCGACCCGTCCGTCCTCTTCCCGGTCGCGTCCGAGGCCGGAGGCAACGCGGCACTGGGCGCCACCGCGGTCGGCGACCTCACGGGTGACGGCAGGGTCGACGCCGTCGCCACCGCGGCCGTGCCCGGCACCGGGGCACAGCTCTACGTCTTCGCCCAGACCAGCTCCGGGACGTTCGGCGCCGCTCGGCCGTACGGGACCGTGGACTCCTCGCTCGCCCACAACGTGGTCGTCGCCGACGTCGACCGTGACGGACGCCGGGACGTCGTCGTCGCGACGGATCTCGGCGTGCAGGTTCTCCTGCAGCAGACAACCGGCGACCTCGCACCCGCCAGCCTCGTGCCCGGCACGTCCGGCGTGACCTTCGTCGAGACCGCCGACCTCGACGGCGACGGTCGCACCGACCTCGTCACCTCCTCTCCTGCGGGCGTCACGGCGCTGGTGCAGCAGGTCGACGGGTCGTGGGCCGCCACGGTCGTCTCCGACGCTCCCGCCACGGAGCTGGAGACCGGTGATCTCGACGGCGACGCACGCCCCGACGTGGCGGCCCTCGCGGCCGACGGCGTCCGCGTGCTGCACAACACGACCACCGGGTGGACGAGCACCACTCACGTCGCCGTCGCCGTCCACCGCGGCATCGAGGTGGCCGACGTCAACGGCGACTCGCGTGCGGACCTCGTGGTCAGCACCGGCGAGGTCGCGCCCTCGTCTCAGATCGTCGTGCTGACGCAGACGAGCACGGGTCAGCTGGCCGACCCCGTCGTGCGCAGCACCACCGACTGGCCGACTTCGGTCGAGTCCGGAGACGTCGACGGCAACGGGCGACCTGACGTCATCGCCCTGCACGAGAAGTGGGGCCACGTCACGGTCGAGTTCCAGGGGCAGGACGGCACACTCGGCGCCACGGGCTACGGGCAGACCGACACGGTCCAGGACTTCGGTCCCGGGGCGCTGGCCGTCGGCGACGTCACCGGCGATGGCAGCCCCGATGCGGCCGTCGCGACCGACAGCGGTCTCCGCCTCGTCCGCAACGGCGGCGCCTCCACGCCGGGGACGACTCAGCTGTGGGTGAGGAGCACGTCGCCCAACGACTTCGGGTCGGGCATCACGCAGACCTACACGCCGACCGTGACCTTCGCGCGCGACGTGGTCCCGTCGAGCGTCACGACGTCGACGGTGCGGATCCTCAACGGCCGCAACGGATCCGCGGTCCCTGCCACGGTCAGCTACGACGCCGTGAAGCGCACCGCAACGGTCAGGCCGACGTCGCCGCTCTACGACAACGCCCCCTACCGGCTCACGGTCTCCGGCGTGAAGGACACGTCGGCAACGACGATGACGACGGCTTACTCCTCGACGTTCCGCACGGTCGACGTGGCGCCGAAGGGGGTCGGGGCGTTCCGGGCGACGGGCGCGCTGCGCGCGGCGACGCTGACGTGGACGGCTCCGGCGATCAACGACCTCGACCGCTACGTCATCCGGATGGCCGCGGGATCCACCGCGCCGTCGAGCCCGACGACCGGCACCGCCGTCTACTCGGGCACGGCGCTGAGCGCGAAGGTCAACCTCGCCCAGGGCACGGCGTACAGCTTCCGCATCTGGGCCAAGGACCGCTCGGGCAGGTACAGCGTCGCCTCGTCCGCGCGGCTCGTCGGCACCGCCGAGACCATCGCGTCCACCGTCACGTCGCTGACGAAGGGCCGCACGGTCACCGTCACCAGCAGGCTGACCCGGCGCGACACGGCCGGTGCCATCGCCGGCGTCCCGGTCCAGCTCTACTGGCGACGGGTGGGCTCCACGACGTGGAACCTCACGGCGACGCGCACGTCGAGCTCGACCGGAGCCGTGTCGTTCACGCACGCCCCCACGGCATCGGTCGACTACATGTGGATCTACCGCGGGTCGGGCACCTTCGTCGGCTCGAGCAGCGCACTGCGCCGGGTCACCGTCCGCTGACACCCGGGCATCCGCCCCCGTACCGAGCACGTATGCCGCAGGGCCCCGTCCACCCGGCCGGGGCCCTGCGCACGTGGTGGGGCCGGCGCGCTCAGAGCCAGCGGTAGCGGCGCTCCGGGCGACCGGTCGCGCCGTAGCGAAGGGTCACCTCGGCCTGGCCGAACGACACGAAGTGCTCGAGGTAGCGGCGAGCACTGACGCGCGAGATCCCCACGGCTTCAGCACATTCCGTCGCCGACAGCGTCTCGCTCGACTCACGGAGCGCTCTCTCGACGGCCTCCGCCGTCTCGGCGCTCAGGCCCTTCGGCAGCACGGCGACCGGGCCCCGGCCGACCGGCTGCGACGTGAACGCCGCGTCGATCTCCTCCTGCGTCGGGACGTCGCTGAGACCACGGGCCCGCTCGGCGGCATACGACCGCAGGCGCTGCTCGAGGTCGGCGAAGGCGAACGGCTTGAGCAGGTAGCCGACGACGCCCTGGCGCACGGCGCCGCGCACCGCATCGGCCTCCTTCGCGGCGGTGATGACGAGGACGTCGCACGTGTGCCCCGCCGCGCGCAGGCGCGTGACGACGTCGAGCCCGAACGCGTCGGGGAGGTAGAGGTCGAGCAGCACGAGGTCGGGCCGGAGCGACTCGACGAGGGCCAGGGCCTCCTCGCCGGACTGGGCCGTGCCGACGACGTCGAAGCCGTCGATGCGCTCGACGAAGCCGCGGTGGATGCGGGCCACCATGAAGTCGTCGTCGACGATGAGGACCGTCGTCATCGCTGCTCCTCCGCGTGCCCGTTGGCGGCCTCGACGGTGAGGCGGGCGACGAACTTCGCGCCCGTCGGGGTGTTCTCCACCTCGACCTCGCCGCCCCGACGTTGGCAGATCAGGCGCGTCAGCGCCAACCCGATGCCACGCTCGCCCGCCCGGGCCGCCTTGGTCGTGTAGCCGTGGGTGAAGACCTCCGTCACGACCTCGGGCGCGATGCCCGGTCCCGAGTCGACGACGCTGACCTCGAGCGAGCTCGCGTCCTGGCGGATCGTCAGCTCGACCCACTTGTCCGACCCCTCCGACGACGCGGCGGCGTCGATGGCGTTGTCGACGAGGTTGCCGACGACGGCGGCGACGTCGGCCGAGTCCCGCGGGCCGACGCGGCCGAGCGACGTGTCGTCCGAGACCCGCAGCTCGACCCGCCGCTCGGTCGCCTGCGCCGCCTTGGCCATGACCAGCGCCGTCACGGCGGTGTCGCGGATGCGGCGCGAGACGGTGAGGTCGAGCTGCGCCCGGTGCTCGCTCACGGCGTCGACGTAGCCGACGACCTCGTCGTACTCGCCGAGCTGGATGAGCCCCGAGATCGTGTGCAGCTGGTTGGCGAACTCGTGCGCCTGCGCCCGGAGCAGCTCGGTCGTGCTGCGGAACGAGCCGATCTCGCGCTCGAGGTCGGCGAGCTCGGTGCGGTCGCGCAGGGTCGTCACCGAGCCCAGCGGCCGGCCGTCCTTGCTGACCTCCATGCGGTTCATGACGAGGACCCGACCGCGGCGCAGGACGACCTGGTCGCGGGGCATCGGCCGGGCCCCGTCGTCGGCCCCGTCGTCGGCCACGTCGTCGGCCCCCTCGTCGGCCCCGTCGTCGGACTCCGATGGCTCGCTCTCGTCCGTCACCCCCCGCAGCACGTCACGCAGCCGTGGACCGATCGGGAGGTCGTCGAGACGCATCCCGACGGCATGCTCGGGCAGGTCGAGCAGTCGCTGGGCGACGTTGTTGACCAGCGTGATCCGCTCGTTCGTGTCGAGCGCGACGACACCCTCGGCGAGCCCGAAGAGCATCGCCTCCCGGCTCTCCGCGAGGCCCGTGATCTCGGACGGCTCGAGCCCGAGCGTCTGCCGCTTGATGCGGCGGGCGAGCAGCCACGAGCCCACGCCTCCGAGCACGAGCGCGATGCCGAGGTAGGTCGGCAGGTAGGACGACGCACCCTGGAGGCGGTCGAGGGCGGACGGCATACGCACGGCGACCATGACGGTGCCGAGCTGGGCACCGACGGGCAGCGGCGCCGACTCCGACGAGGACGTCGGCGTGTAGAGCAGCGGGCTCTGCGCGACGAGCATCCGCTCGCCCTGGACGTCCATGACTCCGGTCCAGCTCGCGCCCTCGCCGACCGCCGGGGCGCCGAGCGGGATGCGGGTCTTGTCGATGGTCGGGTCCGACGACACGCGCGCGATCTCGTCGGCGTCGGCGATCGTCACCGACGTGACGGTGTACTGCGTCACGACCGACTGCACGACCGCCGGGAGCACGTTGACGATCCCGCCGGGGCCCATCTCGGTGCGCACGATCGGGGTGCTCGCGAGCTGCTCGGCGATGGCCGACACCCGGCGCCCCTCGGTCCGCGTGAAGGTCGACTCCGACTGCGCGAGGGACACCAGTGCGACCGTGACGAGCACACCGAGCAGGATGACCATCTGCACGACGAGCAGCTGCCCGGCGAGGGAGAGGCGACCGAAGCGGCCCGGTCTCTGCGTGACCAAAACGAACTCAACCTTCATTGCTGACACAAGGGCGACACGGCGTCGTGACGCAGGCCACGATCATGCCGTTCCAGCCACAGATCGCGAAAGAGACCTCAACGATGAGCACTCGCACCCCCGCCCGCAGGTCCGTCCTTCTCGGCGTCACCGTCGGCGTCACCGCCCTGGCCCTCTCGGCCTGCGGCGCCACCGCCAAGAAGGACGACGCCGCCACCGGCGCGGCCGGCGGCTCTCCTGCCAGCAACCTCCAGATCATGGTCCCCAACGCCCCCGGCGGCGGCTACGACACGACCGCCCGCACCGCGGCGAAGGTCATGGAGGCCGCCAAGATCACCAGCGCGATCCAGGTCTTCAACCTCCCGGGCGCCGGCGGCACCGTGGGCCTGCAGCGCACGGTCAACGAGAAGGGCAACGGCAAGCTCGCCATGCAGATGGGGCTCGGCGTCGTCGGCGCGGCCTACACGCAGAAGAGCCAGGCCACGCTCAACGACACCACCCCGATCGCCAAGCTCATCGAGGAGGCCGGCGCGATCGTCGTGCCGAAGGACTCGCCCTACCAGGACGTCAACGCGCTCGTCGCGGCGTGGAAGGCCGACCCGAAGAAGGTCAACGTCGGCGGGGGCTCGTCCCCGGGCGGACCCGACCACCTCCTGCCGATGCAGCTGGCCAAGGCCGTCGGCATCGACCCCAAGGCCGTGAGCTACATCGGCTTCGACGGCGGCGGCGAGCTGCTCCCGGCCCTCATCGGCAACAAGATCTCCTTCGGGGCCAGCGGCTTCGGCGAGTTCCTCGACCAGGTCAAGGCCGGCCAGGTCAAGGTCCTGGCCGTCACGAGCGAGAAGCGCATCGACGCCCTCCCCGACGTGCCGACCCTCAAGGAGTCCGGCATCGACCTCGTCTTCACCAACTGGCGCGGCATCGTGGCCCCTCCCGGCATCTCCGACGCCGACAAGGCCACGTGGATCGACGCGCTGACGAAGATGCACGCCACGCAGGGCTGGAAGGACGAGATGGAGAAGCGCGGCTGGACCGACGCCTTCGTCACCGGTGACGCGTTCGGCACCTTCCTCAAGGAGCAGGACGCCTCGGTCGCCGAGATCCTCACCACCCTCGGACTGGCCAACTGACCATGTCGGACCACACCCCCGACCCCACGCGCGACGCGCCTGCCGGTGCTGTGACCAGCACCGGCGGCCCGTCCGCCGTCACGTCCGACGGGGTGGCCGCGCAGGGCCGCGGGGACCGCGCGCAGTACGGCATGTGCGCGTTCCTCGCGGTCCTCGGCGGGCTGCTCCTCTTCGACGCGGCCCGCATCGGCCACGCGACGAGCAGCAACGACCCCGTGGGTCCCCGTCCCGTGCCGATCATCCTCGGCATCCTGCTGCTCGTGACCGCCGTCCTGTATGCCGTCGACGTCTACCGCGGCGGCGTCGGCAGCGCCGAGGAGGGCGAGGACGTCGACCTCTCGACCGGCTCGGACTGGAAGACCCTCGGCCTGCTGGCCGCCTTCTTCGTCCTCAACGCCGTGCTCATCGAGCCGCTCGGCTGGGTCATCAGCGGCACCATCCTCTTCGCCGGCTCGGCCTTCGCCCTCGGCAACCGCCACCACGTGCGCGGTCTGCTCTTCGGCCTGGGCCTCGCGCTCGCCACCTTCTACGCCTTCGCCATCGGGCTCGACGTCAACCTGCCCGCCGGCGTGCTGCAAGGAATCCTCTGATGGACAACTTCGCCAACCTCATCGACGGGTTCGGGCACGTCCTGACCCCGATGAACCTGCTCTTCGCCCTCATCGGCGTCACCATCGGCACCGCCGTCGGCGTCCTCCCGGGCATCGGCCCGGCCATGACCGTCGCGCTGCTCCTGCCCGTCACGTACGGCCTCGAGCCCACCCAGGCCCTCATCATGTTCGCCGGCATCTTCTACGGCGGCATGTACGGCGGCTCGACGACCTCGATCCTGCTCAACACACCCGGTGAGTCCTCGTCGGTCGTCACGGCCATCGAGGGCAACAAGATGGCCAAGGCCGGCCGGGCCGCGCAGGCGCTCGCGACCGCGGCCATCGGGTCCTTCGTCGCCGGCACGATCGGCACGCTGCTGCTCGCGCTCGTCATGCCGCAGGTCGTGAAGTTCGCGGTCAGCCTCGGTGCGCCCGAGTACTTCGCGATCATGCTCCTGGCGTTCGCGGGTGCGAGCGCCGTGCTCGGCAGCTCACGCATCCGCGGCTTCGCGGCCCTGCTCATCGGCCTCGCCATCGGGCTCATCGGCATCGACAAGGTGACGGGCCAGCAGCGCATGACCTTCGGGACCGCGCAGCTCGCCGACGGCATCGACGTCGTCGTCGTCGCGGTCGGCATCTTCGCCGTCGGCGAGGCGCTCTGGGTCGCGGCCCACCTGCGGCGCAAGGCTGCCGGCGTCATCCCGGTCGGTCGTCCGTGGATGGGCCGGGACGACTGGGGCCGCTCGTGGAAGCCGTGGCTGCGCGGCACCGCCCTGGGCTTCCCGTTCGGCGCCCTGCCCGCCGGTGGCGCCGAGATCCCGACCTTCCTGTCCTACATGACCGAGCGCAAGCTCTCGAAGAAGCCCGAGGAGTTCGGCAAGGGCGCCATCGAGGGCGTCGCCGGACCCGAGGCCGCCAACAACGCCTCGGCCGCGGGCACGCTGGTCCCGATGCTCGCGCTCGGGCTGCCGACCAACGCGACAGCCGCCATCATGCTCGCCGCGCTGCAGGGCTGGGGCCTCGAGCCGGGTCCCCTGCTCATGGAGAAGCAGCCGGTGCTCGTCTGGACGCTCATCGCGAGCCTCTTCGTCGGCAACACGATGCTGCTGCTGCTCAACCTGCCGCTCGCCCCGGCCTGGGCCAAGCTGCTCCAGATCCCCCGTCCCTACCTCTACGCCGGCATCCTCTTCTTCGCCTCGATGGGGGCGTATGCCGTCAACGCCCAGCCGTTCGACCTGCTCCTCCTGCTCGCGCTGGGCATGGTCGGCTTCGCGCTGCGCCGCTTCGGGCTGCCGGTGCTGCCGCTCATCATCGGCGTCATCCTCGGCCCGCTCGCCGAGCTGCAGGGGCGCCGCTCGCTCCAGCTCTCCGGCGGCGACCTCAGCGGTCTCGTTGGCGGCCCCGTCGCCTGGGTCTGCTACGCGATCATCGCGCTGGTCCTGCTGTGGCCGCTCGTCGGCAAGCTGACCGGGCGCGGTCGTGGACACGGTCACGACGGCGACGGTGGCCCGGGGTCGAGCACGCCGGCCACGAAGGAGGTCATGGCATGACGATCCTCGTCGGCTACATCCCGACGTCACAGGGCGAGGCGGCCCTCGCGGCCGCGATCGCCGAGGCGAAGGCGCACGACGAGTCGGTCCTCGTCATCAACATGTCGCGCGACGACAAGCTCGTCGACTCCCACCGCGCCGACGGCTCGGACCTCGACCGGCTCGACGCCGACCTCGCCGAGTCCGGGGTGACGCACGAGGTGCGGCGCATCGAGCACGGCACCGACCCGGCCGACCAGCTGCTCGAGGTCGTCGACCGGGAGCAGCCGCGGATGCTCGTCATCGGCATCCGGCACCGCAGCGCGGTCGGCAAGCTGCTCCTCGGCTCGACCGCGCAGCGCCTGCTGCTCGACGCCACGTGCCCGGTGCTCGCCGTCAAGGCGGACTGAGCGGTCCGGCATACGCCCTGTTCGAGGTGATACCGGTGGCCACGTGCTGCCGGTATCACCTCGACTCGCGTTCCCGAGGGTTCGATGGAACGCCCGACGTCACCAGGCTGCCGTCATCTTTTCGAACCCGGCACGCGTCAGGCGGGGGCTCGGGAGACGCCGACGTGGCGGGCGACCTCGACGAAGCCGGCGCGCTGGTAGAGCCCGATCGCCGGCCCGCCGTCCTCGGCGACGATGACGAGCCGCCCGACGGCGGGATCCTCGAGCGCCCACTCCCCCGCGGCACGCACGAGCGCACCGGCGATGCCGCGCCGCCGATGGCTCTCGAGCGTCACGACGTCCTGGTAGCGGGCGAGGCCACCGAGCCTCACGATGCCGAGGTTGGCCACGAGCCGGTCGCCGTCGAACGCCCCGAACCACCGCGCCCGTCCCGACTCAACGAGCCCGCGCTGCGCCGCCGCCCGCCGCCGCTCGAAGACGAGACGCCCGTCGCGCCGGTCCTCGGGGGTGTCGCTCCCGCCGACCCGGGCCGACTGCTCCCAGTCGTCGTCGGACTCCAGCGGCCGCAGCTGGAGGCCGTCCGGTGCGTCTGCGGGGGCCGGCACGGACGTCGTGGCGAGGTCGACGTCGACCTCGACGTCCCAGCCCTGGGCGGCCCAGGCATCGGTGTCTCCGCCGTCGTGCGTGAAGGCGATCGCTCGGTGGTGGGCGTCCGGGAGCTCTGCCTCGAAACGTGCGGTCCAGCGCTCGACCTCGTCCGAACGGGCCGCGGACGGCACGAGCAGGAAGTTGCCCCACCAGAAGGTCGGGTTCGCCTCGGTGCGCACGACGAGGTGGTCACCGAGGTCGGTGACGGTCGATCCCTGGAGCCGGAGCAGGTCGAGGTCGGTGGTCAGGCCGGGACTGTCGATGCGCATCCCCCGATCCTCCCCCACACGGGCGACCAGCCGGGGCCGACGCGGTGGGCCCTTCGGACACATGAACCGTCACCCGGCAGCCGGGCGCCCGCACGCGTGACCAGCGCCCGAGCGACATCCTGTGTCGCCATGGCCCGGACCCGGACCGGCCCCGCCCAGCCCAGCCGGCCCCCACCCAGCCCAGCCCGGATCAGCCGGCGACGCAGGCTCCGGTGTCGACCTCGGCCCCCGCCGACATGGCCTCGTCGAGCACCGGCTTGGCCTCGGCGAGCGTCAACGCGTAGCCGGTCGAGTCGTCCTCGAGCGACTTGGCGAAGATGACACCGACGACTCGGCCCTCGGGGTCGAGCAGGGGCCCGCCGGAGTTGCCCGGCTGCACCGTCGCGGCGAGCGAGTAGATCTCGCGGATGACGCGCTCACCGCCGTAGATGTCGAGTCCGCGGGCCTCGAGCTGGGCCCGGACGCGGGCGGACACGACCCGGTAGGGGCCGTCGAGCGGAAAGCCCGGCACCGCGGCCGAGTCGCCGCGCTTCAGCTCGCCGCCGAGCGGCAGAGCCGGCAGCGCCAGGCCCGGCACGCTGAGCACGGCGAGGTCCCGACGCGAGTCGAAGACGATGACCCGTGCCCGGAGCGTCTGGTCGCCGCCCTCGACCCGCACCTCGTCGGCGCCGGCGACGACGTGGGCGTTGGTGACGATGCGGCCCGGCGAGAGCACCCAGCCGGTGCCCTCCTGGCCGCGCTGGCACGACTGGGACTGGGTCGTCACCTTGACGACCGACCGACCGGCCGCGCGGATCGCCGCCGACCGCGCGACGGCGGGGTCGGGGTCCTGCACCGGGGTGATCGGCTCGGGCGCGAGATCGCCGAACACCTGCGGGAAGCCCTGGCTCGACAGGAAGCCGCGGAAGCTCGCGAAGACCTGCCCCGTCTGCTCGGGGACGACCGAGTTGACGACCTGCAGCACCTTCGACTCGGCCATCGCCTTGGACAGCGCCGGGTTGCCGGCCGTGCGCAGCGCGCCGCCGATGAACCAGATGATGAGGCTCGCGGCGAGCATGACGACGATGCCGCCGAGCACCGAGTCGATCTGCCGCAGCGAGGTCTGGCCGACACGACGCCGGATCCGCGCGCCGAGGAGGCTGCCGAGGTACTGGCCGAGCCACCCGAACGCGACGACGCCGAGGATGAGCACGAGCACCCGGGTGCGGTCGTCGTCGGCGACCGCCTGCCACCGCGCCAGCATCTCGGGCAGCTGCCACACCGCGAACATCGCGAACGCGAAGAAGCCGACGAGCGAGAAGACGCTCTGGATCAGCCCCTGCCGGTAGCCGGAGTAGGCGTAGGCCAGCAGGAGCAGGACCAGGGCGATGTCGAGCACGACGCTGCCGGTCATGAGCGCCTCCCTCCGAGGTAGCGCTCGGGAAGCTCACGCCTGATCTCAGGGTCCCACGGAACGGACAGTCCGCCGAGCTCGAGGACGCTGCTGATGAGCCCGGCCGTGAAGCCCCACAGGAGCAGGTGGTCGAGGTCGAAGCCCGGTCCGACGTACCCCGAGGGATGGGTCACCGAGAAGCGGGTGGCCGGGTCGATCAGGTGCGAGACCGGCACCGAGAGCACGTCGTGCACCTCGGCCGGGTCACGGACCCCGATCGGCGAGGGCTGCGCCCACCAGCCGAGCACCGGAGTGACGACGAACTGGGCCGGGGCGAGGAAGAGCGAGGGCAGCTGGGCGACGACGTCGACACCCGCCGGGTCGACGCCGGTCTCCTCCTCGGCCTCGCGCAGCGCGGTCGAGACGAGGTCGTCGTCCCCGGGGTCGCGGGAGCCGCCCGGGAAGGCGATCTGGGCGGGCTGGGTGCGCATGGTGTGCGAGCGCTCGATGAGCACGACGTGCTCCCCGTCGTCGTCGGCGCCGGCGGGCGGCGGCCCGAAGAGGATGAGGACCGCCGACTCGCGGCCACCCTCCTCCGGCGGCAGGAAGCGCGAGAACCACTCGGGCGCGACCTCCTCGAGCCGCACCGCGAGCTCGTCCATCCACGCCGGGCGCGGCACGGTCCCCGCCCCGAGCGTCGGGGAGGGGTCGATGGAACCCGACCTGCCGGCATACGCGATCCGGCTGCGCGTGCGGGTCACTTCGGAG
The DNA here is from genome assembly GCF_000383675.1 of Terracoccus sp. 273MFTsu3.1. Lineage (GTDB taxonomy): Bacteria > Actinomycetota > Actinomycetes > Actinomycetales > Dermatophilaceae > Terrabacter. Next base: position 44,074 of record NZ_KB911831.1, on the reverse strand, counting down.
CCAGCTCGTACTTCAGGAGCTTCGCCGCCTTGTCGGGGTCGGTCTCGCCGGCGCCGTAGCTGGGGCACCACCGCGCGACCGGGCACGCCCCGCAGGCAGGCTTCTTCGCGTGGCACGTGCGGCGGCCGTGGAAGATGACGACGTGGCTGAGCATCGTCCAGTCCTTGCGCATGAAGAGCGCGCCGACCTCGTGCTCGACCTTGACCGGGTCCTCCTCCTCGGTCCAGCCGAAGCGGCGCGCGAGGCGGCCGAAGTGGGTGTCGACGGTGATGCCGGGGATGCCGAAGGCGTTGCCGAGCACGACGTTGGCCGTCTTCCGGCCCACGCCCGGGAGGGTCACGAGGTCCTTGAGGCGCGGCGGCACCTCGCCGTCGAAACGCTCGACCAGGGCGATCCCGAGCTTGATGAGCGAGTCGGTCTTGGCGCGGTAGAAGCCGGTCGGCTGGATGATCGTCTCGAGCTCGGTGCGGTCGGCGTTCGCGTAGTCGGCAGCCGTCGGGTACTTCGCAAAGACGACCGGCGTCACCTTGTTGACCCCCACGTCGGTCGTCTGCGCCGACAGGATCGTCGCGACGAGCAGCTCGAGCGGCGTGCTGAAGTCGAGCTCGCAGTGGGCGTACGGGTAGCGCTCATGGAGGGAGCGGTACATCTTCCGGGCGCGCCGGGTCCGCGCCACAGGGGTCTCGTCGTCGATCACGAGGGCTCGGGGGGACACGGACGACACTGTATGCCGCCGCGCTGTCACCCGCTGTCCGCCTCCGTGGGGCGGTCGGACGGGTCGAGGTCGTCCAGGGTTTGGTGCGACTGCGTCCCGGGCCCGTCCAACGTTGCGCACAAAGCGAACCCGAGGTGGGTACGTCCTGCCTGCACGGGAGGAGTCCGACATGTCAACGGATACGCGCACCGCAGCACCGACACCAACCGGAGCCTCCGGGACGGAGGTCCCCGAGGAGCACCACGGGCTCGAGACGACCCTCGACCTGCTGGCCGGGATGGACCTCGCCCACGCGTCCGACGCCGACGTCGTCCGGGCCCTCGAGCTCATGGTCACCCATGCCGAGTTCCCCTGCCTCGGGGCCAAGTCCGTCTTCCGCCGCGGCAGCGTCGCCCACGCTGTCCTCGACGACATGGCCGACCCCGACGTCCCCGGGCTGCTGCTGGAGCGGCTCGAGACCTTCGCCCGGGCCATCGAGGGCGAGAGCGGCTTCCACTCCTTCATCGCGACCTTCCGCGGACCCCTGCCCACCGACGAGTCCGACTTCGAGTCGGCCCTCTTCGGCCTGCTCCAGCGGCTCCACGACGCCGACGACCAGTCGTGGGCCGACGGGGTGGGCTCGGACCCCAACGACCCGCACTTCGCCTTCTCCGCCGGTGGCACGGCGTACTTCATCGTCGGGCTGCACCCGGCCGCCTCCCGGGTGGCCCGCCGCGCACCGCTGCCCACGCTCGTCTTCAACCCCCACGCCCAGTTCGAGGAGCTGCGGGCCGAGGGACGCTTCGAGGGCATGCGCACGACGATCCGCCGGCGCGACGAGGACCTCCAGGGCTTCGTCAACCCGATGGTCGCCGACCACGGCGACAGCAGCGAGGCCATGCAGTACTCCGGGCGCCGGCACGCCGCGGGGTGGGAGCCACCCCTCGACGTCCACGACGCCGACTAGACGCGCGCACGACCCGACCCGACACGCGACCGACGACCGACGACCAGGGGAGCAAGGATGACGATCTCGCAGGACGCACGACTCATGACCGACCGCCTCTTCGGCCCCGGTGGCCCCGTGCTGCAACCGGCCGGCGGCTACCGTGACGGCATGGACCTGACCCGGCTCGCTCCCCAGACCGGCACCGCCTTCCTCCTCCGCGCAGGGCAGCGCCTCACCGTCGTCGACCCGACCGGCGAGCAGGTCAGCGACTTCTTCGCCGTCATGGACGACGACCGCGACGAGTGGTTCAGCTCCGGCCGCACCATCGACTACGCCAACTCGACCGCCGTGACGACCGGCAGCGTGCTCTACAGCAACCGGAGCAGGCCGATGGCGACCGTCGTCGAGGACACCTGCGGGCACCACGACATCCTGCTGACGCCCTGCTCGCAGCAGACGTTCGACCTGCTCTACCCCGAGTTCGACGGCGCGTACCACCCGAGCTGCTTCGAGAACCTCGCGACGAACATGGCGGCCTTCGGCGTCGACCCCGACCGCATCTCGACGACCCTCAACATCTTCATGAACGTGTGGAACGAGCGCGACGGCGAGCTGCACATCGACCCGCCGACGTCGAAGGCCGGTGACCGTCTCGTCCTGCGCGCCGAGGCCGATCTCGTCGTCGGCCTGACCGCCTGCTCGGCCGAGAAGTCCAACAACGGTGTCTGCAAGCCGATCGACTACCGCATCGACGACTGAGACCCGTGGCCCGAAACCCCTGCAGTGACAGGGCACGGGCGGAGGCGACGTGGCACACTGACCCCGTGGATCTCGACGTGGTGAGGCGTGCGCCCCTGTTCAAGGCTCTGGACGACGAGGCGGCCTCCGCGCTGCAGTCGGAGATGAGCCGGTCGCACATGGAGCGCGGCGACGTGCTCTTCCACGAGGGAGACCGGGGCGACACCCTCTACGTCATCGCCGAGGGCAAGATCAAGCTCGGCCGCACGAGCCCCGACGGCCGCGAGAACCTCGTCGCCATCCTCGGCCCGGGCGAGATGTTCGGCGAGCTCAGCCTCTTCGACCCGGGCCCGCGCACCATGACGGCCACGGCCGTCGCCGAGACGCAGCTCCTCGGCCTCGGCAACGACTCGCTCACGGCGATCCTCACCGGACGCCCCGAGGTGTCCAAGGCGCTGCTCGCGGCGCTCGCCCAGCGCCTGCGCCGCACCAACGCCCACCTCGCCGACCTCGTCTTCACCGACGTCCCCGGTCGCGTCGCCAAGGCGCTGCTCGACCTGTCCGAGCGCTTCGGCCGCCCCGTCGAGGGCGGCATCATGGTCTCCCACGACCTCACCCAGGAGGAGCTCGCCCAGCTCGTCGGCGCCTCCCGCGAGACGGTCAACAAGGCCCTCGCGGACTTCGCGACGCGCGGCTGGCTGCGTCTCGAGGCACGTGCCGTGCTCCTGCAGGACGTCGAGCGGCTCAAGCGCCGCGCTCGCTGACACTCGCGAAAGCGGTTGGGCGGCAAGCGCGCTCGGTTCACGCCACCCGGTGGGGCACGCCCCGGCGGAGCCCCTCGCCGAGCGCCTCACCCGCTGAGGGACCAGCCGTCCGGACCGTTGAGCACGACGCGGTCGGCGCCACCGGTGGCCAGGACGAGCGCCGCGTTGACGTCGTCGTTGCGTGCCACCCAGGCCTCGGCCTCGGCCGGGGCCTTGCCGAAGCGGACGTGTCGCTCGACGAGCCGTGACCGTCGCAGGTCGTCGTCACCCGACACGAACCAGACCTCGGCGAGCTGGGCCCTGGCCCGCGCCCACCGCTCCTCGGGCAACAACAGGTAGTTGCCCTCGGTCACGACGAGACGGGCGGTCGGTGGCACGACCACCGCCGCCGCGATCGGCTGCTCGAGGGTCCGCTCGAAGCCGGGCGCATAGACCCACGAGTCGGGCTGCTCGACGAGACGACGCAACAGGGCGGCATACCCGTCGGCGTCGAAGGTGTCCGGCGCGCCCTTGCGCGACCGCGAGCCGAGCCGGTCGAGCTGGGCGTCCGCGAGGTGGAAGCCGTCCATCGGCACGTGGGCGACCCAGTCCGCACCTGCGCGGGCCGCCACGGCCTCGAGCAGCGCCTCCGCGAGGGTCGACTTGCCCGCCCCCGGCGCCCCGGCGATGCCGAGCACGACCCGCCTGCGGTCACCGACGAGGCCGACCGCAGCAGCGGCGAGCTCGTCGATGCCGTGCACGGTGGGAGTCTCCCACTCCGTCACGGGTGGGTGCGGAGGTACTCGAGCTGCGCCTGCACGGACAGCTCGGCCGCCGGCCAGACGCTCCGCGGCACGTCGGCGTAGACGACCTCGACGACGGCGTATGCCGTCTGCGCACCCCGGGCGACCGCGTCGCGCACCTGGTCCAGCCGTTCGGCGCGGTGCCTGAGGTAGAAGGTCACGGTGGCGGCCGCATCGGCGACGAACGGCCCGTGGCCCGGCAGCAGGCTCGTCACGTCACCGGCCCGGGTCAGGCCCTCGATGCGGTCGAGCGAGGCGAGGTAGGACTCGAGGCTGCCGTCGGGCCAGGCGACGACGGTCGTCCCGCGCCCGAGGATCGTGTCACCGGTGAGCAGCGTGTTGTCGGCGGGCAGGACGAACGAGAAGGAGTCGCTCGTGTGGCCGGGCGTCTCGACGGCGAGGATCTCGAGCCCACCGACCGTGATGGTCTCGCCGGCCCAGAGGTCGTCGTGCCCACGCCCGAAGGCGCGCACCGGCGCACCGGTCAGCTCGTGGAAGCGGTCCGCGCTCTCGGCGTGGTCGTCGTGGCCGTGGGTGAGCAGGGTCAGCGCGACCCGGCGCCCGGAGTCGGCCACCTGCGTCAGCACGTGCTGGAGATGGCCCTCGTCGAGCGGGCCCGGGTCGACGACGACGACCTCGTCGGACCCGGGCTCGGCGAGCAGCCAGGTGTTCGTGCCGTCGAGGGTCATCGGCGACGGGTTGGGGCACAGCACGCACTCGGCACGCTCGCTCGTGACGCCGCCGTGCCAGCCGGGGTCGGCCGCGGTCCCGATCACCGCGCCACCTCCCGCGACCGGCGCGACGGCGTCACCGGGCTCATCGTTCGACGATCTCCATGGCCGGCCCGCCCGGCCCCTCGACGACCTCCGGCATGATGAGCGGCAGGTGGTCGCTGTGCACGACGACGTCTGCGGCAGAAGGGGCGTCGCGGATCCCCTCCACGCACACGACCGTCGGGGGCAGCATGAGGGCCGACCCGGCGGCATACGCCCGCAGCAGCTCGGAGGGCACGACCCACGTGGCCTCGTCGGCCTCGGTGGTCTCACCGTCGGCGACCTGGAAGGGCGGCATGAGCGCGGCGAAGAACCACGTGTCGTAGCGGCGCGGCTCGAAGACCGGGGTCAGCCAGTGCGCCTTGGCGACGATGAGGTCGGAGCGCAGGACGAGGCCCTTGTCGCGGAGCACGTCGGCCAGCGAGAGCCGGCGGTCGACGAGCGCGAGGCGGATGTCGAGCCACTCGGGGCCGTCGACCGTGACGAGCGGTCCGCTCGCCGACGGGCTCGCGAGGAGCACGCCGCACTCCTCGAAGACCTCGCGGATCGCGGCCGCGACGTACATCTGCGCCTCCGACGGCGAGCAGCCGAGCCGGTCGGCCCACTCGGACGGGGAGGGACCCGCCCACGGCAGGCCGATCTCGCCGTCGCGCTCGTCGACGGAACCGCCGGGGAAGACCATCATGCTCGGCGCGAACTCCATCTCGGAGACGCGCCGCAGCATGAAGACCTCGGGTCCGTCGACGCCGCCGACACCGTCGCGCACGAGCATCACGGTGCTGGCGCGGCGGGGCTCGGCCTCATCCCAGCGCTCCCCCGCGAGCCAGCGGGTGGCCGTGTCGGAGATGCCGGGCGTCGTGGTCAGGGGGAACTGGCGACCTGCGGTCCCGGTCACCCGGCGCTCACCTGCCGTCATCGTGCCCTCACCTGCCCTCACCGGGCGACGGAGACGATGACCTCGACCTCGACGGGTGCGTCCAACGGGAGCGCAGCGACACCGACGGCCGAACGGGCATGGATCCCCTTGTCACCAAACGCCTTGACGAGCAGCTCGCTCGCGCCGTTGATGACCCCGGGCTGGCCGGTGAAGCCCGGGTCGGAGGCGACGAAACCGACGACCTTGACGACACGGGTCACCGTGTCGAGGTCGCCGATCTCGGACTTGATGGCCGCGATCGCGTTGAGGGCACACGTCTCGGCGAGGGACTTGGCGGTCTCGGCGTCCACCTCGGCGCCGACCTTGCCGGTCGCGGCGAGGGAACCGTCGACCATGGGCAGCTGACCGGAGGTGAAGACGAGGTCGCCCTCACGGACGACGGGGACGTAGGCGGCGACGGGCGGCACGACCTCGGGCACGGTGAGGCCGAGCTCGGACAGGCGGTCTTCGACTGCAGACATGGTGCGCTGACTCCTCAGGACTTCGGGCGCTTAAAGTAGGCGACGAGGCTCGTGCCGTCGGGACCGTTGACGATCTGGACGAGCTCCCACCCGTCCGCCCCGAAGTTGTCGAGGATCTGCTTGGTGTTGTGGATCAGAAGCGGTGCGGTGAGGTATTCCCACTGGGTCATGGCCATCACCCTACTCAGTGTCACCACGGCTCTCTCGGGGTGCGTCGGTGGCGCGGGTGGCACCATGACGCCCATGACGAGCAGCCCCTCGACGACGTCACCCGCGAGCGCCTCGACGCGCTCCTACGGCAGCGACCCCGCCCAGGTCTACGACGTCATCCCGCCGACCGCCGGCGCCCCGGCCGCGACCGGCACGGTCGTCGTCGTCCACGGCGGCTTCTGGCGGGCGCAGTACGACCGTGAGCACGCGCTCCCCGAGGCTCGCGCCTTCGCGGGGGCGGGTTACCACGTGGTGCTGGCGGAGTACCGCCGCGTCGGTATGCCGGGTGGTGGCGTCCCCGGGACCCTCGACGACGTGCGCGACCTCGTCGCGTCGATCGCGTCGCAGCAGGACCTGCCCAAGCCGCTCGTCCTCGTCGGCCACTCCGCCGGCGGCCACCTCGTCGCGTGGGCGGCCGGTCAGCCGTGGGCGTCGGAGCGCGGCATCGCCGGGGTCGTCTCGCTGGCCGGGGTCGTCGACCTCGGTGCCGCGGACCGGCTGCACCTCGGGTCCGACGCCACGCGTGACTTCGTCGGGTCGGGCCCGGGCACGGCGGCGTGGACCTCGGCCGACCCGATGTCGACGCTGCCGCCGAAGGTGCCGGTGCGGCTCGTCAACGGCGCCGACGACGACACCGTGCCGCTGGGTGTCGCCGACGACTACGTCTCGAAGGCGAAAGCGGCCGGCGGCGACGTGACCGAGCAGGTCGTGCCCGGCGCCGACCACTTCGCCGTCATCGACCCGCAGTCCGAGGCCTTCGCAGCGGTCCTGGCCGCCGTCCGCTCCCTCACCTGACTGTCCGACCCGCCGTCCTCTCCCTCACGCGACCGTCTGTCCCGGCCGCCCAACGCCACGACCCTGCTCCGCCCGGTGGAGCACAGACGTAGCGCGACGCACACCCCAAGGGCTCTGCGCTACGTCACTGCTCCGCCCGGTGGAGCACAGACGCAGCGCGACGCACACCCCAGGGCTCTGCGCTACGTCACTGCTCCGCCCGGTGGAGCAGTGACGTAGGGCGCCGACCCGGGTGCACGGCCCCGCCCTGCGTCACTGCTCCGGCCGGCGGGGCACTGACGGAGGCGACGTCGGCTCGGGGCCCGCGCCACCGGTGTCCCGCGTGTCTCGCCCTAAGGTGGAGGGGTGACGACCGGCCCCACCGACCCCTCCTGGGCGCGAGTGCGGCTGCACGTCGTCACCGGCAAGGGCGGCACGGGCAAGACCACCGTCGCATCGGCCATCGCGCTGGCCCTCGCGTCAACCCCCGCCCACGTGCTGCTCACCGAGGTCGAGGGCCGGCAGGGCATCAGCCAGACCTTCGACGTCCCTCCGCTCGGCACCGACGAGACCCGCATCGTGCGCCTGCCCGGAGGCGGCGAGGTCGTCGGCCTCGCCATCGAGCCCAAGGCCGCGCTCCTGGAGTACCTCCAGCTCTTCTACAAGCTCGGCCGCGCCGGCAAGCTCCTCGAGAAGTTCGGCGCCATCGACTTCGCGACGACCATCGCCCCCGGCGTTCGGGACGTCCTGCTCATCGGCAAGATCTACGAGGCCAACCGCCGCCGTCGAGACGGCAAGCACAAGGGCGACGCACCCCCCGTCTACGACGGCATCGTCCTCGACGCGCCGCCGACCGGACGCATCGGTCGTTTCCTCTCGGTCAACTCCGAGGTGGCCGACCTCGCCCGCGTCGGCCCGATCGCCTCGCAGGCGAGCTCGATCACCCGATTGCTCGAGTCCGAGCAGACCGTCGTCCACCTCGTGACCCTCCTCGAGGAGATGCCCGTGCAGGAGACCCTCGAGGCCATCGACGACCTGCGCGCCAAGGGCCTGCACCCGGGCGCGATCATCGTCAACATGGTGCGCGAGCCGCTCCTCGACGACACGGCGCTCGAGCAGGCTCGCGAGGGACGGCTGCACAAGCCGTCGATCCGCACCCAGCTCGGCGAGGCTGGCGTCAAGGCCACACCCGAGCTCGTCGACGGCCTGCTCGAGGAGGCCCGCGACCACGCGCAGCGGATCGACCTCGAGCGCGAGCAGCTCGCCCTCCTCGAGGCCACCGGCCTGCCGATCGCCCAGCTGCCCGCGCTCCCGGGCGGCGTCGACTCGGGCTCGGTCCGCGAGCTCGCCGACCTCCTCGTGCCGCTCCTCGTCCGCCACGCCGGCGTCGGGCCCGGCTCCGAACAGGTCCGCCCATGAGCCCCGGACCCGTCTCGACCACGCCGCCCCTGCTCCACATCGACACCCTCATCGACGACCCGTCGACCCAGATCGTCGTGTGCTGCGGCTCCGGCGGCGTCGGCAAGACCACGACCGCCGCAGCCCTCGGCCTGCGCGCCGCCGAGTCGGGCCGCAAGGTCGTCGTCCTGACGATCGACCCCGCCCGCCGCCTGGCCCAGTCGCTCGGCCTCACCGAGCTCGACAACACCCCTCGACCGGTCACCGACATCGATGCCTCGGCCGGTGGCAGCCTCCACGCGATGATGCTCGACATGAAACGGACCTTCGACGAGGTCGTCATCGCCCACTCCGAGCCGGGCAAGGCCGAGCAGATCCTCGCCAACCCCTTCTACCAGGCCGTGAGCAGCTCCTTCGCCGGCACGCAGGAGTACATGGCGATGGAGAAGCTCGGTCAACTCAAGGCGAGCGCCGGCACCGAGGACGCCCCGTGGGACCTCATCGTCGTCGACACCCCGCCATCGCGCTCGGCCCTCGACTTCCTGGATGCCCCGAACCGTCTCGGAAGCTTCCTCGACGGGCGCTTCATCCGTCTGCTCACGGCGCCCGCCAAGGCGGGCGGCCGCGCCGGCCTCAAGGTCTTCGGCGTCGGGGTGCAGATCGTGACGTCGACGATGACGAAGATCCTCGGCGGGCAGATGCTCACCGACGTCCAGACGTTCGTCAACGCGCTCGACACGATGTTCGGCGGCTTCCGCGAGCGCGCCGACGAGACCTACCGCCTGCTCTCCGAGGACGGCACGGCCTTCCTCGTCGTCGCCGCACCCGAGCGTGACGCGCTCCGTGAGGCGTCCTACTTCGTCGACCGTCTCGAGGCGGACGGCATGCCGCTCGCCGGGCTCGTCGTCAACCGCATCGGTCGCGTCTCGGCGACCGGGGTCACCCCGTCGCGCGCGCTCGCCGCCGCGGAGTCGCTCGAGGAGGGCGGAGGGCCGAAGTCGGCGTCCAACGCCGCCGGCCTGCTGCGGTTGCACGCCTCGCTCGTGCGCACAGCCGAGCGACAGCGTGAGCTCGCGGACCGCTTCTCACGGTCACACCCCGGCATACCCGTCGTGCAGGTGCCGGCGCTGGGACGCGACGTCCACGACCTCGACGGCTTGCGTGAGATCGGGCATGCGTTAGCGGGGTCGTGATCCACCCTCAGGTGGCCACGGCCCCGCTCACGTTCGACGTGCACCGACCGGAGACCGGTCGGCGTGCCGCCGGTTCAGTCGTGCTTGACCTGTGACGCCATGCCCGCACGCAGCGCCGACTTCCAGGACGTGATGTCCGGACGCTTGCGGAGCAGGGCCCGGCGCTCGCGCTCGGTCATGCCTCCCCAGACGCCGAACTCGGTCCGGTTGTCGAGAGCCTCGGCCAGGCACTGCGCGAGAACAGGACACGTCTTGCAGACGGCCTTCGCGTCGTGCTGAGCCTTGCCTCGGACGAACAGAGCATCCGGGTCCGAGCCTGAACAGCTGGCCTGACTGGCCCACTCGTCCACCCACGGATCCACGATTGCGACAGCACTCATTGTTTACCCCTCCCCGCCCGGCGCCTCCCATGACATCCGGACTGACCGCGGACCGTCCCACCGATCCTGATCATGTGGACCCCCCTAAGGCCCAAACGAGACATTACGAGCGCTGGGCCGTGCCGGACATAGCCTCTATGGACCATTTAGTTGAGACGGTGACTAGTCACCTGGACCTCGGACCCCTGGTCATCCAGAGGCACGGATGGGCGCTTTGAGACACCCACAGGCCCGGTGACTGCGGAAATCCGGTGGCCATAGGGTGAGCGGTTACCCTTGGGCCCATGTCTTCACGCACTACCTCGATCGGTGGCGTCATCAGCCTGCTCGGCGCGTTTCTCGCGTCCGCGCTCGTGCTCGGACTGCTCGCCGCCGGCCTGGTGATGCCCGCGGTGGGTGCCACCGGGGCGCTCGCGCGCAGCGGCGTCGACGTCTTCAACGAGCTCCCGAGCGAGTTCACGACCGACCCGCTGGCCCAGACCTCCCGCATCCTCGCTGCTGACGGCACCGTCATCGCGACGCCGCAGGAGCAGAACCGCACCATCGTGCCGCTCAACAAGATCGCGCCGATCATGCGTGAAGCCCAGGTCGCGATCGAGGACCACCGCTTCTACGACCACGGTGGCATCGACATCCAGGGCACGGCCCGCGCTGTCATCTCCAACCTGCGCAACGGCTCCTCGGTCGGTGCCTCGTCGCTCACCCAGCAGTACGTCAAGATCTCGCTTCAGTACTCCGCCCTCAGCTCCGGCAACGAGGAGGCGGCCGCCGAGGCCGTCAAGAAGGACTACATGCGCAAGCTCAAGGAGCTGAAGTACGCGATCACGCTGGAGAAGAAGCTGACGAAGGACCAGATCCTCGAGGGCTACCTCAACCTCGTCTACTACGGCGACCGCGCCTACGGCGTCGAGGCCGCGGCCCAGCACTACTTCAGCGTCCACGCCGACAAGCTCTCCCTGTCGCAGGCCGCGCTCCTCGCCGGCCTGACGCAGAACCCCGGCACGACCGACCCGGTGAACTTCCCGAAGAAGGCCCTGGCCCGCCGCAACGTCGTGCTCGACCGCATGCACGAGCTCGACCGCATCACCGACAAGCAGTGGCAGGCCGCCAAGAAGCGCACGCTCAAACAGGACATGCGCGTCACGCAGCCGAAGAGCACGTGCCTCGCCTCGCCGTACCCGTACTGGTGCGACTTCATCGTCAACTACGCCCTGACGATGCCCCAGCTCGGCAAGACCGTCGAGGAGCGCAAGCGCACCCTCTACCGCGGCGGCGTCACGATCACGACGACGCTCGACCCGAAGCTGCAGGACTACGCGCAGAAGGAGATCACCAAGAAGGTGCCGATCGGCAACAAGGCCCGGATCGGCTCCGCCGCCTACGTCGCCGACCCCAACACCGGCAAGGTGCTCGCCTTCGCCCAGAACACCGCATACTCCGTCACCAAGGACGCCGGTGGTGAGACGGGCATCAACTGGGCCCTCGACAAGAAGTACGGCGGATCCGGCGGGTTCCAGTTCGGATCGACCGCCAAGGCGTTCGCCCTGGTCACGGCCATGCAGTCCGGCATGACGACGAAGTCGTCGATCAACGCCAAGGCGGCCGGCGGCGAGAGCAAGGCGACGTACACGCCCAAGGAGTGGCCCGGCGGCACCGCCAACTGCGGCCCGGGCGACACGTGGAAGGTCCGCAACGACACCCCGTTCAAGGGCGGCAACATCTCGCTCATGGAGGCGACGGCCCTCTCGACCAACACCGCGTTCGTCGCCCTGGTCGAGAAGCTCGGCGGTTGCAAGGTCCGCGACACGATGATCCGCCTGGGCCTGCACCGCTCCGACGGCCAGACGATCGGCAGGTACGCCCCGCAGTACATCCTCGGTGGCGACGACGTCTCCCCGCAGGGTGTCGCGCACGCCTACGGCGTCCTCGCCGCGGACGGCAAGAAGTGCCCGATGGTGGCCATCACGAAGATCACGCAGGGCGGCAAGAACATCGCCCTGCCGGCGTCGAAGTGCGACCAGGTCGTCGAGCCCGACGTCGCACGCGCGACCGACAAGTTCCTCGAGTACAACATGACCCACGGCTCGGGCATCCGGAACCAGCTCAACGACGGCACCCGTGAGTCGGCCGGCAAGACCGGTACCGCCAACAACAACAACGAGTCGTGGTTCGTCGGCTACACGCCGCAGCTCGTGACGGCCGTCTGGGTCGGCACGCCCTACGACCCGGTGTCCCGCGTCATGAAGAACGTCCACGTCGGCGGTGAGTTCTACCCGGTCATGCACGGAGCGGCGATCGCCGCGCCGATCTGGAAGGCCATCATGAACCGGGCCCTCGACGGCCAGCCCGAGGTCAAGTTCGGGGATCCGGCCGACAAGTACCTCGGCACCGACACCAGCAACCAGACTGTGACCCCGGGCCAGCTGCCGGCGGTCGTGGGCCGCTCCGTCGCCGAGGCCGAGTCCCTGCTCCAGGCGGCGGGCTTCCAGACCCAGGTCGGCGGCACGATGTCCTCGCAGGTGCCGCAGGGCCTCGTCGCCGGCATCTCGCCCTACCAGTCGCCGCCGGCCGGCAGCATGATCACGATCTACACCTCCCGTGGTGGGTCCCGCCAGGCGTTACCCGCACCGCAGACCACCGTCTTCAACCCCGGCGGCACCGGTGGCGGTGGCGGAGGCGGAGGGAACGGCAACGGGGGCGGCAAGCCGGGCAAGCCGACCAAGCCGCCAGGCCGCGGCTGACCCAACGATGACGAAGGCCCGACGCGATCCGCGTCGGGCCTTCGTCATACCGCCATCTCACGACGAGCGGACCGTGCCCGCCGAACGTTCCCGACGCCGGCGCCGGCTCGCGCTGACCATCAGCAGGATCCCGGCCACGGCCGGGAGGGCGCCCACGACGACGGCGCCGATGCCGACGGCGACACCGATCTCCCGCAGCTCGTTGCCGGCGTTCTCGGGCGACAGCGCGCCCGCGAGGTAGACGAGTCCCCAGCCGGCGCACGCAGCGCCCACGACCGTGAGCACGCCACCGACGACGGCCACCCAGCGCGTCGACACGTCCGTCAGCCCGCGAGGACCCGGCGCACGATGGCGGCGACCCGCCCACCCTCGGCGCGGCCGGCCACGGCAGCGTTCGCGGCCTTCATCGCGAGGCCCATCTGCGGCATGCCCGTGGCGCCGGAGGCGGTGACCGCCTCGCGGACGATCGCCTCGAGCTCGTCGTCGCCGAGCTGTGTCGGCAGGTAGGCCTCGAGGACGGCGAGCTCCGCCTCCTCCTTGGCCGCGAGCTCCGGGCGCCCCGCGCCGACGTATGCCGTCGCGGCCTCGCGACGCTTCTTGGCCTCCTTGGTGAGGACCTTGAGGACGTCGTCGTCCGTCAGCTCGCGGTGCTCGGTGCCGGCGACCTCCTCGGTGGTGACGGCGGTGAGGGCCATCCGCAGCGAGCCGGCCCGGACCTGGTCGCGCTCGCGCATCGCGGACGTGAGGTCGGACTTCAGCTGCTCCTTGAGGGTGCTCATGGGGCCAGTCTGTCAGGTCGGCCACGCGGGTCCCGCCGGGTTTGTCGGGGGTCGCGCGGTCGGGTGCGAGGATGGGCCCCATGCGTGCCGTGACCAAGACCGTCCTGGGCCTGGGGATCGCCGGCGCCGGGGTGCTCGGCTGGGCCTCGCTCGTCGAGCGGAACGCCTACGTGCTGCGTCGGTTCGAGGTGCCGGTGCTGCCCGACGGCGCCGAGCCGCTGCGGGTGCTGCACCTGTCCGACCTGCACCTGCTGCCCCGCCAGCGCGCGAAGCGGACATGGGTGCACAGCCTCGCCTCGCTCGACCCCGACCTCGTCATCACCACGGGCGACAACATCGCGGCGCCCGACGCCGTGCCCGCGCTGCTCGACGCGTACGACCTGCTGCTCGGCATCCCGGGCGTCTTCGTCCTCGGGTCCAACGACTACTTCGCCCCGAAGCTGAAGAACCCCCTCGGCTACCTGACCCGCAACTTCGCCAAAGGGGTGGGCACGACCCAGCGGCTGCCGACGGCCGACCTCGTGCGCGGGCTCGGCGCCCGTGGCTGGGTCGACCTGACGAACCGTCGGGACTCGCTCACCGTGCGGGGCCTGCGGATCGACGTGCGCGGCGTCGACGACCCGCACCTCGGCTACGACCGCCTCGACCTCGTGCGCGGCCCGGCCTCGACGGACGCCGACCTGACGCTCGGCGTGACGCACGCGCCCTACCAACGGGTGCTCGACGCGTACGCCTCGGACGGTGCCCAGCTCATCGTCGCCGGACACACGCACGGCGGCCAGGTCTGCGTGCCCGGCTACGGCGCGCTCGTGACGAACTGCGACCTCGACACGGGCCGTGTCAAGGGTCTGTCGCGCTGGTGGCCGGGAGCCGGCTCCACGCCCTCGTCACACGCCCCTGAGGGCGCCGCATGGCTCGAGGTGTCCGCCGGCCTGGGCACGGCGCCCACCGCTCCCGTACGCCTCGCCTGCCGTCCCGAGGCGACCCTCCTGACGCTCGTCCCCCGCTCGCAGGGCTGAACCGGCACGGTCACCCGGGGCGGTCGACGAGCCCGATTCGGAGATGGGCACGAGGCTGCGCTAGCATCTCTGCTTGCTGCCTCCGGTCCACGGATCAGGGGTAGATGCAGCACCGGGGTGTGGCGCAGCTTGGTAGCGCGCTTCGTTCGGGACGAAGAGGTCGCAGGTTCAAATCCTGTCACCCCGACCATCCGCGAAGGGCCCGCTGGAGACGACGACGTCGTTCCAGCGGGCCCTTCGTCGTCTGTCGGGGAACCGTCACCTGCCATCTCCTGCGAGTTTCAGGGCAGAGGTGGAGCCTCAGTGTTCGACGACGTGGTCGCCGTGCTGGTAGTGGCGGTGCCCATCGTGCAGGTGATCCACGTGGTTGCCGTGCTGGACCGTCTCGCACCCGTCGCCCTCGGTGTGGGCGTCACTGTGGTCCGTGTGCACGGACTGCTCGGCGTGACGTTCGGAGCCATGGACGTGGTCGAGGTGGTCGCCATGCTCGACGACCTCGCAGCCGTCGTCAGGAAGGTGCTCGTGGTCGGACGCGATCGTGTGATCGGACATCATTCCTCCAGGGACAGGACGGTTCACCCGAATCTTCCTCCAGCCAGCCCGGGGGTCGTCAAGGGTGGGTCGCGAGCGGCTTCACTGGTGTCATCCGCTCCGGCCGGTGCGGCCGTCGATGCACTCTCGCAGCAGGTCGGCGTGCCCGCTGTGCTGGGCGTACTCCGAGATCATGTGGCCCACCACGGCCCGCACCGACCACGACCCGCCCTCGGTGGCGCGGACGTCGTCGAGCGAGACCGCCGCGAGCGCCGTCTCAGCGCGACGGCACTCCTCGACCAGCCGCTCGTAGTCGGCCTCGGCGCGGGCCGGGTCGAGGTCCTCGAAGTCGGCGTCGGGTCCGAGCGCCGGGTCGTACATCGGCTCCAGCTCCTCCCCGCCGATGAACTCGCGGAACCATCCACGCTCGACCTTGGCCATGTGCCGGACCAGACCGAGCAACGACAGGTTCGACGGCGGGACGGAGCGCACGGCGAGCTGCTCGCCGGTCAGGCCGGCGCACGTGTCGAGCAGCACGGCGCGCCGCCAGCCGAGTCTGGCCTCGAGCAGGGTCCGCTCGTCCCCCACCGGCTCGAACTGCGGCAACGACACGTCGGGCGCGGTCCACGTCATCCGGACATCCTGACAGCAGGTCCCCGTGCCGTCCTGGTGAGCTGCCGCCGACATCGACCGAAAACCCCGGGTGCCGAGCCCGGCGCGGCGCGACACTGGTGCGGAGGCGCCGGCCCGGGCGGCCGGCCCCGAGCAGGGACGGAGACCGCGATGAGCGACGTGCCCCTTTCGGCAGGCCGGACCGCCGACCCCGAGGACGCGGCCGAGCGAGCGGCCGAGCGAGTCCCCGACGGATCCGCCGACCCGCCCCTCCTGCGCGACTCGACGACACCCGGTCTCCCCGTCTTCCTGTCGACGGAGCACTGGAGCCTGCTCGGCACCCGCTCGATGACGTGGTCGGAGATCATGAGCCGCATCACGATCTACCTCACCGTCGTGTCGGCCTTCCTCGTCGTCCTGGCCCTGACCGCGCAGGCCACCGGCTTCGGCACGCCGTTCCGGGTCATGGCCGTCGGCTTCGCGTCGGCCGCCCTCGTCATGGGCTCGCTCACGGCGATCCGGGTCAACCTCGCGAGCCGGGAGGACGCCGACCTGATCCGGGCGATGAACCGGCTGCGGCACGCCTACGTCGAGCTGGCCCCCGAGCTCGCGCCCTACCTGACCGCCTCGGTCCACGACGACACCCGCGGGCTCCTGCAGACGTACTCGCTGGGCCACCGACGTCACCTCGTGCTGCACGTCGTCGGCAGCACCGCGTTCTTCCTCATGGTCGTCAACGGGATCGTGGCCGGCACCCTGGGCGCCCTCATCGCCGACGTCGCCGGTGCGGGCACCGCGGTCATCGCCATTGTCGGGGCCCTGTCCGGCGTCTGCTACCTCGTCGGCCACCTGGCGATCGAACGACGCGTCTTCGCGGGGCCGAACGACGACGAGCGCTTCCCGACGCCGGACTGACGCCCGACCGATGCCCGCTGGGACGCCCGACCGACGCCCGACCGACGCCCGCGCCGGAAGAGCTACGGCTCGTCGGCCAGCGCCGTCTCGCGGACCGCCTCGGCGACGACGTCGACGAGGCGACCGGTGCGCGCCAGCATCGCGCGCTGCCTGACGGCCCCGTTGCCCTCCTCCCGCACCCGCGCGAGCCCGTCCTGCACGACGGCGAGGTCCCCCGCTGCCTCCAGCGCGGGGCCGACGTGGTCGAGCAGCGACTCGAGCACCGTCCAGCACGGCACGGGCAGACCGGTCCGCCAGTCGAGCAGGCGCCCCCCGAGGCCCTCGCGCCCGGCCTGCCACATGGCGAGCCGGAGCATCGTCGTCGCCACGTCCGGCGCCGGACGGTCGAGAGCCCAGTCCTGCGCGGCCGTCTCGACGAGTCCTCGACACAGCGCCGCGACGACGACGGCCTCCTCGACGGTGAAGCACACGTCAGCAGCCCGAACCTCCACCGTCGGGTAGTGCTGGGCCAGACGGGCGACGAAGTAGACCATCCCCTCGTCGAGGACCACGGTCGACATCACCATGTCGCGCACGAGCCGGTGGTAGGCCTCCGCCGATCCGAAACGTCCCGTCGGACCCCACGACGGCCACCGGGCGAGCGCCTGGCTCCGGTAGCTCGCGAAGCCCGAGTCCTCGCCGTTCCAGTAGGGCGAGTTGGCGCTGAGCGCGAGCACGGCAGGCAGCCAGACGCGGATGCGGTCGAGGACGCCGACACCCTCCTCGTCGCCGGCGACGGACACGTGCACGTGGCAGCCGCAGATGAGGTGCTCACGGGCCGTCAGCTGGTAGCGCTCCTGGAGCCACGCGTACCTCGGCGACATGACGGGGACCGGGCGGACCGGCAGCGGCGACGTGGCGAGCGCGGCGACGCTAGAGCCGGTCCCGCGGGCCGCCGCGACGGCCTCCGCCCGCCAGTGCCGCACCTCGTGGCGCAGCGTGTCGAGGTCGGCGGTGGGTGGCGTGTGCGTCTCGATCTGCTGCTGCTGGAACTCCCCCTCGACGGCCCCGTGCACACCGTCGACCACCCCCTCGGCATGCCGCCTCGCAGCACGCAAGAGCAGCTGCCCGGAGACCGACCGTGGGCGACCATCGTGGACGTCGACGAGCAGCATCTCCTCCTCGACACCGAGGGTCCGCACCGTGGCACTCCTTCCGGAGCACGACCGAGGACGTATGCCGTGTGGCCCGGCACCGCCGACGGCGCACGACGACGCCCGTTGACGCCGCCTGCACCGGACCGCATACGCCCGTTGCTCCGCGTCACCAGTGTGGCGGAGCGCGTCCCGTCACACGCGGCGAAGCGCCCGGATGCCGGACCGGCGGGAATGAACGGCGGCCGCGTGCGTTGTCCCTCTTTGTCGCCCCAACCGGCAGGAGCAACGTGTCGACCTCGTCCACCCTCGGATTTCGCTCGGAACGCGGGCCCATCCTCATCGCCCTGATGCTGTCGACGTCGCTCATCGCGCTCGACTCCACGATCCTCGCCACGGCGGTCCCGTCCATCGTCGCCGACCTCGGCGGCCTGACCCAGTTCCCGTGGCTCTTCTCCGTCTACCTGCTCGCGCAGGCGGTGTCGGTCCCCGTCTACGCCAAGCTCGCCGACACGCTCGGGCGCAAGCCGGTCATCCTCGTCGGCATCGGGCTCTTCCTCATCGGCAGCATCCTCTGCGGGTTCGCTTGGGACATGGGCTCGCTCATCGTCATGCGAGCACTGCAGGGGCTCGGCGCCGGCGCGGTCCTGCCGATGACGACGACGATCGCCGCTGACATCTACACCGTGGCCGAGCGGGCCAAGACGCAGGGCTACATCGCGAGCGTCTGGGCCGTGTCGTCCGTCGTCGGCCCGACGCTCGGCGGCGTCTTCTCCCAGTTCGCCTCGTGGCGCTGGATCTTCTTCGTCAACATCCCCTTCTGCCTGCTCGCCGCCGGGATGATCTGGCGGAAGTACGACGAGTCCGTCGAGCGTCGTCGGCACCGCATCGACTACGCCGGGGCCACCGTGCTCACGGTCGCCCTGACCCTGCTCATCCTCGCCGTCCTCGAGGGCGGCCAGGCCTGGGCGTGGAGCTCGTGGCAGAGCGTCGGCTCCTTCGCCGTCGGCGCCGTGCTCCTCCTCGTCTTCGGGCTCATCGAGCGTCGGGCGGCTGAGCCGATCCTCCCGCTCGAGGTGCTGACCCGCCGGCTCATCGTCGCGACGTGCCTCATCGGCATCGGCGTCGGCGCGGTGCTCGTCGGGCTCACCTCCTACGTGCCGACCTTCCTCGAGCGATCGACCGGCGCCAGCCCCATCGTGGCCGGGCTCGCCGTCGCCGCCCTGACGATCGGCTGGCCCATCTCGGCCTCGCAGTCGGGTCGGCTCTACATGCGCATCGGCTTCCGCCCGACGGCCCTCATCGGCCTCGTCATCGCGACCGTGGGCGCCCTCGCCCTGTGGCTCACCTCGGCCGCCCCCAACGTCTGGGCCACGGCCGCCTCGTGCCTCGTCGTCGGCTTCGGCCTCGGTCTCGTCGCCACGCCGACGCTCATCGCGGCGCAGGCCTCGGTGCCGTGGAACGAGCGTGCCGTCGTCACCGGGACGAACATGTTCATGCGCTCGGTCGGCAGCGCCGTCGGCGTCGCGATCTTCGGTGCCATCGCGAACGCCGTCATCGCGTCCCATGGTGGCGAGGCGTCGAGCGAGGCGGTGCAAGCCGGCTCGACGGCCGTCTTCCTCGCCGTCCTCGTCGCCGCTCTCGTCACCGTCGCAGCCGGGCTGCTCATGCCCCACACGCGCGCCGAGGACGTCGCCCACGGCGGCCCGTCGGACGCCGAGTCCACCGACGTCGCGCAGACCGAGCCCTCGACGGCCTGAGCCGTGGCCATCGGACGGCCAACCCTCGACAGGAACGAGTAGCGCTCGAGGGCATCGGGTACGTCGCCAGGGACAGCGTCACCGACCCCGACGACGAGGAGAACGCGATGAGCGAGCACGACGACGGCACCCGGAAGGTCGCCGACCTGATCAAGGACATCCGGATCGCGATGCTGACGCACGCGGACTCGAACGGTGTCCTCGTGAGCCACCCGATGGCGACCCAGGAGGTCGAGTTCGACGGCGACGTGCTCTTCGTCGCCGAGCGCGACAGCCACAAGGCGCGCGACATCGCCGCGCAGTCGCCGGCGCGCGTCAACGTCGCCTACAGCTCGAAGAGCTCCTGGGTGTCGCTGTCCGGCACGGCGACCATCGTCGACGACACCGCCAAGCTCGCCGAGCTGTGGAACTCCTTCACCGGAGCCTGGCTCGAGGGCGGGCCCGAGAACCCCAACAACATCATCATCAAGGTGAGCGCGGACTCGGCCGAGTACTGGGACTCTCCCGGCGCCAAGGTCACGCAGATCGCCAACTTCGTCAAGGCGAAGGTGACCGGTGAGCGCATGGAGGGTGACAACGAGGTCGTCGACCTCTGACCGCCTGAGACGGTCGTATGCCGTCGGGTCCCCTTCGCATTGAAGGGAACCCGGCGGCATACGTGCTTTCGGACCCCGCCTCAGGCGGCGCCCTTGACGAGCCGCATGACGGCCCGCTCGAGCGCGTCGCGGTCACGCACCCGCACGAGCTCGCCGAGCTCGAGACGCGTGCGGTCGGCCTTGGTCAGGCGCGAGAGGCTGCGTGCGATGGTGCGGCCGACGGCGTACTCGTCGAGGACCCGGGGGTCGACGTACGAGCTGCGGGCGACCGCGGGGGTGTTGCCGAGGTGCTCGGAGACGACCTTCATCGCGTCCTTCTCGGCGCGCTTGAGCTCGCGCTCGGAGTCGACGGGGCCGGTCCGGGCGAGCGCCACGGCGGCCGTCACGGTGGCCGCCCAGGTGCGGAGGTCCTTGACGGTGTACTCCTCGCCGACGAGCTCCTTGAACGCGACGTTGAGGTCGCTCGAGCGCAGCTCGTGCCAGCCGCTCGTGTCGCGGTAGGCCAGCAGGCGCTCACCCGGATAGCCACTTCGCTTGAGGGACAGTACGATCCGGGCCAGGAGCTGGTCGGTCATAACGGCCTCGCGGGTGACCCCCGACTTCGCCGGGAACTCGAAGGTGACGTCCTCACCGCTCACCGTGACGTGGGAGCGGAGCAGCGTCGCGACGCCGTGCGAGCCGTGCTCGGCCTCGTACTCCTCTCCGCCACTGCGGAAGAGCCCGGCGTCGAGCATCCGCAGGCCTGCGGCGGTGACGCGCTTCCTCGTCAGGCCGTTGGTGCGCAGGTCTGCGGCGATCTGCTTGCGGGCTGCCGGCAGCTTGCGGGCCAGCACGATGACGCGGTCGTGCTTCTCGCGGCCGCGCGCCTCGTGCCAGGCGTCGTGGTAGAGGTACTGGCGCCGCCCGGCGTCGTCGGTGCCGACGGCCTGGATGTGGCCGTTGGGGTGCGGGCTGATCCACACGTCCTGCCAGGCCGGCGGGATGACGAGTGCGGTGACCCGTTCACGGGTCTCTGCGTCGACGGCCCTGCCGTCGGCGTCGACGTAGCTGAAGCCCTTGCCCCGTCGCACGCGACGGATCCCGGGCTTGTCCATGGTGCTCCGGCGCAGTCTCACACCGAGGAGATACCCGCACGGGGTCGAGCCCCAACCGCACCCCCACCCCACCGCGCCACGGTGCTGCGCGGCTCGGCGTGGTGGGCGGACGGGTGCTGCTCAGTCAGCCGGGTCGGGGCGCACGCCCGCGACCTCGGAGGTCGCGTTCGTGGTCTCGCGGGTCGACACCTCGGCGTCGGGACCGTCCGGTGAGGCGACCGGCACCATGTCGGGCACCTTGATCTCCGGCTGACCGGGCGGCGGAGGGGGGTCGGGCGTGACGGGCGGGAAGACCGAGCCGTCGCTCTGCAGATGTGATTCGTGAGGGGTCACGTCAGTCATTACCTATCGCCCCGAGTAGGTGGTTGTGTCGTGCTACCTCTTCGACCATACCCGCGGCCGCCCGACGTGAACCTGTGCCTTTCGGGGCCGCCTCGGGGCCGCCTCGGGGCCGCCTCGGGGCCGCGTCGGGGCGCCGGACCGTCCCGACGAGAGTCAGGCGATGGCCCGGCGCACCAGGTCAGCGGGTGAGCACGCCGACTCGGCCCTGCTCGCCGGACGCCCAGCAGGCGCCGTCGTGCGTGCACTCGACGGAGTCGAAGCTCCCGGTGTCGAACGTCGACCACGTGCGGCCGCCGTCGGTCGAGACGTCGGAGCCCGACGGGCCCACCGCCAGGACGGTCCGTGCCGTCCGCGGCACCCACGCCGACCCGGACCGGTAGCCCGAGGGGTTGGTCGTCGACCTCGTCCACGTGCGGCCGCCGTCGGCGGTCCACGCGGCGTTGTCGTCGGCGCCGGTCGGGGCCGCGAAGTCGCCGCCGACGATGACGCCGCGCCGGGCGTCCCGGAAGCTGACGGAGAAGATGCCGGCCGACGGACCACCGGCCACCGGGCTGTCGGCGACGGTCCACGTGTGTCCGCGGTCGGCCGAGGTGAAGACCCGCGCCGGGTCGACGCCGCCGCTCACGAGATAGGTGCGTCCGCCGGCGCCCGCCGAGAGGCAGGTGCCCGACGCCGCGAAGGCGAACCCGCCCTCTTGGGCATCCGGCATCCCGGCCGCACCGACGAGCGACCAAGACCGGCCGCCGTCGGAGGTCTCGACGAGCCGGAACCTCCCGTCGACGGGGTCGCTCATCGCGAGCCCGTGCCGTGGCGAGCTGAACGCCATGCAGTCGTAGAAGGCGTCCGGGTCGGTGTTGCGGAAGCTCTCGGCCCAGGTCGTGCCACCGTCGTCGGTGACGAGGATGCGGGAGTCCTCACCCTCGCCGATCGACAGGATGACGGCGTGCCGCGGGTCGAACGCCTCGATGTCGCGGAACTGCAGCGCGTCGGTGCCGAGCCCCTGCGGGCTGACGTCGCCCCACGTCCTGCCGCCGTCGGTCGTGCGCAGCACGGCGGCGTTCGAGCCGCTCACCCACGCCACGTCGCGTGAGACGGGCGCGAGGCCGCGGAGGCGCTCGGTCGTCCCGGTCGGCGTGACCGTCCAGCCGTATGCCGTCACCCCCGCCTTCGCGGGAGCGTCACGTCCCACGGCACCGGGCGACACGGCATACGCAGTGGTCGCGGAGGCGACGAGCGCGGTGGTGGCGGCTGCGAGCAGGACGGGTCGCGTCGGGAGTCTCATGCCTCCCGAAACTAGCGGCGATCGGGCTCGTCGGCGCGCTCAGCGGCCGGTGCCGCCGTAGACGATGGCGTCCTCGGTCGAGTCGAGGCCGAAGGCCGTGTGCACGGCGCGGACGGCCTCGTCGAGGTCCTCGGCCCGGGTCACGGCCGAGACGCGGATCTCGGACGTCGAGATCATCTCGATGTTGATGCCGGCCTCGGCGAGCGCGCCGAAGAAGCGGGCCGAGACACCGGGGTGGCTCTTCATGCCCGCGCCGACGAGGGCGATCTTGCCGACGCCGTCGTCGAAGCGCAGGTCGGCGTACTCGACCTCGTGCTTGATCGACTGGAGCACCGACATCGCCTTGGGACCGTCGGCCTTGGGCAGCGTGAAGGAGATGTCGGTCTTGGCCGTCTCGGCGGCCGACACGTTCTGCACGATCATGTCGATGTTGAGGCCGGCCTCGGCGATGGCCCCGAAGATCTTGGCGGCGATGCCGACCCGGTCGGGCACGCCGACGATCGTGATCTTGGCCTCGCTGCGGTCGTGGGCGATGCCGGCGATGATCGGTGCCTCCACGGCGCCTTCTCCTTCGTAGGGGTTGTCCTTGATCCACGTGCCGGGCTTCCGAGACCACGACGAGCGGACGTGGATCGGGATGCCGTAGCGGCGGGCGTACTCGACGCAGCGCAGGTGCAGGATCTTGCTGCCGTTGGCGGCGAGGTCGAGCATCTCCTCCATCGACAGCACGTCGAGCTTGCGGGCGTTGGGCAGCACGCGCGGGTCCGCGGTGAAGACGCCGTCGACGTCGGTGTAGATCTCGCACACGTCGGCGCCGAGGGCCGCGGCGAGCGCCACGGCCGTCGTGTCGGAGCCGCCGCGGCCCAGGGTCGTGATGTCCTTCGTCGTCTGGCTGACGCCCTGGAAGCCGGCGACGATGGCGATGTGGCCGGCGTCGAGCGCGCTCTGGATGCGGCCGGGGGTCACGTCGATGATGCGCGCCGCGCCGTGGGCGTCGTCGGTGATGACGCCCGCCTGGCTGCCGGTGAAGGAGCGCGCCTCGGCGCCGAGCTGGGCGATGGCCATCGCGACGAGCGCCATCGAGATGCGCTCGCCCGACGTCAGCAGCATGTCGAGCTCGCGCGCCGGTGGGGCCGGGGTGACCTGCTCGGCGAGATCCATCAGCTCGTCGGTCGTGTCACCCATCGCGGAGACGACGACGCAGACGGAGTGGCCCGCCCGCTGCGTCTCGACGATGCGCCGGGCCACACGCTTGATGGCCTCGGCGTCGGCAACGGACGACCCGCCGTACTTCTGGACGACGATGCTCACACTGGCTCCGGATCTCCTCGGTGGTCTGCGGCGGCTCCGAGTCTAGGCGCGCGCGCAGGACGTCCACCGGGACGTCGCGATGGTGAGATGTGCGCCGATTCGTCCCGGGCGCCGCACGTTCTTGCGCGGACTACGGGTGCAGCGCGTCGAACTCCGCCTCGCCGACGGCCTCCTCGTCGGCGTCGAGGCGCAGGTGGGCGAGGATCGACTGGAGGGCCCGCAGCGACGTCATGGCGCGGTCGCCCCACTCGGACAGGTAGCTGAACTGCCACCACCACAGCGCCTCGAGCTTGCGGCCTGCCCCGTAGTGCTTGAGGCCGTGGCTCAGGGCGACCGCCACGTCGACGACGTCGTTGGTGATCGAGCCGTCGGCGCGCTCGGACGAGGTGATCGGGTCGATGACGTAGACGTAGTCGTCGATGCCGGCGAAGACGTTGGCGAGGCCCGTGCGGAGCGGGTCGGCGTCGTCGTCGGTCGCGTCGGGCTCGAAGCGCTCCTCCGGCACGACGTCCTGGATCGCGCCCAGCCGCGCGCCGGCCACGAGCGCCTGCGCGAGGGCGAGCGTCAGCAGCGGCAGCGCCGTGTCGGGAGAGCTCCCCGAGGCGACCTCCGTGACCGAGGTGAGGAAGGCGCTCGCCTCCGCGGCGGTCAGGTCGGCGAGACCCGACAGGTCGTCGATCTCGCTCGTGCGGCCCTCGTCCAGCGGCTCGTCAGTCATGGCCCCCAGCATGCCGTATGCCGTACGGCCCGGTCTCGCCCCACCCCACTCGAGTGAGCGCGCAGTCCCACTCGAGTGAGCGCCCCGTCCCACTCGAGTGAGCGCCCAGTCCCAGCCGCGACGCGCTCGTGTTAATAGCCGCTCACTCGACTGTTGCGAAGCGCTCACTCGACTGTTGCGAAGCGCTCACTCGACTGTTGCGGGGCGCTCACTCGACGTGGGTGGGGTGGGACGGCATACGGCATACAGCCTCGGTCCTCGGCGGGGCGGCGTCCGGAAGGTCAGGCGTCGACTCGGCGGCGGCCCTCGAAGGCCCGCCCGAGGGTCACCTCGTCGGCGTACTCGAGGTCGCCGCCGACGGGCAGGCCCGACGCGAGGCGCGTCACGGTGAGGCCCACGTCGCGCAGCAGCCGGCTGAGGTAGGTGGCCGTCGCCTCGCCCTCGAGGTTGGGGTCGGTCGCGATGATGACCTCCTGCACCTCACCGGAGGCGAGGCGCACCATGAGCTCACGCACCCTCAGGTCGTCGGGACCGATGCCGTCGATGGGACTGATCGCGCCGCCGAGCACGTGGTAGGTGCCACGGAACTCGCGGGTGCGCTCGATGGCGACGACGTCCTTGGGCTCCTCGACGACGCAGATCGCCGTCTGGTCGCGGCGCGGGTCGGCGCAGATGCGGCACCGCTCCGCCTCGGCGACGTTGCCACACTGCTCGCAGAAGCGGACCCTGGCCTTGACCTCGGTGAGCGCCGTGACGAGCCGGGTCACGTCGTCGGAGTCGGTCTGCAGGAGGTGGAAGGCGATGCGCTGGGCGCTCTTGGGACCGACTCCGGGGAGTCGTCCGAGCTCGTCGATCAGGTCCTGCACCGCGCCTTCGTACACACCGCAACCCTAAGCCCCGCAAACGCCTCCTGCGGACCGCCGCACCGGTCTAGCGTGACGAGGAGCGTCAGGGGCTGACGGGGTGAGCGGAGTGGGTGACCGTGGTGGACGAACGGGCGGTGTCCCGCCGCAGCGAGCGGGTCCAGGCGGCCGTGCCCTTCCGGACGATGTTCGGCTTCCGGATGCACTCCGGATATGCCGAGCGCCGGCTCGAGCCCGGAGTCCTCGACTTCACCTTCGGCGACCCGCACGAGCTGCAGATGCCGGCGTACGTCGAGGCGCTGCGCGAGGCCGCGCTGCCCCGGGACGAGCTGTGGTTCGCCTACAAGCAGAGCGAGGTCGCGGCACAGGCAGCGGCCGCGGCCTCGCTCGAAGGGGTCGTGCCACTCGGCTGGGGCGTCGACGACATCCGCATGACGACCGGTGGGTTCGGCGCGATCACCGTGGCGATGAAGGTCCTCGCCGACCCCGGCGAGGAGGTCGTCTACACGCTGCCACCGTGGTTCCTCTACGAGCCGCTCGCGCTCGAAGCCGGGCTCGTGCCGGTCAAGGTCCCGGCGCTCCAGCCGAGCTTCGACCTGGACCTCGAGGCGATCGCGGCCGCCATCACCCCGCGCACGCGCATCGTCGTCGTCAACTCCCCCAACAACCCGTCGGGCCGGATCTACCCACCCGAGCTGCTGCGTCGCCTCGCCGCCCTGCTCGACGAGGCCTCGACGCGGCACGGCCGGCGGATCTGGATCGTCTCGGACGAGCCCTACAACCGGATCGTCTTCTCGCGCAGCGAGTTCCACAGCCCGGCCGAGTTCTACCCGCACACCCTGATCTGCTACTCCTACGGCAAGACGCTGCTCGCTCCCGGCCAGCGGCTCGGCTACCTCGCCGTGCCGCCCGCCATCGAGGACCGCTCCGCGCTGCTCGAGGCCATCGAGATGATGCAGATCGCGGCCGGGTGGCTCTTCCCGAACGCCGTCATGCAGCACGCGACGCCACGGCTCGAGGAGCTCTCGCACGACGTCGCCGGGCTCGAGGCGAAGCGCGACCGCCTCGTCGACGCGCTGCGGGGATTCGGCTACGAGGTCACTCCCCCGGACGGCACCTTCTACCTCTGGCCCCGGTCGCCGGTCCCGGACGACGAGGCCTTCGTCGACGACCTGTCGCGGCGCGGGGTGCTCGTCATGCCCGGCACGCTCTTCGAGACGCCGGGATGGTTCCGGATCTGCCTCACCGCGACGGCTGAGTCGGTCGAGGCTGCGCTACCGCACTTCCGCGACGCGTTCGAGACCGCACGCCAGTCTCGCCCCGGCTGAGCCGGCGCACCGGAGCCCGCCCGGAACCGCACGCCAGTCACGCCTGGGCTGGGTTGGCGCACCCGAACCCGCCCACACCCGGGCGCCAGTCACGCCTGGGCTGAGTTGGCATGCTGCGGGAGCGGGAGCGGATCAGGCGCCGCCGTCGGCGAGCGTCGCCGACCACCGCTCCTCGATGCGCCCGAGCCGCCACACGGCGAGCGCCACGGCCCAGGTGAGGACGAAGAGCCCGACGATCCAGAAGCCGACGTCGCCGAGGTCGATCGAGCCGATCCACGCGACCGGTCCCGACGTGACGTCGAGCTTGTCGGCGAGCAGCCCGACGAGCTCGATGACGCCGATGAGCAGGGCGACGGCCACCGACAGCGACGTGACGGTGATGTTGTAGAAGATCTTGCGCACCGGCCGGTTGAACGCCCATCCGTAGGCGACGCTCATGAACGACCCGTCGAGGCTGTCGAGGAGGGACATGCCCGCGGCGAAGAGCACGGGAAGGGTGAGGACGGCATACCAGGGCAGGGCGGCCGCGGCGGCGCCGCCGGCGATGACGAGCAGGCCCACCTCCGTCACCGTGTCGAAGCCGAGGCCGAAGAGAAGACCAACCGGGTACATGTGCCACGGCGTGCGCACGGCCCGCGTGACGCGCCCGAGGACGCGGTTGAGGAAGCCGCGCTTGTCGAGCTGCCGCTCGAGCTCGGCCTCGTCGTAGTGCCCCGCGCGCATCCGGCGGAAGACCTTGAGGATGCCGACGAGCGCCGCGAGGTTGATGAGACCGATGAGGACGAGGAAGACACCGGAGACCGTCGTGCCCCAGACACCGGTCGCCTGCTGGAGCGCCGAGCCGTCGTCCTCGAGGGCGCCGGCGAGGGCCCGGATGCCGAGGGCCACGAGCATGACCATGACGAAGACGACCGACGAGTGGCCGAGGCTGAACCAGAAGCCCACGCTCATCGCCTGCCGGCCGTCGGCGAGCAGCTTGCGGGTCGTGTTGTCGATGGCGGCGATGTGGTCGGCGTCGAAGGCGTGGCGCATCCCGAGGGTGTAGGCCGTGACGCCGAGACCGACGCCGAAGAGCTGGCCGGCGACGCGGTACTCCGCCGGGGCCACGACGAGGAGGAGCAGTCCCCAGCCGACGACGTGCAGCAGGGCCACGAAGGCCGCCATCCCGACGAGGCTGCGGCGCTCGTCGCGAGAGAGCCGCCGACGCACCGCACAGCGCGAGCGCGAGCGCGGGCCCGAGCTCGGGCGTGAGGACGTCAGGGTCACGACCCCACGCTAGATGCGACTGGGTCGCATCTGCAACGTCCTCCCTCAGATGGCGGGCTCGCCGCCCGGCACCTCGTTGTAGGTGTCGGCGCGCTCCTGGCCGCTCAGCTCGGCGATGGCCTCCATGACCCGGTCGGTCAGCAGGCGCCGCGCCTTGCCCGCCGGCATGCCGGCGTACTCCTCGACGCCGATCGGCTCGCCGAAGCGCACCGTCACCTTCGCGAGCCGCGGGAAGCTCGCCCCGACGGGTTGGATGTCCTCGGTCCCGATGAGCCCGACCGGCACGACGGGGACCTGCGCGGTGAGCGCGAGCCACGCCACGCCCGTCCGCCCGCGGTAGAGCCGGCCGTCCCGCGAGCGCGTGCCCTCCGGGTAGATGCCGAACGCGTCGCCCGCCTTGAGCACCTCCAGTGCCGCGTCGAGGCTCTCCTGCGCGGCGGTCGGCGAGTGCCGGTTGACCGGCACCATCCCCACGGCGCTGAAGAAGCCCTTGCGCACGAAGCCGCCGACGCCCGTGCCCGTCCAGTACTCCTCCTTGGCGAGGAAGCGCACCTGCCGTGGCGAGGCGAGCGGGATCGCGAAGGAGTCGATGAACGACAGGTGGTTGCTCGCCACGACGACCCCACCCTCGCGCGGGATGTTCTCCTTGCCCTCGATGGTGGGCCGGTACAGCGCATGGGACAGCGGGTACAGGAGGTTGCGCCCGAGGCTGTAGAACATGGGCCACAGCCTAGGGCCGTGGACCGGCCGCCCGGTGTGGGGCGTGCGTCGCAGCGGCCCGGTGTTCACGCCTTGGTATGCCGGGTGGCGGCCCGGAGCGCGTCGCGCGCAGAGGTCTCAGGCCCGGGCTCGAACGGCCCAGGCGGTCGCCATGATGTAGAAGGGCGGCTCGGGCAGCAGCTCGCGGCAGTGCTCGCGCAGCCGGACGCGTCCGACCTCGTCGAGGCTCTGCACGTGCGCTCCCGCAGGGCCGACGCCGAGCGTGTAGGGGTCCCACCAGTCGTCGAAGGTCGGGTGTCGCACCGACACCGTGAGGGCGGTGTCCTCGATCTGGTTGAGTCCGGCCCGGTCGAAGAGGTGCGCCAGCTCGCCCTCCCGGACCCCGCTCATCCCCGACTCGTCGTCGACGTCGGGGTCGAGGTCTCGGGCCGCCTGCCAGAAGACGGTGAGCGGCGCTCCCCCACCCGCGAGGTCCCACACGCACGCCGAGACGGTTCCGCCCGGGCGCGTGACCCGAGCCATCTCGTGCAGGCCGAGCACCGGGTCGGCCATGAAGCTGACGACGAGCTGGGCGAGCGCGTGGTCGAAGAGGTCGTCGGGAAAGGGCAGCGCCTCGGCCGACCCCGTCTGCACGTCGAGAGTCGGGAACGACTGGCGCAGCGCCGCGAGCAGCTGTTGAGACGGGTCGACCGCCGAGACGCCGTCGACGCCCAGCCGCTCGATGAGGACTCGGGTCAGGGCGCCGGTCCCGCAGCCCACGTCGATGGCCCGACCCGGTCCGGCCACACCGGACCAGTCGGCGAATCGTGCGGCGAGCGGCCCGGAGTAACGCCCCATGAAGCGGTTGTAGGCGTCCGCCGCAACCTCGAAGGTCACCTTGTGACGCTACTCCCGCAAGACGTACGTCCACGGGTGAATGAAGATTCTCCTATCCCCGGGTCAGCAACTGCCGCAAGCGTCCCCGGCCGAGGCCGCCGGGGACCGCCGCGTGCGACCGGAGGTCGGAGGTCGCGGCTGCCTCGTGTGCGGTGAGCCCGGCGACGAGCGCGACGGCCGCCGTGACCAGCCCGGTCAGGGCGAGGGTCGGGCGAGGACCCGCGTGGTCGATGACAAGCCCTCCGGCGAGCATCCCGACCGAGACGGTCACGTCGACGAGGATCGACTGGCCGGCGAGAGCCGCTCGCCGGGCAGCGCCGTGCGTCCGGGTCAGCAGGACCTGCATCATCGCGCGGATGCCCACGACGGTCACGGCGCCGGCCGCGGCCGCGCCCACCGCGACGGTGACCGGAGTCGTCCACACCGCCATCGCCGCGAAGGCGAGGCCCTGTCCCACCCAGGCGACCGTCGCGAGACGGAGGGGCTGCGCGGACGGCGGGCGCCGCGCGATCGCGAGGGTCATGATCAGGGAGCCGAGGCCGTATGCCGTCAGGGCCGTCGCGTAGAGGGCCCCCGCCCGCCCGGTCCGCTCCCCCTCGACGGCGAGCCCGAGCGCGAAGGCGAACCACAGCAGGCAGCTCGTCCCGCGCATGACCCAGCCGCGCAGCACGTCGGGGTGGTCCCGGACGGAGGCCAGGATGCCCGGCGCGGGAACCGGTGCCGTGGCGGCCGACCTGGTGTCGGCTCGTGCCGTCGAGCGGCCGGCGGCGACCGGGGCGACCGGGGCGACCGGGGCGACCGGGGCGACCGGCACGACGACGCGGCGGACGAGCAGCGCCGACACGACCAGGGCGAGACCCTCGACCCAGAGCAGGGCATGGGTCCAGCCGAGCTGCACACCGAGCCCGGCCAGGGCGGGTCCGACGACCATCGCGCCTCGGCGGAGGGCGTCGTCCCACGTGATGACGCGGATCGCGGCGCCGCCACCGACCCGGTCGCCGAGATCTCCGAGCAGGGCCGTCCGCCCCGGGGAGGCGAGGGCGTCGGAGACCCCCACCGCGAGGCCGGCCACGGCGAGCATGACCGGGTGCAGCGTGCCGAGGGCGAGGGCGATCGGGACGACGAGCACCGCGCCGGCCTGCCAGAGGGAGACGAGGGCGAGTCCCCGGCCGTCGCTGAGACGCTGGCGCAGGCGGCGGGCCCACCACGGGGACGTGACGACCGGGAGACCGGCGAGACCGCCGACGAGGCCCGCCACGGCCGCCGAGTCGAACTCGCGGAGCACGACGAGCGGCAGGGCGATCTGCGTGAAGCGGTAGGCGAGGTGCTCGATGGCGTTGGACAGGAGCAGGATCCGGATGGGTCTAGTCGGGGAGTGGTCGGTGTTCTCGGTGGTCGGGGTCGCGGTCACGGATTCCAGCCTCGACGTGTGCCGCCCTGGGCGGTAGACAGCATGAGGTGCGCACTGCTCATAAGGTGGACTTATGGACGCATTGGTTCAGGTGCCAGATGTCGAAGATCTCACGCTCGTGCTCACCCTGCAGCGGACCCAGTCCCTCGGGGCGGCGGCGCGCGAGCTCCTCATCAGCCAGCCGGCCGCGTCGCAGCGCCTGTCCCGACTCGAGAGGCGTTGTGGGACAGTCCTCTTCGCCCGTAGCCCGCTCGGCACGACGGCGACCCCGGCGGGTCTCGAGATGGTCCGGCAGGCCGAGCACATCCTCGGTCACCTGCACGGCGTCTTCGCGGCGGTCCGGTCCTCAGCGGCAGCGCGCACCCTCCGCGTGGGCACCTTCGCCGGCATCTCAGGCTATGCCTTCCCGGCGCTCGACGAGCTCGTCGGCGACGCCGTGCGGCTCTCGACGGTGGTGCACCACGGCGGCGAGATGATCGAGCTCGTTTCCGAGGGGTCGATGGACGCGGCCCTCATCGGGATCGCCGAGCAGGTGCAGCTGCCACCCCACGTCGTCGCCCATCGTCTCGGCACCGACGAGCTCGTCGCCTTCGTCGCGTCGGGGGTTCAGCCGCCCCGGCGCGGCAACCTGCCGTTCCTCGACCGGGTCGTCACGTACGCCCCCTACGACAACTCCGGCCCGCTCATCGCCGAGCGCATCGCGGCCCTCGGCGGCACGCCCCGACACGCGGCGACGGCTCCCGTGGCGCTCGAGATCTCACGCCGACGCGACGGGATCGCCATCGTGCCCTCGAGCGCGGCCCGGATGTCAGGCCGTCCCGGCGACCGCGTCATGGCCTCACGGGTCGACCTCCCGGTGCGCCTGTCGGTCATCGCGCGCGGCGAGCTCGACCCGGTCCTCGCCGCTGCTCTCCCGGCGCTGGCTCGCGCCCTGGGCCTCCGGCGCCGCCCTTCCTGACCCCCTGGGTCGTGGTGCGCCTGGGACGGCGAGGCCACTCGAGGGAATGCACCTGCCGTGCTCACGGGTCGGACGGCGCCGGAGCGGCGCGGCAGGACCGGCTATGTCAGTTCTCGAGCTCCTGGACGACCCGACCGCCGAGCACCTTCTCGATGACGGAGCGCCCGACGTCCCCGGACTGCTCGATGTCCTCGTCGTCGTCGCTGACCGCCGAGTCGTCGGTGACCGGCTGCCGCGGCTCGTCGTCGTCGGTGGGGCGAGAGCCTCCCGCGCGCGACCGGGCCTGGGCGAACGACTGTCTGACGGCACTCGCCCCGCGCACGGCGGAGTCGGTGGGCACCTCTCCCCCGGCGGACGAGCCGGCGGCTGCCGGGGCAGCGGGACGGGCAGCGGACGCTGCCGTCTGTGCAGCCCCACCCGATGCGCCGGGCGCCGGCGACTCCCCGGCGGGCGCGGTGGCCCAGTCGGGAGCGGGCCCGGTCGCCGAGCCCCAGCCGGCGTTGTCCTCGAGCGAGCGGCCGGAGACCGGGCTCAGCCCGGCCTCTGCGAGGGCGGTCGTGCCACGCGAGCCGGCGGTCGAGGAGACGCCTCCTGCGCTCGGGGACGATCCACCGGAACCGCCGGTCCCGCCGAGAGCGCTGTCTCGGGAGCCGGCGGACTCATGCCCCGCGCCGGCATCACCCCACGACTGTCCGCCTGCGCCGCCGTCACCCTGTTGGCCCGAGGGCTGACCGGCGTCCGGACCGCCGGGCGCGCCCTTGCTGGGAGGGTCCGGCAGGCCGGGAGGGACCACCCCTGGCGGCGGCGCGACGGGGGCCTGCTGCGAGACCGCGTCGACGTGGACACCGTCGACGATGGCGTCGACACCGAGCTCGTCGATGAGGGCCTGTCGGACGATGTCGGCATGGTTGCCGGCGCGGAAGGTCTGCGTCAGGCCGGCCGTCGCGATGCCGAGGGTCAGCTTCTTGCCGTCGAAGGCCGTGACCTGGGCGTTCTGCGACACGAAGGTCCACGTGATGCGACGCATCGTGAAGATGCGCCCGAGCACGTTGGGCCAGGCCCGGCGGATCGCATCGGTGTCCATGCCACCGGCCGGGGCGCCCTCGCCAACGCCGCTCGGCTCGTCGGTGCCGGTGGGCGCTCCGCCCGACGGCTGCGACGTGCGTCCGGACGGCGACGGCTCGGCCGCGGACCGGGCCTCCTCGGAGGCACCGGCGAGGTGCTGGCCGCCGGAGTGCGTCTGGTCGACGGACGACGGGCCGCCGACGGACTCGTCCGGCGCCGCGACCGGCGGGGAGCCGATGTCGGCGCGCACGGCGTCGACCCGGCCCGCATCACCCGGACCCGAGGACCCGGCTGTCGCGGCGCCAGCCGCTCCGGGGGTGTCGGGGCCGGTGCTGCGACCGCCCCCACCCATCCCACCGGCGGCGTGCGACGCACCTGACCCGCCGCTCGAGGGAGGTGTGTAGTCGGAGACGGTGCGCGGCGGCGCAGACACGACCGAGGACCCCGAGGCCGACGGGCCGGAGGGTGCCGGGGCCGCCGATGGGGCGGACGACGCGCTCCTGGGCGCCCCCACGGGTGGGACGTCGGCACGGGCAGCGGTCGGAACCCCGCCCACGTCCAGGCGACGCTCGAGGCGGTCGAGGCGGGCGGCATACCCCTGCTCGCCGGAGGCGGCCGGCAGGAGGATGCGCGCGCAGATGAGCTCGAGCTGGAGGCGGGGCGCGGTGGCACCGGTCATCTCGGTCAGGCCGGTGTTGACGATGTCGGCCGCGCGCGACAGAGCGCCCGGGCCGAACGCCGCCTGCTGCACCCGCATGCGCTCGAGCTGGTCCTCGGGGACGCCGCGGAGCACCTGCGAGACGCCCTCGGGGATGGCCGCGACGATGATGAGGTCGCGCAGCCGCTCGAGGAGGTCCTCGACGAAGCGTCGCGGGTCGTGGCCCGACTCGATGACCCGGTCGATCTGGCGGAACGTCGCGGCGCCGTCACCGGCGGCCATCGCGTCGACGGTGCTGTCGAGCAGCTCGCCATCGGTGAAGCCGAGCAGCGACACGGCGCCGTCGTAGGTGAGCCCCTCGGGACCCGAGCCGGCGATGAGCTGGTCGAGGACGGACAGCGAGTCACGCACCGAACCCCCGCCGGCGCGCGTGACGAAGCTGAGCACGCCCGGCTGAACCGCCACGTGCTCGGACTCGAGCAGCCGCTCCATGTAGGTCGACAGCTTGGCCGGCGGGACGAGGCGGAAGGGGTAGTGGTGCGTGCGCGACCGGATCGTGCCGATGACCTTCTCGGGCTCGGTCGTCGCGAAGACGAACTTCACGTGCTCCGGCGGCTCCTCGACGATCTTGAGCAGCGCGTTGAAGCCCTGCGGCGTCACCATGTGCGCCTCGTCGATGATGTAGATCTTGAAGCGACTCTGCGCCGGGCCGTAGCTGGCCCGTTCGCGCAGGTCGCGGGCGTCGTCGACACCTCCGTGGCTAGCGGCGTCGATCTCGATGACGTCGACCGAGCCGGAGCCGCCGCGCGCGAGCGCCACGCAGGAGTCGCACGTGCCGCACGGGATCGGCGTCGGGCCCTGCTCGCAGTTGAGGCAGCGCGCGAGGATGCGCGCGCTCGTCGTCTTGCCGCAGCCGCGCGGGCCGCTGAAGAGGTAGGCGTGGTTGACCCGGCCCGTGCGCAGCGCCTGCATGAGCGGCTCCGTCACGTGCTCCTGGCCGATGACGTCGGCGAAGCTCTCGGGCCGGTAGCGGCGGTACAGGGCGGTGGCCATGCCCGAAACCCTAACCGCCACGACCGACGCCGGGAACGCCGACCGAGCGGCCGGCTCCGGGGGTCCGTCCGGACGGTCGGGACCGTCGAGACGGTGAACAGCTCCTTACGGACCGTCGGTCGCACGCGCGGCTGTCACCGGGTATGCCTAGGCTCGATGAACCGGTCCGCGGTGCACGGTGCGCCAGCGGCCCGACGGAGGAGGTCACCCATGCCCGACCCGACCTGGGACGCCGACACGCTCGTCGCCCGCTACGACGAGGTGAGAGCCCACACCGAGACGCTCGCCGCCCCGCTGTCACCGGAGGACCAGACCGTCCAGTCGATGCCCGACGTGTCGCCGACGAAGTGGCACCGCGCGCACGTCACGTGGTTCTTCGAGACGTTCGTGCTCGCCGACCACGAGCCGTCGTTCAAGCCCTACCAGGACCGCTACTGGTTCCTTTTCAACAGCTACTACGAGGGCGTCGGGCCCCGCTACGCCCGCGCCGAGCGCGGGTTCATCACCCGCCCGGGCGCCCAGGACGTCGGGCTCTACCGCGCCGACGTCGACTCGCGGATGCGCGACCTCGTCACGACCCTCGACGGCGGGGCGCTCGAGAAGCTCACGTCCACCATCGAGCTCGGCTTCCACCACGAGCAGCAGCACCAGGAGCTGCTCCTCATGGACATCAAGCACGTCCTGTCGGTCAACCCCCTCCAGCCGACGTATGCCGGTAGCCCGCTCGCGCCGTCGGCTCCCGACACGTTGGGCTGGGTCGACGTCGAGGGCGGCCTCGTCGAGGTGGGGCATCGTGGCGGCGGGTTCAGCTTCGACAACGAGCTGCCGCTGCACCAGCAGTGGCTCGAGCCGTACCGCCTCGCCGACCGCCTCGTCACCAACGGCGAGTGGCTCGAGTTCATGGCCGACCGCGGCTATCAGCGCCACGAGCTGTGGCTCTCCGATGGGTGGGGGAAGGTGCGCGCCGAGGGCTGGCAGGCGCCCTTCTACTGGTCCGAGGTCGACGGGGTGTGGTTCGAGCACACGCTGAGCGGCACCCGGCCTGTCGACCCGGGGCTCCCGGTGAGCCACGTCAGCCACTACGAGGCCGACGCGTACGCCACGTGGGCGGCCAAGCGGCTCCCCACCGAGGGCGAGTGGGAGCACGCCGTCGTCGCCGACGGCCAGTCCGAGCCGCCGGCCACCGGCGCCAACCTCGCCGACACCGCGACGTTCCACCCACGCGCGGCCGGTCCGAGCACCGGCCACCTGCGCCAGGTCTACGGCGACTGCTGGGAGTGGACGAGCTCGGCCTACCTCGCCTACCCGGGCTACCACCCACCGGCCGGCGCCATCGGCGAGTACAACGGCAAGTTCATGTCGGGCCAGATGGTGCTGCGCGGTGGGTGCGCCCTGACCCCGCCCGGTCACGCCCGCGCGACCTACCGCAACTTCTTCCCGCCGGGATCACGCTGGGCGCTGTCCGGTGTCCGCCTCGCAGACGGGGGTGCGCGCCGATGAGCGCCCGAGAGCCGGTCGTCACCGTCGCGCTCGACCCCGACTGGGCGTCGGGAGCGCTCGTCGACGACGTCCGTCGTGGGCTCGGGTCGCAACCGCGCACGCTCCCGCCGAAGTGGCTCTACGACGACGTCGGCTCCGACCTCTTCGACGAGATCACCCGACTGCCGGAGTACTACCCGACCGAGTGCGAGCGGGCGATCCTGCGCGACCATGCCGACGACATCGTCACCGCGTGCGACGCGACGACCGTCGTCGAGCTCGGCAGTGGCACGAGCGACAAGACCCGCACTCTCCTCGACGCGTTCGCCGCGCGCGGGAGCCTCGAGCGCTTCGTCCCGGTCGACGTGTCCGAGCAGACCCTGCGCGACGCGGCGGTGATGCTCTCCGAGCGCTACCCGTCACTGCGCGTCGAGGCCCTCGTCGGCGACTTCACGCTGCACCTCGGGCACCTGCCGCGGGGCGGGCGGCGGCTCGTCGCCTTCCTCGGCGGGACCATCGGCAACTTCTACGTCGAGGAGCGGGCGGCCTTCCTCGGGGCCCTGCACGACAGCCTCGAGCCGGGTGACTGGTTCCTGCTCGGTACCGACCTCGTCAAGAGCACCGACCGGCTCATCGCCGCCTACGACGACAGCCGCGGAGTCACGGCGCGGTTCGTCACGAACTGCCTGCGCGTGCTCAACCGCGAGCTCGGGGCCGACTTCGACATCGAGGCCTTCTCGTACGTCCCGTTCTGGGACCCGCGTCAGGAGCGGATGGACCTGCGGCTGCGCGCCGACATGCCGCAACGGGTGAGCATCCCCGGTGCCGACCTGACGTTCGACCTGGCGCACGGCGAGGAGATCCGCGTCGAGATCTCGACGAAGTTCCGCCACGAGAGCCTGCGCGACGAGCTGGGCGCGGCCGGCTTCACGGTCGAGCGCACGTGGACCGACGACGACGGCGACTTCGCCCTGACCCTCGCCCGCCGGGACGGCTGACCAGGACCGCTGAGCGGGGTGATCCCGACCGGGTGATCCGGGTGAGGTGATCCCTACAGCGGTGCGGGTCAGGCGAGCAGCAGCTCGGTGAGCGACTCGACCCACCACTGCTCGACCTCGTCGACGGACCAGCCGCGCTCACGCGTCGCGATGTCGAAGGTCTGGATCGAGCAGACCGTCGCGTAGACGTCCAAGGCCCGGTCCACCGTGAGTCCGTCGCGCAGCGCCCCGCTCGGCCACGAGGCGAACAGCCGGCGACGGTTCGTGTCGCCGCGGGCCCGGCCGTGCTCATATGCCGCGGCGAGCGCGGGCTCGTTGCGTCCGCCTTCGACGGTGAGCCGCAGGCCGTCACCACCCCGCTCGAAGAGTCGCCGGTCGAACCGGATGAACGCAGCGAGCTGTGCGGCGGGGTCACCCTGCGCCTCCTCGATCTCGCGGGCCACCTGCTCGACCCCGGCATCCAGCTCGCCACTCTCGATCAGGGAGGTCGCGAGCCCCGCCTTGGTGCCGTAGGCCGCATAGACCGTGGCCTCGGAGACGCCGGCATCCGCCGCGACCGAGCGCACGCTCGTGCCCGCCCACCCCGACTCGATGAAGCGCCGCCGGGCGGCCCGGGCGATGCGTTGCCTCGTCTGCTCGGCCTGCTCCTCGCGAAGGGCGGAGCGGTAGGCGCGGGGGGCGGGCTCGGAGCTCTTCACGGAAACCACTGTACAGGTCGGTTGAGCGTGTCTATATTGACTGAGTATCGCTCAATCAATCATGAGCAACTCACTCAAAGGAGAGAACCATGAGCACGACCCAGCTGCACCCGTCCGCCACCGAAGCCGCGCCGCACACCGCCGTCACCGACAGGGCTGCCACCGACACGCCCGCCCGCGACACGGCCACGGCCGTCCTCCGGCGCCTCGAGTCGGCCTGGAACGCCGGCGACGGTCAGGGTTTCGGCGCGCCCTATGCCGCGGACGCGTCCTTCGTCAACATCCGCGGCGAGCACCACCGAGGACGCGACGCCATCGCCGGTGGGCACGCGGCGATCTTCGCGACCATCTACGCCGGCAGCACGAACCGGATGGAGCTCATGGACGCGCGCCACCTCGCCGACGACGTCATCGTCGCGACGTCACGCAACACGATGGACGCCCCGAGCGGTCCGCTGGCCGGCGTCCACGCCGCCACGTCGACCTCGATCCTCGTCCGCGTCGGCGAGACCTGGCAGATCGCCGTCACCCACAACACCCTCGAGGCCACGCGATGAGCGCCCTCGTGGGCGGCACCGTCGGCGAGGCGCTCGCGGGCCGGGCCGCTCAGCCCACCGCCACGCCGGTGTCGGAGCGTCCGTCCGGCCCGTCCCGCCTCGCGCGTAACGCTGCCGTGGCTTTCGGCGTCGGTGGGGCCCTGCTCGCCGTCGGCGGGATGATGCACCCGCACGAGACGTCGGGGTCGATGCACGAGAGCCTCCTCGCCCTCATCGGGTCTCCGGTCTGGCTGCCCGCACACGCCGTGCTCCTCGCGGGCATGCTGACGGCGCTGATCGGCCTCGTCCTGCTCCGGCGCCACGACGCCTTCCCGGCCCGGGTCCGGCCGTGGCTCACCGGGACGATCGTCGCCTGGGCCGTCGCGACGCCGGAGTTCGTGCCGCACCTGCTCGCCGGCGGAGAGCACGACGCGCTGGAAGCCGGCGGCGCGACCCCGATGGTCGACACCCATCTGGCGCTCTCGACCCTCACGACCCCGCTCGTCGGCGTGTCTGCGGCCCTGCTCGCCATCGCCGTCGCACGGGCGGCAGCGACGTGGCCCGCCCGGCTCCTCGCCGTCCTCGGCATTGTCGGGGGTCTCGGTTTCGCGGTCGCCGCACCACTGCTGGCGGTCACGGGCAACCCACAGGTCTCGAACCTCTTTGCCGCCCAGACCCTCGTCGACGTGTGGATCATCGGCACGAGCGTCCGGATCGTCTGGTCCGAGAGGGTGGCGCGGCGCTGACCCACGACGCGCCGCGCCCGAGGTATGCCGTCGCACCACGCAGCGACGGCATACCCCTGTGCCGGTGGACCCGGTGCCCACCCGTCGGGGTGCCCGTCGAGGCGTTTCGGGCGTTTGGCACACTGGGCGCTCCAGTACGACACGACGTAGGAGATCTCCGCATGACCCCTCGTTCCCTCTACCGCCGGATCGCCCTCGCGGAGGTGGTGACGTGGGCGCTGCTCCTGATCGGGATGTTCCTCAAGTACGTGACCCACACGACCGAGCTCGGGGTCAGGGTCTTCGGACTCGTGCACGGCGTCGTCTTCCTCGCGTTCTGCCTCGTGACGCTCCTGCTCTGGGTCAACCAGCGCTGGACCGCCCGCGAGGGCCTGCTCGGCCTGCTCAGCGCGGTGCCGCCGTTCCTCACCGTGTGGTGGGAGCGACGCCTCGAACGTCGCGGGCGCCTCGACGGCGGCTGGCGCCTCGGCCGCGGCGGCGACACCCCGGCCACCCCGGCCGAACGACTCGTCGCCGCCCTGCTCGCTCGCCCGCTGGTCGCCGTCGGTGTCGGCGTCGTCGCGGTGCTCGCGCTGACCGGTGTCGCCCTGCTCCTCGGCCCGCCCGTCGGCACGCAGGGCTGACCCGACGCCTCCACGTCGCCCGCTCCCGGGCGGTGGGCGCCTCCTCCCGGTCAGGGCATTCCGAGCCGGGCGGCATACGGTGGCTTCCGACAGCTCGACAGGGTCGACGAAGGGATGGACGCACATGGGTGCGGTCGCAGTGCTGACCGGTGAGGTCCGTGCGGAGGGCGTCGGCAAGACGATCGACGAGACGACCCTGCTGCTGCCGACCGACGTCAGCGCCGATCCCGGCGAGTGCATCGTGCTCCGGGGTCCCAACGGCTCGGGCAAGACGACCCTCCTGCGGATCATCGGCGGGCTGCTCGTGCCCAGCACGGGAACCGCTACCATCGGCGGTCGCGAGGCCGACGAGCGCGACCGGACGGTCCGGGCCGCCGTCGCGGCCCTGCTCGGCGCGCCGACGACCTACCGCGACCTGACCCTCGTCGACCACCTCGTCCTCATCGACTCGACGTGGGGCGGTGACCCGGCCACGTCCGACGACCGGAGCCTCGCCCTGCTCGACCGTCTCGGCATCGCCCACCTCGACGACCGCTTCCCGCACGAGCTGTCGTCGGGTCAGGAGCAGCTCTTCCGGCTCGCCCTGACGTTCTCGCGCCCCGCCAGCGTCGTGCTCCTCGACGAGCCCGAGCAGCGGCTCGACACCGGCAAGCGCCAGGTCGTCGCCGAGCTGATCCGCGAGCGCACCGAGTCCGGCGGCACGGTGGTCATGGCCTGCCACGACCCCGAGCTGACGGCCACCCTCGCGACCCGCGTGGTCGACATCGTCCCGGCGCGCTGATCGCGGACCGACGATGAGCAAGCGCAAGCAGCCGGCCCGCAAGCAGGCCGCACCCCGACCCACGGTGCCCGAGCCCACGGTTCCCGAGCCGACGCCGGAGCCGGAGCCGACGGCAACGCCGACTCCGACCCGGGCACCCGGCGAGACGGCATACGACGGCTCGGCACGCGACCTCACGGCACCCGCCGAGGTCGACTACGACGACCACGACCTCCTCGGCCAGGCCGACTGGGTCATCGGTGGCGAGGCCGCGCGCAAGGCGCGGCAGCAGGGTCTGTATGCCGGCTACGTCCTCTTCCTCGGCGCGCTCGTCTACGGCCTCCCGATCGTCCAGGCGGTCTTCCGCACGTCCGACGCCACGTCGCTCGGGGACCAGCTGCGCTCGCCCGTGGCGATCGCGCTGCTCGTCGCGTCGGTGGCGGCGCTGCTCGGCGCCGTCGTCTTCGCCGGCCGCTTCCGTGGGCCGGTCGTGCCCCCCATGCCGTGGATCGACCTCGTGCTCCCGGTCCCCCTCGACCGCGCTCTCGCGCTCCGTCGGTGGTGGCGCTACGCCGCCGTCGGCGGGATCTTCGTCGGGGCGCTGAGTGGCCTCACCGTCGGAGCCGGCCTCGCCTTCGCGCACCTCGCCGGCGTCGGGACGGTCGTCGTCACCACGCTCGTCGGCACCGCGCTCGGGGTCCTCGCGACCCGCCTCTGGCTCTGGTCGCAGGTGCGGTCCTGGCCCGGCCCCGACCGCGGCCTCAGCCTGCTCTGGCGCGTTCCCGACGCCCTGCGGGAGCTGCATGCCGAGTCGCTGCGCGCCCACTCCGCCAACACCTCGACCATGGCCGGGTCGGCCCTCACGGGCAACCTCCGCACGGCGCGGCTCGCCCTGACCCGCCCCGTCCGGCACGGACGCTCTGCCCGACTGCGCCCCGGCCGCCCCTTCGGCGTGCTCGTCCGCCGCGACGTCATCGGGCTGCGGCGCACGCCGGGCGCGTTCCTCTCGGGCCTCGGCCTCACGGTCCTGGGCGGCGCCATCGTCACCTGGGCGTTCACGCAGCCGGCGGCGCCGAGCATCGCGGCGACGATCGGGTTGCTGCCGCTCTACCTCGGCTTCGGCGCCTGGGCGGAGGGCCTGCGTCTGCAGGCCGACAACGTCGGCACTCCCTCCCTCCTCGGCACCGGCGAGCTGACCGAGGCCGTGGCCCACGTGACGGTCCCCACCGCGCTGACCGTCCTCGTGCTCGGCGGCTGGGTCGCCGTCGCCGGCGCCGTCGGCTCGCTGCCGGCCAGTGCGCCGCTGTCCCTGTGGCTGGTCCTCGTCCTCGTCGTCGCCGGCAACGTGCTGGCGGCCTTCCGCGGCTCCCCCACCTTCATGCTGCGTCCCCAGATGGTCGTCGCCTGGTATGCCGTGCCCGCCCTCACCGTCGTCGTGCTCGGCTCGCTCATCGCGGTGCTGACCAAGGCCGCCAACTACACGTGGCTCTCGGTCGTGAGCTGGCTGGTCTACGCCGTGCTCGCCTGGGCGGTCTCGAAGGTGCGCCGGCTGACCTACCTGC
Organism: Terracoccus sp. 273MFTsu3.1; assembly: GCF_000383675.1. GTDB lineage: Bacteria > Actinomycetota > Actinomycetes > Actinomycetales > Dermatophilaceae > Terrabacter. Next base: position 1,588 of record NZ_KB911831.1, on the reverse strand, counting down.
ACCGCGCCTGAGGGATCACCCCGTTCGCGATCGAGGGTGACCACTCGTTAGGTTCGGGGCCATGAGCGAGCTGCGCACGCGTGACGTCGTCGACGCCGACCTCCCCGCCGTCCTGGCGATCCGCAACCGGTCGTTCGGTCCGCTCGGCACCGGGGGCGACCTGTGGTGGCAGCGCGTCTCGGCCGAGACCCTCGGTGGCCGGATGATCGCCGTCGTCGACGAGTCCGACCGGGTCCTCGGCGCGGGCCGCATCCGACCTTACGAGCAGGCCTGGGGTGGGCGGCACCTGAGGATGGGCGGCGTCGCCGGCGTCTACGTCGAGCCGAGCGCCCGCGGCCGGGGCGTCGCGACGACCCTGACCCGCGCTCTCGTCACGCGGATGGGCGAGCTCGGCGACGTCGTGTCGTGCCTCTTCCCGACCACGGCGACCCTGTACCGCCGCTCCGGCTACGAGATCGGGGGCGTGCAGACCCGGATGACGTATGCCGCCCACCACCTCCGCGGCCTCGGCGCCACGGGCGCCCGGCGGGCCGGGATGACCGGCCTGCGCCCCGCGGTGCCGAGTGACGCACGGCAGATGCACGACCTCGCCCGCGCCTCGAGCGCCCGGCACGGGGTCAGCGGACCGATGCTGCGGTCGGTGGCGGCACTCACCGGGATGCTCGAGCGCGACGAGCTCACCGCCTACGTCGTCGACGGCGGCTTCGTCGTCTACGACCTGTCCGAGCAGGCAGTCACGGTCGAGGATCTCGTCGCGACGACGCCCGAGGCGGCGGCGACCCTCTGGGGTGTCGTCGGGTCGGGCTCGTCCGCGGCTCCGACGGTGCACACCTTCCTCGACCCGCGTGACCCGGTGACGCTCGTGCTGGGCGGGCTGCCGAAGGTGAAGGTCCAGCAGACCCCCTGGATGGCACGGGTCGTCGACCTGGAGGGGGCCTTCGCCGGGCGAGGCTTCGGTGGGCACCTCTCGGTCGAGGCCGACCTCGTGGTCGACGACGCCGAGGCGCCCGCCAACGCCGGTCGGTGGCGCCTTTCGGTCCGCGACGGCCGTGGCACCGCGACGCGCGCCGACAACGCCCCGGCTCGAGGTATTGCCGGCACCCCGCCGGCCGACGGGATCACACCGAACGGCGAGTCGGGCGGGGCGCTGCGGGTCGGGGCTCGGGGGCTGGCGGCGCTCTGGTGCGGCTGGTCGGTGTCGCGCCTGCGCCAGGCCGGTCTCGCGAGCGGCGGCAGCCTCGACGGCGACGCAGCCCTCGACGACGTCTTCGCCTGCCAGCCCTTCATCACCGAGTACTTCTGACACCCGCCCCGCTCCGTCGTCACACCCGAAACGGGGCGAGTGAGACCACAGAAACCACGCGGCCACTCGAGTGAGCGCTCGGCACCAGTCGAGTGAGCGCGTCGTCCCACCCACATGGGACAGCCGGGACGGCACGACCACTCGAGTGAGCGCGTCGTCCCACCCACATGGGACAGCCGGGACGGCAGGACCACTCGAGTGAGCGCTCCGCCCCAGTCGAGTGAGCGCTCCGAACCACCACCCACGTAGGAGAGCCGGGACGGCAGGGCCACTCGAGTGAGCGCT
>NZ_KB911830.1 GCF_000383675.1 Terracoccus sp. 273MFTsu3.1 | reverse complement strand
GCCTTGTACCGCTGCTCGGCCACGCTCATCTCCTTCATCAGGAGAGCGTCAAGGATCAGCCGAAGCAGCTGTCAACCATCACCCGAAACACTGTCAGGCATCAGGCGAAGCCCGAACGTCAAACATCAGGCGAAGTCATACAGTCACGCTCGTGGGCCCCGTCGGGCTCGAACCGACGACCGGCGGATTAAAAGTCCGATGCTCTACCGACTGAGCTAGAGGCCCGTGGTCCGACTCGGTGCGTGCGCACCGTTCCGAACCCGCCGTCAGTATGCCCGACCGCCCGACTGCAGCCGAACCCGCGACCCGCCGAGGCGCGGTGCCCCCGCACGGCGTCGGGTGCGGGGTGTCAGGTGTGACGCCCGCGCACCCAGTCCTCGAGGGTGCCGTCGACGTGGCCGCGCATCACGAGGGACCACACGAGCACGGAGGCCGCGAACTCCCCGACGGGCGCGGCGGCAGCGACGTCGTCACGCAGGGCAGCGAAGCCGGGACCGTCGGCGGGGCGACGGAAGCGGAGACGAGGGGAGTCGAGCACGACCGCGCGTGCGCTCTCGGGGAGGCTCTCGACCGTGGCTGGTCGGGCCGCGGCCACGGCGCGCCGCGCGCGGATCGACCTCACCCGGAGCAGGCCGCCGATCGTCACGCCGACGGCGGCGGCGGCCAGCACGACGACCAGACCCAGCCCGAGGTCGGACTCGCCGACCGGCCGGCGCCACGCCACGGCGGCAGCTCCGGCCGCGAGCACGAGCGCGACCACGAAGGGCCAGGAGAGGCGCCCCCAGGCGGCGTCTCGCTCGAGCCGCTCCTGCTCGTAGAAACGGGAGGCCCACTCGCGCACGGCGAAGACCGGGAAGCCGGACGCGGCCTGCGGCGCGGCGTCGTCCACGGATGACCGAGGCGCCACCCCCGTCGTCCGGTGCGTGGGCCCACGTCGCACCGCCTCGGCGCTGTGCGCCTCTCGCTGCTCGCGCATCCGACCCCTGTCTGCTTTGTCACGTTTCGTGACCTTCAGCGTAACGAGGGATCGCGTCGGACGTGGGACGTCCACGCCGGGCCGGCTCCGCGACTCCCGCGACCGCGGCTCCGCGGCGCCTTCCCCGTGGGAGTGCGTCAGGCGCCGGTGTCGGGCCGGTCCGAGGCAGCAGCGGCGGCGGGACTCTCGACGGGGCCGAGGGTGGCGCGCAGCTCGCGCCGGGCCGAGTCGATGACGGCCCGACGGGCCCGGAACTGGTCCGGGTCGGCCGCCGGGGCGGTCGCGAGGTCGGCGCCGACCGCCTCCACGAGGCCCCGCAGGAGCCCGCGGACGTCGGTGACCCGTTCGGCGCGGGCTCCGTCCGGTGCCTCGGTGGCCAGGGTGTGGAAGGTCTCGTCGATCTCCAGCAGTCGGGGCTGGGCGGCCGTCCAGATCGGCAGCGCCTCGGCGGCACTCGGCCGCTCGAGCACCTGGGTGGTGAGCGAGTCCTCGACCCAGGACGCCTCCTTCTCCGCGGCGGCCAGTCGGTCGTCCCAGGCCTGCAGCTCCGCCTGTGCCTGGCGCCGCCGGATGAGGAACCAGGCGAGCAGGCCGAGCAGGACGAGCAGCAGCAGCCACGGCCACCACGTCGTCCCCTGCTCCGAGGTGGGCGTCACCGGCGCGGCTGCGGTCGGGGTCGGCGTCGGTGTGGGGGACTCGCTCTCCGTCGGACTCTCGGTGACCGTGGCCGTCTCGGTCTGCGTCACCGTGGCCGTCTGGGTCCTCGTCTCCGTCCTCGTCTCCGTCCGGGTCTGCGTCTGGGTCTGCGTCTGGGTCTGCGTCTGGGTCTGCGTCTGCGTCTGGGTCACGGTCTGCGTCTCGGTCGGGACGGTCCGGGTCGGCAGCGTCGGGAGCGTCACCGTCGGCTCGCTGGATGCCGGCTCGTTGACGGCAGGCTCGCTGGCCGAGGGCTCGCTCGCGGACGGCAAGGCTGAGCGACTGATGCTCGGCAGCGTCGACGGCAGGGTGATCGACCCGCCGCCGGAGCACGCGGCGAGGACCGCGACCACGACCAGGGTGGCAAGCGCGCCGGCCAGGGCAGGAATGCGTCTCATGGCCGATTGTCCGCGCACGACACGGGGCACGGGCGTCACCCGCGCGGGGTGAGATGGCGGCAGGCCGCCCTGGTCCCGGACGCGCGCTCCGGCCCGGGACGGCATACGGACTCGGTGGGTATGGTGCAGACGTCAACGACTGAGCAGGAGGACCGCATGAGCCTGGACCGACCGGTCGCCCCGAACCCCTACGACCTGCTGCCGCAGGTGCCCTCCTTCACGGTGACGAGTGCCGACGTCACCGACGGGGAGCCGCTCAAGGACGACCAGGTGGCCGCCGAGGGCAACACGTCGCCGCAGCTGTCGTGGAGCGGTGCGCCCGAGGGGACGCAGAGCTACGTCGTCACGTGCTTCGACCCCGATGCCCCCACGCCGTCGGGCTTCTGGCACTGGGTGCTGGTCGACCTGCCCGCCGACGTCACCTCCCTCGACACGGGTGCGGCTTCGGCAGCCTTGCCGGGCAAGGCTTTTCACGTGCGCAACGACGGTGGTGAGTCGGGCTTCATGGGTGCGGCCCCGCCCGAGGGAGACATGCCGCACCGCTACTTCTTCGTCGTCCACGCGGTCTCGGAGCCGACGCTCGGCGTCGACGACTCGGCGTCGCCGGCTGTCGTGTCGTTCAACCTCGCCTTCAAGACGCTCGCCCGCGCCGTCATCCACGGCACCTACCAGCACTGACGCCCGACGGGCGCCACACGATGGCGTATGCCGGGTCGCTCGCCGGGCGGCCCGGCCGACGTCACGCGACGGCGACGTGACCCGACGACGACGCAGCCCGCGCCGCCGTCGGCGGTGCGGGCTGCGTGCTCCGGGACCTTGTGGCCTGCCCGTCAGGCGCTCATGAGCTCCGCGGACTCGAGGTGGCCGCGCAGCTCGGCGAGGACCCGCCGCAGCAGTCGGCTCACCTGCATGGCGCTGAGGCCCATCGTCTGGGCGATCTCGGCCTGCGTCATGTCATGGGCGAAGCGCAGCTCGACGATCTCCTGCTCGCGCGGGGGCAGCCGCTTGAGCGCCGTCCGCACGACGATGCCGTCGTCGAGGCCCGGGTCCGAGTGGTGCTCCGCGCGGGCGTCGACGAGGTCGAGCACCGGCCGGCCGCCTTCGGTCGTGGTGGCGTCGAGCGAGGCCGGTCGAAGGTTTGTCGAGGCGACCTGTGCCTCCTTGACCTGCTCGAGGGTCAGCTCGAGAGCCGTGGCCAGGTCGTCCTGGGTGGGCTCGTGCCCGAGCGTCTGCTCGAGGCGGGTGCGGGCCTCGGTGACGAGCTGACGCCGCTCCTGCAGGCCGCGCGGGGGGCGGACGAGCCAGCCGTGGTCGCGGAAGTGGCGGCGCAGCTCACCGGTGATGGTGGGCGTGGCGTAGGCGCCGAACTCGGTCTCCTGGGAGAGGTCGAAACGCTGGATCGCCTTGAGCAGAGCGAGGAATGCGACCTGCTCGAGGTCGTCCCGGTCGAGGCCCTTGCCGGCGTAGCGGTGGGCGAGGGACCGGGCCAGGGGCATGTGCAGCCGGGTCACCGTCTCGAGGGCCTGCGCCCTCTCGGTCTCGGAGTCCGAGGTGCGGACGGTGGTGATGAGCTCACGGGTGCGGGCGTCCTTGCGGGGACCGCGCGAAGGGTCGGTCATGTCTGCTCCATCCAAAGATGTGGGTGGCGGCGCTTTCTTGACCGACATGAGGAACCTTAGACAAAGTCTCAACATTGCACAAGGGCTGGACAGAGGGGCTCGGCTCGGACCGACTCGGAACGGCGCTGCCGACCCTCAGGCGGGGCGATGGAGCACGGCTGCCTCGGGCGTCACGACGAGCTCTCCGTCTCCGACCTCGGCGACCGTGCCGTCGACGAGGAGCGACCGGTCGCCGGCCTCCCGCGGCGGGAAGACGAGCGTGACGCCGCGGCGCTCGCCGACGAGGCGCGTGGCCGTCGAGCCGATGCGGTCGACGAGCAGACGATCGCCGTCGAGGCGTGGTCGTACCCCGAGCACGTGCGGCCGCTCCTCGCCGAGACACACGAGGAACGCGTAGTCGTGGTGCCCCATCGCCTCGCCCAGCTCCGACAGCTCGACCTTGACGCTCATGACGACCTCCACCGTCCGGGTCCGCACCCGGTGGCGCGGACGACTCACCTCATCGTCCACCTGAGCTGTGCGAAGGTGTCGGTATGCGTGTGGCGTTGATGGTCACCTGCCTGGGCGACGCGATGTTCCCGGACGCCGGCAAGGCTGTGGTGACGCTGCTGCGCCGACTGGGCGTCGACGTCGAGTTCCCCGTGGCCCAGACCTGTTGCGGCCAGCCCATGGTCAACACGGGCTACCTCGACGAGGCCGTCCCGGTGGTGCGCACCTTCGCGCGGGCGTTCGAGGGCTACGACGCGATCGTCACGCCGTCCGGGTCGTGCGCCGGTTCCGCCCGCCACCAGCACTCCATCGTCGCTCGGCGTTCGGGCGACGAGGGCCTCATGACCGCTGTCGCCGAGATCTCTCCGCGCGTGCGCGAGCTGTCCGAGTTCCTCGTCGACGACCTCGGGGTGGAGGACGTCGGCGCCTCCTTCCCGCACTCGGTGACGTACCACCCGACGTGCCACTCGCTGCGGATGCTCGGCGTCGGTGACCGCCCCGAGCGGCTGCTGCGCGCGGTCCGCGGCCTCCGGCTGCTCGACCTCCCGCGGGCCGAGGAGTGCTGTGGCTTCGGAGGCACCTTCGCGCTCAAGAACGCCGACACCTCCGTCGCCATGGGCGCCGACAAGGCCCGGCACGTGCGCGAGTCGGGGGCCGAGGTCCTCGTCGCCGGCGACAGCTCGTGCCTCATGCACGTCGGCGGCCTCTTGACGCGGCAACGGGCGGGGGTCCGCGTCATGCACCTCGCCGAGGTGCTCGCCTCGACGGAGGGCGCGCCGGACGGGGGCGCCCGATGAGCCGCACCTTCGTCGGTATGCCGCCGTTCCCCACCGCCGCCCGCGCCGCCCTCGCCGACACGCAGCTGCGGGCCAACCTCGCCCACGCGACGACGACGATCCGGGCCAAGCGCGCGGCCGTCGTCGCCGAGGTCGACGACTGGGAGGCGCTGCGCGTCCGGGCCGCCGCGATCAAGGACGACGTCCTGCTCCACCTCGACGAGCACCTCGTCCGCCTCGAGGAGTCGCTCACCGCACGCGGGGCGGTCGTCCACTGGGCGCGCACGGCGCAAGAGGCGTCCGAGGTCGTGGCCCGGGTGGCCAGAGCCCACGGCGTCGACGAGGTCGTCAAGGTCAAGTCGATGGCCACGCAGGAGATCGAGCTCAACGAATACCTTGCGGCGCAAGGGATCTCCGCATGGGAGACCGACCTCGCCGAGCTCATCGTCCAGCTCGGCGACGACCTCCCGAGCCACATCCTCGTGCCGGCCATCCACCGCAACCGTGCCGAGATCCGCGCTGTCTTCGAGCGCGAGATGGCACGCGTCGGTCGGCCGGCCCCGGCCGACCTCATCGACGACCCGGCCCGACTGGCCGAGGCGGCTCGGTTGCACCTGCGCGAGAAGTTCCTCCGCGCCAAGGTCGGCGTCAGTGGTGCCAACTTCGCCGTCGCGGACTCCGGCACCCTCGTCGTCGTCGAGTCCGAGGGCAACGGCCGCATGTGCCTGACCCTCCCCGAGGTGCTCGTCTCCGTCGTCGGCATCGAGAAGATCGTCCCCACGTGGACCGACCTCGACGTCTTCCTCACCCTGCTGCCTCGCTCGTCGACGGGGGAGCGGATGAATCCCTACACCTCGACATGGTCCGGGGTGACGCCCGGAGACGGGCCGCAGGAGGTCCACGTCGTCCTCCTCGACAACGGCCGCACGCGCGCCCTCGCCGACGAGGTGGGCCGCCAGGCGCTGCGCTGCATCCGGTGCTCGGCCTGCCTCAACGTGTGCCCCGTCTACGAGCGCACGGGCGGCCACGCCTACGGCTCCGTCTATCCCGGTCCCATCGGCGCCATCCTCAACCCGCTCCTCAAGGGCGTGGGCCACGACGACCAGACCGACTCCCTGCCGTACGCCTCCTCGCTCTGCGGGGCGTGCTTCGAGGCCTGTCCCGTGCGCATCGACATCCCCAGCGTCCTCGTCGACCTGCGCGCCCAGGTCGTCGACGCCCACCGGACCGGGATTCCCAAGGCGGAGGCGCTCGCCATGCGCGCGGCCGCCGCGACCTTCGGGTCGGGTGGCCGGCTCGCCGCAGCCGAGCGCGCGTCGGGCCTGGCGGGTCGAGCCCACGATGCGATCTCGCGGATCGCCCGTCGTGACAGGCGCGCCGGCGGCCGACGGCTGCTCGGCCGGCTGCCCGGCCCCGGCGCCGCCTGGACCGACGCACGCGACCTGCCCGCGCCGCCCGCGGAGTCGTTCCGCGCCTGGTGGAAGCGCACCGACGGCGGCACGCGGTGAGTGCGCGCGACGAGATCCTCGGTGCGGTCCGCGACGCCATCGCATCGGCGCGACGTCCCGTCGACGTCCCCGCGCTCGACCGGCCCGACCGCGACGGTGACGTCGACCTCTTCGCCGAGCGGGTGGCCGACTTTCGCGCCACCGTCGTGCGGTGCGGTCCGGGCGGTGTCGCCGCCGCCATCGCGGCCGCTCTTCCCGACGGCGCCACCGTCGTCGTCCCCGACGGGATGCCCTATGCCGTCCCCGGCGCGGTCCCGGACGACGGACTCAGCGCGGCGGACCTCGACGCGACCACGGCCGTCGTCACCACGGCGACCGTCGCGATCGCGACGACGGGGACGATCGTCCTCTCGCACGGACCGGGGGAGGGGCGGCGGCTGCTGACGCTGGTGCCCGACCTCCACGTCTGCGTCGTGCGCGCCGACCAGGTCGTCGACGACGTCCCGGCTGCCGTCAGGCGACTCGACCCAGCGAGCCCGACGACGTGGATCAGCGGGCCGTCGGCCACGAGCGACATCGAGCTGAGCCGCGTCGAGGGCGTCCACGGCCCGCGCACCCTCCACGTCGTCCTCGTCGGCGGCGCGGACGGCATACCCCCGGCTGACGGCGTCAGCTGACGCGGCTCAGCGTGTCGTGCGGGCACGAGCGAGCGCTGCGTGCCAGAGCAGCGCCGTGGGCGTCGGGGGTTAGCCTGCTGGGATGAGCGAGAGCGAGCACCACGCCCCCAGGCGGCCCGCCTTCTTCAGCGAGGCCGCCCTCGAGGCACACGGTCCTGCCTACGACCCCACCGAGCAGATCCACGTCGCCCACGAGACGGCTCTCGCGCTCGTCCATGCCGGACGCGCGGCGTCCGACCCCGCGGTGACGCAGAAGCTCGTCGCACTCGTCGACGACATCGGCCTGTCGACGCTCGCCGAGCTGTGGTCCCAGCGCCCCGCCCGCTCCCTCCCGGGCGCCTTGTGGCGCCTCTACGTGCTTCGTGAGTGGGTGCAGCGGGCGCCCGACGAGGCGAGCCGGGAGTATGCCGCCGGCATCCGTTTCACCGGCCCCAACCACGCCGTGGCCGGTGCCGCCGAGCCGCCCGGGCCCCAGGAGATGGGGCGCGTCATCGACGAGGTGCTGCGCGGGGTCTTCGAGGGCGACCTCGCCGTCGCCCTCGAGCGGGCGTCGGCGTTCTGCCGCGTCGTCTCCGCCGGTCGCGCCGACATCTCCTCGGGCGACGAGTCCGCCGAGCAGGCGGCCAACGTCCTCGTCATGGCCGAGGACCTCACCGTCTGCGCTCGCCTGTGGCGCGCGGACGCGCTCGACTGACCGCACGACCGACGGGGTCTTGCGCCGGCACATCTTTGGTGATCCGTTCGGGCGGCTTTATCCTTGACGCGCGTCGGGTCGTGGTAGCCCCGGGTCCCAAATTCAGCCGCTACGAGCGGCCCTGTGCCGAGAGGCGCTCCCGACCCGACGCAACCTCTGCGCCCGAGCACGCTCGACGTCGACCCACCGCAAGGGCCCAGGTCGCATCTCGTTCGGGCCTTCGCCCCACCGACCACCAGGCAGCCGCCTAGATTGGACCCATGACGCCCGAGGAGGAGCGGTCCGGTGACCTGCTCGATGTCGCACTCGCCGACGAGATCGAGCTCGTGAGCGACCTCGTGGTGGCTGCATCCTCCAGCCCGCGTCATTTCACTCCCGACGAGGTCGACGAGCTGCTCGGCATCCCGGACGGCGCCCCCGGCAGCCCGTCGGACGTCCCGGCGACGCCGCCGTCGGAGTGACCCTTCCCGTCCGCACGCACGACCGGATGCTGCGGCATGCTCCCGGCTCGTCGCCCCGGCAGCAGCCAGGCAGGTCCGGATGAACGCCGGATCGACGCCGGGTTGCGCCGGAGTGACTTCTACGCCGTAGCATCTTCCCCGGACCAGACCTCGATCGACCGGAGCGCCCCCGTGGGTTTTCGCCTCACACCCCAGGACACGAGCTTTTTCTCCCTCTTCACCTCTTCCGCCCAACTCCTCGTCGAGGCGACCCGGGAGCTGACCCGGTTCCTCGAGGTCGAGCCCTCCAAGCGGCAGGCGGTGGCCGACCGGCTCAAGGAGCTCGAGCACGCCGCGGACGACGCGACGCACGAGCTCATCAACAAGGTCAACAGCTCGTTCATCACGCCCTTCGACCGTGAGGACATCCACAACCTCGCTGCGTCGCTCGACGACTGCATGGACTACATCGAGGAGACCGCCGACCTCATCGTGCTCTACCGCATGGGTGAGATCCCCGAGGGCCTGGCAGAGCAGTTCGAGATCCTGGCCCGCATGGCCGAGGTGACCGCCGAGGCGATGCCGCGCCTGCGCTCGCTGAAGGACCTCAAGAGCTACTGGATCGAGATCAACCGTCTCGAGAACCAGGCCGACTCCCTCCACCGCAAGATGGTGGCGGCCCTCTTCAACAACTCGCCCGACCCGGTCAACGTGATCAAGGTCAAGGCCATCGTCGACGGCTTCGAGAACGCCGCCGACGCGTTCGAGAAGGTCGCCCACGTGGTCGAGGGCATCGCGGTCAAGGAGTCCTGACCCGCTGATGGACACCACCATCCCCGTCCTCGGGGTCGCTGCGGTCATCGCACTGGCCATGGGCTTCAACTACACCAACGGCTTCCACGACGCCGCCAACGCGATCGCGACCTCGGTCTCGACCCGGGCTCTCACGCCTCGTGTGGCGCTCGCCATGGCGGCCATCGCCAACCTCTTCGGCGCCTTCTTCGGCTCCAAGGTCGCGGCGACCATCGGCTCGGGCATCATCGAGCAGCCCGAAGGGGTCGACGGGCTCTGGCTCGTCGCGGCCGCCCTCATCGGCGCCATCGGCTGGAACCTGCTGACCTGGTGGTTCGGGCTCCCGTCCTCCTCGTCCCACGCCCTCATCGGCGGCCTCGGCGGTGCGGCGCTCGTCGCGGGCGTCGCGGTGAAGTGGGCCGTCGTCTGGGAGAAGGTCATCATCCCGATGATCGCCTCGCCGATCATCGGCCTCATCGTGGGCTACCTCTTCATGACGGCGATCTTCTGGATCTTCCGCAACGCCAACCCCGGGCGCGTCACACGCGGCTTCCGTCTGGCGCAGACGGCGTCAGCAGCGGCGATGGCCTTCGGCCACGGTCTCCAGGACGCCGCCAAGACCGCCGGCGTCGTGCTGCTCGCGCTCAACATCTCGGGCTACCACAACAGCACGACCGTCCCCATCTGGGTCCTCGTGCTGTCGGCCCTCGTGATCTCGGCCGGCACGTACGCCGGTGGCTGGCGCATCATGCGCACGCTGGGTCGCCGCATCATCGACCTCACCCCGCCCCAGGGCTTCGCGGCCGAGACGACGGCGGCCTCGATCCTCTACGTCGCGGGTCTCGCGCTCGGAGCCCCGATCTCGACCACGCACACGATCACCTCGGCGATCATGGGCGTCGGAGCGACCAAGCGGCTCTCGGCCGTGCGGTGGAGCGTGGCCGGCAACATCGTCGGCGCGTGGGTGCTCACCTTCCCGGGCGCCGGTCTCGTCGCCGTCATCGCCTGGTACGCCAGCTCGATCTTCCGCTGACCGCCGCGCGCGGTCGCGCCGCCCCCCGGCATGCGACCGCGCCCACGGCCACGACGGCGCCCACGGCATACGACAGTGCCCACCTGACCCTCGCGGTCAGGTGGGCACTGTCGTGCGGGGACCGGTCCCGGGAACGGGCCGGTGGTCACGCGGCTCAGCCGAAGCGGCCGGAGATGTAGTCCTCCGTGGCCTGCTCGGTCGGGTTGTTGAAGATCCGCGTCGTGTCGTCGATCTCGACGAGCCGGCCCGGCTCCCCGGTGGCCTTGAGGTTGAAGAAGGCCGTGCGGTCGGACACGCGCGCCGCCTGCTGCATGTTGTGCGTGACGATGACGATGGTGAAGTCGTTCTTCAGCTCGTTGACGAGGTCCTCGATGGCGAGCGTCGAGATCGGGTCGAGGGCCGAGCACGGCTCGTCCATGAGCAGCACCTGCGGCTGCACGGCGATCGCCCGGGCGATGCACAGACGCTGCTGCTGGCCGCCGGAGAGGCCGGCACCCGGCTTGCTCAGGCGGTCCTTGACCTCGGTCCAGAGGTTGGCTCCCTTGAGCGACTGCTCGACGATGCCGTCGAGGGTCTTCTTGTTCTTGACACCGTTGAGCCGCAGGCCCGCCGCCACGTTGTCGTAGATCGACATCGTCGGGAACGGGTTCGGCCGCTGGAAGACCATGCCGACCGTGCGCCGCACCGTCACGGGGTCCATCGAGCTGGCGTAGAGGTCCTGGTCGTCGAGCATGACCTTGCCCTCGACGCGACCGCCGGGGATCACCTCGTGCATCCGGTTGAGGGTGCGCAGGAAGGTCGACTTGCCGCAGCCGGACGGCCCGATGAAGGCCGTGACGGAACGGGGCTCGACCGTCATCGAGACGCCCTCGACGGCCTTGAAGGAGCCGTAGTAGACGTTGAGGTCGGTGACGTCGATTCGCTTTGCCATCGTTCAGATATCGCTTTCTCTTACTTCTTGACGGCGCCGAAGTGCGCAATGACACGGCCGATGACGTTGAGGAGGAGCACGAGCAGGATGAGCGTGAGGGCCGCTCCCCACATCCGCTCCGCCGCGGTGGCGAGCGCGAAGTCGCCGCGGTCCTGGTTGATCATCATCGGCAGGGTCGGGAAGTTGCCGTTGAACAGGTCGCGCTGGAAGTTCTTCGTGTACGGGGCGAGGATCAGCAGGGGCGCCGTCTCACCCATGACGCGGGCGATGCCGAGGAGCACTCCGGTGACGATGCCGGAGAACGCCGTGCGCAGCACGATCTTGACGACCGTGGCCCACTTGGGCACGCCGAGGGCGTACGCCGCCTCCCGCAGCTCGTTGGGCACGAGCTTGAGCATCTCCTCGGTGGACCGCACGATGACCGGGATCATGAGCAGCACGAGCGCGAGCGCGGCGGCGAATCCCGAGCGGCTGAAGCCGAAGGCCGTCACCCACACGGCGTAGATGAACAGCGCCGCGACGATGGACGGGACGCCCGAGAGGATGTCGACGGTGAAGCTGATCGCCTTGGCGAGGCGCCCGCGACCGTACTCGACGAGGTAGACGGCGGTGAGGATGCCGATGGGCACCGCGATGAGGGCGGTGAAGCCGACCATCTGCAGGGTGCCCTCGATCGCGTGCCGGGCCCCACCACCGAAGTCGTCGGAGTTGATGTTGCGCTGGTTGCCGGTCCACCACGTCGCCGTCGTGAGCATGTGGAAGCCCTTCGCGACGACCGTGCCGAGGATCCACACGAGAGGGACCATGGCGAGGGCGAAGGCGGCCCACATGACGACCCGGGCGACGACGTCCTTGACGGCGCGGGCCCGGTGGGGGTTGCTCATCTCGGACAGGGCGTCGCGGCCCGAACGTCCGCCGGGTGGCGTGAAGGTCTCGCCGGGGACGACCTGGTCGTCGGGCGCGCGGCGGTCGGTGGCGGTGCTCATTCGGTGAAGGCCTTCCTGCGCTCGATGACCACGCGGGCGATGCTGTTGACGACGAAGGTCAGCACGAAGAGGACGAGCCCGGCAGCGATGTAGGCGCCGGTCTTGTTCGGGTTGCTGAACTCCGAGGCGTTGTTCGCGATCTTCGACGCGAAGGTCTCGCCGCCGTTGAAGAGCGACCACGACCACGGGTTGCCGTCGGCGAGGGCCGAGACGAGGAACGTGACGGCGATCGTCTCGCCGAGGGCTCGGCCGAGGGCCAGCATCGAGGCGGAGATGACGCCAGGTCGGCCGAAGGGCAGCACGGCCGTGCGGATCATCTCCCACTGGGTCGCGCCCAGCGCGAGAGCGCCCTCCTTGTGGGCCGTGGGCGTCTGGTCGAAGACCTCGCGCGAGAGCGCCGTGACGATGGGCAGGACCATGATGGCGAGGACGACGCCGATGAAGCAGATCGTCCCGCCGCTGATGCCGGTCGGCGCGAAGAGCGGGAACCAGCCGAGCTTGTCCTCGATGAACGACTGCACCGGCTTGAACACGGGTGCGAAGGCGATGAGGCCCCAGAGGCCGTAGACGATCGAGGGCACGGCGGCCAGCAGGTCGACGAGGCCTGCCGCGGGCCGACGCATCCACGACGGGGCGTACTGCGTGAGGAAGAGCGCGACCGCGACGCCGACGGGGACCGAGAGCACCATGGCGATCGTCGAGGCGGTCACCGTCGTCCAGAGGAACTCGAGGATGCCGAAGGCGGGCTGCTCACCACCCGGCGCCCAGACGCGGCTCGTGAAGAAGTTCGCCGAGTTGTCCATCAGCGCAGGCACGGCCTGGACGATGAGGAAGATCGCGATGAGCGTCACGAGCACGATGACGAGGATGCCGGAGACGGTGGCGGCTCCGCCGAAGAGCCGGTCGCCGATGCGACCCGTGGAGGCCGTGTCGGACTGCAGGGGTCGGCGCCGGTCGGGGCCGGGAGTCTGGTCCGCGGCGGACACACCCGTCACTGTCGACACGTGGAGGCCTCTTCCTTCGGTTGCGTGGTACTGGCACAGGGGCGGGCGCCGAGTGTGGCGCCCACCCCTGCGTGGACGACCCTGCCGGATCGCTCCGGCCGGGTCAGGCGGTTCAGGAGATCGCGTCGACCGCGGCCTGGACCTTGGTCGCGACCTCGGTCGGCAGCGGGGCGTAGCCCTTGGCCTCGAGCCCCTTCTGGACCTCGTCCGAGGCGAAGGTCTTGAGGAAGCTCTTGACCTTCTTGCCCGTCTCGGCGTCGGCGTACTTCGAGCAGACGATCTCGTAGGTCACGAGGACGATCGGGTAGGCCCCGGCCTCCTTGGTGGCGTAGTCGATCTTGAGCGCGAGATTGTTGCCCGTGCCCGTCTGCTTGGCCGTGGCGATCGTCTTGCCGGCGGACTCGGCGGTCAGCTCGACGGGACCGGAGCCCGTGTCGATCTGGGCCATGGGCAGCTGGTTCTGCTGGGCGTAGGAGAGCTCGACGTACGTGATGCCGCCGTCCTGGCCCTTCGTGGCGGTGGCGACTCCGGCGGACTTCTCCTTGCCCTCGCCCTTGCCGGTCCACTTCTTGCCGGTCTCGTAGGACCAGGCGTCGGGAGCGGCGGCCTTGAGGTACTTCGTGAAGTTCTCGGTCGTGCCCGACTCGTCGGAGCGGAAGAAGACCTTGATCGGCGTCGCGGGAAGCGTGACGCCCTTGTTGAGCCCCGCGATGGCCGGGTCGTTCCAGGTCGTGATCTTGCCGTCGAAGATCTTGGCGGCCACCTCGGCGTTGAGCACGAGCTTGTCGACGCCCTTGACGTTGTAGGCGATCGCGATCGGGCCGGTGACCATGGGCAGGTTCCAGGCCTCGGTGCCGCAGGACGCCTTGGCGTCGTCGGCCTCGATCTTGCCGTCCTTGGGCTCGGTCTTGAGCGCCGAGTCGGAGCCGGCGAAGTCGACCTGCTTGGCGATGAACTGCTTGATGCCGGCACCGGAGCCGGTCGGCTGGTAGTCGATGTTGGCGTCGGCGCAGGCCGTCTGGTACGCCTTGATGGCCTCGTCGATGGCGTTCTTCTGGGCCGAGGAGCCCTCGGCCTTGAGGTCGCCGCTGAAGCAGTCGCCGGCGGCGGTCGAGCCAGCAGCGGTCGAGCCGGCACCGGGAGCGGCGCCGTTGTTCTCGGACGCGCAGGCCGAGAGCGCAAGAGCGCCGGACAGGGCGATGGCGCCGAGAGCGCTGATACGCGAAACAGACACGAGTGTGATCCCTCTCGATGGGGTGTACCTGGTGGTCGTTCGGTCAGATCCGAGCGACGTTGCTGGACGTTGATCCACGGCGAACATAGGTGGGCCGGATGACGAGTCGTCCACGTGCGGTTAACGCAGGGTGAACGCGGGGCGACGTCTTGGGGTGGGGTGCCGGCTCGGGATGCGGGACGGCCGGGCCCGACCGACGATGAAGGATTCGGCAGGCCTGAAAGGGGCCGGGGAGGGGCCCCCGAGCGTCCGGCCGGCGCGCCTCAGGTGTCGATGCGCTCGACGTCGACGACGCGCGCGTCCTCTCCTCGCCCGACGAGGTGGCAGACGAGCACCTCGCCCTTGTGCATGGCCTCGTCCGCCGCGGCGTGCAGCAGCTCCGCGACGCCCACACGCTCCGGGGAGTGGGCGACCCGGGTGTGGAGCAGGCGGAGGAGGGTCGGCAGCACGGGCCCGTGGCTGCACAGGGCGGCCGGGTCACCGCGCTCGAGCAGGCGCTGGACCTGGGCGACGGCCCCGACAGGGCTCTCGGCGAAGCCCTCCTCCGACAGGACGTCCCGGGTGCGGAGGCGGAGTCCTCGCCCAGCGGCATACGGCTCGACGGTCGAGACGCAGCGCGCGGACGACGACGAGACGACACGGGTGACCCCGTACGCCCCGAGCACGGCGGCGACGGTGTCCGCCTGGGCGCGCCCCACGGCGTCGAGCGGTCGTCGCCGGTCGTCGCCCTGCCACTTGCCCCTCGGCGTGGCCTTGGCGTGCCGGACGAACACGAGGGGCCACGTACGCAGCTCGTCGGCCCGCTCGGCGCGCACCAGGGCGAGCAGCTGCTCACGGTCGCGGGCGTAGTCGAGCCGGTCGTGTGCCGTGCGCACGTCGACCCAGGCGACCTCGTCGATCTCGTGCTCGAGCGCGCCCGTGCCGCCGGTGACGCGGGCCGACCAGTAGTGCACCTGCTTCGTGGCAGGGCCGCCGGTCGGGTCGAGGACGGGGTACTCGGCGGAGGGCAGCGGGACGCCGAGGCGCACGACGAGTCCGGTCTCCTCGAGGGTCTCGCGGGCCGCGGCGACGCAGGGATGCTCGCCGGGGTCGAGCTTGCCCTTGGCCCAGGACCAGTCGTCGTACTTCGGGCGATGCACGAGGGCGACCTCGAGACGTCCGTCGCGACGCCGCCAGGGCAGCGTGCCGGCGGCGGGGATCACTGAGGCCACGCGCGCCAGTCTGCCTGATGCGGCGCCGGCGGGCGCCCCGACGACCGAACCCGCCCTGTGCCGGCGTGCCTCGAGCCGTGCGGCGCGTGTGCCCGGTCAGCGGCGGCGGGCCTTGCGGCGGCGCTTGTCATGGCGCTCGATCAGCTTCTCCTGAAGGTCGTCGAGCGGCTCGCCCGCCTCGGATTGGTGGTGGCGCACCCAGCGGCCGTCAGAGCCGAGGTCCCAGCGCGAGGTGGTCTCGGCGAAGGCGAGGTCGATGAGGTCGGCGAGCTCGACGATGTGACTCGGCTCGACGATGCGCACGAGCGCCTCGACGCGCCGGTCGAGGTTGCGGTGCATCATGTCGGCGCTGCCGATGTAGACCTGCGGGTCGCCGCCGTGGTCGAACCAGAAGACGCGCGAGTGCTCGAGGAAGCGGCCGAGGATGGAGCGCACCCGGATGTTCTCGGACAGGCCCTCGACGCCGGGACGCAGCGCGCAGATGCCGCGCACCCAGATGTCGACCCGGACCCCGGCGATGCTCGCCCGGTAGAGCGCGTCGATGAGCGCCTCGTCGACGATGGAGTTGGCCTTGATGACGATCCGGCCACCCGGTGCGCCGTCGCGGCGCGACTCGTGCAGGTCGATCTCCTCCTCGACGAGGTCGATGAGGCCCGAGCGCACCGACCTGGGGGCGACGAGGAGGCGCTTGAACCGGCTCCGGGGTGCGAAGCCCGACAGCAGGTTGAAGAGGCGCGAGAGGTCCTCGCCGACCTGCGGGTCGGTGGTGAAGAGGCCGAAGTCCTCGTAGACGCGAGCCGTCTTCGGGTTGTAGTTGCCGGTGCCGATGTGGCAGTAGCGCACGAGCCCCTCGGACTCCTGGCGCACGACGAGGCACAGCTTGGCGTGGGTCTTGAGGCCGACGACGCCGTAGACGACGTGGACACCGGCCTGCTCGAGCTGACGGGCCCACGAGATGTTGTTGACCTCGTCGAAGCGCGCCTTGATCTCGACGACGGCAAGGACCTGCTTGCCGGCCTCGGCTGCGTCGATGAGGGCGTCGATGATCGGTGAGTCGCCCGAGGTCCGGTAGAGCGTCTGCTTGATCGCCAGGACCTTCGGGTCGTTCGCGGCCTGCTCGATGAAGGCCTGCACCGACGTCGAGAAGGAGTTGTAGGGGTGCTGGACGAGCACGTCCTTCTGGCGCACGGCGGTGAGCAGGTCGATCGCCTTGGCGCTCTCGGTCGGCGCGAAGTCCGGGTGGGTGCGCGGGAAGAACTTCGGGAACTCGAGATCGCTGCGGTCGACGTCGGCGACGGTGAACAGGCCGCGCAGGTCGAGAGGGGTCGGCAGGCGATAGATCTCCCGGTCGCTGATCTGCAGCTCGCGGGCGAGCATGTCGAGCACCTTGGGGTCGATGTCGTCCTCGACCTCGAGCCGGATCGGCGGACCGAACCGGCGCCGGGTCAGCTCCTTCTCGAGGGCGGTGAGGAGGTTCTCGGCGTCGTCCTCCTCGACCTCGAGGTCCTCGTTGCGCGTGACACGGAAGCTGAAGTGCTCCTGCACGAGCATCCCGGGGAAGAGCTGGTCGAGGTGGCTCGCGATGACGTCCTCGAGCGGCACGAAGCGCTTGCGCACCACCTCGGCGTCGAGGTCCTCCTCGACGAGGATGAAGCGCGGCAGGCTCGGCGGCACCTTGACGCGGGCGAAGTGCTCGCTGCCCGTCTTGGGGTTCTGGAGCAGCACCGCGAGGTTGAGCGACAGGCCGGAGATGTAGGGGAACGGGTGCGCCGGGTCGACGGCGAGTGGCGTGAGGACGGGAAAGACGCGCTCGGCGAAGAAGTAGTGGAGGGGCTCGCGGTCGTCCTCGTCGAGGTCGTCCCAGCGCACGACGAAGATGCCCTGCTCCTCGAGCGACGGGCGCACGTCGTGCTGGAAGACGCCGGCGTGCTGCTGCATCAGCTCGTGCGCGAGGCGGGCGATGCGCTCGATGAGCTCGCGCGGCTCGAGCCCGGCGGCGGTGCGCACGGCCAGCCCGGTGGCGATGCGGCGCTTGAGGCCCGCGACGCGGACCATGAAGTACTCGTCGAGGTTGTTGGCGAAGATCGCCAGGAAGCGGGTGCGCTCGAGAAGGGGCACCGCGGGGTCCATGGCGAGCTGGAGCACCCGCTCGTTGAACTGCAGCCACGACAGCTCGCGCTCGAGGTAGCGATCGGCCGGCAGGTCGTCCTCGTCGTCGCCCTGCGCGCCGGCGCCGACGAACCGTCCGTTGGGGGCGCGGGCCGGGATGCGCCGGTTGGGCACGGTGCTCGTGAACGAGCTGACCTCGGACGGCTCGCCGGCCGACTCCGTCGCACCCTCGGCCTCGGAAGGTTTCGCGTCGCGGGCCTGCGTCGGGGCGACGTCCTGCTCGTCGAGGTCGGTGGAGGTGAGACTGCCGGTGCTCATGCGACCATCGTGGCACCGAAAGGCGACGTGGGGGTGAACTCGTCTCAGCCGACGGCGGGCGAGGAGACCCCGTCCACGCCGCGCACCACTCCTGCCTCGGTCGCCCGGGCGAACTGCCGGTGCACCTCGACGTCCTCGAAGCCGAGGGCGGCGTAGGTGCGCACGGCCGCGACGTTGTCCTCGTCGACGTAGAGCACGACGCGCGCCAGACCGAGCGAGCGCAGGTGCTCCAGGCCGAGCACCGTGACGGCGCGCCCGAGGCCGTGGCCCTGCCGGTCGGGTGAGACGGCCACGACGTAGACCTCGCCGACCTCACCGTCCGGCGGGTCGACCTTGGTCCAGTGCGAGGCGACGAGCACGTCGGGGTCGGCGGCCTCGACGACGAGGACGAGCCCGGCCGGGTCCCACCACGGCTCGGCCATCCGCTGGTCGAGGTCGGCCCGGCGCAGCG
The DNA here is from genome assembly GCF_000383675.1 of Terracoccus sp. 273MFTsu3.1. Taxonomy (GTDB): domain Bacteria; phylum Actinomycetota; class Actinomycetes; order Actinomycetales; family Dermatophilaceae; genus Terrabacter. The sequence goes on along the minus strand of NZ_KB911830.1, from coordinate 48,707 downwards.
AGCCCTGCTCCGGGTGGTGCGCGAAGGCCGCGGCGTTGAGGGCCAGCCACGCGTCCTCGTCACGTCCGGGCTCGAAGGAGCGGACGGCATACCTCGGGTCGAGCGACGCGGCGGGCCACGGGGGCCCGTCGCGGAGCGAGCGGCCCATGACGTGCAGCGAGCGCACCGGCACGAGCCCGGTGGCGCGGGCGAACGCCGTGGCGGCGTCGGCCGCCGCTCCCGTCGCGTGGCTCCAGAGGCGTATGCCGTCCGGCAGGCTCGCGAGCAGCGCCGTGCCCACGCCGGACCGGCGCGACCCCGGCGCCACGACGAGCTCGCCCGACGGTGGTCCCTCGCCCGAACGCGACTGGGCGTAGCCGACGAGCGCCCCGTCCGGTCCGAGCGCGAGGAGGTGGCCGACCCCGTCGTGCTCGCGGGACCGCACGGACAGGCGGAACTGCTCCGAGAGCGGCTGCGACCCGTCTGCGGTGGCGGCCTCCGCCGCCAGCGCGAGGACGGCGGCGGACTCGTCCGGGGTGAGCGGGTGCGTCGTGTCGCGCAGGGCGACGGTGGGGCGCGGCATACCGCGATTCCACCACAACGGCCCGGCGCGGGACTCCCGCCTGTCGCCCGCTCCGGCTAGGGTCCCGTCAGGGCTCGGGGGCCCTGCACGCAGCTCACGGCACCGGTCCGGCACTCGAGCCGGCTCCGGGGCACCTGCCCGTGCGAGCAGTTCACAACATCGTCATGCAGCAAGCCCCTCCAGGCACCCTCCGGGCACTAGCCTCCCGTGGGTGCCGATGGGCACGCGATCCACACCGCTGATCAAGGGGAAGACATGTCCCGTACCACCCGCCGCATCACGGGCGTCGCCGTCGCAGGGATCTGCGCCGCGGCCCTCGCGGCACCGGCCCTCGCCGCACCCACCGCGGGGCCCGACACGAGCAAGGCCCCGGGCAAGACGCAGTTCCCGATCCAGATCCTGTCGTTCAACGACTTCCACGGGAACCTCGAGCCCCCGTCGGGCTCGAGCGGCCGCATCCAGACAGGTCCGACGAGCGCCGACACGACCAACGTCGGCGGCGTCGAGTACCTCGCGACCCACCTCAAGCAGGCCCGCGTCGGCCACGCCAACACCGTCACCGTCGCCGCCGGCGACATGGTCGGTGCCTCCCCGCTGCTGTCGGCGGCCTTCCACGACGAGCCGACGGTCGAGGCGCTCAACAGCCTCGGACTCGACATCACGGCCGTCGGCAACCACGAGTTCGACGAGGGCTACAAGGAGCTCCAGCGCCTCCAGAACGGCGGCTGCATCGACGACGGCGACGGCGCGAACAACCAGAACTCCTGTGCCGACCACACGTTCACGGGCGCGAAGTTCCAGTACCTCGCCGCCAACGTCCTCGAGAAGGCCACGGGCAAGACGATCCTGCCGCCCTACGCGGTCAAGACGTTCAACGGCGCCAAGGTCGGCTTCATCGGCATGACGCTCAAGGACACGCCGTCCATCGTCACGGCCTCCGGCGTCGCCGGCCTCGAGTTCACCGACGAGGTCAAGACGGCCAACGCCCTCGTCCCGGTGCTCAAGGAGCAGGGCGTCAACGCGATCGTCGTGCTCATCCACCAGGGCGGCAACGTCCCGTCGTCGACGCCGTACGACTTCACGTGCCAGGGCGGCGGCACGCTGTCGGCCAACTCGCCGATCATCCCGATCGCAGAGGGTCTCGACCCGGCCATCGACATGATCATCTCCGGCCACACGCACCAGCCCTACGTGTGCAGCCTGCCCGACCCGGCCGGCAAGCCGCGCCTCATCACGTCCGCCTCGTCGTTCGGCCGCCTCTTCAACGAGACGAACGTGACCTACGACCGTCGCACGAGCGACATCGTGCGCCCGACGACCGCCGACTCGCGCAACATGCTCGTGACGCGGACCGTCGCCAAGGACGCCGCCGAGACGGCCCTCATCGCCAAGTACAAGGAGCTCGTCAAGGCGATCGCGACGAAGGTCATCGGCCAGCTCACCGTCCCGCTCGTGAGCCGCACGGCCAACGCCGCCGGTGAGTCGCCGCTCGGTGACCTCATCGCCGACGCCCAGCTCGCCGACACGTCGGTCATCCCGGCCGGCGGCACCCCGCCGGTGATGTCGTTCATGAACGCCGGAGGCATCCGCGGCGACCTCGTCGCCGACGCCAACGGGAACGTCACCTACGAGGCCGCGTTCACGGTCCAGCCGTTCAACAACTACCTCGTCTCCATGGACCTCACGGGGGCGCAGGTCATCGACGTGCTGAACCAGCAGTTCATCAACTCGGCGGGCAACCCGGCGCGGCCGTACGTCCTCGCGACGAGTGCGGGCCTGACCTACACCCACAACCGGGTCACGGTCTCGAACGTCAAGCTCAACGGTGTGGCCATCAACCCGGCCGCGACCTACCGCATCGTCACGAACAACTTCCTGTCCGACGGTGGTGACGGCTTCCCGGCCTTCCGCACCGGCGCCAACAAGTACTTCGGTGGGCTCGACATCGACGCCTTCGCGAACTACCTCACCAAGAAGTCGCCGTACACCCCCGGCGTCCTCGACCGCGTCACCTACACCCCGTGACCGTCTGACGCGTCAGCCGTGAACGGCGAGACGGCCCGGCTCCTCGTGGAGCCGGGCCGTCTCTCGTCCCCCATGGCGTATGCGGGTGGCGCGTCCCGTGCGGAGGGTCGGCTCAGGCGTCGGCGGGCTGCGCGGCCTGGGCCTCGCCGCGGTCGGGGACGAGGCGGTAGCCGACGTTGCGGACCGTCCCGATGAGGGCCTCGTGATCGGGCCCGAGCTTGGCGCGGAGCCGGCGCACGTGCACGTCGACGGTGCGGGTGCCGCCGTAGTAGTCGTAGCCCCAGACCTCCTGGAGCAGCTGGGCACGGGTGAAGACCCGCCCCGGGTGCTGCGCGAGGTACTTGATGAGCTCGAACTCCTTGTACGTCAGGTCGAGCGGGCTGCCGCGGAACTTCGCGGAGTAGGAGGCCTCGTCGATGACGAGCTCGCCCGAGGTGATGGGCAGGTCGAGGTCGGCGTCGTCGTCCTGGCCCTTCGTCATGGCGAGGCGCAGGCGGGCGTCGACCTCGGCGGGTCCTGCGGTGTCGAGCAGCACGTCGTCGAGTCCCCACTCCGCCGTGAGACCAGCGAGGCCGCCCTCGGTGAGGACGGCCAGCAGGGGGGTGCCGATCCCCGTCGTGCGCAGCACCCGGCACAGGGAGCGTGCGCTCGCCAGCTCCCGCCGCGCATCGATGATGACGACGTCGCAGTCGGGCGAGTCGACGAGGGCGGTGGCCTCGGCGGGCAGGATGCGCACCGTGTGGCTCAGCAGTCCGAGGGCAGGCAGCACCTCGGCGCTGGGGGCCAGCGCGTTGGTGAGCAGCAGCAGTCGGGCCATCTCATGCAGGATAGGCGAGACTGGTCACCAGCGGATGGGACCGCACCAACGATGAGACGGAGTGAGATGGCCCCGAGTGGACCCGAGTCGCGCACGGTCGGGACGCCCGGGCCGGCCGTCGCGACCGTCACCGTGCGCTACTGGGCCGCGGCCCGTGCGGCGGCCGGCGTGGACAGCGAGGCGCGCACCGGTGCGACGGTGGGGGAGGTCGTCGACGCGGCCGTCGGCGACCACCCCGACCTCGCCCGGGTGGCGCGCGTCGCGAGCTTCCTGCTCGACGGGCGCAAGGTCGGCCGCGAGGCGCGGGTGACCGACGGCGGCACCGTCGAGGTGCTGCCGCCGTTCGCGGGCGGGTGATGCACAATGGCCCCCGTGCCTGAGGACAACGCGGCTCTCCGCGAGCCCGGTCCCGACGCCTCCGACTCCTCGGTGGCCGCCGGGTCGCTCCGCCTCCCGCTGTCGCCCGCCGGCGCCGACCGGATCCGCTGGGTCAGCGTCATGGCCACGCTCGTGGCCGCCGTGGCCCTCCTCGTCGCCCAGGGCACGGGGTATGCCGCCACGCTCGGTGTGACGCTCGCGCTCGCTCTCGCCGTCGCTTGGGGCTGGCCGCTCCTGACCGGGTCGTGGACGCCGGCGGCGACGACCGTCGTGCTCGCCGTCGCCTCCGTCGCGATCGTGCTCAGCGCGCTGCGCCAGGACCTGCTCTGGGTCCCGGCCGCCGTGGCCTTCGGCATCCTGCTCGCCTTCTCGGGCCAGCTCGTCCGTCGCACGGGCCGTGAGGGGCTCGTCCTGACGCTGCTCTCGTCGTTCGGCGGCCTCGTCGTCGTCGCGTCCGGCACCACGGCGGTCGTCGCCGCCAACAGCGACCGGGGCCAGACGGTCGCGGTCGTGGCCATGGCCGCCGTCGGGGCGGCCGTCGTCACCGACCTGCTCGTCGGGGTGCGTGGCGCGACGCCGTTCCTCGGTTTCGTGGCGCTCGCGGCGGCGGTGCTGGCAGCGCTCGTCGCCTCACGCGGCTCCGAGGTCAGCACCCTCGAGGCGCTGGGGATCGGTGCCGCCGTCGGCACCGTGTCGTGGTCCTTCCGCCGGGTGCTCGCGCTGCAGCCGGCGATGCTGACGGTCCGGGGCCAGGTCGGGGCCGGAGCCGGGTCGGTGCTCGCCGTGGGCGCCCTCGTCCACCTCTTCTCCGTCCTCACCTGACCGTCCCCAACCGTCGAGCGTCGAGAGGCCCGTTCTGCGGGGTCGACGGTGCGACGGGGAGGGCCGTGGGTCAGTAGACGAGGGCCTGGGCGCCGGGCGCCATGACCTCCTCGACGAAGACCGCGGCTCCCTTGACGACCGCACCGTCGACGAGCTGGTCCTGCGACAGCTCGCGCCGGGCGGCGCACTGCGTGCAGACGGTGAGCCGGCCACCCGCGAGCACGGCGTCGCGCAGCTCGACGAGCGGGGCGGCATACGGCAGCTCGAACTCCTCGGCGCGTCCGGGGACGGCCATCCACGTCGACTCGCCCGTGAGCCACAGCGACACGTCGACGCCGCTCGCGACGGCCGTCGCCGCGACGGTGAAGGCCTGCGAGAGGCGCTCGGGAGCCTCGGTGCCGGCGGTGATCTTGACGACGAGCGAGCGTGCGGGGGTGTCCATGGGATCAGGCTACGATCGGGCGCATGTTCAACCTCGACCAGGACATCCCGGAGCCGCTGCGACCCCTCGCCTGGCTCATCGGTCGCTGGGAGGGCGCGGGCGTCGTCGGCTACCCGACGATCGAGTCCGCGCACTTCGGCCAGGAGGTCGAGGTGACGCACGACGGGCGTGGCTTCCTCAAGTGGGAGAGCCGGGCCTGGATCCTCGACTCCGAGAACGGCGCCAAGGTGCGCCCGGCGGCCGTCGAGTCCGGCTTCTGGCGCCCGCTCGAGAACGGCGAGGTCGAGCTGCTCCTCGCGCACCCCACCGGCATCCTCGAGCTCTACTACGGCAAGATCGAGCCGGCCAAGATCCAGCTCAAGACCGACGGCGTCCTGCGGGCCCCGGGAGCCAAGGAGTACAACGCCGCGACGCGCATGTACGGCCTCGTCGACTCCAACCTCCTCTGGGTCATGGACATGGCCGCCGTGGGCCAGGAGCTCCAGAGCCACGTGTCGGCCACCCTCAAGTGCGTGGAATGAGGTGGACGCCGCGAGCGTTCCACCGGGCATGAGCGACCTGGAGCTGCCGACCCGCCCGACGACGAGGAGCCCCCTGTTGTCGCGACCGGGTGCCGTGGCCGGCGAGGGCCTCGAAGCGGGGGTCGCCCTGCACCACGGTGACCCCATGCGTGAGCAGCGCCTCCTCGAGGAGGGCCTCGCGGTCGTCGACCTCTCGCACCGCGACGTCGTCACCGTCACCGGACCCGACCGGCTCAGCTGGCTCCACTCCCTGACGACCCAGCACCTCCTCGGCCTCGATCCGCGCCAGTCGCGCGAGGCCCTCATCCTCAGCCCCAAGGGCCACGTCGAGCACTCGCTGCACCTCGTCGACGACGGCGCGACGACGTGGATCACGACCGAGCCCGGCGCCGGTCCGGCCCTGGTCGAGTGGCTCGACAAGATGCGCTTCATGCTGCGCGTCGATGTCGCCCTCGTCACCGACGACTGGGCCGTGCTCGGTGAGCCGCACGCCAGCGAGTCCGTCGACGGCGAGCCCCTCGCATGGCGCGACCCGTGGCCCGACCTCGTCGGCGACACGACGGCATACGGTCCCGTCGACGGGCACCCCGGATCCGAGCGCGCCTGGCGCGAGGTCCTGGTCCCGCGTGCGGATCTTGTTGCGGCCGTGGGGGATCGGCCACTGGCCGGCCTCTGGGCCGCCGAGGCGCTTCGCATCGCCGCCTGGCGTCCCCGCCTCGGCCTCGAGACCGACCACCGCACGATCGTCCACGAGCTCGACTGGCTGCGCACCGCGGTGCACCTGCAGAAGGGCTGCTACCGCGGCCAGGAGACCGTGGCGCGCGTGCACAACCTCGGTCGACCGCCGCGCCGCATCGTCTTCCTCCACCTCGACGGCTCGGGCCACGTCCTGCCGGCGCAGGGGAGCGAGGTCCGGGCGGGCGACCGCGTCGTCGGACGGGTCACCTCCGTCGGTCGCCACCACGTCGACGGGCCCATCGCCCTCGCCGTCATCAAGCGCAACACCGACCCGACCCTCGAGCTGCTCGTCGACGACCTCTCGGCCGCGCAGACGACGATCGTCGCCCCCTGACCGACGGCGCTCCGGGCGCTGGCAGGATGTGCGGCATGAGCACCGCACGCACCGCCGCGAGCACCCTGATCACCGTCGCGCCCACGGGCGCCGAGACCGCCAAGTCGGACGTCGCCGCGCTGCCGACGACACCGGAGGAGCTCGTCGAGACCGCGGTCGCGTGCGAGCGCGCGGGCGCGGCCCTGATCCACATCCACGTGCGCGACCGCGAGCACCAGCCGACGCTCGAGCCGGCCTTCCTCAAGGAGGCCGTCGACGGTGTCCGTGAGGCCACCGACCTCATCGTCCAGCTCTCGACCGGCGGCTCCATCACCGACCCGCTCGAGAAGCGCCTCACCGTCCTCGACGCCGACCCCGACTCGTGCTCGCTGACGTGCGGCACGACGAATTTCGGCGACGGCGTCTTCCTCAACCCGTGGGGCTTCATGGTCGACCTCTACCGCCAGGCCCAGGAGCGTGAGGTCGTGCCGGAGTTCGAGCTCTTCGAGCTCGGCCACGTGCACGCGCTGCGCCGCCTCATCGACGAGTGCGGCCTGCCCTACGGCGGCAAGGTCCACGTCGACTTCGTCACCGGCGTGCCGGGGTCGATGCCGGGCACCCCGCAGGCGCTCCTCGCCGGCGTCGCGATGCTCCCTCCCGAGGTGACGAGCTGGTCGGCCACCGGCATCGGGCGCGCGCACCTGCCGATCGTCGCGGCCGCCCTGTCGGCCGGCGGTCACCTCCGCGTCGGCATGGAGGACAACCTCATGTACGCCAAGGGCCGCCCGGTCGCGCACAACAGCGAGCTGGTGGCGCGCGCCGCCGAGATCGCCACGGTCATGCAGCGCCCCCCGATGACGACGACGGAGGCCCGAGAGGCCCTGTCGATCAAGGACCGTCGCCCCCGCTGACCCGCTGACCCGCTCACCAGCACACCCGCTGACCACTCACCATCAGACCTGCAGACCCGCCCGGACCGGCCGCCGTTTCGCGCGCTTCGGGCCTGAGCGCGCGAAACCTCGCTCAGGCGCGCGACATCTTCCGCGCCTGGTGCACCGATCGCGCGCTCCAGGCATGAGCGCGCGAAACGATGTGGGCGGGGTCACGCTGCCCAGAGTTTGCATTCTGCTTGCTGTAGTTAGCACAATGGAGGCATGAGCAAGCTTCCGCTACCCGACCTCGGGGCCTACTTGCGCGAACAGCGCGAGAGCGCCCAGCTGTCGCTGCGGCAGCTCGCCGAGATGGCCGGCGTCTCCAACCCCTACCTGTCGCAGATCGAGCGCGGGCTCAAGCGCCCGAGTGCCGAGATCCTGCAGCAGATCGCCAAGGGGCTGCAGGTCTCGGCCGAGTCGCTCTACGTCCGGGCCGGCATCCTCGACGAGCGGGTCGCCGACGACCCTGCCGCCGTGCCCGACGTCCTCTCCGCCATCGCGGTCGACCCGGTCCTGACCGACCGGCAGCGCGCGGTGCTCGTCGACATCTACGTGTCGTTCGTCGGCGAGGTCGAGACGACACCCGAGACCACCCCGCCTCCAGCACGCCCACCCCGCCCAGCGCGTACGCCGGCTGCAGCACCTCGCCGGCGCCCGTCGCGCAGCACGACCGCTGCCGCGACCCCCGAGCTCAACGAGAAGGAGAACTGAGATGGCACTCAGCAAGAAGATCACCAAGGCCGTCAAGGACGCCCAGAAGCAGGCCGAGGCTGCCGTCGCCGACGTGCGCGGCCAGCTCGTCCAGGTCGAGGGCCGCATGCCCGAGGTCCAGGTCGACCCGACGCCGTTCTACGCCGTCGTCGGCGCCGCGAACATCGCGATCGACACCGTCCGCACGGCGGGCGAGCAGCTCGAGGTCGCGCGCAAGCAGGCCAAGGGCGTCGACCTGCGCAAGGGTGCCAAGAAGGAGGCCGACCAGATGCAGAAGGACCTCCAGAAGCGCATCATCGACCTCCAGGGCCGCACCACCGAGCTCCAGAAGCTCGCGACGACGTATGCCGAGCGCTTCGTCACGCGGGCCCAGGACCTCCCGGCGCGCGTCCTCAACGAGGGCCTCGTCATCGCGAGCAACGCCAAGGACCAGTACGACGCCGCTGCGGCGCGTGGTGAGAAGGTCGTCACCGACCTGCGCGCCCAGGGTGAGCGCACGGCGTTCGGCCTCGCCGAGCGCGGCACCGCCACGGTGACCCGTGGTCGCCGCGTCGCCGAGACCGCCGTGAGCGAGGGTGAGAAGGTCGCCAAGACCCTCAAGGGCGCCGTCGTCAAGGACGCCTCGAAGCTCGGCTCGCAGGTCTCGGCCTCGGTCGACGCCGTCGAGTCGGCCGCCGCGCCGGTCCCGGCCAAGCGCACCGCCGCGCACCAGACGGCGATCCGCAAGTCGGCGGCCCAGAAGTCCGCGGCGACGCGCAAGGCCAACGAGGTCGAGGCCACGACGACCCGCAAGGTCGCTGCCCGCAGCTCGGCCACGACCGACGACCCGCAGGCCACGGTGGCCCGCAAGGTCGCCCCGGCCAAGAAGGCGGCCAAGAAGACGGCCACCAAGACGGCCACGAAGACGGCCGCGGCGACCAAGAGCGCGACGAAGACCGCCGCCAAGAAGGCCACGCCGGCCAAGAAGACGGCCCAGAAGGCCTCGACCACCACGAGCACGACGTCGACCTCGACGCCGAGCGCCTGACCGGTCTCGCCCTCGGCCCGGGTCCACCCGGCGCCACAGGACGACAGGGCCGCCACCCCGCACCCGGGGTGGCGGCCCTGCTGCGTCGCTCCGGCATACTGCGGGACGTGTCCCACCTCCTCGCCCCGTCCTCCACCCACGTCAGCGCGGCCCTCGCCGACGCCCCGGTCGTCGCGCACGTCGTCCGGGCCGGCTTCGTCGAGTCGGTGCACCACGGCACGGCCGTCGTCACCGCCCCCGACGGCACCGTCGAGCTCGAGGTCGGCGACTCGAGCGGTGCGGTCTTCCCGCGCAGCTCGAGCAAGCCCCTCCAGGCGCTCGCGATGGTCCGCAACGGACTCGCGAACGACGGCCGCCTCCTGTCGCTCGCGTGCGCGAGCCACTCGGGCGAGGACTTCCACGTCGCGGCGGCCCGCGAGATCCTCGCCGGCGCCGGGCTGACGGAGGCCGACCTGCAGAACACCCCCGACTACCCGTATGACGAGTCCGCCCGCATCGGCTGGATCTCGAGCGGTCGCCCGCGGCAGTCGGTCGCGCAGAACTGCTCGGGCAAGCACGCCTCGATGCTCGCGACGTGCGTCGTCAACGGGTGGGACCTCGCGACCTACCGTGATCCCGAGCACCCGCTCCAGGTGGCCGTCGCCGAGACGGTGCGTGAGCTGACCGGCGCCGAGCCGAGCGCCGTCGCCGTCGACGGGTGCGGCGCACCGATCCATGCCGTCCCGCTCCGCGCCCTCGCGCTGGCGTTCGGCCGGCTCGCCGCGGCCGCCGAAGGCCCGGAGGCCCGGGTCGCGACGGCCATCCGGGACTTCCCGGAGTACCTCGGCGGCACGCACCGTGACGTCACCGCCCTGATCCGCGGCGTCGACGGACTCATCGCCAAGGACGGCGCCGAAGCCGTCTACGCGGTCGGGCTGCCCGACGGCCGCGGCATCGCCGTCAAGGTGGCCGACGGCTCGTCGCGCGCCCGCAGCGTGCTGCTCGCCGCGGTGATGCGACGCATCGGCGTCGGCAGCGACGACGTCCTCGCCGTGCTCGAGAACCAGCCGGTGCTCGGCCACGGACAGCCCGTCGGTTCCGTCGTCGCCGTCGGCGTCTGAGCCGGCTCGAGCCGGGTCCGTGAGGTCGAGATGAGGGCGGTGCTCCAGCGCGTGACGAGCGCGCGGGTCGAGGTCGACGGCGAGGTCGTCGGCGCCATCGACCGTCCCGGTCTGCTGGCCCTCGTCGGCGTCACCCACGACGACGGGCCCGATCAGGTCGAGCGGATGGCCCGCAAGATCGCCGAGCTGCGCATCCTGCGCGACGAGGCGAGCCTCACCGACGCCGGGGCGCCCGTCCTCGTCGTCAGCCAGTTCACGCTGCACGCGGACACCCGCAAGGGTCGCCGTCCCTCGTGGAGCGCGGCCGCACCGGGGGCGGTGGCCGAGCCGCTCGTGGCCGACCTCGTGACGGCGCTGCGGGGGAGGGGCATCGAGGTCGAGACCGGTCGGTTCGGCGCCATGATGCAGGTGTCGCTCGTCAACGACGGCCCCTTCACCCTCGTCGTCGACGCCTGATCCGCGCGCCCGGGCGTTCGACGGCGGCGGAGTCTGGGAATCCGCTGGGAGGGGTCGCGCGACCGTCGCCGGGTTACGCTTCCTCCATGCAGCTGTACTCGGGGTTCCAGAACGTCGTCCTCCTCGTGCTCGGAGTCGTCGCGCTCGGGTGCGAGGCCTTCGCGTTCGTCGACGCGCTGCGCCACCCCGAGAAGGCCTACGTCGCCGCCGGCAAGCGCACGCGGACCTTCTGGCTCGTGCTGCTCGGGGTCGCCCTCGCGATCGGCTTCGTCACGCTCTTCAACCCGCTCAGCCTCTTCGGTCTGCTCGCCTTCGTCGGTGCCGCCGTCTACCTCGCCGACGTGCGCCCCGCGCTGCGGCAGGTCAGGGGCATCGGGGGGCGCTCGAACACCGGGTGGTGACCCTCACGCGCCCGCTCGGGACACCGGGCCCTCCGCGTACGGCACACTGGTGCACTCACAACCGATAGGAGAACCATGTCCGACCAGCAGCCTGCTGCTGCCGTCGTCGACCACGAGCTCGACGCCCACCAGCACCAGCACGTCTCGTCGCCGCGTCACACCGCGGACGAGTACGACCTGGGCAACCGCAACCCGACCGAGGACATCTTCGTCGCCGAGCGGCCGTGGGGCGAGTTCCAGCAGTTCGTCTCCAACGAGCAGGTCACCGTCAAGATCATCACGGTGCAGCCCGGTCACCGGCTCTCCCTCCAGCGGCACGACCACCGCGGTGAGATGTGGCAGGTCCTCGACGTGCCGATCGACGTCACCGTGGGCGACCGGACGTGGAGCGCCCAGCCGGGCGAGACGGTCTGGGTCCCGCGCAACTCGATCCACCGCATGGGCAACTCCGGCGAGCACCCGGGCCGGCTGCTCGAGGTCGGTTTCGGCCACTTCGACGAGTCGGACATCGAGCGCCTCGAGGACGACTACGTCCGCTGAGGACGCACGCAGCACGACACAGACGCACGTATGCCGCCGGGCCCGGCCCGGCGGCATACCGCTGTCCGGGGACGGTCGGCGGCGACGGACGTCGTGCCGGACGCACCTCGGCTCCGGGCGGACTCAGCCGGCGCGTGACCGTGTCGGGTCGAGCAGCAGCTCGGCCCACACGACCTTGCCGCCGGGCACGGGGCTGTAGCCCCAGCGCGCGGACAGCGCCGCGACGATGTCGACGCCTCGTCCGCTGATGTCGTCGGCCTCGGCGGTGCGGCGCTCGAGCGGCGCTCGGGCTGCGTCCTCGACGCCGATCCGCAGGCCACCCCGACGCCGGTCCACCAGGGCCCGGAACGGGGAGGCCGCATGCGTCACGGCGTTGGTCGCGAGCTCGGAGACGATGAGGGCCGCGTCTGCCGTGAGGCTGTCGTGGCCCCACGCCTTGAGGACGTCGACGACGAAGTGCCGGGCGGCGGGCACCGAGCTGGCCGTCGGCAGGTACACGCGGGAGCACGCGTGGCCTAGGGAGAGCTGGGCGCCGTCGGTCGAGGACGAGCCGTCGACCGGCATGAGGTCGGTGTGCAGGTCGCAGACCCGGCGGACGTCGACGAGCTCGGCGTGGTCGAAGACGCCGGTCGGGTAGGCACACAGGAGGGAGAAGTCGTAGTCGCGCAGCAGCTGGTTCCAGAGCAGCTCGAGGCTGATGGCCTCCTCGATCTGGCCCCGCTGCCAGAGCAGGGCGACCATCTCGCCGAAGGCGCGGATCGGCCGCCCCGCCGCGGAGGCCTCGGTGACAACCTCGTCGACACGGCGCATGAACAGGTCGGCGTCCAGGTGTCCGTCGACGACCAGCTCGGCGAGCGTCTCCTCGGCGTCCAGGGTGAGGTAGCGGCCGGAGGCCGCTTGCGAGGCGGGGTCGTGACCGAGCGCCACCAGCAGGGTCTCGACGGCCGCGCGGTGCGGTCCGGTGGCCACGAGGACGACGCACTCGTCACCAGCCCACCCGTCCGCGACGAATCGCGCGACGGCGCCGAAACCCTCACTGTCGAGCGTGTAGAAACTCACTGCATGACCTCGCCCCCACGCGGCCATGCCGCCGTGCGACATGGTGCCGATGCTACGCCGACGTCGCAGCCGCGAGCGGCTTGCGCTACCTGTGAGTCACGAGGATCGGAGACGCCACGGGACAAAGGTCCGCAAACCTCCCGGACCTCGCTCAGCGGTCGAGCGGCGCCACGGCGGCCCAGTCGACGGTGAGCTCGCCCAGCCGCCAGCGCGAGGGTCCGTCGAGCAGTGGCCAGCGCTCGCGGACCTCCGTCGCGGCGGCGAGGAAGCGCTGACGCGCCCCCCACGACGACTGGGGCGCGCTGCGGGCCCACGCCCGGTCGAGGTCGGCGAGGAACGCATGAACCGGTTCGCCCGGCACGTTGCGGTGGATGAGGGACTTGGGCAGTCGCTCGGCGACGTCGGACGGGCGTTCGAGGCCGCCCATGCGCAGCGAGATCGTCAGGCTGACGGGCCCGCCCTCGTCCACGGCGACCCAGGACGCGCGCCGGCCGATCTCGTCGCACGTGCCGTCGACGAGGAGCCCGCCCGGCGCCAGGCGCTCCTGGACGAGGGCCCAGGCGGCCGGCACCTCGTCCTCGGCGTACTGCCGCAGCACGTTGAAGGCGCGCACGACCGTGGGGCGCTCGCCGTCGTCGAGCGGCACCTCGAAGCCGCCGAGCCGGAACGTCAGGCCGTCCCGCTCGAGGGGCTTGCCGGCGGCGACCCGGGCCGGATCGATCTCGATGCCGACGACCCGCACGTCTGGGCGCACCTGCCGCAGCCGGTCGTACAGCTCGACCGCCGTGATGGGTGAGGCGCCGTAGCCGAGGTCGACGACGACCGGGGGCGTCGGGCTGCGCCGGAGGCGCCACGCCTGCGGTCCGGCGATCCACCGGTCGCACCGCCTCAGCCGGTTCGGGTTGGTCGTCCCACGGGTCACGGTGCCGACGGGGCGCTGGCGTGGGGGCACCTGCGCAGCCTAGCCAGCGCCGTCGACCACGGTCGGCTGCCGGTCAGAGGTCTTCCGCTGTCTCCGGCCGCCGCGGAATACATCGAATCGCACGTGTGGTTGAGTCGAGGAAGAGCGTGACGAGCAGCAGCGCGCAGGACGAAGGGATGCCGATGGCGGTCGATCCGAGACGGGTGGCGATGATCAGCGTCCACACCTCGCCCCTCGAGCAGCCCGGCACGGGCGACGCCGGCGGGCTCAACGTCTACGTCGCCGAGACCGCGAAGGAGCTCGCCGCGCGCGGGATCGAGGTCGACATCTTCACCCGCCGCACCACCGGCGCGACGCCGATCGAGTCCGAACTCGTACCGGGCGTGCGCGTGCGCCACGTGACCGCGGGCCCCTACGAGGGCCTCGCCAAGGAGGACCTGCCGGGCCAGCTCTGCGCCTTCTCCGCCGGCATCATGCAGGCCGGGCTCTCGGTCCCCGAGGACCACTACGACCTCGTCCACTCGCACTACTGGCTCTCGGGCCAGGTCGGCTGGCTCGCGGCGGACCGCTGGCGCGTCGCGCTCGTCCACACGATGCACACGATGGCGCGCGTCAAGAACCTCCACCTCGCCGAGGGCGACCCGCCGGAGCCTCGCGGCCGCGAGATCGGTGAGGTCCAGGTCGTCGAGGCGGCCGACCGCCTCATCGCCAACACCCAGGACGAGGCCCGCGAGCTCATCGAGCTGTATGCCGCCCCGCCGGCCAAGGTGTCCGTCGTCCCGCCGGGCGTCGACCTGACGACCTTCACCCCCGGGGACCGGGGCGAGGCCCGCCGTGCCCTGGGGCTGCCCGTCGACGGTCAGCTGCTCCTGTTCGTGGGGCGCATCCAGCCGCTCAAGGCACCTGACGTGCTGCTCCGGGTCGCCGGCGAGCTGCTCCACCGCGACCCCTCCCGCCGCGACCGCCTCACGGTGGCCGTCCTCGGCGGCCCGAGCGGCAGCGGCCTCACCCGCCCCCACGAGCTCGAGGAGCTGGCCCGCTCGCTCGGCATCGACGACGTCGTCCGCTTCGTGCCACCGGTCGACCGCCAGGTCCTCGCGCAGTGGTACCGCGCCGCCGACCTCGTCCTCGTGCCGAGCCACTCCGAGTCCTTCGGTCTCGTCGCCATCGAGGCCCAGGCCTGTGGCACCCCGGTCGTCGCCGCGCACGTCGGCGGCCTCCCGACCGCGGTCGGCGACGCCGGTGTCCTCGTCGACGGCCACGCGACCCCCGACTGGACCGACGCCGTCGAGTCTCTGCTGCGCGACCACTCGCGCCGCCTCGCGCTGGGCTCGGCCGCGGTCGCGCACGCGGCGCAGTTCGGCTGGGGAGCGACCACCGACCGGCTCCTCGAGGTCTACCGGCAGGCGATGCGTGAGCGGGCCGACGGCGGCAACGAGTCGCCCATCGACGAGGGCCAGAGCCTCGTCGGCGTCCCGACGGCGGTCATCCCGTGAGCGCCGAGCCGCAGGAGGCCACCCCGGCCGACGACTCACCGGGCGCGGCCGCGGAGGCCCGCCTCACGGCATACCTCGACTCGGTCGGGCTCGAGTGGGAGCTCGGCGGGCGCCCGGGGGAGTACGTCGTCACGCTGCCCGGCGAGAAGAAGCTCAAGACCGTCGTGTCGGTGCTCGTCCGCGACCGCACGACGAGTGTCAGTGCCTTCGTCATCCGCAACCCGGACGAGAACCACGAGGCGTTCTATCGCACCCTGCTGCGCAAGAACCTGAAGCTGCAGGGCGTCGCCTACGCCGTCGACACCGACGGCGACGTCTACCTGCGCGGCGAGGTGCCGACCGTCGCGGTGGAGCCCGAGCACCTCGACCAGCTCTTCGGGATCGTCCTGTCGGCGAGCGACGACGTCTTCAACGAGCTGCTCGCGCTCGGCTTCCTCGGATCGATGCGCAAGGAGTGGGCCTGGCGCGTCTCGCGCGGCGAGTCGACGCGCAACCTCGACGCCTTCCGTCACCTGCTGGACGACGGCTCGGATGCGTGATCGGCCGTCGCTAGGCTGGCGCCATGACCTACACGCTCGTCCTCGTCCGCCACGGCGAAAGCGACTGGAACGCCAAGAACCTCTTCACCGGGTGGGTCGACGTCGACCTCACCGACAAGGGCCGCGCCGAGGGTGTGCGCGCCGGCGAGCAGCTCAAGGCCGCCGGCATCCTGCCCGACATCGTGCACACCTCGCTCCTGCGCCGGGCCATCACGACCGCGAACCTCTCGCTCGACGCGGCGGACCGCCACTGGATCCCCGTCAAGCGCGACTGGCGCCTCAACGAGCGCCACTACGGCGCGCTCCAGGGCAAGGACAAGAAGCAGACCCTCGAGCAGTACGGCGAGGAGCAGTTCATGCTGTGGCGCCGCTCCTACGACGTGCCGCCGCCCCCCATCGAGGCGGACGACGAGTTCTCGCAGCACGGTGACGCCCGCTACGCCGGCCTCGGTGCGGCGATGCCCGCGACGGAGTGCCTCAAGGATGTCGTGACCCGCCTGATGCCCTACTGGGAGAACGAGATCCAGAACGATCTCGCCGACGGCCTGACCGTCATGGTCGCCGCCCACGGCAACTCGCTCCGCGCGCTCGTCAAGACGCTCGACGACATCTCCGACGACGACATCGCCGGCCTCAACATCCCGACCGGCATGCCGCTCGTCTACGAGCTCGACGAGTCGTTCCGCCCGGTCACCCCGGGTGGGCGCTACCTCGACCCCGAGGCCGCTCGCGCCGCCGCGGAGGCCGTCGCCAACCAGGGCCGCTGACCCGCCCAGTCGTCGAAAGGCCACGAACCGGAGCCCGGTTCGTGGCCTTTCGACGTCTGGAGGCCGTGAGGGTCAGGCGTCGTGCTCGATGGCCTCGAGCACGTCGGCGTCCTCGGCGTCCTCGTGGTCGTAGCTGACCTCGGAGTCGTACTCACCCGTGACGAGGTAGATGACGCGGCGAGCGACCGACACGGCGTGGTCGGCGAAGCGCTCGTAGTAGCGGCCGACGAGCGTCAGGTCGAGGATCGAGCTGCGCGACCACGACGTGTTCTCGTCGAGCAGGGCGGCGAAGAGCTCACGGTGGAGGTCGTCCATCGCGTCGTCGTCCTTCTCGAGCGCGATGGCCGCGGCGACGTCCTTGCTCGCGATGATCGACCCGCACTTGGCGACGATCGACTCGGCGACCTGGCCCATCTGCAGGATGTGCGAGCGCAGCTCCGGCGGCACCGCCGAGTCGGGCGTGCGCAGGCGGGCGACCTTGGCCACGTGACGGGCGAGGTCGCCCATCCGCTCGAGGTCGGAGCTCATGTGCATCGCCGTCACGACGATGCGCAGGTCGGTGGCCACGGGCTGCTGGCGGGCCAGCAGGTCGATCGACAGCTCGTCGAGCTCGATGCGGATGTCGTCGAGCTTGCGGTCGGCCTCGATGACCGACTCCGCGAGGTGGACGTCGGCGTCGAGGAGCGCGGTCGTGGCGCGGGAGATGGCCGACCCCGCGAGCCGGGTCAGCTCGACGAGCTGGTCCGAGATCGTGTCGAGGTCCTCGTGGAACTGGTCGCGCATGGTCTTCCTGTCAGTTGCCGGTCGTGCGTGGTCGTGCGTGGTCGTGCGTTGCCGTCCGCACCGGGGTGCCGTGCGGCGCCGCCGTGTCGGGAGCCAGCCTGCCACTCGCGACGCGCGCGGGACGGCATACGTTCGCGGTGGCACGTCCCCCGCTGGTGCAGAGGTTGGCAGGGCTTCGTGAATGGGTGGGGACGCGAAGGTGAACAGTGGGTTCGCCGTGCGCACGAGCGTGTCCCGCGTGGTCCGAGTCTGTCGCGGTGATGCGTACGCTGAGTGGCGTGGACCCGACGACAGCGGCAACGCTCGGTGGAATCGCCGGCCTCGCCCTGGGCGGCGTGGCGATGGTCGCCGTGCGCCTGTCGGACCGCTCGGCGGCGGCCGAGATGCCCCTGCCGCCCGCCGCGCCGCTGCCCCCCGGCGTCGGCGAGGTCATCGCGGTGCTCCGCTCGAGCGGCATCCTCGTCGACTCCTCCGACCGGGTCGTCAACAACTCACCCGCCGCCGTCGCCCAGGGCCTGGTGCGCGGCCAGGAGCTCGTCCACCCGGAGCTGCTCCACCTCGCCCGCGCCGTACGCCGCGACGGTGTCATCCGCGAGGCCGAGCTGACCCTGCAGAAGGGCATCGGCGACGGCCGTCTCGTCGTCGCGGCCCGGGTCGCACCCCTCGGCGCCGACCACGTGCTCCTCCTCGTCGAGGACCGCTCCAAGGCGGCCCGCGTCGAGGAGATCCGCCGCGACTTCCTCGCCAACGTCAGCCACGAGCTCAAGACCCCCGTCGGCGGCATCTCGCTGCTCGCCGAGGCCGTGCTCGACGCGCACGACGACCCGGAGGCGGTCGCCCGCTTCGCCAAGCGGATCAGCGTCGAGTCCGAGCGGCTGACGCGCCTCGTCAAGGAGATCGTCGAGCTCTCGCGCCTCCAGGGCGCCGACGTCATCAAGGACCCGACGGTCATCGACGTCGGGGCGTGCGCGCGCGACGCCGCCGACCGCAGCCGCCTCATCGCCGACGAGCACCGCATCGAGATCGTGACGGCCATCGACGATGGCTGTGAGGTGTGGGGTGACGCCGAGCTCGTGACCACCGCCATCAGCAACCTCGTCGGCAACGCCATCGCCTACTCCGACGGCGGCACCCGCGTCGGCGTCATGGTGCGTCGAGGTCGCCCCGGTGTCATCGACGTCTCCGTCACCGACCAGGGCCTCGGCATCGCTCCCGACGAGCAGCAGCGCATCTTCGAGCGCTTCTACCGCGTCGACACGGCCCGGTCGAGGGCCACCGGCGGCACCGGGCTCGGCCTGGCCATCGTCAAGCACGTCGCCGACAACCACGGGGGCAACGTGTCGGTGTGGTCCGAGCCGGGGCGAGGGTCGACGTTCACCATCGAGCTGCCCGCCGCCAACGCCTCCGCAGCGATCGCGCCGGCCGATCCGACGACGTATGCCGCCCTCCCGCCGTCCGAGCCCGACGTCCCGTCCGAGGCCACGTCCGAGGCCACGACCGACGCCACGACCGACGCCACGACCGAGGTCGCGGCCGAGGTCCCCGTCGACGCCGAGCGGCACGCCGCGCCCGAGGCCGAGCCGTCCCGCGGCTCCGGCCCGACCCCGTCCGTCAACGCCTAGTCACGTCCCCACTGCCCGAGCAGCGCACCAGTCCCACGCTGCCCGACCACGAGAGGCCCGTAGTGAGTCGCATTCTCATCGTCGAGGACGAGGTGTCGTTCTCCGACCCGCTGTCCTACCTGTTGAAGAAGGAGGGCTACGACGTCGCCGTGGCCGAGACCGGGCCCGACGGCCTGGCCGAGTTCGACAAGAACGGCGCCGACCTCGTCCTGCTCGACCTCATGCTGCCCGGCCTCTCTGGTGTCGACGTGTGCCGTGCGCTCCGCCAGCGATCCTCGGTGCCGGTCATCATGCTGACCGCCAAGGACAGCGAGATCGACAAGGTCGTCGGCCTCGAGATCGGTGCCGACGACTACGTCACCAAGCCCTACTCGAGCCGTGAGCTGCTCGCGCGCGTCAAGGCCGTGCTGCGTCGCCTCGCCGAGCCGGAGGACCTGCTGCCCTCGACCCTCGAGTCGGGACCGGTCCGTATGGACGTCGAGCGCCACACCGTGAGCGTCCAGGGGCGGTCCGCGTCCCTGCCGCTCAAGGAGTTCGAGCTGCTCGAGATGCTGCTGCGCAACTCCGGTCGGGTCCTGACCCGCATGCAGCTCATCGACCGGGTCTGGGGCAGCGACTACGTCGGCGACACGAAGACGCTCGACGTCCACGTCAAGCGCCTGCGCGCGAAGATCGAGCCCGACCCGGCCAACCCCGTGCACATCGTCACCGTGCGTGGGCTCGGCTACAAGTTCGAGGCCGGCTGAGCCGACGGGTGCCCAGGGCACGGCGCCCGGCTGGCCTCGCGCCCGTGAGTGCAGCAGAAGGGCCACGTCTCGCGACGAGACGTGGCCCTTCTGCTGCGCATTGACGAACGGGGAGCGGTCCCCGATCGGCGGGGCTCAGCTTCCCGTGGGTGCCGGCGTCACCGTGGCGTAGTAGCCGCTCGCCGTGAGCACGGGCACCTTGACGACGGTGGTGCCGCCGGTGCTCGACGTGATGGTGACGGGGACGAGACCGCCCGGCTTGGTCTTGACGTCGGTCAGCTGCAGACCCTTGCCGGCGAGGTTCACCTGCTCGCGCGGGCCGAGCTGCACCTCCGAGCCGGTGGGGGCGCTCGTCGCGTTGGGGTCGGCCTGAGGAGCGATCTGGACCGTCATGTCCTGCTCGCCGAGGTTGATGGCCGAGCCGGAGATCACGACCGTCCCGGTGCCGTCACCGACGAGCGCGAGGTCGCGCACGGCGAGCTGGCCCACGTCGGCGGGGACGCCGTCGGCCGGCACGTACGGGGTGTTGGTCTGGACGGGCGAGTTGACCTGGCAACCGGTCGTCACGACGGCGAGGGCGACACCGGCGAGCACCGACGACACCCGGCGGGTGGACGGGCGACGCGCGGGGGTCAGGGCGGGGTATCGACGCTTCACGGGCGACAGCCTACCGGCGTGCGACTCGTCGGACCCGTGCACCCGCCGTCACGGCTCGGCGGGGCCCCCGAGCCGACGTCGGCCGCGGCTCCGACGCGCTGATGACAGGCCGTCGACGGAGGTCTCGGGCGCGCTGAACCGTCCCCGAAGGACTCCCGCGAAGCATGCCGAACGGCGTTCTGTCAAGACGTCACAAATCGCGTCCCGGGCCTCGACTGTGGCTCTGACCTGCACAGATGCCAGATCCTGAGATCGCGATGTGCACAGCTTCGTGATAATCTGGAGGTCGCGAAAGGGGAAAACAGCAGATGGTTTTCAAGGTCGGCGAGACGGTCGTGTACCCCCACCACGGGGCTGCACTCATCGAAGAGATCAACACACGCACGATCAAGGGAGAGGACAAGCTCTACCTCAAGCTCAAGGTCGCCCAAGGTGACCTGACGATCGAGGTCCCCGCCGAGAACTGCGACCTCGTGGGTGTCCGCGACGTCGTCGGCAAGGAAGGCCTCGACCGCGTTTTCGAGGTGCTCCGCACGCCGCACACCGAGGAGCCGACCAACTGGTCGCGTCGCTACAAGGCGAACCTCGAGAAGCTCGCGTCGGGTGACGTCATCAAGGTCGCCGAGGTCGTGCGTGACCTGTGGCGTCGTGACCAGGACCGCGGTCTGTCAGCCGGCGAGAAGCGCATGCTCGCCAAGGCCCGCCAGATCCTCGTCTCCGAGCTCGCGCTCGCGGAGAAGACGAACGAGGAGAAGGCAGAGACCATCCTCGACGAGGTCCTCGCTTCCTGATCAGGGCAGCACACTGAACAACGAGACCGGAGCCGGTCGCGTCGGCGTCATCGTCGTCGCGGCCGGCTCCGGCTCGCGTCTGGGGGCAGGTCTTCCCAAGGCGTTCGTGCCCCTCGCCGGGGTGCCCCTGCTCGGGCACGCCCTGCGGGAGGTCCTGTCGTGCGCCGCGGTCGCCCAGGTCGTCCTCGTCGTCCCCGACACCCACCGAGCCCAGGCCGAGGAGCTCACCGATGGCGTATGCCGTGAGCTCGGGTCCGGGGCGACCGTGACCGTCGTGCCGGGCGGGGCCGAGCGGGGCGACTCCGTCGCTGCCGGTCTGCGGGTGCTCGGCGACGACATCGACATCGTCCTCGTCCACGACGCCGCCCGGTGCCTGACCCCGGTCGAGGTCTTCGACCGTGTGGTCGACGCCGTCACGGCCGGGGCCGTGGCCGTCGTGCCCGGCACCGCGGTCGTCGACACGATCAAGCAGGTCGACGGCGAGGGCTACGTCGTGGGCACCCCCGCTCGCTCGGGCCTCCGGGCGGTGCAGACGCCCCAGGGCTTCCGCCGTGACGTCCTCGAGCGTGCCCACGCCGTGTCGAGCGACGCCACCGACGACGCCGGGCTCGTCGAGCGGCTGGGGGAGCGGGTCCTTGTCGTCGAGGGCGACCCCCGCGCCCTCAAGGTGACGACCCGGTCCGACCTCGAGACCGCTACCCGCCTCCTCACCGAGACCCCCTGACCCCACCCGGTTCGATGTGTCCCCGCGGCCTATGGACCACGCCGATACATCGACCCGCGCAGCGCCTATCCTCGGCAGCGTGACGGACCAGACGGCTGACCAGACCCGACCTCTCGCGCTCATCACCGGGGGCGGCACCGGCATCGGCGCGGCGATCGCACGGCGGTTGTCGCGCGACGGCTTCGAGGTCGTCGTCGCCGGCCGTCGCCGCGAGAAGCTCGCCGACGTCGTGGCCGCCATCGAGGGCGCCGGCGGCAGCGCCCTGGCGCTCGTCATGGACGTCACCGACCCGGCGTCGGTGGACGAGGGCGTCGCGTCGCTCGGCCGGTGCGACGTCGTCGTCAACAACGCCGGCGGCGCGCTCGGGGTGACCCGCGTCGAGGACGGTGACCCCGAGGAGTGGGAGCGGATGTTCGCCACGAACGTCGTGGGGACCCTGCGCGTCACCCAGGCCGTGCTGCCGCTCCTGCGGCGCTCCTCCCGCGCCACGATCGTCGACATCAGCTCGATCGCCGGTGAGCGCGTCTACGAGGGCGGCGCGGGCTACGTCGCGGCCAAGCACGGCACGTCCGTCGTCTCCGAGACCCTGCGGCTCGAGCTCAACGGCGAGAACATCCGCGTCGTCGACATCCGGCCCGGCATGGTGCACACCGAGGAGTTCTCGCTGACTCGTCTCCACGGCGACCGGGCCGCGGCCGACAAGGTGTACGACGGCGTCGACCGTCCACTCGTGGCCGACGACGTCGCGGAGTGCGTCGGATTCGTCGTCGGGCTGCCGCAGCACGTCAACATCGACACGATGGTCGTCAAGCCGGTCGCGCAGGCCGCCCCGCACAAGATCCACCGCGGCCCGATCGACTGGAAGGACGCCTGATGACGTCGATCCCGCGCGTCGGGGTGGGCGTCGACGTCCACGCATACGCCCCCGAGGGCTCCGACCGCGAGCTGTGGGTGGCCGGGCTGCACTGGCCGGGGGAGCGGGGTCTCGACGGCCACTCGGACGCGGACGTCGCGGCCCACGCTGCCTGCGACGCGATCTTCTCGGCGGCCGGGATCGGTGACCTCGGCGCGCACTTCGGCACCTCGCGTCCCGAGCTCGCCGGAGCCTCGGGCGTCACCCTGCTCGCCGAGGCAGCGAGGCTGGCCCGCGCGGCCGGCTACGAGATCGGCAACATCGCCGTCCAGGTCGTCGGCAACCGGCCCAAGGTCGGCACCCGCCGTGTCGAGGCCGAGACGGCTCTCTCCGCTGCGGCCGGCGCGCCGGTCTCGGTCAGCGGCACGACGACCGACGGCCTCGGCCTCACCGGTCGGGGCGAGGGGGTCGCCGCCGTCGCCACCGCCCTCGTCGTCCCCACCCTCCCCGTCGAGTGAGCGCTCCGCCCCAGTCGAGTGAGCGCTCCGCCCCAGTCGAGTGAGCGCCCCGCACCGACGGGCTACAGGCGTACCCGCCCGCTGTGACCGGGCGCTCACTCGTGTGGGACCACGCGCTCACTCGTGTGTGGCTACGCGCTCACTCGTGTGGGACCACGCGCTCACTCGTGTGGGACCACGCGCTCACTCGTGTGGGACTGGGCGCTCACTCGAGGGGATGGGAGGCCGCCCGCGGGGAGCGGGGGCGGCGTCTGTCAGGATCGAGGGTGACCGCAGGGACGCACGCCGAGGGAGCCAACATGCCGCAGACCGTCAAGGGTGTCATCAGCCGCAGCAAGGGGGCCGACGTCGAGGTCGTCGACGTCGTCGTGCCGGACCCCGGTCCGGGTGAGGCGGTCGTCAAGATCGAGTCCTGCGGGGTGTGCCACACCGACCTGCACTACCGCGAGGGCGGCATCAACGACGACTACCCCTTCCTGCTCGGCCACGAGGCAGCCGGCTACGTCGAGGCCGTCGGCGAGGGTGTCACCGACGTCGCCCCCGGCGACTTCGTCATCCTCAACTGGCGTGCCGTGTGCGGCCAGTGCCGGGCCTGCGCCAAGGGCAAGCCCTGGTACTGCTTCAACACCCACAACGCGACGCAGAAGATGACGCTGACCGACGGCACCGAGCTGACGCCCGCGCTCGGCATCGGCGCCTTCGTCGAGAAGACCCTCGTCGCGGCCGGCCAGTGCACCAAGGTGCCCGAGGCCGACGCCGCCGCCGTGGGCCTGCTCGGCTGCGGCGTCATGGCCGGCTTCGGTGCGGCCGTCAACACCGGTGGCGTGACCCGGGGCGACTCGGTCGCCGTCATCGGCTGCGGCGGGGTCGGCAACGCCGCCATCGCCGGTGCCAAGGTGGCCGGAGCGACGACGATCATCGCCGTCGACGTCAGCGACGCGAAGCTCGAGCAGGCCAAGCACTTCGGCGCGACGCACACCGTCAACAGCACGCACACCGACGCCGTCGAGGCGATCCGCGGTCTCACCGACGGCAACGGCGCCGACGTCGTCGTCGAGGCGGTCGGACGCCCCGAGACCTACGAGCAGGCGTTCTACGCGCGAGACCTCGCCGGCACCGTCGTCCTCGTCGGCGTGCCGACGCCCGACCAGCAGGTCACCCTGCCGATGATCGAGATCTTCGGCCGGGGTGGCAGCCTCAAGTCGAGCTGGTACGGCGACTGCCTCCCGAGCCGGGACTTCCCGATGCTCGTCGACCTCTACAAGCAGGGCCGTTTCGACCTCGACGCGTTCGTCTCCGAGCGGATCGGCCTCGGAGACATCGAGGCGGCGTTCGACAAGATGCACGCCGGTGAGGTCCTGCGATCGGTGGTCGAGCTGTGAGCGCCGACGCGGCTGGCGACCGGGTCAGGCCCTCGCAGGGCGGCGTCCGCATCGACCACACGACGACCGAGGGCACCTTCAGCCTCGACGGCGGCACGTGGGAGGTCGAGAACAACGTCTGGGTGGTCGGCGACGACACCCAGTGCGTCGTCGTCGACGCCCCGCACGACGCCGGCCCGATCCTCGAGCTCGTCGGTGACCGTCGCCTGACCCACGTCCTGCTGACGCACGCGCACGACGACCACGTCACGGTCGTGCCCGAGCTGCTCGCCGCCCACCCCGGGGCGAAGGTCGCGCTCCACCCCGACGACCGCGTGCTGTGGGACCAGAGCCACCCCGACCTCGCCCCGACGCTGGACCTCGCCGACGGCGATGTCGTGCAGGTCGGCGACGTCGAGCTCTTCGTGCTGCACACCCCGGGCCACGCGCCCGGAGCCTGCTGCTTCCACGCCCGCGACCTCGGCGTCGTCTTCACCGGGGACACGCTCTTCCTGGGCGGCCCCGGCGCGACGGGTCGGTCCTACTCCGACTTCCCGACCATCGTCGAGTCGATCAGGCACCGGCTGCTCGCGCTCCCACCCGAGACGGTCGTGCTCACCGGGCACGGCCGCGCCACGACCATCGGTGACGAGAAGCCGGACGTCGAGGAGTGGATCCGCAGGGGGCACTGACCCGCCTGCCGGGCCACACGGCATACGCCGGCTGGCGTATGCCGTCAGCTCGGTTCGGCCTCTCCGCTCGCTCAGGCGCGGGGAGCGTCGCGCAGCAGGCTGATCTTCTGCCAGATCTTGCGGCCCATGCCGGTCGTGAGGTTCTCGATCTCGCTCACGGTGTCGAGCACGAGGGCGTCGGTCGACTCCTCCGCGCACAGGGCGGCGGCCTTCGACGTCAGCGACAGCAGCTCGGAGCAGTACTCGAGGTAGATGGCGTAGTCGCGCACCGACATCGTGCGCGGGCTGACGACCTCGTCGCCCGCCACGGTGCCGAGCCGGGTGTCGGGCAGCAGGGCCGCGGGGTCCTTGCTCATCTGGTGCATGTCGATGATGTGGGCGAGCGAGCGCAGCCGGTGCAGCCGGCGGATGAGGTCGTTGCGCACGACCCGGTCGGCGAGCGAGAGGAGGAACCAGATCGCGATGCCCGCGAAGACGAGGTCGTTGATGAGGCTCTCGACGACGGGCAGCCACTCGAAGGCCGCGATGGACCCGGCCCGGGCCACCGCGTCGCGCACCGCGATCCCGACCGCGACGAGCGACACGGCCAGGACGACGACGATGAGGGCCCTCGAGGTCCACAGCAGGCCGGCCCGCTGGGCAGGGGCGCGCCGACGCCGGTCGAGGAGGGCGTCGACGACCTTGCCGAGCTCCTCGGTGGCCGCCCGCAGGCCCGGGTGGCGCGGCAGGTAGGTGTCGATGCGTTCGCCGAGATAGCTGATGACGGCGCGCACCTCGGAACCGTCGAGCCGCTCGTAGCTCGTGAGCCGCGGTTGCGCCATGGCCCGAGCGTAGCCGCGGGGCGCCGGGGAGGGCGCGATCGTGGGCCGGCCGGACGGCACCGGACGGCATACGTGCTCGTGCCTCCATGGTCGGGCACGCGGCGACGCGCCGATAGACTTCGGCGGGTGAGCCTACGACTGTTCGACACCGCAACCCGGGAGCTGCGCGACTTCACGCCGCGCGAGGCGGGCAAGGTCGGCATGTACATCTGTGGCCTCACGACGCAGGGTGCGCCGCACATCGGGCACATCCGTTTCGCCGTCGCCTTCGACGTGCTGCGTCGCTGGCTCGAGGTCGGTCACGGCTACGACGTCACGCTCGTGCGCAACGTCACCGACATCGACGACAAGGTGCTGCGCAAGGCGGCCGACGCCGGTGAGGACTGGTTCGCCCTGACCTACCGCAACGAGCGCCTCACCTCGCAGGCGCTCGACGCGCTCGGCGTCGAGCCGGCCACCTACGAGCCGCGGGCGACCGGTCACGTGCCCGACATGGTGACCCTCATGGAGACGCTCGTCGAGAAGGGCCACGCGTATGCCGCTCCCGACGGCAGCGGCGACGTGTACTTCGACGTGCGCTCGTGGCCCGAGTACGGCTCGCTGACGGGCCAGTCGCTCGACGACATGGTGGGCGCCGACGACGCCGACCCCCGCGGCAAGCGCGACCCCCGCGACTTCGCCCTGTGGAAGGGCCACAAGTCCGACGAGCCCGAGAGCGCCTCGTGGCCGACGCCCTTCGGCGCCGGCCGCCCGGGCTGGCACCTCGAGTGCTCGGCCATGGCCCGACGCTGGCTCGGCGACGAGTTCGACATCCACGGCGGCGGCATCGACCTGCGCTTCCCGCACCACGAGAACGAGCAGGCGCAGTCCCGCGCGGCAGGGCTCGGCTTCGCCCGCTACTGGCTCCACAACGCGTGGGTCACGGTCAAGGGCCAGAAGATGGGCAAGTCCCTCGGCAACGCCCTCGAGGTGCGCCACCTGCTCGAGCAGACGCGGCCGATCGTGCTGCGCTACTACCTCACCGCCGCGCACTACCGCTCGATGATCGAGTACCACCCCGGCTCCCTCGAGGAGGCCGCCGCCGCGGTCGAGCGCATCGAGGGCTTCCTCGAACGCGCGGCGCGGCGCGGCACGATCGTGCCCCTGGCGGCCGATGCGCTCCCCACCGCCTTCGTCGCGTCGATGGACGACGACCTCGGTGTCAGCGGGGCGCTCGCCGTCGTGCACGACACGGTGCGCGCCGGCAACAGCGCGCTCGACGAGGACGACGACGAGGCGGCCCTCGAGGCCGCCGGAGCCGTCGTCGCCATGACCGAGGTGCTCGGCATCAACCCGCTCGCGGCCCACTGGGGCTCCGGCGGCAGTCGCGAGGAGGCCGCGGCCGAGCTCGCCCTCGAGGCTCTCGTGCGGGCCCAGCTCGACGCGCGCCAGGTCGCCCGCCAGGAGCGTGACTTCGAGCGGGCCGACGAGATCCGCGACACGCTCACGGCGGTCGGCATCGAGATCACCGACACCCCGTCCGGCGCCCAGTGGTCGCTCGCCCGCCCGGCGCGCGGCGACGCCGAGACCACGACCGACACCACCACCGACCACCCCACCGCGGCCCCCCGGGCCGAGAAGGCACAGGGCTGACATGCCAGGCAACTCCCAGCGGCGCGGCGCCATCCGCAAGAACAGCAAGGGCGCGACCGTGGGCTCCGGCGGCCAGCGCCGCCGCGGACTCGAGGGCAAGGGCCCCACGCCCAAGGCCTCCGAGCGCGAGTACCACCCCGCCCACAAGCGCGCCAAGGCCGCGGCGAAGCGGTCCGGCTCCGGTGCGCCCGGACCGGGCGGACGCGGCCAGGCCCGCTCGAAGAGCCGCAGCAAGGCCTCGAGCGAGATGGTCTACGGCCGCAACTCGGTCGTCGAGGCGCTGCGCGCCGACGTGCCCGTGGCGACGATGTACCTCGCCACCCGCATCGACACCGACGACCGCGTGCGCGAGGCGCTCAAGATCGCGACCGAGCGCGGCCTCGCCATTCTCGAGACGCCTCGTGGGGAGCTCGACCGCCTCACCGACGGCGGCGTGCACCAGGGCATGGCGCTGCAGGTGCCGCCCTACGAGTACGCCCACCCGAACGACCTCATCGACCCCGAGATGCCCGGCATCCCGCTCGTCGTGGCGCTCGACGGCATCACCGACCCGCGCAACCTCGGCGCCATCGTGCGCTCCGTGGCGGCCTTCGGAGGTCACGGGGTCGTCGTGCCCGAGCGCCGATCGGTCGGGATGACCGCGTCGGCGTGGAAGACGTCGGCCGGTGCGGCGGCCCGCATCCCCGTGGCCCGCGCGAGCAACCTGACCCGCGCCCTCGAGGAGTTCAAGAAGGCCGGCTTCTTCATCCTCGGTCTCGACATGGACGGCGACGTCGAGCTGCCCGACCTGTCCCTCGCGTCGGAGCCGCTCGTCGTCGTCACCGGCTCCGAGGGCAAGGGGCTCTCGCGCCTCGTCCGCGAGACGTGCGACCAGATCGTGTCGATCCCGATGAGCTCGGCCGTCGAGTCGCTCAACGCCGGGCTCGCCACGGGCGTCACCCTCTACGAGATCGCCCGCCAGCGCCGCCGCTGACGTATGCCGTCCGGCGGGGTCCCTGCCGGACGGCCGTCAGGGCCGGGCGAGTCACGCACCCCTGGCCATGCGGGCGTGCACCCCGGCGATGGTCGCGCCCGGGACGGCAGGCCGGCTCTGACGGCCGGCGAGGTCGGTGACCCACAGCTCGTACTCTGCGGTCGCGGAGGTCTGAGCGGTGAAGAGGACGTGCCCGTCCGGCGTGAAGGAGGGCTCCCCCGCGCTGCCCCCGCGGTCGGCGAGCCGGGTCACCCGGGTCAGGCCCGACCCGTCGGGCTTGACCGTGAAGACGTCGGTCGCCTCGGACGCCGGGTCGAGTCGGCGGTCGAAGAGGATCAGCCCGTTGCTTCCCCAGTCCGAGTGCTCGGCGAAGAGCGCCGGGTCGGCCATCGGCGGGCCGACGGTCGTCGTCGCGAGGTCGACGACGACGAGGCTCGAGCCGGTCACGGGTGACACGTCCCGCCCTCCGTCACGGTGGACGAGCTCGGTCACGAGCCGCCTGCCGTCGGGCGAGTACCTCGGCTGCGCGAAGACGTCGTTGCGCGCCGGGGCGGCGATGACGGTGCGCCGGCCCGTCGCGAGCTCGACGGTCTCGAGCGTCCCCACTCCCTCCGTGTCCATCGACGCGTAGGCGATCTGTGCACCGGTGGGCGAGAACGACGGGTCGTCCATCACGAGGCACGGGTCGCTGCACGGCAGCAGAGAGCTGGCCTGCCCTCCGTCGGCGTCGGCGCGCCACACGCTCGAGCGATTCCCCACGCCCCTCCGGAAGACGATCCACGTGCCGTCGGGCGACCAGTCGGGGTTCGTCAGCGCCCCGGACGGGCCGTCGACCTGGAAGTAGCTGCCACCGGTGTCTGTCCGGGCGATGCGCAGGCCCCCCTCACGGGCCGGCTGGTAGACGATCCAGTCGTGGCTCTTGCCAGGCAGCGGGAGTGCGCTGGTCGTGGTGGGCGTGACGACGCCGGATGACACGGTCGACCCGGTCGAGGTGGGGAGCGCGGGTGTCGGCAGCGTGGGCGGTGTCGAGGTGCACGCCGCCGTGACGAGGGCCGCGACGCCAGTGGCAGCAGCGAACCAGGCCTGCCCGACTCGTGAACGCTGGCCCACCCGCTGACTCCTTGCCCGCTCCGGTGGGTCCTAGTGTTCCCGATCGCCGGCTGCGGCGTCCGTCGTTTGCCGACCCTGCCGCGCCCGCCCGGAAAGGTCACGATCCGGCCACTGGCGACCGTCCGGCATACGCTCGGGGAACTCCGACGGCCCGCCCGACGCTGGTCAGGTGGTGCTCGATAGAGTGCTGTCGAACTCCACTACGCCCTGTAGTACGCCGTGACTGCCGGCGAGGGCGCGCACCCGAGCGCTGCGGCTCCGCAGCGGGACCGACCGAAGGACAAGATTCGTGGCGAAGAGCAACCGTGCCGAGACGGCCGCCAGGGCAGCGCAGCTGCGCGCCGAGGCCGCCCGCAAGGACCGTCAGCGCACGCAGGTCATCGCCGCCTCGGTCGCTGTGGTCGTCGTCGTGATCGCGGTCGTCCTGGGGATCGTCATCTCCAACCGGCCCAAGGACGCGCCTGCCGCCAGCGGCGGGGCGGCCGCCCTGGCCACCCTCGAGAAGCTGCCGGCGTCCCTCTTCGACCAGGCTCCCGCGCCGACGCCGGAGCAGGCCCCCGCCAAGCTCCAGGGCGGCACGGCGCTGACCCAGGACGGCAAGCCGAAGGTGCTCTACATCGGCGCCGAGTACTGCCCGTTCTGTGCGATGGAGCGCTGGGCGCTCATCGGGGCGCTGTCCCGTTTCGGCACCTTCACCGGTGTCACCGAGACGACGAGCTCGAGCGACGACGTCCACCCGAACACCCCGACGTTCTCCTTCAAGGACGCGAAGTACACCAGCGACGTCGTGGCGTTCGAGGCCGTCGAGACCCAGGACCGCAACAAGCAGCCGCTACAGCCCCTCGAGGGCGAGAACCTCGCGCTCTTCCAGAAGTTCAACCCCGGCGGCGGCATCCCGTGGATCACGTACGGCGGCACCCACGCCACCGACGGCGCGACGGTCGACGCCAACGCCTTCGAGGGCAAGACCTACGACCAGATCATCGCCGGCATCCAGGACCCGACGTCCGACATCGGCAAGACCGTGACGCCGGCCATCAACATGATCACCGCCCAGATCTGCGACCAGACCAAGGGCCAGCCCGCCAACGTCTGCACGAGCCAGGGCGTGGCCTCCGCCTCCGTGCTGCTCAAGCGGTGACGTCGGCGTGAGCCCGCAGCGTGACGACGTGACGACGGTCGACGGTGCCCCGGTCCGTGCGGGCCGGGTCCGGCCCGGGTGGCTCGCCCCGGTGTCGGCCGGTCTCGCCGTCGTCGGGCTCGTCGTCTCGGTCTACCTGACGTTCGAGCACTTCACCGCCAACGCGACCCTCGCCTGCAGCATCGGCGGCGTCGTCGACTGCGCCAAGGTGACGACGAGCGCGTGGAGCACCTTCATGGGTGTGCCCGTGGCGCTGCTCGGTCTCGTCTTCTTCGTCGTGACCCTCGGCTTGTGCCTGCCGTCGGTCTGGCGGCGTCCCGAGCCGTGGCTCGACGCCGTCCGCCTCGCCTGGCTCACCATCGGCCTCGGCATGGCGCTCTACCTCGTGTGGGCCGAGCTCTACCGCATCCACGCGATCTGCCTGTGGTGCACGGCCGTCCACGTCGTGACGTTCCTGCTCTGGATCGTCGTCCTCTTCGGCCAGATCCTCTCGGGCCCGGCCGACGACCTCGCGACGGGCGCGGTCGAGGACTGACGGCATACGTCCTCAGTCGAAGCGGCTGATGACGGGCATCTCCTCGGTGTCGACGCCGAGCACCGCCTTCTCCTCCGGCTTGGCCGGCAGGACCGTCGCGACGTAGTCGCGCAGCGCGTCCTCGATGGGGGTGTCGTGCCCGGCGCGCTCGCTCATGTACCAGCGGTGCTCGAGCACCTCGTGGAAGATCTCGGCCGGCTCGAGGCGGCCGGTCAGCTCGCGCGGCACGGCACGCGTCACCGGCTCGTAGATCTTGGCGAGCCAGTCGTGCGCGACGATCTCCTCGT
The DNA here is from genome assembly GCF_000383675.1 of Terracoccus sp. 273MFTsu3.1. Classification (GTDB taxonomy): domain Bacteria; phylum Actinomycetota; class Actinomycetes; order Actinomycetales; family Dermatophilaceae; genus Terrabacter. The sequence goes on along the minus strand of NZ_KB911830.1, from coordinate 16,893 downwards.
CGTCGCCCTGGCGGTCGGTCGCCGCGGCGTACGCGTCGAGGTCGTTGAGCAGGCGGCGGGCCTGGTTCTCGCCGACGTCGAGGCCGGTCAGGCGCAGCAGGCGGCGGGAGTGGTGGCCCGCGTCGACGACCTTCGGGGTGATGACGATCTCGGTGCCCCCGATGTCGGTCGTCATCGACAGCTCGTCGACGTCGAAGCCGAGCTCGTTGAGGCGCCGGATGCGCTCGTCGACCCGCCAGCGGTCGCCGACCTCGAAGCGCTCCGTGCCGGTGAGGGCGTTCCACAGCGTGTGGTAGCGCTCGATGACCGACGCGGACACCTCGAACGGGTCGGCGTGCTCCTCGAGGAAGCCCCCGGCCGCGAGGTCCATGAGCTCGCCGGCGATGTTGACCCGGGCGATGTCGAGGTCGTGCTCGCGCTGCCCGTCGGACAACCGTGCGTGCAGCTCACCGGTCTCGGCGTCGACGAGGTAGGCGGCGAAGGCGCCCGCGTCACGACGGAAGAGCGTGTTGGAGAGCGACACGTCGCCCCACCAGAAGCCCTCGAGGTGCAGGCGCACGAGCAGGACGGCCAGGGCGTCCATGAGGCGTACGGCCGTGTCGGGGCGGAGGTTCTGGCTGTACAGGGCGCGGTAGGGGAGGGAGAACTGCAGGTGGCGCGTGATGAGGCAGGCGTCGAGCGGCTCCCCGTCGGCCGCCGTGCGACCGTGGACGACACCGAACGGCTCGACCGACGGCACGTCGAGGCGACGCAGGTTGCGCAGCATGGCGTACTCGCGGTCGGCGATGTCGTCCTTGATCTCCTTGACGGCGAGGACCCGCGGCCCGAGCTTGACGAAGCGCACGACGTGACGCGAGATGCCACGGGGGAGCGCGGCGAGGTAGCTCTCGGGCCACTCCTCCAGCGGTGTCGACCACGGCAGGTCGAGCAGGGCGGACTCGGGCCTGGCGGTGGTGATCTCGAGCGTCACGCGTTCATCGTGGCACGGTCGCGCGACAGGCGTCGATCAGCCCAGAGCGCAAGAGCGGCCAACGCCAGGAAGAGGAGGGCGATGGCGGCGCAGTTGAGCAGGGTGCGGCCCAGTCCGATGGAGCCGACGTTGAGGAAGGGGTAGGGGTACCAGTCGACCAGCGGTCCGAGGGCGAGGGTGGCCACGAGCCAGAGGACCGGCCAGATGAGCGAGGGCAGCAGGTCCTCGCGCGCGACCGTGCCGCGCGGGCCGAAGACGGCCCATCCGACGAAGGTGAGGACCGGCACGACGATGTGGAGGAGCCGGTCGCAGACGAGAGAGCCCGTCGTGTAGCTCGGCGACGGGGGGAGCGCGATGGCCGCGACGATGCCGGTCACCGTGATCCCGACCAGCGACGCGAGGCGGACGACACGGAAGACCTGCGACTCGGTGCGTCCGCGCACGATGAGGAACGTCGAGACCGCGACGAGGAAGTTGGCCTGGATCGTGAAGTAGGAGAAGAAGCGGCGCACCTGCTCGGGCCGGGGGGTCGTCACCGCACTCGAGTCGAGGATGTTCTCGCCCGTGGCCACGAGGTAGAGCTGGAAGACGAGCGCGAAGACCGCGACGACGAGCGTCACGACGTGCCAGTACCGCCCGATCGTCGACTTGGTCACACGCGGAGCCTAGGGCTTGCCGAGGTCCGGGTGACGGATGTTGTCGAGCCTTGCGCCACAACGGCGCTGGGCCGGCACCCGAGAAGGGTGCCGGCCCAGCGGCGTGATGCGGTGGTACGCGAGTGGCTCAGTCGCCGACGCGCAGCCCCGACTCGGCGTTGAAGACGTGCACGTGGCCGGACTTCGGCTTGAGGTAGATCTTGTCGCCCTTCTCCGGGGGGCGACGACCGTCGACGCGGGCGATGAACGGCACGGCGCCGGCGTTCTCGCCGGTGGCCTCGAGCAGCTTCTGCTCGGTGGAGCCGTAGATGTAGGCGTCGGCGCCGAGCTCCTCGACGACGTCGACCGTGACGGGGATGCCCGACTGGTCGGACGACAGCTCGAGGTCCTCGGGACGAACACCGAGCGTGACGTTCTTGCCGACGTTGGCGAGGTCCTCACGCGCCACGGGGACCGTGTGGCCGTGCAGGTCGACGCCGCCGTCGGTGACCGGCACCTCCATGAGGTTCATGGCGGGCGAGCCGATGAAGCCGGCGACGAACACGTTGGCCGGGTGGTCGTACATGCGGCGCGGGCTGTCGCACTGCTGGAGGATGCCGTCCTTGAGCACCGCGACGCGGTCACCCATCGTCATGGCCTCCACCTGGTCGTGCGTGACGTAGACCGTCGTGACGCCGAGGCGGCGCTGGAGCGAGGCGATCTGCGTGCGGGTCTGGACGCGGAGCTTGGCGTCGAGGTTGGACAGCGGCTCGTCCATGAGGAAGACCTGGGGGGAGCGCACGATCGCGCGACCCATCGCGACGCGCTGGCGCTGGCCACCGGAGAGAGCCTTCGGCTTGCGGTCGAGGTACGGCGTCAGGTCGAGGATCTTGGCGGCCTCCTCGACGCGCTTGCGGATCTCCGCCTTGTCGACGCCGGCGATCTTGAGCGCGAAGCCCATGTTGTCGGCGACCGTCATGTGCGGGTAGAGCGCGTAGTTCTGGAAGACCATCGCGACGTCGCGGTCCTTGGGGGACAGGTTCGTCACGTCGCGGTCACCGATGAGGATGCGTCCGCCGTTGACCTCCTCGAGGCCGGCGAGCATGCGCAGGGAGGTGGACTTGCCACACCCGGAGGGGCCGACCAGGACGAGGAACTCCCCGTCCGCGATCTCGATGTTGAGCTTGTCGACGGAGGGAATCGGGTTCCCGGGGTACTGCCTCGTCGCGTTGTCGAACGTCACTGTTGCCATGGCTTCATTGCCTTCCTTCACCGGCAGGAACGTGCCGGACGATCCGTTGTAAAGGTGTGCCTGCCCGGGTGAGCAGGCATCGACATCATGTCCCACTCCCGGCACGTTGACCACCCCTCGCCCGCGGGCGGGTCGCCGTGGGTGAGGAACGGGCACGCCAAGGGGGTCGCGACCCGGCCCCGGCACCGGCCTCCTTGGGTCGACTCAGGGATGTGTCCAGAACGTTGCAAAAAATTGCAGCAAGCGGGTTCCCGCTCTCTGCAACTTCTTGCTAGATTCCGGGGCACCGGTGGCGGCGTGTGCCACCTGGCTTCAAAGGAGAATCCATGCACAAGCGTGCGCTCGGCGCTGCTGCCGTCACGGGTGTTGCCGCCCTGGCCCTCAGCGCCTGCGGTGGGTCCAGCCCCACCACCCCGTCCGACACCGGCGCCGCCGGCACGAGCAAGGCCGCGACGACCACAGGTGTCCCGGAGACGCCGAGCGGCACCGCTGCTCCCGTCCGTGACGCCAACGTCGACCTCGTCATCTGGACCGACGCCGACCGCTCGAAGGCCGTCCAGAAGTACGCCGACCAGTTCGCCGCCGAGAACGGTGTGACCGTCAAGGTCCAGATCTCGACCGACACCCGCGCCCAGTTCAAGGACGCGACCAAGGTCGGCAAGGGCCCCGACGTCATCGTCGGTGCCCACGACTGGCTCGGCGAGCTCGTCCAGAACTCGACGGTCGCCCCGGTCAACCTCAGCTCCGACGTCGCGGCGAAGTTCCTGCCGAAGGCGATCGAGGCCACGAAGTTCAACGGCCAGTCCTACGGCGTGCCCTACGCCGTCGAGAACATCGGCCTCATGTACAACAAGGACCTCGTCCCGAACCCGCCCAAGACCATGGACGAGCTCGTCGCCACCGGCGAGAAGCTCGTCAAGGAGGGCAAGGCCAAGCAGGTCCTCAGCCAGTTCGTCTCCAAGGTCGGCAACGCGTACTTCGCCTACCCGTACCTCTCGGCGTTCCCCGAGGGCGGCATCTTCGCCATCAAGCCCAACGGCGACTACGACCCGAACAAGGTCATCGTCAACACCCCCGACTCGGTCAAGGGTGGTGACGTCCTCGCCGAGCTCGGCAAGAAGAAGGTCCTCTCGACCAACGTCGACGACACGAACCAGGACGCGCTCTTCGACACGAAGGCCGCCCCGTTCATGATCTCCGGCCCGTGGAGCGTCGCCAAGGCGAAGGAAGCCGGCATCAACTACGGCATCGCCCCGCTGCCGAGCCTCACCGGTGGCGGCGCCATGCGCCCGTTCCTCGGTGTCCAGATGTTCTACGTCTCGAGCAAGGCCAAGAACGCCGCTCTCGCGCAGGAGTTCGTCACGAACTACATCCCGCGCAAGGACGTCCAGCTGGCCCTCTTCGAGGTTGGCAAGCGCCCGCCGGCCCTCAAGGAGGCCTACGCCGAGGTCGCCGCGAGCGACCCCGACGTCAAGGCGTGGTACGAGGCCGGCGTCGACGGCTCGCCGATGCCGAACATCCCCGCGATGAACTCGGTCTGGGGCCCCTTCGGCCAGGCGACCGCCGACATCATCGCCGGCAAGGCCGGCGCCAAGGAGCGTCTCGACGCTGCTGCCAAGGAGATCACGGCGAACATCGCCAAGGGCTGAGCTCCTTAGTCTGACAAGGGTTTCCGGGGTCCGTCCCAAGGACGGACCCCGGGGTCCCGGCCCGGGCACGGGCCATCGGGGAGCTCCGCGAGGGCTCCCCTTCGTGCACCTACGGCAACGGCGCCGGGTCGGCGCAAAAGGACGTGTCACATGACCAAGCCCCTCGCTCTCGCGATCAAGTGGGTTCTCATCGTCGCGACGTTGGCCGGCATCCTGTGGATCGCCACCAAGCTCGCGCAGGCAGGCAACACGATGGCCGTCGTCATCGCGGGACTCGTGGGGATGGGCATCCTCGCCGTCTATTCGACGCGGCGCTCGGTCCCCCTCAAGTACCTCGTCCCGGGTCTGCTGTTCATGATCCTGTTCCAGCTGTGGCCGGTGCTCTACACCGCGAGCCTGTCGACGACGAACTACGGCGACGGACACCTCTACAGCAAGGAGGAGTCGGTCACCGACATCATCGCCCAGTCGGTCCGTGAGGTGCCCGGCACCCCGCGCTACAAGATGTCGGTCGCGATCGCCGAGGGCGGTGACCCCGTGACCGCGGACCTCGTCCTGCTGCTCACCAAGCCCGACGGAAGCACGTACGTCGGTGACAAGTCCGGGCTCAAGCCGCTGCCCGCGTCCGGTGTCGAGAAGACCTCCATCGGGAAGATCACCAAGGCGCCCGGCTACACCGTCCTCACGGCCAGGCAGGCGAACGCCCGGAGCAAGGACCTGTCGGCCATCGCGGTGCCGACGAGCGACGGGGGTGGCATCAAACCGGTCGGTCTCTCCGAGGCCTTCGAGGGCAAGGCGACGGTCACCTACGACGCGTCGGCCGACAAGCTCACCGACGCGGGCACGACGCCACCGACGGTCTACGCGCCGAAGGACGCCAAGTGGGTCAACGTCGCCGACCCGACCCAGTCCTTCCCGCAGGGCTGGAAGGAGAACATCGGGCTCGCGAACTACTCCCGCATCTTCACCGACAGCACGATCCGCAGCGGCTTCCTCAGCATCTTCATCTGGAACATCGCCTTCGCGATCCTGTCGGTGCTCACGACGTTCCTGCTGGGCATGCTCATCGCGCTGCTCTTCAACGACCCGAGGCTGCGCGGCAAGGCGATCTACCGGTCGCTGCTGATCCTGCCCTACGCCTTGCCCGGCTTCGTGACGGCGCTGGTGTGGAAGGGCATGTTCAACCAGGACTACGGCATCATCAACCAGACGCTGAACATCTCGGTCGACTGGCTGGGCACCCCCGCCGGCGCCAAGGCCGCGATCCTCATCACGAACCTCTGGCTGGGCTTCCCGTACATGTTCATCGTCTGCACGGGTGCGCTCCAGTCGATCCCGCAGGACGTGCGTGAGGCGGCGACCATCGACGGAGCCAACGCCTTCCGGACGCTCCGGTCGATCATCATGCCGCTGCTGCTCGTGGCCGTCGGCCCGCTGCTCCTCGCGTCGTTCGCGTTCAACTTCAACAACTTCGGGCTCATCTACCTGCTGACCAAGGGTGGCCCCTTCAACGGCGCGGACACGTCGATCGGGTCGAGCGACCTGCTCATCACGTACGCGTTCCGCCTGGCCTTCTCGGGCAGCGCGCCCAACTACGGCTTCGCTGCAGCGGTGTCGGTGATCATCTTCCTGCTCGTGGCGCTGATGAGCATCCCGGGCTTCCGTCGCACCAAGGCCCTCGAGGAGGTCAACTGATGGCGACCGTCAACGCTCCCGTCCCTGCCGACCCGCGCATGGACACCCGCATCGAGGAGGAGACCGGAGCCAGCACGCCGGTCTCGCCCAAGCGCGGGGGTCTCGGCGGCTCGGTGTGGTGGCGCCACGCCCTGGGCATCCTCGCCCTGATGTGGGCGCTCTTCCCGATCCTCTTCATCTACTCGGCCGCGACGAACCCCAGCGGGACGCTCAACACGGCGAGCCTGTGGCCCTCGGGCTTCTCGACGAAGAACTTCACCGACCTCTTCAACGACAGCTCTCGGCCGTTCTGGACCTGGTACAAGAACTCGATGATCATCTCGTTCGTCGGGGCGCTCGGGGCGGTCTTCCTCGGTGCGTGTGCGGCCTTCGCCTTCTCGCGCCTGCGATTCAAGGGCCGTCGCGGCGGCATGATGTTCCTGCTGCTGACGACCTTCTTCCCGGCGCTGCTCGCCATCGTCGCGACGTACATCATCTTCGCGGCCATCGGTGACGTGCTTCCGGCGCTCGGCCTCAACACGGTCACCGGCCTGATCCTCGCCTACCTCGGCGGCGCGCTCGGGGCCAACGTCTGGCTCCTCAAGGGCTACTTCGACACCGTGCCACGCGAGCTCGACGAGGCGGCGATCGTCGACGGCGCGAGCCACGCGCGGATCTTCTTCACGATGACCCTGCGCCTGGTCATGCCGATCCTCGTGACGGTCTTCATGCTCGTCTTCGTCGGCCTCTACGGCGAGTTCATGCTGGCGAGCGTCTTCCTCACCGACGTCGACAACCAGACGCTCGGTGTCGGCCTCTACGGCATGACCCTCGGCAACGACGCGAACACCCTCTTCGGGCGGTTCACGGCCGGCGCGCTGCTCGGCTCGATCCCCGTCATGCTGCTCTACCTCGCCTTCCAGCGTCAGCTGGTCGGTGGCCTCACCACGGGATCCGTCAAGTGACGCCTGCCCCGACCCGCCAGCAGACGTGGCTGAGCCAGCCGCACCACGACGGGTCGGGGCGGTACGTCTCCAACCAGGCGCCCCGTCTCGGCGACCGGGTCGACGTGCTCGTGCGCGTCCCGCTCGACGCCGGGGTCGAGGCCGTCCACGTGCGCACCTCGCCCGACGGCGAGGCGACCTTCACGGTGGCGCGCAAGGTCCGCACGACGGGCGTCGATGACTGGTGGCGTGCCACCCTGACCTGCCACAACCCGGTCACGAACTACCGCTTCCTGCTCACGGGCGGCCCGACGAAGTACGTGTGGCTCAACGGGACGGGCATCCACGAGCGGGACGTCCCTGACGCGAGCGACTTCCGTCTCGTGGCGAACGCCAGCCCGCCGCCCGAGTGGGCACTGGGGTCGGTCGTCTACCAGATCTTCCCCGACCGGTTCGCGCGCTCGAAGGGCGCCGACCGGCACGCGACGCCCGACTGGGCCGTGCCCGCCGCGTGGTCCGACCCCGTCGACCTCAGCCCGAAGGGCGTCGCCCACCAGCTCTACGGCGGCGACCTCGACGGCATCACCGAGCACCTCGACCACCTCGAGTCGCTCGGCGTCGACGTCGTCTACATGACGCCCTTCTTCCCGGCGCGCTCCAACCATCGCTACGACGCGTCGTCGTTCGAGCAGATCGACCCGCTCCTCGGTGGGGCCCCGGCCCTGCGCCGGCTCACCAAGGCCGCCCATGAGCGCGGCATGAAGGTGATGGGCGACTTCACGACGAACCACACGGGCAACGCCCACGAGTGGTTCCTCAAGGCGGCAGGCCCCGGCGGGAAGAACACGCCCGAGCGGGACTACTACATCTGGGAGGACGGGACCTACGTCGCCTGGCTCGGCGTGCCCTCCCTGCCGAAGCTCAACCACCTCAACGCCGCCCTGCGTCACCGCATCTTCGAGGACCCCCAGGGGGTCGTACGCAAGTGGCTGGGTCGCTCGGGCGGCCTCGACGGATGGCGCGTCGACGTCGCGAACATGACCGGTCGCTGGCGTGCCACCGACGTCAACCACGACGTCGCCCGGCAGATGCGCGACGTCATGGGCCTGGTCGCGCCGGACGCACTGCTCGTCGGGGAGCACTTCCACGACTACACGCCCGACATGCCCGGCGACGGCTGGCACGGCGTCATGAACTACGCCGGCTTCTGCAAGCCCACGTGGACGTGGCTGCGCGAGGAGCCGAAGGACCCGCGCTTCCTCGGTGCGCCCGTGCCTCTGCCGCTCCTCGACGCCGGTGCGGTCGTCGAGACGATGCGTGACTTCACGTCACGGATCGCCTGGCAGTCGCTGGTCCACTCCTTCAACCTCGTCGGGTCTCACGACGTGCCTCGGATCCGGACACTCGTCGGCCCCGACTCCGTCGAGACGGCGGTCGGCCTGCTCATGACCTTCCCGTCGATGCCGATGATGACCTACGGCGACGAGATCGGCATGGAGGGCACTTTCGGCGAGGACGGTCGCCGTCCGATGCCGTGGGACGAGAAGGCTTGGGACGCAGACACGCTCGCGGTCTACCGAGGCCTCATCCTGGCGCGCCAGCGCTCGGTCGCGCTGCGGCGCGGAGGCCTACGGTGGGTCCACGCCGAGGGCGATGCCATGGTCTACCTCCGCGAGACGCTCGACGAGGTGGCACTGGTGCACGTGGCGCGCGCGGCGCACGAGCCGGTCGTCCTCGACCCGCGACACCTCGCGGGCATCGAGTCGGGCACCCCGGCATACGGACCGCGTCCGACGATCGGCAAGCGTGCTGTCACACTGAGCGCCACCGGGCCCGGCGTCAGCATCTGGACGTGGCGCCCGACCGACGACGGTCCACGACACGTGCGACGAAGGGGGAGGTGACGTGAAGGCGCGTCTGCGTGACATCGCCGACCAGGCGAGCGTGTCGGAGGCCACCGTGTCACGCGTGCTCAACGGCAAGCCCGGGGTGGCCGAGTCGACCCGCCAGGCCGTGCTGACGGCGCTCGACGTCCTCGGCTACGACCGGCCGAGTCGACTGCGGCGCAAGAGCGCCGGGCTGGTGGGGCTCATCGTCCCCGAGCTGACCAACCCGATCTTCCCCGCGTTCGCGCAGATCATCGAGAACTCCCTCGCGCAGAACGGCTACACCCCGGTGCTGTGCACCCAGGTCGCCGGGGGAGTCCACGAGGACGACTACGTCCAGATGCTCCTCGAGCGCGGCGTCGCCGGCATCATCTTCATCTCCGGCCTGCACGCCGACACCACGACCGACTCGGCCCGCTACGTCGCGCTGCGTGACCGCAACCTGCCGCTCGTCCTCGTCAACGGCTACATCGAGGGCGTCGACGCGCCCTTCATCAGCAACGACGACGTCGCCTCGATGGGGCTCGCGCTCGAGCACCTGGTGAGCCTCGGGCACCGCGAGATCGGCCTGGCGGTCGGACCCGACCGCTACGTGCCGGTCATCCGCAAGATCGCCGGGTTCCGGCACTCGATGCAGGAGCTGACGGGTCGCTCCGACGTCGACGACCTCATCGAGCGCTCACTGTTCAGCGTCGAGGGCGGTGCGACCGCTGCCGGCCGGCTCCTCGACCGCGGCGCCACGGCCGTCGTGTGCGGCTCGGACCTCATGGCGCTCGGGGCGATCCGCGAGGCCCGCAAGCGCGGCCTCAACGTGCCGCGCGACTTCTCGGTCGTCGGCTACGACGACTCGACGCTCATCGCCTTCACGGACCCACCTCTGACGACGGTTCGCCAGAGCGTCAACGCGATGAGTGCGGCGACCGTGCGTGCCCTGCTCGACGAGATCGCCGGGCAGCCTTCTCCCCGAGCGGAGTACGTCTTCCGCCCTGAGCTCGTGGTCCGCGGGTCGACCGGCGCCGTTCGGCGTCACTGACCGCGTCCGCCCTAGGGACGGCAGGGCGGCGTCCGATCGGTGGCGACGGTTCGGGGGCCGTGGCGCCTGATGGTGCGGGCGCGGGCCGTCGGGTGCGACGGTTCGGGGGCCGCGGCGCCTGAAAGTGCGGGCGCGGGGCGTCGGGTGCGACGGTTCGGGGGCCGCGGCGCCTGGAAGTGCGGGCGCGGGGCGTCGGGTGCGACGGTTCGGGGGCCGCGGCGCCTGGAAGTGCGGGTGCGGGCCGTCGGGTGCGACGGTTCGGGGGCCGCGGCGCCGAGGTGGTGGGCGTATGCCGCGTCGCCCGGTCGCGGCGGTCAGCTCGGGGCGTGGGCGGCGGAGCAGAGCTGCTCGAGGCGGGTCAGCAGGGCAGCCACCGCCTGCTCGTCGTCGACGCGGTAGCGGGCGGCCGTGGAGCCGGTGCCGACCTTGACGGTGACGTCCTCGGGTCGACGCATCCGCATGAACGCGTCCTCGTCGGTGACGTCGTCGCCGAGGTAGACGCGCGCGACGGCGCCCACGTGGCGGCCGAGTGCGGTGACCGCGGATCCCTTGTCCGCGTGGGAGACCGACAGCTCGAGCACCGACTTTCCCTTGAGCACCTTGACGCCGGGGTGGTCGAGGGCGACCCGCCGGGCGTCGGCGATCGCGGCGTCGCCGGTCTCGCGGGGGATGCCTCGGACGTGGACGACGACGGCGGCCGACTTGTACTCGATGCCGGCCTCGGGGTGATGCTCCTTGACGAGCGCCTCGATGTCGGTGCGCAGCTCGGCGAGGGTCACCTCGTCGTCGGGCGTGACGGCGGCGGCCTCCATGGCCTCCCGCACGGCCGGGCTCGAGGACTCGGCGCCGTGGCTGCCGATGAGGACGATCGGCTCGTCCTCGGTGATGCCGGTGAGCTCACGCAGCGTGCCGAGGTCTCGGCCCGAGACGACGGCGACGTGCACGCCGGGCAGGCTCGCGAGCGACCGCAGCGTCTCGACGGTGCCCTTGACGGGGGTGGCCTGCATCGGGTCGGCGTCGAAGGGGGCGAGCACTCCGTCGAAGTCGGTCGCCACGAGCACGACGTCGGCGGAGGCCACGGCCTCGAGCGTGTCGGTGGTCGGCGCGCCGGTGCTCACGACCGCGTCCCGTCCGTCGCGCTGTGGGATCCCTGGCGGGAGCCGCTGCTGCCCGACCCGTTGGACGCCCCGACGCCCGTCCCGGTCGTTGACTCGGTGGACGACTCACTGGGGGCCGGCATGAGCGGCGCCTCCTCCGCGTGGGGTGTGGGGCGCGGGCGCGACTCGGCCCCCGGCATCTCGGGCGCCGCGGCGAGCGCCGCGAGGTAGCGAGCCGCCCAGCGCTGGACGTCGTGGTCGGACACGCGGCGGCGCAGCGCCTTCATGATCCGCTGCTTGTCCTTGGCCGGGGTGTTGATGGCGCGCAGGATCGTCTGCTTGAGCCCCTCGATGTCGTGCGGGTTGCACGCGAAGGCCTGGTGCAGCTCGTGCCAGGCGCCGGTGAACTCGGACAGCACGAGGGCGCCGCCGAGGTCATGGCGGCACGTGACGTACTCCTTGGCGACGAGGTTCATGCCGTCGCGGAGCGGGGTGACGAGCATGACGTCGGCGGCCTGGAAGAGGGCCGCCATCTCCTCGCGCGGGTAGGAGTGGTGCAGGTAGTGGACGGCCGGGGCGCCGATCTTGCCGAGCTCGCCGTTGATGCGGCCGACGGTCTGCTCGATCTCGTTCTTGAGCTTGCGGTAGGCGTCGACCCGCTCGCGGCTCGGGGTCGCGACCTGCACGAGCGTGACGTCGGGCGGCCCGATGCGGCGCTCGCTCAGCAGCTCCTCGTACGCCTTGAGCCGGTGCCGGATGCCCTTGGTGTAGTCGAGCCGGTCGACGCCGAGCATGAGGACCTTGGGGTTGCCGAGGCTCTCGCGGATCTCGCGTGCGCGCTCCATGACGTCGGGGCGCTTCGCCAGCTCCTCGAGCCCCTGGAAGTCGACGGAGATCGGGATGGCAGCCGCCCGGACCTGGCGGTGGGCACCCTCGACGGTGACGCGGTCGCGCTTGGTCTGGGCGCCGAGCAGCTGGCGGCAGGCGCGCACGAAGTTGCGGGCGTCGGCCTGGCGCTGGAAACCGAGGAAGTCGGCCCCGAGCAGACCGTCGAGCAGCTGGGCCCGCCACGGCAGCTGGGCGAACAGCTCGACGGGCGGGAAGGGGATGTGGTTGAACCAGCCGATGCGGACGTCCGGCCGCAGCGCGCGCACGAGGGCGGGGACGAGCTGGAGCTGGTAGTCCTGCACCCACACGGTGGCGCCCTCGGCCGCGACCTCGGCGACGGCCTCGGCGAAGCGCCGGTTGACCGTCTGGTAGCTCGACCACCACTCGCGGTGGAAGGTCGCCGGCACGATGACGTCGTGGTAGATCGGCCACAGGGTGTCGTTGGAGAAGCCCTCGTAGTAGTCCCGGACCTCGTCGGTCGACAGCGGCACGGGGTGCAGGTGGATGCCGTCCTCGTCGAACGGCTCGGGTGCCTCGCCGGCGTCTCCGGCCCAACCGACCCAGGCGCCGGGCTGCGTGCGCATCACCGACTCCATCGCGGTGACGAGACCGCCGGGGCTGCGTCGCCACTCGACCTCGCCGTCGTCGGTGACGACCTTGTCGACGGGCAGGCGGTTCGCGGCGATGACGAGGTCGTAGGTCGGCCGAGGGGTCGACACGCAATCAGCTCCTGCTGCTCGAGGGGAGGGCACGGCCCCCGACGTACCCAGACCCGGGGGGAGGGGCGCCGCGGGGCGCGATCGGTCTCACTCTAACGAGCGAACGGTGGCGCCCGGTGCGGTCCCGCTCTAGGGTCGAGACAGGGCATCTCTGGTGGAGCGGGTGGCCGCCTGAGGGCATCGCGCCGAGGTGAAGGAGTCGCCGTGAAGATTTCTGACGTGCTGCGCAAGAAGGGCAGCGAGGTCATCACCATCCAGCCCGACGAGACGGTCGCCGGCCTGCTCGGCCTGCTGGCCGAGCACCGCATCGGCGCGGTCGTCGTCAGCACGGACGGCTCGAGCGTCGACGGGATCGTCAGCGAGCGCGACATCGTCCGGCACCTCCACAGCACGGGCACGAGCGTGCTCGAGGCGCCGGTGTCGCAGATCATGACGAGCGAGGTCACCACCGGCTCGGCCGACGACAACATCGCCGACCTCGCCGGGACGATGACCGAGATGCGGGTGCGGCACGTGCCGATCGTCGACGCCGACGGCAAGCTCGCCGCCATCGTCAGCATCGGCGACATCGTCAAGCACCGGCTCTCCGAGCTCCAGTCCGAGCGCGACCAGCTGCGCGACTACATCAGCAGCTGACCGCCGGGACGAACCGGACAGAACCGACGAGACAGGACACTCCGCGGGTCGCTGCCGCAGGGTTCCTGTCGCGGCGGCCCGGTCGCATACCGTAGGGGTATGACTGCGTACGACCGGACCGAGCGGGTGCCCACCCCGCGGCCCGGCGCGCGCACCGGTGGTGTGCCCGTGGTCCCGCGTCCCGGCGGGCCGGGGTCGCAGCAGCGGATCGGTCCCTACCGCCTCATCGAGGAGATCGGCGAGGGCGGCATGGGCGTGGTCCACCTCGCCCTCGACCCGCGCGGGCGCGCCGTCGCCATCAAGGTCCTCCGTGCCCACGTGGCTCACGACGCCGACGCCCGCCAGCGCCTGTCGCGCGAGGTCGACACCCTCTCGCGCATCCGCGACGCGCGGGTCGCGAGCGTCATCGACGCCGACGTCATGGCGCCCCGCCCCTACATCGTCACTCGCTACGTGCCCGGCCCCGCCCTCGACGAGGTCGTCGAGGACCACGGCCCGCTGGCCCCGGCGGACCTGCTCCGCCTCGCCCGCGGCATCGCCGAGGCGATCCGCGCCATCCACGCGTGCGGGGTCGTCCACCGCGACATCAAGCCGGGCAACGTCCTCATCGAGGACGGCGACCCGGTCCTCATCGACTTCGGCATCGCGCACCTCCAGGACGACGTGCGCCACACCGTCGGCGGGCTCGTCATGGGCACGCCGGGCTACCTCTCGCCCGAGCTCGTCGAGGGTGCCGCCATCACCGACGCCACCGACTGGTGGGGCTGGGCCGCCACGATCACGTATGCCGCGTCGGGTCGTCCGCCGTTCGGCCGCGCGCGCATGGATGCCGTGCTCACCCGCGTGCGGGCCGGTGACGTCGACCTCGAGGGCGTCGACCCGCGCCTCGTGCCGCTGCTGCGCGCTTCCCTCTCTCCCGACCCGCGGCTGCGCCCCCACGCCGACGAGGTCATCGCGGCGCTCGAGCTCTACGCCGCCGGCCGCGCGGCGACCGTGCCGACGCCGAGCGGCAACCCGTGGGACGACGGCCGCGTCAGCGCGCCCCCCGGCGACACCCAGGTCGTCCAGCACGGCAGCACCGCCGTCATGCCGCCCGTCGGCGCAGCCGGCGCCGTGGGCGCTGCGACGGCCGCCGGGAACCCGGTGCGGTGGGCCCCGCCCCCGACCGGTCCGCGGTCGCCCGACCCCGACCCGGCGGCATACGGCCACGGCTGGGACGACGAGCCCGCGTCGCCGGACGACTGGGGCGGCGCCCAGGCCTACGACGCGCGGCACGGGCGGGGCGGACAGGACCTCGAGGGGGCTCCGCAGGACGGCTACTGGCCCGACGACGAGTGGGACGAGGACGACGAGCCGGCCCAGCGCGAGGGCGACCCTCGCATCGGGCTGCCGATGCGCACTGGCCTGCTCGCCGCCGTCGCGATCGCCTGGGTCGGTGCGCTCATGGCGTGGCCGGGCATCGCCCTCGTCGTGCTCGTCGTCCTGTCGGCGCTCGCCCGGGCCACCGACCGCTCGGTCACGGCGCTCGTGCTGCGCCGCTACGACTTCGGCCGCCGGCGCAGCGACGTGCCCTTCGCCGTCGTCTCGAGCCCGTGGCACCTCGTCGTCGGCATCATCGCCACCGGGGTCGGCCTGCTCCTGCCCGTGGCGGTGGCGCTCGCCGGTGTCTTCGCCGCCGCCCTGCTCCTCGCCGGCACGCAGGGGACCGACCTCGGCCCGGGCACGCCGATCACCCTCGCGGTCGGCGGTGTCCTCGGCCTGCTCATGCTGTGGTGGGGCCCCGGCGGCGCCTCGCTGCGGCGCGGGTCGCGCTCGATGGCTCGGCGCCTCGTGCCGGCCGGCCTGGCCGCACAGATCGTGTCCGGGATGCTCGCCGTCTTCGGCGTCGTGGCCGCGCTCGTGGCCCTGCGGCACGGGTCGAGCCTCACGTGGGACCCGTTCACGACCAACCCGTTCGGGCAGTGACGGCTCGGCGCGCGAGACGGTGAGCGAGCGGGGCCGGGCCTGTGAGGCGTCCGGGCGGGCTCTGTGTGGGCCGTGTGCGCATAGCGCATCGACCTGCATCCGGGGCTGAAAAAAAGATCACGGAAGTGTCTCGACGCGCCTTGTGCGCTGCGGAAACGTCCCGTACCGTCAGTGCTCGGCGGCCTCGACTTCCGGGTCGAACGGGAGCAGCACCACTTAGCTCCCGGGTCGCTTCGTCGCGTCCGGCTCCACACGAACGCTCCCACAACTTCACATGGACACCCATTTATCCGTTCCCTGAGCGCGCCGAGCCTCGCCAGCCAGGGATGTAGCCCACACCCGTGGGCCGGGCGAGGACGGGGGACCCAGTGTGGCCAGTGAGTGCATGTGTGTCGAAGCGCATGTCAAGAGGACGAGATCTGGTCTCGGGGTGAAGTCGCATCCGCGACGGGGCACCTGACGCCCCAACCCGACAGCTAACCCCGCAGGCGCGCGTCAGGAAGGATCACCCATGCAGTACATGTCCAAGCATGCTGCGGCCAAGAAGATCTCGGCCAAGCAGCGCATCGCGGGAGTCGGAATCGCTGGAGCAGCCACCATCGTCGGCGGCATCGCCACGGGCGGGTCGGCGAAGGCCGCCTCGGTCTGGGACCGCGTCGCCCAGTGCGAGTCGAGCGGCAACTGGCACATCAACACCGGCAACGGCTACTACGGCGGCCTGCAGTTCGTGCAGAGCACGTGGCGCGGCTACGGCGGCACGGCCTTCGCGCCGCGCGCCGACCTCGCCACGCGGGCCGAGCAGATCGCCATCGCGCAGCGCGTGCTCGCGTCCCAGGGGCCGGGCGCCTGGCCGGTGTGCTCCCAGCGTGCCGGCCTGACGCGGGCCAACG
Source organism: Terracoccus sp. 273MFTsu3.1 (assembly GCF_000383675.1). Classification (GTDB taxonomy): domain Bacteria; phylum Actinomycetota; class Actinomycetes; order Actinomycetales; family Dermatophilaceae; genus Terrabacter. The sequence continues at coordinate 655 of NZ_KB911830.1, read as the reverse complement.
GCGGTGCCACGTCGACCCCGGTCTCGCGGTCGACGGTCCGCAAGCCCGTGACGACGAAGAAGGTCGTCAAGAAGAAGACGTACGCGACGAAGCCGACGGTCACGAACACCGCCAAGGGCGCCAAGGTCACCGTGCACCGCGGCGACACTCTCGGCAAGATCGCCGCGCGCTACCACGTGTCAGGCGGCTGGAAGGCGCTCTGGAAGGCCAACGGCGCTCGGGTCACCAACCCGAACCTCATCTTCGTGGGTCAGACTCTGCGACTTCCGTGAGTTCCTGATACAACTGTGCCGGACGGCCTCGCGCGACCAACCCCTGGGTTTGCGCGGGGCCGTCCTTCTCGTGTCGGGCGTCGGTCGCGCCCGGTGTTTGGGCGTATGCCGTCCGGCTCGGCTACGCTTTCGCCCGTCCGCGGCGCTCGCGCCGAGACGTGCTGGCGTGGCGCAATTGGTAGCGCACCTGTCTTGTAAACAGGCGGTTAGGGGTTCGAGTCCCCTCGCCAGCTCTCCGGTGTGTATGACTTCGCCTGATGTTTGACGTTCGGGCTTCGCCTGATGCCTGACAGTGTTTCGGGTGATGGTTGACAGCTGCTTCGGCTGATCCTTGACGCTCTCCTGATGAAGGAGATGAGCGTGGCCGAGCAGCGGTACAAGGC
>NZ_KB911829.1 GCF_000383675.1 Terracoccus sp. 273MFTsu3.1 | reverse complement strand
TCTCCCGGGCCAGCTCGGCGCGCAGGCTGCCCCGGCCCTGCACGTACAGCGCCTGGTAGAGAGTTTCGTGGGAGATCCGCATGGACTCATCGTGGGGGAACCGCGCGAGCAGCTCGCCCTGGATCTGCTGCGGGGACCAGTGCGAGGTCAGCCCTGCAACGACGACCGTGCGCAGCGCGGCGTGCTCGGGCCGGTCCAGCTTCCGCAGCTGGGGACGGGCCCGGTTGGCCAGGGTGCGCGCCTGGGCGGTCCGCACCGAGTACATCCCGGCGACCCGGTTACGGGCCAGCTCCCGAGTCACGCTCGCGCGGTGCACGCCCAGCTCGGCAGCGATCCTGGCCGGGCAACGGCCCTCCGCTAGCCGTACCGCGATCAGGCCCCGCCCGGCCTCGGTCAACCGGCCCCGCGCGTCGGTGAAGTCACCGTGCACCGACGGCACCGACGGCACCGACGGCACCGACGGCACCGACGGCACCGACGGCACCGACGGCACCGACGGCACCGACGGTGCTGCCGACGTCGGGTCGGCCAGACCACCGACCGGTCCCATCCGCATCCTCATGCCGGCCACCTTGGCCCACCGGGCCACCGCGAACCGGTCCACCCCGACCTGCCTGGCCGCCTCCAACCCCGACAGCCCCGCCTCGAGCAACCCCAACACCTGCTCCCGCTGAGCAACCGAATACCGCCTCAACCCTCCAGGCACCACAGACCTCCACACGACATCCGTGTTGCGCAGACGATCTGAGACCGCCCTCACTCGAGTGAGAACGGGCGCTCACTCGAGTGGGAACGCGCGCTCACTCGAGTGAGATCGGGGGGTCACGCGGTGGGGTGACGCTCGGTAGGGTGCACACCATGCATCGCCGCCTGTCGCCGCCCGTCGCGGCGCGCCTCTCGGCGGCGACCGCCGACCTGCACGGCCCGCTCGCCGTCGTCGACCTCGACGCCTTCGACGCCAACGCCGCGACGCTCGTCGAGCTCGCCGCGGGCGTGCCGATCCGCATCGCGACGAAGTCGCTGCGCAGCCGACCCCTCATCGAGCGGGCCCTTGGTCGCAGCGGCTTCGAGGGGCTCATGTGCTACGCCGTGCGCGAGGCCCTCTGGTGGGCCCGCGACGGTCACACCGACCTCCTCGTCGCCTACCCGAGCGTCGACGTCCCGGCACTGGCCGAGCTCGCTGCCGACCCGGCCCTGACCCGGGCCGTCGTGGTCATGGTCGACAGCGTCGAGCACGTCGACTTCATCGCCCGCGAGGTGCCCGGCCACGAGGGCTTGCGCGTGGCGATCGACGTCGACGCGTCGCTCCGGGTCGGCCCCGCGCACATGGGGGTGCGCCGGTCACCCACCCGCACCCCCGCCGACGTCGAGGCGGTCATCCGTCGGGCCCAGGAGCGGGGCCTCGTCGTCGCCGGCCTCATGTTCTACGACGCCCAGATCGCCGGCCTGCCCGACTCCTCGCCCGTCGTGCGCCGGATGAAGAAGGTCTCCGACGCCGAGCTGCGCACCCGCCGGGCCGAGGTCGTCGCGGCCGCGCGCGCCCTCGCCGACCTCGAGCTCGTCAACGGCGGTGGGACCGGCAGCCTGCACGTCACGCACCACGACCCCTCGCTCACCGAGCTCGCTGCCGGGTCGGGCCTCTTCGCGCCGACCCTCTTCGACGGCTACGACGCGCTGTCGCTGCGTCCGGCCGCCTACTTCGCCGCCCCGGTGGTGCGCCGGCCGGGCGCAGGGATGGTGACGGCATACGGCGGCGGCTACGTCGCGTCGGGGCCGCCCGGGTGGTCCCGGGTGCCGAGCCCGCTGCCCGAGCACGACGTCTCGCTGCTCCGGCGGGAGGGGGCGGGTGAGGTGCAGACGCCCCTCGAGGGTCCGGGCGCCGACTGGCTCTCACTGGGTGATCGGATATGGTTCCGGCACGCCAAGGCAGGGGAGCTGGCCGAGCGCTTCACGGAGTTCGCGCTCGTCAGCAGCGACGGAGGCGACCGGGTCGTCGGACGGGCCGCGACCTATCGTGGGGAAGGGCAGTGTTTTGGCTGACAGCGTGGGTGGCGTGAAGCGCCGCGTCGTACGCAGCATCGACTGGTCCAACTGGGCCGGCACCGAGTCCTCGAAGCTCGCGCGCGTGGCGACGCCGCGCAGCGAGGCGGAGGTCGTCGAGGAGGTCGTGCGAGCCGCCGACCGCGGCCTGCGGGTCAAGGCGATCGGCGCCGGCCACTCGTTCACCGGCGTCGCCGTGACCGACGGGGTGCAGCTGCGCCTCGGCGCCCTGAGCGGAGTCACCTCCATCGACTCGACGCGTGGCGAGGCCACCGTCCGCGCCGGCACCCCGCTGCACGTCCTCAACGAGGAGCTCGAGGCGTTCGGCTACGCCCTGCCCAACCTCGGCGACATCGACCGACAGAGCCTCGCTGGCGCCACCGGCACGGGGACGCACGGCACGGGTCTGCGCCTGACCGGCCTCTCCGCAGGCATCCGGGCGCTGCGCATCGTCCTCGCCGACGGGTCGCTCGTCGAGTGCTCGCCGACGCGCGAGCCCGAGCTCTTCCAGGCCGCCCGTCTCGGGCTCGGCGCGCTCGGCATCGTCACCGAGATCACCGTCGCCGTCGTGCCCGCCTTCCTGCTCCACGCCGTCGAGCGGCCCGAGTCCCTGACGGACGTGCTGGCCCACGCCGACGTCTCGGCCGAGGCCAACGACCACTTCGAGTTCTACTGGTTCCCGCACACGGACCGGGCCCTGACCAAGCGCAACAACCGCGTGCCGGAGGGCACGGCGAGGCGCCCGCTGCCGGCCTGGCGCGAGAAGCTCGACGACGACCTCCTGAGCAACCGCTTCTTCGAGCTGACCAACCGCGTCGCCACCCGGGTGCCACGCTCGACGAGGAGCATCAACGCCATCGCGTCGCGTGCGCTGAGCGAGCGCCAGTTCACCGACCGCTCGCACAAGGTCTTCGTCACCGCGCGCGAGGTGCGGTTCATGGAGTCGGAGTGGGCCTTCCCGCGTGCGAGCCTCTCCGAGGTGCTGCTCGAGCTGCGCGAGTGGGTCGACACCCACGACGAGCGGATCTCCTTCCCCGTCGAGTGCCGGGTGGCCGCCGCCGACGACGTCTGGCTCTCGACGGCCTACGAGCGCCAGAGCTGCTACGTCGCGATCCACAAGTACCACCGCCAGGGGCGGGGCGCCTACTTCGACGCGTTCGAGTCCATCGCCGTCAACCACGGCGGCCGCCCGCACTGGGGCAAGCTCCACACGCGTCACGCCGACTACCTCCGCAGCGTCTACCCGCGCTTCGACGACTTCCTCGCGGTGCGCGACCGCGTCGACCCCGAGCGCCGCTTCGGCAACCCCTACCTCGAGCGGGTCCTCGGCGCCTGAGCGCCGCGGCGCCTGCGCGATGCCGTATGCCGTATGCCGTATGCCGTATGCCGTGGGCCCGCTCAGCTGCCGGCACGCGCCGAGCGCTGTCGCTCCCAGGCGAGGCGCAGCGAGCGCCTGACCGCGTCGTCATCGCCAGCCAGGTCGGCCTGCAGCTTGGCGTGCGCCTCCCACCGGGGCGGCACGCCGAAGGTGCCGGGGTGGGCGCTGACGAGCTGCTCGCGGTCCCGGCCGCCGAGCCGGACGAGCAGGGTCCCGGCAGCGTCGGCACGGGCCACGAGGAGCCCGTCGACGTACCACGCGCGGCGCCCGTCGGTGCGTCTGGTGCGGACCCCGTCGAGCGTCCGGAGGTACTCGTCGACGTCGTCGAGGGTCATCCACCGACGGTAGACCGCGCGCGCCGGCCCATGGGGGCTGCGGTCCCGCTGGGCGACATCCGGCGACGACCGTCCGCGTGCGTCGACGGCTGTCAGGGGGCCCACCTACGGTGAGGAGCGACGCACACCGACGCCGAGGAGGATGCCGTGACCGAGCAGAGGACCTACCCCGAGGGAGTGACCTCGTGGGTCGACAGCGAGCAGGGCGATGTCGATGCCGCCGCCGACTTCTACAGCGGCCTCTTCGGCTGGACCTTCGACGAGGCCACCCCGCCGGGCGTGCCGTTCCGCTATCTCATCGCCCGGCTCGACGGCCAGGACGTCGGCGGCCTCGGCGGCCCGGCCACACCCGCGGCTGAAGGCGCCGGTGGTGGCGGTGGTGACGCGGCCCGGTGGCACACCTACGTCGCGGTCGACGACGCAGAGGCCGCGACCGGCCGCGTCAAGGCGGCCGGGGGAGCCGTGGTCCAGCCGCCGACGGTTGCCGGCGAGGGCGGTCGGTCGGTGATCGTGCGTGACCCGCAGGGGCTCGAGGTGCGCCTCTGGGAGGCCAGAGGGCGTCTGGGCTCGCAGGTGACCAACGTCCCCGGGGCGTGGAACTTCAGCGACCTGCACACCGACGAGCCCGCTGCTGCACAGCAGTTCTACGCCCGGGCCTTCGGCTGGGAGTTCGCCGACGTCGGCTTCGCCACGATGATCCGCGTGCCCGGCTACGGCGACCACCTCGCCGCGACCACCGACCCGGGCATCCACGAGCGGCAGTCGGGGGCCAAGGTGCCGCCGGGCTTCGCCGACGCCATCGGCTGGGTCGTGCCCGTCGCGCCGGACGCCGAGCCGGGGTGGCACGTGACGTTCACCGTCGCCGAGCGCGACGCGGCGGCCGACCAGGTCGTGCGGCTCGGCGGGTCCGTCGTCCGCACCGGCGACAGCGACTGGACGCGCACCGCCGTCGTCCGCGACCCGCAGGGCGCTCTCTTCACCGTCAGCCAGTTCCTCGGCTGACGGGCGCGCCGACCCGGCCCGACGGCCTACGCCCTCGTTGCGGGTGTGCCGTCAGGCGTCGGGCCGGGTCATCGAGAGGACGTCGAGCGCCTCGTCGAGCTGCTGCTCGGTGAGCCTGCCGTCGGCCACGTGACCCTGCTCGATGACGATGTCGCGGATCGTGCGCCGCTCCTTGATGGCCTGCTTGACGACCGCGGCAGCGGCCTCGTAGCCGAGGTAGCGGTTGAGGGGCGTGACGATGGACGGCGAGCCCTCGGCGAGGGCCCGCGCGTGCTCGACCTCGGCCGTGATGCCGTCGACACAGCGGTCGGCGAGCAGGCGGCTCGTCGAGGCGAGCAGCCCGATCGACTCGAGGACGTTCTTGGCCATGACCGGCAGCATGACGTTGAGCTCGAAGTTGCCCGCAGCGCCGGCCATGGTGATGACGACGTCGTTGCCGATGACCTGCGCGCACGCCATGAGGGTCGCCTCGGGCACGACGGGGTTCACCTTGCCCGGCATGATGCTCGACCCGGGCTGGAGGTCGGGCAGGTGGATCTCGCCGAGGCCCGTGCGGGGCCCGGAGCTCATCCAGCGCAGGTCGTTGCAGATCTTCGTCAGGCTCACGGCCACGACCTTGAGCGCCCCGGACAGCTCGACGACCGCGTCCTGCGCCGACTGCGCCTCGAAGTGGTTCGCGGCCTCGCGGAACGGGATGCCGGTGACCCCGGAGACGCGCTCGATCACCTTGCGGGCGAAGCCCGGTGCCGCGTTGAGACCGGTCCCGGCGGCCGTGCCACCGAGGGGCAGCTCGCTCGTCGCCTCCGCAGCGGTGCGCACCCGGCTGGCCCCGAGCTCGACCTGTCGCCGGTAGCCGCCGAACTCCTGCCCGAGCGTCACCGGGACCGCGTCCATGAGGTGGGTGCGACCGGCCTTGACGACGTCGGCGAACTCGGCCTCCTTGCGGCCCAGGGCGAGCGCGAGGTGCTCGAGCGCCGGCACGAGGTCGAGGACGCTGGCCGTCGTCGCCGCGATGCGCAGCGCGCTGGGGAACGTGTCGTTGCTCGACTGGCCGGCGTTGACGTGGTCGTTGGGGTGCACGTCGAGGTCGCTCGCGAGGTGGGCGATCCGTGCGACGACCTCGTTGACGTTCATGTTCGTCGACGTGCCGGAGCCGGTCTGGAAGACGTCGACGGGGAACTCGTCGTCGTGGTCGCCGTCCGCGACCTCGCCGGCCGCCGCCGCGATGGCTCGGGCCCGGTCGGCGTCGAGGACCCCGAGCTCGGCGTTGACGTCGGCGGCGGCGGCCTTGAGCCGGGCGAGGGCGTGGACGACGCCCGGCGGCACCGGCTGCCCGCTGATCGGGAAGTTCTCGACGGCCCGCGCCGTCTGCGCGCCCCACAGGGCGCCGGCGGGCACCTGCACCTCGCCCATCGAGTCGTGCTCGGTCCGGAAGCCTTGCGCTGACACGTAGCTCATGTGCCCATCATCCACGGCTCGGCGAGGAGAACCGCCGTAGACCTTGTCGGGCGCCGGGTCGCGGGCGCAGGCTGGAGGGTGCGGGCGCCGACGCGATCCTTTGACGTACCACCCTGAGGAGAGGCCATGGCTCACCGTCGAGTTCTCACCGCGTGCATCGTGTCCGTCGCGACCGCCCTTGCCGGAGCCGCGGTCGCGGTGGCTGCCCCGCCCGACGAGATCGTCAACGTCGCCAGTCCGCCCACACCCTTCTCGCAGAACAAGCAGAACGAACCCGCCGTCGCGATCGACGCCCACGACCCGAGCGTCGTCGTCGCCGGTGCCAACGACGAGATCGACGACGAGTCGTGCGCGGCCGGCGACCCGACGACCTGCCCCTTCACGGACGGCGTGGGTGTCTCCGGGGTGTACTTCTCGTTCACCGGCGGCAGGGGGTGGACCCAGCCGACCTACACCGGCCTGACGGCCCGCGACTGCCTCGGACCCGCGGCCTGCACGGCGCACCCCGGCCCCATCGGCACCCTCCCCGGCTACGCCGCGAAGGGGCTCGTGTCGGACGGTGACCCGGCGGTCGCCTTCGGCCCGCGTCCGGCGTCGAACGGGAGCTTCTCGTGGGCCAACGGCTCGCGCCTCTACTACGCGAACCTCACCTCGAACGTCTCGGCGGACAAGGAGTCCGCGACCTTCAAGGGCTTCGAGGCCATCGCGGTGTCGAGGACCGACGACCCGCACGCAGCCGCCGCGAACGACGCCACGGCATGGAAGGACCCGGTGATCATCTCCAAGCAGTCGTCGACGACGTTCTCCGACAAGGAGCAGGTGTGGGCCGACAACGCCGCGTCGAGCCGGTTCTTCGGCAACGTCTACGTCTGCTGGGCCTCGTTCCGGAGCAACAGCCACGGCAACGCCCTCCCGACGCCGCTCATCGTCGCGCGGTCGACGGACGGCGGAGCCACGTGGACGACGAAGCAGGTCGGTCCCGCGACCGACAACGGCATCAACGGGCAACCTGACGGCTGCACGGTCCGCACGGACAGCCACGGCAACGTCTACGTCTTCGGCATCGGCCGGCGTGCGGGCACCGAGCTCCAGCTCATGTACCGCTCGACCGACGGTGGCGTCCACTGGGCGGGCCCGACGGTCGTCGCCCCGGCCACCGAGCCCGGTGTCATCGACCCCGTGCTCGGTCGCCCCACCATGGACGGGATCGCGGGAGCTCGCGTCGACCTCGCGGCAGGCCCGAGCGTCGACATCGCCAACGGGGCCCCGAGCGGCGCCGGCGCCACGAACCAGATCGTCATGACGTGGGCCGACGGTGCGGCCGGGCTCGACCACGAGAGGCTCTTGTGGACGAGCTCCACCACGGCGGGCGCCAGCTGGACCGCCCCGGCCGCCCTGGAGCTGCCGACGGGAGACCGCCCCGTCTACACGGCGCCGGCGCTGTCGCCCGACGGCACCGACCTCTACGTCGTCGACAACGCCTTCACGACGCCCTTCCGGCACGACACGACGTCGCCCCGCGGCCTCGTCGGCCAGGTCTGGCACGCCAACATCGTCGCCGGGGTGCCGAGCGGGTGGTCGTCACTGGACCGCAGCGCCGTCGGTGACCCGCGCGGGACGAGCCAGAACGGCCTGACCGCCGAGTTCCTCGGCGACTACGTCTATGCGGCAGCGACCCGCGACGGCGTGGTCGGTGTCTGGAACGACGCGTCGCACGCGGCCGACTGCCCGGCGATCGACACCTACCGGGGGTCGCTCTACACGGCGAGCCCCATCTCGCCGCCCAACGTCCTCGCTGCGTGCCCGGCGACCTTCGGCAACAGTGACATCCGTGGAGGGAGCTGGGCCGACCCGACACCCTGACGCTCAGGCCGACCGGGCCCGGCGGAGGTCCGTCGCGGAGTTCCGTCAGCGCCCGGTCGGTGCCCCGCCCAGCGCGGGCAGGTCCTCGTCGTCGTGGTGCGCCGTCCCCGGGCACCCCTCGGAGCCCGCGCACGACCAACCGGCGGGGACGGCTCGCGTGTGCCGTGCCGCCCCTGCGGCGACAGGGCGCCCCTGCTGCTCGGCGCCCGTCTCGTCGGTGCCGGACGGCGCCGGTGAGGGGTTGCGGATGAGCAGCCACGACACGACGCCGCCGGCGGCGAGCAGCCCGGCGCAGAGGAGCATCGCGGTCCGATACGCCGACGAGAAGGCCTCGGGGACGGCGTAGTCCGAGCCGCTGAGCCCGACGACGGCAGGCAGTGCGGCGACGGCGAGAAGGCTGCCCGCGCGGGCGACGGCGTTGTTGACCCCGCTCGCGACACCGGCGTAGCGGTCGGGAGCCGCGGCGAGGACCGTCGCCGTCAGTGGGGCGACGAGCAGCGTGAGCCCGAGGCCGAAGACCGAGATGCCGGGCAGGACGCCGGTCCAGTAGGTCGAGCCCGCGCCGACACCCGACAGCAGGAGGGCGCCGACGGCGCAGACGACCGGACCGACCGTCATCGGCAGGCGTGGCCCGATGCGGGAGGCGAGCGCCCCGCCCCGCGCGGCGAAGAGCAGCATGAGCACGGTGACCGGCAGCGAGGCCATGCCGGCGAGCAGCGGGCCGTAGCCGAGGACGGTCTGGAGCTGGAGGGTGAGGAAGAAGAAGACGGCGCCGAGGGCGGCATACACGAGCAGGGTCATCGCGTTGGCCGCGCTGAACTGGCGCGACCCGAAGAGGGCGGGCGGGACCATGGGGTGCGGGATGCGGCGCTCGACGACGACGAACGCCGCGCCGATGGCGAGGCCGACGAGCCCGACCCCGATGGCGGCAGTCGCTCCGAGCGTCTCGTGCTGGATCAGGGCGAAGGTCGTCGTCCCGAGGGCGAGCGTCGCCAGCACCGCGCCGGTCACGTCGAAGTGGTGGTCGGCCCGCTCGTCCCTCGTCTCGGGGACGTGCAGCTGCGCGATCCAGACGGTCGCGGCGCCGAGCGGCAGGTTGACGAGGAAGGCCCAGCGCCAGCTCGCGTACTGCACGAGCCACCCGCCGACGAAGGGTCCGAGGGCAGAGGCGATGCCGCCGAGTCCGGACCACGTGCCGATGGCCTTGCCGCGGTCGTCGGGTCGGAAGGAGGCCTGGATCATCGACAGGCTGCCCGGCGTCAGCAGGGCTCCCCCCACGCCCTGGAGCACCCGGGCGACGATGAGCTGGACGGGGGACTGCGCGAGCCCGCACGCGGCGGAGGCCACCGTGAACCACACGACACCGATGACGAAGACGCGTCGGCGGCCGAAGCGGTCACCGAGCGAGCCGCCGAGGAGGATGAGCGAGGCGAGCGCGAGGAGGTAGCCGTTGGTGATCCACTGCAGCTCCGCGAGGCTGGCGCCGAGCTCCTCGCCGATCCGGACGAGGGCGACGTTGACGACGGTCCCGTCGAGCAGGGCCATCCCCGAGCCGAGCACGGCAGCGGCGATGACGAAGCGGCCGGTGCGGGAACCCAGGACGACGTCGCTCACACCGGCAGTCTGTCACCGCGGGTGCGGCGAGGGGCTCCTCAGCGAGGGCAGTCGTCGACGGGCAGGTCGCGTCGGGCGGCGCGGGCGCCACGCAGGCTGAGGAGCGAGTCGACGGTGAGGACGATGAGGGCGAGCCAGACGATGCCGAAGCCGATCCACCGCTCGGCCGGCATGTGCTCGTCGAGCAGGACCACCGCGCAGAGCAGCTGCATGACCGGGGTGATGAACTGGATGAGCCCGATCGACACGAGCGGGATGCGGCGCGCGGCGGCGGCGAAGCAGAGCAGCGGCACCGCGGTGACCAGTCCCGAGAGGACGAGCAGCGACGTGTGCACACCGCCGTGCAGGCCGAACTCGAGCCCGCCCTGCGCGCCGACGACGACCAGCAGCACCACGGCGACCGGCGCGAGCACGACGGTCTCGACCGTGAGCCCGTGGATCGCGTCGAGGCTGACGCCGACCTTCTTCTTCGTCAGCCCGTAGAGCGCGAAGGACACCGCCAGCGTCAGGGCCACCCACGGCACGCGTCCGCCGGAGACCCCGAGGTAGACGCCGGCGACGACACCGATACCGACGGCCACCCACTGCAGGACGCGGAGGCGCTCACCGAGCACGACGACGCCGAGGGCCACCGTGACGAGGGGATTGAGGAAGTAGCCGAGGGCGGCCTCTGACGTGTTGCCCGAGGTCACGGCTGCGACGTAGACGACCCAGTTGACCGCGATGAGAACCGCCGCCACGGCGGTGCCGGCGAGCAGTCGAGGCCGTCGCAGCAGCGGCCGGATCCAGCCGAGGTCGCGCACGACGAGGAGCACGATGACGCAGAAGAGCAGCGTCCAGAGGATGCGGTGGGCGAGGATCTCCCACGGCCCGGCGGGCTTGAGCGCGTCGAAGTAGAGCGGGAAGAGCCCCCAGAGGCCGTATGCCGCGAAGCCGAGCAGGGTGCCCCGCCCGACCTCGCCGTGGGGTGCGGTCGACAGGGTCCCGCGGGTGCCGGACTCGCTGGGCGCGACGGACGGAGCGGCCTCCCGGGCGGTCACGCCCCCACGGTCCAGGTGTCCCGACCGGCGAGCAGGGCGTCGATGTCGGCGTCGGTGACCTCACCGGTGCGGGCCGAGGCGATCTGCTCGCGCAGGGAGTCGTCGTAGGTCGGGCGCCGGACGTTGCGGAAGACCCCCATCGGGACGTGCCCGAGGTCGGGGCTGTCGAGCCGCGAGAGCGCGAACGCCGCGGACGGGTCGTGCGCCGAGACGTCGTGGCGCACGATGCGGGCCGGGTCGGCGTCGGCGCGCGGCACGACGGCGAGCGACCCGCGGTCGTCACGAACGACGACCGTCTCGGCGGTCCCGACCTCCTCACCGTCGGTGAGGTGCAGGATGCGGGCCGCGGCCTCGGTGCGGTCCTTGAGGACGTCGAAGACGCCGTCGTTGAAGATCGGGCAGTTCTGGTAGATCTCCACGAGCGCCGACCCACGGTGCTCGGCCGCGGCGCGGAGCACCGACGTCAGGTGCTGGCGGTCGGAGTCCATCGTGCGGGCCACGAAGCTCGCCTCGGCGCCGAGCGCGAGCGACACGGGGTTGAAGGGGGTGTCGAGCGAGCCCAGCGGGGTCGACTTCGTCACCTGGCCGACGTGCGAGGTGGGGGAGTACTGCCCCTTGGTCAGGCCGTAGATCTCGTTGTTGAAGAGCAGGATCTTGAGGTTGACGTTGCGGCGCAGCGCGTGGATGAGGTGGTTGCCACCGATCGACAGGGCGTCGCCGTCGCCGGTCACGACCCAGACCGACAGGTCCTCGCGCGTCGCCGCGAGACCGGTGGCGATGGCGGGCGCGCGCCCGTGGATCGAGTGCATGCCGTAGGTGTCGAGGTAGTAGGGGAAGCGCGAGCTGCACCCGATGCCCGAGACGAAGACGATGTTCTCGCGCTTGAGGCCGAGCTCGGGCAGGAAGCCCTGCACGGCCGCGAGGATCGCGTAGTCCCCGCACCCGGGGCACCAGCGCACCTCCTGGTCGGACGTGAAGTCCTTCTTCGTCAGCGCGGTGCCGTCGGGGAGGCTCGGGACCCCGGCGGTGCCGTGGGCACCGGGGGCTCCTGGTCCGCTGGACGGCATACCCAGGTCGGTGGTCACTTGGCGGTCTCCTTCAGGGGCACGTCCGAGACGGACGCCACGGCGGTGGCGATGACGTCGGCGAGCTCGCCCGCCTGGAACGGCAGGCCGCGCACCGAGGTGTGCGACTCGATGTCGACGAGGTACTTCGCCCGCAGCAGCATCGCGAGCTGACCGAGGTTCATCTCGGGGACGATGACGCGCTGGTAGGAGCGGAGCACGTCGCCCGTGTTGGCGGGGAAGGGGTTGAGGTGGCGCAGGTGCGCCTGGGCGACACGGGCCCCGGTGGCCCGCGCCAGGCGGACGCCGGCGGCGATGGGACCGAAGGTCGAGCCCCAGCCGAGGACGAGCACGTCGGCGTGGCCGGTCGGGTCGTCGACGACGAGCGGGTCGATGCTGTCGGCGATCCCGTCGATCTTGGCCTGACGCAGCCGTGTCATGTGGTCGTGGTTGTCGGGGTCGTAGGAGATGTTGCCCGTGACGTCGGCCTTCTCGATGCCCCCGACCCGGTGCTCGAGGCCCGGCGTGCCCGGGATCGCCCACGGCCGGGCGAGCGTCTCGGGATCGCGGAGGTAGGGGTGGAAGGTCGGCTGGCCCTTGTCGTCCACGGCGTTGGGCTCGGTCGCGAACTCCACGGCGATGTCGGGCAGCTCGGCCGTGCGCGGCAGCCGCCACGGCTCGGAGCCGTTGGCGAGGTAGCCGTCGGACAGGACGATGACGGGGGTCCGGTACGTCGTCGCGATGCGCACCGCCTCGACGGCGACGTCGAAGCAGTCGGCCGGGGTCGCGGGCGCCACGACGGCCACGGGCGACTCGCCGTTGCGGCCGAAGAGCGCCTGGAGCAGGTCGGCCTGCTCGGTCTTGGTCGGCAGGCCCGTCGACGGGCCGCCGCGCTGGATGTCGCAGACGATGAGCGGCAGCTCGAGCGACACGGCGAGGCCGATCGTCTCGGCCTTGAGGGCGAGGCCGGGCCCCGATGTCGTCGTCACACCGAGCGCGCCGCCGAAGCTCGCACCGAGGGCGGCGCCGACCCCGGCGATCTCGTCCTCGGCCTGCATCGTCGCGACGCCGTAGCGCTTGAGGCCGGCGAGCGTGTGGAGGATGTCGGAGGCGGGGGTGATCGGGTAGCTGCCGAGGAAGAGCGGCAGGTGGGCGCGGTGCGCGGCGGCGACGAGGCCGAGCGACAGCGCGACGTTGCCGGTGACGTTGCGGTAGGTGCCGGCGGGCATGGTGGCCGGTGCCACCTCGTAGGCGACCGCGAAGTCCTCGGTGGTCTCGCCGTAGTTGAAGCCCGCGCGCAGGGCGGCGAGGTTGGCCTCGAGGATCTCGGGCTTGTCGGCGAACTTGCTCTTGAGGAACGCCTCGGTGCCGTCCATCGGCCGCGTGTAGAGCCAGGAGAGGAGGCCGAGCGCGAACATGTTCTTCGCGCGCTCCTTCTCCTTGCGGGTCAGGTCGGTGAACGACGCGAGGGCCTCGACGGCGATCGAGGTCAGCGCCACCGGGTGGACGTCGTAGCTGTCGAGCGAGCCGTCCTCGAGCGGACTCTCGAGGTAGCCGACCTTGGAGAGGTTGCGCTTGGTGAACTCGTCGGTGTTGACGATGATCGCGGCGCCCCGGGGCAGGTCGCGCAGGTTGGCCCGGAGGGCGGCGGGGTTCATCGCGACGAGGACGTCGGGGGCGTCGCCCGGGGTCAGCACGTTGTGGTCGGCGAAGTGCAGCTGGAAGCTCGAGACGCCGGGCAGCGTGCCCTGGGGTGCCCGGATCTCGGCGGGGAAGTTCGGCAGCGTCGACAGGTCGTTGCCGAGCAGTGCCGTCTGCGACGTGAAGCGGTCTCCGGTGAGCTGCATGCCGTCACCGGAGTCCCCGGCGAATCGGATGACCACGCGATCGAGCTTCTGGACCAGTTTGGCGCTCATGCTCTGCGACGTCCTCGAACTTCCATACGATTCACTGCCCGGGGCCCTGTGCGGCGGGCACTTTCCATGCTATGTCTCGTCGGGGCTCAGATCGTGCACCTGCCACAACGTGGACGAAGCGGGTCGGCACGGCGCCGCGGACGGTGTCGCCGTGGATGGCTCTGGCGAAGCGGTCCCGACGCCGTCGCGACCACCCGGACGTGCCCACCCGGAGGAAGGGCCCCAACCCCGTCGGCCATGCGCTGCAGGGTGGCTCGGATGCGGCTGACCACTCCGTGCCACTGACGGACCGGCATGGATAGGCTGGCCGTCATGTCCGGGTACGTGGCCGTCGCAGCGGTGCTGGGGGCGGGCGTCCTGCTCGTCACGGCGGCGATGCTCGTGCGACGGCTCCTCGCCCCGCGGGCACCCCACGCGGGCAAGCTGACGACGTACGAGTCCGGTGTCGACCCGGTCGGGGAGGGCTGGGCCCAGACGAAGGTCCGCTACTTCGTCTTCTCCTTCCTCTACGTCGTCTTCGCCGTCGACGCGGTCTACCTCTTCCCGTGGGCGACCGTCATCCGCGACGCCGACCTCGGCCGCGTGAGCCTCGTCGAGATGGGCATTTTCATCGGCGTCATCGTGCTCGGGCTGGCCCACGCGGGGCGCCGCGGTCTGCTGAGGTGGGTGTGATGGAGCAGGTGCCGAGCCCGGTCGGCCAACAGGTCAGCCAACAGGTCAGCCGACCAGCCGGCCAGCCGGTCAGCCTGCCGATGCCGACCGTCGGGCCGGCGAGCATGGGTGTCCTCGGCGCCCACGCCCCCAAGCCGATCAAGGTCGTCCTCAACTGGGGCCGCCGCTACTCCCTGTGGGTCTTCAACTTCGGGCTCGCCTGCTGCGCCATCGAGTTCATCGCCGCCTCGATGGGCCGCCACGACTTCATCCGCCTCGGCGTCATCCCGTTCGCGCCGGGCCCGCGCCAGGCCGACCTCATGGTCGTCTCGGGCACGGTCACCGACAAGATGGCCCCGGCGATCCGCCGCCTCTACGACCAGATGCCCGAGCCGAAGTACGTCATCTCCTTCGGCGCCTGCTCCAACTCCGGCGGTCCCTACTGGGACTCCTACTCCGTGACGAAGGGCGTCGACCAGATCGTGCCCGTCGACGTCTACGTCCCCGGCTGCCCGCCGCGCCCCGAGGCGCTGCTGCACGGCATCATCCGCCTCCAGGAGCAGATCGCCGCCGAGCGCCTGTCGACGCAGAAGCTCAAGGGCAGGTATGCCGGCACGCGCGTCGGCAGCGCCGGTGACCTCCGTCGTCCCCTCCTGCGCCGTGGCGCGAAGCCGGGGGAGGGCGGCCGGTGAGGGTCACCGACGTGCGCGACGTGCCCTTCGGGGAGTGGTCGAGCACGGTGCTCTCGCACCGTGAGGACGGCTACGCGTACTTCGACTGGCTGACGGCCGTGGACGAGACCGACCGCGAAGGCGACGACGCGGGCTTCGACGTCGTCTGCCACCTGCTCGACACGCGCGTGCCGGGCGCGCTGCGGTCGGTGCTGCTGCGCACCCGCGTCACCGGGGGTCTGCCGGTCCCGTCGTTGACCGGGATCTTCCGCGGCGCGGCGTGGCACGAGCGCGAGACCCACGAGATGTTCGGCATCGACTTCGACGGCTTCGACGACGGGAGCGGCCTCGGCCTGCGCCCCCTCCTGCTGCCCGACGGCTTCGAGGGCACACCGCTGCGCAAGTCCTTCGTCCTCGCCGCCCGCGCCTCGAAGGCCTGGCCCGGTGCCAAGGAGCCCGGCGAGGGCCACGACTCCGCCCGCGCACCCGGGCGTCGGCGCGTGCAGGCGCCCGGCGTGCCCGGTCCGGAGTGGGGGCCGCGATGAGCGACCTCGCTCCGTGGCTCGAGGTCGTGCTGCGCGCCGTCGCCGTGCTCGCGGCCTTCCTCGTGCTGCCACTGCTCGTCGGCCAGACCGAGCACAAGGTCATGGCGCACATGCAGGGCCGTCTCGGACCGATGTATGCCGGCGGCTTCCACGGCTGGGCCCAGCTCGTCGCCGACGGGGTGAAGTTCGTCCAGAAGGAGGACATCACGCCGGCCCGGGCCGACCGCTGGGTCTTCCGCCTCGCCCCCTTCGTCGCGCTCATCCCCTACCTCGTGGCGCTCGCCGTCATCCCCCTCTCGCCGCGGGTCGTCGGGGCCGACGTCGCCGCGAGCGTCGTGCTCGTGCTCGCCGTGATCGGGGTCGGCGTCATCGGCACGCTCATGGCGGGGTGGGCCTCGGCCAACAAGTACTCCCTGCTCGGGGCGATGCGCGCCGCCGCCCAGCTCGTGTCCTACGAGCTGCCGATGGTCCTCGCGGTCGCGTCCGTCGCCCTCGCCGCGGGCACCCTGTCGCTCGTCTCGATCGCCGAGGCGTGGAACCCGTGGTGGCTGCTCTGGCAGCTGCCCGGCGCCGTCGTCTTCCTCGTCGCGGCGCTCGCGGAGCTGCAGCGCCCGCCGTTCGACATGCCGCTCGCCGACTCCGAGATCGTCTTCGGCGCCTTCACCGAGTACACCGGCCTGCGTTTCGCCTTCTTCCTGCTCGCCGAGTACGCCGGCATCGTCGTCATGTCGCTGCTCTTCGCCGTGCTCTACCTCGGCGGCTGGTCGGGGCCGCTCGAGCAGTGGCTCGGCTGGTTGTGGACCGTGCTCAAGGGCTTCCTCGTCGCGGTCGTCGTCATCTGGCTGCGCGTCTCGTGGCCGCGCATGCGCGAGGACCAGCTGCAGCGCCTCGCCTGGGTGTGGCTCGTGCCGATGGCTCTTTTCCAGCTCGCCCTGACCGCGGTCGGGGTGGTGGTCTTCCCATGACCCGCGCCTCTCGAGGGTGGGGCAGGGGGGACGGTCCAACGGGCGCTGACGGTGGCCTTTCGACGGTGTCAACGGTGGAGGAGGAGGTGAGCGCGAATGGCTGACGGCATCATTCCCGGGCTCGTCAAGGGACTCGCGACGACGGCGAAGTCGCTGACCCGGCACACGCACACGGCCGAGTACCCCGACGTCTCACCCGCGCTCCCGCCTCGGTCACGCGGCGTCATCGCGCTGACCGAGGAGAACTGCACCTCGTGCATGCTCTGTGCGCGCGAGTGCCCCGACTGGTGCATCTACATCGACTCCCACAAGGAGGAGCTGCCGCCGACGACCCCGGGCGGCCGTGCCCGCCAGCGCAACGTCCTCGACCGCTTCGCCATCGACTTCTCGCTCTGCATGTACTGCGGCATCTGCATCGAGGTCTGCCCGTTCGACGCGCTGCACTGGAGCCCGGAGTTCGAGTACGCCGAGACCGACATCCGCGACCTGCTCCACGAGAAGGACCGCCTCGGCGCGTGGATGGCCACCGTCCCGGCGCCCCCTGCCCTCGACCCGGGCAGCGCCGACCCCGCCGAGGTCACGGCGGCAGCGAAGCCGGCCCGCGGGTCCGCCGGAGCAGCCGCCGCCACGCCTGGTGGTACGCGTGGGGCCGGGGCCGCAGCCCGGCCGACGCGGGTGCGCCGGGAGACCACGACCCCGCCGTCGGCGGCCCCGGCCGCCCAGTCCCCGGCCGCCCAGTCCCTGGCCGAGCAGACCACGGTCATGCCGGCCGCGACCCCCGACCCGACGACGCCACCAGCGGCCGAGCAGACCCGGGTCATGCCGGCGGTCGAGCGCACGGCGGCGCTGCCCGCCGCTGAGCGCACCGAGAGCCTGCCGGCCGCCGAGCAGACCTCGGCCCTTCCGCCGGCCGACGGCGCCGAGGCCGAGCGGGCCGCGGACCAGGCCGCGGCACAAGGAGACTCGACCCAGGTCCTGCCGACGGTGTCGACCGACGAGGAGGGGAGCGAGTGACGACCCGTGACATCGTCTTCACCGCGGTCGGCGCAGTGACGGCCCTGTCGGCGCTGCTGTCGGTCACGACGAAGCAGGTCGTCCACGCGGCCCTGTGGCTGCTCGTCTGCCTCGGTTCGCTGGCGGGCGCCTACCTCGTGCTCGGGCAGGAGCTCGTCGGACTGGTCCAGCTCCTCGTCTACGTCGGCGCCATCGTCGTGCTCGTCCTCTTCGCTCTCATGCTGACCCGCGCGCCGATCGGTCCCCACGCCGAGATCGACACCCCGTGGTGGCAGCGCCTCGCCGGTGCCCTCCTCGGCGCCGCGACGACGGCACTGCTCGCCTCGCTCCTGCTCCCGCTCTTCTCCGGCGCGACGGCCGACCTCGACACCCCGACGACGACCACGCCGCAGGTTGCCCAGGCGGTCTTCGGCACGTGGGTCTGGCCCTTCGAGCTGCTCTCCGTGCTGCTCCTCGTCGCGCTCATCGGCGCCTTCGCCGTGTCGCGCCTGGTCCTGCACCGCGACGGCGCCGACGGCGCCGACGGCGCGCGCCACCCAGGCACCGTCTCGTCGGGCGCACGGTCGGACGGTCGCGGATGATCCACCTCTCGCTGCCGGCCGCCCTGTCGGCACTCCTGGCCGGCATCGGCGTCTACGGCGTCCTCGCCCGCCGCAACGCCGTCCTCGTCCTCGTCGGTGTCGAGCTCATCCTCAACGCGGCGAACCTGTTGCTCGTCACGGCCGGGTCCCGCCCCGGCGCGCCGCTCTCGGCCGGTCCGGTGCTCACCCTCTTCGTCATCACGATCGCCGCCGCCGAGATCACCGTGGCGCTCGCGATCATCCTCGTGATGTTCCGTCGCACGGGGCACATCGACCTCACGGCGGTGCCCGACCTCACCGACGACGAGCCGGACGATGCCGGCGACGTCGACGCCGAGGCCCCGCGCGCCGACGACCGGGACGGCCACCCGCGTGACGCGGTGCGTGAGCCGGCGGCAGCGGGGGAGGGCGTCGGATGAGCTGGATCGTGCGGATGATCGTCGTGCTCCCGGCGCTGGCCGCCCTCGTGGGGCTGGTGACGCGGCGCCAGCGCGGGCTCGCGGCGGCCGTCGCCGTGTCGGTGTCCGCCTACGTCGCCGTGCTCGGACTCATCCAGTGGGTCGCGCCGTCGCGCACGGCCGACATCGAGTCGATCGGCAGCCTCCCGCTCGGCGACCTCTCCGTTCCGCTGCACCTGCTCTCCGACCGCGTCTCGGGCCTCGTGGCGTTCGTCGTCGCCCTCGTCGTGCTCGGCATCCAGGTCTTCACGGCGTGGTACCTCCGCGACGACCCCCGCTACGGCCAGTTCGCGGCGACCGTCTCGCTCTTCGCGGCCGGCATGCTGCTCCTCGTCCAGGCGGGCGACCTCGTGCTCATGCTCGTCGGCTGGGAGGTCATGGGTTGGTGCTCGTGGCTGCTCATCGGCCACGACAGCGAGCGGGCGGCGGCGAGACGGGCGGCCTACAAGGCCTTCATCGTCACCCGCGTGGCCGACATCGCCATGGTCGTGGGCATCGTCGCGCTGTCGGTGCGGGCCCGGTCGACCGACCTCATGGCGGTCCTCACGGCCACCGGGGACGGCACGCTGCTGACGATCGGTCTCGTCGGCGTCGTCATCGGTGTCGCCGGCAAGTCGGGTCTCGTGCCGTTCCACGACTGGCTCCCCGACGCGATGGAGGGCCCGACCCCGGCGTCGGCGCTCATCCACGCGGCGACGATGGTCGCGGCCGGCACGTACGTCATCGCCCGCCTCTTCTCGCTCTACGCCGGTCATGACGGGGCGCGCACCCTGCTCGCCGTCCTGACAGCCGTGACCATGGTCTACGCCGCACTGCTCGCGCTCGTGCAGACCGACCTCAAGCGGATGCTCGCCTACTCGACCCTGAGCCAGATCGCGATCATGCTCTCGGCGCTCGCCGCGGCACCGGCCGAGCTCGGGCCCGGAGCCGGCATCGCGCACCTCGTCGGCCACGCGTTCTTCAAGGCGCTGCTCTTCCTCGGGGCCGGCTGGCTCTCGGTCCTCGCCGGCGCGACCGCCGTCGCCGCCCTGCGCGGTCGGCTGCGTCCGACCGGCGCGTTGCGCTGGTCGATGGGGATCGGCCTCGCCGCCCTCGCCGGCGTGCCGCCGCTCATCGGCTTCTTCACCAAGGACACCGTCATCGACGCCGCGCTCGAGGGCGCGACCGGGGGTGGCGGGTTCCGCGCCTGGCTCGTCGTCGTCGCCCTGTTCGTCACGGTCGTCCTCACGGCGGCGTACTGCACCCGCGCGTGGCTCCTGCTCGACAGCCCCGTCGCCGCGACGGGCGAGCTGCCCGACGTCGAGCCCGCCGTCGTCGCCGAGGAGGACGTCGCCGTCGTGACCTCCACCGACAGCGCCGACGACGCCGAGGTCGAGCGCGTCCACGCCCACGGCCACGCCCCGATCACGCTCCCGGCCGCACTCGTCGTGTCCGTGCTCGCCGCGCTCACCGTCGTCGGCACCCTCTTCCTCGTCAGCCTCCGCGGTGGTGTGCACGTGGGGCTCCTCAGCGCCCTGCTGTCCGTCCTGCTCGTCGCCGGAGCCGCGTATGCCGTGTGGTCCCTCAGCGACCGCGGCCGGCTCGACGTCGCCGACCGGGTCCCCGGCCGCGTCCGGGAGCCGGCGGTGCGCGGCTTCGGCGTCGACACGGCATACGTCGGCATCGGCCGGGCGGTCACGGCCGTCGCGCGTCTCGTCGTGACGCTCGACCGCGACGTCGTCGACGCCTACCCGCGGGCGACCGCCGTCGTCGCCCGGGCCGCCGGCCGGGCGGGGGAGCGGAGCCACCGCGCCGTGCCCTCGCTGTCGCTGCTCAGCCTGCTCGTCGGCGTCGTGGTCGTCGCCGTCCTGGGGGTGGCCGCATGGCGCTGACCCTCATGCTCCTGGTGCCGCTCCTCGCGGCGATCGCGCTCATCGCGATCCCCGGCGAGTCCACCGTCGAGCGCGGCATCGCGCTCGGGTCCACCGTCGTCACAGCGGTGCTCGCCGTCGTCGTCGTGTGGGGCCGCCACGAGGTGGACGTGCCGTGGATCCGCTCGCTCGGCGTCCGGTGGCACTTCGGCGTCGACGGCATCTCGGCAGCCCTCGTGCTGCTCACCGCGCTGCTCACCGTCGCGGTCGTCGCCCACGCCCTGTCCGGGCCGATCCCCAAGGGAGGCACCGGCTCGACCTTCCTCGGCTGCATCCTGCTCGTCGAGGCAGGCGCGCTCGCCACGTTCATGGCGCGCGACGCGATCCTCTTCTTCATCGCCTTCGAGGTCGTCCTCGTGCCGATGTGGGTGCTCGTCCGCCGCTTCGGCGACGACCACGTGCGCGACGAGACGCGCGCCGACGCCGCGGGCCGCTTCGTGCTCTTCACGGTGCTCGGCTCCACGCTGATGCTCGTCGGCATCCTCTTCCTCGTCCACCACCAGGGCACGAGCGACCTCACCGTCCTCGCCGAGCGGCACGGCGCCGGGCTGTCCCGGCCGCTCCAGGTCGCGATCGCCGCGATCCTGCTGCTCGGGCTCGGCATCAAGGTGCCCCTGTGGCCGCTGCACACGTGGCTGCCCTCGGCGCACACCATCGCCCCCACGGCCGGGTCCGTGCTGCTCGCCGCCGTCCTGCTCAAGATGGGCACCTACGGCATCGTCCGGCTCGCGGTCGGCACCTTGCCCGCAGGAGTGGCGCAGCTGAGCCCCGTCCTCGCGATCCTCGGCGTCGTCGGCATCCTCTGGGGAGGGCTCGCCTGCCTCGTCGAGCGCGACCTCAAGCGCCTCATCGCCTACAGCTCGGTCGCGCACATGGGCTTCGTCGCCCTCGCCATCGCGTCGGGCAGCGAGACCGGTCTGCAGGCGGCGCTCTTCGGCAACATCGCCCACGGCGTCGTCGCGGCCCTCCTCTTCTTCGTCGTCGGCGACCTCAAGGAGCAGTGGGGATCCTCCGACCTCCAGGTCGCCCGGGCCGCCCTGCGTGACAAGGCTCCCCGCTTCGGCCTCGCGCTCGTCGTCGGCCTCGCGGCCGCGCTCGGGCTCCCCGGCCTCGTCAGCTTCTGGGGTGAGTTCCTCGCGTTGTACGCCGCGTGGTCGCCCGCACCCGACCGGCCCGTGGCTCTCCTGCGCGTCTGCGTCGTGCTCGGTGCCGTGGGGCTCGCGCTCGCGGCGGCGTACGCGCTCCGGGTCGCCCGCATCGTCTGGGCGGGTGAGGGCAGCGACGCGGCCCAGGGTCCTGCGGCCGAGCCCGTGGCGGACTCCCGCGGAGCCCGCTGGGCGGTCGTCATGACGCTCGTCGTCGTCATCGTCACGCTCGGCCTGCTCCCGCACCTGCTGCTCGGACTCTCCGACGCGGCGACGTCAGGTCTGCTCTCCGGACTGGGGGTCGCGCCGTGAAGGGCCTCGCCATCGACTACACCACCGTGCTGCCGGCGCTCCTGCCGGTCGCCGGACTCGTGCTCGTGCTCGTCGCCGACCTCGTCAACCCGCGCCTGCGCCGGGTGCCCTACGCCGTCGCCGCGCTGGCCGCCCTCGGGTCCGCCGTGGCCACGGTGCCCGGGCTCGCGCTCGGCGGCGGTACGACACGGGAGACGTTCTGCCTGACCGGCCGGACCGCCGCGTGGGCGACGGCGCCGACGGTCGACGGGCTGCCGCAGGTGTGTCTCTGGCAGGCCGACGCGCTCGGCAGCACCCTCCAGCTCGCGGCCGCCTTCGCTGCTTTCGTCTGCATCGCCCTGGCCTGGCCCCGCACCCGCCGTCGGCGCCCGACCGACAGCACCCGGGAGCCGGTCGAGGCCGTGCTGCTCCTCGCCGCCCTCGCCGGCACGATCGTCGTGGCGGCCAGCCGCGACGTCGGCACCTGGCTCGTCGCCCTCGAGCTCGCGACCCTGCCCGTCATCGCGCTCGTCGCCCTCTCCGGCCGCCGGGCGGCCGTGGCCGGCGCCACCCAGCTGCTCGTGACGTCCCTCGTGTCCTTCGCCCTGCTCGTGCTCGGCGTCGCCCTGTGGTTCGCCGCGACGGGGAGCCCGTTCCTGACGCCGGACGCCGCCCTGTCCTCCGGTGGCGCGTTCTCGGCCGCGTCGGGCGCACCGACCTCGGTCGTCTTCCCGTCGGTCTCGGCAGGCGTCGTCGCGCTGGCGACGGTCCTCGTCATCGCCGGGGTCGGCTTCAAGCTCTCGCTCGTGCCGTTCCACGCGTGGACGCCCACGGCATACGCCGGCTCGTCGGTTCCCATCGCGACCTTCCTCGCGACGGTCTCCAAGATCGCGGCGCTCGCGGCCCTGCTCGTCGTGCTCCGCGCGGTCGCCGCGCTCGGGACGCCGGCCCTGGTGTCGATCGCGCTGCTCGCGTCACTGAGCATGACGCTCGGCAACGTCATGGCGCTGCGCCAGGACGACGTCGTGCGCCTGCTCGCGTGGTCGACCGTCGCGCAGGCCGGGTGGGTCGTGCTGCCGCTCGTCAGCATCTCCGCGCTCGGTGTCGGCGCCAGTGCCACCTACCTGCTCACCTACGTCGTCGCGACGCTCGTCGCCTTCGCCGTCGTGGCGGTCACCCTGCGCGACCGACCGGGGGAGGGACGGTCCATCGCGGCCTACGAGGGTCTCTGGCAGCGCAGCCCGTGGCGGGCCGGTGCGCTCGCCCTGGCGCTGACCTCGCTCGCGGGGCTGCCGCCCGGCATCATCGGCCTCGTCGGCAAGATCACGGCCCTGCGGCCGGTCGTCGCCGAGGGCTGGGTCTGGCTCGCTGTCGTCGCGGCGGTCAACGCCGTCATCGGCGTCGCGGTCTACCTGCGCTGGTTGCGCGCCGTCATCACGGCCCCCGACGGGGTGGCCGGTGCCGCCGGCACCGAGGGTGCGACCCCCGCACCGGTCGCCGTCGCGCGGCGGCGACCGGTCATGGTCGCCGGGCTCGTCCTCGCGTCGGCGGTCCTCGTCGTCGTCAGCGTCCAGCCCGACCTGCTCCTGCGCCTCCTCGGCTGATCGCCGGGCGTCGCCTGTCCCGCCACGCGGCGAGGACCCCGAGGCGGAGTGCCTCGGGGTCCTCGCGCGATTCGGGTCAGGCGGTCTGGGGGATCGTGCGGGCGCCGACGACGGGGGCGAGGGCTGCGTCCTCCGCGGTCCTGGCGTGGCGCAGACCCAGCAGGCCGAGGGCGAGCAGGACGGCAGCCCCCACGAAGGCGCCGATGGCGGCGTAGAAGGCGATGACGCCCATGGTGCCGAAGGCGTAGGCGTTGAGCAGCAGGCCCCGGA
Organism: Terracoccus sp. 273MFTsu3.1; assembly: GCF_000383675.1. GTDB lineage: Bacteria > Actinomycetota > Actinomycetes > Actinomycetales > Dermatophilaceae > Terrabacter. The sequence goes on along the minus strand of NZ_KB911829.1, from coordinate 56,739 downwards.
GGGTGTTGCCCATGAAGAGCGTCTGGCGCAGCTGGCCCAGCTCGGCGACCTTGGCCTGGTCGGCGTTCGGGTCCTTCGACATCGTCAGGAACTCGCCCGAGACCTCCTCGTACGTCCGGTTGTTCGACGCGGCGTTCATGTGGACGAGGATGTAGTGGTCGGCGAAGGCCTTGGCCTGGTCACCGGTCGTCATCTTCTGTCCGGCGTACTGCAGGAGCGCGTCCTTCTGGGCCTGCGTCTCGAGGGCGGCAGCGGCGGGCATCGTGATGTTCTGCTGGCTCAGCTGCTCCTGGACGTTGTTCGCGACGAAGCTGCTCGCGTACATCAGCAGTCCGCCGGCGGCCACGAGCACCGCGGCCATGACGAGGCCGGTCCACGAGATCAGCGTGTCGAGTGTCTTGCGCATCATTGGCTTCTTTCATCGGATGGGTGTCGGTTCCCCAGCACCGCCAAACTACTACCGCACGTAGTAGGCGAGTTGCCCTTTCAACCAGTGGCGACTGAGGGCTGTGTCACATCGCGTCCGGACCGCCCGCGCCCCAGCAGGCTCCCAGCCGACTCCCAGTGGGAACACCACCCCACAGCCGCTCGTTCACCCGACATGCACAACCACTTCAACGGGCTCAAGACGGCCGCCCTCTTCGGCGGCATCTGGGCCCTGCTGCTCGGGATCGGCGCGCTCGTCGGTGGCGGCCGCTTCATCTGGTTCTTCGCGCTGATCGGTGTCGCGATGACGTTCTACGGCTACTGGAACAGCGACAAGCTCGCGATCCGGGCCATGCACGCCTACCCGGTCTCCGAGGCGCAGGCGCCGGCGATGTACCGCATCGTGCGCGAGCTCTCCACGGCCGCCGGCAAGCCGATGCCGCGCCTCTACATCAGCCCCACCCAGGCGCCGAACGCCTTCGCGACCGGCCGCAACCCGTCGAACGCCGCGGTCTGCTGCACCGAGGGGATCCTCGGCCTCCTCGACGAGCGCGAGCTGCGCGGCGTGCTCGGTCACGAGCTCATGCACGTCTACAACCGCGACATCCTCACCAGCTCGGTCGCCGCCGCGGTCGCCGGCGTCATCACCTCGATCGGCCAGATGCTCATGTTCTCGAGCATCTTCGGCGGCGGTGGCTCCGACGAGGACCGCCCCAACCCGCTCGCGCTGCTCGCGATGAGCCTGCTCGCGCCGATGGCCGCGATGATGATCCAGATGGCGATCAGCCGCACCCGCGAGTACGACGCCGACGAGGACGGCGCCAAGCTGACCGGCGACCCGCTCGCTCTCGCCTCGGCGCTGCGCAAGCTCGAGTCCGGCGTCGCGCGGGCACCGCTCGCACCCTCCCAGGACATCGTCAACGCGAGCCACATGATGATCGCGAGCCCCTTCCGGGCGCAGGACGTCACCCGGTTCCTCTCGACGCACCCGCCGATGGACCAGCGCATCGCGCGCCTCGAGAGCATGGCCGGCGGTCCGCTCCACCGCTGACCGAGCACGAGGCGGCCACGACGAGGGGGGTGGCCCCGGCGACGGCGGGCCCGTCGATCTGGCAGGCTCGCCCCTATGCGCAGTCTCACCCTGGCCGAAGCCCGCGAGCGATCCTCGCTGATCACCGTCACGTCGTATGCCGTCGAGCTCGACCTCGACCAGGGGACGGAGGTCTTCGGCTCGCGCACGAGCGTCCGGTTCACGTGCGCCGAGCCCGGCGCGGGCTCGTGGATCGACCTCAAGGCCCGCTCGGTCGAGACGATCTCGCTCAACGGTGAGTCCCTCGACCCGGCCGACGTCGTCGTCGACGGCCGACTCCCGCTGGAGGGGCTGGCCGCCGACAACGAGCTCGTCGTGGCCGCGACGATGGCCTACAGCCACGACGGGCAGGGGCTGCACCGGGCCACCGACCCCGCCGACGACCTCGACTACGTCTACGGGCACCTCTTCCTCGACGCGGCTCCGAGCGCCTACGCGTGCTTCGACCAGCCCGACCTCAAGGCGCCCTACGACGTCACGGTCCACGCGCCCCTCGAGTGGACGGTCATCGGCAACGGCGCCGCCTCCAAGGCCGGCGCGGGCACGTGGACCCTCGCGACGACGAAGCCGCTCGCGACGTACTTCATGACGGTGTGCGCGGGACCCTACGTCTCCGTCCACGACGAGCACGACGGCATACCGCTGGGCCTCCACGCGCGGGCCTCGCTGCGCGAGCCGCTCGAGCGTCACGCGGCCGAGCTCTTCGACGTGACGAAGCGGTCGTTCGACTACTTCCACGGGCTCTTCGGGATCCGCTACCCGTTCGGCGAGTACCACCAGGTCTTCGTGCCGGAGTTCAACGCCGGCGCGATGGAGAACCCCGGCTGCGTGACGTTCCGAGACCAGTACCTCTACCGCGGTGCCGCGACGCGCGACGAGCTGCTCACCCGGGCCAACACCGTCAGCCACGAGATGTCGCACATGTGGTTCGGCGACATCGTGACGATGAAGTGGTGGGACGACCTCTGGCTCAACGAGTCGTTCGCGGAGTACATGTCGCACCGGTGCCTCGTCGACGCGACCGAGTACACCGACGCGTGGGTCGACTCCTCGATCGTGCGCAAGGTCTGGGGCTACGGCGCCGAGCGCTCCCCGTCGACCCACCCCGTCGCGGGCGTCGAGGCGCTCGACGCGCAGAGCGCGCTGCAGAACTTCGACGGCATCTCGTACGCCAAGGGCGCGGCCACGCTGCGCCAGCTCATCGCGTACGTCGGCGACGAGCACTTCATCGCCGGCGTCCGTGCCTACCTGACCGACAAGTCCTACGGCAACGGCACGCTCGCCGACTTCCTCGGCGCGATCGAGACGGCGAGCGGCAAGGACCTCGAGGCCTGGTCGCGCGCCTGGCTGCTGACGGCAGACCGCGACACGATCTCGGTCGACGTCGAGGAGCAGGCGGGCGTCGTCGAGTCGGCGGTCGTGCGCCGCGAGGCACCGGCCGACCGGCCGGCCGACCGCCCGCACGCCTTCGACGTCGCGGGGTGGACCGACGGGCGCGAGCTCGGTCGGGTCATGGTCACCGCCACCGGACCCGAGACCACCCTCGCCGAGCTCGAGGGGACCCCGGAGCCCTCCGTCGTCGTGCCCAACGCGTCCGACCTGACGTGGGCTCGCGTACGCCTGTCCGACGCCACGGTCGCTGCGCTGCCGTCCCAGCTCGGCCAGATCCCCGACGCGCAGGCCCGCGCCGTCGTGTGGTCCGCGCTCATCGACGGGGTGCACGGGGCGACGGTCGCTCCCGAGGCCTTCCTCGACGTCTTCGACGCCGCATGGCCGCTCGAGACGAACTCCTCGATCCTGACCCGGGTCGCGGCCTACGCCGAGCACCGGATCGTCCCGTACTTCGTGCCGCGCGAGCTGCAGGAGGCGGCCATGGCCCGTCTCAACCGGGCCGCTGTGGGGCTGCTCGAGCGGGCCACGGCCGGCACGACCGAGTCGCTCCCCGGGCCCCGCCTCGTCGCCGGCACGAGCGACGACGAGGCGCTGCTGCGCGCCTGGGCCGACGGTCAGGGGCTGCCGGCCGGACTCGAGGACGACGGCGACTTCCGCTGGATCGTCGTGCGCAACCTCTCGGCGCGCGGACTCATCGGGGTCGCAGAGGTCGAGTCGTTCCGCGCCAAGGACGACACCCTGCAGGGCGGGCTCAACGCGCTCATGTGCCGGGCCAGCCTGCCCGACGCGGACGCCAAGGCGTGGGCGTGGGAGCAGCTGACCGGCCGCCAGGGCCGCTCCAACTACGAGATGGTCCACCTGGCCCGCGGCTTCTGGGTCGCGCCCGACGACTCGCTCGTCGCCGACTACGTGCCGCGCTACTTCACCGACGTCCCGGCGATGTCGGACTGGGTCGGGGAGGACGCCCTGTCGCGGGTCGTCCTCGTCGCCTTCCCGCGCGTCTTCGACGACGAGACGGCACGTCTCAGCGCCGCGGCCATCTCGCGTGACGACCTCACCCCGGCGGTCCACCGCTCCCTCGTCGACGCCGACGCCGAGCTGCGTGAGGCCCTCGCGTCGCGGGCGACGTTCGGCGCGGCCGTCTGACCGCGGTGGGCGTCCCGACCCGCGACGAGCTCCCGGACGTCGTCCGCGACGTGTGCGGCTCCCATCTCGCCCTCCTCGACGAGCGCGTGCCGGGGTTGCTCGACGGTCTCCACCTCCACGGGTCGCTCGGTTTCGACGGGGAGTTCCACGGCGGCAGTGACATCGACTTCGTCGCGGTCGTGAGCCGCCGTCCCACCGAGGCCGACGTCGAGGTGCTCCGGGAGGTCCACGCCGAGCTCGCCCGGCTCTGGCCGGAGCCCGACTACGACGGCTTCTACGTCGTCGAGAGCGACCTGGCCGGTGCTCCGGGCGACGTGCCCGAGGGACCCGGCGTCCTGCACCAGTGGTTCGACGTCGGCACCCACTGCGACCTCAAGGAGATCACGTGGCGTGAGCTGCGGGACCACGGGATCACGGTGCGCGGCAAGGACATCCGTGACATCGCGATCGCGAGCGACGACACCGCGCTGCACGACTCCACGCGCGAGAACCTCGACACCTTCTGGCGCTCGCAGCTCGAGGCGATGGAGCACCACCCGCGGGAGGCGTCCTTGCCCCAGGCCGCCGAGTGGGGCGCCCTCGGGGCGCCGCGGCTCGTCCACCTGCTCGTGACCGGACAGCCCACGTCGAAGTCCGGGGCGGGTCGATGGGCACGCGAGGCGTACCCCCAGCACCGCGAGATCGTCGAGGAGGGCCTCCGGGTGCGGGAGCGTCCCGACGACCCGTCGACGTATGCCACCGACCCCGGTCGTCGTCGCCGTGACCTCGTGGCCCTGATGACCGAGGTGATCGCCGACGGGGTGGCGATGACGGCCCCGCCACGGCAGTGAGTCGCCCGCGGGCCACGGGGTGGGTCGTCGAGCGCGGGGACGTCACGTCGGAGGAGTCCGCCACGATCCTGCGCGACTACCTCGTCGACGTCAGCGACCGGTGGTTCCGCCTGCGCGAAGGCCGCGACTCGACGCCGGAGGAGATCGAGCAGAGCCTCGCCGAGATGCCGAGCGACGACCTCGCACCACCCACGGGCGCGTTCGTCGTGGCGCGGTCCGGGGCGCGGTCCGGGGCGCGGCTCGTCGGCTGCGCCGGCGTCCGCCTCGTCCCTGACCGACCCGACGTCGTGGAGCTGAAGCGGATGTTCGTACGACCCGAGGCGCGCGGGTCCGGCATCGCAGCGGCGCTGCTGGCCGCGGCGGAGGAGGCCGCGCGCGACCTCGGCGCGACGACGGTCCGGCTGGACACCCGTCTCGACCTCGTCGAGGCCCGCGCGCTCTACCGCCGGCAGGGCTACGTCGAGGTGCCCGCCTTCAACGAGGGCGACTACGCCGAGGTCTGGTACGCCAAGACCCTGCGTTGACCGCTCGTTCCTGGAGATCGTCCGGCACCGGGTGCCGAAGGATCTCCACGAAGAGGTGTCCCGAAGGCCGGGGTCGAGGTCAGCGGTCGTAGGCCGTCGTGTGGTGGGGCTCGTAGAGCTGGATCTCGTCGGCTCCCGGGACCGCCATCATGACGACGACGCCGAACCCCCGGTCGGTGGGCTCGGTCGTGAACACCGCTCCGCGGGCGATGAGCTCGTCCATCGTCGAGCGCAGGTCGTCGCAGATGAGCGAGATCGCATGGTGCCGTGGTGCCGACCACGTCGACCCCTCCGGTCCGCGGGTCGGGTGCACCCCGAGCTCGCTGGGCCCTGTCGCGAAGATGAGCCAGGCGTTCGTGTCGTCGGCACCCTCCGAGCCGTCGTCGGTCACGCATGGCCACTGCAGCACGTCACGGAAGAAGGCCCGCGTCGCGGCCGCGTCGTCGGAGTACACGAGATTGTGGACGGCTGTGATCATGCACGGGACGCTACGCCCGAAGAAGCTCGGGTGTCAGGTGTGCTCGTGTGGTTCGATGCGCTGGTGGTACCGAGAGGTCGTCAGGGGAAGCGGAAGCCGTCGAAGAGGGCGCCCTTCCTCGTCCGCTGTCTCTACGTCTGCATGTTCCTCCGGCTGCCGGTCGAGCGCTTCGGCTACGGTCCCGTCCTGGCGGTCGCCGGGGTCGTCGCGGCCGTGCTGGTCGCGGTCCGAGGCGCCGGTGTCCTCGTCCACGTGCAGGAGCTCCGACGGTCGGGACAGCACCTGACGTCTCGCGCGATCCTGCGGCTGGTCATGACGATGCCCCAGGTCGCGCTGAGGTCGACACCGGACGCTCCCGGCCTCGTCTACCGTTGGCGCGGTCACCTGCGCCGTGAAGGTGCCGAGATGCGGGACCTCGTGCACCACCGCGGAGGGCGGGTCGCGGTCACCGTGCTGTACAAGGACCCCGAGCGCGACCCGGTGTCCCAGGTGCCGCCCTGGTGCCCCGGGTCGTTCACGGTGGAGGTCGAGGGCGCGGTCCTCACCCCGAACCGAAGCCACCCGCCCCTGCTCGGCGACCCGACCACCTTCTGGTCGACGCTCGTCGCCGACGCCGCCGCGGGACACCTCGTGGTGCTGCGCGGGGCGGGCGACGTGTGTGTCGTGGCCCGGGTCGGGTTCCCGCGCGGCGCGACGTTCGCGATCGTCATGGCCGACTCGGACTGGGACCTAGTCCGGGCGGCTCACCCCGCTCGCCGGGTGGCGGCCCGCGGTGTCACCAGGGGCTGGGCTCGTAGTCCTTGACGAAGCAGCCGTAGAGGTCCTCGCCGGCCTCGCCGCGCACTATCGGGTCGTAGACGCGGGCGGCGCCGTCGACGAGGTCGAGCGGGGCGTGCCAGCCCTCCGCGGCGATGCGCAGCTTCTCGTCGTGCGGGCGCTCGTCGGTGATCCAGCCGGTGTCGACGGCCGTCATGAGGATGCGGTCGGTCTCGAACATCTCGCCCGCGCTCGTGCGGGTCATCATGTTGAGGGCGGCCTTGGCCATGTTCGTGTGGGGGTGCCCGGGCCCCTTGTAGCGGCGCGAGAACTGCCCCTCCATGGCCGAGACGTTGACGACGTACGCCCGTCGCGCACCACCCGCGACTGCGGCCCGCATCGCCGGACGCAGACGCGAGACGAGGATGAACGGCGCCGTCGAGTTGCACAGCTGCACCTCGAGCAGCTCGAGGGGGTCGACCTCCTCGACCTTCTGCGTCCACGAGTTGGTGCGCTGCAGGTCGGGCAGCAGGCCGCCGGCGTCGACGGCCGTGCCGGCCCGGTGGGCCTCGAGGCTCGCGTGCCCGGCGGTCAGCGCCAGGGCGGTCATCGACGCGGCTGTCTGGGCCGCGATCGCGTGCTCGACCGACTCGCCGTCGTGGTGCGCGATGGCATGGGTGCCGAGGGCCCCGGCGATCGAGGCCGGGTGCGCCTCGCTGATCCGGTCGAAGGTCACCATCTCGGGCAGGGCGACGCCGTCGGGCAGCGGAGCCGACTCGAGCTCGACGAGGTTGCTGTAGGCGCCGGGGGAGCGGCGCACCGTCTGGGCTGCGTTGTTGATGAGGATGTCGAGCGGCCCGGCCGCGCTGACCTCGTCGGTCAGGGCGACGACCTGGGTGGGGTCGCGCAGGTCGATGCCGACGATCTTGAGCCGGTGGATCCAGTCCGCCGAGTCCTCCATGGCGGAGAAGCGGCGCATCGCGTCCTTGGGGAAGCGCGTCGTGATCGTCGTGTGGGCGCCGTCGCGCAGCAGGCGCAGGGCGATGTACATCCCGATCTTCGCGCGGCCCCCGGTGAGCAGGGCCCGCTTCCCCGTGAGGTCGGTGCGCTGGTCACGCTTCGCGTGCGAGCGAGCCGCGCAGTCCGGGCAGAGCCAGTGGTAGAACGCGTCGACGAGCGTGTAGTCGGTCTTGCAGATGTAGCACCCGCGCGGGTTGATGAGCTCACCGGCGAAGGCGCCCGTTGCGTTGGACACCAAGGGGATTCCCTTGGTCTCGTCGTCGATCCGCATCGGCGATCCGGTGGCCGTCGACTCGATGACCTGCCGGTCGGCCTTGCGCTCGGCCCACGTCTTCGCGTTGCGCCGGTCCTTCTTGAGCCGCTTGTACATCAGCGACGCGGCCCGCTTCAGCGTCTCGAAGTCCGGGTCGTCGATCTCGAGCGAGGGCGCCAGGGCCAGCACACGCACCGCGGTCGCGACGTCCTCGGGGTCGAGGTGCACGACGGCAGCGGGGTCCAGCTCGATCTCGGTCTCACTCACCGCGCAAGGGTACGCGGGCGACTCGCTCCGCCCCCAATCCGCGGTCCCGGCCCGGAGATGAGGTATGCCGCCGGGCCGGCGACCGTCCGAGCCACCACGAGCGTGGTGGCGGGGACAGGCGCGAGCCCGACGGCATACGAGACCGGGGAGGTTGGCCTCGCCCGGGTCACGTCCAGCGTGTCGTCACCCTGTCCGTGACCCGGTGCGAAGTGGAGGGGTCAGTTCGAGCTGGCCGGCTTGACCGCAAGGGTCACGGGGACGTCCTGGCGGGCGCCGTCCCGGATCACCGTGAGCGTGGTCTTGTCGCCGGCCGTCATCTCACGGATCTGGGCGACGAGGGCCGTCGCGGAGTCGATGCGCTGTCCGTCGACGGCGATGATGACGTCGCCGTTCTTGATGCCGGCGTTCGCGGCGGGCGTCCCGCCGTTGACCGCGACGACCTGGGCCCCGGCCCGCTTGGCGCTGCCGTCGGAGACCACCGTGTCGCGGGTGCTGACTCCGAGGAAGGCGTGCTCGGCCTTGCCGCTCTTGATGAGCTGGTCGGCGATCGACTTGGCCTCCTTGACGGGGATCGCGAAGCCGATGCCGATGTTGCCGCTCTGGCTGCCGCTCGAGCTCTGGCCCAGCGACGCGATGGAGCTGTTGATGCCGATGAGCTCGCCCTTGGCGTTGACGAGCGCGCCACCGGAGTTGCCGGGGTTGATCGCGGCCGACGTCTGGATGGCGTTCGTCACGACCTCGTCGCCGGACGTCTGCTGCTGACCGAGGGGCGACTCGCTCGCCGTCCCGGTGCTGACCGGACGGTTGAGCGCCGACACGATGCCCGTGGTGACGGTGCCCGACAGGCCGAGCGGGTTGCCGACGGCCATGGCCGGGTCGCCGACCTTGAGGGACTCGGAGTCCCCGAGGGTGATCGGGGTCAGGTCGCTCGGTCCGTTGGTCAGCTTGATGACGGCAAGGTCGGTCGAGGGGTCCGTGCCGACGATGGTCGCGGCGTAGGTACGGCCGTCGTTCAGCGTCACGGTGATGGCGCCGTTGCCGGTCGCGTCACCGACGACGTGGTTGTTGGTGAGGATGTGTCCGCTCTTGTCGAAGACGACGCCGGAGCCGGCGCCCGACCCCTGCTGGGTCGTGACGTCGATGCTGACGACGCTCGGCGTCACGGCGGCGGAGACGGCGGTCCAGTCGGGCGCCGTGGCGTTGCCCTGCACGACAGTCGGCGAGGAGCCCTGGTTCTGGTTCGTCGTCGACGTGGTGGACGTCGGCGACGCGGCGGTGCCCTGGTCGCCGAGCTGCGTGGCGGCATACGTGCCACCGCTCGCGAGGACGGCTGCGAGCAGCGCGACGCCGATGGTCTGGCCGATTCGGCTCTCGCGCTTGGGCGCCGGACGGCTGCCCTCACCCAGGGGCGGCGTCGGCGGGGCCGGCGGCGCGGGTGGTGCGGACTGGCTGTAGTAGCTGCCCTGCGGGATCTGCTGGGTGTGGTCCTCAGGTGCCAGGGTCATGGCTCCTCCTCGCTCTGGTCTGTTGTCTCCATGACATCGACCCAGCTTTGGACGACGTTGTGGTGTTCCTAGGAATCCGCTGTGCCTTGGGACGGGCGATGGTGACGTGGCTCACTCGTGGTCCGGGTGATCGGCAGCTCGACGACGACGGTGGCCCCACCGCCGGGCGTCTCGTCGACACGGACGGTGCCGTCGTGGGCCTCGATGATCGCGTGGACGATGGCCAGCCCGAGCCCGTTGCCGCCCCCCTGGCCACGGCTGCGGCTGCGGTCGGCCCGGTAGAAGCGCTCGAAGACCTCGTCCCGGGCGTCGGCGGGGATGCCGGGTCCGTGGTCGCGCACGTGGAGTGCGACGTGCCGGGCGTCGACCCGTCCGACGAGGATCTCGATCGGGGTGCCGTCGGGCGTGTGCACGCGCGCGTTGGTCACGAGGTTGGTCACGACCTGGCGCAGCTGTTGCTCGTCGGCGCGCAGCTCGGTCGGCTCGATCGGTCCACTGATGCCGGTCGCGACGATGTGGCGGCCCGGCGCGATGGTGCGCGCGTCCTGGGCCGCATCCGCCGCGAGGACGGCGAGGTCGACGGTCTGCAGCTCGAGCGGGCGCTCGCCGTCGAGGCGGGCGAGGGTCAGCAGGTCCTCGACGAGACCGCTCATCCGGTGCGCCTCGGACTCGATGCGCCCCATGGCTCCGGTCACGGCGTCGGCCGTCGGCAGCGCGCCCTGGCGGTAGAGCTCGGCGTAGCCGCCGACCGCGGCGAGCGGGGTGCGCAGCTCGTGGGACGCGTCGGCGATGAAGCGGCGCATCTTCTCCTCGTTGGCCTCACGCGCGGCGAAGCTCTGCTCGATCCGGGCGAGCATCGCGTTGAGCGACCGGGAGAGCGAGGCCACCTCGTCGTCGGTGTCGGGCACGTCGACGCGCTGGGTCAGGTCGCCCACGGCGATCTGGGCCGCGGTGTCCTCGATGCGGGTCAGCGGCCGGAAGGTGCGCCCGATGAGGTACCAGCCGAGCAGCGCCGTCAGGAGCAGGGCGATGCCGCCGATGGCGGCGGCATACAGGAGGAACTGACTGACGGTGGCCTCGAGCGGCCGCAGGGGCAACGCGACCTCGACGATCCCGCTGCCCTCGTCGTTGAGCTTGGCGAGAGCCAGCCACTGGCCCTCCCCGGTGGCGGAGCCGACCTGGAACGTCGACGGCTCGAGCAGGTTCGTGTCGGTGAGCTTCGGCGTGGGCAGGGCAGGGGTCGTGGGCTCCAGCAGTGCGGCGTCGCGGAGGTTCGTGATCTCGCCGGTCGACAGGTCGAGCACCTTCGCGGTGAAGTTCGACGGCAGCTGCGAGCTCGTGGCCTGCAGCTCGGAGAGCTCGACCGAGGCCAGGCTCGCCGCGTAGACCTCGAGCTCCTGCTCCGTCTGGCTGACGAGGTAGCCGCGCAGCAGGGCGCTGACCGCGAGCGAGGTGACGGCGAGGGCTGCTGCGACGAGACCGAGGGTGACGGCGAGGAGGCGCCAGCGCAAGGGCAGGGCCCGCAGGCGGCGGGTCAGCGAGCGTCCACGCACCGCGGCGGGCGGGACGCTCGCGTCGTCAGCGGTGGCGCGCAGGTCGGCCGCCGGGGCGGTCAGGTCGGCCATCCGGTCAGGGGGCGGTCAGCTCTGGGGGCACCCGGAGAACGTAACCCACGCCGCGCTTGGTGTGGATGAGCGAGGGGCCGTCGGCGTCGATCTTGCGCCGGAGGTAGGAGATGTAGGACTCGACGATGCCGGACTCGCCGCGGAAGTCGTAGTCCCAGACGTGGTCGAGGATCTGCAGCTTCGAGAGCACGCGGTTGGGGTTGAGCAGCAGGTAGCGCAGCAGCTTGAACTCGGTCGGGGACAGGTCGATGATCCGCCCGCCGCGGCGCACCTCGTGGGAGTCCTCGTTGAGCTCGAGGTCGTGGAAGCGGAGCGTCGCGCCGTCGTCGGCCTGTCCGCGGGTGCGGCGCAGGACCGCCCGGATGCGGGCGATGACCTCCTCGAGGCTGAACGGCTTGGTGACGTAGTCGTCGCCACCCACGGTGAGGCCCTGGATCTTGTCGCCCGTCGCGTCACGAGCGGTGACGAAGACGATCGGCTGCTGGCGGCCGCGGTCGCGCAGGCGACGGGTCACCTCGAAGCCGTCGACGTCGGGGAGCATGACGTCGAGCACGACGAGGTCGGGCTCGGACTCGGCGGCCATGGCGAGGGCGGTCGTGCCGTCACCGGCCGTCTCGACCTCGAAGCCGGCGAAGCGGAGTGAGGTTGCGAGGAGCTCGCGGATGTTCGGCTCGTCCTCGACGACGAGCAGGCGAGCCTCGGGTGCCGCAGCTGTCTGGGTGTCCACCGTCCCAGTGTCAGGGTGTTCGCTGGGAGTTCGCTGGGAACCCTCGGTCTCTCAAGTGGCGAAAACGGACAAATCGGGCAGGGTGGAGACGTTCGAAGGATCACGGGGGGCCGACACTCAAGGAGATGATCATGGTGAAGACCAGGAACATGGTGCGGACCACGGCAGCCGCGGTCGCCCTCGTCGCCGCGTGCGGGCTCGGTGCGGGTGCGTATGCCGCCCCTGTCGCGGGGGCCCCCGCTCCAGCCGTCGTGCGCGCGGGCGCGGATGGACCGAGTCTGGGAACGGTGACGCTGTCGGAGCTCAAGGCTCGCGTCATCGAGGCCATCGACCGGCAGGCGACGCTCGTGACCAAGCTGTCGCAGCGCGTGGCGGCGAGCGAGCGGCTCACGGCCGAGGCCAAGGCGCGGATCGCCGAGCGGCTGGCGGCTCGGCAGGCGGCACTCGCGAAGCTGCGCGAGGCGGTGCAGGCCCAGACCACGAAGGAGGGTGTCGTCGCGGCGGTGCGTTCGGCACGCAAGGACGGCGCCCTGGTGCGTGGTGGGGCGAAGCCCGGGTCCGACGACGCTGCCGATCACGAGGGGGCGGAGGACTCGGACCAGGCGGGCGACGACGACGCTGCCGACCACGAGGATGCGGACTACGAGGACGGCGACCACCAGGGTGGCGACCACGAGGACGGCGACCACCAGGGTGGCGACCACGAGGACGGCGACCACGAGAGTGGGTCGCGCGACGGGCGCGGCTGACCCCGACCCGTGCAGCATCGGGGCTCACCCTCTCGGGTGGGCCCCGGTTCGCGTGGTCAGCGCTTGCGGGCCTTGGCGAGGGCCTTCTTGAAGTCCTTGCCGCACATCGAGGCGCAGTCCTGCGCGCACAGTCGCTTGATCACCACGGGGCACCTCGTGCACCGCGGGCTGTCCTTGCAGCACTTGGACTTCGGCTTGAGCTTCGCCACGTCCTTGGCCTTGAGCTTGCCCACGACGTCGATGCTAAATAGGCAAGCCTTGCCTGACCTAATTGAGTCGCAGGGTGAGACGGTCCCGATGCTCAGAGGTCGTCGGCGTCGACGATGCGGTACGCGTACCCCTGCTCGGCGAGGAAGCGCTGGCGGTGCGCGGCGAAGTCGGCGTCGACGGTGTCGCGGCTGACGATCGTGTAGAAGTGCGCGGTGCGGCCGTCGCCCTTGGGGCGCAGGACGCGTCCGAGGCGCTGGGCCTCCTCCTGGCGGGAGCCGAAGGTGCCGCTGATCTGGATCGCGACGCTCGCCTCGGGCAGGTCGATGGAGAAGTTCGCCACCTTGCTGACGACGAGCGTCGTGATCTCGCCGGTGCGGAAGGCGTCGTAGAGGCGCTGGCGCTCCTTGACGGTCGTCTCGCCGGTGATGACCTCGGCGCCGAGCCGCTCGGCCACCTCGTGGAGCTGGTCGAGGTACTGCCCGATGACGAGGGTCGGTTCGCCGGCATGCTGCTTGGCCAGCGTCTCGACGACGGGCAGCTTGGCGTCGGAGCACGACGCGAGGCGGTAGCGGTCCTCCGGCTCGCTCACGGCATACGCGAGGCGTTGGCCCTCGGGGAGCGTGACCCGCACCTCGACGCAGTCGGCGGGAGCGATGTAGCCCTGGGCCTCGATGTCCTTCCACGGCGCGTCGAACCGCTTCGGGCCGATGAGGCTGAAGACGTCGGCCTCGCGGCCGTCCTCGCGCACGAGGGTCGCGGTGAGGCCGAGGCGGCGCCGAGCCTGGAGGTCGGCGGTCATCCGGAAGATCGGTGCCGGCAGCAGGTGCACCTCGTCGTAGACGATGAGACCCCAGTCGCGGGCGTCGAGCAGGTCGAGGTGCGCGTAGGCGCCCTTCCGCTTCGTCGTCAGCACCTGGTAGGTCGCGATCGTGACGGGCCGGATCTCCTTGCGGGCACCGGAGTACTCGCCGATCTCGTCCTCGGTCAGCGTCGTGCGCCTGATCAGCTCGTCCTTCCACTGCCGCGCGCTCACCGTGTTGGTGACGAGGATGAGGGTCGTCGCCTTGGCGGCGGCCATCGCCCCGGCGCCGACGAGCGTCTTGCCCGCCCCGCAGGGGAGGACGACGACGCCGGACCCGCCGTGCCAGAAGCCGTCGACGGCGTGCTGCTGGTAGGGGCGCAGGTGCCAGTCGGCCTGGTCGAGGTCGATCGGGTGGGCCTCACCGTCGACGTAGCCGGCAAGGTCCTCGGCGGGCCAGCCGACCTTGAGCAGCTCCTGCTTGAGGGTGCCGCGCTCGCTCGGGTGCACGACGACGGCCAGGTCGTCGAGACGCTCGCCGGTCAGCGGCTTGATCTTCTTGTGCCGCAGGACCTCCTCGAGCACCGGGCGGTCCGTCGTGCGCAGCACGAGCCGGGTGCCCTCGGGGCTGTCGGCGAGGCCCTCCTTGGTCAGGGTGAGCCGGCCGTAGCGGTCCATCGTGTCGGCCACGTCGACGAGCAGCGCGTTGGGGACGGCATACCGGCTGTGGGTGATGAGGGCGTCGACGACCTGCTCGGCGTCGTGGCCGGCCGCCCGGGCGTTCCACAGGCCGAGCGGGGTGATGCGGTAGGTGTGCACGTGCTCGGGAGCACGCTCGAGCTCGGCGAACGGAGCGATGGCCCGGCGTGCGGCCTCGGCGTTCGGGTGGTCGACCTCGAGGAGGAGGGTCTTGTCGCTCTGGACGATCAGGGGTCCGTCATTCATCGTGTGGGGACAACTCCGAGCGTGGGTCGAGGTATTCCGTCGGGGCCCTCGCCGGCCGATACCTCGGCCCGGGCGTGGGGCGTGCTGGTGACAGTATGGGCGCATGCGATCCCCACAGGTCGAGGCGGCGACGGGGCTGCCCCCGAAGGTGACGATCTACGAGGTCGGTCCACGCGACGGCCTGCAGAACGAGAAGACGATCGTCCCCGCCGCGACGAAGGTCGAGTTCATCCGACGTCTCGAGGCCGCCGGGCTCGGCACCATCGAGACGACCTCGTTCGTCCCGGCGAGGTGGGTGCCGCAGATGGGTGACGCCGAGGAGGTGCTCGCCGGCCTCGGCGCCGACGGGCTCGGGCGCCGCCGCCCGGCCCTCGTGCCCAACGAGCGGGGCCTCGACCGCGCCGAGGAGCTCGGGCTCGGTGCGATCGCGATCTTCGGCTCGGCCACCGAGACCTTCGCACAGAAGAACCTCAACCGGTCGGTGAGCGAGCAGTACGCCATGTTCGAGCCGGTCGTGAAGCGCGCCCTCGCCGACGGGATGTGGGTGCGCGCCTACGTCTCGATGTGCTTCGGCGACCCGTGGGAGGGCCCGGTGCCGATCGGGCAGGTCGTCGACACGGCGGAGCGGCTCATGGACCTGGGCTGCCACGAGCTCAGCCTCGGCGACACGATCGGCGTCGGCACGACGGGGCACGTCCACCGGCTGCTCGAGGCGCTCGCCGCGCGAGGCATCGGCACCGACCGCATCGCCGTGCACTTCCACGACACCTACGGACAGGCGCTCGCCAACACGATGGCCGCCCTGCGTGACGGCGTCTCGGTCGTCGACGCGGCCGCCGGCGGTCTGGGTGGCTGCCCGTACGCGAAGTCCGCGACCGGCAACCTCGCCACGGAGGACCTCGTCTGGGCCCTGCACGGCGCGGGCGTCGAGACCGGGGTCGACCTCGACGCGCTCGTCGAGACGTCGGTGTGGATGGCGCAGCAGCTCGGCCGCCCCAGCCCGAGCAACGTCGTGCGCGCCCTCGCCGGCGCCTGACCCACCCCGCCCGTCCAACCGCGACGGTGGCATCGAGGGTCGTGCGTCAGGGCGTCGGCTGGTCCTTGGTGAGGTGGAGCAGCCAGTCGCGGTCGGTGCGGATCAGGGCGTAGCGGTGGGAGCCGGCCCGACCGTGCAGCACGAAGACGATCCGGTGGTCGTCGCGCGACTCCTCCTCCCACCATCCGGTGTCGGCGACCGACTTGTGCTCGTCGGTGTACGTCAGGTGGTCCAGGTCGTGGTCGTCGACCGCGACGGCCAGGCGGTCGTGCCGGCTCGTCGTCGGCAGGCCCTTGGGCACCGCCCACGAGCGCAGGACGCCGTGCTCCTCGAGCCGCAGGTCGAAGTGCGGCCGCGGCTTCCGGTGGTCGTGGAGCACGTATGCCGGCCGGTGTCCCCCGCGGATGTCGTTGCCTGCCAAGGCTGCTCAGCTCTCGAGCGTCGCGCCGGTGATGCGGTGGACCGAGAACGACTTCTCGTGGCCGGACTCGTCCGTGGCCCGGACCCGGCCGCCCTCGACCTTCTGCGGGTGGATGAGGTGGCGACTCGTGGCCCCGTGGCCGTCGGAGTAGCCGATCCAGACGCCGTGCCGGTCGGCGACCGCGTCGCGCAGCAGCGAGAGGGTCACGACGGGGTCCATCGCCTGGATGCGCGGGCCGGGTCGGGTCTCGTCCTCGACCCGGCGCTGGTCGGCCGTCGCCTCGGCCGCGCGCAGCCCGTCGACGAGGGACTGGGTGTAGGGGCGGTCGACCGGCGAGACCATCGGACCGGGGCCACGACGGCGTGAACCAGCACGGCGGCGCGGCGTCTCGGCGTGGACGACGGCGCCGTCCTGCCCCTCGTGCACGGGGGCGAAACCGTTGTCGCGCAAGAGGTCCACGAGGACGCGGGGGTCCGCCGAGGACACGAGCACCGTCGGCGCGAGGCGCCGCAGCCGGAGTGGCGTCAGGTCGCGCGACGCGAGCATCGTGTCGAGCACCGCCGCGTCGTCGGACCGGATGTAGGCCGCCGCGCCGCCGATCCGGGTCTGGCCGTGCTTGCGCGCGACGTCGGCGACGAGGTACTCGAGGGGCTGCGGCACCGGGGTGCGGCTCGACCGGCGCACGGTCTCGGTGAAGTCGGCCGCGGTCCACCCGGCGTCGAGCGCGCGACGCACCGACTCGGGGGTGAAGCGGTAGACGGTGGCGCCGCCGCGGGACTCGACGTCGGCGGCGAGGCGCATGAACGACCCGAGACCGCCGACGAGCGGCCCCGGGGCGACGGCGGTGAGGTCGGCCTGGACGAGGATGTGGTCGACCGGCGACGGCAGGTGCGCCGACATCGCCGCGGCGACCGTCTCGGCCACGGCTCCCGCCTCCGGTGGCGGCTGCGCGGTCGAGGGGATGTCGGCAGCGCCGCCGGCGCGATCAGCCCGAGCCCGGGCGGGGCGCTTGCCGTTCGAGGTGGTCGCGACACCCGTCGTGCTCGAGCCACCACCTCGAGCCGAGGGGGCGGGCGGGGGGAGGAGCGGGGCGACGAGCGCACGGCCGGCCTCGGACAGGGCCCCGCGACCGGTCACGCCTAGCCACTCGGACTCGCGCAGCACCGCCTCGACGGCCTCGTCGAGCACGGCGGCAGACCGGTTCGGCCGGCGCCATGCCAGGCGCCGGCGCAGCGAGGTGTGGTCGGCAGCGTGCCCCGGCTCGAGGGACGCCAGCTCACGCAGCACCTCCCGGCGGATCGCGCGGATCGCCGGCCACTGCACGTCGGGGCCGAGGGCGTTCGCAGGACCGGTCCCGGTGCTGCGCCGACCGACGAGATGGGGTGCCCGGGTCGAACCGAGCCAGGCCACGGCCAGCGTCGCCCACCGGTGCCCGGCCTCGCTCGAGCTCCACTCGTCGATCTCCGAGGTGGGGGCCCACACCGGCACGACCTCGCCGTCGTCGGCGACGAGCCCGGCGGCATACGCCAGCTCGACGACGAAGGCGGTGTGCTCGGGGTCGAGGTCGAGCGTCATCTGCGTGACGCGGAGGTCCCGGACCGACAGGCCGCCGGCACGCAGCACCCGGGGCGGCTCGGCGCCCCACTCCGCGGCGAGCTCGTCGAGGTGGGTCAGGCACTCGCTCGCGGCACCGCCGGCTGCGGCGTCGACGAGCGCGACGGGTCGGGCCTCGATGTCGGGCGGTGTGAGCTCCACCGACCGGTGCAGTCGACCCTCGCGCAGGACGAGGCCGACCTCGCGGGGCATCGCGACGCGGTCGGTCGAGACGGGGACGAGCAGGTGGTGCTCGAGCAGCCACCGGGCCGTCGTGCGTCCGGGCGTGGAGGTGGGCAGCACACCGAAGGCCGGACCCCACGTCATCCGCTCGAGCATCGCCCGCGCGTCGTCGGGCGCCTCGGCGACGGCGGCCCGGATGCGGTCGGGGTCGGCGTGCTCGGGAGGCGACGAGGGACGCAGCTCACGCATCGGCGCGCCGAGGCCGGCGACCGCCGTGCCGAGGACCTCGGGCACGGTGCGCACGACGTGGTCGCCGTCGGCGCCGCGCCAGAGCAGCGCCGCGCGCCAGAGGTCCTGCACGATCGCGTCGACGGTCCTGGCGTCGTCGGTGCCGAGCAGGTGCAGGAGCGTGCCGCGTTCGGCGGCATCGCCGGCGACGACGACGGCCTCGAGCACCTGGAGGTGTCCCCGGTCGAGCGCCTCGACGGCGCGTTGCACGCTGGCCCGGGTGCCGGCGCGGGCCGCGAGGCTCGTCAGGTCGGCCGGCGCCGGGCGCGCGAGATCCGGGCGCGCGAGCACGAGGTCGATGAGCTCTGCGTCGCTGCGACCGCGGATGTCGTCGGCGAGGCTCCGGCTCGGGGTGGCCATCCTCCCAACCTACTGCCCGCACGCCGTGCCTCCGACTCGCGCCGGGGGCGTGCCCGCTAGCGTTGCTCCCATGAGCGCCCTCTCACCGGCGACACCCGCCGAGCCCGTCCCGGCGTACCCGACCGGCCAGCAGTGGACCATCGGGCACGGCCCGTTCGAGGCGACCGTCGTCGAGGTCGGGGGCGGCCTGCGCACGTTCACCCGAGACGGCGTCGACGTCGTCGCGGGCTACGCCGCCGACGAGACGTGCGCGTCAGGTCGTGGTCAGCAGCTCATGCCCTGGCCCAACCGCATCCGCGACGGGCGCTACACGTTCGCGGGCACCGAGCACCAGCTGTCGGTCACCGAGGTCGCCCGCGGCAACGCGAGCCACGGCCTCGTGCGCTGGGCGCTGTGGGAGCTCGTCGAGCTCGAGGACGACCGCGTCACCGTCGGCTACCGGCTCCACCCGCAGCCGGGGTGGGACCACTTCCTCGACCTGCGCACCACCTACCTCCTCGACGACTCGGGCCTCGTCGTGACGACGGCCGCGCGCAACGTCGGACCGTCGGAGGCGCCCTTCGGCTACGGCGCGCACCCCTACCTCGCCATCGGCGAGACCCAGCTGTCCGACGTCGAGCTGCGCATCCCGGGGTCGACGTGGGTCGAGGTCGACGAGCGACTGCTCCCTGCCGCGAACCGTCCGGTCGACGGCGAGCCCTACGACTTCCGCGAGCGTCGCCCGGTGGGCGAGACCCGCCTCGACACCGCCTACACCGACGTCGTGCGCGACCCCGACGGCATGTGGCGCGCCACGGTGGCTGCCGCCGACCGCACGACGACGCTGTGGGCCGATGCCGCCTTCTCGTGGCTGCAGGTCTTCACCGCGATCGCCGAGGACCGCAAGGGCGAGGTCGGCATCGCCGTCGAGCCGATGAGCTGCCCGGCCGACGCCTTCAACTCCGGCGACGGTCTCGTCGTGCTCGCCCCGGGCGAGGAGTGGACCGGCACGTGGGGGATCTCCCCGGCCTGACCCGCCGGCCTGATCCCGCCGGCCCGACCCCGCGGCCCCGACCGACCGCGTGACGCCTCAGCGGCCGAGCAGCACGTCCGACGTCTGCTCTAGGGCCTGGCGTGCGTAGCCCCGCCACATCCGGCCGACGAGCGGCAGGACGCGGGCGGCATACGTGCTCGTCGGGTGCAGCGTCCAGCTCCACGTGACCCGCACGCCCGTGCCCTCCGGCGCGAAGGCCCAGCGGCCGTCGACGTGCGAGACGAGCGGCCTGAACGCCCCGGTGAAGTCGGTGAGCACGTAGTCGAAACGCTCGGGCCGCACCACCTCGGTCAGGCGCTCACGCATCGTCCCGCCGTCGGCCAGAGCGATCGTCCGGGTCTGCCCGACCTCGCCCCACGGCCCGGCCTGGTCACGCACCTCGCGGATCGGCGGCAGCAGCCCGTAGCGACGCGACATGAGGTCGGTGAGCGGGTGGGGGAGCAGACGGTCGTACGCGTCGGCGACCTCGACGGGGACGGCGCGGGACGACTCGAGGTGCAGGGGCGTGGGCATGCCCCAGCGTAGGTCGGCGAGCCGGCCGGTCGGGGGCCCGGCGCCTGCGCGGCGCGGAATCCGGCTTGCCCCGAGCCGTTAGGCTGGAGCGGAGCGCAAGGAGCGCCATCGAGTCGTGCCGCGAGAGCGCCGACCGAGATCTGAACGAGGTGGACTGTGCCGACTGGCAAGGTCAGGTTCTACGACGCGGACAAGGGCTTCGGATTCATCTCCGAGGACTCGGGCGCGGACGTCTTCCTGCACGCGAACGCGCTCCCTGAGGGCATCACGACCCTGAAGAAGGGCGTGCGTGTCGAGTTCGGCATCGTCGAGGGCCGCAAGGGTGCCCAGGCGCTGTCGGTCAAGGTGCTCGACCCGGTCCAGTCCGTCGCCGCCAACAAGACCGCACAGACCCGCCGCACGCCGGAGGAGCTCACCGTCATCATCGAGGACGTCGTGCAGCTCCTCGACGGCGTCGGCAACGGCTACCGCGCCGGACGCCGTCCCGACCGCAAGCTCGCCTCCACCGTCGCCCGCGCCCTGCGCGGCCTCGCGGACGAGCTGGAGAAGTGAGCTGATGACCGTCACCACCCCCAAGACCGATGCGGTGCTGCTGGCCGCGTCCGATCTCGCCCGCAGCGTCCTCGAGGACGTCGCCGAGCCCGGAACCATCGGCGCGCACCTCGGCATGGACCTGCTCGAGGAGCGCCTCGGCATGCACTGGTTCGAGTGCACCTCGCCCGGCTACCGCGGGTGGCGCTGGGGCGTCAGCGTCGCGCGGGTGCCGCGCGCCAAGGTGGCGACGGTCTGCGAGACCAACCTGCTGCCCGGTCCCGACGCCGTGCTCGCCCCCGAGTGGCTGCCGTATGCCGACCGGCTCGCTCCCGGCGACCTCGGCGCCGGCGACGTGCTGCCCTACCGCCCCTACGACCCCAACCTCGAGCCCGGTTTCGAGGCCACGGGCGACGAGGAGGTCGACCAGATGGCCTTCTTCGAGCTGGGTCTGGGCCGTCCACGGGTGCTGTCCGCCGAGGGGCGCGAGGTCGCGGCGAGCCGCTGGTACGACGGCGACCACGGCCCGACGGCCGAGATCGCGACGAAGGCCACCGCGCAGTGCACGACGTGCGGCTACTTCCTGCCGATGGCCGGCGCTCTGCGCGTGACGTTCGGCGTGTGCGCCAACGAGTGGAGCCCGTCCGACGGCCGGGTCGTATCGCTCGACCACGGCTGCGGGGCCCACTCCGAGACCGACATGGACCACCCCGAGCCGACACCGATCGGGGAGCCGATCGTCGACGAGTTCGCGGTCGACCTCGAGCCGGCTGAGCCTGCGGGCCGGGACGACCGGGACGACCGGGACGACCGGGACGACGAGGACCAGGACGACCGCACCGATCAGCCCGGGGACGACGCCAGCCAGGGCGGCTCCGCGCAGTCCGGACGGGCTGCCGACGATCAGGCTCCGGTCAAGGAGTCGCACGGCTCGGACGACCCGGTCACCGACTGACCGCGCCCGACCACGGACGAACCACCCGGCACACCCGGGTGGTTCGTGCGTTCCGGGGTGGTGCGGCGCTGGCGAGGAGGCGGAAGCGGGTCAGGCGGCGTCGCTCGCGTTGCCGCGACCGCGCCACACGTAGACCCAGCCGATGGCGCCGAGCACGAAGCCGGCCACGCACGTCCACGGCCACCAGTCCCGGTCGCCCTCGTGGAGCGCGGGCACGACGAGGGTGACGACGAGGGCGACGAGCCACACGGCGAGCCCGACCTCGATGATCCGCAGCATCGGCACGGGCAGCGGCGCGATCTGCTCGGGCGCTGTCGGGTCGGCCGGGCGGGCCGGCACGTCGGGGGTGGTTTCGTCGCTCACGTGGACAGCCTAGGGTCTCGTCACACACCGGAAACGCGCCGCCACTAGGGTGTGCGCCATGTCGACGGATACACGCAAAGCGCCCACACTGACCGGGCTCGACGGCTTCTTCAAGATCACCGAGCGCGGGTCGACCGTCGCTCGCGAGGTCCGGGGCGGCTTCGTCACCTTCTTCACGATGGTCTACATCGTGGTCCTCAACCCCATCATCCTCTCGGGCGTCGTCGACGGCTCGGGCACCATGATCGGCGGCACGACCGACCTGACCCAGAGCAAGCTGCTCGTCGCGGTCGGCACGGCGGTCATCGCCGGCGTCATGTCGATCCTCATGGGGCTCGTCGCGAACTTCCCGATCGCGCTGGCCGCCGGTCTCGGCATCAACGGCCTCATCACCGGCATGGTCATCACCCACTCGGCCGACAAGATCACCTTCGCCGACCTCATGGGCCTCGTCGTCATCGAGGGCGTCATCATCCTCGTGCTCGTGCTGACCGGCTTCCGCAAGGCGGTCTTCAAGGCGATCCCGGGGCCGCTCAAGGTGGCGATCTCCGTCGGCATCGGCCTGTTCATCGCCTACATCGGCGTCATCGACGCGGGCTTCGCGCGCCGCCCCACGACGCCCGGCTCGGTCCCGAGCGAGCTCGGCATCGGCGGCAGCCTCGACGGCTGGCCGACCCTCGTCTTCGTCTTCGGCGTCTTCCTCATCGCGGTCCTGCTCATCCGCAAGGTCAAGGGCGCCATCCTCATCGGCATCGTCGCGGCCACCGCGCTGGCCATGGTCCTCGAGGCGATCTTCCAGATCGGCCCGCGCGTCTTCGACAAGGGCGTCCTCACCAACCCGTCGGCGTGGGCGCTGACCCCGCCGCGCCTGCCCGACTCGATCACCCAGACGCCCGACCTCGGGATCCTCGGCCAGTTCAACCTGCTCGGCTCGTTCGAGAAGATCGGCGTCGTCACGGCCGTCATGTTCGTGTTCTCCCTCCTGCTCGCCGACTTCTTCGACACGATGGGCACCGTCGTCGCGATCGGCACCGAGGCCAAGCTCCTCGACGAGGACGGCAACCCGCCGCACACCGACCGCATCCTCGTCGTCGACTCGGTCGCCGCGATCGCCGGTGGCGCCGGCGGCGTCAGCAGCAACACGTCCTACATCGAGTCCGCGTCCGGCGTGGAGGAGGGGGCCCGCACCGGTCTCGCCTCGGTCGTGACGGGCGTGCTCTTCCTGCTCGCGACCTTCCTCGCTCCGCTCTTCGCGGTCGTGCCGTCCGAGGCGGCGGCCCCGGCGCTCGTCATCGTCGGCTTCCTCATGATGACCCAGGTCAAGAACATCGACTGGGACGACATGGAGATCGCGCTGCCGGCCTTCCTCACCATCGTGCTCATGCCGTTCACCTACAACATCACCGTCGGCATCGGCGCCGGCTTCATCGCCTGGGTGCTCGTCAAGATCGCGCGAGGCAAGCGCCGCGAGATCCACCCGCTGCTGTGGATCGTCGCCGCGTTCTTCGTCGTCTACTTCATCAAGGCGCCGCTGGAGTCGATGCTCACCTGAGTGACGCTGCCGTACAAGGCGGTTCGCTCCAAACAACACCAGAGCACGTATGCCGTGAAGGCCCCCTCCCGCTCGGGAGGGGGCCTTCACGCGTCAGGTGGAGGGCTCGGTGTGCCCGGTCTGTCCAACCTTGGGAATGGTTAGCCGAGGTAATGAGTTAGGCTAAGTATCACCAGACTGCACTTCCGAGGATCCGCCCTTGACTGCCAAGACTCCGACCATCCGGCTCTCCAGAGCCGAGCTCGTCTCGCTCTCCAACGACATCCGACTCGCCTGCATGCGCATCTCGCGGCGAGTCCGTTTCGAGTCCGACCGTGAGCTGCCCCCGCACCAGTTCTCCGTCCTGTGCCGGCTCGAGTCCACGGCTCGCACCAACAGCGAGCTCGCCGACATCGAGCGCGTGTCAGCCCCGAGCATGAAGCGCACGACCAACATGCTCGTCGAGCGCGGCTACGTCGCCCGGGCTGACGACCCCACCGACGGCCGACAGGTGATCCTGTCGCTGACCCCCGAGGGCCGCAAGGCGCTCAAGCGGATCCGGAAGCACCGCGACGAGTGGATGCTCTCGCGCTTCGAGCAGCTCACCGACGACGAGCGCGAGCTGCTCCAGCGGGCCGCCGCCGTGCTGGCCAAGGTGGCCAGCGAATGAGCCCCACCTTCCACTCCCTCTCCATCCCGAACTACCGCATCTACGCCTCCGGCGCGATCGTCTCCAACGTCGGCACGTGGATGGGGCGCGTCGCACAGGACTGGCTCGTCCTCACGGTCCTCACCGACCACTCGTCGACGGCGCTCGGCATCGTCACGGGACTGCAGTTCCTGCCCTTCCTCATCCTCGCCCCGTTCGCGGGGATGCTCGTCGACCGCTTCCCCAAGCGGCGCATCCTCTTCCTCACCCAGACGGCGCTGCTCGTCACCGCCCTGCTGCTCGCCGTGCTCACGGCGGCCGGGGTCGTCGAGCTGTGGCACGTCTACGCCCTCGCCTTCCTCCAGGGAGTCGCGACGGCGGTCGACAACCCGGCCCGGCAGACGTTCGTCTCGGAGATGGTCGACACCGCGCACCTGCCCAACGCCGTCGCGCTCAACAGCGCCTCGTTCAACCTCGGCCGCCTCGTCGGGCCGGCCGTCGCCGGGCTCGTCATCGCCTGGTTCGGCATCGCGCCCGCGCTCTACGTGAACGCCGCGACCTTCGTCTTCGTGCTCGTGGCGCTCCTGCGGATGAACACCAGCCTGCTGACGCCGTCGCCCCGGGCCCGAGGCAAGGGGCAGATCCGTGAGGGACTGCGCTACGTCAGGGGACGGCCCGACCTCGTGCTCATCATGGCGCTCGTCTTCGTCCTCGGGACCTTCGGGATGAACTTCCAGCTGACGATGGCGCTCATGGCCACCAAGGTCTTCGACAAGGGGCCGGGGGAGTACGGCCTGCTCGGCTCGATCATGGCCATCGGTTCGCTCACCGCGGCCCTGCTCTCCGCCCGTCGCGCCAGGCCCCGGATGCGGGTCCTCCTCGTCGCCCTCGCCGGCTTCACGGTGTCGACGGCCTTCCTCTCGACGGCCCCGAACTACGTCATGTTCGCTGTCTTCCTCGTGCCGACGGGCCTCGCCGCCCTGACCGCGCTCACCACGGCCAACGCCATGGTCCAGGTCAGCGTCGATCCCGTGATGCGAGGACGGGTCATGGCCCTCTACATGGCGATCTTCATGGGTGGCACGCCCATCGGTGCGCCCGTCATCGGGTGGATCGGGGACGTCTGGGGACCCCGCTGGACGATCGCCATCGGCACCGTCGCGGTGGGCCTCAGCCTCGCAGCGGTTGGACTCTGGGTCGCACGTCGGCAGAATGTCGCGGTGACCATCCAGACCCAGCGGCGCCCCCGACTCCGGATCCAGCTCGCCTCGGTGGTGCCGTCGGCCCCCGAGGTGACCAAGTGAACTTCAAGTTCCGCCACCGGATCACGGTCGCGGCGCTCGTGCTCTTCATCGCGATCGCCGTCATCGCCGCGTTCGTCAACCGCTGACCCGTCGGGCAGGGTTCGACCCGGTCCGGCTCCCGCTCGGGGTGTGGCCCGACGTGTGGGCGGGCGCCGTCGGGACCGGACCGCCTCCCTAGGATGGGCGTCTGCCCCACCCGTCGAGACCAGTGCGGAGGAGCCACCATGGCCGCCCAGAGGTTCGTCGACCTGCTCAACGAGCAGATCGGCCACGAGTACGCCGCCCACCAGCAGTACGTCGCGATCGCGGTCTACTACGACAACCTGACGATGCCTCAGATGGCAGCGCTCTTCTACCGCCAGGCGGTCGAGGAGCGCGACCACGCGATGATGATGGTCCAGTACCTCCTGGACACCGACTCGACCGTGGCGATCCCGGGCGTGGCCGCGCCGACCAACACCTTCGCCGACATCGTCGAGCCCGTCGAGCTGGCCCTGGCCCAGGAGAAGCGCGTCACCGACCAGATCAACGCGCTGACCGCCGTCGCCCGCGAGGAGCACGACTTCGCGTCGGACCAGTTCATGCAGTGGTTCATCAAGGAGCAGGTCGAGGAGGTCAGCTCGATGTCCGACCTGCTGACCGTCGTCCGGCGCAACCGGGCCGACGTCGAGAACATCGAGGAGTACCTCCGCCGCGAGGCCAGCAGCGAGGAGGCCGACGCCTCCGCCCCGCCCATCGCGGGCGCCGGCGCCTGACCGGTCGTCCCGGCGCGCGCGGCTGACGCCTGCCGCGGACACGACGAGAGCGGCCGCCCGACGGGCGGCCGCTCTCGCGGTGAGGGGTGCTGCTCGGCCGACGGGGGGTCGATCAGCCGAGCAGACCTCCGGCGGGACACGTCACGACCTTGGCGTCGAGGACGCAGACGACCTTGGCGGTCAGCGGGTCGAGCACCCGGACGAGGTCCTTGGGGTCGCCGCTGAGCAGCGGCAGGTGGGGCAGGGCGAGCAGCCGCACGATCTCTGCCGGCAGCGTCGGCACGGGCACCTTCGGCACGGACGGCAGCGGCACCGTGACCGACGGCAGTGGGACGCCGGGGACCGACGGCAGCGGGATCGGCAGGTGAGGGGCGCCGGGCTTCGGCTTCGGGGCCGGCTTGGGCGACGCCGGCTTCGGTGACGGCGCGGGCTTCGACGTGCTGGAGGGTGCGGGTGACGGCTTCGCCGAGGAGCTCGGTGTGGGGCGTGCGCTCGGCGAAGCCGTCGAACGGGGAGCCGGCGAACCGGCATACGCGAAGCCCGAGCCCTCGGGGGTGGCCGAGCCACTCCCTTGAGCGGGGCGGGCAGCGGGGATCGCGCTCATCGGGACCACGGTCACGCCGCGGCGGTAGGCGTCGGCGATGGACAGCACCGTGCGCGCGTAGGAGTCGGAGTGGTTGTAGCGCAGCACGGCGTCATAGGCCGCACCGGGCCGGCGCAGGTCGGTGCCGCCCGAGCAGAGCAGCACGCCGGCACCGGTGACCGCGTCGGTGAGGCTCTGCGGGTTGGCGACGCCGTCGCCGTCACCGTCACGGCCGGCCATGGACCACGACGTCGGGATGAACTGCATCGGGCCGACGGCGCGGTCGTAGGTGGTGTCGCGATCGAGCGCACCGCCGTCGGTGTCGGTGATGCGGGCCGTGCCGCGTGACCCGTCGAGCGGGATGCCGATGATGCCGGGGCGGGCGATGCCGCTCGCGTCGAGGACGTTGCCACCGAAGCGGGCGTGGTTGCTTTCGACGCGTCCGATGGCTCCGAGCAGGGCCCAGTCGATGCCGCAGCCGGGCTTGATGCTGCCGAGGACGCCGGCTGCGCGCTGGTAGGCCGTGACGGCCACCGCGGGTATGCCGTTCGCGTCCAGGCGGACCGGCGCGAGCGAGTTGATGGCCGTGATCGCGCCCTTGGCCGGCCCGGCCACGTTCACGCGGGCGTAGTCCTGGGTGAAGGTCTGGTAGATCGGGGGCAGCTGCATCGGCGCGGGCGCCGGACCGGCCTCCGGGTAGAGCGGGCTGCCCTGGGTGATGGCCTGGTCGGGCACGGTGATCGCCGACGTCGGGGCGACGGTGTCGCCGCCGCGGGTGGCGGCGAACGCGATGCCGGCGGTCGTCAGGGCGATGACCGGCACGGCTGCAGCGACCCGGCGCGCGGTGGTGCCTGCGCGGACGATGCGGACCATGGTGACTCCTCGGATGCGACAGCCGCCCCCTTTGGCGGTCTGCTGGGATCAACGAGGGACGTACCCAAAGGTCACGCGCGGACGGCGGCGTTCGCGCGGAGGGCCAGCACCCGGCATACGGGAGCTGGCCCTCGGGGGACGCGTGCGGTCGGTCAGCCGAGTGCTGCGACCACGTGGTCGATCGCCTGCGTCAGCTTCGTCACGTCCTCGGGGTCGACGGCGGGGAACATCGCGACGCGCAGCTGGTTGCGGCCGAGCTTGCGGTAGGGCTCGACGTCGACGATGCCGTTGGCGCGCAGCGTGCTGGCGACCGCGGCCGCGTCGATGGAGTCGTCGAGGTCGATCGTGCCGACGACCTGCGAGCGGGCGGCCGGGTCGGCGACGTAGGGCGTCGTCCAGCCGGTCTGCTCGGCCCAGCCGTAGAGGCGGCTCGAGGAGTCCTGGGTGCGACCGGTCGTGAACTCGAGCCCACCGTTGCCGTTCATCCAGTCGAGCTGGCTCTTCATGAGCGCGAGCGTGGACAGGGCGGGGGTGTTGTAGGTCTGGTTCTTGAGCGAGTTGTCGACGGCGGTCGGCAGGCTGAAGAAGTCGGGGACCCAGCGGCCCGATGCCGCGATCTCGTCGACGCGCGCGAGAGCGGCAGGGGAGAAGGACGCGAGCCACAGGCCGCCGTCCGAGGCGAAGCACTTTTGCGGAGCGAAGTAGTAGACGTCGGTCTGGGTGATGTCGACGGGCAGGCCGCCGGCGCCGGAGGTCGCGTCGATGAGGACGAGCGCGTCGTCGTCGGCGCCCTCGACGCGCTGGACCGGTGCCATGACGCCGGTCGAGGTCTCGTTGTGCGGCCAGGCGTAGACGTCGACGCCGGCCTCGGCTCGCGGCGAGGCGAGCGTGCCCGGGTCGGCCTTGATGATCGTCGGGTCGCCGAGGAAGGGGGCGGCCGCCGTGACGTTGCCGAACTTGCTCGAGAACTCCCCGAAGGCGAGGTGCTGGGCGCGCTCGCGGACGAGGCCGAAGGCGGCGATGTCCCAGAACGCCGTGGAGCCGCCGTTGCCGAGGATGATCTCGTAGCCGTCCGGCAGGGAGAAGAGCTCGCGCAGGCCGGCGCGAACCTCACCGACGAGGTTCTTGACCGGCGCCTGGCGGTGGGACGTGCCGAGCACCGTGCGACCGAGGGAGCTGAGGTAGTCGATCTGCTCGGGGCGGACCTTCGAGGGTCCGGAGCCGAACCGTCCGTCGGCGGGCAGCAGCTCGGCCGGGATGGTGATGGGCGGGGTCACGACTGGTGCTTCGGTCACGGATTCACCCTTGCGAAGTGCGGCCACGTTACGGTCTCGTGGCGGACGTGTTGAGGTCGGATGACGCCGTTGTCACCGCTGACATTCAACCCCACCTGCCCACCCCTTGGACATCGCTGCTCGATGTGTGGACGCCCACACGGCGTGCGGTCGGGGTGCGCGGTGCGTCGGGGCTGCGCCCCCGCACCAGGAGTGCGCGGTGGAACACGCACCCCAGGCGCGAGCGTGCACCCAGGAGGCCGGCACGCAAAGGTGGTGGGCACCGGCCCGGTGGGTGTCAGCGGACGATGCCGCCGAGCGACGTGCTCGTGAAGGCGCCGACCCGCCCGTCGTAGACCCGCAGCTCGCCACCCGAGCCACGGCCGAAGAGCAGGAAGGTCCCATCGGCGCGCGTCACGACGTCGGGCGCGGACGTGAAGGCCTGGGCCGTCCCGACGAGGAGGCTCCCGCGCTGGACGACCGCGCGACCGTCGACCCCGTTGCCGACGGCGACGAGCGCCCGCCCGGGCCAGACGTCGCCGAGGGCGCGGTCGGACCACGCTGCGAGGTTGTCGCCGCGCTGGACCCAGCTGCTCGTCGCCGTCGTGGGGTAGAAGGTGCGCTCGTAGGTCGCGCCGTTGGTGCCGCGGCCCGTCACGAGGAGGCCACCGCTCGCGGGGTTCGCCGACGCGGACAGGCCCGACGTGAAGACCCCGCCCGTCGAGATCCAGCCGCTCCACCGCGTGCCGTCGAAGTGCTTGCGCCAGGCCGATCCGGTGGTCGCGACGGCGAAGACGTCCATCGTGCCGTTGCCGAGCGAGGCCCCGTGCTGGGCGACGACGGTCCCGCCGAGGTTGGTCGACCCCTTGCGTATGCCGTCCTGGTACCACGTGTGGACGAGCTGCCTCGCGCTGTTGCGGGTGAAGAGGTCGACGCGTCCGGAGCGTGAGCTCGTGGCGGACGGTGCATCGGTGGAGGTGACGCCGGCCGAGATCCAGGACCCCCACGAGGCCCCGTCGTTGGTGCTGCGCTTGAACGAGACGGCGTCGTTGGTGCCGCGGATGAAGGTCGTGACCTGCGAGCCGGTGCGCGCGGCGGTGACGCCGACGGGCGAGATCAGGCTGCCGCCGGACCGGCGAGGGACGGTGGCCTTCGGGGTGATGCGGACGATCTTGTCGTCGGTGCCGTTTGAGGTCGTGAACCACAGCGCCCCGTCCGGGCCGAGCTGCACGGCACGGATGCGGCCGTAGCCCTGGGCGACCGCCATCCGGGTCACCGTCGCGGGGCGCGTCGTCGTGGGGGACGGGTTGAAGCGCATGAGGTAGATGCCCTGGCCCTTGAGCAGGCCGACGGCGAGAGCACCCTGCCACTCACCCCAGGCCGAGCCGCGCAGGAAGGTGGCCCCGCTCGTCGCCACGGTCGGGTCGCCCGAGGACCACATGGCGACGCGGGCGCTCGGGAACTTGCCGAGGTCGGTCATCGGGGTCGTCTCGTCGTAGCCGGGCACGGGGTCCCAGCCGTAGTTGCCGCCGCGGACCGAGAGGTTGATCTCGTCGTCGCGGCTCGTGCCGTGCTCGGCCGACCACAGCTCGGTCGTGCCGGGCCGCACGGCGAGTCCCTGGATGTTGCGGTGCCCGTAGTTCCAGATGTAGCGGGCGTTGCCGCCGCGGGAGTAGAAGGGGTTGTCGGTCGGGATCGTGCCGTTGGCGTTGACCCGGAGCACCTTGCCGCCGAGCGAGCCGAGGTTCTGCGGGTTGGTGCCCGTGGCCGCGTCGCCGGTGCCGACGTAGAGCTTTCCGTCACTGCCGAAGCGCAGCCGGCAGCCGGAGTGGCGACCGCTCGTCACGGGCAGCCCGGTGACGACCGGCGACCCGTCGGAGACCGCGGTGGTGTCGCCGGTCAGTCGCCAGCGCAGGACGCGCACGTCGAGCGGGTTGCCCGCCGAGTTGCGGACGGCCTGGCAGGTGTAGAAGCGCTTGTTCGTCGCCGCGGCGGGGTCGGAGACCATGCCGAGCAGGCCACCCTCGCTGTTGACGTAGAGCGAGGGGAAGCCCGAGATGGCGACGCGGCGAGGAGCGTTGCTCCCTCGCTTGCTCCAGACCTGGCCGGCGCGCAGGTCGTAGAGCATGAGGTCGCCGACCCACGTGATGTCCCACGGGTAGCTGAGCCCCGACACGACCGTCGTCACCTGGAGCGTCGGCGCCGCCTCGGCCGTGGGCGTGGGCTGGACGGCGAGCGCACCTCCCGCGACCAGGGCGCCCACCAGGGCGATCGATCCTCGGACTCGCAGTCGCTGCACCATGCTGACTCCCCGACTCGGTGACCTGCTGGCTCTGCTCGCGAGGCTACGCGCGAGCCTGCGGGCACGCGCGTCGAAAGGGACCTTCCCGGCATACGGCCCAGGTCGGGTGCCGGGAGACGACGTGTCGCCGGGCGGTCAGTGCGAGATGTCGGGCGTCCAGCCGGCGACGTCCTCGGGCTTGCGCGGACCCTCACCGATGTAGCGCGAGGACGGGCGGATGAGCCGGCCGGTCTGCTTCTGCTCGAGGATGTGCGCGGACCAGCCGGCCGTGCGCGCACACGTGAACATCGGCGTGAACATCGACGGCGGGACCTCGGCGAAGTCGAGGATGACGGCGGCCCAGAACTCCACGTTCGTCGCGAGCACCCGGTCGGGTCGGCGGGCGTGCAGCTCGTCGAGGGCGGCCTTCTCGAGGGCGGCGGCTGCCTCGTAGCGCGGTGCACCGAGGCGCTCGCAGGCCGAGCGCAGCACGCGGGCGCGCGGGTCCTCGGCGCGGTAGACGCGGTGGCCGAAGCCCATGAGGCGCTCGCCCTTGTCGAGGACGCCCTTGACGTAGGCCGTGGCATCGCCCTGCTGCTCGACACCGTCGAGCATGTGGAGCACGCGCGAGGGCGCACCACCGTGGAGCGGACCGGACATCGCCCCGACGGCGCCCGAGAGCGCGGCGGCGACGTCGGCACCGGTCGAGGTGATGACGCGGGCGGTGAACGTCGAGGCGTTCATGCCGTGCTCGGCGGCGGAGACCCAGTAGGCGTCGACGGCCTCGACGTGCTTGGGGTCGGGCTCGCCGCGCCAGCGGATCATGAAGCGCTCGGTGATGGTGCGGGCCTTGTCGACCTCGCTCTGCGGGACCATCGGCTTGTCGAGCCCGCGGGCCGACTGCCCGACGAACGACAGGGCCATGACCGCGGCGCGGGCGAGGTTGTCGCGCACCTCGTCGGCGTCGATGTCGAGCGTCGGCTTGAAACCCCACACCGGGGCGAGCATGGCGAGCGCGGACTGGACGTCGACGCGTACGTCCCCGGTGTGCACGGGCAGCGGATAGGGCTCGGCCGGCGGCAGACCGGGGTCGAACTCGTTGTCGACGAGCAGGCCCCAGACGTGGGCGAAGTCGACGTGCCCGACGAGGTCGTTGATGTCGACGCCGCGGTAGCGCAGCGCCCCACCCTCCTTGTCCGGCTCGGCGATGGTCGACTCGAAGGCGATGACGCCCTCGAGTCCTGGCTTGAAGTCGGGGTCGGGCGTGCTGTCTGCCATGTGCGTCCTTGCTGTGCAGGCGGTACCACCGCGGTGTGGAGGCCGCAGCCGGGATGCGGACCGTGCGTCGGTCCCGGCTGACAGACTCACCGTATGCCGTCAGCCGCCGACCAGACCGTGTTTCGTGACGCCGTGTTCGCCACCCGAGACCAACATCACGACGCCGTCCGGTTCGAGGGCACCGACTTCACCAGGGCCCACGCCGAGGGCCACTCGTTCCTCGAGTGCTCGGTGCTCGGCGGCACGCTCGACGAGGCGCACCTCGAGGGCTCGCGATGGTCGGAGTGCGAGTGGGAGCGGGTGGGCGGCGTCGGCGTGACGCTGGCCGAGGCGAGCCTCGTCGAGACGACGATCGAGGGGTGCCGGCTGGCCGCGGTCTCCGCCTGGGGCTCGACGTGGCGCGACGTCAC
Source organism: Terracoccus sp. 273MFTsu3.1 (assembly GCF_000383675.1). Classification (GTDB taxonomy): domain Bacteria; phylum Actinomycetota; class Actinomycetes; order Actinomycetales; family Dermatophilaceae; genus Terrabacter. The sequence goes on along the minus strand of NZ_KB911829.1, from coordinate 23,783 downwards.
GGTGCGCGGCGGCAAGGTCGACTTCCTCAACCTGCGCGGCGCCCGGCTCAAGGACGTCGCCTTCGTCGACTGCGTCGTCGTCGAGCTCGACCTCCAGGAGGCGACCGTCGACGGCCTGACCTTCGAGGGGTGCACGCTCGTGTCGCCGACCTTCGGTCGCGGGAGGTATGCCGCCCTCGACCTCTCGGGGGCCACGCTCCGTTCACCGGTGGGTCTCGCCGGGCTCAAGGGCGCGACCATGAGCCGCCCGCAGGTCATCGACCTCGCCGACGCGTTCGCGGCCGAGCTCGGGATCGTCGTCGCCGACTGAGCGCAGGTCGGCGTCAGCCCCCTGAGCCCGGCGCGGGTGTCAGTTGATCTGGTTGGGCTTGGCCCGACGCAGCGCCGCGGTGGCGGCGTCCTTGGCGCGGTCGGTGGCCTTGACCTTGTCGTCGGGCCGGATGCGCTTCGTCAGGTCGGCCCGTTCGACGAGGGTCGAGAGCAGCATGTCGGTCTCGGGATGGACGCCGACCGCCTCGTCGCCGCTGAAGACGACCCAGTGGGCCACGTCGCCCTTGTAGACCTTGAGGATGCTGCCGTCGGCGAGCGACTTCGCGTGCGCCATCGCCTGACGACGGGCGCGCTCGCTCGAGATCGCCTTGTTGGCGGCCTCCTTGGCCGGCTCGCGCAGCGCCTGGGTGGCCACCCAGATCTGGGGGCCGTACTTGATGCCGAGCTTGACGGTCTGGGTGACGAGCTTGCCCTTGCCTGCCATCGTTGGTGACTCCTCACAGCGCCCCGGACGGGCCGGGGCTGTCGCCGGGACCGCGCGCGCCGTGGCCTGACGTCCGCGCGGACCTTCTCGGGTCAACCCTAGTGTGGGGTCATGGACAGCTCATCTCGCGAGCCGGCCCGGGAGGGCCTCGCTGCCGTACGCCGCGTCGACTACTCCGGCGACGGCCTCGTCGAGTCCGACGTGGCCGCGTCGCCCTACCTGCAGGCCAAGGCCTGGGTCGATGCCGCGCTCACCGCGGCCGAGGACCGCGACGACGTGCCCGAGCCGACCGCCATCTCGGTGGCCACCGTCGACGCGACGGGCACGCCCGACGTGCGCACCGTGCTCATGCGCTTCTTCGACGAGCGCGGTCCGGGCTTCGTGACCAACCTCGGCTCGGCCAAGAGCGAGCACCTGCGGGCCAACCCTCGGGTCGCGGCGGCCCTGACGTGGCCCGCCATCTACCGCGCGATCCGCTTCCGGGGCACGGCCGAGCTCGTCGACCGGGACGAGGTCGAGGCCTACTTCGACTCCCGGCCCTACGGCTCGCGGCTCTCGGCCTGGGCATCGGACCAGTCGCGCCCGGCCGCGGATCGGGCCGAGCTCGAGCACAAGTGGCAGGAGGTGCTCGAGCGCTTCCCCGACACCGGCAGGGACCACGACGTGCCGGTGCCGGACTTCTGGGGTGGGTGGCGGATCGTCTGCGACGAGGTCGAGTTCTGGGCCGGGCGGCGCAACCGCCTCCACGACCGGATCGTCTTCCGCCGCACGGGCGACGGCGACCTCGCCGACGCCGACTCGTGGACCCGGCTGCGCCTCCAGCCCTGACCCCTCTGCAGCCGCCCTGACACCCCGAACGCGGCGTTCGGTCGCGAACGCGCCGTTGGAACACTGCGTTCGGCACCGAACGCCGCGTTTAACGAAGGATCGGGGTGGGGAGGACGGACATGGAACAGGGCAGCCCGACGAGTCGGACTGCCCTGCTTCATCCATGGGTGTGGATGGGGACGCGGCTATCGCGTGGCCACCTCACACGCTCCGGAAGAAATCACTTCTCGGATCACCTCCCTTCGGTTTCGATGTCACGACCGTACGTCGGGGCCTGAGCGGCGGCAAGACCTTTTACGAGGGTTGCTCGTCGGGCCCGTCGGGGCCGTCCGGACCACCGGGCTGCTGTGGCCGGTGCTGCTGCGGGTCGGTCGGCAGCGGGTCGTCGGTCGTCGTGCTGCCCGTTCCGCCCGCACTGCCGCCCGTCGTGCCGGTCGCGGGGCCGGTGCCGCGGGGAGCCGACTCGTCGTCGGCCCGTCGGCGCCGGGTGATCCGGCCGAAGGCGACGACCGCGGCCACCACAGCGACGACGACGAGCGCCACGACGACCATCGGGCCCCAGGCCGCGTCCGGCGGTGCCGTGGCGTCGGTCGGCAGGGCCGCGACCAGCCCGGTCGGCCCAGGCAGCGTCATGACGCCACCTCGGTGTCCGGGGCGACCGCCGCGGTGGCCTCGGGTCTCAGCTCGGCACCGCGTGACCCACCGCCGGCAGGAGGGAGTGGCGTGGGAGATGCGGGGGTCGACGGGGTCGACCCGGTCCCCGAGCCGTCACGGTCGGACGCGCGGGTGGCTGTGGAGAGGCTCCGGGCGCCCACGAGCAGGGCGAGCAGCACGGGCAGCTCGAGGTAGGCGTGATAGCTCGCCAGGGCGGCATACAACGTCTTGCCCTGGGCGAAGTCGAGACCGAAGAGGACGGCGAAGAGTGAGGCGGCGAGGAAGCCCATGGCCCACAGCCGCGGACCGGTCATCCACGGCACGCGTGCCTCGAAGGCGGCCGAGGCATCCGGTGCGACGCGGGGGAGCAGGGCCACCCACACGACGTAGTGCATCGTCTGCATGAACGCGAAGACGGTGAGGAAGCGCATCCCGAGCACGGTCGCCGTGGCGCTCGGCGGGGCGCTCGCCGCGAGGACGGTCTGGCCGTCGCCGACGACGCTGCGCACGATGCCGGGGTCGGCGCTGAGGGACCCGTCGAGGAACCCGAGCAGGACCACCGCCGGGATGGCGACGACCCACAGCAGCTGCACGGCCCGGAACGCCTGCCTCCCGCGACGCGACGTGATCCGGCGCGACCACTCCCAGAGGAAGAAGAGCGGCACGACGTTGTGCAGGTGGGTCAGCACGACGAAGTGGTACGTCGGGAAGGTCAGCGAGACGGCGGCCGCGGCACCGATGAGCACCCACGCGGCGACCCGACGCCGGCCGTCGAGCCCGTGGCGGGCGGCAGCCGCGAGGATGACGTAGCCGAGCACGATCTCGGCCAGCTGCGCGGGCCGCCCGACCACCCCGGCGAGGAGCCGACAGACGACGATGCCCGTGACGAGGGCGGCGAGCAGCTCGAGGAAGGGGCGCCCGAGGAGGCCGGAGAAGCGCCCCGCGACGTAGCGGATCTCGAGGAGGTTGTGCAGGATGCCGAAGAGGATGAGACCGATGACGGCGGTCGCGATCGGTGCCCCGAGCGCGATCGCGAGCGAGAGGCAGACCGCCGCGAGCACGAGGAGCGTGATGGTGCTCGACCGATGGACGGCGACGGCCGGGTCAGGCGCGTCGGTCACGGAGTCTCTCGGTCGGGGCTGCGCGGTCACGAGGTGAGCCCCGCTGCGCTGTGGGCGCTCGCGCTGACCCTCGCCGTCGAGGTGCCCGTGCTCGTGGCGTTCGCGCGCGCAGCGGGGTGGACCGGGTGGGGCCGCGCGCTAGTCGGCGCGGTCGGCGTCAACGTCGTGACCCACCCCGTGCTGTATGCCGTGTCGACGGGCTTCGGGTCACCGTGGCAGCTCGTGGGGGCGGAGGTCGCCGTCGCCGCCGTGGAGACGGCGCTGCTCGTCGCGGGGTGGCGGGTGAGGTCGCGCGAGGACGCGGTGACGGTGGCGCTGACGGTCGTCGCCGCCAACGCCGCCTCCACCGCCCTCGGTCTGCTCGTCCTCTGACTCCTGGCCACGGGCCAATGCTTTCGTCGGCTGGTCGGCCCGGCCACCCGAGTAACCCGATCGTTAGGGTCCTGTGGCGTGACCGAGATTCGGGGGGACGGCGCGGACGGACGCAGCGGCAGCCTGCGTGCCATCGCGCTGTCTGCCTACGGGCCCACCCTCCTGGGCTCGACGGGCGCGGGCGCGGTGTCCCCGATCATCGCCGTGTCGGCGCGCGAGCTCGGCGCCTCGGTCGGCGTCGCGGCGCTGCTCGTCGCGATGCTGGGCGTCGGCCAGCTGCTCGGGGACCTGCCGTCCGGGGCTCTCGCGGCCCGCATCGGTGAGCGCCGTGCGCTGCTCGTCGCGGCCGTGATCGAGGCGGTGGGCATGCTCGTCGCGGCCCTGGCCGGCGGCCTCGTCATGTTGTTCGTCGGCGTGCTCGTCATCGGGCTCGCCGGCTCGCTCTTCGGCCTGGCCCGGCAGGCCTACCTCACCGAGGCCGTACCGGTGGCGATGCGGGCGCGGGCCCTGTCGACGTTGGGTGGCGTGCACCGCATCGGCTACTTCGTCGGCCCGTTCATCGGGTCGCTCGTCATCGTCAGGTGGGGCACCGAGGCGGCGTATGCCGTCGGCGGCGTCGCGAGCCTCGCCGCGTTCGTCCTCGTCCTCCTCGCGCCGGACATCACCGGCTCGGCGCACCGGGTCGCGGGCGGCGGACCGCCGCGCAGCGTGGCGTCCGTGCTCCTGCAGCACCGTCACGTCCTGCTGACGCTTGGCACCGGGGCGATGTGCGTGGCCGGGGCGCGCGCCATCCGCGAGGCCCTCGTGCCGCTGTGGGCCGAGTCGGTCGGATTCACACCGGCGCAGACGTCGCTCGTCTTCGGTGTGGCCGGGGCGCTCGACATGGCGCTCTTCTACCCCTCGGGCTGGCTCATGGACCGCTACGGCCGGGTCGCGGCCGCCGTGCCCAGCATGCTCGTGCTCGGCCTCGGCATGATGCTGCTCCCGCTCGCCACCAGCCTCGCCGCCGTCACGGCCGCGGCGACCGTGCTCGGTCTCGGCAACGGCCTCGGGGCGGGGCTCATCATGACCCTGGGTGCCGACGCCTCGCCCGCGGACGGACGCGCGCAGTTCCTCGGCGGGTGGCGCCTCTGTGCGGACGTGGGAAGGGCGGCGGGCCCGCTGGCGTTGTCAGGGCTGAGCGCCATCATGTCGCTCGGCGCCTCCGCCGTCGTGCTCGGCGTGGGGGCCGTGGTCGGGGCGGGCTGGCTGCGCGTCTGGGTGCCACGGCACGACCCGACCCGACGCGCGAGGACCGGCCCGACGCCGGGGCCACTGACGGGCGGTCCCTGACCGCTCTCCGATTCTGAGAAGGTATGACCGTGACGGACCTGATCGACACCACCGAGATGTACCTGCGCACGATCTTCGAGCTCGAGGAGGAGGGCATCGTGCCCCTCCGCGCGCGCATCGCCGAGCGTCTCGGCCACTCGGGTCCCACCGTGTCGCAGACCGTCGCCCGGATGGAGCGCGACGGTCTCGTCGCCGTCTCGGGCGACCGGCACCTCGAGCTGTCCGACCACGGCCGGCTGCTCGCGACCCGCGTCATGCGCAAGCACCGCCTCGCCGAGCGGCTGCTCGTCGACGTCATCGGCCTCGAGTGGGAGTACGCCCACGACGAGGCCTGCCGGTGGGAGCACGTCATGTCCGAGAAGGTCGAGCGCAAGATCCTCGGCCTCATCGGCGAGGGGCTCGAGTCGCCCTACGGCAACCCCATTCCCGGTCTCGAGGAGCTCGGGGTGCGCCAGGACGAGGACTTCCTCACCGGCCTCAGCACCCTGACCGCCGCCGTGGGGGCCGCGCCGACGGTCGTGACGATCCGTCGCATCGGTGAGCCCGTCCAGGTCGACCCGGAGGCGCTCGCGCTGCTGACGAGTGCCGGCGTCGTGCCCGGCGCCCGGGTCGAGGTCGTCCGTGACGGCGGCCGGGTCCTGGCCGTCCGTGAGGGCAGCGAGCCGTCGACCGGCGTCTCCCTGCCCGACGACGTGGCCGTCCACGTCTTCTGCCAGGCGGCCTGAACACGCCGTATCCGGCAGGGTTTGCCCCGTTCTGCGGGGTCGTTTTGGCATGCCTTGCCACACCTCGTCCGGCCCGGTTCGGAGGTCAATGAAAATTCTTTGACTTCCGGGAACTCGAAGGTGACAAGGCACCCCTACTTGGGTACGGTGGGCGAACTTGCTCTCCCCGTCGAGTGAGTGCCCCGGGTCGGACCGCCGAGTCCTGCCATCGACCTGAGGCTCAGTACGAACCGCATGGCAGGAGCGGGGGAACCACTTTCTCCGGGCGTCGAGAGACGCCCTCGGGGTGAAGCCCTCCGTGGACCGAGACCGGTCCGAGCGAAGGCCGGGCAGTACCTCCAGCCCGAACCCGACAGCTCACCTCGTAGGCGTCGAGAGGTCAAACGTGGCTCAGAACGTTCCCGGGCGCCACCGCGCCCCCGGTCGCTTCAACGCGATCTCGGAGCTCAAGACGATCGCCAAGGAGTCGGCCCAGCCCGCCGTGAAGGGTGCCGCCATCGTCGCGGCCTCGGGTGGTCTCGTCGCCTCGTTCGCCGGCACCGCGAACGCCGCTGACGGCTCCGCCAGCACGGTCGCCGGTCCCGCGGCCGTCGGCCCCGCCGTCGGCACGCTCAAGGCCGGCAACGCCCTGTCGGCGATCGGTTTCGCCAAGCCCGCCCTCAAGCAGGCCTCGGTCAAGCCCGTCGTCATCGAGGACGTGCAGGTCAAGTCCGAGCGCGCCGCGAAGAAGGCCGCCGAGAAGGCCGCCGCCGATCGTGAGGCCACGCAGCAGCGCGCGTCGCGCTCCGCGAGCCGCGCCGCCCTCAACGTCGCGCCCGACCCGAGCGCCACCGGCATCATCGGCATCGCCCAGTCGTTCTTCGGCGTTCCCTACGTCTACGGCGGCACGACGCCCTCCGGCTTCGACTGCTCGGGCTTCACGTCCTACGTCTACCGCCAGGCCGGCATCTCGATCCCGCGCACCGCGTCCGCGCAGGCCGCGGCCTCGACCCCGGTCAGCAACCCGCGTCCCGGCGACCTCGTCTTCTTCGGCTCGCCGATCTACCACGTGGGCATCTACGTCAGCCCGGGCCGCATGATCGACGCCCAGCGCCCCGGCACCGTCATCGGCAACCACTCCATCTGGACGACGCCGTCGATGTACGGCCGCATCTGAGCCGTCACCTCTCACGCCACACACTGCGCCCCCACCGGATCCGGTGGGGGCGCAGTGCTTTTCCGGCCCCGTCGACCTCCGTGGTTGACTGAGTCGATGACCGACCAGCCTGCTGCCGAGTCCACGACCGTCATCGAGCTCGAGCTCTGGAGCGACCTGGTCTGCCCGTACTCGTGGGTCGCCAAGCGTCGTGTCGAGGCTGCCATCGCCGCCTTCGAGCGGCCGCACGACGTCACCGTGCGCCTGCGTTCCTTCGAGCTCGACCCGGACGTCCCGGTCGGCGGCTCCGTGCCCGTCAGCGACCACCTCTCGGTGCGCCACGGCGGCGACGCGGGGACCGGCCGGCTCATGAACGCCAAGGCCAGCGAGGTGGCCGAGGCCGACGACCTCGTCTTCGACTGGGACCGCGCCGTGCGCGCCAACACGTTCGACGCCCACCGGCTCTGCGCCCTCGCCGGAGAGATGGGTGGCCCGGCGCTGCGCTCCGCGGCGGTCGAGCGCTTCCACACCGCCCACTTCGGCGAGGGCCTCGCCATCGACGACCACGAGGTCCTGCAGCGCCTCGCCGCCGAGTGCGGCCTCGACGAGCGTCGGGTGTCGGCCGTGCTCGCGTCCGACGAGTACGCCGAGCAGGTGCGTGAGGACGAGCAGCAGGCGCGGTCGATGGGTGTCACGTCGACGCCGTTCGTCGTCGCCAACGGGTATGCCGCCGTGACCGGGGCCCGGCCCGTCGAGGACTACCTCGCGCTGCTGCGTGGGGTGGCCACGCAGAGCGTCTGAGCGCGGCCGCACGAGCAGAGGCCCCGGGCCGGGAGCCGGGCGGACGGCATACGCCCTCGGTCAGGAGGGCTGGTCCGCGGCCGGGCGACCGAAGGAGACCGCGTCGTCGACGGCCGGCGGGGCATCGGCGCGCAGCTGGTGGTCGGGGAGCGGGCCGAGGGCGTCGTTGACGGTCGAGAACGCCCGGCGCAGCGCGACGAAGACGGTGATCGCGAAGATCTGCCGGTCGTCGAAGCCCGCGGAGCGCAGCGGCTCGAGGTCGGCGGGGGTGGTGGCGTTCGGGGTGCTGGCCACGGTCCTGGCCCACGTCGCCAGAGCGGCGTCGGTAGCGTCGAGGGAGTCGTCGTCGCCGCGGAGCACGGCGCCCGCGACCTCCTCCCCGGCAGCGGTGGCGAGGCGGCCACCCCAGGCCAGTGCGCAGTAGGAGTCGCCGATGGTCGAGGCGGTCGCGGCGATGAGGATGCCGCGCTGCCGGAAGCTCAGGCCGGCGACGGAGACCATGTCGGCCAGGAGCCCGAAGAGCGTGTCGTGGGCGGCGGGCCACTGGGCCCAGACGCGGCTGAGGTTCATGACGTAAGGGTGGTCGGTGACGTCGCTCGCGAAGTAGGCCTCGAGCTCGGGCGTCAGAGCCGGCTCGGTGAGGAAGCCGTGGCTCGGGTCGGTCGCCGTCATGTGCTGCTCCCGGGGTGACGGTCGTGGGTCGTGGAGCCTCCATCGTCGCACGCAGGTCCGGGCCGGATCCGGCTCTTGGGCAAGCCGGCCCGGCCTCTGGTGGGTGCTCCCGTCCCCTCCTCGGGAGCACCCACCACCCGTCGGACGGCAGCCCCGTCGCCGCCGTCCGTGATGCGCCGACCGTGGCCCCCACGGCTCGCACGGGGCGCCGCCCCCCGTGGCCGGCGCGGCGCATCACAGGGGAAGACGTCCAGGCCCGCGAGGTGTGTCGCAAACGCACGCAAATCACCCGGCATGCCGCCAACCCTGTACATCCGCGGGCATGTCGCGCCATGATTCGGTCTCTCGCGCGTCTTCAGGGGGAGGATGCGTGAGGTGCGTTGCTGACGCGCCGACGGGTCGGGGACGGGACCCGGCGCCCGGTCACGCACCCTGCTGGAGCGTGGGTCGAGACAGCCGACGGGACGTCGGCGTACGGGTGGGGGACAGAGGATCGTGGAGCGGGCGCACGACGAGCATGGCGGCGTGGCAGGCGAGTCCGCGGCGGGGGCGGACGAGGGCGTACGCGTCGACGGGCCCGAGAGCGACGCGGAGCTCGTCGAGCGGGTGCGGTCGGGCGACGACACCGCGTACTCGGTGCTGTGGTCGAGGCACGAGCCGGCGGCCCGACGGCTCGCCTCCCGGGTCGCGTCGCCGAGCGACGTCGACGACCTCGTCAGCGAGAGCTTCACCCGTACCCTCGATGCCCTCCGCGGTGGAGGCGGCCCGGACACCGCCTTCCGGCCCTACCTGCTCAGCACGCTGCGCCGAGCCAACATCGACGTCGCGAGGCGCTACACCAACCGGGTCGTGCTGACGGACGACGAGGCGACCGTCGACACCCGCACCGCCGCCTCGGCGGAGGACGAGGCCGTCGACGCCGAGGAGCGTGACGCCGTCTGGGCGGCCTGGCGTTCGCTGCCCGACGAGTCCCGGTCGCTGCTCTGGCGCCTGGTCGTGCACGAGGAGAAGCCGCACCAGATCGCTCCCGGGTTGGGCACGACGCCGAACGGCATCGCGAGCCGGAGCAAGCGGGCGCGCGAGCGGCTGCGCCAGACCTTCCTGTCCGAGCTCGTCTCGAACGCCGGCGACGCGGACTGTCGAGCGGTGCGACGCCAGCTCGGTGGCTACGTGCGCGACTCGCTCCCGGTCAAGGCCCGCGAGCGCGTCGACGCGCACCTCGACGGCTGCGCCCGGTGCCGGGCCGCGGTGCTCGACGTTTTCGACGTCGACGCAGCCATCCGCCTGCGTGTCGCGCCGGTGCTGCTGCCGGGAGCGTTCGCGTTGGCGTCGGGAGTCGGTGCCGCCGACGCGGTGGGTGCCGGCAGGGTGGGTGCCGGCGCTGCGGGCGGCGGCGCTGATGGTGCCGGCGCTGCGGGCGCGGGTGGGGTCGCAGCGACCGGCGGTGCCACGATTCCGGTCGCCGTCGGAGTGGCCTCGCTCATGGACGGGGCCGACGACCTGTCGGAGTTCGCCGCCGACGTCGGCGACGGCGGTCCCGGAGACGGCTCGGGCGGGGTCGCCGGTCGCGTGCTCTCGGTGCCGGGTCGCTCGGCGGCCGCGGTGGTGGCCGCAGCCGCACTCGTCGTCGCGGCCGCGCTCTTCCTGCTCCAGCTCCAGCCGACCGGACGGGTCTCGGCCGACGCGCCGGTGGGTCGGGACTCGTCGGCCGGGCCGGTGGACGGGACGGAGTCGGCCAACCCTGCCGAGACGACGCGCTCGTCGGCGCCGACGTCGACCGCGCCGCGACCCGTGATCGGCGTCGCGACGGCCGAGGGTGTCTCGCGTTTCCGGTCGTCGGGCGGGCGCACCGGGAGCGCCGACCAGCAGACGAGGTCGCCGGCGAGCCCCGCGCCGACCTCGACCGGCACGAGTGCCAGCGCGACGAGCCGCCCGAGCCGGAGCCCGAGCCCGAGCGCGAGCGCCACCTCCACGCCAACGTCCACGCGGCCGACGACGACGCCGAGTGTCGTGCCGCCTCCCGCTCCGGTCGGCACGGTGACGAGGCTGACGTTCACGCCGAGCGACCGCGGCTACCTCGCGCACCTGACGGCACCGGCCGGATGGCTCGTCACGTCGGTGCGCGACGTGCACGGCGCCCGGGTCGTCGAGCACGTGAGCCAGCCGACCTCGCAGTTCGACGGACGGCTGCGGGCCGGGGAGCTCGTCGTGGAGGTCACCCGCGTGCAGCCCCGTCTCTCGGGGGACCTCGTGGCCCTCTTCACCGGGCGCTCCGGAGCGACTCTGCCCGGATCGGGCAGCTACCCGTTGCGCTGATCGCCCTCGGGGTCGGACATGTCAGGGGCACCTGGGTCGGGCGCGTCTGTCGTGGCTGGGGGCTGGGACCGGTCGGGCGCGCTGTCGGGCGGGAGGGCGGCATACGCCATCTGGCCGGAGAGGTCGGGGGCACTCTGGTCGACCGGGATCACCTGGCTCAGCCGCGTCAGCTCCACGACGGCGCGGATGGGTGAGGCGTCGGGGACGACGAGGCGGAGGTCCTGGCGGCGGTCCCGCAGCCGCTGGGAGAGGCGGAAGAACGCGGCGATGCCGCCGCTGTCGAGGTACGTCGTGCCGCTGAGGTCGACGACGACGAGCGTGACGTCGTCGGGGACCGCGTGTCCCACGGCGTCGGTGAGCTCGCGCGCGTTGGACAGGTCGAGCTCGCCGGTGATGCGGACGAGCTGGGTGGTGCCGGCACGGCGGGTGTCGACGCGGGCGAGGTCGCTCATGCCTCGACCCCCACGTGGACGCGACGGTGCAGGCGGACGTCGGTGCCGGCGGGGGTGTGCTCGACGTCGACGTCGTCCATGAGGGCGCGCATGAGGTGGAGTCCCCAGCCGCCGCCGCGGTCCGCTGCCGGGCGCCAGTGGCCGTGGTCGCGGACGCGCACCACGAGGTCGTCGCCGTCGAGCCGGGCCTCGACGACGAGCTCGCCCACTGACTCCTGGTCGCTGTAGGCGTGCTGGACGACGTTGGCGCAGGCCTCCCCGCAGGCGACGAGGACCTCGTTGACGTCTGGCTCGGAGACGGCGGCCTCCTTGAGCCAGCGGCGCAGGGCGCTGCGGACCTGCACGAGGTTGCGGGCCTCGGCGGGCAGCCGGACGTCGAGCTCGCCGTCGACCGACGGCACGGGTCGCATGGCGAGGATCGCGACGTCGTCCTCGATGTGCTCCTCGTCGAGGAAGGTGTCGAGGAGACGCTCGCAGAGGGCCTCGACGTCGTCGTCGGGGACGGCGCAGGCCTCGCGGTCGAGGCGGGCGAGGCCAGCGGTGAGGGAGACGCCGCGGCGCTCGACGAGGCCGTCGGTGTAGAGCAGGAGGGTCACCCCCGGAGGCAGGACCTCGCTGGCCTCGGTGAACGAGCCGTCGACGGTGACGCCGACGGGCGGGGAGAGCGCGCCCTCGAGGAAGGCGCCCTGGCCGTCAGCGAAGGCGAGCGCCGGTGGGTGGCCCGCGTTGGTCCAGCGGATGCGGCGCGTGGCCGGGTCGAAGACGAGATAGATGAGCGTGACCATCTCGGGGACCGGCAGCTGGGCGACGAGCTGGTGGACGCCACGCATGACGGCGGGCGGCGAGGGGTCCTGGAGGGCGTACGCGCGCAGGGCCATCCGGACCTGGACCATCGTCGCGGCGGCGTTGAGGCCGTGCCCGGCGACGTCGCCGATGGCGAGCCCGATGAGGCCGCCGGGGAGCTGGACGACGTCGTACCAGTCGCCGCCGACCTGGACGTCGGCCGTCGCGGGCACGTAGCGCGCGGCGAGCGCGACGCCCGGCACGTCGGGAAGACGGTCGGGCAGGAGGCTGCGCTGCAGGGTCTCGGCGATCTGGTGCTCGCGCTGCGCGCGGGCCTCCTCGTGGCTCAGCTGCTCCTGGGCCTCGGAGCGCTCCTGGATCTCCTGGACGAGCCGGGTGTTGGCCGCCGACAGCTGGGCGGTGCGCTGCTCGACCCGTCGTTCGAGCTCGGACGCGGCCGCCGTGAGGGCGGCGGCGGTCTGCATGCGCTCGCTGACGAGCGCGGCGAGGAAGAAGGAGGTGAGGGCGACGCAGGCGTTGAAGGCCTGGAGCGTCACCATCTGCTCGAGCAGCGTCTTGCCCTCAAAGGGACCTCGCTGCCGCGCGGCCGCCGCCGTGGCGAGGAGCGTCGCGATCAGCGCAGCAGGGGCGGCTCCCCGCAGCTGGAGGCGCCAGGCGGCCCAGCCCAGCAGCGGGAGGGTGAGGAAGAAGATGTGCAGCCCCGTGGTGACGGCGGCCGCCACGACGAGGCTTGCCACCACGAGGATCGCCAGCGCCTCGAGCCACAGCCGCAGCGGCCAGCGACGCTGCTCCCAGAAGAGGGGCAGGCAGAGCAGGAAGGGTGCGACGGTGAGGACGCCCATCGCGTCACCCGTCCACCACACCGCCCACGCGGCGGGTAGCTGTCCGGTCGTGATCGAGCCCGACGCGAGCAGGGTGACCGCGCCGATCGTCGCGCTGACGAGCATGCTCGCAAGGGCGCCGAGGAAGACGATCGCGATGGCGTCGCTCTGACGGTCGAGCTCGCGGCGGAAGCCGACCCGCCGGAGGAAGGTGACCGCGACGACGGGCGCGAGGGTGTTGCCGACGGCCGTGACGACTGCGGCCAGAGGGTTGGCGCTGATCGGCAGGTTGACCGCGAGGGCCGCGACGGCAACGGCCGGCCAGTACGACCGCCCGAAGACGATGAGCGCGGCGACGGCGACACCGGTCGGCGGCCAGAGCGGGGTCACGTCGTTCCCGACGAGCGAGAGGCTGAGGCCGAGGCGGGCGCCGAGGTAGTAGGCGACGGCGATGGCAGCGAGGCGGACGAGGCGTCGCGTCGGGGTGGCGGCGGGGGAGATGTCCGGTGTGTCCCTGCCGTCCGGGTCCTGGGTGCCGCTGGAGGGCAGGGGAGCAGGGCCCGAGGTCTCCACCGCCCCCACGCCTGTCGTCATCGTCGGGAGCAGTCCAGCCGCCCACGCCCCGCCATGGCAGTGACTCTAGGAGCACCGAGTGTCGTGTGACGAGCGTTTCGTGCACCTCGTCGGGGAGTCTCTGCGTCGGCGTGGGGCGGTGGCGGCTGGCTGTGGTGGCCGCTTGCTGCGGTCGTCAGTCGACGGTGCCCACGGGCCCCCGGGCGAAGTGAGCGTGTCCGCGGCAGCTGGTTGCGCTCACGAGGCCGGGGTGATGAAGCCGACCGACGTCCCGACGCCGTGGAAGGTCCCCGTGGGGGTGACGCGCTCGAAGTCGAAGTGACAGGTGACGAGGTCACCGACGACGTGCGGCTTGGTCGTGTCGATCTGGCTGACGACGACAGTTTCGCCCCCGGTGGGGGTGAACGTCAGGGTTGCCCGCAGGGACTGGAGCACGAAGGTCGCCGTGCTGGCGACGTCGTGTCCCGGAGTGAAGTCCCCGTTGCCGTTGAACGCAGCCTGGATGGACTGCCCGTTGTCGCAGGTCAAGGGGATCGTGGTGTTCTTGGGGTCGGCGGAGGCAGCCGCAGCGAAGGCTGTGGATGCGATGGCCGCCGAGATGAGCGAGGCGCAGAGGCGCTTGACCATGACGGTCTTCCTATCGTTGTGGAGACGTCCGGCAGGAGGCGCGCGAGCCGGCCTGGTGGCAGGACTCCGCCTCGGGCACAGGTGAGGTGGTCGCCGTGGGTCGCGCAGACTCGGAAGTCGCTCGTGCGTCTCGGCAGTGTGGACCGGCGGGACGTCTCATGACTGTCCATCGGTCCTGACGGTTCCTGGTCGCGGAACATCGCCGAATCCGGAGTGGTGTGCCCGTGCCACGGTCGTGCTCGGTCATCGGGTCAGCCCACCTCGTCGAGCGGTTCTGGGCCAGTCGGCGAACGGCCCATCCTCCGGTATACGCCTGCACGGACGGTCTCGCAGGGGGATCGTCACCGGTGCCCGACCTGCCCCGTTGGTCCCGGTCGCGGGGCGCGTGCTGTCTTCATGCGCGGCTGCTCTGCGTCGACCGGTGCCGAACTGGACTGTCGCGAGAAGTGCTGCGCTCGGCCCTGGCCTTCGTGGGGCACCGTGACGTGCCCATCCGGGCAGGCGGCGGTCGACGCCGAGGCGCGGTTGGCGCCCGGATGATCTGCGGATATCCCGCTCGTGCCCCCGGCAGGATTCGAACCTGCGACACCCGCTTTAGGAGCCGAATATGCCCTATTTTCATGGGTATTGGGGTGGCTGGTGATGTGCTTGCTCATCTGCCGTTAATGGGCTCTTACGGTCGACCGACTCGGACGCCGTGTGCCACAGATGCGCCACACGGGTCTGTGCAGTGACCCCGACGATCTGGGCTGGGTGGTGCCGCGCAGAAGGCGCTTGTGGAATCAGGCCGAGCGGGTCGTCGCCGTCGCCACGCGCTCGAGGTGGGCAGTGGTCCTCCCTGGAAACCGGCCCGGCGCACGACGGCTGGGGCCTCCCTCGTCCCCAGCGCCTGAATTGGACGCCAAGGCCGTGGTCTATTGCCGTTGTATGTCGTTTGTCGGTGGTGGCGCCTACCTTTCTGCCATGTCTCTATCGGATTGGATCGCTGCGTTCGCCCTCGTTCCCGTCGGCCTGCTGGTGGCGGACCGGCTGCGCACCTGGTGGGGCCGACACGGCGTTGATGTTTGGCTGGCCAATCACGCCGAGCGATTGGCCGCTGCGCAGCGGCTGGACGCTGTTGGGGAAGCCGACCGCGCTCGTGCCGAGCGCGATCAGCGGATCGGGACCTCGCGAGTCGCTTGGTGGCCGACGAGATCGCAGACTCACTGATCGCACGCCACCGAACGATGTTCAGGGTCGTGGGATGGATCTACCTCGTCCTCGCCAGTGGCTACTTCGTCAGCATCCTCGGGAGCTGGCTCATGGGGTCGCAGATTCCTTGGCCTGCGCATTTGGTGGTCTGCGCAGTGCTGCTAGGTGCTGCTTCGTGGTGGTCAAGCTACACGCGGGCGGGCCCTAAGACGCTGCGACGTCGGGCAGCGCGAGCCGTGCTGTACCGACGGGTCCGAGAGGCATCGAGCACATAGCGCGGGGTGCGGTGGGGTGCGCGTAGGCGCGCCAGCGCCGGAGCGCGGGGTCCCCATCGCGGGGTCCCGCGCTTCTTCGCGCCGAAGGCGCGCTTGAGCCAGTACAGAAACTACTCACGCGGACGCAGAGCTGCAGCCGTCTGTGCGTCGCCAGGCGGATGGCGCTCCGCACTTGCGGGCGGTCGGTGCCCTACCCTTGCGGCATGGCAAAGAGCGGGCTGTCGTCAGCGGCGGACCCGAGCGCGCCGGCAACCGTACCGCCGGCGCCCGCACACGTGTCTTTCGAGGAGTACAAGCTCCTATTCGAGTCTTCGGAGCGAGTAACCGAGCGTCGCGTTGCGATGAACCGCTTCAACTACTCTGTCTGCGCCGCTATCGTGCTGGCGATCGCGGTTCTCGCGAATCTGTCGGTCGAAAGAGAGACGTTGCGGCTCTCAACCGTTCTCCTGATCATCGCGCTATGCTTGCTAGGTATCGTTTTCTGCTTTTACTGGGTCGCGCAGATCGATGATGCGAAGCAATTGAACAATGCTAAGTTCAAAGTGCTGAACGAGATGGCACCACTAGTCATCTTTGAATCGTCGGGAGGGGCCTCGTTGGCGAAGTCTTTTTCTCCGTTTGATCGGGAGTGGCAGGTACTCCTCGAAGGGCAGGCGCTCGTCAAAGTTTCCAGCGGTGCCGGTAAGCGGCTTCTTGTCCTGAAGGGTGGAACCGCAGAGTACTTCGTTCCCAAGAGTTTTCGTGTGCTGTTCGCGTGCTTCTTGATTGGCACTATCTTCGTAACACTGGCGAACTTCGGGGAAGTGACCAAGTATCCCTCGCCGTTCTCGAAGGTGCCCTCGGCTACGCCGACCTCGGGGGCGAGTTCGTCGGGTGTGCCTTCCACAAGACCGACCTCCGTCGTCTCGCAGACCAACGGGCGGTCGCTGCCCCCGCCCAGCGGCGACGAGTCTCTCCGCACTTCAGCGAAGCCGACGAGTTAGATCTATGTATATCTACATGATTATGCCTGTAGGGTCCGATCCGGAATATGCTGCGAAACGTGAAGTTTTGCAGAGCCTGGAGAGTACGAATCGCGTGCAGTTGCACCTTCCCTTTGAGAGAACAGACCTGCATGCGATACAGCCTTCCGATGTCCTGGGCGACCTTAAACGGGCTGAGTTGGTTGTCGCTGACCTTTCGCTTGAACGCCCAAGTTGCTATTTCGAATTAGGGCTAGCCCAAGCGCTCGAGAAGCCATGTGTGCTCGTCGCCAAACGGGGTACGGCATTGCATCAGGTCTTTGGCCGAAGTCAAACTCAATTTTATGTGGATCTAGACGACTATGCGCACCTGATGCTGTCTATCGTTGCAGGCCGTGAGGGGGGAGCAGTATGAGTCGCAGCACAAGCGGACCGTTGCCAGCCTGCCCAACCTTCGTGGCTAACCTCGGCTCGCGTCTAAGCCGAATCTCATGAGGGTCGTTCACGCTGAGGATGCCAGCTATGCGTATGAGCAGGAAGTCCTCTGGCAGGTCCATCGCCCCCCAAATGAGTTGAGGTGGCGCTCACGGCAGATCAAAGTCGGCCAGCGATCGTTGCAAACGACAGAAGTTTTCGACACGTACTGGAGGTTTGCAGCCCGACGGCAAGCGCTGTACGAGGCGCGTACAAGGGGTGCGGTGGGGCCATGGAGCACTGATCCGATTCTTGCTCGACACCGTTTCACCAACTGCTACAGGGCCTCTGACCGCGTGAGCCAGTTTGTGATAAAGAACGTCGCTTATGAGGGATCGCAGAAACCTGAAGAAGTCATCTTTCGCACGTTGTTGTTCAAGTTCTTTAACAAAATAGAAACATGGCTAGCCTTGTCGAAAGAGTTTGGGCCGCTACAGATCTCGCGTTTTGATGTTGACGAAATGTCGGATTTCCTCCTCGCGCTCTCGCGTTCTGGCCCGATTTACTCCGCAGCATATGTGATCCCCCAGCCAGGGATGGGGGCACCGCGAAAGGCGACGAACCATCTTCTCCTATTAAGGAAGATGTTGGAAGAGGGCCTCCCGGAGCGCATCCACTCCAGCGGTTCTATGGAGGAAGCCTTCCTTGCAATACGCGCCTATCCTGGCATTGGCGACTTCTTAGCCTATCAATTCGTTATCGACATCAACTATTCGAACGCGCTCAACTTCGACGAGATGGAGTTCGTCGTTCCTGGCCCCGGGGCGCGAGATGGAATCCGCAAGTGTTTCGGGGCGGCGTCCGCAGGACGTGAGGCATCGATAATCCGATACATGGCGGACTCGCAGGATGAGCACTTTGAGCGACTCGGCTTGCAGTTTGGTGGGCTAATGGGGAAGCGGAAGTTGACTCTCATTGATTGCCAAAACTTGTTCTGTGAAACCGACAAGTATGCGCGCGTTGCGCATCCAGAGATCTTAGGGCTCACGCGACGTAAGAGAATTAAGCAAGTCTTCCGCCCCAAGGGCGCGCTAGAGACGCCTTGGTTTCCCCCGAAGTGGGGGATCAATCCGAGATAGTCGGTCTGAGCTTTAACATCGTGAACCTAGGGGAATCACAGGGGTGAGTGTTGAACTTCGATGAATACCAAGCTGTAGTGCGCGGTCTGGCGGATCCCGCTGACTATGCGCATGAACTAATTCCGCTCCTCGGCGTGGGTGCCCATGTCGGAGACCTTCTAGGCAGTCAACAGAGGTACTTACGTGACGCGCTGGTCGCGGGCGCTAGCCGGACGCTGGTGGCCCGACACTTGGGCGAGTTGCTGAGGTGGGCTTCTCTGCTGGCGTCACATCACACTTTATCGCTCAGTTCGATAGCCCTCGCGAACTTAGAAAAGGTTCACCATCGGGCTGTGCAGTTAGGCTTTGCCGGTCTGCCGACTTTTGACGCCAGTGAGGGCGCTGACATTGGCGGATACCAGGCATTGGCGAGGCACACGGATCAAGAATCCGCCGATGGCTACGACCCGCTAGCACTGAGCGTTCCTATGCTGGGTCTTGCCGGTGAGTCCGGAAGCCTGATGGTCGCGCTGAAAAAGCGGTTTCGCGGGGACGAGCCCGGAGGTAACTGGGGAGGCTTCATCCAGACTGAGCTAGGCGACCTACTGTGGTACATGGCCGCCTGTGCGTCCCATGCTTCGCTTGATCTCCTTGAGATTGCAGCCGATGACCTTGAGCGTGCTCGGAGATCACGCCAGGCGTTGGGGCAAGCTGTTGATCGGGCGGACCTCCCAGTTCTGGATGCCGGTTATCCTAGTGCTGAGCGTTTCCCTCGCAGAATGCTCTTGCGCTTCCAAGAGGGCTTGAGGGAAGGACGTCCAGAAGTCACCCTGACCCTAATTGCCGCGGATCCAAACGCGTTTCCTGATGGGCCGATCCCGCGCTCCGGTGGCAAGTCTCAGGGTTTTGCCGTCCGGGCACAGTTGGGTGACAAGGTTACGGACAATTCGTCTGCGAACGATGCCTATCGGTACCACGATGCGGTTCACCTTGGGTTTGTCGCGGTGATGGGATGGTCCCCAAATCTGAGGCAGCTGTTGGGTTTGAAGCGCAAGAGCGACCCGCTCGTAGATGAAAATGAGGACGGTGCGCGCGCAGTCTTCGCCGAAGAGGGCCTTTCGGCATTGTTGGCAAAGCGCGCGCCAGACAGTCAGGGCTTTGCAAATCCGCGGCTTGTTCCCGATGACCTCGTCGAGATCATGACGACCGTTTTGGAGGATCTGGAAGTATCCAAGATGCCACCTTGGCTCTGGCGTGAAGCGATCAGCCAAGGATTCAGTGTCATGGGTGAGCTGGAGGCAGGCAAGGGTGGCTTCGTGGTGGCAGACCTAGATCGACGCAGCTTGGTGTATATGAAGGTCCCGCCGCGGTTCCTGGGTGACGTTGAAATCAGAGGAGCGATGTAATGAGTTCAAGTCTTTCGAGCAGCGCCCCTCCGGGGGCTCCGTGGCAACCTCTGAAGGACCATGGGTCTGGCTATCTTTCAGTTTACCTTAATGAGCCCCTGGCACGGTGGCCGATTCGCGAAGTTACGAGGCCGAGTGACAACAAGAGTGATCCGAACATCGAAACCGGAACGTATGGGCTCTTCTCAACGTGCGAACCCAGCATGCGGCGCATCATTGTGTCAACGGGCGCTGCGACCATTGTCTTTATGACAAGTAGGCCTGGTGCTGGCCGGCTGGTGGCCGGCTATTACCACGTCGGCTGGTTTGCGGAAGGCAGTCGCGGTCAGGAGAAGGGGGATTTCGCTCTAGCAGCCGATCGCCTGAAGTTCATCGACCCGGTTCCTCCGTCAGAGTTTGCTGAAGGCGTTTCTGAGGTAATGCAGGTGCCGTTTCGTACTCAGAAGCCAATCGGAGCGGCCATTGTTGATAGCATCATGGCCACATTTGACGCTGTGCCCGATAGGACGTCCGACTACTTGGCTGAACTGCAACGCATCGAGCAGTTCTCGAAGAGCCGGTCGGGATATGCGTACCCGTCTTGGGGGCGAGAGCAGGGGTTTACGTGGAGCGACGCTGGTGACTACTTGAGACAGCCAGGCGATCCGGTGGATGCCCCGAACAGTAGCCCGACGGGGGAATGGCGATGCTCCGAGTGCGATCACGTCATTAGCAATCGTGCTCTCCTTAAGCGGTGTCCTGTGTGTGGGAAGCTCGCGACCCTTCGGCCGGAAGGAGCGTGAGCGGGAATGGCGCGCCGAGTTTTTCTTAGCTATCAGCATCGTGACCAGATGAAGGCCAAAGGTCTGAATCTCGCAACCTATAACAAGAATGTCAAGCTCGATGTCTCAATGCGCCATCTCTTGGACCCTGTGAACAGTAGCGATCCCGCGTACATTACGCGGAAAATCAAGGAGCAACTCAAGGGCACCTCTGCCACCATCATTCTTATCGGAAAGGACACGGCGAAGAGTGACTGGGTAGCAAATGAGATTGAGTGGAGCCGCGAAAAGGGTAATGCGCTGGTCGGAATTCGCATCGAAGATGGTGCTGCCGTGCCTGAGGGCCTGACAGAGTCCGGCGCAGAGATCTTGGATTGGGCCAAGCCCAGTGACGTGCAAGAGTTTGCGCCTGCGATTGAGCGAGCGATTCGAGGGACGGCGCGCGGGGCCAACATGCCTACGAACTCGATCGCGACCTGCCGGCGATGAGACTCAGGCCGTTGACGACCTCGAGGCGCGCCACATGGTGTGTTCTCGGCTGATCGCCTCCTCGGCGTCTGCCACCGCCTTTGCCCATGTTTCTTCCTCGTCAATGGCCTTAAGGCGCTCCCCGGCGATTGCGAGCTCGTGGCTTGCGAATGCGTAGGCTCTGCTAACGGTTTCGTGCTGGCGAATGCCCAGCCACGCCGCGCCGGCGCCTACAAGGGCCGCCGCGATCCCGGCAAGGTCGATGTCTGTCGCACCAAAGGCACGTGCGAAGGCGATAGCTATCCCGATGGCTTCAGTGACGAGGAGGCCGAAGCGCCATTGTCTCGCTCGCGAGCGACTAATGGATGCTTTGTTTGAGTACCAAGATCGTTGTTGATTGATGCGGTCGCGCAGGAAGATTGTCCGACGTTGGTCCAGGGGAGACGCGCGAACTGCACGCATGCCGTCTGAAATTGGATCCTTCGAAGACGGATGAAGTTCTGTCTCCGGTGCGTCCGATAAAAGGGCGCCTAAGTCAGTGACCAATCTTGTGGTCGATGTCTCGTCTTGAATTGGGTAGGGCTCGGCGCCCACCGCGTATCGCCAAGCCATGGTTTTTGCCGATTCGGCCAACGCGCGGCCGTCGTACCATGCCCTGACCGGATTGGTGGCCCAGATCCAAGCTTCAAGTACGAACACTATGAGAAACGCGATGCCCACCGCGAACGCAAGAGTTTTCTCGAGAGGACCTGGCCTGATGGCCGCGGATAGCGCCGCCGCGAGGATCGCCGCGGTCAACTTGGCGCGTGTTGTACCGATGAACTGGTTCTGTCCATCAGTTGAGGCCCGATCGGCACCGTCGTGGAGGTCTGGCAGGTCTCCGTCCAGGAGTTGGAGATGCTGTCCGGCGTTGGGCTCGCTGGCTGAGCCAGGATGGTGGGACATCGGCTATTTCACTTCACTTCCGTCTGGCCATCGTGGGATCTAATCGACGCACCCCGAGCTGCGGCGTCTGTGATGCGGACGCCGAACGCCGGAACCATGATGTTCTGCACTTCAGATACCCGAATCCAAGCCACTTCCATGGCCTCGTCGGATGAGCCTTCCGGCTCAGAAAGTAGTCGCGCTCTGAAAACAAGTGCGACGATTCCGTGTCGCATGTTCTTGTACACCCCAGACAGGGTGCCGATTTCAACGTCGGCTCCAGTTTCCTCGCGGACCTCCCGGCGGAGGCCGTCCTCGATCGTCTCGTCCAGTTCTAGGACTCCGCCGGGGGGTTCCCAGCGGCCGTTGTCGCGTCGCTTGATGAGAAGGACGTTCTCGCCGCTCTCGTCGAAGATCGCGGCGGCAACGCTGACCGAGTGACGTGGTGTCTCGGTGACGTCGTGTGTGCCCATCTGCCAAAGTGTAGGTACTACAGACGTCTGGAGGAGTGAGCCATGCTCGAACTGGGCCAGGTCGACAAGACCTCGGACACTCCTGCCTTTAAGCAGATCGCGACCGCGCTGCGCGACGCCATCGGGTCGGGCCGCATTGCCCCCGGTGACAAGGTGCCCTCCGAGACGCAGCTGAGGGAGCACTTCGGCGTTGCACGCATGACGGTGCGCCAGGCCCTGGGGGAGTTGAGTGCCGAGGGGCTGCTGGTTGCCGAGCATGGGCGCGGTGTGTTCGTCCGCGAGCGTCCGGTGGTGCGGCGCGTTGCCTCCGACCGATTCGCTCGGCGGCATCGAGAGGCCGGGCAGGCCGCGTTCATCGCTGAGGCCGAGGGTGTTGGCGTACCGTCCGTCGATGAGATCGAGGTCGGTACTGAGGCGGCGTCTGGCGATGTGCGCGAGGCCCTGGCCCTCCCGGCTCGGTCGAGAGTGGTCGCACGTCGACGTCGCTGTCTGATGGATGGTCAGCCGGTCGAGCTGGCGACTTCCTATGTGCCGCTGTCGATCGCGAAGGGAACCGCGATCGAGGCGGCAGACACCGGGCCGGGCGGTATCTATGCTCGCATCGAGGAGGCCGGCCACGCCTTGGCTGAGTTTTCCGAGGAAGTGGCTGCTCGGATGCCGTCCCCCGAGGAGCGTCGGCGGCTGCGTCTGCCGGCAGGTACGCCAGTCCTGACTGTGCGGCGAATCGCTTTTGACATCAATGGATTGCCGGTCGAATTGACCGACACGGTGAAGGCGGCCCCGAGCTATGTCCTCGAGTACCGGTTCCCGGCTAACTGACGCCATCCCTTGCTGCTTGTCTAGATGAGTGCTCTACCGTTGTCACGGAGCAACTGCTCTAGACGACCGAATAAGGAGACGTCATGGCAATGCAGAAGCGGTTCAAGGTCGGATTCGGGGACGTGTTCCCGAACGGTGCGTTCCTCAAGGGCTCGGTCGAGCCGGTCCTCGACTTCAACGCCGAGAAGCGGGCCGATGGGTCGCGGCCGCAGCAGGCCGACCCGGAGACGGGCCTGCTCGTGTGGTCGGTGACCGTGCTGGACGCCGACGAAGAGGCCAGCAAGCGGGAGACCGCAGTGTCGGTGAAGTTCTTCGCAAAGGTCCAGCCGGTGCCCCCGGAGAACAAGACGCCGTTCCCGTGGACGCCGGTCGAGTTCATCGGGCTGACGGCGCTGCCGTGGATCGAGGAGACCTCAATGGGCCGGGGCCGGATCTCGTGGTCCTTCCGGGCTGAGTCGATGATCGCACCCGGCCAGTCGAGCCAGGCCGGTCAGTCCGGCACCTCGTCCGGGGCGGCCGGCCTCGATGGCGTGACGCCGCACGACCTGCGCCACACGGCTGCCTCGCTCGCGGTCCGAGGTGGCGCGAACGTCAAGGCGATCCAGCAGATGCTCGGGCACGCGTCAGCCGCGATGACGCTCGACATCTACGCCGGCCTGTTCCCCGACGACCTCGACGCGGTGGCCCTCTCGCTGGACATCCATGTGCCACAGATGTGCCACAACGAGCCGGTCAGCCTGATCGAGGGGGAGTGACGGATGAGTGCCACCGCCCCTGACCTGCGTAAACGTGTGGTGCCCCTGTACGGGTTCGGTTGATGGTTGACGGTTGTGTGTCGGTTGATCCTTGACACTCGTTGTTGGTGTTCATTCTGCTCTGGTCTTGGTCAGGGCACCTCCCAGGGGTCGCTTGTTGCGGACGGATCCGGTGCTCTCGCGTCGCACGGTGCGGAGCAGTTCGTTGCCGATCCAGAACTGCAGGATCT
>NZ_KB911828.1 GCF_000383675.1 Terracoccus sp. 273MFTsu3.1 | reverse complement strand
GACATCAGCGCACCGGCCCTGGCCATCTACTCCCGCGGGGACGAGCGAGAGGGCCCCGAGGCGACGTGGCGGGCCGCCTGTCGTGACCGCTTCGCAGCCGAGACCGCACATGCTCACGTCATCGAGCTCCAGGCCAGCCACTACCTGTTCATCGACCGCCGCGACGACGTTCTCGCGGCATTGCGGGCGTTCCTGGCCTAGCCGTCCGGTCAGCACAGCTAGCCCCCACCCGCCCAGGTCTTGCGAACCTCTGTACCTGCCGGCGACGGCAGCACAGGAGGTGAACGTCTGCACAGCAACGTGAAGCGTTTACCGGATTTGCCGCGTTGAGCACGCTACGCCCGTCCGGTCATGCGAGCCACTGCGGCACGAGTACGGCCCCGCGGCTCGGGCCCGTCACACGTTGGGCCCGTGAATCGGCGTCGCCCTTCTAGCGTTGATCGGCGTCCCATGCTTGTACTCAAGCTAGGGGCTACGTAGAGTACAAGCATGGTGAATGCGCCCCGGATGACGATGGCGACCCAGTTGGCCCTTCGCGCGCCCCTCTCCCCTTCGGACCCGAACAGCTCAGCAACCAGGATTGGGCGCAAACCCGGCCGGCTGCTGGTGGTCCAGCACGTCTCCTTCGCGGTGCCCGGCCCGCTGCGCGCGCAGCTGGAGGCCGCCGGGCTCGTCCTTGACGTGATTGACGTCAGCACCGCCCCGGCTCTCCCCTCGACCCTCGAGCACTATGACGCACTGGTCGTCCTCGGCGGCCCCCAGTCGGTGCTCGACAGGCAGGGCTGGCCCACTCGCACCCAGGAAGCGGCGCTCGTGGCCGAGGCGCTCCGCAACGAGGTGCCCTACCTCGGCGTGTGCCTGGGTGCGCAGCTGCTGGGCGTCGCGGCCGGGGGCGTGGCCTATAGGGGCCCGGCGGCCGAAGTCGGATGGACCCCGGTCGCCACAACCGCGCAATGCGCCCTCGACCCCGTCTTCCGCGTGGTGCCGCGGCGCATACACGTGATGTCGTCACATGTCGACCACGTGAGCCTCCCCGGAGGAGCCACCCGCCTCATGTCCTCCAGCGCCTACCCGAACCAGGCCTTCCGGGTCGGCAGAATCGCGTGGGGCACGCAGTTCCACCCCGAGGCGGACGCCGCGTTCGCGGCGACCCGACGACGGCTCGTACCCGGTTGGGCAGAGGACGAGGTGCCGGCGAACGGCGAGGAGCGATTCTTCGAACGGCACGCCGGGGCCATCTTCGCAGCGGTCTTCTCGCGGTTCGCCGCCGTCGTCGTTGCCGCCGCCACCCGGCGCCGCGAGCCGAGTCCGGCGGGTCAGTTGGCAGCGCGAGGGCAGACGTGGCAGCGGATCGCCGATGAGCAACTTCGGTCATCCTGCGCGGTCCCGTGACCGCTCTGTGGGCTTACGCCGAGCACGAGGTCAGTGGCCAACGTCCAGGATGCCGTCTCGATCGTGCTGCGGTTCGGTTCTGGGGTCGCTGACGGAGTCGGGTCCCGCCACTAGATCTCGATCCAGGTCTTGACTGGCCGGTCGACCCGCAGCTTGGCGCCGCTGCGTGCCGGCGGTGGACTCTTGCGCCGGGCTGCCGACCCTAGGTAGAGTACGAGCATGCCACCACGGATGACCATGGCAACCCGATTGGTCCTCGACGTCCTGTTCAGCGACCTGGCGGCCGACTGGTACGGGTCGCAGATCGGCCGGCTCGCCGGGCTGCCGAGTGGCACGGTCCACCCGATCCTGGCCCGCCTGGAGAGAGTCGGCTGGCTGGAGTCCCGGTGGGAGGACATCGACCCGAGCAGGGAGGGCCGACCGGCGCGCAGGTACTACCGGCTCACGGAGTCGGGTGCCACGCAGGCGGGGAGGGCCTTGGCCTCCGCGCGCCGGCCGCGACCTGGCTTCGCTCCGATACCGCAGGAGGGCTGGTCATGAGAAGAAAGACTCAGAGGGCGTCGGTCCGCTTCGCGGCGTCGGCGATGGAGCGGGCCACCGTCGGCGTCCCCTCCGAGACCCGCGACCGCTACCACGATGAGCTGGTCGCCGAGATGCACGGGCTCGGCCGCCTGGCCGCGTGGCGGTATGCCGTCGGCGTAGCCCCATCGGCCTCGACGATGCACGCCGCCCTGACGGACGGCGGCCCGCAGCCGACGCCAGCCGTCCGACCGCCCCTTGGCTGCCGCATCAACACCCGCCACGTGTGGCAGACGACCCATACGCCGGACGGCGAGCTCTACCGTGCCTGCGCCCGGTGCGGCAAGGAGTACGTCCCCATGGGCCCAGGGGCCGGGTTCACCTGGGGCTGAGCTGGCTTTGGACGGCCCGGTCCGAGGTCGCCCTCGAAGAACTGGGCGCGGGCCTTCGGGTGAGCTCGTGACGAGAACGGTCTCCCGGTGCGATTGAACCCGAACCCGAGGCCGGTCTCGAGCCCGATGATCCGGCCCGCCGCCGACGACACGCACCGCGCAAGACGTCCCGGCCGACAGCTGGAGCGCTCACAGGCCAAGCTGGTTCTTGGCCAGATAGGTCCCCGGACCAGCCACCTCAGGACGCACGCTCATGCCGCGTTCGGCGCTACCCGGCGGACGCCCACGCCCGTTCGAACTCGTCCTCAGTGATGGACCACGATGCCCAGTCCTCGAACTCCTCGAGTCGAACTTGGCCGAGTCGGCCGTACTCGTCCTCCTCCCGCCCGGGGCCGTATCGCACGGTCGGACCGGCCTCGTAGTCCTCGATCTGACGAGTCGGCCACCCCTCGTCAGAAACCTCGAAGTAGTAGTCAGCTGCTCCCCAGGAGTCGAAGGCGTCGCCGCGGCCCTCGTCCCAGCGCCGTTTGAAGTACCGAGGTGACATGTGCGGCAGCCTGACAGAAGAAGCACGCTCATGCCGCTGGGAGTGCTGCCGTGGTTGGCACACGCTTGGATGAGCAGGTGAATGCCACACCGCCCCGGCCGCCCGAAGCGC
This sequence comes from Terracoccus sp. 273MFTsu3.1, assembly GCF_000383675.1. Taxonomy (GTDB): domain Bacteria; phylum Actinomycetota; class Actinomycetes; order Actinomycetales; family Dermatophilaceae; genus Terrabacter. The sequence goes on along the minus strand of NZ_KB911828.1, from coordinate 111,190 downwards.
TTGCCACCCTGACCGTCTTCGCTGGACGACCAGGCACTGGCAAGACCACGCTGGCCAAGGCTCTGGCCCAACGACTGCAGGCCTGCTACTTGCGCGTCGACGCGGTAGAGACAGCCCTTCAACGGACCGGCCGGCCCGTCGGCGTCGAGGCCTACGCCGTGATCCACGAGCTCGCGCTATCCAACCTCCTCCTCGGGCTTGATGTTGTCGTCGACGCCGTCAACCCCGTTCCCGAAGCTCGAGTGGGATGGCGTGAGACGGCCCTCCGCGGCAGGGCCCGACTGCTGCAGGTTGAGACCTGGCTTCCCGATCAGTCCGAGCATCGTCGACGCGTCGAAGCCCGGACACCCGACATCCCCGACCAGCGGGTCCCGTCCTGGCTCGAGGTCGAAAACCAAACCTGGGTGCCGTGGGAAACCGAGCGTGACGGACCCCGCACCCTCATCGAGACCAGCGACTCGGGCGAAGCCCTCACCACGCTTCTCGCGCTGCACGCGCCCGTCTAGCGGCGTCCGCTATTGCCGCAGACAGCAACGTGCACGTCGGGGTGCCCACGCCCGTGCGCTCCAGCATGATGAGCACGTGGACATCTCCCTTGCCCCGGTCGCTGCGAAGGCGTATGTCGCCTGGGTCGGTGACGGCGAGCGATGGAGCGCTCACGTCGAACGCAGCGAAGACGACCCAACCGGTGAGTCCAGCGAGCACGACACTGCAGCCGACGCTGTGGTCTGGGCACGCGAGCGCACGGACTGGGTGCTGGTCGTCACCGAGCCGCTGCTATGGGCAGGGGCACCAGAGAAGCAGCCATCCGATGTCGACCAGATCTGGCGACAGGGAACCTGATCGACGAGGGTAGGCAGGCAATCGCGAAGCGTCGTAGCCGGGCTGGCCTGCCCACTCTCATGGCCGCTCGTCGGACGTAGCGGTGAGCCCGCGTCGCCACTGACGTACTTGGGGCACGATGAGGGCGTGACCCATCAGCTGGAGCACCTTGCCAAGGCGTACTTCCATCAGGACTACGACCTGGACTCGGGATCAGTGAGCCTGGTCATCGACTCGTTACGGAAAGGCGAGGGCGAAGCCTCGGCGGCCGAGTTGGTCTCGGAGATCGATCGCCTGCTCGCCTCACACCAGTCCGACCGCAACCTGCGCGACCTGTGGTCGTCGAATGGGGCGCCGCCTACGATCCTCACGACGCCGGTAACAGCATGCGCGACTGGTTGACCCAAGTCCGAGATCGGCTTTCGCACGAGCCACTCTGACGTTCGGCCATAGCCGTCCGCACCTGCCGCGCACCGGACGTTGATGCGCGCGGAACTCGCGACGTGAACCAACGGCACCCGGCCGCCTCACCGGGCAGGATCAGGGGTGGATGACCTCCGTCCCCACCGACGCCACCGCACCAAACAGGAGCCGACAATGACCGACACCCCTTCGACGCAGCCCGTCGAGCTACCCGCGTCCGCTGAAGGCAGCACACCAACCTCGCCGGCCGAAACGCATGGCGCCACCGAGTTCACCGATGCTGAGCACAACACCCTGCGCTCGGCCGCGATGCTGGCAAGCGCATGGGTGTCACGCGCGGAGAAGGGCATGTTCGACAGCATCAAGGAGTCCTTCGCCGCCTCCAAGGCGATCGCGGGCTCACCCCCGGAAGTCGCCGCCCTAGTCGGCAAGGGCGGGTTCCCCGAGATGCCGAAGGGTACGTCCGCGGACGTCGAAGCCCGTACCTTGGCGCTACTAGGCGAAGCGGTGTCGCTGTTGAAAACAAAGGCTCCCCAGCTCGTCGACGGTTACCGCGCCATGGTCCTACAAAGCTGTCGCGACGCCGCGGCTGCAGCCGACGACACCTCACCCAACGAGACGGCTGTCATCGCCAAGGTAGAGGCCGCGCTGGCTTGACCACGCCAGCGGCCACTGGATGCAAAGATCCGATACGCCCAACGGTGGCCGTCGCAGCTCCTACCGAGACGCCATCTCGCCGTTCTCAGATGTTGATGCGCGAACGTCCGCTTTGCCGCGTTAGGTCATTGCGTCTGGCGGCTTAGGGTTCCACGATCGGAGCATGGAGCAGGACCGGGACGCTGGATCCGCGGCGCAGGAGCAGGCACTCATGACCGCTCTGTTCACTCCTGCCGGACGGGACGATCCTGCAGTAACAGCGCGCTCGACGCCTGTCGTGGGGTGCGGTTATGCCTTCGCGACCGCGGCCCTGCACGACCGGCGCCTGACGGCGACGCCGATCCCGCCGTCGGCCGACCTCATGTTCCAGGTCGTGGCGCGATTCCTGTCCCGCATGAACGACGAGCGCCACAGCCTCGTCCGCACGGCGTTCACCGGGCTGTTCTCGCCGCGACGGATCGAGCGCTACCGCGGCCAGATCGAGTCCACCTCCGCCATGCTGATCGACGCGTTGCCGTCGACGGGACCGCTGGACATCGTTCGCGCGTTCGCGCGACCGCTGCCGTTCACCGTCATCTGCAACGTGCTCGGCGTCCCCGCCGAGCGACAGCCATGGCTGGCCGAGCGCATGGAGGCCTTCGGCCGCGCCGTGGCAGGACAACGCGATCACACCAACGTGCAGGCCGGGAACACCGCCACCCGAGAGATGCTCGCCTTCTTCGATGACCTGCTGAGCAACCGTCAACACCGGCCACTCGATGACGTGGTGTCCCTCCTTGCCGCCAGCGGGCAGGCCCACGAGCATCGCGACGACCTGCTCGCCAACTGCATCTTCTTCATCCTGGCCGGTCACGCCACGACAACGACCCTCATAACAGCGGGAGTCCACCTGCTGTCCACTCACCCCGCCCAGCTCGCCAGCGTGCAACGCGACCCGAGCACCTGGCCCGACGCCGTCGAGGAACTGCTCCGACTCATTTCACCCGCCACCCTGACAGGGGTCACAGCCACCGAGGACACCAAGGTGGCGAACTGCCCTGTCCCTGAAGGCGCGACCCGCGCCATCGTCTTCGCCGCCGCCAACCGCGACCCCACGGTGTTCGCTGAGCCCGACACCTTCGATGTGACACGAACCCCAAACCCCCACTTGGCGTTCTCCGCCGGAGCCCGGTATTGCCTCGGCGCACCCCTGGCACGACTGCACGCCGAAGTCGCACTCACGATGCTCTTCACACGCCTTCCGGGACTTCACACCATCGGTGAACCGACATGGCTGGGCAGCGTCCCCATCCGTCAGGTTGCCAGACTCGACGTCGACTGGTCACCCCCGCGTGGTGACACGACGCAGTGATCCAACACTGAGGACGACGCGATCCGACCACAACGTCTAGCCCTGGCCGGGCAGGCGACGGTCCGTGGGATGTGTTTCTTGGGATGTGTTTCTTGGGATGTGTTTCTTGTGTGGCACGTACCTCGCTCGCACCGTTGACGGCTCGCCCACCGACCACCGTGACCGTGACGGCGACGTCCCCCGACGACGACTTCTACGATCTGAAGATCATCGGCGTCTAGCCGGATGAACCAACCGCTGAGGCTGCTGTTGCTTGAGCCCGGCGGCTTGGTTTCCGATACGAAGCAAAGTGCTTCATGGTCGACGGCTACACCGTGGGCGCAGACCGTTGGACTCACGGCTTTGTCAGCCATGCATGACGGGGTGTTCGCGAGCAGCCAAGAGGCCGGCCGCCCGGTGCGAATGTGGGACCGGGCGGCTGGGCTGTCGAGATTTCTCGTGGACCGATGAGAAGAGACGGGGCAGTGGGTCAGACTGAAACTGCTGGGTGATGCCTCAGCCGACCCGGAATGCCAGTACCTGATCACCGCGACTGGAGAGCGGGCGCGGAGCGAACCGCGAGCACGCTGTCGCGGGGACACCCACGACCGAGTCCTCAGCCCGTTATGACCCGGACAAATCAGTCGCACAGGTCGACAGGCCTGAGCTAGGAAAGGACACGCGATGGGACTGCGTCATCATGGCCTCGACGGCCCGACGTTCCAGATGCGCGAGAAGGTCTTCGCGATCGGGGACGACTTCTGGGTCGAGGACGACAACGGCAACCGAGCGTTCAAGGTCAACGGGAAGGCGGCGCGGCTGCGCGACACCTTCATTCTGGAAGACGCGCACGGCAACGAGCTCTTCAAGATCCAGGAGAAGAAGCTCAGCGTCCGCGACAAGATGACAATCGAGCGAGGGTCGACCGAGGCCACCGTCCACAAGCGGCTGATCGGCATTCGTGATCACTACGTCATCGACGTCGACGGCGGACACGACCTCAAAGCGCACGGGAACATCGTGGACCACGAGTACGAGATCGAGCGCGACGGCGAGAAGGTCGCCGAGGTCTCCAAGAAGTGGTTCCGCGTCCGGGACACCTACGGGGTGCACATGGCTCAAGGAGAGGACGTGCCTCTTATTCTTGCGATCACCGTCTGCGTGGACCACATGGCGCGCGGATAACCCGGAAAACCGTAGCCTGCGTCCCTGGCGCCGTTCGGCGCCTGGCAAGATCCTGCATGCTCGACCGTTCTGAACGCGCTCGTGCCGCGGAGCGGTTCTACCGACGGGCACCGAGGCAGCCTCGGTGCTGGGCTGGTCGCTGGCGCTTGGAACGGGACACCCGGAAATGCCGCGTTGAGGGCGAATGGTCCTCCACCCGTGCCGGAAGCGGGAAAGAGTCGCACGTGGAAGAGCGGCGATCGGCTCGCGCGCCGACTCCCGGTAGAGGCCCGCCTACTGCGCCGCGTTGCCGTTTGACTCGGCGGCTTGCTCTTCGGCCTCTTCGGCTTCCTTGGCGGCAGCCTTGACGTCCTTGGCGACGACATCGTCGATAGCGGTCATCACGATCGTGTTGGCCATCTCAAGGGCTCGTCGAAGTTCGACAGCTGCAGGGTCGGAGACCAGAGCCACGATGCCGGAGTGGCCCGGCTCGATCGCGGCCTCCAGCTCGTCCGCCAGTTCATGCCGATGCCGCAGCTGCCCCACCTTGCCGGCCGCAGCCCCTGCCGCTCCCAGCACCGCCGCGCTCCCGAGGATGGACGGGGGGAAGATGAGCCCCAGAGCCGCCCCGCCGACGATGCCCCAGGTGAGGCCGTGACGGGTCGTGTGGTCAGTGGCCCGCTGGACTTCGACCTTCCCGTCCGTCTCGCGTTTCACCACGATGACGCCCTCGATCTCGACATGTCTGCCGTCCACGGCCTCTTTCAGGGCGGCGTATGCCTCCTGCGCGCTCGTCGTGTCCGCGAAGTCCGCAACCAGCAAGGTGTACGCCCCGTCGGACACGGCTCCAACGACCGTGACCGCTGGCTCCGGGGCCTTGCTCGCATCTTCTGACATGGGCGTCTCCTCATCCGAAGGGGTTTCAGCTGCAGCGACCGAAGTCGCGATGCCCGGCCTCTCGCACGCTACTCCCCCGCTGGTGCACCCGAAGGCCTCTCGAGGACGGCACGTCTCAGCCGAGCCGCCCGGCGACACTGAGCACTCGCTTCGGACACTCGGCCTCCGGTGTTTCCACTCCCCGCCGGCCCGAACGGGACGTCCGACATGCCGCCGAGCGGTCGTGCCGAGTAGCGGACGTCCTCGGCTCCGCTGGGAATCGGCTTTCAGTGGGGACACAAGTCCCCCGCCTCTGGGCCCTGTTCCCTCCGGGCCCCTGACCACCTCACCGGCTCATACCGCGGTCGTACGCCGCCTCGCTTGAGAGTCGACCAGGGCCTGATGTGCCGGCCTGCCCCGCACGGCGAGGGTTGGTGCCGTGAGCTACGACCACCCCTCCCGTACGCCGGCGGCTGTCCACCGCGCGGACGCGAGGAGCAAGGGCCCGCTCGCCCTCCGCCACGTGGGGGCCGGGCACACCCAAGGAACAGTCGTCGTCACCGTCTGACGACGTGACCGACGAGCACGACCTGGCCCGTGCGCATGCACGCCCACACGTGGCCACTCCGGCCATCCGACCGAATCGAAGGAGTCAGAGGTGAGCTCACCGCAGGACACCGCCACCCCGCCAGCCCGTACGGGGGACGTTCGCCGGCTCGTCGGCGCCGCGGCGATCGTGTTCGCGGTGTTGGTGGTGACGGAGAACGCGTTGCTTGCAGTGACGGGCGCGCCAGGCTACGGCGCTCCGATCGGGGAGGTACTGGCCTACTACGCGGCCAACCGCGACGCGGTCGCGATCGCGTCCGGTCTGGTGGCCGTGTACCTGCCGCTGCTACTCCTGTTCGTGACGGGCCTGCATGGCCTCGTGGAGCGGCGCGGCGGGGCGGGCGCCGACTGGTCACGCCTCGCCGTGGCCGCTGGCGCGACGTTGTCGGCCATCTTCGTGCTCGTCAACGTCCTTCAGGTCGGGCTCGCGCTCTCCGCCGGCCCGCTCGCCGAGCCGACGCCCTCGTTCGAGCTCGTCTGGCAGGTTCACGCGGCGGCCTTCGCTCTGGCGCTGCCGATGCTCGGCAGCACCTGCATCGGCGCGGCCCTCGCCGCGCACGCGAGCGGGCTGACTGCGCCGTGGCAGCGCCTGCTGGGCCTCGTGGGCGGGAGCCTGCTGCTCGCCGCAGGGCTCTGCAACCTCGCGATCGTCGACGGCTCGGCGCTGATCTTCGTCGGGCTCCTGGGTTTCACCACCTGGCTGGTGTGGACGATCTCGACCGGCGTACGCCTCACCCGGTCGTGACCGATGCACGGTGCATGGCATCCGGCGCGTGGTGAAGGGGCTCCGCCTTCGGTCGCTGAGGAGACGTCGGGTGGATCCCGCGCCTGTCGCAGCATCCTTGTCCCGCTTGGGCGTCGATCCCATCCAGTGCCTGACCGACCCACAGACCGCCTGCCAGATCGATATTCCACAACCACCGGACGTGCGATGAGGCAGGCAGAAGGGCCCCTCGGGCCCACACCAACGGGGCCGCATTTCGACAACTACGCGCCCACCCACCATCGAGAGGTATCACTATGAACACCACCGCACCTGCTCTCACTGGCTCGGCTGGGCCGCGCCACCTGCGAGCGCTGACGGCGGCGACTGCGCTGCTCGTCACCCTCGTGGCTCTGGCGCCGTTTCCGCTGGCCTCGGCGCTGTCCGGGGGTCGCTATGGGGACCTGGGCGCGCTGCGCACCGGTGTCACCAACGGGTTCGTGCAGCTCTGGGCCATGGGTGACGGCCGGCTGGGCGAGCTCTCGGCGACAGCGGACTTCTGGGCGCGGTTCCACCTCGTGAAAGCGACGCTCTCGACGGTGCTTCTCGTCGTGCTCTGCGTCCTGCTCGCGAGGGTATGGCGAGCGAGCACGGATGCCGGCAGCCGTGGTCGGCGATGGGGCCTCGCGGGGCTCGGCCTAGGCGCCAGCGGGCTGGCCGTGGTGTCGCTGTTGGTGGTCGTCGCCAACCTGCAGGGTGCCGTGGCTCCGCTGTCATCGGTGCTGGGGGTGTTGTCGTTCGCGGACGCGGGTGGCCCGCTGGCACCGGTTGTAGAGCAGGCCCGGCAGGTGGTTGGAAGCGGTGCTTCGACGCCTGCAGCGCAGGTGCTGCGAGCTGACTTCGTGCGCTACCACGCGGTCATGGCGATGCTGGGGACGGCTGTGACCTTGGGTCTGATCGTGGGTGCGGTGGTGCTGTGGCGCCGGCGGCTTCGCACGGCCCGGACCCAGCGATCGTGGCGGCGGGTGCTCACCGCGGGAAGCATCGGCCTGCTGTTGCTCGCCTCAGCGTTCGCGGTCGTCACTGCGGCAAACACCTCGACCGCACTCCACCCCTCCGTCGCACTACTCGGCTTTCTCGCCGGGGGCGCCTGAAACCCGACCCCTGCGGCGGCCGTTGGGCGAGGCCGCTCCGAGGGGCCGGCCGGGAGGTGGGGCCGGACCACTCAGGAGGTCGCTCGTGGGCGTCCACGAGACGAGTCCTGCTGGTGAGGATCCGACACAAACATGGTTGACCGGCGCTCTTTCCCGTGGCTATCAGCTGTTGACGGATGACCAGTGCGCGATCGCGGGCTGCGACGTGGAACGGCGATCTTGGTGGGTCCGGGTGGCCCTGTGATTGGCGCGCGTCCTGTTGTGGCGGGCCATCCTGCCGATGTGCGGGGCGGGCAATGATCCGCGGGCTGACCTCTCGATGCGACGATCTGGGAGTGGAGCACCGATCACGCGCCGACGCAGCTTCGGGCGAGTTCATCACCGAGACGTTCGAATACGACGGTGGTCGACAAGCGACGGTATACGTCCCTCCCGACCGGCCCGAGGCGATCGTCTTCGCCGGGGACGGGGAGAGTCTCTCGCGTTGGGGCGCTGACCTGGCAGGGACCGGGCTCCCGGCCACGATGGTTGTGGGCGTCCACCGGCACGCCGATGAGACTCTGCGGATCCACGAATACTCACCAGGGTTCGACCCAGACCGGTTCGCGGCGCACGAGGCATTCCTCATGCAGGATGTGAGGGCTTGGGTGGCGACGCGGTGGGGACTGGCCATGCCCGCTGAGCGCACCGCGATGCTGGGCGTCTCTGCGAGCGGTGAGTTGGCCTTGGCCATGGGTCTGCGGCACCCCGACATCTTCGGCTCCGTGATGTGCGCCTCGCCGGGCGCGGGCTATCCACCACCGGAGAAGCTGCCGGCGCACGTGCCGCGTGCGTACCTGGTTGGAGGCACCCAAGAGCCGTTCTTTCTCAGGAACGCAACGCTGTGGGCAGCGGCGCTGGTGAAAGCGGGCGCGACCGTTGCCATGAAGGAGCGTTCTGGCTCACACGGCGACATCTTCTGACGGCGTGAGTTTCCCCTGATGGTGGCCTGGGCGTTCGGAGGATGAGGTGTGCGAAACGCACTAGTGCCGCTCTCCGATTCTGCCGCGGTGGTAAGGGTCCACCGTGCCGACAATCGGGCATCGCAGCGGACGTCTTCCGGCACGATGACGTGTCCGAGCGCGACCTGCTCGACCTGTGGGTTGGCTACCGGGGCGCGTCCTACGATCCCACATCGGCGGTCACGACATACGCGGTCGGTTCACCTCCCTTGGTATCGGCTATCGAACAGATAGCCGATACCAGAGCGAATGGACGTCCGCAGGCCCCCTTGAGGACGGCACGTCCGACCTTGCCGCTGTCAGGGCAGCCGCGGGCGCCGAGGAGGTCGCAATCGGGCACGTGTCACGACGGTGAGAGCACTGTCGGGGGACGGGCATCGACGGAAGGCCGCCGACGGGTGAAAGGGAACATCCTTCAGAGCGCCTGCGCGCGGCAGGCCTCGGAGGGACGATGGGGGTGCGACAGAGGATCAGCTCACCCCTTGAAAGGAGTGGCCCTCGATGACCACAACCACCGGACCGAACCCGGTTCAAGCACCAGCTGAAGACGACGTCCCGCCGCCGGCCACGGCGGAGAAGCGGCCATGGCTCATCCCCGTCGTGGTCGGCGTCGTCGCCTTCGGCGCCGGTGTCGGTGTCGGCTCGAAGCTGTCCTGGCGGTTCTCGACCTGGTGGAAGCCGACCTGACGGCAGGAACGTCAGCGTTCTGCAGCCTCCTGTCGAAGATGGTCGAAGCTCAGCGCGCTGCGACAGGCGCGCTAGGTCTACCGGACACGTGCACGCTCCCCCACGTGACCGCTGCTGTGGGCGTCTCGCGAGGTCAGTGCAGCGCCGGGTTGGCCTTGGGCGGTGGATCGCCCACACCCGCCCGGCCAAGGCGGTCTGCGCGATGACCGATGGGATGCTCGACCCCCATCACTGATCCGATCCACTCATCCGTTCATGCCGCGTTGAGGACGGGACGTCCGACCATGCCGCATGACGGTCGTACCGAGAAGCGGACGTCGCCTCAAGTGGTGGCGGGCGCGCCGCGAGTAGATTGCCGAGGTGCCCCGGCAACCCGTTCGCCTCGTGACCGCACGGTTGTCGTTACGACAGCCGGCGCAGGTGGATGCCGCAGCAATCCTCGGGATCCTGTCGAATCCGTCGGTCGTCCAGCACAACCCGTCGGATCTGGTCGAGGAGCTTCAGGACGTCGAGACGCTGGTGAGGCACTGGCAGGGACATTGGGAGCGGCACGGGTTCGGGAACTGTTGCGTCTTCGAGGAGAAGACCGGTCGACTGGTAGGCAACTGCGGTGTCCGGTGGATGACGATCCACGGGGACCGGGTTCTCAACCTCATGTACCGCTTTCATCCCTCGGCCTGGGGACAGGGCTACGCCACGGAGGCCGCGGAGGCCCTGTTGCAGTGGGCGCAGGAGTGGCTTCCTGCCGAGCTCGTCGTCGCCCGTATCCGTCCCACGAATCTGGCCAGTCAGAAGGTCGCCACGAAGATCGGCCTGCGACGACATCCCGCCTTCGACGACCAGGGCGAGGACGGCGTGGAATGGGCGTTCACCAAACGTTCGTGAACCCGATGGGAGCACCGTTCGCCAGTCCAGTGGAGGTGGCTCGGCGGACTCGCTCCTGACCGTCATGGAGCACCCGATCGGGTCCCTTCGCCACTCACCCCTGATGATCAGGTGACGATGACGCTGGCCATCATCACGAGGGCGAAGCCGAACACCGAGATGACGGTCTCCATCACCGACCAGGACTTGATCGTCTCGCCCACGGTCAGTCCGAAGTACTCCTTGACGAGCCAGAACCCCGCGTCGTTGACATGGGAGAAGAACAGCGACCCGCAGCCGATCGCCAGCACGAGCAGCGCGAGGTGGTTGGCTGACAGAGTCGGCGCGAGCGGCGCGACGATTCCGGCGGCGGTGATGGTGGCGACCGTGGCCGACCCGGTTCCGAGCCGAATGAGCACCGCGACGAGCCATCCGAGCAGCAGAACCGAGATGCTGACGCCCGTCGCCCAGTCCTTGATGACATTGCCGACCCCGGCGTCGATGAGCGTCTGCTTGAAACCACCGCCGGCGGCGACGATGAGGATGATGCTCGCGACCGCTGGTAGCGCGGACCCGACCGACTCGCTGACCTGGGTCTTGTTCAGGCCAGATCCGAGCCCCAGCGCGATGTAGCAGTAGAGCACCGCGATGAGCAGGGCGACGATGGGGGTGCCGATGAAGTCCATGACCGTGCGGACACCGGCCTTCTCGTCCGTGACGGCCAGTTTGGTGATCGCGTCGATCAGCATGAGGACGACCGGCAGGGTGATGCCGATGATGGCCGTCGCGAAGCCGATGCGCTTGCGCCCGGGCGCCAACGGTTCGTCGAAGGTGCCCAACCTGCTCGTGCTCTTGACGCCGGCACCGGGCTCAGCGGATTGAGGGCCCGCCGGGTCGACGCGACCATCGTCACCGCGAGGACCACCAACGCCGTCCCCGCGGATCTCGGTCCTGGCTCCGGCTGGCACCGTAGTGCGGGTCCGCGTCGCCGTGCCACCGGAGGTCGAGCCCAGCAGCACCAGGTCGTCAGCGGACTTCGGGACCCATCGATCGACGTAACGCGCGAGCAGCGGTCCGGCGACGGCGACCGTCGGGATGGCGATGATGATGCCGAAGATCAGGGTGCGGCCGAGGTCAGCGTCGAGAAGGCCGATCGCGGTGAGCGGACCGGGATGTGGCGGTACCAACCCATGCAGCACCGACAGTCCCGCTAGCGCAGGGATGCCGACCTTCATCAGCGACAACCCGGTGCGTTGGGCCACCAGGACCACCACCGGGACGAGCAGCACCACCCCGACCTCGAAGAACAACGGCAACCCGAGGATGGCAGCGATGGCCGCCATGACCCACGGCAGCCGACCTGGTCCGACTCGGCCCACCATCGTCCCGACGATCCGGTTTGCGCCGCCAGAGTCCTCGAGAAGCTTGCCGACCATCGCCCCGAGCGCAATGAGGATGCCGACCGCCCCGGCGGTCGTGCCGAACCCAGCCACGAAGCTCTTGACCGTGTCACCGGGTGGCATGGTCGCCACCGCACCCAGCACAGCCGAGCCAAGCATCAAGGACAGGAACGGGTGGACCTTGGCCCACGTGATGAGAACGACCACCGCGAGGATGCCGAGGATGCACGCCGCGACGAGCTGGGCGTTCCCGGCGTACACCGGGGGTGCGTCGGCGGTCGGCAGTTCGCCCGGAAAGGTGGTGGACGCGGCTATGGAAAGAGCGATCAGGGACATCAGGCGTGCTCCTTGCGGTGGCCGAGGGCGGCGAGCGCGCGGTCGAGGACCTGGGCGGCACTCCCCTCATTGGTGATGGTCACGCCAGGCTCGTCCGCTCCGAGCGGCTCGAGCGTGGCCAGCTGGCTGGGCAGCAATGACGGTGGCATGTAGTGGCCCGGACGGTGCTCCATCCGGTCGCGGATGACATCGGACTCAGCCGTGACGTGCAGGAAGCGCACGTGTGGCCTGCCCTCGCACAGCAGGTCGCGGTACACACGGCGCAATGCCGAACACGTCACCACCGCAGACTCGCCGCGGCCCTCCTTGTCCGAGATCCACGCCCCGATCGCCGCCAACCACGGCCAGCGGTCCTCGTCCGTAAGTGGTGTACCGCTGCGCATCTTCTCGACGTTGGCCTCGGGATGAAAGGCGTCACCCTCGGCGAACTCCCACCCGAGCACCGTCGCCAGACCTTTCGCGACCGTCGTCTTTCCGCTCCCGGACACTCCCATGACGACCACCACGTCGGGGTCGGGACCGCTTGCGCTGTCCAGCATTCTCCGAACGTAGCGCGCGTCGCCATCCCGGAAGGGCGTTGGGCAGCCGGCATTCAGGACGAGGTGTCAGCCACTCGGAGACGGAGATGGCGGGGCATCATCAGTCGGCGGCACCTACCGGCTCAAGCAGCTGACCAGCGCTGTCATCGCCGCCAGCGTCTGCTTCGGCATCCGCGTCGTCGGCATTCGCTCTGACCTCGACGCGCCGACACCGCGGGGCACGACGCATTGCGACCGGGGCTGGCTCCAGGGCTCTATGTGCTTTCCTGAAACATGGCAACCGATCCGGCGGCACGAAGCACAGCACCACGAATGGTCCACGTCGGCCACGTCCTGGTAGGTGGAGCTGCTCTTGTCTTTGCCGGGGCCATGATCGTTGCGGGGCTAGATCCAAACGCTGAACTGGGAGGAGTGCTTCTCCCGCTCGGACTTGTGCTGGCACTCGCCGCAGCAGGCTTTACGTACGCAGCAGTCACGGCCATGAGACGTGCACCAGAGGAACGTCACGGTCTCTCGATGGGCCTGAGCATCATCGAACTCCTCCTCGGAGGCGCCTTGGTGGCAGGGCTGATCGCCGCACTGCGCAGCTACGGAGAACCGTGGCGTTCTCCGCTGCTGCTGCCGGCAGCACTGCTTGTCGCTCTCGGGCTCGCCGGGCTCCGCCTCGAGCTGACTCGACGCGCGCCCACACCGTGAACGCGCTGGGCTGCGGCGATCAGCAGCAATCCGGTTGTCCCGACGGCGCGAGCGCTGTCGGGCGCCGGGCGACGTGTCGCAGTCCGGTCGGGGACACTAGGGGGACACCAACCGTAACTTCGACAAGGAGTGAGCCGTGACCGAGGGAACCGTCCGCTGGTTCGATGCCGACCGGGGGTTCGGCTTCATCGCCCTCGGGCAGGAGGCAGAGGACCTGTACGTGCATGCGTCCGAGATCGTCAGCGACGACGCGATGAAGCTGCTCCGGGAGGGGCAGGTGGTCGAGTTCGAGATCGGCGAGGGGGACCGCGGCCCGCAGGCGCGCCGCGTCCGGGTCACGGCCGACCACGCCGCCGATACACCGCTGGGCGTGCTCGGCACCGTCTCCTGGTACGAGCCTGCCAAGGGGTACGGCTTCATCACGCCCGACGGCGGTGGTGCCGAGATCTTCGTGCACAGTTCGGCCATCGTGGCGGGCGGCGTGGTCTCGGAGGGGCAGCGGGTGGCATTCCTCGTGGTCGACGGAGAGAAGGGACCGCAGGCTGACCATCTGCTTCCCTTGGGAGCCCTGGCCGCCCAGCAGGCCGTGGCATCCGACGGGGCGGACGGCACCGTGACCTGGTACGACCTCGACAAGGGCTTCGGGTTCATCACCCCCGAGTCGGGCGGCCCCGATGTCTTCGTCCACTTCCGGGCGCTGGCCGACGGGCTCCCCGAGCTGGACGAAGGAGACCGCGTGACGTTCGACGTCGTCGTGAGCGAGAAGGGCCCGCAGGCTCGCGACGTGCGCCTCGTACGCGGCTCGACCCCCCGGAGCGCACCCGCGCCGTCGAGCCGCGCTCGGTCGGGACACCGGGAGGCATCCGACGTCCCGGCGCGAGGCGGTGAGGGAGTGGTCGCGCGCTACGACGCGGAGCGGGGGTTCGGCTTCATCGCCCCGGACGCGGGAGGCGCGGACCTGTTCGTGCACGTGTCCGTTCTCAGAGGCGCCGAGGCGCTGCACCCGGGCGATCGGGTCCGATACCAGGTGCGACAGAGCGATCGAGGGCCGCAGGCCGACCGCGTCGAACGGGTCTGAGCCGGACGGCGGTCCGCGCGGAGCCAGCGCTGGCGTGTCCCGATCCCGCCAGCGCTCGAGCAGCGTCAGGCGCTGACCGCTCTTACCGCGCATCCCTCAGTCATGCCGAGTCGTCCGACTCGGCGGCCGCCACGCGAGGCGGCAACGGTGGCCGGGCGGCCTCGTCCTCGGGGTGGCCGATGGGTGTCGCTAGCGGCACGGTCCTGCCCCACGGGTAGCCTGCCGCCATGAGCGGGGGCACACGGGCTGTGGTAGCCGGCTGGAATGGGTTCATCGGACGTCGTCTCGTCGACGATCTCACCGCTCGCGGATACGTCGTCGCCTGCGTCGGACGCCATGGCCCGGATGGTCGGTGGAGCGATCGCACATCGCTTCGCCGCCTCGTCGACGGCTCCGCCCTGGTGGTCAACCTTGCCGGCAAGAGCGTGGGCTGCCGTTACACCCACGGCAATCGGGAGGAGATCCTGCGCTCCCGCGTGGACACGACACGACTGCTCCGCGAGGCCATCGCCGCCGCCGTGCAACCTCCGCGACTGTGGCTCAACGCCAGCACCGCGACCATCTATCGCTACGCCCTCGATCGCCCGCAGACCGAAGCCGACGGCGAACTGGGCATGGGATTCTCGGTCGATGTGGCGCGCAGCTGGGAGCGCGAGCTGTTCGCCGGCGAACTGCCCGGCACCCGCCGCGTGGCGTTGCGGATGGCCATCGTGCTCGGCGGACCGGCCTCCGACCTGCTCGCCCGTGTCGCCCGCCTGGGTGTCGGCGGGGCGCAGTACGACGGGTGGTGGTTCCAGCACCGTCGCTACCGTGGCATCGGTGCGGAGCCCACGGGCGGCCCGGTGCCGATCCACCACTCGCACGGGCGGCAGAAGTTCTCCTGGATCCACATCGACGACGTTCTGGACGCCATCCGCTTCCTCGAGCAGCGTCACGAGCTCGAGGGCCCCGTGAACCTCGCATCACCGAACCCGAGTGACAACCACACCTTGATGACCGAGCTGCGCCGAACGGTGGGCATGCCGATCGGCATCCCCGCTCCGCGGTGGCTGTTGGAGCCCGCGATGTGGGCCCTTCGCAATGAGTCGGAGCTCCTGCTGAAGAGTCGGTGGGTCCTGCCGGAACGCCTCACATCTGCCGGGTTCGAGTTTCGCTGGCCCATGCTCGGCCCAGCCCTTGGCGACACCGTCCGTTGATCGACTCGGCCAACGCACTGCGCACCCGACGCCCGCCTCGGGCGGGACCTCTGACCCGCCGGCTGTGCCCGCCGTCGTGTCACTGGTCCCGGGACGACGGCCGAGAGCCAGTACGACCCGGACGGCGCTCTCCAGCATCGACCTCAGTACTTCGTCCGCGTCCCCCTGCTCAAGCCCGGTGACGGCAAAGACGGCGAGATCCACTGTCCGATAAGCGGTGCCGTGGACATAGAGCCGGCGTCGTCGTGGGTCGTCCGGGTTCGCCCTGGCGACGGCGGTGGCGTCCAGGACCCGGAGCCACAAGGACGGGCTGCTCTTCAACGCTGTCCGGGTGCAAGCCCTCGCTATCTGGGCGTAGACGTACGCCCCGTGTGCGTTCGCCCGGACCAGTGCCGGAATGAACGAGATCAACGCGGAGCGCCCGTCCTCCGATGTGGCGTCGTTCACTCTCCTGGCGAGGTGGCCGAGAAGAGGGTGGGTGCACGCCGGCTTGTCTCCCCATCTCTCCTTCGCTGCAAGGGCCACCAGCTCCATGAGGCAGGTGCCGTCATCCGCGCTCAGGTGCAGGCCTGCCTGCAACGTCGGTCGGACGGACCCACCATCCATGGTTCGCCTCGCCGATGCGATGAACTGTGCATCCACTGGTACTCCAACGAAGACGGCCCCGATATCCACGCTGGACGTATCGGCTCTGCGCGAAGTTGAACTTTCGGTGAACTGCCCTCGCCGGGTCACGTGGCCTGTGCCGGCGTCGGGGGCGAGCGAGCCGTTGCCATCGTGACTGTCGCGCCCGCATCGAAGGCGTGCCACCAGTTGCCCTACCGGGCCACGTCGCCTCGGCGAGGGCCATCCCGCGACTACAGCGCAAAGGCCCATCGCGTCAGCAACCTGTGCGCGTCTCGCAGAGGCTGCGCGAGAGCCACCTCATGCGTGTCTGCGCTTCCGCGCCGCCGCTCTACCCGGAACGACCCGTCGGAGAGCCGAACAGCCTGCGCGTAGGTCTGACCTGAGGCGTCCACCACCTTTTCGACGATGAGCCACGAGCCCTCCCCCGCGGCAAGGTCCTCGAGCAGCAGGAGGAGGACGTCCTCGGACGGGTCGTCGTAGGTGTCGCCGTTTTCCATGACCGCTCTGAACGTGCGCGTGGGCATACCTGCACTCTCTCGCATCCCACCGCTAGACCCCACTTCCGGTCGACGTGGGCGGCACGTGGACGCCGACGGGACCTACGGCTCCCGTCCCCCGATCAGGTCGTCACGGTCTGCGATGGCCGCGAGTCTCTTGCGAGCCGAGTGCTCCACGAGCACTGGCACGAAGTCTCTGATGCCGCCCGTCAGCTCCGAGTGCGCCAGCCGCACCGCGGCCTCGACCACGTCCGCGTCCAGCTGCGGGTAACGCTCGCCCAGCCTGACCCGCACCTGCTCGATCTCGTGGGCTTCCGCCTTCGGGTCCATGACCAAGAGCGTCCCGCTGGTGGGCCTTCGTCGGCAAGAGGCCCGCACAGGGAGCTACCGCCGGCGGCCCGCCGGAACCAATCGGGCCTGACCCCCGCAACGGCGTCGAACGTGACACACCCTGGCCACGAGCACATGTCGCCGACAGGGGCCAACAGATCTCGGCACGGCCCCCAAGGTAGCTCGAAGGTCGGTCGCCGATACTGCGATCGAGGCGTCCTCGGGCCCTTCACGTTCGACCCTCGACAGGGAGATGCGCCAATGCCACAGGCACGAAGGGCTGGAACCCGAACGGTGCTGCTCGCCGCCGCCTTGGTGGTGGGACTGAGCTCGATGCTCGCCATCGCCGTCTGGGCCTCGGCTAAAGGGACACCGACCGGGCGAGTGGGCACGGCGCCCGCTCAGACACCCGCGCCCTTTGGAGCAGGCCTTCCTCCGCTGCGCGGCGGAAGCGTTCCCGTGGCCCCGACATCAGACGGCGTAGCCCAGCAGCTCCACACCATGGACCTGAAGTCCCTCGACAAGGCCGTCGCCAGCGAGGAGGCGGCCGTTCGACAAGCGTCATCCCCGTCAAGAGTCGCCGGGGGCACGTGGCTCATCGGTGAGGTCGGCGCCTACCTCGTGGGCCGGCGGGCCACCCCGGGCACGTATGAGTCCGCGGCGCCGGCCGCGGGCAAGACCTGCCGCTGGGCTGTGGCGGACATCAACGGCAACACCCTCAGATCTGGCTCGAGCAGGACGAGGACCAGTGTCGTGATCCGCAAGACCGACGGGTTCTTCCAGACCACCGGCTGCGCGAACTGGCACAAGATCTCCTGACCGCGGTCGCCGCCTGTCTCCGAGCGAGCCTTGAGCGTCACCACACAGGTGACTGAGCCGCGTGCCACCGCATCGACCTGAACCAACCGTGCCATCGCGTCGTATTCCTTACATCACCTGGATCACGCCGCGCCGCGTCAGGGACCTTCAGCGATGTCCGGAGGGAGGGAGCTCGGTTGCGAACGCCCACGCATCGGAGGCACCTGCTGGCCTCGGCCTCGAGTTTGGTCGGGGTCGCGACCGGAGCCGCTCCGCGCGGCTGGCACCGGTCCTGCTGGCCTGCGCGTCGCCTCGGGACTGACCGTGACTGCCGAGCCTCGTCTGGAGGTTCTGCTCGCAGATCCGGTCCGATGGCGTACGAGCGGGCGACGGCGCCTGTCTTTCCCAGAGCGACTCGTGCACGACAATGGTAAGTGGCCTGCACTGGACGGGGTCCGTGGCGTAGCCATTCTCCTGGTCCTCGGTCAGCACGCGCCCACTCGGCCGTTCATCAATGGTTTCGTCGGTGTGACCGTCTTCTTCTGCCTGTCGGGCTACCTCATCACCGGCCTGCTGGTCCGCGAACTCCAGACCGGCACCATCGACGTCCGGTCGTTCTATCGCCGACGCGCGGCGCGCCTCTACCCGGCACTGGTGGCCGTCGCAGCGGTGACCATCGTGGTGCTCCTCGTAGGTCGACACGATCTGAGCGTCGGGCAGGTTCTCGCACCTGCTGGGGCAGCCGCAACCTATACGACAAGCCTTTTCGACTGGGCCGGCCACCCGTTCGCCACTCAGGACTACTTCAACTACACCTGGACGCTCTCCGTCGAGGAGCAGTTCTACCTGTTGTGGCCGTTCGCTCTGCTCTGGGGCTATCGTCGCAGTCCCCGGCTGTTCGCCGCGCTCACCGTTTCGTTGATCGGGATCACCCTGGCCATCGATCTCGTCCTGGGCCTGGGTCAACAGATTCTTTTCGATCAGCACGAGTACGTCGGGACCGACACGAACGCGCTGCCGATCCTGGTCGGCTCACTGCTCGCGATGGTCGTCCAGAACGGCTGGCTGTCAGGAGCAGTAGGGCGTGTTGCGCCCTTTGCGATGCTGGCACTTGCTCTCCTGCTCGGCCTGGCATATCGCAACGACACCTACCACACCTCCTTGGTGATCGTCGCCGGGACCGTGCTGACGCTCGTGATGCTGACCGGTGCCGTGACGCAGCCAGGCTCGGCGGTTGGATCGCTGCTTGCGAGCGGTCCGATGCGGTGGCTCGGCGAGCGGTCGTACTCGATCTATCTCTGGAACGTGCTTGCGAGAATCGCGATACTCAACCTGTTCGGACACTCGGTGCTCGGTGATGTCGTCTGGGTCGCCGTCTTCGTCGCTCTGGCCGAGGCCAGCTTCAGGTTCGTCGAGCGCCCGCTACGCGTGAGACTTGCGCAGAGATCCGGTGCGCGTGGGCAGGCGACCTGCGTCGTCTCGCCGCGATAAGGAGCTCTTCGGCATTGACGCGGTGCGGAACTGGGGAAAGGGTTCTCGTTGTGGAAGCGAGGCATCTCGTGATTCTCCGGTGAGGAGGTGAGGGGCCGTGTCGACAGACTTCGAGGTGGTGGTGCCGCACCTCGCCGACGCTGAGGAACTGGCCTCGGTCCACGTTCAGGCGTGGCGGGAAGCCTACCGAGACCTGCTCCCGGAGCACTTCTACGATGACGCCGCGCTCGAGAGCCGGCGGGTGATGTGGTCAGGTCTGCTCGCGGAGGAGGATGCCGGGGAGCGGGTCCGTGTGGCCCGGCGCGACGGCCGAATCGTGGGGTTTGTCGCGCACGGCGCGGCCCGCGAGCACCAAGGACACCCGCCCGAGCGCGATGAGCAGCTGTTCGCGCTCTACGTGCTGTCCAGCTGCTACGGGCACGGGGTCGGTCAGGCTCTCCTCGACCAGGCTCTCAGCGAGCGGCCTGCACAACTGTGGGTGGCCAAGGACAACGCCCGCGCTCGACGGTTCTACGAGAAGAACCGGTTCACAGCCGACGGGACCGAGCAGGTCGATCCAGATCTCGACGGGCTGGTCGAGATACGCATGGTGCGGTAGTCCGACGCGGCCGCTCACACGACGACGCTGTCGACAGGGCCCGACGTCGGACGGACACGCAGCCCGCTCCTACGACGGGATGCGGGTCAGGACATAGTGCCCGTCGCGCTCGGTGAACGTCGCGCGCACCCCCACCTTCGCGCCGTTGATCGTGAGGTGGCAGTCCGTGTGCGTCCCGACCTTGAGGTCAGGGAAGTTCGCACAGCTGACGGCTCCGATCTTGTCGGCAGGCCGCTTGGCCTTTGCCGAGGCAGCGATGCGGGCTGCCAGCACCTTCCCACTCGTGGCCGGGTTGAACTCGAGGATCGACGGCGGTGCCGTCACCGTCTGCGTGACGGTGGTCGGGGCCGCGGGCGCACCCGTGGCGCAGCCGCCCAGAGCCAGCACGCCAAGTGCCGCCACCACGACACAGGGCGCGGCAGCGGTTCGCCTCCTCGTGCGCATCTACGCCTCCTCGCTGGCGCCCCTACGGGCGGCGCCCCTCCTGCCCAGTATCGTCACGGGGCGTTTCCGACGAAGCGAAATGGCCCAGCGCCGTGCGCTAAAGCACTCACCTCGCGGGCGCGGACTCGGAGGGCGCCGGGGCGACGGACCGCATCGTCGGCCAGGAGCCGTGACCGACGTGCTCCCACCGCCGGGGCGACGTTCTGGATCGATAGTCACTCACTTGGTCACTCGGAGATCGGCGCGCCCGAGCCCACACGACAGAACAGCCCCTGACCGGCGTCTCCGCTGGTCAGGGGCTGTCTCGTACTGGTGGGCGATACTGGGTTTGAACCAGTGACCTCTTCCGTGTCAAGGAAGCGCGCTACCGCTGCGCCAATCGCCCTGGGGTGTTGCTGGTACTGCGTGGTGTCTCACCGAGGTGGAGACGGGATTTGAACCCGTGTACGCGGCTTTGCAGGCCGCTGCCTCGCCTCTCGGCCACTCCACCGTGGAAGGCAAGTGGATCTTTGCCTCCGAGCGGACGACCGGGCTCGAACCGGCGACCTCAACCTTGGCAAGGTTGCGCTCTACCAACTGAGCTACGTCCGCGGGAACACCAGCGGTGTAACTTCCCCGCTCGGTGCTTGGTAGACATTAGCCGATCGATCCACGAGATACAAAACCGGCCGTCGTCGGATGGACGCCGGCACCTCAGCCCCTCCTCGAGGCCTGATCAGAGCCCCGATCCGAGCCCTCATCGGAGGTCCGGCCGGAGGCCCCGGTCGACGTGTCGACGACGCCGCTCGCCCCCTCCCCCACGCCCCGCTGGATGGCCTTCTTGATGGGTCCGTGGTCGCTGCTCACGAACTGCTGGTCACGCCCTCGGCGCGCGTGCGTCCCGACGTCGTCGGCCGGCACGTCGACGCCGCCGAACGTCGCGGGCGGGTCGGACTCCGCCGTCGGCCCCTCGCCATCCGCCTCGGAATCCGAGCGAGAGATCAGCCCTCCCGCGCCCTCCATCGCCCAGTTGACCAGCCGGACGTCGGCACCCTCGTGCAGGTCGACGGGCCAGAGGACGCGGACCGCAGCGTTGAGGCCCGCACCGATGAGGATGGCCACGGCCAGCGCATACAGCCAGATGAGCAGCACGATGGGCGTGCTCAACGGGCCGTAGATCGACGACCCGCCCATCGACGCCTCGACCGAGATGCGCACGACGTACGAGGCGCCGACCCAGATCGCCATGGCGAGAAGGGCACCCGGCACGTTGCGCCGCCACGGGCTCCGTCGGGGCGTCGACACGTGGTACATCGACGCGAGCAGCACCACGCTGAAGACGATGAGCGTCGGCCAGTAGAGCGCCTTGGTCACGGACGCCGCGGCATCCGGCAACCACGAGGCGAGCAGCCCCGGCCCGAGCAGCATGAGGGGCAGCACGAGGATCGCGGAGAGGATGCCGAGCGTGTAGAGCAGCAGGCTGAAAGCGCGCATGTGCACGATGCCGCGAGCGTCCTTCTGCCCGTACATGATCGAGACGGTGTCGACGAAGACGTTGAGCGCCCGCGACCCCGACCACAGCGACAGGATGAAGCCGACCGAGATGATGTCGACGCGCCCGCCCTTGAGCACGTCGTTGATCGTCGGCAGGAGCAGCTCGTTGATGCTCGACTCGGACAGGAAGCGCGAGGCGTAGACCTCGATGGCCGACACGACGCTGTTGATGGTGTCGGCACCGATCCAGCCGCCGACGAAGCCGAGGCCGCCGAAGAGCCCGAGGACGAGCGGGGGCAGGCTCAGCAGCATGAAGAACGCGCCCTCCGCCGCCAGCCCGGTGACGCGGTAACGCAGGCACACCCGGGTCGTCTCCAGGGTCAGTCGCGCGAGCGGGACGCCCCATGGCACTCGCTCCAGCACTGCCCGCATCCTCGTCCGCACGCTCATCGCCTCCGAGGCTAACGGCGGAGCGACCACACGTCGTACGCGTGACCGGCGCGACATGCGCCCGGCGGCTCGCGCCGGCCGGTCGGCGCCTAGTCTCGGCGGGGTGAGCACACACGAGGTGACCAACCAGGTGCCCCCCTTCGTCGGCGGCGACTTCCTCTCCGACGACGTCGCAGTGCGGGAGGCGGTGGAGCGCTGGGCCGGACCCGCAGCCGTCTCGGACCTCGCCGCGCTCGGAACCCTCGCCGGCACCCCGGAGGCCCAGGAGCACGGGCGGCTCGCCGACACCAACCCGCCGGTCCTGCGCACGCACGACGCGCGCGGCAACCGCATCGACGAGGTCGACTTCCACCCCTCCTGGCACTGGCTCATGACCCAGTCCGTCGGGGCCGGCCTCACGGCCGAGCCGTGGACCTCGCCCGCCGGTTCCGGGGCCCACGTGCGTCGCGCGGCCGGGTTCGTCCTCTGGTCACGTGTCGAGGCAGGACACGGCTGCCCCGTCTCGATGACGTATGCCGCCGGGTCGGCCCTGAGGCACGACGCCACCCTGGGTGCCCGCTGGCTCCCGGCCCTCGCGAGCCGCGACTACGACTTCGGCATCCGGCCCGTGTCGCAGAAGGCCGGCGCGATCTCGGGCATGGGCATGACGGAGAAGCAGGGTGGCTCCGACGTGCGCGCCAACACGACCCGAGCGGTCGCCACTCCGGGTGGGGCGCTCCCGGGCGAGACCTACCGGCTCACGGGCCACAAGTGGTTCTGCTCGGCCCCGATGAGCGACGTCTTCCTCGTGCTGGCCCAGGCGCCGGGCGGCCTCACCTGTTTCGTCGTGCCGCGCGCCCTCGACGACGGCACGCGCAACCCCTTCGCCCTCCAACGCCTCAAGGACAAGCTCGGCAACCACTCGAACGCCTCGAGCGAGGTCGAGCTCGAGGGCACGTGGGGCAGCCGTCTCGGCGACGAGGGCCGCGGCGTGCGCACCATCATCGACATGGTCGGCGCCACCCGCCTCGACTGCATCCTCGGCTCGACGGCGACGATGCGTGATGCGGTGACCCGGGCCGTGCACCACGCCCGGCACCGGAGCGCCTTCGGCGCGCTGCTCGTCGACCAACCCCTGATGCGCAACGTGCTGGCCGACCTCGCGCTCGAGGCCGAGGCCGCGACCGTCCTCGGCCTCCGCCTCGCCCACGCCGTCGACACCGGTGAGACCGAGCTCGCCCGGCTGGGCGTCGCGCTCGGCAAGTTCTGGGTGTGCAAGCGCACGGCGCCCCTGGTGGCCGAGGCGCTCGAGTGCCTCGGCGGCAACGGCTACGTCGAGGAGAACGGTCTCGCGCGCCTCTACCGCGAGGCGCCCCTCAACTCGATCTGGGAGGGCTCGGGCAACGTCAACGCCCTCGACGTGATGCGTGCCGTGACACGCGAGCCGACGACGCTCGAGGCCCTGACGAAGGAGCTGCACGAGGTCCGCGGGCACAGCCCCGAGCTCGACGCGCACGTGGATTCGTCTCTCGCACAGGCTCGCTCACTCGATCCTGCGTCGGCTGAGGCGTCGTTCGGTGCACGCGCCGTCGTCGAGCGCCTCGCCCTCGACCTCCAGGCGAGCCTGCTCGTCCGGCACTCCCCCGGCCCTGTCGCCGACGCCTTCGTCGCCAGCCGGATCGCGGGTCGGCGCGGGCACTCGTTCGGCTCGCTCGACGTCGACCTCGCCGGCGCGGCGTCGGCCATCATCGAACGAACCGGCTGACGACGCAGCACCCACGCGAAACCCGTTGGGCGGCATACGTCCTCGGGTCGGCGCGCTCGTCGAGCGCCGGGGGCGGCGTCAGCTCGCCGACAGGCGCTTCTTCTCCGCCTCGACGTCGAAGTCGGCCTGCGGCCACTGGAGGTTCATCCCGCGCAGGGCCTCGAGGATCAGCTGCTGCACCGCGAGGCGGGCGTACCACTTGCGGTCCGACGGCACGACGTGCCAGGGAGCGCCGACCGTCGAGGTCTTGTCGAGGACGGCTTGGTACGCCTCCATGTAGTCGCCCCAGTGGCTGCGCTCGTCGACGTCACCGGGGTTGTACTTGTAGTACTTGTCCGGACGGTCGAGACGCTCCATGAGGCGCGCCTTCTGCTCCTCCTTGGAGATGTGCGTCATCACCTTGATGACGGTCGTGCCCGCGGCGATCACCTTGCGCTCGAAGGCGTTGATCTGCGCGTAGCGCTTGGACCAGACGGCCTCGGGCACGATGTCGTGGACCCGCACGATGAGGACGTCCTCGTAGTGCGATCGGTCGAAGACCCCGAGCTGGCCGGCGCCGGGCAGGGCCTTCTCGATGCGCCAGAGGAAGTCGTGCGCGAGCTCCTCCTTCGTCGGCGCCTTGAAGCCGGTCGCCTTGACTCCCTGAGGGTTGACGGAGATGACGTGGCGCATGATGCCGCCCTTGCCCGACGTGTCCATCCCCTGCACGACGAGCAGGAGTGACCGCTTCGAGCCCGTTGTGGACTCGGCGAAGAGCCGCTCGAGCAGGTCGGACAGCTCGGCCTCGCAGGCCTTGAGCGCCGCCTTGCCCTCGAGCTTCTTCCCCGTGAAGCCGGGAGTCCCCGACGTGTCGACGTCGGCGAGGACGAAGCCCTTGCCGACGCGCAGCGCGTTGGCGACGTCCTGGATCTGCTCCACGGCCGCCTCCTCGTGCGCCGCGATGACCTCGTCCTCCGCGGCCTGTGCCTCGAGCTCCTCGGCGGCCTTCTTGCTCGAGACCTTGCCGGCCCCCTTGCCCGACGACTTCCCGGCCTTCTTGCTCTTGCCCTTCGCGCCCTTGCCCATGCCGTCATCCTGCCCGACCGGGGACCGGCGCGACGGGATGAGAGGCCACCGATCCGCGCGGCGTCACCGACCGTCGCCGATACTGGCCCCATGCGCCTGCTCGTGCCCGGTCACTCCGGACTTGCCGCCCAGTCCGACCTCGACGCGGCGGGGCTCTTCGCGGCCTATGCCGTCGAGCCGGAGCGCTGGGTCCGCTGCAACATGGTGACGAGCCTCGACGGGGCTGCGACGGGGGCGGACGGACGTTCGGGCTCGATCAACAACGACGCCGACCACGTCGTCTTCGAGGTGCTCCGGGCCCTGAGCCATGTCGTCGTGGTCGGGGCCGGGACGATCCGCGCCGAGGGCTATCCCCCGCTGTCCGTGGACGATCCACTCGTCGAGCTGCGGCGTGACCAGGGCCTCCCCGACGCGCTGCCCCTCGTCGCCGTGAGCAACCGGGGGCACGTGCCCCGGACGCTGAGCGGCTGTCGGGACGGCCGTGCGCTCATGGCCGTTCCGGCCTCCGCACAGGGGCTCGACGCGGCGCGGCGTGACCTCGGCGAGGACAACGTCCTCGTCTGTGGTGACGACGAGGTCGACGTCGCAGCCCTCGTGGACGCGCTGCACTCCCGTGGCTGGGACCACGTGCTCACCGAAGGTGGGCCGAGCCTCCTCGGCTCCTTCCTCGCGGCGGGCCGGCTCGACGAGCTGTGCTTCACCATCGCCCCGCACGTCGTCGGCGGCGAGCACCCGCGACCGGTCGGGCCCGCGGGCATCCCGGCAGATCTCGACCTCGAGGTGCTCGTCGAGCAGGACGCGACGCTGATGGGCCGTTGGTTCGTCCGACGCTGACGACGGGGGTTCAGCGCCGCTCGTCGAACCCGTGGACGAAGTCGCGCAGCACCCGCTCCCAGCGGTCGGGGTCGTAGTTCCACTCCCGGCAGTGTCGAGCGGTGTCCCACCGCTCGAGGCGCACGAGGTCGGGCCGGCGACCAGCGAGGGCCACCGCGGGTCCGATCGGCACGAAGTCGTCGCCGTCCGAGGCGATGAGGAGCATCGGGGTCCGGAGCTCGCTCGCGCGCGCGACCCAGTCGGTGCGGGCCACGTCGATCGGCTCGTGCACCCCGACGAGCCGCCGCGTGCGGCGTGAGCCCATGAGGTCGGTCGCGACGCGCACGAGCGGGCCCGGCACCCGGTGCAGCCGTCCGTGGTGACGCAGCACGACGCCCCAGTCGATGACCGGGGAGTCGAGCGCCACGCCGACGACGTAGTCGGACAACGGCGAGCGGTCGAGCGCCTGGAGCACGATGGCGCCGCCCATCGACCACCCGAGAAGGAGGATGCGTCGGGCACCGTGCGACACGGCATACCCCATGGCCGCCTCGACGTCGCGCCACTCGGACAGGCCGAGGTTGTAGCGCCCGTCCGGGCCTCGCGGGGCGTCGCGGTCGTTGCGGTAGGCGGCGACGAGGCTCGTCCACCCGGCTTCACGCAGCACCGGCACGGCCCGGAGCGTCTCCTCCTTGCGGGCGCCGCGTCCGTGCACGAGCACGGCCCAGTCGGACCCGGTCGTGCCGTCTTCCCGACGCACCACCCAGCCGGGCAGCGGACCGACGTCGGACACGATGGCGACGTCCTCGTCGGGCAGGCCCAGGCTCACCGACGGCCGGTCCCAGAAGTAGTACTGGTTCCAGCGGGCCGGCCCGGTCTCGACCGCGCCCCGGTCGACGGCCACGAGCCGGCGTGTCACCGACAGCGGGTCGGCCTCGACGATCTCGCCGACGCGTGCGTGGCCCGCTCCCCCGTCGAGCCAGACACCGTAGCGGCCGGGGACGACCGTCTCGGGAGTGACGGAGAAGGTGACGGTCTCGGCGTCGTGGCGCATGATCTCGACGTCGTCAGGCTGCAGCTCGTCGGGCGTGATGACTCGGCGGGCGAAGTAGGCGGCGGCCGCCACCGAGCCGCCGGCGGCGCCGAGCACCGAACCCGTGCCGGCGGCCGCGGCCACGAGCACCGGACGCGAGACGAGACGGCGCACCTGCACGGGCCCATCGTCGCAAACGACCGGCCCACGTCGTGGGAGGGCGTGCCGCTGCGGAGGCGGTATGCGGACCAGCCGTATCAAACCGGACGTTCGGGGCACCGTCCTTCGGGAGCCTCGGGGACCACGGGCGGCGAGCCGCACACCCCGACCGTTCCCCGGCCCGCCCGTCGGGCCGGTCGCGGTCGAGCGGTGCCGTTCGGGGTCACGGTCACCACCTGCCCGCCTCGGGGTGCGAGGACCAGCTCCGCGTGCCGCTTCTCACCGTCTCGTCCCACGAAAGGGGACATCCGTGTTCAGCACCATGCGCCGCGGCGCACTCAGCATCGCGGCGGCCGGGGCGCTCGTCGCCACGCCGGCCATCGCGATGGGGGCCGGCGTCAGCCCGGCCACCTACGACGCGTCCGTCAACCCGGGCGACACCGTCCACGTCACCAAGACCGTCAGCACGCCGGAGATCCCGCCGAAGCCCGACATCGTCCTCGTCGTCGACGAGACGGGCAGCATGGGTCCGGCGATCGCCAACGTGAAGTCCGAGATGGGCTCCATCGTCTCGACGGTCCAAGGAGCCCAGCCGCAGGCCCAGTTCGCCATCGCGTCGTACAAGGACGTGGGCGACGGCGCGGAGTTCTTCCAGGTCGAGACCGGCCTGACGGGCAGCCAGGCCGCAGCCCAGACCGCGATCGACAGCCTGTCGGCGTCGGGCGGCGGCGACACGCCCGAGGGCCAGCTCAACGCCCTGTGGCAGGTCGGCTCGGGCGGCAACGCCATCGCGTTCCGTCCCGACTCCTCACGCATCGTCGTCTGGTTCGGTGACGCGAGCGGGCACGACCCGAGCGGCGGGCACAGCGAGGCCGACGCCACGGCGTCCCTCACGGGCGTCGGCGCCCAGGTCATCGCCATCAACGTCGAGTCCGGAGGGGCCGACGGCCTCAACGCCACGGGTCAGGCGCAGCGCATCGCGGCTGCCACCTCGGGGACGTTCTTCCCGAGCGTGACGCCGGGCAATGTCGCGAGCACGATCCTCGCCGGGCTGGGCAACCTGCCCGCCGAGGTCACGGCGAACGTCTCGTGCACCACGGGCCTGTCGATCGCGTTCGCGCCGGCGCTGCCCCGGACCGTCACGAGCGGCAGCGACGTCGTCCTCGACGAGGCGATCACCGTCGCCGCGGACGCGCCCCAGGGCTCGACGCTGACGTGCACGACGACCTTCCTCGTCAATGGCGCCGAGGCCGGGCCGGAGTTCGTCCAGACCGTCACGATCAAGGTCAACGACGTCACCCCGCCGACCGTCTCGTGCGGTCCCGGCGTCAACCCGGCGGGACACACGCCCGGTGGGTGGCGCAACGCCGGCTTCTTCCAGATGGGGGCGGCCGACAACCTGCCCGGGGTCTCCGTCTCGATCGCCGACACCGCGACGGGCACGTCGTTCGGCCCGTACGCCTCCGGCACCTTCTTCAAGCTGACCCAGGCACCGGGCGTCGCGGCTTCCGGCGTCGCCCCGTTCCAGGGGGCGGTCGACTGGCACTTCACCTTCAAGGGCGACGCCACGCTGACGGCCACGGATGCGGCCGGCAACACGGCAACCGCGTCGTGCAGCGTCCCGCCGAAGCAGAAGTGACGCCCCTCCGACGATGAGGAACCTGCCCGGCCCGGACCATCCCCGGCCGAGCAGCACGAGGGCCCCGGCCACCACCGGGGCCCTCGTGGTCCGCGAGCACCCGGCCCGTAAGACCTCGTAAGGACGACGTGGTCGCAGGGCGGGCACAAACCCGGGTGACGTGGCGTTGGTCTGGACATGAGCCACCACAACACCTCCGACAAGCCGTATGCCGTCCAGCGCACCGACGAGGAGTGGCGCGCAGCCCTGACGCCCGCCGAGTACAAGGTCCTGCGACAGGCCGGGACCGAGCCGGCCTTCCGCGGTGAGTACACCGACACCAAGACGCAGGGCGTCTACTCGTGCCGGGCCTGCGGCAGCGAGCTCTTCCGCAGCGACACGAAGTTCGAGTCGCACTGCGGCTGGCCGTCCTTCTACTCCCCGCTCGCCGGCGACACGGTCGAGTACATCGAGGACCGCGCCTTCGGCATGAAGCGCGTCGAGGTCCGGTGCGCCAACTGCGGATCGCACCTCGGGCACGTCTTCGAGGGCGAGGGTTACGACACCCCGACCGACCAGCGCTACTGCATCAACTCCATCTCGCTGCGCCTCCAGCCGGACGAGGGACCGTCGCAGTCCTGAGCGCCTAGATTCGTCCCATGGTCGACGACGGCGACATCCGCATCGGCAGCGCCGAACGCGACGAGGCGCTGGCGGCGCTCGCCGAGCACCATGCCGCGGGACGGCTCGACGCGAACGAGTACGAGGACCGGCGGGGTCGGGCCGCCGACGCCGTCGTGCGCCGCGACCTGACCTCGCTCTTCGTCGACCTGCCCGAGCCGCATCCCCGGCTCACGCCGGCGCGCCCCGGCGCCGTGTCCCGTCCGTCGGGGCGCTACCAGGGGCCCCGCGGCACGGTCGCGCGCGTCCTCCTCAGCCTCGCCCCCTTCATCGCGCTCGCCGCGTTCCTGCGCACCGAGTCGTGGCTGGTGTTCCTGCTCATCCCGGTCATCGCGGCGATCGCCAAGGCGATCGACGACTGAGCCCCCGTCTGCACGTGCAGACGGGGGCTCGGTGGTGGTGCGGCCCTCGCGCGGGTCAGCGCGGGTCAGCGCAGGTCAGCGCAGGTTGGCGACGAGCTGGGCCGGCTCGACCTTCGGCCCGGTGAAGAACGGGATCTCCTCGCGCACGTGCATCCGGGCGCGGGACGCGCGCAGCTCGCGCATGAGGTCGACGATGCGGTGCAGCTCGTCGGCCTCGAAGGCGAGCAGCCACTCGTAGTCGCCGAGCGCGAAGGAGGCGATGGTGTTGGCCCGCACGTCCGGGAAGTCGCGTGCCATCTGCCCGTGCTCGCGCAGCAGGTCGCGGCGCTCGGCGTCCTCGAGGAGGTACCACTCGTAGGAGCGGACGAACGGATAGACGCAGACGTACTTGCGCGCGACCTCGTCGGCCATGAAGGCGGGGACGTGGCTCTTGTTGAACTCGGCCGGGCGGTGCAGCGCGGCGTTGCTCCAGACCGGCTCGAGGTGCGAGCCGAGCTCGGTGCGCAGCAGGCGGTGGTAGGCCGACTGGAGCTGCTCGATCGTCTCGGCGTGCCACCACACCATGAAGTCGGCGTCGCCGCGGAGCCCCGCGACGTCGTAGAGGCCCCGGACCACGACCCCCTCGCCGGCGATCTCGTCGAGGAACGCCTCGAGGTCCGCCGTGACCGCGTCGCGGTCGTCGCCGACCGGCGTGACGGTGCTGAACACCGACCACATGCAGTAGCGGATGGTGTCGTTGATCTCCCGCATCTCGGCCGGGGTCAGGCGCTCGCTCATGGCCCCATCATCCCAAGCGGCTCGGACCCCGACGTCAGCGGGTCAGGACCGGGCGGATCGACCGTGCGGCCGCACGCCCGGACGCGATGCAGGCGGGGATTCCGACGCCGTCGTATGCCGCCCCGCACAGCGCGAGCCCCGGCGGCAGGCGGCGCGTGGGCGCGAGGCGCGAACGGTGCCCGACGGCATACTGCGGCAGTCCCCCACCCCAGCGCTGCACGTGCGCGGCGACGGGAGCGGGCACGCCGGGTCCGAGCACCGTCCGGAGGTCGGCGAGGGCCACGGCCACGAGCTCGTCGTCGGAGCGCTGGAGCTCGGCCTCCTCGCGGTGGCGGCCGACGGATGCACGCAGGAACGTCCGCTCGGGGTGGGCGCCGGCGAGCCAGGGCCACTTGACCGAGCTGAAGGTCGACGCCTTGATCGTCAGCGACTCCGTGGGCGGGACGAGGAAGCCGCTGCCGTCGAGGACGGGCGGTGCGGCACCCTCGAGCGCGAACGTCACGATGGCCATGGACGCGTACTCGACGGCCGCGAGCGCGCCGGCGGCTCCGGGTGCGACCTCACGCAGCAGCCGGGAGGCGGGAGCTGCGGGGGCGGCGAGCACGACGGCGTCGAAGCGCTCCTCGACGACGTCGGTCGTCGGACCGGTCGACACGACCCACCCGTCCCCGTCGCGGCGCAGCCCGCGGGCCACGGCACCTCGGCGCACGCGGACACCCGCCGCGACGAGCTCACGCTCGAGCACCTCGGGCAAGGTGCCGAGGCCGCCGACGAGAGAGGCGAAGACGGGGCGACCGGCCATCGGCCCGGTGGCCGCCGCCTCGGCCGCGGCACGCGCCACGTCGAGCAGCGGGCGACCCTCGTGGGCGGCCGCGGCAAGGACCGGGACGGCCTGCTCGGCGGAGATCTCGCGGGCGTGCCCGGCGTACACGCCGGCCAGAAGGGGCTCGACGAGGCGGTCCGTCACGGCGCGACCCAGGCGGGCGTCCACGAGGTCGCCCACCGAGACGTCACCGACGACGCGGCCGTCGACCTGCTCGTGCGCCAGTCGCGCGACCTCGTCGTCGGTCAGCAGTCCGCGCACCGACTCCGGGTCGGCCGGCACGCCCATCACCGTGCCGCGCGGCATCGGCCAGCGCCGGCCCCTGGACACGATCGACGCGCCCGCGGGTCCGGGATGCGTGGTCAGCTCCGCGACTCCGAGCTCCTCGATGAGGGCGAGGGCCTCGGGGCGGCGCGCCAGCACCGACTCGGCCCCGACGTCGATGCGCGCCCCGCCGACGTCCTCGAGGCGCAGCTTCCCGCCGAGCCGGTCGGAGCCCTCGAGGACCGTGACGGACACGTCGGCGCCCGGGCGGCTGAGCTCCCAGGCGGCCGCCAGTCCGCTGATCCCACCGCCGATGACCGCGACCGTCCTGCCCATGGCGCCACTCTCCCATCCCGGCCCCGGCGGTTTGGCGGGGACCCGACCGGTGAGGGAACGTGGAACGCATGAGCACGCTCGCGCTGCCCGTCACCCAGCCCGTCGCCCAGCCAATCGCCCACGCCGCCGCTCAGCCCGTCGCCCACACCGCCGCCCAGCCCACCGCGGAGCTCTCCGGACTCGTCGGGATCGCCTACCGCGTCATCCAGGCCCTCGGTGAGTGGGGTGTCGGCGCCCTGGCGTTCCTCGAGACCGTCATCCCACCCCTCCCGAGCGAGGTCGTGCTCCCGCTCTCCGGCTTCATCGCCCGGCAGGGCCAGCTCGGTCTGGGGTTGCTGCTCGTCACGAGCACCCTCGGCTCCTACCTCGGCGCGCTGACGCTCTACCTCCTGGCTGCTCGGCTCGGCCAGGACCGGGCTGTCTCCGTCGTGGCCCGGCTGCCGCTCGTCGACCGTCACGACGTCGAGCGCGCGACGGCATGGTTCGCCGACCACGGTCGCCGGTCGATCTTCTTCGGGCGGCTCGTCCCGGGTGTCCGCAGCCTGGTCTCCCTGCCCGCCGGCGCGGTCCACATGCCACTGGCACGGTTCACCGCCTTCACCGTCGCGGGCAGTGCCCTGTGGAACGGTCTGCTCATCGGGCTCGGCTGGGTGCTCGGCTCGCGCTACGAGCTCGTCGACCGCTACTCGGCGGTCCTCGACTGGGTCGTCTACGTCGGTGTGGCGGTGCTCGTCGGGTGGCTCGTCGTGCGACGGGTCCGCCGTGGCCCCGGCCGCGAGCAGGTCTGACCCACGGCCGATCCCACCGGACGCGGCGCAACGATCGGCCCCGCCCGCGTGTCTCTGGTGACAAGGGACGTCGCCACACACCCCGTGCGCACCACAGCACCGCCACCAGGTACGGCACGGGAGGCGACCCGTCGAAAGGCTCGCCATGACCGCCACCCCACACCTGCCGCGTCTCGCTCAGCTCCCACCCGCCCGGCGACGACTCCTCGCCGTGGTCGTGGTGGCCCTCGCCGTGCTCGCACTGTCGATACCTCTGGGGCTCAGGGCCCTTCACAGCGCCTCATCCTCATCGTCCTCTTCCGCGACCTCCGGCGGGGAGTCGAGTCGCGGTGCCGTGACGGGCAACGGCGTGGTTGGCCAGGACCTCGCACCGCAGCCCGACGCCTCTGCCGGAGCCAAGGCTCCCGCCGCAGACACGGGCACGCTCGGGTCCGGCGTCGCCGGGTCGATAGCGGTCGTCGAGCCGAAGATCGCGCGCTCCGCGTGGCTCGGCATCAAGGTCACCGACCTCACCGGGTCAGCGGCTCGGGCCCGCGTCATCGCCACGGACGCCGGGGGCCAGGTGACCTCCGAGAACGTCGTGACCTCGGTCGACCCCACGGGTGGTCCGACCGGACCGGGCGGCGTCGATCCCCGCCTCGAGTCGGGATCCTCCCTACCGGCCGTCGGCGTCGACGAGGCGCGGATGGTGCTCAGCGTCCCGGCAAAGACCCTCGACGACGTGCTGACGCAGCTGTCGAAGATCGGGTCGGTGTCCTACCGCTCGTCGCAGTCCCAGGACGTCACCGACACGTATGTCGACACCAAGGCGCGCATCGAGCCGATGCAGGACGGGATCAACCGCGTGCGTGCCCTGCTCACCAAGACGACGGACCTCCAGCAGGTCATCACCCTCGAGGGCGAGCTGAGCCGTCGCCAGGCCGACCTGGACTCCCTGACCCAACGGCTGGCCCAGCTCGACGCGATGACGACGACGAGCGACGTCACCGTGACCCTGTGGACCGACGCGACGGCGCCCGTGCAGACCGGGAGCGGACTCGGCGGTGGGCTGCGCACCGCGTGGGAGAGCTTCCTCGGCTCCCTCACCGTCATCCTCACCGGGCTCGCGGCGCTGCTGCCCTGGCTCGTCGTGCTCGTGCCGCTGACGTTGCTCGGCCTGCGCCTGTGGCGTCGCCGCACCGCGGGCACGCCAGTCGCGGCCTCCCCCACCGGTGGCCCCGTCACCGCCGTCGGCCCGGCCCCGCAGCCCGCGGGGGCGCCGGTCTCGGCGTCCGCCTCCACGACGGACGACTGACGCACAGCGGCGAGAGCCGTGAGAGGCCGTCGGCGGCTCGGTCAGCGACCGAGCCGTCGACGGACCATGTCGCCGACCTGCCGCACCTCGCGCACGTGCATGGCGTGGGCGATGCCGAGGTAGATGACGAAGAAGACGAGACCGACGAGGCCGATCTCCAGCGCGCTGGCGAACATCCGCTTGACGGCCGAGGTCGACCCCTCGACCACGGATCCGGTGATCGGGTCGAGCACCTGGGTGACACCCCAGGCGACGACGCCGGCGACCGCGGCGGCGAGGCCGACGCGCGACGCCGTGATGAGCCCCGACCCGAGGCCGAGCCTCCCGATGCGCCGGCGCAGCAGGAAGAGGCCGACCATGGAGCTGACGACGTTGCCCACCGTCTGGCCCATCGCCATGACACCGATGGCCCAGACCGGGTTGATGAAGAGGGTCACGACGCCTGCCAGCGCGCTGATCCCGGTCAGGAGCACCTGCATGATGACGGTGGGCTTGCCGTCCTCGAGAGCGAAGAACATCCGGTAGCAGAGCAGGTCGAGCCCGAACGGGACGAGCCCGAGGATCATGATGATGAGGACGCTGGCGGAGACCTCGACCGAGCGGGGGTCGATGCCGGGGTTGAGCAGCGCCACGATGGGGTCGGCGAGCACGATGACCAACACCATGATCGGCACGTTGGCCACGAGCGGCATCGTCAGGCCGGTGCGGAAGTCCCGACGCAGGCTCGCCGTGTCGTCGGACGCTGCAGCCGCCGAGAAGCGCGGGAAGAGCGCGGTGATGATCGAGACCGTGATGAACGCGTGCGGCAGCATGAAGAGCGTGAACGCGATGGCGTATGCCGCCGGGCCGCGTGCCGCCTGCTCCAGCCCGAGCGTCGTGGCCGAGGCGGTCGCGTTGTTGAGGACACCCTGGCTGATGAAGAAGCCGATCTGCGACACCGCCAGCCCACCGAAGGCCCAGAGGGCGAGCCTGCTGACGCCGCCGAGGCCGACACCGCGCAGGCCCCAGCGCGGCCGGTAGCGGAACCCGGTGCGACGCAGTGCGGGCACGAGGGACAGCGCCTGGACGACGACGGAGAGCGTCGCCGACCCGGCGAAGAGCCAGATCATCGGGCCCGTCCACTCGGACGGGTCCCGCGGGCGGTCGCGCCCGGGGGCTCCGAGGGGTGCGTTCTTCGGGAAGACCACGAGGAAGAGCACGAGCCCGGAGACGGCCACGACGTTGGCGATGAACGGCGCCCACGCGAAGGCAGCGAACTGGCCGCGTGCGTTGAGGATCTGGCCGAGCAGGGCGAAGAGCCCGTAGAAGAAGATCTGCGGCAGGCAGATGAGCGAGAACGCGAGCGCGAGGTCCTTGAAGTCCGGTGACGAGTTGCGGGCCAGCAGCCAGACGAACCCCCCGGCGGCGGCCATGACGACGACCGTGATGACGGCCATCGCCGCGAGCGCCACCGTGATGACGCGGTCGGTGAACTCCTGGCCGCCGTCCTCGAGCTTCATCGCCCGCGCGAGCGACGGGATGAGCACCGCGTTGAGGATGCCGCCGGCCGCGAGGACGTAGAGCACGTTGGGCAGGGTGTTGGCCAGGGAGAAGGCGTCACCGGCCAGCTGGGCGCCGATGATCGCGGTGATGAGGCCATTGCGCACGACCCCGAGCACGCGCGATGCCACCGACCCACCGAGCATGGTGAGGCTGGAGCGAGCGACTGACGGTGCCGCCGTCGTCATCGGCGGCTCGAGCACTCGTGGACGAGCGCGGTCACCCGGGTCAGCACGTCGGGGTCCACGGTGGGCAGGACGCCGTGTCCGAGGTTGAAGATGTGGCCCGGCGCGCGGCGTCCCTCCTCGACGATCTCCCGGACGCGGCGTTCGAGGGCGTCCCACGGCGCGAAGAGCAGGGCGGGGTCGAGGTTGCCCTGGACGGCATACCTCGGCCCGAGGCGCTCCACGGCGTCGGTGAGCGACACGCGGTAGTCGACACCGACGACCTCGGCGCCGGCCTCTCCCATGAGTCCGAGCAGCTCGCCCGTGCCGACGCCGAAGTGGATGCGGGGGACGTCGAGGTCCACGACGGCCGCGAGCGCGACCGACGAGTGCGGCATGGCGCGCGCGGCGTAGTCGGCCTTCGACAGGGCGCCGGCCCACGAGTCGAAGAGCTGGACGGCGCTCGCGCCGGCCTGCGCCTGCACGCGGAGGAACTCGCCCGAGATCTGGGCGAGTCTGGCGCACAGGGCGTCCCACAGCTCGGGGTCGCCGTGCATGAGCGCCTTGGTCTTCTCGTGGTTCTTCGAGGGCCCACCCTCGACGAGGTAGGACGCGAGGGTGAAGGGCGCTCCTGCGAAGCCGATGAGCGGGACGTCACCGAGCTCACGGACGAGCTGGCCCACGGCCTCGGTGATGAAGGGCACGTGCTCGGGCGTCAGGGGGACGAGCTGGTCGAGATCGGCCGCGGTGCGGATCGGGCGCGCCACGACGGGCCCCACCCCGGGGACGATGTCGAGGTCGACGCCGATGGCCTTGAGCGGTACGACGATGTCGCTGAAGAAGATGGCGGCGTCGACGCCGTGCCGGCGGACGGGCTGGAGCGTGATCTCAGTGACGAGCTCGGGGCGCATGCACGACTCGAGCATCGGGATGCCCTCGCGGACGGCGCGGTACTCCGGCAGCGAGCGACCGGCCTGACGCATGAACCAGACCGGCGTACGGGTCACCGACTCGCGGCGCGCAGCGCGGACGAGATCGCTCTGGCGGGTGGCGGGCGGGGCAGTGGTCGGCACCGGTCAATCCTGCCACGGCAGGCGTGTGCCCCCGCGCCACGCGCTTCCGGCGCGCCCTGAGGACAGATCGCCCGACTCCGGCATACCCTCATCTGGTGCACACGCGAACGTTGCCGGGCAACCACGGCGCGGTCTTCGCCAGGACGCTCAGCGCCCTGCGAGACGTCCGTCTGCGCTCCGAGGTGCGGTTGACCGAGGTGCCGGCGCCGACGCGCATCGCCCCGTATGCCGCAGCCCTGACCGCCGACGTCATCGACGTCGCCGACCCCGACGACGACCTCGCGACCGGACGCTTCGTCCTCCTGCACGACCCGGCAGCCCCCGACACGTGGGACGGCCAGTGGCGCATCGTCACCTTCGCGCGGGCCGAGCTCGAGCCCGAGCTCGCCGGAGACCCCATGCTCGGGGCGGTCGGGTGGTCGTGGCTGACCGACTCGCTGGCCAACCGCAACCTCGGGTGGACCGCCGAGGCAGGCACGGTGACCCGCGTGGTCAGCGAGAGCTTCGCGGGTCTCGCCGACCGCGAGGCGAGCGTCGAGATGGAGATCCGCGCCTCGTGGACCCCGGTCGGCGGCGACGCCACGGACCACCTGCGAGCCTGGGCCGACATGCTCTGCACCATCGCCGGCATCCCGCCCCTGCCCGACGGCGTCGTCCCCCTGCCGGGGCAGCGCCGGTGACGGCAGAGCCGAACGAGCCCGCCGACGACCTCGACGACGACCAGGCCGCCGACCTCGCACCCGACGTCGTCCCCGAGCTCGTCCCACTGACCCACCCCCGCGACGGGGTGCCCGACGTCGTCGTCGACCAGCGCACCCTGATGCGCGCCGCCGAGGCCATCGCGAGCGGCACCGGGCCCGTCGGCATCGACGCCGAGCGGGCGTCGGGCTACCGCTACGGACAGCGTGCCTATCTCGTGCAGATCCGGCGCGAGGGGTCCGGGTCCTGGCTCATCGACCCCATCGCCTGCCCCGACCTCTCCCCCGTCGGTGAGGCCATCGGTGACGCCGAGTGGATCCTGCACGCGGCCACCCAGGACCTCCCGTGCCTCGCCGAGGTCGGGCTGCACCCGCAGACGCTCTTCGACACCGAGCTCGGCGGTCGGCTGGCCGGCCTCCCCCGGGTCGGGCTCGGCGCCATGGTCGAGCACTACCTCGGACTCCAGCTCGCCAAGGAGCACTCGGCCGTCGACTGGTCGGTGCGCCCCCTGCCCGAGCCGTGGCTGCGGTATGCCGCCCTCGACGTCGAGGTGCTCGTCGACCTCCGTGACGCGGTGGCCGCCGAGCTCGCCTCGCAGGGCAAGGCGGCCTGGGCCGCCGAGGAGTTCGACCACCTGCTCGACTTCACCGGCCCCGAGCCGCGCGTCGACCCGTGGCGGCGCACGTCGGGCATGCACAAGGTGCGTGGCCGACGTGGTCTGGCCATCGTGCGCGAGCTGTGGCTCTGGCGCGACGCCGTTGCCCAGCAGCGCGACACCTCCCCCGGACGGGTCCTGCCCGATGCCGCGATCAGCGAGATCGCCATCGCCAACCAGCGGGCGACGAAGCCACCGCGCACCGTGGGCTCCGCGGAGCCCCGCCTGGCGCGCTCGGTTCGCCGCCACCAGGAGGCGATCATCGAGGTCGTGGCGCGCGCTCTCGCGCTGCCCGAGGAGGACCTGCCCGTCCTGGCCCTCCCGCCGAGCGGCCCGCCGCCCCCCAAGGCGTGGGCCGACCGCGACCCCGTCGCCGCCGCCCGGCTGGCCCGCGCCCGGGAGCTGCTCGGGGCGATCTCCGAGGAGCTCGCCGTGCCGGTCGAGAACCTCCTGACCCCCGACCTGCTGCGGCGCTTCCTCTGGGAGGGCCCGGCCGCGCCGTCGACCGCCGAGGTCGCCGAGGCGCTCACGACCATGGGTGCCCGTCGCTGGCAGACGACGATCACCGCGCCGCTCATCTCCCTCGCCTGCACCGAGAACCCTCCCGCCTGAGGGGTGCGCCCTCGCAGTCGCGGGCCGTCGTGAGGATGGTCACCCGGAGGCCCGTTGGCCGGGAAGTTACCGAGAAGTAGTATCGAGGAGGCCGCGCGCTGCCGCGGCCCGACGCCGGTGTCCGAGCCGGCCACCGACCCCCGATCCATCGCGATCACCCTCGATCCACTGGGAGGCACCGTGCCCCGCGCACTCAATGAGGTCGTCTTCGTCGACGGCGTCCGGACGCCGTTCGGCAAGGCCGGAGACAAGGGCATGTACGCCCAGACCCGCGCCGACGACCTCGTCATCCGGTGCATCCGCGAGCTGCTGCACCGCAACCCCAACCTGCCCAAGGACAAGGTCGAGGAGGTCGCCATCGCCGCGACCACCCAGATCGGCGACCAGGGCCTCACCCTCGGCCGCACGGCGGCGCTGCTCTCGGGCCTGCCCGACACGACGCCCGGCTACTCCGTCGACCGCATGTGCGCCGGCGCGATGACGGCGGTGACGAACACCGCGAGCTCGATCGCGTTCGGTGCCTACGACATCGCCATCGCCGGCGGTGTCGAGCACATGGGCCGTCACCCCATGGGCGAGGGCGTCGACCCCAACCCGCGCATCGTGTCCGAGAAGATCGTCGACCCCGACGCCCTCGTCATGGGCAAGACGGCCGAGAACCTCCACGACCGCTTCCCGCAGCTGACGAAGCAGCGCTCCGACGCCTTCGCCGTGGGCAGCCAGGACAAGCTCGCCCGGGCGTACGCCGACGGCAAGATCCAGCGCGACCTCGTCACGGTCGCGACGCGCCACGCCGAGCTGGGCTGGGGCCTGGCCACCGCCGACGAGCCACCGCGTCCCGGCACGACCGTCGAGGACCTCGGCCAGCTCAAGACGCCGTTCCGCGCGCACGGCAACGTCACCGCGGGCAACGCGGCCGGGCTCAACGACGGTGCGACCGCGTGCCTGCTCGCCTCCGAGGCGGCCGCCACCGAGCTCGGCCTGCCGGTCCGGATGCGCCTCGTGTCCTTCTCGTTCGTCGGTGTCGAGCCCGAGGTCATGGGCGTCGGTCCGGTCCCGGCCACCGAGAAGGCTCTCGCCAAGGCGGGCCTCACCATCGGCGACATCGGCCTCTTCGAGCTCAACGAGGCGTTCGCCGTCCAGGTGCTCGCGTTCCTCGACCACTTCGGCATCGCCGACGACGACCCGCGCGTCAACGAGTACGGCGGAGCCATCGCCACGGGTCACCCGCTGGCCAGCTCGGGCGTGCGCCTCATGACCCAGCTCGCCCGCCAGTTCGAGGAGCACCCCGAGGTCCGCTACGGCCTGACCGCGATGTGCATCGGCATCGGCATGGGCGGTGCCGTCATCTGGGAGAACCCGCACCACGAGGACTACGTCGCCTCGATCGAGAAGGAGGACGTCGCGTGACCGCCACGACCGAGAAGCCCACGGCTGCAGCCGATTTCGCGTCCGAAGTCGTGACCCGGACGCCGGTCCACGACGTGGACCTCCCGGGCGGGAGCGGCACGCTCGCCCTCATCACGCTCGACAACGGCTTCGACCACACCAAGCCCAACACCTTCGGGCCCCAGTCGATCGCCGGACTGACCCAGACGATCGCGCGGCTGCGGGAGCGCGCCGATGCCGGCGAGATCGTCGCGGTCGCCGTCACCGGCAAGCCGTTCATCTTCGCCGTCGGCGCCGACCTCACCGGCGTGCCGTTCATCGGGTCGCGCGACCAGGCGCTCGAGATCGCCCGGGCCGGCCACGCGGCATACGCCGCCTTCTCCGACCTGCCGGTCCCGACGTTCGCCTTCGTCAACGGCGCTGCCATGGGCGGTGGCGTCGAGCTGGCACTGTCGGCGACGTACCGGACGATGAGCGCCGGAGTGCCCGCCGTCGCGCTGCCCGAGGTCTTCCTCGGCCTCGTCCCCGGCTGGGGCGGCTGCTGGATGCTGCCCAACCTCATCGGTGTCGAGAAGGCCGTCACCGTCGTCATCGACAACCCGCTGAGCCAGAACCGCATGCTCAAGGGGGTCGACGCGTACCGGCTCGGCATGGCCGACGCCCTCTTCGAGCCGGCCGACTTCCTCGAGGAGTCGATCGCCTGGGCTGCTCGCGTCCTCTCCGGTGACGTCACCGTCGAGCGTCCCGAGATCGACCGCGACGAGACGGCGTGGAACGCCGCCATCGCCAAGGGCAAGGGCCTCGCCGACGTCAAGACCGGCCGGCAGGCCAGGAGCCCGTATGCCGCCCTCGACCTGCTCGCGGCCGCTCGCACCGCGACCCGCGAGGAGGGCTTCTCCGCCGAGGACGAGGTGCTCGCCGACCTGCTCATGAGCGACGAGCTCCGCGCCGGCCTCTATGCCTTCGACCTCGTGCAGAAGCGCGCCAAGCGCCCTGCGGGGGCACCCGACAAGGAGCTCGCCCGGAAGGTCACGAAGGTAGGCATCGTCGGCGCCGGGCTCATGGCGAGCCAGCTCGCGCTCCTGTTCATCCAGCGCCTCCAGGTGCCGGTCGTGCTCACCGACATCGACGACGAGCGAGTCGCCAAGGGCGTCGGCTACGTCCACGCCGAGCTGGACAAGCTCGCCGGGAAGGGTCGGCTGAACCCCGACAGGCTGAACCGCTACAAGGCCCTCGTGTCCGGGTCGACGAGCAAGGACGGCTTCGCCGACGCCGACTTCGTCATCGAGGCGGTCTTCGAGGAGATGTCGGTCAAGCAGCAGGTCTTCGCCGAGGTCGAGGCCGTGGTGTCGGCCGAGTGCGTGCTCGCGACGAACACGTCGAGCCTGTCGATCGCCGAGATGGCCTCGACGCTCTCGCACCCGGAGCGCGTCGTCGGCTTCCACTTCTTCAACCCGGTGGCCGTCATGCCGCTGCTCGAGATCATCCCGGGCGAGCGCACCGACGACCCCACTCTCGCAACGGCCTTCGCCGTCGGGAAGGCGCTGAGGAAGACGTGCATCCGCGCCGCGGACCGCCCGTCGTTCATCGTCAACCGACTCCTCGGCCGGTTCATGGGCGAGGCCGCGAAGATCCTCGACGAGGGGACGCCGATCGACGTCGTCGACCGCGCCTTCGCCGGCCTGGCACCGATGCCGCCCTTCGTCCTCATCGGCCTCGTCGGGCCGGCCATCGCGCTGCACAACGGCGAGACGCTGGTCCGGGCGTTCCCCGACCGCTTCTACGCCTCGCCGACGCTCCAGCGGATCGTCGCCGCCGGCAAGCGCGGGTTCTACGACCTCAGCTCGGGCCGTCCGGTCCTCGACCCCGAGGTCGCGGAGCTCATCGAGAAGCCGGCCGAGCCGGTCGTGCTCGACCTCGCCCAGGTGCGCCAGCGCGTCCTGACCGTGCTCGCCGACGAGGCGCGACGGATGCTCGACGAGGGTGTCGCGCAGGCGCCGATGGACATCGACCTCGCGATGATCACCGGCGCCGGCTTCCAGTTCTGGAACGGCGGCATCACCCCGCTCCTCGACCGGACCGGCGTCGCGGAGGCCGTCACCGGTTCGCGCTTCCTGCCCGACGGCGTCGCCAACGCGCGCGGCTGACGCAGCCACACGGCATACGGCACGGCTCGTGCCGGGGGCCACGGACGGGACACCCCCGTCCGTGGCCCGAGCCATGTCCTCAGGTTTGCCGTAACTCATATATGAGTTAGCCTCGTCGTCGTGCCTCAGACCTACCTGACCCGGATCGGCGGACTCATCCGCGACGCGCGACGCCACAAGGGGATGACCCAGTCGGACCTCGCGGAGCTCCTCGGGACCTCCCAGGGTGCCGTGACGCGCATCGAGCAGGGCAAGCAGAACCTCAGCCTCGACATGCTCGCCAAGATCGGTGACGCGCTCGACTCCGAGTTCGTCTCGCTCGGCCATTCCGGCCCCCAGCACCTGCGCATCGTCGGCGGCCAGAAGCTCACCGGCTCCATCGACGTCAAGACCTCGAAGAACGCCGCGGTGGCCCTGCTCTGCGCCGCCCTGCTCAACCGGGGTCGCACCACGCTGCGCAACCTGGCCCGCATCGAGGAGGTCAACCGCATCCTCGAGGTGCTCGCCTCGATCGGCGTGCGCACCCGGTGGCTGCCCGACAGCAGCGACCTCGAGATCATCCCGCCGGCCGTGCTCAACCTCGACGACATCGACGTCGCGGCCGCCCGCCGCACCCGCACCGTCATCATGTTCCTCGGCCCGCTGCTCCACGAGCACGAGGCCTTCCAGCTGCCGTATGCCGGTGGCTGCGACCTCGGCACCCGCACCGTCGAGCCCCACATGGCCGCCCTGCGGTCCTTCGGGCTCGAGGTCACCGCGACCCACGGCTTCTACGAGGCGCGGTCCGACCGCTCCGTCGCCCCCGACCGGGCCATCGTGCTCACCGAGCGTGGTGACACCGTCACCGAGAACGTCCTCATGGCCGCGGCCCGCCACGCCGGCACCACCATCATCCGCAACGCGAGCCCGAACTACATGGTCCAGGACCTGTGCTTCTTCCTCGAGAAGCTCGGGGTCCGGATCGACGGCATCGGCACGACGACCCTGACGGTCCACGGTGTCGCCGAGATCGACGTCGACGTCGAGTACTCCCCCAGCGAGGACCCCATCGAGGCCATGAGCCTCATCGCCGCCGCCGTCGTCACCGACAGCGCCATCACGATCCGACGCGTGCCGATCGAGTTCATCGAGATCGAGCTCGCGACCCTCGACGGC
The DNA here is from genome assembly GCF_000383675.1 of Terracoccus sp. 273MFTsu3.1. GTDB lineage: Bacteria > Actinomycetota > Actinomycetes > Actinomycetales > Dermatophilaceae > Terrabacter. The sequence goes on along the minus strand of NZ_KB911828.1, from coordinate 67,760 downwards.
ATGGGGATGAAGTACGACCTCACGCCGGAGTACACGTCGGCCAACGGCAAGACCCGCCTCGTCGACCTCACGACGATCCCCGGTCCGCTCCACGCCCCGATCGACAAGATCCACCCCATGCCGTTCCCGGGCCTCAACATCGACAACCTGCCGTTCTTCGCCCTCATCGGCGCCGTCGCCGAGGGCAGCACGATGATCCACGACTGGGTCTACGAGAACCGCGCGATCTACCTCACCGAGCTGACTAAGGTGGGGGCCAAGGTGCAGCTGCTCGACCCGCACCGCGTCATCGTCGAAGGGCCGACGCGCTGGCGCGCGGCCGAGGTCGTGTGTCCGCCGGCGCTCCGTCCGGGGGTCGTCGTGCTGCTCGCCATGCTCGCGGCCCCCGGCACGTCGGTCCTGCGCAACGTCTACGTCATCAACCGTGGCTACGAGGACCTCGCCGAGCGCCTCAACGCCCTCGGCGCGACGATCGAGGTCTTCCGCGACATCTGAGCATTCGGCGGCCTGAACGCTTCCCGCGGCGCTGACCTGCGCAGACACCCAAGTCGGGAGTGACCGGGATTCGGTTTTCGCACCGCTTTCGCACGCAGGGCGGCCCCTGTGGGCGGGGCCGCCCCGTCTGGCACGTCGCCGCGGACGGTCCGACGATTCCGTCGAGCGGGGAACACGTGCTCATCCGGCGCGCCAGTCAGGGAGCCGCCACCGGCGGCGAGTCCGCCCTCTGCCCTGCCCTGCCCGAGCAGGCCGCGCGCCCGCGGCATCCAGACCCGTGCCACCGCCACTGACCGCTCCGACCGGCGTCGGCACGCGTCACAGTGGGGGGATGATCCTGCGCTCTCGAAGCGTGTCGAAAAGGGAGAGGAAAGAGCCGGCCGTGTCCTGGTAGTCGAGGAACCCAAGCCGTCGGCTCTTGCCCATGTCGGCGAAGGTCTCCACGGTCCGGCCCAGGTCGGCGTCCGTGTGCCACCAGGAAGCCAGCTCGTCGACGGAGTGGGGGGCGAGGTCGTGCTTGGCGACGATGTCGGACCACACGGCTCCGGCATGGGACATCCGCCCTTCCAAGGGCTGTGGCTCGCCAGGATAGTCGGCCGCTTCCACACCGAGCCCCTCGGCGACGCGACCCCACATCTGGCGCCACCGGAAGACCTCGCCGTTCACCGTGTTGAACGCCTGGTTCCGCCCGGCAGGGTCTGTCGCCGACCAGGCGACGTGCCTGCCAAGCAGCCTGGCGTCGGTGATGTCGGTGACGCCCGCCCACTGCTGGGGGCTGCCCGGGAACACGAACGGCTCCCCGGTGTCGCGACAGATGGTCCCGTAGACCGCCAGCGTCACCCCCATGTTCATGGCGTTGCCGAGGGCATAGCCGATCATCGTGTGGGGCCGGTGGACCGACCAGGTGAAGCCCTGGCGGTCGGCCTCGTCGAAGAGCACGTCCTCCTGGACGTAGTAGAAGTTCTCGAACGGCAGCCGTGGCTGGCTCTCGCGGAACGGCGTCTCGGCCGGCGCCTTGGCGTAGGCCTCGAACGGCCCGAGGTAGTGCTTGAGTCCGGTGACGAGGACGGCGTGCTCGAGGGTCGTCGTGCGCCCGAGCACCTCGAGGGTGTTGCGGAGCATGGCGCCGTTCACGCGGCAGTTCTCGGCCTCGGTCGCCTGGCGTTGCCACGTCGTGAACACCAGGTGGCTGATCTGCCGCCCTGCCACGGCACGCTCGATCGAGTCGACGTCGAGGACGTCGGCCGTCACGTGGTCGACACCGGGCACCGGCTCCCGGACCGAGCGGGACAGCCCGACGACGTCGAAACCCTTGTCCAGCAGGGCGTTCGCGCAGTTCTGGCCGCCGATCCCGGTGACCCCTACGACAAGTGCGGTGGGTGCCATGCGCGCTCCTTCGGGCGATGCGGACCGGAGCGGTGCGGAGGATCGCTGGTCCCCGGTGAGACACGCTGATGGTGCCCGGATCTGGACAGGGCGTCAAGTGGTGATTAACGTAGCCTCCACATCCGGGACGACCCAGCCGCCTCGACCCGATCGCTTCGACCAGCACGGAGAGGGCTCATGGCGGGACACGACCTCGACGACCGCGAAGGCGGCAGCGCATCCCCGGCGCGCTACGCCTCCAGTGCAACCGGCACGCCTGTTGCGCGTCGGCCGCGGTCCAAAGCCGGGGAGGACAGCGCCCGTGTCGGGCGTCGCACCTCGGCGGACGATACTGTCAGGGCAGACCGACGTCAGCGTGGAGGTGAGCCGAGGATGGTGGAGCAGGTGGAGAACCTCGGTGCCCGCCTCCGCAAGGTGCGGATGGCGACCGGCATGTCCCTCAGGGAGGTGGCACGCCAGCTCGGGGTCTCCCCGTCGTTCGTGTCCCAGCTCGAGAACGGCAAGTCGCAGCCGTCCGTCGCGACCCTCTACTCCCTGGCCCAGCTGCTGGGCGTCTCCATCGATGAGCTGTTCGCCGTCGATTCCGAAAATGCCTCGGCACCAAAGCAGCCCGCCGCCGAGACCGATCCGGCAGAGCATGCGGTACCCGAGTCCGCGAACGGGTCCGCGCTGCGCAAACGGTCCGAGATCAGCTCGCCGGTGGACGCCGTGCCACGCAGCGGCCGCGCCGAGCGGGTGTCCGTCACCCGGGCGGGCTCACGCTCACGTCTCGAGATGGACACCGGGGTTGTGTGGGAGCGCCTCGCCGACAACACCGGCGGCGACCTGGACTTCATCGAGATCGTCTATCCCCCGCACAGCAACTCGACCAACGACGGACGCCTGCTCCAGCACGCGGGATCCGAGTTCGGCTACCTCCTCGAGGGCGAGCTGGAGATCACGGTCGGCTTCGACGTGTTCACCCTGCACGCCGGCGAGGCGCTCGGCTTCGACTCCTCCCAGCCCCACATCTTCCGCAACCTGCACCCGCAGCCCGCCCGGGGCATCTGGTTCGTCGTTCATCCCACATCCTGACGCGGACTGCTTGACACACCCCGACGAACCGTTCACTCTGACTGAACTCATGTCGTTGGCTCTGTCCGGTGATTCACCCGCCCAGAGCCCTGTGCCGAGGACGTCACATGCGCGCATTGCAGTTCACCGGGCCGGACCAGTTCCGCGTCAACGAGATCGACATCCCTGAGCTGGCCCCGGACGAGGTGCTGGTGGCGAGTCGGAGCGTGGGCATCTGCCACTCCGACATCGAACTGCTCGGCGGTCGCTACATCATCCCGTTCGACTACCCCGTCATCCCCGGGCACGAGTGGTCCGGGGAGGTCGTGCGTGCCGGTCGTGATGTCCGGCGGCTCGGCGTCGGCGACCGGGTCGTCGGCGAGTGCGTCATCGGTGACGACCACTTCGGGTTCAGCATCAGCGGCGCCGCCGCCGAGTTCTTCGTGGCCAAGGAGTCGTGGCTGCACGTCCTGCCCGACAACCTGTCGTGGACGCAGGGCGCCCTCGTCGAGCCCTTCAGCTGCGGCTACTACGCCACGGTGCGTGCCGACAACCTCGACGCCAGCGACACCGTCGTCGTGCTCGGCGCCGGGCCCATCGGACTCGGGGTCGTGGCCGCAGCCGCCGGGCACGGGGCCAAGGTCGTGGTCGCCGAGCCGTCCACGGCACGAGGGGAGCTCGCACTCCAGCTCGGCGCCGACCAGGTCCTCGACCCGACGACCGACGGCTTCACCGAGCAGGTCCTGGACGCCACCGAGGGCGTCGGCGCTTCGGTCGTCTTCGAGGCCAGCGGCAAGCCGTCCGCGATGGCCACGGCCCTCGAGGTCGCGGCCTTCCGGGCCCGGATCGTCTACATCGGCATCGACGTGGGCGGCTCCGCGCCGGCCCGGCTCGGCCTTTTCCAGTCCAAGGAGCTCCAGGCGCGCGGCATCATCGGCTCGCCCGGTGTGTGGCCGCAGACCCTGCGGTTCCTGTCCCGCACCGGGACCGACCTGAGCCCGCTCGTGACCGCGAGCCACGACCTGGCCGACGCCGAGAAGGCGGTGTCCGCGGTGCTCGAGGACCGCTCACAGGTCAAGGTCCACCTCACCTCATCCGCCCGGCTCTGAGCGCAAAGGAGAAGCGACCATGCGCGCAGGAGTGCTCCACGCTCCCCACGACCTCCGGGTCGAGACCCGCCCAGACCCCCGGCCCCGCGCCGGCGAGGTCCTGATCGAGGTCACCCTCAACGGCCTGTGCGGCACCGACGCCACCGAGTACGCCAAGGGGCCCATGATGGTCCCACTCCACCGGCGTCACCCGGGGAGCGGACACGTGGGGCCGACCGTGCTGGGACACGAGTTCATCGGGACCGTGGTCGACGTGGGGCCCGGAGGCGACGCCGACCTCGGCTCCTGGGTCGGCCGCCGTGTCGCAAGCGGCGCGGGGGTCTCGTGCGGCAGCTGCCGCTGGTGCGCAGCGGGTCGGACCAACCTCTGCGCCGGCTACTACACGCTGGGTCTGTCCACGCACGGCGGCCTCGCCGAGCTCGTGGCCGCCCCCGTCAGCACGCTCGTGCCGGTCCCCGAGGGCTGCGACGACACGGAGGCGGTGCTCGCACAGCCCCTCGCCGTCGGGCTGCACGCCGTCGACCGGGCCGGCATCGCTCCCGACGACGACGTGCTGCTCCTCGGAGCCGGCGCGATCGGCTCCTTCATCCTCGCCGGGCTGCGCGACCACCGCGGCACGGTCACGGTCGTTGACGTCGATCCCGAGCGGCTCGACGTGGCAGAGCGGCTCGGGGCGACCCGGACCATAGCCGTGAGCCGCGACAGCACCGTGGAGGAGCTGCGCGACCTCGTCGGGGTCGACCCCCAGGTGGTCATCGAGAGCTCGGGCGCCCCGGGCGCCGCGGCCCGCTCGCTCGCGCTCTGCGCCCGAGGCGGCCGAACCTTGTTCGTCGGTCTGGTCAAGGCGCCCCAGGAGCTCGTCCTCTCCGATGTCGTGCTGCGCGAGGTCGACATCGCCACGACGGTCGCCCACATCTGTGCCACCGATCTCCCGCGCGCCCTCGCCCTGCTCGAGGGAAGCCCGCTCGGCGAGACCATCGGGACCACGACCGTGCCGCTGGACGACGTCGTCACGCGCGGTCTCGAGCCACTCATGGCCGGGACCGCCGGCGGCAAGATCCTCGTGGACCCCCGCCGTGGCTGAGGTCGCGCTCCTCGGGACCGGGCGCATGGGCGCCGCGATGGCCCTTCGCCTGGCCGGGGCCGGACACCACGTCCGCGTCTGGAACCGGACGACGGCCTCGGCCCGCGCCCTGGTGGACTCGAGCGGCGATGGCCTCGTCCTGGCCGAGACCGCAGAGGACGCAGTGACCGGTGTTGACGCCGTGCTGACCGTGCTCGCCGACGGCGGCGTCACCCGCTCGGTCCTGCTCGCCGACGCCGTTCAGCGCGGGTTGACGCCAGGCACCCTCGTCATCGACCTGGGTACCAGCGGCACCGACGCCGCGGCCACGCTGGGACGTCACCTGCGCGAGGCCGGTCACCGCTTCGTGGACGCCCCCGTGTCGGGGAGCGTGCCGGCGGTCGTCGCCGGCACGCTGCTCGTGATGGCGTCCGGCACGCCCGAGGACGTCGCGGCCGCACGCGTGGTGCTCAAGGCCTTCGCGGCCGAGGTGCTCCGAGTGGGCGACGTCGGCGCGGGACAGGCCATGAAGCTCGCGGTCAACCTCGTCGTGCACGACCTCAACGCCGCCCTCGCGGAGGCGCTCGACCTTGCCGAGCGCTCCGGCGTCCCTCGCGCCGAGGCCTACGACGTGCTCGAACGCAGTGTGGTGGCAGCGCCTTTCGTCCGATACAAGCGCTCCGCGTTCCTCGATCCCGAGACACCGACCGCGATGAGCTTGGCCCTCGTCGCCAAGGACCTCGGCCTCATCACCGCACAGGGCCGGACCACCGGCGCGGCGCTGCCGCTGACCGAGCAGGCGCTCGCGCGGGTCCAGGCCGCCGTCGACGCCGGCTGGGGTCCGCGTGACATGGCCGACCTGAGCCGGTTCCACGCGCCGGCCGCCGCGCACTCCCCCACGCAGCCCGAGACGCGCGGATAGGGGTTTCGTCCCCTTCGTGCGGGTGCCCCCTGGCTCCGCATCACGGTCCGGTCTCATCGACGAAGTCCGTCGCGTGAACCTCTTGTTAACGCCCACTGTCGTATGTACAGTCTCACCCAACACCACGGTCGACCGGGGATCCGGACGGCCGGCAGCGAAGCCCTCAGTGTCGAGGAGTTGGTCATGGACCCGAAGAACGAGACAGCCGCACCTTCGCGCCGCGCACCGCGGTCGCTGTCGCGCGGACTGCTCACCGTGGTCGCGGCCCTGGCCCTCCTCGTCGCCGCCGGCTTCGTCCTCGCCCCGAGCAGCGTCAGCTCCGGCGCGGTCCAGAGCATGCTGCCGTTCGCGGCGGTGCTCGCGATCGTCGCCCTCGGCCAGACGCTGGTCGTCATGCAGGGCGGCATCGACCTCTCGGTCGCCGGCTCGGTGTCGCTCGTCATCGTCATCGTGACCCACCAGGCCTACGGCGACGACTCCAAGGTGCTCCCGGCGGCCCTGTTGGCCCTGGGCGTCTCCCTCCTCACCGGGCTCGGCAACGGCCTGCTCATCGGGCGGCTCGGCCTCAACCCGATCGTCGCCACCCTCGGCACCAACGCCCTGCTGTACGCCGCGGTCCTGGGCGTGTCGGGCGGCACGCCGCGCCAGACCACCGACCTGCTCGCCCGCCTCGCCGGTGACAGCACACTCGGCGTCCCGCACGCTCTCGTCGTCGCCGTGGTGGCCACGGCCGTCGTCACGGTCGTCGTCAAGAAGACGGCGTCAGGACGTCGCTTCGAGGCCGTCGGGGCCAACGGCTCGGCGGCGTGGGCGGCGGGGTTGCGCGTGCAGGGCTTCAAGGCCGGCGGCTACGTCTTCGCGCAGGTCTTCTACTGGCTGGGAGCGCTCCTGCTCGCCGGCATCCTCAACAAGCCGACGGCATACCAGGGCGACAGCTACCTGCTCGCCTCGGTGGCGGCCGTGGTGCTCGGAGGCACCTCTCTGCTCGGTGGCCGGGGCAACCTCGTGGCCACCGCCGTCGCTGCCCTCTTCCTGACCCAGCTGGACCAGTTCGTTCTGGCCCTCGGCTTCGACTTCGCGGGCAAGACCCTCGTGCAGTCGGCTGCGTTCGCCATCGGCGTCGCGCTCTACACCATCAACTGGTCCCGGCTCCGCAGACGGTCAGACCGCCGCGCCGCCACCGTCGCGGCCTGACCCGCCTCTCCTCCTGCCACACCCGGCTCCTGACCACCAGAAAGGTCGATCTGCAATGTCCCGATCCACCACCGCCGTCCGCCTCCTCGCGATGTCCGGCGTCGCAGCCCTGGCTCTTGCCGCCTGCGGCAGCTCGTCCGAGGACGGTGCTCCCGGCGCCGGCGGCACTGCCGCAGGCAGCACCGTCGCCGGAGCCCCCTCCTGGTGCGGCTCCAACAAGATCACCCTCGGCCTGACCGACGGCTTCGGCGGCAACAGCTGGCGGCTCGTCACCACGGCCTCGGCCAAGGACGAGATCGCCAAGTGCCCGAGCGTCACGAGCTTCACGTACGCCGACGGACAGGGCGACACGCAGAAGGCCATCTCCGACATCCAGGGCCTGGTCGCCAAGGGCGTCAACGCCCTCGTCGTCTTCCCCGACGCGGGCAACGCCATGCTGCCGGCGCTCCAGAGCGCCAAGGAGGCCGGCGTCACCACCGTGCCCTACCGAGTCAACCCGGGCGGCGCCGACGGCAAGGACTACGACGTCTGGGTGGGTGCGGACTTCGTCACGGACGGCAAGAACTGGGCCGACTGGCTCGTCAAGACCCTGCCCGACGGCGGCAACATCCTGTTCCTGTCCGGTCCCGCCGGCAACAGCCAGGGCCTCGACGAGCTCAAGGGCATGAAGAGCGTCCTCGACCCCACCGGGAAGTACACCTTCATCGGGCAGGCGCCCTTCGAGGTCACCAACTGGGATCCGGCAAAGACGCAGCAGGTGCTGAGCGCCGCGATCGCGAAGTACCCGAAGATCGACGCGATCGTCTCCGACTTCGGCCCCTCCCTCGTCGGAGCCCTGCCGGAGTTCGAGAAGAGCGGGCGCTCGATCCCGGCTCTCGCGACCTCGGACGGCAACGTTCTGTCGTGCTTCTACGAGGCCCACAAGGCGCAGAACCCTGACTTCAAGCTCTTCACCGTCGCGACGGGCAACGACAACGCCCGCCTCGCCGTCCAGTGGGCCGTCGCCCTCGCGACGGGCGGCACGCCGCCGTCGTCGAAGCAGTTCAAGGCGCCGACCTTCGAGGACTCCGTCGGCAGCAAGCCCAACCCGGTGACGTGCAAGAAGGACCTCCCCGGTGACATCTACCTGTCTGCCCAGATGGACGGACAGGCCCAGGCGAAGCTGCTCAAGTGACGCCGCACGGGGCGGCCGGTGCCGTCACGACCGACGGCCCGGCCGACCCCGTACGGGAGCCTTCCGTCGTCGCCACCACGACCGAGAACCACAGGCCGACCGAAGGACGGGACATGAGCGAGGACACCGCAGTGATCGCCGAGTCGACGATGGTCCTCTCCGGCATCAGCAAGAACTACGACGGGGTCGCCGCTCTCACCGACGTCACGCTCGACATCCGGCGCGGAGAGGTGCACGCCCTGCTCGGCGAGAACGGCGCCGGCAAATCGACGCTCATGGGTGTGGCCTCCGGCGAGGTCACCCCAGACGGCGGCACCATCACCGGCGCGGGCCAGGTCATCGACCGGCTGACCCCCGCAGTCGCCGCCCAGCTCGGCATCGCCATCGTCCACCAGCATCCCGCCGTGCTGCCCGACCTCACCGTGTCCGAGAACATCCGGGTCGCCGTCCCCGCCTCGGTGCTCGGCGACGGCTCCGAGCAGACCCGGACGATGCAGCGCATGCTGGCCGACGTCGGGTCGAGCGCCCACCTCGAGGACCGCGTCGTCGGTCTCAGCGTGGCCCAGCGCCACCTCCTCGAGCTCGCCAAGGCCCTCGCGCTCGAGCCCCGGCTGCTCATCCTCGACGAGCCCACCGCCCCGCTCGGGGCGGACTCCGTCGACATGCTCTTCGAACGGGTGCGCCGCGCCGCGGCCTCCGGCACCGCCGTCGTCTACATCACCCACCGGCTCGCCGAGGTGCGCGAGCTCGCCGACCGGGTCACCGTCCTGCGCGACGGCAAGGTGCGCGGCGTCGCCGAGGTGGACGCCATTACCGACGACGAGTTGCTCGCGCTCATCGTCGGCCGTCAGTTCGAGTCGACCTTCCCGCCCAAGCCGCCGCAGGAGGAGCTCGGCGACGAGGTGCTCGTCGTCGACGGCATCTCCGGCGCGGGCTTCTCCGACGTCTCCTTCACGGCCCGCGCCGGAGAGATCATCGGCATCTCCGGGATCGTGGGCAACGGCCAGAGCGAGGTGCTTCGGGCCCTGTCCGGGCTCGGCTCCTTCTCCGGCTCCATCGTCGTCGGCCGGGACTCCCGGTCCTCCCGGAACCTGCGCAAGCAGTCGGCCTACCTTCCCGCCGACCGCCACGCCGAGGGCCTGATGATGTCCCTCTCGGTGCGCGAGAACGCCGCCCTCTCCGCCCTGGATCGCTTCCGCGGGCGCGTCCTGCTCGACCGCGGCCGCGAGGACTCCCTGGTCGGGGCCGAGCTCGACGCCCTCGAGGTCAAGACCGCCTCCCCCGAGACCGTCGTCTCGGCCCTCTCCGGTGGCAACCAGCAGAAGGTCGTGCTCGCCCGGGCCCTGCTCGCCCGTCCTGCGATCGTCCTCGCCGACGAGCCCACCCAGGGTGTCGACGTCGGAGCCCGCGCGGAGATCTACCGGATCCTGCGCGAGGTCTCCGCCTCCGGCGTGCCGGTCGTCGTCGCCTCGTCCGACGCGAAGGAGCTCGAGGGGCTCTGCGACCGCGTGCTCGTCATGTCGCGCGGAGCGGTGCTCGACGTCGTCGAGGGCGTCGACGTCACCGAGCAGCGCCTCATCCACTCCGCCGTCAGCGCCACGGTGCGCCAGGGCGGCGTCGCCCGGGCCGTCAGCTCCGCCTCCACCCGGCTGGGACGCTTTCTCACCGGCGACTACGCCCCCGTCGTCATCCTTGCGCTCGTCATGCTCCTGCTCGGTGCCTTCGTGCTGTCGCAGAACTCCCGCTACCTCGCACCCTTCAACCTGACGTCGGTCATGACCTCGTGCGCCGCCCTCGGCTTCATCGCCCTCGGGCAGACCATCGTCCTGATGACCGGAGGCATCGACCTGTCGGTCGGACCGCTCGCCGGCTTCCTCGTCGTCATCGGCTCGTTCTTCCTCACCGCAGAGAAGTCGGCAGCGGTCATGGTTCTGGGACTCCTCGTGATGCTCGCGGCGGCTGTCGGCACCGGGGCCGCCAACGGCAGCCTGATCCGTTTCGCCAAGTTCACCCCAGTGGCCGCCACGCTCGCGAGCTACATCGGGATCCAGGGCCTCAGCTACCTGCTGCGCGACTCGCCCGGTGGCAACATCGCCATCTCGGTGACGCGCCTGGTGAAGACGAAGGTCGGACCCGTACCGGTCGTCTTCCTCCTTCTCGTCGTCGTCGCCGTGGCGCTCGAGTACGGCCTCCGTCGGCGCCTGCCGGGCCTACGGCTGCGAGCGCTGGGCTCGAACGAGGACGCCTCCCGTCGGGTCGGGGTCAACGTCGACCGAACCGCTGTCCTTGCCTACGTCGCCGCGTCCTTCTTCGTCTTCCTCGGCGCGATCGTGCTGCTCGGCCAGCTCGGCATCGGCGATCCCGCGCAGGGCGTGGGTTACACGTTGAGCAGCATCACCGCCGTCGTCCTCGGGGGCACCAGCCTGCTGGGCGGCCGGGGCACCTTCATCGGGACGCTCCTCGGCGCTGGGCTCATCGTCCAGGTCTTCAACGCGATGGTCTTCCTCGACCTCTCCCAGACCTGGCAGTACTTCTTCCAAGGCGCCCTCATCGTGGCCGCCGCGGTCATCTACAGCCAGGTGCGCCGAGCCAGGGCCTGACGGCCGTCGCACCTCGCCCTAACCACGCCCGCGAACTGCGAACTGCGCTGCGAGACAGCGCCGTCCGTCCCACCACCGAAACCACCGAGGAGACTCCAGTGCGTGCAGCACGCTTCCACGGAAAGTCCGACATCCGCATCGAGGACGTCGCGATCCCGGAGATCAAGGCAGCCGACGACGTCCTCGTCGAGGTCCTCTGGTGCGGCATCTGCGGCACTGACCTCCACGAGTACGTCGTGGGCCCCATCGTCACCCCCACGTCCCCGCACCCCCTCACCGGCGCGACCCTCCCGCAGACGCTCGGGCACGAGTTCTCGGCGCGGGTCGTCGAGGTGGGCCCGCAGGTCACCGACGTGGCCGTTGGCGACCGCGTCGCGATCATGCCGGCCATCGTCTGCGGTCGCTGCACGTTCTGCCGCCAGGGGCTCGGTCACCTGTGCGTACGCTTCGCCTGCACCGGACTGTCCGCCGAGACAGGCGGACTCGCGCAGTATGCCGTGCTCAAGGAGTACCAGGTCTCGACCCTGCCGGACGAGGTCTCAGACGTCGAGGGAGCCGTCGTCGAGCCCGCGAGCGTGGCGGCATACGGTATCGACCGGGTCGGGATCCGCGGCGGCGACATCGTGCTCGTCACCGGCGCCGGCCCGATCGGCGTGCTCTCCGCGCTGTATGCCGATGCGCTCGGCGCGGCGACCGTGGTGATCGCCGAGCCCAACCCAAACCGGGCCGCCCTCGCAGCCGCGCTCGACGTCGGACCGGTGCTCGACCCCACCGCCGACGGTTTCGCCGAGTCGATCGCGCAACTGACACGAGGCGCGGGCGTCGACGTCGTGGCCGAGTGCTCGGGCAGCACGCCGGGCCTCACCACCGCGATGAACAGCGTCCGAACCCGGGGCTCGATCGTCCAGACCGGCCTGCACACCAAGCCGGCGACGATCGACGCGATGCGCCTGTCCGAGAAAGACATCAGCTATATCGGCAGCTGGTGCTACCTGATCACCGACTGGCCCCGAATCATCCGGCTCATCGCCTCGGGGAAGTACCCGGTCGCCAAGGCCGTCACCGCGCAGATCGGTCTCGAGCGCGTCGTCACCGATGGGTTCGACGTCCTCGTCAGCCCCTCGGGTGACCAGCTGAAGATCCTCGTCTCACCGACCAGCGCCGGTCCGGCGTGACGCGGGAGGCGGCCATGGGATCCCAGCTGCAGGCGGTGCACCACGTCGGTCTCGTCGTGACGGACCTCGACCGGTCGATCCGGTTCTACCACGACGTGCTCGGCCTGCCTTTCGCCAATGAACCCACTCCGTGGTTCGACGGACCGGACCTCGAGAAGGGCGTGGGCGTGCCCGGCGCCCGCCTGCGCCAAGTCTGCTTCTGGGCGGGTGAGCACTCGATGATGGAGCTCATCGAGTACGCGAACCGCCCGGTGACGAGCACCCGTCCGATACCGAACAACCACCTCGGCGCAGCCCACGTCTGCTTCCGCGTCGCGGACGTCCGCGCGACCAAGGCCGACCTCGAGGCGCGCGGCGTCACCTTCTACTCCGACGTCAATGTGGTCGACTCCGGCCCCCTCGCGGGCTGGCGTTGGGTCTACTTCAGCGACCCCGACGGGATGGCCCTCGAGCTCGTCGAGGTGGCCTACTACCTCGCCGAGGAGCGCGCGGCCGCCGCTGCGGCCTACCTGCTCACCCGGCCACCCCTCCCACCGCCCGCAGACGTCGAGGACCACCTCACCCCATCACCCCCCGTCCCAGCGCCACCGGCTCACTAGCAGCCGATCCACCCACGTTCCCGAGGAGTAGTCATGGTGTCACCGACGTACGGCACGAACGCGGTCGACTGGGAGAGTCGTCTCGACATGGACCGGCTGCGCCGCGACCGGCTCGCCCGGCTCAAGGCAGAGCTCGACCGGTCGGACCTGGGCGCCCTGCTGACCTTCGACTTCCACAACATCCGCTACATGACCGCGACCCACATCGGGACGTGGGCCATGGACAAGATGATCCGTTTCGCGATCCTGCCCCGCGGCGGCGACCCCGTCCTCTGGGACTTCGGCTCGGCCGCGCGGCACCACCAGCTCCAGTCGCGCTGGCTCGACGAGCCGCACGCGGCCGCAGGTCGGGGTGACCACTACGGCGCCCGTGCCGGCATCTCCACCCTCCGCGGCGCCATCTCCCCGGAGGCCGGCCGCGCAGCGGACGTCGCCGCCAAGGTCGCCCAGGTGATGCGCGACTTCGGCCTCGAAGGGCAGGACATCGGTGTCGACATCATCGAGCCGCCCGTTCTCTTCGCCCTCGAGGCGGCCGGCTTCCACGTCGTCGACGGGCAGCAGCAGTTCCTCGCGGCGAGGCGGATCAAGACCGGTGACGAGATCGGCCTGCTCACCCAGGCCGCCTCGATGGTGGACGCGGCCTACGAGAACCTCTACGAGTTCCTGCGGCCTGGGGTGCGTGAGAACGAGTGCGTCGGCCTGGTGAGCAAGACCCTCTACGACCTCGGCTCCGAGCACGTCGAGGGAGTCAATGCCATCTCGGGAGAACGCTGCTCGCCGCATCCGCACGTGTTCACCGACCGCCTCATCCGACCCGGGGACCCGGCGTTCTTCGACATCCTGCACAGCTTCATGGGCTACCGCACCTGCTACTACCGCACCTTCGCGGTGGGCAGCGCGTCGAGGGCGCAGCGTGACGCGTACACGATCTGCCGCGAGCTCATGGACCGGGCGATAGACATCATCAGGCCGGGCGTCACGACCGCCGACGTCGTCGCGCTGTGGCCGACGGCCCAGGAGTTCGGCTTCGCCAACGAGGAGGCTGCCTTCGCGCTGCAGTACGGCCACGGCATCGGCCTGTCGATCTGGGAGCGGCCGATCTTCAGTCGTCTGACCTCCTTCGACAGCCCCGAGACGCTCGAGGAGGGCATGGTCTTCGCCCTCGAGACCTACTGGCCCGCAGCCGACGGGTGGGGCGCCGCTCGGATCGAGGAGGAGGTCGTCGTGACGGCCACCGGCTGCGAGGTCATCACGAAGTTCCCGGCCGAGGAGTTGCTCGTGGCCGGAAAGCGCTACTTCACCACCGGTGGCTACCTGCCGACCATGCGCGACAGCCAGTCCCACCTCAACCGCGCCGGCAGTGCCACCCCGTCGGAGGTCCCCGCATGAAGCTTCCCCTGTCCGAGCACCGCTACGGCGAGCACGGCGTCGTGCTCCCCCCGGAGCGCAGCGACGCCAACGACGCCCTCGATGTCGACCTCGACCGCCGCCGGCAGCTCTACCGGTCGATGCGGGAGATGCGCACCTTCGAGAAGCGCGCCTACGACCTGTTCATGAAGCAGCTCGTCAAGGGCACGAGCCACCTGTCGCTCGGGATGGAGGCGATCGCAGCCGGCTTCGGCGCCGCGATGCGCGAGGACGACTACACCTTCGCGACCTACCGAGGGCACGCCCACACCCTGGCGCGCGGCGTGCCGATGACGCCCGTGCTCGCCGAGCTGCTCGGCCGGGCCAACGGCCTCATGGGCGGCAAGGGCGGTTCGATGCACCTCACGAGCGTCGAGCACGGGATGATGGGCTCCTACGCGATCATCGGGGCACACCTGACGATCGCCAACGGCGCCGCGTGGTCGGCGCAGTACCGCGGGTCGGGCCAGGTGGCCGTCTGCTTCTTCGGCGACGGCACCACCAACATCGGCGCGTTCCACGAGGCCCTCAACTATGCCGCCGTCTACCGCCTGCCGGTCGTCTTCGTCTGTGAGAACAACCTCTACATGGAGTACACCTCCATCCACGACATCACCGCGGTCCCGCACCCAGCCGCCGACCGGGCCCCTGCCTACGGGCTCGAGTCGATCGTCATCGACGGCAACGACGCGGACGAGGTCCACCTCGCCGCGGTGACGGCCCTCGACCGCGCCCGCTCGGGGCAGGGCCCCTCCCTCGTGGAGGCGCTGACCTACCGTCACGGCGGGCACTCGCGGGCCGATCCGGGCAAGTACCGCCCGAGCGAGGAGGTCGAGGCGTGGAAGGCGTACGACCCGCTCACGGTCTACCGCGAGCGCTTGGTGCGGCTGGGCGTGTCCGAGGACGAGCTCGACGCCATCGACGCGAGTGTGCTCGCCCTCGTCGACGCCGCCACCGAGGGAGCCATCGCTGGTGAACTTCCCTCTCCCGAGAGTGCTTTCACCGATGTCTGGGCTGATGGAGGATGGTCATGGCGCAACTGAGCTACCGAGATGCAGTGGCACGAGGCATCGCGCAGGAGATGCGTCGTGACGAGCGCGTCGTCGTCGTCGGCGAGGACATCGCCGGGGCGGGAGGCGTCTTCAAGACGACCGTCGGCCTGCTCGACGAGTTCGGCCCGAAGCGGGTCCTCGACACGCCCATCAGCGAGCAGGCCATCCTCGGGGCGGCCATGGGCGCCGCGATGACGGGGCTGCGGCCGGTGGCCGAGATCATGTTCTCCGACTTCTTCGCCGTGTGCTGGGACATCGTCGTGAACCAGATCGCCAAGACGCGCTACATGACCGACGGGCAGGTGAGCCTGCCCCTCGTCATCAAGACGGGCAACGGCGGTGGCCTGCGCTTCGGGGCGCAGCACTCGCAGTCGATCGAGAACTGGGCGATGGCCGTCCCCGGCCTCAAGGTCGTGACCCCCTCGACCGCCGAGGACGTCGTCGGCCTCATGGCCGCGGCCATCCGCGACGAGGACCCCGTGATCTTCTGCGAGCACAAGGGCCTCTATGCCTCCAAGGGCGAGGTCCCCGACGGCGAGATCGTCGACAGCCTCGGCACCGCCAAGATCCGGCGGCCCGGCCGTGACGCAACGATCCTCGCCCTAGGCATGATGGTCCCGCGGGCGCTGGCAGCGGCAGAGGACCTGGCCACGCGAGGCATCGACGCCGAGGTCATCGACGTGCGCTCGCTCGTGCCGCTCGACACCCGAACCATCCTGGGGTCGGTGGCGAGGACGGGTCGGCTCTTCACCGTCGAGGAGAACCCGCAGCTGCTGGGCTGGGGCGCCGAGATCGCCTCCATCGTCGCCGACGAGGCGTTCTGGGACCTCGACGGGCCGGTGCAGCGGATCACGACGCCCCACATCCCGCTGCCGTCGGCCGACTCCCTCGAGGACCTCGTCATGCCCTCGGCCGAGAGCGTCGCCAGCACCGTCGAGAAGGCGCTGCAGTCGTGAGCGTGCCCGCCGCGCTCGCCCCCTTCCTCCCCGGGGGGAGGCCGGCCGCCCCTCCCGGAGGCCGTCGCCCTCGTCACGTCCACTCCCCACGGGTGCGGCGCCTGGCGAGCGACCGAGGGGTGAGCCTCGACAGGATTGCCGGGACGGGCCCGCTCGGTCGGGTCACTGTGGCCGACGTGGGCCGTGCCGCGACGACCGCCGAATCCCCCTCTGCTGCAGTAGCCATCGAGTCCCGGAAGCTGCGCACCTCCGTCGCAGAGGTCGAGGTCACGAGACTCGCGAGGACGACGGACCTGCTCGCCAGCGTCGTCGAGTCCGCCGTCCAGGCGCTCCGCGCGGTCTCCGGTGCAGCCACCGCGGCGTCCCGCCCTGTCCTGAGGGTCCACGCCCCGGACGGGCCACACCGGGAGGTCGTGAACGCCCACGACCTCTCGGTGTCAGGGCTGCGACGGACTCTCGACGACGCATCCGCCGTCCCCGCGCACGAGGGCGAGCCATCCGGCGCGACGCTGGCCGTCCACGACCTGCGGGGCACCGGGCTGCTGTTCGACCTCCCCGTCCTCGCGGGCGGCGAGCTCGTGGCGCTCTCCGTCGGCGACGCCGTCGACCGACCGGCAGTCGTCGCCCTGCCCGACGGCGGCCGCGGGATCGGGATGGGCACGTTCGTCCACCTCGCCCTGACCGTCGACGAGCATGCGGCGGGCACCGACGCGGCCGTGTTGCTCACCCAGGTCCGTCAACGGCTCGAGGCCCACGATCGGAGGGCGTCGTGAAGCCCACCCCGGCCGTCCAGCACCTCGCCTACTCAACGCTCGTGCACCCCGGCGACACCTGGGACGAGATGAGTGACAGCCTCATGACGTACGCCCCGCTCGTGAAGGCCCGGATCGCGCCCGACGAGCCGTATGCCGTGTCGTTGCGGCTGTCGGCCTCCTCCGCCCAGACGCTGACCGAGGACGCAGCCGAGCGCGAGCGCCTTCGGGCGTGGTTGGCCGCCAACGACATGTACGTCTACACCGTCAACGCCTTTCCCTACGGCCCCTTCAAGGGCCGCGTCGTGATGGAGCAGGTCTACGAGCCGGACTGGTCGGGCCCGGACCGGGTGCGCTACACCTGCCAGGTTGCCGACATCCTCGCCGAGGTGACGCCGTCGCACGTATCACCATCGATCCAGACCTCGCCTCTCGCCTTCCGTCCCAAGGTGGTGACGGCGGCGGACCGGGCGCGGCTGACCGAGAACGTCCTCTCGGTCGTCGCCCACCTCGTCGAGCTCGAACGCCGGACGGGACGCCGGGTCAAGCTGGCCCTCGAGCCGGAGCCGGCGTGCTTCCTCGAGACGACCGAGGAGACCGTCGCGTGGTTCCGCGAGGACGTCTGGTCCGCTAGCGGCACCGACACGCTCTGCCGCCTCACTGGGCTACCGGTCAGCGAGGTCGTGGGACTGGTCCGTCGCCACCTCGGCGTCGTCTTCGACATCTGCCACCAGTCGGTGCAGTTCGAGGACATCGCCGCCTCGCTGCGGCTGCTCACCGAGGCGGGGGTCCCCGTATTCAAGCTGCAGGCGGCCGCCGCGCTGCGCGTTCCGGAGGTCACGGCCTCGACCGTCGACACCCTCGAGGCGTTCACCGACACGATCTACCTCAGCCAGACGACGGAGCGCCGCGACGGAGAGTTGACGCGCTTCCTCACGCTCGCCGACGCGATCGCAGCCTGGCGGGCCGACCCGAGCGGCGGACCGCGCGAGTGGCGCACCCACTTCCACGTGCCGATCTTCCTCGACGACCTGGGAGGTCTCAGCACGACCCGCTCCGGGATCACGGCCGCTCTCGAGGTGCACGCGCAGACCCCGCTCTCGGACCACCTCGAGATCGAGACCTACACCTGGGACGTGCTGCCCGCGCACCTGAAGGACGGCGACATCGTCGACTACGTCTCCCGCGAGCTCGAGTGGATCCGCGCCGAGACGCAGCGGCTGGTGACGGGGACGTGAGTGACCTCGCGTCGTCGCTGCGTCGGGCGGAGGAGGTCCTGCCACCCGACGTCTTCGCCTACTTCGCGGCCGGCGCCGGGGCCGAGCGGACGCTCGCGCGGCAGGAGCAGGCGTGGGACGACGTCCTGCTGCGTCCGAGGGTGCTGAGAGACGTCTCGGCCACGTCGCCGGCGACCCATGTGCTCGGGCAGCCCGTGGCCTCACCGGTGCTCGTCGCTCCTACGGCCGCCCACCGTCTCGCCCACCCCGACGGGGAGGTCGGGGTGGCCCGGGGAGCGAAGGCCGCCGGCAGTCTCCTCGTACTGTCGATGAGGGCGAGCACCCGGGTCGAGGAGGTGGCGGCCGCGGCCGGCCCCTTCTGGCAGCAGATCTACGTCCTCCAGGACCGGGGCGTCACCGACGAGATCGCTCGCCGTGCCGCTGCTGCCGGCGCGAAGGCGCTTGTCGTGACCGTGGACACCCCCCGCGTTGCCCGCAAGCGCGCCGGCTTCCCGGCGACGCTGCCGAGGACCGGCATCGTGGAGGCGCTCGACCACCGCGACGTCGCCGACCCGCGCCTCATGCAGGCGGCGGACGTGGGCCCTCGCGACCTCGAGCGGCTCGCCGAGTCCACCGGGCTGCCCATCGTCGCCAAGGGTGTGCTCACCGCTGAAGCCGCCAGGGACTGCGTCGCCGCCGGCGCCTCGGCCGTCATCGTGTCGACGCACGGTGGCCGCCAGCTCGACGGTGTCGTGCCAGCCCCGCTCGCTCTCCCGGAGGTCGCCACAGCGGTCGGTGCCCACGTGGAGGTCTACGTCGACGGCGGCGTGCGCACCGGTTCCCATGTCGTCAAGGCGCTCGCCCTCGGCGCCCGGGCCGTGCTCGTGGGGCGGCCGGTGATCTGGGCCCTCGCGACCGACGGATCCGACGGCGTACGAACGCTGCTCGATGCCCTGACCTCGGAGGTCGAGGAGTCGCTGGCGCTCGCCGGATGCCGCTCGTGCTCCGACGTGGGGCCCGACCTCGTGCGCCGCTAGGCCGAGCCGCTTGTTCCGATGGCGTAAGCCGTGGGCTGAGTCGCGCGGTCGACTCCCGCGCTCCCCTTCCACCCTCCACCGCATGCTCTGCCAGGAAGTGACGACATGACGACGACAGCGGTCACCGACGAGACCGAACGTGCCCTGCTGGCACGGACCCCCACCGGCCTCTACATCGACGGCCGATGGACGGCCTCCGAGAACGGGAGCCGCTTCGAGGTGGTCGACCCCTCGAACGAGTCCGTCCTCGCCTCCGTCGCGGATGCGCAGCCCGGTGACGGTCGGCGAGCGCTGGCCGCGGCCCATTCGGCCCAGCCGTCCTGGGCCGGGACACCGCCGCGCGTCCGGGCCGAGATCCTGCGTCAGGCCTTCGAGCTCGTCACCATCCGCGCCGACGATCTCGCGCTCCTGATGACCCTCGAGATGGGCAAGCCCCTGGCCGAGGCGCACGGCGAGGTCGCCTACGGCGCCGAGTTCCTGCGCTGGTTCGGAGAGGAGGCGCCGCGGATCTCCGGCCGCTACTCGATCGCACCCGATGGGGCCAACCGCCTTCTCGTGACGAAGCGGCCGGTCGGTCCGTGCCTCTTCATCACCCCGTGGAACTTCCCGCTCGCCATGGCCACCCGCAAGATCGCACCGGCTGTCGCCGCAGGGTGCACGATGGTCCTCAAGCCAGCCGAGCTCACCCCGCTCACGGCGCTGCTGCTAGCCGAGATCCTCCAGGACGCAGGGCTGCCCGCCGGCGTGCTCAACGTCATCCCCACGACCCGAGCGGCGGAGGTGACCGGGCCGCTGATCAAGGACGG
The DNA here is from genome assembly GCF_000383675.1 of Terracoccus sp. 273MFTsu3.1. GTDB lineage: Bacteria > Actinomycetota > Actinomycetes > Actinomycetales > Dermatophilaceae > Terrabacter. Next base: position 47,763 of record NZ_KB911828.1, on the reverse strand, counting down.
CCGGCTGCGCAAGCTGTCGTTCACCGGCTCCACGGCGGTCGGGCAGCGACTCATCGCGGACTCCGCCGACCAGGTGCTCCGGGTGTCGATGGAGCTCGGCGGCAACGCGCCCTTCATCGTATTCGAGGACGCCGACCTCGACGCCGCCGTCGACGGAGCACTCGCCGCCAAGCTGCGCAACGGCGGCGAGGCCTGCGTGGCCGCGAACCGGTTCCTCGTGCACCGCAGGGTCGCCCCCGAGTTCGCACGCCGGCTCACCGAGCGGATGGCCGGCGTGACGGTCGGCCGGGGCACCGACCCTGCCACGCGGCTGGGTCCGCTCATCAACGAAGCAGCGGTGTCAAAGGTCAGCGGCCTGGTCGAAGGGGCGGTCGCCTCCGGCGCGACCCTCGCCCTGGGCGGGCGTCCGGTCGACGGGGCCGGATACTTCTTCCCTCCCACGGTGCTCACGGACGTGCCCGCCGGCGCGGCCATCCTCGACGAGGAGATCTTCGGTCCCGTCGCCCCCCTCGTGGCCTTCGACACCGAGGACGAGGCCGTCCGTCTCGCCAACGCGACGCCCTTCGGGCTCGTCTGCTTCGTCTACACCCGCGACCTCGACCGCGGCCTGCGCCTCAGCGAGCGCCTCGAGACCGGCATGCTCGGACTCAACACCGGCGTCGTGTCCAACCCCGCCGCACCGTTCGGCGGGGTCAAGCACTCGGGTCTGGGCCGCGAGGGCGGTCGTGAAGGCATCGAGGAGTACCTCGAGACGTGCTATGTCGGCTTCGCCGACCCCTTCGCCAGGGATGGCATCTGGTTCACATCCGAGACCTGATGAGAAGCAGGGACTCTGGGCGCCGCAGCGCGGAACCAGCCGGTTGAGGCGTTGACGATCTCGGGCGCGCGGGACCCCGCGCAACACGGCCCCCCATAGCCTCAGCCGGAGCCGGCCCAACCCGAACAGAGCACCGCGTGAGGCGGATCCGGCCGCTACGCCGCTCCTCCTTCGCCCGTCAGCTGCCGCGCCACGGAGCCTCAAGAACAGGGTCGAGACGTCCGCGGAAGCCTGAGCCATGCAGACCGCGACGGCAGGTTGTCGCGGCAGCGCAGCGCGCCTTGACGCCGACCTGATAGGTCCTGGCGCTCGTACGCAGGCGCTTCTTGGCACGCTGCCCGCACCACGGGGTGCCTATCGAGGGCCCATCCAGCGCCTAACGGTCGGGATGGCGTCGCACGTCGGCTCACGTTTGCGCAGGTCAGCACCCTGAGAGCCCTGGCCCAGTTGTCGTGGTCGGAGTATTCCGCGACATCGGATCCGGGTCCTCCGGAACGCCCTCGTTCGTCCCGTCCAGGGCGGCCGCCGTCTCCACCAGGTCACGCAACGTCTCGACGAAGCGGGCCGCCGGCGCACCGTCGACGACGGCGTGGTCGAAGGTCAGCGTGAGGGGCAGTCGCGGCCTCGCGACGACGGCCCCCGACTCGACGGCGGGACGTTCGGTGACGCTGCCCACGGTGACGATGACGGTGAGCGGGGCGACCGGGATCGCCCAGCCCCAGGTGTGCGCGAACATGCCCAGGGACGTGACGCCGATCGCGGGACCGAACTGCGCCGAGACTCCCGGTCGAGCCCCTGCGGCGCGGATCGCCGCCCGTCGTAGCGGACTCGGCAGTCGCAGCACCGCGGCCATCGGACGGGTGACCTCGTGTGCCGGAGGCGGCCCGACCTTGGCCCGGTGGAGCAGCGCCGTGACCTGGGTGCACGTGAGTCGGTCTGCTGCAGGGACGACGACGACATCAAGGGCAGGGCGGTCAGGGGTGCCGCGCTCGACCGTGGCACCGATGTCGACGCGGTCGAAGCAGACCAGACGACCGCCGGCCCTGCGGGCGTTCAGCTCCGGGTGCAACGACACCGCCCGCGCGACCGAGGCGATGACGAAGCCGGTCCACGAGACGTCGCTCTCCGGATGCGCCTGCATCGTCTCCGCAGCCCTCGTGACGTCGAGCTCGACGAGCGCGTGGACCTGGAACCGACGGCTGGCCCCGGCGAGCCGGTCGAGGACGGGCTGGCGTCCCCTCGGGATCCGACGGACGACGTAACCCGCCGGCCGGGTCGGGACTTCGCTCACCGCAGGCCCTCCCAGAACGCCTGCTCCCAGGCACGAGGGTCATCGACCACCGTGCTGGCGGTGTCGAAGCGCATCGTCCTCCGGTGGTCGGTCTCGTACGCCGCCCAGCCCGGGTCTCCCGACGAGGCGAACGCCACCCAGGCTCCGTGCATGGCCCGCGCCAGCTCCTGGGGCGGGTCCGTTCCGAGCAACGGCCCGAAGAGAGGCGTGTCGCTCCGCGCCGTGTCGAAGACGAAGGGGACCTCGAGGGCGTGCACCGCACCGAGTCCCGGCGAACCCCAGGCGAACTCGTACATGTAGGTGCCGGTGTGAGCGCCGGGGGAAGCCCCGTGTGAGCGTGCGGACGCGTGTGCCTCGGCGAGTCGGATGGCGGGGATCCGCATCCACCAGTCCGTCTGGACCGCCGCCAACAGGTCACCGGGAACCGCGCGCGGGTAGTGCGTCCGGTAGGCACGCAGCGCGACCTGCGGGTCGAGCCCGTAGGCCTCGAGACACTGGTAGCCGTGGGTGCTGACCGGGCCACACAGGATCTCATCCGTGATCCCGGCGAATGCGCCACTCACCACGAGCCACAGTCGCCAGTCCTCGGTGTTGGTGCCGACGAGGACGTCGACCTCCGCAGCCGAGCCCGCAGCGATCCGGTCGATCGGTCGCGCCGGGAGCACCGACCCGTCGACGACGGGCTGCCAGGGCATCGTGGTCGTCACCACCGCCGGGCCCCAGCGCTCCGGGTCCGGGTCGGCGAGCAGGTCACGCTTCAGGTCGGCCTGCGCCGTCAGCAGGCGCGCGACCCCGGTCCCCGCGATGGCCTCGCGCGTCGGGGGGACGCCGAGGCGGTGGGCGAGGTCGTGGGCGATGCGCAGGGCGTGCTCGGGCTCACTCACGTGGTGTGCCGCACCGCTCTGCAGCACGGCTCGACGGAAGAGTCCCGCGGCCTCCGGCATCGCGAGGAGGCAACCGATGCTCATCGCCCCGGCCGACTCCCCGAAGACGGTGACGCGGTCCGGGTCGCCGCCGAATGACGCGATGTTGTCGCGCACCCAGGCCAGGGCTGCGACCTGGTCGAGCAGACCGAGGTCGGCGATGCCGTCGTCGAGAAAGAGGAAGCCCTCCGCGCCGGGGCGCCAGTTGATGACGACGCACACGACCCCGTCACGGGCGAACCGTCGTCCGTCGTACGCCGCCGTCGAGCTGAGCTCGAACATGCCGCCCTGGATCCAGACCATCACCGGAAGACCGACCCGGCCGGGCTCGGGCGTCCAGATGTTGAGGTTGAGATAGTCCGAGGACGGGGCGGCACGTCGCACCTGCTCGAAGGCGCTGCTGACGTCGTCCCAGCTCTCCCCCGATCCAGCGGGCGGCCCACCGGACGATGGTGGCGCCACCTGAGGCGGCTCCGCGCCCGGCGTCGTCGCGTCGCGGACGCCCTGCCACGGGTCCGGGGGCTGGGGTGGCTGGAGCCGAGCGGCTCCGACCGGCGGCGCGGCGTACGGGATCCCGAGGAACGTGTGCACCCCGTCGTCCACGAAGCCCTGCACCGTCCCACACCTCGTGCTCACGACGGTCTCCACCCGTTCATCGTCCGGCGGACGGCGCGGCGCGGGCCAGAGGCGAAGGTCCCGGTGGGCAGGCCAGCGGCGACAGCGCCGGCGACAGCGGCGAGGCCCAGGCGCCCCGTGACCGAGGGTGAGCGGGACCCACATGGGTTGCCGGGTTTTGTGTCAGGTCACCACACAGGTGGCTCCGGATCACCTACCTAGTCTTCCCGCATGGCCGACGCCCGCAACGACGCACGCGACGACGCCCCGGACCGCCAGCAGCGCGGCTCCCTGGCGGTCAACGACCCCATCGACCTCACCGGCCGCACGGCCCTCGTGACCGGCGCTGCGAGCGGCATCGGGGCCAGCGTCGCGCAGGCCCTGGCGACCGCCGGCGCCAAGGTGCACGCCGTCGACCTCGACGAGGAGGGCCTCGCAGCCCTGGCCGAGGGCTCGGGCGTCGCGACGATCACGGCCGACCTCAGCGACCTCGACGCCCTGGCCGACCTGCCCACCGAGGTCGACATCCTCGTCAACAACGCCGGCATCCAGCACGTGAGCCCCATCGAGGACTTCCCGCTCGAGCGGTTCGACTTCATCCTCGACCTCATGCTCACCTCGCCGTTCCGGCTCATCCGGCAGAGCCTCCCGCACATGTACGACCGCGGCTGGGGTCGCGTCGTCAACATCTCGAGCGTCCACGGCCTCCGTGCCAGCGCCTTCAAGTCGGCCTACGTCACGGCCAAGCACGGGCTCGAGGGGCTGTCGAAGGTCGTCGCTCTCGAGGGAGCCCCGCACGGCGTCACGTCGACGTGCATCAACCCCGCCTACGTGCGGACGCCGCTGGTGGAGAAGCAGATCGCCGACCAGGCCAGGACCCACGGCATCCCCGAGTCCGAGGTCGTCGAGAAGGTCATGCTGGCGCCCGTGGCGGTCAAGCGCCTCGTCGAGCCCGACGAGGTCGCAGCGCTCACGCTCTTCCTGTGCGGACCGGCCTCCGGCTCGATCAGCGGCACGTCGTTCTCCATGGACGGCGGCTGGACGGCCCACTGAGCCGGCCCTCCCGCCGTCGCCCCGCTCACCCGACCCACCCGAGACCCGACCCGCCTAGGATCTGCCCGTGGCCACCCGCAGCGAGACGCAGCCGCCCGCCGAACAGGTGGGCGCCGAGCAGGCCGACCAGGTCGTCGCCCTGCTCGAGCTGCTCGCCGCCGACGCCACCGTCGCCGAGATCGCAGCAGCCGACGCCCCGGCGGAGGCCCGGGACCTGGCCCTGCGCATCACGAGCGCCCGCGAGGTGCATCAGCACCGCGAGGCCGGCCTCGCGGCACTGCTCGACACGGCCCGTGAGCTCGCGACCGAGAGCGACCCGGGCTCGGTGCTCGACGCGATCGTCCGCCGGGCCCGCCGTCTCGTCGGGACCGACCTCGCCTACCTCACGCTCTACGACCCCGAGGCGGGCGACACCTTCATGCGGGCCACCGACGGCTCCGTCTCGGCGGCGTTCCAGTCCGTGCGTCTGGCGCTCGGAGCCGGCCTCGGTGGTCTCGTCGCCTCGACCCACAAGCCCTACTGGACCGCCGACTACTGGGCCGACGAGCGCTTCCGCCACACCAACGCCATCGACGGAGCCGTGGGCGAGGAGGGGATCATCGCCATCTGCGGCACGCCACTCATCGTCGAGAAGCACTTCGTCGGCGTGCTCTTCGCCGCCAACCGCTCGTCGCGCCCGTTCACCCGCGAGGAGGTCGGACTCCTCGGCAACCTCGCCACCCTCGCCGCCGTGACCCTCGTGCAGACCCGCGCCCTCGCCGACGCCGAGAACGCGCTGGCCGCCCTCTCGGACGCCCACGAGACGGTGAGGCAGTATGCCGAGGGCGTCGAGAAGGCCGCCGCGGCCCACGACCGCTTCGCCTCCCTCGTGCTCGGCGGCGGTGGCGTCGACGACATCACGCACGCCCTCGCGGAGCTCCTCGGGGGGTGGGCCGTGCTCGTCGACGAGAACGGTCACCGCCACAGCTCGTCGGGTCCGGCACCCGCGCAGGACCCTGCCGGTGGCGACCCGTTCGCGGCGCTCAACGCGCTCCCCGGCCTGGGCGCCGGTCGCCTCGTCGAGCGGGACGGCGCCTACGCGGTCGCCGTCACCGCGGCCCGCGAGCGGCTCGGCACGATCTACGTCGGAGGCCCGACCCTCAGCGACTCGGACCAGCGCACGGTCGAGCGCGCCGGCGTCGTCACCGCCCTCGTCCTGCTCTTCGAGCGTCAGGCCGCCGACGCCCGGCAGTCCGCTCGCAACCGTCTCGTCAGCGACCTCGTCAGCTCCCGAGGCTCGCGCGAGGAGCGCCTCGCGCTCTCCCGAGCCGTCGGCTTCGACCCCCAGCGGCCGTTCTGCCTGCTCGTGCTCCGCGGCGACGAGCCGACCGGGCACCGCGCCCTGCTCATCTCCGCCAGCGCTGCCACCGGCGAGGCCTCGCTCGTCGGCTCCCACGACGGCGACGTCATCGCCCTCGTGCCCGGTACCGAGCCGGACGGACTCGCCCGCGCCGTGGCCGCCCGCATCGGCAAGCGCACGTGCGTCACCGTGGCCGGCGTCGGTCCGGTCACGGACGTCGACGGGATCAGCGAGGCGCACGAGGAGGGCCATCGCACCGTGGGGGCTCTCATCGCCCTCGGACACCGGGGCAAGGGCGCCGCGGCGACCCAGCTCGGCTTCGCCGGGCTCATCGTGGGCTCGTCGCCCGACGTCGACGAGTACGTCCGCAAGCTGCTCGGTCCCGTCCTCGACTACGACGAGCGGCGCGGCACCGACCTCGTGGGGACGCTCGCGGCCTACTTCGCCGCAGGCGGGAGCCCGCGCCACGCGGCCGGCACGCTCCACGTGCACGTCAACACCGTCTCGCAGCGGCTCGAGCGGATCGCCGCCCTGCTCGGGGAGTCCTGGCAGCACCCCGACCACGCGCTCGAGCTGCAGATCGCGCTGCGCCTCCGCGCGCTCCAGGCCCCGGCCTGACCGCCGCGGGAGCACGGTCAATGTCGACGGGCTCGACGGGCTCGACGGGCTCGACGGGCTCGACGGGCTCGACGGGCTCGACGGGCTCGACGGGCTCGACGGGCTCGACGCGGCCGAGCGCCGTCCTCGAGACCTCGCGACTCCGGCGGCCTCGTCGCGGTCAGCGGACGGGTGAGACCTCCGGGACGGTCCACGTGCCGTCGAGGACCTCGGGCCGCGGCCGGTAGAGGCGCACGAGGTAGTTCCACCCCTCCTTGATGCCGAGGCAGTTGGGCCGGCCGTCTGCGCAGCCGCCGAAGTGCACGGTCACGGAGCCGTCCGGATCCTTCTGCGCCGTCAGGTTGTTGAGGCTGACGCGGCTGCCGTCGTCGTCGAAGTACCCGTCGGCGGTGTAGAGGCTGACGGACCAGAACCCGTCGACGGGGACGTCGCGCACGGTCAGTCGGTACTCCCCCACGGGCAGCCCGGGGTCGACGTTGACGTACGTCGCCTCGTGCGCCGGGAGGCCGCCCCACCCCGCCGCCGTCCCGACCAGGTGGCGGACGGGATCGACCTCCTCACGGCTCCCGAAGGCACCGTCGAAGCCGGCGTACCCCTTCGCCAGCTGGAGCAGGGCCGAGCGCGTCCGGTCCAGGGACTCCGCGTCGTAGTCAGGTGTGGTGAACGGCCGTGCCGCTGCCGCCGTCAGGGAGACACCGTCCTGGAGTGCGTTGACCACGGCGACGTCCTCGGGATCCGCCGGGTCGACGAGGATCCGGACGGCCACGGCGACGTAGTCGGTGTCGAAGCGCTCGGTCGTCAGCTCGTGCTGGCCCGGGTCGTGGAGCACGGCGTTGACGTAGTGGTCGCGGTTGACGACCATCGCCGAGAGATAGCGTCCCCCGGCATCGGGCAGGGTGAGCACGGCACCGCCGCTGATGTCGACGACAGCGGCGCTGTAGAGCGTGTCGCGGTTCATCCTGATCACCGGTTGGTGGTCGAGTGGTGTCGGCGTCCGCGTGTGGCTGAGCAGGTTGACCCCGCCCGAGTCCGCGAGCACGGCGGCGAACATCCGGTCGGTCTCGGCGCGGGCGAACGTGTCTGCGTTGACGAGGAATCGGGTCATGACGGCAGGATCGACCGGCGTACCTCAGCCGGGCATCACCCACAGACGGTGAACGCGGTCCCGGTCGTCGTCACCCCGGGAGGAGGAGGCGGTCGACGGCGTCGGCGACAGCTGCGACGCCCACGTCCCCGAGGATGACGTCGTAGTGGTTGGCGTCGACCCGCGTCGTCCGCACGCCCTCCGGCAGGTGCAGGGCCTGGAGCCGTGACTCGTCGTAGAGCCCCTGCGGCTCGTCGAGCAGGCCTCGCTCGGCCCACACGAGCTCGGCCCGGACCCCCTCGCCGACCGCGGTCGCGAGGCCGGCGTGGGTCTCCCGATCTGCCATCACGTCGGCGCCGTCGGCTCGGACGGCCTCGAGCACGCACGTGCTGCGCCACTGACCGTCGGAGGCGTCCTGGACGAGGTCGTGCTCGACGTAGGCCCGGGCTGCGTCGCCACCGGGCCCCCGGAGCACGGGCCCGAGGGCGGGGTGCCCCGACCAGAAGCCGAGGTATGCCGCAGGGTCGGCGAAGCGCATCGACAGCCGGTCCATGGCCGGCCCGATCACGGACTTGATGGCTGCGTCGACGTCGAGGTCGTCGGGCACGGGGAAGGCGAGGCCGCCGTCGACGAGCACGGCCGCCGGGAACCGCTCGGGGTGCCGGGCCGCGGCGAGGGCGGCGATGAAGGCGCCCATCGAGTGGCCGAGGAGCACCGGGGCCGAGCCGAACACGGTGGCGATGGAGGTCAGGTCGTCCACGTGCGCGCCGAGACCGTAGGGTCCCGGCGCCGAGCGGCTGTCGCCCCGGCCGCGCAGGTCGGGGGCGAGGAAGCGCACGCTGCCGGGTCCGTGGCGACGACCGACCTCGTCGGCGACCCGGCGCCACGACAGGCCGTTGGCCGTGATGCCGTGCACCGCGAGCACGACGGGCGCGTCGGGCGCCGGCGTGCCCAGGCTGAGGTCGTGGATGGCGAGGCTTCCCTCGGGCAGCTCGATGACGAACGCGGACGGTGTGGTGCTCATCTGGACCCTGACCTCCTGATCAGTCTGCCGCCGAGCCCGGTGAGACCCGACGGAGCGAAGTAGACCACGACGACGAAGAAGGCGCCGAGGATGAAGAGAGGCTGTGACAGGACCTGGCGCACGACGACGGGCAGGTCCTGCAGGAACGCGGCGTTGCTGACCTCGACGAGCCGAGCATCGGCATACGTGTAGAGCACACCACCGACGAGGGCGCCCCAGCGGCTGCCTGCACCTCCCAGCACCACCATGACGAGGAGCGACAAGGTGAACTCCGAGGTCGTCAGGTGGGGGTTCGAGCCACCGAGCACGAGGGCGTGGACGACCCCGCCGAGGGCTCCGAGCAACGACCCGACGACGATCGCGAGCAGCTTGACGCGGTAGGTCCCGAGACCGAGGACCGAGGCGCGCTGCTCGTTCTCGCGGACGGCGGCCATCGCGTGCCCGGCTCGCGACCGCACGAGGAGCGTGACGACGACCCAGGCGACGACGACGAAGCACAGCGCCAGCCAGTAGCGGTACGGCGCGTTGGCGACGCCGACGAGCAGGTCCGGCACGGCGTCACGGTCGAGCGGGCGTCCCTCCTCACCGCCGGTCACGCCTCCCGGGTTGCGCATGACGATGATCGAGGCTGCCTGGGCGAACGCCAGGGTCACCATCGCGAAGGCGATGCCGCCGACACGCAGCGCGACCGCGCCGACGACGAGGGCGAGCACCGTGGACAGGGCCAGCGCGACGAGCACCGCGAACGGAAGGGGCAGCGCCCACGTCGAGAGCGAGATCGTCAGCAGATAGCTGCCGGCCGCGACGAAGAGGGCGTGCCCGAAGCTCAGCAGCCCGGTCCGGCCGAAGAAGACGTCGTAGCTCAGGGCGATGCCACCGATGACGAGACACGTCGCGAGGAGCTGCATCGATCCCGGCCCGTTGACCCGCCCCGGGAGGATGCCCGGCACCTCGACCGGCACGTAGGGCAGGAAGGCGAGCACGGCCAGCAGGACGACGGCCGGCACCGCCCTGAGGAGCCGGTGCGCGCCGTGGCGCTCCTCCCCCGGCGCCTCCGGCGTCATCGTCGCCTCGCCCTCGCCGTCCGGAGTGACCGAGGACGTATGCGTGTGCGTCAGGTGGTCCGTGGGCGACGTCATGCCATCGCTCCCTTCAGGGAGGTCGGTCGGAGCAGAAGCACGAGCGCGAGGAGCAGCACGACCGACAGGTCACCGACGCCGCTCGCCGCGTAGTAGTTGGCGAGCTGCTGGACGAGCCCGACGACGACGGCTGCGACCGCCGTGCCCGTGAGCGAGCCCATGCCACCGATGACGACGACGATGAAGGCGAAGATGAGCAACGAGCCGCCCTGCGCGGGCGACACGGCCCCGGCGTACTGCGAGTAGAGCACCCCGGCGAGACCTGCTGCTGCGCCGCCGAGGGCGAAGACCGTGGTGAAGGTCCGGTGCACGTTGATGCCGAGGGCCTCGACCATCGTCCGGTTCTCGACACCAGCCCGGATCACGAGACCGAGGCGGGTCAGGTGCAGGAGCGCGAGAAGTCCTGCGAAGAGGGCCACGGCGACGAGGAGGTACACGAAGCGATCGTTGGGCAGCCGCGCACCGAGGATGTCCGTCGTGCCGCTCATCCACTCGGGCCTCTCGACGGGTCGTGGGTCCGCGCCCCAGATCCCTTGTGCGGCAGCGACGCCCGCGAGGGACAGTCCTACCGTGACGAGGACCTGCTGGATGTGGTGGCGGTAGAGCGGCCGGATGAGGACGACCTCGACGACGAGACCGACAACCGCCCCGACCGCCACGGCGACGAGGACGCCGACCACGAGGCGGGCGGCCACCGGCCACCCGTCGGGGAGCGCACCCATCGTCAGCCAGGCGGCATACGCCCCCGCCGTCATGAAGACGCCGTGGGCGAAGTTGAGCACGCCCATGAGCCCGTAGATGAGGCTGAGCCCGCTCGCCGCGATGAAGTAGAGGGCGCCGAGGCCGACACCGGTGACGAGGAGCAGGACGAGGTCGCTCATGCCGCACCCTGCCGACGCATCGAGACCCCGAGCAGCTCGCGGGTCAGGTCCACGTCCGCGACGAGGTCGGCGGCGGCACCCCGGTGCACGACGGCTCCGGCGTCCAGCACGACGACCCGGTCCGCGATGCGACGCACGAGCGGGAGGTTCTGCTCGACGAGCAGGATGGGGGTCGTGCGGTGCACCTCGGCGAGCACGTCGGCGACCTCGGTCACGAGCTTGGGGGCGAGGCCCTTGGTGGGCTCGTCGATGAGCAGGAGGACGTTCTCGCGCAGCAGGACCCGGGCCAGCGAGACCATCTGCTGCTGGCCGCCCGAGAGGGTGCCGGCCCGCTGGCCGCGCCGGGACACGAGGTCCGGGAAGAGCCGGGCCACCACGGGGGCGTCGACCCCACGGTCAGGGTCGACGAGGCGCAGGTTCTCCTCGACCGTGAGGCCACCGAAGACCTCTCGGTCCTCGGGAACGTAGCCGATCCCTCCGCGAACGATGCGTGCGGTCGTCCGGTCCTGGATCTCCCTGCCCTCGAGCAGGATCCGGCCGGTGCGCGGCGCCAGCCCGATGATCGACCTGAGCGTCGTCGTCTTGCCGACGCCGTTGCGGCCGAGCAGCGCGGTGACCCCGGTGGCGGGCACGTCGAACGACACGCCCTGGAGGATGTGGGAGCCGCCGTAGCGGACGTGGACGTCGTCGAGCGTCAGCACGGGAGCTGCCGGCGACGACTCGTGTGCGGACGGGTTGCTCTCGGTCACAGCGCTTCTCCCAGGTAGGCCTGCTGGACACGCGCGTCGGCGGTCACCTCGGTCGGGGCGCCGACGGCGAGCAGCTGCCCGTGGTGCAGGACGGCGACGCGGTCGGCGAGTCCGAGCACGACGTGCATGTGGTGCTCGACCATGGCGACGGCGACCCCCGAGTCGCGCACCTCGCCGATGATCTCGCTCAGACCGTCGACGTCCTCCGCGGACACCCCTGCCATCGGCTCGTCGAGGAGCAGCACGGCAGGCTCGGACGCGAGGGCCATCGCGAGCTCGAGCTTGCGACGGTCGCCGTGCGACAGGTCACGCGCGAGCGTCTGCGCGCGACCCGGCATACGCACTCGGGCCAGGAGGTCCTCGATCGCTCCCGACGACGCCGACCCGGCAGCGCGAAACGGCGAGAACGCCGCCGGCCCGGCGGCCTGGATGGCGAGACGAACGTTCTCGCCCGCGCTCAGACCGTCGAAGAGCGCCGACGTCTGGAAGGAGCGCGCCAGTCCCAGACGGGCGCGCCGGGTGGCGCTCGCGCCGGTGACGTCCTTGTCCTGCAGAGTGATCCGGCCGGAGGACGGCTTGGTCACCCCACTGAGGATGTTGACGAACGACGACTTGCCCGCGCCGTTGGGGCCGATGATGCCGAGCAGCTCACCGGCCCCCACGGTCAGGGAGACGTCATCGAGGATCTGGGCGCCACCGACCTTCCAGCCGACGGCCTCTGCGCTGATCACGACGTCTGGTGTCCGCTCACTTGAAGGGGGTGACGGGCGGCGCGACGGTCGCCGCGTCGAGGGTGTCGACGAGCTGCGGCACGACGTTGCTGCCGTCCTTCTTCAGGGTGGCCGTGAACATCGGCTGCAGGAGCGCATGGTCCTCGGCGCGGATCTCGAGCGAGCCCTTCGGGCCGTCGAAGGTCCAGCCCTCGAGGGCGGTCACCATCTTGTCGACGTCGCCGCCGCCGGACTCGAGCGCGTGGACGATCATCTGGCCGGCGACGAAGCCGTCGTTGGTGAAGAGGTCGACGGTGGCGCCCTGCTTCTTCAGGCCGGTTTCGAGAGCCTGGTAGGCCGCGTTGTCCGCCGCGCCGTCGAAGAAGTGCGAGAGGAAGTTGATCTTCGTCGCGACCTCGCCGAAGAGGGCGTGCGTCGCCTTGATGTCGAGCCCGGTGACGACCTTCGTGGAGTCGAAGACCCCTTGCTGACCGAGGGTGGTCCACATCGCCGTGGCGTTGGCACCGGCCCAGGCGACGAAGAGCAGGTCGGGCGCGGCGCCCTTGACCTTGGTCGCGAACGGGGTCAGGTCGGTTGCGGCCGAGGGCACCTCGACGGCGCTCACCGTCGCCCCCTTGGCGCCGAGGATGGCCGTCACCGCGGCGACGTTGGCCTTGCCGAAGGCGCTGTCCTGCGCGAGCACCGTGACCTTCTTGCCCTTGACGTCACCGAGGATGCTGCCCGCGGTCGCGACGTCCTGGTAGGTCTGGCGACCCGAGCGGAAGGTGTAGCGGTTGGCACCGGTCACGGCGTCTGCGGCCGCCGGTCCCGAGATGAAGAGCACCTTGTTGTCCTTGGCCAGCGGCGCGACCTGCAGGGCCACGCCGCTCGACGTCGAGCCCGCGATGATCGTGTTGCCCTGCCCGATGAGGTCGGTCGCCGAGGCGACGGCCTTGGCCGGGTCGCCCGCATCGTCCTGCTCGGTGATCTGGATCGTGTGGCCGGCGACCGCGCCGGTGCCCTTGGTGGCGTAGTCGATGCCGGCCGTGAGGCCTTGGCGGTACTGCTCGCCGTAGCTGGCCAGCGGGCCCGACTTGGAGTAGACGAGGCCGACCTTGTACGGGGCGCCGACACCTCCGGAGGCAGCCCCCGTGCCGTTGCCGGCAGCCGGTGCGCCCGGCTGGCCGGGAGAGCCGCAGGCCGCGACCGACAGCGTGATCATGGCGCTCGCGAGCGCGAGACTCCACCGCTTGGACACCGATGTCCTCCACCTCTGGCGGGCGCTCGCGCCTTTGCTGCAACGAGATCCGTTGACGCCCAACCGTTTCGGCGAAAGTAGTTCAGTCTCGAACGGCCCACGGTGGGACCGGAGACCACAAAGCCGGTGTCGACATGTGTCAATCCGCCACTCGGCGAGGGCGGTCGGCGACGACCCACGATGCGGCAGCGCTGGCCGCCGCCACGGTGAGGACGGCGGGCCACGCGCCGATCTTCCTCGCCAGCACGTGCGAGGCCGCGAACCCGCCGAGGTAGACGGCCGCGAGACCTGTGGCGCCCGCGCCCCCGGCCTTGGCGACCCAGCTGCGTCCGGCGTAGAGGCCGGCCGCCGCGAGCACGACGCCTCCGAGGGGTCGGATGCCGCTCTCGCGCGCGACGACGTAGCCGCCGACGAGCCCGAGGGCCGCGATGGGGGCGGTCGTCACGTCAGCGGCGTTCCGGAGCTGCACGTCAGAGCCTCGGCTCGAGGTCGGCGACGACCTGGTCACCGGTCAGGCCGAGCTCCTCGAGGATCTGGCCGCGCGAGGCGTGGTCGAGGAAGCGCTTCGGGATGCCGTAGGTGTGGACGGGCACGTCGACGTCCGCCTCGCGCAGCGCGAGCACCACGGCCGCGCCGACGCCGCCGCTGACGAGGTTGTCCTCGATGACGGCCACGGCCTCGGCACGGCGTGCGAGCGCGACGACGTCGTCACTGACGGGCAGCACCCACCGCGGGTCGACGACGCGGACGGTGCGTCCGTGCGCGGCGATCTTCTCGCCAGCCTCGATGGCGAGCCCGGCGAAGGCGCCGACGCCCACGACGAGCAGGTCGACGTCGTCGCCGGCGTTCTCGAAGAGCACGTCGACGTCGCCGATCGTGCGGACCGCCGTCAGCGGGTCGGCGACGTCGCCCTTCGGGAAGCGGATCACGGTCGGGCCGTCGGTGACGTCGACGGCCTCACGCAGCTGGCGCCTGACCTGCTCGCCGTCACGGGGAGCGGCGAGGCGCAGTCCGGGCACGATCGAGGTGAGCGTCATGTCCCACATGCCGTTGTGCGAGGCGCCGTCACTGCCCGTGACGCCGGCCCGGTCGAGGATGAGGGTGATGCCCGCCCGGTGGAGCGCGCAGTCCATGAGGAGCTGGTCGAAGGCCCGGTTGAGGAACGTCGCATAGACCGCGACGACGGGGTGCAGGCCGGCGTAGGCGAGCCCGGACGCCATGGTGACGGCGTGCTGCTCCGCGATGCCGACGTCGAAGACGCGGTCGGGATACGCGGCGGCGAAGCCGTCGAGGCCGACCGGGATGAGCATGGCGGCGGTGAGGGCGACGACGTCGGGACGCTCTGCCCCGATCGCCACCATCTCCTCGTTGAACTCGTCGGTCCAGATGCGACCGGACACCTCGAAGGGCAGCCCGGTCTCGGGGTTGAACTTGCCGACGCCGTGGAACTGGTCGGCCTCGTCGTCGATGGCCGGCTGGTAGCCACGGCCCTTCTGGGTGATGACGTGCACGATGACAGGGCCGCCGAAGTCCTTGGCCTTGGCCAACGCCCGCTCGAGCGCCTGCTCGTCGTGGCCGTCGACGGGCCCGATGTACTTCAGGCCGAGGTCCTCGAACATGCCCTGCGGCGCGACGATGTCCTTGATGCCCTTCTTGACGCCGTGGAGCGTCTCGAACATCGCGCCGCCGACGACCGGCGTCCTGGCGAGCGACCGCTTGCCCCAGTCGAGGAACCGCTCGTAGCCACGAGTCGTGCGCAGCGTGGCCAGGTGGTCGGCGAGCCCGCCGATCGTCGGTGCGTAGGACCGCTCGTTGTCGTTGACGACGATGACGAGGGGCAGGGTCTTGTCGACGGCGATGTTGTTGATCGCCTCCCATGCCATGCCACCGGTCAGGGCGCCGTCACCGATGACGGCGACGGTGTGCCGGTCGCTCTCCCCCGAGAGTCGGCGGCCCTTGGCGATGCCGTCGGCCCACGAGAGTGCGGTCGAGGCGTGCGAGTTCTCGACGACGTCGTGCTCGGACTCGGCGCGACTCGGGTAGCCGGACAGTCCGCCCTGCTTCTTGAGCTTGCTGAAGTCGTGCCGCCCGGTGAGCAGCTTGTGCACGTAGGCCTGGTGGCCCGTGTCGAAGACGAGGGTGTCGCGGGGCGACTCGAAGACCCGGTGCAGCGCGATCGTCAGCTCGACGACGCCGAGGTTCGGGCCGAGGTGTCCACCGGTCTTGGAGACCTCGGTGACGAGGAAGGTGCGGATCTCCTCCGCCAGCGCGGGCAGCTGGGTCACCGGCAGCGCCTTGAGCGCCGCCGGGCTCGTGATCGTCTCCAGCAGGGCCACGCTGCCTCGTCCTCTCGGTGGTGTCTCGACCCACTCGGGTGGGTCGATCGAGTCTACGGGTCAACGTCCGGCGGCTCCCAACCGTGCGCACGAGGCCCTGTCGGTCTCGTCACACGACCCTCACACCACGGGCCCCGACGCCCTTCAGAGGCGGGGCGCGAAGACCTTGCCCTGGAGCGCCTCGTGGAGCAGCCGCGCCGAGCGCGAGGCCGCCAGCAGCCGGATCCCCTCCGCCTCGATCTGCCCGAGGATCTCCGTGAGGGCGTCGGCCGGCACGTGCGGCCCGATGGCGACACGCGCCTCGCGCCACGCGTCCCGCATCGCCACGACCTGCCCGTCGAGGTGCCGACCGGCCAGCCACGCGAGCGCGATCGGGTGACGCCGCCACCCGGCATACGCGCGGTAGTCGGGCGGGCACTGGTCGAGCAGCCACAGCACGGCACGGTCCTCCCAGCCGGGCGTGTGGGCCGGCGGGACGCCCGGCGGCCACCCCGGTGGGGTGTGGCCCCGGGACGCAGAGGAGGTCGGAGTCGGCATGCTCCCAGTCTGCCTCGCCTAGTCTCGGACCATGACGACGGTCAGCTGGGTCACCGCCTTCCTCGACCTCCCGCCCGACGTCCACGCCGCGGGCACCCGCTTCTGGTCGGCGGTGACGGGGTATGCCGCGTCGCCGGCTCGCGGGGACGACGCGGAGTTCACGACGTTGCTCCCCCCGGTCGGTGACCCCTACCTCAAGATCCAGCGCACCGCCGCAGGCGGCGCAGCCGGGCCCGGGACCCACCTCGACCTGCACGTCAGCTCGATCGCAGAGTCGGCGGCTCGGGCCGAGGGCCTCGGCGCCGAGGTCATCCACCGGTCGGAGCACGGCTACGTCGTCCTCCGCTCCCCCGGCGGCTTCGTCTTCTGCTTCGTCCACGAGCCGCTCGCCCAACGTCCCTGGCCGACCCGGTGGCCCCGGGGGCACGAGAGCGTCGTCGACCAGGTGTGCCTCGACATCCCGGGCGCCGCCTACGAGACCGAGTGCGCCTTCTGGTCCGACCTCACCGGCTGGCGGCTGCGCGGGTCGGTGGGCCGCCCGGAGTTCCGCCACCTCGTGCGCCCGGACGGCATCCCCCTGCGTCTGCTCCTGCAGCGGCTCGTCGAGCCGGCGACCGGGCCCGTCACCGGTCACCTCGACCTGGCCTGCGACGACCGACCGACCGAGGTCTCCCGACACGTGGGCCTCGGCGCGACCGTCGTGGCCGACCACGGCGGCGGGTGGACGACGCTGCTCGACCCGACCGGCGCGCTCTACTGCGTCACCGACCGCGACCCGAGGTCGGGCCTCGGTCGGTGACGCCGCGGCGACTCCGGCGCTGGGCGTCAGGTCACCAGTTGGGCTCGTGTGCCGGCGCCGGGGGCAGCGGGCGGTCGGCGGGCCGGATGACGTAGACGATGCCCCCGCTGTGCGGCGCCCAGACGTTCTCGAACTGCTCCCGGTCGTAGACGACGCGCACCTGGTCGTCGCTCGCGACGAGGTGCGAGGCGGGGTCGTTGCAGACGACGTCGCCGGACTCGGTGAAGCCGACGACGACCATGAGGTGGCCGTTGGTGCCGTAGCCCGCGCCCGTGAGCTCGCCCTTCTTGAACGACACCGACACGACGAGCGGGATGCCGGCGGCGATGAACGCCTCGGCCTCGGTCAGGGTGCGCAGCCGGGTCACGAAACCGCGGAGGTTCCCGCGCGTGGCGGCATACGCGGTGTTGAAGGGCCAGTTGCCCGCGCCGTCGTAGGTGTAGTCGAAGACGTTGCGCGCCGTGAAGTCGACCTGGGCGTCGACGGGCGGGTCGACCCAGGCGGTCTCGGACGCCGTCGGCCCGGCACCCCAGTAGGCGACGACCATCGACGTCGAGGTGGGTGAGCACCAGGCCTCGCCGCCGTTGTCCCACTGCGGGTAGTGCCCGACGTGGACCTCCTGCGAGTAGGTGGGGACGTCGAGGGTCGTGCCGCAGGCGGGTCCGTTCGGGCTGCGCGGCACCTTCTTGACAGCGGGCAGGGCCGAGGCCATCGCCCCGACGACGGAGACGGAGGGCGTGTCGGAGCTGCCGCGCGGCCGCAGGAGCCGCACCTCGAGCTGCCAGTCCGTGAGGGAGTAGCCGGTGCGGGTCGCGAGGGTGTCGGTGAGGACGGTCGCCACGGTGTCGCCCTGGCCGGCGACGGAGGTGCGGTGGATGCCACCGCCGTCGGCGGGGTCCTCGGCCGCCCAGCGGCCCAGCACGTAGTCCTTCGTCGTCGTGCCACCGCTGGTGCCCCGGACGCGCACCTCGACCCACGAACCGCCGGGCGTCGCGGCGTTCCACGAGGCGACGAGCTCGGTCAGGCCGAAGCCCGGGGTGACGACGGGAGAGGTCCAGGTCGCGACCTCGTAGGTGACCGGGGCGCCCCCCGTGGCGTGCGGGTCGGTGTAGTCGAGGGTGCGGTCGAACGGGCCGAACACGAGGTCGGCTCCGGACCACGAGGCGTAGTGGACGTGTCGGTCGGCCCCGCCCTTCTTGGTCTCCGCCGCGCGGGCCCGCGGCGCGTCCGAGACGCCGACGAGGGCGACACCGGCGGCGGCGCTGGCGGCGGCACCGGCGAGCAGCGAGCGACGGCTGGGCTGGAACGGAGCGGCTGAGACGGTGGAGCGACTGGGCATGGCACACCTTCCGGGAGGGGGATCGCGCGGCCAGTCAACACCCGGTCCTCGCTCCATGGGGTGTTGGCGTCGTAAATTCTCGCGATGAGGACCTGTCGCGGAGGAATATGACGCGTCAGCGCCAGTTCGGCTCGGGGGGCGGGGACGGCAGCGCGACGTCGCGCGGGTGCATGACGTAGGCCAGCCCTCCGTTGGTGCCGAGCCAGACCCGTTCGAACTGGTCGCGGCGGTAGACGCTGCGCACCTGCTCGTTGCTCGCGATGCGATGGGAGTTGGGGTCGTTGGACACGACGTCACCCTGGTCCGTGAAGCCGACGACGGTCAGCAGGTGGCCGTTCGTCTCGTAGCCGGCTCCGTCGAGCTCGTCCTCGCGGAAGCCCACCGACACGACGAGCGGGATGCCCGCCGCGACGAATGCCTCGACCTCGGTGAGGTCACGCAGGCGGGTCACGTAGGCCCGCAGCCCGCGCGCGCCGGCATACGCGGTGTTGAACGCCCAGTTGCCCGCGCCCTCGTAGGCCACGTCGTAGACGCGGCGCACGCCGTGCACGACCTCCGGGTCGGTGTCGTGTCCGACCCACGAGGCCTCGTCCCGCGACGGCGCTCTCCCCCAGTGCTCGAGGATCATCGTCGTCGACGTCGGCGAGCACCACGACTCGCCGCCGTTGTCCCACTGGGGGAACGACCCCACGTGCAGCCGCTGCGAGTGCGGCGGGACCGCGACCTCGTGACCGCGCCCCACTCCGGGTCGGCTCGTCGACTCGTCAGGCGTGACGGCGAAGCGTGAGGCCGCGCCGGCGACGAGCGTCACCGTGGGCCAGGCGATCTCGTCATCCGGAAGCGCCATGGCCGTGACGCGCAGCTGCCACCGATCGACGCCCCGGCCGGGCGCCGACAGCCACGTGTCCGTCGAGACCCTCCCGGTGTCGAAGGCCTGGTCCGGGACCGTGGTCCGGGTGATCGGTGACTCCCCCGCCGGGTCGTCCTCGCCCCACCGGGCGAAGGTGAACCACGGCGTCCAGCCTCCGTCGTCGGCCACCCTCCCCTCGACCCGGAGCCACGTGCCGGCCGGCGTGCGGGCGTTCCACGACGGGATGAGCTCCGTTGCGACGAAAGGGGACTCGACGACGGGCGACTCCCAGACCCGGGCGCGGTAGGTCACCGCCTCAGCACCGTCGACGTGGACGTCGGCGTAGTCGACGTCGGGGGCCGGGGACCAGTCGAATCCGGTCTCCCACACGGTCAGGACGGCGTGTCGCTCGTTCACGCGACGAGCATGCCATCCGAGCGCGTATGCCGTCCGGCCGGGTCCCCGAGCGCCCGCACGCGCGACGGGCCCGCCTGCCGTGGCGTACGGCATACGGGCCCGTCGGGCTGTGCTGGTCTGCGGGTCAGCTGTTGACGAGCGACCGCAGGACGTACTGGAGGATGCCGCCGTTGCGGTAGTAGTCCGCCTCACCCGGGGTGTCGATGCGCACGACGGCGTCGAACTCGACCGTCTCGCCCGACTCCTTGGTGGCGACGACCTTGACGGTCTTGGGCGTCGTGCCCTCGTTGAGGGCCGTGATGCCGGTGACCGAGAACGTCTCGGTGCCGTCGAGGCCGAGCGAGTCGGCGTTCTGACCTGCCGGGTACTGCAGCGGGATGACGCCCATGCCGATGAGGTTGGAGCGGTGGATGCGCTCGTAGCTCTCGGCGATGACGGCCTTGACGCCGAGCAGGCTCGTGCCCTTGGCGGCCCAGTCGCGCGAGGAGCCGGAGCCGTACTCCTTGCCCGACAGGATGACGAGCGGCGTGCCGGCGGCGGCGTAGCTCTGCGCGGCGTCGTAGATCGTCGACTGCTCGCCGCCGTTGGTGAAGTCCCGCGTGAAGCCGCCCTCGACGCCGTCGAGGAGGAGGTTCTTCAGGCGGATGTTGGCGAACGTGCCACGGATCATGACCTCGTGGTTGCCGCGACGCGAGCCGTAGGAGTTGAAGTCCTTGCGCTCGATGCCGTGGTCGGCGAGGTACTTGCCCGCGGGGCTGTCGTTCTTGATGGCACCGGCCGGGCTGATGTGGTCGGTCGTGACGGAGTCGCCGAGCTTGGCGAGCACGCGGGCGCCCTCGATGTCGGCGACCGGGGTCGTCTCCATCGACATGCCGTCGAAGTACGGGGGCTTGCGCACGTAGGTCGACTCACCGTCCCAGGCGAACGTGTCGCCCTCGGGGGTCGGCAGCGACTGCCAGCGCTCGTCGCCCGCGAAGACGTCGGCGTAGTCCTCCGTGAACATCTCCTGGCTGATCGAGCTCGCGATGGTGCGCTCGACGTCGGCGGGTGCCGGCCAGATGTCCTCGAGGAAGACGTCCTTGCCGTCCGTGTCCTGACCGAGGGGCTGCGATGCGAAGTCGAAGTCCATCGTGCCGGCGAGGGCGTAGGCGATGACGAGCGGCGGGCTCGCGAGGTAGTTCATCTTCACGTCGGGGTTGATGCGCCCCTCGAAGTTGCGGTTGCCCGAGAGGACCGACGTGACGGCGAGGTCGTTGTCGTTGATCGCCTTGGAGATCTCCTCGTTGAGCGGCCCGGAGTTGCCGATGCACGTCGTGCAGCCATAGCCGACGAGGTGGAAGCCGAGCTTCTCGAGGTAGGGCCACATGCCCGCCTTGTCGTAGTAGCCCGTCACGACCTTGGAGCCCGGTGCCATCGACGTCTTGACCCAGGGGGCGACCGAGAGGCCCTTCTCGACGGCGTTCTTGGCGAGCATCGCGGCCGCCATCATCACCGACGGGTTGGACGTGTTGGTGCAGCTCGTGATCGAGGCGATCGAGACGATGCCGTGGTCGATCTCGAACTCGCGGCCCTCGGCGTCGGTGACCGACACCTTCTTCGACGGGCGGCCGCTGACGCCACCGGAGTCGGCCGGTCGGTCGCCGCCGTTCGTGCCCTCGACGGTGCCCTGCGGGGTCGGGTCGCTGGCCGGGAAGGACGAGGCGGCACCCGCGTCACCCTCCTCGTGCGCGACGTAGGTCGGGAGCACCTTGCGGAAGGCGTCCTTGGCGTCGGTCAGCGCGATGCGGTCCTGCGGGCGCTTCGGGCCGGCGATCGAGGGGACGACCGTCGAGAGGTCGAGCTCGAGGTACTCGCTGTAGCGGGCCTCCGGCTGGTCGGGACCGGCCTTGAGCCACATGCCCTGCTCCTTGGCGTACGCCTCGACGAGGGCGACGCTCTCGTCGGAGCGACCGGTGAGGCGCAGGTAGTCGAGGGTGACCTCGTCGATCGGGAAGATCGCGCAGGTCGAGCCGAACTCGGGGCTCATGTTGCCGATGGTGGCGCGGTTGGCGAGCGGCACCTGCGAGACGCCCTCGCCGTAGAACTCGACGAACTTGCCGACGACGCCGTGCTTGCGCAGCATCTCGGTGATCGTGAGGACGACGTCGGTGGCCGTCGCGGCGACGGGGATCGAGCCGCTCAGCTTGAAGCCGACGACGCGCGGGATGAGCATCGAGACGGGCTGGCCGAGCATGGCCGCCTCGGCCTCGATGCCGCCGACGCCCCAGCCGAGCACGCCGAGGCCGTTGACCATCGTCGTGTGCGAGTCGGTGCCGACGCAGGTGTCGGGGTAGGCGACGCGCTCGCCGTCGATCTCGCGGACCATCACGGTGCGGGCGAGGTGCTCGATGTTGACCTGGTGGACGATGCCGGTGCCCGGGGGGACGACCTTGAAGTCGTCGAACGCGGTCTGGCCCCAGCGCAGGAACTGGTAGCGCTCGCGGTTGCGCTGGTACTCGATCTCGACGTTGCGCTCGAAGGCGTCGGCGCGGCCGAAGACGTCGATGATGACGGAGTGGTCGATGACGAGCTCGGCCGGGGCGAGCGGGTTGATCTTGGCCGGGTCGCCGCCGAGGTCGGCGACGGCCTCACGCATCGTGGCGAGGTCGACGACACAGGGGACGCCGGTGAAGTCCTGCATGATCACGCGCGCGGGCGTGAACTGGATCTCGGTGTCGGGCTCGGCGTTCTCGTCCCACGAGCCGACCGCGGTGATGTGGTCGGCGGTGATGTTCGCGCCGTCCTCGGTGCGCAGGAGGTTCTCGAGGAGGACCTTGAGGCTGTACGGCAGGGTCTCCTGCCCCTTCACCCCTGCGAGGCGGTAGATCTCGTAGGACTGGCCACCGACCTCGAGGGTCCCCTTGGCCTTGAAGCTGTCAACACTGCCCACGACGGGCTCCTTCCAGCAACTCTGATGTCACGGTGCTCGATTTATCTTGACGTCAAGATATATCTAACCACACGCGTTCGTCCTTGTCAGTCCACCCCTACCCGCCCATCCTTCCCTCCGCTCGCGCCGTTGTCGCCCCCTGACCGGGCGTCTCTGCCAGCCTCTCTTGCGCACCGGTGGGACCACTGCCCGTGACGGGTCGACGCGCCGACCAGAGCAGTCCCTCGACCGGGACACCCGCTTCGAGGCGGAGGTGCACCCGGGTCACCTCGACGTCCACGAGGCCGGCGGCGACACAGACCGACCGCAGGTACTCCTCCCCATGCGCGTAGCGCCCCGACGACGTGAGCCGCCAGTCCCCCACCGCGTCGACGAGCCGCTCGACGGTCACCACGAGGACACCGCCGGGCCGCAGCGCCCGCGCCGCCGCCGTGGTCGTCGGGCCGAGGTCCCCGAGGTAGCAGAGCGTGTCCGCGCCGACGACGAGGTCGTATGCCGTGGGCTCGGCTCGGAGGAACGCGCCGAGCTCGGCGCGCTGCAGGACGTCGTAGCAGCCGCGCGCCTGCGCCAGCCGGAGCATGTTGAGCGACAGGTCGCAGCCGGCCAGGGTGCGCGCCCACGGTCGGACGAGTGCCCCGACGAGGCCCGTGCCGCAGCCGAGGTCGGCCACGTCGAGCTCACCCGCGGGCCGGCCCAAGATCGCGGCGATTCGGTCGGCGACGAGTTCCGGCGCGCGGTAGCCGAGGCCGGCGAGGTGGGGGTCGAAGGCCTCGGCGGTCGCGTCGAAGAGCGTCTCGACGTAGTCGTCCGGCGCCCGGTCCGGCTGGGGCAGGCCGCCCAGCGCTGCGAGGCGGTGTCGGGCGCCGGGATGGTCGGGGTCGACACGCACCCACCGACGCACGAGCTCGAGTGCCCGCGTCTCCGCACCGTCGGCGGTCAGGGCCAGGACGGCCGCGGTCACGGCGGCTCGCCCGAGGGGGCTCTGTCGGTCGAGCTCGAGCGCCCTGAGCCCGGCGTCCCCGGCACGGGCCGGGTCCCCGGCCAGCCGCAGCGCGGTGGCGAGGTTGACCCACGTCGGGGCGTCGGTCGGGTGAACGGCGAGGCTGGACTCGTAGGCCGCGACGGCGGCCACCGGGTCCCCGGCCTCCAGACGCATGTTGCCGAGGTCGTTGTGCAGGCTCGCGAGCACCATCGGGTCCGTGGCCACCGAGACCGCCTCGGCGACGAGCCGCTCCGCGGCGGTGTCGTCTCGACGCAGGTGCGCTGCGACCGCGCGAAGGTGCAACACGCGTACGTCCTCCGGCGTCCGCGTCGCCGCGGTGAGCGCCGCCTCGGCGCCCGGCCCGTCGCCCTCACGCAAGCACGTCAGCGCCCGCTCGAGCACCTCGTCCAGCGGGACGTGGTGCAGGTTCGCGCCGTCGGGGCCGGAGGTCAGCCCATCTTGTTGGATCGGATGTCCCACGTGACACTGGACGTTCGCCCGGTCGCACCGCCGCCCGGACCGGGCTCCGCGTAGTCGAAGCGGATCCACGCGGGCTGGAGGGCGACCTCCTCGTCGACGTCGTCCTCGTCACCGGAGACGAGGACCTCGGTGACGACGAGGTCCTTCATCGTCACCGTGAGGAAGTCCTTGCGAGCGCCGGGATGGGCGACGTTGAGCGTCGCGTCCTTGAGGTGCTTGCCGGTCGCGGCGAACGACGCGAGGTGGGGCGAGGCGAGGTCGTAGCGGTGCACGATCCGGAACTCGTGGGCCCGCGGACGTCCGGACGCACCGCCGCTGCCGGAGCCGTTCGTCTGGGTCGTGACACCCCAGTTCCACGAGACCACGTCGATCGCACCCTTGTGGTCCTTGCTCTGGCTGCTGCCGTCGATGCCGTCGAACTTCATGAACGCGTCCATGTCGCCTCCACCCGATGCCGAGCACGTCCGTCGACGCTAGCACCGCGGGCCACGCGCCAGAAGGCTTCAGGCGAGCCGGTCCCCCGGGCCCTCACTCGTCAGGGCGTCCCGGAAATGGGGAACGAGCTCGGCCTTCGCGCCGGCCTCGGTGTCGAACCAGACGTAGGTGATGACGCACGTGGCCGTGAGGAGCGGGTGCTCGCCCCGGCGCCAGATCTCGTGTCGGAGGGTGAACGACGACGTGCCGATCCGGTCGACGACCACGCGGATGTCGGCGTGGTCGAGCGGCTTGAGACTCGCCGTCCAGTCGATCTCGGCGTGCCGGACGAGGGCGAGCCGGTGCTCGTCGGCGAAGCGGTAGGGCCCGTAGCCGAGGTGGTCGAGGAAGGCCATCTTCGCGTCCTCGCACCACGTCAGGTAGTGGGAGTTGAAGACGACGCCGGCGAGATCGATCTCGGAGAACTTCACGGCGACTGGGTAGCTGAACGACATGGCCCCATGGTCTCGTGACGGCCCGGCACCCTCGTCGTCAGGTCGGCAGAGCGCCCCGGGCGGTGACGGGAGCGGACTCGGCGAGCGCTCGCGACCCCACAGCCGCCTCGACCCGGCCCGCCTCAGGCAGCGTCGAGCCTGAGGTCTGCCGGTCGCGTCACGTAGGAGCGGCCTGTCGGCGCGGTCCAGGTGCAGCTGCCGTCCACCTCCGACGTCAGCGTCCAGCCGGCGTGGTGCTTGAAACCGTGGTGGGTCCGGCACAGGCAGACGAGGTTGTCCTCGGTGGTCGGACCGTCGGGGAAACGCACGACGTGGTCGAGGTCGCACCGGCGCGCGGCGACGCCGCATCCCGGGAACCGACACGTGCGGTCGCGGTCCCGAACCCGCTGTGCCAAAGCGGCGTTGGGCCGGTAGATCGCGGGGTCGCGGGCGACGGTGATTCCGGTGAGCACATCGGCTCGGGTCACGCGCAGCGCGACATCAGGGTCGGACAACAGCTCGGCCAGCGTCGCCGAGAGCATCCATCCGAACCGTGGATGGCGGACGCCGAGCTCCGGTGGCCGCCAGGCCGGACGTCCGACCAGGCCGGTTCGGGTCGGGTCCACCGCCGAGGCCGCCTCAGGTCCGGGCCTGGACACCGGATGGCCGCGGGCATGCACGTTGGTGTCCGCGCCCTCGTGGTGTCCGGCGGGCGACACCGCCACGAGACCGAAGAGCTCGGACGCGATCGCATGCTCCGGCGCGAGGCGAGGACCTGCGATGTGTGCGAGGTCGAAGAACAGGGCGTCGACCGATGCCACGGGGCTTGGGACGTGCCGCGGATCCTCCCGACCGGACGGGGCATCCGCACCCGTCTGAACGGCCGAGAGGTCTGCGAGATCGGGTGCGTGGATCTCGTGACGGCCTGGGAGCGCGGCACCGTTCGGGCCCGCCGGCGCGCCCCCGTTCGGGCTCAAGGGGGCGGCACCGTTCGCGCCCTCGAGCGCGGCACCGTTCGCGCCCACGGGCGCGGCACCGTTCGGGCCAGCGGGCGCGCCCCCGCGCCGGTGATCGGTCGCGCGTTCGGTGAAGGTGGGCACGACCAGCTCGACGGTCGTCGACACCTGGGCGCTGCCGA
Source organism: Terracoccus sp. 273MFTsu3.1 (assembly GCF_000383675.1). Classification (GTDB taxonomy): domain Bacteria; phylum Actinomycetota; class Actinomycetes; order Actinomycetales; family Dermatophilaceae; genus Terrabacter. The sequence continues at coordinate 21,547 of NZ_KB911828.1, read as the reverse complement.
GCAGCAGGTCGAGGAAGGCGTCCGCTCTCGCTTGGTCGATCGACCGGGCCGGGTCAGCGCGCACGTACTCGTGGGCCAGCTCGTCGACGGCGCCCCAGGCCTGCATCGAGTCCCGGGCCGGCAGCGACGCCCTCCACCACGTCGTGCCCGGGTCGAGGCCCGGCCCCACCCGCACGAAGCGGTCACGCAGACCCTGCTCCGCCCGACGATGAGCGGCGTCCGGGTCGATCGCCATGGCGGCACGCTCGCACTGGCGTCGCAGCCGGGCAGGTGTCAGCAACTCGATCCCGTTCTCCGCCTCCATCACGACGGCATCGAAGGCCGGGCGAGCGTCGACTGCGACGAGTCCGGCCTGGTCCACCACGACGCCCGTCTGCCGCGGGGTGACCCGGCCGTCGAGCGCGGCCGCCAGAGCGCGCGGGAGGTCCTCGACGAGGCAGAGCGCGTCGGCGACCCGCGACTCGGCACCGCGCGGCGTGGAGCACAGGACCGGCGCGACGCTCGAGGCCACGATCTTCACCGACGAGGGCCGCCACTCCGAGCCGTCGGCCCAGTCACCGTCCAGATCTGCCAGGTCGAGCTCCTCGCGCCGGACACAGGCCGCCAGCGCAAGGTCCTGGACGGCGCTGAGGACGTTCATCGCCCGCTGCGCGACGGCGAGGACCGCCTCGGCGCTCGCCGTGTCGAGAGTGCGCAGCCGTTCCGGCACCACGCGTGCCACCACTGCCGCCTGGGCGACCGGTGGCAGCGCGTCGAAGACGTCAGCGGGGATCTGCGTCAGGAGGGCAAGCACGCCACCGGCAGCGGCCCCGGTGCTCTTCGCGGCGCTCCCCAACTCCATGCTCGAACACTAGTACGAGCCACCGACAGTGGCTTGTGCCCGGGCCAACCACTCGCGCGAGGGCGAGTGCGCGGTGCCGAGAGGTCCGCGTCGCAGGGAGCGCATACGCGCACGGCACTGTCTCCCGTGCGCCAGCACCGGGGTGTCATTGACCGCGCCTCGGTGCAGGCGCGCCGCGTCGCGATCGTGGTCACCACCTGTCCCACCTGCGGAGCGGTCGACGTCTACCACGCTGGCGTCAGGCTGGGACGCGTGAGTCTCAACGGCGCCACGACTGCCTACCGCCAGATCCGCTGGCTGCCCCTACAGACGGTCACCGGCACCGGCTCCGTCGTCATCCGCACGACGTCCACGAAGGCGGCCGGTGTCGACGGCCTCGCCGTCACGCACTGACGCGGGACCAGCCCAGACCCGCCGAGGTCCCTCATCGCCCGGTGGTCGCGCCGCTGCGCGGACAAGACCATCGCGCGCCGAGGTGCTGCGCACTGGAAGAGCTCAGGCGCTCGTCGACCCGTCTCGCGGCTCGAGCACGGCGATGCACTCGACGTGGTGGGTCATCGGGAAGGCGTCCCAGGCCTCGAGCGAGACGAGGTCGTAGCCGTGCGTCCCGGCGGCCTTGACGTCCCGCGCCAGGGCTGCCGGGTCGCACGCGACGTAGACGATGCGTCTGGGCGCCATCCGGGCCAGCAGGGCCATGACGTCCTTGCCTGCTCCGGTGCGAGGCGGGTCGAGGACGGCCAGGTCGGCCGTCACATCCTGGCCGACGAGCGATCGCAGCTCTCGGTCGACGCGGTTGGCACGCCACTCGACGTTCTGGAGGTGCTCGGTGTTGGACTCGCCGTTCTCGACCGCCCGGCGGTCGCCCTCGACGCCGAGGACGACACCGTCAGGTGCGACGAGCTCACCGAGACGCATCGTGAAGAGGCCCGAACCCGCGAAGAGGTCGAGGACGCGGTCCCCCGGCTCCGCCCCGAGCAGCGTCGACACGCGTGACAGGAACGTCGTGGCCGCGCCAGGGTGAACCTGCCAGAAGCCCCGCGCCGAGACGACGTACTCGCCTTCCCAGTCCCCGTCGCGAGCCAGCTCGCCGACGAGACCACCGCCGCCGGCACTCCCACCCTCGGGCGCGGGCAGCGGCACGAGGACCGGCTCGTCGGGGTGCACGGCGTCGACGACGTCGACGGACTCGACGTCGGGCCACTCGGTGTCGAGGACACCGGAGTCGATGACGGCGCGCGTCGCGATGAGGCAGTCCTCGACGGGGACGATGTCGTTCGAGCGGTGCGCGCGCAGGCCCGCGCGTCCGGCGCCGTCGATGGCGAACTCGACACGCGTACGCCAGCGCAGCCCCTGCTCGTCGCCCGGCACGGGCCGCACGTCGACGTCGACCTCGAGCCCCGCCACCCGGGCGAACTGCTCACGCACGACGGCACCCTTGAGCTCCCGCTGGGTGTCGAGCGACGCGTGCTGGAAGTCGCAGCCGCCACAGAGGCCCGGGGCGGCATACGGGCAGGGGGCGGGCACGCGTCCCGGTGAGGCCTCGAGCACCTCCACCGCGTCGGCGCGCACGAAGCTGTCGCCGACGCGGCCCTCGGTCACGCGTGCGACGACGCGCTCACCGGGAAGCGTGTGGCGCACGAAGACGACCTGACCGTCGTGCCGGGCCACGCAGTGGCCACCGTGGGCGACGGGCCCGACCTCGACCTCCCACTCCTGCCCGACGAGGGACTCGCCGCCGGCGGCCCGCTCGCGGTTCTGGCGACCGCTCACAGCGCTCCACCGCGCACCGAGCCGCTGATGGGCGGCTCGTCGATCCAGTCGCGCTCGGCGCCCTCGGAGGACTGCAGCTGCCACGGGACGCTGACGACCATGACACCGGGGGTGAAGAGCAGCCGGGCCTTGAGACGCAACGCGCTCTGGTTGTGCAGCACCTGCTCCCACCACTTCCCGAGGACGTACTCCGGCAGGTAGACCGTGACGATGTCGCGCGGGTTGCCGCTGCGGATCGACCGAACGTAGTCGAGAATCGGCTTCGTGATCTGGCGGTACGGCGAGGACAGCACCTTGAGCGGCACCGGGATCTCGCGCTTGTCCCACTCGTCGAGCAGCGCCTGCGTCTCGTCGGGGTCGACGTCGACCGTCACGGCCTCGAGGTAGGACGGACGGCTGGCCCGGGCGTAGGCCAGGGCACGCATCGTCGGCTTGTGCACCTTCGAGATGCAGACGATGGCGTGCACGTGACTCGGCAGCATCGGTCGCTCGACGTCCCAGTCGATGGCCAGCTCGTCGCGCACCCGGTTGTAGTGCTTCTTGATCCCGAGCATGAGCACGAACAGGACGACCATCGCGAGGATGGCGTACTTCGCCCCGGCCTGGAACTTCGTCAGGAGCACGACGACGAGGACCGTCGCCGACATCGCGGCGCCTACGGCGTTGATGACGCGCGAGCGCTGCATCCGGGCCCGCTCCTTGACGTTGCGCTCGAGCCTGAGGTGGCGCGTCCAGTGCCGGACCATGCCGACCTGCGAGGTGGTGAACGAGACGAACACCCCGACGATGTAGAGCTGGATCAGGGCGGTGACCTCGGCCTTGAAGACGATGACGAGGACGATGGCGGCGCCGGCCAGGATGAGGATGCCGTTGCTGAAGGCCAGCCGGTCGCCCCGGGTGTGCAGCTGGCGGGGCAGGTAGCCGTCGCGGGCGAGGATGGAGCCGAGCACCGGGAAGCCGTTGAACGCCGTGTTCGCGGCGAGGACGAGGATGAGGCCGGTGACGATCGAGACGAAGACGACACCGATCGGGAAGCTCGCGAACACCGACTCGGAGAGCTGGCCGATCGCGGTGTGCTGGACGTAGGAGTCGCCGACCGGCTGCCCGTTCCGAAGCAGCTGGGCGCCGGGGTCGTCGGCCATCTTGACGCCGGTCCACTGGCTCAGCGCGATGATCGACCCGAGCATGACGACGGACAGCGTGCCCATGAGCAGCAGCGTCGCGGCGGCGTTGGCGCTCTTGGGCTTCTTGAAGGCGGGCACGCCGTTGCTGATCGCCTCGACGCCGGTCAGGGCCGCACACCCGGACGAGAACGCCCGGAGCAGCAGGAAGGCAGCGGCCAGTCCCGTGAGCCCCTGACCCTCCTCCGGCTTCAGGGTCAGCGCGGCGCTCTCCGCCGGCGTGAGGGTCCCCGTGAAGTGCTGGATGAAGCCGTAGATGCCCATGCCGATGATGGCGAGCATGAAGGCGTAGACCGGCACGGCGAAGGCCTTGCCCGACTCGCGCACCCCACGCAGGTTCATCGCCGTGAGGAAGGCGATGAGGGCCACCGCGACGATGACCTCGTGCCCGCGCACGAAGCCGAGCACCGTGGCGGCGTTCTGCACACCGGACGAGATCGAGACGGCGACGGTGAGGACGTAGTCGACGAGGAGGGCGCTGGCGACGGTGAGGCCGGCCCGTGGGCCGAGGTTGACGGTCGCGACCTCGTAGTCGCCGCCGCCGGAGGGGTAGGCGTGCACGTTCTGGCGGTACGACGCCACCACGACGACCATGACGAGGACGACCGCGACGGTGACCTGCCAGCTGTGCGTCGCGACGAAAGCGCCGCCCGCCAGACCGAGCATGAGCAGGATCTCGTCGGGCGCGTAGGCCACGGACGAGAGGGCGTCGCTCGCGAAGATGGGCAGCGCGAGGCGCTTGGGCAGCAGGGTCTCCCCGAGCTTGTCGCTGCGCATCGCGCGGCCGAGGAGGAGGCGCTTGAACAGCGAACCGGTACCGGGCACGACGACACTGTATGACGGATCGTCCCGCCGCACTGACCCACTCGGGGCGCCGCCGACACGGCCCCGAGAACGTATGCCGTCCCGACCGTTTCGCTCCCCGTCCGGCCTGCGCGGCCTGCGGGGTGGGCGACGGCCTCACGGTGTAGCGTCGCGTCCGTGCACTTCGTCATCATGGGATGCGGCCGCGTCGGGTCGACCCTCGCCCGCACCCTGGGCCGCAACGGCCACGACGTCGCCATCATCGACGCGGACGCCTCCGCGTTCCGCCGGCTCGGCACCTCCTTCGAGGGCCAGACCGTCACGGGCATCGGTTTCGACCGTGACACCCTCGTCGCCGCCGGCATCCGTGACGCCTACGCCTTCGCGGCCGTGAGCAGCGGCGACAACTCCAACATCCTCGCCGCCCGCGTGGCCCGCGAGACGTTCGGGGTCGAGCACGTCGCCGCCCGCATCTACGACCCCCAGCGCGCCATGGTCTACCAGCGCCTCGGCATACCGACCGTCGCGACGGTGCGCTGGACTGCCGACCAGATGATCCAGCGGCTGCTGCCGCAGGGCGCCGTACCCGAGCTGACCGACCCGAGCGGCAAGATCGTCATCGCCGAGGTCCCCCTCGCGGAGGGCTGGGTCGGCCGGCACCTCACCGACCTCGAGGAGCAGACCGGCGCCCGCGTCGCCTACGTCACCCGGCTCGGCGAGGGCACGCTCCCCCGGCCCGACATGGTCGTCCAGCAGGGCGACCTCGTGCACCTCACCGTCCCGCGCGACGACCTCGCTCGCGTCGAGCGGCTCTGCGACCAGGCCCCGGCCGCCCACTGACCGGCACAGGAGACATCAACCCCATGCGCGTCGTCATCGCCGGAGCCGGAAGCGTCGGCCGCTCCATCGCCCGTGAGCTGCTCGGCAACGGGCACCAGGTGCTGCTCATCGACAAGGACGCCGACGACGTCCAGGCCTCGCGAGTGCCCGAGGCGTCGTGGTTGCTCGCCGACGCGTGCGAGCTCGCCGCCCTCGAGGAGGCCCGGCTCGAGGAGTCCGACGTCTGCGTCGCCGCCACCGGCGACGACAAGGCCAACCTCGTGCTCTCGCTCCTGGCCAAGACCGAGTTCGGCGTCCCGCGCACCGTCGCGCGCGTCAACAACCCCAAGAACGAGTGGATGTTCGACGAGTCGTGGGGCGTCGACGTCGCGGTCTCGACCCCACGCCTCATGACAGCGCTCATCGAGGAGGCCGTGAGCATCGGCGACCTCGTGCGCATCTTCGAGTTCCAGCAGGGACGCGCCTCGATGGTCGAGATCACCCTTCCCGAGGGCAGCCCCTTCGCGGGGCGCCGCGTCGGTGACGTCGACTGGCCGACCGACACCGTGCTCGTCGCGATCATCCGCGAGGAGCGTCCGCTCGCTCCGACGCCCGACGACGCGATCGAGGCCGGCGACGAGCTGCTCTTCATCACGACGACGGAGCAGGAGGACCGCCTCCAGGACCTCGTCGCGCCGGGAGAGCGTCACCACACGAACCTCGAGGACTGACCCGGGGTCGAGGGGCCCTGGCGTCAGGCGACCCGCGAGGGGTCGATCGGGGTGCGTCCGCGCAGCAGGATGGCGCCCATCGCCGTGATGGCGAGCAGGTAGGCCGGCCAGCCGAGGACGACCTTGGCCACGCCCAGCGCGGCCACCTGCTCGGCGAGGTAGAGCGGCACCATGATCGAGAGCCGCACGACGTTGAGGGCGATGAGCACCCAGGCGAGTCGTGCCGCGACGGTGACGATGCCGGCATGGCGACGCCACCACGTGGGGTTCTCGGCGAACGCCTCGGGCTCGGCGACGCCGACGACGAAGCCGAAGAGCGGCCACCGGGTCAGGTTCGTCACGAGCAGCAGGACGAGCAGCGCGGCGTTCTGGAGCATGCCCGGCAGGAAGGCGTCCTCCGCCCGACCCGACCGCAGCGCGAAGAAGGCCGAGATCCCGACGCCCGCGGCGGCATACGCGATGAAGCGGGGGTCCTGGCGCTGCGCGAGGCGTACGAGCAGGAGGACGGCCACGAGGACACCGGCGACCACGAGGGAGGTGCGGAGGTTCTCGGTGCGCGCCCACACGAGGGCGAACGCGAGGGTCGGGACGGCCGACTCGACGGCCCCGCGCCAACCGCCGAGGGCTTCGGACAGCTTGTCGCGGAGCAGCTCCTCGACCGTGTCGTAGCGGCGCAGGTCGGCCTCGGAGCGGACGACCCCGTCGCCCTCCCCCGTGCGCTCTCCGCCCGGGCCCACGGCGTTGCCGTCGGCGTCAGCCATGCGCCTGCCCCGCCCGGCCGATGAGCTCGTAGGCCGGGTTGAACATCGTCTTGACCTTCCGGCGGGTCGTGATGCGGCCCGTGGCACGGATCTTGACGCCGGGGACGATGCCGGCGATGCGCCGACGGCCGAGCCACACGAGGTGGAGCGACTCGGTGCCGTCCCAGACCTCGACGTCGAGGGCAGGAGTCTCCTCGCGCGGGCGCAGCGTCACGGAACGCACCTCACCGCACACGGTGACGGTGATGCGCTGGGGCGCGTCACCGATGTGCACGACGCCGTCGAGGTCCGAGGACTCACGGCGCAGCTCGGCCGCCTCGATCTCGTGCGACGAGCGCGTGAGGCGGTCGGTGAGCCGGCGCAGGGCGCCGGGGTGGCCCGTGGTCACGGGTGCGTCCGGCCGGGCTGCGGTGCGGGACACGGGCCGGCCATCAACGGACCTCGGTGATCTCGGGTCCGCGCTCGAACGGGTGGAGGTCGGGGCCGCCCTCGGCAGCGCCCTCCTCGGCCTGGACGGCGCCGTCCGCGTCGGGCAGGCGCAGCGGGAGCAGCTCGCGGGGAGGCATGGCCTCCTCGCCGCGGTCGATGACCGTCGTCCGGATGACGTCGTGCACGGCCTCGGCGGCAGCCGGCTCGATCGCGGCGCGGCCGGAGACCACGGCGCGGAGGAACCAGCGGGGCCCGTCGACGCCGACGAAGCGGGCCGGCATGAAGACGGTGCGGCCGTCGGGTCCGGCCTGCGGCATCCGGGTCAGGAGCTCCTCGCCGAACTCGCCGGTGACCACCTCGGCGGTGCCGCCGGCATCGACGATGCTCGCGGCGATCTCGTTGCGGATGTCGATCCAGACGCCCTCGGTGCGCGGGGCCGCGAAGGCCTGCAGCTGCACCGCCGACTCACCGATGACGGCGGTCACGCCCGTGATCTGCTGCTCCTGCTCGTTGACCTCGAGGCGCAGCTCCATGCCCTGCTGACCACGCAGCCAGATGGCGCCGAGGTTGAGGTAGTCGGCGTCGTCCTCGACCTCGCTGCGGTCGAGCGGTCGGGACGTTGCCGAAGCGGCGGTGTCACCGTCCGCGTCGCCGTCGAGCGCGCCGTCCTCGGCGAGCTCGTCCTGCTCGAGGTCGTCGGCACGGTCCACGGCATCGGTGTCCGGGCGGTCCTTCGACTTGCCCCGGCTGAAGAGTCCCACGTCATTCCGTCCTTAGAGTCCTGCTGCGCGGTGGGCACGATGCCCGCCCGCGGTCGTCGGCGCTGACGCAGCGCCCGGCGAACCGTATCCGATGATCACGCCCCGGTGGGCGTCTCCCCCGGTGTCGGCGAGGCGGCGCCGCCGGTGGCGAACCCACCGGTGGATCCGTGTCCAGTGTCCCCCCGACTGGTCTCGTCGAGCGAATCCACCTCGACGAAGTGCACGCGCTCCACGCGCTGGACGACCAGCTGGGCGATGCGGTCACCGCGCCGGACCGTGAACGGCTCGCGCGGGTCGAGGTTGACGAGGTTGACGAGGATCTCGCCCCGGTACCCCTCGTCGACCGTCCCGGGCGCGTTGACGATGGAGATGCCGTGGCGTGCCGCGAGGCCGGAGCGGGGGTGCACGAAGCCCGCGTGACCGGCCGGCAGGGCCAGGGCCACACCGGTCGGGACGAGGACGCGCTCGCCCGGCTGGATCGTCACATCGACGCGGGAGCAGAGGTCGGCACCGGCGTCACCGGGGTGCGCGTAGCCGGGCAGGGCCAGGTCGGGGTCGAGCCTCCGGACCGGGACAGCACAAGGGTCGGTCACGAGGACCGACCCTACTTGCTCCTGGCCGTGCGGCTGCCCGGTGTGGAATGCGCTCAGGCGGCGCACTCCGTGCAGATCATCATGCCGTTACTCTCCTTGGCGAGCTGGCTGCGGTGGTGGACGAGGAAACAACGCCCACAGGTGAACTCGTCGGCCTGCTTGGGCAGGACGCGCACCGACAGCTCCTCACCGGAGAGGTCGGCGCCCGGGAGCTCGAAGCCCTCGGCCTGCTCGGTCTCGTCGACGTCCACGCTGGACGACGTCTTGTCGACCCGACGGGACTTCAGCTCCTCGATGGAGTCTTCGCTCAGATCGTCGTCAGTCTTGCGTGGCGCGTCGTAATCGGTTGCCATCTCGTTGTCTCACTTCTACTCGTCTGCGCCTTGCGGTCTGTGACGCGGAGAACGCTCGTGGGCCCGTGCTTGTTCCCGAGAACCCGCGCGGTCAACGACGTTGTTAACAGCGACGAAACATGTCCGCGTGCGCGTATGGTGCCCGATCCCCACGGCGTTGTCACGTCGGCCGAGCCAAGGCCTGAGACGCGGGCCCGCCCACACCACTCACGCCTACCCTTTTCGGACGAACAGTTCACCTGGGCTTTGCCATTCACCGACCATCGCGGGTGCACATTGGTGGTCCTACGGCGCGGTAGGGTCTCCGGACTCGACCGATCGACAACCCAGGCCCGGAGGTGGCACCCATGACCGAGTTCGTCGACCAGATCAGGCAACGTGTCAACGACGCGCTGGGCGACCTCGCCGAAGCGCGACAGGCGGGTGACGACTACCGCGTGCAGGTGCACACCGGCGAGCTGGAGTCGTTCGCCCGGCTCGCCACGGAGAACGGCATCCGCGTCCCCGAGCTCGAGCCGTTCCAGGCGGCCTGAGCGGCGTCCCAGCGACACACCACGACACGAGCGGGCGTATGCCGTCCGCTCCCCCAGGACGACAGACGCCCCACCCGGCACGGCCGGGTGGGGCGTCGTCGTGTGTCCTCGCGCACGCGCGCGACGGTCAGCCTGCTGCGCCCTCCGGGGCGACGAAGAGGGTGCGGACCTGCTCGACGAGGGCGGGCCCCGCGGCGACGGTGAGGGCGGTGCCGGGCGCCGAGCCGGGCTCCGCTCCCGCGCCGACGACCACGCCACCGGCCTCCTCGACGACGAGCCAGCCCGCCGCGAGGTCCCAGGCGTTGAGCCCGGTCTCGGCGTAGGCGTCCACGGACCCCTCGGCCACCCGCACGAGGTCGAGGGCGGCGCTGCCGATGCGCCGGATGTCGCGGACGAGGGGCAGGACCCGCAGCAGCACCTCGGCCTGCCGGGCGCGCACCTCGGGGGCGTAGCCGAAGCCGGTCGCGAGCAGGGTGCGGGCGAGACGGTCCTCGCCCGAGACGGACAGACGCGCCGGCGCCACGGAGTCCGTCGGGTCCTCGGGGCTCGTCCAGGCGCCGGTGCCCCGACCGGCGTGGTGCACGAGACGCCGGCACGGGTCGGCGACCGCGCCCGCGACCGGGGTCCACCCGCCCTGGGAGTGGGCGTCCCCGACGACGACGGCCACGGACACGGCATACGCAGGGATCTCGTAGAGGTAGTTGACGGTGCCGTCGATCGGGTCGACGACCCACGTCAGGCCCGACGTCCCGGTGACGTCGACACCCTCTTCGCCGAGGATGCCGTCGTCGGGGCGAGCGGCCCGGATGAGCCGGTGCAGCAGCTCCTCGGAGCGACGGTCCATGACGGTCACGACGTCGGTCTCGGTCGACTTCGTCGCGGCGACCCCCATCCGGGGCGGGCGCTCGTCGCGGATGAAGCGCGAGGCCTCGACGGCGACCTCGACGCAGAGCCGCTCGAGCTCCTCGACGGTGACACCGTCGGGCAGCGCGGGAACGGGACGTGTGGTGGTCATCGCGTCGCCCTCAGTCACTGCCGCACAGTGCCGGACGGGCCTGGCGCAGGTTGGGGCAGCAGCCGGGCGCGCACACCGACGGCATCCGTCCCTCGAACTGCGGGACGTCCTCTCCGCGGGCCTCCGCCGCGCGTTCGAGCAGGGCGTCGACGAGATCGCGCACGAAGACCGCGTCGGTGCCGACCGTCGGGACGCGCACGTGGGTGAGGCCCAGCTCATCGGCCGTCGCCTGCGCCTCCGTGTCGAGGTCGTAGACGACCTCCATGTGGTCGCTGACGAAGCCGATCGGGGCCGTGACCACCGTGCGAACGCCCGCGGCCGCGAGCTCCCGCATCCGGTCGTTGACGTCGGGCTCGAGCCACGGCTGGGTCGGCGGACCCGAGCGCGAGCAGAAGACGAGCTCGCCCGTCAGGTCGCGGCCGAGGACGCGGTTGACCTCCTCGGTCAGCTGCGATGCGAGCGCCAGGTGCTGGCGCTGGTAGAGGTTGCCCTCGCCGTCGCCCGGTCCGGACGTGTCGTCCATCGCGTCGGGGATCGAGTGCGTGACGAAGAGCAGCGCGATCTCCGCGTCCGGCGCACCGTCGAGCGCGCGCAGCGACCGGACGAGCTCGCCCGCGTTGGCGGCCGCGAACCCGGGACGGCGGGCGTACTGCGACACCTTGTCGATCTGCAGCTCGATGCCGTCCTCGGCCACCGTGGCCGCGGCGTCCGCGAGGTTCTCGCGGTACTGGCGACAGGAGGAGTAGCACGAGTAGGCGCTCGTCGTCAGGGCGACGACACGGCGGTGTCCGGCCGCGTGGCTCGCGCGCAGGGCGTCGTCGATGAAGGGCTCGCTGTTGCGGTTGCCCCAGACGATGGGCGTGCTGATGTCGCGCGCGTCGAGCTCGGCGCGCAGGGCCGCGATGAGCGCGCGGTTCTGGTCGTTGATCGGACTGCGGCCACCGAAGTGGTGGTAGTGCTCACCGACGGCCTCGAGACGCTCGTCCGGGATGCCCCGTCCGGCCGTGACTCGCCGCAGGAAGGGCATCACCTCGTCGGGAGCCTCGGGACCGCCGAAGCCGAGGAGGATCACGGCGTCGTAGGGTTCGAGCGGCGAGGTCTGGGGCTCGTCGGGCGTCGGTGCTGCGTCAGGTGTCATGTCTCCGCCATCGGTGGGTGAAAGGGCTCGTTGGACGGTCGGCGGTGGTGCGCCGTCGTCAGGTCGGGTTGGAGCGCAACGGGGTCGGGGCATTGAGGTCGAGGCGGACGGCAAGGATCCGGAGGGCGAAGACCAGACCCGCGGCGGTCCAGAGCACCCAGTCCTGGAGGGAGCCGAGCTGGGCGGCCACGACGACGAGGATCGACCCGAGCATGGCCGGGACGGCATACAGCTCGCGGCGCAGCACCTCGGGGACCTGGCCCGCCAGCAGGTCGCGCACGACCCCGCCCCCGACCGCCGTGATGACGCCGACGAGGACGGCCGCGATCGGCGAGACCCCGAGCGTCGTCACGGCCTTGAGACTGCCTGCGACCGCGAAGGCCCCGAGGCCGGCGGCGTCGAGGACCCGGACGAACCGGGTGATGCGCTCGACACCCGGGTGGAAGAGGAACGTGACGAGACCGCCGAGCGCCGCGGCGGTCAGCAGCCGCCAGTCGCTGATGCCGACGGGCGGGATGTCGCCGATGAGCAGGTCGCGCACGATGCCGCCGCCGAGGGCCGCGGCACAGGCCAGCACGAGCACTCCGAAGAGGTCGAAGCGCTTCTTGACGGCCACGAGGCCACCGGACAGCGCGAAGACGAACACGCCGACGAGGTCGAGGGCGAGCTGCGCGGACGCGAAAGAGGTAGGCATGCCAGAGCAAACGGTACCCGTGCGGCGTGGTCGCTTTGGTGGGCACCCGGGCCGGTGGCATGCTCGACAGCACGGCGCACGGCCGGCCCCCGGGACGCGACATCACGTCGCGCGACGCGGGCCACCGGACACCATCACGGCAGGACCACGCAGACTCGGTACCGGGAGACCCACCCATGCAGCACCTCAGGCTCGTCGGCGTCCACGAGGACGGATTGCACCTGCTGCTGGCCGACGACGAGGGCCACCGCTTCTCCGTCCCCCTCGACGACTCGCTCCGTGCCGCGGTGCGGCGGGACCGACCGCGGCTCGGCCAGCTCCAGATCGAGATCTCGGGCGGACTGCGGCCCAAGGACGTCCAGGCGATGATCCGGGCCGGTCACACCGCCGAGGAGGTCGCCGAGCGCGCCGGCTGGCCCGTCGAGAAGGTGCACCGCTACGAGGGTCCGATCCTCGCCGAGCGCGAGCACGTGGCCGGTCTCGCCCGTCAGGTCCGGCTGCGCCCGCGCGGTGGCTCCCACGGCGCGGCACCCACCCTCGACGCGCGCGTCACCGAGCGGCTGCGCACCCGCGAGATCGACTCCGTCACGGCGCGCTGGGACTCCCGTCGCACCGACAAGGGCGCCTGGACCGTCCTGCTGCTCTTCACCGCCGGTGGGCGCGAGCGGGAGGCCGCCTGGCAGTTCGACCCGCTCGCCCGCACCGTCTCGGCCGTCGACGACGAGGCCCGTTGGCTCAGCGAGGACGAGGACCAGCAGGCTCCCGGTCCGATCCCGGCGCCACACCTCAGCGCCTCGAACCGTCCGAGCCGCGTCTACGACGTCGAGGCAGAGGGCGGGGTCGGCGCCTCGACGATGCGCCGCCGCGAGGGCGAGACCGTCGACCTCATGGCGGCCATGCGCGAGCGCAGCGCCCAGCGCGGTCGTCGCCGCCGCCCCAAGTCCACCGAGGTCCCCGGACTCGACGAGGCGCCCGAGGAGGCCCTGCCGCTCGAGGAGCTCGCCGGCGACCCTCGCGACGAGCTGCCTCCCCCGGCGCACACGCACCCGGAGGACGACCCCGAGGTCGTCAAGACCGGTTCCGTCGCGCAGCGCGTCGGGGTCGACGCCGCCCGCCGCAAGGCACGCCGCACCGAGCCGACCCAGCCGGTGCGGCAGGCACCGGAGCAGCAGCCGACTGCCACGGCACCGACCGAGCGTGCCGACGATGCAGAGCCGGCAGCCGAGGCTGAGCGAGGCGACGAGCTCGCAGCTCCCACCTCGGCCGGATCAGTGCACGACGCCGCTCGCAAGGACGTCGCCGAGGAGGTTGCCGAGGATGTTGTCGACGAGGCCGCCGAGGATGCTCTCGACCACGACCACGACGACGACCACGACGACGACCACGACGACGACCACGACCAGGACGACATCGACATCGACCTCGACGGCGAGGCTGAGGGTGCCGACGACGGGGCCCCGACGGACGAGCCGGCGGACGGCCCGCTTGCGGTCGAGCAGCCGCTGCGTCCGGCCACCCGCCGACGCGACGAGGCCCGACGACTGTCCCGCGTGCCCGCTGCGCAGTCCGACCCCTCCCCCGAGGCCGAGGACCGGGACGTGTCCGCCGAGCCCGACGACGACGGCTACGACGTCGTCGAGCAGAGAGCGGCGGCCCCGGCCGCTAAGCCCGTGCCCCGCCCTGCGCCGCCGGCCCGCAAGTCGGGACGACCCAGCGTGCCGAGCTGGGACGACATCATGTTCGGCCGCAAGAACGACTGACGGTCCGCCGACCCCGACGAGCCCGACGGTTCGGGGGCCACGGCGCCCATACCGCGGCCTCGTCACACCCTGGCCCGACGGTTCGGGGGCCACGGCGCCCATACCGCGGCATCGTCACACCCTGCCCGCAGGTTCGGGGGCCGCGGCGCCCCTAACGCGGCCTCGTCACACCCTGGCCCGCAGGTTCGGGGGCCACGGCGCCCCTAACGCGGCTTCGTCACACCCTGGCCCGACGGTTCCGGGGCCACGGCGCCCCTACCGCGGCATCGTCACAGCCTGGCGCGACGGTTCGGGGGCCGCGGCGCGGGGGTGAGCGGTCGAAGGGAGCCCGCGGGACGGCATACGCCGTCGGTCGACGGCGGGGACGCTAGTCGGCCTGGGTGATCGGCAGCGGCGGCAGTGGGCACACATCGAGGTCGAAGGGCAGCACCTCGGGCGAGATCGCGGCGGCCCGCGCGGCGTGCGAGGTCATCCGGCGCATGTAGTGCCGACGGCAGAGCACCTCGTACTCGACGAGCCCGGTCGTGCCGGGCTTCGTGTCGCCGACGACGACCTGCTCGCCCTCGACGACCATGACGCCGTCCATGACGCGGGCGTTGGTCGTGGCGCGACGGCCACACCAGCACAGCGCCTCCACCTGGAGCACCTGCACCTTGTCGGCGAGCTCGATGAGCCGCTTGCTGCCCGGGAAGAGCTCGGTGCGGAAGTCCGCGGTGATGCCGAAGGCGAAGACGTCGACGTCCATCTCGTCGACGATCCGCGCCAGCTGCTCCACCTGGTCGCTGGTGTAGAACTGGGCCTCGTCGCAGATGAGGTAGTCGATGCGGGTGCCCGCCGTGGCCCGGTCGACGATCGCCTCCCAGAAGTCGAGGTCGTCGCGGACCTCGAGCGCCCCGGTCGAGAGACCGAGCCGCGAGCTGAGGACGTTGGTGCCGGCGCGGTCCATCTTGGTGAAGATCAGACCGACGCGACCCCGTGCGCCGTGGTTGTGGTCCATCTGGAGGGCGAGGGTCGACTTGCCGCAGTCCATGGTCCCGGAGAAGAAGACGAGCTCAGCCACGAGGCACCACCCTAGGCGCCGCGGCGGGGTGGCACCACGACCACCGGCACGGCGAGTTCCGCGTCGCTCGTCGAACCGTGCAGCCCGAGCAGCGCGACCACCTCGCGGCGCATCAGCCCCGAGTGCACGACCGCGAAGGACCCCTCCGTCACGACGAGCAGGTCGCCGATGCGGCCCTCGACCCCTGCTCGCACCGGGCCGAACCACCCCTCGTCGACGGCGCGCTCCCGGGTGAGGATCCGGGCGCGGTCGCCGAGCCGGGCCACCCACGCCTGCTCGACGTCGGCGGCGGCGCCGGGCTCGGCATAGAGCTGGAGGTTGCGCGGCTCGCCGCCGAGGTGCCGCACGCCGGCCATGAGACCGGGCTCGTGCACGAGGTCGATGCGGTCGTGGAAGGGCACGTCGACCATGCCGTGGTCGGCCGTGACGACGATCGAGGTGTCGTCCGGCACGCGCGCGGCGAGCTGTCGCAGCGCGGCGTCGACCGACTCCACCTCGTCGCCCCACTGCCACGACTGGCAGCCGTGGACGTGGCCGATCTTGTCGACGTCGCCCCAGTAGAGGTAGACGAGGGCTCGCGGGGTGGCCCGCACCGCCGACGCAGCGGCGGACACGCGGTCGTCGAGGGTGCGTCCGACCCGGAAGCGGCCGCCCCGCAGCGCCGCGGTGGTCAGCCCCGAACCGTCGAAGTAGTGCGGACCCACCATGGTCACCGAGACGCCGGCGTTCTCGGCGGCCTCGAAGACGGTCTCGTTCGGCTGCCAGGCGCGCGGGTCGGGACCGTCCTCCCAGGACAGCTCGTTGAGCAGCCGGTCGGTGGCCGGATCGAGCACCTGCATGCCGACCAGCCCGTGCGACCCCGGGGGCAGGCCGGTGCCGAAGGTCCCCATCGAGGTCGCGGTCGTCGTCGGGAAGCCGCACGGCACCCGGTGCGCGGTGCCGAGGTGGCTGCGCAGGAAGGGTGCGTGGCCGCTGCGCTGGCGCAGCAGGTCGTGACCGAGCCCGTCGACGAGCACGACGACGGTGCGCGGGACGGTGGGCAGGTCGAAGACGTCGCGGCCGGCATACACGGGCACGCCGAGTCGGTCGGCGACCGACGGGAGCACGGAGGCCAGGGTGCCCGCCGACCAGTCGGTCGGCGTCGGCGCGTGGGCGGTCAGGTCGTCGGGCACGGTGTGCTGGTCAGCGAGCCGTGCCGCCGCCGATGCTCGCGGAGAGCACCCGGGCGAAGCTCATGGCCCGGCCCACGGCGTCCTCGCCGTCGGCGGCCGAGCTGACGCGCAGCGAGATGTCGTCGGAGGCGATGGTGCCCTCGAAGCCGTGGTCGGACGTGCAGTCCGGGTCGCCACAGGCAGCGGGGATCATGTCGAGCCGGCTCACCGCGCCCCACCCGAGCGTCAGCGTGAGGTCACGACCGTGCGTGCCGGGCGCGAAGGTGTCGGGCTGCGCCACGACGTGGGTCAGCATGACGCCCCGGACGGCGGCGAGCGGCACCGTCTCGGTCGTGGCCGTCGCCATGAGCTTGTCCTCGGACTCGGCATGGTCGTCGGCATGGGCGATGACGAGCCGCTGCGGGGTGACGACGAGCACGGTCACGTGTCGGCGCACCGTCTCGTGGTCGAAGGTCGTCTCCTGGTGCACGAGGTGCGAGACGACCTCGTCGTCGGCGATCGCCGACTCGACGACGTCGCAGACGAGCGAGGGGTAGTAGCCGGCACGGGTGATCGCCTCGGTGAGGTCTTCGGGAAGGACTCGGCCGGTGCCCGGGGTGACGCGTCGCATACCCCCATCCTTGCACCAGCGCGGGCGTGACCTCTCCGAGCGGTCCACACCGTGCTGCGTCAGGTCATCCGGCGGCGGCCCGGGTCCTTGCGCACGAGGGCCGGTCGCACGACGACCTCGGCGCCGAGCACGTCGACCCCGCCGGTCCAGGCGTTGACGGGGTTGAGCTCGACCGAGGACAGCTCGGGGTGGTCGTCGGCGAGGACCGAGAGCCGCGCGATGAGGTCGGCGAGCGCCGCCCGGTGCACGGGCGCCGCGCCGCGGTGGCCGCTGAGGAGCGGCGCCGCCTTGACGCTGTCGATGAGGTCGGTGACGTCGACGTCGGTGAGCGGCGGGATGCGGTGCGCGACGTCACCGAGCAGCTCGGTGGGCGGCCCGGCGACGGAGAAGCTGACCACCGGACCGAAGAGCGGGTCCTCGGTGGCGCGGATGACGCAGGACACGCCGGGGACGGCCATCCGCTGGACGACGAACCGATCGGCCCCGAGCGGACCCAGACGCTGGGTCAGCGACGTGTGCGCGTCACGGACGGCCTCGGCGTCGACGAGGTCGCCACGCACCCCGACGAGGCCGGGCTGGTGGCGCACGACGGGCGAGGTCGACTTGAGGATGACGGGGTAGGTCAGCTCGTCGGCCGCGGCCACCGCCGCGTCGACGCCCGCGACCTCCACCGCGGGCCAGACGCGTATGCCGTAGGCGCCGAGCAGGTCTCGCGCCTCCTCGCGTGTCAGCGCGCGTCCGTCGGGACTGTCTGCCAGGTAGCCGTCGAGCAGCGACTCCGCACGGAGCCGGTCGATGCCCACCGGGGCGACCTGGGTGCCGCGGTCGCGCTGGCGCCAGAGCGCGTAGCGCGTGACGGCGTTGAGCGCCCGGATGCCGTCCTCGGGCATCGAGTACGCCGGCACGGACCGCCGGGTGCCGTTCTGCTCGTAGGAGAGTCCGTCACCGACACCGCGCATGCCGAGGAACGTCGCGACACAAGGCTTCTCGTGGTCAGCGACGATGGTGCGGACGGCCATGTGCACCTCCTCGTCCTGCGTCACGAGGGGCGGGATGAAGGCGGCGACGACGCTGTCGACCTCGGGGTCCGCGAAGGCCGCATCGAGCGCGGCGGCGAACTCCTCGGCCGAGGCCTGCGGGGGCAGCGAGACGGGGCCGTGCGTCACGCGCAGCCCCCAGCTGACGCACGCGCTCGCACTCAGCGCGCCCAAGGCGTCGGAGTTGCCGACGATGGCGACACGGTCGCCCTTCGGGAGCGGCTGGTGGAGCGTCAGCTGGGCGACGTCGAAGAGCTGGTGGACGTTCTCGACCCGGATGACGCCGGCCTGGCGCAGCAGCGCGTCGAACGCCTGTGGGGGCACGTTGGTGACGCGGGTCCGGTGGCCGGGTGGGGCGGCGAAGCTCGACACCCCTGAGCTCACGACGACGACGGGCTTGACCGCCGCGAGCGCCCGGGCGATGCGCGAGAACTTGCGCGGGTTGCCCATCGACTCGAGGTAGAGGCCGACGGTGTCGGTCTCCTGGTCGTCGATCCAGTACTGCATGAGGTCGTTGCCCGAGACGTCGACGCGGTTGCCGGCCGACGCGAACACCGAGATGCCGAGGCCGCGGCGGGCCGCGGAGGCGAGCACCGCGACGCCGAGCGCGCCGCTCTGGGCGAAGAGTCCGAGGCGACCGGACTCGGGGATCACCGAGGCGAGCGTGGCGTTGAGGCGGACCGACGGGTCGTTGTTGATGAGGCCGAAGCTGTTGGGCCCGACGATGCGCATGCCGGCACGGCGCACTCGACGACGGAGCTTCTCCTGCAGGCGGACTCCCTCCTCCCCCGCCTCGGCAAAACCGGCCGACATGACGAGGAGCGCCTTGACGCCCGCCTTGCCGCAGTCCTTGACGACCTCGATGGCCTGCGCCGCCGGGACGACGACGATGGCGAGGTCGACGGGTTCGGGCACGTCGTGGATGCTCGGGTAGGCCGTGAGGCCCTGGATCCGGTCGGCCACCCGGTGGATGGGGTAGAGCTGCCCCCGGTAGCCGGCGGCGAGGATGTTGCGCACGACGAGAGCGCCGATCGACTCCTCGCGCCGGCTCGCGCCGATGATCGCGACGCGCTCCGGGAAGAGGATCGTGTGCATGCTGCGGGACTCGGCGCGGTGCTCGCGCGAGAGCTGGACGGCCTTGCTCTGCTCGGTCGGCGAGATGTCGAAGGAGACCTCGACGACGCCGTCCTCGATGTGGTGCGTGACCTCGTAGCCCGCCTCCTTGAAGACGGTGAGCATCTTGCGGTTCTGCGGCAGGACCTCGGCGACGAACCGGTTGATGCCCATCTCCTGCGCGATGGCGGCGAGGTGCTCGAGCATGACCGAGCCGATGCCCTTGCCCTGGTAGTGGTCCGAGATGTTGAAGGCGACCTCGGCCGACGTCGGGTCGATGCGGTCGTAGCGGCCGATCCCGATGATCTCGCCGTCGAGGGTCGCGACGAGGGCGACCCGGTCATGGTGGTCGACGTGCGTGAAGCGGTGGAGGTCCCGGGCGCTCAGCTCGCGCAACGGGGCGAAGAAGCGCAGGTAGATCGACTCCTCCGACTGGAGGCTGTGGAAGTGGCGGATGCCGTCTGCGTCGTCGGGCGTGATCGGCCGGACGTGCGCCACGGTGCCGTCCCGGAGCACGACGTCCGCCTCCCACTCGACGGGGGCACCCGTGGCCTGCGCCGAGACCCGCTCGATCGCACCGGTGTCGTCGCTGAGCTCGCCACCCTCCATGCCCTCATCGTGTCACGTCGGGCTGCACGGCCCCGGGAGATGGGAGTGTGGTCGCATGGAGTTCACCGACGTCGTCCGCTCCCGGCGCATGGTCCGCCGTTACGACCCCGACCGGGAGGTCCCGCGCGAGGTCGTGGAGCGCTGCCTCGCCAACGCGGTGCGCTCCCCGAGCGCCGGGTTCAGCCAGGGCTGGGACTTCGTCGTGCTCACCGCACCGCCCGAGCGCGACGCCTTCTGGGCGGCCACGACGGAGCCCGCCGGTGCGAGCGACCCCTGGCTCGACGGCATACGCGCGGCTCCGGTGCTCGTGCTGTGTCTGTCGCACAAGGACGCCTACCTCGACCGCTACGCGGCGCCCGACAAGGGGTGGACCGACCGGGACGAGGCGCGCTGGCCCGTGCCCTACTGGGACGTCGACACGGGCATGGCCTCGCTCCTCATCCTGCTCACCGCCACCGACGAGGGCCTCGGCAGCCTCTTCTTCGGGGTGCCGCCGGAGCGCCACGACGCCGTCCACGAGGCGTTCGGCATCCCCTCGACGCGCAGCATCGTGGGCGTCGTGTCCATCGGGTATGCCCTCCCGGGACCCAGGAGCCCGAGCCTCCGACGGCACCGGCGCACCGGCCGCGAAGTGGCCCACTGGGGCCGTTTCGGCGTGGCAGGTGAGAAGCCGTGACCACCCTGCGCGAAGATGGGGTGTTCACCCGCTAGCGGCAAGGAGCACCACCCGGCATGGCCCGTGGAAAGACCCCCCCGCCTCCACCGGAGGACTTCGAGGAGAAGATCGTCGGCATCGACGTCGAGGAGGAGATGCAGAACGCCTTCCTCGAGTACTCCTACAGCGTCATCTACAGCCGGGCCCTGCCCGACGCCCGGGACGGGCTCAAGCCCGTCCAGCGACGCATCCTCTACGGGGCCAACGAGCTCGGGCTGCGGCCCGACCGCGGCCACGTCAAGAGCCAGCGCGTCGTCGGCGAGGTGATGGGCAAGTACCACCCGCACGGCGACCAGGCGATCTACGACGCCCTCGTGCGCATGGCCCAGCCCTTCACGCTGCGCCTGCCCCTCGTCGACGGGCACGGCAACTTCGGCTCCCTCGACGACGGACCGGCCGCCGCGCGGTACACCGAGGCGCGCATGGCCAACGCCGCGCTCCTCATGGTCGCGGGCCTCGACGAGGACACCGTCGACTTCGTCCCCAACTACGACGACACCCAGCTCCAGCCCGGGGTCATGCCCGCGGCCTACCCCAACCTCCTCGTCAACGGCGCCGCCGGCATCGCGGTCGGCATGGCCACGAACATGCCCCCGCACAACCTCGTCGAGGTCATCGGAGCCGCGCGGCACCTCATCGCCAACCCGACGTGCTCGCTCGAGGACCTCATGAAGTTCGTCCCGGGGCCCGACCTGCCCTGTGGCGGCAAGATCGTCGGCCTCGAGGGCATCCGCGACGCCTACCTCACCGGGCGCGGCAGCTTCCGCACCCGGGCCACGGCACGCATCGAGTCGATCACGCCGCGCCGCAAGGGCATCGTCGTCACCGAGCTGCCCTACCTCGTCGGACCCGAGAAGGTCATCGACAAGGTCAAGGACCTCGTCCAGGGCAAGAAGCTGCAGGGCATCGCCGACCTCAAGGACCTCTCCGACCGGCAGCACGGCCTGCGCCTCGTCATCGAGATCAAGAACGGCTTCAACCCCGACGCCGTCCTCGAGCAGCTCTACAAGCTGACGCCGATGGAGGAGAACTTCGGCATCAACAACGT
>NZ_KB911827.1 GCF_000383675.1 Terracoccus sp. 273MFTsu3.1 | reverse complement strand
GGCAGCACGGCCTGCGCCTCGTCATCGAGATCAAGAACGGCTTCAACCCCGACGCCGTCCTCGAGCAGCTCTACAAGCTGACGCCGATGGAGGAGAACTTCGGCATCAACAACGTCGCGCTCGTCGAGGGCCAGCCGCGCACCATGGGCCTCAAGGACCTCCTCAAGGTCTACGTCGACTTCCGCACCGACGTCGTGCGCCGGCGCACCGCCCACCGCCTGGCCAAGCGCGAGGAGCGACTGCACCTCGTCGAGGGCCTGCTCATCGCCATCGTCGACATCGACGAGGTCATCCAGGTCATCCGCAGCTCCGACGACGCCGCCACGGCCCGTGCGCGGCTCATGGACGTCTTCGACCTCTCCGAGCTCCAGGCGACGTACATCCTCGACCTGCAGCTGCGCCGGCTCACGAAGTTCTCGCGCATCGAGCTCGAGAACGAGAAGACCGAGCTCGAGCGAGCCATCGAGGAGCTGCGCGCCCTGCTCGACAACGAGAAGCTGCTGCTCAAGCTCGTGTCGACCGAGCTCGCCGACGTCGCCAAGGCGCACGGCACCCCGCGTCGCACGGTGCTCCTCGAGAGCTCGGGCGCCAGCGCGACCGCGACCGCGGCGTCGCCGCTCGAGATCACCGACGACCCCTGCTGGGTCCTCCTCAGCTCCACCGGCCTGCTGGCCCGCACCGGCACGGCCGAGCCGGTCAGCGCCGAGGGCTCGCGCTCGAAGCACGACGTCGTCATCGGTGCCGTCCGCACGACCGCACGCGGGGAGTTCGGGCTCGTGACGAGCGCCGGCCGCATGGTGCGCCTCTCGGCGCTCGACCTGCCCACGCTTCCGCCGACCAACGGCTCCCCCACGCTGTCGGGCGGTGCGCCGCTCGCGGCCTACGTCGACCTCGGCAAGGGCGAGGAGCCGGTGACGATCGTGCCGATCGGTGCCGACGCACCGGTCTTCGCCGTCGGCACGGCGGCCGGAGTCGTCAAGCGGGTCACGTCAGAGGCGCCCAAGAGCAACGACTGGGACGTCATCAGCCTCAAGGACGGCGACCGCGTCGTCGGTGCCGCGGTCGCCGACCGCGAGGACCTCGACCTCGTCTTCATCACGACCGACGCCCAGCTGCTGCGTTTTGCGGCGAAGTCCGTTCGCCCGCAAGGCCGCTCGGCTGGCGGCATGGCGGGCATCAAGCTCGCCGCCGGCGCCCGAGTCGCCTTCTTCGGCGTCGCCGACCCCGCCCGCGAGGGTGTCGTCGTCACGTCGTCCGGCTCGTCGGGTGCGCTGCCCGGCACCGAGGGCGGGTCGCTCAAGGTGACGCCGTATGCCGAGTACCCCCCGAAGGGACGCGCGACCGGTGGCGTCCGCTGCCACCGCTTCCTCAAGGGCGAGGACACGCTCGTGCTCGCCTTCGCGGGCAACACCCCGGCCCGAGCCGCCGCCGCCAACGGTGTCGCCATCGAGCTGCCGCCCGCGGACGGTCGTCGCGACGGCTCGGGTGTCCCGACGACCGCGGTCATCGCGCACGTCGCGGCCCCTCCCGCCACCGCCCAGTCCACCGACGCGGAGTCCGCGGTCACGACGGATGTTGTCGCCGATGACGACGCGCCGTCCGACGGCGGCGACGCGTGACCCCGCCTCCCGGCGGCAAGGCCGCCCGCCGTGCCGCGGCGGCAGCGGCGGCAGCCACCGCCGCCGCGTCCGCCGCGTCCGCAAAGGTGTCTTCGGTCGTCGACGCGATCTCCGGGACGCCCGCGCCCGCCACAGATCCCCCGACGTCGGCGGAACCGACGGAGCCGGCTGCGCTGACGGAGCCGACGGAGCCGGCTGACTCTGTCGAACCGACGGAGCCGGCCGACTCTGCTGAACCGACGGAGCCGGCTGGCTCTGCTGAACCGGCTGACTCGGCTGACTCGGCTGACTCGGCTGACTCGGCTGACTCGGCTGACTCTGCTGAACCGACTGACTCGGCTGACTCGGCTGGCTCGGCTGACGCGCCGCCGCCCTCGCGGGAGCACGCCGAGCCCGAGCACGCCGAGCACCCCGCGACGACCGGCTACGGCACCCCGGCCTCCGACGCGTGCTCGGTGCTCTGGGACCACGACGGCACGAGCGCCTACGGCACGGCGGCCACGGCACGCTTCTTCGTCATCGTCGAGCAGCCCGGGCCGTGGGGCCGGGACGCGGCGCGCGAGTCGCACCTCGACCGGGAGCTCGGCGCCGAGCTGGAGAGCCGCACGAGCCGTGCCGGTGGGCGCTTCATGCTCATCCGGCGCCCGGGAGGGCACCCGGCGCACGACGGCCCCCGGCACGTGTTCGTCGCGCACGCCGGCGCGCGCCCCGAGGACGCCTGGCTGCTCGTCGCCGAGGTCGACCAGGTCGGTGACCTGCTCGGGCTCGACTGGGGCGGTCTCGCCCGCGGCAGCCGGGCGCTCGTGCAGGCCTCGCTCCTCGGGTCCCGGCCCGCTGAGCCCACGCTGCTCGTGTGCACCAACGGCCGCCGCGACGTCTGCTGCGCCGTGCGGGGACGTCCGCTGGCGGCCCATGCCGCCCGGGTCGCCCCGGGCCGAGCCTGGGAGGTCTCCCACACCGGCGGCCACCGCTTCGCGCCGACGGCAGTCCTCCTGCCGTGGGGACAGACCTTCGCGCGGCTCGACGAGCAGGCATCGGAGTGGCTCCTCGGAGCGAGCGAGTCCGGGCACCTACCTGTCGAGCTGCTCGGGCCGCTGCACGACCGGGGCCGTTCCGGGGTCACCGGTCCAGCGCAGTGCGCCGAGTCCCACGTGCGCGCCGAGACGGGCGAGACCCGCCTCGCCGCCCTGTGGGCCGACGCCCCAGAGGCGGCCGACGACGGCTGGGACGTCACCGTCACCCACGCCGACGGGCGCCGCTGGCACGTGCGCGTGACGCGCGAGCCGGTCGGTCGCACGCGCCCTGAGTCCTGCGGCAAGAAGGCGGTCGAGGTGCTCGAGCACCGAGCCACGATCGTCGAGGCCTGGTTCTAGCCACCGCGACGGGATCAGTCACCAGGGCTTGGGGACGGTTTGCGACCCGTCGCCGGGCACGGTGTCGTCGTTGCCCTGCTGCTGTTGCTGGTTGCGCTCGATGGTGTTCTGGCGCTGCTGCTCCTGGAGGTAGTCCTGCTCCTCCTGGCTCGGGGTGTTCCCGGGGTCGGGCGTGGGTGCGGGCTGCTGACCCGGGCCGGGCTGCTGCGGGTCGTCAGGAGGTTGCTGGTCAGGCGGGGTGTCGGAGTTCTTCTGCTCCATCCGCTGCTGCGCCTGCTGGAGTTGCTCCCCGGTCTGGCCGCCCTCGGGCGCCTCGCAGAGCGGCGGGCGCTCCTTGGTGATGGTGATGCCCTTGTCGTAGTACTGCTTCCACTCGTCGGTGCGTTCGCGCGCCTTGGCGGCGTCGCCCAGGGCCTCGTAGGTCAGGCCGAGGTTGACGCGCACCTTGCAGTCGTCGATCCCGCCCTTGGGGACCTGCTCGAAGGCCTGCTCGAACCACGGACGCGCCAGCTCGAAATGACCCGAGAGGACGTGGGCGTCACCGATCGCGAAGGGCGACCGGAACTGCTCGACGACGTTGACCCAGCCCTGCCGCTCGCCCCAGGTCAGGGTGCGGGGCTTGTCGCCGGCCTCGTACGCGTCGAGCGTCTGGGCGTGCACGAGGTTGAGCGAGATGAGCCGGAGCGCCACGAGGACGAGCAGGACGACGACGGGAGCGGACGCGAGCAGCAGGCGCCGGCGTCGCCGACGCAGGTGCGGCGGGAGGGGGCGACGGTCACGTCGGCGCACGCGGAACCGGCTCCGTACGTCCTCGCCGGGCACGCTGTCCGCGCGCGCCGGCCGCTCGTCGAGAATCGTCATGGGCGCGCCTCCCTCCGGCGGCGGGTCTGGACGAGCGCCGTGATGCCGGCGCCGACCTCCCACGCGGCGATCCCGGCCACCGCGAGCAGCAGCGGCCAGTAGAGCTCGCGACGGGCGATGACCTTCTGCTTCTCGATCTGCTCGCTCGTGCCGAAGCGCTCGAGGTCGATGCCGCCCACGACCGGGCCGATCGCGTCGCCCGCCTCGCGGTGCACGTAGCCGAGGCCGAGCTGGTCGCCGATCGTGCGGAGCGTGTCCTCGCTGACGACCGACCGGGCGTCCTCACCGGTCGCGGGGTCCTTGATGTAGTCGCGCGTCGTGTCGAAGCGCGACCGCGTGGCCTTCATCCGGCCGCCCTCGGTGGTGCCGTAGCCGAGGACCGCTCCACCGTTGATGAGCCGCTTGTCGATGTCGAAGGGTGCAGGGGGGTCCTGCGCCGTCTGCTCGCCGTCGCCGAGGTAGAAGACGACCCGCCCGCGCTCGGGGGTGCGCGCGTCGGCCTGCCGGAGCAGGGTCTTGAGGCGGTCGTTCGCCTCGCTCACGGACGTGCCCCTGGAGACCTCGTAGGACTCGGGGAGCAACGTCTCGACGGCCGCGTCGAGGGCCGTGGTGTCGGTCGTCAGCGGCAGCCGCACCCGAGCCTCCTGGTCGAACGTCACGACGGAGTAGCGGGCGCCCGGAAGAGCCTCCGCGATGGCAGAGATGTCCGCGGAGACGCCGTCGATGCGAGGGTGTCCGTCGCCGTAGTCCTCGGCGATGATGCTGCTCGTCGTGTCGACGACGAAGTAGACGTTGAGGTTGGCGGCGGTGGTGTCGACCTGTTCACCCGCGACGGCCGGACGCAGCGCGGCGACCCCGAGGAGCACGACCGCACCTGTGAGGCGCCAGTGCGTCGCCCGCGACTCCCCCGGCACCGAGCGCGACGACGGGTTCCACCACACGGCGGCGAGCGCCCCGACCGCGAGGACGAGCAGCACGGGCCAGGGGGCGACGGGCAGGAGGCTCACGACGCCCACCTCCGGCTCGCGCCGATGACGCCGATGAGCCCGATCCCGGCGAGGGTGACGGGCAGCGTCGGGTTGTCGGAGTAGAGGGCGCGGGAGGCGGCGTCGATGAGCGTCGCCTCCTGGGCCTGGACCGCGTCGACGATGCCCTTGATGGCCGCCTGGTCGCTCATCGCGAAGTAGCGTCCGCCGGTGCCGGTGACGATGTCGCGCATCTCCACCGCCTCCTGGTCGGCCCCGTCCTCCTCCGGGTTGAGCCCGTAGACGCGGACGCCCTTGGCCTTGGCCAGCTCGCCGGCCTCGTCGACGTCGATGATCGGCCGCCCGGCGAGGTGGTTGTCGGTGGCGAAGACGACCGAGCGGGCGCGCTGGAGGTCGACCTTGTCGAAGCTGGAGACGCACGTGGCGAGGCCGTCGCCGATCAACGAGGTGCCGCGCCCGTTGAAGGTGCCGGCGAAGAAGGAGTCGTACTCGGGGTCGCCTGTCAGCGCGCGGCCCGCAGAGTCGAGCTCGCCGTTGATGAAGTCGTAGTCGTCGGTGAGCGGGAAGACCGTGGCGGCCGACGAGTTGAAGATGACGAGCCCGATCCGCTCGCCCTCGAAGCTCGAGACGAGCGTCTTGAACGTCGACACGAGCGTCGCGTCGTAGGCCGCCATCGATCCGGAGATGTCGAGGCACAGCATGATGTCGCGGCTGCGGGTCTGGGGCTTGTCGATGGTGGTGTCGAGCGGTCGGGCCGCGCCCACGAGGGCGGCCCCGCCGAGGAGCACGGCGCTGGAGACGAGCACGGCCATCCGGATCCGGTGGAGACGCAGCGCCCGCCGGTACTCCGGCAGCTCGGTCAGCGCGCTCGAGTTGGCGACCGCCGCCGACGCCCGCGCCTGCCGGCGGGACATGAGGCGGAAGACGGCATACGCGAGCAGGACCGCGAGGAGCGTCCCGAGGCCGAGCACGCCCGGCCACTTGAGGTCGAGGCCGTTCAGCTCCATCGCGCCACCACCTGCTTGGCGACGGTGCCCGCCCCGACGAGCGTCGCCGTCTCACGTGGACCGAACTCACCGGGATAGAGCGCTCCGACGACCTCCGAGACCGGGGTCAGCCGAGACCCCGTCGCGTTGAGCTCGGTGAGCGTCATCGTCGGGGCGTGGATCCCCGACACCTCCTGGACGAAGTGGCGCACGAGGACGCTGAGCTGCTGGTGCGCCCGGCGCTGGCTGATCTCGCCCGCCGCAGCCCGGTCGAGCACGAGATCGATCTGCCGGGTGTAGTCGGCGCGCAGCCGCGAGAGCCGGTCCGACGTGATGCGTGGCGGGACGACCACCTTCTTCTCCCGCGTCGACCACCACACCCAGACGTACCAGCCGGCGACGAGGACGAGCGCGCCGATGCCGATCCAGAGCCACTTCGCGGCATACGGGTCGGGGGCGTAGAAGCCCGGTGGCGGGGCGTCAGCGGCGCGCACGACGCTGCCTCTCGAGCAGGGCGAAGACCGTCGCGACGACCTCGTCGGACGACCCGAGACGGGCGTGGTTGATCCCGCGGCGGTCGAGCAGCTCGGTCGTGCGCTGCACGCGGTCGGCGACCGAGGCGGCATACGCCGCGCGCACCCGCGGGTCGAGCCGCACCAGCGTCGGCAGCGTGTACGTGTCGGCGACGTCGTATGCCGTCCGGTCGCCCTCGATGGCCGTGGGGTCCGCGTCTTCGACGGTGATCCAGAGGATCTCGTGCTGGACGTGGAGACGGCGGAGCAGCTCGTCGAGCGCCGGGTCGAGCTCCTTGTCGTCGGCCACGACGAGCAGCACGAGGCGGCGGCGAACGTTGCGGACGATCCAGCGCAGCTGCGTCGCGAGGTTGCTCTGGTCGCCGTCGAGGACGGTCGCCGCGTCGACGGCGCGCAGCAACAGCTCGAGGTGCGCCTCGGAGCCGCGCAGGTCGTGCGCGACCGTCGAGCCGGCGGTGCCGCGGACCAGCCCGACGAGGTCCCCGTGACGCTGCGCGAGGTAGCCGACGAGGCCGGCCGCCGCGATGGCCACCGACTTCTTCGGCTCGCCGCTGCGCGTCGTGGCCGCCATCCCGCGTCCGGTGTCGATGACGAGCATGAGGTTCTGCTTACGCGTCGCGACGTAGCGCTTGACGAGCGGAGACTGGCTGCGGGCCGTGGCACGCCAGTCGATGTCGCGCACCTCGTCGCCGGGGACGTAGTCGCGCAGGTCGTCGTAGTCGAGGCTGCGGCCGTGGAAGACGGAGGCGTACTCCCCCTCGAGAAGGCTGCGGGACTTGCGGCGCGCGTGGACGAAGAGCTTGCTCTTCACCCTCGTCAGCAGCGTCGTCGTCATGTCGCGTCCGTCGTCCGGCTCCCCGGTCAGGGGGTGCGGATCCCGTTGACCATCGCGTCGATGATGCCCTCGACGGCGACCTCGTCGGCGGCCGCCTCGAAGCCGAGCGTGACGCGGTGCCTCAGCACGCGGTGCGTCAGCGCCTTGACGTCGTCGGGGACGACGTGGTTGCGGCCGTCGACGAGGGCGCGGGCCCGCGCCGCACTCGTGAAGGCGATGCTCGCCCGCGGGCTCGCCCCGAAGTCGACGTAGCCGGCGAGGCGCGGCTCGATGTAGTCACGCGGGTGCCTCGTGACGTAGCCGATGCCGACGACGTAGTTGACGATCGCCGGGTCGATGTAGACCCGGCCGACGAGGGCCTGCAGCCGCTTGACGTCGGCGACGGACACGACCGGCTCCGACGCCGTGAGGAAGATGCCGGAGTCGATGCGCCGGAGCACCTCGGCCTCCTCCGCCGGTGACGGGTAGTCGAGGACGTCCTTGAGCATGAAGCGGTCCATCTGCGCCTCGGGCAGCGGGTAGGTGCCCTCCTGCTCGATGGGGTTCTGGGTCGCGAGAACGAGGAACGGGTCGGGCAGCGCGTAGCTGCGGTCACCGATGGAGGTCTGGCGCTCCTGCATCGCCTCGAGCATGGCCGACTGCGTCTTGGCGCTGCTGCGGTTGATCTCGTCGAGGAGGACGAAGTTGGCGTGGACGGGACCCAGCTGGGTCTCGAAGGTGCCGGAGTGCTGGTTGTAGACCTGCGTGCCGACGATGTCGCTCGGCAACAGGTCCGGGGTGCACTGGATGCGGTGGAACGTCCCGCCGACGGCCTGCGCGATCGTCTGCGCCGCCGTCGTCTTGGCCAGTCCGGGCACGCTCTCGAGGAGGACGTGGCCGCCGGTCATCAGGGCGATGAGCAGGGTCTCCTGCAGACGGGCCTGGCCGACGACCTTCGAGGCGAAGGCCGTCGAGATCGATTCGATGGTCTCGGCGGCCCAGTGGAGCTCGTCGGGCGTGAGGTAGCGCGTCGGGGCCGGTGCGGTGCGGTCGGGGGCGATGTCGATGCCGGCCACGGCGACGTCCTCGTCAGGGGCGGCGGGCGAGCCCGAGAGCTGCTCCGGCTCGTCGGGGACGGCCGCGTCGTCCGCCACGGCAGGACCCGGGAGGGCGACGGTGAAGCTCTCTCCGTCGACCTCGTCCGACGGAGCGCCGTGACGCGTGTCGGGCTGCGCGCCCGGCTCGTCCAGCACGCCGGACCGTTCGTCGGCGACCGACTCCTCGGCGTTGACGTTGCCCACCATCGATTCCCCTTCTCGACGCGTACCGGCGGAGGGAGTCGCGCCGGCAGGGACACATCGTAAGCACGGCTGGCTGTGCCGCGCCGAAGGTCCCGTCACCCCACGGACAACCCGGGGGCCTCGAACGCTCCCGTCAGGCGTCGATCCGCTCGCGGTCGACCTCGGCCGCGGACTCGATGATGAAGTCCTTGCGCGGGGCGACCTCGTTGCCCATGAGCAGCTCGAAGACGCGCTCGGCGGTCTCGAGGTCGCGCATCGTCACCTTGCGCAGGGTGCGGTGACGCGGGTCCATCGTCGTGTCGGCCAGCTGGTCGGCGTCCATCTCACCGAGGCCCTTGTAGCGCTGCATCGGCTGCTTGATCTTCTTGCCCGACTTCTCGAGGCGGGCCAGCGTGCGGCGCATCTCCGGCTCGTTGAAGGTGTAGATGAGCTCGTTCTTCCTGGCGCCGGCGTTGATGACCTCGAGCCGGTGCAGGGGCGGCATGGCCGCGTAGACGCGACCGGCGTCGACGAGCGGACGCATGTAGCGGAAGAAGAGGGTCAGCAGCAGCGTGCGGATGTGGGCGCCGTCGACGTCGGCGTCGGTCATGATGATGACCTTGCCGTAGCGGGCGGCGCTCAGGTCGAAACTGCGGCCCGAGCCGGCGCCGATCACCTGGATGATCGAGGCGCACTCGGCGTTCTTGAGCATGTCGGAGACGGACGCCTTCTGGACGTTGAGGATCTTGCCGCGAATCGGCAGCAGTGCCTGGAACTCGGAGTTGCGGGCCTCCTTGGCCGTGCCCATGGCCGAGTCCCCCTCGACGATGAACAGCTCGGACCGCTCGACGTCGGTGGTGCGGCAGTCGCGCAGCTTGGACGGGAGCGTCGAGCTCTCGAGGGCGTTCTTGCGCCGCTGGGTCTCCTTGTGCAGCCGTGCGCTGATGCGCGACTTCATCTCGGAGACGACCTTCTCCAGCAGCAGGGCGGCCTGGGCCTTGTCGCCCCGCTTGCTCGACGTGAGGCGGTCGGTCAGCTCCTTCTCGACGACCTTGGCCACGATGGCGCGCACGGCGTTGGTGCCGAGGACCTCCTTGGTCTGGCCCTCGAACTGCGGCTCGGCCAGGCGCACGGTGACGACGGCCGTCATGCCGGCGAGGATGTCGTCCTTCTCGGGCTTGTCGTTGCCGACCTTGAGCCGCCGGGCGTTGACCTCGAGCTGCTTGCGGAACACCTTGACGATGGACTGCTCGAAGCCGGTGACGTGGGTGCCGCCCTTGGGCGTCGTGATGATGTTGACGAAGGACTGGACCTTCGTGTCGTAGCCCTGGCCCCAGCGCAGGGCGACCTCGACACCGCACTCGCGCTCGAGCTCGGTCGGGGTCATGTGGCCGTTGACGTCGAGGACCGGGACCGTCTCGGTGAACGTGCCGGAGCCCTCGAGGCGCCACACGTCGGTGATCGGGGTGTCGGGCGCGAGGTACTCGACGAAGTCGGTGATGCCGCCGTCGTGCTGGAAGACCTCCTCGACGGTGCCCTCCTCGCCCGGGGTGCCCTTGAGGCGTCGCTCGTCGCGGATGACGAGGCGCAGGCCGGGGACGAGGAACGAGGTCTGCCGGGCGCGACCGAGGATGGCGTCGTAGTCGAGCTCGGCGTCCTTGAGGAAGATCTGCCGGTCGGGCCAGAAGCGCACGCGCGAGCCGGTGACGCCTCGCTTGGCCTTGCCGACGACGGGCAGCGCGCTCTTCTTCTCGTAGGGCGTGAACTCCGAGTCGGGCGAGTGGATCGCCGTGCGGTCGCCGAAGGTACCGGGCTCGCCGCGCCGGAAGCTCATGCCGTACGTCTTGCCGCCGCGGTCGACGGCGACGTCGAGTCGCGCTGACAGGGCGTTGACGACCGACGCGCCGACGCCGTGGAGGCCACCGGTGGCGGCATACGACGCCCCGCCGAACTTGCCGCCCGCGTGCAGCTTGGTGAAGACGACCTCGACCCCGGACAGGCCCGTGCGGGGCTCGATGTCGACGGGGATGCCGCGACCGTTGTCGCGCACCTCGATGGACCCGTCGCCGCTGAGGATGACCTCGATGTCGGTGCAGACGCCGGCCAGGGCCTCGTCGACCGCGTTGTCGATGATCTCCCACAGGCAGTGCATGAGGCCGCGCTGGTCGGTCGAGCCGATGTACATGCCGGGGCGCTTGCGCACGGCCTCGAGGCCCTCGAGGACCTGGAGGTGGCGGGCGGTGTAGTCGCCGTTGCCGGAGGGAGCGGGTCGTGAGGCGGAGGCCACGGTGTGTCGTTCTCTTTCCGTCGGTGTGCGGCCAGCGGTCGGGCTGTGGAGGGCTGGCAGGGGAAGCCTAGCCACCGCCACCGACCGCCCTCGGGAGGCTCGCGGCTCCCCGGGTGACGGACCTCACGGACGAGCCGGGCACCAGCCCCGCCGGCCCCTCGAGCCCCGTCGGGAGCGGCCTAGCCAATCCGTATCTGGGCGCCGCGGCGAATCACTGACACGTAACGATGTTGGTCCGGCGGGCGTCTCACTGACCGAGCCTCACCATCGGGAAGGTTTCGACGTGATTCACTGTTGGAACGTCCACGAGGCGCGAGAGGTCCACCCGATGGACCGATCGGGCGTCGTAGGTACATGGCAGGGTTTCCCTCCGGGGGACCCCCGAGGGAGGAAAGAGGCGAAATACGATGACGACAGCACTGGCACCCGAACTGACTGCTGCTGACCGCTGCGACCGATGTGGGGCTCAGGCCTACATCCGCGCCCGCCTCGTTTCCGGCGGAGAGCTGCTCTTCTGCGCGCACCACGGACGGGAGCACCTCCCGGCGCTGAAGGACAAGGCTCTCGACATCCGCGACGAGACGGAACGACTCACCGAGGTCCCGGGATCCGCTCCCGTCGACGAACACTGAGTCCAGAGGCGATCTCCGACCCGGCCCCTCCTGACCCCATCCTGATCCGCACGCCGCCGACGGCTGCCCCGTGATCACTGCGACGAACGTCCTCGTTCTGCTCGCGATGCTCGTGGGTACCGTCGGCATCGTCGTCCCGGTGCTGCCGGGGCTGCTGCTGGTCTGGGGTGCGACGCTCGTGTGGGCGTTCGAACGTCAGGACGGGCCGGGTTGGCTCGTCTTCGGCATCGCGACCCTGCTGTATGCCGTGGGCCTCGTCGCGCAGTACCTCGTCCCCGGGCGACGGATGAAGACCGCGGGCGTCGACGGGGTCGTCGTCGCGGTGGCGCTGGTCGTCGCCGTGGTGGGCTTCTTCGTCGTGCCCGTCGTGGGCGCCCCCCTCGGGTTCGTCCTGACGATCTACGTTCTCGAGCGGGTCAAGCACGGTTCTCATGCACGAGCCTGGCACGCGACGACGCAGGCCCTGCGCGCAGTGGCCCTCAACATCGGCATCGAGCTCGTCACGGCGTTCGCGATGATCGCCACCTGGGCTCTCGGCGTCTACGCCACCCGTCCCTGATCCGCGGGGCTCGGTCACCCGCGGCCTCGACACGTGAAGGACCCCGACGGTCTCCGTCGGGGTCCTGTCTGCGTCCGTCGGGTGCGCGCGCCGGTCAGCGGCGCGTCACCACTGGTCGCGGCGGCGCTTCTCCCACCGCTCCTCGAGGCGCTCCATGAAGCTGGCCTGCTTGGCGGAGGCGGCCTTGGCCTTGCCGGCGCGCGGCTTGGTGGTGCCGTCGCTGGCGACGGCTGCGAGCTTCGTCTTCGACGGGGTGATCGCGTAGACGATGCCCGCGACCATGACGGCGAAGCCGACCGCACCGAGCCAGATGCTGCTGCTCATCGCCGAGAAGACGACCAGGGCGAGACCGATGACCGCGGCCACCACGCCGGCGACGAGGCGTCCACGGCCGAGGCCGCGTGACTTCGTCTTCTCGATCCGCGAGGCGAATCGAGGGTCTTCGGCGTAGAGGGCTTCCTCCATCTGCTGGAGGAGGGCTTCCTCGTGTTCCGAGAGTGCCACCGGGCACCTCCCTGGTGCGAAATCGACTGTGCCCGAATCGTATGTCGGAAACGGCCGACGCGGACTTCTTTCCCTCAGGATAGGTCGCGCCGAGCGCGTTGGGAACCCGAGGGTCGGTCGGGCATGAGTGACGCCGGACGCACCGACCCGGCACCGAATCTGGCGCTCGCGCGGTCGACCGCGCGGTCGGCCTCGCGCCACCCGTGCTCGGGCTCGTCGAGGGTGGCCTGGATGGGGGCGACGGCCGACGGGACGAGCCCCTCGAGGCGGACCCCGACGAGCCGGATCCGGGCGCGTTGGAGGCCGAGGCGGTCGTAGAGCTCGCGGGCTGTCGCGAAGATATCGCGGGACACGTCGGTGTGGTGGCGCAGTGTCTTGGCACGGGTGATCGTCGTGAAGTCGGCGAAGCGGACCTTGATCGAGACGGTGCGCCCCGTCATGCCGGCGGACCGGGCCCGGGCCGCGGTGCGGTCGGCGAGGCGCAGCAGCTCGCGGTGGATGCGGACGGGGTCGTCGATGTCGTGGGCGAAGGTCTCGTCGGCACCGATCGACTTCTCGCGTCGCTCCGGCACGACGGAGCGGGGGTCACGACCCCACGCGAGGTCGTGCAGGCTCCTGCCGGCGACGTCGCCGAGGGCGCGCTGGAGGGTCTCGACGGGCGTGTGCGCGAGGTCGGCCACGGTGCGCAGGCCGAGGCGGTGCAGGTGCTCCTCGGTCTTGTCGCCGACGCCCCAGATCGCGCCGACCGGCAGCTGGTGCAGGAACGAGACGACCTCCTCGCGCGGCACGACGATGAGCCCGTCGGGCTTGGCGAGGTTGGAGGCGAGCTTGGCGACGAACTTCGTCGAGGCCACGCCCACCGAGCACGTGATGCCCTGCTCGTCGGCGATCGTGTCGCGCAGCTGCTCGGCGATCCGGGTCGGACGGCCCAAACGGCGCACGGCTCCGGAGACGTCGAGGAAGGCCTCGTCGAGCGAGAGCGGCTCGACGCTGTCGGTGATCGTCGCGAAGGTCGCCATGACGGCCTCGGAGATGGCGGCGTAGCGGCGGTGGTCGGGCTCGATGATGACCGCCTGCGGGCACAGCCGCTGGGCCCGGGCCATCGGCATCGCCGAGGTGACCCCGAAGGCCCGCGCCTCGTAGGTGGCCGAGAGCACCACGGACCGCCCGCTCGCACCGCCGATGATGACGGGCCTGCCCCGCAGCTCGGGCCGCGAGATGAGCGAGGCGGACGCATAGAAGGCGTCCATGTCGACGTGCAGGACGGTGCAGCCGGTGTCGTCGGGCGGCTCGGAGCCGGCCCGGGTCGGGGCGGTGAACTGGCGGCGGCTCATCGTCGGCCCTCCGGTCGGGTCGACGCGCGCCCGCGGGCGCGGTCAGTCGCGGCGCGCGACGACGTGGAGGGCATTGCCGAGGGTCCGGAGGAACTCGCGCCCCGGACCGGTGACGAGCAGCTCGTCGAGCTCGGCCAGGGCGACGCGGTCGGCCTCGGAGTCGATGAGCGAGGCCGGGACGAGGTGGCCGAGGATGTTGGTGCCGCGCACCCGCACGTCGGTGAAGCCGGCGTCGGCGAGGAGCGTCTCGAGCTGCTCGACGTCGAAGCGGCGCGGCAGCGGGTCGGTGCTCCCCCAGCGACCGGAGGGGTCGACGAGGGCGGCGCGGGCCTGGCCGAACTCACCGGCGATGGCCTTGGCGAAGACGACGGACAGCCGGCCGGAGACGAGCAGGGACAGGACGCCGCCGTCGCCCAGCGCCTGCGCGATGGCGTGGAGCGTCGCCGCGGGGTCGTCGACGAACTCGAGCGTGCCGTGGCAGCAGGCGAGGTCGACGTGGCGCCCGGCCAGGACGGAGCCGAGGGAGTCGCCGTCTCCCTGGACCGCCGTGATGCGGTCGACGATGCCGGCCTCGCGGGCCCGGCGACCGAGCGAGGCCAGGGCGTCGGGGCTGGGGTCGACGACGGTGACGTGGTGACCGGCCTCGGCGAGCGGGACGGCGACGCCACCGGTGCCGCCACCGAGGTCGAGCACCTCGAGCGGCCGGCCGAGGCGCTGCGAGCACTCGTCGGCGAGGTGGCCCACGGCCGAGACCACGGCCGACGGCCGGACCCCACCACGTCGCTGGGGGCGCTGCTCGTCGGGCACGGGATCCTCCGTCTGGGAACGTGGTACGCGTGGTGCCGCGTGTGGTTCGTGTGCGTCATCACCCTAGTGCCCCGAGCTTCCCGGACTCGCGTGCCACAGCTTGCGTGGCGGGCCGCCCACCGTCTCGGTGGGCACGAGCCCGCTCGTCCCGCGCGGGCCCCGGACGTCGTCGCCCGCCGGCTTGATGTCGGCGTACGGCGACTGCTTGAACCCGGAGGCGTGGACGAGCACCCGCCGGCCGTCCGGCCCCTCGCCGACGCCGGACCGGGCCCCGTCGGGTCCGGCGAGCGCGGTGGCGCGCTCCCACGCCGACCGGTCGGCGGCCTCGAGCGCGTCGCGGACGGCGGTGATGCCCCCGGAGGTCCACGCGTCCTGCAGAGCCGAGAGCTCCCACGCGCCGGTGGCCCGGATGGAGACGCCGCGTGGACCGGTGCGCCGCACGACCCCACGGCAGAGCAGCAGCCACGAGTGGAAGACGGTGGCGGCATACGGGCCCTGGACGTCCTCGAAGAAGGTGAGGTCGGCCGGGCCGGTGGCGTCGTCGAGCGTGAGGAAGACGACGCGGCGTCCGGTGCGGATCGGCGGGGTCTGGGTGGCGACCTTGACCCCGGCGACGAGGACCTCGCGGCCGCTGCGCCCGGAGAGCAGGTCGCGCGCCCGGGTCACGCCGAGCGCGTCGAGCAGCGGGCCGTAGAAGTCGACGACGTGGCCGCTCGCGTCGAGGCCGAGCACCTCGAGCTCGGCCCGGACCCGCTCCGGGCCGGTCATCTCCGGCAGGCCGCTCGTCGCGGAGAGCCGCGGCGTGTCGCCGAGGTCGAGCGTCAGCTGGGTCGCGATCTGCTCGGGCGCCCCGGCGGAGCCCTGCGACTGGGCCGCGGCGAGGGCCCGGATGTCCCCCGTGGCGGAGACGGACGTGACGCGACCCCGTGAGGAGCCCGGTCCCGACGACCGGCTCGCGGCCGAGACCCGATGGGAGGAGCGGCGCGACGAGCGCTGCGAGGAGGACCAGCGGTCGAGCTCGGCGACGTGGAGCAGCAGGTCGCGCCGGGTGACCCGGCCACGACGGCCGAGGCCACCCCGCGCTCGGCCCACGACCCCGGACCCGCTCTCGTCGAGACGGGACGGGCCACCGAGGTCGATGTCGTGCAACGCGTCGAATCCCCCTGCGAGCACGAGCTTCTCGGCGACGGGACGCGACACGTGGGCGCGCTGCCAGAAGTCGGAGAGGCTGGAGTAGGGCTGTCCGGCGACGATCTGCGCGACCTCGGCCTCGCTGATGCCGTGGACGTCGGCGAGCGACAGCCGGATGGCCTCACCGCCGTCGTCGGTGCGTTCGAAGCGGTAGGCGCCGGTCGAGACGTTGACGTCGAGCCCGAGGATCGCGATGCCGAAGGTGCGGGCGTCGTCGAGGATGAGTCGCTTGGGGTACATCCCGGGGTCGTGGGTGAGCACTCCGGCGAGGAAGGCTGCCGGGTGGTGCGTCTTGAGCCAGGCCGACTGGTAGGTGGGCAGCGCGAAGGCCGCGGCGTGCGCCTTGCAGAACCCGAAGGAGGCGAACGCCTTGAGGACCTCCCAGATCTTGTCGGCGACCTCGGGCGCGTAGCCGCGGTCCCGGGCCGCGGGTCGCCACCACGCCTCGATCCGCTTCTGCCCGTCGGGCGTGCCGAGGGTGCGGCGCACCTCGTCGGCCTGGGCGAGGGTCACCCCGGTGGTCTCGGCGACGATCATGAGCACCTGCTCGTGGAAGACGACGACGCCCTCGGTCTCCTCGAGCGCCGGGACGAGCGACGGGTGGAGGTAGGACGGGTCCTTCCATCCCTGCCTCGCGTTGAGGAACGGGATGATCATGTCGCTCTTGACCGGGCCGGGCCGGAAGAGCGAGATGTCGATGATGAGGTCGTCGAAGGTCCGCGGCCCGAACTTGCCGATGAGCTCGCGTTGTCCGGGACTCTCGATCTGGAAGCAGCCGAGGGTCTTCGTCGAGCGGACGAGCTCGAAGGTCGGCTCGTCGTCGAAGGGGACCTGCGACTCGTCGTCGAGGTCGACGTGGTCGCCGTCGACGCGCTCGACCTCCTCGATCGCGTGCGCCATCGCGGACTGCATCCGGATGCCGAGGACGTCGAGCTTGAGCAGTCCCATCTCCTCGACGTCGTCCTTGTCGAACTGGCTCATCGGGAAGCCGAGCCAGCTCGCCTCGACGGGAGTGCGGTCGAGCAGGACGGAGTCGGACAGCACGACCCCGCAGGGGTGCAGCGCGATGTGCCGGGGCAGGCCGTCGAGGCGTTCGACGATGTCGAACATCAGCTGCAGGCGCGGCACGTCGAGGCCGCTCGCGCGGAGCTCGGGCAGCTCGGCCAGGGCGTTGCGGACGTTGCGGGCGGCGATGTGCGGGAAGGCCTTGGCCATGGCGTCGACCTCGGGCGGCGGCAGTCCGAGCGCAGCCCCGGCGTCGCGGATCGCGTGGCGCACCCGGTAGGTGTCCATCATCGAGACGCAGGTGACCCGGTCGCCCCCGAAGTGGTCGAGGATGCGCTCGTAGATCTCGGTGCGCCGGGCCGACTCGACGTCGATGTCGATGTCGGGCAGCTCGGCCCGCAACGGCGAGCAGAAGCGCTCCATGAGCAGCCCGTGCCGCATCGGATCGACGCCGGAGATGCCGAGGAGGTAGTTGACGAGCGACCCGGCCCCGGACCCGCGGGCGGCGACCCGCACGCCCATCTCGCGGATGAGGTCGCAGACCTGGGCGACGGTGAGGAAGTACGTGGCGTAGCCGAGCGTCTCGATGACGCCGAGCTCGTCCTCGAGCCGGTCGCTGACGGCGACGAGCTCGCTCTCGGTGCGGCCGGGGTAGCGGGTCGGGATGGACTCGCGGCACCGTCGCGCGAGGACGCGGTGCGGGTTGGTGCCGGGCCGGATGCCGAGGACGCCCGGCTCGGGCAGGTGGACCGAGCCGATGCCGAGGTCGGCCCGTGGGTCCTGGACGCACTCGGCGGCGAGCGACGTCGTGCGGGCGAGCAGCTCCCGGGCCTGCTCGCGGGCCAGCGAGCCGCCGCCGACGAGCCCCGGGCCGGAGACCTGGACGACGTCGAGGGCGAGCGCGTGCATGAGGGGCGTCGGCGAGAGGTGTCCGGCCGTCGTGACGCGGTCGAGGTGGCGTGCGTCGAGCGCGACGAGCCGCCGGGCGGCGTCGAGGACGTCGACGATGGCGGCGTCCTGCGGGTCGGCGTGGCGCACCGCGGCCGTGATGATGCTCGGCACGCCGACCTCGCGGGCGAGCGCGAGCATGCGTCCGGCCTGGCCGAGGCTGCCCGGCTGGTGCTCGGGCCCGCCGTGGCACACGACCTCGACGACGACGGCCCCCCGCGGCAGCAGCGCGACCCAGCGCTCGAGCGCCGCTCGGGCGTGGTCGCGTCGCTTGGCGAGCACCGCGCGACCGACGTCGGAGTCGGGCCCGAGGAGCACGACGAGCGGGCACGGCCCACCGTCCGCCACCGACGGCGTGTGCTGCCCGCCTCGTCCGCCGGGTCGACCCCGGCCCTCGGGCCGGCCGCGCCGGTCGTCCTCCGCTTCGGACGCGACGGGCAGGGTGGGCAGCAGGCGCGCGTGCTCCGCGACGAGGGCCGCGGTCGTGACCGGGTTGCCGCGCTCGCCGCGCAGGTGGGTCGCGGTGACGAGGCGACAGAGCGCCGCCCACCCCGCACCCGGGGCGAGGCCGGTGCTGCTGCCCCGGGCCAGCACCGTGACCCGCGGGAGCCGCGGGTCGACGAGGGCCCCGCCACGGACCGGGGTGCGCACGGGACGGCTGCGCTGGCGCTCGGGGTGCTCGGGGCCGAGGGCGAGGTCGACGCCGAGGACCGGCGCGACGTCGTGCTCCATGCAGGACCGGACGAACTTCACGGCGCCGTAGAGCCCGTCGCGGTCGGTCAGGGCGAGCGCCGGCTGCCCGAACGCCGCGGCGCGCTCGACGAGCTGGTGCGGCTTGGCCGTGCCGTAGCGCATGGAGTAGCCGGACGCGACGTGCAGGTGCACGAAGCTCTCGGTGTTGCCGGCCGCGCTGCTCGTGCGGCCGCTGGTGATGGTGGTCATGCCGGTCGTCACGCCCCGCTCGCCCGGCTCCTCGAGACCGGGGTGATCGACTGCGGCAACGGGATCGTCGCGGGGACACCGAGGAGGTCCTGGACGATCTCGAGGAACATCTCTGCCTGGCGCAGCAGGTCGTCGGACTCGCGTGCGCTGATGTGACCGCCGCGGTCGATGACCGACCGGTGCGCCGAGCACGCGGCGAAGAAGGCGGCCCACTCCCCCAGCTCCGGGGCCACCCCGGGCAGGACCTGCCACACGCTGCGCGGTCGCGAACGTGGCGACGGCACGGTGCGGGCGGCGACGAGGGCCGCGGCGGCGCGCAGGGCCCCGAGATGGGCGTCGCGGTAGCGCTCGGACGCGTCGCTCGTGCGGCACGCGGTCTCGAGGGTGGCCCGGCCCCGCTCGAGCAGGTCGAGCACGGCGACCGAGATGGGTGGGCGACGCAGGTCGTGGGCAGTGGTCATGGTGGTTCCTCTCCTCTCTCGTCTCATGGGCTCAGTCGGCGACCCGGACGAGCGACCAGTGGTCGCCGCGCGGGGACTCGTCGTGGGCGAGGTCGTAGACGCCGGGGGTGAACGACCATCCCGGGCTCGCCTCGACGCGCCAGACGTGCTGCTCGCTCGCCGCGGCGACGAGCGTCTCGCCGGGACGGACCTGCGCCTCGTCGGCCTCGAGCGCGTCGTGCCACCAGGCCCGCCGCTCGCGCCACTGGGCGAGGACGCCACGCACGACGTAGAGGCGCCCGCGCCAGATGAACGCCTCGGGTGGCGCCTCGACGGACCCGCCCGCGGAACCCGAGGGTCCCGACGACCCGGGGTCCCCTGCGGATCCCGCGGCTCGTGAGGATCCCGAGGATCCCATGGCCCTCGAGGACCCCGCGGACCCGGGCGGACGGGTCGACCTTCCGGCCGTACCGCCGGACCGGCCCGCGACGGACTGCTCCTGCTGCTCCCGCTCGCGCACTCTCACCTGCACGGCGTCACTGAACCTGCGCACCACGACACGTCTCCCTCGGACACGTCGAGGCCGGACATCACGACCCAGACCACCCGCGCCCCACACGAGCGGTCCGACACCAACCGACGACTTGAACTGACAACTGACTGACAACTGACTGGCTCGAACACCGGTTCGGACCTCACCTCCCGGGCACCTCACCCGAGACGACGACGTTCGAACACCTGTTCGATACTCGAAGCCTAACCCCTGGCGCCGACAGCCTGTCAAGACGGTCCGCGGGTCACGTCCACGCGATCCGGAGCCGCCACGACCGACCTCTCCCCATGCGTCCGTTCCGTCCCGCTCCGGACCGATCTGAGTACCCGTGCTCAGGCCTCTGCGACATCCCCGGCGACAGAGTGATGGCGCGGGTTCGGTCCGCGAACGGAGGGGCGCAGGGGTCCTGTCCGCTCACGGATCGGGCCCGTTCCGCT
Organism: Terracoccus sp. 273MFTsu3.1; assembly: GCF_000383675.1. Taxonomy (GTDB): domain Bacteria; phylum Actinomycetota; class Actinomycetes; order Actinomycetales; family Dermatophilaceae; genus Terrabacter. The sequence goes on along the minus strand of NZ_KB911827.1, from coordinate 247,498 downwards.
GCCCCCACCACCACGTGCAGCGCGCCCCGTTGCGCCACCCCCGGGAATACGGGAGCGTCAGGGACGTTGGACCTGGGCTCGGCCGACCGGTCGGGCCACAGCCGCACCGGCGCACCGCGACCGGCGCACGACCGAAGGGGTGTCGTGGGCGCCGAGCTCATCCCCATGGCCTTCACCACCGGGTGGGGCAGCGGCATCAACGCGTACGCCGTCGTGCTCGTCCTCGGGCTGGCCGACAAGATCTTCAACCTGAGCCAGATCCCGAACGCCCTGGCTCGCACCGACGTGCTCATCGGGGCAGCGGTCCTCTTCGTCGTCGAGATGCTCGCCGACAAGATCCCCTACGTCGACTCCGCCTGGGACTCCGTGCACACCGTCGTCAGACCAGCGGTCGGGGCGACCATCGGCTACCTCATCGGCCACGACACGGCGAGCCTCGACGCCGCCGTCGGTGCCGCGACCGGTGGCGTCACGGCCCTCATCTCGCACGGGATCAAGGCCGGGCTGCGCGCTGCCGTCAACACCTCCCCCGAACCGGCGAGCAACGTCCTCGTCAGCACCACCGAGGACGTGACCGTCACGGGCGTCACCGCCCTCGCCATCGCGCACCCGTGGTGGGCCGCGGCCATCGCCCTGCTCTTCCTCGTGCTCGGGGCGTTCCTCGTCTACAAGCTGGCCGGACGCATCCGCCGCTACAAGCGCCGTTACGACGCCTGGGGCGAACGCGTCGGCATCGCCGTGCCCTCCGAGCGTCGGGAGCGCCGGGAGCGGCGAGAGCACCGGGAGCACCACGGGACCGGTGTGCCGCCGCCCCCGGCAGCCCGGACCGACGAGCGTCTCGAGCGACCCTTCGACCAGGAGACCTGACCGCCCGTCCCGGTGAGGGCCGGCCATCCCGGGCCCCGGACCCCCACAGGTCCGCAGACCTCTCACAGGACCTCCCCACCCTGACGAGGGTGGGGACACAGGGCCGTTGCCGACGGTGGGCAGAGCTGGCACGAGGCCAGCCCATCGAAGGAGTGAACGCATGAAGAACAAGACCATCGCACTGGCGGGCGCCGGCATCGTGGCCGCGTCGGCGCTCGCGCTCGGCGGCGCCGCCCTCGCGAGCGCGGACGAGACGGGTGCCACCGGCACCGTCACCAGCTACGGCCAGCTCGGCGAGGGCCCCCAGGCCAACGGAAACAGCAACGGCAACACCGACCCGAGCAAGCCGATGCGCTCCGACGAGACGCTGCTCACGGGCGACATCGCCGCCAAGGTGACGGCAGCCGCCAAGGCCAAGGAGCCGACCGCGACGATCGAGCGCGTCGAGACCGACTCGGACGGCGTCTACGAGGCGCACATGGTGCGCACCGACGGCACCCACATCACGGTGCAGGTCGACGCGTCCTTCACCGTGACGGCCGTGCAGGAGGGCGGGCCCGGCGGCGGCCGTGGCGGTGACCACGACGGCGACGGCCCACAGGGCCAGTCGGGCCAGCAGGGCGAGGCCCCGGCCTCCCCCAACGGCACGGCCACCCCGTCGAGCACCACCTGACCGATCCGGTCCACGCACCGGACGGCCGGCCCTTCCCGGGGGTCGGTCGTCCTCGTGCCGTCGCCATGGCTGCGCACCCCCGGCCGGCGCAGACCCACAGCCCTCTGAAGCCTCTAAACCTCCGAGAGTTGGCGTCCTCCGAGGCTGCGCCGGTCAGAGGTTGCCGAAGACCTCGAGCGTCGCCGACGACCGGTTCATCGTGATGAAGTGGATGCCGGGAGCACCCTCGTCGAGCAGGCGGCGCGAGGACTCCGTGGCGATCGCCATCCCCTCGGCGCGGACCCCGGCGGCGTCGTCGCCGTGCCGCTCGAGCCGGTCCGTGACCGCCGTCGGCATCGGCTGCCCCGCGAGCTGCGCCATGCGCACCACCTGGCGCGCGTTCGTGATCGGCATGATCGCCGGGACGACGGGCAGCCGGGAGCCGCGCCGGGCGAGCTCGTCGCGCAGCCGGAGGTAGTGGTCGACGTCGAAGACCATCTGGGTGATCGCGAACTCGGCGCCGGCACGCTCCTTGCGGATCAGCGTCTCCGCGTCCTCGCTGATGTCGCCCGACTCCGGGTGGCCATCGGGGAAGGCCGCGACACCGACGGTGAAGTCGCCGAGCCCGCGGACCAGCGTGACGAGCTCGTCGGCGTGGTCGAGACCCTCGGGGTGCGCGACCCACGGCTGGCCGAGGCCGCCCTGGGGGTCGCCGCGCAGGGCCAGGATGTTGCGGACCCCGGCGGCGGCATACGACCCGACGATGCCGCGCAGCTCGGCGACGGAGTGGCCGACGCACGTCAGGTGCGCCATGGGCGTCAGCGAGGTGGCCTCGAGGACGCGCTGGGTGAGTCGGACGGTGCGGTCGCGGGTGCCGCCGCCGGCGCCGTAGGTGATCGAGACGAAGCTCGGCGACACCTTCTCGAGGCGTCGGATGGCGTCCCAGAGCTGCGCCTCGGACGCGTCGTCCTTGGGCGGGAAGAACTCGAAGCTGTACGTCGGGGTGTCGGCCTCGATCATCGCCGGGATGGACCGCGTGAACCGCTCCGCCCGCGCCATCGAGGATGCCGTGCCGTGTGCCATGCCGCACACCATAAGCCGCGCGCGTCCGCGGTGTCCGGGCTGTTCACGGGCGCACCCGCGCGCCGCGTAGGCTGACCCCGATTCCCGCGACTCGATGGAGGACCCCGTGCAGACCCCCACCGACCTCGACGTGCTGCGCCGTCGGGTGCAGCAGGCGATCGACGGGCAGATCGCCGGGGCCACGCAGTCGCTGGCCGCGATCGGAGAGGAGACCGCCCCGCTCGTCTCGGCCGTGTCCGGCCTGCTGACCGGCGGCAAGGGTCTGCGCGCAGGCTTCCTCTACTGGGGCTACCGCGCCGCGGGCGGCGCCGACTCCGACGCGCTCGTGCGCCTGGCCGCGAGCATGGAGTTCTTCCAGGGCGCCGCCCTGCTCCACGACGACGTCATGGACCGCAGCGACACGAGACGGGGTATGCCGTCCGCGCACCGGGCCGTCGCCTCGCTGCACCAGGCGCGTGGCTGGGCGGGTGACGCCGACCGCTTCGGCGAGGGCACCGCGATCCTCGCCGGCGACCTGTGCCTGACCTGGTGCGACGAGCTCTACGCGACGTGCGGCCTGCCCGCCGACGAGCTGGCCCGCGGCCGGCAGCTCTTCGACTCCATGCGCACGCAGCTCATGGGCGGCCAGTTCCTCGACCTGCTCGAGTCGGCCCGCGGCTGGGACGGGCTCGATCTCGACGCCCGGATCGCCTCGGCGCGCAAGGTGATCCGCTTCAAGAGCGCGAAGTACACCATCGAGCACCCGCTCCTCATCGGGGCGCTCGTCGGCGGTGCGCCGGACGGGTCGCTCGCTCCCCTGTCGGACTACGGCCTCGCGCTCGGTGAGGCGTTCCAGCTGCGCGACGACCTGCTCGGCGTCTTCGGTGACCCCGAGGCGACCGGCAAGCCGGCCGGCGACGACCTGCGCGAGGGCAAGCGCACGGTGCTCGTCGCCCACGCCCTCGACGCGGCGTCCGACACCGACCGCGAGACCGTCGAGGGTCTCCTCGGGCGCGACGACCTCGAGCTCTCCGGTGTCGAGGCGATCCGCACGGTCCTCGTCGACACCGGCGCGGTCGACCGGGTCGAGAGCCTCATCTCGACCCTGGCCGACGAGGCCTGCCACGCCGTCGACAGGGCACGGGCCACGGGCTCCTACGACACGTCGGCGCTCGACGTCCTCGAAGCCCTCGTCGCGGTCTCGACGGCCCGCCGGTCGTGACGGCCCCGCGGTCCTGACGACCCGGCGGGACGGCATACGCCCTCCCGTCAGGTCGGGTCAGGAAGGGTCAGAAGGCGAGCTCCTGCGCCCGCCGCCGGATCTCGGTCTTGTGGCCGGCCAGCATGGCGTCGATGGGAGCACCCTCGACGGGCAGCGTCTCATCGGGGGTGTGCAGCCACTCGATGATCTCGTCGTCGTTCATGCCGCCGTCGGCGAGCACGGTGAAGGTGCCGCGCAGCTCGGGCCGCGGGCCGGTCTCGTCGAAGAACTTCGCCGGGATCGCGACGACGCGGCGCTCGCCGATGCGGGCTGCGAGGACCTCACGGTCGGCGATCAGCTGGCGCACCTGTGACAGCTGCAGACCGAGCCGCTCGGCGGCGTCGGGAACGGTCAGCCACTCCCCGACGAGCGACTCGAGGTCACGGGCGGTGGGCACGTCGGGCTGCAGCTCAGGGGTCTCGCTCACAGGACGAGAGTCTGCCACCGTCCCGACCGGTCCGCGCACACCGCCGACCGAGGTGGGCGGGAGCAGACCCGGAGCAGACGCGAGCAGACGCAGAGCAGCCCGGAGCAGACCGGGACGAATTACACGGCTGTATTTATACTTTAGTGCTCAATTATGCGCTATCGTCACAGGCGCCACTCCGCTCACAAGCGTCACACAGCACCTCCGCAGCACCAGAGCACCCTCCAGCACCTCACCGAACCCCTTCCGAACGCCCCTCCACGCTCTCGAACTCAGCTCGGGCTCCAGGAAAGGACTCCACCCCATGCCCTTCGCCGACGTCGCCGCGCTCGCGCTGCCCGCACACGCCGCCGTGGCCCCCGTGGCCGCCACCCCGTGGAAGACCGTCACGGTCCGCCCGGGTGACACGATCTGGCACCTCGCCCTCGCCAACCACACGACCGTCCAGGCGATCGTCGAGAAGAACCGGCTCACCGCACGCGGATCGGTGATCCACCCGGGGCAGAAGCTCCTCGTGCCCGGTCGCCCCTCGGCGACGCCGGCCCGGTCCGCCACGTCGACGGCGGCGACCGCCCGCCCGGCGAGCACGACGGCCACCGTCATCCACGTGGTGCGCGCGGGCGAGACGATGAGCGGGATCGCCAAGCGGTACGGGGTCTCGCTGACCAAGCTCCTCGCCGCGAACCGGCTCCCCAACGCAGGACTCATCTTCGTCGGGCAGCGGATCAGCGTGCCGGGGGCGAAGGCACCGGCCACGCCGGCGGCGCCCAAGCCCTCCACCCCGACGCCCTCGAAGCCGACGACGGGACCGACGACGCCGAGCGGTGCCGGCACGATCTACGTCGTCAAGGCGGGCGACAGCATGAGCGTCATCGCGCAGCGCTTCGGCGTCTCGCTGACCAAGCTGCTCGCGGCCAACAAGCTGGCCGACGCGAGCCGCATCTACGTGGGCCAGAAGATCGTCATCCCCGGCACCGTCTCGGCCCCCGCGCCGACGACGCCGTCCCCCGCCCCGGCACCCGCGCCGGGCTACCAGTACCCCAGCAAGACCGCGCAGGCCGTCGCCGAGAGCAAGGCGAAGCTCGCGGCCATGGACGTGCCCAGCCGCACCGACACCGCCGCGATGATCCGCGCGACCGCGACGCGCCAGGGCGTCGACCCCAAGCTCGCGCTCGCCATCGGCTACCTCGAGTCCGGGTGGTACCAGCGCGCCGTCTCCTACACCGACGCCGTCGGCGTCATGCAGCTCATGCCGGTGGCCCAGACGTGGGCCTCGCAGCTCGCGGGCCGCACGCTCGACCGCTACGACACGCAGGACAACATCACCGGCGGCGTCCTCATCATCCGCGCCCTGCAGGCCAGCGCCGACTCGCGGGAGCAGGCGATCGCCGGCTACTACCAGGGCCTCTACTCGGTCCGGACCAAGGGCATGTACGAGGACACGAAGAAGTACGTGGCCAACGTCCTGGCCGTCTACGACCGCCTCTGACGGGGTGCCGCTCCGCGTCCCTGGCCGCCCCGACGGGGAGGTCGTCGGATGGGCCCGCGGGCGCGGAGCGCAGGCGGAGGTCTCGCGGTGCGCCTGACCGGCGCGCCCATCGGGGCGGGCAGGCGCCCGCACCGCGAGACCCCGCCGCGGCTGGCCTGCACGGGATGCGCGGACCCAGCCCGTAAACTGCGGGGCGTGACGTCCAGCGTGGCGGACGCCCTCGTCGGTCGGGTGATCGACGGCCGGTACCGCATCCTCTCCCACCTCGCAGACGGAGGCATGGCCTCTGTCTACGTGGCGTTGGACGGGCGGCTCGACCGGGAGGTGGCGCTCAAGATCATGCGCCCCGGCCTCGCCACCGACGACGTCTTCGTCGAGCGTTTCCGCGCCGAGGCCCGGTCCGCGGCCCGGCTCAGCCACCCCAACGTCGTGGCCGTCTTCGACCAGGGCGAGGACGACGGCGAGGTCTTCCTCGCGATGGAGCTCGTCGAGGGCAAGACGTTGCGTGACGTCATCCACGAGGAGGCACCCCTCACCGCTCGTGAGGCGCTCGCCATCCTCGAGCCCATCCTGTTGGCGCTGAGAGCGGCCCACGTGGCCGGCATGATCCACCGCGACGTCAAGCCCGAGAACGTCATCGTGCGGCGCGACGGCGAGGTCAAGGTCGCCGACTTCGGCCTCGCGCGCGCGATCACCAACCAGGCCGCGACGAGCCAGACCGGCGTCCTGCTCGGCACGGTCTCCTACCTCTCCCCCGAGCAGGTCGAGCGCGGAGTCGCCGACACCCGCAGCGACGTGTATGCCGCGGGTCTGCTCCTTTTCGAGATGCTCACCGGGCGCAAGGCGGTCACCGGCGGCACCCCGATCCAGATCGCGTACAACCACGTCCACGGATCGATCGTCACGCCGAGCTCGGTCGTCCCCGGCGTCCCAAGCGCGCTCGACGAGCTCGTCGCCCACGCGACGGCCGTCGAGCCCGAGGACCGCTTCGAGTCGGCCGCCGCGTTCGTCGCCGCCCTGCGGGCGGTGCGTCGCGGCCTGTCATCCGACGAGCTCGACCGGCGCGGCAGCGCGCTCGCGACCGATCCCGCAGCCACCTCGGTGCTCTCGCCCGTGTCGTCGACGACGCAGCTGCCCGCCCCGGCTCGACCGCAGCGGGCCGACCTGCCCAGCTCCCCCGAGCGGCACCGCACCCGACCCAACGAGGTCGGACGCGCGGCCCTGGCCGGGATGCCCGTCCACGACGAGGGCCCCGCCCTCGAGCACACCGCAGCCATGCCGATCGACCGGCGGGACCGCCGCCGCCGACGGCGGTGGCCGCTCTGGCTCGCGGCCCTGCTCGTCGTCGGCGGTGTCGGGTTCGGCGGCTGGTGGTTCACGGCCGGCCCGGGAGGCTCGACCGTCGTGCCGGCCGTCGTCGGTGAGCCGGTCGCGCAGGCCGAGGGCGCGATCGAGCGGGCCGCCCTGACGGTCGAGACCGTCGAGGAGTTCTCCGAGGGGAAGGCCAGGGGCGTCGTGCTCCGCGTCGAGCCCGGCGCGGGGAGCGAGCTCGGCAAGGAGTCGACCGTCCGTCTCGTCGTCTCCAAGGGCAAGGAGCGGTATGCCGTCCCGAAGCTCGTCGGGGCCAGGCTCGGTGACGTCGGGGCGACCCTGTCACCCCTGACGCTCCGTCTCGGCGAGCGCTCCGACGAGTGGAGCGAGACCGTGGCCAAGGGCGTCGTCATCTCCCAGGACCCCGCTCCCGGCGAGTCGGTCAAGCGCAGCACTCCCGTGTCCGTCGTCGTCTCCAAGGGCCGCGAGCCGATCGAGGTGCCCACGGTCACCGGCGCACCGTTCGACGCGGCCTCGGCAGCCATCACGAAGGCCGGGCTCACGGTGCAGCGCGGCGAGGACGTCAACAGCGACGCCGTGCCCGCCGGCCAGGTCGTCTCGCAGTCACCCGACAAGGGAACGCTGCACCGGGGCGACGCCGTCACCCTCGTCGTGTCGAAGGGCCCGGTGCTGGTCCCGGTGCCGAACGTCGTCGACCAGCAGGACACCGCCGCCGAGAAGACGCTGACCGACCTCGGCTTCAAGGTCGACCGGCAGTACCCCTTCGGCGAGCTCTTCGAGAAGAAGGTCCGGGCCCAGGACCCCGCTGCGGGCACACCCGTGCCCAAGGGCACGACGATCCACCTGACGATCGTCTGAGGCCCCCGTGACTCCTGCGGCGCGCACGCGCCTGGCCACGCTGCTCCTCGTCGCCCTCACGGCCGTGTGGGGCTCGACGTTCTTCCTCATCCGCGATCTCGTCGAGACCGTCCCGCCGGTCGACTTCCTCGCGGTGCGTTTCAGTCTGTCGGCGGTCATCATGCTCCTCGTGTTCTGGCGCCCGGTGCGCGCCCTGAGCCGTCGTCAGGTCCTCGTCGGTGTCGGTCTCGGGGCCCTCTACGGACTGGCCCAGATCTTCCAGACGCAGGGTCTCGCGACGACACCGGCCTCCGTGTCGGGCTTCATCACCGGCACCTACGTCGTGCTCACCCCGGTCTTCACCGCCGTCCTGCTGCGCGAGCGCGTGGCCGGATCCACGTGGGCAGCAGTCGGACTCGCGACCGTGGGTCTGGCCCTGCTCTCGCTCAACGGCTTCTCCGTCGGGGTCGGCGAGGCCATCACCCTGCTCGCGGCCGCCCTCTACGCCCTGCACATCGTCGGCCTCGGCCGCTACAGCGCCTCCGAGATCGCGACCGGTCTGTCCGTCGTGCAGATGGTCGTCATCGCCGTGCTCTGCGTCGTCGGCGCCCTGCCCGGGGGCGTCGTCCTGCCGAGCGGACCGCGCCAGTGGGCATCCGTGCTCTACATGGTCGTCTTCGCCAGCATCCTGGCCCTGTGGGTCCAGACGTGGGCGCAGGCTCACATGCCGGCCACGCGGGCGGCCATCGTCATGACGCTCGAGCCCGTCTTCGCGGCCTTCTTCGCCGTGACCCTGGGCGACGAGTCCGCCACGCTGCGGATGGTCGTCGGCGGCGCGCTCGTGCTCACTGCGATGTATGCCGTCGAGCTCCTCGCGCGGCGGCGCCCGGGCGAGCTGCCCGTCGAGGCCCTCCACCACGAGGTCTGACACGGGCGCGATCCCCTCACCGCGCCAAGTCCGCCAGGGCGCAGCTCACGCGCCGAAACGGCGGCACCACGCCGCGCCAAGTCCGCCAGGGCGCAGCTCACGCGCCGAAACGGCGGCGCCACGCCGCGTCAAGTCCGCCGGGGCGAAGCTGGCGAGCCGCTCTCGGGTCAGGCTGCCGGGGGCGCCGAGCGCAGCAGGCCGGTGAGGACGTCGATCGCGACGTCCGTGCCGGCATCGTCGACGTCGAGGTGCCACACGAGGCGCACGGCACCGGGCCCGACGGCATACGTCCTCACGCCGGCGGCGAGAGCGGCCTCGACGAAGGCGGCGGAGGTCCAGCCGACCGCGGCGACGTCGACGATGACGATGTTCGTCTCGACCGTGGCCAGGTCGACGGCGCCGGGTGCAGCCTCGGCCATGGCCTCTGCGGCGCGTCGTGCCCGGGTGTGGTCGTCGGCGAGGCGCTCGACGTTGTGGTCGAGAGCGAAAAGCCCTGCGGCGGCGAGGATCCCGGCCTGCCTCATGCCTCCGCCGAAGCGCTTGCGCCAGATGCGTGACTCGGCCATTGCGTCAGCGGAGCCCACGAGCACGCTGCCGACCGGGGCGCCGAGACCCTTGCTCAGGCAGATCGAGACGGTGTCGAACTCACGGCCGTAGTCACCGACCGGCACGCCGGAGGCGACGTGCGCGTTGAAGAGCCTCGCCCCGTCGAGGTGCATGGCGACCCCGCGCCCGCGCGTCACCTCGCGCGCCCGGCGGATCTCGTCGAGCGACTGCACGGTGCCGCCCCCGAAGTTGTGGGTGTTCTCGACGATCACGAGCGACGTGCAGACCTGGTACGGCCCGACGCCGGTGATCATGAGCGAGGCGGCGTCGTCGGCGCAGAAGCGACCGCGCTCGGAGACCCACGTTCGCGACGAGATGCCCGAGAGCACCGCTGCGGCGCCGAGCTCGGCCCGCACGACGTGGGCGAGCGAGTCGCCGATGAGCTCCTCGCCCGGCTTGACGTGCAGCCGCACGCCGAGCTGGTTGGCCATCGAGCCGGACGGCGTGAAGAGCGCGGCCTCGTGTCCGAGCATCCCCGCGACGCGCTCCTCGAGGGCGCGCAGCGTCGGGTCCTCACCGAAGACGTCGTCGCCGACCTCCGCGCGCGCCATGGCGTCGCGCATTCCCTCGGAGGGCCGGGTCAGGGTGTCGCTGAGCAGGTCTGCCCGGAAGGGACTCGTCGCCGCCACCGCTCAGGCCTGGCCGAGCATCTCGGCGACGAGGAAGGCGAGCTCCAGCGACTGCTGGTGGTTCAGCCGCGGGTCGCACACGGACTCGTAGCGCTTCTCGAGGTCGGAGTCGATGATCTTCTCCGCACCGCCGAGGCACTCGGTGACGTCGTTGCCGGTGAGCTCGACGTGGATGCCGCCGGGGATCGTGCCGAGGGACTGGTGCACCTCGAAGAAGCCGCGCACCTCCTCGACGATGTCCTCGAAGTCACGCGTCTTGTAGCCGGACGGGCTCTCGAAGGTGTTGCCGTGCATCGGGTCGCAGATCCACGTCACGGTGGCACCGGACGCCGTCACCTTGTCGACGAGGGCCGGCAGGGCGTCGCGGATCGTGCCCGCGCCCATGCGGGTGATGAAGGTCAGGCGGCCCGGCGTGCGGTTCGGGTCGACCTTGTCGATGAGGCGCAGCACCTCGTCGATGTCGGCCTTGGGCCCGAGCTTGACGCCGATGGGGTTGCTGATGCGCGAGACGAAGTCGACGTGCGCGCCGTCGAGCTGACGGGTGCGCTCGCCGACCCAGACGAAGTGGCCGGACGTGTCGTAGAGCCGCCCGGAGCGGGAGTCGATGCGCGTCAGCGGGCGCTCGTAGTCGAGCAGCAGCGCCTCGTGGGCGGCGTAGAACTCGACGGTGCGCATGGCGTCGAAGTCGGCACCACAGGCCCACATGAAGCGCATCGCCTTGTCGATGTCCTTGGCGATCTTCTCGTAGCGCTGGTTCGCCGAGTTGGCGACGAAGCCACGGTTCCAGTCGTGGACATGCCGCAGGTCGGCGAAACCGCCTGTCGTGAAAGCGCGCACGAGGTTGAGGGTCGCCGAGCTCGCGTGGTAGGCCCGGACGAGGCGCTGCGGGTCGGGGATGCGGGCGGTCTCGTGGAACGCGAAGTCGTTGACCATGTCGCCTCGGAAGGCGGGCAGGGTCACGCCCTCGCGGGTCTCGACGGTGGAGCTGCGCGGCTTGGCGTACTGCCCGGCCATGCGCCCGATCTTGATGACGGGCACCGAGGCGCCGTAGGTCAGCACCGCGGCCATCTGGAGGATCGTCTTGATGCGGTCGCGGATGTTGTCGGCGGTCGCGGAGGCGAAGGTCTCGGCGCAGTCGCCGCCCTGGAGCACGAAAGCCTCGCCGACGGCGGCCTTGGCCATCCGGTCGGTGAGGATGTCGCACTCGCCCGCGAAGACGAGCGGAGGATACGAGGCGAGGGTCTCGATCACCTCGGCCAGGGCAGCCGTGTCGGGCCAGGCAGGCTGCTGCTGGGCCTCGAGCTCGGTGGCCGCGGCCGTGAGGGCGGCGAGGGCCTCGGACCCGTCAACGGGTTCGAGGCCGGCATCGGCGGTGGCGGTCCTCGTGTTCACCCCGCCAGCGTAGACGTCGCACGGGGGTGCCCCCGCCCGGGTCCGCATCCCGAAACCTCCGAGCGCCCCGCCCACGCCGCCGACGACGTATGCCATCCGGCCGGCGGAGCGGGTCAGCTCGGGTCAGCTCGGGTCAGCTCGGGTCCATGCCGGTCACGTCGGGTCGGCGAGGTCGAGACCGCGCTCCATCGCGAAGCGGACGAGCTCGACCCGGTTGTGCATCTGGAGCTTGCCGAAGATGTTCTGCACGTGGTTCTGCACGGTGCGGTGCGAGAGGAACAGCGTCGCCGCGATCTCCTTGTAGCCCATGCCCGTCGCGACGTACTTGAGGATCTCGGTCTCGCGGTCGGTCAGCTCCGGGATGGGCCGCTCCGGAGTGCCTCCACCCTCGGCCTTGACGCGCCGGAACTCGCCGAGGACGAGACCCGCGAGGCCGGCGGTGAAGACCGGCTCCCCCGCGGCCGTGGCCCGCACCGCGGCGAGGAACTCCTCACGGCCGGCCGACTTCACGAGGTAGCCGAGGGCGCCGGCCTTGACCGCGTCGAGGACGTCCTGGTGGTCCCCGCTCGCCGAGAGGATGAGGATACGGGTCGGCACCTGCGCCGCGGCGAGGGCGGCGCAGACCTGCGCGCCGGACAGGCCCGGGAGGTTGAGGTCGAGGACGAGGACGTCCGGCACCGTGGCGCGGGTCCGGGCCACCGCCGACCGGCCGTCGTCGGCGGTCGCAAGGACCTCGAAACCGGCGTCGGCAAGGTCACGGGCGACGGCGTCGCGCCACATCGGGTGGTCGTCGGCGACGACGACCCGGATGTGCTCGGGCGGCGTGCTGCTCCCCTGCTGCGGCATGGCGTCCTCCTGATCCGTCACGGTGCTCCTCGTCCTTGGGTGCGGACCTGCGACCCGCGTTCGGTCGTCGCAGGCGTCCGGCGACCATGGTGCCGGTTGGTCAGACGTGTCGTCCGGCGATTGGGGATCCGCAGCTCGACGGTCGTCCCCCCGGCTGCCCCGGACGTGATGGTCGCGGTGCCGCCCAGGTCGGCGAGGCGTCCGAGGATGCTCGACGAGACGCCGAGACGTCCCTGCCCGACGGCCTCCTCGAGGCGACCCTCGGGAACACCTCGACCCGAGTCGCGGATCGTCACGGCGATCTCGTCGCCGTCGTCGTCGAGCAGCACCCACGCCCGGGCCTCGTCACCGGCGTGCTGCCGGACGTTGTCGAGGGCTGCCTCGACAGCGGCGACGACCTCGTCGGCGACCCTCCGGGGCAGGAGCACGGCGTCGGCGGGCGAGACGAGCTGGACACCGTCGCCCTCGACGTGGCGCAGCAGGCCGCGCAGGTCGGCGTCACCGCTGACGGCGCGGTCGACCTCGGCGAGATCCGTCTGGCTCACGAGCGTGCGCAGGATCCGCTCCTGCTCGCCCGCCATCGCACCGAGACGCGCCGTCTCCCCACCGATGTCGGTCGCACGGCGGTTGATGAAGGCGAGCGTCTGGAGCACCCCGTCGTGCACGGTCCGTGCGAGCCGGTCGCGCTCCGCGCGGGCGGCGTCGAGCCGCATGGCCTCGGCGAGCGCCGCGTGGCTCGAGCGGGCGAGGTCGACGCAGTAGCCGATGCAGCCACCGAGCAGGAGCCCGAAGATCGAGTTGGTGACCGTGTTGGGAGTCGGCTGGACCACCTCGACGAAGGAGCAGGCTGCGACGAGGGAGGCGGCTGCCAGACCACCGCGCCAGCCCCGCAGCACCGCGAACCCGATGACGGCCGCGGTCGGCCAGATCGAGGGGATGGTCTTGGCGCCGGCGGTGATGACGTCGGGGTCGTCGACGAGCCGGGTCGCGAGGATCGCGGAGCAGCCGATGGCGAGCTCGACCGTGTAGGCGCGGACGGTCCGCACCGGCCGCAGCGTGACGGCCAGCGTCCAGCCGGCGAGGACGCCGAGGATGGCGACCGCCCCGACGAGGTGCGCGATCTGCTCGTGACGCTCACAGACCGACCAGACGGCATACGCGAGGGCGAGGCACCGGAAGACGTCGATACCTCGCCAGAGCCCGCGCACGATGGCGTGCTCGTCGTCGAGCACCGCCACCGTCGGCGCCGAGACGGCGGCCGGGAGCTCGTCGCCGGACAGCGGTGCCGGCGCCGGGATCAGGTCGGTGTCAGGGCCGCCCGGCCCACCGCCCGGGACCAGGCCCGGCACACCGCTCGGCACGGCGTCGGGATCGCCGTCGTGCTCCGGGCCGGCGCCGTGGCGCGTGCGCGCCATGACGTCAGGACGCCGCCACGACGGGAGCGTCGCCGTCGCCGTCATCGTCTGCGGCCGAGGCCGAGGCCGAGGTGGTTTCCCCCGACTCGGTGGCCTGGGCCGGCCGGGCCTTGCCCTCGGCGGCGTCGAGCGCCTCCTCGAGCTCGGGCGCGGCGCTACCGGGCTTGGCGGCCTCCTGCAGCTCCCGGGCCTTGGCACGGGCCGCGGAGACGAGCCGGTCCTTCATCGACGTGGCGTACATGTCGACGTACTCCTGGCCCGACAGCAGCATCAGCTCGTACATGATCTCGTCGGTGATCGAGCGCAGGACGAAGCGGTCGTCCTCCATGCCCTCGTAGCGCGAGAAGTCGAGCGGCTTGCCGACGCGCACCCCGACCCGCATGATCCGCGGGATGACCTTGCCGGTGGGCTGCGCCTTGTCGGTGCCGATCATCGCGACGGGGATGACCGTGACCTTGCCCTCGAGGGCCATCCGGGCCACGCCGGTGCGGCCGCGGTAGAGACGGCCGTCGGGCGAGCGCGTCCCCTCGGGATAGATGCCGAGCAGGTCGCCGCGACGCAGGACCTTGAGGCCCGACGTCAGCGCGGCGTTGCTCGCCTTGCCGCCCGACCGGTCGACGGGCAGCTGCCCGACGCCCTTGAAGAAGGCGGCGGTGAGGCGGCCCTTGATGCCGCGCCCGGTGAAGTAGTCGCTCTTGGCGAGGAACGTGACGCGGCGGGACACCACGAGCGGGAGGAAGATCGAGTCGGAGAAGGACAGGTGGTTGCTCGCGAAGATCGCGGCACCCTCCTCGGGGATGTTCTCCTCCCCCTCCACCCACGGACGGAAGAGGAGCTTGATGATCGGCCCGATGACGATCGTCTTGAGGAACCAGTAGAACAACCGTGTCCGCCTTCCGTCTGTGACGGCTCGAACTCTACGACACTCGCGCACTGACAGCGGCGCATGCGAGGATCAGCAGGTCCAGCCGCTTCGCCCGAGGAGCCCACCGTGACGGTCCGTCCCGACGCCGCAGCAGGCTTCGGCATGTCCTCCCGGCACCGCCGCACGACCGTCGCCGGGGCCGGCGATGAGTGACCGCGACCTCGACGCGGAGTTCGCGCGGATCATCGCGGGGTGGGACGACGAGGCCCCCGAGCCGCAGCGTCGTGACGTCGCCGCGTCGTCGACCGACCAGGCGGCCGAGCCGGCAACCGAGCAGGTCGCCGACCCCGCGCCGCCGGTCTCGCTGAGCGAGGCCGTCCCGGCCGACGAGCCGGGTCCGCCGTCGGCACCGGACGCCTCTCCCTCGACGGTGGAACGCCCGCAGGCCGGCCGGGGCACCGACCCCGCGGCGCCGCCGCAGCCGGGAGCCGGCGCGTCGAACCCGCCGGGCTCGTCCGGTCTGCTCGAGCTGCCGATCGCCCCGACGACGTCCCACGAGTGGCGCGGCCCCACGTCCCGCCGCGCCGACACCGACGACGCGTCGGACGGCGACGACCACTTCGTCCCGCCCTCCGAGATCGACCTGCCGTCTGCCGAGGCCGACCCGATGTTCTGGGCGATCGTCGGCGGCCTCGCCGGTGGCCCGCTGCTGCTGCTCTACGTCCTCTTCTTCGACCGTGACGGCAGTGGCTGGTGGGTCGTGACGGCCCTGACCATGGTCGTCGTCGGTTTCGTGCTGCTCGTGCTGCGGGGCGGCACCGAGCGCGACCCGTTCGACGACGGCACCCGCGTCTAGCCGCTCGTCGAGGCGGTCCGACGCGTCAGTCGGACTCGACGTCGAGGTCGACCCAGACCGGCCGGTGGTCCGACCCCGCTTCGAGGTCCCCCTCGTCGACGACGGTCTCCGCCGCTTCGACCGCCTGCAGTCCCGGCCCGGCGAAGATGACGTCGAGCGCGTTCCTCGGGCCGAGGGCGGGAAACGTCGGCACTCCCCCGGACACCGGCCGGTGGTGCTCGGCGAACATCGCGTATGCCGTCCCGTCGGGTCCCTCGTTGAGGTCCCCTGCGATGACGGCCCGGTCGTCGAGCCCGCCGAGTCGGGTGAGACCGGTGAGGACGGCCGCGGCATGCTCCACCCGCTCGGAGGCGCGCAGTCCGAGGTGCACGCTGACGACGGTGAGGGGAGGACGCGACGGACCGCCCGTCGGGAGCGAGACGGTCGCGGCGGCATACCCTCGGGTGCGGTCGGGGAAGCGGACCGGCAGACGGCCACGCGACGTCCCGTGCACGACCACCCGTGCGGCCGTCAGGACCGCGGTCCCGCCCGTGCCGAGGCGGCCCCGGTGCCAGTCCAGACGGCACTCACGCGCGAACGGCGGGAGGCGGAGCTCCGTCGTGAGCCGGCGCGGGACCTCCTGGAGGCACAGCACGTCGGGGGCGACGGCGCGCACGACCCGGGCCGCCGCTGCCCGGTCGTCGAGCAGGTCGTGGACGTTGTAGCTCATGACCCGCAGCACGTGCGGCGGTCGGCCACCGGGCCGCACGGCCATGGGTTCAGCGGCCGGTGCGCGCGAGCTCGGCGGCGCCGATGAGACCGGCGTCGCTGCCGAGCACGGCACGCACGATCCGCGCCTCCGGCCGGTAGCCGCGGCCCGGGAGCTGCCGGCGGAAGGCCTCGCGGGCCGGACCGATGAGCATCTCGTCGGCCGCGCTCACGCCCCCGCCGATGACGAAGAGGCCCGGGTCGAAGGCCGAGGCGAGGTTGGCCAGCCCGATGCCGAGCCACTCGCCGATGTCGGCGAGCAGCTCGCGCGCGGTGGGGTCGCCCTCGCGGGCGGCCTCGGTGATGAAGGGACCGGTCAGCGCGTTGGCGTCGCCGCCGAGACGGGCCAGCAGGTCGGCGACGACGGGAGACCCGGCCTCGATCATGGCGCGTGCCTCGCGCACGAGCGCGTTGCCGCTGGCGTACTGCTCCCAGCAGCCACGGTTGCCGCACTCGCAGCGCGCACCCCCCGGCATGATCTGCATGTGGCCGAACTCGCCGGCGATGCCGTGCCGGCCGCGTTGGACGTTGCCGTCGATGATGAGGGCGCCGCCGATGCCCGTGCCGAGGGTGATGACGACGACGTGCGACTCGCCACGGGCGGCACCGAAGGTCGCCTCGGCCCACGCCGCGGCGTTGGCGTCGTTGTCGACGGTGATCGGCAGGGCGATGCGCTGGGACAGCGCGTCACGCAGCGGCTCGTTGCGCCAGGACAGGTGCGGCGCGAAGACGACGGTCGCGCGGTCCTCGGCGACGAAGCCCGCGGCACCGATGCCGACGGCCACGACGTCGTCGGCGTCGACGTGGCCGAGCAGCTCCTCGACCGACTCGACGATGGTGTTCTCGACGACCGCCGGGGACGTCGAGCGGTGGGGGGTGTCACGACGGGTGCGATGGGTGATGACGCCCGACTCGTCGACGACACCACCTGCGACCTTCGTGCCGCCGATGTCGATGCCGATCGCGAGACGCCTGCTCATGCGCGGCCTCCGGGGCCGCTCTCGTCGGCGTCGTCGGTGGCGGTGTCGGCGCTGGCAGGGGCGCTGGCAGGGGCGTCGGTGCTGTCACCGTCGCGGTCGGGCGCCGGCTCGGCGCGCCGCTCCCGCTGCGCCGTCGCGAGGTCGCGCAGGGCCGTGGCCGCGAAGCCGACGAAGTCGGCGACCTTCTCGATGGTGTCGGGATTGACCTGCTGGACGAAGGCGATGAGCTGGCAGACCGGGCACACGCGGCACGCGGCGGGCGTCGTGCCCCCGCACGTGCACTCCCCCGCCGTCCCCTCGGGTCGGCGCGCTGCGTCCGGGCCCGTCTGGTCAGCTGCCGGGGACGCGGGGTCCGCGGCGTGGTCGTGTGCGTGCGCGGCACCGCCCGCACGCTCTCCGCGGGAGTCACCGGACGGCATACGCGAACCTCCCGACCACGTGCGGCGGGAGAGCAGGTCGACGAGGAGCGCAGCCTCTGCCGCGACGCTGCCGGGAGGCGCGTCGGTGGGGCGCGACGACCCGTTGGCGTCGGGGCGCTGGGGCTGGCCGGGGTCGGCAGGGGCCGCGTCGCGACCGTCGTTCGGGGTCACGGTCGGTCAGGCCTCGACGCGCTTCTTCAGCTCCTTGAGCGCGGTGTCGACGATGACCTTCTCCGCCTTGCGCTTGAGCAGCCCGATCATGGGGATCTTGACGTCGACGGCGAGGCGGTAGGTGACCTTCGTGCCGTCGCCGTCACCGGCCAGCGTGTAGGAGCCGTTCATCGCCTTGAGCACCTGCGCGGAGACCAGCGACCACGAGACGACGCCGGTGCCGTCCTCGACGACGTCCCACTCGTAGTCCAGGACGTAGGTGTCCTTGATGGCGCCGGCGTCGAGGGTGAACTGGACCTGGTCGGCCCAGCCGTCGCCCTCCTCGGCGAGCACGGTGACGTCCTTCACCTCGCCCGCCCACTCGGGGTAGGCCTCGAAGTCCGCGATGACGTCGAGCACCTCGCCGGGCGGGGCGTCGATGACGATGGAGGACTCGGTGCGATCGGCCATGCGCCGAAGGCTATCGCGTCGCCAGCGGGCCGACAGCGGTTGTCCCCGCCGGTGTCATCCCGCGTCGGCCGCGTGCCAAGATGGGGACGACGGCAGCCCTGCGCCGAGGGGCTGCGCGCCCGACCGCGGAGCCCGCCCTGTGATCATGCTGACGTGGTCTGCGCGGTTACCGATCGGTAAGGTGCAGCACAGTTCCCCGGCCCCGCCATCAGGAGTGACAGTGAAGGACAACGTCGTCGCACCACTCGCCCCCGTCACGACGGAGGGCAGCCTCGCCGACCTCCCCGTGCGCAACGCCGCGGAGAACGCGGGCGAGACCGCGTTCTCCCGCAAGACTCCCTCGGGGGGCTGGACGCACGTGACGTGGGCCCAGTTCGCCGACGACGTCGCCGCCGTCGCCAAGGGCCTCATCGCCGAGGGGCTGCAGCCCGGTGACCGCGTGGCCCTCATGTCGCGCACGCGCTACGAGTGGACCCTCGTCGACTTCGCCGCCTGGAGCGCCGGTGCCGTGGTCGTGCCGATCTACGAGACCTCCTCTGCCGAGCAGGTCCAGTGGATCCTCTCGGACTCCGACGCCCACGTCGTCGTCGTCGAGACCGACGCGCACCGCTCGGTCGTCGACCAGGTCCGGGGCGACCTGCCGTCGCTCCGCGACGTCGTCACGATCGACGCCGGTGGTCTCGACTCCCTGCGCGAGAAGGGCCGCGAGGTCCCGGACGCCGACCTCGCCGCCCGCCGGGCCGGACTCGACCGACGGGCCGTCGCCACGATCATCTACACCTCGGGGACCACGGGCCGACCCAAGGGCTGCGAGCTGACCCACGGCAACTTCCTCGACCTCGCCGAGAACGCCATCGAGAAGCTCGGCCAGGTCGTCCTCACCGAGAACGCCTCGACCCTGCTCTTCCTGCCCCTCGCGCACGTCTTCGCCCGGTTCATCGAGGTGCTCTGCGTCGAGGGTCGCGCACGGATGGGCCACTCGGCCGACATCAAGACGTTGCTCGACGACTTCGCCGGGTTCCAGCCGACCTTCGTGCTCGCCGTCCCCCGTGTCTTCGAGAAGATCTTCAACTCGGCCGAGGCCAAGGCGTCCTCCGAGGGCAAGGGCAAGATCTTCCTGCGCGCGGCCACCGTCGCGATCGCCTACAGCGAGGCCCTCGACACCGGCCGACCGGGCCTCGCGCTGCGGATCCAGCACGCGGTCTTCGACCGTCTCGTCTACGGCAAGCTGCGCGCAGCCATGGGCGGGCACGTGCGCTACGCCGTGTCCGGCGGGGCGCCCCTCGGCACGCGCCTCGGCCACTTCTACCGGGGCATCGGGGTCGTCATCCTCGAGGGCTACGGCCTCACCGAGACGACCGCGCCCGTCGCGGTTAACACGCCGGACAAGATCAAGATCGGCACCGTCGGACCGCCGTTGCCGGGCACGGGCATCCGGATCGCCGAGGACGGCGAGATCCTGCTCAAGGGCGTCGGCGTCTTCAACGCCTACCACGACAACCCGACGGCGACGGCCGACGCCATCGTCGACGGGTGGTTCCACACCGGCGACCTCGGCGAGATGGACGACGACGGCTACCTGCGGATCACCGGCCGCAAGAAGGAGATCCTCGTGACGGCTGGCGGCAAGAACGTCGCCCCGGCCGTGCTCGAGGACCGTCTCCGCGCGCACCCGCTCGTCTCGCAGTGCATCGTCGTCGGCGACCAGAAGCCGTTCGTCGCCGTCCTCGTGACGCTCGACGAGGAGATGTGGCCGCTCTGGGCCAAGACGCACGGCGTCGAGGGAGTGTCGCTCGACCAGGCCCGCACCGACCCGAAGGTGCTCGAGGCGCTCCAGGAGGCCGTCGACCGGGCCAACGAGGCGGTGTCCAAGGCCGAGTCGATCCGCAAGTTCGCGGTGCTGCCCGGCGACTTCACCGAGGCCAACGGCTACCTCACGCCGTCGCTCAAGCTCAAGCGCAACGTCGTCATGAAGGACTACGCCGACGAGGTCGAGAAGCTCTACGCCTGAGCTCAGCGGAGCAGGTCGCGGATGCGCGCCTGCCAGTCCCTGACGAGGGCTGCCCGGGTCGTCCCGGTCGTGCTGCGCAACGCGGCGTCGACGGCTGCCTCCCGGTCGTCGAGCCGGGAGGTGGGGACGTCGAGCCCGCCGGCCGCGGCCCGGTAGAGACGGACGACGGCCTGGGTGCCGTGCGCGTCGGCGAGGGTGCGCAGGGCGAGCAGCGAGAGGCCGTATGCCGCCGCGAGCGCGTGGGTGCCCGGGTCGAAGTCCGCGTCCGCCGGGAGTGCCTGCGGCAGGCCGGACGCTCGCACCCGCTCGAGCGCCGGAGCGACGATCGTCGCCTCCGGCAGGTCGACGGGCTCGTACGCGACGAGCTCGGCGAAGCCCTCGGACAGCCAGACGGGGACGGCCCGTGTCGTCGAGGCCCGCACGGTGACGTGGGTCAGCTCGTGGGTCATGACGACGTCACGGCCGTCCGGACGCAGGGAGGCCCACGCTCCCGGGACGAGCACGATGCGGTCGGCTCCGGCTCTCTCCCCCGGCGTCAGCGGGCCGTCCGTGGCGGCGGCGACTCCGTCGAGGTCGCCGGTCGTGCGTCCGAGCAACCGGGCGGCGTCGGCATCGGTGGCCGGGGCGATCCAGACCGCCGGCCGCACCTCCCCCCACACGCTCGCGACCCGCGAGGCCGCCGTGCGCGCCCGACGGACGACCTCCTGCACCCGGTCGTCGTCGCCGACGGCGAGCACCAGCGCGGTGTCCGACCTGCGGACGACGAGGCCCGCGAGATCCCAGGGCTGCGGACGCTCGGAGGGAGCCGACGCGGTGATGGCCAGGGCTGCTGGCCGGCCGGGGTCAGCCTTGAACGTGAGGTCGAGGTCGAAGGACCGTGGACGAGCGTCGAAGCCGCGAAGCCTGTAGGTGAGGCTCGCCCTGACGTCCCACTCGACCGTGGTCCCCCGGGCTGCCGGTACCGGCGCGGTCGTCTCGCGGACGCCGACGAGCCGGATGCTCTCCACTCCCATGCGCGTCATGCGGTCGAGGACGCCGGCCTGCGTCGGGCGCAACGCCGCGGACGAGGCCCTCTCCAAGGGTGCGAGCCAGCCGCTCTCGTCGGACCGCTCCGCAGCGGCGAAGCGGGCTCGCAGCAGCACCGTGACCGCACGCTGACGGTCGGCCGCCCACGCCTCCGGGGCGACCTCGGCGTCGGCGCCGCCGCCGCTGGGCGACGTCACGCCCGATGCCGCGGTGGCCGGGTGTCCCGAGTCCGGCCCGGGCGTCGTGCACGCCGAGACGGTCAGGGCCAGCAGCGCGGCCACCGTCGCCGAGGCGACCTCCCGCGCAGGTCCACGACGACGGGTGCTCGACACCGCGTCATCGTGTCACGCGGACCTCTGCGATGGCCGGTCCCCGTGGCCCGTGGGGTCAGACCGCGTGGCGCGCTCGGTGGTGCGTCACGACCTCGGCGGGCTCGAGCTCGGCCCGAGCCGCGTTGGCCGTGGACACGGAGACGAGCCCCGCCGCGACGAAGGCCGACACGGCCCGTCGCTCCGCGCGGTCGAGGGGTGCGGTCATGACCCCGTCCACCTCACGGTGGTCGTCGACCGGCCGCGGTCGGCCGCGTCGCGTGTCGGCGCCGGGTGCGGTGGCGCCCTGACGCAGCGGGATCGCCGTCAGTGCGGTCACCATGCAGTCTGCGCAGTGGACGTCCCGCACCGGGCAGGTCTGGCAGTCGACGAGCATCATCGTGGTCCAACCCCTTCGTCTCTCGTTGCGATCTGTCGTGAAAGACGCTAGGTGGCCCCACTGACACTGCCCGGGGACACTCGCTCGTCGACTCGCCTCCGGGCCTCCTCCGGATGACCCCGCGACCGCGTCGAGCCGTGCCGGAGAGGGAACGCCGCTGACCGCCGTGATGTGCGGACGGCGTCCGGCCCCCTTGTGCCAGAAGGGCTTGCGGCCGACGCGCCTCCGAGGCATTGTCGGCGCCCCGGCATACCGTCGGGGTCATGCAGGCGATCCAGGCGACGTTCGACGACCTCGGCACCCCCCTTGCCGGCGTCACGTTCGTCGTCGTGGACCTCGAGACCACCGGTGGCTCACCTGCCCAGTGCGGCATCACCGAGATCGGCGCCGTCAAGGTGCGCGGCGGCGAGGTGCTCGGCGAGTTCCAGACCCTCGTCAACCCGGCCGAGCCCATCCCGGCGTTCATCTCCGTGCTGACGGGCATCACCGACTCCATGGTCCGCGACGCCCCACGCATCGAGAGCGCGCTGCCCGCCTTCCTCGAGTTCGCCGCCGGCAGCGTCCTCGTCGCCCACAACGCCGGTTTCGACATCGGGTTCCTCAAGGCCGCTGCGGCCCGGGTCGGCGCTCCCTGGCCCGGCTTCCCGGTCCTCGACACGCTCCAGCTGGCTCGGCAGCTCGTCGTGCGCGACGAGTCGCCCAACCACCGGCTCTCGTCGCTCGCCCTGGTCTTCGGCGCCACGACGGCACCGGACCACCGGGCCCTGCACGACGCCCGTGCCACGGTCGACGTCCTGCACGGACTCATCGAACGCGTCGGCAACCTCGGCGTGCACACGCTCGAGGAGCTGTCGAGCTACAGCTCTCGGGTCACCCCGTCGCAGCGACGCAAGCGCTTCCTCGCCGACCCCCTGCCCAGCGCCCCCGGCGTCTACCTCTTCAAGGACGGCAACGACCGCGTCCTCTACGTCGGCACGAGTCGCGACATCCGCACCCGCGTGCGCACCTACTTCACGGCCTCGGAGCAACGCAGCCGGATGGCCGAGATGGTGCGCCTCGCCCACGTCGTCCACCCCGTCGTCTGCCAGACCTCGCTCGAGGCCCAGGTGCGCGAGCTGCGGCTCATCGACGAGCACAAGCCGCGGTTCAACCGTCGGTCCAAGGACGGCCGCAAGATCATCTGGGTCAAGCTCACCCAGGAGCGCTTCCCCCGCCTGTCGATCGTCAAGCAGGTCCGCGACGACGACGCCCACTACATCGGGCCGTTCCGGTCCCGGGCCACGGCGCAGGCGGCCATCGACGCCGTCCACGAGGTCGTCCCGCTGCGCCAGTGTACCGGGAGGCTCACGGGCCGGGGCACCGCCTGCGCCCTCGCCGACATGGGCCGGTGCGGCGCCCCGTGCACCGGCGCGCAGTCCGAGGGTGACTACGCCGTCGTCGTCGCCGAGTGCCGCGCCATCTTCACCGGCAACGCCCGGCCCAGCGCCGAGCTGCTCCGGGTCCGCCTCGAGGAGCTGGCCTCCCAGGAGCGGTTCGAGGATGCCGCGCGGGTGCGCGACCGCTTCCTCCAGCTCGTCCGCGGAGCCGCTCGCGCCCAGCGGCTGGCCCCGCTGGTCCGCTCTCCCGAGATCATCGCCGCGCGCCGCAGCGACGTCGGCGGGTGGGAGCTCGTGTCCGTACGCCACGGGCGCCTCGCCGGCGTCGTCGTGAGCCCGCGCGGCGCCGACCCGATGCCCTACGTCAGATCGATGCAGGCGACGGCCGAGGTCGTGCCCGCGCCGACGCCCGACCGTCCGTCCGCACTGACCGAGGAGACGGAGATCCTGCTCCGGTGGCTCGAGGCGCCGGGCGTGCGCATCGTCGAGCTGGAGGGGACCTGGACGTGCCCCGTCGGGGGCGCCGGTTCCGTGCGCAGCGAGCTCGAGCCCGCCGTCGCATCGGCGCACGAGGTCGTCGGGTTCGACCACGACGCGCCCGGAACGCGTGCCGGCGCCCCGCACGGTGACCGGCCCGGCCGCGGCGGTCGCCCGGGCCGAGGCGGCGGCCTGCGTCGCGCGGGGTAGGCCCGGCTAGGGTGGTCCCGTGATCACCGCCATCGTCATGATCAGCTGCGAGGTCGACCGCATCCCGGAGGTGGCCGAGGCCATCGCCGACATCCCGGCCGTGTCCGAGGTCTACTCGGTGACGGGCGACGCCGACCTCATCGCCATGGTGCGGGTCAAGGCGCACGAGGAGTTCGCCGACGTCATCGCCGACCGGCTCAACAAGGTTCAGGGCATCGTCGGCACCTCGACCCACATCGCCTTCCGCACCTACTCCTCACACGACCTCGAGGCCGCCTTCAGCCTCGGGCTCGAGGGCGAGTAGCAAGGCAGAGCAGGCCCGGTCGCCTCGAGGGGACCGGGACGAGCCGACCGAGTGGACGTCTGACCCGGCCGAGCGACTCAGCGTCGGGTGGCAGCGACCCAGCGTTCGACGAGGCCGGTCGCGGCTCCGCTGTCGATGGCCGCGGCCGCGAGGTCCATCCCGGCACGCACGTCGCCGTCGAAGTCCGCCTCCGACGCCCCAGAGTCCGGGCGCGTCAGCGCGAGGGCGATCCCGGCGTTGAGCAGCACGGCGTCCCGGACCGCTCCCGTCCCGCCGGCGAAGACGTCACGGACCACGCCGGCGTTGTGCGCCGCGTCGCCGCCACGCAGCTCCTCGATCGGGTGCAGCTCGAGGCCGAGCCGTGTGGGGTCGAGCGAGCGCTCGGTGACCGAGCCTCCGCGGACCCACCAGACGTGCGTCGTCGTCGAGACGGTGACCTCGTCGAGACCGTCGTCGCCGCGGAACACCGCGGCGTCCTTGCCACGGTGCGCGAAGACGCCGGCCAGCAGCGGGGCCATGCGGGCGTCCGCGCACCCCACGGCGGCATACGTCGGCTGGGCCGGGTTGGTCAGCGGACCGAGGAAGTTGAACGCCGTCCCGATGCCGAGGTCCCGGCGTGGCACCGCCGTGTGACGGAACGAGGGGTGGAAGGTCTGTGCGAAGCAGAAGGTGATGCCGGCCTCCGACGCCACCTCGACGACACGCTCGGGAGGCAGGGACAGGTCGACACCGAGGGCCTCGAGGACGTCCGCCGAGCCGGACGACGACGACGCGGCCCGGTTGCCGTGCTTGACGAGACGCACGCCCGCCGCAGCGGCCACCATCGCCGACATGGTCGAGATGTTGACCGTGTGGGCCCGGTCGCCGCCGGTGCCGACGATGTCGAGGCTCGGCCCCGGCACCTCGATCCGCCGCGCGTGGGCGAGCATCTGCTCGGCCAGCCCCCGCATCTCCTCGATGCTCTCGCCCTTGGCCCGCAGGCCGATGAGGAAGCCCGCGACCTGAGAGGGCGTGGCCTCCCCGCTCATGATCTGCCCCATGGCCCACTCGGCCGTCGGACGGTCGAGGTCACGACCGGCGATGAGGTCGGTCAGCAGTGCAGGCCAGGTCGTCGCGTCGGGCGCCATGCGTCAGGCCGTGGGCACGCCCGAACGCGCGAGCGTGGCGATGGCCGACGTCAGCGCGATCGGGTCGAGCGGGTGCGGGACGGCCAGGTCGGCCTGGGACCAGGCCGCGAGCCAGCTGTCCTGCGGACGGCCCGTGAGCACGACGATCGGCGGGCAGTCGAAGATCTCGTTCTTGAGCTGCTTGGCCAGGCCGAGCCCGCCGACCTTGGCGGCCTCGCCGTCGAGGACCAGGATGTCGAAGCGCTCGGACTCGACCGAGCTGATCACGGCGTCGGCCGTCGCGCACTCGTGCCAGCGGACCACCTCGACGTCCCTGGCGGGGCGACGGCCGACCGCCGCGCGCACCGCGTCACGGGTCGTGATGTCGTCGCTGTAGAGCAGCACGCTGACCCGCGCCACCGGCCGCTGCGCGCCGGTCGTCGTCGCGATCTCGGTGGCCGTGCCCTGCGCTGCGCTGTCGTTCGAGGCGGTCATGCGACCGATGCTACCGGGCGGGTCGCGACCGACCGCACGGACCTCCCCACCCGCGAGACGACGCGTCGGACCGACGTGGGAGGGTGGTCCCGGACGGCCCACGACACGGCTGTTCAGGGTTCATGTCGGAATGGTCACGAATCCTCTACACCCGCGCGAGAAAGGGCCCCGAAGCGGGGGGTCCCTCGCACAGCCGGACAGGAATGTGGGAATAATGTCCAACGTGGCGACAGCATCGGCAGTTCCTTCAAGCGCAGTAGCGAATCCGGCCCATCACGGGCCGGCGACCCGCCCCAACATGGTTGCCGTCGGCACCATCGTGTGGCTCTCCAGCGAACTCATGTTCTTCGCGGGTCTCTTCGCCGTCTACTTCCAGCTCAGGTCGGTCCGTGGTGACCTCTGGGCGGTGCAGACCGAGAAGCTCAACCTGCCCTTCGCGAGCGTCAACTGCCTCGTGCTCGTCATCTCCTCCGTGTGGTGCCAGCTCGGCGTCTGGAAGGCCGAGCGCGGCCAGAAGGCCCGCACCGGCAAGCTCCTCGACATCAAGGGCTGGGGCATGCGCGAGTGGTACGTCCTGACGTACCTCTTTGGCGCCTTCTTCATCGCCGGCCAGGTCATGGAGTACTCCGAGCTCGTCCACGAGAACGTCACGCTGAGCTCCGACGCCTACGGCTCGGTCTTCTACATGGCCACCGGCTTCCACGGCCTGCACGTGACGGGCGGTCTGATCGCCTTCCTGCTCATCATCGCCCGCACCTTCACGACGCGGCGCTACACGCACGCCAACGCCACGGGCGCCGTCGTGACGTCGTACTACTGGCACTTCGTCGACGTCGTGTGGATCGCGCTCTTCGCGACCATCTACATCCTGCGCTGACCCCCGGCATGATCGCGCAGCTGCACCCGACCCCCACCTCCATGGACGACAGGAACCCACAGTGAACGCCTTGGCCGCCCGACGCCGACACCCCGCCGCGATCGCGGTGCTGCTGCTGCTCGGCCTCCTCGTGACCGGTGGCGCCTACTCCTTCCTCGCCCCCAAGGACGCCAACGCGGCGGCGCCCACGGCTGCCGCCGACGACGTCGCCCAGGGCAAGGACCTCTTCATCGCCAACTGCGCCACCTGCCACGGCGTCGCTGCCCAGGGCACGAAGTCCGGCCCGTCGCTCGTCGGCGTCGGCGCCGCGTCCGTCGACTTCCAGGTCGGCACCGGACGTATGCCGCTCGCCGGCCCGAACGTCCAGGCGCCCCAGAACAAGGTGAAGTTCGACGACGCCCAGATCTCCGCCCTCGCGGCCTACGTCGCCTCGCTCGGCCCCGGCCCGGCGATCCCGGAGGAGAAGTACACGACGGTCATCGAGCCGGGCACGCCGGAGAACAACAAGGCGATCGCCGAGGGTGGCCAGATCTTCCGCGTCAACTGCGCGATGTGCCACAACTTCGCCGGTGCGGGTGGCGCCCTGACCCGCGGCAAGTACGCCCCGGCGCTCGAGGGCACCACACCAAAGCACATCTACGAGGCCATGGTGACCGGGCCGCAGTCGATGCCGGTCTTCAACGACATGAACCTCACCCCCGAGGCGAAGCAGAAGGTCATCTCCTACCTCAAGGCGCAGGAGAACGAGACGAACGTCGGCGGCCTCACGCTGGGCAACCTCGGCCCGGTGTCCGAGGGGCTCTTCGCGTGGGTGTTCGCGCTCGGCATCCTCATCGGCTGCGCCGTCTGGCTCGGCAAGAAGGCAGCATGAGCCCGCGCTGCATCGCCTCGATCACGAACGACGACAGGATCACGACCCGATGAACGAGAACGACACCACGGACCACGGGACCAGCACGTCCCTCGTCCCGGCGTCCGACGCCGGAACCGAGCGACTGCCGGCCTCGCTGATCAGGGGGGTGGACCAGTTCGAGAACCCCGGTCTGCCGCCACACGTGCACCGCGCCGCCGACGACGACCCCGCGGCGGCCAAGCGCGCCGAGCGCCAGGTCGCGACGATGTTCGGTCTGTCGATGCTCGCCACGCTCGTCTTCCTGGTCAGCTACTTCGCCATCCCCGACGAGGCGACCTTCTTCTTCCCCGGCATCGGCATCGCCAAGACCCAGAACGTCGTGCTCGGCCTGTCTCTCGGCTTCGCGATCTTCCTCATCGGCATCGGCGCGGTGCACTGGGCCAAGACCCTGATGTCCGACGAGGAGATCGTCGAGGAGCGCCACGAGCAGGCCTCGACGCCCGAGCAGCGCGCCAAGGCCGTCGCCGTCGTCAACGAGGGTGTCGCGTCGACGCAGCTCAACCGCCGCCCGCTCCTGAAGTACTCCCTCGGTGGGGCGCTCGGCCTCTTCGCCCTCCCTCTCGGCCTCCAGGTCGCCGGCTCGCTCGGTCCGACCAACATCGAGGAGCTCAAGCACACCATCTGGGACCCGAAGGACAACGGCGGCAAGCCGATCCGGCTCATGCGTGACCCGGAGATGACGCCCATCCGCTTCGACGAGGTCACGTTCGGCTCGGTCTTCCACGTGATGCCCGAGACGCTCCAGAAGTACATCGACGAGGGCAAGCACGTCCTCGAGGCCAAGGCCAAGGCGGCCGTCATCCTGATCCGCCTCGACCCCGACCTCATCAAGGTGCAGAAGGCCAAGGACTGGGGCGTCGACGGCGCCGTCGCCTACTCCAAGATCTGCACCCACGTTGGCTGCGCGGTCGGCCTGTACGAGCAGCAGACGCACCACCTGCTGTGCCCGTGCCACCAGTCGACCTTCGACCTCACCGAGGACTGCGCCGTCATCTTCGGCCCGGCCAAGCGGCCGCTGCCGCAACTCAAGATCACCGTCGACGACGCGGGCTACCTCGTCGCCCCCTCAGGCTTCGCAGAGCCCGTGGGACCGAGCTTCTGGGAGCGTGCGCGATGAGCACCATCAACGAGACTCGTCCCGCGGACGCACTCCGCTCCGGCGACCGACAGGCCGACGAGCGCGCGTCCGCCACCAAGCCGCTCGGCGGCATCGCGGGGTGGATGGACGACCGCCTCGGCGGTGCGAAGGGTGTCTCCTTCCTCGCCAAGAAGGTCTTCCCCGACCACTGGTCGTTCATGCTCGGCGAGATCGCGATGTACTCGATGATCGTCTGCCTGCTGACCGGTGCGTTCCTCACCTTCTGGTTCGTGCCCAGCGCCAGCCAGGTCGTCTACGACGGCTCCTACGTCCCGCTCCAGGGCGTGACGATGTCGGACGCCTACCGTTCGACGCTCGGGATCTCCTTCGACATCCGCGGCGGCCTGCTCATCCGTCAGATCCACCACTGGGCCGCCCTGATCTTCGTCGTGTCGGTCTTCGTCCACATGGCGCGTGTCTTCTTCACCGGTGCCTTCCGCAAGCCGCGTGAGATCAACTGGGTCTTCGGCACCATCCTGTCGCTGCTCGCCTGCATCGAGGGCTTCGCGGGCTACTCGCTCCCCGACGACCTGCTCTCGGGCACCGGCATCCGCGCCATGAACGGCTTCATCCAGTCGGCGCCGGTCATCGGCTCCTACCTGTCGTACTTCATCTTCGGCGGCGCGTTCCCCGGCGAGGCGATCATCCCGCGCCTGTACTCGGCGCACGTGCTCCTCATCCCGGCCATCCTCGTGGGCCTCTTCACGGCGCACATCCTGCTCGTCTTCCTGCACAAGCACACGCAGTTCCCCGGGCCGGGCCGCACCAACAAGAACGTCGTCGGCTACCCGCTCCTGCCGGTGTACATCGCCAAGGCCGGCGGCTTCTTCTTCATCGTCTTCGGCGTCATCGCCCTCATCTCGGCGGTCGTGACGATCAACCCGATCTGGGCCTACGGTCCGTACGACCCCTCCCCCATCACCGCGGGCTCCCAGCCCGACTGGTACATGGGCTTCGCCGACGGTGCGCTGCGACTACTGCCCGGCTTCCTGGAGTTCGAGACGTTCGGCTTCACGTGGAGCATGAACATCTTCCCGGGCTCGCTCGTCCTGCTGCCGCTCATGTGGACGATCATCGGCGTCTACCCCTTCGTCGAGGCATGGGTCACCGGCGACAAGCGCGAGCACCACCTGCTCGACCGGCCGCGCAACGCGCCGACGCGCACCGCCATCGGCATCGCGGGGATCTCGATGTACGTCGTGCTCTTCCTCGCCGCCGGCAACGACCTCATGGCGATCAAGCTGCACCTGTCGATCAACGACATCACGCAGACGCTGCGCGTGCTCTTCTTCGTCGCGCCGCCGATCGCCTTCTGGATCACCAAGCGCATCTGCCTCAGCCTGCAGCGCGCCGACCGCCAGAAGGTCCTCCACGGTCGCGAGACGGGCACCATCTGGCGCCACGCCGACGGTCGCTTCGAGGAGATCCACGCTCCGCTCACCCCCGACGAGCGCTGGGTCCTGGTCCAGCACGAGGCCCACGAGCCGCTCGAGCTCACGGCCGGCAAGGACGCCAACGGCGTCGACAGCCCCATCGCTGGCAAGGAGCGCCTCCGCGCGAAGTTCTCGAACTTCTACTTCCGCGACCGCGTCGCCCCCGCGACCCCGTCCGAGCTCGAGGCGGCCCACCACGAGCACGATGACCACGCGGCCGTGCCCGACGGTGGTCACGAGGCCATCGAGCCGGCAGGGGCCAGCCAGGAGCGCGAGACGATCAAGGCCGACAAGCAGCACGGCTGACGTCTGGTCGTCTCCGGCGACACCGACACGAGAGGGACCTCCCGGTGCGGGAGGTCCCTCTCGGCGTCCGGCCACGAACCGATGACCGAGATGTCGGCTATGAGAACTTTCTGAGATGCCGTCGAGAGCATCTGGGCGCACGGCCGTCCCCGTCCACGAACGACAGGCAGGTTCATGCTCGACACGATCTTCGGTCTCCCCGTCCATCCCCTCATCGTCCACGCGACGACTGTCGTCGTCCCGGCCGCCGCCGCCACGGTGCTGCTCTCGGCCCTGTGGCCGCGCTTCCGTCGGTGGTCCGCCTGGCTGCCTCTGGCGCTGTCCCTCCTCGCAGTGGTGCTCACTCCCCTGTCCACCGAGTCGGGTGAGTCTCTCGAGCGACGGGTGGAGCACAGTGACCTCATCGAGACGCACTCACAGCTGGCCGAGGGGTTGCTCCCGTGGGTCATCGGACTCGCTCTCGCGGCGGTCCTGCTCTCCGTGGTGGCCCGCCGGGAGCGTCGGGAGATGCCCGCTGTCGCGCCGGATCCCTCGACCGTGGACCGGAGCGACGAGGCGCCCGACCGCACCTCGCTCGTGCCGCGGTGGCTCCTCGTCGCCGGGGCGGTCGTCGGCCTCGTGGCAGCCCTCGGGACGACCGTGCAGGTCGTGCGCATCGGCCACAGCGGCGCGCAGGCCGCGTGGTCCGACTCCGTGTCCCAGACACCGCCGCCCGCCGGCGGCGACGACGGCAGCTGAGGACGCCGCCGTGGTCCGTCCAGCAGCAGGCCACGGCTCCCCTGCAGGCTCCCCTCGGCTCCCCTGCGGGCTCCCTCTCGGCTCGCCCTCGGCTCCCCGACGGCTCCCGCTCAGGCCCGGCTCGACCCGCGTGACAGACTCGGGTCATGCACCTGTCGGAGGCCGAGTTCGAGGAGGCGGTCGGGGACGCCCTCGACTCGATCCCCGAGGAGCTGGCCCGCGCGATGGACAACGTCGTCGTGCTCGTCGAGCAGGAGCCCCCGCCCGATGATCCCGAGCTGCTCGGCGTCTACGACGGGATCCCGCTGACCGAGCGGGACGGCTGGTGGGACGCAGGCTCGCTCCCGGATCGCATCACGATCTTCCAGGGACCACTGGAGCGCATGTGCGACACCGCAGCGACGCTGCGCGAGGAGATCGCCATCACGGTCGTCCACGAGGTGGCCCACCACTTCGGCATCGACGACGACCATCTCCACGAGCTGGGCTGGGGCTGACGCCTGACGGCCCACGCCCGGCCGTCCGCGGGGTCGCGCAGCGCGACGTCTCGCACTCGGGACAGTTTGTCCGGTCCAACCGGAGCGCCCCTTGTCGTCGCCGCCGGCCGGGGATACCGTCGAGGAACCGTTCAACCGATCGGATGGAGGTGCGTCAGATGTTCTCTCCCACACGATCGCACTGCGAGCCGCACGGACCGTGAAGGTCAGGGTCGGATCGAAGGGGAAGGCCACGGCCTTCCCCTTCGCGCTGTCCGGGGCCGAGGCTCCCGGCGTCGGGGTTGCCTGACGACGTCATGACCGCCGCACGCCGTCCGGCCTGCCGCGCCTCACGACGGCCAGCCACCCGTGCTCCTGACGAGCACGACGAAGGGCCCCGGTCGACGACCGGGGCCCTTCGACGTCAGGCGGATGGATCAGATGGAGTACTCGCCCGAGAAGGACTCGAAGACCCACAGGCACACGGCGACGACCGCGAAGACGGCGCCGATGATGAAGAGCCACCAGCCGATCGCGAGACCGGCGAACATGATGGCACCGGAGCCGGCCAGCCACAGCGGAGTCCAGGAGCTGGCGACGAAGTAGCCGTAGTTGCCCTCGGCGTCCTCGATCTCACCGGAGGCGTTGTCCTCGGGTCGCAGCGGCAGCTTCTTGCCGGTCATCCAGAGGTAGAAGCCCGTGAGCGCGAACAGCAGGGCGGTGAGGATCAGCGCCGTGACGCCGATCGGCTCCTCCCACTTGGACCAGAAGCCGTACATGAGCACGACGGGGACGAAGAAGACGAACAGGTAGAGGAAGAGCTTGGTCTCGACGCGCATCGGGATCAGTCCTCACGCTTCTGGGTGCTGGCGGTGGCCTTCTCGGAACCGGCCACGTCGGCCGGGCCCATGACCTGGACGAGGGTGCCCTGGTCGGCCACGGGTGCGACACCCGCTGCCGACTCGGGGTGGTGCAGGTCGAACGCGGGGCGCTCGGACCGGATGCGGGGCAGCGACGTGAAGTTGTGGCGCGGCGGCGGGCACGAGGTGGCCCACTCGAGCGAGGCGCCGTAGCCCCACGGGTCGTCGGACTCGACGAGCGGCGCCGTGCGCCACGTCTTCCAGACGTTGTAGACGAATGGGATCATCGAGGCACCGAGCAGGAACGAGCCGGCGCTCGAGACGATGTTCGCGAGCTGGAAGCCCTCCTCCGGCAGGTAGTCGGCATAACGACGGGCCATGCCCTCGACACCGAGCCAGTGCTGGATGAGGAACGTCATGTGGAAGCCGATGAAGAGCATCCAGAAGTGGATCTTGCCGAGCGTCTCGTCGAGCATCCGGCCGGTGAGCTTGGGCCACCAGAAGTAGTAGCCGGCGAACATCGCGAAGACCACGGTGCCGAAGACGGTGTAGTGGAAGTGCGCGACGACGAAGTAGCTGTCGGACAGGTGGAAGTCGAGCGCCGGGCTGGACAGGATGATGCCGGTCAGACCGCCGAAGAGGAACGTGACGAGGAAGCCCATCGCCCACAGCATCGGCGTGGCCATGACGACCTTGCCGCCCCACATGGTGCCGATCCAGTTGAAGAACTTCACGCCGGTCGGCACGGCGATGAGCATCGTCATGACCGCGAAGAACGGGAGAAGCACCTGTCCGGTGACGTACATGTGGTGCGCCCAGACGCTCGCCGACAGGGCCGCGATGGCGATCGTGGCGAAGACGAGGGTCTTGTAGCCGAAGATCGGCTTGCGCGAGAAGACCGGCAGGACCTCGCTGATGATGCCGAAGAACGGCAGCGCGATGATGTAGACCTCGGGGTGCCCGAAGAACCAGAACAGGTGCTGCCAGAGCATGGCCCCACCGTTCTCGGCATCGAAGATGTGCATCCCGAAGCGCCGGTCACCGCCGAGGGCGAAGAGCGCCGCCGCGAGGATCGGGAACACGAGGATCGCGAGCAGCGACGTGATGAGCACGGTCCACGTGAAGATCGGCATGCGGAACATCGTCATGCCGGGCGCGCGGAGGCAGATGATCGTCGTGATGAAGTTGACGGCACCGAGGATCGTGCCGAAACCGGCGAGCGCGAGACCGAAGACCCACAGGTCACCGCCGACGCCCGGCGAGTAGCTGACGTCGGACAGTGGCGCGTACGCGAACCAGCCGAACGCGGCAGCGCCCTGGGGCGTGAGGAAGCCGATGGACGCGATGAGGCCACCGAAGAGGTAGAGCCAGTACGCGAACATGTTGAGGCGCGGGAACGCGACGTCGGGCGCACCGATCTGCAGGGGCATGACGGCGTTCGCGAAGCCGGCGAAGAGCGGCGTCGCGAAGAGCAGCAGCATGATCGTGCCGTGCATCGTGAAGAGCTGGTTGTACTGCTCGGGGTTGTCCACGATCTGCAGGCCGGGGGCCATGAGCTCGGCGCGGATGAGCAGGGCCATGAGGCCGCCGAGCAGGAAGAAGATGAACGACGTGATGAAGTAGAGGTTGCCGATGACCTTGTGGTCGGTCGTCGTCACCCACTTGACGAAGGTCTGGCCCTTGGCGAGGCGCGGGCGGGCCGCGGACGTCATGCTCGGGGCCTGCGCCTCGCGGTTGTACGTGGCGGAGGTCATCAGTTGCTCCCAGTGCGAGCCGGTGCGGGGATCTTGTCGATGTCGGCCTGGACCATCTTCTCGCGGCTCACGTCGACGGGGATGAGGCCCTCCTGGCCGATGGACCTGAGGCGGGCCATCTCCTGGTCGTACTCGGCCTGCGGGACGACCTTGACCATGAAGAGCATCTGCGAGTGGTAGGCGCCGCAGAGCTCGGCGCACTTGCCCTGGAACGTGCCGACCTGCGTGGGCGTCAGCTGGAACTTGTTCGTCTTGCCCGGGAGCATGTCCATCTTCATCATGAACGCCGGCACCCAGAAGCTGTGGATGACGTCGCGGGCGTTGAGGACGAACTCGACGCGCTTGTTGACCGGCAGGTAGAGCACGGGCATCTGTGCGCGCTTGCCCTCGGTGCCGTCGAGCTCGGTGTGGACACCGGTCTCGTGGACGTTCGAGTCGACGTAGTTGAAGTCCCAGCTCCACTGCTTCGCGACGACGCTGACCGTGAGGTCCTTCTTCGTGCTCGTGTCGACGAGCCTGGCCTCGTCACGCGCGGTGTAGTAGAAGAAGACGGCCACCATGAAGACGGGGATGATCGTGTAGAGCATCTCCATCGGGACGTTGTAGCGCAGCTGGACGGGAAGCGTCTCGTCGCCCTTGCGCTTGCGGAAGCGGATGGCGGCGTAGAGCATCAGGCCCCACGTGACGGCGCCCACGGCCAGGACGGCGATCCAGCTGCCGATCCACAGGTCGGTCACCCGCTGGCCGGTGTCGGAAACCACGGGGGGCAGGTATCCGTTGGACACCTGTCCCTGGCAGCCGCTGAGGGCCAGCGCCGCGATGCCGGCGATCCCGGCGATGCGCAGACCCGTGCGTCGCCGCCCGGTCCGACCTACCACCGTCGTCACCACCGGCGACGCCGCTGGGGTGTCTTCGAGCTCAGGCACCAGGTGCACCTTTCGTTCCGTACGTGGGCGCGCAGGGCGCGCATCGAACGTGTTCACGTCAAACCGTCTGGGCGTCAAAGGCCCACGGCGCAACCCTACCGTCCCTCTTGTCACGCTGTCCGCAGGGGGCGGCTAACGTTGCGGAGTGGTCAGTCACGATCCGGGCACGAACGTTGGACCCCCTCCGTCCGCCCCTTCCGGAGGCTCCCAGCAGGTGTCCGGCGGGCTCCTCGACGACGGTCAGCACGACCTCGAGCCGGCGCCGGTGGCGACGCCCGTGCCGACCCGCTCGCCGGGCGTACGGCGGCTGCTCGACGCCTCGTCCGGCCCGCTCCACCCCGTCGCACGCGAGACCCTGCAGGCCGCGGTCGAGGTCGGCTGGGCCGACCCGGCCCGCCTGCACGCCGAGGGCCGCCGCGCCCGGGCCCTGCTCGACCGCTCCCGCGAGGTCGTCGCCGCCGGTCTGGGGGTGCGACCCTCCGAGGTGAGCTTCCTGCCCAGCGGGCCGACCGCGCTGACCCGGGCCGTCGACGGGGTGGCGTATGCCGCCCGCCGGCGTGGGGCGCGCACCGTGGCCTCCGCGGTGGAGCACTCCGCGGTGCTCGTGCCGGGACGGGCCCGGGCGTCCGCGGCCGACGACGCGTCCCTGTTCGCGGAGGTCGCCGTCGACGCACTCGGGCGGCTCGACCTCGACGCGTGGCGCAGGGCCCTCGCGGTCCCCGGCACCGTCGTGGCCGCGTTGCAGAGCGCGAACGGCGAGGTGGGGACGCGCCAACCGCTCGGGGCGGCCCGTGACGCCGCCGCGGCCCACGGCACGCCCCTTGTGGTCGATGCCACGGCGTCCCTCGGACGCGACGACGTGCCCGCGGACTGGGACGTCCTCGTCGGTGACGCACGGTCGTGGGGCGGACCGCCGCTCGGTGTGCTCGTCGTCCGCGAGGGCGTGCGCTGGCACTGGTCCGAGGCACGCGCCGACGTCGAGCACGGGCGCGCGGACGTCACGCCGTGGGTGCCACTGGCCCTCGCCGCGGCCGAGGCGTGGCAGCAGACGACGGCCACGCGGACCGCGGACACGCAGGTGACGCGCGCGCTCGTCGACGACATCCGGCGCGCCGCCTCCGCCGTGCCCGACACCGTCGTCGTCGGCGACCCGGACGACCGGCTCCCCCACGTCGTCACCTTCTCCAGCCTCTACGTCGACGGCGAGTCCGTCGTCGGCGCCTTCGACACGGCCGGCTTCGCCGTGGCGAGCGGGTCGGCCTGCACGTCGAGCACGCTGGAACCGAGCCACGTGCTCGCGGCGATGGGGGTCCTGACCCACGGCAACGTGCGCATCACCCTGCCGCTGCCCGCGGTCTCCGCCGCCCTCGCCGACGACGTCAGCGCCTTCACGGCCGCCCTCGCCCCGACGGTCCGCGCCGTGCGCGACGAGCTCGGGGTCGGTGACCTGTGACCGACGACCCTGACCCGTCCGTCGTCGACGCGCGCGGCGAACGCTGCCCCCTGCCCGTCATCCGCCTCGCCCGCCTCGTCCGCGACCGACCGGACCTCGCGACCGTCACGGTCCTGGCGACCGACCCGGCCGCTGCCCACGACGTCCCGGCCTGGTGCCGGATGCGCGGTCACCGCTTCGTCGAGGCGCGCGCCGTGGGCGACCACACGGCATACGTCGTCGAGGTGGTCAGGCCCAGCACGCAGGGAGCGGGGCGCTGAGCACCGTCGGCAGGATCGCGAGGTACTCGTCGCGCGGGACCTCGCGCACACCGAGCGTGGCCAGGTGCGGCGTCTGCCACTGCACGTCGACGAGGCGCCGTGGGTCCCCGTCGGTGATGAGCAGGTCGCGCAGGCCGACGAGCGCGACCTTGGAGGCGTCGCGCTCGTGGTGGAACATCGACTCACCCGCGAAGAGGCCGCCGATCGCGACGCCGTAGAGGCCGCCGACGAGCTCGCCGTCGAGCCACGTCTCGACCGAGTGGGCCCATCCCGCCTCGTGCAGCTGGACGTAGGCGTCGACGATCTCGGGGGTGATCCAGCGACCGTCGCGGTCCGGGGCCGCGCAGGCCTCGACGACCCCACGGAAGTCGGAGTCGACGCGCACCTCGAAGCGCGCCACGACCTTGCGCAGCGACCGGCTCAC
Organism: Terracoccus sp. 273MFTsu3.1; assembly: GCF_000383675.1. Classification (GTDB taxonomy): domain Bacteria; phylum Actinomycetota; class Actinomycetes; order Actinomycetales; family Dermatophilaceae; genus Terrabacter. The sequence goes on along the minus strand of NZ_KB911827.1, from coordinate 209,996 downwards.
GCGCAGCTCGCGCGGCCGCAGGATGCCGCGGGGGTCCGGCGACCACCACCCGATGGGCTCGGCACCCTGGTCGCCGATCCCCATGGGGAACACGCCGACGGTGTAGGCCTCGAAGAGCGTCGCGACGTCGAGGTCCGCGCCGATGCCGATGAGGTCCTCGCCCGGGGGCACACGGTCGAGCGCGAAGTCCCAGGGGGTGGACGGCGGCGGCGTGGGCACTGACGGGCTCCGGCTCTCGTGGGGGTGGGCTGCTCAGCGGCGTGCGATGACCGTCAGCACCTGGCCCGCGACGGCCTCATGGCCGTGGGCAGGTGATGTGAGGCCCGATCTCGTCGGCACACTCCGCACCGTAGGCCTCGGCGAGCCGCTCGAGGAAGCGTCCCTTGCCCAAGGCGTACTCCTGCGTGCCGACCGTCTCGATGACGTAGGTGGCGAGCATCGAGCCGAGCTCGGCGCAGCGCCGGACCGGAAGGCCGGCCGCGAGGCCGGTGAGGTAGCCGGCCCGGAAGGCGTCACCGACGCCGGTCGGGTCCGCCTTGCGCACCTCGCGCGCGATCCCGACCTCGACCGGCTCCTCACCGCGCACGCGCACCGTGACGCCGTCCTTGCCACGCGTCTTGACCTGCACGCGGACGCGGTCGGCGAGCTCGTCCTCGCTCCAGCCCGTCTTCTGGCAGGCCAGGTGGCTCTCGTACTCGTTGGTGAAGAGGTACTCGGCCCCGTCGATGAGCCGTGCGATGGTCGGCCCGTCGCAGAACGCGAGCTGCTGCGAGGGGTCGGCCGCGAACGGGATGCCGCGCGAGCGGCACTCATCGGAGTGGCGCAGCATCGCCTCGGGGTCGTTGGCGCCGACGACGACGAGGTCGAGCCCGCCGACCCGCTGGGCGACCGGCGCGAGCTCGATGTCCCGCGCCTCGGTCATGGCTCCCGCGTAGAACGTCGCGATCTGGGCCATGTCGCGGTCGGTCGTGCAGATGAAGCGCGCCGTGTGCTGGGAGTCGGAGTAGTGCACCGCGCCGCAGTCGACACCGTGGCGCTCGAGCCAGCTGCGGTAGTCGGTGAAGTCCTCGCCGACCGCACCCACGAGCAGCGGACGCTGACCGAGGTTGGCCATGCCGAACGCGATGTTCGCGGCGACCCCGCCCCGGCGGACCTGCAGGTCCGAGGTGAGGAACGACAGGGAGATCTTGTCGAGCTGCTCGACGACGAGCGAGTCGGCGAAGAGTCCGTCGAAGGTCATGAGGTGGTCGGTCGCGATGGACCCGGTGATGGCGATCTGCACAGCACGAACCTACCCGGGATCGCGGCCCCGCCGACGCCGGCCCGACGACGGCGAAGGGCCCGACCGTGACGGTCGGGCCCTTCGGACGTGCGGTGTGGCGTGCGCCGTGGCGCGGGCGGCTCAGCTGAAGGAGTCGCCGCAGGCGCAGCTGCTGCCCGCGTTGGGGTTGTCGATGGTGAAGCCCTGCTTCTCGATGGTGTCGGCGAAGTCGATCGTCGCGCCCTCGAGGTAGGGGGAGCTCATGCGGTCGACGACGACCTCGACACCGTCGAAGTCGCGGACGAGGTCACCGTCGAGGCTGCGCTCGTCGAAGTAGAGCTGGTAGATCAGGCCCGAGCATCCGCCGGGCTGGACACCGACGCGCAGGCGGAGGTCGTCACGACCCTCCTGCTCGAGCAGGCTCTTGACCTTCGTGGCCGCGACGTCCGTCAGGACGACACCGTGGGCGGGAGCCTCGGTCTGAACCTCGGCGGGAGATGCGTTCGTCTCGACACTCATGTGTTGGTCCTTCACGTCGTGGAGCATGGGTCGGAAGAGAGAACCCATGCCGCGCCGGATGTGTTCCCGACGTGTCCAAGGATACGTCGCCCCCTCCTCGAAACGTGCATCCTCCCCCCGCCCGGCGGCTCAGGATGTGGACGGCGACCAGGTGCGCGCGACGCGCGCCGTGCGGTCGGCGAGGCGTGCGGCGGGCTCGGCGAGGGCGGCGGCGACCTGCTCGGGTCGCTCCGCAACGGCATACACCCCGGAGAGGCCGGCCGTCATGGCCTCCCGGCGTCCGACGAGCGACTGTCCGGGGACGGCGATGACCGGGACGCCGACACGCGCGGCCGCCTCGGCCACACCGACGACGACCTTGCCGCGCAGCGACTGCCAGTCGAAGGTGCCCTCGCCCGTGACGACGAGGTCGGCGGAGGCCACGAGATCGGCGAACCCGACGGCGTCGAGGACCGCCTCGACCCCGGACACGCGGCGCGCGCCGAGCAGGTGCAGGGCGTAGCCGAGGCCGCCTGCGGCTCCGGCTCCGGGCTCGCGCTCGGGCCTGAGGAGGCTGCCGGTCAGCAGGTCCCGGGCCGGCGGCCGAACCCGGGCCACGACGCTCGCGAAGTGGCCCAGCGCGTTCTCGAGCCGCTGGGCGTCCTCCTCGGACGCGCCCTTCTGGGGGCCGAAGACCGCGCTCGCACCCTTGAGCCCGAGCAGCGGCGAGTCGACGTCGCTGGCGATGACGAGGTCGACGCCGCGCAGCCGGTCACGCGCGGCGTCCAGACCCGCGACGTCGTCGGGCGTCGCGGCGGCGAGCGCCAGCCCGCCGTGCCCGAGGCGGCCGGCGGGCCCGACCCCGAGGGCGCCGAGCAGGCCGGCACCCGCGTCGTTGGTGCCCGACCCGCCGAGCCCGATGACGATCCGCCGGGCTCCGGCGTCGAGGGCCGCGAGGACGAGCGTGCCGACCCCCGAGGTCGATGTCACCGTGGGGTCGTGCTCGTCCGGCGCGAGCAGGTGCAGGCCGGCCGCCTGCGCCGACTCCACGTAGGCCGTCCGGCCGCCCGCGCCCGTCGTCAGCAGGATGGTGCCGGGCACCTCGCGGCCGAGCGGGTCGGTGGTCACGACGGCGTGGACCTCACCCTCGAGGGTCTCGGCGAGGACGTCGACGAAGCCGGGTCCGCCGTCGGAGAGCGGCACGAGCGTGACCCGGTCGGCCGGCGCGGTCCGGCCCCAGCCATCGGCCATCGCGGCCGCGGCCTGGGACGCGGTGAGCGTGCCGGTGTAGCAGTCGGGGGCGAAGATCACGTGCACGTGCCGCATCCTCCCATCCGGCCGCGTCGCGCCGCGTCCCACCCGAGCCGAGGTGACCGCGGCACGACCGCGGATGGCGCGACCATCCCGACCCGGGCGGGTCCCGGCGCAGGTCGCCGGGCTCAGCGGTGGGGCAGGAAGAGTCCCGCGTCGCCGAACTCGTGCCAGGCATAGCGGTGCGCCACCGCCTCGTCGTACGCCCGCTGGGTCAGGTCGGCCCCGGCGACCGACTCGACGAGGAGCAGGTGCGAGGCGTCGGGGTCGTGCCAGCCGGTCACGAGCCCGTCGACGACGCGAGCCGGGCGGTCGGGCGAGATGACGACGTCGGTCCACCCTGCCGCGGCGCGCACGACGCCGTCCTGACCGGTCGCCGACTCGATGGCCCGCGTCGCCGTCGTGCCGACGGCGACGACCCGGCGGCCGCGGTCGCGCACGTGGTTGACGAGGGCCGCCGTCTCCCCCGACACGGCGAACCGTTCGGGCTGCGGCGCCTCACCGGCCTCCTGGGACGACAGACCGGTGTGCAGCGTCACAGGAGCGACGAGGACACCGGACGACACGAGGCCCGTCACGAGGTCGGTCGTGAACGGCCGGGCCGCGCTCGCCATCTCGGCGCTGCCCGGCAGCCGGGCGAAGACCGTCTGGTACGCCTCGAGCGGGAACCTCGAACGGAGGTAGCCGTACGCGATGGGCCGGCCGTGCGTCGCGAGGTGCTCGGCGAGGGTGCAGTCGCCCAGCTGCGTCGCCCGCCACAGCCGGTTGCCGTGTCCCGTCGGGGACGAGCCGGGCCGCGGGTAGGGCGCCTCGAGGCGCAGCCGCGGGCCGCCCGCCGCGAGGTCGACGAGGTCGCCCGCGAGCGCGTCGAGCACCGGGTGCGACGCGTCGGGAGCGGTGCGCAGCTCCACGACCCACGTGCAGTCGTCGAGCTCGGAGGCCACGTGGACGACGACGGCGCCGCCTCCGACCACCCGACCGTCGATCTCGCCCGCCACGGTCGCCGAGTTGTTGACGAGGAGGAGGTCGCCGGGTGACAGGTGGTCGCCGATGGCGGCGAAGGTCGTGTGCTCGACCCGGACGCTGCCGGAGGAGGGCTCCGAGGCGACGAGCAGGCGGACGCCGTCCCGGTCGAGACCTCTCCTCTCGGGCGGGGCGTCGGCCGTGAGGTCGTCGGTGGCGCGGAAGACGGTGTGCGGGACGTGCGCGATGGCCGCGGTCACGAGACCACCTCCGACGTCGCCGCGAGCAGGTCAGCAGCCCGGTACCGACCGTTGGCGGGTCGCGAGGCGAGCAGCGCCAGGATCCCGGGCACGGCGACCTCCTCCGGCAGCGGCCGGTCGCCGATGTCCTCCCCCGGGAACGCCGCCTGGTGCATGGGGGTACGCATGTCGCCGGGGTCGAGGGCGTAGGCGCGGATCGAGGACACCTCCGCGCCGAGGGTCAGCGTCAGGTGGTCGAGAGCGGCCTTGCTGGCGCCGTAGGCACCCCAGGTCTCGTAGTGCTCGACGCCGGCGTCCGACGAGATCGCGAGGACCGTCCCTCCGGCGGCCTCCAGCGCCGGCAGGAGCGAGCAGGTCAGGGCGTGCGGCGCGACGACGTTGACGGCGAGCACGGCCGCGAGGCCGTCCGTCGACAGGTCGCGCAGGGGACGCAGCGGGAGCGGGCCGAGGGTGCTCGCGTTGTGGACGAGGAGGTCGAGGCGGTCCGCACCGGCCGGCCCGGTGAGGACGCCGGCGACGTCGTCGCGGTGGACGGCGTCGCTGACGTCCCCGGCGAGGCCGACGACGTCGTGACCGTGCTCGCGCAGGGCAGAGACGGTCTCCGTGAGGCGGTGGGCGTCGCGGGCCGTGACGACGAGGTCCCAGCCCCGGACGGCAAGGGCCTCGGCGAGGGCGCGGCCGAGCCCCTGGGTGGCTCCGGTGACGAGTGCGGTGGGCATCATGACTCCTGTGGTGGTCGTGGGTCGATGGCCACAGCGTCAGACATCAAGTTCACTTGAGGTCAAGTGCCCGAGCGCTGAGAGCCCGCGGCGCGGCATACGATCTGCACATGACGACCGACACGGCATCGGCCCCGGCTCCTCTCCCCCTCCTCGTGCTCGGGCAGGGCACCGACCTGCACACCGAGCGGGGCGTCGAGTGCCCGGGCGACCTGCCGGCCGCGTCCGACCCCGACCTCGTCGAGCGAGCGCGAGCTGCCAAGGCCGCCCTCGGGGACCGCGTCTTCGTCCTCGGGCACCACTACCAGCGCGACGAGGTCATCGAGTTCGCCGACGTCACCGGCGACTCGTTCAAGCTCGCCCGCGACGCGGCCGCCCGCCCCGGCGCGCCCTACATCGTCTTCTGCGGTGTGCACTTCATGGCCGAGTCCGCGGACATCCTCACGAGCGACGAGCAGACCGTGATCCTGCCCGACCTCGCCGCCGGCTGCTCGATGGCCGACATGGCGGCCATCGCCCAGGTCGAGGACTGCTGGGAGCAGCTGACCGCTGCCGGCGTCGCCGACCGGACGATCCCGGTCACCTACATGAACTCCTCCGCCGCGATCAAGGCCTTCACCGGTCGCCACGGCGGCACGATCTGCACGAGCTCCAACGCCCGCACGGCCCTCGACTGGGCGTTCGAGCAGGTGGGCGGCGTCGACGGCACGGGCAAGGTGCTCTTCCTGCCCGACCAGCACCTGGGCCGCAACACCGCCGTCCGCGAGCTAGGCCTGTCCCTCGACGACTGCGTCGTCTGGGACCCGCATCGCCCGAACGGCGGCCTGACCCGTGAGCAGCTCGAGCACGCCCGGATGATCCTCTGGCGCGGGCACTGCTCCGTGCACGGTCGCTTCTCCGTCGACGCCGTCGAGGCCGCCCGACGCGAGATCCCCGGCGTCAGGGTCATCGTCCACCCCGAGTGCCAGTACGAGGTCGTCGAGCGGGCCGACGAGGTCGGCTCGACCGAGAAGATCATCCAGACGATCGCCGCCGCCCCGGCCGGCACGTCATGGGTCGTCGGCACCGAGCTCAACCTCGTGCGCCGACTCGCCCAGCAGTTCCCCGAGCAGCGGATCGCCTTCCTCGAGAAGAATGTCTGCTACTGCTCCACGATGAACCGCATCGACCTCCCGCACCTCGTGTGGGCGCTCGAGTCCCTGGTCGAGGGTCGGGTCGTCAACCCGATCCACGTCGACCCGACCGTGGCCGCCGAGGCTCGGGCGGCGCTCGACCGGATGCTCGCCCTGCCGGGCACCACCCACAAGGACTGACGGCTGGTGCCCGCACCCGCAGGCGACCTCCACCGGGTCGCCGTCGTCTCCGACGTCCACGGGAACGTCACGGCGTACGAGGCCGTGCTCGCCGACATCGCGCGCCGCGGCATCGAGCACGTCGTCAACCTCGGCGACCTCATCGGCAAGGGTCCCCGCGGGTCGGAGTGCATCCGGATGACGCGGGAGCGCGCCATCCCGACCGTCCGCGGCAACTGGGACACCTTCATCGCGCGCGACACCGTGCAGCCCTGGGAGCACGGCCAGTGGGTGCACGACACGCTGTCGGGCGACGAGCGGCGTTGGCTCGCAACGCTGCCCAACGTCCACGAGATGGTGCTGAGCGGCCAGCCGATCCGCTTCTTCCACGCCTCGCCGGTCAGCGAGTTCCACCGCGTCTTCGCCCCGACGACCGAGGAGGAGCACCGCGCCTTCGTCGCGCAGACCGCGTTCACGGGCGACGGGCCGGTGCCGACGATCGTCGGCTATGGCGACATCCACGGCGCCTACCTCGCCGTCGACCACGGCATCACCGTCTTCAACGCCGGCTCGGTCGGCAACGCGCTCGACGGCCCGGGTGCCCCCTACGTCGTCCTCGAGGGAACCCTGACCGGCGAGGGCGTCGACGGGCCGCCGGGCCACGTCGGCATCGGCTTCGTCCGGGTCGCCTACGACGTCGAGGCCGAGATCGCGGCCGCCGAGGAGCTCGGCATGCCCGGTGCGGACGCGTACGCCCTCGAGCTGCGTGAGCAGCGCTACCGGGGCTCGGCGGTCTCCGCCTCCTGAGGACCGATGACGGCGGGGTCCCGCACGTGCCGGGACCCCGCCGTCCGTCGCGTGTGCGGGCGCCGTCAGCGTGCGGGACGGAGCGCTCCCAGTCGGGCGAGGAAGACGGCCTCGGCCACGCAGACCTTCTCGAACTCGCCGAGGTGCAGCGACTCGTTCGCACCGTGGGCGCGGGTGTCGGGGTCCTCGACGCCCGTGACGATGATCGACGCGTCGGGGAAGCGGGCCGAGAAGTCGGAGATGAACGGTATCGAGCCGCCGACTCCCATGTCGACGGGATCGGTGCCCCAGGCGTCGGCGAAGGACGCGCGCGCCTCGTCGTAGACCGGGCCGTTCGCGTCGGCCGCGAAGCCCGAGCCGTGCTCCTCGAGCTCGACCGTGAGCCTGGCGCCCCACGGAGCGTTGGCCTCGAGGTGCTCACGGACCCGGTCGAAGGCGACGAGTGGGTCCTGGGTCGGGGCGAGGCGGACGGAGATCTTGGCAGCGGCCTTGGCGGACAGGGTGTTCGACGCCTTGTCGATGGACGTCGCGTCGATGCCGATCGTCGTGATCGAGGGCTTGTTCCACAGTCGGCTGAGGATCGAGCCGGACCCGATGAGCGACACGTCGTCGAGCAGGCCTGACTCGGCGCGGAAGCGCTGCTCGTCGTAGTCGATGTCGGCGGCCTCGCCCGCGTCGAGACCGGCCACGGCCACGTTGCCGTCGGCGTCGTGGAGCGAGGCGAGGAGGCGCACGAGCGCCGTGGTCGCGTCGGGCGCCGCGCCGCCGAACATCCCCGAGTGCACGGAGTGGTCGAGCGTCTGGACGCGGACGACGACGCGGATGCCGCCGCGCAGGGTCGTGGTGAGAGCGGGCGTGCCGATGTCCCAGTTGCCGGAGTCGGCGATGACGATGGCGTCGGCGGCGAGGCGGTCGCCGTGCTTCTCGAGGATCGTGCCGAGCGACGGCGAGCCGGACTCCTCCTCCCCCTCGACGAAGACGGTGACGCCCACGGGCAGGTTGCCGGCGTGCGCGCGCAGTGCCGCGACGTGGGCCATGACGCCGGCCTTGTCGTCGGCGGCGCCGCGGCCGTAGAGACGGCCGTCGCGCTCCACGGGCTCGAAGGGCGAGCTGTCCCAGTCGGCGTCGTCACCGGGGGGCTGGACGTCGTGGTGCGCGTAGAGCGTCACGGTCGGGGCGCCGGCGGGACCGTCGAGGTGTCCGATGACCGCCGGGCGGCCGCCCTCGACGACGACCTCGACGTCGAGGCCCTCGCGGCGGAGCAGCTCGGCGACGGCCTCGGCGCTGCGGGCCACCTGGCTCTGGTCGAAGGAGGAGGCCGAGACGCTCGGGATGCGCACGAGCTCCTCGAGGTCGGCGCGCACCTGCGGCATGAGCTCGGCCACGCGGTCGCGGATCTGCTGGATCTGGTCGGGGGTGAGAGCGTCGTCAGTCACGAGCCGACCCTACCCACGCCGCAGGCGGGTCCACGAGGCAGGCGATGACCGTCTCGGGCGCGATCCCGGTGGTAGCCGGCTCGGCGGGTGTCGCCCTCGGTGGGTAGGTTCGCCCGATGGCAGAGAACACCTTCGTCGCCGGGCAGGACCCGTGGCTCGAGCGGCTGGGCAACCTGCGCAACGTCGTGCGCCAGGAGATGGTCACCAGACAGCTCGCAGCGCACCTGCCCCGCGGTCCGCTCCGGGTCCTCGACGTGGGAGCCGGGCAGGGCACCCAGGCGCTGCGCCTGGCCCGCCTCGGCCACTCGGTCACCGCCGTCGAGCCGGACGGGCGCATGCGCGCCACCTTCGAGCAGGCCGCCGCCGGGCTCACCCCGGAGCAGCGCGACCACGTGACCCTCGTGGCCACCGACCTCGCCGGGCTCGCGAGCGTGACGCGGCCTACGGCATACGACGTCGTCATGTGCCACGGCGTGCTCATGTACCTCCCCGAGAGCCGCGCCGCGGTCGCCGGCCTGGCCCGCCGGGTCGCTCCGGGCGGCATCGTGTCGATCGCGGCCCGCAACGGCGACGCCATGGCTTGGCGCCCGGCCCGCAGGCACGACTGGTCCGCTGCCCTGGCGATGCTCGACGAGACGCACCGTGCAGCCGAGCAGGGCCGGGATGCCCGCTACCGCAACGAGATCGGCGTCGACGCGCGCGCCGACACGCTCGCCTCGCTGACGGCCGACTGCGAGGCCGCAGGCCTCGAGCTCGTCGCGTGGTACGGCATCCGCGTCGCGAGCGACGACGTCGCGGTGGACGAGCCCGCACCCACGGGCGAGGAGCTGGCGACGCTGCTCGACGTCGAGGAGCGACTCGGCTCGACCGACCCGTACCGCGCCCTCGGCACCCTCGTCCACGTCATCGCCCGCCGCAAGGCCTGACTCCACCCCGTCCGCGCCCGTGACGACGTTCGGGGCTGACGTCCGGACCCCGGCGTGCTTGGCTCGACCCATGGACGCCGTCGACCGGGTGCAGCAGGCCTTCGCGGCTGTGCCCCGGGCCGGCTTCCTCCCGCGCGGGGCCCGGTCCCGCGCGGGCCACGACGGCCCCATCCTCATCGGGCACGGGCAGACGAACTCCCAGCCGCGGACCGTCGCCGACATGTTGCGCCTGCTCGACGTGCAGCCCGGGCAGCGCGTCCTCGACGTCGGCTCGGGATCCGGGTGGACGACCGCCCTGCTCGCCCACCTCACCGGGCCCGCGGGCGAGGTCGTCGGCGTCGAGCTCGAGCCGGCCCTCGCGCGATGGGGTGCCGCGAACCTCGCCGCCGCCCGGATGCCGTGGGCCGAGATCCACGAGGCCGCCGCCGGGGTGCTCGGCGCCCCGGACCGCGGCCCCTGGGACCGCATCCTCGTGTCGGCCGAGGCGCGGACCCTGCCCCAGGCGCTCGTCGACCAGCTCGGCGACCCCGGGCGGCTCGTCCTTCCCGTCGCCGGCTCCATGACGCTCGTCGTGCGGGACCACGGCGCGCTCGTGACGAGCCGGCACGGGCACTACCGCTTCGTCCCGCTCCGGACGACCCCCGGGGCCTGACCGCGAGGGGTGGTGGGCCGTGTGGCCACGGCGCGATGAGGGCCCACGACGCCCTTCGGCTTAGAGTGTCCCCGTGTTCGGACGCAAGAAGACCCTCAACGAAGACCTCGCACCCACGGCCTCGACCGACGCGTCGGCGCGCCCCGGAGCGAAGAACCGGCCCACGCCGAAGCGGCGCGAGCAGGAGGCCCTCAACAAGCGTCCCCTCATCGTCACCGACCGCAAGGCCGCGACGAAGCAGGACAAGACGGCCCGCCGCGAGGCGATGGCCAAGCAGCGCGCCGGAATGATGACGGGTGACGAGAAGTACCTCCCGGCCCGCGACAAGGGCCCCCGTCGCCGGTTCATCCGCGACACCGTCGACGCCCGCTGGAACATCGGCGAGTTCATGCTGCCGATCATGCTCATCGTGCTGCTGCTCAGCTTCGTCCGGACGAACTGGGCCCTGCTGCTCGTCTTCGTCCTCGTCTACGGCCTCATCCTCGTGGCCATCGGCGACGCCCTGCTCATGTGGCGCCGCACGCGCCGCAAGATGGACGACAAGTTCGGCGGCGCCGAGAAGGGCGACGCGTGGTACGCCATCATGCGCGCCTTCCAGATGCGTCGGACGCGCATGCCCAAGCCGCAGGTCGCCCGCGGCGAGCACCCCGCCTGACCGGAGCTCTCCCGGACCGACGGGGTGAGGCCGACCGCCGCGGTCAGCCCTGCAGGTCGGCGAACGCCAGCGGCGCCCGCGTCACGGCATACGTCGCGAAGTAGAGCTTGTCGACGGACCCGTCGCCGGCACGCACGACCTCGAGCACCTCGCCGCGCTCCCGGCCGGCCACGGCGCGGAAGCGGTCGGTGCCCTCGGCGGCATACCGCGTCTCCGACAGCGGCTCGTCGTCGGCGAGCCGGGACCACAGCTGCCCGCCCCGCACGAAGAACGTGATCGGCGACCCCTCCGACCACCACAGCCCGAGGAGCTCGGTCAGGGAGGGCTGCTCCGTCTCGGGCACCCACGCCGAACCCAGTGTCGGCTCGGCGTCGACGACGGCCTCGACGAGGTCGGTCGCGAGACCGAGGGTCAGGGCGCCGGAGGTGGCGTTGGCGAAGACGATCGCCCCGACGCCGTCCTTGCGACGGACCCGCAGGCCGGTGAGGAAACCCGGCATCGCGCCGCCGTGGCCGACGTAGACCCGGTCGCCGCGGCGGCCCATCCCGAAGCCGAGGCCGTAGGCACCGCTCCAGCCGTCGACGTCAGTCATGATGATCGGCCGGCACATCTCGTCGACGGTCTCGGGCCGCACCACCCGGTCGTCGGGGCTCGCGACGTAGGCGGCGTAGCGCGCCATGTCGGCGACGGTCGACCACAGGCCACCCAGCGGCGCCGTCGCGTTGAGCGTGAAGAGCGGCTCCTCGCTCGCGGTGCCGGCGTAGGGGTCGACCTGGTAGCCGAGAGCCCGGTCGTCGGCAGGCGTCAGGCCGGTGCGGTCCATCCCGAGCGGCTCGAGCACCCGCTCCCGGACGACGTGCTCCCAGTCCCGGCCCGTGACGCGTTCGACGACCTGGCCGAGGAGGCCGTAGGCGAGGTTCGAGTAGTGGAAGGCGTGGTGGGCGGGCAGCACCTGCTCGGCCTCCTCGACGCCGGCGAGGAACTCGTCTCGCACGGGGGCCACGAGGCTCTCCCAGATGTTGCCGACCGGCTCGCGCTGCAGTCCGGAGGCGTGCGCGAGCATCTGCCGCAGCGGGACCCGTGCGTGCTTCGTGCCCGGCACGTACGTCTCGAGCGCGTCGTCGAGGGACAGCAGGCCCTCGTCACGCAGCGACATGACGGTCAGGGCGGTGAACGTCTTCGTGACCGATCCGATCATGAACTGCGTGTCGTCGGTGGCTGGTGCGGGCTGCGACCCGAGCCGGGCCGACCCCACGTGCGCCGACCAGACGAGCGCGCCCTCGCGGACGACCCCGACGCTGACGCCGGGCGAGCGCCAGGCCCGCTGGGCCGTGACGACCCGGGCGAGCAGGTCGCGCTCGAGTCCCGCCGACAACGCCGTGTCCGACGGGCTGCCGACACCGTGCGACGCGCTCACTCCGCGGCCCGCAAGCTCATCGGGCCGTAGACGACGGTGTCGTTCTCCCGCAGGGTGACCGCCTCGACACCCGCGTCGAGCAGCTCGCGCCAGGACTCCCCCAGGTAGCTCTCGGCGTCGCTCTGGGTCGGGAATCCCGAGGTCGTCACGCCGTCACCCTCCACCGGGTTGCCGTGCGCATCGAGGAACAGCCAGGACCAGTCAGCACTCATGCGGCCACCCTAGTTGGCACGCCGTTTGACGGGCGGAGGCCCCGCGTGCGACGGTTCGCCTAACCGAAGGACGATGGGGCAAGCCGGTGTGACTCCGGCGCTGACCCGCAACCGTGATGCCACCTCCCGCCGCAGTGCGGCCCGGGGTGACCAGCCGGAAAACCCGCGTCCCACCGGCTCCTTTGTCAGTCTGTCGTGGAATGCGGACCGGAGTCACCCCGCCGGGCCGGCATCAGCCAGCAGACCCGACATGGTGTCCGACCGCGAGGAGGAAACCGTGTCCCCTGTCCGTCGTGCCCCGCTCCGGGTCGTGCTCGCCGCGCTCGTCGCCGCCTGCCTCTCGGCCCTCACCATCGCTCCGGCCCACGCCGCCGCGTACCGCTACTGGGGCTTCTACCAGCTCTCGGACGGCGCCTGGACCTTCGCGCAGAAGGGCCCGGACCAGACGACGCCCAAGGACGGCAGCGTCGACGGCTGGCGCTTCGCCGTCGCCGACGAGGCGTCGACCCGCTACCCGCGTGCCGTCCTCACCTTCGACCAGGTCTGCGGCACGACCCCGGCCGAGGCGGGCAAGAAGCGCGTCGGCCTCGTCGTCGACTTCGGCCGCCCGGCCGACGCTGCCGCCGGCGGCACGCCGCCCGAGCCGAAGGCCCTGTGCACGGTCGTCGCCACCGATGCCACGAGTGCCGTGGTGCTCGCCGCCGCCGGTGACGTGCGCACCGAGAAGGGCTTCGTCTGCGGCGTGGACGGCTACCCGACGAGCGACTGCGGCGGTCCCGTCAAGGAGGTCAGCCCGGAGGCGAAGGCCGCGGACCAGCCGGTGACGATCGCGGCGCCTGCAGCCTCGCCGTCCGCGTCGGCCTCGACCCCGGCCGCCTCGGGCACCGACGTCGCGGCAGCGCCGACGTCCGGCACGTCGGGCGGGACCGTCGCGGCCTACGTCATCGCGGGCCTCGTCCTGCTCGCACTCATCGGCTACCTGCTCGTGCGCTCGCGGTCGCGCGCCCGCCAGGACGGCTGAGGAGCCCCGACGAGCGTGGCGCGACTCCAGCGCAGGGCCCGGCTCCAGCACCCCGCAGCCTGGTGGCTGTGGGGGCTGGGCCTGGCCACCGCTGCGTCGCGCACGACCAACCCCGTGCTGCTCCTGCTCGTCATCGGGGTCTGCGTGCTCGTCGTCGACGCGCGCCACGACCCGGCCACGGTCAACCCGCTGCCCGCCTTCCTCGCCATCGGCGCCGTCATCGTCGCGTTCCGGATCGTCATGACGGCCCTGCTCGGCAACGGCATCGTCGGCGAGACCGTCGTCGCGACCCTGCCGAGCGTGCCGCTGCCGGACTGGGCGGCGGGCGTGCGCATCGGCGGGACGGTGACGCTCGAGTCGCTGCTGTATGCCGCCTACGACGCCCTGCGCCTCGCCGCGGTGCTCGCGTGCCTCGGTGCCGCCAACGCGCTGGCCAGCCCGCGCCGGCTGCTGAGATATCTGCCCGCCACCCTCTACGACGTCGGCACCGCCGTCGTCGTGGGGCTGACGTTCGCACCGCAGCTGCTGACCGACGCCCGCGAGGTGCGTGCAGCGCGCACGCTGCGCGGTCGTGACGGCCGCGGTCTGCGCGAGATGGCCCGGCTCACGGTGCCCGTGCTCGAGACCGCCTTCGAGCGGTCGCTCGGGCTCGCGGCATCGATGGAGTCGCGAGGCTACGGCCGCGCCGTCCGCTCCACGACGACGAGCCGTCGGGCCGCGACCGGGCTCGCCCTCGCCGGCCTCGTCGGCGTCCTCGCCGGTCTCTACGGCCTCCTCGACTCCTCGGCCGGCGGCGTGCTCGGGCTGCCGGTCCTCGTGCTCGGCGCGCTCCTCGCCGGCTCGAGCCTGCTCGTCGGTGCGTCGCGCGATCCCCGGTCGGGTCACCGGCGCGACCGCTGGACGTGGACCGAGACCGTGACGGTCCTCGCGGGCGCCGTGCCCGCCGTGGTACTCGTCGTCGGATCCGTGCAGGGCTGGGAGGGCATCGTGCCGAGCCAGCAGGCCGAGCTGCCCGCCGTGCCGCTCGTCGCCGTCCTCGCCCTGCTCGTGGCCGCCGTGCCCGCCTGGCTGTCACCCCGTCCCCGGGAGGTCGCACCGTGATCACCTTCGAGCACGTGTCGGTGCAGTATGCCGACGCCCCTGCGCCCAGCCTCCGTGACGTCACGCTCGAGATCCCCGAGGGCGAGCTCGTCCTCGTCGTCGGCCCCACGGGTAGCGGCAAGTCCACGCTGCTGCGCACCATCAACGGGCTGGTCCCGCACTTCAGCGGCGGCACGCTCACGGGGCGGGTCACCGTCGACGGTCTCGACACCGCGGAGCACCGTCCTCGAGACCTCGCGACGGTCGTCGGCCTCGTCGAGCAGAACCCCTCCTCGACCTTCGTCACCGACGTCGTCGAGGACGAGGTCGCCTACGGCATGGAGACGATGGGTCTGGACTCGACGACGATCCGCCGCCGCGTCGAGGAGACCCTCGACCTCTTCGGGCTCACCCCGCTGCGCGCCCGGGCGTTGCGCACCCTGTCGGGTGGTCAGCAACAGCGAGTCGCGATCGCCGCCCTCTTCGCTGCCGGCCCTCGGGTGCTTGTGCTCGACGAGCCGACGTCGGCGCTGGATCCCGTTGCGGCAGAAGAGGTTCTGGCTTCACTTCACCGCATCGTGCACGACCTCGGGGTCACCGTCGTGCTGGCCGAGCACCGGCTCGAACGCGTCGTGCACCACGCCGACCGCGTCGTCCTCGTCGACGAGGGACACGTGTCCGAGCTCCTCGACCCCGCCGAGGCGATGCTCCGCTCCCGGATCTACCCGCCCGTCGTCGGCCTCTCCCGCCTCGTCGGGTGGTCGCCGACGCCGCTGTCGATCCGCGACGCGCGCCGCAAGGCGGCCGCGCTACGTGATGCCCTCGGCACGAGCACACCGCGCCCCGTGGCAGACCTCAGGGTGATCGGGCCCGCCGATGCCGTCACCGTCGACGGGCTTCGCGTCTCGCGCGGCGGCCGGATCGTCCTCGACGGCGTCGACCTCGCCGTGGCCCGCGGCTCGGTGACGACCCTCATGGGTCGCAACGGGGCGGGCAAGTCGACGCTCCTCGGCGCCATCGCGGCCCAGCACCGGCTGGCCGGGGGGACCGTGCGCATCGGGGCGGCAGGCGACGACCCGCACGCGAGGTCCGCTCGCGAGCGGGTCCGCACCGTCGGGCTCGTCCCGCAACAGCCCGAGCTGCTCCTCTACGCCGACACCGTGGCGGCCGAGTGCGCCGCGGCCGACGAGGACTTCGGCGCCGCCCCGGGCACGGCCCGCGACCTGCTCGACCGCATCTCCGGAGGCATCGACCCCGCGGTCCACCCGCGCGACCTCTCCGAGGGCCAGCGGCTCGAGCTCGCGCTCGCCGTCATCCTCTCGGGGTCACCCGAGGTCCTCCTGCTCGACGAGCCGACGCGCGGCCTCGACTACGGCGCGAAGAAGCGTCTCGGCGAGATGCTCACCGGGCTGGCGGCCCAGGGCACGACCGTCCTGCTCGCCACCCACGACGTCGAGCTCGCGGCCGAGGTCGCCGACCGCGTCGTCATCCTCGCCGACGGGGAGGTCGTCACCGACGGGCCGGCCCGCGAGGTCCTCGCCTCGTCGCCGGCCTTCGCCCCGCAGGTGACGAAGGTGCTCCTCCCTCAGACCTGGCTCACCGTGGCCGAGGTCGCGGGCGCCCTCGCGAGGATCGCATGACCGGGCGCCGGGTCATCCCGCTGCGCTGGCCGGCGGTCGTCGCCGTGGCGGTGGTCGGCATCGTCGGGCTGGTCGCGTTCACGTGGCCCTTCTTCGTCACCGGCGACTTCGCGCGCGACCACGGCAACGACGCGCCCTGGCTCTTCGCCGTGCTCCTCGGGCTGCTCGCGGTCGTCTGTCTCGCCGAGGTCACGGCCGGGCGCCTCGACGCCAAGACGATCGCCGTCCTCGGAGTGGCTGCAGCGGCCGGCGGAGGGCTGCGCCTGCTCAGCGCCGGCACGGCCGGGCTCGAGCCGATGTTCTTCGTCGTCATCGTGGCCGGGCGCGTGCTCGGGCCGGGGGTCGGGTTCGTCTCCGGCGCGCTCGCCGTCACGACGGGCGCCCTGCTGACGGGCGGGGTCGGCCCGTGGCTGCCCTTCCAGATGATCTGCGCCGGGGGCATCGGGCTCGGTGCCGGTCTGCTGCCGGCCCGCGCGGGCGGACGCGCCGAGCGATGGGTGCTCGCGGCATACGCCCTCGTGACGGGACTCGCCTTCGGGCTCTTCATGAACCTCTGGTTCTGGCCCTTCCTCGGGACCAACGCGCCCAGCGGGATGGGCTTTGTCCCGGGCGCCCCGCTCTCGGAGAACCTCGCCCACTACGGCCTCTTCTACCTCGCGACGTCCCTCGCGTGGGACCTGCCGCGAGGCGTGCTCAACGCGGCCCTCGTCCTGCTGGCCGGTCCGGCACTGCTGCGCGTCTTCCGCCGCGGAGCCCGACGCGCGGCCTTCGGGGTGCCGGTCGTCTTCGAGCCGGCACGGGCGACGGGCGCCGACGCCGAGTCGCCGCTCCAGGGCGCCGGGGGCACCCGGTGAGCCACGCGCACGCGGCCCGCACGACGACCCTCGTCACGGGGCCGGTGCGCAGCGGAAAGAGCCGCCACGCCGAGGATCTCGTCGCCGACCGCGCGGACGTCACCTACGTCGCGACAGGTCGTCGGGCCGATGCGTCAGACCCCGAGTGGAGCCGGCGCGTCGAGGACCACCGGACCCGCCGACCCGGGACGTGGCGGACCCTCGAGACGACGAACGTCGCCGGGGTGATCGACGCCGCCACCGGACCGGTCCTCGTCGACTGCCTCGGCACCTGGCTCACCGCCCTCGTCGACGGCGTCGGGTGGGACGACCTCGTCGCCGCGGCCGACGTCGTGCGTCGCGAGGGCGACCGGCTCGTCGAGTCACTCTGCGCCGCAACGGTGCCCGTCGTCGTCGTGACGAACGAGGTCGGCTGGTCCCTCGTGGCGACGACCGCTTCGGGACGTCTCTTCCAGGACGAGCTGGGCCGGCTCAACGCCCAGGTCGCTGCAGTGGCGGCGCGCGTGCACCTCGTCGTCGCCGGACGGGTCGTCGACCTCAGCGACGCCCCCGTCGTGCCTCACGAACCGCGGCCCAGGACGCTCGATGCGTGACGCCTGGCGGGTGGCGTTCGGCACCTTCACCGCGCTTCCCGTCGGGCCACCGGAGCACGTCACCGGTGTCGTGCTCGGCCGCGCCCTGCTGCTCGCGCCACTGACGACGGCGCCCGCCCTCCTCGCCTGGGCCGCTCTGGGCACGGTGTCGACGACGGGCTGGGCTCCCGCCGGCGTCGCGGCCGTGCTGGCTCTCGTCGTCACGGCGCTGCTGTCGCGGGCGCTGCACCTCGACGGGCTCGCGGACCTCGCCGACGGGCTCACCTCCGGGCACGATCCTGCGCGCTCGCTCGAGGTCATGCGCCGCGGCGACACCGGTCCGGCCGGTGCGGCGGCTCTCGTCCTGGCCCTCCTGCTCGACGCCGCCTGCCTCACGACCCTCCTCGGCGGCGCCTTCGGCACGACACTGGCCGTCGTGGCCCTCGTGGCGAGCCGCCTCGCCTGCGCGCTGTGCGCGCGGGACGGCATACCCCCTGCCCGTGCCGACGGGCTCGGTCAGGGCGTCGCCGGCACCGTGTCCCGGGCCCACCTGCTGGGGCTCGTCGCCGCGGTCGCCCTGGCCGCCGGCCTCGCCGGCGCGAGTGTGTCGGCTGGGCTCGGCAGCACGTGGTGGGCCGGGGGTCTCGGCGCCGTCGCCGTCGTCCTCGTCGCGGTCGCCGCGGCCGTCGTGACGCGGCGGCACGCGGTCCGGCGCCTGGGCGGGGTCACCGGGGACGTCATCGGAGCCGCGATCGAGGTCGCCCTGGCCGCCGGCCTCGTCACGGCCGCTCTCGTCGTCACGGCCGTCCCCCACCTCTGACCCTCGAGCGGCCGTGGGTCGGTCAGCGGCGGAGGCGTGCCGCGACGGGTCCGGGCAGACGACTGCGCCAGTCGGCCTTCGGCGACTCGCGCCGCACCTCGGCGATGCGCTCACGACGGGCGCGTTCGATCGCCGGGGACTCGAGTGCGGGCCACGGCTCGGACCGGTGGGTGGCCCGGGCGAGCACGAGATCGGCCAGCTCCGGGTTGAGGGCCAGCAGCGGGCCGTGCAGGCGAGTGCCGAGGACCGAGCCGGCGAGGACGCCCTCGGCCGCGCCACCGACGGCGTCGTCGGTGCGGTTGCCCGCACCGACCTCGAGCGTGAAGAGGGCGCGCACCCCGTCCTCGCGGACCGTGCGCAGGTCGTTGGCCTCCCAGCCGATGAGGGCGGGCAGGTCGAGGGAGGCATCCGGTCGGGTCACGACGGTGCCGGTGACCTCGGGCGCGGCGTGGATGTCGACCGGCGCGAGACCGAGACCCTGGTGTCGGGCACCGGACGGGTCGACCCACGAGCGGGCGATCGCGTCGAGACCGGCGTCTACGGCGAGCAGCACCGCGCCGTCCGAGACCCGTGCCGCGAGGTCGGTCGAGGTCAGCGCCTCGACGAGGGCCGCCACGCCGCCCCGTCCGGTCCCGCCGACGAGATAGACGTCGGCGTCGACGAAGGAGTCGGCCCGGTCGACCGTGACGGTCTCGACCGAGAGGTCACGGGCGGCCCCGCGGCGCACGAGCGCGCTCGCGTTGGCCTCGTCGGCCGCGGCGACCGTGGCGAGCGGGAAGAGCGTCGCGACCGTCAGTGCGCTGCTCAATGGGTGCCTCCTCGGAACTGCTTGGAGATGCGGCGGAAGGCCGGGTAGTTGCAGGCCACCATCACCTCGCCCGGTGCGTGCGCGCGGACGGCCGACTCGATGTCCGGCGCTTCGACGACGTCGGCGCCGGCCGCGTCGAGGATCGCCACGGCGTCCGCCGTGCGTCCGCCCGTGACGGCGACGCGCTCGCCCGCGAGCCGCTGGAACGGCGCCTCCCACATCGTGGCGGTGTCCTTGGGTCCGAAGGGGTCGACGGCCACGACGAGCGGCCGGTCGGTGGAGACGGCGACGTCGATCGCCTCGGCCCACCCGGCCGGGTTCTTGAGCATGAGCAGTCGTGCTGCGTGGTCGCCGAGCCGGTAGGGCGCGTAGCGGCCGTCGACGTCGGCGACGGCGCTGACCCGCTCGGCGGCCTCGGCCACGTCGACGCCGAGGGCGTCGGCGGCCGCGAGGGCGAAGGCTCCACCCACCGGGCCGGTGCGGCCGGGCACCGTGACCTCGATCCGGGTGCGCTCCCCGGCGTGCTCGACGGCCCAGCCGTCCCCGTCGGGCACGACCTTCCAGTCGGGCTCGGGCCGCGAACGCCGGCAGCCGGGGCAGCTCCACGAGTCGTCGGTGAAGTCCTGGACCGAACCGCAGGCGGGGCAGATGAGGGCGTCCCCACGCCAGTAGAGACCGCCGCTGACGCCGATGCGGCGTGGCGCGGTCTCGAAGGCCCAGCTGACGAGCGGGTCGTCGACGTTGACGATGGCGACGCAGTCGTCGGGCAGGGCGGCAGCGGTGCGGCGCCAGTGCTCGAGCGTGCTCTTGAGCGACACGCCGCGGGTGTACTCGCGCGAGCTGTTGAGCACGACGACGGCCTTGGGCCGGGTGCCGCGCGCGACGGGCTCGAGGTAGACCTCGTCGACCTCGAGGGCCGCGAGCGCGGACGTGCGGTCGGCCGAGAGCGCGGTGACGATGCCGTCGGTCATGTTGGCGCCGGTGGTGTTGCTCACGACCGCGCCGCCGGGCGTGATCGCGGCAGCGACGAGGGCCGTCACGGTGCTCTTGCCGTTCGTCCCGGTGACGAGGACGCTGCGCCGGTCACCGGCCACGGCGCGAAGCACCTGCGGGTCGACGCGGAGGGCGAGGCGGCCACCGATCATGGAGCCGGAGCCCTTGCCGAGGGCCTGCGAGAGCCGTCCCGCCGACCGTCCCGTGGCCAGCGCCAGGCGGGCGCGGAGCGGATCGCGTGCGTCAGACAAAAGCGGTTACCCTTCTCGACATCGTGGGTCGCGCCGCTCGGCAGCGAGGGGCGACCGCTCGGTGACATGCCAGATCGACAAGCCAGATCGTAGCCGCAGCACCGGTTCCCCCGGTCCGCGGGTGGACGAGGAGGAGACCGCGTGCGAGCCACCGATGTCGGGATCGAGATCGGGACGGGGCGCTCGGGTCCACTCAACGCGATCACCGACGTCGAGGGCGTCCGGGTCGGCTACAGCACGATCGTCCACGGTGCGGGCGAGATGACCGTCGGCCAGGGCCCCGTGCGCACCGGCGTCACCGTCGTGCTCCCCCACGGCGGCCGCGCCTCCACCGAGCCGGTCTTCGCCGGCTACCACCGGCTCAACGGGTTCGGCGAGCTGACCGGCCTCGAGTGGCTGCACGAGTCGGGCATGCTCTCGAGCCCCATCGCCCTGACGAACACCGACAGCGTCGGGGTCGTGCGCGACTCGCTCATCGCCCGCGAGACCCGCGTGCCCGGGCGCATGCCGATCATGCTGCCGGTCGTCGGCGAGACGTGGGACGGCATCCTCAACGACATCAGCGGACAGCACGTCACCCGCGAGCACGTCCATGCCGCCTTCGACGACGCGCGCACGGGCGTCATCGCGGAGGGCAACGTCGGTGGTGGCACGGGCACGCAGTGCTACGGCTTCAAGGGCGGCACCGGCACGGCCTCGCGGGTCGTCGACCTCGGTGACCGCCACTTCACGGTCGGCGTCCTCGTCCAGGCCAACCACGGCGACCGCAAGCACTTCGAGGTCAACGGCGTGCCGATCGGGCACGTGCTGACGAAGAAGGTCGTGCCCTTCCCGCGCATGTCGGAGATCACCCGGGTGCCGCCGCCGGGCACCGGGTCGGTGCTCGCCGTCGTCGCGACGGACGCGCCCCTGCTCCCCCACCAGCTCAACCGGCTCGCCCAGCGCGCCGGCCTCGGCATCGCGAAGTTCGGCGCCCGCGGTGACAACTACTCCGGCGACCTCATGATCGCCTTCTCGACCGCCGCTCACGGGATGCCCGACCAAGGCCCCGGTGCCCGCACCGAGATCGGCATGCAGGTCGAGATGCTCGCCCTCGAGTACTTCGACGCGATGTTCGGAGCCGTCATCGAGGCCACGGCCGAGGCCATCCTCAACGCGATGCTCCAGGCCGAGACGATGGAGGGCCGCGACGGCCTGACGATCCACGCCCTCGACGGCGAACGCCTCGCCAGCATCCTCGACCGCCACGGCCGACGACGGTTCTCCCTGCGCGAGTAGCCCGTTTCGCCAACGCCGAGCACGGCGTGCGCCGGGTCGCGCGCTCACGCGCGCCACCCGGCATACGTCGTCGGTGACGGGGACTCAGCCCTCGCGGACCTGCACCTGGACGAACGGCGGCTTGACGACGGTGGCCTCAAGGGCGCGACCGCGCACGTCGATCGAGACCGTCTCACCGTCGGCGATCTCGGGGTTCAGCAGCGCGAGGGCGATGCCCTGCTTGAGGGTGGGCGAGAAGGTGCCGGACGTGACCTCTCCCGCCGCTGCGCCGTTCCACGAGACGGTGCAGTGCGCACGCGGGATGCCGCGGCCGGTCACGAGCAGACCCCGCATGAGGCGTGTCGGGTTGGCCCGCTCGGCCTCGAGGGCCTGCTTGCCCCAGAAGGCGTCCTTCTTCCAGCCCACGGCCCAGCCGGCGCGTGCCTGAACGGGTGAGATCTGCAGCGACAGGTCCTGTCCGTGCAGCGGGTAGCCCATCTCGGTGCGGAGGGTGTCGCGCGCGCCGAGGCCGCACGGCTTGCCGTCGAAGGGCTCGAGGGCTGCCACGAGGGCGTCCCAGAGCGCCGGGGCGTCGTCCCAGAGCGGGACGAGCTCGTAGCCGCGCTCACCGGTGTAGCCGGTGCGGCAGACGATGACGGGCCGCCCCTGCCAGTCCGCCTCGACGAAGGACATGTAGTCGTGCCCGGTCGGCAGCCCCAGGGACTCGAGCACCTCGTCGCTCTTCGTGCCCTGGACGGCGATGACGCCGTAGTCGCGGTGCAGGTTCGTGACGGTGATGCCCTCCGGCGCGGCGGCCTGCAGGCGCCGCACGACCTCGGCGGTGTTGGCCGCGTTGGGGATGAGGAAGACGTCGTCGTCGGACTTGAGGTAGACGATGAGGTCGTCGACGACGCCGCCCGCGTCGTCGCAGCACAGGGTGTACTGCGCCGAGCCCGGCTGGATGCGGCGCACGTCGTTGGTCAGGCACGCGTTGACGAAGTCGGCCGCGCCGGGACCCGTCACCGAGGCCTTGCCGAGGTGGCTCACGTCGAAGACGCCGACGCGCTCGCGCACCGCCGTGTGCTCGGCGACGACGCCGCCACCGGGGTACTCGATCGGCATGTCCCAGCCACCGAAGTCGGCCATCTTCGCGCCGAGGGCGACGTGGCGGTCGTGCAGGGGTGAGGTCAGCGGGGAGGTCGTCCCCGACGTCGCTGTCGTCATGGGCGCCAACCTACCGCCCGCCGGGTGTGCCGCCTCGGCTCGTTATCATCGAACGCCGCCACCCGCGGCGGTGTCGTGAGGCCGACCGGCGCACGAAACCGTGCACCAGCGACGCACCACCGACGCACCCCTCAAGGACGTGCTCTGACCGTGCGCCCGTCAGCACCTCGACAAAGGAGTCCTTCGTGGCCAACCTGACCATCTCGAACCGCTCGGCCGCCGACACGGCCGGCGACGCGCTCGTCGTCGCGCTCGTCCCCGGTGACGGCGGCGCCGCCCTGGCCCCGGGCCACGGACTCCCCCGCAAGACCGTCGCCCACCTCAAGTCCGTCGTCACCGACCTCGAGCTCGCCGGCACGGTCGGCGAGGTCACGACCCTCGCGTCCGTGCCGGAGGTCGCCGCCAAGCTCGTCGTGCTCGCCGGTGTCGGGCAGCTGTCCGGCGACCCGTCCGCCCTCGAGGACGTCCGCAAGGGCTTCGGCGGCGCGATCCGCAGCCTGAGCCGCAAGAAGAAGGTCGCGGTCGTCGTGCCCGGCACGTCGGTCGAGCTCGTCTCCGCCGTCGCCGAGGGCGTGGCCCTCGGGGCGTATGCCGTGTCCAAGGCGGGCACGCGGAGCACCGACGCCGTCGGCGCGGTCGCCCTCGTCGGCCCCGCCGACGCCGCCTCGCGTCGCGCGGTGAAGCGCGCCGCCGCCCTCGGCGAGGCCGTGGCGTACACGCGCGACCTCGTCAACCTCCCGCCGAACCTGCTCTACCCGGAGACCTTCGTCGACTCGCTCGCCGACCGCGTCAAGGGCACCAAGGTCAAGCTCAAGTCCTACGACATGAAGGCGCTGCGGGCCGGCGGCTTCGGGGGCACCGTGGGGGTCGGCCAGGGCTCGGCCAACGAGCCGCGCATCGCCGTCCTCAGCTACACGCCGACACGTCCCAAGGCGTCCATCGCCTTCGTCGGCAAGGGCATCACCTTCGACTCGGGCGGCCTCTGCATCAAGCCGGCCAACGGGATGCTGACGATGAAGTGCGACATGGCCGGCGCGGCCGCCGTCGCCGGTGCCGTCCTCGCCATCGCCGAGCTCGGTCTGCCGATCGCCGTCACCGGCTACCTCGGCCTGGCCGAGAACATGCCGAGCTCCACGGCCCAGCGTCCCAGCGACGTCGTGACGATGCGTGGTGGGACGACCGTCGAGGTGCTCAACACCGACGCCGAGGGCCGCATGGTCCTCGGCGACTGCATCGCCCTGGCCTCCGAGACCAAGCCCGACGCCATCGTCGACATCGCGACCCTCACCGGTGCGCAGGTCGTGGCGCTCGCCAACACGGCCGCCGTCATGGGCAACGACGACGACTTCCGCACGCGAGTCCTCGACGCGGCGTCGGCGGTCGGCGAGGCCATGTGGCCGATGCCGCTGCCGACCGAGCTGCGTCCGGGCCTCGACTCGATCAACGCCGATCTCGCGCACAAGGGCGGCGCCGAGGGCGGCATGCTGACCGCCGGCATCTTCCTCGGTGAGTTCGTCGGCGAGGGCATCCCGTGGAGCCATCTCGACATCGCGGGACCGGCCTACAACGACAAGGCGCCGACGGGCTACTGGCCCAAGGGCGGCACCGGCTTCGGTGTGCGCACCCTCGTGGGGCTCGCCGAGTCCTACGTCTGACGCCGATGTGGGAGAGGCCCCGTTCCGTGACGGAACGGGGCCTCTCCACGTGTGCGGCTGAGGTCAGCCGCCGGACTTGCGACGGAACATCTGCTGGGCCTTGGCGGGGCCGTGTGCACCGTGCACCTTGGTGCGGTCGTGGTCGTCGGAGACGTCCTTGCCACCGTGGGCGTGCTTCTTGTCGAGCGCCGCACGGAACTTGGCCTTCATCTCCTCGCTCGGACCGCTGGATTCGCCATCCTGCTTCGACATTCGAGAACCTCCTGTGTGCTGTGGCGCCGAATCCGGCACGGACTGAACGCTTTTCACCCTGTCAGCGAACCGGGGCCCGGTCCACCCCTTTTGCCCGGCAACCGACCACGAGGTCGTATGCCGTGTCGCCGGGTCAGGCGTCACCCTGACGTCGGCGCTTGCTCCACTCGCGCATCCGGTTGGGATAGCCCGTCTTGTTGACGTCGTAGACGGGGACGCCGAGCTTCTGGCTCATCTCGAAGCCGTCCTTGGGAGAGGGCACGGCGCGACGCGTCCACTCCCCGTCCCACGCGATGAGCACGATGGTCGTGGGGGTGACGCTCGTGGCGGGCTCGACGTAGGCCTCGACACCGAGGCGGGACTCGACGAACGCGCGCAGGTGCTGCTCGACCGCCTTCCGGTCGATCTCCATCTGCGGCCCGTCGGACCGGCCGGGAAAGGGATTGCCCTTGCGGCTGCCGCGTCGTGAGAACCAGCCCATGGCCGCACTGTACGGGGTCGACCCGTGCTCACCACCACAGCGCGCCGGGAGGCGTGACCTGCCTGTGACGTCTCATCCGATCAATGACAAGATGCTGTTGCACGCCCACCCGTACGCCCACCCACGCGTACGCCAGAACGTCCGCGGACTCCTGCTGCACGACGGCGGGAGCAGGCGATTCACCCGAAGGAGCACATGCACATGCCGGCTGGTGCCGCAGGCGACTACGACGTCGTCATTCTCGGTGGAGGGTCCGGCGGCTACGCCTGTGCCCTGCGGTCGGCAGAGCTGGGGCTCTCCGTGGCGCTCGTGGAGAAGGGGCGTCTGGGCGGCACGTGCCTGCACCAGGGCTGCATCCCGACCAAGGCGCTGCTCCACGCCGCCGAGGTCGCCGACGTCGCCCGCGAGGGCGCGTCCTTCGGAGTGAAGACGACCTTCGAGTCCGTCGACATGTCCGGCGTCAACGCCTACAAGGACGGCGTCATCAGCCGCCTCTACAAGGGACTGCAAGGCCTCGTCAAGGCCGCGAAGATCGACTACGTCGAAGGGGCGGGCGTCCTCGACGGGCCGCACACCGTCGTCGTCGGCGACCGTCGCATCACGGGTCGCAACGTCGTGCTCGCCACGGGCAGCTACGCGAAGTCGCTCCCCGGGCTCGAGATCGGCGGACGCATCATGACGAGCGAGCAGGCCCTCGCCATCGACCACGTGCCGGCCCGGGTCGTCGTGCTCGGCGGCGGTGTCATCGGCGTCGAGTTCGCCTCCGTCTTCAAGAGCTTCGGCTCCGAGGTGACGATCGTCGAGGCCCTCCCGCGTCTCGTCGCGGCCGAGGACGAAGCCATCAGCAAGCAGCTCGAGCGCTCCTTCCGCAAGCGCAAGATCGCCTTCAAGACGGGCGTGCGCTTCGCCGGCGCGACCCAGCAGGGCGACGTCGTCACGGTGTCGCTCGAGTCGGGCGAGACCATCGACGCCGACCTGCTCCTCGTGGCGGTCGGGCGCGGTCCGGTCACCGAGGGTCTGGGCTACGAAGCCGCCGGCGTCACCGTCGACCGTGGATTCGTGCCCACCGACGAGCGGCTGCGCACCAGCGCCCCGGGCGTCTACGCCGTCGGTGACATCGTGCCCGGCCTCCAGCTCGCACACCGCGGCTTCGCCCAGGGCATCTTCGTCGCCGAGGAGATCGCCGGACTCGCACCGGCCGCCATCGACGAGACGGGCATCCCCCGCGTCACGTACTGCGACCCCGAGATCGCGAGCGTCGGTCTCACCGAGGCCCAGGCGCGTGAGAAGCACGGCGACGTCGCGACGTACGAGTACAACCTCGGCGGCAACGGCAAGTCCCAGATCCTTGGCACCCAGGGCTTCGTCAAGCTCGTGCGCCAGGTCGACGGACCCGTCGTCGGCGTCCACATGATCGGCGCCCGGATGGGCGAGCAGATCGGCGAGGCACAGCTCATCGTCAACTGGGAGGCGCACCCGGAGGACGTCGCCGGTCTCATCCACGCGCACCCCACACAGAACGAGGCGCTCGGCGAGGCACACTTGGCCTTGGCGGGGAAGCCCCTGCACGCACACGCTTGAGCCAGAAACTGGGAAGAGGAGAAAACACGTCATGTCAGAACGCGTGACCATGCCGGCCCTGGGTGAGTCAGTCACCGAGGGGACCGTCACCCGCTGGCTGAAGAACGTCGGTGACCGCGTCGAGGTCGACGAGCCGCTGCTCGAGGTCTCGACCGACAAGGTCGACACCGAGATCCCCTCCCCCGTGGCGGGCACCCTCCAGGAGATCCTCGCCCAGGAGGACGACACCGTCCCCGTCGGCGCCGACCTCGCCGTGATCGGCGACGGCGCGGCTCCCGCGTCCGGTGGCGACGCCCCTGCCGCCGAGCAGGCTCCCGCACCCGAGCAGGCCCCGGAGCCCGAGCAGGCTCCCGACGCGGCCCCCGCACCCGAGGCACCGAGCACCGAGCAGGAGCCGCAGGCCGCCACGAGCGAGCCCGAGGCCGAGCAGGCCGAGGCGCCCCAGGCTGCTGCCTCGTCCTCCGGCGGCGGCGAGGGCCAGACCGTGACGATGCCGGCCCTCGGCGAGTCCGTCACCGAGGGCACCGTCACGCGCTGGCTCAAGTCGGAGGGCGACGAGGTCGCCGTCGACGAGCCGCTCCTCGAGGTCTCGACCGACAAGGTCGACACCGAGATCCCCTCGCCCGTCGCCGGCACCCTGACGAAGATCCTCGTCCAGGAGGACGACACCGTGCCCGTCGGCGCCGACCTCGCCGTCATCGGCGGTGGCAATGCCGCCACGTCGGCCGAGCCCGCGAAGGCGCCCGAGCCCGAGCCCGCGAAGGCACCCGAGCCGGAGCCCGAGCCGCAGAAGGCACCGGAGCCCGCCGCCGAGGCCCCGAAGGCCCCGGCCCAGGAGCAGCCGGAGGAGGCGACGCAGGAGGCGGCCGGCAAGCCGGCCGACGCCGAGCGAGCCCCCGCCCAGCAGTCCCCGGAGGCCGCCGCACCGGCAGCCCCGGCCTCGGCCGAGACGCCGTCGCGCGACGACGCCGCCGCCTACGTCACGCCGCTCGTACGCAAGCTCGCGAACCAGCACGGTGTCGACCTCGGGTCGATCACCGGCACGGGGGTCGGCGGTCGCATCCGCAAGCAGGACGTGCTCGACGCCGCCGAGGCCGCCAAGGCCCCGGCTCCTGCCCCTGCGGCCCCCGCCGCCGCGCCGGCCGCCCCTGCGGCATCCGCCGCGCCGGCCGCCCCTGCGGCATCCGCCCCGTCGGGTGCCTCGACCGCTGCGGCGACGGTCTCGCCCAAGCGCGGCACCCGCGAGAAGATGACGCGGCTGCGCAAGGTCATCGCGACCCGCATGGTCGAGTCGCTCCAGGTCTCGGCCCAGCTGACGACGGTCGTCGAGGTCGACCTCACGAAGGTGGCGCGCCTGCGCGCCAAGGTCAAGAGCGACTTCGAGGCCCGCGAGGGCACGAAGCTCAGCTTCCTGCCGTTCCTCGCCCTGGCCGCCACCGAGGCGCTCAAGGCGCACCCGATGGTCAACGCGAGCATCGAGGGCGACGAGGTCGTTTACCACGGCAGCGAGAACCTCTCGATCGCCGTCGACACCGAGAAGGGCCTCATCGTCCCGGTCGTCAAGAACGCCGGTGACCTCAACATCGCCGGCCTCGCCCGCGCGATCGCCGACGTCGCTGCGCGCACGCGCAGCAACAAGATCACGCCTGACGACCTGGCCGGTGGCACGTTCACCATCACCAACACCGGCAGCCGTGGCGCGCTGTTCGACACGCCGATCATCAACCAGCCGCAGGTCGCCATCCTCGGCACCGGAGCGATCGTCAAGCGGCCCGTCGTCGTCACGGACGCCGACGGCGGCGAGACCATCGCGATCCGCTCGATGATGTACCTCGCGCTGTCCTACGACCACCGCATCGTCGACGGGGCCGACGCCGCTCGGTTCCTCGGCACGATGAAGGCCCGGCTCGAAGAGGGCCAGTTCGAGGCCTGAGGTCCCTGCATGAGGAGCACCCCATGACGAAGCGCGTCGCCGTCACCGGCTCGTCCGGCCTGATCGGCGGCGCGCTTCGTCGTGCGCTCGCCGAGCGCGGCGACGAGGTCGTGCGCCTCGTGCGCCACGCCCCCTCGGCCCCGGACGAGGTCCAGTGGGACCCCAGCCGCGGCCGCCTCGCGGACGGGGCGCTCGACGGGGTCGACGCGGTCGTCAACCTCGCCGGCGTCGGCATCGGCGACCGGCGGTGGAACGCCGAGCACAAGCGTGAGGTCGAGCGCTCGCGCACGGACGCGACGGGCACGGTGGCGCAGGCCCTGGTCGCCCACCGCGACCGCACCGGCGAGACCGTCCGTCTCGTCAACGCCTCGGCCGTCGGCTACTACGGTGACCGCGGCGAGGAGCACCTGCCCGAGACGAGCGAGCCGGGTCAGGACTTCCTCTCCGGCGTCGTCGTGCGGTGGGAGGGCGCGGCCGAGCCCGCCGTCCAGGCAGGCCTTCCCGTCGCCTTCGCCCGCACCGGGCTCGTCATGGCTCCGCAGGGCGGCGCCTTCGAGCAGGTCGTCCTGCTCGGCCGGCTCGGTCTCGGCGGCCCGATGGGGTCGGGACGCGAGTGGTGGCCCTGGATCACCCTCGTCGACGAGGTCCGCGCGATCCTGCACCTCGTCGACCGCCCGGAGCTCGTCGGTCCGTTCAACCTCGTCGCGCCGGGAGTCGCCCGACAGGCTGAGATCGCCTCGGCCATCGGTTCGGCGCTGTCACGACCGGCCTTCGTCCCCGCACCCCGCTTCGCCCTCCGCGCCGTCATTGGCGAGTTCGCCGACTACGTCGTCGCGAGCCAGCGGGTCGAGCCCCAAGCCCTGCTCGCTGCGGGCTTCACCTTCGAGCACCCCGACCTCGACGGGGCCGTCAGGTGGTTGGTGAAGCGCTGATCGCGCTGATCCGCCACCCCTCGGACCCGCGCGTGAGCCGGAAGTCGAGCTGACGACCGACGTCCGCCGGTCGCGCGAGCCGCGCCCCACCACCCGTGACGACGACGTATGCCGTCCAGTCGACCCGGGCGCGCACGACCGCCTCCGTCGGCGACCCGGTCACGAAGGCCGCCTCGGCGACCTCGAGCCGCAGCCCCTCCCAGCGCGTCCGGGCGTCGACGAGCCCCGAGACCAGGGTCTGGTCGCTCGACAGGCTCGGTGAGCCGGTCGCGTGGACCCTTCCGAGTGCCGTCGGGTCTCGCCCGACGAGGGCGGCCGACCGCCGGTCGCTCAGGGCCTGCAGCAGCTCCTCCGGCCTGGCCGAGGGGCTCTGGGCGTCGCGCAGCACCCGCTCCACCGCGCTGACGTCCGGAGCCGGTGCAGTGGGAACCGTCGGAACCGCCGGCGTCGGTCGCGCCGACGCCGGCGACGAGGTCGCGGGCTGCGTCGACGCCGTCGGCTGCGTCGGCTTCGTCGGCCCGGCGCCTGCCGGTCGCGGGGCGGGGCGTCCCGTCGCCGTCGTCACCGCCCCCGGCGGCGGAGTCGACACGGGATCCCGGACCGCCCGCGCCCACCCCGCGGCGGCCACCAACGGCACCGCGACGAGCGCCGCCGTGGCGGCCCGGCGGGGCCACCGACGGCCGTCCTGCTGTGCGGGTGACGGCTCGACCCCGGCCTCGGCCCGGAGCCGGTGGGTCAGCGCCGAAGCCTGGTCGGCCCCGACGACGACCTCGACGGGCTCGGGCGGGACGGCGTCGAAGAAGAGGCCGGCCAGCTCGGCCGCGCCCGGACGGCGGGTCGGCTCGGGGTCGATGGCCGACGCGATGACGGCCGCGAGCTCGGGCCCGACGTGGCTGACGATGATCTCCTCGTCGAGCCGCACCATCGTGTCCGGCGCACCGTTGCCGGTGAGACAGAACCACGCGACGGCACCGAGGGCGTACACGTCGGAGGACTCGTCCGGCGCCGCGCCGAGGAGCACCTCCGGAGCGATGTATCCGGTCGTGCCGTGCACGGCCCCGGGCTCGCGACCGGGCACCCGCACGGCGCCGAGGTCGAGCAGGACCGGGCGTCCCTCCGAGGTCAGGGTGACGTTGGACGGGGAGATGTCGGCGTGCACGCCGCCCGCCGCGTGGAGGTGGGCCACGGCCTCGCAGACCGGCGTCAGGACGGTGACGACCTCGCCCGCGCGCAGGTGGCCGCGACTGCGCACCATCGCGGACAACAGGGCTCCCGTGACGAGGTCGAAGACGAGCGCCTCGCGACCGTCGGCAAGGGGCACGACCGACCGGAGCGGGACGAGGTGGTCGTGCTGCACGGCGAGCAGGACCTGCTGCTCGGCGAGGGACTGCTGCCGGTCGAGCTCGTCGCGCACGAGGTGCGGCACCTTGATCGCCACCCGGCGTCCCGTCGCGTCGGCCCCCGACCACACGACCGCCGACGCGCCCGTGCCGATGACCGCATCGACGCGGTGCCCCGGTACGTGGGGCCGCTCGGCCGGCTGCTCTGGTCGCTTCTCTCGCTCGTGCTCGGTCACCCGACCATGCAAACAGCGCCGCGCCGGGCCGGGGGCTCGTCGTCCACAGGGGCGCGACGGGGACCGCGCCCGACGACGGACCCGGCCACCCGGCATACGCCCGCGGTCGGTGTCGGGACCGCCGTCAGGGGGTCTGGCCGGGCGTCACGACGTCGACGACGCGGCGGTCCCGGGCGCTGATCCTGGCGGCGTCGACGACGGCGAGCACGTGCACGGCGTCGCGCGGGTCGACCGGCATCGTCGCCTGCGGGTCCGACGAGACGAGGGCGGCCGCCACGGCCCGGTAGAAGTTCGCCTGGTCCGCGTCGGTCACGACGGGCCCCCGCACACGCTCGTCACCCTGGACGATCCAGCCGATCGCGTCCCCGTCGTTCTCGAACTCGGTGAACGCGCTGACGTCGTCGACCTGGCGGCCGATGACGAAGGAGCCCGCCGAGCCGTTGACGCGGGCGCGCGGTCCGGGGGCACCGTTGACCGAGCTCGACATGATGTGGCTCACGACGCCCGAGGTGTGCCGGCAGGCGAGGAAGGTGTCGTCCTCGGCGACCGTCGTGCGGGAGTCGACCTCGGCATAGACCGACTCGACCTCGCCGTGGAGGAGCACGGCCTGGTCGACGAGGTGGGTCTGCAGGTCGAGGAGCAGACCGCCGCCCTCCTCCGCGGAAACCTGCTCGCGCCACCGCTGCTTGGGCACGGGACGCCAACGGTCCCAACGGTATTCGGCCCGCCAGATGTCGCCGACGAGATCGTCGTCGCGCACGATGCGCAGCGCCGCCAGCTCGGGGTCGAAGCGCCGGTTGTTGAAGACCGTGAGGGGCACGCCGTGGTGGGCGGCGAGGTCGACGACGTCGAGGGCACGGCTCGCGTCCACGGCGAGCGGCTTGTCGACGACGAGCGGGATGCCCGCCTCGATGACGCGCTCGGCCTGCTCGGCGTGCACCCCGCTCGGTGACGCGAGGACGACGAGGTCGAGGCCGTCGACCCCGAGGATCGTCTCGAGGTCGGGGACGACCTCGGCGGTCGGGAGGTCGGCCCGCACCTCCTCGGCGCGGGTCGCGTTCGACGTCGAGACGGCGGCCACCGTGAGCCCGGCGCGCCCGATGAGCGGGGCGTGGATGCCCCGACCGGCCGAGCCGTAACCGACGAGTCCGACACGCAGCGGGGTGGACGAGGACGTCTCGGTGGCAGGCATTCCGGCATCGTATGCCGCCCGGCGTAGGGTGGCCGCATGCGCTTCGTCCACCTCGGTCTCGACCCCGACTTCGTCGACTACGAGCAGGCGTGGCAGCTCCAGCGCGACACCCACGCGAAGGTCGTCGCGGGTGAGGAGCCCGACACCGTCTACCTCCTCGAGCACCGCGCCGTCTACACCGCGGGCAAGCGCACCGAGCCGCAGGAGCGGCCCACCGACGGCACGCCCGTCATCGACGTCGACCGCGGCGGCAAGATCACCTGGCACGGTCCCGGCCAGATCACCGGCTACCCCATCGTCCGGCTCCCGGCGCCCATCGACGTCGTCGGCTACGTCCGGCACATCGAGGAGATGATGATCCGCGTCTGCGCCGACTTCGGCGTCGAGGCCGGTCGCGTCGAGGGCGAGAGCGGCACGTGGATCGCCGCCGACGAGCGCGGCCCGCGCCGCAAGATCGGTGCCATCGGCATCAGGGTCAGCCGTCAGGTCGCCATGCACGGCTTCGCCCTCAACTGCAATCCCGACCTCTCGTGGGGCGAGGTCATCATCCCGTGCGGCATCGTCGGTGCCGGGGTCACGTCCCTGTCGTTCGAGCTCGGGCGGGACGTGCCGGTCACCGAGGTGCTCCCCCGGGTCGAGAAGCACCTCGCCGACATCCTCCCGACGCTCCGGCCGAACCGCCGCGCGCTCGCCTGACCCGTCCCGGCCTTCCCGGGGCCGTATGCCGTGTCGTGCCCCGGCGGGTCCGCGCGCGGCCCGTCGGGCCCCCCTCTAGGGTGTCGACCACCAACCGGTCGAACCAGGGGGATCGATGGACGTCGCCGTCCGCACCGTCAACCTACGCAAGACGTACCTGAGCCGAGGGTCGAGACGCGTCGCCGTCACCGGCCTGTCGATGGCGGTCCCCCTCGGGGGCGTGCACGGCTTCCTCGGGCCGAACGGCTCCGGGAAGACGACGACGATCCGGATGCTGCTCGGTCTCGTGCGCGCCGACTCCGGCACCGCCGAGGTCTTCGGCGAGGCGGTGCCCAAGCGGCTGCCCCACGTCATCGACCGGGTCGGCGCGATCGTCGAGTCGCCGAAGTTCTTCCCGGCGTTCACCGCCCGTCAGAACCTCACCCTGCTCGCGAGCGCGATCGGCAGCCCACGCCACCGCGTCGACGAGGTCCTCGAGGCGACCCACCTCGGCGACCGGGGTCGCGACCGCTACGCCGGCTTCTCGCTCGGCATGAAGCAGCGTCTCGCCATCGCCGCGACGCTGCTCAAGGACCCTGAGCTGCTCATCTTCGACGAGCCCACCAACGGACTCGACCCCGCCGGGATCCGCGAGGTGCGCGACACGATGCGGACACTCGGAGAGCAGGGCAAGACGGTGCTCGTCAGCTCGCACATCCTCGCCGAGGTCGAGCAGGTCGCTGACACGGTGTCGATCATCGGGCACGGGTCGCTGCTCGCCGAGGGCCGCGTCAGCGACATCCTCGGTGGTGCAGGCGCCGGCACCGCGCAGGTACGTGTCGGTGTCGCCTCCCCGGACCGGGCCGCCGAGGTGCTGACCGCCGACGGCTTCACCCTGACCCGCGACGACGCCTACCTCGTCGTCGGCACCGACGACCCGTCGGCCGTCACCCGGTCCCTCGCCGGACACGGTCTCTACGTCGCCGAGCTCGTGCCGGTGCGCCCGGACCTCGAGTCGGCCTTCCTCGCCCTCACCGCCGACGAGGGCCTCGGCACCGATGCCGACCGGGCCGCGGGTGGACGACGGGGCGGAGGTGCCGCATGAGCAGCACCCTCGTCTCGCCTGACTCCCGGCCCCGCGCCGACCGGCAGCCGAAGGGCACGTCGTTCGCCGGGCTCGTCGGCGTCGAGCTGCGCCGTCTCTGGTGGCGCCGCCTGACGAAGGTGGTCGTCGCCGCCGTCGTCGTCTTCATCGGCGCCACCGTCTACAACGCCTACAACGAGAGCTCGCCCGAGCGCATCGCCCAGCAGCTCGACAGCTACCGGATCATGCAGCAGGAGGCACCACGCATCGTCGAGGAGTGCCACCAGCAGGAGGCCATCGAGCGCGACCGCAGCGGTGACCCGACGCTCGACTTCGGGTGCGACCAGCAGGGCCAGGCTCCGACGCTCGAGCAGATGGGGCTCGCGCTCCCCCTGGCCGACACGATCACCGAGGGCATCGCCAAGACCATCGCCCTGCTGCTCGCCTTCGTGGCGCTGCTCCTCGGAGCGAGCTTCGTCGGGGCCGAGTTCTCCACCGGCTCGATGGGGCTGTGGCTCACCTTCCAGCCCCGGCGACTGCGCGTCGCCGCCAGCAAGCTCACGGCGGCAGCCGCGGGCGGCGTCGCCATCGCCGTCCTGGGCCTCGTCCTGACCAACCTCGGCGCCCGCATGGTCGCCGTCGTGAACCGTCCCGGATCGGACCTCCAGCTGCCTCCGGCGCCCGCTCTCGAGGAGCCGCTCGCGGTGCTCGGGCTACGCATCGTCGCGCTGGCGCTCGGGGCCGGGCTCGTCGGGGCGGCGCTCGGACTGCTCCTGAGGCACACGGCCGCGATCATCGGGGCCGTGCTCGGCTTCGCCGTGGTCGTCGAGGGCATCGTCATGCAGGCGTTCCTCCAGGGCCGGCTCCAGCCGTGGTCGGTCCTGAAGAACATCGAGGCGTTCATCGGACGGGGTACCACGTACTTCGCGGAGTCCTGCGGACCCTCCTCGTGCGACTACACCGAGCGGACCCTCAGCTACACGCACGGCTGGGTCTTCCTGCTCGTCGTCGCCCTGGCCGTCGTGCTCGTGGGGGTCGCCGCCTTCCGGCGTCGCGACGTCACCTGACGCGCACGTCACCGCTCGGCCGGACCGGGACCGGACGGCATACGGCCCTCGTCGAGGGTGGTCCGGAACTGTCCGTGGGGAGGCGTAACCTGTGCGGAGCAGCAAATCCCGACCAAGGAGCCCGTGTGTCTGTCGTTCCCGACGGCCGTCGTCTGCTGCGCGTCGAGGCGCGCAACGCCGAGACCCCCATCGAGCGCAAGCCGTCCTGGATCAGGACCACCGCGAAGATGGGGCCCGAGTACACCGCCCTGCACTCGATGGTGAAGTCCGAGGGCCTGCACACGGTGTGCCAGGAAGCCGCCTGTCCCAACATCTTCGAGTGCTGGGAGGACAAGGAGGCCACCTTCCTCATCGGAGGTGACGTCTGCACCCGGCGCTGCGACTTCTGCGACATCGCGACGGGTCGCCCGACGACCCTCGACCTCGACGAGCCGCGCCGCGTGGCCGAGTCGGTCGCGCAGATGGGCCTGCGCTACTCGACGGTGACCGGTGTCGCCCGCGACGACCAGCCCGACGGGGCCGCAGGCCTCTACGCCGAGACGATCCGCCAGATCCACCTGCTCAACCCCAACACCGGCGTCGAGATCCTCCCGCCCGACTTCGGCGCCAAGCCGGAGCTCGTGGGCCAGGTCTTCGACGCCCGGCCCGAGGTCTTCGCGCACAACCTCGAGACGGTGCCGCGCATCTTCAGGCGCATCCGTCCCGCCTTCACCTACGAGAAGTCGCTGGCCGTGCTGAGCATGGCGCGTGAGGCCGAGCTCGTCACGAAGAGCAACCTCATCCTCGGCATGGGCGAGACCGACACCGAGATCGAGGAGGCCATCCGCGACCTGCACGACGCCGGCTGCGACATCCTCACGATCACGCAGTACCTCCGGCCCTCGAAGCTGCACCACCCGATCGACCGGTGGGTCAAGCCCGAGGAGTTCGTGCACTGGTCGGAGGTCGCCGAGGAGATGGGCTTCAAGGGCGTCATGGCCGGTCCGCTCGTGCGCTCGTCGTACCGCGCCGGCCGTCTCTGGGCCACCGCGATGCGCAAGTGGGGGCGCGAGATCCCCGCGCACCTCTCGCACCTGGCCGAGGCCGCCGGGTCCCCCGCCCGCCAGGAGGCGGCGTCGTTGGTGGCCCGCGCCCAGAGCGCCGTATCCTGAGCACCATGGCACGCAACAAGGACGGCGACGCGAGCAGCGCGCCCCAGGAGAAGAAGCAGGGACGACTGTCCCAGATCCGTGACGTCTACCGGGTCTCCAAGCAGGCTGACCCGCTCATCGGCTGGTTCATGCTGCTGTCGTTCCTCGTCGTCTTCGGGGTGCTGCTCGTCATCGGCTTCCTCGTCAAGCTGCCGTGGATCTTCGGCATCTTCGGGGTGCTCTTCGGCGTCCTCGCCGCGACGATCATCATGAGCCGCCGCGCCGAGCGGGCCGCCTACAGCCAGATCGAGGGCCAGGCCGGTGCCGCGGGCGCCGCGCTCACCTCGATCCGCCGCGGCTGGTACACCGACCGTGAGCCCGTCGCCGCCGACGTCGCGCGTCCCGGCGACATCAACTCCGCCGCCATGGTCTACCGCGCGCTGGGCCGCCCCGGCGTCGTCCTCGTCGGCGAGGGCCCCACCAGCCGCGTGCAGAAGCTGCTCGCCACCGAGAAGAAGCGCGTCGAGCGCGTCGCCCCCGGTGTCCCCGTCACGACGATGCGCGTCGGCTCGGGCGAGAACGAGGTTCCCCTGCCCAAGCTCGCGAGCAAGGTCCAGCGCCTCAAGCCGCAGATCACCAAGGACGAGATGGCGCTCGTCAACAAGCGCCTCAAGGCCCTCGGTGGGCTGCGCGCCCCGCTCCCGCCCGGCGTCGATCCCATGCGCGCCCGCATGGACCGCAAGGCCCTGCGCGGCAAGTGATCCCGGCCGCCACGGCGGCACGACCCAGAGGTATGCGGAAGGGC
Organism: Terracoccus sp. 273MFTsu3.1; assembly: GCF_000383675.1. Lineage (GTDB taxonomy): Bacteria > Actinomycetota > Actinomycetes > Actinomycetales > Dermatophilaceae > Terrabacter. Next base: position 172,704 of record NZ_KB911827.1, on the reverse strand, counting down.
CGGTTCCCCGGGGAGCCGGCCCTTCCGCCTACCCCGTCCGCGCGGGCGACCCGCGTCAGCGGGTACGGACGATGACGGTGTTGGGCACCTTGTCGTGCAGGCCCCGACCGTCGCGGTCCCAGACGACAGCGGGCAGGAAGAGGCAGAGCAGGACGGTGCGGGCGATCGCCTGGAGCGGCAGGACGCGGTCGCCGACGAGCGAGCGCACCTGCAGCCCCATGATCCGGTGCCCGATCGTGAAGCCGACCGTGCCGACGAGCACGAGGTGCATGACGCCGAACACGGCGAGCACGACGAACCCCTGGGCACCGGACGCCGGCGGCTGCGAGAACGGCAGCGGGACCCCGAAGAGCCCTCGGGCGATGAACGAGGCGATGGTCCAGTCGACGAGCACGCCCGCGAGACGGATGCCGAAGCCGGCGACGGAGCCGGGTCCGTGGGGTGGCATGCCGAGGTCGCGGCCTCGGTACTGCCCCTCGGCGTTCGTACGCGCGCGCGGGCCCTCGAGCCACGAGCCGAAATCCTTGCGGTCCACCACGGGTCCAGCGTAACGAGACACGGCTCGGGCCCTTTGCCCGGGCCTGTCCATCCGTAACACCCGTGAAACATGAGGGTCATTGCCGAGAAATCGGCAGTCGATAGTGTCGACACCGACAGCACGAGGCCGTCCCACGATCCCTGATGCTCCGCGGAGCCCAGGACCGGGCGACGACCTCGCCCCACATCAGGAGGTTGGATGTTCAGCTCAGCTGACGAGGTCCTCACGTTCATCAAGGACGAGGACGTCAAGTTCGTCGACATTCGGTTCTGCGATCTGCCCGGTGTCATGCAGCACTTCAACGTGCCGGCTGAGTCGGTCGACGAGGACTTCTTCACCGTTGGTCAGATGTTCGACGGGTCCTCGATCCGCGGCTTCCAGGCGATCCACGAGTCCGACATGAAGCTCGTGCCGGACCCCGCCACGGCCTTCATCGACCCGTACCGCGCCGAGAAGACGCTGGTCATGAACTTCTCGATCCTCGACCCCTTCACGGACGAGCGCTACAGCCGCGACCCGCGCAACATCGCGAGCAAGGCCGAGGAGTACCTCAAGTCCACCGGCATCGCCGACACCGCCTACTTCGGTGCCGAGGCCGAGTTCTACATCTTCGACGACGTCCGCTTCGAGACGAAGCAGAACGCGTCGTACTACTACCTCGACTCCATCGAGGCCGCGTGGAACACCGGTCGCGTCGAGGAGGGCGGCAACAAGGGCTACAAGACCCGCTACAAGGGTGGCTACTTCCCAGTCTCGCCCGTCGACCACTTCGCCGACTTCCGCGACAAGATCTGCCTCGACCTCAAGGAGGTCGGTCTCAACGTCGAGCGCAGCCACCACGAGGTCGGCACCGCGGGCCAGATGGAGATCAACTACCGCTTCAACACGCTGCTGCACTCCGGCGACGACCTCATGAAGTTCAAGTACGTCGTCAAGAACTCCGCGTGGAAGCAGGGCCACACCGCGACCTTCATGCCGAAGCCGCTCTTCGGTGACAACGGTTCCGGCATGCACACGCACCAGTCGCTCTGGAAGGACGGCGAGCCCCTCTTCTACGACGAGCGCGGCTACGGCGGTCTGTCCGACCTCGCGCGCTGGTACATCGGCGGCCTGCTCAAGCACGCCCCGTCGCTGCTCGCCTTCACGAACCCGACGGTGAACTCCTACCACCGCCTGGTGCCCGGCTACGAGGCCCCGGTCAACCTCGTCTACTCCGCCCGCAACCGCTCGGCCTGCGTCCGCATCCCGATCACGGGCACGTCGCCGAAGGCCAAGCGCATCGAGTTCCGCGTTCCCGACCCGTCGGCGAACCCGTACCTCTGCTTCGCCGCCCAGCTCATGGCCGGTCTCGACGGCATCAAGAACCGCATCGAGCCGCCGGAGCCGGTCGACAAGGACCTCTACGAGCTGCCGCCCGAGGAGCACGCCGCGATCCAGCAGGTGCCCGGCTCGCTCCCCGAGGTGCTCGACGCGCTCGAGGCCGACCACGACTACCTCCTCGAGGGTGACGTGTTCACGCAGGACCTCATCGAGGCCTGGGTCGAGTACAAGCGCAAGAACGAGGTGGACCCGATCCGCTTCCGTCCGCACCCGCACGAGTTCGAGATGTACTTCGACATCTGAGTCGTCACGGCAGTACCGGCCGATCCCCTCGTGGGAGAGCCGATCCCGGAACGCGGGTCCCTACGGGGACCCGCGTTTCGCGTATCGCGTCCTCGGGTCGCCCGCTTCACGAGGGTCGACGCTCCCCGGCTCCTGACCCAAGGCGCACAGGGACAGGAGGGTGACGTCGAGATCGCCCAGTCGGGCCAGGACGGCGTACAGGCGGGAGCGGTCGACGACAGGACCGCAGAGCGTCGTCCCGTCGTCGTGGCAGGTGAGCGCCAGCCCGCCGAGCCACGCCGACCAGTGCCCGTCGAGGTGCCCCTCGACCCGGATCTCGTAGACGACGGTCCGGTCGCTCATGACGACAGGCCCGTGGCTGCGACGGACGGGTTTCGGCCCGGCCGGGCGGTCGGGGCGGGAGCCGAACGACGGATGACCCACTCGGCCACGGCGAGGTTGATGACCCATCCGGCGGCCTTGGCGAGATCGCCCTTGAGCCCACCGGTGCCGAACAGGGCGCCGCCGATGCCCTCGGTGAACATCTGCGTCCCCGCGGCGAGCGCGATGGCGTACGCGCGGATCATCCACGCCCGGTGGTGCGGCACGTCGCCCCGGCGGATGGCGGTGATCCCGAGGACGAGGCAGGCGACCATGGCCGACCCGAAGGCCAGCCGGAGGACGTACAGCAGGTCGCCCGTGCCCGGCTTGGCGGCATACAGCAGGGTCATCCACAACGCCGACCCGGCCACGAGCACACCCACGCCCGTGACGACGCGACCGGCGCGGCGGTGCCAGACGGGGTGCCGGCGCCGGAGGGCGGGCACGAGCTGAAGGGCCCCGATGACGGCGTAGACGGCGGCTCCCACGATGTGGAGCACCAGCGGCGCCGGCGCGTCGGCGAAGCGGCGGTCCGCCGGCACGACCTGTGCGACGCCCCCGATCTGGGCCAGCCGCAGCGCACCGGCCGCGAGCGGGACGGCCGACAGGGCGATCATCGCCACCGGACCGCCCCAGCCGGCGGACCGCCCCCGTCGACCGGACCGGCGCCGGGCGATCCGGCGCCGGTCCACCACGTCGTCGGTCATCGCACGGCCCTGGCGACGGCGGGCACGCTCGCGTCGGGCGAGCTCGCGTCGGGCGAGCTGACGTCGGCGGGAGCGGCGATGGAAGTCTGGGTCGCGTTGCGCCACAGGGAGACTCCGAGGCCGATGAGGGCGACCCCGGCCGGGACGGCCATCGGCCGCTCGAAGGAGTGGGGCAGGACGGACAGCAGCACGGTGGCACCGCAGCCGAGGGCGAGCAGGGCGGCCGCCCAGCGAGCCAGGACCCTGGCCCGGAACATGGCGACGCCGAGCGTGACGCCTCCGCCGACGTACGCGACGGCCGAGACGAGGAGCACGCCCTGCATGAGCCCGATGTCGCCCACCGGGTGCCCTCCGCTGGCTGCGACGAGCAGGTCGTCGACGTAGCGGGGCGCCGTGTCCGCCAGCGTCGGCAGGACGTATGCCGCCACGAACGCGACGCTGCCCATGACGAGGAAGCCGACGGCCGAGAGGGCCCAGCCGACGAGGCCGAGCCAGCCCGTCTGCCGCACCTGGCGCAGGTACATCCCGGTGACGCCGCCGAGCGCGAGGGCGCTGAGGACCACCTTCGCGGTGTTGCGCAGGACCCACTCGGTGCTCTCGACGGACGACACGTCCATGGCCGGATGGTTGACCTGGACGCCGATGAAGAGGAGTCCGGCAACCGCAGCGGCAGCGCCGGCGGCACGGGTGAGGCTGGAGGTCGTGATGGTCATGTCGGGCTCCCGGTGACTGGGGCCGGACGGCGTGTCCGGCGATGTCCACGACGCTAGGGATGCCGAGGGTGAGCGCACATCACCTCATCGGGTGACCGGAGTGGTGATCTACAGCAGGCCGGACTCGTGCGCCCGGGACACCGCCGCTCGCCGCGTGGAGACGTCGAGCTTGCTGAAGATGTGCTTGGTGTGGGTGCGCAGCGTGTTGACCGAGACGAACAGTCGCGCCGCGATCTCGGGGCCGCTGAGGTCGGTGGCGAGCAGGCGCAGCACGTCGAGCTCTCGGCTGCTGAGCCCCGAACGCAGGCCGGGACTCGACCCGGCGTCCGGCTCTGCGCGTGCGTGCGTGTCACCGTCGGTCGCCGACGCGTCCAGGCGGACCAGGTCGAGCAGTGCGGGCGACGCGTCGGCTGCAGCCGCCTGGGTGGCCAGGAGCAGCTGCCGCAGCGCGGGTCCTCGTCGAGGAAGAGCCGGACGTAGCCGGCTGGGACACCGTGGCCCACGGCGCGGTGGAGGTCCGCCACGGCACGTTCGAGGTCGCCGGACACGCCAGGCGACCCGCCCGGCGAAGCCACCCCTCGATGCATCCGGGCCGTCGGTGTCCTGATGGGCCAGCCACTGCGCCATGAGGGTGGTCTTGCCGAATCCTGCTGGGGCACAGACGAGCACGAGCCTCGGAAGAGATGCTCCGGGCGCGGCCAGCTGGTCGGTCAGGCGTCGGCGCGGAACGAGGGGCCGACGGGCCCTCGGGACGTGCAGCTTCGTGCCCAGCACCGGCATGTCACCACCCTAGGCGCGCGGGCCCGGCGACACGGAGACCGAGCCGGGCGTACGCGTCGGGTCAGACCCTGGACAGGGTGTCGGGTCGGGTGGGCCGCACGGGTACGACCCTGTACATGACCGACGACTCTCCCGACCTCGAGCGCTTCGTCCGCGCCCAGGATGCGGGCGGCACCTACGCCGCCGCCCTGGCCGAGCTGCGGGCCGGCCTCAAGCGCGGGCACTGGATGTGGTTCGTCCTCCCCCAGGTCAGCGGGCTCGGCCGGAGCGAGACGGCCCGTACGTATGCCGTGTCCGGCCTTCGCGAGGCGCGCGCCTACCTGCGCCACCCGATCCTCGGACCCCGGCTGCGTGAGTGCGCAGAAGCGCTCGACGCCCTCGACACCGACGACCCGGTGCGCGTGCTGGGTCCGGTCGACGCGACCAAGCTCCGTTCGTCGATGACCCTCTTCGAGCTGGCGGCACGCGACGCGGTGGACGCCGAGCCCTTCGCTCGCGTGCTCGAGCACTTCTTCGACGGCCGCCGCGACGACGCGACGACGGGGATCCTCGGCGCGTGAACGACGACCACCCCGAGACCCACGCCGAGACCCACGTCGCCACGCACGACCGCGGCCGGGTGCCGGCAGGCGAGGCTACGGGGAGAGCACCGGCCGCCGAGCCCGACCCGCGGCGCTGGAGGGCCCTGTGGGTGTGCCTCGTGGCCGGGTTCATGACCCTGCTCGACGTCAGCATCGTCAACGTGGCCCTCCCCTCGATCCAGACCGGGGTGCAGGCCACGCCCAGCGACCTGCAGTGGGTCGTCTCGGGCTACGCGCTCGCGTTCGGCCTGACGCTCGTCCCGGCGGGACGCCTCGGCGACGTCCTCGGCCGTCGCACCGTGTTCGTCGTCGGCGTCGTCCTCTTCGGGCTCGCGAGCCTCGCCTGCGGGATCGCCCCGAACAGCACCCTGCTCATCGTCGCCAGGCTGGTCCAGGGTGCCGCCGGCGGCATCCTCAACCCGCAGGTCTCGGGTCTGATCCAGCAGCTGTTCCGTGGTGACGAGCGTGGCCGGGCCTTCGGTCTGCTCGGCGCGACCATCGGCATCTCGACGGCCGTGGGTCCCGTTGTCGGCGGGGTCATCCTCGACGGCCTGGGCGAGCAGCGCGGCTGGCGGTGGATCTTCTTCGTCAACCTGCCGATCGCCGTGGCAGCGGTGGCGCTCGCCCTGCGCTGGCTGCCCGATCCCCCGCCTCGCGACCCCAACCGGCATGTCGACGCGGACCCGCTCGGCGTCGTGCTGCTCGGGGCCGGCGTGCTCGGTGTCCTGCTGCCCGTCGTCGAGACGGGGCGCGGAGGAGCGGGCGTCCCGGGGTGGGTGGCCCTCGTGGGCGCGGCCCTGCTCGTCGCCTTCCTTTGGTGGGAGCGCACGTACACCCGGCGGGGCCGGAGTCCCCTCGTCGACCTGGCGCTCTTCCACGTGCCCGGATACGCCTCTGGTGCCGCCGTCGGCAGCATCTACTTCGGTGGCTTCACCGGCATCTTCTTCGTGCTGACGATCTTCTTCCAGCAGGAGCTGGGCTACTCTCCCCTGCTCGCCGGACTGGCCGTCACACCCTTCGCCGCCGGGTCGGCCCTGACGTCCGCGATCGGCGGGCGCCTCGTCAGCCGGTTCGGGCGCTCGCTCGTGACCGGTGGGCTCACCGTGGTGCTCGTGGGTCTCGTCGCGGTGGACGTCGTCATCGCTGCGGTCCACGACGCCTCGCTCGGCTGGTGGCTCGCCGGCCCCCTGCTCGTCGCGGGTCTCGGCAGCGGTCTGGTCATCTCCCCCAACATCACGCTGACGGTCGCCCGGGTGCCGGTCGAGCGAGCCGGCACCGCCGGAGGGCTGCTCCAGACCGGCCAGCGCATCGGCACCGCAGCCGGGATCGCCCTCGTCGGCGCCGTCTTCTACTCGGACGCCGCGGCCGGTGGCGCGCTCGACGCGTCGACCGCACTCCGCGTCGCTGCTGCTCTCGTCGCGGTCGCGCTGCTCGCCAGCGCTCTCGACCTGCGGGGGCGTCGGCGACGCGAACGCGGGATGCCCCTCCCCGGGCGCTAGATCCGTCTCGGTCTCCGGCCCTGCCCAGGCCGCGCGGGCCACCCCGAACGGGCGTCGCATATCGCACGCCGAGCGTCGGATGCGTGACCGGCACGGCGTGTCGCGTCAGTGACTTTTCACGTTGACTGGGCAGTAATCGGACAAATGGGTTAAATTGCCACACCCGCGTTCGCAGGTTCCCTGACGGCCTCTCTCCACGCGCACGGGATCACAACCCAACACCCCTCGCGCCCTGCCACCCTGCCTCGGCACGGGTGGCTCCCACCGATCCCCGTCTCGGAGAACCACCATGAACCACCCCGTCCTTCCTCGACGCCTGCGCACGTTCGGTCTGCTCCTGGCAACCGTCGCGTCGCTCGCCATCGTGTCCGCCGTGGCCCCGTCGGCCACGGCCGGCGGCGGCGCCGCCGTCGCGGTGCCCCCGACCCCGACCGGCCTCCCCGTCGCGATCGAGGGCCTGTCCCCCTACGTCCCCCCGACAGGCTGCGACCTGCGCACCCGCACCGGCTCGGCGAAGCTCGCCAAGCTGATCCAGGCGACCTACGGCAACACGTACGGCCTCTCGCGCACCTGCACGTCGGCGACGACGCCCTCGTCGGAACACTTCGACGGACGCGCCATCGACACCTTCTTCAACGTGCGCAACGCCACCGAGCGCGCCGAGGCCAGTGCCGTGCTGACCTGGCTGCTCGCGTACGACAAGGCGGGCAACCGCTACGCCAACGCACGGCGCCTCGGCGTCATGTACATCATCTGGAACGACAAGATGTGGAGCTCCTACCGCCCTGCGGAGGGATGGCGCCCCTACAGCACCTGCGCCGACACGCCCTCCTCGGCGTACGACACCGCCTGCCACCGCAACCACATCCACCTCAGCCTGTCGTGGGAGGGCGCGAACGGTCGGACCTCCTTCTGGACCAAGACGGTCGCCCCAGTCGACTGGGGTCCCTGCCGCCCCGCCGACCTCAACTGGTCCGCCGGGCAGGCGACCCCCAACGCGACGCGCTGCCCGAGCTACCCCGCCGTCAAGGCTCCGGCCGGCGCGAGCACCCTGCTCAAGCAGCTCGTCCCCCGCTCGGGCATGGTCCTGCGTCCCGGCATGTCCGGACCTGCCGTGACCACGCTCCAGAACGCCATCGGCGTCACTCCGGCGACCGGCACCTTCGCCTCCGTGACGACGAGCCGCCTCAAGACGTGGCAGACCAAGCACGGACTCGGGGCGACGGGCATCGCCTACCCGTCGACGTGGCGCGCCCTGCTCGCCGCCAACGGCATGCGCTGACGCGCGGGCCCGGGTAGCGGACCGCTCGTCGGACCGGTTCCGGTACGGACGTCCTCTCGCGTCGCTCAGGCGGCGCGGGAGGACGTCGTCGCGTAGGCGGAGTCGACGGCCGAACGGACCCTGCTGTGGGGCCACGTCGCGGCGATGAGCGCGACCAGTGCCAGACACACGCCAGCGCAGATGGTGACGGCAAGATGGGGCCCCGAGTGCTGGCCGACCCAGCCGGCCGCGAGGTACGACAGGCCTGCGGCGGCGATCGAGACCGACCCGGCCAGGCTGAAGATGCGGCCCCGCAGGGCCGGCTCGGTGACGAGGGCGAAGGTCGCCTGCAACGGCACCATGAAGGCCTGCATCATCCCGGACACGAAGAACAGGGCCGCGACGAGCCAGATCGGCGGCTCGAAGGCGGTCAGCAGGAGCGGGATCGGCATGGCGAGGGCCAACGGCACGATCGACCGGTTCTGCTCGTGGACGTCCCTGCGACCGATGAGGATGATGCCGACGACGGCGCCCACGATCGGTGAGGCCATGAGCACGCCACCCCAGCCGTTCTGCCCGGCGATCGGCAGGGCCAGCGCCTCCGGCGCGACGATGCCGAGGCACGCGATCGCGCTCAGCGTCACGAGGCGGGCCAGGACCGGGTGCCGCGCCAGGTCGCCCGCGGCGGTCGTCAGGTCGCGCGCGAAGCCACGCAGACCGCGGCCTCGCTCGCCCGAGACGGGTCGCAGCTCGACGACGAAGAGGGTCACCAGTGCCGCGACGACGAACGTCAGCAGGTCGAAGAGCAGCCCCGTCTGGGGACCGACGAGCACGATGAGGCCGCCGCCGAGGGCCAGTCCGATCGCCTGGTTGAACTGCTCGGACATCGCCCCCAGGCCCACGGCACGCGCGTAGAGATGCCGGTCCTCGAAGAGGTCGGTCACGAGCACCATGTAGGAGGCGGTCGAGGCCCCGCCGACGAGCTCGAGCCCGAAGAGCACGAGGAACATCAGCCAGTAGCTCGCCCCCTGGAGGACGAGCCACATCAGACCCAGCACGCACGCGGCCCGCAGCAGGTGCGACCAGATGAGGACCCACTTGTAGGGGAACCGGTCGACGACCGGTCCGATGAGGCTGCGTCCGAAGAAGGTGGGCACGAGGCTGACCGCGAGCGTCGTGGCGGTCGCGAGCGGTGACCGGGTGCGCTCGTAGACGACGGCAGCGATCGTGACGCGCGCGATGTAGTCGCCCCACATCGACAGGGCGTTGGCCAGGAACACCGGCAGGTACCGCGGAACGCGGAGGACGGCGGCGTACGTCGGCGCGCTCTCGCCCTGCCCCTGGCTCGGATTCACGTGACGACGCTACCCCGAGGTGGGGTGTCGTAAAAGTTGAAATCAGTGGCGTGCCTGGAGCGTCGCGCGACCCGGCGCCACAGCTCGGCGAGCGCTGCTCCCTCGCCCGCGGACCGACCCATGATGCGGCCGATCCCGTCGAGGTCGCGCAGGTCCGACGGGACGCTGTCGATGGGTCTTCCGCGCCACAGGACGCCGGCGTTGCGCAGGAGCGCACCGAGACGCCAGGCCTCGCGCAGCGCCTTGACGTCGTCGGTCGCGACGAGCCCCTCGGCCTCAAGCGCGGCCAGCCCCGCCATGGTGCCGGTGACCCGCAGTGAGGGGTGCGCGTGGGCGTGCTCGAGCTGGTGCAGCTGGACGACCCACTCCACGTCGGTCAGACCACCACGGCCCAGCTTGATGTGGGTGCGCGGGTCGGCACCACGCGGGAGTCGTTCGCTCTCGACCCTCGCCTTGAGAGTCCGGATGTCGCGCACCTGGCTCTCGCTGATGCCGCCCTCGGGCCACCGCAGCGGGTCGATGAGCTCGAGGAAGGCGTCGGCGAGGGACGACGGGCCGGCGATCGGGGTGGCCCGCAGCAGCGCCTGGAACTCCCACGTGAGCGCCCAGCGCTCGTAGTAGGTGCGGAACGAGTCGACGCTGCGCACGAGCGGTCCGCCCTTGCCCTCGGGGCGCAGGTCGGCGTCGAGCCCGAGCCCCGGGTCGGGACCCGAGCCGGACAGGAGCTTGCGCAGCTCCTGCACGACCATCGTCGCGCGAGCCTGGACGTCCTTCTCGGACGAGCCGGGATGCGGTTGGTGCACGAACATGACGTCGGCGTCGCTGGCGTAGCCGAGCTCCCGCCCACCGAGACTGCCCATCGCCACGACGAGGATGTCGCCGCCGACCGGCTCGCCCTCGCGCCGCTCGACCTCGCGGATGGCCGCCTCGAGGGCGACCTGGATGGTCGAACCGGTGAGGTCGGTCAGGGCCACCCCGACGCCGGGAAGGTCGATGACGCCGACGAGGTCACCCATGACGATGCGCAGCAGCTCGTGGCGGCGGATCGCGCGCACCGCGGCCACCGCGTCGGCGGCCGAGTCACGTCGCCCGGCCGCGGACTGCATCGTCGCCGTGATCGCCTCACGCTTGCGCGGCGTCAGACCGTTGTCGTCGCCGAGGATCGACACGCTCTCGGGCGAGCGCACGAGCAGGTCGGCGGCGTACCGGCTGCGCGCCAGGCAGTGCGCGAGGCGGTCGGCGGCACGGCCCTCGTCGCGGAGCATCTTGAGGTACCAGTGGGTCGAGCCGAGCTCGTCGGAGACCCGGCGGAAGGACAGGAGCCCGGCGTCGGGGTCGGCCTCGTCGGCGAACCAGCCGAGCATGACCGGGAGCAGCGTGCGCTGGATCGCCGCACGACGGCTGACACCCGTCGTCAGTGCCTCGATGTGGCGCAGGGCGCCTGCCGGGTCACGGAAGCCGAGAGCGAGGAGGCGCTGACGAGCCGCTTCGGGGCTGAGACGTGCCTCGGTCGGGCTGAGCTTCGCGGCCGCCGCGAGCAGCGGCCGGTAGAAGAGTCGCTCGTGGAGCCGGCGCACCTCGCGGGCCGCAGCCTGGCGGTCGGCAACGACGGCCTGCTCCGGGTGCGTCCGGTGTCCCATCGCGCGACCCAGCCGGCGCAGGTCCGCCTCGGTCACCGGCATGAGGTGCGTGCGCCGGAGGCGGTGCAGCTGGATGCGGTGCTCGAGGCAGCGCAGATGGCGGTAGGCCCGGTCGAGGATGGCGGCGTCGTCGCGGCCGACGTAGCCACCGCGCGCCAGCGCCGCCAGCGCCTCGAGCGTCGTCGCGGACCGCAGGCTCGGGTCGGTGCGGCCGTGCACGAGCTGGAGCAGCTGGACGCTGAACTCGACGTCGCGCAGGCCTCCCGGCCCGAGCTTGAGCTGGCGCGCCGCCTCGTTGGCGGGCACGTGCTGCTCGACGCGACGGCGCATCGCCTGGACGTCCTCGACGAACTTGTCCCGACCGGCCGCCTCCCAGACCATGGGAGAGATCTCTGCCTTGTAGCGCAGCCCGATCTCCTTGTCCCCCGCCGAGACCCAGGCCTTGAGCAGGGCCTGGAACTCCCACGTCTTGGCCCAGCGCTCGTAGTACGCCTTGTGGCTGCTGATGGTCCGCACGAGCGGCCCCTGCTTGCCCTCGGGGCGCAGCGCGGCGTCGACGGGCCACAAGCTGCCCTCGGGCGTGGGGGTCGAGCACGCGCGCATGACGGCCGTCGCCAGCGCCGTGCCCACTCGCAGCGCGAGGTCCTCGTCGGCCCCGTCGGCCGGCTCGGCGACGAAGATGACGTCGACGTCGCTGACGTAGTTGAGCTCGCCACCGCCCGTCTTGCCCATCCCGATGACGGCGAGACGGCATACCTCGTGGCCCTCGCCGTACTCCTCCCGAGCGATGACGAGGGCGGCCTCGAGGGCCGCCTCCGCCAGCTCGGCAAGGGCCTCGCCCACGGCTGGCATCTCGGCGAGCGGATCGGCGGCCGTGACGTCGAGGGCGGCGATCCGCAACAGGCCCCGGCGGTAGGCGATGCGCAGGGCGTCGAGCGGCGAGTGCTCCCCCCGCTCGTCGCTCACCGCGTGCACGAGGTCACTGCGCACCTGTTCGCCGGTGCGTCGCTCGGCACGGGCGGCGTCGACCCAGTGCTCCGGGTGCCGGACCAGCTCGTCGACGAGGGCCGTCGAGGCACCGAGCACCCCGAGGACGCGCTCGCGCCCGACGCCCGGGGTCGCGAGCTCGGCGGCGAGGGCGGAGATGCCCCAGTCGGGCGGGTCCCCGAGACGGGCGAGCGACTCCGCGACCCGCACCAGCCCGAGCAGGCACTGGTCGGGGTCGGCGGTTTCACCCATGACGGCGGCCAGGGGGTCGAGCTGGCCGTCCTCGACAGCCGCGCGGATAGGCAGCAGCGCGCGGTCGTCGATGAGCCCGACGGCGCGGTCGGGGTCGGCGAACCCGAGGCGGGCCAGGGCCCCCTCGGTCGTGCTGGTGCGTGATGACATCGGTGTCGAATCGCTCGGTGGTCGTCGGCCCCGGGAAGGGGCAGGTCCGGTCAGAGCCGCGGCAGGTAGCGGTCGAGCTCGAAGCGGCTGATCTCGTGACGGTAGTCGAGCCACTCCTGGCGCTTGTTGCGCAGGAAGAAGTCGAAGACGTGCTCGCCGAGGACGTCGGCGACGAGCTCGCTCTCCTCCATGACCTCGAGGGCGCGGCCCAGTGAGGACGGGAGCGGCTTGATGCCCATGGCCCGGCGCTCGGAGTCCGTCAGGCTCCAGACGTCGTCCTCGGTCTCGGGAGGTAGCTCGTAGCCCTCCTCGATGCCCTTGAGGCCGGCACCGAGCAGGACGGCGAAGGCGAGGTAGGGGTTGCAGGCCGCGTCGAGCGAGCGGACCTCGACGCGCGTCGACTGTCCCTTGTTGGGCTTGTGCATCGGCACGCGGACGAGAGCCGAGCGGTTGTTGTGGCCCCAGGTGAGGTGGGCCGGGGCCTCTCCCCCGCCCCAGAGGCGCTTGTAGGAGTTGACCCACTGGTTCGTCACGGCGGCGATCTCGGCGCCGTGGCGCAGCAGTCCCGCGATGAACTGCCGACCGACCTTGCTCAGCTGGTACGGCGCGCCGGCCTCGAAGAAGGCGTTGGAGTCTCCCTCGAAGAGCGAGAGGTGCGTGTGCATCCCCGACCCGGGGTGCTCGGAGAAGGGCTTGGGCATGAAGGTCGCGTAGATCCCCTGCGTCAGGGCGACCTCCTTGACGACCGTCCGGAAGGTCTGGATGTTGTCGGCCGTGCTGAGCGCGTCGGCATAGCGAAGGTCGATCTCGTTCTGGCCGGGCGCGCCCTCGTGGTGGCTGAACTCGACCGAGATGCCCATGTTCTCGAGCATCGTGATGGCGGCGCGACGGAAGTCGTGGCCGGTGCCGTGCGGCACGTGGTCGAAGTAGCCGGCATCGTCGACGGGGACGGGTCGACCGTCGGGACCGCGTCCCTGCTCGAGGAGGAAGAACTCGATCTCGGGGTGGGTGTAGAAGGTGAAGCCGAGGTCAGCCGCCTTGCCGAGGGCCCGCTGGAGCACGTGCCGCGGGTCGGCGAAGCTCGGTGTGCCGTCAGGCAGCTGGAGGTCGCAGAACATGCGTGCCGTGCCGGGCGGGTCGCCGCGCCAGGGAAGGATCTGGAACGTCGACGGGTCGGGCTTGGCCAGCATGTCGGCCTCGTAGACGCGAGCGAAACCCTCGATCGCCGAACCGTCGAAGCCGATGCCCTCGGCAAAGGCCCCCTCGAGCTCGGCCGGCGCGACCGCCACCGACTTGAGGGTGCCGAGGACGTCCGTGAACCACAGACGGACGAACCGGATGTCTCGCTCTTCGATCGTGCGCAGCACGAACTCTTCCTGACGGTTCATGTGTCGATCCTGCCGCATGGCTGTTTCACGGATGTTGCGACACACGATCTTTGGGACGAGTGCCCTGTCGTGTGCCGCCGGGCGGGCATGCGAAGGGCCCCCGGGACGTGTCCCGGGGGCCCTTCGGACTCATGACCTCGCGGTCATCGGACGAGTCACTTGAAGGCGACCTTGACCTGCAGCTCGTTGCCGCCGTCACGCGTCTTCGTCACGGTCATCGTCGTGCCCGAGCCGGCCACCTTGGTGGAGCCGAGCGGGTTCGCCGAGGACCAGTAGCGGTTGACGTCCGAGTCGTCGAACGTCGGCATCGCCGGCGACGACGGGACCGTCGTCGCGACACCGTTGCGGTGGAAGGTCACCGCGTCGGTGGCCTCCTGCCCGAAGGTGGCGTCGAACGGCTGGCGACGGTTGCCCATCATCGTCTGCGTGCCGTTGGCGTTGTTGAGCATGACCGGCGCCGGACGGGCGTCGACCGGCAGCACCTGACCGCCACCGGGGTGGTCGATCGTGTTGTTGTCGCCGTACTCACCGTTGGCGAACCAGACGAGCATGCCGTTCTGGTACGGGAACCGCTCGACCCAGTCGGGCTTGCTGTTGCCCCAGCCGAAGTTGTACGGACCGGTCTTCAGCGTCGCGTCGTAGCCGCTGTAGACGCGGTTCTCGGCGAGGTAGAAGTCCTGGACCTGCTTCGAGGTGGTGCCGTCGATGATGGAGAACCCACCCTTGGCGACCCAGGCACCGGCGCCCGACTCGACGTCGTCGACCGTGCCGGCGACACCGTCGGTCGTGACGGCGACGTCGTCGACGAAGGCCTCGCTCGAGACACCACCGTCGGTGGCGACGCGGAAGCGGAACTGGACGCTCTGGCCCTTGTAGGCCGAGAGGTCGAACGACTTCTGCGCCCAGGCGAAGACACCGTTGACGGGCGTGCCGACCTGCGTCCACGTGGCGCCGTTGTCGGTCGAGACCTCGCCGTAGAGGTAGTCGTAGTCCTTCTCGAGGTTGCCCTGGACCCAGGCGCTGATCGAGGCCGAGGTCTTGGCACCGGTCAGGTCGACCGTGCGGGTCAGGGTCGAGTTGAGGTTGTCACCGAAGCCGCTCCACCACTCCGCCTTGCCGGAGTGCGGCGTGTTGCGGTCGGAGGTCACCGTGCGCTCGGGGAGCGGGACCACGAGGGCCTGCACCGAACCGTTCTTCGTGGAGAGGTCGGCCTGGCTCAGCTTGACCGAGGTGTCCTCACCGAAGGGGACGGTGGTGTAGTCGAGCCAGCCGAGCTGGAGCTTCTCCCACGGGCCCATGTAGCCGGGCGTCGTGCCGATCGAGTCGGTGCCGTGGTTGAGCCACGAGCCACCGCTCATGAGCGTCCAGAAGGCGGTGCTGTTGTCGCCACCGTTGGTGTCGTAGAGGTCGGGCAGACCGAGGTCGTGGCCGAACTCGTGCGAGAACACACCGAGTCCGCCGTTCTCGGGCTCGGTCGTGTAGTCGCCGATCCACATGCCGGAGGTGCCGAGCGGCACGCCGCCGAGCTTGTTGAACGACGGGCCGTTGACGCCGGCCTGGTTGGAGTACGCGTACCAGCGGTGCGACCAGATCGCGTTGGTGCCCTGGGCACCGCCGCCGGCCTCCTCGCCCTCGCCGGCGTGGATCGCCTGGAAGTGGTCGATGTAGCCGTCGGGCTCGTTGAAGTTGCCGTCGCCGTCGTAGTCGTAGCGGTCGACCTTGTCGAACTGCGCGAGGTACGTCTTGATGTCGGCGTCGCTCTTGCCGGCCGCCTTCTGGGCGTTGTACCAGGCCGTCGCGGTGTCCTTGATGTAGTTCCAGTAGCCGTCGGCGTCGTTCTTGGCGCCGTAGCGGGCCTCGTTGTACGGGACGGTCACCCAGTCGGAGACGTCACCCTTGGCCAGGAAGCGGCCGTTGGACTGCTTGAGGTAGAAGTCCTTGAACGACTCACCCGTGCCGAACATCATCTCGAGGTAGTGGTCACGGTTGAAGTCCTTGACCCAGTACGTCGAGTTGTCGTCGGTCGCGTTGCCGTCCCACGTGCGGTCTGGCGCGACGATCTGGTTGTGCACCGGTCCGGGGGCGGTGTCGAACGGCGACTTCGTCTGCGTGCCGAAGTCCGTGAGGATCGTGAAGATGTCCTCCTCACGGTTCACGGGGTAGTTGACGTACTTGGACTTGGCCGGCTTGCCGTCCTTGCCCTTGCCCTTGCTCTTGACCTCGATGACACGGTTGCCGTTGATGGTCCTGGTCGAGGCCTCGCCCTTGAGGAGCTTGGCGACGGCGTCCTTGCGCTCGGCCGCCTGGGCGTCGGCAAGGGGGTTGGGCAGGTTGTCGGGCTGCGACGCCTGGGCGGCTGCGGGGTCTCCGCTCACCGGGGCCTTGGCGACGGGTGTGGCCTGAGCCTGCATCGGGGCGGTGAGGCCGGTGACGACGAGCGCACCCACGGCCAATCCCGAGACAGCACTCCAATGGCGCTTGTTCACGATCTGTCCTCCTGGTCACAAGGCGCCGTCAATCCGGCACCTCGCGTATAAGAACACAGAACACAGACAATGTGGTGTCTGCTACCAGACAAATCGAAAAAACTTGTGCCACAAGGCAGTTCATCGCAAAGAACGTAAATTCTTCGTATAGAGAACCCACCGCACCCTTCCCAGACCGCCCCCCTCTCGGGTATAGAACCCCATCTGTCACAGAGGTATCACGACGCCGGGCGCCGGCCAGCCATGGCCCACCCCGAGGCGCCGATATGCTCCGGCCATGAGCACTGACGCCCCCGAGGAGCAGAGTCCCTACGGATCCGGGAGCCGGGCCCAGGACGCCCCCTCGGCCGCGAGCACCGCGCCGTCCCCACGGAAGGTGCGCATCCCCCACCTGCACGCCCTCAAGGCGGAGGGGCGCCGCTGGGCGATGCTCACGGCATACGACATGTATGCCGCCCAGATCTTCGACGAGGCCGGGATCCCCGTGCTGCTCGTCGGCGACTCGGCGGGCAACAACGTCTACGGCTACGAGACGACCGTGCCCGTGACGCTCGACGAGATGATCCCGCTCGTCCGGGCCGTGTCGACGGCCGCCCGCCGCGCGCTCGTCGTCGCCGACCTGCCGTTCGGCTCGTACGGCGGGTCCGTCGAGCAGGGCTTCGCGAGTGCCGTGCGGCTCATGAAGGAAGGGCTCGCCCACGCCGTCAAGCTCGAGGGCGGCACGGCCATGGTCCCGCTCGTCAAGACCCTCACCGACGCCGGCATCCCCGTCATGGCGCACGTCGGCTTCACGCCGCAGAGCGAGCACCAGCTCGGCGGCTACCGCGTGCAGGGTCGCGGCGACGCCGCCGACGCGCTCGTCGACGAGGCGCGAGCCCTGCAGGACGCCGGCGCCTTCGCGGTCGTCCTCGAGATGGTCCCGGCGCCCGTCGCGGCGCGGGTCACCGAGGTCCTGAGCATCCCGACGATCGGCATCGGCGCCGGCAGCGGCACCGACGCCCAGGTGCTCGTGTGGAGCGACTTCGCGGGCCTGCGCAGCGGCAAGGCTCCGCGCTTCGTCAAGAAGTACGCCGACCTGCGCGGCACGCTGCTCGACGCCGCCCGGGCGTACGCCGCCGACGTCGAGTCAGGTGCCTTCCCCGACGCCGAGCACTCCTTCGAGTCCTGACGACAAGGCCGGACGCAGGCCGGAGACCCGGCCGACTGCCTGTCTCGAGACACCGCAGCCCGACCGGCCGGGACCGACCGGTCGGGGCGGCGCCTGGCGTGGGTCGCCGGAGGTCAGGCGTCGCTGTCGCCGGCCGCGGCCGAACCGCCGCGCTCGTTCCAGTCGCGGTCCTCGGAGTCCCACTGCTCGGTCTTCTTGTGGGCGGTGTCGAGGGCGGCCTGGGCCTCCGCCTCGGTGGCGTACGGGCCGAGCACCTGCTCACCCCGGCTGCGGTTCTCGTCGGTCTCGACCTGACCCGTGTCGACGTTGTACCAGAAGCTCACGTGCGCACTCCTTCTCTCTTCGGACTCTTCCGACCTGCCATCCGGCCCGAGCGGGTCCGCGTCGTGAACGCTCCTCGTGGACGGCACCCGCTGACGACCTAGACTCCACCGTATGCCGTTGCTCCAGCCGCGGGTGTCAGCACACCCCCTCAGTCCGCGACGACCGGTGCCCGCCTCGATCGATCGGCCGCACTACGTCGACGTGGCCAACCCGCGCGAGGACGGCGACCTGCGCATCAAGGACCCCGAGACCATCGAGAAGATGCGCATCGCGTCGCGGATCGCGGCCACGGCCATGGTCGAGGCCTCGAAGGCGATCGCACCCGGTGTCACGACCGACGAGCTCGACGCCGTCGCCCACGAGTACCTGCTCGACCACGGCGCCTACCCCTCACCGCTCGGCTACAAGGGCTTCCCGAAGTCGGTGTGCACGAGCGTCAACGAGGTCATCTGCCACGGCATCCCCGACGCGCGGCCGCTCGAGGACGGCGACATCGTCAACATCGACGTCACGGCCTACATCCACGGCGTGCACGGCGACACGGACGCGACCTACCTCGTCGGTGACGTGGACGAGGAGTCCCGCCTGCTCGTCGAACGCACGCACGAGGCGATGATGCGTGGCATCCGGGCCGCCCGCCCGGGTCGCGAGATCAACGTCATCGGCCGCGTCATCGAGAGCTACGCGAAGCGGTTCGGCTACGGCGTCGTGCGCGACTTCACCGGACACGGCATCGGCCTGGAGTTCCATTCCGGCCTCATCGTGCCGCACT
Organism: Terracoccus sp. 273MFTsu3.1; assembly: GCF_000383675.1. Taxonomy (GTDB): domain Bacteria; phylum Actinomycetota; class Actinomycetes; order Actinomycetales; family Dermatophilaceae; genus Terrabacter. Next base: position 154,120 of record NZ_KB911827.1, on the reverse strand, counting down.
ACGACGCCGCTCCCCACTACGAGACCGTCATCGAGCCCGGCATGACCTTCACCATCGAGCCGATGCTCAACCTCGGCACCCCCGAGTGGGACATGTGGGACGACCGGTGGACCGTCGTCACCCGTGACCGCAGACGCTCGGCCCAGTTCGAGCACACGATCCTCATCACCGACGACGGCCACGAGATCCTCACCCTCCCCGAGGCCGACGCGCTCTGAGCCGGGCCGGCCACCCACGTCGCCCCTTCACCGCAGCGGCACCAGCGTCACCCCCGCGTCACCCTGCACCACCAGCTGACACCCCACGACCACGTCCTCGACAAGGAAGTACGGACCATGGCCAAGCACGGCAAGCCCCTCGGCATCGACATCGGCGGCAGTGGCATCAAGGGCGCCCCCGTCGACCTCAAGGCCGGCGACCTGGCCGGCAAGCGGCTGAAGATCCTGACGCCCAAGCCGGCCACCCCTGATGCCGTGGCCGAGGTCGTCGACCAGATCGTCGACCACTTCGCCGACGTGACGGGCGACTCCCCCATCGGCGTGACCGTTCCGGCGGTCGTCATCCGCGGCACCGTGCTCTCCGCGGCCAACATCGACCCCTCGTGGATCAACACCGACGCCGAGGCGCTCATCAAGGAGCACACAGGTCGCGCCGTCACCGTCCTCAACGACGCCGACGCCGCCGGTCTCGCCGAGATGTACTACGGCGCCGCCAAGGGCGTGCGAGGCCTCGCCATCCTCACCACCCTCGGCACCGGCATCGGCACCGCGCTGATCCACGACGGGCGGCTCGTGCCGAACTCCGAGCTGGGCCACCTCGAGATCGACGGCTACGACGCCGAGGACCGGGCCGCGTCATCCGTCAAGGACGCCGAGGGCCTGTCGTGGGACGAGTACGCCGAACGTCTCCAGACGTACTACGACACCATCGAGAAGCTCTTCTCCCCCGACCTCATCATCGTCGGTGGCGGCATCTCCAAGGACAGCGACGACTTCCTGCCCAAGCTGAAGCTGCGCTGCCCGATCGTCCCGGCCCAGCTGCGCAACCAGGCCGGCATCATCGGCGCCGCGCACCTCGCGGCCGACCTCGCCTGACCACCGGTCCGAGCGCACCGTGAGGACAGCGGGAGGGGCTGCCGGGCGTCCGCCCGGTGGCCCTCCTGCTGCCCCACGTCAGCGTCGGGTCCGCCACACGAGCCGGTGCACCCCGAGGTGCCGCGGCAGCGTGCGCAGGCCCGGGATCCAGGGGATGCAGATGAAGCCGATGCTGAGCAGGACCATGAGGGACCAGACGGCGATGTCGGCGTTCTCCGACGTCGAGAACGGCGGGGCCTGGTACCACAGCGAGTACAGCCAGAGCCACGGCTGACCCGGGTAGTTGCCGGTCTCGTTCATGATCCCCCACTGTTCGCCCCCGAGGTTCTGGGCGCGGGCGGCGTCCTCGAGGTGTGTCCCGTCGGCGAGCAGCAGCAGCGCCCGCGTGCTGTCGACCCCGAAGAAGGTCGTGCGCGAGGTGAGCAGACCCTCGAGCGCATCCCCGTCGGCGAGGCGCAGCTCGGCTGCTGCGATGATCGGGACCGGTCCGTAGTCACCCGTCGCGACCTTGGCGGGGTCCCCGTCCGGTGCGGCCGCCAGCGCGTCGGCGTACGCCGCGGACCAGGCCCGCTGCCGGTCGGCCGACGCCGCGTCCCAGACGTGGAGCGCCGCGACGACAGCCGGGTCCGACGTGAGGCTGCGGACGGGGTCGAGGACGAGGTCCTTCGCGGAGTCGACGGGGACGGTGACACCGGGCAGCGTCTGGAGGTTGACGGGCCCGAGGCTCTGCCCCTCGCCCGCGGTGTTGCAAGGCGGGCCGTAGCCGGCGCTGGTCGTCGTGCCGGCCAGCTCCCCGGTGGCGGTGGCGACGACGTCCGCCGGCGCCTGACGAGCCCACTGCTGCAATGAGATCGCGGGCTCGTCGGGAGACGAGAAGACGAGGGCGGCGACGACGGAGAGCACCGTGACCACACCGAGCGCGATGACGAACTCCTTGACGAGGTCGTAGCGGCGCGTCGGAAAGGCGTGCGCGTCCGGCGTGGGTCCCCAGCCGCCCGTCCCCCGCTTCATGACCCCACCCCGGCGCGCGTGACGAGGGTCGCGGGGCTCTCGGTCTGCTCGGCGTCCGCGTCCGCGTCCGCGTCGGCGTCCGCGTCGAGGGCCGCAGGTTCCGTTGCGCCGATCGGAGGGGCGACACCGCGTCGGCGCACGAGGACGATGTGCACGACGACGATCGCCCCGACGACGAGCGGGAGCAGCGAGACGTGCCACAGCATCATCTGGCCGAGGTCCATGACGTTGAACCACGCTCCGATGCCCGCGGCGTTGAGCCCGTCCTTGGCCTGCGTCGAGATCCACTGCGCGTCGAAGTTCGTCTGGATGAGGTAGCCGGTGAAGGCCGTGCCCAGCGACCCGAAGAAGGCGAGCGCGCCTGTCGCCCAGGTCAGTCCGCGGTTGCCTCGCCACGACGCCATGAAGAACTTGCCCCACAGGTGGATGACCATGGTGGCGAAGAAGAGCTCGACGCTCCAGAGGTGCACGGAGTTGACGAAGTGGCCGACCGTGCTCGCGTGCCACCAGGCCACCCCGCCGAGGGACAGGACGAGGCCCGACACGATGATGACGACGAGGCTGGCGAGGCAGGCGACGCCGAAGACGTAGATCCACGAGGCGACGTAGACGGGCTGCCGGTCGGGCAGCCACTGCCCGCGGGGCACCAGGCCCTCGACCCAACGAGTGAGGGCGGCCGTCCACGTGTCGTGCGCGGGGCGCGGCCGCGGCTCGGCCGGTTCCGGCGGCAGGGACGTCGAGGCCCCGCTCACTGGACCTCGTCCTCTCGGGGAGCAGGGAAGGGCAGCAGGAGCGCGAGCACGAAGACGACGACCATGAGCAGGATGACCACGAGGTTGGCGACCGTGATCGTCAGCCATCCCCACTGGACGACGGGACCTGCAGGAACCGGCTGTGACGCGGCGAGGAACTGGGTGATCATCTCTGGCCTCCGGGGAGTGCGAAGCGTGAGTCCTCCTGCCCGGCGCAGATCTACTACACCATGTAAGAGTAGATCTGCGCGTCTCGCGACGGTGCCCGAATGTGATCTTCGGCGCCCCCCGACCTACGAGCGTCGCAGCGCCGAGAGCAGCTCAGGTGCCCGCTGCTCGTAGAGCCGGGCGCCGACGCCCACCCCGACGATGCCGACGACGATGCCGAGCAGCACCCCGACGATGGCGGCGCCCCAGTCGGCACGCACAGAACCCTGCCAGGCCCACCAGGCGAGCAGGATCGTCGGCGAGGCGAGCACGAGCGTGCCGAGACTCGCCATCGACTGCGCGGCGATGGTGATCCCCGCGGCGCCAGGCGGTGCGTTGAAGGGACTCTCGCCCGACTCCGCCACGGGATAGGGCAGCACGACGCTCATGACGCTCGACACGGCATACCCCGCTCCGAGCAGGGACACGGAGAGTCCGAGGGCGGCCGGGAGCAGGTCCCAGCGGTCGGCGACCGCGACCCCGACGACGACGTAGCCCGGGACGAGGATGGTGGCGAGGAGGAGGTCGGGCAGGAGGCGCCCGCGACGGTCGTCCCGGCCGGACGTGCCGGACACCACGTGCAGCCACAGGGCGTCGGACTCGTAGGCGACGGCGTTGTGCTCGCTCCAGCCGAGGAGGAACGCGACGAGCGGACCCATGAGCAGCGGAGTCCACGCCACGTCGCCCGTGACGAACGGGATGAGCAGCGCGAGCGGGACGATCGGGGTCATGACCATGCTGATCTGGTAGCGGGGGTCACGGCGCCAGTAGGTCAGCACGCGCGCCGCGATGGCGCCGAGCGGCGTACCGGGCAGCCGGGCGAGCAGGCCGAGGTCGTCGCCGGACGAGGTGCCCGAGTCGGAGCGTGAGACCGCGCGCGGGTTGTCGACCTCGTCACGCAACACCCGGGACCACAGCAGGAAGACGACGACGAGCAGTCCCGCGGCCAGGACCAGGCGCACCAGCCCGGTGCCGAGGTCGCCCGCCGCCACGTCACCCGGAGCGGCCCAGGCCCAGCCGAGAGGCGACCACCCGACGATGACGGCGGCCGTCGTGGCGACGTCACGCAGGCTCGCTCCGAGGTTGGCCACGGCGGAGATCGCCGGACCGATGACGACGAGCAGGAGCAGGCCCAGGACCGCGATGACGTCACGACCGCGACGGCTCGAGATCGCCTGGGTCATCACCGCGGACACCCAGCGGCTCGTCGTGATCGCCGTCAGCAGACCGATCGCCGTCGCGACGACGGCCACGAGGGTCGAGGCGAGCGTGTGGGACCACGCGACGACCACCCCGACCGACAGCACCATCGAGGCGATCGCCGGCAGGCCGACGAGCGCGGCGGCCACGAGGCCGATCGTCAGGTCGCGGTGTGGGACGGCGAAGGTGGCGAAGCGGCCCGGATCGAGGGTCGGGTCCGAGCCGAAGGAGAAGAGCGGCACGACCGTCCAGAGCACGATGCCGGCGGCGCCTGCGAGCGGGATGACGACGCGCCCCGCGTCGAGCGACCCGCGGAAGGTGGCGAGGATGACGGTAAGCCCGGCCACGAGGACGGCGAAGTAGACGATGCCGACGACGGCCCCGATCGCCTGGGCCCGGCTGCGCCGGAAGATGTTGCGCAGCAGGGTGAGCTTCAGTCGGACGAGGTGCGCAACCACGAGAGCCCCACCACCTCGGTCGACCCACCGACGAGGTCGACGAACCGCTCCTCCAGGGACCGGTCACCCCGGACGTCGTCGAGCTCGCCCGCAGCGAGGACGAGCCCGTCGGAGATGACGGCGACGTGCGTGCAGATGCGTTCGACGAGGTCCATGACGTGGCTCGAGAGGACGACGGTGCCGCCGGACTCGACGAAGCCCGAGAGGATGCGCCGGATCGTCGCGGCCGAGATCGGGTCCACCGCCTCGAAGGGCTCGTCGAGCACGAGGACGCGGGGACCGTGGACGAGCGCCGAGGCGAGCGTGACCTTCTTCGTCATGCCGGCCGAGTAGTCGACGACGAGCTTGCCCTGCGCCTCGGTGAGGCCGAGCGCGGCGACGAGCTCCGCAGCCCGCTCGGCCGCGAGCTCGCGCGGCATCCCACGGAGCAGGCCGGCATACGTGATCAGCTGGAGCCCGGTGAGCCGGTCGAAGACCTTGAGCCCGTCGGGGAGCACGCCGATGAGCCGCTTGGTGGCGACGGGGTCGGCCCAGACGTCACGCCCCAGGACGAACGCCTGCCCGGCGTCGGGACGCAGCAGGCCCGTCACCATCGACAGCGTCGTCGTCTTGCCGGCACCGTTGGGCCCGACGAGCCCGAAGAACGAGCCCCGCGGCACGTCGAGGTCGATCCCCTTGACCGCGATGAGGTCGCCGAAGCGCTTGCCCAGCCCGCGCAACGCGATCGCCGGTCCCTCGGTCGGATCACCCTGTGGTGCAGGCAGATCAGTGACGTCGCTCATGTCCCTCCCCCGAGATCGAGCGTCAGAAGGTCGCCGACTCGGCGTCGCGCAGCGGGGTGTACGTGAGGCCGTCGACACCGGAGAACTGTTCGATGTGGCCGGAGTACATCCGGTGCCCGACGTCGCTGAGCAGCGCGTCGTGGATGGGGATGAAGATCTTCGGTGCGATGCGCCCGACGAAGGCGATGGAGTCCCGGCTCGCGGCCCACGGGGCGTTGAGCGGGTGGGCCAGGACGTCGACCGGGCCGGGTTCGCCGTCGTAGGCGTCGCCCGGGTGGAAGAGGGAGGGCTCGCCGTCGGCCCGCAGGACGACACCCACGTTGGGGATGCGCGGCATCGCCTCGTGGTTGAAGGCGTGCAGCTCGCCGACCGGGGTGACGGTGACGTCGCCTATGGCGAAGTCCTCGCCCTGCCGGGACGGCACCGCCGCCAGGCCCTCGTCGCGCAGCTTCCCGGCCGTCAGGGGGTCGGTGTGCACCGTCGCACCCGGGTTGGCGCGGATGAGGGCACCGACCCGCTCCGGATCGAAGTGGTCGGCGTGGTTGTGGGTCACGAGGACCGCGTCGAGGCCGGTCAGGTCCTCGAAACCCGTCGAGAAGCTGCCCGGGTCGATGAGGATGCGGCGGTCGGCGGCCTCGACGAGGAGGCAGGCATGTCCGAGGTGAGTCACGCGCATGCCACCACCTAATCACGGGCCCCCTCGACCGAACCGCGAGACACAGCGCACACGCGGCCGCAACGTCCTGCAGGCGTCGCTGCCGGGTGCCAGACTCGCCCCAGGACCGGTCGCCGTGGACCGGCGCGTGCTGGCTCGGCCGGATCGGGGTGACGACGGGTGGACACCGGGACCCACGACGCCGACCTCCGCCTGCTCCGGGCGTACGAGCCCGTCGTGCGCCTCACCCGCGGCGAGTACTTCCTGCCGGTCGCCGTCGACGCCTACGTGGCACACGCGAGCCTCATCCGCGACGAGGCAGGGTCGGCCACGGTCATCGCGCCGACGGGCACCCTCGACCTCGACTCGCTCGCCGCCCACGGCGCGGACCACGACGGGCCGGGCCTGTCGCTCTCGGGCCTCACCGAGCCGCGGTCGTTCGCCGGACGCCTGCGGCGTGTGCTCCCGGGTGCCCGGCCGAGCTTCCGCCCCGGCAGCCGGCTCGCGCAGGTCGGCCTGCTCGGGCGGAGCATCGACACCCTGAGCCGGCTCTCGCTCCTGCTCCGGGGCTCGGTCCCCGGCGGCAGCGCCGCGACCGCGTACGCCGCCCAGCAGCAGCACCTCTCCCCCGACCGCCCGACCTACTACGGCCGCGTCGTGCGCAGCGACGGCTGGGTCGTGTGCCAGTACTGGTTCTTCTACGCGTTCAACAACTGGCGCTCCGGCTTCTCCGGGGTCAACGAGCACGAGGCGGACTGGGAGCAGGTGACGGTCTTCCTCGACGGCACCGGCTCGCGCGGCGACGACGGCCTGCCTCCACCCCGCTGGGTCGTCTTCAGCGCCCACGACGAGACGGGCGACGACCTGCGGCGCCGCTGGGACGACCCCGACCTCGCAACGGTCGACGGGCGCCATCCCGTCGTCTACGCCGGAGCCGGATCCCATTCCGGCGCCTACCTTCCCGGCGACTACCTCATCACCGTCGCACCCCCGTCCTGGGGAGGTGTCATCCCGGCCGTGCGTCGCCTCGCCAAGCTCTTCGCTCCGTGGGCGCGGGCCGCCCAGGGCGCCGGGCTCGGCATCCCGTACATCGACTACGCCCGGGGGGACGGCCCGGCCATCGGGCCGTCGGCCGAGCTGGCGTGGAGCCCTGTCGTGATCGACGACCGGACCCCGTGGGTGCGTGACTACCGCGGGCTCTGGGGTCACGACACGAAGGACCGTCTCGGGGGCGAGCGCGGTCCCGCCGGCCCGCGCTACGAGCGCAACGCCACCGTCCGGCTCTCGTGGGGTGACCCCGTCGGCTGGGCCGCCCTCGCCAAGGTCGCCCCGAGCCCCGAGTCCGAGGCGGCCCTCGTCGCCGACCGCATCGACGAGATCGACCAGCAGCTCGCCGACCTCACCGAACAGTCCGACGCCCGGGTTCACTCCCTGACGACGCGCGCCGCCGGTCTCGGCCCCGACAGCCCCGACGTGCGGGCGCTGACGGCCGACGAACGGGACCTGACATCGCTGCGGATGGATGCCGTGCGGCTGCGCGACGAGCGGTCCCGGATGGAGCGTGCCCTGCGCGACGGGCTCCCCACGGCAACGCCCCACGCCCACCTGTCCCACCGCCGGACGCCGATCACCGCGAGCGACCGCTCGCGGGACCGCCTGCTCGCGATCTGGGCCGTCGTGAGCACCCCCCTCGTCCTCTACCTCGTCGCCGGCTTCTTCAAGCCCGAGGTGACCGACCGGCCGCTCGGTGCCGCGGTGCTGCTCGTGCTCGTCCTCGGCGTCGAGGCCTTCACCCGCGGCTACTTCCTGGCGTATGCCGTCCGCGTCGTCGCGGTGGTCGGCGTGATCGCGCTCGTGGCCGAGTTCGCGGGCAACTGGCAACCCGTGACGTACTGGGTGCTCGTGTCGGTGGCCGTCGTCGTGCTCGTCGTCAACCTGCGTGACGTCCTGCGACGGTAGTCCCGACGCCGCAGCTCCGACGCGCCAGATCTACCGCCGCCGCAAGGAGGCTCAGGCGTCGATGCTCGACATGTCCCCGTAGCGGGCACCCTGCACCGCCGCCCTCGGCACGGCTGCGTCGATCGCGGCCAGGTCCTCGGCGGTGAGCTGCACGGATGCGGCTCCGACGTTCTCCTCGAGGTAGCGCACCCGCTTCGTGCCGGGGATCGGCGCGACGTCGTCGCCCCGGGCGAGCACCCACGCGAGGGCGAGCTGTCCGGCGGTCGCTCCCTTCGACTCGGCGATCTCGCGCAGCCGCGCCACGAGGGCGAGGTTCGACTCGAGGGCCTGGCCCTGGAAGCGCGGGAAGTAGGCGGTGCGGCGGGAGTCCCCGTCCTCGAGGTCGTCGGGCGAGGTGATGGCTCCGGTGAGGATGCCACGTCCGAGGGGCGAGTACGGCACGAGCCCGATCCCGAGCTCGCGCAGTGTCGGGAGGATCTCGTCCTCGACGTCGCGGGTGAAGAGCGAGTACTCGGTCTGGAGCGCGGTGATCGGGTGGACGGCGTGGGCCCGTCGGATGGTCGAGGTCGAGGCCTCCGAGAGACCGAGGTGGCCGACCTTGCCGGCATCGACGAGCTCGGCCATCGCGCCGACGGTCTCCTCGATCGGCACCGTCGGGTCGACGCGGTGCTGGTAGTAGAGGTCGATGTGGTCGACGCCGAGCCGCTGGAGGGAGGCGTCCGCCGCGCGACGGACGTAGTCGGGGCGGCCGTTGATGCCGAGCCGGGTGCCGTCCTCGGCGCGCTCGTTGCCGAACTTCGTGGCGAGGACGACGCCCTCACGGCGACCGCCGAGGGCCCGACCGACGAGCTTCTCGTTGGTGAACGGCCCGTACATGTCGGCCGTGTCGAGGAAGGTGACGCCGAGGTCGAGGGCGCGGTGGATCGTCGCGACGGCGGCGGCCTCGTCACCCGTGCCGTAGAACTCGGACATCCCCATGCAGCCGAGGCCGATCGTCGAGACGGTCAGTGGCGACGCCGTGCCGAGGGTGCGCGTGCCGAGCGGTGCCGGCGTTCCGGCGGGGGCGGTGGTCGCGGGGTTCTGGGTCATGCGATCGAGTCAAGCCCTTCGAGCGTGCTCGAAGTCAAGCCGGCCGCCCGCGGCAGGCGGCGCCGTGGCGCGTCAGGCGTCGGCGCGCTCGAGCGCGGACTGGTAGATGCCGATCTTGTTGTCGATGGCGCCGAGGTGCTCGGTGACCTCGGCGAGCTGGGACAGCACCCGCGCCCGGTGGTTCTGGAGCAGCGCAAGCCGCTCGGTCTCGTTGCCGTCCCCTGAACGGCACAGCGCGGCATACGCCTTGACCTCACGGATCGGCATCCCCGTGGCGCGCAGGCGCGTCAGCATCCGGACCCACGTGAGGTCCCGCTCGGTGTAGACGCGATGACCCGAGCTCGTGCGGCCGACGCTGCGCAGCATCAGCCCGTCGCGCTCGTAGTAGCGCAGCGTGTGCGTGGTCAGGCCGGTGCGCTCGGAGGCCTCGGCGATGGTCAGGCCCTGGGGCGGTGCGATGACGGTCACCGGACCATGCTGGCGCTTCGAGCGCACTCGAAGTCAAGCGGGAGGGAGACTGCCGTGCTCCCGTCCACCCGACACGGGCCGGCACACGGCGACGCGGAGCAGACGTTGGCGACGTCGGCCGACCCCGCGCGCGGGAGCGAGACGTCGCTCCTGGGCTGCGGGCCACGTCCAGCACTGCCAGACGGGAGTGGGGTGCGCGGCGCACTCGTCGTGGCTCATCCGGCGCCCCTCACACTGCGGAGCGCGACTGGGGAACGAGGCGGTATGCGTGGAGCGGGTGCCCGGGTCACGGCGCCGTCGGGCGGGACGTCGGTCTCGGGCGGGATGGGTGCTGGCACGCTTCGCTCCTCTCTCCTCGGCAGGCGACCCGACGGGGTGGGTCCCCCGGCCCACTGCACCGGAACCGGGGAGCGGCTGCGCTGGACGCGCACCTCGTGGCTGCGTGCTGTGGGAACGACGTGACACCCCCGGGGGTTACGCGTCGGTAGCCCGCCGACGTCAGTGACGGGGCTGACCGTGGCGTCGAAGTCGGGACCACAGCCCCGCCGTGGGAGGCGGGGGCCGCAGCGGTCCGGTGTCACCCGGGACGACCGCTGCCTCGCGCGCGGACTCGAGCTCGGCAACGGCCCGCAGCGAGTCGCTGATCAGCGATCCGTAGACGGGCCACTGGTCGGGGTCCTCGAGGGGCGTGGTGCGCACCTGCTCGCTCAGCGAGGTGAGGACCTCACGAGCCCGCCCAGTGCCCTCATCGAACCTCCGGGTCGCGTCGTCGTCGTGTCGGCCCAGCTGAGAGACGGCCTGCGCCATGCCGTCGAGGGCGTCGGCGTACTCCGTGAGGAACGTGCCGGAGGGCCCCGGCCGTCGACGTCGCTCGTCCGCCGCGTCGACGAGGGTGCGGCCGATGCCGGTGACCTCCCAGACGGTCCGACGGAGCGTCGTGACGGTGCGCTCGTAGCCGTCCCAGTCGACGTCTGCGGGACGGATGTTGTCACGCAGGTTGAAGCGCATGCTCTCGCGTCCGGTGCGGATGTCGTCGACGACGTACGGCGCCTTGTCGCCGATCTCCGTCCCACGTCGGTACCACCGACGCGCCGACTGGACGTCCCAGTCACCGCGCAGCCCGGAGGCCATCTCGTCGAGGAGCTCACGCACCTGCCGCGCGAGCGCCGACACCCGCTGACGCGGCTTGGTCAGGTGCAGCGGTGCCAGCACGATCGCGTTGGTCGCCACCCCGATGACGCCACCGGCCACCGTCTCGACGATCGTCAGGTAGGTGAACTGCTCGTCGGTGCCACCGACGGTGATGAGCGACAGGAGCACCATGGCCGGCACCTGGATGCCGTGCTCCCCCAGACGCGACCACCGGCCGATGACGAGCGCGACGAGGATGACCCCGAACATCGTCCACCACGTGACACCGAAGACCGTGGCGACGACCCAGGCGACACTGAGCCCGAGCACGACGGCGGCGATCCGCTGGGCGCTGGCCGACAGGGAACGCACCATCGTGCTGTCGACGACGAGCAGGGCGGCCATCGGCGCGTAGAACGGGACCGGGCTGTCGAGCACCCGCACCGCGAACTGCCACGCCAGCACGGTCGCGACCGCCGCCTTGACGAGGAGCAGCAGGGCGTCGCGCTCCGGCCCGGGCTGGTGCAGCGCCCGGCGCAGGGCTCGGAGCCGCTGGTTGGCGTCGTCCCGCCACTGGCTCATGTGCGGTCACCTGCAGGCGCGTCCGGAGGACCGGACACCACCGGCCCCCTCGCGCCCGCCCGCAGCCTCCAGGCGGAGGCGCTCACGAGGACCTGCGCTCCGACGCCTCTTCGACGGCCCGCTTGTCGATGTCGTCCATGGCGCGGGTGTCCCGCGGCACGGCGAACGGCTCGAGGTCCTCCGGGACTCCCTCGGCGATCGCGCGGCTCCGGTCCAGCTCGGCGTTGACCTCGGCGCCGAGCAGGATCGCGATGTTCGTCAGCCACAGCCAGACGAGGAAGATGACGACACCGGCGAGGGACCCGTAGGTCTTGTTGTACGACGAGAAGAGGGCGACGTAGACCGCGAAGAGCCCCGAGACGAAGAGCCAGATCACGACGGCGATGACGCCTCCGGGGCTGACCCACTTGACGCCTCCCTGCTTCGCGTTGGGACTGGCCCAGAAGAGCACGGCGAAGAGCACCGACACGAGGACCAGCAGCACGGGCCACTTGAGCACCCCCCACACGAGAAGGGCCGTGTCACCCGCACCGATGAGGTTGCCGACCTGCTCGGCCACCGGCCCGCTGACGACGACGATCACCGCGCTGGCGACCATGACGACGACGGCGAACAGGGTCACGCCGACGCGGATCGGGACGGTCTTCCAGATCGGGCGACCCTCCGGGATGTCGTAGATGACGTTGGAGGCCCGCATGAACGCCGAGACGTAGCCCGAGGCCGACCAGAGCGCCACGAGCAGGCCGAGGACCGCTCCGAAGCCGGCGCTCGTCCTGTTCGCCTGCGCCTGGGCGATGAGCGTGCGCACGAAGTCGGCGCTCGACCCGGGCGCGATCGCCTGGACCTGGCTGACGACCTGCGCCGTGGCATCGCGGCCCATCAGTCCGAGCGCCGCGACGAGCACGGCGAGAGCCGGGGCGATCGAGAGAAGGCCGTAGTAGGTCAACGACGCGGCGAGGTCGGTGAGGTTGTCCCGCTTGAACTCGACCCGGGCACGCTTGACGGCGGCGACGAGCGAGGAGCGGGGCAGGTCGGACGGACTGTCGGGGGTGTCGGATCGCGCCTGGCCACGGCTGCTGCGTGAGGGGTCGCTTGCTGGTGCCATTCACTGCCCGTACCCAGCGGGCGCGACGGCCACACGGGACGGGGCCGGTCCCGGGTCGTCGTCGGGCAATGGCAGCATGGGGCGCTGCCGTGGGTACGAAGCCCTACGCGTCGCCCGAAAGGGCTGGTGGTCGCCCCGTCAGGGCGGGCACGACCGATCGCACGTCGGCACGGGCCGACACGAACCGGAGGGAGGGGCCGCGCATGGTGGACGTACAGCCTGACCTCATCGCCGGGCGCTACCGGCTCATGAACCAGATCGGCTCCGGCGGCATGGGCCACGTGTGGCTGGCCTGGGACGAGCGACTGAGCCGCGCCGTGGCCGTCAAGCAGCTGCACTCCCCCGTCGGCCTCGACGAGGCCGATGCCCGGGTCGCCCACGCACGCGCCATGCGGGAGGCCCGCAACACAGCCCGTCTGCACCACCCCAACGCGGTGCCCGTCTTCGACGTCGTCGACCACGACGGCCAGCCGTGCCTCGTCATGCAGTACCTCCCGTCGCGCAGCCTGCACGCCGTGCTGGCCGAGCGCGGGCCCCTGCCGGTGCGCGAGGTGGCCAAGCTCGGCGCCGAGCTCGCCGCTGCCCTCGCTGCCGCGCACCGCGCCGACATCGTGCACCGCGACGTCAAGCCGGGCAACGTGCTCGTCGCCGAGGACGGCACGGCCCGCATCACCGACTTCGGGATCTCGCACGCCGTCGGCGACGTGTCCCTCACCTCGACCGGCATGGTGACCGGAACCCCGGCCTACCTCGCTCCGGAGGTCGCGCGTGGGGCGCCCTCGAGCCCGGCCTCGGACGTCTTCTCCCTCGGGGCGACCCTGTATGCCGCCGCCGAGGGCTCGCCGCCGTTCGGCACCGGAGACAACCCGATGGCCCTGCTGCACCGGGTGGCCTCCGGCTCGATCACCCCGCCCGCTGACGGCCCGCTCGCCCCCGTCCTGCTCGCGATGCTCGCCGCGTCACCCGACGACCGGCCCTCGATGGAGGACGTCTCGGCCGACCTCGCTGAGATCGCGGCCGGACGTCCACCCCGGGGCCCCGTGCCCCCTCCCGGTGCGGGCACCGGCCTGCGGCCGGACCGGACGCGGGTCCTCCCCCTCGGTGGGACGGCAGGGACCGCGGGAGGAGCGGCCGCCGGCGGCGCAGCGGCGGTCGTCGGCGATGACCCCCTCGGCGACGAGCGCAGCGGCGACACCTCGGACACCAGCCCACTGCCGGCGGCCGCGGCATCCGGCAGCACCGACACGCCGGCCCGAGCCGTCACACCTCGACCGTCCGACCCGACGAAGCCTGGGGGCGGCGGCGACCGCGACGACGATGACGACGACGATGACGGCAGCGGCGCCGACGTGGTCCGGCACGGCGCGGCCCCGGGGCGCCGCCGCCCCGCCGTGCTGCTCGTCGTGGCTCTCGTCGTGCTCGCCGGAGCCGGCCTGGCCATCTGGGGCCTGCAACGCGACTCCACCGGCCCTGGCGGCCAGGCGGCGCCGCCCGCCGCATCGAGCAGTCCGAGGACCTCGAGCGTGACGCGGCCGCCGACGTCCCCGACGACATCGCGGGCCGAGACACCCTCACCCCCGACGAGCGCTCCGACCAGCTCGCGCCCGGCGACCCGGTCCAACCCGCCGTCCACCGCTCCCTCGACGGCTCCGTCCACGACGGTGTCGGGGAGCCCTACGGACGCCGAGCTGGCCCGTGCCGTGCGGGACTACTACGCGCTGCTCCCCGGTGACACGGACGCGGGGTGGGCGCGCCTGACCGACCGCTACCGGTCGACGACGTCCGGCAGCCGCGCGACCTACGAGCGCTTCTGGGGTTCCGTCTCCTCCGTCGACGTCCGCCAGGCGACGGGGTCGGCGCCGGGGTCGGTCGTCGCGACCTTGCGCTACGCCTTCGACGACGGGCGTCGGTTCGAGGAGCGGACGGCATACTCCCTCGTCGACGACGGCGGGATCCTCAAGATCGACCGCTCGTCGGTGCTGAGCAGCCGCCAGCTCTGACGGGAACGGCTGGGTGACGCGCGCCGAGATGTGCGAGCCCCCGCCGACCGCGTTCGGGTGGCCGTGCCTCAGATCTGGGGCGGGGCGCCGCGGACGGCGGGGTGCTCGGGGTGTGGCTCGACGGTGACGGGAGATCCCGTCAGGGGCAACGCCACATGACCAGTGAACGTGCGGAGTGCCCTGCTCGGTTCCGCGCCGCGCCGACCGGGGCCACCACGCTCGTCGTGCAGGCCTGCGCGAGACGCTCGAGCATCGCTGCCCGCTCGCTGCCGGTCATCACGGTCGCGAACGTCTCGTCGTCGGCCGCCGTCACTGCACTCATCGTGGTTCTCCCTGGTCGCGGCAGCCGGCTCTACCCTGTGGCCGGTGTCCCAGGAGTAGGTGTACCAGCCGGGAAGGGCGGATACGTCCCTATTGCCCGTATTTCTGCAAGAAAGTCTCAAGAAACGTGCAAGGGATGGTCAGCCGACGTCCGCGGCCCGAAGGAGGCGCGGCCGCCCGTGGGCCGTCGACCGCTGGGCGACGGCCCGGCGCCGGAGCTACATGCGCTCGGCGCCGTCCCGGATGGCCTCGCGGATGCGGGTGTACGTGCCACACCGACAGACGTTGCGTATGCCGTCGAGGTCGTCGTCGGTGATGGCGCGGCCCTCGGCCCGCACCGAGCGCACGAGCGCCACCGCGGCCATGATCTGCCCCGGCTGGCAGTAGCCGCACTGGGCGACGTCCCGCTGCAACCATGCCTCCTGCATGGGGTGCAGATCCGCTCCGACCGTGTCGGGTAGGCCCTCGATCGTCGTGATCTCGTCGTCGGGGCCGACGTCCTTGACCTGCACGGAGCAGGGGTTGAAGGCCTTGCCGTTGATGTGCGAGGTGCAGGCCTTGCAGACGTTGATCCCGCACCCGTACTTGGGGCCGGTGATGCCGAGGACGTCGCGCAGGACCCAGAGGAGCCGGACGTCGTCGGCCACGTCGACGGTGACGGACTCGCCGTTCACCCGGAAGGTGTGCTGTGCCATGGGGGTGCTCCTCAGTAGGTGTGGGCGAGGCCGTCGGTGGGCGAGGGCGGCACCGGCGGGACGAAGGTCTTCGGGGTGAACGACACGGTCCCGTGGTTGACCGGGAACCGCGTCGGGACGGTGCCGGTCGCGCGGGCGTACGCACACGCCGTGGCTGCGACCGAGGCGGCGACGCCCGCCTCACCTGCGCCGCCGGGGAGCTCGGCGTCCGAGGGCATGACGATGCACTCGAAGGTCGGGGGCACGTTCCACTGGCGCGTGTAGAAGTAGTTGTCCCAGCTCGCCTCGAGGAAGTGGCCGTCCTGCAGGTGGTTGCTGCTCGTCAGGGCGAGGGCGATGCCGTCGGAGACGCCGCCCATCATCTGGGCCTCGAGTCCGCGCGGGTTGACGACGAGCCCGGCGTCGATGGCGATGACGGCCTTGGTGACGCGTGGACCGGTCACGGCGTCGCGGACCTGCCGGTTCACCGTCTCGGGGCGGCAGTCGATCTCGACGAGGACCGCCGTGGCACCTTTGTACTCCGAGTGGATGGCGATCCCCTGGGCCGTGCCGGCAGGCATCGCCCGTCCCCACCGTCCGACCTCGGCGACCTTGCGCAGACAGGCCTTGACGCGCTCGTTGCGCAGGAACGCCAGCCGGAAGGAGAGCGGGTCCTTGCGCAGCTTCCTGGCGAGCTGGTCGATGAACAGCTCGTTGGCGCAGGCGACGTCGGGCGAGTAGATGTTGCGCATGCTGCCGGTGTTGAAGCCCATGTCGACCTCGTTGAGCAGCTGGGTGACGACCCCGAAGTCGTAGGGCAGCTCCTGGGTCAGCGTGAAGATCGACTCGGCCAGACCGAGGTTGCCCAGGCCGGCGGGGAGCTCTGACGCCATGGCGGTCAGACGCTCGCCCAGACCGTGCGAGAAGTCGGTCTTGATGCTCGTGTGCCGCTGCTCGAAGGTGAGCACCTCCCCCGCCAGCAGCGTGGCGCGGATGCGCGACGTCGCCATCGGGTGCGTGCGCCCCTGCCGGGGCTCGTCGGCCCGGTGCCACATCAGCTTGACGGGCTTGCCCATGGCCCGGGAGATCTTCGCGGCCTCGATCGCCGCGTCACCGAAGAGCTTGTGCCCGAAGGACCCTCCGCCGGTCACGACGTTGACGGCGACACGGGCGATCGGCAGACCCAGGGCCTTGGCGATGTTGCGCTGGGCGACGATGGGAGCCTTGAGGCCGGCCCAGACGGTCGCTCGGTCGTCGCGCACGTCGGCGATGGCGCAGTTGGGCTCGAGGGCGGCGCTGCTGCGGAACATGAACTCGAAGCGCAGGTCGACGGTCTGCGCCAGCAACGGCACCGTGGGCACGCTCATGGGCAGCTCGGCGGCCTTGAGCCGGCGCAGGACCGAGTCGTCCGACTCGCCCTCGACCGGGCCGCCGGCCCACGTGACGCGGAGGGCGCGAACGGCGTCGATGCACTGGCCGAACGTATCGGCCCGCACGGCGACACCCGTCTCGACGACGACGACGTCGGTGACACCGGGCAGTGCCCGGACCGCCGCGAGGTTGTCGACGCTGCGCGGCGAGCCGTTGAGCGTCGGCGGACGGCACACCATGGTCGGCAGGGCGTCCGGCACGTCGAGGTCCATGGTGAAGCGCTTGCGGCCCGTCACGGCGTCGAGCGCGTCGACCCGGTTGTGGGGCGTGCCGATCACGTCGAACGAGCTCGTCGGCGTGAGCTCGACGTCGACGGCGGTCGTCGAGGAGCTCGCGGCGGCGACCGACAGCTCGGCGTAGGTGCGCCTGCCGCCGTCCGGGGCGGTGACGACACCGCCCTGCGCGACGAGCGAATCCACGGTGGCGCCGAGCGCGGTCGCGGCGGCCCGCAGGAGGGCGCCTCGGGCCACCGCGGCGGCCACCCGGATCGGGGTGAACATCGACTGCATCGTGTTCGACCCGCCGGTGAGCTGGTTGAAGACGAGCTCGGGCCGCGCGGGAGCCAGCGTCACGCGTACGTCCTCGACGGGCATCGAGAGCTCGTCGGCGATGATCATGGCCGCGGCCGTCGTGATGCCCTGCCCGACCTCCATCCGCGGGATGGCGAAGTGGGCCACGCCGTGGTCGTCGACGGTGATGGTGATCAGCTGTGACGTCGGGAGCGCCGAGTGGGTCTGGAGGTCGCCGAGGTCGTAGAGCTCCGGCACCTGCGGCACGCTCGGCACCGCAGCCGAGGCAGGTGCGGCGCCGCCGACCTCCGCCGCGACGGTGAGGGTGGCCCCGGCGACGACGAAGCCGATGAAGCGCCGTCGGCTGACGCCGTCGGGTGGTGAGCCATGGGCTCGGACGGAGCTCTGGGCGTGCGGGTGGTCGGGCGTCGTCATTGACTGGGTCCCTTCTCGGAACGTGCACGCGCGACCGGGGTGCCGTGGGGTGGTGGCGGGTCGCACGTGGTGGTGCCTCCGTGGTTCGCCGCACGGGCGGATCCGGATCGTCCTGCCCCAACGAGCCGAGGTGGCGCGATGTCACGGGCGCCGCGGCGTGACCCCCCTACAGTGAGTTCCGTGTCCTCTCAGGTCGATCCGACGCCCCGAGCGAGCACCGGGCGCGCCGCGGACGTCGTCGACGTCTTCGTCTACGTCGTCGTGCTCAATCTCTTCATCCAGTACGTCCCGGCGGTCATCAGCGAGACCTTCACGCTGTCGCTGCTCACGGCGGTCCTGCTCAAGGGCGTCCTGGAGGTCGTCCTCGCGGTGAAGAAGCGGGCGAGGGGCCGGTTCACCGCCGCGCGCGGCGCCGTGGGCAAGGTCGGCGCGGGGCTCCTCCTGTGGGGCGTCCTCGTCGGGAGCAAGTTCGTCGTGCTCGAGCTCACCGACCTCGTCTTCGGCGACAGTGTCAGCCTCGGCGGGTTCGTGTCCGTGACGCTGCTCATCCTCACGCTCCTGGTGAGCCGGCTCGTCGTACGCCGGATGCTCGCCCCGGTGCCACGGGTTCCGGGGCCGGCCGGCTGACGCCCTCGACGACTGCGCGCGAGGCTGGGACAGTGGGCTCATGTCACTCGAGACGTGGTGGTCCGCGGTGCGACCGGAGACCCGGGACTGGATCGTCGCCCACAACGGCGAACCGCTGCCGCTCGACGTCGTCGCGGACATCACGCGAGTCATCGGTCCCGTCGACCCCGACGCCTGGTGGGTCGCTCACCAGGGGCCTGACGGGCTGGAGCTCTCGGACGCGGCCGTCGACTGGGTCGAGACCGTGGCCAACGGCGAGACTCCTCCCGAGCCCTAGCCCCCGACCGCGAGCCACTCGCCGCCGACGGTGCGAGCTCCGCGGCTGCCCCTCAGCGCGGCAGGCGCGAGGTCCCGAGGTCGATGACGTCGCTCGCCACGTCGTCGAGGTCGCGGCCGGTCGCCTCGGCGTGCCTGCACAGCAGCTCGTGGGCCTCGCCCGCGGTCAGACCTCGGTGGAGCACCACGAGGTCGACGGCCACCGCGAGGTCGATGCCGTCGGACCGACCCGGGCCTGCTGAGGTCGCCGGGGACCGGTCGACGTTCCGGTCGACGTTGCGGTCGATGGTGGCCTCCGACCGGCCGCGCGAGGCTCCGGGCGCTGACGACGTGCTCACCCCGCTCCCATACCCGGCGGCCGGCCGGTCCTCTCACCGCGGCCGGCCGGTCGGATTCGGCCGCCTCGGCGTCAGTCCGGAGCCGGTCGCTCGCGACCGAAGGTGGCTGACGTCGTGAGGCGTGCCGAGCACGTGCGATCCGTGACGAAGGGCCGCAGCTCGACCTGGGCGCCGTCCTCGCCGACGGCGGTCATCGTGCCGCGGAGCAGCCCCCGGTGGATGGCGCACACGACCTCCGGATGTGCCTTAGCCATCGCGAGGAAGGGACAGTCGTGGAGGGTCAGCTCGACGGTCCGACCACCCTCGGACGTGGCCAGCTCCGGCTGGTAGCCCCACTCGTCGAGCAGGTCGACGGCCATGCCGACCTTCCCGAGCCAGCCACCCGGGGTCGAGGCCCTCGGCGGGGCGGGCTCCTCGCGCCGTCCCTGCACCCAGCGCACCCCGGCGCCCTCGGGGTCGCCGGGCGAGCCGTTCGCCGCCTCGGACCAGGCGCTCGTCAGCAGCTCGGTGAAGGCATGGAGCGACTCCTGGCTCGCGAGGCCAGGCCGCGCGCTCCGGGCATCGACGTAGATCTTGCGTGGACGACCCACGGCTCCGCGCCGCTGCACGCTCGTGACCAGCCCGGCGGCCACGAGCCGCTCGAGGTGGAAACGGGCCGTGGTGACGTGGAGGCCGAGGGCGGCACCGACCTCGGAGGCGCCGAGTCCTCGTCCCTCGCGGCCGCGCGACCCGACGGAGGCGTCGCTGGTCGCGACCGGGTCGCCGACGTCCGCGAGGAGGTCGAGGACGGCCCGACGCATGGGCGACGTCCGGACGTCGCCGCGGATGACACGTGGCATGCCGATCCTCCTTTTCGTTGATTTGGAGGATAGGCCAGCCCCTGCCTCAGCGGGCTGCAGGTCGAGAATGCCGTCGGTCCGATGGGCGTTTGCCGCGCCGGAACCCGCTGGGAGCAGTAGCGTTGCGCTCAGTTCGGGGACACCGGGGCCACGCCACGGGGGCCGTCGAACGCGCGCAGCCGATCGTTTCGATGCACCCCCATCGTCGATTTGGAGGACCCATGCCTCTCCTGCCCCACCCCGTCGCCCGACCGGGGTGGCACCCGTGAGCGCGGCGTTCCGCAGCACCGACACGGACAGCGGTGGGGTCGACGGTCCGGCCTCGGCCGCGCTGCTCCGGGCCGGCCGGTTCTTCACGCGCTGGGAGGAGTCCGACGACGGCCGTGCCGTCTTCCGCCAGGGCGGGCGAGCGGGTGACGTCTTCTACCGCGACCGATGGAGCCACGACAAGGTCGTCCGCTCGACGCACGGGGTCAACTGCACCGGCTCCTGCTCGTGGAAGGTCTACGTCAAGGACGGGATCATCACCTGGGAGACCCAGCAGACCGACTACCCGTCCGTGGGCCCCGACCGACCGGAGTACGAGCCCCGCGGCTGCCCGCGCGGCGCGGCCTTCTCCTGGTACACCTACTCCCCCACCCGCGTGCGCTACCCCTACGTGCGCGGCGTCCTGCTCGAGATGTACCGCGAGGCCAAGGCCCGCCTCGGCGACCCGGTGGCGGCCTGGCACGAGGTCACGACCGATCCCGACAAGCGACGCCGCTACCAGGGCGCCCGCGGCAAGGGCGGCCTCGTGCGCGCGTCGTGGGGCGAGGCCGTCGAGATCGCGGCTGCCGCCCACGTCCACACGATCAAGGAGTACGGCCCGGACCGCGTCGCGGGCTTCTCGCCCATCCCGGCGATGTCGATGGTGTCGCACTGCGTCGGCACCCGCTTCATCCAGCTCATCGGCGGCGTCATGACGAGCTTCTACGACTGGTACGCCGACCTGCCCGTCGCCAGCCCGCAGGTCTTCGGCGACCAGACGGACGTGCCGGAGTCGGGCGACTGGTGGGACGCGACCTACCTCATGATGTGGGGCTCCAACGTCCCCGTGACCCGCACGCCCGACGCGCACTGGATGGCCGAAGTGCGCTACCGCGGCACGAAGATCGTCACGGTCAGCCCCGACTACGCCGACAACACGAAGTTCGCCGACGAGTGGATGCCGGCCCAGGCCGGCACGGACGCGGCGCTCGCGATGGCCCTGGGCCACGTGCTCCTCAAGGAGTTCTTCGTCGACCGTGAGGTCCCCTTCTTCACCGACTACGTGCGCACCTACAGCGACCTTCCCTTCCTCGTCCGCCTCGAGACACCCGAGGAGCCGTATGCCGCCGCCTCGGGTGAGGGGGCCGGCGCTCCCCTCGTTCCCGGCAAGTTCCTCACCGCGGCCGACCTCGCGGCTGAGGGGGCCGCCGTTCCCGACGAGGATGCCTGGAAGACGGTGCTGCTCGACGAGGTGACCGGTCAGCCGGTCGTGCCGAACGGCTCGATGGGCTTCCGCTACGCCGACTCCGGCATGGGTCGATGGAACCTCGACCTCGACGGCGTGACCCCGGCCCTGACCATGGCGGGAGGCGCCGCCCAGGCGGTGGAGGTCCTGCTGCCGGCCTTCGTCGAGCCCGACGGCACCGGGTCGGTGCTGCGGCGCGGCGTGCCGGCCCGTCGGGTCGGCGAGCACCTCGTGACGACGGTCTTCGACCTGATGCTCGCGCAGTACGGCGTCGGACGTGACGGCCTGCCGGGCCAGTGGCCGAGCGGCTACGACGACGTCGAGTCGCCCTACACGCCTGCCTGGCAGGCCGAGATCACCGGTGTGCCGGCGGAGCAGTGCATCCGCATCGCCCGCGAGTTCGCGACGAACTCCGAACAGTCGCAGGGGCGCTCGATGATCATCATGGGCGCGGGCATCTGCCAGTGGTTCCACGGCGACGCGACCTACCGCGCGATCCTCTCGCTGCTGATCCTCACCGGCTGCATGGGCCGCAACGGCGGCGGGTGGGCGCACTACGTCGGCCAGGAGAAGTGCCGGCCCATCACGGGCTGGATCTCCCTGGCCAACGCCCTCGACTGGGGCCGACCGCCACGCACCATGACGGGCACGTCGTACTGGTACATGCACACCGACCAGTGGCGCAACGACGGCTACTCCGCCGACTCGCTGAACTCGCCTCTGGCGAGGGGACATCTGGCCGGCAAGCACACGGCCGACACCATCGCGCAGTCCGCCCGGATGGGGTGGATGCCGTTCTACCCGCAGTTCGGGACCAACCCGCTGCAGGTGGCGGAGGACGCCCAGGCCGCCGTCGACGCGGGCACCGCCGCCAGCCCGGCGGCATACGTGGCCGGCGCCCTGCACGACGGCACCCTGACCTCGGCGATCGAGGACGTCGACGCCCCGCAGAACTGGCCCCGCACCCTCGTGCTGTGGCGGAGCAACCTCATGGGGTCCTCGGCCAAGGGCAACGAGTACTTCCTCCGCAACCTGCTCGGCACGCACCACAACGTCCTCGGCAGCGAGAACCCTCTGGCACCAAGGCCGTCCGAGGTCAGATGGCACGACGAGGCGCCCGAGGGCAAGCTCGACCTGCTGCTCTCGGCCGACTTCCGCATGACGTCGACGACGCTGCTCTCCGACATCGTCCTGCCCGCGGCGACGTGGTACGAGAAGCACGACCTCAGCTCGACCGACATGCACCCCTTCGTGCACGCCTTCACGCCCGCCATCGACCCGCCGTGGGAGGCCAAGAGCGACTTCGAGCTCTTCCACCTCCTCGCGGAGAAGCTCTCGGACCTCGCGCGCACCCACCTCGGAGTCCGCAAGGACCTCGTCAGCGTGCCGCTCATGCACGACACCCCCGGAGAGACGGCCCAGCCCGGAGGGCGCGCGGTGGACTGGCGAGGCACCGGGCAGCCCGGTGTGCCGGGCCGGACGATGCCGGTCTTCCAGCTCGTCGAGCGCGACTACACCGCGATCAGCGAGAAGCTCGCCACCGTGGGCCCGCTCGCCGACAGCCTGGGCTTCACGGTCAAGAACGTCACCTACCGGGTCGAGGAGGAGGTGGCCCGCCTCGCCGCGAAGAACGGCGTCATGCTCGGGGGCGCGGGTGACGGCCGTCCGGCGATCGACACCGACGCGAAGATGGCCGAGGCGATCCTCACCTTCTCCGGCACGACCAACGGCCACCTCGCCGTGCAGGGCTTCCGCACCCTCGAGCAGCGGGTCGGCAGAAAGCTCGTCGACCTCGCCGAGGGCTCTGAGGAGAAGCACGTCACCTTCGCCGACACGCAGAGCGCACCGGTGGCCGTCATCACGTCGCCCGAGTGGTCGGGCTCCGAGACCGGCGGACGGCGCTACGCACCCTTCACCGTCAACATCGAGCGCCTCAAGCCCTTCCACACCCTCACCGGTCGGATGCACTTCTACCTCGACCACGACTGGATGCAGGACCTCGGCGAGGCGCTGCCCATCTACCGGCCACCCCTCGACATGCACCGCCTCTTCGGAGAGCCGAAGCTCGGGCCCGACGGGTCGAAGCAGGTGACCGTCCGCTACCTCACGCCGCACTCGAAGTGGTCGATCCACTCGGAGTACCAGGACAACCTCCTCATGCTCTCGCTCTCACGCGGCGGCCCGACCGTGTGGATGAGCCCGCAGGACGCCGGCTCCATCGACGTCGCCGACAACGACTGGGTCGAGTGCCTCAACACCAACGGCGTGCTCGTCGGTCGGGCGATCGTCAGTCCCCGCATGCCGGAGGGCGTGGTCTACGTCCACCACGCGCAGGAGCGCACCATCGACGTGCCGAAGTCGGAGGCGACCGGTCGCCGCGGCGGCATCCACAACTCGGTGACGCGGCTCCTCGTCAAGCCGACCCACCTCATCGGCGGCTACGCCCAGCTGTCCTACACGTTCAACTACCTCGGACCGACGGGCAACCAACGCGACATGGTCTCGACGGTGCGCAAGCGCTCGCAGGAGGTGACGTACTGATGCGTGTCATGGCCCAGATGGGCATGGTGATGAACCTCGACAAGTGCATCGGGTGCCACACGTGCTCGGTCACGTGCAAGCAGGCGTGGACCAACCGCGCGGGCACCGAGTACGTCTGGTTCAACAACGTGGAGACGCGTCCGGGTCAGGGGTATCCGCGCCGCTACGAGGACCAGGAGACGTGGAAGGGCGGCTGGACGCTCACCCACCGCGGCAGCCTCAAGCTCAAGGCGGGCGGCCGGGTGCAGAAGCTGCTCGGCATCTTCGCGAGCCCCGTGCAGCCCAAGCTCGCCGACTACTACGAGCCCTGGACGTACGACTACCAGACCCTCATCGAGGCACCCCTCGGTGACGACTTCCCGGTCGCCCGGCCCAAGTCGCTCATCACCGGCGAGAACACGAAGATCACGTGGTCGGCCAACTGGGACGACAACCTCGGCGGCGCGAGCGAGATGGGGCACCTCGACCCGATCGTCGCCAAGCTCAACGCCTCGGTGCGGCGCGAGTCGGAGGAGAAGGTCCGCTTCGAGCTCGAGAAGACCTTCATGTTCTACCTCCCGCGCATCTGCGAGCACTGCCTCAACCCGTCGTGCATGGCCTCGTGCCCCTCCGGCGCGATCTACAAGCGCGAGGAGGACGGCATCGTCCTCGTCGACCAGGACCGGTGCCGCGGATGGCGACAGTGCATCACCGGGTGCCCGTACAAGAAGATCTACTTCAACCACAAGAGCGGCAAGGCCGAGAAGTGCACCTTCTGCTACCCCCGCGTCGAGGTGGGGCTGCCGACCGTCTGCTCCGAGACGTGCGTCGGGCGGCTGCGCTACCTCGGGCTCTTCCTCTACGACGCCGACCGGGTCACGGCAGCCGCCGCGACCCCTGACGAGGGTGACCTCTACGAGGCGCAGCTCGACCTCCTGCTCGACCCGAGCGACCCCGAGGTCGTCGCCGCGGCCCGGCGCGACGGCATACCCGACGACTGGATGGACGCGGCGCGGCGCTCACCCGTGTACGCGCTCGCCAAGACCTACCGGGTGGCGTTGCCCCTGCACCCGGAGTACCGCACGATGCCGATGGTCTGGTACGTCCCGCCGCTCTCGCCGATCGTCGACGTGCTGTCGTCGCAGGGCCACGACGCCGAGGACCGCACCGTCCTGTTCGGAGCGATCGAGGCGCTGCGCATCCCCGTCGACTACCTCGCCGAGCTCTTCACCGCCGGGCGCACGGACATCATCACGGGCGTGCTCCAGAAGCTCGCCGCGATGCGCGCCTACATGCGCGACGTGTCGCTCGGCCGCGACGGAGACCCCGCCATCCCCGAGGCGGTCGGCATGAGCGAGGAGTCGCTCTACGAGATGTACCGCCTCATGGCGATCGCGAAGTACGCCGACCGCTACGTCATCCCGACCGCCCACGTCGAGCGCGCCCACGAGCTCGAGGAGATCGGCTGCTCGCTCGACTTCGACGAGGGTCCGGGCATGTACGAGTCCGGCCCGTTCGGCGAGGCGAGCGGCCGGCCCGCACCGGTGGCCGTCGAGACGTTCAACGCGCTCAAGCAGCGGCAGACGTCCGACACGGCGATGGCGACGACCGAGTCCGGCTCCCTGACCGGGCGGGTCAACCTGCTCAACTGGGACGGCAACGGCGCTCCCCCGGGGCTCTTCCCGGGCCGCTCGGACGGGGATTCACCGTGATCGGGCTGCGCCGGCGGGCTGCACCACGCGACGACCGCGTCGTGCACCTCGTGGCCGGACGCTGCCTCGACTACCCGTCCGCCGATCTCGTCGCCGACCTCCCCTCGATGCGCGATGCCCTTGCAGAGCAGCGCGACTCGGTCGCCGCCACGGCCTTGGCGAGTCTCGTCGCCCACCTCGGCGAAGCCGCTCTGTCCGATCTCCAACGCGCGTACGTCGACACTTTCGACCTCAGTCGCAAGCACGCGCTGTACCTGTCGTACTGGACCGACGGCGACACCCGCCGACGCGGCGAGGTGCTGGGACGGTTCAAGACGGCATACCGCAGCAGTGGCGCGGTGGTCGACACGCACGGGGAGCTGCCCGACTACCTCCCGATGGTGCTCGAGTTCGCGGCACGCATCGACCCGGAGGCCGGCGCCGCACTCCTCCAGGAGTATCGCGCGAGCCTCGAGCTGCTGCGGATCGCGTTGCAGGAGAAAGAGAGCGCGTATGTCGCCGCCGTCGTCGCCGTGTGCGCGACCCTTCCCGGAGAGTCCCCGCCCGACCGCGCCGCGGTCATGGAGATGGTCGGGCTGAGCGGACCGCACCCGACGGAGACGGTCGGGCTCGAGCCCTACGACCCGAGACTCCTTCCGCTCCAACCGGTCTCGTCCGGCGCGCCGACGGGAGTGGGCTCGTGAGCACCTTCCTCTGGGGCGTCCTGCCCTACCTCTGCATCGCGAGCCTCGTCGGCGGGACGGTCTGGCGCTATCGCTACGACAAGTTCGGCTGGACGACCCGCTCGTCCCAGCTCTACGAGTCTCGCCTGCTGCGCATCGGCTCGCCGCTCTTCCACTTCGGCATCCTGCTCGTCTTCGTCGGCCACGTCGGTGGGCTCGTCATCCCCGAGCAGTGGACCGAGGCCGTCGGCGTCAGCGAGGGCCTCTACCACTTCAACGCACTCCTCTTCGGGGGCCTCGCGGGAGTCTGCACACTCGCCGGCATCCTCATCCTCGTCTACCGGCGCCGCACGACCGGGCCGGTCTTCATGGCGACGACGAAGAACGACAAGCTGATGTACGTCCTGCTCGTCGGCGCCATCGTCCTCGGCCTCTGGACGACGCTCGTCAGCGTCGGGGCGGGCAGCGAGGCGCACAACTACCGCGAGACCGTGTCGCCGTGGTTCCGGTCGGTGCTGCTCCTCAGCCCGGACGTGACGGCGATGGCGGCGGCCCCGGTGCAGTTCCACGTCCACGCGATCGTCGGGATGCTGCTCTTCGCGCTGTGGCCCTTCACGCGGCTCGTCCACGCCTTCACGGCACCGCTGCACTACCTCTTCCGGCCCTACATCGTCTACCGGTCGCGCGACGGCCGGACCTCCGGCAACCGCTCCAGCCGGCCCGGCTGGAGCGGCGTCGGCACCTCCGACCGCGACCGCAGACCCTGACCGACGACCGACCCTGCACCGAGGAGAGCCATGAGCACCAGCGCACCGACCGCATCGACGCCGTCCACGCCGCGCGTGGAGCTGAGCGGCCAGGGCCGAAACCTCGCCCTCGCGACGTTCGCCTTCGCGGTGACCTTCTGGGCGTGGAACCTCATCGGGCCGCTCGGGGTGAGATACACCGAGCAGATGCACCTCAGCAGCAGCCAGAAGGCGCTGCTCGTCGCGACACCGGTGCTCGTCGGCTCGCTCGGGCGCATCCCCGTGGGCGCGCTCACCGACCGCTACGGCGGTCGCGTCATGTTCCCGGTGCTGACGCTGCTCACCGTGCCCTTCGTGCTCCTCGTCGCCCTGGCCGGCAACCTCGAGTCGTTCCCGCTGATGCTCCTCTTCGGCTTCTTCCTCGGCATCGGGGGCACGACCTTCGCGGTCGGCGTGCCCTTCGTCAACGCGTGGTACCAAGCCGACCGGCGCGGCTTCGCCACCGGCGTCTTCGGTGCCGGGATGGGGGGCACGGCCCTGTCGTCGGCCCTGACGCCGCGGATGGTGACGTGGTTCGGCTACACGCTGACGCACGTCATCATCGCGGTGCTCCTCGTCGCGACGGCCGCGCTGTGCTGGTCGGCCATGCGCAACTCGCCGGCCTGGACGCCCAACACCGACCCCGTCGTGCCCAAGCTCTCGGCCGCCATCAGGCTGCCCGTGACGTGGCAGATGTCGTTCCTCTACGCCGTGGCGTTCGGCGGCTTCGTCGCCTTCTCGACGTATCTGCCGACCTTCCTCAAGGACGTCTACTCCTTCGACCTCACGGCAGCCGGTACGCGCACGGCCGGTTTCGCGATCGCGGCGGTCGTCGCGCGCCCCATCGGTGGCGTGCTGTCCGACCGCATCGGGCCGCGCGCGGTCCTCGCCATCTCGCTCGCCGGCGTGACGGTCCTCGCGGTCGTCCTGGCCTTCCGGCCTCCGCTCGAGCTGCCGGCGGGCATCTCGTTCGTCGCGATGGCCTTCTTCCTCGGCCTCGGCACGGGCGGCGTCTTCGCCTGGGTCGCGCGCCTCGCGCCGCCGGAGCGGGTCGGCAGCGTGACGGGGCTCGTCGGCGCCGCCGGCGGCCTCGGCGGCTACTTCCCACCCCTCGTCCTCGGCGCCACCTACGACAAGGTCTTCCCGCAGTACGGCTTCGGGCTCGCCCTGCTCGCACTCGTCGCTGCCTGCGCCCTCGTCTTCTCGCAGGTCGGTATCCGCTCGTCCGACGACCGTCGACGCACGGCCTGACGGCACGCAGGTCCACCGGCGACGCCGGCGCCGTCACCGGGCACCCGGGGTGCTCGACCCGGGGTGCCCGGCGCGCCGCATACGCCTGTCGGGGGTCAGCCGTTGGCGTGGCCCAGCGCCGGCTCGCTGATGGACGGACGACCCGTCCCCAGGTGCCCCGCGAAGCCGCGGAGGAAGGGGCCCTCCTCGGCGACGACGGTGAGGTCGTACCACCCGCCGTTCGCCGACGTGTCGACGACGACGGGGCGCCGGCCGACGGTGGTGCGTCTGCCGTACGCGTCCTCGACCGCGACGCGGACGCCGCGCGGTGCCTCGACGGTGACCGAGAGGCGCTGGGTGCGCCCGACCCGGATCACCTCGACGCGGATGCGGTCGGTCCTCGTGTCACCGGCGAAGCGGCGGAAGAAGCCGTTCGGCCCGTGCACGTGGATGTCGTAGTCGCCGCTGACGGGCCACGTCGCCCGCAGCTCGTCGCCGGCGCCGACCGTGTAGCTGTGCGGTGGCCCCGCCGGCTCGACGAGCCGCGCCTGGAGGTGCGCGCCGCGTCGCCCGCGGTTGTCGAGGTCGACGGTGATCGCGCCCCGGGTCTGCTGCTCGCGGACGACGAGGTCGTAGGGCGTGGGCCGCGCCGGCCGCGTCCCCGGCTCTTGCGACGGCATGGACCCCTGCGCCGGTGGCGCGGGCCGGTACGACGGGTGCCGCTGGTCGTCGAACGGCTTCCAGCTCGTCGTGCTCGGGAGTGCGGGCACCTTCTCGACGGTCTTCGAGAAGTCGAAGGCCGACGTGAGGTCGCCGGCGACCGTGCGCCGCCACGGCGTGATGTTGGGCTCCTTGACCCCGAAGCGCGTCTCCATGAGCCGGATGACGGACGTGTGGTCGAAGGTCTCCGACGAGACCCAGCCACCCGTGCTCCACGGCGACACGACGAACATCGGCACGCGCGGACCCATGCCGTAGGCGCCGGGACCGTGCTCGCCGTCGTAGAACTCGTCGGCGGTCGACACGGTCGAGGCGCCGGGGATGACAGGCGAGTTCGCGTGCGGGGGCACGAGGTGGTCGAAGAAGCCGTCGTTCTCGTCGTAGGTGATGAGCAGGACGGTCCGGGCCCACACCTCGGGGTTCGAGGTCAGGGTGTCGAGGACCTTGGAGATGTACCAGGCTCCGTAGTTCGTCGGCCAGTTCGAGTGCTCGCTGAACGCCTCGGGCGCCGCGATCCAGCTGACCGACGGCAGGGTGCCCGCCTCGACGTCCTGGCGCAGCTGCTCGAAGTAGTCCTGCCCGTCACGCGCCCTCGTGCCGCGACGGGCCCTCTCGTACAACGGGTCTCCGGGCTTGGCATCTCGGTAGCGGTTGAAGTAGAGCAGCGAGTTGTCGCCGTAGTTGCCGATGTAGGGATCCGATGTCCAGCCCCAGGAGCCGGCGGCGTCGAGCCCGGTGCCCTCGTCCTGGTAGACCTTCCACGACACGCCCGCCTGCTCGAGTCGCTCGGGATAGGTCCGCCAGTCGTAGCCGACCTCGTCGTTGTAGAGCACGGGGCCACCACCCTTGCCGTCGTTGCCCGTCCATCCGGACCACAGGTAGTAGCGGTTCGGGTCGGTGTTGCCGATGAACGAGCAGTAGTAGGCGTCGCACACGGTGAAGGCGTCGGCCAGCGCGTAGTGGAAGGCCGCGTCCTGGCGCTCGAGGTAGGCCATCGTCGTCGTGCCCTTGGCCGGCACCCAGCCGTCGTGGTGGCCTCGGTTGACGGCCGCCTGCCCGTCCGTCCAGCTGTGCGGCAGGCCCTCGAGGAAGGCGGCACCGAGGTCGTCCACGCTCGGGTGGAACGGCAGGACGTCTCGGGTGCCGTCTGACTGGTGCCACACGTCCTTGCCGCTCGGGAGCCGGACGGGGTGCGGGTCACCGAAGCCGCGGACACCGCGGAGGCTGCCGAGATAGTGCTCGAAGGACCGGTTCTCCTGCATGAGCACGACGATGTGCTCGACGTCCTTGAGGGACCCGGTGGCCCGGTTGGCGGGGATGGCGGCGGCGCGGGCGATGCTCTCGTCGAGCATCGTCGCGGCGGCGGCGCCTCCGGCGATCTTGAGGAAACGGCGACGGTCGAGGTCGACCATGGGAACTCCTGGTGGTGGGGAGGATTCGAGCAGGGCGAGCGATGGCGTATGCCGTGTGGCTCAGCGGGGCGCGTACGCCTTGGGCAGGCGCATGCCGCGGTCGGCCATGACCTGGCGGACCCGGTTCGGGTAGTCGGTGATGACGCCGTCGACGCCGAGGTCCATGAGGGCTCTGACCGTGGCCGGGTCGTCACAGGTCCAGGGGATGACCTCGAGCCCTCGTGCGTGGGCCGCGTCGACCATGGCCCGGTCGGGGTAGAAGCGGAAGCCGGGGTCGGAGACCGTGCCGTTCTGCGGGAAGCCGTAGTTCGGCGAGAGCGCCGTGAGCCCGGGCACCGCCGCCGCGGCGGTCGCGACGAGGTCACCGCCGAAGTCGTCGGCGTCGACACCACCGAGCCAGGGCGACGCGCCGGCTTCGACCTTCGTCTCGATGTTGAGGGTCACCTGCTTGGCGCGGAAGGACGTGACGAGGTTCAGCACGTCCGCCAGCTCGACCATCCGGAAGCCGGGCACCCTCTCCTGCTCGGGGAATCCCGGCAGCTGCTGGTAGCCGCAGTCCATCGTCCTGATCTGGGCGAGGGTCAGGTCCTTGATGTACTTGCCGACGTAGGGGTACATCCGGTCGCCGGCCGTGACGGGGGCCGTGTCGCGGCACTTCTGGGCGCTGACCTGACGGTCGTGGTTGACGACGACCTTCTCGTCCTTGGTGACCTGCGTGTCGAGCTCGAGCGTGGTCACGCCGAGGCGCATCGCCTTGGCGAAGCCCTCGAGGGACTCCTCGGTCGTCATGCCGATCCCCCCGCGGTGCGCCTGCAGGTCGAAGTGGGTCTGCTGGGGCAGGACCGCGTGGGAGCCGGCGGCGGCGTCGGTGCCGGCGTCAGCGACGACTGAGGTGGCGGCGGCGCTCGGGCCGAGGGTCAGTGCTGCCAGTGGGCCGGCCAGGGCCAGGCTGACCAGGAGACGGCGTACGTGCATCGGAGATCCTTCGCTCGGGGCTGGACTGGCCCCTCGACGCTAGGGACCTCTCGCATGGCCGTGGTGCCCTCGACGTGGCGCTTCCGTGAACCCTGGCCGAACACGGACGAAGCGGACGCCGAGCGCACCTCCGCCGGAACCGACACCTGCGCACCGTCAGGCCGTATGCTGCGCTCGGTTTCATCCGTCCGACAGGGGGACTCATGTTCCGGTACGTCCATGCCCGACGCCGACTGGCCGCGCTCCTGGCCGTGGGGGTCGCGGTTACCACGGTTGCGATGACCGTGTCCGCTCCGTCGGCCTGGGCGACGGACGACGTCTCCCCCCGGATCGACACCATCTCGTTCACGTCCGCGCCCGACGTGTCCCCCGGCGACCCCGTCACGATCTCGTACTCCGTCACGGACGCGTCGTCAACCGTGTCGATCGTCGCCTCGTTCGTCGACGGAGCGGGCCGGCGAACGGAGTGGGACTTCGGCTCGCACCTGCCCCTGTCCGGTGTCGCGTCGTCGACGGTGCCCGACGGCCTGGCCGACGTGCCCACCTCGCTTCTCCTGCTCACGGTCACCGACGAGAGCGGCAACAGCACCGAGTACCGGGCCCACGGCATGACGTGCGACCCTGCCTGCCCCGGTGCGACCCACGACCTGTCGTTCGCCACGACACTGACCGTCACGGGCTCGACGCCCGACGAGGTCGCACCGGTCGTCACGTCGCTGGCCCTGGCCGCACCGAGCGTCGCCGTGGGCACGCCGGCACGCCTCGCACTCGACGTCGACGAGGCGCACCCGCCTGTGACCTCCCTGGCCTCGATGGCGTATGCCGTCTTCACGAACGGGAGCTACTCGTTCCGTCTGACCGGCGACCCGACGGCCTTCGGGTCGGTGGGCGGGGTCGTGCCGACCTCCGTGCCGAACGGTCCCTACCGCCTCGACTCGGTCTACGTCCGTGACCTCGCCGGCAACACGGCGACCTACCGCGCGTCGGGCAGCGTGCAGGTGTGGCCGCAGGGAAGCGCCGGTGGCCCGACGACGCACACGCTCCCCTTCGCGTCCACGACGGTCACGGTGACGGGGTCGTCCGTCGACGTCACGTCACCCGTGCTCTCCCGCCTCGCCTGGATGACACGGCCGACGACGAGCGGCTCGACCGGAACCCTCTCCTACGGCGCGACGGACGAGGCCCTCGCCTCGGTGACGATCCACTACCAGTCGTCCACGGGCTTCCAGACGCCGCTCTGGTGGGAGCTCACGTCGTCGCTCACCGGTCCCGGCACCGGTGTCACGACGGCCCGGCTCCCCAGCATGGGCACCGGCTCATGGGTCGCCGACTCGGTCGTGCTGCGCGACGCGGTGGGCAACTACAGCGAGTACGACCGCGGGGGCATGCTGAGCTGCAACCGTGCCTGCGCGACGACGCACGCCATCGACCTCTCGACCCTCGACCTCGCGGTCATCGCCGCGCCGACGGCACCCTCCTACCTCGCGGCCGTGCCCCTCGACCGGTCGCTCCGCGCGCAGTGGGATCCTCCCAGCGAGACCGGCAACAGTGCGGTCACCGGCTATGCCGTCACCGTGTCACCCGGCGGCAGGACGTACACCGTCGGCGGGAGCGCCCGCAGCCTGACCGTGACCGGCCTGGCCGACCACACGGCATACACCGTGTCGGTGCGTGCCCGGAACGCCGCGGGACTCGGGCCGGCGCGCGCGGCGAAGGCGACCACCCGTCCGCGGCAGCGGCTCTTCATCACCACCGACGTCAGCAACGACGGGCGCGCCGACATCGTCGGCGTCACCCACGGGAACGTCGCGTACCTCTACCGCGGCAACGGCAGGGGTGGGATCACCGGAAGCACCAAGGTCGGCTCCGGCCTCGGCGACGTGCGCACCCTGCTCCCGGCCCTGGCCAAGCCGACCGACGACTTCTTCGGCGGCAACGTGCTGTCCGTCAGCTACACGGGGACGGACGAGTCGTGGTGGGCCTACAACGGCAACCGGCTCGTCCCCTTCAACTCGATCTCACCGTCGACGTTCAACGCCTACCGGCACATCGTGACCCCGGGCGATGTCAACGGCGACGCCAAGGCCGACGTGCTGACGATCGCCGACAACGGAGACATGTATCTCTGGGCCAACCGGGACTGGGCTCGCTTCTGGGGACCGCGGAAGATCGGCAGCGGGTGGCAGTCCTACACGACGGTCGTCGGGGTCGGCGACCTCGACGGCGACCGCCGCGACGACCTCGTCGCCCGCCGGAGCGACGGGACCCTCTGGTTCTACGGTGGCACCGGCACCGCTGGGTTCCGCGCTCGTACACAGATCGGCACGAGCAAGGGCTGGAACGGCTTCACCCAGCTGGCCGGCATGGCTGACTTCACCGGCGACGGCCGCAAGGACCTGCTCGCTCTCGCCCCGAACGGCTACCTCTACGTCTTCACCGGCACCGGCACCGGCAGAGGAGGCTTCACCAGCCGGATCCTCGTCTCCAAGGGCTTCGGCAGCTTCATCTGAGCCGCCGTGGTCCGGCGTGCCGGACGTGCCGGACGTGCCGGACATGGGGCTTCAGTCCTGCTTCACCGCAGCCACGTCGACGCAGAGGACTCCCCTGTTGCCGTCCTGGTCGGCGACCACGGTCAGCGCGGGCGCGTCGCTGTCGTCGACGACGGTCCCGCCCGCGGCGAGCACGGCGGCGATCCGCGGTGCGGCAGCCTCGGGAGCCACGTAGACCTCGACGTGGAAGCGCTGACCCGTGGTCTGCTGCTCGTCCGCGTCCCCGAACCACAGGTTGGGCACGCGCCCGGTGGCGTCCCGGATCTCGTCGCTGGGGGTCCCGCGTCCCTGGGACTCGGCGCTCCCCGTGAGGAGGGCGGCCCAGACCGGGGCGATCCTCGACGAGCGCGCCGTGTCGAGGCCGAGCTCGAGGTCGCTGACCGACGCCGGGTCAGCCCGGAGCCCGTGGTCGGCCGCGATCTCGGTGATCCGTCGCGCGAGGTCGACGTCCTGCTGGGTCACCCATTCGACGACGTGCTCGGTGCCTTCGTCGTCGCGGTAGATCGCGTCGTGGCTGACCAGCTTGAGGTCGACACACTCCGCACCGATGGACACGCGCGGGTGGTGGTGGAGCGCGTCACCCGCCTCGCCCACTGCGGCGACGAACCGGACGCCCGCGCCGAAGCCGTCGACGAGATAACGGGCGTGGAGTCCCTGGGCCAGCTTGCGCCACTCGCCCAGGTCGGCCTCGGCGATCTGTGCGCTCCTCAGCATGTCCATGGACGGGACCCTAGCCGCGATCAGGGCACCGGGAAGTCGCTCGGGGCACCTTCTCCCGTCGCGCCGTCGACCTGCTCGCGGAGCAGGTCGGCGTGTCCGGTGTGGCGGGCGTACTCCTCGACCATGTCGGCCAGCAGGCGGCGCAGGCTCATCCCGTCGTGGGTCCTCTGGTCGAGGCCGCCGCGCGACAACGCCTCCGTCAGCGACTCCCTGGACCGGTGCACGGTCTCGACCCAGAGGGCACGCAGGGCGTCAGGGGTGTCGTCGGCCGCCGTGGTCCAGGCCCAGTCGTCCCAGTCCTTCTCGAGATCCAGCGCGTCGAAGGGCGGCATGAACGGGCGACCGGCGAGCCGGTCCTGGAAGTAGAGCTCCTCGACCCATGCCAGGTGTTTGAGAAGGCCGCCCAGCGTCACCGAGGACGCGCCGAGCCGAAGACCCATCCCCGCGGCGGCGACGTCCCAGCACTTCCACGCGAAGGTCAGCCGGTTGCGTTCCAGGGTGATCACGGCTGTGTCGACCTCGTCGCCGCGCATGAAGCGCTCGAGGTCCCACTCCGGTGGCTGGCCGGGCGTGAAGCCGAAGGTGCTCGTCATGCGTCCACCCTAGAAACGGATCCGGACGAGAGACGTCCGCAACCCTTGGTCGACCACGACATGGTGCCCATTCGCCCCGGCGGCCGAGGCGGCACACGTCAGCGTTCAACCGTCCCGGGTCAGCTCGAACAGCTCGCAGGAGGTGTCCATGTAGCGGGTCGTCGTGCCCCGGTGGTGCATGCCGAGGCGTCGGCAGACGGCGTGCGAGGCGTGGTTGTCGGGATGGGTCACGGCGATGATCCGGCTCTGGCCGCGAGCGAACACGTCGCCGGACGCAGCACGCGCAGCCTCGGTCGCGTATCCGTGGCCCCACGCGTCCGGGTGCAGGTGCCAGCCGATCTCCACGTCCGCGGGGTCGGCTGGAACTTCCCCTGCTGACAGTGGAACGGGTTTGAGCAGAAGGTTTCCCAGCCGTGCGCCGTCCCGGTCGGTGATGATCCAGATGCCGTGGACGGGATGTCCGCTGATGGCGCGTCGGCGTTCGATCGAGGCGAGCGCCTGGCTGCGGGAGGTCATGGTCGTCGGGTCGGCTCCCAGGTGGCGCACGACCTCCCAACGGCCCTCGAGGTCGAGGAGGAAGTCGGCGTCACCGGCATCCCAGGGTCGGAGAACCAGTCGCTCTGACGTGATGGTTCGCATGGGCGCAACCTAGCGAACGACCCGATCCCGGTGCTCGACGTGCTCCGACCGTGTACCCCGGACTGCCGTGCGCGGACCCGCTTCTAGTGCCTCATCAGGTCCTGGAACGCTGGTTCGTCCCGAAGCGGATCCAGGTCGGAGTCGGTTCGTGCCGCCGCCCTGAACTCGTCCGACATCTCGATGGCCTGTCGGAGGTGGTCGAGGGCCTCGCTCGTCCGACCGCACTGACTCTCGCAGCAGGCGAGATTGAAGAACAACATCGGGTACTGCGGGTTGGCGTCGACCGCCGCTGCCAGACGGACGGCGACCTCGGCGTACTCCCCCGCCTGGTACCGGGGGGCCAGCGGAGCCCACAGCTCCCAACCTCGCGCCGCGTAGGCCTGACCCGGCGTGCCCTCGATCGCCAGCAGAGTCGTGTCGCTTTCAATGGCTGAGGCCTTTCGCCTGGTGCCGGGCGGCGCGAAGACGAGGGTGCCGGTGGGCGCGTCGACCCGGTCGCCGTCGACCTCGAACACCGCATGGCCCCGCAGCACGAGGAACAGCTCCTGGTCAGCGGTCGGGTCGTCGGCGTCGTGTTCGTTGATGAGGACGTCACCCGCCGAATGGGCGGTCCACACCGTGGCGCCGAAGGCCGAGATGCCCAGGTGATGGCGGACAGGTCGGTAACGGGCCCCTGCGTCGCTGAGCTCATCGATCTCATCCAGGTGGGCGATCGCGTAGTCGGTCATGGCCCGGCTCCTTCGCGTGACGAACGTTGCCTGGGACGTTACGGGCCCTTCCGGACGGTCGGCGTCCGGAAGGGCGCGGGATCTGCAGGTCAGCCACGTGGGCAGAGCCCCTCGCCGGCAGTCGCCGGTAACGCTGGTCGGACGTCCCGTCCTCGGCGAGGCGGATCGTCTCCACCAGCCGAAGCTGGGCGGCGCGAGCCGCCCCTTCGACGGGCGTCCGGCCTCGTGTGAGGCTGCCGACACGTCGGCTCAGGTTGCCTCGCCCACGGGCTACCGTGGAGCAAGAGGCGTGCGCGGAGCGCGCCGAAGGGCTCCGCCCGAGCGCAGGCCTCGTAGCCGAGGAGGTCGGTAGCCCATGGCTGCCCAGCACGTCGCCGGTCGGGTCGAGGACAAGGTCCGGGGCACGGGACCACCACCGGGCGTCGTGGTCGCCCTCCTGCGCGCGGGCCCGCGCCTGACCGCTGCCCGCGTGCTCTCGCTCGTGGTCCTCGCCCTCATGCTCGTCCAGTCCCTTCTGGGACTGTTCGTGCCCGGCCTCTACCCCGAGCAGGCCTGGGCGATCGCCGCGCTCCGCGGCAACGACCTCGTGACACTGGTCGTCGTCGTTCCCGCGCTCGCGCTGAGCCTGTACCTCAGCGCGACCCGCGCCTCGGCGACGTCGGTCGCCATCTGGCTCGGCCTGCTCTTCTACGGGATCTACAACTACGCCTACTACGCCTTCGGCGCTGCGTTCAGCGACGTCTTCCTCCTGCACGTCGCCGCCTTCTCGGCCTCGACGTACGCCCTGATCATGCTCGGGTCGAGCCTCCAGGTCGAGGCCGTGGCGGCCGGTATCCGCACCGGACCGGCGGCACGGTGGGTCGCGGTCTTCACGACGCTGCTCGGGGCGGGGCTCATCGCCGCCTGGGGGACCCTGTCCGTGCGGTTCGCCGTGACCGGCCGGCTGCCCGTCGACGTCATGCCACCGCCGGCGATCCACCTCGTCTACGCTCTCGACCTCGGCGTTCTCGCGCCGGCCTTCGTCGTCTCCGGCGTCCTGCTGTGGCTGGGCCGCCCCTGGGGCGCCGCGCTCGCTGCGGCTGCCAACGTCTCCGCCGCGGCCTACCTGCTCGTCCTCGAAGTGGGCGGCGGCTTCCAGTCGAACGCCGGGATCGGCACCGCCACGTGGGCCTCCGCCCCGGCGATCGGCGGCACGGTGCTGTGTCTCCTCGCCGCGGTCACACTGCTCGGCGGGAAGGATCGGGCTGGAGCGCCTCGTGCACCAGCGGGGACGCACTGACCCAGGACGGGCGCGCATCACCGAGACGGCCATGGGACGTCACGCCCGGCCGTCACGCCATGGGCCGGTATCGCAGCGCGACCGCGCCCGACGTGAACTCCTCGCGATCCACGAGCTCGAGCTGGAGGCGCTCGTGCAGACCGGCGAGCAACGTCGGCCCGTGTCCGGCGAGGACCGGCTGCACGACGAACGCATACTCGTCGATGAGTCCCAGATCTGCCAATGCCAAGGGAAGCGTCACGCCACCCACGAACAGACCCTCGCCCGGCTCCTCCTTGAGCCGCTGGACCGCTTGCCGCAGGTCGCCTCGCACCAGCTCGGCATTCCAGTCGACCCCGCTCAACGTGCTCGACACGACGTACTTCTTCGTCCGGTCGATGGTCTCGGCGAACGGGACCTGCCACTCGTCCATCCAGTCAGGCCACGTGCCCGTGTCCGGCCGTCGCCACGCCGACGCCATCATCTCGTAGGTGACCCGGCCGAACAGCAAGGCATCGGCGCGTTGCAGCTCAGCGGTCCAGAAGCGCATCGACTGCTCGTCGGGAGGCAGGCCTGCCTCGTGATGGCAGCAGCCGTCGAGCGTGACGTTGATCGAGTATCGAAGTGGTCTCATCTCGTTGCTCTTCCTCGAGGCGCCCAGCACGTTCCTCATCGGACGGTACTCGGACTGTTGTCGGCGCCCTTGGCCCCTCGCACCGCGCGGTGGTCGCCTGACGCCGTACCGACGCCGTACCGACGCCGCGGTCGCTGAGTCGAGGTCGGCGCGCACCCGACGTGCTACGTCCCGAACGCGTGCCACTCGCCTTCGGAGACCACCTCGACGGAGTCGCCGACGACCGCGATGGCCGTCTGCTCGTCGATGGCATACGCCGGCCCGTCGATCTCGGCGGCCCATCGCTCGGCGTCCGCGAGGGTGTTCGTCGGGAAGGCGTTCAAGTGGGGGAAGATCGCGAACTCCACGAGCCCCAGGGTCCGATCGTCACTGGCCGCCGGCCAATTGACGAAGTCCGACCCGATTCGGGGTGCCATGACCATGCTCCCGGCGCTCACCCCGACCCAGGTCGTGTCGGTGAGGGAGGGCAGGTGGTCGACCAGGCCGGACTGCCGCAGCCAGTGACACAGGTACGTGGCGTCGCCGCCGTCGACGAGCAGGACGTCGGCCTCGTGGACCCATTCGACCCACCGCTCCGTGGCGATGGTGGGTAGGGCGGTCAGCTCGAGGACACCGACGGACTCCCACCCGAGCGAGGTCATGGCATCTCCCGGATCACTGCCACTGACGAAGCGGCGCACCGATGGCGGCCCGCACCTGGGGTGCCCCCACTGCGCGGTCGGGATGCAGAGCGCGGCCGATTCGGAGATCGGCTTGCCCAACATGCCGACGAGCGCATCGCGGATGCTGGGGTTCCTGACGCCGCCCGACGTGAGAAGCAGCTTCATCGCTGGGGCTCCTTGGCATGGCTGGGACTCCGGGAAACGGACGGGGCCGGCGGCGCCGGGGTGCTCACAGGTGGTCGCCGGTGTTGACACCGTACACACAGACCGTCACCGCGTGGGTGCACCAGCACGCACGGGTTCGGCCGGTGAACCGAGACCCAGCGCGGCGGCATACGTCCCCACCCAGCGGCTGACGTGCTCCTCCTGGTCGGCCACCTCGCTCTCGAGGAGCGCGACCGCGGGCGCAGGCACGTCGGCGCCGAGCTCGACGAGGAGGTCACGCAGCGCGGCCGCGACCGCGTCGCGGTGAGCAGGTGCGCCGGCGATCGCCACCGGCACCGCCACGACCCCGGCGAGGTCGCCCTGGCTCAGCTGGTCGAGAAACAGCTTGAGCAGTCCGCTGTAGGTCGCCTTGTACGTCGGGGTCGCCACGACGAGCAGCCGGGCGCGCCTCACGACACCGAACGGGTCCTCGACGGGAGCGGATGCCCGCGCCACCCGGGCCCCGAAGGTGACGCCGACCGCCTCCCCCAGCTCGATGACCACGGGCACACCCAGCCGTATGCCGTCCGGCGCGCCTCGTCCGTCCGCCGCCACCGTCTCGCCGAGCGAACGCACGACGAGGTCCGCCAGCGCTCGGGTGCGCGAGCCGACCCGCGGGTTGCCCACGAGCTCGACGACCTCGACCGCGGGGGCGTCCGCTGCAGCCGCCGCCGTCATGCGCTCGCCCTGGCGTCCGTCGCGACCGACACGGTCGGCGCGCCGTGAGCAGCCGACGCGCTCGACCCCCAGTCGGATGCGGGCCGCGCTGCACCCAGGCCGAGGTGGTCACGGAGGGTGGCCCCTT
Organism: Terracoccus sp. 273MFTsu3.1; assembly: GCF_000383675.1. Lineage (GTDB taxonomy): Bacteria > Actinomycetota > Actinomycetes > Actinomycetales > Dermatophilaceae > Terrabacter. The sequence goes on along the minus strand of NZ_KB911827.1, from coordinate 113,877 downwards.
CGGTGTAGTCGCGGCGCAGGACGCCACGCTCCTGCAGCAGCGGCACCACCCGGTCGGCGAACTCGTCGAGTCCGCCCGGGGTGATGTGCGGGACGAGGATGAAGCCGTCGCTGACGTCGGTCGCGACGGCGTCCTCGAGCGTGCGGGCCACGGTCTCCGGTGAGCCGACGAAGGTCTGGCGACCGGTCAGCTCGATGACGACCTCGCGGATGCTGAGCCCCTTGGCCTCGGCCACGGCTCGGTAACGGGCGGCCTCGGCCACGGGGTCACCGACCTGCCGGGCCCGGCCGCGGACGATCGAGGACGCGTCGGAGACGATCGGGTCGACGGTCGGCAGCGGGCCGTCGGGGTCGTAGTCGGACAGGTCGCGGTTCCAGACCTGCTCGAGCAGGAGGATCGCCGTCTGCGGGCTCACCTGCTGGCGCCGCACCTCAGCCGCGCGGTCGCGGGCCTCGGCGTCCGTGTCCCCGAGCACGAACGTGGCGGCCGGCAGGATCTTGAGGTCGTCGGGCTGCCGACCGTAGCGCCCGAGCCGGCCCTTGACGTCACGGTAGAACGAGCGCGCGTCGTCCCCGGTGGAGTGACGGCTGAAGACGGCGTCCGCACTGCGCGCTGCCAGCTCGCGGCCGTCGCTCGAGTCGCCGGCCTGCAGGACGACCGGATGGCCCTGTGGGCTCCGGGGCACGGTGAAGCGGCCGGCGACGTCGAAGTGCTTGCCCCGGTGCTCGAAGTCCCCCGCGGAGGCGTCGGACAGGAAGTCGGTGCCTGCCGCCCGCACGGCGTCGGCCGGCCAGGAGTCCCACAGCTCGCGGGCCGTCGCGACGAACTCCTCGGCGCGCTCGTAGCGCTCGGCGTGCGGGAGGAACCCTCCGCGCCGGAAGTTCTCGCCCGTGAAGGCGTCGGAGCTCGTCACGACGTTCCAGGCGGCGCGTCCTCCGGACAGGTGGTCGAGGGTCGCGAGCTGGCGCGCGACCTCGTAGGGCTCGTTGAACGTCGTGTTGATCGTCCCGGCGAGACCGAGGTGCTCCGTCACCGCAGCCAGCGCGGCGAGGACGGTGAACGTGTCGGGCCGGCCGACGACGTCGAGGTCGTGGATCCGACCGCGCTGCTCGCGCAGCCGCAGTCCCTCGGCGAGGAAGAGGAAGTCGAACCGGCCGCGTTCGGCCGTCTGCGCGAAGTGCGTGAACGACGACAGGTCGATGTGGCTGCCCGACGCCGGGTCGCTCCACACCGTCGTGTTGTTGACCCCCGGGAAGTGGGCGCCGAGGATGACCTGCTTGCGAGGCTGCGACATGGGAGGTCCTTTCTCAGGCCGACGCGGGGGCGTAGCGGTTGACGGCGACAGGCAGACCGAGGCGCTCGCGCAGCGAGCCCGGGTCGTATGCCGTCCGGAAGGCCCCCGCACGCTGGAGTGCGGGCACGACCTCGTCCACGACCGCGACGAGGTCGTCGTCGACGACGGCCGGACGCAGCCGGAAGCCGTCGTAGCCGACGTCGTGCCAACGGAGCAGGAGCGAGGCGAGGTCGGCAGCGGTGCCGGTGAAGACGTGCGCGTCCGACGTGAAGGGCGCCCCGGCCGCCTCGTCGAGCCGGCGTCGCCGGGCCCGGGCGGCGTCGGTCGTGCTCCCCAGGACCACGACGAGGTCGGCGAAGACCATGAGGGGATGGGCGTCGCGCCCGACCCGCGCCTCCGCCCCTCGGACCTCGCCGACGATGCTCGCTGCCTGCTCGTCGTCGTGCGGCGTGACGAAGACGACGTCCGCCGAACGGGCCGCCAGCTCGTACGGGATGGTCTGGTGGGCCAGGGCGGTCACGACAGGCTGCCCTTGTGGCGGTCGCGGGGTGATCGACGGGCCGCGGACGCTGAAGTGGCGCCCCTCGAAGTCGACGTGGTGCAGCCGGTCCCGGTCGACGAACCGTCCGGTCGCGACGTCCCGGATCTCGGCGTCGTCCTCCCAGCTGTCCCAGAGCCGCCGCACGACCTCGACGTGATCGGCGGCCTCGTCGAAGCGCTCGCGCACGGCAGCACGGCCCTCGGGGCTGGAGGCGAGATCCCGCCGGATCGTGGGGCGGGTGCGGCGACCGAAGTGGCCGGTCTCTCCGGGTGTGCCGCCCACCTGCACCCGCCACCCCGCCCGCCCGCGGCTCACGTGGTCGAGGGTGGCGACGGCCTTGGAGACGTGGAACGGCTCGGTGTGGGTCGTCGTGACGGTGGGGACGAGGCCGACGTGCTGCGTGAGGGGCGCGACCGCGGCGGCGACGAGGAGCGCGTCGAGCCGCCCCCGCACCTGGTCGGTGCGGGTGTCGACGTCGTCGGAGAAGGGGTCGGCCGACTGGAGGTCGAGGCTGTCCTCGATCGTCACGAAGTCGAGCAGGCCGCGCTCCGCCGTGCTGGTGAGATCCGCCCAGTAGCGCGCGGTGAAGAGGTCTACCGGTCGCGCGCCCGGCTCGCGCCACGCGGCCGGGTACCATCCGGCACCGTCGAGGGCGACGGCGAGGTGGATCGGTGCGGCGTTGCGAGCGGGGCGAGTCACCAGTCGACTCCCTTCTGCTGGAGGTCGACCCGCCGGAGGCTCGTGCCGGAGAGCGCGTACGTCGTCATCTCGGTGAGGCGCGGCGAGTACACGTGCAGGCTCACTGCCGGGTCCGGGCCCTCGTTGCTCACGTGGTGCACGTAGCGGCGTCCGAACGTGCGCTGCTGTCCGGCCCGCAGACGGCCGACCTCCTCCCTGACCTGCGGCGTCCGGTCTGGAGTGGCCAGATCGGCGACCCGCTCGCTCAGCTGTCCCTGCAGGACGACGAACGAGCCGGCGCTCTGCCCGTGGTCGTGCCATTCCGTCCCCTGCCCGGGCAGCCAGGTGAGCAGCCAGGCCTCGTGGTCGGCCTCGGCGGCGATCCGGGCGTAGTAGCGGCTGATGGGGTCGAAGTCGACGAGGCCGGCCCAGAGGGCACGATCGCCCGCGAGGCGCCGAGCGGTCTCGGCGAGGTTGATCGCCGTCGGCGCGTCGAGCGTCGGCGGCGTCCCGAGGCTCGACGCAGCGAGCGTGGTGAGGGTGGTGGCCCGGTCGGGGCGGGTGCGCAGAGGCATGGCAAGGCTCCTGAACGTGTGAGGGTGGGTCGGGACGGATTACGCGGGACGCCGCGCGCTCCGGCCGGACTCCGTGGGTGCCGGCCAGGCTGCGCAAGCGGTCATCTGGTCGTCAGCCCGGACAGAGGGCGCTGCTCACCCGGGACAGGTCGACGTGCCGGCGGCGGTGAGCCCACAGGGCGTGGCCGCGGGATGGCCGCTTGGTGGTATGCGTCATGGGAACCCTTGTGTCCGTGGGGCCCTCGTCGAGCCCGCGCTTGCGTCGACCGACGGGTCGACGCCTGGTCCTCACCCGGGGCACCCCACCGCGGAGGAGGGTTGCCGCCCAGCAAGCCGGGGCTTGTCGCTGGGACTCATGACCTGCGACGAAGATAACATACTGATTTGGTAGGGATAATGGGCAGACCACTCCGTGAGATGCACCGAGGCCACGGACCGTCGGGTCCGTGGCCTCGGAGCGGGCACGGCCTGGGGCTAGAGCACCTGCGAGAGGAAGCGCTGGAGCCTGTCGGTCTCCGGCGACTCGAAGAGAGTGTCCGGCTCCCCCGACTCGACGACCCGGCCGTGGTCCATGAAGAGCACCTGCTGCGCGACCGACCTCGCGAAACCCATCTCGTGGGTCACGACGAGCATCGTCATCCCCTCCGCCGCCAGGTCCGCCATGGTGGCCAGGACCCCCTTGACGAGCTCCGGGTCGAGGGCCGAGGTCGCCTCGTCGAAGAGCATCACCTCGGGCTCCATGGCGAGGGCGCGCGCGATGGCCACCCGTTGCTGCTGACCTCCGGAGAGGTTGCCCGGGCGCACGTCGGCCTTGTGGGCCAGGCCGACCCGATCGAGGTGGTGCTGGGCCTGCTCCGCGGCGGCGTCGCGTGACAGGCCCTTGAGCCGCGTCAGGCCGAGGGTCACGTTGGCCCGGACCGTCTTGTGCGGGAAGAGGTTGAAGTGCTGGAAGACCATGCCCACCCGCTGACGCAGCGCGTCGGGGTTGTCGCGCAGCACGCTCCGGCCGTCGAGCAGCACGTCACCCCGGTCGGGCTCGAGCAGTCGGTTGACAACCCGCAGCAGGGTCGACTTGCCTGACCCCGAGGGGCCGATGACGCAGGCCGTCGTCGCCGCCGGGACGTCGAGGTCGACGCCGCGCAGGACGGGGTTGGAACCGAACGCGAGGTGGACGTCTCGGGTGGAGACGGCAACTCCACGGACCGTCGCGGGTGCGTCGATGGTGGTCGGGCTGCCGGTGGTCATCGTGCCTCCTGGGCCAGAGCGAGCGGTGCGTCAGCGGCGGCACGGTCCCCGTCCGCGTCCCCGTCCGCGTCCGCGTCGTCGAGCCGGGCGGGGCCGTCGGCCCGGCGGCCGTCACGCAGACGGCGGTCGACGGCATTGACGACGTGCGTCAGGGGGACGGTGATGAGCAGGTAGAACAGCCCGGCGAGGACGAGCGCGGACTGGTTGCCGGTGTTGGCCGCCGCGTCCTGCCCGATCCGGAAGAGGTCGCGCTGGCTCGCGAGCAGGCCGAGGAAGTAGACGAGCGAGGACTCCTTGACCAGCGCGATGAACTGGTTGACCAAGGCCGGCAGCACCCGGCGCACCCCCTGCGGGATGACGACGAGCCGCATCCCCGAGGGCCGGCTGAAACCGAGGGCCCGCGCCGCCTCGAGCTGGCCGTCGTCGACGCTCTGGATGCCCGACCGGAAGATCTCACCGATGTACGCGCTCGCGATGAGGGACAGCGCGAGGATGCCCAGCGGATAGGGGTTCGGACCCCAGATCTGCAGCCCCACCGGCGACAGCCCGACCCCGATGAGCAGGATCGTCACCGCGGCAGGGAGGCCACGGAAGATGTCGGTGAACACTCGTGCGGGCCAACGCAGCCAGCGTCGGTGCGAGAGCCCGCAGACGGCCAGAACCATGCCGAGCACCGTGCCGATCACCGCCGAGGTTAGGGCCAGGATGAGCGTGTTGGGCAGGCCGACGCGCAGCAGGTCGGGCAGCGCCTCGCGCATGGCGTCGAGGTCGAAGAACGTCTCGCGCAACGTGGTCAGGATGTCCATCCGACCCTCCTCTCGGTGATGGGTGCTACGGCGTCGAGGTCACTCGGCGGCGGCCGCGCCGCTGCCCGGCTTGAAGTCGGCCGGGATCTCCCGGCTCGGGTAGTACTGCTTCTGGAGCTTGGCCCACGTGCCGTCGGCGACGACGGCGTCGATGCCCTTGTCGAGCGCGGCGCGCAGCGTGTCGTTGCCGGGAGCGACGGCATACGCGATACCGCCCGGGTCGAGCTGCTTGGCCACGGCCAGCACCCTGCCGCCGGAGTCGCCCGCGGTCTTCTCGCCGATCTCGGCGGGGGTGATCCACGCGTCGGCCGTGCCGGCGCGGAGCTGGTTGAGCGCGGCGTTGTAGTCGGGGACGCGGACCGGGTCGAGCTTCTCGCGCGTCGCGTAGTCGTCCTGGACCGTGCCCTGGACGACGACGACCCGCTTGCCCGCGAGCTGGTCGAAGGAGGTGATGCTCGAGCCCTTCGGCACGTCGAGGCCGAGGAAGCCGAAGTCGTACGCGTTGGTGAAGTCGACGGTCTTCTTGCGGGCCTCGGTGATGCTGATCGACGAGGAGCCGACGTCGAACTTGCGGGTCTTGACCTGGGCGAGGAGCGAGCTGAACTCGGTACCGACGAACTCGACCTTGAGACCCAGCTTGGCGGCGACGGCGGTCAGCAGGTCGTTGTCGAAGCCGGTGAACGTCCCGTCCTTGAGGAAGACGTTCGGCGGCGCATCGGTGAGAGTGCCGGCCCGCAGGGTGCCGGGCTGCTGGAGGTCGTAGGGGTTGTCGGCCGAAGCCTGGCTCCCGGACGACCCGCCCGCGCAGGCGGCGAGCGAGAGCGAGACGAGGGCGACGGTGGCAGCCGCCACGGAGCGCTGGATGAGGGGCATGGGTGTGGTCCTTCTCGTTTCGGGCAGGTCAGGACGCGCCGAGGCGCGGCTCGCCGGGCGACGGTGCTGGCTGGGGGAACGGGCGTGTGCCGCACGCACGGAGCGGCGCCGCGAGGGGCGCGCCGGGGTGCGGCTAGGGACAGCGCCGCAGGGCGGCAGGCATCCCGCGTCGCGCGTCGTTCACGTTCAGAACGTTATAGGACACGTAACTCGCGGTGATAACCGGGTCCGGGTCTGCCCGCTCACCCGTCACGGGTGAGGACCGTCCGGCCGGCGACGACTAGCGTCCGAACGGCACCGGCCCAGCCGGCCTCCCGACGGCGGGACGCCGGCCGGGCCCCGACGGACGAGAGGGCGGTGCTCGAGAGTGGAACAGCCCAGCCCCACGCCCACCCGGAAGGCCGACGCCGACCGGGCGCTCCGCCTCTCCATCGCGGCGGGTGCGGTGTCCGGGGCGCTGGCGCTCGCCTGGGGCATCGTGTCGGGCACGCGCGTCATCCTCTTCGACGGCGTCTCCGCCGGCATCGGGCTCGTCATGAGCGTCCTCGCCCTCCGCGCCAGCCAGGCGGCCGAGCGCGGCGAGAGCGAGCTCTTCCCCTACGGCCGGCAGGCCTTCCTCCCCCTCACCATCGGACTGCAGGGGATCGCCCGTCTGGGCTTCACGGCATACGCCGTCACCGACGCCGTCATCGTCATCACCGAGGGTGGGGACGACGTCTCCACCAGGTCGGCGACGATCTACGCGGTGGTGGCCACCGTGCTGTGCCTCGTGACCTGGCGCTGGCTCGAGGCACGGTCCGGCACGAGTGAGCTCGTGGCCGCGGAGGCCGTGGGGTGGCGGATCGCCAGCCTCCTGTCGGTGGCGATCCTCGCCGGATTCCTCGTCGTGACAGCGCTGCCCGCTGGTGAGTTCAAGGACACCGCGTCAGCACTCGTCGACCCGGTGCTCGTCATCGTCGTGTCACTCATGGTGCTGCCCGCCCCGGTCGGCTTCGTCCGGACCATGGCGCGCGAGCTGCTCGAGATGACACCTCCCCCCGAGATCGAGCGGCCGGCGCGTCAGGCCGTGACCGAGGTGTGCGCCGGCATGGGGCTCATGAGCCCGGTCGTCCGCATGACCAAGACCGGGGGCCGCCTCTACGTGGAGGTCGACCACGTCGTCGCCGCCGGCGAGTGGGACGTCGCAGACATCGACCGGCTGCGGACGGCTCTCACGGCACGGCTCCACCACCTGTCCGTGGCCACGTGGATCAACGTCGAGCTGTCCTGCGACCCCGCCTGGCAGCAGGGCTGACGGCGTCAGCAGATCGGGGCGGATCACCCACGGAGGGGGAATCGGTACGCCCCGCTCCCCCGGCACGATCGCGAGACGACCACCCACCACCACGAGGAAGAGGAGGCCGCTGTGAACCCGGTGCTCGCGTTCGTCATCGTCATGCTCGTCTGGACCGTCAGCGACCTCGTCGCCAAGAGGACGAAGTCGCTGCTGTCCTCGCTCTTCGTCGCCTCGATCATCTTCTTCGTCGGCTTCCTCACCGACATCTTCCCCGAGGACCTCCTCGCGAGCTCGAGCCTCCTCGCGCTCGCCGGCGTCGTCGTCGGCTTCGTCATCGTCCACCTCGGCACCATGATCAGCCTCGACGACTTCAAGAAGCAGTGGAAGACGCTGCTCGTCGGCATCGCCACCGTCATCGGCATCGGACTTGCCCTGCTGCTGGCCGGATTCATCTTCGGGCCCCGGATCACCGGCTCCGCGGCCGACGGCTATGCGCAGGCTCTCGACTTCGTCATCGCCGGCACCGGTGCCCTGAGCGGCGGCACCATCTCGGTCCTCATCGTCCAGGAGGCGGCCCTCGGCGTGGGCCTGACGAGCATCGCCGTCTTCCCCGTCCTCATCGCCGCGCTCCAGGGACTCATCGGCTTCCCGCTCACCTCGATCATCCTGCGCCGCGAGGCCGCCCGCCTCAAGGAGGAGTACCGAGCGGGCACGCTGGCGCCGGTCGTGGCTGCCGGCGCGGCCGCCGCCGGTGGCGACAGCGGTCGCGCTGGCAGTGGCGGAGGCAGCGCGGCTCCACCCGTCGAGCCGGTGCCCGAGACGAAGCTGCCCGAGTCCCTGCGCACGACCGCAGGCACGCTCTTCATCGTCGGGGTCGTGGTGCTCCTCAGCCTCGGCATCAACAACGTCACCGACGGCATCCTCAACACGTTCGTCGTGGCCCTGCTCTTCGGCATCGCCCTGCGGACGACGGGGATCTTCAAGCCGTCCGTCCTGTCCGGGATCGACGCCTTCGGCCTCATGATGATCGCCATCATGATCCTCGTCTTCGGCCCCCTGGCGACGGTGAAGCCCAGCGACGTGTCGGCGTTGGCCGTGCCGCTGCTCATCGCCTTCGTCTTCGGGATCGTCGGGATCGCGGGCTTCTCGGCCCTCGTCGGCAAGCTTCTCGGCTACAGCGTGTCGATGTCCGTGGCGATCGGGCTCACCTCGCTCTACGGCTTCCCCGGCACGATGATCCTCTCCCAGGAGGCCGCCAAGGGAGCCGGGGAGAGCCCCGAAGAGGTGGCCGCGATCGAGAACCAGATCCTGCCCAAGATGATCGTCGCCGGCTTCTCGACCGTGACGATCACGTCGGTCATCGTCACGAGCATCATCGCCGGCCGGATCGGCGGCGGCTGAGCCGTCGCGCACCGGCTCCGGTCCCGGTCAGGGGGCCATCGCGGCGTACCCGGTGGCGTCGTGGATCGCCAGCCCGGCGTACGTCGCGTAGGCACGCGCCCCGGCGTTCACCTGGACCAGCTGGGCCTCCATGGCGGTCCGGGTCCAGCCGTAGAACGTCTGCTTCGTGTCGACGGCCGTCGACCCGAGGTAGTTCGTCTCCTGGCCGAGACGCACGGGCTTGCCGAGCGCGGCGCCGGCTGTGAGGGCGGGGGACGCGACGTCGAGCGTCCCGTCCGTGCCGGCCGCGGTGTTCCGGTAGGACATCACCGTGACCCCGGCCGTGCGCTTCATGATCTCCCGGTCCAGGGTCGAGGCCGCGCCCGTGGACGTGACGGCACGGATCGTGTTGAACCAGAAGGGGATGTCGGCCTCGATGGGGTAGGTGCCGGCGTTGGCCTTGAGCTTGTCGAGCAGCGTGAGGTACTTGCTGACGACGGACTGCTGGTCGGTGCCCCAGGCGGACGTGGAGTAGGGCTCGACGTCGACGTGGATGCCGGTGAAGAGGCCCGAGCTCTTGGCCGGCTTGAGCCAGTACGTGACGACCCACGTCGGGTTGTCGACCCAGCCGGGGTCGCCCCCGAGCGCGTCGACCCGGATGCCGGCAGCGCGGGCCCGGTCGCTCAGCGCCTTGATGTTCGGCAGCTGGCTCGAGGTGGCGAGGTTCGGCGGGACGGCGACGAAGAGCTGGTCGATGCCGGCGCCCACGGCCAGGTCGACGGTGGCCGCGGGGGTGCTCGTGTCCCACACCCACATGGCCCGGGTGTCCGGGGCCGAGGACGAGGCGGCGGTCACGGCCTTGCCGCCCGTTGTCGCTGCCGCGGCGACGGGAGCCATGGCGACCAGGGCGGCAGCGGTGCCCGCCAGTGCGAGGGCCCCGGCGACGAGGCGGGTGGTGCGGGCACGAGGGGTGCTGAACATGTGAGAGCTCCGGGACGAAGGGCGGCGGACCAGCCCTCCGAATTGTCCGGATTGCGCAAGACTCGCGCAGGCGTTTCGCAAGATTGCCGCAAGTTCCGCACAGCACCCGCAGGGACCCCGGCGGACCCCCGACCCGTCAGGCCGGGTCGGGCTGGGCGCGCTCGACGAGGATCGCCAGACGCCGGAGCGCCTCTCGGTTGCGGCGGTCGAGCACCACGTCGCGCACCGGTTTCGGGACGAGCTTCGCCGGCCCCTTCGTCGCGTCCTCCTCCATCGTCACCTCGGTGTCGGCCCCGCTCGCGCGGCAGGTGATCCGCACGACGCCCTCACCGGACGGCCAGGCACGTACCGTCAGCTCGAGCACCTCGGGCCGCTCGCAGCGGAGCACCGTCGTCGTGTCGTCGATGAGGAGCGGCCACGCGCCGACCGAGTGGTGGATGTGCGTGTCGGGCGCCGGCCAGCCGGGCGTCACGTCGCGCACCCGCGAGGCGCCGACGACCCACTGGCTGTAGCTCCACCCGTCGGCGAGGACGTCGAAGACCGCCTCGGGTGTGCCGTGGACGATCCGGGTCGTGGTGCTCATGTGCGCCTCCAGGGCAGTTGGATCGTGTGGTGCCACAGGGCCGCCCGTGCCGCATTCGCGCCACAGGCACCGTGCACGCCCCCGCCGGGGTGGGCCGAGGCGGATGCGAGGTAGAGGCCCTTGACGGGTGTCTCGGCGCGTCCGGACCCGGCGACAGGTCGGAAGACGAGCTGCTGCTGGAGTCCGGCGGTGCCGCCGTTGATGGCTCCCCCGACGAGGTTGCGGTCGCGCGCCTCGAGCTCGCGCGGACCCAGGACCCGTCGGGCCGTGATGCGGTCCCGGAACCCGGGGGCCCGGTCCTCGATGCGCTGCTCGATGCGTTCGGCCATGGCGTCGAGGTCGCCCTCGCCCCACGTGCCGCGCACCTCGCGCACGCCGGACCGACCGGCGGCCGCGTCACCGCGAACCCGTTGGGGGACATGGGTGTACGCCCACAGCGCCTCTCCCCCGGCCGGCACTCGTGTGGCGTCGGCCACCCCCATCTGGCCGACGAGGAGGAAGGGCTTGTCCGGGACGAGCCCGGCAGCCACCTGCCCACCGGTCAGGGTCATCTCGTCCATCGAGTCCGCGACGTGCACCGTGCCCGGACCTGCGGCCGGAGGCCCTTCCCACGGGACGGGGCCGTCGAGCGCCCAGTCGACCTTGACCGTCGACGGGTCCCACTCGAACCGCGCCATCCGGTGACGCAGTCGCGTCGGCAGGGCGTCCCACGGCACGAGCCCGCCGTAGAGGGCGGGTGCCGACACGTCGGCAAGGACAGCGCGGCGCGCGCGGATCTCGCGGGACGCGGTCCGCACGGCGACCGCCCGACCGCCCTCCACGCGTACGCCCTCGGCTCGCTCGCCGAGACAGAGCTCGCCACCCTTGGCCTCGAGGCGGGACACCATCGCCGCCGCCAGACGGCCCGCCCCGCCGCGCGGGACGGGGAAGCCGACGGACTGGCCCAGCAGGGCGAGGAGCAGACCCATGGCCGCCGAACCCGGCGACTCGAGACCGATGTCGGCGTGACCGGCGTTGCCGGCCACGAGCATGCGTGCAGACTCACCGCGGAAGAGCCGCTCGGTCAGGCTGCGGGCCGGCATCGTCATCTCGCGCAGCAGCTCCAGCCCGCCCGGTCGGAGCACCTGACGGGCCAGACCGACGCCGCCGCGCACGGGTGGGAAGGGACTGAGGAGTCCGCGCAGCACGTCGTCGCCGACGCGGTCCCACGTCTCGCAGAGCGCCAGCCACGCCTCGCCGTCGCCGGGTGCGTCCTGCTCGAGCCCCGAGGCGGTGGCCGCCCGGTCCCGGTGCAGGACCCCCCACCGGCCGTCGCCGAAGGAGTGACCGAGGACGGACGGGGCGTGCGACCACTCGAGCCCGTGCTCCTCGAGGTGGAGCCCGCGGATCGTCGGCGACGCAGCGGCCAGGGGGTAGAAGGAGCTGAAGGTGTCGTGCACGTGCCCGGGCGCGACGGCGTCGTCGCTCGACACCGCTCCCCCCGGCCGGCCCTGCTCCTCGAGCACGACGACCGACCATCCGGCGTCGACGAGGAGGTTGGCCGCCACGAGCCCGTTGGGTCCGCTGCCGATGACCACAGCATCCGTCGCCGTCACGATGTCCCTTCGTCCGCCTCCTGCTCGTCGTACCCCGTGCAGGGCCGTACGAACCCGAGGGCAGCGGCCCGGATGCGTGGGGACGTGGGTAAGACGGAGGTGGACGTCCCAGGGCCGACCCCTCGTCTGCAGCACCCACCCTCTCGAAGGAGTGCCCCATGTCGACCGATGCCATCGTCCTGCTCAAGCAGGACCACAAGGACGTGCGTGAGCAGTTCCGCGCCTTCCGCAAGCCCGACCAGACCCCGGTCCAGAAGCAGAAGATCGTCGACACGATCCTCGAGCTGCTGACCGTGCACACCTACATCGAGAACGAGGTCATGTACCCGCGCGTGCGGTCCCTGCTGCCCGACCTCGAGGACGACGTGCTCGAGTCCTACGAGGAGCACCACGTCGCGGACGTGCTCTGCATGGAGCTGGCGGCGATGGACGCCACGGACGAGCGGTTCGACGCCAAGACGACCGTGCTCATCGAGAACGTCGAGCACCACATGGCCGAGGAGGAGCAGGACTGGTTCCCCAAGGTCCGCGAGGGCCTCGGACGCAAGCAGCTCCAGGAGCTCGGCGAGGAGCTGCTCGCAGCCCGCAAGAGGGCGCCGCGCCGACCCGAGCAGCCGAGCGCGATGAAGAAGGCCATCGACGCGGTCGTCTCCTGACGGTCCGGCCGTCTGCCTGACGAGGTCACCCGACCCGTCTGCCTGACGAGGTCACCCGACCTCGTCAGGCTCCAGGCCCGCCGGCCGAGCGCCGGACGTGGCGATCTCATGCCGACCGGGTGAGGACGGCCCACCGCAGACCGGGTGACGATGAGTCATCGCCTAGCCCGGGAGGACGCATGACCAGCTCGCCCATCACCGCTCCGACCCGCCCGCACGGTTGGAAGTACGGGACCGTGCTCTTCGCGGGAACGGTGCTGCTCATCTCCGGCGTCCTGGAGTTCCTCCGTGGACTGTCAGCCCTCTTCGACAACACCCTCTACGTCAACACTCCCCGCTACATCTTCGCCTTCGACGTCACGGCCTGGGGATGGATCCACCTCGTCTGGGGCATCGTCCTCGTCGTGGTCGGAGGCCTCATCCTCGCCGAGCGGCCCATCGGTCGGATCCTCGGTCTGGTCCCTGTCTCTCTCGCGATGGTCCTCAACTTCGCCTCGATTCCCGTCTACCCGATCTGGTCCATCGTGCTGCTGACGCTCAACGCCCTCGTCATCTGGGCGCTGTGCACCGCCGGCTTCGCCGACGACGTCGGCTACTGACGCCGGCCCTCGCTTCACGACGGTCCTCGCGCACTGGCCGCGAGGACCGTCGTCGCGCGGTCATGCCACTCCGTACGCGTACACTCGGAGTCGTAGGCGAGTCCCTGGACCCCGGTCGCGTCCCTCCCGTGAACGTGACACCGCGCGTCGTCCGGCTCCCCCGTCCCCGCGCCGGTCACTCCTCACATGCCCGTGCATCCCCGCGTCGTTCTCGCGAACCGACCGGGAGCCACGGTAATCCCCGTGGCCGAAGGAGATCGATCGCCGTGAGCACCCACCATGACCAAACGACCGGGAGCTCGTTCACCGCTCTCACCCGCCAGGTGCACGACCTCGGTCTGATGCGTCGGCGGTACGCCTACTACTGGACCCGGCTCGTCGGCGCCGTCGTCGCGATGGCCGTCTGGGTCCTCACCGTCGTGTGGATCGGTGACAGCTGGTGGCAGCTCGTGCCCGCCGCGGTCCTCGCGGTGCTGATGACCCAGATCGCCTTCCTCGGTCATGACGCCGCCCACCGGCAGATGTTCCGCTCCGGCCGGATGAACGACTGGGTCAGCCTCGTCGTGGCCAACCTGCTCGTCGGCATCAGCTACGGCTGGTGGCAGAGCAAGCACACCCGCCACCACGGCAACCCCAACAAGGTCGGCTACGACCCCGACATCGCGCCCGGCGCCCTGGCCTTCACCCCCGAACAGGCCCAGCGTTCCGAGCAACCGCTCGTCCGATGGCTCGTGGCCCACCAGGGCTGGTACTTCTTCCCGCTGCTGCTGCTCGAAGGGCTGTCGCTGCACTGGGAGGGCATCCACCGCGTCGCAGGCCGTCGTCGCGTCGACCGCCGATGGGTCGAGCTCGCCTTTCTCACGACCCGCCTCGCGGGCCTGCCCGTGCTCCTGCTCCTCGTCATGTCGCCGGTCAAGGTCGTCGCCGTCCTCGCCGTCCAGCTCGCCCTGTTCGGCCTCTACATGGGCCTCTCGTTCGCGCCGAACCACATCGGCATGCCGCTCGTCGCGCCGGGGCTCAAGCTCGACTTCCTCAACCGCCAGGTCCTCATGAGCCGCAACATCAGCGGCGGTCGGTGGATGTCCGTGCTCCTCGGTGGCCTCAACCACCAGACCGAGCACCACCTCTTCCCGTCGATGGCCCGGCCCCACCTGCGGCGGGTGCAGCCGCTCGTCGTCGCCTACTGCGCGGCCGAGGGAGTGCGCTACACGCAGACGACGCTCTGGACGGCATACCGAGACGTCATCAGCCACCTCAACTCCGTCGGGCTCAAGGACAACGATCCGTTCCTGTGTCCCCTCGTCGCGAGCCGTCGGGCCCTCCAGGTCACCGGGGTGACGTCGCTCCCGCCCGGCTGACCCTGCGAGCGATGGTCCCAACCACCCGCTGCGGGTGAAGCCTTGGGCAGGGGCGCGACCTAGCGTGCAGGAACGGCACCAACCCGTTCCGCTCACTGGAGGCGACATGGCCGACCGCCCGAACATCCTCATCATCTGGGGCGACGACATCGGGATCAGCAACCTCAGCTGCTACTCCGAGGGACTGATGGGCTACTACACGCCCAACATCGACCGCATCTCCGACGAGGGTGCACGGTTCACCGACTACTACGGCGAGCAGAGCTGCACCGCCGGGCGGGCGGCGTTCATCACGGGACAGAACCCGTACCGCACCGGGCTCACGAAGGTGGGGATGCCCGGCGCCGACATCGGCCTGCGCGCCGAGGACCCGACGATCGCCACGGCGCTCAAGGCGCAGGGCTACACGACCGGCCAGTTCGGCAAGAACCACTTCGGCGACCGGGACGAGTTCCTGCCGACCGCGCACGGGTTCGACGAGTTCTTCGGCAACCTCTACCACCTCAACGCGGAGGAGGAGCCCGAGCTCGACGACTACCCGACGGAGGAGGAGTTCCCGAACTTCCGTCAGAACTTCGGACCCCGAGGTGTCATCCACTCCTGGGCCAACGGCGACGGCACGTCCCGGGTCGAGGACACCGGCCCGCTGACGAAGGAGCGGATGAAGACCATCGACGACGAGGTGGTGCCCGAGGCGCTGCGCTTCATGACCGACGCCAAGGACGCCGACACACCCTTCTTCGTCTGGCTCAACACTACCCACATGCACTTCCGGACCCATCTCAAGGACGGCAGCCGGGGCAAGGCCGGGCGGTGGCAGTCGGAGTACCACGACACGATGGTCGACCACGACGAGCTCGTCGGACAGGTGCTCGACTACCTCGACGAGAGCGGTCTCGCCGACAACACCATCGTCATGTACTCGACCGACAACGGGCCGCACATGAACACGTGGCCCGACGCGGGCATGACGCCGTTCCGCAACGAGAAGAACTCGAACTGGGAAGGCGCCTACCGGGTGCCGGCCATGGTCCGCTGGCCCGGGCACATCGAGGGCGGCCGGGTGCTCAACGGGATCGTCAGCCATGCCGACTGGTTCGTCACCCTGCTCGCGGCCGCCGGGGTGGACGACATCGCCGACCAGCTCCGGGCGGGGGCCGACCTCAGCGGCACGACGTACCGCGTGCACCTCGACGGCCACAACCAGCTCGACTACGTCACCGGAGCGTCGGAGACGAGCGCGCGCAAGCACTTCTTCTACGTCTCCGACGACGGCGACCTCACCGCGCTGCGCTACGACAACTGGAAGGTCGTCTTCCTCGAGCAGCGCGCCACGGGCACTCTCAACGTCTGGGCCGAGCCCTACACCGAGCTGCGCGTGCCCAAGATCTTCAACCTGCGCACCGACCCCTACGAGCGCGCCGACATCACGTCGAACACGTACTACGACTGGCTCCTGGACCACGCGTGGGTGCTCGTGCCGGCACAGACGTACGTCGCGCAGATGCTGAGGACCCTCGTGGAGTTCCCGCCCCGCCAGGAGCCGGCGAGCTTCACGGTGGCGAAGATCCTCGAGAAGCTGCAGGGTGGGATCGCCAGCACGTGACGAACCCCGACGCACCCAGGAGGGCTGCACGGATGAGTGACGGCCGTCGGGCCCGCCCGTGAGCAAGGCTGCCCGTCGCAGCCCCACCCGACGACGCCGCGTGGCCGGGTCGGGCCTCGTCGACCTGCCCGGCGGCCTCTTCACGATGGGATCGGACGACCACTACCCGGAGGAGGCCCCCACCCACCGGGTCCGCGTGGACGCGTTCTCGATCTCGCCGACCGCGGTCACCAACGACGAGTTCGCGGACTTCGTCGCGGCCACCGGACACATCACGGTGGCCGAGCGACCCATCGACGCGGCGGACTACCCGGGCGCTCCGCAGGAGAACCTCCAGCCGGGCTCGCTCGTCTTCACCCCGACCGACGGCCCGGTGGACCTGCGGCATCTCAGCCAGTGGTGGACGTGGACTCCGGGAGCCAGCTGGCGTCACCCCGAGGGTCCCGGGAGCTCGGTGAAGCGGCTCGGCGACCACCCTGTGGTGCACGTCGCGCACGAGGACGCCGCCGTCTACGCCGCCTGGGCGGGCCTGTCGTTGCCCACCGAGGCGGAGTGGGAGTACGCCGCCCGCGGAGGTCTCGACGGCAAGCCGTTCACGTGGGGTGACGAGGCCCGCCCCGAGGGTCGGATCATGGCGAACACGTGGGACGGGCTCGACTTCCCGTGGCGCAGCACGGGTGAGAGCGGCTACCTCCGCACGGCGCCGGTGGGCAGCTTCCCGGCCAACGGCTTCGGGCTCTTCGACATGGCCGGCAACGTCTGGGAGTGGACCGACGACTGGTGGACGACGCACCACCCCGACGACGCCGGCTCCCCCTGCTGCGCGCCGAGCAACCCGCGCGGCGGTGACCTCGAGGCGAGCTACGACCCCCGGCAGCCGCAGTTCCACGTCGGTCGCAAGGTCATCAAGGGCGGCTCACACCTGTGCGCCGACAGCTACTGCCTGCGCTACCGCCCGGCCGCCCGACGTCCGCAGATGGTCGACACCGGGATGAGCCACGTCGGGTTCCGCTGCGTCCGCCGCTCTGCCCGCACCGGCCTCCCCCTGCTGTCGACAGCGGGTCACTGAGGTGGCCCGGACCGCTCCCGACGACGGGCACGGGACGTTGCTGCCGTCGTGGCGGCCCGGAGTCACGCGCGATGCCCTCGTGGCCTTCCTCGACGCGTCGTCCGAGCTGCCGCCCGAACGTCGCCTCGCGTGCTTCGACAACGACGGCACCCTCTGGGCCGAGCGACCCACCTACGCGCAGCTCGACTTCTTCGTCGACGCGCTCGGGCGTCGCGCCGAGGCCGACCCTCTGCTCGCCGACCGGGCCGAGTACGCCGCGCTGCTGACCGGTGACACGGCAGCCCTCGGCGAGCTCGGGCTGTCGCGGGTGGCGATGGCCCTCGTCGAGCTCTTCGACGGCCAGGCACCGGAGGCGTTCACGGCCGAGGTCAGGGACTTCATGTCGCGCGCGGACCATGCCACCTTGCGACGACCGCTCCGGTCGGCTCTCTACCTCCCGATGCTCGAGCTCCTCGACGCCCTGCGCGAGCGCGGGTTCACGATCTCGGTCGTCACCGGAGGCGGCACCGAGTTCGTCCGCGCCGTGAGCTCCGAGCTCTACGGCGTGCCTCCCGAGCTCGTCGTCGGGACGGCCATCACGTACGCGTACGCCCGCGACGCACGAGGCCGACCGACCCTGCGCCGGTCGGCCCAGCTCGACGGCAGACCCAACGAGGCCGAGGTCAAGGTCTCCAACATCCAGGCACAGCTCGGTCGCGCCCCGGTGCTCGCCGCGGGCAACTCCGGCGGGGACCGCGAGATGCTGGAGTGGGCCACGAGCGGCGCCGGCCCGAGCCTGGCGCTGCTCGTCGACCACGACGACGCCGACCGCGAGTTCGCCTACGTCAGTGCCGCGGCGACGGTGGCCGAGACCGAGCCGGTCACCGACGTCGCGCGGACGCTGGGCTGGACGGTCGCGAGCATGCGGCGCGACTGGGCGACGGTCTTCCCCTCCTGATCCGCCTGCGGACGGATCGAGTCGTGTCGTGTCGTGTCGTGTCGTGTCGTGTCGAGAAACCTCGCCCGGCTCCGTCCACGGGGTGAGGGGCTCGACGAACAGCCCACGACTGCGCACCTGACGACGGAGGACGACCGTGCAACCGAACGAGATCACCGAGGTCCTGGACCGGCCCGGGAGCCAGCAGATGCTCTCCCGCGACGTGGCACGCCTGGCCTACGTCGCCACGGACGGCACACCGCGGGTCATCCCGATCTCCTTCACGTGGAACGGGACCCAGCTGGTCATGTGCACCACGAAGAACGCCCCGAAGCTGCGTGCCCTGCGTCGCGACCCGTCCGTCGCGCTCACCATCGACACCGAGGTGCACCCGCCGACCCTGCTGCTCGTCCGCGGCACGGCCGAGCTCGACGTCGTCGACGGCATCCCTGAGGAGTACCTCCGGATGAACGGCACGTACGCGATGACGCCGGAGCAGCGTGTCGCGTGGGAGGCGGAGGTGCGCTCGCTCTACGACGGGATGGTCCGGATCGTCGTGACCCCGACGTGGGCGAAGCTCATCGACTTCGAGACGACGCTGCCGAGTGCCGTGGAGGAGCTGGTCCTGGAGCGCGAACGCCGGCAACGCGCCTGAGTCCGCGCCTACCCGGTCGGGGACCGTCCGGATCCGGTGGCACGGTCGTGTCATGACCACAGCGACGAGTCCCGGGTCCCCCACCGATCCGCGCCCGATCACCGACCTCATCCCCTCCGTGGCGGCGGAGTGCCGCCGCGTCCTCGACGCCGCCGTCGACCGCGACTGGCGCGCGCCGGCAGGCGACCTCGACTGGTCGTGCCGACACACCGTGGCCCACGTGGCCGACGTGCTCTTCTCGTATGCCGGCCAGGTCGTCGCGCAGCCGGACGCTTCCTACCTGCCGATGGAGCTGGTGGTCGAGGACGCCGCGACGCCCGACCGTCTCGTGGCGTCGGTCGTCACGTGCGCGGAGCTGCTGCACCTGGCCTGCCGGGCCGC
Source organism: Terracoccus sp. 273MFTsu3.1 (assembly GCF_000383675.1). GTDB lineage: Bacteria > Actinomycetota > Actinomycetes > Actinomycetales > Dermatophilaceae > Terrabacter. Next base: position 94,810 of record NZ_KB911827.1, on the reverse strand, counting down.
GCCGGCCGGGCTGCGGGCGTGGCACCCGGCCGGCGTCGCGGACGCGGAGGGCTTCGCGGCCATGGGCGTCGTCGAGCTGCTCGTGCACACCCACGACGTCACCCGCGGGCTGGGGCTCGGATGGCGGTCGCCGCAGGAGCTTGCGGCCGCTGCACTCGGGCGGCTCTTCCCGCAGGCACCGGACGGGGACCCGGCGGAGGTCCTGCTGTGGTGCTGCGGACGCGGCGCCCTCGCGGACCGGCCCCGTCTCGAGACCTGGCGCTGGGACCCGACGGTGCGGGGCTGAGTCGCTCGAGCCACCGACCGCGCCGCTCGTGGTCTCGAGGCCCGGGGCGGGCAGCACAGAGCCCCCGCTCAGGTGGGCGAGCGGGGGCTCTGTTCGGTGCTGCCCGTCCCCGACGGGCCAGCCTGGGGTACCCCTCCACGAACACCCGAGGCTGTTGCCAGGACGCCCGAGGGCGTCCCTTCACCCTGTAGACGATCGGGCTGCGTTTTCATGACACGGTTTTTGAGGGGATCTCCCGGATCGTCCGACATCGTCCGACGAGGTCATCGCATGTTGCCCGTGTGACCCAACGAGAAGCGTCCCGGTTGCGGCCAGACGAGCAGCCCGTGCGGCCCCGGTCGCACCCGGATGTGGTGGGTGACACGACCCGTGACGGTGTCGATGACGTAGACGCAGGAGTCGTAGCGACCGGAGAACCACAGCTCCCTCCCGTCGGCCGTCACCCCACCCATGTCCGGTGACCCCCCGCCCGGGATCCGCCAGGTCACGAGGGGGCGCAGGGTCGCGCCGTCGAGGACGCTCACGCTGCCCTCGCCCCGGTTGCTGACGAAGACGCGGCGAGCATCCCGGGCGGGATAGATGCCGTGGGCACCGAGGCCCGTCCGGACGAAGCGCGTCTCCCGGAACGTCGTCGCGTCGATGACCCAGATGCCGTTGCGCAGCATGTCGGCGACGAGGAACGACCGGCCGTCCGGCGAGAGACGCACGTCCTGGGGCATCGACGTCGCGCCGGAGGCGAGCATGGCCGCGGGGCCGCCCATCGACCGGGCGTCGGCCGGGCGGGTCGCTCCCGGGGTCCGGATGTCGTTGAGATCGATGACCCGGACGACCCGGGTGGCAGCCGCGTCGAGCTCGACGAGGTCACCACTGAACTCGCAGCTGACGAGCATCCTCGTCAGGTCAGCCGTGACGTCGGCGTGGTTGAGGCCGGCACAGGGCACGGGCAGGGAGCGCCGCAGGGCCATGGTGCGAGCATCCCGGACGTCCACCCGACGGAGCCGCTCGGCCATGACGAGAGCGCTGCGGCCGTCGGGTGTGAAGTAGAGGTTGTACGGGTCGCGCACCGGGACGGGGGTGCCGACGGCACCGGTGCGGGGGTCGATGGGCGTCAGGGCGTTGCCCGCGTCGCTGTTCACCCAGAGGCGACGCAGGTCCGCGGACGGCACCACGTGCTCGGGTGAGCGCGGCACGCGTCGGGTGGCGATGACGGCATACGTCCTCGGGTCGATGACCTGCACCGTCCCCGCGAGCTGTTCGGGCACGTAGACGAGCGGACGGGCCCGCCGGGCCTCCGTCGCAAGGCTTCCCGCGCCCGTGAACGCGTACGGCTGCGGTGTCCCGGTGCTCCGCGGTGCGGGCCCGGACGGACGCGCCGAGGGTGACCTCGGCGAGGTCGCTCCCGGATCCGTCGGGCTCGCTCCGAGGGCGGCGGCGACGCGCGACGACGGGCTCGACGCCGCTGCGGCCGCTGCGGCCGTCCGGGACGTCGAGCAGTCGGCCAGCAGAATGCTCGTCGTGGCCGTGAGGGCCAGCAGGACCACGACGCGGCGGAGAGGTCTGTCGGCGGCACGAGCGCGGCGCGGGCTCACGCCAGGAGCTCGCTGACCGTGACCGCACGGAGGCCGAGGGCGCGCAGACCCGTGAGGATGCCGGGCAGTGCGGCCACGGTCCCGGCGTGGCCGAGGTGGAGGCTGACGATGCTCCCCGCGCGGACGTCGGCGAGCGTGCGCTCGCGCACCGCGGTCGTCCCGGGGTCGAGGTAGTCCTGGGGGTCGACGTCGTAGGAGATGCATCGGGCGTAGCCGGAGGCGCGGGCGGCAGCCCGGATCACGGCGGTGCTCGTCGGGGTCCCCGAGGGCCGGAAGAGCAGTCCCGCCGAGCCCCGCACGAGAGCCACCTCGGCCGCCCCTCGGCTCACCTCGGCGTGGGCCTCGGCGGGGGTGAGCCTGCGCATGGGTCGGTGGCTCCACGTGTGGTTGCCCAGGTCGTGCCCGCCCGCGAGAACTGCCCGGCCCAGAGCCGGGTTCGCATGGAGCCACTGGCCCACGGCGAACACGGTCACCCGGGCCGCTTTAGCGCGAGCGATTTCGAGGACGGTCGCTGTCAGGGAGGCTGGTCCGGCGCCATGGAAGGTCAGCGCCACCTCGGGCCGACCGGACGAGCCCGACCGGATGTCGGGGCCGGCGGTCGCGAGGACCGTGGCGGCCTGCGTCGACGGGGTGGGTGCCGCCGATGACCCTCTCGGAGCCGACGATGCCGTGGTGGGGGCTGCGGAGGTCGGCGCCGGTGCACGGCTGGACGGTAGCGTTCCGTGCGCCCCGGACGGCGGGGTCTCGGGCGCCGGCGAGCACGCGGCGACACCGGCCGACCCCAGGGCGCCTGCGGCTGCGACGAGCAGAGCTCTCCGAGACGTGCCGGCCCGAACTGCGGCCACAGCTGTGGACCGGTCGGGAGCCGGCTCCCGTGGCGTCATGCGTCCCTCCTCTCCGCCTCGCCGGCGCGAGGGCGCAGCCGGCTCCGCATCCGGAGCCGCAGCCACGGCAGTGCGGGCACGGCGAGGGCCGTCACCACGAGGACCGATGCCCCGGCGAAGACGACCGAGGCGGCGACGTCGGCGAGGTAGTGGACCCCGAGGTAGAGCCGCGAGAGGGCGACGACGGCCACGACGGGTAGGCCGACTGCCCACGCGACCCGCGTGGACCGCCCGGTCAGGACCAGTGCCGCCACGACCGCGAAGACCGTCGCCGCGGCGAATGCGGTGTGTCCGCTCGGGTAGCTGTCAGCGGCGGTCTCCGCGACGAGCGCGTGGACCGCGGCAGCAGGGGGCCGGGGCCGGTGGACGAGGACCTTGCCGACCTCGACCGAGAGCCAGCCGACGACCGTCAGGACCCCGATGGTCACTGCGGCGAACCGGTCTCTCGTCCAGACGACTCCGCAGCCCACGCGCAGCAGGACCGGGGCGATGCGCGTGCCGAGGCCGACGTCGACGAGCTCGGCGGCCACTGTGAGCAGACGGTCCCGGTGCCCGGAGATGAGCACATCCAGCCCCAGCTCGCCGGTGCGGGAGGCGCCGACAGCCGTCACCGCGAAGCCGAGGGCGAGGCCGACGACGAGCAGCGCGATCCCCGACACCACCCACACCCGCCGCGGCCGCCGGCGCCTCGTCGTGTCCGGCTCGGAGGTCACGACGGTGGTCATGCGGACCGTCCGCTCGCCCGGGTGGGAGCCGCGTATGCCGTCACGAGGGGCGTCGGGTCCGTGGCCGGGTCCGTGGCCGGGTCCGTGGCCAAGTCCGTGGCGAGGCTCGCCGGGGCGTTCGGGTCCAGCAGACGGAGGCCGTCGAGGACGAGCGCCAGCGGGGTGCGCTGCGCCCCCTGGCCCAGGGGGTTGTCGGTGAACATCTGCTCCATCCGGGTCCTTTGGCCCGCGGCGTCGGTCCCGAGGACGTTGCAGCCGAGGTCGTTCGCGTCGATGACGACGGTGCCGCCGAACGTGTCGGCAAGACCGTGGGGCAGCGCGGCCCGGACCGCCGCGGAGATCGTCGCGCAGACGTGGTCGGGATCCTGGGGGGCCAGCTTGGCCGACAGGTTGGCCGGGTGGACGGAGTACTCGGTCGGCCCGTCGATGGCGCGCACGTCACCACCGACGACGGTGTAGAAGAGGCCCCGTCGCCCGACGAGCTTCCCGGCCGCGCCCGCCGCCGCGGCGAGGAGCACCCGCGGGAGACCCGCCTCGTCGATCGCCAGCTGCATCGTGAACGGTGACCCGAGGCCGATGCCCGCGGGGGTCCGCGTCACGTGACGGCTCAGCACGCGCGCGGCGCGGCTGACGGGGATGTCCCAGATGAAGAACGAGCGGTGCTGGGTGATCGCGACGACCTTCTCCGAGACGAAGACGTACCAGCGGCTGAACCCCGTTCCCGCAACGGATCGGCCGTCCCCGAGCGCATCGACGTGCGCTCGGACCCGGTCCACCATGAGGGCGACGAGGTCGTCGGTGTCCGCCACCTGGGGGGTGCGCACCGGGAGGCGGCGGACCCGTGTCCCGTCCGGCAGCTCGATGTCGAGGTCCTTCCCCTCGTTGGTCACGGCGGCCCTCGCGGAGCCCGCCTCGCGGTCCGCCCCGCCGGTGGGGCCGGGCGCGCTCGACCTCGCGTCGGACCTGGCGCCGGACGTGTCCTCGTCGGCGGGTTCGGCTGGCGCGTCGAAGAACTCGCGCAGCCAGAGCTCGACGTTGAGGATGCGCCAGAACGCCATGGAGTCGAGCGAGCCCCTGCCGCTCAGCCACTGCTCGAAGGCGTTGAGGACCTCGGTCCGGTCGAAGTAGGGCCGGCTCGCGAACGACTCGGAGAGGAACACCCGGTAGATGAACTCGCGCTGTTCGTGGAACCACTCGTTCTGCGGGGTCGTGAAACCGATCTTGTTGCGCCGTCGGGTGATCGAGGTCGGAAGGACCTGCTCCTCCGCATCGCGCAGGACGTGCTTGTTCCACCCGTCCCGGATGATCGCGTCGTCGGGCATCGCGAAGACCGTGCGCACGAGGTCGGGGTCGAGGAAGGGCACCCGACCCTCGACGGAGAAGCGCATCGAGTTGCGGTCCTCGTAGCGCAGCAGGGCCGGCAGCGAGGCCACGAAGAGGTCGTGCACGAGGCGCTGTCGCAGGCTCGCACCCTCCACGGCGTAGGTGTCGTCGGCGTGGGCGGCCGTGAAGTCCCGTCGAAGGAGCAGGTTCACCGATCCCCCGCCGCGCAGCCGGGTCCGGAGCCGCGAGCGGACCTGACCGCCGAGGATGTCGCGGTTGGCGACGATCTCCGAGAGGCCGGCGCGTCGGTCCCGGGAGAGCAGACTGCGCAGGTGCGTGACGGTCTGGGGGACGTATCCCGCCAGCATCTCGTCCGCGCCCTGGCCGTCGAGCATCACCGTGACGTGCCGGCTTGCCTCCTTCATGACGCGGTACTGCGCGTACGGTCCCGTCGAGACGACGGGCTCCTCCTGGGTGCGCACGAAGTCGGTGAGGTCGGCGAGCAGGTCGTCTGAGGTCGGCCGGATCCGGTGCGACCGGACCGGCCCCGAGCAGGCGTCCACGGCGTCGTCCACCCAGCGCTCCTCGTCGTTGCGGTAGCCGGGGAAGACCGCCGAGAAGGTCTGCTGCCGGGGCCCGACGGCCTCGGCCGAGGTGTCGTGCGTGGTGAGCAGGCGGTCGATCCCGACGGCGATGGTCGAGCTGTCGAGCCCACCGGAGAGCGACGTGCCCACCGGCACGTCCGAGCGCAGCCGCAGCGCGATGGACTCGGTCAGCCCGTCGCGCAGGGCCGCGACCTCCTCCGCGCCTGCACCTGTCGCCGCGGGACGAGTGCGCTCGAGGTCGTGCTGCAGCGTGCCGTAGCGCCGGCGCTCGAACCCGGCAGCGCTGATCGTCGCCATCTCACCCGGCAGCAGGCGCTCGATGCCCTCGAAGAAGGTCTCGGCACCGTCGTCGTGCACGCGATGACGCAGGTAGCGGAACAGGCTGCGCTCGTTGGGAGCACGGTCGTGGCGACCGCTGACGAGGATCGGCCTGATCTCGCTCGAGAAGAGCCAGGACCCCCCGGGGCCACCTCGTCCTCCGTGCGCGGGCGACACCCGGCTCACGTGGAGCGGCTTGATGCCGAACTGGTCGCGGGCGAGGGTCAGCGTCTGCTCGTCGCGGTCCCAGACCGCGATCGCGAACATCCCGTTGAGGCGGTCGAACGCCTCTCGTCCCCACGCGGCATACGCGTGCAGGACGACCTCGGTGTCGCTGTGCGTCACGAACGTGTGCGACGCCGCGACGAGCTCGTCCCGCAGGGCGCGGTAGTTGTAGACCTCACCGTTGTACGCGAGGACGTACCTGCCGTCCGGCGTGGCCATCGGCTGCCTCCCGCCCTCACGGTCGATGATCGACAGGCGTTGGTGGGCCAGCCCGACCGGGCCGTCGACGTAGGTGCCCGAGTCGTCGGGTCCACGGTGGCGCTGGGCCGCGTTCATCCGGTCCAGCAGCCCACGGTCCTCCTCGAGGCCGAAGTACCCGGCGATTCCACACATGCGCATCCCTCCGACGACGGTCGTCTGACCCGCCATCGTGCGACGGTGTCGCTGAGAGGACCCTGAGGCCGGTTCTCAGCGACCGTTCAGGCTCGCCGACCTAGGCTCGGAGCCATGAGCGCCCTCCGCGAACCCGCAGGCCCCGGCCTCGATGCCCGGCGGGTCTGAGGGATGCGCGTGCTCGTGGTCGAGGACGAGACGTCCCTCGCGGAGGTCGTCCGACGCGGCCTGACGCGTGAAGGGTTCGTCGTCGACGTCATGCACGACGGCCAGGACGGGCTGTGGGCGGCCACCGAGTGGGCATACGACGTCATCGTCCTCGACATCATGCTGCCCGGGCTCGACGGCTACCAGGTGATCGCACGACTGCGCGAGGCGGGCGTGTGGACGCCCGTGCTCATGCTGACCGCCGTCGACGGCGAGCACGACCAGGCCGAGGCGTTCAACCTCGGTGCGGACGACTACCTCACGAAGCCGTTCAGCTTCGTCGTGCTCGTCGCCCGGCTCAGGGCACTCATCCGGCGCGGCGCGCCGGAACGGCCCGTGGTCCTCACGAACGGATCCCTGTCGCTCGACCCGGTGCGACGGCACGTGCTGCGACACGGATCGGAGATCGCCTTGACTCCCAAGGAGTTCGCGCTCCTGACCTTCCTCATGATGCACGCGGGCGAGGTCGTCACGAAGGCCACCATCCTCGATGCCGTGTGGGATCCGGCCTACGACGGCGACGTCAACATCGTCGAGGTCTACGTCGGCTACCTCCGCCGCAAGATCGACGCCCCGTTCGCGGAGGCGAGCATCGAGACGGTGCGGGGCGTGGGCTATCGGCTGCTCGAGGCGGAACCGGCGGAGCCGGCCGAGCCGGCCGAGCCGGCGGAACCCGCAGAGCCGGCCTGACCCTCGGCGCCCGACCCGCCGGTCGGTGGCTCCGCCGACGAGGGCAACGGCAGCGTCAGCTCGAAGCGGGCGCCACCCGACGGCGACTCCCCCACCGCGAGCGTCCCGCCGTGGGCCACGGCCAGCTCGCGGGCGATGGCGAGACCGAGGCCGGCTCCCCCGGAGTGGCGTGACCGGCTCTCGTCGAGCCGGACGAAGCGCTCGAACACGCGCGCCCGGTCGGCCACGGGGATGCCTGGTCCGTCGTCCTCGACCCGCACCACGGCACGGTCGCCGACCCGCTCGACGGTGACGGCCACGGCGCCCTTCGCGTGGCGGGCGGCGTTGTCGAGCAGGTTGCGCAGGACCTGCTCGAGCTGGTGCTCGTCGCCGCGGACCCGCACGGCGTCGTTCGTCAGACGGACGGCCAACGGGGTCAGCCGGCGCAGTCGCCGGACCTCACGGTCGACGAGGTCGTCGAGGTCGACGTCGCGGCGGCTGACCGTGAGCGCGTGGTCATCGGCCTGCGACAGCAGGAGCAGGTGGTCGACGAGCCGGCTCATCCGCTCGGTCTCGCCACGCAGGATCGGGTCGAGCTGCTCCCACGACGTCTCGGGATCGTCGGGGCTGACGACGTCGAGCGACGCCCGGATGGTCGCGAGCGGCGACCGCAGCTCGTGGCTGGCGTCGGAGACGAAGCGACGCTGGGCGCGCTGCGAGGCCTCGAGTCGACTCAGCATCGAGTTCATCGTCACGGCCAGCTGCGCGATCTCGTCGTGGGTGGGCGGCACGGGCACGCGGTCCTGCAACCTGGAGGCGCTGGTGCGTTCGACGTGGGAGCGGATCGCCTCCACGGAGCTGAGCGCGCGCCCGACCCGCCACCACGTGATCATCGCGGTGAGGGCCACGAGGAACGGCAGGGCGACCGCGAGGAGGATGGCCGTGGTCCGGACGGCCTGCTCACGCGCCTCCTGGGACGCCTGGGCCGCGAGGACGTACGTGACACCGTCCACGTCGACCCCGCGAGCGACCACGAGCGGGTCCTGCAGGTCGAGCGGCAGCGGGAGCGAGGAGCGGCCGGTGACGACGGTCTGGCCGGGCGCCGGCCGCGCGTCGGTGACCGGCTCGGTCCGCGACGCCTTCGAGGTGTAGACGACGCGCGCCGATCCACCCTCGTACCCGATGACCTGGACGAGGACGTTGTCGGGACCCTCGTCGCGCTCGCTTCGCGCGAGACCCGCGGTCCCGTCGACGGCGAGCACGGCGGCGTCCTCGTCGACGACGGAGGTCACGCTGTCCTGCAGCGTCTGGGTCAGCGCCCCCTGCAGCACGAGCACGAGCACGGCGCTGCCGAGGAGCAGGGCGACGGCCACCACGGCTGCGGCGGCGACCGTCGCCTGTCCCCGGACTCCCCTGGGCAGTCGGAAGCGGGCCGTCATCGGGCTCCTTCCGGTCTGGTGAGGCACGGACGGTGCCACCACGATTCTGCCCGATCGGGCTGTTACGCCTTCTTCTCCAGCGAGCCGATCGTGGACTGGAGCGCGTGGAGCGCGGCGGCGCTGTCCGCCTTGGAGGGCGGTGTCGCCCGCAGCGCGGTCAGCGCACCGTCGATCGCGGAGTCCATGGTGTGCCAGTCATCCGGGGACGCCGGCTTCATCGCGGCCTCCCCGTCGTCCCAGGCGACCTCGAGGTCCTTGATGCGCGTCGTCGCTGCGGACAGGTCTCCCGACCGGGTCTTCGCCGAGACGTCGTCGACGATGACGGCGAACGGCCGCAGGTCTCCGATCGGCGACGTCGCGTCCGTCTCCAGGGGGTTGGCCCGCGTGGCGCTGCCCCGGGTGCCGGACGTTGCACCGGCGGCCGTGCCGGAAGGAGTGGCCGCGGCGGGAACAGGAGCCGGCGCGAGGGCCGTGGCGGCGGCGACGACGGCCACGGCGCCTGCGGCCGCCCAGGCGTAGTCGCGGCGCGGGTGCACGGCCGGGGCCTCTCCCTTGGCGCGGATGCCGTGGCGGTTGACGTTGACCTGCTCGCGGGCGACGAGCACGACGATGACGGCGAGGAAGACGAGGCTCGTGAGGCTGGAGCCGAGGCCGAGCCCGCCGAAGGCCCGACTCTGTGTGAGCAGGTCGCCGAGCGACGCGCCGAGCGGTCGCGTCAGGACGTAGGCGATCCAGAACGCGAGGACCGCGTTGAGGCCGGCGCGACGGGCCACCCAGACAGCGAGGATGAGGCCGCCGAAGATCAGCGCGCCGTTGCGGAAGCCGAGCGACAGCGCCTCGGTGGCGAGGTCCCCGCCCGCCGTGCCGAGGGCGAACGTGGTGAGGATCGCGCCCCAGTAGTAGCGCTCGCGCCGTGGCGTGTCGATCGCGGTGATCGCCAGGGTGCGCTCCTGGCGCCACCACACCGTGAAGACCGCCGCGAGCACCAGGGCGAACACCGCCGTGCTGACGTAGAGGCTGACGCCGAGCGTGTCGGTGAAGAAGTCGGTGATCTGGGTACCGACGATGCTGACGAGGATGACCGTGAGCCAGTAGAGCCACGGCACCAGGCGCCGGGTCCGCAGCTGGGCGACGAGGGCGATGACCAGGAGGGTCATCATGGCCCCGTCCGTGACGAGCGTCCCCAGGCCGACCTGCACGGCGAGGTAGTCGGCGAACGTCTCGCCGATCGTCGTCGACAGGACCTTGATGAGCCAGAAGGTGGCCGTGATGGCCGGCACCTTGTTGAGCAGCTGGGCGGCCACTGGGTGGCGCGCCTCGTGCGGCACCGTCCCCGGGACGGTGGACGTCAGGGCGTCAGACATGCGGATCCTCCACGAAGAGAGCTGCCTCGACGGTCCTGCCGGCACGGGTGACCTGGCGTGGCGCCGTCGGTCGGCCCTCGTGCAGCTCGCGACGCGGCCGTCGGTGGCCGCGCGGGTCAGGACATCGAGACGCCGGGAGGGGGTCTCCCGGCGTCACGACGATGTCGCAGCCGCACTGAGCGCACGCTGAGAGGGATCACTCGTGCCCGCACGTCGACACGAGACAGTCAGGGCCTCAGGCGGCCGCGCGCTCCCGCGCCGGTGCGGACGTCGGCAGGTCGGTGACGGACGCGCTCCGGTTGCGGCCGAGGAAGTCGTTGGGCAGGGACAGCCGGATGACCTTCTTCCAGGCCGACGCCACCTGGCGCGGCAGCGAGCCCGTCGTGTAGGTCAGGCCGTACCTCCGGAAGAGGTCCTGCACCTGCGGGGCGATCTCCTGGTAGCGGTTGCTCGGCAGGTCGGGGAAGAGGTGGTGCTCGATCTGGAAGCTGAGGTTGCCCGTCATGAAGTGCATGGCCTTGCTGCCGCTGATGTTGGCCGAGCCGAGCATCTGGCGCAGGTACCACTCGCCGCGGGTCTCCCCCACGATCGACCGGCGCTCGAAGGTCTCGACGCCCTCCGGGAAGTGACCGCACATGATGACCGAGTGGGTCCACAGGTTGCGGATGAGGTTGGCCGTGGCGTTCGCGGCGAGCGTGTTGAGGAACGACGGGCCCGAGAGCAGCGGGTGGATGACGTAGTCCTTCGTCATCTGGTTGCGGATCTTCTTCAGCGTCACCTTGGCGCGGGCCCGGAAGTCGGGGTCCTGACGGCGCTCCTTGGTGGCGAGGTTCTTGCCCAGCTCGAGGTCGTAGGCCGCGATGCCGTACTCGAAGAAGCAGGCGTTGACGAAGTTCCACAGCGGCTGCGCGGCGTAGAGCGGCACCCAGCGCTGGTCCTCGTCGACGCGCATGATGCCGTAGCCGAGGTCGTTGTCCTTGCCGATGACGTTCGTGTACGTGTGGTGCAGCTCGTTGTGCGAGTGCTTCCACTGCTCCGACGGGCTGGCGTTGTCCCACTCCCACGTCGTCGAGTGGATCTTCGGGTCGCGCATCCAGTCCCACTGACCGTGCATGACGTTGTGACCGATCTCCATGTTCTCGATGATCTTGGCGACCGCGAGGCCGGCGGTGCCGACGACCCACGCGGGCGGGAACATCGAGACGAGCAGGACTGCGCGAGAACCGAGCTCGAGCTTGCGCTGGGTGGCGATGACCTTGCGGATGTAGGCCGCGTCGTCGGCGCCGCGGGTGTCGATGACGGACTGGCGGATCGCGTCGAGCTCGACGCCGATCTGCTCGATGTCCTCGGGCGTCAGGTGCCCGATCGGGTTGTGGGACTTCTTCTGCAGGACGGTCATGGTGACTCCTCTGGTCAGGGGGTCGGGAGGTCTGTGGAACAGGTCAGTGGTCGATGACGCAGGCGCCGGCGGCTGCGGAGATGCAGGTCTGGATCGGGACGCCCTGGCCCTCGGTCTCGCCGGGCGTGGCGGTCGTGACGGCTCCGGTGCGCAGGTCGCGCACGGCTCCCTCGCGCAGGGGCAGGACGCAGCCGAAGCAGATGCCCATGCGGCACCCGGACGGCATGAGGACGCCGGCGGCCTCGGCGGCGTCGAGGATGGGGGTGGCGCCGTCGGCGTCGACGGTCGTGCCCGTGCTGGTGAAGTCGACGGTGCCGCCCTCGCCGACGACGAGGGTCGCGGCGCGGAACTGCTCGGTGAGCAGGTCGAGCCCGCGCTCGTCGTGGTGGCGCTGGAGCGCGTCGAGCAGCCCGCCCGGACCGCACGCGAGCGTCGTCCGGTCGTGCAGGTCCGGGACGAGGGCCTCGAGGTCGGCGACGTCGAGGACGCCGTGCTCGTCGTCGTAGCGGGCGACGAGACGGATGAGCCCGGCCTCGTCGAGGTCGCGGAGGTTGTCGATGAAGATCGAGTGGGGCTCGCTCGGGGCGACGTGCACGGCGACGATGTCGTATGCCGCCGAGCGGGCCAGGCGCACGACGCCGTCGTCGGCCACGGGGAAGAGGTTGCGCAGCATGCCGATGACCGGGGTGACGCCGGACCCCGCCGTGACGAAGAGGAACCTGCCGCCGTCGGTGGGGAGCACGAACTCACCCTGGGCCTGCTCGAGGTGCACGAGGGTGCCCGGTCGCGACTCGCGCACGAGGTGGGTGCTGACGAGGCCGTCCGGCACGGCCTTGACGGTGATGGAGATGTTGCCGTCGGCGCGCGGGCCGTGGGTCAGGGAGTAGGCCCGCCACTGGCGTATGCCGTCGACGTCGACACCGATGCGGACGTACTGTCCCGGCACGTGGCCGGCCCAGTCGGCGCCGGGGCGGATGACGATGGTGGCCGCGTCGGCCGTCTCGGGGTGGACGTCCACGATGCGCCCGCGCAGGTCGGCGCCGGGGCGCAGCGGGTCGAAGAGGTCGAGGTAGTCGGCGGGCAGCAGCGGGGAGGTCGCGCGCTCGGCGAGCTGGAGGAACCGTCGTCGCAAGGACGGGCGGGCGGCTCGGGTCGAGGGTGCGGTCAGGCTCATGCCCCCAGCATGACTGACAGGCAAGGGTAAGATCCTGACCACAGGGCGTGAAGTGCTCGGGAACTCTTGTGCGGAGGGAACAGTCGATGGCCTCAGAGGCAACGAGAGCCACGGTCCGTGGTGCGGCGGACCTGCAGCTGGACCACGCCGTGCTCCGGGTGCTGCGGGAGCGGCTCCCGGCCATCGCGTCCACGACGGTCACCGCCGTCGTCGACGAGGTCCCCGACTACCGCGGCGCCCTCGGTGGCGTCGCCGGCGACACGATCGAACGCGCCGTGCAGATGGCCATCGCCGGCTTCCTCAAGCTCGCGGCCGGCGGGAGTGACGTCGACCCGAGCACGCCGCTCGGCCCGACCCGGGAGGGGGCGTACGCCCTCGGACGCGGCGAGGCACGCGGGGGACGCTCGATGGACAGCCTCCTCGCGGCATACCGGGTCGGTGCCCGCGTGTCGTGGCGCGAGCTCGCCCGGGCCGCGGGAGACGCGGGGCTGGCGGCGGCGGCGATGGCGAAGTTCGCCGAGCTGCTCTTCGCCTACATCGACGAGCTGTCGGCCGCGAGCGTCGCGGGCCACACCGACGAGCTGACGACGAGCGGACGGGTGCGGGACCGCTACCGGGAACGGCTCGGTCAGCACCTGTTGGCCCGGGCCGGCATCGACACGCTGACCGCTGCTGCCGCCCGCGCCGGGTGGCCTCCCCCGGCCACGCTGACGGCCGTCCTGCTGCCGGCGGCGCAGGGACGCCGCGCCCTGGCCTCGCTCGGCGCCGACACGCTCCAGGTCGGCGAGGACCTGCCGGGCATCGACGACGTCGACCCGGACGACCCGCTGACGCTGCTGCTCGTGCCGGACGCCGATGGCCCGGGCCGCGTCCACGTGCTGCGGGTGCTCGCCGGCCGCCACGCCGTCGTCGGGCCGCCGCGCCCGTGGGACGACGCACGCGCGTCCTACGACCGCGCCGCGCGCACGGCGCGACTCGTCCGACCGTCACGCAGCGGGGCCCCCGTCGACACGGAGCGGCACCTGACCGACCTCGTCCTCACGGCCGACCCGGAGGCACTCGCCGACCTGCGCGACCACGCCCTGGCGCCGCTTGCCGACCTGCCTCCCTCCACCCGCGAACGGCTCGCGGAGACCCTCCTGTCGTGGCTGCTGCACCAGGGACGGCGGGACGCGGTCGCCGCCGAGCTGCACGTGCACGCCCAGACCGTCCGCTACCGGATGGGCCAGGTGCGCGAGCTCTACGGCGACCGGCTCCTCGACCCGTCCGCGGTGCGGGAGCTCGTCGTGGCGCTCTCGGCTCCCTCCGCGGACGGGTCCTGAGCCCCGGTCAGCACGTGCTCCCGTCGACGCGGAGGATGGGACACGTCGGGGACGCGTAGGGCAGCACCCGTTGCAGGCCCCAGACCCCGACCGCGGTGAACGGCCTCCTGAGGTCGCCGTAGAAGTAGTCACCGGGTGCCGCTCGCGTGCCGCCCGCGCCGCCTACGACGTCGAGGTCGAAGGACTCCCACGGCCCCATGCCCTGCGTGGTCGTCGAGTCCGACTCACCGATCCGGGCGTCCTGCGGCCAGTGCAGCCCACCGAGGCTGAAGGCGTGGGCGCTCTCGCTCCCGGGCGTCACGAGGACGTGCACGACCTCCGGGTCGCCGGCGTATGCCCTCAGCAGGGGCACCTGCCCCGGGTCACGGAAGGCGCCCGGACCGTCACCGGCCGGAGCCGCGGCGTAGTTGAGCAGCGACCGTCCCGCCCGGGCGTTCGTCGGGTAGGGCATGAAGTCCTGGCCGATCTGCGTGTCGTCGTCGGCGAGGAGCACGGTGAAGTCGCGGTAGTCGGTGACGTCGCCGCCCGGGACGTGCACGATCACCTGGGCGCCGATGTCCTTCGCAAGTCCCGTGACGGGATCGCTGAACTCGGTGCGCAGACCGTCGACCCTCGACGCGGGCGCGACGACCATGGCGCCGTACAGACCGTTCTTCGCCGCGCCCGGCGAGGCGAGGTCCGAGATGACGGCGGTGCCGAGCCGGTCGGTGGCTGCGTAGTACGTGTAGGTGCGTACGGCCCCCGGAGCGACGTTCTGCTCCGGGGCGAAGCCGACGTCGACGCCGCCCGAGTCGGCGGCGCGGTCGAGCTTGCCCACCGAGAAGCCCACGGCAGTGGTCAGCGTGTTCGTGACGCGGACCGAGACGCACTCACCCGCGACGACGTGCAGCACGAGCGGGACCGGGCTCTTCAGGCCCTTCTTGATGCTCGCCACGTCACCGTCCGGGACGAACGCCGTCCTCGCTCCGTTGAGCGACTGCGACTTGTCGACCGCACTGAGGTTGAAGCTGCGCGTCGGCGCCGTCGGCGGACACGGGCTGTCCTGGGGCTCGGCTGCCGGTGGGAGTCCACCGGTGGTGACCGGTGGCACGTAGGCGGCGGTCGGCGGCGCCACTCCCGGCAGGGGTTGGAGGTCCTCGACGGTCCCGGGCAGCACCCGCACGACGCCCCAGGCGCCCTGCTGGGTGTGCTTCTCGACCCCGTTGGCGTAGAGGTAGTCCCCCGGCCTCATCCGCATGTCGGGCGCCGAGCCGTTGAAGACCAGGGTGAACTTCTCGCTGACGCCGTAGTGGATCGTGTCGATGATCGATCCCGCCGGGGTCGGACCCGACCCGTCGTCATGGGTGTAGCGCGGCTCGAGCAGCGTGCGGCCTCCCTGCAGGTGCAGGGTGTCGACGGTCGGTGACACGTTGATGGTGCGCACGACGAGCGGGTCGTCGGGATAGAGCCGCGGCAGGGGTGTCACCGGGTCGCCGTAGGTCCAGGAGCTGAACTGGTGCGCCGTGTCCGGCCGGTCCGCGAGCGGGTTCGCCTTGAGGTTGAGCGTGGAGTACGCCCCGGCGTCGTTGTCGTTGATCGTCCACAGCGCCAGCTCACGGAAGCTGCCGTCGACGAGCCCCGGGGACAGGGCGCTCGTCGTGTGGATGTCGACGAGGGTGCCCGAGTCCACCTCGGCCCCGGTCACGGGGTCGTGGTAGGTCGACCCGGGAGGCTCCACGACGAGCTGGCCGACGAGGCCGTGGCCCCAGCCGTGGATCCCGTCGACGTGGTCGTGCCAGAAGACGTTGTCGAGGAGGGCGTCCGGGTACCAGCGGTACTGGATGAACTCGGTCCCGGCATACTCCCCCGACGCGTGGGCGGCGACGAGCGCCGAGTCGAGGGTCACGGTGCGCGTCGTCTGGTTGACGGCGACGACCTGGTGGGTCTCGATGGACTCGAGGCCCTCACCGACGGCGATCCACGGTCTCGTCGCCTTGCCGTTGGCGTCGACCCCGACGAGCGAGGTCACGCTGCTGAGGACGAGAGTCTTGGCCCCCTTGGCGGCCGCCGCGCTGAGCCGTGCGTCAGCCCCCTGGTACGGCCGGACGGAGTGCTCGAAGGCGTAGCCCACACTGACGCCGTCGGACCCCTGCACGTCGAACTGCACGTGGTGGATGTGCATCGACGTCTTCGAGAAGCCGTCGAAGGCCGACGCGTCGGGGATCTCGTTCGTCAGCGTGATCGCGACGCAGTCGCCCTGGTTGGCACGGATCGCCAGCGGGTCGGAGCGGCGCGGATCACTCGCGACCGCCGCCTTGTCCTTGGCCAGGACGAAGAGCTTGCCGTCCGGGTCGACCTGCGTCGGGGTGCGTTGGATCGTCTTGCCGATGGTGACGACGTTGAACGTGCGCACGCGTCTCCCCTTGGGGCACAGGGCATCCGAGCGGTTGGCCCACGGACTCGTGCTCGCGGACGTCTGGCCCGTCGTCGCCCCGAGCCACGGGGTCCCGGTGTGTCCGGCCGGGGTGAACGGTGGTCGCTTGCCGATGGTCGTGCGGAACAGCGGGTAGGCCGGGCGTCCGTTGCGCGGGTTGAACAGGATCGTCGGTCGTCCTGTCACGATGCGCCCCACGTCGACGGCGAGCAGGTTCGGCTGCCCGGTCACGATCTTCGGCGAGTCGGCGAAGACCGTCGGGTCGGCAGGGGCTCCGAGGTAGAGCTGTTGCGACCCCGTGCCCGTCACCTTCCAGTTCCAGACGGTCGCGTCCTGCCCGTTGCGGGGCACGCCCGCTGGAGGCAGCTGGGGACGGATCCAGGAGTCGAGGTTGGTGGCCGTGATGAGGGTGCCGTTGATGGTGCGACCGATGAGGCCTCGCGAGTCGACGGCGGTCGGCGGCAGCGCACGATCCGCGATCGGCACGAGGTCCGGCTGACGGGTGTCGTAGACGCGCCAGATCCCCCACATGCCGGAGTTGTAGTGCTTGGCGATGTGGCAGTGGAAGAGGAAATCGCCCGCGGACTGCTGGACGCCGCCCGCGCCACCCTCGATCTCGAGGTCGTAGGACTCGCCGGGGCCGATCGACTGGGAGTCGAGACGCTGCGACGGCGACAGCACGGTGGGCGGGTCCTTGCGCAGCCCTGTGTCGGCATAGTTGAACGACGTGTCGGCGACGGGGTTGAAGCGCCACCGGTCACCCCCGCCGTGGAGGTGGAAGACGTGGAACTTCTCGCTGCCCACGTGCATGATCCGGATCTTCGTCGGGTCGGCGAGGTAGCCGCGCATCATCGGCGTCGCCGGCTCCCCGAAGGTGTAGGAGCTGTACGCGTGCGCCTTCTCCTTGGGGAAGGCGAGCAGCCGGTTGCGGAACGGCTCCGACCGGTAGTTGAGCGCGAAGGCGCCGGGGCGGTAGGTCCCCGTCGTGGCGTCGACGAGGGGGATGTCGGCGCCGGCCGCGTTCTTGATCAGCTCGTTGTCGTTGCCGATCTCGTGGTGCAGCAGGGCGCCCTCGCGGAAGCCGCACGTCGGCGTCGCGCTCGTCGGGACACAGGCCGCGTTCGCTGAGGCCGGCTTGATGATGGCCTCCCAGCCGGACTCCACCTGGCGGCCGGCGACCGACGCGTTCCAGTACGTCGACCCCGGAGGCTCGACGACGAGCGCCCCGAAGAGCCCGTGGTCGACCGCGGCGCGGTAGCCGGGACCGGGGTGGATGTAGTGCCCACCCTCGAGGCGACGGTCGAGCGGGATGGCGAAACGGTAGGTGCGGCTCTGTCCCGCCGCGACGTCGGACGGGTCGTTCTGGCCCACCTGGTCGCCCGACGAGGAGATGTCGAACTCGAGCCCGTCGATGTGCAGGCCGAAGGGACCGCCCGATGCCGCATTGGTCAGCCGGATCGAGACGCAGTCACCCTCGTTGGCCCGGATGACGAGGGGCTGGATCGCGTCGTCGCGCAGCCCCACCGAAACCTTCTGCGACGCCTCCTGGGCCCGGACCGCCGCCAGCCGTGACGTGAGGACGTACATCTTGCCCTTGGGGTCGTGGTCGCCGAACCGGTTCAGCGGGATGTTGACGTCGATGGCCGTGACGTCGAAGGAGCGGGTGACGCTCCCACCGTCCAGGCAGCCGGGCGTCGCGGCGAGGGCAGCGGTGGGCGACGACGCCTCGGCGACCGGCGCGAGGGCCAGCACGGCGACGACCCCGACGACCCCCGTACCCACGGCGACGAGGCGCGCCGCGTGCGTCCGGCGGTGTGACCGGACGCCCCCTCGACGGCGTCGCCCACCGGCCAGGAGCCGGAGCGCCGCGGACACCACCACCACGGGGACGACGACGAGCAGGGCCGCTGCGGCGTCCCCGAAGAGGCCGAGGACCGGCAGACCGGCCCGCGGCTCGTCCAGGACCACGAGGCGCAGCTGGTTGCCCACGGCGAGCGACGCCGCCACCGCGAGGACGCACCGTGCCAGCACCGCCGGCTCGCGCAGCCCGGCGCGCAGGGAGGCCGCCAGCACCGGGTGGACGACGAGCACGAGGGGCACGGTGAACGCCACGACCGTGGTGGAGTGACCGATCGGGCCCTGGACGACACCGGCGCCGACGTCGTGCAGGTCGAGCCAGGACAGCCAGAGCCCGCCCACCACCCCCATCGCCAGCGCCGTGACGAGGTCGGTCACGCTGACGTGCCGCTTCGCGCTCGCTCGGGTGGTGGGCGACGGGATGGCCATGGTCACTCCTTCTGGGAAGGCGTCGGCGCGACGTGCGAGTCGTGGGTGTCGCCGGGCGAGCCGCCCGCGGCCGACATGTAGAGCAGAGGCACGCGCACGGTCCCCGGGCCGGCGCTGAGCACGACGTGGGAGCCGTCACGAGGCAGAACGTAGGAGAGCGACCCCTCGAGGTGGGCATGAGCCGCGAGACGACCGCGGAGCGGCAGCGACCCGGCCAGCGGGGCCGCGCCCGACGGCTGTCCGGAGGCGATCGCCCTGAGGACCGACGCGTCGTAGGTCGTGTCGACGTCTCCTCCGGTCACCGTCAGGACGACCCGCACGAGGGCCTTGTCGCTCGTGACGAGGCCGTTCACCCCGTGGGACATCCCGCCGAGGTCTGCGTCGGTGAGGCCGGTGACCTCCTCCGCACCGCTCACCCGGAACGACACGTCGCCCACGGTGAGGAGCGACGGGTCGGGAGGCCCGGCGAGAACGGCACGGGTGTGCCAGCCGCCGAGGACCAGCCCGAGGGCGACCAGCAGCGCGAGGACGATGGTCCGTCCCCGGCGCGGTTCCGGGCGCAGGGTTCTCATCCGACCAGCGTCGCAGGGCGACCTTCGACCTACCTTGGGGTCCCGGCGGCCCCGCGAAGGACGGCAATCCCGCCCGGGCGCAACAGTTCCCGCCCTACTCTCGGACCATGACGCTGGGCAGGCCCCGCTCGAGCGGGGGCCTCGGAGGGAGCCCGGGACGACGTCGGCGCGGAGCGCTCGTCGCCCTCCTGACCCTTGCCTTCGTCCTCGTCACGTCCGGCCCGGCCGGCGCCCACACGCGCCTCCGGTCCTCGGACCCGGCGGCCGGCTCGGTCGTCGCCACGGCGCCGACGGCGGTGACGCTCCGCTTCGCCGAGCCCGTGGCGGCCGCGGACGGCGCGGCGCACGTCTACGACGACCACTACGAACGCGTGGACCTCGACCAGGTGCTCGCCGTCGCCGGCACCTCCGACTCGCTGCGTGTCCCGTTGCGACCCGGACTGGCCAAGGGCACGTATGTCGTGGTGTGGCAGGCGAGCTCAGCCGACACTCATCCCGTGACCGGGTCGTTCCGCTTCTCGGTCGGAGCCCCGACACCGGTCGAGGGCACACCACCGGACGACAGCCACAACGACCTCGCGGGCGCGGTGCTCGGCCCCCTGCGCTGGCTCGGGTACGCCGGGATGGTCCTCGCCCCCGGCCTGCTGCTCATGGTCCTGTGGCTGTGGCCCGAGGGGCTCTCGTCACCCCGGACCCGTCGCCTTCTCGGCGTCGGTGCGGGCGTGCTCGCCGTGGCCACGGTGGGGAGCATGGTCGTGCAGGGTGTGTATGCCAGCGGCGAGCCGTTCAGTGCGCTCTGGGCCGACCCGGGCTCGCTCGACACCCACTCCAGGACCTTCGACACGGTCCACTCGGTGCGGGCCTTCCTCCTCGTCGCCCTCGTCGCGCTGCTCGTGGCCGCCCTGAGCTTCGGGCCGCGAGCGACGGGGCGCTACCTGCTCGGCCTGCGGTCCGCCGCCGTCGCCGTGACGCTCGCCCTCGCGGTGACGTGGCCGCTGGCCGGGCACTCCGCGGCCACGACCCACCCCACGGTCACCGTCGCGCTCAACGTCGTGCACCTGCTCGCCATGGTCGTCTGGCTCGGCGGCCTCGTCGGCCTCCTCGTCGGGTCCGGGGAGCCAGGGCAGCAGGCGGCCCTCGGCCGGGCGCTCCCCCGCTTCTCCTCCGTGGCCCTCGTGTGCGTCGCGACGCTCGTGGTCACGGGCGTCCTGCTGGCATGGTCGGAGGTGGGCACCGTCTCGGCCCTCACCCCGACCGACTACGGACGCGTCCTGCTCGCCAAGGTCGCCGGCGTGCTCGTCCTCGTCGCCCTCGGCAACAGCGCGCGCGTCTGGGTCGAACGACACCGCATACCAACGCCTTCCGGAGAGGAGGACGGGGCTCCGGAGTCCACGGTCCCCGCGGAAGCCGTCGCGGCGAGGGGCCTGCGGGCGGGGCTCGCGGGCGAGACGCTCACCGCCGGCGTCGTGCTCGGCCTGACCACGGCGCTCGTCGTCATCGTCCCGGCCCGCTCCGACTACGTCGAGCCGTGGAGCAGGGTGATCACGGCTGGCGGGGCGACGGTCTCGGTGCAGCTGCCACGCCCACGGGTCGGCGACACGGTCGCCCTCGTGACCGTCGCGGCCCCGGGTGGCCGCCGCACCATCTCGTCCGTGACGGGGTCGGTCAGCCGTCCGGGGGTGACCGCGGCCGCCGTCCGGCTCCCCGTCAGCCCCGAGGGGTCCGGCACCGACGGCGCCACCGAGGTCGGTCTCACCTTCGACGACGTCGGCCCCTGGTCGGTCCGTCTCGTCCTCACCCCGACATCGGGCACACCGACCACGGTCGTCTTCACCGTGCCCATCGCTGCCGACGCCTGAGCCCACGCTCCGAGGGCGCCGGCGACCAGGAGACCCGGGGTCGGCCCCACGGGCCAAGGAGCCGCGGCATCCCGTCGATCACCGGCTCCATGAACTGGGGCCTGCGAGCTCGGCTGCACACAGGGAGGGTGGTGACCCCCTGCGGGGCCACCACCCTCCGTGCCTGCCTGTCCGGACTACCGCCCGGCCACCAGGTTGGAGCGCGCCGACTGTGCGCCGCCTCCGACCGCGTTGACCGCCTGCACGGTGAACCGGTAGTTACCGGCCACTGGCAGCGTCATCACGAGCGACCTTGCGGTGGCGGGCTGCACGGCCGAGGTGGTCGTCGCCAGGACGGCCCCCGCTGCACTCATGCGCAGTCCTCGCACCACGTAGCCGGTGATCGGCGACCCACCGGTCGCGGCCGGCGGCGTCCACCGGGCGGTCGCGTTGATCGCGCCTCCCGCGACTCCGGCCGTGGCCGTCCCGATGACGGGAGCACCCGGAACGGTTGCCGGCGTCACCGAGTTCGACAGAGCCGAGAAGGCGCCCACGCCGACGGCGTTCGCCGCAGCGACCTGGAAGCGGTATGCCGTCCCGTTGGTCAGTGCCGTGATCACCGCGGACCGGGCGGTCCCCGGAGTGACGGTCACCGTGCGGACGAGTGCGTTGGTCGCGGCGAGCCGCACCTGCACGCGCCAGGAGGTGATCGAGCTGATCGGCGCGAGCGGGGCCGCGTTCGCGGTCCACGTCACGGTCGCCGAGGCGTTGCCTCGGGTGGCCGTGCCGATCGTCGGGGCAGCCGGTGCGGTCGGGGCGACGGGTGTCGCCGTCCCCGATGCCGACGGGCCGGTGCCGAACTGGTTCACCGCGGCCACCTGGAAGGTGTAGAGCGTGCCGTTGGTGAGACCGGTGACCAGCCGGGAGGTCGCGGTGCGCGCGATCCCGGTGATGGTCTGGACGGGAGCCACTGCGGTGTTGGTCCCGGTGAAGACCCGGATCGTGAAGCTCGTCGCCGAAGCAGGCCCGGTGAAGTTGACCGTCACCGAGGCGTTGCCTGCGACCAGGCTCGTGATGCTGGGCGCGGCGGGCACTGCCACAGGCAGGGTCGCGTCGCTGAACTGCAGGCGCTCGACGTTCCACACGGTGTCGATGCCGTCGGCTCCGCCGTTGCTGTCGACGGTGATGCTGCCGTTGGCGTTCGGCGTGATCGTGTAGGACGCCAGGGTCCCGGTGAAGACGGCGACGTCACAGTTGACCGCCGCTGCTCCGGCCGCACAGTCCCCTGCCGCACCGGTGGCCGCCGTCGTCCCCATGCCCGTGATCTCACGGACGGTGACGAGGTTGCCCGGGTCGGCGAGGCCGGCGAACACGGCCTGCTGGAGGGTCATGCCGGTCGTTCCGGGTCCCCACGGGTTGGTCGTGGTGGCCGGAATGGCCTTGTTCTCCATCAGGTCGGTCGTGCCCGTCTGGGAGGTCGGGTCGGCCGGGTTCGTCCGGTAGCTGATGCGCACCGACACGGCGTGGTCACCGTCGATGATGTCATCGGCGCCGCGGCCCGTGATGGTGTCGCTGCCGCCACCGCCGAGCAGGATGTCGCCCTCGGCCCAGACCGTGCCGGTCCCGGTGGTCGTGCCACCCTGACCGGTGAGCGGGCAGTAGCCGGCCGCCGAGCTGGCCACGATGGGAGCGAGTGCACTCGGGAAGGTGGACACGAGCCGGTTGAGGCCGGCGATGCGAGCCACACCAGTGGGATCCAGCGCGTTGCAGCCGGTGAAGCCTGCGCCGCCCAGCGTGGACGGGGCGACCTCGTGGCCCTTGATGACGTCGTTGAAGTTCGAGCCGGAGTCCGCCTCGACCTCCTGCCAACGGTCGCGGTTCACGACGAGCTGGATCGGGACGCCGACGAGGTTGTTGTTGATCTCCATGTCGTCGTCACCACCCACGGTGTCGTACTGGTGGAAGGCCCAGTCGAAGCCGCCGGCACCGGCGTTGCGGTCGACGGCCGCGTTCTGCGACATGAGGTCGTCTCCGCCCTCTGCGTCGTAGTCGTTCTCACCGACCTGGCCGACGAAGACGTCGTTGCCGGGAGCGGTCTGTGCCGGGTCGTCGAAGAACGGCGCACCGTGGTCACCCTGGAGCAGGTCCTGCCCCGAGCCACCCTCGATCCAGTCGTCGCCACCGTCGCCGAAGACGGCGTCGGCGCCCTGACCGGCGATGATGAAGTCGTTGCCCGGACCGGCGAAGGTCTCGTTGTCGTTCGCTCCGCCGTTGATGAAGTCCTGGCCCTCGTTGCCCATCGGGATGTCGTCCCCGATGCCACCGTCGATCGCGTCGTCACCGGGTCCGCCCTTGGGCACGTCGGCTCCGCCGAGGTCGGTGATGATGTCGTCACCCTCGCCACCGAGCGCGACGTCGTCGCCGCCGTTGCCCTCGATGACGTCGTTGCCGAGGCCACCCCAGAAGGTGTCGTTGTCGTTGCCGCCGATGACGCGGTCGACACCGGACGTACCGTTGTAGACCGACTGTCCGTTGATCCCGGAGGGGTCCACGGTGTTGATGGCGCGGTACTGGAACGTGCCGTCGGCCTTCCGCAGCAAGAGAAGGTTCTCGTTGCAGTCGGTGCTGGTCAGGTCGTCCTGCACCGAACCGGCACCGAGGATGGCGCCGCTCGTCGCGGGCGAGACCAGGTTGCCGAGCTGGAACTTGCAGTCAGCCGTCGCGAAGGCGTCGGCCTTGAGCGTGTTGGTTCCCTCGGTGTTGCGCTGGATCATCTCGGAGAAGGAGTTGCCCTCGAGCTGGGTGCGGAGGTTCATCCCGGGAGTCCGGAGCAGGTAGTAGAACCGGTCGCCGTCCTGCAGGCTCTCCATCTGCGTCTGGAAGACGTAGTTGAAGGTCGAGCCCAGCAGGCCGCCGAAGAGGTTCGTCACCTCGGCGAGACCGCCGACCCACAGGTCGACGTCGTCCACCCCGGTGGTCGTGCGACCGCCGGCGTTGACCCACGTACCGGTACCGAACATGAAGTCGGCGGCGTCGGCCGGCGGGACGTCGGTGGCGAGCGGGTTGACGATCGCCCGGGCAGCGTCACGCTTGGCGGCTGCCGTCGTGGCCGCGAGGATCGACGGGTGGCGTCCGTAGGCCGCGACGAAGTTGATCAACGACTCGGGGTGCTTGAGGTGCTGCCCGAAGTCGGTCCAGTCGGTATAGGGCGCCAGCTGGCCGTCGTTGGTCTGCGCGAAGATCTGCCGGCGCAGGTCGTTGAGCCGCGGGATGCCGGCGTCCCTGGCGCGGGTCATGTTGAGCGTCGGGAGGTCGAGCGGCAGACCCAGCAGGTTGTTGCGCAGGGTCTCGGTCACGAACTCGTCGATCTCGTTGCCGGCCTGGTCGGAGGAGCCCATGAAGATGGCTCCCGCGGCCTCGTGCGCGGTGTAGAAGGTCGGACTCGCGCCATGGGTTCTCGCGAAGAACTCGGGCGGGTTGAGGAACGCCGTCAGCAGCGGCAGCGAGTTGTCCGTCTTGGCGCCGTTGGCCTCGGTCGTGGTGCGCGCCACGTCGTCGTCGAGCATCGAGTGGCCGAACCGGTAGACGGCGTGGGCGAACTCGGCCTGGATGGCCGGGTTCATGTCAGGCGAGTAGACGTGGAACGGCCGGATCGCCGGCTGCACCTTGCGACCGAACTCCTCGAAGACGAGGTGCTGGTACTCCATCTCCGTCACGAAGCGGGCGGCCTGGAAGAGGCGTCCGCCGAAGCCGTAGCTGACGTCCGGGCCCGTGGCCGTGAGGCGGTGCGGAGCCTGGAAGTCGGCGAGGAGCGACGGGTTGTTGTTCAGCGTGTTGGCGATGTCGTCGACCAGGCGGTTGTGCTCCGAGTGGAAGACCTGGTGGATCGAGGACAGGGCGATGTTCTCGTTGCACCGACCGTCACCACAGATGAAGTGCGAGTTGAGCAGCTCGTCGTCGTAGGTGCCGGCGGGCTGGCTCGCGAAGTCGGCCGACGGGGTGCTGTCGCCGTCAGGTGTGAGTCCACCGGACGGGTCGGCGTTGTGCGCGATGTCGGTGAGGAACGGCGTGTCGAAGTGCTGGACGTTGGCCGGCGCCGGCACCGGGCCGGTGCAGCCGACGTCGGTGGTGCGGCAGCCCTCGACGAGGGTGTTGGCCGTCGTCACGTACTGCGGGAGACCACGAGCCGGACCGGGCAGGAAGTTGCCGTAGGGGTCGGAGGCGATCATCGGGATGTTCGTGACATCCGTGTCGACGAGACGCAGGCCGAGCATGTCTGCCGCCTGCTTCTTGATGCCGGCCCAGGTGGCGAGGCCACCGCTGCCGTCGGGCGAGCCCGGGTAGGCCTCTCCGACCGGTCCACCGTCGAGGAAGCGGCCGTTCGAGACGGGCCGTCCGCCGATGTTGGTGTACTCGCGGAGGAAGACCTGGTGCGAGCTGTGCGACGTGTACGTCTGCGACTGGTCGACCCAGGGGCTGTCGGTGTTGTTCGCGTTCTGGATGTCGTCGGCGGACTCGTCCACGGGCGTGAGCGGGTTGTCACCGAGGATCCCGTCCGGGCCCGGCTGGTTCTGCGCGCGGGTCAGGACCATGAAGGCCTGGTTGGCCGGCACCTCGTCACCGTTGCCGGGTATGCCGTCCGGCCCCGCCGTTATCAGCGGGTCGTCGGCGCGGAGCGGGACGAAGACCGTGCCGCCGCCCTTGACCGTCTGGTCGACGCCGTGGTCGAAGAACTGGCCGAAGAAGGTGAAGACCGAGTTGAACGGTGGGGACAGGCCGACGTCCGTCGTGACGTTCTCGATGAAGAGCGTCTTGTGCGACGGGACGCAGTTGTCCGGTGTGCCGTTCGGGTCGGCCGGGGTCGGGTCGATCGTGCAGGCGATGACCTTGTTGCCACCCTGGGCCCGGACCGGGAACTCGGCCGCCGCGATGGCCGCCGGGTTGGTCGAGGTCTGGTCGACGATGAGGTTGCTGACCACGCGGGGCTGGCTGTCGAAGACGTTGCCCTTCTTCTGGGCGTACGACGTGGCGACGGGCGGCCCGAACAGTGGCGGGTTCGCTTCTGCCGCCCGGAAGTCCGGTGTCGTCAGTCGCGGGAACGGGACATCGGCGGCCGCGAACGTCTCACGCCCGGCGAAGAGGTTGTTGCACGAGCCGTCGACGGTGCGGAGCCCGTATGAGGTCAGCCGGTCGGGGACCTGGTCAGGGCCGGGGCCCACCAACGTGCCACATCGGTTCGACGCGGTCTGGGTCGCCGAGTGGCGCTCGGCGATCTTGATCTGCTTGAGGATGTAGGCGATGTCGGAGGCCGTCACCACGAAGCCGTTGCCCGCGGGTGCGGGAGCCGCCTGCGCGGACGTGACGGCCAGCGGCACGACCATGGCGAAGGGCACGACGAACGCGACGCCCGCCGCCACCCACCGGAACCGGGCCGCTAGTGACTGCGGCCCCGCCCGGTGCGCGGACCGACGAGCGTCCACGTCGAAGATCCGGGCGTGAATCCGCCCGGGAGAGTTGCCGGTTGAGCGTTTCATTGCACACCTGCCTCGTGAGTTGTTGTTGGTGTCCCCGACGTGGTCCTGTGCAGACCCGATGAGTGCGTGTGGAACGGAATGGGAGTGCGTCGGGCCGGCACCTCGTGCCGGCACGTCGTGACTCCCGGAGAGCGCTGCCGCCCGGGGCTCCCGGGCGTCATGCGCTGGCCGAACGGATCGGTCGTGATGGCGCCGAGGACGCGCACCGCACCAGGGCGGCGAGCGTGCGTCGGGCTTCGTCGGCAGCCGGGCCCCGGCGGCCGGTCCCGGAGTCGGGGCCGGCGTGAGGGACGTCCCCGTCGGCGAATCCGCCGCGAGAGACCCGGTGCAGGCGGACGACGGCCTCGATGAGGCCCTCGAGCTCGGAGTCGCCCGCAGCGGGGCCTCCGAGCAGCCGCCCGTACATCTCCTGCAGCCGCGGCCCGGGCGCACACCCGAGCTCGTCGGCGAAGACCCTGCGACACCGGGCATACGCCCGGAGGCCCTCTGCGTGGTGCCCAGAGACGTCCTTGCTGTGCAGGTAGGCGTACCAGGCACCCTCGTCGAGCGGGTCGGACTCGATGGCCTGACGGGCCCAGCGGGTCGCATCACCGGGTGCAAGGTCGACGACCTTCTCCGCGGCGGCGACGA
The DNA here is from genome assembly GCF_000383675.1 of Terracoccus sp. 273MFTsu3.1. Classification (GTDB taxonomy): domain Bacteria; phylum Actinomycetota; class Actinomycetes; order Actinomycetales; family Dermatophilaceae; genus Terrabacter. Next base: position 67,615 of record NZ_KB911827.1, on the reverse strand, counting down.
GCCACTCGCTCGTCATGCGCTCGTGCTCCGCGCGCGCCTCGTCCAGCCAGAGGGCGCTCGCCTCGTCCGGCAGCAGCGGGGTCCTGGCGAGGGCAAGGGTCCGGCGCAGCAGGGGCAGGGCCACCTCCGCCCGGACGCTCGGGTGGAGGACACGTCCGACGTCACGGGCGAGCGCCGTGACGTCGAGGTCGACCTGGTCCAGGTCGAGGAAGTAGCAGCCGGCGCGGGTCATGATCGTCCCCTGCCGAGGAGCGCCCGGCACCTGGAGGTGCTTGCGCAGGACGCAGACGTAGGACTCGAGCGTCGCCGTCGACGCGGCTGGCCGGTCGTCGCCCCACAGGATCGAGACCAGCTGCTCCTTCGAGACGGGGACGCCGCGGGCGACCGCGAGGGCGATGAGCAGGTGGCGGGGCTTGACCCCACCGAGCTGACGCGGCCCGAGGACGGCGGTGCCGACGCGCACGTGCAGGCCGCCGAGCAGGCTGACCTGCACCGCGGCCGTGCCGGGACGTCGGCCGGTCGGCGCCGCCGTGAGGGGGCGCGCCACGTGGATGCTCATGTCCGCGCCCCGTCGACGGTGACAGCGGCACGGTCAGGCCGACGGCCACACCGCCGACCTGACCGGCCGCCGCGGGACTCCCACGTGGGGGTTGCATCGGCGCAGTGCGTGACGTGACCGGCACGCCCGGGACGGACGGGGGAGATCGAGCCGCCTGTCGTCGCAACGCCGTCTGCCGTGAGAGTCACGACTCTGACCGCGGGTGCGCCCGCGGTCACGAACAGGAGGCCGGCGGCCGTCGACGACGGCCCCGTCTCCTCAGTGATGATTGGGCACTCCCTCGCGAGATCCGGCCGGCCCGCGCACCGCCCCCGGATCGACGACGTGTCGTCCGCGACACGTCGACGTCGTCCGCTCCCCTGTCGGTGCCCCCACCCGAACTGCTTGTTCCCCATGCATCCATGGTGCTGAGCGCCCTTGTGCCACAACAGTGCCGAAGAGGGGGCCCCGCTCGACCCTCCTTGGGGGTGCCGTCAACCCCCTATATGGGGGGTGCGCCATGACCCGCCGCCCTCAACCCGGAGGCGGACGCCCTCAGGGGGCCCAGGACCAGGCGAACCTCTGGGGGAAGCGGGCGTGCAGCCGCGATCCGCCACCGGGCCGGGCGCCCAGGCTGACCTCGCCGCCGATGTCAGCGACGTCGTCCTGAAGCAGGCGCAGTCCGAGGTGCCCCTTCGCCGGCGCGGGGAAGGGGCCCCCCACGCCGTCGTCGTCGACGGTCACCACGACGTCGCTGCCGTCGACGGTGGCGACGACGGACACGGTCCGAGCGTGGGCGTGCTTCGCGACGTTGCGCAGGCCTTCCCGCACGACGTGGTACGCGAACTGGGTGGCCTCGGCCGAGATCTCCTTGAGACGTCCGTCGACGTCGATCGTGACCCCGATCCCCTCTGCCCGCAGGGGTTGCGCGAGCTGCTCGACGGCAGCCTCGAGCCCCTCGCGGGCGAGACCGACCGGGTAGAGGTCGGTGAGCAGTCCTCGCAGCGAGGCGATGTCACCCTGCAGCCGTCGGCCCACCGACTCGAGCACCCCGCGCGCGGAGGTCGACTGGGGCGGGAGCTCCGCCGCGACCGCGGGCAGCGAGTAGCCGAGGCTCGTCAGGTCCTGGATGAGCCCGTCGTGCAGCTCGCGCGAGATCTTGCGACGCTCCACGTCGGAGGCGGCCAGCGCATGGCGCAGCAGTGACGACCGTTCTGCCTGCGCCTGGTCGACGCGCCGGGCGAGGGACAGGGCCAACGGGATGACCGTCAGGATGAAGAGGACGAGCGCGCCGATCGCGAGGGGCAGGATGCGGGTCGAGATGACGATCTCGTCGCGGACGATCCGGTCACTCGACCAGTACGACTCGACGAGGATCGGCTTCCCGTCGGAGTCGACGGCCCCCGCGTACACCTCCAGGAGCTCGTCGAACCCCTGCTCGTGCTGGTTCTCCTCCTTCGAGAGGTCCGAGAGGCTCGCCACCGACGAGGTGGTCCCGAAGAGGGCGGCCTCCTCGGGCTCGAGGGTGAAGGTCTCGCCGTGCAGCTCGTGCACATCCGACCAGATGACCCGGCCGCCCACGTCCCAGACCTTGATCCGCACGAGGGAGTCGTCACGCAGTGGGCTGCCCACGACGGCATCGAGGATGCGGTCGGAGCCGGGGTCACCCCGGCGGACGGCCATCGTGATGAGCGGCGCGACGACGTCGCGCGCGAAGGAGATCCCGTGCGTGCTGGCGTCGCGGACCGCGATGTCCCGGGCTGCAGCCTTGACGGCCAGGCTGACGCCGCCGGCGCACACCGTCAACGCGATGAGGCTCCACAGCAGGAAGCGTCGAACGGCTCGGCCGCGGACGGTTCGAGAGTCCCCCATCGACCACCTTCGGGGTCGCAGGCGCACGGTCAGGGGCCGATCAGTCCGAACCGCCGGGCGGTCACGACCGCCTCGAGCTGCGAGTGTGCGTTGAGCTTGACCATGATGTTCTTGACGTAGCCCCGGCACGTGAGGCGGGTGATCCCCAGACGTCCTGAGATCGTCGCGACGTTGTGTCCCTCCGACAGGTGCATCAGCACCTCGGTCTCCCGGACGGTCAGGGGCGTGTGGCTCGAGACGGGCGGGCAGCGAAGGAGATCACGCAGGACCCGCGGATGCACGACGAACCCGTCGCCCTTGCAGCCACGCAATGCCTCGAAGAGCTCCGTCAGCGTGCCGTCCTTGAGCAGCAGGGCACTCGTGCCCGCGTCGGCGGCGCGGCGGAGCAGTGCCTGGTCCACGTCGGCCGTGAGCACGACGACGCGCAGCCGCGGGTCCTCGCGGATGAGCTCGGCAGCGAGCTCGATGCCGTCCCCGTCACCGAGGTTGACGTCCATGACGATGACGTCCGGACGCAGGGCGGCGACGGAGGCGCGTGCCTCTGTGGCGCAGTTCGCCGAGCCGATGCACTCCAGCCCGGCCTGCAGGCCGATCGCCAGCGCCATCGCCGACGCCACGGCCTGGTGGTCGTCCACCACGAGCACGCGGACGTAGTCCTCCAGGACCCCCACCTGGGGTCCCACTCCCAGTGTCACGCTCATTCGTCCCCACCCCCAGGTTCCGGGCTCCCCCGAGCCCCTCACTGAGAAATTATGCGGACGGCGGGCCCCCGCGTCTCACGAATCCGCAGGTCAGAGGCTCAGACCGGGACGATTCGGGCACTTCGATCGGATGCCGGTTCCGTCCCCGCGGAGGCCGGGGCCGCCGGGCGCCGCTGCCCGGGGCCGGGGACGGCCGTCAGGTCGCCCAGGTCCGGAGCCAGACGGTCTCCTCGAGCTGCCGCAGCCGCTCCAGGGTCTCTTCAGAGAGGGCCACGTCGGTGTCGGTGATGACGTAGCCGAGCTCACCGCGGGTCGAGAGCGACTGCCCGGTGATGTTGGCACCGGCCTCGGAGAGCGTCCGGTTGATCGAGGCCAGCACCCCGCGCACGTTGTGGTGGAGGTACCCGGCCCGGAAACCGCCGTCGGCCGGCGGCGCCGCCACCTCCGGAAGGTTCACCGACAGGGAGGTGACCCCGGACTGCACGAAGCCGAGCAGCTTGGCCGCGACGAACGACCCGATCTCCTCCTGCGCCTCCTGGGTCGAGCCACCCACGTGGGGGGTGAGGATGACGTTGTCGAGGCCTCGCAGCGGTGACTCGAACGGGTCGCCCTGGGCCTTCGGCTCGGACGGGAACACGTCGATGGCAGCACCGGAGAGGTGACCGGACAGGATGTGGGCGCGCAGCGCCTGGTCGTCGACGACCATGCCCCGCGAGGCGTTGATGAACACCGAGCCGGGCTTCATGAGCGAGAACTGCTCGTCGCCGAAGAGGCCGGCGTTGCCGGGTCGACCGTCGACGTGGAGGCTGACGATGTCGGACTCAGCGAGCAGCTGCTCCAGCGAGCCGAGGCGCCGGGCGTTCCCGTGCGCGAGCCGGTCTGCCGTGTCGTAGAAGACGACGTGGAGGCCGATGGCCTCGGCGACGTTGGACAGCTGGGTGCCGATGTTGCCGTAGCCGACGATCCCGAGGGTCTGGCCGCGCGTCTCGTGGCTCCCCCGCGCGGACTTGTCCCAGATCCCGTCGTGCATGCGCTGGGTCTTCTCGGGCAGACGACGGGCCAGGGCGAGCATCTCGCCGATGACCAGCTCGACGACGCTCCTCGTGTTCGAGAAGGGGGCGTTGAAGACCGGGACCCCGTGCGCGGCTGCCGCAGGGAGGTCGACCTGGTTGGTCCCGATGCAGAAGCACCCGACGGCGACGAGGTCCTCGGCGGCTGCGAGCACACGCTGGGTGACCTTGGTGTTGGACCGGATCCCCAGCAGCGAGACGCCGGCCAGAGCGTCGATGAGCTCGCCCTCGGTGAGGGATCCGGACCGGACCTCGACGTCGTGGCCGTTGCTTCGAAAGGCCTCGACGGCGACGGGGTGCACGTTCTCCAGCAGCAGGACCTTCACGGGCGCCTCCTTGTCCGGGCAGGACGGTTTGTGGTGCTAGCGGGTCGGTGGGCTGCGGTTCGAGCGCGCGTGCCACACCGGGGTCGACCGACCCGATGGTGTCACGCATGCTCTGGTCGGGCTCACGTGGCCACCAGTTGGAAAGGTCGCCTCCCCGTCCCCCTCCTCACGCGCCGTGTGTGCCCGCTCTCGTGCACTTGCTAGGTTCGCCGAGTGGAGGTGACGCGCATCGGAGCAGACGACTGGGAGCGGTTCCGAGCCGTTCGGCTCAGGTCGTTGTCCGACGCTCCGGCCGCCTTCGGCTCGCGCTACGCCGACTGGGTCGACGCCCCTGCTGAACGCTGGCGGTCCCGACTGACGCAGGTTCCGCTGACCCTCCTGGCGCACGACGGGACGACAGACGTCGGTGTCGTCAGCGGACAACCGGCGGGACCGGACTGGGTCGAGCTCATCTCGATGTGGGTCGATCCATCAGCAAGGGGCACGGGGCTCGCGGGACGGCTCGTCGGGGCGGTGGTGGGCTGGGCTGCTGATCAGGGCCGGTCGACCTACCTCATGGTCCGCAGCGACAACGTCGGCGCCCGCAGGGCGTACGCACGCGCCGGGTTCGTCGACGCCGGCGTCCCCGAGGGGTGGCCGGTCGACGAGCCGCCGGAGCACCGCATGGAGCTCCGGCTCTGACACCGTCGTCCGAGCGCCGTCCCGGGTCGAACCGACCGCTCCGCGCGGCGACCCTTGCTCAGGGCGGCACGGCCTCATCCGGCCAGGTGGCTCTCGTGACCTGGCCGCCCCGGACCGTGACGGACATGACGACCTCCCCCACCGGCAGCGGCGCGAGCTCGTAGTCTCCGGCGGTCACGCTCGGGTAGATGAGGGTGTACGCGATGCTCCCGCCGTTCGGCCGACCCACGACCGCCACGTGGGGGTGGTGGTGGGAGGCTGCGCCTCCGCGCTCCGTGCTGCCTGCCGGGCGGATCTCGACCTCGACCCCGTCGGTGGCGGCCGGCATCGCGACGACGAGGGCCCCGACGTCGTCGCCGATGTCGAGCAGCACCGGGCCCTGGCCGGCATACGGGTTCTCCGTGGTGGACATCAGGCGCCTTTCGCCGTGGTGGCCGGTGGGGAGGTCATGCGGCCGGGATGCCCGGTGAGCTCTGGTAGCCGCCCGCCGGGTCAGGCATGTAGGGGAACGTCGGCAGCACCGCCAGGTTCGTGTTCGACGTGCCGTCCTGGAGCAGCGCTGCGGCGGCATCCGGGGTGAACCCCGGATCGACGAGCGGGATGGTGGCGCCGGCGATGGCGCGCAGCTCGATGGCCACGACGTTGTCGATCAGACGCCGACCGTTCGGGAAGCCGGCGGCGTCGCCCGCGATGAGCCCGATCGGGTTGGGGCTGCTGCTCGGTGGGATCGCGAGGTTGAGCCGGAGCAGGTCCGCCTGCACGGGCCCGGTGAAGTTCTGGAAGCCCGGCACGATGCCCGACGGGATGCCGGTGAGCAGGATCGCCAGCAGGTCTGCACGGTCCTTCGTGTACGCGGCCAGGTTCGGGAAGACCCCGGGATAGAGGACGGGCAAGAGGCGCGCGAGCTCCGGCTGGGCGACGTACTGCGCGAACTGGCTGTCATCGCGCGGCGGTTCGACGTTCCACCGGTCCTTGTCCGCCATCGGCGTGATGACCTCGTTGAAGAGCGGGTTGCCGAGCCTCGAGACCTGGCTGAACGGCCCATGCCCTTCGCGCCGACCGCGAGCGGCGTCCCAGACCTGGACCTTCCGTCGGCTCGCAGTCGCCCACACCCCGATGACCGAGGACGGCTTCAGCGGGTCGGACGGGACGTCGCCGTGGCGGCTCACGTCGGAGATGGGGACCTGGATGGCGATGGAGTGCACGTTGAGCCCCTGGAGGCCGTTGACCCCGGGCGCCGCCGGGAGCGGGAGGAGGTGCAGGTTCTGGAACGGCCGCAGGGCGCCGAGGTCGAAGACACTGCCCAGGTCGACGTAGAACGCGTCGCCACGTTGACCGGCGAAGACGGTCCGCCCACCGCGGACGGGGTGGACCGCTGCGTCCGTGAACGTCGCGCCGTAGTTCGGGGTGCTACGCGGCCCGATGTTGACCGGCGGGCAGGCCAGGTCACTGGCGAGCCGCTGGGGCTTGTGCCCACGGGCAGTCCTCGTCACCGAGTAGAACTGCGGTCGGTTCCAGTCGGGGTCGTCGATCGAGGTGATCCGTCCAGTGTTGTAGAGGAAGGTGTCGTCGTGCAGCACCCTTGTGGTGAAACGGAACTCGTAGGACACATCGGCCCGCGCGTCGCCACGGTTGCTGATGTTGATCGCGTAGAGGACGTCGTCGCCGAACTCGTAGAAGTTGGGTCCACCCTGCGGGTTCTGGAACGGGATGAAGTTGGCCACCAGCGTCACCGTCGTGGGGCGGTCGGGGCTGACGAACGCGTAGACGTCGGTGTTGTCGGCGACGGGATCCTTCGAGATCTCGGGGGCTTCGCGGTGGGAGGACATCGTCATCGCCTCGCGGCCCGGTTGAGACGGCGAACGAGGTCGTGGTCGTGGACGACGACCTCCTCGGTGCCGACGTACAGCACGATCCGTCCCGCTGCCGGGTCGCTCACATGGGCTACGAGCGGCCCGCTGTCCGGGGACGATCGATGGGCCACCCCTGGGCCGGCGGCCGCACCTGCGGCCGACGCCATGGTCGCGGCGGCCGTCGCGGCGGCCCCCGCACCGGCCACGGCCAGGAACGATCGACGGGATGTACGGGACATGGGCCTCTCCTTCGTGCGGCATCTCGGATGTTCGGGAGAGGCCCGCGCGTCGGACAGACCTCGGCGAGGTCCTGACCCAGCAGATCACGCTACGCCGAGGTGAGGCACCGGGAAGGGTTTCGCCGAAAGGCACCCGAGGGGACCTGCGAGCACTGCCGGTCTGTGCGCCGCCGACGGTCCCGTGCACCGGCCGGGGTGGGGTCCCAGGCACCCCTCCAGGAGCAGACCCGGGACCCCTGACGCCGGCAACTCGGGGTGAACCGTCGTCATCTGGAAGACGATCGAGAGCCCGGATCATGACGCGCTTTTCCATCGGCGTGGCGTGCAGGATTCGCTCAGATTCCTGTGGCACTCTCGCTCTCGCGCGCCCGTCGATGCTCCCCTGTCTCGACGGGCGCGCCCACGCCCCAGCGGCAACCCCCCTGCCGCTGGCGCACCCCGGCGCGGCCCGCTCACCCCACCCGAGCGGGCTGCGCCCACCTGGCCTCGTCAGAGCCACGACCGTCCGAGGATGAGGCGTAAGGTGGAGACATCTCAGGCAGGGCGACCCCAGGCAACGGCGTCGGGCTTGTGGTTCATGCCGCAGAACCGAGGTTGCATGTGACGACGTCCCGTCCGGATCCAGCAGTGGCTCGTGTCCTGCTGCAGCTCGCCGAGGAGCCGCTCCCGGCAGGAGCGGACGGGCTCGTGAGCACCCTGACCCGTCTGTGCGCGGCACTGGTGCGGCACCTGCCGGCGGCGGGATCGGGCATCAGCCTGATGGGCGAGGGACACGGGTCCGCCGGGGTCGCTGCGGCCGCCGGCCCCCGCAGCCGCCGCCTCGAAGAGCTGCAGTTCACCGTGGGTGAGGGACCGTGCCTCGATGCGCATGCCGCGCGGCGACCGATGCTCGAGCCCGACCTCGCGGGCGCGGGTTCGGACCGCTGGCCGATCTACGGGCCACGGGCCGCCGCACTCGGCGTGCGCGCCGTCTTCGCCTTCCCCCTGCAGGTCGGCTCGGTGCGCGTGGGGGTGCTCGACATCTACCGGCAGCAGGCCGGGCCGCTGTCCCCCGAGGCCCTCGCGTCGGGCTACACCTTCGCCGAGGTCGCGCTGCGGCTGCTGCTGCAGGAGCAGGCCGGGGCCTCCGAGGGCCGGACCCCCGAAGGGCTGGACGATGCCCTGGCCTACCGCATGGAGGTCTACCAGGCCCAGGGGATGGTCATGGTCGACCTCGGAGTCCGACCCGACGAGGCGCTAGCCCGGCTGCGCGGACACGCCTTCGCGACCGGTCAGGACATCACCGCCGTGGCTCGGGAGATCGTCGACGGCTCGCTGCGCCTCACGCGAGACCATCCCCCTCTCGTTCCCGAGGACCCCGCATGACGCCGCGTCCGCGGACCGTCCCCCGCGTGCCCATCACGCCGAAAGGAGCCGAGCGCTCGTGATCGCCATCGACAAGCTCACCGACGTCTTCGTCGCCGTCGCCGACACCCTGGTCGCCGACTTCGACATCATCGAGTTCCTGGAGCTCGTCGCCCAGAAGGCAGCGACCATCAGCACCGCGAGCGCGGCCGGGATCGTGCTGGCCGACCCGACGCGGCGACTGCAGTTCGTGGCCGCGTCCGAGCAGTCGGTGCGACTCCTCGAGGCCTTGGCGGTCCAGAGCGAGAAGGGTCCGTGCCAGGACTGCTTCCACACCGGGGAGCCCGTGGTCAACACCGACCTGCGCGACGCCGAGGCCCAGGAGCGCTGGCCGGCGTTCGCCGACCTCGCCGTCTCGATGGGCTACGAGTCCGTCCACGCCCTGCCGCTGCGCCACCAGGGAACTGCCATCGGGGCGCTGACGCTGCTCAGCGTCCACGCCCACCCCCTCGAGGACGCGGAGGTGCGGGTCGTCCAGGCTGTCGCCGACATCGCCACGATCGGCATCCTCCAGGAGCGGTCGATCCGCGCGAGCGGCGTGCTCACCGAGCAGCTCCAGTTCGCGCTGGTCAGTCGGATCAGCATCGAGCAGGCGAAGGGCATCCTCTCGCGCATCCACGGCGTCAGCGTCGACGACGCGTTCACGCTCCTGCGCTCCTACGCCCGCGGCGCAGGCCTCGGCCTGAGCGCCGTCGCGACCGAGATCGTCAACCAACCTGAGCGACACCCGACACTCACCAGACCATCGGTCTGACGCACGAGCCCTGACCCCGCTCGGGGCTCCCGACGGCTGCTCCGACCCTCGCGCGCCCGCGAGTGAACCGGCGTACCCTGAGAACAGGTACCCCAGACCCGGCACCTCTCTCATCGCCGAGCGAGCCGAGGTCCCCGATGGTCTGCCTGTCAAGCTCCACCGTCCGGCCTGCCCGGAGCCTGCGAGATCGCGGCCCCTGCCCCGGAGAGCCCGCATCGACGGCCTCCCACGCCCCCGTGCCCGGTGGGCCGACGCCGAGCACCACCTGATTCACCGAGGGCTCCTCGTGCACGCGTACCCCGTCGCGTTAGCCCTCCAGGAGAGACCATGACCCGACAACGCGCTGGACGTGACCCGTACAGCACAGAGACCCCGCCACTCGAAGACGGTCGCCTGCGTGACGAGATCGAGCTGCTGCTCGACGTCATCGTCACCGCCTCCGAGCACCGACGCCACCTCTCCCCCCAGGAGGTCGACGCCGCGCTCCACCTGTCCTCCCCCGACGCCCGGCCCGCGACCCACCAGCGTGCCGGCTGACCTGATGGCGTATGCCGTGCGTCGCCGCCCCCGCCACGGCCACGGCCCCAGCCCCGAGCGGTCACACGACGACCACGTCGCCGTCGTCGTGCGACCGAGGGAGGGCCAGGACCTGCACGACAAGCCGAACCAACGCCAACGGCTGTCCCCGTCCGTGCGGTTCGGGGTACGTAGGGATCCGTCTGGTGCCTTCGACGGGGCGAAGCTGCCAGGACCGCTTCCCGATGCTAGGAGCTCGCCGTGATCGTGTTGGCCCTGATGACACCCTTGCTGGGTTTCGGCCTCTTGCTGACCCTGCAGTGGTTCGAGGATCGTGTCATGGCGTCCGACACCGGCAGGGTGCACGTCCCGACGCGTGGGTAGCGCGGCCGACACGCATCCTCTCCGTGCGGCAGGACCGAACGGGTACGCCGCTGGTCGCGTCGACCACGTCACGACGGTCGCGCGTTGACGGGGTCCGTGCACAGCACGCCACCTCGCCGTCGAGCCACGTCTCCAGGTGCCCGAGCGACAGAAGCAGAACGAGTCCTGCGAGCGGCACCAACATCGTGATCAGCGTCATGTCCAGTCCTTGTGGCAGCCGACCACCGTGCCTGGTCGGTCTCGTACTGATGACGCCCCCGCCCGGACCCCATGACGTGAGCCGTTTGGGTACGGTCTCCCCATGAGCGCGTCCGAGCGCTTCGGGGACAGCCTCGGCCACACCGCGGAAGACGTCGCGGACCTCATCCCGATGGTCCGCCGGATCGTCTACGCCAGGGTCGGGTCGCACCCTTCGGCCGAAGACCTCGTCCAGGAGACGCTGACCCGAGTCCTCTCCGCGGCCTCGACGGTCGAACCCGGCATGCTCGAGCCCTACGCGATCGTGACGGCCCGGAACGTCGTCTCCAGCCTGTGGCGGGACGCCGACCGCAAGAACCGGAACCAGCACCGACTCGTCGATCTCAGCGCCCCGGAACCCCCTGAGAAGCAGGTCGTTCTCGAGGAGGAGCAGTCGGCGATGGCCACGGCCCTGGCACGCCTCGATGAGCGGGAACGCCGCGCGCTGCTCGACCACGAGGTCGACGGGACCGACACGCACGCCCTGGCGGCTCGCCATGGCACGACTGCAGGTGCCGTGGCCGCCCAGCTCAACCGCACCCGGGCCCGACTGCGCGTCGAGTACCTGCTGGCGATCGAGCACGTCGACCCGCCGACCGATCGTTGTCGGCCGGTGCTCATCGCCCTGAGCAGCGGGGACCAACGACGTCAGCGTGAGGTGCAGGCAGCCCAGCACCTCCTCGAGTGCGAACCGTGCGCCCGGCTCAGCCAGCCGCTGCTCGAGCGGGGCCAGCAACGCGACGACTGCCTCCGCATCCCGGTGAGCTCCGACGCCGACATCGTGTCGGCCCGCCGCGCGGCGCGCGAGCTCGCCACACGCCTCACCTTCGGCGCCACCGACCTGACGGTGATCGCGACCGCCGTGTCCGAGGTGTGCCGCAACATCGTCCGCTTCGCCGGCAGCGGAGAGGTCGTCGTCGAGCTGCTCGAGGCGCCGAGACGCGGGATCCAGATCGTTGCCCGCGACGGTGGACCCGGCATCACGGACGTCGATCGAGCGCTCGGCGACGGCTTCAGCACGTACGGCGGGCTGGGGCTCGGCCTCCCCGGAGTGAGGCGACTGATGGACGAGTTCGCGATCGCGAGCGAGCCGGGCCACGGCACCACCGTGACGATGACCAAGTGGGAAGGAACTGACCGTGAGCGACCGACCTGAGGAGCCCGAACAGATGCAGCCGGAACCCGAGCACGACTCCGCCCAGTCCGGTCCCAGCGGCCACCTCCTGTCCCAGCTCGTGGCCCATCTGCGAGAGCACCGGACGCGACTGCAGGAGGAGTGGTCGCAGCGCATCCAGCAGGCGCACCTGTTGACGGCCATGACCCCGCAGGAGATGGCGGCCGAGACGACCTCGGTCTACGACAACTACGTCGAGGTCCTGGAGACGGGCAACGTCGAGGCCCTGCAGCACTACGCGAAGGACCTCTCCGAGCGGATCATCCCGCGGGGCGTGGAGACCCACGAGGTCGTCGGCATCGTGCTGCTGCTGCGCGACGTTCTCGCGCGGTCGCTGTTCGAGAAGTACCAGCGCGACTTCTCCATGCTCAACGAGGTGCTCGACGCCTACGAGCCCGCCGCGAACCGCATCGCCAACACGGTCGCCGTCAGCTTCGTCGACGAACGTGAGCGCGTCATCCGCCAGCAGCAGGACGCGATTCGCGAGCTGTCCACCCCGGTGCTCCCGGTCCGGGAACGCCTGCTGATCCTGCCCATCATCGGCGTGCTCGACAGTGAACGCGCGCGCCAGCTCACCGAGCAGCTCCTGTCGGGGATCCGCAAGCACCGCGCGAAGGTCGTCGTCATCGACATCACCGGTTCCCCCGACGTCGACGAGTCGGTGGCGAACCACCTCGTGCAGACCGTCGACGCGTCACGTCTCATGGGCGCGAGCGTCATCATCACCGGCCTCTCCCCCAAGATCGCGCAGACCCTCGTGACCATCGGGGTGGATCTGAGCAAGATGAACACGATCGGGGACCTGCAAGGGGGGCTCGAGGAGGCCGAGCGGCTCCTCGGCTACACCGTGACCCGGAAGGAGGTCAGCACCAGCTCGTGAACGGCGGACCGGCGCTCGTCTCCATCATGCGGCAGGGATCGACCCTGATCGCGTCGGTGCACACTGCCCTGAACGACTCAGAGCTCGTCCGGTTCGAGCACGACCTCGTCGACCAGATCGGTGAACACCGCTCCCGCGGCGTCATCATCGACGTCGCGGCACTGGACGTCATCGACTCTTTCGCCGCTCTCACCCTGCGACGGATCGCGGAGATGGCGCGCCTTCGGGGGGCCCAGACGGTCCTCGTCGGCATCCAGCCCGAGGTGGCCTTCACCATGGTCCGCCTCGGCATGGGCACCGGCGCCGTCCCGACCGCCCTCGACCTCGAGGAAGGGCTGGCGCTCCTCGCCGAGCAGGGGTCGCACCATCCGCGCCCGGACGACCCCGAGGCGTGACGGGCACGGTGGCCGCACAGGAGAGGGACCAACTCAGCCTCGAGGACTTCAGGCAGAACTACCGCCTGACGCTCCGCCGCTTCCTACCCCGTCGCGACGAGGCCGCGCGGGAGGCGGCCTACGACCTGGGCCGTCGTGCCTTCACCGCGAGCATCAGCCTCCTCGACGTCTGCCGGGTGCACCACGACTCGAGCCTCGAGCTCCTGAGTGAGACCCGCGCTGCAGAACAGGGTGAGATCTTCGAGACGACGGGCGAGCTGCTCCTCGAGGTGCTCGCGGCATACGACATGACCCACCGGAGCGTGCTCGACCCGTGAGGCCGTGCCCGGACGCCTCGACCGGGGTGGCATGACGAGGGAGTCCTGGAGTTCCGGAGCGCCACGGCACCAGCGGCCGTGCAGCAGGACGTGTGCCCTGGACTCGACCCCGCGTCATCCGACCACGGCGAGGGACTCTTCAGGGGTGACCGACGGCCCACGAGGCCGACAGCCACACCATCAAGGAGTCACACCCATGAAGCTCTCGACCAAGCTGTGCGCCGCCGGAGCGACCCTGGCCACGACCGCCGCTCTCGGCCTCGTCCCCGCCGCCGGTGCCTCAGCGGCTCCGACCGCGGCGAGCCCGGCGGCTGCTCAGGCGGCCACCACGCCTCGTGCCGCGGCATCCTCGACGATCAACCAGGTCATCGCGGGGGTCGGCACGTTCGCCGGCTCGTTCACACCGACGTCGTTCTCCAACCAGAACGGGCAGCTCGCAGTCACCGGGGTCGTCACCGGCACGCTCACGACCCTGGCCGGGGCGACCCTTCCGGTCACCCAGACCGTCACGACCTCGGTGGCCAGCGCGACGGCGTCCGGCTCGTGCAACATCCTCAACCTCGTTCTCGGGCCACTGCACCTCAATGTCCTCGGCCTCGTGGTGGACCTCAACCAGGTGGTCCTGAACATCACCGGTGCCACCGGTGCGGGCAACCTTCTCGGCAACCTGCTCTGCGCCGTCGCCGGCCTGCTCGACGGCAGCGGGATCAACGGGCTCGCCACCTTGCTCAACCGCCTGCTCGGCCTCTGACCGGGGCCTCGTCCCGCTGCGCACGTCCGGGTCTGATCTCACCCGGAGGACGGGTCGCCGGTCCTCGAGGGGACCGGCGACCCAGCCGCTCGGCGCCCCGGGTCACCCGATCCGCGGGCGCCGAGCCGACCCGGCCCAGTCGCTCCCCACCACGGCGTGCGGCCGTTGCAGCGTCACTCGACCGCGACGGCGAGCCGGCCAGCAGGGTCGAGACGACGAAGGAGGGCGGCAGCGATCTCGGACAGCTCCGAGACCTGCTCGGGAGTCAGGGCGTCGATGACGTGCTCACGCACGGTGGAGACGTGCCCCGGCGCCGCCGCGACGAGCACCTGGTGACCGTCGTCGGTGAGCCGCGCGTTGGTGGCGCGGCCATCCTCGGGGCAGGGAAAACGCGTCACGAGTCCACGGTCCTCCAGTCGACGCACGACGTGCGACAGGCGCGTGAGGGACGCATTGGTCTGCTGGGCGAGGCCGGTCATGCGCAGGGTCCACTCGGGTGCCTCGGACAGCATGGCGAGGACGAAGTACTCGAAGTGCGTGAGCCCCGAGTCTCGTCGCAGCTGAGCGTCCAGCACTCCCGGGATCAGCTCGATTACGGCGACGAGGCGCTTCCAGGCCACGAGCTGTTCGGGTTCGAGCCATGGACCCGTCGGGGGCCCTTCGGAGGGCAAGGAGCTGCCGCGGGCCTCGGAGCTCGACGGGGATCGCATGAGGCGAGCGTAACCGATTACTTGACACATCAAGTAATCACTGTCACTGGTTCGCCAAGCGCGGGATCGGCTGACCCGTCGTGGCAGAGTCGCCTTCCGAGACGTCCGTCCACAGGCCAGTACTATCGGTCTCAGCCGTCCACGACGGTGTGGCCGCGTTCCTCCAGCTCGGTCTCGAACCGCGGGTGCAGCTGATCGGGAACCCAGATGCCCCACTCGCCGTGCGCCGAGCCCGGGAACGTGCTGGGCGAGATGGCGCAGAGGCCGCTCGGATCGGACCCGATGACGAGGTCGAGCGCTGCGGCCGACGCGCCAGCATCGACCTCGAGTTCGTGTCGGTACGCCGGGGCCCAGATGGCGTAGCCGGTGATGCCGCCGAGGCGGTCGCGGTACCTGTAGAAGGTGGCCATACGTCAACGTAGTGGCCCCGGCGCAGAGCCGGATGCTGTTTGTCCCCTGTCGGTGGGCGAACGCCGCGGCCGGAGTCGTCCGAGAACGTGTCGCTCGATACGCCGGGGACATGCAACGCCTGGTGAGGTCTCTACCAGTGCGACGCCGTCAAGAGAGGAGCTGGCGGCGCCACCTCGACAGATCGCCACCGTCGAGACGTCCCGTCCGGTAGCCGACGTGGCCGTCGGGGCGCACGACGACGAGCCCGCTCCCCGGCCACCCGTCGATGCGGTGGACCGTGACCGGCAGGGCCGCGAGGTGGAGCTCGGGGGCGACCGTGTCCCGCTCGAGCAGCACGTGCAGCCCCGGTCGAGCGGTCAGGTCGTGCAGACGGCGTGGCCGTCCTCCGCACGTGACCGTCCGGTCCGGCAGGCGGTCCCCTGGACAGGCTCCCCGATTCGTCGGCGTTCCCGTGACGGACAGCGGGCTGCTCCGGTAGCGCACCCATCGCTGTGACAGCAGCTCCACGACCGCCGCCATGAGCGCGCGCCGTCGGAGCAGCAGAGGCAGCGCGGGAGCCGCGAGGGGAAGGACCGTCCCACGGACGAAGGCAGGCAGGCGCCGTGTCGAGGCCTCCGCGAAGAAGATCAGGTGGGTCAGCGCGAGCACCTGTGCAGCGGCTGGCCGACGTTCGAGGTCGTAGGTGCCGAGCAGCGCGGCGTGCGCGCCGCCCGCGCCGGTGCCCGGATCGCCGCGACTGGCGACGGCGATCTTCCATCCGAGGTTGACCGCGTCCACGATGCCGGTGTTCATGCCCTGGCCGCCTGCCGGCGAGCCGGCGTGCGCGGCGTCGCCGGCGAGGAAGACGGGACCCTGTCGGAAGGAGCTCGCGATCCGGTGCTGCAGCGGCACACGCGCCGACCACACCTGCTCGGTGACCCGCACTCTGAGCCCCGAGTCGTCGAGCAGCCGCTGGACCTCGACGACGGGCACCTCGCCCGAAGGCTGTCCGAAGGCTCCCTGGCCCTCGGGCGCCGCCGGTCTCGTACCGAGCAGGCGCCACGTCGCCCCCTCGCCGAGGGCGAAGAGGAAGACGAGTCCGTGAGTTCCAGCGGCGACGTGCAGCATCCCGGGCGCGAGCCCTCCATCGAGCTCCACGTCCGCGAGCACCACCTCCTGGCCGTAGCGCCCACCCTGCCAGCCGATGCCTGTGAGCCGGCGCAACAGGCTGTCCGCGCCATCGCACCCCGCGAGGTATCGGCATACGACCTCACCGATCTCGCCGTCGGCGCGCAGCAGCGCGCGCACGCCCGCGCCCGTCCAGGAGGCGCCGACGAGCTCCGCGTCCCGCTCCACGGGGACGCCGCGAGCCTCGAGTGCGCTGGCGAGGACGTCCTCCACGTCCGCCTGCCGCACGAGCGTCAGGTGGGGGTATGCCGTGTCGCGCAGTCCCACGTCCCCTAGCTGCGCGACGACCGTGCGAGCTCCCAGGTGCAGCTGCGCGCGAGGGGCCCGGTCCGCACGATCCAGGAGGGGCTCCACGACCCCCAGCGGTCGCAAGACCTCGAGGGTCCGTGAGTGCATGATCATCGCCCGGGACGGACGGAAGGGCTCGGCCCTGCGCTCGACGATCCGGACCGAAGCGCCGTTGGCGTGAGCCTGCAGCGCGGTGGTCAGTCCCGTCGGACCCGCGCCCACGACGAGGACGTCGGTGCCCTGACTCAGCCCACCGCGACCACGCGCCACCAGGCACCTTCCTCGTCGGGGAACCACGGGGCGAGCACGCTCGGATCGGCCAGGACGTCAGCGCGCCGCAGGCCCGGCACGATCCGGTAGTCGATCGAGGCCGGCTCGCTCACCAGCGCCAGCACGTGCCACAGTGACCGCGCGTACCGCTCCGCGGGAGAAGCTCCGTCCCACTCGTAGAGACCGCGGTAGCGAGCGAGCTCGTCGTGGGCCAGCCACAACTTGGAGGCGAAGCCGGGGAAGCCGACGAAGAGCGGCGTGTTGAGCCAGCTCTCGGTTCGGAACCACGCGTGGCCGCGACCACGGACGGAGCGGAGGCGGAAGGTCACCGCGAGGAAGCAGGGGTCGACGGGGCGAAGCGGCACCGTCGTGTCCCGGTAGACGCGGCTCGCGGTTCCGTCCCCGAAGACGATCCGGGTGCCGACCTTCGCCCGGGGGAAGCGGACCTCACGACGCACCAGCATCCCCGCGCTGGCGCCGACACACCGCGCCACTGCCGCCCAGGCAGCCCGACGGGGCAGCGGCTGAAGCCGGCGCCGGCCGGTGGGTTGGTTCGCGTGCGGCTCGCGCCGGCTCACGGCGTTCTCGGACATGACACGCCTCCCTTTCGGTCCCTCGACCAGCCTCACCGAGGCGCCTAGGCCGGGCCAAGAGGCGAAGGTCCTGAAGCTGCAGCCCGAACCGGCCGGCCGGCCCGGCCGGCCCGAACAGGTGCGTGACCCGTTCGGGCGTTGAGGTGAAAGGGGGCGGAGGTGGGTATGGCTGAGGGAGATCGTCGGCGTCCGGCCCAGGGCGACCGACCCGGACACACGGAGGCCCCCATGAAGAGACTGCTCATCGTCACCGCCGGCGCAGTCGGATTCCTGCTCGGCTCGCGGGCCGGCCGGGAGCCCTACGAGCAGTTCATGCGCGCGATCGGCCAGCTGAAGGACGACCCCCGCGTGCAGGCGAAGGCGCACCAGGGTGCCCAGCTCGTGCGCGAGCAGGCGCCGGTCGTGGCGGACAAGGTGGCCGATGCCGCCCGGACGGCGACCGACAAGGTCACCTCGGCGGTTTCGGGGTCCACCGACGACAGCGCCGCGGACTCGCGCCAGGCGGACACGGATGACCGTGTCGCGCGGGCCGTGCAGAACCAGAAGGACCACGGGCCCAAGGGTCCGCTGCCCTGAGCCTGCAGCAGATCTGGGCACAGGATTCCGGGCCCGGTGGTGGCCCGGCGGCACGACCTCTCGACTCAACTCTTGCGGAGCCGCAGTTACTGCGCCTAATGTGAGTGGATGAGCGACGACGCACGACGGCCTCTCCCGGCCGAGACGGAGCAGGCCCTGCGCACGGCGGTGGACGCCGCACGCGAGGCGCTCGCGCGCACCGACGCCTCCCGCCCCCACGAGGCGCTGCCGTTCCTGCGAGCCGCCCAGGAGCACCTGACAGCCGCCGTCGACGAGGCGATGGCGGCGGTCCTCGTGGCCGAGGGCGGCACGATCCGGACGGCCGGCGCCCTGGCCGGCCTGTCGGAGAATGCCGTCGGGCCGCGCCTGGCCCGCACCAGCCTGCTCGGCGCGTACGGCTCCGAGGCCGGACGCGTCACGGCCGCCGGCGTCGAGCGTGCCCGTTACGACCTCGAGGAAGGACGCCACCGGCCCGGGCCCGAGGCGGCGGACCGCCCGCTGCGCTTCCGCGCCCGCCGCAGCACCTGACCATCACCAGCCCAGCCCGACCACGGAGGAGACGCCATGACGAACCCGAACCTCACACACCTCTACTTCCTGCTCGACCGCAGCGGGTCGATGCACTCGATCAAGGACGACACCGAGGGCGGCTTCAACGCGTTCATGACCGAGCAGCGCAGCCAGCCCGGCGAGTGCCGGGTCACCCTGGCGCAGTTCGACGACCAGTACGAGGAGGTCTACCGGGACGTACCCGTGGCCGACGTGCCGCCGCTGTCCCTGTCACCGCGCGGGTCCACGGCGCTGCTCGACTCCATCGGGCGGCTCGTCGGCGAGGCCGGCGCCCGCCTCGCCGCCTTGCCCGAGCACGAGCGTCCGGGGGTCGTCATCGTCGGCATCATGACCGACGGCCACGAGAACTCCTCACGCGAGCTCACCCACGCCCAGGTCAAGGCGCTCATCGAGCGGCAGACCTCCGAGTACGCGTGGCAGTTCCTCTACATGGGCGCCGACCAGGACGCCATCGAGGTCGGGTCGAGCATCGGCGTCGCCGCCACCAACTCGATGACTTACGGCCGCGGCCGCGTGGCCGCGGCCATGGCCGCCACCTCCCGGAACATCGGGCTGACCCGTTCTGCCGTCGCCGCGGGCGCCTCGGCCCAGGAGGCGGCCGTCCACCTCGCCTTCGACGACGAGCAACGTCGAGCCGCCACCGAGTGACGCGTCGCGGGTTCGCGCCGGACGCAGCGTCACGCAGAACGCTGCTCGAGGGATGTCCGACGGTGTCGCGCTGAGGACGCTTGGTCCTCCCATGCCGCCGAGCGGGGCGCCAGTACTCGCCTCTCGGGTGTGGGCCCTTGTCACGCGGTCGCCGCAGCGGGCGCGAGCGTCATCACCGGTGAGCGACTCACCCAGTCGTCGAGGGAGTAGGGCTGCGCGGCATACCAGGGCTGCAGGCGCCACGCCTGCTCGATGATCCGGCGCCGGGTGGCCCGGTCCACGACCTCCTCGGCGATGACATCGAGGTCGATCGCCGGCTCACGCAGGTGCAGCACCGCCTCGGGATGCGGGCGCAGGTTGGCCACCCAGCTCCTCGGGCCGGGGGTGCCGGACAGAACGATCTGACCCTCCACGACGACGTACCAGATCTCGACCCGGCGCACCCGGCCGCTGCGCCGCCCCACGGTGCTCAGCTCGCAGGTCCCGGTCGGCGGCAACGCCTTCATGTCCATGCGACGGTCGGGGTCGGGTCAGTGAGGGAAGGCCATCGGCATCGGACCCGGCGTCGGGACGTCGAGGCCCGGCACGGTCTGCGGGGCGACGAGCACGAGCACGCCGAGGACGAGGAGCGTGAGGGCAACCCCGTACGTCGCGGTGCGTCGCCAGGGAAGGATCTTCTCCACGGTGATGAGCACGGCGACCACGGCCATCCAGACGGGACTCATGACGCCCAGCGCGAACAGCGACGCCATCAGTGCCCAACAGCAGCCCACGCACCAGGCGCCGTTCCGCAGTCCCATCCGCAGCGCCCCGGCCCAGCCGTCTCGCCACGACCCGAGGAGCAGGCCCAGGGGGCTGCGGCACTTGGCCAGGCAGGCTTGCTTCAGAGGTGTCAGCTCGTATGCCGCCGCGAGCAGCAGGGTCGCTCCCGTGAGCAGTCGTCCGGCGTCGTCCCACAGCGCGCCAGGTGTGACACGGCCGGCCACCACACCCGTCACGAAGGCGGCGACACCGGCTGCCGCCCACGTGACCAGATAGCCCGTGACGAAGGCCACGGGTGTCCATCGCAGGCGGCTCATCCGCGAGTACAACGCGACCGTCGGCGCCACCGACGGGAACATCATCGCGGCCATCATGACCACCCAGATGGTGAGGAACCAGCCTAAGGTCCCGAGCTGGGTCCATGGCCCCTCGTCCATCCCACGCATCTGCTGGATGGCCCACCACCACCCGACCGCAGCGAGCGCGACGAGGACGGCGACGAGCACCACCTGGCCCCGCACGGCAGCGTAGGCCGGACGCAGCCCGGCCTCGGCCGGGTGGGCCGGCCCCACCCGAGTCGCTCCTGTCAGGCGGCCCATGAGAAGCCGGACTTCGACAGCCCCGTCTTCCCCTCGTAACGGATCCCGAAGGCATCGATGCTCGAACGCTTCGCCTCAGCCATCGTCAGGTCCGATCCCACAGGATGGAACATCCCCGAGAACCTCACCGGCTCACCGGTGTCCACCCCGAACGGCACGACGTCCTCGACCTCGAAGTCGATGGCGCTGCCGACCCGGACCCGGTGGCGCAGCCCGTCGTGGTCCACGGTGATGCCCGCCCGCTCGACGCCCAACATCTCTCCGATCAACGGTGCCGGCGCCGCCATGGGTCCGCCCAGCTGGCCGCCGAACACCTGCACCAGCCGGTCGAACTGGGCATCACTGGCGCGATCGTCGACGAACACGCCCACTCGCCAGTTGCCCTCGGTCATGACCTTCGGCGTGTCCGCGATCATCGCAACCGTGCAGCCGGACACGTCCGTCCCCTCCACGGTTCCCTCGCGGACGTCGAAGACGAGAGTGACGCGACAGAAGTCGTAGGTCGCCCCGTGATCGAGGGACAGGTTACACGGGCACATCAGCTCACAGGAGCACGTCTCGACGTAGTCGCCCTTGAGATTCCAGGACATGGTGCTACCCCTTCCACCTCAAGATCGAGTGTCGCGCCGCTCCGGAAACGCGTCAACCGTCACCGACCCATGCGCCGGTCGAGCCCGACGCCAATCCGGTGCGCCCGTGGCACCCGCGCGCGTCCCACCGGCCGGGTGGGGGC
Organism: Terracoccus sp. 273MFTsu3.1; assembly: GCF_000383675.1. Lineage (GTDB taxonomy): Bacteria > Actinomycetota > Actinomycetes > Actinomycetales > Dermatophilaceae > Terrabacter. Next base: position 46,196 of record NZ_KB911827.1, on the reverse strand, counting down.
GGTGGTGCAGATCACGATCCGTTGGAGTCGAAAGACCCTGACCGTGACGTCCGGGCAGTCCTAACGTCGGGGTTGGAGGCGAACCATGTTCAGCACTCGCGACCTCTCTGGAATCGCTCAGCCCGGATCGCTCTGCCATGGCGAAGACGCGGATCCGAGGCGGTGACCGACGATGGCTGCCAGGCACACCCCCGCGTTCGCCCCGTCAGGTGACGACCACAGCCGCACGACCGAGCAGCTCCAGCCGAGGGATCGGCACCGCGACGTGTGGCGCGTCGTGGCCGCCGCCGAAGTCGTCGCCGCCGCAGTTGCGGTGCTCGTCGACTGGCTGATCCCCTCACTCGTGCTCGTCGGGCTCGCCGCGTTGTCGCTGCTGGTGCGCCACCGCGGCCCGAGCTCCCTGGGATTCCACCGGCCTGCTCACGTGTGGAGGCTGGTTGGTCAGATGGCGGTGTTTGCGGTCGCGTGGACGCTGTTCGACGTCGCGGTGCTGATACCGGTCACCAACCACCTCACCGGGACCCGGCAGGACGTCAGCGCCTTCGCCGAGCTCCACGGCGACGTCCGGTTGCTCGCGGCGTACCTGGCGGCCTCCTGGCTGCTCGCGGCCGTGTGCGAGGAGGCCGCGTTTCGCGGCTACCTCCTGACCCGACTCACCGACGTCCTGGGGCGCGGCCGCCTGCGTGTCGCCGTCGCGGTGCTCGGTTCGTCGGTGCTCTTCGGGATGCTCCACACCGAGCAAGGCCCGGTCGGCGTCGTCGTCGCCACCCTCGGGGGCGTGGTGTTCAGCGTGCTGCGCTACCGGTGCCGCACCGTGTGGGCGCCCGTGCTCGCGCACGGCTTCGACGACACCCTCGGGTTCACGTGGTTCTTCTTCTTCGGGCCGTTCTACGGCCTCTGGTAGCCGCCGCGGGAGGAAGGAGTGCTGAGATGAACGTGACGGCGAGGCCCGGAGGGCGGCGAGGGAGACCACCGGCTCGGGACGTCGACCGTCTCCCGCTCTGGCGACCCGGGGTCGCGTACGCCCTGCTCACCTCCGCCGCCCTCGGCTACGCCGTCGTGGCGCTGCTGCTCGCACGCGCGGGCGCGCGCGCCATGCCCGAGCCGTACCTCCGTATCGACGCGACGACCTATTTCGCCTGGGGAACACTGTTCTACGCCCCGGCCATCCTGGTCGCCTGGCTCCTGGCCTGTGACGTCGTCTGGCTCCTCGCCAGGGCTTTGGGTGGACGCCCCGACTTCGGCGCCGTCCTCACCGCGATGGCGGCCGCGGTCGGCGTGGGCACCCTTGGCACCCTGGTGCCGGATCTGGTGACGTCGCCGCTTCGCATGCTCGGCGTCATCGACGAGGCCGCATGGGAGACCTCGATCAGCCAGCACACGGGCTGGTTCGCCTTCACCTGGTTCTGGCTGGTCGCCTACGTGCTGCTGTTTCTGGTGGCCTTCCCTCTCGCCGTGCGGCACAGCACCGGGCTACGCGGACCGGCCGCCGCGGTGACCGGTGTCGTGGCGTTCGGCGTCTTTCAGGCCGTGGAGTACCTCGTCCTCCGATAGCGCCCGGGCCCACAGCGTTCGTGGGTAGGGTCACATCGCCGTGGGACGTCTTCTCGATTCCTCGAAGGGTGACCGCTCGTTACATCCGCCGACGAGGTGCTGGCCGGGCTGCATGACACGCGAGGCCGGCGGGAGGACTTCTACCGCGACCTGCACGCCCACCCGGAGCTGAGCGGGCAGGAAGCGAGGACCTCCGCCGTCTGCGCCGAGCGTCTGGACGAGTGGGGCTTCGAGGTCCAGCGTCTGGGTGGCGGTGTCGTGGGCGTGCTGTCGAACGGCGAGGGCAGCACGGTCCTGTGTCGCGCCGACATGGACGCACTGCCCGTCAGGGAGCTGACCGGCCTGCCCTACGCGTCCACCGCTACGGCCACGGACGAGGCAGGTGCGACGGTGGCGGTCTCGCACGCCTGCGGGCACGACGTCCACGTCACCTGTCTGCTCGGTGCGGCCGAGCTGCTCGCGGATCGCCGCGACCAGTGGGGCGGCACCTTCGTCGCCCTGTTCCAGCCCGCAGAGGAGACGGCGTCCGGAGCTCGCGCCATGCTCGACGCCGGGCTGGAGCAACGCATCCCCAGGCCCGACGTCGCCTTTGCCCAGCACGTGCTGGGGCTCGAGGCCGGCACGATCGGGACGACCATCGGACCGGTGATGTCAGCGGGCGACAGCATCCGGATCACCGTCTTCGGCCGGGGCTCGCACGGCTCGATGCCGCACCTGAGCGTGGACCCCGTCGTCCTCGCAGCATCCATCGTGATCAGGCTGCAGACCGTCGTGGCCCGGGAGCTCGAGCGCGGCGTGTTCGCGGTCGTGACGGTCGGAAGCAGCGTCGCCGGCGCCAAGAGCAACGTCATCCCCGACCGTGCGGTGCTCCTGCTCAACGTACGCACGTACGACGGTGAGGTCCGTCGACAGGTGCTGGGCGCCATCGAGCGCATCGTGCGTGCGGAATGCGACGCAGCGAGGTCACCGCAGTCACCGACGTTCGAGTACTACGACCAGTACCCCCTCACGAGCAACGACGGCGAGGTCGGCGCGCGGGTGCGCAGCGCCTTCGAGCAGCATTTCCCCGACCGCCTGGTCGAGCTCGGACGAGTCACGGCCAGCGAGGACTTCGGCCTCATCCCGGACGCCTTCGGTACGCCCTACTTCTACTGGGGCGTCGGAGGATTCGCCGCAGGTGTCACGGCGCCGCCGAACCACTCCCCCTACTTCGCCCCGCGGATCCAGCCCACGCTCGACACGGGCACGTCGGCGCTCGTCGTCGCGGCGCTCGCCTACCTCGGCGACGGCCTCGACTCGGCTGCGCCCTCCGTAGACCCGCTCGGATCGTCTACGGGATCGCAGCAGCGTCACCAACCCAGGTAGAACCGAAACTCCCACTGTCGCAAGGAGAACGAGTTCCAGGTGGCTGGACACGACGGGGACGGCGCCGAGCCAGAAACCCCCGCCGAGCATCACGGCCGCCCATGCAGCGGCACCGATGAGGTTGTGCACGAGGAACCGCCGGCGGTCCATGGCTGCGATGCCGGCCACGACGGGTGTGAGCGTGCGCGCCACTGGCACGAAGCGTGACAGCACAACGGCTTTCGCGCCGTGTCGGACGAAGAAGGCCCCAGCGACATCGAGGCGAGGGGGCGACAGGAATCTCGATCCGCCTCCCTCCCGCAGAGCGGGTGCGAGACGGCGCCCCACGAGGTATGCCACGTGATCGCCGGCGACCGCGGCGACCGTGACGGCGGCGAGGGACGGCCACAGGGAGAGCTGCAGGGCACCGGTTGCCACGAGCATGCCAGCGGTGACGAGCACGGTGTCCGCCGGCAGGAGGAACCCGGCCAGGAGACCTGTTTCGGCGAAGGCGACTGCCATGAGCAGCAGCAGAGCGAAGGGGCCGAGCGGTGTGAGCACTGCGAGCAGAAGGCTTTGCACGGCGACACCTCGGTGCGTCAGGGCTGGGACGGCGTTCGGCCCGTTGGCCGCGCGTCCGCGGGCCGAGCCCGCAGGACGACCCTGCTGGGTACGACTGTGCTGGGACCCGCTCGGCTCTGTGCTGCGCCTGTGGCTCCGAGCCCACGCGTCTGAGCACCCGCCGACGTTGAGCTGTATGCCGTCCCGGCCGCGATGCGCGCTCCTCGCGGACGCGCCGACGTGTGCCGTCCGGGCCAGCGGGCAGTACCAGAGGCGTTCGAGCGGGTGCCACGGTCGACTCCGCTGTCCGGTCGGGACCCGGCCGGGCGGCATACGCCCGCCAGGGTGTGTCCCGCGCCCGATGGCCGGCCGCATGCCCCGCCACGCCTGCGACATCGGTGAGGTCGAACCTGGTCCGCCACCCCCACGTCCTAGTGATGTAACCGTCCGGCCTGGGCCATCAGCGATCACCGGGAGTCGCTATGCGACGTTTCGTCCTTCTTGCCACGTTGTCCATGATCGCCGGGCTGCTGGGGCTCCCGGTCACCTACGCTTCGGCCGCGACGGTGACCCCGCCGCCTGCGCCAGCCCTCGTGGGACCCGCCGCCGGGGCGTCGGTGGTCGAGCCGTTCACGCTCCAGTGGGGCGCGGTGGTCGATCCGGACGGGCCGATCGGCAGCTACACGTGGCAGGTCGGGACGAGTTCGACCTTCAGCACGGTGATCGCGTCCGGCTTCACCCAGGAATCGCTGGCGGGCATCCCGGTGCCCACGACGGACACGGTGAGCGGCCTGCCGCTGGGCAGCTACTTCTGGCGCGTGCAGGCATCGCAGACGGTCGGCGGCACGGTCGGCTCGATCGACTCGGCCTGGTCACCGGTGCGCAGCTTCACCGTCACCGGGCTCGGCGCGGCACCAGGCACGCCGTCGTTCACATCCCCGGCGACCGGCGCTCGCTTCCACGCGTCGGAGTTCTTCGACATCAGCTGGACGGCCGTGCCCGGCGCGCACTACTACCTCCTCGAAGCCGACGACGAGCCGACGTTCTCGTATCCGTTGTCGCTGACGACCGACCTGGTCCAGTTCGGGACGACGTTCCGCGCCGGCTGGGGCAACGAGATCCCCAACGTGTACTACCGGATCCGCGCGGTGTCGGCTGCAGGAGTGCATGGGCTGCCATCGCCCACGCTGAACGTGAAGATCACGAACACTGCCCCGACCCCACCCGCGCCCACGCTGCTCTCCCCGACCGGTGGCACGAGTCGCTCGATCCCCCTCACCTTCGACTGGTCGGACACGCCCAACCGGGAGAGCCCGGCCTACGACCTGGACATCGACGACGACCCCGCCTTCGCCGGGTCGTTCGGCGTCTTCCTGATCCAGAACCTCGCCCGTTCCGACTACCTGCTGGTCGACACCCTGGCGCCTGGCACCTACTTCTGGCGCGTGCGCGCCGTGCACGGCCAGGTTCGGGGCCCGTGGTCAGCCACGGGCACCTTCACCGTCGTCGCCGGTCCAGCGGTTCCGCAGGGCCTGGGCGTGCTGTCCCTCGTCGCCACCCCTTCCTCCGTTTTCGGTGGCAACGCCACCCAGGCGCGAGTCACGTTGACCCAGCCGGCACCGGTCGGCGGCGTCACCGTGAAGGTCGCCAGCGACATGGCTGGCGTCGAGACGCCCGCGAGCGTCTTCATCCCCGCCGGCGCGACCGATGCGATGGTCACCCCGATCACCACATCGCCGGTCGGGGGTGCCTCGGTCGGCTCCATCCGCGCGGCCTACGGCACGACGTGGCAGCAGAGCTCGCTCGGATCGTTCCCGCTCCTGTGGGGTCATTCACTGGGCGCGGAGACCGTGGTCGGCGGCCACGCCACGACCGGAACAGTGACCCTGCTGAACCCGGCACCGGCGGGCGGTGCCGTGGTGACCCTGGTCAGCGCCGATCCGGCGATCGTCGCGCTGCCGCCCACCGTGTTCATCCCCGCAGGCGGGACCGGCGCGTCCTTCACGATCGACACCACGACGGTCTCCGCCCCGACGCGGGTGAAGATCGACTCGGGCTACGGGGCCGAGTCGTACCGCTCTCCGTCGTTGTGGCTGACCGTGGCGCCGCCGGGAACCGTGCCACCAGCCGCCCTCGCATCGTTGGCGCTCACCTCGGCCAGCATCGCGGGGGGTGCGACGACCACGGGCACCGTGACCCTCACGGGCCCGGCGCCGACGGGTGGTGCCACGATCCGCCTGAGCGGCAGCATGGAGGGCCAGGTCGTCACCCCGCCGAGCGTGACGGTGCCGGCCGGCAGCACGAGCGCCACCTTCACCATCACGGCGCCGTCGGTGCCTGCCACGTACTACGTGCTGATCCAAGCAGGCCTCGGGTTCACCGCCGGAACCCAGGCCCGGCTGCTCGAGATCCGTCCCGGGTCCACGGCGCCGACGCTGGCGGGGTTCAGCGTCAGCCCGACCGACATCGTCAGCGGCACCTCGACGCAGGGCATCGTCGAGCTGGTCACGTCGGCACCGGCCGGTGGCGGCACCGTGACGTTGACCAGCAGCAACCCCGCAGTCCTCCAGGTTCCGGCCACGGTCAGCGTTCCGGCCGGCAACAACTCGACGAGCTTCGCGATCACCACCACCGCCACGAGCGCCTTCACGACGGTGCAGGTTGACGCGAGCGCGGGCGGCGTCACGCGCTCCGCCTTCATCAACCTCGCTGCCGGACCGACGGCGCCGTCGCTGGTGTCGTTGTCCATCGCCCCCGCCAGCGTCACCGGCGGCAGCAACGCGACGGGGACCGTGGCGCTGAGCTCCGCTGCGCCGAGCGCAGGCTCGTCGGTGACCCTTGCGACCGGCAACTCGTCCGCGGCCCAGGTGCCCCCGACGGTCTCCGTGCCAGCGGGCCAGACTCAGGCGAGCTTCCCGGTGACGACGTCCTCGGTGGCCGCGAGCACGCCGGTCACCATCACGGCGTTCTCCGGCAGCACCACGAGGACGGCAACCGTCACCGTGACGCCGACGAGCGTTCCGCCGTCGGGGATGTCCGTTGGTCTCAGCGGCGTGCCGGCGACCGTGCGCCGGGGTCAGTCCTTCACGGCGACGGCCACGGTCACCAACGGCGGTACGTCAACGGCGACCGGCTCGACCGTGGTGGTCAGCTTCACGCCCACCAACGCGCTGCGGCTCACGAACCCGACCAGTTCGACGCAACCGACCGGAACGGTCGCGGGTGGGGGGACGAAATCGGTCGCCTGGCAGATGCGCGCCGACAACGCCGCCACCGCGACGGTCACGATGACCCTGAGAAGTTCTGCGGGCGTCACGTTGGGGACGGCGACCAGGACGGTGAAGATCTCGAACTGACTCGTGTCCGGAGTCACGCACCCCGACCGGCTCCGGGCGGCGTCGTGAACCATGCCACGTAGTCGGCCACCAGCCGAGGCTGCACGAGTGGCAGCAAGTGCCCACCCGGAAGGACGTCGACCTCGACGCCCAGCCGGTCGCGAGCAACCCGGCGCTGCAAGCCAACCGGGAAGAAGCGGTCGTCGGCGCCGACGAGGACACGGATCCTGATCGCCGGCCACGCGGTGAAGTCACACACCGACCCGAAGACGACGTCGGCCTCGGCGCGCTGGTACGGCTCGCCCTCGGCCACGACCTCTGCGTCGACGTCGTGCAGGAAGTAGGTCGCCACGTCGAAGGGACCGTAGCCACCAGCACGGGCTGCCTCCTCTTGGGCTTCCACCGCCCCCGTGTGCGCCCACCAGTCACCAGGGGTCTCGTCGGGATCAGGGATCATCGCGTTGACCAGCACCAGCTCACGGACGGGCACCCGCTCGCAGACGAGCGGCGCGGTGAAGCCTCCGAGCGACCCTGCGACGAGCACGACGTCCGACCGCGGACCGATCGCGTCGACCACCAGCTCGGTGTAGCGGGACAGCCCGGCGGTTTCGTCGTCGCCGGGCAGATCGACCGCGATCACGTCGTGACCGGCCTCGGACAGGAGCCCCGTGACCCGACTCCAGACCCACGCCGACCCACCGGCTCCCGGGATGAGAACGAAGGTGGGCATGCCTGACTGTAGCCAGACCGAGAGTCTTCGCGTGACCAGGTGTCCAGGCACATCACCGCAGGTCAGAGGGTCTGCCAGCCGATGAGTCGGCCGATCCACCGAAAGCCACGCCCATCCCCTGCATCAGCAACGATCGCGCGAAGCACCTCGATCCCCGGCTCAAGGATGCGCCATCACGGTGGGTCGCTCTGACTGCATCGTCGATGTCGGTCATCATGGGGGACCACCGCGTCACGACCCTGTTCACCAAGCACTTGGCCCAAGGGATGTGAGTGCCACATCCGCGACTGGCGACGCGACAGCCGCCCCTCCCCGGCGGACAAACCGAGAGGAGCGGCATGACTACCGCCATGAGCAGCCTGGCCATCGCCGCGAGTGCTCTACTGCTGGTCGCGATCGCGTTCCAGCTGGGGCTTGCCGCAGGAGCCCCCTGGGGCCGCGCCGCCTATGGCGGCCGGGTGGCGTTGGCAGACGGGACGCTGCCGGTCAGGCATCGGGCCGCCAGCCTTGTCACCGCCGCAGTCCTCCTGGTGGTCGGCTGGGTGCTACTCCTGCGTGGCGGTGTGCTCGGCACCACTGCAGGGCACCCCGGGCTCAGCTATGCCTGCTGGGGCTTCGCCGCTCTCTTCGCGTTGAACACAGCCGGAAACGTCGCCGGTCGGCACCCTCTTGAACGATGGGGCATGGGGGCGCTGACGGCCTGCCTCGCCGTCGCCTGCGTGCTTCTCGCTGTCGGCTGATCCGGCGGAGAAGGGGATTCGGCCGGACAGACGGCGTGGGCGAACGAGGTCGGCGGCTCAGTAGCCGCTGCCCCCGCCCCCGGCACCGCCCCCGCCACCGCCGTAGACGATCGCGAGAAGGACCACCACGACAGCGACTGCAACGAGTCCTGCGATCACCCATCGCTTGGCTAGCACTCTGACCGCCTCCCACGGGCGCCGACCTTTCAGGGTCGGCCCCACACATCACGACGCACCGCGCCGGTGCCAGGTTCAAACGGGGAAACGTGACAGCTGGGTGTCACCAGGGAATGGGAACCGGGCCCTCGAACAGGCCGGCGTACCGGCCACTCGCTTCCTGGCCTGCGCCAGGACTCGGAACGGTCGGGCAACGGGCGAGGCGGTCCGCTCAGGGGGCGCGTTTGGCGGCCAGCCGGGCGGGCTTGGGCCAGCGCACGTCGCTCGCCCAGCCCAGCTGCTCGAACCAGCGGATGATCCGGGCACTGGAGTCGAGCTGGCCAGGCAGGACGCCGTGCCGGGCGCACGTCGGGTCGGCGTGATGCAGGTTGTGCCAGGACTCGCCCATCGACAGCACTGCGAGCCAAGCGACGTTGCCGGCGCGGTCACGGCTGGCAAACGGGCGCTCTCCGATCGCGTGGCAGATGGAGTTGATCGACCACGACACATGGTGGACCAGACCGAGGCGCACCAAGGTCCCCCATAAGAAGGCGGTGGCTGCCCCGATCCATGAGCGGGTCACCAGAGCGCCGACCAGTGGGGGAAGGAGCAGGGAGATCGTCAGCAGCGCGGGAAATGCCTTGGAGATGCGGACCATGTCCTTGTCTCGGATGAGGTCGGGAATGTAGGCGCTCTTGTCGCTCTGTTCCGCCTCGAAAAGCCACCCCACGTGCGCGTACACCAGGCCCTTGGCCAGGGCCCGCACATTGTTTCCGTAACGCCACGGGGAGTGCGGGTCACCGGCTCTGTCGGAGAACTTGTGGTGCTTGCGGTGATCCCCCACCCACGTGTTGACGGCGCCCTCGATGGCCAGGCTGCCGGCGATCGCCAGCGCGATCTTCAGCGGTCGGATCGGCTTGAACGCGCCGTGCGTGAAGCAGCGGTGGTAGCCGATGGTCACTCCGTGCATGCAGACCCCGTACATCCCCGCCGCCAGCGCGATGTCCAGCCACGTCACCCAGCCGACCACCCATGCGATGGGCAGCGCGCAGAGGAGGGCCAGGAACGGCACGGCGATGAAGACGCCCAGCACCAGCCGCTCCCACAGGGCCTGACGCTGCCCGGTGTGAATCACCAACCGATCGGGGTCCGGTTGGTTCCACGGCTCAACCGGGCGGCCCACACCCCTGACGCCGCCGGGGCTCGACCCCACCGCGTCCGTCTCGGAGGAGTGCGTCTGCCCCGGCGACGTGAGTGGACTGCCTCCCGGCCAACTCAGCCTCACGGTCGGCACAGAGGGAGCCTCGTGGCTCTCGGGAAGGTCCCGGCTCGGCATACGACCACTTCCGATGCGTCGTCGTTGGCCGGGTCCGGGGCTACGTTCCCTGAAGCGTACGCCAGCGGGCCGAGGGCCGCGAAGGCCCCGGTTCCACCGTCTGCAGGCCCGTGTGACGGGACCAGAGGGACGACACCGTCCGGGTTCAGCGCCTCTCTGCGGGCGTCCGAGTGGACCGGACCGCACCGCCGGAGCGGAGCGCGGCCGCGGTGCTCAACGTGCTCGAGGACCCGCAACACCGCAGAGCAGCCAGGGCCTTCGCCGCCGTGCTCGCCCAGGAGGCCGGACGCGTCCGACACCGCCGACGAGGCCGAGGCCCTCGTCGGATCGGGCTGACGCCCCTCAGAGGAAGCACGCCCACTGCTCTCAAGACCGCGCGTCCGGGTTAGCGTCCAGCTTGACGCGTCCCGGCGCACGTACCGTCAGATGTCGCGGGCGTGACGAGCGGTAGCCAGGGCCCGGTTGTCGTGGCGGCCCTGACAAGGGGAAAGGCCTGCCGGACGCTCATGGAATCATTCTCGCTGTGACATGCCAGACATGACGGCGACGCGCTTGCAGAGGTGCGACACCTCGGTTCGCCGCCAGCCGTTGCCCAACATGAAAGGATGACCGTGATATCGCACTGGATCGGTCCAGCCGGCCGGCGAACGCCCTCGCCTCCAACCGCCCGGGAGTGCCTGGCCGTCACCTCCCGTCCAGGAGGTGGACTGTGAGCGCGGGCAGCGGTCGTCGTCAGCAGTCGCGTGGCCGGGGACGTGGCTCCCGACGGTCCCAGGACCTCCCCACGCTCCCACGCGACGGCCTGCGGATCGTACCCCTCGGTGGCCTGGGTGAGATCGGGCGCAACATGACGGTCTTCGAGCACGCCGGACGCTTGCTCATCGTCGACTGCGGCGTCCTGTTCCCCGAGGAGCACCAGCCGGGCGTGGACGTGATCCTGCCCGACTTCTCCTGGGTCCGTGACCGTCTCGACAAGGTTGACGCCATCGTCCTGACGCACGGGCACGAGGACCACATCGGTGGCGTCCCCTACCTGCTGCGGGAACGGCCGGACATCCCAGTCGTCGGCTCCCGCCTGACGCTCGCTTTCCTCGAGGCGAAGCTGCAGGAGCACCGCATCACCCCTGTCACCGTGCGGGTGAGCGAGGGCGACCGGCGCACGTTCGGGCCCTTCGACTGCGAGTTCGTCGCCGTCAACCACTCGATCCCCGACGGCCTCGCCGTCGCGATCCGCACCGCTGCGGGCCTGGTGCTCCACACCGGTGACTTCAAGATGGACCAGTTCCCGCTCGACGGCCGCGTGACCGACCTGCGCGCCTTCGCCCGTCTCGGTGAGGAAGGTGTCGACCTCTTCCTCGTCGACTCGACCAACGCCGAGGTCCCCGGCTTCACCGTGTCCGAAGGGGAGCTGTCCCCCGCGATCGAGTCCGTCTTCCGGACGACGCCCGGCCGGGTCATCGTGTCCAGTTTCGCCAGCCACGTCCACCGCATCCAGCAGGTGCTCAACGCGGCTCGGGATCATGGGAGGAAGGTGGCCTTCGTCGGCCGGTCGATGGTGCGCAACATGGGCATCGCCGCCGAGCTCGGTTACCTCGACATCCCCAAGGGTCTGGTCATCGACCTCAAACAGCTCGAACGCCTGCCGGCGAACCAGATCGCCCTGATCTGTACGGGGTCGCAGGGCGAGCCCCTCGCCGCTCTGTCACGGATGGCCAACCGTGACCACCCCATCCGCGTCACGGAGGGCGACACCGTGCTGCTCGCCAGCTCCCTCATCCCCGGTAACGAGAACGCCATCTACCGGGTGATCAACGAGCTCACCCGCTGGGGCGCCAACGTCGTGCACAAGGGCAACGCCAAGGTGCACGTGTCCGGGCACGCCAGCGCCGGCGAGCTGGCCTACTGCTACAACATCGTGCAGCCCTCCAGCGTGCTGCCCGTGCACGGCGAATGGCGCCACCTTCGGGCCAACGCCGACCTCGCCATCCGGACCGGTGTCGACGCGAAGCGCGCCCTGATCGCCCACGACGGGGCCGTCATCGACCTCGTCGATGGCCAGGCGACGATCTCCGGCTCCGTCCCGGCCGGGCTCGTCTACGTCGATGCCATGACCGTCGGCGGCGCGACCGAGGAGTCCCTGCACGTACGTCGGACCCTGGCCGAGGAAGGGGTCATCACCATCGTCTGCATCGTCGATCCCGACACCGGCAAACTCACCGAAGAGCCCGACTACCTCGCCCACGGGTTCGAGCACCAGCCCGGCGACTTCGCCAAGGCCACTCCGGCCATCCAGAAGGCGCTCACCACGGCGAGCAAGGAAGGCATCGAGGACATCGAGCAGGTCGAGGAACTCGTCCGCCGGGCCATGTCCACATGGGTCCACCGCCAGGCGCGGCGCAGCCCCCTCATCATCCCCGTCATCGTCGACGCGTGAGCGGCGTCGGTCTGCGTCAGACGATGTCGCGTGATTCACGAGGCCGCAGGTGGGCCTCGTGAATCAAGCCTGGTCCCAGACCCGCTGTTTGGTGAGTCGGAGGGTAACCGCCGCCCGATGGGTAAGGCCCTGGTAGCGGCGTCGTTCGGGTCCAGCAGAGTGGCTCGACCGGTGACGCGCTTATCGCCTCCCGAGCGGGTTTGGTGTCCGCCAGGCTTGACTCGGGGGGTCCGATGCTCCTCCGCCGCCGCCTCTCAGTCCGTCACGGACTGGTGGAGCGGCTGCAGACACCGGAGCTGCCCTCCGCCGTCGGAAGGCCGGGGGCCGGCGTGCGGCCCCCCGCGAGTGCACGACTGCAGTTCTTGCGTGCTGCCCTCAGCTCAGCGCTTGTCGCGCGACCTCGACCTCTTGAGACGGTCACGGACAGCCCGCGGCAGGCGCAGGTCGTCACGAAGCCCCGGCGGTAGAGGCAGACGGCGTTTGTCCAGCTCGGCGGCGTAGCCCTCCATGGCATCGAGCAGTACCCCACGAGCGGCGACCAACAGGGCCGGGTCGACGGTTCCCGCTCGCAGGGCACGCACGTCTCCACGAGCTGCGCGAACGAGCGACATCAGTTTCCCCAAGGGCGCTGCAGGTGCAGGCAGAGCCGGCGGATCGGCTGGCGACCACCCAGGCGGCGTGGTCGATGACCCTTGCGGGCGCAGACGTGAGCTGGGGAAATGGCTGGGCCCGTCCGCTGCGACGTCTCCGGACTCGCCGCAAGGTGTGGAGATCACCAGTGTTCGGCGGTCTTGCGCATGGCAAGCACTGCGTCCGCCTCTGCGGCGGGGATGAACTCGCATGACCCGTCATGACCGTGTCGCATGACGCACATCGCACCCGTGGGTAGATGTACCTGCGCGCACGCACCATCCTGCGCTGCATCCTCGTCGACAGAGGCGTTGTGGACCTCGGACACGTCGGTGGGGTTGACGCCTGAGTCGGACCTGGGTCCGAAGTGGCTGTCCATGGGGCAATCCAGCTAACTCCTCTCGCAGGCGAGAGGGCATGCGCCCCAAAGTGAGGCTGCCGTCACAGTAGCCCGGTCGTCTGCCGTCCGGATCCACCGGCCGGGCGCGCTACCTCGTCGCCGTCCGCCGGAGGTTCCCTCGGTGCCACGCCTCGCTGCTCATCCGTCACGGCGAGTCCGTCAAGACCGTCCAGGCCCGTCTGGGCCACGCCAGCGCGAGCGAGACCCTCGACACCTACAGCCACCTCTGGCCCGACAACGACGAGCGAACCAGGGCCGCCGTCGACGGAGTCCTCCGAGATCTTGCGGACCCATCGCGGACCAACGGGGGTGACCGAACGCATCACCGCAGGTCAGAGGCCTGAAAGTGGATGAGTCGGCCGATACGCCGGGTTCTGTTCCGCGTCCCCGTTGCCGGTGACGTGGCGACGGCCATCCATCTAGGCCGACCATTGCTGGCCGGCTCGAGCGTCCTACCCGCGCACTCGACCGGGCCGGTCTCCTCGGCGCCCGAGGGCGCCGTGCACACGCTGTCTGGACTTGCTCCGGGTGGGGTTTACCGAGCCGCTCCAGTCACCTGGAGCGCTGGTGGTCTCTTACACCACCGTTTCACCCTTACCGGCTGCCGAAGCGGCCGGCGGTCTGTTCTCTGTGGCACTGTCCCGCGGGTCACCCCGGGTGGCTGTTGGCCACCACCCTGCCCTGTGGAGCCCGGACGTTCCTCGGCAGGGCCGAGGCCCTGACGCGACCGTCTGGCCGACTCATCCGCGCACCAGCATAGGGGCGTATGCCGTCCGCTGCGTCCGCGCCCACCGGCGAGCCCTCCCTGGCACCGACGCAGGCCGGCCGTCCGCTCAGACGACGCGGCGGAACGCCAGGACGGCGACGTCGTCGTGCCGGTCCGGGTCGGAGACCGACTCGGTCAGCTCGTCGAGGATCTCGTCGAGGTCGGTGTCGTCGTCAGCCCCGGTGAGGAGCTCCTCGGCGGCAGCCTGCAAGCGCTTGAGCCCGATGTCGATGCTCTCTCCGCGGCGCTCGACGAGGCCGTCGGTGTAGAGCAGGAGCAGGTCCCCCACGGCGAAGGGCACCCGGGCCGACGCTCGTGGCACCTCACCGAGGCCGTGCACCGGCGAGCCGTCCTCGGTGACGAATCGGGTCCGGCCGCCCTGGACGAGCAGCGGCGGCGGGTGCCCGGCGACGACGACGGCGAGGTCGTTGCGTTCGGGCTCGAAGAGCAGGTAGACCGAGGACGCCATCTGGGTCGGCGGCTCGGTCGCCATGAATCGGTCCATCGCGCCGGCGAGCGCCTCGGGCTCCGGGTCCTGGGTCGCCAGCACCCTTGCAGCAGAACGCATCCGCGATCCCGCGACTGCCGCATCGACCCCACGGCCCATGACGTCACCGAGGACCACCGTGACTCGGCCGCCGTCGAGCCCGCTGACGTCGTAGTAGTCACCACCCACGTCGGTGCGCCCCGCCTGACGGTAGACCGTCCCGATCTGCCAGCCCGGGATCTCGGGCAGGTCCTGGGGCAGCAGCGTCGCCTGGAGCACCGACGCGACACGGCGGGTCTGGGAGTAGAGGTCGGCGTTGTCGATGGCCAGACCGGCCCGCCGGGCGAGGTCCTCGGCGAAGGCGACGTCGTCGCGCGTGTAGCGGCGACCGGACTCGGCCGCGACGAAGGTCAGCACCCCGAGCACCCGGTCCTTGGCCATGAGCGGCACCGTCATGGCGCTGCGCAGTCCGAGCTCTCGCGCCACCCGGAGGTGCTCCTCGTCGCGCGCCGCGGCGACGAGCATCTCGTCGGTGATGGTTTCGATGAGCAGGCTCTTCCCGGAGCGCGCGACCTCGGCCGCCCCTCCGGGCCGCTCGGGGTCCGAGGGCCACCTGGTCTCGAGCTCCTTGGCGAGCTGCACCTTGTCGGGGTCGATGTGCGCGACGGCGAGGGTCCGCAGGACTCCGTCGTCGACCATCTGGACCGAGCACCAGTCGGCGTGCGTCGGCACGGCGAGCGACGCGACCTGGCGCAGCGTCTGCCGGTAGTCGAGGGTGGTGGCGAGCGCCTGCGACGCATCGGCCAGGAACTCGAGCTGGGCCGCTCGGGTCGCGCTCTGCTCCTCGGCCCGCAGCCGCAGCATCGTCTGCGCGCACATGTCGGCGAGCACCCCCAGGACCCACACCAGATCCGCGTCGACCGGTCCCACGAGCCCGTCGAAGCGGAAACCCACCGCCCCGATGGCCGAGCCGTCGGCTCGGGAGATGAGCGGCAGCGTCACGGACGACCGCTCCGTGCCGTCGTCGAGGTCCGGGTATCGCTCGACGAGCTCGGCGCGCCCCGTGACCGACACGATCTGGGTGGTCCGGACCGCGTCGGTGAGCGGCGAGCGGGCATCGAGCTCGAGGCTGGCCCACTGCCGGGCCTCGGACGGGGTCAGTCCGTGGGTGGCGATCGTGCGCAGACGCGTCGGGCCGTCCTGGACCGCCAGCACGGCCCGCGAGGCGCCCATGACCGTCGACGCACGCTCGGTGATCGTCTCGGTGAGCTCCTCCAGCGTCGTGGCCGCCGCAACCTGGGCCGCGATGCCTGCCAACGCCGCCAGCCTCGGGGCGACCGACGCACGGTTCGCCGCCGGGCTCTGCCATGGCGCGTTCATGGGGTCATCCTGACAGCCGAAGGGCTTGGGCACCCACGGATGCCGCAGAAGTGGGAGCATGCAGAGGTGACGGGTCAAGGGGTGGCCAGGGGACGCGAGCTCCGTCGACTCGAGTTCGGCCCCGACGACCTGCGTCGCGTGCG
Source organism: Terracoccus sp. 273MFTsu3.1 (assembly GCF_000383675.1). GTDB lineage: Bacteria > Actinomycetota > Actinomycetes > Actinomycetales > Dermatophilaceae > Terrabacter. The sequence continues at coordinate 30,200 of NZ_KB911827.1, read as the reverse complement.
TGAGATCGTGCGGGCCATCGCCGGCGAACGCATCCCCGACCGCGCCGACAACGCCGTGCTGGCCGTGCACGAGATCGCGGTCAACAGCATCGTCCACGGCGGCGGCCACGGCGTCCTGCTCATCGACGAGACGGCCGACTCGCTCGTCTTCACGGTCGAGGACGACGACGGCACGGGGTCGGTGCCGGAGGTCCTCGCGCTCGACGACCACTCGACGAGCGGCCGCGGACTGTGGATCGCGCAGCGGCTGAGCGACCGGCTGACCATCGAGGCCCGCCCGACGCGTACGCGCATCGGCGTGCACCTGCGGCTGGCGTCCTGAGCCGACGAGTCCCGGACGGCCCGAAGCGTCAGGTCAGGTCAGGATCGGTCCGCGTCGACCCTGCGTGCCGACTCGGCGGGAGCGATCTCGACAGGCGCGACGTCGACGTCGGACGCCTCGACCACGTCGATGACCTGGTCGAGATGCATCAGCCTGACGAGCCGCAGGGTGATGTCGCCGCAGACGAGCTGGAGCCGGGCGTCCGCCGCGACGACGCGGTGGTACAGCCCGATGATCGCGCCGAGACCCGACGAGTCGAGGAAGGTGACGTCCCGCAGGTCGACGACGACCTTGGCGCCCGGTGCCACGGCGATCTCATCGAACGCTGCCCGCACGTTCGGCACGGTGTACGTGTCGATCTCGCCCGCGAGCCGGGCAGTGGTGACGGCGCCGTTGACCGAGACCGTGACGCTCATCGAACCTCCTGTGGACGTCGGTGTCCTCGCCCCTACGTTAGGGCGACTTCGGCTGGTGTGGGAGCAGATGCGCCTCAGCCGGTGGTCCGGCCGTCGACCTCGGTGGTGGCGACGTAGACGCTGTTGGACGAGGTCCCTCCCGTGAGGGGGTTCGGGAAGGACACCTCGTGGGCGGCGACGTCGGCGAAGACCTCTGCCAGCAGGCCCGTGAAAGCGTCCTCGGGCGGGTCGTCGGACCACAGCGCGAAGACCCCACCGGGATGCAGCGTCGCAGCCAGGCGCGAGAGGCCGTCCCGGGTGTAGAGGTCCGCGTGGCTGGGGTGGAGCACGTGGTGGGGCGTGTGGTCGATGTCGAGCAGCACGGCGTGCAGCAGGGCCGGTGCGTCCCCGAAGCCCTGGCCCTGACGCGCCAGGGCGAAGAAGTCGCCCTCGAGCAGGGTCGTCCTCGGGTCGACGGTGAGGGACGCGGTGTCGGGGAGCAGCTGTCGCTCGTGCCACGAGATGACGGGTCCGAGAGCCTCGACGACGGTCAGGGAGCGCACCCGGGCGTCCTCGAGTGCGGCCACGGCCGTGTAGCCGAGGCCGAGCCCGCCGACGACGACGTCGAGGCTCTCACCGTCGCCACCGCCCTCCCCCAGGGCGCCGAGCCCGAGGCGGGCCAGCTCGACCTCCGCGACCGTGAAGAGGCTCGACATGAGGAACTCCTCGCCGAGCTTCACCTCGTAGACGTCGACGAGCAGTGAGGGCTCGAGCCGGCGACGGAGGCTGATCTCGCCCATCGGCGTCTGCTGCCAGTCGATCTCCTCGAAGCGTCGGCTCACGAGGTCAGCCGAAGATGGGAGTGAGTGAGCCGGCCGGCAGGTCCTTCTCGACCGAGGCGAGGCGCCACTTGTCGGCGAAGACGGCGACGTGGAGCCCGTCCTCGCGGGTCAGCGACTCGGCTCCGGGCCGGCTGTCGACGATCGGCATCGCGGCCGCCGTGACGGCGCGCGCCACCGAGTAGCCGAGCGGCTCGAGGCGGATCGGCGAGCCGAACTCGTGCTCCATCCGGTGCTTGGCGACGTCGAACTGCATCGGGCCGACGGCCGCGAGCACCGGCGCCTGCGCACCGCGTCGGTCGGAGTGCAGCACCTGGACGACGCCCTCCTCGCCGAGCTGCTCGATGCCCTTGCGGAACTGCTTCTGCTTGCCGGTCACCGCCGCGCGGGCGACGGCGAAGTGCTCGGGAGCGAAGAGCGGGATGCGGGGGAAGGCGACCTTCTCGTCGGCGAAGAGGGTGTCGCCGACCCGGAGGGCGTTGGCGTTGACGAGGCCGATGACGTCGCCGGGGAAGGCCTCGTCGAGCGTCGACCGGTCGCGGCCGAAGACGCTCTGCGCGTACTTCGTCGCGAAGGGACGGCCCGTGTCGGCATGCGTCACGACCATCCCGCGCGTGAAGCGGCCCGAGCACACCCGGACGAACGCGAGCCGGTCGCGGTGCGCCTTGTCCATGCCCGCCTGGATCTTGAAGACGAAGCCCGAGAACGGAGCCGACACCGCCCGCGGGTCGCCGGAGCGGTCGGGACGCGCTCCCGGGGCGGGCGCGAGCGTCACGAGCGTGTCGAGCAGCTGGCGTACGCCGAAGTTGAGGACGGCCGAGCCGAAGAGCACGGGCGAGGCCGCGCCGGAGAGGAACAGCTCGAGGTCGAGGTCGTGGCCCGAGGAGCGGAGCAGGTCGTACTCCTCGACCGCGTCGGTCCAGACCGAACCCAGCAGCTGCTCGGCCTCCTCGGCGGGCATCCGCGTCGTGATGGCCTCGGTGGCGCCGCCGGGTGTCCGCGTGAACTGGACGAAGTCGCCCGTCGCGCAGTCGAGCACGCCGTGGAAGTCGCCTGCGACACCCACCGGCCAGGTGAGGGGCATCGGGTGCAGGTCGATCCGGGTCGTCAGCTCGTCCATGATCGCGAGCGCATCCAGGCCGGGCCGGTCCCACTTGTTGACGACGGTGATGACGGGCACGCCCCGGGCCCGGCAGACCTCGAAGAGCTTGAACGTCTGGGGCTCGATGCCCTTGGCGGCGTCGACGAGCATGACGGCGGCGTCCACCGCTGCGAGCACGCGGTAGGTGTCCTCGGAGAAGTCCGCGTGGCCGGGGGTGTCGAGCAGGTTGATGACCGTGCCGTCGTAGGCGAACTGGAGCACGGCGGAGGTGATCGAGATGCCTCGGTCCTTCTCCATCTCCAGCCAGTCGGACACGACGCCGCGCCGGTTGCCCTTGCCGTGCACCGCTCCGGCCTCGCCGATGGCGCGCGCGTGCAGCGCGAGTGCCTCGGTCAGGGTCGACTTGCCGGCGTCGGGGTGCGAGATGACGGCGAAGGTGCGGCGACGAGCCGCCTCCTCGGCGACGGCTCCCCCGTGGTCCCCACCGTCGGGGTCTCGGCGGTCCGCGAGGTCGCGGTCGTGCAGGGCGGTGGCGTCCATGGTCCTCCAGTGATCGCCCCGAGTCTGTCACCGTCGGGCCCGATCGCCCGAATCGGCGCCGGTCCCCCGGGTCCCCCGGTCCGCCGGACCGAGGTGACCCGAGTCACACCTCCCCGATCTCGTCAACGATCCGGGACCGTCGTTCGTCGTGCATGGGAGATGACGATCGCAACCGACCCCAGGACCATGACCGAACCGCTGACCGACGACCTGACCGACACCCGACCCGGCGCCCCTGCAGACGCCGAGCCCGACGCACGGCCCAGAGCGAAGCTGCTCGATCTCTCCCTGACCCAGCTGCTCGGGGGCTCGATGGCCGCCGCCACGGCAGCAGCCCTCGGCTCGCGCCTCGGCGTCGTCGGCACCATCGCCGGGGCCGCGGTGCTCAGCGTCATCTCGGCGATCGCGGCCAGCCTCTACACGAACTCCATGGCGCGCGCCAGGGAGGCCGTCGTGCTCGTGCGCTCGCGCCGCGGGCCCGACGGCGTGGACGTCGAGATCGTGCGGGAGCCGTGGTGGCGCCGTCCCGACCGCGTGACCGCGCGGCGGGTCCTCGTCACGACGGGGGCCGTCTTCGCCATCGCCGCGGCCTTCCTCACCGGCCTCCAGCTCGCCACCGGCGCCCGGGTGACCGGCACGGACCTCGGCGGCCGCACGAGCGCGGGCGCCGTGGTCGACAGCCCTGCCGGCACCACGGGCGACGCCTCGGGCGACGGGACCGTTGCGGACAAGGGCGCGCTGGGCACGACGCCCACCGCACCCACGACTCCGACCGGCGCCGCGACTGCGCCCGCCGGGTCCACGTCGGGCCAGGCCACGTCCACCGGGACACCGTCCGCGACGACCCCCGCGACGCCGGCCACCCCGGCCACCCCCGGCCAGGCGACCGCGTCGACCGGACCGGTCGCGCCCACGACCCCCGCCGCGCAGGACCCGGGCACGGGCACCCCGAGCGCTCCCGCCACCGCTCCCTAGCGCCGGAACACCACGACGACGTATGCCGTCCGCCCCGCCGGGCGTGACGGCATACGTCGTCTCCGGCCGGTTGGCGTGTGCAGCCGGCGGGGTCCTGACGCCGACGGGTGCACACGGGTGTGCGCCGGGGCTCAGCGCCGCTCGGGCCAGGGCCAGTCGACGTCGACGCTCTCGCCGACCGCGAGCCCGGACCACTGCGCCGACAGCCGGTCGAGGTCGGTGAACACCTCGTCGAGCTCACGGGCGCCGAGGTCTGCTGCTGCGCCGGCCCGTTCGTCGTAGCGGTCAGGCGTCATCCCGCGGTGTCGGAGCCATGCCGGGTAGACGGCAGCGGCGAGCTGCTCCGACCGCCCGATCTGCGTGCCCCGCGACTGGTTCCGGCGTTCGACGCGACGGGCCCAGGCCTTGGTGCGGGTCTCCTGGGTGGGCACGAAGGTGCCCGCGTTGCCGCCTGCGGCGATCTGGCCGAAGATGCCGTCCCGGAGGCCGAAACGGTGCTCGACGACGAGGTGGACGAGGTCGTGCGGTGCGAGGTCGCTCCACCCCGGCGCCGGGCTCATGACGAGGTCGGTCGCGAGGTCACGCTCCACGCGCACCTCGTAGCGCCGTTCACCGGTCCTCACGAAGCGCACCCGCATCCGACGAGGCTAGGAGCGCTGCGCAGTGCCGGGCCAGTGATTTTTGGCCGGCTGCGCCCGAGCGCCTCGAGCCCTCAGGCGAGCGAGAGCGTGATCGTGCCGGTACCGACGTCGGCGGCGTCCACCCGCAGGGTCACCGTCTCGCCGGCCTTCGCCGACCCGCTCGCTCTGGCCACGACGGCGAGGTCGATGAGCTGGACGATGACGCCTTTGTCGTTCTCGTCGACGACGACGCCCTGCACGGTGCTCCCGACGAGCGGGTGCAGCTCGGCGGCCTCGACGGCGTCGGTGCAGGCCCGCTCGACCCCGTTGGTGCGCCGGTCGGAGGTCGCCATGATCTCGGGGAGGGTGGGCAGCGCCTCGCGGACCCAGCCCGGCACGTCCTGCCCCGCCGAGAGCGCCTCGCACACGACGAGCCCGAAGCGGTCGACGAGACGCCGCAGCGGAGCCGTCACGTGCGCGTACGGGTTGGCGACGGCCGCGTGCGTCGGCTGCGCCGGCACCTCACCGTCGAAGGGGGTGTAGCCGGCGCCGCGGAAGAGCGAGGTCGCCTCGTGGATGAGCGCGAGGTGCCGCGGGTTGGTGCGGTCCAGCGTGCGCAGCAGCTCGCCGTACGACAGGTCCTTCGGCCAGTCGACACCGGCGGCCTTGGCCTGCCGGCGGAAGCGCGCCAGGTCGCGCGGGTCCGGCGGCGGCATGGTGCGCAGGATGCCGATCTTGCCCCGGAGCATGAGGTCGGCACCGCCCATGCCGGTGAGCAGCGAGATCTGGGCGTTCCAGTCCTCGGCGGCCAGCAACGGCCGGAACGAGATCCGGAAGCCACCGTGCTCGTCCTCCTCGACCTCCTGCTCGGGCATCGGCAGGGTCGCCCCGCCACGCTTGCGCTCGAGCAGGACGCGCTTCTCGCCGATCTCCTTGAGCAGGACGAGGCACTCCTCGGCGGTGCCGGCGTCGACCTCCTTCTGCACCTGCTCGTAGTCGTAGCGCCGGACGCTGCGGACCATGGCGCGGTAGACCTCGACCGCGGTGCCCTCGCCGTCGGCGGCAAGGGTAAGGTCCCAGACGAAGGCGGGGCGCACCTGGTCGGGCAGCAGGCTCGCGGCCCCCTCGCTCAGCTCCGGTGGGTGCAGCTGGACGCGCATGTCCGGGCAGTAGACCGTCTGGCCACGGCGGCGCGCCTCGCCGTCGACGGCGCCACCGGCGCGGACGAAGGCAGGCACGTCGGCGATGGCGTAGCGCACCCGGTAGCCGTCGCCGCTGCGCTCGATCGACATGGCCTGGTCGAGGTCCATCGACGTCGCCGGGTCGATGGTGACGAACGGCACGGAGGTCTCGTCCCGCTCCGGCAGGGTTGCGGCACCGGCGGCCGCGGCAGCCTCGGCCAGCACCTCGGGCGGGAACCGGTCCGGCACCTCGAACTCCCGACGCACCGCCTCGAAGCGTGCCGTCAGCTGCCGTGCCACGTCGCCGGGCGTCGGCGCCGGGCGGAAGACGATGTGTCGCTGGGCCATGGCGTCACCCTACGCACCACGACGCGCTCCCGGCGGTTGCGCACCCGGGCCGCTCCGCTGCGGGCCGGGGCGATCCTTCGTCGCCCGCGACACGCGCGGGGATGAGACATCACTGTCCCGTTTGCCTAGGCTGACCCCCGTGCTCATCCTGCTCCCCCCGTCCGAGGGCAAGACCTCACCCCGGCGGGGGCGGGCGCTCGACCTCGGCAGCCTCTCGTTCCCCGAGCTGACGCCGCTGCGCGAGTCGGTCGTCGAGACGGTGGAGCGACTGAGCGGCGAGCCCGACGCGGCGCGCGTCCTCGAGATCAACCCGAACCTCGTCGCCGACCTCGAGCGCAACACGGTCCTGCGCAGCGCTCCCACGGCAACCGCCTCGCACGTCTACACCGGTGTGCTCTACCAGGCCCTCGACGTCGACTCGCTCGACGCGGCCTCCAAGCGCCGCGCCAACCGCTGGGTCGTGGTCGTGTCGGCCCTCTTCGGTGCGCTGCGGCTCGCGGACCGCGTGCCGGCCTACCGGGTCAACATCTGCAGCACCCTCCCCGGCATCGGCTACCTGTCGCACGAGTGGCGCCAGGAGCTGCCGTCGGCCCTCGACGCCGCGGTGAAGCCGCGTGAGCTCGTCGTCGACTGCCGGTCGAGCACGTATGCCGCCGTGTGGCGTCCCACGGGCGAGCGCGCCGAGCGCTGGGTGCACGTCACCGTCCCCGGTGCCTCGCACACGGCCAAGCACACCCGCGGCCTCGTGACGCGTGAGCTCGTGCAGGCCGAGGCGCCGCGCACGCCGCACGCGCTGGCCGAGCGGCTCTCGGAGCGCTTCGACGTCGAGCTGACGCCCCCGCCGCGTCCGGGCCGTCCGTGGCAGCTGGCCACGACCCCGAAGGCCTGACGTGTTCGACCTCAGCCTGCTCGTCGAGCGCGTGGCGCCGATCCTCGTCTTCCTCGTCGCGATCACCCTCGTGGCCGAGATCTGCGACCTGTCGGGGCTGTTCGACGTCATGGCGCACCACGCCGCGCGCGTCGCCAGGGGACGCGTGCTCGTCCTCTGGCTGCTCATCGTCGGGATCGCGGTCGTGTGCACGGTCGTGCTCAGCCTCGACACGACGGCTGTCTTGCTCACCCCCGTGGCCATCACGGTGGCCCGTCAGGTCGGCGCCCCACCCCTGCCGTTCGCCATGACGACGCTCTGGCTGGCCAACACGGCGTCCCTGCTCCTGCCGGTGTCCAACCTCACCAACCTGCTGGCCCTGCACCCGTTCGCAGCGCTGGGGGTCGGGACCCTGGGCTACATCAAGCTCATGGCCGTGCCGGCGATCGTGGCGATCGCCGCGACGGTCGCGGTGCTCTGGCTGCTGCACCGGCGCGACCTCGGCAGCACCTACGACACACCACCGCGCGCGGAGCCGCACGACCGGGTGCTCATGCAGGTCGCCGGCGGGGTCTGCGTGCTGCTCGCCCCGGCGTTCGTCGTCGGCGTCCAGCCGGCCCTGGCGTCCGTGCCGGCCGCCCTCGTCCTGCTCGGCGCGACCTACTGGCGTGCGCCCGAGCTGCTGCGCCGGATCAAGATGCCGTGGCTCACGGTCATGGGCATCTGCATCCTCTTCGTCGTCATCGACGCCGCCCTGCGCCTGGGGCTCGAGGCCTGGCTGCGCACCGTCGTCGGGCACGGCACCGGCATCGGCGACCTCTTCAGGGTCAGCGGTCTCGGCGTGCTGACCTCCAACGGCATCAACAACCTGCCGGCGTACCTCGCGCTCGAGCCGACGGTGGCGGATGCCCCCACGCGTCTGGCGGCCCTGCTCATCGGGGTCAACGCCGGGCCCATCATCACGATGTGGGGCTCGGTCGCGACGCTGCTCTGGGCCTCCCGCTGCCGGTCCGCCGACCTCTCCGTCGACGTCGGTCGCATCGCGCGCACCGGCGCCCTGTGCGCCGTCACGGTCGTGACCGCCGCGACCCTGGCCCTCGCCGCCACCAGCTGACCCGCTGACCGGCTGACGGCATACGCCGGGCCCTCGGCCACACACCCTCGCGGTCAGCCGCACGCGGTGCGCGGCTGACCGCGAGGTGGGCGGACGCTCGACTCAGCCGAGGGCGCGTCGGAGGTCGTCGACGAGGTCGCGGACGTCCTCGAGGCCGACCGAGACCCGCAGCACGCCGTCGGTGATGCCGACCGCGGCCCGCGCCTCGGGTGCGAGCCGGCGGTGCGTCGTCGTCGCGGGGTGCGTGATGAGCGACTTGGAGTCGCCGAGGTTGTTGGAGATGTCGATGACCTGCAGGGCGTTCATCAGGGCGAACGCCTCGTCCTTGCCCCCGTCGAGCTCGAAGGTCACGACGGTGCCGCCCGCGAGCATCTGCCGCTTGGCGAGGTCGTGCTGCGGGTGCGACTCGAGGAACGGGTGCACGACGCGCTTGACGCTCGGGTGCGACTCGAGGAAGCGCGCCACCTCGAGGGCGCTGTCGGCCATCCGCTCGACGCGCAGCGACATCGTCTCGAGGCCCTTGACGAGCACCCACGCGTTGAAGGGCGACATCGACGGACCCGTGTGGCGCATGAGGTTCTGCACCGGCCCGTCGATGAACTCCTTGGGGCCGAGCACCGCGCCGCCCAGCGTGCGGCCCTGGCCGTCGATGTGCTTCGTGGCGGAGTAGACGATGATGTCGGCGCCGAGGTCGAGCGGCTTGGAGAAGACCGGCGTGCCGAAGACGTTGTCGACGACGACCTTCGCGCCGGCGGCATGGGCCAGCTCGGTGACGGCGGCGATGTCGACGAGCTCCTGCATCGGGTTGCTCGGCGTCTCGAAGAAGACCGCGGTCGTGGGCTCGGCGAGCGCCTCACGCCACTGGTCGAGGTCGGCGCCGTCGACGAAGACGGTCTCGACGCCCCAGCGCGGCAGGATCTCGTCGAGGATGACGAAGCAGGACCCGAAGAGGGCCCGCGACGAGACGACGCGGTCGCCCTGGCCGAGGAGCGCCGCGAGCGCGACGAAGACGGCGGACATGCCCGACCCGGTGGCGAAGCACGCCTCGGCGCCCTCGATCTGGCGCAGTCGCTCCTCGAACATCGCCACGGTCGGGTTGCCGTAGCGGGAGTAGACGAAGCGGTCGACGTCACCCTTGAAGGCCGCCTCGGCGTCCTCCGCGGTGTCGTAGACGAAGCCGGACGTCAGGTAGAGCGCCTCGGAGGTCTCCTCGAAACCACTGCGGGACAAGCCTCCCCGCACGGCGAGGGTGTCGGGGCGCCACTGCTGGCTCGCGTCGCTCATCCCTGCACCCACGGCAGGCCCGCGACCTTCCACCCGGAGACCGCGCGGTGGCGCTGCTCGTCGTGCGGTCCCTCGAAGCCCTCGAGGACGTTGTGCGACCGTGACCACCCGCTGCGGGTGGCCGCCTCGGCCGCGGCGACGGAGCGCACCCCGGACCGGCAGAGGAAGTAGACGGGAGCGTCCTTGGGCACCCCGGCGGCCTCGAGCTCGGCGGTGAACCGCTCGTTGACCGCGCCGTCGGGATAGGTCTGCCATTCGACGAGGACGACGTCCTTGCCGATCTCGCCGAGGTCGGGCAGCCCGACGTAGGACCACTCCGCCCTCGTGCGCACGTCGACGAGCGCCGCACCGGGCTCGTCGCGCAGGACCGTCCAGGCCTGCTCGGGGGTCACGTCACCGGCATAGCTCATGCCCCGAATATCGCACAGCGTCCGTCAGGCGAGATGGTCGGTCCGATTGGTGAAAGCCACCGAGGCGGACCCGTCCTCCCAGACCTCCACCGCGGTGAGGCTGCCTGCCGCCGTGGCCACGGCCCAGAAGCGCCCGACGGGCGTGCCGAGCACGTCGCTGAGCACGGAGAGCACGCCTCGCCTGCTCGTCACCGCGACGACGGTGCCACCGGTCGCGGCGAGCGAGTGGTATGCCGTGCGCACCCTCTCGTCGGGGCCCTCGCCAGGTGCCCGGCCGGACCAGTCCCCCGACGTGTCGGCCTCGACGTCGAGCGCCGCAGCGAGATCTGCCGCCACGCGCGTCGCGAGGTCGTCGTCGGCGCCGACGACACGAGCACCCGGACCGACGAGACGCCGGACCGCCGCGACGATGCGAGGCGCTGCGCCTGCGTCGTGCGGCTCCTGGACGAGCAGGAGGCGCAGCGGACGGGGCCCGGGCTGAGCAGCCGATACCTCGGAGATGCCTTGAGCCACAAGCGATCCCGCATCCACCGAGTCTGTCCCATCGCTACCCTCCGCGGTGAGGACCCGATGCACGCTCTTGCCGTCCATCGCGTCGTTGCTGAGGGCGTCCGCGTCCTTGTTCTTCTCCCGCGGGATCCACTCGAAGTCGACGCTGCCGCCGGCGTTCGAGATCTCGGCGCACAGGTCCCGGGCCTCCAGCGCGAGACGGCGCATGTCCTCGTGCTTGATCTTCCAGCGCCCGGACATCTGCTCGACGACGAGCTTGGAGTCCATCTTGACGCTGACCGTCGCAGCCGGGTCGAGGTCGAGCACGGCCCGCAGGCCGGCGAGCAGGCCGGAGTACTCGGCGACGTTGTTGCTCGCCGTGCCGAGCGGCTCGGCGAGCTCGACGAGGACCCGGCCGGTCGCGGGGTCACGGACGAGGGCGCCGTAGCCGGCGACCCCCGGGTTGCCCCGGGACCCGCCGTCCGCCTCGATGACGAGCCGGCGTCCCGACCCGCGAGACGCAGCGGTCACAGACCGGACTCGCCCGTACGGATCATGATGCGGCGGCACTCCTCGCAGCGCACGACCTCGTCCTCGGGGGCGTTGCGGATGCGGGAGAGGTCGACGTTGCCGAGCTCGAGCCGGCACCCACCGCACCGACGGTGGCGCAGCTCGGCGGCGGCCATGCCACCGCTGCTGGCACGGATCTTCTCGTAGAGGGCGATGAGCTCCTCGCCGACGCCCGCGACGATGTCGGCCCGACCGGAGCCGACCTTCTCGGCCTCGGCGTCGAGCGTCGCCAGGGCCGTGGTCCGCTCGGACTCGAGGGTCTCGACACGTGCCGCGAGCTCGACGTGGCGGGCCTCGAGCTCGGCGACCCGGGCCGTGAGCGACTCCGACCGCTCCATGACCTCGAGCTCGACGTCCTCGAGCTCGGCCTGGCGGCGCGCCAACGACGTCAGCTCGTGCTGGAGCGCCTGAAGGTCCTTGGCGCTGCCCTGGCCGGCGTCGAGCCGCGCCTGGTTGCGTGCGGCGCGGTCACGCACGAGCTGGACGTCCTGGTCGGACTTCGTCAGCTCGCGCTGCACGTCTCCGGCAGCCGTGCGGGCGTTGACGATCTCCGTCTCGAGCGCACCGAGCTCGCGCCGGGCCGCCTCGACCGCAGGGGTCTGCGGCAGGGTCGCCTTCGCATGGGTGATCTGGTCGAGACGCGTGTCGATGGCCTGCAGGTCGAGCAGGCGCCACTGGCGGGACGGGTCGGCTTTCAGGACACACCTCCGGTTTCGGGAGCCGCACGGTCGACCCGGGCGGCGTTCGCACCGACGACGAACGTCCACGGCTCGGTGCGGATGGCTGAGACTCTGGACTCGACCCTAGTCGCTCCGGGGACCTGTTCCAGCGCCGTCATCAGCCGCTCGCGGCCGCTGGCGAGCCACAGCGACTCCGTCGCCCAGTGGCCCGCGTCGACGAGGTAGGGAGTGCCACCCCGCGCCTCCTCGCGCGCCTCGAGCACCGGGTGGTGGCGCAGGTCGGCCGTGACGTAGACGTCGGCGCCGCTCGCACGCACGTCGTCGAAGCGGTCGTCGCCCGAGCCGCCCATCACCGCAACGGTCCTCACGACCCCGTCGGGGTCGCCGCTGACGCGGATCCCCCCGGCCGTGTCGGGCAGGGCTGCGGCCACGGCGGCAGCGAAGTCGGCGAGGCTCACGGACATGGCGAGCTCGCCGACCCGGCCGATCGCGTTCGCACCCTCGGTCGAGAGCGGACGCTGGTCGGTCAGTCCCAGGGCGTCCGCGAGCACCGTGGAGACGCCGGGGTCGGCGACGTCGGCGTTGGTGTGGCCCACCCAGAGCGCGACGGCGGCGCGGACGAGCGCCGTCACGGATGCGCCCTTGGCCGACGACGTCGCGACGGAGTGCACCCCGCGCAGGAGCAGCGGGTGGTGCGTCACGAGCAGGTCGGCGCCCCACTCCCGCGCCTCGTCGATGACCGCGAGGGTCGGGTCGAGGGCGAAGAGGACGCGGCGTACCGGCTGGTCGAGGTCGCCGACCACGAGGCCGACGCGGTCCCAGTCGGCGGCGTTCTCGAGGGGGTAGAGCGACTCGAGCGCCGCGACGACGTCACGGAGGCTGAGGGTCGGGGCGAGGTCGTCCACGTGGGCCCGGCCGGGCTCGAACCGACGACACCCGCGGTGTAAACGCGGTGCTCTACCAACTGAGCTACAGGCCCTCACGTGCCGGCCGGTGACGCGTGGGGCTCACCTGCAGGCGGCGGTCAGCCTACGGCATCGGGCCGGGCCGCGCGGAGCGTCGCGAGCGCCTCGCGGTAGGCCACGAAGTCGCGTCCCTGACCGATGCCTCGGACCTCGGTCCAGACGATGTGTCCCGTGCGGTCGACGAGGAAGGTGCCACGCAGCGCGAAGCCGTCCTCGTCGTCGAGGACGCCGTAGCGCCGCGCCACCTCGCCGTGCGGCCAGAAGTCGGACAGGAGCGGGAAGAAGTGCCCCTCGGCGTCGGCCCACGCGCGCAGCGTGTACATCGAGTCGCACGAGATGGCGAAGACCTGGATGTCGTCGTCCTGGAAGTCCTCGAGCCCGTCGCGGATCTCGCGCAGCTCGCCGCGGCAGATGCCCGAGAACGCCGCCGGGTAGAAGACGACGACGGCGTTCTTGACGTCGCGGACGGCCGAGAGGCTGACGTCGACGCCGTACTGGTCGACGAGGGTGAAGTCGGGCGCCAGCGCCCCGACGCCCAGCGGGGCGGACGCCTGGACCGGTGACTCGGTCGGGTGCGCGTTCGTCATGGCGGCAAGTGTGACACCACTGCCCGGGTGTCGCCGCCACCCTCGACAGCGGGCAGGGCTCGGCCCGTCGGGCCGTGCCGGACGTCAGGCGCGGGTCAGCGGCGCGGACCCTTCGGGGGCATGAGCCGGGTGGCCGCCCAGTCGGCGGCGACGTTGACCTGCCCACCGGTCGTCAGGCCGGCCGTGGACGCAGCCTCCTCGACCTCGCTCGCATCGACGTGGCCGGCGCGTCCGGCCTTCGGCGTCAGCAGCACGATGAAGCCCTGGTCGAAGAGCTTCGTCAGCCCGTCGACCATGAGGTCGACGAGGTCGTCGTCGCCGTCGCGGTACCAGATCAGCACCCCGTCCGCGCCGTCGTTGAAGTCCTCGTCCTCGAGCTCGGTCCCGATGGCGTCCTCGAGCTCGAACCGCAGGTCGTCGTCGACGTCGTCGTCATAGCCGAACTCCTGGATGATCTGCCCCTTGGCAAATCCGAGCTTGCTGAAGGACGCCGCTCCCGCGGTCTCGCTCACTGTCACCGGTCCTCTCGATCGTTGGCGCGTCGTGTCGTGGCGTGGGTGCCACGACATCAGTGCACTGGCTCCGACGCTATCGCGCAAGCCCGACCCGGTGGGTGCGCAACGCGCACGCCGCGCCCGAGGGAGCACACGGCATACCACCGGCTGGGACGGCGGGGGCGCCGAAGGGGCCGTCCCGGGGCTGGACCCGAGTGTGACGGCCACCACGGTTTGGTAGAGGATGGGTGGGTGCAGCGCCGTGGCCGACCGGCCGCGGGCGCCGCCTCGCGACGAGAAAGGACCCACGACGTGGCATCCGAGGCCGGACCGATCCTCAACGGCATCCCCAGTCAGCTCCCGGACATCGACCCGGACGAGACGCAGGAGTGGATCGACTCGCTCGACGCCGTCCTCGACGAGAAGGGCCGGACGCGGGCGCGCTACATCATGCTCAAGCTCATCGAGCGCGCGCGCCAGCAGCAGGTCGGCGTGCCCTCCCTGACGGCGACCGACTACATCAACACCATCCCGCCGGAGCGCGAGCCGTGGTTCCCCGGCGACGAGGACGTCGAGCGCGAGATGCGCCGCTACATCCGCTGGAACGCCGCGATCATGGTGCACCGCGCGCAGCGTCCCGGCATCGGCGTCGGCGGCCACATCTCGACCTACGCGTCCGCCGCGACGCTCTACGAGGTGGGCATGAACCACTTCTTCCGCGGCAAGGACCACCCCGGCGGCGGCGACCAGATCTACTTCCAGGGCCACGCCTCCCCCGGCATGTACGCCCGCAGCTTCCTCGAGGGCCACCTGACCGAGGCTCAGCTCGACGGCTTCCGCCAGGAGAAGAGCCACCGTGTCGACGGCACCGTCGAGGCCGTCCCGTCCTACCCGCACCCGCGGCTGCTCCCCAACTACTGGGAGTTCCCGACGGTGTCGATGGGCATCGGCCCGATGAACGCGATCTACCAGGCGCAGTTCAACAAGTACCTCCACAACCGCGGCATCAAGGACACCAGCCAGCAGGACGTGTGGGCCTTCCTCGGCGACGGCGAGATGGACGAGCCCGAGTCGCGCGGCCTGCTCCAGCTCGCGGCCAACGAGGAGCTCGACAACCTCAACTTCGTCATCAACTGCAACCTGCAGCGCCTCGACGGACCGGTCCGCGGCAACGGCAAGATCATCCAGGAGCTCGAGGCGTTCTTCCGCGGCGCCGGCTGGAACGTCATCAAGGTGGTCTGGGGCCGCGGGTGGGACCCGCTGCTCGCCGCCGACCGCGACGGCGCGCTCGTGCACATCATGAACCAGACGAGCGACGGCGACTACCAGACCTTCCGCGCCAACGACGGCAAGTACGTCCGCGACCACTTCTTCGGGCGTGACCCGCGTACGGCCAAGATGGTGGAGGACTGGACCGACGACCAGGTCTGGTGGGACCTCAAGCGCGGCGGCCACGACTACCGCAAGGTCTTCGCGGCCTACCAGGCGGCCCGCCAGCACACCGGTCAGCCGACGGTCATCCTCGCCAAGACCATCAAGGGCTACGGCCTCGGGTCGCACTTCGCCGGCCGCAACGCCACGCACCAGATGAAGAAGATGACGCTGGACGACCTCAAGGCCTTCCGCGACAGCCTCCGCATCCCGATCACCGACGAGCAGCTCGAGGCCAACCCCTACCAGCCGCCGTACTACCACCCGGGTCCCGACAGCGAGGTCATCAAGTACTCCGTCGACCGCCGCCAGAAGCTCGGTGGCACGCTGCCGAGCCGCCGCGTCGACTTCGAGCCGGTCAAGCTGCCCGGCGACGAGGCGTACGCCCAGGTCAAGAAGGGCTCGGGCAAGCAGGAGGTCGCCACGACGATGGCGTTCGTCCGGCTGCTCAAGGACCTCTTGCGCGACAAGGAGTTCGGCCCGCGCATCGTGCCGATCATCCCCGACGAGGCGCGCACGTTCGGCATGGACGCGTTCTTCCCGACGATCAAGATCTACAACCCCAACGGGCAGAACTACACGCCGGTCGACGCCGAGCTGATGCTCGCCTACCGCGAGAACGTCAGCGGTCAGATCCTGCACCTCGGCATCAACGAGGCGGGCTCGCTCGCGGCGTTCACGGCCGCCGGCACGTCCTACGCGACGCACGGCAAGCCGATGATCCCGATCTACGTCTTCTACTCGATGTTCGGCTTCCAGCGCACGGGTGACTCGATCTGGGCGGCCGCCGACCAGATGACGCGAGGCTTCCTCATCGGCGCCACGGCCGGTCGCACCACCCTGACCGGTGAGGGCCTCCAGCACGCCGACGGCCACAGCCCGCTCCTCGCCGCGACCAACCCGGCCGTCGTGCACTACGACCCGGCCTACGCGTACGAGATCGCGCACATCATGCAGGCCGGACTCAAGCGGATGTACGGCGAGGGCAACACGCCCGAGGAGTCCAACGTCATCTACTACCTCACCGTCTACAACGAGCCGATCCAGCAGCCGAAGGAGCCCGAGGCCGTCGACGTCGAGGGCATCCTGCGCGGCATGCACCGCATCTCGGTCGCCGACACCGAGGGCTGGACGCACGAGGCGCCGCGGGCGCAGCTGCTCGGGTCCGGCGTCGGCGTGCCGTGGGCGCTCGAGGCGCAGCAGCTGCTCGCCGACGACTGGGGTGTGGCCGCCGACGTCTGGTCGGTGACCTCGTGGAACGAGCTGCGTCGCGACGGCCTCAACGCCGACGAGCAGGAGTTCCTCTCCCCCGACGGCCCGCCGATCAAGCCGTGGGTCACCCAGTGCCTCGAGGGCACCGAGGGTCCGGTCGTGGGCGTGTCCGACTACATGCGCGCCGTCCAGGACCAGATCCGCGAGTGGGTCCCGGGCACGTACGCCACGCTCGGCGCCGACGGCTTCGGCTTCAGCGACACGCGCGCCGCGGCCCGCCGCTTCTTCCACATCGACGGCCCGTCGGTCGCCGTGCGGACGCTGCAGCTGCTCGCCAAGGAGGGCAAGGTCGACGCCGACGTGCCCCGTCGCGCCGCCGAGAAGTACCAGCTCGACGACGTCACGGCCGGCACCTCCGGCAACGCGGGCGGCGAGAGCTGACGCTCCCCCGCTGACGTATGCCGTGTGGCCCGGTCCCGTTGACCGGGCCACACGCGTTCCGGGTCGATCCCGCCGAACGCCGTGCGCCTGGCGTCAGCCCAGCCGGATGCGTCCGGGCGGCGTGACGCCAAGCGCACGCGCTGCGGTCAGGCGGCGATCGCCAGAGCAGCGC
The DNA here is from genome assembly GCF_000383675.1 of Terracoccus sp. 273MFTsu3.1. Lineage (GTDB taxonomy): Bacteria > Actinomycetota > Actinomycetes > Actinomycetales > Dermatophilaceae > Terrabacter. Next base: position 13,161 of record NZ_KB911827.1, on the reverse strand, counting down.
GGACCCGCGCCAGGACGACGTGGGGCCGGCTCAGGTCGGCCCAGACGAGGCGCACCACGACCCAGCCGGCCCGACGCAACGCGTCCTCCCGCTGCTTCTCCGCAAACAAACTCTCGCCTCCGCCGGCGTACTTCACGGCGCCGTCGAACTCGACGAGGACCCGCGTGCCACGTATGCGGAAGTCCGGTCGGTAGCGGCGTCTCTCCACGACGAGCTCCACCTGCGGCTCCACCTCGAAACCCAGTGAGCGCAGCAGGTGCGCGGAGCGGGTCTCGCCGGGAGACTCGTGCCGGCCGTCGACCCAGGGCAACGCCGCTCGGACCGGCCCGATGCCGGTGTGGCCACGGAAGAGGGTGGACACCTCGGCGACCTCCTCGCGCGTCGTCACCCCCGAGCGCGCGGCAGCATCGGCGGGCACGAGGAACGCCTCGGGACCCCCGAGCAGGCCGGCCTGCACCAGCGCCACGGCGACCGGCACGACGCACACCCGGCCCGCGGCGGGCCGGGCGGGCGAGGGTGCGAGGCGCAGGCCGCGGAGCGGCTCGTGCACCACCACGCCCGGTCGGCGGACCGTCGCGTTGCGCCGCTGCACCGCACCGCTATCGCCGTCGACACGCCTCGGGTCCACGACTGAGGTCAGGTGCACGGTGGCGAGGTCGGCGGCATACGTTGGCAGGCCGCCCAACAGGAGGCGCGAGTGGTGGCTGACGGCAGCGCGTGGCGCGTACTGGCGGCCGAGCGCCCGTGACGTCAGGACATGCAGTCGTTCCCCTGCGATGACGTCGACGTCCTGAACGGCGAACCAGCCACGAGTGAGCCGGAGGCAGCGCCCCTCGCGCACGAGCCGACGGAGCGCATTCGAGTCGAGACCCACGCGTGCGGCATCGGCGGTCGAGAAGACGCCGCCCTGGGCGATCTGGCTCAGGTCCATGACACAACCGTGGCAACGCGCGTCCTGCGGCGCGGCGCTCGGTGGCGGACCTGTGGAGGACTTCGCAGCCCGCTCCGGGGCTGTGGACGGACGGGTGCCGTGCGCTTGCGACCAGGCCACGTCGCTGGGTCACGGTGGGGACACGCCAACCGCACGGCATACGGCCTCACCGCGATTGGATAGGTATGCGCGGCTGTGCATATACTTACATCCATGTCCAAGGTCCTGACCTCGCTCCCCGTCGGTGAACGTGTCGGCATCGCCTTCTCCGGCGGCCTCGACACCTCTGTGGCTGTTGCCTGGATGCGCGAGAAGGGGGCCGTGCCGTGCACCTACACGGCCGACCTCGGGCAGTACGACGAGCCGGACATCGACTCCGTCCCCGGCCGCGCCGGCCAGTACGGCGCCGAGATCAGCCGCCTCGTCGACTGCAAGGCCGCCCTCGTGGAGGAGGGCCTGTCCGCCATCGCGTGCGGCGCCTTCCACATCCGCAGCGGCGGCAAGACGTACTTCAACACGACCCCGCTCGGCCGCGTCGTCACCGGCACGCTGCTCGTGCGGGCCATGCAGGACGACGGCGTCTCCATCTGGGGCGACGGCTCGACCTTCAAGGGCAACGACATCGAGCGGTTCTACCGCTACGGCCTCATGGCCAACCCCAGCCTGCGCATCTACAAGCCGTGGCTCGACGCGGACTTCGTCACCGAGCTCGGCGGCCGGCACGAGATGTCCGAGTGGCTGACCGCACGCGAGCTGCCCTACCGCGCGTCCGCCGAGAAGGCGTACTCCACCGACGCGAACATCTGGGGCGCGACGCACGAGGCCAAGACCCTCGAGTTCCTCGACGAGTCGATCGAGGTCGTCGAGCCGATCATGGGCGTCAAGTTCTGGGACCCCTCGGTCACCATCGAGGCCGAAGACGTCACGGTGCGCTGGGAGCGCGGCCGCCCCGTCGCCATCAACGGCACGGAGTACGCCGACCCGGTCGCCCTCGTCGACGCGGCCAACCGCATCGGAGGCCGTCACGGCCTCGGCATGAGCGACCAGATCGAGAACCGCATCATCGAGGCGAAGTCGCGCGGCATCTACGAGGCGCCGGCCATGGCGCTGCTCCACATCACGTACGAGCGGCTCGTCGCAGCGATCCACAACGAGGACACGATCGCCAACTACCACGCCGAGGGCCGCAAGCTGGGCCGCCTTCTCTACGAGGGCCGTTGGCTCGACCCGCAGGCGCTCATGGTCCGTGAGTCCATCCAGCGCTGGATCGCCTCGGCCGTTACGGGTGAGGTCACGATCCGGCTGCGCCGTGGCGACGACTGGTCGATCGTGGGCACCGCCGGGCCAGCCTTCAGCTACCACCCCGAGAAGCTCTCGATGGAGCGCACCGAGGACGCCGCGTTCGGTCCCGTCGACCGCATCGGCCAGCTGACGATGCGCAACCTCGACATCGCCGACTCCCGCGCCAAGCTCGAGCTGTATGCCGCCCAGGGCCTCCTCGGCGTCGACGCGCGCGAGCTCGTGGGCGAGCTGACGCCGGGTGGCGCGGCGGCGATCTCGGCCAACCCGGCCGCTGTGGGCGTCGACAACGAGGACGACGCGCTCGACCGCGCCGCCATGGAGTTCGGCACCGACTGACGCCGACGCCGGCCACCCCGCCGGTCGTGTCTGTCGGGGTGATCCCCGTGGCCGCCTGCCTGCGGGATCACCTCGACCCGGCGAGGACGCGGTCCTGCGAGCGCACCGATCGGGTAGGGGCCCTGTATGAGCGACAACGGAAGAATCACCGTCCAGCGCACCATCGACGCCCCGGCCGCCGAGATCTTCGACGTGCTCAGCAACCCGAAGCGCCACCCGCAGCTCGACGGGTCCGGCTTCGTGCGGTCCGACGAGAAGGCCGAGCGCCTCCAGAAGGTCGGCGACGTGTTCCGGATGAACATGGCCGGCGACCACATGGGTGGCGAGTACCAGACCGACAACACGGTCTCGGGCTACTCGCACAACTCCCTGCTCGCATGGAAGACGGCTCCGGCCGACACCCCGCCGCCCGGCTGGGAGTGGATGTGGGAGCTGTCGCCCGAGGGGCCGAACGCCACCCTCGTGACGCTGACCTACGACTGGAGCCACGTCACCGACAAGGAGATCCTCTCCAAGGTCAGCTTCCCGCTCGTCGCGAAGAGCCAGCTCGAGGACAGCCTCGGCAACCTCGCCTCAGCCGTCGCGAGCTGACCACGCACCCCGCGGCGGTCATGGGATCTCCCCGTGGCCGCCGCTAGGGTGGCCCGTCATGGACTCGACGACCCACCTCACCGAGGGCGACCACGTCGCCCGCCAGTACGCCTCCACCGACAACCTCCGCACGCGGCGTGGCGTCTGGGGACCCGGCCCCGAGGGCGTGTCCCCGGTGGACGTGCTGCGTACGCTCGTGGTGTCCTCCCAGCCGACGCGCGTGGTCGAGATCGGCTGCGGCACAGGTCAGTTCGCTCGCTCGGTGCTGGACGAGGCTCCGGGCGTCGACTACGTCGCGACCGACCTCTCACCCGCGATGGTGGAGGCCACGCGCGCATTGGGCGTCCCGGCCGAGGTCGCCTCCTCGGACGTGCTGCCCTTCGGTGACGGCTCGTGCGACGCCGCCGTCGCGGCCTGGATGCTCTACCACGTGCCCGACCTCGACGGCACGCTCCGCGAGGTGCGCCGGGTCCTGCGCGACGGGGGCACGCTCCACGTCGCGACGAACGGTCGGGAGCACCTCGCCGGGCTGCTGCGCGAGGCGGGCGGTGAGCCGCTCGTCACCCAGTTCACGTCGGAGAACGCCGCCGAGGTGCTCGGTCGGCACTTCGAGCACGTCGTCCAGCGCGACGTCGAGACCCGCGCGACCTTCGCCGACCACGCGGCCGCGAGCGCCTACCTCGCGACCTTCTCCCCCGACCTCGCGCGGTCCCTCCCCCACTTCGAGGGACCGCGGACGTATGCCGGCCACACTGCCGTCCTGTCGGCCCGCTGACCCGCCCCGGTCGGCAGCGCACCCGGCCCAGACCGTCAGGGGCGCGCCGACCGTTTGTGAGCGGCATACAAAGTCCGGGTGGCGGGAGACCTAGGCTGGGCCCGTGAGCGGACCGCGTCAGCACCCGAGCGAGGCGACGTCGCGCGCCGTCGAGCGCAGCGCCGGCGAGCTCTCGACCCTCGCCTCGCAGCGCATGGAGGAGCACCTGCGGTGGTACCGCGACCTCTCGGCCGAGGAGCGCTCGCAGGTCGGGCTCGTCGCCCAGGCCGGCATCTCGCAGTTCATCGCGTGGTTCCACCAGGAGGAGAGCCACCCGCCGTCGGCCATCTCGATCTTCGCGAACGCGCCGCAGGAGCTGACCCGGTCGGTCAGCCTGCGCCAGACGCTCGACCTCGTGCGCACCGTCGTCGACGTCGTCGAGTCACGGGTCGAGGGCCTCGCGGCGCCGGGCGACGAGCAGCTGCTGCGCGAGTCGGTGCTGCGCTTCTCCCGCGAGATCGCCTTCGCCGCCGCGGAGGTCTACGCCGGCGCGGCCGAGGCGCGGGGCGCGTGGGACGCACGGCTCGAGGCGCTCGTGGTCGACGCCGTCCTGCGCGGCGAGGCCGACGACTCCATGCAGTCCCGGGCCAGTGCGCTCGGATGGGGAGAGCTCGCTGACGTGACCTTCGTCGTCGGCAGCACCCCGACCGCGAGCGGCGGAGCCGTCCCGGCCGTCGACGACCTGCGCCGGGCGGTCCGGCAGCACGGGGTCGAGGCCCTCGCCATCGTCCAGCGCTCGCGGCTCATCGCGATCCTCGGTGGCACGCGTGAGGCGCCGCGCGTGGTCGAGGCCGTCGCGGACTGCTTCGGGCCCGGACCGATCGTGCTCGGGCCGACCGTCCCGCACCTCTTCGCGGCCGGACGCTCGGCACGCGCTGCCCTGAGCGGGCTCGCTGCCGCACCCGCGTGGCCCGACGCGCCGCGGGTGCTCGAGTCGGACGCCGTGCTGCCCGAGCGTGCCCTCGCCGGCGACCCCCCGGCCCGCCGCATCCTCGTCGATCGCATCCACCGACCGCTCTCCGCGGCCGGGCACGCGCCGCTCCTCCAGACGGCGACCGCCTACCTCGAGCACGGAGGGTCGCTCGAGGCGACGGCGAGGGTCCTCTTCGTGCACCCCAACACCGTGCGCTACCGACTGGGGCGCATCTCCGACGTCACCGGCTACGACCTCACGACGCCGCGCGAGGGCTGGGCGGTGCGGATCGCGCTCGCCCTCGGACGCCTCGCGGCGACCCCGGGCACCGTCACGGCCGGATCCGTCGGGTCCGCCGGGTCGCCCGCGTCGCCCGGGTCGTCCGTCGTCGGCGGCCACGGCAGCACGGGCGACGGCGGCGCGACCACTTCGCCGCGGGTGCCCCGACTGCGGCCACGCACGACCGATCGTTCTCCCTTGGAGGAAACCTCCAAACTATCCCCGACGACTTCGTGACATTCGGTGGCGAGGTCCCGACCGGTAACCCGGAAAGGTTGAGCACGTGCTAGCGATCGTCTGCCCTGGACAGGGTTCCCAGACCCCCGGCTTCCTCGCCCCGTGGCTCGAGCTCGACGGGGTGCGCGAGCAGCTGTCCGCCCTCGGCCGCGCCGCCGGGCACGACCTCGTCGCGCACGGCACGGAGTCAGACGCCGAGACGATCAAGGACACCGCCGTCGCCCAGCCGCTCATCGTCGCAGCCGGCCTCGTGACGGCCTCGGCGCTCTTCCCCTCACGCGACGAGCTCGCCGGCACGGGCGCCGTCCTCGCCGGACACTCCGTCGGGGAGCTGACCGCCACCGCCCTCGCCGGCGTCATCACCGACGACCAGGCGATCGCCCTCGTCGCGACCCGCGGCCGCGCCATGGCCGAGGCCAGCGCGGTCACCCCGACCGGCATGGCGGCCGTGCTCGGCGGCGACCCCGACGAGGTCCTCGCAGCCCTCGAGACCCACGGCCTGACCCCGGCCAACATCAACGGCGCCGGCCAGGTCGTCGCCGCCGGCACCCTCGAGCAGGTCGAGGCGCTCCGGGGGGCGGCGCCCGGCAAGGCGCGGGTCATCCCGCTCCAGGTCGCCGGGGCGTTCCACACCCACCACATGTCCCCTGCCGTCGACGCGCTCGCCGCGGCCGCGGCTGACGTGACGCCGTCGGCGCCCACCGTCCGCCTGCTCTCGAACGCCGATGGTGCCACCGTCGCCGACGGACCGGACGCCCTCGACCGGCTCGTGCGCCAGGTCAGCAACCCCGTCCGCTGGGACCGCTGCATGGAGACGATGCTCGCGCTGGGGGTCACGGGGCTCCTCGAGCTCGCGCCCGCCGGCACGCTGGTGGGACTCGCCAAACGGGCCATGCCGGGCGTGGAGACCCTGGCCGTCAAGACGCCCGACGACCTCGAGGCGGCGCGCACGCTCGTCGCCTCCCACGCGACCTCCTGACGACACCGACGTCCCATGACTGGCGCACCGACCCCGACAGGGGCACGCTCGTGGAGAGGCCCCCGTCCGGCGGCGACCCCGCCTCACCAGGACCTCCCCCGCGCCGCACCACGACCCACCTGAACCCTCACCCTCGAGAAGGCCTCACGTGACATCCCCCAGCGCCACCGCGCCCACGCCCAAGGGCACCGGCACCCTCGTCGACACCGGCGCCGCACGCCACTCGCGGATGCTGGGTGTGGGCGCCTACCGCCCCGCCCGCGTCGTCATGAACTCCGAGATCGTCGACAAGATCGACTCGAGCGACGAGTGGATCCGGGAGCGGTCCGGCATCATCAGCCGCCACTACGCCGCCGACGACGAGAGCGTCATCGACATGGCGGAGGCCGCCTCCCGCCAGGCCCTCGAGCACGCCGGCGTCACCCCGGAGCAGATCGGCTTCGTCCTCGTCGCCACGGTCACGCATCCCTACCAGACGCCGGCCGCGGCGCCCGAGCTCGCCTCCCGGCTCGGCTCGACGGCCCCGGCCCTCGACATCTCGGCCGCGTGCGCCGGCTACTGCTACGGCGTCGCGATGGCGAGCGACATGGTCAAGGGCGGCTCGGCCGACTACGTCCTCGTCGTCGGCGTCGAGAAGCTCAGCGACTTCACCGACCCCTACGACCGCGGGAGCGCCTTCATCTTCGGCGACGGCGCCGGCGCCTGCGTCATCGGCCCGAGCGACACCCCGGGCATCGGCCCGACGGTCTGGGGCTCCGACGGCACGCAGCGTGACGCGATCACCCAGAAGCAGGCGTGGACCGACGTCCGCGAGTCGTGGCAGTCCGCGCAGGCCGACAAGAACGTGTGGCCCGCCATCGGCATGGCCGGCCAGACGGTCTTCCGCTGGGCGGTCTGGGGCATGGCGCCGGTGGCGCAGCAGGCCATCGACAAGGCCGGCATCAAGGCCGACGACCTCGACGCCTTCATCCCGCACCAGGCGAACATCCGGATCATCGACGCCATGGTCAAGCAGCTCAAGCTGCCCGCCGACATCCCCGTGGCCCGCGACATCGTCACCACCGCCAACACCTCGGCGGCCTCGATCCCGATCGCCACGACCCGCATGCTCGCCGAGAAGGAGATCCCCAGCGGCGGCCTCGCGCTCCAGATCGGCTTCGGTGCCGGTCTGGTGTATGCCGCGCAGGTCGTCGTGCTGCCCTGAGCCCTCCCAGCACGGGCAGCCCCAGCACTCCCGCCGGTCCCGACGGGTCATTCGGGCCACGGATTGCCATCCACCACGGATGACAGCCCCGAGCACCACCGCAAGCACGAACCGCCAACACGAACAAGGAGCAGACAGATGGCTCAGTCCGAGCAGGAGATCCTCGAGGGTCTTGCCGAGATCGTCAACGAGGAGACCGGCCTCGACACCGCGTCCGTCGAGATGGACAAGTCCTTCACCGAGGACCTCGACATCGACTCCCTCTCGATGATGACGATCGTCGTCAACGCCGAGGAGAAGTTCGGCGTGCGCATCCCGGACAGCGAGGTCAAGAACCTCAAGACCGTTCGCGACGCCGTCACCTTCATCGCCGGCGCGCAGTCCTGATGCACCCGGTCGGCGCCCGGCACCACCGGGCGCCGACCGAGCCTCACCGGCGGCACCCGCCACCCCTGCCCCACCGCAGCAGCCTCGTCAGACCCAGCACCCCTCGCACCACCCCACCCCACTCGACTCAGAGGAGCACGTCACCATGACGTCCAATCGCGACCGACGCGTCGTGGTCACCGGTCTCGGAGCCACCACGCCCCTGGGCGGTACCGCCACGGAGACGTGGGAGGCCCTGCTCGCGGGGCGGTCCGGCGCCCGCACGATGGACTTCGACTGGGTCGCCAAGTACGAGCTCCCCGTCACGTTCGCCGCGACGATCGCTACCCCCCCGGTCGAGGTCCTCGCCAAGGTCGAGACCCGCCGCCTCGACCCCTCGAGCCAGTACGCCCTCATCGCCGCACGTGAGGCGTGGGCCGACGCCGGCGCCCCCGAGATCGACCCCGAGCGCCTCGGCGCCGCGATCGGCTCCGGCATCGGCGGCGTGTGGACCCTGCTCGACCAGTGGGACGTCCTCAAGGAGAAGGGCCCGCGCCGCGTCTACCCGCTCGCGGTCCCGATGCTCATGCCCAACGGCCCCGCCGCGGCCGTGTCACTCGACCTCGGCGCCCGCGCCGGCGCCCACACGACGGTCAGCGCCTGCGCCTCCGGCGCCGAGAGCATGGGCTACGCCATCGACATGATCCGCACCGGCCGGGCCGACATCGTCGTCGCCGGCGGCACCGAGGCAGCCGTCCACCCGCTCCCCATCGCCGGCTTCGCCGCGATGCAGGCGCTCTCGACGCGCAACGACGACCCGACGCGCGCCTCGCGTCCCTACGACACCGGCCGCGACGGCTTCGTCCTCGGTGAGGGCGCCGCCGTCATCGTCCTCGAGTCGGAGGAGCACGCCCGCGCCCGCGGCGCCCGCATCTACGCCGAGCTCGCGAGCGTCGGCATGTCGGCCGATGCGCACCACATCACCGCCCCCGAGCCCAACGGCTCCGGCGCATCGCGGGCCATGCTGTATGCCGTCGAGCGGGCCGACCTGTCACCGACCGACATCATCCACATCAACGCGCATGCCACCTCGACCCCCGTCGGTGACGTGGCCGAGTACAACGCCATCAAGCGGGCGTTCGGCGACCACACCGAGAACATGTCGGTGACGGCCACGAAGTCGATGACCGGGCACCTGCTCGGCGCGGCCGGCGCGCTCGAGGCGGTCATCACGATCCAGTCGATCTACCACCGCCTCGTGCCGGCGACGATCAACCTCGACGACCAGGACCCCGAGATCCCGCTCAACGTCGTCTCCGGCGAGCACCAGAAGCTGCCCGACGGCGACATCGCGGCGCTCAACAACTCGTTCGGCTTCGGCGGCCACAACGTCGCCCTGGCGATCCGCAGCATCTGACTCGACACCACGCCGGAACCAGAGTCCTGACTGCTCAAGGGTGGTCAGGACTCTGGTCACCGTTCGTGATGCCGTGCCGGAGCCTCCAGCGGCGCACGGACACCGACTTCAGGGTGCGCCCGAGGATCTCCGCGGACTCGGCGAGTGAGTGCGACAGCAGCAGCTCGTCCTGAGCCGCCGTCCACTTCTCCCGCTTGACCCCGTAGCGACCGGCCTTCTGCGGCAGTGGCTGCCACGCCGCGACCTCGGCCGCGGCTCTCGCCTTTCGAGCCATGACCGGCCGGTCACCGGCCTGCCAGCAATGACCTGCCATCAGGGCAGCGGACGTGTTGGTCACCATCACGTTGAACACTCGGTCACGGGTGTTCCGCCGTGTGGAGCGTCGCACACCGCAGATCTCCCAGACCTGGTCCTCGAAGAACCGTGCCATGGGCTCTGATGCCGTCACCAGGTTCACGAACGGCGCGCCCGTCCGCGTGAATCCCACTGATCCATCCCCATCGAGCACGCCGCGCAGGTACGCCCTCGACACCAGCCCACAGTGTGTCGGTGGACCGACGTCGCGCGACTTGGGTCCCGGGCGCATCCCCAGGCTGGCCAGCTCGATCCGCACGGCCTGGTTGGAGAACAGGAGCTGGTAGCTCACGTAGTCGTCGGCAAAGTTGGTGCTGCGCCGACGACGTCTGAGAGCGGAGTAGCAGGGGATGACGTGCCTGATCTGCTGCAACACGTCGACGTCGCGCTCATGGAGCTCGATGCCGACGACGCCCTTGTGGTCGACGTCCCCCGAGTGCCATCCGTCCGTGTGCAGGAGTCCGAGCAGGTAGGACACGTCGGGTCGGGACGGGTCGAGCAGCATGACCGGACGCTAAACGGTGCGACCGACACCGCCGTCGGGCTGGCATCTCCCGCCGGGTGGCGGCGTCCGTCGGGACCGCGCCACCCGGCATACGTCCTCGGTGTCAGGCGCTGCGCGCCGCGTCGTGCGCCGACGGGCGCATGTTTCCGGGGAGCTCGGTCGTCGGGCGCCCCTTGGCGAGCAGCTGCCCGCCCCACACGCCCCACTCGAGGCGTTGCTGCGCCACGGTGAGGCACGCCTCCCTGAGGGGGCAGGCCCGGCACACCGTCCTGGCCTGATCAGCCTCGGCCTCGGTGGCCGGCCAGAAGAGGTCCGGGTCCTCGCCTGCGCAGAGCGGCAGCGCGCCGCCCGGCTCGAAGGGATGCACCGACGCCGCGCGGAAGATCCACGCCTCGAGCGCCAGGCCGCCCCGGGCGGCCGGGCGGAGGCCGACCTGTCCGAGGGACTGGGTGTGCAGGGTCGTGCGCTTTCTCGTCATCTCGCGGGCTCCTTCCCGAGCTCGGTGGCGTTCGAGGTGGTCGCCCGGGTGAAGTGCAGCTGCACCCGGGTGGGGACGTAGGGCACCCAGCGCAACGGCATCCGCGCCTCGTCCGGCGTCCGGTCACCCTTGCGGAGGTTGCACGGTTCGCACGCCGCGACGGCGTTGGCCCACGACGTCGCCCCGCCCCGCGAGCGCGGCAGGACGTGGTCCATCGTCGTGGCCGTGACGCGGCCGCAGTAGGCGCACCGGTGCCGGTCGCGCAGCAGCACGCCCTCGCGCGAGTAGGTGGCACGGGTGCGCGAGTAGAGCCACTTCTGCTCGACGTAGCGCACCAGCCGCACGACGACCGGCACCTGGTAGGGGCCGAAACGCTCTGTCGCGTGAACCTCGACGGGGGTCGCGACGCCACGCCAGATCATCCGCACGGCGTGCCGCACCGAGACGCGGTGCAGCAGCGTCTCGTCGGCGTTCCACACCTCGACCTGGGTCATGGTCGGTCCTCCTCTCCGTCGTGTCGTCGTGTCGTCGTGTCGTCGTGTCGTCGTTCGTCGTGTCGTCGTGTCGTCGTCAGGTCGACGGGCGGCACGCGAAGAGCCGCCCGTCCGGGTCATCCCGGGGGGCGGCTCGACGAAGCGGAGCGGGTGAGGCTCGTACGTCAGCGAGATCGCAGGCGGGGATGCCGTGGGTGGGGGTGCCGGATGCCGCACTCCCCGTTGAACGGGTAGGCCACATCGGCGAGGCACAGGCTGCGCTTCGCTTTCATGATGGGTCCCGTTGACATGACAGGCCTTTCGTCCGCGGACGGTGAGAGGTGTTGGGGCACTGCGGTCGCCGCGCCCCGTCGATGGTGACAGGCGGCAGTACCTGCTGGCCACCGGTTTTGCGACGACCCTTGGCCGCACAGGCATGACGAGGGCCCGGGAGCACGAACCGCCCGGGCCCTCGTCATCTCGTGCGCCGCGCTGGAGGTCGCGGCGGGCGAGACGTGTGGTGGTCAGCCCACCTTGTGCAGCCAGCGCACGGCGGCGCCGTCACCGGCGTAGCGGAAGACCTCGAGCTCTTCGTCCCACGGGACTCCGAGCAGCAGGTCGATCTCGTCCTGGAGCGCCTCGACGTCGCCGCGCGTGCGCAGGATCGCCTCCCGGAGCCGGTCCTCCTGGACGACGGCGTCTCCGGACGCCGACGTCATGGCGTGGTGGATGCCGAGCCGCGGCGTGTAGGACCATCGAGCCCCGTCGCAGCCGGGCGACGGCTCCTCGGTCACCTCGTAGCGCAGCCCGTCCCAGCCCCGCAGCGCGCTGGCCAGCTCGGCGCCGGTGCCGGGGGCCCCGGTCCAGGTCAGCTCGGTCCGCACCATCCGTGGGGCGGCCGGCTGGGGGATCCAGTCGAACGTCACCGGCTCGTCGAGGACGGCCTCGATCGCCCACGTGATGTGCGGGCAGAGCGCGGCCGGGGCTCCGTGTACGAACAGAACCCCGCGTGTCGTGGTGCGCGGCATCGCGACAGCCATCCGAACCTCCTGAAGTTGCAGGGACGTCTTCCCCAACGCCTGCTGCTTCACGTGCCGGTGGACTGACTCGGTGGTGCCGGACGAACGTGCTCGACGGCGAGCACTCGCCCATTGTGCACCACGAGGCACATCGGCACCAGCAGTCTCAGGAACCGATATGTGGCTTTCGCCCCGCTCAGCTGCCTGCGGGCACACCCGGGAAGACGAGGACCTCGTCGTCACGGACCTCGACCTTGTGGGTGCGCACCGGCTTCGTTGCCGGCAGGCACATCGGCTTGCCGTCGCTCAGGCAGAAGCGGGTGGCATGGAGCGGGCACTCGACCTCGCCGGCCTCGATCCAGCCGTCGGCCAGGGAGGCGTCCTCGTGCGAGCACGTGTCGTCGAGCGCGTAGTACGTGCCGTCGTCGTCCCGGAAGAGTGAGATCGGCTCGTCCGTGCCCGTGACCGCCGTGTCGAGGACGAGCGCCTCACCGGGCTCGACGTCGTCGACCGCTGCCACGCGGATGCCGTCACTCATGCTCGTCGTCTCCTCACGTGCCAAGGGTCGGTGGTCACGGCGAGCCTAGAGGTTCCGCATCCCGAGGCCGCGGCCGGCCCCGCGCCACCCCGCGGCGTCCCGGGCCCGCCACGCGCCCGCCACTCGCCCACCTCCGCGATGGTCACCGAGCGGTCGATAGACTCCGACCGATCTCAGCGGCCCCGGCCGCTGACGGTCCCGGGGCAGTAGCTCAGCCGGTCAGAGCAGCGGACTCATAATCCGTCGGTCCAGGGTTCAAGCCCCTGCTGCCCCACCGGACAGCTGTATGACTTCGCCTGATGTTTGACGTTCGGGCTTCGCCTGATGCCTGACAGTGTTTCGGGTGATGGTTGACAGCTGCTTCGGCTGATCCTTGACGCTCTCCTGATGAAGGAGATGAGCGTGGCCGAGCAGCGGTACAAGGC
>NZ_KB911826.1 GCF_000383675.1 Terracoccus sp. 273MFTsu3.1 | reverse complement strand
GGGTGGCTGCGCCGATGGTGTAGCTCTTGGTGGCTTCGGTGGCTGCGCCGTAGTTGCCGGTGCCGGTGTAGTTGGCCTTGGCGGTGATGGTGCCGGCGTCGGTGGTGCTCTTGTTGTAGGTGATCGTGGCGGTGGCTCCGGCGAGCGGGGTGCCGCCGACGCCGTTGACGATGGCGCTGCACCCGTGGGTGGTGCCGTCGTAGGTGGCGTCCGCGCAGGTCAGGTCGATCGTCGGGGTAGCTGCAGCGACGGTGTAGGTTGCACTAGCCGTCCGAGACAGACCTCCAGTGTCGGTGTACGAGCATGTGACGGTGTGCTGGCCGATGCTGCCGTTGGCGGGCGAAATCACAGGGTATGCGGAAGGCGAGCTGTCCTCACCGTCTGTAACCGCGCACCCGATTTCGGGTACAGCGCCGAAGGCGTACGTCCCTCCGTTGGCGACTCCGGTGACGGACACCTGAGGCGGAGTGTTTGTGATGCAACTTGCCGTGGACCAAGCGACGGGAAGCGCCACTTCGCGGCTCAGGGGGCCGTTGTTGTCATCTACGCCTGTGGCGACAAACTTCACGGACGCGGCTTGTGATGCGCCTGTCGTCGTGGACCTCACCGTGATCGTGAAGCCCGCTGAGTCGGACGTTGACGTGTTGTTGGCGACCGCATCCCAGTTTGTCGGAACGTTGACTCCGGTGTCGCTCGACGCAGTCACCGTGACCGAGAGGGCGTCAGTGCCGGACACGCTCGCGGACACCTGAGCTGTGGTGCCCTTCTTGAACACGTTGGTGGTGCCGTAATTCCCGTTCCGAGAGATCCAAATTCGCTGGCTCTTGCTCACCGGAGTGTCACAAGCAATGGTCCCCAAGGCCAAGGCGGTCTGGGTGCCTGGCGACACTTGGTCTCCGTCGATAAGGACGTTGTCGGCGTGGGCGATCGATGCCGAGATGCCCAGAACAGTTACGGCAGTGGCAAACGCAGCAAGAAGTCTACGGACAGGCATTGGTGTGGGTTCCTCCCCTTTGAGCGTCGACACCCTCGCCCCCGCGACTCGACGTGGGGCACAAACTAGGGCGGTGCGGAGATGCCCGTATGCGGAATCCACATAACTGGGTTCCTTTGGGGTTCAGAGGGATTCACGATGCCGGAATTGCCCCATTTGTTCCTCGATGGGCGAGCTTCCACGTCCGAAGTGGGCGAAGCGCGCCCCTGGCGGCCCATCCGGTCGATGAGGCCCGGTGAGGGACACTGCCTCACATCGACTCGGTCTGCTCCTGGTTGCTTCGTTTTACGCAACGATGCCGCACAGCCGCGCAGTCAGAGCTGGGTGAGGACCTGCTCGCCGATGTGGCGCATCCCGCGCAGGACGGCCCAGACCGTGAGGTGGTCGAGCGTCGTGCCTGGGGTGGGGTCCCAGTTGGCGACGGCGGCCCAGGTGATCGTCCGATCGCCCGCGGTGACCGCGCCCACGTCGGCTCGCACGCCGGAGTCCGTCCCGGTCTTGTTCCAGAACGTCGTGGGCAGGTCCAGCGACGAGTGGTGGGCGATCGGGTCGAGACCACCCTGCTCGACGAGCGCGGAACCCACCATCGACTGGTCGACGTTGGCCGAGAGCCACTGGCGCACGAGGCGGTCCGCGTCGGGACCCGCCGCCGTGCCGGAGGCGAGACGCGCCATGAGCTGGCTCAGCTCGGCCGCACTGCCGGTCGACAACGTGGCGGGGTGGTCGGCGCCACGGACGTCTCGGACGCGGTCGTGCAGGGCGGTTGCACGCAGGCCGAGGGACGTGGCACGGGCAGCGACCTCGGCGAGCCCGACCCGCCGGAGCAGGACGTTGGTCGCGAGGTTGTCGGAGACGGCGCCGACCAGAGCCGCGACGTCGATGAGGGGGAGGGTCTCGACCGACAGCGTGTGCCAGAGACCGGAGTCGCCGACCCAGAGGTCGACGGAGCGGGTCAGCGGCTCGTCGGGGGAGAGGTCGCCGGCGGCGATGAGTCGAGCCGTCTCGACGAGGAGCAGCACCTTGCCGACGGAGGCCGTGCGCAACGGCACGTCGGCGGCTGAAGCAGCCAACGGCATACCAACGCCGTCGCGAATGCACACCGACCACGTGACGCCGCCCGCGTCGGGAAGGTCGAGCTCCATGTCAGGCAAGGGATCCGAGCCACGTGACGAGGGCGGCGTTGACCTGGTCGGGCGCTTCCTCGGTGAGGAAGTGGCCGGCGCCGGGGACCTTGACGTGGCGGTAGTCGCCGGGCACGAAGGCGCCGGACCCGTGGGTGGCGGCGGCGATGACGCAGCCGTCGTCGCTGCCCTGGAGCTGGAGCACCGGGACGCGGATCGCGTGACGGATCCGCCGCATGAAGATCGGGCCGTCCGGACGCACTGCCGACCGGCCGAGCCAGCGGTAGTGCTCAGCGGCGGAGTGGGCGACGAAGGGGATCATCATCGCGTCGCCATAACGGGAGACGTCCTCGGGCGTCGGGAAGGTGCCCAAGGGCGAGGACCACGAGCGGAGGAGGTCCTCGACGTAGTCGTGCGACTTCGCCATCTCGCGCTCCGGCACGAAGGGTTTCTGGAGGCCGGCGATCCACGACGACGCGCGACGCTGCTTGGCGTTGGACCACATCGCATGCCGCAGGATCCGCGGGTGTGGCATCGACAGCGAGACGATGGCTCGGGTGACGTCGGGTCGCAGGATGGGCATGCACCAGGCGATCCAGCCGCCGAGGCCCTGGCCCATGACGACGGCGTCCTTCTCCCCGAGCGCACGGATGACGCTGGCGGCGTCGAGGGTCGCCATGTAGGTGTCATAGCCGCGCGGGGGCTTGTCGGACCCGCCGTAGCCGCGGAGGTCCATGGCGGCGACCCGGAAGCCGGCGTCGGCCAGCGCGACCATCTGGTGGCGCCACGCGTACCAGAACTGCGGGAAGCCGTGCAGCATGAGGACGAGCGGCCCGTCGCCCAGCTCGGCGACGTGGAAGCGGGCGCCGTTGGCGGAGACGTAGCGGTGCTCCCACGGACCGTCGATGTTGACGAAGGCAGCGTCGACGGACATGGGTGCGGTGGGGCGTCTCTGGTCAGGCGTCGCGGGACGGGTCTGGCGTGCCGGACGTGCTCCCGTTGCTCGACGACACGGGGGTCGCGGGCGCGACGGGAGCGTCGGCAGGCACTGCCGGCAGGTTCGGACGGTCCCACTCGGGACGTGGAGCCGGCACGGTCGTGCCCGGGTGCTCGACCGCCGACTTGATCGCACCGACCGTCTCCTGCGCCTCGGCGATCGTCTTCGCCGGGGTGGGGTCGACGGTCTTCATCTTCCTCACGCCGAGCAGGCCGAGGACGGCCGCGACGAGCAGCATGAAGACGGTCACGATGAGGAAGCTGGCCCAGCGGGGGAGACCCAGCGCCTGGATGCCCTCGGCGAGCGTCGTGAAGAGGAAGTAGACGGAGTAGAAGACGATGACGGCCGCTCCGGCGAGCAGGCCACCGCCCACTCCAGCCTTCTTGACCTGCACCGAGACCTCAGCCTTGGCCAGGGCGATCTCGCTGCGGACCAGCGTCGAGATGTCCTGTGTCGCGGAGGCGACCAGCTGGCCGAGTGTCCGCTCCTGCCGGGGATCCGTGCTCATCGGCTCACTTCCTCGGTGATCGTCGGTGACTGCGCGGTCGCGCCTACCAGATGCAACCCTACTGCGCAGTCCCTACCCGAACGTGCACGGTAGGCACCATCACGCCGGATCGAGTCGTCCCTCGGTCTCGTAGACGTCCGGCACGCCGTCGTGGTCACGGTCCGCCGTCTCGCGGGCCTCGACCAGCCGGTAGTGCTGGTTGCGCATCCTGAGGACGACGCTCGAGAGCAGCGCGGCGATGACGCTGCCACAGAGGACGGCGAGCTTGACGTGGTCGTCGCGCTCGGACCCGTTGCCGAAGGCGAGCTCGCCGACCAGAAGGCTCACGGTGAAGCCGACGCCGGCGAGCATGGAGAGCCCGAGGACGTCGGTCCAGGCGAGGTCCTCGTCCAGCTCGGCGCGGGTGAATCGCGCGACGGCCCACGTGCCACCGAGGACGCCGACCGTCTTGCCGACGACCAGCCCGACGACGACGCCGACTGCGGCGGCGTCGGTGAGTGCCGAGCCGAACCCGCCGCCGACGACCGTGACCCCCGCAGCGAAGAAGGCGAAGACAGGCACCGCGAAGCCCGCGGAGAACGGACGGATCTTGTGCTCGATCCGCTCGGCGAGCGAGTGGCGATCGGGATCGTCCTCCACCTCGCGGTTGACCGGAACGAGGAGCCCGAGCAGGACGCCGGCCACCGTGGCGTGGACGCCGCTGGAGTGGACGAAGACCCAGGCGAGCAGGGCGGGGATCGCGAGAATCAACGGGTTGGTGATCTTGCGTTTGAGGAGCAGGCGCCACGCGGCCAGCGGGATGACTGCGGCGAGCAGCCAGAGGAAGCTGACCGTGTCGGTGTAGAAGACGGCGATGATCGTGATCGCGATGAGGTCGTCGACGACCGCGAGGGTCAGCAGGAATGAGCGCAGCGCGCTCGGCAGGTGCGTGCCGATGACGGCGAGCACCGCCAGCGCGAACGCGATGTCGGTGGCCGTCGGGATGGCCCAACCGCGGAGTATGCCGCCGAGCTCGCTCGCGCTGTCGCCCCGGCTCATCAGCGTGGCCGTGACGACGAACAGGATCGCGGGCAGCGCGACGCCGCAGACCGCGGCTGCGATGGGAAGCGCCGCCTTGCGACGGTCCGACAGGTCGCCCGCGACGAACTCGCGTTTGAGCTCGATGCCGGCGACGAGGAAGAAGACGGCGAGCAGTCCGTCGGCCGCCCAGGTCCCGAGCGAGAGATCGAGGTGCAGGGCGTGTGGGCCGATGACGGTGTCGCGCAGGGCCGCGTATCCGTCACGCCACGGCGAGTTCGCCCAGACGAGGGCGGCCACGGCGGCGGCGAGGAGGATCGCCCCGCCGACGGTCTCGGCGCGCAGGAGGTCGGCGACGTAGCGGGCCTCACGCCAACTGCCACGGCCGAGCAGCCGGTTGCCGGCGCTGTCTCGGGCCGGTGTCGGCGGGGTCGTGGCGGGGTGCGGGTCGCTCACCTTGGGGTCCCTTCGGGGGATGGGTCATGGGCCGCCGACCAGACTTCCCGGCACACCATGGCCACTCGCGTCGTCGCCGTGAGCCGCCTCGATTCTAGCGAGGTGGCGACGCCCGCCCCGAGACGCCTTCCGGGAGCCGGACGAGGCGGCGCGGCATGAAGAGGTCCGAGGGTGGCCGAGCGGCCGACGGCTCGGGACGGAACACGCTGCGCCACGGTCAAATCGGACTAATTAGACATCGGTGGATTCGGCCGGTTGGCGGCCATAGATTGTGGCTCGGGAGGGGGGCTCCCACTGGGTGAGTGTTATGGGGGTTTGACGATGAACGACAAGCCAGCGGGTTGGTACTACGTCGGCGACGGCACGTTGCGCTACCGCGACGACTACGGGTGGACCGAGTACTACATGGACACCAAGGACCCGCGCGCCCAGGACTGGCCGCCGCCGCAGCCGAAGACGATGCTCCAGCAGCTGCGTGAGGACGAGGCCGCGCGGTCGATGGCTGCCGCCCACCGCCGTCGCGTCTCGACGATCTTCGGACGACGACGCAAGGCCGCTCACTGATCAACCTCGATCGTGTCGCGCATCTGTGTCGACACGATTCCTACGATTTTCCTGCGCGCTGAGCCGGCTCTGGGAATACTCCTGCGCTGAGGGGGCGGAATCCCTCGACAGGGACGGTCAGGGGGACGAATGCGCATTTGCATCGTTGGGGGTTGTGGTCATGTCGGCCTACCACTGGGGCTCGTGCTCGCAGCTGCGGACTGTGACGTGGTGGCTCTCGACACCGATGCGGAGGCCGTCGCTCGGGTGAACTCCGGCGTCATGCCCTTCCAGGAGGAAGGGGCCGACGACACGCTGCTCGCCGTGCGTGCGGCCGGCCGGTTCTCGGCGACGACCAACGCCCGGGCGATCGCCGACGTCGATGTCGTCGTCGTCGTGATCGGCACCCCGGTCGACGACCACCTCAACCCCGACCCGAACGCCGTGGTCGGTGCCATCGAGGAGTGCCTTCCCTACCTGAACGACGGCCAGCTCGTCATGTTGCGCAGCACGATCTACCCAGGAGTGACGAGGTCTGTCGGTCGCATGCTGGAGGAGCGCGGCGTGAAGGCGCCCGTCGTCTTCTGCCCCGAGCGCATCCTCGAGGGTCACGCCCTGCGTGAGCTGCGCTCCCTGCCCCAGATCGTCGGAGCCATGACGGCCGAAGGGGCCGAGCGGGCCATAGCGGTCTTCGACCACCTCGACATCCAGTGCATGGTCGTGACGCCGGAGGAGGCCGAGCTCGCCAAGCTCTTCACCAACACCTGGCGCTACATCAAGTTCGCGGCGGCCAACCAGTTCTGGGAGATGGCCAACGATGCCGGGCTCGACTTCGCGCGGATTCGAGAGGCGATCACCTTCGACTACCCGCGAGCGGCGGATCTGCCGGGTCCCGGGTTCGCGGCCGGACCGTGCCTCTTCAAGGACGCGATGCAGCTCTCCGCGTTCGCCAAGAACACCTTCGCGCTTGGACACTCGGCGATGCTCGTCAACGAGGGCATGCCGCTCTACGTCGTCGACCGCCTCGCGGCGCGTTTCGACCTCGAGAACATGACTGTCGGCATCCTCGGTATGGCCTTTAAGGCTGGCTCGGATGACTCGCGATCGAGCCTGTCCTACAAGCTGAAGCGAACGCTTCGGTTCCGCGCCAAACGAGTCCTCACCACGGATCCCTATGTCACCAGCGATCCCTCGCTCAGCCCGCTCGACGTCGTGCTCGAGCAGTCCGACCTCCTCGTCATCGGCGCTCCGCACCCGGAGTACAAGGCCCTCGTCACCGACAAGCCGGTGATCGACGTGTGGGACCTCCAAGGAAACGGGACCCTCGTATGACGGCTCCTCGAGCCACGATCATCCTGCCGGCCTACAACGAACACGAGTCCATCGCCACGGCACTTCGGCGCATCGAGGACGCTGTGTCCCTTCCCCACGAGATCCTGGTCGTGGTGGACTCCGAGACCGACACGACCATCGCAGCCGCGCAGGACGAGATCAGTCGTATGCCGCATGCCCGGGTCGCCGTGCAGGACTACGGCCGCGGGCCCGCGAACGCCGTTCGCTACGGTATCGATCACGCGGAGGCGCCCTGCGTCGTCGTGACGATGGCGGACGGGTCCGACGACGTCCGCGTCATCGACGACCTCGTCCGTCTCGTCGAGCGGGGCTTTGTCGTCGCGTCCGCCTCCCGCTACATGCCGGGTGGCGCCCAACGGGGCGGTCCCGTCGGCAAGCGACTCATGTCGGAGACGGCAGGGCGCAGCCTGAACCTTTTCGCCCGCGTGGGCACGCGCGACGTCACGAACGCCTTCAAGGCGTACGACACGGCGTTCGTCCGGGAGGTGGGGATCGACTCGCGGTCCGGTTTCGAGATAGCGATCGAATTGGTGTCGAAGGCTCGTCGCGCTCGCCGGCCGGTGGCGGAGATCCCTACGATCTGGCTCGACCGTGAGGTCGGGGCGTCGAACTTCAAGATCAGGGCATGGCTGCCGAAGTACCTCTACTGGTATGCCTTCGCCTTCGGTCCGGCCGTCCCGCAAGAAAGCGTGCGCACACGTGTCAGCGCCAAGGTGAGAGGCTCACGATGAAGGTTTTGGTCACGGGATCCGCTGGCTTCATAGGTGGGTACGTGGTGCAGGAGCTGCTCAGGCAGGGGTGGGACGTCGTCGGCATCGACAACTACTCGAAGTACGGGCCGGTGCGGCACACCTACGACGACCACGAGCGCTACTCGTTCGTCGAGGGGGACGTCCAGGACACGGCCCTCATGCGGCAGTTGATGGGCGACGTCGACCACGTGATCGCGGGAGCGGCGCTCATCGGCGGCATCACCTACTTCCACAAGTACGCCTATGACCTCCTCGCCCAGAACGAACGGATCATCGCTTCGACGTGCGACGCGGCCATCGCCGTCCGACGTGACGGCGCACCGCTGCAGAAGGTCACCTACCTGTCGTCGTCGATGGTCTTTGAGTCGACGGATCGCTGGCCCTCGGCCGAGGGCGACCAGCGGCTCGTGCCGCCGCCGCGATCGAGCTACGGCTTCCAGAAGCTGGCCGTCGAGTACTTCGCCCAGGCCGCGTGGGACCAGTACGAGCTGCCCTTCACGATCCTGCGGCCCTTCAACTGCGTCGGCATCGGTGAGCGCCGAGCGCTCGGCGACCTCGAGGTGTGGTCGGGGAACGTCCCGCTGGCCATGAGCCACGTCGTCCCTGACCTGGTGCAGAAGGTCATCAAGGGGCAGGACCCCCTCCACATCCTCGGCGACGGCAGCCAGGTAAGGCACTACACCTACGGCGGCGACCTCGCGCGGGGCATCGTGACGGCGGTCGGGCACCCCAAGGCGACCAACGAGGACTTCAACCTCTCCACTGCCATGGGCGCGACCGTCACCGAGCTGGCCCAGGAGATCTGGACCAAGGTGAACGGTGAGCGACCGATGTCGCTCGTCAACGACCCGGCGTTCGAGCACGACGTGCAGAAGCGCGTCCCTTGCGTCGACAAGGCGAAGCAGGTGCTGGGGTTCGAGGCGACGACGACCCTCAGTGACATGCTCGACGAAACCATCCCATGGATCCGCTTGGCCATCGCGTCGGGGATCCTCTAGCAGGGCGGCACCATGGACTCCGACTACCTCAAGGCCACCTATCAGGCGCGGTTCTCAGATGCCGAGCTCCGGGACAAGCAGACCCTCTGGTCGGTGCTGTGCGAGGAGCAGTTCCAGCAGTACGTTCCCGAGGACGGCACGGTGCTCGACCTCGGCGCGGGCTACTGCGAGTTCAGCAACAACATTCGGGCACGGCGACGAATCGCGGTCGACCTGAACCCGGACACCGCGGCCTTCGCGGCCACTGGGGTCGAGGTCATCGAGACCAACTCCGCCGACATGCACCAAGTGGCAGACGCCTCCGTCGACACGGTGTTCACGTCGAACTTCTTCGAGCACCTTCCTGACACGGAGGCGCTGCTGGCTACCCTTGCGGAGAGTCACCGGGTATTGCGTCCGGGCGGCACGATCGTGGTGCTCATGCCCAACATCAGGAACCTGCCCGGGGCCTACTGGGACTACCTCGACCATCACCTCGCCCTGACGCAGCACAGTCTCTCCGAAGCTCTCGGTCTCAGTGGTTTCGACGTGACCAGAGTCGAGCCGCGCTACCTCCCGTACACGATCAGAAACTCGCGAATGCCTGTGTCGCGCTGGACGATTCGCGCGTACCTCGCCCTCCGGCCGGCCTGGTGGCTGCTCGGCAAGCAGATGCTCGTGGTGGCCCGCAGGCCGCACCAGGCATGACCAGCGCGACCGACTCGGCTGCCCGCCGGTGGCGGGCGAGCGCGCCGTGTCCTGTCGTCTCAGGCGGTTGACCGAGTGAGCGTCACCTCTCTCGGTCACAGGTCCGAGACCCTTCGGTCGGACCTTCGAGTTCCGGGACCCCTGGGCGCCCGAACCCTGGCCCTGTTGGGCTTGGCCCTCCTCGTGGCCAGACTCGTTCCCTTCGACCCCCAGATGCCGGCGCGCGGCCTGGACCCGTCGTGGCAATGGGCTCTGAACGATGCGATTCCCCGAGGCCTCAGCTTCGGTGGCGACATCGTCTTCACCGGGGGGCCCGCATCGAGCGTCGTCACTGGCGGCTACCACCCGAGCACCTACGTCGGCACGGTCTTGCTCACGTTGCTGCTGGCGATCGGGACCTGGCTGTCGCTGCACATCGTGTGCGGTCCCGAACGTCGTCTGGCGGCTGGGGTGGCATCCGTGGTGCTCGCGGGGCTCTATGACCGCGAGGGCCTCCTGATCGTCATCCCGCTCCTCGCGCTGCTCGCCATTGCCCGAACGACGCGGGGCGCGGCTCATTGGCCACGTCTGTCCATGATCGCCTTTGCCGCTGTCGCGTGCGGCACGTCCGTCGCGGCCAAGGGATCGACATTCGTCGTTTCGGGGGCATGTGTCATCGGCGGAACCGTCCTGCTAGCCCGCGCTCGACGGCCGTGGCTGTCGCTCGTGAACGTGCTCGCCGCTGCCGGCACGTTTCTCACGGTCTGGGTCGCCTACGGCCAGTCGGTCGGTGAGATCACGGCCTACGCCAGCGGCATCGCTGAGCTTGCGAGCGGCTACACCGACGCCATGAGCCTGGGCAGTCCCCTGGAGACCCTTCCGCTCCTCGTCGTCGCGGCAGGGCTTGCCTGCTTTCTGGCTCTGACGCTCGCGCGGGTCCCGTGGCTCGACGTCGTCGACTCGGCGGTGGTGGTCGTCGTGACGGGCGCAACTGCCTTCACGGCAACCAAGCTTGGACTCGTGAGGGCGGACCAGCATCTGTTCGCTTTGATCTCGGCCCTCACGGCGGTCGGGTTCGTGGTCTGGGCGGTGGCGCGGGAGACAGATCGCTTGCGCGTCCTGGCCGGGATGACGGCGGGGCTCGTGGTCGTCGGCGCGCTTCTCGGACTCGGAGGTCTGGTGAGGCTTCTGCCTGCCCATCAGGCCCAGGCCGTCGTCGCGGCGGCGAAGGGGGTGGGTCGGTTCGTTGGAGTTGCCCCGAGCCTCGACCAGAAGTACCTGGCTGCTCAGTCCACCGTGAGAGAGACCAGTGGGCTTCCACCCATGGCGGGCTCCGTCGACATCTACTCGTCCGACCAGGCCGACCTCCTCTCGATCCAGGCCGACTGGAGTCCGCGCCCGGTCTTCCAGAGCTATGCGGCCTTCACCCCCGATCTCGCAGAGATGAACCGACGGCACCTCGCCGGTCCGGGGGCGCCCCAGTGGGTCGTGTTCGCGCCCCAGCCGATCGACGAGCGCTACCCCAGTGCGGAGGACGGGCCGTCCTGGCTTGAGCTGCTGCGCAGATACGAGCCCGCCTACAGCGCGCGTGACAAGCTCGTCCTCTCCCGACGTCCAGTCGCGCGGGAGGACGATGGGTCAGGCCTGAGGGCGACGCTGCCCGCAGTGCTCGGCCAGTCCCTGACCGTGCCCCGGCAGGGGGCGATGACGTTCATCGCCGTGGATATCCGACCCAGTCCCCTCGGACACGTGTGTCTGGCGCTCTTCAAGTCCGAGCCACTTCGACTCACGGTCCGGACCGCGGACGGAGTCGAGCGCACCTATCGGCTCCCTCTCGGCATGGCGCAGGCGGGCTTCCTCCTGTCTCCCACGGTGGCGACCGCCGACGACTTCGCGGCGCTCTACCTCGCCCACGGAGCCGATGTTCCGCCGAGTCGCGAGGTGGCCGCGATCACGCTCGACTCCGACAGGACCCTCTGGTCGCACAACTTCACTGTGACGATCACACCTGTCAGTCTGCGGTGACCCTGCGCCGGCGCAGCACGCAGTCAGCAGTCGGAGCGACGCGTCCACACATCGATCAACTCTGGTTCCGGGGCCGCGGCTGGCCGGAGCACCACGCGGTTCGGCACGTAGCAGCGGTGAAGCCATCCGCCGGTGTCCGGGATCTCGTTCTCCAGCGGCGTGGCTGCGGCGTCGTCGCCGAACCACGCCGGACCGATGGCATTCACGACACAGGTCGGCGGATCGTCCGTCAACTCCTGAAGGAACCGCGCGCGGTAGTGACCTTGGTTCGGCGTCTTGGCGAGGAGCAGCCCGTAGGTGACGTATCGACTGGCAGGCCGCCAGTCGTAGTAGGCATAGAGCTCTGCGGCCCACCCCCAGACGAAGACCGACGATCCCCTTGGGCACAGCGCCGCGATGTCTTCTTCGTCCTGGTGGGCGACGGCTGGTGGCGCGGGCGAGGCCCCCTGGTGCTCGACCGCGGCCAAGAGGAACACCATGGTCGTCAGCAGTGCCCATGCCGGCAGCCGACGAGCCAAGAGCGATGGTCCCCGGTCCGGGATGGTCTCAGCGGGTGCCAGACCGGCTGCCGCGATCGCTGCGATGGCGGTGCCCGCGAACAGGAAATTCAGGTAGTGAACGTAGATGGGGTACATCACGAGCAGGGTTGCCAGTGCGGCCAGCATGGGGATCGACCACACGGCGATGCGGGCGAGGCGCCCAGCCTGGTTGCGTGTGCCGCTCCACAGGGCTACGAGGCCAAGCAGCGCCCAGCTGAAAGCGAACGCGTTGGTGAGCACGCTGACGACGAACCCACGCAGCTTCTCCGTCAGCGGGGCGGTGGTCTCGCCCAGTCCGTAGCCGAGGCCCTTGACGTTGTGGGTCAGGTAGGCGCGGAGGAACTCGACCGGCTCGTCCCAGAAGAGATCTAGCGTCCCCCCGACGGCCATGACGGCCAACAGCACTGCCGTCGGTCCCAAGCCCCCGAGCGCCAACAACAGCAGACGCTGCGTCCACTCGCGACGCGTCCAGACGGAGTCTCGTGACAGGAACGCGAAGCCGCAGGCAGAGATGACCAGCCCGACGGCAAGGAGCCCGGACTGGACCTTGAACCAAGGAGCCAACGAGGCCAGGGCGGCCACGACTGCGAGACGACGCGCGCTCACGGCCCTGCCTGGGGTGAAGGCGAGCACAGCGCCGACCACGAGGAGCAGCACCGACGGGAGCTCTGAGCCCATCTGGAAGAAGTCGCTGTACCTGGCCAGCATCCAGTACGCCGCCGGCACTATGAAGACGGCGGTGCGGACGAAGCCCCAGCGTCGGGCGGTCGCGATCCAGACCATCGCGATGACAGCGGCGTAGGCACCGGTGGACAGGGTGTGAGCCGTCCTCAGACTCATCGGCACCCCCAGCAGGTCAAGGAGCCCGAGCGTCGTCGGCCACAGGACGAGATACGTGTTCGCGGACGAGGTTGCCATCGGCATCCACACCTGCATGGCCGCCCGCCGGCCGGCCGCGAGGAGCTCTGCCTCGTCGGGGTTGAACCACCCTGTGTAGCCGATGGCGTTCCAGCGGATGGCGATTGACACGGTCAGTGTGATCGCGACGGCCGCTGTCGCACGCAGTGCGAACTGCCGAGAGGTCACAGATTGATCCGCTCACGCTCGATGACCGGTGGTGGCGGATGGACGGAACGGTGGATGCTCAGCACGTACTCGCCCACAACTCCCATCACGAAGAGCTGCAGTCCGCCGAACATGAACACCCCCACGATGATCGTCGCGACACCGGCGTCTCCTCCGCCGATGTTCAGCAGGCGCAGCACGACGGTCACGGCCGCATAGAGCAAGCCGAGGACCGACGCGACGAACCCGACTGGCATCGCCCACCGCAGCGGGCTCTTGGCCGTGGACAGCAGACCCGTGAAGGCCTGGTCGATCAACGAGAGGTAGGAGTTGCGAGACTTTCCGTGCTCGCGTTGCCGCCAGGCGTAGGGGTGCGTTGCGTGCCTAGGCTCGGTCTGCGCGACCAGCCCGCGCAGGTAGGACTGTCCGCCCGCGGTCCCGACGACGGCGTCGATGACGTGACTGCGCGCGAGCATGAAGTCGCCGGCATGGTTCGGTGGAGTGACGCCTCCACTGATGAACGACGACAGGCGGTAGTACAGCCCACGTGAGACCTTCAAGTGCAGAGGTTCACGCCGGTCACACCGAACACCGTAGACGACGTCGATGTTTGGTCCCATCGCTGCCAGAAGGTCAGGGATGACCTCGGGAGGGTCCTGGAGGTCGGCCGGAATGAAGGGCACGACGAGGTCGCCGGAGAGGTACTGCAGGCCGTTGACGGTGTTGCGCATCGGACCCACGTTGCGCGAGTTCACCGCCACCTTGATATGTGGGTCGGCAGCAGCCATCTCCCGAAGGATGTCGACGGTCTTGTCCGTGCTGGCGTTGTCACAGAAGACGTGCTCGTAGTCGTAGGCGGCCAGTGGCCCGCGCATGACCCCGGCCACGGCTTCTGCGCAGAGCCGGACGTTGGCTTCCTCGTTGAAGCATGGCGTCAGCATCGATATCTTCACGAGCGCTTCCCCTGATGGTGTGAGACGTCCGAGTCAGTATGGGTGCCGACGTCGGCCGCCGCCCCATAACGGCCGAAAATGCCTCGGTCGGCAGTCGCGGGTGCATCTTCGCATCTGACCCACATCCGCCCTTCTCGGCAGTTAGGGTGCAGCAGCGGACGTCGTCCACTGACCAGACCGTTGACCGAGCGCTGCAGCCACGCGGGTCACGAGGCGTCTCCTCTCCGGCTGCCTGACGCGGGGGGTCATTCATGGCGAGGGTGAGCCTCGCGAGCGGTGTCGAGTTCGACTCGGAGCCGGACGTTCCCATTCTCTTGTCCGGGGAGAAGCACGGCGCGCGTCTTGAGTACAGCTGCCGCACGGGCCGTTGCATCTCGTGCAAGGCGCTGGTGCTGAGCGGTGTCACGACCGCGCTGCAACACGAGTCCGGTCTCTCGGCGGAAGAGCAGGGGGCCGGGTGGATCCTGACCTGCGTGCGGTCCGCCGATTCGGATGTCGTCTTCGCGGAGGACAACGAGATCGAGTTCGACCTGCCTCGCGCAGTGATTGTTCCGCTACGCGTCACGGCCCTCGAGCGAGTGACCGAGGACATCCTCGTGGTGCGACTCAGGCTCGCGCCGAGTGCCTGCTGGGACTATGTGCCCGGACAGCACGTCGAGATCATCGGCCCCAACGGCATTCGTCGGGCCTACTCGCTGGCCGGTGCACCAGGCAGACATAGCGCCCTCGAACTTCATGTCAAGCGGTACCCGGGCGGCGAGCTCAGCGAGTACTGGTTCGGTGAGGCGGCGGTGGGCGACCTTCTGCGGCTGCGCGGGCCGCTGGGCACGTTCGTCCTGCGTGAGTCAGACAGGCCACTGGTGTTCCTTGCGACAGGCACCGGGATCGCCCCCGTCAAGGCCATGCTCGAACACCTTGAGCAGGTCGGCCCCCAGCGGCCGGTCACGGTGTACCTCGGCGTTCGTACGGCGGCGGAACTGCACTGGAAGCCACCGGCATGGCCGGCGCACTGGGACTTTGTCCCTGTGCTGTCTCGGTGTGACCGGTCCTGGAGCGGAAGGACGGGCTATGTGCAGGAAGCACTGCTCGCTGACTGCCCGAATCTTGCCGCCATCGATGTGTATGCCTGCGGCTCGGACGCGATGATCCGCGACGCCCGACGTCTCCTGGTAGCAGCCGGACTTGACCCCCGGCGGTTCTTCTCAGATGCGTTCGTGGAGTCCGCCCCAAGGGTGGCCGACGAGTGAGGGCGGTGATCTTGGCAGGGGGACTGGGGACTCGACTCAGCGAGGAGACGACGGTCAGGCCGAAGCCGATGGTCGAGATCGGCGGCAAGCCGATCCTGTGGCACATCATGAAGATGTATGCCCATCATGGCGTCACCGACTTCGTCATTTGTTGTGGCTACAAGGGATACGTCATCAAGGAGTACTTCGCCAACTACTTCTTGCACACGTCCGACGTCACCTTCGACATGAGTCAGAACGAGATGCTTGTCCACCACCGGCGGGCTGAGCCATGGTGCGTGACGCTCGTCGACACCGGCGAGGCCTCGATGACAGGTGGTCGCATCCGACGCATCGCGGAGTACGTGAGGGACGAGGATGCCTTCTGTCTGACGTACGGCGACGGAGTCGGTGACGTCGACATCTCGGCGGCCATCGCGTTCCACCGCTCACACGGACGACTGGCGACGCTCACCGCGGCGACCCCACCGGAGCGCTTTGGAGTCTTGGATCTTGACGGCGACGCCGTCCGACGGTTTCAGGAGAAGCCCACAGGCGAGGGGGCCATCGTCAGCGCCGGCTTCTTCGTGCTTTCGCCAAAAGTGCTCGATCTCATCGACGGTGATGCGACGGTGTGGGAGGAGCGTCCACTGAGCTGCCTCGCAGCTAGCGGTGAGCTCATGGCCTACAGGCACTCGGGCTTCTGGCAGCCGATGGACACCCTGCGGGACCGAATGCTGCTCGAGGAGCTGTGGGCTCGTGGCGCGGCGCCATGGAAGGCGTGGGACTGAATGATCGACTCCCACTTCTGGCCGGGAAAGCGGGTCCTTGTCACCGGTCACACTGGGTTCAAGGGAAGCTGGCTCACGCTCTGGCTCACCTCGCTCGGTGCCGAGGTCACCGGGTACGCCCTGCCGCCGCCCACGTCGCCGAGCATGTTCGCCGCGTTGGCCCTCGGCGACGGCATCGAGTCCGTGATCGGCGACGTCCGTGACGAAGCGATGCTCAAGGACATCGTGCTCGCCGCAGCCCCAGAGATCGTGTTCCACCTGGCCGCGCAGCCCCTCGTCCGGCGCTCGTACGCCGACCCCGTGGGCACATATGCCACCAACGTCCTCGGCACGGTCCACCTTCTGGAGGCCGTGCGCGCCACGCCCGGTGTGCGGGTCGTCGTCAACGTCACGTCCGACAAGGCCTACGAGAACAGCGAGGGTGATCGGGGCTACCGCGAGACCGACCCGATGGGTGGTCATGACCCCTACAGCAGCTCCAAGGGCTGCGCTGAGCTGGTGACCTCGACCTACCGCCGCTCGTTCTTCGCGGAAGGCGCAACGGCACTGGCCTCGGCGCGCGCAGGCAACGTCCTCGGCGGCGGCGACTGGGCGGAAGACCGTCTCGTGCCCGACATTCTTCGGGCTTTCGCAGCCGGGGAGAAGGCCGAGATCCGCAATCCGGGCTCGGTCCGGCCATGGCAGCACGTCCTCGAGCCGCTGTCCGGCTACCTGTTGCTCGCCCAGCGGCTCTGGCTCGGCGGGCAGACGTACGCGGAGGGCTGGAACTTCGGGCCCCACGAGGGCGACGCCCGGCCGGTGTCCTGGATCGCCGACGCCTTGGCCAGGGAATGGGGCAACGGTGCCGTCTGGGGCACGGAGGACCGTCGACAGCCTCACGAGGCGACCTATCTCAGGCTCGACGTCTCCAAGGCTCGCCGGCAGCTCGGCTGGGGGCCACGGTGGAGCCTTGCTGATGCGCTCACTCACGTCGTCGCCTGGCAGCGGGCGTGGCTCTCCGGAGACGACGTCCACGCCCTCTGCCTTCAGCAGATCGACGACTACGCCCGGACCTCCCCATTGGAGACGACATGACTGCCCGCACCCCCCAGGTCATCCGCGAGGAGATCGCGGCTCTCGTCGCGGAGTTCGCCGGGTTGACTTACGCGCCAACGCCATTCGTGCCGGGAGAGTCGGCCGTACCGGTGTCGGGGAAGGTGCTGGACGGATCGGACCTGACCAATCTCGTCGAGGCGAGCCTCGACGGATGGCTGACCACCGGCAGGTTCAACACGGAGTTCGAGACCAGACTCGCGAAATACCTCGGGGTGAAGCACGCCATCACCGTGAACTCGGGCTCCTCGGCCAACCTCGTGGCCCTTTCGACGCTCACCTCGCCCAAGCTGGGTCGGCGCGCCATCGGGCCGGGCGACGAGGTCATCGGCGTGGCCGCGGGCTTTCCGACGACGGTCAACCCGATCATCCAGTGCGGCGCGGTGCCCGTGTTCGTCGACGTCGACCTCGCGACCCACAACATCGACGCCTCCCAGCTGGAGGCAGCGGTGTCACCGAAGTCCAAGGCGATCATGCTCGCGCACACCCTTGGCAACCCGTTCAATCTCGAGATCGTCACGTCGGTCGCGCGGAAGCACGGCCTGTGGCTGGTGGAGGACTGCTGCGACGCGCTCGGTGCGACGTACAACGGTCAGAAGGTGGGCACCTTCGGCGACATCGCCACCCTGAGCTTCTACCCTGCGCACCACATCACGATGGGGGAGGGTGGCGCCGTGTTCACCGACAACGCGCAGCTCAAGCTGATTGCAGAGTCCTTCCGTGACTGGGGCCGGGACTGCTACTGCGCGCCGGGTGACGACGACACCTGCGGCAAACGCTTCATGTGGCGCATGGGCGGACTGCCCGAGGGCTACGACCACAAGTACATCTACAGCCATGTGGGCTACAACCTGAAGATCACGGACATGCAGGCGGCCATCGGCCTGTCCCAGCTGGCGAAGATCGACACGTTCGTAGCAGCCCGCAACGCGAACTTCGCCTACCTCCGCGACCGGCTCCGCACCCTCGAGGAGTTCGTGCACCTTCCGGAGCCCACCCCCAACTCGGAGCCGTCCTGGT
The DNA here is from genome assembly GCF_000383675.1 of Terracoccus sp. 273MFTsu3.1. GTDB lineage: Bacteria > Actinomycetota > Actinomycetes > Actinomycetales > Dermatophilaceae > Terrabacter. The sequence goes on along the minus strand of NZ_KB911826.1, from coordinate 264,398 downwards.
TCGGCTTCCCTCTGGTGCTGAAGGAGAGCGGCGGAGTCAAGCGCGTGGACCTGCTCAACTACCTCAACGACAACAACATCGGCACGAGGCTGCTCTTCTCGGGCAACCTGACGCGGCAGCCGTACATGATGGGCCGCACCTACCGGGTGAGCGGGGAGCTCACCAACACTGACATCGTCATGAACCAGACCTTCTGGCTGGGGGTCTACCCAGGCTTGACGACCGAGCACCTGGACTTCGTGGCGCTCAAGCTCGAGGAGTTCTTCGGTCTTGGCTTCTGATTGGGGTCTGCCCGGCGAAGATCTGGCGCGTGCCCGTGCCCTGGTGGGTGACCACGCGTGGCATCGCCTTGACGGTGCTCGCGTCCTCATCACCGGGGGAACTGGCTTCGTGGGCAAGTGGCTGCTGGCAACCGCCCTCCACGCCACTCGATCACTGGAGGTCGCCACCGAGCTGGTCCTTCTCAGCCGAGATCCAAGGGCGTTCGCTCGTGCCAACCCCGAACTCGCGTCTGGGCTCACGCTGTTGCCCGGTGATGTCCGCGACTTCGAACCGGCCCCCGGTGAGTTCACGCACGTTGTCCACGCCGCCACGGATGTCGTTGCCACCCATGAGCCCATGGAGACCTTCGACGTGACCGTCCGCGGCACGCAGCGCGTCCTCGAGGTCGCCCTCGCACGTGGCGCCCGCGACGTTCTTCTCGTCAGCTCGGGTGCGGTGTACGGCCCTCAGCCCACGACGATGCCGACGATTTCGGAGTCGTACCTCGGTGCTCCGCCGGTTGTGGCACCCGGGTCGGCCTACGGTGAGGGCAAGCGCGTCGCCGAGTGGCTGACGCACTTGGCTGCCGCAGACGGGCTGCAAGCGCGTGTGGCCCGATGCTTCGCCTTCGTCGGACCTCATCTGGCGCTTGACCAGCACTTCGCGATCGGCAACTTCATCGCGGACGCGATGGCCGGCCGCCCGATCGAGGTCAGGGGTGACGGCACCGACCAACGCTCCTACCTCCACGCCGCGGACATGGCGGGGTGGCTGTGGGCGATGCTGCTTCGCAGCGCCGCAGGGACGACGTACAACGTCGGCGGCCCGGAGGCCGTGTCCTTGGCTGATCTGGCGCATCGGGTGAACTCGGTCCTGGGCTCGGACGCCGGCGTTGTGGTGGGCCGCCGGCCAGACCGGGGGACACCGGGCACGCGATACGTGCCCGACGTCTCGGCGATTCGGCGGGACCTTGGGCTGCCTGAGCCGATTCCGGTCGATGAGGCCATTGCCCGAACGGCGGCTTGGCACAGAGGAAGGGCTGGGTCCTGACATGACGCTGGCTACCGAGAAGTTGGCGCGTCGGGTTCGTGTCGACGCTCTGAAGATGGTCCATCGGGCCCGAGCCGCGCACATCGGCAGCGCGCTGTCCATCGCGGACATGCTGGCCGTGTTGTATGGCGCGGTGCTGCGCTTCGACCCAGCCGCCCCAGAGTGGCCGGAGCGAGATCGGTTCATCCTCAGCAAGGGTCACGCCTGCGTCGGGGTGTACGCCGTTCTGGCGGCGGAGAACTTCATCCCCGCTGATGCCCTGCTGACCTACGGTCAGGACCGGTCAATTCTCATGAATCACATCAGCCATCATGTCCCGGGCGTCGAGTTCTCCACGGGGTCCCTCGGCCACGGGCTGCCGTTCGGCGTCGGCAAGGCGCTTGCCGCAAAGCGTCGGGGAGATGTATGGCGAACGTTCGTACTGACCAGTGACGGTGAATGGGACGAAGGCAGCAACTGGGAGGCGATCATGTTTGCGAGTCACCATGCGCTGGACAACCTTGTCGTCCTCATTGACGCCAACAACCTTCAAAGCCTCACCACGGTTGAGGACACGCTGCGCCTGGAACCCCTTGCCGACAAGTTCCGCGCCTTCGGCTGCGAAGTCTTCGAGCTCGACGGACACGACCACGTCGCCCTGACGAGTGCTCTGTCATCGGCGCCGTGGCAGCTCGGGCGGCCGAGCGTCGTCATCGCCCGCACCGTCAAGGGCCGCGGGGTCAGCTTCATGGAGAATCAGGTGAAGTTCCACTACAGCCCTCCTGACGACGAGCAGCTCGCCGCTGCCCTGGCCGAACTTCGTGAGCCCTCATGAGGAACGCCTTCATCGACGAGCTCGTTCACCTGGCCGAGGTGCACGAGCAGATCGCCTTGGTCGTAGGGGACCTCGGGTACAGCGTGGTCGAGCCGTTCGCCGAGCGATTCCCCGAACGATTTCTCAACGCGGGAGTGGCCGAACAGAACATGACTGGGGTCGCGGCCGGTATGGCATCGGAGGGCTTTCATGTCTTCACCTACTCGATCGCGAACTTTCCGACGTTTCGATGTGCTGAGCAAGTGCGCAATGACGTGGCCTATCACCGGCTACCCGTCACGATCGTGGCCGTCGGGGGCGGCTTGGCCTACGGGTCGCTCGGCTACTCACATCACGCGGTGCAGGACTACGGCCTCATTCGGGGCATGCCAAACATGACCATCGCTGCGCCTGGCGACCCCCTGGAGGTGCGCGGAGTGATGCGCCACCTCGTGTCCCAGCCGGGCCCGTCGTACTTGCGGCTCGGCAAGGCAGGCGAACCAACGTTCCACGCAGACGTGCCGGTCGCTCTCCCCGGTCGTTGGCTCGAGGTACGCCGCGGGGATGAGCAAGGTGAAGCAATCGTCACGACGGGTGCAGCGCTCCAATACGCCGTCCGTCGCTGGCAGGAGGCCACGTTCCCGCGACCGTGGGTCTTCTCCATGCCGCTCTGGGGCATGGCCGCCAAGTCGCTGCAACCTGAACAGGCTTCACGCTTTGAGGTGATCCGCACCATGGAGGATCACTTGGTCGACGGCGGCTTCGGCTCATGGATGCTCGAAGCCTTGAATGCGAACCGAGATTTTTTGGGTCGAATCGAGGTTGAGGCGCTCGACCCCGTCGTCTGCGACACCGTGGGCAGCCAGGTGATGCTCGATGAACTGGGCGGACTCCGTCCATAGCCCGAAGCCAGGCCGCGACGGGAGGCAGGCCTCGTGGGGTGATGGCTCGGAGTGGGCGGAGCGGCCCGGGCCGACCCAGATGATGCACCTCGAGTCGCGACCGAGCACCCATGCCACGGGGCGGCGCCCGAATTGAGCCCAACTTCGCGATTCTGCGGACGCGGCGTGTATCGCAAGGCATGCTGGGCGGCGGTGGACGCCGACTAGGGGAGCGTCGCCGGCTCTGGGGAGGGCTCATGACGGCACAGGCGGACAGCGGGCTCGAGGCCCTCGTCGTACAGCCTGCTGCACTACGCCCGATCGACCGGCTCCTCGGTCTCGGCCGCCGTGTCCTTGCCGACAAGCGTGTGAAGTTCGTCCTCACCGGCGCACTCAACACCGCCTTCGGCTTCGGGTGCTTCGTCGCCTACCAGTACCTCGTCGGCGTGCGGTTCGGCTACATGTGGACGCTCGTCCTCTCGCACATCACGACGGTGCTCTTCGCCTTCGTGACGCACCGGCGCCTCGTGTTCCAGGTCTCCGGCTCGGTGATGCGCGACCTCTGGCGCTTCGAGTCGGTCTACCTCGTGGCTCTCGGGATCAATGCCGTCCTGTTGCCTCTCGCTGTCGAGTTGGCAGGGCTCCCGGTGCTCGTCGCCCAGGCCGGCATCACGGCGCTCAACGCGTTCGTCAGCTGGATGGGTCACAGCCGTTTCAGCTTCCACCGGAAGGCGGTGGCAGCGTGATCTCGCGCCAGCACCAGCCCCTGGTCTCCGTGGTCGTTCCGACCTACAACAACGCCGCGTTCGTCCGCGAGACGATGCTCTCGATCCTGGGCCAGACGTTCACCGACTTCGAGCTCATCGTCAGCGACCACTCGAGCACCGATGGCACGTGGGAGGTATTGCAGCCATTTGCCGCGGACCCGAGAGTCACACTCCTTCGACTCGAGCGCACCGGGAGGCCCGAAGACAACTGGGAGCACGCCACGCGAGCAACGTCGGGGCGCTATCTGAAGCTCGTGTGTGGTGATGACGTCATCTCTCCCACCTGTCTCGAGCGCCAGGTCGAAGCTATGCGGGCCAATCCGACCGCGGTGATGGTGGCCTCGCGACGCGACGTCGTGACGGCCACCGGTGACGTCGTGCTCAGTTCCTGGGGGTTGCCCAACCTCGTCGGCCGAGTCGAGGGGGCTCGCGCCATCCGCCAAGCGGTCCGATCCGGGACGAACCCTTTTGGAGAGCCTGCTTGTGTCCTCCTTGATCGTGAGAGCGTGACGCGTGCCGGCGGCTGGGACGGCTCGTTCTCGTATGTCCTTGACCAGCACACCTACGCCCGGGTCCTCACGCAGGGCGACTTCTTCGGGATTGCGGACGCTTTGGCCACATTCCGCTTGAGCGACAGCCAGTGGAGCCACGCCCTGGCCAAGAGCCAGTACCGGCAGGTCGTCGACTTTCACAAGTCCCTAGCGCAGGAGCACCCCGGCCTGCTGAGCCAAGGGGACCTAATGCGTGGGCGAGCGCGCGCCAAGGCACTGGCCTACGCGCGCCGCTTGGCATACTTCTCGCTGGCCCGGAAGCTGAAGACGCCGCTGACGCCGATCGAGATCGCCAGCCCGGCTCCCGTCGCGCTTCAGCCGGCAAGGTCCATCGTCAAGTAGACGAGCGGCAGGCCCTATGGCACCTGCACGAGCTCAGGCGAGATGGTTACGCAGTAGCGGATGTACCACCACTGCATCGCGAGACTGACGGCTGCAACCACGCAGGCCACGAGAACCCGCGGACGTGCGCTGCGCTCGCCTCGAAAGGGCGCAACGAGTGGCCAAAGTACAGGGAGGGCGAGCAAATAGTAGCGGACATTGCTCCAGTTCCAGTCTGTGACCGCCAGAAGGTAGGCGACGTACATGCCCGTCCAGAGGGCCAGGAGCGGCTCCTTCTGCCCTTTGGTCAGGAACCATATGAGAAGTGCCGCCCACGCGATGGCGATGACTGAGGCGCCGATCTGACCACCGGCGACATCGCTGTTACGCGCGATGAAGCGGACGACCGGGATCACCGTCAGCTCAGGATTCCACGCCTTCTGGGTGAGGACATACGTATTCCACCGACCCGTGACCACCCCTGCAGTGACGAACCACGCGAATGCAAGCAGACCTGCCCAGGTCGCGAGTAACACCAGGGCGACGGCGTCCTTTCGCCGGATCCGTCCACGTCGCCACATCAGGGCCCCATAGAGCAAGAGAGCTGGCGCCAGTGGTGCGGTCACGCCTCGGGTGAACGCCAGCAACAGCAACACAATTGCGGCGAGGACATATCGCCGAGCGAGGACTGACCATAGAGAAATCAGGAGCAGCAGCAGCGCCAGGCCTTCGGCGTAAGCCATTTGAAATACCGGTGCGCAGACGAAGGTGGTCATGCCCAAAACCGCCAGAGTGCCCCCGAGGTGTCCGTACCTAGGTTGCACTACTCGGTAAAGGACCAGCATGGCCGCGGCGCCGCACGTGAGCGACACCAAGGTCGCCGACACCGGGAAGTCAAGGCGCGTCACAAACATCACGCCGCGCACGAGGTAGGGGTAGAGCGGGAAGAAGGCCCAGGGGTTCTGCTCGACGTTGCCGTTCGCGTCCGTCGGCAGCACGGACGGATAGCCGTGGGCGGCGATCTCCCAGTACCACTGGCCGTCCCAACGTGTCACCGAGGTCAGGTAACCGGGCGGCGCCGTGCCGGCGAAGGTGCCAAAGTGCTTGTGTCCGGAGCCGACGAACTCTTCGAGGGTGATCGAGGATCGGCCGGCGACCACGATCATGACGGCGTTCAGGGCCCGGGTGACGAGATAGATCGCGAGCGGCCAGAGCCACCAGCGGCCTGTCAGGGCAATCGAGCCCGCCGCCGACGACGACGCATCAGGAAGGTCGCGAGTCGCGATTCCGGCACCTAGAGCCTGGTCGTCGACCTGCTGTCGTGCCATCTGGTGCGTCCCCATTCGTGGCCTGGTCTGCGCCGGGAGCTGCGCGGGCCGGCGGCGTCACGATATCGCGACGAATTGGACGGGGTCGCAGATTGGGCGATTGCCCCGGCAGTCGCGGCGGCTTGACGTGGCATCGTGGCGATGTCGGACGAATCGGACCTTTCGGAAATGCCCGCCGTCGCGTGGTGCTCCGGCCCTAAGGTCAGCCTCGGGGAGGCGGCCGAATCATCGGCTCAGCCGGGGTGGTGCGGGCTCTGTCCGCGGAGTGGGGGGCTCGTGAACGGTGCGCCGAGCGCACACCTGCGCTCGCTGACAAGCCTGCGGTTTGCAGCGGCGATCCTCGTCGTCGTCTTCCATCTGTCCCTGGTCGCGCCCGGCCTCGGTGGTATCGGCCGGTTGGCCGCGGCGGGCTATGTGGGCGTCACGTTCTTCTTCGTGCTCAGCGGCTTCGTCCTGACCTACTCGTGGGACATCGACGCCACCACCTCCCGCTTCTATCGGCGCCGGTTCGCCCGGATCTATCCCGTGCACCTGCTCTTCATCGCGCTCGCGATCGTGCCTTGGGGCGCGGCACCGAACTGGGGCACTCTCCCGACGAATCTCCTTCTTTTGCAAGCCTGGTCGCCAGATGACGCCGTGGTCCGGTCCTTCTCGGGTGTTTCGTGGTCGCTGTCGTGCGAGCTCTTCTTCTATGCCGTGTTTCCGTTGCTCGTCCGGGTGATGTGGCGCTGGGTACGGCGTCCCCTGGTGGTCGGCGCAGCATCCATCGCGCTGGCACTCGCCATCGGTGTCGGGATGCAGCGGCATGACCCGGAATGGGGTACATGGCTCTTCCACCTGCCCGCGTTCCGGATGGTTGAGTTCGTCGCGGGATCGTTGGCGGCCATGGCCATGACACGCGGTTGGGTGCCGCGCCTGCGGGTGCGGTGGGCCGGCGTGTTCGTCGTCGTCTCCTACCTCAGCGTGCTCGTCCTTCCCGTCGCCATCGGCTACCGATTCGAGGACCGGTGGGCGTTGTCACTCGCAATGGTTCCGAGCCTCGTCATGCTCATCGCCGTGAACGCCCACGTCGACCTCGTCGGTGCACCGTCTCCGCTACAGAGTCGGACGCTGGTGAGTCTCGGTCAGTGGTCCTTCTGCATCTACATGGCTCATCCGCTGGTCCTAGGGCTCACCGAGCCGCTCCTCGGAGCTGCCGGCGTCTTCGGCTCCCTGCTGGGCTGCACGTTGGTGGTGCTCACCGTCGTGGGCGTCTCATTCGTGCTCCATGTCGTCGTAGAGCGGCCACTCGAGCGAAGGCTGCGTGGCGCAAGCGACCTCCGGACCTCAGGTGCCACCGAGAAGGACGAGGCCGAGGAGGTCGTGCCGGTGGTCAATGGGTCATCCGCTATCGCGACGAACTAGTCACGCCGAAACAGGACGTACACGCCGACGACCTGCTTCGCGGTGTATCCACTGACCAATGCCGCCTGTGCGGGCGGAGTGCCTGGCTGCGCCACGACGACGTCGGCTTGGGTCAGCGCTCGCGCGCCAGCTGTCGCGTCGCCGTCCATGAAGGCGAGGTATGCCGTCTGGTCGGCGTGGTCGAACGCGTCCAACGGGTTGCTGACCCACACCGTCGCGCCGGCGGCAGCCATCGACTCAGCGAGCGGCTCGGCGACGAGCACGACCTGCCCGCGCGTTGCGTCGGCGAGCCGCGTTGCCACCGTGTCGGCGTCCCGGAAGGTCGGGGCCCGTACCGCGAGCAGACCGCCCACGACGATGACACACGCGGCAGAGATCGCCAACGGCACCAGCCGGGATGCGCGCGCCGAAGACGCAGGAGCAGGTCCTGGGGGGAGCCTCAGTGCCAGGGCTGCCGGGACGCACAGGAAGAGCAGCAACCAGACGCCGTGACGTGCGGCCACGACCGACGCCATCCCGAGACCCAGCGCCGCGGCGTACTCCCAGACCGGCTGCCTTCGGCGAAAAGTCATGTAGGCCAAGCAGATAGATGCCACCAGCAGCAGCAGGTCGAAGGGGCTGGTCAGGCTGAGTCGGCTCCACATGCCGGAGTCGTCATTCGTGGCGGCTCCACCGAAGACACCGAGGTAGTAATGAGGCGCTCGAAGGAGGCCCGGGTTGAGGCAGGTCGCCGCGAGTGATGCGAGCCCCACGCCGACGGCCGTCCACGGATCTGAGCGCAGTCGGGAGAAGACCAGGTAGCACCCGAGTACCGCGACGCCGACGAGCACGGCGCCGTGGAGGTTGCCCCACAACGCCATGAGCGGGACTGCCACCCAGATCAACTGCGACGGATGATCGTGCTCGCGCCGCAACAACACGAGGAGTGCAGCAAAAGGCACCAGGGACAACAGCTGGGCCCGCGCGATGAGCAGCGGCGCGGCTCCGCCGACCAGAACGAGCACGAGGACGGACACGACACCGAACACCCGTGCGCCGCGACGCTGAGCGGACGAAACCAGGATCGACAGGGTCAAGGCGACCGCCACGACCTGAGCCGCGACGATGCCGACGCTGCCTCCGAGGTGCAGGACGGAGAAGAGCACCTGGCCAAGAGCGGTGGTGTTGACCCACTGGTCGGACGGCGCAGCCGCGAACGGAACACCTTGGGGAATCCGATGATCGGCGCGAATCGTGTCCCCCAAGGCACTCAGCCACAAGGCGTCGGATCCGACGACTGAGAGCCACGCAACGACGCACGCGACAGCGCCAAGGGCAAGGAGGACGGGGACAGGGAGCGTGCCCACCCTGTCTGAGCTGGAAGGGCGGTTGGTTGTCTCGGACGGAGTCACAGCGCGACGGCCCCGTCAGATCGAGGTCGCCGATGGCGGGTCAGGGGGGCAGTGATGGCGGTCGCGAGGAGCACGACTGCCACGCCGAGATAGGCGTAGCCCAAGAGCAGCTCTGCGGCCGTCAGCGGTCCGGACTCCGGCACGGCCCACATCGGGGCGACGTAGAACACCAGCGCGATGAACGCTGCGGCGACGAGGCGATGCGAGTGGACGAGGGCCACGAGGGTCGGAACTACCCAGACCCAGTGATGGGTCCACGAGATGGGCGATAGCAGCAGTGTTGCACCGGCCAGACTGAGCGCCATGTCGCCCCAGCAGTCGCGACGTCCTTGGAGCACGGCGGCGGAGAAGGCCAGCGTGGCGGCCGCCGCGATCGCGACCCACAGGACCCAATCCGGTGCTCCGGGTGCGACGCGCGACACGAACGACCTCACGGACTGGTTCACGGGGGAGAAGGCCAGCTCGCCGAATCGATCGAACTTGTCGAAGCCACCCAACCAGTAGCTGGACGAAGAGCCTGACGCCGCAGCCCAGCCCACGACTACCGTTGCCGCGCCGGTGCCCATGGCGAGACCCGTGGCACGCCAGTCGCGGCGCAGGGCGAAGTAGAGGATGAAGACTGCTGGCGTGAGCTTGATCCCTGCGGCGAGCCCGATCAGGACGCCGCGGAAGCGTGCTGGGACGAGGAAGAGATCCGCCAGAACGAGCCCCATGAGGATGACGCCGATCTGCCCGAGCACCAGAGTTCGGACGACGGGTTCGAGAGCAAGGCCGGCGGTGCCGAGCAGGAGAATCGTGCCCCAGCGCGCGTCGAGGGCCCTCCGGATGGCGACGAGGCTCAGGACATAGGCGATGAGCGTCGCTGCGGTGAAGGCCACCTTCGACGCCGACAGTCCGATGATGGCGAGCGGGACGAACGCGACGGCCGCGAACGGCGGGTAGTTGAAGGCGAGGACCCCCGGCCTGGGAGCGTAGATGTCCACACCGTCGAGGACGGAGAGGCCGCCGTGGTAGAAGTCCGTCAGATCGACGAAATTCCATGTGACAGAAGCACTCCAGCGGAGATAGACGGCTGAGATGACGAACATCCAGCCGATCACGACGCCCATGCCGGGAGCTCGGTGCAGCTCTCGGTCGGGTTTGGTCAAGGTGTCGTGAGCAGGCATCCATCTCCTTCGTCTTCGTCGCCGGAACACGTGTTTTCGCGGTCCACGAGCACTGTCTCGCTTCGGTGCCGGTACAGCCGGCCGGTCGGTCCAACGGTGCCATCTGCGCCTGTCCGAAAGGCGCAGATTGGGAAGGTGTTGTGAAGTTCAAGCATTTTCAAGACACGCTGTCGGCGCCCGCCTACTCTTCCGATCAGCGGGGGGCACATTCGGGTGGCCCTGCATCACTGGGAGGAACCCTTCACCATGACCAAGATTGCTGCCAAGGTCCAGACGCTGCTCAACAAGGAGCGCGGTGCGACCGCCGTCGAGTACGGCCTGATGGTTGCCCTGATCGCTGTCGTGATCATCGCCGCCGTCTCGCTGCTCGGCAACAACCTCTCGACGACGTTCAACAACGTCGCCGCCAAGGTCTGAGCATCGACCACGGGTGCGAAGCCGGGGGTACGGCTTCGCACCCGTGACTCGCTCGTGGAGGGGTCCTACGAGCTCTGACTTCACACAGTTCGGGCGTAGTGCCTTTTCACCAGGGAGAGTTTCATGACCAAGCTTGCTGCCAAGATCCAGAGCCGACTCGCTGCCGAGCGCGGTGCGACCGCCGTCGAGTACGGCCTCATGGTCGCCCTGATCGCTGTCGTGATCATCGCCGCCGTCTCGTTGCTCGGCAATAACCTGTCGACGACGTTCAACAACGTCGCCGCGCAGATCTGACTTTTTCGTACGACGTCCGTGCCGGGGGGCAATGGACGAAACTGCACAACTTTGGGGAGGGCGATCCGGCATGGCCAGAACTGAACGCGGCGCATCAGCCGTGGAGTTCGCGATCGTCCTCCCTGTGCTGTTCCTCATCATCGCCGGGATCGTCGATTTCGGCCGGGCGTACTTCTACCAGATCCAGCTGGCGAACGCCGCTCGAGAGGGCGTGCGCGCTGCCGTGGTAGGCACGCTGACGACCACTCAGATCGAAGACCGGGCCAAGGCCGCCGTCGGCGGCATCCCCGTGGCGGATCTCAGCTTTCCCGGGATGGTCACGTGTGGCACCACCAACGCTTCGGTGACCGCGCAGGCAAGCTTCCAGTGGCTGGTCATGGGGCCGGCTATCAAAATCATGGGCGGCACCTGGGGCGCAGGCAACGTCCTCTCCTCGACGGCGGTGATGAAATGCGGCGGCTGATCAGGATTTGGGCCGGACGACGGGATCGGGGCGCCACCGCGGTGGTGGCTGCTCTTGTTGTCACGTTCATCGCGCTGCCGGCTCTGGCCCTGAGCGCGGACATCGGCAACATCATGTTCGAGCGTCGCCAGCTTCAGAACGGGTCAGACGCGACATCCATGGCACTCGCCCAGATGTGTGCCAACGACGCCACGACGTGCAACGCGACGACGAGTGCCACCTCGTTGAACACGCTCGCCAGCGCTAATGCGATTGACAATGCCTCGCAGCTGAACACGGCGATCGGGACGAACGGCCAGTGCGCGAGGCCCCCGACAGGTGTCTCGTTCACCGGCATGCCCGCGTGCGCCTCGTCCTCGGCCACTTCAGCCCAACAGACGGCTGCACTGAACAATCTGGGTCTCTGTCCTCCACTGAGCGACTACTACGTCTCCGGAGCAGGTAAGGATCTGGGCTACGTCGAGACCTACGTCCAGACGAAGTCGGGTGCCTCTGATAACACGCTCCTGCCGGGCATCTTCTCCCAGGCCGTCACCGGCGGAACCCGGGACACCGCCTGTTCCCGGGCCGCGTGGGGTCCGGGTGGCCCGTCTTCCCTCACGGTTCTGCCCCTGGCGATGTCGGAGTGCGACTGGGCGACTCAGGTTGGATATCCCGGTGCAACCAACTATCCATCCGGCCCGTCCGGCACGTGGCCCGGCTACTCCAACTCGGACGCGCGACCGGACTGGCCGACGAGCGAGAACGCGATCTACTCCAAGGGCAACGACACGACGTGCGAGACGTCCAGCCCGGGAGGCACAGCTCCGGGTGGTTTCGCGTGGCTCGACGGAATGATCACTTCGTGCACCGGTGTCGTCAGCGACACCACGTGGATCCATGGCGATACAGGCGCCGACGGCTGCGACACCTCGGTGTTCAACCCGCTGCGAGGCACCGTCATCTACGTTCCGGTCTTCGACTGCAGGGCGGCCAGCAATCTGGGTCGTGAGCCCATCTCGACAGATCCGTGCAATGCCGGAAGCGGCAGCAACACGTGGTATCACATCTCCGGTTTCGCAGCCTTCTACCTCAGCGGCTGGCGCCTGACGAAGGGCGACCAGACCAGCATCAGACCCCCGAACCCACTCTGCGGCACGAGCAATTCGCAGCGCTGCCTGTCCGGGTGGTTCCTCAAGGACCTGATTCCCGCCGGCGACTTCGTCCCGTCGACTCCGACCAACCCGAACTACGGCATCACCATCGTGAAGCCGGCTGGCTGACACCAGACGCAGCACCATGAACTTCTTCTCTGGGGGGATCTCCGCATGAACCGTCGCATTCTTGCCATCGTCGTGGCGCTGGCCCTCGCCATCGGTGGAGGTGCGCTCGTCATCATGTACGCGCGCAACGCAGACGCCCGGGCCATCGCCGAATCCTCGCCAGCGCCGGTCTGGGTGGCTCAGCAACCGATTCCCGCTGGCACGACCCTCAAGGACGCACAGCGCACGGGTCTCATCGCCCAGACGTCGGTCAGCGCCAAGGCGGTCCCGATCGGCGCGCTCCAGGAGATCAACGCCGACAACAATGCGCTGCTCGCAACCTCTGACATCCCTGCAGGCGAGTACCTCCTGGCGGCTCGCTTCGGCACGACTCCGGCGGGCACCAAGGCCATCGAGGTCCCTACCGGAATGCTCGCAGTGTCGCTGTCTCTCACCGACCCCGCCCGCGTCGGCAAGTTCGTGACGCCGGGCTCGCACATCGCGCTCTTCCAGACGTACAAGATCAAGGACCTCAGGAACACACCAGAGGCCAAGATCCTCAACGAGAACGACGTCAGCGGCACTAGCCTCCTACTGCCCGACGTGCTGGTCATCGCCATGGGCGACGCGCCGCTGGCAGGCCAGGCCGCCGCCGCGCCGGCCGACGGCCAGCCTGCCACGGCCGCCGGGGCGAGCGGCAACTACCTCGTCACCGTCGCGGTCAAGCCTGCCGATGCGACCGTCCTCATCCACGGGATCAACCGCCGCGCCCTTTACGCAGGGCTGCGGGGTTCAGACGTCAAGCTCGACCCGTCCACCGAGGTCACCGACCTCCAGCTGCGAGATGCGGTGACCGGCCAATGACGATCCTCTGGGACTACGACCCGGCCTCGGTCGACACCTACCGCTTCGCCCTCGGTGGCGATGCGCTCCACCTCAACTCGGCGCCGCGCGTCAGCCGCGCCCTCGAGGAGGACCGCAACCAGTCGCTCGTCGTCATCGGCCCCGACATAGACCTCGACTCAGCCTGCGAGCTCGCCGAGCGCGAGCGCATCGACCGTCCGGAGCTCGGCGTCATCCTGCTCCGGCACCGCCTGGACGTGACGGCGCTCGCGCAGGCCCTGCGCAGCGGTGTCCGCGAGGTCGTCCAGGCCGACGACCAGACGGCGCTCGCCGACGCGGTTCGCCGGTCGGTGGCGCTCACGCAGCAGCTCAGCGGCCACGGGACCACGGTCGGAGGGCGTGACGGCAAGATCATCACCGTCTTCAGCGCCAAGGGCGGCGTCGGCAAGACGACGATGTCGACCAACCTCGCCGTCTATCTCGCTTCCGTCGGAGCCAAGACGCTCCTCGTCGACCTCGACCTGATGTTCGGCGACGTCGCGATCAGCCTCCAGCTACAGCCCCACGGCTCGGTTCGAGACGTCGTCGCCATGAGCGGCCACCTCGACGACCAGGGTGTGCAGTCGGTCGTCACGCGTCACGAGGAGAGCGGCCTCGACGTCATCGCGGCGCCGGCCGACCCGGCCGACGCCGACCGCGTCCCGTCGCACGTCATCATCGAGCTGCTCCGTGTGGCGCGCGGGCAGTACGACTACGTCATCGTCGACACCCCGCCCTCGTTCACCGAGCACGTGCTGGCGGCTTTCGACGTCAGCGACCTCACGGTCCTCATCGCGACGCTCGACATCCCCGCGGTCAAGAACCTCCGAATCGCGATCAACACGCTTGACACGCTCGGCGCCTCGAGGGAGGCGCGGACCATCGTGCTCAACCGTTCGGACGCCAAGGTCGGGCTCAAGCCCGACGACGTCGAGGCCGCGCTCAAGGCGCCCATCTCGGCGAACGTCCCGAACAGCCTCACGGTCCCGGCCTCGGTCAACCGCGGCGTCGCGCTCGTCCTCGACGACCCGCGCAACCCGGTGTCCCTCGCGATCCGCGACCTCGCCGATCACGAGATCCGCCGCCGGTTCGGCGAGGATCTGCAGAACGGCGCGAAGCGCAGCTTCGGACTCTTCGGGAGCAAGAGATGAGCAACCTCGCCGACCGCCTCGAGCGGGCCCGCCAGTCGACCCAGATCAACGAGCCTGCGCCGACCACGAACGGTCAGGTCCGCATCACGAACGGCGCTGCGCCCGTCCGCCGCCGCGGCGTCGACCCCTTCGCCGGCGTCAAGGAGCGCGTCCACCAGGCCCTCGTTGCCTCGCTCGGTCCGCGCCTGTACGACCCGAACCTCAGCGAGAACGAGCTCGCCTCACAGGTGCGCACCACGCTGCAGGAGGTCATCGACTCCGAGCAGACCCCGCTCTCGCACGCCGACCGCACCCGCATCGCCCAGGACGTCTCCGATGACATCCTCGGCCACGGTCCTCTCGAGCCCTACCTGCGCGACGCCGAGGTCTCCGAGATCATGGTCAACGGCGCCGAGGACATCTACATCGAGCGCGCCGGCAAGATCTATCCCGTCGACGCGCGCTTCTCCGACGAGAGCCACCTGCGTCGCACCATCGACAAGATCGTCGGTCGCGTCGGCCGTCGTGTCGACGAGTCGAGCCCCATGGTGGACGCCCGTCTGCCGGACGGCTCCCGTGTCAACGCAGTCGTGCCGCCGATCGCCCTCGACGGCTCGATGCTGACGATCCGAAAGTTCTCGGCCGACCCGTTCACCGACCGCGATCTCATCTCGTTCGGCACGATGACCGAGAACGTCCGCGACTTCCTCAGCGCCTGCGTCAAGGGCCGTCGCAACATCATCATCAGCGGCGGCACCGGCTCGGGCAAGACGACGACGCTCAACGTCATCAGCTCCTTCCTGCCGCACGACGAGCGCATCGTCACCATCGAGGACGCCGCCGAGCTCCAGCTGCAGCAGCAGCACGTGCTGCGGCTGGAGGCGCGTCCGGCCAACATCGAGGGTCGCGGCCTGGTCTCCATCCGCGAGCTCGTCAAGAACACCCTGCGTATGCGTCCCGACCGCATCATCGTCGGTGAGATCCGTGACGGCGCAGCCCTCGACATGCTGCAGGCCATGAACACCGGTCACGACGGGTCTATCACCACGGTCCACGCCAACACCCCTCGAGACAGCCTCGCCCGACTCGAGACGATGGTTCTCATGGCCGGTGTCGAGCTCCCGGTTCGAGCCATCCGCGAGCAGGTTGCTGGCGCCGTCGACCTCATCGTGCAGCAGTCGCGACTGAAGGACGGCACGCGCCGCATCGTCGCGATCTCCGAGGTCGTCGGTATGGAGTCGGACGTCATCACCCTCCAGGACATCTTCACCTTCAACTACGGCGCCGGGCGTGACGAGAACGGCCGCTTCCTCGGCGGCCTCATGCCGACGGGTATCCGCCCGAAGTTCACTTCCGACCTCGCCGACGTGGGGGTCGAGCTGCCCGTCAACCTCTTCTCACGGTCAGCGCTGTGAGCCCTTCGTCCCGTCGTCTCCTCATCGGCTTGACCGCCTTCGTGGTCGGGTTCGTGGTCCTCCCCGCCGGGATCGCGAGAGCCGACGACGTCTCCGTGGGGCTCAGCAACGTCAAAGCGACCTCGTCCGGCTCGGGCTCGACCGTCACTGGCGTCATCACGCTGCGCAGCAAGGAGGACGTGCAGCTCGACCCCAAGACACTGAAGCTGAAGGTCGACGACGAGCCGTTCCCCGCGACCGTCAAGCAGGCTGCCAAGCTCGACCGCCGCGCGATGCTCGTCATCGACACGAGCGGCTCGATGGGCGCCCGGGGGATGTCGACCGTTCGCAAGGCGTCGGCGACCTACCTCAAGACGGTGCCGGCGGACGTCAAGGTCGGGGTCGCCTCCTTCGCCAACACCGCAGGCGTCGACCTCGCGCCGACCGTGGACCGCGGTGCCGCGCAACGCGTCATCAACGGCCTCGACTCGCGCGGCGACACCAGCCTGTATGCCGCCATGCAGAGCGCCGCTGCCGCGCTGAGCGGAACCGGAGACCGCAGTATCGTCCTCCTCAGCGACGGTGCCGACACCGTGGCCGACAACAAGGCTCTCGCGCTCAAGAACGCGGTCGCGAAGCTCAAGGCCGGTGGCATCCGCGTCGACGTCGTGCGCTTCAACACGAACGACCCCGAGGCCACGAAGGCGCTGCAGGCCTTCGCGGACACGAACGGTGGCACCGTCGTGGCAGCCGACAACACGGCCGGCGTGAGTGCAGCATTCGCGGCATCCGCACAGGCGCTCAACCGCCAGGTCCAGTTCACCTCGGCGATCCCCAAGCCGCTCAACGGTCCCCACCGGTACGAGATCTCCGGCGTCGCCGGTAGCACCGTCTTCGGTTTCGCACGGGAGGTCGACTTTGTCGCGCCGGCGACCGCACCCAAGCCCTCGGGCGCGTCGACACCGCCACCCGTCGCGGCGACCGCGCCTCAGGCTGCCGGCCTGAGCCTGGGACCCGTCCCGATCACGGACCGCACTCCCTACATCGCTGGCGGACTTCTGGCCCTCGCACTCTTCGTCGTGCTCTCGACGTCGCTCATGCCCACCCTCCAGACCAAGCGCGAGCGTCGCGTCGCGTCCATCGACTCCTACGTCGTCGGTGACACCGTGACGCTCTCGCGCCAGGAGATCAAGGCAGCGCAGAGCACCATCACTGCGCAGCTGCTCGACATGGGCGACCGCGTCATGAAGGACCGCAAGTCGACGAGCAAGACGATGGCCCTCATCGAGCGCGCCGACCTGCCCTTCCGGGCCGGGGAGTGGCTCGTGCTCCGCGTAGTCGCGGTGATCGTCGCCATGGCCGTGGGGCTGGTCCTCGGCGGGCAGGCCAAGGTCATCGGGCTCATCGTCGGGGCGGTCCTCGGCGTCATCGTCATGCCGGTCGGCCTGCGCTTCGCCGCATCTCGGCGGGCTCGCAAGTTCGAGGCCCAGCTGCCCCAGATCCTCCTGCTCATCTCGACGAGCCTCCGCAGCGGCTTCGGCCTTCCGCAGGCCCTCGACGCCGTGGCCCGGGACGCCGCCGAGCCCGCTGGCAAGGAGTTCAGCCGCGCCCTCGCGGAGACCCGAATCGGCACCGACATCTCGGACGCTCTCGAGCGGGTGGCCGACCGCATGGAGAGCACCTCGATGCACTGGACCGTCATGGCGATCCGCATCCAGCGCGAGGTCGGCGGCAACCTCGCCGACACGCTCCGGACGACGGCCGGGACGCTCCGCGAGCGCGAGTCGCTCCACCGGCAGGTCGCCACCCTGTCAGCCGAAGGTCGACTCTCCGCCTACATCCTCGTCGCGCTGCCGATCTTCATCTTCATCTACATGACGAAGGTCAACTACGAGTACGTCAGCCTGCTCTGGACGACGACAGTGGGCCTCTTCATGAGCGTCGGCGGACTCATCTCGCTCGGTGTCGGCATCGTGTGGATGCGCCAAGTCGTGAACATCGAGGTGTGACGTGACCCTGAACCCTGTCTACATCGCCGCAGGACTCTGTGGCCTCGGCCTGCTCATCGCCGTCCTGAGCATGACGTTCTCCGGCGGCGAGCCGCGCGGCGTCGCCAAATCCCTCATGCTCATCGAGAACTCCGTCGACCGGCGCACTGCCGTCACCACCGACCTCGCGGCCAAGGACCGGCTCGTCGCGCCCATCCTCGAGCGGACCAAGGGCCTGGCCCGTGCGCTTTCGCCCGGTGGAGCGGACGACCGCTACACGAAGCTGCTCGACCAGGCGGGGAACCCGGCGGGCTGGACCGTCGAACGTATCCTCGGGCTCAAGGGCGCAGCCCTGCTGATCGGCGTCGTCCTCGGTGCCTTCTACGGCAAGTTCCAGCTGCCGAACGCTCTGCTCTTCGCCGTCATCGGTGGCGCCGCGCTCTTCTTCCTCCCGGACATCTTGATCAAGAATGTCGCCCTGCGTCGACAGGAGGAGACGAGCAAGAGCCTGGCCGACGCTCTCGACATGCTCAGCGTGTGCGTCGAGGCCGGACAGGGATTCGACTCGGCGCTGCTCCAGGTGGCGCGCAACGTCGAGGGCCCGATCTCCGGCGAGTTCGCCCGCGTCCTGTCCGAGATCCAGATCGGCAAGTCACGCGGCGAGGCCTTCAGCTCGATGGGCGACCGCGTCACCCTTCCCGAGGTGAAGAACTTCATCACGGCGCTCGTCCAGGCCGACCGTCTCGGTCTGCCCATCGCCGGCGTCCTCCGTGAGCAGACGGTCAACATGCGCCTCGTCCGTCGTCAGAAGGCGGAGGAGAAGGCCCAGAAGGTCACCATCAAGATCCTCTTCCCGCTCATGTTCTGCATCCTGCCGGCCCTCTTCATCGTCATCATCGGCCCCGGCGGCATCCGCATGATGCAGGCCTTCAGCGGCGGCTGATCGACACCGTGGCCGTCGTCACCGACTCGAAGGCCGGTGCGACCCGACAGCACGGGTCGAGCTCGCCGGCGGCACGGCTCGGCTGGCTCATGCCCGCCCTGACTCTCGCCCTGTTCGCCCTCAAACCGCTCGGTCCGCTCAAGGACCCAGACGCGTTCTGGCACGTCGTGGCGGGCGAGCACCTCACGCAGACAGGACAGTTCGTCCTTGACGACCCTTTCGGGGCTGCGACAGAGAAGGTGTGGATCCTCAACCAGTGGCTCCCCGAGGTGCTCATGCACTGGGCGCACGCGGCCTGCGGACTCCCCGGCGTTGCGTGGCTGCTCTGCCTCGGCTCCCTGCTCGTCGGGGTCGCTGTGTATGCCGCGTGCCGGCGTCGGTCTACAGCCCTCGTCTCGGCGGTCGTTCTGGCGGTGACCTTTGCCGCCCTGAGCGGGAGCCTGTCGCCCAGACCTCAGCTCGTGACGTTCGCTCTGGCCGCGGTCACGATGAGCACGTGGCTCCTGACCCGCGAGGACGGGCGCGCCCGCTGGTGGCTCGTGCCGCTCACGTGGCTCTGGGCGTGTAGCCACGGCATGTGGTTCATCGGTCCCGTCCTCGGCGGCGTCGTCGTGGTCGGGATGTTGCTCGAGCGACGCCTCTCGATTGCCGAGGGGGCGCGTCTCGCCATGGTGCCGGTGCTCTCAGTGGCCGTCGCTGCCTTGACGCCGGTGGGGCCGCGACTCTTCAGCTCGCCGCTCCAGGTGAGTGGGGTGACCGGCATGATCAGCGAGTGGCAGCCCCCGGGCCTCACCGACCCGGGGCTGCTCGCGGCGTTGCTGCTGGTAGCCGTGGTGATCGTGGACCAGGTCGTCCGCGGGCGCGAGGAGTGGACGGTCGCGCTCCTTGCTGTCCTGGCCCTGGTGCTCGCCGTCACGTGGTCCCGGACCGTTGGGCTTGCCGCGGTCATGCTGGCACCTTTGGCGGCCTTGGCACTCCAGCGACTCACCCGAGAGGAGGGGTCCGCAGTCCCGCGTCGTGAGCGGGTCGCGGTGCTGCTCTCGAGCGGCCTGAGCCTCGTGCTCGCGGCTGTGCTCGCCCCGGTGGCTGCGGCCTCGCCGAGGATCGGACCGAATGAGCTGGACGCCGCCCTCGACCGGCTCCCGACAGGCACGGTCGTGTGCAACGACCAGTCCGACGGAGGGTGGCTCATGCTCCGGCACCCGGGTCTGCGTCCCACGATGGACACCCGGGTCGAGCTCTACTCCATGGAGCGAATCAAGGCCTACCTCGACTTCGTTGCCGCAGAGCCCGGTTGGCAGGACTACGCCGACCAGGTCGGCTGCACGTATGCCGCGTTGCCGGTCCATGCTCCCGTCGTGGCCGCCATGCGCGCCAGTGGCAGTTGGGTGCTGGTCGAGCAGGCAGGTGGCTATGTCCTGTTGAGAGGGCGCGCATGAATCGCGACAGGTCCGACCTCGACCATGACGACATCGTCGCGGCGATCGACGCCACGATGGTGTCGGCCACGCCCGGTGCGCAGGAGCGCTCGGTGGCAGGTGTCGGCCGAGTGGCACTCTGGATCGCGCTGGCGCCGACACTGTGGATCCTCTTCGGCAGCCGACTGGCGTCGTACGGCATGGACTCGGCCCATGCGTACTGGAACGTCTGGAGGGTCGGCCCGTACTCGCTGCCACCAGGGTCCCCGGACGCCTTCAACTACACGCCCGCCTTCGCGCAGGCCATCTACCCGCTGACACTGCTGCCGTGGCCGGTCTTCCTAACGGTGTGGTCGGTGCTGCTCGGCATCGCCCTGGTCTGGCTGCTGTGGCCCGTGTCGCCGCGCTGGCGGTGGCTGCTGCTTGCCTACGTCGCGCCGCCGGCGCTGCTCATCGGCAACATCGAGGCATTCCTCGCCGTTGCTGCCGTGGTCGGTATGCGGCGTCCGACAGCCTGGGCCTTCCCGCTGCTGACGAAGGTCACTCCTGGCCTGGGGCCGGTGTGGTTCGCCGTGCGACGCGAGTGGCGTCACGCGGCCGTAGCGGTTCTCGGCACCTTGGCAATCGCCGCGGTGTCATGGGCGGTCTCGCCTGATCTCTGGCTCCAGTGGTGGGACTTCATCGTCGGGTCCCCGACTCCTCCGACGCAATCAGGGTATCCGCCGCTCGTCCTGCGCCTTGGCGCCGCCCTCCTCGTGCTCGTGTGGGGGGCGCTCAAAGGCCGAAGAAGGACGATCCCGGTGGCGATGGCACTCGCCATGCCGCTGTGGTCGAGCGGTGTCCTGGTCCTCCTGACAGCTCTGCCCAGGATGCGTCATGACGCAATGAAAGGCGATCGACTTACAGCCTGAGTGTCCGATTTGACACATCTTGTACGGATTCGAATCCGCTTTGATGCCAGTGGTTTTCGCGTTTTCGAGAGACCCATTCGCCCGTCCGGCACGCTTGCCCCATGGCACGGAGGGGGAGCGCCGACGCGGCTCCCATCGGCGTGCGTCTGGACGATCGCGACAACGCACTCAACGCCATCCGCCTGCTGCTTGCGATCTTCGTCGTCGTCGACCACTCCTACAAGGCTGCCACCGGCAGGCCCGGTCCCTGGGCCCACATGGGCGACTTCGCCGTCGAGGGCTTCTTCGCCATCTCGGGCTATCTCATCGCCGGAAGTCGCGCCCGCATGGCGATGGGGCCGTTCCTCTGGCGCAGGGCGCTTCGGCTCATGCCCGCCTACTGGGCGCTCCTGCTCTTGACTGCGCTTGTGGTCGCTCCGCTCTCAACCGTGTTCACGCGGTCCGCCTACGACTGGGCGAGCGGAGCCGGCTACGTCGTGAACAACTCGCTGCTGGTCACGACTCAGATGGGCATCGGCGGCACGCCCGAGGGCGTCGCCTACTTCGGCCTGTGGAACGCCTCGACATGGAGCCTTCCGTTCGAGGCCGCGGCGTACGTTCTGTTCGCCCTCCTGCTCGCCATGCCGGCCTTCGGTCGACGAGCCGCTGCGGTCGTCTGTCTGGCGCTGAGTGCGGCCACAGTGGTCCAGAGCGCCACCGGTGTGGGCGTGAACGTCACGCCGGACCTGACCCGTCTGTGGTCCTTCTTCGCCGCGGGAGTGCTCCTCTGGTTCCTCCGGGAGCGGCTGCCGCTGTCCGGCCTTGCGGGCGCCGGAGCAGGCGGCCTGGTGGTGGGCGCGCTGGTCCTCGACCGCGCGATCTACTTCGCGATCGCTCCGGTAGCCGTGGCGTTCCTGTTGCTGTGGCTCGGAGCGCGTCTTTCGATACGCGTCGGCGCGAGGAACGACATCTCCTACGGCGTCTACCTCTTCGCGTTCCCGATCCAACAGCTGATGGCCGTGGCCGGTGTGCCGGAAGCCATCGGGTTGGAGTGGTTCGCGGTGTTGTCCGTCGCTGTGACGGTACCTGTCGCGTGGGCGTCGTGGCTGCTCGTGGAGCGACCGGCGATGCGACTGCGTCGCTTGGTCCCGGTCGGTGGCCTGCCCGCCCCGGTCGTCCCCGTCGAGACTGTTGCGCCCGCTCAGTAGCGGAGGTGTCGGAGGTAGCGCTCAGGCGCTTCGAGGAAGCGGCGGTGGTGGTCGACGACGTCGAGGTCGTCCCAGGCCCGCTCGTGGATGCCGTCGTCGTCGAACTCGAGGATCAGTGCACCGGGCAGGCTCGCCACGACGGGTGAGTGGGTGGCGATGAGCACCTGCACCCCGGGCTGGGCGACAAGCTGGATGAGGGCCCCGACGAGGGCGAGCTGCGCGTGGAAGGACAAACCCGCCTCGGGCTCGTCCATGACGAAGAAGCCCTCACCGGTGAAGCGGTCCGAGTTGAGCATCGCGAGGAACGACTCTCCGTGGCTCAACTCATGGAAGCGCGGCTCGGGGCGACGCGACGGGTTGTCCTCCAGGTAGGTGAACAGGCCGTGCATCGTCTCGGCGCGAAGGAAGTAGCCCCACCTCGAGGCGCCTGCGCCACGTTCCAGTGAGATCGACTGTGCCAGTGAGGACTCCGTCGGTCGAGTCGAGTGCAGGGCTCCCGTCGAGCCGCCTTCGGGAGCGAGGCCGTATGCCACCGCGACCGCCTCGACGAACGTGGACTTCCCGGTGCCGTTCTCACCGACGACGATCGTCGCCTGTGCGAGGTCGAGTCCCCGGCCGAGCACGTGGGCAACGGGGCCGAGCGTCGCCGGCCACTGCGAGTCGGCGAGCGTCGCATCCTCCGATCGGCGCACGCGCCGCACCGGCAGTGGTGCGGTCCAGTCGTCCCCCATGTGCCGACCCTACGAGAAGGACGGGGCGCGCGGGCCCGGGCGGACGGCATACGCCATCGCTCAGCCGTGGTCCTGCTGGGCCGTCCACCATGCCGCCGCGGACGCCCTACCGCGCCGACCCGACTGCTCGTAGACGGAGCTGAGGTGCTTGCGCACCGTGCGCTCGGTGATGCCGAGCCGGCGGGCGATGCGAAGGTTGGTCCACCCGGCGGCGGCGAGGCTCAGCACCTCGGCCTCGCGCTGGGTGGGGCGGTAGTCGGCGCAGAGAGCGGCGATCGACCCCAGGTCCTCTCCGAGAGAGCCGCAGGTCAGCGCGGTCCCGTGGCCGCTGAGCACCGCGATGGTGTCGTCGAGTGCGGCCCGGAACGCCAGCGCCGCCACGAGGGGGCGCTGGATCGCTTCGAGCAGCTGGAGGTCCTCCGCGCTGAAGTCGACGGTGCCGCGGTGCGCGCCGAGGAACACGACGTCGGTCGAGGAGCTGTGGAGCATGACCGCCGCCGGGTAACGCCCACCGACGTGTCCGTGCATTCGCTCGTAGACGTCCGTGTGCCAGAAGTCCCGGATCGAGACGAGGTCGCTGACCCGGACCGCTCCGGACGTCGACAGCACGGGGATCGCCGGGTGCCGGTCGGCGACCTCCGCGGCGAGGCGACCCATCGCCGGCGTAATCGGGGCCGAGCCGGCGACCTCCACCGACACGTCGATGCCCCGTCCGGTCCGGCGGAGGCGGGTGAGACCCACGCCGGTGTCGGCCCGCAGGACCTCGACGACGGCGGGCAGCAGCGGGAACAAGGGTTCGCCGCGCGCCGCAGCCACAGCGAGGTCTCGCGCCACGCTCGCGGCTGCCACCTCTCGACCGAGCACCACGTCTCCTCCTCCAACGAGGGCGGTTGCCGCCGCCGTCTGTCGAAGCCCTGCGAAGAGCCGAGCGCGGTCGCCGTCAAGGTGTCCGAAACGACACTCGACAGCGATCCGCGTCGGCCTTCAGAATGGCACGACGAGGGTGGGGTTGGACGAGTTCGTGGAGGTTCGTCGGCGTCAGGGCGCCGGGAGCCTGGCACGAGCCGACGGAACGGCAGGGTGTGCTGCACAGGGGGGAGCGCACCGTGCGCCGTCGGGAGCCCCTTCTGTGAGCCTCGTCCTTGCCCGGACGGCGAGACCGACCGGGCCGGCGACGACGCCGACGACCGCGACACGGCCGACGAGGCCGATCGGTGGGGTCAGTCGCGCGGGCCCTTGCGGTACGGCGTGGACGCCGCCGGTCGGCTACCGCGCTCCTGCGACTCGCTCAGCTCGATGAGCTGACCCGAGATGCGCGTCGAGCGCAGCTTGTCCCACGTGCCGGGTGGCAGGGTCGCCGGCAGCTCGACGAGGGAGTGGTCGGCGCGGATGTCGATGTGCCCGAAGTCCTGCCGGCCGAGGCCGCCCTCGTTGGCCAGGGCGCCGACGATCTGGCGCGGCTCGACCTTGTGGCGGCGCCCGACGGCGATCCGGTACGTCGCCATCGGCCCGGACGTGCCGCGTCGCGGACCCCGGTCGCCCCGGTCGTTGCGGTCGTTGCGACCGGGCCGGCCTCCGCGGTCACCGCGGTCGTCACGACGGTCGCGCGAGCCGCGGTCGTCGAACGTCCGTGCGGGACGAACCGGCTCGGGGTCGAGCAGCATCGGCTCGTCACCCTGGAGCACGACGGCCAGGGCCGCCGCGACATCGGCCTCGGGCACGTTGTGCTCGTTGACGTAGTGGGCGATGACGTCGCGGAAGAAGTCGACCTTGTCGGTCGAGAGGGCCTCGGTGATGGCGTCGTCGAACCGGGTGAGGCGGGTCGCGTTGATGTCGTCGACCGTGGGCAGGGTCATCGGCGTGAGCGACTGGCGGGTCGCCTTCTCGATGGCCTTGAGCAGGTGGCGCTCGCGCGGCGTGACGAAGGAGATGGCGTCCCCGCTGCGGCCGGCGCGGCCGGTACGGCCGATGCGGTGCACGTAGGACTCGGTGTCGGTCGGGATGTCGTAGTTGACGACGTGGCTGATGCGCTCGACGTCGAGGCCGCGGGCCGCGACGTCGGTGGCGACGAGGATGTCGAGCTTGCCCGACTTCAGCTGGTCGACGGTGCGCTCGCGCTGGTTCTGGGCGATGTCGCCGTTGATCGCCATCGCCGAGAAGCCTCGGGCGCGCAGCTTCTCCGCGAGCGTCTCGGTCTCGTTCTTCGTGCGGACGAAGACGATCATCCCCTCGAAGTTCTCGACCTCGAGGATGCGGGTCAGGGCGTCGACCTTCTGCGGGTAGCTCACCGTGAGGTAGCGCTGCGTGATGTTCGGCGCCGTCGACGTCGTCGTCTTGACCGTGATCTCGACGGGGTCCTGGAGGTACTTCTTCGAGATGCGCCGGATCTGCGCGGGCATCGTCGCCGAGAAGAGCGCGACGTGCTTGTCGTCCGGGGTGTCGGCCAGGATCGTCTCGACGTCGTCGGCGAAGCCCATCTTGAGCATCTCGTCGGCCTCGTCGAGCACGAGGAAGCGCAGCTCGCTCAGGTCGAGCGTGCCCTTCTCGAGGTGGTCCATGATGCGGCCCGGGGTGCCGACGACGATGTGGACGCCGCGGCGCAGCGCGCTCAGCTGGACGCCGTAGGCCTGGCCGCCGTAGACGGGCAGCACGTGCACGCCCCGGAGGTGGGCGGCATACCGCTCGAACGCCTCGCAGACCTGCAGGGCGAGCTCACGCGTCGGCGCGAGGATCAGCGCCTGCGGGCTCTTCTGCTTGAGGTCGAGGCGGCTGAGGATCGGCAGTGCGAAGGCCGCCGTCTTGCCCGTGCCGGTCTGGGCGAGCCCGACGACGTGGCGCCCGTCGAGCAAGGCCGGGATCGTCGCCTCCTGGATCGGCGACGGGTACTCGTAACCGACGTCTCGCAGCGCCTTGAGCACCTTGTCGTCGAGACCGAGGTCGGCGAACGAGACCCGATCGGGCTCGACCGCGCCCGCCTCCACCTCAGGGGCATCGGTCTCGGGTGCTTCGGACTCCAGGCTGCGCTCGCTCACCCCCTGACGGTAGTGCCTCGGAGGGGGTGTGCGACACGCGATGCCGTCGGCCCCGCGTCTGGGTCAGGTGGGCAGGGGGAAGACGTCGGAGATCCGGCAGGCGCCGCCGCCGCCCGTGATCGGTGGCGTCGAGCGGCGGCCGCTGCAGATCGTGACCGGCTGCGAGCCGACCACGGGCGAGCAGTCGCAGCGGTAGCGGGTGTAGGTCACGCAGACCTCGCTGTTGGAGCTCGTCCCGCTCGCAGCGCCGTCCGTGTAGAGCAGCACGCGCTGCGTGCCGGCGCCGCTCTGGGTGCACCACTGGTGGTTCGTCGGGGCGCTCCCGCACGAGGAGCACGTGCAGGAGCCGCTCTTGACCGACACGGCGTAGTGCGGTTCGGGGACCCCGTCGACGGTCACTCCGGTGATCACCGTGACCGTGTTGTCGGAGCCGCCGGCGCTCGTGGCGACGAGCTCGAAGACGTAGCCCTTGTAGGTGTCCGACGAGCCGCCCGGGAGCTTGCAGGCGGACCCGGTGAAGGTCAGCGGGGCGACGGACGCCGCCACCACCGGGGCCGGAGCCGCGACGAGCACGGCGGGCATCGTCCAGGCAGCGCCCTTGACGACGGTGCGTCGGGTCGGGCTGTGAGACGCGTCGGCGTCGTCGTGCGACATGCATCCTCCGGGGTCGTGGCGGGGGGCGGCCGCGTCCCGGGCTGTTTCAGGAACGACACGTATGCCTCGTATGCCCCGCTTTGTATCACCGGATCAAGAGGTTCGTCGTCGAAACGGCCACGAAAGGCCGCCCCACTCGCCGACCTCGGGAGGGCGGCATACGCCAGGGGACGACGACGGGAGCCGCCCACCGTGGGCGGCCCCCGTCGGAGGTGCGGTGTGCGAGTGCTGGGCTCAGGCGGTGGCGCCGACGGGCTCGTCGACCTTGGCGGCCAGCGCGTCGAGGAGGGCGCCGAGCTCGGCGCGGCGCTCGTCGGTGACGTCGAGCTCACCGGCGGGGGAGACGTCCTGGGTGAAGACGAGACCGGTCGAACCGACGACGTCGGCCTTGACGTGGGCGAGGACCTTTGTGAGGTCGGCGGTGGCATCGCTCGCGCCGCTCCAGCCGTAGCCGACGAGCGCAATGGGCTTGGCGTCCCACTCGGCGAAGAGGTAGTCGATGGCGTTCTTGATCGGGGCCGGGAAGCTGCGGTTGTACTGCGGCGTCACGACGACGAGGGCGTCGGACTCGAAGACCTTGGAGGCCCAGTCCTTCGTGTGGGGCTTGGCGTAGTTGCCGTTGCGCGGCATGTCCTCCTCGTCGAAGAAGGGCAGCGACGACAGGTCGAGCAGCTCGACCTCCCACTCGCTCGCGGGCGCCTGCGAGGCGACCCACTCGGCGACCTTCGGGCCGATGCGGCCGGGACGGGTGGAGGACACGACGATTCGAAGTTGCTTCACGTTTCAACCAACTATCACAGTCGGCTGGGCATTCCGCGAGGGCCCGTGCTGGGCGCGTGGCCCGGGTCACAACGAGGTGACGTATGCCGGCTCGTCCCTACGTGCGTCAGCGCGGCGGGAAGAGGCGGTCGGCGAGGCCGACGAGGTGGTCGGGGACCGCGTCCACGGCCGGCCCGGCGCCCGTCGACCCGGCCGGAGGCAGCGAGCGCGTCCCGTCGTCGGCTGGCGAGACCTCGTCGCCGCCGTCAGTGTCCTGGCCGGTGGGAGCGCTGGCGCCGCTGGGGCCGGTCCGTGCCCGTGCGAGGTTGGCCACGCGTACGCCCTCGGCGAGCTCGCGGCCGCGTGACTCCGCGTCCCGCTCGCGCAACAGGGCGGCCGTCTTCTCCTCGCGCACCTGTTCGACGGTCTCCTGCGCCTGCTCCTTGTCCTTCTTCGCGCTCTCGGCCTCGCCGCGGTGCACCTCACGGCCGAAGAGCCACCCGATGGCGGTGAACGCGATCGCCTCGACACCGTGGAGCACGAACGTCAGCCGCGTCCACACGTCGGCGGTCACGTCGCTGTCATCGGCCCGCACCCACGCTGCGACGGACAGCGACGCGTAGACGACGGTGACGAGGGCCGCCACTATGAAGAGGGCCAGCCACGGGACGCCGTTGCCCTTGGCGGGTTGGGGGTTGGTGGTGGTGGTGTCAGTAGTGCTCATGGTGCGCTCCCCTCGCTGGAACCCTCGTCGTAGTCGTACGAGGGTTGGTCGGCCTCTCGCTGCCAGTACGTCGACAGCGACTCCTTGAGCTCGTCGTCCCCAGGGCTGGTGCGCAGAGCGTCGGCGATCGTCGACCCGTAGGAGCTGGACGTGCCGGGCGGGTCGGTGGTGACGGGCTGTGCAGGTGTCGGTGAGGCGGCGGCCGGTTCGGCCGTCGGCTCTACGGAATCTGCCTGGGCAGGAGCGTCCTCTGCCACGGGCTCCTCGGCCACCGGTGGTGTCCCGGTCGGAAGAGGGAGCGACCGCGTACCAGTTGCCGTCTCGGCCAGGACCGACCTCGTGGCGCTCGGCAGGTCACGTGCCGTCGCGCCGAGCGCGTCCACGCCCAGGGTGTCGGCGGCCGCGATCAGCAGCGAGGGCAGCTGCGAGCCGAGCTCGGCAGCGAGCTCGCGCAGCAGACCCGGGTGTTGCGTGACCTCTTGTGTGCCGAGCCCCGTGATCTCCTTGACGAGCGTCGAGCGCAGCTCCACGTCCCGCTCGGGGTCGGGCCAGGGAGGCAGTGCGGCGACGGCCTCCCGGGTCAGGGTGCGTCGCAGCCCATCGAAGCGGCGCGTCACTCGCAGTGCCCCCGCCGCTGCCGTGAGCGCCTCTGCTGGCGCGCCGAAGTCGACTGCCGCGTCGCGTGCGTCGAGGTAGTGCCGGCGTGCGATGGCGAACCCCGAACCGGGATCGTCGGTGGCGGCACCGTCCTCCGCCACGCGGGCGGCGAGGATGCCGAGGTGCACTCCGTCGAGGCTGAGTTCGTGTCCGGCATCGACGATGCCCTGCTCCGCCACGACGAGCGCCTCGGCGTCGTCGCCCTGAGCAGCGAGGGCCTCGACAACGAGCCGGGTGATCGTCGGATCGGACGGCTCGAGGGTGCGGCCGCGCAGGATCTCCAGCGCGAGGGCCGGCTGCCCGGCGTCGAGCTGTGCCTGCGCCTGGTAGGTCGCCTGCCGGACCCACGCGATCCGATCAGCCGCGGTCAGGTCCTCAGGGTCCGCGTCGACCCTGAGCTTCCCGGCCAGGTAGACGCGTCCGTCCGGCGGGTACTCGGTCCAGGCGTCGGACAGGAACGGCGCTGCGGAGTCCACCCAGTACCGGTCGAGGGTCGTCGACGGCTCTCCGAGCATGAGCCGGTGGTAGAGGTGCTCGACCTGGTCGTCGAACTCCGGCCGTCCCGCGTAGTACGTGACGGCGCGCTCGTGGATCTCGCGCACCCGGGCCGGGGCCTCCGTCTCGAGCAGCGGCAGCATCTCGCGACGCACGTCGGCCCGGTGGACGAGCACCCCCGGCCGGGCCTCGGTGACGAGTGAGATCTCGCGGCGCAGGGTGTCGAAGAGCCGCTCGGCCTTCTTCGGTGTCAGGCGCGCGAGGCCGCACGGCTCGGCAAGGACCTCGAGGATGACGTCGCTCGTGATCTTGCGGACGACGAGGCCCGGGTTGGCGAGTGGCCGCACCGACCGGTCGACGCGGTCGAGGATGCGGCGGTAGAGCACGCCCTGCACCTGCTCCTCGCGCAGCTCGAACAGCAGCCGGTTGCGCCCGCGGCTCGTCGAGAGGCTCGCCGCGCCCTCCCGCCGGATGAGGTCCGCGGCGAGGCGCAAGCTCAGCGGGTTCCCCGACACGTTCGAGGCCACCCTGTCCACGAGGTCGTCCGGCACGGTCAGGCCGCGCAGCGCGTGGCGGAGCAGCGCCCGTGCCTGGGCGGGGTCGAGCCCCTCCAGCGGGACGTTGTGCGCCTTCATCCCGGCAACGGGTGCCCTCCCGGCGATGACGAAGCGCAGTGACGGCATCCGCGCCTGCATGCGCCCGAGGGCGGCGCCCAGCTGGCCGAGGAACGAGCCCCTGCGGCGCTGCGCCATCTCGAAAGTGTCGAGCAGCACGAGGATCGGCGCGCCACCCGTTGCGTCGTTGACGACGTGGGCGAACTGCTCGGCGAGCACGGCCTGGTCGGCCCGGGTGCGCGCGGCATCACGGCTCGACCGCCCGCGGGCCAGGGAGTGCTCGTGCGCCAATCTCAGCTGCGCCGTCAGCACCTCGTCTATCGAGGCCCGCACCTGCGTCAGCGGCTGGACGAGCATCGGTGCCTGGAGCGAGAGCTGTCGGCACGCCTCCGCGACGAGCGTCAGCGGGAACTGCGCGTCGAGTTCACCCCGGTCGAACGTGAGGTACGTGAAGAGCAAGGGGTCGTCGGTGCGCTCGACGTGCTCGAGCACGAAGTGCGCGAGCAGTGTCGACTTGCCCACGCCGCCCGGGCCGTGGAGCGCGAGGGGCCTCGTCGGCGGGGGCCCGTACAGGTACGTCCCGAGCAACGTCAGCTCGCGCTCGCGCCCCAGGAAGTCGTCGGTCGACACGGCCCGCAACGGGGTGAGGACGTTGGCCAGGTCTAGCTCGCACTCCACGTCGTGCTCGCTCGGTAGGTCGATCCCCATCCCGGAGAGCCAGTCGAGGGCCCGGAGTATGCCGGCGAGCTCGGTCGGCGTGAGACCGCGCAGCGCGGTGGTGCCCTCCAGCAGGCGGTGAGCCATGTGGTGGGCGATGTCGTCGCGAGCCGGCTCGACGGCATACGGGCTCGCCATGAGCGCTAGCGCCCGTGCGCGCCCGAGGGTCTCGAGCGTCGCCCGTCGGACGTCGAGGCGCAGCTGCCAGGCCGACCCGCGTCGGGTGGCCACGACGTCGCAGTCCTCACGGACGAACACGTCGAGCTCGTGGTGCCTGGCGTCGTCCTTGGCGTGGGTCGGCGTGCTCGAGCCGGACGGGAGCTCGTCGGGGTGCATC
The DNA here is from genome assembly GCF_000383675.1 of Terracoccus sp. 273MFTsu3.1. Taxonomy (GTDB): domain Bacteria; phylum Actinomycetota; class Actinomycetes; order Actinomycetales; family Dermatophilaceae; genus Terrabacter. The sequence continues at coordinate 233,497 of NZ_KB911826.1, read as the reverse complement.
ATGCCCCGCACCGCGCGCACGGCCGAGTCCCAGAGGGAGCTCGTGGGCGCCCTCCGGGTCGGGTGCGAAGGGGCCTCGGGTCCGTCGCCGTGGAGGTCCTCGAGGGAGAAGTAGTCGAGCAGGCACACGTGCTCGCGCCAGTGCCGGCGCTGTGGGCTGATCGGCGGACCGACATCCGGCGTCTCCGTCGTCGCCGACTCATGAGCAGCCTGCGCCTCGCGTGACTCGAGGGCGTCCAGCCGCGCCGCCATGTCCTCCGCGGTGATGATCGGAGGTGTCCTGCGCTCCGCCTCGTCGCTCGTCACGGCTCGTCCCGGAAGAGGGTGAGCGCGCGCTCTCGGGCCAGGGGGCCGAGCCGGCTGATCGGCGTCGTGGCGAGAGGTCCGTGCTTCGCGTCGAAGCGGTCGACGAGCTGCTCGAGAGCCGCGTCTGCTGGCTGAGTCCCCTGCAGTGCCAGGGCTGCCCGTGCGAAGAACTCCTTGACCTCATCGCGCGTCGGTGCGGCCAGCGCCTCGCACAGAGCCGCCGCCGTCAGCGCCGGGTTGCCGTTGTAGCCAAGCACGATGACATGTACCGGGCCGAGCTCACCGTTGGCGGCGGCTTGGGCGAGCTCGTTGACGAGCTGGATCGCGCCCGCGGTGGCCGTCTTCGGCGTGAAGCCGTCGAGCACGAGCCAGATCGGGCGGGTCGAGTCCTCCAGCTCGCCGCTCAGCCAGATGCGCATCCGGCTCACGACGGCCTCGGGCTGAGCCGTCGGGTCGAACGTCGGCGGTTCCTTGCCGAGCAGGGCGTCGGCGACGAGCGAGGCCAGCTCGCGCTCGTCGACCGGCAGCCCGGCGCGCAGCGACATGTCGATCGGACGCAGCTGCATCGAGCCGCCGTTCTCCTTGAGGTACCGCAGGAACTGGCGCGTCCACGTCTTGCCGGAGCCCTCGTTGCCGATGACGAGCAGCGAGCGGTGCGGGGCCGGGGGCACCATGAGCTTGAGGCTCTCGCGGAGGGAGTCGCGACCGATGAAGGGCATGTCCTTCCACAGCAGGCCCTCGTCGTAGATGTCGGCAGCCACGGCGTCGACGGCTGCTGCCATGGCGGCAACCGCGGCTGCTGCGGCGGGCTGGGGGCCGGGTGGGGACGCCTCTGCCGGGGTCGCGTCCTCGGGCTCCGCAAGCAGCTCGAGCATGAGCGCCTGTGCGCCTGGGTCGGCGCTGTTGGGGTCGGCCTGGATCGCCGCGACGAGCTTGCGCAGCAGCCGCTGCTTGCCCGCTGCCCGGAGCACGTCGAGCCACAGCGGGTCGATGGGGCCACCGACCTCGATCATGCCGGTGGCCATGCCGGCGGTCTGGGTGAAGACCTTGACCGAGTCGACGCTGTCGAAGGTCACCCGGACGAAGTCGTAGAGCGCCTTCGCGTTGGGGTTGGTCACGTGGAACTCGCCGTCTAGCTGACCCATGGCGTGCCCACCCCCTTCGCCTCGAGACCGGCCACCACCCTGTCGACCCGCCGACCCTGGTTGTAGTACTCGGTGCGGCCGGCGCGGGTCGTGCTGCCCCAACGGTGGTGCAGGCCCACGACCCGCCACGACTCGTCGAAGACGGGTGAGCCGGAGGAGCCCCCGGCCGTGTCGGTGCGGTACTGCAGCACGTCGTCCGTCACCGCGGTGACGACGTTGTGCACCATGCCGATCTTCTTCACCTCGCCGTTGGGGTGCTGCACGATGTAGACCCGGTCCAGCTCCTCGGGCAAGGGACCCGTAGGGGGCAGGGGGCGTGCGTCGTCGGGGAGCGCGTCGCTCGCGCGCACCACCGCCCAGTCGTGGTCGGCGCTCCCGACGATCGACGCCGGGTCGCACGGCACCACGGTGTGTACGCGCTCGCCACCGTCGAAGGACTGCTCGTAGCCGAACCATGCCTCGACCGACGACGCGGGCGTCCCCCCGGCGTAGAGGACGTGGTGGTTCGTCAGCAGCGTGCCCATGCCGATGTGGAAGGCGGTGCCGTGGAAACGCTTGCCGCCGTGGACGACGACGAGCTTGCACACCGAGGCCGCCACCTCGAGGCCGCGCTCGAGGAAGGAGATGTCGAGCAGCGTCGACTCGCTCTCGATGACCCGCTCGAGCCCGGTCTCGTCGGCCGGGTTGACCTTCCACGCGAGCGCGTCGGGCCCCGCCGCGTCGCTCGTGTCGGCCGAGTCGGTCGAGTCGGTCGAGTCGGTCGAGGTGCCGGCGACGAGTGCGTCGAGCAGCGGCCGGATCGCGGCAGCGTTCGGGTCGCGCGCAGCCGTCGAGAGCAGCACGCGCAGCTTGTCCTGCTTGCGGGCCACGGCCAGAGCGTCGGTCCAGACGTAGTCGACGGCCCGCGCCAGGTTGATGCTGCCGGTGCGGACGCCCGACTGCCTGAGCAAGTCCTTGAGGGCGTCGGGGCTGTCGTAGGCGTTGATGAGCGCCGTGCGCACGTCCTGGACGTCGGACTCAGAGAAGTCGAGGGGATAGGTGTCGAGGGGGTGCGTCATCAGAGCCCTCCGAGGTCGGTCGGAGCACCCCGCGCTCAGGTCCCCGTCGCGGGGTCACCGTCAGTCATTCCAGTGAAGCACCAGTGCGTTGGCAGCACGCCCGATTTGCGACAACGCGGGACATGCGCTGCGCAACCGGTGCGGGTCGGCCCACGCCGGGCCATGCGGAACAGAGCTCGCGCGTCACGTCCGTGATACGTCGTACGCGGCCGATCCGGGGCGATCCCGACACCCGTGTGGGAGGTGAGCCGAGGTCGTGGACCGACGGCCTACCGGCGTACTGGACCGCGGACGCACACCGCCCGCCTCACCACGAAGGTGGAGGCGGGCGGCATACGTGCTCTGGCGGTGAGGCGTCAGTCCTTCGTCATGCCCGTCTTGATGAGGTCCATGACCGAGCTGTCGGCGAGGGTCGTCACGTCGCCGACCTCGCGGCCCTCGGCCACGTCACGCAGGAGGCGTCGCATGATCTTGCCGGAGCGGGTCTTGGGCAGCTCGCTGACGATCATGATCGAGCGCGGCTTCGCGATCGGGCCGATCTCCTTGGCCACGTGGTTGCGCAGCTCCTGGACGAGGTCCTTCCCCTCGCCGACCTCGTCGGCCTCCTCGACGAACTCCTGGCGCAGGATGACGAAGGCGCAGACGGCCTGGCCGGTCGTCTCGTCGTTGGCGCCGACCACCGCGGCCTCGGCGACCTTCGGGTGCGACACGAGGGCCGACTCGATCTCGGCCGTCGAGAGGCGGTGGCCCGAGACGTTCATGACGTCGTCGACCCGGCCGAGCAGCCAGATGTTGCCGTCGGCGTCGTACTTCGCGCCGTCGCCGGCGAAGTAGTACTTCTCGCCGAACCGCGACCAGTACGTCTCCTTGTAGCGCTCCGGGTCGCCCCAGATGCCGCGCAGCATCGACGGCCACGGCTTCGTCAGCACGAGGTAGCCGACCTGCTCGGGCGTCGTGAACGGCTTGCCCTCGTCGTCGAGGATCTCGGCGCTGATGCCGGGGATCGGCTTCTGCGCCGAGCCGGGCTCGAGCTTCGTGACACCAGGCAGCGGGCTGATCATGATGGCGCCCGTCTCGGTCTGCCACCACGTGTCGACGATCGGGGCACGTCCCCCGCCGATGTGCTTGTGGTACCAGAGCCACGCCTCGGGGTTGATCGGCTCGCCGACCGACCCGAGCAGGCGCAGCGAGCTCATGTCGAACTTCGCCGGGATGTCGGCGCCCCACTTCATGAAGGTGCGCACGGCCGTCGGGGCCGTGTAGAGGATCGTGACCTTGTAGTCCTGCACGATCTCCCACCAGCGGCCCTGGTGCGGGGTGTCGGGGGTGCCTTCGTACATCACCTGCGTGACGCCGTTGGTGAGCGGCCCGTAGACGATGTAGGAGTGACCTGTGACCCAGCCGATGTCGGCGGTGCACCAGTAGACGTCGGTGTCGCGGTGGACGTCGTGGACGACGGCGTTCGTGTACGCGGCCTGCGTCAGGTAGCCGCCGGTCGTGTGGAAGATGCCCTTCGGCTTCCCGGTCGTGCCCGACGTGTAGAGGATGAAGAGCGGGTGCTCGGCCTCGAAGGGCTGCGCCTCATGGGTCGGGGCGGCCTTCTCGAGGGCCTCGTGCCACCAGACGTCGCGGTCGTTCCACGCGGTGTCCTGGCCGGTTCGCTTGACGACGAGCACGTGCTCGACCGACGTGTCGTCGTGGTCGAGGGCCGCGTCGACCGCGGGCTTGAGGGCTGACGGGGCGCCGCGGCGGTAGCCGCCGTCCGCCGTGATGACGACCTTCGCCTTGGCATCGTCGATGCGCGAGTGCAGGGCCTCGGCCGAGAAACCGCCGAAGACGACGGAGTGCGGGGCGCCGAGGCGGGCGCAGGCGAGCATCGCGACCGCGGCCTCGGGGATCATCGGCAGGTAGATCGCGACGGTGTCACCCTTGCCGACGCCGAGGTCGGCGAGGGCGTTGGCCGCGCGCTGCACCTCGGCGTGGAGGTCGGCGTACGTGATGTCGCGGGTGTCGCCCTCGGGCTCACCGACGAAGTGGATCGCGACCTTGTCGCCGCGGCCGGCTTCGACGTGGCGGTCGACGGCGTTGACGCACGCGTTGAGCTCGCCGTCGGCGAACCACTTCGCGAAGGGCGGGTTGCTCCAGTCGAGCGACTGCGTGAACGGGGTGCTCCACGTCAGGTACTGGCGGGCCTGATCGGCCCAGAAGCCCTCGTGGTCGGCGGCCGCCTGGTCGTAGAGGTCGGCCGTGCCGTTCGCCTCCGCGGCGAACTCGGGCGGCGGTGGGAAGGTCAGTCCCTCATGGACGAGGTTCTCGAGCGGCTCTTCGCTCACGGTGTCACCCTTTCGCATCGACGATGGTGCGGTCGCGCCGCCCGCGCGCGTGTCGGCGGGGTCGACGTGGTTGATGCACAACTCAAACGCAGGCTAGTTCGCGCTTCAAGGGTGGAGTGAGCCGGGTCTCATCGCTACCGACCAGTAGCCCGCCGAGCGGTCCGAGTCCGAGGACGAGCGGTCGGGCCCGTGGGCACCCATGGCGGGCGGACGGCATACGCCATCTCGCCCCAACGCTTCACCAGAGGTTCTCCGCGTGGTGGGCTGCGCGGGCCGCAGAGTCACAAATGTGGACGATATGGACACGACTCACCAGCTGCCCTCTCGCCGAACCCTTCTCCGTGGTGGCCTCGCCACCGGGACCGTCGCCCTCGCCGGGGCCGGCGTCGTCCTCGACAGCCGCCCGAGCGCGGCGGCCGTCGTCCCGGCCACCAACCCCTTCACCCTCGGGGTCGCCAGCGGCGACCCCGAGCCCGACGGCTTCGTCCTCTGGACGCGCCTCGCCCTCGACCCGCTCGCCGCCGACGGACTGGGCGGTATGCCGTCCGCGACCTACCAGCTCAACTGGCAGGTCGCGTCGGACGAGCGGTTCGCCGACGTCGTCAAGGCGGGATCGGTTGCGGCACAGCCCGGTTGGGCTCACTCCGTGCACGTCGAGGTCCACGGCCTCCGACCGGGCCGCGAGTACTTCTACCGCTTCCGCCTGGGCAAGCACCTCTCCGAGGCCGGTCGAGCGGTCACTGCGCCGAACCCGTGGGAGACCCCGTCGGCGCTCGCCATGGCGTTCGTCTCGTGCTCGAACTTCCCCGCGGGCTACTTCACGGCGTACGGGCGTCTCGCGGAGGAGCGGCCGGACGTCATCCTCCACCTCGGGGACTACCAGTACGAGGGTGGTGGCAACGGCGTCGGCCGCAACCACGCCGGACCGGAGACGACGACGCTCGCCGGCTACCGGCAGCGCTACGCGCAGTACAAGAGCGACCCCGACCTCCAGGCCGCTCACGCCGCCGCGCCATGGCTCGCCGTCTGGGACGACCACGAGGTCGACAACAACTACGCCGGTGACGTCCCCGAGAAGGTCGCCGAGACGCCGACGTTCCTCCAGCGCCGTGCGGCGGCCTACCGCGCGTACTACGAGAACATGCCGCTGCGCCGCTCGTCGGTGCCGGACGGCCCGAACCTCGACCTCTACCGCCGCGTCCGGTGGGGCCGGCTCGCGAACCTCCACATGCTCGACACGCGCCAGTACCGCTCCGACCAGGCCTGCGGCGACGGCTACAAGGACTGCCCCGCGGCGGACGACCCGACGCGCTCGCTGCCCGGGATGGAGCAGGAGCAGTGGCTGCTCGACGGCTTCCGGCAGTCGGAGGCGCGCTGGGACCTGCTCGGCCAGCAGGTCTTCTTCGGGCAGCGTGACAACGACGCCACGGCCCGGACGACGGTGTCGATGGACGCGTGGGACGGCTACCGCGCGTCGCGTCGGCGGGTCACCCAGGGCTGGGTCGATGCCGGAGTGCGCAACCCCGTCGTGCTGACCGGTGACGTCCACGCCCACTGGGCCTCGGACCTCTACCTCGACTGGGACCAGCCAGGCGAGGTCGTCGGCTCGGAGCTCATCACGAGCTCCATCACGTCGGGCGGCAACGGCTACGACAGCCCGACCGGCCAGCACCCGTGGGCGGCGTGGAACCCCAACCTGCGCTTCTGGACCAACCTGCGCGGCTACGTCTCCACGACGATCACCCCGTCCGAGCTGACGGCGCGCTTCCGGTGCGTGCCCGTCGTGACGACACCCGGGGCGGAGGCGTTCACGCGTGCGGAGTTCGTCATCGACGACGGCGTGCGCGGCCTGCGCCAGACCGCCGACCACCCGCTGCCGACGACGACGCTGCGCCGCTCGACCCCGAGCGACGAGCAGATCGTCGCCGACACGATCCGCGAGGAGACGCACGGCAGCGCCTGAGCGCGCCCCGGATCCCCTCGAGTGGCCTCGTCGTCCGACGAGTCCCGTACGCGGCCAGCGCGTGGTGGTGCGCGGGGTTGCGGGGCCACTCGGGGGTGGGGTGTGTCGGGCCATCCGGAGCAGGTGGCCGTGACGAAGATGAGGTGTGACCGAATGGACCTATCGCCTCGTCATCCGCGCCGCCCTCGGGGTCTTCGCAGTGCTCGGGCTGCGCATCGACGTCCGGGGAGCGGAGCACCTGCCGCGGGAGGGCGGCGCGGTCCTCGCGGGCAACCACGTGGGGTTCCTCGACTTCCTCTTCGTCGGTCTCGTCGGACGACAGCGGGGACGGTTCGTCCGGTTCCTCGCCAAGCAGGGCGTCTTCACCCCACCGCTCGTCGGACCGGCGATGCGGGCGATGGGTCACTTGGCCGTTGACCGCGCGCACGGTGAGGTCGCGCTGCGCCACGCGGTCGCCAAGGCGCGCTCCGGCGAGGTGGTCGGGGTCTTCCCCGAGGCGACGATCTCGCACTCGTGGGAGCTGCGGCCGCTCCGTCCCGGTGCGGCCGCCGTCGCGACGTGGTGCCAGGTGCCGCTCGTCCCGGTCGCCGTCTGGGGCAGCCAGCGCATCCTCACGGTGGGTGGCCGGTTCAGCCTCCGACGCGGCACAGCCGTCACGATCGTCGTCGGTGAGCCGCTGACGCCCGCGCCTGACGCCGAGCCGTATGCCGTGTCCGAGCAGCTGCGGGACCACCTGCAGGCCGTGCTCACCGAGGCCATGGACGCCTATCCCGACCGCCCGCGCGACGACGCCGACCGCTGGTGGCTCCCCGCCTCCCGCGGGGGCAGCGCGCCCGGTCGCGCGGAGGGCCTGCGCCTCGACGAGGAGGGGATGCGTCAGGCGGACCTCGCGGCGGAGGCGCGGATCCAGCGATCCCGCACGGGCGCCCGCTTCACGCCCCGTCGACGCGGTCGCATCGTGACGGGACGGGCTCAGGCATCTCCGTCGGCGATCCGCGAGAGCGCCTCGTAGTCCGCACGGTCCTTGGCCGCGTCCTGCTCGTCGTCCACGCGAGGCCGGCTCTTGTCGCGGCGCATGATCTCTAGCGCGGGGACCCGGGCCGTGACCCCGTCGAGGGCTCGCCGTGTCGTGCCGAACGGCTGCTCGGACCACACGGCAGCCTCCGGCTCGAAGGGGATGAGCACCCGTCCGCCCTCGAGGACGACGAAGGTCAGCTCGAGCAGCACGCGGTCACGCACGTAGCGCGTGCCCACGACCTCGTCCTCGAAAGGCGTGTGCTGCCAACCGTCTCCGGTGAGGGCCGCGTGCAGCCGGGGTCGGTCGTCGCGCGGGACAGCCAGGTCGACGTCGTCGTGCGGACGGGTGACGCGGCCCACCCAGAAGTCGACACCCCAGCCGCCGAAGAGCCAGTGGTCGATGCCGGCGCCGTCCAGGAGTGCGCCGGCGTCGGCGATCGCGGCGAGCTGTGCCTGCGGTGTCGCAGCGGGTCCATCGCTTCCCTGCGGGTCTGCGTCCATGGCTCAGGCTAGGAGCGTGGGGTCGGGGACGCGACGGGATTGTCTGTGGGTCTCAGTAGCTCATCCCCATCACCGCCCGCACGGTGGCCAGGGTCCGCTCCGCCACGGCGTTGGCCCGGGCGTTCCCCTCGTGGAGGACCGACGTGAGGTAGGCAGGGTCTCGGGCGAGGTCGGCCCGGCGTGCCCGGTGTCCGGCGAGGGACTCGTTGACGGCATCGGTGACGACGCGCTTCAGTGCCTGGGCACCGCCGTCGCCGACCCGCTCGGCCACCGACTCCGGTGCCTCGTCGAGAAACAGTCCAGCGATCGTCAGCAGATTGGCCACGGCGGGACGACCCTTGGGGTCGAAGGTGATCCGGCGCTCGGAGTCCGTCCGTGCGGCCCGGACCCGGGCGGCCGTCTCGTCGGCGGTGTCGCGCAGGTTGATGACGTTGCCCTTGCTCTTGCTCATCTTCGTGCCGTCCGTGCCGAGGAGCAGCGGCACCTCGCTGAGCAGGGCCTCGGGCTCGGCGAACACGCTTTGCCCGGCGGCATACCTCTGGTTGAAGCGGCGCGCGATGGCGCGGGTCTGCTCGAGGTGCGGCAGCTGGTCGCGGCCGACCGGCACGATCCTGCTGTGGCAGAAGAGGATGTCGGCCGCCTGGTGCACCGGGTAGGTGAGCAGCAGACCGGACAGCGGCCGCCCGTCGGACAGGGCGAGCTCGTCCTTGACCGTGGGGTTGCGGCGCAGCTCCGCATCCGTGACGAGGGACAGGAACGGCAGCATGAGCTGGTTGAGGGCCGGCACCGCGCTGTGCGTGAAGATCGTCGTCCGGTCCGGGTCGAGGCCGGCGGCGAGGTAGTCGAGGACGAGGCTCTGGACGTTCGCGCCCATCTCGCCGATCGAGTCGCGGTCGGTGATGACCTGGTAGTCGGCGATGACGACGAAGGTCTCGACTCCCTTGTCCTGCAGCCTGACCCGGTTGCGCAGGCTGGCGAGGTAGTGGCCGATGTGGAGCGGGCCGGTGGGACGGTCACCCGTCAGCATCCGGAGGCGGCCGGCGCCCTCGGTGCTGTCGCCGTCGGCTCCGGCGGCGTGCTGGTCGATGAGCGCGTCGAGGACGGCGCTGCGCTCGAGCGCCACGGCATACGTCGCGCTGTCGTCGGTGTCGCCGGAGGCGAGCGGTGCTTCGGGGTGGGCAGGGCCGCTGGTGATGCTGCTGGTCATGCTGCTGGTCATGGTCTCTCCTGGTGTCGTGGGTGCCCACGGGAGAGACCTCGCCACACGTCCTGGACATGCGAGGAGCCGCCCGTGGGCGGCTCCGGATCTCGGGTTGGTTCGACAGGCCGCCTCAGCTTGGCAGCCACCACGCGCGGGTCGGTGCGTCGGTCGGACTCATGTCACCGAGGATACGCGAGGAGCACGCGCTCGGCGATCAGGGTGACCCACGGGCTCGGCACGCCCACCCGCTCGTTGGGCACGTGGGTCTGGCCCGGGTAGGCGCGGTTGGGTGTCCAACGGCCGTCGGCGCGGCGGCGAGCACGGAGGATGGACAGCGCCTCGTCCATGCGCTCGTCGCGCGGGATACGTGCGGCTGCAAGGGAATCCAGACCACGCAGGATGTCGTAGTGCCACCGGGCGGGATGGTGCAGTCCGGTGAACTCGGCACGGATGACCTCGCCGGTGCGCTCGCTCCGCAGGAGCCGGTGGCGCAGGAGGAACTCGGCGGCCGAGGACCGGGCCCGGTCCAGCTCGTCGGCGCGATAGCAGGCACGCGACCGGAGGTAGGCGGTGATGCCCTCGATGACGCAGACGGTCGTGTGCACCGACGAGTGCGTCACCCGGGCTCCGGGACGGTTGTGGCGGCAGTTGAAGCCGCCGTCGGCCACGACCTCGCGAAGCAGGAGGTCGACGACGCTGCCCAGCTGCTCCGGGGTGGCGCCGAACCAGCTCGCGTAGCCCAGTGCCATCCCGTTGATGCAGGCGTCGCTCGGCTTGGCGGGTGGGGACGGACTGACGCCGCCGTCGTCGGCCTTGCAGCCATCGAGGATGAGTCGCACCGTCTCTCGGGCCGCCCCGTCGAGCGGGGAGAGACCGATCTGGCTGAGCTGGAGCAGCGTGTAGTGGCTGGACGTCCACTTCGGCTGGTAGAAGCCGCGGCCCCAGTGACCGTCTGGTCCCCGCGCGGCCAGCAGCGCGGCGCCCACCCCCTCTGTGGCGATGCGCGCCTGGAGCTCGGGGTCCTCGCGCCCGAGCAGGTCACGCGTCGTGAGGTACGCGACGGCCACGTCACCTGCGAGCAGCCAGTCGACGACCGTGGAAGTGGCCACCGTCTCATCGTGACAGGCGGGAACGGCCCACTGACAGACCTAGGCTGACATGCGTGCCAGACCCCATCCCGAGCCGCCCGACTCCGAGCAGGACTCCGAGCACGACCCCGAGCACGACCCCGAGCACGACCCCGAGCACGACCCCGAGCACGACCCCGAGCTCGACCGCGTCGAACGCCGCGGTCCGCCCGCCGACGCCGCAGACCGTGCTGCTCGACCAGCTCGCCGCACTGACCGACCTGCCCGACGTGCGCGACCGCGCCGACGCGGCCCGGGAGGCGTGCACGGCGCTCCGCTTCCACGAGGCCCTGCGCCGGCGCATCCCCGAGGCGTCGGCCGAGTCCCGGGTGCGAGGTGCCCAGGCGAGCGCGGCCCTCGACGGTGCCGAGTTCCCCGTCGACGTCGTGCGCGAGCTGATGAGCGGCGCGCGCGACTGGCCCGACGACCTCGACCCCGGTCTTCGCACCCTCAAGGGCGCCGTCTCGGCCACCGCAGAGAGCGAACGCGTCGTCGGGCTCGTGCGCACCGCGCCGCTCCAGGCGCTGGCCCGGCTCCACGTCGCCGCCGCGTCGCCCGTCGTCAGCGGTGACGCTCTCGGCCGTCCGCGCATCGGTGACGAGGGATGCACCGAGCTCGTCGACCTCGGCCCGGCCCCGGCACCGACCGTCGTCGCCGCCCGCCTCGCGTCCCTCTCCGACGTCATCGTCGCCGCGGCCGGCAGCAACCGCGTCCCGGCGTCCGTGGTCGCCGCGCTCGTGCACGCAGAGATCGCCGCGATCCGCCCGTTCGTCCACGGCAACGGGCTCGTGGCCCGGGCCATGGAGCGCGCGCTCGTCCAGGCGCTCGGGCTCGACCCGACCGGAGTCGCCGTCCCCGAAGCCGGCCACGTGGCGAACGGGGGGCCGGCCTACCTCGGCGCGCTCACGGCATACGCCCAGGGTGGCGCCGCAGGCGTCGGCCTCTGGCTCGCCCAGGCGGGGGAGGCGATGGTCCGCGGCGCCGCTGAGGGGGAGCGGATCAGCGACGCGGTGCGGGCGGGACGACTCAGCTGAGCCGCCTGAGCCCTGGCTGACCGCCCGAGAGCGGCGATTCGTGCGGGATGTCCACCGGGGTGGACAGTTTCTTGCCTCGGCGGCGCCGAGGGGGGTGTCGCCACGCCGACGTCGTGGAGTAGAACGGACTCAGGAACCACATCGCCGAGAGGCGTAGATCCGGATCCACGCAGAACAGATGTCTCGAGAAGAGGCCGAGTACCCACGCGAGAGCAGTTCCCTTGGAACAGTCCACCCCCGGGCGCACAACCGGGGCGACACTATCGAGAATGCACGCCTGGTAGCCCGGAGCTTCTCTGGAGGCCCTCCGACCATTGGTCGGGGGGCCTCCGCCTTGTGTGGGAAGATCTGTCGTCGCTCACGCAATTGAAAGTTTCTGTCGTGTCGTGACAAATCCCGAGAAATCACCGCGTGTCGTGACTTCTCGGTTTGCAATCCGAAGGACTAGCGTCCAGCATTGTTGGTGGTGCTCCCCTCATGGGTCGAGCACCGACGCGATCTGGCCCCTCCCCCCCGGTGCCAGTCTCGTGAGGTGGCCTTCGTCTTCCCCCGGACGAAGGCCACCACTATTTCCGGCCGGGTGCGTTCGTTTGCGTGCGGCTGGGTCGGCTTGTCCACATCCCCTCGGGCGTGGGCCCGGGTATCCACCGGCTGGCCTATGCCGCTGGGCCGCCTCCGTCCTGTGCGTGACGGTGGGCGCATGGGAAACGTCATCGCCTTCGTGCCGGCCTCTGGTGGGGTCGGGTCCTCGACCCTCGCGGCCGCCGTCGCCGTGCGCGCCGCCGCAGCCGGGCGCTCGGTCGTGGCCGTCGACCTCGACCGCGTCTCAGGGGCTCTCGACGTCGTCTTCGGCCTCGACCAGGAGCCGGGGTGGCGCTGGCCGGAGCTGGCCGACGTCGCGGGCGTCGTGGACGGGCTCGGGCTGGCCGACGAGCTCCCGGTCTCGTGCGGTGTGCCCGTGCTCTCGGGGAGCGGCGGTTCGGGCTGGGTCGGTCCGCTCGAGGACGCGGGCGACGGCTGGGTCCAGAGCCTGCCCGACGTCGTGGCCGGCCTCGCCGACGCGCACGACCTGACGGTCCTCGACCTGTCCCGGGACCCCTCCGTGCTGGCCCGCGTCGGGCTCCTCGTCGACGCGGTGGTCGTCGTGTCCGGCACCCAGGTGCCGCAGCTCGCGGCCACCTCCGCTGTCGTGTCCGGCGTGCGCGGCCTGCTCCGCCGTCTGCGTGACGCCGGGCGGGCGTGGGAGACCGAGCCGCTGCTGCCCATCGAGCCGTGGGTGGTCCTGCGCGGAGGCCGCGTCGAGCCTGACCTCGAGGACCTCGTCATGGACGGGCTCGACGTGCCGCTCGTGGCCACGGTCGGCGACGACCGGCGCCTCGTCGCCGACGTGGCCGAAGGGCTCCCGCCGGGGGCGCGGGGTCGCGGCGAGGTCGTGCGTGCCGCCGACGAGCTGCTGCTGCGGCTCACCGAACAGGCGGTCGCCGCATGAGCGTCCAGCCGCGGCCCGGCGGCTCGCTGACACCGGCGGTGTGGCAGCGCGTCCGCGACGGCATCGGTCCCGACGGAGCGGCGGTGGCCGAGGTGGCGAGCCAGGAGCGTGGGGCGCTCGGAGCACACCGCGTCGCCGAGACCCGGTCGGCGCTGGCCTCTCGGGTGCTCGGCGCCGGATCGCTCGACCCGTGGCTCGCCGAGCCGGGCGTCACCGACATCGCCGTCAACGGTGACGGACGCATCTGGGTCGACCGTGGTCACGGCATGGAGTGGGTGGGCGAGCGGCTCGATGCCGACGACGCACGAGGCCTCGCCGTCCGCCTCGCCGGCATCGCGGGACGCCGGCTCGACGAGGCCAGTCCCTGGGTCGACGGCCAGCTCCCGTCCGGCGCTCGCCTCCACGCGATGCTGCCCCCGCTCGTCGACGGTGGCCCGCACATCACGATCCGGGTGCCGCCCGGGGAGCCGGTCTCCCTGACCGAGCTCTGCAGTCGCGCGATGCTGCCTCCGGAGTGGGAGCCCGTGCTGCGCGCCATGGTCGCTCGGCGGGTCGCGTTCGTCGTCTCGGGTGGCACGGGGGCCGGCAAGACCACCCTCCTCTCGGCGCTGCTCGGCTGCAGCGACCCGGTCGAGCGGCTGCTCGTCGTCGAGGACGTGCGCGAGCTCACGGTCGACCACCCGCACCTCGTCCGGCTGGAGGCACGACCGGCCAACGTCGAGGGCGCCGGCGAGGTCACGTTGACGACGCTCGTGCGGCAGGCGCTGCGCATGCGCCCCGACCGGATCGTCGTCGGCGAGGTCCGTGGGGCCGAGGTGCGGGAGCTGCTGGCCGCGCTCAACACCGGCCATGAGGGCGGCTGCGGCACGGTCCACGCCAACGCCCCGGCCGACGTCGTGGCCCGGTTCGAGGCGCTCGGTGCCTTGGCAGGCCTGGGGCCCGATGCCGTCCGGGCCCAGCTGGCGGCCGCCATCGACGTCGTCGTGCACGTGACGCGCGACCGCGGAGGCCGGCGCGTCGCCTCGGTGGCGGCGCTCTTCCGCCGCGACGGCAACCCCTGCATCGTGCCCGCGCTCGAGTGGGACGGCCCCGGTCACGAGCCCCGATACGGTCCGGCGTGGCCGGCGCTCGCGGGTCGGCTCGGGTTGGAGTCCGATCTCGTTCGCCCGACCTCGATGGACGACCCGGCAGGGGCTCTGACCCCAGACCCTCCAACCGCCACCGCCTCAACGAGCGCCTCGGCTCCACCGAGCGCCTCGGCTCCTCCGAGCGCCTCGGCTCCTCCGAGCGCCTCGGCTCCTCCGAGCGCCTCGGCTCCACCGACCGCTTCTGCCTCACCGACCGCTATTGCCCCACCGACCGCCTGGGGGCCGCCGACCGCGGCGGCTGGGGCCTCGATCGCGGAGGCGTCGTGAACGCCGGTGCGGTCGGGGCGCTCGCCGCGGTCCTGCTCGCTCTGGCCGTGCTCGTGTGGCCGAGCGGGCGGTCGGTCCACGCGACCACCGTGGACCTCTGGGGAGGTGAGTCTCCCGGAGGTGAGGGAGCCGCACCCAACGGCGGCCTGGCCGGCGGGCCCAGTGGTGGGCCGGGGCGGCGTGCCGGTCTCGGCTCGGCAGCCGAAGGGTTCGCACCGGTCGAGGGTGGAGCAAGCCTGTGGCAGCAGGACCCGGTCGACCTCTACCGACGCTGGCGCCTGCGCCGACGACCGGGAGCGCTGATCGACGATGTCCTCGACCTGCTGCGCGGCATCGGTCCCGCTCTCGGGGCCGGCCTGACGCCGAGCCGCGCCATCGAGCTCGCGGCCACCTCGACGCTCGGTGCAGAGCGGATCCAGCTCGCCCGACGGGACCACGCCCGACGGGCCCGTTCCCGAACGGCACAACGGTCCCGCGCGCGCAGCCGCCGACGCACAGCCTCCCGCTCGGTTCCTCGCCCGCCGTGGTCGTCCGGCGGCACCGCGAACGGCGATGACCGGCCGACCGCCGAGATCGACCGGCTCGTCGGCAGCCTCCTCGATGCGAGCGACCGCGCCGAGCCGACCTCGCCGGTCTGGGCCGAATGGGCCGCCCGCAGCGCATCTCCCGAGCTGGCGCTCGTCGCGGCTGCCTGGCGCCTGTCCGAGACCACCGGCGCCCCGCTCGCCTCCGCGGTCGACCGGGCGGTGGGTGGACTCCTCGACGCTCGCGCCCGCCGAGGCAAGGTCGCGGTCGCCGTGGCAGGACCCCGGGCCACGGTCACCGTCCTCACCCTCCTGCCGCTGACGGGCCCGCTCTTCGGGCTGGCCTGTGGCATCGACCCGGCGACGCTCTACCTCGGCTCGCCGATCGCGACGGCCTCTGTCGTGGCCGGGCTGCTTCTCGTCTGGGCCGGTCGGGTCTGGTGCTCCCGGATGGTGCGACGCGCGGTGCGAGCATGACCGCACTCGTCGCTGCTCCTGCCGTCGCGACTGCCGTCGCCGAGGCGATCGCCGACGCCGTCGTCCTGACCGACGTGGTCCGCAACGGGCCCGTTCTCGGACTCCTGGCCGCCGGCCTCGCTGCCGGGGCCGTGCTCGTCCTCCTCGGCGGTCGTGGTGACCCGGCCACCCCTGGCCACGAGACATTGAGAGCCCCGGTCGGTTCGGGCCCGGCAGCCCCGCCACCCTCGACCGGCCCGACCCCCTCGATCGACTCGATAGGGAGGCGGGTCACCGACGCCGAGGTGTCCTCTGCCCTCGCCCTGCTGGCCCTGGCCTATCGGTCGGGTTTGCCCACGTGGGACGTGCTCGAGGCCGTGGCCACGGGGCTGACCGGGCGCGCGTCCACGGACCTGCGGCAGGTCGCGGCGGCCCTGAGGTGGGGAGCGACCGAGGCTGATGCCTGGGCCTCCGTCGGGCAGACGTGGTCGCCGGCCATACGCGCGGTGGCCATCGCCCACCAGGCAGGCGTGCCGCCCGGAGCGATGCTGCTCGCCGCCTCGGACGACCTGCACTCCGCTGAGCTCGAACGCCTCGAGGTCTCGGCGGCCAAGGTCGGCGTCCGCCTCGTCGCGCCGCTCGGTCTCGTGCTGCTCCCGGCGTTCTGCCTGACCACGGTGGCGCCGCTCGTCATCGCTCTCGCGAGCGACCTGATCGCTGCCTGACGTGGCTCAGACCATCCCTCCACCAGGGGACACAGCGTCCCGGGCACCTCGCCCGGGCGAGGAGAGGAGAACCCATGACCCAACAGCTGATCCGACGACTCACGCGTCGCCGGGTGACCTCGGGGCGCCGCGACCGCGGGATGACGACTGCGGAGTACGCCGTCGGCATCATGGCGGCCTGCACCTTCGCGCTCGTGCTGCTCGGAGTGGTCAAGTCCGACGCGGTGCGCGGAGCCCTGGCCGGCATCGTGCAGAGCGCCTTGGGGATCGCGGGGTGACGTCGCGACGCCCTCGACCCGCACCGGGTCGGGAGCGCGGGATGGTGACGGCGGAGCTCGCCGTCGCCATCCCGTCGGTCGTGCTCCTCCTCGGCTTCTGCCTCGTCGCGGTCAACGCCGCCGTCGACCAGATCCGGTGCGTCGACGCGGCCCGGGTCGCCGCACGGGCGGCAGCTCGTGGCGACGACTCGGGGCGGGTCCGTGCTCTTGCCGCCGAGACGGCGCCGACGGGCGCTCGTGTGCAGGTCTCCGGCGTCGGTGGGGGAGTCCGGGTCGTCGTCTCGGTCCACACCGGCGGCTGGGGGCTGCTGCCCGGCTGGGAGCTCAGCGCCTCGGCCGTGACGCCCGTCGAGTCGCCGTCATGACGACTCGCCACGACCGTCCGTCCCGGCGACCGGTCCCACCGTTCGAGGTGCTGCACACCCAGCTGACCCAGACATGGCGGACAACGCACGCGCGGCCGAGCGTCCCGACCGGTCCCTTCGCGCCGCGCGTGCCGGTCGGGCCGACACGTCCGAAGGGCGAGCGTGGCGCGGCGAGCATCCTCGCCCTGTCGGTCGTGGCCATGGTGCTGGTCCTCACCATGGGCGCTCTCGTGCTGGCCTCCGTGGTGGTCGCCAGCCACCGCGCTCGGGTTGCCGCCGACCTCGGCTCCCTGGCCGCCGCATCGGCGATGCAGGACGGTGCGGACTCGGCCAAGGCGTGTGCGGTGGCGCAACAGGTGGCTCGTGCGAACGGTGCTGCGACACAGTCGTGTTCGTCGATGGGAGCAGACGTCGAGCTGGCGGTCACCGTCCGGGCCCGGTTGTGGCCTGAGCCGGCAACGGCTCGCGCACGAGCGGGTCCCCGACGCTGAAGGTCGGACAGTCGACGTGCGGCACGGTCACGGCAGACCCTGACGGCGAACGCCGACGGTCAGACGCTGGCGGTCAGACGCTGGCGGTCAGACGCTGGCGGTCAGACGCCGGCGGTCAGACGTCAGCGGTTCTGCCAGGCGTCCGGGGCGGTGAGCAGCTGTCGCACCCGGTCCGGCAGGTCGCCGGTGCGGAGGTCTTCGAGGGAGGTGTCGTCGAGCACTTCGCGCAGGCTCGCCCGGACGGCCACCCAGAGGCTCGGCAGGTGCGTGGCGACCCCTTGGTACTCCGTCTCGTGCGGTCGCAGTCCGCGCACCTCGGCGAGCGGACCGTCGACGGCGCGGAAGATGTCTCCGACGCTGATCTCCCCACGCGGTCGCCCGAGCACGTAGCCGCCGCGGGCACCCCGACGGCTGAGGACGAGGTTGCCGCGGCGCAGGTCGGCGAAGATCGCCTCGAGGAACTTGCGCGGCAGCTCCTGCCGGGTCGAGAGGCTGTCGATGCTGATCGGGCCCGAGCCCTCCGCGTCCGACTCGGCGAGGATGAGCATCGCGCGGACCGCGTAGTCGACTCGTGCCGAGATGTCCACCCATGCAGTCTGCCGCACCGGGGTGGACTCCGCGCCCATCGGACCCACCTGCGACGTGGCGTCGGTGTCCGGGCCACGGCAATCCGGACGACGTGCCCACTCGATGGTGAGGGTGTGGCGACGTGCCCACACGACGGAGGGTGTGGCGAGGTGGCCGCTCACCGGTGCGGGTGACGATGTGCCCACTCGATGGTGCGGGTGTGACGACGTGGCCACTCGGTGGGTGGCGACGCGGCGGGTGTGACTGAGGCGGCGAGGTGTCGTCCCCTCGCCGCCTCAGTTCACTCGGTGACCCGAGCCGCCCGCCCACGTCGCTCGGCGACGCGAGGGGCTTCACGGCATACGGTATGCCGTCGTCCGCGGCCGTGCGAGATCTGTCCCAGGTTGGCCAGCGGGGCTGGACGTCCGGACGTCAGATCGCGAGGGCCGGATCGTGGTCGACGACGCTCGAGCGCCCGACGGCGCGTGCGTGGATCGTCTCTCCCTCGCGCAGCTGCAGCTCGGCGGCGTCGCGGCGGGTGATCTGCGCGGCGAACCGTTCGCCCGAGTCGGCGCGCAGGTCGACCCTGACCTCGAAGCCGAGGGGCACGACGCGCTCGACGACGGCGTCGATGACGCCGGGGGAGTCGGGCACCTTGGCGTCGAGGGCGAGAGCCGTCGCGCGGTCGCGCTCGAGCGCGATGTCGTGGGGTCGCACGAGCTGGCCGCCGAGGTGCGCCACCGAGCCGAGGAAGCCCATGACGAAGTCGTTGGCGGGGCGCTCGTAGAGCGTGACGGGGTCGCCGACCTGCTCGATGCGTCCCTTGTTGAGCACGGCGATGCGGTCGGCGACGTCGAGCGCCTCCTCCTGGTCGTGCGTCACGAGCACCGTCGTCACGTGCACCTCGTCGTGCAGCCGGCGCAGCCACTGGCGCAGGTCGGTGCGCACCTTCGCGTCGAGGGCGCCGAACGGCTCGTCGAGCAGCAGCACCTGAGGGTCGACCGCGAGGGCCCGGGCGAGCGCCATCCGCTGGCGCTGCCCGCCGGAGAGCTGCGCCGGGTAGCGGTGCTGGAAGCCGTCGAGCCCGACGATCTCGAGCAGCTCGTCGACCTTCTTGGCCGTCTCGGCCTTGGGCCGCTTGCGGATCGTCAGTCCGAAGGCGACGTTGTCGCGGACCGTCATGTGCTTGAAGGCGGCGTAGTGCTGGAAGACGAAGCCGATGCCGCGGCGCTGCGGGGGCTCGTCCGTGACGTCACGCCCCTCGATCGTCACCGTGCCGGAGTCGAGCTCCTCGAGACCCGCGATCGAGCGCAGCAGGGTCGACTTGCCGGAGCCGCTCGGCCCGAGCAACGCGGTGAGCGAGCCGCTGGGGATGTCGAGACTGACGTCGTCGAGAGCGGCGAACGCGCCGTACTGCTTCCGGGCGCTGGTCACGGTGATCATCGGTCGCTCCTCTTGCGGTCGAGCAGGGTCATGAGCAGCAGCACGACGAGCGCGATGCCCATGAGCAGGGTGGCGGCGGCGTACGCGCCGTAGGTGTTGTGGTCGTCGATGTAGCGGGAGTGCACGAGCAGGGTCAGCGTCTGCGAGACCCCGGGGAAGCCGGAGCTCACCATGATGACCGCGCCGAACTCGCCGAGGGCCCGTGCGACCGTCAGCACGACGCCGTAGGTCAGGCCCCACCGGATGGCGGGGAGGGTGATGCGCCAGAACGTCTGCCACCCGTTGGCCCCGAGCGTCGAGGCGGCCTGCTCCTGCTCCTGGCCGATCTCGTGCAGCACCGGTTCGACCTCGCGCACGACGAACGGCAGTGTCACGAAGATCGTCGCGAGCACCATCCCCGGGATGCCGAAGATGACCTGGAAGCCGGCCCGGTCGAGCGCACCGAACCACCCGTTGACGCCCCACAGCATGATGAGGGAGACGCCGACGACGATCGGCGAGACGGCGAACGGCAGGTCGACGACGGCCTGCAGCAGCCCTCGTCCGCGGAAGCGTCCGCGCACGAGCGCCAGGGCGGTCGCGACCCCGAAGACGACGTTGACGGGCACGGTGATCGCGACGATGAGCAGCGACAGGTTGAGCGCCGACTTCGCCGCGGGTGTCGAGATGGAGGCGATGAACTCCGAGAGCCCCGGCTCGAACGTGCGCCAGAGGATGACGCCGATCGGCACGGCGAGCAGGACGAAGAGGTAGCCGAGCGCGACGACGCGCAGCGAGAGGCGAGTTCCCCGGGAGACCCTCATGCGTCCCGCTCCTCGCGCCGCTGGCTGCGGCTCGACACGACGCGCAGGAGCAGGAGCGTGACGAACGCGATGGCGAGCAGCGCGACCGAGACCGCGGCCGCGTTGAGCGGGCGGTCGATCTCGATCTGCTGCTGGATGTACTGCGAGGCCACCTGGGTCTCGCGCGGGATGTTGCCGCCGATGAGCACGACCGAGCCGTACTCGCCGATGGCCCGGGCGAAGGCGAGTCCGGTGCCGCTGAGGATCGCCGGCCCCAGGGTGGGCAGCACGATGCGGCGGAACGTCGTCCAGGTCGTGGCTCCGAGCGAGGCAGCGGCCTCCTCGACCTCGCGGTCGGCCTCGATGAGGACGGGCTGCACCGAGCGGACGACGAACGGCAGGGTGACGAAGAGCAGCGCGACGACGAGCCCCCAGCGCGTGGCGTTGAGCTCGACGCCGATGGGGCTGTTGGGCCCGTAGAGGGAGAGCAGCACGATGCTCGCGACGATCGTCGGCAGCGCGAACGGGAGGTCGATGACGGCGTTGACGAAGCGCTTGCCGCGGAACTCGTCACGCACCAGCACCCACGCGACGAGCGTCCCGAGCACGGCGTTGACGAGCGCCACGACGGCCGAGACGAGCACGGTCACCCAGAGGGACGCGAGCGCGGCGGGCGCGGTGACGGCCTCCCAGAACCCGGCGAGGCCCTCGTCGAACGCCGCGACGGTCAGCGCCGCGAGCGGCAGCAGGACGATGACGCTGAGCCACAGGGTGACGATGCCGATGCCGAGCGGTCGGCGGAGCCCTCGAAGGCCCTTGCCGTGGCGCGCGCCTCGCGCGGCGCCACCGGACGCTTCACCCCGGGGGGCGGCGTCGCCGCCACGAGGGCGTATGCCGTCCGGCGCGGTCGCGTCCGGACGCGGCGGCAGGGGCGCCGCGTCCGTCTCCGGACGCGGGCCCCTGCGCTGCTGGTCGGTGTCAGACGTCACTGGGTCGCCTGGTCGTAGATCTTGGCTATGTCACCGACGTCCTTCTTGAAGAGCGTGCTGTCGACCGTCTTCCAACCACCGAGGTCGGCGATCGTCCAGAGCTTCGTCGGCGCCGGGAACTTCGAGGCGTACTCCTGGGCCACGGTGGTGTCGACCGGCCGGAAGCCGGCCTCGGCGAGGAGCTTCTGCGCCTCCGGCGTGTAGAGGTAGTCGTTGAACGCGGTGGCCGTGGCGAGGTTCTTACTGCCCTTGAGCACGGCGGCCGGGTTCTCGATCTTGAAGGTCGTGGGCGGGGTCACGTGCTCGACGGGGTCGCCGTTCTTCTCGACGAAGAGAGCCTCGTTCTCGTAGCTGAGGAGCACGTCGCCGCTGCCCTGGAGGAAGGTCTCGGTGGCCTCGCGGCCCGACTTCGGCTGGACCTTGACGTGGTCCTTGACGAGCGCCGAGACGTAGGCGAGCCCGGCGGCCTTGTCGGCGCCACCGTTGCTCTTGGCGGCGTAGGGGGCGAGGAGGTTCCACTTGGCCGAGCCCGACGAGAACGGGTTCGGCGTGACGACCTCGATGCCCGGCTTGAGCAGGTCGTCCCAGTCCTTGATGCCCTTGGGGTTGCCCTTGCGCACGACGATCGTCACCACCGAACCGAAGGGAATTCCCTTGTGCTCGTTGGCATTCCAGTTCGGGTCGACGAGACCGGCGTCGACGAGTCGCGTGATGTCGGGCTCGACCGAGAAGTTGACGAAGTCGGCCTCGGCTCCGGCGGCGACCTTGCGGCTCTGGTCGCCCGACGCCCCGTAGCTCTGCTGGAACTGCACTCCCTGGCCGGCCTTCGTCTTCTGGAAGGCCGGGATGACGACGTCGTAGCCCACCTTCGGGACGGCATACGCGTAGAGGTTGATGGTGCTCGTCGCGGCGCCGTCGGCGGCGGCGGTGCCCGGCCCCGCGGCGGTGTCGCTGGCCCCGCCACCGGCACACGCGGTCAGGCCCAGGGTCGCGGTGACGGCGATGGCGGCGAGGGCGATCGAGGGGCGGCGCATGTCGGGCTCCTGAGGGGTGCGGTCCGGATCGGGGACGCGCCGCGGGGTGCGGCGGGCCGGGTCGGTCGGCAGCCGGCGGGTGGCTGCTTTCCTATCCGTTGCATGGGAGTTTCGAATAGCGATGCGTTACCGGTCAAATAACTCGGCATTATGTCTCAGAGTGTGGTCCGGACCCCGCGCTCGGGTCCGCCGGTCGCCGGGCGCGTCCGCCGAGCCGCTTTGCCGAGCCGCGCCGGAGAGCCGCGTCGCCGAGCCGCGTCGCCGAGCCGCGTCGCAGAGCTCAGTCGCCTCGCGACAGGGAGCGCACGCGCAGCACCGGTCCCACCATCGACACCGTGGCGACGTCGGTGGCGGCGTCCCCGCTCACGGTCACCCGGGCCCCGGGCTCGGCGTCGAGGGCCCACCCGGGCGGGAGCAGCAGCTCCCATGTCGTCCCGTCGTCGGCGTCGAGCACGAGGGGCTGCGTCTCGACCTCGGCCCGGCGGAGCGTCCCGCGCACGACGACCGAGGGGGCGGCCCGGCCGGCGGCACCCCTCGTGATCGCGACCCACGGACCGGTGCCGGTCTCCGCCGGAGGACCCTGCGAGTCGGCCGGCTGGGACGGCCCGGCTGGCCCGGACGGCCCGGACGGCCCCGACGGCCGCGAGGACCGCGAGGACCGCGACGGGCCGGGACGCCCTGATCGCCCGGGTCCGCTCGGTGGCCGGGTCACGGCGCGCCCCCGGCCCCCGGGCTCGCGTGACGCAGCACGAGGTCGAGCAGGGCCACGGCGCCACGCTTGTCGAGCGGCTCGTTGCCGTTGCCGCACTTGGGCGACTGGATGCACGACGGGCAGCCCTCGGGGCACTCGCACGAGTCGATGGCATCGCGAGTGGCGTTGAGCCACGGGCGGATCCGTCGGTAGCCGCGCTCGGCGAAGCCCGCCCCACCGGGGTGCCCGTCGTAGATGAGGATCGTCGGCAGGCCGGTGTCCGGGTGCAGCGCCGTCGACACGCCACCGATGTCCCAGCGGTCGGCCGTCGCGAAGAGGGGCAGCATCCCGATGGCGGCGTGCTCGGCCGCGTGTGCGGCGCCGGGTATGCCGTCCTCCGCCACCCCGGCTGCCGCGAGGTCCTCGACGGGCATCGTCCACCAGACGGCCTTCGTCGCGAGCGACCGGGGCGGCAGGTCGAGGGGGTGCTCGCCGAGCACCTCTCCGCCGGGCAGGCGGCGCAGGAACGAGGTGACCTGGTGACGCACCGTGACGTGGCCGAACGAGCACCGGAGCGGCCCCCACTCCTCGTGCTCGGTCTCGTGGACGATCTGGAAGTCGCTGACCGACTGGGCCTGCGTGGTCCAGCCGGGGTCGCCGCGCACCGCGAAGGCCGCGTGGTCGTCGAGGTCGAGCTCGGTGACGACCCACGTCTGGCCCTGGTGGAGGTGCACGGCGCCCGTATGCACCTGTGAGTGGGCGCTCGAGTCGTCGACGGTGCCGACGACGCGTCCGGTGCGGGTCTCGACGACGCGTACGGGCTCGCCGGCTCCGCGCAGCGACAGGTGGTCGGCGGGCCGGTCCTCACGCCCCCAGAACCAGCCCCGCGGTCGCTTCTTGAGGATGCCGCGGGCCACGAGGGCGTCGAGGAGCGTGCGGGTCTGGGGCCCGAAGATCTCGAGGTCGGCCTCGGTCACCGGCAGCTCGGCGGCCGCGGCGGCCAGGTGCGGAGCGAGCACGTGCGGGTTGTCGGGGTCGACGACGGTGGCCTCGATGCCGCGGCCGAAGATCGCCTCGGGGTGGTGCACGACGAACGTGTCGAGCGGGTCGTCGGCCGCGACGAGCACGGCCAGCGACCGTTCCCCGGACCGCCCGGCTCGCCCGGCCTGCTGCCACAGCGACGACAGGGTGCCGGGCCATCCCGCGAGGAGCACGGCGTCGAGGCCACTGACGTCGACGCCGAGCTCGAGGGCGTTGGTGGCCGCGAGACCGAGCAGCTCCTTGGCTCGCAGCGACCGCTCGAGCTCGCGGCGCTCCTCGGGGAGGTAGCCGCCGCGGTAGGCGGCGACCCGGTGCTCGTCCGTGGCGGACACGCGCTCCTTGGCGATGCGGGCCACCACCTCGACCCCGGCGCGCGACCTGGCGAAGGCCACCGTCTGCACGCGCTCGCGCACGCACCCGGCGAGCAGCTCGCCCGTCTCGGTGATGGTGCTGACCCGTGACGGCTGCCCGGTCTCGTCGACGAGGAGCGGGGGCTCCCAGAGGGCGAAGGTCATCGAGGCGCGAGGCGAGCCGTCCCGCGTCACCGGGGTCACCGGCATACCGAGGAGTCGGGAGGCGTGCTCCTCCGGGTCGGCCACGGTGGCGGACGCGAAGACGAAGGTGGGCTCGGAGCGGTATCGCGCGGCGACCCGCCGCAGCCGGCGCAGCACCGCGGCCATGTGGGCGCCGAAGACGCCCTTGTAGACGTGGCACTCGTCGACGACGACGTAGCGCAGCGCCCGCAGGAACGAGCTCCACCGCTCGTGCCCGGGCAGGAGGGAGTGGTGGAGCAGGTCGGGGTTGGTGAGCACGAGGTTGGCGTGGTCGCGGATCCAGCGCCGCTCGTCGGTGGGGGTGTCGCCGTCGTACGTCGCGGGGCGCACCGCGGGCAGCGCGAGCCGGTCGATGCGGCTCAGCTGGTCGGCGGCGAGAGCCTTGGTGGGGGAGAGGTAGAGCGCGGTGGCGCCGCGGCCGTTGGGTGCGCCGGCCCCGGCGACGATGTCGCTGAGCATCGGCAGGTGGTAGCCGAGGCTCTTGCCGGAGGCCGTCCCCGTGCTGACGACGACGTGACGGCCGGCGTGGGCGGCCTCCGCCACCTCGACCTGGTGCGACCAGGGCGCCTCGATGCCGGAGGCGAGCAGTGAGCCGAGGAGCGTCGGGTCGACCCATTCGGGCCACGTTCCGAGCACGGCGCGGCGAGCGGGCACCTCGTGCACGTGCACGAGACGCTCGGGATGGTCGCCGACGAGCGTGCGCAGGAGGTCCTCCGGCACGGGTCCCGCGGGCGCTGACTCCCCGTTCATGTGGAGCAACCGTATGCCGTCGGGGTACGGTAACCGACGAGCGGGGCATGTTACTGCGCGGTCGGTCACGCGGGGGGAACGTGACGGATGCGGAACGGTCAGCACGACGTCAGGACCGGACCCGCGCAACCGCGACCAGCAGCTGTGCACGTGTGGGCACAAGGAAGGGGCACAGGTGGATCTCTCGATCACTCGAGCCGACCACGGCGAACAGACCGTGGTGCACCTCGGCGGCGAGATCGACGTCTACACCGCGCCACTCGTGCGCGAGAAGCTCGACGAACAGATCCAGAGCGGGCGCACGCAGCTCGTGGTCGACCTCACGGACGTGACCTTCCTCGACTCGACGGGGCTCGGGGTGCTCGTCGGTCGGCTCAAGCTGACCCGCACGCGGGGCGGTTCGATGCGCCTCGTCGGCACCGACGACCGCGTCCTCAAGGTCTTCTCCATCACCGGTCTCGACAAGGTCTTCGAGATCCACCCGACCCTCGACGCGGCGCTCGCCGCGAGCGTGGCCGGGGCGAGCGCGCCGGGTGAGGGGTCCTGAACGACACCCCCGTCGTCGACCGGTCGCTCGTCGCGCTGCTGCGCGCGGACCTCTCGGCGGCAGGTTTCACCGTCGACGGCGTCGCGGACCGGCTCGGTCCGGTCGTCTCGGGCGCCCTGCACCGCGAGCAGCCGCTGCCGGCCCTCCTCGCGACGGAGTCCTCTGCCACGTCGGTGGACGACGCGTGCGGCGTCCTCGTGCGTCTCTTCACCCTCGGTCGACCCGTCCGCGCGTCGGCCCTGGGCGCCGCGCTGCCCTCGCTCGGGGTCGACGGGGCCGTGCGCCTCGGACTCGTGCGCCTCGAGGGCGGCCGCGCCGGCTTCGCCGCCGACCGGTGGGCGCCGCCCGAGCGCGACGTCGTCGCGACGTGCGACCTGCGCCCCTACGGCGACGACGCCCACGACTGGTGGGTCGCCTCCGACCTCTCCGAGCTCGCCGTCGGTGGGCCGCTGCGTCCCGACCACGTGCTCGGCATCGGGGGTGCCTCGACCACCCTCGCGTCGTGGACCGTCCGACGTCCCGCCGACCGCGCGCTCGACCTCGGCACCGGCTGTGGCGTGCAGGCCCTGCACCTGACCGGCCACGCCGGCGCGATCGTCGCCACCGACATCTCGGAGCGAGCGCTGGCGTATGCCGGCTTCAACCTCGCGCTCGCTGCCTCCGAAGGCGCGGGTGCGGTCCCCGACGTCCAGCTGCTCTCGGGTGACCTGCTCGATCCGGTTGCGGGGCAGGCGTTCTCGCTCGTCGTCAGCAACCCGCCGTTCGTCATCACACCCCGTGACGAGGGTGTGCCGCTCTACGAGTACCGCGACGGCGGTCGCGCCGGTGACACCCTCGTCCGATCCCTCGTGCGTCAGGTCGGCTCGGTGCTCGAGCCCGGCGGCGTCGCGCAGTTCCTCGGCAACTGGGAGATCCCGGCCGGCCGCACGTGGCGCGACGTCTGGGCCGACTGGCTCGACGAGCAGGCCCGCGACGGCGTCGCCCTCGACGCGTGGGTCATCCAGCGAGAGTCGCAGGACCCTGCCGAGTACGCCGAGCTGTGGGCCCGCGACGGCGGTGCGCAGCCCGGCAGCGAGGCCCACTCCCTCATGTATGCCGCGTGGCTGCGCGACTTCGCCTCGCGCGGTGTCGAGCAGGTCGGGTTCGGGGTCGTCACCCTGCAGCGGCCGGCGACCGACCGTGCGACCTGGCGTTCCCTCGACGAGGCACACGGTCCGGTCGCGGCGCCGATGGGACCGGCCGTCGACGCGGGGCTGCGAGCCCGCACGTGGCTCGCCGAGCACTCCGACGACGACGTCCTCGACGTCGCGTGGTCGTGCGCCCCTGATGTGACGGAGGAGCGGCACGGGGTCCCGGGCGCCGAGGACCCGAGCGTCATCCTCGTCCGGCAGGGCGGCGGGCTGGGACGCGTCGTCCGTGCGGGGACGTTGCTCGCGGCATACCTCGGCGTGGCCGACGGCGAGCTGACGGCGAGGGCGGCTCTCGACGCCATCGCGACGGTGCTCGGTCTCGACGCCGCCGAGGTGCGTGCGGAGGTGCTCCCGCAGGTGCGCGACCTCGTGGCGGACGGCCTGCTCGTCTGAACGAGCAGGCCGCCGCCACCGGAGCCCCCGCGCTGCGGGAGGTGGTGCCGGTCAGGCGAAGAGCTTGGCCGCCGTCGTGACCGTCTGGAAGACGCCGTAGGCGAGGATGACGGCGATGACGGCCCACAGGGCGACGACGCGCGCCGTCCCCGGCAGGCGCGAGGAGCCCTCGCCCGCCTCGACCGGAGCCGGCTTGGCCGCCTCGACGACGTCGTCCGACTCGTGGAAGCGGTCGGCGACCGGACGCACGAGGAGGTTGGCGACGAAGCCGACGGCGAGCACGCCGACCATCGTCAGCAGGGCCGGGGTGTAGGCGTCGGCCGTCAGGGTGCCCGGCTTGCCCTGCGCGTCGAGGAAGCCGTTGATGATGAGCGGTCCCGCGACGCCGGCCGCCGACCAGGCGGTGAGCAGCCGGCCGTGGATCGCGCCGACCTGGAAGGTGCCGAAGAGGTCGCGGAGGTAGGCGGGGGCGGTCGCGAACCCACCGCCGTAGAACGAGATGAGCACCGCGGCGATGAGGACGAAGAGTGCGATGGCGACGTGGCCGGCGAGCGCGAGACCGATGTAGGCGAGGATGCCGACGCCGAGGTAGACCATGTACATCGGCTTGCGGCCGATGACGTCACTCGTCGAGCTCCAGACGAAGCGGCCGGCCATGTTGAAGAGGGAGAGCAGGCCGACGAACCCGCCTGCGGCAGCGACGGTCACGGCCGAGGACCCGTTCTCGCGGAAGAAGTCCTGGATCATCGGGCTGGCCTGCTCGAGGATGCCGATGCCGGCGGTGACGTTGCAGAAGAGGACGACCCAGAGCAACCAGAACTGCGGGGTCCGGATCGAGCTCGCAGCGGAGACCGACTTCGTCGTGACGAGCGTGGCGGTGTCGCGGGCCTCGCCCGGCGGGGTCCATCCCTCGGGCTTCCAGTCGGGGTGCGGGACGCGGATGTTGAAGACGCCGATGAGCATGACGAGGGCGTAGACGATCCCGAGGGTCACGAACAGGAGCGTCAGGGCGTGCCCGTCGGCCGTCGACGTCGAGTCGGACGGCGTGTAGCCGGGGTCGTAGGCGCTGAGCAGCTGGCGCGAGAGCGGGCTCGCGACCATCGCGCCGCCGCCGAAGCCCATGATGGCCAGACCGGTGGCGAGGCCCGGACGGTCCGGGAACCACTTGATGAGCGTCGAGACCGGGGAGATGTAGCCGATGCCGAGACCGATGCCGCCGATGACGCCGTAGCCGAGGTAGAGCAGCCACAGCTGGCTCGTGGCGATGCCGGCCGCGCCGACGAGGAAGCCGGTGCCCCAGCAGACCGTCGCGACGAACATCGCCTTGCGCGGCCCGTTGCGGTCGACCCACGTGCCGAAGACCGCGGCCGAGAGGCCGAGCATGACGATGGCGATCGAGAAGATGATGCCGATCGCCGTCTGCGAGGTGTCGAAGTGCGCGACGAGCGAGGTCTTGTAGACGCTCGTCGCGTAGACCTGGCCGATGCACAGGTGCACGGCCAGGGCGGCCGGTGGGATGAGCCAGCGGTTGAAGCCGAGGGGGGCGACCGTGCGGCGACGGTCGAGGAATCCCGGGGTGCTGGTGGTCGTGGCGGTGCGCTGCGTCGTTGCAGTCATGCGGACCTCGGATCGGAGGAGAGGGACGGGTGGGCGTGGGACGCGCGGAGGAGAGCCGCGGCGGTCGAGGGGTCCGGAGGGGTGCATACCCGGGTTCGGGGCGAAATGTGCCGTGATGTTCCCGAAACCACTTGTGAGTGAGCGCTCACTCATTCATGATGGACACCGTGTCGACACGCGTGGAGGGCCAGCGACCCGGTCAACGGGCGGCCCCGATGAACCCCGACGACCGCCGGGACGCCCTCATCGAGGTCTTCGTCCGGCTCGCCCACCGCGAGGGGCGCAAGCCGACGACGAGCGAGATCGCCCAGGAGGCCGGCGTCGCCGAGGGCACGATCTTCCGGGTCTTCCCGACGAAGGAGATCCTCGAGAAGGAGGCCGTGCAGGCGGCGTTCTGCCCCGCCCCCGTCCGGCGTCGCATCTCGGCCATCGACCCCGAGGGGTCGCTGCGCGACCGGCTCGTCGACTTCACCCGCATCATGCAGCTGCGCTTCACCGAGGTCTTCGGCCTCATGGGTGCCCTGGGCCTGACCCAGCCGCCCAACCGCGGACCGCACCAGGCCTGCTACGAGGCGGGGCGGCACCTGCGTGGGCACGCCGACGAGGAGGAGCACGTCGCCGCGCACCAGCCGCTCCTCGAGACCATCCACCAGCTGGTCCACGACGACGACCAGCTCGCCGTCCCGGCCGCCGACCTCGTGCACCGGATCCGGCTGCTCACCTTCTCCGGCAGCCACCCCGGCATCGCCGACGGGCAGGTCCTGACCCCCGAGGAGATCGTCGACACCGTCCTCTTCGGTCTGTTGCGGCGTCCGAGCACGACCGAGAGCGGCCTGTCGATCGCCGAGCTCCACGCGCAGCTCGGCGGCGACCCCCGGTTGCTCGCGGCCGACGAGGGATCGCTGCCGTGACAAACCAGTTGACCCTCACCCCGCGTGAGTCCCTAGCGTTCCCGAGCGACACCACACGACCCGTCGCGCACCGAAAGGCACCGACATGCTGATCCGACTGCTCCGCAGTCACCTGCGCCCCTACTCGGGCCAGATCGTGCTCATCTGCCTGGCCCAGCTCGTCAGCACCATGGCCTCGCTCTACCTGCCGAGCCTCAACGGCGAGATCATCGACCAGGGCGTCGCCAAGGGTGACACCGCCTTCATCATCAGCCACGGCGGCATCATGCTCGCCGTCAGCCTCGTGCAGATCGCCGCGTCGATCGCCGCCACCTTCCTCGCGGCCCGCGTCGCGATGGGGATGGGCCGTGACATCCGCGGCAACGTCTTCGGCACGGTCGTCGACTTCTCGGCGCAGGAGGTGACGCGCTTCGGGGCCCCGACGCTCATCTCGCGCAGCACCAACGACGTGACCCAGGTCCAGATGGTCGTCTTCATGGGCTTCGCCCTGCTCGTGACGACGCCCATCATGATGGTCGGCGGCATCATCATGGCCCTGCGCGAGGACGTCGGGCTGTCCTGGCTCGTCGCCGTCGCGGTGCCCCTGCTCGGCCTCGTCGTCGGCCTCGTCATCTCCCGGATGGTGCCGTGGTTCGGGCGGATGCAGACCTCCCTCGACGGCGTCAACCGCGTCATGCGCGAGCAGATCACCGGCATCCGCGTCGTGCGTGCCTTCGTCCGCGAGGAGCACGAGGAGGCCCGCTTCGCCGAGGCCAACGGCCTGCTGACCAACGCCGGCCTCCAGGTCGGGCGCCTCATGGCGCTCGTCTTCCCGATCGTCATGGTCATCTTCAACCTCTCGACCGTGGCCGTCATGTGGTTCGGCGGGCACCGCATCGCGTCCGGCGACATGCAGATCGGCGAGCTGACGGCCTTCCTGTCCTACCTCGTCCAGATCCTCATGGCCGTCATGATGGCGACCTTCATGGCGACGATGATCCCGCGTGCCGCGGTCTCGTCCGGCCGCATCCAGGAGATCCTCGACACCGACTCGTCCGTCGTCGAGTCCGTGCAGCCGCTGAGGATGGCGCCCGACGCCGCGGGCCTCGAGCTCGTCGGTGTCGACTTCCACTACCCGGGGGCCGAGGCGGCCGTCCTGCACGACGTCAGCTTCCGGGCCGACCCGGGTCGCACGACGGCCATCATCGGCTCGACGGGTGCCGGCAAGACGACGCTGCTCGGGCTGATCCCCCGCCTCTTCGACGCGTCCGCAGGCCGCGTCCGGGTCGGCGGAGTCGACGTGCGCGACCTCGAGCTCGACGACCTGTGGAGCAAGATCGGTCTCGTCCCGCAGAAGCCCTACCTCTTCAGCGGCACCGTCGCGACCAACCTGCGCTACGGCAACCCCGACGCCACCGACGAGGAGCTGTGGGACGCCCTGCGCATCGCCCAGGGCCAGGACTTCGTCGAGGCGATGGGCGGGCTCGACTCGGCCATCGCGCAGGGCGGCACCAACGTCTCCGGCGGTCAGCGCCAGCGTCTCGCCATCGCCCGGGCCATCGTCAAGCGCCCCGACATCTACCTGTTCGACGACTCGTTCTCGGCCCTCGACCTGTCGACCGACGCGCGCCTGCGCCGGGCCCTGCGACCGGCCACGTTGGGCAGCACCGTCGTCATCGTGGCCCAGCGCGTCTCGACCATCGTCGACGCCGACCACATCATCGTGCTCGAGGACGGCCGCGTCGTCGGCCAGGGCACCCACGACCAGCTCCTCGACTCCTGCGTCACCTACCAGGAGATCGTCGAGTCCCAGCGCAGCGCGGAGGAGGCGGCCTGATGGCCGAGGGAGTCAAGACGGCCGAGGAGAAGGCCGCAGAGGTCCGCCGCGGACCCGCACGCCGGGGCGGCCCACCCCACATGCAGATGGGCCAGCCGGGCGAGAAGTCGCTCAACTTCGGACCGTCGGCCAAGCGCCTGCTCGGCCGGCTGCGGCCGCACCGCGTCAAGGTCGTCGTCGTCCTCGTGCTGGCCGTCGTGAGCGTCGCGCTCAGCTCGATCGGCCCGAAGATCCTCGGGCGCGCGACCGACCTCATCTTCGCCGGTGCCATCGGCGGCACGATCCAGGCGCCGCCCGGCACCACCAAGGAGCAGGTCGTCGACAGCCTGCGTGCGCAGGGCCAGACGACGTATGCCGACCTGCTGAGCAACGTCGACTTCACCCCGGGCGTGGGCATCGACTTCGACGCCGTCGCCCGCGTGCTGCTGGTCGTCGTCGCGCTCTTCGTCGCCGCGTCGCTGCTCATGTGGATCCAGGGATGGATCCTCCAGGGCGTCCTCCAGCGCACGATGTACGACCTGCGCCAGGAGGTCGAGGCCAAGCTCAACCGGCTGCCCCTGCCCTACTTCGACAACCAGCCCCGCGGTGAGCTGCTGAGCCGCGTCACCAACGACATCGACAACGTCGGCCAGTCCCTGCAGCAGACGATGTCGCAGCTGCTCACCTCGCTGCTCACGGTCATCGCCGTGCTGGGCATCATGTTCTGGATCTCGTGGGAGCTCGCGCTCATCGCGCTCGTCTCCATCCCGATCTCGATCGTCGTGACGAGCCTCATCGCCAAGCGCTCGCAGAAGCTCTTCATCCAGCAGTGGCGCAACACCGGTGAGCTCAACGGCATCGTCGAGGAGACCTTCACCGGCCACGGGCTCGTCAAGGTCTACGGCCGCCAGAAGGAGACCCAGGCCAACTTCAAGCAGAAGAACGACGAGCTCTTCGAGGCAGCCTTCGGCGCCCAGTTCATCAGCGGCATCATCATGCCGGTCATGATGTTCGTCGGGAACCTCAACTACGTCGCGATCGCCGTCGTCGGTGGCCTCCGCGTCGCGTCGGGCACGATGAGCCTCGGTGACGTCCAGGCCTTCATCCAGTACTCCCGGCAGTTCACGCAGCCGCTGACGCAGGTCGCGTCGATGGCCAACGTGCTCCAGTCGGGTGTCGCCTCGGCCGAACGCGTCTTCGAGGTGCTCGACGCCGACGAGCAGGAGGCCGATGCCGCCACCCCGGCGCGCATCGACGACCCGCACGGAGCCGTCGCCTTCGAGTCGGTCGCCTTCTCGTACACGCCCGACAAGCCGCTCATCGAGGACCTCGACCTCTCGGTGCAGCCCGGCCAGACGGTCGCCATCGTCGGCCCGACCGGCGCCGGCAAGACGACCCTCGTCAACCTCATCATGCGGTTCTACGAGCTCGACGGCGGACGCATCACCCTCGACGGCGTCGACATCCGCGACCTGACCCGTCACGACCTGCGCGCGCGCATCGGCATGGTGCTCCAGGACACGTGGCTCTTCGGCGGCACGATCCGCGACAACATCGCGTACGGCCGCCCGGGTGCCACCGACGAGGAGGTCGTCGCGGCTGCCAAGGCGACCTACGTCGACCGCTTCGTGCACTCGCTGCCCGACGGCTACGACACCGTGCTCGACGACGAGGCGTCCAACATCTCGGCCGGCGAGAAGCAGCTCGTCACCATCGCCCGCGCGTTCCTCTCCGACCCGGCGCTGCTCATCCTCGACGAGGCCACGAGCTCGGTCGACACGCGCACCGAGCTGCTCGTCCAGCACGCCATGGCGGCGCTGCGGTCCGACCGGACGAGCTTCGTCATCGCGCACCGTCTGTCGACGATCCGCGACGCCGACCTCATCCTCGTCATGGAGGACGGGCGCATCGTCGAGAAGGGCACGCACGCCGAGCTGCTCGCGACCGGCGGCGCCTACGCGACGTTGTATGCCGCCCAGTTCGCGGGTGCTGCGGCCGACCTCGACGAGACGGCGGGGGCACCCGGCGCGCCGGACGGCATACCCGAGATGGCGGGTGTCGGGGCCGGTGCTCCCGGCCCGGCCGGCGGACCCGGCGTCCCGGCGCCCGACTCCGCCGTGCCCGCCGACCCGAGGGGCGACTGACCCCGGCGTGACCCGACCGGCACGACGTGCACCAACCGTGCGACCGAGAGGCCCCGCCGTCCCGCTGGACGGCGGGGCCTCTCGCGCGCCGCGCGGTCCGGGGGTGGAGGGACGGCCTGCGTCGGTGTGGCCGGTGGCTTGTTAGCGGCTGGTTAGGGGCGGCATGGATCGTTGCGGCACGCCCTCACCGGGCGGGCCGGTCCGATCCGGTCGACCGGCCCGATCACACGCCACCACAAGGAGATCGACGATGAACACCCGAGCCCGAAAGACCACCCTCCGCGCCCTCGTCACCACCTTCGCCGTCGCGGCCGCGACCGCCGGCGTCGTCCCGGTCGGTGCCGTCTCGTCGGCCGACGCCGCGAGCGCCATGGTCACGCACGCCCGCAACTACGTCGGGACCTACCAGGGTCAGTGCAAGGTCTTCGTCCAGAAGATCTACGCCGAGGTCTACCCCAACACCCTCGGCACCGGCTACTACCAGGCCTACATCAACGCCGGCTACCACCGCGTCGCCAAGGCCGACGTCGTGCCCGGCGACATCATCCAGGAGACCGACTCCGGCTCGCACACGACCGGCATCCACACAGCCATCGTCTCCGGTGACCCCGCCGGCGCCGAGATCCGCGTCATCGACTCGAACTTCGTCGCACCGAACAAGGTCGGCGAGCACACCTACAACCCGACGACGCACGCGGAGTCGCACGGTGGCGTCGCGTACTACTGGCACAAGGGCTGACACCCGACGAGCGACCGGTGGACCCGGTGGTGCCGCGGAGACGGAGCGTCTCCGCGGCACCACCGTGATCTCGTCGTCCGTGTGTGCCCGGGCATGCAGGAGGGCCACGACGCGATGCGTCGTAGCCCTCCTGCGTCGTCGGGCGAGCCGGGTCTCAGAGCCCCGCGACGTACTCGCACGGACCGTTGGCGGAAGGGGCGCGTCGGCACCAGGCGTCGGCCGGGGCGGAGCCGGCGTGGCTCGAAGAGCCGGCCGTGAGGCCGAGGATGACCGCGGCAGTGACCGCGGCGGCGATGCGGATGGCGTTCTTCATGAGACAGTCCCCTTGGCTCGTCCAGGGCTTGATGGGTGCCCTGCTGATGATCGCCATTCAAGTGGGTCGCGCCAACAAATCACTAACAACGCAGCGACGAGTTCTCGTGGGCGAGGGGTGGGAGCCGCAGCGCCGCGGTGCCGAGCCCGAGACGGGTCAGGATGGCGTCGGCCTCGTCCGCGGCGTCGGCGTCCTCGTGCTCGTCGTGGCCCTCGTCGTGGCCCTCGTCGTGAGCCCCGGCGTTGTCCTGCTCGTCGGCAGGCCGGTGGCCAGATCCGCCCGCCCGGTCGCCCGGGCTATGGAGGCGCGCGAGGCGTGCCAGGTCGCAGGCGAGCTGCAGCTCGTCGCCGACCTCCCGACGGGCCTCGACGAGCCGTCGACCGCGCCGCGTCGCCGACGTCAGGTCACCGGAGGCGACGTCGAGGTCGACGGCCAGACGGAGGCAGTCGAGGTCCTCTCCGTCGGGGGTGTGGGCGTCGAGCTGGGGACGGGCGGCTCCCAGCTGCTCGCGGGCGCGGTCGAGGTCGCCCCGGAGCAGGTGCGCCCGGGCGAGCGCGAGCCGGCAGTGCGCCGCGCCGAGCTCGTCCCGCAGGCCGTCGGCGATCGCGAGGGCCTCCGTGAGAAGGGCCTCCGCCTCGTCGGTGCGGCCGAGGTCGAGCAGGCCCTCGGACCGCGTCACGAGCCAGATGCACGTGCGGCGCGCGGACCCGCCGTGACGCGCGGCCTCGACGGTGGCTGCGAGAAGGGGGTCGCCCTCGGCAGGACGACCCATGTTGCGCAGCACCACACCACGCTGGCCGAGGGCCGAGGCCCGGCCCGGCTCGTCACCGCGCTGCTCGGCGACGGTGGCCAACGCGGCATACGCCTCGAGCGCCTCGTCGAAGTGATTGAGCACCATGGCCGCCCAGCCGGCCTGCGCCATGGCGGCCTGTTCGAGCGCCGGGTCACCGAGGCTCTGGGCCGTGGCGAGCCGACGCGCGGCGACCTCGGGCAGCTCCGCGTAGCGCCGCTCCTGCGCGAGCACGCCGAAGAGCGCCCCGAGCAGCTGCGCGAGCAGCCCCTGGTCGCGCGTCTCGGGATAGTCGTCGAGGGCGAGGCGCAGCACCCGCTCGCGTTCGTCGTCGTAGGCACGGATCGTGAGGAAGGTGCGCAGCGCGAGGGCGAGGCGGGCGGCGAGCTCTCGCTCCTCGAGGGCGACGGCCCCGAGCACGACTGCCGTGAGGTTGATCCGCTCGGCCTCGAACCAGTCGCTCGGTGCCCGGACCGGGGCCGAGGTGAGCGGCGCGTCCGAGGTCGCGGTCGCGCCGGACGTGGTGCCCGCCGTCGAACCGTCCGGCGTCGGGGACCCAGCGCCGTCGGAGGTCAGCTCCGCCTCCGCGGCGCTCGCGAGCTCGAGCCACGCGCGGTAGAGGCGCAGGGCGAGGGCATCGCGCTCGGCTCCCTCCGAGGCGGCCAGTCGCTCGCGGGACAGCTCGACGACGAGGCTGTGCACCCGGAAGCGGGCCTGACCGGCGGCATCGCGACCGCTCGGCTCGACGAGGTGGCGGTCGATGAGCTGGTCGAGCGCCTGACGAGCCCCTGCCCGCGACTCTCCCTCGCCCATGAGCAGGCGTGGCACCCACTCGGGCCACTCTCCCGACGTGACGCCGAGCCGGGCGAAGAGGCGCGCGGCCGGGGCGGCGAGGTCACCGACCGAGGCGCCGATGCTGGCCCGCACGTCGATGTCGCCCACCGAGAGCTCGTCGAGCCGTGCGTGCTCGCCCGACAGCCGGTTGCGCAGCTCACCGAGCTCCAGGTCGGCGTTCGTCGCGAGCTTGGCGCCGGCGACGCAGAGGGCGAGGGGAAGGTGGCCGCAGAGGGCGCTGATCTCCGCGACGACCGCGTCGTCCCCGGTGGGAGGGCCGGACGGACGGTCGGGGCCGGCCAGCGCGACGATGAGGCCGGCGGCGTCGTGGGGCGCGAGCGGCGGCACCGTGTGCCGACGGACGCCGACGAGCCCGGCCAGCTTGCTGCGCGACGTGACGATGGCCCCCGATCCGGGTCCGGTGGGCAGCAGGCGCAGGACCTGGGCCTCGCTCACGGCGTCGTCGAGCACGACGAGCAGCCGCTTGCGATCGATCGTGCTGCGGTACAGAGAGATCCGCTCGTCGGGGTCGGCCGGGATCGCCGCCGGGTCGACCCCCAGTGTCCGGAGGAAGCGGGCGGCGATGTCGTGCACGTCAGCGGTGCCCCGCGGCCCGTGCCCGAGGGCGGCGTGGAGCGTGCCGTCGGGGTACGAGCCGCCGAGGGCGTGCCCGGCAGCGAGGGCGAGGGCGGTCTTCCCCACGCCACCGACTCCGACGAGCACGACGACGGTCGGTCGCCCGGCGCCGGGGGCCGCGGCGGTGCCGCCTTCCGTCCCCGCCGGGGCGCCGTCGCTGCCGGGCAGAGCCCCGAGGCGCTCGACGATGGTCGACAGCAGCTCGTCCCGGCCGACGAGCGTCCAGGCCAGGGCGGGCAGCTCGCGCGGGACCGGTCGGGTCAGCGCGGTCACCGCGCCGGTGCTCCGCGGCGTCGCGAGCGCGCGTCCCTCGAGGATCGCCACGTTGAGGACGGCGAGCTCGGCGCCGGGGCCGACTCCGAGCTCGTCGATGAACTGGCGCCTCAGCCGGCGGTACTCCTCGCCGGCCTCGCTCCGCCGACCGGTCGCGGCGAGGGCGCGGAGCCGGTGGGCGTGGAGGCGCTCGTTCCAGGGGTCGAGGTGCAGCTGGCTCGCCGTGGCCGCCAGCACCTGGTCGTGCTGCCCGGTGGCGGCGAGAGACTCCACGAGCAGGTCGATGGCGGCCACCCGCTCGTCGTGCAGCGACTGCACGAGGGTGGCGACCTCGGTGTCGGGACTCGCCGGAGCCGCATCGCTGAGGGGCGTGCCTCGCCACAGGTCGAGAGCGCCCGTCAGCGTCCGGGCGGCGGCGTCGGGCGCGCCGGCCTCGGCGGAGAATCGCGCGTCGGCGACGAGTCGCCGGAACTCGACGACGTCGAGGCGGTGCCGGGCCATCCGCAGCTGGTAGCCGAACGGCCGCGTCGCCACGAGGTCCCGGTCGTGCGCGGACAACCGGCGCCGGAGCCCGGCGATGAGGTTCTGCAGCTGTTGCTTGGCCGTCGGGGGAGGCTCGGTCCACAGGGCGTCGATGAGCCGCTCCGTGGGCACGAGCCGATCCGCGCCGAGCAGCATCATCGCGAGGACGAGGCGCTCGCGACCGCTGCCCAGCGGCACCTGCGCCCCGGCGTCGGAGAGCACCTCGACAGGCCCCAGCACCCCAAACTCCACGGGTCATTGATACCGGACGCCGAGCGTGGGAGGGCAAGAGGAGCGGCCGCCGGCATTGGCGGGTCCGGGCGTGCCGGACGATCCCGGAGCGCAGAGGGTCGGGCGGGGACGTCCTGCCGCGGTTAGCCGAATGTTAGGGAGGCGCCGAATCGTGTCCGGGGTCAAGCACTTCCGGCTGCGAGCGGCATACGGCTGCTCACACCGACCGACCGACCGGGTCGGCCGACCCGGTAGCGACAAGGAGACACCCATGAAGTCCCAGCCCACCCGCCGGGCCGTCCTGCGCTCGGCGCTCGCGACGGCCGTGCTCTCGACCGCCGTCCTCACGGCCGGCCCCGCCGTGACGGCGCAGGCCGCCCCCAACGACCCGATCAGCCGTGCCGACGTCATCGCGCGCGCCAAGAACTGGTTCGACCGCAACATCCAGTACAGCCAGACGGGCACGGCCACAGGTCCCGACGGTGTCTACAGCTGGCGCCGCGACTGCTCCGGGTTCATCTCGATGGCCCTCAAGCTCGGCCCCACCGGCCTCAGTGCGCCCAACACCACCGCCCTCGCCGGCTCCACCTACAGCTCGGGCATCAGCAAGGCGAACCTCAAGCCCGGCGACTACCTCGTCGACGCGGGCAACCACGCGGTCCTCTTCGAGAAGTGGGCCAACACGGCGCACACGCAGTTCTGGCTCTACGAGGAGTCGAACCCGACCACCGACATGGAGCACCGGATCGCCAGCCTGAGCACGTACTCCGGCTACCTGGCCCGCCGCGCCGACAACATCCGCGACTGACCCCTCCGGGACGAAGCAGCGGGACAGCCCGACGGCGCCCACCCCGATCCTCCCGGGGTGGGCGCCGTCGTCGTGCCGCCGGTGGTCGTGGGGCCGGTCGGGGCGGGCGGCGTTGGCGGCTACCAGCCCGTTCTCTCCAGCGTCTGGCGGATGGAGTCCCGGATGGACACCATGTCCCAGTTGAAGGGGTCGGTGCGTCCCGTCGTGCTCGTCTCCTTGTGCGCACGGACGAAGGTGTGGTCCCCGCCCAGGGCGCCGACGATCCGGGCGGCAGCCAGCACCGCGGCCGACTTCTGGGCGCTCGTGGCGTACTGGGTGGGATCGGCGGCCGTCGCGGCATACTCGATCTCGAGGCCGACGTAGAGGGCGTTTGCGTCGCCCTCGGGCACCGGGCCGCTCGCCCGCGCCCGGCCGGCGTGGTCGGCACGACCCGCAGCCACGATCCAGCACTCGGCGTTCCGGTCGACGAGGACGTGACACCTCGGGCCGGGTGACGGCGTGTCTGGGGCGTCGCCTCGCAGGGTGGCCAGTGACGGGGCCGGAGCCTCCGGGGACGCCGCGGCCCCCGTGTGGTGGAGCAGCACGCCCACCGGGGCGAAGTCGCCGGGACGCGCGCGAGTGCGCCAGCCGTCCGTCTCGTGGACCGTGAGTCCAGCGCCGGTGAGCGCCTCGGCCAGCCAGCCCAGGGCCGAGGGCCGCGGCGCCGGCAGGGCCGACGGTCGGTCCGTCTCGGGTGACGGCGATGCGGCCGGAGCTCCGCCGGCTCGCGGCGCAGTGTGCATGAGGGCCTCCTTCGATCGAGGCCGGACTCTCCGGCGACGATCCAAGCCTTCCGACCGTCAGTAACAACGCCCTAATCGTCGTGCGACGCTGCGCGATGCGAACCGACCCGAGCCTCTGAGCCGGCGGCCCGGCTCAGGGCTCGAGCAGGACGGCCCCCGGGCCGTGGTCCGCCAGCACGTCGGACGGGTTGTTGAGCGCGCAGGTGCGCAGGCTGAGGCATCCGCAGCCGATGCAGGAGTCGAGCTGGTCGCGCAGCTTCTCGATGCGGCGGATCTGCTCGTCGAGCCTGCCGCGCCAGGCGCGCGAGAGGCGGGCCCAGTCCGTCGCCGTGGGGGTGCGCGCGTCGGGGAGGGTCGCCAGTGCGGCTCCGATCTCGTCGAGCGACAGCCCGACCCGCTGGGCCGCCCGGATGAACGACACCCGGCGGATCGTGGCCCGCTCGTAGCGGCGCTGGTTGCCGGTGGTGCGCTCCGACGTGATGAGCCCGAGGTCCTCCCAGTAGCGCAGCGCGGAGGTGGCCGCACCGGTGCGCTCGGCGACCTGCCCGATCGTCAGGCCCGACATCTAGGAGATCCTCGCCTCGGCCAGGCGGGCGAGGATCTCCTCGACCGTCTCGTCCGGTGTCTGCTGCGAGCTGTCGAGCCAGAGGCCGATGTGCGGTGTCTCGGTGCGCACCTTGTGGTCGAAGTCGCGGATCGACCAGAGGTCGCCGTAGCCGACCTTGACGCGCTCGGACTCGCGCTGCATCACGGTGCCCACGTCAGGTGCGAGCATGACGAGGCTGAGCGGTCGCGCGGTCAGTCGGTCGAGGAAGGGCTGGAGGGTCGTGCCGACGAAGAGGTCCTGGACGACGACGGTGAAGCCGGCCGCGGCGTACTCGTTGGCGGAGTGGGCCGCGATGGCGTGCCGCAGCGCCAGCTGCCGCTCGGCCTCGGGGTCGCCGTGCGGCGACATGTCGACGCGGCCGCGTACGACGACGCGGCGGAACTCGTCACCGCGCAGGTGCACCGCGCGCGTGAAGCGCTCCGCGAGGAGCTGGGAGACGGTCGACTTGCCCGCTGCCATGACGCCGGTGACGACGATGACCTGCGGGATGTCGACGGCGGTGTGGAGGGGCCGGTCGCTCACACCGCACCACCCTAGGCGCCGCCGGGCGAAAAGTCGTCAGAGTTCATGTGACGTTCAAGTAGCGGGCAGGGGTCAGGCGTACGCCTCGACCTCGTCGGGCGTGGCACGACGCACGACGACGCGGGTCCACGCGCCGACGTAGAGCCGGTCGTCGTCGCCGAGCTCGGTCTTCGGGCCGACCGCGATGGAGCGCAGGGGGAGTGGTCCCGACGCGGGGCCGACGAAGGTGCCGTTGGAGCTGCCGAGGTCCTCGACGAACCAGCGCGAGCCGTCGGTCGTCAGCTGGGCGTGTCGACGGCTGACGCCCGGGTCGGACGACAGGTCGATCTCGGGGTTGGTGTTCTTGCTCGTGGACACGCGACCGAGCAGGACGCTGCGGTGGCGCAGCGGCATGATCGTCGGCAGGCCGGGCGAGGGACAGGGGTCCTCGGCCTCCTGGGTCTGGTACCAGTCCGGGTCGACCCAGACCTCGGCCAGCCACTCGAAGGACGTGGACGCCTGCTCCTCGCCGGCGCCGGCGCCGGCCCCGGCCCCGGTGACAGCGGGGGCGCCGGCAGAGCCGGCTGCCGCGGGGTCGACGGCCTCACCGTCGGGCGCGGTGTCCTCGAGGTCGTCCGGACCCGCCGACGGGTCACGCGGCATCGCGCCGGTCGTGAAGTCGTAGCCGCAGGCCTCGCAGAAGAGTGCGCCGTCGGGGTTCTCCGTCTGGCAGTTGGGGCACACGAGGCCCGCCGGTGCAGCCGGGTCAGCGGGAGCCGGGGTCGCGGGGGCTGCCGCGGCCGGAGGGTCGAGGTCGAGCGAGGAGCCGGACGTCCCCGCGCCGTTCGCCGCCTGGGCCGGGCCGCCCGTCGGGTCGGCGCTCGCTCCGACACCGCCGCCGGCGGCCGGCTGGGCGCTGGCGTCGATGGGTGAGCCGCAGGTGTCGCAGTAGTCCTCGGCCTCGGACGTGTGCCCGTTGGGGCAGACAGCGCTCACCGGCGCACCCGGCTCGTCTTCGTCGACGCCGTGTCGAGCGACATCTCGTCGATCTTCGAGGCCCCCTTCTTGAGCCGGACGGTCCCGGTGTCGGCGTCGTCGATCTCGACGACCTTGCGCAGGCGCGAGGTCATCTCCTCGTTGCCGGTCTGGTCGGCGAGCTGGACGGCCCGACCGAGCTTCGAGGTCGCGACGTCGTCCTGACCGGCGGCCTTGGCCGCGAGTCCCTCCTGGATGACGGTGGCGAGCTCGGCCTGTCCCGTGTAGGCGGCGACCGCAGGGTCGATGCGGGTCGTGAGCGAGTCGTCGTTGCTCCACTTGGCCTTGACGAGGGCCTGGGCGACAGGGTCGCCACCGAGCGAGAACTGCACCCGCGCCGCGAGCTGCTCCTGGCCGAGCGTGCGGGCCGGGAGGCGGACGGCCACGTGGTAGTCGCGGCTCTCGTCGGACCACGCCCCGGTCGGGTAGGCGCCGGTGAGCGGGTTGACGACCGTGCGTCGCGACGTGAGGTCCTCGAGCGTCGGTGACACCTGCTTGACGAAGAGCAGCTCGGCACCCTGCGGCACCCACACGCGCAGCTCGGAGTTGGCGACGCCGCGAGACATCGAGGCACGCATCATGGCCTCGAACTCCGCGGCCATCTCCTCGGGCGCCGGGATGAGGTCGACGGTGCCGAGCAGCGCCGAGGCGATGCCACGCACCTCGTCGACGCGCCACTGGTCGCCGACGCCGCGGCAGTCGCACTGGAAGGCGCCGACGCAGCTGCGGACCGCGGCCTGCAGCGACTGGGGCGTCTCGCCCTCGTTGACGCCGTCGGTGAGCAGGATCGCGTGGCGCTTGGTCACGTGCGGCACGGTCTCGAAGATCTGCCGGGCGAGGGTGAGCCACGTGCCCATCGCCGTGCCGCCGTTGGCGCGCAGGCCCTCGATGGCCCGGTTGGCCTCGCCGCGGGTGTGCGCCGACATCGGCACGAGCGCGCCCTGGTGGCTGTAGGGGTAGACGATCTGCGCCGTGCCGTTGCCGGACACGATCGAGAAGAGCGTGCCGTCGACGATCTCGGCGAGGGCTGCCTTCGCGGCCTCGCCGGCGGCCTGGACGCCGCGGCGGCCCATCGAGCCGGAGGTGTCGATGAGGATGACCTCCGCCGCCGAGCCCGGGTCGGCGAGCCCGGCCGAGGCGCCGGCCGACGCACCTGCCGAGGCACCGGTCGAGGTGACGCGGACGATCGCGTGCACGTCGGTGCCCCCGTCGGGCAGGAACTCGTTCTGGAACACCTCTGCCGTGAAGTCAGCCATCGGTCGGGTCCCCTTCCACCGGCGCCGCCGCTGCGGTCGCCTCGGTCGTCGTCGTGCTCGATCCTCGCCCAGCCAGTCTGGCGAGGGCAACCGTGATGTTGTCTCGTCCACCCTGCTCGTTGGCGAAGTCGACGAGGGCCTGGGCCACCGTCGTGGGCGTGGCGTCGTCGAGTCGTGCTGCGGCGTCGGTCAGCAGGGTGCGCAGCGCCTCGGCCTCGGAGCAGTAGTTCCACAGCCCGTCGGAGCAGACCATGAGCCAGCCGGGCGTCGCCGTCAGCGTCGTCAGGTGGGGCGTGAGGTCGTCGGGGGCGTCCTTGCCGAGCCAGCGCGTGATCGAGTGCGCGTGCGGTCCGGTCTCGGCCGCGAGCCTCGGGACGCCCGCCGCCATCTGCTCCTGGGCGAAGGAGTCGTCGCGGCCGAGCTGGCGCGCGGGCTCCGCGGTGTCGTCGGGCAGCCAGTAGACGCGACTGTCTCCGACGTTGCCCGCGACGATGACGTCGTCCTCGACCACCGCAGCCGCAAAGGTGCACGACGGCGGGTTGGGGACGTCCTCGACGACGGAGGCCGCGACGGCTTCGTTGGCGCGGGTCACGGCGCTCGTCAGGGCGCGCCCGGCGCCGGCCGCCCACGCGTCCGGGGTGCCGACGCCCTTGGGGAAGGGTTGGTCGAGGACCGCCCGGGCCGCCGTCGCGGCCGCGAGCGAGGCGATGTGCGAGTCGGTGGCCATCGAGACGCCGTCGCAGACGACGAGGACCGCGCGCGACCCCGCCGGCTCGCCGGCGCTGAGCGACATGGCGTCCTCGTTGCGGGCGTGGCGCCTGCCGATGTCGCAGACGCCGCCGACCCAGGCGGTCGGGGACT
Organism: Terracoccus sp. 273MFTsu3.1; assembly: GCF_000383675.1. Taxonomy (GTDB): domain Bacteria; phylum Actinomycetota; class Actinomycetes; order Actinomycetales; family Dermatophilaceae; genus Terrabacter. Next base: position 189,434 of record NZ_KB911826.1, on the reverse strand, counting down.
CGACGAGGTGGTCGCGCGGGTTGGGCGGTGGCGTGCCGCAGTGGTCGCAGTAGCCGTCGACGATGTGCCCCTCGCCGCAGGCGTGGCAGGTCAGGTCGTCCGCCACGGGGACCACGGCCGCCGACGGGACGGCCCCGGTCCAGCCGACGTCGAGCGGGGACTCCTCGCCGGCGGGCGCGGTCTGCGGTGTCGCCGAGGCGAGCACGGTGCCGTCCGAGACGTCGACCGGCGGCTGGGCCCCGTTCGAGGCGCGGGCCGCGACGACGAGGTCGGCGCCGCACGCCTCGCAGAAGGTCGAGTCGGCCTGGTTGGCCGTGCCGCAGACGGGACAGTCCCGCGAGGCGGTGGCGGCGGACGAGGTCGCCGACGAGGCGGCGGCCGAGGCAGCGGACGAGGCCGCAGGCAGCGGAGCGGGCCCAGCTGCTCCCGTGGTCGGGATGTCGGTCACCAGAGGCTCCAGGGTCGGATGGCGTTTGCCTCGTCGACGAGGGGGACGCGCTCGGACAGGTCGGGGGTGCGCTTGGCCAGCTCGCGCAGGGCCTCCTCGAGCCCGAGACGCAGGCCGTTGGGGGTGCCCTTGTGCTCGCCGAGGCGGACGTCGGCCTTGTTGCCGCTCTTCTCCACGGTGACGAGCGCCTCACGGTAGATCAGCGTCGTGAGCTCGGCCCGGCGCCGCGCCGACAGGGACGTGTCGTCGAGCGTGCGCAGCGCCTCGGCGAGGTCGGGCAGTCCCCGGTTCGCCTTCGTCAACAGCTCAGCGAGGCCCGCGCGCGCCGTGCGGTAGGCGCTCGACTGGACCGGGACGAGCCGGTATGCCGCCACGGCCCCCTCGACGTCGGAGCGCGCGGCCCGGATGCGGGCGAGGCCGAAGGCCGACATGGGGACGTAGGTGGCGTCGGTGCGCGCGCACGCGACGTAGAGGTTCTCGGCGACGGCGTCGTCACCCGCTTGCTCCGACGCCTGCGCGAGCGCGAGCTTGGGCGCGAGCTCCCCGGGCACCTGGCCGTAGACGGCGTTGAACGCGGCCTGTGCGGCTCGTGAGTCGCCCCGCTCGAGCGCGGCCAGGCCCTGGATCCACACGGCCCGCCACTCCCACGGGTCGGCGCTCAGCAGCTCGCCCGCCGTCGACTCGGCGACGTCGGGCTGGCCGGCGTCGAGCGCGGTGCGGGCCTGCTCGAGGAGCACCTCCGTCGTGCGCACGGCGGCCCGCTTGAGCGTCGCGAGGCGCTCCTCCGGTGAGCCGGAGACCGTCGTCAGCCAGCCGGTCTGCGGGTCGTGCGGGTCGCGGCGCATGGCCGGCAGGTTGCGCCAGTCGTCGGGCTCGACGCCCGGCGTCGGCACGTCGAAGAGCAGCGAGCTGACCGTGGTCGTCGCGGCCCCGGACCCCCGGTCGAGGGCGACGACCTCACGGAGCACGCCGACCATCTGGGAGCGCAGCTCGTCGGCCGAGACGAATCGGTCGTCCCGGTTGGGCGCGCACGCCTTCGCGACGAGCCGGTAGAACGAGTCGTAGCGCTGGAAGACCGGCACGGTGTCCTGGGCCGGGAGGGTGTTGAGGAAGGTCGTCTGGTAGCCACGGAACTCCATCGTCAGCACGACGAGGGTGCGCCCGATGGTGTAGATGTCAGAGGCGGCGGAGACGCCGAGCTCGGCCACCTCGGGGGCCTGGTAGCCGACGGTGCCGAAGATCGCCGAGTCGTCGTCGTCGGCGCGGCGCACGCCACCGAGGTCGATGAGCTTGACCTCGTCGCCGACCTGGATGATGTTGTCGGGCTTGAAGTCGCAGTAGACGAGCCCGAGGTCGTGCAGGTACTGGAACGACGGCAGGATCTCGAGGATGTAGGCGAGGGCCTGGTCGACGGGCAGCGGGTCGTACTTCCCGGCGGCCTGGAGGCGCTGCTTGAGGATCGACTTGAGCGAGGTGCCGCCGACGTACTCCATGACGATGTAGCCGGCGTCGTCGTGCGTGACGAAGTTGTAGATCTCGACGATGCTCGGGTGCGACACCTGCGCGAGGAAGCGCTGTTCGGCGATGGCCGCCGCGAGGGCGTCGGGGTCGGCCGAGTTGAGCAGGCCCTTGAGCACGACCCACCGGTCCGAGACGTTCTTGTCGCGTGCCAGGTAGATCCAGCCGAGGCCGCCGTGGGCGAGGCAGCCGGCGACCTCGTACTGGCCCGCGACGAGGTCGCCCGCCTTGAGCTTGGGGTCGAAGGAGAACGGGTGGCGGCAGTTGGCGCAGAAGCCGGTCGTCCGACCCGGCTTGCCGTCGCGGCCGCGACCGACCGGCTCGCCGCACTTCGGGCAGAAGCGCTTGTTCTCGGGCACGGACGGGTTGGTGAGCAGGGCCTTCTCGGCGTCGATCTCGGGTGCCGGGCGCACCGAGGTGATGCCGCCACCGAGGCGGGCCGAGCGCAGGCGCTGCGAGCCCCCCGTGCGACGCGTGGCGATGGACCCGGCCTCGCGGGCACGCTTGGAGCCCAATGCTGCCGACGCGAGGTTGCTCGAGGCGGCCGAGCGCGTGGAGATCTCGGGGCCGACACCTCCGGTGGCCCCTGTGGCCGCGGCGGCGCCCGTGGTGGCAGCGACGGACGGCGCGGAGGGGGCGGCATACCCGGCGACACCGAGCTGGTCGGCCGGCGTGCCACAGACGTTGCAGTAGCCAGCATCGATCGTGCCCGTGCATCCGGGCTGCTGGCAGGCGCCACCTTCAGGGATGGACGGACCGGGGACGGCGGCCGCGGCCGGGGCCGGTGCCCTGACGGCGGTGGCGGGGGTGGAGCCGGCGGCCATGCCGCACACGTCGCAGTAGCCGTCGACGATCGTTCCGGTGCAGCCCGGCTGCGTGCAGTTCATGGGCGGGGCCTCTGGGGTCGGGGTGCGTTGGGACGGGGAGTGGCTCGAGCGGCACGGGGCTGCGGGCGGGTGGCCGCGTCGACGTAGGCCGAGAAGGCCGCGGCGAGGGCGCGGGCACGGGAGATCGGCAGCGGGCGGGCGGCGAGCGTCTCGTCGAGGCGGCGGCGCAGCTCGGCCACGTCGGCTCCCGCCTCGGGAGTCAGCGTCGCGGCGGCGGCCATGGCGCCGACGGCACCCACGAGCCCGACGACCTCGTCCCGCTCGGCCAGCCCGGCGGCATACGTCTCGTGGGCGAGGTCGAGCGCCCGGGAGACCCGCTCGAGCTTGTCGCGGTATGCCGTGAGCTCGGCTGCCGCCTGCGGCACGGGTCCCAGCGCTCGGACGTTGGGGATCGCGAGGTGGGGTGCCGGCGTGATCGCCTCGAGGCAGGCGCGTTCGAGGGCCCGGATGGCGGCGGCGCGCGCGTCGAGCTCCTCGACCTGCTGCTGGGTGCGCACCCGGCTGCGCGCGGCGGAGGCGCGCTCGGCGGCGGCGACGATGAGGTCGCGCTCGAGCACGGCCACGTCGATCTCGAGGGGGCCGATGATCCCGCCGACGTCGGCGCCACGACGGGCGCGTTCCACGAGGTCGTCCATCCGGCGGTCGAGCCGCGCGAGCTTCTCGGTGGCGTCGTCACGCTGCGTGCCGGCCGGGACCAGCGGGATCTGGTCGCGGGTGCGCTCGATCCCGGCCCGCACCATGGTGATCCGCTGCGTCGCCTCCGCCGCCCCGGGGGCGAGGGAGGCCCGCGCCTGGAGGGTGCGGGTCAACGAGTCGAGCAGCCGGCACGCCTCCGGGAGGCTCACCGCGAGCGAGCCGCTCGACGGCAGCGCGAGGTGCTCGGTCGTGTTGGAGTCAAGCCGTCCGTGGATGAGGGTCGAGAGGCGCTCGGCCTCGACGGGACCGACGCGGCCGCCGTCGAAGGTCGTCTCGAGGAGGGTCAGGCGGTCGCTGACGGCCTTCCAGAAGGTGAGCGCCACGGTGAGGTCGGTGGTGATCGCGACCTGCTCGGCCTGCGAGAGCTTGAGGACCGCACGGTCGACCTCGCCGAGGTCGGCGCGGCGCTGGGCGACCCACTCGCGCAACGCGTTGAGGTAGGTCTGGGCCTCGCCGGCCTGCACGGGCACGCCGAGCCGCCCGGGTGCCGTCGGTGCGACGGTGCCCGGGTCGGGGTGGCTCTGCGGCATTGCGCTCATCGTCCGTAGACCGGCGTCGGGGGTGCGGGCGCGGGGCCGAGCGGCTCGGCGAGCCAGCGGTTGTAGATCGTCTTCCACTCGCCGTCGGCCTCGAGATCGGCGATGACCCTGTTGACGTAGCGGGCGAGGTAGACGTCGGCCTTGTTGACGCCCAGGCCGTAGGGCTCGACGGTGATGGCCTTGGCGCTCGTGACGACGGTGTTGGGGTCCTGCGCGGCGAGACCCGCGAGCACCGTGTCGTCACCGGTGATGGCGTCGGCCTTGCCCTGCTGGAGCAGCACGAGGCACCCCGTGTGGGTGCCCGCCGTCACGACGACCGGCCCCGGCACCTGCTGGAGCTTGGTCAGTGAGGTCGTGGCGGTCGGGGCGCACACCCGCTTGCCCTTGAGGTCGGCGAGGCTGAGGTCCTTGGCGCCGGGCAGGGCCTTGCTGACGAGGACCTTCTGGCCGGAGCGGTAGTACTCGGCCGAGAAGCCGATGTCGTTCCAGCGCCCGCACGTCATCGACATGTTGCGGGCGACCATGTCGATCTCGCGGTCCTTGAGCAGTGGGATGCGGTCGGAGGCCGTGATGACGCGCAGCTGGACCTTGCTCGGGTCGCCGAAGATGGCCTTGGCGACGGCGCGTGCCATGTCGATGTCGAAGCCCTCGATGCCGCCGGTGAAGGCGTTGCGGGCCCCGAAGAGGTAGGTGTCGGCCGAGACCCCGACGGTGATGAAGCCCTTGTCGAGGATCTTGCGCATTGTGCTGTCAGTGATGTCGCCCCGGCTGGGAAGGCTCGGCAGCGGGTCGTAGGACTGAGTCGCGTTGGTGCACGTCGGCGCGGGCACGGCGGGCGCGCTGCTCGACGGCTTCGGTGCCGGGGTCGTCGGCAGCTGGGTCTCGGCGTACGTGACGCCGGAGCAGCCGGCGAGGGCGCCCAGCCCGGCCACGGCGACGAGGGTGGAGAGGCGACGCCGCAGCGTCGTCGTGAGCGTGCTCATCGGTACTCCTCGGTCCGCTGGCCGACTCCTCGGACGATGAGCCACGACGCGACGAGGGCCACGAGGGCGACGACGACGGCGACGAGCGGCGCGCTGCCGCCGAGGCCCTCAAGCGTCGTGACCGTGGCCTTGCTGGCGCTGTCGCGCGCCTGCGTCACGGCGACGTCGAAGGTGTCGAAGGTGTTGGCAGCGCCGCCGGCGGCCGTGCTCGTCGCGAGCTCGACCGCGTCGTCCCACCGGCCCCCGTTGTCGAGGGACCGCACCTTGACGTGGGCGTCCACGTAGGCTTGCCATGACCGCGTCAGCTCGGCGGACTCGTCGGTCTTCGCGAGGCCGGCGTCGACGGCCGTGCGGTTGGTCTTCCACGCGGCCTCGTTCGCCGCGCCGGACCCGCGCTTGATGAGGGTCAGGCTCTCGTTGGCGCGGGCGTCGTTGGCTGCCGTCGTCACGTTCGCCAGGGCCACGGCCCGCTCGTAGTCGCCGGCGGACACGTCACGGGTCGCCGTGCTGATGCCGGTGATGACGGTGGCGGTGACGAAGAGGGCCACGAGCAGCAGCGCGATCGCGCTGGTGAGCGACGGGTTGAGGTAGCGGTGCGTGCGCTTGGCGAGCCACACGGCGAGGGCCACGAGACCGATGAGCGAGACGACGCCGACGAGGAGCTGGACGCTCGAGTTGCTGCGCTCGAACTCCATCGTCGCCCGCTCCTCGTTGGCCGCGACCACCTGCTCGATGATGGGGATCGCGTCGGCTCGGAGCCCGGTGCTCGCCTGGGTGAGGTACTGCGCGCCGACGGGCAGGCCGAGTCGGTTGTTGGAGCGGGCCTGCTCGACGAGGGCGGCATAGGTCTGCACGCGCTGGGACAGCACTCCGAGGGCGCGGCCGTCGGCGGGCTGGGCGGCGGCCGCCTCGGCGATGCCTGCGGCGACGCGTCCCATCGCGCCTTCGTACTTGGCGCGTGACTCGGGCGACTCGAGACCGCCGACGAGGAAGGCGTTGGTGGCGACCGCGTCGGCACGCAGCAGGTCGACGTGGATCGACTGGGCGCGGACCACCTGGGCGCTGTTGTTAGCGGCGCGCTCGACCGCCGACTGCGACGCGAGCAGCGCGTTGACGCTGATCGCGCCGAGCAGGAGCGCCGCGAGGACACCGAGGAGGCCGAAGAGGCGCATCCGGCCGGGAGTGCCGTGCAGCAGCCGGCTGGCCACGCCCCGGGCGCCGGGGATGCCGCCGGACAGGCTGCCGGCGATGGTGCGCGGCTGCTGGCCCGCGGGCGCGCCGGACGACGCACCCGCCGGGATGGCGACGGGGATGTTCGTCGTCGGTGCGCTCATGCGGTGTCCTCGTGCTCGGTCGCGCTCGTGTCGTCCTGCTTGTCGTGCTCGTCGTGCTCGTTCGAGACTGCCTCATCGGTGCCCGCCGGACCATCAGGGTCTGCCCTGACGGCCGCCGGATCCTCGGGCGTCGCCTCCGGTCCACCCGGTGCCTGGCTCGTCGGCTCGGCCGGTGCGCCGGCGGGCTCGTCGGTGGGCTTGTCGTCGGATTCGTCGGTGAGTTCGTCAGTGAGTTGGTCGTCGGGTGCGTCGGGCTGGTCGGTGACGTCGTCTGCAGTGAGTAGACGCAGGTCGTCGCGGGTCGGCTCCGTCGCGTCCTTGAGCCGCCAGGCGTGCCGCCCGACCGCCTGCTCGAAGAGGTTGCGAGAGAAGCGGCCGTTGCCGAAGGCGGAGGTGCGCGGCGTGGCCTGCAGGATGTGGCGCACGCGGGTGCGGGCCTCGGTGGTCAGCTCGTAGTCGCTGCCACCCGCGATGGAGTCGAGGATGGCGAGCAGCTCGTCGTCGGAGTAGTCGTCGAACTCGATGGTCGTCGTGAACCGGCTGGCCAGGCCCGGGTTCTGGGCGATGAAGCGGACCATCGGGTCGGGGTAGCCGGCGACGATGACGACGAGGTCCTCGCGATGGTCCTCCATCTCCTTGACGAGGGTGTTGACCGCCTCTTCGGCGTACTGGTCGCCGGTCAGGGCGTAGGCCTCGTCGATGAAGAGCACTCCGCCGGTGGCCTTGGCGCAGACCTCTGCGGTCTTCATCGCGGTCTGCCCGACGTAGCCGGCGACGAGCTCACTGCGGTCGACCTCGACGAGCTGGCCGGTGGGGAGCAGCCCGAGCGCCTTGTAGATGCCACCGACGAGTCGCGCGACGGTCGTCTTCCCAGTGCCGGGGTTGCCGACGAAGATGAGGTGTCGGCTCATCTTCGGCGCCTTGAGGCCGGCGTGCGTGCGCATCTTCTCGACGGAGAGCAGGGCCACCTGGCGGTGGATCTCCTTCTTGACCCGCTCGAGGCCGATCATCGTGTCGAGCTCGGCGAGGAGCTCCTCGACCGACTTCTCGGGCTCGGCGGGCTTCTCCGGCTCGGTCGGAGGGTCCGTGGGGGCGGACGTGGCCGTCGCACCGGGTGCGGGTACTCCCGCCGGGTCGCCCTGAGGCGCAGGGCTGCCGGGGCGGACCAGCTCGAGGAGGCGGGGGTCGATCGGACCGGGGACGTTCGGTCGCATCGTGTCGGGGGAGCCGGAGCCCATCCCCGGTGAGCCGCCGAGAGGGCCTCCGGGCAGGCCGGGCAGGCCGGCCGAGGGGAGGCGTGCTGCGGCGAGGTAGGCGCCGGAGGCGGCGGACGCGTTGGCGATGACCCAGATGGGCGCCGTGCCGAGCATGACGGCGGACGAGGCCACCTCGGTCAACGCCTCGGCGTACTCGGCGGCGAGGGTGTGTCGGGAGGCGACGAGGGCGTCGAGGAGGTCGGTCGGGGCGCCGCGCCAGCGACGCCCCGACGAGGCGGCGTCGAAGAACGCCTCGTTGATCCGGGCGACGTCGGTGAGACCGGGGTGCGCGACCTCGGCCCAGGCGGGGGCCGCACCGGGCACGGACTCGGCCAGCGCGGCCGCGACACGCAGCCCCTCGTCACGGGCGGCGGCCGGGTCGAGGCCGGCCTCCGCGGCGACGTCGCTCAGCTGCTCCAGGCTCTCGGCGAGGCGTGACTCGTCGGTGGTCATGATCCGCACCCAGTCAGCACCCAGGTCGGCACTGAGGGTCGGCGTTCACGGTCGGCGTTCATGCATCACTCCGGCGGGGCCAGCGGGTGGGGGGACGGTGACGTGCTGACGGCGCCGGGCGGGTCCGCGGTTCCCGACGAGCCCGCGGCTCCCGACGAGCCCGACCCCGAGCCGGGCGGTGGCGCGACCTGCACGGGGTCCGGACCGAGCCCGAGCACGCCGCCTTCCGACGCCTGGCCGAACTTCTGCTCGAGGAACGCCCCGTGCACGATGATCGCCTCGGCGTCGGCACGGCATACGGCGTCGTAGACCTTGTCCATCGTCGTGCCGAGCAGGTCGAGCTGGTCGACGAGGAGCATGACGGAGCTCTTGCCCGCCGCGATGGGACGCGTGTCGGCCCAGTCGCGCGGCAGGCGCAGGTAGTTGCCGATGGCGACCGGCAGGTAGTCGGTGGCGGTGGCCATCACGCTGAAGCCCTGGCTGCTGCCGAGGCCGAGGTTGGACAGGCGCGGCAGGGTCTGGCGCACGATCCGGGTGACACGCAGCAGGCGCGAGAGCACGACGCCGGGCACCTTGCCCTCGCGGGCCTGGGCCTCGATGGCGTCGAGCGCCCCGAGGAGCTGCTCGGTGGTCGGTGGCCCCGAGCGCACGGGCTCGGGTGCCTCGGGCCTGTCCAACCCGAACCACGACCGGATTCCCACTGCGTTGTCCCCTCTGGTGTGTCACGCGCGCCGACCGTCGGCCGGCCACGCACATCCTGCTCCACGGGTCGCGCCACGGCGATCCCGCCTCACCTCACCCGCGCCGCGGGCCCGTCACCGGCTCCCGGTCGGGCTCCCATGCCCAGCCACCCTCATCGGCCGGAGCCGAGGTCGAGCAGCCCGGGAGCGGCGTTCTCGGCGCGGCGGGCGTCCTGCTTGGACACGCGGTCGAGGTAGCTGCGCGACTTGGCGACCTCGGTCTCGAGCGTGCCGATCGTCGCGGCCATGTTGTCGAGGGCCCGCACCTTGAACTGGTCGATGGTGTCCATCGTCTCGTAGATGTTGGCGAAGGCCTTCTGCAGAGACTCGATCGACAGCGTCGCGCTCGCCGACTGCTCCTGGATCCGGGCGGAGTTCTGCTTGAGCGCCTCCGACGTGCGCTCGATGATGCCCGAGGTCGTCGCGTTGAGGGCCGTGATCTGGTCGAGGACGAGCTGCTGGTTGTTGAGCGCCTGGGCCACGATGACGGCGGTGCGCAGGGCCGAGACGGTCGTCGTGGTCGCGCGGTCGACGCCCTTGATGAGCTCGATGTTGTTCTTGATGATGATGTCGATCGCGAGGTAGTTCTGGATCGAGACCGCGAGCTGGGTCAGCAGGTCCTGGTGCTTCTGGCGCACGTAGAAGAGGACGTCCTCGCGCAGCGCCTTGGCCCGCTCGGGGTCGGTCGCCTCGAGGGTCGCGACCTGGGCGGCGAGCTTGGCGTCGAGCCGCTCGGCGACGTAGACGTACTGGTTGAGCCGGCCCATCGACTCCCAGAGGTTCTTCTTCTCGAGGTTGAGGGCGACGTTGTCCTTGACGAGCTCGTCCTGCCCCGACTGGAGCGAGTGGAGGATGCCGTTGAGGTGGCTCTGGGCCGACTGGTACTTGCGGAAGTAGTCGGTGACCTTGTCGCCGAAGGGGATCATGCCGAGGAACTTCTTGGCGCCCGTGGCCTGCCCCGGGTCGAGGTCCTCGACGGTGCGCCGCAGGTCGAGCAGGGTCTTGCCGACCTTCGAGTTGCCCGAGAGGCCGCCCTCGTTGAGCGCCTTGACCGGCATCTGGAGCATCCGGTTGGACGACTCGGCGGCGAACCTGACCTCGTCGTTGCCCATGCTGCGCACGTCGGCGGCCTTGGTCTCCCACTCGGGCGAACGCGCCGCCGCCTTCGTCAGGGAGTCGAGGTAGGTGTCGACCTTGGCGTCGAGGCCGGGCAGCGCCGCCTCGGGGACGGCCGGTGCCATCTTCGGGGCGGCGGTCTCGGCGACGGCGGCCGTCGGCGCGGGAGCGGTGAGGATGAACGCGTCGCCGGGCGGCGGCTCGAGGGGAGCGACCTGGGCGGGCGCGGCTGCCTGGGCGGCGGGCTGGTCAGTCATGTGGAGCGGGTCCTTCCCTCGCGTGCCGGCCACGTCGGCGACGCGACCGAAGTCCCTCGCCCGTCGGCACCGCGGACGGCGCACGAATCACGCCTGCGGCGCGCTCGTCGGGCGTACGGCCACTCTACGTGCCGTGCGCCTGCGACGGGTGGGCGAACGCGTGGGTTCCCCTCCCCGGACGGCCCCCTCCGGGGAGGGAGCGGCCGCGGCTCGGAGTCAGGGGAGGTTACGAGCCGCGGCCGCGTGCGTGGGGCACCCACACTCGGAGAACGGATGGGGTTACCCGCCGGTTCCCAGCCCTAGGGCCGGGGCATCGGGCGGCTCAGTCGAACTGCCAGGAGCGCTTGCTCAGCCCGAACCAGAACCCGTCGATGACGCTCTTGTTGTCGAGACCGCCGGACTCGTAGGCGGCGCCGAGGGTCACGAAGAGCGGGGCGAAGTGCTCCGTCCGGGGGTGGGCCTCGTGGGCGGCCGGGGCCTTGTCGAGGAAGTCGAGCAGGCTGTCGACGTCCTGGGCCTTCATGGCCTCCTGGGCCCAGTGGTCGAACTCGGCGCTGGCGCGCGGGGGCAGGCCGTCGGCGCCGGCGTGCGGGTTGAACCAGCGCAGGTTGTGGGTCGTGAAGCCCGAGCCGACGATCATCGTGCCCTGGTCGCGCAGCGGTGCGAGGCGGCGGCCGATCTCGAAGAGCCCTCGCGGGTCGAGCGTCGGCATCGACATCTGCAGCACCGGCACGTCGGCGTCGGGGAACATCTCCTTGAGCGGGACGTACGCGCCGTGGTCGAGGCCGCGCGCCTCGTCGCGGTGCACCTGGTGACCCGGCCACGTCAGCAGCCGCGTCACGTCGTCGGCGAGCCCGGGGGCGGCGGGGGCGTCGTAGGTCACCTCGTAGTACCTCTGCGGGAAGCCCCAGAAGTCGTAGGTCAGCGGTGCGCCGGTCGTCGAGCCGAGGGTCGTCGGCGCGTCCTCCCAGTGCGCGGACACCATGAGGACGTTCGTGGGCTTCGGCAGGTCCGCGGACCATCCGGCGAGCTCGGCCGTCCAGCGCTCGTCGTCGGCGAGCGGCGGGGCGCCGTGGCTCAGGTAGAGGACGGGGGCGGACATGGCGGTTCCTTCCGAAGTTGTTGAAGTCTAAACTACCATGGGGAACGAGCGCTGACTCGCCATCATTCCCCGAGGGCGTATGCCGTGGGGCGCCTTTTCGACGCACCCGCGGCAGGTGACCCCGCCACTCACGCGAGCGAGCCGGGGACTCGGCCCGCGGCGGGCGGCATACGCCCTGTCCGGTGGATGTCGTGAGACCGCACTCGGCGCGGGCTGTTACGGTCGGTCCGCGTCCACGTCGGGGCAGCGACGAATCCGCTGCACGTGAGATGCGGGAAGTTGAAGGTGCACCATGGCCGCAGGCAAGGGCCGCAAGCTCGTCATCGTCGAGTCGCCCGCCAAGGCGAAGACCATCGCCGGCTACCTCGGAGGCGACTTCGAGGTCGAGGCGTCCGTCGGTCACATCCGTGACCTGCCCAACCCGTCCGAGCTGCCGGCCGACATGAAGAAGGGCCCGTTCGGCAAGTTCGCCGTCGACGTCGACAACGGCTTCGAGCCGTACTACGTCGTCGACCCGGACAAGAAGAAGAAGGTCGCCGAGCTCAAGCGGCTCCTCAAGGACGCCAGCGAGCTCTACCTCGCCACCGATGAGGACCGCGAGGGCGAGGCCATCGCGTGGCACCTGCTCGAGGCGCTCAAGCCGCGGGTCCCGGTCAAGCGCATGGTGTTCCACGAGATCACCCGCGAGGCGATCCAGCGGGCCGTCAACGACACCCGCGAGATCGACACCGCGATGGTCGACGCCCAGGAGACCCGCCGCATCCTCGACCGCCTCTACGGCTACGAGGTCAGCCCGGTCCTGTGGCGCAAGGTCCGCCAGGGGCTGTCGGCCGGCCGCGTCCAGTCCGTCGCGACCCGCATGGTCGTCGAGCGCGAGCGCGAGCGCATGGCGTTCGTCCGCTCCTCCTACTGGGACGTCGAGGGCGACTTCACGCCCGACTCCGCCAGCCAGCAGTTCACGGCGCGGCTCTCGTCCGTCGACGGTGTGCGCGTGGCCTCCGGTCGCGACTTCGCCGACGACGGTCGCCTCACCGGCAAGGGTGTCGTCCACCTCGACGAGGCGCTCGCGACGCGGATCGCCGAGGCGTGCCTGCCGCTGACGGCGCGGGTCACCGACGTCCAGGAGAAGCCCTACACCCGCCGCCCGTCGGCGCCGTTCACGACCTCGACGCTCCAGCAGGAGGCCTCGCGCAAGCTGCGGATGTCGTCCAAGAACGCGATGCGCGTGGCGCAGCGGCTCTACGAGAACGGCTACATCACCTACATGCGTACCGACAGCACGACGCTGTCGGACGCCGCGATGACCGCCGCGCGCAGCCAGGCCCGCGACATGTACGGCGCCGAGTACGTCCCCGACAGCCCGCGCCGCTACGAGAAGAAGGTCAAGAACGCGCAGGAGGCCCACGAGGCCATCCGCCCCGCCGGTGACCGCTTCCGCTCGCCGGCCCAGGTCGCCGGCTCCCTGCGCGGTGAGGAGTTCGCGCTCTACGAGCTGATCTGGAAGCGCACCGTGGCCTCGCAGATGGCCGACGCCCGCGGCTCGACCGCCACCGTCAAGCTCGCCGTCGACACGGCGCTCGAGGGTGCGCAGTCCGTCGAGTTCAGCGCGAGCGGCACCGTCATCACCTTCAAGGGCTTCCTCGCGGCCTACGAGGAGGGCCGGGACGACGAGTCCGCCGCCCGCGCCGATGCCGCCGCCGAGGAGCGCCGTCTTCCGAAGCTCTCGGCCGGGGTGGCCCTCGAGGTCGTGCGCGCCGAGGCCGACGGCCACGAGACGAGCCCGCCCGCCCGCTTCACCGAGGCGACCCTCGTCAAGGCCATGGAGGAGCGCGGCATCGGCCGCCCCTCGACGTACGCCTCGACGATCGGCACCATCCAGGACCGCGGCTACGTCTTCACCAAGGGCCAGGCGCTCGTGCCGACGTGGCTCGCGTTCGCCGTGACGCGCCTGCTCGAGGAGCACTTCGGCAACCTCGTCGACTACGAGTTCACCGCCTCGATGGAGGAGGACCTCGACCGCATCGCCAACGGCGAGGAGGGTCGCGTCGAGTGGCTGAAGCGCTTCTACTTCGGCGAGGAAGCCACGTCGGCCGCAGGGCTGCGCAGCCTCGTCGAGGACCTCGGCGAGATCGACGCCAAGGAGATCAGCACGATCCCCATCGGTGACGGCATGGTCGTGCGCGTCGGCCGCTACGGCCCCTACGTCGAAGAGATCGTGCCCGCGGGCGTCGACCTCGCGACGGGCGAGGTCGCCGACGGCGCCGAGGTGTCGGCCACGCCGCGCCGCGCGACGATCACCGACGACATCGCCCCCGACGAGATGACGCCCGAGAAGGCGCGCGAGCTGCTCGAGGTCGCCGCCGACGACGGCAAGGTGCTCGGCAAGGACCCCGAGACCGGTCGCGAGATCATCGCCCGCGCCGGCCGCTACGGGCCCTACGTCACCGAGGTCATCGAGGACGACGACGGTGCGAACGGTGCCGACAAGCCGAAGGCCAAGAAGGCCGCGAAGGTCAAGCCGCGCACGGCCTCGCTCTTCAAGGACATGGAGCTCGCGACCCTGACGATCGACGACGCGCTCAAGCTGCTCTCGCTGCCGCGCGTCCTCGGCGCCGATGCCGAGGGCGTCGAGATCACGGCGCAGAACGGTCGTTACGGTCCGTACCTCAAGAAGGGCACCGACTCGCGGTCGCTGACGACGGAGCAGCAGCTCTTCGACATCACCCTCGACGAGGCGCTCGCCATCTACGCCCAGCCCAAGCAGCGCGGCCGGGCCGCGGCCGCCCCGCCCCTCAAGGAGCTCGGCGCCGACCCCGTCAGCGGCAAGCCGGTCGTGGTCAAGGACGGCCGCTTCGGTCCGTACGTCACCGACGGCGAGACCAACGCGACGCTGCGCAAGGACGACGACCCGGAGGCGATCACGCCGGAGCGGGGCTTCGAGCTGCTCGCCGAGAAGCGCGCCAAGGGCCCGACGACCCGCAAGCGGGCCGTGAAGAAGACGGCGAAGAAGACCGCGAAGAAGGCGACGACGCGCACGACGAAGAAGGCCACCGCCAAGAAGGCCTGACCCACCCGTCGAGTGAGCGCTCCGTCCCACTCGAGTGAGCGCTCCGTCCCACACGTCTGGGACGGGGCGCTCACTCGTCTGTGGCCGAGCGCTCACTCGAGTGGCCCGTTCGAGTGGCCCGTTCGAGTGGCCCATTCGAGTGGCCCATTCGGTATGCCGTGTGGTGGTCCTGCCGCGCACGGCGTCGTCGCGCTAGCGTCGGGTCGTGATCGAGACCCGACGTCTGGGACCCGCCGACCGGGACCGGTGGGAGGTGCTCTTCCGCGCGTACATCCGCTTCTACGAGCGCGAGCTCGGCCACGCGGCATACGACAGGGCGTGGCACGAGATCGCCTCTGACACAAGGCTGCACGGGATCGGAGCGTGGCTCGACGGCGAGCTCGTCGGGATCACCCACTTCCTCGTGCACCCCAGCTCGAGCGAGCCAGACCTCTGCTACCTCGAGGACCTCTTCACCGACCCGGCGACGCGTGGTCGGGGTGCGGCGAGCGCCCTCATCGCGGCCGTGCGTGACTGGGCACGCGAGCACGGCTGCGGCAGCGTCTACTGGCAGACCCACGAGTCGAACGCCGTCGCGCGGCGGCTCTACGACGAGGTCGCGACGTTCGAGGGCTACGTCGTCTACACGCTGCCGGTCGCGCCCCGTGGCTCTGGTGACGGGAACGTCGGCCCGCGGTGAGAGGCTGATCCCATGTCAACCGTTGTCTTCGTCCACGCCCACCCCGACGACGAGGCCTCGCAGTCCGCCGGATCGATGGCGCGGGCCGTCAGCGAGGGCCACCGCGTCGTGCTCGTCGTCGCCACCAACGGTGACCACGGCGACGCCCCTGACGACCTCGCCGACGGCGAGACCGTCGTCGAGCGGCGTCGGGCCGAGGCGGCCGCCTCCAACGCGGTCATCGGCACCCACCGCGTCGAGTTCCTCGGCTACGGCGACTCCGGCATGACCGGGTGGGCGCAGAACGACCACGAGGAGAGCTTCGCCCGGGCCGACACGGAGGAGGCGGCGCAGCGCCTCGCGGCGGTCCTGCGCGAGGAGGAGGCCGACGTCGTCGTCGGCTACGACTGGCACGGGGGCTACGGCCACCCCGACCACGTCAAGGTGCACGCCGTGACGAAGCGGGCCGCCGAGCTCGCGGGTACGCCCCGCTACCTCGAGGGCTCGATGAACCGCGACGCGATGATCCGGTCGCACCAGGCCGCGATGGCGGCGGGCCTCGACGTGGGGGAGTGGGACCCCAGCCAGCCCATGGACGACGGCAACCCGCTCGGCAGCCTCGAGAGCGAGCTGCACTGGGCGTGCGACGTCAGCGAGTTCCTCGAGGTCAAGCGCTCGGCGCTCAAGGCGCACGCGAGCCAGTCCGACGCGCAGGGGATGCTCCAGATGCCCGTCGAGATGTTCGCCGTGGCCTTCGCGTGGGAGCACTACATCGAGCCCGGGCGCCCCGACGGGATGGTGGCCGGTTGGTTCCTCGACGGGTGACCGTCCGGTAACCTACTCGCGGTAACAATGCCGTTTCCTCCGGAGGGACCCCCGATGCCCGAGATCGACTTCACGACCGCCACCGCCGACGAGCTCGCCGCCGTCGAGCCCGGCGAGTTCATCCGCATCGTCAAGGAGATGTCCGACAAGGACGTCAGGGAGGTCATGGAGAGCGCCAACCGCGGCCCGATCGTCGACGCGATCTTCCGTCGCATGCCCGAGCTCTTCCGCCCCGACCGGGCGGGCTCGACGACCGCGACGACGCACTGGAGCATCACCGGCCGCCCCGACGGTGGCGCCGACGAGTGGACCGTGCGCTTCGCCGACGGCACGTGCACCTCGGTGCCCGGCCACGACGGCGACTCGACACTGTCCCTCGCCATGTCGCCCGTCGACTTCACCAAGGTCATCACCAAGAGCGGCAACCCGGTCATGATGTTCATGACCGGCAAGATCAAGGCCAAGGGCGACCTCGGGCTCGCCGCCAACATCGCGAACTTCTTCGACATCCCCAAGGCCTGAGGCTCGTCGTGGTGGAGTTCTCGCTCGCCCTGAACGACGACCAGACCGAGCTGCGGACTGGGTGCACGGCTTCGCCGCCGACGTCGTGCGCCCCGCCGCCTCCGAGTGGGACGCGAGGGAGGAGACGCCCTGGCCGGTCATCCAGGAGGCCGCGAAGAACGGCCTCTACGGCTTCGAGTTCCTGGCCCAGTGCTGGTCCGACCCGACCGGCATCTCGATCAACCTCGCCAACGAGGAGCTCTTCTGGGGTGACGCGGGCATCGGCATGTCGATCTTCGGCACGACCCTCGCGGTGGCCGCGATCTACGGCTCGGGCACCCCCGACCAGATGGTCGAGTGGCTGCCCCAGTGCTACGGCGACGCCGACGACCCGAAGCTCGGGGCCTTCGCGACGACCGAGCCGCAGGCCGGCTCCGACGTCGGCGCCATGCGCACGAGGGCCCGCTACGACGAGGCCACCGACGAGTGGGTCCTGGGCGGGCAGAAGGCCTACATCACCAACGGCGGCATCGCCAACGTCCACGTCGTGACGGCCGTCGTCGACCCCGACCTCGGCTCTCGCGGGCAGGCCGCCTTCATCGTCCCGCCCGGCACCCCGGGTCTGCAGGGCGCCAAGAAGCTGCGCAAGCTCGGTCTGCGCGCCTCGCACACCGCCGACGTCTTCCTCGACGACGTGCGCGTGCCGGGGTCGTGCCTGCTGGGCGGCAAGGACAAGCTCGACGAGCGCCTCGCCCGCGCCCGCGAGGGCGCGTCCTCGACCGGGCAGGCGGCGATGCGGACGTTCGAGATCTCACGGCCCACGGTCGGCGCGCAGGCGCTCGGGATCGCCAGGGCGGCCTACGAGTACGCCCTCGACTACGCCAAGGACCGCGTCGCGTTCGGGCGGCCGATCATCGAGAACCAGGCGATCGCCTTCGCCCTCGCCGACATGCGCACCGAGATCGACGCCGCACGTCTGCTCGTCTGGCGGGCGTCCTGGATGGGGCGCACGAACCAGCCGTTCACCGCGGCCGAGGGCTCGATGAGCAAGCTCAAGGCCGGCGAGGTCGCGGTCGCCGTGACCGACAAGGCGGTGCAGATCCTCGGCGGGGCCGGATACGTCACCGACCACCCCGTGGAGCGGTGGTCGCGCGACGCGAAGATCTACACGATCTTCGAGGGCACGTCCGAGATCCAGCGCCTCGTCATCGCCCGTGCCATCAGCGGGGTCCGCATCCACTGACCAGCTCACGTCACGTCGAAAGGCCGGCTCTCGTGAACGAGAACCGGCCTCTCGACGGTGTCGGGTGCTGTGTTTGCCGCGGCCTTCGGCCGAACGACGAGGCTAGACGACGAGGTTGAGCAGGAGCACGAGGACGAGCCCGGTCACCGACAGGATCGTCTCCATCACCGACCAGGTCTTGATGGTCTGGCCGACCTTGAGGCCGAAGTACTCCTTGACGAGCCAGAAGCCGGCGTCGTTGACGTGAGAGAAGAACACCGAGCCGGCGCCGATGGCGAGGACCATGAGCGAGACCCCGTTGGTGGACATGCCCGCTGCGAGCGGCGCGAGGATTCCCGAGGCGGTGACCGTGGCCACCGTGGCCGAGCCGGTGGCCAGACGGATGAGCACCGCGACGAGCCAGGCGAGCAGGAGCACCGACAGGCCGCTGCCCGCGATCCAGTCGGCGACGAGCTGGCCGATGCCGGTGTCGACGAGGGTCTGCTTGAACCCGCCACCGGCCGCCACGATGAGGATGATGCCGGCGATCGGGCCGAGCGAGGACTCGAGGGAGGAGCTGACCTGCTTGACGCCCATCCCGGCGCCGCGGCCCAGGGTGAACATCGCGAGGATGACGGCGATGAGCAGCGCGACGAGCGGCGTTCCGAGGAAGTCGAGGACGGTGCGGGCGGCGGTGCCCTTGTCGGCGAGGATGTCGGCCAGGGCCTTGCCCATCATGAGGACGACGGGCGTCAGGACGGTGAGCATCGTGATGCCGAACGACGGGCGAGGGCCGTTGTCCGACTCCCGCGCCTCGAACAGGTCCGGCGCGGGGACGTCGACCCAACGACCTGCGAGACGCGCGAACCACGGGCCGGCGATCGCGATGGTCGGGATGGCGACGAGGATGCCGAAGCCGAGCGTCACGCCGAGGTTGGCCTTGAGGGCGTCGATGGCCACCAGCGGGCCGGGGTGGGGCGGCACGAGTCCGTGCATGGCCGAGAGGCCGGCGAGGGCGGGGATGCCGACGCGGACCACGGACTGCTGGGAGCGGCGTGCGACGAGGAAGATGACCGGCATCAGCAGGACGAGGCCGATCTCGAAGAACATCGGCAGGCCGATGATGGCGCCGACCGCGGCCATCGCCCAGGGCAGCGACCGTGTGCCGCTGCGGCCGATGATCGTGTCGACGATCTCGTCGGCGCCACCCGAGTCGGCGAGCAGCTTGCCGAACATCGCGCCGAGCGCGATGAGGATGCCCACGCCGGCAGCCGTGCTGCCGAAGCCCTTCGAGTAGCTGTCGACCACGTCCGCCATCGGGACGCCGGCGACGGCGCCGACGGTGAGCGCTCCCAGGGTCAGCGAGAGGAAGGGGTGCAGCTTGAAGCGCACGATGAGGACGACGAGCACGGCGATGCCGAGCAGCGCGGCGGGCACGAGGCGTCCGGCCGGGATGTCGGGCGGCGGCGTGTCGGCGGTCAGGGCCGAGAGGGGGAGCAGGGAGAGCAGGTCGGCGGTCATGGGCGGGTCGCTTCCGGGTCGCGAGAGTCGATGAGGGTGAGGGACTGGGTGACGAGGTCGTCGACCGGCTGGTCGACGTCGAGGACGGCTCCGCGCTCGCCCGGCTCGAGCGGCTCGAGGGTCGCGAACTGCGACTCGACGAGCGCCGTGGGCATGAAGTGTCCGGGCCGGCCGGCGACGCGGGCGGCGATGACGTCGGGGTCCCCGTGCAGGTGGACGAAGACGACGTGGGGCGCCGCGGCCGCGAGGACGTCGCGGTAGGCGCGCTTCAGGGCCGAGCAGCTGGCCACCCCACCGCTCTGCGCGTGCTCGCCGAGCCAGACGGCGATGGTGGCGAGCCACGGGCCGCGGTCGTCGTCCGTCAGCGGCATGCCGGCCGACATCTTGTCGATGTTGGCCTGGGGGTGGAAGTCGTCGGCGTCCGCGAAGGGGACGCGCAGGCGCTGTGCGAGGGCCGCGCCGACGGTGGTCTTGCCCGAGCCGGACACCCCCATGACGACGACCAGGGGAGGTGGGTTGTGCTGCATGTCTCCGTGACTCCTTCGTCCGGCTCGAACGACGTCTTCGTCGAGTCGCTCGCACTAGGGTGCAACAACAAGAACGTCTTATCAAGACCTGACCGTTAATAAAACTGTTTTAAGTGTGGGTCGGCTCGATGACGACTGCCGTGTGTCAGGCTGTGGCTGTGCCCACGGACCGTCGCCCCGCCCTGCATGCGAGCGTGCTCGATGACCTCGGCCGACAGGTCGCCACCGGAGAGCTCGCCCCGGGCACCGTGCTGCGCATCGACCAGCTGGACGAGCGCTACGGGGTGTCCCGGTCCGTCGTGCGCGAGGCCGTCCGGGTCCTCGACTCGATGGGACTCGTCGAGGCCCGCAAGCGCGTCGGCGTGCGCGTCCTGCCCAGCACGTCGTGGAACGTCTTCGACCCGCGCGTCATCCGGTGGCGCCTCGACGGGCCGGGGCGTGAGCAGCAGCTGCTCTCCCTCGGCGACGTGCGCCGAGGCGTCGAGCCCGTCGCGGCCGAGCTCGCCGCCGCCCGGGCGACCCCCGACCAGTGCGGGGCCCTCATGGGCGCCGTCATGCAGATGGCGGTGCACGCCAAGTCGGGCGACCTCGAGGCCTACCTCGTGGCCGACCAGCTCTTCCACTCGACCCTGCTCGCCGCCTCCGGCAACGAGATGCTCGCGGCCCTGTCCGACGTCGTCGGCGAGGTGCTCGCCGGCCGCACCCACCACGACCTCATGCCGACCACGCCGAACCCCCTCGCGGTCCGCCTGCACGGTGACGTCGCCGAGGCGGTCCAGTCCGGCGACGGTGCCGCCGCCGCGGCTGCCATGCAGGCCATCATCACCGAGGCCAGTGACGCGCTGCGCGACGCCGAGAGCCAGTAGCGGCAGGTTGCCGCGCCGGCCGGCCGGGGCGTGTGCCGTGCAGCCGGCCGCGTGCCCACGGCACGTCCGCGCCGACGCGCGTGACGGCATACGACACAGCGCCCACCCGGCCCGTGAGGTCGAGTGGGCGCTGCCGGGTGGCGCTGCGCTCAGGAGAGGGCGTCGATGATCTGGTTGAAGGTCTTCGACGGGCGCATGACCGAGGCGACCTTGGCCGCGTCGGGACGGTAGTAGCCGCCGATGTCGACCGGGTGTCCCTGGGCGTCGACGAGCTCCCGGGAGATCGTGTCGATGTTGTCGACGAGGGCCTGCGCCACGGGGCCGAACGTCTCGGCCAGCGCTGCGTCGTCGGTCTGCCGGGCGAGCTCCTGGGCCCAGTAGAGGGCCAGCCACACGTGGCTTCCGCGGTTGTCGATCTGGCCGACCTTGCGCGCCGGGCCCTTGTTCTCGTCGAGGAGCGTGCCGGTGGCACGGTCGAGGGTCTCGCCGAGCACCCGCGCGCGGGCGTTGTCGGTGACGTCGGCGAGGTGCTCGAAGCTGACGGCCAGGGCGAGGAACTCTCCGAGGCTGTCCCAGCGGAGGTAGTTCTCCTGGACGAGCTGCTGCACGTGCTTCGGGGCCGAGCCGCCGGCGCCGGTCTCGAAGAGGCCACCGCCGTTGATGAGCGGGACGACCGACAGCATCTTGGCCGAGGTGCCGAGCTCGAGGATCGGGAAGAGGTCGGTGAGGTAGTCGCGCAGCACGTTGCCGGTGACCGAGATCGTGTCCTCGCCCTTGCGGATGCGCCCGAGGGAGTAGGCGATCGCGTCGGTCGGCTTCATGATCTCGATGGTCAGGCCGTCGGTGTCGTGCTCGGTGAGGTACTCGTTCACCTTGGTGATGAGGTTCGCGTCGTGGGCGCGGTCGGCGTCGAGCCAGAAGATCGCCGGCGTGCCGGTGGCGCGAGCGCGGGTGACGGCGAGCTTGACCCAGTCACGGATGGGCACGTCCTTCGTCTGGCAGGCTCGCCAGATGTCGCCCGCCGAGACGGCGTGCTCGAGCAGGGTCGTGCCCGAGGAGTCGACGACGCGCACGGTGCCGTCCGCCGGGATCTCGAACGTCTTGTCGTGGCTGCCGTACTCCTCGGCGGCCTGCGCCATGAGCCCGACGTTGGAGACCGAGCCCATCGTCGACGGGTCGTAGGCGCCGTTGGTGCGGCAGTCGTCGAGGACGACCTGGTAGATGCCGGCGTACGAGCTGTCCGGCAGCACGGCGAGCGTGTCCTGCTCGCCCCCCTCGCGGTTCCACATGTGGCCCGACGTGCGGATCATCGCCGGCATCGACGCGTCGACGATGACGTCGCTCGGGACGTGGAGGTTGGTGATGCCCTTGTTCGAGTCGACCATCGCGATGGCGGGGCCCTCCTCGAAGCCCTGGGCGACCGCGGCCTCGACCTCGGCGCGCTCGTCGGCGGGCAGGCCCTCGACGGCCTTGAGCACGGCGCCGAGCCCGTCGTTGGGGGATGCCCCCACGGAGGCCAGCGCGCCGGCATACGTCTCGAAGACGTCGGGGAAGAAGGCGCGCACGACGTGACCGAAGATGATCGGGTCGGAGACCTTCATCATCGTGGCCTTGAGGTGCACCGAGAAGAGGACGCCCTCGGCCTTGGCCCGGGCGACCTGCTCGGAGAGGAAGTCACGCAGCTTCGCGACGTCCATGAACGTCGCGTCGACGACCTCGCCGGCGAGGACGGGGATCGACTCCTTGAGGACGGTGGTGGACCCGTCGGCGCCGACGAGCTCGACGCGCAGCGTGTCGTCGGCAGGCAGGACGACGGACGTCTCGTTGTGGCGGAAGTCGTCGGCACCCATCGTTGCGACGTTGGTCTTGGAGTCGGCGCTCCACGCGCCCATCGAGTGCGGGTGCTTGCGCGCGTAGCTCTTCACCGACGCCGGGGCACGGCGGTCCGAGTTGCCTTCCCGCAGAACGGGGTTGACGGCCGAACCCTTGATCTTGTCGTATGCCGCCCGAGCCGCCTTCTCCTCGTCGGTGGACGGAGTGTCGGGGTAGTCGGGCAGGGCGTAGCCCGCGGCCTGGAGCTCGGCGACGGCGGCCTTGAGCTGCGGGATCGACGCCGAGACGTTGGGGAGCTTGATGATGTTGGCCTCGGGCGTCTTGGCGAGCGCTCCGAGCTCGGCCAGGGCGTCACCGATCCGCTGCTCCGGCTTCAGGGCGTCGGGGAACGCGGCGATGATGCGACCCGAGAGTGAGATGTCACGCGTCTCGACCTCGACGCCGGCCTGCTTGGCGAAGGCCGAGACGATGGGCAGCAGCGAGGCCGTGGCCAGGGCGGGCGCCTCGTCCGTGTGCGTGTAGATGATTGTCGAGTCCAACGCGGGTGCTCCGTTCGGGTTGCTGTTCGTGCCGAGATCCGGTCTTCGAGGATCCCCGAATAAATCTTGATGTCAAGATATCCGATGCGGGGCGACCGTGGGGCCGCCGTCCCATCCTGCCGGGGTGGCCTGCGCCACGCCAGAGACCCCCGGCCTAGGCTGGAGCGGGTGAGCACCGACCCGCGCAGCGCCGCCGACGTCCCGGGCACCGACGGCGTGATCGACCCCGTCACCGCCCGCCACCTGCACCACCTCCTCGCGACCGAGCAGCGCCGTGGTCGCCTGCCCTCGGTCGCCGCCGGGATCGTGCGTGGCGGCGCTCTCGTGTGGTCCGACGCCATCGGCACTCTCGACGGCCGCCTCGGCGGGCAGCCGGCCGACGCCGACACGCAGTACCGGATGGGCTCCATCACGAAGACCTTCGTGGCCGTGGCTGTCATGCGCCTGCGCGATGCCGGCCGGGTCGACCTGCTCGACCGGTTCGAGGACCACGTGCCCGGCTCGCGGTTCGGCGGGGCAACGATCGCCCAGCTGCTCTCGCACGGGGGCGGGGTGCAGGCCGAGACGAACGGCCCGTGGTGGGAGCGGACGCCCGGGGGTGACTGGGAGTCGCTCGCGGGCGGCGTCGCGGGATCACCTGTGGGGCAGCGCTTCCGGGCCGGTCGACGATTCCACTACACGAATGTCGGCTTCGCGGCCCTGGGCGAGCTCCTGGCCCGGGCGCACGGGGTCGACTGGTTCGAGGTCGTCCGGCGCGGCCTGCTCGACCCGCTCGGCATGTCCCGGACGACGACCCGCCCCAGCGGCCGGGCCGCGCAGGGTCTTGCGGTGCACCCCTTCGCCGACGTCCTGCTGCCCGAGCCCGAGCACGACGCGGGCGCGATGGCCCCCGCCGGGCAGCTCTGGACCACGGTGCAGGACCTGGCGCGCTGGGCCACGTTCGCCGGGGGCGACACGGCCGAGCTCCTGTCGTCCGACACCCTCGCCGAGATGTACGAGCCCCACACGATCAACGACAACCCCGGCCAGCCCTGGACCACCGCCCACGGGCTCGGCTGGCAGGTCTGGAACGTCGACGGCACGAGGTATGCCGGCCACGGCGGCTCGATGCCCGGTTTCCTCGCGGGCCTGCGCGTCGAGATCGAGAGCGGTGACGGTGTCGTCGTGGTCACCAACACGACGAGCGGCATGGGCCAGATCGCCCCCGAGCTGCTCGCGGCGTTCGTCGCGCGCGAGCCACGAGCGCCGGAGCCGTGGTTCGCATCGGGGGACCCGTCGGCCCTCGAGCTCGTCGGAACGTGGCACTGGGGGCCGTCGGTGTCCATGGCGAAGGTCGTCGGAGAGCATCTCGTGCTCGGTGAGCCCGGCCAGGCCCGCGGCTCGCGCTTCGTCGCGGACGGCCCCGACGTCTGGGTGGGGCTGGACGGCTACTACACGGGCGAGCCGCTTCGGGTCGTGCGTGCCGCCGACGGCACGCCGTCGCACCTCGACCTCGCGTCGTTCCGCTTCACGCGTACGCCCTACGACCCGGCCGGCGACGTGCCGGGCGGGGTCGCCGCGGACGGCTGGCGCTAGTGCCGGCGTCTCCCGACCTGTCCCGGCTCGTGTGGCCGCGGCTCACCGATCGCCTCCTGCTGCGCCCGCTGACGCTCGACGACGTCGATGCCGTGCATGCCTACCGCTGCCTGCCCGAGGTCGTCGTCCACCTCAGCCATGACGTCCTGACCCACGACGAGGTGCGCGAGCGCATCGCCCAGCGCATCGAGCGCGGTCGGCCCGGTGCGGTCCAGCCGCTGCTCGCGCTCGCCGTCGAGGAGCGGCGCACGGGTCGTACGGGTCGTGTCGTCGGTGACGTCATGATGCGGCTCGAGCCGTGCCACAGCATCGGCCGCGCGCCGGCGCAGGAGTGGGAGGGGACGATCGGCTACGCGCTGCACCCCGACGTCCAGGGTCGCGGCCTGGCGGCCGAGGCGGCCGCTGAGCTGCTCGTCATCGGCTTCCGCGACCTGGGGCTGCGCCGGATCACCGCTGATGCCTATGCCGACAACATCGCCTCGAACCGGGTGCTGCGCCGCATCGGCATGCGGCACGAGGCCACGATCCGGGCCAAGTCGCTGGGCAAGGACGGCACCTGGCTCGACGACAACACGTGGGGCCTGCTCCGCGAGGAATGGCCGGTCTGAGCGGCGGAGCGCGACGCCGAAGCCGGATGCCTCTCGCCATGCAGATGTGGGCCACGCACCGGAAGGGAGTCCGGCGCGCGGCCCACGATCTGCCTCGATCGACGGGGAGGGCATCGATCGCGACCGCAACGGGCTGTCGAGGGGTGGCGGTGTCAAACGGTGACTGCGGGGTCTGGACGACGAGGCTTCCGCTGAGGCATCTGCCTCGTATGTCCATGGTTTGTCGAAGGTTCGTCCCCTTGATTGAACGGCCGCGGCCGCCCCCTGTCAAGAGTTTGTCGCGACTTTCGTCCTGCCATCTGCATCGGCATCGGCACTGGCATCGGCGGCAGGGCCGGCGCCCTCGGTCGTCGACTGGCCCGACGGGGCCGGGTGCGTTCGGCGCGGCCACCAGAAGCGGTCGCCGAGGACGACCGCGATGGCCGGGACGAGAAGCGTGCGCACGACGAGGGTGTCGAGCAGGACGCCGACGCAGATGATGACCCCGATCTGGGCCAGCACGACGAGCGGCAGCACACCGAGCACCGCGAAGACCGCGGCGAGCAGGATGCCGGCGCTCGTGATGACGCCGCCCGTGGCGGCCAGGCCACGCAGCATCCCCTGACGCGACCCGTGCAGGCGCGACTCCTCGCGTGCCCGCGTCACGAGGAAGATGTTGTAGTCGACGCCGAGCGCCACGAGGAAGACGAAGGCGAAGAGCGGGGCGCTGTCGTCGAGGCCCGAGAAACCGAAGACCTTCGTGAAGATCCACCACGACGCCCCGACGCTCGCGAGGAAGGTGGCGACGACGGTCGCGACGAGGACGAGCGGTGCGACGACCGAGCGGAGCAGCAGGCCCAGGGCCAGCAGCACGAGGGCGAGCACGATCGGGAAGATGACGAGCCGGTCGCGCGACGACGCCTCCGCCTGGTCGAGGGCCACGGCCTCGGTGCCGGCGACGTGGCTCTGCGGGTGCGACGTGAGTGCCGCGCGCAGGGCCCGCACGGTGTCGGTCGCCTCGTCCGATCCGGGCGCAGCCGCGATGACGGCGTCGACCTCTGCCACCCCGTCCGCCTCCTTGACGGTGCGGGCGCCGGCGACGCCGGGGACGTCCTGCACCGCGGCCGTCACGGCCTGAGGGTCCGCCGTCGTGACGATGACGGCGGGGTCGGCGCTGCCGGCAGGGAAGGACTGGGCCAGCCGCTCGCTCGCGGCGATGGCCTCCGGCTTGCTGAGGAACTGGTCGGCGGGCTTGAGCCCGGTGTCGATCGCGGCGATGCCCGCCGCCATGACCGCGAGCACGACGAGCGTGACGCTGATGATGCGCTTCGGGTGCGCGGCGACGCGGTCGCCGACGCGGCGCCACAGCGAGTGGCCGTCGGCCAGAGCGGCCTCGCCCTCGCGGGGAACCTTGGGCCAGAAGATCCAGCGGTCGAAGAGGACGAGGGCCGCCGGGAGGACGAGCAGGACGAAGGCCGCGACGACGACGACACCAACGGCGCAGGCGAGGCCCAGGCCGCGCGTCGCCGGGAACAGGGAGAGCAGCAGCGTCAGCAGGCCGATGACGACGGTGACGGCGCTCGACAGGACGGCCTCGGACGTGCGGCGAAGGGCCACGGACATGGCCTCCCGCCGGTCGGCGTGGCTGCGGAGCTCGTCCCGGTAGCGCGAGATGAGCAGCAGGGCGTAGTCGGTGCCGGCGCCGAAGACGAGGACCGAGAGGATGCCGATGGTCGACTCGTCCCACACGATGGAGAATGCCGCGAGCGTGTGTGTCGCGACCACGGCCGCGAGTCGGTCCGCGACACCGACGACGACGAGCGGGAAGATCCAGAGGATCGGGCTGCGGTAGGTCAGCACGAGCAGCAGGGCGACGACGGAGGCGGTGGCGATGAGCAGACGCGTGTTGGCGCCCTCGAAGACCGCGGCGAGGTCGGCCTGGACGGCGGCCGGCCCGGTGACCTGGGCCGTGACGCCCTCGGGCAGGTCGGCCTTGACCACCTCTCGGATGTCGCCCACGAGGGCTGCCGTCTCCGTGGCGTCCGTGGCGTCGACGGGCACGATCGCGAGCGCGGCCGTGCCGTCCTCGCTGCGCTGGAGCGGGGCACGGCCGGCGCCGGGGACCTGGGCGACGCGTCCCTCGACGGCCGCCAGGTCGGCGGCGGTCAGCGTGCCGGAGCCCTTGCTGAAGAGGACGACGGCCGTGGAGCCCTCGGCCTCGGGCAGCCGGTCGCGCATCGCGAGCGCCGCTGCGCTGTCGGATCCGATCGGCAGGGCATCGGTCGAGGCCGAGGTGCGCTGCGCCTCGCCCACGGCGCTCACGACGCCCATCGCTCCTGCCAGGGCCAGGACGACGATCGCCACGGCCCACCACTTGCGCGTGATCCTGTCGGTCACCGAACGCACGCCACACCTCCAGTTAAGATGGTTCATCGGGTTACTCAGTAGATTACTAAGTTGGTGAGTGACATTAGCAGCAAACAGACCGTCGGCCAACAGCCGGCTCCGAGCCGTGCCCGCCGCTCGAAGGGTGCGGCCGCCGACGGCGGGCAGCACGCCCGGGCGGACGGGCCGCCCGAGGTCGGCCTCGTTCCCGGCGTGCCCGAGTGGCGCACGACGGGCACCCTCACGGCCCTGCAGGAGCTCGTCGAGGTGTCCGAGACCGTCCCTGCGGTCGTCGCCCGCAAGGCGGGCCTCAGCACGTCGGAGCTGCACTCGCTCCGCCACCTCATGCGCGGACCCATCGGTCCCGTCGACCTCGCCAAAGTGCTCGGGGTGACGTCGGCCGCGTCGTCCGGCGTCGTCGACCGCCTCGTCGGCCACGGGCACGCGGAGCGTCGCTCACACCCCGGCGACGGCCGACGCACCGAGGTGGTCATCACCGAGCGCGGCCGCGCCGAGGTGCTCGCCCGGATGACGCCGATGTTCGAGAGCCTCGCGGCCCTCGACGCGACCCTGTCCGAGGGCGACCGCGTCGTCGTCGAGCGCTACCTCAGGGGTGCGACCGCCGCGATGAAGAACCTCATGACGTGACGCTCAGGCGGGCAGCTTGCCCCTCAGCAGGCTGTCGCCCGAGTGGGCCGGCTTGTCGTCGAACTGCTCCTTGGAGATGTCGACGACGACGTACCCCTGGTCGATGAGCGCCTGGCTGATCGGGAAGGTGCCCGTCTCGCCGGGTCGCAGCACCCCGACGGAGACCATCCGTTTGCCGTCGGCGTTGATGAGCCAGACCTCGAGGTAGCCGTCGCCGGCGTCGAGCGGACGGTCGGTGACGACGTTGAGGTCGAGCCCGTCCCCGGTCCGCACGACCGAGGCCTCTCCCTCCCGCTGGCGCGTGTCGAGGGTCTTCAGGGCGACCTGCGAGACGCTCCCGCTCTCGTTCGGGCTCCAGATGGCCCGCCCGGCGAGCAGGCCCACGACCAGGCTGGCAGCGACGAGCGCGCCGGCCCACGCGGCGGTGCGGCGGCGCGACGGTCGCCGCGCGCCGTCACGGGCGACGCGGATGTCGTGGGCCGCCACGTCGGGGGACGACGCCGCGTTCGCGGTCTCGGGCACCTCTGCCACCGGCGGGTCGTCGGCGTCGATCTCAGCGGCCACCCGCGCCCAGACGGCGTCGTCGGGAGCCTGCCACCCGGCATACGACACCGGGCCGCTCGCGAGGCGCACGGTGCGACGCAGCTGCTCCACGGTCGCGGAGCACTGGCCGCAGGTGGCGACGTGGGCGGAACGCTCGGCGTCGACGGGTTCGCCGAGGGCGAGGTCGACGAGCTCGTCGTCAGTCGGATGCGACACGTTCCACCTCCTTGAGTCGGTCTCTCAGCTCGAGCAGCCCTCGCCTGACGTGGCTCTTGACGGTGCCGAGGGGCATCTCCAGCGTGCGGGCGATCTCCTCCTGCGTGCGGTCCTCCAGGAACGCCATTCGGAGCACGGTCGCTCGAGGATCGCCCATGCGTTCCAGCTCGTGCACGAGAAGCAGTCGCTCGGCCCAGTCTGCCTCGTGGGTGGGCGCCTGCTCCGTGACGACCTCGGACGCGACCGCCTGCAGGTTGCGGTGGGTGCGGTAGCGCTGCGTGCGGACGTCGGCGATCCGGTGCTTCGTGATGCCGACGAGCCAGGCGGCGGGTGACCCCTGGTCGGGTCGCAACGTCGCCCGGCCACGCCACGCGGCGACGAAGACCTGCTGGACGACGTCCTCGGCGTCCTCCCTGGCACCGAGGGCACGCAGGGCGATGGTGTGCACGAGGGGGGACCAGCGGCGGTACATCTCGGCCAGGGCCTCGCGGTCCCCACCGGACAGCCGGACGGCGAGCTCGGCGGACTCGACGTCAGGATCGTCGTGCACGTGCACGGACCCACCTAACCACGTGGGGCTCATGCGAGCGGCTCGGCGGTCACGACGACGTTCTCGTCGTAGCGACGCCGTTCGCGGTCGAAGTCGCCGCCGCACGTCACGACGTGGAGCAGGGCCGGCCCGTCGCGGGCGAAGAGTGCCGCGAGGTCGAGCGTCGTCTTGCGGACGCTGGCCACCGACGTCACGGCGTACCGCCTCGTCACCTCGCCCGACCGCACCGTGATGACGTCGCCCGTGCGCAGCTCCTCGACAGTGGCGATGGGGCCGATGCCGTAGCCCGGCATGTCGAGGTGGGCCGCGAGGACCGTCGACCCGGCGTCGTCGCCGGGTCGGGGGCCGTAGCGGTACCAGCCCACCTGCGCAGGCGTCTCCGGCAGCGCCATCTCGCCGTCACGGGCGACGCCCACCGGCACGACCCGCATGTCGATGCCGAGACGGCGGATCGTCAGGCGGTCGGGGACTGCCGCGGTCGCACCCGCCTGCTGCGTCGCCGGGTGGACCGCTGGTCGTGCCGGACCGGCCGAGCCGTCCGTCCCGGCCGGCGACCCCGACCCCGGCGACCCCGGTTGCGGGGCAGGGGTCGTGGGGTCGCCGGCGGGGCGTGCCGCGGTGCTGGTGACGCCCGCCACCGACGCCGCTGGGAGGGCGGCATCCGAGTCACGCGTCAGCCACGCCACGCCCACGCCCGCCAGGAGAGCGGCCGCGAGCGCGGCGGCCACCCCCCTGGACGGGCTCGATGCCCGGGCCCGGGAGCGACCCGGTCCGGGGTCGACGGTGCGGTTCATCTCGGTCGTTCGTGACGGGTGCGTACCGGGTCAGCGGACCCCGGCGGCCCGGCGGCGCGACACGAGGACGAGCCCGCCTGCGGCGGCAGCGGCGCCGATGACGGCCGCGTAGCGAGCGACATCGGAGGACTCCCGCGCCGCAGCGGCCTGGCCGCCGGCCCCGGCCGGGACGCCGCCCGGGGCCGAGTGCATGCCGGAGAGGGTCTGGACTGCGAGCTCGAGGTTCTTGTCGGCGGCGCTGCCCCACGCGTACACGATCGTGTTGGTGCCCTCCTTGAGGTCGAGGTCGGCCGGGCCGATCGCGACGGTGTCGGTCCCCGCGAGGACGACGTCGGCCGAGATCGTGCCGGCGGGCAGGTCGGCCTTGGCCTCGTTCGGGTTGGTGAGGTTCTTGAACGCCACCGTGCCGTTGGCCCGGACGTCGACTGCCGGGGCGGCGGCCGTGTGGCGCACGGTGATCCGCGCCTTGCCGGCATCGATCGTGGACGTGTCGTTGACGAAGGGCGTGAGGACCGGCTTGCCGGCCTCGGACAGGTGCGCGACGACGGTGACGTTGGCGCCGCCCGGCACCTTGACGTCGTTGGCCTCGATGACGGCTGCGCCACCGGCGCCCGCGCCGGCCTGCGTGACCTTGAGGTCGTAGGTGCCCTCGGGAAGCATCAGCGGATCGGTCAGCGTGCCCGGCTTGAAGTCCGTCAGGAGGGCCTTGCCGTTGGCGTAGACGTCGACCGTCGCGCCGGGCACGGCGTGGAGGATCGAGACCGTGGCGTCGGCCGCGTGGGCCGGGGCCGCGAGGAAGGCGGCCGGGGCGAGGGCGAGGGTCGTGGCGGCGGCGATGCGAAGCGACTTCATGGTCGTTCCTTTCCAGAGGGGTGAGTGCTCGAGTGCGACGGGGCCGCGCTCGGGTGGAGGTGCATCCGGGAGGGGGATCTGTGGTGTGCGGTGCGGACCTCGGGGGCCGCGCGGAGGGCGTCAGAGGTCGGCGGGTCGCAGGACGAGGACGATGCCGTGCGCGATCTGCCGGTTGCCCTTGTTGATGTCGAGCGCCCGCGGGTTGAGCAGCGGGTCGGCATCGTTGCGGTCGCCGTCGACGAGGCGGACGAGCTTGAGCCAGCGCGACAGCACGTCGACCTTGATGCTCTTGCCCGGGAGCGCCGTCGCCAGCATCGCGCCGTCGGACCGGAGGGCCTGCGACGAGGTGACGGGGCCGCCGGGGACGACGTGGTAGAGCAGGACCTGCTCCAGGGCGTCGATGCCGACGGCGCCGGCGAGCGCCTCGAAGACCTTCGTCTCGGAGCCGTACCAGCGGCCCGTCAGGTCGGCAGCGAGGACCTGGAAGGCCCGGTCGTTGGGGATGAAGGCCGTCAGCGGCACGTCACCCTGCGTCAGCAGGCCCACCGGGCTGTCGGGCTTCGCCGCGAGGACGGCCAGGACCGCCTCGGTGACGATGTCGTAGTCGTACCAGTTGCCGTCGAACTGGTTGCCGTCCGCGAGCAGCACGTCGGCGAGGCTCGTGGTTCCGGTCGGGGCGGCTGCGGCGACCGCCGACGCCTGGGTGCGCGAGGCACTGGATGCACTCGATGCACTCGATGCGCCCGACGCAGCAGGGGCGGCGACGGCGGCAGGGACGGCGAGGGCGCCCGCCAGGGCCGCGACGACGGGGACGAGATGGCGCTTCTTCACGGTCTGTCCTCTCTCCGGGAGCGACGGCGTCGTGTGCCGTCTGCCCCTACTTCCGAGGACGTGCCGTGCAGGGATGCACCTGCCGCGAACTTTCTTCTCGCGGTGGGGGCGTGCCGCGTCAGAGGTGTGCGTTGACCGCCTCGGCCGCGCGCTGGCCGGAGACGAGCGCGCCCTGGATCGAGGCTGTGTCGCGGTGGTCGCCGCAGACGAAGACGCCGTCGCCGAGCGTGACCGGTGACCGCACCTCGAGGGGCGGTGTCATGGCGGGCAGCGCCGCGTCGACGCGGTGTCGCGTGACGACGCGCCAGTCCGTCGTGTCGCAGCCGTAGATCTCGCCGACGTGGCGCAGGACGTCGGCCTCCGACGCGTCGCCGTCGGCACGGTCGAGCAGGCACGTCGCCTCGACGAGGTGCTCCGTCGGCGGGGCGTAGCTCGGGGCTGCGGCCGTCATGACGGCGGTGTTCCACACCGGGCCGGGTGGGACGGAGTCGTGGCGTCGTCCGTCGACGGCCACGAGGGGCAGGGAGTGGGGCGGCTCCGGCGCGTCGAACCACCACGTGACGAGGCCCTTGGTCGGCGGCTCGGGCAGGGTCGTGAGGGTCGCCGCCCCAATGGGGTCGGTGGCGACGACGGCGCTGCGGGCCCTCAGGCGCCGGCCGTCGACGCGGACGTCGACGCCCCCGTGCACGGTCGTGATCGACTCGACGTGGCTGTTGAGCCGGACGCGGTCGCCGAGCGGCTTCGCGACCTGTTCGGGCAGGGCCTGCATGCCCGTCGCCGGGACGGCCGGCCGGCCCAGCGCGAACATCCGCACGAGCAGCTTCGTGAAGTTGGCCGACGAGCCGCCGTGGCTGTCGACGAGGACGCCGGCGAGGAAGGGGTCGAGCACCTCACGGCGGAGGCGACCCGTGACACCGGCCTCGTCGAGTGAGTCGGCGAGGGTCGAGTCCTTCTGGGCGAGAACGGTCTTCGGGTCGGCGATGACGCGAGCGGTCCACCGCGTGACGCCTGCCAGCTCACGCGGGTGGAGGTAGCCGCTGCGCATCGTCTGGGCGAGCAGCCGCGGCTCGCGCATCGGGTCGGCGAGCACCTGCAGGCCGTTCGTGCGCCGCACCAGCACCCCGGACCCGAAGGGCTTGAGGTCGAGCGTCGACACGTCGACCCACCGCCGCACCGCCGGGTAGGCGGGGTTGAGCACCTGGAAGCCCCGGTCGCACCGGAAGCCGTCGACGACGTCGGTGCGGATGCGCCCGCCGACCCCGTCGCTCGACTCGAGGACGACGACCTCATGACCGAGCTCGGTCAGTCGTCGCGCGCACCGCAGCCCTGCCAGCCCTGCCCCGACGATGACGACGTCAGCGTCCACGAAAGGATCACCCCACTGCTCGAGTCCGGCCCCCGTCGCAGCGTAGACCTCGCGGGTCGGTCGCGGGGTGGCTGCGAGGGCCATATCCGAGGCGGGCACCCGGCCGGCTCACGACGCGCCGCCGGACCGTCGCGACACGCGTTCCGAGGGCGCGGCGCCGAGGTCCTCAGACCGTGCGCAGCCGTCGCGACGTCTCCGGCGTCGCCCGCCGTCGGGTGTGCCAGCGCCCGGCGGCGACGACGACGACCACGGCGGCGACGACCGCTGCGATGCCGGTCACGAGGGAGCCCGGCTCGTCCCCGAGGCGGCCGACGGCGATCCACGCGAGCCCCCAGGCCATCGCGGCGGCGACCGACCAGCGGCCACCGAGGCGACGGGCGAAGACGATGCCGAGTCCGGCCGCGACGGCCAGGACGACCACCGCCGCAGCCTGGTTGGCGGTGGCGCCGAGGTCCACGCCCGAGTCCACCAGTGCCGCAGTGATGTTGGCGCACGTCGCGACGGCGACCCAGCCGAGGTAGAGGCCGAACGTGCCGTCGAGGACGACCTGCTCCCACGTCGACCTGGCGGGCTCACGGGTCAGGCGGCGCAGGAGGACGCCGAGGGTCAGCGCGAGCGTGACGATGACGGCGACGCTCGCCCAGATCCAGCCCTGCTGCGTGACGAGGAGCCACGTCGCGTTGAGCACCATCGACGCGGCGGCGAGCCACCCGGTGCTACGCACCCGCTCGCGAACGGCGTTGACAGGCAGGGCCTGCCACACGGCATACGCGAGGAGGCCGAGGTAGATCGGGGTCCAGATCGAGAAGGCCGGGCCGGCGGGCGCGATGAGGGTCGCGGTCGCGGCGAGGGCTCCTCCCGAGGACTCCTCGACGCGCGTGCCGAGGACGCCCACGCCGAAGAGCGTGCCGACGACGCAGAAGATCTCGGCGGCGACGACGGCCGCGCGACGCAGCTGGTCGCTGCTGGTCAGGGCAGCCGTCGTCGGGGTGGTGGATCCGGGCATGTCGGTCACCTCAGTCGCTCGGGAGATTGCTCATCCAGTTAGCGACCTTAACAGAGAGTGGCGCGGCCACCGGTCTATCCGCGCAGGCGCACCGACAGGCAGGTGACGCAGCCCTCGAGCTTCTCGAACTCGGAGATGTCGACGGTCGTCACGTCGTGCCCGCGGGCGGCGAGCAGCTGCGCGGTGCGCGGCGCGGACGCCGACATGAGCACGGACATGCCGCCGAGCAGCACGACGTGGGCGCCTGACTCCTCTGGAACAGCGAGGAACCGGGGCCACGCGCTCAGGTCGTCGACGAGCGGCGGGTAGCCCAGGACGGTCCCGTCGGGCAGAGCGGTCACCGCAGACTTGAGGTGCAGGACCTTCGACACGGGCACCGCCACGACCTCGACGCGATGGCCCGCCCACGCGCGCCGCAGCTGCTCGATGCCGACGAGGTTCGTCCGGCCGCCGACACCGACCCACACGACGTGCCCGTGCTTGAGCACGTCCCCGCCGTCGAGGGTGCCGGGCTCCTCGACCTCGACGACCCGGTAGCCCTGTGCCTCGACGGCCTCGCGCACCCCCGCGCGCTCGCCGCGGCGTCCGGGGGCGCCGGCCCGGCACAGGATCGCGACGTCGCCGTGCACGACGACCTGGTCCTCGATGAAGACGCCGTCGGGGCAGTCGTCGACCGGAGGTGCCTCGACGACCGACCAACCGCGACGTCCGAGCACGTCGACGTACTCCTGCCACTGCCGCAGGGCCAGCTCGCCGTCGACGGAGGCCGAGCGCTCGATGTGCGTCACGATCCCGTCCGCGAGACGAGGGGAGGGTCGACGGACGAGCGCGAGGCGACGGTGCACGCGCTCACTCTAGGGGCGCGGCGCCGACCGGTCGGAGGTCGCAACGGCCGGTCAGGGCGCGAGGATCGGCTTCTCGTCGGAGCGTGCGGTCGGCCACCAGCCCTGGGTCTGCGCGGTGTGGGTCAGCTGCTCCCGGTAGGCCGAGCCCGCTGCGCGCACGCACCGCTCGACGTCCTCGTCGTCGAGCGCCCCCAGCCGCCAGCGGAGCAGGCGCCGGGCCGTGATCGGCTGGTCGCACAGCGGCCGCAGCACACCGCCCGGCGGGGCGGACGCCGTGGGCACGGCGAAGGACACGGCGCGGCCGGCGACGACCGCCGGCCACAACGGCCCGAGGTCGTGCGGTCCGTAGGACGAACGGAGGGTGACGCCGAGACGGGCGAGCACGGTGCTCGTCGCCTCGGACCCGGGGTCGACCTCGGTCGGCGGCAGGATCCAGTCCTCGCCGGCGAGCTCCCTGATGTCGACGCACCGCTGGGCCGCCAGCGGGTGCGACGCGGACAACGCGACGAGCAGCGGCTCGCGCTCGACGATGACGCGTTCGCCGATCATCGACCGCGCGCGCTCCTCGCGCAGGTCGGCCACGAGCGCGATGACGACCGCGACGTCGACCCGGCCGTCGCTGATCGCCTCGGTCGTGGTCCCGCCGGCCAGCGGCGGCACGGGCATCAACGGTCGTCGCATGTCCGTCGCGTAGGCGTGGCTGACGAAGGACGTGAAGTAGCGCATCGAGTCCGACGTGATGCGCAGCGGGGCGTCGCTCGCGCGGTGGGTGCGCACGTCCTCACGCAGCGCCGCCACCTCGTCGAGGACGGTGCGGGCCCGCGACACGACGCGTTCGCCGATCGCGGTGCACGCGACCCCGTCTCCGCTCGGCCGGAACAGGGTGCAGCCGAGGGCGCGTTCGATGCGGCCGACCTCGGAGCCCAGGGTCGACGGGGACACCCCCAGAGCGGCCGCCGCGGCGGGGATGCTGCCCTGCTGCGCGACCACCGCGACGACGCGCAGGTGACGGACCTCGAGCTCCACGTACCGAGCGTAGGCCGCACGCCCGACGGCGCCACCCGGGACGTGCGGCGCTCCCGGCGCCGTGCCCGCCCATCGGCGCTTCAATGGGCTTGACCCTCACGTCGCGTGAGGCGTCACGCTCGATCCCATGACTGGAAGGACGCAGGAGATGACCACCTGGACGGTGGGGCAGGTCGCCGAGCTCTTCGGCGTGACGGTGCGCACGCTGCACCACTACGACGAGATCGGCCTGCTCGTCCCGAGCGAGCGCTCGCGGGCGGGCTACCGCCTCTACACCGACGAGGACCTCACGCGCCTGCAGCAGGTCGTGGTCTACCGGCGGCTCGAGATGCCGCTCGACGAGATCGCGACGCTGCTGCGAGGCGGTGAGGACGCGGCCGACCACCTGCGCCGGCAGCGCGCCACCGTCATGACCCGGCTGGACGAGCTGCGCGAGCTCGTCTCGGCCATCGACCGAGCACTGGAGCGAGAGATGAACGAGCAGCCCGCCACGCCTGAGGACCTCAAGGAGCTCTTCGGCGACGGCTTCAGCGACGAGTACGAGCAGGAGGCCCAGGAGCGCTGGGGTGAGACCGACGCCTGGAAGCAGTCGCGGTCGCGCACCAAGCGCTACACGAAGGCCGACTGGGAGCAGGTCAAGCAGGAGGCCGACGCCGTCAACGCCGCCTTCGTCACAGCACTGCAGTCAGGCGAGCCCGCGACGAGCGAGGCGGCCATGGACGCGGCCGAGCAGCACCGCCGACACATCCACGACCGCTTCTACGACCTCGACCACACCTTCCACCGGGGGCTCGCCGACATGTACGTCGCCGATCCCCGCTTCACGAAGACGTACGAGGACATCGCACCCGGCCTCGCGGCATACGTGCGCGACGCGATCCACGCCAACGCCGACCGCCACCGGCAGTGACGTCGAGGGCATGCCGGGCCGAGCGGTCGCTGGATCGCTCGGCCCGGTGACTCCGGCGCCCCTCAGGCGCAGGACATGTGGTCGAACGAGACCGTCACGGTGCCGTTCGCGTTGAGCGTGGCCTGGGCG
Source organism: Terracoccus sp. 273MFTsu3.1 (assembly GCF_000383675.1). Lineage (GTDB taxonomy): Bacteria > Actinomycetota > Actinomycetes > Actinomycetales > Dermatophilaceae > Terrabacter. Next base: position 152,283 of record NZ_KB911826.1, on the reverse strand, counting down.
TTGTCGTGGAACTGCAGGTGGGACCCGTCCGTGCCTGTCGCGTTGACGTTGAACGTGCTGTGCTCGACGCCGTTGCGCAGGTTGTTCTCGTCACCGAACCACGTGGCGAAGTGTCCCGTGTAGGTGACCTTCGAGGGGTCGTCCGGCGTGAACGTGAACTTGCCCTCGACCGTGCCCGTGAACCACGAGCCGGTCTTGTTGATGGTGCCGTGGAAGATCTGGTTCTCCACGGCGCTGACCGTGCCCGGGTCCCCGGTGCACGGGTTCATGTCGTGGAACACGTCGACGACCGAGTGCTGGTTGTCGGTGAACGTGACGGCTCCGTTGCCGCCGGCACCGGCGGACACGGCGCTGACGACGAGAAGCGGTGCGACGACGGCCATCGCGCAGGTGGCCCGAATGCTGAGTCGGCTCATACGACTCTCCCTTGAAGGTGTGTTCCTGTGGCCCCCGAGGGGGGACTGTGGCCCCTTGTCGAGGGTGCTCCCACTCCGCAGGGCAGGTGGGTGAAACGGGAGAATCCCAGCCACCTTCCAGCCGGCGCGGCCGGGGCGCCCACCAGTTGAACGGCGCCCCGTGCCTGACCGCCGCCCGCCGTAACCTTGGGCCATGCGAGTTGGTGTCTTCGGTGCGACGGGTCAGGTGGGTGGCGTCATGCGCGCCCTTCTCGAGGAGCGGGACTTCCCGGTGACGCAGGTGCGGTTCTTCGCGTCGGCGCGCTCGGCCGGCACGACGCTCCCGTTCAAGGGCGAGGACGTCACGGTCGAGGACTCGGCGACCGCCGACTTCTCCGGCATCGACATCGCCCTCTTCTCCAACGGTGGCGCCGCGAGCCGGGAGCTCGCGCCGAAGGTGGCCGCCGCCGGTGCGACCGTCGTCGACAACTCCAGCGCGTGGCGCAAGGACCCCGAGGTGCCCCTCGTCGTCTCGGAGGTCAACGCCGCCGACCTCGACGACATCCCCAAGGGCATCGTCGCCAACCCCAACTGCACGACGATGGCCGCGATGCCGGTGCTGAAGCCGCTCCACGAGAAGGCCGGCCTCGTGCGGCTGCATGTCAGCAGCTACCAGGCCGTGAGCGGCTCCGGCGGTGTGGGCGTACAGGAGCTCGACCGCCAGCTCAAGGGCGCGTATGCCGCGGGCGACCCCACCGGGCTCGCCCTCGACGGGCGCGCGGTGGCCGTCCCCGAGGCCCAGCTGTATGCCGTGCCCGTCGGCTTCAACGTCGTGCCCCTCGCGGGGTCCATCGTCGACGACGGCTCGCTCGAGACGGACGAGGAGCAGAAGCTGCGCAACGAGTCGCGCAAGATCCTGCACGCCCCCGACCTCCGGGTCTCGGGCACGTGCGTGCGCGTCCCGGTCTTCACCGGGCACAGCCTCGCGATCCACGCCGAGTTCGCCGAGGACATCTCCCCGGAGGAGGCGCTCGACCTGCTCAAGAACGCTCCGGGCGTCATCGTCACCGACGTGCCCAACCCGCTCGAGGCCGCCGGCCGCGACGAGGTCTTCGTCGGGCGCGTCCGGGCCGACCAGGCGGCACCCGAGGGCAAGGGGCTCGTGCTCTTCGTCGTCGGCGACAACCTCCGCAAGGGCGCGGCCCTCAACGCCGTCCAGATCGCCGAGGCGCTCGTCGCCCGTCGCTGACGGTCACCCGCCCACCCCGCAACACACCGCGCAGGTCACAACCCACCGGGATCGGAACGCGGTGGGTTGTGACCTTCTCGGTGTGTTGCGGGTGAGACGTCGGGGACGCGGGTCCGGTGTCCGGGCGCTGGCATAGGGTCGGGGCGTGACGGAGAACCTCGCGGCCGCGACCCATCGGCAGGGCACCGCCCCCGGGCTCTTCGTCTGCTTCGAGGGCGGCGACGGCGCGGGCAAGTCGACCCAGGTGCGCCTGCTCACGGAGGCCCTCGAGCAGCGGGGCCGCGAGGTCGTCGTGACCCGCCAGCCCGGAGGCACGCCGCTCGGCGCGCAGATCCGCGAGCTCGTGCTGCACGGCGACCACGTCGCGGCGCGGGCAGAGGCGCTGCTCTTCGCGGCCGACAAGGCCCACCACGTCGAGCAGCTCATCAAGCCGGCGCTCGTGCGCGGCGCCGTCGTCATCACCGACCGCTACGTCGACAGCTCGATCACCTACCAGGGGGCCGGCCGCGAGCTCGGCCGCGACGAGATCACCGCCCTGCAGCACTGGGCCGTCGGTGGCCTGCTGCCCGACCTGACCATCGTCCTCGACGTCTCGCCCGAGGTGGGCCGGGCGCGCCGCGGCACCGTGCACGACCGCCTCGAGTCCGAGGCCGACGCCTTCCACGCCGCGGTCCGCCGCGGCTACCTCGAGCTCGCCGCTGCCGACCCCGAGCGCTACCTCGTCCTCGACGCGACCGGGTCGGTCGAGCGGCTCCACGCCGGCGTCGTCGACGGCGTCGACCGCGTCATGGCGGCCCGCCGATGACCGTGTGGGCCGACCTCGTCGGCCAGGAGCCCACGATCGAGACGCTCTCGCGTGCCGTCAGCGACGAGTCCGCGATGACGCACGCGTGGCTCTTCACCGGTCCGCCCGGCTCGGGCCGCTCGACCGCCGCCCGGGCCTTCGCCGCCGCCCTCCAGTGCCCCGACGGTGGCTGCGGCCAGTGCCGCGAGTGCCGCACGGCCCTCGACGGCAGCCACGCCGACGTCAAGGTCGTCGCCACCGAGGGCCTGTCGATCAAGGTCGCCGAGGCCCGGGCGCTCGTCCAGGAGGCCGCGCTGCGCCCGTCGGTGGGCCGCTGGCGCATCATCATCATCGAGGACGCCGACCGCCTCACCGCCTACACCGACGCCCCGGCCGACGCGCTGCTCAAGGCCCTCGAGGAGCCGACGCCGCGCACGGTCTGGATGCTCTGCGCCCCGAGCCTCGAGGACGTCATCGTCACGATCCGCTCGCGGTCGCGACACGTCCGTCTGCGCACACCGCCGGTCGAGGCCGTCGCCGAGCTGCTCCAGCGACGCGACGGGGTCGACCCCGCCATGGCGTTGTATGCCGCGCGCGCGGCCCAGTCGCACGTCGGGCTCGCGCGCCGACTGGCTCGCGACGAGCAGGCCCGCATCCGCCGCCGTGACGTCATCGCCATGGCGACCAAGATCCTCGGGGTCGGTGACGCCATCGGCGCCGCCGCCGACCTCGCCCAGATCGCCGAGGAGGAGTCGACCGCCTCGAGCGCCGAGCGCGACGCCGCCGAGCGCGCGCACCTCATGGAGACGCTCGGCGCCGACCCCACCGCGCGCACCCAGCCGCCCCATATCCGCTCGCAGCTCGCCGCCCTCGAGCGCGAGCAGAAGACGCGGGCCACCCGCTCGGCCCGCGACGTCGTCGACCGGGCCCTCATCGACCTCACCTCGATCTACCGCGACGCGCTCGTGCTGCGCCTGCGCTCCGACGTCGACCTCGTCAACCCCGACGCCGTCGACAAGGTGCGCGCGCTCGCCGGGGTCTTCAGCCCCGAGCAGCTGCTCGCCGCCATGGACGCCATCAACGAGGCCCGCGACCGCATCAACGCCAACGTGTCGCCGCTGCTCGCGCTCGAGGCGATGGCTCTGCAGCTGCGGGTCCCGCGCGACCTCGGCATCTGACCCACCCGGGTCGGCCGGTGGTGTGAGGTTCTTCATGCGTGACGGGGGAGCGCTCGGCGGGCCTACGACCCGCCCCGTGCGGGAGCCGGCGCGGCAGACGGTCCGGGCGACACGGCATACGGCCTCGATGCGGTCACGACCTGTCGTCCGGGGCGGCCGCCTACAGGTCGACCGGTTACGGTTTCCGGCATGACGACACGCCCTGCCGCCATCTCCCGCGCCCTCACCGCCACCGCGGCGACCCTGGCGCTGGTGCTGGCTGCTGCGGCCTGCACGACGAGCGAGCCCCCGGTCGGGCCCACCTCCAAGACCGGCCTCCCGGCGGCCACGGCGGCCCCGAGCGCTGCTCTCGCCCCCTACTACGCCCAGAAGCTCGACTGGAAGAAGTGCGGCGACCTCGAGTGCGCCGACCTGCGGGTCCCGCTCGACCACGCGGCCCCGGACCCGTCGAAGGACCTGACGATCAAGGTCGCCCGGGTCAAGGCCCGTGACCAGGCCAAGCGCCTCGGCTCGCTCCTCGTCAACCCCGGCGGCCCCGGCGCGTCCGGCATCGAGTACGTCCGCGGCGGAGCCGAGACGATCGGCGGCCCTGAGGTGCGTCGCTACTACGACCTCGTCGGCTTCGACCCGCGCGGCGTCGCGAGCTCCGACCCGATCGACTGCCTCGACGACAAGGCGCTCGACCACTTCCTCGCGGCCGATCCGACGCCCGACGACGCCACCGAGGAGCAGGCGCTCGTCACGCAGGCCAAGGCCATGGCCGACGGGTGCCAGAAGGACAACCCCGACCTCGTCAAGCACCTCTCGACCGCCGACGCCGCCCGCGACATGGACATCCTCAGGGCCGCGGTGGGTGACACCCAGCTGAACTATCTCGGCAAGTCCTACGGCACGTTCCTCGGCTCGACGTACGCCGACCTCTTCCCGCAGCGCGTCGGCCGCGTCGTCCTCGACGGTGTCGTGCCGCCCGACCTGACGAGCGCCGAGCTCGGCGAGGGCCAGGCCCGGGGGTTCCAGATCGCGACGCAGGCCTACGTCGAGGACTGTGTCACCGAGGACTGCCCCCTCGGCACGACCCCGGAGGCCGCGCTCAAGGGCCTCGACGACTTCTTCCGCCAGGTCGACCGGCAGCCGCTGCCGACGGGCGACCCCAGCGCGCCGCTGCTCACCGAGGGCTGGGCCCGCCTCGGTGTCGCCGTCGCGCTCTACGACCAGGGCTCGTGGGGCTTCCTCACCGACGCCCTCCGGGAGGCCAAGTCAGGCAACGGCCAGTCCCTCATGCAGCTGGCCGACGCCTATGCGGGCCGTCGTCCGGGTGGCGGCTACGACGGCAACCTCATGGAGTCGATCTACGCCGTCAACTGCCTCGACCGACCGGACAGCCCCGACCTGTCCGCCTACGAGACCTACGCCAAGGACTTCTCGGCCAAGGCGCCGACGTGGGGTGCCAACCTCGCGTGGGGCGCCCTGCCCTGCGGCGTGTGGCCGGTGAAGTCAGCCGTCGGCCCGCACAAGGTGGCGGCCCCCGGCAGCGACCCGATCGTCGTCGTCGGCACGACGCGCGACCCCGCGACGATCTACGAGTGGTCCAAGCGCTTGCGCGACCAGCTCGACAACGCCGTGCTCGTGTCCTACGACGGCGACGGCCACACCGCCTACGGTCGGAGCAACACGTGCGTCGACAGCGCCATCGACGCCTACTACGTGCAAGGGCGCGTGCCCAAGGACGGACTCAAGTGCTGAACGAGGACCCGCGTCCCGACGACCTTCCGGACGCACCGACGGGGTATGCCGCCCTTCCGCCCTCCTACCCGGCGCCTTCGCCGGGTGCCGGACGCGGTGGCACGGACGGGCCCGGTGGGTCCGGAGACCCCGCGCACCCCGCGCCCACCGGCGGCCCCGGGACGGGCCGCACGGCCCGGTCGTCGCTGCGACCGGTGCTCGCGGCCGTCGCCGTGGTGGCCGTCGTCGCAGCGCTGGTCCTCGCCGTCTGGCGGATCGGCAACCCGCCGACCGTCGCCCAGCCCCGGGTCACGGCACCGGCGTCAGGCGTCCCGGCACCGGGCACCACGGACGTGCCGCCCGCGACGCAGGCGCCGAACGGCAGCGTCAGGGCGGACTACCCGGCGGCCCTCGCGCCCTTCTACACCCAGCAGCTCGGCTGGTCGCCGTGCGCCGACAACGCCAAGCACGAGTGCGCCACGATGGAGGTGCCCGTCGACTACGCCAAGCCGGCCGGCGACCGCTTCACCCTCGCGCTGCGCAAGGCCCCGGCCACCCAGCCGTCCAAGCGGCTCGGCTCGCTCGTCATCAACCCCGGAGGGCCCGGCGGCTCCGGGGTGGAGTACGCCCAGTACTCGTCGTTCGTCTTCTCTCCGGGGGTCCGGGCGGCCTACGACATCGTCGGCTTCGACCCGCGGGGGATCGGGGCGTCGAGCCCGGTGCGGTGCCTGAGCAACTCCGACATGGACCTGCTCTTCAGCGCCGACCCGACGCCCGACTCGGCGGCCGAGCGCTCGACCCTGCTCGCCGACGTCGACGGGGTGACGAAGCGCTGCGCGGCGCGCGGTGGCGACCGGGCGATGCACATGAGCACGACCGAGGTGGCCCGCGACATGGACGTCATGCGGGTGCTCCTCGGCGACGAGAAGCTCAACTTCTTCGGCGGCTCCTACGGCACGTTCCTCGGCGCGATCTACGCCGACACGTTCCCGAAGAAGGTCGGCCGGATGGTGCTCGACTCGGCGATGTCGCCCAACCAGACCGAGCAGCAGGAGATGACGTACGACATCCAGGGCTTCGAGTCCTCGATCGACGCCTTCATCGACTGGTGCGTCGCCCGGCCCGACTGCGCCCTCGGCAGCGACAAGGCCGGCGCCCGCCAGAAGATCGTCGACCTGCTCGACAGCGTCGAGAAGAACGGCCTGACGACGACGAAGCCGGGCCTGACCCGGATCGGCGAGGGATGGGTCGGCTTCGCCATCTTCATGTGCCTCTACTCCGACCAGTCCTGGCCGACGCTCGACAAGGGGCTCGCCCAGGCGTTCACCGGCAAGGGGGACATCCTCCTCGCCAAGGGCATGTCGGTCGTCGAGCGCGGCATCACCGGCGACTACGCCCCGAGCACCTACCTGCAGGCGATGATCCCGGTGCGGTGTGCCGACTGGCCGCGGTCGGCGGGCGACCCCTCCCTGGCCGCGGAGCAGAAGAAGGCCAAGGCCGCGCACCCGCTGTGGGCCCGGATGACCGGTGAGCTCTACGACAACTGTCGCACGTGGCCGACGGCCGGGCGCGCTCCCAAGGGAACGACGCTCGCGGCCGGCGCCGACCCGATCCTCGTCATCGGCAACGAGCGTGACCCGGCGACGCCGATCGGCGGCACGAAGCAGCTCGCCAAGGATCTCGCCTCGGGCGTTCTGCTCACTTCGGACCACGACGGGCACGGCACCTACTACGCTGGCAACTCGTGCGTGGACTCCGCCGTGGACGGGTACCTGCTCAGGGGAACGGCGCCGCGCGACGGCACGACCTGCTGAGCCGACTGCTCGCGCCCATCGTCTCCGTCGCGGTCCTCGCGGCGCTCGTTCTGCTTGCCGCCGCCCCGCCCCACGGGACCGGCGAGGCCAATGGTGACGCCGCGAGCGGCGGCACGTCCGGCACTTCGGCGGCGGGCTCGTCGAGCCCGGACCCCGACGGCGCCGCCGGGGCGGACGGTGACGCACCGCAGCGCGACCGGGTCGAGCTCGGCACGCCGACGTCGGAGCCCGCCCAGGGTCTCGACGTCTTCTACGACCAGACGATCAGCTGGCACGCCTGCGACGTCACGGGCGACGGGCGGGGCTCCGACGACGACCGGTGCGGCACGGTGCGCGTCCCTGTCGACTACCTCGCACCGCGTGGGGAGACGGTTGAGATCGCCCTGCGCAAGGTACCTGCGGGCAACCCCAAGGCACGCAAGGGCACGCTCTTCATCAACCCCGGTGGCCCTGGCGCCTCCGGACTCGAGTTCGCGATGGAGGCCCGGGACTTCTTCTCCGACGACGTCCGCGAGGTCTGGGACGTCGTGGGCTTCGACCCACGCGGCATCGGTGAGTCGGGCGGCTTCGCCTGCCTGCGCAGCAGGGACCTCGACGCGATGTACGCGGCCGATCCCACCCCGGACACCAAGGCCGAGAAGGCGGCGGCCGTAGCGTCACGGACGGCTCGGCTCCAGGGGTGCCTGGCCCGAGGCGGTGCGCTCGCCCGCAACATGGGCTCCGAGCAGGTGGCGCGCGACCTCGACGTCATGCGTGACGCCGTCGGCGACGCCCACCTCAACTACTACGGCATCAGCTACGGCACGCTCATCGGGGCGCTCTACGGCGCCCAGTTCCCGGACCGGATCGGGCTCATGGTCATCGACTCGGCGGTCTCGCCCGACTACTTCGCGTCGGACTCGGCCTCGCAGGACGCCGTCGACGGCTGGGCCGAGGACGAGGCCGCGACGGTGGAGGACGGGCTCGACGCCTTCCTGCAGGACTGCGTCGACCAGGGTGACTGCGCTCTCGGTGACGATGTCGACACGGCACGCACCCGCCTGCTCGCCTTTCTCGACCGGCTCGACCGCAAACCGCTCCCGAGCGACGCGCAGGGCATCCCGCGGCTCACCGAGGGCTGGGCCGTCACGGCCATCAACGCGGTGCTCCTCTACCCCGACTCCTGGGCGGACGTCGAGGACGCGCTCCACGTGGCGCTCGAGGACGGTGACGGCACCGACCTCGTGTGGACCGCGATGGACACGGTGATGCGTGACGACGACGGGTCGTACGTCGGCGGCTACGAGGAGAGCCACCTGCCGATCCACTGCGCGGACTGGCCGCTCGACGCGACGTCGCAGATGGAGCCGAGTGCCTCCGTCCTCGCCGAGCACCCTGTCTACGCGCACCTCCACGGCGTGCCGACGGACTCCTGCGAGGGTTGGGTGGGCACCCAGCGCACCAACCTCATCCTCACCGTGGACGCGACGTCCCCGGTGCTCGTCCTGGCCAACGAGCGCGACCTGACCACCCCTCCCGACGGCACGCGCGAGATGGGTCACGGCATCTTCGGGTCGCGCTTCGTGCTCGTCGACGCGGACGGCCACGGGGTCTATGCCAACGGCAACGACTGCGCAGACGCGATCGTCGACGACTACCTCGTGCGGGGACTCGCGCCCCGCAACGGCGAGGTCTGCGACGCCTGACGCTGCAAGGCCCCGACGCCGCGACGGCGTACGCCGGAGGCCTCGACCCAGCCGGCTCGGCCGGTCGGCTCGGTCAGTCGGCTCGGGCAGTCATTGAGTCGGTCAGTCGGTCGAGACCCGGACGACGATCTTGCCGGCGGTGTGCCCCTCCTGGCTGAGCCGGAAGGCGTCCGCCAGCTCCTCGAGCGGGAAGGTCTGAGCGACCGGCACCGTCAGGGTGCCGTCCTCGAAGAGCGCGGTCAGTCGGGCCAGCTCGGCGCCGTCCGGCCGCACCCAGACGTAGCTGCCGCCGGCCTCGGCGACCGACCCGTCGGCGATCGAGGCGTGGCGTCCACCGTCGGCGAGCACGGCCGTCGTCACGTCGAGCACGTCACCCACGAAGTCCGCGACGGCGTCGACGCCGTCGGGAGCGAGTGCACGGATGCGGTCGACCACGCCGTCGTCGTAGGTCACCGGCTCCGCACCGAGCTCGTGCAGGCGGGCGTGGTTGCTCTCCGACGCCGTCCCGATGACACGGGCGCCGAGCGATCTGGCGATCTGCACGGCGAGCGAGCCGACGCCGCCGGCCGCGGCGTGGACGAGCAGGGTGTCGCCCTCGCCGACCTCGAGGCGGGTCAGCAGGCGCAGGGCGGTGAGGCCCGCGAGCGGGAGGCCGGCCGCCTCGTCCCACGACATCGACGCGGGCTTGGCGGCGACGGTGCGCACCGGCACGCTGACGAGCTCGGCGAACGTGCCACCGTGGACGTAGTCCTTGCGGGCGTAGGCCAGCACCTCGTCGCCGGGGGAGAACTCGGGGGTGTCGAAGCCGACCGCCTCGACGACCCCGGACACGTCCCACCCCGGGACGACGGGGAACCGCACGTCCATGACGGCGTCGAGGCCGCCCGACATGAGCTTCCAGTCCACGGGGTTGACCGACGCGGATCGCACCCGCACGAGCACCTCTCCGGGCCCGACCTTGGGGCGCGGTTGCGCGGTGAGGGCCAGCGACTCGGGTCCGCCGTACGTGTCGTAGGTCATGGCGCGCATCGTCGCGGTCGAGGCGTTCGACTCGGTCATCGTGGGTCCTTCCTGGGGAATGGCCGGTGGGGTTCCGGGGGGTCTCCTCAGGTCAAGGCCGAGGGGTCGGCGCGGCATTCCCGGGGGTCGGCACCGGCTCGATCGCGGCCGGTGGCGACGTGCCGACGGCCTCGTCGGGGCACGATTTTTCTCCGGCAAGGGTCGTGCGTATACTCAACCTCCGTGCCCGGTCGCGCTCGTCGCGGCCTGCACGACCAGCCGCTTTAGCTCAGTCGGCCAGAGCGATTCACTCGTAATGAATAGGTCATCGGTTCGATTCCGATAAGCGGCTCGGCTCGAGGCCCCGTCACCTGCGTTCGTCGCAGGCGGCGGGGCCTTCTCCGTGTCCGACACGCCACGGCGCGGGCGCATCCCTGGCCCGCGGGACGGCATACTCCCGGAATGACGAAGGAGCCCACCTGCGCGCGCGCAGGACGGGCTCCTTCGAGGCTGGTGCGGATGGGGGGGTGCGTGCCAGCCGTGGGGGTGTTACAGGTGTGACAGTAATGAACCTGTCGCCACGTGTACGGACTTTCGACAAATTTGTGGTGAGAAGTTTTGGAATGGCTCGTCGTGGGGCTTTTGTCGAAAGGTGCCTGTCGAGCCCGGGCCGCCGTCGATCTGGCACAGTGACCCGGTGAGCGCGACCCGGGCAGACGTGGGCCAGGACGTCCTGGCCGAGACGCTGGCCGTCGCCGCCGGTCTCGTCGGAGGCCCGCTGCGAGCCGTGGGCGAGCCCTTCCCCGGCAGCCGCCGCACGCTCGTCGTGCGAACCGTCGACCCGTCGGGCCGCTCGTTCGTGGTCAAGCGCTACCTCAGCGACGAGGGACGCGAGGCCTACGCCCGCGAGGCGTCCGCTCTCGAGGCGCTGACCGGGGTCGCGCAGACACCGACCCTCGTGGCTGAGTCCAGCGACCCGCGCCTCGTCGTCATGGGCGACCTCGGGGACGGCACTCACCTGGCCGACGCGCTCCTCGGCGACGACGCCGACCGGGCTTCGACCACGTTGTCCGGGTGGGCCACGGCCGTGGCGGGTCTGCACCGGGCCGGGCACCAGGTGCGCGAGGCCTTCGAGGCCGGCGTGCTGTCCCGCTCGTCGGAGCCGGTCGACGTCGACTACCTCCCGGCACATCTCGCCGAGGCGGTCTCGGTGTGGGAACGCCTCGCCGCTGCCCTCGACGTCCCGGTGCCGGCGGGGACGTTCGACGTGATCGCGAAGGTGCCGGACCGCTTCCGGGTCGATGCCTGCAGCCTGTCCGCCGCCGACATGTGCCCCGACAACAACCTCGTCCGCGACGCGGGGCTCGTCCTGCTCGACTTCGAGTTCGCGTTGTGGCGACCGGTCGTCTGGGACGCGGCCTACCTCCGGGTGCCGTGGCCGACGTGCTGGTGCGCCTGGTCGCTCGAGACGTCGGCCGCGGAGGTGGCACTGGGGCGATGGCGGGACGCCGTGGCCCTGGAGTGGCCCGAGGTGCTGGGTGCCGACTTCGACCACGACCTCGACCTCGCGACGGAGGCGTGGGCCTGGCTCGCCGGCAGCTGGTGCCTGGCCGGGCTCGTCGACGGGGAGCCGCAGGGGGTCAACCCGGTCAAGCCGATGCCGCGCATGCCCGACCGGGTGCACCGCTTCCTGCGCACCGCGGCGCTCGGGCGGGCGCTGCCCGAGCTCGCCGAGGTCGCGCTCCGGCTGGCGCGTGCCGTCGAGACGACGTATGCCGCCACCGACGTGCCGCTCGCCCCGGCGTTCACGGGTGGTGCCGTCCGGTGACGGCCTGGACGACGCGGAGGGCCACCGCCGCGGATGCTGCCGTCGTGGTCGGCCTGCGGGCGTTGATGTTCTCGGCGATGGGGGTGCCGGGCGTCGACGACCCGGGCTGGCAGGAGGCGGCCACCGCGTGGTTCGAGCGGGAGCTCGACGGCGGCCGGGCCTGCGTGGTCGTCGCCGAGGACGCCGACGGCGAGGTCGTGGCCGGGGCCATGGCGGCGCTCCGCTTCGAGACCCCCTCGCCCGTGAACCCGAACGGTGTCTGGGGTCTCGTCAACAACGTCGCGACCCATCCTCGGGCGCGCCGGCAGGGCCTCGCCCGGGCGTGCGTCGTCGGCGTCCTCGACTGGTTGCGCGACGAGACGCAGGCCTCGGTCGTCGAGCTCTTCGCGACTGGGGAGGGGTCGGGGCTCTACGAGGAGCTCGGCTTCACCCCGACGGCCTGGCCTGCGATGCGGCTCCGCCTCGACCGCTGACGCCCCGCCGGTGTGCGGGCCGCGGCGCCTGGGTGGTCGGGTTCGCGGGCCGGTGCGCGTCGGTTCGGGGGCCGCGGCGCCTGAGTGGTCGGGTTCGCGGGCCGGTGCGCGTCGGTTCGGGGGGCCGTGGCGCTGGAGGTGCAGGGGGTGCTGGCTGGCCTCAGAGGTGCTACCGCGCACCGTTCGGGCTCAGGGGATGGTCGCCGGCGCGGCCTCGTGCGGTTGGGCGCGCTCGAGGACCCGTCGGAATCCCCACGAGACGAGGACGGCCGCGGCGCCGGCGCCGACGGTGACGGCATACGCCGGCGTGTGGCCGCCCCAGTCGGCGAGGCGTCCGGCGAGCGCGGCTCCGACCGCGTAGCCCAGCCCCGTGGCCGCGGCGAGCGCCGTCATCGCGGCGCCGGTGCGGGACGGCGGCGTGACGCGCTCGCCCAGCGTGAACGTCGTGATCATGTAGGGCGCGACGGTGAGGCCGAGCACGAGCAGGACGGGCACGAGCGCGGGCAGCGACCCGACGAGCAGGAGCGGCGCCGAGAGGGTGAGCAGGCCGACGGCGAACCATCGCAGCCGCGCCGACAGCGCGAACCGGGCGGGGAGTCCTGCGACGGCGAGACCGGCGATGACGCTGCCGACCCCGAGCAGCGCGTGGAAGTAGCCCGTGAGGCCGGGGGAGCCTGCGGCGGTGGCGAGGACGGACGTGCCGGTCTGGACCGACCCGAAGACGGTGCCGACGAGCAGCTGGGCGGCGCACAGGACGACGACGGCGGGGGTCATCAGCCGGCCGACGGCGCCGCTCGTCCGTGACGTCGCGGCGTGCGTGACCGTCGCGGTCTCGTGCAGGGCGAACCACGTGCCGAAGACGGCGAGGCCCGCGGCCGCGAGCGCCAGCGCCGCCGTGGGACTCGCGAGCGAGACGCCGAGCCCGACGAGCGCCGGGCCCAGGACGAAGGAGGCCTCGTCGGCCGCGCCCTCGTAGGAGAAGGCGGCGTCGACGAGCCGGTGCTGGCGGGCCCCGGTCTCGGCGGTGATGGGGCGCCAGCGCACGCGCGCCAGCGGACCGATCTGCGGCAGAAGGAGACCCGCGATTGCGCTCGCGACCGCGGCCACGCCCCAAGGGAGTCCGGCGTTGACGACGAGGAGGATGCCGACGAGGCCGGCCGCCCCGGCGAGCGACTGGAAGGCGACGACGCGTCGCTGGCCGAGCCGGTCGGCCCGGGCGCCCCAGAAGGGGGCCCCCACGGCGTTGGCCACGGCGAGGGCACCGGCGCAGAAGCCGCCCGCGCCGTAGCTGCCGGTGGCGGACGACACGAGCAGGAGGGTGCCCAGCTGGCTCATCGCGAGCGGCATACGAGCCAGGAAGGCGACGACGATGTAGGTGCGGCCGGTGAGGCCGAAGAGGTGGCGGTAGGAGTCGATGGGTGACACGTGTGCAGCTCCGGATCTGGTCGCGGGGTACGCGACAAACGGTGCGTGCCTACCCGCCCAACAGGTCACGCCAGATCCCTGTGCAGCTCCCAGTGTAGGGCGTCGCGGACCGGCGCCCGGTCGCCGCTCATCGGGTGGGCCGCCGGACGGCGACCGGCGACGATCCGCCTGGTCGTCAGTCGCGCATGTGGTGGGCCTGGCGCACCGAGGGCGAGAGCCGGTAGATCGCCTCGACCAGCCCGGCGCCGACCGCGCCGACCGCGAGCGACTGCCACACGAGCGGCAGCGGCGCGTCGAGGTTGAAGAATGACGCGGCGACCGGCCACGCGAACGCCGTGACGGCGAGCGCGACCATCGAGGCGACGAGCACGGCCTTCCACAGCCGGAAGGGCCGGGCGAGCACGACGAGGATCCAGAAGAAGACGGTGAGGAGCGTGATCGTCGCGCCGCTGCCCGGCTGCCAGCAGGCGACGTCGGCGACGGTCTTGGCGCCGGACTCGACGGCACACCGGGTCGAGAACTCGTCGGGCGGCACGCCGTAGCTGCTGCCGGCGAGCAGGTAGGACGTGATGACGGCGAGTCCCGCGACGGCCCCGGACGGCACGGCGAAACGCAGGATGCGCCCGAGGAAGCCGGAGAGGTAGCGGCGCTTGTTGGGTCCGAGGGCGAGGAAGAACGCCGGGATGCCGATGGTCACGGCCGAGACGAGCGTCAGGTGGCGCGGCAGGAACGGGAAGGGGACGGCGATGAGCGCTGCCGCGAGGATGGCCACGAGGCTCATCGCGTTCTTGGCGAGGAAGAGGTTGGCGACGCGCTCGACGTTGCCGATGACCCGGCGTCCCTCGGCGAGCACGTCGGGCAGGTGCGAGAACTTCCCGTCGAGCAGGACGAGCTCGGCGACCGCCTTGGTGGCCTGGGCCCCGTTGCCCATGGCCACGCCGATGTCGGCGTCCTTGAGGGCGAGGGCGTCGTTGACCCCGTCTCCGGTCATCGCCACGACGTGACCGTCGGCCTGGAGTGCGTGCACGAAGGCGCGCTTCTGCTCCGGGGTGACCCGGCCGAAGACCGTGTGCGCCGCGAGGACCTCCCGCAGGGCGTCCTGGTCGTCGGGCAGCGTGCGGGCGTCGACGGGCTCGCCGACGTCGAGCCCCACGGTCCGGGCCACGGCGGCGACGGTGACCGGGTTGTCGCCCGAGACGACCTTGATGGCGACGCCCTGCTCGGCGAAGTAGTCGAGCGTCGCCCTGGCGTCGGGGCGCACCTGCTCCGTGAGCGTCACGAGGGCAGCCGGGGTGATGTCGGCGGGCAGCGTCGCCTCCGTGAGGTGCGTCTCGCTCCGGGCGAGCAGGACGACACGTCGCCCGGAGTCCGCGAGCTCGGCGACCCGGGCCCGGATCGACTCGATCACCTCGGGCGGAGAGGGCTGCGGGTCGGCGGCGAGCAGCACCTCCGGCGCGCCGAGCACCCACGTCGAGCGCTCGGCGAAGCACGCCGCGCTCCACTTGCGGGAGGAGTTGAACGGGATCGTCTGCGTGCGCTCCCAGCCGGGCGCCTCGACGGCGGCGGCCACGGCCGTCAGGGTGCCGTTGGCGTTCGGGTCGTCGGCGAGCGCCCCCAGCGCGCAACGGATCTCGTCGGCGTCCTGCCCGGCGAGGGTGTGCGCGTCCTCGAACGCGATCTCGCCCGCGGTCAGCGTCCCCGTCTTGTCGAGGCAGACGACGTCGACCCGGGCGAGACCCTCGACGGCCGGAAGCTGCTGGACGAGGACGTTGCGCCGTGTCAGCTGCACCGCGGACAGGAGGAATGCGACCGACGTGAGGAGCACGAGCCCCTCGGGCACGAGACCGACGACGCCGGCCGCCGAGCGGATGACGACCTCGCGCCATCCCTGGTCGCCGACCGTGCGCCACTGCGACCAGATCGCGATGGGCAGGGCACCGACGATGACCCACGTGATGTAGGTCAGGAGGGTGTTGATCGACTCCTGAATCTCCGAACGGGTGCGCGTGAACTTCCTTGCGTCGGCGGCGATCCGGTTGACGTAGGCGTCGGCGCCGACCTTGCTCGCGTGGTAGCGGCCCGACCCGGCGACGACGCTCGTGCCGGACATGATGTCGTCGCCCTCGCCGTGCGGCACCGGGTCGGACTCCCCGGTGAGGTTCGCCTCGTTGAGCTCGAGCCCGGCGCTCGCGAGGAGGGTGCCGTCGGCGGGCACCTCGTCGCCCGTGCGCAGCTCGATGAGGTCGTCCAGCACCACCTCGGTCGTCGGCACGACCCGCACCTCGCCGTCGCGCACGACCCGCGTCGTCGGGGCGTTGAGCAGCGCGAGCCGGTCGAGCTTCCGCTTGGCGAGGTACTCCTGCACGATGCCGATGGCGGAGTTGACGACGAGGACGATCCCGAAGAGCCCGTCGGCGAACGACCCCGTCACCATGACGAGGACGAAGAGGGCGCCGAGGATCGCGTTGAACCGGGTCAGCACGTTGGCCCGGACGATCTCGCCGATCGAGCGCGACGTCCGCTCGGTCAGCGCGTTGACGGCGCCACGCGAGACGCGCTCGGCCACCTCGGCGCCCGTGAGCCCCTCGGGCCGGGTCAGGGTCGCCCCGCCATGGGTCGCGTCGTCCGTCGTCCCGTGCGTCGCCCCGTCTGCCGTCACCGGCCCATTGTCGTATGCCGGGTGCCCGCCTCCGCGGTGGAACGCGCGCGAGCGCTGCGGTGGGCGTCTCGGGAAGCCGGCGCGACGGCATACGACCCTCGTCCTCCGGTGGTGGACAAAGGTTACTGATCGGTCTTCGGACGAGGTCCGGGGCGCTTCTCGGGTCGTGGGACGATGGGGCGCGTGACTGAGTCGATCCAACGTGCCCGCGCCACCACTGCCTCCTACTCGATCACGATGCGGATCCACGCCGGCACCGACCCGGCGGTCATCGGGGCCCTCGCCGTGAAGGTCGCCGAGAGCGGCGGCATCACCACGGCGCTCGACATCGTCGACTCGCACCCGGACCGGCTCGTCATCGACCTCACCTGCTCCGCCAGCAACGCGGAGCACTCGACCGAGGTCGTCGACGCCGTGGAGACGCTCGAGGGCGTCCGCGTCCACAAGGTCTCCGACCGCGTCTTCCTGCTGCACCTCGGCGGCAAGATCTCCGTCGAGTCCAAGGTCAACCTGCGCAACCGCCAGGACCTCGCGATGGCCTACACGCCCGGCGTCGGCCGCGTCAGCCAGGCCCTCTTCGAGCACCCCGAGGACGTGCCGCGCCTGACGATCAAGGGCAACTCGGTCGCCGTCGTCACGGACGGGTCGGCCGTGCTCGGGCTCGGCAACATCGGCCCGATGGCGGCCCTTCCGGTCATGGAGGGCAAGGCGGCGCTCTTCAAGCGCTTCGCCGACATCGACGCGTGGCCGATCTGCATCGACACGACCGACGTCGACGAGATCGTGCGCACCGTCGAGCTCATCGCCCCCGGCTTCGGCGGCATCAACCTCGAGGACATCGCCGCCCCGCGCTGCTTCGAGATCGAGGCCAAGCTGCGCGAGCGCCTCTCGATCCCGGTCTTCCACGACGACCAGCACGGCACCGCCATCGTCGTGCTCGCGGCACTGAAGAACGCGCTGCGCTGCATCGACATGAAGCTGCCCGACGCGCGCATCGTCGTCTCCGGCGGTGGCGCGGCCGGCTCGGCGATCGTCCAGCTGCTGCTCGCCGCCGGCGCGGTCGACGTCACCGTCTCCGACCGCCCGGGCCTGCTCAACCGGGACGACGAGTCGCTGACGCCGGCGTGGCGCGACCTCGCCGAGAAGACGAACCCGCGCGGCCTCACCGGCACCCTGCGCGACGGCCTCCAGGGCGCCGACGTCTTCATCGGCGTCAGCGCGCCGCACATCCTCGCGCCCGAGTGGATCGACGAGATGGCCGAGAAGCGCATCGTCTTCGCGCTCGCCAACCCCGACCCCGAGGTCGACATCTACGAGGCGACGCAGCGCGCCACCGTCGTCGCGTCGGGCCGCAGCGACTACCCGAACCAGATCAACAACGTCCTGGCCTTCCCCGGCGTCTTCCGCGGCCTGCTCGACGCCCGGGCGACCGACGTCACGACCGAGATGCTCATCAAGGCCGCCGACGCCATCGCCTCGGTCGTCACCGACGAGCAGCTCAACCCGAACTACATCATCCCGAGCGTCTTCCAGCCCGACATGAGCAAGACCGTCGCCAAGGCGATCGTCGACTGCGTGCCCAAGGCCCCGGCGAAGAACATCCCGATGACCGGCGCCAACTGAGGAGCACGACCCACCGGATGACGAGCACGACCCATCCCGGACAGCGCTATCCGCTCGACGGCCGCCGCGCCTGGGCGGTCTGGGCGGCCGCCATCTCGGTCTACGTCCTCGCCGTCTTCCACCGCACGTCGCTCGGTGTCGCCGGTCTCGAGGCCGCCGACCGGTTCGGCATCTCCAGCTCGCAGCTGTCGACCTTCACGATCGTCCAGGTCTTCGTCTACGCGGCGATGCAGCTGCCGGTCGGGGCGCTGCTCGACCGCTACGGCAGCAAGCGGATGCTCGGGGTCGGGCTCACCCTCCTGACGCTGGCCCAGTTCGGCTTCGCGTTCGTGCACGCCTTCCCGGCCGCACTGCTCTGCCGGGTGCTGCTCGGCATGGGCGACGCCATGGTGTTCATCTCGGTCCTGCGCCTCGTCGCCCTGTGGTTCTCGCCGCGGCGCACGCCGATGGTGACGCAGCTGACCGGCGTCCTCGGCCAGCTCGGGGCGCTCGCCGCTGCCGGCCCGCTCGCGGCCGCGCTCGACCACTTCGGCTGGACCCCGTCGTATGCCGTGGCGGCGTCGGTCGGCGTGCTCACCGGGGTCGCGCTCGTCGTCGTCGTCAAGGACAGCCCCTATGTCGACCACCACCGCGACGAGCTGCGGCTCCGGGCCATCGCGCGCACCCTCAAGGCGGCGTGGCTCGTGCCGGGGACCCGCCTCGGGCTGTGGTCACACTTCACGTCGCAGTTCGCCGCAAACATGTTCACGATGCTCTGGGGCTTCCCGTTCCTCATTGCAGGACAAGGCGTCTCGGCGTCGACGGCCAGTGTGCTGCTCATGCTCATGGTCGTCACGACGGTTGTGTCGAGCCCCGTCATCGGCACGCTGACGATGCGCTACCCGTTCTCGCGCAGCACCCTCGTGCTGTGGATCGTCGCCGCCGCGATCGCCGCCTGGACCGTGGTGCTGCTCTGGCCCGGGCGCGCGCCGCTGTGGATGCTCGTGGTCCTCGTCGTGCTCATCGCCATCGGTGGCCCGGGTTCGATGATCGGCTTCGACCTCGCGCGCACGTTCAACCCGCCGACCCGCATCGGCAGCGCCTCGGGCATCGTCAACACCGGCGGCTTCATCGCCACGCTGACGGCGGTGGCCCTCGTCGGTGTCGTCCTCGACCGGGTCGCTCCCGGTGGGCCGTCGACGTGGGACGTCGACGCGTTCCGGGTCGCGATGACGGTGCAGTACCCCGTGTGGGCGCTCGGCATCGTGCAGATCCTGCGCTATCGCCACAAGGCGCGGCGCGCGGCCCTCGAGGCCGACCCCGACGCGTACGCCGCCATGCAGGCCGGCCGCTCCGTCACCTTCCACTGACGTTCAACTGACGGTCGCGGCCCCGCTGATCGGTCGAGAGGCCACGTTTCGGGGGTGCCGACCCGTCGAGTGGTCACGTCCGGCGGTCTAGCCTGCTCGGGAGGAGGAGCGATGGCGACGTGGGCGGACGTGGACGAGCTGGCCGGGCGCCTGCCCGGCGCGGTGCTCGGGGTCGCCCACGAGGGCTCTCCCGCCTGGCACGCCGGACGGCATACGTTCGCTCGTCTGCGCTGGGACGACGACGGGCGCGAGCTCGTCCAGGTGTGGACCGGCGAGATGGACACGGAGCAGGCGCTGGCCGACCGGCTCGACACGTTCGTGCGGGTCGACACCTTCCGCTACCGCGTGTCGATGTGGGCGCGCCTCGACCGCCTCGAGCGGGCTGAGCTCGCGGAGCTGCTCGTCGAGTCCTACGACATCCGCGGCGGGCGCCGCCGGCGCGGCGACACCGACGTGGCCGACCTCTTGCGCAACACACCGTGAAAGTCGCAACCCACCGGGATCGGATCCCGGTGGGTTGCGAACTGTTCGGTGTGTTGACCAGGGGGGCGGCCTGGGATCGACAGTGTGGGCGTCAGGCGTCGCCGACCGTGAGGGCCTCGGCCTCCGTGCGGGACGTGACCGCCTCGGCGCCGTGCCCGGGCGCCTCGTCGAGCGCGCTGATGATCCGGCGAGCGGTGAGGAGCACGAGGACGGCGAGCACGACGGCGGCCGAGCCCACCCAGAACGGCAGGTGGATCGACTTCTCGCCGAGGTTGCCGGCGAGCCAGGGGGCCACCGCGCCGCCGCTGAAGCGGACGAAGGAGTAGGCCGCCGACGCGACCCCGCGCTCGACGGGGGAGACCTTCATGACCGTCTCGGTGATGAGCGTGTTGTTCACACCGAGGAAGGCGCCGGCGAGGATGACGCCGACGACGAGCACGGTCTTGTTGTCGGTCCAGACCGCCATGGCGGCGAGGATGACCGCGAAGCCGAGCAGCGCGCCGACGATGCCGGCCAGCGTGCCGAAGCGGCGCTGGATCATCGGGGCGACGAAGACCGACGTGATCGCGAGCAGGACACCCCAGCCGAAGAAGATGAAGCCGATCTCGTGCGCGCCCATGGCGAGCGGGAACGGCGTGAAGGCGAGCAGCGTGAAGAAGCCGAAGTTGTAGAGCAGCGCGGTGATGCCCACGGTGAGCAGGCCGCGGTGGCCGAGGGCACGCAGGGGTGCCGTGATCGAGGTCGGGTTCTCGGCCGGCGGGGTCTTCGGCAGCGTCGTCAGGGTCGCGATGAACGCGACGGCCATGAGCAGGGCGACGCCGTAGAACGGCCAACGCCACGAGATGCCGCCCAGCCAGCCGCCGAGCAGCGGGCCGGTCGCGATGCCGACACCGAGGGCGGCCTCGTAGAGGATGATCGCCTGCTTGACCGAGCCGGAGGCCGCGTTGACGATCGTCGCCAGTGCCGTCGCGATGAAGAGCGCGTTGCCGAGGCCCCACAGGGCGCGGAAGGCGACGATGCCGCCGACGGTGTCCTGGCTGCCGGCGAAGGCAGCGCCGACGATGATGAGCGCGAGGCCGAGCAGCAGGGTGCGCTTGGCGCCGACGCGGCTGCTGACCCAGCCGGTGCCGAGCATCGCGATGCCCATGACGGCGAGATAGCTGGTGAACAGGAGCGAGACCTGCGACGGGCCGGCGCCGAGCTCGTCGGCGATCGGCTTGAGGATGGGGTCGACGAGGCCGATGCCCATGAAGGAGATCACGCAGGCGAAGGCGATCGACCAGACGGTCTTGGGTTGGCGCCACATGGTGGTGGTCATCCGTCCTTTCGGGTGGGGTGCGGGACAGGGGTGTCCGCCGCGGCGGCGAGCAGCTCGTTCAGGACATCGATGGCGACGCGGACCCGGTCGAGGGCCGGTCCGTCGAGCTGGTCGAGGACGGGGGACAGGACGGCCAGTCGGGCCCGGCGCAGGCTCTCGACCGTGGCGTGGCCGTCGTCGGTGAGGGAGATGACCGTGGCGCGCGCGTCGTCCGGGTCGGACCCGCGGTGCACCCAGCCCGACGCCTCGAGGCGCTGGAGCTGCGTGGTGATCGTCGGCTGGCTGCTGTGATCGGCGGCCGCGAGGGCGCTGACGCGGGAGGGGCCGAGCTCGTCGAGGAGGGCGAGCAGCCGGGCCTGCGCGAAGGGCACGTCGAACGACGCGTGGCGGCTGGCCCAGCGCGAGAGTCGCGCGGCCGAGCGCAGCAGCTCGTTGCCCAGGGTGGTCGGTTCGGTCACTCGCTGCAATTTACATAGATAACCTATGCATATCAAGTCGAGCGTGGCCGACGTGGGACAGGGCGCTCAGTCGAGTGGGACGGGGCGCTCACTCGAGTGGGACGGAGCGCTCGGTCGACTGGGACGGAGCGCTCACTCGAGGGAGGAGGGCTCAGGCGAGCTGGCGCAGCACGCCGTCGGCGACGTCGGCCACGTGGTCGAGGTCGGACAGGTCGAGGACCTGGAGGTAGACCCGCTCGGCGCCGACCGCCTCGAACGCCGCGATCTTCTCGACGACCTCGTCGGGGGAGCCGGCGAGGCCGTGCTCGCGCAGCTCGCCGAGGTCGCGCCCGATGGCCTCGGCGCGGCGTCGCAGGGTCGCGTCGTCGCGTCCCACGCAGACGACCTGGGCCGCCGAGTACCTGAGCGAGCCGACCTCTCGGCCGGCCTCTCGAGCCATGCCACCGACCCGCTCGAAGAGCCGGCCCGCATCGGGGGCCGACACGAACGGCGCGTTGAACTCGGCGGCATACCTCACGGCCAGTGCCGGCGTGCGTCGCTTGCCGCCACCACCGATGATGATCGGGACGCCACCAGGCTGCACCGGCTTCGCCAGTGCGGGGGAGTCGATGACGGGGTAGTGGGTTCCGTTGTGGCTGAAGGTCTTCCCGGGCTCGGCAGTCCAGAGGCCGGTGATCACCGCGAGCTGCTCCTCGAGGCGGTCGAAGCGCTCGCCGAGCGGCGGGAAGGGGATGCCGTATGCCGTGTGCTCGGCCTCGAACCAGCCGGCGCCGAGTCCCAGCTCGACCCGTCCACCACTCATCTGGTCGACGCCGGCGACCTGGATCGCGAGCGGACCGGGCAGGCGGAAGGTGGCGGACGTGACGAGCGTGCCGAGGCGGATCGTCGACGTGTCACGCGCCAGACCGGCGAGTGTGGTCCACGCGTCGGTCGGCCCCGCGCCGCCGTCCCCGCCCATGGCGAGGTAGTGGTCGGAGCGGAAGAAGCCGCTGAACCCGAGATCCTCGGCGGCACGGGCGACGGCGAGGAGGTCGTCGTAGGTGGCGCCCTGTTGTGGCTCGGTGAAGAGGTGCAGGTCGACGGTCATGCCCCTGCAACCACGGGTCAGGCGCGAACAATCCCGTCGACGACGACCTCGAGCATGGGCCGGACGTCGAGGTCGGCGTGGCTCGTGTCGGCCACGCTCGCGACACCGCTGACGAGGCGCATGACGTTGGCGGCGTCGACGCCGGGGCGCAGCTCGCCCTCGGCGTCGAGGTGGTCGATGACGCGGCGGTTGGCATCGCCCATGACGCGGCACTTGCGGTACATCGGGGACGCCGGGTCGTCCATGGCGGCACAGATCTTGCTGGCGGCGCCCCGGTGGAGCGTGATGTGGTCGATGAAGTGCTCGAACCAGCCGAGCAGCATCTCCCGTGCGGGCTGTCCCGTGGCGATGGCGGCGTCGGCGTCGGCGGACACCCGGTCGGTCCAGTCCTGCATGAGGGCGTCGACGAGGGCCTCGCGGGTGGGGAAGTGGCGGTAGAGCGTGCCGGGGCCCACCCCGGCCCGCTTCGCGATCTCGTCGAGCGAGGAGTCCGTGCCGCGCTCGGTGAAGACGATGCGGGCGGTGGCGAGGATCTTGTCGTAGTTGCGCCGGGCGTCGGCGCGCATCGGGCGAGGCAATTTCTCGGGGCTCTCCTGAGCCAGACCGTCAGCCGAATCCCTCTGGGCGGCAACAGATCCCGGCGACGACTCGAGCGTCGCACTGCCAGCTTCGGCAGGCCTCACGAGAAATCTCCCTTGCTAAAACGGAGACAGTCTCCATATTGTGGGTCAGGCAGAACCGGAGTGGTTCTCCGCTAATCGTAGCGCCGATCGTCGTCACAGAGGAGTCCGGCACCCATGACCACCACGATCCAGCCCACCCGACAGGCCCGACGCGTCCACCTGTCGCACCTCGCCACGACCCACCGTGCCCCGCTCGTGCCCCGCGGCACCCACGGAGCCGAGGGCACCCACGGCACCCAGGGCGCCAGCGACGGCGAGCGCCGCCGCCGCACCCGCGCCACGTCCTTCACGCCCATGGCCCGCGACCTCACCGACGAGAGCTCGCCGCGCCTGTCCACGCACCACGAATCCTGAGGTCAGAGATGTCGACCAGCACCACCGCATCACCCGTCACCCGACAACCCGAGCGCTCCGCGGGGGAGCGGGCCGCCCGACGCGGAGCCATCGGCCTCGGCGTCGTCCTCGTCGCCCAGCTCATGCTCGTGCTCGACGCGACCGTCGTGAACGTCGCGCTCCCGCACATCCAGACCGACCTCGGGTTCACGCCCGCGGGCCTCTCCTGGGTGCTCAACGCGTACACCCTCGCCTTCGGCGGGCTGCTGCTCCTGGGCGGGCGCCTCGGCGACGTCTTCGGGCGACTGCGCATCTTCGAGGTCGGCCTCGCGATCTTCACGATCGCGAGCCTGCTCGGTGGCCTCGCCACGTCCCCGGCCTGGCTCATCGCCGCGCGCACCCTCCAGGGCGTCGGCGCCGCGTTCGCCGCACCGAGCGTCCTCGCCCTGGTCACGACGAGCGCCCCGAACGAGGCGGCCCGCAACCGCGGTCTCGCGCTCTTCACGGCCGTGTCGTCCGCGGGCGCGTCCATCGGCCTGCTCCTCGGCGGGATCCTCACCGACTACGTCAGCTGGCACTGGACGCTCTTCGTCAACGTCCCGATCGGGGCCGTCGTGCTCGTCCTCGCGCGCCGCTTCGTGACCGAGACGCCGAGGATCCGTGGCCGCTTCGACGTGGTCGGCGCGGTCACCGCTACCCTCGGTTCCGTCTCCGTCGTGCACGGCTTCATCAGCGCGGCCGACCGCGGCTGGGCCTCGCCCCTGACGATCGGCTCCTTCGTCGTCGGCGCGCTGCTCATCGCGCTCTTCGTGCGCACCGAGGGTCGGGTCAGCTCGCCGCTGCTGCCACTCGCGCTCGTCCGCAACCGCACCCGCGGGGGAGCCCTCGTGCTCATGGCCCTCGTCGTCGGCGCGCAGTTCTCGACGTTCTTCCTCGTGACCCAGTACCTCCAGCTCGTCCTCGGCTTCAGCCCGGTGGCGACGGGCGCCGCGTTCCTCCCGCTCAGCCTCGCGATCTTCGCGACGTCGCGGGTCAGCGCCCGTCTCGTCGCCAAGGTCGGTCCCCGGCCGATGCTCCTCGTGGGCACGCTGGGCCTGACCGCCAGCTTCGTGTGGCTGAGCTCCATGTCGACGACGAGCACGTATGCCGGCCACCTCCTGGGTGCGCTGGTGCTCAACGGCGTGTCGGCCGCTCTCGTCTTCATGCCGGTCACCGTCGTCGTCCTCGGCGGCGTCGACCGCGCCCAGGCCGGCACGGTCTCCGGGCTGCTCCAGACCGCGCAGCAGCTCGGTGGCGCCGTGGGCCTCGCCGCGATCGTCAGCGTGTACGCCTCGCAGGCGGTCCCCGGCCAGTTCGTGCCGGGCGTCGAGCCGGCGTTCCTCACGTCGGCGACGTTCACCCTCGTGGCACTGCTCGTCGCGGCGTTCGTGCTCCGGCCGCGCCCGGCCCAGGCGGTCGCCGCATCGTCCGAGGCGACCCGCGAGCCGACTCGAGAGACGGTGGCCGTCGCCGCAGCAGACGGCGCCGAGGCGAGCTGACACCCTCCCTCGGCATCAACCGGCGCATGGTGCTGCGTCCGGTGGGGTCATCACCCCACCGGACGCGGCACCATCTGCCGTTCCATCTGTCCGGATGCCCGGCGCGGATCAGAGGGCCTCAGCCGAGACGCGTGGCCGAGCGCTCCGCGAGGGTCTCGGCGTCAACGCCCTCGACGAGCGCCGGCGACGCCGACACCACGCTGACGGAGACGCGCGTCCCGGTGCGCACGACCGCCACGGCCTGCCGCAGGGCGTGGTTGTCCTGCTCGAAGTCCATGGTCCAGCGCTGGCCCTCCGACCCGTCGGCGAGCGTGACCTGTGTGGCCCTCGTGGCGCTGAAGGTCACGCCCTTCATCCCCTCGTTCGAGGGATCGGTGCACAGCGTCCGCCAGTCGACGACGGCCGACAGCATCTGCTGGGCGTCGGCCGCCTCGCGGAAGTCGAGGACCCACTGGTCGGCATGGAGGTCGCCGGCCTCCACCGTCGACGAGTACATCCGTTTCAGGCCGTACTGACCTTCCGGGTTCGTCGTCTGGCACGCCGTGATGGTGGCCTGTCCGGCCCCCTCACCGGTGTGCAGCCGGGCCGTGCCGAAGCCGGCGGCGAGGTAGTCGTTGGCGACCATGAGGTCCTTCTCCGACAGGGCTGCCCGCGCCGGTGCCGGGCCCGCGGGGAGGGACGTCGACGCGGCGGACGTCGTGGCGACGCGCGTCGGGCTCGTCGGCGCGCTGCTGCCCGACGACGGTGTCGACGGCCGCGACCCAGCGGTCGCGCCGGGGCTCGTGGCGGGGCTCGTGGCGGCGCCGGACCCACCCGCTCCGGGTGTCGCGCCGGCGTCGGTCACGCCGTGGATGAGGACGCCCACGGCGACGCCCGCCACGGCGGCCGAGGCGAGGACGGCGGCGACGGTGGTGTTCCTGCTGGTCATGGTGACTCTCCCTGTGGTCGGCCCGTGACGGACCCGTGTGCCCGAGCCGGTCGGCGGGGGTGTGGACACCCCTGGAGATGCTCCGGCACGGGCTTTTGTTGCCGCGAGCGGGCCACGATCTTCGACACCCGGCCCTGGTGAGCGCGGCCGCGGCTCAGCCGCGCCCTCGGCCGAAGCTCGGCGGCGCCTCAGCCGCGTACTCAGCCGAACCGTTCGACGAGGTGCTCGCGCATGAAGGCACGGGCGTCGTGGATGCGTGCCTTGGCCGTGCCGAGCGGGACGCCGGTGATGGCGGCGACCTCGTCGTAGGGCAGCTGACCGAGGTCGCGGAGCACGAAGGACTCGACGAGGTGGGGCTTGGCGGCCTCCATCGCGTCGAGCGCCTCCATGAGGTCGACGCGTGAGCCGGCCATGACGCTCGTCGTCCGCGGGTCGAGCGCCTCGGGCATCACGGCCACTGCCTGCTCCGAGCCGCGACGCTTGAGCGAGCGGTAGGTCGAGCGGGCGCTGTTGGAGGCGATGACCGTGACCCAGCCGACGAACGACCCGCTCCCCGAGAAGGACCCGAGCTTCGAGGCCACGGCGACGAGCGCGTCCTGGCAGGCCTCCTCGGCGTCCGGACGGTGTGGCAGGAGCCGGGCGCAGCGCCGCATCACGAGCGGTTCGAGCGCCCTCACGAGGTCGTCGAGGGCCCGCCCGTCGCCCTCGAGCGCCGCGAGCCGCAGCCGTTCGAGCGACTCCACCTCCGGCGTGTCGTCGTGCAGCACGATGTGCTCCGTTCCCCTGACCCGGAGCCCGCCCGCCGCAGCGGATGGGCCATGATGACGCGATGGAGGCTATCGGTCGCTACCAGCTCCGGCACCGACTGGGCGCCGGGGCCTTCGCGACCGTCTGGCTCGCGCACGACCCCGATCTCGCCGTCCCCGTGGCGATCAAGGTCCTCGCCGACAACTGGAGCTCCGACCTCGACATCCGTCATCGCTTCCTCGCCGAGGCGCGGCTCCTGCGCCGGCTCTCCGACGACCGGGTGGTGCGTGTGCACGATCTCGGTGAGCTCGACGACGGGCGCCCGTACTTCGTCATGGACTACGTCGACGGCGGCACGGTCGCCGACGTCCTCCGGGCGGTCGTTGCGTCGGACGAGGCCCGCGACCCCGCGCGCGCCCTCGCCATCGGGGCCGACGCGGCCCGTGGCCTGCACGTGCTCCACGAGCACGGTGTCGTCCACCGCGACGTCAAGCCCGGCAACCTGCTCCTGACCGACCGCGGTGGGCGCGACCACGTCGTCATCGCCGACCTCGGCATGGCCAAGGCTCTCGCCGAGTCCTCGGGTCTCACCGTGACCGCCGGCACCCCGGCCTACATGGCGCCCGAGCAGGCCCATGGCACCAAGGGATTCGACGAGCGCGCCGACGTCTACGCCGCCGCGGCCGTGACGTACGCGCTCCTGACCGGGAGGTCGCCGTATGCCGTCGACGACGGCCTCCTCAGCATCGCCACCCGCGACCCGAAGCTCACCCCGTCGCCCGTAGCTCCCGTCGCCGGCACCCCCCGCGACCTCGACGAGCTGCTCCGCTCGGCCCTCGCCCACGACCCGGCCCGCCGCCCACGGACCGCGCTGGAGCTCGCGGACCGGCTGGACGGCATACGCCATCGGCTCGCGACGGGTGCGGCGGAGACGGCTCCCGTGGGCACCTGGGCCGGCGGGGCGCTCGTCGGTCTCGCGGCGGCCACCGTCGCGGTCTTCACGCTCGCGACGTGGCTGACCCTCCGCCTCCTCGGGTGAGGTGACGGAGGGCCGGACGGGTCGTGCGGGCTCAGTGCCCCTGCGGCATCGCCCAGCGGGCGGTCGAGGTGCCCTGCTCCTTGGCGCGGTCGAAGGCCTCGCCGATGATCTTCTCGGCGGCCTCGCGGTTGCCCCAGTCGGAGCCCTCGACGTGCTTGCCGGGCTCGAGGTCCTTGTAGCGCTCGAAGAAGTGCTGGATCTCGTCGAGCGTGAACGTGCTGACGTCGGAGATGTCCTGGACGTCGGCGGTGCGCGGGTCGACGGGCACGCAGAGCACCTTGTCGTCACCGCCGGCTTCGTCGGTCATGTGGAAGACACCGATCGGGCGGGCCTCGACGACGACACCGGGGAAGACCGGCTCGGGCAGCAGCACGAGAGCATCCAGGGGGTCACCGTCCTCGCCGAGCGAGTCCTCGATGTAGCCGTAGTCGGCGGGGTAGGCCATCGGGGTGAAGAGGTAGCGGTCGAGGCGGATCCGACCGGTCTCGTGGTCGACCTCGTACTTGTTGCGCTGTCCGCGCGGGATCTCGATGGTGACGTCGAACTCCACGTCTTCCCCTTCTTCACGGTCTTCGGGTGCTGTCTCGGGTGCGGCTCGGGTGTCGGGGCACCCGTCGGCGGCTGACAGAATCGTCCGCGACAGTGTGTCAGCAAGGGCGGTCCTTGCGCGAAACAGCGACGGACGACGGACAGGGGGTGAGGCGCCATGGCGCACGAGACGCAGCCGGGTCGCCGCGGTCCCCGCCTGACCTACGGCATGGCCGCGGTGTGGTCGGTCGTCGCGATCCTGCTCGGGTATGCCGTCCTCGACGTCGCCGACGCCGCGCCCGGTGCGCTGACGGTCCGGCCGCTGCCGCCGCCCCCGCCCACCGAGACGGTGGCGACGCGGACGCTGCCGTCGGTCCCGCAGCCCACGCTGTCGACCTCGGTCGCTCCGCCGCTGCCCGCGCTTGCCGGCGACACCGCCGCCCCGTCGCCCGCCGGCATCGAGGAGGCGCTCGCATCGGTGCGGGCGCTCCCGGCTCTGCGCGACTCGGCCCTCGTCGTCCGTGACGGGCAGACCGGCGAGGTGCTGCTCGACCAGGGCGGCGACGAGCTGCGCATCCCGGCCTCGACGACCAAGCTGCTCTCGGCCGCGGCCATCGGCCAGACCTTTGCGCCCGACGAGACGCTGCGCACCGTCGTGCGCGAGGGCGACACCCCCGACGAGATCGTCCTCGTCGCGGGCGGCGACTCCCTGCTCAACCCCGGCAAGGGCGAGCCCGACGCGGTCGCCGGCCGAGCCGGACTGCGCGACCTGGCCGAGCAGGTGGCCACGGCCCTCGGGCGGAGCGGCACCACCAGCGTCACCCTCTACGTCGACGAGACGTATGCCGCCGGGCCGACGACGGCGCCGACGTGGGCGTCGACCTTCCGCAGCTCGGGCATCACCGGCGCGGTCGCGATGCTCGGGCTGTCGAGCCAGCGGGCCCACGGTGGGGCGCCGGGCCCGGCCGACCCCGTCGCCTCGGTCCGCTCGGCCTTCGCCCGGCAGCTCGAGGGGCGCGGGATCGACGTGAGGCTGGCCGCGCGAGGGCAGGCACCCGGCGTCCCCGGGTCGCCGATGCCGACGCCGGCCACCGGCGGGGAGCCGTCCGCCACGCCGTCCGACGGGGCGACGTCCGACGGCGCGCAGGCCCCGACGACCGCGGCCGCGACACCGGACGTGCCCGCGAGCGGCCCCGGAGCGGTCCTCGGCAGCGTCGAGTCCGCACCGGTGCGCGAGCAGCTGGCTTTGGCCCTCACCGACAGCGACAACGCGCTCACCGAGATCCTCGCCCGGCAGGCCGCCTACCGGTCCGGCGCGGGCACCGACTTCGCCGAGGTCGGCGCGTGGGTCGTCTCGCAGGTGGCGGCGCTCGGCCTCGACACGGCCGGCGTGACCCTGTCCGACGCGAGCGGCCTCTCGCGGGAGAACCGGGTCCGCGCCTCGCTCCTGTCCGACGTGCTCGTGCTCGGCTACGACGGCAAGCACGCCGTGCTGCGGCGAGCGCTCGACGGCCTCCCGATCGGCGGTCTGACCGGCACCCTGGCGGACCGGTTCACCGGCGCCCAGCACGACGCCGCGGGCCGCGCCCGGGCCAAGACGGGCACCCTGACGGGCGCCAACGCCCTCGCCGGGAGCGTCGTCGACGACGACGGTCGGCTCCTCGTCTTCGTGGGTATGGTCGCCGGAGTGGGAACCAACGACGCGCGAGCGGCGTTGGACCGTTTTGTAGCGGCGATCGCCTCGTGCGGGTGCCGCTGACGGGCCGGTGGGCCGCTCGGGGTCCTGGTGCGCGACGGTGGTCGTGACCTCTCCGTGTTGCCGGCTGGGCTTCCCAGACACCTCGAGCGACGTCGACACCGTCACGGCACCGAAAGGGCTGGCATGACCGACACGACCCTCCCGACTCCCGTGGACGCCGGACGTCCCGATGGCTCGAGGGGTGGTGCACCGGCCGCGTCCGTCGACTACGAGTTCGCGAAGCGGACCGGGCGAGCGATCGTCAACCCGGGCCCCCAGGTCTCGAGCGACGAGGCCGCGGCGATCGTCGCCGACCTGCGGGCGGCCGCCGCGTCCGCGGTGGCTCCGGTCGCCGAGACGAGCGCGCTGACCGCGCCCGCCGACGCGCCGGCGCCCCTCGTCGTCGACCGGGCGGGCTGGATCAGCGCCAACGTCGACTCGTTCAAGTCGATGCTCGACCCCGTCGTCGACAAGCTCAACGCGACGAAGAAGTCGTCGACGAGCGCGACCGCCGCGGCGATCGGCGGCAAGGTCACCGGCGCCGAGATGGGCGGCCTGCTCGCCTTCCTGTCGAGCAAGGTGCTCGGGCAGTACGACCTCGCACCCGGCGGCACGCCCCGGCTCCTCCTCGTCGCCCCCAACATCGTCGCCACCGAGCGACGCCTCGAGGTCGACCCGACCGACTTCCGCCGCTGGGTCGCCATGCACGAGGAGACGCACCGGGTGCAGTTCACCGCCGTGCCGTGGCTGCGCGACCACATGGTGGCGCGCACCCAGGCGCTCGCCGTCGACCTCGCGCCGACCCCCGAGGACCTCTCCAAGCGGTTCGAGCAGCTGACGAAGAACCTCCCCGAGGTGTTCAGCTCCGGTGAGGGCATCGGCCAGCTCTTCGCGACCCCGGAGCAGAAGGCCCAGATCGCCGAGCTCACCGCCGTCATGTCGCTGCTCGAGGGCCACGCCGACGTCGTCATGGACGCCGTCGGTCCGCAGGTCATCCCGAGCGTGGCCGAGATCCGACGCAAGTTCGACGAGCGCCGCAGCAGCTCGGTCGGCATCGACCGCCTGCTGCGCAAGCTCCTCGGCCTCGAGGCCAAGATGCGCCAGTACCGCGACGGCGCCGTCTTCGTGCGGGCCGTCACCGACCAGGTGGGCCGCGACGGCTTCAACGTCGTGTGGTCCTCCCCGGAGACGTTGCCCCGGGCCGCCGAGATCGTCGATCCGGGCGCCTGGGTGCGTCGGGTCCACGGCTGAGCGATGCGAGGTCCCGCAGACATGCCCGGTCCCGACCCCGCCGTCGCAGCCACCCGGCTCGCGGTGCGTGAGCACCTCGCCGACGTGCCCGAGGGCGGAGTCGTCCTCGTCGCGTGCTCGGGCGGACCCGACTCCGTGGCGCTCGCCGCCGCCCTCGCCTTCGAGGCGCCGCGCTCCGGTGTGCGTGCCGGTGCCGTCGTCGTCGACCACGGCCTCCAAGAGCGGTCGGCCCAAGTGGCGGAGGCCGCGGCCGCCCTGTGCCGCGAGATCGGTCTCGACCCCGTCGAGGTCGTCCGTGCCGACGTGCGCACGAGCGGCGCCGGCCTCGAGGCCGACGCCCGGTCGGCCCGCTACGCCGCCATCGAGGCAGTGGCCGACCGTGTCGGCGCGTCCCTCGTGCTCATCGGCCACACGCGGGACGACCAGGCCGAGCAGGTCCTGCTCGGCCTCTCCCGCGGATCGGGTGCGCGGTCGCTCAGCGGTATGCCGGTGCGCCGCGACCGCTTCGTCCGTCCCCTTCTCGGCCTGCCGCGTGCCACGACCCTGGCCGCCTGTGCGGCCTACGGGATCGAGCCGTGGGACGACCCGCACAACAGCGACGACTCGTTCCGGCGGGTCCGCGCCCGTCGACTGCTGGCGACCCTCGAGTCCGACCTCGGACCCGGCTTCGGTGCCGCCCTCGCCCGCAGTGCCGACCTGCTGCGCGAGGACGCCGACTACCTCGAGAGCCTGGCCGTCCGGGCCCGAGCCGACCTGCCCGCCGGACCCGGCGGTCAGGGCGTCGACCTCGACGCCCTCGGAGCCCTGCCACGGGCGATCCGCACACGCGTCTGGCGGATCCTCGCCGCCGAGGCGGGCGCACCGCTCGCCGATGTCAGCGCCGCGCACGTCGAGTCGCTCGACGCGCTCCTCACGTCGTGGCACGGACAGGGCCCGCTCCACGTGCCGGGCGGCATCGCCGTCGCGCGCACGGGCGGGGCCATCGTCTTCAGCCCGCTGCGCCAGACCGCCAACGCCTGACCCGCGGCGAGAGCCACCAGTCGCCCCTGCCCCGGACGTACCGACGGTTCGGGGGCCGTGGCGCCTGAACGAGGGTCTGGATGCCGGTGGCCCGACAGTTCGGGGGCCGCGGCGCCTGAACGAGGGTCCGGGGCCGGGGCCGGTCGACCCGAGGGTTCCGGGACCGCGGATCCGCGGCGTCGTCGTGACGGAGCGGACGGCATACGCCCGGCTGGAGGAGTGGCTCGGGCGGAGCTCGGCTGAGCCGCCCCGCGTGCTTCCCCGGCGGCGACGGCACCCGTCCGCGTGCGGTTGAATGGACCCGCCCCGCACGACCCTGCACCACCCCCAACGCACTGAGGAGCCTTCGTGGACCACGAGCACATGGGAGATGACCTGGCCAAGGTCCTGCTCACCGAGGAGCAGATCCAGACCCGCCTCTCCGAGCTCGCCGCCGACATCTGGCGGGACTACGAGGGCAAGGAGTTCCTCCTCGTCGGCGTCCTCAAGGGTGCCGTCGTCGTCATGGCCGACCTCATGCGCGCCCTGCCCGGCACCGCGCCGATGGACTGGATGGCCGTCTCGTCCTACGGCTCCGGCACGAAGTCCTCGGGCGTCGTGCGCATCCTCAAGGACCTCGACACCGACATCAGCGGCCGCCACGTGCTCATCGTCGAGGACATCATCGACTCCGGCCTGACCCTCTCGTGGATCAAGTCCAACCTCGAGTCGCGCAAGCCGGCCTCGGTCGAGATCTGCACGCTTCTGCGCAAGCCCGACGTCGTCAAGGTCGACATCCCGGTCAAGTACGTCGGCTTCGACATCCCCAACGAGTTCGTCGTCGGGTACGGCCTCGACTACGCCGAGAAGTACCGCAACCTGCGTTGCGTCGGCACCCTCGCCCCGCACGTCTACGCCTGAGCTCGGCGTCCTCCGGTGACCTTCTCGATCGTCGCCCGCCAGGGTGACGCCCACGGCATCGCGGTCGCGAGCAAGTTCCTCGCCGTCGGAGCGGTCGTCCCGGCCGCCCGTCTCGGCGTGGGCGCGGTCGCGACGCAGTCCTTCGCCCGGGTCGCCTACCTCGAGGAGCTCCTCGGGCGGCTTGCTGCCGGCGAGTCCGCGGACGAGGCCCTCGCGGCCGCGACCGCGCTCGACGAGGGTCGCGAGACCCGTCAGGTCGGCGTCGTCGGGCTCGCCTCGGCCGCGACCTTCACGGGCTCGGAGTGCAACGACTGGGCCGGCGGTGTCGCGCGCGACGACGGCGACACGGCATACGCCATCCAGGGCAACATCCTCACCGGTCCCGAGGTGGTCGAGGCGATGGAGCGCGCCTGGCACGAGACGGCTGGCCAGCCGCTCGCCCGGCGACTGCTCGCCGCGCTCGTGGCCGGCGACGACGCCGGTGGCGACTCCCGCGGACGCCAGAGCGCAGCCCTGTATGCCGTCGAGCCGGGTGCCGGCTACGACGCGTGCGGCGTGCTCGCCGACCTGCGCGTCGACGACCACGCCCACCCCGTGACCGAGCTCGGGCGCCTGCTCTCGGACTGGGAGATGTACTTCGGCAAGCCCGAGGACGTCTCTCCGCTCGAGGGCGAGCTCGCCGACGAGGTGCGCGGCAGGCTGGCGCAGGCCGGGTTCACCGACGCCGACGTCGCGACGGCCCTCGCCGACTGGGCCGGCAACGCGAACTACGAGGCGCGCCTGAGTCCCGACGGCATCGACCGCCGGGTCCTCGAGGCCCTCCGCGCCGCCACCGCCTGACCTCGAGTGAGCGCGTCGTCCCACTCGAGTGAGCGCGTCGTCCCACTCGAGTGAGCGCGTCGTCCCACTCGAGTGAGCGCTCCGTCGCAGCCGTCACGCACACGGTGGTACGCGTGAGGCTGCGCGCTCACTCGAGTGTGGTTGGGCGCTCACTCGAGTGGGGTTGGGCGCTCAGCTTGCCCGCTAGGCGGAGGAGGTACTCGCGGCGGTGGAGCGGGTCGAGGTCGGTGCGTGACCGCGTCGGCGCCGGGCCGACGACCGGCCGGTAGCCGTCGAACGCCGTCACGAGGTCCCCGAGCCCGCTCGTCAGGCCCGGCACGCGCTGCTGCAGCTCGTGCAGCCGCTCGGCCGGCACCTCACCCCGCAGCCGCGTCACCGGGCCGAGCACGGCCGTCTCTCGCGGGCTCGCCCGCACGTGGCCGAGCATCGAGAGCGCCGCCCCGAGCACGTCGCTCGGCACCTCGAGGTCGAACCTGTGCACCGGTTCCTCGACGGCCGTGCCCGCGAGGCGCACCGCCTCCATGAGCACGAGCGGCGTCAGGGCGCGGAAGTCGCCGGCCGTGCTCGACATCGACGGGTCGAACTTCTGGTGCATGTGGCTCTGCCGCGGCCAGTAGCCCGAGTGCGTCATCGTGACGACGCAGTCGGTCACGGGCCACCCGTGCAGCCCCTGCCCGAGCGTCGCCCGGACGGTGTCCTCGACGGCCGTGAAGAACGACGCCGGCATCGAGCCGAGCTCGACCTCGAGCGAGAAGCGCACGCCGCTGCCCGGAGGTCCGGGGTCGACGCGCAGGCCGACCGTCGCGAGGAACGGGTTCGGCGCCACGTCGATGAGCTCGAACGCGGCCCCCGAACCGGTGACGCGCTCGCGACAGATGACCGACGTCGTGCTGAACCTCGCGGCCACGGCGTACTCCGCCTCGAGCGTCGCGCCGATGACCTCCTTCTGCACCTCGCCGTAGAGCGACACGTGGGTCTCCCCGCGCACCTCGTCGTGCCGCAGGTCGATGAGCGGATCCTGCTCCGCCAGCCGGGTCAGCGCCGTGTGCAGCAGCGCGCGCTCCGCGGGGTCGCACGCCTCGACGACCGTCTCGAGGGTCGGCGGCGAGAACTCGTGCACGAGCGGCCGCGCGAGGGCGGCGTCGCCGACGAGGTCGCCGATCCGGGCCCGCTCGAGCCCGACGACCCGCGCGATGCGCCCGGCGGGCACCCGTGCGACCCGGCGCACCTCGCCGCGCGCGTGCACCGAGAGCCCGGTGACCCGCTCCTCTCGGCACCGCGCGCCGTCGTCGCCGGAGGCCGAGGTCGTATGCCGTGGGTCCGGGTCCGGTGCCGGGCTCCACTCGGTGCGACCGTCGTGGACGAGCACCCGGTCGCGCACCGCCAGGGAGCCCGACGTGACGCTGACGAGGGCCACCTTCTCCCCGGAGGCGCCGCGCTGTACCGCGAAGACGGTGGCCGCGAGGGGCGCATCGGGGTCCGGTGTCCGCGCCGGCAACAGGTCCGGCAGGGCTTGGGCGAGGTCCTCGACCCCGGCCCCCGTCATCGCCGAGCCGAGAAGGACGGGGCACACGAGTCCTCGACGCGTCTGCTCACCGAGGGCTGCTCGCAGCCGCGACGCGTCCACGCGGTGCGGGGCGTCGAGCCAGTCCGCGAGCAGGCGGTCGTCGGCCCGGCTCAGCGCCTCGACGACTCGCTCGCGGGCTGCCGCGGCGTCCCGGTCGCCGCCCTCGGGCTCGGCGTCCTCGCGCTCGGCCGGGCCCCGGGCCGGCAGGCCCAGGTCCGCGAGGCCGTCCGGGACGACGGCGGCGGCGCGCGTGCCCTCGTCGACGACCCGGCCGAGTGGCACCGGTGTGACGCCGAGCCGGTCGACGACCTCCCGCAGGACCACCTCGGTGCGGGCGCCGGAGCGGTCGACCTTGTTGACGAAGAGCACGGTCGGGATGCGCAGCCGCCGCAGGGCCCGCATGAGCACGCGGGTCTGGGCCTGCACGCCCTCCACCGCGGAGACGACGAGCACGGCACCGTCGAGCACCGCCAGCGAGCGCTCGACCTCCGCGATGAAGTCCGAGTGGCCCGGGGTGTCGACGAGGTTGACGGTGAGGGGGTCGGGGTCGCCGGGGCGGCCGAGCTCGAAGGAGACGACGGCGGCCTTGATCGTGATCCCGCGGTCGCGCTCGAGCGCGAGCGTGTCGGTCTGCGTGCTGCCGTCGTCGACGCTGCCGAGCTCGGCGATGACCCCGGCGTGCAGCAGCAGACGTTCGGTCAGGCTCGTCTTGCCCGCGTCAACGTGGGCGAGGATCCCGAGGCCGAGAGTGCGTCCGGGACGCACGGGTGGGGTGGGTGGGGTGTCCAAGGTGCTCCATGTCCTGTGCGTAGGTGTGGGTGACCTGCTCGGGTGACATGAAGCTGCGGCGCATCCCGGTGCCTCTCTCCTCGGCCGTGCCTGACGTCGACGGGACCGTCGACCGCTCCAGTGCAGCAAGGCGGGGGAGCGTGCGGCAACCGGTTTTGGGCCGGGAGCCGGGCACACGGCATACGTCATCGGCATGTCTGCCCGGCCGGAACGCCGATCCGTGCGTGGGCTGGTTGGTCACCGGCGCGCCGCATGCGGAACACTGGTAGTCCGCCGGACGTTGTGCCGGTGGACAAACTCACCGGACGAGCAGGAGGACCGGGGCCCCACAGGCCCCGCACGTACATGGACGCTAAGCGGATTCTGCGCACACCACTGTTGTGGATCTTGGTCCTCATCAGCGCGCTCGTCTTCGGCATGATGTTCTCCGAGTCCGGCCCGCCCCGGATCGACACCTCGGCTGCCATGAAGCAGATCACCGACGGCAACGTCGAGTCGGCCAAGCTGCTCAACAACGAGCGCATGGAGCTGACCCTCAAGACCCCCTACACCTCGCCCGACGGCACGGTGAAGGACGCGAAGTCGGTCTACGCCTACTACGTCGACGCCCGCGGCACCGACGTCGTCGAGGCCCTCAACGCCAAGCCGCCGGCTCAGGGTGTCGACGACCAGATCGACGAGCCCAGCTGGTTCGGCTCGCTGCTCTTCTCGATCCTGC
Source organism: Terracoccus sp. 273MFTsu3.1 (assembly GCF_000383675.1). GTDB lineage: Bacteria > Actinomycetota > Actinomycetes > Actinomycetales > Dermatophilaceae > Terrabacter. The sequence continues at coordinate 115,135 of NZ_KB911826.1, read as the reverse complement.
CGATCATCATCATCCTCGGCCTCTTCTGGTTCCTCATGGGCCAGATGCAGGGCGGCGGCAACCGCGTCATGCAGTTCGGCAAGTCGCGCGCCAAGCTCGCCACCAAGGACACCCCGAAGGTCACGTTCGCCGACGTCGCCGGCTGCGACGAGGCCATCGAGGAGCTCCAGGAGATCAAGGAGTTCCTCCAGGAGCCTGCGAAGTTCCTCGCGGTCGGCGCCAAGATCCCCAAGGGCGTGCTGCTCTACGGCCAGCCCGGCACCGGCAAGACCCTCCTGGCCCGCGCCGTCGCGGGTGAGGCCGGCGTGCCGTTCTACTCGATCTCCGGCTCCGACTTCGTCGAGATGTTCGTCGGTGTCGGCGCGAGCCGCGTCCGCGACCTCTTCGAGCAGGCCAAGGCCAACGCGCCCGCCATCGTCTTCGTCGACGAGATCGACGCCGTCGGACGCCACCGCGGCGCCGGCATGGGCGGCGGCCACGACGAGCGCGAGCAGACGCTCAACCAGCTGCTCGTCGAGATGGACGGCTTCGACGTCAAGACCAACGTCATCCTCATCGCGGCGACCAACCGTCCCGACATCCTCGACCCGGCACTGCTGCGCCCGGGCCGCTTCGACCGCCAGATCGCCGTCGACGCCCCGGACATGATCGGCCGCCACCGCATCCTCGAGGTGCACGCCCAGGGCAAGCCCGTCACGGCCGACGTCGACCTGCTGGCCGTCGCCCGGCGCACGCCCGGCTTCACCGGTGCCGACCTCGCCAACGTCCTCAACGAGGCCGCCCTGCTCACCGCCCGCGGTGACAGGAAGGTCATCGACAACGAGGCACTCGACGAGGCCATCGACCGCGTCATCGCCGGCCCGCAGAAGCGCACCCGCATCATGTCGGCCAAGGAGCGCAAGATCACGGCCTACCACGAGGGTGGCCACGCCCTCGTCGCCGCGTCGCTCAACCACACCGACCCGGTGACGAAGGTGACGATCCTCCCGCGTGGACGCGCGCTCGGCTACACGATGGTCATGCCGATCGACGACAAGTACTCCACGACGCGCAACGAGATCCTCGACCAGCTCGCGTACGCCCTCGGTGGCCGCGTCGCCGAGGAGATCGTCTTCCGCGAGCCGACCACCGGTGCCAGCAACGACATCGAGAAGGCGACGGGCATGGCCCGCAAGATGGTCACCGAGTTCGGCATGTCTGAGCGTGTCGGCGCCATCAAGCTCGGCCAGAGCACCGGCGAGGTCTTCCTCGGTCGTGACATGGGGCACCAGCGCGACTACTCCGAGGAGGTCGCCCGCATCGTCGACGAGGAGGTCCGGTCGCTCATCGACGCCGCCCACGACGAGGCGTACGCGGCGATCAACGCCAACCGCGACCTGCTCGACCACCTCGTCCTCGAGCTGCTCGAGAAGGAGACGCTCAATGTCCACGAGCTCGCCGAGCTCTTCAAGCCGGTCGTGAAGCAGCCGGCCCGGCCGACGTGGCTCTCGTCCCAGACGCGCCAGCTCAGCGACCGTCCGCCGGTGCTGACGCCGGCCGAGATCGCGGCGCAGAACGGCTCCGGCCAGAACGGCCACCTGCCCCCGCCGGTGCTGGCCGACCGGGTCATCGAGGACAAGATCGACGAGGCCGCCGCAGTCGGCGCGCACCCCCTCGCCGAGGAGCACCCGGCCGAGCAGGTCATCGAGGTGCCGGACGACCGCCCCGTCAACCCCAACGAGAAGAGCTGACGGGTGTCGATCGACCAGCCGCGCGCCGAGGCGGCCGTCCGGGAGCTGCTGCTCGCCATCGGTGAGGACCCTGAACGTGAGGGCCTGCTCGACACCCCGGGCCGGGTGGCCCGGTCGTTCGCCGAGATCTACGCCGGTCTCGACATGACCGCGGCCGACGTGCTCGGCACGACGTTCGAGATCGACCACCAGGAGCTCGTCATCGTGCGGGACATCGAGCTCTACAGCACGTGCGAGCACCACCTCGTGCCCTTCCACGGGGTGGCGCACGTCGGCTACATCCCGAGCAAGGACGGGCGGGTCACCGGCCTGTCGAAGCTCGCGCGGCTCGTCGAGGTCTTCGCGCGGCGACCCCAGGTGCAGGAGCGGCTCACGACGCAGATCGCCGACGCACTCGTCGAGCACCTCGACGTACAGGGCGTCATCGTCGTCGTGCAGGCCGAGCACCTCTGCATGTCGATGCGCGGGATCCGCAAGCCCGGCGCGAGCACCATCACCTCGGCGGTGCGCGGCCAGCTGCGCGACCCGGCCACTCGAGCAGAGGCCATGGCGCTCATGCTCGAGGGCAACAAGTGACCGACGGCCTGACACCCGCGCCACCAGCCGCGACACAATGGCGCGCATGACCGTGCGCCGCCCCCCGCTCGACGCGACGTCCCTGCTCGGCGTGCGCGACCGCACGATCGTCATGGGGGTCGTCAACGTCACGCCCGACTCCTTCTCCGACGGTGGGGAGTGGTTCGAGCAGGACGCCGCCATCGCGCACGGGCGCGACGTCCTGCTGGCCGGCGCCGACATCGTCGACGTGGGTGGCGAGTCGACCCGCCCCGGCGCCGAACGCCCGTCCGTCGAGGAGGAGCTGCGCCGCGTCCTGCCCGTCGTGACCGCCCTCGCCGCCGACGGTGCCGTGGTCTCCGTCGACACGATGCGCGCCTCGGTCGCCCGAGCGGCCGTCGACGCCGGTGCCTCCATCGTCAACGACGTCTCGGGTGGCCTCGCCGACCCCGACATGGTGCCGTGGGTGGCCGCCAACCGCCTGCCCTACATCGCGATGCACTGGCGCGGGCACAGCACCGAGATGCAGTCGCGCGCCGTCTACGACGACGTCGTCGAGGACGTCCTGCGCGAGCTGGGGGAGCGACGCGACGCCCTCCTCGAGGGTGGCATCGACGAGGAGCACCTCGTCCTCGACCCGGGCCTCGGCTTCGCCAAGAACTCCGACCACAACTGGACCCTGATGGCCGAGCTCCCCGCGCTGCACGACCTCGGCCATCCCATCCTGCTCGGCGCCTCGCGCAAGACCTTCCTCGGACGGCTGGGCCGCGACGAGGGTGAGGCCCCGCGGCCCGCGGCCGAGCGTGACCTCGAGACGACGGCCACGTCGGTCATGGCCGCGATGGCCGGGCTCTGGTGCGTCCGCGTCCACGACGTCGCCTCGACGGTGCGCGCCCTGACCGTCGTCCAGGCCGCGCTCGAGCACGCCCCCGACGACCTGAGCGAAGGCCTCGACGGATGACCGACCGCATCGTGCTGCAGGGCGTCTCGGCCCGCGGCAACCACGGAGTGCTCGCCGCCGAGAAGCGCGACGGCCAGACCTTCCTCGTCGACGTGACGATGGTCTGCGACCTCGCGCCGGCCGGACGCACCGACGCCCTCGGCGCCACCGTCAACTACGCCGAGGTCGCGGACGACGTCGTGGCCCGGATCACCGGTCCGTCCTACGACCTCATCGAGCGGCTCGCCGAGGTCATCGCCGACGACGTGCTGCGCCACGACCTCGTGGAGTCCGTCGAGGTCGTCGTGCACAAGCCCGAGGCGCCGGTCGGTCACCCGTTCACCGACGTTCAGGTCTGCGTCGAGCGGAGGAACGCCGCCCACGTCGTCATAGCCCTGGGCACCAACCTCGGCGACCGCGGACAGACGCTGACCGACGCGGTCGCCGCTCTCACGGCGTTGCCGGGGGTCACCGTGACCTCGGTCTCCGACATCGTCGCCACCGACCCCGTCGGTGGTCCTGAGCAGCCCGAGTACCTCAACGCCGTCGTCACCGCCCGGTCGCTGCTGCATCCGCGCGACCTGCTCGTCGAGCTCCACCGCATCGAGTCCCTGCACGGGCGCACGCGTGAGATCCGCTGGGGGGCAAGGACGCTCGATCTCGACCTCGTCCAGTACGGCCTTCCCGGTGGACACCGCGAGGTCGTCAGCGACGACCCGGAGCTGATCCTGCCCCATCCGCGCGCCCACGAGCGCGCGTTCGTCCTCGTGCCGTGGCTGGACGCCGACCCGCGAGCCACGCTGCGCGTCTCCGAGGGCCGTGACGGCATACGACCGGTGGCCGACCTCGTGGCCGACCTCGACCGATCGGGCGTGCGTCCCGGTCCCCGATGGGAGCAGCAGTGAGACCACACTCCGGCATCCGCGTCACGACGCTCGTGCTCGCGGGACTCGCCATGACCGTGGTCGCGTGGCTCGCGCTGCGCTGGACGACGTCCGGCGGCAACGCCGTGCCCGAGCCCGGCTGGGTCGGCGCCGCCGCGATGCTCTTCCTCACCGGCGGGCTGGTCCTCGCCGGCTGGCAGGTGCGCAAGGTCCGTGACGGCGCACCCAACCCCGCCGTCACGCCGCTGCGCGCCGCCCGCACGCTCGTGCTCGGACAGGCCGGGGCGCTCACGGGCTCGGTGCTCGTCGGCTGGTACCTCGCCAACGCCCTCGTCCTGCTGCCCGACGCCGACGTCGACTCCCAGCGCGGGCGCATCCTGCCGTTCGTGCTCCACGCCGTGGTCGCGCTGCTGCTCGCCGTCGCCGGCATGGTCGTGCAGAACTGGTGTCGCCTCCGGCCCCGTGACGACGAGGACGAGGACCAGCCCCCGGCCTGATCTCCGGAGGATCGTGACCGCAGCGCCACCTCGACGTGACGCAACGGATGTCGCCGCTGTGGTGTCATCCAGTCATGGACTCGCAGGGGAGCTCGTGCCCGGATCGGAAGGGTCGGTCCGCAGGAAGGCGCGCGGTGGGACCGCGCGCCCGTTCGGTGGCCGTCGTGGCAGTGGTCCTGGCGCTCGCGGCCTGCGGCGCCACGCCCGTGACGCCGGGAGGCGTGGGCACCTCGGCCGCCGGTGACTCACCAGCGACGGCCCCGGCTCGTGCGCGCGGCGTCGACGCCGCCGACGGGCCGACGTCGATCCCGTTCGAAGCCACCTCGTCCTCGGCCTTCGAGGCACGGGCGAAACAGGCCGTCGACCGCATGCGCAGCAGTGGCGCGGCTGCGGCCTACGCCACGTCCCTCGTCCTGCTGTCGTCACGCGTCGTCGAGACCGGCTACCCGACCGACGACCTCAAGACCGCCTTCTCCTCCTACGCCTTCCGGGCGGGCCCGACCCTCACCGGTGCGGCTCGCGCCGGGGTGGTGACGACGGTGGACGGCGTGAGGCACCCCGTCGAGCTCATGAGCGCCCGAGACACCCTGGCCGGCGTCGTCCGCCTCGGGATCGGCTGTGCCGGCACCAGCGGAGGCGCGTGTCCGGTCATCACCCGAGCCACGCTCGGCACGCTCACCCTGAGCACGAGCCGAGGCCGGGCCCTGGTGCCCGTGTGGCAGTTCTGGGCCGACGGGCTCTCGACGCCGTACCAGGTGGTCGCCGCGACGGAGGCCTCGCTTCCCGACCTGCCGATGAAGCCGCTCTTCGACGCCTACCCGGCGGACGTGCTCAGCGCCGGCTACGCGCGCCGGGACGGTGACCGCGCCGTCGTCGCAGGGATCATGCACGGCACGTGCGACACCGACCTCGTGTCCTACGTCCTCGAGACGCCGGACCTGGTCGTCGTCGGTGGCGACACGGCAGGCTTCACCGGTGCCTGCAACGCCGCGGGAGTCGTGACGCCGAGCCGCATCCCTCTCGCTGCACCCCTGGCCACGCGGCCGATCGTCGACGTGGGTCTCGGGCAGGTCCTCGGCGAGCACTTCGCCTGAGGCAGCCGATGGTGCGCGCCATGGTGCTGCGACGGGTGGGGTGTCCACCCAACCGGATGCAGCACCATCGGCAACGGGTCAGGGCCTCGCGTCAGGTGGTGCCGGCGACGGTGATCGTCGAGGTGGGTGCCGGCGTCGTCGTCGACACCGACGGCGGCCGGGGCGGCCCGTCCGGTGTCGTCGTCCGGACGGGCCACGGCGGCGGGATCGTGTCGACGGTGTCCTCGTCGGAGCAGGCCGCCGCGAGCGTCACCGTCGCGGTGATGACGGTGACGGCGGCGGCGCGGAGGACGGTCGCGCGCGAGACCCGGGCGGACGGCATACGACCCCTCACTTGTCGACGTCCCCGACGACGAAGAACATCGAGCCGAGGATCGCGACCATGTCGGCGATGAGCTGGCCGGGCAACATCTCGCTGAGCACCGACACGTTGTTGAACGACGCCGACCGCAGCTTGAGGCGCCACGGAGTCTTCTCGCCGCGGGAGACGAGGTAGTAGCCGTTGAAGCCGAGGGGGTTCTCGGTCGCGCAGTAGATCTCGCCCTCGGGCACCTTGAGCACCTTGGGGAGCTTGACGTTGATCGGTCCCTGCGGCAGCTGGACGAGCCGGTCGAGACAGGCCTGCGCGAGGTCGAGCGAGACGTGCACCTGCTCGAGCAGCACCTCGAGGCGCGACAGGCAGTCACCGGCCGAGCGGGTCACGACGCGGCCCGGGCCCTTGTCGCCGAAGAGCTCGCCGTAGGCGAGGTAGGGCGCGTCGCGGCGCAGGTCGACGTCGAGGCCGCTGGCGCGCGCGATGGGCCCCGAGACGCCGTAGGCCTGGACGGTCGACAGCGGCAGCACGCCGACCCCGCGGGTGCGCGCCTCGAGGATCTCGTTGCCGACGATGAGCCGCTCGAGGTCGGGAAGTCGCTTGCGCACGTTGGCGATCGCCTTGTCGACGCGGCCCATCCAGCCGGCCGGCAGGTCCTCCTTGAGGCCGCCGACGCGATTGAACATGTAGTGCATGCGTCCGCCCGAGACCTCCTCCATCACGGCCTGGAGCTCCTCGCGCTCGCGGAACGCGTGGAAGACCGGCGTGATGGCGCCGAGCTCGAGAGGGTAGGAGCCGAGGAACATCAGGTGGTTGAGCACGCGGTTGAGCTCGGCGAGGGCGGTGCGCGCCCAGACGGCCCGCTCCGGCACCTCCATGCCGAGCATCTGCTCGACGCCGAGCACGACGCCGAGCTCGTTGGAGAAGGCACTGAGCCAGTCATGACGGTTGGCGAGCACGATGATCTGCCGGTAGTCGCGGACCTCGAAGAGCTTCTCGGCGCCCCGGTGCATGTAGCCGACGATCGGCTCTGCGCTGATGATCCGCTCGCCGTCGACGACGATGCGCAGGCGGAGGACGCCGTGCGTCGCGGGGTGCTGCGGCCCGATGTTGAGCACCATGTCGGCGGTCGCGAGCCCGCCCGCGCCGATGCCGACGGTCAGGGCCTGACGCCGGCTCGGCGACGAGGCGGTGGTCTCCGTCATGGGCCCGAGCCTACGGCCCCTGCGGAGGGCGTATGCCGTGTGGCCCCTCCCCGGGGCACGCCCGGTCGGGCAGAGTGTGGGGGTGACCGACCTGTTCGACCTGCGCGACCCCGCCTTCGTGACCGAGCCCTACGGGGCCCTGGCCGCCGCCCGTGAGCAGGCGCCCGTGCTGTGGCACGAGGGTCTGGGCCTCTGGGTGACGACGACGCACACCGCGGCCAACGACGTCCTGCGTGATCGGCGGCTCGGGCGGATCCTGCGGCCGCGCTCCGAGGGTGACGACGCGTGGACGACGTTCGACTGGTTGCACGCCGACTCGATCCTCGACTCGGAGCCGCCGAAGCACACGCGGCTGCGCCGCCTCGTGGCCGGCGCGTTCGCCCGGGGTCACGTCGCGAGGCTGCGGCCGCGGGTGGAGGAGATCGCCTCGGGGCTGCTCGACGACGTCGAGCGGGTCCTCGACCGGGACAGCCGGGTCGACGTCATCGCCGCCTACGCCGAGCCGCTGCCCGTCCTCGTCATCTGTGAGCTGCTCGGTGCGCCGACCGCGGACTGGAAGGTGCTGCGGGACTGGTCCCAGGCCATCGTCCGGATGTACGAGGTCGACCCCGACGCCGCGTCGCAGCGGGACGCCCAGCGCGCGTGCGACGAGTTCGCTTCGTACGTCGAGGCGCTCGCGGCGGAGCGGGCGTCCGCACCCGGCGACGACCTGCTGACCTCCCTCGTCCAGGAGCGCGATGGCGGCGACCGCCTCTCGCCGCGAGAGCTCGTCGCGACTGTCGTGCTCCTGCTCAACGCCGGACACGAGGCGAGCGTCAACGGCTTCGGCAACGGGCTGGCGTCGTTGCTCGCCGACCCGGGGGAGCGCGACGCGGTGCTCGACCGGCTCGATGACGCGGGTGTCGTCGAGCGACTCGTCGAGGAGATGCTCCGGCACGACTCACCGCTGCACCTCTTCGAGCGCACCGCCACGGCCGACGTCGAGCTCCACGGTGTGACGGTCCGGGCGGGCCAGAAGGTGGCGGCGCTGCTCGGGGCCGCCAACCGCGACCCGGCCGTCTTCGCCGACCCCGACCGCTTCGACGCGTCGCGCGAGCCCAACCCGCACCTCGCCTTCGGCGCCGGCATCCATTTCTGCCTCGGGGCGCCCCTGGCCCGGATGGAGCTGCAGATCTCGACGCGCGCCCTCCTCGAGCGGCTGGGAGCGATCGAGGTCGTCGAGGCGGTGCGGCGACCGACCTTCGTGCTGCGGGGCTACGAGCGGCTCGTCGTCTCGCCGAGCGCAGGACCCGACCGGAGCAGCGAGTGAAGGAGAGCACGACATGGCTGAGCTGACGCCGTACATCTGCGTGGCCGACTCGAGGGCTGCGATCGAGTGGTACCGCGAGCACCTCGGTGCCGCCGTGACCGTCGAGCCGATCGTCATGGACGACGGCCACATCGGGCACTGCGAGCTGGCCGTCGACGGCGCCCGGTGGATGATGTCCGACGCGTTCGAGTCCGCAGGAGTCGCCCCGCCGGACCCCGGCCGCGGCAACGCCGTCACGCTGCACCTCACGGTGACCGACGTCGACGCCCTCTGCCGCCGAGTCCAGGACGCGGGGGCCACCATCGACCGTGCACCCGAGGACAACCCGCCGATCGGCCGGCTCGCCGTCTTCCACGACCCGTTCGGGCACCGCTGGTTCCTCAACCAGCCCCTTCCCGAGCCCGTGCCGGAGGCCGGCCCGGAGTCCGTGCCGGAGTCCGTGCCGGAGCCGGACTGAGCCGGACTGAGCCGCTCGCGGGACGGTCAGGTGCGCTCGGCCTCGCGGCCACGCAGCACGAGGAAGCCACCCACCCCGAGCAGCACGACGGTGCCCACGATGGTGAGCAGGATGGGCACGAGGAGCGAACCCTGGGCGTCGTCGGCCCCGGCGGTGGGCTTGACGTGCACGCTCGCGCCCGCTGTGGCGGTCGACCCGTCGAGGCCGATCGCCGCGTGGAAGGAGAACGTGCCGGTGACGGGGTGGCCGTCGTCGGAGGTGACCCGGTAGGACACCGTGTAGTCACCGCCGGGTGCGTTCGGCGCGAGGGCCTGCGTCACGTCGCGGCCCTCGACCGTCGGGCTGCCGGACGACACGGGCCCCGTCGGCCCGGTGACGACGACCTGGGTGCCGATCTCGAGCGGGGCCTCCGAGAAGGTGAGCACCACGGTGCCCGGCAGCCGCGTGACGCTCGTGCCGTCGGCGGGGTTCGTGCGCTCGAGCACGTCGTGCGCGAAGGCGGTCGCCGGCAGGGCGACGAGGAGTCCGAGGGCGAGCAGCGCAGAGGCGAGACGACGCATGCCGTTCAGGTTACGTCGTGCTCGCGGACGCGCTTCACCGCCCACCGGAAGCCGCCGAAGCCGTCCCGGGCGAGCAGCCGTGCCTCGACGCTCGCGCGCTCGAGCGCGGCGAGGTAGGCGAGCGGGTCGGTGGTCGCGACGGAGTGCGGCGGCGTGGAGCCGGTCAGCCCGAGCCCCTGCAGCGCCTCGCGCTGGGTCAGCACCTCGTCGGAGTCGAGCGTGTCCATCGCGACGTGCGCCGTCACGTCGCACGAGCCGTCGGGCACGGGCGCCGTCAGCCGACCGCTCGCGTATGCCGTGAGCGTCCCCCCGGACGGACGTTCCGTCGCCGTGTGGCCGTAGTCCACGGCGACCAGCGTGCCGTCCTCGACCCGTGAGACGAGGTCGGCCCACGCCTCGTCGCGGGCCAGGCCGATCTCGAGGCGGTCACCCGGCGCGCTCGTGGGCCAGTGCGCCTCGGCCCAGCGCCGGTCGGCGTCGCGGAGCAGGGGACCGGGCGACTCCACGCCGGTCGTCGGGTCGACGAGCACCTCGCGCAGGACTCCGTCGGCGTCGACCTCGGTCACGGTGCACGGCACCACGTCGAGCCACTCGTGGGCGATGACGAGGGCGTCGCGCAGGCCGGTCAGCTCGGGCGGCAGGGCCGATCCCCCGGGGGAGCGGACCCACTCCACCCGGTCGTCGAGCCCCTCGGGCCGGTCGACGACGTCGACCGCCACCACCCGCGTGGTGTCAGGGGTGCGCCGACCACGGGGCTCGGTCGGGTCCATGGCCTCGACGAGGTGGGTGGCCAGCTCGCCGCGTCCGGCGCCGACGTCCACGACCGCTCGGACGGGGTGCTCGGGGAGCCTGAGCAGGGCCCGGGCCAGGGCCGCGCCCGTCGGGCCGTGGGTGGCCGTCGTGAAGTGCGCCGCGGGTCCACCGCGCGCGACGTAGAAACCCTGCCCGGCGGCATACAACGCCTCGTGCCACGCCTCGCGCCAGGGAAGGGGATCCACGACCGCCGACTGTAGGCGATAGCGTGCCGTGGGTGAGCACTCCGCACGAGCGTCCCGCGCGCTTCGACGTCGGCGTCGTGGGCGCCGGTCGCGTCGGCGCCGTCCTCGGAGCCGCCCTGGCCCGGGCCGGTCACGTCGTCAGCGGCGTCTCGGCCGTCAGCGAGGCGAGCCTCGAGCGGGCGGCCACGCTGCTGCCGGGCGTGCCGGTCAAGCCGATCCCCGAGGTCGTCTCCGGCGCCCACCTCGTGGTCCTCGCCGTCCCGGACGACGCCCTCGCCGACCTCGTCGCGGGGCTCAGCGCCACCGGGACCTTCACGCCCGGACAGCTCGTCATGCACACGTCCGGGGCGCACGGCATCTCGGTCTTCGAGGCGGCGGCCGAGAGCGACATCGTGCCCCTCGCGATCCACCCGGCGATGACGTTCACCGGCACCGAGCTCGACCTAGACCGGCTCCACGACTGCTGCTTCGGGGTGACGACCCTCGACCTCGCGCGCCCCCTCGGCGAGGCCCTCGTCATCGAGATGGGCGGCGACCCGGTGTGGGTGGCCGAGGAGGACCGCGTCACCTACCACGCGGCTCTCGCGCACGGCTCGAACCACCTCGTGACGCTCGTGGCCCAGTCGATGCAGCTGCTCGGGGAGGCGGGCGTCGACGACCCGGCGCGGGTGCTCGAACCGCTCCTGAGCGCCGCGCTCTCCAACACCCTCCGCCGGGGTGACGCAGCCCTCACCGGTCCGGTCGCGCGCGGCGATGCCGGTACCGTGGCCGGGCACGTCGCGATGCTGCGCAAGGTCGCCCCGGACATTCGCCCGACCTACCTCGCCCTGGCCCGCGCGACGGCGCAGCGAGCGCTGCTCAGCGGACGCCTTCGCGCCTCCGACGCCGGCCCGCTGCTCGAGCTGCTCGCGCACGAGGAGGACCAACCGTGACTGACACCACCGGCACGACCACCGCCACCGGCACGACCACCGGCACGACCATCGGGACGACTACCGGCGCCGGCGACCACACCACCGACGCCACCGACGGCGCCGGCGGCGTCAGCGGCACACGGCCGGAATCGCCGGTGGTGGCGAGGACGAGGGACGAGCTGACCGAGGCCCGGTCCGCGCTCGACGACGACGACGTCGCCGTCGTCATGACGATGGGCGCGCTGCACGAGGGGCACGCGACCCTCATCCACCAGGCGCGCAAGACCCACCGCCACGTCGTCGTGACGATCTTCCTCAACCCGCTCCAGTTCGGCCCCAAGGAGGACCTCTCGCGCTACCCGCGCACCTTCGACGCCGACCTCGAGATCTGCACGGCCGCGGGCGTCGACGTCGTCTTCGCCCCGACGCCCGACGTCATCTACCCCGACGGCGACCCGGGCGTCCGCGTCTCGGCCGGCCCGCTCGGCGACGTCCTCGAGGGCCAGTCGCGGCCCGGCCACTTCGACGGCATGCTCACCGTCGTCGGCAAGCTCATGCACCTGACCCGGTGCAGCGCGGCCTACTTCGGGCAGAAGGACGCCCAGCAGCTGCTCCTCATCCGCCGGATGTGCCGCGACCTCGACTTCCCGGTGCGCGTCGTGGCGGTGCCGACCGTCCGCGAGCCCGACGGCCTCGCGATGTCGAGCCGCAACACCTATCTCACCGACTCCGACCGCGAGACGGCCCTGTGCCTGTCGGCCGCGCTGCGTGCGGGGGCCGACGCCGCTTCCGAGGGTCCGTCGGCGGTGCGTCGCGCCGCCCGGGCCGTGCTCGTGCGCGAGCCGCTCGCGCTCGTCGACTACCTCGTGCTCGTCCACCCGGACACGCTCGAGGACGTGCCGGAGTGGTATCGCGGCGAGGCGCTGCTCGCCGTGGCGGGCCGAGTGGGTACGACTCGTCTCATCGACAACCTGCCGGTGCTCGTCGGCCCCGGCGGCGGCGCGCTCGAGACCTTCTCCCAGCCCTGAGTTCCCTTCCACCACAGACGATTTCGAGGACCTGTCGTGCAGCGCTTCATGCTCCACTCCAAGATCCACCGGGCCACGGTGACGCAGGCCGACCTGCACTACGTCGGCTCCCTGACGATCGACCGCGACCTGCTCGACGCCGCCGACCTGTGGCCGGGCCAGCAGGTCGACGTCGTCGACGTCGACAACGGCAACCGCCTGACGACCTACGCGATCGAGGGCGAGCGCGGCACGGGCATCGTCTGCATCAACGGCGCGGCGGCCCGGCTCATCTCGCCCGGTGACACGGTCATCATCATCGCGTACGCCGCGATGGACGATGCCGAGGCACGCACCTTCGAGCCGCAGGTCGTCTTCGTCGACGACGACAACCGCGTCGTCGAGGTGGGGCACGATGCAGGTGACGTGCCCGACGGCTTCGGTCTCATGACCTCCGCCGTCACCGGGCGCCACCACGAGTACCAGGACTGAGAGGCCAGCCGTATGCCGCAGAGCGGGCTCCCCGACGTGACCGTCCCCCGGCGGCTGCGTGCGCCCGCGCCCGGCTGGACGGCCACGGCCGACGTCATCGTCGTCGGCTCAGGCGTCGCCGGCCTGACGACGGCCCTGCGGCTGAGGCGGCGGGTCGACCGCGTGCTCCTCGTGACCAAGACGGTCCTCGACGAGGGCTCGACGGCGTGGGCGCAGGGCGGCATCGCCGCCGTCATGTCACCCGAGGACAGCGCAGCCGAGCACATCCACGACACCCTCGTCGCCGGGGTCGGTCTCTGTGACGTCGACGCCGTCGAGGCGCTGGTGCGCGAGGGCACGGACGCCGTGTGGGACCTCATCGCCCTCGGGGCCGAGTTCGACCGCGGCGACACCGGCGGCCTGTCCCTGACCCGCGAGGGCGGGCACCACCGCGACCGCATCCTCCACGCCGGAGGGGACGCCACGGGCCGCGAGATCAGCCGCGCCCTCATCGCCGCCCTCGACCGCGTGCGCGACGACCCCGGCATCGAGGTCATCGAGCACGCGCTCGTCGTCGACCTGCTGACGGACGCCGACGCTCGGGTGTGCGGCGTGACGCTCCACGTCATCGGCGAGGGCCAGGTCGACGGGGTCGGCGCGGCCCACGCGCGTGCCGTCGTGCTCGCCACCGGTGGCCTCGGCCAGATCTACGCCTCGACGACGAACCCGTCCGTCGCCACCGGGGACGGCATGGCGGCCGCGCTGCGGGCCGGCGCCGTGCTCGCCGACCTCGAGTTCGTCCAGTTCCACCCGACGGTGCTGTGGCTCGGCGAGGGCTCGCGCGGCCAGCAGCCGCTCATCTCCGAGGCGGTGCGCGGTGAGGGTGCCTTCCTCGTCGACGAGGCGGGCGAGCGCTTCATGCAGGGCCAGCACCCGCTCGCCGACCTCGCCCCGCGCGACGTCGTCGCCCGCGCCATCATCGCCCGGATGCGCGAGACCGGCACCGACCACGTCTACCTCGACTGCCGCCACCTCGGCGCCGAGTTCCTCGAGCAGCGCTTCCCCTCGATCGTCCAGCGCTGCCGTGAGCTCGGCTTCGACCCTGCGACGCAGCTGCTCCCCGTCGCGCCGGCGCAGCACTACGCGAGCGGTGGCGTGCGCACCGACCTGCGCGGCCGCTCCTCGCTCGAGGGCCTCTACGCGTGCGGGGAGACCTCGTGCACCGGCGTCCACGGTGCCAACCGCCTCGCGAGCAACTCGCTCCTCGAGGGGCTCGTCTTCGCGCGCCGCATCGCCGACGACCTCACGGCCCGGCTCGGCGCCGGGGAGCTCACCGAGACGACGCCGGTCGCACCTGTCGGTGAGCCCGAGCTGATCCGCGGCAAGCGCCGCCTCGACGTGCAGCGCGCCATGACGTCGGGGTCGGGAACGGTGCGCTCGGCCGCGTCGCTCGCGGAGACGCAGGAGACCCTCGCGGCCCTCGCGGCGCGCGCCGTCGCGGACGACGCCGACAAGCAGGGCGGTCCGAAGAGCTGGGAGACGACCAACCTGCTCCACCTCGGACGAGCGCTGACGTATGCCGCCGCGCTGCGTGACGAGACCCGTGGCGGTCACGTGCGCGAGGACTTCCCGGCCCGCGACGACGCGCACTTCCTGCACCACGTGCACCTGGAACGCTCCGGCTCCGGCGTGCTCGAGGCGACGGTCGTGCCCGTGCCCCGCGCGAACCTCGACGGCCTCGACCTCGACGGCTCGGTGCCGCTCGACGTGCTCGACGAGGACCGCGCGAACGGGGTGCGACCCGCGAACGGGGCTGGACGGCATACGCAACCGGTGGGATCGACGGAGGAAACGCAGTGAGCGGCGACGGGCTGAGCGGGTTCCCGCGGGAGTGGGCGCACGAGCTCGTCACGGTCGCGCTCCGTGAGGACCTCGGTCCCGAGGGCGTCGACGTGACGACGCTCGCGACGATCCCCGCCGACCAGACGCGCACCGCCGAGATCGTCGCGCGGGCCCCCGGTGTCGTCGCGGGCGTGCCCGTCATCGGGCTCGTGCTGGCGGCGGTCGCGGAGCAGCTCGGCCGCGAGGTGCCGACGGTCGAGGTCGTGGGCGACGACGGCTCGCGGCTGGAGCGCGGCGACGTCATCGCGCGGCTGACCGGGCCCACCCAGGTGATCCTCGTGGCCGAGCGGACCATCCTCAACATCCTGAGCCGGCTGTCGGGCGTGGCCACCCACACCCGTCGCTGGGCCGACGCGCTCGAGGGCACGTCGACGATGGTCCTCGACACGCGCAAGACGACGCCGGGCATGCGCTGGCTCGAGAAGTACGCCGTGCGCTGCGGCGGCGGCACGAACAAGCGCATGGGTCTCTACGACGTCGCGATGATCAAGGACAACCACAAACTCGCGGCCGGCTCGGTGGCGTCGGCGTACGCGCTCGTCCGCGGGCGATTCCCCGACGTCGACGTGCAGGTCGAGGTGACGACGCCGGCCGAGGCGCAGGAGGCCTACGACGCCGGGGCCCGCTTCATCATGTGCGACAACATGAGCGTCGACGTGCTCGGCGAGACCGTCGCGCTGCTCCGCGGCGCCGGCGAGCCCGTCGAGATCGAGGCGACGGGTGGCCTGACGCTCGAGGTCGTGCGCGAGTACGCCGGGACCGGAGTCGACTTCGTGTCCGTCGGTGGCCTGACGCACAGCTCACCCATCGTCGACATCGCCCTCGACCTCACCGACTGACTCCGGCCCCTCGACGGTGGCGCGGGCGTAGCCTGCGGGCAGGAGGGTGCCGTGGGTGTCGTCGACGAGCTGGTCCGCGCCAGAGCCGAGTTCGAGCGTGGTGAGTGGTCGGCCGCCCTCGACCGGTGGTCCGCGGTCGAGCCCGAGGGGCTCACGGCCGACGATCTCGAGTCGTCCGCCGCAGCGGCGCACCTGCTCGGGCGCATGAGGGACGCCGTCGAGCGCTATCGGCGAGCCTTCGAGGTCAGGTTCTCCGAGCACGACACCGCGGGGGCGGCCCGGTGCGCCTTCCACCTGTCGATGATCGGCCGCACGAGCGGTGACCCCTCCTCCGCCGCCGCGTGGCTCGGTCGCGGTGAGCGCCTCGTCGCGGCACTGCCCGACGGGAGCCTGGAGTCCGGCTACGTCGCGTTCGCGCGGATGTTCACGCACCTCGGTGCGGGTCGCTTCGCGGAGGCCCACGCGTGCGCGCTCGAGGCGACCGAGGCCGGACGTCGCCATGACGACGCGGGCCTGCTCTCGACCGGGCTGTGCGCCCAGGGTCGGATGGCCATCTACGGCGACCGCGTGACCGACGGTCTCTCCCTCCTCGACGAGTCGATGCTCGAGGCGACGACCCGGACCTTGCCCCCGGTCATGCTCGGGCACGTCTACTGCACCGCCATCGAGGGCTGTCAGGAGGTCTCCGACCTGCGCCGCGTCGTCGAGTGGACGCAGCTGCTGCACCGCTGGTGCACCGACCAACCGGGCCTCGTGACGTTCACCGGGCAGTGCAGCCTCCACCGCGCCCAGGTGATGCGCGCCCACGGCGCCTGGGACGACGCCCTCGACGAGCTCACGGCGGCCATCGAGCGCTACCGGCTGGCGGGTGCCGTCGACGCCGTCGGCCAGGCCGCCTGCGAACGCGGCGACCTGTTGCGCCTGCGCGGCGACCTCGAGGCAGCCGACGCGGCCTACCAGCTGAGTGCGGAGCACGGCTACGACCCGCAGCCGGGATCGGCTTTGCTCTGGCTGGCCCGGGGGAGGACGACGGCCGCGCTCGCCGCGGTGCGCCGGCTGCTCGCGGAGCCGGGGCCGGCGGTGCGACGCAGCCGGATCCTGCCGGCCGCCGTGGAGGTCCTGCTGGCCGCGGACGACGTCGACGCGGCCCGTGACGGTGCTCGCGAGCTCGACGCGCTCGCGGAGTCCTTCGGGTCGGAGGTGCTCGCCGCGACGGCGGCCACGGCCTGGGGCCACGTCGAGCTGGCTGCCGGTGACGCGGCAGGTGCGCTGCCCTACCTGCGCAAGGCACAGCAGGCCTGGGTGCGCCTCGACGTGCCCCACGAGGCCGCGCTCGCCCAGGCTGCCGGCGGGCGAGCGCTCCTCGCGCTCGGCGACGACGAGTCGGCCCGAAGGTCGCTGGCGTCGGCGCGGGAGGTGCTCGTGGCTCTCGGGGCCGGCCCCGACGTCGACGCGCTCGACCGGCTGGGCTCACCCGGCGCGCGCCCAGCGGGCCTCACCGAGCGCGAGGTCGAGGTGCTCGGCCTCGTCGCGGAGGGGCGAAGCAACGCCCAGATCGCGTCTGCGCTCGTGCTGAGCGACCGGACCGTGGCCCGCCACCTGAGCAACATCTTCACCAAGCTCGGCGTCGGGAGCCGCACGGCCGCGGCGGCTTTCGCCTTCGAGCACGACCTCGTGCCCCGACCGCGCTGACCGGCCCGTCTCCCGGGTGGCCTCACCCGGCAGCGGCGCCCACCCCGAGCGGCGTGGTGCGCGCGGCCGACCGCCTGGCGATGTGGGTCGCCACGTGGGCCGCGTCGCGACCCACGCCGGGCAGCACCATCGAGGCGAACGCGTACTGGAAGGCGAGCCCGCAGAAGAAGAGGCCGGGCACGTCGGTCGAGACGCCGCGGTACTCCCGCGGCCAGCCGTCCTCGCCGAGGACGGGGAGGTCGATCCAGTCGAAGCGCTGGTCGAACCCCGTGGCCCAGACGACGTTGGTGACGTCGAGGACCGTCCCGTCGTCGAGCGTCGGGCGCCCGTCGGTCACGCCGGTGACGCGTTGCACCCGACGATCGACACCACGCGCGGCGAGGTCCTCCCGCTTGACCCGGAGCATCGGTCCGCCGTGGTGGCGGATCTCGGCCATCATCTTCCGACCGACCGGGGTCCTGCGCGTCAGCACGTGACGCCACGCGAAGAGCAGGAAGGGGAACGCCACGTGCACGGCAGGGGTGTCCCAGCGCACGGGGATCTGACCGCAGTCCCGCCCGGCCAGCACGGTGCGTCGGCCCTCGGCGAGCTCGTAGGCGATGTCGCAGCCCGAGTGCGAGGCGCCGACGACGAGCACCGGCCCGTCGCGCAGCTGGCTCGGGCGGCGGTACTGGCTCGAGTGCAGCTGGAGGATCGAGGGGTCGAGGTCGGCGGCGAAGGCCGGGACGTGAGGCGCACGCCCGAAGGTCCCTGTCGCGACGACGACGTTGCGACAGGCGATGCTGCCGCGGTCGGTCGTGACGACGAAGCCGTCACCCTCGGGCGCGGCTGCGAGCCGCTCCACCCGCACGCCGAGGCGAACGGGCAGACGGAAGCGGGCCGCATACGACTGGAGGTAGGCCGCGACCTCGTCCTTGCCGGGGAACGCCCGGGGGTCGCCGGGGAACGGCATCCCGGGCAGGGAGTCGTGCCGGACGGAGGAGTAGAGCCGCAGGGAGTCGTACTGCTGGCGCCAGCCGTCCCCGACGGCCTCGTTGCGCTCGAGGAGCACGCACTCGTGCCCGCGCTCGACGAGCTCGCGCGCCGTGGCCAGCCCTGCCTGGCCCGCGCCGACGATGACGGTCTCGATGGTCTCCATGGTGTCCTCCCGGTGGTCGATGTCTCGACGGTAGGAAGGACGGGCCGGTCGCCGCGTCGGCCGTGGTGCCCATCCCGCACGAGGCGGCGTGGGCAGAAATGACCAGGCCTCGTCGCAGACGGGCGGGCGATCCGCGTGGCGGATGACCCGGACGGGAGGGGACGCGTCGGGCCCTTGCCGCCGCGGGCGTATGCCGTCGCGGAGGGTCAGTAGCGCCGGTACCAGAGGTTGATGGCGTAGTCGACGCCGGTGGCGTCGGGGTGCTCGGCGAGGATGAGGTCGGCGTGCTCGGGTGCGAACTCGATGCCGACGACGGCTTCGAAGTCCGCGCGTGAGTCGAAGTCCCACCGGATGTCGAGCCGTTCGCGCTGCCAGCCCTGACGCTCCCAGAACCGCTCGACCGCGCGCGGGTCGTAGCCTGGCAGCGCCCGTCGGAACCACTGACCGAACGTCGAGCGGGTCGCGTCGTTGTCGACGACGAAGGCCGCCCCGCCCGGACGCATGACGCGGTCGAGCTCGGCGAGCCCCGGCTCGCACCCGGGTCCGAAGAAGTACGCCCATCGCGCGTGCGCGACGTCGAACGACCCGTCGGCCACCCCGATGGCGGCGGCACCCTCCTCCCGGACCGAGACGGACGGCATACCCGAGATGCGTTGTGCCGCAAGCGAAGCGAGGGGCGGGTGCGGCTCGAGGCCGACGACCGAGCGTGCGTCGCGGGCGAAGAACGGCAGGTGGTAGCCCGTGCCGCACCCGATGTCGACGACGTCGAGACCCGACCAGTCGAGGACCGAGCGCATCGCGTCCTCGATGACATGGGCACGGTCGACGCCGCGGTTCTCGACCTCGTAGACGTCGGGCGTCTCCCAGATGTTGGGGGAGGGGATGATCCCGGACTCGTCGCTCATGGGTTCCGCTGCGCCTCGATCGTGGCGGGGTGCACGAGCAGCGGCAGCAGCTTGCGCACGCCACGCGCGCGGACGGCCTTGACCTGGGCGAGGTGCGCCTCAGCGCGGATCGCCAGCTCGGCGTAGGCGAGCGGCCCCATGAGCTCGGTGAGCTCAGGTGCGTTGGAGCGGTAGACCGGCTCGCGGCCGACGTGCGCCTCGGAGTTGCCGGAGCAGTACCAGTCGAGGTCGTGGCCACCGGGGCCCCAGCCGCGGCGGTCGTACTCGGTGATCGTCACCTCGAGGTAGCTCGAGTCGTCGGGCAGCTCGACGGTGCGGAAGGTGCGGCGGATCGGCAGCTGCCAGCACACGTCGGGCTTGAGGGTGTGCGGCTCGACGCCGGTGAGGACCGCGTGCTGGTGCAGCGCGCACCCGGCGCCCGCGGGGAAGCCGGGACGGTTGAGGAAGATGCAGGCACCGTCGACGACCTTCGTCTTGCGCGCGCCGTCCTCCTTCTCGGTCCAGTCGTCCTTGCTCCCGGTGGCGCGGCCGACCGAGTGGTACTCCCACTCGTCCTCGCCGAGGTCCTCGACCGCCTTGGCGACACGCTTCCAGTCGTCCTTCTCGGTGAAGTGGGCGCCGAGGGTGCAGCACCCGTCGTCGGGCCGGCCGGCGTAGATGCCCTGGCAGCCGCTGCCGAAGATGCACGTCCAGCTGCTCGTGAGCCACGTCAGGTCACAGCGGTAGCGCTGGTTCGTGTCGGCGGGGTCGGTGAACTCGACCCAGACGCGGGGGAGGTCCAGAGGTGCTTCAGCCACCGGCTCACCCTATGCCGCCGACGTTTCCAGCGCGCCGACGACGCCCACCCCGTGGATGGTGCGTCCGGACGGGCCCTGCGTGCGTATGCCGTGTGCTTCCGCGTGCGCGGGCGCCCGCGTACGCTGGCGGCAGGCGTCCAGGGCGCCTCCGGTGCGCGGGAAGGGGCTCAGCCTCCCTGGAGCCGAACAGCATGCGGTCCGACCTCCTTTCGGCCCGAGCAGCGCACGCGGGCACGACGAGAGGAGGCCGTCATGGCCCTGTCACTGCCCGCCAACCCTGATCTCGAGCACCTGCGCCGCGAGGCGCGTCGGCTCCAGCGCGCCGTCCGGTCCGGGGAGCCCCGGGCCATCGTCCTCGTGTCCCGCCTCCATCCCGAGGGTGCACCTGGAGACCCCACCACCTTCGCGCTCTCCGACGCCCAGCTCGTCGTCGCCCGCAGTCTCGGCTTCGCGAGCTGGCCGCGGCTGCGCACCTACCTCGCGGCCGCTGCAGGTCTGAGTCGGGACCCTGCCGCCCTCGACCCGGTCCTGGAGGCATCGGCCGGAGTGGATGCCGCCGAGTCTGCTTCTGTCACAGTGGCGCTCGCGTGCCTGACGTACACCGAACGCGACGAGCCCGAGCGCTGGTCCCGTGCCGCGCAGCTGCTCGCGGACGACCCCGATCTCGTCCATCGCGACGTCTTCGTCGCCGCGGCCGCCGGCGACGCCGAGGCCCTGCGGTCGCATCTCGCGGCAGACCGCGGAGCGCCGACCCGCGAGGGCGGACCGTTCCGGTGGCCGCCGCTGCTCCACCTCGTCTACTCGCGCGTCCCGCAGGTCGACGCCGTCGGGTCGGCTCGGGTCCTGCTCGACGCTGGTGCCGACCCCGACAGCGGCTACCTCTGGCAGGGGCTGCCCACCGCCTTCACCGCCCTGACCGGCGTGTTCGGCGAGGGCGAGCAGGGGCCGGGCCGCCAGCCCCGGCACCCCCAGTGGCAGCCGCTCGCCGAGCTGCTCCTCGAGCGCGGCGCCGACCCCAACGACCGGCAGACGCTCTACAACCGGATGTTCAACCGCGACGACAGCCACCTCGAGCTGCTCCTCGCGCACGGCCTGGGCCGTCCCTCCTCCGAGGTCTGGACCCGACGCACCGGTGAGCCTGCCGAGACGATCGAGGAGATGATCACCCGTCAGGTCGACTGGGCGCGCTCCCACGGCTTCGTCGACCGCCTCGAGCTGCTCGCCGCCCACGGTCTCGTGCCCGACGGTGCGGCGGACCTGACTCCGGACGACGTGCTGGGTGACGACGTCCCCGTCACCGGCCCGTGGCCGGGCGACCCGACGGTCCCCGACATCCACCGAGCGGCCACGCCCGAGGCCGTCCGTGCGGCCGTGGCCGCCGGCGCCAGGGTCGACAGCCTCCGCGACGGGCGCACCGCCCTGCACCAGGCGGCGTTCATGGACGACGTCGAGCTCGTCACCGCGCTGCTCGAGGTCGGCGCCGACCCGACCGTCGTCGACGCGATGCACGGTACGACGCCCTACCGCTGGGCGCTGTGGGCGAGAGGCGAGCGCGCCGCGGCCGTGCTGCGCGGCGCCACCGGACGGCATACCTCGAGGGCCCTGGACGACGAGCGCTAGCGTGAGCACATGACGCCGAGGGCCAGCAGCGAGGCGACGCCGAAGGGGCGCGGACGCCGTCCGGGCGGCACCGACACGCGAGCGGTGATCGTCGACGCTGCGCGAAAGTCCTTCGCGGCCAAGGGATACGACAAGGCGAGCATGCGAGGGATCGCCCGCGAAGCCGGCGTCGACCCTGCGCTCGTGCACCACTACTTCGAGGGCAAGGCGGGTCTCTTCGCAGCGACGCTCGACGTGCCGGTCGACCCGGCCGAGCTCATCGCGCGCATCACGTCGGGTGACGTCGAACGGCTCGGCTGGCGGATCGTCGAGACCTTCCTGACGGTCTGGGAGCCGCCGGAGCGCCGCGACGCCCTCGTCGCGCTCGTCCGGTCGAGCATGACGAGCGAGGAGGCCGCGCGCATGCTGCGGGAGTTCCTCGGGCGCGAGGTCTTCGGGCGGATCGCCGCGAGCACCGGGGCCGCCGACCCGCAGCTGCGCGGTGCGCTGGCTGCCTCCCAGATGATCGGGCTCGTCGTGGCGCGCTACGTCATCCGCGTCCCGGCGCTGGCCGACGCGACACGCGAGGAGCTCGTCGAGCGCATCGGGCCCGTCCTCCAGCACCATCTCGTGGACAGGCTGCCCGAGCAGGAGTAGATTTCATCACATGATGAATAACAGTGGTCCGGCGGTCGCCGTGAGCGGCCTGCAGGTCGTGCGCGGGAAGCGGCGGGTCATCCCGGGCCTCGACCTCGAGATCCCCGCCGGCCAGGTGGTCGGCCTGCTCGGGCCGTCCGGCTCGGGCAAGTCGACGCTCATGCGCTGCATCGTCGGCGTGCAGATCGTCGAGTCGGGCACCGTCACGGTGCTCGGTCATCCGGCCGGCTCACCGGCGCTCCGCGACCGCGTCGGCTACGTCACGCAGAGTCCCAGCGTCTACGCCGACCTGAGCGTCCGCGACAACGTCACCTACTTCGGCCGTGCCGTCGGCCTGCGCGGGACCGAGCTGCGCGAGGCCGTCGACCGCACCCTCACCGAGGTCGACCTCGTGCCCTACGCCGACCAGCTCGTCCAGGACCTCTCGGGAGGTCAGGAGTCCCGCGTCTCCCTCGCCGCGGCGCTCGTCGGGCGGCCGAGCCTGCTCGTGCTCGACGAGCCCACGGTCGGCCTCGACCCGGTCCTGCGCCGTGACCTGTGGGACCTCTTCCGCCACCTCGCCGACCGCGGACACTCGCTCGTGGTGTCGAGCCACGTCATGGACGAGGCGACGCGCTGCGACCGGCTCGTGCTGCTCCGCGAGGGTCGCGTCCTCGCCGACGTCACGCCCGCCGAGCTGCTCCAGCAGACGGGTGCCGTCGACGCCGATGCCGCCTTCCTCGCCCTCATCGACGCCGAGACCGCCCGGTCCGGAGAGAGGAGCTCGTCGTGAACGCCGGACTCACCGCTGCCACCTCCGGCCGCGTCCTGCGCCAGGTGCGCACGGACCACCGCACCATCGGCCTCATCATCGTCGTGCCCTGCGTCCTACTCGGGCTGCTCGCGTGGATCTACAACGGCACGCCGGTCTTCGACGCCATCGGCCCGGCCCTGCTCGGCGTCTTCCCGATGGTCGTCATGTTCATCGTCACGTCGGTCGCCACCCTGCGTGAGCGCCAGTCCGGCACCCTCGAGCGCCTGCTCACCACCCCCATGGGCAAGGGTGACTTCATGCTCGGGTATGCCGTCGCGTTCGGAGCGCTCGCCGTCCTGCAGGCCGTGATCGCAACGGGATTCGCCGTCTGGGTCTGCGGCCTCAGCGTCGCTGGGCCGCTGTGGCTGCTCGTCGTCGTCGCCGTCTTCGACGCGGTCCTCGGCACCGCACTCGGGCTGCTCGCGAGCGGCTTCGCGCGCACCGAGTTCCAGGCCGTGCAGTTCATGCCGGCCTTCCTCCTGCCGCAGTTCCTCCTCTGCGGCCTGCTCATCCCGCGCGACCAGCTGCCGACCGTCCTCGAGTGGGTCAGCAACGTCCTGCCGCTGTCCTACGCCGTCGACGCGATGAAGGAGATCGCGCGCAACCCCGAGCCCGTGACCGCGGTGCTCGGCGACCTCGGCATCGTCGCAGCCTTCATCGCCGGCGCCCTCGCCCTCGCCTCGCTCACGCTGAGCCGCCGGTCCGCCTGACGGCATACGGCCGCTCACCCTCACCCCCCACCGAACGCGGCGTTCGGTCGCGAACTCGGTGTTCTGCCAGCGCGTTCGCCGTCGAACGCCGCGTTCGATGGGGAGTCGGCGCCGGGGCGGGGCGCTGCCGGCCCCGGCACTAGGGTTGGGGCATGCGCCTGGGCGTCATCGACATCGGGTCCAACACGGTCCACCTTCTCGTCGTCGACGCACACCCCGGCGCGCAGCCGCTGCCTGCCTTCTCGCACAAGACCGAGCTCCGCCTCTCGGAGAGCCTCGAGGCCGACGGCAGCGTCAGCGAGGCGACGGCCGACCGGCTCGTCGCCTTCATCCGCGAGTGCCTCGACGTCGCGGAGGACCAGGGCGTCAGCGACCTCTTCGCCTTCGCGACGTCGGCCCTGCGTGAGTCGCCGAACGGCGAGGCGATCATCGAGCGGGTGCGCACCGAGACCGGCGTCGAGCTCGAGGCCCTGAGCGGTGCCGACGAGGCGCGGATGACGTTCCTGGCCGTCCGGCGCTGGTTCGGCTGGTCGAGCGGGCGCCTGCTCGTCGTCGACATCGGCGGCGGCTCGCTCGAGCTGGCGTGCGGTCTCGACGAGGAGCCCGACGTGGCCCTCAGCCTGCCGTTGGGTGCCGGCCGCCTGACCCGCGAGCGGCTCCCCGGTGACCCGCCCTCGGAGCTGGCCGCCCGCGAGCTGCGCGCTCACGTCCGGTCGAGCCTCGCCGAGCAGGTGCGACCGCTGCTGACGTCCGGGAGCCCCGACCGGGCTGTCGGGACCTCCAAGACGATGCGCTCGCTGGCCCGCATCGCAGGTGCCGCGCCGCGCGCCGACGGCCCCTTCGTGCGGCGCACCCTCTCGCGCGACGACCTCCACGAGATCGTCGTCCGCGTCGGACGCCTCGACACCGCCGCACGCTCGCAGCTGCCCGGGGTGTCCGAAGGCCGCGCCCGCCAGCTCTACGCCGGGGCGCTCGTCGCCGAGGCTGCGCTCGACCTGCTCCAGGTCGAGCAGCTCGACATCTGCCCCTGGGCCCTGCGCGAGGGCCTCATCCTCCGTCGCCTCGACCACCTGACGTCGTGACGCAGCGGATGCGCGGCAGACGGACGGACCGCCCCGAAGCCGCCCCGGGGGCGTGGCGCAGAATGGCCGCATGACCATCCGGGTCGGCCTGTCGACCGCCTCGCTCTACCCCGACAACGCGGCGACCGCCTTCGCGACCGCGGCGCGGCTCGGCTACGACGCGATCGAGGTCATGGTCTGGACCGACCCGGTGACGCAGGAGGCCGGTGCCCTGCGGGCGCTGTCGGAGCTGCACGCCCTGCCGATCGTCTCCGTGCACGCGCCGACGCTGCTGCTGACCCAGCGCGTGTGGGGCACCGACCCGTGGGGCAAGGTCGACCGCTCCATCGACCTCGCGCTCGAGGTCGGTGCCGGCACGGTCGTGCTGCACCCTCCCTTCCGCTGGCAGCGGGAGTATGCCGCTGGGTTCGTCGACGGGGTGGCGTTGCGTGAGCACGAGTCGGGGATCCGGCTCGCGGTGGAGAACATGTATCCCTGGCGCACCGCGCGGCGTGAGGTCATGGCCTACCTCCCGCACTGGGACCCGGTGGGCCAGCCCTACGACAACGTGACCCTCGACCTCTCGCACACGGCGACCGCCGGGTCCGACGCGCTCCTCATGGCGCAGTCGCTCGGGTCGCGGCTCGCGCACCTGCACCTCGCCGACGGGCTCGGCTCGTTCCTCGACGAGCACCTCGTCCCCGGGCGCGGCGGCGAGCCGTGCGGTGCCGTGCTCGAGCACCTCGCCGACAGCGGCTGGGCCGGCGACGTCGTCGTCGAGGTGTCGACGCGCAAGGTGGGTCGGGACCAGCGTGAGGTCGACCTCGCCGAGGCACTCGCCTTCGCCCGGCTCGCCCTCGTCCCGACCCGAGGCGCCAGCCGCATCTGACCGCCTCCATTCCGCAACACACCGTGCAGGTCACAACCCACCGAGATCCGATCCCGGTCGGTTGCGATCTTCTCGGTCTGTTGCCCAGGAGCGCGCGGTGCGGTGCGGGTGTGCGGGGCTTCGGTCAGGTGGCGGGGCGCCAGCCGCGAGGGCGCACCGAGACCATGTCGATGCTCGCGTCAGGGCCGGCGTCGATGGCGAGGCGCGCGGCCCGGACGACCGAGTCGACGTCGAGGTAGGCGCCCGGGTCGTACTCGTCGCCCTCGAACTCGACGAGCTCGCGCTGCATGTCGGTGTCGACCCGGCCGGGGTGGAGCGAGGTGACGCGGACACCGTGCTCGCGCTCCTCCTGGCGCAGCGAGTCGGTGAGCGCTCGGAGGGCGAACTTCGAGGCACAGTAGGCGCCCGAGGCCGGCGTCGCCGTCAGGCCCGAGCCCGAGTTCACGGTGACGACGAGGCCGTGCGCGGCCCGGAGCGCCGGCAGGAGCGCGCGGGTCACGGCGGCGACCGCGACGACGTTGACGGTCATCGAGTCGGCCCAGTCCTGCACGGGCGAGTCGGCGACGGTGCCGTTGCGCAGGACGCCGGCCGAGTGGACCAGCACGTCGACACGCGGGAGGCGCGTGGCGAGGGCCGCGAGGGCGGTCTCGAGCGACCCGCCGGGAGAGCAGTCGGCGAGGTCGGCGACGAGGCCCTCGGCCGACGGGAACGCGGCGACGACGTCGGCCACCGAGTCGGCGCTGCGACCGCCGATGACGAGGTGGTGCGTGGCGGCGAGGTCGCGGGCGATGGCGAGTCCGATGCCGCGCGTGCCGCCGGTGACGACCGCGACCGGACGCCCGTCCGGAGCGGTTGTGGTGGCGTCGGACGGTGGCGCAGGGCTCATGCCGCCACCCTACGAGCCCCCACGTCCCACTCGAGTGAGCGCCCCGTCCCACTCGAGTGAGCGCCCCGTCCCACTCGAGTGAGCGCCCCGCCCCACCCTCACCAGACCGGGTGTGACTACGGGCGCACTCGACTGGTGCTACGCGCTCACTCGACTGGGACTGCGCGCTCACGCGACGGGAGGGAGGGTGCGCCGCGAAGGGCGGGAGGGCGGCATACGCCATCGGTCGAGCGGGTGCGGGGTCAGGCGAGGCCGAGGGCCTGCGCCTCCTCCCAGAGGTCGTCGCGGACGCGCGGGTGGGCGCAGTTCTCGATGATGTCGTGGCACTGGTCCTTCTCGCTGCGTCCCCACAGCGGCGCGACGCCCTGCTCGGTGACGATGGCGCTCTGCTGGAAGCTCGTCACGGGCTCGTCGAGCAGCGGCACGATCGTCGACACGTCGGCGCGAGGGTGCCACGAGCGGAGCGCGATGAACGACTGGCCGCCGGCGGAGTGCAGCGCGCCGACGATGAAGTCCGTCTGCCCGCCGAAGCCGGAGTGGATGCGCGCGTTGATCCGCGAGGCGTTCGCCTGGCCGAAGAGGTCGACCTCGAGGGCGGTGTTGACCGAGGTCATCTGCCGCTGCGAGGCGATGAGACCGGGGTCGTTCGTCTTCTCGGTGCGCATCATCCGGACGCGTGGGTTGCCGTCGAGCCAGGCGTAGAGGTCGGTCGAGCCGAAGCTGAACGACGTGACGAGCGGGTGGTCCGGGTCGAGGGCACCGGCCTCGTCGAGCGCGAGGACGCCGTCGGAGAACATCTCCGTCCACATCCGGATGCCTCGGCGGGAGGTCAGCGCGGACAGCGTCGCGTCGGGCACCGCGCCGATGCCGAGCTGCATCGTCGCCCCGTCCCGGACCATGGCCGCGACGCGCTCGCCGATGAGCCGGCTCTCGGGATCAGGCTCGGTGGCCGCGTGCGAGGGCAGCGGCGCGTCGACCTCGACGACGAGGTCGACGTGCTCGAGCGGCACCTGGGCGTCGCCGAACGTGTAGGGCATCTGCGGGTTGACGACCGCGACGACGAGCCCGCCCCGGGCCCGGCACGCCTCGAGCGCCGCGGGCAGGACGTTGACCTCCAGGCCCATGCTGACCTGGCCGTTGCGCGGAGGCGCGCAGTGCAGCAGCACGGCGTCCGGCGGCAGGGCCCGGCCGTAGAGCAGCGGCACGAGCGACAGGCGCGAGGGCACGTAGCGCAGGCGGGGGTGCCGACGCATACCCGGTCCGACGAAGCACGTCTCGACGGTGACGCCCTCGCGGTCGGGAAGCCCGGCAGGCGCGTTGAGCGCGTGGAGCACGTAGCTCGGCTGGGCCGCGTCGAGCGCCCGGACCGCCTCCCAGGGGACCGCCATGTTGCCGCTGACGACGACACGGGGGTTGTCCGGGAGTGTTCGAAGCCGCTGGGTGAGCTCGTCGATCGTCGCCGTCCGCACCCCTTCATCCTCGCGCAGCGCACGCCCCGGCGAGGGCGTATGCCGTCCGGCGTGACGAACGTCGCCCCGACCCTTCGCACGTGGCGTGGGTCGGGGCGACGACGGTGCGGAGCCGGCGGGTCAGCTGGCCTTCTTGGTGGCTGCCTTCTTCGTCGTGGTCTTGGCCGTCGACTTCTTCGCCGTCGTCTTCTTGGCCGTCGTCTTCTTGGCCGCGCTCTTCTGCGTCGTGGTCTTCGCGGCCGTCTTCTTCGCGGGCTTCTCGTCGGCGGAGTCGGAGTCGGAGTCGGAGGCGCTCGGGCCGCCGGTCTTGGCGGCCTTGGCCTTGTCGACGCTGCGCTGCAGGGCCGCGAGCAGGTCGACGACCTCGGTCTCCTCGCCCTTGGCCTCAGGCGTCTCGGTGATGTCGCCGCCCTCGATCTTCGTCGCGACGAGCTGCGTCACGGCTTCGGCGTAGTCGTCCTCGAACTCCTCGGGCTCGTAGTCGCCCGACAGCGAGTCGACGAGCGAGGAGGCCATGGCGAGCTCCTTGGCCGTCGCGTGCGTCTCCTCCGAGAGGGACTCGAACTCGGGCGCCCGCACCTCGTCGGCCCAGAGGAGCGTCTGGAGCACGATGACGCCGTCGCGCACACGGAGCACCGCGAGCGTCATCCGGGTGCGCACCGACACGGTGACGAGCGCCATCCGGTCGGCCTTCTCCAGCGCGTCACGGAGCAGGACGTAGGGCTTGAGGCCCGTCTTGTCGGGCTCGAGGTAGTAGCTCTTGTCGAAGAGCAGCGGGTCGATCTGCTCAGACGGCACGAACTTCTCGATCGAGATCTCCTTCGTCGACCGCGTCGGAAGGCTCTTGAGGTCCTCGTCGGTCAGCACAACCATCTGGCCGTCGGCGGCCTCGTAGCCCTTGGCGATGTCGGAGTAGGGCACCTCCTCACCGTCGATCGAGCAGACGCGTTGGTACTTGATGCGGCCGCCGTCCTTCTCGTGGACCTGCCGGAACTGCACGTCGTGGTTCTCGGTCGCCGAAAAGAGTCGGACCGGCACATTGACGAGGCCGAACGACACGGCGCCTTTCCAGATGGCTCGCATGAGAACAAGAATGCACCCATGCGCCCCATGCTCGCGACGCCGACGACGACGATTCCGCTCGGCGACCGCTGGCAGCACGAGGTCAAGTGGGACGGCATGCGGGTGCTGGCCGACGTCGTGGACGGCGAGATGCGCCTCTTCTCCCGCACGGAGCGTGACGTCACCGTCGCGTTCCCGGAGCTGCGTGGACTCGCGAACGAGTACGCCGACATGCTCCTGGACGGCGAGATCGTCTCGATGCGAGACGGCGTGCCGTCGTTCGCCGCGATGGCCGAACGCTTCCACGTGACCGACGCCCGCCGCGCCGCGATGCTCGCCGAGGCCGCGCCAGTCACCCTGATGACCTTCGACCTGCTGCGGCTCTACGGGGTCGACCTCATGCCGCGCACGTGGACCGACCGGCGCTCGACACTCGAGCGCCTCGAGCTCAGCGCCTCGCGCTGGCAGACCCCGCCGACCTTCGCCGACGGGGCGACGCTGCACGCCGCGACGAAGGAGCAGGGCCTCGAGGGCATCGTGTCCAAGCGTGTCGACTCCGTCTACGTCCCTGGGCTCCGCTCGCCCTACTGGCTCAAGTCGCCCCACCGCGGCACCGTCTCCGTCGTCATCGGCGGTTGGCGACCCGAGTCCACGGGCACCGTGTCGAACCGTCTCGGGGCCGTCCTCGTCGGGGTCCCCGGCCCGGGCGGCCTGCGCTACCTCGGGCGCGTCGGGTCGGGTCTCGCGGGCAAGACGGGGCAGGCCCTGATGCGCGACCTCCAAGCCCTCACCTCGGCCGAGTCGCCTTTCGCCACAGACGTCCCCGCCGAGGACTCGAACGGCGCGACGTGGGTGCACCCGGTGCTCGTCGCCGACGTGCAGTCGCTGGGACTGAGCGGCCAGGGGAGACTGCGCCAGCCGGCATACAAGGGCCTGCGCAGCGACCTCACGCCCGGTGACGTCGACGACCACGGGGACGGTGAGTGATGGCCTACGTGCCGACCAAGGTGACCGTCGAGGTCGACGGCCGCCGGATGAAGCTGTCGAGCCTCGAGAAGGTGATGTACCCGAAGGCGGGCACGACCAAGGCCCAGGTCATCGACTACTACGCGCGCATCGCGCCGGTGATCCTCCCGCACCTGCGCGACCGCGCCGTGACGCGGATCCGCTTCCCGCACGGGGTCGGTGACATGCAGTTCTTCGAGAAGAACATCCCGGCGGGCACGCCGGCGTGGATCCGGCGTGCGGGGCGCGACCCCGTCTTCCCGCTCATCGACGACCTCGCGGGACTCACCTTCTTCGCCAACCTCAACTCCCTCGAGCTGCATGTGCACCAGTGGCGCTACGAGGGGGAGGGGCGCGACGCGGTGCCGCTGAACCCCGACCGGCTCGTCATCGACCTCGACCCCGGGCCCGGCACCGGCCTGCACGAGTGCGCCCGCGTCGCGCTCGTCGTGCGCGAGCGCCTCGGCCGCATCGGGCTCGCCACCGTCCCGGTGACCAGTGGCAGCAAGGGACTCCAGCTGTATGCCGTCCTGCCCGGAGCGCACACGAGCGACGAGATCCGCGACACCGTGCAGCAGCTCGCCCAGGAGCTGACCAAGGCGCACCCCGACCTCATCGTGTGGAAGATGGCCAAGGAGCTGCGGCCCGGCAAGATCTTCCTCGACTGGAGCCAGAACGTCGCCGCCAAGACGACCGTCTGCCCCTACTCGCTGCGCGGGCGTGACCGTCCGACCGTGGCGGCGCCGCGGTCGTGGGACGAGATCGAGGCGGGTGCCGAGGGTGGCGAGCTCGAGCAGCTGACGGCCGACGAGGTGCTCGACCGCGTGGCCCGGGACGGTGACCTGGCTGCCGAGATCACGGGCTGAGTGCTGGTCCGGCGAGTAGGGCGACGTCGCGGCGTACGGACCGGCGACGCTGCGGCGCTGCGGCGCTGCGGCCCTGCGGCGCTCGCACGAGGACGGGGCGGACTCCGTCCGGTCCGGAGCAGCGAGAGGGCCCGGCACCTGAGTGCCGGGCCCTCTCGGTTGCGTCGCTGACCCGGGGTCAGTGCGCCTTGTCGTAGGCCGCCTGGACGTCGGCCGAGATGCGGCCCCGGTCCGAGACGGTGTGGCCGTTGGCGCGGGCCCACTCACGGACCGCGCCGAGGTCGCTGCGCTTGGCCGAGCCGGCGCCCGCGCGACGACGCGAGGCGGCCTTGGCCGAACCCGCCCGACGTGCGTGACCGGTCCACGTCGCGAGGTCGTCGCGAAGCTTGCGGGCATTCTTGTCGGACAGGTCGATCTCGTAGGTGACGCCATCGAGGGCGAAGGTCACCGTCTCGGCAGCCTTTCCACCGTCGATGTCATCGATCAACACCACTTCGACACGCTGAGCCATGTTTCTCCATCTGAAGTTGTTCGCTAATTCGGAGGGGATTCCGCGAATACGCGACTCGCGGGGCACGATCAATTTAGCGCGAAGAGTCCGCGAATGCATTTCCATCGAAAGAATGGCGCGGTCGATGACTAAAGAGATGCGCCGACGTAGAGGAATGACGGAAAGGCCGTGATCCTGCCGTGGCGGGTCCTTTGTCGGACGCGCGGTCGACGACACGCGCCGGGCGCGCTCTGCGCTCCGGGGGCTCTGCGCTGCGGGGCTCTGCGCTCCGGGGATCTACGCTCCGTCGCTCAGCGTTCTGTCGTCGGGGTGGTCTCGGCGCCCGGCGCAGCCGTGTGCGACGCCTCGTTCGCGGCAGCCTCGCGACGGTCGTGCTCGGCCTCCCACCTGGCCTGGGCGAGGCGCTCGCGTCGGTCTCCCTCGAGGATGCTCTTGATGACGAAGTAGAAGAGCGCACCCACACCGACCGTCGGGACGATGGCGAGCACATAGGGCATGACCGATTCCATGCCGACATTTTCTCACGGCGCCACGGCCGCCCCTCACGAGCGCTGTCGCACCCCCACCGTACGGTCGTGCCATGGCTACGAGGACGACGACCCGACGCACCCCCGGCTTCCGCTGCGGTGAATGCGGGTGGACCACCGCCAAGTGGGTCGGTCGGTGCGGCGAGTGCCAGGCCTGGGGCACGGTGGCCGAGACCGGTGCGCCCGCAGCCGCCCGCACCACGGCGGCCTCCGTCGTCACCCCGGCCCTGCGCATCGGCGACGTCGACGTGACCCGGGCGGCCGCGCGGCCCACCGGCGTGGCGGAGTTCGACCGCGTGCTCGGCGGTGGCCTCGTCCCCGGCGGGGTCGTCCTCGTCGCGGGGGAGCCCGGCGTCGGCAAGTCGACGCTGCTGCTCGACGTCGCCGCCCGAGCGGCCCGGTCGGGCTCCGAGGTCCTCTACATCAGCGGCGAGGAGTCGGCCGCCCAGGTGCGCACGCGGGCCGAGCGCATCTCGGCGATGGCCGACACGCTCTACCTCGCAGCCGAGACCGACCTCGCGACGGTCCTCGGCCACGTCGAGGCCCGCTCGCCGGGCCTGCTCGTCGTCGACTCCGTCCAGACCATCGCGAGTGCCGACGTCGAGGGCCAGGCCGGCAACGTCTCGCAGGTCCGGGAGGTCGCAGGTGCACTCATCGCGGCGGCCAAGGCGCGTGGCACCGCCGTGCTCCTCGTCGGCCACGTGACCAAGGACGGCTCGATCGCCGGTCCTCGGGTCCTCGAGCACCTCGTCGACGTCGTCATCCAGTTCGAGGGCGACCGGCACTCACGGCTGCGACTCGTGCGCGCCGTGAAGAACCGCTTCGGCCCCACCGACGAGGTCGGCTGCTTCGACCTGTCCGACGTCGGCATCACCGGGCTGGCCGACCCGAGCGGGCTGTTCCTCTCGACGCGTGACCATGCGGTGCCGGGCACGTGCGTCACCGTCACGCTCGAGGGCCGCCGACCGCTCGTCGCCGAGGTGCAGGCGCTCGTCGCACCGTCCACGCTGCCGTCGCCGCGACGCACCTCGAGCGGTCTGGACGCCTCGCGGCTCGCGATGATCATCGCCGTTCTCGACAAGCGCGCCGGGGCGCCGGTGGGTTCGCGCGACATCTTCGCGGCGACCGTCGGCGGGGTACGCATCACCGAGCCCGCCGCCGACCTCGCCATCGTCTGCGCCGTCGCGTCGTCCGTCATCGACAAGCCCCTCGCCAGCGACGTCGTCGCCTTCGGTGAGGTCGGCCTCGCCGGCGAGGTGCGCCGCGTCACCGGTCTGGACCGCCGTCTCGCCGAGGCGGCCCGCCTCGGATTCCGCCACGCCCTCGTGCCCGCAGGCAGCCTGTCCGACTCCTCCGTGCCGGCCGGGATCCGTGCCGTCGAGGTCGCCGACGTCCCGCGGGCCATCGAGGCGATGGGGCGCCTCGCCGGTGGACGGTCAACGAGCGCACCGGCCGTCGGCACCGTCTAGACTGCGACCGACCGGGGTGGACGCGCTCGGCGCCCCCATTGCGAACAGGGAAGTGATGGACCGGAACGACGAGCTGCTGCTGCGTGCGGCCCTCGCCGCCGTGGCACCCGGAACGGAGCTGCGCGACAGCCTCGAACGCATCCTCCGTGGACGCACCGGAGCCCTCATCGTGCTCGGCTTCGACCGCGTGGTCGACTCGATCTGCACCGGCGGCTTCGTGCTCGACATGGAGTTCTCGGCGACCCGCGTGCGCGAGCTGTGCAAGATGGACGGCGCCGTCGTGCTCGACCGCGAGGGCACCCGCATCCTGCGCGCCGCCACCCAGCTCGTGCCCGACTCCCGCATCGAGACCACCGAGTCCGGCACGCGTCACCGCACGGCCGAGCGCGTGGCCAAGCAGACGGGCTTCCCCGTCATCTCCGTCAGCCAGTCCATGGGCGTCGTCGCGCTCTACGTCGGCGACCTCCGACACGTCATCGAGGGCTCGCCCACGACGCTGTCGCGCGCCGACCAGGCCCTCCAGACCCTGGAGCGCTACAAGGCCCGCCTCGACGAGGTCACGGGCACGCTGTCCGCGCTCGAGATCGAGGACCTCGTCACCATCCGCGACGTCACCGCGGTGCTCCAGCGCCTCGAGATGGTGCGGCGCATCTCGGCCGAGATCCAGGACTACGTCGTCGAGCTCGGCACCGACGGTCGCCTCCTCAGCCTCCAGCTGGAGGAGCTCGTCGGCGGGCTCGGCAACGACCGCGAGCTCGTCATCCGCGACTATCTCCCGGCGACCAAGTCGGGCCTGACCCTCAGCGACGCGCTCGCCAACCTCCAGGCCCTCAACTCGGTCGAGCTGCTCGACCTCGCGGCAGGTGCCCGCGCCGTCGGCTTCTCGGTCGTCGGCGACAGCCTCGACGCCCCCGTGTCGCCGCAGGGCTACCGCCTCCTGACCAAGGTGCCGCGCCTGCCCACGGCGATCGTCGACCGGCTCGTGTCGCACTTCGAGTCGCTCCAGCGCCTGCTCGCCGCCGGCATCGAGGACCTCATGCTCGTCGAGGGCGTCGGTGAGGGCCGCGCCCGGGCCGTGCGCGAGGGCCTCTCGCGGCTCGCCGAGTCGAGCATCCTCGAGCGCTACGTCTGACCGGCCCCGCCGCCGTCCGAATTCGTATGCCGTCCCGCGAGGTCCCGCTTTCGCTGCTCCACGAGCGCGTCAACGCCTGGTACGCCGAGTCCGGGCGCAAGGAGCTGCCGTGGCGAGCGCCGGACGCCAGTCCCTGGGGTGTCTTCCTCTCCGAGGTGATGTCGCAGCAGACCCCGCTCGCCCGGGTCGAGCCGATCTGGCGCGCGTGGATGGAGCGGTGGCCGACGCCGGCCGACCTCGCGGCCGCTGCGCCGGGAGATGCCGTGCGCGCCTGGGGTCGCCTCGGCTACCCGCGGCGCGCCCTCCGGCTGCACGAGGCGGCACAGGTCATGGTCGAGCGTCACGGTGGCGAGGTGCCGAACAGCCCCGAGGCGCTGCTGGCCCTCCCCGGGGTCGGGGCCTACACGGCGGCGGCCGTGTCCTGCTTCGCGTTCGGCATCCCCGAGGTCGTCGTCGACACCAACGTCCGGCGCGTGCTGGCCCGCACCCTCGAGGGCAAGGCCTTCCCGAACCTCACGCTCAACCGCGCCGAGGCCCGGCTCGCCGCCGACTCGATGCCGCCCGACCGCGGCACCGCGAACACGTGGAACGTCGCCGTGATGGAGCTCGGCGCCCTCGTCTGCGTCGCGCGGGGCCCACGCTGCGACGAGTGCCCGGTCGCCGACCTGTGCGCGTGGAACGTCGCCGGGCGGCCGGCCTACGACGGACCGCCCCGGCGGGGCCAGTCCTGGCACGGGACCGACCGCCAGGTGCGTGGCGAGCTGCTGCGCCGCCTGCGCGACGCCCACGCGTCGCTGCCGCTCGCCCAGCTCGAGGACTCCGCCGACGACCGGGTGCAGGTCATGCGCTGCCTCGACTCTCTCGTCGCCGACGGCCTCGTGGAGCCCCTGTCGCGCCAGAGGTTCCGCCTCCCCGCCTGACCTACCTCACTCGAGTGAGCGCGCAACCCCACTCGAGTGAGCGCGCAACCCCACTCGAGTGAGCGCGCAACCACACTCGAGTGAGCGCGCAACCACAGTCGAGTGGGCCCGTCGTCACAGCACCGATGTGACGTGTGGGACGGCGCGGCCACTCGATGTGACCAGGTGCTCACTCGACTGAGTCCAGGTGCTCACTCGACTGTGACAGGGTGCTCACTCGAGTGGGGCGGGGCGCCGGTCAGACGTTGCCGAGGACGGAGCGCACGTCGATCGCGATGACGACGCGCTCGGGATTGGGGCGAGGCTCGCGGTAGCGGGCGGCATACCTCTGCTCGGCGTCGGTGACCGAGGCCGGGTCGTCGACGATGCGGGCGGTGCCCTGGAGCGAGAGCCAGTGGCGCCCGTCGACCTGGCACAGCACGGCGGCACACCCGGCGAGCGCGTTGCGGGCCTTGCGGCTGTCGCGGCTCGTGATGACGCGGGCGACCGACGTCTCGGGGTCCCAGGTGAAGCCGACCGGCACGACGTGGGGCGAGCCGTCCGGCCGCACGGTCGTCAGCGTCGCGAGGTGACGCACCGACAGGAACTCGAGGGCCTCGGGGGAGAGGTCGCGCGGAAGGGTGGCCACGGGCCACAGACTACGAGAGCCCGGCATGTCACCGGCGCACCCCGTTGATCCCGGGGCGCCTCGTCGGTAGCGTGGCCCCTTGTGCCTGCCCCCGTCCGTGCGTCGTGAAGACCTTCTGGCTGCTCGTCCGGGCCGGCTTCAGGAGGCACTCGACGTATCGGCTGGCCCTGCTGGCCGGGATGACGACGAACTCGGTATTCGGCTTCATCCGTGCCTCGATCCTGCTCGCCGCCCTCGCGTCGGCCGGCACGGCCATCGGCGGCTACGACGCCCCGACGACGATCGCGTTCGTCTGGTGGGGTCAGGCGCTGCTCGGCACGGTCAACCTCTGGGGCTTCGCCGAGGTCAAGGACCGCGTCCGCACCGGTGACATCGCCGTCGACTTCCTCAGACCTGTCGACCCGCAGATCGCTTATCTCGCAGGCGATCTCGGACGCGCGGGCATCAACCTCGTCGGCCGGGGAGTGCCCGCGCTGCTCCTCGGTGCCCTCCTGTTCGACATGGCGTGGCCACCGTCCGCCGTCAGCTGGGTCGCGGGCGCCGTGTCGATCCTGCTCGCCGTGGTCGTGGCCTTCTCGGGCAACTTCGTCATCAACCTGCTCGCGTTCTGGCTCGTCGAGATCCGCGGCATCACGCTGCTATGGATGATCACCGGTGGCCTGCTCTGCGGTCTCTACCTGCCCGTGCCGTGGTTCCCGGACTGGCTGCGCACCATCGCCAACTGGTCGCCCTTCCCGTCGATGCTGCAGAACCCCATCGACATCCTCGCCGGACGCGTCGTCGGCGACGACATCGCGTCGGCCGTCGGGGTGCAGGTCTTCTGGGCCGTCGCACTGCTCGCCCTCGGTCAGGTCGTGCTGCGCGCGGGTCGTCGACGGCTGGAGGTGCAGGGTGGCTGACGCGACGCTCTCCCAGCGGCTGCGCCCCTACCGGGTGCTGCTCGCGTCCCGAGCCCGAGCCCAGATGCAGTACCGCGCCTCGTTCGTCACCGACATCCTGGGCACCGTCGGCGTCGGCCTCGCCGAGTTCGCCGAGGTGTGGGTGATCTTCCACAACGTCGACGTGCTGGGTGGGCTCGACTTCACGGCGGCCCTGCTCGTGTTCGCGCTGTCCAACCTGGCCTTCTCGCTCGCCGACATGTTCGTCGGTCACCTCGACCAGCTGCCGCGCTACATCCGGGCCGGCCAGGTCGACGCGTTCTACGTGCGCCCGCTGCCGCTGCTCGCCCAGCTCATGACGAGCGACCTGTCCCTGCGGAGGGTCGGCCGGCTGTCCGTCGCCCTCGTGGCCCTCGGCGTCGCCCTGACCACGGCCGACATCGCATGGTCGCCGGCCACCGTGGCGCTCATCGTGCTCACCGTGGTCAGCGGCACCGCGATCTTCTCGGCCCTGTTCACGGCGGCGGGCGGGCTCCAGTTCTTCCTCGTCGACGGCGCGGAGTTCACCAACGCCTTCACCTACGGCGGGTCGTATGCCGCCCAGCAGAGCCAGCAGGTCTTCCCCGACCTGCTGCGGATCTTCTGGACCTTCGTCGTGCCGACGGCCTTCGTCGCCTACATCCCGGCCGTCGCGATCCTCGGCCTCGACGACCCGCTGGCGCCGACCTGGCTCGCATGGCTCACCCCTGTCGCCGGGCTGCTGGCCTGGGGGATCGCCGCCACGTGCTGGCGCCTCGGCACTCGTCACTACCAAGGAGCAGGCGGATGAGCATCATCGAGACGCGCGACCTCGTGCGCGACTTCAAGAAGACGCGGGCCGTCGACCGGATGACCTTCTCGGTCGAGCCCGGCGAGGCCGTCGGCTACATCGGGGCGAACGGCGCCGGCAAGTCGACGACGATCAAGATGCTGACCGGCATCCTCAAGCCGACCTCCGGTCACGTCCGCACCTGCGGGCTCGACCCGATGCGGCAGCGGGTCGAGGTGGCTCGGCGCGTCGGGGTCGTCTTCGGCCAGCGCTCCCAGCTGTGGTGGGACCTGCCGCTGCGCGACTCCTTCGCGATCCTCGGGGCCATCCACCGGATGGACGAGGCGGCGACGCGGGCCCGCACCGACCTGCTCGTCGAGCAGCTCGAGATGGGCCCGCAGCTGGGGACGGCAGTGCGCTCGCTGTCGCTCGGCCAGCGGATGCGGGCCGAGATCGCCGCCGCCCTGCTGCACTCACCGGAGCTGCTCATCCTCGACGAGCCGACGATCGGCCTCGACGTGCTCTCGAAGCAGCGGCTGCGCGAGTTCCTCGTCGCCGAGCGCCGTGAGCAGGGCACGACCCTGCTCCTGACGACGCACGACATGGGCGACATCGAGCGGCTCTGTGACCGGGTCCTCGTCGTCGACCACGGCCGGCTCGCCTTCGACGGCACCCTGACCGGGCTGGCGGGCACGGTCGGCGCGCAGCGGATCCTCGTCATCGACCTCGCCCAGCCCACGCCGGACCTGCACGACGTCCCGGGAGCGACTCTCGTCGACAGCGAGTCGGACGGCCTGCGGCAGCGGCTGTCGTTCGACGCCGAGGCCACGACCGTCGCGGCCGTGCTCGCGCACGTCTCCTCGCGCCACGAGGTGCGCGACCTGACGATCGAGGAGCCTGACATCGAGGACGTCGTCCGGCGCATCTACGCCGCCTCGGGCCGCACCTGACCACCAGCCAGAACGTGGAGCGGCCCTACCGGCGAGAGGCCCGACGAACGGGGCCTGGCGGGTGCCCTTCGACGGTGGGGAGATCCGAGCCGGGGTCAGAGGGTGCGGAGCATCCGGGTGTTGCCGAGGGTGTTGGGCTTGACGCGCTCCAGGTCGAGGAACTCGGCCACTCCCTCGTCGTAGGAGCGCAGCAGCTCGGCGTAGACATCCATCGGGACGGCCTGGCCCTCGATGACCTCGAAGCCGTGCCGGACGAAGAAGTCGGTCTCGAAGGTCAGGCAGAAGAGCCGCTCGACGCCGATCTCGCGCGCGTCCTCGACGAGCGTCTCGAGCAGACGTCCGCCCAGTCCGGTGCCGAGCTGGTCCGGGGCCACCGCGAGCGTGCGGATCTCGGCGAGGTCCTCCCACATGACGTGGAGGGCGCCGCAGCCGACGACGCGGCCGTCGAGGTCGGCGACGCGGAACTCCTGGAGGCTCTCGAAGTAGGTCACCGCCTCCTTGCTGACGAGCACCCGACGCTCGGCCAACGGCGCCACGAGGGCGCGGATGGCGCGGACGTCGGAGGTGCGGGCCCGACGGATGACGGGGGTGCCGCCGCTCACGAGAGGTTCCCGTCGCGGAACTCGGCGAAGAGGGTGCGGGCCTGCCTGCCGAGCACGACGATCGACTGCTGGCCCGCCCACCCGAAGGCTCCCTGCGCGACGCCTCGGCCGACCCGCAGCGGGCTCAGCTGATGGAGGCCTGCGGCGAAGGTGAGGATCTGCTCGGCCGAGAGGTTGCTCCGACCGACCGCGCTGAAGCTCGTCAGCGCCGACGGGATGGCGATCGGGCCGGCGAGCTTCGCCTTGACCGCGGCGGCCAGGATGACCTCTCCCTGGTGGCGCGACCTGCCGAAGTCCCCGTCGGGCAACGTCTTGCGCTCGCGGGCGTAGGCAAGGGCCTCGGCGCCGGAGAGGGTCTGGGCGCCGGCCTTGATGACGAGGTTCTTGGCGTGCGAGGCCACGACGGTCTTGGGGATGACGATCGGGATGCCCCCCTCGTCGTCGACGATCTTCTTGAACCCGCTGAAGCCGAGGACGACGTAGCCCTCGACGGGGAGACCGGTCACGGACCTGACGGTGCTCACCTGCGCGCGGGGGCCGCCGAACACCATGGCCGAGTTGATCTTGCCCTTGCCTCCGGTCGCCAGCGGGACCCACAGGTCGCGGGCCATTCCCATGACGCCGCCGCCACCCTGGCCGTCGATGCCGATGACCTGGAGCACGTCGGCGCGGGTGCGCTCGAGCGGCTGGCCCTTGCGAGCGTCGGAGCCGATGGCGAGCACCCAGCGCGGTCCGCCGCCGAGGCTCGGCTTCGCGACCCCGAGCGACGGCCACCAGCCGCCGACGACCTTCCACGTCGGCCCGACGGCGAGCGTCACGTCGTCGCCGGCGGTGACGACGGCGACGGGCGTGCCCAACCACGAGCCGACCTCGGCCCGGGCCGTGACCGGGCCGGGGGCGGCCTTGCGCGTCTTGAGGGCGGCCGCGGCCGAGTGGGAGGACGTATGCGTGAGGTCGCCCCCGGCATACAGCCTCGAGACCAGCGCAGCCAAGGGCGCCGGCGCCCCGCTCACGCGAACCCCTGAGGAGGAGGGCTTCGACCCGGACGTGGCGCCGTCGGCCGTGGCGGACGCTCCGACCGCCGAGCCGGTCCCGCCCGGTGCGCCTGTCGAGCAGCCGGCGAGGGCCACCGCGGCAGCGACCGAGACGGCCCCGGCACGCGCCACCACGAGCAGTCGCGAGCGGGCCGGACGACGGGTGTCGGCGGGCAACGCAGACGGCTGGCGGACGTCGGTGGGGCGGGGCTGGGAGGTCACCGCCCCACCGTAGACGACCGGTTCAGGCGACGCGGGAGGCCGTCCGTACGAGTGACCGAGAGGCCAGGACCGAGGCCAGGACGACCGCCCCGGCGACGGCCGAGGTCACGACGAAGCGCACGACGAGGCCGCTGTCGAGGGCGCTCGTGAAGGGCAGCATGAGCACGAGCACGAAGCCGGCGGACAGCGCGATCGTCACCGACAGCGGCAGCGCGACCTCGAGCGCGCGTGCCCGGTGGAGCGAGCGCTCGCTCGTGCCGGCCAGCGCCAGCGCGCGGTACTGCTCGCGCTGGTCGAGCACCCGGGCCGCCTGGACGACACCCGTCGAGGTGGCGCCGACGATGGTGATGATGACGAGGGTGACGAGCGCGCCCGTGCCGAGGTCGTCGGCGAGGTAGCGCTCGAGCGGCGTCGTCGGGTCGTCGACCTGCGCAAGGCTCGTGAAGCCCACGACGACGACGGCGAGGCCGAGGGCGCCGACCGCGCGCCACGTGCTCTTCGGGTCGTCGGCGATGCGCCGGGCCGCCAGCAGCGTCGCAGCGGTCGGGGCGAGACGGGCCGCGCCCCGGCCGGCCACCATGACGACCCACGGCCCGACCGCGTTGACGGCGAGGATCATCGCGCCGAGCACGAGCACGATCGTCATCCGCTGCGGCTCCTTCATCGGCGTGATGACGAGCACCCACGCAGCTCCGGCGGCCAGGGCGACGAGCACCCGCAGGACGCTGAGACGCTTCGGGCGAGTGCGGGCAGCCACGCCGAGCGGGCTGATCGCCACCCGGGCGAGGCTCGACGCGCCGGACACGACCGCCACGACGACGACGGCCGCGACGACGGCCAGCGTCTGCCCCAGCGGCAGCACGAGCTCGCGCAGCTCGAACGGGCGGCCCTGGAAGCTCAGCCGGGCCACGACAGGGAGGACGGCGAGGTAGAGCACGACGCCGGTCAGCGCACCGACGACGGCCTGGGCCGCAGCCTCGGCCAGCGTCATGAGCGTGACCTGTCCCGACGTCGCACCGGCGAGACGGAGCGCGGCCAGCCGCTGGTCGCGGCGGGCGATCGCGAGACGCGCCGCGACACCGCCGAGCGTGAGGATCGGGATGACCATGCACGTCGTCGCGATCCAGGCGAGGGTCACGTAGAGGTTGCCGAGCGCCGCCTCGTCGCTGAGGTGGCCCTCGAGCCCGCCCGGTGGCAGGGGGTTGCGCGCCTCGAACGCGCGCAGCCCGGCGACGCAGACGAGCAGGGCGGCCGTCGCGACGGCGAACGAGACCACCGCGAGGATGCCGGGCACCCTGTTGTCGGCCGCGCCCGCGTGCCGCAGGCGCCACCAGAGCTCGGTCGCGGCCCTCATCGCGTCGCCGCCGGAGCAGCCTGCACCCGGCCGGCCGCGGCGCGGTCGTCGGCGACGGCGTCGGGCGCAACGCGGCCGTCGCGGACCCGGACGACGCCGTGGCACCAGCGGGCGACGTTCTCGTCGTGGGTCACGACGACGAGCGACGCGCCCGTGTGCGCCGCGAGCTGCGTCAGGTGGTGCATCACCTCGGCGCTCGTCGTCTGGTCGAGCGCACCGGTCGGCTCGTCGGCGAAGACGACACCGGGCCGGGCCACGAGCGCCCGCGCGATGGCGACGCGTTGCGCCTGTCCGCCCGAGAGCTCGCCGGGTCGGCGCTTCTCGAGGCCCGAGAGGCCGAGCGGGGGGAAGAGCGTGGCCGCTCGCGCCGCCGCCTCGGACCGCCTGACCCCGCCGAGCATGAGCGGCAGGGCGACGTTCTCGATCGCCGGCAGCTCGGGCAGGAGCATGCCCTGCTGGAAGACGAAGCCGAAGTCCTCGCGGCGCAGCACGGTGCGCTCGCGGTCCGACATCCGGGCGATGTCCCGGCCGCGCCACAGCACCTGGCCGCCGGTGGGTCGCAGGATTCCGGCGAGGACGTGCAGCAGCGTCGTCTTGCCCGAGCCGGAGGGCCCCATCACGGCCAGGCTCTCCCCGGCGCGGATCGTCAGGTCGACGCCGCCGAGAGCGGGCGGCCCGGCGGAGGCCCCGGAGCGTCCGTAGGTCATGACAAGATCCCGGGCGACGAGGTCGCGGGTCGGGTCGGCCGGCGCCGCCGGTGACGGACGCGAGGGGGCCGGGGCGCCGACGAGGCCGACGGCGGGGCTGACCGGGGAGGCGACGGTGGGGCTGACCGGGGAGGCGACGGTGGGGGAGGCGACGGTCGGGGAGCCGGGGCGCTCGGGCGCGCCGCACGGCATACGGGCTGGGTCGTAGTAGCTCATGGACCCACCCTCGCGGGAGTGGGGACGGTCCCACATCGGGCCGTGGTCGCCTCCCGGGCGGGACGGCATACGACTCCGGTATGACGGCCGGGACGGGTGCGTACGACGAAGGGCCGGGGACGTGATGTCCCCGGCCCCTCGGCCGTGCTGGCGGATCGCTGCGGTCAGCGCTCCGTGCCGGTCAGCCCCGCGTCGGGATAGACCTGGTCGTCGGGCACGGGCGGCCCGGCCGTGATGTTGACCCCGAGCGCCTCGTCGAGGGCAGCGCCCTCGGGAAGCTCCGGGAGGTCGTCGGCCGGACGGTGCGCCGCGTCCGGGTGGGCCATGTCGGAGAAGGTGAACTTCTCCGCCTTGCCCTCACCCTCGGTGTCGACCTTGACGTACTGGCCGGACGCGAAGTCCCCGAACAGGATCCGCTCCGACAGGGCGTCCTCGATCTCGCGCTGGATGGTGCGGCGCAGCGGGCGCGCACCGAGCACGGGGTCGTAGCCCTTCTTGGCGAGCAGGTCCTTGGCGGCCTGCGTGAGCTCCATGCCCATGTCCTTGTCCTTGAGCCGCTTGTCGAGCTTGGCGATCTCGAGGTCGACGATCTGGATGATCTCGTCGCGGCTCAGGTGCGGGAAGACGATCGTGTCGTCGACACGGTTGAGGAACTCGGGCCGGAAGTGCTGCTTGAGCTCGTCGGTGACCTTCGCCTTCATCCGCTCGTAGTCCGAGCGGCTGTCGGGTCCGGCCGAGAAGCCCATGTTGGCCTTGGAGATGTCCCTCGTGCCGAGGTTGGTCGTCATGATGATGACCGTGTTCTTGAAGTCGACCATCCGACCCTGCGAGTCGGTGAGGCGGCCGTCCTCGAGCACCTGCAGCAGCGAGTTGAAGATCTCCGGGTGGGCCTTCTCGACCTCGTCGAAGAGCACGACGGAGAACGGCTTGCGGCGCACCTTCTCGGTGAGCTGGCCGCCCTCCTCGTAGCCGACGTAGCCGGGAGGCGAGCCGAACAGGCGGCTCACCGTGTGCTTCTCGGAGTACTCGGACATGTCGAGCTGGATCAGCGCGTCCTCGCTGCCGAAGAGGAACTCGGCGAGCGTCTTGGCGAGCTCGGTCTTACCGACACCGGTGGGGCCGGCGAAGATGAACGAGCCACCCGGACGGCGCGGGTCCTTCAGGCCGGCACGGGTGCGACGGATCGCCTGGGACAACGCCTTGACGGCGTCGTCCATGCCGACGATTCGCTTGTGCAGCTCGTCCTCCATGTGGAGCAGTCGGCTCGACTCCTCCTCGGTCAGCTTGAAGACCGGGATGCCGGTGCTCGCAGCCAGGACCTCGGCGATGAGCTCCTCGTCGACCTCGGCCACGACGTCCATGTCGCCCGACTTCCACTGGGCCTCACGGGCGGCCTTCTCCTGGCGCAGGCGCTTCTCGTCGTCGCGGACGCGAGCCGCGCGCTCGAAGTCCTGGCCGTCGATGGCCGACTCCTTCTCGCGCACGAGCGCGGCGATCTTCTCGTCGAACTCGCGCAGGTCCGGCGGAGCCGTCATCCGACGGATGCGCAGTCGCGCGCCCGCCTCGTCGATGAGGTCGATGGCCTTGTCGGGCAGGAAGCGGTCGTTGACGTAGCGGTCGGCCATGTTGGCCGCCGCGACGAGCGCACCGTCGGTGATCGTCACGCGGTGGTGGGCCTCGTAGCGGTCACGCAGACCCTTGAGGATC
This sequence comes from Terracoccus sp. 273MFTsu3.1, assembly GCF_000383675.1. Taxonomy (GTDB): domain Bacteria; phylum Actinomycetota; class Actinomycetes; order Actinomycetales; family Dermatophilaceae; genus Terrabacter. The sequence continues at coordinate 70,266 of NZ_KB911826.1, read as the reverse complement.
TCGATGGCGTGCGGCAGCGTCGGCTCCTGCACCTGGATCGGCTGGAAGCGCCGCTCGAGGGCCGAGTCCTTCTCGATGTGCTTGCGGTACTCGTCGAGCGTCGTCGCACCGATCGTCTGCAGCTCACCGCGGGCGAGCATCGGCTTGAGGATCGACGCGGCGTCGATGGCGCCCTCGGCGGCACCCGCACCGACGAGCGTGTGGATCTCGTCGATGAAGATGATGATGTCGCCGCGGGTGCGAATCTCCTTGAGGACCTTCTTCAGCCGCTCCTCGAAGTCACCGCGGTAGCGGCTGCCGGCCACGAGCGAGCCGAGGTCGAGGGTGTAGAGCTGCTTGTCCTTGAGCGTCTCGGGCACCTCGCCCTTGACGATGTCCTGGGCGAGACCCTCGACGACGGCGGTCTTGCCGACGCCGGGCTCGCCGATGAGGACCGGGTTGTTCTTCGTGCGGCGGGACAGCACCTGCATGACCCGCTCGATCTCTTTCTCACGTCCGATGACCGGGTCGAGCTTGCCCTCGCGGGCAGCCTGCGTGAGGTTGCGACCGAACTGGTCGAGCACGAGGGAGCCCGCGGGCGTTCCCTCGGCCTGGCTCTGGCCAACGCCGGCGCCAGCCTTCTCGCCGCCCTGGCCACCCTGGTAGCCGGAGAGCAGCTGGATGACCTGCTGGCGGACCTTGTTGAGCTCCGCGCCGAGCTTGACGAGGACCTGGGCGGCGACGCCCTCGCCCTCGCGGATCAGGCCGAGCAGGATGTGCTCGGTGCCGATGTAGCTGTGGCCGAGCTGGAGCGCCTCGCGGAGCGAGTACTCGAGGACCTTCTTCGCGCGGGGCGTGAAGGGAATGTGGCCGGTCGGGGCCTGCTGCCCCTGGCCGATGATCTCCTGGACCTGGGCCCGGACCGCTTCGAGCGAGATGTCGAGCGATTCGAGGGCCTTCGCGGCGACGCCTTCGCCTTCGTGGATCAGACCCAGGAGGATGTGCTCGGTCCCGATGTAGTTGTGGTTGAGCAGGCGAGCTTCCTCCTGCGCGAGGACAACCACCCTTCGGGCCCTGTCGGTGAACCGTTCGAACATGTTCTTCTCCTGACTGATCGAGAGACATCTCGATGCTATCCGTGCCCGCTGTGGACGAGCACACCCCGACCAACGCCGGTGGTGTCCCTCCTGTTCCCCATCCTGAGCGTGATCGGCTCAGGTTCAGCCGCTGTTCGCCGTGAGCGGACAGATGCCGTGAGGCGTGTCGTGATCCTTGCGTATGCCGTGTCGTACCCGTCCAGTGTCCGCCCGCACTGTTGCGCCCGCGTTTCCCACCCGTGTCGGGCGGGTCGCCGCGGTCCGGTCAGGCCGGGATCGCGAGGTCGCCGGGCCGGCTCGGGAAATGTCGGCGCCACTCGTCGCGGAGTCGAATGGACGGCATGCCGGCCCGGCGCATGGCGCGCGTGATCCGCGCGAGCGTCTTCGCCGGCGTCGCGTAGAGGTCGTGGGACACGATGACCAGCCGCCGGATCCGCTCGTCGTCGAGTGTCTCGTCGCGACCGATGTCGCTGAGCCACTGCTCGTCCGACTCCGCGTGCTGCCTGCCGTCGTACTCGATGATCAGTCGGAAGGGGAGGTAGGAGAGGTCGTAGCGCCGGAGCAGGGTCCCGTCGTGGTCGTGCACCCGGTGGTCGACCCTGGCTCGGGCAGTCCGGCGAGCACGATGAGCAGCCGCAGGCGCGTCTCCATCGGTGAGTCGACACCCGCGCGGACGAGCGCCGCTGCTCGGCGGGCCAGTCGGGAGTACGGCCCTCGACGGGCACGAGTAGCCGACACGAGCTCATCCGGGGTCGTCCGTCGGCGCCGCACCAAGGAGTCACCCAGCACGACCAGGTCGACGAGGGTCAGGCAGTGGGCCAGGTCCAGGAACGTCTGCACCGGCGACGTCATCCGGATGCCTCGCCACAGCACCACCTGCTGCTAAGCCTTCGCCCGGTGCCCCGTCAACCCGGCTCCCTTGACCCGCAACCGACGCGAGGTCACATGGACGTCGGGGTGGTCGGGCGCCGCTGCCCCCAGGAGCCGGGCAGCCGTGTGGTGCGAGACGTAGCTTCCGGGCTCGGCGACCAGCAATGCGGCCTCGGCGAGCTCGAGGTCGCCCACCGGGGTTCGATGTCGGACGTAGACCCCGTGGAAGAGCGCCCGGTAGCTGCGGCGCAGCTGGCCGTCCGACAGGTGTCTCGCCTCGGACCGAAGAAACGGCCGTCCCTCGTTCAGGGTCATGGCCCGACCATCTCCCAAGGGCGAGGACCCCTGCCCGCGCTCTCCACAGCACCGTCGGTTTGGGGGCCGCGGCGCCTGAGGGTGCGGGGTTTGGCGCCTGATCCCGTCGGTTTGGGTGCCGCGGCCCGCAAAGGTGCGCGCCCCGACGGTTTGAGGGCCGCGGCGCCCGAAGGTGGGGTCGGCGCGCGAGCTGCGCCTTGGCTGGGTTGGCGTACGCCTCGTGCCGGGGTCAGGCTTTTCGGTGGGCGAAGCGGTCGTGGAGGTCGCGGACCTCGGCCTCGAGCTCGGGGGCCGGCCCGTCGACGACCGCGCCGGGCACGACGTCGCGGATCGACAGCGGCGCGACCGGCGACGGGGCCGAGCCCCACGCCGACCGCCACGTGGTCAGCTGGGCCGAGCTCACGGCATACGCGATCCGGCCGAGGCCGACCCAGGCGTGCGCGGCCGAGCACATGGGGCAGTGCTCGCCCGAGGTGTAGACGGTCGCGGACGCGCGCTCGGGCGCGGTCAGGTGGGCGCCGGCCCACCGCGCGATGGCGAACTCGGGGTGCTGGGTCTCCTCGAGCTCGATGACGTGGTTGTGGTCCTCGAAGAGCACCTGGCCGTCGCCCGAGACGAGGACCGAGCCGAACGGCTCGTCGCCGCGCTCCAGCGCCAGCCGCGCGAGCGACACGGCTCGCCGCAGGTGCTCGAGGTCGGTCGCGTCGAGGCTCATGCGACCCTCCCCGTGACGAGGGCGAACGTGACGAACGCGCCGCCGTCGGCCTCCAGCATCCCCTGCACCGGCGACGTGGGCTGTCCCTTGAGCTCCATGACGGCACGCTCCCACAGCAGCCAGTTCGCGCACGCGTCCGGCTGGTTGCGGGCCGTGACGGTCGTGAAGGCGCGGCTGAACTCCCACTGGCTGCGCAGCCAGTCCGCCGTGTGCCAGGCCGCGGACTCCGCGCCCACGACGCGGTCGATGTGCTCGGGGATCTCGCCGAGCTCGCGCACCTCGGTCGTCAGTGCGGGCGTCGCGACCCCGAGCTGGCCACCCGGCTTGAGGAAGGTCGCGAGGTAGGGCGGGTAGTGGTCGCCGGTGCCGAAGTACTCCCACGCGTCGATGCTGACGATGGCGTCGAACGAGCCCCGGCCGAAGGGGAGCGCGTGCGCGTCGACCCGCGTCGCGAGGACGCGGTCGTCGACGCCCTCCTTGCGGAAGACCGCGGCGGCCTCGGTGGGGTCGACCCACAGGTCGGCGGCCACGACGCTGACGCCGTACTCCCGTGCGAGGAAGACCGACGTCGCGCCCAGTCCGGAGCCGAGGTCGAGCACGCGCATGCCCGGACGCAGGTCGAGGTCGGCGGCGAGGTCCTCGAGCAGCCACAGCGGATGCGGGCCCATGTCGAGGTCGACGAGCCACTTCGCGTCGTAGCCGTTCGACTTCGGGTAGGCGTCGCGGGTCAGGTGGTCGAGGGCTGGCATGACCCGATCCTCCGGGACGGCGACGGAGCCGTCGAGCGAGTTCCACTCCCCGAACCCCGTCGTCGGGCCCCGGCTGGTCCATGATGTGACGGTTCGCACGCCACAGGGGACACAGGGAGCGCCGTGATGACGACGACCGGAACGACCATCCGCAGACGCCTCGTCGTCGCGCTGACCGCCTTCGTCGGGCTCGCGGCGCTGCTCGTCCCGGCGACGCCCTCGTCGGCCGCGACGCCCCCGCCGCCGGTCTCGGGCATCACCGTCACCGAGCGCACGGCCCACCGGATCACGATCAGCTACACCGTCCCGGCGGCGTACTACAGCCCGGGTGGTGGCGGGGTCGTGCGCCTGACGCGTGGCTACACGCCGGCGGCGTCCCCGACGGCGGGGTATGCCGTCCCGGTCACCGGGCGCACCGCACGCACGACGCTCACCCCGGCTCTCACCCCGAACGTGGCCTACACGTTCGCCGTCTGGGTCAGGGCGAACGGTCTCTACTCGGCCCGACGCACCGTCACCGTCGTCACGCGCCCCGACGTCGTGGCGGACCTCCGCGCCGTCGCCTCGGTGACCCCGCCGTCCTACGACCTCGGCGCGGCGCAGGTCCGTCTCTCGTGGCGCAACCCCACCGGCCCCCTCAAGGCCGTCCGCCTCATCCGCAACGTGGCGCCGACGACGACCGGGGGCACGGTGGTCACGCTGAGCGGCTCCGCCACCTCGTTCGTCGACACCGCACTGCCCGCGCAGGTGTGCGGCTCGCGAGGCGGCACGGGGTGCAGCACCGAAGCCGTCCACTACTGGGTCATCCCGGAGTCGACGGTCGGCGGCTTCGCCGACCGCTACGTCCGCGCCGACGTCGTCGTGGGCAGCCGCACGATCACCGGCACCGTGTCGGGTGGCAACGCCACGGTCGTCGCCCTGTGCTGCCAGAACCTCTTCGACGCCGAGGACGCGCTGATCGCCGGTGCCGCGGCCGACCCCGCGGTCGACGGTGGCGCCTTCACGATCCACGTGCCGCCGGGCGTCTACACCGTCTGCACGTTCGCCGCGAACCCGCCGCGCAACCAGGTGGGCACGTGCTGGAGCACGGCCGGCGGCGGGACCACGGACACGTGGTGGGAGGTTGGGGGAGACCCCGCGCCGACCATCGACGTGCGCACGGCGACGTCGTACTCCGGCGTGCGGCTCTAGGGCCGGTCCGGGCGGGTCACCCGACCCGGACGAGGCGCTCCGGGGTGAGGTCGTCGAGGGACGTGCACCCGGTCAGCGCCAGCTGGAGGTCGAGCTCGGCGCGCAGGTTGCGCAGCACCTCCGACACCCCGTCGGCACCGGCGAGAGCCAGCCCGTAGACGTGTGGTCGCCCGATGCCGACGGCCGACGCGCCGAGGGCCAGCGCGACGAACGCGTCCGCGCCGCAACGGATCCCGCTGTCGAAGATCACCGGCGCAACCGACCCCGCACCGCGCACGGCCCCGACGACTCCGGGAAGTGCGTCGAGCGCGGCGACCGACCGGTCGACCTGCCGGCCCCCGTGGTTGGAGACGTAGACGCCGTCGACCCCGGCGTCCACGGCGCGTCGGGCGTCGTCGGGGTGCAGGATCCCCTTGAGCACGATCGGCAGGCTCGTCATCGCCCGCAGCCGCGGCAGGTCGTCCCACGTCAGCGACGGACGGCTGAAGACGTCGAGGAACGTCTCGACCGCGGCGCGCGGCTCGGGTGCCGTGAGGTTGTGCCGGGTGTCGCCCGGGTGGTTGCGGCTCATCGAGACGAGCGTCGCGACCGCAGCCGGTGTGGGCCGCGGCCGGGCGACCGGCGCGGCGGCCGCCACCCGCTCGCGGACGAGCCGCTGGAAGACGGGGTCCGACGTGTACTGCGCGATGCCCTCGCCGCGGGCGAAGGGCAGGTGCCCGAGGTCGAGGTCGCGTGGACGCCAGCCGAGGTATGCCGTGTCGAGCGTGACGACGAGGGCGTCGCTGCCGCACGCCTCGGCGCGCGAGACGAGGCTCTCGACGAGGTCGTCGTCGCTGCTCCAGTAGAGCTGGTACCAGTGCCCCGAGCCGGCGAGGGCGCGGGCGACGTCCTCCATCGGCACCGAGGCCTGGGTGCTGAGGATCTGGGTGATGCGCTGCTCACGGGCACCGCGGGCGACGGCGAGGTCGGCCTCGTCGTCGGCCATCGACAGGACCCCGACCGGGGCGACGAGGAAGGGGCTCTCGTGTCGACGGCCGAACAGCTCGACGGACGTGTCGCGTGCGGTCGTGTCGACGAGCATCCGGGGCACGACGCGCCACCGGGAGAAGGCGGCGACGTTCGCGTCGGCGCTCGCTTCGGAGCCGGCCGAGCCTGCGACGTAGGCGAACCCGCGTTTCGACATAACCTTGCGGGCCGCCGCCTCGAGCTGCGTGCCGTCGGTCGGGACCGCCGGTCGGCGGCCGAAGGCGCCGGCCCGGTAGATGGCCGACTGGACGGTCCGTCCGATGCCCTCCTGCGGCATACGAGCTCCTCTGGTCGCCGGAGCCCGGTCCGCGACGGTGCGGTCTGGGTGCTGCGCCCATCCTGCTACGCGGCCGACCCGGGGGTCACCACGAGATCGAGATGTTCTCGCGCCACCAGCGCTCGAGCTCCGTGACGGGCTCCGCCGGCTCGGTAGCGCCGCGGCTCCACAGTCGCAGGTAGAGGTCGACGGGGTCGCCGGTCAGGACGTGGTCGGCGTCGGCACCGCCGGAACCACCGGACCCCGACCGGACCCGGCTGGTCCGGATCGGCCGGCCGGTGTCGAGGTCGACGAGCCACGCGACGTCGGCGCCGTCGGGGCGCACGAGCAGCCGGGTCGGAGCGCCGGGTGAGGCTCCCTCCTTGCGGCGGGTGACGAAGCCGACGAGCAGCTCGTCGATGCCGTCGAGCGCGACGGCGGGCCGGATCCACGTCTCGTCGGCGCGCGCGGGCCGTCCGAGCCGGGCCCCGAGCGCGTCGACGGCGTGGACCGTCGTCTCGTGGCACTGCCGGCGCGTCCAGAAGAGCCGTGGGGCAGGCGCGTCCTTGAGGAACACGACCGCGTCGAGGTCGTCCGGCGCATCGACGATGGCCTGGAGCAGCGCCGTCGCCCCGTCGTCGAACCAGCCGAGCAGGTCGGAGGACTCGCGGCCCTCACGCTCGAGCGGCTCCGGTGGCTCGACGGGCTCGCCGCGCAGGTGGCTCGCGGCCCAGCGGTGGACCATGCCCTGGTGGACGACGAGGTCGAGCACCGTCCAGTCGGGGCACGTCGGGACGGGCGAGTCGAGGCCGGCGGCCATCGCGTTGGCGCGCAGCACGGTCGCGGCGCCCCCGAGGGCCTCGCCGAGGTCGTCGAGGGTGACGCCGAGCGGTCCGGGCGCGGCGAGGGCGGCGTCGTCGATCGTGGGCATCAGAGCCTCTGCACGTCCCGGGCCAGCAGCGCGAGCGCCGTCGACCCCTTCTCTGTGGCGACCTTCGCGTCGACGGACGAGTAGGTGAGGCGCACGAGCACGTTGCCCACCTGCACGACGCCGACGTAGTCGTGGCGGGTCTCGTCCGGGGAGGTCCGGGTCACGTCGACCCGGCCGAGCGGCATACCCTCCGCCACGTCGCGGCGTTGGTTGGCGACGGTCGTCGTGATGCCCTTGGCCGGCCGGGGTGCCCGACAGGCCTGCGCCGCGGCGAGCAGCGGCTCGGCCGCCTGCGCCGCGGACGCGAGGTCGGGGTAGGTGATCGCGGCGACGTCGGCGCGGACGCCTCCCGGTCCTTCCCAGGAGCGGGCGTATGCCGTCGGGCCGGCGTCCCGGGCCACGGTGGGCCCGGCGGGGCACGACGTGAGGACGGCCTCGGTCACCGACTCGTCGTCCGTGCGGGTCAGCCCCCGGAGGTCGTGACCACGGAAGTAGGCGGCGACGGCTGCGGTGGCGTGCACGCGGGCTGGCACGACGCTCGACGGCGGGGTGAGCGGCGGGTCGTCGGCGGCGGGGCTCGTCGAGGCACCGGTGGCGCCTGCCGTTCCGGCCGAGCCGACCGGGCTGGTGGCGGCAGACGGCGTCGCGGTCGGCTGGCCGCAGGCGGCGAGCACGAGAGGCAGTGCCACGGCGGCGAGGGCGGCGGGCACGGGTCGTCGGGTGGCGGTCGGGCGAGCCATGGCAGCGAGTCTGCCCCATGGGCCCGAGGACGAGCCCGAGGGACCGGGCGGGCCGCATGCGTGCCGGAGGAGCGGAGGGGACCGGCGGGCGCCGGCTGCCGGCGGCGGTAGATTTGCCCGGCGGGACGGTCACCACCGTCCGCCGCCGTGACCCGAGCGACATCCCGAGCACCACCCGGAGGCCCCCGTGGACGCCAGCGACCTGCTGCGCAACTCGCTCCTGCAGCTGTCCAAGCAGGAGAAGATCCGAGACGTCATCGAGAAGGCGCCCGTGTCGCGCTCGGTCGTCAAGCGCTTCGTGCCCGGTGCCGAGCGTGCCGACGTCGTCGGGGCCGCCTCCGAGATCGCGGCGTCCGGCCGCCTCTCGACGATCGACTACCTCGGCGAGGACACGACCGACCTCGCCCAGGCCCGGAACACGCGCGACGCCTACCTCTCGCTGCTCACCGCGCTGCGCGACCAGGGCCTCACCGAGGGTGGCTCCGTCGAGGTCTCGCTCAAGCTGAGCGCGCTCGGGCAGGCGCTGCCGGGTGACGGCAACGCCATCGCGCTCGACCACGCCCGTGAGATCTGCGAGCTGGCCCGTCAGGCCGGCACGACCGTGACCCTCGACATGGAGGACCACACGACGACCGACCTGACCCTCGACGCGCTGCGTGACCTGCGGGCCGACTTCCCGACCGTCGGGGCCGTGCTGCAGGCCTACCTCTACCGCACCGAGGCCGACTGCCGGGACCTCGCCCACGCCGGGTCCCGCGTCCGTCTCTGCAAGGGCGCCTACAAGGAGCCCGAGTCGGTCGCCTTCCAGTCCGGGGCCGACGTCGACAAGTCCTACGTCCGGTGCCTCAAGATCCTCATGCAGGGCGAGGGCTACCCGATGGTGGCCTCGCACGACCCGAGGCTCATCGAGATCGCCGGGGCGCTCGCGGGCCAGGCCGGTCGCGACCCGAGGTCGTTCGAGTACCAGATGCTCTACGGCATCCGGCCCGAGGAGCAGAAGCGCATCTCCGACCGCGGCGACCAGATGCGCGTCTACATCCCGTACGGCCAGGAGTGGTACGGCTACCTCATGCGCCGGATGGCCGAGAAGCCCGCCAATGTCATGTTCTTCCTGCGCGGCGTCGCGACCAAGAGCTGAGCGGAGACCCACGATGACGACGACGGCCATCTTCGGTGCGGGGGTCATGGGCGAGACCCTCGTCTCCGGCCTCATCCGCTCGGGCCGCACGCCCGGCGACCTCCTCGTCACGGGACGCACGCCCGAGAAGGTCAACGCGCTCGCCGAGCGTCACGGGGTGCGCGTGCTGGCCAACCCCGAGGCGGCCGACGTCGCCGACACGCTCGTGCTCTGCGTCAAGCCGCAGGACATGGCGGCGCTGCTCGACGAGATCCACGACCACGTCGCCCCCGGCAACGCCGTCATCTCGCTGGCTGCCGGCATCACGACGGAGTTCCTCGAGTCGCGGCTGCCCGAGGGCACGTCGGTCATCCGCGTCATGCCCAACACCCCGGCGCTCGTCGACCAGGGCATGGCCGGCATCTCGCCCGGCAGCCACTGCACAGACGACCACCTCGCCGAGGCCGAGGCGCTGCTCAGCTCGTGCGGCCGGGTCGTCCGGCTCGCCGAGAAGCACCTCGACGCCGTCACGGCGATCTCCGGCAGCGGCCCCGCCTACATCTTCTACGTCGTCGAGGCGATGATCGAGGCCGGCGTCGTGCTCGGTCTGCCGCGCGCCACGGCCACCGAGCTCGTCGTCCAGACGCTCTACGGGGCGGCGACGATGCTCAAGGAGACCCGCGAGCACCCGACGGTCCTGCGCGAGCAGGTCAGCTCGCCCGGCGGCACGACGGTGGCGGCGCTGCGCCAGCTCGACGACCACAAGGTCCGGGCCGCCTTCGTCACGGCCATCGAGGCTGCGGCGGCGCGCTCGAAACAGCTGGCGTCCGGCCAGGTCTGAAGGCATCGTGGGGTGATGGCCGAGCCTCACACCCACGACCAGCGTCTGCACCTGCACCCCGTCTCGCCGGAGGACTGGGAGTCGCACCGCGACGTCCGGCTCGCGATGCTTCAGGAGGCCCCCGACGCCTTCTGGTTCACCTACGCCGACGAGGCCGCCTACGACGAGGCCGACTGGCGCGAGCGGATCGAGGGCGCCTGGCTCGTGCAGGCCCGCGACGCCTCGGGGGTGCTCGGCAGCGCGGGGCTCGGCTCCCACTGGGAGCCCGAACGGGCCACGACCGCAACGCTGTTCGGCATGTACGTCGCACCCGAGGCCCGCGGTCGCGGTGTCGGCGAGGCGCTGGTCCGGGCCGTCCTCGAGCAGGCGAGGCGCCTCGGCAAGACCGAGGTCGTGCTCGAGGTGACGAGCTCCAACACGGTCGCCGAGGGGTTGTACGCTCGGTGCGGGTTCGTGCGCACCGGCGCGGTCCACGACCACCCGCGGCGCCCGGACCTGCGCGAGATCGAGATGGTCCACCGCTTCTGAGTCACCCTGTCGGCCAGTCGGTCCCGAGGCGCACCCGAACGTTCACCGGCCCGCGGGTGCGGTCCGACAGGCTGTCGTGCGAAGGTGGACCCATGAGCGACATCACCGTGCGTCCCCTCGGCGAGGACGACTGGGAGGACTACCGTTCCGTCCGCCTCGCCGCACTGCGTGAATCGCCCGAGGCATTCGTGGCTTCGGTCGACGAGGAAGAGTCCTACGACGAGGACTTCTGGCGTGAACGCATGCAGCGCTCCGCACGGCTCGTGGCCGAGCGCGACGGCCGCGCCGTCGGCGTGGTCAGCGTGGGCACCGCCAAGGAGAGCGACGGCTCGGCCGGCGAGCTCTTCGGGCTGTGGGTGCGTCCCGAGGCCCGCGGCTCCGGCGTCGCCACCCACCTCGTCAAGGACGGCGCCTCGCTCGCGGCCGAGCGCGGCCACTCCCACCTCGTCTACTGGGTCGGCACCGAGAACGGCCGCGCCGTCGCCTTCGCGAGCGGGATGGGGTTCCGCCCCACCGACTACCGCCGGCCGATGGGTGTCGTCAGCGAGGAGGACGGCGAGGAGGAGATCGCCATGGTCCTGCCGCTCGGCGCCGACAACGGACCGACGCTGCGCCTCTGAGCCGGCGGCGCGCCCCCGGCCACCAGGCACGTCACGAACCCACCGCCCCCGCGCTCGGGACGGTGGGTTCGTCTGTGCCGGAGGCGAGCCCGTCCTCAGGGGCGCGCGGCGAAGCGTTCGATGAGCTCGACGGGCCCGCTGACGATGAGCATGTGGTGCGCCGAGATCTTCGTCTGCGGGACGGCATACGTGAAGTCCTCGCCGGGAGCCTTGACGCCGACGACGGTGACGCCGTACTTGCGGCGGATCTGGCTCTGCTCGAGCGTGAAGCCGATCGTCTCGGCCGGCGGCTTCAGCTTGACGATGGCGAAACCGTCGTCGAACTCGATGTAGTCGAGCATCTTGCCGTTGACGAGGTGGGCCACGCGGCGACCGGAGTCGGCCTCGGGCGAGATGACGTGGTGCACCCCGATGCGGTCGAGGATGCGCTTGTGCTCGGGGGACAGGGCCTTCGCCCAGATCGAGGGGACGCCCGCGTCGACGAGGTTGGCAGCCGCGAGGACCGACGACTCGACGGACGAGCCGATGCCGACGATCGCGATCCGCGGCTCCGCGTGGCGGATCATGTCGAGCGCCGTCGACTGCGCCATGTCGGCGTGCACGACCTTGGCCACCTTGTTGACGTAGCTCTCGGCGATGGCGTTGTCGCGCTCGACGGCGATGACCCGGTGGCCGAGCTTGGTGAGCTCGAGAGCGACGGCCGAGCCGAAGCGTCCCAGCCCGATGACGATGACGTCGTCGTCGAAGAGCCGGTTGCGGCCCATGGGTGTTACCTCCGTCGTCCGTGGCGCGTTTCCGCGATAGCGTCTCAATCATGCCAACTCAGGCCCGGGTCGTCTGGGACGCCTCCTTCACGAGGTACGACTTCGGCCCCACGCACCCGATGGCGCCCGCTCGCCTGGACCTCACGGCCCGGCTCTGCGACGCCCTCGGGGTCTTCGACGTCGACGGCGTCGAGGTGGTCGGTGCCGAGGTGGCCACCGACGAGCTGCTGGCCACCGTCCACGACGACGACTACGTCGCCGCGGTCAAGGCCGCGTCGACCGATCCCTCTGCCGCCGACGAGGCCTACGGCCTCGGCACCGAGGACGACCCGGCCTTCGTCGACATGCACGATGCCAGCGCCCGGGTCGTGTCGGGGACGGTCGACAGCTGTCGCGCCGTCTGGGAGGGCGAGGCCGAGCACGCCGTGAACTTCACCGGCGGCCTGCACCACGCGATGCGGGGCAAGGCGAGCGGCTTCTGCGTCTACAACGACATCGCCGTCGGCATCCAGTGGCTCCTCGACCACGGCGCCGAACGCGTCGCCTACGTCGACGTCGACGTGCACCACGGCGACGGCGTCGAGCGGATCTTCTGGGACGACCCCAGGGTGCTGACGATCTCGGTCCACGAGACCGGCCGAGCTCTCTTCCCGGGCACCGGATGGCCGAGCGACGTCGGCGGCCCCGACGCCGAGGGCACCGCCGTCAACGTCGCGCTGCCGCCCGGCCTCAGCGACGCCGGCTGGCTGCGCGCCCTGCACGCCGTCGCCATGCCGCTCATCCGTGCCTTCAAACCCGACGTGCTCGTCACCCAGCACGGCTGCGACACCCACGCGGAGGACCCCCTCGCGCACTTCGCCGTCACGGTCGACGCCCAGCGGGCGGCGGCCGACGCGCTCCACCGGCTCTCGCACGAGGTGTGCGAGGGCCGCTGGGTGGCCCTCGGCGGTGGCGGCTACGAGGTCATCGGTGTCGTGCCCCGCACGTGGACGCACCTGACCGCCATCGCAGCCCACGCCCCGATCCCGACGAGCACCGCGGTCCCCGAGGACTGGCGCGCCCACGTCGAGCAGATCTTCGGCCGTCCGGGTCCGCGACGGATGGGCGACCTGACCGCTGAGGACGGGCCGCTCTGGTGGCGCTCGTGGGAGATGGGCTACGACCCTGCGAGCGAGGTCGACCGCGCCGTCATGGCCACCCGCACGGCCGTCTTCCCGCTGCACGGGCTCGACGTCCACTTCGACTGAGTTATTGGCGCCTCGCTTCGCTGCGGCGCGTGCCCTGCTGTCGGCGCCTCGCTTCGCTGCGGCGCGTGCCGCGGCGCCCGTCAGGCGTCGCCTTCCTCCGCTCCGCTCGCTCGTTCCTCGCTCGCTGCGCTGCGTCCAGGCACCGTCGGCGCCGCGGCTCTGGGTCCTCTGCGCCTCACTCCGTTCCGGCGCGGGCGGCGGCGCCCGGTGGCGTCGCCTTCCTCCGCTTCGCTCGCTCGTTCCTCGCTCCCTGCGCTGCGTCCAGGCGACGCCGGCGCCTCCGCGTGGTGGTTTAGGTCCCGCTCGCCGGCGCCGCCGCCTGGTAACCGGGTTGGCTGGGCGTGCGTGTTGCGCCTAACCTTGGCGCACGGCGACGACGGGCCTGACGATCCTGAGCCGAGCACAACCAGAGGCCGACCGCGATCCGCGGCGGCGAAGGTGTGGTGGCACAGCGACATTCCCCATCGCCCACACCTCCGGGGCACCAACCCTCTGGAGGTGAACGGAATGCAACCGACCCAACCCACGACCCTTGCTCCGCGCGTGCTCGCGCGGGACCTCGCGTCCGTCGAGCCCGGCGAGCGGGTCACCCTCGCCGGCTGGATCCACCGGCGCCGCGTCCTCGCGAGCGTCACGTTCCTCGTGCTACGCGACCGTTCGGGCCTGGCCCAGGTCGTCGTCAAGGACCGCGAGACCGTCGACCAGCTCTCGGGTCTGCCCGAGGAGACCGTCGTCGAGGTGACCGGCACCGTGTCGGCCAACGCGTCGGCCCCCGGCGGTGCCGAGGTCGTCGAACCCGCGGTCACCGCGCTCACCGAGCCGGCGGTCGCCCCGCCGACCGAGCTGTGGCGCCCGACCTTCGGCGCCGGGCTGCCCACCCACCTCGACCACGCGGCGGTGACCCTGCGCCATCCGCGCCACCGGGCTGCCTGGCAGCTCGCGAGCGCGTCGATGCGCGGCTTCCGGGCGGCGCTCGGCGGCCTCGAGTTCACCGAGATCGCCACCCCGAAGCTCGTCGGCACGGCCACCGAGTCGGGCGCCAACGTCTTCACGGTCGACTACTTCGGACGCACGGGCTACCTCGCGCAGAGCCCGCAGCTCTACAAGCAGATGCTCGTCGGGGTCTTCGAGCGGGTCTTCGAGGTCGGCCCGGTCTTCCGGGCCGAGCCGCACGACACGGTGCGCCACCTCGCGCAGTACACCTCGCTCGACGCCGAGCTCGGCTTCATCCGTGACCACCACGACGTGCTCGCCGTCCTGCGCGAGGCGATCGCGGGCATGGTCGAGGGCATTCGGGAGTATGCCGCCGACGCCGCTGCGCTCCTGGGCGTCGAGCTGCCGCAAGTGCCGGAGCAGTTCCCCGTCATCCACTTCAGCGACGCCCTCGCGAAGGTCGGCGCGGACCCGGACGAGCCCGACCTCAGCCCCGCGCACGAACGCGCGCTCAGCGAGTGGGCGAAGACGGCATACGGCTCGGACTTCCTTGCGGTGGAGGGCTATCCGATGGGCAAGCGGCCGTTCTACACGCACCCGCAGCCGGGCGACGAGCGGTGGAGCAACAGCTTCGACCTGCTCTTCCGCGGGCTCGAGCTGACGACCGGAGGGCAGCGCCTGCACCGACCCTCGGACTACGCAGCGGCGATGGCTCGCACGGGGACCGACCCCGCGGTCCTCGCCGGCTACCTCGACGCCTTCGCCCACGGCATGCCTCCGCATGGCGGGTTCGCCATCGGTCTGGAAAGGTGGGTCGGGCGGCTGACAGGTGCCGAGAACATCCGCGAGGTGACCCTCTTCCCGCGCGACCTCCATCGCCTGGAGCCATGACGAGCCGGGAGATCCACAGTGATCCCACCGGCGTGTCGAGTTGCGCGTGATCGATTCGTTCTCTCGTTCGCTTCCCCTCCAGTCACATCTGCCCCTAATGTTGCTTCTTGCACCTGCGTGCAGTTTCGCCGGAGGGGAAGCCGTCGACGCGCGGGTGCAAACCCACCGAAGATCGGGGTAACACATGTCGAATGAGCGCCAGCTCGCCGAGGTGCGGTTTCTGACCGTCGCCGAGGTCGCCTCGATCATGCGCGTGTCGAAGATGACCGTCTACCGGCTCGTCCACGGCGGAGACCTTCCGGCCGTACGCGTCGGCCGCTCCTTCCGGGTTCCGGAGGATGCGGTGCACAAGTACCTCCAGACGTCCTACATCGACACCGCGTGACAGCAGCGTCACCACGCACCCGAGGGGGCGGCCGCGACCACCCGGTCCGGCCGCCCCCTCGGCGTCGGCGCAGGTGGGCTCGTTGATGCTTTTGGGGTAGGGAGCCCGCACGCGCTACCCTGTGAGCCTGTTCGGCTCGTGAAGTTCGACCTACCCCTCTCCGAGGGGTGTCGACGCAGGTCGGCACCAGCTCAGTTCGAGGACACGTCTCACGACAAGGACAAACATGGGTTCTGTCATCAAGAAGCGCCGCAAGCGGATGGCGAAGAAGAAGCACCGCAAGCTGCTGCGCAAGACGCGCCACCAGCGTCGCAACAAGAAGTGACCTGACCAGCTCAGGTAGACCGGCGGCATCGCCCCGCACGCTCTCGACCCTCACCTCCGGTGGGGGTCGTTCGCGTTCCCGGGGTCGGTCGGACACCGAGCCTCGACGAACGCCCATGGAGAGCCTCGACACATCGGACCATCCGGGGCCGCGCCCGGGTACGGATCGAGCAGGGTCTCGGTAGGCTGCGAGGGCGGGGGAGCGAGAACTCCTCCGCAGCCCGCGCCACCCTCGAGTTCGCTCGAGCAGCGCCCGTGCACGACGTCCGCACCGACCGACGACAGGAGGATCCGATGGCCAAGGTCGTCCTGGTCACGGGGGTGTCCCGCTACCTCGGTGGCCTCTACGCCCGCAGGCTCTCGACGGATCCGTCGATCGAGCGCATCCTCGGCGTCGACGTCGTGCCACCGAAGCACTCCATCGGCCGTGCCGAGTTCGTGCGCGCCGACATCCGCAACCCCATGATCGGGCGCATCATGGCGCAGGCCGAGGTCGACACGGTCGTGCACATGAACGTCATCGCGACGCCCAAGGACTCCGGCGGCCGGGTGACCCAGAAGGAGATCAACGTCATCGGCACGATGCAGCTGCTCGCTGCGTGCCAGAAGTCCGAGTCGGTCTCGCGGCTCGTCGTGAAGTCCTCCGCTGCCGTCTACGGCTCCTCGCCCCGCGACCCGGCGATGTTCAGCGAGGACATGAACCCCAAGACCCTGCCGCGCACCGGCTTCGGCAAGGACTCCGTCGAGGTCGAGGGCTACGTCCGGGGCTTCTCGCGGCGCCGGCCCGACGTCGAGATCACGATGCTGCGCCTGGCCAACGTCGTGGGACCGAGCATCCACACGGCCATCACCGACTACTTCTCGCTGCCACTCGTGCCGATCCCGCTCGGCTACGACGCCCGTTTCCAGTTCATCCACGAGGACGACGCCACGGCAGCCATGATCCTCGCGACCACAGGGCCCCCCGCCGGGATCGTCAACGTCGCCGGCGACGGATTCCTCACCGTGACGCAGTGCACCGCCATCGCTCGGCGCCCGGTCGTCCCGGTGCCGCTCTCGGCCGCCGGTCTCATCGGCAACATCGTCAAGCGCAGCGGCTTCGCCGACTTCTCCTCCGACCAGCTGACCTTCCTCGCCTTCGGCCGCGGTCTCGACACGACCCGGATGCGCTCCGTCCTCGAGTTCGAGCCGCACTTCACCACGCGAGAGGCCTTCGAGGACTACGCGCGTCACCTGCGGCCCGCCGTGCCCGGCGTCGAAGGTGTCGGCGAGGTCGTCAGCGACGCTGCCGGCGGCACCGCCGCAGCCCTCTCCCGCGTCTTCGACAGGATCCAGCCGTGAGCGCCGACCCGAGCAAGGCCGCCGACTCGACGTCCGGCGAGGCCGAGCCGACGACGGCCACGTCCGCGCCGTCGACCTCCACGACGGGCGCACCGAAGAAGTCGGCGGGCACGAAGCCGACGACGACGAAGCCGAGAAAGGCGACGTCCGCGAAGGCGGCCAAGGAGAAGGCGGCCAAGGCGAAGGCGACGAAGACTCCGAAGGCGGCGAAGACTCCGAAGACGGCGAAGAGGACCGCGCCGGCGACGAAGGCCGCCGAGTCGGCCGCGGTCACGAGCGAGAGGCCCGCCGCGACCTCGGGCCGCCCGGCCCGGGGAGCCTTCGCTGCCGGAGCGGCCCGGGCCTCGGGCGAGCGTCGACGCCGCGCGGGCACGCCCCTCATCCCCACTGCTCCGGTCGAGGTGAGCGCCGCGCGACGCCTCGCGACCGGCGCGGGCGCCGACACCGTCGCCGACGACCTCATCGAGGCGGCGGTGACCGAGGGCCCGACCGAGCCCGAGTCCCGCACCGCTCGGACGCCGTCGAGCCGATCCGTGCGGGACGAGGCCCCGAACGCGCAGGCCGACGCCGGCGACTCGACCGAGCCTTCCGGACCCACCGGACCCACCGGGCCCACCGAGCCCACCCAGCCCGCTGAGCCCGACGAAGCCTTCGAGGTCGCCGACATCACCGAGCCCGGCGACCCCAGCGACACCCTGCCGGCCGAGCCCACCCCGCCACGGACCAGGCCGAGCCGCGCGTCGATGCGTTCGCAGCGTCGTGCGGGCGCGGGGGAGCCCGCCCGGCTGCGTGCCGTCCCGCCGGTCGAGGAGGCCGCCCCGCGTGGCGTCCGCCCCGAGACCGAGCCGGCCACGAGGCATACGCCCGCCGGCGACGGAGGTGGCTGGGAGCACGCGCTGACGTCGGGGCTGCAGTCGCGCGCCGAGAGGCTCGTCGGCGCGGTGCTCGACGGGGCCGAGCTCAGCTCGGAGTCCCGCCCGGGCCCGGCCGAGCTCGTCGAGCTCGCCGTCAACGTGCTGCGCGCCGCCGCCACCTCGGCGGGGGTGCCCGCCGAGGAGGTCGAGCGCCAGGTCGCCGAGACCCTCGCCTACCTCCGGCGGCGGCTCACGGGCGACTACGTCGTCGACGAGTTCGGCTTCGACGAGGACTACACCGTCAACGTCCACCTGCCGCTGCTGCGCCCGCTCTACCGCTCGTGGTTCCGGGTCGAGGTGCGCGGCATCGAGAACATCCCCGATGTCGGCGGGGCCCTCGTCGTCGGCAACCACTCCGGCACCGTCGCGATGGACTCCCTCATGACGCAGGTGGCCGTCTACGACGAGCACCCGCGCAACCGGCACCTGCGGATGCTCGGAGCCGACCTCGTCTTCCAGATGCCCTTCATCGGCACCATGGCCCGGCGTTCGGGCACGACCCTCGCGGCGAACTCCGACGCCGAGAGGCTCCTCAGCAGCGGCGCCCTCGTCGGCGTCTGGCCCGAGGGCTTCAAGGGGGTCGGCAAGCCGTTCAGCGAGCGCTACAAGCTGCAGCGCTTCGGCCGCGGCGGCTTCGTCTCGGCTGCCCTCCGCGCGGGCGTGCCGATCGTGCCGGTGTCGATCGTCGGAGCCGAGGAGATCTACCCGATCCTCGGCAACATGCCCGCCGTCGCGCGGCTGCTCGGGCTGCCGTACGCCCCGATCACGCCCACCTTCCCGCTGCTCGGCCCGCTCGGCATGGTGCCGCTGCCGAGCAAGTGGCTCATCGAGTTCGGGCCGCCCATCGAGACGACGAGCTTCGGGCCCGACGCCGCCGACGACCCCATGCTCGTCTTCGACCTCACCGACCAGGTGCGCGAGACGATCCAGCAGACGCTCTACAGCCTGCTCATGCAGCGCAAGTCCGTCTTCCTCTGACCGGTGCCCGCCGTGACCGCCGGTCACGGCGGAAACGCGCAGCGACCCGGACGGGTTCAGGTCAGGGCAGGACCTTGGTCGGCAGCGGCAACGGGACCGTGGGGACGCCGATGGGCACCGACGGCAGCGAGACCGTCACGCCGGGAAGCGTGACGCCGCCGCCGCCGACCCCGATCGTCGAGGAGGTGACGCCCACCCCCGGCAGGCTGACCGTGGCACCGGGGAGCGTGACGCCGCCGCCACCGACGCCCACGGACGAGCTCGTCACCCCGACGCCGGGCAGGTTGATCGTGCCGCCGGGCAGGGTGACGCGGCCGGTGACGGTGACGCCGGGCACGGAGACACCGGGCACCGGCACGCCGCCCGGGACGGTCACCGAGACCACCGGGGGCCGCGGTGCCGAACCGGTGGGCCGTGGGGTCGTCGTGGCCCCGGGTCGGGACGCCGCGGGGCCCGGGGCGGACGTGCCGCTCACCGGGCTGCTGGGCCGGACCGCACCGGGCAGTCGTGCCAGTGTCTGCCGGGCCTGGGTGGCCCGGTCGCCGCAGACACCGCAGGCGGCCAGCTCCCTCAGGGTGGCCACCTGGCCCGCGCCGAGGAGGTCGCGCAGACGCTGCCAGGACGCGAGCGAGTCGGCGGGCACCCGGGGTCGCATCGCGTCGACCTGCGGGATGGCGCGGGTGTAGAAGTCGGCCAGCTCGGTCAACGCCTCAGCGCGGTGCTCGGTGCGGTAGACCTCCATGAGGATGGTCTGGGCGCGCCCGGTCGCGTCCGTCGCGGCGTCGTAGGCCGTGTCGAGATCGTGGGTCGACGGCGAGCCGCCGTCGATGAGGTCGCGGGCGTCGGCGATGTGCTCCTGCGCCTGGGCGAGGTAGGTCAGGCCCTCGTCGTAGCGGGAGCCCGCCAGCTGGACTGCGGCCCGGTCGAGCAGCTGCTTGACGCCGTAGAGGGCGTCGCCGGGCACGGCCGAGCGGGACGCGAAGCCGAGGGCGCCGCCGATGACGAGGATGCTGGCGGCCGCGGTCGCGATGAACTTCAGCGGTCGCGCCGCGACGCGCAGGATCGACACGGTGCCACCGTCGCGCGGACCGTCACCGAGGGCATCGGCCCCGGCGGGTCCGCCCTCGTCGCCGTCGTCCGGGTCCGGGGGCGCGAGGGGGAGGAGCGGAGTGACCGCGGTGGCGTCGTCGGCGAGCAGACGGGCGCGCAGGTCGGAGACGAACTCGGCCCGCGGCGCCAGGCCGGCCTGGTCTACGGCCTGCACGGCGTGCAGCACCGCCACGAGCTCGAGGATGCCGGGCTCGGAGACCTGCTCGCCCTCGAGGGCGCGCTGGAGGAGCTCGCCGTCGGCGTTCGCCCCGATGTCCATGTCCCTCCTCCGTCTCTCGAGTCCGTGGGTCCGTCGTGCTGGTGTGCTGGCTGGTCGTGCTCGCTGGTCTGGTCGTGCTGGTCCTGCTCGTCGGTCGTCCCGTCAGGGCGGGTCGGACGCCCTCGCCCGACCCGGCGGCCCCGGCTGGGACGGCACGGCACGGCATACGACACGTGGTGCGGCGAGGGGTGGGTGGTGCGGGTCGTTCGTCAGGGGCCGGAGCACCGCCATCGCTGCCACCCCGCCGCCTGCGTTCACACGTTCCACGGTCGCGCCGGTCAGCGCGCCGAGTGTCGGTCCGGGCCCACACGCACCGTCCCTACGCCATGAGAACGACGAGGGTGCCGGTGGGGTTACGCGCATCACAGCTCGACTCCTTCGAGGGCCTTGCGCAGGGCCCGGGTCGCCCGTAGCTGGAGCTGCTTGACGGCTCCCTCGGACTTGTCGAGGACCTTCGCGGTGTCGGCGAGGCTGAGACCCTGGAGGAAGCGGAGGGTGATGCACTCGGCCTGGTCGGAACCGAGCTCCTTGATCGCCGAGACGAGGCGCTCGTCGCGCAGCCGCGTCAGCACCTCGGTGTCGGGGGCGTCGACCCGCTCGTCGGCGTCACGCATGTCGGCGGTCGCCACCTCGAAGCGGAACTTCGCCGACTTCACGTGGTCGGCGATGAGGTTGCGCGCGATGGTGACGAACCACGCCGCGATGTCCTTGCCCTGCCACGTGAACGAGTCGATCCGGCGCATCGCCCGGAGGAAGGTCTCGGACGTGAGGTCCTCGGCGAGCGCACGGTTGGCGACCCGGACGAGGACGTAGCGGAAGACCGTGTCGACGTAGACGTCGTAGAGCTGCGCGAAGGCCTCCTTGTCGCCGCCCTGGGCGAGCTCGACGAGGGCCGCGATGCGGGCCTGCTCGTCGGCGTCGCGCTCCGGGTGCCGCCGCCAGCCGGCTGTGCCCGGAGAGCCCGGGGAGGTGCGGGTCAGGCCACCGCCCTCGGCGCCCGCGTCGGCCAGGGCCGACCAGATGGCGTCGAGCGCCGAGCGCCACGTCGGCAGGGCGTATGCCGTGGGCGCGAGGATCGCCGGGACCGTGCCCGGGAGTGCCGCGCAGGCAGGCGTCATCGACACCCGCCCCGGGGTCGTTCCCGGTGCGAGGACAGGTGGGGGCCGACGACCCGACGTCCTGTTCGCGCGCATTGTGGACAGTCTGTCGGAATGCGCCCGCGCATGGGACCCCCATGACGTTTTGTGGTGCACCCGACGTCAGGCGCCGTGCGCGTGCCTACAGTGGTCGGCATGACGAGCGAGCAGCCCCTCGACGCTCCAGACCCTCCTGCTGTCCCGGCTGCCGGGGTCCCACCGCGGGTCGTCCTCCTCGGGCGCGCCGGATGCCATCTGTGCGACGAGGCGCGCGCCGTCGTCGAGCGGGTGGCGGGCGAGCTCGGCGTGAGCTGGCAGGAGCAGTCCGTCGATGACGACCCGGAGCTGCTGCGGCGCTACGCCGAGCAGATCCCGGTGACGTTCGTCGACGGGCGACGCCACGACTTCTGGCGGGTCGACGAGGCACGCCTGCGCGCCGCGCTCCGGTGACCTGCCTCACCGGGGCATCCCATGCCGTGGTAGGCCGTTTAAGTCAACTTTGTGCATGGGTTCACAAACGTCTAGCCTGATCGGGTCCCCACGTGCTCCACGTGTGGGAGAACGCCTCGTTCGAGAGGAGCCGGTGAGCAAGAGTGTCCGCCGACCCAGCACTGCGTCGCGAGATCCCCGACGCAACCGTCGCGCGGCTTCCCGAGTACCTCCGAACGCTCTCGCGCCTCGCTGAGGACGGCGTCCTGTCGGTCTCGTCGGAAGAGCTCGCGGCCGAGGTCGGGGTGCGCTCCGCGCAGCTGCGCAAGGACCTCAGCCACCTCGGCTCCTACGGGGTCCGCGGCGTCGGCTACGACGTCGAGACGCTCGCCCTCGAGATCTCCCGTGCCCTCGGCCTGACCGAGGACTGGCCCGTCGCCATCGTCGGGATGGGCAACCTCGGGCACGCGCTCGCCTCGTACTCCGGCTTCGTCACCAAGGGCTTCCGCATCGTCGGTCTCTACGACGACGACCCCGCGCTCGCCGACGAGAAGATCGTCGGTGTGGCGATCCGCCCGCTCGCCGAGCTCACCGAGCACCACGCCGTCGACCCCATCGCCATCGGCGTCATCGCGACGCCGGCACCCGCCGCGCAGGCCGTCTGCGACGCCCTCGTCGGCGCCGGCATCAGCTCGATCCTCAACTTCGCGCCCGCGGTGCTCTCCGTCCCGAGCGGCGTGGACGTACGCCGGGTCGACCTCTCGACCGAGCTGCAGATCCTCGCCTTCCACGCCCAGCGCAAGTCGCTGGCCGCGGGCGACCTCCGGTCGGCGGTGGCCGCGCCATGAGCCTTCTCGTCATCGGCCTGTCCCACCACACCGCCCCGCTGTCGGTGCTCGAGGCGCTCTCGGAGCGCCCCGGCCGCGCCGAGGCCATCGCCGCCTCCGTGCTCAGCTCGGCCACGGCCACCGAGGCCGTCGTGCTCTCCACGTGCAACCGCCTCGAGGTCTACGCGTCGGTGCCCGCCTTCCACCCGGCCGTCGCCGCCATCGGTGAGGCGCTCGCCCTCGCTGCCGGCGTCGAGGAGCCCGAGGGAGTGCGTCGCGTCGCCGACCTTCCGCCGGGCGACCCCGCCGACGCCCTCGCCGCCCGGGCCGAGGCGCTCGCCGACCACCTCTACGTGCGCTACGACGACGCTGCCATCGCCCACGCCTTCACCGTCGCCTGCGGGCTCGACTCGATGGCCGTCGGCGAGGCCCAGATCCTCGGTCAGATGCGCGACGCGCTCGCCGGGGCCCAGGGCCGCGGTCAGGTGGGGGAGTCGCTCAACGCGCTCTTCCAGGGCGCCCTGCGCGTCGGCAAGCGGGCGCACACCGAGACCGACATCGACCAGCACAGCGTCTCGCTCGTGCAGATCGCCCTCGAGGAGGCCGCCGCGGTCCTCGGCCCGCTCGAGGGTGTCGCCGCCGCGGTCGTCGGGGCCGGTGGCATGAGCGGCCTTGCGGCCGCGACCGTCCGCCGCCAGGGCATCGGGTCCCTCACCATCGTCAACCGCACGCCCGAGCGTGCCGAGCGCCTCGCGGCGACGACGTCCGGTGTCGCCCGTCCCTGGGACGACCTGGCCGCCGTCCTCGCCGAGAGCGACCTCGTCGTCACGTGCACCGGGGCGGTCGGCCACGTCATCACGGCCGACATGCTGGCCGCGAGCGCGAGCCGCCGCGGGGGTCGACCCCAGGTCGTCGTCGACCTCGCCCTCCCGCGCGACGTCGAGCCCGTCGTCTCCTGGCCACACGCCGTCCCGGGCGTCTCGCTCGTCGACCTCCAGTCGCTGGGGCTCCTGCTCGAGGGTCGCGCCGACACCACCCAGGTCGTCCGAGTGCGCGAGCTCGTGACCGGTGAGGTCGCCGACTACCTGACGCGCCGCATGGAGAAGTCCGTGGCGCCCACCGTCGCCGCTCTGCGCGCCCGAGCCGCCGCGCTCGTGGCGACCGAGATGGAGCGGCTCGACCAGCGGCTGCCCGGCCTCGACGAGGCCACCCGTGCCGAGGTCGGCCTCGCCGTGCACCGCATCGTCGAGAAGCTGCTCCACACGCCGACCATGCGGGTCAAGGAGTTCGCGATGGAGGGAAGCGGCGACGACTACGCGGCCGCCCTGCGCGAGCTCTTCGACCTCGAGCCCAAGGACGTCGCCAACGTGTCCACGCCGCCGAAGCGGGCCCAGCCATGACCGCCCTGCGTCTCGGGACGCGCCGATCGGCCCTCGCCACCACCCAGTCCGGGTGGGTGGCCGACCGGCTGCGCGAGGCCGGCCACGAGGTCGAGCTCGTCGAGATCACGACGGAGGGCGACGTCTCGGGCGAGCTGCTCACGGCGATCGGTGGCACCGGCGTCTTCGCCGCAGCCATCCGACGAGCCCTGCTCGACGGTCGCATCGACGTCGCCGTGCACTCGCTCAAGGACCTCCCGACGGCACCCGAACCGGGGCTCGTCGTCGCCGCGGTACCCGTGCGCGAGGACAGCCGCGACGTGCTCGTGGCTCGCGACGGGCTGACTCTCGGCGAGCTGCCCGCGGGCTCCGTCGTCGGCACCGGCTCGCCGCGTCGCACCGCACAGATCGCAGCGCTCGGGCTCGGCATCGAGATCCGTCCGATCCGTGGAAACGTCGACACCAGAATCGGGTTCGTCTCCTCCGGTGCGCTCGACGCCGTCGTGCTGGCGCGCGCCGGACTCGCACGGCTCGGGCGTCTCGACGAGGCCACCGAGGTCATCGACCCGATCCAGGTGCTGCCGGCGCCCGGCCAGGGCGCCCTCGCCGTCGAGTGCCGGTCCGACCGCGACGACGTCGTGGCCGCCGTGTCCGTGCTCGACGACCCCGACACGCGGGCCTGCGTCGAGGCCGAGCGCTCGCTGCTCGCGACGCTCGAGGCCGGGTGCACCGCCCCCGTCGGGGCGCTCGCCGAGGTCGTCGAGGGCGACGACGGCCTCGAGCTGTCGCTGCGTGCCTTCGCCGGTGCGGAGGACGGCTCCGTCGAGCTGCGCCGCTCACTCGTCGGGCCCTACGACGAGCCGGCCGTTCTCGGCTCGCGCCTGGCCCGAATCCTGCTGGAGGACGGCGCCGCCGACCTCCAGGTCGCCACGTCAGCTGGACCTGCCCCAGACCACGCCCCACACCAACCGGAGCAAGTTTCGTGACTCCTTCCCGCCAGCCGTCAGAGCAGACGGACTCGACTCCCACCCACGCGACGACGCCGGCGTGTGTCGCCTTCGTCGGCTCCGGACCGGGCGACCCCGGCCTCATGACACTGCGCGGCCGCGACCTGCTCGCCGCCGCCGACGTCGTGATCCTCGACCGGATCGCCCGCGACGACGTCGTGCTCGAGCACGCCCGCCCCGACGTCGAGATCATCGACGCCGGCCACGGCGAGCAGGGCCAGGAGCTCACCCACGCGGTGCGCGCCAAGCTCGTCGTCAAGGCTGCGAAGTCGGTCGCCCCCGGCGGCCTCGTCGTGCGCCTCATGGACGGGGACCCCGCGACCTTCAACGGCCTCGTCGAGGAGGTGCGTGCCTGCCGCAAGGCCGGCATCACCTACGACGTCGTGCCGGGGGTGTCCGCGCTCACGGCCGGGCCGACGTATGCCGGCGTGCCCCTGACGTCCAAGTCGACCGGGGCCGTCCACGTCGTCGGGGTCGACCGCTCCGGCGTCGACTGGTCGGCCTACGCGGCCGACACGGACACTCTCGTGCTGCTCGGCGGCACCGAGGGCATCCGCGCCGCCCTCGCCGCGCTGCGCGCTGCGGGACGTCCGGCGGACGCCCTCGTGGCGCTGACGGCATACGGCACCACCGTGCGCCAGTCCTCGGTCGCGACGACCCTCGGGGACGCCGACGGGGTCTTCGGTGGCAAGGAGCCCCTGCAGGTGTCGCTCGCCGTCGTGTCCCCCAACGTCGGGCTGCGTGACGAGTTCTCGTGGTTCGAGTCCAAGCCGCTCTTCGGCTGGAAGGTGCTCGTGCCGCGCACGCAGGCCCAGGCCGGCTCCATGGTCGACCGGCTCGCCGGCTACGGCGCCACGGCCGACGTCGTGCCGACCATCTCCGTCGAGCCGCCGCGTACGCCGCAGCAGATGGAGAAGGCCGTCAAGGGCCTCGTCACCGGACGCTACGAGTGGGTCGGCTTCACCTCGGTCAACGCCGTGCGCGCCGTGCGCGAGCGCTTCGAGGAGTTCGGTCTCGACGCCCGGGCCTTCGCCGGCCTCAAGGTCGCCGCGGTCGGAGGCGTCACCGCCGCCGCTCTCCGCGAGTGGGGCATCAACCCCGACCTCGTGCCGGCGGGCGAGCAGTCCGCCGCCGGCCTGCTCGAGTCGTGGCCCGAGTTCGACGAGGTCCTCGACCCGATCAACCGCGTGCTGCTGCCCCGCGCCGACATCGCGACCGAGACGCTCGTCGCCGGACTGCGCGACATGGGCTGGGAGGTCGACGACGTCACGGCCTACCGGACGGTCCGCGCCGCCCCGCCCGCCGCGTCGATCCGCGACGCCATCAAGGGCGGCGACTACGACGCCGTGCTCTTCACGTCGAGCTCGACGGTGCGCAACCTCGTCGGCATCGCCGGAAAGCCCCACGCCGCAACGGTCGTCGCGTGCATCGGGCCGGCCACGGCCAAGACGGCGCAGGAGCACGGCCTCCGGGTCGACGTCCTCGCGCCCGAGGCCTCGGCCCTCAGCCTCGTCGATGCGCTCGCCGGCCACGGCGTCGGCCTCGCCGTCGCCGCGGCCGAGGCGGGCCAGGCGGTGCAGCGTCCCAGCGACAAGCGTCCGGCCTCGCGCCGCCGCGCCCGCTGAGACGAGGCCCTGATGATCGAGCGTCCCCGTCGCCTGCGCCAGACCCCCGTCCTGCGATCCCTCGTCGCCGAGACCCGGCTGCACCCGCGCGACCTCGTGCTGCCCGTCTTCGTCGGGGAGGGTCTGACGGAGCCGCGCCCGATCACGAGCATGCCCGGCGTCGACCAGCACACGCTCGAGAGCGTCGTCGAGGTGGCCCACCGCTGCGTCGCGGCCGGACTCGGCGGGATCATGCTCTTCGGGGTGCCGCAGGACAAGGACGCGACCGGATCGGGGGCCGTCGACCCCGGCGGCATCCTCAACGTCGCGCTGCGTGCCGTGCGCGACGCCGTCGGTGACGACCTCGTCGTCATGGCCGACACGTGCCTCGACGAGTTCACCGACCACGGGCACTGCGGCGTGCTCGACGAGCACGGTCGCGTCGACAACGACGCCACCAACCTCCTCTATGCCGAGATGGCCGTCGCGCAGGCTCGGGCGGGCGCCCACGTCGTGGCGCCCTCCGGGATGATGGACGGGCAGGTCGCCGTCATCCGTGAGGCGCTCGACGCCGAGGGCCTCACCGACACCGTGATCCTCGCCTACTCGGCCAAGTACGCCTCGGCCTTCTTCGGGCCCTTCCGCGAGGCCGTCCAGTCGAGCCTGCAGGGCGACCGCCGCACCTACCAGCAGAACCCGGCCAACATCGTGGAGTCCCTCCGCGAGATCGACCTCGACATCGCCGAGGGCGCCGACATGGTCATGGTCAAGCCCGCGATGTCCTACCTCGACGTCGTCGCGGCCGCGGCGGAGCGGTCGTCGGTGCCGGTCGTGGCCTACCAGGTGTCGGGCGAGTACTCGATGATCCACGCGGCCGCCGCGAACGGCTGGATCGACCTCCGGGCCGCCGCGATCGAGTCCCTCACCTCGATCCGCCGCGCCGGTGCCCAGGTCGTGCTGACGTACTTCGCGCTCGACGTGACCGAATGGACCGCCTGACACCACTACCATCTGTGCAATCGCAGGAGGTTGACATGTCAGGTACAGGGGATGACGGCGTGCGGTGGCTCACCGATGCCGAACAGGCGTCGTGGCGGGCCATCCTGCGCGGCACGAGGCTGCTCGAGCGTGCGCTCGACGACGCGCTCGGCGACGCCGGTCTGCAGCTGAGCGAGTACGAGATCATCTCGATGCTCTCCGAGAGCCCGAACCACCGGCTGCGGATGTCCGAGCTCGCGGCCATGGTCGTCCAGTCGCGCAGCCGGCTGACGCACACCGCGAAGCGGCTCGAGGACCGCGGCTGGGTGACGCGCGAGCAGTGCTCCGACGACAAGCGCGGCGTCGAGCTCGTCCTGACCACCGGTGGTCTGGCCGCCGTCGGCGACATCGCGCGCGTCCACGTGCAGAGCGTGCGCGCCAACCTCGTCGACATCATGACCCCGACGCAGTTCACGGCGATCGGCGACGCCATGGCCATCGTGCGTGACCACCTCGACCCGAACGGCACGAGCGGCCACTGACGACCCGACGGGGCGCACCCAGCATCGGTTGAGAGACTGGGTGCATGAGCTCGCAGCCCGTCACCGTCCAGACGACCACCGACGCCCCGGCGTCCGCCGCGCTCCTGGCCCGGGCCAGCGAGGTGATCCCCGGTGGGGTCAACTCGCCGGTGCGCGCCTTCCGGGCCGTCGGTGGCACGCCGCGCTTCATGGCGAGCGGGGCCGGTCCGTGGCTCACCGATGCCGACGGCAAGCGCTACGTCGACCTCATCTGCTCGTGGGGCCCGATGATCCTCGGCCACGCGCACCCCGACGTCCTCGCGGCCGTCACCGAGGCGGCTGCTCGCGGCTTCTCGTTCGGCACGCCCAGCGAGAACGAGGTGCGCCTCGCCGAGGAGATTGTGCGGCGGGTCGAGCCCGTCGAGCAGGTCCGCCTCGTCAACTCCGGCACCGAGGCGACGATGTCGGCCATCCGCCTCGCCCGCGGCTTCACCGGCCGCGACGTCGTCGTCAAGTTCGCCGGCTGCTACCACGGTCACGTCGACGCCCTCCTCGCCTCGGCGGGCTCGGGTGTCGCGACCTTCGCCCTCCCCGACTCGGCCGGCGTGCCGCGCTCGAGCGCCGGCGAGACGATCGTCCTGCCCTACAACGACGTCCCGGCCCTCGAGGCAGCCTTCGCCGAGCGCGGACACGAGATCGCCGCCGTCATCACCGAGGCTGCGGCCGGCAACATGGGCGTCGTCCCGCCGGCTCCCGGCTTCACCGAGGCACTGCTCCGCGTCACCAGGGCGCACGGCGCGCTGCTCGTCTCCGACGAGGTGATGACCGGCTTCCGGTGCAGCGCCTCAGGCTTCTACGGCCTCGAGGGCCCTTATGCCGCAGGGGCGCCCGACCTCTTCACCTTCGGCAAGGTGATGGGTGGTGGCTTCCCGACGGCGGCCTTCGGCGGCCGTGCCGACGTCATGGCGCTCCTCGCTCCGCTGGGGCCCGTCTACCAGGCCGGCACGCTGTCCGGTAACCCTGTCGCCTCCGCCGCGGGCCTCGCGACGCTCCAGGGCTGCACGCCCGCCGTGTACGAGCGCCTCGACGTCGTCTCGCACACGATCGCCGACGCCGTCGCGCGCGAGCTCTCCGCGGCCTCGGTGCCGCACACGATCCAGTGGGCCGGCTCGATGTTCTCCGTCTTCTTCCGCGACGGGGCCGTCGCGAACTACGACGACGCCAAGGACCAGGACACCGACGCCTTCCGGCGGTTCTTCCACTCGATGCTGAGCCAGGGCGTGCACCTCCCGCCGAGCGCCTTCGAGTCGTGGTTCGTCTCGGCCTCGCACGACGACGAGGCCGTCGACCACGTGCTGGCGGCCCTGCCGGCCGCCGCCCGCGCGGCTGCCTCCGCGGACTGATCCGGCGGACTGATCCGGCGGACTGACCCGCACACCGACCCCGCGCCACCCGTCGCGCAACCGGTCCGAGGTGATCGCGGCCGACACGGCCAGCCGCGATCACCCCGGACGGGCGTGGGGGAGCGGGCGACACGGCATACGGCACGG
Organism: Terracoccus sp. 273MFTsu3.1; assembly: GCF_000383675.1. Taxonomy (GTDB): domain Bacteria; phylum Actinomycetota; class Actinomycetes; order Actinomycetales; family Dermatophilaceae; genus Terrabacter. The sequence continues at coordinate 40,714 of NZ_KB911826.1, read as the reverse complement.
ACCACGCGCTGTGCATTGGGTCAGGGGGTGACTCGGCTGCCCGGGAGCCGGACGAGGCGGCCTTGGGTCACGGAGTGACCCAGTGCACAGGGCCGCGACCAGGCACCCTGCTCGCGGCTCGCCCGGCATACGGCAGCGGGGATTGTGGCCTCGACCCACGAGGAGGACGCTGGTCGGTGACGGCGGCGCCGTCGGGGTGCCGCCCCGACCGAGGGAGGTGGGGTCGTGCACGCACGCTCCACGACGGTCCTGGGCCGTCCCGGCATGATCGAGAGCGGCATCGCACACGTGCAGGACGTGGTGATGCCGCAGGTCAGGGCGATGGACGGCTGCGTCGGCCTGTCCATGGTCGCCGACCGTGTCAGCGGCCAGTGCATCGTCACGACGGCGTGGCGTGACGAGGCCGCGATGCGCGCCACCGCCGACACCGTGGTCCCGTTGCGTCGGCAGGCGGCCGACCTCCTCGGCGGTGAGGCCACCGTCGAGGAGTGGGAGATCGCCTACCTCCACCGTGACCACCGCGTCGCCGACGGCTGCGCCGCCCGGGTCACGTGGACCGACGGCGACCCGGCCATGGTCGACCGGATGCTCGACGCCTTCAGGATGGGCATCATGCCGCGGGTCGAGCAGCTCGAGGGCTTCTGCAGCGCCAGCCTCTTCGTCGACCGTGCCTCCGGACGGGCGTGCGTCACCGCGACGTACGACTCCCCGCAGGCGATGATGGCGACCCGCAACGCGGCGATGGGCCTGCGGGCCGACCTCGTGCAGGAGACCGGCATGAGGATCACCCAGATCGGCGAGTTCTCCCTCGCCATTGCACACCTCGACGTGCCCGAGCTCGTCTGACGCCGGTCGTCCCCGGGCCTAGTGGACGGCGGCGAGGAGCACGCCGACGCCGACGAAGAGCCCGCCGAAGACGCGGTTGAGCGTGCGCTGGCCCGACTCGCGCTGGGTCAGCCGCCCCAGCCCGCGTGCCGCCGCGGCGAAGAAGAACCACATGACGATGACGTCGATGGCGATCACCGTCGCGGCGAGCACGGCGTACTGCGGCAGCAGGGGCTGCTCCGGCCGGATGAACTGCGGCGTGAACGCGAGGAAGAAGACGACGGCCTTCGGGTTGGTGAGGTTGACGAGCGGCCCGCGGCGGAACATCGACCACGCCGGCTCCCGCTGCACCTCACCCACCCGTGCCGCAGCCGCGCGCGACCGGAACTGCCGGATCCCGAGGTGGACGAGGTACGCGGCGCCGGCGTACCGGATGACGGTGAAGAGCACTGGTGAGCCCGCGACGAGGACGCCGACGCCGGCGGCCACGACGGCGATGTGGGCGAGCAGCGCGACCTGCTGGCCGAGGATGCCCCAGATCGAGCGCGTCCAGCCGGAACCGAGCGAGTTCGCCATCGTGTTGATGGCCCCGGCGCCGGGGGTGAAGGAGATGAGCGCGCCCGTCGCGACGAGCGTCAGCCAGAGTGACCACGACACGTCACGGAGTGTAGGGCGACCCCCGTCCGTGGCGCCGGTCGTCCCACGGACGACGTGACGTCGGCCACGGGTGCCGGGGACCGCTACCGACGGCGTACGCGTGGGGCCGCGTCGGCGGGGCGCTGCTCGGTGTCGCTGCACGTCACAGGGGGTGCACAGGCTCAGGTGCGGATTCGGTCCTGAGCACGACGTTTGAGAGACTGTCGAGCATGGGTGAGAGCACGAGCGGGGTGGCGCCGGGCGCCGACGACCTCACGGTCGTGCACCTCATGCGACACGGTGAGGTCCACAACCCCGACGGCGTGCTCTACGGGCGCCTCGACGGCTTCCACCTCTCCGACCTCGGCCAGGAGATGGCGCGCCTCGTGGCGGCCCACCTCGAGGCCAACGACATCACCTACGTCGTCGCCTCGCCGCTCGAACGCGCGCAGGAGACCGCGGCCCCCATCGCGGCCGACCACGGCGTCGAGATCGCCACCGACGTGCGCGTCATCGAGTCCGAGAACCAGTTCGAGGGACGGTCGGTCGGCCTCACGGACCTGCTCCACCCGCGCAACTGGCACCTCTTCCGCGACGTCACGAAGCCCTCCTGGGGCGAGCCCTACGAGGACATCGCGACCCGGATGCTCGCAGCCGTCGCCGACGCGCGCGACGCCGCTCGCGGGCACGAGGCGGTCGTCGTCAGCCACCAGCTGCCGGTCTGGACCGCACGCAACAAGCTCGAGGGACGCCGCCTCTGGCACGACCCGCGCAAGCGCGAGTGCACGCTCGCCTCGCTGACGTCGCTGACCTACCGCGGCGACGAGCTCGCCTCGATCACGTACTCCGAGCCGGCCGCCGAGCTGCTCGCGAGGGCGAGCAAGAGCGTGGGCGCCTGATGGACCACCTCGACCGACGCACCGCACTGCGGTGGGGCGTCGTCGCCATGGCCGGAGGCCTCGTGACGTTCGCGGCCGCCTGCTCGTCCGACCCGAACTCCGTTGCGGACCAAGCCCGCTCAGGTGACCGCAAGGGCTACGTCGCGGGCGACGGCTCCATCGAGCAGCTGCCCTCCACCGACCGTGGCGAGCCGGTGGAGCTCGCCGGCACGACCCTCGAGGGCAAGCCGTGGAGCAGCGCCGAGCGCGCCGGCACCGTCCTCGTCGTCAACGTCTGGGGCTCGTGGTGCCCGCCCTGCATCGAGGAGACGCCCGCGCTGCAGAAGGCGTGGGAGACCGTGCAGGCGAAGGGCAAGAAGGTCGAGTTCATCGGCCTCGACAAGCTCGAGGGCCCCGAGACCGGGCTCGCCTTCCAGACCGCCAACAAGGTGACCTACCCCTCGCTGGCCTACGACGGCGGCGTCCCGATCCTCTCCCTCCAGGGCAAGGCCTCGGCCACCCCGACGACGCTCGTGCTCGACCACCAGGCCCGCATCGCGGCCCGTGTCTCCGGTCCCGTCTCGACGACGACCCTGCTCGGCCTCATCGACGACGTCCTCGCCGAGAAGGCCTGAGGTCCTCGTGGCTACCGAGCTTGCCTCAGGGTCACTCCTCGCCGCGGGGCTCGTCGCCCTCGTGGCCGGGTTCGTCTCGTTCGCCTCACCGTGCGTGCTGCCCCTCGTGCCCGGCTTCCTCGGCTACGTCACCGGTCTGTCCGACGTGTCGCTCGAGAAGCGGTCGCGCGGCCGACTCGTCGTCGGGGCGCTGCTCTTCGTCCTCGGCTTCACGGTGGTCTTCCTCGTCGCGGCCGCCGCCGTCTCGGCCGTCGGCCTCGCCTTTCGCGAGCACCAGAGCGCGCTGATGCGCGTCGGCGGTGCCGTGGTCCTGATCATGGGTCTGCTCTTCCTCGGGCTCGGCCGGTCGTATGCCGCCCCGGTGAGCTGGCGACCGCGTGCCGGACTCGCGGGGGCCCCGCTGCTCGGCGCCGCCTTCGCCATCGGCTGGTCGCCGTGCATGGGCCCGACGCTCGGAGCCATCCAGGCCATGGCCGCCCCGATCTCGGCCGAGTCGGGCTCGATCGGACGCGGCCTCGCCCTCGCCGCCGTCTACTCGATCGGACTGGGTCTGCCGTTCGTGCTCATGGCGGCGCTGTGGGAGCGCGCCGGCACGGCGAGCGACTGGCTGCGTCGGCACCGCCGCGCCCTCCAGAACGTCGGCGGACTGCTCCTCGTCGCCGTGGGCCTGCTCATGCTGACCGGGGTCTGGGAGGACGTCATCGTCTGGCTCCAGGTGCGGCTCGTCAACGGCTTCCAGGTGGCGATCTGACATGAGCACCGACACCAACCCCGCGACCGAGAGCACCGAGAGCACGGAGCACACCCCGCCGGGTGCGAAGCCCACGTCGGGCGCGCCGGGCCGTGACGGCATACGCACCGGGATGCGTCCCGACCGGCAGGAGCCGACGCTCCCCACCCTGGGCGCGATCGGGATGCTCCGCTGGGGCTGGCGGCAGCTGACGAGCATGCGCACGGCGCTCTTCCTGCTCCTGCTGCTCTCCATCGCCGCTGTCCCGGGCTCGATCTTCCCGCAGCGCAACATCGACGCCGGCCGGGTCGCCGACTACATCGCCCAGAACCCGACGAGCTCGCCGTGGCTCGACAAGCTCGGCTTCTTCGACGTCTACGCGTCACCGTGGTTCTCGGCGATCTACCTGCTGCTCTTCGTCTCCCTCGTCGGCTGCATCGTGCCGCGCACGAAGGTGCACCTGTCGGCGCTGCGCTCGCGGCCGCCGCGCGCCCCCGCTCGGCTCGCGCGTCTCGACGAGCACGCCGAGATCACGACGAGCCTCTCGCCCGACGAAGCCCTGTCGGCCGCGCGAGCCGTGTTGAAGCGCAAGCGGTTCCGGCTGCACTCGCACGACGCGACGAGCGTCTCCGCCGAGTCCGGCTACCTCCGCGAGACCGGCAACCTGCTCTTCCACCTGGCCCTGACCGGCATCATCATCGGCATGGCGGTCGGCCACCTGCTCGGCTGGCGCGGCGACATCATCCTCGCCGAGGGCGACAAGTTCGCGTCGTCCGCGGGCACGTACAACACGATCTCGCCCGGGCCGTGGGTCGACACCGAGACCCTGCCGCCCTTCGTCCTCTCGCTCGACCAGCTGCACGTCGAGTTCAACGAGACGCCGGGCCGCTCGTTCGGCACGCCGCGCCTCTTCGACGCGCAGACGACGCTGCAGAGCTCGCCCGGTGCCCCGAAGAGCAGCGAGAACGTCTCGGTCAACCACCCCATCACCGTCGACGGCGCCGACATCTTCCTGCTCGGCAACGGCTACACGCCCGTCATCACGGTCAAGGACGCCAAGGGCTCCGTGCTCTACCGCGAGGCGACGCCGTTCCTGCCGCAGGACGGCAACTACCGCTCGGTCGGCGTCATCAAGGTGCCGTCGGCCTCGCCGAAGCAGCTCGGCTTCACCGGTTTCTTCCTGCCGACCGCAGAGCCGACCTTCACCAACGGGCCGGTGTCGATCTTCCCGGACACCAACAACCCCGAGGTGGCGCTCTCGGTCTGGGAGGGCAACCTCTTCCCGGGCGGCGCCCCCCAGTCGGTCTACACGCTCAACACCGACGAGATGAAGCAGGTCACCAAGGCCGACGGCTCGCCCGCCCTCATCCGCCTCAAGCCCGGCCAGACCTACCAGCTCCCGGGCGACCGCGGCTCGATCACCTTCGACAGCGTCAAGCGCTTCGCCGGCCTGTCGGTGCGCACCGACCCCGGCGCGCCGATCAGCCTCGTCAGCGCCATCCTCGCGACGCTCAGCCTGATCCTCGGCCTCACCATCAAGCGCCGCCGCGTCTTCGTCCGCGTGCGCCCGGCCCCGGCAGCCGCGGGCGACGGCCCCGGCGGCCCCGGCGGCGGCACGCCTGACGGCCCTGCCGGCGCCGACGGGCGACCGGCTACCGTGGTCACCATCGGTGGCCTCTCGAAGGACTCCGACCCCGGGCTCGCCGCGATCGTCACCGCGATCACGACCGGCGTGCACGACCGCCTTGCAGAACGGACCGACCGCTCGTGAACCTCGCAGCCAACGCCAACGCAGCGCTCTACGCGTCGATGATCGTCTACACGCTCGCCATGCTCGCCTTCACCTGGCACCTGGCCGCACGAGCCCCCAAGGTGGCCGACTCGAAGGCGGTCGCCGAGGTCGGCGCCAACGAGCGCGAGGGCGTCCTCGTCGGTTCCGGCGCACCTACTCCGGCCGAGCGCCGCCCTGCGACGCCGTATGCCGCCGGGCCGGGCTTCGAGGAGAGCCTCAAGAGCCGCCAGCGCGGCAGCATCGCCCTGATGCTCACCTACCTCGCGTCGGCGCTGCTCGTCGCGTCGGTGCTCATGCGCGGCCTCGCCGTGGGCCGCCCGCCGTGGGGCAACATGTTCGAGTTCGCGACGGCCGCCGCCGCGGCGGTCGGGGCCGCCTACAGCGTGCTCGCCAAGCGCAACAACTGGCAGTGGCTCGGCGTCTTCATCGTCACGCCCATCCTGCTCGTGCTCGGCCTCGCGCTGACGGTGCTCTACACCGAGGCCGGCGAGCTCATGCCGGCCCTCAAGTCCTACTGGCTCGGCATCCACGTCTCGGTGGCCTTCCTCGCCGTCGCCTTCTTCACGCTGGCCTTCGCGGTCGGCCTCCTCTACCTCGTGCGCCTGCGCCGCGAGGAGAAGCCGCCGGTCAAGCCCACCTTCATCGAGTCGCTGCCGTCGTCCGCCTCACTCGAGCGGACGGCATACAGCCTCAACATGGTGGCCTTCATCCTCTGGACGTTCACGCTCATCGCGGGAGCCATCTGGGCCAAGCAGGCCTGGGGCGCCTACTGGCAGTGGGACCCCAAGGAGGTCTGGACCTTCGTCATCTGGACGGTCTACGCCGCCTACATGCACGGCCGCGCGACGGCCGGGGTCGACCACCGCAAGTCGATGTACATCGCGCTCGCGGGCTACGTCGCCGTGATCATCAACTTCACGTTGGTCAACCTCGTCTCGACCTTCGTCGGCATGCACAACTACTCGGGCATGTGACGGTGGTCTGACGTGGTCCGCTACTCCCTGCTCCGCATCCTTATCTTCTTCGGCTTCCTCTTCCTCTTCTGGCTCATCGGCCTGCGCAACAACCCCGTGCTCCTGCTCGGCGCCTCGGCGATCGCCTCGGCGGCCGCGTCCTACATCCTGCTGCGCGGCATGCGTGACGAGATCACGGCCAAGCTCGTCGAGCGCCACGAGGCGAAGCTCGAGGCCAAGCACGCGGTCGACCCGACGAGCGACGAGTTCGCCGAGGACCTCGAGGACGAGCGCCCGGTCCGCGACGCCGACACCACGGGTGCGGCCACCGAGGACCCCCGCAACGCCGACCGCTGACCCCACTCGAGTTAGCGCACAACCACAGTCGAGTGAGCGCCCAACCACAGTCGAGTGAGCGCCCGATCACAGTCGAGTGAGTACGCCGTCACACCGGTCCCGGAGCATGTGACCGAGCGCTCACTCGAGTGGGACGGGGCGCTCACTCGAGTGGGCTTGCGGGCGGGTGTGGTCTCAGGCCGTGGTGCCCAGGCGGGCGGCGATGCGGGTCGCCGTGGCCGCGGCGTCGTCCCCGACGCCGAAGAGCAGGGACGAGCGCCGCCGGCGCAGGAAGTGGACGCCGACGAAGTGCAGGTCCGGCGCCACGACGCTCTCGCCGTCGACGTGCACGGGGAAGCCCTGCTCGTCGACGAGCCCGGGCACGTCGACCCACTCGGTGTAGCGCGAGCGGAAGCCCGTCGCCATGACGACCGCTCCGAAGCCACGCAGGTCGAGCTCGGTGGGCGCCGACGTGTCGAGAGGTCCGGGCTCCGGGATCTCGGGCGGCGTGACACCGCGATCCCGGCAGCCCGCGAGGATCGTGTCGCGCACGAACGCGAACCCGGCATCGCCGGCCGCGATGACCTCGGGGAGGTCGGGCGCGAACCGCGCCGTGTGCCCGTCGATGTCGACGAGGTGCCCCACGAGACGCACGCCGAGCACGGCGAGGGTCCGGTAGTGCAGGTCGTGCCCGCCGCCAGCGCCGGTCGCCTGGACGTTGGCGCCGTGCCGCGCCGCAGGGCTCGGAAGCTGGTCGGGCGTCTGCTCGTAGAAGCTCGAGTCCAGCAGCCACTCGAAGAGGTCGCGGCCGCCCACCCGCCGGAGGAACCACGGCGCCCTGCCGCACGCCATGACGACGTCTCGCCCCGACAGCGCGAGCTCCTCGGCGATCTGGCAGGCGCTCTGTCCGCTCCCCACCACGAGCACCGCGCCGTTGGGCAGCGCGCCCGGGTTGCGGTAGCCGAGGACGTCGACGCACGTCACGTCCGGCGAGAGTCCGGCCACGGCCGTCGGTCGGAGCGGCTGCTGGTACGCGCCCGTCGCCACGACCACGATGCGGCTGCGGATCGTGTCGGCGTCGGTGCGCAGCTCGAACGCGCCGTCGCGTCTCCAGAGCCCGTGCACGGGGACCCCCTCACGCACCCGACCGAGCCGGCCGGCATACGCCTGCAGGTGCCCGGCCACCTCCGTGCGGGTCATGAAGCCCCCGGGGTCGTCGCCGTCGTAGGCCGCGCCCGGCAGGCGGACGGTGTGGTTGGGGCCGACGAGGGTGAAGCTGTCCCACCGGCCGAGCCACGAGGACCCGGGCACGCTCGCCTCGAGGACGACGTGCTCGACGCCGCGCTGGTCGAGCTCGTGGCTCGTCGCGAGGCCCGCCTGCCCCGCCCCGACGACGACGACGTCGATCTCCTCGGTCATCCGTCCACCGTGGCACCGGGAGGCCCGCCCGTCAGCCGAATGCCACACCCACCCGGTCGGACGGCCGCAGCACCGGGTCCCGCAGGACCACGGCGACCCGCGTCTGCCCAGTGGGCCGGCGGTTCACCGGATCAGGCGCGGCCGAGCGCGAGGCCCACGGCGAGCAGCAGCGACCACGCGAGCTGGAACTGCCCCGTGCCGGCCAGGGCCGGGATGAGGCCCGGCCCCGTGGCGCGCCCGACGACTGCCTGCATCGGCCGCACGACGAGCGGCGCCGACAGGAGCGCGAGCAGGGCCCACGGCGACGTGAACGAGGCGAGGCCGGTCATGACGAAGGCGACGGCGATCAGCGCGACGTAGAAGGCGCGGGTGCCCGACTCGCCCATCCGCACGGCGAGCGTGCGCTTGCCGTGCTCGCGGTCGGTCGGGATGTCGCGCAGGTTGTTGGCGACGAGGATCGCCGAGGCGAGCGACCCGACGCCGATGGCGCCCCACCAGCCCGCGGCGGTGGGTGGGGTCATCGTCGCCATCGTGCCGAGGGTCGCGACGAGCCCGAAGAAGACGAAGACGAAGACCTCGCCGAGGCCGAGGTAGCCGTAGGGCCGCTTGCCTCCGGTGTAGTACCAGGCCGCGACGATCGCCGCCGCTCCGATCGGGATCATGATCCACAGCTCCGACAGACCGACGAGCGCGAGTCCCATGAGCGCGGCGAAGAAGAAGCACGCGAAGGCCGCGATCTTGACCGAGCGGGGTGCGGCGAGGCGCTGGCCCACGAGCCGCACCGGCCCGACGCGCACCTCGTCGGTGCCGCGGATGCCGTCGGAGTAGTCGTTGGCGAAGTTGACCCCGACCTGCAGGGCCAGGGCGACGACGAGGGCGAGGACGGCATACGCCCAGACGACGTGACCGGTCTGGTAGGCGGCGCCGGTGCCGACGAGGATGGGCGAGACGGCGGCGGGGAGCGTGCGAGGGCGAGCGCCCTCGATCCACTGGGACAGGGTGGCCATGGAGTTCCGGAGGGTCCTTCTACAGCTTGCGGAGGAAGTCGGGGTCGTCGTCGGGGCCCATGGGGCCTCGGGGCCCGGGTGGACGGCGGCCGGGCCCGCGCGACGCGGGACCGGGTCCGCCCCGGGCGTCGCTGCGCCCGGCGACGAGCCAGAAGACCGGGCCGAGCACCGGCACGAGCACCGCGAGCAGCCAGACGGTCTTGGGCATGATCCGCACGAGCCGACGATCGGTCTGGAGGCAGTCGACCAGCGCGTAGATCGTGGCGAAGACGACGAGGGCGATCAGCACGACGCGCAGCACGGCGACCTCCTTCGGCGACGGGTGGGACACCCCCATCTTGCCACCGCTCAGGCGAGGCCCTGCACGGCGCGTCGGATGGCGGCTCGATCGGGTTTGCCGGGCCCGCGCTGGGGGATCTCGGCGAGCACGAGGACCCGCCGCGGCAGTGCCGCGTCCGGGAGGATGCCGCGCAGGCGCTCGCGGACGGCGCGGGTCGTCAGGTGACCGGTCGGGTCGACGAGCGTCACTGCGGCACAGACGGCCTCGCCCCACTCGGGGTCAGGAAGGCCGAGCACCACGACGTCGAGGACGTCGTCGAGGTGCCGGGTCATGGCGTCCTCGACGACCCCGGGGTTGATCTTGAGGCCGCCGGTGTTGATGACGTCGTCGGCGCGGCCGTCGATGACGAGCAGACCGTCGTCGTCGAAATGGCCGAGGTCGTCGGTGCGGAACCAGCGGACGCCGTCGGGGTCGACGGTGAAGGCGTCACGGCTGAGGCGCGCCTCGCCGAGGTAGCCGTGCGCGACGGTGTCGCCGCCGAGCACGACGTGTCGGTCGTTGTCGACGTGGACCCGGCTGACGGGCAGCGGGATGCCGTCGTAGACGCAGCCGCCGGCCGTCTCGCTCATGCCGTACGTGAGGCTCAGCGCGACGCCCACCGCGCGGCAGCGCTCGACGAGGGCCGGGGGTGTGGCCGCGCCGCCGACGAGCACCCCGTCGAAGGTGCGCAGGGCGTCGAGCCCGGCGGGGTCGTCGACGAGACGGGACAGCTGCGTCGGCACGAGCGCGGTGTAGCGCCGGGGTGCCGCGCTCGTGGGCCGCACCCGAGCCGCAGCCTCCGCGAAGCCCGCGACCGAGAAGCCGTCGCGCAGGTCGAGCACCTCCGGCGTGACGCCCGACGCGAGCGACCGCAGCAGGACCTGCAGCCCCGCGACGTGGTGGGCCGGCATGGCGAGCAGCCAGGCACCGCTCCCGCCGAGGACCTGGTGGGTGGCCCAGGCCGACCGCTCGAGGGCGTCGGCCGTCAGCAGCGCGCGCTTGGGCCGACCGGTCGAGCCCGAGGTGCCGATCGCGACCGCGAGACCGTCCGGCAGCTCGGCAGGGTCGTGGAACGGCACCGACGGCGGCGGCGCGTCGGCGGCATACGGCAGCACCGGGGAGCGGCCGGTCAGGGCCGCCTCGAGAGTGGGCAGCACGTCGAGGACGGCCGGTCCGGCGGGGATCGCCAGCGGGCGGGGGGACGGCGCGGCCATCAGGCACGTCTCGCTCTCGGGGGTGCGGTGGGGGCGGCGCGCCGGCGCTGGCGTGCGGCCATGGCGACGGTCCAGACGAGCGCGACCGCGCAGACGGGGAAGCCGACGTAGGGGTTGAGCGGGAGCACGATTCCGAGGGTGCCGCCGACGACCCACAGCACCTGGAGCATCGTCTCGGACCACGCGAAGACCGACGTGCGGACGTTCTCGGGGACCTCGCGCTGCACGAGCGCGTCGAAGCCGAGCTTGGACAGCTGCGCCGACATGCCCTGGACGAAGCCGAGCACGACGAGCGTCCACACGCCGTACCAGATGCCCGTCGCGACGCAGCAGACGGTCGCGGCGAGCACCGACACCATGGCGATCCGCTCGGGCCGCTGGTCGCGCACGACGTTGCCGACGACGCTGCCCATGCCGTTGCCGACGCCGATGGCCACCGCGATGAAGGCGAGGACGAGCTCGCCGCGGATGCCGTCGATGGGGTGCTCCTTGGCGAGGAACGCCATGAAGAGGATGAGGAAGCCGGTGAGCACCCGGGTGCCACCCGTCGACCACATGGCGTGCATGACGGGCCACGGGATCGCCTGCTTGCGTCGGCGGAAGCGCCCGAGCGGGCCCAGCGAGTCGACCGTGAGCGCCTCGCCCTCCGAGGGCGTATGCCGCCGGGCCGGGTCGTCGCCCCAGCCGCGCCGGGTGCCGCGGAGCGAGCCGGCCCCGGGTGCGCTCGCGTCGTCGTGGGCGCCTCGCACCGGGATCGGGGTCGTGTCCTCGATGGAGACCTCGCCGAGCGAGCTGTCGACGCGCGCCGGCAGGCGGATCGCCTGGACGGTGGCGACGACGAAGATGACGAAGCCGACGCGAAGGGCCCAGGAGGGTCCGGCGAGCATCGCCACCCCGCCCAGGACGCCGCCGACGACCGCACCGACGACTCCGGCCATCGAGACCCGCGAGTTGGCCTTGACGAGGGTCGTGCCCGGTGGCAGCAGCCGTGGGACCGCTGCCGCGCGCGTGATGGTGTAGGCCCGGGAGGCGACGAGGCACCCGAGCGCGGCGGGGAAGAGCCAGCTGCTGTCGTGGGTGATGGCCTCGGCGAGCACCCAGCAGAGGAAGGCCCGGACGGCGAGCGTCGTGCCGATGGCCCAGCGCCGGCCGTGGGAGAAGCGGTCGAGGAGCGGTCCGATGAGCGGCGCGACGAGGACGAACGGCACCATCGTCAGCAGCAGGAACGTCGCGACGTCGCCACGGGCCTGGGCGGTCTGCGGGTTGAAGAAGAGGGTGCCCGCCAGGGCCAGGGTCATGATCGTGTCGCCTGCGGTGTGGCTCGCGTGCAGCTCGGTCATCCGGGCCAGACCGCTCTCGCCGGCCCCGCCGGAGTGGGTGTACGCGTGCGCCTTCGCGGCGGCGAAGCGGCCCGAGCGCGCGGTCAGGCGGGCGGTGCCGGTGGCCGCCCGCCCGAGCCCGCGCCCGACGGCGCGGGTCGCGTTGGCCGCGGTCGTGCGCGGTGGCTGGCGGAAGTCCGCGGGCCGGCCCCCCTCGGGCACGTCCGGGGTCTCGGGTGCGGGAGGGGGAGCGGCCGACCCTCCGGTCCCGTGCGGGGCGCGTGCCGCGCCGCGATGGCGTGGCGCAGCACCGGTCGCGGGACCGGGCGCGGGACCGGGCGCGGGACTGGGCGCGGCACCGGGCGCGGCACCGGGCGCGGCACCGGGCGCACGACGGCCCGGGCTGGCGCGGCGGTCGTCACTCGGTTCCACTCCAACATCCTGCCCTGTCCCGCTGCCCGGTGGGCGACCGACACCGGCTTCGCCGTGACCGGGGCGTCCTTCCTCCGGAACGCCGGCGTCCACGCCGCCGCTGCGCCCTCCCACGTGGTTACCCTCAGGTCGTGACGACCGTGCCGGACGAGGGACTGGCGGGGACCGGGGCCGGGGGCCGACGGCGCCCTCGCGCGCGTTTCACCGTCGTGCTCGGGATCCTCTGGCTCGTCGTGCCGCTCGTGCTCTTCCTGCTCGACCACTCCGTCCTGCTGGCCGGCAACCCGGCCCAGGTCATCGCGCTCGCGGCGAGCGGCCTCATCGGCGTCGTGCTCCTCGTGCGGGACCGCTCGGCGCCGAACCCACGACCTCGCAAGGCGCGACCGGTGCTTCGTGCCCTCGGCCGGGTGGCCGGGGTCCTCGTCACGGTCGTCGTGCTCGGGGCGCTCGTCTGGCTCCGGCCCTTCGGGGCGACCCCGGAGGCCGTGGCCGCGATGTCCGGCAGCGCCGACGTGCGCGTCATGGACGCGCCGGCCCACATCGTCATCGCGCCCACGAGCGGCACTCCGACTCGCGGCCTGATCTTCCAGCCCGGCGCCCGCGTCGACCCGCGCGCCTACGTGCCCATGCTCTCCGAGGTGAGCCGGCAGGGGGTCATCGTCTTCGTCGTCAAGCAGCCGTTCGGCATCGGCTTCCTCGCGACGACGGCGCCGCACGCCTTCATCGACCGTCATCCCGAGGTGACCTCGTGGACGATCGCCGGGCACAGTCTCGGCGGCGTCGTCGCGGCCGGCTTCGCCCACGACCACCCCGGCGTCGTCCGGGGACTCGTGCTCTGGGCGTCCTATCCGGTCGACTCCCTGGCCGACCGTACCGACCTCACCGTGGCCTCGGTGAGCGGCACCAGCGACGGTTTCACGACGCCCGCCGACATCGCGGCCAGCCGGCCGCTCCTGCCCGGCGACACGGCATACACCGCCGTCGCGGGGGCCGTGCACTCCTACTTCGGCGACTACGGCGACCAGCCCGGGGACGGCACCCCGACGGTCAGCCGGGCCGAGGCGCAGCCTCAGATCGTGGCCGCCACCGTCGCCCTGCTCGACGGGCTCTGAGGCGTCAGAAGTACCAGGGGAAGGGCGACCAGTCGGGCTCGCGCTTCTCGAGGAACTGATCGCGGCCCTCGACGGCCTCGTCGGTCATGTAGGCCAGACGGGTCGCCTCGCCGGCGAAGACCTGCTGGCCCATGAGCCCGTCGTCGGTGAGGTTGAAGGCGAACTTGAGCATCCGCTGCGCCTGCGGGCTCTTGCCCATGATCTCCGTCGCGACCTGCAGGGCCTCGCGCTCGAGGTCGGCGTGGTCGGCGACGATGTTGACGGCGCCCATCCGCTGCATGTCCTCGGCGGAGTAGGTGCGTCCGAGGAAGAAGATCTCGCGCGCGAACTTCTGGCCGACCATCTTGGCGAGGTAGGCGCTGCCGTAGCCGGCGTCGAACGAGCCGACGTCGGCGTCGGTCTGCTTGAAGCGGGCCTGCTCGCGGCTGGCGATCGTCAGGTCGCACACGACGTGGAGGGAGTGGCCGCCGCCGGCCGCCCAGCCGTTGACGACGGCGATGACGACCTTGGGCATGGTGCGGATGAGCCGCTGCACCTCGAGGATGTGGAGGCGCCCGCCCTGGGCCTTCGTGCGCGCGGCGTCGATGCCCGACGATGTGGCGTCGGCGTCCGGCGACGTCGCGTACTGGTAGCCGGAGCGGCCGCGGATGCGCTGGTCGCCGCCCGAGCAGAAGGCCCACTTGCCGTCCTTGGGGCTCGGACCGTTGCCGGTGAGCAGGACGACGCCGACGTCGGGCGTCATGCGGGCGTGGTCGAGCGCGCGGTAGAGCTCGTCGACGGTGTGCGGGCGGAAGGCGTTGAGCACCTCGGGCCGGTCGAACGCGATGCGCACGACCCCCGACTCCGCGTGCGGGCGACCGGCCACGGGCCGGCGCCGGTGGTACGTGACGTCGGTCAGGTCGAAGCCTTCGACGGGCGCCCACTCGCTCGGGTCGAAGATCTCGGAAACGGCGCTCTGGCCCGGCTCGCTGCTCACGGACCGACCCTATCGGCGGGGTTAGGGTCGGCCGTATGCCCATCCCTCCGTACGTCTCCCACCTGCGCACCATGGTCGGCCGGGAGCTGCTCTGGATGCCCGGGGTCACGGCCGTCGTGCTGCGCGAGGTCGCGGACGGCGCCGACGAGGTGCTGCTCGTCAAGCGCTCGGACAACGGCGCGTGGACGCCCGTCACCGGCATCGTCGACCCGGGCGAGGACCCGCACGTCACCGCCGTCCGGGAGGTCGAGGAGGAGGCGTGCGTCGTCGCCGAGGTCGAGCGGCTCGTCTGGGTCTCGGCGAGCGGCGTCGTGACGCACGACAACGGCGACCTCGGGCAGTACCTCGACCACACCTTCCGGTGCCGCTGGGTCTCGGGCGAGCCGCGACCCGGTGACGACGAGTCGACCGAGGCGCGGTTCTTCAGCCTCGACGCCCTGCCGCAGATGGGCCAGGTCT
This sequence comes from Terracoccus sp. 273MFTsu3.1, assembly GCF_000383675.1. Taxonomy (GTDB): domain Bacteria; phylum Actinomycetota; class Actinomycetes; order Actinomycetales; family Dermatophilaceae; genus Terrabacter. The sequence goes on along the minus strand of NZ_KB911826.1, from coordinate 25,672 downwards.
TCCGCGACCGCATCGCCGTGGCCGTCGACGACCCGCGCGACGTCGTCCTCGGCCCCCTCGCCCACTCGAGTGAGCGCCCCGCCCCACTCGAGTGAGCGCCCCGTCCCACTCGAGTGAGCGCTCCGCCCCATTCGGTGGACGTGACATCTGTCAGGGGGAGTCGCTGACAGAGGGGCCGGGTCCGCCGGGCGTCCCGCGCCTACGGTCGAGGGAGTACGGGGCCGACCGGTCCCGCGGACGGAGGAGACCGACGTGTTCTCGCCACGCAACCTCATCATCGCCGGAGCCGTGCTCATCGCCGTCGCGCTCGGGTCGTCGGGCCACGGCTTCTGGTGGCTCTTCGGGCTCTTCTGGGTGCTCCCGCACGCCGCCGGACGCAGCCACGTCTGCCGCGGCGGCCACCGTGCCCGCCGCAGTCGCGAGGACACGTCGTCGGCCGACGCGGCGGTCGGACAGCCGGACCCGACGCAGGACCGGCACGAGGCCTTCCCGGTTCGCTAGCCCGTCCTCGCGTCCCGGGCCACGACTGGCCTTCCGTGGCCGACTGCCCCGTGAGTGCACGAAGTCCCGGGTATGCCGTGTCATCCGTCCACTCGCAGGGCAATCGCCACCCCCGGGAGCACCCGTCCTGTCCGGAGACCGTCGTCGGTGATGATGGAGGCATGACGACGCCGCCTCCTGTCGACGAGCTCCTCGCCCGGGCCCACGTCGTCGCCCTGCCGATGCGAGTGCGATTCCGCGGTGTCGACGCGCGCGAGGCCCTGCTCCTCGAGGGCCCTTCGGGCTGGGGTGAGTTCAGCCCGTTCGTCGAGTACGACGATCGCGAGTCCGCGCGCTGGCTGTCCGCGGCCCTCGAGGCGGCGTATGCCGAGTGGCCCGCGCCGGTGCGCGACGCCGTGGCCGTCAACGCGACCGTGCCGGCCGTCGGTCCCGACCGGGTGCCGGAGGTCCTCGCGCGCTTCGACGGGTGCACGACGGCGAAGGTCAAGGTCGCCGAGCGCGGCCAGACGCTCGACGACGACATCGACCGGATCGCGTCGGTCCGGTCCGTGATGGGTCCGTCGGCGCGCATCCGGGTCGACGCCAACGGTGGGTGGGACGTCGCGACCGCCACGGAGGCGCTGCGGCGGCTCACGGCATACGACCTCGAGTACGCCGAGCAGCCCTGTGCCAGCGTCGAGGAGCTCGTCGAGCTGCGAACTGCTCTGGCACGCAACGGGATCGACGTGCTCATCGCGGCCGACGAGTCGATCCGCAAGGCCGAGGACCCGATCCGTGTGGCCCGGCTCGGCGCCGCGGACCTCGTCGTCGTCAAGGTCGCGCCCCTCGGTGGCGTCGGGTCGGCGCTCGGGGTCGTGGAGGCGTGCGGCCTGCCCGCCGTCGTGTCGTCGGCGCTCGACACGAGCGTCGGCATCGCTGCTGGGGTGGCCCTCGCCGCGGCCCTGCCGTCGCTCGAGCATGCGTGCGGCCTCGGCACGGTGGGTCTCTTCGAGCGCGACGTCTCGGCGGACCCGTGGCGTCCGTCCGGCGGTCTCCTGAGGCTCGGACGCGCGACCGCCGACTCCGAGGCGCTCGCGGACCTCACGGCTCCGCCGGACCGGCAGAGGTGGTGGCGCGACCGGCTCGTGCGCTGCCACGCCGTGCTCGCCGAGGGGAGTGCCGGATGATCCAGGCCTGCCTGAACGGCGACCGCACCCGAGGCCAGCACCGCACGGTTCCGCAGACGCCCGACGAGCTCGCACGGGCCGCGGCCGACGCCGTGGCGGCGGGAGCCTTCATGGTGCACGTGCACCCGCGTGACGAGTCCGGCCGCGAGACCCTCGAGACGCGGCACGTCGTCGACGCGGTCAGCGCGATCCGGGCTGCGACGCCGGGGCTCCGCGTCAGCGTCTCGACGCGTGACGGCATCGTCGACAGTGCCCGCCGCAAGCTCGCCCACGTCTCGGAGTGGCCGTCGCCGGACCTCGGCGGCCCGGACTGCGCAAGCGTCAACTGGCACGAGGAGGGCGCCGTGGACGTCGCGACAGCATTGCGGGACAACGGATCCGGCGTCGAGGCGGGGATATGGACGCCTCAGGCGACCAGCCGCTTCGTGGCGACGAACTGGCCGTGGCAGGTCGAGCGAGTGCTCGTCGAGCTCATCCCCGGTGTGACCCCCGGCTCCGACGGGCCGTGGGCGGCCGAGCGCATCCTCGCGGCACTCGGCATGTCGCCGGTGCCGGTCCTCGTGCACGGTGAGGGGCGCTGGACCTGGCGGGTGCTGCGCTGGGCGCAGGCCGCGGGCTACGACGTGCGCGTCGGCCTCGAGGATACCGTCCACCTGCCCGACGGGCGGGAGGCGCGCGACAGCGCCGAGCTCGTCGCGGCGGCGGTGCGGTCCCAGCCGGGCACGCCGTCCCAGTGGCCGGTCCCCGACGCCCCGGGCTAGCCGACGCAACACACCGAGCAGGTCGCGACGCACCGCGATCCGATCCCGTTGCGTCGTGACCTATTCGGTGTGTCGCCGGGGCCAGCGGCGGTCGTCGCGGTGGGTCACGACCTGCTGGGCCAGCGCGCGCAGCCAGGCGGCCTCGGCCCGGCGGTCTGCCCGCGAGACGGGGACCTCGAGGACCCTGATGCCGGAAGGGGACTCAGTGAGCGCCTCGGCCAGCCGACCGAGGTCCTCGACGCGTTCGTATGCCGTGTGGTGCGCCGCGCACAGCGCCTCGAGGTCGGTGCCGTGCGGGGTCGCGAAGACGCGCTCGAAGGCACTCGCATAGCGGCTGTCACCCTGCTCGAGGGTGCTGAAGATCGCTCCGCCGTCGTCGCTGAGGACGACGAAGGTGAGGTCGGGCCGCCGCTGACCGCGGCCCGTGAGCAGGCCGTTCGTGTCGTGGAGGAAGGTCAGGTCGCCGAGGTAGGCGATGCTGCGCGCGGCCCGCGGGCGACCGAGGGCGACGCCGACGGCCGTGGAGACCATGCCGTCGATGCCGGCGAGGCCACGGTTGCCGACGACGAAGCGGTGCTCGAGCGGCGCCCACGGTGTGGCCATGACGTCGAGGTCGCGGACGGGGTTCGACGAGCCGACGACGAGGGTCGTGTCGGCGGCGACGGCGGCCCCCACGACAGCCGCGACGGCGAGTGGTGACAGTCCGCCGTGCTCGATGGCCCGGGACGGATCTGCCTCGGGCGCAAGGAGTCCCGCGTCGATGAGCCCGCCCAGCTGCTGGTCGGCGACGTGCCAGGCGTTGAACCAGGCCTGGTCGTCGGCGGCCTCGACCCGAGGCACGACGTCGAGCACGCGCGCCACCCGGCCCGGGTCGGTGGCCACGCCGTCACGACCTCGGACGGACAGGACCTCGAGGGCCGGGTCGCTGATGAGGCTCGTGACGGGGCGGGACAGGGTCGGGTGGCCGACCACGACGACGCGCTCGACGGCCCCGCGCAGGTCGGTCGTGAGCAGCAGCCGTCCGGTGCGCAGGGCCTGCCGTCCGATGCGCGCGCCCGAGGTGGGCTCCGCGACGAGGGGCCAGCCCGCGGCCTCGGCGAGCAGACGTGCTGCCGGTCCGGCGTCGTCGCCGGCGACGACGACCGTGCGCGGCCCGAGCGGCAGCACCTCGCCGTCGGTCGGCACGGACACCGACGCGTCGACGTTGCGGTCCGCCGTCTGCGCCGGGGCTGGGTTGGCGTGCGGTTCCGGCCCATCCGGGCGCTGCCACCACGTGTCGGGGTCGGCGTCCGGGGGCAGCAGGTCGCCGTCGAGCTGGACGTTGAGCTGGGTCGGCCCGCGCCGTGCGCAGGCGTCGGCCACGAGGCCGTCCCGCTCGTCGTCGGCGGTGGCCGCCGTCAGGTCGTGACACGTCGCGAAGGTGCCGAAGATGCCGGCCTGATCGGTCGTCTGGTTGGCGCCCGTGCCCCGCAGGCGGTCGGGCCGGTCGGCACTGACGACGAGCAGCCGACGCCCCGTGTGGTGCGCCTCCATCACTGCCGGGAGCAGGTTGCCGACGGCCGTGCCCGACGTCGTGACGACGGCGACCGGTCGGCGTGACCCGGTGGCGAGACCCAGCGCGAGGAAGCCCGCGGACCGCTCGTCGATCCGCACGTGCAGCCGCAGGTCGCCGGCCCGGTCGGCCGCGTCGAGGGCGAGGGCGAAGGGGGCCGACCGCGACCCCGGCGCGAGCACGACGTCACGCACGCCGCCGAGCCACAGCTGCTGGAGCACGTGCAGCGCGACCTCCGGAGCACTCCGACGACCGGTCACCGTCGCCCCGGTCAGTCGCTCGCGAGCGCGTCGCGCATCGGGATGAGCTTGGCGTTGGACTCGGCCACCTCGGACTCGGGGTCGGACCCCGCGACGATGCCGCACCCGGCATACAGCGTGATCTGCGACGGGTTGCCCGGGTCGATGGCGCCGCTGCGCAGGGCGATGCCCCACGCGCCGTCCCCGCTCGCGTCCATCCAGCCCACCGGGCCGGCGTAGCGCCCCCGGTCCATGTGCTCGAGCTCGCCGATCAGCTCGACCGCGCGTGCCGTGGGGGTCCCACCGACGGCGGCCGACGGGTGCAGCGACGCGGCGAGCGTCAGGGCAGAGGCCTCGTCGGCGCTCACGGCGGCGACATCGGTCGCGAGGTGCATGACGTTGGGCAGGTGCAGCACGAAGGGTGCCTCGGGCACGTTCATCGACGAGCAGTGCGGGGCGAGGGCCTCGGCGACGGAGCGCACGGCGTACTCGTGCTCCTCGAGGTCCTTCGACGAGCGAGCCAGCGAGGCCGCGAGCGCGAGGTCCTTGGCGTCGTCGCCGGTGCGGCGGATCGTGCCGGCCAGGACGCGCGAGGTGATGAGTCCCTGGTCGCGTCGCACGAGCAGCTCGGGGGTGGCCCCGACGAGACCCGCCACCGAGAAGACCCACGTGTTCTCGTAGCGCTCGGCGAGGCGACGCAGCAGCCACCGCGGGTCGATGGGGCCCGAGGCCGTCGCGACGAGGTCGCGGGCAAGGACGACCTTGTCGACCTCACCCGCCCCGATGCGCTGCACGGCCTCGGCGACCGCATGGGCGTAGTCGGCGGGCGACACCTGGCCGTCGGCGAACGCGACGTCACGAGGAGGCTCGGGATCGCTTGCGACAGAGGGCTTCTCAAGCAGCGTGAGCTGCGGCTCGAGGGAGACCGTCGTGAGCCAGGTCTGGCCGTCACGACGGCCGACGATGGTCGACGGCACGACGAGCCGGGCTGCCTCGGCGGAGTCGGAGGCGAAGGGGAAGGAGCCGAAGCACACGAGACCCGTGCCCGGCCGGCCGACCTCGTCGCGCACGACCGCGTGACGACTGATCTCTCGCCACCAGGCCTCAGCCTCGTGGAAGCGGTCGGCGCCGTGGGCCTCGAACGTCAGAGCCGAACCCCAGCCGACGAGGCCCTCGCCCCGGCGCACCCACGAGAGCAGCTCGTCGTGCGGGAGGTCGGCCGGGAGGTAGGCCAGCAGGGGGTCCGCTGCCTCGAGGGGCACCGTGCGGACGACGACCGTCGGTCCCGCGGCGGGGGACGGCGCTTCAGGGGCAGGAAGCGTGGACATCGGTGGCAACTCTACGGCCGAACGCGTGCCACCCTGCTCGCGTGGTCGCCGGTGCGACCCAACCCACACCCGCCGTGGGTGCGAGGATGAGCGCATGACCCGTGCGCAGCTGGACAAGAAGCCGGTCGACGTCGCGTCGATGTTCGACACCGTCGCCGAGAAGTACGACGTGACCAACGACGTGCTCTCGCTCGGGCAGGACCGGCTGTGGCGCAGGGCCGTCGTCAAGGCCGTCGACGCCAAGCCGGGGGAGCGCATCCTCGACATCGCGGCGGGCACGGGCACGTCGAGCGAGCCGTGGGCCGACCAGGAGATCGAGGTCGTCCCGGCCGACTTCTCGCTCGGGATGCTGCGGGTCGGCCGCCGGCGTCGTCCCGACATGGCCTTCACTGCCGCCGACGCGATGAGCCTGCCGTTCGCCGACGAGAGCTTCGACGTCGTCACGATGAGCTTCGGGCTGCGCAACGTCGCCGACGCCGAGACGGCGCTGCGCGAGTTCCTTCGCGTCACCAAGCCCGGCGGCCGACTCCTCGTCTGCGAGTTCAGCCAGCCGGTCAACAAGGTCTTCCGCACCGTCTACTCGAACTACCTCATGCGCGCGCTCCCGCCGGTCGCCCGGCGCACGTCGAGCAACCCCGACTCCTACGTCTACCTCGCCGAGTCGATCCGCGCGTGGCCGCCGCAGGGCGAGCTCGCCCGCGTCGTCGAGGCTGCCGGCTGGCAGCAGGTCGGTTGGACCAACCTGACGGGCGGCATCGTCGCGCTGCACCACGGCACCAAGCGCTGACCGCTGGCCTGTCGAGAGTTAGGCATGCCTTATCTGACAAGCGCGAAATCGCGGGAATAGACTCCCGAAGTTAGTTCGTGAAGATCTTCACAAGCGGTTCGGAAGCGTGCAGGGAGACATGACCAGTTCGAGCGTCGCGCCCAGCCCCTCGGGGTCTGGTGCTGCACCCGTCGAGCGGGCCGACGTCATCGTCGTCGGCGCCGGTCCGGGTGGCAGTGCGACGGCGGCCTACCTCGCCGACCACGGTCTCGAAGTGGTCCTCCTCGAGAAGTCGGCCTTCCCCCGCGACAAGATCTGCGGTGACGGCCTGACCCCCCGCGCGACCAAGGAGCTCATCTCCCTCGGCGTCGACACGACGGGGTGGCAGCGCACCAAGGGGCTGCGCATCAAGGGCGGCGGCCACACGCTGCAGCTCGACTGGCCCGAGTCCGACGCCTTCCCGGGCTACGGCATGGTGCGCACCCGCGCCCAGCTCGACGAGAGCCTGGCCCGCCACGCCGAGTCCAGGGGTGCGCGCCTCCACGAGCGCACGAGCGTCTCCACCCCGCTCCGGGACTCCTCGGGCCGCGTCACCGGCGTCACGGCCAAGCGCCTCGACGACGCCGGCCGCGCGACGGGCGAGACCGTCACCTACCGCGCGCCCGTCGTCGTCGCGAGCGACGGCGTCTCGAGCCGCCTCGCCACGGCCGTCGGCCGACCCAAGCGCGAGGACCGCGTCATGGGCGTCGCCGTCCGCGCCTACTACACGACGCCGAAGCGCGACGACTACCTCGAGAGCCACCTCGAGCTGTGGAGCCGCGACGACGACGGCAACCGCATCCTCATGCCCGGCTACGGCTGGCTCTTCCCGCTCGAGGACGGCCGGACCAACGTCGGCCTCGGCACGCTCGACACGACGTCGGCCTTCCAGAAGACCGACTACAAGGACGTCATGCGTCGCTGGGTCGAGGACATCAACCCCGAGTGGCAGCTCGAGCACGACGAGTCGGCCGGTCCGATCCGGGGCGCCGCGCTGCCGATGGGCTTCAACCGCACCCCGCTCTACGCCGACGGTCTGCTCCTCGTGGGCGACTCCGGCGGCATGGTCAACCCCTTCAACGGCGAGGGCATCGACTACGCCCTCGAGGCCGCGCGCCTCGGCGCCGAGCTCGTCGCCCAGGCCATGGCGCGCCCGAGCGACGCTGCGCGCGAACGGGTGCTCGCGGCATACCCCAAGGTCATGAAGGACGAGCTGGGCGGCTACTTCACCCTCGGTCGCTGGTTCGCCCACGCCATCGGCAACCCCGAGGTCATGCGGCTCGCGACGAAGTACGGACTGCCCCGCAGGAAGCTCATGCCGCTCCTGCTCAAGATCATGGCCAACCTCGCCGACCCGACGAGCAAGGGCGCGAGCGACCGCCTCATCACCACCCTCTCGCGGCTGGCTCCGAGCGCATGAGCCACCCGCCCGCCGGCGCCATTGTGACGCCGAGCACAATCGATGCCGACGCCCCTAGGATGGGTGCGCCGCGCACCTGCGCCCCTGCTTCGCACGTCAAGCACGACCGAAAGGCACGTGACCTCGGATGAACTCCTACGTCCCGATCCTGTTCATGCTGGGGCTCGGCTTCGCGTTCGCCGCGCTGTCGGTCTTCACCTCGCTCGTCGTCGGGCCCAAGCGCTACAACCGCGCCAAGCTCGAGGCGTACGAGTGCGGCATCCAGCCGACGCCCCAGGCCGCCGGCGGTGGCCGCGTGCCGATCAAGTACTACCTGACGGCGATGCTCTTCATCATCTTCGACATCGAGTCCGTCTTCCTCTACCCGTTCGCGGTGGCCTTCAACAAGCTCGGCCTCTTCGCACTGGTCGAGATGGTCCTGTTCATCCTCACGGTGTTCGTCGCGTACGCCTACGTCTGGCGTCGCGGCGGCCTCGAGTGGGACTGACGCCAGATGACCACGTGAGCACCCGCACGAGCGGGAACGCGTCCACCGGGTTCGTCAGGAAAGGTTAAGGAGTAAGCAATGGGTCTCGAAGAGAAGCTCCCAGCCGGGTTCCTGCTCTCGACCGTCGAGGGTCTCGCCGGCTACATGCGCAAGGCCTCGATCTGGCCGGCCACGTTCGGCCTCGCGTGCTGCGCCATCGAGATGATGGCAGTGGGCACGCCCGACTACGACATCGCCCGGTTCGGCATGGAGCGCTTCTCGGCGACCCCGCGCCAGGCCGACCTCATGATCGTCGCCGGCCGCGTCAGCCAGAAGATGGCCCCCGTCGTGCGCCAGGTCTACGACCAGATGCCCAACCCCAAGTGGGTCATCTCCATGGGGGTGTGCGCCAGCTCCGGCGGCATGTTCAACAACTACGCGATCGTCCAGGGCGTCGACCACATCATCCCGGTCGACATCTACCTGCCCGGCTGCCCGCCGCGCCCCCAGATGCTGCTCAACGCGATCATCGAGCTGCACCACCAGATCGAGACCTCCCCGCTCGGCGTCAACCGCGAGGAGGCGGCCAAGGCCGCCGAGGCCGCGGCTCTCTCCGCGACGCCGACGCACCAGATGAAGGGTCTCCTCGCATGAGCGACGGCGAGAAGAAGGACGACACGAACGCCGTGAACGCCGACACGACGAAGGACCAGGCCTCCGGCCTGACGCCCCACGAGATCGAGCTCGCCCAGACGGGCGGCGCGTCCGAGCCCGAGGTCGTCGGCGTCCGTCACGGCATGTTCGGCGCGACCCAGGGCGCCGACACGACCGGCTACTCCGGCCTCGTCCGCCCGATCCTCGTCGCCGGCGCCTCGGAGCGCCCCTACGGCGGCTACTTCGACGAGATCGCCGACAACCTCGAGCGTGGCCTCGTCGGCGGCACCGCCTCCTACGGCGAGGCCGTCGACCGCGTCGTCGTCGACCGGGGCGAGATGACGATCCACGTCCGCCGCGAGCACCTGGTGGCCGTCGCCCGCGTCCTGCGCGACGACGCGTCGCTGCGCTTCGAGATCGTCACCGGCGTCTCCGGCGTGCACTACCCCAACCGCACCGGCGAGGAGCTGCACGCGGTCTACCACTTCCTGTCGATCACCCACGGCGGCCGGCGGGTCCGCGTCGAGGTCTCGTGCCCCGACGACGACCGCCACATCCCGTCGATCGTCTCCGTCTACCCGGCCAACGACTGGCACGAGCGCGAGACGTGGGACATGTTCGGCATCGAGTTCGACGGCCACCCGGCCCTCACCCGAATCCTCATGCCCGACGACTGGCCGGGCCACCCGCAGCGGAAGGACTACCCCCTCGGCGGAATCCCCGTCGAGTACAAGGGCGCCACCATCCCGCCGCCGGACCAGCGGAGGTCGTACAACTGATGAGCACGCACACCGAGTTCACCCAGACCGAGGTGCCGGAGCCCGGCGCCAACGACGTCTACGCCACGTCCGTGGCCGACGAGCAGGCCAGCGAGGGCGCCCACGTCTTCAACGCCGCCGGCGGCGACTGGAACGACCTCGTCGACGAGGCCACCTCGCTCGGCGAGGAGCGCATCGTCGTCAACATGGGGCCGCAGCACCCGTCCACCCACGGCGTGCTCCGCCTCATCCTCGAGATCGACGGCGAGACGGTGACCGAGGCCCGCGCGGGCATCGGCTACCTCCACACCGGCATCGAGAAGAACATGGAGTACCGCACCTGGGTGCAGGGCGTCACGTTCTGCACGCGCATGGACTACCTCACGCCCATGTTCCAGGAGGCGGCCTACTGCCTCGCCATCGAGAAGCTGCTCGGCATCACCGACCAGATCCCCGAGCGGGCCAGCGTCATCCGCGTGCTCATGATGGAGATGACGCGCATCAGCAGCCACCTCATCTGCCTCGGCACCGGTGGCATGGAGATGGGCGCGACGACGGTCATGACCGTCGCCTTCCGGGAGCGCGAGCGCCTGCTGCGCGTCATCGAGATGGTGACCGGCCTGCGCATGAACAACGCCTACATCCGCCCCGGCGGTGTCGCGCAGGACCTGCCGCCCGGCTGCATCGACGCGCTGCGCGAGATGGTGCCCGAGGTGCGGCGCGGTCTCGGCGAGCTCGAGGCGCTGCTCAACGAGAACCCCATCCTCAAGGGCCGCACGGTCGACGTCGGGGTGCTCAACCTCGCCGGTTGCATGGCGCTCGGCATCACCGGCCCGGTGCTCCGCTCGACCGGCCTGCCGCACGACCTGCGCAAGCTCGACCCGTACTGCGGCTACGAGACGTACGACTTCGAGATCAAGACCCGCACGAGCCAGGACGCCTACGGCCGCCTGCGGATCCGCATCGACGAGATGTACGAGTCGCTGAAGATCATCGAGCAGGCGACCGACCGCCTCCAGGCGAACGAGGGCCCGGTCATGGTGGCCGACAAGAAGATCGCGTGGCCGGCGCAGCTCGCGCTGGGCAGCGACGGTCTCGGCAACAGCCTCGACCACATCCGCGAGATCATGGGCACCTCGATGGAGTCCCTGATCCACCACTTCAAGCTCGTCACCGAGGGCTTCCGGGTGCCGGCGGGCCAGGCGTACGTCGCCATCGAGTCGCCGAAGGGCGAGCTCGGCTGCCACGTCGTCTCCGACGGTGGCACGCGCCCCTACCGCGCGCACTTCCGCGACCCGAGCTTCAACAACCTGCAGGCCGTGGCCGCGATGTGCGAAGGCAGCCAGATCGCCGACGTCATCGTCGCCGTGGCCTCGATCGACCCCGTCATGGGAGGTGTGGACCGTTGAGCGGTCACGACGCTTCAGGCCACCTGCACGTCAGCCCCGAGTCCAAGGCGCCGTATGCCGCCGACGTCCTCGAGAAGCTGCACGTCGACGCCGCTGAGGTCATCTCGCGTTACCCGCAGAAGCGCTCGGCGCTGCTGCCGCTGCTGCACCTCGTGCAGTCGGTCGACGGCTACGTCACGGGCCGCGGCGTGAGCTTCTGCGCCGAGGTGCTCGACCTCACCGAGGCCGAGGTGAGCGGTGTCGCCACCTTCTACACGCAGTACAAGCGCCACCCCAACGGTGACTACACCGTCGGCGTCTGCACGAACACGCTGTGCGCGGTCATGGGCGGCGACCTCATCTTCGACCGGCTCTCCGAGCACCTCGGCATCGGCCACGACGAGACGACCGAGGACGGCAGGATCACCCTCGAGCGGGTCGAGTGCAACGCCGCGTGCGACTACGCGCCGGTCGTCATGGCCAACTGGGAGTTCTTCGACAACCAGACGCCGGAGAGCACGATCGGCCTCGTCGAGGACCTCCGCGCCGGCAAGGACGTCGCGCCGACGCGCGGCGCCGCCAAGGTCTGCACGTTCAAGGAGGTCTCGCGGGTGCTCGCAGGCTTCGAGGACGGCCGCGCCGACGAGGGTGTGGGCGCCGGCCCGGCGTCCCTGCTCGGTCTCAAGATCGCCAACGACCGCGGTTGGGTCGCCCCCGGGGCCGACCGCAACGGCTCGCACTCGTCGCAGGCCGACGGGAAGGACGGATCGAAGTGACCGACACCCTGACCCCGATCCTCACGAAGTTCTGGGACGACCCGCGGTCCTGGACCCTCGCGACCTACGAGCGCCACGACGGCTACAAGGCCCTCACCAAGGCGCTCGACATGGAGCCGCAGGCGATCATCGACGCCGTCAAGGACTCCAGCATCCGTGGCCGCGGTGGCGCCGGCTTCCCGACCGGCATGAAGTGGTCGTTCATGGCGCCGCCCGACGGCGGCCCGCGCTACCTCGTCGTCAACGCCGACGAGTCCGAGCCGGGCACGTGCAAGGACGTGCCGCTCATGATGGCCAACCCGCACGCGCTCATCGAGGGGGTGGCCATCTCCTCGTACGCCATCGGCTGCGAGCACGCGTTCATCTACCTCCGCGGTGAGGTCGTCCACGTCTACCGCCGCCTGCTGCGCGCCGTCGAGGAGGCCCGTGCCGCGGGCTACCTCGGCGACAACGTCGGTGGCAAGGGCGTCAAGGTCGACATCACCGTGCACGCCGGCGCCGGCGCCTACATCTGCGGCGAGGAGACGGCGCTGCTCGACTCGCTCGAGGGCCGTCGCGGCCAGCCGCGCCTCAAGCCGCCGTTCCCCGGCGCCGCCGGGCTCTACGCCCGCCCGACGTCGGTCAACAACGTCGAGTCCATCGCCTCGGTGCCCGGGATCATCCTCGAGGGCTCCGAGTGGTTCAAGGGCATGGGCACCGAGAAGTCCACGGGCTTCGGCATCTTCAGCCTCTCGGGCCACGTCACCAACCCGGGCCAGTTCGAGGCCCCGCTCGGTATCACGATGCGCGAGCTCATTGACCTCGCCGGCGGCATGCGCGGCGGCAAGAAGCTGAAGTTCTGGACGCCGGGCGGCAGCTCGACGCCGATCTTCACCGACCAGCACCTCGACGTGCCCCTCGACTTCGACTCGGTCGCCGCGGCCGGCTCGATGCTCGGCACGCGTGCGCTGCAGGTCTTCGACGAGACCGTGTCCGTCGTGCGCGCCGTCGCGCGCTGGACCGACTTCTACGCCCACGAGTCCTGCGGCAAGTGCACGCCGTGCCGCGAGGGCACGTGGTGGCTGCGCCAGATCATGAACCGCATCGAGAACGGCCAGGGCACGCAGGACGACATCGACAAGCTCGTCGACATCTGCGACAACATCCTCGGCCGCAGCTTCTGTGCGCTCGGTGACGCGGCCACGAGCCCGATCACCTCGGCCGTGCAGTACTTCCGCGAGGAGTTCGAGGCCGGCATGCACACGCCGGCCCACGAGCTCTTCCCGCCCGAGAAGTCGGTCCTCTTCGACGTCCAGACCAAGGAGTCCAGCGGGATGGTGTCCGCATGACCGCCACGACGGAGACGAAGGCGCCCACGGCGCCCGACCACGTCAGCCTGACGATCGACGGCGTGCCCGTCAGCGTCCCCAAGGGCACGCTCGTCATCCGCGCCGCCGAGACGATCGGCGTCGAGATCCCGCGCTTCTGCGACCACCCGCTGCTCGAGCCCGTCGGCGCGTGCCGCCAGTGCCTCGTGGACGTCGCGATGCCCGACCGCGAGGGCAACGTCCGCCCCATGCCGAAGCCGCAGGCCTCGTGCACGATGGCGGTGTCCGAGGGCATGGTCGTCAACACGCAGGCCACGTCCAAGGTCGCCGACAAGGCGCAGCAGGGCGTCATGGAGCTGCTCCTCATCAACCACCCGCTCGACTGCCCCGTCTGCGACAAGGGCGGCGAGTGCCCCCTGCAGAACCAGGCGATGAGCGCCGGCCGCCCGGTGTCGCGCTTCGACGACGTCAAGCGCACCTACCCCAAGCCGGTCAACATCTCCTCGCAGGTCCTGCTCGACCGCGAGCGCTGCGTGCTCTGCGCCCGCTGCACCCGCTTCTCCGACCAGGTCGCCGGTGACCCGTTCATCGCGCTCGTCGAGCGTGGTGCGCTCCAGCAGGTCGGCATCTACGAGGAGAAGCCGTTCGAGAGCTACTTCTCGGGCAACACCGTCCAGATCTGCCCGGTCGGCGCGCTGACCGGTGCGGCCTACCGCTTCCGCAGCCGGCCCTTCGACCTCGTGTCGACGCCGTCGGTCTGCGAGCACTGCGCGAGCGGCTGCGCGATCCGCACCGACCACCGCCGCGGCGTCGTGCTGCGCCGGATGGCGGCCGAGGACCAGGCCGTCAACGAGGAGTGGAACTGCGACAAGGGCCGCTGGGCGTTCACCTACGCCACGCTGCCCGACCGCGTCGAGCTGCCCATGGTGCGTGACGCCGACGGCGAGCTGCAGGTCGTCGGCTGGCCCGAGGCCCTCGCCGCTGCGGCGGCCGGTCTCGCCGGCGCCAGGGCCGGCGTGCTCGTCGGTGGACGCGTGTCCGCCGAGGACGCCTACGCCTACGGCAAGTTCGCGCGCGTCGTGCTCGGCACCAACGACGTCGACTTCCGGGCGCGACCGCACTCGGCCGAGGAGGTCGCCTTCCTCGCCGAGCACGTCGCCGCCACGGGACCCGATGGCGGCGCCGTCACGTATGCCGACCTCGAGGCCGCGAAGGCGGTCCTGCTCGTGGGCTTCGAGCCCGAGGACGAGAGCCCGATCGTGTTCCTGCGCCTGCGCAAGGCGTTCCGCAAGCACAAGACGCAGGTGTATGCCGTCGCGTCCCACCCGACGCGCGGCCTGACCAAGGTGGGCGGCACGCTGCTGCCGACCGTCCCCGGTCACGAGGCCTCGGCCCTGACCGACCTCGGCTCGACCGAGCTCGGCGCGAAGGCCCGCGAGGCCCTCGGTGCCGGTGGCGTCGTGCTCGTCGGTGAGCGCCTCGCCACCTCGCCCGGTGCCCTGCGCGCCGCGGCCGACCTCGCCGCCGCCACCGGTGCCCGCCTCGCGTGGGTGCCGCGTCGGGCGGGGGAGCGCGGTGCCCTCGAGGCCGGTGCGCTCGGTGCGCTCCTGCCCGGTGGACGCCCGGTCTCCGACGCCTCGGCCCGTGCCGAGGTCGCCCGCGTGTGGGACGTCGACCAGGTCCCGGCCACCCCGGCCCGCGACACGGCCGGCATCGTCGCGGCCGCTGCGGCCGGCGACATCGAGGCCCTCGTCGTCGGTGGTGTCGACCCGCACGACCTCGGTGACCCGGCCGCGGCCGCGGCGCTCGAGAAGGCGTTCGTCGTCTCGCTCGAGCTGCGCGAGTCGCCGGTCACGGCTGTCGCCGACGTCGTGCTGCCCGTCGCCTCGCAGTCCGAGAAGACCGGCACCTTCGTCAACTGGGAGGGCCGCGTCCGCGCCTTCGAGGAGGCCCTCGAGACCAACGCGGTCAGCGACCACCGCGCCCTCGACATGCTCGCGAGCGAGATGGGCGTCTTCCTCGAGACCCGCACCCAGCGCGAGATCCACGCCCAGTTCGAGGCCCTCGGCCCGTGGGGCGGCGCGCGTGCCACGAGCGCCCCCGACGGCCAGCGCGTCGCGACGGCCCCCGACGGCAGCGGCGACTTCGTCCTGTCGAGCTGGGCCACGCTGCTCGACGCCGGCCGCATGCAGGACGGCGAGCCGTTCCTCGCCGGCACCGCGCCGCTCGCCGTGGCCCGTCTGTCCGAGGCCTCGGCCGCCGGCCTGGGGCTCGCCGAGGGCGACCACGTCACGGTCTCCGGCCCGGCCGGCAGCGTCACGCTGCCCGCGGTCGTCACCGAGGGCATGGTCGACGGCGTCGTCTGGGTCCCGACCAATGCCAAGGACTGCTCGATCCGCTCGGGCCTCGGCACCGACGCCGGTGGCCGCGTCCACGTCACGAAGGGTGGTGCGGCATGAGCCTCGCCCTGACCGCATACGGGGTGGCAGCCACGCTGCCCGTGTCCGAGAACCCCACGGCCGACTTCAGCGACACCCCGTGGTGGGTGGCCCTGATCAAGGCCGTCGGCATCTTCGTCTACCTGCTCGTCTCGACGCTGCTCGTCATCTGGTTCGAGCGCCGCGTCATCGGCCGCATGCAGCAGCGCCCGGGCCCGAACCGCAACGGTCCGTTCGGTCTGCTCCAGACGCTCGCCGACGGCATGAAGTCGATGCTCAAGGAAGACATCACGCCGGCCAACGCCGAGAAGCTCATCTACACCCTCGCGCCGCTCATCGCCGCGACGATGGCCTTCGTGTCGTTCGCGATCATCCCGGTCGGCGGCACCGTCTCGATGTTCGGTCACGAGACGCCGCTGCAGGTCACCGACGTCCCCGTCGCCGTCCTGCTCGTGCTCGCCGTCGCCTCGGTCGGCGTCTACGGCATCATCCTCGCCGGGTGGAGCTCCGGCTCGACCTACCCGCTGCTCGGTGGCCTGCGCTCGACCGCCCAGGTCATCAGCTACGAGATCGCCATGGGCCTCTCGCTCGTCGCGATCTTCCTCTACAGCGGGTCGATGTCGACGTCGGCGATCGTCTCGGCGCAGAGCTCGCTCTGGTACATCCTCCCGGCGTTCTTCAGCTTCGCCGTCTACGTCATCACCATGGTCGGCGAGACCAACCGTCTGCCCTTCGACCTCGCCGAGGGCGAGGGCGAGCTGACCGGTGGATTCCACACCGAGTACTCCTCGATGCGCTTCGCGATGTTCTTCCTCGGCGAGTACGTCAACATGTTCACCGTCTCGGCCCTGGCCACCACGCTCTTCCTCGGTGGCTGGCAGGCCCCGCCGTTCATCTCGGCGATCAACGACAACATGTTCGGCGGCGGCTGGTGGGGCCTGCTGTGGTTCACCGCCAAGCTGTGGCTCTTCATGTTCCTGTTCGTCTGGCTGCGTGGCTCGCTGCCGCGCGTCCGCTACGACCAGTTCATGCGCTTCGGCTGGAAGTTCCTCATCCCGATCACGCTGGCCTGGGTCGTGGCCGTCGCCTTCATCCGCGGCGCGCAGCTCGGCTTCCTCGGTGACAGCAAGCTGACCTTCGCCGGCCGCGAGCTGTCCGTCGCGACCGTCGTCATCGTCAGCATCGTCGCCGTCATCGCCCTCGCCGCGGCGTGGATCTGGGACGACAAGCGCGCCGCCCGTGCCGCCGCCGAGGACGTGACCCCGCCGGAGGAGATCGACCCCTTCGGCGACGGCTACCCCGTCCCGCCGCTGCCGGGTCAGCGCCTCAACGAGCCGACCCGGTCGGGCCACCAGCTGGCGGCATCCCGCGAGCCCGTGCTCACGACCGCCGGCACCTCGAGCACCTCGACCGCCGTCAAGGAGGAGGACCATGGCTGACGACACCGTCGGCAAGGACGTGTCACCCAAGAGCCCCGCCAGGGGCTCGGAGGTCGGCGCGCCCCGTGACCAGCGACCCGGTCAGGACGACCGCAGCAAGGGCTTCCTGTCCGAGCTCTTCGCGCCGGTGGCCGGTTTCGGGGTGTCGTTCTCCACGATGTTCCGCAAGGTCGCGACCGAGGAGTACCCCGAGAAGCCGCGCCCCACGGCTCCGCGCTTCCACGGTCGCCACCAGCTCAACCGCTACCCGGACGGCCTCGAGAAGTGCATCGGCTGCGAGCTGTGCGCGTGGGCCTGCCCGGCCGACGCGATCCTCGTCGAGGGTGCCGACAACGACGACACCCCGCTCGACCAGGGTGGCAAGGGCCGCTTCAGCCCGGGCGAGCGCTACGGCCGCGTCTACCAGATCAACTACCTGCGCTGCATCTTCTGCGGCCTGTGCATCGAGGCGTGCCCGACCCGCGCGCTGACGATGACGAACTTCTACGAGCTCGCCGACAACGACCGCGGCAAGCTGATCTTCACCAAGGACCAGCTGCTGGCCCCGCTCCAGAGTGGCATGCTCCCGCCGCCCTTCCCGATGTCCGACGGGCTCGAGGAGCGCGACTACTACCAGGGCAAGGTCAGCGAGCCGACCGCCGCGCAGCGCGCCTACGTCGACGCCCGCGACGCGGCGCACGACGAGGACGACGCGTATGCCGGCGGGCCCGGCAACGTCGGGGCCGCGGTGCCCGGGGCCCACGACCTCGTGCACTCCACCCACCCGACCGCAGCAGAGACCAGGGAAGGGGCCAACCCGTGACCTCCACCGCCGAAGCCGTCGGCTTCTGGCTGCTCGCCCCGATCGCGGTCCTCGCCGCGCTGGGCCTGCTCTTCGCCAAGAAGGCCGTCCACGCCGCCCTCGGCATGGCGCTCGTCATGGTGATCCTCGGGATCTTCTACATCATGCAGAAGGCCGACTTCCTCGGGATCGTGCAGGTGTTCGTCTACACCGGCGCCGTGATGATGCTCTTCCTCTTCGTCCTCATGCTCGTCGGCGTCGACTCGTCCGACTCGATCGTCGAGACGATCAAGGGCCACCGCTGGGCCTCGCTGCTGCTCGTCATCGGGCTTGCCGGCATCCTCGTCTTCTCGCTGGGCCGCGTCGTCATGGACGAGCAGACCGTGCAGACGGGGATGGACAAGCTCGTCTCGTCCAACGCCGAGACCGGCAACGTGACCGGCATCGCCGAGCTGATCTTCGGCCAGTACGTCTGGATCTTCGAGGTCACCTCGGCCCTGCTCATCACGGCCGCCCTCGGCGCCATGGTGCTGGCGCATCGCGAGCGTCTGACGCCGCGCATCACGCAGGCCGAGTGGGCCGCCAAGCGCGTTCGTGACAACAAGAACGTCGCGGGCCTGCCCGCGCCGGGTGTCTACGCCCGCCACAACGCGGTCGACACCCCGGCACTGCTGCCCGACGGCACGCCGAGCGACCTGTCCGTCTCGCGTGTCCTCGTGGCCCGTGACCAGGTCGCCACGACCGACGGCTTCAAGGACGTCGAGCGCCACATGGAGCGCGAGATCGAGGAAGGTCGGTCCAAGTGAGCCCGATGCACTACGTCTACCTCTCGGTGCTGCTCTTCGCCATCGGCGCGGCTGCCGTGCTGGTGCGACGCAACGCGATCATCGTCTTCATGGGCGTCGAGCTCATGCTCAACGCGACGAACCTCGCCCTCGTCACCTTCTCCCGGATGCACGGCGCCCTCGACGGGCAGGTCATGGCCCTGTTCGTCATGGTCGTCGCAGCCGCGGAGGTCGTCGTGGGACTCGCCATCATCATGGCGATCTTCCGCGCCCGCCGCTCGGCCTCGGTCGACGACGCCAACCTGCTGAAGCTGTAAGGAGCGCCGGCCAGAATGGGAACTCTCGTCCAGACGCTCGCGAGCTCGTCGAGCACGCTGAGCACGTATGCCGCGGGCCTCGCCACGCACGAAGGTGAGGCGCACGCCGCCACCGGGGTGACGGCATACGCGTGGTTGCTCGTCGCGCTGCCGCTGCTCGGTGCCGCCGTGCTCCTCCTCGGCGGCCGCCGCACCGACAGGTTCGGGCCCGTGCTCGCGACCGCCCTCTCGTGGGGTGCATTCGTCGTCGGCGCGCTCGTCTTCCTCGCGATGCTCGGCCGTGGAGCCGAGGACCGCGCCGTCGGCATCGACCTCTTCGACTGGATCGCCGCCGGCTCGTTCAAGGTGAGCGCAGGTCTGCTCGTCGACCAGCTGTCCATGGTCTTCGTCCTGCTCATCACCTTCGTCGGCTCGCTCATCCACGTCTACTCGATCGGGTACATGGAGCACGACGTCGACAAGCGGCGCTTCTTCGCCTACCTCAACCTGTTCGTCGCGGCGATGCTGCTGCTCGTCCTCGCCAACTCCTACCTGCTGCTCTACGTCGGCTGGGAGGGCGTCGGCCTCGCGAGCTACCTGCTCATCGGCTTCTGGAACTACAACCCGGCCTACGCGACCGCGGCCAACAAGGCGTTCGTCGCCAACCGCGTCGGTGACCTCGGTCTGTCCATCGCGATCATGGTGATGTTCTTCCACTTCGGCGCGGTCGACTTCGCGACGGTGCTCGGCGCGGCCGGCAGCAACGCGAACCAGGGCTTCATGACGGCGATCGGCCTGATGCTCCTGCTCGGCGCCTGCGGCAAGTCGGCGCAGTTCCCGCTCCAGAGCTGGCTCGGTGACGCCATGGCCGGCCCGACGCCGGTCTCGGCGCTCATCCACGCCGCGACCATGGTCACCGCCGGCGTCTACCTCGTCGTGCGCTCGGCGCCGATCTTCGAGGCGGCGCCCACGGCCCAGCTCGTCGTCGTCATCGTCGGCGCGATCACGCTGCTCTTCGGTGCGATCGTCGGTTGCGCCAAGGACGACATCAAGAAGGCCCTCGCGGCCTCGACGATGAGCCAGATCGGCTACATGATGCTCGCCGCGGGTCTCGGCCCGGTCGGCTACGCGTTCGCGATCTTCCACCTGCTCATGCACGGCTTCTTCAAGGCCGGGATGTTCCTCGGGGCCGGGTCGGTCATGCACGGCATGAACGACCAGGTCGACATGCGCCGCTTCGGCGGGCTGTCCGGCGCCATGAAGCTCACGTGGGCCACGTTCGCCGTCGGCTGGCTCGCCATCCTCGGCGTGCCCCCGTTCTCCGGCTTCTGGTCCAAGGACAAGATCATCGAGGCCGCCTTCATCGGCGAGGGCTGGCGCCCGTGGGTCTTCGGGATGGCCGCCCTCATCGGTGCCGGCATCACGGCCTTCTACATGTCGCGCCTGTTCTTCATGACCTTCCACGGCAAGAAGCGCTGGACGGACGACGTGCACCCCCACGAGTCGGGCAAGCTCATGACGATCCCGATGATCGTCCTCGCCGTGGGCTCGGCCTTCCTCGGTCTGATCCTCGGCCCGACGGGTCTGTTCACCTCCTGGCTCGAGCCGGTCACCGGCGCCGAGCCCGAGGGTGCCCACCCGGTCATCCCGGTGCCGGTCCTCATGGCCCTGACGCTCGTCCTCGTCGCCGCCGGTGCGGCGTTGGCCTGGCTGCGCTACTGGCGCGACGACGTGCCGGTCACGGCTCCGGCGGGGTCGCTGCTGACGCAGGCGGCGCGCAAGGACCTCTACCAGGACCAGGTCAACGAGGCCCTCCTCATGCGACCCGGCATCCACCTCACGCGCTCGCTCGTCTTCGCCGACAGCAAGGGCGTGGACGGTGCGGCCGGTGGCCTCGCCGCCCTCGTCGGCGGGACGAGCTCCCGCTTGCGCAAGCTGCAGAACGGCTTCGCGCGCTCCTATGCCCTGACGATGCTCGCTGGTGTCGTCGCCATCCTCGGTGCTCTTTGGGTGATGTCCTGATGACCGCAATGTCCACCGTCCCCTGGCTGACGATCCTCGGCCTCATCCCCCTCGTGGGCGCGCTCGTCGTCGCCTTCGTGCCGGGGAGCGCCGAGAACGCCAAGCGGATGGCGATCGGGTTCTCGCTCGTCACGCTCGTCGTCGGCATCATCGCCGCGACGCAGTTCGACCGTGCCTCGACCAAGCAGTTCCAGCTCGGTGAGCAGCACCCGTGGATCCCGCAGTTCGGCGTCAGCTACTCGCTCGGCGTCGACGGCATCGCGCTCGTGCTCATCCTCATGGCGCTCGTGCTGACCCCGATCTGCCTGCTCGCCGCCTGGCACGACGTGCCCGAGGAGGTCGGCCCCCGAGGCGGCCAGCGCGTCAAGACGTACTTCGCGCTCATCCTCGTGCTCGAGACGTTCATGGTCGGGGTGTTCGCCGCCACCGACGTGTTCCTCTTCTACGTCTTCTTCGAGGCCATGCTCATCCCGGTCTACTTCCTCATCGGCCGCTTCGGCGGGCCGCGCCGGCAGTACGCCGCGATGAAGTTCCTCCTCTTCTCGCTGGCCGGCGGGCTCATCATGCTCGTCGCCGTCATCGCCCTCTACCTGCAGGGCCCCGGCGGGACCGACGGCTTCCTCATCGAGCGCCTCACCGGTCTCTCGCTCGACCCGACCACCGAGCGGCTGCTCTTCGTCGGCTTCTTCTTCGCCTTCGCGGTGAAGGCGCCGATGGTGCCGTTCCACACGTGGCTGCCCGACGCCGCCACCGAGTCCTCGCCGGCGACGGCGACGCTGCTCGTCGGCGTGCTCGACAAGGTCGGCACGTTCGGGATGATCCGCTTCTGCCTCCAGCTCTTCCCGGAGGCCAGCACGTGGGCGACGCCGGTCGTCGTGGCCCTCGCGGTGCTCTCCGTCATCTACGGAGCGCTCCTCGCGATCGGCCAGACCGACATGATGCGCCTCGTGTCCTACACGTCCGTGAGCCACTTCGGCTTCATCGTCCTGGGCATCTTCGCCTTCACCAACGTCGGTCAGGGCGGCTCCACGCTCTACATGGTCAACCACGGGTTCTCGACGGCCGCGCTCTTCCTCTTCGCGGCCATGCTCGTGCGGCGTCGGGGGAGCAAGCGCATCCCCGACTTCGGTGGCTGGCAGCGCATCACGCCGGCCCTCGCGGGCATCTTCCTCGTCGCGGGTCTCTCGGGCCTGGCCCTGCCGGGCCTGTCGAGCTTCGTCTCGGAGTTCCTCGTGCTCGTGGGCAGCTTCCCGACACAGCCGGTGGCCGCCGTCATCGCGACGACCGGCATCATCCTCGCCGCGCTCTACATCCTGCTCATGTACAAGCGGGTCATGACCGGCCCGAAGCCCGAGGGCCTCGTGGGCGAGCGCGAGCACGACCGGCTCGACGAGTCCGGCCGTCGCGGCCTCACCGCCGTGCGTGACCTGACGACGCGCGAGAAGCTCGTCGCGGCGCCGCTGATCGCCGCGTTCGTCGTGCTCGGCTTCCTGCCGAACCTCGCGCTCAACGTGATCAACCCGGCCGTCGACAAGACCCTGTCGCACGTCCAGCAAGCCATTCCGACCCTCAACCCGGCCGGCACCGTGGCCGAAGGGAGCTCGAAGTGACCGCCGTCGCTCCGCTGGCGCTGCCCACGCTTCCCGCAGCGTTCCAGCAGTCGAACGTCGACTACCTCGCGATCCTGCCGTTGCTCATCGTCTTCGGCACGGCGCTCATCGGCGTCCTCGTCGAGGCGTTCGCCTCGCGGGAGCGTCGCCACGCCATCCAGGTGACGCTCGCCGTCGTGGGCCTGCTCGCAGCCGCCGCGGCGATCATCCTCGCGGCCAAGCACCAGGGCCTGACGATGGGCCTGACGGACGGCTCGACCAACCGCCAGCTCTTCGCCCTGGCCGTCGACGGACCGGCCCTGTTCATGCAGGCCACGATCCTGCTCCTGGGTGTCCTCGGCGTCCTGACGATGGCCGAGCGCTTCGGCGGTGTCGGCCCCGACGCGTTCACCCCCAGCGGTGCCTCGACGCCGGGCTCGGCCACCGAGACGGCGGCGGCCCGCGCGGGCGCGCTGACGTCCGAGGTCTTCCCGCTGACGATGTTCGCGATCTTCGGCATGATGCTCTTCCCGACGACGAACGACCTCATCGGCATGTTCGTCGCCCTCGAGGTGCTCTCGCTGCCGCTCTACATCCTCTCGGGCCTGGCCCGCCGTCGCCGCCTGCTCTCGCAGGAGGCCTCCCTGAAGTACTTCCTGCTCGGTGCCTTCAGCTCGGCCTTCTTCCTCTTCGGCACGGCCCTGCTCTACGGCTACGCCGGCTCGGTCTACTTCGGTGACCTGTCCAAGGCGATCGCCTCCGGACCGCTCGCGATGAACGGACTGCTGCTGCCCGGCGCGTTCCTCGTCTTCGTCGGCCTGCTCTTCAAGGTCGGTGCGGTGCCGTTCCACGCGTGGACGCCCGACGTCTACCAGGGCGCCCCGACGCCGGTCACCGGCTTCATGGCCGCGTGCACCAAGGCCGCCGCGTTCGGCGCGATCCTGCGCCTCGCCTACGTCGGCCTCGACACCGGTCGCTGGGAGTGGACCAACGCGCTCGTCCTCGTCGCCCTGCTCACCATGGTCGTCGGTTCGGTGCTGTCGGTGACGCAGACCGACATGAAGCGTCTGCTCGCCTACTCCTCGATCGCGCACGCGGGCTTCATCCTCGTCGGCGTCCTCGCCTTCGACCGCAAGGGCGTGGGCGCGGTGCTCTTCTACCTCGTCGCCTACGGCTTCTCGACGATCGCGGCGTTCGCCATCGTCTCGCTCGTGCGCCAGAACGGCGCCGAGGCCACGCACCTGTCGCAGTGGGCCGGGCTCGGCAAGCGCTACCCGGTCGTGGCCGGCGCGTTCGCCTTCCTCATGCTCGCCTTCGCCGGCATCCCGCTGACCTCGGGCTTCGTCTCGAAGTTCGGCGTCTTCTCGGCGGCGATCGGCACGGGTGGCGCGACCGGCACCGTCCTGGCCGTCGTCGGCGTCCTCTGCAGCGCGATCACGGTGTTCGTCTACGCCCGGGTCATCGTCCTGATGTTCTTCAGCGACGCCCCCGACGACGCCGTCGAGGTCGTCATCCCGTCGGTGTCGACGACGTTCTCCATCGCCATCGGCACCCTGGCGACGCTCGCCCTCGGCGTCCTGCCGTCGGCGCTCCTCGACCTGGCCGACCGCGCCTCGCAGTTCGTCCGATGACGGCTCAGCCACTGCTGCAGGGTCGTTCGTCCGGTCACGGGGCTCGATGACGACGCACGCCACCCCGCCGGTCCTCGGGATCCCCGGGGCCACCGCGGACCTGTCGTCGCGCCTGCGTGACGGGCTGGCCCGGGTCGACGCCCTGCTGACGCAGGTCGTCGACCACGACGACCCGTTCATCGCGGCCGCGTCGGGACACCTCGTGGCGGCGGGCGGCAAGCGGTTCCGGCCGCTGCTGACGCTCCTCGCGGCGGAGCTCGGGCAGGGCATCAACGACGACGTCGTCGCGGCTGCGGCAGGGGTCGAGCTGACCCATCTCGCCTCGCTCTACCACGACGACGTCATGGACGAGGCGAGCGTGCGACGCGGCGTCGCGTCGGTCAACGCGGCCTACGACAACTCGACCGCGATCCTCGTGGGCGACCTGCTCTTCGGCAAGGCGTCCGAGCTCGTCGCGGGTCTCGGCGCCGAGGCCGTCCTCATCCAGGCCCAGACGTTCGTGCGCCTCTGCAACGGGCAGATCCGCGACGACCGTCCCTGCCCCGAGGGCGTCGACCCCGTCGACTACTACCTCGGCGTCCTCGCCGACAAGACGGGCGTGCTCATCGCGACGGCCGGACGCTACGGCGTCATGTTCAGCGGCGGCTCACCCGAGTCGGTCGAGATCATGCGGTCCTACGGCGAGAAGCTCGGCATCGCCTTCCAGCTCGCCGACGACCTCATCGACATCGCGTCCGACGCCGACGACAGCGGCAAGATCCCCGGCACCGACCTGCGTGAGGGTGTCGACACCCTGGCCGTGCTGCGTTTCCGTGCCATGGCCGATCCCGCCGACGCGTCGGACGCCCGTCTGCTCGAGCTCCTCGACGGTGACCTCACCGGCGACGCCGCCCTCGCCGAGGCCCTCGGGCTGCTGCGGTCCCACCGGGCTCTCGCGGTGGCCCGCGACGAGACGTATGCCGTCGCCCGCGAGGCGCAGGCGCTGCTCGACCCGCTGCCCGACAGCGACGCGAAGGCAGCCCTGCAGGCCCTGGCCCTCTCGGTCGTCGACCGCGTCGGCTGACCGAGCCTCCACCCACCCGTACAGCAAGCGCACCGCCATGCACGCGTGGTCACGACCGTCGAGTGAGCGCTCCGCCCCAGTCGAGTGAGCGCTCGGTCACACGTCGGGTGGGACGGAGCGCTCGGCGGTTTCAGGGCGTGTGCGCAACGGTGAGTAGTGCGTTGAGTTTAGAGGCGGGGGTGTGGAAGCCGAGGGTGGCTCGGGGGCGGGTGTTGAGCAGCTGTTCGACGTGGGCGATCTGCTCGTCGGGGACGGTGGTGAAGTCGGTGCCCTTGGGGAAGAACTCGCGGATCAGGCCGTTGGTGTTCTCGTTGGTGCCGCGTTGCCAGGGCGAGTGCGGGTCGCAGAAGTAGACCTTGCAGTCGGTCGCGACGGTGAACCGGGCGTGGTCGGCCAGCTCGGCGCCTTGGTCCTAGGTCAGGGTCTTGGCCAGGTGCGCGGGCAGCGTGGTGATCATCGTGGTGAGCCGGTCGGTGACGGTGGCGGCGTCGCGCCGGCCCGGCAGCC
>NZ_KB911825.1 GCF_000383675.1 Terracoccus sp. 273MFTsu3.1 | reverse complement strand
GCACCTGCAGCACCGCGACCTCGATGGCCGGGTCCATCTGGTGCGGGCACGACAAGGGCCGGTGGGACCGGTCGGCCAAACCCTCGAGCCCGTCCTGTTCGTACCGGGCCAGCCACGCGTGCATCGTCTGTCGGGACACACCCCACGCTGCGGCGACCTCGGAGACCTGCCGGCCATCACTGATGACCGCCAGCACCGCCTTGTACCGCTGCTCGGCCACGCTCATCTCCTTCATCAGGAGAGCGTCAAGGATCAGCCGAAGCAGCTGTCAACCATCACCCGAAACACTGTCAGCATCAGGCGAAGCCCGAACGTCAAACATCAGGCGAAGGCTTACAAACGTGTGGTGCCCCCGGCAGGATTCGAACCTGCGACACCCGCTTTAGGAGAGCGGTGCTCTATCCCCTGAGCTACGAGGGCGGGGCATGGCCGGGTCCTTGCTGAAACCTCGCCGCGACGAGGCCCTGCCGGGCCGACCAACGGGGACAGGCTACTGGACCGCAGGGGCGC
Organism: Terracoccus sp. 273MFTsu3.1; assembly: GCF_000383675.1. Taxonomy (GTDB): domain Bacteria; phylum Actinomycetota; class Actinomycetes; order Actinomycetales; family Dermatophilaceae; genus Terrabacter. The sequence goes on along the minus strand of NZ_KB911825.1, from coordinate 361,976 downwards.
GCTCGCGCAGGGCTGCCAGCGTCGCTCGCCCGCCCGTCATCGGCACGAGGAGTGGACGTCTGTGCTCGCGGATCACAGGCCGAGCATCAGAGGCGTGGCCGGAATGCCGCCGGCGATCAACCCCGCCAGCGGCGTTGCGATGTCGCGAGGTGAGAACAGGTCGGTGCCGTCGTAGTCCGCTATCTCTGAGTGCCGCCACCAGCGCATCGCGCTGATGTGCTCGGCGGCGAGTTCGGCGTCGGACAGAGCGCCGCGAGGATCGAAGTGCGTGGTACGGACCAGGAAGTAGTCGTTGACCACCCCGTCGTAGCCGTCGGCGTGGCCGGGGGCGACGACCTCCTGGTGCCACACGTGAGGTGGGTCGACGTCGATGACGAGCCCCGTCTCCTCGTGCAGCTCACGGCGCAGGGCCGCCAGAGGCTGTTCGCCGGGCTCGACGCCGCCGCCGGGGGCCGCCCACACGACTGTTGCGCCCGACGGGACCGCTGGATGCGGGAAGCTGAAGCGGCACAGCAGGATCCGGTCGTCATCGGCGAGGATGACCGCCCGGACGGCATGTCTCAGCTTCGCCGTGGCAGGTGTCTGGTTCATCACCAGATGATCAGGGCGCCAGGGACGGGCTGCAAGTCGGCCGATGCCTTCACTGGACCCGAGAGACGGACTCGCGCCGTGCTGTCTGCAGCCGTCGGTCGGTGGCGTTACCGGTTGGATCCGTCACTGTCACTGGGACGGAATGGGGCCTACGGTCGAAGACATGACGGCCCTGAAGCTGAGCAGGACCGGCGCCGACGTCGTCAACATCTCCTCGCCGCCGGGCGCAGCGAGGTGACGGCGGAGGACATCGCCGAGGTCAGGCGTCCCCGCCACCTCGCGATCGACGAGATCCTCCTGCGGCCCGCCAAGCAGCTCTGAGCCCCAACGAGATTCACCTCGAACGCAACCCAAGGAGAACGCGGATGAAGACACGCACGCTAGGCACCAGAGGCCTCGAGGTCTCCGCCCTCGGTCTCGGCTGCATGGGCATGAGCCAGTCCTTCGGCCCGCGACCACCACGGGACCAGATGGTCACCTTCCTGCGCGCGGCGGTCGACCGAGGCGTCACCCTCTTCGACACCGCCGAGGTCTACGGCCCGTTCCACAACGAGGAGCTCGTCGGCGAGGCCCTGCAGCCGGTCCGGGACGACGTCGTCATCGCCACCAAGTTCGGCTTCGCCTTCGACGAGAACGGCACCCAGACGGGCGTCACGAGCCGGCCCGACGCCATCCGCGCCGCCGTCGACGGCTCCCTGCGACGGCTGCGCACCGACGCCATCGACCTGCTCTACCAGCACCGTGTCGACCCCGACGTCCCCATCGAGGAGGTCGCCGGCGTCGTCAAGGAGCTCATCGAGGCGGGCAAGGTGCACCACTTCGGCCTGTCCGAGGCCGGAGTCGACACGATCCGCCGCGCCCACGCCGTCCAGCCCGTCACGGCGTTGCAGAGCGAGTACTCCCTCTTCTGGCGCGAGCCCGAGGAGGCGATCCTGCCCGCCCTGGCCGAGCTCGGGATCGGCTTCGTCCCGTTCAGCCCTCTCGGACGTGGCTTCCTGACGGGGAAGGTCACCGCCGCCACGGAGTTCGGCGAGGGGGACATCCGTGCGTCCCTGCCGCGCTTCGAGCGGGAGGCCCTGAAGGCCAACCTCGCCCTCGTCGACCTCATCACCGCGGTCGCGGATCGCAAGGGCGCCACGGTGGGTCAGGTGGCCCTCGCCTGGCTGCTGGCTCAGCAGCCCTGGGTCGTGCCGATCCCCGGGACCCGGCGCCTCGAGCGCCTCGACGAGAACCTCGGTGCGGTCGACCTCACCCTCACGGACGAGGACCTCGCCGAGCTCGACGCGGCCTCGTCCAGCGTGCAGGTCCGCGGTGACCGCTACCCCGAGGCCATGCAGCGGATGATCGACCGCTGAGCCTCGGCACGGCAGCCGACCGGAGCGGCCACGTGACCGGGTGCTGGCCACGACCGGCGACGTGCACACCGATCGCGAGGTCGTGCTCGAGGCGAGACCCCACGTCAGAGCTGCGCCCTGAGCACGTCGATCTCGCATCCCGGCGCCGCCGGGTCGAAGCCGTGCTCGACGAGCCAGCGGATCGCCGTCAGGCTCCGCAGCGACCACCAGGCCCGGACCACGTCGAGGTCGACAGCCTCCGAGCCGTAGCCGGCGACGACGTCGTCGAGGTGCTCCGGGTGCCCGAGCGTCAAGCTCGAGAGGTCGTACATCGCCGAGCCCTGACCGGCCTCGGACCAGTCGAGGACGCCGGTGACCTCGTCGCCGTCGACGAAGACGTGGGCGACCTGTAGGTCGCCGTGCATGAACACCGGCGTCCACGGTCGCAGCGCCGCCTCCGCGATCTCCCGGTTGCGGGTGACGAGATCGGCCGGCACGACGTCGTTCGCGAGGAGCCACGCGCACTCGGTGTCGAGGCTCGCGGCCTTCTCGTCAAGGCTCGCGCCGGACCACGCCGGCAACGGCGCGTCGTGCAGAACGCGGAGGGCCCTCCCCGCCGCGGTCCACGCCGCGGCCGAGGCGGTCGACGGCTCACCGAGGCGACCCAGCGCCGTCCCCGGCAGGGCCGCGAGCGCGAGCACGGGCGGCCTGTGCCACAGGACCTCGGGGGTGGGGACCGGCGCCAGCGTCATCGCCTCGACCTCGACCGCGGTGCGGGCCGGATCGGCGTCGACCTTGAGGAACACCTCACCCACCCGCAGCGTCGCGCGCTCCTGATGGGCGACCACGACCTCGATCTCGTCCACGTCGGCCAGTCTGGCGCAGTGGGTCCGCGACCCCCACTTCTTTGGCAGCCGACCGGTCAGGCCTTGGCGGCGAACATCCCGAGACGGTCGGCAGCGAGCAGCGGGAAGACCGTCGACGACGACAGCTGCGCCCGCTTCTCCAACGCCTCGGCGAGGATCGTCCGGTAGTCGGTCGTCCCGGCGAGGTCTCCGTTGTCGAGGTTGGCCGCCGCGAGGCCGGGCCAGCGGCCGTAGACCTGACCGCCGCGCACCCCGCCGCCCATGACGAGCGAGACGTTGCCGTGCCCGTGGTCCAGGCCACCGGAGCCGTTCTGCGCGACCCGGCGGCCGAACTCGCTGAGCGTCACGAGGGTGACGTCGCTCATCTGCGCGCCGAGGTCCTGGTTGAAGGCGGCGAGCGCCTGGCCGAGCTCGGTGAGCTGGCGGAACATCCAGCCCGAGTCGCTGGACCCGAGGCCCGAGTGCATGTCCCAGTTGCCGACGTCGACCGTCGCGGCCCGCAGGCCGATCCGGGCCTTGATGAGCCGCGCGAGGTCACGCAGGGCGTCGCCGACGGCGCCCTTGGGGTATGCCGCCCCGTTGGCCGGGGTGTAGCCGGCCGCCTTGAGCGGGGACATCGTCGAGAGCGCCCCGAGCGTCGCCTTCGCGGGTGCCGCGAGCGCGGCGGGCGCCCCGGCATACAACGCGTTGAGGGCGGTCGTCCAGCGGGTCTGTTCCTCAGGCGTGCTCGCGCCGCTGAGGCTGAAGCTGTCGACGGTGCGGATCGCGACCTCGGGGTTCGGGCCGATCATCGACTGTGGTGTCGTCGCCGAGCCGACGGACGCGGACGCGAAGGTCGAGACCGGGCCGCTGAGGCCGATCATGCGGTCGAGCCAGCCGGTGCGCAGCGTCGAGCCGGGCGCGGCGTTCTCCATCGTGGCCATGGCCTCGAAGTGCGACCGCGTCGGGTTGACCTGGCCGACGGCGTGGACGGCCGCGAGACCGCCGACGTCCCAGATCGGCTTGAGCGGGGCGAGGGCCGGGTGCAGCCCGAACATGCTGTCGAGCTTGATCGCCCGCGATGCGGGGATGGCGATGCTGGGCCGCGCCGTGAAGTACGCGGGGTCTCCGACAGGGGCCACTGCGGACAGGCCGTCGAAGCCGCCGCGGAGGCTGAGGATGACGATCGTGTCGCCGGTGTAGGCCGTCCCGGCGAACGCGAGCTGAGTGGCAGCGCTCGGGCCGGCGGTGCCCACGACGGCGCCGAGCGCTCCCAGGGCTGACGCGCCCGCGAGCAGCGTGCGGCGGGAGACCTGCGAGGTCAGGGCCTGGCCCTGCGGGCAGCCGCAGCCCTCCGGGGGGACGCCGGAGTCGGCCTCGGACGGTGCTGCGGACGCGGTCGCGGAGTGGGTCGTCATGGTCGTCCTCAGCGGGTCGCGAAGTTGGGGGAGTCGAGCAGGAGCGCGACGATCGACGGGAGTCGCCACGTCACGGCCGCGGCACCCGCCTTGAGGGCGTCGCCCGGGGCGTGGTCGACGAACCGGCAGATCGCGTCGCGCTGGGCGGTGGTCAGCGTGACGAGCAGCCTCGCGGCGAGCGCGTCGACGAGGGCGGCATACGTCGTCGGCAGCGGGGACGGCACGAGCGTCGTGACGTCGGGACGCTTCATCGCCTTGAGGGTCCAGTTGCCGGCGAGGCCGAGGTGGAAGTTCCAGCGGTTCAGGGTGCTCGACGCGCCGTTCCAGGCGGCGGCGACATCCGGATAGCCGTTCGGGGCCGGCCAGCCCATCGGCGCCTGCCCGAAGGTGCCCAGCTGCCAGAAGAGGCTGCGCAGGTCGCTCGTCACCCCGGCGGCCGGGACCGGCTCCGGGGTCAGGCCGAGGATGCGGCACGACGCGAGGGCGTCCTCGTAGGGCGTGCGGATCTTCTGGCCCACCGACGCGGCGAACTCGGGGGAGAGGAAGAGCGCTCGCAGCACCGGAGCGATGGCCGTGCCGTTCGCGAGGTAGACCTGCGCGAGCTTGGTGACGAGGGTGGCCGGGGGCGTGTCGGAGACGTAGCGCGTCACGAGCTTCGTCGCGATGCGGGTCGCCGTGGCCGGGTGGTTCGCCAGGTAGTTGAGGTAGAGCGTCGCGACGGCGCTGCCGTTCTCGGGCGTCGCGTTGGGGTCGCTCCAGCCGAGCACCTTGACGGTGCCGACGTGGCGGCGGTTGGGCCGGTAGTAGTAGAGGCCAGACTCGGAGTCGACGCTGAGGCCGGTCAGCGCCAGCGCCGACATCTTGACGTCGGCCTCGGTGAACTTCCCGACGCCGACGGTGTGCAGCTCGAGCAGCTCGCGGCCGTAGTTCTCGTTCGGCGCCTTCTTCGTGCTGTCGGCGTTGTCGAGGACCTTGAGCATCGACGGGTGCCGTGCCGCGGCGTTGAGCATGTCGGAGTACTTGCCGAGCGCGTACTTGCGGATGACGTCGCGCTGGAAGAGGTGCGAGCTGTCCCAGACCTCGCTGCTCGGCACCGGCACGACGAGGTGGTTGGTCCAGAAGTCGACGACGGTCTCGAGGAGCTGCCGGCGGGAGAAGAGGGCCCGGGCCAGGTGCGCCTCGACGAGGTCCATCATGACGGTCCACGTGTCGCCGCCCTCGAGGCGCTCGCGGACCTCCCACGTCTTCCATCCCAGGCGGGTCCAGCGCTTGAGCATCGCGTCCATGGCGGTGTCGGGCACCTTGGTCGCCGGCGCCAGCTGGGCGTCGAGCCAGGCCGTCGTCCCGGTCGCGCGCACCTCGGCGAGCAGGGCCGGCGTCGGGCCGAAGGTGGCGCGACGGAGCAGGTGCAGCACCGGGTCGGTCGTGACGGCCGCAGCCATGACCGCGGGCGTCGCTGCCGTGGGAGCAGAGGCGGAGGCGGAGGCCGCCGACGCGGTCGTCGCGGTGGCCATCGCGAGGGCCGCGCCGCCGCCGAGCCCGGAGAGCACGCGTCGGCGCGCCGGCGACGCGGCCGACGGCGACTCGGGGGAGTGAGCGGTCATGCGACGGACGGTACCGACGAGATCTCGCGCTGACTCCGTTATCGGACATTTCGGTCATGCTCGGCAGCGCGGCCCGCAGACGGGCTCCGGTAGCGTCCGGCGCATGCCGAGGGCTCCGCGATGATCACCGACCAGACGCTCCACCGGATGGCCGACGAGCTGGCGGGTGTGCGCGGGGTGGTCGGCGTCGTGCTCGGCGGCAGCCGGGCCCGCGGCGACGCGCTGCCCACCTCCGACGTCGACCTCGGCGTCTACTACGACGGCACCCCCGACACCCTCGAGCTGACCCGGCTCGCGAGCGTGTGGTCCGGACGCGACGTCACGGTGGGGGAACCCGGCTCGTGGGGTCCGTGGGTCGACGCAGGTGGCTGGCTCGAGGTCGAGGGCGTCGCCGTCGACTGGATCCTCCGTGACATCGATCGGGTTGCGGCACAAGCAGATCGGGCATCTCGTGGTGAGTTCGCCTTCCATCCGCAGGCCGGTCACCCGCTCGGCTTCCTCGACGTGTCGTATGCCGCCGAGCTGGCCACCGGGGTCGTCCTGGCCGACCCGGCCGGCCGGCTCACGTCCCTGCGGGCGGCCGTGACGGCATACCCCCTCGCCCTGCGCGACGCGATGGTCGGCGCCCTCTGGGAGGCCGACTTCCTCGTCGGCGCGGCCGGGAAGGGGGCCCGGCGCGAGGACACGTCCTACGTGTCCCTGGCACTCGCCCGAGCGGTCCTGCTGTGCGCGCACGCGCTGCACGCGGACGCCGGGCGCTGGGTGACGAACGAGAAGGGGCTCGTGCCCGCTTCGGCGACCCTCGACGGGGCGCCCGCCGGCTTCGCGCGGGACGCGGCCCTCGCCCTGGGCTCGCTCGGCGCCACCGAGGAGTCCCTCACGGCTGCCATCGGGAGCGTCCAGCGGCTCGTCGCCGAGACCCGGGCCGCGGTCGGCGACCGCTGACGAGAGCGCACGTCGAGGGCTGACGCAGCACCGATTCCTCTGCGCGGTGGTCTGTCGGTGGCGGGTACGCGAAGGTTCGTTCGTTAGCCTGCTGGAATGACCGACGCCCTCAGGACCGACCCTGCCCGCGAGGCCGAGTCGCCCTCGGGCGATCCCCGTGCCGACCGCGTCGCAGCCGCCGTCCGGACGTGGCAGCGCACGCTCGTCGACCTCGGCGGTCGCAACACGCTGCTCTGGTACCGCGACCTCCCCTCCGGCACCCTCGACCTGACGACCGCGCACCCCGGCGGGGTCTCGATGCTGCTCGCCGGGCGTCGCACGCGACTGTCCGACCTCGTGCGCGAGCCCGCGGCCTTCGAGGAGGCCCGCCGTCGCGCGCGGGCCATCCGGTCCAAGGCCCTCGAGCTGCGCGAGGAGCGTGGCATCGCGGCCGGCTTCATCGCCATCGGCATGGCGACGTGGTCCGTGCCGCGGGCCGCCCGACCGCCGGCCTCGCCGGTGCTGCTGCGCTCGTGCGTGCTGCGTCCGACGGGCGCCGCCCAGGAGGACTTCGAGATCGACCTCGGCCCCGAGGCCGAGCTCAACCCCGTCCTGCGCGAGTACCTCCGCTCCGAGCAGGGCATCGAGATCGACGGGGACGCGCTCGCCGACCTCGCCACGGCGGGCAACGGCTTCGACCCCTACCCCGTGTATGCCGCCCTCGGCCACGCGTGCGAGCGCGTGCCCGAGTTCGAGATCACCCCGCGGCTCGTCCTCGGCACCTTCTCCTACGCCAAGCTGCCGATGGTCGCCGACCTCGCCCTCCAGGGCGACACCCTGGCCAACCATGACGTCGTCGCCGCGCTCGCGGGTGACGAGTCGGCGCTCGCGGCGGTGCGGCTGCGCCTGCCGGAGAGCGACCCGGACCCCGACCCGGAGCACGAGTACCTCGTCCTCGACGCGGACTCCTCCCAGCACGCGGCCATCGACGCCGTACGCGCGGGCGCCCACCTCGTCGTCAAGGGGCCGCCGGGCACCGGCAAGTCGCAGACGATCGTCAACCTCATCGCCTCGCTCGCGGCCGAGGGCAAGTCGACCCTCTTCGTCGCCGAGAAGCGCGCCGCCATCGACGCCGTCCTCAGCCGCCTCGACCGTCTCGGGCTCGGCGACCTCGTGCTCGACGCCTACGACGGGCCGACGAACAAGCGCGCGACCGCCCAGCAGTTCGCCAGGAGCCTCGACGCGGCCGTCGAGAACGACACCCCCGAGAGCGACCGCACGACCGCGACGCTGCGTGACCGACGTGCTCGCCTGCAGAAGCACGTCGAGGCGCTCCACGCCGTGCGTGACCCGTGGGGCGTGTCCGCGCACGAGGCCCAACAGGCACTCGTCGAGCTCGGCACGCGCACGCCTCCGCCGACGTGTCACGTCCGTCTCGGCAGTCGCGACCTCGCCGGGCTGAGCCGCCCGAGGGCCGTCGAGCTCAGCCGTCGGCTGCGTGATGCCGCGGGGCTCGGGGCATGGACGCGGGACGGCGACGACCCGTGGTTCGGCGCCCGCATCCTCACCGCCGACGACGCGGCCCGCGCCCTCGACGTCACGACCCGACACAGCACGAGCGGGCTCGACGACGCAGCCCGCCAGCTCAACCGCATTCTGTCGGAGTCCCATGTGCCCGAAGCGAACTCGCTCGAGGACTGGAAGTCGGCCTTCGCCACGATGTCGAGCGTGCGCGAGACCCTGGAAGTGTTCCGGCCCGAGGTCTTCGACATCCCGCTCAAGGAGCACATCGCCGCCACCGCCACGCGCGACTGGCGTGAGGCCCGCGACGTCGAGATGGGCTGGCTCGACCGCTGGAAGATCCGGCAGCAGACCAAGCGGCTCCTGCGCCCCGGTCGACCGCCGGCCAACCTCCACGAGGAGCTCGTGTCGGCGAGCGAGCAGCGTGAGCACTGGTTCGAGCTCGTCGGTGGAGGCGGTCGTCCGGAGATCTCGCCGCGCCTCGACGAGGGGCTGTCGCTGCTGGCCGGCCTCACGGCGGACCTCGAGTGGCTCGACGACCGTCTCCAGGTCGGGCCCGACGGGCGCACGCTGACGTCCCTGCCGCTGCGCGACCTGCGGGACCGGCTCGCCGGGCTCGCGAGCCGGCCCGACCGGATCGCGGTGCTGCCCCAGGTCACCTCGGCCCTCGACGAGCTGCGCTCGACCGGGCTCGGCCCGGTCGTCGACGACCTCGCGGCCCGCGGGATCCCCACCGACCAGGTCACGGCCGAGGTCGAGCACGTGTGGTGGGCCTCCCTCGCGCAGGAGATCACCGTCCGCGACCCGGCGTACGGCGCCCACGACGGCGCGGGACTGCGCCGCGACGTCGCGGAGTTCGCCGAGGCCGACCGGGCCCACCAGTCGGCGACCGTCGACCGCGTGCGCGCCGCGGTCGCCCGCAACATCCGAGAGGTCCTCGCCGACCACCCGGCCCACGAGGCGCTCGTGCGCGCCGAGGCCGGCAAGGCCCGCCGCCACAAGCCGCTGCGCGACCTCATGCCGCAGGCGTCGTCGACGCTGACGGCGATCAAGCCGTGCTGGGCGATGAGCCCGCTCGTCGTCGCCTCGACGCTGCCTCCGGGTCGTTGGTTCGACGTGGTCATCTTCGACGAGGCCTCGCAGGTGCAGCCCGCCCAGGCGATCTCCGCCATCTCGCGCGCCCGACAGGTCGTCGTCGCCGGTGACGAGCGGCAGCTCCCGCCGACCAACTTCTTCACCGTCGTCTCCGACGACGAGTCCGATGCGTCAGCCCCCGCCGACGAGACCTTGACCGAGGGCTTCGAGTCGGTGCTCGACGTGCTCGCCGCAGCCCTGCCGACCCGCAACCTCACGTGGCACTACCGCAGCCGCGACGAGCGCCTCATCGCCTTCGCCAACGACGCGATGTACGACGGTCGTCTCACGACCTTCCCCGGCACGTCGCTCGAGTCGGCCGTGACGTTCGAGCCGGTCGACGGTCAGGCTGTCGTCCAGCCGGGCGTCGACACCATCGAGACGACCGACGGCGAGGTCGCCCGCGTCGTCGAGCTCGTCCTCGAGCACGCCCGCACCCGTCCCACCGAGTCGCTCGGCGTCATCGCCCTCGGCATCAAGCACGCCGACCGCCTCGAGGAGGCGATCACCGAGGCGCTGCGCACCGCACCCGACGTCGCCGCCTTCTTCGACGACTCCCGCGACGAGCGCTTCTTCGTCAAGAACCTCGAGCGCGTCCAGGGCGACGAGCGCGACGCCGTCATCCTGTCGATCGGCTACGGCAAGACGCCGCACGGACGGGTTCTGCACCGCTTCGGCCCGCTCAACATCGAGGGCGGCGAGCGACGGCTCAACGTGGCCATCACGCGGGCCCGCGCCCGGATGACCGTCGTGTCGGCGCTGCGCGCGATCGACCTCGACCCCGAGCGGCTCAAGGCCCGCGGCGCCCTCATGCTGCGCGACTTCCTCGCGTACGCCGAGGGGCGCGGTGCCGTCAGCGACGACGACACCCTCTTCGCCTCCGCCCCGACGACCGCCGACCCGCTGCGGCACGACCTCGCCGAGCGCCTGCGCCGCCAGGGCCTCACCGTCCACGAGGACTACGGCACGGCCACTCACCGCATCGACATCGCGGTCGAGGACCCCTACCACCGGGGCCGGGCGCTCATCGCCGTCGAGACCGACGGGAGCAGGTATGCCGCCCTGCGCAGCACGCGCGACCGTGACCGCCTGCGCCCTGAGCAGCTCGCCCGCCTCGGCTGGGTGCACGAGCGGGTCTGGAGCGCCGACGTGTTCCGTGACCCCGCGAGGGAGATCGCCCGCATCGTGACGCTCGCCCGCACGTCGTCGCCGCCTCGCGAGGTCGAGCCGACCGACGAGGCAGCGCCGACGCCCGACGACGGCGCCGGTCCGACGAGCGCGACGGACCGAGACGGGACCACCGACGGTGCCGGTGCGACCTCCGGAGATGCCCGCCCGGCAACGGACCAGCCGTCCTCCGACGGAGCCGGCGGCTCGGCGACGGAGTCTGCTCCGCAGCCGAAGCGCAAGCGGCGCAGGGTGTTCCGCAAGGGAACCGGCGCCGCGGACAGCACGCCCGACGCCGACGCGAGCGAGCCGGGAGTGGCGCTCGGCCGCAGCAGCGACGAGCTCGACCTCGGCTGGGGCGAGCGTCCCTCGGGCTCAGGTCTGGGTGACCGCTGGCTCGAGGAGCAGCGACCGCCGCACTACGAGTGACGTGACCCGGGCGACGGCGGCGCGACGGGCCGGAATGCCGTGACCTCGTGCGGCGTTGTGGGCCTCATGAACACGACGACACCGTTCTCGCTGCGCCTCTCCTGGGCCCAGGGTCTCTTCGAGCGAGGTGACCACGTGGCCGCCGCGACCGCTTTGGCCGAGCTCGTCGACGAGGCCGAGTCGTCGCGCACGGCCGAGGCCGCGGACGAGGGCGTGCTCCACTCCGTCACCGACCTCAGGCTGATGCTGGCCCGCGCCTACTTCCAGTCGGCGCAGCTCGGTCGGGCCGAGGCGACCCTCAACGAGGTCATCGAGCAGTCGCCGACGGACTCCTACGCGCACCTGCTGCTCGGTCGCACGCTCCAGCGCGCCGGCCGGCACGCCGAGGCCGCCCGCCCGCTCGCCCTCGCCGAGATCCTCGGCGACCACGCGCGCCCCCAGGCCTACGGCTCCGCACCGGTCGACCCCACCGCACCGGGCGACCCTGCCGTCACCGCCGACACCGTCTGACCGCGGGGCCACTCGAGTGGCCCCGCGTCACTCGTGACGGATGGGGCCACTCGGCCACTCGTTTGACGGGACGTGGCGGGTGGGGCGTCGAAGGGGCGGGAGCCGTCGGCTGCCGCCCCTTCGACGTGCGCTCGTGTGCCCCGACTCAGCGGGCGCGGAGGCTGTCGCGGATCTCGGTGAGCAGGATGACCTCCTCCGAGGGAGCCTCGGACTCGGGCTCGACGCCGGCCTTGCGCCGCTCGGCGAGGTGGTTCATCGGGACGACGACGATGAAGTAGACCGCCGCAGCCACGATGACGAAAGCGACGAGCTGGGTGAGGAAGGCGCCGATGTGGACGCCGCCCGGGTTGATCGACGAGAAGTTCGGCTTGCCACCGACCTTTCCGATGAGATCCATGATGACGGTCACGAACGCCTCGACCACCTTGGCGAACGCCGTGCCGATGACGACCGCGACCGCGAGGTCGACGACGTTGCCTCGCATCAGGAAGTCCTTGAAACCCTTGATCATGCGCGTCCCTTTCTGTGCCCCTGGACTGGGTGATCTCGATGCCTCGGGGGTGGATCTCGACCCGCCCCCGTGGGTCCTGCCTGTCCGTGCTGAGCCTGCGACCCGTGTGCGACGCTGCGACGAGAGTGGCGCGTGGGGCGCGCACTCCGGGCAGCCCGAGCCTACTGTGCAGGTCCCGGCCCGTGTCGGACGGCGACGACCAGGCCCTGGCCTGCCTCGAGAGCGCTGAGGCCTCGAGCCACCTCGGCGGCCTGGGTCGGGTCGAGAGCCAGGGTCAGCCGCGCGGGCGCACCGGAGACGAGCCCGGTCGACGCCTCCGCCGCGCGGACGGCGAGGACGACGACGTCGGTCGCGGCCCGGGTGCCCGAGCCGGTGGCGTAGAGGTCGACGTGGTCGCCCGGCCGCACCCCGACCGAGGCGGCGTCGAGGACGGGCACGCTGAGGGCCACGTGATCGCCGGGCTGGCCGGCCAGCAGGTCGCCGCCGACGAGGCGCTCGGGCGTCACGACCTCGTGGACGGCCAGGGGAGCGGCGGCGACGCGACCGACGGCCGTCTGCACCGTCGACAGGGCGGTCACGGGTCGCTGACCCCCGGGTCGGACCGCGACCGTGACGTCGTCGGCGGCGATCGTCTGTCCGGCCGCGACGTCGCGGGCCATGACGACCGTTGGTGCGCCCGCGCCTCCAGCCGGCGCCGGACGCAGCGCGGCGACCGTGACGAGCACCGACAGGGCGGCGAGCACCGCCGCGGCCCACCGCCGCCAGCGGGTGCGCCGGGCCCGACGCCGCCGCGGACCGTCGGGCCACGCGGCCCGACCGCCCGGGCGACGCCAGCGGGAGCCCGAGCGCACGCCGGCCACCATCAGGGGAGCGGGAAGGGCAGCTCGAGACCGTCGAGGCTGCGCCGGCACGGGCAGGTGGCCGTCTCGTCGGGCTCGTGCGCCGGCATCTGGCCGATGGCGTCGCGCAGGATCGAGGTGAGGTGCTCGACGTTGGTCGCGAAGACGCGCAGGACCTCGTCGTGCGTGACGGCGTCGCCGCCCTCGACGCCGGCGTCGTGGTCGGTCACCATGGCGATCGTCGTGAAGCACATGGCGAGCTCGCGGGCCAGGGCTGCCTCGGGCATCGTCGTCATGCCGACGATGCCGAACCCGGCCTGCTGGTGCATGAGCGACTCGGCGCGGGAGGAGAAGCGTGGTCCGTTGACGACCACGAGGGTGCCCTCCGTGACGACCTCGAGCTCCGAGAGCCGGGCCGCGGCGACCGCGACGTCGCGGCCGTTGGGGCAGTAGGGATCGGCGAACCCGACGTGGACGACCGGACCCTCCGTCTCGTAGATGGTGTGGGCCCGCCCCCACGTGCGGTCGACGACCTGGTCGGGCACGACGATGGTGCCCGGTCCGTGCTCGGGCTTGAGCGAGCCGACCGCGCAGGGGGAGAGGATCTGGCGGACGCCGACGGCGCGCAGCGCCCAGAGGTTCGCGCGGTAGTTGACGCGGTGCGGCGCGAAGCGGTGGCCCTTGCCGTGCCGCGCGACGAAGGCGACGCCGCGGCCCTCGACCTCGCCGATGACGAGCGGGTCGCTCGGGCGGCCGAACGGGGTGTCGACGTCGACGGTCTCGTAGTCGTCGAGGAACTCGTAGAGGCCCGACCCGCCGATGACGCCGATCTCGGCGCGCGGACCCGGGGCGGGCACTCCCGGGACGGCGGGGTCGGACAGGGTCGTCTGCTCAGTCGTCATGCGAGGAGCCTAGGGCGGGCACCCGGCCGGCCGGACGGCATACGCCCTCGGGTGGGGACAACGTCCCCCGAGCTCAGGTGGCTGTGGACGACGTCGACGCGGTCTTCGACGGCGTCGAGGTGCTCGAGCCGCCTGACGAGTCGGAGGACGAGGAGGACGAGGTCGACGAGGAGGACGAGGTGGACGACGCGCCGTCCTTCTTCGCCGTGTCGCCCGAGCCCGCGCCGTCCGAGGCCGCCGGCGTCGACGCGCTCTTGGACGCGGCGCGCGAGTCGGTCTTGTAGAAGCCGGAGCCCTTGAACGCGATGCCGACCGGGTGGATCACCTTGCGCAGCCGGGGCTCGCCGCACTCCGGGCACACCGTCAGGGAGTCGTCGGTGAACGACTGGCGGATGTCGAAGGCGTGGCCGCACTCTTGGCACGCGTAGGAGTAGGTGGGCACAGGTGAACCTCGGACGTCGGGGGCGGAAGATGGCCGAGGGTCAGTCTACGGCCAGCCGGCGAGGCGCCCGCCCCGGCTGATCTCGCGGATGCGCCGCTCGGTGCGCTGCTTGACCTTGGACGTCGTGACGACGAGGAGCCGGTCGCCGTGGCGGATCGTCGTGTGCCGCTCCGGCACGAACCCCTCGCCTCCGCGTACGACGAGCGTCACGTTGGCGCCCTTGGGCAGGCGCAGCTCGAAGACGGCGACCCCGTGCAGCCGCGACTCGGCCCCCACTGTCACCTGGATGACGTCGGCGCTGATCTCCATGAGCGAGGTCGACTCGAGGTCGACGTCGACGGAGTGGACCTGCTCGGTGAGACCGAGCCGACGGGCCACCCACGGCAGCGAGGGCGCCTGCACGATCGTGAAGATGACGACGAGCATGAACACGAGGTCGAAGATCCATTTGGTGTCGGGCGTTCCCACGACGAGCGGCACGGTCGCGAGCACGACCGGCACCGCGCCCCGCAGCCCCGCCCACGACAGGAAGACCTGGTCGCGCCAGGGGACCTTGAACCACGAGACGGATGCGAAGACCGACAGGGGACGGGCGACGAGGAGCAGGACGAGGCCGATGACGATGGCCGGAACGATCTGCTCGTCGAGGCGCCTCGGGTCGGCGAGCAGGCCGAGCAGCACGAAGAGCCCGATCTGCGCGATCCAGCCCAGCGCGTTGGCGAAGCTCTGGAACGCCACCCGGTTGGGCAGGCCCATGTTGCCGAGCACGAGGGCCGCGAGGTAGGTCGCGAGGAAGCCGGAGACGTGGATCGCGGCGCCCACGGCATACGCGAGGACGGTGAGCGCGACGACGCCGATGGAGAAGAGGGCGGACGAGGCGCCTGCCACGCGGTGCAGCAGCTGGCCCCCGAGCCAGCCCACGGCGACCCCGACGAGCGCGCCACCGGCGAGCTCCAACGCAGCGTGCAGGAGCAGCACCCACCACGGGTCGGCGGACCCGCCCGGCACCCCCTGCGCGGAGAAGGCGACGACGAGGATGACGACGGGGGCGTCGTTGAAGCCCGCCTCCGCCTCGAGCATCCCGGAGAGGCGCTTGGGCAGCGGCACGTTGCGCAGCACCGCGAAGACGGCGGCGGCGTCGGTCGAGGTGACGATGGCGCCCATGAGGAGCGAGATCGTCCACGACAGCGGGAGGAAGGCGTGCGCGGCCACCGCGACGACGAGCACCGACACGACGACGCCGACCGTCGAGAGCACCGCGGCAGGGGCCACCGAGTCCTTGATGTTGGACCACGACGTCGTCAGGCCACCCTCGGCCAGGATGAGCACGAGGGCGGCGTAGCCGAGCACGCGGGTGATCGACGCGTCGTCGAACTGGATGCCGGCGCCGGCGTTGCCGAGGGCCAGGCCGATCCCGAGGTAGATGAGCAGCGACGGCAGGCCCGAGCGGACCGACAGGCGCACGGCCGCGACGGCCACGAGGAGCACGAGCGACCCGATGAGGAGCACGCGCGTCAGGTCGTCGAGGTCCATGGTCGACGACGTGATGCTCGCGAGTGCGGTCAACGGCAGCTCCTCAGGTGTGGGGCAATCCAACCATCCCGGTGCCCCCGCCCGTGGAGCGGTCCGCGGGGCGTCGCGCACGGGTCGGAGCGTTTGTCGTCGGTTCGGCAACGATGTCGCGCGGCGCCCGGCGGGCTGCGAGATGCACCGTCCGCGGTGGCCTAGGCTCGTCGCGTGTCACGGTTGAAGCGCGCCCGTCGGATCGTCCTGCTCGTCGCCGTCCTCGTCGTCATGGCGGTGGTCGGCGTCGGGATCCTGGCGATCGGGGTGGTGCGGCAGTCGTTCCCGCAGACCTCGGGACAGCTCGAGATCGAGGGCCTGACGAGCTCGGTGTCGGTGCACCGCGACGCCCAGGGCGTCCCCACGATCTACGCCGACAACGCGAGCGACCTCTTCCGGGCGCAGGGCTTCGTCAGCGCCCAGGACCGCTTCTTCGAGATGGACCTGCGCCGCCACGTCACGGCCGGCCGGCTCTCCGAGCTCGTCGGCAGCGCCGGCCTCGACAAGGACAAGGTCATCCGCACGATGGGCTGGCGCCGCATCGCGGAGCAGGAGCTGCCCAAGCTCGCGCCCGAGACGCGGCAGTACCTCCAGGCGTACGCCGACGGCGTCAACGCGTACATCAAGAAGGCCGAGACGCCCGAGAAGATGTCGCTCGAGTACACCGTGCTGGCCCGCCGCAACCCCGGCTACCGCGTCGAGCCGTGGACGCCCGTCGACTCGCTCTCGTGGCTCAAGGCGATGGCGTGGGACCTGCGCGGCGACTACAACGACGAGCTCGCCCGCGCCCGCCTGTCGCGCACGACGCGCTCCCTCAAGCAGATCAACCTGCTCTACCCGCCCTACCCGGTCGACCGCAACCAGCCGATCCTCTCGGAGCAGGACTGGCAGCCCGCGTCCGCGAGCGACCAGGCGGCGAGCCCGGCGCCCGCGGCCCTGACGGCCATGCGCTCCGAGGACGGCAACGCCGCCATCGACTCGGCGCTCGCATCGGTCAACGCGGTCCCGTCGAGCCTCGGCCGCGGCGACGGCATCGGCTCCAACTCGTGGGTCGTCTCGGGCTCGCGCACGACGACGGGCAAGCCGCTGCTCGCCAACGACCCGCACCTCGCCCTGTCGATCCCCGGCATCTGGGGCCAGGTCAACCTCCAGTGCCGCACCCTGAGCGCGGCCTGCCCCTTCCAGGTCTCGGGCTTCACCTTCTCGGGGCTGCCGGGCGTCGTCATCGGCCACAACGACAAGATCGCGTGGGGCATGACGAACCTCGGCCCCGACGTCACCGACTTCTACCTCGAGCAGGTCTCGGGCGACGGCTACCTCCGTGACGGGCTGACCAAGCCGCTCGAGACGCGCCAGGAGGTCATCAAGGTCGCCGGTGGCGCCGACGTGCCGCTGACCGTGCGCTCGACGGTGCACGGGCCGATCATGTCCGACATCGTCCCGGCGATCGACGCGGCGGGTGACCGCAGCGTCGTCCGTGGCGCTCCCCAGTCCAACCGGTATGCCGTGTCGCTCGCGTGGACGGCGCTGACCCCGGGCACGACGGCCGACGCGATCTTCGCCCTCAACCGGGCCACCAACTGGTCGGACTTCCGCAAGGCCGCGGCGCTCTTCTCGGTGCCGTCGCAGAACCTCGTCTACGCCGACACGGCCGGCCACATCGGCTACCAGGCTCCCGGCAAGATCCCGGTGCGACGGTCGGCGACGCCCGCAGCACCCCCCGGTTTCTGGCCGTCGCCCGGCTGGGACTCGCAGTGGGACTGGAAGGGCTACGTGCCCTTCGACGACCTGCCCAACACCTTCGACCCCGCCGAGGGCTTCATCGTCACGGCCAACCAGGCCGTCACCGCGAGCCCGACGCCGTTCCTCACCTCGGAGTGGGACTACGGCTTCCGGGCGCAGCGCATCCGTACGCTGCTCGCCGCGACCCCCAAGGTCTCGCCCGAGACGATGTCGCAGATCCAGGGCGACACCCGCAACACCTACGCGCCGGGCCTCGTCGAGCGCCTCCTCGCCGTGCAGGTCGACGACTTCACGGCGCAGGCCCAGCGCCTGCTGCGCGACTGGGACGGCAACCAGCCCAACGACAAGACGCGTGACGCGGCCTCGGCGGCGTACTACAACGCCGTGTGGAAGCACCTGCTCGAGTACACCTTCGACGAGCTCCCACCCGACATCGCGCCCGACGGCGGCAGCCGGTGGATGGTCGTCATGGAGCAGCTGCTCAAGGACCCCAAGAACGACTGGTGGGACGACAAGACGACGCCCGGCGTCACGGAGGGCTCCGGCGAGATCCTCAAGCGCGCGCTCGTCGAGGCGCGTCTCGACCTCGCCCGCGAGCTCGGCAAGGTGCCCGCGACGTGGCGCTGGGGCCGACTGCACTCGCTCGACCTGACGCACCAGGTCATGGGCGCCGACGGCGTGCCCGAGCTCGTCCAGAACCTCTTCAACCGCAACGACATCGAGCTCGGCGGCGGCAACTCCATCGTCAACGCCAACGCGTGGAACGCCTCGAAGCCCGGCTACGACGTCACGAGCGGCCCGTCGATGCGCATGGTCGTCGACCTCGGCAACCTCGACGCGTCGCGCTGGGTCAACTCGACCGGCCAGTCGGGGCACGCCTACGACGACCACTACTCCGACCAGATCGACGCCTGGGCGGCCAACGAGACCTTCGGGTGGCCGTTCAGCGCGACCGCGGTGCGCGAGGCGACCGACGACGAGCTGACCCTCGTGCCGCCGTCGCCGACGTCGAACCCGTAGCCCTGCGGGCCACGGGCTGGCGGGCCCCGGGCCTTCGGGCCGGGTCAGGGGTCGGCCGGGTCAGGGCCGGGTCAGCGACGTCGGCCGCGCACGGATGGCGTATGCCGGGTGCTCGGGTCCCGCGGTCGGGCTCGGCTCCCGCGGTCGGGCTCGGCTATGTACGCGCGTCAGCGCAGCCGCACGACGCGTCCGGTCGTCGTGACGTAGCCGTCGACCGGGAGGTCGTGGGCGTCGGCCGGTAGGTCGGTGTCGCTCTGCTCGCCCTCGTGGAGCAGCGTCACGACGGGTGTGGCCGGGTCACGGTGGAGCAGGGCCCGGTCGTAGCAGCCGCCGCCCTGGCCGAGGCGCGTGCCGTGCTCGTCGACGGAGAGCCCGGGCGTGACGACGAGGTCGCACGTGGCGAGGGCGTCGGTGCCGAGCCAGCCCCGTCGCTCGTCGGCGTCCGGTGCGTGGCCGCCGTGGCCGGGGCGGCGCACGGTCGCGTGGTCGCCCGAGGCGCCCGGGACGGCATACCTCCACTCGAGCGAGAAGTCGTCGAGCACGACGGGCACGATGACCTCGTGGCCGGCCGCGAGGAGCGCCTCGACGAGGCGGCCGGTCGGCGGCTCGTCCGGGAGGGACTCGTAGACCGCGACCCGGGACGGGTCGGGCACGAAACGCAGCACGGCCTCGGCGATCGCCGCCGCGGCGGCGTCGCGCTCGGCCGGGGTGAGGCGCGCCGCGATCTCACGCCGCCGGGCCCGCGCGGCGTGACGCAGGTCACGCTTGCCCGGGCCGCTCACGGGGAGCACATTCCGCGCACTCGGGTGACGCACATGCGGCCCATCGTAAGGTGATGCCCATGAGTGACCAGGGGCTCCACGCGTCCGTCGCACTGATGCGCGACCGGGGCCTCGGTCCTGAGGCGATCAGGGTGTTCGAGCACTACTACGAGCAGTTGCAGGCGGGCGCGCTCGGCACGATCCCCGAGGAGTCGATCGAGCCCCTCGGTGAGGTGCAGACCCTCCGCGGTGTCCAGGTGTCCGACGAGGAGGCGCGCGAGGCGCTGTCGCGCACCGCCGTCATCAAGCTCAACGGTGGCCTCGGCACCGGGATGGGCATGACGGGGGCCAAGTCGGCGCTCGAGGTCAAGGACGGCCTGACCTTCCTCGACATCATCGCCCTGCAGGTGCTGGCCCTGCGTGAGCGCTGGGGCGTCGAGCTCCCGCTCGTGCTCATGAACTCCTTCCGCACCTCGGAGGAGTCGCTCAAGATCCTCGCGAAGTACCCCGACCTGCCGGTCGAGGGGCTGCCGCTCGACTTCATCCAGAACGCCGAGCCCAAGCTGCGCCCCGACGACCTCATGCCGGTGCAGTGGCCCGACGACCCCGAGCTCGAGTGGTGCCCGCCGGGCCACGGCGACATCTACGTCTCGCTCGTCACGTCCGGTGTGCTCGACTCCCTGCTGGAGAAGGGCATCCGTTACGCGTTCCTCTCCAACTCCGACAACCTCGGCGCGACGTGCGACCCCGACGTCGCCGCGTGGATGGTCGAGCACGGCCTGCCCTACGTCGCCGAGGTGTGCAAGCGCACGAAGAGCGACCGCAAGGGCGGTCACCTCGCGGTGCGCAAGTCCGACGGCCGGATCGTGCTGCGCGACACGGCGATGGTCGCCGAGGGGGAGGAGCGCTACTTCCGCGACATCAAGCGGCACAACACCTTCAACGCCAACAACGTGTGGATCAACCTCGAGGTCCTGCGCGAGCGGATGACGGCCAAGCAGGGCGTCCTCGGCCTGCCGATCATCGTCAACCACAAGAACGTCGACCCCGCCGACCCGAGCTCGCCCGAGGTCATCCAGATGGAGTCGGCGATGGGCACGGCGATCGAGGTGTTCGAGGGGTCCGAGGCGATCCTCGTGCCGCGCACCCGCTTCCGTCCGGTCAAGACGACGAACGACCTGCTCGTCATCCGGTCCGACTTCTTCACCCTCGACGAGGGCTACCACGTCGTCGCGACCGTCGACGGGCCCGAGCCCTACGTCGACCTCGACTCGGCCTACCGCTTCGTGTCGGGCTTCGAGCAGCGCTTCCCCAAGGGGGTGCCCTCGATGCGCGACTGCACGAGCCTGCGCGTCATCGGTGACCCCGTCTTCGGCCGCAACGTCCGCTGCGTCGGCGACGTGCTCATCGACGGCTACCGCCGGGTCCTCGACGACGCGGTGCTCGGCGAGCTGCCGACGCCGACGCCGGCGCCCGTCACGACGCCGGGCGACGTGCGCACGGTCGACGAGCACCTCAAGGCCATCCTCTCGACGCTCGAGCCGTCGCCGACCGAGTGGACGCCGCTCACCGAGGCCCTCGGCCTCGTCGTGGCCCGCGACGTCCGGGCCAAGGTCAACCTGCCGCACTTCGACAACTCGTCGATGGACGGGTATGCCGTCCGCGCCGAGTCGCTCGCATCCGCCGGTGAGTCGCCGGTGCGCCTGCGCATCGTCGGCGAGGTCGCCGCGGGTGCCAGCCCGACCTTCTCCGTGGGCGTCGGAGAGGCGGCCAGGATCATGACGGGCGCCCCGATCCCCGAGGGGGCCGACGCCGTCATCGCCGTCGAGGACACCGACGCGGCCGCGACGGGCGACGTGGAGTGTCGCGTGGCGGTGCCGCCGGGTCGGTTCATCCGTCCGCAGGGCGAGGACGTGTCGTCGGGCGCGGTCATCGTCTCGGCGGGCGAGGTCGTCGGCGCCCGCACCATCGCGCTGCTCGCGGCGTGCGGTCATGCTGAGGTCGAGGTCCACCGGCGGCCGCACGTCGTCGTGCTGTCGACGGGTGCCGAGCTCGTCGAGCCCGGAAAACCCTTGCAGCCCGGGCAGATCCACGACTCCAACTCCTCCATGCTCTGGGCGGCCGCCGTCGGCGCCGGAGCCTCGGCCGAGATCCGCGCCGCGGTCGGAGACTCCGACGAGGAGCTGCTCGCCGTGCTCGACGAGGTCGTCGCCGTGGCCGATGTCGTCATCACGAGCGGCGGTGTCTCGATGGGGGCCTACGACGTCGTCAAGAGCGCTCTCCGTGGTGAGGGCATCGACTTCGTCAAGGTGGCGATGCAGCCCGGCAAGCCGCAGGGCTACGGGCTGCTGACCGGGCCGGGTGGCAAGCAGGTGCCGCTCTTCGCCCTGCCCGGCAACCCGGTGTCGTCGTTCGTGTCGTTCGAGGTCTTCGTGCGCCCGGCGCTGCGCCGGCTCATGCGCCTGACCCCCGAGAAGCGACGCCTGCGGCCCGCCACGCTCATCTCCGGCGTCGAGTCCTTCGGCGGCCGGCGCCAGTTCGGTCGTGCCGTCGTGTCACGGTCGGCCGAGGGCACGCTCGTCGCCGTGCCCGTCGCGGGCCAGGGCTCGCACTTCGTCGCCGACCTCTCCCGGGCCAACGCGCTCTTCGTCGTTCCCGAGGACGTGACCGAGCTCGTCGCCGGCGAGGTCGTCGACGTCCTCGTCCTCGACAGGGAGGCCTGATGAGCGAGGCCACCGAGGACTTCGGAGCGCGCGAGGCGCCCGGCCTGACCCACGTGCGCGCCGACGGCAGCGCCCACATGGTCGACGTCTCGGCCAAGGCCGTGACCGCCCGCGAGGCCAGCGCGGCGGGACGCGTCCTGCTCAGTGCCGACGCCGTCGCAGCGTTGCGCTCGGGGACGGTCCCCAAGGGCGACGCCCTGGCGGTCGCCCGCATCGCCGGCATCCAGGCCGTCAAGCGCACGCCCGAGCTCATCCCGCTCGCGCACCCGATCGCCGTGCACGGTGTCGAGGTCGACGTGACGGTCGCCGACGACGGCGCCGACATCACGGCGACGGTGCGCACCGCCGACCGCACGGGCATCGAGATGGAGGCGCTCACCGCGGTGACGGTCGCCGCGCTCGCCCTCATCGACATGGTCAAGGCCGTCGACAAGCACGGCCGGATCACCGACGTCCGCGTCACGGCGAAGTCCGGTGGTCGGTCGGGGGACTGGCATGAGTGAGGCTCCGGGCGTGGGGCGCCGGGCCGTCGTCGTCACGTCCTCGACCCGAGCCGCCGCCGGTGTCTATGCCGACAGGTCCGGCCCGGTCATCGTCGAGCGCCTCCGCGCCTGGGGCTTCGAGGTGGGCGAGCCGGTCGTCGTGGCCGACGGCGACGAGTTCGGCCTGGCGCTTCGCGAGGTCCTCGCTAGCGAGCCCGAGCTCGTCATCACGACCGGGGGGACAGGCCTCACCCCGACCGACGTCACCCCCGAGCAGACCGCACCGCTGCTCGACCGGCTCGTCCCCGGCGTCGCCGAGGCGATCCGCGCGGCCGGCGTCGGCAAGGGGGTCCCGACGGCCATGCTCTCGCGCGGCCTCGTCGGCCTGGCCGGGCGCACCTTCGTCGCCAACCTCCCCGGGTCGCGCGGCGGTGTGACCGACGCCCTCGACGTGCTCGAGCCGGTCCTGGGTCACGCCCTCGACCAGATCCCTGGCAGTGACCACTGACGTGAGGACGCGGATCCCGTTGCGCCGCTTCGTGATCCGGCGTCGACCGAGGTCTGGGGGATCCGTCGGATGAGGATGCCGTGGCGCCCACACCGGGACGGTCAGGCCCGCTGGCCCGTCGTCCTGCGTGATGCCTCGTCCGAGCCCGCGATCGTGCTGCGGCCCCTGCGTCTGGACGACGAGCGCGACTGGCAGCGGGTGCGGCGTGACAACGCGGCATACGTCCAGCCGTGGGAGCCGACCCTCCCGCCGGGCTCGCCCGCGCGGGCTCCGGTCTCCTTCCGGCAGTTCGTGCGCGACCTCGACACCGAGGCGCGCGCCGACCGTGCCATGCCGTGGTGCATCGAGGTCGGCGGTCGCATCGTGGGGCAGGTCCACCTCTTCGGGATCGTCCGCGCCGCGCAGCAGTCGGGTGCTGCCGGCTACTGGCTCGACGAGTCCGTCACCGGGCAGGGCATCGCGACCCGCGCTCTCGCACTGGCGGTCGACCATGCGCTCGGCGCGGGTGGGCTGCACCGCATCGAGGTCAACATCCGGCTCGACAACGTGCCCTCGCTGCGCGTCGTCGAGCGACTCGGCCTGCGTGACGAGGGCGTGCGCGAGCGGTTCCTCCACATCGACGGCGCCTGGCGGGACCACCGCTCCTTCGCCATCACGAACGAGGACCTGTGCGGATCGACTCTCACGGCTCGCCTGTCACAGGTGTAACACCAGCCTCTTGCGCGACACGCCTCGAATGTGCGGGGCCGTTACCGAACCGCGTCCTACCGTGGGTCACGTGCCAGTCAGCAGCCTCATCTTCGTCGTCATCGTGGCGATCTGGGCTGCCTATCTCGTGCAGCACTGGGCCCGCCGTCGCGAGGACGCTGCCGCGACCCGGTCGGTCGAGGGCTTCTCCGAGGCCATGCGCGTCCTCGAGAAGCGACCGGCCCTGCCGACAGCGGCGCTCAGCACCCCGCGCCCGCACTCGTATGCCGTCAAGCCCGCGAGCACCGGCCGTCCCACCGTCGACGTGAAGCGGGCCGTGCCCGCCGGCACGTCGCGCCGGCACTCTCCGCTCGTCGCGCGTCGCTCCGACGAGCGGGTGCTGGCGAGCGCGCTTGTCGCGTCGGGCTCCTCGTCAGACCCGAGCCAGACCGACCACGACATCGCCCCCTACTCCGCCGAGGTGGACCGCATGCCCGAGTCAGCGCGACCGACGAGCCACGCGGACCGGAGGCCGGCTCGACCCACGGCGTCTGCGCGGGTTCCGCTGGCACAGCGCCGCCTTCGCGCGGCGCTGCTCCTCGTCGCGGTCGCGTGGCTGCCGGTCTCCGTCGTGCTGACGGTCACCGACGTGCTCATGTGGATCTCCATCCCGTTCGCCGTGCTCACCGTCGCCGCCGTGCTCGTGTGGCTGCGGGCCGAGGCCCAGGCCGACCGCCTGCGCACCGGCTCGGATGCGGGGGAGCGCCGCGGTCAGGGTGGCCGGCGGGGTCGTCGCCACGCCAGGTCCTACGACGCGCACGACGCTGCGCACCAGGTGCCGCTCCTCTCGAGCGACGACACGCAGGTCATCCGCAGCACCGCCGCGGCAGCGCAGTCGGAGGTCGTGGCGGTCTCGCAGGAGTCGCAGATCGTCGTCGCCCAGCACGTCGAGTCCGGCGTCTTCGACGTCCAGGCGCCGATCACCGGTGAGGTGCCGGTCGCCGCGGCCGCCGTCGAGCCGCCCGCGGAGGGCAGTTGGAGCCCCGTCCCGGTGCCGCGCCCGACCTACTCGCTCAAGGCCAAGGCCGAGCCGCGCTACACCGAGTCCGGCATCCCGGCCGACGTCTTCGACACGCCGGAGTTCGCCGAGGAGGCCGAGGAGCTCGACGACCGGGCCCTCTTCGCCCGCCGCGCCGTCTCCCAGTAAGGCGGGGTTCGCCCCGCCCCACGGACGAGCGCCAACTCGGCCAGGGCGGACCTGGTCAGCGGACCGGTCCCGCCAAGCCCGCGCCAACTCCGCCCAGGCGGACCTGGCGACTGGACCGGTCCCGGCAAGACCGCGCCAACTCGGCCAGGGCGAAGCTGGCGACTGGATCAGGGCCGGCAAGGCCGCGCCAACTCGGCCAGGGCGGACCTGGCGACTGGACCGGTCCCGGCAAGACCGCGCCAACTCGGCCAGGGCGGACCTGGCGACTGGATCAGGGCCGGCAAGGCCGCGCCAGCTCCGCCAAGGCCATGTTGGCGGATTGCGCAGGATCCACCCGAAACCGTTTTGGGCACCCCGGCGCCTGGTCGGGCTCGGGTGGGATGCCCGGGTCGACGGTTTGGGGGCCGTGGCGCTTGGTCGTGCGTGGGTGGGGTGCCTGGGTCGACGGTTTGGGGGCCGTGGCGCTTGGTCGTGCGTGGGTGGGGTGCCTGGGGCGTCGGTTTGGGGGCCGTGGCGCCCTTACGTGGGGCGCGCTCGACATTGGCCTGGTACGCGTCCGGCCGGGTCTGCGCTCTGGGCGCGGACCCGGCCGGACGGCATACGACCCCGGGTGACCGGTCAGGCGTTGGCTGGGGCTCCGCCCTCGTCGGCGGACGCCGCCATCTCCCGGTCGAGCTCGCCCTCCGACTCGTCGCTGAAGAGGTGCTTGCCCACGGCGTTGAGCACCGCGGCGAACGGGACGGCGACCAGCGCACCGACGATGCCGGCGATGATCGAGCCGGTCGCGATGGCGAGGATGACGGCGAGCGGGTGGACGCTGACGGCCTTGCCGAGCAGGAACGGCTGGAGCACGTGCGACTCGAGCTGCTGCACGCCGATGACGACGGCGAGCATGATGAGCGCGACGCCCGGGCCGTGCGCGACGAGCGCGAGCAGCACCGCGACGGCCCCCGAGAGCAGCGCTCCGACGATCGGGATGAACGCGAGGATGAAGACGAGGATGCCGATCGCGAACGCGAAGGGGACCTTGAGGATCGCGGCGCCGACCGAGATGCCGACCGCGTCGACGAAGGCCACGATCATCGTGGCGCGCACGAACGCCGACAGCTGGTGCCAGGCGATGACGCCCGAGGAGTTGACCCGGGGGCGGGTGGCGCGTGGGAAGAGGCGCACGACCCAGCCCCAGATGCGCGGGCCCTCGTAGAGGAAGAAGAAGAGCGAGAAGAGCGCGATGAACAGGCCGGCGACGAAGTGCGTCGCGGTCAGGCCGACCGAGGTCGCGGTGTCACCGAGGTTGCCCGACTCGCTCACCTTGTCGCGGATCGTGTTGAAGTACGCGTCGAACTGCGCGTCGGTGATATTGAAGGTCGTGCGCACCCAGTCGCGGATGCGCTCCAGTCCGGTGGCGACCTGGCTCGTCAGGTCGGACAGGCCGCTGCTGAACTGCGTCCCGACGAGCGTGAAGAGCGCGCCGATGAACAAGATCGTGCCGACGAGCGTGATGCCGGCGGCGGCTCCCGGCTTCATCCGGTGGTGCAGCCACGTCGCGACGGGGCGCAGCAGCGCCGTTAGGAGGATGGCGATGGCGACCGGCACGACGATCTCGGAGACCGAGCGCACCGCCAGCGAGAGCAGGAAGATGGCCGCGCCGATGAGCAGGAGGCGCCACGCCCACTCGCTCGCGACCCGGATGCCGGGCGGCACGGCCGCCGCCTCGATACCCGGCAGCTCCGGGGCGAAGGGAGGATCGACCTGCAGGGTGTCGCCGTCGTGGGTGGAGACGGGCTGGGTGGCGGCGGAGGGCGTGCCGGAGGGGTTGGCATGGTTGTCGGTCACGACCACACCGTATGCTGCCGGGCCTCGCTTCCGGGGGATCGCCCTGCGCGGTGGCGTCACGCGGGTGCGTGCTGGACCGTCATCACCGTCGTGCGACCGGCGCGTCCGAGGCGGTGATGTCCCCGACGGTCATGACCGTTCGAGCCCGCCACTGTCGGCGCCGCGCTCCGGCTGCGTACGCTCGAGGGCATGGAACCCGACGCTCGTGCCGACCGGCCCGTCCTCGCCGTCACCGGCTCGACCGGGTGGCTCGGTGGGCTCGTGGCCCGGGACCTCGCCGACCGCGGAGTGAGCCAGCGGCTGCTCGTGCGTGACGTGGCTAGGGCACCAGAGCTGCCGGGCTCCGTCGCGGCGCCGTGCAGCTACCGCGACGCCGATGCGGCCCGCGCTGCCCTCGAGGGTGTCGAGACCCTCTTCATGGTCTCGGCCGCCGAGAACGAGGACCGGCTCGCCGAGCACCGGGCCTTCGTCGATGCCGCTTCGGCTGCCGGGGTCGCGCACGTCGTCTACGTCTCGTTCTTCGGCGCCGCGCCGGACGCGACGTTCACCCTGGCGCGTGACCACGCGGCCACGGAGCAGTACCTCCGCGACTCCGGCATGGCATGGACCTTCCTGCGCGACAACCTCTACCTCGAGTTCATGGACCACATGGTCGGCGAGGACGGCGTCGTCCGAGGTCCCGCGGGCGACGGCCGGGCCGCGGTGGTCGCGCACGACGACATCGCCCGTGTCGCGGTCACCGTCCTGCTCGACCCGGCCGCGCACGCAGGCGCGACGTACGCCCTCACCGGGCCCGAGGCGCTGACGTTCACCGAGATGGCGGAGGTCATCACCGACGTCACCGGGCGCGAGGTGCGCTTCCACGACGAGACGGTCGAGGAGGCGTACGCGTCCCGCGCGGTCTACGGGGCACCGGACTGGCAGGTGGACGCCTGGGTGTCGACGTACACCGCCGTCGCCGCGGGTGAGCTCGACGGCGTCAGCGGCGATGTCGAGCGGCTGACCGGTCGCCGACCCACGTCCCTGCGCGAGTACCTCGAGTCCCAGCACCCGTCGGGGTGATCGCGGCACCCACGTGGGTGGCGACATGACCTCGAACCCGTGGGAGGGCGCGGCTGGACGTCAGCCGACGAGGTCGGCCGTCTGCCGGGCGATGGCGAGCTCCTCGTTGGTCGGCACGACCGCGACGGCGACCCGTGACCCGTCAGGAGAGATGACGCGTGCGTCGCTCGATCCCGACGCGTTGAGGTCCACGTCGACCGCGATCCCCAGCTCGGCGAGTCCGTCGGCGACCGCTGCCCGGACCGGGGCGCTGTGCTGTCCGATGCCCGCCGTGAAGACGAGCACGTCCGCCCCGCCGAGGATCGCGAGGTAGGCGCCGACGTAGTGCTTGAGCCGGTGGACGAAGACGTCGAACGCGAGACGCGCATGCTCGTCGCCGGCATCGACCTGCTGCACGAGCTCGCGGAAGTCGTTGACGCCGCTCAGGCCGAGGACCCCGGACCTCTTGTTGAGGAGGGTGTCGATCTCGTCGAGCGT
The DNA here is from genome assembly GCF_000383675.1 of Terracoccus sp. 273MFTsu3.1. Taxonomy (GTDB): domain Bacteria; phylum Actinomycetota; class Actinomycetes; order Actinomycetales; family Dermatophilaceae; genus Terrabacter. The sequence continues at coordinate 333,736 of NZ_KB911825.1, read as the reverse complement.
CATCCCCGCCTCGCGGGCGAGGTATGCGTGCAGCCCGGGATCGACGTCGCCGGAGCGGGTGCCCATGACGAGCCCCTGCAGCGGCGTCAGTCCCATCGACGTCTCGACGGCCTGCCCGCCGCGCACCGCCGAGGCCGAGCACCCGTTGCCGAGGTGGAGGATCACCTGGCGCAGGTCGGCGAGGGGGCGTCCCAGCAGGTCGGCGGTCGCCTGCGCGACGAACTGGTGCGAGGTGCCGTGGAAGCCGTAGCGGCGGATGGAGTGCTTCGCGGCGAGGTCGCGGGGCACGGCATACGTCGACGCTGCGGCGGGCAGCGAGGAGAAGAAGGCGGTGTCGAAGACGGCGACGTGGGGCACGTCGTAGTGCTGCCGAGCGGCCTCGATGCCGATGACGGCAGCCGGGTTGTGCAGTGGCGCAAGGGCGCTCAGCACCTTGATGCGGTCGAGCACGGCGTCGTCGATGACGACCGGCTCCGAGAAGTCAGGGCCACCGTGGACGACCCGGTGGCCGACGGCGCGAAGCTCCACCTCGTCGAGGTCGACACCGTCGGCGCGCAGCTGGGCCGTCATGGCCTCGAGCGCGGCCGAGTGGTCGGCGACGTCGCTGCCGGCCTCGCCGATGCGCTCGACGATCCCACCGGCGCGGACGTCGCCCGACTCCGGCACGACGAGCTGGTACTTGAGCGATGACGAGCCGGCGTTGAGGACGAGAACGGGCTGGTCGTCTGTGGGGTCGGTCACTCGCCGCCTCCCTGCTGCTCGGTCGAGACGCCTTGCGCCTGGACGGCGGTGATGGCGACGGTGTTGACGATGTCGTCGACGAGGGCGCCGCGGGAGAGGTCGTTGACCGGCTTGCGCAGACCCTGGAGCACCGGGCCCACGGCGACGGCGTGGGCGCTGCGCTGCACCGCCTTGTACGTGTTGTTGCCGGTGTTGAGGTCGGGGAAGACGAAGACCGTGGCGTGGCCGGCGACGTCGGAGTCGGGCATCTTGGCCCGGCCCACGACGGGGTCGATGGCGGCGTCGTACTGGATCGGGCCGGCCAGCGCGAGATCCGGTGCCCGCTGGGCGATGAGCTCCGTTGCGGCACGGACCTTCTCGACCTCGGCGCCGGAGCCGCTCGTGCCGGTCGAGTAGGAGAGCATCGCGACCCGCGGCTCGATCCCGAACTGCTGGGCGGTCTGTGCCGAGGAGATCGCGATGTCGGCCAGCTGCTCGGCCGTCGGGTCGGGGATCACCGCGCAGTCGCCGTAGACGAGCACCCGGTCGGCGAGACACATGAGGAAGACGCTAGAGACCGTCTTGACCCCGTCGGCCGTCTTGACGAACTCGAGTGCCGGACGGATCGTGTGCGCCGTCGTGTTGACCGCGCCGGACACCATGCCGTCGGCGAGGCCGAGGTGGACCATCATCGTGCCGAAGAACGAGATGTCGGTGACGACCTCCCGGGCGCGCTCGACGGTCATGCCCTTGTGGGCCCGCGCGGCGGCATACTCCTGCGCGAAGCGCTCGACGAGGTCGGTGTCGGTGGGGGAGACGACGGTCGCGGCGTCGAGGTCGAGCCCGAGCGCCGACCCGCGGGCCCGCACCTTCGTCTCGTCGCCGAGCAGCGTCAGGTCGGCGACACCACGTCGGAGCAGCACGTCGGCGGCCTCGAGGATGCGGTCGTCCTGGCTCTCGGGGAGCACGATGTGCTTGCGGTCCGAACGAGCCCGCTCCATGAGCTGGAACTCGAACATCAGCGGCGTGCGCACCTCGGAGGCCGAGACGTCGATGGCGGTCAGCAGGGCGGACTGGTCGACGCTCTCGGCGAAGAGCCGGCGTGCCGTCTCGATCTTGTTGCGTGATCCCTTCGTCATCGGCCCGCGCACCTGCATGAGCCGCTCGGCGGTGCGGAAGGTGCCGTCGTCGGTGAGGGCGATCGGCAGGTCCTGCTGGACGCCGGCCGACAGGCGCGAGATCGTCTCGGGGATCGGGTAGCCGCCGGTGAGGATGATGCCCGCCAGGGTCGGGAAGGTGCCGGACTGGTGGGCGAGCAGGAGCCCCGGGATGAGGTCGGTGCGGTCGCTCGGGGCGATGACGGTGACGTCCGGGCCAAGTCGGGCGAGCACGTTGGGCAGGCTCATCGCCGCGACGACGAGCCCGAGGCTGTCGCGGTCCATCCACGACTCGCTGCCGAGGACGAGCCGCGCCCCGATCGCGTCGGCGAGGGCCCGGAAGCTCGGCGCGGAGAGGAGCGGGTTCTCGGGGATCGCGGCGGTGACCGGGAACGGCAGGGTGCCGAGCACGGCCCGCACCTCGTCGAGGTCGGCCGGGTCGACGCGGTTGGCGACGACGGCGACGGTCTGGGCGTGGTTGGCACGCAGCTCGGTGATGGCGCTGTCGGCGGCCACCCGGATCTGGTCGGGCGTGCGGTCGCGGCCGTGCACGACGAGCACGACGGCCGAGCCGAGGTTGGCCGCCACCCGCGCGTTGAAGGACAGCTCGGTACCGGTCGAGATGTCGGTGTAGTCGGAGCCGAGCACGATGACGACCTCGAAGCGCGCGCTCAGCGCCCCGAACCGCTCGACGATGAGGTGGAGCGCTTCGTCGGGGTCCTCGTGGGCCTGGGCGTACGTGACGCCCAGGGCCTCGTCGTAGGTCTGCTCGACACCGGGCTGGCTGACGAGCATCTCGACGATGTGGTCGACCTCGTCGTCGGGGCCGGTGCCGCCGAGCGTCGTCAGCGGGCGGTAGACACCCACCGAACCGACCTCGCGCAGCAGGGCGTCGAGCAGCCCGAGGGCCACGGCGGACTTGCCCGTCAGCCCCTCGGGCGAGGCGACGTAGACGCTTCGGCTCACGCCACGAACCTATCGGTCCCGCGGCTCCCGGCGCCGCACCTCGATCGACGGAGGCTCCCGGAGCGACTGTCCGACGACGCAGTAGCGCTCCGTGGCGGTGGCGAGGCGTTGCAGCGTGGTGTCGTCGGCGTCCGTCGTGACCTCGGCGACCACTCGCGGGCCGAGGATGCCGACCGGTGCCGTCCGGTCGACACCGAGGGTGCCGCGCGCGTCGAACGTCGCCTCCGCGCGGACCACCACCTCGCGCAGGTCGACGCCGAACGCGACCGACACGGCGTGGAGCGTCACCCCGGCGCACGCGACGAGCGCCTCCATGAGCATGTCTCCCGAGCACGCGTCGGACCCGTCACCGCCCGCGGCCGGGTGCAGCCCGGCGCGGACCGCCCCGGCGGCGGTGCGCACCTCGACCGCGACCGGCTCGGCGAAGACGGCGCTCGCCGACACCGGGTGCACGGCCGAGGCCGGGTCCTCGCGGTAGCGGGCCTTGAGGGGCTCCTGCGCGGCCCGGAGCTCGTCGCGGTTCACGGCGCCGCACCCGGGTGCTGCTCGGTCATGGCTGTCTCCCGTCGTCCGAGGACTCTCGTGACGACACCGTATGCCGCGTGGCCGGGTCCCGGGCTCCCCGAGTCCCGGGCGCCGGGCGCCGGGTGCCGGGCGCCGGGCGCCGGGTGCCGGGTGCCGGGTGCCGGGTGGCGGGTGCCGGTGCCAGGCGCCGGCTCGACCGGCGTCTGCCGGTTCAGGCCGACGTGGACAGTCCGAGCCGCCGGACGAGGCGCACGGCGTCGTGCGGCGCGTGACCCCTCGCGTCGTTGTCGAAGTAGACGTGGACGTCGTGACCCTCGTCGAGCCAGTCCCGGCACGTGCCTGCCCAGCGGTCGAGCGAGGCGTCGGTGTAGCCACTCGCGTAGAGCTCGCTCTCACCGTGCAGCCGCACGTAGCGGAAGTCGCTCGTCGCGTCGCGCATCACCGGCCAGCGGCCCGCGCTGTCGGCGACGACGAGCGCCACGCCGTGCTCTGCGCAGAGGGCCCGTGCCTCGTCGGACTCGAAGCTCTCGTGACGCGGCTCCAGGGCGTGGCGCACCGGCGCCTCGACGTCGCACGTCGTCAGCACCCGGTCCTCGGGGAGCTTGTCGTCGTGGCCGGCCGCGAGCCGGGCGGCCTCACCGGTGGAGCGTGGGAGCAGCTGGAAGAAGCGCGTCAGGCGTTCCCGGTCGAAGGACAGTCGTTCCGGGAGCTGCCAGAGGACCGGCCCGAGCTGGGCGCCGAGGGCCAGGACCCCGCTGGCGAAGAAGTTCGCGAGCGGGGTCTCGACGTCGCGGAGGGACTTCATGTGGGTGATGAAGCGTCCGCCCTTGACGGCGAGCACCACGTCAGCGGGCACGGCCGCCCGCCACGCGGCATACGAGCTCGGACGCTGGAGGGAGTAGAAGGACCCGTTGACCTCGATCGACGTCATCCGCTCGGCCGCATACGTCAGCTCGAGCCGCTGGGGGAGACCCTTGGGGTAGAAGTCGCCGCGCCACGACGGGTATCGCCACCCGGAGACGCCGATCCATGCGTGGGGCATGCCTGTCCCTTACCCAGCCGTCGGCGAGCGCCGAGACCACCGGAGCACGTCCGTGGCGGGTGTGGCGTCCGGCGGAGGTCGTGCTGCCCCGAGCGGACGGTGTCATCCGGTCCACGCGCCGCCCGGGGCCCCACGAGAGCCCTCCCACCATCTCCACGGTCAGGGCTCGGCCGGAGGTGAACATCACCCCAAGAGGATGAAAGACCTCGCGGCGTGCCGGCCCCGGACCGGGCGTCCGGCGGGGGCGTGAGGTCGTGGACCGGATCGCGGGCCGCCACCCCGGCCGGAAATCGTCGAAACGGTTCACCCTCAGCGGCTGAGGCAGCACCCCGACTCCGTGGGCAGGCTGAGGTCAACGGCGCACGTCAGCGCCCTGATCACCGCCACACCGCACCGAGGGGACTGACATGGACAACATCACGACCAACTTCTGGGACGTCCTGCTGTGGAGCTTCTGGTTCTTCATCTGGATCGCCGCGATCACCGTGTGGTTCCGGTGCATCTTCGACCTGTTCCGCGACCGCGAGCTCAGCGGATGGGGCAAGGCGGGATGGGCCGTCCTGCTCATCCTCGTGCCCTGGCTGGGCGCCCTGATCTACCTCATCGCTCGCGGCCGCAGCATGACCGAGCGTCAGATGACGGAGATGGCCCAGATGAAGGCCCAGCAGGACGAGTACATCCGTCAGGCAGCCGGCACGCAGGCGGCGGAGAGCCCGGCGGCGCAGATCGCCAACGCGAAGGGACTGCTCGACTCCGGGACCATCACCCAGGACGAGTTCGACGCTCTCAAGGCCAAGGCGCTGGCCTGACGGGGTGAGCCGCCGTGCTGCCCCCGAGCGGCCCGTCCGACACCTCCGACCGCACTGACGTCGACGGGCGTCCGCCCGGCGCGGGTCATCGGGGTCGGGTCCGCGTCGGGGGCTGCACCGTGGCGCTGGTGCTGGCCCTCGGAGCCTGCAGCACCGGGACGGCACTCCCCGATGCCCAGGTGTCCGTCAAGGAGCAGGCCCTGGACCGGGCGCGGACGGACGCCGCGGCGGCAGCGGCGCACTTCTGCACCACTGCTGCCGACTACGTCACGGCGGTCGACCGCTACGGGGACGTGCTGACGACGACGGCCCCGACGGTGGGGGACGTCCAGACGGCAGGCGCCGACCTCGAGCAGCCCCGCGCGGACGCCACCGCAGCCGCGACGGCCGCGGTCGACGCCAAGGCGGCGGTGGTGACGGCAGAACAGGAGCTGGCGGCCGCCCAGGCGGCCGCGGCCGCGGCGAACACCACGGCCGGGTCGTCGTCGAGCTCCACGACTCCGACGGCGAGCCAGAGCCCGACGCCGACCGTGCCGCCGGCGACGGTGAACCGGGTCATGCAGGCCGAGACCGAGTTCACGGCAGCCCAGGAGGGCATCGGCGCCCAGACGCCCCTGCGCCAGGCCTCCCAGCAGTTCAACGCCGCCGCCGTGGCGCTCGAGATGTCGTGGCTGGCCCTCTTCGCCGACGCCGGATGTCTGACGGACGAGGCACAGAAGTCCGCCCAGACGGCCGTGCACGACTACACGGCCACGCTGCAGCGCTCCCTCAGCGAGGCCGGATACTTCGCCGGCACGGTCGACGGCGTCTACGGGCCGTCGACGGTCGACGCCGTGGAGGCGCTGCAGAAGGCCCACGGTCTGCCGGTCACCGGCACCGTGGACAAGGCGACGCAGGCGGCCCTCCAGTCCGACCTGCAGGCGAAGGGGGGTGCGGCCGCGCAGGAGGAGCTCGCCTCGACCGCAGCCGTGCAACAGACCCTCAAGCTCGCCGGCTTCTGGGACGGTCCCGTCGACGGACGGTGGACACCCGCCCTGACGGACGCGCTCAAGGAGTTCCAGTCCGAGCTCGACGTCCCTGCCACCGGGACGGTCGATGCCGCGACCGTCGCCGCACTCGAGAAGGCCATCGCCGAGGCCGGCACGCCGACGCCCGCGCCGAGCCCCTCGGGGGCCGCATCGTCCACGGCGCCGGCGCCGTCCGCGACCACGCCGAGGGCGTCCACGACGTCCTAGTCACGGTGCTTCGACGGCGCGGTGAGCCGACGATCCAGCACGGTGCGTGGGGCGCGGGTCGATTGGGTATGCCGGTCGGCGTGGTGTTATCGTTCCTTCGCACCAAGGGGCTGTGGCGCAGTTGGTAGCGCGTCTCGTTCGCAATGAGAAGGTCAGGGGTTCGAATCCCCTCAGCTCCACCGAAGCCAGAAGGCCGGACGCGTTCGTCGTCCGGCCTTCTGGCATTTCTGATGGGGATCGGGGAGGAGACGGAGCGACGGCTCCCCTCGGCTTCACCCACGGAACGGGCTCGTCACAGGGCCTTGGGCTGACCGGTCTCCGGGTCGAGGGTGAGGCGCGGGGCGCGGGCGCCGTGGCCGTCGTCACCGTGGGTCCGGAAGGTGAAGAGGTTGGTCAGGGATCCGGCCTTCTCGTCGAAGGAGAAGTTGCCCACCCGCCCGGTGTTCCAGTTGTCCTCGATGAACCTGAGGATCGAGGTCTGGTCGGTGACCGAGTGGTCGACGAAGTTGCGCTTGGCGAACGGCGAGATGACGAGCAGCGGCTGCCGTGGACCGTAGCCACACCGGTCCAGATAGCCACCGGCGATCCGGGCAGGGTTGGTGCCGCAGGCGCCGGGCCCGGTCAGCGCGTCGTTGGCCTCCCGGGACTGGTTGACGATCGGCGACATCTGGTGGTCGTACCAGCCGTCGCTGTCGTCGTAGGCGATGACCACGGCGGTGTGCTCCCACTGGGGCGACTTCTGGAGCTGGTTGAGCGTCTCGACGAGGAAGCGCTGCTCGTCGAGCGGCGTGGAGTATCCGGCGTGCCCGTCCTGGTAGGCGGCTGCCTTGAGGAAGCTGACCGACGGCAGGCTGTGAGCTCGCACGGCGGACCAGAAGTCGGTGAGGTCGTACTGGTGGTTGGCGGGTCCGGCGTGTCCGATCTCGGCCGTCGACGCCGGACGCGTGTGGGCGGGGTTCGCCGTGCTGGCGTAGTACTGGAACGGCTCGTGGTGGGGGATGTAGTCCTTGCTCACGACCCCGCCGGCGTCGGTGTGCGAGGCGGCGCAGTCGGCGAAGCCTCCCTGGAACCAGCCCCAGCTGACTCCCTGGGCGTTGAGCAGGTCGCCGATGTTTCGGTTGCGGGGGTCCACAGACGAGCTCGTGTCGCGGGTGTCGCAGACGTCGCCCGTCGGCTGGGGGTCGCCGATCATGGTGCCGCTGGCGGCCGGCACCGCCCCGCCGTCCGGGCTGAAGCCGTGGGTCTGCCCCGAGACGAGGTTGATGGCTCCGGGCGTGGAGGGCCCGAAGGTGCTGCTGAAGGAGTTGTCGCTCATCGCGAAGTGCTGGGCGTAGTTCCAGAGCGCCGTGACGGTGTTGCCGTCGTAGTAGCCCATGACCAGACCCTTGCCGTGGCCGTAGTCGGCGCAGGCGCCGGCCCCTCGGCCGACCGTCTCGACGAACTTGTCCATCAGCCCGTGGTCGAAGGCCAGCTGCTCGTCCTTGTAGTTGTGGTCCTGGTCGCAGGTCTGTGCCTGGGATCGGGCCAGGCGGAACGGCTGGACGGAGTTGGGGTTGTTGGGCGACTGCAGGGAGACGCCCAGCCCGTTGACGCTCGGCGTGCCGGGTGCCGCTCGGAACGAGGGTTCGCCGGCGGTGTTCACGGCCTCCGGGTAGGTGGCGAAGTAGTGGTCGAAGGAGACGTTCTCCTGGTAGATGACCACGAGGTGCTCGACCGGCGTGGTCGTGCCCGAGTGCGACCCTGCTGCGACCGGGTGCACCTCGGAGACCGCACCCGCGTCCGCGACGAGGGGATGCGAGGCCGTGGCCGGCCCCGACGCAGCGAGGAGGGCGAGGGCGCCGACTGCCGCCGCGACTGGCGCGTGGGCTCGGCGTAGGGGAAGGAACGTCATCAGGACTCCTTTGAGAAGGGACAGCGCGCTTCTGGGGAGCGGTCTTCCGCGCTCTCGTCCGCAGCTGAGGGGTCTCCTCACCTGCTCCCGAACCGGGCGTGGGCGCCGGCCGTACCTCTAGCAGACGGTGGGTCCGAGGGATGGGTCAGATGAACGGTGGTGCACCGTTCAGAGTAGACCGTTCTGCCCCGTTGGTCCGGGTCGCGCACTGACCGGTTGTGACCGAGGACCGGCGCCTCCGGCAGCCGTCCCCCCCTCGGCCACGGCCGGCCGCCGCGGGTTCAGACCCAGCTGGGGAACCACATCCGAGCCTGCCACTCCGACAGCGGGATGACGTCGGCCACGTAGATCGGGTGGAAGAACGCGAAGAGGCCGATGGTGACGAGCACGAACGCGCCCATGACGCCGTAGCCGATGCGGCGGCGCGTCGGTGAGACGTCGCGGCCGCCGACGACGAGCCCGAGGACGTAGACGCAGGCGAGCACGACGTAGGGCACGAACGCGACCTCGTAGAACGAGTAGATCGTCCGGTTGCCGAGGAAGAACCACGGCAGGTAGCCGGCGAAGAGAGCGCAGAGGATCGCGCCGGCCCGCCAGTCGCGCCGCAGCGCCCACATGAAGAGCAGGACGAAGATCGCGAGCGTCGCTCCCCACCAGATCGAGACGGTGCCGATCGAGGTGATCGCCTTGCTGCACTGGTCGACGAGGCACCCGTCGGCGCCCTTCTTCGGGCCCTCGTAGAAGAAGGACGTCGGCCGGCCCTGGATGAGCCAGGACCACGGGTTGGTCTGGTACGGGTGGGAGCTCGTGATCGCCTGCGTCGACGCATACATCTGCTGGTGGTAGGCCCAGAGGGACCGCCACCAGTCGGGCAGCCAGCCGTGGTCGGTGTCGGGGTTGTTCTGGGCCCACGTGCGGAACGAGCCGCCCTTCGTGAGGATCCAGCCGGTCCAGCTCGCGACGTACGTGACGACGGTGGTGAGGACGAGCTGCACGAACGCGTACGGTCCGTCCTTGACGACGCCGCCGACCGACCAGCCGCGCACGCCGGCGGCTCGGCGCGCCCCGATGTCCCAGAGCACGGTGAGCAGCCCGAAGAAGACGAGGAAGTAGAGCCCCGACCACTTCACGCCGGCCGAGAGACCGAGCATGATGCCCGCGACCCACCGCCAGGGGCGCCAGCCGAGCCACGGTCCCAACCACGAGGTCGCGGCCCGGGCGCGGTCACCGACCTTGAGGGCCAGCACCTCTCGCGTCCTGTCGCGGTCGATGAGCAGGGCTCCGAACGCGGCGAGCCCGAAGAACATGACGAAGATGTCGAGCAGGCCGGTGCGCGAGTGGACGAAGTGGTGGCCCTCGAAGGCGAGGAGCGCGGCCGCGACGGTGCCGAGCAGGTCGGAGCGGAAGAGCCGGCGGGCGATGCGACCGAGCATGAAGATCGAGATCGTGCCGGCGAGCGCGACGGCGAAGCGCCAGCCGAAGGAGTTGAGGATGCCGAACGGCGCCTCGCCCCAGCCGATGAGCCACTTCCCGACGGGTGGGTGCACGACGAAGTCGCCCTCGGTGCCGTAGACCATCGGGTCGTTGGCGGTGAAGTGCTGGTCGACCACCTTGGCCTGCTGCAGCACGTCGTCGTTCTTCATCTCGAACCAGTACAGGACCATCGACCAGCCCTGCTTGACGTAGTACGTCTCGTCGAAGATCAGCTGGTGCGGGGCGCCGACGTGCCAGAAGCGCATGAAGCCACCGACGAGCATGAAGAAGAGCGGCCCGGCCCAGCCGAGCCACGCGATGCGACCGGCAGTGCGGCGGGTCAGCCGGTAGTCGTCGGCCGGGTCCCCGAGCAGGCGAGCGCGCACCTGTCTGGCCGAGTTCATGGGCGCCATCGTATGCAGTGGGGCTGGGTGGGCCGCGCAGCGCTCCGACGGCGGCCCGCAGGACGGTCAGATCGAGACCCCGCGCGCCCGCAGCACGGAGTAGCCGACGAAGGCCACGGTGTCGAGCACGGCATGGCACACGACGAGGGGCATGACGCGTCGGGTGCGTACGAAGACGAGGCCGAGGACGAGCCCCATGACGATGTTGCCGGCGAAGCCGCCGAAGCCCTGGTAGAGGTGGTAGCTGCCGCGGATCAGGGCCGAGAGCCCGATGACGAGCGGCCACGACCACCCGGTCTGGCGCCACCGCGTGAAGAGGTAGCCGACCATGATGACCTCCTCGAGGAGGGCGTTCTCGATGGCCGCGAGGACGAGCACGGGAGCCGACCACCACACCGCCTCGAGGTTCGCTGCCGACACCTGGGTGTTGATGCCGATCGCCTTGGCGAGGAAGTAGAAGCCGAGTCCCGGGATGCCGATGACGGCGGCGAGGCCGAGGCCGCGGAGCAGGTCTCGGCCGGGCTCGCGGCGGTCGAGGCCGACGAAGTGGCCTGCCCGCACGTCGACGGCGGGCCTGCGGACCTGGTTGAGCAGGTAGAGCGCCAGGGCGACGGCGACGAGCGGCAGGACGATGCCGGCCAGCTGGTAGGCGAGGTCGAGCCAGGGACGTCCCGGCGTGGCCGACTGGTTCATGGCCGTCGTCTGCTGTGACAGCGGGACCAGGCGCGTCAGCTTCTCGATGATGCTGAGGACGGCGTAGACGGCCGAGGAGCCGAGACTGACGCCGAGGACGAGGACGGTCTCCCAGCGGAGACCGCGCCGCGCGGCCGGATCGGTGACGGGCGACGGGTCCCGTGGCGACGGCCGGGACAGGAACCGCGAGAGGGCGCTGCCGACGGGGGCTGGGGCCTCGGTCGGTGCCGCACCGGCGTCGCTCGACATGGCGTCACTGTAGTCGCGCGGTGGACTCCGCCCACGGGAGCGCCGACCGCCGTAGGGTCTGTGCATGTCGTTGCTGGCGGGCTGGGCAGGCGGGGAGTTCACCGCGGACGGCTTCGCCTACCCCGTCTACGAGCGTGGCGAGGGGCCGGGGATCGTCGTCGTGCACGAGAGCCCGGGCCTGACGCCGGAGGTCATCGAGCTCGGTGACGAGCTCGTCGAGGACGGCTTCACCGTGACGCTGCCGCACCTGTTCGGCTCGTCGCACGCACCACCGCACACGTGGGAGGCGCTCCGCGTCGTGCCGCGGCTCTGCGTCACCCGCGAGTTCACGATGTTCGCGACCGGTCGCACGGCACCGCTTGCCGGGTGGCTCCGTGCCCTCGCGCGGGACCTGCACCGCCGCGCGGGCGGCCCGGGAGTGGGTGCGATCGGCATGTGCGTGACCGGCGGTTTCGCGCTCGCGATGATGGTCGACCCCGTCGTGGTGGCGCCCGTCGTCGCCCAGCCGGCGACACCGCTGCCGCTCGGACGACAGCGGGCTGCAGACATCAACCTGGCGGCTGCGGACCTCGAGGTGGTGCGACGCCGCGTCGCGCAGGGGTGCCCGGTGCTCGGTGTCCGCTACCGCGGTGACTGGGCCACGGGCACGCGGTTCGAGACGCTGCGGCGTGAGCTCGGCGACGGCTTCATCGCGGTCGAGCTCGACGGTCACGACCATGCGACGCTCACGGACCACAAGCACCCGGAGGCCGTGGCGGCCGTCCGCGACTTCTTCCAGGAGCGGCTTCGTCCGCGGGACTGAGCTCAGCTGGGGCGAAACTCCTTGGCGCACAAGGCCGACAGCGGCATACGGTCTCGGCATGTCATCGGCACTCTGCACCGTCCTGCGCTCCCGACTGATGACGGCCATGCGCGAGCGCGACCGGGCGGCCGCCAGCGTGCTGCGCACCGCCGTGGCCGCTATCGAGAACGCCGAGGCCGTGCCGGTCGACGACGGCCGAGCCGTCGCGACGTCGGCCGACGTGGCCGGGGCGGCCGTGGGGCTCGGGGTGACGGAGGCCGAGCGCCGTCGGCTCGACGACGCCACCGAGCGCTCGCTCGTGGCCGCCGAGGTGCGGTCGCTCGTCGAGGCGGAGGCCGCGTATGCCGCCGCCGGGGACCGCGAGCGGGCCCGGGACGCGGCGGCCGGGATCGCCCTCCTGCGAGCCGTTCTCGACGAGTCGGGCGGGTCCCGCGGCTGAGCCCGCCGTCCACAGGGGTGGTGCACAAGCTGTGCACCGCTGCGTGCAACCGGTGGAGAAACGGACCCTTCCTGTGGACGACACGCCGCTGGCCTGTGGACCGCGGAAATGTTTGGCGAAAGCCCTTGCGGACCCCGTCGGTGCGGGATAGAAATCTCTCACGCCCTCCCCTCGGGGAGAGCGGGACAACTCGGAGACGAGGGTCCACACGGTGGGGCAACCCACTGCGGCAGCCGGGTGACGAGGCGGCCGGGACCCAAGACGACGAGGAGTCGATCGGGAGCGTCACCATCGACCGATCAACCAGAAGGGCCCTTGAGACTCATACTCCCAAGGGCCCTTCGCCTTTGTGCTGCCAGCCTTGTGCTGCAACGGAACTCGGGTCAGGCGCTGCTCTGGGCCGCCGGCCGCCACGGCGTGAGCCACGGCGTCTCGGGCCAGCCCTCCCGGGCGGCCACGAGCTCGTACATCGTCGCGCCGTCGATCGACTCACGCACGATGTCGGCGTGCCCCGCGTGCCGGGCGAGCTCCTCGACGAGGTGCATCGCGACCCAGCGCACCGACCACGCGTCGACGTCCCGAGGGAACCACGGGGCATCGCGCGGCACCGGCACGGCGGCTCCGAGGTCGGCCCGTCGGAGCACCTCGCGGGTCGTGTCGCCCTGGGCCGCGAGCGCGGCCAGGAGCGACTCGAGCGAGTCGGCATCGGTGACGCGGAAGTCGTCGCCCCAGGCGGTGGCCTGCTCCTCGAGGGACCGGTCCGGCGGGGCCGGCGCCTCGGGCGCCGCAGCCATCCGCTCGGTCCAGCCACGCTCGCACGTGGTGACGTGCTTGACGAGTCCCCCGATGCTGAGGGTGCCCGCAGTCGGCGCGAGGCGGATCTGGTCCTCGGTGAGGCCGAAGGCCACGGTGGCGAAGGCGTCGCGCTGCTGGTCGAGGTAGGCGATGAGACTCTCGCGCTCGTCGGCGACGGGTGGGACGTGGGCTGCCATGTCGGGTCCTTCTCTCAGTCGTTGCGGTGGGCGTAGAGGTCACGGAGCAGGGCGACCTCGGCTCCGTGGTGGATGAGCTCCCGGTTGATGTGGAGCACGAGCGTGGCCCGCGACGCATCGCTGAAAGGGCCCTCGGCCGGGCCGCACGGCTCCACCAGCCCGTCGGCGCCCCAGCCGCGCACGCCGTCGAACCAGGCGCCATACGCGCTGTCGAGCTGTACGAGGGCCTGGTCGGCCGTCGCGGCGTAGTCGAACGTGAGGTAGTCGGCCTCGGGGGCGCCGAAGTGGTTGTGGGCGCGCGCGCCGAGCACGCCGACGATGATGTGGGCGAGCCGCCACGCGATCGTCGTCACTGGCGCGGGCTCGGGGGCGGGGTACGCCCAGTCGATCGTCATCGCGCCGGTGCCGCCTTGCATCTCGGTGCTGCCCTCGCCCCGGCGATGGACGTTCCAGGCGCCGGGGGTGGGCTCCCAGAGGTACTCCTCGTCGGTGAGCCCGTCGAAGCGGGCGCGCAGCTGGTGCTGCCAGTGCCAGTCGGCCTGCTCGACGAGCGTCTCGCTCCAGTCGATCGTGGTCTTCGTCGTTGCTGTCATGAATCGATGGTGTCAGCCATATAGGACAGAAACTGTCCGCAGTGGCTGGCAGACTGCGGTCATGTCCACGACAAGCGATCGCAACGGCACGACGGCGCGGGTGCTGCGGCTGCTCGACCTGCTCCAGAGCCGGCCCGTCTGGAGCGGCACCGAGCTCGCCGACCGCCTGGGTGTCACGACCCGCAGCGTGCGCCGCGACGTCGAGCGGCTGCGCGACCTCGGCTACCCCGTGAACGCGGCGCACGGAGCCGGTGGCGGCTACCAGCTCGGCGCCGGGCGCCGCCTGCCGCCGCTGCTGCTCGACGACACGGAGGCGGTCGCGGTGGCCGTGTGCCTCCGGCTCGCTGCCGGTGGCACGGTCGAGGGGCTCGGGGAGGCGGCGGTGCGCACGCTCGCCAAGCTCGACCAGGTGCTGCCGGGGCGGCTCCGCGCGCAGGTCGAGGCCATCCACGAGGCCACGGTGACCCTCGACAGTGGCGCGGCGCCCGTCGACGCCGCGACCCTCCTGCTGCTCGCCCGCGCCTGCCGCGAGACGGAGCGGGTCACCTTCGCGTATGCCGGCCCGCGCGGTTCGGGGGAACGCCGCGTCGAGCCCTACCGCCTCGTGGCCACCGGACGCCGCTGGTACCTGCTCGCCTACGACCTCGACCGCGAGGACTGGCGCACCTTCCGGCTCGACCGGATGGCCGACGCCGAGACCCGCGGCTGGCGCTTCCGCCCGCGCGACGACGCGCCGGATGCCGCCGAGCACGTGCAGCGGGCCATCAGCCGTGACGCCTACGACCACGTCGCGCGCGTGCGGATCGAGGCGCCGAAGTCAGCGGTGGACCAGCAGGTCCCGCCATCTGTCGGCACCGTCACGGCAGACGGTCCGGACCGCTGCATCTTCGAGGCCGGCGGCAACCACCTCGGCGCGATGGCGATGCACCTCGGCGCGCTGCCGTGGGAGATGACCGTCCTCGACCCACCCGAGCTGCGCGAGGTCATGCGCGAGCAGGCGGCTCGGATGCTCCGCGCCATCACCTGACCGAGCACGAGCTCTCGCCGGGGAGGGCGGCCTACGCGGCCGAATCAACCGCGGGCCGGAACCCATGCCTCAGCCGGTGTTGCGCAGGCCCGCAGCGATGCCGTTGATGGTCAGCAGCAGCGCGCGCTGCACGTCCCCGTCCGGTTCGACGTCATCGGGGACCGCACGTGACCGCGCGAGGAGCGAGGTCTGGAGCGCGTGGAGCGGGGCGAGGTAGCTGTCGCGCAGGTCGAGCGTGCGGCGCAGGACGGGGGCCGCCTCGAGCAGCTCCTTCTGGCCGGTGACCCGCAGCACCTCCTCGACCGTCCGCGCGTGCTCCTCGCGGATCGTGTCGAAGACCCCGGCGACATCGTCGGGCACGAGGGCCCGGACGTAGCCGGCGGCGATGTCGAGGTCCGACTTGGCCAGCGTCATCTGGACGTTGGACAGGAACGTGCGGAAGAAGGCCCACGAGCCGTACATCTCGCGCAGCGTCTTCTCGCGCCCGTCCTCGCGAGCCGCGGCGAGACCGGAGCCGACGCCGAACCAGCCCGGCAGGATGATCCGCGACTGGGTCCAGCCGAAGACCCACGGGATCGCTCGGAGGTCCTCCAGGCCACCCTCGCCGCCGGGGCGCTTCGACGGCCGCGAGCCGATGTTCATCTTGCCCAGCTCGTCCACCGGCGTCGCCGACACGAAGAAGGGGACGAGCCCGGGGTCGCGCACGAGCGACCGGTACGCGTCCTGGCCACGCCCCGCGACGAGGTCCATCGTGCCGTTCCAGCCGTCGAGGACGTCCTGGGGGAGCAGCGACCTCCGGTGCAGGACCGAGGCCTCGAGCACCGCGGCGAGGGCGACCTCGAGGTTGAAGCGCGCGAGTCCCGGCAGGGTGTACTTGTCGCTGATGACCTCGCCCTGCTCGGTGATCTTGATCGGGCCGTCGAGGCTGCCGTAGGGCTGGGAGAGGATCGCCTCGCCCGTCGGACCGCCGCCGCGCCCGACCGAGCCGCCGCGGCCGTGGAAGAGCCTCAGGACGACGCCGTGCTGGCGGGCGACGTCGCGCAGCGCCCGCTGGGCCCGGTGGATCTGCCACTGCGAGGCGGCGATCCCGGCGTCCTTCGACGAGTCGGAGTAGCCGAGCATGATCTCCTGCACGTCGCCGCGGGCCGCGACGACGCGACGGTAGGAGGGGTCGGACAGCAGCGCGTCGAGGAGCGGCCCGGCGGCCTCGAGCTCGGCGACGGTCTCGAAGAGCGGCGCGAAGCCGATGCGCGCGGTGGCCGGGGTCGAGTCGGTGCCCGTGTCGACGAGCCCTGCCTCGCGGGCCAGGACGACGACGGCGAAGAGGTCGTCGACGTCGTGGGTCATCGACACGATGTAGGTCTCGATCGCCTCGGGGCCGTAGGTGTCGAGCGCTCGCCCGATCGCCGCCATGAGCGAGAGGGACGCCTGCGCGGCCTCGCCGACGTCGTGGACGCCGACACCGGTGAGCGGACGGCGCGAGGCCATCTCGCGGGACAGCACCGTGATGCGTGCTGCGTGGTCGAGCTCGCCGTAGGGCGTGTCGAGGCCGCCGATGCGGTCGTAGAGGTCGGCGAGGGCCGCGTGGTGCTTCGCGCTGTGCTCGCGCACGTCGAGGGTCGCGAGGCCGGTGCCGGTGGCGACGGCCGCGCGGATGAGGCGCAGGATCGCACCGTCCGCCGTGAGCGTGTCGCCGGCCGCGAGCATCGAGTCGCGCATGAGGACGAGGTCGTCGAGCAGCTCGTCGAAGCCCGCGTAGTCGCGGCCGGGCTCGTGCGCGGTCCCGTGCGTCAGGCGGTCGCGCGTGCGCAGCAGCCGGACGCGCACGAAGCTGAGCTTGAGGCGGTAGGGCTCCTCCGCGTTGAGGCGGCGCACCGCGGCATACGTCACCGGCAGGGCCTCGGCGTCGCGCTCGAGGCTCTCGCGCAGAGCGTCGCTGACCTCGACGAAGCGGGTCGACGACGACAGCTCGTGGAGCATGTGGTCGAGCTTCTCGACGAGCTCGGCGAGGCCGGCGTCGTGCTGCATGCCGATGACCGCGAGGGTCACCTCGGGCGTGACGTTGGGGTTGCCGTCCCGGTCGCCGCCGGCCCAGGCGCCGAAACGCAGCGGCCGGGCCGACGGCGGCAGCTCGACGCCGATGCCGGCGAGCGTCCGGTCGAGCTCGGCGAGCAGGTCGGGCACCACCTGGTCGGCGAGGAAGCGGAGCGTGTGCATGGCCGTGCGGGCCTCGTCGGTCGGCTCGGGCCGGACGATCCGCAGCTCGTCGGTCTGCCACATCATGTCGACGAGCTCGGCCAACCGGCGCTCGGCGCGCGGTCCGTCGGAGACGGGACGGCGCGGGTCCTCGAGCTCGTCGACGGTCACGGCGATCCGGCGGAGCAGGTTGAGGACCGTGCGTCGCGTCGCCTCGGTGGGGTGCGCCGTGAAGACGGGGCGGTACTCCAGCCGGCCGAGTATCGACTCGAGCTCGTCGCGCTGCAGGGTGCCGGCCTCGAGCGCGGCACCGATGCGCCCGACCGTCGCCTCCAGCGGGGTCTGCTCGACGGCGCTCAGCTCCTGCCAGCGGTGCAGCTGCTCGGTGACGTTGACGAGCTGGAAGTAGGCCGTGAAGGCCCGGGCCAGCACGACGGCGGTCGGGGCGTCGACGCCCTCGAGGAGCGCCCGCAGCTCGTCGTCCTCGGGCTCGCGGGCCAGCCCGCGCACCTTCTCGACGAGCGCGAGCAGGTCGGCGCCCTCGTGGCGTTCGAGGGCCTCGCCGAGCAGCGCGCCCAGCTGCCGCACGGACGCGCGGAGGGCGGCGTGCTGCTGCGCCGACGAGACGCCGGAGGCGAACGTCGCCGCGTTCGGCTCGCGCCGGTCGGCCTCGAGGAGCTGCTCGGTGGTGGCGGGGCCCTGGCTCGTCATGGGTCTGTCGTACCGCGTCGAGGTTTCGTCGGCGTTTCGAGTCCACGATGGGGACCATCCCGTGGACACCGAAGTCCACCACGTGGACGGTTGTCGAGGGCCCCAGCGGCTCGGGGCCGCGACGAGCTGCCACGTGGCGGGTTGTCGTGACGCACGGTCGCGACGGGGCACGTCGGTGCCCTGCGAGGATGACGGCATGACCACCGGCACCCTCGTCCTCGCGGCCACCCCGATCGGCGACCCACGGGACGCGGCACCCCGACTGGGGCAGGAGCTCGCCACCGCCGACGTCGTTGCGGCCGAGGACACCCGTCGCCTGCGCCGCCTGCTCACCGACCTCGCCGTCACCCCGACCGGGTCGGTCGTCAGCTACCACGAGCACAACGAGGCCGCCCGCACGCCCGACCTCGTCGCCCGGCTCGTGGCCGGCGAGCGCGTCGTCGTGGTCACCGACGCCGGTATGCCGTCCGTCTCCGACCCCGGCTACCGCCTCGTCGCCGCCGCGGTCGACGCAGGCGTACGCGTGACGTGCGTCCCCGGTCCGAGCGCGGTCCTCATGGCGCTGGCGGTCTCGGGCCTCCCGGTCGACCGCTTCTGCTTCGACGGCTTCCTCCCGCGCAAGCCGGGCGAGAAGGCGAAGGTCCTCGCCGAGGTGGCCGACGAGCGGCGCACCATCGTCTTCTTCGAGGCGCCGCACCGGCTCCCGGAGACGCTCGCCGCGATGCGCGACGCCTTCGGCCCCGACCGCCGGGCCGCCGTGTGCCGCGAGCTGACGAAGACCTACGAGGAGGTCCGACGCGGCACGCTCGGCGAGCTCGTCGAGTGGGCCGAGGGCGGCGTCAAGGGCGAGATCACCGTCGTCGTGGCCGGTGCCGAGCGGGTGGTGCCGTCCCTCGAGGAGGCCGTGGCCGGCATACGCACGCGGGTCGACGCGGGGGAGCGGCTCAAGGACGTCGCCGCCGACGTCGCGTCCCGCACGGGCCTGTCCAAGAAGGCGCTCTACGACGCGTCGCTCGCAGCTCGCTGACCGCCCGCCGGGGCGTCTCGACAGGCGAACCCCTTGCCTCCGGGGGAACAGCGGGCAAGGCTGCTCTCGTTCCCCCTTCGGAGGCCGGCGACCGTCCGGCCGAGTCGACTGCACAGCGAAGGAGCAAGGCATGGGCACCACTCGCACCGCCAGCACGCACTGGGAGGGCTCGCTCTTCGAGGGCTCCGGCCAGGTCAGCCTCGAGAGCTCGGGCATCGGCACCTACGAGGTCAACTGGCCCTCGCGCGCGGAGTCGGCCAACGGCAGGACGAGCCCCGAGGAGCTCATCGCCGCCGCGCACTCCTCGTGCTACTCGATGGCGTTGTCGAACGGTCTCGCGAAGGCCGGCACACCCCCGACGACGCTCGACACCACGGCGAACGTCACGTTCGTCCCCGGCACGGGCATCACCGAGATCGCGCTCAGCGTCGTCGGCGACGTGCCCGGCATCTCGGCCGAGGACTTCCAGGCCGCTGCCGAGGACGCCAAGGCCAACTGCCCCGTGAGCCAGGCGCTCAAGGCCGTGCCGATCTCGCTCGAGGCCCGCCTCGGCTGAGCCGTCTCGGCTGGGCCGCCTCGGCTGAGCCGCCACCGCTGGACGCCATCGGCGCCGACCCGTCCGGGTCGGCGCCGATTCCGTTGGCGTGGTGGGTGGTTCGTGAGGACGACGATCGTCAGCCCGACTCGACGGTCGACTTGAGGGACTCGAGCATGCCCTGCCAGCTCTGCGAGAACTGGTCCGCCTGCTCCTGCGAGTCGTTGCCGTCCTGCTCGAGCGCCAGCGTGGTGCGCCCGTCCCTCGTCGGGGTCAGCGTGTAGGTGACGGTGTGGTAGTTCTCGGGCCGGTCCTCCTGGCCCATGAGCGGGCTGTAGTGCGTCATCGAGAGGCGGTGCCCCTCCTCGACCTCGAGCACCTCGCCCTTGTCCTCGTAGGGCTTGCCGTCCATCTCGCCCTGCCAGGTGATGGGACTGCCGACCTGCCAGTCGGTGGTCAGGGTGGTGCCGGCCATCCACGACCTCACCCGGTCCGGCTCCGTCAGCGCGCCCCAGACGGCACGCGGCGGCGCGTCGACGATGACCTCTGCCTGTGCGATGTGTCCAGTCATGTCTCTGTCGTACCCGCCGGAGGACTCCTCGCGCTAGAAGGAAGCCGACAGCAGCGCGACCGCTCCCGGGCGGCCGAGCCGGGCCCACGGCATACTCCCGCGCGGCGGCGCCACGGGCCCGCCTAGGATTGCTCGCCATGAGCCATGTCCTGTCTGCCGTCGCCTGGCCGTACACCAACGGCCCGCGCCACATCGGCCACGTGGCCGGTTTCGGCGTGCCCTCCGACGTCTTCAGCAGGTACATGCGGATGGCCGGACACGACGTCCTCATGGTCTCCGGCACCGACGAGCACGGCACGCCCATTCTCGTCCTCGCCGAGGAGGAGGGGCTGACGCCGCAGGAGCTCGTCGACAAGTACAACGCCGTCATCGCCCAGGACCTCGCCGACCTCGGCCTGTCCTACGACCTCTTCACCCGCACGACGACCCGCAACCACTACGCCGTCGTGCAGGAGATGTTCCGGCAGGTCCACGCCAACGGCTACATGATCGAGCAGACGACGCGCGGCGCGATCAGCCCGTCGACCGGCCGCACCCTGCCCGACCGCTACATCGAGGGCACCTGCCCGATCTGCAGCTTCCCCGAGGCCCGCGGCGACCAGTGCGACAACTGCGGCAACCAGCTCGACGCCGACGAGCTGATCAACCCGCGCAGCAAGATCAACGGCGAGACGCCCGAATTCATCGAGACTCAGCACTTCTTCCTCGACCTGCCGGCTCTCGCGGGTGCGCTCGGCGAGTGGCTCGCGGGCCGGGAGGCGTCGGGCACGTGGCGCCCCAACGTCATCAAGTTCTCCGAGAACCTCCTCAAGGACGTCCGCCCCCGCGCCATGACCCGCGACATCGACTGGGGCATCCCCGTTCCGCTCGAGGGCTGGGAGGACAACCCGAGCAAGCGGCTCTACGTCTGGTTCGACGCCGTCATCGGCTACCTCTCCGCCTCCATCGAGTGGGCCCGCCGGGTCGGTGCGCCCGAGCGCTGGCGCGAGTGGTGGAACGACCCGTCGGCCGTGTCCTACTACTTCCAGGGCAAGGACAACATCACCTTCCACAGCCAGATCTGGCCCGCCGAGCTCCTCGGCTACGCCGGCAAGGGTGACAAGGGTGGCGAGCCGGGGGAGTACGGCGTGCTCAACCTGCCCACCGAGGTCGTGGCCTCGGAGTTCCTCACCCTCGAGGGCAAGCAGTTCTCGACGAGCCGCAAGCACGTCATCTACGTCCAGGACATCGTCGCGCGCTACGGACCCGACCCGATCCGCTACTTCATCTGCGCGGCGGGCCCCGAGAACCAAGACGCAGACTTCTCCTGGGCCGAGTTCGTCCAGCGCAACAACAGCGAGCTCGTCGCCGGCTGGGGCAACCTCGTCAACCGCACGGCGGCGATGATCGCCAAGAGCTTCGGCGAGATCCCGAGGGCGTATGCCGTCGAGCCCGTCGACGAGGAGCTGCTGAGCACCGTGCGGGGTGCTTTCGCGACCGTCGGCGGCTCGCTCGAGCGGCACCGACAGAAGGCCGCCCTCGCCGAGGTCATGCGGGTCGTGGGGGAGGCCAACGCCTACGTCTCGAAGACCGAGCCCTTCAAGCTCAAGGGCGACGACCAGCGCGAGCGTCTCTCCACCGTGCTGCACACGCTGGCCCAGGCCGTCTCAGATATCAATACGCTGATCTCACCCTTCCTGCCCCACGCCGCAAACCGCGTCCATGCCGTCCTCGGCGGCGAGGGCGAGTTCATGCCGATGCCTCGTCTGGAGGTCGTCCCCGACCTCGACGACGACGCCCGGAGCTATCCCGTCATCACCGGCGAGTACTCCGCGACACCTCGGTGGGAGTCGCGCCCCGTCGTCGTCGGGACGCCCGTCGCCAAGCCGTCCGGCGTCTTCGTCAAGCTCGACGCCGAGCAGGTCGTCGAGGACGAGCGCGCTCGCCTCGGCGACAGCGCGCCGGGTGGCACGCGCCACCACACCGACCCGCTCGCGGCGCCGAAGATGAGTGCGCCGAAGGGGGCCGGTCGGGGCGCCGGGAGCGCCACCGGCGCCGAGGCGCCGACCGCATGACCCCGCACGCGTCGGGGCAGCGGGGCCTGCCGGAGACGGCGCCGGACCCGCTGCCCATCGACGTCGTCGACAACCACGTCCACCTCGACATCACGCGCGAGGGCGACGAGCCGTTCGACGTCGCCGACGCGATCAAGGCCGCCCGCGCCGTCGGTGTGACCCGTCTCGTCCAGGTCGGGTGCGACCTCGACGGGATCCGCTTCACCATGGACGCGATCGACACCCATGACGAGCTGGTCGGCGGAATCGCCTTGCACCCCAACGAGGTTCCACGCCTCGCGGCGAACGGTCGGCTCGAGGAGGCGTACGCCGAGGTGGAGCGCTGCGCCGCCCACGACCGCGTCCGCGTCATCGGTGAGACCGGTCTCGACTACTTCCGCACCGGCCCCGAGGGGGTGCCGGTGCAGCAGGACGGCTTCCGCTGGCACATCGACCTCGCGAAGCGGCTCGGCAAGGCCCTGCAGATCCACGACCGCGACGCCCACGCCGACGTGCTCCGGATCCTCGAGGAGGAGGGGGCCCCCGAGCACACCGTGCTCCACTGCTTCTCCGGCGACTTGACGATGGCGCGCGAGTGCGTCGACCGGGGCTACTACCTCAGCTTCGCGGGCACCGTGACCTTCAAGAACGCGCGCGGCCTGCGCGACGCGCTGACCGCGATCCCGCTCGACCGCATCCTCGTCGAGACCGACGCGCCCTACCTCGCCCCGGCCCCGCACCGGGGCGCCACGAACGCCTCGTTCCTCGTGCCCGTGACGGTCCGGGCGATGGCCGCGGTGCTCAACATCGACGTCCCCGCGCTGTGTCGCGCGGTCTCGGAGAACAGCGAACGGGTCTACGGCCCGTGGGGCGCGGAGCGAACCGGGCAAACCGCCTAGCGCACCGCCGAACGTCGCGTCCACCGACACCGGTCTCCGTTACCGAAATTTGACCTTTCCGTGGTGTGTCGGTCACTGTGGACGACTGTTGGCCGGTTGCCACCCCGCATCGACCTCCTTCCGACGACGTGAGGAGGACGGATCGAGAGCGCGTTGCACCCGGGTCGTTCGACGTTCGGAGTGTTTTGATTTCTCGCAACGCCAAGATCCTGGCCGCCGCTGGCGCGGCCGTCGTCCTCACCGGTGGCGCCGTCGGCGCGACCCAGCTCGACAAGGCCGTCAACCTCTCCGTCGACGGCACGGCCAGCTCGGCCCACGTCTTCGGCAGCACGGTCGGCGACGTCCTCGACAGCCAGGGGATCACGGTCAAGCCGGGCGACGTCGTCGTCCCTGCCGCGGACGCCCCCATCAGCGACGGCGACACGATCACCGTCAAGTACGCCCGCCTGCTGACCCTCACGGTCGACGGCAAGACGCGACAGCTGCGCACGACCGAGACCACGGTCGACGGAGCGCTCCTCGCGCTCGGCCTCCGCGGTGAGGGCGCACGTCTGTCCGTCTCGCGCTCGCAGACCATCGGTCGCCAGGGCCTGACCGTCAGCATCGTCACCCCGAAGGCCGTCACGGTCGTCGTCGACGGCAAGACGACGAAGAAGACCCTCGCCGCGGCCACCGTCGGCGAGGCGCTGACGCAGCTCGGCGTCCGGGTCGGCAAGACCGACAAGGTCAACCCGCCCGTCACGACCCGCCTGACCTCGGGTGCCAGGATCGCCGTCCAGCGCGTGCAGACCAAGGACAAGAAGGTCAACGAGTCCATCGCCTTCGGCACGACGAAGAAGAAGACGAGCGACCTCTACGTCGACCAGACCAAGGTCTCGCGTGCCGGTGTCGCCGGCGTGCGCACCGTCACGGTCCGCACCACCGTCGTCGACGGCAAGGTCGTCTCCACCAAGGAGATCTCCTCGAAGGTCACCAAGGCGCCCGTCGACCGCATCCTGCTCGTCGGCTCCAAGGCCCGCCCGGCCGCGGCGCCGCGCACGACGAGCACGGGCAGCACCGGCAGCACCGGTGGCTCGACGTCGGGTGCGGGCATCAACCTGGCCCGCGCCGCCATGTGGGACAGCATCGCCCAGTGCGAGTCGACCGGTAACTGGCACATCAACACCGGCAACGGCTACTACGGAGGCCTGCAGTTCCTCACCTCCACGTGGCTCGCCTACGGCGGTGGCGACTTCGCCTCCCGCGCCGACCTCGCCTCGCGCGAGCAGCAGATCACCGTGGCCAACCGCGTCTACGCCGACAACGGCACGTCTCAGTGGAGCTGTGGCTGAGCCCACCCTCCCCACGTCCGCACGAGGCCCCCGACCGTCACGGTCGGGGGCCTCGTCCGTTCGCCGGCGGGCGCGCGAGCCGGCGCGACCTCGACACCCGCCCGGCGGCATACGCCATCGGGTACGGCCCCATAGGGTGAGCGCATGAGCAAGAAGGACGCGCCGGCCGTCGACGATGCCGCGCTCCTCGGGCCGGCGCAGGTGCGTGAGCTCGCCGAGCGCCTCGAGGTGCGGCCGACGAAGCAGTGGGGCCAGAACTTCGTCGTCGACGCCAACACGGTGCGCAAGATCGTCCGGGTGGCCGGCGTGGGACCGCACGACGTCGTCGTCGAGGTCGGGCCCGGGCTCGGTTCGCTCACCCTGGCGCTGCTCCCGGTCGTCAAGCACGTCACGGCGGTCGAGGTCGACCCGCGGCTCGCCGGCGCGCTCGAGGAGACGGTCCGCTCGCTCCAGCCGGACAACGCCGAGAAGCTGCGCCTCGTCGCGGCCGACGCGCTGACCATCACGAAGCTCCCCGGCCCCGATCCCACCGCGCTCGTCGCCAACCTGCCCTACAACATCTCGGTCCCCGTCGTGCTCTCCTTCCTCCAGCACTTCCCGACGATCGATCGTGTGCTCGTCATGGTGCAGCTCGAGGTCGCCGAGCGACTCGCGGCCAAGCCGGGGAGCAAGATCTACGGCGTCCCGAGCCTCAAGGCCGCGTGGTACGCCGATGTCGAGCTGGCCGGTCGGGTCGGGCGCAACGTCTTCTGGCCTGCGCCCAACGTCGACTCGGGCCTCGTCGCGCTGCGCCGGCGCAAGCCGCCCAAGACGACCGCGAGCCGCGAGGACGTCTTCCGCTGCATCGACGCCGCGTTCCTCCAGCGACGCAAGTCCCTGCGTGGGGCGCTCGCGTCGTGGGCGGGGTCCGCCGACGCTGCCGAGCAGGCGCTCGTCACGGCCGGGGTCGACCCCCGCACCCGCGGCGAGCAGCTCGACATCCTGACCTTCGCGCGCATCGCGGAGGCCCGGCCGGAGGGCGTGGGTCCTGCCGAGCCGCGCGCACGCCGTCGGGGCCATACGTCCTGACGCCGGCGGGTCGGCCCATAGGGTGGGCGCATGACTGTCGCTCCGACCCTGCCCGGCGCGGTGACCGTGCGGGTCCCGGCCAAGGTCAACCTCGAGCTGCGCGTCGGTCCCCGGCGCCCTGACGGCTTCCACGCGCTCGCCACCGTCTACCAGGCGGTCTCGCTGCACGACGAGGTCTCCGTCGCACGCTGGGACGAGTGGCAGGTCGTCGCCGCGGGAGCGTATGCCGACCGCATCCCCACCGACGGCGACAACCTCGCCGTCCGCGCCGCCCGTCTCGTCGCCGACCGCTGGGACGTCGACGAGCGCCTCTCGATCCGCATCGACAAGGACATCCCGGTCGCCGGGGGCATGGCGGGCGGCTCCGCCGACGCCGCCGCGACCCTCGTGGCGTGCGACCAGCTGTGGGGCCTCGGCCTCGACCGCGACGAGCTCGCCGAGCTCGCGGCCACCCTCGGCAGCGACGTGCCGTTCATCCTCTCGGGCGGCAACGCCATGGGCTCGGGCCGCGGGGAGCAGCTAGCGCCGGTGCTGGCGCGCGGCACCTTCCACTGGGTGTTCGCCATCAGCGACACCGGGCTGTCGACCCCGGAGGTGTATGCCGAGTGTGACCGCCTGCGCGAACGTGACGGCGTCGACGTGCCCGAGCCGCAGGTCAGCTCCGAGCTCATGGCCGCCCTGCGCTCGGGTGACCCCGCCCTGCTCGGCGCGGCCCTGCACAACGACCTCGAGCCGGCGGCCTTCTCGCTCCGGCCCCAGCTGCGCGAGCTGCGGGACGCGGGCGTCGAGTTCGGTGCGCTCGGCGGCATCGTGTCGGGCTCGGGCCCGACCATCGCCTTCCTCACCGAGAGCCACGAGGCCTCGCTCGACCTGTCGGTGTCGCTCGCGGCCTCGGACCTTTGCCGCGACCTGCGACGCGCCAAGGGCCCGGTCCACGGCGCCCACGTCGTCACCTCGCCGCGCGGGGACTGAGTCGCGGGGCCCAACAGCGGGCCTCCGGCTCACGGGCGCCGGAGCACTGCGGCGCCCCTGAGCCGGACCGGCGCTGGTGCGCGTGACCGGTGTCGCTGAGCGGGATTCGGTGGGCGCCCCCGCAGGCCGTAGGGTCAGTCAGCGATGGCAAACCTGATCTCCCTCGAGCGCGTGTCGCTCGTCTTCGGCACCTCCCACGTCCTCGACGACGTCAGCCTCGGCATCCTCACGGGCGACCGCATCGGCGTCGTCGGCGTCAACGGCGGCGGCAAGTCGACGCTGCTGCGCGTCATGGCCGGCCTCCAGGAGGCCGACTCGGGCCGCATCACCAAGCAGGGCGGCGCCGACGGCATCCGCATCGGCATGCTCGCCCAGGAGGACGCGCTCGACCCCGAGTGGACGATCCGCGAGGCCGTGCTCGGCGACCTTCCCGAGCACGTCTGGGCCGGCGACCCCCGCATCCGCGACGTCCTGACGGGCCTGCTCGGCGGCATCGAGGCGCAGAACGTCGGTGGCCTCGACAGCCGGGTCGGCCCGAAGTCCGGTGGCGAGCGGCGCCGGCTCGCGCTGGCCCGCCTGCTCGTCTCGGACCCAGAGCTGCTCCTGCTCGACGAGCCGACCAACCACCTCGACGTCGAGGGCGTCGCCTGGCTCGCGGACCACCTCGCGACGAAGCGTCCCCGACCCGGCAACGCGACCGTCGCGATCACCCACGACCGCTGGTTCCTCGACGCCTACGCGACGAACACGTGGGAGGTCGAGGGCGGCAAGGTCAGCGCCTTCGAGGGAGGGTATGCCGCATACGTCCTCGCCAAGGCCGAGCGCGACCGCCTCGCCGGGGTCGTCGCCGACCGGCGCTCCAACCTCATGCGCAAGGAGCTCGCGTGGCTGCGCCGCGGGGCGCCGGCGCGCACGAGCAAGCCGAAGTTCCGCATCGACGCGGCCAACGCCCTCATCGCGGACGAGCCCGCCCCGCGCAACAGCGTCGAGCTCGCGTCGTTCGCGAGCCGACGCCTCGGCAAGGACGTGCTCGACCTCGAGGACGCCACGGTGTCCGTGGGCGAGCCGCCCCACGAGCGCCGCCTCCTCGACCACGTGACGTGGCGCCTGGCGCCGGGGGAGCGCATCGGCATCGTCGGGGTCAACGGTGCCGGCAAGTCGACCCTCCTGCGCGCGCTGACGGGCGAGATCCCGCTCGACGCCGGTCGCCGCAAGATCGGCAAGACCGTCGCCATCGCCCACCTCACGCAGGAGGTGCGCGAGCTCGAACGCTTCGAGCAGTGGCGCGTCATCGAGGCCATCGAGGACGTCAAGCAGTGGACGACGCTCGGGGACAAGGAGATCAGTGCCAGCCAGCTCGCCACGCGCCTCGGCTTCCCGGGCGGCCGCCAGCAGTCACGGGTCGGCGACCTCAGCGGTGGCGAGCGACGCCGGCTCCAGCTGACCCGCCTGCTGCTCACCGAGCCCAACGTGCTCATCCTCGACGAGCCGACCAACGACCTCGACATCGAGACCCTGACCTCGCTCGAGGACGTCCTCGACGGCTGGGCCGGCACCCTCGTCGTCGTCTCGCACGACCGATACCTCCTCGAGCGGGTGGCCGACAAGCAGCTGGCCCTGCTCGGCGACGGCAAGGTGCGCGAGCTGCCGGGCGGTGTCGAGGAGTACCTCCGGTTGCGCACGGCGGACATCGCGGCCCAGGTCGCGCGCGCGGCCGCTCCCTCCGGCCCGAGCGGTGGTGCGACCGCCGCGTCGAGCTCGCCGGACGGCATACCTGCTCAGTCGACGACCGCGAGCCCCGCCGAGGTGCGGGAGGCGCGCAAGTCGATGGCGCGCATCGAGAAGCAGCTCTCGCGGCTGCAGGACCGTGAGGAGCGCCTGCACGGCGACATGGCCGAGAAGGCCACGGATCCCGCGGCCCTCGCCGACCTCAACGCGAAGCTGCAGGCCGTCGTCACCGAGCGCGAGGAGCTCGAGCTCGAGTGGCTCGAGGCCGCGGAGGTCGTCGGCTGACCCCGAGAGCCCGGGGTCGCCGGGCTCTTGAAAGTATCTTGATGTCAAGATACTTTGGGGGCATGGAGATGTTCCTGCACCACGTCCAGGTGTCCGGTCCGGCCGGGTGTGAAGCCGCCATGCGCGACTTCTACGTCGGCGTCCTCGGGATGAGCGAGGTCGACAAGCCCGAGCAGCTGCGCGCCCGGGGCGGTGCGTGGTTCCGGGCCGGCACCGCCGAGGTCCATGTCGGCATCGAGGAGGGCTTCGTCCCGGCGCGCAAGGCCCATCCCGGCATCGCGGTCGGTGACGTCGACGCGCTCGCACGCGCCGTCGGGCAGGCGGGCGCGCCCGTGACGTGGGACGAGAACATCCCGGGCCTGCGCCGCTTCCACACCGTCGACCCCGTCGGCAACCGGCTGGAGTTCCAGCAGGCGCAGCGGTGACCTTGGTGAGGACCTCAGCCGTGCGAGTCGCGACGCGTCTCGCGCCGTTCGAGCGGGGCCAGCATCCGCCGCAGCAGCCCGGCCAGCTGGGTCCGGTCGGTCGCCGACAGCTCCGAGAGCAACGACTTCTCCTGCTCGATGAGGTCGGCCATCGCCGAGTCGACGACGTCGCGACCCGCCGGGGTGAGGCGCACGAGCACGCCGCGCCGGTCACCGGGGTCGGGACGCCGCTCGACGAAGCCGCTGCGCTCGAGACGGTCGACGCGGTTCGTCATCGTCCCCGACGTGACGAGGGTCTGCTGCACCAGCTGGCCGGGCGACAGCTCGTAGGGTTCTCCGGCCCGGCGCAGCGCCGACAGCACGTCGAAAGCCCATCCGTCGAGCAGGTGCTCGGAGAACGCCGAGCCGCGGGCGAGGTCGAGCCGTCGCGCGAGCCGCGACACCCGCGAGAGCACCTCGAGCGGCGACACGTCGAGGTCGGGGCGTTCCCGGCGCCAGGCCGCGACGATCTCGTCGACGTCGTCGGCGGGCCTGCGGTCGGCGCTCATGCCCACAACTGTAGTCGCCGTCAAGACTCTTGACATCGAAAGAAAGCGAGACGACATGACCGAGCCCACCACCCCGCCTGCTGCTGATGGAGTCGAGGCCGCCCCCGACCGTCCGGTCGCCCCGGGCGCCGCTGCTCGCTCGACCGACTCCGCCTGGGACCCGCGGCAGTATGCCGTCTTCGCCGGCCACCGCGGACGCCCCTTCGCCGACCTGCTGGCGCGCGTCGACGCCGACGACCCCACGCTCGTCGTCGACCTGGGCTGCGGGCCCGGAGAGCTGACGCTCGGGCTCGCCCAGCGCTGGCCCGGCGCACGAATCATCGGCGTCGACAGCTCCCCCGAGATGCTCGAGCGCGCCCGGGCCCTCGACACCGACGACCGTGTCGAGTGGGTCGAGGCGAGCGCCGAGGACTGGGACCCCACCGAGTCCGGCGGGCCGGTCGACGTCCTCGTCACGAACGCCACGCTCCAGTGGGTCCCGAGCCACCTGCGTCTCATCCCCGCGTGGCTCGAGAGCCTCGCGCCCGGAGGCACGTTCGCCATGCAGGTCCCCGCGAACTTCGACGCGCCGTCGCACCGGCTCATGCGCGAGGTCGCGGAGCGCCACCCCCGCGCCGCCGACCTGCGCCCGGGACTCGACCGGGCCCAGGCCGTGGCCCGCCCGGAGACGTATGCCGCCCTCCTGCTCGACCGCGCCGCTGACGTCGACGTGTGGCAGACGACCTATCAGCACGTCCTCGGCGGCGAGCCCGGCGGCCCGCACCCGGTGCTCGAGTGGGTGCGCGGCACGGGCCTGCGGCCGGTGCTCGGCGTCCTCGACGGTGAGGAGCGAGACGCCTTCGTCACGGACTACGAGCGCGAGCTCGAGACGGCATACCCGCGTCGTGCCTTCGGCGTGCTCTTCCCCTTCACGCGGACGTTCGCCGTGGCCCGCACCCCGCGCTGACCCGGTCTCGTCTCAGGGTGCTGCGTCGCCGCGCTGCCGCTCCTGCGCGACGACCTCGGCGAGGTCGGCCAGCCGCTGGCGCCCCTGCAACGGTCGGGCCATCCGGTGGTTGCCCTCGAGACGCTCGGCGTTGCGGTCGAGGTAGGCCCAGTAGCCGGCGGTGAAGGGGCAGGCGTCGTCGCCGACACGCTTCCTGGGGTCGTAGCGACAGTCGCCGCAGTAGTCGCTCATCCGGTGGATGTAGGCACCCCCCGAGACGTAGGGCTTCGTCGCCATCGCGCCGCCGTCGGCGTGCTGGCTCATCCCGACGACGTTGGCCGGCATGACCCAGTCGTAGCCGTCGACGAACCGCGTCTGGAACCACTCGGTCAGCGAGTCGGGGTCGTAGCCGCGCTGCGCCGCCCAGTTGCCGAGCACCATGAGGCGGGGGATGTGGTGCACCCAGCCGCGGTCGCGCACGCCCGCCACCGCGTCCTTCAGGCACGCGGCCTCGACGGCGTCGGCGTCGAGGCGGTCGAACCAGTCCGGCAGCGGCGACCGGGCCTGCAGGGCGTTGCGACGGCGGTAGGTGGGTCCGAAGTGCCAGTAGAGGTGCCAGACGTACTCACGCCAGCCGATGACCTGGCGCACGAAGCCCTCGACCGAGGCGAGGGGTGCGTCGCCGTCGCGGTAGGCCTGCACGGCGCGGTCGGCGACCTCGACCGGGTCGAGCAGCCCGAGGTTGAG
The DNA here is from genome assembly GCF_000383675.1 of Terracoccus sp. 273MFTsu3.1. Taxonomy (GTDB): domain Bacteria; phylum Actinomycetota; class Actinomycetes; order Actinomycetales; family Dermatophilaceae; genus Terrabacter. The sequence goes on along the minus strand of NZ_KB911825.1, from coordinate 302,718 downwards.
CGGCACCGACAGGAGGCTGTGCGCCATGGCCCAGTCGCCGCGGAGCATCGCGTCCTCGTGCGGACCGAAGGCGCCGAGCCGGTGCGTGACGAATCGTTCGAGGGCCGCCAGGGCCTCGCGACGGGTCACGGCGAAGAGGCGTGGCCCGTCGACACCCGTGGGCCGGACGTGGCCTTCGCGCGTCCAGCGGTCGAGGTCGTCGCGCACCTCGGCGTCGATGTCGTCCTCGCGCGGCCGGTAGGGCGCGGGCACGTCGAGACGCTCGGCTCCCTTGGGCGGGGGCTCGCGGTTGTCCTCGTCGAACGACCAGCGACCGCCGACGGGCCGGTCGCCCTCGACGAGCAGGTCGAGCCGCTGCCGCTGGAAGCGGTAGAAGTCCTCCATCCGCAGCCGTCGCCGCCCGTCGGCCCACCGGGCGAAGTCCTCGCGCGACAGGCTGTAGCCCGGCGTCGGGTCGACGGACTCGACCATCCCCGAGGCGAGCAGGCGGCGCACGAGGCGCTCGGCGGCATGCGAGGTCGGCTCGAAGACGCGCACCGGCTCGCCCACCTCGAGCAGCGCGTCGGTGTAGGTCTCGGTGCGCAGGAGCGTCGCGGAGTCACCGAGCTCGGCTGCCCGGTGACGCAGCGCCGAGAGCACGAGGTGCAGCTTCTGACGGTGGAACGGTCGCCGCGCCAGCGCCCGACGGCTCTCGACGAGCAGGACGCCCCCACGCCCCACGTCGAAGTGCGGGCCGAGCTGGTCGGCGAAGAGCCAGCGCCTCGTCATCGGGTCGGCGGCGTCGTCGGGGGCACGGCCCCATCATGGCCGAGGCCGGCGACAGCAGGGGGCGCTCACCGGCACGGATGGGCGTCGCATCGCCGGGTAAACCGTGGGTCTCGCCGGGTTAAGGCCAGGGTCTCGTCGACGCCAGCCATCTCGCTCGGGGAGAAAATCTGAGTCAATTTCCGGCATTTCGGCCCATTTCGGGAAACCGTGTCATGAAATGGGTCCCGGCACGTCATACAGATGACGGCACCGCAGGGGTCTCCCGCTTGGTCAGGGGAGGGAGTGGCCCCTACGGGTTGTCTTCGGTGGTGCCGCCAGGTTTCGTCCTTCCGCGTGGTTTCGTGGAGGGGATCATTCGGAAGGACGAAACCTGCCCACCGCGCGCCTCGACGGGGCTCCGACCGAGGTGCTGGCGCAGGGCCCGATCCGGACTGTTTCGTCCTGATCTCGGACGCGCCCGCGCTCCGACTCGACGCCTGCCCCGCCGGTTGGCAGACTGACCCGCACCGGGGCAGGAGAAGGGCGAGAGGGTTGTCGGCAGACGCGACCTTGTGGTCGAGCGAGGCGTGGGCCTTGGCCCCTGACGTGTCCCTCCTCGCCCGGACCCGCGAAGGCTCCGCCGAGGCGTTCGGCGAGCTGTGGCGTCGCCACCTGCCGGCCGCGTATGCCGTCGCGGGACGTCACCGGGCCCGCTCGGCCCCGGAGGACATCGTCGCCGAGGCCGCCGCGCGGGTCCTCGCGCTGATCCGCGCGGGCAAGGGACCCGACGAGCACTTCCGGGCGTACTTCCTCTCCGCCGTGCGGTCCGTCGCCATCGACCAGGGCCGACGCGACCTGCGCGTCGTGCCGACCGAGGCCGACGACCTCGAGGTCCTCGCCGACCCGGTCGACGACCCCTTCGCGGGGCTCGCGACCGACGACGAAGGGCTCGCCCTCGTCCGGGAGGCCTTCGCCGGGCTCTCCGAGCGCGACCAGCGGGTCCTGTGGCACACCACGGTCGAGGGTGCCGCCCCGCGCGCCGTCGCGCCGGCCCTCGGCATGACCGCCAACGCCGTCAGCGTCCGGGCCATGCGGGCCCGTGAGTCGCTGCGTGCGCTCTACCTCGACGCCAGGGCCGAGCGCGGCCTCGCCGCGGCCGACACCGACGAGTGCCGCTGGACCGTGAGCCATCTCGGGGCGCTCATCCGCGGGCGCTTGCCCAAGCGGCAGACCGAACGCGCCGAGGCGCACGTCGCCGAGTGCCCGCACGCCGCAGCCATCGCCGCCGACCTGCGGGTCATCCACGACGGCTTCCCTGCCCTCGTCGTGCCTCTCGCTCTGCTGGCCGGGCTCGGGACGCCGGGCTTCGTCAGCCTGTCCGCGGTCGCCGGCCTCTCCGGCGCAGCGGGCTCGGCGGGTGCGGCGGGGGCTGCGGGTGCGGCTGCTGCGAAGGGCGGGGGAGCTGCCTCGTCCAGCGCCGGGGGGCGTGCGTCCTCATCGTCCTCCTCGTCGTCCGGCACGTCGGTCGACGTCGTCGCACAGGTGGCGAGTCGGGTCACCGGACTCGTCGCGGGGCTCGCGGTGTCCGCGGGCGTCGCCGGCGCGCTGGCCCTGCCCGGCGCCTCGCTGGCGGCGCCATCGGCGACGGCCCCACCGACTCCGACCGTGACGAGCGCCGCGCCCGGGACCGTCGGGGGGTCGGGTGCACGCGCCGTCCCGGGGGCCTCGCCTCGTTCGGTCGTGAAGTCGAGTCCGACCTCTCCGACCGGCCTGCCGACCCGGACCATCAGCGCCTCGGCCATCCCGTCGGCCGTGAGTCGTGCGACGTCCTCCGACGGCGCCGTGGGCGACTCCGGTCAGTCTCCGTCAACGGTCGACGGCACCCCCGTGCCTCGGGGTGTGACTCCCGCGGACAGCCGTGGAGCGCCCCCGGCGCCCGCGACGGGCACGGCCACGGGCCAGCCCGCGACGCCCCCGACGACCACGCCGCCGGCCCCGCCGACGACGAGACCACCGTCGCCCAGCCCGACGCCGCCGGCGCCGAGCACGACGCCCCCGGCACCCCCCGCGCCGCAGCCGGGTGGCGCCGCGCCCACCATCACCGTCCGCCTCGTGTCCGGTCGCGACCCGGCACGGATCTCCGTGCGCGTGCGCTCCCAGGTCGAGGGCTCGATGACGGTACGCATCAGCAACGCGTCCGGCGCGGGCACGCTCTCGGTGCGCAACTCCAGCTGGACGTGCGCCCAGACGAGCGCGGAGGCGGTTCGCTGCACGGGCGAGCGGGGTCAGGCGCTGCTCGAGCAGTCCGGCACCGGCGGGGTCCAGTCCGTCACCGTGCGCGTCACCGACGCCGCAGGCGACACGTGGACCGAGACCCTCCGCCCCACCTGACCGCCCACCCCGTCGAGTGAGCGCCCAACCACACTCGAGTGAGCGCCCAACCACACTCGAGTGAGCGCGCAACCACACTCGAGTGGTGCCGTCGTCCCTTTCGTCACATGGCGGTGGGCGGGGCGCTCACTCGTGTGTGACGGGGCGCTCACTCGAGTTGCGGGGCTCAGCGGTGGGGGACGGTGACGAGCCGCGGCGTGCGGTCGAGGCCCGAGAGACCGTTCCAGGCGAGGTTGACGAGGTGCGCTGCGACCTGGTCCTTCTTGAACTTGCGCCGATCCAGCCACCACTGCCCGGTCAGGGCCACCATCCCGACGAGCATCTGCGCGTGGATCGGTGCGGACCTGGGGTCGAGGCCGCGCTGCTTGAACTCGGCGGCGAGCAGGTGCTCGACCTGGACCGCGACGTCACCGAGGACGCTCGCGAACGATCCGGTCGACTGGCCCGGCGGCGAGTCCCGCACGAGGATGCGGAAGCCCGACGGGTCGCGTTCGATGTAGTCGAGCAGGGCGAGCGTGGCCCGCTCGAGCAGGACCCGCGCCCCTTCCGGCTCCTCGAGCGCCGTGCTGATGCCGCCCATCAGCGCCTGGATCTCTCGGTCCACGACGACGGCGTAGAGGCCCTCCTTGCCGCCGAAGTGCTCGTAGACGACCGGCTTGGAGACGCTCGCCTTGGCGGCGACCTCCTCGACCGTCGTCGCCTCGAAACCCTTGTCGGCGAAGAGCTTGCGGCCGACTGCGATGAGCTGCTCTCGACGTTCCGGACCGGTCATCCGGGCGCGAGGGCGGGAGCGGTCGGCGCGGTTTGAACGGTCGGCGGTCACGCCGCCATTGTGCCTGTCCCGGTCTCGTCGGCCGGGGCGGACGAGACCGGACTCGACTTTCTTGCCGAATCCCGTCATGAAACGGGTCCTCGACACGTCTATGTCATTGGTAGGGAGGAGGCGGTTCGCGCCCGGCGCCGTGTGGGGACACGGTGCAGGCGAGACCGCCGGTGAGGTCGATCTCGACGCGAAAGGGGCGGGCGCGGATCGACCTCACCGTCATGCCCGCCGACAGTTCGGCAAAGAGCCCCACGGGGCGGTCGCCGTGGCGCACACTGGTGAGGCACATCCGGCGAAAGGTGCCGCAGAGTGTCAGCACACACGATGGGACCACGGTCCGACACCATGACCGCCGAAGCCGCGACGGCTGGGGTCGAGGAGTCCGATGTCGTGCTGCTCGCGCGGGCACGCTCGGGCGACGAGGAGGCCTTCGCGGCGCTCTGGCGCAGACACCTGCCCGCCGCCCACGCAGCCGCAACGCCGTACCGCGGCCGCGTGTCCGCCGAGGACCTCGTGGCGGAGGCCTCTGCCCGTCTCTTCCGTCTCCTGAGCGAGGGGAGGGGGCCGTCGTCGAACTTCCGGGCGTACTTCGTGTCGACGGTACGCACCGTCGGCGTCGACGCGATCCGCCGCGAGATGAGCGTCGTCCCGACGTCGACGACGGACCTCGACCTGCTGCCCGGCCCCGACGAAGGACTGTCGGCCCTCAGCGCGCAGGGTGTCGACACGGACCTCGTCCGAGAAGCCTTCCTCCGGTTGAGCGAGGGAGACCGACGGCTGCTCTGGCAGACGATGGTCGAGGGCCATCCGCCGAGGGTGGTCGCTCCCGAGCTCGGTGTCTCGGCCAACGTGGCCAGCGCGCGTGCGAAGCGCGCCCGGGACGAGCTACGGGACCGCTATCTCGACTCCTGGGTGCGGCGCCGGGTGCCGGTCTGCAGCGCCCGCGACTGCCGCTGGACCCTCGACCATCTCAGCGGTCACGTGAGAGGCCGACTCACGGAGCGGCAGCGAGCGCGCGTCGAAGCGCACCTGGCCTGCTGTCCTCGTGAGGCGGGACTCGCCGTGGAGCTGCAGCGCGTCTATGACGGGTTCGGTGCCCTCACCGGTCCTCTCCTCCTCGCGGCCGGAGCGACGATGCTCGCCGGGCTGCCCTCTGGGGCGTTCGCCGCCATGGTCGGGTCGAGCGCGACGGGCGCGACGACAGGTGCGACCGCCGGTGCGACGACGGGTGCGACGGGTGTGACCACGGGCGCGGCCACGGGTGCGACCACGGGTGCGACCACTGGTGCGACCACTGGTGCGACGGCGGGTGCCGGTGCTGCGGGCGGAACGGCAGGCGCGGGTGCCGCGGGCACGAGTGCGGTCGCCTCGGTCGGCGCCGGGTCCACGGTCGGAGGTACGGCTGCAAGCAGCGTCGGTCTCGGCGGCACGCTCACCGCGAGTGGTGCCGGCGCGACGGCATCCGGCGCGGCGGCGGCAGGAGCGGGCATCACCACCGGGGCGACCTCCGTGTCTGCCGCCACCGCCGCCGGTACGGCCGCTGCGGGTACGGCCACGTGCGCGGGCGCAGGCGGCGCGGTCCTCGCGGTCCCCGCTGCGGCAGGCGTGGCCGGGACCACTGCCCTGGTCTCGAGTGCCGCCATCGTCACTCCCGTCGCCGCGTTGACGGGCGGGTCGATCCTGGCGGGGACGGCGATCGGCCCACCCCTCGCCACCGCGATGGCCGGCCTCGTCGTGGGGCTCGGCCTCTCGGTCGCACCGGCGGCAGCGCACGACCTTGGTACGACCACGACGTCGGCGGTCGCCTCGGTCGACGGCGCCACGGCGGTGCCAACCCCTGGCTCAGGGGCCCCGGCCGATTCCGGCACGACGCCGGTCGACGTGCTCCACCTCTCCCTTCTCCCTGCGCCCCCCGACCCCGCGCCGGTCGACCCGGCGCCCGCGGCCCCGGCGCCGTCCGATGCGACGCCCGTCGACCCCGCGCCTGCATCCCCGTCTCCTGTGGACCCGGCACCTGTGGACCCGGCACCTGCTGCTCCGGCACCTGCTGCTCCGGCACCTGCGGACCCGGCACCTGCTCCGGCGCCTGTGGACCCGGCACCGGCCGCTCCGGCACCGCCGGACCCCACGCCAGCCGACCCGTCGCCCGCGCCTGCCGCTCCGGCACCCGACGCTCCGGCACCCGACGCGCCGGCACCGTCCGACGCGACGCCTGCCGACCCGACGCCCGTGGATCCGGCGCCTGTGGCTCCGTCCGACCCGACGCCCGTCGACCCGGTGCCGGTGGACCCGACGCCTGTCGACCCGGCACCTGCCTACCTGGCTCCGTCCGACCCGACGCCCACGGATCCCGTTCCGGCTGAAGGTGATTCGGAATCCTCGACATCGGACCCCGTCTCCGCGCCGGGTGACGGAGATTCGGCGGACCCCGCGTCGACCAGCGCGGCGTCCAGCCCAGCGGCCGAGAACGGCCAGCTGCGTTCCACGGGTCCGGGAGCCGACCAACCAGCGGATCCGCCGGCCGATCCGACATCGGTCGTCGCCGCACCGGCCCAGGGCTCAGACGGTCCTGCGACCGGTGAACCGACGCCGGAGACGCCGACCGGCGAGGCGCACCCGGCAGGTGCATGAGTCCGCGACGGAGCGACCCGGGGTCTGCACTACCCTGTCCACGTCCACGACGATCCCCGGTTGGTCTGCCGGCAGGGCCCGCCTGACTTTGAATCAGGACAAGCGACGCAGGTTCGACTCCTGCCCGGGGAGCAGGGGCCGGTGACGGTCCCGGACGAGCGGCGTCGCCCGACGTGCGTGGGGGTCCGCGGTCGAGCGACGCCTTGGCCGCTCGGCAGGGAGTTGGTGCCAGAGCCAGCCCCGGGTCCGCCAACTTAGGGGGGGACTGACGGGCCCGTACTCCATGGTCGCACGGTTGGCCGAGATCGGCGCCGGTCTGCGTTTTGCACCCGACCACGCCGTGAGCCACACGGCATACGCCGTCGCCCGGGAGGGTCGATGTGAGTGGGGTCACGGCGCGCCCGTGGCCGGGACGGCACCCCCGCTCCCCACGAGTAGCATGGCCGAGGCGCACCCCGGCGCCCGCGTGGGCCGGGGTCGTACGCACCCGAGTGCACCCCGATCCAAAAAGGAGCTGCGCCCTGTGAGCGATCTACGGCCGACCGCCGTGATCGTCCTCGCCGCCGGTGAGGGCACACGCATGAAGTCCACGACCCCCAAGGTCCTCCACACGATCGGGGGCCGCAGTCTCGTGGCCCACGCGATCCGGGCGGCCCGGGGCACGAGCCCGCACCACCTCGCCGTCGTCGTGCGCCACGAGCGCGACCGCGTGGCCGAGCACGTGGCGCAGGTCGACCCGGAGGCCGTCGTCGCCGACCAGGACGACGTCAAGGGGACGGGCCGCGCCGTGGAGTGCGCGCTCGAGGTGCTGCCCGGCGACCTCGCCGGCACGGTCGTCGTCACCTACGGCGACGTGCCCCTGCTGACGAGCGCGACGCTGGAGGGGCTCGTCGCTGCGCACCAGGCGGCCGGCAGCGCCGTCACCGTCATCACGGCGACGCTCGAGGACCCCACGGGCTACGGCCGGGTCATCCGTGACGCGGAGGGCGCGGTCGTCGCGATCGTCGAGCAGAAGGACGCCGACGAGGAGCAGCGCGCCATCCGCGAGGTCAACAGCGGGCTGTATGCCTTCGACGCGGCGGTGCTGCGCGAGGCCCTCTCCGAGGTGGGCACCGACAATGCGCAGGGCGAGAAGTACCTCACCGACGTCATCGCCATCGCCCGCGGCCGCGGTCTCGGGGTGCGCGCGCACCTCGTCGCCGACCTCTGGCAGACCGAGGGTGTCAACGACAAGGTGCAGCTGGCCCGTCTCGGTGCCGAGCTCAACCGCCGCACCGTCGAGCAGGCCATGCGCGACGGCGCGATCGTCATCGACCCGGCGACGACCTGGCTCGACGCCGACGTGACGATCGGGCCCGACACCGTCGTGCGCCCCGGCACGCAGATCCTCGGTGCCAGCACCGTCGGCCGCGACTGCGTCATCGGCCCCGACACGACGCTGACCGACGTCGAGGTCGGTGACGGAGCGAGCGTCGTGCGGACCCAGGCCGAGCTCGCCGAGATCGGGCCCGGCGCCACCGTCGGGCCCTTCTCCTACCTGCGCCCCGGTACGCGACTCGGGGCGAAGGGCAAGATCGGCGGCTTCGTCGAGACGAAGAACGCCGACATCGGCGCGGGCGCCAAGGTGCCGCACCTGACCTACTGCGGCGACGCGACGATCGGCGAGGGCGCCAACATCGGCGCCGGCACGATCTTCGCCAACTACGACGGCGTCACGAAGGGCCACACGAACGTCGGGGCGCACAGCTTCGTCGGCAGCAACTCGGTCATCGTCGCGCCCCGGACGATCGGTGACGGCGCCTACGTCGCCGCGGGATCGGCCGTCGTGAGCGACGTCGACCCGGGCCAGCTGGCCGTGACCCGGGCGCAGCAGCGCAACGTCGACGGCTGGGTGGCCCGACGACGGGCCGGCACGAAGACCGACGAGGCGGCCCGCGCCGCGCAGGAGCGGTCCACCGTCGCGCAGACACCCGAGCAGAACCCCGCGCAGACCTCCGAGACGAAGGACGCCCAGCGATGAGCGGCATCAACAAGACGACCGAGAAGCACCTCATGGTCTTCTCCGGCCGGGCCCACCCGCAGCTCGCGCAGGAGGTCGCGGCGGCGCTCGGCACCGACCTCGTCCCGACGTCGGCCTACGACTTCGCCAACGGCGAGATCTACGTCCGCTACGAGGAGTCCGTCCGCGGTTCCGACGCCTTCGTCATCCAGAGCCACACCGCTCCGATCAACGAGTGGATCATGGAGCAGCTCATCATGATCGACGCGCTGAAGCGGGCATCCGCCAAGCGCATCACCGTCGTCCTGCCCTTCTACGGCTACGCCCGCCAGGACAAGAAGCACCGTGGCCGCGAGCCGATCTCGGCCCGGCTCATGGCCGACCTGTTCAAGACGGCCGGCGCCGACCGGCTCATGGCGATCGACCTGCACACCGCGCAGATCCAGGGCTTCTTCGACGGCCCCGTCGACCACCTCATGGCGATGCCGATCCTCGCCGACTACGTCGGCAGGAAGTACGGCCACCTCGACCTCGCCGTCGTCTCGCCCGACGCCGGGCGCATCAAGGTCGCCGAGGACTGGAGCTCGCGCCTAGGTGGTGCTCCGCTCGCCTTCATCCACAAGACCCGCGACATCAACCGGCCCAACGAGGTCGTCGCCAACCGTGTCGTCGGTGAGATCAAGGGCCGCGTCTGTGTGCTCGTCGACGACATGATCGACACGGCGGGCACCATCACCAAGGCCGCCGACGCGCTCATGGACCAGGGTGCCGCCGGGGTCATCATCGCCGCGACGCACGCGATCCTCTCGGGCCCGGCCGTCGACCGCCTCAAGGCCTGCAAGGTCGAGGAGGTCATCGTGACCAACACGCTCCCGATCCCCGACGACCGCCGCTTCGACAAGCTCGAGGTCCTCTCGATCGCACCGCTCGTCTCGATGGCGATCCGGGAGGTCTTCGAGGACGGCTCGGTGACGAGCCTCTTCGACGGCAAGGCCTGAGGGGCCACCACACGACGAGGGCGTATGCCGCCGGGACCCACCCGGCGGCATACGCCCTCCGTGCGTGGTGGGCTCGTCAGGCGTGCGCGGCTCGGCGAGCGCGGTAGGCGGCGGTGTGGGCGCGTGCCGCGCAGCCGCCCTCGCAGAAGCGTCGCGAGCGGTTGCGCGAGAGGTCGACGACCACGTCGTCGCAGTCGGCGGCCTCGCAGACGCGCAACCGGGCGAGCTCGCCGGCGCGGACGACGTCGATGACCGCGATCGCGGCCTCGACGGCCATCCGCCGGGGGAGCGGGGCGTCGGACGGGGTGGCGTGGACGTGCCACCCCACGTCGTCGTGGTCGACGAGCTGGGGGACGGCGCGAGCCTCGGCGAGGAGCTCGTTGACGAGGGCCACGACGCCGGCCTCGTCCTCGACCCAGAAGCCGCGCAGCCGGGGCCGCAGCGCCCGGACCGCCGCGAGCTCCGCCGCGTCGCGGTCGAAGCGGCCGGTCCACCCTTGGTCGCGGTAGAGCGACTCGAGCTCCTCGAGGGAGGTCAGGCGGTCGGGGTCACCGTCACCGGGGACCGAGCCCGGCATCGTGTTGACGAGGGCCGCGGCGGCGGCGAGCGCGACATCGGTGTCATGGGTGAAAAGCATGTTGACTCCTGACGGACGAGATCGCTACTGTCATGAGTGTAATCAATTTCGGTGCTGACATGATGCTCGGACGCGAGCATGTCGGCGGGAGCGGCGAGGAACTGTCATGGCGGAGCGGGTCGTGGTCGGAGAGCCTGCGGTGGGCGATGCCCTGGAGAGCGCCGGTACCGGAGGGGTCGCGGTGCCGCCGTCGCGGCCGGTCCGCCACCCGCTCGTCGGCCTCGGGGTCGCCCTGGCGTCGGCCGCGGCCTTCGCGACGTCCGGTGCCTTCGGCAAGTCGCTGCTCGTCGGTGGCTGGTCGCCCGGTGCGGTCGTGACGATGCGCATCACCCTGGCCGCCCTCGTGCTCCTCGGCCCCGCCCTGTGGTCGCTGCGCGGCCGGTGGGCGGCGCTGCGCCGCAACGGCTGGGTCGTCGTCGGCTACGGCCTCACCGGTGTCGCCGGCTGCCAGCTCGCGTACTTCAACGCCGTGACCCACCTGTCGGTCGGGGTGGCCCTGCTGCTCGAGTACCTCGCGCCGGTGCTCATCGTCGGCTGGCTCTGGCTGCGCCACCGGCAGACCCCCCGCCGCCTCACGATCGCCGGGGTGGCGCTCGCCGTGGCCGGGCTGCTCCTCGTCCTCGACGTCGTCGGTGGTGGGGCGAGCGTCAGCGTCGTCGGGGTGCTCTGGGGCCTCGGTGCTGCCGTCTGCCTCGTGCTCTACTTCCTCCTCGCCGACCACGTCGACGACGATGTGCCGCCGCTCGCCCTCGCCGGCGGTGGCCTCGTCGTCGGTGCGGCGTCGCTCGGCCTGGCAGGGCTCGTCGGTGTGCTCGACATGTCACGGGGTGCGGCCCGCGTGCCGCTCGGCGGCGTCGTCGTCGACTGGTGGGTGCCGGTCCTCGTCATCGCGATCGTCGCCGCCGCCTTCGCCTACGTCACCGGCATCGCGGCCGTGCGGATGCTCGGCCCCAAGGTGGCCTCCTTCGTGGCCCTGACCGAGGTGCTCTTCGCGGTGCTCTTCGCATGGCTCGTCCTGGCCGAGCTGCCGACCCCGGTCCAGCTCGTCGGCGGACTGCTCATCGTCGCCGGCCTCGTGGCGGTCCGCGCGGACGAGTCCCGCGGCCCGGGCCTCGTGGTCGACGAGCCCGTCACCGGACCGGCCGCGCGGCCCTAGCCGCCGGCCCGCACACCCCGCTCGGCCCGGCGCGCCGGGTCCGCCGGTGCGCCCTAGAGTGACCGGCATGCAGTGGCGTCGCGGCGTGGTGTGCGTGTTGGGGATGCTCGCCCTGGTCGGCGGCGCTGCCTGCACCTCGCCGTCCCCGACCACCCAACAGCCTCCGGCCGTGGCCGCGCTGACGTCCGACCCGGGAGCGACGGCGTCCGTGGCGTCGCCACCGACTGGCGCCCTGCGACCGCCCGGCACCGCCGGTGCTCCCGCGCCCTCGCCCCGTGTGCACCTGACCGCGGCCGGTGACTACGCCGCGAACGTCGCGACGACCGGAGGCGTGCTGCGCGCCCTGGCGCTCTCCGGCTCCGAGGCGCACCTGGCCCTCGGCGACCTCTCCTACGGGTCGCCGGGCGGGGAGAGCGCGTGGTGCTCCTTCGTGACCTCGCGCGTCGGCACGTCGTTCCCGTTCGAGCTGCTCTCCGGCAACCACGAGAGCAACGGCACCAACGGCTCCATCGACCGCTTCGCGAGCTGCCTGCCCAACCGCCTCGGTGGGGCCGTCGGGGACTATGCCCGCCAGTACTACGTCGACCTGCCGCGCTCGAGCCCGCTCGTCCGCGTGGTGCTCGTCTCGCCGGGGCTCACCTTCCCCGACGGCACGTGGAGCTATGCGGCGGGGTCGGCCCGCTACGCGTGGACCGCAGCGGCCATCGACGGAGCGCGGCGGGTCGGCATCCGCTGGGTCGTCGTGGCCATGCACGAACCGTGCCTCTCGATGGGCCGCTACGGCTGCTCGAGCGGATCCGACCTCCAGCACCTGCTCGTCTCCGAGCGCGTCGACCTCGTGCTGTCCGGCCACGAGCACCTCTACCAGCGCACGAAGCAGCTGCGCGAGGGCACGGGGTGTGCGCGGATCACCGTCGGGTCCTACTCACCGGCCTGCGTCGCCGATGCCGACACCTCCATGGTCGCCGGAGCGGGCACCGTCTTCGCCACGGTCGGGACCGGTGGTGTGGCGCTGCGTCAGGTCGCGGCGACCGACCCGGAGCGCGGCTACTTCGCCGCCTCCTCGGGCGTCGGTACCAACCCGACCTACGGCTTCGCCGACCTGCGCGTCACACCTGACGAGCTGCGCTTCTCCTTCGTGCGCGGCGCCGGGGGCAGCTTCACGGACTCGTGGGTGCTCCGGCGTGCGCCGTCCCCGTGACCCACGGACGTCCGGACGTCCGTGGGCCGCGGATTTCACCGCCCGGGCGTCCGTCCCGTAAGATCGAGCAGTTGCCTCGGCGAGGGACGGTGCACGGCTGCCACGGCAGGGCGTGACGAGGTCCGTGATCGACGCGGTGGCCTGACGTGGAGCACTTCATGGTCGGGTTCGCCTCTGCGTGCGGCCCTGAACGACCGTCCCGCTCCGTCACTGCCGATAACCGCGCGTCGTCCCGCGTCGAGGCCGACCACAGAGACCGCCTCACCCGAGATACCCAGGAGACCCCCGTGTCCGACAACACCAAGCTCGTCGCCGAGAAGCGCACCGACTTCGGCAAGGGCGCCGCCCGCAAGATCCGCCGCGCAGGCAACATCCCCGCCGTCATGTACGGCCACGGCACCGAGCCCGTGCACATCTCGCTGCCGGGCCACGACACGATGATGGCCCTCAAGCAGGCCAACGCCCTGCTGACGATCGTCGTCGACGGCAAGGAGCAGCTCGCCCTCGCCAAGGACGTCCAGCGCGACGCCATCAAGCCGGTCATCGACCACGTCGACCTCGTCGTCGTCCGCAAGGGCGAGAAGGTCACCGTCGACGTCGCCGTGCACCTCGAGGGCGAGGCCGCTCCCGAGACCGTCGTCACGCTCGACCACAACACGCTCCAGGTCGAGGCGCTCGCCACGAACATCCCCGAGAACGTCGTCGTCTCCGTCGAGGGCCTCGAGGCCGGCACGCAGATCCTCGCCGGCGCCGTCGAGCTGCCCGAGGGTGCGACGCTCGTCACCGACGAGGAGGCGCTCGTCGTCAACGTGACGCAGGCCATCTCCGCCGAGGCCCTCGAGGCCGAGCTCGCCGAGGCCGAGGCCGAGGCCGGCATCGAGCGCGAGGAGTCCGACGAGGAGGCCGCCGAGGCCGCCGAGGGCGAGTCCGCCGAGGGCGACGACGCCAAGGGCGAGGGCGACGAGGCCTGAGCCTCCGCTCCCTTCCGTGGCGCCGCGCGCCACACCACGCGTCCACGGGTCCCGCCCGAGCTCCGGCTCGGCGGGGCCCGTGCCCGCACCGTCAGCACGACCGCTCCTGACCCGTGGGCGCCTCGCCCACCCACCCACCACCCACCGATCGAGGACCGCATGGACACCTGGCTCGTCGTCGGACTCGGCAACCCCGGGCCCGGATACGCCGGCAACCGGCACAACGTCGGTGCCATGACGATCGACGAGGTCGCCGGTCGGGCAGCGGGTGGTCGGGCCACGTTCAAGGCGCACAAGGCCGCCCGGGCCCGCGTCGCCGAGGCGCGACTGCGGGTCGGCGGCCCCAAGGTGGTCCTCGCCGTCCCGTCGATGTTCATGAACGAGTCGGGGTCGGCCGTCGCGGGTCTCGCGAAGTACTACGACGTGCCCGTCGACCGCATCGTCGTGCTCCACGACGAGCTCGACATCGACGCGGGCCTCGTCCGGCTCAAGCAGGGTGGCGGCGAGGGCGGCCACAACGGCCTGCGCTCCATCTCGCGGTCGCTCGGCACCCGTGACTACCTTCGCGTCCGCCTCGGCATCGGGCGCCCGCCCGGCCGTCAGGACCCGGCCGACTTCGTGCTCAAGGACTTCTCCAAGGCCGAGCGCGCCGAGGTGCTGCCGTTCCTCGTCGACGAGGGGGCCGACGCCGTCGAGGCGCTCATCGAGGTCGGGCTGCTCGACGCCCAGCAGCGCTTCCACGCACCGCGCTGACGGCCCGTCACCGTCGGGCCCTCAGGCCCGTCGACCTCCGTCGAGCCGGCGCCCGCACCCGCGTCACGGCTGTCGCCGCAGCGACCTAGACTGGAGGACCTGATGCCGCACCCACTGCTGTCCGCCTTCAGGGCGCTTCCCGATGTCCGCCACGTCCTCGACCAGGTCGGGCGGGCCCGCCTCGTCGACGTCTCCGCGAGCGACGGCACGCGGCCGTTCCTCGTCGCCGCGCTGGCCCAGCGGGCCGACGGGTCCGCGGCCGCGTCGACCGACCCGTCGGCCACCGAGCCGGCCCCTCTCGTCGTCGTCACGGCGACGACGCGCGAGGCCGACGACCTCGCGACCGCCCTGGGCCTCTTCCTCCCCGCCGATCGCATCGCCGTCTTCCCGTCGTGGGAGACCCTGCCGCACGAGCGCCTCTCGCCCCGCAGCGACACCGTGGGCCGGCGCCTGGCCGTGCTGCGTCGACTCGCCCACCCTGATCCCGACGACCCGGCCTACGGCCCGCTCTCGGTCGTGGTGGCTCCGGTCCGCGCCCTTCTCCAGCCGCTGACCAAGGGGCTCGGCGACCTCGTGCCCGTCGCGCTGCGTGCCGGGGACGAGCGCCCGCTCGAGGACGTCGTCGACGCCCTCGTCGGCGCCGCCTACACCCGCACCGACCTCGTCGAGCGACGCGGCGAGTTCGCCGTGCGTGGTGGCATCCTCGACGTCTTCCCGCCGACCGAGGAGCACCCGGTCCGCATCGAGTTCTGGGGCGACACCGTCGAGGAGGTCCGCTGGTTCAAGGTCGCCGACCAGCGCTCCCTCGAGATCGCCGACCACGGGCTGTGGGCCCCGCCCTGCCGCGAGCTGCTGCTCACCGACGACGTGCGCGCCCGGGCGCGAGCGCTCGCCGACCAGCTGCCCGGTGTCGCCGAGATGCTGTCCAAGGTCGCCGAGGGCATCGCCGTCGAGGGCATGGAGTCCCTTGCCCCGGCGCTCGTCGACGGCATGGAGTCGGTCCTCGACGTCCTGCCCGAGCGCTCGATCGTGCTGCTCGCCGACCCCGAGCGGGTCCGTCGACGCGCCCACGACCTCGTCGCGACGAGCGAGGAGTTCCTCGAGGCGAGCTGGGCCAACGCCGCCGCCGGCAACCAGGTGCCCGTCGACCTCCAGTCGCTGCTCGGCAGCGCGTCCTACTGGTCGCTCGCCGACGTCCGCGCCCTCGCCGAGCGGTCCGGTCGCGCCTGGTGGACGCTGACGCCCTTCGCCGCCGACGCCGAGCTCGTCATCGAGGACGACGACGTCGACGAGCGCCTCGCCGTGCGCACCACCGACCCCGAGGCCTTCCGCGGCGACACCGACCGCGCCGTCGAGCACCTGCGTGAGCGGGTCGCCGACGGCTGGGCCGTCGCCGTCGTCACCGAGGGTCCCGGCCTCGCCAAGCGTGTCGCCGAGGTGCTCGGGGAGCACGAGGTCGCCGTGCGTCCCCTCGACACCACGCGCGACGACGCGCTCGAGCCGGGCTGGGTCCACGTCACGACCGCCACGCTCGGCCGCGGCTTCGTCCACGAGGGCGCCCGCGTCGAGGTGCTCACCGAGACCGACCTCACCGGCCAGCCCGGCAGCGGCACGTCCACCAAGGACATGCGGCGTATGCCGTCGCGGCGCCGCAACCAGGTCGACCCGCTCCAGCTGCGCCCCGGCGACCACGTCGTCCACGAGCAGCACGGTGTCGGCCGCTTCGTCGAGATGATGCAGCGCACCGTCGCCGGCGCGACGCGCGAGTACCTCGTCATCGAGTACGCCCCGGGCAAGCGCGGCCAGCCGGGTGACCGTCTCTTCGTCCCCACCGACCAGCTCGACCAGGTGACGAAGTACGTCGGTGGCGAGGAGCCCACCCTCAACAAGATGGGTGGCTCCGACTGGTCCAAGACGAAGTCGCGGGCCAAGCGCTACGTCAAGCAGATCGCGGCCGACCTCATCCGTCTCTACAGCGCCCGGCAGGCCACGAAGGGGCACGCCTTCGCGCCCGACACCCCGTGGCAGCGAGAGCTCGAGGACGCCTTCGGCTACGTCGAGACCCCCGACCAGCTGATCAGCATCGACGAGGTCAAGGCCGACATGGAGAAGCAGGTCCCGATGGACCGGCTCATCTGCGGTGACGTCGGCTACGGCAAGACCGAGATCGCCGTCCGCGCGGCGTTCAAGGCCATCCAGGACGGCAAGCAGGTCGCGGTCCTCGTGCCGACGACCCTGCTCGTCAGCCAGCACCAGCAGACCTTCGCCGAGCGCTACGCGCAGTTCCCGGTCAAGGTCGCCTCCCTCTCGCGGTTCCAGAGCGACAAGGAGGCCAAGGACGTCATGGCCGGGATGGCCGACGGCACCATCGACCTCGTCATCGGCACGCACCGCCTGCTCGCCAAGGACGTCACGTTCAAGGACCTCGGGCTCGTCATCATCGACGAGGAGCAGCGCTTCGGCGTCGAGCACAAGGAGCTGCTCAAGACGATGCGGACGGCCGTCGACGTCCTGTCGATGTCGGCCACCCCGATCCCGCGCACGCTCGAGATGGCGGTCACCGGCATCCGCGAGATGTCCACGCTCGCAACGCCGCCCGAGGAGCGCCACCCGGTGCTGACGTTCGTCGGCGCCTACGACGAGAAGCAGATCACGGCGGCCGTCCGCCGCGAGCTGCTGCGCGAGGGCCAGGTGTTCTTCGTGCACAACAAGGTGAGCAGCATCGAGCGGGCGGCGGCCCGCCTGCGTGAGCTCGTCCCCGAGGCGCGCATCGCCACCGCGCACGGCCAGATGGGTGAGCACAAGCTCGAGCAGGTCGTCGAGGACTTCTGGGAGAAGCGCTTCGACGTGCTCGTCTGCACCACGATCGTCGAGACCGGCCTCGACATCTCCAACGCCAACACCCTCATCGTCGAGCGCTCCGACATGCTCGGCCTCAGCCAGCTGCACCAGCTGCGCGGTCGGGTCGGTCGCGGTCGTGAGCGGGCCTACGCGTACTTCCTCTACCCGCCCGAGAAGCCGATGACCGAGACGGCCCACGACCGTCTGCGCACCATCGCGAGCAACACCGACCTCGGATCCGGCATGGCGGTCGCGATGAAGGACCTCGAGATCCGCGGCGCCGGCAACCTCCTCGGCGGCGAGCAGTCCGGCCACATCCAGGGCGTCGGCTTCGACCTCTACGTGCGGCTCATCGGCGAGGCCGTCGCCGACTTCCGCGGCAACGCCGTCGACCTGCCCGCCGAGATCAAGATCGAGCTGCCCGTCGACGCGCACCTGCCGCACGACTACGTGCCGGGGGAGCGGCTGCGTCTCGAGGCGTACAAGAAGCTCGCGACGGTCGAGACGTTCGAGGCCGTCGACGAGATCGAGGCCGAGCTGCGCGACCGCTACGGCGCACCGCCCAAGCCCGTCGAGAACCTCCTCGAGGTCGCGCGGCTGCGCGTCGTGGCCCGGGAGGCGCGCATCGGCGACATCGGCGTCCAGGGCAAGGTCGTGCGCTTCGGCCCGGTCAAGGACCTGCGTGAGAGCCAGCAGCTGCGGCTCATGCGCCTCTACCCGGGCACGATCGTCAAGGACGCCCTCGGCACGATCCTCGTCCCCGCCCCGATGACGGCCCGGGTGGGTGGCAAGCCGCTCCGCGACGTCGAGGTGCTGACGTGGGCGCGACAGCTCATCACGGCCGTCCTCCTCGACGACATCGCCGCCGCGTCGGGAGCCGCGGCCAGTGCCTCCGCGGGCGCTTCGTCGGGCGCGGCGAAAACCCGCGTGGGAGCACCGTAGGATGTCAGACGCATCCGCCAGAGGAGGAAATCAGTGAAGGCTTGGTCTGCTCAACCCGCGAAGCGCGTGGCCGTCGTCGGCATCGCCGCGCTCGGCGCCGTGTCGCTGCTCGGCGGGTGCGGTTTCGAGACGCGCCAGCAGGCCGCCGCCGTCGTCAACGGCGAGGTCATCCACGAGTCCGACGTGCGTGAGACGTACGACCAGCTCAAGGCGGCCAAGCTCGACTTCGCCGAGAACATCGTCGTCACCGCCCTCGTCGCGGCGCCCCTGCTCAAGGACGTCGTCGAGAAGTCCGGCAGCTGGAAGCCCGACGAGACCTACGCCTCGGTCATCTCCTCCATCCCCGACGCCACCGACACGACGAAGGAGTTCGTCGCGGCGGTCGCCCTCATCCAGTCGCAGAAGATGACGCCCGCCGACGTCGCCGCCTACCGCGCCAACCTCAAGAAGGCCGACATCAGCGTCAACCCCAAGTACGGCTCCGTCGTGCAGTCCGCCGAGGGACCCGTCTACTTCACCATCGGCCAGCAGACGCCCAACTGGGTCAAGCCGGGCAGCAACCCTGCCCCGGCCACCGCCCCGGCCACGGCCCAGTAGACCTCCGCAGCCCTCCGTCGTGACCGCCCGCGTCGTCCTTCTCGTCACGACCCCACGCATCGCCCCGGGACTGCTGACCCGTGAGGCGTGGCAGAGCCTCGAGGGGGCACACGCCGTGTGGGGCCGTCCCGACGAGCCGCAGGTCGCCGCGCTCGTCGAGGCCGGCATCGCGGTGCTTCCCCGCGAGGACGGTCACCCGGCCGACCTCGCGCGCGACCTCGTCACCGCCTCCGAGGTGGGTGACGTCGTGTGGGTCGGCTCGTCCGACGGTGACCCCGGCCTCAGCGACGCCGTCGCCGTCGAGGTGACCCGGCTGCCCGAGCCGCCCGAGGTCGAGCTGCTCATCGGCTCGTTCGACGTGCCCGGTGCTCGGCTGCTCGACGTCGTCGCCGTCATGGACCGGCTCCGGTCGCCCGGTGGCTGCCCCTGGGACGCGAAGCAGACCCACGAGACGCTCGTGCCCTACCTCCTCGAGGAGGCGCACGAGGCCATCGAGGCCATCGAGGGCGGCGACCCGTCGCACATGCAGGAGGAGCTCGGCGACCTGCTGCTGCAGATCGCGTTCCAGTCCCGCGTGGCGCAGGAGCACCCGAGCGAGCCGTTCGACATCGACGACGTCGCAGGCGGTCTCGTCGACAAGCTCGTCCGGCGTCACCCGCACGTCTTCGCCGACGTCGAGGCCGACACGGCCGATGCCGTCGAGGCCAACTGGGAGTCGATCAAGGCCGACGAGAAGCAGCACCGCACCCACCCGGTCGAGGGCGTCCCGAGCTCACTGCCGGCCCTGGCCCGGGCCGAGAAGTACGTCTCCCGCCTGCGTCGCGCGGGCCGCGAGGACCTCGTCGACGACGCCGTGGCCGGCGGGGGGCTCGGCGCACAGCTGCTCGACCTCGTCCGCACGGCGCGGGCCGAGGGCATCGACGCGGAGGCCGCCCTCCGCGAGACCCTGCGCGCTCTGGAGGCCGCCAGCGCGGCCGGCACGCAGGCCGGCCCCGCCCTCGGCCCCGACCCTGATCTCGACGCGGACGCCTGAGCCGGCCGGACGGCATACGCCCTCGGGTCGTGCCGGCCGAGGCCGGACGAACGGTGAGGGCCGACGTCACCCTGCGGCGACGCGGCCCTCACCGGGCAGAGGATGCGGCGTCAGTAGGCGCCGCGCGAGGCGAAGACCGCGTGGATGGTCTTGGCCATGATCGACAGGTCCTGGACGATCGACCAGTTGTCGACGTAGTAGAGGTCGAGGCGCACCGTGTCCTCCCACGACAGGTCGCTGCGTCCGGAGACCTGCCACAGGCCCGTCATGCCGGGGCGGACGTGGAGGCGGCGCTGGACGTCCGGCACGTAGCGACGCACCTCGGCCGGCAGGGCGGGCCGCGGGCCGACGAGGCTCATGTCGCCGTTGACGACGTTGATCAGCTGGGGCAGCTCGTCGATCGAGTAGCGGCGGATGAACGCGCCGACCCGGGTGATGCGCGGGTCGGACTGCGCCTTGAAGAGCACGCCGTCGGCGTTCTGGTTCAGGTGCGAGATGCCGGAGAGCTTCGCCTCGGCGTCGATGACCATGCTGCGGAACTTGAGGCACTCGAAGAGCTCCCCGTCGCGGCCGACGCGCGTCTGCCGGAAGAGCACCGGCCCGCCGTCCTGGAGCTTGGTGGCGATCGCGACGACGATCATGACGGGCGCCGCGACGAGCAGCAGGAGCGTGGCGCCGACGAAGTCGAAGGCGCGCTTGAGGCCGCGTGAGGCACCCAGGCTCTGCGGCTGCTCGACGTGGACCAGCGGCAGCCCGCCGACCGGTCGCATCGCCATCCGACCCGAGCTGATGTCGCTGAGGCTCGGGACGACCGCCATCTGCACGTGGTGGCCCTCGAGGTCCCACGCGATGCGGCGGAAGTCGACGGCCGACGGGAACGCGCCCTCGGTGAAGACGACCATGTCGGCCTTCTCCGCGATGACCGACTCCGCGGTCTGCCCGGTGTTCCCGACGACCGGCACCCCGCGCGGCGTGGCCGCGGTCGGGTGCGACGACGGCGTCAGCGCGCCGACGATGCGGTAGCCGAGCCACGTCTCGCGCTCGAGCACCGCGGCGACGTCGTCGACGTGCGACGCCGAGCCCGAGATGAGCACGCGCGTCAGCAGGTGGCCGTGGGCGTGCGCCCGGTGCACGAGCCGACGGGCGTACCACCGCCAGAGCAGCACGAGCGGAACCCCGATCGCGAAGATCAGCACGAAGAAGCCTCGCGAGAGGTTGAACTTCGTCAGGTAGCTGAGGATCCCGATGGCCCCGGCCGTGAGGCCGGCCGCGCTGCACACCCGGGCGTACTCGATCGTGCCGACCCCCAGGTGGCTGCTCGTGTACGTCCCGAGCGCGAGGTTGGCGACCATCCACGCGGCGACGATCCACAGGCCGACCGACTGGGCGACTTGGTTGACGTCGTTCGCGACGTCGAAGACGTCGAGACCCGTGCGTCCGACGGCCGCCAGGGCGGTCGCCGCCGTGATGATGACGAGGTCACCACCTGCGATCCCGAGCTGCAGCAGACGCTGCCCCCGGCCCCTCTCACTGAGCGGCTGCGTCACCGGACGCGCGCTCACATTCAGTAGAACAACCCCCGACTCGCGCATGGGTTGACCCATGACAACACCCCACCCCCGGCACCCACTGGTGCCCTATTCACGACCAGCTCCACCCCCCCGGATGGCTAGTTGTGAGTATGCCTGCTCCCGGTCAGCCTTTGGTAAGGAAGTAGTAAAAATGTTTGGGCGGAAGGACCCCGGTTTGTCCCCGTGCCCGATACGTCCCGGTCTGCCCCACGTGCCGTTCCACCTGCCCGTATGCCGGGTCGCTCCACCGGGCCGGAGACCCCACGGGCTAGGCTCGTCCCCAGCACCTGTGCTCGGTGCGCGGGGGTTCGCAGCGCTGCGACTCGCCGGCGCCGAGCACTCCCAGAGCACCCATGAGCAGCACCAGCACAGGAGAGCCAAGTGGCCAGCATTGAGGAGATTGGCGCCCGCGAGATCCTGGACTCGCGCGGCAACCCCACCGTCGAGGTCGAGATCCGTCTCGACGACGGCACGTTCGCTCGCGCGGCCGTCCCGTCGGGCGCCTCGACCGGGGCCTTCGAGGCGTCCGAGCGGCGTGACGGCGACAAGGGCCGCTACCTCGGCAAGGGCGTCGAGCAGGCCGTCGACGCGGTCATCGAGGAGATCAACCCGCGCCTCGTCGGTTTCGACGCGAGCGAGCAGCGCCTCATCGATGCCGAGATGATGGCGCTCGACGGCTCCGCCAACAAGGAGAACCTCGGCGCGAACGCGATCCTCGGCGTCTCGCTCGCCGTCGCGCACGCCGCCGCCGAGTCGGCCGGCCTGCCGCTCTTCCGCTACGTCGGTGGCCCGAACGCCCACGTGCTCCCGGTCCCGATGATGAACATCCTCAACGGTGGGTCGCACGCCGACTCCAACGTCGACATCCAGGAGTTCATGATCGCGCCCGTCGGCGCGCCCACCTTCCGCGAGGCCGTGCGCTGGGGCGCCGAGGTCTACCACGCGCTCAAGAAGGTCCTGCACGAGCGCGGTCTCGCGACCGGCCTCGGCGACGAGGGCGGCTTCGCCCCGAACCTCGAGTCCAACCGTGCCGCCCTCGACCTCATCCTCGAGGCGATCAAGGCCGCCGGCTACGAGCCGGGCCGCGACATCGCCCTCGCGCTCGACGTCGCGGCGTCCGAGTTCTTCGAGGACGGCTCCTACGCCTTCGAGGGTGCGAGCAAGTCGGCCGACGAGATGATCGCCTACTACGCCGAGCTCGTCGAGGCCTACCCGCTCGTCTCCATCGAGGATCCTCTCAACGAGGAGGACTGGGACGGCTGGAAGTCCATGACCGACCTGCTCGGCTCCAAGGTGCAGATCGTCGGCGACGACCTCTTCGTCACCAACCCCGAGCGGCTCGGTCGCGGCATCTCGACCGGCACCGCCAACGCGCTGCTCGTCAAGGTCAACCAGATCGGCACGCTCACCGAGACGCTCGACGCCGTGACGCTCGCGCAGAGCAACGGCTACCGCTGCATGATGAGCCACCGTTCCGGCGAGACCGAGGACGTCACCATCGCCGACCTCGCCGTCGCCACCAACTGCGGCCAGATCAAGACCGGCGCCCCGGCCCGCTCCGAGCGCGTCGCGAAGTACAACCAGCTGCTGCGCATCGAGGAGGAGCTCGACGACGCCGCCGTGTACGCCGGCACGGGCGCCTTCCCGCGCTTCGACGCGAGCCGCTTCGGCGCCGAGGGCTGACCTCGTGGCCGACCGCACGCCGTCCCGCCCGGGCCGCCCGTCGTCGACGGGCCGCCCGGGCGGTGGCGCGCGACCGGCCACCCCCCGACAGACCCCCGGTGCGAAGCCCGGCGCCAAGCCCGGTCCGAAGGCGACGTCGAAGCCGAGCGCGAAGCCGGGGGCGGGCGCCGGGACGCCGGGCTCGACGTCCACCGGTCGCCCGTCCTCCGCCCGGTCGCCCGGTCGCACGGGCGCGGGCCGCTCGTCGGCCACCCGCCCGGGTCAGTCCCGTCCCGGGGCCGCGCGCGCGAGCCGTCCCGGAGCCGGCAAGGAGCGTCCCGCCCTCGCGGCCCGCCCCCGCACCCCGCAGACGGCGCCGCCGTCGGCCTCGACCGCCTGGGTGCGCGGCGCCATCCTGCTCGGCATCCTCGTCATGCTCGCCGTGACGATCGTGCCGACCCTCCGCTCCCTCGTCCAGCAGCGGGGCGACGCCGCGGCGATGCAGGACAAGGTCGCCGCCCAGCGTGAGACCGTGGCCCAGCTCGAGCGCGAGGCTGCGTTGTGGAAGGACCCCGCCTACATCGAGGTCCAGGCCCGCGAACGCCTCAAGTTCGTGCGGGTCGGCGACCGTGCCTACACCGTGATCGACCCGTCGACCAACGAGGCGAGCGCGCCCGCCGCGGAGCGCCCCGTCGTCGCCGCGCCCATGGCCAACGCCGCCTCGCCGTGGTACGGCAAGGTGTGGCAGTCCATCCAGATCGCCGACCGACCCACCGCCGGGGTCAACCGTCCCAAGTGACCTCGTCGTCACCCACGGCAACCCGGCGTCCCTGAGAGCCCGAGAAGTGAGTAACACGTGAGCGACCCCTCCCGTCCGACCGCACCGGCCGCCGCCGGCGCCCGCCACGTCGAGTTCGCCGACCTCGATGCCGTCGAGCGCCAGCTCGGTCGCCGGCCGCGCGGTGTGGCCGAGGTGGCCCACCGCTGCCCCTGCGGGGAGCCCGACGTCCTGCGCACCGAGCCCCGCCTGCCCGACGGCACTCCCTTCCCGACGACGTACTACGCGACGTGCCCGCGCCTCACCGGCGCGGTGAGCACCCTCGAGACGGCCGGGGTCATGAAGGAGATGACCGAGCGGCTCGCCCACGACGAGGAGCTCGCCGCCGCCTACGCGAAGGCGCACGAGCACTACCTCGCGCAGCGGGCCGAGCTCGGCGACGTGCCCGAGATCGACGGCATCTCGGCCGGTGGCATGCCGACCCGCGTCAAGTGCCTCCACGTCCTCGTCGGGCACTCCCTGGCGGCCGGTCCCGGCGTCAACCCGCTCGGTGACGAGGCCCTCGCGATGCTCGACGACTGGTGGCTGCCGACGTCGTGCGCAGCCCTGCACGCGGCCGAGGACGCCGGCGTCGAGGGAGCCACGGGTGAGTGACCGCACCGTCCGCGTCGGCGCGATCGACTGCGGCACCAACTCGATCCGCCTGCTCGTCGCCGACGTCGACCCGCAGACAGGCAGGCTCACCGACGTGCTCCGCCGGATGGAGATCGTGCGCCTCGGCCACGGTGTCGACCGCACCGGCGTCATCGCCCCCGAGTCCATGGAGCGCACGCTCGCCGTCACGCGGGAGTATGCCGCGTCGTGCCGTGAGCTGGGCGCCGTGCACGTGCGCTTCGTCGCCACCTCGGCGTCCCGCGACGCGCGCAACGCCTCGGACTTCATCGAGGGCGTGCGCAACGCCTTCGTCGAGCACTTCGGCTCCGAGGTCTCGCCCGAGGTCGTCTCCGGTGACGAGGAGGCCGCCCTGTCCTTCGCCGGCGCGACGGGTGGCCTCGCCGTGCAAGGCGTCTCCGGGCCCTACCTCGTCGTCGACCTCGGCGGCGGCTCGACCGAGCTCGTCCGCGGCACCGACCACGTCGAGGCCGCTCGCTCGGTCGACATCGGCTGCGTCCGGATGACCGAGCGACACCTCGTGTCCGACCCCGCCACCGATGAGGAGGTCGCGGCCGCCACCCGGGACATCGACGCCGCCCTCGACGTCGCCGAGTCCGTCGTCCCGCTCGAGGGCGTCGCGACGCTCGTCGGTCTGGCCGGCAGCGTCACGACGATCACGGCGCACCTGCTGCGGCTGCCGGCATACGACGCCGAGCGCATCCACCTGGCTCGCTCCGCCCCGGCCGAGATGGTCGCGGCCTGTGACGACCTGCTGGCGATGCCGCGCGCGCAGCGCGCCGAGCTGCCGTACCTGCACCCGGGCCGCGTCGACGTCATCGGGGCCGGCGCGCTCGTGTGGCGCCGGATCATCGAGCGGGTCGTCGACCGTGCCGGCGTCACCGAGGTCATCACGTCCGAGCACGACATCCTCGACGGCATCGCCCTCAGCGCGGCGCGGCCCAGCTGACCGACGCCTGACCGGCGGGTCAGCAGGGACCAGCAGCGGTCAGCGGCGGGGGAGTGCCGCCGCGAGCACCGGCTCGTCGGCCCGCTCGTGCACGCGTCGGCGGTTGGCGCGCAGGCGGGCCGCCATCCAGAGCGCGGCCGAGACGCCGAGCGCCCACGTGCCGTTGGAGACCGTCGCGTCGACGACGCCGTAGGTGACGAAGAAGAGCGTCACGAAGACGACGGCGCGCAGGTGCTTCGCCGAGAGGCGCACGGCGGCGAGGAGCAGCCCTCCCCAGAGGAGGTACCACGGGTGGATGACCGGACCCGAGGCGCAGAGCACGAGCAGGGCGCCGGCCGTGGCGAGCACCGGGTTGCGTGGGGCGACGCGCCACGTGATCCAGGCGATGCCGGCCAGGCCCAGGAGCAGCCCGATCGTCTGGGCGATCGGGACGGGCGCCGAGGTCACGCTCTCGGGCATGCCGGCGAGCTTCAGCAGCCACTCGACGACGCTGCCGACGAAGGTCGGCGGCGACAGCATCGAGCGGAGCGAGACGGGCACGGAGAGGTTGGGGATCCAGCCCCAGCCGAGACCCGAGACCGCGGTGATCGCCGTGAAGGTGGCCGCGGTGACGCCGCCGTAGACGAGGCCGTGCCGGACCATCGCCTTGAACCGCGCAGGCGCTCCGGGCTCGAGATCGGTCTGCGCCTGCAGGGCCATGCCGACGACGCCGATGAGAGCGAGGACCGCCGTCTGCTTGTAGGCGGCGGCCGCTGCGATCGTCACCGCCGCGACGACGAACTGGCCGCGGCTGGCGAGGAGCAGGGCGAAGGTCACGAGGGCGACCATGACGGCGTCGCCGTGGCCTCCGCCGACGAAGTGCATGAGGACGAGCGGGTTGAGCACGCCGAGCCAGAGGGCGTGTCGACCGCTGACGCCGTAGCGCTCGGCAAGGCGAGGCAGGGCGTAGGCGAGCAGCCCGACGGCGAGGAGCGCGGGCACGCGCATGGCCAGCGCCGAGACGTAGGCGTTCTCCGGGAAGATGCTGACGACGAGGTGCTGCACCTGCAGTGCGAGCGGACCGTAGGGCGCCGGGGTGTCGATCCACATCGGGTCGACCTGGTCGGCGAAGGGGCCGGGCACCCAGAACGGCCCCACGGCGTACGGGTCCATCCCGCGCAGGACGATCTGTCCCTGCGCCGCGTAGCTGTAGGCGTCGCGGCTGAAGAGCGGCGGCGCGAGCATGATCGGCAGGCTCCAGAAGAGCCAGGCCATCGACGGGGCCTTGCGGCCGTGGACGGGGCGCATCCGCAGCCACGCGTCGACGAGGAGGGCCATGCCGACGGCGAGCAGGATCGTCGTGAGGACCCGTCCGGCGCCTGAGCCGAGCCACACGAGGCCGAAGCGCTCGATGAGCGGGGAGGCGGGCAGCTCGAAGGTGTCGGCGGGCAGGAACGCGGGGCTGACGGAGCCGGCGGCCACGAGGGTCGTGCCGAGCGTGCCGCGGCGGACCATGGGGTCGGCCCACGTGCGCCGGAGCGCGGCGGAGAGGCGGTCACCGAAGTCGACGACGCGCGGGTCGACGACCCAGGCCGCGCGCGGCGGAGCAGCGGTCGTCGCGCCGGCGACACGATGCTCCAGCACCCGCTGCTCCTTCGTGTGGTGAGGGGTTCGCACTCGAAGTGCGGTACAGGTCGTGCAGGAGCGGATCGGAAGGGCCCCTGGACCTCGGTCTCGACGGCCAGTCTAGGCGGAGCGGGCGCATGCGTGCCGTGCCACGCCAAGGCGTGAGCGGGGCGTTACCGAACCGTGCCGCACAGCCGACGCCCGTGACGTACCCCCGGAGGGACTCGAACCCTCACCTGTGGCGATTTTAAGTCGCCTGCCTCTGCCGATTGGGCCACGGGGGCGGGGTCCCCAGTATGCCGTCGCGCCGGGTCGCGGTGGTCACCCCGGCCCGCGTCACGATCCCGTGTCGGGCGAGCACTTCTCGCGCGCGGGAACCTTCCGGTGGGGTGCGTTCGCTTACTCTTGGGGACAGTCGCCACGCCCAGTCGCGGGTCGTGGCACCCAGTGCTTTTAGGAGCGCACTCACATGGCAGGTGGAAACCCGGTCTTCGACCGGCTCAACAAGCAGATCGAGAAGGAGCGCTACGCCGGCTTCGGCTCGCCGCAGGGCAACCCGCAGCAGGGCACCCAGGCCGCGACGACCGGTTACGCGACCCAGGACGCTATGACGGCGCAGCAGCTCAACGAGATGTACGCGCAGCCGCCGGCCGGCCCGGCCGACACCGGCCGCGTCACGGTCGACGACGTCGTCGTCAAGAGCATCACGCTCTTCGTCGTCACGGTCGCCGTGGCCTTCGTGTCGTGGTTCTGGACCGAGGCCAACACCGACATGACGCTGCCGTTCTGGCTCGGCGGCATGTTCGGCACGCTGATCCTCGGCTTCGTCATCGCCTTCATGAAGAAGGTCTCGGTGCCGCTGCTCATGGTCTACGCGGTGCTGCAGGGTGCCTTCCTCGGTGCCTTCAGCCAGTACATCGCGGCGATCCCGGACTACGACGGCGTCGTGCAGATGGCCGTCCTCGCGACGCTCTGCGTCTTCGTCGCGATGTACGTCGGCTACGCGACCGGCTTCGTCAAGGTCAACGACAAGACGCGCCGGATGTTCTTCTTCGCGATCGTCGGCTACGGCCTCTTCTCGCTGCTCCAGGTCGTCCTGCTCATGACGGGCGTCATCGACGGTTGGGGCTTCGGCGGCAGCGGGATGCTCGGCATCGGCCTGTCGATCCTCGGGGTCGGCCTCGCGTCGTACTCCCTGGCCATCGACTTCGACTCGATCGACCGCGCGGTCCAGATGGGCGCCCCGAAGAAGTACTCGTGGCTGCTCGCCCACGGCCTCATCGTCTCGATCGTCTGGCTCTACATCGAGTTCGTCCGTCTCTTCGCGCGTCTGCGCGACTGACGACCGTGACACCTCAGCGCGTGGGTTCGCCGACCCCGCACGAGGTGTCCGACGAGCTCCGGCGCGTGGTCGAGCGGTGGCACCAGCTGCCGCTCGACCACGCGCTTTCGCGTATGCCGTCCGTCCGGGCCCTCGTCCAGTCGCTCGCCGACCGCGTGGCCGCGGCCCGCGGGGCCTCCGGCTCAGACGCGCCGCCGGTGCCCGACCTCGGCCCGGCCGTCGTCATGGACCAGCTCGCGGTCATGCTCTTCGACCTCTTCCGGGCCGAGCCCGACGCCGACCCCCGCGTGGTCGCGGAGGGCCTGGCCGGCATACGCCGCGCTCTGTAGCCGAGTCGGCACGTTCCCGCACCGGGACGGACCGCGAACGTCGAGTGGGCACCCTCCCGCGGGGGAGGGCGCCCACTCGACGTGGTTCTGGCGGGCGGCAGCCCGCGGGGTCAGCTGAGGCGCTCGAAGATGACGGCCATGCCCTGGCCGCCGCCGACGCACATCGTCTCGAGGCCGAACTGGCCGTCGCGCTCGCGGAGCGCGTTGATGAGCGTGCCGGTGATGCGGGCTCCGGTGGCGCCGAACGGGTGGCCGATCGCGATGGCACCGCCGTTGACGTTGAGCTTGTCGTAGTCCATGCCGATCTGGTCGGCCGACCCGATGACCTGCGCGGCGAACGCCTCGTTGATCTCGTAGAGGTCGATGTCGCCGATCGACAGGCCGGCCCGCTTGAGCGCGAGGTTCGTCGCGTCGACCGGGCCGAGACCCATGATCTCGGGGGAGAGCCCCGTCGCGGCCGTCGAGACGACGCGGGCGAGCGGCTCGAGGCCGAGCTCCTTGGCCTTGGTGTCGCTCATGATGACGAGCGCCGCGGCGCCGTCGTTGAGCGGGCAGCAGTTGCCGGCCGTGACGGTGCCCTGCTGGCGGAAGACGGGGTTGAGGCCCTGGACGGCCTCGAGGGTGACACCGGCGCGGGGTCCGTCGTCCTTGCTCACGACCGTACCGTCGGGCGTCGTGACGGGGGTGATCTCCCAGTCGAAGAAGCCGCGGCCGATGGCGGCCTCGGCGCGGTTCTGGCTCGTGACGCCCCACTCGTCCTGGCGCTCACGCGAGATGCCGTAGGCCGTCGCGACGTTCTCGGCCGTCTGGCCCATCGCGATGTAGATGTCGGGGAGCAGGCCCTCCTCGCGGGGGTCGGTCCACGTCTCGTTCGTCTCGGCGATGCGCTTGGTGCGGGCCTGGGCATCGGCGAAGCGGCCGTTCTGCTGGTCCTCCTTGGCGCCACCGGCGCCGGCCCAGTCGGTGTACTGCGAGACGCACTCGACACCGGCCGAGACGAAGATGTCGCCCTCGCCGGCCTTGATCGCGTGGAAGGCCATCCGCGTCGTCTGGGCCGAGGAGGCGCAGAAGCGGTTGATCGTCGCGGCAGGGGTCGCGTCGATGTCGAGGAGCGTGGCGACGACCTTGGCCATGTTGGAGCCGTGCCGGCCCGAGGGCTCGGCGCAGCCGAGGTAGAGGTCCTCGACGAGGCGCTTGTCGAGCGCGGGCACCTTGTCGAGCGCGGCCTGGATGACCGTGGCGGCGAGGTCGTCGGGACGGACCTCCTTGAGCGAGCCCTTGAAGGCCCGGCCGAACGGCGAGCGGGCGGTCGAGACGATGACGGCTTCGGTCACGGGGGATCTCCTGGTGCAGCATCGACGGCCCGCGCGGCGGTGCGACGGGCGACTAAGCGCTTGCTCAGTCCCCACGATGGTAGGACGTCCTCGCACCGGTTGGACAGGCCACCGGCCATGACGTGCGTCTCGCCCACCCCACGCGTACGCTCGGTCCGCTCCGCCCCGCCAGACCGCTCCGAGGACGCCGCCCGCCCAGCGGGTACGACTCCGAGGTCCGCTCACGCGACCGCTAGGGTGGATGAGTTGTCGGCGCCTCCACGCGCCGGCCGGGTCCGGACGCTCACGCCGGACCCTCCGACGATCAGGGGGCACGCCCACCATGAAGACCTTCACGACCCGCGTCGTCGCCGTGTCCGGCGCGATCGCGATCAGCCTCGGCGCCGCCGCGTGCTCGAAGTCCGAGACGCCCGCCACCGGCTCCACCGGCGCGAGCGCGTCGACGCCGGCCGCCTCGGCGAGCTCGTCCACGTCCGCCGCCACCGACGCCCCCAAGGCGTCGGAGATCCTCGACAAGGCCAAGACGAACGCGCTCGCCGCGACGTCGGGCGCCTTCGTCGGCCAGGTCGACCAGAGCGGCAAGACGATCAAGATCGACTTCAAGGGCACGAGCGACGGCAAGACCGCCGACATCGCCATCGAGATGGAGGGCGACGGCAAGGCACGCGTCATCTCCGTCGCAGACGGCGTCTACATCCAGGGCGACGCGACCTTCTGGAAGAAGCAGGGCGCTCCGACGTCGGTGCAGAACGCCGGCGACAAGTTCATCAAGGCGCCGTCCTCGGCCGGCTCGATGACCCAGAGCCTCAGCCTCAAGAGCTTCCTCGAGAAGGCCTTCGGCGCGGTCACGCCCCAGCAGCTGGCCACCGACGTCGCGAGCGAGAACGTCGGCGGCGTGGACTGCTGGGTCCTCACCGACAAGAAGGGCAAGTCGGAGGGCGCGCTCTACGTCTCGAAGGACAAGTCCGAGGTCGTGCGCTTCACCGGCTCCTCGACGAGCCCCGGTCAGCTCGACTTCTCGCAGTGGAACGCCGACCTCGGCATCAAGGCGCCCGATGCCAGCCAGATCATGAAGATCAGCTGAGCTCGTCCACGCAGCGAAGGGGCCGTCCGCACCAGCGGGCGGCCCCTTCCGCCTGTCCCGGTCAGTGCAGGACGGGGTCCTCGGCCCGGCCACCGGCCGGCCGCTCGTCGGTGCCGCCGGCGTGGTGGGCGGAGTCGGTCCGGTCGGTGTCCTCCGTCGGGGCCGGGTCCACGTCACCGAGGGCGTATGCCGTCCCGGAGGTCGTCCCGGCGTCCGGCGCGCTCGCGTCGGAGGCGGGGGCCGCCGACGGGGCTGCGGGTCGGCCCGGCGGTGCCGGCAGTGCCGGCAGTGCCGGCAAGGGCACGGTGGGTCGGATGCGGTGCAGCAGGACGGCCCAGCGACCGTGGGCCCCGCGCGCCTGACCGCCGACCTCGGCCGGAGCCACCTCGGTGCCCGGCTGGGTCACCGCCTTGGTCGCGGCCACGGCCAGGGGGCCGACGCTCTCGCCGCGCCGCAGGTTGGGCTCGGCGGGCGTGCTGCCCTCGCCGAAGAGGTCGAGCGCCGCGCTCACCGTCGGGAGCAGGGCGGCGGCGACGCGGGCGTAGCCGGCCGGGCTCGGGTGGAAGCGGTCCTTGCTGAACATGACGTGCGGCTCGGCCGAGAACGCCTCGCTGAGCAGGTCGCCGACCGACACGGCGCGCCCGCCCGCCTCGACGACCGCGACGGTCTGGGCCGCCGCGAGGTCGCGCGACCAGCGGCGGGCGAGGAGGCGCAGCGGCTGCGGCACGGGCTGGATGGCCCCGAGGTCGGGGCACGTGCCGACGACGACCTCGGCCCCGGCCTCCCGGAGGCCGCACACGGCCATCTCGAGGTGGCGCACGGCGATCGAGCGGTCGATGCGGTGGGTCACGTCGTTGGCACCGACCAGGATGACGGCCACGTCGGGCTGGGGGACGGCCGCGAGGCCGCGCTCGAGCTGCTCGTCGAGGCCGGTCGACTCGGCGCCGATGACGGCCACGTTGGTCAGCTCGACGGGGCGGCCGCTGAAGGCGGCGACGCCGCTCGCGATCGTCGCCCCGACGGTCTGGTGGGGGTGTTCGGCGCCCATCCCGACCCCGGTCGAGTCGCCGAGCACGAGGAACCGCAACGGCGACCCCGAGCCGGACCCGTAGGTGCCGCTGTCGGACGGCGCGCCCTCGAAGTGCTGGCCCACGATCCGCCGGGCCATCATCGCCTCGCCGCGCAGGATGCCGTAGCCGAGGGCCCCGAGCGCGCCGAGACCGGCGACTCCCATCCCGCCGCCGTAGGCCGCCGCCTGGGCGATCTTGCGCGCGCGTCGTGCACGCCCCATGCCGGACCCCCTTCCAGTGCCGTGTCGAGCTGCTCGACCGGGTCCACCACGGTAACGCCCGGGCCGGACGCTCCGTGCCGCTTCGCACGTCCTTCGGGCGCGGTGCCGGGCACCCGCGTGTCTCGGACCGTGGGACGGCCCTCCTAGGATGGACGCGTGAAGTACGCAGAGAACGTCGCCGACCTCGTCGGCAACACGCCCCTGGTCAAGCTCGGCTCCGTCGTCGCGGACGCGGGGGTGAGGTGCACGGTGCTGGCGAAGGTCGAGTACTTCAACCCCGGCGGCTCGGTGAAGGACCGCATCGCCCTGCGCATGGTCGAGGCCGCCGAGCGCGACGGCCTGCTCCAGCCCGGCGGCACCATCGTCGAGCCGACGAGCGGCAACACCGGTGTCGGTCTGGCCCTCGTGGCGCAGCGCCGCGGCTACCACTGCGTGTTCGTCTGCCCCGACAAGGTGAGCCAGGACAAGCGCGACGTGCTCAAGGCCTACGGCGCCGAGGTCGTCGTCTGCCCGACGGCCGTCGAGCCCGAGCACCCCGACTCCTACTACTCCGTCTCCGACCGGCTCGTCCGCGAGATCGACGGGGCCTGGAAGCCGAACCAGTACTACAACCCCGAGGGGCCGAACAGCCACTACCTGACGACCGGACCCGAGATCTGGCGCGACACCGACGGGCGCATCACGCACTTCGTCGCGGGCGCCGGCACGGGCGGCACGATCAGCGGCACCGGCAAGTACCTCAAGGAGGTCAGCGACGGCGCGGTGCGCATCATCGCGGCTGACCCGGAGGGGTCCGTCTACTCCGGCGGCACGGGCCGCCCCTACCTCGTCGAGGGCGTCGGTGAGGACTTCTGGCCGGGCGCGTACGACCCGTCGGTCGTCGACGACGTCATCGCCGTCAGCGACGCCGACTCCTTCGAGATGACGCGCCGCCTCGCCCGCGAGGAGGGCCTCCTTGTCGGCGGCTCGTGCGGCATGGCCGTCGTGGCCGCGCTGCGCGCCGCGAAGGACCTGCCCGAGGACGCCGTCATGGTCGTGCTGCTGCCCGACTCGGGCCGCGGCTACATGAGCAAGATCTTCAACGACGAGTGGATGCACTCCTACGGCTTCCTCAACGACCACACCGAGGCGACCGTCGGGTCCGTGCTCCACGGCAAGTCCGGTGACATGCCGGCCCTCGTGCACACCCACCCCAACGAGACGATCCGCGACGCGGTGCAGATCCTGCGCGAGTACGGCGTCTCGCAGATGCCGGTCGTCAAGGCCGAGCCGCCCGTCATGTCCGGCGAGGTCGCCGGTTCCGTCAGCGAGCGGGCCCTGCTGGCGGCGCTCTTCACCGGTCAGGCACACCTCGCCGACTCCGTCGAGAAGCACATGGAGAAGGGCCTGCCCCTCGTCGGTGCCGGCTCGCCCGTCTCGGCCGCGCGCAAGGAGCTCGAGGAGTCCGACGCGATCCTCGTCGTCGAGGACGGCAAGCCGATCGGCGTGCTGACGCGGGCCGACCTCCTCGGCTTCCTCGCCGACTGACCTCCGTCAGGCGCTGCCTGAGACCACGTATGCCGCTGGGCTCGCTTCCATGAGAAGCGAGCCCAGCGGCATACGTGCGAAAAGTGTTGCGGCTCAGGCGTCCTGCTTGGCCTTGGCCTCGGCCTTCTTGGCCTGCTTGAACTCCCGCACCTTGAGGAGGGAGTCGCCGTCGACGACGTCGGCCACCGAGCGGTATCCGTCGAGCGCGTAGTCACCGGCGACGGCCTCCCAGCCCTCGGGCCGGACACCGAGCTGCTTGGCGAGCAGCGCGACGAAGATCTGCGACTTCTGCTTGCCGAAGCCCGGCAGCTCCTGGACCCGCTTGAGCAGCTCCTTGCCGGTCGTCGCCTCGGTCCAGAGCCGGGTCACGTCGCCGTCGTAGCGATCCTCGACGAGGGCGGCGAGCTCCTGCAAGCGGGCCGCCATCGAGCCGGGGAAACGGTGGATGGCCGGTGGGGTGCTCGCCATGGCCTTGAACTCTGCGGGGTCCGCGGCGGCGATCGCAGCCGGGTCGAGCGTGCCGAAGCGGCTCAGCACCTTGTAGCCGCCGCGGAACGCGTGCTCCATGCCGTACTGCTGGTCGAGCATCATCCCGACGACGACGGCGAACGGGTACTCGTCGAGGACCTGGTCAGCGGCTGGTTCGTTGGCGATCTGGAAGCCCATGCAGGCATGGTCTCACGCGTCCGTCGGCTGTCGGCGGGACCGGCGGGGACCGGTGGGGACCGGCGGGACCGGCAAGGGGACGACTACCGCGTCGGGACCCGGACCCACGACCCGGGTCCGCCCGTGACCTCTCCCGCGCCTGCGGTGAGGGCGCCGACGAGCCCGCGCACGGAGTCGCTGGTGCCGGGCTCGACCGCGAGGGCGAGGACGATGCCGGTCGCTCCCCACGTCGTCGACGTGACGGCACACCCGGGGTGGCCGCGCAGCGCGTTCTCGACGCGCGGCGCGTCGGCGCTCCCGACGGTCACGACGAGCCCGTCGCGCAGCGCGTAGGCCACGGGCGTCGCCGCGTCGACGGCGGAGGTGACGGCGTCACCGTACGCGCGGATGAGACCTCCGGTGCCGAGCAGGGTGCCACCGAACCACCGGGTCACGACGGCCACGACGTCCGTCAGGGCGCGACCGCGCAGGACGTCGAGCATTGGCGCGCCGGCCGTCCCCGAGGGCTCGCCGTCGTCGTTGCTGCGCTGGGTGTCGCCATCGGGCCCGAGCACGAACGCGGTGCAGTGGTGCCCCGCGTCCCGCGTGGCCGACCGCACCGTCTCGATGAACGCCCTGGCGTCCTCCTCGGACGCCACCGGCGCCACGTCGCAGAGGAAGCGTGAGCGCTTCACCTCGAGCTCGGCGGAGGCCGGGGACGCGAGGGTGAGGTAGCGACGCGGCGGGCTCAGCCACATACCTTCTCCGGCGGTGGGCGGGACGCTCCGAGTATGCCGTGGAAGCGGGGAGGGCTCCCCATTGCACGGGGCGGCGCCGGCAGGTGAGGATGGGCCCGGTGTGCAGGGGTGAAGGGAGATCTGTGTTCTCGAAGGGTGCTGACGTCGACGCGCTGCGCGACTCGGCGGGCCGGATGGCGTCGTTCGGCCGTGAGGTCGACGTCGTCCGCGCGCGTGGGCAGCGAGCCGTGTCGACGATGCAGGGGGCCTGGCACGGGCCGGACCTGCAGCACCTCGTCGAACGGTGGCGGCGGGTCGAGCACGACCTCACGCGGATCAGCACGGAGTTCGACCGGCTGTCACGACGCCTGCACGACAACGCCGACCTCCAGCACCGCTCGAGCGGCACGTCCGTCGGAGACGGAGGGTCGCACCACAGCGTCGGTGGCGGTGGTGCTGCCGCTCCCACAAGCGACGGTCAGACGACTGGTCACACGGGTG
Source organism: Terracoccus sp. 273MFTsu3.1 (assembly GCF_000383675.1). Taxonomy (GTDB): domain Bacteria; phylum Actinomycetota; class Actinomycetes; order Actinomycetales; family Dermatophilaceae; genus Terrabacter. Next base: position 266,971 of record NZ_KB911825.1, on the reverse strand, counting down.
GCGGCGCAGGTGGTCACGGGGGTCGACCCACGCTGCACGCAGCGCCGGCCGCCGCGTGGTCGCAGGTCCTCGTCGGGTGGGGACCGGACGGCGGTCGACCGATCGTCACGCCCGGCGTTCCGCAGCCGCTCCACGGGATGGGCTGGGGCCTGTGGTTCGGCAGCCCGTCCGCCGGTGCCGGGTCGGCGCCGGTCGACGCGGCGTACGGGCCGGCGCTTCCTGCCGACGTGGCCGCCGCCACAGCGCACGGTCTCGGCCTGCCGATCCGCTGAGGACCCCTGAGCCCGCCGGGGACTGCCCGGCACGGTCGCGTCGCGGCTCGCCCGGACAGCGGCCTCGCGCGGACGGCCGTGCTCGGGCTGAGAGACTGGCGCCATGCACCCGTTCGCAGTGGCCCTCGGCGGCGCCGTGGGCACCCTGCTACGGCTGCTCCTGACGATCGGCGGCAGCGGCGCGGTCGGCTGGGACCCGCGGATCAGCGTCATCAACGTCGTCGGCGCCTTCCTGCTCGGGGTGCTCGTCCGGCTTCCCGTGCGGCCCCGGCTCCGCTCGATGCTCGCCTCGGGCGGGCTCGGCTCGCTGACGTCCTTCTCGGCGCTCAGCATCACCTTCGTCGACGGCACCCCCGGGTATGCCGTCGCGCTCGGTCTGTTGACGAGCATCGGCCTCGGGGTGGCCGCCGCCGCGCTGGGCATGTGGCTCGGTGGTCTGCTCACCGCCGGTGTCCGGGGGACCGCGTGACCGCGGTCGCCTGGTGGGGCTGGGCGCTCGCCGTGGCAGCCGGCTCGATCGGCGCCCTCCTGCGCACGTGGCTCGTGCGGACGCTGTCGAAGCGACCGCTGCCCTTCGGGGTGCTCGCCGCCAACGTCGCGGCGTCGGTGGTCGGTGGGGCCGTCGTGGCCGCCCGGGCCGAGCTCGGGCCGACGTGGTCGCTCGTCCTCATCGGTGGCTTCTGCGGCGGCCTGTCGACCCTGTCGACGCTCGCGGCCGACACCGTGGAGCTGTGGCTCGAGAACCGTCGCCGTAACGCCGTCGGCAACGTCGTCGTCAACGTGGCGCTCGGGCTGTTCGCGGCCTGGAGCGCCTGGGCGCTCGTCAGCTGAGGTAGCGCTCGACGACGACGTCGACGAGGGCCTCGGGCGCGGGTTCGTGGGGCAGCAGGAGCGGTGGCGTCACGACGTCGGCGCCGGACCTGCCGGCCAGGTCGGCGAAGAACCCGGGCGCGAGCAGGTAGGTGGCGACCACCACGCGACGCCCCGGAACACGTTGTGCTGCAACGGCATCGGCGAGCTTCGGCTCCACGGCCGACAGGTAGCCGGCCACGACGGGTCGCCCCAGGCGCCGCCCGAGGGCGGCGGCGACACGCTCGCAGTCGTCGACCGCCGAGGCCTGCGACGACCCTGCCGCGCCGAGCACGACGGTGTCGTCGTCGCGCAGCCCGGCTGCCACGAGCCGGTCGCGCAGCAGGTCGGCGAGGCGGTCGTCGGGGCCGAGGGCCGGTGCGACCGTGGTGCCGGGCACTCGTGCGGCGGCCTCGGCGAGGTCGACGTAGACGTGGTAGCCGGCCGACAGGAGCAGTGGCACCAGCCGCGCAGGCGCGTCGTCGTGCAGCGACGACAGCACGGCGGCAGGGTCCGGGGGCTGCACGTCGACGAAGGCCGCGCGGACGGTGAGGTCCGGGCGCCGCGCGGCGACGGCCGCGACGAGGCTGCCGATGGCCGACCGGCCGGCGGCGGACGACGTGCCGTGCGCCACCGCCACGAGCACGGGCACGGGGCTGGTCATGGGCCCACTCTGTCAGGTCGGAGTCAGGTCGAGCCGGACCGTCGGTGTCGTGAGGACGCGGGACGGGGCCCGGGTCGCGACCGCACTGGACGCCCACGCCCGGGTGAGTCGGCCGTTACCGGGGCATCGCGGGACGGAAACGCGGACGAAACACACCCTTCCTACCGTGGGAGCCGACGTGGACCACGAGCTGCGACGGGAGGCCGCCGTGCTGATCGAGACCGACCTGACGGGACTGCCCGTGCTCGTCGTGGGGCCTCCGGGCCTCACGGCCTCCGTCGTGCGACGCCACGAGCGAGCCGGGGCCGTGGTCACGGTCGCTCCCTCGCCGGGCGACGTGACGGACGAGGTGTGCGCCGACGCGCGACTCGCGGTGCTCGTCGGGCCGGGAGCCGGGTGGGCGTCCGTCCGCGACGCGCTCGCGGGACGGTGCCCGGTCGTGGTCGAGGTCCCGGACGCGCCCCGGGGTCGGGTCGTCCTCGTGGGGGCGGGTCCCGGGGGTCCCGAGCTGCTGACGCTCGCCGGGATCCGCGCCCTCGCCGAGGCCGACGTCGTGCTCACCGACCGGCTCGCCGAGGTCGGTGACGTCGCGCGTCTCGCGCCCGGTGCGGAGGTCGTCGACGTCGGCAAGCGGCCGGGACACCACGCAGTGCCCCAGGACGAGATCGAGCGGATCATGGTCGCGCGGGCGCGCGCGGGCCTCACGGTCGTGCGCCTCAAGGGCGGTGACCCCTACGTGTTCGGCCGCGGCGGCGAGGAGGTCGCGGCGGCCGTCGAGGCGGGCCTGCCCGTGACGGTCGTGCCCGGGGTCTCGTCGGCCGTCGGCGTGCCGGGGAGTGCCGGCATACCGGTCACCCACCGCGGTGTCAGCCACGTCTTCACCGTCGTGTCGGGGCACGTCCCCCTCGAGCCCGAGCAGGCACGCTCGCTCGCGGGCCTCGGAGGAACCGTCGTCCTCCTCATGGGGATGCACAACATCGTCCCGCTGACGACGGCGCTGGCCCGGGCCGGGTTGGCCGCAGACACTCCGGCTGCCGTCGTCGAGCGCGGCTTCACCCCCGACCAGCGCAGCATCGTCGGGACCCTCGCCACGCTGCCGGACCTCGCGGCCCGGGCCCGGGCCACGTCGCCGTCGGTCATCGTGGTCGGCGAGGTCGTGCGCCAGTCGGCCGTGTGGGCCCGACGCGTGGGGGCGGGGTCCGCCGACGCACCCGCGATGGACGGCGTCGCGTGAGCGAGCCGAGCGTCGCCTCCACGCGAGCAGCCCGGCAGGCGCGGCGCAGCCACCCGCCGACGGCGTGGTCGGCCGAGCTGACCGGACCCGACCCGGACGCCGCCCGGGTGGACCCGACGGGCCCGGTGCTCGACGGCTTCCGGATCGCCGTGACCTCCGACCGGCGGTCGGGAGACCTCATCGACGCCTTCGTGCGCCGTGGCGCCGAGGTGCTGCACGCGCCGGCCGTCCGCATCGCCCCCGTCGACGAGGACGAGATCCTCATCGGCGACACGCGCGCCGTCATCGACTGCCGCCCCGACGTCGTCATCGTCACGACGGCCTACGGCTTCCGGCGGTGGATCGAGGCGGCCGACGCGGCGGGCCTCGGTGAGGACCTGGCGCGGACCCTCGACCGGGCCCGCATAATCGTCCGCGGTCCCAAGGCGCGGGGCGCGGTGCGGGCCGCGGGCCACGACGACGACGGCATCGCCGACGACGAGCGCACGGCATCCACGGTCGGGCTCGCACTCGAGGGCGGCGTCGTCGGGAGGCGGGTCGCGGTGCAGCTGCACGGCCACGAGGACGTGGAGCAGCTCGAACGGCTGCGGTCGGCGGGGGCGACGGTGCTGACCGTGGCGCCCTACCGCTGGGTGCGGCCGACCGACGAGAGCCGGCTGGGGCGTCTCGTCGCGGCCGTTGCGGCCCGAGAGGTCGACGTCGTCACCTTCACGTCGGCACCGGCGGTCGACGGACTCGTCTCTGCCGCAGCGCAGCTCGGCATGGACGGCGTGCTCGTCGAGGCCCTGCGGTGTGGCGTCACGGCCGCCGCGGTGGGGCCGGTGACGGCGGCACCGCTGCTCGACCTCGGGGTGACGCCGATCGTGCCCGACCGCTTCCGGATGGGCGCGCTCATCCGGACCGTCATCGAGCACCTGACGCTCAACGGCGTCGCCGAGGTCCAGACCGCGCTGGGTCCGCTCGTCGTGCACGGGCGTGTCGTGACCTTCGGCGGCGAGACGGTGACCCTGGCCCGCGGGCCGCGGGCGATGCTCGCGGCCCTGATGTCCGAGCCGGGCGCTGTGCTGAGCCGCGAGCGGCTCCTCGACGAGCTGCCCGAGGCCGAGAACGAGCACGCCCTCGACATGGCCGTGAGTCGGCTCCGGTCGGCGCTGCCCGACCGTCACCTCGTGCAGACCGTCGTGCGGCGGGGCTACCGGCTCAACGTGTAGCGGCAGCAGCCTCGGCGTCGCCGACGATGGCGGGCGCGTGGTCGGCGATCCAGTCCATGAGCGGCACCATCCGCTCGGCGAGCGCGCCGCCCCGTGCCGTGAGGGAGTACTCGACGTGCGGCGGGACGACCGGCCGGGCGTCCCGGTGGACGAGCCCGTCGGCCTCGAGCATGCGCAGGGTCTGGGCGAGCATCTTCTCGCTGACGCCCTCGGCGCGACGCCGCAGCTCGCTCCACCGCAGGGGCTCGCCCTCGGCGAGGGCGAGGATGACGAGCGTGCCCCACTTGCTCGTCACGTGGTCGAGCACGACGCGGCTGGGGCAGTCGGCGGCGAAGACGCCGTCGGGGAAGTGTCGACGCAGGGTGGGACTAACCGTCATGTCAGTACCTTACTTCAAAGTGGGTACTAACTTCTGGGAAGTATGCCGTGGGCGCGGTCGTTCTCGTGGATGTCAGCCCCACCCGAAAGGAACGCCATGACCCTTCTCGTCACCGGTGCCAGCGGCCACCTCGGCCGTCTCGTCGTCGAGTCCCTCCTCGAGCGCGGCACGCCCGCCGCCGATGTCGTCGCCATCGCCCGCAACCCCGAGTCCGTCGCCGACCTGGCCGACCGCGGTGTCGTGGTGCGCCGAGCCGACTACACCGACCCGGCGTCGCTCGACGCCGCGTTCGTCGGTGTCGACCGGCTCCTCCTCGTCTCCGGGAGCGAGGTCGGGCAGCGGATCACCCAGCATGCCAACGTCATCGATGCGGCCAAGCGGGTTGGGGTGGGCTTCGTCGCCTACACGAGCATCACGCGCGCCGACTCGTCCGACCTCACGCTCGCCGCCGAGCACGGCGCCACGGAGGAGCTGCTCGCGGCGTCCGGTCTGCCGCACGCCCTGCTGCGCAACTCCTGGTACCTCGAGAACTACACCGGCCAGCTGCCGACCGTCCTCGAGCACGGCGCCGTCCTCGGTGCCGCCGGAGACGGCCGCGTCAGCGCCGCGACCCGGGCCGACTACGCCGACGCCGCTGCCGTGGTGCTCGCGGGTGAGGACGGACGGGGCCACGAGGGCGCCGTCTACGAGCTCGGTGGCGACGACGCGTTCTCCCTCGGCGAGCTCGCCGAGACGGTGGGTCGCGTCGCCGGGCGCGAGGTCGCCTACCGCGACCTGTCCGTCCCCGACTTCACCGCGGCACTCGTCGCGGCCGGTCTTCCCGAGGGGTATGCCGGCGTGCTCGCCGACAGCGACCGCGGGATCGCCGAGGGGGCCCTCTTCACCGACACCGGCGACCTGTCCCGTCTCATCGGCCGCCCGACGACCGGCCTCGAGGACGCCCTCCGCGCAGCACTCGTCGCCGCAGCCTGACCCCGAGGCACCCCTGCCTCATCCTCGATAGGCCACGAACGGGTCCCCGTTGGTGGCCTGTCGACGGTCAGGGGAGCGGGAGCCCGACTCGCACGGTGCCGTGCTGGACGCGGACGGCATACGTCGGGAGGGCGACCTCCGGGTCGTCGAGGGCGGCGCCGGTGCGCAACGAGAAGACCTGCTTGAGCAGCGGTGAGGCCACGGTCGGCTCGCCGCTGCGGTCACCGGTCAGACCGCGCGAGAGGACCGCGGCCCGCGCGTACGGGTCGAGGTTGTCGACGGCGTAGATCATCCCGTTGGGGAGCAGGAAGAGGGCAGCCTGGGCGCCGCCGGGCAGGAGCACGGCGACCCCTCGGCCGGGCACGAGCGCCGTGACCGGACAGGCTGACACCCACTGTCTCGCTCCGGGGGACGGCAGGATCCCGGGCCGCACGACGTTGCGACCAGCCGTGGGCGCGACCTCCGCCGGCAGCACCTGGGGTGGGGTGGTGAGTGTCGTCATGATGGGTTCCTTTCGCACTCAGGCGTTCTCGCGGACAGTGGGCAGCCCCAGCAGCACCGGGACCTTGCGCGGGCCCGACTCGTCGAAGGCGACCATGGGGTCGGCCTCGTCCGGGGCGTTGACGAACGACACGAAGCGCGAGAGCTTCTCGGGGTCGTCGAGGACCGCCTTCCACTCGTCCCGGTAGCCCTCGACGTGACGCCCCATCGCGCCTTCGAGGTCGTCGGCGATGCCGAGCGAGTCCTCGCAGACGACGGCCTTGAGGTGCTCCAGCCCGCCCTCGAGCGCGTCGAGCCACGGAGCCGTGCGCTGGAGGCGGTCGGCCGTGCGCACGTAGAACATGAGGAAGCGGTCGATGTAGCGCACGAGGGTCTCGTCGTCGAGGTCGCTCGCGAGCAGTCGCGCGTGGGCCGGCGTCTGGCCGCCGTTGCCGCAGACGTAGAGGTTCCAGCCTCGGTCGGTGGCGATGACGCCGACGTCCTTGCCGCGGGCCTCAGCGCACTCGCGCGCACAGCCCGAGACCCCGAACTTGATCTTGTGCGGCGACCGGAGCCCGCGGTAGCGGTGCTCGAGGTCGACGGCCATCCCGACGGAGTCCTGCACGCCGTACCGGCACCACGAGGAGCCGACGCACGACTTCACGGTGCGCAGCGACTTGCCGTAGGCCTGCCCCGACTCCATGCCGACGTCGACGAGGCGCCGCCAGATCGCGGGCAGCTGCTCGACGCGGGCGCCGAAGAGGTCGATGCGCTGACCGCCGGTGACCTTGACGTAGAGACCGAAGTCCTGGGCCACCCGGCCGATCGTGATGAGCTGCTCGGCCGTGACCTCGCCGCCGGGCATCCGCGGGACGACGGAGTAGGTGCCGTTCTTCTGGATGTTGGCGAGGAAGTGGTCGTTGCTGTCCTGGAGCGCCGCCTGCTCCCCGTCGAGCACGTGGTCGCTGCTCGTCGAGGCGAGGATCGAGGCGACGGTGGGCTTGCAGATCTCGCACCCGGTGCCCGTGCCGTAGCGCGCGAGGAGCCCCGAGAAGGTGCGGATGCCCGTCGAGGCCACGATCTCGAACAGCTCGGCCCGGCTCTGCTCGAAGTGCTCGCACAGCGCCTTGGAGAGCTCGACACCCGAGTCGACAAGCAGCTTCTTGACCGTGGGCAGGCAACCGCCGCAGGTGGTTCCGGCGTTCGTGCAGCCCTTGATGGCCGCGAGGTCACAGGCGCCCTCGGCGATGGCACCGCAGATCGACGCCTTCGTCACGTTGTTGCACGAGCAGATGACGGCGTCGTCGGGCAGGGAGTCCGCACCGAGCTCGGCGCCGGCGGGAGACACGAGCGCGCCGGGGTCGCCGGGGACCTCGCGGCCGACGTACGCCTTGAGCGTCGTGTACGCCGAGGCGTCGCCGACGAGGATGCCGCCGAGCAGCGTCTTCGCGTCGTCGCTGACGACGACCTTGGCGTAGGTGCCCTTCGTCGCATCGGTGTGGACGATCTCGAGGGCCCCGGGCGTCGTCGCCATCGCGTCCCCGAAGGAGGCGACGTCCACGCCGAGCAGCTTGAGCTTGGTCGACAGGTCGGCGCCGGGGAAGCTCGCCTCCCCCCCGAGGAGCCGGTCGGCGACGACCTCGGCCATCGTGTAGCCGGGGGCGACGAGGCCGTAGCACCGACCCTCGACGGCGGCGACCTCGCCCACGGCCCAGACGTTCTCGTCGCTCGTGCGGCACGCGGCGTCGGTGAGGACGCCGCCCCGCTCGCCGACGTCGAGGCCGGCGGCGCGCGCCACCGCGTCCGACGGGCGCACGCCCGCCGAGAAGACGACGAGGTCGGTGAGCAGCGCCGTGCCGTCGGAGAGCTCGACGGCGAGGCGACCGTCCTCCTGCACGGCGATCGAGCTCGTGCCGGCCCCGGTGTGGACCTGCACCCCGAGGTGGCTGATGAGACCCTCGAGCACCGCGCCGCCGCCGTCGTCGACCTGGAGCGGCATGAGGCGCGGAGCGAACTCGACGACGTGCGGCGTCAGTCCCAGCAGGCGCAGGGCGTTGGCTGCCTCGAGGCCGAGGAGGCCACCGCCGACGACGAGGCCGTTCGCCTCGCGCCCTGCCGCCGCGGCCCGCTCGATCGCGGACTCGGCGGCGACGCGGATGCCGTCGAGGTCGTCGAGCGTGCGGTAGACGAAGCAGCCCGTCGAGTCGTGGCCCGGCACCGGGGGCACGAAGGGGTGGGAGCCGGTCGCGAGGACGAGCTCGTCGTACGCGATGACGTCGCCCGCGCTCGTCGTGACGGTGCGTGCCTCGCGGTCGACGTGCTCGGCGCGTGTGCCGAGCCGCAGGTCGACGAGGTCGTCACCGGCATACGTGTTGCCGGCGAGGGCGAGCGATGCGCGGTCCCAGGCCCCGACGTAGGACGAGAGGCCGACGCGGTCGTATGCCGCCTCCGCCTCCTGCGAGAGGACGGTGACCTTCCACGTGCTCTCCGTGTCGCGCGACCGCAGCGCCTCGACGAAGCGGTGGCCGACCATGCCGTGGCCGACGACGACGACCGTGCGGGTGGTGGTGCGCGTCGGGTTCTCGGTGGTGGTGGACATCAGGCGGCTCCTTCGGTCAGGGCAGCGGCTGCCGACACCGGTTCGGGGGTCGAGGAGGTGGAGGTGGGGGAGGCGGCCGGCTCCGACGAGCGGAGCCACGAGCAGAGGCCGTCGACGGCGCTCCTGCACGAGCCGCAGCCGGTCGTCGCCCGGGTCGCCTCGGCGACCGCGCCGACGGTCTCGGCGCCCGTCCGGAACGCGCCGACGATCGCGGACTTCGTCACGGTGTTGCACCGGCAGATGACGGCCGTGCCGGGCATCTCGGCGAGGTTGACGGCCTCGGTGGCTCCCGACCGGGTGATCGCGCGACCGAGCATGAGCGACAGACGGTCCCGCGGGACGACCGAGCCGGTGTCGTAGAGCTGGGTCAGGGCGCCCGCCGCGTCACCGACGCCGAGCAGGATGGCGCCGACGAGACGGTCCTGGCGCAGCACGAGCTTGGCGTAGCGACCCCGGCTCGGGTCGGTGAAGGTGAGCACCTCGTGCCCGGGGTCGTGGACGTCGACGGCGACCGTGCCCATGCTCGCGAGGTCGATGTCGTGGGCCTTGAGCCGGGTCAGGACGCTCGTGCCCTCGTACGTCGCGTCGGGGTCGGCGCCGGTGAGCACGTCGGCGAGCACGCGGGCCTGGTCCCAGCCGGGCTGGACCAGTCCGGGCACCTCACCGCGGTGCTGGGCGCACTCACCGATGGCGTGGACGTGCGGGAACGACGTGGCGAGGCGGTCGTCGACGACGATCCCGCGGTCGACCTCGAGACCGGTCGCGACGGCGAGGTCGGTGCGGGGCCGGACGCCCGTCGCGACGACGACGAGGTCGGCGGCGAGGGTCGTACCGTCGTCGAGGACGACGTGCGCTGACCCCCCGTCGACCGGTGCGTGTCGCTCGACGACGAGCCGCCCGAGCACGAGGCGGGCGCCGATGCCGCGGACGACGCGGGACAGGACGGCGCCGCCGTCGGCGTCGAGCTGGCGATCCATCGGGAAGTCCTGCGGGTGCACGACGGTGACGTCGACGCCCCGGGCGAGCAGGCCACGGGCCGCCTCGAGCCCGAGCAGACCGCCGCCGAGCACGACTGCGGTGGAAACGGACTCGGCCGCTGCGACGATGCGACCACAGTCGTCGACCGTGCGGAAGGCGACGACCCCGTCGGCCAGCGGGGTCGCAGGACCGGGCGGCCCGGCATACAACCCCTCGGTCGGGGGGACGAAGCTCGTGCTTCCGGTCGCGAGGACCAGCTCGTCCCACAGGACGACTCGCTCGGTGCCGTCGGTGTCGAGCGTCGCCGTGCGTGCGTCCACGTCGACGGCTGCGACCCGGGAGCCGGCGACGACGTCGATGTGGCGCGCCGCCCACCAGCCGTCGGGTTTGAGGCGCGTGTCGCGCGGACTGATGCCGCCGGCGACGACGGTCGACAGGAGCACCCGGTTGTAGGCCGCGTGCGGCTCCTCGCCGACGACGGTGACGGCGAAGCGCTCGGCGTCGGGATCCCGGTGGCGGATCTCCTCGGCGAGCCGGGCGCCGGCCATGCCGTTGCCGACGACGAGGACATGGGTGCGGGCTCGCGTCATGCGATGGCCTCCAGGCGGACGGCGCACGCCTTGAACTCGGGCATGCGGCTGGTCGGGTCGAGGGCGGCGTGGGTCAGCGAGTTGGCTCGTGCGTCACCGGCCCAGTGGAAGGGCAGGAAGACGACGTCGGCGCGCATGTCGTCGTCGACGCGGACGACGGCGCGGGTCCGGCCGCGACGGCTCACGACGTCGGCGAGGTCGCCGTCGCCGAGACCGGCGGCCTCAGCCGTGTCGGGGTGCACCTGGACGAACACGTCGCCCGCCGCCGCCGACAGCTCGGCGACGAGCCGCGTCTGGGCGCCGGACTGGTAGTGCTGCAGCACCCGACCCGTCGTCGCGACCAGGGGATAGGTCGCGTCGTCGGCCTCGGCGGGACCCACGTGGTCGACGGCGACGAAACGGGCGCGACCGTCGGGTGTCGCGAAGGCGTCGAGGAAGAGTCGCGGCGTGCCCTCCGGTCGCGCGGTGCTGCACGGCCAGTGGAGGCTCTCGCCGGCGTCGAGCCGCTCCCACGTCACCGCGGAGTAGTCGGCCGGACCGCCGGCGGAGGCCCGGCGCAGCTCGTCGAAGACGACGCGCGGTTCGGTGGGGAAGGCTGTGCTGCAGCCGATCCGGCGCGCCAGCTCGCTCCAGAGCTCGAGCTCGCTGCGGCACCCGGCGGGCGCGTCGAGCGCCTTGCGGCGGCGCAGGACCCGGCCCTCGAGGTTGGTCAGCGTGCCCTCCTCCTCGGCCCACTGGAGGACGGGGAGCACGACGTCGGCCACGGCGGCCGTCTCGGAGAGGACGAAGTCGGAGACGACGAGCAGGTCGAGGGCGGCGAGGCGCTCCGTCACGACCCGCGCGTCGGGTGCCGAGACGACGGGGTTGCTGCCGTGGACCATGAGCACGCGCGGGCCGCCGTCGGTGCCGAGCGCCGACAGCAGCTCGAAGGCGCTGCGACCGGGGCCCGGCAGGTCGGCCGGGTCGACGCCCCAGACCGACGCGACGTGGGCCCGCGCTGCCGGGTCGTCGATCCTGCGGTAGCCGGGCAGCTGGTCGGCCTTCTGGCCGTGCTCCCGCCCGCCCTGGCCGTTGCCCTGGCCGGTGATCGTGCCGAAGCCGGTGCCGGGGTTGCCGGGCAGCCCGAGCGCGAGGGCGAGGGCGATGAACGCCGTCACCGTGTCGGTGCCGCTCGCGTGCTGCTCGGTCCCGCGCGCCGACAGGATGTAGGCGCCGCGCTCGGTGTCGCGGGCGCGGGCCAGTGCGGCGACGGCAGCCCGCATCGTCGTGACGGCGACACCCGTGACCCGCTCGACGCGCTCGGGCAGCCACTGCGCCGCGGTCGCCCATAGCTCGTCGAAGCCCGTCGTGCGCTCGGCGACGAACCCGCGGTCGGCATACCCCTCGGTGACGGCGAGGTGCAGCATGCCGAGCGCCAGCGCGGCGTCGGTGCCGGGACGCAGCTGCAGGTGCAGCCCGCCGCCGTCGAGGGCCTTGGCCGCGGTCGGGGTGAGGCGCGGGTCAGCGACCATGAGGCCGCCGGCGTCGGCGGCGCGGACGAGGTGCGTCAGGAAGGGTGGCATCGTCTCGGCGGGGTTGGCGCCGAGGAGCAGCACGGCGTGCGCCGAACCGATGTCGGTGACCGGGAAGGGGAGGCCGCGGTCGAGGCCGAAGCAGCGGATGCCCGCCGCGGCGGCCGAGCTCATGCACCAGCGACCGTTGTAGTCGATCTGGCTCGTGCGGAGCGCCACTCGGGCGAACTTGCCCAGCTGGTAAGCCTTTTCGTTGGTCAGGCCCCCACCGCCGAAGACCGCCACGGCGTCCCGGCCGTAGGCCGCCTGCGTCCGCACGATGGTGTCGGCGACGACATCGAGGGCCTCGTCCCACGACGCCGGGGCGAGCTCGCCGTCGCGGCGGACGAGAGGAGTGGTGAGCCGACGGGGTGTCCGGAGGAGCTCGGCGCTCGTCCAGCCCTTCTGGCACAGGCCGCCGCGGTTCGTCGGGAAGCGACGCGGGCTGACCGTGAGGTCGGCCGCGGACGACCCGGTGAGGGTCATCGCGCACTGGAGCCCGCAGTACGCACAGTGCGTCGCGACCCCTGCCCGCTCGGAGGGGACGTCCCCACCGAGCGAGCGGGACGGCATTCGCGATGAGGTGGCGGTCATCGGCGGTAGCGCACCTTCGTCAGGGTGGCGGCGCCGACGTAGAAGAGCGTGAAGACGACGAACGCGGCCGTGGCCGAGTGGCTGGCGCCCTGGTAGGACGCGCGCAGCCCGAGGTTGATGAGGACGCCGCCGAGGGCGCCGATGGCGCCGGCGATGCCGATGAGCGCGCCTGCCATCGAGCGTGACCAGGCCGTGCGCTCGACGGCGGGACCGGGGATCGAGGCCGACTTCGCCTCGAAGAGGGCGGGGATCATCTTGTAGACCGAGCCGTTGCCGATGCCCGAGAGGACGAAGAGGAGGACGAAGCCGCCGATGAGGCCGGTGAGCTGGAGCCCCGTCGCCGCGCCCGACGTCACGTCGTCGGAGCGGGCGGCGAGCGTGACGAGGACCCCTGCGACGGTGAGCCCGACGAACGTCCACAGGGTGACCGCGGCCCCGCCTCGGCGGTCGGCGAGCTTGCCGCCCCAGACCCGGCTGACCGAGCCGAGGAGCGGACCGACGAAGGCGATCTGGGCGGCGTGCAGGCTCGCGGCCGCCGTCTGGGCCGGCGTCGGCGCGGCGCCGCCGGTCATGCCGGCGAGGAACGTCTGGTTGAGCACCTGTCCGAACGCGAAGCCGAAGCCGATGAACGAGCCGAAGGTGCCGATGTAGAGCAGCGAGATGACCCACGCGTCGGCGTGCCGCAGCACCTCGAGCATCGCCTTCGGGTTGGCCGTCTGGTGGTCGAGGTTGTCCATGAAGACCGCGGCGCCGATGCTCGCGACGGCGAGCAGCACGAGGTAGACGGCGCAGACGACCTCGGGCCGGCGGTTGCCGAGCGTCGCGATGACGAGGAGCCCGACGAGCTGGACGACGGGGACGCCGATGTTGCCGCCACCGGCGTTGAGCCCGAGGGCCCAGCCCTTCATCCGCTGCGGGTAGAAGGCGTTGATGTTCGTCATCGACGAGGCGAAGTTGCCGCCGCCGAGCCCGGCGAGCCCGGCCACGAGCAGGAAGGTCGTCAGGGAGTGGCCGGGGTTGACCATGAGCCACCACGTCAGGGTGGTCGGCACGAGGAGGGCGACGCCGCTGACGATGGCCCAGTTGCGGCCGCCGAAGAACGCCGTCGCCATCGTGTAGGGCACCCGGAGCACGGCGCCGACGAGTGTCGGGACGGCGACGAGGAAGAACTTGTCGGCGGGCGTGAAGCCGTAGACGGCCTGCGGCATGAAGAGGACCATGACCGACCAGATCGACCAGATCGAGAAGCCGATGTGCTCGGTGGCCACCGACCAGATCAGGTTGCGGCGGGCGACGTCCTTGTTGCCGCCCTCCCACGCCGCCGTGTCCTCGGGGTCCCAGTCGCGGATGACCCGCGTTCTCGGCGCGGTGAGCTCACGGAAGCGACCGGGACGGTCGAGCGCCGGGACTGGAGTGGGTGACGCGGTGGTGGTCTCGGCGGCGCTGCCGGTCGTGCTGTCGGTGCTGCTTCCGGTGGTGGTGCTCACGGGGTTCCTCCTGGGCTGCTCGAGCCGAGCGGGACGGTGACGGGGTGAGGCGGGTCTGGGCCGCTGCGAGAGCGTGACGCTCACGCTAGGAAGCCGGTGTTGCCGGTCGCCGGGCCTGCTGTGACGCCGTGGTTACAGCTGTCTCACGGACTCCGGGAGGGTCGGTGAGGTCACGCACGGAGCGCTCCCGCGGGGTCCTCACGGACGACCGGGAGTCGCGTGAGGTGGGCTGCCGCGTAGGCTCGCGCTCATGACCACGGCTGCAGACCAGGCCTCCCTCAACACCCTGTCCGTGGGCACGGCCGGGCCCCGCATCGCCTTCCTCCACGGGCTCTTCGGCCAGGGCCGCAACTGGAACCAGATCGCCAAGGCGGTCAGCGGCGCGGAGGGCACGGACGCCCGCTGCCTCCTCGTCGACCTCCCCGACCACGGCCGGTCCCCGTGGTCGCAGCAGTTCTCGCTCGACGCGTATGCCGACGCCGTGGCCGCGACGCTCCGCGCGGTCGGCGAGGGGGAGCGGTGGACCGTCGTCGGCCACTCCCTCGGCGGCAAGGTCGCCATGGTGCTCGCGCTGCGCCATCCCGAGCTCGTCGAACGGCTCGTCGTCGTCGACATCGCACCCAAGGGCTACGGCTCGCTCGAGCGCTTCGAGGGCTACATCCGCGAGATGCAGGCCCTGCCGCTCGCCGAGCTGACGAGCCGCGGTGACGCGGAGGCCCGCTTCAGCGAGCCCGATCCCGGCGTCAAGGCCTTCCTCCTGCAGAACCTGCGCCGTGACGGGCAGACGTGGCGCTGGCAGGTCAACCTCGACCTCGTCGCGGGCGACGCCGCGCTGGGGGTCGACTCACGCATCGCCGACTGGCCCGACGACGCCGACGCGCTCCCGCCCTACGAGGGGCCGGTGCTGTGGGTCGCCGGCGGCGACTCCCGGTACGTCAAGCGCGAGGACGGCGAGCGCATGCGACGCCACTTCCCGCGCACGCGGCTCTTCACGATCAAGGGCGCCGGTCACTGGGTGCACACCGACGCGCCGGAGATCATCGTCACCGCCCTGCGCCGCTTCGTCGCCGCCACCGACGAGTGACCTACAGACACCACTCGAGTGAGCGCCCCGTCCCACTCGAGTGAGCGCGTCGTCCCACTCGAACGGACCGTTCGCCCACGCCATGGGAGTACGCGCTCACTCGAGTGTGGCTGGGCGCTCACTCGAGTGTGGCTGGGCGCTCACTCGAGTGGGGGTGGGGTCAGAGGAGGCGGCGGCCCATGGCCCAGGCGGTCAGCTCGTGGCGT
Organism: Terracoccus sp. 273MFTsu3.1; assembly: GCF_000383675.1. Lineage (GTDB taxonomy): Bacteria > Actinomycetota > Actinomycetes > Actinomycetales > Dermatophilaceae > Terrabacter. The sequence goes on along the minus strand of NZ_KB911825.1, from coordinate 251,822 downwards.
GAGCTGAGCTGCAGCTTGCGCAGCACCGAGCTGACGTGGGTCTCGACGGTCTTGACGGAGATGAAGAGCTCCTTCGCGACCTCCTTGTACTGGTAGCCGCGCGCGATGAGGCGCATCACCTCGCGCTCGCGCGCCGAGAGGCGGTCGAGCTCCTCGTCGATCTCGGCGACCTCACCCGCCGTCGCGCCGAACGCGTCGAGGACGAAGCCGGCGAGGCGCGGGCTGAAGACGGCGTCGCCGTCGGCCACCCGACCGATGGCGGTGAGCAGCTCCTCGGCACTGATCGTCTTCGTGACGTAGCCCCGGGCGCCGGCGCGGATGACCGCGATGACGTCCTCGGCGGCGTCGGACACCGAGAGCGCGAGGAAGCGCACCGGCACGTCGGCCCCCGACTGGACGCCGGCGCACGCCCGGATGACGTCGGCACCACCGTGTCCGTCGCCGCCGGGCAGGTGGACGTCGAGGAGCACGACGTCGGGTCGCTGCTCCTTGATGACCTGCACGGCCGACTCGACCGCACCGGCCTCGCCGGCGATCTCGAGCGTGAAGCCCCCGGCCCGCGGCGTGGCGGCGAGGGAGGTCAGCTCGGCGCGCACGCCGGTGCGGAACATGTGGTGGTCGTCGACGATGACGATGCGGATGGTCCGCGGGTCGGTCATGAAGCCTGCTCCTGGGGGTCGGGGTCCGGCGCGCTGCCGGGGTCGCTGCTGGGGGTGGTGACGGGTGGATCAGCCGGCGCACCGGGGGCGGACGCCTCGGGCGCCTGCGGCTGCCGGACGGGCAGGCGCAGGACGACCTCGGTGCCGTCGGCGCGGCGCCGGATGCGGGCCGTGCCGCCGTGTCGCTCCATGCGGCCGATGATCGACTCGCGCACGCCGGCCCGGTCGTCGGGCACGGTGTCGAGGTCGAAGCCCGCACCGTGGTCACGGACGAACGCCTCGACGGCGTCGGGCCCGACCTCGACGTAGGCGCTGACGGGCGGGCTCGCGTGGCGCACGGCGTTCCACGTGGCCTCGCGCACGGCCTTGACGAGGGCGTCGAGGTGCTCGTCCATCGGCCGGTCGCCGGTGACGACGAGCTGGACGGGCACACCGTGGAGGTCCTCGACCTCGCCCATGGCCGCGGTGAGCGCGGCACCGAGCGTGCCGGCCCGGGCGTCCTCGTCGTAGAGGTAGCTGCGCAGCTGGCGCTCCTGGGCGCGGGCGAGTCGCGCGACGGTCGCGGCGTCGCCGGACTGGCGCTGGATGAGGGCCAGGGTCTGGAGCACCGAGTCGTGCAGGTGGGCGGCGATGTCGGCGCGTTCGGTGGCCCGGATGCGCGCGGCCTGCTCGAGGCGCAGGTTGCTCCAGAGCCGCAGGATCCACGGCGCCGACAGGACGGCGACCCCGACGAGGGCGGCGAGCACGGCACCCGCCACCTGCCACAGCTCGGTGAGGTTGGTGCCGCGCACGAGCAGTCCGACGAGGCCGAGGATGGTGAGGCCGAGGCCGACGACGAGCCAGATCCAGCGCACCGGGCGGCGCGCGCCGAGGGTGTCGGTGTCGTCGAGCTGCGACCAGAAGAAGATCGCGCCGATGACGATGGCGACGACGGGGAGGATGAGCTCGGCGTGGACGTCGAGGCCGGCACCCCCGAGCCAGAGCGCCCCCGCGACGGCCAGGGCGGCCACGCCGAGGAGGGTGATGATGACGGCCTGGTTGCCGCTCCGCAGCCACGTGCGCAGGCCGGCGAGGTCGACGTGGTGCTGTCGGGTTCCGGGGGAGACGGACGTGGTGCCGACGCTCGCGGGGCCGACCGCGGTCGGGCTGCCCGGCGCCTGGGTCGTGGCGGCGGCGATCGCCGGGTCGACGTCGCCGACCTCGCGCATCGTGGCCCAGAGGAAGACGTAGACGGCGAGCCCCGCGCCGAAGGGGATGCTCGTCAGGACGAGCGCCACTCGGACGGCGACGACCGGCAGGCCGAGGTGCTCGGCGAGCCCCATCGCGACTCCCGCGATGACCTTGCCCTGCCGCTGGCGCACGAGCGGGGGCCGTGGCGTCGCCCGCCAGGCCGGGCGCACGGGGCCCGTTCCGTTCTCGTATGCCGTCTGCACCGTTCCATCCTGACCCACCCGGCGGGCGAGGGCGACCATCCCGGCCTCCTTTGGGGGTCGCGTCAGGGTGCGCTCAGGGTCGACCCTCATGGTTGGCGGGCGTCCGGCGCGCCACTGTGGTGGCATGACGAAAAGCAATGACGCCCCTCCGCAGGGGCACGGCCTCGACGGTTTCTACACCGCTCTGCGACGCCCGGGGATCGTGCGTCAGGGGGACGGTCGCTGGTTCGCCGGCGTCGCGACGGGCCTGGCCCGTTGGCTCGGCGTCGACCCGCTCGTCGTCCGGGCGGGCTTCATCCTCTTCTCCATCTTCTTCGGGATGGGTGTCGCGCTCTACCTCGTGCTGTGGCTGCTCATGCCCGACGAGCGCGGCGAGATCCACGTCGAGCGCGCCCTCAAGCACGGCGAGGGCAGCTCGATCTTCCTCCTCGTCGTCACGGCCATCTCCGTCCTCGGCGGCGGCCCCTGGTGGGGCGGCGACTCGAGGGGCTTCCGCTTCTTCGGCTTCGTGCTCCTCGTCGTCGGTGCCTGGTGGTTCGCGACCCGGACCGCCACCGGCCGTGAGCTCATGGAGCAGGCGCCGTGGCGCAACCGCGGCACGTCTGGACCGGGTGCGGCCGGCGCGACGACCGTCGACCCCGTGACCGGGCAGCCCGTCGGCCAGCCGGTCGGCCAGCCCGGCACCGGAGCCGGCACCTCTGCACCTGCGCCAGCGACGGCATACGGCTCGACGGGCAACGCGGCGGCGAACGCCGGCGCGACTCTCGCGGCGCCGCGTCCACCCGCGCCGACGCCGGTCCGTGAGCGGACCCGCGCGATCGGCTTCGCCGGTGGGCTGCTCGTCCTCGGACTCGCCATCGTCGTCGGTGTCGTGATGTCGTCCGTCGCCCAGGCGGCCGGCTGGCCGGGCAACCACGTGGCGGTCGGGATCGCCTCCGGTCTGGGCGTGCTCGGCCTCGGGATCCTCGTGGCCGGTCTCGCCGGACGTCGGTCGGGAGGGCTCGCGTTCTTCGCCGTCATCGGCATGATCGCGGCCGCGGCGACGACGGCCGCACCGATGGGTCTCTCGCAGCCCTGGCAGGCGGGCGACCGCAGCTACACGGTGACCTCGATGACGCCGGCTCCGGCCTTCGAGCTCGGCCTCGGCCAGATGAAGGTCGACTTGCGTGATGCGAACTGGAAGGGCACCACGGGGACGGACACCGTGACGACGACGATGGGCGTCGGCGAGCTCGACCTCGTCGTCCCCGAGGGCGTCAACGTGGTCGTCAACACCCGGGCGCGGGCTGGCGAGATCATCGCCACCGGACCCGGAGTGGCCGGCGAGGGCATGCGACGCGTCGGGCCGGACGAGCTCCAGCACGAAGGCACGGGTTGGACGCAGACGGTGACCTTCGGTGACACCACGAAGACCCCCGAGATCGTCGTCGACGCCGAGCTCGGCGTCGGCCAGATCAAGATCACGACGGCGAGCGCGTCATGAGCGCCGGAGCCCAGAACCCGACGAACGACCCGATGACGAACCCAGCGGAGAGCAGCGACATGAGCAGCACCGACACCCCCGACCCGACGGCGGAGTTCCGCGACCCGACGGCCGACCCGGCACCGACGCCCGACCCGGCACTGACGCCCGGCCCGACGCCCGACCCGGCGGAGACGACGACGATCCCGTCCACGTCGACCCAGGCGCTGCCCGCGTCGACGCCCTTCCGCGTCGAGCCCGCGACGCCGGTCCCCGACGACGCCGTCGCCGCCGGAGCCCGCCTCCCGCACCTGCCGCCGCCGACGACCTCGGCGCCCGATCCCTCGTGGCCGGCGCCGACGGTGCCGACGCCGGCACCGCAGCCGGCCCCGCGCCCGGCCCTCGTCACGGTCCGCAAGGGCCCGCGCCCCGGCTCGATCATGCTCGGCCTGCTGACGATGCTCGTGGCGGCCTACATCCTCGTCGCCAACCTCACCGACGCCGACCTCAGCTTCCGGATGGTGGGCCCGTCGATGGTCGGCGCCTTCGGCGGGATGCTCCTGCTCGTCGGCCTCGCCGGCGTCGTCGCAGGCCGGATGCGGCGCTGAGCCACAGGCCGCCGACGCCGCCACACGGCACACCTCCTCGGGTGGTCGCCGCACGTGGCGTCGGCGGTCGTGACTAGGCTCGGGAGCACGCTCGCCGGTCAGGTCCGGCACTCGCAGTGGGGAGAGAACGTGCTCATGAAGTCCGGCATCACGCTCGAGGGTTTCGACCGGTCCGCCCGCCCGCAGGACGACCTGTTCCGGTTCGTCAACGGCACCTGGCTCGACACGACGGAGATCCCGGGCGACCGGGCCCGCTTCGGCACGTTCGACATCCTGCGTGAGGAGTCCACCGCGCGGGTGCGCGACCTCATCGAGGAGGCAGCCGCCGACGAGGCCGGCGCACCGGGGTCCCCGAAGCGCCAGGTCGGCGACCTCTACGCCAGCTTCACCGACACCGACCGCATCGAGGAGCTCGGGCTCGCGCCCCTGCAGGTGGTGCTGTCGGAGGTCGCGGCGGTCGACGACGTCGACTCGCTCGGGACGGCCCTCGGCCGCGTCGCCCGTGACGGTGTCGCCGGCGCCCTGCAGCACTTCGTGTCGCCCGACGAGCGCTCGCCGGAGGACTACGTCGTCTACCTCGAGCAGGCCGGTCTCGGTCTGCCGGACGAGTCCTACTACCGCGAGGACAAGTACGCCGACATCCGCACCGCCTACGTGGCGCACATCGAGAGGCTGCTCGGTCTCGCCGGCATCCCGGACGCCGGTGCCAAGGCCACGAGCATCATGGCGCTCGAGACCCTCCTTGCGGCGTCGCACTGGGACACCGTGAGCAACCGCGACGCGATCAAGACCTACAACGCCCACTCACTGGACGAGGCCAAGGCACTCGCGCCCCAGTTCCCTTGGGAAGCGTGGCTGTCCGGCCTCGGTGCCCCGGCGGGCTCGTTCGACAAGGTCGTCGTGCGCCAGCCGAGCTTCGTCACCGGCCTCGGGGCCGCGCTCGAGTCCACCGACGTCGCCGACTGGCGCTCGTGGCTGACGTGGCACGTCCTGTCGGAGTTCGCGTCGGTGCTCCCGCAGTCGTTCGTCGACGAGGACTTCGACTTCTTCGGCCGCACGCTCTCGGGCCAGCCGGAGAACAAGGAGCGGTGGAAGCGCGGCGTCTCCGTCGTCGAGTCGTGTGTCGGCGAGGCCGTCGGCCAGCTCTATGCCGAGCGCTGGTTCCCGCCTGCGGCCAAGGAGCGCATGCAGCAGCTCGTCGCCAACCTCGTCGAGGCCTTCCGCCGGTCCTTCTCGTCGCTCGAGTGGATGGGTCCCGACACCCGTGCGCAGGCCGTCGACAAGCTCGACGCGTTCACGCCCAAGATCGGCTACCCCGACGTGTGGCGTGACTACTCCGCCATCGAGATCGACCCGACCGACCTCGTGGGCAACGTGCGGCGCAGCTCGGCCTTCGAGGTCGACCGCAACCTCGCCAAGATCGGCGGTCCGATCGACCGCACCGAGTGGTTCATGCTGCCGCAGCACGTCAACGCCTACTACATGCCGTCGATGAATGAGATCGTCTTCCCGGCCGCGATCCTGCAGCCGCCGTTCTTCGACCTCGACGCCGACGACGCCGTCAACTACGGCGGCATCGGCGCCGTCATCGGTCACGAGCTGGGCCACGGCTTCGACGACCAGGGCTCGCGCTACGACGGCACCGGAGCCCTGCGCGACTGGTGGACGGAGGCCGACCGCGAGCGGTTCGACGCCCTGTCGCAGCGGCTCATCGAGCAGTTCAGCGGCTACACCCCGGCGGGGCTGTCCGACGACCACAAGGTCAACGGCGGTCTGACCGTCGGCGAGAACATCGGCGACCTCGGCGGCCTCCAGATCGGCTACTCCGCCTACCGCATCGCGACCGAGGACGCCGGCATGCCCGAGCTCGACGGGTTCACCGGGCCGCAGCGCTTCTTCATCGGCTGGGCGCAGGTCTGGAAGGGCAAGGCCCGCGAGGCCGAGGCCATCCGACTGCTCGCCATCGACCCGCACTCGCCGCAGGACGTTCGCGGCAATGCCGTGCGCAACCTCAGCGAGTTCCACGAGGCCTTCGCGGTCAAGCCCGGCGACGCCCTGTGGCTCGACGACGCCGAGCGGGTCCGCATCTTCTGAGCAGGCGTCTTCGGCTTCCTCCGAGTGGAGCCGTCGCGTGACGACCGACCCCGTGGGCAGCGCCCGCGGGGTCAGTCGTCGAGGGCGAGCTTGAAGCCGACGTGCGAGGCGACGAAGCCGAGCCGCTCGTAGAAGCGGCGGGCGTCCGTGCGGCTCGCGTCGCTCGTCAGCTGCACGAGGGTGCACCCGAGGCGGCGTGACTCCTCGACGGCCCACGTGACGAGCTCCGTCCCGAGACCCGTGCCGCGCTCGTCGCGGGAGACGCGCACGCCCTCGATGACCGAGCGCGTGGCTCCACGCCGGGACAGCCCCGGGATGACGGTGAGCTGGAGCGTGCCGACGACGATGCCGTCACGCTCGGCGACGACGAGGTGCTGCCCGGGGTCGGCCACCACCCGGTCGTACGCCGCGTCGTAGGCGTGCAGGTCGCCGAGGTCCTCACGGGCGGCGCCGAGCGGGTCGTCGGCGAGCATGGCGACGATCGCCGGCACGTCGTCGCGGCTCGCCGGCCGGATCTCGATGCCCATCAGGCGCTCTCGGCGGCGCGCTTGAGCTGCGCAAGACCCTTCTCGAAGTCGGGCCCGATGAGCTTCTCCATCGACCACACCCTGCTCATGAGGCGCATGACGAGGTTCTGTGGGCCGGTCATGGCCCACTCGACCCGGGTGCCGTCGCCCGCGGGCGTCAGCGTGAAGTCCACGCGGTTGTGCGCCTTCATCGGGGCGGCGAAGAGCAGGTCCACGGCGAGGTGCTGCGGCTCCGACTCGAGGATCTCCATGCGGCCCTCGCCGGCCTTGCTGTTGCCGCGCCAGGCGTAGACGGCGCCCACACCGGACGACGGGCCGGCGTACGTGCGCTCCATCGCCGGGTCGAGGCCCTCCCAGGGCGACCAGGCCCGCCACTCGTGGAAGTCGTTGACGAGAGCGTGGATCCGCTCAGGGGGAGCGGCGATCGTCGTCTCGCGGCTGATGTGGAAGCTCTTGTCGGCCATGGCCGCATCCTGCCATCGCGAGCCACCGGTCGGGCGCACGCCGGGTCGGGCGACCCCTTTGTCCCATGTGTCACATGCGCCCCGATATCACCGATTCGCAATGAGTTCCGGGGGTTTTCCGGACATGTGACGTGTTCCTCAATACCTTGGGCCGAGGGATGGCGTGGCGGACACGGCTCGCGCAGGGAACGAGCACACGGCACGCCCCCGCATGGGGAGTATCATGGTGCGCAAGTCGATTCGTCGTGCCCTCGGAGCCGGTCTCACCTCGCTCCTCGTCGTCGTGGGAGCGCTCGCCGGCCAGTCGCCTGCGTATGCCGCCGACCCCGATCCCGGGGTCGACCGCGTCGTCGCACTGCTGGGCGGCAGCGGAGGGTCGCGGAACCTCGCCGCCTGGACCTCCGGGCTCGCCGGCATCGGCGCGCTCGGCAAGCCGATCCCCTTCGTGTCGGCGAGCCCCGGCGGCCTCGCCGGCGCCGACGACCTCATCGACAAGGGCGTGGCCCCGGCCCTCGCCGGCACGACGACGTGGGCCGACCTCGCGACGTCGGGCGAGTCGGTCGCCCTGCCCGGAGGTCGGACCGGGACGCTCGACGTCTCCGTCGACGACCTCGGTGACGGCAAGCGCGTCCACGTCAACCTCGTCGTGACCCGCACGGCGACCCAGCAGGCGCTCACCGTCAGCTCCACGAGCCCCAAGGTCGAGCTGTCCTCGCCCAAGGGGGTCACGGCCACCGTCGAGGCCACGCTCTCGCTCTGGGTCGTCTGGACCGGACCGACGACCAACCGCGTCTATCTGGCCAGCGACACGGCCCACGCGCCGCGGCTCGACGTCGACGTCACGGCACAGCTGTCCGGCGCGGCCAAGGCGGCCGTCGGGATCCTCGGCGTCACGCTCGAGAGCACGGACTTCACCGTCAGGGCCCACGCGTACGCCCGCGTCAACGACCCGAACAACGACGGGATCCTCGCCTTCGACGCGGCCGCGGTCGGCGACGGCGAGCTCGCCGCGGACGGCTCCCTGGCCGGCCTCGTCTCGGCCGCCCTCGACCCGACGGGCTCGCCCTCCGACCCCGGCACGCCGGGCTCGGTCGGCGGCACCCTGTCGGTCGCCGCCGACACGAGCGGCATCGCCGGGGTCAGCTTCCCCGCCAACGTCGCGGCCGACGTCACCCTGACGTGGCCGAACATCTCGACGGGCACGCCGACCGTCTCGGCGCCGAGCCTGGCCGCCCTCGTCGGCAAGTTCCAGAACATGAGCCTGCGCGACCTCGCCGACGGCCTCGCGCAGGTCGCGGTCGCCCTCACCGGCATCCAGCAGGCGAAGTTCGACCCTGACGGTGCCGGCCCCCTCCCGACGACCGGCAACCTCGACCTGCCGTTCCTGCGCGGCACCGTGTCCGATGCCGTCAAGGCCAACCAGGTCCTCGTCGACTTCCTCAAGGCGAACGTCGTCCAGCAGCCCGACCCCGACCAGCCGACGCCTCCCGGCTTCGACGCGACGACCGTCGGCAACCCGACGTTCGACTCGATCCAGGACCTCATCGGCAAGCTCAAGGCAGCCGGCATCGGCCTCGACGACCTCGCGTGGGACCCGACGACGAGCAAGCTCGTCTTCCGCATGCGGATGGTCAAGACCGCGCCGAGCACCGGGGTCGCCATGGACGCCGGCAGTGCCCGCACCTCCCGGCCCTCTGCCACGTATGCAGCCACCGGCCTCACGCTCGACGACGGGTCCCAGCCGTGGCAGGCGAACCAGTGGACCGGCATGCGCGTCATGGCGGGCACGTCAGCCGGTGAGGTCGCCTCGAACACGAAGAACGCGCTGACACTGTCTGGACCCTGGATCGGCGGACAGCCTTCTGCTGCAACGCCGTTCGTCATCGTCGGTCCCGAGGCCCAGCTCGGCGCCGTGACCTTCGGCGACATGTTGACCGACCAGCCCGTCGCCGGTGGACCGCGCCGCGGCATCCTGCGGGCGAACTCCGCCCAGACCTTCGCCACCGTCAAGCCGTCGTTCGCGGCGGACCTGACGCTCGTGCTCGACCTGCAGGACGCCCGTACCGGTGCGGCGTGCATCGGCTTCGAGGGCAACACCGAGGCCTGCCCCTTCGTCGAGACGACCGGGGCGTTCAAGACCAACGTCACCTCGCTCCCGTTGGGCGCCGACCGCGTGCTCATCCGCACCGGCAGCCCGCTCCTCACGGCCGACTTCCCGATCGACACCGCGGTCGACTTCACCGCCAACGCCGGCTTCTTCCAGGTGCGCCTCAAGGGACACCTCGCGGTGTGCAACAGCGCTGCGCCCGCCGACTGCTCGGCCGCCGGCTCGGGGCACATGCTCTCGATCGGCCTCAAGCAGGCCGGGGACGCCCAGCACGACATCCGTCTGCGGCAGCTCTTCGAGCAGCTCGTCACGGCGAGCCCGACCGGGCCGAGCAAGGCCGCTGACCTGCTCGACGTCGACGTCCACGTCCGTGCCACCGCCGACCTCAAGGCCTCGATCCCCGAGGCGGACGGCTTCCTGCCCGCCGGCACCGACGTCGGCGTCTCCGCCTCGTGGAACGACCTGACCCAGCTCACCGGGACCGACGGACCGCAGCTGGACCTCAGCCGGCTGAGCCGGATCTTCGCGCTCGACATCAAGCCCGGCTCGCAGGCCGAGCTCTTCGCGATCGTGCTCAAGACCCTCCAGACCCTCGCCGCCCAGCTCGCCGACGCCCAGCCCGGCGGCGCGTCGGGCGTCTACAGCCGCGAGATCCCCGGCACCGGCACCTCCCTGCGCGACCTGATGCAGCGCGACTCGTCGGGTGTCGGCAGCGACGTCAACTACGGCGCGAACACCCTCCAGCACGTGGGCCGCACGTTCGACACGTCCTTCGTCGGACGCACCGTCATCGTCGGCACCCAGGTGGCCGTCGTCGCGTCGGTCTCGGGTGACACGGTCACCCTGACCGAGAACTGGACGACCCGACCGGCCGACGACACGGCATACACCTTCCGCTCGCCCCTCGACGACGCCATCGACATCATGTCGGTGCACCCGCCGCAGAACATGCAGGACCTCGTCGCGTTCCTCGACGAGCGACTCGGCACCGGCGCGCTGCACTTCCGCTACCTCGACGACGCCGGGACCCCGAGCGTCGTGCTCGACCTCGACTGGAAGCGCGACTACCAGACGAACGCCCCCCTGCGCCTCGACCTCGGCGGCGACCAGTCGCTCGTCTCGGCGGCCGCGACGGGCCAGGGATCCGTGCACGTCAAGGGCGGCGTCGACGTCGGCCTCGTCGTGCCGCTCGCGCCCGGCACGGGGCCGGGCGACGCGTCCTCGCTCAAGGTCCTCGCCGACTCGAAGGTCAGCGTCGCGGCCGCGGCCAGCTTCAACGGCCGCGTCGCGGGCACCATCGGACCGCTGACGGTCTCGGCCGGCGACCCCGGCGGCGATGCCGCCAAGCAGGTCTCCCTCAAGGCCGACGTCAGCCTCGACCTGGCCGACGCGAGCGCCACCGCCGACACCCCGGTGAGCTTCTCGACGTTCCTCTCGGGCCTGGACGTGAGCTTCAACGCCACGAACACCCCGGTCGACTGCGGTGAGGGCCTCGCGACCCCGCTCATGGTCTGCGGCACCGTCCCGCTCTACGCGACCGTGCCGGGCAGCCCGGCGGCCTCCTTGGGCTCCATCGCGCTGCGGCTCCCGGACTCCACGAACCCGGCCGACCTCGCCACCCTGACGGGCAACCTCCCGGCACCCGACGCCGCCAAGAAGCGCTTCGAGGTGCCCGACCTGTCCGCGGCGTTCGCGAGCGCCTTCGCCGACTTCACCCAGATCGGGCCGGGCCTCGACGGCTACCTCGAGAAGATCGAGCAGGCCATGCGCCTGGCCACCTTCGACGGCAAGCTGCCGTTCGTCGGCAAGGACCTCCAGCAGGGCGCCGACTCCATCGGCCGGCTCCGGACGGAGATCAAGTCCAAGCTCGGCAACGTGCCGGCCAGCCCGGCCGAGGCCCGCACCTACGTCAACGACAAGCTCGCCGAGGCGATCGCCGCGGCGGGTCTGGAGAAGACGACGCTCGAGGTCAACTACGAGTGCAAGCTCAAGCTCGAGCCGACCGGCGCCCCGACGCTCGCCGCCACGCCGTCCACGACGGGCTCCACGGCCTGGCGCTACGAGATCGTCGCGAGCCAGGGGAGCGGCACCGGCACGGGCGGCGACACCGTCCCCTCGGCCCCGAGCGCCGCGACGACGACGTCGTGGACGACCCTCGGCGGCGCCAACTCGATCACGGTCTCGTGGTCGGCGGCAGCGGGTGCCACGAAGTACAAGGTGCTGCGCAGCAAGGACGGCGGCGCCTACGAGCTCGTCAAGGTCGTCGACGCGATCGCCGGAAGCGCGCAGACCTTCACCGACGACGGCACCGCCACGGCCACGGCATACGCCCCCGTGAGCACGAAGCCCGACCGCACCGACTGCCCGACGACGAGCATCAACGGGATCAGCCTGTCCTTCACCATCAAGGCGGGCACGGTCACCCCCGAGCAGGGCTGTGTGGCCGGCTCCGGCTGTCTCGGTGACGGCAAGAAGCTGCCGCTCGACATCGGCATCCCGGGCCTGGCCCTCAAGGCGGGCGACACCGACGCCATCACCTACGGCGTCGGCCTCCAGCTGCACCTCAAGGCCGGTGTCAACACGACCAAGGGCTTCGTCATCTACACGCACGACGCCTGGCAGGACGGGGCGGCCGCGCCCGAGTTCGGTCTGGGCGCCCGCTTCGACATGCCCGCGTCGATGAAGGCCCAGCTCGCCTTCCTCGACATCGACGTCACGAAGAACGGCACCGCGCCACTCTTCGCGGGCGCGTTCCTCGTCGACCTCAAGTCACGCGACACGACCGAGTCCGACGGCTCGGTCCTGACGGTCGCCGACATCGGCGACGGGGACGCGTCGTCCCTCTTCGGCATCTCGCTCACGGCCAAGGTCAAGGCCGACTGGATCGTCAAGGCGTCGGTCGACTCCGTGCTGCCCGGTGTCCAGGCGAACTTCGTCCTCGGCTGGGAGTTCACGAACCAGGACCTCAAGCACCTCGGCGCACCGACGATCGAGTTCAAGGAGGTCGCCATCGACGCCGGTGGCTTCCTCTCCAACCTGCTCGGGCCGGTGCTCAAGAAGGTCAAGTCCGTGACGGGCCCGCTCCAGCCGGTCCTCGACACGCTCTACGCGCCGATCCCCGTCCTTTCCGACCTCAGCCGGATGGCGGGTGGGGGCGACGTCAGCCTCATGACGCTGGCCAAGACGTTCAACACGCTGGCCGGCGGCCCAAAGCTCGACTTCGTCGACAAGATCGCGGCCCTGACGACGCTCATCAACAACCTGCCCGACTGCGGTGGCGGGGGACCGTCGTGCCTCATCCCGATCGGCAGCTTCACCGTGAGCGGTGACAAGGCCCTCGACACCGACGTGTCCCCGACGAGCAGCCTCGCGCCCGGCACTGCAGGCTCGCTCATCAAGACCGCCAGCGCAGCCAGCCCGGACACCGTGAAGTCCGCCCTCAACAGCAAGGGCGGCAAGGGCAACGTCTTCGGCGCCGGCGGCGCCGCTGGCAGCGCCAGCAAGTCCGGCTTCACCTTCCCGATCCTCGACAACCCGTCGTCGGTCTTCAGCCTGCTCATGGGCAGCGACGTCTCCCTCGTCGAGTTCGACAGCGGCCCGCTGACCCTCGGCTTCACCTGGCGCCAGTCGTTCGGCCCGGTCTACGCCCCGCCGCCCGTCATGGTGACGCTGTCGGGGTCCGCGTCGGTGACCTTGCGCTTCATGGCCGGTCTCGACACCGCCGGCATCAGGTATGCCGTCGAGGCCGCCCAGCAGGGAGCCGCGGTCAACCCCGTCAAGCTCCTCGACGGCCTCTACTTCAAGACGACGGACTCCGAGGGGCGACCGGTGCCGGTCGTCCAGCTCGACGGCGAGATCGCCGCCGGCGCCGCGGTCACGGCCGTCATCATCACCGTCGGCATCGAGGGCGGGTTGCACCTGACGATCGGCTTCCACTGGAACGACCCGAACAACGACGGGAAGTTCCGGGTCAGCGAGTTCCTCCACGCCGCGGTCAACAACCCGCTCTGCCTCTTCACGACCACGGGTCGGCTCAGCCTCTTCCTGCGCCTCTACGTGACCCTCGGCTTCTCGCCGTTCAGCGTGTCGTTCTCGATCAACCTGGCGGACATCACGCTGCTCGACTTCACGGCGCAACCCAACTGCACCCCACCGCCGCCCAGACTCGGCGGCACCTCGGGTGACACGCTCGTCGTCTTCGCCGGACGCTTCGGCACCGACACGCAGCGCGGGGAGCCCTGGGGCAACACGAGCGAGACCGACGCGGACGTCGTCAAGGTGACGGCCCTGCACTTCGCGCAGACGGACGACGACCCGGCGGGGACGAACGCGGGCTTCGACGGCTTCGCGATCCAGATGCTCGGTGAGCGTCGTGAGTACCTCGACCCGACGCTGAAGCGGGTCGTCGTCGACGGCCGCGGCTCGTCGACGCCCCTCGTCGTCAGCTTCGTCGGAGACGGCAAGAAGGACTCCGACCCGTCGTCGGCGGGTGGCGCAGGTGACCTGAGGTCCTTCGACAAGGACGCCATCGTCTTCGGCACCCCCGGCAAGGACCAGATCCAGACCGGGACCGGAAGCTCGTGGGTCGACGGTGGCGCCGGGGACGACCGCATCGTCACGGCCGACGCCGTGGGCCAGGTGGCCCGCGTCGCCGGCGGTGACGGCGACGACGCCATCACGACCGGACAGGGCGACGACCTCGTCACCGGCGACGGGAGCCTGCCCTCGCCCACGAAGGCCTTCTCCGCGACGCTCAACGCCGTCGACGACGCCAACTGGCCGAAGAAGTCACCGATCAGCCTCGGCGACCTCGTCGACCCGGACCAGCTCAGCGTCGACCCGACGACCCGGTCCCAGGCGACCGGCGGGGCGGACACCATCAGCGTCGGTCTCGGTCGCAACCGCGTCGACGCCGGCCCCGGCGACGACAAGGTCGGCGTGGCCGCCGACCGGCCCGACGGCTCGGGGACGACGATCCGTTCGAAGGGCAACGTCCTCGTCGGCGGCCTCGGCAGCGACTCGGTGACCGGTGGGACCGGTCCCGACACGATCTACACGTCGTCGGAGCAGACCTTCGGCGTCGACGCGGCGGGTCAGCCCGACACGCTCACGACGCCGTCCGGCCAACCCACGGTGCCGAACATCGTCGAGACGGGATCCGGTGACGACGTCGTCTACGGAAGCCGTGAGCAGGACGTCGTCACGAGCCACTCTGCGCCGTCCGAGCACGCGCGCATCCTCGGCGGCGGGGGCGAGGACGCCCTCGTCGGCGGCTATGGCTCCGACGCGATCTACGGCGGACCGGGTGACGACTACGTCGTCGCCGAGCCCAGCCGTGTCGGTGGGCTGGCGGCCGCCGAGACGATCGAGGGGGTCACGTTCGGGCACACCCGGCTCGTCGAGCACCAGGCCCTGCCGACCGGCACGGCGCCGTCTCCCAAGACGCTCGTCGGGGGCCGGGGCAGCGACCACGTCATCGGCGGCGACGGGGCGTCCACGATCTTCGGCGACACCCTGCGTGACGCCGCGACCGTGACGGCCGTCGCCGACGAGACCTGTCGCGCGGGCTCGCCCGTCGCGTCCGACCCGGTGCCGGAAGGCACGTCGGGTGGCAGCGACCCGAGCACCGACGACGGTCCCGACCTCATCACCGGTGGCGCCGGCGTCGACACCATCTCCGCCGGGGGTGCGGCCGACCGCGTCGACGCCCGCGGTGGCGACGACCTCGTCTGCGGCCAGCAGGGTGACGACGTCCTCTTCGGCGGCGACGGTGCCGACCGAGCCTGGGGTGGCACCGGCCAGGACCGCGGCTACGGCGGTCAGGGCCTCGACCTGCTCTTCGGCAACGCCGGACCCGACGTGCTCTACGGCCAGGAGGCCGCGGACGTCATCGAGGGCAACGACGGCGCGGACTGGGCCAGCGGCGGCGACGGCGACGACGTCGTCTACGGCGGCACGCGGGCCGCGGGACGCACCGACACCGACCCGGCCGATGCCGGCGACGTGCTCTCGGGTGACACCGGCCGCGACATCCTCATCGGGGACAACGGCACCGTGGACGACCCGTCGTCGTCAGCCGACCCGGATGCCGTCCCCTTCGACCTCGCCGGGACCGCTCTCGACGCGGGTCGCGGAGACCAGCTCTTCGGCGGCGCAGGCGACGACACGGCATACGGCGGGCTGGGCGACGACCGCGTCAACGGCGGCGACGACGCGGACCACCTCGAGGGCAACAACGGCTCCGACCTCGTCCACGGTGACCGCGGCGAGGACGAGGTGGTCGGGGGCTCGTTCCAGCAGTCGACCGCGGGCGTCGGGCGACCGGACACCGGTGACGTGCTGTTCGGCGACGCCGGCCCCGACATCGTCACCGGTGACAACGCCGTCGTGACGTCCGGGGTCGGCGCGGTCGACTCGACGCCGATCACGCGGATGCGCGGCTTCGCGGCCACGCACCGCATCACGCTGCTCGACCTCGGCGCGAGCCCGGTCCTCGCCAACTCGGGGGCCGACCAGGTCTTCGGCGGTGACGACGCGGACGTCGTGCTCGGTCAGCGTGGCACCGACCGCCTCAAGGGCGACGCGGGCGACGACTACGTCGAAGGTGGGCCCGACGTCGACTGGGTCGAGGGCGACCTCGGCGACGACGACCTCGTCGGCGGCAGCTCGACGCCGTCGGCTGGGTCGGGCGTCACGACGGCCGGCCAGCCCGACACCGACGACGCCGTCTACGGCGGTCCCGGCGACGACGTCGTCCTCGGCGACAACGGCCAGGTGCTGCGCCCGGTCCCGGGTCAGGCACCCACCTCGGTGACGGTGCGCCTCGGCAGCTCGCCGGGCACCGCGATGACCCCGCGCGTCGTCGAGCCGTACGACCGGTCGGTGGGCGCTGGCTTCCTCACGACGCCTTCTGCGACGCTCTACGGCTTCGACCGCCTCTCCGGCGGCGACGGCGTCGACGTGCTCGAGGGACAGGACGGCAACGACGTCGTCACCGGTGACGCCGGAGCCGACCACGTGCAGGGCAACGGGGGAGCCGACGCGCTCTTCGGCGACCTGCCGTTCGGCACGGCGTCGGCCCACGGCACCGCGGCGACGGCACTGAGCGCCCCCTGGCCCGGTTCGGCCAGCCCGGTGGCTCTGCTCCGCGGCACGAGCACCGACGCGGGACAGGACGACATCGTGGGCGGCACGCCCACCCCCGGCTTCCGCGACGGTGCCGACGTCATCGAGGGCAACGGCGGCGACGACGTCGTCCTCGGCGACAACGGCTCGCTCCTGCGCACGCTCGTGGGCGCAGCGGGCGCCCGCTCCGAGAAGGCGTATGCCGACCGCTACCCCGACGGTCCGCTGCCTGCCGACGCGACCGCGTCGCGCACGCACGATCCGGCACTGCCGGGGCCGAGCACCCGCTTCTGCTCCACGACGCAGGCGACGTGCGAGGTGGTCGGTGCCTTCGGTGCCGACGTCATCTGGGGCGACGACGGCAACGACGGCATCTGGGGTCAGGACGGTGACGA
Source organism: Terracoccus sp. 273MFTsu3.1 (assembly GCF_000383675.1). Taxonomy (GTDB): domain Bacteria; phylum Actinomycetota; class Actinomycetes; order Actinomycetales; family Dermatophilaceae; genus Terrabacter. The sequence continues at coordinate 234,948 of NZ_KB911825.1, read as the reverse complement.
CACCGTCTCCGGTGGCGCCGGCGACGACGACCTCTACGGCGAGCTGGGCAACGACCGCCTCACGGGCGACAGCGGTCGGGACGCGATCGTCGGCGACCGCGGCGGCATCGTGAACCAGTACCTCAGCGCCGGCGACAGTCCGGCGGTGTTCACGAGCTCGCTCAACAGCCCGCCCAAGGAGAGCTTCACCGGCTTCCCGCGGACGGCGTACGACCGGCGCGTCGACCTGCTCCACGACGTCGACGGCGACCAGTGGATCGGCGCCTCGACCGACGCGTCCATGCCGCACAACGGCATGGACGAGGGCGGGCGCGACCTCATCCGGGGCGGCACCGACGACGACACCATCCACGCCGGCTACGGCGACGACGTCGCCAACGGCGACAGCGGCGGTGACGACGTCTACGGCGATGACGGCGAGGACGTGCTGTGGGGCGGCCAGGGCTGCGACGCGGGGCTCGACGGCAACACGCCCGACTGCCGCACGAACGGCGCCTTCGACCCGTCGTCGCGCGGCACCGGTGACCGGTTCGTCGACCACCTCTTCGGCGGTGCGGGCGAGTCCGACCCGGCGAAGCAGGACGTCCTCGGCTCCGACCTGCTCGACCTCAGGCCGCGCGGCAGCTACACGCCGGGCACCGGGTGCACGCTCGGTGACTGGCCGCTGACGTCCGGCACGAAGAAGGCCGTCACGACGGTCGACCCGTGCCTGTGGTTCGAGATGACCGGGACCGACGACGCCGACCCCGCGAACAACAACCACCACCAGGGGACCGACTGGATCTACGGCGGCTGGGACCGCGACGTCATGCAGGGCGACGTGACGGCCAACGGTCCGAACGCCGGTGACCGGCTCATCGACTGGAACGGCGCCTACAACCTGTTCTCGCACTGCAACTCGGCCTACGGCGGCTTCAACGACGTGCGTCAGCACTCGCCGGCCATGCAGGACTTCCTGCAGCAGCTGGCGTGGGCCACGAGCGCCGGACGGTCCGCCACCGACGTGACGACGGCGGGGACGTCGGCCTTCCGCGAGCTCGCGCTCGTCCACCCGGGCGAGACGGAGCACGGGGCGGGAGCGGCCTACCCGGGCACGCCCGGCCACTTCGACGAGGCGGCCTGCCAGAACTGAGCCTCGCTCGAACACCGAAAAGACTGCGGCGCTGTGGGATCCGAGATCCCACAGCGCCGCAGCCGTGTGTCGAGAGCCGTCAGGCCGGCGGAGCGATGTCCTGCTGGGCCGGGAGCTGGTCCTGGCGCACGATCCCGACCGGGCACGTCATGCCGTTGGGGCCGTGGTTGCAGTAGCCGCCAGGGTTCTTGTGGAGGTAGCCCTGGTGGTAGTCCTCGGCGAGGTAGAACGGCCCGGCGTCGTCCGCGGAGCGGATCTCCGTCGTGATCTGTCCGTAGCCGTTGTCGTCGAGCACCTTCTGGAAGGCCTCGCGCGTCGCCTCGGCGGCGAGACGCTGCCCCTCGGTCGTCCAGTAGATCGCCGAGCGGTAGGCGGTGCCGATGTCGTTGCCCTGGCGGTTGGCCGTCGTCGGGTCGTGGTTCTCCCAGAAGGCCTTGAGCAGCAGCTCGGGCGAGGTCTTCTCGGGGTCGTAGACGACGCGGACGGTCTCGGCGTGTCCGGTGCGGCCGGTGCACGTCTCCTCGTAGGTGGGGTTGGGCGTGTAGCCGCCCATGTAGCCCGCGGCCGTCGAGACGACGCCGTCCTGCTTCCAGAAGATCCGCTCGACCCCCCAGAAGCAGCCCATGGCGACGTAGAGCACCTCGCTGCCGTCGGGCCAGGGGCCCTCGAGCGGGGTGCCGAGCACGACATGGGTGGGGTTCACGGCATACGGGCGGTCCGCGCGACCCGGGAGGGCCTCGTCGCGGCTGGGCATCTGGGACTTCCTACCGAATCCGAACACCATGCCAGTGTCACATCCTTCGTGCTGGGAGCGTCTTACGTCCCTGTAACGCCCGCGACCCCCTGCGTATGCCGGGTGGCGCGGTCCCGGACAAATCGCTCGCCGCGTGCGGGGCCGGCCCGACAGACTGCCCCCATGAGCGACGACCTCGAGATCCGGCCGATCGACCTGCTCGACGAGGCCCAGGAGGCTGCGGCCCGCGACTGGATCGGCGTCCACGCAGCCGTCCAGCGCGAGCTGTTCGGTCCGGCCGGCAGCGCCTGGACCCTGGAGGAGATCCAGGGCTTCCACCGCTCGCCGTCGGGCACGCGGGTGGCCCGCGCGGCCTGGGTGGGGGACCGTCTGGTCGGAGCGTTCGAGGTTCGGATGCCGACGACCGACAACCTCGACCTGGCCCTGCTCTGGCTGTCGGTCCTGCCGGACCACCGGCGGCGGGGCATCGGTGAGGCACTGCTGCTCGAGGGGGAGGCGATCGCGCACGAGCACGGCCGCGGCACGTTGATGGGCGAGACGGAGTGGGCCGAGGGCGGTGTCGACCTCGCGGAGACGTTCGCGGCCCGGCACGGCTACGCCGTGGGGCAGACGATGCTCCGCAGCGCCATGCCGCTGCCCGCCGACCGCGACGCCCTCTCGGCCCTGGTGGCCGTCACCGACGACTACGCCATCGAGACCTTCGTCGACACGATGCCCGAGGGGTGGCTCGACGACCGCGCGGTCCTCCAGCAGCGGATGAGCACCGACGCTCCCACGGACGACCTCGCCCTCGAGGAGGAGGCCTGGGACGCCGACCGCCTGCGGGAGACGCACGCTCGCACTCTGGCCTCCGGGCGGCGGATCGTCGAGTCAGCCGCGCGCCACACGCCCTCGGGGCGCCTCGTGGCCTTCACGACGATCGGGGTGTCCGCAGGAAGTCCCGACCTCGGCTACCAGCAGGACACCCTCGTGCTCAAGGAGCACCGCGGCCACGGGCTCGGTCTCCGGCTCAAGGCGGCCAACGCGCTGCGGCTCATGGACGAGCTGCCCGACGTGACGGCGGTCCGCACGTGGAACGCCGCCTCCAACGAGCACATGCTCGCGGTCAACCGGCAGCTCGGCTACGCCGTCGACGGGTACAGCCGGGAGTGGCAGAAGATCGCCGGGAGCAGCGAATGAGTCTGCAGATCAAGGAGATCGACCTCGCCGTCGACGACCCGACGAGCGAGGCCTGGCTCGAGGTGCACCACGCAGCCAACCGCCACGTGTGGGGCGATGCCGCCGAGCGCACGTCGGTCGCCGAGATCGTCGACGTCGCAGAGCGCCGCCACGAGGCGCGGCGCTCGTTCCTCGTCACCGAGGAGGGCGCGGACCTCCCGACCGCCGCGGCCCAGACGATCCGCCGCACCCGCGACAACATCGGGACCGCAGGGCTCTGGCTGTCGGTCCACCCCGACCACCAGAGGCAGGGAATCGGCTCGTCCCTCCTCGCCCGGTGCGAGCAGGTGCTCCGCGACGACGGGTGTGACCGCATCCACGAGCACAGCGGCGCGCCCGTCGAGAACGGTGACGCGGCAACGGGATTCGCGCGCGCGAACGGCTACCGGCAGACGCTCCTCGACCTCCGGCAGGACCTGGCCCTGCCGGTGGACGAGGTCGCACTGACCGCGCTCGACCCCCGACCCGATCCGGCGGCATACGTCATCGAGACGTCGGTCGACGGGCTCCCCGAGGAGTGGCTCGAGGACCGGGCGCTGCTCGCACGACGGATGAGCACCGACGCCCCGTCGGGCGACATCGACCTCGACGAGGAGGACTGGGACGCCGAGCGCGTGCGGCTGGTGTGGAACACCCCGAGTCCCATCTGGGGCATCGAGTCCGTCGCGCGGCACGTGCCGACCGGACGCCTCGTGGCCTTCACCGACCTCGTCGTGCGACCCGGGCAGCCCGACCTCGCCGTCCAGTCGGACACGCTCGTCCTCCGGGAGCATCGAGGACGGGCGCTCGGCCTCGCCGTGAAGATCGCGAACCTCCGCGCCCTCCAGCGGGAGCGCCCGGACGTCACGACGGTGCGCACGTGGAACGCCGACACGAACACCCACATGGTCGCCATCAACGAGCGGATGGGCTTCGCCGTGACGGGTTGGACGCGGGAGTGGGCCAAGGACCTCTGAGCCGGGGGGCGGTGAACCCACGGCGGCAACACGGCGTCGTCGTGGGCAGGTACTAGGACCAAAGCCCGATGGTGCCTGCCCGCCCCGGGGACGCACGGTGGACCCACAGCACCCGCTGACCCGCCGCGGACCACCCGGGACGGGCCCCCACCAGGAGGTCACGCATGAGGACTCGCCGAACTCTCACCGCCACGTCCGCCGTCGCCCTCGTCGCAGCCGCCCTCGCGTCCGGCGCCGTCCCCCTCGCCCCGGCCGCCTCGGCCAAGGGACTCGAGGTGCGCACGTCGGGCAACTGCTCGGCCGGCGCCACGTGGAAGCTCAAGGCCAGGCAGGACGACCGCCGGATCCAGGTCGAGCTCGAGGTCGACAGCAACCGCGTCGGCCAGCGCTGGAGCGTCGCGCTCAGCGACAACACCGTCCGGGTCTCGTCCGGGTCAGCCGTCACGACGGCGCCGAGCGGCTCGTTCACGGTGCGCAGCCTCGTCACGAACCGCGCCGGCTCGGACACGATCCGCGCCTACGCCCGCTACGCGGCGACGGGCCAGGAGTGCCGTGCCACCCTCGTCTACCCGGGCTGACCGCAGCCTCCCTCCGCCCTCGCGCCCCCTGTCACGAAAGGACCACTCCCATGAGACGCCTCACCCTCGCCGCGGCTGCGGTCGCCGCCCTCGTCCCGGCCACCCTCGGTCTCGTCGGCAACAGCTCCTTCGCCCAGAGCGTCCCTGCCCGCGTTCCCGCGTCGGCGCAGCTCCTGCAGGAGTCCGGCGACGACGACCCGACCCCGACGGGTATGCCGTCCGCCACCCCGAGCGCCACCCCGACCACGGAGGTCGGTGACGACCACGGCGGCGACCGCCCCCGCGACTCCCGCACCGAGGCCGGCGACGACCACCGTGCCGGCGGTGGATCGGACTCGTCGGGCTCCGGCTCCTCGGGCTCCGGCTCGTCGGGCTCCGGCTCGTCCGGGTCCTCCGGCTCGTCGGGGTCCTCCGGTTCCGGGTCCTCCGGTTCCGGGTCGTCGCACTCGGGGGGCGACGACTCGGGGTCGGGGAGGTCCGGCTCCGATGACTCCGGCTCGCACTCGTCCGGCTCGCACTCGTCCGGGGGCCACGGGTCGGACGACTCGGGCGGTGACGACCACTGACCAGTCCGCGCACCGACCGCGCAGGCGCCGGGGACACGATCCCGGTGCCTGTGGCGGCGCCGCACCCGGGGGACCCCCAGCCCCCGGACGCGCCGCGAGCCGTCGGCGAGCGTGACCACCGGGACCTCCCCCCTTGGTGGACGCTCGCCGACGGTGTCGCCCCGGCGCGGGTGCGCCCCCTCCCGAGCCGGCGCCGGATGCTCGTGCAGCTCGGGCTCGCGGCCCTCGTCGTCTTCGTCGTCGTCGTGGTCGGGACCTCGTTCGCAGCGAGCCGGCTCGCGGAGCGCGAAGCCGTCAACGATGCGGCGCACACGACGAACCTGCTGGCCCTGGCCGTCGTCCAGCCGGTGCTCCAGGACTCACTCCTCACCGGCGACCCGGCGGCCTACGCCGCTCTCGACCAGGTCGTCCGGGCGCGTGTGCTGCCCAACGGGATCGTCAGGGTCAAGCTGTGGGCACCGGGCGGCCGCATCGTCTACGCCGACGAGACGCGGCTCGTGGGTCAGCACTTCGCGCTCGGCGAGGAGCAGCGCGAGACGCTCGCCGTGCCGCAGACCCGGGCCGAGGTCTCCGACCTCGACCGCTCCGAGAACGAGTTCGAGCGCTACGGCGGCAAGCTTCTCGAGGTCTACCGCCCGGTGTGGACCCCGTCCGGTTCCGAGCTGCTCTTCGAGGTCTACGGCGACTACGGTCCCGTCAGGACGCGCGCCTCCGACGTGTGGCGCGGTCTGGCCGGAGTGCTGGCGAGCAGCCTCCTGCTGCTCCTCGTCCTCATGGCACCGATCATCTGGCGACTGCTCGACCGACTCGGCACGGCGCAGGAGCAGCGCGAGTCCCTGCTGCGGCGCGCGGTCGACGCCTCGGCCCGGGAGCGGCGCCGCATCGCGGCCGACCTCCACGACGGTCCGGTCCAGGACCTCGTCGCGAGCTCCTTCGCCGTCAGCGGTGCCGCGGAGTCCGCGCGGGCACAAGGCCGCTCGGCGCTCTCCTCCACGATCAGCGACGCGGCCTCGACGGTGCGGGCGAGCATCGCCAGCCTGCGTTCCCTCCTCGTCGACATCTATCCCGAACGGCTCGCGGACGCAGGGCTCGCGACGGCCGTCACCGACCTCGCCCGTCCGCTCGCCGGACGCGGCATCGCGGTGTCCGTCGACGTCGACGAGGACCAGGCTGCGCGACTCAGCGAGCTGGCCCAGCAGGTGGCGCACCGCGTCACCCGCGAGTGCCTGCGCAACGTCGTGCGCCACGCCGAGGCCACCCACGTCTGGATCCGGCTCTGCGCCGAGGACGCCGACCCGGCGCGCCCGGTGGTGCTGCGGGTCCGGGACGACGGGATCGGCTTCGATCCCACACTGTTGCCCGGGTTCGAGGGACACTTCGGCGTACGCGTGCTCGCCGACCTGGCGACCGACGTCGGGGCGGTCCTGCGGGTCCGGTCCGCGCCGGGACGCGGCACCCAGTGGCTGCTCGCACTCCCGGTGCAGAAGGAGGAGGGATGACGACCGTCGTCGTCGTGGACGACCATCGCCTGGTCCGTGCCGGGCTGCGCACCATCATCGACGCCAGCGACGACCTTCGCGTCGTCGGGGAGGCTGCCGACGGGGCGGAGGCCGTCGTGGTCGTCGGCGACCTCGGTCCCGACGTCGTCCTCATGGACCTCTCGATGCCGGGCGTCGACGGCGTGGAGGCGATCCGCCGCCTCCGCGCCGCCGGCACCACGTCTCCCGTCGTCGTCCTCACCTCGTTCGCGGAGGCCGACCGGGTTCGCGCCGCGGTCGAGGCCGGAGCCATCGGCTACCTGCTCAAGGACAGCGAGCCCGGCGACGTCCTCGACGCGGTCCGCGCCGCGGCTGCCGGACACGCGCCCCTCGACCCGCGGGTGGCTCGCGCCCTGCTCCCGTCGCCCGACCCTCGCCCCGCCGGTCCGGCCCTGAGCGATCGTGAGCGGGAGGTGCTGACGCACGTCGCGCGAGGCCTCGCCAACAAGCAGATCGCCCGCAACCTCGGTATCAGCGAACGCACGGTCAAGGTGCACCTCGGCAACGTCTTCCGCCGGCTCGGCGTCGGTGACCGGACGTCGGCGGCGCTCTGGGCCCGCGACCACGGCGTCGGCTGAGGCCGCGAGGAGTGGGCCGGTCCCGCCGCGGCCGACCGGAACCGGGGGAGGGCGCGCAGCGTCCCTGACCTGCAGCGCACCGGTGGTCGGTGCCGCAGACAGGAGAGCCGTCATGGTCCGGAACGTCGTCGCCTCGCTGGCCGTCGGGGTCCTCGCCCTCGCCGGGTGCACCACGTCGCCGGCCGACGATCCGTCGTCTGGAGCGTCCGGGCCGGTCGCTGCGGACGACCGCGCGCAGGCGCTCTGGGCCGACCGGACGGCATACGTCGGCGACAACTCCAGGGTCGTCGCGCTCGTCGAGGACGCCGGGTTCGGGCCGGTCGGCAGCTTCTCGCTCTCGCTGTGGACGACCCGCCCTCCGTATGCCGTGACGATCACCGTCACCGACCCGGCCAAGCCGCTCGAGGCGACCGACCTCACCGGACCGGCCACGCTGCTGCTCGGCACGGTGACGAACCTCGACGCCGTCCACGTGACCGGACCGGGTCGCGAGTTCTCGCTGACGGCGCGCGAGGCGACCGCGGCCCTCGGGCACGACGTCAAGACGCTGGGTACCGACCGCGGCGCCCTCGCCGACTACGTCCGTTCGCTCGACGACTGAGGGCCTCCACGCCGGCGCGCGACACGCCGGGGTGGGAATGCCAGCGGCTCGCGCTCGGTTGGCACGCGGTGGGCCATGCCGACACCTGATTATGTCCATCCCAAGATGGGCTTATAGGTTGGCGCTCGCCCCGACCCCATCCGAACGATCCACCAGGAAGTGCCCACCATGCGTTCGAGGTTCACCCTCACCGCCCTGCTCGCCACGCTCGTCGCCGTCCTCCTCACCGCCTGCAGCACCGGCTCCGGTGGCGGCTCCGACCTCGAGTCCGTCAAGCAGGCGGGCGTCCTGCGCGTCGCCACGGAGGGCACCTACTCGCCGTTCTCGTTCCACGACCCGAAGACGAACGCCCTGACCGGCTACGACGTCGAGGTCGCGAAGGCGGTCGCCGACAAGCTCGGCGTCAAGGTCGAGTACGTCGAGACGCCCTGGGACGCGATCTTCGCCGGTCTGGCCGCCGACCGCTACGACGTCGTCGTCAACCAGGTCACGAAGAACCCCGAGCGCGCCGGCCTCTACGGCCTGAGCAGCACGTACACGTGGTCCGAGGGCGTCATCGCCACCCGCGCCGACGACGCGTCGGTCACCTCGCTCAAGAGCCTCGAGGGCAAGAAGTCCGCGCAGAGCCTGACGAGCAACTGGGCCAAGGTCGCCAAGGACGCCGGCGCCCAGGTCGAGTCGGTCGAGGGGTTCACCCAGGCCATCACGCTGCTCAAGCAGTCGCGCGTCGACGCGACCGTCAACGACAGCCTCGCGATCCTCGACTACCTGAAGTCGACGGGCGACACGACGGTGAAGATCGCGGCGAAGACCGGTGACGTCTCCGAGCAGGTCGTCGCGACGCGCAAGGACTCCGACCTCGTCGCCGCCATCGACAAGGCGCTCGCCGACCTCGAGGCCGACGGCACCCTGACGAAGATCTCGCAGAAGTACTTCTCGGCCGACGTCTCGAAGCAGCCGGCCGGCGTCTCCGGTTCGTGAGCGGGTCGTGAACGACCAGACGACCCAGCTGATCCTCGACTCGCTGGGCCCGCTCCTGCGGGCCACGGTGACCACGACGATCCCGCTGACCATCATCAGCTTCGTCCTCGGGCTGGTCCTCGCGCTCGGCGTCGCCCTCATGCGGCTGTCGTCGGTGCCCGTGGTCTCGTCCCTGGCACGGATCTACGTCTCGCTGGTCCGTGGCACGCCGCTGCTGCTCCAGCTGTTCATCATCTACTACGGCCTGCCCGCCCTCGGCGTGCGCTTCGACCCCTTCCCCGCCGCGGTCGTCGCCTTCACGCTCAACGTCGGGGGGTACGCGGCCGAGGTGATCCGTTCGGCCATCCTCTCGGTCCCCAAGGGCCAGTGGGAGGCGGCCTCGACGGTCGGGATGGGCTACGTCACCACCCTGCGCCGGGTGGTCCTGCCGCAGGCCGTGCGCACGGCGATCCCGCCGCTGTCCAACACGCTCATCTCCCTCGTCAAGGACACCTCGCTGGCCTCGACCATCCAGGTCACCGAGCTGCTCCGGGTGGCGCAGGAGGCGGCGGCACCCACGTACGAGTTCTTCGCCCTCTACGGCGTCGCCGCCGTCTACTACTGGGTCGTGTGCCTCGTCCTCTCCTTCGTCCAGTCCCGTCTCGAGGAACGACAGAACAGGTACGTCGCGACATGACCGAGCCCACCACCCCCCTGACAACGGCGGAACCCGCTGTGCTGCAGCCTGGCCCGCTCGTCTCGGTGTCCGGCCTCGCGAAGTCGTTCGGCGACCACGAGGTGCTCCGGTCGATCGACTTCGAGGTCGACCCCGGCAGCGTCACCGTCCTCATCGGGCCTTCCGGTTCGGGCAAGACGACGGTGCTGCGCTCGCTCAACGCGCTGGACGTGGCGGATGCGGGCGTCGTCCGCATCGGTGAGGTCGAGGTCGACTTCGCGCGGCGTCCGGTGACCAAGCAGGAGGTGGCGACCCTCCGCGCCCAGAGCGGCATGGTCTTCCAGTCGCACCATCTCTTCCCGCACCTGACGGTTCTCGAGAACGTCACGGCGGGACCGGTCCTCGCACAGCGTCGCGACCGGTCCGAGGTGGCGGGGGAGGCGCGAGAGCTGCTGCGGCTCGTCGGGCTCGAGGAGAAGGCCGACGCCTACCCCTACCAGCTCTCCGGCGGGCAGCAGCAGCGCGTCGGCATCGCCCGCGCGCTCGCGATCAGGCCCAAGCTGATGCTCTTCGACGAGCCGACGTCGGCCCTCGACCCCGAGCTCGTCGGCGAGGTGCTCGTGGTCATGAAGAACCTTGCGGCACAGGGCTGGACGATGGTCGTGGTCACGCACGAGATCCGTTTCGCCCAGCAGGTCGCAGACCAGGTGCTCTTCATGGATGGTGGCGTCATCGTCGAACGCGGCACGCCGGACGAGGTGCTGACCCGACCGCGCACCGAGCGCGCCCGCCAGTTCCTCCACCGGATCCTCGACCCGCTCGACTGACCCGTCCTGCTGCGCAACCGGACCCGGGGGGCGTATGCCGTCCGGCCGGCTCAGGCGACGAGGCCCGCCCGGTCGACGGCGCGCTCCACGACGGTGGCCATCTCGGCGTAGCCGCGGTCGTTGGGATGGAACTTGTCGGACGCCAGCCGGCCCCGCCAGGACCGGGGCCCGTCACGGCGCATGTCGACGAGGACGAGGCGTCCGGCGTCGGCGCGGTCGCGCAGCATGGCGTCGACGGCGCGGGCCTCGCGGTGCGGGTTGGGCAGGTTCGAGACGAGCGCACCCTCTGGCAGCCGGTCGAGCATCGCCGCGAAGCGCTCGACGAGGCCACGACGGTGGCGACGCACGACGACGTCGTTCGAGCCGATGACGACCGTGACCAGGGCCGGCGTCCGGCTGCCCGTGGCGAGGGTCTCGAGAGCCGGCAGCTGGCGGTCGAGCACGTCCTCGACCCGCGCGCCGTTGACCCCGAGGTTGACGACGCGGTGGTCCCACCCGCGCACGGCGAGCCGCCCGCTCAGCTGGCCGACCCAGCCACGGTCCGGGGCGCTCGCCCCGATCCCTTGCGTCATGGAGTCCCCCAGAGCGACCCACAATGGCCCGTCGCCCCCGGCGGCCACGCGGTTGTGGGACTCCCACCACACGGCATACGGCAGCACCTGCTCCTGGACCGCGCGCACGCCGGGGAAGGCCGTCGAGAGTGCCGACAGCACGGGACCGCGCGGCCGCTCGCTGCGGTTGCTGTAGTCGAACTCGGGCGCCATCACGGCAGCATCGCAGACGCCCGGGTGGCCGTCCGGCAGGTGGCGCTCAGGGCATAGGCTCGTCCCCATGTCTGACGAGCACGGCTTCTCCACACGCGCCATCCACGCCGGCCAGGAGGCCGACGAGCTCACCGGAGCGGTGGTGCCCCCGATCTACCAGGTCTCGACCTACAAGCAGGACGGCATCGGTGGCTTCCGTGGCGGCTACGAGTACAGCCGGTCGGCCAACCCGACGCGCACCGCGCTCGAGGAGTGCATCGCCGCGCTCGAGGGCGGCAGCCGCGGCTTCGCCTTCGCGTCCGGCCTCGCCGGCCAGGACACCGTGGCCCGCGCCCTGCTCGTCCCCGGCGACCACGTCGTCGTCCCGAACGACGCCTACGGCGGCACGTACCGCTACTTCAACAAGGTCGCGAAGCCCCAGGGCGTCGAGCACTCCATCGCGAACATGGGCGACGTCGAGGCGGTCCGCGCCGCGATCCGCCCCGGGCAGACGAGGATGGTCTGGGTCGAGACCCCGACCAACCCGCTGCTCGGCATCGCCGACATCGAGGCCATCGCCGCGATCGCCCACGAGGCCGGTGCCGTGCTCGTCGTCGACAACACCTTCGCGACGGCCTACCTCCAGAGCCCCCTGGCGCTCGGCGCCGACGTCGTGACGCACTCGACGACGAAGTACTCCGGCGGGCACAGCGACGTCGTCGGTGGGGCCGTCGTGACGGCCACGAGCATCACGGTGCCCGGCTACGAGGACGCCGAGGAGCGGATCGCCTTCCACCAGAACAGCATCGGCGGTGTCGCCGGCCCGTTCGACTCGTGGCTGACCCTGCGCGGGCTCAAGACCCTCGCCATCCGCATGGAGCGCCACTGCGACAACGCCGAGAAGGTCGTCGAGTTCCTCGAGGGGCACGACGGCGTCTCGCAGGTGCTCTACCCCGGTCTGCCCGGCCACGCCAACCACGACGTGGCCGCACGCCAGATGAAGCGCTTCGGCGGCATGGTCAGCTTCCGGATGCGCCGCGGTGAGGACGCCGCCGTCAAGGCGTGCGCCGCCGTCAGCCTCTGGACGCTGGGGGAGTCGCTCGGCGGCGTCGAGTCGCTCATCGAGCACCCGGGCCGGATGACCCACGCAAGCGTCGCCGGCACCGAGCTCGAGGTGCCCGCCGACCTCATCCGCCTCTCGGTCGGCATCGAGGACGTCGACGACCTCATCGCCGACCTGCGCGAGGCGCTCGACATCCACGGCTGACGCTCCGCCACGAGACCGCGACCACCGCGCATGACGATCCTCGCCGTCGACTTCGGGTCGACGTTCACCAAGGGTGCCCTCCTCGCCGACGACGGCGCCGTGCTCGGCACGGCGTCGACCCCGACGACCGGCACCGACGGCCGGGGCGACATCCTCGACGGCTACCGGACGTTGCGCGACGAGCTGGACGTCCCCGACGACGCGACGGTGCGTGCCTGCTCGAGCGCGGGTGGTGGGCTGCGGCTCGCCGTGGTCGGCTACGAGCGCACCGTCACCGCCCAGGCCGGGCACCGGGTCGGCCTGTCGGCCGGGGCCAAGGTCGTCCACGTCGCCGCCGGGGAGCTGACGACCGCCGACGTCGCGGGCATCCGCGCGGCCCGGCCCGACATGATCCTGCTCGTCGGTGGCACGGACGGCGGCAACAGCAACGTCCTGCTGCACAACGCCGTCCGGCTCGCCAAGGGCGCCATCGGCGGTCACGGGGCGCACGCCGTGCCGGTCGTCGTCGCCGGCAACGTCGACGCGCGCGACGAGGCGGAGGCCGTCCTCGCGACGACGGGCCGGCCGACGGTCCTCGCCGAGAACGTCCTCCCGCAGATCGGGGTCATCGCGCCCGAGTCGGCCCGTGCCGCGATCCGCGACGCCTTCCTGCGCCACGTCATCGGTGGCAAGGGGCTCTCGCGCGACCCGGCCTTCGCCGCGATGGTCCGGGCCGCGACCCCTGACGTCGTCCTGCGCGGTGTCGAGGTGCTGGCGTCGGTGACCGACGGCGGCGACGTCCTCGTCGTCGACGTCGGCGGTGCGACGACCGACGTCTACTCCTGCCTGACCCCCGAGGGCGAGGACGCCGGCCTGCGCAAGGACGTCGTCGCCCCGCTGTGGCACGCCCGCACCGTCGAGGGTGACCTCGGCATGCGGTGGAACGCCGAGCACGTCGTCGAGGCCGCCGTGACCGAGCACCTGCTCGACACCGTGGCAGACCCCGACGCCCTGACCGCGTATGCCGCCCGCGTCCACGAGCGCCCCGGCTCGCTCCCCGTCGACGACCGTGAGCGTGGGCTCGACCTCGAGCTCGCGCGGCTCGCGGCGCTCGTCGCGGTGCGCCGGCACGCGCGCCCGGCCCAGCCGACGGAGTCGCCGCGACCGCTCGCGAACGTCACGGCGCTCGTCGGGTCCGGGGGAGTGCTGCGCCACACCGACGCCGCCGGGCGCGACCACGTGCTCGGCGCGGTCCTCGCCGACCACGCCGGAGGCTGGAAGGTGCCGCGCGCCGCGCGCGCGACGGTCGACACGGCATACCTCCTCTTCGCGGCCGGCCTGCTCGCCGACGACCCCGACGAGGGGCACCTCGCCCGGGCCGTCGCCGCCCAGATCGTGCACTGACGCCGGTCCCGCTCGTGCGCGCCGGTCCGACTCAGCGCACCCGGAGCGCTTCGGCGTCCCTGAGCGCATTCGACGGCGGACAAACCGAACGGGCCGGCCACCCCCGAGGGGATGGCCGGCCCGTTGGTCAGGCGTCTGGGGTGCTCAGCCGGTGTAGGGCTTCGCGGCGATGATCTTGACGCCGATGGTCTTGCCGTTGGGGGCGACGTAGCTCGTGCTGTCGCCGACGCTCTTGCCGTTGATGGCGGCGCCCATGGCGGACTTCTCGGAGAAGACCTGCAGGTCGGAGCCGTCGGCGATCTCGCGGTTGCCGAGCAGGAAGGTCTCCTCGTCGCCGAAGATCTCGACGGTCACGAGCATGCCCGGCTCGACGATGCCGTCGTCGGGAGGCGTCTCGCCGATCGTCGCGTTCTGGAGCAGCTCGGTGAGCTGGCGGATGCGGGCCTCCATCTTGCCCTGCTCCTCGCGGGCGGCGTGGTAGCCGCCGTTCTCCTTGAGGTCGCCCTCCTCGCGGGCCTCCTCGATCTTGTGCGCGATCTCGATGCGACCTTCGCCCGTCAGCTGGTCGAGCTCCGCCTTGAGGCGGTCATGGGCCTCCTGGGTCAGGAAGCCAGCGGCAGTCTCGGTCACGGTGTGTCACTCCTCGGATGAACAGCGCCCACGCGGTGCTCGCGTGGGCGCCTGCACAAAAATATGGGCCCGAACCGTGGTGTCGTCGACTCGTGATGCCGGTCGGCGACGGGTCCGGACCCTGGATGAAGGAACAAGGATAACAAAATGACGGGCAAACGTGCAGTTCACGCGGCATTTCCGCGGCGGCGACCCCGCGGCGCGGCCCGCTCAGGAGCAGGTCTTGACCTGCCCGGTCACGGCCCGTGACGTCGTGCGGAGCATCACCGACTCGTCCGTCGTCTCGTCGGCGCTCGCCGGCACCTGCACGGTGCTCGTCCCGACCGGTGCGAAGTCGCGCGCCAGCGCCTCGACCGTGCAGGTCAGGGCCGTGCCGCCGGGTCGGTAGACCTGGAAGTCGACGCGCACCTGCTGGTCGCTGACCACCTTGTAGCCCAGGGTCTGCCACGACGGCTGGCCCAGCGTGGACGACAGGCCGAACCAGATCGCGAGGCCGACACCGGCGAGGATGCCGACCGTGCCGACGACCCACCACTTCAGCTGGCCGGGGGCGGGGCGGGGCAGGGTCGTGCGGGACGGCATACGGAGTCCTGGCGGTTCGAGCCCCCGCATCGTCAGGTGCGGGGGAGTGAGAGGATGGCGGACGGGTCCAGTGTCTCCCATGGCACCGGCGAGAGCCGCACGGACCCGGACGCCGAGGGGCACCGGAGATCACCAGCCGCCCGCGTCCCACCGAGGAACTGACGACGAACAGGGAGCCACGTGGCCCAGGGCATGCGTTTGATGGCGGTGCACGCGCACCCGGACGACGAGTCGAGCAAGGGCGCCGCGACGACGGCCAGGTACGTCGCCGCCGGCACCTCCGTCATGGTCGTGTCGTGCACGGGGGGTGAGCGCGGCGACATCCTCAACGAGAAGCTCAAGGACGACCCGCACATCCTGCGTGACATCGCCCAGGTGCGGCGCGACGAGATGAAGGCCGCGCAGGAGGTGCTCGGCTGCGAGCACACGTGGCTCGGCTTCGTCGACTCCGGTCTGCCGGAGGGCGACCCGCTGCCGCCGCTGCCCGACGGCTGCTTCGGCCTCGAGGACATCGACGTGACCACCGAGGCGCTCGTCCGCGTCATCCGCGCGTGGCGACCGCACGTCATGACGACCTACGACGAGAAGGGTGGCTACCCCCACCCCGACCACATCATGTGCCACACGGTCTCCATGGCGGCCTTCGAGGCGGCGGGCGACCCGACCCGCTACCCGCACGCCGGCGAGCCGTGGCAGCCGCTCAAGATCTACTACAACGGCGGCTGGTCCAAGGACCGCCTCGAGGCGATCCACGACGCGATGCTCGCCGAGGGGCTCGAGAGCCCGTATGCCGAGTGGCTGGCCAACTGGAAGCCGCGGCGTTCCGGACGCCCCACGACGACGATCGCGTGCGGCGAGTACTTCGAGACGCGTGACCGTGCGCTCATGGCGCACGCGACGCAGGTCGACCCCGACGGCTTCTGGTTCCAGGTGCCGCTCGAGATCCAGAAGCGCGTCTGGGGCGTCGAGGAGTTCGAGGCCGCCCTGTCCTACGTCGAGATCGCCGACGGGGAGGACGACCTCTTCGCCGGGCTCGGGACCCCTGCGGAGGCGGACGCGCTCGCGACCCGCACCGACCTCGAGCTCGTCCACGACGGCCGCGTCACGGACGAGCCCGAGCCCGAGGAGGTCGAGCAGGAGTCCGGTCGCGCCCACGGCGACAGCTCCGACACGCACACCGACGAGGATGACGCCGACCGGGACAGCGACAGCGACAGCGACAGCGAGAAGGCGGACGCGCGATGAGCGGCGGCGGCAACCTCCCGATCGGTCCCGGCATCTGGGGCTTCATCGCGTTCTTCGTCCTCGCGGTCGCCCTGTGGTTCCTCGTGCGCAACATGAACAACCGGCTGCGACGGATGGCCTACCGCGACCGGGACCGGGCCGAGCAGTTCGTCGCGGACGCCGACGGCACCACGGGCGGCCGGGCGACGGACGGCGCCCCCGAGACCGACGCGGCCGGCGAGGCCCCGATGCGCGACCACGATGACGACCCGCACCCGAACGGTGAGGCGCCGCGCCCCTGAGACGCCGCGGACGGCCTACGCCACGACCGGCGTGCGCCCTCGGACACGACGAACGCCCCGGCACGGTGCCGGGGCGTTCGGACGTTCTGGGCTCAGGTGAGCACGGTGCCTGCCGGCGTCACGTCGCTGCCTGGTAACCGATGACGGCGAGCGTCACGGCCACGAAGTGCGTGAGGAAGCCGCCGAGCGTGAAGGCGTGGAAGACCTCGTGGAAGCCGAACCACCGGGGCCACGGGTTGGGCCGCTTCGTGCCGTAGACGATGCCGCCGGCGGTGTACATGAGGCCGCCGAGGCCGATGAGCGAGCCGATGAGCGGGCCACCCTCGCGCCAGAACGGCACGACGTAGAAGATGGCGGCCCAGCCGAGCGCGAGGTAGAGCGCCGTGTAGAGCCAGCGCGGGGCGCCGACCCAGAAGACCCGGAAGAGGACGCCGGCGATGGCGCCGCCCCAGATGACGAGGAGGAGCAGCCGGGCCTGGTCGGCCGGCAGGAGCGTCACGGCGAACGGCGTGTAGGTGCCGGCGATGATGAGGTAGATGTTCGAGTGGTCGAACCGCTTGAGCAGGCCCGACATCTTCGGGCCCCAGGTGCCGCGGTGGTAGACGGCCGAGACGCCGAAGAGCAGGGCGGCGCTGATCGTGAAGACGATCGAGGCCGTGCGCACGGATCCGGGGTCGGAGAGGAGCACGAGGACCAGGCCGCCGATGAGGGCGACGGGGAACATGCCGAGGTGCAGCCAGCCGCGCAGGCGGGGCTTGACGATCGCGACGAGGTCGGCGACGGGGGTGCCCGACGCGTCCTCGGTGCTGGGGTCAGGGCTGTGGCCAGCGGTGGGCTCGGGGGTGCTGCTCATGGCCCCACTCTAACCTACGCAACCGTAAGTTACGGCAACGTAGGTTCAACGTCTCCTGAGTGCCACTGGCTCCCGGGCCACCTTCACGAGACCCTCACGAGGTCGTCACCGAACCCCCGCGACGACTCCCGCCCGACCGCCTCGGCACGCCGATGGGCGAGCGGTACGGTGGGACCGCGGCCCGCTCGGGGCTGCCCAGACCGTGACCGGCGATGACACGAGCGAGTCGACGAGGAGGCCCCGTGGGGTGGCGCGATGTGGTCTACGGCGCGTACGAACGCCGAGTCCTCAAGGATCTCCCCAAGGAGGCGCTCCCGCGGCACGTCGCCGTCATGCTCGACGGCAACCGGCGGTGGGCCAAGGCCCGCGGCGCCGGCACGGCGAGCGGCCACCAGGCAGGGGCCGACAAGATCGAGGAGCTGCTCGAGTGGTGCCGCGAGGCCGGCGTCGAGTACGTCACCCTCTGGCTGCTCTCGACCGACAACCTGCGCCGCGCCGAGGAGGAGCTCGCACCGCTCCTCAAGATCATCGAGACGGCCGTCGCCGACCTCGCCGAGTCGGGCCACTGGCAGCTCAAGATCGTCGGCGCCCTCGACCTGCTGCCGCCCGAGACCGCCGCGAGCCTCAGCGCGTCGGCCGAGCGCACCAAGGACGTCGACGGGATGACGGTCAACGTCGCCGTCGGCTACGGCGGACGCCGCGAGATCGCCGACGCCGTGCGCGACCTGCTGCTCGCCCGGGCCGCCGACGGCGAGACCATCGAGCAGATCGCCGCCGAGCTCACGGTCGAGGACATCGCCGAGCACCTCTACACCAAGGGTCAGCCGGACCCCGACCTCGTCATCCGCACGTCGGGGGAGCAGCGGCTCGGTGGCTTCCTGCTGTGGCAGAGCGCGACGTCGGAGTTCTACTTCTGCGAGGCCTACTGGCCCGACTTCCGTCACGTCGACTTCCTCCGCGCACTCCGGGCGTATGCCGGTCGGCACCGTCGCTTCGGCGGCTGACCGGCCGCTCGACCGACCGCTCGACCGACCACCGGCCGTCCCGACTGCGACACTCCGCAGCCGTGGGGAGTCCTCCCCATTGTCCGGGTTGGCCCGGTTGCGTAGGTTGCGGGTGGGCCGAGACGCCGGGGGCACGTACAGCGGCTCCGGGGCGGCCGGCACGAGCACGACGAACACCGCGACGACGTCAGGGGAGTACGAGAGATGGCGATCTACAAGAAGGGTGCCGACCCGGTGGCCCTGCGGGCGTCGGCCGAGCGCATCTCCGGGCACGCCCGTGAGTGCGACACCCTCAAGGGCGAGGCCAGCCGCGCGGTCCACGCCCTCAAGGGCCAGTGGGGCGGCGCGGACCTCGACCACCTCATGGACCGCTGGCCGCCGGTCGAGGCCCAGCTCACCCAGTTCGGCACCGACCTCGGCAAGCTGGCCGAGGCGCTGCGTCGCAACGCCGGCGCCCAGGACAGCACGAGCGGCCAGGGCGGCTCGGGGTCGGGAGGCGGACCCGGCGGGTCCGGCGGCAGCGGTGGCGACGGCGGCATCCCGGGCTACGACCTGCTCAAGTCGCTCTGGACCCCGATCAAGGGCCTCGGCACCGCCGTCGGCCTGCTCGGCACCGGCATGAAGATCAAGAACTTCCTCTCCAACCTCGGCAGCTGGGACCGGGCGACGGGCCTGTTCGCCAACCTCAAGAACGCGTGGAGCACCGGTCGGCTCGCCGAGTTCGGCGACGCGCTCAACCCGAAGAACTGGAGCTCCCTCTCGCGCTTCATGCCGTCGCTCGCCGAGGGCGGCGCGCTCGCCCGCTCGCTCGGCACCGTCGGCAAGGCCCTGGGCCCGATCGGTGTGGCCTTCGGTGGCTTCACCGTCGCCAACGACATCTCCGAGGGCAACTACGGCCGCGCCGGCTACGACTCCGTCATGACCGGTCTCGGCGCGGCGGCGCTCATGACGCCGCCTCCCGTCGACGTCGTCTGCGGCATCGCCGCCGGTGGCATGGCCGTCGGCCAGCTCGTCTACGACAACTGGGACACGATCAGCGACTTCACCGGTGACGCCGTCGACGCCGTCGGCGACTTCACGGGTGACGCCGTCGACGCGGTGGGTGACTTCGCCTCCGACGCCGGCCACGCGATCGGTGACCTCGCCGACAAGGCCTGGCCGTTCTGACCGGTCCCGAGGGCCCCGGGAGGCGAAACCTCGGGGCACCCGGCATCGTTGACGTGACGACGGGGCCCCGACGGCGGCCGCACGACCATCCCGCGAACGACACACAGACCACGACCGAGGAGAACCATGGCTGACCCGATGAAGGGCACCCCGCTCGAGGGCTTCGAGCTCCCCGAGGACGTCTTCGGGCTGGGAGCCGCCGAGCTCGCCTACCTGATGGCCCGTCACGAGACCCCGGCCGGGGAGCGCTCGCGCCGCCTGCTCATGCTCGACCCCCGTGCGGCCGACGACGCCGCCCTGCTCGCCGGCGCCTCGAGCCTCGCGTCGCGTGGCTGGCTCACGGTCGCCGACGACGGCACGCCGCAGTCGCGGTCGAACGCCGCGCTCGTCGAGTACGCCGTGGGGGCCGCCACACGGTGGACGCGCATCGGGCTCGTGGGTGAGAACGTCAGCCAGGCCGACTTCGCGATCCTCGTCGAGTCCGACACCGTCATCGCCCTCATGCAGCCGCGCCAGCTCGCGTCGTGGTTCATCCGCCTCGGCGAGCGCGACGGCAACACCGGTGCCCTCGTGACCGGGCTCGTGCGCGAGCGGTTCGCCGCGAACGCCGAGGCCGGCGTCTTCCTCGAGGTGCAGACCCTCGAGGGCAGCACCAACCTCGCGATACGCCGCTCCGGCACCGACTTCGAGGCGCTCACCGACGTCGCCGGGCCGGGCACCGGCACGGGCGGGGTCGTCGACGCCGAGGGCCTCCAGGATGCCGTGTCCGCCCTCTACAACGAGAAGGTCGACGCATGAGCGCCCCGACGCCCCGCCAGACCGATCCCACCGGCGCCACCCCGCCGAAGGAGCCGTTCTCCTACGTCAGCCAGCAGCGCGGGCTGCTCACGCTCAAGATCCGTGAGCCCGCGCTGATGTTCGTCTTCTTCCTCGCCTTCACGGTCGTCGGCGTCATCTTCTTCTCCATGGTCAAGAAGGGCGCCGACCAGGGGGCCGAGGGCGCCATGGGCGTCGCCTACCTCATCCTCGCGATCTTCGGCGGCCTCGGCGTCATCGGCATGGCCATCGCCGCCGTGCGCTGGCGCTGGAAGCGTGAGTACGTCCGCGTCATGGGTCGCTCTCCCTGGGCCTGACGCCCAGCCGCGCCGACCACGGCGCGAGCACCCGAGTGCGCCCGCCTCGCCGTCGGTGCCGGTCCACGACCGGTGCCGGCGGCGACCGGCGTGTTACGCCCACGTGAACACTCCGGCGACACGACGACACGACGTCACTCAATCCCCGAAGCCGTCGTCTCCGGGTCGTACCGTCGTCCCAACGGCCGACACCCGTCGGGCGTTGCCAGGAGGCCCACCCATGGAGCGATCGCTCAGGACGGAGGGTCGGGCAGTGCGCCACCCTCTGGTGGTCACCGCCCGGCATCTCGGGAGCGATTAGGCGCGCGACGCGCGCCGCGTAGGGAGTGGCACATGGCTCGTACGACCCGTCAGGTCACGTCGGACCCCGCCAGCACGAACACCAAGCCGGCCGCGGCCTCCACACGCGCCACGACTCGCGCCTCCACGCGCACGACGGCCCGCGAACGCGAGCCCGAGCACAAGACGTACGTCCTCGACACGTCGGTGCTCCTGTCCGATCCCCGGGCCATGCTCCGCTTCGCCGAGCACGAGGTCGTCCTGCCGGTCGTCGTGGTGACCGAGCTCGAGGGCAAGCGGCACCACCCCGAGCTCGGCTACTTCGCCCGCCAGGCCCTGCGCCTGCTCGACGACCTGCGCGTCAGCGAGGGCCGGCTCGACAAGCCGGTCGCCGTCGGGACCGACGGAGGCACGCTGCGCGTCGAGCTCAACCACACCGACCCGTCGTCGCTGCCGGCGGGCTTCCGCCTCGGCGACAACGACACCCGCATCCTCGCGGTGGCCCGCAACCTCGCCAACGAGGGCGCCGACGTCACCATCGTGTCCAAGGACCTCCCGATGCGGGTCAAGGCCTCGGCGTGCGGTCTCGAGGCGGAGGAGTACCGCCACGAGCAGGGCGTCGACTCGGGCTGGACCGGGCTGCAGGAGCTCGAGGTCAGCAGCGAGGAGCTCGACCAGCTCTACGACCGTGGCCGCATCGAGCACACCGGCGCCGCCGAGCTGCCGTGCCACACGGGTCTCGTCCTGCTCTCGCCGCGGGGAAGCGGTCTGGGGCGGGTCGGCGCCGACAAGCAGATCCGGCTCGTGCGCGGTGACCGGGACGCGTTCGGCCTGCACGGCCGCAGCGCCGAGCAGCGGATCGCCCTCGACCTGCTCCTCGACCCCGACGTGGGCATCGTCAGCCTCGGCGGTCGGGCCGGCACCGGCAAGTCGGCGCTCGCGCTCTGTGCGGGCCTCGAGTCGGTCATGGAGCGCCGAGCCCAGCGCAAGGTCCTCGTCTTCCGCCCGCTCTTCGCCGTCGGTGGCCAGGAGCTCGGCTACCTGCCCGGCACCGAGCAGGAGAAGATGAACCCGTGGGGCCAGGCGGTCTTCGATACCCTGGGGGCGCTCGTCTCGACGGAGGTCGTCGAGGAGATCATGGACCGTGGCCTGCTCGAGGTCCTGCCACTGACGCACATCCGCGGACGCTCGCTCCACGACGCGTTCGTCATCGTCGACGAGGCCCAGTCGCTCGAGCGCAACGTGCTCCTCACCGTCCTGTCGCGCATCGGCCAGAACAGCAAGGTCGTGCTCACCCACGACGTGGCCCAGCGGGACAACCTGCGCGTCGGGCGGCACGACGGCGTGGCCGCCGTCATCGAGAAGCTCAAGGGACACCCGCTCTTCGCCCACGTCACGCTGACGCGAAGCGAGCGCAGCCCCATCGCGGCGCTCGTCACCGACATGCTCGAAGGTCTCGAGATGTGACCTGAGTCACAGGCCGCACGGCGTTCCCCGAGCACGTAGCTCGGGGACGCTGTGCGCTGGACCACTCGCTCTGGCCTCTGGAACGCCCCTCGACACTGGACGCCGACTTGCCCCTCGGGGCGGTCGAATGGCACCGTGTGAGGTTGCACGTCTCGGAACGGTAACGCTCACCTTGGGGTGTGAGCGCGATCGGCCGGGTCGTTTCCACACGTCGGGCGCAGCCGTCGACGGGCCAGCGCCCGCAGACGCACGCGCCGGGCACCCCCTCGACACAGGAAGGCGTGACGTCTGTTCATGGCACGGTATGAAGGCCGGCACCGCAACGCACCGGCTCCCTCGACCGCTCCGCGCCCGAACCCCGCCACACCCTCGGCGCGGTCCGGCCGCGTCCACCCCGAGACGGCTCCGGCCGTCCCCCGCAGCCCCCGCCCCGTCAGCCACGGCTCGACCGGCGCAGCCGTCGCGGCAGGCGCTCGGGGCGCGAAGGGTGCGACGCAGGGGGCCCGGCGGGCCTTCGACCCGACGCGTGCCATCCCCGTCACCCCGGCCGCTGACCGCGCCGCCTCCTCCAGGAGTGCTGCCGGCCCCGACGACCGCCGCTCGTCGTCGGCCCAGGCGCACGCGACGCGCAGCAGCCGACACCACAAGCCGTCCGCGCGCAAGCGGCACGTCGGCCGACCGATCCTCGCCGGCGCCCTCGCCGTCGGCCTCGGCGCCTCCGGGTTCGCCTACGCCAAGGCCACGAACCTCATCGGCGCCGACGCGGCCGCCTTCGTCGTCGGCAGCGGCGTCGTCGCCCAGACCGACGAGCTGGCCCGCGCCTCGACGGTCGACACGACCTACCGCGCCGCCGCCTCCGTGTCGCGCAACGAGCGCCGCACCGCCATCGCGGCCACCGGCCTGCGCACGGCCAAGGAGCTCGAGGCCAAGAAGAAGAAGGAAGCCGCCAAGCAGGCCGAGCTGGCCCGCGAGGAGGCGGCGAAGGCCGAGCGTGCCAAGGAGCGCCAGCGCGCCATCGACAACGCCAAGGACGACCCGCAGGCCGCGGCCCGCGTCCTCATGGCCGACCACGGCTGGACGAGCGACGCGCAGTACAACTGCCTCGTCAACCTCTGGACCGGCGAGAGCGACTGGCGCTGGTTCGCCGAGAACCCCAGCTCGGGCGCCTACGGCATCCCGCAGTCCCTGCCCGCCCGCAAGATGTCCCAGTTCGGTGCCGACTACCGCACCAACCCGTTGACCCAGATCAAGTGGGGTCTCTGGTACATCGAGATGTCCTACGGCAACCCGTGCAACGCCTGGTCCACGTGGCAGGCGCGCTCGCCGCACTGGTACTGACCTGACCCAGCCGTATGCCGTGTGGCCGGCTCCCAGCGGAGCCCGCCACACGGCATACGTGCGTCGGGGGCGGAGCGGCCGGGTATCCGGCAGCCGGTCGGTCAGATCTTGCGGAGGCGCACCCGGCGGACCTCGTGGTTGTCGCCCTTGGACAGCACGAGGCTGGCCCGTGAGCGCGTCGGGAGGATGTTCTCGACGAGGTTCGGGCCGTTGATCTCGCGCCAGATCCGGTTGGCGGTCGCGACGGCCTCGTCGTCGGACAGCACGGCATACCGGTGGAAGTACGAGTCGGGGTCCGAGAACGCCGTCTCGCGCAGGCGCAGGAAGCGCTCGACGTACCACTTGCGCACGTCGTCGACCCACGCGTCGACGTAGACCGAGAAGTCGAAGAAGTCGCTGACCGCGAGACCGGTCCCGCGCACGGGGTGCACCTCCGGTGCCTGGAGCACGTTGAGGCCCTCGACGATGAGCACGTCGGGCTGGCGCACGACGATGCGCTCGCCGGGGACGATGTCGTAGGTCAGGTGCGAGTAGACGGGGGCGGTGACCTCGGCCCGACCGGACTTGATCTCGGCGACGAAGCGGAGCAGGGCGCGCCGGTCGTAGGACTCGGGGAAGCCCTTGCGCTGCAGGATGCCCCGGCGCTCGAGCTCGGCGTTGGGGAAGAGGAAGCCGTCGGTCGTGACGAGCGCGACGCGCGGGGTGTCGGGCCAGCGGGCCAGCATCTCGCGCAGGATGCGGGCCGTCGTCGACTTCCCGACGGCCACCGAGCCCGCGACGCCGATGACGAAGGGCGTCTTGGCCGGACGCTCGCCGAGGAAGTCGCTCGTCACCTGGTGCAGCTGGCGCGTGGCGCCGACGTAGAAGTTGAGCAGGCGCGAGAGCGGGAGGTAGACCTCCTCGACCTCGTTGAGGTCGACGCGGTCACCGAGGCCGCGCAGCCGCGCGAGGTCGGCGTCGTCGAGGTTGAGCGGGTGGTTCTCGCGCAACCGGGACCACGCGGCCCGGTCGAACTCGACGTACGGCGACGGGATCGCGGTCCCGTTGGCGCCGTCGCCGCCGTTCCCGCCGGTACCGCTGGATGGCTCCGACACGTGCGACATTCTTGCGGACGTCAGGGGCGGGGGTGGCGTTGGGCCCCCGGACGGTCCCCTAGGCTGGACCTCATGTGCGGAATCGTGGGATACGTCGGGCGGACCGACGACGGGACGGCGCTCGACGTCGTCATGGAGGGTCTGGCGCGCCTGGAGTACCGCGGCTACGACTCGGCCGGCGTGGCGCTCATCGACGGAGACCACGTCGAGACCCGCAAGAAGTCGGGCAAGCTGGCCAACCTCACGGCCGAGCTCGAGGCCGACCCGATGCCGTCATCGACGACGGGCATCGGCCACACCCGCTGGGCCACGCACGGCGGCCCCACCGACCAGAACGCCCACCCGCACCGCGGTGGCAAGGACGGCAAGCTCGCCCTCATCCACAACGGCATCATCGAGAACTTCCACAGCCTGAAGAAGGGCCTGCTGGCCGACGGCGTCGAGTTCGCGAGCGAGACCGACACGGAGGTCGTCGCCCACCTCGTCGCTGCCGCCTACGAGCGCGATCAGGACCTGACCGACGCCATGCGCGCCGTCGTCGCCGAGCTCGAGGGCGCGTTCACGCTCCTCGCGATCCACGCCGACCAGCCCGGCGTCGTCGTCGGTGCCCGCCGCAACAGCCCGCTCGTGGTCGGCCTCGGCGACGACGCCAACTACCTCGGCTCCGACGTCGCGGCCTTCATCGGCCACACGCGCCACGCGCTCGAGCTCGCCCAGGACCAGATCGTCACGATCACGCCCGAGGGTGCCAGCGTCATCAACTTCGACGGCACGCCCGCCGAGGGCAAGGCGTACGAGGTCACCTGGGACGCCGCGGCTGCCGAGAAGGGCGGCTACGCGACGTTCATGGAGAAGGAGATCCACGACCAGCCGCACGCCGTAGCCGACACGCTCCTCGGGCGCACCGACGCCGAGGGCCGGCTCGTCCTCGACGAGATGAGCATCTCCGAGGAGCAGCTCCGTTCGGTGGACCGCATCACGATCGTGGCGTGCGGCACCGCCGCGTACGCCGGCATGGTCGCGAAGTACGCCATCGAGCACTGGACGCGGATCCCGGTCGAGGTCGCCCTCGCCCACGAGTTCCGCTACTGCGACCCCATCGTCAACGAGCGCACCCTCGTCGTCTCGATCAGCCAGTCCGGCGAGACGATGGACACCCTCATGGCGGTCAAGCACGCCCGCGAGCTCGGTGCCATCACGGTCTCCGTGTGCAACACGCACGGCTCGACGATCCCGCGAGAGTCCGACGCCGTGCTCTACACGCACGCCGGCCCCGAGATCGCCGTGGCCTCGACGAAGGCGTTCCTCGCCCAGATCACCGCCTGCTACGTCCTCGGCCTCTACCTCGCGCAGCTGCGTGGCGGCTCGTTCGCCGACGACGCGCAGTCGGTCATGAAGGAGCTGAGCGGCGTTCCCGCCAAGATCGAGACGCTGCTCGGCCAGATGGGCCGCGTCCGGGAGATCGCCAAGTTCATGGCCGACACCCGCTCGGTCCTCTTCCTCGGGCGTCACGTCGGCTACCCGATCGCCATGGAGGGCGCACTCAAGCTCAAGGAGCTCGCCTACATCCACGCCGAGGGCTTCGCGGCCGGCGAGCTCAAGCACGGCCCGATCGCGCTCATCGAGCCGGGACAGCCGGTCTTCGTCGTCGTGCCGTCGCCGACGAGCGAGCACGGCCTGCACGGCAAGGTCGTCAGCAACATCCAGGAGATCCGCGCCCGTGGCGCCCGCACCCTCGTCATCGCCGAGGAGGGCGACGACTCGGTCGAGCCCTTCGCCGACGAGGTCATCCGGGTGCCCGCCACGTCGTCGCTGCTCGCGCCGCTGCTCACCGTCGTGCCGCTCCAGGTCTTCGCGCTGTGGCTCTCGACGGCCAAGGGCCTCGACGTCGACCAGCCGCGAAACCTCGCCAAGTCGGTCACGGTCGAGTGACGTGATCGTCGGGGTCGGGATCGACGTCGTCGACATCGCGCGTTTCGAGTCCACCCTCGAGCGCACCCCGGCGCTGCGCGAGCGGCTCTTCACGATCGAGGAGCGCCACCTCGGCATCGCCTCGCTCGCGGCGCGCTTCGCCGCGAAGGAGGCGCTCGCCAAGTCGCTCGGTGCCCCGGTCGGGCTGCACTGGACCGACGCCCGGGTCGTGACGAACGACGAGGGACGTCCCACGCTCGAGATCGGCGGCACCGTGCTCGCACGGGCCAACGACCTCGGCGTCGACTCCTTCCACGTGTCCCTGTCGCACGACGCCGGTGTGGCGTCGGCCGTCGTCATCGCGGAGGGCTGATGATCCGCGCGCACTCCGTCGACGCGGTCCGGTCCGCCGAGGCCGCCGCCATGGCGCAGCTCCCCGAGGGGGAGCTCATGTCCCGGGCCGCGCTGGGCCTCGCCGAGGTGGCCCTGGCCCGTCTCGCCGACGTCGAGGGCACGACCGTCGTCGGGCTGATCGGAGTCGGCGACAACGGCGGCGACACGCTGTATGCCGTCGCCCACCTCGCGGAGTCGGGCTTCGCCTGCGCCGTGGTGCTCGTGCCGGCCTCGGGCCGTGCGGGGGTCCACGCGGCCGGCCTCGAGGCCGCCGAGGCAGCCGGTGTCATGGTCCACGCCGCGAGCGACGACCCGGCTGCCGCCGCTGCCGTCGTCGCCGAGGCCGACCTCGTGCTCGACGGCATCGTCGGCATCGGTGGTCGCCCCGGCCTGCGTCCCGAGGCGGCGCACCTCGTCGACGCGGTGGACGACGACGCCTGGGTGCTCGCCGTCGACCTCGCCAGCGGGCTCGACCCCGCCGGTGAGTCCGGCGAGGACGACGCCGTCTGGGCCGACGAGACCGTCACCTTCGGCACTCCGAAGCCCGTGCACCTGCTCCCGGCGGGAGAGGCCGCGACCGGCCGGCTCACGGTCGTCGACATCGGGATCGACGTCGACGAGGTGCCAGCGGCCGTCGAGCGCCTGACCTGGGACGACGTCGCCGGCCTGTGGCCCGTGCCCGGCCGGGGTGACGACAAGTACTCCCGCGGCGTCCTCGGCGTCGTGGCAGGCAGCGAGGCCTACCCCGGCGCTGCCGTGCTGTGCACGACGTCGGCCGTCGAGGCCGGCGTCGGGATGCTCCGCTACGTCGGAACGCCGACCCCGGTGGGTCTGGTTCACCAGGCTGTGCCCGAGGCGGTCATGGGCGACGGTCGGGTCCAGGCCTGGGTCATCGGCCCGGGCCTCGACGTCGAGAGCACCGACCCGGAGGCACAGGCCCAGGTCGCGGTGGCCCGGGCCGCCCTCGCCTCCGACCTGCCCGTCGTCGTCGACGCGGGCGGCCTCGACCTCATCGAGGGCTGGCGCGACGCGCCGACCGTGGTCACCCCGCACGCGGGAGAGCTCGGCCGGCTGCTCGCACGGATGGTCCGGCCCGGCGCCGACCCCGGCGAGCTCGAGATCACCGCCGCCGACGTCAAGGCCGATCCGCTGCGCTCCGCCCGCGACCTCGCCGGGCTCATCGGCGGCACCGTGCTGCTCAAGGGAGCCACGACGCTCGTCGTCAGCCACGGCGACCTGCCGGTGCGTTCCCAGGCCGATGCGCCGCCGTGGCTGGCCACGGCCGGAGCCGGTGACGTGCTCTCCGGCGTCATCGGCGCCCTGCTCGCTGCGGGGCTCTCCCCGCTCGACGCGGCCTCGCTCGGCGCGCTCGTCCACGGCGTCACCGCCGACCGGGTCTCCGGCGGCGGCCCGCTGCGGGCGCTCGCGGTGGCCCACGGCATCCGACCGACGGTGCGCGACCTGCTGGCCCGGGGACGGTCCGCGCCCGGCTGAGCCCGTCCCGCGCCGCGCGCGGGGCCCTGCACCCGGACCTCCCACACGAACTGCGAGACTGAACCGATGAGCCAGATCGACGCCTCCGACGCCGAGCGGACCGCGACGCCCACCGCGGGCGAGCGCCCCGCCGCGCCGGAGACCCACGGACTGACGGTCTGGGCCGAGATCGACCTCGACGCGCTCGAGGCCAACGTGCGCACGCTGCGCGCCCTTGCGCCCGGCGCCGAGTTCATGGCCGTCGTCAAGGCGGACGCCTACGGGCACGGCCTGCTGCCCGTCGCGCGCGCAGCCGTGCGCGGTGGCGCCACCTGGCTCGGCGCGGCCCAGCTCGCGGAGGCGTTCGCGTTGCGCGACGCCGGCCTCACGACGCGTCTGCTGACGTGGCTCACGGTGCCCGGATCGGACGTCGGCGGCGCCATCCGGCGCGACATCGACCTCTCGGCCTCGGCGCCGTGGGTCCTCGACGAGATCGCGGCCGCCGCGTCGGCGCTCGGTCGCGCCGCCCGCGTGCACCTCAAGGTCGACACCGGCCTCGGGCGCGGGGGAGCCTACGGCCCTGACTGGACCACGCTCGTGCAGCACGCTCGTCACCTCGAGGAGGAGGGTGCACTCTCGGTCGTCGGGGTGTGGACCCACTTCGCCCACGCCGACTCACCCGAGCACCCCACGGTGCTCGCGCAGCAGGAGCGCTTCTTCGAGGCCGTCACCGAGGCCGAGCGGGCCGGTCTGCGGCCCGAGCTGCGCCACCTCGCGAACTCCGCCGCGACCCTCGTGCACCCGTCGGCGCACGCCGACCTCGTGCGCCCCGGCATCGCGATGTACGGCCTGACGCCGGTGCCGCAGGTCGACGACGACTTCGGGCTGCGTCCGGTCATGACCCTCCGCGCGCGCCTCGCCCTCGTCAAGGCGCTCCCGGCCGGACAGGGGATCAGCTACGGACACGCGTACGTCCCGGACGTCGACACGGTCGTCGGGCTCGTGCCCGCCGGCTACGCCGACGGCGTCCCCCGCAACGCTACGAACGTCGGACCACTGCTCGTCGACGGCCGGCGCACCACCATCGCCGGGCGCGTCTGCATGGACCAGTTCGTCGTCGACCTCGGACCGGGGTCCACGGCGCAGGCCGGTGACGTCGTCACGCTCTTCGGTGGCGCGCCGGGCGAGCCGACGGCCCAGGAGTGGGCCGACGCGACCGACACGATCAGCTACGAGATCGTGACGCGGCTCGGGGCCCGCGTGCCGCGGCTCTACGTCGGCGGCTCGGAGGCCGGCGCATGAGCCCGCGTCGCAACCCCGTCATCGGCATCGCCGCCGCGACCCTCGGTGTCGCCGCGGGTGTGGCGGCCGGCATCGCCGCCGACCGTGCCGGCAAGCACCGTGCGGCGATGGCCGCACTCGAGACGCCCGAGCTGCTCGAGATCACTCCCGACGAGGAGCACGTCGTGCTCACCGACGACGGTGTGCCGCTCCACGTCGAGATCGACCTCCCAGCTGCGGCCGCAGCCGAGACGGCCGCCGACGGCACCACCCGCCACGGCCGTCCCGACGAGCTGCCCACCGTCGTGCTGACCCACGGCTACTGCCTCAGCCTGCGCTGCTGGGTCTACCAGCGCCGGGCCCTCAAGGAGGCCGGCTACCGCGTCGTCAGCTGGGACCAGCGCGGGCACGGCCGCTCGGGGAGCGGCGAGAAGGACAGCTACACGATCGACCGGCTCGGTCAGGACCTCCACACCGTCATCACCGAGCTCGTGCCCGAGGGCGACCTCGTCCTCGTCGGCCACTCGATGGGTGGCATGACGATGCTTGCGCTCGGCGAGCACCAGCCGCGGCTGGTCCTCGACCGAGTCGTCGGCGCCGCCTTCGTCGCGACGAGCCCGGGGGGCATCATGCTCGCCAACGGCGGACGTACCGCGACCCTCGGACGCCTCATGCTCGAGCGCCTCGGACCGGGGGTGCTCGGCCCGCTGAGCCACCGGCCCGAGCTCTTCACCCGGATCCGTCGCGTCGGCCGAGACATCGAGCACTTCATGGTCGAGCAGAACTCGTTCGCCTCGCCGGTGCCGCGCTCGGTCGTGCGCTACACGAGCGACATCCTCCTCGGCACGCCTCTCGACGTCGTCAACGACTACCTCCAGACGTTCGACGGCTTCGACAAGCGTCCCGCGCTGCTCGAGTTCCGGCACGCCGTCGTCCTCGTCTTCAACGGGCGCGACGACATCCTCACGCCGCCGTCGCACAGCGAGCTCATCGTCGAGGGCATCCCGGGCGCCGAGCACATCGTCGTCAACGACGCCGGGCACGTCATCATGCTCGAGCACCCCGACCTGCTCAACGCGCACCTCGTCCAGCTCGTCGACCAGTCGGCGCGGGCGCGTGCCGAGCAGATCGAGGTCGCCCAGCAACCGCGGGTGCGGCGCATCGTCACCGACGTCGCCAAGAACCGCCGCCAGCGCCGCCTCGAGAAGGAGGCCGCCGAGCTCGTCCGCTCCGGTCGCGTCAAGCAGGCGCGCTCCAAGGGGGCGTGAGCACGTGGAGCGCCAGGTCCGCTGGGCCACCACCGACGACACCCAGGACTTCGGCCGCCGGCTCGGCGCCCTGCTGCGCGGTGGCGACGTTCTCGTCCTCACCGGCGACCTCGGTGCCGGCAAGACGACGCTGACCCAGGGCATCGCCGAGGGGCTGGGCGTCCGCGGACCCATCACGTCGCCGACCTTCGTCATCGCGCGCGTGCACCCGTCGCTCGTCGGCGGCCCGCTGCTCGTCCACGTCGACGCCTACCGCCTCGGCAGCGCTCTCGAGCTCGACGACCTCGACCTCGACGCCGACCTCGACGCGAGCGTCACGGTCGTCGAGTGGGGCGCGGGTCTCGCCGAACAGCTGAGCGACACCCGGCTCGAGCTGACCATCAGCGGCGACGACCTGCGCACGGCGCGGTTGGTCGGGGTGGGCGACCGGTGGGACGAGGTCCTCGAGGTCGTGGCGCCCGCGACCTGAAAGCGGTCGCGTGAGCCGGGTGGACGGCATACGCCGGCGCGGGTTCGGGGACCCGGCGCGTGCTCGGATAGCCTGACCGACGTGCTCCTGCTCGCGATCGACACCTCCACGACCGCCATCACCGTCGGCCTGCACGACGGCAGCTCGGTCGTCGCGGAGGCCTCGACGCTCGACGCCCGGGCGCACGCCGAGCACCTCGCCCCCAACATGCGCGACGTCCTGGCCACCGCCGGGGCGGAGCCCGGCGACGTCACCGACGTCGTCGTGGGCATCGGCCCGGGCCCGTTCACCGGCCTGCGTGTCGGGATCGTCACCGGACGCACCTTCGCCTTCGCGCTCGGCCTGCCCGTGCGCGGGCTGACGAGTCTCGACGCGATCGCGCACGAGGCATGGCTCGACGGCCGACGTGGCGAGCTCGTCGTCGCCACCGACGCCCGTCGCAAGGAGGTGTACGCCGCTGCGTACGTCCTCGGGGACGAGCGCGCCGACCGTGTGAGCGAGCCCACCGTGTCCCGCGCGGCCGACCTGCCTGCCGAGACCCGCGCCCTGCCGACCGCGGGTCGTGGTCCCATCCTCTACGCCGAGGCGCTCCCGCACGCCGTGGCACCGCTCGACGTCAGCGGGGGAGCGCTCGCCGACCTCGCGGTGCGCCGACTCCGCGAGAGCGCACCCGGCCCCGGTGAGCTGCAGTGGGTCGACCCCGGCCACGGCTTCGACGGGCTCGAGCCGCTCTACCTGCGCCGGCCCGACGCGGCGCCCGCTCCGCCATCGACCAAGTCCACCCTCGGATGACCGTGACCCAGCCGCGCACGCACCCCGGCGAGGAGGTCGTGCTGCGCGACCTCGAGTGGACCGACCTCGCCCACCTCGCGACGCTCGAGCAGCTGCTCTTCGCCGACGACGCGTGGTCCGAGGCCACGTGGTGGAGCGAGCTCGCCGGCCGCCCGCGTCGCGACTACGTCGTCGCCACGACGCTCGACGGCACGATCGCCGGCTATGCCGGCCTCGACGTCGCGGGAGACGTCGCCGACGTCATGACCATCGCCACCAGCCCCGGTCACCAGGGCCGTGGCACGGGGCGGGTCCTGCTCGACGAGCTCGTCCGTCGGGCGACCCTGCGAGGCGTCGACGCGGTGCTGCTCGAGGTGCGCGCCGACAACGACGCGGCGCGGCGCCTCTACGACCGGGCCGGCTTCGAGGTCATCTCGGTGCGCCGCCGCTACTACCAACCAGGCAACGGGGACGCGCTCGTCATGCGCCTCCTCGTCACGAAGGGAGACGCATGAGCGACGAGCCGCTCGTCCTCGGCATCGAGACGTCCTGCGACGAGACCGGGGTCGGCATCGTGCGCGGCCAGACGCTCCTCGTGGACACGGTCGCGAGCAGCGTCGAGGAGCACGCCCGTTTCGGTGGCGTCGTGCCAGAGGTCGCGAGCCGCGCCCACCTCGAGGCCATGGTGCCGACCATCGAGCGCGCGTGCCGCGAGGCGGGCGTCCGGCTGCGCGACCTCGACGCCATCTCGGTGACCTCGGGTCCCGGTCTCGCAGGTGCGCTGCTCGTCGGGGTCGCCTCGGCCAAGGCCCTGGCGCTCGCCCTCGGCAAGCCGATCTACGGCGTCAACCACCTCGCCTCGCACGTCGCGGTCGACATCGTCGAGCACGGGCCGCTGCCCGAGCCGACGATGGCGATGCTCGTCTCCGGCGGGCACTCCTCGCTGCTCCTCGTGCCCGACGTCACCAACGACGTCCGCTCGCTCGGCTCGACGATGGACGACGCCGCCGGTGAGGCCTTCGACAAGGTCGCGCGGGTGCTCGGGCTGCCCTTCCCGGGAGGTCCGCACGTGGATCGCGCTGCGCGAGAAGGCAACCGGATCGCCATCGACTTCCCCCGCGGCCTCACCACCGGGCGCGACATGGAGCGGCACCGCTTCGACTTCTCCTTCTCGGGCCTCAAGACCGCCGTCGCGCGGTGGGTCGAGACGCGCCAGCGTGCCGGCGAGGCCGTACCGGTCGCCGACGTCGCCGCGAGCTTCCAGGAGGCGGTCGTCGACGTCCTCACCCGCAAGGCCCTGCTCGCCTGCAAGGAGCACGACGTCGACCACCTGCTCATCGGCGGCGGCGTCGCGGCGAACTCGCGCCTTCGCGCGCTCGCCGAGGAGCGGTGCGCCAAGGCCGGTGTCACCCTGCGCGTACCGCGCCCCGGACTGTGCACCGACAACGGGGCGATGGTCGCGGCGCTCGGGGCGCAGATGGTGGCGAAGGGGCGCTTGCCCAGCGACCTCGGCCTCCCAACCGACTCGTCGATGCCGGTCACGCTCGTCCAGGCGTAGGCCCGTCACGGGCCGCTCGGCTGGCGCTCGTCGGGCGTGCCCGTGCGAACGGCGGGCACCCGTTCGCCCGCGCGGCGTGGAGCGAAGGCGGCGTATGCCGTCACGTGGCCTTCCAGCGTCACCGTGCCGCCTTCGATGCCGCGCGGACGAACGGCTGCCCACCTCCGGTCACGCGCAACCGAGCGTCCCATTGTCAGCTCGCCTGGCGCCATCTCGTCCCGGCTGGGTGTGACCGGGCTGCAGCGGGTCCGCACCCGCACCCGGTCGGCGGCTCGCGCCTGAGGAGTTTGGGGTTCGGTGGGACGGGTCTCGATGTCGGGGCCGGTGCGGGGGCGTTGCGACTGGGGGTGTTGCGGTGCGGGGCTAGGGGCAGCGAGCGAGGCCCATTCTCAGCTTGAGGTCGACGACGCGCGTGGCTGCGGCCCGGACCTGTTCGGCGAAGGCGGGGCTCGCGTTCATCTTCTTCGTGATGGCGTCGTGCATGGTGGGCACCGTGGCCGGACGGGCGGTCAGCGTGATGTCACCACCGGCCTCGATGAAGCGCGTGGCGCGCGCGCCGACGGGCACGTCGGCGACGGCCTTCGCGGCGCCGACGTCGTCGGTGATGACGACCCCGTCGTAGGAGAGCCGGTCGCGGAGCAGGTCGGTGACGATCGGCCGTGAGAAGACGGCGTTGGTGCCCGGATCGATGCGGCTGTAGATGGCCGAGCCGACCATGACGAGCTCGACGCCATCCTGGATGCCGGTGCGGAACGGCTCGAGGTAGGGGTCGTCGACGGTCGTCGTGCGGTCGGTGATGCCGCGTGCCGTGACGTCGGTGTTGCCGGTGATGCGGCCCAGGCCGGGGAAGTGCTTGACGGTCGAGGCCACGCCGCCCGCGCGCATGCCGGCGATGAACGCACCGACCATGCGTGCGTTGCGCTCGGGGTCGCTGGAGAACTGACGGTCGTACTGGCCGATCGGCCCGTTGGCGCGCCCGATCGAGGTCGGGACCGTGTCGGCGACCGGCGCGAGGTTGACGTTGATGCCGGCCCGGCGCAGCTGGTCGGCCCACCGCGTCGCATCGGCGGTGAGGGCGCTCGCCGAGCCCTGGTCCTGGACGCGGGCGGACGGCATACGGCTGAAGCCGTCGCCACGCAGCTGCTGCACGGCGCCGCCCTCCTGGTCGGCGGCGAGGAGCAGGCCGAGGCCGGCGGTGTCCTCCTTCGAGGCGAGCGCCGCGAGGTGGCGGGTCGTGGCGCGGACGCGTTCGGTGCCGCCGTCCCAGCCCCCGAGCAGGATGACGCCGCCGAGGTGGCGCCGGGCCACGAGCGCGTCGAGACTCGTGCGGCTCGCCCCGTTGTCGAGGCCGACCATGAGCAGCTGCCCCGCGCGTTCGTCGTCGTCCATGCCGGCGACGATCGCCGGGGCGCAGGAGGAGGGCGTCGACGGCGTGGTGGTCGTCGGGGCGGGAGTGTGGCTCGTGGACGGGGTGGCGCTCGTCGGCGCGGTCGTCGTGGGCGCGCTCGATGCCGAGGTCGTCGTGCCCGTCGTGCCCGTCGCGCGGGGCCCGGCTGCCGGCGGGGCTGAGGAGCAGGCGGTCGCGACCGCGGTCACGGCAGCCGCGAGGACGGCCCACCGGGCGGGGGACGGGCGGCGTCGGCTGTGGCTCGGGCGCATCGTTCGAGCCTATCCTCGGACGCCGGTGGTCCCCACCGGGGCTGCGGCGGCCACCCGACCGGTACGTTGCCGCTGTGACGACCGAACCCACCCCCATCGTGCTCGACGTCGACACCGGCGTCGACGACGCGTGCGCCCTGCTCCTCGCCGCCCTGCACCCGGCACTCGACCTGCGCGCCGTGTCGTGCGTCGGGGGCAACGCCCCCGTCGACGACGTCGTGCGCAACACGCTGCTCGTCCTCGAGACCGCGGGACGCACCGACGTCCCGGTGGCCCGGGGTGCCGAGCGGCCCCTGCTCGAGGCGCCCGTCGACGCCCGCCACGTGCACGGTGCCGACGGCATGGGCGAGCTGGGCTGGCCACCCCCGTCCGCGACGGCCGACCGGCGCCACGCCGTCGAGCTGCTCCGGGACGCCTGCCGGGAGGCCGCGGATGCGGACCGCCCCGTCACGCTCGTGCCCCTCGCCCCGCTGACGAACATCGCCCTGCTGCTCCGGACCTATCCGGACGTCGTGGCGGGCATCTCCGAGATCGTCTTCATGGGCGGCGCCGCCAACGTCGGCAACGCGACGGCGTCGGCCGAGTTCAACGTCTTCCACGACCCCGAGGCGGCGGCGGTCGCGCTCGACGCCGCGGCCGACCTCGGCATCCCCGTGACGATGTACGGCCTCGACGTCTTCTACGAGCCTGTCGTGTCGGCCGAGCTGGCCGACGAGCTCGTCGCCGTCGGTGGCCGGGGCCCCGCCGAGCTCGCAGGCAGCCTGATCCGCTTCCAGAACGCCCGCTTCGACCGGCCCGCGTCGACCATCGGTGACGCCGGCGCCGTCTGCGTCGTCATCGACCGCGCCGGGATCCGGACCGAGCCGCTGCCGCTGCGCGTCGAGCTCGCCGGCACGTGGTCACGGGGACGCACCATCGTCGACCGGCGCGACTGGAGCGGCGACATGGCCCACGACCCGCACGGCGAGGCGCCCGTGCGCGTCGACGTGGCGCTCGAGGTCGACGGTCCCCGCTACGCACGGCTCTGGGCCGACACCCTGCTCGGCCGGGTGGGCGAGCGCTGATGGGCCGCGTCGCGGTCCTGGGCTCGCTCAACGTCGACGTCGTCACCCTCGTCGAGCGGCACCCGGTGCCCGGGGAGACCCTGCTCGGTGAGGCCGAGGGCACCTATGCCGGTGGCAAGGGCGGCAACCAGGCCGCGGCCGCCGCTCGGGCCGGGGCGGCCGTCTCGATGCTCGCCCGGGTCGGCGACGACGGACCGGGCCGGGCCTACCTCGACCGCCTCAGCGGCCTCGGCATCGACACCGCGGCGGTGTCGACGAGCGACAGCGCCCCGACCGGCACGGCCTTCATCACCGTCGACGAGCAGGGCGAGAACTCGATCATCGTCGTGGCCGGCGCCAACGGTGAGCGAGACCGTGCGCTCGTCGAGCGGGCCGGAGGGCTCGAGCCCGGCGACGTGCTGCTCTGCTCGCTCGAGGTCGACCTCACCACGGTGGCCGACGCCGCCCGCGCGGCCCACGCCGCCGGGGCCCGGGTCGTCCTCAACCTCGCGCCGTATGCCGCACTGCCCCCCGACGTCGTCGCGCTCGCCGACCCGGTCGTCGTCAACGAGTCGGAGATGCGCGACCTCGCCGACTCCGACCTCGTGCCGCAGTCGCTGCTCGTGACGTTCGGGGCAGCGGGCGCGCGCTGGGGGATGGACGGCGTGGACGGCATACCCGTGGCGAAGCGTGACTTCGGTGACACGGTCGGCGCCGGGGACGCGTTCTGCGGGGCGCTCGCAGCGGCGCTCGCCGGGGGAGCGGACCGTCAGGACGCCCTCGAGGCGGCCAACGCGGCCGGCGCGGCCGCCGTGCGTTGGGTCGGGGCTCAGCCGGACGCCGCCCTCTGACCCACCTCACTTCGCAACACACCGAGCAGGTCACAACACACCCGGATCGGATCGCGGTGGGTTGTGACCTGCTCGGTGTGTTGCGGACGAGGGCGTACCTTGTCAGTTACGTAACTCGTGGGTTACTCTTTGCTCGTGAGTGGGACCTGGGACGCGTTGACCGACCCGACGCGGCGGACCATCGTCGAGCACCTCGCCCGTGAGGAGCTGACGGCGGGCGAGGTCGCGGCGCTCTTCGACGCCGCGCGGCCCGGGATCTCGAGGCACCTGCGGGTGCTGCGGGAGGCCGGCGTCGTCGAGGCCGAGGCCGTCGGGCAGCGGCGCCTCTACCGGCTCGCGCCGGGCGCCCTCGACGAGGTCGAGCAGTGGTGCCGTGAGGTCCGCTCGTTCTGGGGGCAGCGCCTCGACGCCCTCGACACCGAGATCGCCCGTGGCGCGCGGGCCCGACGACAGGGACAGAGATGAGCGAGCTGACGCAGGTGCTGGGCCGGATCGACCGCGACGGCGACGCGGTGGTGGTCGTGTTCGACCGGCACTACGCGACGTCGCCCGACGACCTCTGGCGAGCGTGCACCGAGCCTGACCGCCTCGCCCGCTGGTTCGCCCCCGTCGAGGGGGAGCTGCGACCCGGTGGCGACTTCACGATCCACTTCGACGACGCCGACACCCCGGTGTGCCGAGTCGTGGCGTGCGAGGTGCCGAGCCGGCTCGTCTGGGAGTGGCCGCTCGGCGACGTGCGGTCGGTCGTCACCGCCGAGGTCGTCGCCGACGGGGACGGCGCCCGCCTGCACCTCCGGCACGAGCGGCTCTCCGGCGCCCAGGCGTCGGGGTATGCCGCGGGCTGGGACACCTATGTGCGTCGCCTGGAGTCGGACCTCGCGGGTGCTGCGATGCCGGACTGGGACGCCACGTGGAGCGC
Organism: Terracoccus sp. 273MFTsu3.1; assembly: GCF_000383675.1. Lineage (GTDB taxonomy): Bacteria > Actinomycetota > Actinomycetes > Actinomycetales > Dermatophilaceae > Terrabacter. The sequence continues at coordinate 196,502 of NZ_KB911825.1, read as the reverse complement.
CCTGCACGCGCTCTACGCCGCCACCGCCTGAGGCCGGTGGCGGCCGTCGCGCTCAGTCCAGGAGTGCGGAGGCGTCCGTTGCCGGGAGCGGCATCGGCGGCGGGCCGCTGACGCTGGAACGCCACGTCGGAGACGGACGCCCGCCGACGCTCCACGCCGCGAGCGGTGGCGGTCGCCTTGGCAGTCGAGGGCGCCGGTCAGCCGGGGCCGCCGATCAGGCGGGGGTGACGACGAGGGCGACCTGGCCGCCGCCGACGCGCGTCAGGACGAGCGTCGCCTCGGAGCCGCCCTTGCCCCGGCCGGTCATCTTCAGCTGCCGGCGCAGCAGGTCGGCGTCGAGGGTCACGCCGCGCTTCTTGATCGTGACCCGGTCGTGGCCGTGGTCGCGCAGCCAGCGGGCGAGGCGCTTCGTCGACAGGGGCATCGCCTCGACGACCCGGAAGCGCCGCGCCCAGGGCAGCTCGCGCGCGCCGCCGCTCGAGACGTAGCCGACGCCCGTCGCGAGCTCGGCGCCGTCGACGGCCGCGACGAGCGCCCCCGTGAGCCCGGCCCGGATGACGGCCCGGTCGGGCTCGTAGAGCCACTCGCCGATGTCGGTGACCGACCCGAGGCCGGGCCGCTGCCCGCCGTCGAGGGCGTCCTGCTCCGTGACGACGGAGGTCGAGGTCTCGGTGCACACGGCGGCCGTGCGCCCCGCAGTCGTGACGAGCGGGCCCCACCACACGGCGCACTCGAGCACCTCACCGTGCCACGACGTCCACTGCGCCTCCGCGCCTGACGGGACCGAGCCGTGCGGGAACGCGGGGGAGAGCTTGGCGCCCGTCGCCGGCACCTGCTCGGCGAAGTCGAGCACCTGTGACCACGACGGCGAGATCGCGTCGAGCGAGAAGACGCGCTTCGTGCGCCCGCTGATGTCGGCCACCCCGGTGACACGGCGGGCCGGGTCGAGCCACAGCCCGAGGTGCCGCCGCCCCTCACCCTGCGGCAGGCTCACGTCCTCGGCGAGCCCGTGCGTCACCCGAGCTGACGGCCAGTGGCGCAGGTTGACCGCGGCGATGCGGGCCGTCGTGTCGTCGGCGTCGACGGCGTGGACCGTCAGGTCCAGTCCGGCGAACGCCATCGCGTCGGCGCCCAGCCCGCACCCGAGGTCGTAGACGTCGCGGACCCCGGCGGCGGCATACCGGTGCGCGTGGCGGGCGGCGACGGCGAGGCGCGTCGACTGCTCGAGCCCGTCGGGGGTGAAGAGCATGCCGGCGGCGAAGTCGCCGAACTTGTCGGTGCCGCGCGAGCGCAGCCGCGACTGGGTCATGGCGGCCGCGACGAGGTCGGCCGCGAAGCCCGCCTCGCGCAGTCGGCCCTGCAGGTGCAGCGAGCCCTCCTCGTCGTAGGGAGGCAGCGACTGGAGCAGGGCCCAGCCCTCACCTGCGGAGAGGCGATCGACCATGGCGGCGTCCATGGCCTCATCCTGCCAGCGCCGGCGGGTGCGTCCGTCCGACCGCGGCGCGCCGTCGAATCTGGCACTCGACTTGACCGAGTGCTAATGACAAACCTAGATTTCATCTTGTTGGCACTCTCGACCTGAAAGTGCCAGCACCCTCATCGAGGGAGGTCGACCCCCGCGACGGCGGCCAGCCTCGAAGAGCCCACAGTCCGTTGTCAGTTTTCCGACTGTCCCGAAGGGAAGGTCACCACCGTGTCGGTTTCCATCAAGCCGCTCGAAGACCGCATCGTCGTCAAGTCCCTCGAGGCCGAGCAGACCACTGCGTCCGGCCTCGTCATCCCGGACACGGCCAAGGAGAAGCCCCAGGAGGGCGAGGTCCTCGCCGTCGGCCCCGGCCGCTTCAACGACACCGGCACCGAGCGCGTCCCGCTCGACGTCAAGGTCGGCGACAAGGTCATCTACAGCAAGTACGGCGGCACCGAGGTCAAGTACGGCGGCGAGGAGTTCCTGATCCTCTCGGCCCGCGACGTCCTCGCCATCGTCGGCTGACCCAGCCGTATGCCGTGACCGCACCCCGGTGAGCCCCGCTGGGGTCTCCCCGGGGTGCGTCTCGTTTGACCGGGCATGCTCGCAGATGCCCGCATTCCCAGGAACCACAAAGCAACCCGAGCCAAAGGAACACCATGGCCAAGCAGCTGGAGTTCGACGACTCCGCCCGCAAGTCGCTCGAGCGCGGCGTTGACGCGCTCGCCAACGCCGTCAAGGTGACGCTCGGCCCGAAGGGCCGCAACGTCGTCATCGACAAGAAGTGGGGCGCCCCCACGATCACGAACGACGGCGTGACCATCGCCCGCGAGATCGAGCTCGAGGACCCCTACGAGAACCTCGGCGCCCAGCTCGCCAAGGAGGTCGCGACCAAGACCAACGACGTCGCCGGTGACGGCACGACGACCGCGACCGTCCTCGCCCAGGCCATGGTCAAGGAGGGCCTGCGCAACGTCGCCGCCGGTGCCGCCCCGGCCGCGCTCAAGCGCGGCATGGACAAGGCCGTCACCGCGGTCAACGACCGCCTCCTCGAGAACGCCCGCGAGGTCGACGGCAAGGACGAGATCGCCTCCGTCGCGACGCTCTCCGCCCAGGACGCCACCCTCGGTGGCCTCATCGGCGAGGCGTTCGACAAGGTCGGCAAGGACGGCGTCATCACCGTCGAGGAGTCCTCGACGACGGCTACCGAGCTCGAGTTCACCGAGGGCATGCAGTTCGACAAGGGCTACCTCTCGGCGTACTTCGTCACCGACACCGAGCGCATGGAGACCGTCCTCGAGGACGCCTACGTCCTCATCAACCAGGGCAAGATCTCCTCGGTCGCCGAGATCCTCCCGGTCCTCGAGAAGGTCGTGCAGTCGGGCAAGCCGCTGCTCATCATCGCCGAGGACGTCGACGGCGAGGCCCTCTCGACGCTCGTCGTCAACAAGATCCGCGGCACGTTCAACGTCGCGGCCGTCAAGGCCCCCGGCTTCGGCGACCGTCGCAAGGCCATGCTCCAGGACATCGCCATCCTCACCGGTGGCCAGGTCATCGCGCCCGAGGTCGGCCTCAGCCTCGACCAGGCCGACCTGACCGTCCTCGGCCAGGCCCGCCGCGTCGTCCTCACCAAGGACAACACGACGATCATCGACGGCAACGGCGAGGAGGGCGAGGTCTCCGGCCGCGTCCACCAGATCAAGGCCGAGATCGAGCGCACCGACTCCGACTGGGACCGCGAGAAGCTCCAGGAGCGCCTCGCCAAGCTCGCCGGTGGCGTCTGCGTCATCAAGGTCGGCGCCCACACCGAGGTCGAGCTCAAGGAGAAGAAGCACCGCATCGAGGACGCCATCTCGGCGACCCGCGCGGCCATCGAGGAGGGCATCGTCGCCGGTGGCGGCACGGCCCTCATCCACGCCGCCTCCGCGATCGACGCCCTCGAGCTGACCGGTGACGAGGCCACGGGCGCGTCCATCGTGCGCAAGGCCGTCGCCGAGCCGCTGCGCTGGATCGCCGAGAACGCCGGCCTCCAGGGCTACGTCGTCACCTCCAAGGTGGCCGAGCTGCCCATCGGGCAGGGCCTCAACGCGGCCACGGGCGAGTACGGCGACCTCATCGCCGCCGGCGTCATCGACCCGGTCAAGGTCACGCGTTCCGCGCTGCGCAACGCCGAGTCCATCGCGTCGATGATCCTCACGACCGACACGCTCGTCGTCGACAAGCCCGAGGACGAGGAGCCGTCCGCCGGCGGCCACGGCCACGGCCACGGTCACTGACCGACCGCGCGACACGGCATACGGCCGGGGTCCCTGACGGGGTCCCGGCCCGAAGCCCCGCACGACAGCGAGGGCCGCTCCCCGACGGGGAGCGGCCCTCGCTGCGTCTCGACCTGCGCGACCCCGTCGTGTCTCGCGCGGTCCGGTCGAGCGGCTGCGTCGGTCGTCGGCGGCGTGTGCCGGCGACCGTCAGACGGTCAGGAAGCCTCCTGGATGCCGTCGTAGAGGACCTCGCGCTCGGCCTCGGTCAGCCCGCCCCAGACGCCGTAGGGCTCGCGGACCTCGAGGGCGTGCGAGCGGCACTGGGCCACGACGGGACAGGCGGCGCACACGGCCTTGGCCTGGGCGTCCCGGTTGCGACGGCGAGGGCCGCGCTCGCCCTCGGGGTGGAAGAAGACCTCGGGGCTGACGCCTCGGCAGGCCCCGTCCAGCTGCCAGTCCCAGAGGTCGGCTACCGGTCCGGGCAGGCGGGTGATCTCGGCCATGAACTCGTCTCTCGGTCGGGCGGGGGTGCCCGCCGTGTCGTACCGGCCCGCTCGGTGCGTGTGGTGGGTCGCGGGGCCGCGGAATCGACGCTAACCGGGCACGCGATCACGGATAAAGAGCGGAATCTTAAGGACTTGTTCAAGAATTGCCATCTGGATGGCATGCTCGTCCAAGGAGGCGGATCCGACCATCCGTAGTCGTCCGGAGGGGTCCGTTCGCACTACCATGGCCCCGCTCCGAGCGAGCACCGACGGCGGCGCGGACGAAGGCGTCGCCTGCACAGACAACAGTTCGGGGGGACGAGGACTCACATGGGTCTTGGTTGGTCCACGCACACCGGCGTAACACCCGGTGGCGTTGGTGCGATGGAGCGGATGGACGCTCCATCGCTTCGTGAGCTTGCGGCGCTCGCCGCGCGTGACGACAACGCGCGCGACGTGCTGCTGGCGCGCGTCAGGGACATGGCCCTGCGGTACTCCCGCGTCCGCCTCGGCCGCTTCGGCGCCGAGGACACAGCCCAGGACGTCGCTCAGGAGGTGTGCATGGCCGTCGTGACCGCCCTGCCCACCTACCAGGAGCGCGGGCTGCCCTTCGAGGCGTTCGTCTACACCATCACCTCCCGCAAGCTCGCCGACGCCCAGCGTGCCGCGATGCGCGGACCCTCACCCGTCGCCGACGTCCCCGACGGACCCGACGACGGTCCGTCGCCCGAGTCCGTCGCCGTCATGCGCGACGACGCCGCCACGGCGATGGCCCTCATGCAGCAGCTGCCCGGCCAGCAGCGCGAGATCCTCACGCTGCGCGTCGCCGTCGGCATGAGCACCGACGAGACCGCGGCCGCACTCGGCATGTCCGCCGGCGCCATCCGCGTCGCGCAGCACCGGGCTCTCACGAGGCTTCGCGCGATGATCGCCGAGGCCGGGGCAGGTGACGTCGCATGAACGACCTGTCTCCCATGAGCGACGTCATCGCCGACGACCTGCTGCTCGACCGCCTTGCCGGCCGCCTGGACGCCGGGTCCGAGCCGGTCGCCGCGTTGCTCGGTGCCCTTTCGGCGCACGCCGACACCCCGCTGCCCTCGCGCACCGGGCGCCGACGGATCGCCAACAAGCACCGCTATCTCGGCGCCTTCGCGGCCCTCGCGGTCGCGGCGTCCGGCGCCGGGGTCGCGGCTGCCGTCACGCTCCCGGCCAACGGCCCCAGCCAGGCCGACCGCGCCCGCATCGTCGAGAAGATGGACGAGAGCGCCCGGAGCGGCAGTCCCAGCGCGCTGCTCGCGCGCCTCGGCCTCCCGCAGACGTCGGGCACCACCGAGGCCAGGGGACTCGTCCTCGCGCGCGCCGAGGACGGCACGATCGTGCTGCTGCCCGCCGCGGTGGTCGCCGCCCAGGGCCGCGCGGCAGCCGCCGGCGCCAACGGCATGCCCGGCGCCGCCGCCGGAGCGGAGGGCGGTCGTCCGGTCGCGAACGGTCTCACCGGCGGCCAGAACGGCCAGGCCGGCAACGGTCAGGTGGGCAACGGTCAGGTCGGCAACGGTCAGGTCGGCAACGGTCAGGGCGGCAACCCGCAGGGCGGCGCCGCGGCCGGTGGGGGCCAGACCGGCACGCCGCAGGCGACGAACAACGGCAAGAAGCCAGCGCCCGGCACCAAGGGCGGGAAGAAGTCCACCGTCACGCCGACGGCCACCCCGACACCCACCCCGACGGGCACGTCGGAGGTCGTCGTCCCGCCGGCCACGTTCGCCACGAGCACCCCCACCGCCCCGGCATCCAGGACGCGCACCCCCGGCCCCGTCCGTCCGCGCCCGACCGGGGGCGCCGGCGGTTCGACCGGCTCGGGGTCGTCCGGCACCTCCGGCACCTCCGGCGGCACGACCGACGGCACCGGGGGCCCGAGCGAGGCCAGCGGCGGCACCAGCAGCACGGACGGCACCAGCGGCACCAGCGGTCTCACCGACACCCTCTCCGGCAGCCTCGACGGCGCCGCCTCGACGGCAGCGGGTGTCGTCGGCGCCGTCACCGGGCCCGTCGTGCCCACCCTCTGAGGCGCGTTCGGCCGCACCTCCGGCAGCCCGTAGAATCGGGCAATGAGCCTCGGATCGTCTGACGTGCCCGCTGCTTTCGCCTCGATGGGGCTGACGTACGACGACGTCCTGCTCCTGCCGGGCTACAGCGACCTCGCCCCCAACGACATCGACACGACGACGCGCCTGACGCGCGAGCTGTCGATCCGGTCGCCGCTCATCTCGGCGGCGATGGACACCGTCACCGAGGCCAGGATGGCCATCGCGATGGCGCGCCAGGGTGGTCTCGGCGTCCTGCACCGCAACCTCTCGATCCAGGACCAGGCCTACCAGGTCGACCTCGTCAAGCGGACCCAGACCGGGATGATCTCCAACCCGATCACCATCGGCCCCGACCGCACCCTCGAGGAGCTCGACACGATCTGCGGCGAGTACCGCGTCTCGGGTCTGCCGGTCATCGGTGACGACAAGAAGCTCATCGGCATGGTGACCAACCGCGACCTGCGCTTCACGCCGGTCGCCGAGTGGGCCACGACGCTCGTGAGCGACGTCATGACCCCGATGCCGCTCATCACCGGCCCGGTCGGCATCGGCCGCGACGAGGCGACGGCGCTGCTGCGCCAGCACAAGCGCGAGCGCCTGCCGATCGTCGACTCCGAGGGCCACCTCGCCGGGCTCATCACGGTCAAGGACTTCGTCAAGGGCGAGCAGTTCCCCGACGCGAGCAACGACGCCGACGGCCGCCTCATGGTCGGTGCGGCCATCGGCTACTTCGGCGACGCGTGGGAGCGCGCCACCACCCTCATCGAGGCCGGGGTGGACGTGCTCGTCGCCGACACCGCCCACGGCCACGTGCGCCTGCTCATCGAGATGGTCGCGCGCCTCAAGAGCGACCCCGCCACGCGTCACGTCCAGGTCATCGGCGGCAACGTCGCCACCCGCGAGGGCGCCCAGGCGTTCGTCGACGCCGGGGCCGACGCCGTGAAGGTCGGCGTGGGTCCGGGCTCGATCTGCACGACGCGCATCGTCACCGGAGTGGGCGCCCCGCAGGTCACTGCGGTCCACGCCGCCGCCCGGGCGTGCAAGCCGGCCGGCGTGCCGGTCATCGCCGACGGCGGACTCCAGTACTCCGGCGACATCGCCAAGGCCATCGTCGCCGGGGCCGACTCGGTCATGGTCGGCTCGCTCCTCGCCGGCTGCGAGGAGAGCCCGGGAGAGCTGATCTTCGTCAACGGCAAGCAGTTCAAGGCCTACCGGGGCATGGGCTCGCTCGGCGCGATGAGCAGCCGGGGCAAGAAGTCCTACTCCAAGGACCGCTACTTCCAGGCCGAGGTCGACTCCGACGACAAGATCGTGCCCGAGGGCATCGAGGGTCGCGTGGCCTACCGTGGACCGCTCGCGGCCGTCGCCCACCAGATGCTCGGTGGCCTGCGCCAGTCGATGTTCTACGTCGGCGCGCGCACGATCCCCGAGCTGCAGGACAAGGGCCAGTTCGTGCGCATCACGTCGGCCTCGCTCAAGGAGAGCCACCCGCACGACATCCAGGGCATCGTCGAGGCGCCGAACTACTCGATCGGCTGACACCACCCGGCGCACCACCCGATGACGTATGCCGTCCCGCGGAGCCCGCGGGACGGCATACGTCCGCTCGTGGCCGGGTCGGTAGGATCGGCCGGTGACCGAGATCGAGATTGGCCGAGGCAAGCGCGGACGGCGCGCCTACTCCTTCGACGACATCGCCGTCGTGCCCTCCCGGCGCACGCGCGACCCCGAGGAGGTCTCGGTGTCGTGGCAGATCGACGCCTACCACTTCGACATCCCGGTCATGGCGGCGCCGATGGACTCCGTCGTGTCGCCCGAGAGCGCGACCGTGCTCGGCAAGCTCGGCGCGCTGCCGGTGCTCGACCTCGAGGGCCTGTGGACCCGCTACGAGGACCCGACCGCCCAGCTGCGTGAGATCGCCGAGATCGAGCCGGAGGCCGCCACCGCGCGCATGCAGCAGATCTACGCCGAGCCGATCAAGCCCGAGCTCATCACCGAGCGCCTGCGCCAGCTGCGCGAGGCCGGGGTCACGGTCGCCGGCGCGCTGTCCCCGCAGCGCACGCAGCAGCACTGGAAGACCGTCGTCGACGCCGGCGTCGACCTCTTCGTCATCCGCGGCACGACGGTGTCGGCCGAGCACGTCTCGGGCCGCGCGGAGCCGCTCAACCTCAAGCGCTTCATCTACGAGCTCGACGTGCCGGTCATCGTCGGCGGCGCCGCGTCCTACACCGCGGCCCTGCACCTGATGCGCACGGGCGCGGCCGGTGTCCTCGTCGGCTTCGGCGGTGGTGCGGCGCACACGACCCGCACGGCCCTCGGCATCCACGCCCCGATGGCCTCGGCGGTCGCCGACGTCGCAGCCGCCCGCCGCGACTACCTCGACGAGTCCGGCGGCCGCTACGTCCACGTCATCGCCGACGGTGGCGTCGGCACCTCCGGCGACATCGTCAAGGCCGTCGCGTGCGGCGCCGACGCGGTCATGCTCGGGGCGGCCCTCGCCCGGGCCACCGACGCCCCCGGCGGCGGCTACCACTGGGGCCCCGAGGCCCACCACCAGCAGCTGCCGCGCGGCGAGCGCATCGCGCTCGGCACCCAGGCCTCCCTCGAGGAGATCCTCTTCGGCCCGGGCCGACAGGCCGACGGTGCCACCAACGTCATCGGAGCCCTGAAGCGGGCGATGGCCACGACCGGCTACTCCGACGTCAAGGAGTTCCAGCGCGTCGAGGTCGTGGTCTCGCCCTACCTCGGCAACTGAGCTGCCTGCCGTCCTCGGGGGCGGGCACGGCGTCCGGAACGACCCGCGTTCGGGACAGATAGTATTTGTGCGGCAATCGCCCCGAGCGGGGTGGCGCGGCCGGGATGGCGTCAGGGGACGCCCGCCGCGAGACCAGATCCACCGGAGCACGGGAGCCACGCGCTGCCCCGTGCGGGAAAGGCACCAGACATGACCGAGGCGACTCCCGAGCACGTGACCCTGCCGAGTCCGGGCAGGCCACTCTTCTCGGTGGTCTCGGCCGTCTACAACGTCTCGCGCTACCTCGAGGAGTACATCGCCTCGATCGAGGCGCAGACCTTCGACCTCGCGCGACTCCAGGTCGTCCTCGTCGACGACGGCTCGACCGACGACTCGCGGGCCGTCCTCGAGGAGTGGGCCACGCGCGCCCGCTGCGAGGTCGTCGTGCTGCACCAGGAGAATGCCGGGCAGGCCGCAGCCCGCAACGCCGGCCTCGAGCGGGCCACCGGTGAGTGGGTCACCTTCATCGACCCCGACGACACCGTCAACGCGAAGTTCTTCGCCTCGATGGCCTCCTTCGCCGCCGCGAACCCCGAGGTCCAGTTCCTCTCGGCCAACGTCGTGCTGCGCAACGAGGGCACGGGCGAGCTCGGCAAGCACCCGCGCTGGAAGATGTACGGCGAGGACCGCCTCGTCGACCTCGACGTCGCGACCTCCTACATCCCGGGGAGCTCGACCACCTCGGTGATGCGCCGCGAGGTCATCGGCGACCTGCGCTTCAACGCCGGCCTGCGCCCGAACTTCGAGGACGGCGACTTCGCCGTGCGCTACCTGCTCGCGGCGCCCAGCCGTCAGACCGGCTTCATCGGGTCGGCGCGCTACTACTACCGCAAGCGTGCCGACCAGAGCTCGACGCTGCAGACCGGCATCTCGGCGACGGGCCGCTACTCGACCGTTCCTCGCGACGGCTACCTCGAGCTGCTCCGCGAGGCGCGTCGTCGCCACGGCGCCGTCCCGATGTGGGTCCAGCACGTCATCCTCTACGAGCTGTCGTGGTACTTCTCGTCCGAGGACGCGATGGCCAACTCGGCGTCCGCCATCAGCGGTGACCTCGCGGCGACGTTCCGCGAGACCCTCGGCGAGATCGCCGAGCTGCTGGCCCCGGACGTCGTCGACTCCTTCACGATCCGCAAGTTCCAGCCGCACTGGCGCGACATCCTGCTGCACGGCCTCCGCGGCCGGGACTGGCACACCTCGTACGCCGTGACGGACAACTACGACCGCACCAAGCGGATGGTGCGCGTCCTCTACCGCTACGTCGGCGAACCGCCCGAGGAGGCGGTCTACTCGCGCGGCGAGCTCAAGACCCCGCGCTACGCCAAGACGCGCGCCATCGAGTTCTTCGGCGACACGCTCATGTGGGAGCGCGTCCTGTGGGTCGACGCCCGGGGCACCCTCGAGCTGCGTCTCGACGGCTCGCGGGTCGAGCTGCTCGCCGGCTGGAAGGGCGTGCGCACGCGTGCCCTCGGGGCCCGCGCGATCGCCAACCGGTTCCGTCGTCCGAGTCGGCGGCGCCGCGAGGCTCTGGAGCGGCTCAAGGTCGACCCGGTGCGCGTGCTCGCGTCCCGGGCCCAGGTGCGCAAGCAGTTCGAGGGCGCCTGGGTGCTCATGGACCGCATCCACGACGCCAACGACTCGGGCGAGATCCTCTTCCGGTGGCTGCGCGACAACCGCGAGGACGTCAATGCGTGGTTCGTCCTCGAGAAGGACACCCCGGACTGGAAGCGGCTCAAGGCCGAGGGCTACGGCTCGCGGCTCGTCGCCCACGGCACGCTGCGGTGGAAGCTGCTCATGATCAACGCCGGGCACCTCATCTCCTCGCACATCGACGCGCCCGTGCAGAAGCCACCGGCCATCCTCAAGCACATCGACCCGCGCTGGAAGTTCACCTTCCTCCAGCACGGCGTCATCAAGGACGACCTGTCGCGCTGGCTCAACCCGAAGCAGATGGACATCTTCGTCACGTCGACGCCGGGGGAGTACGAGTCGATCGCGGGTGACGGCTCGCCCTACGTCTTCACGGCCAAGGAGGTGGCCCTCACCGGGCTGCCGCGCTTCGACCGGCTGCACGCCAAGGCCCAGCGGATCCAGGGCGATGCGTGCGACCTCATCCTCGTCGCCCCGACCTGGCGCAACTGGCTCGTGCCGCCGCTCAAGCCGGGCAGCCAGCGCCGCGTCATCGACTCGCACTTCTTCGAGACCGAGTACGCCAAGCAGTGGACGGCCTTCCTGCGCAGCCCCGAGCTGACCGAGCTCGCCGCCCGCACCGGGCGCACCGTCGCCTTCCTGCCGCACCCGAACATCCAGCCGGTCCTGGCCAAGATGGACCTGCCCGACTCGGTGCTGCGCCTGTCGTTCGACGGCGCCGACGTGCAGGAGTACTTCGCGCGTTCCGCCGTGCTCGTCACCGACTACTCGTCGATGGCGTTCAACGCCGCCTACATGGACCGCCCCGTCGTCTACTTCCAGTTCGACGCGCAGCGGGTCATGGCCGGCGGGCACGTCGGGCGGGCCGGCTACTTCCAGTACCCCCGTGACGGTTTCGGGCCGGTGGTCGAGGACGTCGACGCGGCTGTCGCGGCCGTCGTCGACATCGCCGACAACGGGTATGCCGCCCGACCGGACTTCCAGAGCCGCATCGACGCGACGTTCCCGATGCGTGACGGCCAGTGCTGCGCCCGCGTCACGGCGGCCATCGAGGAGCTCGACCGGACCCGCCAGGGGGAGCCCGGGCGCTCGAAGAAGGACCAGGCCGCGGCCGTGAGCCGCTGACGTCGGGGCGGGCTCAGCCGGCGCCGCCGGCCGGGCCCGCTCCGTCGCGGGCACCGGATCCGTCGTCCGCGTCGTGGCGAGCACGGTCGCCGGACGGCCGGATCGACAGGTTCCCGTTGCGCGTGCGGTAGACCTCGATGCCGTCGAGCGACGGGAGCGCGACGGTCGTGGGCAGCTCGACGGGGTGTGGCTTGCGGGTCCGCACCGGGAGCCGGCTGCGCAGCGCCCCCACGACGTCGACCCGGACGTCCCACGCCGTGGCCGGTGTCGCGGCCGAGTCGCGTGACGGCAGCGCGAGGGCCGCGTCGAAGGCCCCGTCGGGGCGCAGCCGTGCGACGGCCGAGGACAGGCGTGCGCTGGTGTCACGATCGACGAGCGAGACGGCGAGACGCGCGCGCGCACCGATGCCGTGGTCGCCGTCGACGACCGTGCCGGTGAGGTGCAGGGCGTCCTCCTCGACCCGCACCGCCCGACAGGTCGTCGTCCAGATGCGCCGTCGCCGGGCGTGCTCCGTCGCGACGACCGTCGTCAGGTCGTGGTCGGCAGACGCCTCGCCTGCGGGGCGGTACGGCCACCACCACCGCTCATCGCGCTGCTCGAGCGGACGGTCGACGTGGAGGCGGCGGTAGGCGAAGAGGCAGGCGGCCACGGCGCTCTCGGAGCTCCCGTCGACGAGCTCGCGGACCGCCAGGCGGTAGGGCTGGTCGAGACCCTCGCGCAGCTCGGCGGGCAGCTCGGTCAGGTAGTCCCGCACCGCGGCGAGGAAGGCGGCCCGGTAGCCCGCGTCCCGGGCGTCGAGGTCCTTGCCGTAGAGCGAGAGATCGTGGCGGACGAACTTGTCGAGCTTGGCCGGCGCGAGGTCCGGGCGGCTGGTCAGCTGGACGTCGATGGCCCGGTTGGCGGCGAGGCGGTCGTGGAAGTTGGTGATCTCGTGGCGGCGCGCGGTGATCGACTCCTCGCCCGCGACGTTGTTGACGTACCAGTGGTAGACGACCTCGTCGAGGGTCGCGATCCGTCGTGCCGTCGACCAGAGCGCCACGGTGAAGGGCTGGTCCTCGTAGAGGATCCCCTCCGGGAACCGGATCGCGTGCTCGTCGAGCAGGGCCCGCCGCATGACCTTCGCGACGGCGATGGTGTCCTGCCACAGGGGTGAGCCGGGCGAGAGCGGCTCGACCGCCCCCGCGGTGTAGCCGGTCGCGGGAAGCGGCGTGACGCGGTCGGTCCGCTCGTTGTAGCGGGCCACGGCGCCGGCCGCGACGTCGGCGTCCTGGGCGACCGCCGACTCGAGCAGCCGGCGCAGCGAGCCGGAGACGTACGTGTCGTCGCTGTCGACGAAGGCCACCCAGTCCCCGCGGGCCTCGTCGAGTCCGAGGTTGCGCGGCGCCCCCGGGGCGCCGTCGTTGACGCCACGGTGCACGACGCGTACGCGCTCGTCCTCGGCGGCCAGCCGGTCGGCGACGGCGCCGGTGTCGTCGGTCGAGCCGTCGTCGACGACGAGGACCTCGACGTCGGGTCCCTCGCACGCGGCGAGCGCCGACCCGACGGCCCGCGGGAGCCGTGCGGCGTCGTTGTGGACGTTGCAGATGACGGTCAGCAGGGGAGCGGCGGAGGGCACGCAGATTCTCTTCCGGTCGAGGAGGGTCGGCCCATCCTATGGGCCGGCGCCTGAGCGGAGCCTGTGCTCACGAGCGCCCCACAGGCCCGGCGAATCGGTCTCCAGCAGGTTCGTGCGTTAGTTTGTCGGGGTCGATTCGCGGCGCCCGGGTGCGCCGTGCGCATGTACCAGTAGTTCGGAGCAGATCCCTTGGCACCACCCGACGGAACGAGTGCAGTGGTCGTCGGCGACCCCACGGACGTGGCGGACCGCCCCCAGGAGACCACCGCTCGACCCGCCAAGGCGGGACCGCGCAAGGACATCCAGGCGCTCCGTGCCATCGCGGTCACGCTGGTCGTGCTCTACCACTTCTGGCCGGCCCGTCTCACGGGCGGCTACGTCGGCGTCGACGTCTTCTTCGTCATCTCCGGCTTCCTCATCACCCTGCACCTGCTCCAGCGGCCGATCCGCAGCGTCAAGGACCTCTTCTCGTTCTGGGCACGGCGCGTCCGGCGGCTCATCCCCGCCGCCACCGTCGTGCTCGTCGCGACGCTCGCGGCCAGCCTCGTGTGGCTGCCGCAGACGGTGCACGCGCGCGTGGCCCAGGAGGTCATCGCCTCGGCGCTCTACGTCGAGAACTGGCTGCTCGCGCTGACGTCCACGGACTACCTCGCCACCGACCAGCTGCACTCACCCACCCAGCACTACTGGTCGCTGTCGGTCGAGGAGCAGTTCTACATCCTCTGGCCGGTGCTCATCGGCCTCGCCTTCCTCGTGTGCCGTCGGCTCGGCCGGTCGTTCCGCTTCCCGCCGCTCGTCGTCATCGGCGTCGTCAGCCTCGCGTCGCTCGGCTTCTCGGCCTGGTTCACCGGCGAGGACGCGGCCCAGGCCTACTTCGTCTCGACGACGCGCATCTGGGAGCTCGGCGTCGGGGCGGCGCTGGCAGCGGCGGTGCACGCCGGGCTGCGCTTCCGTGCCACGGTCGTGCGCGCCGCGCTCGTCTGGGGCGGTCTCGCCGCCATCCTGTGGGCCTCGCTCACGTTCACCGGAGCCACGCCGTTCCCCGGGGTCGCAGCACTGCTGCCGACGCTCGGCGCCGCGGCCGTCATCGCGGCCGGCTCCGACGACCTCAGGGTCGGTCCGCACCGCCTCTGGTCCGGTCGTCCCGTCCAGTGGCTCGGCGACGTGTCCTACTCGGTCTACCTCTGGCACTGGCCGGCGATCGTCATCGCGCCGTTCGTCCTCGACGTCGACAACGTCAACTGGTGGCAGAAGCTCGTCATCATCGTCGTCGTCCTCGGTCTCTCGGCGGCCTCGAAGCGCTGGATCGAGGACCTCATGCGCTTCACGCCGCGGATCGCCCGCAGCACGAGACGCTCCTTCCTCCTGCTCGCGGCCTGCCTCGGCATCTCGCTGACCGTCGCGGGGCTCGCGCTCTGGCAGGCCCAGCGGGCCACCGACGCGGCCGAGTCGGTCGTCATCGACTCCACCGCCCCGTGCGTCGGGGCGGACTACCTCCGCACCGCCTCGTGCTCCGGGCGCGAGATGGCGATGCTGAGCAACCCGATCCAGGCAGCCAAGGACAAGCCTCAGGTCTACGCCGACGACTGCTGGAACAACCGCCCGTTCACCCGTCGCAAGGTGTGCAGCTACGGTCCGAGGAACGCGCCGGTCAAGGTCGCGATCTACGGCAACTCGCACGCCGGCCAGTGGTCCCCGCCGATCCTCCAGACGGCGAAGGCCCGGGGGTGGCGCGTCGACACCTACATCGCGTCCGAGTGCTACTCCGTCGACATCCCGGTGTCCTTCGGCACGAAGACGCTCGAGGACAACTGCGTCGCCTTCAACGCCTGGGCCCGCGACCGGATCACCAAGGGCGGCTACGACCTCGTCGTCATGTCCGACCGCACCCTCCAGCCGCTCGCGGGGGTGCCCGCCGCCCAGAAGACGACCGTCGCCAAGGCTGCGTACAACCGCGTCCTCGACACCTTCACCACGGCCGGTTCCCGGGTCCTCGTCATCCGCGACACCCCGGGCTCGGCCGAGAGCGTCCCCGACTGCGTGGCGCGGTACCTCGACGACGTGAGCCGCTGCGCGACGAACGTGAAGTTCGCCGGCACCTCGGGTCTCGAGCCCGACCCGCTGGCCGACGCGGCTGCCGGGAGGACCGGTCGCGACGTGACCCGCCTCGAGGTCACCGACCTGCTCTGCCGGGACGGCTCCTGCCCCGCGGTGCTCGGGGGCCTCATCACCTACTTCGACCACGGCCACATGACGAAGTCGTTCTCGCTGACCCTCTACCCCGAGGTCTCGAGAGCCCTGCGCAAGGCACTCGACGGCATACCCGGGGCGTGAGCCCTGTGGCGAAGGTTACTGACGGTAGCCTTTGCGGGGCCGGCTCCCTAGGCTGACGCCATGGAGTTCGACCACGACGTCGTCGTCATCGGGTCCGGCTTCGGTGGGTCCGTGGCCGCGCTGCGTCTCGCCGAGAAGGGCTATCGCGTCCACGTCTACGAGGCCGGCCGCCGCTTCGAGGACGACGACTTCGCCCGGACGAGCTGGGACGTGCGCCGCTACCTCTGGGCGCCACGCCTCGGCCTCTTCGGGGTCCAGCGCATCCACCGGCTGCCCGACTGTCTCGTCCTCGCGGGCGCCGGCGTCGGTGGGGGGTCGCTCAACTACGCCAACACCCTCTACGTGCCGCCGGCGCCGTTCTTCCGCGACCGCCAGTGGGGGCACATCACCGACTGGCAGGCCGAGCTCGCGCCGCACTACGCCACGGCCCAGCGGATGCTCGGCGTGACCGTCAACCCGTGCGACGGCCCCGTGGAGCAGCTGATGCGCGACACGGCGGCCGACCTCGGCGTCGGTGAGAGCTTCCGCAAGACGCCGGTCGGCGTCTTCTTCGGCGAGCCCGGCAAGCGCGTCCCCGACCCCTACTTCGGCGGCGAGGGGCCGGCCCGCACCGGGTGCACCGAGTGCGGCAACTGCATGGTCGGCTGCCGCGTCGGCGCCAAGAACACCCTCGTCAAGAACTACCTCGCGCTCGCCGAGAGACGCGGGGTCACCATCGAGCCGCTGCGCACGGTGACCCGGGTGCGACCGCTCGACCCGGCTGCGCCGGGGCAGGGGTATGCCGTCACGACGGTCCGCAGCGGGTCGTGGGGTCGGCGTCGGGCGGGGGAGCGCACCGTCACGGCCGGTCAGGTCGTCGTCGCGGCGGGGGCGTGGGGCACGGCCCAGCTGCTCCAGGCGATGAAGGCGGAGCCCGAGGAGCGAGGGCTGCCGCGACTGTCCGACGCGCTCGGGAAGCTGACCCGGACGAACTCCGAGGCGCTCGGCGGCGCGATGACCGCTCGGGTGCCCGACGGCGTGGACCTGACGCGGGGCGTCGCGATCACGTCGAGCTTCCACGTCTCCGAGACGACGCACGTGGAGAACGTCCGCTACGGCAAGGGCTCGAACCTCATGGGGGCGCTCGCCGTCTTGCAGGTCGACGGAGGCGGACGCGTCCCGCGATGGGTGCGGTTCGCCGGGACGGCAGCGCGGCACCCGTGGGTGTTCGCGCGGTCGCTGTCGAGCCGGCGCTGGAGCGAGCGCACCGTCATCGCGCTCGTCATGCAGTCGAGCGACAACTCGATCACCGTGCGCCGTCGGCGTGGCCTCCTCGGCTGGCACCTGACGTCGACGCAGGGCCACGGCGAACCCAACCCGACCTACATCCCCGAGGGCAACGAGGCCGTGCGCGCCATGGCGTCGAGGCTCGAGCGGACGACGGGGGAGCGGGCCTGGCCCGGGTCGTCCGTCGGTGAGGTCCTCGACATCCCGATGACGGCGCACTTCCTCGGCGGAGCGGTCATCTCCGACTCGCCGGAGCACGGGGTGGTCGATCCCTACCAGCGGGTGTGGGGCTACCCGGGCCTGCACGTGCTCGACGGGTCGGCGGTCTCGGCCAACCTCGGGGTCAACCCGAGCCTGACCATCACGGCGCAGGCCGAGCGGGCCGTGTCGCTGTGGCCCGTGCACGGCGAGGCCGACCAGCGCCCGGCCCAGGGTGAGGCCTACCGACTCGTCGACGCCTGAGCGCGTCCCGGGCTGTCGGGCCGCTACCCTGCCGTGTGCGGTCGACGGTGCCCTGACCCCCACAGGTGCGCCCACGACCGGACGAGACATCGGACGTCAGGGGAGGGCACGGATGGACATCGAGGCGGACAGCTCGAACACTGCGAACACTGCCAACACCTCGGGGGGCGGGCCTGAGGCGCAGCCGGCCGACCAGACGGCGACGCGGGAGCAGCAGGCGATCGTGGCGGGACTCGTGCTCGCGGCGCTCCTGCTGCCCGGGGTCGTGCGTGCGGCGCTGCTCGTGGCTGCGGCGCTCGTGTCGGCCGTCGTGCACTGCCCGAGATGGGTGGGCAGCCTGCTCGTCTCGGCGGGGGTGCCGCTCCTGCTCTTCTCGGCCGTCACCGGGAGCCTGTGGTACCCCTGACCGGCGGGTCTGCGCACCGCACCCACCCCGAGATGAGGGAGGGTGAGGCCGTCACCCCTCAGAGACGGCCCCACCCGGCGGTGCGGGCTAGCAACCGGTCGAGAAACAGCCCGGCACCGCGCTGACAACGACGCAGCCCGAGGGGGGTTACGGCATCTGCCATTTATTTGCCGAAGTTGCCAGAACTCTTCTTGCGCGGTGTGACGACGGGGCCACTCGACGGCTGGCTGCGAGGTCCGGTGGGACGACGGGGCCACCCGACGTGATCGTCGAGTGGCCCCGTCGTCCCGGGTGTCCCGGAGGCTGCCGGCCGGTCGTCAGCGGGCGGGCTGCGGCTCGTCGCGCCACGAGCGCCACAGGGCGGCATACGCCCCGTCGGCCTCGAGCAGCTCCTCGTGCGAGCCGATCTCGCTGATGCGTCCGTCCTCGACGACGCACACGCGGTCGGCGTCGTGCGCGGTCATGAGCCGGTGCGCGATGGCGACCACGGTGCGGCCGTCGACGACGGCGGCGAGCGATCGTTCGAGGTGGCGGGCCGCACGCGGGTCGAGGAGCGAGGTCGCCTCGTCGAGGACGAGCGTGTGCGGGTCGGCGAGGACGAGCCGTGCGAGGGCGAGCTGCTGGGCCTGCGGCTCGGTGAGCCGGTGACCGCCGGAGCCGACGACGGTGTCGAGCCCGTCGGGCAGCTCGAGCGCCCAGCCGCGTGCGTCGACCGCGGCGAGGGCCTCGAGCAGCTGCTCGCGGGAGGCCTCGGGGCGGGCGAGACGCAGGTTGTCCTCGAGCGACCCGACGAAGACGTGGTGCTCCTGCGTCACGAGCGCGACCTGGCCGCGCAGCTGCGCGAGCTCGAGGTCGACGAGGCGGACGCCACCGACGTCGACCCGGCCCTGGCGCGGACCGTCGATGCCGGCCATGAGCCGTCCCAGCGTCGACTTGCCCGCTCCGGAGGGACCGACGATGGCGAGGCGTTCGCCCGGCTGCAGGTCGAGGGAGACGCCACGCAGCACGTCGCGGCCGGCGCGGTAGGAGTAGTGGACGTCCTCGACCTCGAGGTGGTCGTCCTCCGGCTCCTCACCGGTCGCGGAGCGGTCGGCCGGGACGTCGGCGATACCGATGACCCGGGCGAGCGAGGTCGCACCGACCTGGATCTCGTCGAGCCACGAGATGAGCTCGTCGAGCGGCCCGGCCATCTGCTGGACGTAGAGGGCCACCGCCGTGACGGTGCCGGCCGTCGCGACGTCGCGCGAGATGAGCCAGCCGCCCCACAGGAGGGTCACGGCGACGGGCGCGAAGAAGGCGAACTCGACGGAGGGGAACCACCGCATCCGCAGCTTCAGCGTGTAGAGCTCGGCGTCGTAGCAGTCGTGCAGCGCGTCGTCCATGCGCTGCCGGCGGCGGCTGCGCAGGCCGAGGGCGTCGACGGTGCGGGCGCCGTCGGCCGACTCCGTCACGACACCGTTGAGCACGGCGTACGTCGCGCGCTCGCGCAGGTAGCCGTCGGGCGCGTATCTCAGGTAGCGCCGCGTCGACATCACGAGGATCGGGACGCCGACGACGACGGCGAGCGCGACCTGCCACCCCGTGAGGAAGGCCGCGACGACGGTGATCGCCGTCGTGACGGCGCCGACGAAGATCGACGGGATGCCGAACCGGATGACGTGCGAGAGGGCCTCGACGTCGTTCGTGGTCCGCGAGACGAGGTCGCCCGTGCCGGCCCGCTCGACCGTCGACAGGGGCAGCTCGACGACGCGGCCCATGAACTGCTCGCGCAGCTCGGCGAAGATCGTCTCGCCCATGACGAAGGAGGCGCGCCGGGCGAACCACGTGACGACGGTCTGGACGACGACCGCGCCGGCGATCCAGAGCGCGAGCCGGTTGACGACCTCGAGCGACCGGCCGTGGCTGATCTCGTCGACGAGCAGGCCGATGACGCGGGGAGCGACGAGCGCGGCGCAGGCGGCGACGGCGTGCAGGCCGATGACGGTGAGCAGGCTGCCGCGGTGGCGGCGGAGCAGGCCGCGGGTGTGGTCCTTGACCGAGTCCATGTCGGCCACGGGAAGCGTGCGCGTGGACGGCGCTGGTGTCAGCGACATCAGTCCTCCTCTCCTCGGACGACGGTGCGTCGGTAGTCGGGTACGTCGGCCATGAGCCGGCTGTGGGTGCCCGTCGCAGCGACCGTGCCCCCGCGGAGGAAGACGACGTGGTCGGCCTGGTCGAGGATGAGCGGGCTCGCCGACATGACGACGGTCGTGCGTCCGGCGCGGGCCGCGGTCAGGCGCCCGGCGATGCGGGCCTCGGTGTGGGCGTCGACGGCGCTCGTGGGCTCGACGAGCACGAGGGTGTCGGCCTGGGTGAGGAGGGCGCGGGTCAGGGCGAGTCGCTGGCGCTGGCCGCCGGAGAAGGCGCGGCCGCGCTCCTCGACCTCGTTGTCGAGACCGCCGGGCAGCGCCTCGAGCACGTCGTCGCCACCTGCCACCGACAGGGCGTCGAGGATGGAGGCGTCGTCGTGGTCACCCCACGGGTCGAGCTCGTCGCGCAGCGTGCCGGTGAAGAGGCGTGGGTCGGTCTCGGACACGACGACGCGGCGGCGCACCTCGGCCAGCGAGGCGTCGGCCAGGCGCGTGCCGTCGAGCCGCACGTCCGTCTCCCCGGCACCGAAGCGACCGAGCCGGTCGGCGAGGGCCGCGGACTCCTCCGGGCGTGCCGACACGACGACGGTGAACCGGCCGGGCTCGATGGTGACGCCGCTGCGCGGGTCGTAGAGGCGAGCGGGCCCGGTGGGCAGCGGCTGGGCGTCCGCGGTCTCGACGTGGTCGGGCTGGACGCGCAGGATCTTCGTCAGCTTGCGGGCACCGATGTGGGCCCGGGTCGCCCGGTCGACCATCTCGGTCGCCGTGCGGAGCGGGATGACGAGGAAGGCCGTGTAGCCGTAGAACGCGACGAGCTGCCCCGCCGTGATCTCGCCCGCGATCGCGAAGCGTGCCCCGAGCCACACGACGACGAGGACGAAGAGCCCGGGCAGCAGCACCTGCGCCGCGTCGAGCGCCGCCTGGTAGCCGGCAACCCGGTTGCCCACCTGGCGCACGGACTGCGACTGGACGGCATACCTGCTCAGGAAGGTGTGCTCGCCGCCGATGCCGCGCAGCACACGCAGCCCGGCGACGGTGTCGGCGCCGAGCCCGATGAGCTTGCCGGCCTCCTCGCGCTGGGCGAGCTGGCGCGCCTGGAGCGGGCGGACGATGAAGGTGAGGCAGGCGACGAGCACGGGGACGCCGATGAGGACGACGAGGCCGAGCGGCGCCGAGGCGCCGAGCAGGATGAGCGCGACGACGACGTAGGACACGACGGCGCCGGCGAACCGCGCCGACACGTCGTAGAGCCCACCGATGCGCATCGCGTCGGAGCTGACCGTCGCGACGACGTCGCCGGTCGGGACCGAGCGCGACAGGGCCTCACCGGTGTCGGCCGCCTTGTGACCGATGAGCTGGGCCGAGCGGAAGGCGCCCTGCATCCAGTTGGCGACGGCGTACTTGTGCCGCATCGCGCCGGACAGGGCGCTGATGGTCACGAGACCGACGAGGATGCCGCACCACAGCAGGAGGGAGCCCGGGTCGCCGCCGATGATGCCCTCGTCGATGGCCTTGCCCATCGCCGCGGGGAAGAGTGCCTGGCTGACGAGCCACACGATGCCGAAGGCGATGGCGACGACGAGGGTGCGCCACTGGCCCTTGCCGACCCAGCGGAGGTAGGCCGTCGGGCTGGTCAGGTCGGGAGTGCCGGGGTCGGCGTGGGGCAGCGAGATCACTTGGTTCATCGTACGTTCGGCGCGGGTATGCCTCATGCCATTTTCCGTGGGGGCCACGGGCCGACCGTAGGAGCTCGAGCAGGCTTGAGGTCAACCGCTGATGGCGTATGCCGTGTGGCCGCCTCGCGTCAGCGCGTGGGGTCCCAGCCCGAGCGGTCGAGAGCGTCGGAGAGCTCGTCGACGTCGAGGGTGTCCGGGTCGACGCAGCGGTTGCGGTAGGCCGCCCGCCCGACGAGGTGCGCGGAGACCGGGGAGGTGAAGAACTGCGTCGCGGCGAGCAGGACGAGCGTCGTGACCGCCGCCCAGGTGCGCAGCGTCAGGGCGAGCCCGGCGAGGATGAGGATGAGCCCGAGGGTCTGTGGCTTCGTCGCCGCGTGCAGGCGAGAGAGCGTGTCGGGGAAGCGGATCAGGCCGACGGCCCCGGCCAGGCAGAGGAACGAGCCGAGCAGGAGGCACACGGCCCCGGCGACGTCGAGGACGGACGACCACGTCATGACTGCTCCCACCCCTCGGGCTGCTGTCGCGGCTCCGGATGGTCGGCCTCGACCGCATCGGGCTCGTCGGAGTCACGGGACAGGAAGCGGGTGACGGCGACGCCGCCGACGAAGCCGACGAGCCCGAGGATCATGAGCAGCGGCAGGTAGGTCGTGGTCCGCTGGCGGGCCGACTCGAGCGCGACCCCGGCGATGACGACGACGAGGAGGATCTCGGCGGCGACGATGCGGTCGAGGTTGCTCGGACCCGTGAAGAGGCGCACGAGGACGAGCGCCGCCGCGGCGCCGAGCATGGCGAGCGAGATGCCGAGGACGATGGTCACGGGCGCTCCTCCCCGTCGCGGTCGATGGTGTCGTCGACGCCCGGCGCCTCGACGGTGTCGTCGAGGCCCGGCGCCTCGGCGCGGTCGGGGTGGTCGCCTGCATCACGAGGGGCGCTCGCCGGGTCCGGTGCGGCTGCCCCCGGACGGCCGGTCTCGAGCGCGGCGATCTCCTCGCGGGACCCGAGGGCCCGGACGACGCGCCGCTCGACCGCGAGGACGTGGGCGCGCTGGGCCTCGATGGCGCCCTCCCGCTCGACGTCGAGCAGGTGCAGGTAGAGCACTGAGGTCGAGCGCCGGGCGTCGATGACGACCGAGCCGGGCACGAGGGCCACGAGCTCGGCGGTCAGGGTGAGGTAGAAGTCGGACCGCGAGCGCAGCTGCACCTCGATCACGGCGTTGCGCGGGCTCCGGCGGCCGAAGGCGAGCCGGATGACCTGCCACGAGGCGCCGACGAGGTCGACGAGGAAGTGCGCGATGAGCAGGAGCACGCGGTGCGGTCGAAGCCGCCCCTGGAACTCGATCGAGGGGAGCGGGAACGCGTACGTCACGAGCAGGCCGACGAGGACGCCGTTGACGACGTTGCCCCACGTGACGCGGTCCCAGAGCAGGACCCACGCGAGGGCGATCGTCGCGACGGCACGCGGCTGCAGGACCCGCCGCCGACGGCGCGGCGACTCGGGCTCGTGCGCGGCCGTGGCCATCCGGACGTCGGTCATCGGCGGACCTCCACGGGAAGGACGCTCGTGATGTAGGGCTCGCGGCTCATGAGGTCGGTGGCCGCGCGCTGCGTGTAGGCGAAGAGCGGTCCGGCGACGACGGTGATGAGCAGCCCGACGACCGTCATGGCGGCGGTGGCGCCGAGCATGGTGCGGGGCAGCGCTCGGGGGCCGGTGTCGACGCGGACGGTCTCGACGAGGACGGTGCCGGCGGGGTCGGCGCTCGGCTCGACGTCGAGGGTGCCCGCCTCGATGGCCGCTGCCGTCTCGGTCGAGCGCGGGGCGTCGGCGAGGGTGCGCCAGAACGCCTGGCTCCAGACCTTGGTCAGGGCGTAGAGGGTCAGCAGGCTCGTGACGATGCCGCCGACGACGAGCACCCAGGCGAGCGGCGTGCCGAGCTCGATCCCGGCGTGGAGCAGCCCGACCTTGGCGAGGAAGCCCGAGAGCGGCGGGATGCCCGAGAGGTTCATCGCCGAGACGAAGAAGAGCGTCGCGAGCACGGGGGAGGCTACGGCGAGGCCGCCGAGGCGGTCGAGGGACGTCGTGCCGGCGAGGCGCTCGACGAGGCCGGTGATGAGGAAGAGCGCCGTCTGGATCGTGATGTGGTGCGCGACGTAGAAGATCGCACCGGCGGTGCCTTCGGGCGTCGCCAGCGCGATGCCGAAGATCATGTAGCCGATGTGGCTGACGAGCGTGAACGACAGGATCCTCTTGAGGCCCGACTGGGACACGGCGCCGAGGATGCCGATGACCATGGTGAGCAGCGCGGCCCACATGAGCAGCCCCTGCAGCGGCGAGTCGGGGAAGAGCAGCGTCTGGGTGCGGATGATCGCGTAGACGCCGACCTTCGTCAGCAGGCCGGCGAAGACGGCCGTGACCGGTGCCGGCGCGGTCGGGTAGCTGTCGGGAAGCCACGCCGACATCGGGAAGACGGCGGCCTTGATGGCGAACGCCGTCAGTAGCGAGAGCTGGAGCACGAGCGCGACACCGGGGGCGAGGTCACCGATGCGGATCGCCAGCTGGGCGAGGTTGACCGTGCCGGTCGCGGCATACGCCGCGGCGATGGCGACGAGGAAGAGCGCGGAGCTGAGCAGGCTGACGACGACGTACGTCGTGCCCGCGTGGATGCGCGCGGCCGAGCCGCCGAGCGTGATGAGGACGTAGGAGCTGAAGAGGAGGATCTCGAAGCCGACGAAGAGGTTGAAGAGGTCACCGGCGAGGAACGCGTTGGCGACGCCGGCCGAGAGCACGAGGTAGGTCGGGTGGAAGATCGTGAGCGGGGTCTCGCTCTCGCTCTCGTCGTCGCTGTCGGCCTGGCCCTGCCCGATGGCGAAGACGAGCACGAGCAGCGTGACGATGCCCGACACGAGGAGCATGAGGGCGCTGAGGCGGTCGGCGACGAGCGAGATGCCGAGCGGCTCCTGCCACGCGCCGAGCCACAGCACCTGCGGGCCGTTGACGTCGGTCTGCCACAGGAGGACCCCGGCGACGACGACGACGGCGGCGAGCACGGCGATGCTGACGCCCCGCTGCAGGCGCGGGGACCGCCGGAAGGCGAGGGTCAGGGCGGCGCCGAGGAGCGGGAGCAGCACCGGCAGCGGCACGAGGTTGGGCACGGCGGTGACGTTCATGGTCGAGGGCTCCCGTCGCCGTCCGCGAGCTCGTCCGACGTCGTCGTCGACTCCTCGGACGGGTCGTAGGTCGAGGACGTCTGGTCCTCGAGGGCGAGGCGCTGGATGCGGGCGTCCTCGGCGTCGTCGGGCACGTCGTCGGTGCCGGAGATCTGCCACAGGCGGTAGGAGAGGGCGAGCAGGAAGCCGATGGTCGCGAGCGAGATGACGATCGCCGTCAGCACCATGGCCTGCGGCAGCGGGTCGCTGATCGCGGCGGGGTCCTCGCCGACGAACGGTGCGCGCCCGGCGCGCCCGCTGATGACGAGGTAGAGCACGGCGATGCCGTTGCCGATGAGCACCATGCCGAGCAGGACGCGCACGAGGCTGCGGTCGAGTGCGAGCGCCGTGCCGGCGGCGACGAGCCCGACGGTGACGAGGACGAGCGTGATGTTGGGCTGCAGCGTCGACTCGATGAGTCCGGGGGCGAGCGTCGTCATGAGCGGGCCACCTCTGCCCGGCCGCCCGAGGAGGCGTCGGTCTCGTCGGTCTCCGCGGCCTCCTCCTCGGCGATCTGCCGGTCGATGCCGGTGCCGAGGCTGCGGACGATGTCGAGCATCATGCCGACGACGATGAGGTAGACGCCGACGTCGAAGACGAGCGACGTCACGAGGTGCACCTCGCCCCACGGCGGGAGGGTGAAGTCGACGGCCGTCGTCTCGAGGATCGTCCCGCCGAACGCGAGCGGGGCGAGGGCGGAGCCGACCGCGACGAGCAGGCCGAGACCGACGAGGAGCCCGGCGTCGAACGGCGCGGCCTCGTCGAGCTCGTAGCGGCCGCCCGCGAGGTAGCGCACGACGAGCGCGAGTCCCGCGACGAGACCTCCGGCGAATCCGCCACCGGGCTGGTTGTGGCCGGCGAAGAGAAGGAAGAGCGAGGCCGCGAGCATGATGTGGAAGACGAGCCGCGTCACGACCTCGAAGATGACCGAACGCTTCTCCTTGCGCATCGTCCGCCCCCCGTGCAGCCACGTGCCACGGCCGGCGTTGCTCGACGGCAGCGACTTCGACGTCGCGCGAGAGATCCGGGTGTTGCGGGTGCGGACGAAGATGAGGCTGGCGATGCCGGTCGCGGCGGCCACGAGGACCGACACCTCGCCGAGGGTGTCCCAGGCGCGGATGTCGACGAGCGTGACGTTGACGATGTTCTTGCCGTGGCCGAAGGCGTAGGCCTCCGTGGGGAACCCGGCCGACACGGGCTCGGCGGTGCGGCCCCCGGAGGCCACGAGCGCGATGGCTCCGACGGACGCCCCGACGGCCACACCGAGCGCGATGCGCCACGTGCGCGACGGCGAGTGGGGGTGGCGGGTGAACTTCGTCGGCAGTCGGCGCAGCGCGAGGACGAAGACGACGAGCGACACCGTCTCGACGAGCATCTGGGTGATCGCGAGGTCGGGAGCCCCGTGGAGGATGAAGAGCAGCGAGACGCCGTAGCCCGTCGCGCCGACGAGCATGACCGCCGTGGGCCGGCGGCGGGTCACGAGCACGAGCACCGCGGCGGTCACGACGACGACCCCGACGACGGCCTGCCCCGGGTTGTCCCAGAGCCGGACGTCCGGGACCGTGCCGCGGGTCACGGCCGCGAGACCTGGCAGGGCGACGAAGACGATGAGGATGCCGGCCAGGTAGATCGGGAGCGAGCCACGTTGGGTCACGGCGGTCGTCTCGACGGCCCCGCGGTCGACCCACCGCAGCGTGCGGGCGAAGCCGCGCTCGCCGTCGACGAGCGGCGGGACGCCGGACTGCACCCGGGCGACGAGGTCTCGCTGGGCGAAGAGGACGAGCCCGACGGCCACCGACACGAGCGAGAGCATCAGCGGCACGGTGACGCCGTGCCACAGGGCGAGCGACTGCGGCTCGGCCCCGACGGGGAAGCCCACGGCATACGGCAGCAGCCACGGGGACTCGAGTGGCGACAGGAGGCCGACGAACAGGCACGCCACGCCGAGCAGCAGCGGTGCGAGGACGAAGCCCGGGTGCGCTGCCTTGACCGGGGTCGGGGCGACGCCTGGCTTGGTCGCGAAGGCGCCCCAGAGGAAGCGCGCCGTGTAGGCGACGGTCAGGGCCGACCCGGCGACGACACCGAGGATCGCCAGCCAGCTCCACGGGGCCGGGAGCGGCGTGGAGGTCTGGACGTCCTCCCACAGCGACTCGAGCGCGCTCTCCTTGGACACGAACCCCGCCAGCGGCACGATGCCGGCCATCGAGAGGCCGGCGAGCGTCGCGGGCACGGCGACCGGGAGCAGCCGACGCCCGACGCCGGACAGCTCGCGCAGGTCGCGGGTGCCGGTGCACTTGTCGACGACCCCGACGGTGAGGAAGAGCGTCGACTTGAAGAGGGCGTGCGCGATGACGAGGGCCAGCGCGGAGAGGGCGGACGCCTTGGTGCCGAGTCCGGCGATCGCGACGATGAAGCCGAGCTGGCTCACGGTGCCGTAGGCGAGGAGCAGCTTGATGTCGTGCTGTCGCAGGGCACGCCACCCGCCGACGAGCATCGTGAAGAGGCCGAGGCCCACGGTCAGGGCGTGCCAGGCCGGGGCCCCCGCGAAGGCCGGGGCGAGCAGGGCGACGAGATAGATGCCGGCCTTGACCATCGCGGCTGCGTGGAGGTAGGCGCTGACCGGCGTCGGCGCGGCCATGGCGCCGGGGAGCCAGAAGTGGAACGGCACGAGCGCCGACTTCGACAGGGCGCCGACGAGCAGCAGCACGACGGCGGTCACGGTCAGGGCGTCGAGCGGCGGCGGGTCGGCGATCAGCGCGGAGATCGAGTACGTGTGGTGGACCCCGAGGGTGATGATGCCGACGAGCATCGCGAGGCCGCCGAACGTCGTGACGAGGAGCGCCTGCATCGCCGCGCGGCGGTTGGTCGAGCTTGCCGGGTTGTGACCGATGAGCAGGTAGGAGAAGACCGTCGTCAGCTCCCAGAACACGTAGAGCACGAGCAGGTTGTCGGTGAGGACGAGGCCGAGCATGGCGCCGGCGAAGGCCGTGAACACCGAGGTGAAGCGCCACAGCGTCGGGTCGCGGTCGGTGAAGTACCACGTGCAGTAGAGCAGGACGAGGGCGCCGACGCCGGTGACGAGGAGGCCGAGCACCCACGAGAGCGTCGTGACACGGAAGTCGAGATCGATCCCGAGGCCAGGGACCCACGAGATCCGTTGTGTCGGAAGGTTGCCCGCGCGAACATCACTCGAGACGGAGACGAGCCAGACGAACGAGGCGGCAGGGGCGAGCGCGAGGACGGGGAAGGCCTTCGTGCGCAGGACCGTGGCGAGCCACGGCGCGAGGGCGGCGGCGAGAAGGTGCAGGAGCAACAGTTGCGCCACGGCGGCCCCTCGGTCGTCGGGTGTGTCGAGCTCGGTCCAGTTCTGCGTCGGTCGTGACCCAATCCTAGGTGCAGCGAAGGGCCCCGCCGACCACTGGTCGGCGGGGCCCTCCCTGTCAGCTGCGGATCCGGATCGCTCCGGACCGCGGTGCCGGGTCGTCCCGGTCGGGGCGTCCCCTCACTTCGGGGCGACGAGGACGTTGAGCGAGTTGCCCTGCTTCGACGTGCCGACGACCCGGATCGTCGTGCCCGTCTTCGGCACGTCGACGCTGTACCAGCCGGGCTGGTAGCGGCCCGGGTGGGTGCCGGTGGCTCCGTGCTGGTCACTGCTGAACCACCACGTCCTCGTGTCGTCGAAGACCGACTGGGCCGGCTTCGAGGCCACGGTGCCGGCGGTGCCGTCGGCCGGGTTGTGCAGCGTGATCGCGTCGGTGGCCTCGAGCCCGAAGGTCGAGTCGTAGGAGAGGATCCGGTTGCGCATCAGCGTGCCGTTGGACCAGTGCGTGAACTCGGGGTGGGCGTCGACCGGGAGGACGAGCCCGGACCCCGGGTGGTCACCGACGTTGTTGTCGTTCTGCGAGGTGTCCCAGTAGTTGATGAGCAGCCCGTTCTGGTACGGGTAGCTCTCGACGAGGTCCGGCTTCGTCGGGAACCCGAAGTTGTAGGCCGTCCTCAGCGACGTGTCGTAGCCGTCGTACTGGCGGTTCTCGGCGATGTACGCGTTGAAGAAGGCCCGCTGGACCGATCCGGCGGTGGCCCGGAAGCCGCTGCCGTCCGCGGGCGTGAAGGTCCAGCCCGCCGCGGTCTCGGCGCCGTCGAGCGGCTGGCCCGTGATCGCGATGGCGTCGAGCTGCAGGCCCGGCGGCGGGGTGTCCACCCCGGGCTGCCCGACCTGAGCGCCGTCGGCCTTGTAGCGGAACTGCACGAGCACGGTCTTGCCGGCCCACGGCGAGAGGTTCGCCGTGAGGTCGGTCCACGACGCCTTGACGCCGGTGATGCCCTGTCCGAGGTTGTTGCCGTTCGGGTCGGTGGTGCGTGACAGGTTCGTCGGCACCTGGGTCCACGTGGCACCGTTGTCGGCCGAGACGCGCAGGTAGGCGTAGTCCCAGTCCTCCTCGATGTTGTAGCGGGCCTTGGCCGCGAGGCCGACCGTGCCGGCCGGCAGGGTCACGGACCTCGTCATCGTCGTGTCGAGGTCGTCGGCCGCGTCGCTGTAGTACATCTTCGAGCCCTCGTAGGGGTCGCCGAGCTCGAGGGGCACCATCTTGTCCGGCAGCACGGTGAAGAGGGCCTGCGCCTGCTTCGTCGCCGGCACGTTGGAACCGAGGGTGTGCGAGGAGCGCTTGCCGGCGTTCGCGACGTCGTAGAAGGGCCCCTGCTTGCCCTGCGGCTGGAGCCAGCCGAGCTGGAAGAGCTCGTAGGCGCCGAGGTCGGTCGGGTCGTCGCCGATCCCGTCCGGGCCGCCGTCGCCGATGTTGGCGCCGGAGCTCATGAGAGTCCAGAAGGCCGTGTTGTTCTCGGCGCCGCCGGTGTTGCCGGAGGTGTCGTAGAGGTCCGGGAGGCCGAGGTCGTGACCGAACTCGTGCGCGAAGACGCCGAGGCCGCCGTTCTCCGGCTGCATCGTGTAGTCGCCGACCCAGACGCCCGTCGGGTTGTTCGGCACGAGGGAGCTCGAGACGAGGCCCGCGTTGCTGCCGACGTTGACGCCGGCCCCGAGCGGCCCGCCGCCCTGGACGGCCGCGAAGGAGCGGTGGCTCCAGATGGCGTCGGTGCCCTGGTTCGGGTCGCCGGCGGCCTCGTCGCCACCTGCGTGGACGATCTGGAAGTGGTCGATGACGCCGTCGGGCTCGTTGAAGTTGCCGTCGCCGTCGATGTCGTAGCGGTCCTGCTGGTCAAACGTCTTGAGGTACGTCTGGACCTGGGCCATTGTCTGGCCGGCGTCGAGCTGGCTCTTGACCCAGACCGCGAGGGCGTCACGGACGAGGGCGGTCGACGTGTTGCAGACGATGCTGCCGCAGTAGTTGCGGCCGTAGAGCGCCTCGTTGAAGGGCACCTTGACCCATTCGGTGACGTCGCCCTCGACCGAGTAGCGGCCGGAGGACTGGCGCTCGTAGTACTTCGCCATCCGGTTGAAGTACATGTCCTGGTAGTGCGCCCGGTTGTAGTCGGTCTGCCACAGCGTCGAGTTGTCGACGGCGCGGTTCGGCGCCGGGATCTCGTTGTGGCGCGGACCGGTCACGTCGGTCGTGCTGCCGTCCGGCGGCGGTCCCTGGAAGATCGGGTTGGGGTACTGCTGGTCGCCGAACTCGACGATGACGACGAAGATCTTGTCGGTGCCCTCGCGTTCGAGCTGGACGTGCTGTCCCTTGCCGAGCGTGGCGACCTTGCCCTGGGCGCTCGGGTCGCCCTTGAGCCGCTTCTCGAGCGCCTTCTGGCGCATGGCGTCCTGCTTCACGGCCAGTGGCGAGCGCAGGTTGTCGTTGCGGGCCTTGCCCGATGCCGCGTTGTCGGCCTTGGTCTTGCCGACGTTGGGAGCCGCCTGCACCGGTGACGCCGCGATGGCGCCGGTGACGAGAGCTCCGGTGGCGAGCAGGCCGATGAGCCTGCGACGCCCGGTGTGCAGTGATTGCCTCACGAGGACCGTCCCTAGAAGTGTGAGTTTCCTGTGGGATGCCGTGCCCGCCGCTGTTCTTGCGCTGCGCCCCCGAGGCGCGACTTTCGCAGTCAAGACCTGCGCGCGGCGAGGAAGGCCCTTCGCTCCCCGTCGTTACCAATTCGAGATCTGACGGTCCATGCCGTTCGTCGGGTCGGTGCGCGTTTGTCCGCGTCTGCGCCCGGTTGTGCCGTCTGGGCGTCGGGCCCTCAGAAGGTGATGAACGTGTCGCGCGCGAGGAAGAAGCCGTGCCGGCTCGCCTCGTCGATGCACGTCACGCCGAAGCTCTCGCTGAGACAGGCGGTCGTCCCCGACGGTGGGGTGCGTGAGCCGTAGCCGAGCTCGGGCTCCCCGCCCGTGCGGATCGTGTCGGAGTTGCACACCGGCACCGCGCCCTTGGGCCCGAGCTCGATGCGGCCGATGTCCGTCGGCCCACCGGCCGGGCAGATCGAGGGCAGCGGTGGGTCGATCCGGCCCTTCTCCACCTCGCACGCGGCCACGCCGGAGTCGGTGCTGCGGCGGCACACGATGTTGCCGCTCGGGCTGCGGAAACGGTCGCTGACGGAGGCCGCGGGGCGGCCCGCGTCGAGGCGCGCCTTCGCCTCGTCGAACGACCGGGGTGCGCCGCGCAGCCTGCCGACCGCGAGGGCCGTCGGCACGTCCGTCGAGGTCGGCGCGCTCGTCGGCACCTGGGTCGGCGTCGCCGCCGGCGTGCCGGCACGCGCCGTGCTCGGCGCGTCGACGGTCACGGTGACCGTGCGTCGCGGCGTCGGGATGTCGGTGGCGCCGCACGAGGCGAGCAGGGACGCCACGGCGAGGGTGGCGGGAACGACGACGGCGGCTCCCGGCATACCTGCTCGGCGTCGGCGCAACGAGGACATGGCGCAGGAGTCTGGCACGGATGGGCGCCCCGGGTCAGGTCGGAGCCCGGGAGGTGACCTACCCTTGGGGCGTGTTCCGGCGCCTGCTCACCCCTCGCTGGGTCGGCATGCTCGCCGCCCTGGCCGTCGTCGTCGCCGCGTGCGTCCTGCTCGGCCTCTGGCAGCTCGGCGTGGCCCGTGACTCCGGCCGCCAGGACGCCGTGGCCACGGCCTCGACGCTCGAGCGGGCGCCCCTCGAGCAGGTGACCGCGCCGCACAGCGACTTCAAGAGCGACTACTCCAACCGCGCCGTCACCGTCACGGGCACGTATGCCGCCGGGCGCAGCCTGCTCGTCGTCGACCGCCGGCTCGACGGCAGGGTCGGCTCCTGGGTCGTGACGCCGCTCGAGACCGCGGGTGGCACCGTCCCGGTGCTGCGCGGCTTCGTCGACGGGACACCGGCGTCCGTGCCGGCGCCCCCGACCGGTGTCGTCACGGTGACCGGCACGCTGGGCCCGGGGGAGTCGCCTCGCGACGGCGCCCCGCTGCCCGCGCCGCAGGTGCGCTCGGTCGACCTCGCCTCGCTCGTCAACGAGTGGCCCGGCGATCTCTACAACGTCGTCGTGCTGGCCTCGGCCGAGTCCGCCGGGCCCACGGTGGGCACACCGCTCGCGGCCGCCGGTCTGACCCGCGTCCCGCCGCCGCCGCTCGATGCCCCGCTCAACCTGCGCAACGCGGCCTACGCGGTCCAGTGGTGGGTCTTCGGGATCTTCGCGATCTGGATGTGGTGGAAGATGTTCCGAGCAGAGCAGCAGGCGGACGAGCCCGTCGCTGCACCGAGAGAAGGCGCGACGACGTGAGCACGTACCCCCAGACCCTGGCCAAGCCGCAGCAGATCCGGTCGGCGCTGTCGATCTACCGGGTCCTCGCGACCGTCGCCGGCATCGCCCTCTTCGTGCTGATCCTCGAGATGGTCATGAAGTACGTCTTCAAGCAGACCAACGTCCTCACCGAGTACTGGAGCCCGATCCACGGGATCATCTACTTCGCGTATGCCGTGTCGGTCGCCAACCTCGGCCTCAAGGCCGCGTGGGGCCCGGTGCGCATCGTCAAGAACCTCCTCGCCGGGTTCGTCCCGGTGCTCCCGTGGATCGCCGAGCGGCGCAACACCGTCCAGACCGAGGCGCTGCTCTCCCGGGCCTACGTCGCGGGCGACGGGACGTCGTCGGAGGAGCCTTCACCGGGCCGATAGTCTTGGCGCGTGACTGACGCCGTGCCGAACGAGCCGACCGACCTCCAGAGCCACCCCGTCCTCGTCGTCGACTTCGGCGCCCAGTACGCCCAGCTGATCGCGCGGCGCGTCCGCGAGGCGCAGGTCTACAGCGAGGTCGTGCCCCACTCGATGGCCGTGGTCGACCTGCTCGCCAAGGAGCCGGCCGCGATCATCCTGTCCGGCGGCCCGAGCTCGGTCTACGAGGACGGCGCCCCGCGCCTCGACCCGGCGCTGCTCGAGGCCGGTGTCCCGGTCTTCGGCATGTGCTACGGCTTCCAGTCGATGGCCCAGGCGCTCGGCGGCACGGTGGCCCGCACCGGCGCCCGGGAGTACGGCAAGACCGACGCCGCGATCAGCGACGTCGGGTCGACGCTCTTCGCCGGCCAGCCGCCGAGCCAGACCGTCTGGATGTCCCACGGCGACTCCGTCAGCGCCGCACCCGAGGGTTTCGCGGTGACGGCCACGACCGCGGGCACGCCGGTCGCCGCCTTCGAGGACGACGACCGACGCCTCTACGGCGTCCAGTGGCACCCCGAGGTGCTCCACTCCGAGCAGGGCCAGCGCGTCCTCGAGAACTTCCTCTGGAAGGGCGCGGGCATCGCGCCTGACTGGACGCCCGGTCACGTCGTCGACGACCTCGTGACGACGATCCGCGACCAGGTCGGTGAGGACCGCGTCCTCTGCGCCCTGTCCGGCGGCGTCGACTCCTCCGTCGCGGCAGCGTTGGTCCAGAAGGCCGTCGGCGACCAGCTGACCTGCGTCTTCGTCGACCACGGGCTCCTCCGCGAGGGCGAGGCCGAGCAGGTCGAGCAGGACTTCGTCCAGGCCACCGGCGTCGACCTCGTCGTCGTCGACGCCCGTGAGCGCTTCCTCGAGGCGCTCGCCGGGGTCACCGACCCCGAGACGAAGCGCAAGATCATCGGCGAGCAGTTCATCCGCGTCTTCGAGCAGGCCGCGCGCGACGTCGTCCACGACCGCGGCGACGAGGAGCACCCCGTCAAGTGGCTCGTCCAGGGCACGCTCTACCCCGACGTCGTCGAGTCCGGTGGCGGTGAGGGTGCGGCCAACATCAAGAGCCATCACAACGTCGGCGGCCTGCCCGACGACCTCCAGTTCTCGCTCATCGAGCCGCTGCGCACCCTCTTCAAGGACGAGGTGCGTCAGGTCGGTCTCGAGCTCGGCGTGCCCGAGGTCATCGTGTGGCGCCAGCCGTTCCCCGGACCCGGCCTCGGCATCCGGATCATCGGCGCCGTCGACGCCGAGCGCCTCGCGATCCTGCGCCGCGCCGACGCGATCGCCCGCGAGGAGCTGACGCGAGCGGGCCTCGATCGCGACATCTGGCAGTGCCCGGTCGTGCTCCTCGCCGACGTCCGTTCGGTCGGCGTCCAGGGTGACGGCCGCACCTACGGCCACCCCGTCGTGCTGCGCCCCGTCGCGTCCGAGGACGCCATGACGGCCGACTGGGCCCGGGTGCCCTACGACGTGCTCGCGACGATCTCGACCCGCATCACCAACGAGGTCGAAGAGGTCAACCGCGTCGTCCTCGACGTCACGAGCAAGCCGCCGGGCACCATCGAGTGGGAGTGACCCGCTGAGACCGGACGACCCGACGAGGGCGGCCCCGACCCGATGGTCGGAGCCGCCCTCGTCGCATCCCGCACCGTGACGTCGCGCGGCGTCGCGCGTAGCACCTCCTGGTGTCGCCCGTCGGGATAACCACAGACCGTCGTCCCCCAATTCTTGGGGAGTGCCACCCCCCACCGTGGCGCATGCCCGGCGGCGGCGTGGCTCCCACGATGGACGCAAGTCCTTGAGGGGGGATCGTGATGAGTCGATGTGACGCTCGTCCGGCACCGGGTCGACCGGCGACCCGCAGGCGCTGTGCCGCGCCGACCGGCCGGAAGGTCACCGACGGCCACGGACCTCGCCGGCGCGCCGCCGCCGCCACGCGCACCCCGGGCCCTGGAGCCGACACCCGGGCACCGTGCCGCCGCGACCCGCGGGATCGGTCGCGGAGCCCTGTTCAGGGCGGGCCACCCCACGTCAATGCCAGTCAACGCAGCAGGAGATGGATGGAGGACGCAGATGTCTAGTCAACTGGGGGGTGCGCTCACGAAGCGCCACGTAGGCGGACCGGATCCGGGGGGCGGTGTCCGGCGACACCGACTGCTCGCGGCCGCGGCCGCCCTCGCACTCGCCGCGGGCCTGGGACCCGTGGCGAGCAACGCGGCGCACGGCGCTGCCACCCCGCTGGTCGCCCCGGCGATCAACCCGGCGGTGGCGTCGAGCACGCAGTTCGACATCACCGGGTTCCTGCAGTCCGCGACCCTCGACTCGGCGAGCGACCCGCACTCAGGTGGCACGCTGACGCTGAACGGTCACACGGTCGTCGTCCCGAAGGAGACGATCGTCATCCTCCCGGCGAGCGCCCTGACGTGGCAGGAGCTCTTCACCCACGCACCGGCGCCGTACGGCCCGACCCAGACCGGCATGGCCCTGGGCGACAGCCCGAAGCCCCTCACGACGTACGAGGTGCACGTCGTCGGCAACCGCGTCGTCAACGGCAGCGGTGACCGCTACATCGCCGGGATGGTCGACATCTCCGAGCAGGACCTCAACAACGGGGCCGGCTACGTGAGCTACCTCAACTACTCCACCGGCGAGATGGAGGTCGGCGGCACGCCCGGCGTCGCAGGCACGGGCACGCGCGTGCGCATCAACGACCCCGCCATCGCCGGGTCCACGACGTCCGGTCGCTACGGCCGGGCGACGTCGCCGGACGACCGCTTCCAGGTCGACCAGGACAACCCGACGATCCTCGCCGAGACCGGCTTCCCGATGTGCATCCCGCGCAGCGCGCCGACGACGACGAACGACGACCCCGAGTGCCCGCAGACGAACCGTCCGGTCTACGACGGGACGACGGACACCTCGGGCATCACCCCGCAGCCCGCGCTCCCGGTGGCCGGCGCGGCATACACGATGTTCCGGATGGACTCGCCGGCCGACGTGGACGCCAACACGTGCGCCCGCGGGGCGTGCGCGGACCCGCGCAAGCAGGCGCCCTTCGAGATCGGCGACTACGTGACGTTCGCCGGCAACCTCATCCAGGACGGCGGGGCCAACGGTGGGCAGTACATCTCCGCCCACACCATCGTGGCGAGCCTCGGCATCTACACCCAGCCGGGCGTCGACCCCGCCTACGTGTCCGTCGACGTGTCGATCCTCGGCACCGGTGGCCTGACGATCTTCGGTGCCGGTGAGGCAGCCGTGCGCACGAGGTTCGAGGGCATGACCACCGACGAGACGCGCATGATCCGTCTCTACGGAGTGGACATCAACCCGGCCACGGGTGCGACGAGCGACCGCGAGTGGGGCACCATCATGCCCGACCCCGGGCCTCCCGGCGGTGCGGTGCGCGGACGCTGGCGGTTCCGGCCCCCGTGCACGGCGACGGTCCCGACCCAGAAGGCGTGCACGCCTCCACCCGGTGGGCAGTTCATCCCGCCCACGCGTGAGGTCCGCGCGGTCGTCGACGGGCTGTCCGAGTTCGTCCCGGGCACCCTGGATGCGAACCCCCGCAGCCAGGTCCCGGGCACCTCGAGCGCCAGGACCGCGGCCAACGGGATCTACTACGGGCAGTACCACGCCCCGATCGGTGAGTACATCTTCCCGGAGAACGTCCCCGGCTCCCCGGTGCCGGAGAACAACTTCAACTCGATCCCGTTCCTGGCGTACGGCGGATACTCGTCGCTCACCGGCGTCCAGGCCGGCGTCCTGAGCCCGTGGCCCAGCAGCGTGGCGGCACCGGCCGTCGTGTGTGCCGTGCCGACGATCAACGGTGCTCCGTACTCCGTCGCCAACGGTGGGACGATCCCGCTGTCCGGCAGTGTCACCGCCGGTGCCTCCACCCCGGTGACCCTCCAGTGGACGGCCGGGACGTCGGCCGGAGGCACGAACCTCAACGGTGCGCTCACCGGTGCCGGCACCACGACCCCGACGTTCAACGCGACGGGACTCGCAGCGGGCACCTACCACCTGACGTTCACCGTCTCGAACGCCTGCGGCGTCGCCTCCGACGCCACGACGATCACCGTCCAGGCGGCACCCAAGCCGACGATCAGCCCGATCCAGAACCAGACGGTGACCGCGGGCAACCTCGTCACCCTGACGGCGACGAGCAGCTCGCTGCCGGCGCCCACCTGGGTCTGGAGCCAGACGTCCGGCCCGGCCAACCCGGCCCTCAGCCAGACGCCGTCGGCGGCCACGGCCACCGGGTCGTCGCAGCTGAAGTTCACGCCGACCGTGGCGGGGACCTACACCTTCGGCGTCACGGCGACGAACGCCAACGGGTCCTCGCCGGCCACGTCCGTCACGGTGACGGTCACGGCATCGGTGCCGACCAACGTCACGCTGACCCCGGTCGAGTACCGGACGTCCAAGCAGCGGCTGATCGTGACCGCGACGTCGACGGACACGACGGTCAGCAGCATGCGGCTCCTGCCGTACCTCACGGAGACGGGCACGATGTTCGACCCGGCGACGCTCGGCGCTGCGAACCTCACGGTCTCGCTCGTCGCGCCCGGCTCGTTCACCGTCACGGCCGTCGGGGCCCCCGCCCCGGCCTGCAACCTCGGCGGCGTGTATGCCACCCCGTGTGCGCAGACGCCACTGACGGTGAAGTCGCTCAACGCGGCCGGCTCGGTGATCGGCACCAGCGGCCCGTCGAGGCTCGACAAGATCCGGCAGTAGGCGCAGGGCACGGTGGCTGTCGGGGCCGCACCCCCCGACCCCGACAGCCGTCCGCAGGAGCCGTCGGGGCCGGGGCCCGCACCTCCCGGCCCCGACGGCGAAGCAGATGGACCCGGGGGACCGCCTCCTCCTCCCCGCGGAGGCGGTCCACCGGGCTCCGTCCACGACGAGGAGGGCCCCATGTCAGCCCGACCGGAGACCTCGCCCGCGCAACGTCTCGCCGCGGCGGCCACCGCGCTGCTCGTCGGCGCGGCGCTGTCCGGGTGCGCGGGCGGGTCCGACCCCCGACGGTCGCCTGCAGCGCTTCCTGCCGCGACGCCGCTGGTCGCCGCGACGTCGATGGCCGCGGACCCGGGTCCGGCCACCCCGAGCGGGACCGCCGAGCCGAGCGAGCCGGGTCGGCTGGTCGTGCCCGCGCCGCGAGCGGCCCACGTCGACCGGATCGAGGTCGGCAAGTGCTGGACCAACGCGACGAGAAGCCAGGGCGGTCAGCTGCTCATCGCCGCGCGGAGCTCGGACCCGGCCGCGCACCTGCGCGCCTACCGAGCGGACGGCTCCCTCATCGGGGATGTCGCCAACGGTGGCGGACAACGCTACGGCGGCACCGTCTTCGCCTACGAGCGCACCGACCCGGTGCACGTCACGATCCGCAGCAGCGCCGGCGGCAGTGTCACCGTCGCCACGACGTCGTTCCGCGTCGAGGACTGAGCCCCGGCCCCACGGTCAGGTATGCCGGGTGGCGGGCCACCCGGCATACCTGTCCGTCGCGAGTGGTGGCGAAGGTCAGAGGCCGGTGGCTGCGATGTAGACGGCGGGGTTGCCGTTGGGGTTGACCAGCACGGCGGGCATGTGGCAGTAGTCGGGCAGCCACACGGTGTCGTCGATGCGCGCGTCGCCGGCGGCGTCGAGCGGAGCAGCCATCGTCGTGGCGACGGGCATGCCGTTGCAGACGACCGTCGCGGTGATCGTCTTGACCATGCCGGTCCCGACGCCCGGGATCACCAGGCCCTCGACCCGCACACGGACCCGCCCGTTCTCACGGACGCGGGCGAAACCCTCGTCGACGACCCAGGGGCGAGGGGCTGGGGGAACCATCCCGATCATCGGACCGCCGGGCATGCTGCCCTGCAGGTCGGCGCGCAGGATGGTGTGGCCGGACCCGCCCGAGGAGCCGTGGCTGGCTGACGCAGCGGGGGCGACGAGCGCGGTGAGGCCGAGGACGGCGCCGGTGACGAGGGAAGCTGTGCGAAGCGTTCTGTGCATGTCGTGCTCCTCCGGTTGGTGGTGTGTCGCGGTGGGGGACGGGCCGTGGTCGACACGACGCGGCTCCTCATCCGAAGACGTCGGCAGCACACCGGTGAGTTCACACCGGGACGATGCGTGTGGTCCTCCGCCACCGGTCCCCTCGTTACCGTGGGGTCATGACGACCCGCGCGAACCGCCGGCCGGCGCGGGATCCCTCGCCGCCCGCGGGTGCTCCGGCGCCGGGGCACCCCGACGGGCTGTGGCACCACGTGTCGGGGCCGGCCGTGGCGCTGCTGCTCGGCGCGGGCTTCGTGCTCCTCACGCTGAGCGTCGTGCGGCACGGCGCTGCGATCAGGCTCGACGACCGCGTGCTCGCGCTGACCCCGGGGCGGGGCACCGGCCCGGTGCTGCCGGACCTGCTGACCTTCGGCATCGTGCAGCTGGCGACGCCGGTGCTCTCGGTCGCCGTGGTGGGCGCCGTCACGATGGCCGTCTGCCTGCGGACGGGTCGGTGGAGCCCGTTGCTGCTCGCCGCACCTTCGATCGTGGTGGTGTCGACCACGGTCCTCCTCGGCAAGGGCCTCATCAGCCGGACGTCCCCCGCTGTCCCCGGCATGCTCGGCGGCGACGGCTCCTACCCCTCCGGCCACACCGCCACCGCGCTCGTGTGCGCAGGTGTCACCGCAGAGCTGGTGTCGCGCCTGCGTCCGCGACGCCGGACGACGGCCTGGGCCGCTGCCCTGGTGTGGAGCGGGCTCGTCGTGGTGTCCCTCCTGTGGCTGCACTTCCACTGGCTCAGCGACGTCGTGGCCTCGCTCCTGCTGGGATCGCTCGTGCTGTGGCTGATGCTCCGGTGGCCGCTGCGCCTCGGGCGGGCGGTCGGCGCCCCGTGGCTGGACGAGGGGCCTCCCACGGCCCGTTAGGGTTGACGCCATGTGTGGAATCGCGGCCTACTGCGGGTTCGAGGCCGACGAGGCCCTGCTCGACCGACTGCTGGCGACGCACCCCGGTGCCGGTCCTGGCGCGACGTCCCGCGACGGAGACGCCGGCCTCGGAGTCCGCGCGGGACAACCGCAGGAGGCGGCCGACCACCACGACGCAGACGTGGCCAGGCTGGCAGTGTCCCGTGGTGGACGGTTCACGCTCGCCCTCGACGGCGAGCTGTACAACCGCGCCGAGCTGCGGGCCGACCTCGAGACCCTCGGTCACGACTTCGGTGTGGGCAGCGACGCCGAGGTCGTCCTCGCGGCCTTCACCGAGTGGGGGACCGACGGCCTCGACCGGCTCGACGGAGCCTTCGCGCTCGCGGTCTGGGACCGGGACACCCGGCGGATGACGCTCGCACGAGACCACTTCGGCGTGCGTCCCCTCTACCTCGCCCGGGCCGGTGAGGGGTGGCTCGTCGCGAGCGAGATCCGCGGCATCCTCGACAGCGGCCTGCACGAGCGTCGCCCCGACGACCGCACGATCTACCGCTACCTGCGCTTCCGCGTCCACGACGACGGCCGGTCCACCTTCTTCGCAGGCATCGAGCGCGTCGGGGCGGGCGAGGTCGTCACCCTCGGGGCCGACCTGCCCGGTGGTGTGGAGCGTCGTCCCTTCACCAGGCTGCGCGAGGAGCTGTTGGCCCTCGGCAAGGCGCCGCGGCCCTACTCCCCGTCGGTCGCCGCCGAGTTCCGGACCCTGCTGACGGCTGCCGTGCGACGCCGCGCCACGTCGTCGGGTCGCGTCGGCACCGCCCTGTCCGGCGGTCTCGACTCGGCGGCTGTCGCGGCGCTGCTCGACGTCGTCGAGCACGAGCCCGGCCGGTCGGCCGCCGATCCCGTTCAGGACACGTGGTCCGCGATCTACCCCGGTTCGCGCAACGACGAGCGCACGCACGTCGACGCCGTCGTGGCCGCGCTCGACGGGCGGGTGCGCGAGCATCGCATCGAGCCGTCGCCGACCGAGTTCAAGCAGGACCTCCGCGACCTCGTGCGCACCCAGGAGGAGCCGCTGGTCTCGACCGGTGCCTACACGCAGTACCGCGTGCTGCGCGAGGCGGCCGACCGTGACGCCGTCGTCCTCGACGGCCACGGCGGCGACGAGACCCTGGCCGGCTTCGGCCCGCACCACCTCATCCACCTGCGCGAGCTGCGCCACCGCAGCGCGGTGAGTGCCGCCTCGGAGCTCGGGCGCTCGCTCGACGTGCTCTACCGCCGGGGCCGGCCGCTCATCGGCGACCGGCTGCACGGCCGCAAGGACGTGCCGGTGGCCTCCCTGCTCGACGCCGACTTCGCCCGCGCCCACGCCGCCGAGGGCTACGACGTCGAGAAGGCCGACCTGCGGGCCCGTCTCGTGGACGACGTCTTCACCGGCTCGCTGCCGGCCCGTCTGCGCTACACCGACAAGAACGCGCGCCGCTTCGGCGTCGCCGTGCGGATGCCGTTCGTCGACCGCGACCTCGTGCGGTTCGTCTTCGGCCTCGCCGACGACGCCCTCGTCAAGGACGGCGTCGGCAAGCGCGTGCTCCGTGACGCGATGCGGGGACTGCTGCCCGACTCCGTCGTCGACCGTCGCGACAAGGTCGGCGCGACGACGCCGCAGGGCGAGTGGTTCATGCGCCTCAAGAACCACATCTACGGCGAGTTCCTCTCCGAGTCCTTCGCCAACCGGCCCTACTTCGACCAGACGGCGGTGCTGCACGCCTTCGAGGGCTGGATCAAGGGCACGAACTCGATCGACTCGATGACCGTGTGGCGCATGCTCAACCTCGAGCTCTGGCTCCAGGAGTTCTTCGACGAGCGCGAGCCGCAGGACCCCGGTCAGGCAGCGCACGTCAAGACCGACTACGAGCCAAACGCCCGCAAGCAGCTCGACCTCGTGACGGAGGACGGCACCGCGGTCCGCCGCTACCCCTTGCGCACGGAGCTCTACGCGCGCGAGGACGACCTCGAGGCCAAGACGCTCGGCTACATCGACCGCTTCTTCTCCGGCCTGCCCGAGGCCGGCCCCGAGCACGCAGCAGCCACGAGCGGCCGGTGGTACTTCTTCATCTCCGAGAAGATCGTCGCCATCACGCAGGGGCGCTCGTACTTCATCTGGGACATCAAGGTCGGCCGCCCGGCCCGGCTGCTCAGCCGCTACGTCACGCGCACCCCGGCCGGCATCGGCCTCGGCTCGCCCTTCACCATGCAGCTCGCCATCGAGGAGGCGGGCCTGCCGCGGGTGCTCTTCGCCTCGGCAGGTGGTGCCGTCGGCAAGGTGCTCGGCAAGCGGGGCCTGTTCTACGACCTCGTCGGCGGTGACATCCGTGCCATCGACGGTCCGACCGAGTACTCCGTCTACCCGGCCAACGTGTCGGCCAAGCTCGGTCCCAAGGACCCCGACGACGTGGCCGCACACCTGTCGGCAGCCATCCGCGCGCGGGTGCCGGAGGCCTACCGCGACACCTTCGGCGGCACGGTCGTCATGGACGCCAACGACATCGGCCGCAACGTCCTCGGCAAGGACGCTCCGGG
This sequence comes from Terracoccus sp. 273MFTsu3.1, assembly GCF_000383675.1. GTDB lineage: Bacteria > Actinomycetota > Actinomycetes > Actinomycetales > Dermatophilaceae > Terrabacter. The sequence continues at coordinate 153,946 of NZ_KB911825.1, read as the reverse complement.
AGCCAAGGAGCGCTACGAGCTGATGTTCGCCGACAACCCGCTGGGACAGGGATCCGAGCAGACGCCGATGGCCATCGTCTTCGAGACGCCCTCTGCCTGAAGGACTTTCGGCCGTATGCCGTCCGGCGGTGAGGGTGCCGGGCGTCAGCTCTCGATGAGCGACTCGCGCACCTGCTTGCGCAGGACCTTGCCGATCTGCGACCGAGGCAGCTCGTCGACGACGACGACACGGCGCGGCACCTTGTAGGCGGCGAGGTCCGCCCGGCAGCGGGCGCGCACGTCCTCGACGACGAGCTCGACACCCGGCTCGGTCGTCACGGCCGCCACGACGTCCTCGCTGCCGTCGTGCTTCGGCAGCCCGACGACGGCGGCGTCGGTGATGCCGGGGACGGTGCGCAGCACGGCCTCGACCTCCGACGGCATGACGTTGAAGCCGCCGGTGATGATGATCTCCTTGATGCGGTCGACGACCGAGACGAAGCCGTCGGGGTCGACGACGACGATGTCGCCGGTGCGAAACCAGCCGCCGTCGAGCAGGGCCGCCGCGGTCTCTTCCGGCCGGCCCCAGTAGCCGCCGAAGACCTGCGGCCCCCGGATGAGCAGCTCCCCACGCTCGCCCGGGTCGCGGTCGCGGGTCGGGTCGTCGGGGTCGACGACGCGGATGTCGGTGCTGGGGAAGGGCACGCCCACGGCGCCGGGCCGGCGGTCGCTCCCGATGGGGTTGCCGAGGGCGACGGGCGAGGTCTCGGTGAGGCCGTAGCCCTCGACGAGCAGGCCGCCCGTCACCTCCTCCCAGAGCTCGAGCGTCTCGCGGGGCAGCGCCATGGCACCGGAGATCGCGAAGCGCGTTGCCGTCAGGTCGATCCCGCGCTCGCGGGCGGCGGTGGCGAGGCGCTCGTAGATGGGTGGCACGGCGGGCAGGAACGTCGGTGGGTGCTTCTTCGCGGCGGTGAGCACGAGGTCGACGTCGAACCGGGGGAAGAGCACGAGGCGAGCCCCCATGCTCATCGCGAAGGTGAGGCACAGCGTGAGTCCGTAGGCGTGGAACATCGGCAGCACGGCATAGACGACCTCCTGACCCGGGGTCAGGCCGGGCACCCAGGCACGTCCCTGCGCGGCGTTGGCCATGAGGTTGCCGTGGCTGAGCATCGCGCCCTTGGGGACGCCGGTCGTGCCGCTCGTGTACTGGATCGCGGCGAGGTCGTGGACGGACGGCCCGGGCGTCGACCGGTCGAGCGGACCGTGCCTCAGGACGTCGGACCACGGGGTCGTGCCGGGAGCCGGCCCCGTGAGCTGCGCGCGCAGCGCCCGGACCCGGGGGACCGGCAGCCGCAGTCCGAGGCGCTTCGTCCAGGGCATCGACGCGGTGATGTCGACGGCGACGACGTGCGCGACACCCGAGAGTGCGGTGATCGTCGTGGCCATGCGGTCCCACGCGATCGCGACGGTCGCACCGTGGTCACCGAACTGGTGAGCCGTCTCGGTCGGGGTGTAGAGCGGGTTGTGCTCGACGACGACCGCTCCGAGCCGGAGCACGGCGTAGAACGCGACGATGTGCTCGGGGCAGTTCGGCAGGACGAGCGCCACCCGGTCGCCCGGACGGACCCCGAGCCGGCGCAGGCCCTCGGACGCCAGGTCGACCCGGCGCCCGAGGTCGGAGTAGGACAGCTCGGCGCCGAAGAACTCGAGCGCCGGACGGTCGCCGTAGGTGGTCACGGCCTCGGTCAGCAGGTCGACGAGCGAGGAGACAGGTGGCTCGATCTCGGCCGGAACACCCTTGGCGTAGTGGGCGACCCACGTGTGCTCCAGTCCCGCCGTCATCCGAGCCTCCGCTCCGGTGGTGCTGCCGCGCAGTGCGGCACGACCAGTATGGCGTGGTCGGCGGGACCGCACGGACGGCCCCCGCCCGGGCACACGGCATACGCCGTCGGCATCGTGAGGGGGCCCGTCCCGTCAGCCGGGTGCACGGTGACGACCGACGCGTCGGGCGGGCGCGGAGACGAGGGGCCCCGCTGGGACGAGCGCGAAGGCGCCCTCCTCCTCCTGGCTGTTGTGGAGGCGGCACACGGCGTACAGGCCGTAGAGCAGCCGCCTCAGCTCGGTGACGTCCTCGGGGGCGACGGAGCCGGCCTCGATCCCGTCGAGCAGCCGGCGCAGCCGCGACACCTGGTGCTCGATCTCCGCGTGCGTCCGCCGCATGGTCGTCGTGGCCGGCCCCCCGAGTGCCCGGGCCACGAGGGGCATGAGCTCCGCCTCGTCGTCGCGCTCGTGGGGGAGCAGCTCGGCCTCGAGCCGGTCGAGGAGCGCTCGCACGGGGGCGAGGTCGCACGCGTGGGTGTGCAGACCGTCGGCGACGGCCCGGACCTGCTCGACGGCGGCGATGGCGATGTCGTGCCCCTCGCGCAGGCGACGCGCCGTGGCGACGTCCTCGGCCGACATGGGGATGCTGTGCAGCGGGGTCGGGAGCAGGGCACGCAGGGCGATGCCGATCGCGAGGACGTCGATGCCCTCCTGGAGCACTGCGCCCGCCGCCGGCGCCAGGAGGCCGGCCGCTGCGGCGACCATGGCGACGAGCGAGAGACCCATCCCGACCACGACGGCCTCCAGCGCGACCCGGCGGGACCGGCGCGCGATGAGGATGGCGTCCGCGACGGCGTCGACCCGGTCGACCGTGAGCACGACGTCGGCGGCCTCCGACGACGCCGTCGCGCCACGGGCGGCGAGGGCGACCCCGACCCCGGCGGCCGCGAGGGCGGGCGCGTCGTTGACGCCGTCGCCGACCATGATGGTGCGCGCGGTGGCCGACTCGTCGCGGATGGCCGCGAGCTTGTCGGCGGGGTCGCGGTCGGCGAGGACGGCGTCCACGCCGACGATCCGGCCGACCGTCTCGGCGATGTCGGCGCGGTCACCGGAGAGCAGGACGGTCCGCCGGATCCCGGCCTCGCGCAGGGCCGAGACCATGCGCGGAGCATCCGCCCGCACGGGGTCCTCGAGCAGGAACGCTCCGGCCGGCAGGCCGTCCAGGGCGACGAAGACCGTGAGGCACCCGTCGAGCGCGGCCCGGCGGCGCACCTGGCGCAGCCACGCCGGGTCGGCACCGACGATCCACCGGGCCTTGCCGAGACGGACCGTCGTCGTGCCGACCCGGCCCTCGAGGCCGTAGCCGTGCACCTCGTGGACGGCCGTCGGGAGCACGAGGTCGAGGTGGCGGGCCCGAGCAGCCCCGACGAGGGCGCTCGCGAGCGGGTGGGGCGAGACCTGGTCGAGCGAGGCCGCGAGGCGCAGCACGTCCGCGGCGGGCGGGGCTCCCGGGGCGACGACGACGGCCGTGAGCTCGGGCCGCCCGTGGGTGAGGGTCCCGGTCTTGTCGAAGAGCACGACCTCAGCAGCCGCGAGGGCCTCCAGGGCCGCGCCGCCCTTGACGACGACACCGATCCGCGAGGCCCGGGACAGGCCCGACATGATCGCCACCGGAGCGGCGAGCAGGAGCGGGCACGGGGTGGCCACGACGAGCACCGCGACGGCTCGCAGCGGGGACCCGGCCAGGGCCCAGGCCGCGCCCGCCAGCGCGAGGGTCAGCGGGACGAAGAGCACGGCGAAGCGGTCCGCCGTGCGGACGAAGGGGGCCGAGGTCGCCTGCGCCTGCTCGACGAGTCGCACGACGTTCGCGTAGGTCGACTCGGAGGCCGACGTGGTGGCCACGATGTCGACCGGAGAGCCGGCGTCGACGACCCCGCTGCGCACGTCGTCCCCGCTCGGCCGCTCGACGGGCATCGGCTCGCCGGTCAGCGCCGACTCGTCGAACGTGCCGGCCTCGAGCAGCCGGCCGTCGACCGGCACGACCTCGCCCGTGCCGACGACGAGCACGTCACCCGGGGACACCTGCTCCACCGGTATGCGGTCCACGCGGGAGCCCGTGCGCCGCCGGGCCGTCCGCGGTGTGCGCTCGACGAGCAGGCGCAGCTCACGGTCGGCGCGGGCCGCCGCCCGGGCCTCGAGCAGACGGCCGCTCGCGAGCATCAGGGTGACCACGGCTCCCGCGAACTCCTCCCCGACCCAGAGCGCACCCGCCAGGGCCAGGACGGCGATGACGTCGACCGTGGCGCGGCGCTCGGCGACCGACCGCACCGTCCAGAGGACCGAGAGTGCGAGCCCGAGCACGGTGGCGGCCACCCAGAGCGCGCGGGACAGCTCCTCCCTCCCCGACAGGGCGGCGAGCGCGCCGCCGGCCAGCAGGGCGGCCGACGCGACGAAGAAGACCGCCGGGGAGCGGCCGCGCCACCAGGTCACACCTCCATGGTCCGCCGCCCGCGACCCCACAGCGCGCGTTCGGGACGGGCGTCACACCGTCCGGGCCCCGTCTGCGGGGCGCACCCGTCGAGAGGCCGGGAGGTGGGTCAGGCGACGCCGTCGAAGACGTCGCGGCGGATCGGGTCACCGGGGCGAGCCGAGCGGTCGACGAACCACTCGCGGCCGAAGACGAGGTCGTAGAGGGGGCGCGGGATCCGCAGGAAGGCGGCCAGGGTGCGGTCGGCGCCGCCGTCGGCGCTGGCCTGCGAGGCGTGGGCGCGCATCGAGGCGCGCTTGGCCGCGATGTGCCGGCGGACGCTGATCCGGTGGGTGATCTCGCTGCGCGCCGAGAAGGCGCGGTCGAAGCTCGACCGGTCGAACTCCGGCGGGAAGCGGTAGACCTTCGCCGCGAGGTCGATGGCGCGGCAGATCGTGTCGCGGGGGACCGTCGCCTCGAGCACCTTCGGGGTGCCCGCGAGCGCGGCGGCACGGGTGCCGACGACGTGGACCTGCTTGTGGTCCGGGTGCCCGTAGCCGCCGTTGGGCTCGTAGTGGAGCAGGACGTCGACGCGCTCCTCGCGGAGGATCGCGGCGAGGCGCTGGGCCGCCTCCTCGACGTCGACGCGGACGAAGCGCGTCGCGCCCGGCGGGTCGGGCGCCACCTCCGGACCGAGGCCGCTGTCGGCGTAGCCGAGGTGCTCGACGCGGGCGACGCCGAGGGCCCGGGCGCTCGCGCGCAGCTCGTCCATCCGGGTCGCGGCGAGCGTCCCGTCCCCGGTGAAGTCGGTGGAGGCCAGGCCGAGCTCGCCGTCCGTCGCGACGACGACGACGACCCGGTGGCCCTCCGCGGCGGCGCGCGCCATGGTCCCCGAGGTCAGCAGGGCCTCGTCGTCGGGGTGCGCGTGGAAGGCGAGGAGCGTGTGCGGCACAGTCACCCATCTTGGCCCATGGCACAGTGTCTTCCGTGAAGGTGGCGCTCCTGTCCGACTGTTACCTGCCCCGACTGGGCGGGATCGAGGTCCAGACGCACGACCTCGCGCAGCACCTGCAGGCCGCCGGCCACGAGGTCGAGGTCTTCACGGCGACTCGCGGTGCTGGAGGTGAGATGCACGGCGCCGTCACGGTCGTCGACGGCGTGCCGGTGCACCGGCTCGCGGCCCGCATGCCGTGGGAGCTGCCGATCAACCCGTTCGCCCCGGCCGAGCTGCGCCGACGGCTCGTGGCCGGGGGTTTCGACGTGGCCCACGTGCAGACCGGTGTCGTCTCGCCCTTCGCGTGGGACTGCACGCGGGTCACCGTCGGCCTGGGACTGCCGACCGCGATGACGTGGCACTGCATGCTCGCCGGGATGGCGCCGGTCTTCGACGCGGCCCGCTTCGTGCGGCGCTGGGCCGCGCGAGGGGTCGCGATGTCAGCGGTGTCCGACGTCGCCGCCGAGCCGCTGCGTCGGCTCGTCGGATCGGACGCGGCGGTGGGAGTGCTGCCGAACGGCATCGACGTGGCGCGCTGGGCCGTCGGTCCCGTCACGCGCCGACCGGGCCCGCTCCGACTCGTGACCGCGATGCGCCTCGCCGCGCGCAAGCGTCCCGCGGCGCTCGTCGAGCTCGTCGCCGAGGCCGAGCGGGTGGCCGGTCCGGGCTCGGTGACGCTGACCGTGCTGGGGGAGGGGCCCGACCGGCGCAAGGTCGAGGCCCTCGTGCGCGATCGCGGGCTCGACTGGGTGTCGCTGCCGGGGCGGGTGTCGCGCGACGAGCTGCGAGAGAGGTATGCCGCCGCCGACGTCTACCTGTCGCCGGCCCGTCTCGAGTCGTTCGGGATCGCAGCCCTCGAGGCGCGGACGGTGGGCCTGCCGGTCATCGGGCGATCCGGTTCAGGGGTGGGCGAGTTCGTCACCGACGGGGTGAACGGCCTTGTCGTGTCGAGCGACTCGGAGATGTCCGGTGCGATCGCCCGACTGGCCGCGAACGTCGGGGAGGTCGACCGCCTGCGACGGTGGAATGTCGAGCACCCGCCCGACCAGGAGTGGTCGCGTGTCGCGGCGCTCGCCGTGTCGGAGTACGAGCGGGCCGTCGGGCTGGTGCGGCGATGAGGACCAACGTGCCGGGTGGGCTCCGCGTCGTGGGGGTCCGGGGCGACGGCACGCGGGTCGCCGATGCCCGACTGGGTCACGGCGAGCACCCCGACGTCGTGCTCGGCGCGGCAGGCTGGCTCGTCGAGTCCCCGGTCTTCGCGACGGTGGTGGACGACGGGGTGCTCGAGGTCGGGTACCGCGTGCGCGAGCTGGACGGCATACGCCCTCGGGCCGAGGCGGTGTCTCGGGACGCTGGGGTCGGCGACGACGAGGTGGGCGAGCCCTACCAGCGGGTCGCGGCGTACGCCGTCGTGACGAGCGGACGCGGCCTGCTGCTGACGCAGTTCAACACCCAGACCCACGTGTCCGGGGACTGGGGGCTGCCCGGCGGTGGCCTCGACGACGGTGAGTCGCCCGTCGAGGGTGTCCACCGGGAGGTGTGGGAGGAGACGGGGCAGCGCATCGAGCTCGGCGAGCTGCTCACGGTCCAGTCGCAGCACTGGGTGGGGCGTGCGCCGTCGGGTGTGCTCGAAGACTTCCACGCCGTCCGGATCGTCTATGCCGCAACGTGTCCCGTGCCCACCGACATCGTCATCCACGACGTCGGGGGCACGACGTCCGACGCACGATGGGTGCCGTACGACCGGATCGGCGACTATCGCCTGACGTCCTCGTGGCGGCGGCTGGCCGCCCTGCACGAGCTGGCGGGTGAGCCGGGGTCCTAGCCGGGGAGGGGCGCGCTCGCACGACGTACGACGCTCCGTAGGATGTCGGCCATGGACCTCGTCTACAACCTCCTCGTCGCCCTCCACCTGCTCGGCATGGCCGCGGTCGTCGGAGGCTGGATCGCCGTCCGCAGCGGCCGCACCGTCATCGCTCCGATCGTGTGGGGTGCCCGTGCACAGCTCGTCACCGGCCTCGCGCTCGTCGGCATCGCCTCGGCGATCAAGGACGACGACCACACGGTCAACAACACGAAGATCGCCGTCAAGCTCGTCATCGCGCTCGTCGTGCTCGTCGCCGCCGAGATCGGCGCCGCCCGCGGCCGCAAGGGTCAGGACACCGGCAACCTGCTCGACATCGCTGGCGGTGCCGCGGTCGTCAACGTGCTCGTCGCCGCCCTCTGGTGACCGGGGCCCCGCACCCGGAGGGTTGCTGAGATGCGTTGGAGCGCAGGCGTTCTCGCTGGTCTGCTCATCGGCCTCGTCTGGCTGACGGTGGGACTCGTGCTCGTGGTCGTCGGGCGTCGACGTGCCGTCGAGTCCCGCGCCGAGGGCGCAGGCAACATGGCAGTCATCGGCTGGTTCCTGCTCGCCGTCGGTGGCTTGACGTGGTTCGCCACGCTGCTGCTGGCCGTCGTGCCCGGTGGTGCCTGAGCCCCACGTGGTCCCGCGGCGCTCTAGCCCACGGTGAAACGTGCGCCGAGCGCGATGACCGGCGGCACGTCGCTCGAGGTGAGGAACTGCGACACCCGCCGCACGACACCGGTCTCGACGTTCCACGCCATGATCCACGTCCCGCTGGGAGCCTCCGACACGTAGACGAGGTCGCCGTGCACGGTCCAGCCCAACACGGAGCAGCAGTCCACCGCCCGCGGCTGCTCCTCCCCGAAGACGAGCATGCGGTCGCGGCCCAGGCTGTTCGTCGCGACGATGACCTGTCGAGGGCTCACCGCCTCCACGTCCCGAGCAGCGCCCGCGGCGAGTCTGAACGCTGAGGCGAACTGCCTTGCGTCGGAGACGGTCTCGCCCACCGGTGCGATCCTCGGCCAGCCGACGCTTCGCGGGCGCGTGCCCACGTCGGGGGCGTGCTCGTCGAGGAGGGTGTGGCCGCCCTCGACCCGGAACTCACGCGCGCCCGGCCGTCGCGGCGGCTGTGGCGCGGGTGGGCTCGACGAGAGGCCAGGCGACCACAGCCCGTCGGCCGAGCCGGCCAGGAGATGGTTTCCTCGCCAGGCCGCCCACTCGAGCGTGCGGGACGGGACGGCGACGGAGTGCACCTGACGGGTGTCAACGTCGAAGACGACGACCTTGCCGGGCTGGGCGAAGGCGAGCGACGTCTTGTCGCCCGAGAACGCCCAGATGCCGAGCGGCGGGCGGATCTGCCCCGAGGCGGTGCGGACGTCCGTCAGCACGACGGTGTCGAGCGTGAGCAGCTCACCGTCGCCGTAGAGGAGCACGGGCACCCAGCGCCCGGGTGCACGCCGCTCGAGGTAGACGGCGTCGCCGAAGGCACCCAGGCCGGTGGGGCGCGGTCCGCTCGCCAGGTGATGCTGCCGGCCGGGGTCGATGACGGCGGGCATTCCCACGTCGAGCACCGGCTGGTCGGCCTCGGCGCCGGCCGGCGGGGCGACGACGTATCTCAGGCCTCCGGAGGTGGTGTGCCAGACGGCCTGCTGGAGCAGTGGCACCTGCGTGAGGCTGACGGGCGACGATGTCGAGGCGGGGGTGATGACGGGGTCGCGGCCGCCGAGGGCCGCGCCTCCGACGACGAGCGCGGCCGCCGCGAAGGCCGTGACGGCACGGCGTCGCGTCGTCGCCCGGCGCAGCAGCGCGTCGTGCCACGCGCGCTCCGCCAGGTCGACCGCGCGGACACCGGCGACCGCGGTCTCCAGGGTCGCGGTGACCGCGTCGTCCGTCAGCGGAAGGGGTGCCCCCGACGCGAGCGCCGCGCGCGCTCGACGCTCGGCCCGGCGCACCTTCTCGGGCGAGAGTCCGACGACCTCGGCCGTGTCGTCCACCGACCGGCCCTCGTACCGGCGCAGCACGAGAACGGTCCGTTCGCGGGGCGTCAGGTCACGCAGAGGCGGTGGCAGCCCGCTCGGGATGCGGCCGGCGTGCACGTCGTCCTCGGCGGCGCCCACGGCCGAGTGCAGCACGCGCGTCCGGACGTACGCGTCGGGGTCGCCCTGACGCACGTGGTGCCAGTGCAGGGCGACGCTCGTGAGGGCCGAGAGGACGACCTGCTCGGCCCGCTCCGGGTCCCCGCCGACGAGGCAGGCGGCGCGGTGCAGTCGCAGCTGCCGTGCTCGCGCCCACGCGGCGAAGTCAACGTCGATCTCGCGCATCCGTCCTCCTCCTCCAAGGATGGACGCCTGGCGACTCCCAGGACAGGGGATGCCAGGGGCCGCCCCGGAGGCGGTGCCTCAGGGGCCGCCCCCGAGGCCGTGGCTCAGGCGCGGCCAGTCCCTGCCGGCGGGTGTCAGCTGCGCTCGTGGACCAGCTCGCCACCCACCCGTGTCTGCAGCACCACGGTGTCGCGGATCTCGGCGGGCGCCGACTCCTCGAGCGCCCACAGGTCACGGTCGACCGCGACGAGGTCGGCGAGCTGGCCCGGCACGAGGCGGCCCACGTCGGTGCGCCCGACCGACTCGTGGGCGGCGACCGTGAAGGCGTGCACGGCTTCGGTCAGGGTGACCCGCTCCTCGGGGCGCCAGCCGCCGAGCGGCTGTCCGTCGGCCCGTTGCCTCGTGACGGCGGCGTGCAGGCCGTGGAACGGGTTCGGGTCCTCGACCGGCGCGTCCGATCCGAACGCCACGTGCACCCCGGCGTCGAGGAAGCTGCGCCACGCGTACGAGGCGAGCCGCCGCGGGCCGATGATCTCGTCGGCGAGCTCGAGGTCCGCCGTGCAGTGGCTGGGCTGCATCGAGGCCACGACGTCGAGCGCCCGGAAGCGCGGGATGTCGACGGGCCGCACGTGCTGCGCGTGCTCGATGCGCAGGATCCGCTCCAGCCCCTCGGCCCGCACCGCCTCGAAGGTGTCGAGGACGAGTCGGTTGGCCTCGTCGCCGATGGCGTGCGTGACGACGTCGAGACCGGCACGGGCGGCGGTCAACGTGCGCTCCAGCAGCGTCTCGTAGGGCATCGCGGCGATGCCGCAGCCCTCGTGGCCGATGAACGGTTCGGTCATGTGGGCGGTGTGCGATCCGAGCGCACCGTCGCTGAAGAACTTGACCGGCCCGACCCGGAAGACGTCGTCACCCTGGCCCGAGCGTCGCCCCTCGGCGATCGCGAGCTCGAGGTCGGGGTCGCGCGTGCACTTCGTGACCCGCAACCGCAGGGCGCCGTCCGCGTGCAGCTCGGCGTAGGCGGCGCGCGCCGCCTCGCCGTCGATGTCGGTGATGCTCGTGAGTCCGACGGAGAGGAGCCAGTCCTGGCACCGCTCGAGCCACGGCCGCAGTGGTGACTCCTCGTGCGGGATGACGGCGAGCAGCTCCTGCGCGGACTCGCGCAGGATCCCGGTGGGCTCGCCCGTGGCGTCGCGCACGATCTCACCGCCGACCGGGTCGGGGGTGTCCCGCGTGATGCCGGCCCGTTGCAGCGCAAGGGAGTTGGCCCAGATCGTGTGCCCGTCGACGCTCGACAGCGCGGCGACGCGGTCTCCGGAGACCGTGTCGAGGGCGTGCCGATCGGGCTGCTCCGGGACGGCCCAGCGGTTGTGGTTCCAGCGTCCGCTGTGCAGCACCTCGCCCTCGGGCAGCGTCTCGGCGTGCGCCCGGACGAGCTCGAGCGTCTCCTCGAGCGACCGTGCCTCGCGCAGGTCGACGGACGACAGGTCGCGTGCGAGCCATTCCGTGTGGATGTGGGCGTCGTGCAGGCCGGGCATGACGAGCGCCCCCGGGAGGTCGACGGTGTCGGTGTCCGCACCCGCCGCCTCGACGGCGTCGCCACCGACCGCGACGACGCGGCCGTCCTCGACGAGCAGCGCGGTCGTCCAGGGGACACCCGCGTCGCCGGTCCAGATGCGGTCGTGCCGGAAGAGCGTGCGGCTCATGCGGTGGGCACCAGGATGAGCTTGCCCGTCGTGCGTCGACCCTCGAGGGCCTCGTAGGCCGCCGCCGCCTCGGTCATCGGGTAGCGCCCGCCGACGTCGATCTTCAGCGAGCCGTCGGCCACCGCGCCGAGCACCTCGCCGGCCCGCCACTCGTACTCGTCGCGCTCGGCGACGTAGTGCGCCAGCGTCGGACGCGTCAGGAAGAGGGACCCGCCGCTGTTGAGGCGCTGGATGTCGAAGGGGGGCACCTGCCCGCTGGCCCCACCGAAGAGGACCATCGTCCCCCGCGGACGCAGCGAGGCGAGCGACGCGTCGAACGTCGACTTCCCGACACCGTCGTAGGCCACGTCGACCCCGCGTCCGGCAGCCGTGCGGACCGCGGCGGCCAGGTCGTCGACGGTCGAGTAGTTGATGAGGTGCTGGGCACCGAGCGCCTCGGCGATCGCGAGCTTCTCGTCGGAGCCGGCCGTCGCGACCACGGTGCCGCCGCGGGCCGTCACCATCTGCACGAGGAGCTGCCCGACGCCACCAGCCGCGGCGTGCACCAAGGCGACGGTGCCCGGCCCGACGGCATACGTGCTCGTGACGAGGTAGTGGGCCGTGAGCCCCTGGAGCATGGTGGCGGCCGCGACCTCGAGGTCGACGCCGTCCGGGACGGGGACGAGGAGGAGGGCCGGCTTGTTGACGAGCGTGGACTGGCTCCCGGACGACTGGCACCAGGCCACCCGGTCACCGACGGCGAGGTCGGTCACGCCGGGGCCGACCGCGGTCACGGTGCCGGCACCCTCCTCGCCGAGGACGAACGGGGTCGGCACGGGGTAGACGCCCTGGCGCTTGTAGACGTCGATGAAGTTGACGCCCGCGGCGGCCACCTCGACCTGGACCTCACCGTCGGAGGGGGCGGGGACCTCGTGGTCGCGGACCTGCAGGACGCTGCGGTCGCCGGGCTCGGAGACGAAGACGCTGGTCGCTCGGTTCATGCTCGCCACCCTACGACTGCGCCGGCCTCCTCCTCGGCCCGGTGGGCCCGGTGCGCCCGGTGCGCCCCGTGGGTCCGGCGGACCCCGCTTCGCCGATGCGCACGAGCAGGGCGAGCTCGTCCTCGAGTGCCGCGAGGAGCGACTCGGGGTCGGGGACGACGGACTCGTCGGCCATGATCCCGATGCGGACGGCGTCGGCGTACGTGACGATGCAGAAGCCGAGCGTGTGTCGCCCCGACCCGGGCACCCACCCGAGCACGCCCGTCACGGGGACGCCGCCGAGGTAGCGGACCTCGCGGGGCCCTGCGACATTGGTCGTCACGCCGATCGCCTTGTCCGCGAAGAAGTCCACGAGCCGGCGTTCCAGCTCGGCGGGGAAGCGGCCGATGACGGAGATGAGGGCGAAGGTGAGCGCCGCCTCGGGCGACGCCTTGAGCCAGTCCATCCGAGCCTTCGACAGGACGAGGCGCCCGAGGGGCGTGGCGTCGCGGCTCGGGAAGCGCAGGAAGACGAGCGCGAAGCGGTTGCCGAGCTCGCGCGGGAGCGGCTCGTCGAGCGGTCGGACGTTGACCGGCACCATCGTCACGAGGTCGACCGGCTCTCGGCCACGCCCGTCCTGGTAGGTGTGCAGGGCGCCGGCGACGGCGCTCAGCAGCACGTCGTTGAGCGTCGCGCCGACGAGGCGCCCGGCCTGCTTGAGCCCGGGAAGGGGCAGCGGCTGGGTCCACACGAGACGCTTGCGGTGCCCGGGGACGCCGCCGACGGCGCTCCTGGGGTTCGTCGTCAGGAGGAGGTCGGTAACGACCTGTCCGGTACGGAGGGCGAGCCCGGCGGCATCTGTCACGGCAGCGCGGGCGCCCTTGGAGCGCAGGCGATCCCAGCCCGTGCGCGTCGTGGCCCGGGCGAGCCTCAGACCAGACGCGACAGCCCCAGCGCTCGACGGCGCCCCGAGGGGGAGGGTCGCGAGGTCGGTCGTCGCCGGCGGGCCGACGAGGTCGCCGGGCCGCCCGTCGGCGTCCTCCGTGAGACCGAGCAGCACCCGGGTCAGGGCGATGCCGTCTGCGAGCGCGTGGTGGATGCGGAAGACGAGGGCGGCGCCCGCTCCGTGGCCGTCGACGAGGTGGACCTCCCAGAGCGGGCGCGAACGGTCGAAGGGCCGCGGCAGGTGCTCCTCGACGTATGCCTGCAGCTCGGCGTCCGCCTCGGCCGCGGTCCCCTCGCCGGAGAGGGTCACCCGCGTCACGTGCCGGGTCAGGTCGAAGTCGGGGTCGTCCTCCCAGCGGTGGCCGGACAGCCCCCGGGGTCGCCGCGCGCGCTGGCTGAAGACGGGGTACGGCTCGATGATCCGCTCGCGGACCACGTCGAGCACGCGGTCCCAGTCGGGCCGCGACTCCAGGAGGACGACCGAGACGATGACCATGAGGTTGGTCGGGCGGTCCATGTTGAGCCAGAGGACGTCGGCCGACCCCATCGGCCGCGGCGGGCGTGCCACCTACGGGCCCGCCAGTCGCGAGAGCGCGTCGCCGTCGAGACGGAAGGTCGTCCAGTCGTCGAGCGAGCGGGCGCCGTGGGCGCGGTAGAAGTCGATGGACGGCGTGTTCCAGTCGAGCACCGACCACTCGAGGCGTGTCCAGCCGCGCTCGACGCAGATGGCGGCGAGGCGCGAGAGCAGGGCCGTGCCGAGCCCGTGGCCGCGCTGCTCGGGGTCGACGAAGAGGTCCTCGAGCCAGATCCCGGCCCGGCCGGTCCACGTCGAGAAGCTCCGGAACCAGATCGCCATGGCGACGACCGTGCCCTCCCGCACCCCCACGAGGGCGTATGCGGTGGGGTCGCCCTGCGAGGGGAAGAGGGCCTCGCGGAACTGCTCGGGTGTCGCCGTCGCGGAGTCCGGCTCCTTCTCGTAGGCCGCGAGCCCCTGCACGAGGCGGATGAGGTCGGGGACGTCGTCGGCCGAGGCCTCACGGATCTGGAAGTCGCTCACGCCGCCATCCTCTCCCGACCCGCGCGGCTGTGCGTCGTGGTCCGGCGCTGTGGGTGGTTCGACGTAGGCTTGGTCGATCATGAGCACGCTCTTCGACGACCTCCCCATCCCCGGTTTCGAGCACGGTCAGGGCGCGCCCTCCGGCGGGTCCGGGCGTCCCGGGCGCGGCGCAGACGTCACCGAGCAGGGCGTCCCCACCTGGGCCGAGGCCGCCGCCCGCGGCGGTGTCGAGACCGCACCGCAGGGACGCGCCGACCTCGACCCGACGGTGCTGCTCGAGGGCCTCAACCCGCAGCAGCGCGAAGCCGTCGTCCACGAGGGCACCCCGCTGCTCATCGTGGCCGGTGCCGGGTCGGGAAAGACCCGCGTGCTGACCCACCGCATCGCGTGGCTGCTCGGCGAGCGCGGTGCCCAGCCGGGGCAGATCCTCGCCATCACCTTCACCAACAAGGCGGCGGCCGAGATGCGTGAGCGGGTCGCCGCGCTCGTCGGGCCCCGCGCCCGTGCCATGTGGGTCATGACCTTCCACTCGGCCTGCGTGCGCATCCTGCGCCGCGAGGCGGCCAAGGTGGGCATGAAGTCGACGTTCTCGATCTACGACGCCGCCGACAGCCAGCGCCTCATGAGCCTCGTCCTTCGCGGCCTCGACCTCGACCCGAAGCGCTACCCGCCGCGGGGCTTCTCGGCGCAGGTCAGCAACCTCAAGAACGACCTCATCGACGAGGAGACCTACGCCGGTCAGGTCACCGAGGGCAACCACTACGAGCGCACCGTCTCCGACGCCTACACGCAGTACCAGCGCCGCCTCCGTCAGGCCAACGCCCTCGACTTCGACGACATCATCATGATGACGGTCAACGTCCTGCAGGCCTTTCCCGACGTCGCGGAGTACTACCGCCGCCGGTTCAGGCACGTGCTCGTCGACGAGTACCAGGACACCAACCAGGCGCAGTACCAGCTCATCAAGGAGCTCGTCGGCGAGGTCAACGGTCCCGAGGGCGCGTACGCCGTGCCGCCGGCCGAGCTGTGCGTCGTCGGCGACTCCGACCAGTCGATCTACGCGTTCCGCGGAGCGACGATCCGCAACATCCTCGAGTTCGAGAACGACTACCCCGACGCGCGCACCATCCTGCTCGAGCAGAACTACCGCTCGACCCAGCGCATCCTGCGGGCTGCCAACTCCGTCATCGCCCGCAACGAGGAGCGTCGCGCCAAGAACCTCTGGACCGACTCCGGCGACGGCGCGATGATCACCGGCTACGTCGGTGACAACGAGCACGACGAGGCCGCCTTCGTGGCCAAGGAGATCGACGACCTCGCCGACCAGGGCGTCAAGCCGGGCGACGTCGCCGTCTTCTACCGCACGAACGCCCAGAGCCGTGCCATCGAGGAGGTGCTCGTGCGGGTCGGCCTGCCCTACAAGGTGGTCGGCGGCACGCGCTTCTACGAGCGCCGCGAGGTCAAGGACGCGCTGGCCTACCTCCGGGTCGTCTCCAACCCGACCGACACCGTCAACCTGCGCCGTATCCTCAACACTCCCAAGCGTGGCATCGGTGACCGGGCCGAGGCGTGCGTCGCCGCCCTCGCCGAGCGCGAGCGCATCCCGTTCGTCGCGGCGCTCGGTCGGGCCGAGGACGCACCGGGCATCGCGACGCGCTCGGTCGCGGCGATCCAGGGTTTCACGGCGCTGCTCGAGAAGCTCCGCACCTCCTACGAGGCGGACGACAGCGTCGCCGCGCTGCTCGAGATGACGCTCGAGGAGAGCGGCTACCTCGCCGAGCTGCGCGCGAGCCACGACCCGCAGGACGAGACCCGCGTCGAGAACCTCGCCGAGCTCGTGGCCGTCGCGCAGGAGTACGACGACCGCCGCGCCACCGAGCTCGAGGAGTCGGGCGGCGAGCTGCAGCCCGGCGTCGAGCCCGAGGACGTCGGTCCCGCAGGCGCGCTCGAGGAGTTCCTCGAGCAGGTCTCGCTCGTCGCCGACGCCGACGAGATCCCCGACGAGCCCGAGGCCAAGGCACAGGGCGTCGTCACGCTCATGACGCTCCACACGGCCAAGGGCCTCGAGTTCCCCGTCGTCTTCCTCACCGGGATGGAGGACGGCACCTTCCCGCACATGCGCGCCCTCGGCGATCCCAAGGAGCTCGAGGAGGAGCGCCGTCTGGCCTACGTCGGCATCACCCGTGCACGCGAGCGGCTCTACCTCTCGCGTGCGGCCGTCCGCTCCGCCTGGGGGGCGCCGCAGTACAACCCACCGTCGCGCTTCCTCGACGAGATCCCGGGCGACCTGCTCGACTGGCAGCGGCTCGGCCCGTCGTTCAGCGGGGCCCGCGGCTCCGACCGTCCGGCCGTGGCGACGCTCGCGGCCCGGCCGGGCGTCCGCAGCGCCGGCAAGCGTCCGGTCATCGCGCTCCAGTCGGGCGACCGCGTCAGCCACGACTCCTTCGGCCTCGGCACCGTCGTGCGCGTCGAGGGCGACGGCGACAAGTCGATGGCGCACGTCGACTTCGGCGCCGAGACCGGCACGAAGCGCCTGCTCCTGCGCTACGCCCCGCTCGTCAAGCTCTGAGCCCAGCGACCCGGAGCGGGCCCTGACCTGCGGTCACGACCGAAGGCGTATGCCGTCTGCCCGGGTCCCAGCGTCAGCCGGGTTCCGTTGCGGCACAGTGGCATACGGCATACCCGGTCGGCTACGGCCGTGGGTCTGCGGACGCGACGAGGCCCGTCCCCCGGAAGGGACGGGCCTCGTGACGTGGACGGCCTCGGTCAGAGGTTGACGCCGTGCGCGGCGAGCCAGGTGCGAGGTGCAACGGCCGACCCGTCGTCGGGGTGGATCTCGAGGTGCACGTGCGGGCCCGTCGAGTTGCCGGTGCTGCCGCTGTAGGCGACGCGCTGGCCGGGGGAGACCTCGTCGCCGACGGACACGAGCAGGCGGCTGTTGTGCGCCATCCACGAGACGGTGCCGTCCCAGTAGCGGATCTTGACCATGTTGCCGTAGCCCTCGTTGGACCAGCCGGCGAAGACGACGGTGCCGCTCGAGAGGGCCCGGACCGTGCTGCCCGTGGGGCACGCGAGGTCCTGCGCCGGGTGCATCTTGCCCCAGCGGAAGCCGAAGCCGGAGGTGAGGGTGTAGCCGGCGACGGGGGAGACCCAGCGGTGGGCCATGGCGATCGCACGCTCGCGGGCGGCGGCCTTGGCCTTCGCGGCGGCGACGGCCTTCGCCTTCTCCGCGGCGGCCTTGGCGGCCGCGGCCTTGTCTGCAGCGGCCTGGGCCTGCGTGGCGGTCTGCGCGGCGGAGGCGGTCGCGCTGACGATGAGCGTCTTGGCGTCGCGGGCCATGTCACGCGAGGAGCGGGCGCCGGACCGGCTCGCGGCAGCGGCTGCGACGACGTCGGGGTCCGCGGTGAGCCCGAGACCTGCGACCGAGTTGGAGACGTTCTTCATGGCAGCCGCCTCGGGGCTCAGCTCGCTCGCGCCGGCGTCGCGGATGACGAGGCCACCGGCGATGGTCGAGGAGAGCAGAGCGACGGGGACGACGAACTGTCGACCCCGTGAAGGCTTGGCTGCCGGCCTGTGCCGGCCGGAGTAACTGGTTTTGGGCACGAAAGAGATACCTATCGGTCACAGATTGCGAGTCGCCAGCCTAACGTGACCATTTCGTTATCCAAAATCACGCCACGTTTCTGGACGTCCCGGCGTCGCGGTGGAGGGTCGCGACTGCGCACGACACTAGGGCATGCCGAGACCCTGGTGCGGGATTTGCACAGGAGGATCTGCGCGAATTGTCGGCCCCTCGTGACTGGGGGTCGGCCGGGTCAGCGCGAGGGCGCGACGCGACCCGCGGTGCCACTCCGACGGGTCGTCGACGTGCTGCTGCGCCGGCTCCCCAGTGAGCTGACCCCGGGGGTGACGGTCGCCCCCGAGGTGTCGAGGTGGGCGAGGGCCGTGGAGATCCCGTGCACGACGCTGCTCGTGATCGGCAGGCTCATGTGGCCGACGCCGTGCAGGGCGACGTTGTGGACCGTGAGGTCGTCGTGGTGGAGGGCGGCGTTGCGCTGGGGCACGACGACCTGGTCGAGGTCGGACCAGTAGACGAGGAACCGGGTCTGGCACTCCTTGACCGGCGCGGCGAGCTCGTCCATGAGGGCGCTGCCCGGGCGCAGCTGACGGGTCAGCCCGTTGTTCCACGTGTAGGCGAGGTAGCTGCCCTGGTGCGGGGTGCCGAGCGTGACGAGCGTGTGCACGTGCTGGTCGCCGCCGAGCCGGGTCACGTAGTAGCGGGCGATGAGGCCGCCCATCGAGTGGCCGATGACGTGGATCCGCTCGTAGCCGGTCTCCTCGACGATGCGCTCGACCTCGGCGCCGAGGGCGGCCGCAGCAGCACGGACGTCGCCGGTGAAGATCGAGTAGTTGATCGTCTCGATGCGCCCGAAGCCGCGGCGGACGAGGCCGCGCCGCAGGACGGTGAAGATCGAGCGGTTGTCGACCATGCCGTGCACGAGGAGGATCGGCGTCTCGGCCGCCTCGACGTTCTGGATCGCGAGTCCCCGCTGGCTCGGTGGCAGGTGACCGAGGCGGTAGCCCTGGCGGCGGTCGCTGGCGCGCGATCCGAGCAGTCCGAGCGGGTAGAGCCCGAGGTGCAGCCCCATCCACGTCGCCTCGAGGGCCGCGCCCGCGATCCCGGTCGGGGTCAGGAGCGCACCCGCCAGCTCCCCGACGGTCGCCACGAAGCCCCGAGGGCCCGCCGCGGCACCCTTCGGGGTGTCGGCCTGTCGCGGCGTCGTCGCCGCCCGTGCTGCCACTGCCACGACCCGAACGTACCCCGACCGGTGGGCGATGCATCACTATTGCGCGTCGCGTCTCGCGGGGCTGGCTAGAGTGCCCGGCATGAGCGAGTCCCTGGGCGCCGACGCCGTTGCCGTGACCGACGACGAGACCGCGAGCGCGACCGGAGCGGGTGCGGCGTCGACCGACGTCATCCGCGTCGTCGTGGCCAAGCCGGGTCTGGACGGCCACGACCGGGGCGCCAAGGTCGTGGCCCGGGCGCTGCGCGACGCGGGCATGGAGGTCATCTACACCGGTCTGCACCAGACTCCCGAGCAGATCGTCGAGGCGGCCATCCAGGAGGACGCCGACGTCGTCGGGCTCTCCGTCCTCTCGGGCGCCCACATGACCCTCTTCGCGCGCGTCGTCGAGCTCCTCGCCGAACGCGACGCGAGCGACATCGTCGTCTTCGGCGGCGGGATCATCCCCGAGGACGACATCCCCGAGCTCGAGAAGCTCGGGGTGGCCAAGGTGTTCACGCCGGGCGCGACGACGATGGAGATCGTCGGCTGGGTCCGCGAGCACGTCCACGCCGCCTGACCCACCCGACCACCCCGCGCACCCCCCGCGCGGGCCCGACGTTTCGCGCGCTCGACGCCCGAGCGCGCGAAATCTGACACGAGCGCGCTGAATTCTGCGCGCCTGATGCCTGTTTCGCGCGCCCGGGCCGTCCCGGCCACTGTCCACACCCCACCGACCCTAGGCCTCGTCGTCCACAGCGGGCAGACGCCGCCTGCGCGCCACCACCTCGAGCGGACAGCCTGCGAGGGTGAACCTCGAGCTCATCGCCAGACACGGAGTCTTCAGCGCACGAGAAGCCCTGCGCGCCGGCATCGACGGACGGGCCCTGGCCCTGCTGTGCCGCCGCTCGACGTGCACGCGGCTCACCCATGGGTGGTATGCCGTGGGCGTCCCCGCGAGCGAGCGTGACCGTCACAGGCTCAGGGCCATCGCGCTGTCCCGAGCCTACGAAGGGGCGGCCGTGGTGAGTCACTCGTCGGCGCTCGTCGTGCTCGGGCTGCCACTGCACCGCGTCGGCCTCGATGTCGTACACCTGACTCGCGTGCGGCCGGCCGACGCCGAGCCGCCCAAACCTTGGAGTGGTCAGTCGCGCCGTCGGTCCGGGCTCCTGCTCCACCGCGAGCAGGAGGGAGTCCCCTGGAGCGGTGTCGAGCCGGATGGTTCCCACGGGGAGACGGTCCCACTGGCACCTGTCGCGCACGCCGTCGTCGGTAGTGGGCTCGTGGGTGACCCCACGGGAGCCCTCGTGGCTGCCGACGCCGCCCTCGCCCGAGGTCTGCTGACGACCGAGTCGCTGTCCGGAGCCCTCGCCGACTTCGAGGGCCACCGGGGGGTGGGCCCCGTGCGCGCCGCGCTCCGGTGTGCGGACGCCCGTCACGAGTCTCCGGGTGAGTCCCTCACGGCCTTCGTGCTGCGTGGGCTCGGCCACGAGGTCGAGCCGCAGTTCACGGTGGTGACCGAGGGCAAGACCTACCGGGCCGACTTCCGGATCGCCGGCACCCGCGTCCTCGTCGAGTTCGACGGCAGGGTGAAGTACGCCTCCGGCGCCGGCGCCGTCCTCTTCGACGAGAAGCGTCGGGAGGACGCGCTGCGCCGGTCCGGGTGGGTCGTGGTTCGGCTCACCTGGTCCGAGCTCGCGCGGCCGGGGCTCGTGCAAGGGCGCGTCCTCGAGGCCCTACGCCTGGCAGCCGTCGCCGCCTGAGAGGGCGCACGTCGTCAGCACCGCCACCAAAGCGCGTGACTCACCCGGCATACTTCCGGATCGCGCGCTCACACCAGAAGCGCGCGATCCGCCGACCGGGCGCGCGAAAAGTCCCGCGCATCTGGTGTGTTTCGCGCGCTCGCACCAGAAGCGCGCGAAACGGGGGGCGCGCGAAACGGGGGCCGCGCGAAACGGGGGCAGTGGAGGGGGAGGTGGCGGTGTGATCTTCGTCCGGTCGGGCGCACCCGATGGGGTCGCCACAGGTCACAGCCACTAGAGTCCGAGGGACAGCCTGATTCGGTTGCGCCTCGGCGCAGGGCCCGTCCTGGCGCGAGAGCGTGAGCACGTGAGCCCCGGGACGCCGCAGCGACGCGATCGACGACGATTCGAATCGACGACGAGGACGGACCCCACCCGTGGATCTCTTCGAGTACCAAGCCCGCGACATGTTCGAGAAGCACGGGGTGCCCGTGCTGGCCGGCGCCATCGCCACCACCCCTGAGCAGGCCCGAGCGGCCGCTGAGCAGATCGGACCGAAGTCGGGCGGTGTCACCGTCGTCAAGGCGCAGGTGAAGACCGGCGGCCGTGGCAAGGCCGGTGGCGTCAAGGTCACGAAGAGCCCCGACGAGGCCCAGGCCGCCGCCGAGACCATCCTCGGGATGGACATCAAGGGCCACACCGTGGGCACCGTGATGATCGCCCAGGGCGCTCGCATCGCCGAGGAGTACTACTTCTCGATCCTGCTCGACCGTGCCAACCGGACCTACCTCGCCATGTGCTCCAAGGAGGGCGGCATGGAGATCGAGGAGCTCGCCGTCGAGCGCCCCGAGGCCCTGGCGCGCATCGCCGTCGACCCCAACACGGGGATCGACGCCGCCAAGGCGCAGGAGATCGTCGACGCCGCCGGCTTCGACGACGCCGACAAGGCCGCCATCGCCGACACCATCCAGAAGCTGTGGACCGTCTACCGCGACGAGGACGCGACGCTCGTCGAGGTCAACCCGCTCGTCAAGACCGAGGACGGTGACATCGTCGCCCTCGACGGCAAGGTGACGCTCGACGAGAACGCCGGCTTCCGCCACGCCGACCACGAGGCGCTCGAGGACAAGGCCCACGCCGACCCGCTCGAGGCAGCGGCCAAGGAGAAGGACCTCAACTACGTCAAGCTCGACGGCTCCGTCGGCATCATCGGCAACGGCGCGGGTCTCGTCATGAGCACCCTCGACGTCGTCGCGTACGCCGGCGAGGAGTTCGGCGGCCAGAAGCCGGCCAACTTCCTCGACATCGGTGGCGGCGCCAGCGCCGAGGTCATGGCCAACGGCCTGCACATCATCCTCTCGGACCCGCAGGTCAAGAGCGTCTTCGTCAACGTCTTCGGCGGGATCACCTCCTGCGACGCCGTGGCCAACGGCATCGTCGGTGCGCTCGACGCGCTCGGTGACGAGGAGGACCGCCCGCTCGTCGTGCGCCTCGACGGCAACAACGTCGAGGAGGGTCGCCGCATCCTCCAGGAGCGCAACCACCCGCTCGTGACGATCGAGCCGACGATGGACGGCGCCGCGCGCCGCGCCGCCGAGCTCGCCGCCCGGCCCGCCGCCAACTGACCCCTCGCCACAGAAGAGAGAACGAGCGAACATGGCTATCTTCCTCAACGCCGACTCGAAGGTCATCGTCCAGGGCATGACCGGGTCCGAGGGCATGAAGCACACCCAGCGCATGCTCAAGTCGGGCACCGACATCGTCGGCGGCGTCAACCCCCGCAAGGCCGGCACGACGGTCGACTTCGAGGGCGGCGTCTCCGTCCCCGTCTACGGCACGGTCAAGGAGGCCATCGAGGCCACCGGCGCCAACGTGTCCGTGATCTTCGTGCCCGCACAGTTCACCAAGGCCGCGGCCGTCGAGGCGATCGACGCCGAGATCCCCCTCGCCGTCGTCATCACCGAGGGTGTCGCGGTCAAGGACACCGCGGAGTTCTACAACTACGCCAAGGAGACGGGCACGACGCGCATCGTCGGCCCGAACTGCCCCGGTCTCATCACCCCGGGCGTCAGCAACGCCGGCATCATCCCGGCCGACATCTCGGGCACCGGCCGCATCGGCCTCGTCTCGAAGTCGGGCACGCTGACCTACCAGATGATGTACGAGCTGCGTGACTTCGGCTTCAGCTCGGCCGTCGGCATCGGTGGCGACCCGATCATCGGCACGACGCACATCGACTGCCTCGAGGCGTTCCAGAACGACCCCGACACCGACGCGATCGTCATGATCGGCGAGATCGGTGGCGACGCCGAGGAGCGCGCGGCCGCCTACATCAAGGAGCACGTCACGAAGCCGGTCGTCGGCTACGTCGCCGGCTTCACCGCCCCCGAGGGCAAGACGATGGGCCACGCCGGCGCCATCGTCTCCGGCTCGTCGGGCACCGCGCAGGCCAAGAAGGAGGCCCTCGAGGCCGCGGGCGTCAAGGTCGGCAAGACGCCGTCCGAGACGGCCGACCTCATGCGCGAGATCATGAAGGACCTTGCGAAGTAGCCTGCGCCAGCAGCGTTTCCGAGCGGGCGGTCACCTCCGGGTGGCCGCCCGCTCTGCTGTCATCGGAGGGCGTATGCCGTGTGGCCGGCCACGTCGCGCCCGGCGCCCGGGCGCATGGCCCGGCGCGACGGCATACGCGATCGGTGGTCAGCAGGCCATGAGGCCGATGACGAAGCCGCGGGCTCGCAGCCTCGGGATGAGCAGGTCGAGCGCGGCCACCGTCTGCGACCGGTCGCCGCCGCCGTCGTGCAGGAGGATCCGCGAGCCCGGCCGCACGGCTGCCAGGACCCGGCTCACGATGACCGACGTCCCCGGGCGCGACCAGTCACGCGGGTCGACGGTCCAGAGGATCTGGCGCTGGCCGCGGTTCGCGATGATGGTCGCGATGCGCGAGCTCGTCGCACCGTAGGGCGGGCGCACGCAGCGCGGCCGGTAGCCGAGCGCCGACTCCATCCGGTTGAGCTGCGACGTGACGGCCGAGGTCGACAGGGTCGTGAGGTCGGGGTGGCTCCACGTGTGGTTGCCGATGAGGTTGCCGTAGGTGCGCAGGCTGCGGGTGACCGACGGGTACCACGAGACGTTCTGGCCGAGCTCGAAGAAGACGGCGTGCACGCCGTACTTCCGCAGGACGGCGAGGACCCTCGGGGTGTAGGTGGGGTTGGGACCGTCGTCGAAGGTGAGGTAGACGGTGCCCGCGTACGCGACGGGCACGGAGGCGACCTCGAGCGGCGCGGCGGCGACGACGCCGGTGCGCGGGGACGGGGTCGGGGCCGGGGCGGTCGGGCCGACGGCGGCCACGGTGATGGCGAGCACTGCCAGCAGGGGTGCCAGCAGGTGGAGGATTCTGCTGCTCATGATGGGTCATCCCCTTCTCCTCCATCGTCCGCCCGACGGGTCCGGAACGTGGCGCTTCCGGGCTGATCCGTGCCTCACACCGGTGCCTGTGTCCTGGCATCGACGGCCCACACGCGGGTCATCGGCGTGGGCGCTCGCTCCGCGGCGGCGATCTTGTGACCATGGGAGCGACCACGCACGAGCCCGCAGGACCCGCAGCGCAGGAGTGAGACCACTGGCCCCGCCGAGCACGACCACGACGTCGACGACCACGACGTCGACGACCAGCCCCTCGACGGCGATGCCGGCCGCCCTGCGTGCCGGAGCCCTGGCCGCCGTGGGCACGTGGTCGGTCGTCGTCCTGCCCGCGCTCGTCGGCTGGCTGGCCGCGCCCGAGAGCTCGGTCGGATGGTTCTCGGCGGTCTCGGTCGCCAGCGCCGTCTGGTTCCTCGGCCACGGACAGTCCGTCGGTGCCGGGACCGTGGCGATCTCCATGACGCCCCTGCTGCTCCTGCTCGTCTTCGTCCTCATCGCCTACCGCTTCGCCCGTCGCCTCGCGGCCACGGAACGGCTGCGCGTCGGCGCGACCGACTGGAGCCGCGTCGCGCAGTGGGGCGTCGTGCCGGGCTTCCTCATCGGCTACGGCCTCGTGTCGGCGGTCTTCGCGCTCTTCACCCTCGGGGGCCCGGCGACGCCCGGTGTCGCCGCGGTCGTGGGGTCGCTGCTCGTGCCGCTGGCGGCGCTCGGCTTCGTCATGCTGCGGCCCGACGACGAGACCGCTCCGGCCTTCGTGCGCACGTGGTTCCGACGCGGCCCGACGTGGCTGCCGACGGTGTGGCGCACCGGTTGGCGCGGGGCGGGCGTGCTGCTCGCCCTCGGGTTCGTCGTCGTCGTGGTGCGGCTCGTCCTGTCGTGGTCGACGGTCGCCGACATCCAGGACCAGTACGGCGCGAACCTCGGCGCGGTCGCCATCATCGCGCTCGCGCAGGTCGCCCTCCTCGGCAACGCGGCCACGTGGGCGCTGTCGTTCCTCGCGGGCCCGGGTTTCCAGGTCGCCCTCGGCTCGACGATCTCCGCCGGCGCCGCCCAGCCCGGGCTGCTGCCGCTCGTGCCCGTCCTCGGTGCCCTGCCGCAGGCGAGCGACTACCCCGCGACGATGTATGCCGTCGTGCTGGCTCCGGCGCTCGTCGGCGTGTGGCTCGGTCGTCGGGTCGACGCCGAGCTCGAGTTCTTCGGCAACGTGCGGGCCAGGCTGTCCGCCACGGCGGTCGCGGCGCTCGTCGCGGTCGCGGTCGTCGTCGCCCTGACCGCGCTCGGCAACGGTGCGGTCGGTGTCGACCGGCTCTCGGCCGTGGGGGCACACCTCTGGTCGTTCGGGGCCGCCCTGACGGCGGAGGTCGTCGGTGGCGCGCTGCTCTTCACGGGTGTGCTCGTGCTCCGCGACCGTCGCGCCGAGCAGCGCGAGCGCGAGTCGGCGGTGGCGCCGCGGGCCGGTGCGGACGCGGAGACCTCAGCCCCTGACGAGCACTGACGGGGACTGACGGAGACTGACTGACTGGGGGACTGGCGAGGAACGGTCGGGGTGGGCCTCAGCGGACGACGAGGCCGATCATCCCGGCGTCCTTGAGCGGCGCGCAGTCGCCCTCGGCGATGCTCGTCTGCGCCCCCGCGACGCACTCCTCGTAGGCGTGGACCGAGTCGTAGAAGACGACCTGCAGCGCCAGCGACGACAGCAGCATCCCGGAGATGACGAGGGTCACGACGGGCCAGATCTTCTCCTTGCCGCCGCGCGCCGACAGGAAGCGCAGCAGGCGCACGGTGAGCACGATCGCGAGCACGAGCGGCAGCACCGCGACGAAGCGCTTCGGCAGCGGGAGGTACATCGCCACGAGGCCGAGCAGCACGAGGAGCGCGACCGGCAGGGTGCGCTTCGCCTTCTCACGGGCGAAGGCGATCTCCTGCTCCTGCTGCGGGTCGGTCATGCGGTCCATCCTCGCCCATCGGGAGCACCGCATCCCGCAGGGGAGCTGTGCAGATCGGCATCGCTTCGGCGCCCGCACACCCAAACCGCCCCCTCCCGTCCGCGGGGTTGCCCATCTGACGATTCCTCGATGGAACGTCGGGCAGACTGCCATGCTGAGTTCGCGGGGGTGCACTCGGCAGAGGAGCCCAACCGTGATGAGCCGATTCTCGCGAATGGTGGCCGTATTCGGCCTCGTGACCGCCTCAGGACTCACGGTCGCCGCCGTAACGCCGTCACATCCCGCCGCAGCCGCCGAACCACCGACGCCACCGCCGATCATCAAGCTCTTCGAGCTGGTGCAGGATCCCGTCCTGCACATACCGCGGCCGCAGCCGTACTCGGCTGAGACCCAGGCGGCGCTCACGGCCTTCGAGACCAAGGCGGTCGCCGAGGTGCTCGAGAACAAGTCGCTCCCACCGAGCGACGAGCTGAGCGTCCGGGCGCTCGCCCGCGATGACGTCCGGACCCAGCTCTGGGCCGACCTCGGGGTGATCATGCTCAAGCCGGCCGCGAGCAGAACGGCGACGGAGGGACTCGTCCACGCGTGGTTCTCGGCCAAGGTGCGACGCACGCAGATCGGCGCTGCGAAGGCCGCCGTGGGTGAGTACATCAAGTGGTCAGGACTGAGTGAGAGCACGTACACGAAGACGGACACGTATGACCCCCAGCCGCGGAACGGCTCCGACGGCTACTGCAACTACCACCCGCCGGGCCGGTACGATACCACGGCCGAGTACAACGGACGAGGGACGACGATCTGCACTGAGTCAGGGCTCACGATCTTCAGCTTCCTCGTCTTCTCTCCACCCCGGCCGTCGTATGACCAGTTCGTGAAGTACGGGCAGTACCTCCAGCTGGAGTCGCTCTCACAGGGAGTGACGAACGCGTGGAATCCACTGACGTACAACGACTTCACCGTTCATGCAGGTCAGGTTTCCGCATTCGTGGGGATGGGTGTCGCCTTGGCCGCCAGCGGGGCGGCGATCCCCATCGCGCGGGCGTTGGCCGTCCCGTTGGGTGCGGACAACCTCTTCGTGACCAAGCTCTTCCCGTTCGCGGCACGGGCGAAGTTCATCGCCAGCCCCGCCCTCCAGGGGGCCGAAGCCACGATCAAGATCGCCGAGGCTGCCGCCGCTGACGCTCAGGCGCTGCGCTCGTTCACGGCGCTCAGGGCGGCGAACTCCCTCAAGGCCGGGGCCGTGACCGCCATCGCCGACGCGGAGGCGGCAGCTCGCGCTGCACGAGCGGCTGCGATGGCCGAGGCCCGGCTGACGGCCGGGATCAAGGTCTTCGGCGCCGTCACGTCGGTGGTGGGCGCCATCGTCGACATCGTGGTCACCACCACCATCGCATCGATCCAGATCAACAGTGACCTCGAGGCGCCGAAGAAGCTGGCCGAACTGCTGACCAAGGCGCAGGGGACCCCCGATCTGGCTGCGCTGATGAAGCAGGCTGAGGCCTATCCGGGAATGATGGCCACCTTCCTCAACGAGACCTTCCCCGAGCCCGAGTGGGGCTGCTCGGGTTTCATTCAGGTCGGCGTCGAGCTGCACGAGTGCGCGAACGCGCCCGCCAGCGGAAGCGACGGCAACGCTCCTGCGTGGACCGAAGCGGAGCCGCAGTTCCTCAACGGTGTCGAGTCCGGGGGAGCCGTCACCAGCTGGAGCCAGGCGCCGCGAATCTCCGTGGACCTGCCCGACGACGAGGGGTCGCTCTGGGTCCGACCGCACGGGGAGGGCTGGTGGATCCTGCAGCAGGTCCTTCCGGACGGCACGGTGACGCCGGAGTGGCAGTCGACGTGGTTCCCGTTCCGAGGGCCCGGCGGTGGGACCTACATCGCTGAGCGCACCCAGAACGCGACGGGCAAGTACTTGTTCAACATCGCCCCGGTCGGCGCCACGGCGCTGGACAGCTCGTGCTACCCCGGAGGCGGCGCCATCGCGCCGAGCGGGATGGCATGGATGTCGTGCCTTCGGGACGACATCACGTACGTCGACGGCCAGGGGCGGACCGCGAACGTGCTCGAAATGGTCCACGGCACGCCGCCGGACCCCGCCGCCCCACCGGCCTCGCCACAGATCAGGCTCGATGGACCGTGGGAGGCCACCCGAGGAGTTCCGGTCACCTACACCGCATCGGTGCTCGACGACTCCGGCGCGCCGTTGACATACGAGTGGCTCTACTCGTGCACGACCGCGGCCAACGGCTTCTGCATCGTCTCTGGCTCGTCGACTCTCGTCCTGGCGTTCGAGCAGAGCGGATCAGGTCACGTGGGTGTCAAGGTCACCAACGGCGCTGGCGGCTTTGCCTCGGTCACGCGCTCGTTCACGGTTTCCGAACCGTCCAACACGATCGGCTTCGACACGCCCGCCGACATGCAGTTCACGCGGAGCATCACCTACGGCCGACCCTACGAGACCCAGGGCGTCCGTGCCTCGGCGACGTCTCAGCTCCCCGTCACGCTCTCCGTCGACCCCGCATCGCAGAGCGTGTGCCGGCTCGACTCGGGCACCGTCACCGCCACCGGGGTGGGCACGTGCAGCATCACGGCCTCGCAGGCAGGGGACGGTGTCTTCCCGGCGGCGACCCCGGTCAGCAGGGCGTTCCAGGTCAGGCCCAGCGAGTTCCTCATCACCGTGAGCGACGGACCACTGCAGTACTCGGACCCGGCGTCTCCGCTGTCACCATTCGTCCCTGAACCCCTGGCCCTCGACGGGATCACCGGCACGCTCTCCGGATGCGAGCGGCTCATCGGTCTCGTCTCCGTGGCCGGGGAGGTCACGGCGGAGCCGGGTAGCTACCCGCTCAACGGCTGCGGCGGCCACTCGAGCGACCACTACGTCCTCAGCTACAGCGGGGCCACCACCGTCACCCCGGAGGACGCCACGCTGACCAGCACCACCCGAGCGGTGACGTCGCCCGGGCTCGCCGTCATGACCGCCACGTTGGCCCAGGTGGACGACGGCCACCCAGGGGACATCACCCGGGCACGGGTGGACTTCCAGCTCTTCCGCTCTGCCAACCAGACGGATACGCCGGACTTCCAGGTGGTCAACCAGGCAGTGAACGCGGACGGCCTCGTGGCGCGGACACTCGAGGGTCTCCCGGCCGACACGTACCGGCTCGTCGTCCGCACCTCGCCGAACGCGGTGTTCGCGGCGACCGCCTCCGAGCAGAGCCTGGTCGTCGAGGCGGCCGTGGCGCCCTCCATGGGTCTCGTCCCGCAGGACACCACGGTGACCGCGGGCGAGTCGGTGACCTTGACCTCGAGCGCGACGGGCAATCCGGCACCGACCGCACAGTGGTACCGCGTCACGGCTGGACCGACCTTCACGGCGATCCCCGATGCCACCGGCCCGACCCTCACGCTGCCGGCAGTGACGTACGCGCAGAACGGTGAACAGTACGTCGTCAGGTACACGAACGCCACGGGGACGGCGAACTCGGGAATCGTCACGCTGACGGTCCTTCCGGCTGCGCCACGTGTCGTGACCTCACCCAGCAGCAGCAAGGGTCTCGCGGGAGGCACGGCGACCTTCACGGCTGCGGCTTCCGGTGACCCCCAACCGAGCGTGCAGTGGTCTACCTCGGCAGACGGTGGCGTGACGTGGACGCAGATCGCCGGCGCCACCACCGCCCAGCTGACTCTCACCGATCTCCGGTCGTCCCAGTCCGGGACGAAGTACCGCGCCGAGTTCACCAACATCGGCGGCTCCGCCGTGACCGGTGTGGCCGTGCTCACCGTGGTCACCCAGGCCCCGCGCGTCACGTCCGACCCACAGGACGTCACCGTGAGGTCCGGCGCGAGTGCGACGTTCACGTCCGCGGCGAGCGGGGCACCGTCACCCACGGTGACGTGGCAGAGGTCGAGGGACCGGGGCCGTAGCTGGGTGACGATCCCGGGCAGCAACTCCACGCGGCTCGTCGTCGCGGGTGTCACGCAGGCGGTCACGGGAACCCGGTACCGCGCCGTGTTCACCAACGAGGCCGGTGTCGGTACCAGCCGGGCGGCCACGCTCACGGTGCGACCCCGGTGAGGGTCTCGGCCTGCGCAGGGGGCCCCTAGACTCGCGCCATGACGAGAGCCGCTGCCCGCGCATCGACACGGACTGACGGTGGCACCGCCCGTGACCAGGTGCCCGTCGTCGTCCTCGTGTCGGGTTCCGGCACCCTGCTGCAGTCCCTTGTCGACGCCTCGGCCGACCCGGGCTACGGCGTGCGCATCGCGGCGGTGGGGGCCGACCGCCCGTGCACGGGGCTCGAGCGGGCCGAGCGAGCCGGCATACCGACGTTCGTCGTGAGCCCCTCCGACTTCGAGGACCGGGCTGCGTGGGACGTCGCGCTCGCGGAGCAGGTCGCCGCGGCCGGACCACGTTTCGTCGTCACGGCCGGCTTCATGCGGATCCTCGGGCCGGCGACCCTCGGGGCGCAGCCCGTCGTCAACACCCACCCGGCCCTGTTGCCGAGCTTCCCCGGCGCGCACGGCGTGCGCGACGCCCTCGCCTACGGCGTCAAGGTGACCGGCACGACGTGCCACGTCGTCGACGCCGGCGTCGACACCGGTCCGATCATCGAGCAGCGGGTCGTGACGGTCGAGGACGACGACACCGAGGAGAGCCTCCACGAGCGGATCAAGGTCCAGGAGCGTGACCTGCTCGTCGACGTCGTGAGCCGACTCGCGCGCGAGGGCTTCGCCGTCGACGGGCGACGAGTTCGGATCGGACGGGCCTGACCGCTACGCTGGTCGCACACGACTGGCGCGGGTGGGACACCACCGGGGAGTGACGTCGGGAGCATCGACCGCCTGGGTGCCTCGCGAGAACGGATGCCATCAGGTCAGACCGACCGGATGCGCCGCGACCGATGTCACCGAACCAGGAGTGCACCCCATGACTGCTGCCCCGTCCGCCGCGACGTCCACCGACACCGACGGCCGCCGCCCGATCAAGCGGGCCCTCGTCTCCGTCTACGACAAGTCCGGCCTCGACGAGCTGGCCCGGGCCCTCGACGCCGCCGGGACGGCCATCGTCTCGACGGGCTCGACGGCGAAGACGATCGCCGCCGCGGGCGTGCCCGTGACGCAGGTCGAGGAGCTGACCGGCTTCCCCGAGTGCCTCGACGGCCGGGTCAAGACGCTCCACCCCAAGGTGCACGCCGGCATCCTCGCGGACACCCGCAACGAGGGCCACATGCAGCAACTCGCCGACCTCGGCGTCGAGGCCTTCGACCTCGTCGTCGTCAACCTCTACCCGTTCCGCGAGACCGTGGCGTCCGGGGCGAGCGAGGACGAGTGCGTCGAGCAGATCGACATCGGCGGCCCGTCGATGGTGCGCGCCTCCGCCAAGAACCACGCGAGCGTCGCGATCGTGACGAGCCCGACGGCATACGACCACGTGACGCAGGCCCTCGCGGCCGGCGGCTTCACCCTGACCGAGCGTCGCCGCCTCGCGGCCGAGGCGTTCGTCCACACCGCGAGCTACGACAACGCCGTCGCGAACTGGATGGGCAACGTCGTCGCCGACACGAGCGACGGCACGGGCTTCCCCGCGTGGACGGGTGCGACGTTCGACCGCTCGGCAGCCCTGCGCTACGGCGAGAACCCGCACCAGAGCGCCGCTCTCTACCGCCACTGGCGCCCCGGTGTCGCGAGTGCGGAGCAGCTGCACGGCAAGGAGATGTCGTACAACAACTACGTCGACACCGACGCCGCCGTGCGTGCCGCGCACGATCACGGCGACCAGCCGACCGTCGCGATCATCAAGCACGCCAACCCGTGCGGCATCGCCGTCGGGGACAGCATCGAGCAGGCCTACGAGCGGGCCCACGCGACCGACCCGGTGAGCGCCTACGGCGGCATCATCGCGGCGAACCGCACCGTCACCGCTGAGATGGCGACTGCCGCGAAGCCGGTCTTCACCGAGGTGATCATCGCGCCGGACTACGAGCCCGAGGCCCTCGAGATCCTCACCGCCAAGAAGAACCTCCGCGTCCTGCGCCTGCCCGCCGGCATGGCCGCGGCCGCCGACCCGATCGAGACGCGCGCCATCAGCGGCGGCCTGCTCGTGCAGACCGTCGACAAGGTCGACGCCGTCGTGCGCGGTGAGGGCGACGCCGTGACCGGCGGCGACGACGCGGCGAACTGGCGGCTCGTCGCCGGAGAGGCCGCGGACGACGCGACCCTCGCCGACCTCCAGTTCGCCTGGCGCGCGATCCGCGCCGTGAAGTCCAACGCGATCCTGCTCGCCAAGGACGGAGCGGCGGTCGGCGTCGGGATGGGCCAGGTCAACCGGGTCGACTCGTGCTACCTCGCCGTGCGCCGCGCGGGGGAGGAGCGGGCCCGTGGCTCCGTCGCCGCCTCCGACGCGTTCTTCCCGTTCGCCGACGGGCTTCAGATCCTGCTCGACGCCGGCGTCCGCGCGGTCGTGGCGCCCGGCGGCTCGATCCGCGACGAGGAGATCATCGAGGCCGCG
The DNA here is from genome assembly GCF_000383675.1 of Terracoccus sp. 273MFTsu3.1. Taxonomy (GTDB): domain Bacteria; phylum Actinomycetota; class Actinomycetes; order Actinomycetales; family Dermatophilaceae; genus Terrabacter. The sequence continues at coordinate 121,448 of NZ_KB911825.1, read as the reverse complement.
AAGGCCGCCGGCGTGACGATGTACTTCACCGGAACGCGTCACTTCTTCCACTGACACCACCCTCGAGTGGCCCCGCAGTCACACGTGTTGCTGTGACGACGGGGCCACTCGACAAGGTGGGTGGAGCTCCGAGCTGTCGGGTCAGCGGGTCCAGCGGTAGCCGGTGGGCTCGCCCTCGCCGAGGTCGACGATCGCGGCGACCGGACCGCCACCGTCGGGGCCCTGGTGCGCCGCCGACACCGAGACGAAGACGGCCGGGTCACCCGTCACGGAGGCGGTGACGCCGCCGACGGCCGACTTGATCTGGCGGTGCCAGTGCACGTCGGAGTCGTCGAGCATCGCGTTGCGTCGACCGTGCACGGTGCCGTCCTGGCTCACCTCGCACTTGAGGAAGACGTTGACGAGCCGGCCCTGGATGTCGCTGCTGTGCGGGCGCTCCGGCAGGTCCAGCCCGGCGTCCTTGATCGCGCCCCACACGCCGTCGGCGTCGAGCGCGTCCTGCATGACCGAGTGGCCGATGCGGTAGCGGCCGCCGATGCCCGTGGTGTTGCCGACGACGACGACCTGCGCCTGGTCGAGCTCGACGCCCGAGCTGCAGGAGGCGACCGACGAGAAGAGCGACCGGTCGTGCATGATGTCGGCGTCGGTCGGCATCTCGATCTCACCGAGGGCGACGGCGATGCCGAGGCCGGTGGTCCCGTTCGAGAGGTCCATCGACTCGTGCGTGTGCTCGGTCCAGACCTCGTGACCCCGGGACTTCGCGTCGCGGATGGTGTGGATCGTCAGGAGCGGTGTCTTGGTCTGGACGTAGTGGACGTCCGCCGGGTCGGTGATGCCGGCACGCTCCATGGCGACCTTCACGGCGTCGGCGACCTTCTGGACCATCGCGACGTAGCCGATCTCCTCGGGCTTGATCGGCTCGCTCATCGCGAAGCCGACGGTCAGCCTGGGCTCGTCGGACTGCTCGGCCCGGTCGGCCGGGACGGTGGCGAAGATCGTCGCGTGCGGACTGATGATGCCGTCCGTGCCACCGGACCACACGATCGGGACCTGCTTGACCTGGTCGGCCGGGGCGCCCTTCTCGACGAGGACCTCACGGAAGGCGCGGTCGGCGATGATGCGCGTGTAGTCGTTGACGCCGCCGTTGCCCTCGGTCTTGCCGATGATGGCGACGACGCGGCTCGCCTCCATGACGCCGTCGTCGATGAGCGTGGCGAGCTCCGACGCGTCGGCGACCGAGTGGATGGGGACCTTGCGCACCTCAATGGCTTCGGGCACGTGAATCACCTTTCTCTTTCAGGGTTTTCGATGACGGTGCCGACGTGGCCGTCGACGGCGGTGGCGAGCTGGTCGAGGGCCGTGATGATCGATCGTGAACCGCCCGACCGGACGAAGCGCAGGGCGGCCTCGACCTTGGGCCCCATCGAGCCGGACGCGAAGTGGCCGGCGGCGGCATACGCCTCCATCTGCTCGAGCGTGACGTGCTCGATGTCGTGGGCGTCGGGGGTGCCCCAGCCGGCGACGGCGTGCGCGACGTCGGTGGCGATGACGAGGACGTCGGCGTCGACGGCGCGCGCGAGCAGCGCCGCGGTGAGGTCCTTGTCGATGACGGCCTCGACGCCCTGGACGCTGCCGTCGTCGGCGCGGACGACGGGGATGCCACCGCCCCCGGCCGTGACGACGACGTAACCGGCTGCGAGGAGCGTGTGGAGGGTGTGCGTCTCGAGGACCTCGACGGGCTCGGGCGAGGCGACGACACGGCGCCACCCCTTCTCGCCGCGGTCCTCCCAGCGCTCGCCGTGGTCGATGAGCGTCTGCGCCTGGTCGCGCGGGAGGAAGCGCCCGATCGGCTTGGTCGGGTGGGTGAAGCCGGGGTCGTCGGCGTCGACGAGCGTGCGGGTGATGATCGCGGCGACGCGCCGCTCGACGCCACGGGCGGCGAACGCGGCCTCGAGGGTGTCGAGCAGCGTGAAGCCGATGGTCCCCTGCGTCTGCGCGCCGCACCAGTCGAGCGGGACCGGCGGCACGACGCTCGCGGCGAGCTCGTTCTTGACGAGGAGGTTGCCGACCTGCGGTCCGTTGCCGTGGGTGATGACGACCTCGTGCCCGGCGGCGACGAGCTCGGCGAGGTGGTGGCTCGCCGTGGCGATCGCCGCGCGCTGGGCCTGGGGTGTCGCGCTGCCGTCGGGCCCGGTCATGGCGTTGCCGCCCAGCGCCACGAGCACCCTCACGGCGCGTCCTCGGTCGTCATGGCGAGAGCCTAGGGAGCGCGGCCGAGCGGGCGCGTTGTCACCTCCTGCCCAACACGGCCCCTCACATTGGCAGATGTATGCCGTCGGGTGCAGCGCGCGACCGTGCCGAGCCGGCAGGTGGTGGCCGTCACGAACCACGCGCGGCATACCGGTCGGGCGGGTACGAGGAACATAATGTCCGAGGGGGCGCCGTCCGGGGTGCCGCCGACCGAGCCGAGAGGTGGGGCATCGTGGGAGTCGGAGTCCTGCTCGCCGTCGTGGGGGCCATCCTGACCTTCGCGGTGCGGGCCAACACGTCCGTCATCAGCCTGCCCATCGTCGGCGTCATCCTCATGGTCGCGGGCGCCGCGCTCATCTGGCACGGGAGCAAGGGCACCCGTCGCAAGCGGATCATCACGCGCGAGGAGCGCCCGAGCGGCGCGACGACCCCGACGAGCACCGTGCGACAGACCATCGAGGAACGCGACATCGACTGAGCCGCAGGTGTCGGGCAGGCGCTCAGGTGCGGGTCAGGACGCCGGCCCACGGGCGCGGCTCGCGGCCGAGCAGCCGACGCAGGGGAGCGGCCTCGCCCACGAGGCCGCCGCGGTCGTAGGAGGCGAACATCGCCAGCAGGTCGTCGCGCGCCTGGGCCGTGAGCGACGCGCCGGGTCCGGCGACCCACTCCGCGAGCTCCACGCGCAGGGCCTCGACGGGGTGCCCGAGCACGGCGGCGGCGACGTGCGCCTGCTCGCGCACCGAGAGCACCTCCGGCCCGGCGAGGTCATGGGTGACGCCCTCGTGGCCGGGGCGGGTCAGCACGGTCGCCGCGACCTCGGCCACGTCGTCGAGGTCGACGTTCGTGAACGGGGTGTCGAGCGAGTAGGGGACCGCGAGCCGACCGGCGTGGGCAGCGTCGAGGAGGTTCTGGTGGTATGCCGCCGGGCGGAGCACCGTGGCCCCGGGCAGGTGGCTGCGCACGACCTTCTCGGCCTCCGCCTTGCGCAGATGGTGCGGCATCGACGAGTCGTGCGGGTGCAGCACGGAGTGGAACACGAAGCGGGTCACGCCGGCCCGCAGTGCAGCACTGGCGACGCGGTCGGCGATGGCGACCTCGTCGGGGTGGACGTTGGGCGCGAGGTGATAGACCGCGTCGACCCCGTCGAAGGCGTCGTCGAGACCGAGCCCGGACTCGAGGTCAACGACCGAGATCGACCGGGCCCCAGCGGCATACGCCGTCTCGGACCGTTCCGGCGATCGCACGGCAGCGCGCACGGTGACGCCGTGTGACGTGAGGGAGCGCGTGACGGCGCGGCCGGTCTTGCCGGCCGCGCCGATGACGAGGACCGTCGTCACCGCTCAGACCCAGTCGACATCCGCCGCAGTCCGTCCCGCGGCGAGCGTCACGTAGCCGGGGCCGCGGTCGAAGAAGGGCTGCTCGTCCGCGCGGTCGCCGCGCAGCTGCTCACGCAACGCGTCCGACGCGGCGCGGTCGATGACGGGCTCGTCGAGGTCGCCGGTCGCGACGACGCCGTAGTCGCGGCGCACGCCGTCGAAGGAGACCTTGCCCCAGCGCAGGTCGCGCTCGACCTCCTCGTAGGGCCGGTCGAGCGGGTCGCCCCAGCCGCCGCCACCCGTGGTGCGGATGCGGATGACCTGGCCGGCCTTGACGACCTCGGCGTCGGCGAGGGCGTCGACGGTGCGCTCCTCCGGACCGCCCACGTCGACCGTGACCTCGAAGGGACGACCGGCCTTGCCGCCCTTGACGCCCCAGCAGGCGAGGATCGACCGGTCGGCAATTGACATGAAGTGGGCGTCCTTGAGCATCCGGATGTGCTTCTCGTAGCCGAGGCCGCCGCGGTGCCGGCCGGCGCCACCGGAGTCGACGGCGAGACCGAGGCGCTCGACGATGAAGGGGAAGCGGCTCTCGGTGAACTCGGTCGGCAGGTTGCGGCTGTCGGGGACGACGTGGATCGTGTCCTCGCCGTCGGCGTAGTAGCGGCCACCCGAGCCTCCGCCGAGCACCTCGCGCATGAGGTAGTCGTTGCCGTCGCGGTCCTTGCCGTAGACGCCGGTGTAGCGGATCGTCTCCTGGTCGGCCGGCATCTTGCCGTCGACGGCCTTGGCGACGACGCCGGCGAGGACGCCGAGCAGGCGCAGGATGACGAAGGTGCGGGCGTTCGTCGGCGCGGGGTAGATGGGCGTGAGGAGCGTGCCCTTCTCCGGGAACCTCATCTCGATGAGCGGCACGATGCCCTCGTTGACGTCGAGCTCGGCCATCCGCTCGGGGGTGTCGGCCAGGTTGCGCAGGATGGGCGCGAGCCACTTCTTGAGGAAGTTGCCGCCGACGTAGTCGCCGCAGTGGTTGATCGGGCCCTTGGCCTGCGGCGCCGTGCCGGTGAAGTCGATGACGAGCTTGGGGCCACCGTCACCGGGGCCGGGACCGCCGCTCGACTGCTTGGTCAGGGTGATCCGCTGGGTGTGCAGCTTGGGCTCGTCGACCCCGTCGTGCTCGGCGTAGTCCTCCCAGACGTACGTGCCGTCGGGGATCTTGCTGAGGATCTCGCGGCGGTAGGTCTCGGTCGTCTTGTCCAGGATCGCGTCGAAGGCGGCCTCGATCGTGTCGCGGCCGTAGCGCTCGAAGAGCTCGCCGAGGCGCCGGGCGCCCATGAGGCAGGCCGAGCACTCGGCGTCGAGGTCCGCGGCGAGGCTGTCGGGCATGCGGCTGTTGCGCGTCATGATGCGCAGCGCCGCCTGGTTGGGAACTCCCTGGTCCCACAGCTTGATCGGCGGGACCGAGAGGCCCTCCTCGAAGACCGTCTGCGCGTTGCTCGGCATCGAGCCGGGCACGGCGCCACCGATGTCGTCGTGGTGACCGAACGCCTGGACGAAGGCGACGACCTCGCCGCCGGAGAAGACCGGCACGGTGACGCAGAGGTCGGGCAGGTGGCCGATGCCGCCCTCGGACTCGTAGACGTCGTTGTGGAAGAAGACGTCGCCCTCGCTCATCTCGGCGAGCGGGAAGTCGCGGGCGATCGGGTGCACGAGCGCGCTGTACGAGCGGCCCGTCAGCTTGCGCAGCTGGCGGTCGTGGATGCCGGCGCGGAAGTCGTGCGCGTCGCGGATCATGGGCGAGCGCGACGTGCGGGCGATGGCCGTCTCGACCTCCATCTCGACGCTCGCGAGCGTGCCCTCGACGATCTCGACGAGGATCGGGTCGACCGTCGTGCCCTCGGGCGTCAGGCGGTTGCCGTGCTCGTATGCCGTGGGGAGCCCCGCAGGGTTGACCGCAGCGCCGTCGTGGCCGGCTGCGGGGCCGGCCACGTGCGCGGGCTGCTGCGACCCGGTGGCGGCGTCGACGGGGGCGAGGCGGGTGGCCGCGGTCTGGCAGGAGAAGCACATGTCAGGCCTCCGGGGTGGTCGTCGGGGCGGCGGTGGACCGGGTGATGACGAGGTTGCCGAGCGTGTCGACACGGACGACGAAGCCGGGGTGGACCGGGACCGTCGACCCGAACTCCTCGATCACCGCTGGACCCTCGACCGTGTCGCCCGCGAGCAGGTCGGGGCGCCACCAGACGTCCGTGTCGACGTAGCCGGCGTCGGCGTCGAAGCACACCGGGCGGACGCTGCGGTGGGCCCGCTCGCGGACGTCGGCCGCGCCCTCCGACGGGGCGAGGTCGCGCAGCTCGGGGCGGGTGATGGGGCCGACACCCGTGACGCGGAGGTTGACCCACTCGACCTGCTGGGTCGGGTCGCCCCGGAAGTCGTAGCCGTAGAGCGCGCGGTGCTCGTCGTGGAAGCGTGAGGCGACGCCCGCGGCATACGCCTCGTCGACGTCTCCCTCGGGCGCGGCGACGCGGACCTCGTAGGCCTGGCCGAAGTAGCGCAGGTCTACGGTGCGCGTGTAGCGGTGGCTCTCGCGCGCGAAACCCTCGCCGTCGAGGGCGCTCGCGGCCTTGGCCGTGAGGTCGTCGAACGTCTTCTGCACGGCGGCGTGGTCGAGCGCGTGGTGGCGCGCCACGGACGTCTGGACGTAGTCGTTCTTGACGTCGACGGTGAGCAGGCCGAAGGCGGAGACGTTGCCGGGGTTCTGCGGCACGACGACGCCGGCGAGGCCGAGGATGTCGACGAGCCGGCATGCGAGCAGCGAGCCCGATCCGCCGAACGTGGCGAGCATGAAGTCGCGCACGTCGAGGCCCCGCTTGACCGAGACCTGGCGCAGGGCATTGGCCTGGTTCCACGCGGAGATCTCGAGGATCCCGGTCGCGCAGCGCTCGAAGTCGAGCCCGAGGCGGTCCGCGAGCGCGGCGACGCCCGTGCGGGCCGCCTCGACGTCGAGGGGGATCTCGCCGCCGAGCAGGTGCGGGGGGATGCGTCCGAGCGTCACGTGGGCGTCGGTGATCGTCGGCTCGGTGCCCCCCTTGGCGTAGCAGAGGGGACCGGGGTCGGCGCCCGCGGACTGAGGGCCGACCTTGAGCGAGCCCTCGGGGGAGATCCACGCGATGGAGCCACCGCCCGCCCCGACGGTGACGACGTCGATCATCGGGATCTTGCTCGGGTAGGCGCCGACGGTACCCTCGGTCGTCAGGGTCGGCTCGCCCGCGAGGACGACGGACACGTCGGTCGACGTGCCGCCGCCGTCGCACGTCAGGACCTTGTCGAAGCCGGCACGGCCGGCGATGAGGCCGGCACCGAGCGCTCCCGCGGCCGGGCCCGAGAGGACCGTCGTGATCGGCTGGTGCACGACCTCGTCGGCCGAGAGCACGCCGCCGTTGGACTTCATGATGTAGAAGGGCAGCTTCTCGGTGCTGCCGACGAACTCGTCGAGCCGGTGGTGGATGTTCGCGACGTAGCGGGACACGTTGGGCTTGACCGCGGCGTCGACGAGGGTCGTCATGGATCGTTCGTACTCGCGGTACTCGCGCAGCACCTCCGAGCTGATCGAGACGACGGCGTCCGGGTGCTCGCGACGGAGCACCTCACGCATCGCGAGCTCGTGGCTGTCGTCGGCGTAGGAGTGCAGGAAGCAGACGCCGATCGTCGTGATGCCACGGTCCTTGAACCAGCGGGCGACCGTGACGGCGCGCTCCTCGTCGAACGGGCGGATCTCGTTGCCCTCGAAGTCGAACCGGCCGCCGACCGTCTTGACGTGGTCGGCCGGCACGATGCGGGCGGGCTTGACCCAGAAGTAGGAGTTGCCGTAGCCGTCGGGGACCGCCTGGCGGGCGATCTCGAGGATGAACTCGTAGCCCTCCGTCGTGATGAAGCCGAGCGCCTCGACCTTGCCCTCGAGGAGCTTGTTCGTCGCGACGGTCGTGCCGTGCGAGACGGCGCTGATGTCGTCACCGCTCGCGTCCATGAGGTCGAGGACCTTGCGGACGCCGGCGAGGAAGCCGTCGGCGGGGTTGCTCGGCGTCGAGGGCGTCTTCGTCGTGACGAGCTCGCCCGAGTCCTCGTCGAGCGCGACGACGTCGGTGAACGTGCCACCGGTGTCGATGCCGATGCGGATCCGGCGGCGTGCGGAGGTGCCTGCTGTCATGGTGAGGATTCAACCGGCGGGACGCCTCCCGGGGCGTTGGCACATGCTGCCAACACGTGCCGCGTTCCGTGCCAACCCTCGCCAGAACCGGCCGACCGGCCGCGCCGATGTCGAGGGCGAGCCCTCCGCTCCGTCCCCCGGGTGAGCGTGCCACGCTGGCACGACACGACGAAGGAGCGAGTGAGACATGGCGAAGTACCTCATCGGCGTGGACTTCCAGGCCGGCGACGACCCGGCCCCGATGTCCGACTGGACCCCGGAGGAGGTCCAGGCCCACCTCGACTACTACGAGAGGCTCGTCGGCGAGCTCGAGGCCAACGGCGAGCTGGTCTCGTCCACGATCCTCACGGGCCCCGACCTCGCCAAGATCGTCCGGTCCGACGGTGCCGCGCCGGTCGTCACCGACGGACCGTTCCAGGAGTTCAAGGAGTGGCTCGCCGGCTTCCAGGTCGTCGAGGTCGACTCGGAGGAGCGCGCCCTCGAGATCGCCTCGCTCATGTCAGCCGTACCGGGCCGCGGCGGCGTGCCCACCCGGCAGCCGATCCACGTGCGCCAGGTCATGGAGCAGGCACCCGCGAACACCGACGAGATGGACGCCTTCCTGCGCACCGCGGGCGGCACCCGCTGACCTCGGCACCCGCCGTCGACGACCTGCTGCGCACGCTCGCGCCGCAGGTCGTCGGCATCGTCAGCCGCCGTTTCGGCGACTTCGACTCCGCCGAGGACGCCGTCCAGGAGGCCCTGCTCGTGGCAGCCCGGCGCTGGCCCGTCGACGGGCTTCCCGACGAGCCGCGGGCGTGGCTCGTCACGACCGCCTCGCGGCGACTCGTCGACCTGTGGCGCAGTGACGCGGCCCGGCGCGAGCGCGAGGCACGCGTCATCGCCTGGGAGGTCCCGGCACGCGACCCCCTCGACCACGACGACAGCCTCACGGTCCTCTTCCTCTGCTGCCACCCGTCACTGACCCCGGCCTCGGCGATCGCCCTGACGCTGCGCGCCGTCGGCGGTCTGACGACCGCGGAGATCGCCCAGGCCTTCCTCGTGCCGGAGGCGACGATGGCGCAGCGGATCAGCCGCGCCAAGGCGACGATCCGTGCCTCCGGCGCAGACTTTCGTATGCCGTCCGGTGCCGACCGCGAGGAGCGTGCCCGCTCCGTGCTCCACGTGCTCTACCTCGTCTTCAACGAGGGCTATGCGAGCACGCACGGTGACACGGTGCAGCGGACCTCGCTGTCCCGCGAGGCGATCCGCCTGACCCGGATGCTCGTCGAGGGGTCTCCCGACCACCCCGAGGCCCTGGGCCTGCTCTCGCTCATGCTGCTGCTCGAGGCGCGCGCTCCGGCGCGCAGCGACGCCTCGGGTGCGCTCGTGCCGTTGCCCGACCAGGACCGCTCGAGGTGGGACGTCTCGCTCGTGGCCGAGGGGCTCGACCTGCTCGGCCGGGCCATGGCGCTCGGGGCCGTGGGGGAGTACCAGCTGCAGGCCGCCATCGCCGCGGTCCACGATCGGGCGCCCACCGCCTCGGCCACCGACTGGGACGAGATCCTCTCGCTCTACGGGCTGCTCGAGCAGGTCACCGGCAACCCGGTGGTCACGCTCAACCGGGCCGTGGCGGTGGCCATGGCGCGGGGCCCGGAGGCTGCCCTCGAGCTCGTCGACGAGGTCGAGGACCGGCTCGGCACGACGCACCGCTGGCTCGGGGTGCGCGGACAGCTGCTCGAGATGGCGGGCGACGCAGCCGGGGCGGCCGACCTCCTCGACCGGGCTGCCGCGACCGCGACGAACGAGGCGGAGCGTCGGCACCTCGCCGCCCGCGCCGCTCGACTGCGCTCACCCGACCCCTGAGCGACCGGGGCCGGGGACCGTGCCGACGGGCCTTCACTCGTCGGGGGTGATGCCTCGGGCGTGCGTGCGGACGCATGCTGGACACGGAAACGAGTCAGCGGCGCCGGCCGCGTGGGTCACGGCGCACCGAGGCGTGAGGACGAGGCATGGACGAGACCACGGCAGCCGGGACGGACGAGACCGTCGCGCGCTACGAGCCTCTGTCGGCCTCGGACCTCGCCGAGCTGGTGCTCGGTCTGGCCGCGGTCGGGGTCGAGACCGCCGGCCGCGTCGTCGAGCGGATCCGCCCACCGACGCTGGTCACGGCCGTCGTGACGGCTCCGCTGAGGGCGGCCGTGACCGACCTGGGCTCGCGGCTTCGACGGGCGGACTGGTCGCAGGAGCTGCTCCGTCGTGGGCACTCGCGACGGGGCGAGCTCGGTCGACGCGTCGAGGTGACGGCCCAACGGGTGGCCGCGGCCGTCGTCGAGGCCGTGCTCGACGTCGTGGACCTCACCGACATCGTCGTCGACCACGTCGACCTCGATGCGGTCGTCGGCACGGTGGACCTCGACCGCGCCGTCGCCCGGGTCGACATCGACGCGATCGTCGCCCGGGTCGACATCGACGCGATCGTCTCCCGGGTCGACGTCGACGCCATCGTCGAGCGGCTCGACATCGACGGGATCGTCGCCCGGGTGGACCTCGACCGGGCGGTGTCCAGGGTCGACATCGGGGCGGTCATCGAGCGGCTCGACATCGACGGGATCGTCGCCCGGGTGGACCTCGACCGTGCCGTCTCGGGGGTCGACATCGACGCGATCGTCGGCCGGGTCGACATCGACGCCATCGCCGCCCGCATCGACCTCGACGCGATCCTGGACCGGGTCGACGTCAACGCCGTCGCGCAGCGGCTGGACCTCGACGCCGTCGTCGGCAGGCTCGACCTCATCGGCCTCGCCGAGTACGTCGTCGAGGAGATCGACCTGCCCGGCATCATCCAGAGCTCGTCCGGTGCCATGGCGTCCGAGGGGATGCGTGAGGTGCGCTGGCAGGGCGTCGGCGCCGACGAGCGCGTCGCGCACGTCGTCGACCGGATGCTCCGGCGTCGTCCGCGCACACCCGGCCCTGCCCTCCCGGCCACCGAGATCGCGCCCGGTCCTGTGATCCCGGGGTCGGCCGGATGAGCGGCGGGGCGTCATGACGTCACCGTCGCGGCCCGGCCGGGACCCGGTCTCCCGGATCGTCCTGCCCGGCCCGGCGCGCTCGGTCCAGGGCCATCGAGCGGGCATCGTCACGCGGGTGGCCGCCGGGGCCGTCGACCTCGTCGTCGCGCTCCTCGGCGTCGCCCTCATGTATGCCGCGTGGTCGGGAACGATCTTCCTGCTCGGTCCGCAGTCCTTCCACTTCCCGGATCCCGGCGGCCTGCGGCTGCTCCTGCTCGTGCTCGGGCTGCTCACGGCATACCTCACGGTGGCGTGGGCCACGACGGGCCGCACCTTCGGCAACCGCCTGCTCGGCCTACGGGTCGTCGACGACGGCGGGCGCACGATCGGCCTCACGCGGGCGTTCCTGCGCGCCGCCGCGTGCGTCATGTTCCCGATCGTGCTCTTCTGGGTCGTCGTCAGCCGGGAGAATCGCTCGCTGCCCGACCTGCTGCTCCGCACCTCCGTCGTCTACGACTGGACGTCGAAGGGGGGTCGCGGCGACGAGCCGACGTCGACGCCGCGGGCGATCGTGCTCCCGCCGGAGGACTGAGCCTTCGACGGCAGCGAACGGCGGTCGTCGGGCGGTGGCCGCCGGCCCGACGCCGGAGGTCAGCCGGCGTCGCCGCGGTGGATCGGGGCGTGCGGGAACGACGTCTCGGCGGCACCCTCGAGCTCGGCCCGGTGGTTGCGGATGAGGTCGAGGTTGCGGTCGCGCAGGTGGTCGAAGGACTGCCCGACGTTGGACCCCGGGGTGAGCGACGCGAGCGCGTCGGCCGGGTCGAGCCGCGCCGAGACCCAGCCCGGGTGCGTCGCGGCCTTGGCCACGACGTGGCCGATCGGCGTCACGATGTGCGAGTTGCCGAAGTAGAGCACGCCGGCGGGGTCGGCACCGACGGCGTTGGCCCCGATGACGTAGACGTGGTTGTCGTAGGCACGCGCGCGCGACGTGAGGTCCCAGATGTCGGCCGAGCGCAGCAGCGCCGACGGCCGGCAGATGACCTCGGCCCCCTGCACCGCCTGGATGCGCGAGAGCTCCGGGTAGTCGCCGTCGAAGCAGATGATCATGCCGATGCGGCCGAGCTCGGTGTCGCACACCGTCACGGTGTCGCCCGGGGTGACCCAGCCGCCGCCGCTGACGATCTCGGAGCAGAACGGGTGCGTCTTGCGGTAGATCCCGAGCACGTCACCCGACGGGCCGACGAGCACCGACGAGTTGTAGACGACGCCGCGTTCCGGTCCCCGCTCGTAGGTGCCGACGCAGACGTGCACGCCGAGCTCGCGGGCCACGTCCCGGATCGGCTCGACCATCGGTCCGGGCAGCTCGGTGACGAGGTCCCAGAGCTCCTCCTTGGAGCAGCCCGGGGTGAACCCGGTCGTCGCGGTCTCGGGGAGCACGACGAGCTCGGCCCCGGTGGCTGCGACACACCTCCGTGTCATGTCGACGCACGTGTCGAGGTTGGTGCGGATCGTCTCGGCGCTGAGCGGGGCCGGGACGGGGGCCACCTGGACGGCCGCGGCGGTGAAGGCGCGCATCGTCAGCTCCTCCGACCGATCGCCCAGCCGACGAGGACACCGACGAGCGCGACGGCACCGCCGGTGACGACGCCGAGGGCGTACTCGCGCCCGGCGAACGACCCCGTGGCAGCCGGCCGACCGGCATACGACACTGGCGTGCCGGGCGCAGCAGCACCGGCAGGTGTGCCGGGTGCTGCGGACGGTGTGAGGGCCGTGGGGGCGCTGGGGGTGGCCGGGCGGACGCCCGAGATGTCGGCGTCGACGGCCGAGAAGAACTGTCCCGCCATCTTCTTCGTGACACCGGCGAGCATGCGCTGGCCGACGCCGCCGATGACACCACCCACGGAGGCGTCCGCGTCGTAAGTCAGGTCGGTGCCACCGGCGCTCGACGGTGCGAGCCGCACGACGACGTCGGCGTCGACGGTGCCCGGGGCTCCCGCCCCCGAGGCCTTCATCGTGAAGGAGCCGGGGTGCTGCGGGTCGCGCAGCGACACCTCGCCGTCGTAGGTGCCCTTGATGGCGGCAACACCCGCGGTCACGGTCATGGCGTAGTGGTCGGGGCCGAGCTCGGTGAGGCGCTCGCAGCCCGGCAGGCAGCGCGCGAGCACGGCCGGGTCGTGGAAGGCGTCCCACACCTGCTGCGGGTCGGCCGCGAGGGTGGCGGATCCGGTGATCTTCATGCGGTCGGCTCCTTCGATGACGTGCTCGGCGTGCTGGTCGTTCGGCTCGTGCGGTGCAGGGACGGGATCTCGCCGTCCGCGTGGCGGCGGCGCAGCTCCCAGAGGTCGTAGGGCGAGATCGGCATCCGGGTGATCGGGAAGCCCTCGGCGTCCTCGATGGCCGACGCGATGACGGCCGACACGGGGATGCAGCCCGCCTCGCCGGCGCCCTTGATGCCCAAGGGGTTCAGCGGCGACGGGGTCTCGAGGTGGTCGGCCTCGATGGTCGGCACCTCGGACGCGTAGGGCATGAGGAAGTCCATGAAGCTCGCGTTGAGCAGCTGGCCCGACTCGTCGTAGGCCATCCGCTCGTAGAGTGCGCCTCCGACGCCCTGCGCGACGCCGCCGTGGACCTGGCCCTCGACGATCATCGGGTTGATCATCGTGCCGCAGTCGTGGATGACGCAGTAGCGCAGGATCTTGATCTCGGCCGTGACGGGATCGGTCTCGACGATCGCCGCGTGCATGCCGTTGGCGAACGTCGCCTGGGTGGGGGAGTAGAAGTCCTTGCCCTCGAGGCCCGGCTCCTCGTCGTCGGCCACGGGGGGCTTGTCGGGGTCGAAGGTGCCGGCGAACTGCGTCGCAGCCTTGGCCGCCTCGTCGAAGGCGTAGCGGAGCGGGTTGGAGAGCACCGACACCGTGCCGAGGCTCATCGACGTCGCCGGAGCACCCTTGACCCGCACCGTGCCCTCGACGATCTCGAGGTCCTCTGGTGACACCTCGAGGGCGTCGGCGGCGATGCGCAGCGCCTTGGCCCGCACGTTGCGGGCGGCGAGGGCGATGGCGCTGCCGCTCATGACCGCGGCGCGCGACGCGAAGGTGCCCACGGCATACGCCATCTTGCGGGTGTCGCCGGTGGTGACGAAGACGTCCTCCATCCGGACGCCGAGCTCCTGCGCGACGATCTGGGCGAAGACGGTCTCGTGGCCCTGGCCCTGCGACGTCAGGCCCGTCGAGACGTTGACGCGGCCGCTCGTCTCGATCTGGATGTGACCGCCCTCGTAGGGGCCGACCCCGGTGCCCTCGACGTAGCAGCCGATGCCGAGCCCGACCTTGCGGCCCTCGGCCTCGGCCTGGCGCCGGTAGTCGGCGAAGTCGTCCCAGCCGACGAGGTCCTTGAGCTTGGCGAGGCTCGCCGGGAAGTCGCCCGAGTCGTACTTGAGGGGGCGGCCGTCCTGGAAGAGCAGGCCGTGGTCCCACGGCATCTCGGACGGGAGGATGAAGTTGCGCGAGCGCACCTCGGCGCGGTCGAGGCCGAGCTCGTCGGCGATGGCATCCATGGTGCGCTCCATCGCGAAGCACCCCTGCGGGCGCCCGGCGCCCCGGTAGGGCGTCACGAGAACGGTGTTCGTGTAGAGCGACCAGAACTCGCAGCGGTAGGTCCCCGGCTTGTAGGGGCCGAGAAGCTGGGTCGAGGTGATGATCGGGACGATGATGCCGTAGGGCGTGTAGGCGCCGTTGTCGTGCCAGAGCTTGACGTCGAGCGCGAGCAGGTGGCCCTCGTCGTCGAAGCCGACGGTGACCCGCTGGAGCTGGCCGCGCTCGTGCGCCGCGCTGATGAAGTGCTCGCGCCGGTCCTCGGCCCACTTGACCGGGCGACCGAGGAGGATCGCGGCCCACGGGACGAGGACCTCCTCGGGCCACGGGTGGACGATCTTGACGCCGAAGCCGCCGCCCACGTCGGGGGCGATGCACTCGACCTTCGCGAGGGGCAGGTCGAGCTTGGCGGCGACAGCGGCACGCACGCCGGTCGAGGTCTGGGTCGAGGAGTACATCCGCAGCTCGCCGCGGTCGCGGTCCCAGCGGGCGTAGACGCCCTTGCCCTCCATGGGCATGCAGGCGCTGCGCTCGATGTCGAGGTCGAGCGTCAGGGTGTGCGGGGCGGAGGCCATCGCGGCGTCGACGTCGCCGACCTCCTGGAGCATGTGGGCCGCGACGTTGTCGGGCACGTCGTCGTGCACGAGCAGCTCGCCGGAGCGGGCGGCCTCGATGCCGACGACGACGGGCAGCTGGTCGTAGGTGATCCGGATGCGCTGGCAGGCGTCCTCGGCGACGTAGCGGTCGGTCGCGACGACCATGACGATCGGCTCGCCGACGTGGTTGACCTCGTCCTTGGCCAGGGCGTAGCCGGTGCGGCCGTGGGTCAGCGTCGGGTGCGGGATGAGCAAGGGCAACGGCTCGCCGACCCGGCCGGGGAGGTCCTCGTGGACGTAGATGCCGACGACGCCCTCGACCTCGATGGCCTCGGAGGCGTCGATGTCGACGATGCGGGCGTGGGCGTGCGGGCTGCGGACGAACGCCGCGGCGAGGGCGTCGTGCCCGAGGTCGTCGAGGTAGCGCCCGCCGCCCGTGACGAGGCGAGGGTCCTCCTTGCGCCTGATCGGCGCACCGAACATCTGGGTCGTCACGCGTGCTCCTCCGCCCGCTCGGCCTTGATCTCGGCGGCGCGCAGGACGCTCTTGACGATGTTCTGGTAGCCGGTGCAGCGGCAGAGGTTGCCCGAGATCGCCTCTCGTGCCTGCTCGCTCGTCGGTGACGAGTTCTCCTCGAGGTAGGCCGTCACGGTCGTGAGGAAGCCCGGGGTGCAGAAACCGCACTGGAGACCGTGGCACTCGGCGAAGGCCTGCTGGACCGGGTTCATCGACTCGCCGGTCGGGACGGTGCGGGCGTCGGGCGCCGAGCAGAGCCCCTCGACGGTGGTGATCGCGTGGTCCTGCGCCGTGACGGCGAACATGAGGCACGAGCGCATCGGCTGCCCGTCGACGAGGACGGTGCAGGCCCCGCACACGCCGTGCTCGCAGCCGACGTGGGTTCCGGTCAGCTCGAGGTCGTGGCGCACGAAGTCCGAGAGCAGCCGGCGGGCGGGCACGGCGGCCGAGTGGCGTACGCCGTTCACGGAGACCGTCACGTCGTGGAGCGTCTCGGTGGCGGGGGTCGTGTCAGTCATGGCTGGCTCCTTGTCCACCGAACGCAGTGCTCGATGTCGAACTCAGTGTTGTCACAGCACTTCCGCGATCGAACGCCGCGTTCGGTGCGGGGGTCGTGGCACGGTCGGCCGCCTGGGGGAGGACCCGGCGGGTCAGCTCGGTGACGAGCATGCGGCGGTAGTCGGCGCTCGCGTGGATGTCGCCCTCGGGGTCGACGTGCCCGCGCACCGCCTCGGCGGCGGTGTCGAGCGCGGCGTCCCACTCGCCCGAGCCCGGCTCGACCCCGTCGAGGACCGGTCCGAGGTCGAGGACCGAGGGCACGTCGGTGACGGAGACGAACGAGGCCCGAGCGCCGGAGACGACGCCGTCGGCGACCGTCAGGGCTACCCCGACGCCGGCCATGGCGTAGTCGCCGTGACGTCGGGCCGCCTCGGTGAAGGCCGTGCCGGTGCCGGCCGGGAAGCGGCCGAAGCGCACCGCGACGGCGAGCTCCTCGGCCGCGAGCGACGTCTCGAGGGCGCCGAGGAAGAAGTCGGACCACGCGATCTCGCGCGTCCCGGACGGGCCTGCCACCTCGACGACCCCGTCGGTCAGGGCGAGGATCGCGGGCATCTCGCCGGCCGCGTCGGCGTGGGCGATGGAGCCGACCGTCGTGCCGCGGTTGCGGATGGCCGGGTGGGCGACGTTGACGAGCGCCTGGCGCAGGAGGGGGAGGGCGGCATACGCACTCTCGGAGCGCTCGAGACCGGCGTGCCGCACGAGGGCGCCGACGCGAACGGCCTCGGCGGTCACCTCGACGGTGTCGAGGCCGGCGACGCGGTTGATGTCGACGAGGTGCGCCGGCGACGCCAGCCGCATGTTGAGGATCGGGATGAGACTCTGGCCGCCCGCGAGGACCTTGCCGTCGTGCCCGACCTCGGTGAGGACGGAGACGGCCTGCTCGACGGTGAGCGGTGCGTGGTGCTCGAAGGGGGCGGGCTTCACCGAACTGATCCTGCCTTCCGACCCCCGGTGGGGACTAGTGATGGTTGTGCATCGCTGCCCGTGGGCTTTTGGCAACTTCTGCCCTGAACGGGCCGTGGGCCCCCGATCCGAGATCGGGAGCCCACGGGCCGGTGCTTCGTGGTGGTGCGTGGTGGTGCGTCGGCGCGAGCCGGGGGGCTCAGTGACGCCGGTCGGGACCGTTCGGCGCGTCCTGGTAGAGGTCGTCGACGCCGTCGGCGTCGCCGTAGTCACCCTCGCGCTCGCCGAGCGAGATCATCGTGCCTCCTGCGGCGTCGGCGCGTTCACGCAGGTCGGCCGGCGCCACGGCGCGGGCGACGTGGTAGGCGACGACCGCGACGATGGTGCCGAGGGCGATGCCGCCGAGCGTGAAGTCGGACGTGAAGACGAGCGACACGTTGCCGATGCCGATGACGATGCCGGCCGCGACCGGGACGAGGTTGATCGGGTTGCCGAAGTCGACCCCGTTCTCCTTCCAGATCTTCGCGCCGAGCAGGCCGATCATGCCGTAGAGCACGACCGTGATGCCGCCGAGGACGCCGCCGGGGACCGACGCGACGAGCGCCCCGAACTTCGGCGAGAGGCCGAAGACGATGGCGACGATCGCGGCCACGTAGTAGGCGGCCGTCGAGTAGACGCGGGTGGCCGCCATGACGCCGATGTTCTCGGCGTACGTCGTCGTCGGCGAGCCACCGACGGAGCTCGCGATGACCGTGCCGATGCCGTCCGCGGCGATGGCGCGACCCATGTAGGGGTCGAGGTCGGTCTTCGTCATCTCGGCGACGGCCTTGACGTGGCCGGTGTTCTCCGCGATGAGCGCGATGACGGCCGGGAGCACGAGGAGGATCGCGGCGACCGAGAAGGACGGCGCGTGGATGCCGACGAGCTCCTTGCCGTCGGCGCCGGTCGTCGTCGACGGCGGCAGGCCGAACCACGGCTGGCTGGCGAGGTTGTCGAAGTTCGTGCGGAAGTGAGTCGTGACCTTGCCGGCGCCCGCGTCGTAGGACGTGATCTGGCCGAACACCTTGTCGAAGAGCCACGAGATGACGTAGCCGAAGATCAGGGCGAGGAAGACCGCGATGCGCGACACGAACCCCTTGAAGGCGACCGCGCAGATGATGGTGAACGCCATGACGAGCAGGGCGACCCACTGGTCCTGCGGCCAGTAGATGTTGGCGACGACCGGCGCCAGGTTGAAGCCGATGAGCATGACGACCGCACCGGTCACGACGGGCGGCAGCACCTTGTGCAGCACCGACGAGCCGAGGAAGTGGATCGCCACACCCACGAGCGCGAGCACGACGCCCGCGACGAGGATGGCGCCCGTGACCTCGGCGGACGTGCCGCCCTGCGCCCGGATGGCCGCCACGGCACCGACGAAGCTCGCCGACGTGCCGAGGTAGCTCGGGACCTTTCCGTTGACGATCAGCAGGAAGCAGATCGTCGCGATACCGCTCATCATGATCGCGAGCTGGGCGTTGAGACCCATGATCAGGGGGAAGACGAACGTCGCACCGAACATCGCGACGACGTGCTGCGCACCGAGACCGATCGTCTTGCCCCACGACAGTCGCTCGTCTGGAGCGACGACGTCGTCGGGGCCCATCGTCTTGCCGTCCCCGTGCAGTTTCCAGCCCAAAGCCATTCCGACTCCTATGGTTGCCACATGCGGTGATGTGGGTCACGTCCCACTCCGGGATGGGCGAAAACTACTCCCACCGCAGGGCATTGCGTTCGTCAAACGTTGATACACGCCGAGGGTGCCCCTCTGGCACGTCATGACGTATGCCGTCACCCCCGGTCCCGGCGGTCCGCCGCCTCCCGCCGTGGAGGGTCACGCCCGGGCCACGGTGCGATGTACCTCGAACCGCGCGACACGGCATACGCCAGGGGTGGCCGGTCAGATGCCGCGCATCTGGTGGATCTTGAGCGCGAGGGCGAGGGTGAGGCGCAGGTCGGGGTCGGTCGTGAACGGGCCGAGGATCTTCTCGAGCTTGCCGATGCGGTAGCGCAGCGTGTTGTAGTGGAAGAAGAGCAGGCGCGCCGTCTCGGCGACGTTCATGTTGGTGTCGATGAGGATGCTCAGGGTCTGGCGCAGGCCGGCGTACTCCGGTGAGTCGTCGGTGGCCAGCTCGCGCAGCGACTCGGCGACGAAGCGGCGGAGGTCGGCGCCGTCGGGGATGAGCGCGAGCAGGCGGTAGATGCCGAGGCCGTCGACGTGGGTCGTGGCGCCGTCACCGTGCATCTGGCGTCCGACGGTGACCGCCGAGAGCGCCTCGTCGTATGCCTGGGGCAGCCCGGCAACCGAGGTGATGGCCCGCGAGACCCCGGCCGAGAAGCTGCGCCGGCCGCCGCCGCCGTCGCCCCGCACGACCCGGACGTACTCGCCGACGATGCGCATGACCTGGTCGGTCTCGGCGCCGGAGGGGACACCGATGAGGGCGACCACCTCGCGGCTGAATCCCATGACGGGAGAACGGGAGTCGCGCACCGCCACGGCGTGGGTCCAGGCGCGGGCGAAGCGCTGCTGGAGGAAGCGCACCTCGTCGGCGTCACGCGTCGAGCGGTCGTCGTCCTCGTCGGTCTCGGCCACGACGACGACCATGGGCCGGTCGATGTCCCAGCCGAGCGAGCTGGCGTGGGCGACGGCGTCGACGGGGGAGCCGGCGCGGCCGGCGAGGGCGTCGCGGAGGAACTCGGCGCGGTACTTGCTCTCGACCGCCGAGACGGCCTGGTCCTTGGTGATGGCCAGCGCGGCGACCGTCGCGGCCCGCTCGAGCAGGCGCACGTCGTCGACCGTCAGGTGGCGGTGGCTGCAGAACGCCATGAGCACGCCGTGGTCGAGGTGGCCGGCGACGATGCGCACGGCAGAGCGGTTGGCGGTCGGGCCGTCGGGTCGGGGGCCCATCGGCTCGGCCTCGGTGAGCAGCCGCCCCGTGCGGTCGAAGCACTCGAGGGACAGCGCGTGGTCGAGCTCGCGCTGCGAACCGGCGCGGGCGATGACGCGGCCGTCGGTCGTCGTCACCATGACGGCGCCGTCGAGGAAGCCGACCACCTGCTCACACAGGTCGTCGAGGGAGCCGCCGGCGAGGACGATCTGCACGAGGGCACGGTCGGCGTCCTCGAGGCGGCGCAGGATCGCGGTCTGGTGCTCGAGCATCGCGCTCAGCACGTCGGTCGTGAAGGTCGCGATGTGGTCGAGCGGGACGTCGATGAGCGGCAGGCCCGTCGCGTCGGCCGCCTTGACGAGGGCGGCGAGCGGCTTGCCCGACAGCCCGGAGACGACGAGCCCTGCTGCTCCGGCCGTGTCGAGCGCGGCGGCGGTGTCGGCGAGCGACGCGGTGTCACCGTCCTCCTCCGCGAGAGCGGCCGCGTCGGCGAGCACGAGCCGGTGGGTCAGCCGGGCGGGAGCGTCGTCGCGCAGCGCGGAGCGGAGCGGCGTCGTGCTGTCGACGCTGACGTCGAGGCGTGCCGGATCGGCGCGGACGACCCCGTGCGCCGTCGCGGCGAGACCGGCGATGAGCCGGAGCGAGATGCCGGAGACCTCGGGCTCGGGCTCGCCGGAGCGCCCGGCGGCTGGCAAGTCACCCTCGGGCAGGGCCGGATCGTTGGCAACTTTCACCATGAGCGCACCCTACCCACCGTCGATAGCGTCACGTCAGCGGTCCGCGGCAGGTGGGGCGCCACGGAGCCGGTCCGGGCTGGACGGCACCGACGGAAGCGGTCTGACGGCGGAGGTGCGCGCGGGCATGGACGACGGTCTCGACCTGACGCTGCTGCCGGCCGCCGTGTCGCCTCTCGTGGCGGGCGAGGTGGCCGGCGCCCCACGGCGCTGCCGGGTGCTCGCCGCCTTCCCGACATGCCTCTACCTCGATCTCGGCGCCCACGAGCGGGTCCTCGCCGTGCTCGCCTCCGACGCCGTCGCACTGCCCATCGGCGTCCGTCTCGCCCTGCCGTCGACTGAGGTCCGCTGGGGCGTCGAGCCCGGCGGCCACGTCGTCGTGGGGGAGGGGCGGGTGCGTCTGCCGCGCGCCGACGTCGTCGCGGCCCGGCTGCTCCGGCCGGCGCGAGTGCGTCCCGCGCCGCGCGGCTCCGCCGGTGACGGCGGCCTCCCCGAGCCCGGAGTCCTCGGCGACCTCGCCCACGACCTCACCGCGGCAGCCCTCGCCGGTGGTTCGACCGACCCGGGGGTCCGCGGACTCGTCGGCGTCGGGCGCGGCCTGACCCCGAGCGGCGACGACGCGCTCTGCGGCGTCCTGCTCACCCTGGCCGCGGTCGACGCTCCGCAGGCCCGGCGCGCGCTGTCGGCCGTGCGCACCGCCGTCCGCACGGTGCTGCCGTGGACGACGAGCCTGTCGGCCGCGCTCCTCGTCGCCGCGGGGGCGGGGTATGCCGTCCCCGACGTCGCGCGCCTCGTGACCCGCCTGGTCTCCGGCGGCGGGTCGACCAACAGGTCGGCCGGCGCCACACCGGGCCCGAGCCGGACTGTTGCGCCGTCGGGCCTGTTGGTTGACCCATCGGCGGGAAGCGACGTCAGTGACCTCGTCGACCGGGTGCTCGCCATCGGGCACACCTCCGGCCGCGACCTCCTGTCGGGCGTCAGCGGTGCGCTGCGCGCCGTCGACGCGCTCGAGTCCGTCCCCCGCCCCGACCCGCGACACGCCCCACGACCCGAATCCCAGGAAGGACTCCACCGTGGCTGACCACGTCGAGCTGAGAACCGGCTCCTACCTCGACTCCGTGACCCTCATGCAGGTCTCGCGCACCGTCGCCGCCGCCCCCGGCGTCGAGGCTGCGCAGGTCGCGATGGCGACCGAGCTCAACCTCGAGGTGATCCGTGGCATGGGCTTCGACGTGCCCGACTCGGCGCCCAACGACCTCCTCGTCGCCATCCGCGGTGACGAGGCCGGCATCGCTGCCGGACAGGCTGCGCTGGAGTCTGCGCTCACCGAGAGCCGTTCTGCCGCAGGCTCGTCCACCGGCTTCGGCGAGGCGCCGACGGCTCGCACGCTCGGCGGTGCGATCCGCCTCTCGGGCGCCGACCTCGCGCTCGTCTCGGTGCCGGGGGAGCACGCCGTCACCGAGGCGCTCGACGCCGTCCGCGCCGGGGTGTCGGTCATGGTCTTCTCCGACAACGTCCCGGTCGAGGACGAGGTGCGCCTCAAGGACGCCGCTGCCGACGCCGACGTCCTCGTCATGGGGCCCGACTGCGGCACGGCCGTCGTCGGTGGCGTCGCCCTCGGGTTCGCCAACGTCGTGCGGCCGGGCTCCGTCGGCCTCGTCGCGGCGTCCGGCACGGGTGCCCAGCAGGTCATGTGCCTGCTGGACGCCGCTGGCGTCGGCATCAGCCACTGCCTCGGTGTGGGGGGCCGCGACCTGTCGTCCGCCGTCGCGGCTCGCTCGACGAAACGGGCCCTCGCCGCGCTCGCCGCCGATCCGGAGACCACGTCGGTCGTCGTCGTCTCCAAGCCGCCCGCCCCCGAGGTGCTCGCCGACCTGGAGGCGTATGCCGCCGGGCTGGGCAAGCCGGTCCACTGGGCCACGCTCGGGGCCGGGCGGCCGGACCTCACCGCCGCCGTCGAGTCGGTGCTGACCTCCGTGGGCTCGGACGTGCCGGTCTGGCCGACGTGGGAGGCAGCGGGCCCATCCGCACCCACGTCCTCCGGATCGCTGCGTGGTCTCTTCTGCGGTGGCACCCTCGCCGACGAGGCGATGCTCGTCGCAGGCCCGGTGCTCGGCGACATCCGCTCCAACATCCCGCTGCGGGCCGAGCTCGCGCTGGGCGCGGACCTGCGCGACCCGGGCCACGTCGTCATCGACTTCGGCGACGACACGATGACCCGCGGGCGCGCCCACCCGATGATCGACCCGTCACTGCGCCTCGACCGCATCGCCGTCGAGGCCGCCGACCCGACGTGCGGCGTGCTCCTCCTCGACCTCGTGCTCGGCCACGGCGCGCACGCGGACCCCGCCCCGGAGCTCGTTGCCGCCGTCCGCGCCGCCCGCGAGACCGCCGCCGCGACCGGCCGTGACCTGCGCGTCGTCGTCTCGGTCACCGGCACCACCTCCGACCCGCAGGGGCTCGACCGGTCGGCGAAGGCCCTCGCGGACGCCGGCGCCGACGTCCTGCTCTCCAACGCCGCAGCCACGCGCCGCGCCCTGCAGCTGCTCGGCCACGACGTGACGGCACCGGAGAGCGCGAGGCGCGACACGGCATACGCCCCCGTGGCCGGGACGGTGACCGACGTCGGTGCCGAGCCGCTCCACGGACTGCTCGCCGCGGACGTCACCGTCGCGGCCGCCGGGGTCTCGCTCTTCTCGGACGCCCTTCGGGCGCAGGCGGTGTCGGTGACGGAGGCCTCGTGGCAGCCGCCGATGGCAGGCACGGCGGCCGAGCTCGGTCGCGTCCTGGCCGACCCCCGCCGCGACGCCGCCAACGCCGAGGCGCTGCGTCGGATGACTGCGGCAGGTGCCGACCTCGTCGACGTCCGCCCGGCCCGCGAGGT
Organism: Terracoccus sp. 273MFTsu3.1; assembly: GCF_000383675.1. Classification (GTDB taxonomy): domain Bacteria; phylum Actinomycetota; class Actinomycetes; order Actinomycetales; family Dermatophilaceae; genus Terrabacter. Next base: position 97,977 of record NZ_KB911825.1, on the reverse strand, counting down.
GCTCGGGCTCGAACGCGGCACCTTCCTGCATGCTGGGCCGCCCATCGAGTTCGCCCGAGCCTCAGGGCCGCTCAAGGGTGCGCTCATCGGCGCGATGCTCTTCGAGGGGCTCGCCGACACGGCCGAGGAGGCCGAGGCGATGCTCGAGAAGGGCGACGGCGTCACGCTCGAGCCGTGCCACCACCGCGACGCGGTCGGCCCGATGGCCGGCGTCATCAGCCCGTCGATGTGGGTCTACGAGCTGCGCGACGAGGTGCACGACAACACGTCGTGGTGCTCGCTCAACGAGGGGCTCGGCAAGGTCCTGCGCTACGGCGCCTACGGCCCCGAGGTCATCGACCGGCTGCGGTGGATGAACTCCGTGCTCGGCCCGATCCTCCAGCAGGCCGTGCGCGCCCGCATCGAGCAGCAGGGCCCGATCGACGTCAAGGCGATCATCGCCCAGATGCTCCAGATGGGCGACGAGGGCCACAACCGCAACCGCGCCGGGTCCCTCATGCTCCTGCGCGAGCTGCTCCCGACGATGATCACGGCCGACGCGTCGTCGACCGACATCGCGGAGGCGGTGCGCTTCTCCGGCGCCAACGAGCACTTCTTCCTCAACCTCGGTATGCCGGCCTGCAAGCTGAGCACCCTTGCAGCCCATGGCATCCCGGGATCCTCGGTCGTGACGACGATGGCCCGTAACGGCACCGACTTCGGCATCCGCGTCTCGGGCACGGGTGACGCGTGGTTCACCGGCCCGGCCAACACGCCCGAGGGCCTCTTCCTCGGGTCCTACGGCCCGGACGACGCGAACCCCGACATCGGCGACTCCGCGATCACCGAGACGGCGGGCATCGGCGGCTTCGCGATGGCGGCCGCGCCGGCGATCGTGAAGTTCGTCGGCGGCGACGTGCCGTTCGCGCTGCGGGCCACCCAGACGATGTACGAGATCACCGTCGGCGAGCACACGGCCTACCAGGTGCCGATCCTCGAGTTCCGCGGCACGCCGACCGGCATCGACGTGGCCGCCGTCGCGCGGACCGGCATCCTGCCCCAGATCAACACCGGCATGGCCGGCCGCGTCGCGGGCACGGGCCAGGTCGGAGCGGGTCTCGTGACGCCGCCCGAGCAGTGCTTCACGCAGGCCCTGACCGCTCTCGCTGCGGCCGCGGGCGAGCGCTGACGGAGCGGCCTCCTCAGCCCGGGTCGCGCGGTCGTCGTCGGCCGCGCGGCCCGATCCCTCTCCCCGGTTCCGACACGCATCTGCCGGGGGAGAAAAGAAGTGGGGCGCTGTCGGCGGCGCGACCTAGGGTGGACAGGCCATGCGAGACTTTCCGCCCCCGATACGGGCCTACACCGACCGAGGCGCCGAGACGCCCGACACCCGCTCGCCGCGGGCCTTCCTCTGGTGGATGGTGCGGCAGAACGGCGGTCTGTTCTGGGCCGGCCTGCTCGTCGCCCTCATCTGGATGGTGCCGCAGACGGTCGGGCCGTGGATCGTGGGTCGGGCCATCGACACCGGCATCGTCGCGGGCGACCCCGCGGCCACCATGCAGTGGGTCCTCGTGCTGGCCGCCGTCACCGTCTTCGGCGCGTGCAGCGGCATCCTCTTCCACACCGTCATCGTCCGCGAGTGGCTCATCGCCCTCTACGGCACGACGAAGCTCGTCACGCGCAAGGCGCTCCAGCTCGGCCACGTCCTGACCCGGCGCACGCCGACCGGCGAGGTGCTGTCAGTCTCGGGCAGCGACGGCGACCAGTTCGGCGCCCTCATGGAGGTCAGCACGCGGGCCATCTCGCAGCTCGCCGCCTACCTCGTCGTCGCCGCCATCGTGCTCAGCACGTCGGTGCGCATGGGCGTCCTCGTGCTCGTCTCGGCGCCGCTGCTCGTCGTCCTCGGCACGCCGCTGCTGCGGCCGATGCAGCGCTGGCAGGGCGTCGAGCGCTCCCGCAACTCCGAGCTGACGTCCATGGCGACCGACATCGTCGGCGGCCTGCGGATCCTGCGCGGCATCGGCGGTGAGGCGACCTTCGGCGGCAACTACGCCGGGCAGTCCCAGCGCGTGCGCCAGTCGGGTGTCTCGGCCGGTCGCTGGCTCGCCGCCGTCGAGTCCGTCGGCGTCCTGCTCTCCGGTGGCTTCGTCGTCGCCCTGATGTGGCTCGGCACGCGCGAGGTCGCCCAGGGCCGGCTCACGGTTGGCCAGCTCGTCAGCTTCCTCGGCTACGGACTCTTCCTCGTCCAGCCGATGCGCACCTTCGTCGAGTTCGCCCAGAAGTGGACCCGCTCGGTGGTCTCCGCACGCAAGGCCGTCGCCGTCCTGTCGCAGCGCCCGCCGTGGGTTCACCCCGACGAGCCGGCCGACCTCGACACGAGCGCCGAGATCGTCGACGGCGAGTCCGGCGCGACCATCCGACCCGGCATCCTGACGATGGTCGTCTCGGCCGTGCCCGACGACTCCGCGGCCCTCGCCGACCGGCTCGGCCGCTACCTGCCGAGCGACGAGGGTGCGCTCGTCAGCGACGAGATCCCCGAGGAGCTCAAGGGCCGCGCCGCCAAGCGGGAGCGCTCGGCGCGCGCCGAGGCCCGCGAGGCCCAGGCCCACCGCGACGAGGAGCGGGCCCGTCAGCCGTGGGGCGTCACGGTCGGTGGCGTCGACCTCTCCCGCGTCGAGCTCGACGAGGTACGCCGTCGCGTCCTCGTGAGCGACACCTCACCGCAGGTGTTCGCGGGGACCCTGCGCTCGGCCGTCGACCCGCTCGGCCGGCTGACGCGGGAGCAGGCCGAGCGAGCGCTGCACACCGCAGCCGCCGACGACGTCTTCGACGCCCTCCCGGGCGGGTGGCAGGGCGAGCTCGAGGAGCGCGGTCGCGGGCTCTCCGGCGGCCAGCGCCAGCGGCTCGTGCTGATGCGCGCCCTCGCCGCCGATCCCGACGTCCTCGTGCTCGTCGAGCCCACGTCGGCCGTCGACGCCCACACCGAGGCCCGCATCGCCTCCCGTCTCGGGGAGCACCGGGCCGGCCGCACGACGGTCGTCATGACCGCCTCGCCGCTGCTGCTCCACCACGCCGACGAGGTCATCCTCCTCGAGGGTGGGGTCGCCACCGCCCAGGGACGGCACGCCGACCTGCTCGCCGAGTCGCCGGCATACCGCTCGGTCGTCGTCCGCGGCGGCGACGCCGACCCGTCCGTCCTCTCCCACCTCGCCGAGGAGTCCCGATGAGCCGCGCCGACAGCACGGTCGCGACGACCGGGGCCCCGGACGCCGCGGGTGCCCCAGGGGTGACCGGCATCGCTGACACCACGGACGTCGCGGACGCCACGTGGGTCTCGCCGCTGCCCGACGTGCTCGCCGCCGAGTCCGCCCGCACGTGGGACTCCGCCGTCCACGCCCCCGCCGTGCCCGACGAGCTGCGCCCGCCGCAGTCCGCGTCGGTCGGGGAGCGCCTCAGCGCGCTGCACCGGCGCCACCTGCTGCGCGAGCGGCGGGCCCAGGAGTTCGTCGCCGACACGATGAACGCCCGCACCGGCCTGCCCATCGCCGACAACGCGCGCGTCGTGCGCTTCATCGGCGGGCTGCTCTCGCAGGAGCGGCTGCTCGTCGTCTCCGTCGTCCTCGCCAACGCGCTCGCCGCCACGGCGGGCCTGCTCGTGCCGCGGCTGCTCGGTGAGCTCGTCGACTCGACGGTCGCCGACGTCGAGGCGGGCCGGGTCGACGCCGCCCTGGCCGGGGCCAACTCCGCGGCGCTCGTCGTCGCGGGGCTCGTCGTCGTGCAGAGCGCGTTCACGTTCGCGGCCAAGATGTCCTCGACCGTGCTCGGCCAGAGCGTCCTCGCGACGGCGCGCGAGTACATCGTGCACGCGATCCTTCGGCTGCCGCTCTCGCGCGTCGAGAGTGCGAGCTCCGGCGACCTCGTCACGCGAGTCACGCGCGACGTCGGCACGATGAGCGAGAGCGTGCGCTGGGCGCTGCCCGAGGCCATCATCGCGAGCATCACCGTCGTGCTGACCCTCGTCGCCATGGTGAGCAACTCGCCGCTGCTGTCGCTGCCGTCGATCGTCCTCATGTCGCTCGCGCTCTTCCAGGTGCGCCGCTACCTCGGGCGCGCGCCGAAGGGCTATCTCACCGAGGGCGGCACCTACTCGCGCATCAACACGACGCTCACCGAGACGGTCGAGGGCGCCCGCACCGTCGAGGCCCTGGGCCTGACGCATCACCGGCTGCGTCGCGGCGACGAGGACATCGAGGTGTCCGGGCAGGCAGAGCGCTACACGATGACGCTGCGCAACCTGCTCTTCGCCGTCATGGACATCGCCTTCAGCCTGCCGCGGGTGCTCGTGCTGCTCCTCGGCGCCATCGGCTACGCCCAGGGCTGGGCCACCCTCGGTCAGATCACCACGGCGATCCTCTACACCGAGGCGCTGTGGGGGCCGTTCGACATGCTCGTGCACACCGTCGACCGGGTCCAGGTCGGCATCGCGTCGACGACCCGACTGCTCGGCATCGCGACCGTTCCGCCCGACCGTGAGGCGGGCGCCGACCGGCCCACCGGGCCCGAGCTCGTCGGCACCGACCTGCGCTACGCCTACCGCGCCGGTCACGACGTGCTGCACGGCATCGACCTCGACCTCAGCACGGGGGAGCGCCTCGCCATCGTCGGTCCGAGCGGCTCCGGCAAGTCGACGCTGGGTCGCCTGCTGTCTGGCATCCACGGGCCCCGCACCGGTTCGGTGACGGTCGGCGGCGTCGAGCTGACGTCGCTCCCGCTCGACCAGCTGCGCACCGAGGTCGCCCTCGTCACCCAGGAGCACCACGTCTTCATCGGGTCGGTTCGCGACAACGTCGTGCTGGCGCGCGAGGGCTCGACCGACGACGAGGTCCGCGAGGCCCTGCGTGCCGTCGACGCCCTCGACTGGGTCGAGCGCCTGCCGGAGGGCCTCGACACGAAGCTCGGCTCGGGGCACCAGGCGCTGACTCCCGGCCGGGCCCAGCAGATCGCTCTGGCCCGACTCATCCTCGCCGACCCCCACACCATCGTGCTCGACGAGGCCACCTCGCTCATCGACCCCCGCACGGCCCGACACCTCGAGGGCTCGATGAACGCGCTGCTCACCGGGCGCACCGTCGTCGCGATCGCGCACCGCCTCCACACGGCGCACGACGCCGACCGCATCGCGGTCGTCATCGACGGGCGGGTCGCCGAGCTCGGCAGCCACGACGAGCTCGTCGAGCAGGAGGGGGAGTACGCCGCCCTCTGGCGCGCCTGGACCTCCTGACCTCGTCGTTGCAACCCCCTCGAGTGGGACGACGCGCCCACTCGAGGGGGGAGCGTGGGTCTCGACGGGCACCGGCTCGCATGTGAAGGTGTGGACATGACCACTGACACGACCGGACAGCAGGGGCGCACGGCATACGTCATCGTCGGCGGAGGGCTCGCCGCGGCGAAGGCCATCGAGGGGATCCGCGAGAGCGACACGGACGGTGCCATCGTGCTCGTGACGGAGGAGGACCGGCTGCCCTACGAGCGGCCGCCGCTGTCGAAGGCCGTGCTCAAGGGCGAGGACGAGATGGAGACGGCCTTCACCCACGACCGCGACTGGTACACCGAGCAGGGTGTCGAGCTGCGGCTCGGCACCGCCGCCACGTCCCTCGACGCCGAGCAGCACCGGCTGACACTGGCCGACGGCGACGTGCTCTCCTACGACCGGCTCCTCATCGCGACGGGATCGTCGGCACGCGCGCTCGACGTGCCCGGCGCGGACCTCGTCGGCGTGCTCTACCTCCGTGAGATGCAGGAGTCCGAGGCCCTCAAGGCGCGCTTCACCGACGGGGCCCGGATCGTCATCGTGGGCGCCGGGTGGATCGGCCTCGAGGTCGCCGCGGCGGCCCGCGACGCCGGCTGCAGCGTCACCGTCATCGAGCCCCAGGCCGCGCCCCTGCTCGCCGTCATGGGCGAGCAGGTCGGCGGCTGGTTCGCGCAGCTGCACCGGGGGCACGGGGTCGAGTTCCGGTTCGGCGACGGCGTCGAGCGCATCGAGGGCGAGACCTCGGTGACCGGGGTCGTGACGACGTCCGGCGACACCCTCCCGGCCGATGCCGTCGTCGTCGGCGTCGGCATCACCCCGAACACGGGGCTCGCCGAGGGCGCCGGCATCGACACCGCCAACGGCATCACGACCGACGAGGCGCTGCGCACCTCGGCCGAGGGCGTGTGGGCCGCCGGTGACGTCGCGAGCTGGCGCTCGACGGCGCTCGACGCGTTCGTCCGCGTCGAGCACTGGGCCAACGCCCACGACGGCGGGCTCGCGGCAGGCCGGTCGATGGCCGGCCAGGACGTCACCTACGACCCGATCCCGTTCTTCTTCTCCGACCAGTACGACATCGGCCTCGAGTACGCCGGCTACGTCCCGCGCGGGGCCGACGCCGAGGTGCTGCTCCGCGGCGAGCCGTCGAGCAACGAGTTCATGGCGTTCTGGGTCGTGCCCGAGGGGGACGGCGTGCGCGTGCTCGCGGGCATGCACGTCAACGTCTGGGACACCATCGACGACGTCAAGCGGCTCGTGCGCGACCGCACCGTCGTGGACCGTGACCGCCTCGCCGACCCGGAGGTCCCCCTCGCCCACCTGACCTGACCTCATCCGGTGAGGCGGACGTCGCGGCGCGTCCTGTCCGTTGTGCTCACCCGCGCCTCGTGCATCTCGTACGCTCGGTCCCGTGGCGCCGTGCCACGCGTTCTCGGGGCCCGCGCGATGCAGGAATGAGGACGATGGACCCGTCGAGGCAGCACGCGCACGCGTCCTCCTCGACCGTGCCGCTCGTCACCCCGGTGGCCCAGCTCGCCTACGTCTTCTCGGAGTACTCGACGGCGACGGGCAACGCCATGTCGACGAAGATCAACGCGCAGGCGCGCGCCCACGAGTCGCTCGGGGGCCGCACCTACGTCATCGTCAGCGACCGTCGCCGGCACGACTACGGTGACGGCACGCTCGTGCGCTACGCCTCGTCGCGCTCGACGCGGCGCGAGTGGTTCACCGACCTCGAGCGCCGTGTCGATGCCGTATGCGGTGCCACCCTCGGGCGCCGACCGCTCGTCGCGCGGTTCCACCGGGAGGCGCTCGACGCCGTTCCCGCCGATGCAGAGGCGCTCGTCGTCTACAACTACGCCGGCGCCGTGACCGACCGGCTCGTGCGCCGCTTCGGGGGCAAGGTGGTGCTGCACCTCGGCAACGACGTCTTCCGCTCGTGGCGCGCCTCGGAGATCCGTCGGGTCATCGCCCGGACCCACGTCACCGTGGCGGTCAGCGACCACCTCGTCGCGACCATCGTCGACCGGATCGGTCACCGACCCGAGAACCTGCACGTCCTGCGCAACGGCGTCGACTCCGAGACCTTCCGGCCCGTCCCGGCCGTCCCCGGTGCGCCAGTGACCATCCTTTCCGTCGGCAACGTCACGCCGCACAAGGGGGTCCACCACCTCATCGCCGCGGCGGAGGTGTTGGCCAGGCGCACCCGCGACTTCCGGGTCCACGTCGTCGGCTCGGCCGGGCTCCGTCCTGCCGACGGACTCTCCGCCTACGAGCGCGAGCTGCGGCGCGCTGCCGCGCCGCTCGGCGATCTCGTCCGGTTCACCCCGTTCGTCGACCGGCGCGCGCTGCCCGCCGTCTACGGTGCGGCCGACGTCTTCGCGATGCCCGTCGAATGGCAGGAGCCTGCCGGCCAGGTGGTCACCGAGGCGATGGCCTCGGGGCTGGCGGTGGTCTCGGCGCGCAGCGGCGGCATACCGGAGTACCTCGGGCCCGACGGCGTCTACGTCGACCCGCGCGACACCGTGCACTTCGCCGACGCGCTCCACGCGCTCGTCACGTCACCGACCGAGCGGGTCGCCCGCGGCCAGGCCCTGCGCACGCGGGCAGAGTCCATGACGTGGGAGCGCAACTTCGCCGAGCTGATGCACCTGCTGGCCGACTGAGCCGTGACCACGCTGCGTGGGCAGGGGTGGCAGGATGTCCACCGTGACGGCACAGATCCTCGACGGCAAGGCCACCCTCAAGGCGATCAAGGTCGAGCTGACCCAGCGGGTCGCTCGCCTCCGCGAGCAGGGGGTCGTGCCCGGCCTCGGCACGGTGCTCGTCGGCGACGACCCGGGCAGCCACTGGTACGTCAACGCCAAGCACAAGGACTGCGCCGAGATCGGCATCACGAGCCTGCGCCGTGACCTGCCGGCCACCGCCAGCCAGGCCGAGGTCGAGGCCGTCATCGACGAGCTCAACGCCGACCCCACCTGCACGGGCTTCCTGGTCCAGCAGCCGACCGGCCTCGACGAGATGGCCCTGCTCTCGCGCGTCGACCCGACCAAGGACGTCGACGGCCTGCACCCGATGAACCTCGGCTGGCTCGCACTCGGCAAGCCGGCCCCGCTCCCGTGCACGCCGATGGGATGCATCGAGCTGCTCCGTCGTCACGACGTGCCGATCGCCGGCGCCAAGGTCGTCGTCATCGGGCGCGGGCTCACCGTGGGCCGCCCGCTCGGCCTCATCCTGACCCGCAAGAGCGAGAACGCCACCGTGACGCTGTGCCACACCGGCACCAAGGACCTCGCCGCCGAGGTGCGCCAGGCCGACATCGTCATCGCCGCAGCCGGGGTGCCCGGCATCGTCACCAAGGCCATGGTCAAGCCCGGAGCCGCGGTGCTCGACGTCGGTGTCAGCCGCGTCGACGGCAAGATCGCCGGGGACGTCGCCCTCGACGTCGCCGAGGTCGCCGGGTGGGTCAGCCCCAACCCGGGCGGCGTCGGCCCGATGACCCGCGCCCTGCTGCTCACCAACATCGTCGAGGCGGCCGAGTCCTCGGTCGCGTCCGGCGCCTGAGCAGCCCCGATGCAGTGGCGGGGTAGCGGATTCGTCGTCCTCGGCTGGTGGTACCTCGTCGCCGGACTGGCCGCCGTCGGGGTCCTCGTCATCTCGTTCCTCGACGTGCGGTGGGGCGGACGCATCATGGCCGGTGCGTTCTTCCTCGGCGCGCTGATCCGGCTCGTGGCCCGACCCTCACGCAAGGCGGGTGGGCTCAACGTCCGTTCCCGCACCCTCGACGTCGTCATCCTGCTGACGCTGGGCATCGGGGTGCTCATCGCGTCGGCCACCGTCAACGTCCGTGCCGACGTGCCCGACCGCACCTCCGTCGGCCGCAGCACGCGCTGACCGCTCGACCGTGCCGACCTCTCCGCCCCACGCGTTCGAGCACTACCTGCTGACTCGCTTCAGCGCGGTCTTCTCAGCAGACGTCCCGGCGCAGGAGGAGTGGCTGCGCTACCGTCTCGGCTTCTTCGTCGACGCCTGCTGGTCCTCGGTGCGCAGCCAGCACGGCGCGGACTTCACCTGGCTCGTCCTCTTCGACGACCGCTGCAGCGACGACTTCCGCGGCGACGTCGAGGCCCTCGCCGAGGGCACGTTCACCCCGATCTGGAGCCACGAGCGTTGGGCGCCGTCGATCTTCGGGCGCGCGATCGCCGAGCGCAGTGCAGCCGGGGCCGCGCCGCCCTGGCTGCTGACGACCCGCCTCGACAGCGACGACGCCATCGCGCGCGACTTCATGGCGGCTGCGCAACACGAGTTCGCGCCGGTCGAGGGCCTCTTCGTCGACTTCCCGCGCGGCATCCAGATCGACCGGAGCGGCGCCACCTACCGCTACGACCAGCTCTCGAGCCCGTTCCTCACCCTCGTCGAGCGACGTCGCCTCGACTCGCCGCCGAGCACCGTGTATGCCGCCCAGCACGCTCGCGCGCGGCAGTGGGGTCCCGTGCGGGAGGTGAGTGCGCCGCCGATGTGGGTGCAGGTCATCCACGGCGGCAACCTGCTCAACCTGACCGCCGGCGCCCGTGTCTCGCCCCGCGTCGTCAACGAGCGCTTCGACCTCGAGCTCGTCTACGACCGCGAGGTTTCGACCCGGGACCTGTTGCGGCAGAAGGCAGTCCACCGGGCACGACTTGCTCGCCTCTGGGTGCGGCACCCGGGCGAGGTCACGAAGTGGGCCGAGGCGAAGTACTGGCGGCTGCGCGGGACGCACGTGCGGCCGCAGGGCATGTCGCCCTCGCTGACCGAGGCGCTCAAGGCGAGGGCCGCCCGGCTGGGCTGGCGTCGCTGAGCCGGGCACACGGCATACGCGAAGGGCGCCGCCCACCTCGTGGTGGACGGCGCCCGTCGACGTGAGCGGTCGGCTCAGATGAGGCCGAGACGCTTGACGGCGTCGCGCTCCTCGGCGAGCTCGGCGACGGACGCGTCGATCTTGCCCCGCGAGAAGTCGTCGATGTCGAGGCCCTGGACGATGCTCCACCGGCCGTCCTCGACCGTGACGGGGAACGAGGAGATCAGGCCCTCCTGCACGCCGTAGGAGCCGTCGGAGCGCACGGCCATCGACACCCAGTCGCCGTCGGGCGTGCCCTGCACCCAGGTGCGGGCGTGGTCGATCGTCGCGGAGGCTGCGGACGCGGCCGAGCTGGCGCCGCGGGCCTCGATGATCGCCGCGCCGCGCTTGGCGACGGTCGGGATGAACGTGCCGGCCAGCCAGTCCTGGTCGCCGACGGCCTCGGCGGCGTTACGGCCACCGACCTCGGCGTGGAAGAGGTCGGGGTACTGGGTCGCGGAGTGGTTGCCCCAGATCGTCATCTTCTTGATCTCGGTCACCGGCACGCCGAGCTTGGCGGCGAGCTGGCTGATCGCGCGGTTGTGGTCCAGGCGCGTCAGGGCCGAGAAGCGCTCGGTCGGGATGTCCGGGGCGTTGCTCATCGCGATGAGCGCGTTGGTGTTGGCCGGGTTGCCGGTCACCGTGATGCGGATGTCGTCGGCAGCGACCTCGTTGAGCGCCTTGCCCTGCGGCGCGAAGATGCCGCCGTTGGCCTCGAGGAGGTCACCGCGCTCCATGCCGGGACCGCGGGGGCGCGCGCCGACGAGGAGCGCGTGGTTGACGCCGTCGAAGACCTTCGTCGCGTCGTCGCCGATCTGGACGCCGGCGAGGGTCGGGAAGGCGCAGTCGTCGAGCTCCATGACGACACCCTCGAGCGCCTTGAGCGCGGGGGTGATCTCGAGCAGGCGCAGCTCCACCGGGGTGTCGGGCCCGAGCAGGGCACCGCTCGCGATGCGGAACAGGAGGCTGTAGCCGATCTGGCCGGCGGCGCCGGTGACGGCGACCTTGACGGGGGTAGTGCTCACAGGTAGGCCCTTCACATCGGTGTGGCGCTGGACGTTCCGACGCTATCAGTGGGTGCGTGCTCGCCCGGACGGGCGCCTGTGCTCAGCGCGGGCCCGCCGCACGCGTACGCAACGGGCGTGACGACGATCACGCGTGGGGGGCGCCGCGTGGGCCTCAGACGGTGAGGGCGAGCGAGCCGAGGGCGATGAGCCAGCTGACGAAGCTCCCCACGAGGAAGTACTCGGTGACGTCGTCGATGCCGGCGGGGCCGCCCGGGTAGGAGCCCGTCCCCGTGGGGTCGCCGCTCGCCGAGCGGGCGGCCGCCTGGATCTCGGGGAAACGGAGCAGTCCCTTGGCGGCGATGACGAGACCGGCGGCGCCGAACTCCCCGGCCACGCCGAGGCCCAGGATGACGAGGCGTTCCATGGGTCCGAGCAGGCGCCCCCCCTTGAGACGGTCGGCGGGCTGGCCGCTGGTCGGGGGAGCGGCACGTCCGGTGAGGGAGGCTGCGGCCGCGGCGGCCGCGTTGGCGTTGGTGACGTCGGACGGGCGCAGGGCGCCGATGGTGAGAAGGACGAGGCGCACGATGACGTTGGCCGTCGCGACGTTGAAGAGGACGAGCCCGGTGAGGAGCAGGACCCGCTCGGCAGGCAGCGGACCCGTGCCAGGGAGGTCGGCCCAGCCGAGCCACGTGGCGAGGGGGCCTCCTGCGGGAGATGCCGCCCCCGAGAAGGCGAGCACCCCGACGACGAGGACCGCGAAGACCGCCAGCGGTGCGAGTGCGCCCCGGCCTGTCATCTGGGTGCGACGTGAGAGCTCGGCCCAGGCGGCGCCGCCGACGGCGGCCAGCGCGAGGACGAGGACGTCGGCCCAGCCGTGCAGGCCCGCGACGAGGGCGAGAGCGAAGATGACGACCGGCGCAGCCACGTGCCCGACGACACGGCCCGGCCGCCACGCCGTCGAGCGGACGATGTCGCCCACGCCGAGACCGGCCAGGACGATCGCCAGCCACGTCACGGCAGCTCGCCGAGCGTCGTCATGGCCTCGAGGGCGACCCCGATGCCGTCACGGCGCACACGCTGGGAGACGGCGGACGGGCTGATGCCGACCTGGTCGGCGACGTCGTGCTGCGCGTGACCGTGCATGAGTCCTCCCAGGATCTCGCGTGAGGTGGTCGACATGGAGCCAACCATGAAGTCCAGACAGTCGAGCGCTGCCCGCACCGCCGCGACGGTGGCAGGCGGCTCGTCGGGGGCGACGTAGGCCGTGCGTGACGTCCGGGTCTGCGCGCGCTGTGCCCGGTCCTCCGCCAGAGTGATGGCCTCGCGAGCGGCCCAGTAGGCGGGCCCGTCGTGGATGCCGCGCACCGGGTCGAGGGTCGTGACGTCGCCGCGACCGAGCCCGAAGCGGACGTCCGCCCGGGGAAAGAGCTCGGTGCGGACGACGAAGCTGGCCCGCAGCGCCGCTCCCAGGGTGGGGTAGACGCCCTGGAACTCGTCACCGACGGTGATGACGGCAGGGTCGTCGATCGGCACCTCGGCGTTCGCCCGGGCGACGGCCGCCTCGAAGGCGTCGTGCAGGGCCTGGCGCTCGCGGTGGGTGCGGGACTCGACGATGTCGCCGATGAGCGCCACCGGTGAAGGTGTGACCTTCAGATCTGACATGTGAAGATCATATCTTCATATTCAGGAAATAGAGCGCTGGCCTTCATCGGAGTCGATGTCGAGGACGGGTCGACCCTCGTCGTCGACGGCGGCGTTCTCGACCATGTCGGTCGAGCCGCTGATGTCCATGTCGTCGCGGCGCTCGCCGGTGATCCAGGCGAAGGTGCTCCCGGCGATGAGACCGCCGACGATCGGCGCCACCCAGAACGCCCACAGCTGCCCCGGAGCACCGTTGCCGTTGAAGAAGGCGACGGCGGTCGAGCGGGCCGGGTTGATCGAGGCGTTGCTGATCGGGATGGCCACGAGGTGCGCGAGGAGCAGGCCGAAGCCGATCGCGAGTGGAGCGAAGCCCTTGGGGGCGTCGTCCTTCGTCGCGCCGAGGATGATGTAGACGAAGAAGGCCGTGACGAGGGCCTCGACGATGAGCACCCCGCCGAGCGCGAACCCCCCGGGGGAGTGGGCGCCGAAGCCGTTGGCGGCGAGGTTGCCGGTGACGGGGCGTCCCGTCGAGGAGAGCAGCCCGGCGAGGGCGCCGCCGGCCAGCAGGCCGCCGACGAGCTGGGCGCCGACGTAGCCCGGGACCTCACGCCACTCGAAGCGCTTCGCGACGGCGATGCCGATCGTGACCGCGGGGTTGAAGTGCGCTCCGGAGACGTGCCCCACGGCATACGCCATCGTCGTGACCGCCAGGCCGAAGGCGATGGCGACGCCGAGGTGCCCGATGCCGTAGTCGATGACCTGACCGTCGAGGGTCCGGGCGACGAACTTCGCGTCGAAGATGGCCGAGCCGCAGCCGATGAAGACGAGCCAGAAGGTCCCGAGCGCCTCGACGGCGAGGCGTGAACTCATCTTGGGGGTGTACATCGGGCTCCTCCAGCACAGACGTCGAGGCCGAACCGCGCCGGGAGGCTCCCGGTGCTCGCAGCGTAGTGGACCCCTTCCGCCCCTGAGGGGATGCGAACGCTGGCGTATGCCGTCCGCCGACGCGCGCGTCGACGTGTCCACGGAATGTGACATGTCCGGTGATATACCGATTGACGGCTATCATTCGGCTTACGCGTGGTTTGACCGAATTGGTGCAGAAAGTCGCCAGTCACGTCGGGTTCGGGACGATGTCGTCGGCCGTCGCAGAACCCGTGACGCGTACGTGAACCGGGGCACGTCAGGGATTGTGGTGAGTACAGCGTGACAGCACAGGTACGCAGGGCTCGATGGGTCCGCCTCGGCTGGGCTGCCGTCGACGCCTTGATCTGGGTCGTCATGCTCTTCGCCGCGCTGTGGATCCGCCTCGACTTCGGCATCGACGAGACCTACCTCAAGGGCACGGCCTACTTCGCGCTCGCCGCCATGGTCGGACAGCTCGCCGTCGGCTACCTCGTCGGGCCCTACTCGATCAGCCACGTCCTCGGCTCCTTCGAGGAGATCGTCGAGCTCATGACGACGACAGCGATCGTCGGCGCCATCCTCTTCCTGTGGTCGCTCATGGTGAGCCCTCCCGTCATCCCGCGCGGTGTGCCTCTGACTGCCGGAGCCCTCGCCATCGGGCTGATGTTCGCCCTCCGATTCGTCGTGCGGACCGTGCGGTCCCACCGGGCGATGCAGACCGCGGCCGAGCGTCGCGCCATCGTCCTCGGCGCCGGCGAGGCCGGGCGCCGACTGCTGCGCAGCATGAAGTACGACGGTGCCGGGCCCTTCGTGCCGGTCGCCCTGCTCGACGACGACCCCTCGAAGCACCGCCTGCGACTCGAGGGGCTGCGCGTGCGGGGCACGCGAGCCGACCTCGCCGCGGTCGCCGAGCGCTATGAGGCCGACACTCTCGTCCTCGCCCTGCCGAACGCCGAGGCGGCCACCCTGCGTGACCTGGCCTCCCGCGCCGCGGACGCCGGGCTCGACGTCGTCAGCCTGCCGCCGCTCAAGGACATCATCGGCGGACGCCCCACCCCGAACGACCTGCGCGACCTCGACGTCGCCGACCTGCTGGGGCGACGTCCGGTGCAGCTCGACACGACCGCCATCGCCGACCAGATCTCCGGGCGTCGCGTCCTCGTCACGGGCGCGGGTGGCTCCATCGGCTCGGAGCTCTGCCGCCAGATCGCGCGCTTCGGCCCGTCCCGGCTCTACATGCTCGACCGCGACGAGTCGGGACTGCAGGCGACCGAGATGAGCCTCTCCGGCCACGGGCTGCTCGACTCCGACGACCTCATCCTCGCCGACATCCGCGACCCCAAGGCGCTCGCCGAAGCCTTCGACCGGGCACGGCCCGAGGTCGTCTTCCATGCCGCGGCTCTCAAGCACCTGCCGCTGCTCGAGGCGCACCCGCTCGAGGCGTGGAAGAGCAACGTCATCGGGACCCTCAACGTCCTGACCGCTGCCGAGGCCGCCGGTGTCTCCACCTTCGTCAACATCTCGACCGACAAGGCCGCCAACCCGACCTGCGTGCTCGGCTACAGCAAGCGCCTCGCCGAGCGACTCACGGCCGACTTCGCCCGGCGGGCCAGCGGGCGTTACGTGTCGGTGCGCTTCGGCAACGTCCTCGGCTCGCGGGGGTCGGTCGTGCACGCGTTCACGGCCCAGATCGAGATGGGTGGTCCGATCACGGTCACCCACCCCGACGTCGTGCGCTACTTCATGCTCATCCCGGAGGCCTGCCAGCTCGTGCTCGAGGCGGCGTCGATCGGCGTCGACGGTGAGGTCATGGTGCTCGAGATGGGTGAGCAGGTGAAGATCCTCGAGGTCGCCAAGACCCTCATCCGGATGAGCGGGCGCCGCGACATCGACGTCGTCTTCACCGGTCTGAGGCCCGGCGAGAAGATGGGCGAGGAGCTCTTCTCGCCCAACGAGCGCCGGCGAGCGACGGGCCACCCGCTCGTGGACAGCGTGGACGTTCCCTCGATCCACCCCGAAGCCGTGCTCGACGTGACGTTCGCGGGTGCCGAGGACGGGCGTGATTGGATGAAGCGCGGCGCGCTGGTCAACGAGCACTTCTCAGCGGAAGCGACTCAGCGATGAGCCGCATCCACCTGTCCAAGGCTGAGGTCACCGAGCTCGAGGAGGCGTACGTCCTCGATGCCTTGAGGTCCGGTTGGATCGCGCCCCTCGGTCCGCACGTCGACGCCTTCGAGGCGGCTGTGGCCGACCGCGTCGGTGTGTCGGGTGCCCTCGCCCTGTCGTCCGGCACGGCGGCGCTCCACCTCGCACTCATCGATGCCGGAGCCGGCCCGGGGACGTACATCCCTGTGTCGAGCCTCACCTTCGCGGCGACCGTGAACGCGATCCTCTACACGGGTGCCGAACCCGTGCTTGTCGACTCTCAGGTGAGCGACGGGAACGTCGACGTGGACCTGATGGTCGAGGTCGTGGACACGCTTCGAGCCGAGGGTAAGGACGTGCCCGCGGTGGTACCTGTCGACCTCCTCGGCCGCTGTGTCGACTACACCCGCCTCCTCCCCGCGCTCGATGAGCGTGGAGTCGTGGTCGTCGAGGACGCCGCCGAAGCGCTAGGCGCATCCCATGCGGGTCGAGGCGCAGGTTCGTTCGGACGCTCGGCAGCCCTGTCGTTCAACGGCAACAAGATCATGACCACGTCCGGCGGCGGCATGTTGCTCAGTGACGACCTGGACCTGTTGGACCGCGCCCGTTACCTCTCGACCCAGGCCCGTCAGCCCGTGCCGTGGTACGAGCACGAGGACGTCGGCTACAACTACCGGATGTCGAACATCCTGGCTGCCCTCGGGCGAGGCCAGCTCGAGCGCCTCGATGGGATGATCGCCCGGCGACGAGAGATCCGTGACCGCTACGCCAAGGCGCTCGCACCGTACACCGACCTCCGTTTTCTCGGGCGGTCGGGTGCCGACAACGATGAGGCGGACAACTGCTGGCTGACGACGGTGATCATCGACCGCCCAGGGCCGGGAGTGGCCGACGAGGTCGTGTCTGTGATGAACCACGCTGACATCGAAGCCCGCCACGTCTGGAAGCCCATGCACCTGCAGCCCGTCTACGCTCCCTATCGGTCGTTTGTCACGGGCGGTTCTGACGAGCTTTTCCGTACCGGCGTGACCCTGCCGAGCGGAGCGAATCTCTGCGATGACGACGTGGATCGCGTGATCGCCGTCCTCGTGGCTCAGCTGGAGCGCTGACCTTGAGACGGCATACTGCCAAGCGCGCGTTCGACCTAGCGGTGTCGCTTCCCCTGTTCATCGTGAGTCTGCCCGTCCAGTGCGTGATCGCTTTCATCGTGGCCCGGCGTCTGGGAAGTCCGGTGATCTTCGCCCAGCCTCGACCTGGCCTCAAGGGCGTGCCCTTCACCCTCTACAAGTTCAGGACCATGGTGCCGGTCAACGAGGCACTGGGCCTGGTCGACGACTCCTCGCGGATGACCGACCTGGGACGCTGGCTTCGCTCGACGAGCCTCGACGAGCTCCCGACGCTCTGGAACGTGGTGCGCGGAGACATGTCACTCGTGGGACCGCGACCGCTTCTCGTGGCCTACCTTCCGCTGTACACGCCCGAAGAGGCGCGACGCCACGACGTGCGACCGGGGATCACGGGCCTCGCTCAGGTCTCGGGACGCAACGCGATCGGGTGGGACGACCGTCTGCGCCTCGACGTCGACTACGTCGAGCGCGCGTCCTTGACGCTTGATCTGCGGATCCTGTGGCGCACCCTCACATCCGTCACGAGACGCGAGGGAATCAGCGCGCCGGACCACGAGACGATGCCGCTGCTGACCCGGCCCCTTCCTGACGGCAGGTTCGACTCGTGACACGTGTATGCGGGATGCCGCGTGCGTGTGTCGTCCCATTACGCCTTCGGGACGATCTATGAGGAGCCGAACGCTATTGGGCTTCGCCGTGGGCCCGATTGCCACAGCCCTGATAAGCCTGGTGGCGGTACCGATAGTGGCTTGGGCCTTCGCTCCAGAGGATGTCGCGAGATACAACCTCTTGCAGATCTTCGTCTCCTTCTCAGTCCTGCTCGCGACTCTCGGCCTCGACCAGGGGTACGTCCGAAACTTCCACGAGACCAAGGACAGGGCCGTACTTCTCCGTAGCTGCGTCGTCCCCAGCGTCGTGCTCTTCGGCTCCGTGGCAGTCCCTGCTCTCTTCGCCTCCGGACCTCTGGCGGACCTGCTCCTCGGCAGCGATGACGCCCGTACGTTTGCGGTGGCACTCGCCTGTAGCGCCGCCGCGATCATCTCCAGGTTCCTCTCCCTCATTCTGCGGATGGAGGAAAGGGCGCTTGCCTTCTCCGCAAGCCAACTCATCCCGAAGGCTGTATTTCTTGGGTCGGTTGCGCTCGTGCTGATGCTTGCCGTCAGGCGCGATTTCCTCAGCCTGTCGACCGCGGTACTAGCTTCCTGGGTAGCAACCGCCGCGATCACTGGGTGGGCCACGAGAGGGCAGTGGATCCTCGCGGCCCGCGCGCGTGTCGACAGAGAGCTTGTTCGGGCGCTGATCCGCTACAGCTTCCCTCTCATCTTCGCTGGCTTGGCGTACTGGGCGCTAACGGCGACGAGCGCGGTGGCGCTGAGGTACCTCTCAACGCTGGCCGAGCTCGGGGTGTATTCGGTGGCTCTGACGTTTGCAGGAGCAGCCGTCGTCGTGCAGACGATCTTTTCCGTCGTGTGGGCACCTATTGTTTACAGATGGGTGGCGGAGGGCACTGATTTGGGCAGGGTCGACACCGTCATGTATCAGGTACTGGCTGTGGTGACTGCGCTCTTGGTCGTCGTCGGCTCCCTCTCCTGGTTGACCGACGTGTTGCTGCCAGCAGCGTATGACGACGTCAAGTACCTCGTACTAGGCAGCATCCTGCAACCACTCCTCTACACTCTGTCCGAAGCATCGGGCATCGGCATCAACATCACCCGGCGGACGGTGTGGTCTGTGTGGTGCACACTCGCAGGTCTCGCCTGTAGCGTGACCCTGAACCTCGTGTTGACGCCTCATTTCGGCGCCAGAGGAGCCGTGGTGGCGAACACCGTCGCTTACTTCGTCTACTTCGTGACGAGGACCGAAGCGTCAGTACATACGTGGCGGACTTTCAATCGCAGACGGCTATACACAATCACCTCGCTGTCCGTGGTGGGCGCTTTGGCAACGGTGGCGTGGGGGGCAACCTCCGGCCTGTGGTACGCGGTCGCGTGGGCTGCCCTTGCCCCGGTGGTCATCTGGGCCTTTCGCGGCGAGTGGCTGGCGCTGAGGGCCTTAAGGAAGAGCTCGGTGCCGGCCTAGGCCTCTTCCAGCTCCGTGGCGTGATGGAGACTTGAACGCGATACGACTGACGTGAGCACCTCGGCGGTGTCAGCGGCTCGGCTGCGCCACGAGTGCTCGTCGACGGCGCTCTCGCGACCGTGCCGTCCCATCTCCGCGGCTCGCGCGGGATCGTTGGCGATCTGACGTACTGCCTCCGCCAAGCTCATGGCGCTTCCCGGCTCAACGAGGATGCCACAGTCCGCGCTAGATATGGTTTCGGCCATCCCGGGGAGGTCGGAGGCGATGACTGGGACGCCGCACGCCATCGACTCGAACAGCTTCAGGGGTGCCAAACCGCTGGTCGTGTGGTCGCGTGTGCTGTTCTGCCCTCGATCCTGAGCTGATGAAGCCATGGGCAGTAGCGAGACCAGAGACGCCGCCACGAGACCCGGTATCTCGGCATAAGGCTGCCGGCCGAGGTAGATGATGTGGCTCCCGTCTGACTTGCGCTCGACGAGGTCGCGCAACTGGCCGTCACCTACGACCACCAGCGAGACATCCTCGGGCCAGAGCTGGGATGACGCCGCCTCGAGAGCAATATCTATTCCCTGCCACGGCGCCAACGCGCCGAAGAAGACGACGTAACGATCGGGGAGGTCTTCGCGTCGTGGGGCATGGGGCGTAAAGAGCTCAACGTCAGCACCGTTAGAGACGAGGTGCCCCCGCTCAACGCCTGCGTCTAGCCGCAGCCAGCGAACGAGCTGGGGAGTGACCGTGATCACTGCGTCAGCAGATCGCATCTGTGATCGGTTGGCCCGCTCAACCAATGGTCGGATTCGCCGCAGTCCCGGCCAGGCGACCAAAGCATCTTCGTGCGGTCCATTCACCTCTTGGACCACGGGCACTCGAAGTACTTTGGCGAGCAGCGCAGCGGGCCACGCAGCGAAGTGCGAACGGATGTAAAAGGCGTCACCGCGCCTAACGCTGGTGATGGCCCGGCCTTGGATCAAACCGAACTGAACCAGTCGGCTGGCGGCGGATGGGGACCCCTGACCGTACTTCGGCTTGAGAAGACGTACTGACCAGCCAGCGGCGGCAAGGCCCTTCACTATCTCGTGCACGTGGGCGTGGGCGGCTTGGCCTTCGGTCGTCGCCTGGAGGGTTATGTAGCTGAGGCGGGGGGGCCGCGGCAGTCCGCTGATCTCCGCGAGGTGCTGCCCGAGCAGTTCGAACCTCCGCGTGGGGTCGAAGGTGCGGCTCGCCCATCGGGCGTTTTCTGCGCTTGGGTTTAGTCTTCCCGCTTTCCATTCGCAGGACAGCTCCTTGAGTGCCTGAGTGACGGACTCCGGCGTGGGCTCGACCTTCATCGTATGGTCGAGTTCCTGAGAGTAGAGGACTGGGCGCCCGAACAAGAGCCCCTCGACTGCGGTGCCGCCAATCGAATCGTGGCGCACAATCCTCAGCACGCACGACGAACTGGCATAGGCCTCAGCTGGGTCTCGGACCCAACCGCGGAAATGCACATTCTCGGGAGGGTCTTCAGCCCAGATTCCTTCCCCGCCCATGACCTCAAAGCAAATCCCTGGGAGTCTGCGTGCCGCCTCGAGAACGACTGGACCTCCGTAGAACTCTGCGCGGCCATCGGGGATATACGTGAGCACGGTGAACTGTTCGGGGAACGGGGGTGGATCGGTGGGCGCCTGGACGGTGCGCCAAGGAAATCCCACGACGGAGGCAGCGATGCCCGCCTTGGCCAGCTCGCCGTGGAGTGGCTCAGAGCCAGCGAGGTGGTGGTCCACGGCCAGCGCGGGGGACCGCCAACCCGCGGCCGGTGCGCCGTGGGAGAGATCGTCGGTGAAGTTCAGGACGTCCGTCCCGATCCAGTAGCAGACCGAGATCGCTCGACGCCCAAAGATTCGTAACGCGCCGTCAAAAGCTCGGCCCCGCCAGGTGCGGGCTCCCGGGCGGAATCCGACCCGGACCACCACGTCTGCTGCCCGAATTCGCCTAAGCGCCTCCCAGTTGAGTGCGGACCGTGCCGAGTCGAGCGGTACCTCTTGCACGGGGAAGCCTGTGTCTCGGAGGCCCTCGGCAAGTTTGCGAACCCAGTTCCCCTGACCGATCAGCACGTAATTGAGGTGAGAGGTCATGAGTACGTTCCCATTCTGATGTGATGCTCTGACCGCACGCTGGGCTCCGGAGGATGGTCGTTCATCTCATCGGAAACCTCCGTCAAACCTCCTCGGAGCGAGGCTTGGACGGTAAGAATCGCGCAGACCCATGCGAGCGAGCTAGCCGCCGGACTGTCCATCGGGCTGGCGGTGTAGGAGAAGATCGCGAAGGTGACTGCCACGATCATCAGCTTCCATGCCTGTTGTATACGGCCGCGGAGAATCAGGAAGGGGGCGGTCAGTAGCAAAATGTAGGCGCAGACAAGCAGCAGTCCTCCCTGCAGGTAGTAGCTGACGAACTGATTGTCGATCGAGCCGCCGAACTTCAACTGGGGCGGCCCCAGCGTTCCGAAGACATAGTCTTGCACGAACTCGTTCGCGCGCTCCCATCCCACGTATCGTCCGCTGAGGTTTGCATCCTCGCCTGAACCCGAGCCTATAAGTGCACCCAGGCCTGTATTGAAACGGCTCACGGCTCCTGCTTCGACGAGCCGGGAGAGTCCACCAAAGAGCGTGATGATGGCTGTAGTGAGCGCAGCGAGTGAAAGCCCAATCAGTCCCGACTTGGCGGTCTGAGGTTTCAGCAGACTCGCGACGAGAATCGTGATCAGCAATAGTGCCAACGCAAGCCAGGCCGTCCTCGACTGGGATGCGAAAACACCTATGGCGCCAAAGGCGATCGCGAGCGCGCGACGGCGTGGTTGCAGGTAGAGCGCACCAAAAATCACTGCCAGAACACTCCACAGTCCGAATTCGTTGGGGTTCACGAATAGGCCGGTGCTTCGCGAGGAAATCAGGTATGCCTCGCTGTACGCGCTCTGTGTCTGTGCGTCCCAACTGGTGGCCCAACCCCAGAGCGCTGAAGGCATGACTCCCACTCGCGCCAGCAACTGCCCGATGCCATAGAGGCCGTGCCCCACGATAGCGACGAGGATCGGAACGCGAATGTCAACGTCCCAGCGTGCTGCTGCCGTGCCTAGTACGAGAATCGATGTCGGGACGAGCACAACGATGATGCTGTAGAGCGCGCGTGGTTCATAGTCGCCAACAAGTACGCCTACGAAAGGCAAAACCGTGAGCAACGTGAAGAGTGGACCGGCGGTGGACAGGAAGAGACCTTTGGCTTGAGGTCCGTCGACGCGAATGTGGAGAATCAACCACAGACCTGCTGCCGATGCGAGAAATGCTATCTCGGGCAAGCTCACCGCGCCGCGCCCGCCTGTCGTAGCGTCTATGGTCAAACGCTGACCTAGGAGCAAGTAGACGGTCAGGACGGCAGCAGTGAGACGAGTCCAGAGCACGCGCATCGCCTACGCCTCCTCTTCCGCTAGCACGGCGATTGGTTTGTCGAGGAGAGACCGGACCACAGCTTCGGGTGTGAAGTCTCGGGTGACCCACGCCCTGGCGGCGCAACCGTAGCTGGCTGCCGTTTGCGGTTCAGAAATTAGCCTCGACATGGCATGCGCTAGAGCTTGTGGGTCTCGAGCCGGTACGAGCAGTCCTGTTACGCCGGGAAGCACGCTGTCGACAGACCCAGTAGCGTCTGTGGTGACAGTGGGGATGCCCATGGCACTCGCCTCGAGCACCACGTTGGGGAATCCTTCGCGCAACGTTGGCAAGACGTGGACTGACATCAGTGAGAAGTATGGACGCACGTCGTCGACAGAACCGACGGACGACACCTGCAGACCGGAATCCTTCAGCATTTTCAAGTAGTCACTCGAGTCTGGTTCGTCCTGTGGGCCGACGATTAGGAGTTGAATGCCGCGCCCCAGGTGCGCCAAGAGCTTCGCTGCCGCCACTAATGTCTCAATGCCTTTATCGTGAGTCAGCCGCCCGACAAAACCCACTACAGGCACTGAAAGATCCAGGCCCAGCCGCTGAGCGAGATCAGCATCTGCTCGTCGGGGTGAGAAGTGAGTGCAGTCAACCCCGTGACTGCTGCCAGGCACGGTCTGCCGCAACTTGGCCACGGGTACGAGCCGCAACTCCTCGTAGCGCTTTGCGAGAGAGCGCGAGTTGGCCACGACCTCCGTGGAAGCAGCTGTGGTTACACGCTCGATGGCGACCAAGAGCCGCCGCCGGCCCCCGTGAGCCCCTTCCAGCCGCAAGCCCACGGCAGAGTAGAGACGCCGAGGTACGCGTGTCACCCGAGCCGCAATCAGGCTCAGGAGGCTGGCCTTTGGTGTTGCTGCGACGACGAGTTCAGGCCTCTCGCGTAGACACAAGAGCAACCAACTCACCAGTCCACGGAGATCGGCCACTGGAGATATGTCGCGCGTCATCGAGAGTTCGCGCGTCCTAACCCCTAGGTCGCGACGCATGTTCGCAAGTCCTTGACCCGGGGACGAGACGACACAGACATCGAAGCCGTCATTCTGTAGCTGCCTGACGAGCTCTCGATGAAACTTGTCTGCGGAAAGGGCGATGGTCGTGGTCACCAGTGCGCGCGGAGGCCTCATAGCGGTCAAGGCCTCATCAGAGCGCCGAGTGGTTCACGAGCGAGATGTTCGAACCCAACTGTGCCGACTCGATGCATGCCTCCGCCACGCGAACGGTGTCGACTCCCTGCCGCATGCTGACGATGTCAGCGTCTTTACCAAGAACCGCATCTCGGAACTGCTCGTGCTCGACCCGCAGAGGTTCCGGCTTGGCGATCGCGAAGCGAATCATGTCTCCCTCTGAGACGCCGCGGAACTGAGCGATGTCGTCGCGGACGACTCGAACGGAGCCGTTGGCGTAGAAGGTCAGGTCCGCGGTGAGCGTGTCCGCCACGAACGCGCCGAGTTCGCCGGTGATGGTAGTCACCCTCTCCTTGAGAGGTGAGAGCCAGTTGACGAGATGGTTGGTAACGGTTCCGTCGGTCAGCAGGCCTGTAGCTGCCACGAGGTCTTCGTGATCTCGCCCGCTTCGGTGAGCCGTATTGGCACTGATTCGTACGAACTCCTGCTGCGTGACCCAGGCAGTGAGGTCGATGTCGTGGGTGGCGAGGTCTTTGACCACTCCCACGTCGGAGATCCTGGCAGGAAAGGGTCCCTGACGACGGGTCGTGACCTGATAGATGCGGCCGAGCTCACCGGCCGCGATGCGGGCTCTCGCGGACTGGAGGGCCGGGTTGTATCGCTCGATGTGGCCCACGGCCCCGACCAACCCCGCGGATTCGAAGGCGTCGGCAAGTCTTTGTGCGGCGCTCACGTCCGGCGCAAGGGGCTTCTCAATCAGTGCGTGGACCCCTGCCGAGGCGAGGGCCAACCCGATTTCTTCGTGGTAGATCGTTGGGACGGCAACGACGCAGTAGTCCACGCCTGTGCGGATGATGTCATCTACGCCTCCAAGGACCTCCCGACCATTTGCTGCGTCGTGAGTGTCGCCCGACGGGTCCGCCACCCCCACAAGTTCCACCCCGTCGAGCGAGGCGAGCACCCTTGCGTGATGACGGCCCATCATCCCTAAACCGATCAGGCCTGCACGTAGGACGGGCATCACACGCCTGCCTTGACGAGGGAGTTGACGGCGTTGACGATTCGCTCGAGGTCTTGCTCGTGCAGGGATGGGTGGACGGGCAATGAGAGGCACTCGGCCGCAGCCCTCTCCGTTTCCGGGAGGTCGACATTGACGTCAAAGGGGCGGAGACGGTGGTTAGGGACTGGATAGAACATCCCGGAGCCCACGTTGTGCTCCGCCTTGAGAGCCGCTGCGAAGCCGTTTCGGTCCTCCCGGACGCGGACCGTGTATTGATGAAAGACATGCACAGCCCCGTCCGCCACGGTCGGAGTCTGGACTCCCTCGAGGTGTGCGGACAGGAAGGCAGCGTTGCGTCGCCGAGTTTCGTTCCACGCGTCGACCTTGGTCAGCTGGACGCGTCCGATCGCGGCGTGAATGTCAGTCATGCGGTTGTTCAAGCCCACAACTTCGTTGTGGTACTGCTTCTCCATGCCTTGGTTCCGATACAGCCGGACGAGCCGCTCGATGTCTGGGTCGGCCACCGAGACCATGCCTCCCTCGCCGGAGGTCATGTTCTTCGTCGGATAGAGAGAAAACATGGCGAAGGATCCGAACGCTCCCACCGGGGTCCCGTTCAGTGAGGCGCCGTGAGCTTGCGCGGCATCCTCAAAAACCTGGATGCCGTAGCGGTTTGCAAGCTCGACAAGACCGTCCATCTTGGCCGGGTGACCGTAGAGATGGACGGGCATGATTCCGACCGTCCTCTCCGTAATAGCTGCCTCCACTGCCGTGGGGGACAGGCAGAAATCGTCTGGATCGATGTCGGCGAACACGGGGGTCGCCCCGGTGAGTGCCACAGAATTCGCGGTCGCTGCGAAGGTGAACGACGGAACGATCACCTCATCTCCGGGACCGACGCCGCATGAGAGAAGACCCAGATGTTGCCCAGAGGTGCCTGAGTTGACTGCGACACAAGCTCGCCCCAGCGAGAAGTGCTCAGCGAACTCCTGCTCGAAGGCCGCGACCTCCGGGCCTTGCGCGATCATGCCGGACTGCAGGACACGGTCCACGGCAGCCCTCTCATCGTCGCCGATGATCGGTTTCGCGGGTGGGATGAAATCCATGGTTGTTGTCCTATCCGTTCGTGTCAGCCGCGGCCGATGGTCAGGACCCGAGCATCGGGAAAGGCATCGGCGTCCAGCACACTGCGCCCGTCGACGATGACGGTGGCGCCGGGCAGGTCTGCTGCGGTCAATCCGCGGTACTCGCCGTGGTCTGTCTGCAGGACCGCGAGGTCCACCTGACTCCCGAGATCGTGCGGCGTGAAACCCAGCGTTCTCAGCTCATCGTGGGTGTACATCGGGTCGTGCACAGTCACTTCGGCGCCTTCGGCGCGAAGGGCCTCGACGGTGCCGAACACCCCGGAGAAGGCCGTTTCCTTGACGCCTCCGCGGTAGCTTGCCCCCAGGACCACGGCCTGGGCCCCAGCGAGATCGCCGAACGCGCCGCGAGCCATTCCGACGGCGAAGGCTGGCATGGCGGCGTTGGCCTCGCGGGCTGCGCGGACGACGGTCGCATCCTCGTCGTTCCAGAGGTAGAGGCGCGGGTAGACGGGGATGCAGTGCCCGCCAACGGCGATGCCCGGGCGGTGGATGTGGCTGTACGGCTGGGAGTTCGAGGCCTCGATCACCTGGTACACGTCGATCCCGGCACGCTGAGCAAACACGGCGAACTGGTTCGCGAGGCCGATGTTGACGTCGCGGTAGGTCGTCTCGGCCAGCTTGGCCATCTCTGCGGCCTCGGCGGAGCCGAGGTCCCACACGCCGTTGCCGCGCCCAAGGTCTGGGCGCTCGTCAAACTCCAGCACGGCCTCGTAGAAGGCGGAGGCCGCCTTCGCTCCCTCGGGGCTGAGGCCTCCGATCAGCTTCGGGTACTTGCGCAGGTCGGCAAAGACGCGGCCCGTCAGCACCCGCTCGGGTGAGAAGACGAGGTGAAAGTCGACGCCCTCGGACAGGCCCGAGCCCTCCTCGAGCATCGGCTTCCATCGGCTGCGAGTGGTTCCGACCGGAAGTGTCGTCTCGTAGGCGACGAGAGTTCCGGGTCGAAGGCCAGCAGCGATGTCACGAGTGGCTGAGTCCATCCAGCCGAAGTCCGGCACTCCGTCCTCGTCGACGAAGAGCGGAACGACGACGACGACGGCGTCGCTCTGGCTCACAGCTGCAGCAGTGTCCGTGGTGGCGCTGAGCCGGCCGGCGTCGACGACCTCTGACAGCTTCTCGGCGAGATGCTCTTCGCCAGGGAACGGCTCCGTCCCGGCATTGACCAGCCCAACCACGGACGCGTTGACGTCAGCGCCGACTACCTCGTGGCCCATCGATGCGAACTGAACCGCCAAGGGCAGGCCGATCTTGCCAAGTCCGACGGTGGTGATCTTCACGTGGGCAGTCCTCTGGAGGTCGAGTGCGTGTTCAGGGATTGGTCGGGGTGAGGACGCCGTCGTCTTCGGCGAACGTGTCTCCGGTTTCGGGGCACCGCCACACGTCGCCATGCTGCTCGAGCGGCACTCCTGCTGGTCCGACCCATCGCAGGCGGCGGGCGGGGACGCCGGCCACAAGCGCAAAGTCCGGCACGTCCTTGGTAACCACGGCACCCGCGGCGACCATGGCCCAGCGGCCGATCGTCACGGGCGCGACGCAGACGGCTCGAGCGCCGATGGACGCGCCTGAACGCACGGTGACGCCGACCGCCTCCCAGTCGTCACCGGACTTCAGCTGGCCGCGAGGGTCAACGGCGCGAGGAAAGTGGTCGTTGGTGAAGACGACGGCGGGCCCGATGAAGACGCCGTTCTCCACTGCGGCGGGCTCGTAGACCAAGGCGTAGTTCTGCACCTTGCAGTTGTCGCCCATGGTGACGCCGACACCGATGTAGGCCCCGCGCCCGATGACGCAGTTCGCGCCGATCTCGGCGCCTTCTCGCACCTGGGCGAGGTGCCAGACCTTCGTGCCTTCACCGACGGTGGCGTCGTCAGCGACCTCGGCACTGTCGTGTACGAACATCGGGAAACCTCGTCAACTTCGGAAGTGGCACCGTGAGTCTACGGGCACACCACCACGAACCTGACATTACGCACGGAAGGAGGCAATGCCCTCGTGCCAGTCGCGGAGGGGCGCGATGCCCACGCGCTCGAGGCTCTCGTGCGAGAGGACGCTCCACGCAGGACGCGGAGCGGGCCGCGGGAAGGCGTCCGACGTCGTCGGGAGCACCCGCTCGGGGTCGAGCCCGCTCAGCTCGAAGACGGCCCGCGCCAGCCCGAACCACGTCGTCTGCCCGCTCGCCGTGCCGTGGTGGATGCCGTATGCCGTGTCACCCGCGACCAGACGTACGACGAGGTCGGCGAGGTCGACCGTCCACGTCGGCTGGCCCTCCTGGTCGTCGACGACCGACACGGTCTCCCGCTCGCCGGCGAGGCGCAGCATCGTCGAGACGAAGTTCGGGCCGCCCGCACCGTAGAGCCACGCCGTGCGCACGACCCACGACTCGGGGCACAGGGCGCGCACGGCCCACTCGCCGGCGGCCTTGGTGCGGCCGTAGGCCGAGCGCGGCGCGACGGGGTGGTCGACGGCATACGGCTCGGTGGCGGTGCCGTCGAAGACGTAGTCCGTGGAGACGTGGACGAGTCGTGCGCCGGCGCGCGAGCACGCGCGCGCCACGTTGGCGGCCCCGACGGCGTTGACCGCGAACGCGGCCGCCTCGTCGGTCTCGGCGGCGTCGACGGCGGTGTAGGCGGCTGCGTTGACGACGAGGTCGTGCCCGTCCACCGCGGCCACGCACTGCCAGGCGTCGGTCACGTCGAGGTCGCCGCGGCCGAGCCCCGTGACGACCCATCCGGCCGCGCGCAGCGCCGGCACGAGGTCGTGACCGAGCATCCCGTTCGCGCCGGTGACGAGGACGCGCCCCGCGCCCGCCTGCGCGCTCATCGTCCGAGCCTGGCGTAGGTGCGCTCGGACTCGACCTTGGCGGCCTCCCACCACTCGCGGTGGGCGGCGTACCACTCGATCGTCGCCTCGAGGCCGGCGCGCACGTCGCCGTAGCGCGGCGTCCAGTCCGTCTCGAGGCGCAGCTTGGTCGCGTCGATGGCGTAGCGCAGGTCGTGGCCGGGGCGGTCGTCGACGTGCTCGAACCAGTCGTCGGGCTTGCCGAGCAGCTCGAGGATCATCCCGACGATCTCGAGGTTGTTGCGCTCGCCGTCGGCGCCGATGAGGTAGGTCTCGCCGAGGCGGCCCTGCTCGAGGATCGCGATGACGGCGTCGTTGTGGTCGTCGACGTGGATCCAGTCGCGCACGTTGAGCCCCGACCCGTAGACCTTGGGGCGAACGCCGTCGAGGACGTTCGTGACCTGGCGGGGGATGAACTTCTCGACGTGCTGGCGCGGGCCGTAGTTGTTCGAGCAGTTCGACACGGTCGCCCGGATTCCGAAGGACCGGATCCACGCCCGGACGAGCAGGTCGGCGCCGGCCTTGGTGGCCGAGTAGGGGGACGAGGGGTTGACCGGCGTCTTCTCGGTGAACCGCTCGTGGTCGTCGAGCTTGAGGTCGCCGTAGACCTCGTCGGTCGAGATGTGGTGCAGGCGCTTGTCGTGCCGGCGGATCGCCTCGAGGAGGGTGAAGGTGCCGACGACGTTGGACTCGACGAACGGCCACGGCGAGTCGAGGCTGTTGTCGTTGTGCGACTCGGCGGCGAAGTGGACGACGACGTCGTGGTCGGCGACGAGCCGGTCGACGAGCGGTGCGTCGGCGACGGAGCCCTCGACGAGCTCGACGGAGCCGTCGCCGCCCAGGTCGGCGAGGACCGCTGCGAGCGAACGGCGGTTGGCGGCATACGTCATCGAGTCGATGACCGTCAGGCCCCAGTCGGGCCGCACCTCGCGGGCGCGCAGGACGAAGTTCGATCCGATGAAGCCGGCTCCGCCGGTCACGAGCACGCGCATGGGGCCGAGGGTAACGAAGTGCCGGCAACCTGACGGCCACGAGCCGTTCCCCCGCGCTCGATATGCTGCCCGGCGTGAAGATCTCGGTCATCGGATGCGGTTATCTCGGAGCGGTGCATGCCGCGTGCATGGCCGACTTCGGCCACGACGTCGTCGGCCTCGACATCGACGAGCGCAAGGTGGCCAAGCTCGCCGCCGGAGTGCCGTCGTTCCACGAGCCCGGCCTCGAGCCGCTCCTGCAGCAGGGCGTGGCGGACGGTTCGCTGCGGTTCACGACCGACAAGACCGCCCTCGCCGGCGCCCGCGTGCACTTCATCGCAGTGGGCACCCCGCAGCGCGGCGGCAGCTACGCCGCGGACATGAGCTACGTGTGGACCGCTGTCGAGGACATCATCGCCAACGCGAGCCCGTCGCCCGACGGGCCGATCGTCGTCGTGGGCAAGTCGACCGTCCCGGTCGGGACGGCCCAGGCCGTGGCCGACCGCCTCGACGAGGCCGGCGTGGATGCCGTCGTCGTCTGGAACCCGGAGTTCCTCCGCGAGGGGTATGCCGTCCAGGACACCCAGCGCCCCGACCGCGTCGTCTATGGCCTGCCCGACGACCGCGACCGCGGCGAGATCGGCCGCGCCGTCGTCGACGAGGTCTACGCCCCGATCATCGAGGCGGGGATCCCGCGGCTGCTCGTCAACTACCCGACGGCCGAGCTCGTCAAGGTCGCGGCCAACTCCTTCCTCGCCACGAAGATCTCCTTCATCAACTCCATGGCCGAGCTGTGCGACGCGTCCGGTGCGGACGTCTCGCGTCTCGCAGAGGCGATCGGCCACGACGACCGGATCGGCTCGAAGTTCCTCCAGGCCGGCATCGGCTTCGGCGGTGGCTGCCTGCCCAAGGACATCCGCGCCTTCATGGCCCGCGCCGGTGAGCTCGGCGTCGACCAGTCGCTGACCTTCCTGCGCGAGGTCGACTCGATCAACATGCGCCGGCGCGACCACGCTGTCGACCTCGCGTCCGAGATGGCCGGCGGCCGCCTCGTCGGCGTCAAGGTGGCGGTGCTCGGCCTGACCTTCAAGCCCGACAGCGACGACGTGCGCGACTCGCCCGCACTCGACATCGCCGGTCGCCTCTGGGGGCGCGGCGCCAACGTCGTGGCGACCGACCCCGCGGGCGCCGACGCCGTGCGCCTCGCGCGGCCCGACCTGCAGATCGTCGACTCGGCAGAGGAGGCCCTCACCGGGGCCGACCTCGTCATGCTGCTCACGGCGTGGAAGGACTACGTCGAGCTCGACCCGGCCCACGCCAAGTCGCTCGTCGCGACCCCGCGGATCATCGACGGGCGCAACGTGCTCGACCCGCGCGCCTGGACCGACGCCGGCTGGGACTACCGGGGGATGGGACGCAGGTCCAGCTCGATCTGGTGACCCGTGGCGAGCTCGGCCACGGCGGCACGCTGCACGCTCGCTGAGACATAACCCCCAAAAGGCCGATTCCTGCACGTACGCCACAGGAGTCGCGCTTACGATCGAGACTCACCCGATCACGCCGAGAGAACTTGGGGGCATGATGCTCGGGGAAACCCCTCCTCAGACCCGCGGCATCCTTTTCGTCTGCACCGGCAACATCTGCCGGTCGCCCTATGCCGAGAGGCGACTGCGCCAGCTGTTGCCCGACACCGGGGTCCCGATATCGAGTGCCGGCACCGGCGCCATGGTCGGGTCCGGCATCGAGTCCGAGACGAGCGAGCAGCTGAGGCGCCTCGGCGCCGACGTCACCGCCTTCGCGGCGCGCTCCGTGACGCCGCAGCTCCTCGACGGGTCGCAGCTGGTGCTGACCATGACGCGCGCCCACCGGGGCGAGGTGGCGCGCCTGCACCCGTCCGCGATGCGCCGGATCTTCGCCCTCGGCGACTTCGCCGACCTGTGCCGCTCGTCGCACACGTGGCGGCCGATCGTCCCCACTCACCCGTGGCTGCCGCAGGTCGTCACCGAGGCCTCCGCCGCCCGCGGCACCGTCGCGCCGCAGGAGGCCGTCGACGTCGACGTCGTCGACCCCTACGGACGCTCGACCAGGACGCACACCGAGGCGTTCGACCGCATCGAGGAGTTCCTCGCCGTCGTCGTGGCCGCGCTCGGCAGCGTCGCCGGCTCCTCGCGCGCACAGACCCTGGGCTGACGCGAGACAGAAGACCCCGTGACCGTCACGTCACGGGGTCTTCTCGCTGCTCAGCCGAGGGCGGTGAACGCCCGGCTCACCGGTAGATCGAGTCGCCCGCCGGGTAGCCGGGCTGGTGCTCGGCGTGCGGGGCCCGGGAGGGCGCCGACGGCGCCGTCGGCGCCGGGGGAGTGGCGGGAGCCGCCGGGCCGGTGGCCACCGGGGCCACCCCGTTGACGGCCGCACCGGACTCGGCGACGCCGCGGACGCCGGTCGTCGACGGTCGCGGGGTGACGGGTCCGAGGTCCGCGTCGGAGGCGATCGGGCGGCGCTGGATCTTGACCGAGCGCCCCTTGGCGCGCTGGCGCTCGCTCTCGGGGCGGTAGTCGTACTCATAGGTGCCGTAGCCGCCGCCGCTCTCCTTGGCCTTGACCCGGTTGATGATGAGGCCGAGCACGGAGCCGTTGACGGCCTCGAGCGAGTCGAGCGCCCGGCGCACGTGCTCGCGCTGGGCCACGCCCGCGCCGACGACGACGATGGCACCGTCGACGATCGTGCTGAGGACGGCGGCGTCGGTGACCGGCAGCAGGGGCGGGGCGTCGATGAGGACGTAGTCGAAGCGCTCGCTGAGGTCCTCGACGAGCTGCTCCATGTTGGCCGACCCGAGGAGCTCGCTCGGGTTGGGCGGAATCGGGCCGGCGCCGAGCAGGCGCAGGCCCGTGCGACCGAAGGGCTGGAGCACGTCGTCGACCTCGACGCGCCCGACGAGCACGTCGGTCAGGCCGACGGATCCCTCGAAGCCGAGGTAGTCGAGCAGTCGCGGCCGGCGCAGGTCGCCCTCGATGACGACGACCTTGAGCCCGGTCTCGGCGAGGCTGAGCGCGAGGTTGGCGGTCGTCGTCGACTTGCCCTCGCCAGGCAGCGAGGAGGTGACGACGATCGACTTCGGCGGGTTGGCGACGTCGATGAACTGGAGGTTGGTGCGGAGCGACCGGAAGGCCTCGGCGC
The DNA here is from genome assembly GCF_000383675.1 of Terracoccus sp. 273MFTsu3.1. Taxonomy (GTDB): domain Bacteria; phylum Actinomycetota; class Actinomycetes; order Actinomycetales; family Dermatophilaceae; genus Terrabacter. Next base: position 65,190 of record NZ_KB911825.1, on the reverse strand, counting down.
GCTGCGAGCGCGGGTCGACCTGGACGATGAGCGGGTGGGCCGACGCGTCCGTGTCGAACGCGATGCCGCCGAGGATGGTGCGGTCGGTGACCGCCTCGAGGTCGCGCTGGGACTTCACCGACTTGTCGAGGACGTCGCGCAGCAGGGCGACGCCGAAGCCGAGCAGCAGGCCGAGGACGAGACCGAGGGCGAGGTTGCGGGTCGGCTTCGGGCTCACCGGCGTGGAGTCGACGGCGGCCTCCTTGACGACCGTCACCTTGACCGGGCTCTCCTGCCCCTGCTTGCGCTCGATCTCCTGGATCGTCTGGGGGAAGACGTCTCCGACGGCCGCGGCGATGCGCTGAGCGCTGGCCGGCGACCCGCTCGTCACGCTGACGTCGATGATGACGGTGTCGAGCGGGATCGTCGACGTCACCTGCGAGGCGAGGCGATCGGCCGTCGTGTCGAGCCCGACCTTCTTGATGACGGGGTCGAGCACCTTCGGTGACTCGAGCAGCTGCGAGTAGGACTTGACGCGCGCCTGCGTGAACGTGTTGCCCTGCGCGAGCGAGGAGGTCGTGTCGTCGCCCGACGTCGACACGAAGAACTGGGTCGTCGCGGCATACGTGCGTGGCGTCAGCGCCGTGTAGGCGGCCGCCAGACCGAGGGTCACGAGAGCCACCGCTGCGATGATCATCCACCGCTTCCTGATGACGTTCAGGTAGTCCTGCAGCTCCACAGTCGTCGTCTCTCCTCGTCGGTCGCGCCCTGGTGTCACGACTCAGTCGGACATTTCCGACACATCACTCCCGCGCATCCTAGTGCCGCCTGTCCGAGATGCACGGATTCGGTCCAGTGGGTCCGTAGAGTGAAGGTCGTGATTCGGTGGATGTCGGACAATTCGGTGGGTCGGCTGGCGCTCGTGGGCCTGCTGGCCCTCGTCGTCGTGGACCTCGTCCTCGTCGCCCTCGCCTTCCGGCCCGACGCCGCGGGGGCGTCCGCGCAGCCCCCGGCGGCGGTGTCCACGCCGTCCACCTCGGCGCCGACCACCACCACCGCCCCGGCCGCCGGCGCGACGCCCGTCAGCCAGGTCATCGCGGCCGTCGACGGCCGGCGCGCCTGGCGGGGGACGCTCGGCACGTGCCGCGACGGCGGCGCGAGCCTGACGGTCACCGCTGACGGCGGACGCACGTGGACCCCACGAGCTGCCCCGGTGCAGGCCCTGGGGCGCGTCCAGCCCGTCGACGCCGACCGTGGCTTCGTCATCGGCGCCAAGGGCGCCGGGTGCTCTGTGGGCGAGTACGCCACCGACGACGACGCCACGACGTGGCGGGGACCGCGGGCGGTCGAGGGCGGCTGGTCACGCCTCCCGGGTGGGGACCCGAAAGTCGTCATCACGCCCAGGCGTCCCGACGCGCGCCCCTGCGGCACCACGACCGTCGTCGACCTCGCCCGGGTCAGTGCCACGCGGGCCGTCGTCCTCTGCGCCGACGGCCGCCTCGTCCGCTCCGGCGACGGCGGAGGCTCGTGGACCCGGATGGCGACCGTCGAGGGCGCGCTCGCCGTCGGCGCCCGGGTGGACGGCAGCGCGCCGGCCGTCTACGTCGCCCGCGCCACGGACGACTGCGCCGGGGTCGAGGTCGCCAAGCTCTCCGGCGGCGCGGCCTCGAAGGTCGCCTGCGTCAAGACCTCGCTCGGTGGCGCCGAGGGCACGGTCTCCATCAGCGTCGTCGACGAGGGCGGTTGGCTGGCCGTCGCGGACGCGACCTGGCGCTCCGACGCGAGCCTCGAGACGTGGCGCGCCGTCGCGTGACGCACCCGTCCACGACGACGTCGCACACGGCATACGCTGGCCGACCATGAAGGGGATCATCCTCGCGGGGGGCACGGGCAGCCGGCTGCACCCGATCACCCGCGGCATCAGCAAGCAGCTGATGCCCGTCTACGACAAGCCGATGGTCTACTACCCGCTCTCGACGCTCATGATGGCCGGCATCCGCGAGGTCCTCGTCATCACGACCCCGGTCGACGTCGAGCAGTTCCGGCGCCTCCTCGGCGACGGGTCCCAGTGGGGCATGACGATCACGTATGCCGTCCAGCCGCGTCCCGAGGGCCTGGCCCAGGCCTTCGTGCTCGGTGCCGACTTCATCGGCGACGACCGGGTGGCGCTCGTCCTCGGCGACAACATCTTCTTCGGCCCGGGGCTCGGCACCCGCCTCGCCGACAACGCCGACGTCGAGGGCGGCCACGTCTTCGCCTACCGGGTCGCCGACCCGACGGCCTACGGCGTCGTCGAGTTCGACCCCGACGGCCACGTCATCTCCATCGAGGAGAAGCCCGAGCACCCGAAGTCGAGCTATGCCGTCCCGGGTCTCTACTTCTACGACAACGACGTCGTCGCCATCGCCCGCGACCTGACACCCAGCGCGCGCGGCGAGCTCGAGATCACCGCCGTCAACGACGAGTACCTCCGTCGCGGCACGCTGTCGGTCAGCGTCCTGCCCCGCGGCACGGCGTGGTTCGACACCGGCACGTTCGAGGGACTCATCGAGGCCAGCCAGTACGTCCACGTCGTCGAGGCGCGGCAGGGCCAGAAGATCGGCTGCGTCGAGGAGATCGCCTGGCGCAACGGGTGGCTCGACGACGACGGCATGCGACGGCACGCCGACGACCAGGCCAAGAGCGGTTACGGTCTCTACCTGCACGCCCTCCTCGCCGAGGGCAAGGACACCCCGTGAAGGCAAGGACCTGATGGACATCCGCCCGCTCCGCATCGACGGAGCCTTCGAGATCACGCCGCGCCAGTTCCCCGACGACCGTGGGGTCTTCGCCGAGGGCTTCCGCGTCGACCGTCTGGCCGAGGCCATCGGCCACGAGATGCAGGTCAGGCAGACCAACATCTCCGTCTCGTCGGCAGGAGCGCTCCGCGGCATCCACTTCGCCGACGTGCCGCCCTCGCAGGCCAAGTACGTCACGGCCACGAGCGGGGTCTTCGTCGACTTCGTCGTCGACGTCCGGGTCGGGTCGCCGACCTTCGGGCAGTGGGACTCCGTCGTGCTCGACACCGTCGACCGCCGCGCGGTCTACCTCGCGGAAGGGCTCGGCCACGCCCTCGCCTGCGTCGAGGACGGCACCGCCGTCTACCTCTGCTCCGAGGTGTTCACCCCCTCGATCGAGCGCGGCATCAACCCGCTCGACCCGACCGTGGGGCTCGAGCTGCCCGACGGCTTCGTCCCGGTGCTCTCGCCCAAGGATGCCGCCGCCTCGACCCTGGCCGCTGCCGCCGATGCCGGACTGCTGCCCACGCTCGAGGCCTGCCTCGCCCACACCGCCTCGCTCGTCGGGGCGCGCCGATGAGGCCCGTGGGTCGGGTCCTCGTCATCTGCACGGGCAACGTGTGCCGCTCGCCCTACCTCGAGCGTCGTCTGCGTCAGCTCCTCGCCGGGCAGGACGTCCACGTCGAGAGCGCCGGCACGCGCGCCCTCGTCGGCGCCGACATCGAGCCCGGGTCGGTCGCCGCGCTCGAGGCCGTGGGATCCGACACGGCCGGCTTCGCCTCGCGCCAGCTCACCCCGTCCCTGCTCGCCGCCGCCGACATCGTCGTCACCGCGACGCAGAAGCACCGGGCCGACGCCGTCGCCCTGCACCCGCGGGCGCTGCGCAAGACCTTCACCCTGGGCGAGCTCGCAGACCTCGTCCGCGACGCCGACCTCGCCGGAGCGGCGGCCGGTCCCGAGGTGGCGGCCGCCGAGCACGACACGCCGTGGGCGGCGATCGTCGCCGAGGTCGCCCGCGGTCGTCGAGGCCTCCACCCGGCACGCACCGCGGCCGAATCGGACATACCCGACCCATACGGGCGCGGTTCTGCGGCATATGACCTGATGTCGACCGAGATCGAGGCGCAGCTGCCCGTCGTCGTCGCGGCCCTCACGCCGCCCGGCCACTGACCCGAGCGCCGATCCGAACGCGGACTGCCGCGTACGACAGGCGGATTCGCCCCTAGCATGGCCCCCGGGGGAAGGGCCATCAGGCGTGTCGAGGGGGATCCGGAGCAATGAACAACCGAGTGGCGACGGCAGGTCTCGTCGCCTTTCTGGCGGTCGACGTCGCGCTCGTCGCGTTCGCGCTGCGGTCGGGCCACAACGCGTCACAGGCGCTGCCCCCCGTCTCGGCGACGCGGACCGCGGCACTGTCCACGAGCCCGCCCACGACGGCCGTGACCGGCCCGACCGAGGGCGTCTCGCCGGCGTCGGTCAAGGCCGTCCCCGTCACCCGGCTCGTCTCGGCGCTCGACGCCGTGACGGCCTGGCGAGCCACGACCGGCGCCTGCGACGCGGGTGGCGCGACCGTCGAGGTCACCGCTGACGGAGGTCAGACGTGGACGAGGCTGCGATCGCCTGCCCGGGCCGTCGCGCGCGTGCAGCCGCTCGACGAGACCCGCGCCTTCGTCATCGGCGCCGGCCCGGCCTGCACCCTCGCGCAGTACGCCTCGCGTGACGCGGGTCGGACGTGGCTGACCCCGACCGCCGTCAGCGGGGGATGGGCCCGCCGTCTCGACGAGCCCACCCGGGTGCTCGCGCCCAAGGAGGCCGCGGCGACGCCGTGCGGCGACGCCGTCGTCGTCGACCTCTCACGCACGTCCGCGGCGCAGGCGCAGGCGCTGTGCGCCGACGGGTCGGTCGTCGTCACGGACGACGGGGGGACGACGTGGACCGGCTCGGGTGACGCGCCGGGCGCCGTCGCCCTGAGCAACCTGCTCGTCGACACCACCCTGAAGACGTATGCCGTCCGCATCGTCGGAGCGTGCAAGGGGGTCCAGCTCGTCGAGGTCGTCAAGGGCCGCACCGCTGCCGTCGTCGCGTGCGTGCCGGTCGCGACCCCCGAGCGGGGGAGCGTGGGCCTGTCGGTGACCGACCGTGCCGGCTGGATCGTCTCGGGCAACCAGACGTGGCTCTCGCAGGGCGACCTGACCTCGTGGAAGCGGGTCTGACCGCCGCCGACGTGGTCGGCGAGCGGGCTCCGTGCTCGGCTACTTGTAGGCGTTGAGCTCGTCGTTGCGGATGGCGTCACCGAGGTCGGCCATCTTGATCTCGTCGACGATGTCGATCGACGCACCGGCCGGGCTCGTGCCGAAGCCGGTGAAGGGCGCCGTGATGAACCGGATGTCGCCCCCGCGCAGGTCGCGCAGCGCCAGGGCCTCGGAGCGCATCGTGCCGACGTCGAGCTTCTGGTCGACGGTGAGGTTGGACGTGGCCGCCTCGGTGAAGTCCTTGAGCTTGATCGGGTTGGTCAGCACGTCCTTGCTCAGGGTCTTGAGCATGAGCGCCTTGATGAAGGCGAGCTGGCGCCGGCCGCGGGAGATGTCGCCCTCGCTCAGCTGCTTGCGCTCGCGCACGAAGGCCAGGGCCATCGCGCCGTCCATGTGCTGCACGCCCTGGGTGAAGACGTAGGGCGGCTGGTTGCTCGACTCCTCGACGTTGACGTCGACGCCGCCCACGGCGTCGGTCATCGACTTGAACCCCTCGAACCCGACGAGCGCGACGTGGTCGATGCGGACGCCGAGCATGTCCTGCATCGTCTTGACGAGGAGCGGAGGCCCGCCGAACGCGTACGCCGCGTTGAGCTTGTTCTTGCCCTTGCCCGGGATCGAGACGTAGAGGTCGCGGGGGAAGTGGATCAGGGTGACGGCCGAGTGGTCGGCCGGCACGTGCACGAGCACCATGACGTCGGAGCGGCCACCGACGCGCCCCGGACCGGCGTCGCTGCCCACGACGAGGTAGTTCGTGCCGTTGCCCACCGGCTGCACGACGACGTTGCCGTTCTTGTCGGTCGGCTGGCTGCCCGCCGAACCGTCGTCGGGCAGGAGCAGCTCCTGCTTCACGTTGTTGGTGACGATGTGGTTGAGCCACGCGAGGTAGCCGCCCACCGCGAGCACGGGCACGAGCAGCAGCACGAGCGCGGCCACGAGCACCTTGCGGTTGCGCCGCTTCTCCCTGCGGCCGGAACCGCCGTCGGCGGGCGAGCCACCGTCCCAGTCGTCGTCGGACCCACCCGAGCCCCCGGAGGAGCCGTCGCCGGCAGCGACCTGCTCGGACTCGAACAGGTCGGTGTCGCGTTCGCGGGTGCTGTCCACGGCGCAAGTGTAGGTGTCAGGAGTCGATCCCACTGCTGCTTACACTGTCGGCCATGCCCGAAGCCCGAGGAGAGAGCCGACGTGTGAGCGCCGACCTCCCGGTGGCCGTCGGGGCTGCTCTGGCCTTCGTCGCCTACGTGTGGGTGCTCGTGCACGCGACGGTGCCGCTCGTCACCGTCTTCGGCTTCGCCTCCGACGGCCACCCCAAGCTGTATGCGGCCTTCCTGGCCGGCCTCGTCGGCCTGCCCGGTCTGCTCCTGACGCTGCCCCGCGCGTTCACGCCGCCCTCGTCGGCCGTGCAGCCGTCGGTCCGCAGCCGCCGTCAGGCCTCGGCCCTGAGGCGCTCGTACCTGCGCACCGACGTGCTCGGACTCGCGGCCCTGCTCCTTGCCCAGGTGCCCCTGCCGGCGCCGTGGGGTCCCACGGGCAAGGCGGCGACGATCGCCAACATCACGAAGTCCCCCGAGATCGTCGAGCTGAGTGCGACGTTCGCCAACTACTCGCTCGCCGTCTTCGCCGTCGGCATCCTCGGCGCCGTCGTCGCCAAGGTCTACGGCCATGCGGCGGCGTTGCGGGTCCTGGCCATCATCCTCGTCGTCGGTGCGCCCGTCGTGGCCTGGCTCCTCGTGGTGCGCACCGTCAGCTGACCGGTTCGGACGAGGTGGCCCCGGAGTCCGCCGGTCTCGTGGGCGGGGCCTCCCTGACGACGCTGCGCATGCTGCCGCGCACGAGGAAGGGCTTCTCGACGAGGTGGTAGAAGACCGACGCGAGGAGGACCGTCGCCGTGCCGGCGACCGCGAGCGCCACCACCGTCGTCGGGACGATGCCCCATTCGGCCGGCCGCGCCAGGTCCGACGCGAGGAGCAGCACGGGCTGGTGCAGGAGGTAGAAGCTGTAGGAGATGACCCCGAGCGCCGTGAGCCAGCGCAGCGGCCCCGCCTCGAAGACGCGGCCCGGCACGCGGGCGAGCACGACGAGCAGGCAGAGGGCGACGACGCCGAAGCCGAGGGCGCTCACGGGAGCCCAGCCCGCGGCATACCCCGTCAGTCCGACGGCGAGCGCGACGGGCAGGGCGAGGCACGCGCGTGGCGTGTGTCGCGGGCGCGGCGAGCGGACGAGCGTCGCGGCCCACATGCCGAGGGCGAACTGGAACCACCGGGCGGGAAAGAGCTTGTCGGTCTGCGGGAGCACGCCACCCGGATGGGGCTGCCCGGCCCACCAGAGGCCGAAGGCGGCCCACACGAGGGCCACGGTGAGCGTCGTCCCCATGACGCCGCGCAGGCCCCACCGGCGGTGGATGAGGAGCAGCAGCGGGAAGCCGAGATAGAGGGTCGCCTCGAGCGAGATGGACCACAGCGAGCCGTTGACGGCCGCGAGGGTGTCGCCGAAGAGGGGGAACGTCAGGGTCAGGTGGGTCACGGCGTCGACGGGTGTCAGGTCACGGCTCACGAGCCGTTCGCGCAGGACCGGCACGAGCTCGAGCGCCATGACGAGGACGACGGCGGCGTAGTAGGCGGGCAGCAGCCGGTAGGCGCGGCGACGGAAGAAGCGGCGCGGCGCGAGCTCACGGACCCGGCCGTCGCGGATGAGCGGGAGGGTGAGGCAGAAGCCGGAGAGGACGATGAAGATGTCGACGCCCGCGCCGCCGAAGCCCATGGCTCGCACGAGCACCCCGTCGCCCGACAGCTTGGGCGGGCGCACGTTGTCGAGCCAGTAGCCGTGGACGTGGAGCAGGAAGACCCAGAGGGCGGCGAAGCCGCGCAGGGTGTCGACGTAGGCGAGGCGGCGCGTCACGACGGGAGCGGCCGGTGCTGCCGCATGCGGTGTCGTCGGTGTCGCCGTCGGTGCCGCCGTCTGCGGCGCCGTCGCTGGCGTCGACGCGCTCGTGTCGTCCATGGTCCCCCTCGGGTGTGGCGGACCTCGGACCACGCCCCCGTGTCCTCGCCCCGGCGTCATTCTAGGAAGCGGTCGACCTCCGCGCGGATGCGTTCGCGGAAATGCGCCTCGGAGAAGTGCTCCGCGTGCGTCCGGATCGCCGCGGCGTCCCACGCGCGGTCGCGCCCGGCGACGACGGCGGCACGGACGGCCGCCGGCGTCGGCTCCTCGAAGAAGGTCCCGTTGACTTTCTCGTCGACGGTGTCGAGGTAGCCGCCGGCGTGCAGGGCCAGGGTGGGCACCCCGAAGGCCGCCGCCTCGAGCGGCGTGAGCCCGAAGTCCTCGAGGCTCGGGGCGAGCAGGGTGCGGGCGTGCGCGTAGGTCCACCGCAGCTCCGCGTCGGTCAGGTCGGTGACGATGCGGACGTTGTCGGGGGCCTGCGACCGCAGCCGGGCCTCGAGGGGCCCGGAGCCGACGACGACGAGCCGCTCGGGCAGGCCGCGCACGGCCTCCACCGCGACGTCGACGTTCTTGTAGGGCAGCAGCCGCGACACGAGCAGGAGGTAGCCGTCGTCGGCCCAGTCCTCGAGCGCGGCCAGTGGCCGCCGCGGGTCGGCCGGGTCGATGCCGTAGGGCGGGGGCAGCACGTCCGCCTCGATGCCGTAGGCCGCCGCGATGCGCTCCCGGACCACCGTCGAGTTCGCGAGGTACCGGTCGGCGGACGCCGCGGCGCGACGGTCCCAGCGGCGCAGCCATCCGCCGAGGAGTCCCAGCGCCCGCGCCTTGACGGTGCGGCCGGCGTCGTCGCCGAGGTAGGCGTCGGCCTGGTAGAGCCAGCGGGCCGGCGCGTGGCAGTAGACGAGCTTGTGGCCTGTCGTCGGCACACCGTGGGCCCAGCCCGAGCTCGACGCGACGACGACGTCGGCGTCCACGCGAAGGCGCGAGACGGCATACGGGAGCAGGGGGAGCGCCGAGCGATGGTCGCGGCGCAGCGGGCCGAGGCGGTCGATGGGGGAGACGACGACGTCGGCGTCGCGGAACTCCGGGTAGGTGCCGTCGGGGTCGTAGAGCGTCGTGTGGATCGTCGCGTCCGGGAAGGCCCGGTGCAGGGCGAGGACGACCCGCTCGGCGCCGCCGCGCTGCGTCAGGTAGTCGTGCGCGATGGCGACGCGCGGTCGATCCGTCATGGTGTCCGATCAGTTCGCGATGGGCGGCTACATTCGGGCAGGTGCCGAGAGTCAGTGTGGGCCATCGCCCCGGTCGCCGCGGGGAGATCGAGGGCCGCGGCCTCGCCGTCGACGGGCGGTTCCTGTCCCAGGCGACCACGGGGACGCAGCGCTACGCCCTCGAGCTGACGACGCGCCTCGTCACCCGGAACCCGGGGCGGGTCGTCGTCCACGTGCCGAAGGGAACCGTGGTGCCCGACGCCGTCGCCGGCGCCGCGCGGGTGCGCGAGTCGCGGGCGAGCGGGCAGGTCTTCGAGCAGCTCGTCCTGCCCTGGCTCGCCCGCCGGGACCTGCTGCTCAGTCTCGGCGGCCCGGCTCCGGTCGGGGCGCGACGGCAGGTGGCCACGCTCCACGACGTCTCGGTCTTCCGCCACCCCGAGACCTACAGCCGTGCGTTCCGCGCGTGGTACCGCTCGATGTACCGCGTCCTGGCCCGTCGGGCCACCCGGGTCCTCACGGTGTCGCACTTCAGCGCGGCGGAGCTGCGTGCCGTGCTCGGCACCGACCCCTCCCGCGTCAGCGTCGTGCCCAACGGCTGCGACCACGTCGACCGCCTCTCGGCCGAGCGCCCGCGTCTCGACCGGCCGGTCCCGGCGGACGAGCCCTGGGTGCTCTGCGTCGGCACGTTCGCCCGGCACAAGAACCTCGGGCCGGCGCTCGACGCGCTCGAGGCCGCCGGCATCCGCTCCGTCGTCGTCGGCGCCCGCGGGGACGTCCGCGTCTTCGCCGACGCGGGCACGGCCCGCTGGTCCCGGGCGACGTTCGCCGGCCGCCTCACCGACGAGGAGCTCGCCTGGCTCTACGGCCGGGCCACCGCCCTCGTCTTCCCGTCCGTCTACGAGGGCTTCGGCATCCCCGTCGTCGAGGCGCAGCGGCTCGGGTGCCCGGTCGTCGCGCTGCGCACCGGGCCGCTGCCGGAGGTGGCCGGCGACGGCGCCGTGCTGTGCGACCCTGACCGCCCGGCCGAGCTCGTCGACGCCGTCCGCGCGCTCGTCGCCGACCCGGCCCGGCGCGCGGCCCTCGTCGAGGCCGGTCGGCGCAACGCCTCCCGCTACACGTGGGACGCGTCCGCGGACCTGCTCGGGTCGGCGCTCCGCGACGCGGGCTGGAACGGCTGACGCACCCCGACGAGCGGTGCAAACAGGAGGGAACCGGGATTTCCCGGTCTCCCACGCCCGTTCCGATCCGATGCGATACTCCTGCCATGCCAGACGCCCCGTCCCCGTCGGTCGACGTCGTCGTCGCGACCTTCAACCGCCCGGACAACGTGCGGATCTGCCTCGAGCACCTCGGTCGCCAGACGCTCACGCCGGACGAGGTGGTCGTCGTCGACTCGTCGCCGCACCGCCTGACCGCTGACGTCGTCGCCGACTTCCCGGGCGTGCGCTACATCCGCAACGACGCCGGCCCGGGCACCTTGGCCACCTCGCGCGCCATCGGTGTCGCCGAGACGCGGTCCGACATCATCGCCTTCGTCGACGACGACGCCTATGCCGAGCCCGACTGGCTCGAGAACATCGTGGCCCGCTATGCCGACCCGGCCGTCGGCGCCGTGGGCGGTCGCGCGAGCAACGGCCGCCCCGGCGAGGAGCACGAGGGGCTCGACGCCGTCGGACGCCTCCTTCCCGACGGCACGCTGACCGGCAACTTCGCCGCCGACACCGGCCGCGACCTCGACGTCGACCACGTCCTCGGCGCCAACATGTCGGTGCGCCGCTCCGCGCTCGACCAGATCGGCGGCATCGTCGACCTCTTCCCCGGCACCTGCCTGCGCGAGGAGAGCGACATCATGCTGCGCCTCGGGCGGGCCGGTCATCGCATCGTCTACACGCCGACGGCCCTCGTCGAGCACGTGGCGGCGCCCTACACCCGAGGGCGCCGCTTCGACGTGCGCTACACCTTCTACGGCCACCGCAACCACGTCGTGCTCCTGTCGCACACGTTCGGCATGGGTGCCCCGATCCTGCGCCGCTTCTACGGCACCGCCCTCAAGGAGGTCGGGGGCAACGCCGTCGACGCCGCGAAGGCCGCGGTCGACGCGGACCGCACCCCGCGCGAGCGCGTCCGCACCATCGGTGGCCGCGCGCTCCACGCCTCGGCCGCCCTCGGTGGCCTCGCCGCCGGCACGACCGCGGCCGTCCGCACCCGCTTCGGCGACCGGCATACGGCCCGGGCCTGAGCGGTGCCCACGGCATACGTCGTCCTCAGCCACACCGAGGCCGACCAGGTCACCCGGCTCGTGCACGCCATCCTGCGGTCGAGCCCCGAGGCCTCGGTGTTCGTCACGCACGACGCACGACGCACGCCGGCGCCCGTCATCGACGACGATCGGGTCCACGTCCGCAGCCACGGCCGGCCCACCGACTGGGGGTCGTGGGACCTCGTCGAGGTGACGCTGGAGGCGATGCGGGAGGCCCGGGACACGGTCGACCCCGACCTGCTCGTGCTCGTCTCGGGCCAGTGCTACCCGGTGCGGCCGCTCGCGGCCTGGGAGGACGAGCTGGTCGCTGCGGGAGGGTGGCAGGGCACGGCTCGCGAGCTCGCGTACGCCCCGGCCTGGGGGAGCCGCCACGGCGCCGGTGACGACGAGCGCACCCGCTACACCCACCGGTGGTACCCCGTGGGCGCACTCGACGGCACGCTGCGCTCGGGACGTCTGCCCGGGCGGGCGCTGTGGGCCCTCGCCCACCGCACCGAGCCCCTCCTGTCCCTGCGCCTCGTCGCTCGGGGGCGCGGGGCCCACGTCGGCATCCGCGGTCGTATGCCGTCCGGTCCCTCCGCGATCCACCTCGGCTCCCAGTGGCTCGCCGTCGACCGGGAGCACCTCGACCTCGTGCTCCGCGAGCTCGAGGACGGCACCCCGCTGCGCCGTCTCTACGAGCGATCGGTCATCCCCGACGAGTCGGCGCTGCAGACGGTGCTGGCGCGGCACCGGCCGCCGACGGTCGCGAGCCCGGTGTCCTACTCCGTGTGGGTGCCGGAGGACGACGCGACGCGGACCTTCGAGCTGGGGGACCTCGACGCGATCCGGGCCTCCGGCTCACCCTTCTGCCGTAAGGTCCACACGGTGCGCAGCGCAGAGCTGATGGACGCCCTCGACCGGGTCAACGGGGTCGACCGTGGCGAGTGACCGACCCGACGAGGGCGGTGCCGACCGCCGCCCCGACGCGCGTCCCGACGGCATGTCGGCGGCCGCCGACGTGGAGGCCGACCTGCTCCTGCCCGACCGGCAGGTCGACGACCTCGAGGCTCAGCCCGCCGGGCAGATGAGCCGTGAGGGGCTGCAGGAGAGCGCCGTGCGCGGCGCCGTCTGGACCGTCATCCACACCTTCATCGCCATTCCCGTCGCCTTCCTCGTCAACCTCCTCATGGCTCGGGTGCTCGGCGCCGCCGACTACGGTCGGCTCGCCTTCCTCACCGCGCTCATGGAGGTCGTCTCGCGGATGCTGACGGCCGGGTTCGGTTCTGCCGTCATCCAGTTCGGCGCCAAGGCCCACGCGGCTGGGCGCACCGCCGCGGTGTCCAGGCTGCTGTCGCAGTCACAGGGCTTCCGGCTCCTCGTCGTCATGCCGGTGCTCTCGGTCGTCGTCCTGCTCTTCGCCGACGTGCCCCCGACCGCCATGGTCATCGCGATCGTCTTCGGCATCGTCGTCCCGGCGGCGCTCGACGGGGCGGTCGCCTGCCTGACGATCGAGAACAAGACGGCGGAGGGTGCCAAGATCGCGCTCGTCACGTCGCTGGCCACCCAGGTCGCGGTCGTCGCCGTCGTGCTCGCGGCCCGGACGCCCGACGCGGTCTGGACCGTGCGTCTCATCGTCAGTGGGGTGGCCGTGGCGCTCTGCCTCGTCCCGATCTCGGCCGTCTACCGCCGTGCGGTGCTCCGACCCGTGCTGCCCACCGGGATGCCGGTCGGCTTCTGGCGGTATGCCGTGCCCGTGGGCCTCGCCAGCGTCATCGGCGGCCTCGTCATGTCGCGCAGCGAGATCTTCTTCATGAACTGGCTCGCGGCCCCCGCCGCGGTCGGCGTCTTCGCCCTGGCCTTCGGCCTGGCCGGTCACGTCTTCGCGCCGGCCCAGGCCTTCGTCGGCCCGCTCGTGCCGGCCATCTCGGGTCTCATGGAGGTCGACGCGCACGCCGTACGGCCGGCCTTCCGGCGCGTGCTGCGCGCCGGGGCCACGGTCGTGGGGCTCGTCGAGGCGGTGGCCGTCGTGCCCCTCGCGGTCCTCGTGCCCGTGCTCTACGGGCCGGAGTTCGCCGAGGCCGGTCCGGTCGTCGTCGCGCTCGGCGTGGCCGCGGGCTTCGTCACCGTCGCCAGCCCGGTCGTAGCCTTCGTGTCGGCTCGACTGTCGGCCGGCGAGATGCTCAGGGCGACGTCGGTGGCGCTCGTCGTCGACGTCGTGCTCGCCCTCGCCCTCATCCCACCCCTCGGGGTGTGGGGCGCCGTCATCGCCAACGTCGGCGGCTCGATGACGAGCCTGCTGCTGCTCACCCGCTCGGAGCTGCGCGGTCTCGGCATCACCGTCTCGCTCGCGATGCGAGACGCCCTGCCGTGCTTCGTCGGGGCGGCGCTGGCGGGTGGGCTCATGGTCGCCGGCGACGTGGCACCCGGCAACGAGTGGCTCCGGGCCGTCGGTGTCGCCGTCGTCGGCGGGGCGCTCTACGTCGGCGTCCTCCGGGTGACCCGATCGGGCCTGACGGTGCCCGACGCCGACGCCATCATCCGGGCCCTGCCCCGCCCGGCACGGCGGGTCGGACCGTGGGTGCTGGGACTGCTCACCGGCCGCGCCGTCGACGCGCCCGCCGCTCCCTGACGGTCGATCGGGTCAGCCCCTCGCGCGGTCCGATCCGCTCGACCGGGCTTGGTGGGACGGCGCGTCCGCCGACCCCAGGACCTGCGCGTGGACCGACGCATACGCATCGGCCACCACGGGCCACGTGTAGCGGCGCGCGGAGGCCTGTCCCGCGGCGCCGAGGGCCGCCCGACGCTGCGGGTCGCGCAGCAGCGACTCGACCGCACGGGCCAAGGCCCCGGTGTTGACCGGGTCGACGACGACCCCGTCGACCCCGTCGGTGACGAACGAGGCAGGCCCTCCGAGGCTCGTCGCGACGAGTGGCGTCCCGGAGCGCCACGCCTCGAGGGCGACGATGCCGAAGGCCTCGCGGCGGCTCGGCATGACGACGACGTCGGCCCGGCGCATCCACGTGTCGACCGCGGACTCGTCGAGCGGGCCGACGAGCCGGAGCCGGTCGCCGAGCCCGACGCGGGCGCCGAGCGCCCGCAGGGCCTCGCGCTGGGACCCGTCGCCGCCGATGACGAGGGTCGGCGACAGCTCGGGACCGATGGCCGCGACCGCCTCGACGAGCAGGTCGAAGCCCTTCGTCGACTCGAGCCGACCGACCCCCAGGACGACCGGACCCGCGGGGAGGTCGAGCGCGTCGGGCAGGGCGCCGGACGCGGGCGTCGTCGGAACGGGGCCGACCCCGTTGGGCACGACCTCTCCGCCGACGAGGCCGAACCGGTCCCGCAGGTCGTCGAGCACCTGCTCGGAGCATCCCGTCGTCACGGCGGCGGCCCCGACGGTCCGGCGCAGTCCCTCGCGCATCAGCGCCGAGGTGCCGAAGGCGTCGTGGTCGTCCATGAAGGTCTCGCCGTGGCTCGAGAGCACGAGAGGGGTGCCGGTGCGACGGCCGAGCGCGGCGGCATACACCCCGTTGGGTCCGAAGCACTGGACGTGGAGCAGGTCCGGGCGGAAGGCGCGGAAGGCCGAGCGCCACGCGTACCAGGCGCGCGGAGCGGCGAGCCCGAAGCTCGCGAGGGCGCGCGCCGAGCGGGCCGGCAGGGGAGTCGGCAGGTGGCGCACGAGGGTGCCGTCGAGCTCGGTGACGCCCAGGTGCTCGCCGCGGTCGACGGTCCACACCTCGACGTCGGTGCCCCGGCTGCGGAGCTCGCGTGCGACGTGGCGCACGTGCGCCTCCACCCCACCGAGGTGCGGGTGGTACGACGAGGTGACGAGCGCGACGCGCGGCCGACCGGCACCCTCCATCGCGGCTCCTCTCGGTCGGTCCCGCGAGGTCACCGGCTCGCGTGCGGTCTCACCCTACGATGCGAGGGCGGACCCGTCCCGCAGTTGACCACCGCCCGAACAGTGAGGATGCCGCGTGCCCCGGCTCACGATCGCCACGACCGCGACCGCGGTGCCGATGGGTGCACAGGCCTACGAGCGGCACGTCGTGTCGCGCGCACCCACGGCCCTCGCCGCGCTGGCAGCGCCGGGCGAGGTCTGGCAGGTCCGGCACGTCGTGGCGCGCTCGCTGAGGTCTCCGCTCCCGGGGACACGGCGCCTGCCGATGGGCTGGCTCGGTGGCGCGACGCCGCGCGCGCGGGCGGCGGCCGGCCGTCTCGCGTACGCCGGTGGTGGGCTCGTGCACCGGATGAACCTCGAGCTGCCGCCGGCGCCCCGTGAGGTCGTGACGCTGCACGACGTCGTGGCCTGGCGCTACGCCGACGAGTCCGCGCCCGTGGCTGCCGCCGCGGAGGAGCTGCGTCGGGCGGCTGCCGTCGTCTGCGTGTCGGCCTTCACGGCGTCCGAGGCGGTCGACCTCCTCGGGCTCGTCGACCCCGTCGTCGTCCCGAACGGGGTCGAGGAGCGCTACTTCGACGCGGAGCCGCTCGGCGCCGACGGACTGTCCGCGCTCGGGGTCGACGGACCGTACGTCCTCACCGCCGGTGGCGCGTCCGAGCGCAAGAACCTCGCGGCGCTGGCCGACGCGTGGTCACGGATCCGTGCCGCGCGGCCCGACGTGACGCTGGTGCTGGCCGGGCCACCCCATCCCCGTCGGACCGAGCTCTTCGGTTCGCTGCCTGGCGTGCGACTCGTCGGCAGGGTCTCCGACGACGTGCTGCCGAGGCTGTATGCCGCCGCCTCCGTCGTCGTCGTGCCCTCCCTCGTCGAGGGCTTCGGCCTTCCGGCGCTCGAGGGCATGGCCACGGGCGTGCCCGTCGTCGCCGCCGACCGGTCGTCCCTTCCCGAGGTCGTCGGCGACGGCGGACTCCTTGTCGATCCCATCGGCGCCGGGATCGCTGCCGGTGTCCTCGACGTCCTCGCGGGCGGTGACGAGGTCGAGGCGATGGCACGCCGCGGTCTCGAGCGGTCCCGCCGGTTCACCTGGGAGGCCAGCGCCGAGGGGCACGCGCGGGTCTGGCGCTCGGTGGTCGACTGACTCAGCCGACGGGCCCCGCTGTCGCACCGGCCGTGCGGCGCGAGACCCGGACCTCCGCGGCGAGGTTGGGAGAGTCGCCCCCGACGACGGCGAAGGTCGCCGCGGCAACCGCGACGACGAGCAGCGCGCTGCCGAGGACGTCACGGGGTTGGTGCGCGTACCACGTGACGTTGCCGAGCGCGGTGCAGAACGCCGCGACGCCGAGCGCGACGAGCCCTCGCCGCGTCACGGGCCGGGGCCACACGACCGCGACCCCGACGAGCAACCCGAGACCGGCGGCGGCGTGGTTGGACGGGAAGGCGTCTCCGCCGATGCCGAAGACGTCGCGGGTGCGCAGCTCCAGGGCGACGACCGTGCTCACCGCGGGGATGACGACGCCCGCGAAGGCGCGCCGCCAGCCCCGACGGACGAGGGCGAGCAGCGCGAGGATGAGCACCGTCGGGGCGAGCACGACGATGACGAGGGGGCGCGCGAGCCGGTCCAGGCCTTGGCGCAGCGGTCCGGGCAGCTCGTTGAGCACCCAGTTGCGCACGGCCTCGTCGAGCGAGACCCCGACGCCGGTGCGGGTCGAGACGAGGGCCACGAGCACGAAGGCTGCCGCCGCGATCACGGCCGCACCGGCCCAGCGGAGCCGATCGCGATGCGACACGTGCGCCTCCTACGGGGCTGTTAGGGTGCGATCGACCAGTCCGCTTGCAGTCTATGGGGGTTCGCGCGATGGCAACCCACGAGGCGACGGCGCCCCCCGAGGTGGGGGCGACGGTGCCTCTCGAGGTTCGGATCGGGTTCGCGCACGCCTGCCTCCAGTGGGTCGCCGACCGGTGCGGCGCCGACCTGCTGCACGTCAAGGGCGCGGCCCTCGACCCGACGCTCGTGCCCGGCCGGGGCTTCTCGGACGCCGACGTGCTCGCGCGACCGGAGCACGTGCGGATGCTCCTCGACGAGCTGCGCCACCACGGCTGGGAGCTCATCAACTCGTTCGCGTACGGCTCGTCCTTCGAGCACTCGGCGACGTTGCGCCACAGCGACTTCGGCCTGCTCGACCTCCACCGGATCTATCCGGGCACCGGGCCGACGCCCGAGCTGGCCTTCGACACGCTGTGGTCGGAGCACACGACGACGGTGCTGGGCGGGGTGGAGTGCGCCGTCCCGGCGCGCGACGCCCAGGCCGCGCTCCTGCTGCTCCATGCCGCCCGTGGGGGCAGCGACCCCAAGGCCGCCCACGACGTCGAGTGGGTGTGGACCTCGGCCGACGAGACCCGGCGGGCCCGCATCCTCGAGTGGGTCGACCGGCTCGACGCCGGGCTCGGTTTCTCCGTCATCACCGGCACCCTCGACGACCACCGGGACGACCCGGCCTACGACCTCTGGCGCGTCGCGTCGCGCGGTGGCACGCGGATGGAGGAGTGGCGCGCCCGGGTGCGGGCGGCCCGGGGCCTGCGCGCGAAGCTGACCGTCGCGTCGCGCTCGGTGCTCGTCAACGTCGAGCACCTGACGATCGTGCGTGGACGCCCCGTGTCGCGCGCCGAGATCGTGGCCGAGTTCTTCGGCCGTCCGGCGCGGGGCCTGAGGGAGCAGGTCTCCCGCCGCGCCCGTGGGAGACGGAGGTGAGTGCGGCCTACCGTCCCGGACCCGACGCCGGGGTGACCGTGAGCGACGACGGGATGTCCGTCTACGTCGCACGCCTGCCCGGCGGCCCGCTCGTCGTCCTCGACGGTGCGGCCGCCCTCATCTGGGCCGAGGCCACGACGGCTCCCGCGACGGGATGGGTCGCCCGCGTCGCCGAGCTCGTCGGACAGCCCGAGGAGGCGATCGCGGCCGATGTCACCGCCTTCGTCGCCGACCTCAGCGCGCGCGAGCTGCTCGTGCCCCTGGGTGCCGACTCCGACGCGCGGCCCGGGGCCTGAGCCCTCACCGGACCGAGCGGCCGGGTGGCCGGGCGGCCGGTCCGCCCGGTGCGGCCGGTCAGGCGTGGTGCTTGGCCTGCGAGCGCCGCTCCCGACGGCTCGGCTTGGCGTCGGCGTCGCGGTTGTAGCCGTAGTAGCCGTAGCGGTGCGCGGTCGACGAGCCGGACGACACCATGTTGAGGGCGAAGCCGGCGACGGGGGCGTCGACGGTCTCGAGCGACTGGACCGCGCTCGCGAGGTCGCGCTTCTTCGTCCGCTCCGCGCCGACGACCATGATCAGCCCGTGTGTCAGCTTGTTGATGAGCACGGCGTCGATGACCGGGACGACGGGCGGGCTGTCGACGAGGATGAAGTCGTAGTCGTGGCTCAGCTTGCCGAAGAGGACCTCCATCGGCTCCGAACCGAGCAGCTCGCTGGGATTCGGCGGCACGGGGCCGGCCGGAAGCACGTGGAGGGTCGTCTCGCGCCAGCGCTGGACGACGTCCTCCGGGTCCGCCTGCCCGAGCAGCAGGGTGGTCAGACCGAAGGAGCCGTCGAGGCCCATCGTGCTGGCGACGGAGGGGTTGCGCAGGTCGCCGTCGATGAGCAGCACCTTCGAGCCGGCGTCGGCCATCGCCATCGCGAGGTTGACCGTGGTCGTCGTCTTGCCCTCGCCCGGCACCGAGGAGGTGACGACGAAGGAGTGCCCGGCCGTCGTGACGTCGACGAACAGGATGTTCGTGCGCAGCCGCCGGATCGACTCTGCGTGCCGCCCGTGCGGGTCCGTCTCGAGGGACAGCAGTCCGCTCTTGACCGACTTGACCATCGGGATGTCGCCGAGGATCGGCCGGTCGGACAGCGCCTTGATGTCGTCCTCGGTGCGCACCTTGGTGTCGAGAGTGTGCCGGAGCAGGGCCAGGCCGATGCCGAGGGCGAGGCCGAGGAGGGCACCGAGCGCGAGGTTGCGCTTGGCGTTGGGCGACGTGGGCTCACCCGGCACGTTGGCGGGGGTGATCGTCGTGGCCTCGACGGACTGGCCGTTGGCGGCGAGCAGCGGTGAGAACTTCTTCGTCGCCACCTCGGCGAGCACGGGGCCGGACTCGCTGGCGATCCGCGCGAGCAGCTCGGGATCGCCACCGGTCGCGGTGATCGTCATCATCGGTGAGGTCTGCGAGACCTCACCGGAGACGTTGATGGGCGTCCCCGGTGCGAGACCGAGGCGGTCCCGGAGCGGCTCCATGACCGACGGTGACGTGAGCACCTCGAGATACGTCGCAAGGTCGGAGGCCTGGACGGCGTACGTCGCGACCTGGTTGTTGTTGCTCGCGCTGGCCGGCTGCGTCGCCCGAAGATAGATCTTCGAGCTCGACGAGTAGACGGCAGGCGTCAGCATCGTCTGGACGGCAGCAGCCGCCACCACGGCGAGCAGGCTCACCGCGATGATGCGCCACCGTGCCCCCAGAACGCCCAGGAACTCCCGGAACGTCACTTTGCCCCCCCCGGCCCAACTCGACAGTACGTGCGGCGATCCTCCCATATCATCCAAGGGGTTGTGCCGAGTCGGAGACATCCGGGGGACGGCACGGGGAGAGGGGTGAGTGGTCATGTGGGCACTGCGCGTGTCCCACAGCGCCGTCGTCGACGCATGGCGTGAGCGGGAGCGGGCCCTGCGACGCCTCGGCCACCGCGTCGACGTCGTGTCGGCTGCGGTGTGGTCCGAGGGCGGACGCCGCGTCGCCCTGTCCGTGCGCCCCGGCGAGCCCGTCGAGCCCGCCCGGACCGTCGGCTCCCACCCCGCCCTCTTCCTCTACGACCCCCGCCCGCTGTGGCGGGCCCTCGGCCGACCCGTCGACGTCATCGACGTCCACGAGGAGCCCTTCGCCCTCGCGACCGCCGAGGTGCTGGTGCTGCGGTGGCTTCGTCGCCGACGCGCGCCGTACCTGCTCTACTCCGCCCAGAACATCGACAAGCGCCACCCCGTCCCGTTCCGCTGGATCGAGCGTGCGGCCCTGCGGCACGCGAGCGGCGTCAACGTGTGCAACGAGGCGGCCGGACGCATCGCCGAGCGCAAGGGATTCCCGGGCCGTGCCCGCACCGTCGACCTCGGCACCGACCTGACCGTCTTCACCCCGGTGGCGTATGCCGGCACGCGCCGTGAGGTGCCCGTCGTCGGGTTCGCCGGTCGCCTCGACGCCGCCAAGGGGGCGGACGTGCTGCTCCGCGCCGTCGCTCTCGAGCCCGCCGTGCGCGTACGCCTCGCCGGCGACGGACCTGAGAAGCACGCCCTCCTCGACCTCGCCGGACGGCTCGGCATCGCCGACCGTGTCGAGCTCCTCGGCGCGCTGGCGCCCGAGGGGCTCCCCGACTTCTACCGCTCGCTCGACGTGCTCGTCGTCCCGTCGCTCACGACCCGCTCGTGGGTCGAGCAGTTCGGCCGAGTCGCGCTCGAGGCGATGGCCTGCGGCATCCCGGTCGTCGTCAGCGACAGCGGCGCGCTGCCCGAGGTCGTCGGCGACGCCGCTCTCGTCGTCGCCGAGGGCGACGTCGCCGAGCTCGCCAAGGCGATCAGCGAGGTGGTGCACGACACCGACGTCGCCCGGCGGCTGCGGGCGGCCGGGCGCGAGCGCGCGGCGGCGACCTCGTGGGACCGCATCGCCGCCGAACACGACGCCCTGTACCGCGCCGCGACGAAGCAGTGGGCGCCGGCCGACCCCGAGGGTCGGCCGCTCGAGGTCGTCGTCGTCGCGTACGGCCAGCCCGACCTGCTCGCCGGGGCGCTCGCTCCGTTGCCCGGCATGCGAGTCACCGTCGTCGACAACTCCTCGTCGCCCGCGGTTCGTGCCGTGGCGGACGCTGCCGGTGCCCACTACGTCGACCCGGGTCGCAACGGGGGTTTCGGGGCCGGGGTCAACGAGGCGCTGCGTCGGGTCGACCCGCGCTCCGACGTCCTGCTCGTCAATCCCGACGCGGTGGTCCACCCCGCCGACATCGCGGCCCTGCGCACGGCACTGCTCGCCGAGCCCGATCTCGCGAGCGTCGGACCGTCCCAGGTCGACGCGACCGGCGCGCCCGCGCGGGTCGAGTGGCCCTTCCCGTCCCCGATCGCGACGTGGGTCGAGGCCGCCGGACTCGGCCGCCTGCGCCGCAACCGCTACGTCATCGGGTCGGTCCTGCTGCTGCGCCGCGAGGCCCTCGACCACGTCGGTCCCTTCGACGACGAGCGCTTCTTCCTCTACGCCGAGGAGACGGACTGGGCCCATCGCGCCGTCCTGCTCGGCTGGCGCCATGCGCTCGTGCCCGCAGCCCGGGCGACGCACGTGGGCGCAGCCACGAGCACGGATCCGACCCGGCGGGAGGGGCACTTCCACGCCGCCCAGGAGGTCTACCTCCGCAAGCACTTCGGCACCGTGGGCTGGCAGGTGGGGCGGGCCGGGCAGGTCCTCGGATCGGCCGTGCGGGGCGTCGTGCTGCGCGGTGACCGAGGCCGTGCCGCACGGGCACGGGTGCGGCTCTACGTCGCCGGGCCCGTGCGGTCCGAGATCCGGCCCGCCGACTCGACCGTGAGGGCGGTGACCTCGTGACCACCCTGCTGCCCGAGCGGTTTCGCAGCCCCGGCCGGACCGAGCTGCTCGCCAAGGTCGGGCTCGTGCTCGGCGGTGTCGTGCTCGTCGCCGTCGTCGGCCGTCTCGCCGTCACGATGCCCGAGGCCGCCGTCGTCGTCTCGGCCGCGGTCCTCGCCATCGGTCTGACGGCCGTCCAGCCCGGCCTCATCCCGCTCGCCGTCCTTCCGCTGCTGCTCGTCGTGCTGCGCGTCGGGAGCGGCGGGGTCGACCTGTCGCTGTCGGACTTCGCCCTCGCGGCGGCCGCGGTCCCGGCGCTCCTGCTCGCCCGAAGGCCGTTCTCGCCGGGGCTCCGCTCGGTCCTCTGGGCGTCCGCCGTCTACCAGTTCGCCACGCTGGTCACCGTCGTCAACAACCCGTACACCGCCAACGCCGTCGAGTGGGCCCACGCCTGGATGATGGTGGGCGGCTCCCTCGTCGTCGGCTGGGCGGTCGGGGCCAACGGCCACGGCCGCACCGGGGTCCGCCTCATCGTCGGCACGATCGCGATCCTCGCGCTCATCACCGTCGTCGAGGGAGCCCTGCTCTTCGCGCACGGCGACTTCTCACCGGTCTACCCGTCCTTCCCGTACGGGATGCACAAGAACTTCGCGGGCACCGTCTGCGCGATGGGCGTCGTCATGGTCTACGCCCGGCCCGTGTGGGTCGGCATCAACCGGCGATGGTCGGTCGTCCTCGTCACGCTCATGCTCGCCGCCGTGTTCTTCACCCAGTCACGCCAGGCCCTCGTGGGACTCGCTGCGGCTGTCTTCATCCTCGTCCTGCGCTCCAAGACCGACCGCAAACGGTCCAAGCTCGTCCTGCTCCTCGTCGCACCGCTCGTCCTCTTCGTGACG
This sequence comes from Terracoccus sp. 273MFTsu3.1, assembly GCF_000383675.1. Taxonomy (GTDB): domain Bacteria; phylum Actinomycetota; class Actinomycetes; order Actinomycetales; family Dermatophilaceae; genus Terrabacter. Next base: position 42,414 of record NZ_KB911825.1, on the reverse strand, counting down.
AACCTCGTGCAGGACCAGGTGAAGTCCGACAACCAGTTCAACTCGGTCTTCCAGCGGCTGACGTGGTTCCAGGACTCCATGACGGTGTGGAGCTCCGACCCGTGGTTCGGGGTCGGGCTGCGCTGGTGGTACACCGACCGGTTCCCGTTCCAGTTCCAGCCACCCAACGCCGAGATCGAGGTGCTCACCTCCGCCGGGGTCGTCGGCCTCGCCGCCTTCGTCCTGCTCATGGTGGTGGCCCTGCGCGTGGCCTGGCGGCTCGACCCGGCCTACGGCTCGCTCGCCGTCGCGGTCCTCGTGTCGCGCCTGGTCCAGGGCCAGTTCGACCTCTTTTGGGCGGCGGTCCAGGGGTCGGTGCCGTTCGTCGTCCTGGGCCTGTGCCTCGGAGCGAGCTGGCACGCCGAGCGCGAGGACGCCGAACGGGAGGCCGCGCTCGCCCGGCTCCCGCGCGTGCCGGCGGCGGCCGCATGACGACGATCGTCCAGATCACCCCCGAGATCGGTCCGGGCACGGGGGTGGGGGCCGTCGCCCACCACCTCGAGCAGGAGTGGCAGCGTCTCGGCGTCGACGTCCGACGCTTCACCCTGGCCGAGGCGGGAGGGGCGTGGCTGCCCGCTCCGCGCGGCGGCATCGGAGGACGCCTGGCTCTCATCGGTCGAGTCGTCTGGTTCTCGACCGTGGGGACGCGTCGGGCGAGGAGTCACCTGCGCCGGCACCCCGAGCTGCTCTCGATCTGCCACAACGACGCGCTGGCCGGCGACGTCTACGTCAACCACGGCATCGTCCAGGCCGCCATGAAGGCGCGGGGTCACTACCGGCTCCGGATGGCCCGCAACCCGCTGCACCTCTTCACGACGACGCGTGACCGACTGCGCTACTCGCGTCCCGCGACCCACCGGGTGGTCGTCAACCTCGTCTCTGACGAGGAGCTGCTGCTCCGACGCTTCTACCCCGGCCTCGCCATCCCGACCGTCGTCATCGGCAACGGCGTCGACATCGAGCGCTTCCGTCCGCCGAGCCCGGCGGAGCGCGATGCCGCCCGCGGCCGGCTCGGGCTCGGTACCGACGACCAGATGGTCCTGTTCATCGGCAACGAGTTCGGGCGCAAGGGGCTTCCCCTGCTCGTCGACGCCGTCGCGCGGCTGGGTCCGCAGGTCCATGTGGTCGTCGTCGGTGGCACCCCCGAGATGATCGCGTCGGAGTCGGGCAGCGAGGCGGCCGAGGCGCTCGGTGTCCGTCTGCACTTCGCCGGCGCCCACCCCGACCCGCGGCCCTGGCTCCACGCGGCCGAGGCCGTCGCGATGCCGAGCGCCTACGAGTCCTACGGGCTCGTCGTCCTCGAGGCACTCGCCTGCGGGGTTCCCGTCGTCGCCACCGCGACCGGCTGCGTGCCCGACGTCGTCACCGACGGGGTCAACGGCGCTGTCGTCTCGGCAACCCCCGACGACCTCGCGCGGGGTCTGGCGCAGGTGCTCGCGCTCGACCCGGCCACGACCGCGGCTGCAGCCCGTGAGAGTGCCGAGCAGCACTCCTGGGCGAGCGTCGCGCGGCGATACCTCGACCTGCTGACCGGCCTGAGCCAGGGAGACGCGTCGCCGGCCGGCATCGGTGGGGGAGCCACGTGAGGATCCTGCACGCCATCCGCTCCGACGCGTTCGCCGGTGTCGAGAGCCACGTCGCGCGGTTGGCCCGCGCCCAGCTCGCGGCCGGCGACGAGGTCGTCGTCGTCGGTGGCGATCCCGACCGGATGAAGACCGCCTCCGGGCAGGGCGTCCGCACCCTCCCGGCCGCAACCGTGACCGACGTGTTGACGACCGTGCGCCGCTGGGCCGCTCGAGCCGACGTCGTCCACGCCCACATGACCGCTGCCGAGATCGCCTGTGCCACGGCCCTGGTCGGGGTCGGCACGCCGTTGGTCGTGACGCGTCACTTCGCCCGGGACCGGGGAAGCAACCCGGTGTCGGCCGCTGCCGCCGCCGGGGCCGCGCGTCGCGTCGACGCCCAGATCGCCATCAGTCACTACGTCGCCGAGACGATCGACGGCGCCAGCGTCGTCATCCACCCCGGGGTCGACTCGACCACGACGAGCCGGGCGTCGTGCGACCGCGACCCCGTGGTGCTCGTCGCCCAGCGCCTCGAGCCGGAGAAGGACACCGATGTCGCCCTGCGCGCGTTCGCGGGGTCAGGCCTTGGCTCGCAGGGGTGGCGCCTCGACGTCGCCGGCGACGGAGCCGAGCGTCCGGCGCTGACGGCGCTCGCGGAGCAGCTGGGCATCGCCGACGCGACCCGCTTCCTCGGCCACCGCCGTGACGTGCCGGACCTCATGGACCGAGCCGGGCTGCTGCTCGCGCCGTGCCGCATCGAGGGTCTCGGCCTGACGGTCCTCGAGGCCATGGCGGCGGCCCTGCCGGTGGTCGCCGTGGGGGCCGGAGGCCACCTCGAGACGGTCGGGGCCGTCGAGGGCGCCGCACTGCACCCACCCGGTGACGCGGCCCGTGCAGGCGCGCTGCTCGCGGCCCTTGCGGCTGACCGTGAGCGCCGTGATGCGTACGCCGCTGCGCTGCAGGTCGTCCAGCGCGCCCTCTTCACTCCCGCGCACCAGGCGCAGGAGACCGCGAACGTCTACCGGGAGGTGGTTCGGTGGACCTCGTCGTGACCTCCCTCGAGGCCTGGGACGGCGTGTGGCGGCGCAACCAGCACCTCGTCGCCGGCCTGCTGCGTCGCGACCCCGACCTGCGCGTGCTCTTCGTCGAGCCGGCGACCGATCCGCTCCACGCGGCCCTCGGCGCCAGCCAGCCGAGGCTGGGTCGCGGGCTGCGTGCCGGCCCACCGCTCGACGGCATACGGCCGGAGGCCCTGTGGTTGCTCGAGCCCACCAAGTGGCTGCCGCGTCGGGTCGACCGCCGGGTCGACGAGCGCTGGGCCCGCCAGGTCCTCCGCACCGCCCGGTCTCTCGGCATGGCCGACCCGGTCCTCTGGGTCAACGACCCGGCGGGCTCGCTGCTCGTCGAGGCCACGACGTGGCGCTCGCTCTACGACGTCACCGACGACTGGACGCTGGCCGAGCGGTCGACCGCCGAGACCGAGCGGATCATCGCGCAGGAGCAGGTGCTGCTGGCCCGGTGCGACGAGGTGGTCGTCTGCTCTCCGGCGCTCGCGGCGAGCAAGGGAGCCCTCCGGGAGGTGACGCTCGTGCCCAACGGGGTCGACACGGCGGCCTACCTCGTCGGGCACGACCGACCGGCCGACCTGCCGGACGGCGCTGTGGCGGTCTACGTCGGCACCCTGCACGGCGACCGCCTCGACGTCGACCTCTGCGTGGCCACGGCGCGGGCTCTCCAGGGGGTCGGTCGCCTTGTGCTGGTGGGGCCGAACGCCCTTGCGACGGAGCAGCGTTCGCGTCTCGAAGGCGCGGGAGCCGTCCTGCTCGGGGCGCGCCCGAGCGCCGATGTCCCGGCCTACCTGCAGCACGCCGACGTGCTCGTCGTGCCGCACGTGGTGACGCCGTTCACCGACAGCCTCGACCCGATCAAGCTCTACGAGTACCAGGCGGCGGGCCGACCGGTGGTGGCGACGCCGGTCGCCGGCTTCCGCGACGTCGACGACGACCGTGTCACCGTCGTCGACCAGCAGGCGTTCGTGCCGGCCGTCGTCGCGGCTGCGGGCCGTGCCGGACCCGTCGAGGAGCGGCGCACCGACCCCGAGCGTGCGGCGGACGCCGACTGGTCTCGCCGGGTCGACCAGGTGGCCGAGGTGCTCCACCGGCTGCGCGACGGTGAGGCGGGAGGATGACGGCCCCGGCTGCGGGCGAAGGGCTGCTCCACGTCGAGGCGCTGGGAGCGACGGTCGCCATCGAGGTGGCCGACGACCGCCTGAGGGGACGGGTCGAGCACGCGTGGTCGGCCTGTCGCACCACGGCCGTCGTCGGGTGCCCCGTCGTCGCGGCGCCCGAGCTGTCGCCGGACGCCGGTGACGACGAGGCGGCGGCTGCCCTGCAGTCCCTCACCCAGCTCGTCACCCGGGCAGCGATCCTGGCGCGCGCCGGAGAGCTGATGATGTTCCACGCGTCGGCGCTCTGCGACCAGCGCTCGGGTGCCACGATCGCGATGGTCGCGCCGGGCGGCACGGGCAAGACGACGCTCGTCCGGACCCTCGGTCAGGGGCGGGGCTACGTCACGGACGAGACCGTCGGCATCGCCTCGGACGGCACCGTCTCGGCGTACTCCAAACCGCTGTCGGTCCGGCGCCCTGCCACCGGTCAGCCCAAGGACGAGGTCGCGCCGTCCGATCTCGGGCTCCGCCCGCCGCAGGTGCAGCCATGGCTCGCCGGGATCGTGCTGCTGCGTCGTGACCTCGAGCCCGGCGAGGCCGTCGTCGTCGAGGAGGTCGACGTGCTCGACGCCCTCGTCCTTCTGGCGCCCGAGACGTCCTCCCTCGCCTCCTTCGACCGTCCGCTCCATCGCCTCGCCGAGATCGTGCAGGCCGTCGGGGGGCTGAGGCGCGTCCGCTACCACGACGCCGCCGACGTCGAGCCCGTCGTGACCGAGGTGCTGGGGAGGCCGCGATGAGCCACCCCGTCGAGGTGGTCGCGACGGTCACGTCGTCCACCATGCTGCGGTCGGGCGACCTGCTCGACACCTACTCCACCGCCGTGGGGACCGTCGTGCTCGTCGCGGGGCCGACCGGGCACCGCGTCGTGCGGCTGTCCCCCCTCGGTGACGCCGTCCGGGCCGCCATCGGCCCGGGACGGACCCTCGCCGAGCTCGAGGTCGAGCTGGTGTCCCGGCTCGGTGACCCACCCGCCGGAGGAGTGTCGGAACTCGTCCGGTCGGCGGTGCTCGCGCTCGTCGACGAAAGGGTCATCGTCGCAGGTCAGGGTCCCAAAGGCGACATTTCGGGCGTCATCCGACCGTGATCTGGGCAGCCGGTCGCAAGGTGTGTGATTCCCGGCATCCGGGCCCTGTCGCTCGGGTATGTTGACCAGTGACTCGGGGGGGTCAGTCATCGAGTGGGGGATTCATTCATGTCACACAATCACGGCGCCGACTCGGCGCCTCCGAGCCGTCGCTCGGTCGTCAAGGGCGCGGCGTGGGCCGTGCCCGCCGTTGTGGTCGCGGGGGCTGCGCCCACGGTGGCGGCGTCCGCCGGCTTCCTGACGCTCAACGGCAATGCCTGCAAGCTGCCGGGCAACTCGCAGTCCACCTTCAAGGGCTACGTCTTCGAGGCGATCTCCAACAACGTCACCGGTCCGCTGCCGCGTGACGCGATCGTCGAGATCACGAGCATCACGGTGGCCGGCAGTCCCGACCTCGGGGCGTACAAGGTCGTCCTGCCGGGCGGGAACACGAGCTGCACGTGCTCGTGCCCGTCGCTCAACGCCAGCCACGTCTACTGCTCGCCGGACGGCGCCCTCAACCAGCGGGTGCTCATCTACACGTCGGCGGACGTGACGGGCAACAGCGCCAACTCGACGGTCACCATCTCGTACCGCATCTACGACTGTGCCGGCGGCAGCGCCTGCCCGTCGACGTTCATCTCGCAGACGAGCCAGGCATCGCTCGGCGGCACGCCGCCCGTCCAGGGCCCGTGCACCATCGTCGGTGCCCAGCAGTTCCAGCCCTGACCGACTGGGGCAGCACGACTTGATGCGCGGTCCCTCCGGGGGCCGCGCATCGGCGTCTCACGTCCGGACCTCGGTCGTTCGTGGTGTCAGACCGGCAGCCCCAGCTCGGCCCGGATGTCGCTGACGAAGTCCTTGACGTGGTCCACCCCGACGACGGGTCCCCCCGCGAGCAGCCCGTCGGCGCCGAGCAGCAGGGCGCTCGGGGTGGCGTGCACCCCGAAGCTGTCGACGAGCAGGCCGTCCCTGTCGTGGACCGTCTGTGGCTCGGCGGCCGAGGTGAGCTGCGTCTGGTCAGGGTCGTTGCGCAGCACGAGCCGGACGTCGAGGGCGGTGAGCTCCTCGCTCCAGACGGGGGCTGCCGCGATGATGGCCTCGCAGCTCCCGCACGTGTCCGAGACGTAGAGCAGCAGCTGGGCGCGGGCGCTGCTGAGGGCTCGCAGGTTGGTCGTCGAGCCGTCGCCGAGCGTGACCGGCAGGGCTGGCGTGCGGTAGCGGACGTAGTCGCCCTCGTCCTCGGCGTACGCCGTCGGGTCCTGCCGCGTCTCCGGCGCGGCTGCCCGGCCCCCGACGACGAGCACCGTCGTCACGGCCGCGGCCACCGCGGCCACGAGCCACCACCACGGCAGCCGCTCGTCGGCCACCCGAGCCGCGACCGAGGAGCCTTGTGCCGCAACGATGACGGCCAGGACCGCCAGCAGGACGAGCCACGCGTTGCGCACGACCGTGCGACGGGTGATCCGTCCGGGTGCGAACTCCCCGAAGCACGCGCAGTCGACGTCCTCGTCGAAGCCCACGGCGCGCACCACGAGCACGAGGTATGCCGTGAAGAGCAGGAGCGCTGCCACCGCGGCGACGACGCCCACCTGGCCACCGACGAGGAGCAGGGCGACCGCCAGGAGCAGCTCGCCCCACGGCAGTGCCTCGACGACGAGCCTGCCGGACAGGGGCGCCGGCACGCGGAGGTCCCGGAAGGCCTCGGCGGACGCACTCGGCGAGCGCAGCTTGCCGACCGCGCTCACGACGAGGACGACCGCGAGGATGACGGGCGCGAGGGCGAGGGCGTCGGAGGGCACGTCGCATTCTAGGCAGGGGACGGCATACCACCGGGGGTGATCGGGTGATCCCACGGGGCGGCGGGCCGGGCGCCGGTCCCCTCCTGCACAATCGGCCCATGCGCGTCGTCACGGCCAACGTCAACGGGATCCGAGCAGCCGCGAGGCGGGGCCTGGTGCCGTGGCTGGAGCAGGCCGAGCCGGACGTCCTCTGCCTCCAGGAGGTGCGCGCCGACGACGTCGAGCTCGCCAAGGTGCTCGCCGACGCCGGCCTGGCGCACTGGTCGGTGGCGCACACCGAGGGCTCGGCCAAGGGACGCGCCGGCGTCGCCGTCGTGACGCGCGAGCCCCAGACGGCGGTGCGGGTCGGCATCGACGGCGCGTTCGCCGACGAGGGCCGGTGGGTCGAGGCCGACGTCGCCACTGCCGCAGGACCGCTGACAGTCGTCTCCGCCTACGTCCACACCGGCGAGGCGGGCACCGAGCGACAGGACGTCAAGATGGCCTTCCTCGCGGCCATGACGGAGCGCATGCGACGTGCGGCCGAGGCCGACGAGCTCGTCCTCGTCACCGGTGACCTCAACGTCGCGCACCGCGAGGCCGACCTCAAGAACTGGAAGGGCAACCTCAAGAAGGCGGGCTTCCTGCCCGAGGAGCGCTCCGTGCTCGACGGGTGGTTCGCCGACGGCGGGTGGGTCGACGTCCAGCGCCGCCACGCGGGTGACGTCGCAGGCCCCTATTCGTGGTGGTCCTGGCGCGGCAAGGCCTTCGACAACGACGCCGGCTGGCGCATCGACTACCAGCTGGCGACCCGGAGGCTGGCCGCCACGGTCACCGACGTCTTCGTCGGGCGGGCGCCGACGTATGCCGAGCGCTGGAGCGACCACGCACCAGTCGTCGCCGACTACGCCCTCGAGCCCGTCTGACGACGCGTCGTCGGAGGCGGCTCGAGGCGGACCGGTTTGGGGCCCCCGGTCACCCATGGGCCAGAATGCACCCATGTCCTCGACGCCCTCCCTCCCGACCACGACGCCGCGCAGCCTCTCCGGCATGCAGCCGACGAGCGACTCGCTCCACCTCGGCAACTACATCGGTGCGCTGGTCGAGTGGGTGCGCCTGCAGGAGACGCACGACGCCTTCTACTTCGTCGCCGACCTGCACGCGCTGACGGTCGCTCCCGACCCCGAGGTGCTGCGCGAGCGCACCCGCATCACCGCGGCGCAGTTCATCGCCGGCGGCGTCGACCCCACCCGCTCGACGCTCTTCGTCCAGAGCCACATCGCCCAGCACACCGAGCTCTACTGGGTGCTCGGCACCCTGACCGGCTTCGGCGAGGCGAGCCGGATGACCCAGTTCAAGGACAAGTCGGCCAAGGGCACCAACACCAACGTCGGCCTCTTCGCCTACCCCGTGCTCCAAGCCGCCGACATCCTCATCTACGACGCGAACGTCGTCCCGGTGGGCGAGGACCAGCGTCAGCACCTCGAGCTCTCGCGTGACCTCGCCGGCCGTTTCAACCAGCGCTTCGGCGACACGCTCGTCGTCCCCGAGCCGCACATCATGAAGGCGACGGCCAAGATCCAGGACCTCCAGGAGCCGACGGCCAAGATGAGCAAGTCGGCCGCCTCCGACACCGGGCTCGTCAGCCTGCTCGACGAGCCCGCGCGCATCGCGAAGAAGATCCGCTCGGCCGTCACGGACGCCGAGCGCGAGATCCGCTTCGACGAGGAGAACAAGCCGGGCATCTCCAACCTGCTCTCGATCCACTCGGCCCTGTCGGGCACGCCGGTGGCGATCCTCGAGGAGCAGTACGCCGGCAAGGGCTACGGCGACCTCAAGAAGGACGTCGCTGAGGTCGTCGTCGAGGCGGTGACGCCGTTCCGCACCCGCACCCTCGAGCTCATGGCCGACCGGGCCGAGCTCGACCGCATCCTCGCCGACGGCGCCGAGCGGGCCCGTGCGGTCGCCGAGGCGACGGTCCGCCGCGTCTACGACAAGGTCGGCCTGCTCCCCTCGACGCTGCGCCCCTGAGACGACGGTCCGGGTCTTCACCGATCGCGACCTGGCGCCGGAGCGGCGTCACTAGGGTGGCGAGGTGCCCGAGATCGCCGTGGTCATCCCCGCCTACAACCCGGGACCTCACCTGGCCCGGAGCCTCGGGAGCGTGCTCGCCCAGGACCTGACCGACTGGGAGTGCGTCGTCGTCGACGACGGGTCGGCGCAGCCGGTGGAGCTCGCGGCCGTTCCGGGTCTCGAGGCGGCCGCCGGCGACCCGCGCGTCCGGGTGCACCGACAGGCCAACGGCGGCGTGTCCGTCGCGCGCAACGTCGGGGTGGCCCTGACCGACTCGCGCTGGGTCGCCTTCCTCGACCAGGACGACGCCTGGGAGCCGGCCAAGCTCCGGCGCCAGCTCGACCTGCTCCGCGGCGACGAGAGTGCTGCCTTCGCGCACACCGGCTTCGTCTGGCGGCTGCCGCACGCCGACCTGCCCGCCACGCCGGTGCACGCCGCCTACCGTGACGCTCTGGCCTGCCGGGCCTACGTCCTCATGAGCAGCCTCGTCGTGTCGCGGGACCACTACACCGCGGTGGGCGGCAGCGACCCGTTGCTCGCGCAGCAGCAGGACTGGGCCCTCGTGCTCGACCTGCTCCGCCGCTACGGACCACCCGCGTACCTCCCGGAACAGCTCGTGACCTACCACGTGCACGAGGCCAACGTCTCCCGGAACTACCGTCGCGCGGCGGCCGAGGCGGTGGCGGTCCTCGACGCCCACCTCGTCGCGGCGGAGTTCGACGGCGACCGTGACACGGCCTCCGCCATCCGAACGGGCCTGGCCCAGGTGCGCCGCCTGCACGGGGAGCAGGCCGTCGAGAACGCCCGCGTTGCCAAGGAGTCGGGCGACTGGGGCGCCGTCCTCGACCACCTGGGGGCGGCCGCGCGACTGTCGCCGACGGTGCTGACGCAGGCCTTCAGCCGCTTCGCCCTCGAGCAGGGACGCCAGGTCCGCCGCCGCGTCCGCGCCTGACGCCCCCGGGTGCCAACCGCCGCGGGGGTATGCCGGGTCGTGGTCTCCGCGTGCCCCTGACGTCTGCTGGAGACGACGTCAGCGAGACGCGAGGGCCCGCAGCAGGGCGTCGTGGCTCGCCGCCCACGTGAAGCCGCGGGCGCGTGCGACGGCGTCCTCCCGCCCTTCGGTGACGTCGGAGCGCGTGACACGGGTCAGCGCATCGACCCAGCCGGCCACTGTCGGCGGCACGAGCCGGCCGACCCGTCCGAGCACCTCGGGCAGGGCGCCGGCGTCGTTCGCGAGCACGAGGGCGCCGGAGGCCATGGCCTCGAGCGGCACCATCCCGAAGGGTTCGGCGCGCGAGGGGACCGCGACGACGTCGGCCCACCGGTAGAGGTCGGCCACCTGGTCCTGGGGCAGGTACGGCTCGAACGACACGGGTCCGGCGACGTGGCCGGCGAGGTCGCGCAGGTGGTTCTCGAAGTCGTTCGTGCCTGCGGTGTCGCGCAGCTCCGAGCTGCCGACGACGCGCGTCTCGAAGCGGTCGGCGTGACGCCCCATCGCGGCGAGCGCTTGGAGGAGGAGGTCGACGCCCTTGTGCGGCGCGACCTGGCCGACGTAGAGCAGCCGGAGCCGGCCCTCCGTGCCACGACGTCCGTCCGGGGCGGCCGGGTGGAAGCGCGTCGTGTCGGCGCCGTTGTGCACCCAGGTGACCTTGGCGTCGTCGACCCACGCGCGCCGGCGCACGCCGTCGGCCATGAACGCGCTCACCCCGATGACGGCATCCGCATGGCGGAGCAGGTGGCTCAGCTCGGGACGTCGCACCGAGGCCGAGATGCCGTTGTGGACGTGCAGGGCGATCCGCGTGGCGGACGGCAGCGTGCGCCGCAGCAGCGGGAGGGCGGTGACGGCGTAGTGGCCCTCGTGCAGCAGCACCCAGTCGGGGGCCACCCGGGCCAGCGCCTCGGCGGCGGGCTCGAAGAGCCGGGCGGCGTGGGGACGCTCACGCAGGAGCGCGCCGAGGGCCCAGTCCTGCCGGTACTCCGCGGGCGTGAACCACGTGCGCGGGCAGTGGCGCGTGTAGTCGACGGGCACGGTGTCGGCATCCGGGAAGGTCGCCTCGCGGTTGTCCGACGTGATGACGGTCGATCGCCCCCCGGCGAGCGTGTGCTCACGGGTCAGGGCACGCACGACGTGCGCGACCGAGCTCCCGTCCCCGGCGAGCGGCATCGGGACGTGCGCGAGGTGCGGCGGCGAGGACATCGGCGTCAGCGTAGCCGCGAGCCCGGCCGATGACGCCCGAATCGCCGGTGCACCCCGGACTGCGGGGCGAAGCCGGACGACCCACGGCACTCGCGTGCCGGTCGAGTTCGGTACGGTCGGGTCCGTGAGTGTTGCGCGCCCCACGACGATCGGCGTCTCGATCCCGATCCCGGCTCCGCACGGTGACTATCTCCAGCGTCGCCGGGCGGACTTCGGTGACCCCCAGGCCTGGCAGATCCCCGCGCACATCACCCTGCTGCCGCCCACCGAGGTCGACGCCGAGGTCTATGCCGCCTTCCGGCGCCACTGCGCCGCGGTCGCCGCCGCGCACGCCCCGTTCGACGTCGTCCTGCGTGGCACGGGCACGTTCCGTCCGCTGTCCGACGTCGTCTTCATCCAGGTGGCCCGGGGCGTCTCGAACTGCGAGGCGCTCGAGGTGTCGTTGCGCTCGGGTCCGGTGAGCCGCGACCTCGAGTTCTACTACCACCCGCACGTCACCGTGGCGCACAACGTGCCTGCCGAGTCGCTCGACCTCGCCTTCACCGACCTCGCCGACTACTCCGTCGCGTTCGAGGTCGGCGCGTACCACCTCTACGAGCTGGGCGAGGACGACGTGTGGCGTCCCGTGCACGAGTTCACCCTCACCGGGGGCTGACGGGTGCCGGCGCTGGGGCCCGTCATGGACCGGCTCAAGGCCCTGCCTCCGTACCGGGCGTGGACCCGCTTCAGCAGGTCGAGCGGCAACCTGCTCGCGGCCGGGGTCAGCTACTACGCCTTCTTCTCCATCTTCCCGGCGCTCGCGCTCGCCTTCGCGATCTTCGGCTTCGTCCTGCAGGACCGCCCCGATCTCGTCCTCGCGATCGCCGACTCGCTCAACAACGCCCTCCCCGGCATGGTCAAGACGCCGACCAACCCGGACGGCATCATCAGCATCGAGGCCCCGGCGAGCCTGACACTGACCCTGACCGGCATCATCTCGTTCGTGACGCTGCTGTTCGCCGGCATGGGGTGGGTCCGGGCCCTGCGCACCGGCATCCGGGGCGTCTTCGGCCTGGAGGTCGCGACACACGCCATGGTGCGGACCACGGCCCGTGACCTGCTCGTCCTCGTGACCGTCGGTACGGCCGTCGCGGTCTCGGCGATCCTCACGAGCAGCATCGGGGGTCTGGCCGAGCAGGTCGCCGGGTGGGTCGGTCTCGAGGGCAACGGGCTCCTCGTGGGCCTGGTCGGACTTCTCGTCGGCGTCGTCTTCGACACCTTCATCCTCGTCGTCCTGCTGCGGACCCTCTCGGGGGCACCGCTGCCGCTGCGCGACATCCGTCAGGGAGCGGTGATCGGCGCCGTCATCCTCACGCTGCTCAAGCTTTTCGGCGGCTTCCTCGTCAGCCATGCCACGGCGAACCCGCTGCTCGGGGCGGTCGCCCTGTCGGTGGGACTGCTCTTCTGGCTCGACCTCATGTCCAAGGTCATCCTGCTCTCGGCCGCGTGGGCCGCGAACGACGTCGACCTCGACGCCCTGGGCGACGACACCGGCCGCTCGACGCTGTCCAGGGCCGCTCGCCCCGTCTTCCTCTCCCCGGTCGCCTCCGGTGCCGACACGAGCCTCGTGCCGTATGCCGCAGCCCCCCTCGCGGTGGCGCCCGGGCACGCAGACGTGGCTGTACGGGACGGCGCCGGCTCCCGCGCGGTCGACCGGGTCAGCCTCGCCGCGGGTGCGGTCGTCGGTGCCGCGGTCGCAGCGGCGGTGGCCGGGGCGCGTCGGCTACGGCGCTGACGGTCAGCGGCGGAAGCGGGGCCCGACCCATTGGGGTAGGCGCGCCACGACCGTCGCCTCGAGCGTGAGGAGCGCGCGACGCTCGGCGTCGTCGCGCCACGACCTGCCGTCGCGCTCGACGACGCCCGTCGAGAGGTCGTTCGTCTCGTACCGCACCGTCGTGAGCGTGGCCCGGTGGCGACGGACGGCTCGCTGGTGGGCCTCGACGCGGTACTCGAACGTGTAGGGGTGAGGTGCGTGGCGCACGGCCGCGGCCGGTGCGAAAGCGCGCCAGATGGGCCCGACGAGGTCGGCTCGGCGGAGCAGGAAGAGCTGGTCGCTGAAGCCCCACCCGAGGGCGAAGTCACCGACGTGGTCGACGGCCTCACCGAGCGGTCCGGGCTCGCCGGGCGCCACCGACCAGCCGAGGGAGGTGTGGAAGACGCGCGGGTCGTCGCCCAGCAGCTCGAGCGACGGGGTGAGCCAGTCGGTCGGGACAGGCAGCCGGGTCTCGGCGTCCCAGCCGAGCAGCCAGCGGGTGCCGACGACGTGTGGCATGACGAGGCCGTAGTCGAGCAGGTACGGACGTCGTCGGAGCACCCGCGCCGGGAGCCGGGCGGCGCGCAGGGCCTGCGGGAGGTGGTCGGCGACGAAGGCATAGGCGCTGATCTCCCCGGCAGCACGGAGGGCCTCAGCCCGCTCCTGGGCGTCGGCACGGTCGGCGACGTTGTTGACCAGCGCCACCACCTCGTCGCTCTCGCGGCGGTTCTGGGCGGCGATGGCCGGGAAGAACCCGGGGCTGAGCACGTCGCGGTAGGTCCGCTCGTACGTGTTGACGACGAGCCCGACCGAGTCCGAGCCGCCCCGGCCGACCGGGGCGTGCGACGAGACCCCTGACATGGGGTCAGCGTCTCACGCCGTGCGACGTCGGCGGCGGGCGAACGCGAGGAGCACGACGCCGATGGTCACCACGACACCGGCCGCGGCGAGCACGACGAGCGACCTCGTGCGGTCGGATGCCGTCGTCTCGCTCGCCGGGGCCGCGACCGGCGCCGGGGTCCCGGTCCCTGCCCAGGTGCCCGGCAGGGTCCCGGAGCCGACGCCGGTGCCGGTCGCGCCGTCGCTGGGCAGCACCGGCAGCTCGGGTGCGGCGGCGGGTGCAGCGGCCTCGCCGGGCTCGACGAGGCGCCCGACGGGCGTGACCCGGTCGGCGTTGGCGAAGCCCCAGTCGAGCAGGGCCGCCGTCGGCTTCCACGAGCCGGTGATGCTGCCCATCTGCGCCACGACGAGGGTGCGACCGCCGCGGGTCGCCGCCCCGATGAAGGTGTGCTGCGCGCGGTCGGTGCGACCGGGTTTGATGCCCACGGCGCCGGGGTAGTGCCGCAGCAGCTCGTTGATGTTGTAGACGTGGAAGGCGGGCCACACCTTTCCGTGCTTGTCCTTCCCACCGGGGAAGACGCTGTCGCGCTTGGTGATCGTGGCGCGGAAGGCCGGCAGGCGCATGGCGTCGCGCCCGATGAGCGCCAGGTCGTAGGCGCTCGACCGCTGGGCGCCGTCGTCGAGACCGCTCGGGTCGACGGTGAGGGTGTCGTGGGCCCCGACCTCACGGGCCGTGACGTTCATCAGCTCCACCGTGGCCGCGTAGCCGCCTGCGGCGTCGGCGAGCGCGTAGACGGCGTCGTTGGCCGAGAACATCAGCATGGCGTCGAAGAGGCTCGAGACGGGGTAGCGGTTGCCGGCGAGGATGCCGACGCGTGACCCGGCCGCGTCCTGGGCGTCCTGGCCGGCGACGACGACCCGTCGTGGGTCGAGGCGTGGCATCAGCGTCAGGGCGGTGAGGGTCTTGAGGGTGCTGGCCGGGCGCAGCCACGCGTGCGGCGACTTGGCCGCGAGGACCTCGCCGGTGTCGAGGTCGGCCACGACGTACGAGACGTCGTAGACCTCGGGCGGCGCCGGCACGGAGGCCGGCCGGTCGACGACGACCCCGGACTCGGCCAGGCGCGAGCCGCCGACGACCGTCTCGGGCTTCCACGCGGGGTGGGCGAAGGGGGTGGGTGGTGCGTTGCGGCACACGACGCGGACCTTCGGCGGCTTGGCCGGCGTCGTCGAGCCGGTCGGTCGCGGGACCGGCACCGGAGCCTGCGCCGTCGCGGGGCTCGTCGCAGAGGTCGTCGCAGAGCTCGTCACGGAGGGTCGCGCGGTCGACGCCCGAGCAGCGGGCTCGTCGGTGGGGAAGACCCTCGGCGTCAGCGTGACCCCCACCGGGACGGCCTGACGCGTCTGCCACGGAGCACACGTCGGTGCGGCGACGGGTGCTGCCGCGGGTGCGACGCGGGGGAGGGGCGTCACGGAAGCCGGCGGGACGGCATACGCCGTCGTCAGGGCGAGCCCGAGTCCGAGCGCGCTGAGCGCCGCGCCCGCGACGGGGACCGTCCACGGGCGATGTCGGGCCGGGTCTCTGGGCGTCATCGCCGGGAAAGACTAACCCGCCCCGGATGCTCCGGGGCGGGTCGTCGGGGGTCCTGCGGTGGGCGCGTCGCGCCTCACTCGCCGCGCATCAGGGCGCCGCGCAGGTCCTTGTTGAGCTGGTTGATGACGTCGAGCGGGATCTCCTTGGGGCAGGCCGACGAGCACTCGCCGATGTTCGTGCAGCCGCCGAAGCCCTCGAGGTCGTGCTGGGTCACCATGCTGACGACACGGGCGTCGCGCTCCGGCTGGCCCTGGGGGAGCTCGCCGAGGTGGGTGATCTTGGCGCCCATGAAGAGCATGCCGGACGCGTTCGGGCAGGCCGCGACGCAGGCACCGCAGCCGATGCAGGCCGCCGCCATGAAGGCGCGGTCGGCCTTGGGCTTGGGCACCGGCACCGAGTGGGCCTCGGGGGCCGAGCCGGTGTTGGCGCTGATGAAGCCGCCGGCCTGGATGATGCGGTCGAAGCTGCCGCGGTCGACGACGAGGTCCTTGATGACCGGGAACGCGTCGGCGCGCCACGGCTCGATGGTGATCTCGTCGCCGTCGGAGAAGCTGCGCATGTGCAGCTGGCAGGTCGTCGTGACCTCGGGGCCGTGGGCCTTGCCGGAGATCATGAGGCCGCACATGCCGCAGATGCCCTCGCGGCAGTCGGAGTCGAAGGCGATCGGCTCCTCGCCGCGAGCGTTGAGCTGCTCGTTGAGCACGTCGAGCATCTCGAGGAACGACATGTCCTCGGAGATGTCGGTGACCGGGTAGGTCACCATCTCGCCCTTGGCCTTGGGCCCCGACTGGCGCCAGATCTTGAGAGTCAGATTCACTTGTAGCTCCGCTGCTTCATCTCGACGAATTCGTAGACCAGGTCTTCCTTGTGCAGGACCGGCGCGCCGTCCTGACCGCCCCACTCCCACGCGGCGACGTAGGCGTACTCGTCGTCGTGACGCAGCGCCTCGCCGTCCTCGGTCTGGGACTCGGCGCGGAAGTGGCCACCGCACGACTCGCGACGGTGCAGCGCGTCGATGCACATCAGCTCACCGAGCTCGAGGAAGTCGGCGACGCGGCCGGCCTTCTCGAGGCTCTGGTTGAGCGTGTCGGCGCTGCCGAGCACCTTGACGTTGCGCCAGAACTCGTCGCGCAGGCCGCGGATGAGGTCGATCGCCTTGAGCAGCCCCTCCTCGGAGCGCTCCATGCCGCAGAACTCCCACATGATGTTGCCGAGCTCCTTGTGGAAGGAGTCGACCGAGCGGTCGCCGTTGATCGACAGGAGCTTGGAGACGCGTGCATCGACCGAGGCCCTGGCCTCGACGACGGCCTCGTGGGACTCCTCGAGCTTGGGGAAGGGCCCCTTGGCGAGGTAGTCGCGGATCGTGTTCGGCAGGACGAAGTAGCCGTCGGCGAGGCCCTGCATGAGGGCCGAGGCGCCGAGACGGTTGGCCCCGTGGTCGGAGAAGTTCGCCTCACCGGTGACGAAGAGGCCCGGGATGCTCGACTGGAGGTCGTAGTCGACCCACAGGCCGCCCATCGTGTAGTGCACCGCCGGGTAGATGCGCATGGGCACCTCGTAGGGGTTCTCACCCGTGATCCGCTGGTACATGTCGAGCAGGTTGCCGTACTTCTCCGCGACGGCCTCGGCGCTCATGCGCTTGAGGGCGTCGGTGAAGTCGAGGTAGACGCCGCGGCGGAAGTCGCCGACCTTCGGGCCGACGCCGCGACCCTCGTCGCAGACGTTCTTGGCCTGGCGGCTCGCGATGTCGCGCGGGACGAGGTTGCCGAAGGAGGGGTAGATCCGCTCGAGGTAGTAGTCGCGGTCCTCCTCGGGGATCTCGCGCGGGTCCTTCTCGCAGTCGGCGGCGTTCTTCGGCACCCAGATGCGGCCGTCGTTGCGCAGCGACTCCGACATGAGGGTCAGCTTGCTCTGGTGCTCGCCGGCCACGGGGATGCACGTCGGGTGGATCTGCGTGTAGCAGGGGTTCGCGAAGTGCGCGCCCTTGCGGTGCGCGCGCCACGTCGCAGTGACGTTGCTGCCCATCGCGTTGGTCGAGAGGAAGAAGACGTTGCCGTAGCCGCCGGAGGCGAGCACGACGGCGTCGGCGAGGTGGGTCTCGATCTCGCCCGTGACGAGGTCGCGGGCGATGATGCCGCGCGCCTTGCCGTCGACGACGACGACCTCGAGCATCTCGTGACGGCTGAACATCTCGACCGTGCCGGCCGCGACCTGGCGCTCGAGCGCCTGGTAGGCGCCGATGAGCAGCTGCTGGCCGGTCTGGCCGCGCGCGTAGAACGTGCGCGAGACCTGCACGCCGCCGAACGAGCGGTTGTCGAGCAGGCCGCCGTACTCGCGGGCGAACGGCACGCCCTGCGCGACGCACTGGTCGATGATGTTGGCGCTGACCTCGGCCAGGCGGTAGACGTTCGACTCGCGGGAGCGGTAGTCGCCGCCCTTGACCGTGTCGTAGAAGAGACGGAACGTCGAGTCGCCGTCCTCCTTGTAGTTCTTGGCGGCGTTGATGCCACCCTGCGCGGCGATGGAGTGCGCGCGGCGCGGGGAGTCCTGGTAGCAGAAGGACTTCACGTTGTAGCCGGCCTCGCCGAGCGTGGCCGCGGCGGCGCCACCGGCCAGGCCGGTGCCGACGATGATGACGGTGAGCTTGCGACGGTTGGCCGGGTTGACGAGCGCGGCGTCGAACTTGCGCTTGTTCCAGCGGGCCTCGATGGGTCCCTGGGGGGCCTTCGTGTCGGCGATCGGCTCGCCCTCGGTGTAGAGGCCGTGCACGACGCCGGGCGCCGCCTCGCGGGCGGGAGCCGCGGGGGCTTCGGGCGCGACGGTGCTGGCTGTCTGGGTGTCGGTCATGGATCAGTTCCCCTTGACGATTCCGAACAGGATGGCGAGCGGCGGGAGCGCGAAGCCCACGGCGGTCACGAGCGCGATGACGGTGGCGGTCGCCTTGGCGGTCCGGCGCGACTTCGCGTTGTTGGTCCAGCCGAGGGTCTGCGACGCGCTCCACACGCCGTGCCACAGGTGCATGCCCAGCGCGACGAGCGCGAGCAGGTAGATGACGACGACCCACCAGACCTGGAAGCTCGAGATGACGAGCTTGCCGGCGCTGTCGCCGGCGGCGTCGGGACCGACGTTGAACTTGAGGATCGTGAACTGGAGCAGGTGCCAGACGAGGAAGAGGAGCAGCGCCACCCCACCCCAGCGCATCATCTTGCTCTTGACGGTCGCCTTCGCGGCCGCCTTGGCCACGTAGCGGTTCGTGCGGGCGCCGCGGGCCCTGCTCCACAGGTAGAACGCGGAGTACGCGTGCGCGACGAGCGCGACGACGAGCAGGGCGCGGAAGAGCCAGAGGAACCCGCCGAACGGCAGGATCGGCGTCAGCAGCGTGCGCAGGTGCAAGGCGTACTCGTCGAACGCCTCGACACCGCCGAAGATCTTGAGGTTGCCGTACATGTGCACCAGCACGTAGAACACGAAGAGCGCGCCCGAGAGGGCCATGAGCAGCTTCATGAACACGGTGGTGCGGCGTGCCGACGCAGGTCGAGGAGTTCCCGTCGCTGGGAGAGTGTTGGTGGCCACGTCCCGCACCCTATCGCCGCGGTTTCCGCACCCGAATTCCTACCCGCTGGTAAACGGCTCGGTGTGACAATCACGACAAGAACCCTCGACAGCGAGGGCGTATGCCGTCCGCTCAGGCCGCGCGCCCGGCGCGACGGTCCCGGACGACCTGGCCGTAGTGTCCGGCGAGGCTCGCGACGAGGGCGGACCACGACCGGGCCCGGACCCGCGTCCGTCCACGCCGTCCCAGGTCGGCGGCGTGGCCGGGGGAGTCGAGCACCCGACTCGCCTGCGCGCGTAGGTCGCCCGTCCGGTCCGGGTCGAAGAGGTAGCCGTTGTCGCCGTCCGTGACGAGGTCGACCGGGCCGCCCCGGCGCGGCGCGACGACGGGCAGGCCGGTCGCGCAGGCCTCCTGGATCGTCTGCCCGAACGTCTCGGCGGTCCCGGTGTGGACGAAGAGGTCGAGGCAGGCATAGGCCCGGGCGAGGTCGTCACCGTGGCGGGGCCCGAGAAGGACGGGCGTCCGGTTCGGCCGGCCCGACGAGGCGGCCACGGCCTCCGCGAGGAGGGCGCCCAGCGCGCGTCGCGAGGGACCGTCGCCCACGACGACGAGACGGGTCCTCGGGAGGTCGGCGAGCTCGGCGAGGCGCTCGACCTCCTTCTCGGGGGCGAGGCGCCCGACGTAGCCGACGAGCTGCTCGCCGGCCGGGGCGAGCTCCCGGCGCAGGGCCCGGGTCAGGGCGTCGAGTCGCCACGTGGGGTTGAAGAGGCTGGCGTCGACGCCGCGTCCCCACAAGGCGGTCCGTGGCACGGCCTGGGCCCGGAGGTCGGTCAGCGCCGCCGACGAAGGAGCGAGGGTGAGGTCGGCCCAGCCGTGGATGCGGCGGATCCAGCGCCACGTCGTCGCGGCGGCTGCCGCCCCGGCCGGCCCGGGGCTGTGCTGTCGGACGTACGCGGCCACGTCGGTCTGGAAGACGGCGACCGTCGGCAGGTCGAGCCGGCGGGCCGAGGCGAGCCCGCGCGCACCGAGGACGAACGGGCTGGCGACGTGGACGACGTCGGGCGCGAAGCCCTCGAGCACCCGTTCGATCTCCGGCGTCGGCAGACCGACGTCGAACTGGCGCACCGGGACGGAGGCGACCCGGTGGACGGGCGTCCCGCAGAAGACGTCCGGCCAGTCCTCACGGGTCCGCGGCGCGATGACGACGACGTCGTCGCCGCGGCGGCGCAGCTCCTCGACGACGCGACAGACGCTCGTCGTGACGCCGTTGACGGTCGGGAGGAAGGACTCGGTGACGATGGCGACGCGCACGGTTCCACGGTCCCGAGTGCGCGCCGGTCGCGGGCGACCTCCCGGGGTGTGTGCGGTGACACCTCGGTGACGACCTCGTGCGCGCACCTAGGGTGGGGCCATGGTGCTCCACGCAGCGGCCGCGGCCCTCGACTGGGCCATGGACAAGTCCCTGGTCCTCGGCTACACGAAGATCGGGCCCGCCGTGCGCCGTGCCTGGTGGCCCCACGACCCGGTGCCCGGGGCGCTCGTCGGGCGGCACGTCCTCGTGACCGGCGCCAGCGGTGGCCTCGGCCTGGCGACGGCCCGAGGTCTCGCGCACCTGGGCGCCGTCGTGCACATCACCGGCCGCGACGCCTCCCGTCTCGACGACGCCCGCTCGCGGCTGCTCGACGAGCAGCCCCTCGCCGAGGTGACGGCCCACGTCGCCGACGTCAGCGACCTCGCCGCCACTGCGGAGTTCGCGCGCCGCTTCGTCGCAGAGGTGCCCCGGCTGCACGCCGTCGTCCACAACGCCGGCGTCATGCCGCCGGCGCGCACCGTCACGCCGGAGGGCCACGAGCTGACCCTCGCCACCCACGTGCTCGGCCCGCACGTGCTCACCTACGGTCTCCGAGAGGCGCTCTCCGGCGGGAGGGTCGTGCTCGTGACGTCCGGTGGCGCCTACGGGCAGCGGCTCGACGTCGACGACTGGGAGTACGCCTCGGGCGACTACTCCGGTGTCACGGCGTACGCCCGGACCAAGCGCATGCAGCTGGTCCTCACCGAGCTGTGGGCGCGCGACCTCGCGTCCGACGACATCCGGGTCCACTCGATGCACCCGGGATGGGCCGACACCCCGGGAGTCACCGACTCGCTCCCTCGTTTCGCCGCGCTCACAGGGCCGTTGCTGCGTGACGCCGACGCCGGGGCCGACACCGCGGTGTGGCTCACGGCCACCGCCGACGCGATCGGCACCGGAGGGTTCTGGCACGACCGGCGACGGCGCGCGACGCACTACGCGCCGGTCGGGGTCGAGACGCCGGAGCAGGTCGAGCGGCTCTGGGAGCTCGTCCGCGAGGCGACCGGGGTGCCCGCGACGGAGGCCTGAGCGGGCCGGACGGCATACGTCCTCGCTCGACGGTCAGGGGCGCAGCCAGCAGGTCCAGCGCTCGATCCGCTGGTAGCCGAGACGCTCGTAGACGGGCTGGCCGTCGTCGCTCGCGATGAGCACGGCACCCTGCTCGGGCCATGCCGACGTCGCCGCCCACGTGAGCACAGCGCCGGCGCCCTTGCCGCGGGCGCCGGCGAGCACCGCGACGTTCTCGACGACGGTGACGCCGGCAGCCGAGTGGGCCGCGGAGGTCGCGACCGGGGTGTCGCCGTCGTAGCCGACGAAGACCTTCGTGGGCCCGGCGACGACGTCGGGCCGGTAGAGGTGACCGGGCGGCAGCCCGGCCATGTCGGGCATCGGGTACCCCTCGACGAGCACCCGCTCGGCGTCCTGCAGGTGCTGCTCGGTCGTGGCCTCACGGACGTCGAGCGAGGTCGACGCCGAGGTGTCGGTCGTGGTGGGCCGGGACATGAGCGGCGGGTGGCCGACGAGAGCCAGACCGTGGCTGGTGAGGTCGGGCGTCGGGAACGGGCTGATGACGATCGCCGAGACCCCAGCCGCGTATGCCGCCGAGATGGCTTCCACGGTCAGTGCCCAGTCGCGCGGCGGGCTCGTGACGATCGCCCAGTTGAGCAGGGCCGAGGAGCCACCGCCCCGACCGGCGCACCAGCTCGGACCCTCGGAGAAGGTCCCGCGCGCGGCTGCGGTGAGCGCGCGCGCCCACGAGACGTGCGCGAGGACCGCCTGGCGCACGAGCGAGTCGGTCGGCGGGAGGTCGTCCTCCCAGCCGGTGGTGAGGTGTTCGCCCTCCTCGGGCAGCATCGAGCTCATGCCACCACTGTCGACCCGTGGCGGCCGGTGCGGCGCGGAACCCGGGAACGGCGCTGCTCAGGGGCTGCGGCGAACGCAGACCTGGGAGCCTGTGGTCCGCACGCAGTCGTAGCCGGTGGCCACGAGGGCCCGGACGCGCGCCACGTAGGCGTTCCAGTCGGGCTCGCCCGCCTCGGGCCGCACGGTGTCGTCGACGATGACCGCGTCGGCCCGGGGGAGGCAGGCAGCGGTCAGGTCGAGGATCGCGGCCGGCTCGAGGGAGTACTGGTGGAAGCGGGGACACACGAGCTCGAGCCCGCGCAGGCCCACGGCGTGGGCGGTGGCGTCGTTGGCCCCGGCGCGGGCGTACGTCCTCACCCCGGCCAGGGAGTCGAGGACGACGCTGTCCGGGGACTCCCGTTGGAGCAGCTGGACGTTCGCGGGGACGGTGCGGGCGGTGGTGAGGCTGAAGTACGGGTGGAGAGCCCCGGCCGTGAGGTAGCCCGTGAGCAGGACGACGAGGGGCGCCCGCCAGCCCACGGCCATGCCGGAGAGACGGGTCGCCACGAGGGCGACCGCGAAACCCCCTGGGGCAGAGAGGGTCTGGGCGTGATGTGGCCACGTGGCGGTGGCCGCGATGACGACGAGGCCGAGGGTCAGCGACACCACGACGAGGTCCCAGAGGACCGCGGCGGAGATGTTCGGTGCCGGTGTGGCCGGGTCCCGGGGCGTGGTCGTGGCCGCTCCGATCACGGGGCCGTCATCCGGTCGCGGGCGTCGCCACGAGCGCGGGATCGCGAGCAGCACGACGACGAGCGTCGCGATGGTGACCGTGCCGGCTCCTCGCCCGTCCTCGGGAAAGGCGCGCAGGAGGTGGCCGATGACGGGGCCGTACTGCGACGCAGCGAGCTCGCCCTCGGCGTAGTCCGCGTTGAGCCTGAAGTTCTCGACCCATCCGGGCAGCTCGCCGCGAAGCCACATCGCGCCGAGGCCCACGGCGAGCAGCGCGCTGGCCCCGGCCGCAGCCCGGGCCAGCCCGGCTAGCCCACCCGTCGGCCTCCGGTGGAGGGCGACGACGAGCAGGGCCCCGGCGACGACCGGGGCGAGGATGAGCTTCGTGAGCAGCAGGAGGCCGACGAGCACCCCGGCTGCGACCCAGCGGGACCGTACGGCGCACGCGACGGACGCGAGGAGGAGTGCGAGGCCGGGGAGGTGCGTCATCCCGCTCTCGTAGGGGGGCCCGGTCAGCAGCAGCGGTGTCGCGCCGAGACCTGCGACGAGAGCGAGGCCACGGTTCGCGCCCGCCGAGCGGGCGAGCACGAGCACCGAGAGGCCCGCGCCCAGGACCCAGAGCACCTCGAGCGCCACGTCGGCGAGCGGTGACACGAGGCGACCGAGGGCGAGGGCGTAGTAGAAGAGGGGGTCCTTGTTGTCCCAGACGTCGACGTAGAGACGGTCGCCGGCGAGGAGTCGCTCGGCCACCGAGACGTAGGTGCCGTGGTCGCCGAACGTGCTTGGCACCAGTCGCGGCAGCGTGACGACCCACGCGAGCACGATCGCCACGACGGTGACGACGCGCACCGAGGCCGCCGAGGCCGCGGAGGTGGGGGAGCCCTCCCTCCCGGACGCGGCCGGCGCCGTGACGGACGTCTGCGGGGCGCTCGTCACGGCTCGGCCGATCTCAGAGCAGCTCGGTGCGGCCCCGGGCGGCCAGGGTCTCGACGACCTTCTTGACCTCCTGGGCGCGGTCCGGTCGGGTGATGAGCAGGGCGTCCTGCGTGTCGATGACGACGATGTCGTCGACGCCGATGAGCGCGACGATCCGTCCCCCTGCCGCCACCGTGGCGGTCGAGTCGATGCTGATGATGTCGTCGGCCGGGCCGATGGCGGTGATGCCCGGCATGTCGCTCGACTCGGCGACGAGCTTAGTGAGCGAGTTGAAGTCGCCCACGTCGTCCCAGCCGAGGGCCGCGGGCACGACGGCGACGCGGCCCGCGGCGGCGGCAGGCTCGGCGACGGCGTGGTCGATGGCGATCTTCTGGAGCGACGGCCACAGGTCCCGCATGCGGCGGGGGTCCGCGGCGATGGTGCGCAGGTGGTCGACCATCTCGGCGTGGTTCTCCGCGAGCAGCTCGAGCAGGGTGGTCGCGCCGACGACGAACATGCCTGCGTTCCAGCGGTACTCGCCGCTCTCGAGGTAGCGGGTCGCGGTCTCGAGGTTCGGCTTCTCGACGAATTCGTCGACGCGGTGTGCGCTCGGGGCGCCGACGACGTCGAGCGGCGCGCCGAGCCGGATGTAGCCGAAGCCGGTGGCCGGCTCGGTCGGCTCGATGCCGATGGTGACGAGCTCGCCGCGCCGGGCGAGGACGACCGCCTCGGCGACGGCCCGCTGGAAGTTGTCGGGCTCGGTGATGACGTGGTCGGCGGCGAACGAGCCGAGCACTGCCTCGGGGTCGCGTCGCTCGAGGACGGCGGCGGCGAGGCCGATGGCGGGCATCGAGTCCCGGGGCGACGGCTCGCCGATGACGGCGTCGTAGCCGAGCATCGGGAGCTGGCGACGCACAGCCTCCTCGTGGGCGACCCCGGTGACGACGAGGATCCGGTCGTCGACGAGCGGCTCGAGGCGGTCCCACGTGGCCCGCAGGAGCGACTGCCCGGACCCGGTCAGGTCGTGCAGGAACTTCGGCGAGCTGCGGCGCGAGATGGGCCACAGCCGGGTGCCCGAGCCGCCGGCGGGGATCACGGCCCAGAAGCCGGGGATGCCTGTCATGGGGGACACCGTACCGACCCGTCCGTCGATGCCCGAACCCGTCCGGAGCCACCGGCGCCCGGGTCGACTACCGGTGGGCGGGTCAGCCGATGTCGCGACGCCGCAGGGCCGCGACCCCTGCGGCGCCGAGGGCGGCTGCGACGAGGGTGAGCCCGACGAGGGGGGCGGCCGCGAACGTGCCGCCCGGCAGCGCCGGCAGGTGCGTGAACGGTGAGAGGTCGATGAGCCAGCCCGGCAGGTCGAGCAGGTCTCCGAACTCACCCAGCAGCAGGAAGACGATGAGTGCGGCCCAGGCCAGGCCGGTGAAACGGGGGACCGCTCCGTAGAGCAGCATCGCGACAGCCAGGACCACCCACACGGCGGGAAGGGTCGAGAGGGCGGCTCCGACGAGGCGCGCCACGGTCCCGCCGACATCGCCCACGTCGGCTCCGTGGACGAGTCCGGCCACGACGACGCTGACGAGCATGACGACGGCCGAGGCCACGACGGCGATCACGATGTGTCCGAGCGCCCACCCGGTACGCCGCACCGGCGTCGCGAGGAGGGACTCGAGGCGCGTCGTCGTCTCCTCGGTGTGCATCCGCGTGACGAGGGCGATGGCCAGGGCCGCCGCGCCGACGGCCGCGAAGTGCAGCTCGGTGGCGAAGTAGATGTCGGTGATGGAGCCGGCGTCGCCGCCCATCGCCCGCAGCATGTCGGCGACCTCGGGCGAGTCGACGAACGTCTCGACGCTGCCGGCGATCGACCCGAGGACGATGCCGAGCACGGCGTAGGCGACGACCCAGCCGACGAGCGTGCCGCGGGCCAGGCGTCGGGTCAGGGCTCCGGCGGTGCGGACGGGGCTGCGGTCGTGGCCGGCTCGGCTCGGGAGCACCCCGGACCCGAGGTCGCGCCGCTCGAGCAGCACGAACGCCGCGGCTACGAGGGCGGCGTAGAGCGCGAGCCCGAGCACGACGATCCAGTAGCGGTTCTCCCCGTAGGGCGAGACCTTGACGCCCCAGCCGAGCGGCGACAGCCAGGACAGGAAGCGGGCCGGGCTGTCGGCTCCCGCGGTGTCGCCGACGGCCCGGACGAGGAAGGCGACGGCCAGTGCGCCGAGCGACCACGCCGCAGTGCCGCGGGTGCTCGAGGTCAGCTGCGCGGCGACCGCGGTGACGCCGACCCATGACAGCCCCATGACGAGCCACGAGACGCCGAGGGCGACCGAGCCGGCGGGGTCGAGTCCGACGGCGGTCGACCAGACCACCGTGAGGACGACGGTGAGCAGGACGGCACCCGTGCCGAGCAGCACGGCGGCCGTCAGCGCCGCCCGGCGCCCCACGACGCCGGCTCCGAGCAGCTCGAGGCGCCCGGCCTCCTCCTCCGTCCGCGTGTGGCGCCGGACGACGACGTAGGCGAGCAGCGCGAGGAAGACACCGCCGAGCAGCACCGACTTGAGCGTCGCGATCGAGTCGATGCTGAGGCTCGAGATCGGGCCGTACATCGCGACGAGTGCCGGGTTGGCGAGCGTCGAGGCCATTCCCTGCTGCGCCGACTTCAGATCGGGGAAGAGCGCGAACGTCGCCTGGGCCGACAGGGCGACGAAGGCGGCGAGGCCGAAGGCGCTCACCGGCACGAGCACCCGGTCGCGCCGGGCGGCGAGCCTCAGCAGCGAGGTGGTCCCCGTCAGGCCTGCGCCGGACTGACGAGCGGGGACGGCGAGGGCGGTCACGACGTCGCCGTCGAGGTCGTGCGGTACTGGTCCATGAAGAGCTCCTCGAGCGTCGGCGGGGCGCTCGTCAGGGCCGTGATGCCGTGCGTGCCGAGCACCTCGAGCAGGCGCCCCAGGTCGTCGCTCCCGACGGTGCACGACACCCGGTCGCCGGCCACGAGGACGTCGCCGACGCCCGGGAGCCCGGAGAGCTGTGCCGGGTCGACCGGGCGTGCGAGGGTGGCCCGGACGGTGGTGCGGGACAGGTGGCGCAGGTCGGTCAGGGTGCCCGACTCGACGTTGACGCCGGCGCGGATGATGCTGACGCGGTCACACACCTGCTCCACCTCGGACAGGATGTGGCTCGACAGGAGCACCGTGCCGCCGCCGTCCCGGAACTCGCGCACGACGTCGCGGAACACCGCCTCCATGAGCGGGTCGAGACCCGACGTCGGCTCGTCGAGCAGCAGCAGCTCGACGTCGGAGCTGAGGGCCGCGACGAGGGCCACCTTCTGCCGGTTGCCCTTCGAGTAGGAGCGACCCTTCTTCGTGGGGTCGAGGTCGAACCGTTCGAGCATCGACGCGCGCCGCTTCTCGTCCACGCCCCCTCGCAGCCGGGCGAGGATGTCGATGACCTCACCCCCGGTGAGGTTGGGCCAGAGGGCGACGTCGCCGGGGACGTAGGCGAGGCGGCGGTGCAGCGTCTCGACGTCGTGCCACGGGTCGCCGCCGAGCAGCGTCGCGCTGCCGCCGTCGGCGCGGATCAGGCCGAGCAGGATGCGGATCGTCGTGGACTTGCCGGCGCCGTTGGGACCCAGGAAGCCGTGGATCTCACCGGTGGCCACGTCGAGGTCGAGCCCGTCGAGGGCGACGGTGTGCCCGAAGGTCTTGCGCAGGTCGTGGACCTGGATGGCGGAGGTCATGCATCGACGGTACACAATGTTCACGGTTTACTGAATGCTATGAGAGTTGAGTTAGGGTCGGTCCACGCGACGGAGGAGGAACGGTGACGTCAGTGCGACAGCGGTCGAACCGCGACGAGCGGGCGGTCTCGGCCTACGTCGAGCGTCTCGGCGACACCCTGACCGACGCCGGCATGCCGCGCCTGGCCTCCCGCGTCTTCGCCCAGCTGCTCGCCGACGACGACGGCCGGATGACCGCCGCGGAGCTGACGGAGTCTCTCGACGTGAGCCCGGCCGCGGTGTCCGGTGCCGTGCGCTACCTGACCCAGACCTACCTCATCGGCAAGGAGCGCGAGCGCGGGTCCCGCCGCGACGTCTATGTCGTGCAGGCCGACGCCTGGCACGGCGCGATGCTCTCGCGCGACCGGATGCTGGCCCAGATCGAGACGAGCCTGCGTGCAGGGGTGCCCGCCGTCGGTGGCCTCGACACCGACGCCGGTCGGCGACTGCAGCTCTCCGTGGCCTTCCTCGAGTTCCTCGGCGAGCGGCTCGGTGAGCTCGAGGGGGAGTGGGCCGCCCGCAAGGCCGAGATCACCCGTACCTGGCCCGCCACCTCCTGACCCTCGCTCGTCGCGAGGCCACGATCCGCGGGTCCCCACCCGTCGCGAGGCCACGTGCCGTCGGGACCGGGCCCGACGGCATACGCCAGCGGTGACGTGAGATCGGCAACGTTCGGCCGGCGGGCGGCAGCGGCGGACCGCCGCGCCGATACGCTCGGCAGCATGGCTGACAGCACTGGTGCGCGCTCCGAGTCCGACCTGCCCATCGAGCCCGTCTACGACGCGTCGGCCCTCGCCGGCTTCGACGCCGACGCCAAGCTCGGCGCGCCCGGCCGCTACCCCTTCACCCGGGGCGTCTACCCGTCGATGTACACCGGACGTCCGTGGACGATGCGGCAGTACGCCGGCTTCGGCACCGCGAAGGAGAGCAACCAGCGCTACCACCAGCTCGTCAAGGCCGGGACCGGCGGGCTCTCCGTCGCCTTCGACCTGCCGACGCAGATGGGCTACGACTCCGACGAGGCCATCGCGCACGGCGAGGTCGGCAAGGTCGGCGTCGCCGTCGACAGCCTCGACGACATGCGCACGCTCTTCGACGGCCTGCCGCTCGACAAGATCTCGACGTCGATGACGATCAACGCGCCCGGTTCGACGCTGCTCCTGCTCTACCAGCTCGTCGCCGAGGAGCAGGGCGTCGCCGGTGACCAGCTGACCGGCACGATCCAGAACGACGTGCTCAAGGAGTACATCGCGCGCGGCACCTACATCTACCCGCCGCGCGAGTCCCTGCGCCTCATCGCCGACATCTTCGCCTACTGCCACAAGGAGATGCCGCGCTGGAACACCATCTCCATCTCCGGCTACCACATGGCCGAGGCCGGGGCGACGCCCGTGCAGGAGATCGCCTTCACGATCGCCAACGCCATCGAGTACGTCCGCGCCGCGCAGGCCGCCGGGCTGCACGTCGACGACTTCGCCCCGCGCCTCTCCTTCTTCTTCGTCGCGCGCACGACCCTCATCGAGGAGGTCGCGAAGTTCCGCGCCGCCCGCCGCATCTGGGCGCGGATCATGAAGGAGGAGTTCGGTGCCCAGAACCCGAAGTCGATGATGCTGCGCTTCCACACCCAGACCGCCGGCGTGCAGCTGACCGCGCAGCAGCCCGAGGTCAACCTCGTCCGCGTCGCGCTCCAGGGTCTCGGCGCGGTGCTCGGTGGCACGCAGTCGCTCCACACCAACTCCTTCGACGAGGCCATCGCGCTGCCGACGGAGAAGGCCGCGCGGCTCGCGCTGCGCACCCAGCAGGTCATCGCCTACGAGACCGACGTGACGAAGACCGTTGACCCGTTTGCCGGTTCGTACGTCGTCGAGTCGATGACCGACGAGATCGAAGCCGCGGCGCTCGCGCTCATCCAGGCGGTCGAGGACAAGGGCGGGGCGGTCGCGGCCATCGAGCAGGGCTTCCAGAAGGGCGAGATCGAGCGATCGGCGTACCGCGTCCAGCTCGAGATCGACAACGGAGAGCGCACCGTGGTCGGCGTGAACCGCTTCGTCCTCGACCAGGAGGACCGCTACGAGCCGCTCCGTGTGGACCCGACGATCGAGGCCGACCAGCGCGCCCGCCTCGAGGCCCTGCGCGCCGATCGCGACAACGACGCCGTGGCAGCGGCGCTCGCGAAGCTGCAGGACGCCGCCCGGGGCACCGACAACGTCCTCTACCCGATGAAGGAGGCGCTCGCGGCGCGCGCCACGGGCGGCGAGGTCGCGCACGCCCTCCGCGCCGTCTGGGGCACCTACCAGCCCCGCGAGACCTTCTGACACCGAAGGTTCACGGCACCGCACGCCGTCGACCCCGGGCCGGGGTCAACCAACCGGCCGCAACCCGAAAACCCCGGCCTCAGCGGGCTTTTCGGCGGTTCGGACCGGTTACCTGACCCGTGCGGAGGCGACGCAGTCCCTGAGAGCGACGCAGCGCGACGACGTCCTCGATGGCACGCCGCACGACGTCGGGCTCGAACATCACCTGCTCCCACGTGAACCGGAGCACGAGCCAGTCGCGGGTGACGAGGCCGTTGTAGCGGCGGCAGTCCCGGTCGAACGCCTTCCGCTCGGAGTGGAACTCGTGGCTGTCCGCCTCCAGGACGATCCGCAGGTCCTCGTCCGCCAGGTCGACCCGGGCGTAGAAGCCGTCGTAGCGGATGCGTGTCTGCGGCGCGACGACGAGGCCGGCCACGTCCAGGGCGATGGCGCGCAGCACGCTCTCGAAGGGGTTGGCCGCACGCCGGTCCGCTGCCTCCATGACCCGAGCCACCCGACGGCGCTGCCGCGGACCCAACCATCCCGCGCGCTCGGCAACGGCGCCTCGTCCGAGACCGGAGCGCAGAGCCGAGTCGGCGACCGCGAGCGCCTCGTCGAAGGGCAGGTCGAGGCAGCAGTCGATGACGGTGCGCACCGGCGACGTGACCCAGCCCTCGATGACGTCCTCGTGGTCGAGGTCGCGCCAGTGCACCGCTGCTGCGGCTTGGGCATCCCGGGTCAGGTGACGCTTGCGCCGGACCGTGACATGAGGCCGTTCCGGGACGGTCTTGACCTTCCAGCCCCAGTGGTTGGCCGCGGTGGTGTGTGAGGCCGTCCCGGTGAGTCGCAGGGCCTCCCGGCGACCGCCCTGCGCGAGCGGCAGGCTGTACCACCCGTGCGCCACCCGCACGACGCCCCCTTCGGCGAGCGCCGCGTCGATCCGTCGCCAGTGGGTCAGCGCGCGGAGTCGGTCGCGGCGGGCGATGCCTCCCAGTCGAGCGAGGGCTGTCTCGGGACGCAGCTGCGGCATACCTCAGCGTGTCGGGCCTGCTGACGCGCGTGGGCCGTCCGTCCACAGGGTCGACCGACAGGACGTCGGGCGACCGGCGGGTCGGTGCAGCCCGTGTGCCGCCTGCTGCCTGTTGGTTGACCCGGCAACGCACCGAGGGCGTATGCCGTTCAGCCGGGCCGGGCGCCCACGCGGGCTGCCGCGGCGCTGCCGGCCGCGACCCCCGCACGCAACGCGGTCGACCGGTTCTGACCGGCGAGCCAGGCCGACAGGAGGCCGGCGTTGAAGGCGTCACCGCACCCGGTTGCGTCGACGTTCTCGACGACCGGCGCCTCGGCCGACTCGTCCACGCCGTCGGCACCGACCCACCGGGCCCCGGCCGCGCCGTACGTCGCGACGACCTCGCTCGTGTGCGCCAGGATCGCGGCCAGTCCGCCGAGCGCGGCGACCTCGTTCTCGTTGGGCAGCAGCAGGTCCACGCCGGTGACCCAACCGAGGAAGGTGTCGACGCCTTCCCGCTCGATGAGGGCCGGCGACTGCGGGTCGACCGACGTCGTCCACCCGAGCGACCGCGCCTGGCGCAGCGACTCGAGACCGGCCGCGCGCGATCCGGCGTCGAAGAGCACGTAGCCCGACAGGTGCAGGTGCGGCCGGGGTTCGGCCGCGAGCCCCAGCGAGGCGAGGTCGACGTCCGGGACCGCGAAGGCCTTGTTGGCGCCTCGGTCGGGAAACATCGTCCGGTCGCCATGGGCGTCGAGCAGGATGACGACCATGCACGTCGGCAGGGTGGCGTCGACGGCGAAGGCGCAGGTGACGCCCGCCGACTCGAGCTCGCGACGGCACGTCGTGCCTGCTGCGTCGTCGCCGATGCGGGCCACGAGGGTCACGTCGGCGCCGAGACCGGCGAGCCACGAGGCGGAGTTCGCGCCCGCGCCCCCGGGCACGAGGGCCACGGCTGAGGGGGTGTCGGAGTGCCAGCGGATGTCGCCGGACGGACGGGTGATGACGTCGAGCCCGACGTCACCGACGACGACGACCGGCCGCGTCGTCATGCCGACCGGGTCGCGAGCTGGGACGCGACCTCGGCCGCCACCTCTCCCGCGAGGCGCGCGTTCGACAGGACGAGCTCGACGTTGGCGCGAAGCGACTCGCCGCCGGAGTGGTCGTGGAAGTACTCAAGCAGCCGCGGCGTGACGTCCTTGCCGTGCACGCCCTCGCGCTCGAGGAGCGCGAGCCCCTCCTCGACGAGACGGTCGTGCAGCCCCCGCTCGACCTGGCGGTCGGCGGGCAGCGGGTTGGCGAGCACGACACCGGCGGCGTCGGTCCCGAGGCGATCCCGGGCGACGACGACCCGTGCAGCCTCGGCCGCCGACTCGACCCGCCACGGCACCGGCTGCCCGGAGTCCGACAGGTAGAAGCCGGGGAACGCGTCCGTCCGGTAGCCCAGCACCGGCACCGACAGCGTCTCGAGCGTCTCGAGCGTGCCGGCCACGTCGAGGATGGACTTGACCCCGGCGCACACGACGAGCACCGGGGTGGACGCGATGACCCCGAGGTCGGCGGAGACGTCGAAGGTCTCGGAGGCCCCGCGGTGCACGCCCCCGAGGCCGCCGGTGGCGAACACGCGGATGCCCGCGAGGTGCGCGAGCGCGGACGTCGAGGCGACCGTCGTCGCGCCCGAGAACCCAAGTGCCGCAGCGACGCCCACGTCACGGACCGAGAGCTTGGCGATGTCCGGGTCGGTGCACACCCGCTCGACCTCGGCAGCCCCGAGCCCGATGTGCACGACGCCGTCGAGCAGGGCGATCGTCGCCGGCACGGATCCGCCCGCGCGCACGGCGCCCTCGATCTGCCCACCGATCTCGATGTTGTCGGGGTGGGGGAGGCCGTGGGCGAGGATGGTGCTCTCGAGGGCGACGACGCCGGTGCCGGCATCGAGGGCCTCGCGCACCTCCTCGTGGACGACGAGCAGGTCGGAACCCGGAAGGTGCTGCGGCATGGCGCAGAGCCTAGTTCGGCGCCGTCCGGGGACCCGGGTGGCCCCGTCCGCTGCGGGGGCACGCGGCGCACTCGCGCATCCCGGGGATGGCGTAGATGAAGCAGCACGAGACCCGGGTCGGCTCGGGCCCCACGCTCTCCCCGGCCGCGCCCCGGGCGAGCCGCACGGCCGTCTCCCACATGTCGCCGACGACGCCCCAGCGCTGCCGTGAGCCCATGCGCACGTCGGGGGCGTAGGCCGTCACGACCTCCGAGACGAGCGCGAGGTATGCCGTCCGGGCCCGTTCCAGACGCCGCGCGGGGTCGTCGTCAGCCTCCACGGTGGTCCGCTCGGGGACGACGACGATGCGGAACGGGTCGAGGCCCGGCGCGAGCTCGAAACCGAGCCCTGCGCCCGACGGCACGAGGAGCCAGGGACCGAGCACGGCGGCATACGCCATCGGGGAGGCGGCCACCTCGCACCACCACTGGAGGACGAAGGCAGCGGGCACGTGCGGGCGCACCGTCGTCGCGTTGCGCTGCTCCATCTGCGCGTGGAGCGCCGAGCGCCACGGCGCGAGCGGGTCCGCGCCGGCCCGCACGTGCGCCACGACGTCCGCGGTCCAGACGGTTGCGGGGGAGACACGGCTCGTCACGGTGGTGAAGGGCATGGCCCGGTCGACCAGCCCGATGACGTGCCGGACGGCGTCGGTCCCGAGGGACGTCCCCGTGGGTGCCTCCGACTCCACGCGTGACCTCTCCCTCCGTGCTTCCACCGGTCCCGGCGACCCCGGCCTGCGGGGGTCGACCCCATCCTCTCGCTAGACTCCCGTGATCGTGACCCACCGCCCCGCTTCGCTGCCCTTCGAGGCCATCGCCCGAACCGTCGAGCAGCATGCCGCGGAGCTGGTCGAGATCCGCCGCGACCTGCACGCCCACCCGGAGCTCGGACGTGGCGAGGTGCGCACGACGGCCCTCGTCGCCGAGCGCCTCGAGCGGGCCGGCATCGGCGTCCGGCGGCTGCGCGGCACCGGCCTCGTCGCCGACCTCGGCGCCGCGAACCCCTCACACCGGATCGCGCTGCGGGCCGACATCGACGCCCTGCCGATCCGCGAGCAGACCGGCCTGGAGTTCGCCTCCCGGACCGACGGCGTCAGCCACTCGTGCGGTCACGACGTCCACACGACCGCGCTCATCGGCGCGGCGCTCGCCCTCAGGCAGGTCGAGGAGCGGCTCGTCGCGGCCGGCGTCGGCGCGCGGCTGATCTTCCAGCCCGCCGAGGAGCTCATGCCCGGCGGCGCCGAGGACGTCGTGTCCCAGGACGGCCTCGTCGGGGTGGACCAGATCTTCGCGCTCCACTGCGACCCCAACCTCGACGCGGGCCAGGTCGGGCTGCGCGTCGGCGCCATCACGGCGGCCGCCGACCAGATCGAGGTCACGCTCTCCGGTCGGGGCGGCCACACCTCGCGCCCGCACCTGACCCAGGACCTCACGTACGCCCTCGCCAAGGTCGTCACCGACGTGCCGGCCATCCTGTCACGCCGACTCGACCCGCGCGCGGGCGCGGCTCTCGTGTGGGGCTCGATCCACTCCGGCGGGGCGCACAACGTCATCCCGTCGTCGGGCAAGGTCGGCGGCACGCTGCGCATGCTCGACGCCGGCATCTGGGAGGGCGTCGAGCGCCTCCTCGAAGCCGTCGTCCACGAGGTCGTCAAGCCGTATGCCGTCGAGGCGGACGTGCTCATCACCAAGGGCGTGCCCCCGGTCGTCAACGACGCCGGCTGCATCGACGCCTTCACGGCTTCCGTGACCGGCACCGGGTCGTTCGTGGCGCCGACGCCGCAGTCGCTCGGCGGCGAGGACTTCGCGTGGTACCTCACGCACGTGCCCGGCGCCATGGCCCGGCTCGGCACCCGCTCACCCGGCGGCCCGACGTACGACCTGCACCGGGGCGACCTCGTCGTGGACGAGGGCGCGATCGTCGTCGGGGCCCGGACGCTGGCCGGTGTCGTCTTCGCGGCGGCGGCCCGTCTGGCCGGCACACCGGCCCTCGGAGGCGTCTCTCCTCTGAGCGCGGTCGCGGATCGGTAACACTTCCTGCGACTTCCCCCGAGCCGTTCAGATCTTGTCGTGCCGGGGTCTACAGTTCCGTGCTATCTGGGCCGATGTCGTCGTCGGCCCCGCGGAATCTAAGGAGCACCTCTTGCGTCACGCAACCAAGGTCGCGGCCGTCGTCGCCGCCGCCGCGCTGGGCCTCGCGGCCTGCGGCAGCAGCAGCGACAACACGCCCGCGGGCAGCAACACCTCGGCCGGCAGCACCGGCACGCAGGCCGCCGGCAAGAAGATCGTCGTCGGTATCGCCTACGGCGTCGGCGGTCGTGGTGACCAGTCCTTCAACGCGTCGGCGGCCGTGGGCCTCGACAAGGCGAAGGCCGACCTCGGTGTCGAGTTCAAGGAGGCCACGCAGGTCAACGGTGAGAGCGAGGCTGCCACCGAGGAGCGCCTTCAGCAGTTCATCGACGCGGGTGCGACCCACGTCATCGGTGTCGGCTTCGCGTACGCCAAGGCCATCGGCACGGTCGCCAAGGCCAACCCCGACGTCAAGTTCGCGATCATCGACGACGCGTCCGCCGACTCCGCCGGCGCCAACGTCGCCCAGCTGACCTTCGCCGAGGAGCAGGGCTCCTTCCTCGTCGGCGCGGCCGCCGCCCTGAAGTCGAAGACCAACACGGTCGGCTTCGTCGGTGGTGTCGGTGTCGACCTCATCAAGAAGTTCGAGGCTGGCTACGTCGCCGGCGCCAAGGCGGCCAAGCCCTCGATCGTCGTCAAGAGCCAGTACCTCTCGCAGCCGCCGGACTTCTCGGGCTTCAACGACCCGGCCAAGGGCAAGACGGCCGCCGAGGGCCTCTACCAGGGCGGCGCCGACGTGGTCTACCACGCCGCGGGTGGCTCGGGCAGCGGTGTCTTCACGGCCGCCAAGGCTGCCGGCAAGCTCGCCATCGGTGTCGACTCCGACCAGGCCCTGACGGCCACGCCCGACGTGCGTGACGTCATCCTCACCTCGATGATCAAGAAGGTCGACGTCGCGGTCTACGACTTCCTCAAGTCGGCCTCCGCGGGCACCGACATCACGGGCAACAAGGTCTACGACCTCAAGGCCAACGGTGTCGACTACGCGACGACCGGTGGCAAGGTCGACGACATCAAGAGCCAGCTCGACGGGTTCAAGGCGAAGATCATCTCCGGCGAGATCACGGTTCCGACCAAGCCGTAGTCAGCCACACCCAGCACCACCTTCAGCACCATCATCTGCAGCACACCCTGATGGGGAGACACGGCCCGTGCGGCGCGGTAGCGTCGTCGCGGGCCGTGTCCGTCCCCAGCACCGCCGGTCGGTCCGACCGGACCTGGGGTCGGTCCCGATACGGCCGGCCCGGTGCCCTGACCACCTGCTGCCCGGAGCCCGAACTCCGGGCCCGGACGAGGAGTTGTCGCCATCACTGCATCCGCACCCGAGCGACCGGCCGCCCCCGCTGGGGCCGACTACGCAGTCGAGCTGGAAGGCATCACCAAGCGCTTCCCGGGAGTCGTGGCCAACAAGGACATCGGCTTCAAGGTCCGCAAGGGCACGGTCCACGCGATCGTCGGTGAGAACGGCGCCGGCAAGTCGACGCTGATGAAGATCCTCTACGGCGTCCAGCGCCCGGACGAGGGGACGATCCAGATCGACGGCCGCGAGGTGCACCTGCACTCGCCGTCCGACGCGATCGCCGAGGGCATCGGCATGGTCTTCCAGCACTTCCAGCTCGCCGACAACTTCACGGTCCTCGAGAACGTCGTCCTCGGTGCCGAGAAGCTGCACGGCATCGGTGAGGACGCCCGCGCCGAGATCCGCCGCATCTCCGATGACTACGGCCTCGACATCGAGCCCGACGCGCTCGTCGCCGACCTCGGGGTCGGCGCCCGCCAGCGCATCGAGATCCTCAAGGTCCTCTACCGCGGCGCCAAGATCATCATCCTCGACGAGCCCACAGCGGTCCTCGTGCCGCAGGAGGTCGACGAGCTCTTCGACAACCTCCGGGAGCTCAAGTCCGAGGGACTGACCGTCCTGTTCATCTCGCACAAGCTCGACGAGGTCCTCTCGGTCGCCGACTCCATCACGGTGATCCGGCGCGGCACGACCGTCGACACCGTCGACCCGTCGTCGGTCAACGCGCGCCAGCTCGCCGAGCTCATGGTCGGCGCCGAGCTGCCCACCCCGCAGACCGAGGAGTCCACGGTCACCGACCGTGTCGTCCTGCGCACCGAGGACATCGTGCTCGCGGGCGTCGGAACCGGCCGCAACGTGCTCGACGGCATCTCGCTGACCATCCACGCGGGTGAGGTGCTCGGCATCGCGGGCGTCGAGGGCAACGGCCAGGCCGAGCTCGTCGAGGTCATCATGGGGATGCGCGAGCCCACCTCGGGCCTCGTCTTCCTCGGCGACACGGACATCTCCGACTGGCGCACGCGCGAGATCCGTGAGGCCGGTGTCGCCTACATCCCCGAGGACCGGCAGCGGCACGCGCTGCTCCTCGAGGCCCCGCTCTGGGAGAACCGCATCCTCGGCCACCAGACCGAGGAGCCGAACGTCCGCGGTTTCATCATCAACGCCGCGGGGGCCAAGGCCGACACCGAGCGGATCGTCAAGGAGTACGACGTCCGCACGCCCTCGATCAACGTCAAGGCGGGGTCGCTCTCCGGCGGCAACCAGCAGAAGCTCATCGTCGGCCGCGAGATGAGTCACCAGCCCAAGGTGCTCGTCGCCGCACACCCGACGCGCGGCGTCGACGTCGGCGCCCAGTCGAGCATCTGGGACATCATCCGCCAGGCCCGGCGCGACGGCCTCGCCGTCCTGCTCATCTCGGCCGACCTCGAGGAGCTGATCGGCCTCTCCGACACCATCGAGGTGATCCTGCGCGGGCGGCTCACCGGCACCTTCGACCCCGACACCGTCACCGCCGAGGACCTCGGCGCGGCCATGACCGGAGCGGCTTCCGGCCCGGAGGAGACCCGATGAGCACGTTCAGCCCCCGCAAGCTCCTCCTCGCCGTCGCGGCGCCGGTGCTCGCGCTCGTCGTCGCGTTCCTCGTGACGTCGGCCATCCTGCTGCTCCTCGGCGACCCGGTCGTCGAGGTCTGGCAGACGATCCTCAGCTGGCCCAAGCCGCGCCAGCTCGTCCAGATCGTCAACGGCGCCACGGTCTACTACCTCTCGGCCGTCGCGGTCGCCGTCGGTTTCCGGATGAACCTCTTCAACATCGGCGTCGACGGCCAGTACCGCGTCGCCGTCTTCGCCGGCGCGGCCTTCGCGGGCCAGGCCTGGTTCCCCGGTCCGCTCAACGTCCTCCTGACCATCGTCGTCGCGATGGTCGCGGGAGGCCTCTGGGCGAGCATCGCCGCCTACCTCAAGATCCGCCGCGGCATCTCCGAGGTGATCAGCACGATCATGCTCAACGCCATCGCGACCGGCGTCGTGCAGTGGCTGCTGCTCAAGGTCGCGGTCAAGCAGCAGGGCAGCAACACGATCTCGACGAAGCCCATCCCCGAGTCCTCGCAGCTCTCGGGCCTCGGCCTCATCCCCGGCGCGACCAACAAGGTCTACACGCTCATCCTGCTCGCCGTCCTCGTCGGCGTTCTCTACTGGTTCGTCATCAACAAGACCCGGTTCGGCTTCGACCTGCGGGCGACGGGTCGCTCCGAGAGCGCGGCGGTGGCCAGCGGCGTCAAGGTGCCGCGCATGGTCGTCACGACGATGATCGCCTCGGGTGCGCTCGCCGGCCTCATCGGCATGCCACTGCTCTTCGGCCAGGACCACAGCTACGGCACGACGTTCCAGGCCGGTCTCGGCTTCGCCGGCATCGGCATCGCGCTGCTCGGTCGCAACCACCCGCTCGGCATCGCGGCCGCGGCCCTGCTGTGGTCGTTCCTCGACGTGCAGAGCAACGCGCTCCAGATCCGTGCCGGGGTCGCCTCCGAGGTCGTCTTCATCATCCAGGGCGTCATCCTCTTCGCCGTCGTCATCGCCTACGAGCTGATCCGTCGCGCCGACGTGCGCCTCGAGCAGCAGCGGGTGGCGAGGGAGCTGTCCGCGACGAGATCCGATGCCCCCACCCCGGAAGGAGCGACGGCATGAGTGTCACTGGTCTGGACGCCGGCGTCGAGAAGGTCACCGCCACCCCGCGCCGGCTCCGCCTGAGCCCGCTCCAGTGGGTCGGGGTCGGCCTCGGTGCCGTGCTCGTGCTCTCGGTCCTCCGTGTCGTCACCGGCGCCAACGACGTCGACTCGTCCGGTCTGCTCATCGCGGCCTTCGGACTCGCCGTGCCCATCGCCCTCGCCGGTCTCGGTGGTCTCTGGTCCGAGCGCGCGGGCGTCGTCAACATCGGCCTCGAGGGCATGATGATCCTCGGCACGTGGGGAGCCGGCTTCCTCGGCTACCACCTCGGCCCGTGGTGGGGTCTCGTCGGGGCGGTCATCGGCGGCGCGGTCGGGGGACTCATCCACGCCATCGCGACGGTGACCTTCGGTGTCGACCACATCGTCTCGGGTGTGGCGCTCAACATCGTGGCGCTCGGCTTCGCGAAGTACCTCTCGGTGCGCTTCTTCAGCACCCTCCCGGGTGGCGGCCCGACGCAGTCGCCGCCGCTCGAGGAGCTGCCGACGATCAGCATCCCGGGTCTGTCCGACGCCCTCGGCGAGCTGGAGCAGAAGCACATCTTCTTCATCTCCGACCTTGCCGGCGTGCTCCGTGCCTTCTGCACGAACGTGTCGGTCGTGACGATCCTCGCCGTCCTGCTCTTCATCGCGACGGCCTACATCCTCTGGCGCTCGACCTTCGGCCTGCGGCTGCGCTCCGTCGGCGAGTCCCCGGTGGCGGCCGAGTCGCTCGGTGTCAACGTGCTGCGCTACAAGTTCCTGGCTGTCCTCGTCTCGGGCGGCCTGGCCGGTCTCGGAGGTGGCTTCCTCGCGCTCGTGGCGGCCAACGTCTTCCGGGACGGGCAGACGGGTGGTCGTGGCTACATCGGCCTCGCAGCCATGATCTTCGGCAACTGGCGACCCGGCGGTCTGATGGCCGGCTCGGTGCTGTTCGGCTACACCGACGCGGCCCAGCTGCGCGGTGGAGGCACGACCGTCCACGCCTTCCTCCTGCTGCTCGCCGTGCTGCTCATCGGCATCGGGATCTGGCAGATCGTCCGCAAGGGCCGCGTGGTGCAGGGCGTCATCGCCCTCGTCGTGGGCGTCATCGTCGGTGTCTGGTACGCCCTGACCGACATCGTGCCGCCCGAGCTGTCCAGCACGCTGCCCTACGTGACGACCCTGCTCGTGCTCGCGTTCGCCTCGCAGCGCCTGCGCATGCCGGCGGCCGACGGGCAGATCTACCGCAAGGGCGAGGGGCACTAGTGGCCGAGACGACGAGTCCGCGGCCCGGCGCCTCCGACGCCGCCGACGCGGTCGACGCGGTCGACTGGGAGTCGCTGCGCCTGCGCGCGGTCGAGCTCATGGAGCGGGCGTACGCGCCCTACTCCCGGTTCCGCGTCGGTGTCGCCGGCCTCGTCGACGACGGGCGGGTCGTGGCCGGCTGCAACGTCGAGAACGCCGCCTACGGCGTGGCCCTCTGCGCGGAGTGCGGCATGGTGTCCGACCTGCACGCCTCCGGCGGCGGGCGCCTCACGGCAGTGTTCTGCGTCGGTGGTGACGGCCAGGCCCTCATGCCGTGCGGCCGCTGCCGACAGCTCCTCTGGGAGAACGGCGGGCCCCAGTGCCTGCTCATGACCCCTGAGGGAGTGCTGCCGATGTCGGCGGTCCTGCCGCAGGCGTTCGGGGCCGAGGACCTCCGTCACGCCGAGGGCTGAACGCCTCCGCACCCGGTCGTGCTCCGGCACCGACGGCGCTGGGACATGATGGTCCCGTGAGTGAAGCCTTCGATGCCGTAGACGTCATTTCCGCCAAGCGCGACCGGGCCGAGCTGTCCGACGCCCAGATCGACTGGGTCATCGACGCCTACACGAGGGGCGCCGTCGCCGAGGAGCAGATGTCCGCCCTGGCGATGGCGATCTACCTCAACGGGATGAACCCGCGCGAGATCGCCCGGTGGGCGGACGCGATGATCCGCTCGGGTGAGCGGCTCGACTTCTCGGGGCTGTCCCGCCCCACGAGCGACAAGCACTCGACCGGGGGAGTGGGCGACAAGATCACCCTGCCCCTGGCGCCGATCGTCGCTGCCTGCGGCGTCGCGGTCCCCCAGCTGTCGGGGCGCGGGCTCGGGCACACGGGCGGCACGCTCGACAAGCTCGAGTCGATCCCCGGGTGGAGGGCCGACCTGAGCACCGAGCAGATGATGCACCAGCTCGAGGACGTCGGCGCCGTCATCTGCGCGGCCGGCACGGGCCTCGCCCCGGCCGACAAGAAGCTGTATGCGTTGCGCGACGTCACCGGAACCGTCTCCTGCGTGCCCCTCATCGCGACCTCCATCATGAGCAAGAAGATCGCCGAGGGGACCGGGTCGCTCGTCCTCGACGTCAAGGTCGGGTCGGGCGCGTTCATGAAGGAGCTGGGGCAGGCCCGCGAGCTCGCGGAGACCATGGTCCGCCTCGGCGCCGACGCAGGCGTGCACACGGTCGCCCTGCTGACGAACATGGAGACCCCGCTCGGGCTGACGGCAGGCAACGCGCTCGAGGTGCGGGAGTCCGTCGAGGTGCTCGCGGGCGGCGGCCCGGGTGACGTCGTCGAGCTCACCCTCGCGCTCGCGCGCGAGATGGTGGCAGGCGCCGGACGCTCGGACGTGGACCCGGCCGACGTGCTCGCGGACGGCCGAGCGATGGACGTCTGGAGAAGGATGATCCGTGCCCAGGGGGGAGACCCCGACGCGCAGCTGCCGACGGCGAAGGAGACCCACCACGTGCTCGCGCCGGCCGACGGGGTCCTCGTCCAGCTGGACGCCCTCGCGGTCGGGGTCGCCGCGTGGCGCCTCGGCGCCGGGCGCGCGCGCAAGGAGGACCCGGTCCAGGCCGGGGCGGGTGTCGAGCTGCACCACAAGCCCGGCGCGAGCGTGCGTGGGGGAGAACCGCTCATGACCCTCCACACCGACGAGCCGGAGCGGTTCACCCGCGCCCTCGAGGCGCTCGAGGGCGGCTTCACGATCGCCCCCGAGGGATCGCGGCCGGACCTGCCCCCGATCGTCATCGACCGGGTCTCCTGACCGTCGCGCGCGGGGCCCCGGGGGGTTCGGCCGAGGCTCCGACCGACCGGCCACCCTCGCTCCGTGGTGCTGCGAGGACAGCGATTTGGGGAATCCCGCGGGACCGGGCTACTGTTCTCTTCGTCAGCCCGACAGGGAGGAACGGACGCCACCGCGGCGGTGAGAGATCACCGAGCGAAGCTGGCCGGTCCCGGGGTCTGACGAGTGTCCGGAGTGACCGACCGAGTCGGGTCCGCTCCGGAGTGCAGGTTCCGCCCCCGTCAGCGTGGTTTGACTCGGTGGGGTGCGGCGGGTAAGTTTGAAGGGTTGCCCCGGAGGTCTCCTCGTTGAGGTGGTTGATGGTGTGTGTCCGATTCTTGAGAACTCAACAGCGTGTCAAAAATCGATGCCAATTACCTCGTCCCGAGGCCTGGCCGGTTGATCTTCGTCCTCTAGTGGCGTGGTGACGGTTTGGTCTGTGGATGAATTATCCTTTGGTTGAAACTGAACTTCTAGCTTTTTGAGCTGGTTGTTCGACTTCAGTCAGGTTTTCGAGCCCTTCATCGGGTTCAAAGTTTGCTC
>NZ_KB911824.1 GCF_000383675.1 Terracoccus sp. 273MFTsu3.1 | reverse complement strand
ACCGTCACCACGCCACTAGAGGACGAAGATCAACCGGCCAGGCCTCGGGACGAGGTAATTGGCATCGATTTTTGACACGCTGTTGAGTTCTCAAGAATCGGACACACACCATCAACCACCTCAACGAGGAGACCTCCGGGGCAACCCTTCAAACTTACCCGCCTCAAGCTTGGGAGTCAAACCCGCGAACCGTCCTTCAGGACGACCGGATCCGACCCGCTTGGTGTCAGCGGTCCTGCTCTCCAAGACTACCCGATCGGGTCGGGCACCTCAGACGTTCCGTCACCCCCGGGACCGGCCTGCTTCGCGTCGCGATCTCTCGCTCGGCGGTGGTGTCCGGTGCTCCCTGTCGGGCTGACGAAGAGAACATTAACCCGGCCCTCCGGGGAAACACAAATCCGCACCACCACGGCCGTCCGTTCCACCATGAAGGGGCGGATCCCGTTGTCGCGCAACGGAATCCGCCCCTCCAGGCAGTTGCATACGCGCAGTTCGAGCCCAGCTCGGGCTCAGCCCGGTACCCGACCCGCGCAGGGTCTCAGGCGCGTCGTGCCGCCGCCAGGTTGCGTCGACCCCGCTTGATGACGGCGACGCTGCCGTGCAGGAAGTCTCCCTCCCCCAGCACCTGCTCCGGGTCGGTCACCTTGACGTTGTTGAGCGAGGCTCCGCCGTCACCGATCGCACGCCTCGCCGCGTTGCGCGAGTCGACGAGCCCGACCGCCACGAGTGCGTCGACGACCGACGTCCCCACGGACACGGGAGCGCCGGGCAGCTCCGCCGTGGCGTCCGTCAGGGTCGCCGCGTCCAGACCGGTCAGGTCGCCCCTGCCGAAGAGCGCCTCGGACGCCGCCTGGACCGATGCCGTGGCGGCGGCTCCGTGGACGAGAGTCGTGACGTCGGCGGCCAGCGCCTTCTGCGCCGCACGGCGGAACGGCTCCTCCGCCACCTGCCGCTCGAGCTCGGTGATCTCCTCGCGGGACCGGTCCGAGAGCGCCTTGAGCATGCTGATGACCGAGGCGTCCTCGACGTTGAGGAAGTACTGGTAGAAGACGTACGGGCTCGTCATGTCGGCGCTCAGCCACACCGCGTTGCCCTCCGACTTGCCGAACTTGCGGCCCGTCGAGTCGACGAGCAGCGGCGTCGCGAGCGCGTGCACCGACGTGCCCTCGACCCGGTGGACGAGGTCGACGCCGGCGGTGATGTTGCCCCACTGGTCGCTGCCACCGATCTGGAGGGTGCAGCCTCGGCTCCGGTGCAGCTCGAGGTAGTCGAGCGCCTGGAGCATCTGGTAGCTGAACTCCGTGTAGGAGATCCCCTGGTCGCTCTCGAGCCGGCGCGCCACGGCCTCCTTGCGGATCATCTGGTTGACGCGGAAGTGGCGCCCGACGTCACGCAGGAAGTCGAGCGCGCTCATCGGCGCCGTCCAGTCGAGGTTGTTGACGAGGACCGCGGCGTTCTCGCCCTCGAAGTCGAGCAGCGGCCCGACGAGCTGCTGGATCCGGCTCACCGCGGACGCGATGGTGTCCTTGTCCTGCAGCACGCGCTCCGCGTCGGGCTTCGGGTCGCCGATGAGTCCGGTGGAGCCCCCGACGAGACAGATGACGTGGTGCCCGGCAGCCTGCATCCGTCGCATGACCGACAGCTGGACGAAGTTGCCGAAGTGCAACGACGGCGCACTCGGGTCGAAGCCGCAATACAGCGTGAGCGGTCCCTCCGCGAGTGCTTCGCGCAGCGCCGCCTCGTCGGTGGTCTGTGCCACCAGGCCGCGCCACTGCAGCTCGTCGAAGATGTCCGTCACGGGTATCGGTGTCCTCTCGTTCCGGCGGGCTCCCTGCCCACCGGCACACAGCCTGCCGTATGCCGCTGCGCCCCGGCCACCGAGTA
Source organism: Terracoccus sp. 273MFTsu3.1 (assembly GCF_000383675.1). Taxonomy (GTDB): domain Bacteria; phylum Actinomycetota; class Actinomycetes; order Actinomycetales; family Dermatophilaceae; genus Terrabacter. Next base: position 392,497 of record NZ_KB911824.1, on the reverse strand, counting down.
CCGCCGGGTCCCGCATGGCGGGCGTCACGAGCGGCGTCGGACCACCCCGGGACGGTACGGCGAGACGGTCGGCTCCGCGTCGATCCAGAAGCGCCACGGGTAGGCCGCGCCGTCGCCACCGGGGCCGCTCACGCCCACGCGCGGACCGGAGCGCACGACTTTCCCGTCTGCGGGGTCGCCGCCGCCAAGAGTGAGCTCCGAGCCGGCCGCGCACACGTCGACACCGGAGAGGATCCCGGTGACCGCCAGCGCGGTGGTCAGCCGGCCCGGGCCCCGGCACCAGTCGCGCTCACGCACGCCCGACCGGCGCCCGGCGGCGACGTCGTGACCGGCGACCACCTCACCGGCACGGAGCAGGACCACCTCGGGGACACCGTCGGCGCCGGTGACGACGCAGAGCATCCAGTGGTGGCCGTAGGTGAAGTAGACGAAGGCGTGCCCGGGCGGCCCGAAGACCGGTGCGTTGTGACGAGTCGGCCGACTGAGCACGCGTGACGCGGGGTCGGCGAGACCGGCATACGCCTCCGTCTCGGTGACGCGCACCGTGACCCCGCCGTGGTGGACGTGCCGCCCGAGCAGGTCGGCGGCCACGTCGAGAACCGGCCTCGCGAAGAACGACCGCGGCAGCCGCCTCACCCGCGTCGGCGCCGCACGACGCCGGGGCGGTAGGTCGAGACGTTCGGGTCGCCGTCGACCCAGAAGCGCCACGGGAAGACCGAGCCGTCACCCCCCGGGCCGCTGACGCCGACGCGGGGACCGACGCCGACGCGCTCGGGAGGAGTCCGCTCGCCCTCGGACACGACGAGGTCGATCGGCTCCCCCACCGCGGGTCGGCAGAAGTCGAGCCCGGTGTGCTCCTTGGTCATCGCGAGCGCCTGCCCGAGCCGACCCGGACCGCGTGCCCAGTCGCGCTCGCGGACCGGCCCTCGCCGGGAGCGGACGAGGTCGTGGCCGGCGACGACCTCACCGGCCCGCACGAGCACGGCCGAAGCCGCTCCCTCCTCGCCGACGACGAGGTTGACGCACCAGTGGTGGCCGTAGGTGAAGTAGACGTAGGTGAACCCGGGCGGTCCGAACATGGGCTGCGTGCGCGGCGTCTCACCGCGATAGGCGTGCGACCCGGGGTCGAGCGTGCCGGCATAAGCCTCGAGCTCGGTGAGGCGCAGCACGACGCCGCCGAACGCCAGGTGCCGCCCGAGCAGGTCAGGCGCGACCTCGACGGACGGCCTGGCGAAGAACGAGCGCGGCAGGCGGGTGTCGTCGGGGCTCACCGACGACACGCTAACGGCAGGGTCGGACGGCGGGGTCAGACCGTCGCCGAGGTCCACGTCCGGGCGTCGGCGAGACGCTCGCGCGCGAGCACCAGCTGCTCGGTGACCCGGACCGGCGCGGTGCCGCCCTGGGCGTCCCGCGAGGCCAGCGAACCCTCGACCGAGAGGACCGACCGCACGTCGGGAGTCAGGTGCTCGCTGATCCGGGCGAAGTCCTCGTCGGTGAGGTCCCACAGCTCGATGCCACGCGGCTCGCACTCGCGCACGCACGCGCCGGCCACCTCGTGAGCGACGCGGAACGGGACGCCCTGGCGCACGAGCCACTCGGCGATGTCGGTCGCCAGGGCAAAGCCCTGCGGCGCGAGGGACGCGAGGCGCTCGGTGTCGAAGACGAGGGTGTCGACCATGCCCGAGAACGCGGGCAGCAGGACCTCGAGCGTGTCGACGGCGTCGAAGACCGGCTCCTTGTCCTCCTGGAGGTCACGGTTGTAGGCGAGCGGCAGCGCCTTGAGGGTCGTCAGCAGCCCGGCGAGGTCGCCCACGAGACGGCCGGCCTTGCCGCGGGCCAGCTCGGCCACGTCGGGGTTCTTCTTCTGCGGCATGATGCTTGACCCCGTCGAGTACGAGTCGTGCAGCGTGACGAAGGAGAACTCCTTGGTCGCCCAGATGACGACCTCCTCGGCGATGCGGGAGATGTCGACCGCCGTCATCGCCGAGACGAACGAGAACTCGGCCACGAAGTCGCGCGAGGCGGTGCCGTCGATGGAGTTCTCGACGGCGTGGGCGAAACCGAGGTCGTGGGCCACCGCCTCGGGGTCCAGCCCGAGCGAGGAGCCGGCGAGGGCGCCGGACCCGTAGGGCGAGGCGTTCGCCCGGACGTCCCAGTCGCGCAGCCGGTCGACATCGCGCAGCAACGCCCACGCGTGGGCCAGGAGGTGGTGCGACAGGAGGACCGGCTGGGCGTGCTGCAGGTGCGTGCGCCCCGGCATGGCGACGCCGAGGTGGCGGTCGGCCTGCGACACGAGGGCGTCGACGACGTCGAGGACGAGGCCTCCGACGACGCGGGCGTGCTCGCGCAGGTACATCCGGAAGAGCGTCGCCACCTGGTCGTTGCGGGACCGGCCGGCGCGCAGCCGCCCGCCGACGTCGGTGCCGACGCGCTCGATGAGGCCGCGCTCGAGCGCGGTGTGGACGTCCTCGTCGTCCTCGGCGGGCGTGAAGGCGCCCGACACGACGTCGGCCTCGAGCCGGTCCAGGCCGTCGAGCATCGCCTGGAGGTGCTCGTCGGAGAGCAGCCCGGCCGAGTGGAGCACGCGGGCGTGGGCACGGGACCCGGCGATGTCGTGCGGCGCGAGGCGCCAGTCGAAGTGGGTGCTCTTGGACAACGCCGCGAGGGCCTGGTCGGGACCGCCGGCGAAACGCCCGCCCCAGAGGCTCACGCGCTCGGCCGGCGCGGTCGCGGAGACCGGCGCACCCTCCGCCCCCTCGGGACCGTCGGTGGAGCTCGGCTGGGTGGGGTCGGTCATCGCGGGGTTCTCCTCGTGGGTGGTCGTAGTCGGTGCCGGCACCTGCTGACGGCTGTCGGCCGGTGCCGAAGGTCTCAGTCTCGCGTGCCCGCGAGAGCCTGCAGCCGCTCGGCCACGGCGCTCGCCTGCTCGGCGCTGCCGGTGACGAGCAGGATCGTGTCGTCGCCGGCGATCGTGCCGACCACCTCGGGGTCGCGGGTCTGGTCGATGGCCGAGGCGAGGTAGTTGGCCGCGCCCGGAGGGGTGCGCAGCACGACGAGGTTGACGGCGGCCGCGGCCGACACGAGCAGCTCCTCGCACGTGCGGCGAAGGCGTGCCGAGGCGGCGTCACCGATGGACCCGACGGCGGCCACCTCACCGCCCTCCCCCGGGACGGCATACGCGAGGGCGCGTCCGCGCCTCACCTTGACGGCACCGAGCTCGACGAGGTCACGCGAGAGCGTCGCCTGGGTCACCTCGGTGCCCTCGGCGGCAAGGAGGTCGGACAGCTCACCCTGGCTGTGCACCTCGTGGGCCCCGAGCAGCTCGACGATGCGGCGCTGGCGCTGGGTCCGGCTCACGGCGTCGCCTCCCCCGCCGCACGAGCGGCGTCGAGGATGCCCGGGAGGGCGTCGAGGAAGCCCTGGAGCTCCTCCGCCGAGATGACGAGCGGCGGCGCCAGGCGCAGTGCTGTCGGCGTCACGGCGTTGACGATGAAGCCCGCGTCGCGGGCGGCGGCCATGACCGCCGGAGCAGGTATGCCGTCCAGCTCGATGGCCCGCAGCAGGCCCCGTCCGCGCGTGCCGCTCACGCCCTCGACCCGGACGTCGTCCAGCAGCGCCGCGACCTCGCGGACGTGCTCGAGCAGGTGGTCGCGCTCGATGGTGTCGAGGACGGCGAGGCCCGCCGCGCACGCGAGCGGGTTGCCGCCGAAGGTCGTGCCGTGCTGGCCGGCAGTGAGCAGCGCGGTGACATCGGGACCGAAGGTGACGAGCGCGCCGATCGGCACGCCACCGCCGAGGCCCTTGGCCAGCGTCATGGCGTCCGGGAGGATGCCCGCCTGCTGGTGCGCGAACCAATCGCCGGTGCGGCCGATGCCGGTCTGGATCTCGTCGACGACGAGCAGCGCGCCGTGCGCGGAGGTCACCTCGCGGGCGAGGCGCAGGTAGTCGACGGACAGCTCGCGGACGCCTGCCTCCCCCTGGACCGGCTCGACGAAGACCGCGGCAGTCGTGTCGTCGACGGCCCCGCGCAGGGCGTCCGCGTCGTTCGGCGGGACGAAGACGACCTCGGGGATGAGCGGCTCGAAGGGCTCGCGGTAGGCGGCCTTGTGGGTCAGGGCCAGGGCGCCCGTGGACCGCCCGTGGAACGACCCCTCGAGCGCGACGATGCGGGTGTGGCCCGTGCGCCGCGAGAGCTTGATCGCGGCCTCGGTGGCCTCGGTGCCGGAGTTGGCGAAGAAGACGCCGGAGCCCTCGGGCGCCGAGGAGACGGCGAGGATGCGCTCGGCGAGAGCGATCGCGGGCTCGGAGGTGAAGAAGTTGGACACGTGGATGGCCGACTCGGCCTGCTTCGTCACGGCCTGCACGAGCGCCGGGTGGCCGTGGCCGAGCGCGTTGACGGCGATGCCGGACAGCAGGTCGAGGTAGCGCTTGCCGTCGACGTCGGTCACCCAGCAGCCGTGCCCGGAGGCGAGGACGAGCTGCGGCGTGCCGAAGACCTGGACCATCGCGCCGGCGTAGCGGCCGAGCAGGTCGCTGCCGGCGGTCATGACTCCTCCTGGGGCGTCGCGGGTGAGGCAGGGGTGCGGGGCACCGACGGCTCGGACCCGGTGATGTCGGGCAGGACCATCGTGCCGATCCCCTCGTCGGTGAAGATCTCGAGCAGGATCGAGTGCGGCTTGCGGCCGTCGACGACGTGCGTCTGGGGCACGCCCCCCTCGACGGCGCGGATGCACGCCTCGAGCTTGGGCACCATGCCGTGGTCGACGCGCGAGAGCAGCTCCCGCGCCGCGCTGACCGTGATGGTCGAGAGCAGCGACCCACGGTCGGGCCAGTCGGCGTAGATGCCCTCGACGTCGGTGAGGACGACGAGCTTCTCGGCACCGAGAGCGACGGCGATCGCGGCCGCCGCGGTGTCGGCGTTGACGTTGAGCACCTGGCCCTCGACGTCGAGGTCCGGCGCCACGGTGGAGACGACGGGCACGCGCCCGGCGTCGAGGATGTCGATGATCGCGGACGGGTTGACGCTCTCGACGTCGCCGACGAGCCCGAGGTCGACCTCCTCGCCGTCGACGACGGTGCCGCGGCGGCGCGCGCCGAGCAGGGCCGCGTCCTCGCCGGACAGGCCGACCGCGATGGGCCCGTGCTGGTTGAGCAGGCCGACGAGCTCGCGACCCACCTGGCCGGTCAGCACCATCCGCACGACGTCCATGACCTCGGGCGTCGTGACGCGCAGGCCGCCCTTGAACTCGCTCTCGAGCCCGACCCGCTCGAGCATCGCCTTGATCTGGGGCCCTCCGCCGTGCACGACGACGGGGCGCAGGCCGGCATACCGGAGGAACGCGATGTCCTCGGCGAAGGCCGCCTTGAGCGCGTCGTCGACCATGGCGTTGCCGCCGTACTTGACGACGACGAGCGCTCCGCGGAAGCGCTCGAGCCACGGCAGGGCCTCGACGAGCGTCGCGGCCTTGCCCGCGGCGACGCGGATGGCCGCGGCGTCGATGAGGCCGCGCAGGTCGGCGGCCGAGTCGGTCCGGGTGCTCGGGCTGCTCATGTGCTGTAGGCCGAGTTCTCGTGGACGTAGTCGTGGGTCAGGTCGTTGGTCCAGATCGTCGCGGCCTCGGGGCCGGCGTGCAGGTCGACGAGGACGTGGACCTCACGCGGGGCGAGGTCGACGAGGGTGCGGTCCTCCCCGACCCCACCGGCGCGGCACACCTGGACGCCGTTCATCGACACGTCGAGAGTCGCCGGGTCGAAGGCGGCCTGCGTCGTACCGACGGCCGCGAGCACGCGCCCCCAGTTGGGGTCGTTGCCGAAGATCGCGCACTTGAAGAGGTTGTTGCGGGCCACCGACCGCGCCACCTCGAGGGCGTCGGCGACGCTCGCCGCGCCGACGACCTCGATGGCGATGTCGTGCGCCGCGCCCTCGGCGTCGGCGATGAGCTGCCGGGCGAGGTCGGAGCACACGGCCCTGAGGCCCTCGGTGAGCTCGTCCCGCTCGGCGGCGACGCCCGAGGCCCCCGAGGCGAGGACGACGACGGTGTCGTTGGTCGACATGCACGCGTCGGAGTCGATGCGGTCGAAGGAGACGGACGTCGCGTCCCGCAGGGCGGCGTCGAGGTCTCGCTGGTCGACGACGGCGTCGGTCGTCACGACGACGAGCATCGTCGCCAGCGCCGGGGCGAGCATGCCGGCGCCCTTGGCCATGCCGGACACCGACCAGCCGGTGCCCTCGTGCGTCGACACCTTGTGCACCGTGTCGGTCGTCTTGATCGCGACAGCGGCCGCCTCGTGGCCCTCCGCGGACAGGGCGGTGGCGGCGGCGTCGACACCGGCGAGGACCTTGTCCATCGGGAGCAGCTCACCGATGAGGCCGGTCGAGCAGACGACGACGTCACCCGCCGAGACACCGAGCACCGCAGCCACGTGCTCGGCGGTGCGATGGGTGTCGAGGAAGCCCTGGGCTCCGGTGCAGGCGTTGGCGCCCCCGGAGTTGAGGACGACCGCGTCGACCCGGCCGTCGGCGACGACCTGGCGCGACCACGTGACCGGCGCGGCCTCGACGCGGTTGGTCGTGAAGACGGCCGCCGCGTGGCGGTCCGGCCCGTCGTTGACGACGAGGGCGAGGTCGGGGGTGCCGCTCGCCTTGAGGCCGGCGGTGACGCCCGCGGCGCGGAAGCCCGCGGGCAGGTGGACGGTCGGGTGGACGGGCGGGTGGCCACTCACGGGGCGACTCCTGCGATCGGCAGGCCCAGGGTCTCCTCGAGACCCAGGGCGAGGTTGGCGCACTGCACGGCCGCGCCGGCAGTGCCCTTGGTGAGGTTGTCGATGGCCGACACCACGACGACGCGACCGAGCCGCTCGTCCACGGTCACCTGCAGCTGCACGTGGTTGCTGCCCACGACCGAGGCCGTGGCGGGCCAGGAGCCCTCGGGCAGGAGGTGGACGAAGGGCTCGTCGACGTAGGCCGTCTCCCAGGCCGCACGGACGGACGCCGGGTCGGTGCCCGGCCGCAGACGGGCTGTGCACGTCGCGAGGATGCCGCGCGGCATCGGTGCCAGCGTCGGCGTGAACGAGACCGTGACGGGCTCGCCCGCTGCGCGGGAGAGGTTCTGCTCGATCTCCGGGGTGTGCCGGTGGCCGCCACCGACGCCGTAGGGAGACATCGAGCCCATCACCTCGCTGCCGAGCAGGTGCGGCTTGAGCGACTTGCCGGCACCGGACGTCCCCGAGGCGGCCACGACGACGACGTCCTCGGGCTCGAGCAGACCGGACGCGAAGCCGGGCGCCAGCGCGAGCGAGATGCCCGTCGGGTAGCAGCCCGGCACGGCGATCCGGCGTGCCCCGGCGAGGCGTTCGCGTTGCACGGAGCCCGCCGGTCCGGGGAGCTCCGGGAGGCCGTAGGGCCAGGAGCCGGCATACGCCGTGTCGTAGAAGGTGGCCCAGGCCGACTCGGACTCGAGCCGGAAGTCGGCCCCGCAGTCGATGACGACGACCGAGTCGGGCAGCTGGGCGGCCAACGCGCCCGAGTGGCCGTGCGGCAGCGCGAGGAAGACGACGTCGTGACCGGACAGCGTCTCGACGCTGGTCGCCTCGAGCACGCGGTCCGCGAGAGGGACCAGGTGCGGGTGGACGCCCCCGAGTCGTTCACCCGCACTGCTGGCCGCCGTGACGGCGCCGACCTCGAACTGCGGGTGGGCGAGCAGCAGCCGGAGGATCTCTCCTCCGGCGTAGCCGCTCGCCCCCGCCACTGCTGCCCTGATCACGATGCATGACTATACACGAGCATGCATATTCGTGCATTCCGGGATCTCAGCGCTGGACGGCTCCGGTGGCCGAGGCGGCCGCCGCGACGGCCGCGTCGCGGAAGTCGTTGACCTCGTCGGTCGTCAGCGTGCGGTCGGGTGCCCGGAAGGTGAGGCGGTAGGCCAGCGACCGGTGCCCGGCGTCGATGCGCTCACCCTCGTAGACGTCGAACAGCACGACCGACTCGAGCGACTCCCCCGCGCCGGAGCGCAGGGCGGACTCGACGTCGGCAGCCGCGACGTCGGCCGCGACGAGCAGCGCGATGTCGGTCATCGCCGGCGGGAACGTCGAGAACGGCCTCGCCTGGACCGGCTCGGAGCTGGCGGCCACGAGCACGTCGACGTCGAACTCGGCGGCCACCGTGCGCGCCGGCAGCTCCAGGGCCGCGACCACCTTGGGGTGCAGCTCACCCGCGTGACCCACGAGCGTGCCGTCGGCGAGCGTGATCCGGGCGCAGCGGCCGGGGTGCCACGGCGCATGGCCGGGGTCGTTGGCGACGGCCACGGGCACGGCGAGCGCGGCGGCGACCGTCTGCACGGCGGCGACCATGTCGCTCCAGTCGGCGGCTCGGCCGGGGCCCCACCAGCCGGCCTGCTCCGCCTGTCCGGTCGCGAGGATGCCCGCGCGACGGGGCTGGGCGGGGACGGCGGCATACAGCTGTTCGAGCGTCTCGGCGTCGGGTCGCGCGGCGACCCCCGGGATCGGTGCGGTGCCGATGGGGCCGCCCGGGCGGACGACGAGACCGAGCTCGTAGATCGCGACGTCCTTGTGCCCGCGGGCGACGTTGCGTCGCAGGGTGTCGACGAGGCTCGCGAGGACCGACGTGCGCAGCAGCGGCCGCTCCTCCGACAGGGGGTTGGCCAGCCGGACGGCGTGACGACGGTCGTCGTCGGCGGGCAGCATCAGCTGGTCGGCGAGCTCCTCGGCGACGAAGGGATAGCTGAGCACCTCGGTGAGCCCGGCACCCGCGAGCGCGTCCGCGACGACCCGACGCGCCTTCTGCGCGTGGGTCAGGCCCCGGCCGTCGCTCGGAGTCGGAGTGATCGACGGGATGTTGTTGTAGCCGTCGATCCGCGCGACCTCCTCGGCGTAGTCGGGCGCGTCGACGAGGTCGGGCCGCCACGACGGCGGGGTCACGAGGACGTGGGTGTCGTCGGTGCCCTCGCCGGACTCGTCGACGACGCAGCCGAGGTCGCGCAGGATGCCGACGACCCGCTCGCGGGGGTAGTCGACGCCCACGATGCGCGCCGGCTCCGTGACGTCGAGGAGGTATGCCGTCCGCTCGCTCGTGCGGTCGACGTCGGTCACCGCGTCGTCGACCGTGCCGCCCCCGTGCTCGACGAGCAGGTCGACGGCGAGCTGGGCTGCCGCGGCGGTCACCTTCGGGTCGACGCCGCGCTCGAAGCGCTTGGACGCCTCGGTGATGAGGCGGTGCCGGCGCGACGAGCGCGCGACGGTCGTCGGGTCGAAGTGCGCAGCCTCGATGAGCACGCCGGTCGTCGTGTCGGAGACCTCGGAGGAGGCCGCACCCATGACCCCGGCGATGGCCAGCGGCTGCTCGCCACCGTCGGTGATGAGCAGGTCGTCGGTGTGCAGGGTGCGCTCGACGTCGTCGAGGGTCGTCAGCACCTCACCCGAGCGGGCGCGGCGCACGACGATCGAGCCGGACAGCCGGTCGACGTCGAAGGCGTGGAGCGGCTGTCCGACCGCGAGCATGACGTAGTTGGTGACGTCGACGGCGAGCGAGATGGGACGCATGCCCATCTGCGTCAGGCGCTTGCTCATCCACGGCGGCGACGGCCGGGTCGGGTCGATGCCGCGCACGATCCGCGCGACGTAGCGGTCGCACCCGTCGTTGCCGTCGATGGGCGAGTCGTCCTTGAGCTCCACCGGGTAGCCGCCTGGGGTGGCGACCGGCGTCGCGACGTCGGCCGGGTCGCGGTAGCCGCCCTCGGGGCTGCCCTGCGCGTGCCAGTACTCACGGGCGAGGCCACGCACCGAGAAGCAGTACCCACGGTCGGGCGTCACGTTCGTCTCGACGGTCTCGTCGGCGAGCCCGAGCAGGGCGATCGCGTCGTCGCCGGGGCTCAGGGTCGCCGCGCGCTCCTCGCCCAGCAGCCGGCTGAGCACGATGATGCCTTCGTGGTCGTGCCCCAGGCCGATCTCGTCCTCGGCGCAGATCATCCCGTTGGAGACGTGCCCGTACGTCTTGCGCGCGGAGATCGCGAAGCCCCCGGGCAGCACCGCACCGGGCAGCACGCAGACGACGAGGTCGCCGACCTCGAAGTTGTGGGCACCGCAGACGATCTCCTGGTGCTTGCCCTCGGTCAGCATCTGGCCGTTCTGGCCGACGTCGACGGTGCACCAGCGGATCGTCTTGCCGTTCTTCTGCGGCTCGAGCTCGAACGACAGGACCCGGCCGACGACGAGCGGACCGGTGATGTCGCCGCCGTGGAGGTCCTCCTCCTCGAGACCCACGCGGACGAGGCTGGCGGCCACGTCGGCACCCCGGGCCCCGGGCGCGAGGTCGGTGTACTCCGCGAGCCAGCTCAGTGGCATACGCATGTCAGACCCCCATCCCGAACTGCTGCGAGAAGCGGACGTCGCCCTCGACGATCTCGTGCATCCCCTGGACCCCGTGGCGCAGCTGGAGCGCCCGCTCGATGCCGAGCCCGAAGGCGAAGCCGGAGTAGACGTCCGGGTCGATGCCGCACGTGCGCAGCACCTTGCGGTTGACCATGCCGGAGCCGCCCAGCTCGATCCAGCCGGAGCCGCCGCAGGTGCGGCACGGCTCGGCACTTCCCCACGTCTCCTCGCCGTGGCAGGCGAAGCAGAGGAAGTCGGTCTCCATGCTCGGCTCGGTGAACGGGAAGTAGTTGGCGCGGACGCGGGTGCGCGTCTCCTCGCCGAACATGATGCGCACGAACGCGTCGAGCGCGCCGCGCAGGTGGGCCATCGTCAGGCCCTTGTCGATGGCGAGGCACTCGATCTGGTGGAAGACCGGCGTGTGCGTGGCGTCGAGGTCGTCGGTGCGGAAGACCTTGCCGGGGGCCACGACGTAGATCGGCGGCTCCTGCTCGAGCATGGTGCGGATCTGGACCGGTGACGTCTGGGTCCGCAGCACGAGCCCCGAGTCGACGGGGTCGAGGAAGAAGGTGTCCTGCATCTGGCGGGCGGGGTGGTCGGGTCCGAGGTTGAGGGCGTCGAAGTTGAGCCACTCGCTCTCGAGCTCGGGGCCCTCGGCGACCTCCCAGCCCATCCCGACGAAGGCGTCGACGAGACGCTGGGCCACGAGCTCGATGGGGTGGCGCGCGCCGAGCTGACGACGGAGCGCCGGGACGGTGACGTCGACGCGCTCGTCGACGAGGATGCGCTCGTCGCGCTCGGCCTCGAGCTCGGCCTGTCGGGCGCTGAGGGCCTGGCTGACCCGTGCGCGAGCCTGCCCGACCCGCTTGCCGGCCTCCGCCTTGGCGCTCGGCGGCAGAGCGCCGATCTCGCGGTTGGCGAGGGCCAGCGGGCTCTTCTCACCCTGGTGCGCGATGCGGGCGGCCTTGAGGTCGTCGAGGGACGTGGCCGCTGCGATGGCCGCGACGGCGTCCTGCACCGCTGCGTCGAGATTCGCCGGGTCGAGCGCGGAGACCTCGACCGGGTCGTAGTTCGTGTTGGGTCCGGACATCGGCGTGCGTTCGCTGCTCTCGCTCGGGTTCACGGGTGGCTGTTCGTGCGGGTGCCCAGTCTAGGGGCGGCGACGAACCGGTTTGCCGCGCCATCCGCGGAGCGGAGGGTCAGCTGCCGACGACGTCGGGCAGGCCGGCCGGGAGCGTCACGACGAAGCGCGCGCCACCGGCGTCGTTGTCGCTGACGAGCACCGAGCCGCCGTGGGCCTCGACGAGCCCCCGGACGACGTAGAGACCGAGACCGGTGCTCGCGTTGGAGGGGCCGTGCCAGAAGCGGCCGAAGATCTTCTCGCGGTCGGACGGGGGTATGCCGTCCCCCTCGTCGTCGACCTCGACGACCACCGACTCCGGCGCGTCACCGAGGGCTCCGCCGCGGTCGAGGGTCACCGTGACCTTGCCGGCCCCGTGCAGCAGGCCGTTCTCGATGAGGTTGAAGAAGATCTGCTCGAGACGGTCGGTGTCGGCCCACATCTCCGGCAGGCCGTCTGCGAGGGCGGCCTCCCCCAGCCCGAGCTGGACGACTCCGGACGACCGACCGAGCTCGTAGCGCACGACGTGGGTCGTGAGCAGGGCGTGGAGGTCGACGGGCCCCCGGCGCAGGTTGAGGCTGTCGGAGTCGAGCCGCGAGATGTCGAGCAGCTCGGTGATGAGGCGGGTCAGGCGGGTGGCGTCGGCCTCGATCGTCTCGATCATGAGGCGCTTCTGCTCGTCGGTGAACCGGTCCCACCGGCGCAGCAGGCTGCTCGTGAAGCCGGTCACCGACGTCAGCGGCGCCCGCAGCTCGTGCGCCACGGTCGACAGGACGGTCGCCTGGTCCCGCTCGGCTCGTTGGCGGGCCTCGGCGTCACGCAGGCCGAGCATGACCCGCTCGACGGTGCCGCCCGGTCGGGTCCGCACGTAGCGGGCGGTGACGAGGACGTCCTGGCCGCGCGGCGCGACGAGCAGCTTCTCGCGGTGGCCGGCGCGACTGGCCAGGCCGTGCCACGGGTCGGTGTGGGCCCACCAGTTCCGGCCGTACTTGTCGGTGAACGGGAGGCCTTCGTCGAGCGTGCGGCCGACGAGGTCGGCGTGCTCGCAGTCGAGGATGCGCAACGCCTCGGCGTTGGCGAACCGGATGCGCTGGTCGGCTCCGACGACGACGAGCCCGTCGGGGAGCAGCTCGCCCATCATCGCGACGGGAGCCATCTCGGCCGCCGACCCGGGCAGCCGAGCACCGTTGCCGTCGACGGAGGTCATGGCCCGAGGATAGTCACGCGGGCGCCGGGTGGGGCCGGTCAGCGCCTCGTGCGGCGTGCCTCGGCGGAGGCGTAGAGACAGATCGTCGCGGCCATGGCGAGGTTCAGTGACTCCGCGTGGCCGTGGATGGGAACGCGGACGACGTCGTCGCAGGCGTCGCGCACGTCCAGCGGCAGGCCCCAGGCCTCGTTGCCCATGACCCAGGCGTGGGCCCCGGAGAGGTCTGCGTCATGGAGCAGCGTCGTGCCCGCGCCGTCCGCGGCCAGCAGCCTGACCCCGCGCTCGCGCAGGGCCGAGAGGATGTCGGGAACGGACGCGCCGAGGCTGAGCGGCAGGTGCCACAGGGACCCGACGGTCGAGCGGACGACCTTGCTGTTGTAGACGTCGACGCTCGCGTCGCTGACGATGACCGCGTCGGCACCGGCCGCGTCGGCGCCCCGGATGACGGTGCCGGCGTTGCCCGGGTCGCGGACGTTCGTCAGGACGCACACGAGGGCGTCGGACGGCAGGTCCGCGAGCAGGGTGTCCAGCGGCACGTCGAGGACGCGGCACACCGCGGCGATCCCCTGCGGGGACTCCGTGTCGCACATCGCGGCGAGCACCTCGGGGGCCACCTCGTGCACCCAGAGGGCGGCGGAGCGGGCAGCCTCGACGATGGCGGGATGCCGGTCGGCCGCCTCGGGCGTCACGTAGACGTCGCGGACGAGCTCGGGACGGAAGGCGACCGCCTCACGGACCGCCTGCGGTCCCTCGGCGAGGAACTCGCCGGTGCGGGAACGCACCGAGCGCCGGGACAGCGCCCGCACCGCCTTGACCCGATCGGATCGGGGGTTGGTCAGCACGGGGGTGTCCCGGCGCTCGAGATGCTGGTGTGACGTCGGACGACGTCGCTCAGGCGGCGTCGCCGGCGACCTTCGCCTCGGCCGCGTTGACAGCGGCCGGGACGTTGGCGCGGGAGAGCTCCACGAGCGCGGCGAAGGCCGGGGCGTCGTTGACGGCGAGGTCCGCGAGGATCTTGCGGTCGACCTCGACACCGGCGGCCTTGAGGCCCTGCATGAACCGGTTGTACGTCATGCCGTTGGCGCGAGCCGCGGCGTTGATGCGCTGGATCCAGAGGCGACGGAAGTCACCCTTCTTCGCGCGACGGTCACGGTAGGCGTAACCCAGCGAGTGGGTGACCTGCTCCTTGGCCTTGCGGTAGAGGCGCGACCGCTGACCGCGGTAGCCGCTGGCGCGCTCGAGAACGACTCGACGCTTCTTCTGGGCGTTGACCGCCCGCTTCACGCGTGCCACGTGAATACTCCTTCTCTGCTTGACGCAGTGCTTGCTGCTGCTGGCTTACCGGAGACCCGGCTGCTCAGCGAATCGCTGATGGGTGGGGGTCCCGGCTCACTTGCCGAGGAGCTTCTTGGCCTTCTTGGCGTCCGGCTTGGCGAGCTCGACGTCGTTCGCGATGGAACGCATCTTCTTGCTCGACTTGTGCTCGAGCAGGTGGCGACCGCCGGCCTGCTCGCGCATGACCTTGCCGGTGCCGGTGAGGCGGAAACGCTTCTTCGCACCGCTGTGCGTCTTCATCTTCGGCATGGGGGCCGATCTCCTTCGTGTTGCGTGCGCCAGTGGGCGCACGTGGTGTGTCGTGCCGGGGGCTCTCGCCTCCAGCGGGTCACCGCCCGCCGATCACTCGGCGGCGGCGGTGGCCTCGTCGGTCTGCGGGGCCTGGGCCTCCGGCTGCTCACCGGACGCGGCCGGCTCGCCGGTGGAGCGCTGGTCGTGCTGCTCGCGGGAGCGACGCTGCTCGGCCTTGGCCTCCGCCTTCTTCTTGGTCGGGCCGATCACCATGATCATGTTTCGGCCGTCCTGCTTCGGGGCCGACTCGACGAAGCCGAGCTCGGCGATGTCCTCGGCGAGGCGCTCGAGCAGACGGCGACCGAGCTCGGGCCGCGACTGCTCGCGACCGCGGAACATGATCGTCACCTTGACCTTGTCACCGGCCTTGAGGAACCGCTCGACGTGGCCCTTCTTCGTGCCGTAGTCGTGCGGGTCGATCTTCGGACGGAGCTTGATCTCCTTGATGACCGTGTTGACCTGGTTCTTGCGCGCTTCCCGTGCCTTCATGGCGGCTTCGTACTTGAACTTGCCGAAGTCCATGAGCTTGGCGACCGGCGGCTTGGCCATGGGAGCCACCTCGACGAGGTCGAGGTTCGCCTCCTCGGCCAGACGCAGCGCGTCCTCGACGCGGACGATGCCGACCTGCTCGCCGTTGGGGCCAACCAAGCGCACTTCCGGGACCCGGATGCGCTCGTTGATGCGAGGCTCGCTGATGTGGTGCTCCTAAGTTCGATGAATGATGTGACCAGACGGGGTGGTGCCTGTCCTGCTGCGACCACAACGAGAAAAGGGCTCCCCGTGTGTGCACGAGGAGCCCAAGGGTCGCGTATGCCGGACGGTCGCCGTCGCGTCACACGGCTCGACACGGGCGCCACGGAGGACACCTGGCCGAACAGACCTTGACCCGGCGACCGTGAGGTCGGCGCGGGTGGAAGCGAGCTTCTCTTGCACGTCGTCACCCGCCTCCGCCGGAGCGGGAGCATGGGTGACGGCTGGTCAGTGCTCCATGCTAGCAGCCGAGACGCCGCGCTCCGAATCGACGGCCGGGCCCCCGGCGCCGGGTCGTCCCCGCGCCCGGCGGCTGGCCCTCGACCCGAGGAGACCGAGGAGTGCGATGAGGACGCCGAGGGCGGAGACGACGACGAACCCCCACTGCCAGCCGCCTCGGTCGATGGCGAACCCGGCGAGCGGTGCACCGAAGGCCGAGCCCGCGGTCATGGCCGAGCCGTGCCACCCCATCATCTCGCCGCGGAACCGCTCCGGGACCTGACGGCTCAGCTGCTCGACGGTGGCGGTGATCGTGGGAGCGCACAGGAAGCCGGAGACCGTGATGAGGACGGCGAAGCTCGGCACGCCGGCGGCGAGGGCGACCGGGGCGGTCGTGGCCGCGAGTCCGCCGAGCAGCCAGAAGACGGAGAAGGAACGGTGCCAGGCGCCGTAGACGATGCCGCCGACGAGGGACCCGGCACCCCAGAGCGCGAGGACCCACCCGATCGAGCCGGTGGCCCCGAAGGACCGGAGCGCGGCGACGATGCCCACGTCGGTGCCGCTGAGGACGAGCGTCGAGCAGGCGGCGGCGAGGTAGACCGCGGCGACCGGCACGGTGATGAAGCCCCGGACGGCGCGGCCCGGCGCGGCGTCCTCGGGGACGGACGGGGCGGCGATGGCGTCGGCCCGGGCGGCCTCGCCCTGCTCGTCGTGCGACGCCGACTCTCCCGCCGCACCGCCGTGCGGCTGGCCCTCGCCGGAGTCGGAGGTGAGGCGCGGGTTGACGACCCACAGCACGAATCCCGCTGCGACGGAAGCGAGCTCGCAGACGAGCAGGGCCCACGACGTGTCCCACGACGTCGCGAGCCACACCCCGA
This sequence comes from Terracoccus sp. 273MFTsu3.1, assembly GCF_000383675.1. Taxonomy (GTDB): domain Bacteria; phylum Actinomycetota; class Actinomycetes; order Actinomycetales; family Dermatophilaceae; genus Terrabacter. The sequence continues at coordinate 376,308 of NZ_KB911824.1, read as the reverse complement.
TGGCCGGGCCCGCCATGAACGACAGCTCGGTCGCCGACGAGTCGAGCGACAGGGCGGTGCGCCGCTGCTCGCTCGGCACCGAACGGATGATGACCTGGCGCAGGATCGAGAAGGTGGGCACGACGAAGAGCCCGGCGAGCGCCGCGACGGCGATGAGCGGGGCGTAGCCCACCCACGGCGCGATCGACCAGCACACGACCTGCACGACGAGCGAGGGGCCGACGGTGCGCCGCAGGCCGATGCGGTCGAGCAGCCGGCCGCGCCAGGGCCCGGAGACGGCGACCGCGACCGTCGAGGCGGCCGTGACCAGGCCGGCCGCGCCGTAGCTGCGGCCGAGCGACGTCACGACGTGGAGGGTGAGGATCACCCCTCCCGCCCACATGGGGACGCGGATGAGGAAGCCGAGCAGCAGCGCGTTGCGCGTGTCGCGGTTGGCCAGCACCGGCCGGTAGGCCCCCAGATCCATGGCGTCAGCCTGTCACCTCGCACCGACGGTGCGCACCCGGGTTCCGCGGAGGCGGCAGCCCACCCGAGCGCGACCCGAGGACGGCCACCGAGGTGGCGGGCGGCATACGCGATGGGTCTTGTGACGGCTGGGCTACAGGAGTTGGGTGGGGTCATGGCAAAGACGCCCGGCAGATCAGATCTTCCTGCGGCCCCCAACCCCGCCTCGCCGCAGGACATCCGCAACGTCGTGCTGGTCGGACCCGGCGGGGCCGGCAAGACCGCACTCTTCGAGGCGCTCGTCGCAGCACGTGTCCCCGGTCAGCGCACCTCCGTGGGCGACCACGTCCGCACCACGACCCTCGTCGCCGCCTCGTTCGAGTCCGGCCCCGTCACCCTCAACCTCCTCGACACCCCTGGCTACCCCGACTTCGTCGGCGACCTCCGCGCGGGCCTCCGGGCCGCGGACGCCGCCGTCTTCGTCGTCTCGGGCGCAGACGACATCGACCGGCCCGTGTCGCTGCTGTGGCGCGAGTGCGCGGCCGTCGGGATGCCGCGAGCCGTCGTCGTGACCCACCTCGACCAGCCGCGCGCCGACTTCGCCTCGACCGTCGAGATGTGCCGCCGCACCTTCGGCGATGCCCGGGCCACCCACTGGCCGGTCGTCGAGGACGGCTCGGTCAGCGGGGTCGTGGGCCTGCTGACCGGCGAGACGTCCGCCGAGCACGAGGACGCGCGGTCGGCCCTCATCGAGTCCGTCATCGAGGAGTCCGAGGACGCGACGCTGCTCGACCGCTACCTCGAGGGCGAGACCCTCGACACCGACTCGCTGCTCGGCGACCTGCGCACCGCGATCGCCCAGGGCACCTTCTTCCCGATCGTCCCGGTCTCGCCCCTGACCGGCGCGGGCACCGAGGAGCTGCTCGGGATGATCGAGCGGGCCTTCCCCGACCCCACCGTGCACCCGCTGCCGGCCGTCACGTCGCCGGTCGGTGGCCCCCTCAAGGGCGTGACGTGTGACCCGTCCCAGCCGCTCGTGGCCGAGGTCGTGCGCACGACGACCGACCCGTACGTCGGGCGCCTGTCGCTCGTGCGCGTCTTCTCCGGCACGCTCCGGGTCGACGAGACCGTGCACGTGTCGGGCCACCTCGGTGACTTCGTCGGGCACGAGGTCGCCGGCCACCCGGCCCACGACGACGACGAGCGCGTCGGCCCGCTCGCGTCGCCCTTCATCGAGTCGCACCGCCCCCGCGGCACCGCCATCGCCGGCGACCTCGCGCTCGTGACGAAGCTGACCCACGCCGAGACGTCCGACACCCTGTCCTCCGTGGACCGGCCCGCGGTCGTCGAGCCGTGGCTGCTCCCCGAGCCGCAGCTGCCCGTCGCGATCCGCGCCGCGACGAAGTCCGACGACGACAAGCTCGGCGGGGCGCTGCAACGCCTCGTGGCCGAGGACGTCACGATGCGGATGGAGCACTCGCACGAGACGGACCAGGTCGTGCTCTGGACGATGGGCCAGGCCCACGTCGACGACCTCATCGACCAGCTCTCCGAGCGCTACGGCGTCACGGTGACGGCCGAGCCCTACCGGACCGCGCTGCGCGAGACCTTCGTGCGCACGTGCTCGGTGCAGGGTCGGCACGTCAAGCAGTCGGGTGGTCACGGGCAGTACGCCGTGTGCTCGATCGTCATCGAGCCGCTGCCCCGCGGATCGGGCTTCGAGTTCGTCGACAAGGTCGTCGGCGGGGCCGTGCCGCGCCAGTTCATCCCGTCCGTCGAGAAGGGGGCCCGTCTCCAGCTCGAGAAGGGGCTGCTCACCGGCCACCCGGTCGTCGACGTCCGCGTCACGCTCACCGACGGCAAGTCGCACTCCGTCGACTCGTCCGACGTCGCCTTCCAGACCGCTGCGGCGCTGGCCCTCAAGGAGGCGGCGAACGCCTCGACGATGGCGCTGCTCGAGCCGATCGACCGGGTCGACATCACCATCGCCGACGAGTACCTCGGTGCGGTCATGTCCGACCTGCGGGGACGGCGGGGGCAGGTGCTCGGGACCGAGCCGGCCGACGGGATGGGGCCCGAGGGAGGCTGGACCGTGGTGCACGCCGAGGTGCCTTCGGCCGAGCTGTCGCGCTACCCCATCGACCTCCGGTCGGTGTCGCACGGCACCGGGTCGTTCGTGCGCGAGCCGCTGCGCCACGACCTGCTGCCGGCCGACAAGGCCAAGGAGCTCCTCGGGGGCTGACGTCACGCAGGATCGCCCGGGACGGCGAAGGGCGGGTGCCGACGCACCCGCCCTTTCCCGTCCGACGTGCGGGTGCCGTCAGAGGCGGACGACCATCTTGCCGACGTTCTCGCCCCGCAGGACGCCGAGGAAGGCGTCGACCGCGTGGTCGATCCCGTCGCCGAACGTCTCGCGCGAGGTCAACGTGCCGTCCGCGATCCAGCCGGCCGCGCGCTGGGCGTACTCGCCCGCGAGGTCCCAGTGGTCGCCGACGAGGAAGCCCGTGATCGTGCCGCGGGTCTGGATGAGGCGCGCGAGGTTGCGCGGGCCAGGGGCCGGCTCGGTGTTGTTGTAGACCGAGATCGCGCCGCAGATCGCGATGCGGCCACCGAGCCGCAGCGAACCGATGGCGGCCTCGAGGTGGTCGCCGCCGACGTTGTCGAAGTAGACGTCGACACCGTCGGGCGCGGCCTCTCGGAGCAGGTCGGAGACGCGGCCGTCCTTGTAGTTGAACGCGGCGTCGAAGCCGAGGTCGTCCAGCAGGTGGTCGACCTTCTCCTGCGAGCCGGCGCTGCCGATGACCCGGCTCGCGCCCAGCGCCTTGGCCACCTGGCCGACGACGCTCCCGACGGCCCCGGCCGCGCCGGAGACGAAGACGACGTCCCCCTCCTTGAGCTGCGCGACACGGGTCAGGCCGGCGTATGCCGTGAGGCCGGTCATGCCGAGCACGCCGAGGTAGGCGGAGGCCGGGGCCACCGACGTGTCGACGACACGGACGGCGGAGCCGTCGACGACGGCCTCCTCGCGCCAGCCGAGGCCGTGGAGCACGTGGTCACCGACGGCGACGCCGTCGGCCCGCGACTCGGTGACGACGCCGACCGCACCGCCGTGCATGGCCTCGCCCAGTGCGTACGGCTCCGCGTAGGACTTGGCGTCGCTCATGCGACCACGCATGTACGGGTCGACCGACATGACCTCGTTGCGGACGCGGACCCAGCCATCGGCGAGGTCGACGGGCGCGCTCTCGACGAGGGCGAAGTCGTCAGGGGTGGGCCAGCCGACGGGGCGGCGGACGAGCTGGACCTCACGGGGGTTGGTCATCGGGTCTCCTTCTGGGACAGCGGTTCTGGCAGTTCTGGTGCGATGCGGCTGGGGTCGGGTGACGTCAGTCGACGACGATCTCGACCGGGATGTTGCCGCGCGTCGCGTTGGAGTAGGGGCACACCTGGTGAGCCGTGTCGACGAGCTCGCGGGCCAGCTGCGGGTCGAGGCCCTCGGGCAGCTCGACGTGGAGCACGACCCCGAGGCCGAAGCCGGTGCCCGACGAGCCGGAGAGGCTGACGTCCGCGGTCACGGCGACGTCGAAGTCCTCGACGCGGCGCTTGCGCGCGACGAGCCCGAGAGCGCTCGCGAAGCAGGCGGCATACCCGGCGGCGAAGAGCTGCTCCGGGTTCGTGCCCTCCCCGCTGCCGCCGAGCTCGCGGGGGGCGGCGAGCGTGACGTCGAGGCGACCGTCCGACGTGACGGCACGGCCCTCACGTCCGGAGGCGGTGGCCGAGGCGACGTACTGGGCGGTCTGGGTGATGGTGCTCATCGAGGCTCCTTGTGTTGCCAACAATTAGATTGTGCGCAATTTGATAGTACGCTTGGCCCATGAGCCCGTCCAATCCGACGTCCCCCGCCGGTGCCCTGAGCCTCGAGCAGCAGATCTGCTACGCCATGCACACGACCGTGCGGGCGTTCGACGCCGTCTACCGCGAGCTGCTGGGCGAGCACGGGCTCTCGTACCCGCAGTACATCGCCCTCATGACGGTCGGCGAGCACGGCCCGCTGACGGTGAGCAGCCTCGGCGGGCACCTGCGCCTCGACTCGGGCACGCTCTCACCGCTGCTCAAGCGGATGGAGGCCGCCGGGCTCGTGGAGCGCGTCCGCGATCCCGAGGACGAGCGACGGGTGCTCGTGTCGGCCACCGCCGCCGGTCACGACCGCCTCGCCGCCCTCGGGGACGTGCCGCACCAGATCGCCGTGCGCAGCGGCCTGTCGCGCCGGGAGATGCTCGACCTGCACCGCACCCTGCGGCGGGTGACCGAGCGCCTCGACGCCGGCGCCTGAGCTCTCGGCTCGGGCGGCTGGGCCGGACGGCAGGGCCGTGTCAGGACGGCAGGATGATCGAGACGGCGTGGATGAGCATGCCGATGAGGCCTCCGACGAGGGTGCCGTTGATCCGGATGAACTGCAGGTCACGACCCACCTGGAGCTCGACGCGCTCGGCCGTCTCCTTGCCGTCCCACCGGTCGACGGTGTCGCTGATGATCCTCGTCAGCTCGGTGCCGTAGCGGTCGACGGCGTAGATCGTCGCGTCGCAGATCCGCGTGTCGATGCGGTCGCGCAACGGAGCGTCCGCGAGTAGCCGCTCGGCGAGCGCCGCCACCTCGGTCACGGCCCGGGCGCGCACGGGCCCGTCCTCGTCCTCGAGGGCGGCGACGACGACGGCACGGAACGAGGCCCACAGCGACATCGCCGTGTCCGCCACCTGCGGATGCGACAGCACGCGCTCCTTGAGGCGCTCGGCCTTGGCCTGCGTCACGGGGTCGTGCTGGAGGTCGTCGGCGAGGTCGATCAGCAGCTTGTCGAGGGCGAGCCGCACGTCGTGCCGTGGGTCGTTGCGGATGTCGGCCAGCCACTTGAGCGCCTCGACGTGGACCTTGCGGGCCACGATGTCGTTGATCGCGGCGGGCACCCACGCCGGGGCGCGCTGCGTGATGAGCGACTCGAAGACGTCCTCGTTGTCGACGAGCCAGACCCGGACCTCGTCGAGGGCGAGGTCGACGAGGCCGACGTGCGCCTCGTCGCGCACCACCTGGTCGAGCAGCCCACCGGCGAGCGAGCTGACCGGCTCCTGCGCGAGGCGCGGGAGCAGGGCCTGTTCGATGACGGCGCGGACGTCCTCGTCGGGGATCCGGTGCAGCGCGTGGACCGTGACCGTCGCGACCTCGTCGACGAGGCGCTTCGCGTGGCCCGGGACGAGGGCCCACTCGGCCGCCCGGCGGGTGGGCTCGGCGTCGAGCACCCGCTCGCGGATGATGTCCTCGCGCATGAAGTTCTCGCTGACGAACTCCTCGAGGCTGCGCCCGATCATCTCCTTCTTGCGCGGGATGAGGGCCGTGTGCGGGATGGGGAGCCCGAGCGGGTGCCGGAAGATCGCGGTGACGGCGAACCAGTCGGCGCAGGCGCCGACCATCGAGGCCTCGGCGCCGGCGTTGACGAAGCCAAGCAGCCCGTCGTCGTGCCCGCGCGTGAGGACGTAGACGATCGCGGCGAACACGAGGAGGCCGGTGGCGACGAGCCGCATCTGCCGCAGGTCGCGGCGGCGCTGCGCGTCGAGGGCCGGGTCGACGATGAAGCCGAGAGGACCGCTCGAGCCGGGCGAGCCCCCACCCGACCGTCGGCCCGACCGTCCGGCCGACCGTCCGGCCGACCGGGGTCCGGGGCGGTTGGTCCCGGTCGTGCCGGCAGCGGCGGCCCCGGCGCCGGCCGTCGCGGGAGGCACCTCGGGGTCACGCTCCCGAGTCGTCTGGGGTGTGGTGTCCACGTCCGGCACCTCCAGGGGTGATGTACTCAGCGCGCCGCTTCGAGCGCGAAGGTCAGAGCATCGATCCTCGCACGGGTCTCGCCGTCGGTCGCGATCCGCTCCCCGATCCGTGTCGCGACCGCCCCGACGGCCTCGGCGTCGAGGCCGGGCTCGAGGGTCAGCACGACCCGCAGCACGCCGGCGCCGGCGGGCTCCCCCGCCTCCAGACGGTGGCCCACGACCTGCGGCTCGGTCTCGACCGCCGCTCGTACGGCCGCCGCGACGTGGGCGTCACGATGGCTGGGCTCCCACGCGCGCTCCTGCGCGAGCGCCCAGAGCATGCTCGGCCGCAGCACCGTGGCGTGGGGCGATGCGACGTCGACGAGGAGCACCTGGCACTCCTCGCTGATGGCCGCCTGGGCCGCCGCGGCCGCGCGGACCGGCACGGGCCGGGCGCTCGGGTCCCACGCCGCCAGGCTCTCGAGGGAGGTGAACATCGGCAGTGCCCGCGACCCGTCGGGGGAGGTCAGGGTGACGGCGGCCATGTCGCTGCGCGTGTCGACGGCGTGCGGTCCGGACTCGTCGACCTCGGACGCCACGGCGACCACGGGGACGAGCCAGCGCGCCTGCGCGGCGTGCTCCATGAGCGCCGTCTCCGCGTCACCACCGGGGGCGGCGTGCGCCGCCGCCAGCGCGGTGACGAGGTCGGGATCTGCTGCGCCGGAGTCGCCGGAGAAGCCGTGCGACGGGATCGACTTGCCCTCCCAGGCCTGACCGGCAGAGTCGGCGGGGCGTCCCTGCTCGTCGTGGCGGCCGGGACCCGGTGCCGACGCTGTCATGACGCCGGGCGTCCGGCGACGTCGAGGGCCTCGGGCAGCGTGAACGCGCCCCGGTAGAGCGCCGAGCCGACGATCGCCCCCTCGACGCCCTCACCGACGATCTCGCGGATCGCGGCGATGTCCTCCAGGGTGGAGACGCCACCGCTGGCCACCACCGGCCGGTCGGTTCGGGCGCAGACGTCGCGCAGGAGCTGCACGTTGGGCCCCTGGAGCATGCCGTCCTTGTTGACGTCGGTCACGACGTAACGCGCACAGCCCTCGGCATCGAGGCGCGCGAGCGTCTCCCAGAGGTCACCGCCCTCGCGGGTCCACCCCCGGGCCGCCAGCGTGGTGCCCCGGACGTCGAGGCCGATGGCGACGCGGTCACCGTGCGTGCCGATGATCGACGCCGTCCACTCGGGGTCCTCGAGCGCGGCGGTGCCGATGTTGACGCGGCGGCAGCCCGTGGCGAGCGCCGCGTCGAGCGACTCCGTGTCGCGGATGCCACCGGAGAGCTCGACCTGCAGGTCGAGCCGGCCGACGATCGAGGCGATGAGGTCGCGGTTGCTGCCGCGACCGAAGGCCGCGTCGAGGTCGACGAGGTGGATCCACTCCGCCCCCTGCTCCTGCCAGCGCAGCGCGGCCTCCCACGGGTCTCCGAACTCGCCGCCCGTGCCGGCGACGCCCTGGACCAGCTGGACGGCACGGCCACCGGCGATGTCGACGGCGGGCAGAAGCTCGAGGTGGGGCTGGACGGCGTGGTGCTGGCCGGTCATCGGGTCGGCTCCTCGGGTCGGTCACGGCCGTCGCGGTCGTGGTCGGTGTGGTGGTCGGTGTCAGGTGTGTCCGGGCGCGGGACCCCGGACGTGCGACCAACCGAGTATGCCGTGTGCCTGCGGCGCGGCTCCTGGCGTGTCCGTCCGTGGATCGCGCGCCCACCCCGGCGCGGTCGCCCTCCCGGCGTTCTGCTCGTGCCCCGTGGTCGTGTCTGGTACACCGGGGGGACCCGAACCTCGCGACGCACGGGAGCCGTCATGCATCACCTGCCACAGCTGGCCGGTCGGCCGATGGTGACGGACGGTGGCCTGGAGACCGACCTCATCTTCAACCACGGCGTCGAGCTCCAGGACTTCGCCGCATACCCGTTGCTCGGTGACGCGGCCGGCCGCGAGCTGCTCACGGGCTACTACGACGCGTACGCCTCCATCGCCGCGCGAGCCGGGGCGGGCCTGCTCCTCGAGTCACCGACGTGGCGTGCCAACCCGGACTGGGGCGGGCGGCTCGGCCACTCGACGACCGACCTCGACCGTGCCAACGCCGACGCCGTCGACCTGCTCCGGTCGCTGCGTCGCCGGTATGCCGTCGAGCTCGGGCTGCAGGACGTCGTCGTCGTGGGGGTGGTGGGCCCACGGGGCGACGGCTACCGCAGTGCCGGTGCGCCGAACCCGGCCGAGGCTGCGGACTACCACCACGCCCAGGTGGCGGCGTTCGCCGAGGCGGGCGCCGACGTCGTCACGGCCTACACCCTCACCACCGCGGGCGAGGCGATCGGGATCGCGCAGTCGTGCCGGGAGCTGGGGCTGCCCGTGGCGATCTCGTTCACGGTGGAGGTCGACGGGCGGCTTCCCGACGGGACGACGCTGGCCGAGACGATCACCGAGGTCGACGAGCGGGAGGCACCGGACTACTACCTCGTCAACTGCGCCCACCCGGAACACGTGCTCGCAGGATTGGATGCCGCTGACGACGGGAGCGCCTGGCGCAGCAGGCTGCTCGGGCTGCGCTACAACACCTCGACGCGCAGCCATGCGGAGCTCGACGACGCCGACGACCTGGACGCGGGCGACCTCGACACCATCTCGGCGGGGCACGACCTGGTGGTCGGACGGGTCCCGGGCGTCACGGTCGTCGGAGGGTGCTGTGGCACCGACGCCTCGCACGTCGCCCGGCTCTGGGGCGTCGACCCGGATCGTGGCGGCGACATCCCGGTCTGAACCGGACTACGACGGCGGCGTGGCGGGCGGGCCACTGGGAGCCGGCGGCTCAGGCTCCGGTGCCGGCGCCGTGGCCGGCGCTGCCGGCTCGTCACCGCCCGGCTCGTCCCCGCCCGGCGCGGTTGACGCGTCCGCAGCGGGCGGCCCGTCCGGAGGGACGTCGGCGCCTCCCCCGGTGGTGATCTCGGCCCGGTGACGCCAGAGGACGTAGCCCAGCCCGGCGACGACCACCACGACGACGAGGACGATGCGCACCGGCCAGGACAGGTCGAGCAGAGTCGTCACGACGAGCGTGCCGAGTGCCGTGCCCACGGTCGTCGGCAGTCCCGGGCGGCTGCTCCGGCGCCGGGGGTAGAGCGCGCCCGACGAGGACCGCCGTGTCGACGACGAGGTCCGCCTCGTCGTGCTCTTCGTCGTGTTCTTCGTCGCGCTCCTGGACGTCCTGGTCGTGCGCTTCCTGCTCGCACTGCTGGAGCTGCTCGCCGTCTTCCTCGTCGCCACGATCACTCCTCGTCGAGGCCCCGCCCGCCGGTCAGTCGGCGGACGGCAACCCGGTCACAGGTCGCGGACCCAGTTCTCGAGCAGGTGCAGCCCGGCATCGCCGGACTTCTCGGGATGGAACTGGGTCGCGCTCAGGGGCCCATTCTCGACCGCCGCGACGAACTTCGCACCGTGGCGCGCCCAGGTGACCGCAGGTGCGACCCGGGCGAAGGCGCCGGTGGCCTCGAGCGTCCACTGCTGCACGGCGTAGGAGTGCACGAAGTAGAAGCGCTCGTGCTCGACGCCGGCGAAGAGGCGCGAGCCCTCGGCGACCTCGACCTCGGACCAGCCCATGTGCGGCACGACGTCGGCAGGGAGCCGCTCGACGGTGCCGGGCCACTCAGCGAGCCCCTCGAGAGGATGCTCCGACGGCTCGGTCGAGCCGTCGAAGAGGGCCTGCATGCCGACGCAGACGCCGAGGACCGCCCGGCCCCCGCTGATCCGTCGACCGATGATGCGTGGTCCGTGCGCAGCCGCGAGCCCCGCGATGCAGGCGTGGAAGTTGCCGACCCCGGGCACGAAGAGTCCGTTCGCCTCGAGCGCGCGGACAGGGTCGGACGTCAGCGTGACCGTGGCGCCGACGCGCTCGAGGGCACGCACGGCGGATCGGACGTTGCCGCTGCCGTAGTCGAGGACGACGACGTCGGCGCTCATCGTCGGGCCACCATCGTCAGAGCGCTCCCTTGGCGCTCGGGATGCCGACGACGCGCGGGTCGGGGGCGATGGCCGCCCGGAGGGCGCGCGCCACGGCCTTGAACTGCGCCTCGACGATGTGGTGGGGGTCGCGGCCGGCCAGGACACGCACGTGCAGGCACAGGCCGGCGTTGTAGGCGAAGGACTCGAGGACGTGTCGCGTCATCGAGCCGGTGAAGTGGCCACCGATGAGGGCGTACTGCTGGCCCTCCGGCTCGCCCTCGTGCACGACGTACGGACGACCGGCGACGTCGACGACGGCGTGGCAGAGGGCCTCGTCGAGCGGGACGGTCGCGTCACCGAAGCGGGAGATGCCGGCCTTGTCGCCGAGTGCCTCGCGCAGGGCCTGGCCGAGCACGATCGCGGTGTCCTCGACGGTGTGGTGCACGTCGACGTCGACGTCCCCCGTGGCCTTGACGGTCAGGTCGATGAGCGAGTGCTTGCTCAGCGAGTGGAGCATGTGGTCGTAGAACGGGACGCCGGTCGAGATGTCCGACGTGCCGGTGCCGTCGAGGTCGAGCCAGAGCTCGACGGACGACTCGGACGTCGCACGGGTGATCTTCGCGGTGCGGCTGGTGGGGCTCATGCGGGTGGCTCCTGCCGGTCGGCGCTGCTGGGGAGGATGTGGGCGGGGGCGAGGCGCGTCATGGCCTCGAGGAACGCTGTCGTCTCGTGGGCGTCGCCCGCCGTGACGCGCAGGTGGTGGGCGATGCCCATGTCGCGGACCAGGACGCCTTCGTCGAGCAGGGCGTCCCACGTGGCCTTCTCGTCGCGGAGGCCGCCGAAGAGGACGAAGTTGCTGTCGCTGGCGACGGGGCGCGCGCCGAGCTCGGTGAGACGGTCGACGATCCGGTCGCGCTGGTGCTTGATGACCTCGACCGTGCCGAGCATGACGTCGGCGTGCTCGAGGGCGATGCGGGCGATCGTCTGCGTCGGGCTGCTCAGGTGGTAGGGCAGCCGGACGAGGCGCAGCGCGTCGACGAGCTCGGGGGCCGCCACGAGGTAGCCGAGGCGTCCGCCGGCGAAGGCGAACGCCTTGCTCATCGTGCGCGTCACGACGAGCCTGGGGTGCTCGGCGAGCAGCGTCAGTGCCGTTCGCGTGCCCGGCCGGGCGAACTCGGCATAGGCCTCGTCGACGACGACGACGGCGTTCGGCGCCGCTTCGAGCACGGCACCGATGACCTCGAACGGCAGCGCCGTGCCCGTGGGGTTGTTGGGCGAGCAGAGGAACACGATCGACGGGTCGTGCGCTCGGGCCTGCTGGGCAGCCGACTCAGCGGTCAGGTCGAAGGCATCGGGATCGGTTGCGGCAGAGCGGAGCCCGTCGACCCATGTCGTGCCGTGCGTCTCGCTGATGATGGGGTGCATCGAGTAGCTCGGCGTGAAGCCGAGGGCGACCCGGCCGTGACCTCCGAAGGCCTGCACGATGTGCGAGAGCACCTCGTTGGAGCCGTTGCCGGCCCACACCTGCTCGGGCGTCACCGACACCCCCGACTGCTTCTCGAGGTATGCCGTCAGGGCCTTGCGCAGGTCGGTGAACTCGCGGTCGGGGTAACGGTTGAGGGAGGCGACGTCGTCGGCGAGCGCCTCGACGACGGCGTCGACGACGACCTGCGGCACGGGGTAGGAGTTCTCGTTGGTGTTGAGCCGGACCGGCACGTCGAGCTGCGGCGCGCCGTACGGTGTGCGACCGCGCAGGTCGGGCCGGAGCAGACGCTGGACCTCGTCGGCGGCGCTCGGCCGGTCGGTCGGTCCGTCGCTCACCGGGGCACCTCGTCGCCGAACCGCGCCGTCACGGCTTCGCCGTGGGCCGGGAGGTCCTCGGCCTGGGCCAGAGTCACGACGTGGCGGGCGACACCGCGCAGGGCGGCCTCGTCGTAGTCGACGACGTGGATGCCGCGCAGGAAGGACTGCACCGACAGCCCGCTCGAGTGGCAGGCGCAGCCGGCGGTGGGCAGGACGTGGTTGGAGCCGGCGGCGTAGTCGCCGAGGCTCACCGGGCTGTGCGGACCGACGAAGACGGCACCGGCGTTGCGGACCCGGGCCGCGACGCCCGCGGCGTCGCGGGTCTGGATCTCGAGGTGCTCGGCGGCGTACGCGTTGACGACGGCGAGACCGGCGTCGACGTCGTCGACGAGGACGATGCGCGACTGCGTGCCCTCGAGCGCCTCGGTGACGCGCTCCGCGTGCTTCGTGGCCGGCACCCGACGGGCCAGGGCGCGACGGGTCTCCTCGGCCAGCTCCTCGCTGTCGGTGACGAGCACCGAGGCCGCGAGCGGGTCGTGCTCGGCCTGGCTCACGAGGTCGGCGGCCACGTGGTCCGGGTCGGCCGAGTCGTCGGCCAGGATCGCGATCTCGGTGGGACCGGCCTCCGCGTCGATGCCGATGAGGCCCTTGAGCAGGCGCTTGGCGGCGACGACCCAGATGTTGCCGGGGCCCGTGACGAGCGACACGGGGTCGCACACGACCGGCTCGCCGTCGACCTCGCCCCACTTCGGGTCGTCGTCGACGAAGCCGTGCGCGAACATGGCGACCGCCTGGGCGCCACCGACGGCATACACCTCGTCGACGCCGAGGAGTGCGCACGCCGCCAGGATCGTCGGGTTCGGGTAGCCGGCGAACTCGCCGACGTTCTCGCGCTGCGGCGGTGACGCGACGGCCAGCGAACCGACCTCGGCGAGCTGGGCCGGGACGACGTTCATGATGACGCTGCTCGGGTAGACGGCGAGGCCACCGGGCACATAGAGACCGACGCGGTCGACGGGCACCCATCGCTCGGTGACGGTGCCGCCCGGGACGACCGGGGTCGTCGTGTCGGTACGGCGCTGGTCCGCGTGGACGATGCGGGCGCGACGGATGGACTCCTCCAGCGCGGCGCGCAGGTCGGGGTCGAGCCGGTCGAGGGCGGACTGCAGCACGGCCCGCGGCACCCGGAGGTGGGTCGGCCGCACGCCGTCGAACCGCTCGCCGAGGTCGCGCAGTGCCACGGCCCCGCGATGCTCGACGTCCTCACAGATCGGCCGCACCTGCTCGAGGGCTGCCGTGACGTCGAACTCGGCTCGTGGCAGGGCCTTGCGCAGGAAGCGCACGTCGAGCGTGCGCCCGCGCAGGTCGAGGGAGGACATCATGGGTCACCAGTCTAGAAGGCGCGGCCGGGGGCCCGGACCACGGTCTCACCGTGCGGAGCGAGGGCCTGGCGCCGCCGACGCGCCTGCCGAATCTTGGACCGGCACTGACGAAGGTCAGACCAACGACTGACCCGGCGTTCACGGCCGTTCCGAGACGCTCATCGGGCCACCGCCCGACCCGGGCCGTGGGTTGTGTCATCCACCCGACTCCCCCCGCCCGACAGGAGAACCCGTGCCCGTCGTCATCCCCAGACGTCGCATCGCCGCGGTCGTCACCGGCCTCGCCATCGTCCTCGTCCCGCCGAGCCTCGCACTCACCAGCGCTGCGGGCTCGCCGGCGACGACCCTGCCACTCCCCCGCGTCGCCCAGGCGCCCGCTCTGGCCGCGGCCGCCCCGATCACGGTGTCGCAGGCCATCGGGTCGCAGACCGGTCAGAGCGCGACCGTCCGCGGCTTCGTCGTGGGACAGCCGACCGCGACGAGCACCGTCGTGCGCTCGAACTTCCCCAACGACTACGCCCTCGCCATCGCCGACACCGCGTCGGAGACGTCGACGAGCCGGATGCTCTACGTCCAGATCCCGTCTGCGTTCCGGTCCTCGTGGGGCCTGAAGAGCAACCCCTCCCTCATGGGGCGTCAGCTCGACGTGACGGGTGCCCTGGCGGCGTACTTCTCGCACCCCGGCATGACCTCGACGAGCGCCTTCGCGTTCAGCGGCACGTCGACGACGAGCACGACGACGAGCCCCACGAGCACGGCGACGAGCCCGAGCCCCACCGGCACGACGAGCCCCTACGACTCGACGTACTACGCGTCGGCCGCCGGCAAGACCGGCTCAGCGCTGCACACCGAGCTGCACCGCATCATCTCCAGTGGGGTCACGACCCTGACCTACGACCAGGTCTGGACCGCCCTCAAGGACACCGACCAGGACCCGAGCAACACCAACAACGTCGTCGAGATCTACTCGGGGCGCTCGATCGCCAAGTCCGACAACGGTGGCGGCGTCGACCAGTGGAACCGCGAGCACGTCTGGGCCAAGAGCCACGGCGACTTCGGCACGGTCAACGGCCCGGGCACCGACGTGCACCACCTCCGGCCCGAGGACGTCACCGTCAACTCCACCCGCGGCAACCTCGACTTCGACCTCGGCGGGTCGGCGGTGTCCCAGTGCACCGGCTGCCTCAGCGACGCCGACTCCTTCGAGCCGCGCAACGCGGTCAAGGGCGACGTCGCCAGGATGATCTTCTACATGGCGGTCCGCTGGGACGGCGGTGACGGCTTCGCCGACCTCGAGCCCAACAACCTCGTCGGCAACGGAACCGCCCCCTACATCGGCAAGCTCTCGGTGCTCAAGCAGTGGAACCTGCAGGACCCGCCCGACGCGTTCGAGAAGCGCCGCAACCAGGTCATCTTCGACACCTGGCAGCACAACCGGAACCCGTTCATCGACCACCCGGAGTGGGTGACCGCGATCTACGGCTCCTGACCACGCCGCACGGTGCAGCCCGGGAACGGCCGTCTCACGACGTCTGGTCGATGAGCACGGCCGTCTCCCAGGCCCACTGGCGCCAGAGGTCGTAGCGCCCGGACCGGCCACCATGGCCCGCCGCCATCTCGGTGCGGAAGAGGATCTGCGCGGGGTCGTCCACCTCGAGGTCGGCATGCCGCAACGCGGCGACCCACTTGGCCGGCTCCGTGACGTAGACGCGCGTGTCGTCGAGGCCCGCCGTCACGAGCAGGCTGGGGTGGCGGGTCGGCCGGACGTTGTCGTAGGGGCTGTAGGACCTCATGAGCGCGTATGCCGTCGGGTCCTCGAGCGGGTTGCCCCACTCCTCCCACTCGACGACGGTGAGCGGCAGGCTGGGATCGAGCACGGTCGTCAGCGCGTCGACGAACGGCACCTGCGCGTGGACGAAGCGGAAGCGCTCCGGGGCAAGGTTGACCACGGCCCCCATGAGCAGACCGCCCGCCGAGCCGCCTTCTGCCGCAAGTCGGTCCGGCGCGACGATGCCGCTCTCGACGAGGTGGTCCGCACACGCGACGAGGTCGGTGAACGTGTTGGGCTTCGCCTCGAGCTTGCCGTCGTCGTACCACGACCGCCCCATCTCGGACCCACCGCGCACGTGAGCGATGGCGAAGACCCAGCCGCGGTCGAGGAGCGAGAGTCGCAGGACGGAGAACCACGGGTCGCTCGAGATGCCGTAGGCGCCGTACGCGTTGAGCAGCCCGGGAGCCGTGCCGTCGGCCGCGACGTCGTGGCGGTGCACGACGGAGATCGGCACGCGGGTCCCATCGGGCGCCGTGGCCCACTCGCGTCGCTGGCGGTACTGCGCCAGATCGACGTCGCCGCGCACGTGCTGCTGCTTGAGCAGCGTGAAGGTGCGGGAGCGGACGTCGTAGTCCTCCACGGTCCGGGGCGTCACGAGAGACTCGTGGACGACCTGGAGCGTCGGTGTGTCCGCCTCGGGGTTCACGCCGACGTGGAGCGTGCCGATGGGTTCCCCGACGGCGATGTCGTGCGCCTCCCCCAGACCGTTCGGGGCGGTCGGGTCGCGCAGTACGACCCGCACTCCGGTGCCGCCCTCCCGACGTAGCGAGACAGCGATGAAGTCGTCGAATCCCTCTGCGCCCGTGACGTACTCGTCCTCCGTCGTGACGTCCAGCGGCACCCAGTCGTCCGCCGTCGTGCTCGTCACGGGAGCCGTGGCCAGCTCGAAGTTCACGCGGTTGGCGTTGTGCGTGACGAGCAGCTGGTCGCCGAAGGGCTCGATGTCGTACTCGACGCCCTGGCGGCGTTCGGCCACGACCCGGGGGGTGCCCATCGGGTCGTCGGCCTCGAGGAGGCGGAACTCGCTCGTCGTCTTGGACCCGATGGCGATGATGATCAGCCGGTCGTCGCGCGAGGTGCCGACCCCGACGAAGAAGCGCTCGTCGGCCTCCTCGTGCACGAGCACGTCGGCCTCAGCGGGAGTGCCCACCTCGTGACGCCACACCTGGTGCGGACGCCAGGCGTCGTCGACGCGCGTGTAGAAGAAGTGACCGGCGTCGAGTGACCAGGCGAACGACCCGCCGGTGCGGCGCACGGTGTCGTCGAGGACGACTCCGTCGTCGATCCGGCGCACGCGCACGTCGTAGCGTTCGTCGCCGACGACGTCGACGGCATACGCGAGCAGGTCGCCGGACGGCGACACCTCGCTCACGCCCACGGCGAAGAACTCGTGGTCCCGGCCCTCCTCGTTCTGGTCGAGCAGCACCTGCTCGCCGACCGGCGGGCGCCCGGCGTCGAGGGTCGGCCGCTGCGGGTGGTCGGCGACGAGCACCCGCGCCTCGACCGCGTACTGCTCGCCCTCGACCGTGCGTGAGTAGTACCACCAGCGGTCGTGACGAACGGGCACCGACAGGTCGGTCTCCTCGATGCGCGAGCGGAACTCCTCGAAGACCTGCTCGGCGAGCGGTCGCAGGTGCTCGGTGCGCTCGGTCGCGTGGGCGTTCTCGGCCACGAGCAGCTCGCGCAGCTCGTCCGAGTCACGGTCGGCCATCCACGCGTAGGGGTCGTCGAAACGGTCGCCGTGGTGCTCGCGGGCGACGGGATCGCGCCGAGCGGTCGGGGGGTGCTGCATCCGGGCAGTCTAGGTCGCGGCCCCGGTCAGCCGGTGGTCGGCGTCAGCCTGACGACGGCGATGCGTCGGCTCACCTTCGCCTGGTAGGAGTCGAAGTCGAAGACCCGGTCGGTGAGCTCGGCCCAGAGCCTCTCACGCTCGGGACCGGTCACCTCCTCGCCGCGCACCGGCACCGCCCGGCCGTCGACCTCCACCGTGGCCGGGGCGCCGGCGCGGAGGTTGAGCCACCAGCCCGGTTCCCAGTCGGCGCCGCCGTTGGAGGCCACGACCAGCCAGCCGCCGTCACGGGCGAGGTGCAGCAAGGGCGTCGTGCGGCGCTGCCCGCTCCTGCGTCCTGTCGTCGTCAGCAGGAGCAGGTCACCACCTCGGAAGCGGCGCAGCCCGAGGCGCCGGACGACGACGTTGACGACCCGGTTGACCCGCACGAACAGCGCTCGCCTCATGGCGCCACGGTAGCGGCCGGACGCCGCGGAACGGCCCCTCCGGACACGACGCACGGCCCGGGATCGGTCGATCCCGGGCCGTGCGTCCTGCGGTGGTCAGTGGATGACGATCTGACCCTTCACGGTCTGCGTGCCGGAGTCGTAGGCCATGGAGCCCGAGGTCGTCGTCACGACGAGGCGGAACGTGTCGCTCTTGCCCTTGTCGCTGACGGTGACGACCGCGCGGTAGCCGGCGGTCCCGTTGACCGTGACCGGCGCCGAGAAGGTCGCCGACGAGCCGGTGACGACGAGCCAGTCGAACGTCGTCGTGGCGACGGAGAACGACGTGCCCGCGAGCCCGTAGGTGA
Organism: Terracoccus sp. 273MFTsu3.1; assembly: GCF_000383675.1. Lineage (GTDB taxonomy): Bacteria > Actinomycetota > Actinomycetes > Actinomycetales > Dermatophilaceae > Terrabacter. The sequence goes on along the minus strand of NZ_KB911824.1, from coordinate 358,486 downwards.
ACGAGCCGGACGGGACCGCGGCCCCGCTGCCGTAGGCGACGGAGAGCTCGAGACTCCCCTTGCCGCTGTGCGACGGGTTCGAGGTCAGGGCGCCGGCCGGGGACGCGATCGTGCCGCCCCCGGTGACGAAGCCGGCCGCGCGGTCGTAGACGACGACGCTCGTCGTCCCCGAGTCCGCGTTGCCCCACTGGTCGGTGACGGTGACGGTCACGGTGTAGATGCCCGCGGCCGCGTAGACGTGGCTGCCGCTCACCGTGCCTCCGGTGACGGTGCCTGCCGACGTCGACCCGTCACCCCACGCGATGCTCGCCGTGTGGGTGTCGAGGGGGTCGGCGTCGGTGAACGTCGCGCTGACGCCCGCCGGGGAGCCGACCGAGACGGCCGAGGTCGGACCGGTGACCGTGCCGACGACGGGGGCGGCGCTGGTCAGGTCGAGCCCGACGACGACGGGGTCGTGGTCGGAGATCCGGAACTGGTCGGGCGCGTAGAGGCTCGTGACCTGCCTGGCGGTCTTGAACTCGGTGTTGTAGTCGAGGATCGCGGGCTCGTCGGCGTTGACGTGCCAGTCGCCGACCCCCGTCACCTGGCTGCTGATCGACGCCGAGCCGAGCGCGTGGTCGAGGTAGCCCCACTGCCCGTCGAAGGCGTACGAGTACGCCTCACGCCCGTTGCGCTGCTCGATGAGGTTGGTGAAGCCGGCCTTCTCGAGCGTCGTGATCGGGTCCTCCTTGGCGTAGGAGTTCATGTCGCCGAGGATGAGGACGTCGGGGTCACCCGTGCCCGTGGGGTCGCCGGCCAGCCAGGTGGCGAGCAGCTGCGCCGAACGGACGCGGACCGCGGTGCAGTTGCCCTGGCCGTCGCCGGCGTCGGGCGCGTCGCACGCGCTGCCCTTGCTCTTGAGGTGGTTCGCGACGGCGACGAACGTGCCACCCGTCGAGTTGTCGCGGAACGCCTGGGCGAGCGAGGGACGGTTGCGCGGGCCGGAGTCGCCACCGTTGACGAAGTCGACCGAGTTGAGCGCTGCGGTCGTGCCCACGGGCGTCACCGCGGCCGGCTTGTAGAGCATGCCGACCTTGATCGCGTCGTTGCCGAGGGCGTCGGTCTGACCCGTGCGCGCGTCGGCGTCGATGAACGCCCACGTGCCGGCGCCGTCCTTCTCGTTGAGCTTGCCGACGAGGAACTGCTCGGCGCTGTCGGCGCCGTAGCCGTCGTTCTCCATCTCCATGAAGGCGACGACGTCGGCCTGGGTGCCAGAGACGGCAGCGAGCGTCTTGCGCCACTGGCGGTCGAACTCGGTGGACGTGTTGGCGCCGCGGCAGTCCATGACCGCGCCGGTGAGCCCGCCCCGGCAGTTGTTGCCGGTCGTGTCGAGCGTGTTGAAGAAGTTGAGCAGGTTCATCCCGACGACGCGGGTGTCGCCACCCACGGCGGGCGGGGTCGTCGGACGCGGGTTCGTCGGCTGGAAGTCGACGGTCGCAGTCGGCGAGACCGGGCGGATGCGGTACGCGTTGGCGCTGGCCGCGTTGCCACCCCACGTGTAGTTGAGGACACCGGTCAGGTCGGTGACGGTGTCGCCGCCGCGCAGCGTGTTGGCCGCGGTGAGCGGCTGGCCGCCGCGACCGAAGACGATCGGGTCGACGTTCTGGGCCTGCGTCGTGTCGTCGAGGATGATCTTGCGCAGGTTGTTGGACGTCTGGAGCGCCGCGGCGTCCGCGCCCGGGGCGACGACGTTGGTCGGCTGCTCGAGGCGGCCGCCCTCAGAGAGCGTGACCTGGCCGAAGCGGCCGAGCTGGAAGTGCTCGGTGACGGACATGTCCTGCGGGAGCGTGACGAGCATGCCCTCGTAGCGCTCGAGCGCCGTCGGGCTGGCCACGGGGAAGCGCACCTCGGTCGGGGCGACCGTGCCGGTGCCGCAGACCGTGACCGTGGCGGCGCTGACCTGCGTCTGGCCCTGGTTCTCGCCGACGTTGCCCGTCACGGTGACGACGTCACCGAGCTGGACGGCGTTGGCGTTGCTGCCCTCGAAGACGAAGATCCCGTCGGACGTGGCGGGGTCGTCGTCGCCCTTCGGGTCCTGGAGGAAGAAGCCGCGCAGGGCGGGAGAGGCGCCCTCGTAGTCGCCGACCACGACGCCGCGCGTCGTGACCGAGCCGGTGATGGCCGCGGAGTCGCCGCTGCCCTGGATGGCCGGGATCGGGGTCGCGGTGACCTCGCAGGGGTTGGCGGCCGGCACCGAGAAGCGCACGACGACGTCGGTGGCCGGGGAGTCCGGCGGGTCGATGGCGTCCCGGTCGGTGATGCCGTCTGCCGAGACGGTCAGCGTGCAGGCGTCACCGCGGGCGAAGTCGGCGGACGGGTCGAGCGTGAAGGTCGTCGGGCCGCCGGTGACAGCCAGGGTCTTGGTGCCCGAGAGGGAGCACGAGATCGCGAAGGCGCCGTCAGCAGCGTTGACCGGCTCGGAGAAGGTGACGGTCGTGCTGGCGTCGACGGCGACCGTGTTGGCGCCGTCGGCCGGCGTCGTCGACGTCACGCCGGGGGCGGCATCCGTGACCGGCCCGTCGACCGTGTGGCTGCCGAGGCCGTCAAAGGTTCCGGCAGGCAACGAGTCCCACTCCGTCGCGGGGTCGAACGCATCGGCGCTGTTCGTGTCGCCGGCCGTGATGTTCGCCTTGCGCCGCAGCGTGTGGTCGGCCGTCGTCACAGGCGAGGTGCCCCACGCGGCGCCCGGGTCGACACCGACCTGTCCGATGGAGTCCACGACAGCGGACCCCTTACGCAGCTCGATGGCGTCGTCGCCGTTGAACGTCAAGGAACCACTCAGCTGGTCGGCCGCGAGTATCGCGGGGTCGTTCGCCGAGTTGTTGTTCCCGAGGACGAAGGCGTCACCCGGCTGCACCGTGCCCAGCAGGGCGATCGACGAGGTCGAGGTTCCGCCGTTGATCGAGGTGAACAGGCTGTAGGTGCCGTTGAGCGTCACCGGGGCGCTCGTAGGGTTGTAGATCTCGATGGCCTTGTTGTTGCCGGTGGCCGGTTCGACGTACTCGCTGATGAACAGGTCCGTCGGTGCCGCCGAGGCCGGTGCTGCCGCGACGAAGGGGGTGATGCCCACGGCGAGCGCGGCGGTGGTGACCGCGGCGACCCGACGCAGGGCAGGACGAGATTGACGCATGGATTTCCTCCCTGGGACCGGCTCTTCCGCGCGGTCTGCGGGTCACCCTAGACCGCGGTCGACGGTCCCGCGCGTCGAGATGTCGTCCGATGTGCGAACACGTGGTGACAGGTCGGACACGATGGGTTTCGTCCCCTTCAGGACCCGGTGACCGGCCCCGTCCACGGGCCCGGCCAGCGGGCCAGCCGGCGGCGCGAGACGAACCGCCGCGGGGTGCCGTCGACGGGGTCGTCGAAGGCGAGGACGGCCGCGAGCAGCTGCAACGGGGTCGAGAAGTCGTCGAGGGGCACGTCGCGCTCCACGGGATAGAGGGGGTCGTCGACGATGGGGACGCCGAGGCCCTGGAGCTGGCACCGGAGCTGGTGGGTGCGGCCGGTGCGGGGGGTCAGGCGGTAGAGCCCGAGGTGCTCCCCCGCCCGCCCGGCGCGGGACGCCGTGTCGACCAGCTCGACGAGCGTCTCGGCGTTGGGCTCGGCCCCCTCGACCTCGTGGGCCTGGTGCGTGCCGTGCTCCTTGACGAGGTGCGTGCGCCGGACGAGGGGTAGCGCGAGCCCCTCGCGGACGGGTGCGACCGCGAGGTACTCCTTGTGCGCCAGCGACTCGGCGAAGACGCGTTGGTACGCGCCGCGCCACCGCTGCTCGGTCGTGAACATCAGGACACCCGCCGTCGGCCGGTCGAGGCGGTGGGCCGGAGCGAGACGGTGCTCACCCGTCAGGACGCGGGCGCGGGCCAGGGCGCTCTGCACGACGTGCCGGCCGCGGGGCATCGTCGCCATGTCGTGCGGCTTGTCGACGACGACGATGCGCTCGTCGCGGTGCAGCACGACGAGCTCCTCCGGGTGCACCACCTCGACCGGCAGGTCGCGGTGCGCCCAGACGGCCGACTGCGGCACGAACGGGGCGTCCGCCGGCACCGGCGCTCCCGCGGCGTCGACGAACTCCCCCGCCGCGAGCATCCGGTCGACCTCGTCGGGCGTCAGGCCCGGCGCGAGCCGCTCGACGAGGTGGTCGCGCAAGGATCCCCACGGTCCCGACTGCGGCATCCGGAAGCGCTGGGCGTCGACTCCGTGACGCGGCGGCAGCGGCGAGGGTGGGACCGGTCCGCGCGCCACCTCAGGCGGTCCCGTCGCCCGGCACGACGCGTACGACCTCGGCCTCGGCGCCGAGGAACGTGCCGTAGGCGGCGGCGGCCACCTCGACCTCGCGCCACCGGCGCGCGGACAGGTCGACGAACGGCGAGACCTCGACGAGCACGTGCTCGCGCTTCTGGACGCGCCGCCAGGTGCCCGCGACCTCACCGTCGACGACGAGCGTCGGCTTGAAGACCATGTTGCGGCCGGGCACGACCCGGACGAAGTGCTCGGGGGGCAGGGTCAGCTCGCGCGACTTGTAGCCGAGGAGGAACTCGTCCCACTGGGGCAGCAGGTGCACACCGCCGGGACCGTCGGGGACCGGGCGTGCATGGACGTGGGTGAGCCACGTCTGCCCGTCGAGGTCCGCGCGCTCGATCCGGTCGTCGACGAGTGCGAGCGCCTCGCGCGTGAGTCCGAGCGGCTTGAGGAGCCAGCCCGCGAGGTCCTTCTCGGTGACGGGTCCGTGGCTGCGGACGTAGCGCTCGGCCACGGTCGCCAGGCCTTCCTCACGGGACGGCTTGCGGGAGTGAGGAACCCAGGAGTCGATGAGGACGAAGCTCGGCTGCTTGCCGATGACCGGTCCCTGGCAGATGAGCCCGCTCATGCAGTGGTGCCCGATGAGGTGGTAGTTGCGCTGGTCGGTGGGGTCGATGCCGTGCTCGACGAGGAGGGCGGCGACGTCGGGACGGCTCATCGGCTCGCGGAGGTGCTGCTCGAAGAGTCGTCCGGACAGCTCGACGTCGGCCTCGGTGATGCCGAGCTGGGCGAACCGCGTGGCGAGCGTCGTGCTGCGGGGCGCCGCGAGCAGCTCGCACATCCACCGGGCGTCCTCGGCCGGGACCCAGTGGATGGTGCCGCGCATCGGCCACGTGCGCACGACCTCACGGTCGAGGACAGCCTGCTCGACCTGCTCGAGCGACAGTCCCGAGCGCACGCCGAGGGACCACACACCGCTGCCGTAGTCCTGGGCCTGCAGGGCACCGAGCTCACGGGCGACGGCGAGCGCCGACACTGCCCCGTCGCTCCCGAGCGAGGGCGCCAGGCCGAGCGCGGCCATCCGCGTCCGACGCAGCCGCCGGCGGTCCGCCTCGCGCATCAGCTGAGGCAGGCCGGACCGAGCAGGGCCTTGAGGTCGCCGAAGAGCGCTGAGGTGGCGTTGACCCGGAGCGAGTCGTCGAGGGACATGAGCACCGAGCGCCCGGGCTGGGTCAGCTTGACCTGGACCTCGGTCGCACCGGGGTGCTCCCCCAGGACGCGCTTGAGGCTCTCGGCCACGGCCGGGGTGGCCCGACCGAGTGGGAGGGTCAGGACGACCGGACCGCGCGGGCCCTCCTTGATGTCGGGGATCGTCAGCTCCTGGGCGAAGATCGAGATCGAGTCGTCGCGCGCACTGATGCGGCCCTTGACCGCGCACACGGTGTCCTGGGCGAGCATCGTCGAGTACGTCATGTACGCCGACGGGAAGAAGAGGCACTCGATGGCGCCGTCGAGGTCCTCGACGGTCGCGATGGCCCAGAGGTCGCCCTTCTTCGTGCGCTTGAGCTGGAGGCTCGTGATGAGCCCAGCGACGGTGACGGGCGTGCCGTCGGCCTTGGGGTCGTCGCCCATGAGCGAGGCGATCGAGGTGTCGGCATGCGTGGCGAGGATGTGCTCGATGCCGAAGAGCGGGTGGTCGCTGACGTAGAGGCCGAGCATCTCGCGCTCGAACGACAGCAGGCTGGCCTTGTCCCACTCGAGCGTCGGCACGGGCGGCAGGCCGTCGAAGGCACCCGGCCCGTCGGAGGCGCCGGCGTCGTCGTCGTCGCCGAAGCTGCCGAAGAGGCTGTCCTGGCCGATCGCCTCCTGCTTCTTGACCTCGACGAGGGCGTCGATGTAGCGCTCGTGGACCTCGACCATGCCGCGCCGGCTCTCGCCGAGCGAGTCGAACGCGCCGCCCTTGATGAGCGACTCGATGGTGCGCTTGTTGCAGACGACGGCGGGCACCTTCGAAAGGAAGTCCTTGAAGGAGGCGAAGGCCCCCTTCTCCTCACGGGCCTTGATGATGGCCTGGACGACCGGCAGGCCGACGTTGCGGATCGCGGCGAGACCGAAGCGGATGTCGGTGCCGACGGCCGCGAAGTTGGCGATCGACTCGTTGACGTCGGGCGGCAGCACCTTGATACCCATGTGCCGGCACTCGTTGAGGTAGAGCGCCGACTTGTCCTTGTCGTCGCGCACGCTCGTCAGCAGCGCCGCCATGTACTCGGCGGGGTAGTTGGCCTTGAGGTAGCCCGTCCAGTACGACACGAGGCCGTATGCCGCCGTGTGCGCCTTGTTGAACGCGTAGTCCGAGAAGGGGACGAGGACACCCCACAGGGCAGCGATCGACGCCTCGTTGAAGCCCTGGGACTTCATGCCCTCGGAGAAGGGGACGTACTCGGCGTCGAGGACCTCCTTCTTCTTCTTGCCCATGGCCCGGCGGAGCAGGTCGGCGTTGCCGAGCGTGTAGCCGGCGAGCTTCTGGGCGATCTCCATGACCTGCTCCTGGTAGATGACCAGGCCGTAGGTCATCCCGAGGATCGGGTCGAGCGCGTCGATCATCTCCTGCTGGAGCTTGCCCTTGAGCTGGGGGTCGAGCGGGACGACCTCCTGCTTGCCGTTCTTGCGCAGCGCGAAGTTCGTGTGGGCGTTGACGCCCATCGGGCCCGGTCGGTAGAGCGCGAGGGCCGCCGAGATGTCCTCGAAGTTGTCGGGCTGCATGAGGCGCAGCAGCGAGCGCATGCCGCCGCCGTCGAGCTGGAAGACGCCGAGGGTGTCGCCGCGACCGAGCAGGTCGTAGGTGGCACGGTCGTCGAGGGTCTTGGACAGCTCGTCGAGGTCGATGTCCTCGTCGCGGTTGAGCTTGATGTTCTCGATGGCGTCGTCGAGGATCGTCAGGTTGCGCAGGCCGAGGAAGTCCATCTTGACCAGGCCCAGCGACTCGCAGCTGGGGTAGTCGAACTGCGTGATGATCTGGCCGTCCTGCAGGCGGCGCATGATCGGGATGACGTCGACGAGCGGCTCGCTGCTCATGATGACGCCGGCCGCGTGCACGCCCCACTGGCGCTTCAGGCCCTCGAGGCCGAGCGCCGTCGCGACGACCTCCTGCGCCTGCGGGTCCTCGTCGTGGACGACGCGGAAGTCGCCCGCCTCGTTGTAGCGCTTGGAGTCGGGCTTGAAGACGTCGGCGAGGGGCATGCCCTTGCCCATGACGTCGGGCGGCATCGCCTTCGTGAGCTTCTCGCCCATCGCGAACGGGTGGCCGAGGACGCGGCTCGCGTCCTTGAGGGCCTGCTTGGCCTTGATCGTGCCGTAGGTGACGATCTGCGCGACGCGCTCCTCGCCGTACTTCTCGGTGACGTAGCGGATGACCTCACCACGCCGGCGCTCGTCGAAGTCGACGTCGAAGTCGGGCATCGACATGCGCTCGGGGTTGAGGAACCGCTCGAAGATGAGGCCGTGCGGGATCGGGTCGAGGTCGGTGATGCCCATGGCGTAGGCGCACATGGAGCCGGCACCCGAGCCTCGGCCGGGACCGACGCGGATGCCGTTGCGCTTGGCCCAGTTGATGAAGTCGGCGACGACGAGGAAGTAGCCCGGGTAGCCCTTGGAGACGATGACGTCCTCCTCGAAGGCCGCCTGCTTGCGGGCGTAGTCCGGCACCCCCTCGGGGAAGCGGCGCGACAGGCCGGTCTCGACCTCCTTGATGAACCACGACGTCTCGTCCTCGCCCTCCGGCACCGGGAAGCGCGGCATGAAGCGCCCCTCCCCCTCGGTGAAGGAGACCTCGCAGCGCTCGGCGATGAGCAGCGTGTTGTCGCACGCCTCGGGCAGCTCGCGCCACAGGTGGCGCATCTCCTGGGCGGACTTGAGGTAGAAGTCGTCGGCGTCGAACTTGAACCGGTTGGGGTCCATCAGGGTCGAGCCGGACTGGACGCAGAGCAGGGCGGCGTGGGCCTTGGCGTCCTCGGCGCGGGTGTAGTGCAGGTCGTTGGTGGCCACGAGCGGCAGCTTGAGGTCGCGCGCGAGGCGGATGAGGTCCTTCTGCGTGCGACGCTCGATGTCGAGGCCGTGGTCCATCAGCTCGACGTAGACATTCTCGTTGCCGAAGATGTCACGCAGCTCGCCGGCGACCTCGCGGGCCTCGTCGTACATCCCGAAGCGCAGCTTGGTCTGGATCTCGCTCGACGGGCAGCCCGTCGTGACGATGAGGCCCTTGCCGTAGGTCGAGAGGAGGTCGCGGTCGATGCGCGGCCACTTCGTGTACACCTGGTCGAGGCTCGCGATGGAGCTCATCCGGAAGAGGTTGTGCATGCCCTGGTTGTTCTGGGCGAGCATCGTCATGTGGGTGTAGGCGCCGCTGCCCGAGACGTCGTCGCGGCCGCCGTCGCCCCAGCTGACCTTGGTGCGGTCGGCGCGGTGCGTGCCCGGCGTGATGTAGGCCTCGACGCCGATGATCGGCTTGACGCCGGTGCCCTGGGCCTTCTTCCAGAACTCGTAGGCACCGAAGACGTAGCCGTGGTCGGTCGTCGCGAGGGCCGGCATGCCCATCCGCGCCGCCTCGCTGAAGAGGTCGCCGATGCGCGCCGCCCCGTCGAGCATGGAGTACTCCGTGTGCACGTGGAGGTGCACGAAGTTCTGGTCGTTGCGCGGGGCGGCTTCGGTCGACATCGTGGACGAGTCTAAGCCTCTGCGAGGACACTCCTCGGCGTGTCGGTTGGGGTGTCGCGCGGTCCGCGCGAACCGATCCTCCGCGAGCGGTGTTGAGGGGGCGTCGGGACGGCACCATGGTGCCGAGGCACGGTCGTCGGTGGGGGACGGAGGCAGCGATCGACACGTCCGAGGAGGCAGCGGCACTGGCTCGGGTGCGCGCCGGGGACGCATCGGCGTACGCGGTGCTCGTCACGCTGCACGCCCCGATCGCCAAACGGCTCGCGGTGCTCTCCGGCGCCGGGAGCGAGGCCGACGACGTCGTGCAGGAGGCGTTCGTGAAGGCATACCAGGCACTCCCGCGGTTCCACGACGGCGCGGGCTTCCGTCCGTGGCTGCTGCGGATCGTCGTCAACGAGACGCGCAACCTCCAGCGCGGACGGTCACGACGCACGCTGCGCGAGCTCCGGGTGGCCGCGGAGCGGACCGCGACGGACCCCGTCCCGGACCCGGCAGACGCCGCCGTCTCGCGCGACCGGCGCGCCGGGCTCCTCGAGGCGGTGGAGGGCCTGCCCGACGACCTGCGCGACGTCGTGACGTGCCGCTACCTGCTCGAGCTGTCGGAGGCCCAGACCGCCGGGACGCTGGGCATCCCGCCGGGCACGGTCAAGTCCCGGCTCCACCGCGCGCTGGGCTCGCTCCGGGAGGTGATGGCCGATGCCTGACCACGTCGACCTCGAGGCCGAGCTCGTCGCCCTCGGCCGCACGCTGGTGACCGAGCCGCCCCGGGCAGACCTCGCGTCGCTCGTGCTGGCCCGGCTGGCCGCCGTGCAGTCACCCGTGCAGTCACCCGAGTCGGCGGCCGAGCCGCCGTCCGAGCGGCCGCTCCACGCGGTGGCGACGGCGCCCATCGAGGCACGTCCCACCCGTGTCGCGAGGCGCCGGCTCGGCTGGGCGGCGGCGGCCGTCGTCGTGCTCGTGCTCGCTCTCGTCCCCCCGGTCCGGGCCGCGGTCCTCGAGCTGCTCCGCATCGGCGGCGTCGTGGTGCGGGAGGTCCCCTCGCCGCCGGCAACGCCCTCGACGGCATCGCCCACGTCCCGGACGGCGGGAAGCAGCACCGGGGAGGGCACTGGTGCGGGCCCGGCGAGGGCCGTGACGCTGAGACAGGCCGAGCAGGTCATCGGCGCGGACATCCTGACGCCCTCGGCGCTCGGCCCGCCGACGTCCGTCAGCGTCACGCACGACGGTCACGTCGGCGAGCTGGTGTGGGGGTCGGGCGCCGGGACGACCCGTCTCGACGTCTTCGTCGGCTCGTTGTCGTGGGGCTACCTCAAGACGGTGTGGGAGGCGGTCACGCCGACCCGTGTGGCCGACCACGAGGCGGTGTGGCTCGGGTCGCAGCACCGCGTCGAATGGGTGGACCGGACCGGGGACACGCACTCCGAGCCGCCGCGTCTCGCCGGGCCGACCCTCGTCTGGGTCGTGCCGTCCCCGGCGGGTGAGGTGACCTACCGCCTCGAGGGTGCGACCAGTCTCGAGGAAGCGCTGCGCGTGGCCCGGTCGGCGGGGTGAGCGCGAACCTCCGCGCCCGCAGCGGTGTTGAGGTGGCGTCGGCCCCACGCGCGGGCCCACTCGAGCCAGGAGAGCACCATGCGCAGACTCGCCCCTCTCGTCGCCGCCGTCGCGGCGGTGCTGCTCGTCGCAGCCGCGCCGCCTGCCTCCGCCGGTGGCCCGACCTCCGTGCTCGTCGTCGACTACGACGGGTCACGGGCCGCGGGCGCCCTCACCGGGAGCCTGGCCTACGCGAACCTCGAGAAGGCCCTCGACGCGTACAACACCCCCACCGGTGACGCGATGCCTGCGGCCTCGTTCATGGACTCGCGGGTCCGGCTGACGTGGCTGATCCACGACGTCACGCCGTGGCGCGTCGATGCCGTCATCATCGACGGCACCGACGTCTGGGTCGAGACGTCGATGAACCTCGCCGACAGCACGGACCTCTTCCAGGCGCCGACCGTGCTGCACCGACCCAAGGACGCCGCCCTGCTCCTCGCGACGCTGACCTCCCTCGGCGTCCACGGCGACACGAGACCTGTCTCGACGTCGACGTCCCCGCCTCCCGTCGCGCGCCCGGCAGCGGCCGCCGCAGGCGCGGCACCGGTGACCCGCGGCACCGGGGCGGACGCGGCCCGCGGAGCGGTGCCGTGGTGGCCGACGACCGTCGCCGCCGTGCTCGCGCTCGGGCTCGGGGTCGCCATCGGGCGGCGTCCGCGAGCAGGGTCTCGCGTCGTGAGGGCGACGGACACGCGCCGGGCGGACCCGGAGCGCCCCGCCCCGGTCGGGTTCAGCTCCGACGCCCACTCCGCCACACGGCATACGCCATGACCGGCGACCACCTTCACCCTCACGTCGAGGGTGAAGGTCACAAGGTCGCGATGATGTCGAGGGCGCGTTGGAGGTCCTCTGGGTACGCGCTCTCGAAGTGGACGTACTCCCCCGTGCCCGGGTGCTCGAAGCCGAGGCCCACGGCGTGCAGCCACTGGCGGTCGAGCTTGAGGCGGGCCGCGAGCGTGGGGTCGGCGCCGTAGGTCGTGTCACCGCAGCACGGGTGGTGCAGCGCTGCGAAGTGGACGCGGATCTGGTGCGTGCGGCCCGTCTCGAGATGGATGTCGAGCAGGGTCGCGTAGCGGAACGCCTCGATGACCTCGTAGTGCGTCACCGACGGCTTGCCGCTCTTCATGACCGCGAACTTGTAGTCGTGGCCGGGGTGACGGCCGATCGGCGCGTCGACGGTGCCGACCACCGGGTCGGGCAGCCCTTGGACGAGCGCGTGGTACGTCTTGTCGACCGTCCGGCTGCGGAAGGCTTGCTTGAGTCGCGAGTAGGCGGACTCGCTCTTGGCCACCACCATGAGACCGGACGTGCCGACATCGAGTCGGCTGACGATCCCCTGGCGCTCGGGGGCACCCGAGGTGGAGATCCGGTAGCCGGCCGCGGCGAGGCCCGACACGACGTCCGGTCCGCTCCAGCCGACGCTGGGGTGAGCGGCCACACCCACCGGCTTGTCGACGACGATGATGTCGTCGTCGTCGTGGATGATCGACATCCCCGGCACCGGCTGGGCGATGACCTGCAGGCTCGGGCTGTCCTCGGCGCGCGGCAGCGAGACCTCGAGCATGGAGCCGGCCGAGAGCCGCTCGGACTTCGCGACCGCCTTGCCGTCGATGACGACGTGGCCGTCGGCGGCGAGGTCGGCCGCCTTGGTGCGCGAGACGCCGAAGAGGCGGGCCACGCCCGCGTCGACGCGCTCGCCCTCGAGGCCATCGGGCACGAGCACCGTGCGCACGTCAGGCATGATCGCCCCCCTGACGCCGCGCGTCGTGCGTCTCGGAAGCGTCCGGCGTCCCGTCGGTCTGCTGCGTCATGTGGGTCTCGCCGTTCGTGGTGGTCTCGCCGGTGGTCTCGCGGGTGGTCTCGCCGGTGGTCTTGCCAGAGCGCTCGCCGGTGGGCTGGGCGCTGGTCTGGTCGGTCGTGGCGTCGGGAGCGGTCGCGGCCCGGCCGTGGTCGCGGCGGCCGTCGACGCCGATCCCGAGCAGGGCCAGGATGACGACGAGACACGCCGCGGAGACGATCCAGATGTCGGCCACGTTGCCGATGAACCAGCGGTTGTAGTCGATGAAGTCCACGACGTGGCCCTGGCCGCCGCCCGGAGGGCGGACGAACCGGTCGGTGAGGTTGCCGATCGCGGCTCCGAGCAGCAGGCCGAGCGCGATGGCCCAGGCCAGAGACCCGAGCTGGCGCGCGACGACGATGATCGCGACGAGCACCGCGAGGGCGATGCCGGTCATGACCCACGTGTTGCCCGCCCCGAGCGACAGGGCCGCCCCGGGGTTGCCGATGAGCTTGAGCCGGATGAAGTCTCCGACGAACGGGCGTGACTCGCCGTCGCCGAGCACGTCGAGGGCGACCATCTTCGTCACCTGGTCGGTGGCGAAGGCGAGAACGGCGACGACGCCGAGGACGATGAACAGTCGCCTGCGCCGGTCTGGCGTCGGGCGTCTCTCGTCGGCGGGCGTCGAACTCACGGTCTCGGTCGAGGTAGTGGTGGACACGCCGTCGACCCCCGCGCGGGGGGTCGACGTGGCGTGCGTGGGCGTCAGTGGCGGTCTTGCTTCTCCTGGCATGTCATGCACAGGGTCGCACGAGGACGGGCCTGAAGTCGAAGCTTGCCGATCGGGTTGCCGCAGTTCTCGCAGATGCCGTACGTGCCGGCCTCGAGCTGCTCGAGCGCGTGCTCGGCCTGGCGCAGGCTCGCACGGGCGTTGGCGGCCACGGAGATCTCGTGCTCGCGCTCGGCCGTCTTGGCGCCGGCGTCCGCCTGGTCGTCGCCCGAGCCGTCACCCGAGGCGCGCAGCAGGTCGTCGAGCTCGTCCTCCGCGAGCTTGAGCTCGACGCGGTGCTGCTCGATCTCCTCGAGCAGGACGCCGCGCACCTCGCTGATCTCGTCCTCGCTCCAGGGGCTCTCGTCGTCCTTGACCCGGAGCTGCTCGGCGATCTTGCGGGCGCTGGTGCGGTTCGTGGTGCCCGCGGCCTTCTTCGTGGTCGCGCGGGGGCCTGCCGTGGAGCTCGTGGTCACTGATGCCTTCTTGGTTCGTGTCGCCGGGGCCTTGGGAGCGGACTTCGCGCTCGCGGCTCCGGCACGGGTGGACGTCGTGGCGGGCGGCTTCGTCGCCGCCGTGGACCTGGTGGTGCTTCCAGCCGCCGGAGCGGACTTCTTGACGGGCGCGGCCTTTGTCGCGGCCTTCGTCGCAGCCTTCGTCGCCGTCTTCTTCGCTGGCGCGCCCGTCGCGGCCCGCTTCACGGCCGCCTTGGTCGCCGTCTTCGTCGCGGGCGTGGCCTTGGTCGCGGCCTTCTTCGCGGGAGCCGTCTTCGTCACGGCCTTCTTGGCCGGTGCGGTCTTCGTCGCAGACTTGGTCGCGGCCTTCTTGACCGGCGCCGCCTTCGTCGCCGCCTTCTTCGCGGGGACGGCCCTGGTCGTGGCCTTCTTCACCGGCGAGGCCTTGGTCGCAGCCTTCTTCGCAGACGACGCCGTGGACGCGGTCTTCGTCGCAGGCTTCTTCGAGGGCGCAGCCTTCGTGGCCGTCTTCGTGGCCGTCTTCGTCGCGGTCCTGCTCGCGGTCGCGGGCTTCGTCGCAGTCTTCGCCGCAGGCGCTGCCTTCCTGGCTGCGCCCGTCGCCCTGCTCGCGGTGGCCCGCTTGGCCGCGGTTGTCACCGCTGCCGTCTTCTTCGCCGCCATCAGACCCTCCGTCGCTCAAGCCGTCGACGCTGACAAGTGGGGCTGACAATAAGCCCCGCACGGGTCGTGCACAAACGCGAAACGCTTATGCGGGCGAAGTGTTCGTCCTTCGGATACACCTCAGGCCGCCCGGGACGATGCCCGGACGGCCTGTGTGCGTCTGTTCGAGGTGGGACTCAGCCCTGGTTGCCGTCTCCGGCACCGGCGTGCGCCGGCTCCTGGACGCTCGAGTCGAGGTCGTGCAGCTGGCCCTCGATGTAGGACTTGAGGTTGCTGCGGTAGTTCTTCTCGAAGCCACGCAGCTCGGCGATCTTGCGGTCGAGCAGGCCCTTCTGCTTGTCGAGCTCCTCGAGCAGGGCCGCCTTCTTCTGCTGTGCCTCGGCGACCATCCCGGTGGCCCGCTCGCGGGCCTCGGTGAGCATCTCGTCGCGCTTGGACGTCGCCTCCGCGATCATCTGGTCGCGCTGCGAGGTGGCCTCGGCGATCATCTGCTCACGCTGGGCCGCGGCCGCGGCCGAGATCTGCTCAGCCTGCTGGGTGGCCTCGTCGTGACGGCTCTGACCGGTGTTGATGAGGTCGTCATGGCGAGCCTGCGCCGCGGCGAGCAGCTCGCGGTGGCGGTTCTCGGCCTCGGAGATGAGCTCGTCGCGACGGGTCTCGCCGGCGGCCACGTGCTCGTCGTGCAGGCGCTGGGCGAGGGCGATGACCCCCGCGGCGTCGACGTTGCCCGTCGCGGCGGCTGCGGCCGGAGCGGCAGCAGCAGCTGCGGCCGGAGCCGGAGTCGGCGCCTTGGCGGCCTCCTCGCGCAGTCGTGCGGCGGTGGCCGCGGCAGCCTCGGCGTCGGCCTGGGCCTTGGCGGCCCGCTCCTCGGCGGCGCGGGCGTTCTCCTGCGCCTTGGTGAGCTTGCCCTCGGCGTCGGCGACCTGGGAGTTGAGGCCGTTGAGCTTGGCCTGCGCGTCGTTGAGCGCCTGCGAGTCGACGGCGGACTTGGCGGCCGCCTCGGCCCGCTCGGCCTCGGCCTTGGCGCGGTCGATGCGCTCCTTGGCGACCCGCTCGGCGTTCTCGGCGTCGGCCTTGGCCTTGGCCGCGCGGTCGGTGGCGGCCTTGAAGGCACGCTCCGCGTCCTGGATCTTCGCGGTGAGGCCGCCGAGCTTGGCGTCGTCACCGGGACGGCCGACGGCCGGCATGGCCGCCGTCGCACCGTCGGCACGCACGGCCGACTGGTTCTTGCTCGCGCGGCAGTCGTTGAGCTGCTTCAGGTAGTCGTCACGCTGCTCGATGAGCGAACGCATCTCCGCCACGATCTCGTCCAGGAAGTCGTCAACGTCCCGCTCCTCGTAGCCACGACGGAACTGCGTGGTCTGGAAGTGCTTGTTGAGCACCTGTTCAGGCGTAAGCGCCATGTGTCACCTCGATACAGACGTAATGGTTCGGGTCAACGGTATCTAACGTTCCGGTCACGAACCAAAGCCATGCTCACCGGTCGGCGTGTGCACACCCACCCGCATGGTGCGGGAGAGGTGACTGCCGGTCGGTCAGAAGAAGCTCGGCACGTTGAGAGCGAGAGAGGTCAGCAACATCAGGACAAGGAAGCTGAGGTCGAGTCGGACGCCACCGAGGCTCGGTGACGGGATGACCTTGCGCAGGGCGCGCAGGGGCGGGTCGGTCACGGTGTAGACGGCCTCGGCGAGGACCAGGACGACCCCGGTGGGTCGCCAGGACCGGGCCAGGACCTGCACCCAGTCGATGACGAAGCGGCCGATGAGGGCGATGAAGAAGGTGAAGACCACCACCCCGTAGATCGTCCAGAACGCGTCCATGTCGGTCAGTGTCCCTGATGTCGGGGCAAGAGTGTGAACCGGGGCCCAGGTCGATGGTTCTGTGACCCCGGTTCGCGCTCACGGCGGTGGACGGGTGAGCTCAGCTCTGGTTGAAGAAACCGCGCGTCGTGGCGGCAGGCGCCTCGGGCTCGTCGGCGGAGATCTCGACGTGGGCGGGCGAGAGGAGGAACACCTTGGAGGTGACCCGCTCGATCGTGCCGTGCAGGCCGAAGACGAGCCCGGCAGCGAAGTCGACGAGACGCTTGGCGTCGGCGTCGTCCATGTCACTGAGGTTCATGATGACCGGCACCTGGTCGCGGAACCACTCACCGATGTTCTTGGCCTCGTTGTAGGTGCGAGGGTGGATCGTCGTGATGCGGTTGAGCGAACCGACCTCGACATCGCGCACGACGGCGGCGACGGGCCGCTTCGTGGGCAGCTGCGTCACGGCAGCGGTGTGCTCGGTCTCGTCGTCGTAGCGGTCGGACTCGTCGTAGGCGTCGTAGTCGTCGTAACGATCGTGACGCTGGTCCTCCTCGCTCAGTCCGAGGTACACCATCGTCTTGCGCAGTGCCCCTGCCATGGCCAACTCCCAAAACGTCGGATTGTGATCGTTGACGACGTTACAGAAGTGACGGGCGTGAACCGAGGATTGCCGTGCCGACACGCAGGAGTGTCGCTCCGTGCCGCAGCCCGGCCTCGAGGTCGCCGCTCATGCCGGCCGAGATCCAGTCGGCACGGGGGTGCCGAGCACGTATGCCGTCCGCCACGTCCCGCAGCCGCGCGAACGCCGCGTCGGGGTCGGCGCCCAGCGGCGCGACGGCCATGACGCCACGCAGGTCCAGGAGCTGTTGTGCCGCAACGGCGTCCGCGAGGGCGTCGACGTCGACGGGGAGGACGCCCCCCCGCGACGTGTCGCCGTCGAGGCTCACCTGGAGCAGCACGTCGAGGGTCCGGTCCGCGGCATGGGCGCCCTTGGCGAGGGCGGCGACGAGCTTCGTCCGGTCGACGGACTGGACGACGTCGGCGTAGCCCGCGACGTGCGCCGCCTTGTTGCTCTGGAGCCGGCCGATGAAGTGGAGGGTCGGTGGCGCGGCGCCGGCCTCCGAGAGCGCGTGGCGGACCTCGCGGAACTTCTCGGCGGCCTCCTGGTCGCGGTTCTCGCCGAAGTGCCTGACGCCGAGGTCGTGCAGGAGCAGGACGTCGGAGGTCGGGAAGTACTTCGTGACGACGACGAGGGTGACGTCATCTGGGTCGCGCCCGGCCTCGGCGCAGCCTCGCTCGATGCGCTCGCGCACCGCAGCCAGGCCGTCGCGCAGCTGGTCGCGCCGCGCCTCGTCACCGACCGCCTCGTCACCGACCGCCTCGGCGCCGGTCATGCGTCCACCGGTCGCAACGCGACGATGCCGGCGAAACGACCGGTGCGGCCGTCGCGCCGGTAGGAGTAGAGGTCGCCGGTCTCTCGGGTGCAGCCGGGCACCCACTGCACCGCGACGTCAGCCGCCGCCAGCTGTTCGACGACGCCGGCGGCCACGTCGATGGCCGGGGTGCCGGTCCACGACCGCGCGGCGGAGGCCGCTGAGGTCTCCGCGGCGGCGCGTGCCATCTCCGCCGGGACCTCGTAGCACCGTCCACAGACGGACGGCCCCACGGTCGCCGAGACGGACGTCGCACCGAGGTCGCGCATCGCGGTGACCGCCCGTCCGACGATGCCCGCGACCATGCCCGGTCGGCCGGCGTGAACGGCCCCGACGACTCCGGCGCGAGCATCGTGCAGCAGCACCGGGACACAGTCCGCGACCAGCACGCCGAGAGCGAGATCGGTTGCGCGCGTGACGATTCCGTCGACCGCTGGCGGCTCCCCGTCCCACGGCCCGTCCACCTGCACGACGTCGGCCCCGTGGACCTGGTTCATGAGGACGAGGCGATCGCGTGGGACGTCGATCTCGTGTGCGAGGGCGGTGCGGTTGCCCTCGACGTCGGCGGGATCGTCGCCGACGTGACCGCCGAGGTTGAGGCCGGCATACGGCCCGCTCCCCCGGCCGGCCGACCGACCCGTGAAGGCGAGGTCGACGGAACAGGCGTCGCCGTCGCGAGCGGTGGTGGTGCGCCAGTAGAACACGATGACAAACCTACCTGCGGACCAGAGGCGCCCCGTGACCGACCGCACGGCCGCGGTCCCGGGACGCCGACGGGCGGGAGACGCTGAATGCGTCTCCCGCCCGTCCGGTCGATCTCGACCGCAGGTGCCCGTCGTCCTACTTGAGGAAGTCGGGCACGTCGAGGTCGTCGCCCTCGTCGAACGTCACCTGGCGGGGCGGCTGCTGCACCGGCTGGGCCGCGGGGACAGGAGCGTGGTGCTGGGGCTGCTGCGCCGGGACCGCGGGCTGCTGGGTCGGCAGCTGCTGGGCGGGCTGCTGGTGGTTCACCGGGGCCGGCTGCGCCTGCTGGGGCGCCGCCTGCTGCGGAGCCGCCTGGGGCACGCCGTTGGAGTGCTGCGGCGCCGACTGCGGAGCCGGCGCGGCAGGACGCTGCTGGGACGGCTGCGAGCGACCCATGACCTGCCCGAGGGCGCGGTCGTCGTGGCGCTGGCTGGGGCCACCGCTGTCGAAGCCCGCAGCGATGACCGTGACCCGGACCTCGTCACCCAGGGCGTCGTCGATGACGGCACCGAAGATGATGTTGGCCTCCGGGTGGGCGGCTTCCTGGACCAGGCGAGCGGCCTCGTTGATCTCGAAGAGACCGAGGTCGGACCCACCCTGGACCGAGAGGAGGACGCCGTGCGCGCCGTCGATGGACGCCTCGAGCAGCGGGCTGCTGATCGCGAGCTCGGCCGCCTGGACGGCACGGTCCTCGCCGCGCGCGGACCCGATGCCCATCAGGGCCGAGCCCGCCCCCTGCATGACCGACTTGACGTCGGCGAAGTCGAGGTTGATGAGACCGGGCGTCGTGATGAGGTCGGTGATGCCCTGGACACCGGAGAGCAGGACCTGGTCGGCCGAGCGGAAGGCGTCCATCATCGACACGTTGCGGTCGCTGATCGACAGCAGCCGGTCGTTGGGGATGACGATCAGGGTGTCGACCTCCTCGCGGAGGCTGCCGATGCCGGACTCGGCCTGGTTGGCGCGACGTCGGCCCTCGAAGGTGAACGGGCGAGTGACGACGCCGATCGTCAGGGCACCGAGCTCGCGCGCGATGCGGGCCACGACGGGTGCGCCGCCGGTGCCCGTGCCGCCGCCCTCACCGGCGGTGACGAAGACCATGTCGGCCCCCTTGAGGACCTCCTCGATCTCCTCGGCGTGGTCCTCGGCGGCCTTCTTGCCGACCTCGGGGTCGGCGCCGGCGCCGAGACCACGCGTCAGCTCGCGACCGACGTCGAGCTTGACGTCGGCGTCGCTCATGAGCAGCGCCTGCGCATCGGTGTTGATGGCGATGAACTCGACACCCTTGAGGCCGACCTCGATCATGCGATTGATGGCATTGACGCCGCCGCCGCCGATGCCGACGACCTTGATGACGGCCAAGTAGTTCTGCGGTGCTGCTGCCACGAGAGTGGGCCTTCCTGACTGGTGGTGCCGGTGCTGCTGGTGGTCTGGGGGACGGGCGGTGCGTGGTGTGGGTGGTGCGGCTCGTTCCGAGCGTGTAGCCCTCAAACCTTAAACGTAGACATAAAGGTTACAGTTTGGTCACGAACCAGTGCCCTGACGGTATGACGAGGCACAGGGTCGATCAACCCACGTCGCGGCGTGTCGTCGCGGGGATTGCCCCAATTCCGAGAGCCGCGCCCCAAGGGCCACACCAGCACCACCGGACACTCGGGTCCCGACCGCCCGGGATCACCATCCCACGGCCCGCCAGCCGGCCCGTGACCGGGGCCCCGTGGCGGACGAGCCGCCCGGACGCCGGCGTCAGCGGGTGACCGGTGACGACGGGACGCTGACGTCGATCGTCGAACCCGGCTCTGGCAGAAGGATCTTGACGAGGTCTGCCTTGCGCTTGCCATCGGCGGCGCCACCCCAGACGACCGTCTTGCGCTTCTCGCCCTTGGCCTTGACGGTGAAGGAGACCTGGTCCGCCGTCGACACCGACACTCCTGAGACGTCGGCGCGCAGCGACGGGTCGAGCGACCCGAGCGCCCCCAGGGCGGCCTCGACCCCGGCCTTGGTGACCTGCGCGGATCCCGAGCTGACGAGCGGCACGCCGTCGGGGGCACTGCCGACGGTGCGGAAGGCGACCCCGTCGCGGTCCACGACGTCCACCTCACCTCGAGGGTTGCGGACGGCGAGGACGGCCACCCTCGGGGTCACGGTGATGACGACGGTGTCGGGCAGTCCGCGGCCCACGGTGACCGCGGACCACGCCTTGCCGGCGATCAGGCGCTGCGCGACGGCGTCGGTGTCGACGCGCATGAGCGGCCCGCCGAGCGGCACCCGGGCGACGGCACGCACCTGCGCGGAGGCGCCCGCGCTCACGCCGTGGACCTCGACGCGAGACGCGGTGAGGACGCTGCTGAACCATCCCACCCACACGAGCAGTCCGGCGCCCAGCATGAGGGCTGCGAGGACCCCCGCGACGAGGCGGGGACGTCGCCGGGCGGCGGCGGCGCGGCGTTCGAAGCGGGTGCGCGACGAGGCGAGTCCGGTGCCCGCGACGCGGCGGCGGGCGTTGCCGTGCTCGAGCATCATGGCGAGCCTCCCCCGAGGATCCGCAGCACCTCCGGGCCGATCATCGTGACGTCGCCCGCGCCCACCGTGAGCACCAGGTCCCCGGGACGCGCGAGGGCGGCGACCCGGCCGGCGACCTCCGACCACGAGGGCACGTAGTGGACCTCGACCTCGGGCCGGGCAGCGGTCACGGCGTCGGCGACGAGCCGGCCGGACACGCCGGGCACGGGGTCCTCACGGGCGGCGTAGACGTCCATGAGGACGACGACGTCCGCCGGGGACAGTCCGGCCCCGAGCTCGGTCGCGAAGTCCCGAGTGCGGCTGTAGAGGTGCGGCTGGAAGACGACGAGGAGCCGGCCGGTGCCGCCGACGAGGTCCTTGGCGGTCTCGACGACCGCTGCGACCTTGCCCGCGTTGTGGGCGTAGTCGTCGACGACGACGACTCCGCCGGCCTCGCCCTTCGGCTCGAAACGACGGCGCGTCCCCGTGAAGGACGCCAGCCCGGCCAGGACCTGGTCGGGGGCCTGACCGAGCCCGTGGACCGCGGCGGCGTACGCGGCCGCGGCGTTGAGCGCGTTGTGGCGGCCCGGCACGCCGAGGGTCATGCGTCGCTCGACGCCCTCGTCGAGGAGCGTGACCGATGACGTGACGCCGTCCTGCTGGTGGTGGTCCAGGACCACGTCGGAGGACCGGTCGAAGCCGTAGGTCAGCACGCGCGTGCCCGCAGCCCGGGCTCGCTCGGCGAGGGCCACGGCTCCGGCGTCGTCGGCGCACGTGACGAGCAGCCCTCCGGGACGGATCGTGCCGACGAACGCGTCGTAGGCCGCCTGGACAACCTTGAAGTTCGAGTAGAAGTCGAGGTGGTCGGGCTGGACGTTGGTGACGATCGCGACCTCGGGACGGTAGACGACGAACGAACCGTCGCTCTCGTCGGCCTCGACGACGAAGACGTCGTCGGAGCCGTCGTGGGCGTTGGTGCCGTGCTTGGCGAGCTCGCCGCCGACCGCGAAGGACGGGTCGAGACCGCAGCCCTGCAGGGCGACGGTGAGCATCGAGGTCGTCGTCGTCTTGCCGTTGGCACCGGCGACCGCGACGGGACGGCGTCCGTGCATGAGAGCGGCAAGTCCCTGCGCGCGGTGCAGCACGGGCACGCCTCGGTCGCGAGCGGCGACCAGCTCGACGTTGTCGTCGCGGATCGAGGAGCTCATGACGATGGCGTCGGCGCGCTCCTGGTGCGCCTCGTGGAAGCCGACCCACACGCCGGCACCCTCGCTCTCGAGCGCCTTGAGGACGGGCACGTCCTTGGCGTCGCTGCCCGTGACCCGGATGCCCCGCGCGAGCATGATGCGGGCGACGCCCGACATGCCGGCGCCGCCGATGGCGAGGAAGTGCACGCGACCGAGCTCGTCGGCGCCGGGCACGGCGGCCCGGAAGTCGAAGCGCGCCGCCGCGAACGGGTCGTCGACGGTGGGGGTGCGCGGGGTCTGGGTCACGTGCGGTTCCTGCCTTCTGCGGCCCGGTCGACCAGGTCTGCGAGCTTCTCGTCGGCGGCGGGTTCGCCCAGGGTCCGGGCGGCCGCCGCCATCCGCGAGATCCTCTCGCGGTCGGTGGCGAGCCCGAGCAGCACGGCGTCGACCCACTCGGGGGTGAGGTCGGCGTCGTCGACGAGCAGACCACCACCGGCGGTCACGACATCGGAGGCGTTGACGCGCTGCTCACCGTTGCCGACGGGCAGCGGGACGTAGACGGCCGGCAGGCCGACGGCCGTCAGCTCGCACACCGTGTTGGCGCCCGCGCGGGCGACGACGAGGTCGGCGGCGGCATACGCCAGCTCCATCCGGTCGGCGTACGGCACGACGACGTACGGGGCCCCCGCGGCCGACGGCTCGGGGACGAACTCCTTGCCGAGCCCGGTCACGTGCAGCACCTGCACTCCCCCGCGGCTCAGCTCGGCCACGCGCGCCCGGAAGGCGTCGTTGAGGCGCTGGGCGCCGAGCGAGCCTCCGGTGACGAGGACGGTGGGCCACTGCGACTGGAGCCCGAAGTGCTCGAGGGCCTCGGCACGCACGGCCTCGCGGTCGAGCGTCGCGACCTCACGGCGCAGCGGCATGCCGATGCGCTGGGCGTGCGGCAGGGACGTGACCGAGAAGGTCGTCGCCACGGCACTCGCCCAGCGGGCGCCGAGACGGTTGGCCAGGCCCGCCCGGGCGTTCTGCTCGTGGACGACGATGGGGACGTGACGGCGCCGCGCGGCGAGGTAGGCAGGGGTGCTGACGTAGCCGCCGAAGCCGACGACCACCTCGGCACCCGTCTCGTCGATCGCAGCGCCCGCGGCGTCGACGGCCGCCTTGAGGCGGCCCGGGAGCCGGAGCAGGTCGGTGCTCGGGCGACGCGGCAACGGCACCTTGGGCACGACCCTCAGGTCGTAGCCCCGGGCCGGGACGAGGCGCGCCTCGAGCCCCTCCTGCGTGCCGAGCGCCGTCACCCGCAGGTCGGGGTGGCGACGACGGAGGGCGTCCGCGAGGGCGAGCAGCGGCGACACGTGGCCGGCGCTGCCTCCCCCTGCGAGCAGGACGGAGGTGGGCGAGGACAGGGGGATCACCGGCTTCTGCGACGTTGCGGGACGGACCGTACGCGGGACGGGAGCACCGCGAGCGACCGACGGACGAGACTCGGGCGCGCGTCGAGCAGGGCCTTGCAGCCCGGTTCGTGGCGCGCGAAGGACAGCAGGATGCCAAGCGCCAGGAGGGTCGTCACGAGTGAGGAGCCTCCGGCCGAGACGAGGGGCAGCGGGACACCGATGACGGGGAAGAGCCCGATGACGGCGCCGATGTTGATGATGGCCTGGCCGAGCAGCCACGCCATGATGCCGAAGCCGGCGATGCGCACGAACCGGTCCTGGGTGCGGCTGACGAGCCGGAAGCAGGCCCAGGCGAGGATGCCGAAGAGCAGCAGCACCATGAGCGTGCCCGGCAGCCCGAGCTCCTCGCCGATGATCGCAAAGATGAAGTCGTTGTGCGCCTCGGACAGCCACTCCCACTTCTCCTTGGAGGCACCGAGGCCGACGCCCCACCACCCGCCGTCCGCGAGGGCGTAGAGCCCGTGGACCGACTGGCCGCACCAGCCGTCGGGGTCGGCGTTGCAGGAGGGACTCAGCCAGTTCGCGATGCGGCTCGTGCGGTTGTTGCTGCCGGTCACCATGAGGGCGACCCCCAGGACGGCGAAGCCTCCCGCGATGGCGAACACGCGCTTCGGAGCACCTGCGACGAGCAGGACCGCGGCGACGATGACGAGCACGACCATCGCCGTGCCGAGGTCGTGCCCGGCGAGGATCAGGCCGATGACGATGGTGGCGATGGGCACGAGGTAGGGCAGCACGACGTGGAGCATGCTCGCCATCCGCGACGACTTGTTCGCGAAGATGACGGCACCGACGAGCACGAGGCCCACCTTGGCGAACTCGGCGGGCTGGAACTGGATCGGCCCGATGGCGAGCCAGTTGCGGTTGCCGTTGACGCTCCGGCCGAACGGGATGACGGCCGCGAGCAGCAGCACGGACACGATGATCGTCGGGAAGGCGAGGCGCTTCCACGTGGCCACGGCAACACGGCTCGCCACCCCCGCCGCGACGGCGCCGATGGCGGCGAAGAGCAGCTGGCGCAGGAACACGGTGTAGGAGGCCTCGTCGGCGAGCAGCTGCTCGACGCTGGAGGCCGAGAAGACCATGATCAGCCCGAAGACGACGAGCGTCGAGGTGGCGCCGAGGATGAGGTAGTACGTCGTCAGGGGCGACTCGAGCTTGCCGATGACGGGCAGCGACCGGTGCGTGGTCGCGGTGTCGGTCACGCCCTTGGTGCCCGCGGCCGTCTTGTCGCCGGCGGTGGTCGCGCTCACTCCAGCCCCCCGTGTGCCTCGAGGTGCCGCCGGACCGCCTCCTCGAAGGCGTCGCCGCGGGCTCCGTAGTTGGTGAACATGTCCATCGACGCGGCGGCGGGGGCGAGCAGCACGACGTCGCCCGGCTGGGCGAGTCGGGCAGCCTCCCTGACGACACGGTCCATGACTCCAGTGTCGGTGTCGGACACGTCGACGACCGGGACATCGGGCGCGTGTCGGGAAAGGGCCCGGGCGATCTGGTCGCGGTCGGCGCCGATGAGCACGACCCCCCGCAGGCGCGAGGCCATCTCCTCGACGAGGCTGTCGACGTCGGCCCCCTTGAGCAGGCCGCCCGCGACCCACACGACGGAGTCGAACGACCGGATGGCCGCTGC
This sequence comes from Terracoccus sp. 273MFTsu3.1, assembly GCF_000383675.1. Lineage (GTDB taxonomy): Bacteria > Actinomycetota > Actinomycetes > Actinomycetales > Dermatophilaceae > Terrabacter. The sequence goes on along the minus strand of NZ_KB911824.1, from coordinate 333,468 downwards.
GGCCGCGTGCGGGTTGGTGGCCTTGGAGTCGTTGACGAAGCGCACGCCCTTGACCGTCGCCAGCTCCGCGATCCGGTGTCGGTCGGGCCGGAAGGCCCGCAGGCCGTCGCGCACGGCGATGGGACCGACGCCGTAGGCACGGGCCAGCGCCGCGGCTGCGAGGGCGTTGGCGACGTAGTGCGGCGCCACCGACGGAGCGTCACCCCGGAGGTCGGCGATGGTGCACAGCTCGGCGGCCGAACGCTGGCGCTGCTCGACGAAGGCGCGGTCGGCGAGCACGTCCTCGACGACGCCGACCATCGAGGGCGCCGGGATGCCCGTCGTGAACCCGATGGCACGGCACCCCTCGACGACGTTGGCCTCCATGACGAGCTGCTCGGTCTGGATGTCGGCGACGTTGTAGATGCACGCCAGGTGGGTGTTCTCGTAGATCTTGCCCTTGGCCCGGAGGTACTCGGCGTAGCTGCCGTGCCAGTCGATGTGGTCGGGAGCGACGTTGAGGACGGCCGACGCGACGGCCGAGACCGAGCGCTGCCAGTGCAGCTGGAAGCTCGAGAGCTCGACGGCCAGCACGTCGTAGGGCTCGGGGTGGAGCACGGCCTCCAGCAGCGGCGTGCCGACGTTGCCGGCCGACGTGGCGCGCAGTCCCGCGGCCCGGAGGATCGAGGCGAGCATGTTGACGGTCGTCGTCTTGCCGTTGGTGCCGGTGACCGTGAGCCACGGGGCGGCGCCCTCCCGCGCGCGCATGCGCCAGGCGAGCTCGACCTCTCCCCACACGGGTATGCCGGCCGTCGCCGCCGCGAGCATCAGCGGGTCGTGCGGGGGGACGCCCGGCGAGGTGACGACGAGCTCGGTGCCCGGCGGCGGCTCGACGACGTGCTCGGGGCCCAGGCGGACGTCGACGTCGAGGATCTCGAGGATCGTCGCGCGCTCGCGGATCGCCTCGGTCTCGTCGCGGGAGACCGCCGTGACGCGCGCGCCGCGGTCGGCGAGGGCGTCGGCCGCGGCGAAGCCGGAGACCCCGAGGCCGACGACGAGGACGTTGATCCCCGACCAGTCGGCATCGCGGTGGGTCAGGCCCTCGCGGGGCTCGTAGAGCGGGTCGAAGCTCACTGGGACCCCACCACCCACTCGGCGTAGAAGACGCCGAGGCCGAAGGCGACGAAGAGCCCGGCGATGATCCAGAAGCGGACGACGACCGTCACCTCGTTCCACCCGACCATCTCGAAGTGGTGGTGCAGCGGTGCCATCCTCAGCACCCGTTTACCGGTCGTCTTGAACGAGGCCACCTGGGCGACCACTGACAACGTCTCGAGGACGAACATGCCGCCGAGGATGACGAGGAGCAGCTCGGTGTGGGTCGTGATGGCGAGGCCGGCGAGTGCGCCTCCGAGGGCGAGCGAGCCGGTGTCCCCCATGAAGATCTTCGCGGGCGTCGCGTTCCACCAGAGGAAGCCGAAGCACGCGCCCATGCCCGCGGCGGCCACGAGGGCGAGGTCGTGCGAGTCGCGCACCTCGTAGCACTTGATGCCCGGGTTGGTCTGGCAGTTCTGGTTGTAGGTCCAGATGCTGATGAGGACGTACGCGCCGAAGACCATGGTCGAGACGCCGGTCGCGAGACCGTCGAGACCGTCGGTGAGGTTCACGCCGTTGGACGCGCCCGCGATCATGACGTTGGCGAAGACGACGAAGAGGATGACCCCGACGACGGTGCTGCCACCGAGCGCGAGGCTGATGTTCGTGTCGCGCACGAACGACACGAGCAGCGAGGCGGGATTGCGGTACTGCTCGTTGGGGAACTGCAGCGCCAGTCCCGCGAAGGTGATGCCGACGAGGGCCTGCCCGAGGAGCTTCTGCTTCGAGCGGAGGCCGAGGCTGCGCTGCTTGCTGATCTTGATGAAGTCGTCGAGGAAGCCGACGAAGCCGAGACCGGCGGCGAGGAAGAGCACGAGCAGCCCACTGGCCGTCGGTGGGTTGAGGGTCAGCAGGTGGGCGAGGAAGTAGGCGCCGAGCATCGCCGCGAGGATGACGGCTCCGCCCATCGTCGGCGTGCCGCGCTTCGTGTGGTGCGAGGTGGGCCCGTCGTCGCGGATGAACTGGCCGTAGCCGCGCTTGACGAGGTACTTGATGAACAGCGGGGTGCCGAACAACGAGATGAGCAGCGAGATCGATGCTGCGAGAAGGACGCCCTTCACCGCGAGACCGCCTCTCCGGAGGTCGTGGGGACGGGTGTGGTGGTGCTCGCGCCACCCTCGGAGGCGAGGCGGTCGCCGAGCCAGCGCAGTCCGCTGTCCCGGCTCGACTTGAGCAGGACGACGTCGCCGGCGCGGACGCGCGCGGCGAGCAGGTCGTGGGCGGCGTCGGTGTCGGGCACCCACTCCGAGCCGGGGACGGCCTCGGCGAGCGGACGGGCCCCCTCGCCGACGGCCACGACGTGCTCGAAACCGCGCGACGCGGCATACGACCCGACGGCTGCGTGCTCGGCGTCGCTGTCGGGGCCGAGCTCGAGCATGCCCCCGAGGACGGCCCAGCGCTCCCCCGTCACGTGCATGGCAGCGACGGCGTCGAGCGCGGCACGCATGGAGTCGGGGTTGGCGTTGTAGGCGTCGTTGACGACGACCACGCCGTCGGGCCGGTCGGTGATCTCCATCCGCCACCGGCTCACGGCCTCGGCAGCGCCGAGGCCGGCCACGACCTGGTCGAGCGACAGTCCGAGCTCGAGCGCCGCCGCGGCGACCGCGAGAGAGTTGCCGACGTGGTGGGCGCCGCTCTGGCGCAAGGAGACCCGGGCCGAGCCCTGCGGGCTGACGAGGGTGTATGCCGCCCTCCCGCGCTCGTCGAGGGTGACGTCCTCGGCACGGACGTCCGCCTCGGGCGAGAGCCCGACGAGCTGGACCCGGGACGCGACGCCGGAGGCCATGGCGGCCACGACGGGGTCGTCCGCGTTGAGGATCGACAGCCCCTCGGCGGGGACCGCCATCGGCAGCTCGGACTTGGCGCGCGCGATGTTCTCGCGCGACCCGAACTCGCCGATGTGGGCAGTGCCGACGTTGAGCACGATCGCGACCTGCGGCGGTGCGATGCGCGTGAGGTAGTCGATGTGGCCGATGCCCCGGGCGCCCATCTCGGCGACGAGGAAGCGGGTGGTCGGGGTGACTCGGCACACCGTGAGCGGCACGCCGATCTCACCGTTGAGCGAGTTGACCGGCGCGACCGTCTCGGCGACCGACGACAGCACGGACGCGAGGAGGTCCTTGACGCTGGTCTTGCCCGACGAGCCGGTGATGCCCACGACGCGCAGCTCGGGAGCACGGTCGACGACCCCGCGGGCGACCCGCCCGAAGGCCGTCTGGACGTCGTCGACGACGACGCACGGCACGCCGTCGACCGGACGCGAGGTGAGGGCTGCTACCGCTCCCGCCGCGACGGCTGCAGCCACGAAGTCGTGCCCGTCGGCCGTCTCGCCGACCCGCGCGACGTAGAGGCTCCCCGGCCCGCACTCGCGGGAGTCCGTGGACACCGGGCCGTCGACGACGACCGCCTCAGGCGCATCGGTGCCGTGGACAACGCCTCCGGTGAGGTCGCGGATCTCGCTGAGGGACAAGGCGATCACGACGTCACCCCCGACGAGCTGACGGCTGCGAGGGCGGCGCGCACGGCGTCGCGATCGTCGAACGGGTGCTTCACTCCGTGGATCTCCTGACCCTTCTCGTGTCCCTTGCCGAGCACCACGACGGTGTCGACAGGGCGGTCCTCCCCCGTGCCGACCACCGCGAGGGCGATGGCCTCGGCGATCGCGCTCGAGCGCGTGCCGCCGTCGATGATCTCGGATGCCCGCGCCGACCCGGCACCGACCTCCTCGCGGGCCCCGGCGATGACGGCCGCCCGGATCTCCGCCGGGTCCTCGGAGCGGGGGTTGTCGTCGGTGACGACGACGACGTCGGCGCGGCGGGCGGCGGCAGCCCCCATGGCCGGCCGCTTGCCCCGGTCCCGGTCTCCCCCGGCACCGAGGACGGCGATGAGGCGACCGGCGGTCGAGGCACGCAGCGCTGCCAGGGCGGCGTCGACGGCGTCGGGAGTGTGCGCGAAGTCGACGACGCAGCGCGGGCCCCCGGGCCCACCGGGCGCGACGACCTCCATGCGGCCCGGCACGTCCGGGGCCACGGCCATGGCGGCCTCGACCTCGCTCGGCTCGAGGCCGATGCGCAGGAGTGCGAGGGCCGCCAGCGCGGTGTTGGCGACGTTGAAGTGACCGGGCAGGTGCGAGACGAGGCGCAGGGCCCGGCCCGTGGACCGCTCCCGCAGGGTGAACGTGCCGTCGGCGCCTTCCTCGGCGCCCCAGTCGGCGTCACCGGCGCCCTCGGTCGTCGTCGCGAGGGTCGTCGTCGGCACGGTGGCCTCGGACGCGAGGCGCCGTCCCCAGGAGTCGTCGACACAGACGACCGCGGCCCGGGAGCGCTGCGGTGTGAAGAGGGAGGCCTTGGCGCCGAAGTAGTCGTCCATGGAGGCGTGGAAGTCGAGGTGGTCCTGCGAGAGGTTCGTGAAGAGCGCGACGTCGTAGACGACGCCGTCGACCCGGTGCAGTTCCAGGGCGTGGCTCGACACCTCCATGATGCAGGCGTCGATGCCCCGCTCCCGCATGAGCCCGAGGAGGGCGTGCAGGTCGGTCGCCTCGGGCGTCGTGCGCACCGACTCGACGCGCTCGTCACCGATGCGTGTCTCGACCGTGCCGATGAGTCCCGTGCGCTGACCGTGCGCCCGCAGGGCCGACTCGACGAGGTAGGCCGTCGTCGTCTTGCCGTTGGTGCCCGTGACCCCGAGCATCGTCAGCGACTCGGAGGGCCGGCCGTAGACCTGCGCTGCGACGTCGCCGAGCACGCTCCGAGGGTCCTGCGTGACGACGACGGGCACCGTGACGTCGGCCAGCTCGGTGAGGCCGGCCGTGTCGGTGAGGACCGCGACGGCTCCGGCGGCCACGGCGTCGGCGCCGAAGCGCGCCCCGTGGACGTTGAAGCCCGGCAGGGCCGCGTAGAGGTCGCCCGGGAGCACCGCTCGACTGTCGAGCGTGACCCCTGTCACGACGGCGTCAGCTCCGGAGGCCACCTCGGCCCGGATCCGGGTCGTCAGGTCGCGGAGGCGCACACCCGACGTGGCGGGTCGAAGGGGGGAAGGTGACACGTCATCCCAACTTACAGGCCATCCCGCTTCGCCCGCGCATTGCTGATGACCTCGGGGTCGTCGGACGACAGGGGCTTGTCGGCCCAGACGTGGTAGTCGAGGGTCGACTTGGGGCTGGGCGGGGCGCCGGTGCGCTCGAGCAGGTAGGACATGACCTGGTTGAAGACCGGCCCGGCCAGCGCGCCACCGAACATGCCGGCGCTGGGCTTCTGGATGAAGACGGCCACGACGTACTTCGGCGCCTCGGCGGGCGCGAACCCGATGAACGACGCGGTGAAGCCGTTGTAGCGTCCCAGCTTCTCGTCGTAGCGGTCGGCCGTGCCGGTCTTGCCGGCGACGCGGTAGCCCTTGATGCGGGCCGCGCTCGCGGTGCCGTTCTCGCCGGTGACCTCCTCCATCATCCGCGACAGCTTCACCGCAGTGTCCTCGGTCACGACGCGGCTCGGCGTCGTCGGCGTCGAGGGGATGAGGGTGCCGCTGTCGTTGACGGTGCCCTCGACGAGCGACGGCGGCACGCGGACACCCTTGTTGGCGATCGTCTGGAAGACGCCGGCCTGCTGGATCGCCGTGACGGCGTAGCCCTGGCCGAAGAGGATCGTGTAGCGGCGCGTCGAGACCCAGTCCTTGGCGCCGGCGAGCAGGCCCGCGGACTCACCGGGGAAGCCGACAGGGGTCTTCGAGCCGATGCCGAACTTGCGGTAGTACGCCTCCATGATGGCGGGCGACACGCGCTCGCCGATGAGCATGGTCCCCATGTTGGACGACTTCGCGAGCACGCCCGTGGCCGTCATGTTCTCGACGCCGTGCGGCTCGTTGTCCTTGAAGGACGTGCCGGCCCGGGGCAGGCGCGAGGGCACGATGACCCCGGTGTCGGGCGTGATGACGCCCTGCTCGAGAGCGGCCGCCATCGTCATGAGCTTGCCGGTCGATCCGGGCTCGAACGCGTCGTTGAAGGCGTAGTTGCCGAGCGAGGACTTCGAGGCGTCGCCGAGGTCGTTGGGGTCGAACGTCGGGTAGCTCGCGGCGGCGCGCACCTTGCCCGTGGCCACCTCGAGGACCACCGCGGTGCCGGACTCGGCCCCGACGGCGGTGACCTGCTTCGCGAGGGCGTTCTGGGCATACCACTGGAGGTCGGCGTCGATCGTCAGCTTGACGTCGCGCCCGTTGGCGACGGGGGTGTCGACCCGCTGCGATCCCGGGATGATGTAGCCGTCCCGGGCCCGCTCGGCGACGCTGACACCGGGAGTGCCCTTGAGCGCCTTGTCGAGCATCTGCTCGATGCCGCCCGCACCGCTCTGGTCGGAGGGGCGCACGAAGCCGACGAGCTGGCCGAGCGCCATGGAGGTCGGGTAGATCCGCTGGGCCGTGCGCTCCCCCGTGATGCCGGGGATGCCCAGCGCCCGGATCTCACGGTAGATCGCGGGGTTGACCTCCTTCTTCACCACGACGTAGCGCGTGTTCGAGCGGGTGAAGAGCTTCGTCAGCGCCGACGGCGTCATGCCGAGGAGCGGGGCGAGGTCGGCAGCGGCGCGGGTGACGCCGACCTCCTGCCGCACGCCGTCGATCTTCACCGTGTAGAGCGGGATGATCTTCGGGTCCGCGGCGATGGTGAAGCGCTCGACGGAGTCGGCGAGGACCTGTCCGTTCGTGTCGAGGATCTGGCCACGCATGGCCGGCGTCGTCGTCTTGACCGACCGCTTGAACAGCGCGGCCTCCTGGGTGGCCGACGCGTCGAAGGCCTGGATTCGCAGCAGCTGTCCGGCGAAGATCGTGAAGACGAAGAGGATGGCGACGAACATGACGCGCGCCCGACGACGGGGGTTGGCGCGCGAGATCTTGAGCGGGCGACGGGGCCCGCGCGGTCCTCGGGGGCCTCGGGGACCCCGAAGTGCCGCCGCACGCTGCGCTGCGGGCCCGCGACCGCGGCTCGGGGCCGCCTGGGTCCGGGGAGCGCTCGTCCGCGTCGCGGCCCGGGCGCTGCCGGACGTGCTGCCACTGCGGCCGCGGGGCGACGCCGCGCCCCGCCCCGCAGGGGTCGCGCGTGCCGCCGTGCTCGCGCGTGACGCCGTGCTCGCGCGCGCGCCTGCGGACGAGCCCGGCTTCTGGCCCGACCTCTGTCCCGTCTTCGGGCCGCCCTGGGAGCCGGCTGGACCACCCTGTCGGACGGAGCCCGGCTGGGCGGCCCGCCCCTGGGCGGACCGACCCTGGGCGGACCGACCCTGGCTCGCGCGCGCCTGACCCGCGCGGGTCGTGCCCGTCGCGGAGGGGGCGCGACGGGTGTCCCCTGCGGGCGCAGCACCGCGACCGGTCCGTCGTGGATCGGTCGCTCGGTTCTGCGTCACGGGATCACCTCACCGTCGTCTGCTGGGCCTGCCCTGCCTGGCCCGCTCCGGCCGCGCCCGTGGCCTGACCGGACGCTCCGGGCGTCGTGCCCAGTGTGGGTGCTGCAGTGGTCTCCGGCTTGGCACCGGGCGCCGTCGGCGTGGCGGCCTGGGACGGAACGGCCGGCGTGGCAGAGGCCGCCTTGCTGGCCTTCGTCGCCGAGGACAGGACCTTCTTGACCTTGGCCGTCACGGCGGGCGGCGTCGGGCTCGTGACGATCGGGAAGGCGTTGTTCTTCGTCGCCGGCTCCGGCTCGCCCGACACGGTGCCGGTGGAGAGGTCGATGTAGCCGCGGGTGTTCATCCGCACCATGCCGATCTCGGCGGCGCTGCGGGCGAGCGCGCCCGTCGCCGAGGCGCGGTCGATGTCCTCCTGGAGGTTGCCGGCCGTGTCGCTGAGGCGCGCCGACTCGCGCTGGAGGTCGCCCACCGCCAGGGAGCCCTGGGCGAGTGCGGTGTTGAGCAGGAGCAGGGCGATGAGACCGGCCGTGAGCAGCCCGATGCAGATCGTCACGAAGGCGCCGTTGCCGGTGCGCGTGATGCTGCTCGGGATGACCCGGAGGGGCGTGGGGGCGGGTCCGCGCCGCGGCGCGCGGAGCGGCCGGGCCGTGGCGGTCATCTGGCTCATCGGGTGGGTCCCTTCCTGGTCCTGCTGGCTGAGGTGTGCGTGGAGGTGTCGCGCACGCGCTCTGCGACGCGAAGTCGGGCCGAGGCGGCCCGCGGGTTCGTGGTGACCTCGTCGTCGCCGGGCGCCTCGGCGCCTCGGGTGACGAGGGAGAGGTATGCCGCGTGCTCGGCGAGCTCGACCGGCAGGCCGGCCGGGGTGCTGGACGTGGCGCCGGCGGCGAAGGCCCGCTTCGTCGCCCGGTCCTCGAGGGAGTGGTAGGACAGGACCGCGATCCGGCCGCCGACCGCGAGGACGTCGATCGCCTCGTCGATGGCGCGGCGCCACACCTCTAGCTCGTCGTTGACCTCGATCCGCAGAGCCTGGAAGGTGCGCTTGGCCGGGTGGCCGCTCTGTCGCTGCGAGGCGGCCGGGATGACGCGGCGCAGCATGTCGACGAGGCGACCGGACGAGGTGTACGGCTCGATCGCGCGGTCCTGCACGACGGCCTTGGCGATCTTGCGCGCGTAGCGCTCCTCGCCGTAGTCGCGCAGGATACGCGTGAGGTCATCGACCGAGTAGGTGTTGAGCACGTCGGCGGCGGTCTGCCCCGTCGACTGGTCCATGCGCATGTCGAGCGGCGCGTCCACCCGGTAGGCGAAGCCACGGTCGGCCTCGTCGAGCTGGAGCGAGCTGACGCCGAGGTCGAAGAGGATGCCGTCGACCGCGGGCACGTCGAGGTCGGCGACGACCTCCTTGATGTCGTCGTAGACGGCGTGCACCGGGCGGAAGCGGTCGCCGAACCGGGCGAGTCGCTCCCCCGCCAGGGCCAGGGCCTCACGGTCGCGGTCGATGCCGACCACGGTGCAGTCGGGGAAGCGCTCGAGGACGCCCTCGGCGTGGCCACCCATGCCGAGCGTGCCGTCGACGTGCACCGCACCCGGCCGCTCCAGCGCGGGGGCGAGCAGCTCGAGGATCCGGTCGCGCATGACGGGGACGTGACGCTCCTGCGCCTGTCCTCGATCGCTCATGGTGCGTCCCTCTCACGCTCGTGCTGCTGGGCCCTGACTGGTACGCCTGTGACGCACGGGGCTGGTGTGACTTGTGTGACCTGACGGCGGATAGAGATCCGCCGTCAGGTGATGTGGTGGTGGTGGTGGCCGGTCGGCCGGAGTGGCAGCGAACAGGTGGAGGGAACTGGTCGCGTACCGGTCGGGAGGTGCTGTCGGTGCTGCTCTGCGGGTGCCCGTCGACCTGGGGGCTGGTCCCCATCCGCTGCCTCGCCCGGGACGGGGGAAGTCGTCCCGGGTGTGGAGCGGCTGGAGGCCGGCGCTCAGGTGCTGGTCGGTCGGTGGTGCGGGTGGTGTGGGTGACGCCGTGGCGGTCGTCGGCGGCGGTGGTGGTCGTTCGGACTCAGAAGAGTCCGGGGATCACCTCCTCCGCCGTGTCGGCGAAGCTCTGCTCGGTCTGCTCGAGGTAGGCGTTCCAGACCGCGCTGTCCCAGACCTCGAGGCGCGCGCCGGCACCGATGACCGTGACCTCGCGGTCGAGGCCGGCGTACTGGCGCAGGTTGGCCGGGATCGTGAACCGGCCCTGCTTGTCGGGGATCTCGTCGGACGCACCGGAGAGGAAGACGCGCATGTAGTCGCGGGCGACCTTGCTCGTCGTGGGGGCCTGGCGCATCTGGTCGGCGACCTTGACGAACTCGTCCATCGGGTAGATGAACAGGCTGCGTTCCTGTCCGCGCGTGACGACGAGGCCGCCAGCCATCCGCTCGCGGTACTTCGCGGGCAGGAAGAGCCGACCCTTCTCGTCGAGCCGGGGCGTGTGCGTCCCGAGAAACATGGTCCGCCACCTCCCCTTTGTCGACCCGAAGGCGTCCCCATTCCCTACCTTGAAGCCCCACGATACTCCACTTTGCTCCACCGTCAATGAACTTTGACCCTTTTTTGGTCCGGCGAGTCCGCGTTTACGCAGGTCAGACGGGGTGGAGCGAAGTGGAGCGGATGGCGCACCACCGTGCTGCCGGCTGCCCCAAGGCGGCCACGCCGATGCCCGCCACGGCCGTCCGCACCACGCCCGGACCCTGCGGATCGTGCTCAGCAGCGGGTTTCGCACGACCATGAGCCGCACCAAACCGAACCGAACGGCCACACCGGACGTTGGAGGTGGAGGAAAGTGGAGGTGGTCCCGGGAGCGTTCCCGGGGGCGTCGACCACGTGCCCACGGCCAAGGTCTCCATCCGGTCACGACCGGGGCAGCCCTACCGGTGTCGAGGGTCCATGGGAGAAGATCACCTGACGGTGTGCACAGCCCGCCACGAGCAGCGCTGCGCCATGACATGGGGACGACGACGGAGGACAGTGTGACGACGACGGACACGGGGCTCGGGACGACGACATCACCGGGCGCGGGCGCGGGCGCCGGCCCGACCGCGACCACGGGCGCGGCCGACCTCGACCTCATCCACGACGTGGCGGAGCGGCTCATGGGGGCCATGACGAGCGTCATCGAGGGCAAGCCCGACGTCGTCCGCACGACCGTGACGGTCCTGTTCGCCGGCGGTCACCTGCTCATCGAGGACGTGCCCGGCGTCGGCAAGACGATGCTCGCCAAGACACTGGCCCGGTCGATCGACGCGACGGTGCGTCGCATCCAGTTCACGCCCGACCTGCTGCCCAGCGACGTCACGGGCGTCAGCATCTTCAACCAGGACGCCCGCCGCTTCGAGTTCCGGCCGGGCGCCATCTTCGCCAACGTCGTCGTCGGCGACGAGATCAACCGCGCGTCCCCGAAGACGCAGTCGGCCCTGCTCGAGTCGATGGAGGAGCGCCAGGTCACCGTCGACGGGACGACCTACACGCTCCAGGCACCGTTCATCGTCATGGCGACCCAAAACCCCATCGAGATGGAGGGCACCTACCCCCTCCCCGAGGCCCAGCGTGACCGCTTCATGGCCCGTATCTCGATGGGCTATCCGGCACCCAGCGCCGAGCTCGACCTGCTCGAGACGCACGGCTCGAGCTCACCGCTCGACGCCCTGACCCCCGTGACCGACGCCGAGACGATCAACCGCGTCGTGCACGCCGTCAGCCAGGTCCACGCGAGTCCCGCCATCCGCCAGTACATCGTCGACCTCGTGACCCGCTCCCGGTCGACGACCGCGTTGCGGCTCGGAGCGTCACCGCGCGCCGCCCTGCACCTGCTGCGCGCGTCCCGCGCCTTTGCCGCGCTCGAGGGTCGCGACCACGTGATCCCCGACGACGTCCAGGTGCTCGCCGGGCCGGTCCTGGCCCACCGGCTCATGCCGTCGAGCGAGACCCAGCTCGCCCGCCGCACCACCGCCGAGGTGGTCACCGACCTGCTGCGCCAGGTGCCGGTGCCGCCCGCAGCGCGCTGAGCGAGAGCAGGCGCCCATGCGCTCGCTGCGCAGCGTCCTGACGACGAGGGGCCGGGCCTTCATGGGCTCGGGGGCGGTCCTCGTCCTCGCCGGGGTCATCTTCGGCTTCCGCGACCTCACGCGCTTCGGCGTGCTCCTCGTCGCGCTCCCCCTCATCTCCGCCGTCCTCGTGCGCACCCGCAAGACGCGGATGCGCATCGAGCGGCACAGTCACCCCGAGCGCATCAGCGTCGGTCAGGACGCTCACGTCACGCTGTCGTTCGAGAACGTCTCGACGAACACCACGCCGATCTTCCTCGCCGAGGAGCGGCTCGACTACGTCCTGGGCGACCGTCCCCGCTTCGTCGTCGGCCGCATCCCGCCGGGCCGCGTCCGGGCCATCGACTACGCCGTGCGCTCCCACCTGCGCGGACGCCACCACCTCGGGCCCCTCGGGGTCCAGGTGCAGGACCCGTTCGGCCTCGCCAACCGCAACGCGGTGCTCGAGGGCACCGCCGACCTCGTCGTCCTGCCGGCCGTGCACCCGCTGTCGTCGAACCGCCAGCCGAGCGCCGGGGTCGGCTCCGAGGGCGAGCAGGCCCACCTCATCGCGCTGCACGGCGAGGACGACGTCACGATCCGCGAGTACCGCGACGGCGACGACCTGCGCCGCATCCACTGGCCGGCGACCGCACGCACCGGCGACCTCATGGTGCGCCAGGAGGACCGCCCCGCACAGCGTCGCGCCGTCGTGCTCATCGACCCGCGACCCTCCGCGCACGGAGGCACAGGAGTGAGCAGCTCGTTCGAGTGGGCGATCACCGCGGCCGCGTCCATCGCGGTCCACCTGTGCGACTCGGGGTATGCCGTCCACCTCGTCTGCGCCGAGACGGTCGAGACCTCCCGCGCGGCCGAGACCATGACGCCCGAGGAGATCCTCGACGTGCTCGCCGTGGCGACACCGCGCGACGACACCGGCGAGGACGAGATCCTGCGCGCCGGGCAGGCCCTCGCGGCCGCCGGCGGTTTCCTCGTGGCCCTCGTCGGCCCGTCCGGACGCGACATCACGTCCCGACTGGCGAGCCTGCGCCAGCCCGGCACCACCGGCCTCGCGCTCGTCCTCGACGCCCGCAGCTTCGGCACGACCGACGCCGAGGAGGCCGCGCCGCACGTCGACTCGCTGCGCCTCGCGGGCTGGCGCGCCGTGTCGGTCCAACGCGACGAGGACGTCGCGCACGTCTGGGCCGTCCTGACGGCCGCCACCGTGGGAGGCAGCCGATGACCCGCCGTCGCTGGAGGATCACCCTCCTGGCCGCGCTCGCCACCCTGGCCGCGGTCTACCCGATCACGAGCCTCTTCGTCGAGACCACGTGGCTGCCGCAGGCGGCCTTCGTCATCGCCCTCGTCGCCGGCCTCGGCCTCGTCGCCCGAGGCCTCACCCGCTCGCGCGGTCTCGTCGTCCTGCTCCAGGTGCTCGTGACGGCCTACGTCATCCTCGCCCGCTACACCGGTGAGTCGTTCACCCTGTTCGTGCCGACACCCGCGACGCTCGAAGCGGCCAACAGCCTTGGCCTGCAGGCCCTCGAGACGATCAACCGCTACTCCGCCCCCGCGCCGCTCAACGACGGCATCACGTTCTGCCTCGTCGTCGCCGTCGCACTCGTCGCCATCGCGGTCGACGCCATGGCCGCCACGTGGCGCAGCCCCGCTGCTGCGGGACTGCCACTGCTGACGGCATACCTCATCACGGCGGCCAACGGCGACGCCGCCCTCGCGCTGCGCTTCTTCGTCGTGCCCGTCGTGCTCTGGCTCGTCATGCTGCACACGACCGCCCGGGCCCAGTTCGGACGCTGGGGCACGGCCAGCGCGGCCGACGAGAGCGAGATCGACGAGGCCGCCCACGACCGCGACGCCCTGCGCTCGTTCACGGCGGGGGCGCTCAAGCTCGGCGCCGTCGGCGTGGTCGTCGCCCTCCTCGTGCCGGCCGTCATCCCGCACTTCCCACCGCGCTACCTCACCGAGGGGCTCGGCCGGTCGGGCGGCGGCGCCGGCGAGGGGTCCGTCGGCTTCAACGACACGCTCGACCTCTCGCGCAGCCTCAACAACCAGGACCAGTCGCCCGTCCTGACCTACACGACGACGGCCTTCACGCGGTCTCCCCTGCGGGTGCTCGCGACCTCGTACTACTCCCGCGGGCAGTGGAGCGTCGCCGGCGCCACCGGCGACCGTCCCGACAACGCGTCTCCCCTGCCGCCGCCGGACAAACGACGCGACTACGTCATCACCGTCTCGGACAACACCCTCGCCGCGCCCCGCATCGCGGCGCCCTACCCCGTCGTCGCCGTCGCGATGGAGGGCACGCCGTGGAGCATCGACCCGGTCACGCGCGACGTCCGCGTCGACCGCGCGGTGAGCAACTACCGGGTGACGTATGCCGACCTCGCGCCGTCACCGCCGGAGCTGCGCGAGTCCGGGGCCCCGGACTCGCCGGACATCACCGACGACGACCTCACCATCCCGGACCGCTCGCGTGACCTGATCCAGCAGTGGTCCGACCAGGTCACCCGCGGCGCGGACAACCCGCTCGACAAGGCGATCGCGATCCAGGACCACCTGCGCGACACGAGCCGCTACACCTACTCCCTCGACCTCGGCGAGCAGCTTCGTGACAGCCAGGGGCGCCTGCTCGAGCCGATCCAGAACTTCTACCAGACCCGGCGCGGCTACTGCGTCCAGTTCGCGACGGCGATGATCATGCTCGCTCGGGCCCAGGGGATCCCGGCCCGCATGGCGATCGGCTTCCTCCCGGGCCAGCTCTCGGGCGAGCACTACGTCGTCCGCGCCAGCGACGCCCACGCGTGGCCCGAGCTCTACTTCCAGGGCTACGGCTGGCTGCGCTTCGAGCCGACCCCGGGTGCCCGGGCGGGCTCGCCGCCGCCGTATGCCGTCCTCGGCGCGGGCTCCGGCCCGACGGGCGGTGGGCGCGAGGTGAGCGAGACGAACACCGCGAGCGGCACGGCCTCGGCCACGAGCTCGACCACGACGGCGACCGCAGCCCCCGTGCAGCAGGAGGAGACGTTCCTCGACTCCGTCGGGCACGCGTTCACCGTGCGCAACGTCGTGCTGGCCCTCGCCGTGGCGCTCGGCCTGCTCGCGGCGTTCGCGATGCCGATCACGGCCTGGCTGCTCCGGCTGCGTCGCCGGCGCGCCGCCGTGACCCAGCAGGACCTCATCGAGGCCGAGTGGGACGACCTCACCTCGCACTTCGGCGACCTCGGGCTGAGCGCGCCCGACGGCGTCACCCTGCGCCAGCTGCGCGAGCGCTACGTCACCGACGGGCACCTCGACGAGGAGAACGCCACCGCCATGCGACGGGTCACGGCGACTCTCGAGAAGTCCCGCTACGACAGGCCCGAGCGCACGACGCCGCAGGAGGCCTTCCGGCTGCACCACGACATCCGGTCGATCCGGCGCCAGGTCGGTCGCACCCGGGCCTGGCAGACCCGGGCACGGTCCTTCTTCTGGCCTGAGGCGGGCGTGTCGTTCTGGCGCTCGCTCCCGGACCGCCTGCTCCCCCGGCGCCGCTGAGCCGGCACACCGCATACGGCATACGCGGCATCCGAGGGCACGGACACCGCGGACGCGAAAGAGCCCACGACGACGTGTCGTGGGCTCCTTCGGTGTCCGGCCCGGCCGGCGCGGCGCGATCCTCAGTCGAGGTAGTCGCGCAGCACCTGGCTGCGGCTCGGGTGACGCAGCTTGCTCATCGTCTTGGACTCGATCTGGCGGATGCGCTCGCGCGTCACGCCGTAGACCTTGCCGATCTCGTCGAGCGTCTTCGGCTGGCCGTCGGTCAGACCGAAGCGCATCGAGACGACGCCGGCCTCCCGCTCGGACAGGGTGTCGAGCACCGAGTGCAACTGCTCCTGCAGGAGCGTGAAGCTGACGGCATCGGCCGGGACGACAGCCTCGGAGTCCTCGATGAGGTCACCGAACTCGCTGTCGCCGTCCTCACCGAGGGGCGTGTGCAGGGAGATGGGCTCGCGGCCGTACTTCTGGACCTCGACGACCTTCTCGGGCGTCATGTCGAGCTCCTTGGCCAGCTCCTCCGGGGTGGGCTCGCGGCCCAGGTCCTGGAGCATCTGACGCTGCACGCGGGCGAGCTTGTTGATGACCTCGACCATGTGCACCGGGATGCGGATGGTGCGAGCCTGGTCGGCCATGGCGCGGGTGATCGCCTGGCGGATCCACCACGTCGCGTAGGTCGAGAACTTGTAGCCCTTGGTGTAGTCGAACTTCTCGACCGCACGGATGAGGCCGAGGTTGCCCTCCTGGATGAGGTCGAGGAAGAGCATGCCGCGGCCGGTGTAGCGCTTGGCGAGCGAGACGACGAGACGCAGGTTGGCCTCGAGCAGGTGGTTCTTGGCCTTCTTGCCGTCCTGGGCGATCCACCACAGCTCACGCTTGAGCTTCATGTCGATCTTGTCGCCGGAGTTGAGCTTCTCCTCGGCGAACAGGCCGGCCTCGATGCGCTTCGCGAGCTCGACCTCCTGCTCGGCGTTGAGGAGGGCGACCTTGCCGATCTGCTTGAGGTAGTCCTTGACCGGGTCGGCCGTGGCGCCTGCGGTGACGACCTGCTGAGCCGGGGCGTCGTCCTCGTCGTCGTCACGGATGACGAAGCCGGACTCCTCGGTCTCCTCGGTCTTCGCGGCGGCGGCCGGGGTGGCCTCGTCACCGTCCTCCGCGTCGTCGTCCACGTCGACGGGCTCGACGACGACCTCCTCCAGCTCGGCGACCGGTGCGTCGTCGGGCTCGGCGTCGTCTCCGTCACCGGCGACGACGGTGCCGTCGGCCGACGCCGTGGCCTTCTTCGCCGCGGTCTTGCGGGTGGCGGTCTTCTTGGCAGCGGGCTTCGCAGCAGCCGCCTTGGCGACACCGGCGTTCGTGGCAGCCTTCTTGGCCGTGCGGGCCGCGGCCGCCTTGGGGGCGGTGGCCGCGTCGTCATCGGTCGCTGCGGCGGCACGGGCCGGCGCCGCCTTGGTCGTCGTCTTCTTGGCGGCGGTCTTCGTCGTCGCGGTCGTCGTCCGCGTCGCGGACTTCGTCGCCGCGGCGGTGGTGCTGCGTGCGGTGGCCACAGTGCCTCCCTTGGTCCCTGTTCGGGTCTTCTTCGTCGTGCTGGAGTGCGGCGCGTCGACGACGATCTCGATGTCGTGGGCCTCGAGGGTCGTGAGGACCGGCTTCATCTGCTTCAGGTCGAGTCCTGCATCGACCTGGGCACGCGCGATCTCCGTCCCGGTGATGGTGCCGCTGGTGCTGCCCTTGACCAGGAGCTGCATGATCGCCTCGTGCTGGAACACCTTCGGCAGGGTCTTCGGAGCTCCAGCGGTTGTTGCCTTAGGCACGGATGCAGTCGCCTTTCGTCGCAGGTCTCGTCAGATGATCGACCCGAATCCGGGCATGCACCATCACAACGAACGAGAATGGGGGTTGGTGCCGGAAGAGCTTGGCCTGTCGGAGTCGATCCCTGTTTCGAGCTCTCGGTGCGCCTCGTGCGATCCGGTACTCGGACATTATAAAACGGCGCACGCCCTCCGAGCGAACGCGCGTCCACCCCGCGTGCCGCGAGCAGGCGTCCGGCCGGCACGAACCGGGCCGGACGTCGTGCCGGAGGGGCTCAGTCGCCCTTGACCGCGAGCACCGGGCAGCTCGCGTCGAGCAGGATGCGCTGCGCGTTGGACCCGAGGATGAGCTTGCCGACCGGGCTGCGGCGACGCAGGCCGATGACGATGAAATCGGCCTTCTCCTCCTCGGCGACGGAGATGAGGTCCTCGGCGGGGTCGTTGCCCCGGACGAGCTGGCGCACCTCGTGCTCCAGACCCTTCTCCTCGAGGAGCGTCTGCACCCGGGCGAGCTCGCTCTCGAACTGGCTGGCCTCGTTCGCGTCGAAGTCCTTGCCGCCCCGGTGGGAGCTGATGACGACGAGCTTCGCTCCACGCAGGACGCATTCCTCGGCGGCTCGCTTGAGCGCCGCGCGACCTTCCTTGGTGGCGACATAACCAACGACGATGGCCACTTTCCCGGACCTCCTTGGGACGGAAACAACCAGTGCTCGCAACCTACCCGATAACAAGCCGTCCGGCGCGTCCCGCGCGAAGTCTCACCCCGACGTCGGCGACGCGGACGACGAGCCTGTGACGGCGCCACCGGTGGGCGAACCGGCTCGCCGCGCAGCTGGGTTCAGTCGAGGCGCTGCTCGAGCGCGTCACGGACGATGCGGCCCACCTGGTCCTCCTCGATGAGGAAGCCGTCGTGCCCGAACTCCGACGTGATGTGCGCACGCCGGGACCGCGGCAGGGCGGCGTGCAGCTCGTCGGAGAGTCGCGGCGGATAGAGGCGGTCGGTGTCGACCGACACGATGGTGCACTCGGCGCGGACGCGCTCGAGGGCGGCCTCGAGCCCCCCGCGGTCGCGGCCCACGTCGTGCGAGTTCATCGCCTCGGTCAGCACGACGTAGGAGTTGGCGTCGAAGCGCCGGGCCAGCTTGCCCGCGTGGTGGTCGAGGTAGGACTCGACCGCGAAGCGGCCGCGGTCGCCCGCGCGCAGGGGGTCCTCCCCGAGCTGTGGCTCGCGTCCGAAGCGGGTGCCGAGCTCGGTCTCGGTGCGATACGTGATGTGGGCGATCCGGCGGGCAAGGCCCAGTCCGGTGTCGGGACGCGTGTGGCCCTCGTAGTAGTCGCCTCCCGCGAAGTCCGGGTCGTTGCGGATCGCCAGCAGCTGCGGCTGGCACCAGGCGATCTGGTCGGCGGTCGCGTATGCCGTCGACGCGAGCACGATGCAGCGGTCGACGTCGTCGGGATGCGTCACGGCCCACTCCACCGCACGCATCCCGCCCATCGAGCCGCCGACGACGGCCGCGAGGCGGCGGATGCCGAGCCCCTCGAGGAGGCGTCGCTCGACGGCGACCTGGTCGCGGACCGTGACGTAGGGGAAACGGCTGCCCCAGGGACGACCGTCAGGCGCGGGGCTCGCGGGGCCGGTGCTGCCCTGGCACCCGCCGAGGACGTTGGAGGCGATGACGAACCACCGCTCGGGGTCGACCGGTCCGCCGGGCCCGATGAGGGCGTTCCACCAGCCGGGCGAGGCGTGTCCGTCGCCGGCCTCACCGATGACGTGGCTGTCGCCGGTCAGTGCGTGCTCGACGAGGATGACGTTGTCGCCGGCCTCGTTGAGCCGGCCCCACGTCTCGTAGGCGATGCGGACGTCGGGCAGCACTCCCCCGCGCTCGAGCTCGACGTCACCGACGTGGGCGAACTGCCGCCGGCCGACCGGGTCGCCGTCACGCCAGGCGCCGTCGGGCCGGTGGGACTGCGGCGTCGTCGGGTCGACGTGGCTCGTCGCACGGTCCCTCGTCGCCGGGTCGCCGGTCTGGCCGGTGCCAGCGGCCCCGGGCCGCGCACGGCGGCGGGTGCTCTGCGTCCGGTGGGTGACGGTCATCGGGGTACTCCTCGGTCCTCGCGCTTGCACGCACCCGGGGACGGGGCGGCCAGGTCTTCACCCGGGGCACCCCACCGCGAAGGAGGGTTGCCGACCAGCGAGCCGGGGCTTGTCGCTGGTACTCATGACCTGCTCCAACCATACGCGAGGCCTCCCGGAGAGGCCGTGCGCCGTTCCACGACATGGACTGGAGGAGCCGCCGCCGTGGAGGCTCAGGCGCACTCCCGGGGCCGGAGTCCGACGTCGAGGGCCTGCCGCACCAGCCGCCCGAGCCCGTCCTCGGGCTCCAGCTCGAGGGCACGGTCGACGGCGACCCCGGCCCGCGCACCGTCGCCGCACCACCACGCCATCGACGCGAGGAGCGTGAGGACGGGAGCCGCATGATCACCCGGAGTGAGGCGGCAGACCTGCTCGAGGCGGGACAGCACGAGCCGTGGCGTCGCTGCGTCGTCCCACTCCTCCCAGCCGCTCGGGTCGGCGCCGTCGCCGAGCCACGACCCGGCAGGCGCGTCAGGCGCTGCATGGAGGACGGCCCGAAGGTCGTGCAAGCGCTGGTCGTCCCGGTCAACCGACGCCTCGAGCGCCTCGAGGATCCCCACGGCGTCCAGCTCGTCGAGCAGACGTCGGGCCTCGAACACGTCGCCCGGCAGCTCGCCGTCCTCGATGTCCTCGTCGCCCTCGTCGTCCTCGTCGTCCTCGTCGTCTTCGTCGTCTTCGTCGTCTTCGTCGTCCTCGTCGTAGCCGTAGTCGTCGACGTCGTGGTCGGCGTCGGCGTCGGCGTCGGCGGCCGGGGCGGACGACGGCGGCCCCGCGGCCAGCAGGTGCAGCAGGGCTCGAAGCGCCTCGGGGTCGCCTTCCTCGAGGCTCTCGTGCTCCGCCGTCCCCTGCCCCTCATCGGTGTCGTGGTCGCCCGGATCCACCTGCGATGCACGGGGGCGATCGCCCTCGGTGCCGTCGCACGTCGAGACCCCGGCCGTCTCGTGCTCACCCGCTGCGGGGGCGAGCCGGAGGTCGGGACCGAGCAGCACCCCGAGGAGGGCCGCGAGGTCGTCGGACAGGAAGTCGGCCGAGGCCATCCCGGGGCAGAGCCACGCGAGCAGGGCGTCATGGAAGCGCGGGTCACGCAGCGGACCGACGAGGGACGGGAGCCAGTGCTCGACGCCGTAGCCCTCGATCTCCCCGTGCAGCACCCCGCCCCAGGCCACGAGGGAGTCGTGGACGAGGAACTGTCGGGCCGTCGGGTCGCCGCCGTCGAGGACTCCGAGTGCCCTGCCCGGTCGGCGCCCCCGGCGCCCACGTCGTGCCGGTCGACGGTGCCCACCCCCGTCGTGCCCCCCGTCCGTCCGGGTCGCCGGTTCGGCCGGCCTCCTGAGCGCCCCTCCGGCTGCCACGTAGCGGCGTTGCCAGTCCTCGATGGCGGCGACCGCGAGGTCGTGCCGCGGCTCCGTGGCGGCGAGCGGCTCGACGAGCCTCGCGAGCCCCGCTCGGTCCGGCAGGACGGAGTGCCCGAGCGCCACGTAGCTCGCGACGGCCGGCACGTCCGCCTGCTCCGGGAGGAGCCAGCCCTCCGAGGGGCAGCAGTCGCACCCGACCGAGCGCCAGCGCCCGTCGAGGACCGCGAGCCGCTCCCGGACGACGACCCTGTGGTCCTCGACGCCTGCTGCGAGCGCCTCGAGCAGGGGCAGCGACTCGTCACGCACCTGCTCGAAGCCCACGAGCGCCACCGAGGACGGCGAACCCTGGAGCAGGGTCGGGACCGTCTGCGCGGCGGCCTCGGCGGCCAGGGTCTCGTCGACGAGGTCGAGCCGCGCGACGAGCCCGAGTCGCTTGCCGTGGAAGCACACCACGACGACGCTGCGCTCCGGCTGGAAGCCCAGGTGGAAGGGGATGACGGTCAGCAGCTCGGCCGGCCCGGACAGTGAGATCTTCGGCATGTCCCGAGCCTCGCGGCACGCACCGGGGACGGGCAGACCCCGATCGGGCCCTGTGGACCGAGCGCCTTTCGTGTCAGGGGGTGTGGATCGCGGACCTAGCCGCGGGGTTCACCCCGCACGCAGCAGAATGTGCACGGACGTCGTGCCTCCCGTCGGGCCGGGCTCAGCGCTCGAGGCGTTTGCGCACCGACTCGAGGACGTAGTCGGTCGCGGCCTGGCGCGTCCCCTCCGGAAGCCGGGCACGGTCGTCACGACCCGCGTCACCCGCGGTGGACCTGCCCCTCGCGCGCGTGACCCGACTGACGATGCGGCCCGGTGCGGCGGCCCCGGTCGAGTCGCGGTCGCGGCGCAGCCCGCCCTCGGCCCCTCCGTCCCACGCCGGGGACGCCGGATCGCCCGGCACCGCGACCGGCTCACCGCGCACCGTCGTGCGCGACGCCTCGGTCGCCCGGTCTCCACCGGGCGCCCAGCTCGCAGAGCCACGCCGGGGCCGGGGGCGGTGCAGACCCTGACCGACCTCCCAGGCGATGAAGCGCTCGGTCTCCTCGAAGAAGGCCTTGACCGCCCACGAGATGACGACGGCGTCGTCGGCCGCTCCGATGACCGGCAGGACCGCCTCGGGCAGCAGGTCGACGGGCGAGGCGACATAGGCGACCGCCCCAGCGACGAGCCCGAGCCGCTTGAGGGTCGTGCCGGCATACGTCCCGTCCACGGTGGCGCGCACCAGGCGCGGCACGGCGGACAGCCGCTCCGGCAGGCTGGGCGCGCCGGGGCGCGTCGAGGCGCGCACGACCGACGCGACGGTCGCGGCCATCTTGATCCGGGATGCGGGCTTCATGCCCGGCCCAACGAACGGGCGTCGCGCACGATTCCCCGGCCCGGACGGCGACGGCCGAGCGCGATCTGCGTGCTCCCCACGGTGAGCCTTCCCAGCCGGTCGCTCAGCGACCGAAGGTCTCGACGGGTGGGAACTCCTTGGCCGCCTGCTTGCCGATGCGGTTCAGCATGTAGACGTCGACCGCAGCGCCGATGAGGCCACCGACGACGGGCACCAGGCGCCCGAGGCGGGCGAAGGTCCCCTGTCCGATGCGCCCGAGCAGGCGGAAGCCGACGGCCTTGTTGAGGACCATGAGCGCCGGGGCAGGCAACCGGTCGAAGGCGACGGACGACAGCTTGCCGCCGGCCGCCTGCAGACCGGCCTTCTTGAGAAGGTCGTCGCTGTCGGCGCCGGCGAGGGTCAGCAGGATCGCCGAGCGGATCTCGGGCTGGTCGATGTCGTAGCCGCGCACCTTGGCCGTCGCCGCCGTCATGCGGGTGGCCAGCAGGTAGAACTCGAGCACGTTGGCCGGCAGGGACAGGGGCATCGTGAAGAAGCCGCCCAGGCCGGTGGCGAAGCCGCCGATGGCGCCGAGCTGCCGGTGGTCGCGGACGATGATCCGCAGCGCCTGCTCGCTGTCGCCCCTGGCGTGCTTGAGCGCCTTGGCGGCGATCTCGTGGGCCGGGTCGAACGGTCCCTTGCCGTCGATGCCGACGTCGAGGAGACGCTCGACGAGTCGGGTCGCGGCTCCCGAGAGACCTCCCTCGGCAGGCATGGCAGCCCGCTCGAGCGCGCCGGCGTCCTTCGCCGTGCGCAGCCTCACCGCGGTCGCGTCCGATGCCTCGACGGTCTCGTCCCTGCCGTAACCCAAGATGCCCACCGGCTCCACCCCTTCGTCCGTCGTCCCTGTGTGGCGGCTGTCGGTTCGCCGCCGACGACACCGTATGCCGCCCGGGTCGCTCGTGGCACCCTCGTACCCAGTCGGGCCGGCCGGGGACCGCGGGAGACGACGTCGCCCCGCTCTCGTAGGGTCGCTCCCATGGGTGAGAGGCACGCGGACGGCGCGACGATCTTCGACGTCCCGCTGGCCGATCTGCGGCGCGACCGCACGTCGGTCAAGTGGGGACGCTACGAGCCCGACGTCATCCCGATGTGGATCGCCGAGATGGACTGCGCGCCGTGCACCGCCGTCGTGGACGCCGTGAGCGCCGCCGTGGCCCGGGGCGACACGGGCTACGCCCTGACGCAGGAGTATGCCGCCGAGGTCGCCGCGTTCGCCGACGCGGAGTGGGGCTGGCGCTTCGACCACGACAGCACGACCCGCGTGGCCGACGTGCTGACCGGTGTGACCCACCTGCTCGGGCTCCTCACCGACCCCGGTGGCCCGGTGATCGTGAGCCCGCCCGTCTACAACGCCTTCTACGAGGTGATCGAGGCGTGCGGACGGCGGGTCGTCGAGGCGCCGCTCGGACCCGACCACCGGCTCGACCTCGACCGACTCGCCGACGGGTTCGCCGACGCGACCGCCGGAGGCGACCGCGCGGTCTACCTGCTCTCCAACCCGCACAACCCGACCGGCACGGTGCACACGCCCGACGAGCTGGCGGCCCTCGCGCGGGTCGCCGACGAGCACGGCGTCCGAGTCATCTCCGACGAGATCCACGGCCCGCTCGTCCTGCCGAGCAGCACCTTCACGCCCTACCTCGCCGTGGCGGGCGCCGAGCGCGGCATCACCGTGACGTCGGCCTCCAAGGCCTGGAACCTCGCGGGGCTCAAGGCCGCGATCATCGTCCCGGGGGCCGACGCCGTCCACGACGTGCGCCGCCTCCACCCATGGGTCACGTTCGGGGCGAGCCACCTGGGGGTCATCGCGCAGACGGCTGCCTTCCGCGACGGGCGCGAGTGGGTGCACCGCCTCGTGCGCGAGCTCGACTCCAACCGGCGTCTCCTCGCCGAGCTCGTCGAAGCACAGCTGCCCGGAGCCCGTCTCGTCGTGCCCGAGGCGACCTACCTCGCCTGGCTCGACCTCTCCGGGCTGGGCCTGGGCGACGACCCCGCGGGTGAGGTGCTGCGCCGCGCACGCGTCGCACTCTCCCCCGGTCCGATCTTCGGCTCCGGCGGCGCGGGGCACGCGAGGCTCAACTACGCGACCTCCCCCGACATCCTCCGCGAGGCCATCGAGCGGATCGCGGGCTGCCTTGACTGACAAGGCTTCCGGTCCACCGCTCGTCGCGCTCGTGGTGGGCCCTCGAGGGGCGTATGCCGTCGGGCCGGACGTCGACGAGCCGTGGCCGCTCGGCGACGTGGTGCGCCGGTTCGTCGACACGACGGCGCGGCTCGGTCCACGGTGGGTCGTGTGGTCGGCCGCCTCGACGCTGCGGCCCGTCGTCGGTGCCGGTGTCGACGTCTCCCGCACGTGGGACCTCGCCGAGGCCCACCGCATCGTCCACGGCGGCTGGTGGGCGACGCCCGGTCATGTCCTGGCCGGGTGCCGCGGGCTCGACGAGGCCGACGTGCCCGCACCACGCGCGCCGCGGCTGAGCGGCTTCGACGGCGACCTCTTCGACGTCGTCGCCGGCGAGGACGTGTCCCTGCTGACGGATGCCGGCCACCTCCGTGCGGATGCCCTCGCGTGGGCGACCGAGGACGCTCGGCTGCGCGAGCTGGCGGTGCTCGCCCTCGACTGCCGGTCGGCGCAGCTCGAGGCCCTCGTGCGCATCGGCGGCGTCCACGCGAGCCGCCTCGAGCGCACCGTGTGGTCCGAGTCCGCCGCGGCCGTGCTCTGCCTCGAGCTCGAGCGCGACGGGCTCCCCGTCGACCGGCCCGCCGCCGAGGACCTCATCGCGGCGTCCGCCGGGGCGCGACCCCGCGACGAGGCCGACGCGGCACGCATCCGGGCCGAGCGCGACGCCGCCGTGCTGCGCCTCGCCCCGGGCCGGGAGCGCACCGACCTGCGCAACCCCGGCCAGGTGCGCGACCTGCTGCTCTCCGTCGGTGTCGACGTCCCCAACACTCGCGCCTGGGTGCTCGAGCCCTACCGGCACACCCACCCACTCGTCGACGCGCTGCTGCGATGGCGCAAGGACGAGCGGATCGCGACGACCTACGGCTACCGCTGGCTCGACGACCACGTCGGCGCCGACGACCGGCTCCGTGGCGGGTGGACGGCGTGCGACGGGGCGGCCGGGCGCATGACCGCGCAGAACGGGCTCCACAACCTCCCGGCTCCCCTGCGCCCGGCCATCTGCGCTGCCCCCGGCCACGTCTTCGTCCGCGCCGACCTCGGCCAGATCGAGCCGCGCGTGCTCGCGGTCGTCAGCGCCGACCGGGCGTTCGCCGAGGCCACCCGTGCCGACGACCTCTACGCTCCCGTCGCCGCCAAGCTGGGCGCCGACCGACCTCGCGCCAAGGTCGCCGTGCTGGCAGCCATGTACGGCCAGCGCTCCGGGGCTGCGGGCGAGGCCCTCAAGGACCTCGAGCGCGCCTATCCCGTGGCCATGAGCCTGCTCGACCGGGCGTACGCCGACGGGGTCGCCCGCCGCCCGGTTCGGACGTGGGGCGGCCGGCTCATCCGCTTCGGCGGGGTGCCCGTGCCCGCCCTCGAGCCGGGTGCGCCCGAGCCCTCCGGGAGCGCCGAGTTCTCGGCGACGGGCGCGGACGGAGCGCGGGGACGCTACGCGCGCAACGCCATCATCCAGGGCTCCGCGGCCGAGCTCTTCAAGGCGTGGGCGGCGACGGTGCGCCACGCGGTGCGCCCGCTCGGCGGCCAGATCGTGCTGTGCCTGCACGACGAGCTCCTCGTCCACGTGCCCGAGCAGCACGCCACGGCCGCGGCTGCCGCCGTCGAGGGCACCCTGACGAGCGCGGCGCGGACGTGGGCCGGCACCGACGAGGTCCGCTTCGTCGCCGACACCTCGATCGTCCGCCGCTGGAGCGAGGCCAAGGCCTGACTCGAGGCGTCCGGCCGAACGCGAGCGCCTGGCGACACGACAAAGGTGGGCCGACCAGATGGTCGGACCCGCCTCTCGTCACAGTGGGCTCAGCCGCGGGCGTCGCCGGGCTGCTCGCCGGACTCGTCGTCGGTGACGTCCTTGAGGAAGGCCTCGAACTCGGCGCCGATCTCATCGGCCGTCGGCAGGTCCGAGAGGTCGGTGGCGAGCAGGTTGCGCTGCTGGCGACCCTCGAGGAAGGTGTCGTACTGCTGCTCGAGGGCGTGCACCACCGCGGAGATCTCGTCGGACTCCTCCATCTGCCGGGTGATCTCGGCGCGGTTGAGTCCGGCCGTCGCGGCGAGCTCGCGCAGGTCGAGGTCGAGACCCGTCGCTGCGCGCACCCGCTCGAGTCCGAGCACGGCCGCATCGGCGAACTCGCTCTGACCGAGGTAGTGCGGCACGTGGACGGCGAAACCGATGGCGTCGAGACCCGCCTCGCCGAGCCGCAGCTCGAGCAGCGACGAGAAGCTCGCCGGCACCTGGACCGTGCCGAACGCCGGGTCGTTGCCGGTCACGAGACGCGGGTTGGTGCCGTGCGCCGTGACGCCGAGCGGTCGGGTGTGCGGGACGGCCATGGGGATGCCGTGCACGCTGACGGTGAGGTCGACGCCGAACGCCTTGACGAGCATCGTGGTCGCCTCGACCATCCGGTTCCACTGGTAGTCGGGCTCGGGGCCGACGAGGAGCAGGAAGGGCACGCCCTCCTTGTCGACGACGCGGTGCAGCAGCAGGCTCGGGTCGTCGTAGCTGCTCCAGTGGTCGCGGTCGAAGACCATGACGGGACGGCGGCCGCGGTAGTCGAGCAGCTGGTCGACGTCGAAGGAGGCGATGACGCGCGACTCGTGCGTCTCGAGGATGTGGTCGGCCATGAGTCGCTGGGTGTGGCCGGCGTCGATGAATCCGCCGAGGGCGACCACGAGCACCGACGCCTGCAGCTGCTGGAGCTGGCTCGGTGAGGTGTCGCTCTCGAACTGGAAGAGCTCGGTCGGGTCCTGCACGGGTCTGGCCTTTCGTCGTACGGGGTCCTTCGTGCAACGCTCCGTTTCATCCCATGATTCCCCACGTCCGGGCGCGGCGGGAGTCAGGCGTCCACCTTGGCGATCGCCCTGAGGATGCGCTGCGGCGAGACGCTGTACGCCGTCCCGACCGTCTGCGCGAAGAGCGAGACCCGCAGCTCCTCGATCATCCAGCCGATGTCGACGACGTCGGCGGCGCCGCGCTGGGCAGGCCGCAGCGTGTCGAGCAGGTCGGCGTAGCGGCCCTCGACGAGGTCGACCTGTTCGAGGGCCTGGGCGTCGCGCGCCAGGTTGGCCGGCGCCTTGTCGAGGCGGTGGGTGATGGCCCGGAGGTAGCGGTCGAGGTCGGGCAGGCGGCGCAGTCCGGTGTCGGCGACGAAGCCGGGGCGCACCAGCTCGCGCAGCTGCGCCCGGACGTCGGCGAGCATCGGCCTGATGGCGGGGTTGCTCGACCGGTCGAGCTCGGCGAGCCGGTTCGTGAGGGCGAGGTGCTTGGCGAGGATCGGCTCGACGAGCCCGACGACCTGCACGACCTTGGCGGTCGTGTGGGTGCGCACGGCCGACAGGGCCCACTCGAAGTCCTCACGGGTGCGCACCGTGTGGTCCGCCCTGTCGGTGACGGCGTCGTCGCGGATCGCGTCGATGGCGGCGGCGAGGCAGTCGTCGAGCAGGGCCGGGACGCTGCCGTGCGGGTTGTGGCCGAGGGCGAGCTTCTGGGTGTTCGTCAGGCGGGCGAGGATCTGCTTCCACGGCGGCGAGATGCCGAGCAGGAGGAGACGCCGGACCCCGAGGCGGTGCTCGGCGTCTGCCTCGGCGCGCGTCGGGAGCACCCGGAGGTCGACGGCCGAGCCCGTGTCGACGAGGGCCGGATAACCGTGGACGCCCTGCGCGCTCTCGAACGACTCGGCAACGCCCTCGTCGGGGAACGACGTGAGGCCCGCGCGTTCGAGTCCGGAGCCGGCGCGGCTGACCTGCCGGCGCAGCTGCGGCGCGGCCGTGTCACGGACCGCCTCGAGGTCCTTGCCGGTGGCGACCGGTCGACCGTCGGCACCGTCGACGCTGAAGGTGACCTGCAGGTGCGGCGGGATGCGCTCCACGTCGAAGTCCGCAGGAGTGACGGCCACGCCCGCCCGGCGCCGCAGCACGGTCGCGAGCGCCACGAGGAGAGGTCCCGACGTCGGGTCGAGCTCGGGTAGGACGGCGCGGGCGTGGTCGGGCGCCGGCACGAGGTTGCGACGGATCCCCTTGGGAAGGCTGCGGATCAGTGCGGTGACGAGCTCCTCGCGGAAGCCCGGGACCTGCCAGTCGAAGCCGTCGGGAGTCACCTGGTTGAGGCGCTCGACGGGGATGTGCACGGTCACGCCGTCCTGTGCCGATCCCGGCTCGAACTGGTAGGTCACCGACAGGACGTTCTCGCCCTGGGTCCACGTCGTCGGGTGGTCCTCGTCGGCGATGCTGCCCGCGCTCTCGCGCAGGAGCAGCTCCTCGGTGAAGGTGAGCAGGTCCGGTGTCTGACGGCGCGTCTTCCTCCACCACGTATCGAAGTGACGTCCCGAGACGACGTCGGCAGGAATCCGCTTGTCGTAGAACGCGATCAACGTGCTGTCGTCGACGACGATGTCGCGGCGCCGGGTGCGGGCCTCGAGCTCGCCGAGGCGCTCGACGAGGGCGGCGTTCTCGCGCAGGAAGGCGTGCTCGGTGTGCCAGTCGCCCTCGACCAGAGCGTGCCGGATGAAGAGGTCGCGCGCGAGCTCGGGGTCGATGCGGCCGAGGCCGACGACGCGGCCGACGACGAGCGGCACGCCGTAGAGCGTGACCCGCTCGGTCGCGACCGCCGAGCCCCGTTTGCCCGACCACCGCGGTTCGGAGTACTGCCGCTTGACGAGGTGCTCGCCGAGCTGCTCGGCCCAGACGGGGTCGATGCGGGCGTTGACTCGCGCCCACAGGCGGCTCGTCTCGACGAGCTCCTCGGCCATGACGAACTGCGGCTGCTTGCGGAAGAGCGCCGACCCGGGACTGATGCCGAATCGCGTGCCGCGCGCACCGGCATACTCCCGCTTCTGCTCGTCCCGGACGCCGACGTGCGAGAGGAGTCCGGCGAGCAGCGACTGGTGGATCGCGTCGACGTCGATCTCGCCCTGGGCCACGTGGGTGCTCCCGCGGCTCAGGTCGAGACCGGCCTGCTTGGCGGCCTGCTTGACCTGGCTGTGGAGGTCCTGCCACTCACGGATGCGCAGGTAGTGGAGGAACTCGGCCTTGCAGAGGCGGCGGAAGGCGCTGCTGCTCAGCTCGTGCTGCTGCTCCCTGAGGTAGGCCCAGAGGTTGAGCCACGTGACGAAGTCGCTCGTCTCGTCGGCGAAGCGCTTGTGCGAGGCGTTCGCGAGCTCCTGCTTGTCCTGCGGTCGCTCCCGCGGGTCCTGGATCGAGAGGGCGGCGACGATGACGAGCACCTCGCGGAGCACGCCGCGCTGGTCGGCCTCGATGACCATGCGAGCGTGCCGCGGGTCGATCGGCAGCGTCGCGATGGTGCGGCCGTATGCCGTGAGGCGGCGTCCCGGACGTCGCCTCCCGCGGGCCGGGGCGGGCTCGTCGTCCTCGGGTGCGAAGGCCTGGAGCTCCTCGAGGAGCCGGACGCCGTCGGTGATCTGGCGGCTGTCCGGCGGGTCGACGAAGGGGAAGCGTGCGATGTCGCCGAGACCGAGGCTGGTCATCTGGAGGATGACCGAGGCGAGGTTGGTGCGCAGGATCTCGGGGTCGGTGAACTCGGGGCGACTGTCGTAGTCGTCCTCGGAGTAGAGGCGGATGGCGATGCCGTCGGAGACGCGCCCGCAGCGTCCGGACCGCTGGTTGGCGGACGCCTGGCTGACCGGTTCGATGGGCAGGCGCTGGACCTTGGTGCGCTGGCTGTAGCGGCTGATGCGCGCCGTCCCGGTGTCGATGACGTAGCGGATGCCCGGGACGGTCAGCGAGGTCTCGGCGACGTTGGTGGCCAGCACGATCCGGCGGCCGGTGTGCGGTGAGAAGACGCGGTGCTGCTCGGCGGCCGAGAGCCGGCCGTAGAGCGGGACGACCTCGGTGACGGGCAGCTTCATGCCGTTGAGCGCGTCGGCGGCGTCGCGGATCTCTCGCTCGCCGGAGAAGAAGACGAGGATGTCGCTGCTCGTGCCCGAGTGGCGCTCGGTCCACAGCTCCTCGACCGCCTCGCAGACGCCCGTCACCATGTCGCGCTCCTCCGCGTCGGGGCGGTCGGGGTCGACGAGGGGTCGGTAGCGGATCTCGACCGGGAACGTGCGGCCCGAGACCTCGATGATCGGGGCCGGCTCGCCCGTCGCCGGGTCGGCGAAGTGCTCGGCGAAGCGCTGCGGGTCGATCGTCGCCGAGGTGATGATGACCTTGAGGTCAGGGCGTCGTGGCAGCAGCTGCTTGAGGTAGCCGAGGATGAAGTCGATGTTGAGGCTGCGCTCGTGGGCCTCGTCGATGATGATCGTGTCGTAGCGGCGCAGCTCTCGGTCACGCTGCATCTCGGCGAGCAGGATGCCGTCGGTCATGACCTTGACGAGCGTGTCGCGGCTGCTCTGGTCGGTGAAGCGCACCTGGTAGCCGACAGCGGTGCCCAGCTCGACGGCGAGCTCCTCGGAGAGCCGCTCGGCGACGGCTCGCGCCGCGATACGACGCGGTTGGGTGTGCCCGATGACGCCGTCGAGGCCGCGACCGAGCTCGAGGCAGATCTTCGGGATCTGGGTCGTCTTGCCCGATCCCGTCTCACCGGCGATGACGACGACCTGGTGGTCCCGGACGGCCGCGGCGATGTCGTCGCGGCGCTCGACGACCGGCAGGTGCTCGGGATAGGTGATGGGCGGAAGGGTCGCCGCCCTGGCGGCGCGTCGGGCTTCCCGCTGCTCGGGCGTCAGGGTGCGGCCGCCCTGACGGCGCGCCGTCGGCGGGCGACCGAGGTCGCGCCGGTCACGCTCCGTGGCCCTGGCGCGCTGGCTCGGACGACCGGTCGGGCCCTGGGCGGCTGTGGGCGCCGATGGAGCCGCCGGGTCCGAGGGCGCGGTGTGGGCCGAAGAGGTCTGGGCCGGAGACGGCTCGGCGCCTGACGGTCGGCGACGTCCGCGTCGACGGGGTGGCCGCGAGCGCGCGGGTGCGTTCGCAGGCTCGTCGGACATGCTCGACAGGATAGGCGGGCGGGGAGGGTGGCTCCGAACGGATATCCGACCCGGACCTGTGTGGTGTCGGTGAAGACGTCGTCGAGGACTCGTGGGACCCGGCGCGACGCGCCTGCTGGCTCGCCTAGCGTGGAGCCATGAGGAGGTCAGGGGTGCACCGGGAGGCGGGCAGGACGCCGGCCGGCTCCATCGTGTCCGCGGTCGCAGCCCCGGCGCTCCTCGCCCTCCTCGTCGGTGGCTGCGCGAGCCCGCCACCTGACTCCACCATCGATGCGGACCCGCCGCCGGCCATCGCGGCCCCGACCGAGCAGACGCCGACGGCCCTGCCCACCGAGCCTCCGCTCGTGCTGCCGCCCAGCCGCGACGCCGGTCCGTCCACGGGGCCGGCTGACCCTGCGGCGCCGCTCTTCCCGGACGGGCCGTGCCAGCCGAGCCAGCTCGACGTCACGGCGAGCCCGGTCGATCCCGCACTGGGCTATCGGCAGATGCGGGTGCGGGTCACCAACTCCAGCCGGGTGCCGTGCGTGCTCACCGGGTATGCCGTGGTGTCCGCTCGAGGACCCTCCGGAACCGTGTTCGCCAACCCTCGTGGTCGCATGCACGACGCGGAGACCTCGAGTGCGAGGACGGTGCCCCTCGATCCGGGTGACATCGCCCATGTCGACCTCGGGTGGCGGGGCGACCTCGCCGCCGCCGGCGTCGAGCAGACCGCGTCGATGACGATCGTCGTGAGCGACGGGTCGTCCCCGGTGGCCGTCCCGCTGGACCCGACCTCGCCCGTCGACATCGTCGACGGCACCGAGATCCGGGTCGGTGGCTGGCGGCCCGGCGCCGACTGACCGCCACCGTGTGGGGCATCCCTGCTCGGGCCTCGGCAGCC
Organism: Terracoccus sp. 273MFTsu3.1; assembly: GCF_000383675.1. Lineage (GTDB taxonomy): Bacteria > Actinomycetota > Actinomycetes > Actinomycetales > Dermatophilaceae > Terrabacter. The sequence continues at coordinate 301,624 of NZ_KB911824.1, read as the reverse complement.
GCACGGAACGCGCCGGGGCCGGGGACGGTCAGAGGTGCGACGACTGCGGCACCCGAGGACCTACCGTGGTCCCACCCGTCCGAAGCGAGGCATCGTTGTCCGATCCCGACCACACGCGCCCGGCCCTGCCGGACCCCCAGCGGGACCGGCACGTCTCCTTCCCGGACGACGCGCCCAGCGCCGACCCCGTCACGCCGGGCCCCTCCCTGCCCCCGGAGGCGTGGGCGCCCCGCTCCTCCGGACCCGGTCCTGCGTCACCGACGCCGTCCTCGTGGCAGGCTCCCGTGCCGTTGGTCCTCACCACCCCGCCGATCCGGCGAGCGCCCCGGCGACGCCTGCCGGGCTGGGCCGCGTTCTTCCTCATCCCGCCCCTGCTCCTCGGTCTGTCGAGCCACAACGACGCGACCGAGAGCTATGACTGCTGGTCGTACGACACGAGCGCAGACCCTGGCACCCCCGGCTGCGACGGAACGATGGACGGGACCCTCGACGGCACGTCCGGCGGCAGCGCAGACGCCCCCGGATCCGTGATCGGCGTCTACGCCAGGGACGTCACGTCCTCGACGGCCTTCGCCCCGATGCTCGGCGGTACGCCCGAGGTGTCCCCGGTGCCGGCGGACGCCTCCTCGCTGACCGTCGAGGTGGTGTCGACGGCGAGCTCCCCCAGCGCAGGGCTCGTCGCCGGCGTCGACATCACCTCGGGCGGCGTCGTCCTCGACGGGCACCAGGGGCTCGGCCCGTACGCCGCCAGGATCACCCTCGACAGTCGACCGCCCGAGCTGCAGGTCACGGCGACGGTCGTGACCGGACCGGGCACGATCCAGTGCCGCGTCTACGCGGGCCGCACGCTCGTGGCCGTCGACACGTCGGACCATCAGGCCATCTGCAGCCTTGCGCTGTGACCGCCGTATGCAACAACCCGCCTCAGTAGATTGAGCAGCCGCACGCACGAGACGAGGGGACCCCGTGTCTGAGACTCCGCCGCACGAGCCCGACCCGACCCGTGACACGACGGGAGACGTCGGCCCGGACCCGACCGACCTGCGTGACGGGTCGACCGGTGCCGGCGGTCGCGACCCCTCCGGCCCCGCCGACCCGGCCGACCTCCCCACCGAGCCCGGGACGCGGGAGGGCGCGACGGCATACGACACGACCTTCGGCCTCGAGCCACCCCCGGCGACGAGCTGGGTGCCGCAGAAGGTCGGGGCCGACCACGCGTCGCCACCACCCCCGCCGGCCGCACCCACCTCACCCCCCGTGACCGAGCGGCTGCGCACCGTGACCCTCCCGGGGGCCGCGGGACGCTCGCTCGGCGGGCGTCTCCAGGCGTGGCACGTCGTGGCGATCGTCGTCGGGCTGCTCGTCCCGCTCGGGTTCTGGGCGTCGACGAGCCTCGTCGACGACCTCGACCCGGTCGCCCGACCCGCGATCAGCGTCACCCGCAACCGACCCGCCGTGACCCGCACGTTCCCGGTCCCGACGATCACACCCCAGGTGCCCGGCGCCAGCCCGACCCGGTCGGTCCCCGGAGCGACCGCGAGGCCGACCACCCCGACCCGCGGCGTCATGACCTCGCCCCCCACGCTCATCCCGGTCCCGGCCGTTCCCGTGACCCCCGTACCTTCGAACGCCCGGACCATCCGCTTCGAGGCGTATGCCGAGACGGGCGCCCGCATCGAGGTGTCCCTCTCGGATGCGACGCACCAGCGCCACGACTACCCCGCGCAGACCGCGCCCCTCGCCTTCGAGGTGCCGGTCAGACCCGGCGCGACGAGCAACGACTACTTCAGCCTCAGGGTGCGCACGAGCGACCCGACCGGGTCAGGGGTCCGCGGCGCGGTGTCGTGCCGGGTGCTCGTCGACGGGATCGTCGTCACGGCGCAGCAGGGACAGGGCTACGCCACGTGCTACATCAGCCCGTACTTCGACATCCAGCGCCGCTGAGGCGCGGTCGGTCGGCTACCGCCGCGGCGGTTGCTCAGATGTCGGCGGCGTCGGCGGAGGCGCGGGCCGCCTTGCGGCGCTTGTTGATCGCGATCCGGGCAGCCATGGCCTTCTCGAAGGCGAGGTGCCAGAACCTGCTGATGACGAGCTCGCGCTCGCCCACCATCTCGACGACGTCGGCGCCGGCGCCGAGCTTGAAGAGCAGCAGGCCGGTGAGCGGGCTCGTGGCACCGAGGGAGGTGTTGAACCCCCTGAAGTCGTAGGACTCGCACCCGGCTGCGGCGGCATCCCGCATCGCCTGCCACTGGAGGGCGTTCGAGGCCCGTGCGTCGCGGTTGCGCTCGGTCGAGCCGCCGTAGAGGTAGGAGAACGTCCGACCGAAGCGGATCATCAACGCCGACGCGAGCACGTCGCCGTCGACGTGGGCCTCGTAGAAGCGCGCTGACACCGGACCGTCACCGTCCGCGCCGTCGGACGCGAACGAGCGAGCCATGACGTCGAAGTACGCCTTGGGTCGGGGCAGGAAGTTGTCGCGGTCGGCCGACTCGACGTAGAGCGCGTGGAAGGTGTCGAGCCCCTCGGGCCCGACCGCGCGCACCTGGACACCGGCCTTCTCGGCCTTCTTGACGTTCCGCCGCCACTGCTGGTTCATGCCCTTGAGCAGCTCGGCGTCGGAGCGGCCACGCAGGTCGACGATGCAGAGCAGGCGGGGCTGCCCCACCGCGACGCCGTCGGCGCCGAGCTGGAGCCAGTCGTTGCGGTCGAGCCAGGCCTCGAGGGTCCGGGCGGTCGGGTTGTCGACCGCTGCGGGCAGGGTGGTGAAGCTGAGCAGGCCGTTGTCGACGACCTGCTTCTTGACCGGCTCGCGGTCCCAGACCCGGGAGACGACGGGGTAGCCGAGCCGGAGCGCGAACGCCTTGTTGGCCTTGGCCCACGCGACGAGCGGGTCGAGCCACGCCGCCGGGTCGGTCGCCACGACGTCCCACGGCAGCCCCGGGCCCTCGGGCAGGTAGGCGTAGGACCGGGACAGGCGCGGGATGGTCCGCGAGAGGACGAGGCCAGCACCGACGCGGGCCCCGGAGGCGTCGAACCAGCCCAGGTGCGTGCGCCGCCAGCCTGCCTTCGCCCGTCCCCAGGCAGGCGTCTGGAGGAAGCTGCCTCCGACCTCGAGGAGCGTCTCGACGGCCTCGTCGGCGCTGATCTCGCGCACCGTCAGCGGGCCGGCGACAGCCGTCACCTGTGTGGTCGGCGCAGGGGCAGGAGTCTGCTCGGTCATGGCGGCAACCCTAGCGGCGGCGCGTCAGTCCGCCGACCGCGCCACCTCGGCGTCGGAGGCCGCCGTGGCCCGGGCCGTGCGACGGATCCACCACAGGCCGACGAGCGGTAGCACGAGAGGGACGTAGCCGTAGCCAGCGCCGAAGTGTGACCAGACGGTCTTCTCGGGGAACGCCTCCGGCCGCACGACGCTCCAGGTCCCGACCACGAGCACGCCCACGAGCTCGACCGTGAGGGCGATGGTGGCGAGGCGCACGGACGCCCGGTCGCCGCGGGCCAGGCCGATGGTCGCGACGAGGTAGATGAGCGCCGCGAGCGCCGAGAGGAGGAACGGGACGGGGGCGCGGTCGAAGTACTCGGTGATCTGCAGGATCGACCGTCCCGTCGCGGCGAGCGCGAGGAGACCGTAGACGGCGACGAGCACGCGGCCGAAGCCGTGGCCGGTGTGCGGCCGCTCCGTGAGCGGCTGCTCCGGCGAGGCTGCGGGGGTGGATGTCGGCTCAGACATTGAGGCTCCAGACCTGCTGCAGGCGGGCGACGAGGATCGCCACGACGAGGGCGCCACCGAGCACGACGGCCATGGCCCACTGCGTCTTCTCCTTGACGGCGATGACGATCGTCGCGGGGATGACGAGCAGGACGGTGAAGAGGTAGGCGATGAAGGTGGCCCGCTCGGCACCGTCGCCGATCGCGGACGCCTTCGTCAGCCCCACGACGAGCTGCACGACGAGCGCGAGCTCGATCGCGGCGCCCACGATGATGAGCGGGTCGTCGACGAGCCGGCCCCGGAGCAGGTGGTGGGCGGCCAGCAGGCCGAGCAGGCCACTCGCGACGAGCAGCACGACGGTCAGGGGTTGGAGCACGCGAGAAGCCTACGGCGTCGGTCCGTGCTCCCCGACGCGGCATCGCGGGTCGGACCGGACGCTCGGGCCTGCCGGTGCTGACGGTAGTTTCGTCCCGACGCACCGCCCCACCGTCGCGCGCGTCCAGACCGTTCTGAAGGAGCCCTCGTGTTGATCCGCCCCATCGCCGTCGACCGCGCGGCGGGGGTGCTGCTCGGCGAGGCCTGCGGCGACGCCCTCGGCGTGCCCTACGAGATGGCGGCGCCCCCGGTCGGCGAGGCCGTCATGAAGGGTGGTGGCCTCGGGCCGTACGAGCCCGGCGAGTGGAGCGATGACACCCAGATGACGCTCTGCGTGGCGCGCATCGCCGCCCAGGGCATCGACCTCACCTCGCCCGAGGGCCTCGACGGCGTGGCCGACGCGTTCACCGCGTGGCTCGACGGCGGCGCCACGGACGTCGGCATCCAGACACACTCGGTGCTGACCGAGGCGAAGGAGCTGACCGGACGCTCGCACCAACGCCTGACCCGGGCGAGCGAGGCGCTGCACGCCCGCACCGGGCTGACCGCCGGCAACGGCGCGCTGATGCGGACACCCATCGTCGGCCTGTCGGCCCTCGACGACCGGGACGCGACGGCCCGCGCGGCCCGCGCCATCGCCCTGCTCACCCACGCCGACCCGCTCGCGGGCGACTCGGCCGTGCTGTGGTCGGAGGCGATCCGGGTCGCCGTCACGGAGGGGCGTCTCGACCTCGCGGCCGGTCTCGACCTCGTGAGCGCCGCGCACGTCGGACGCTGGGGCGACTGGATCGAGGCGGCGACCGGCGCCGAGCCGGGCCAGTTCGGCAACAACGGCTTCACGGTGACGGCGCTGCAGGACGCCTGGGCCGCGATCACGACGACCGACCGCGGCGACGGCTCGGCGATGCACCTCCAGCGGGGGCTGCAGGCCGCCGTCCGGGCGGGACACGACACCGACACGGTCGCCGCCATCGCGGGCTCGCTGCTCGGCGCCCGCTACGGAGCGTCCGCGGTGCCGACCCAGTGGCGTCGCATGGTGCACGGGTGGCCGGGGCTCCGCGCCCACGACCTCGTCGAGCTCGCCGTGTCGACCTCGGCGGGCGGACGTCGCGTCGGCGAGTGGCCGTCGGTCGTCTCGATGGGTGACGAGAGGATTCCCACGCTGGGCATCCCGCACCCCATCGACCCTGACATCGTGCTGGGCACCATCAGCGACCTCGGACGCGTGCCCGAGCTCGACGTGCAGGCGATCGTCTCGCTCTGCGCGCTCGGCCTGGAGGACATCCCCGCAGCCGGGATGACGGCACGCGACCACATCGAGTTCTGGATCAACGACGAGGAGCAGGAGGAGAGCAACCCTCACCTCGACTTCGTCCTCGACGACGCCTCGTCGGCGCTGCGACAGTTCCGTGCCGAGGGCAAGCGGGTGCTCGTCCACTGCCGTCAGGGCGTCCAGCGCACCCCGGCGGTCGCGCTGCGGTATGCCGTCGACCTCGGTGTCGCTCCCGAGCTCGCCGAGCGGTCGATCCGGGAGGCCCTGCCGGGCATCCGCGGGGAGGGACGGCTCTGGGACGTCGCCGCCCACGGGGCCTGAACCCGAGGCGGGCTGCGGTCTACAGTGCCGCCATGAGCGAGATCGACCATCGCCGCCTCGGCGTGGACCTCTACAACGCGACGTGGGAGCTGCTCGAGCAGACCGACCGGTCGCCGGAGGACGACGACGAGATGCTGGCCCGCGCCCATGCCTCGATGTACCACTGGGGCAGGTTCGAGGGGGTGCTGCCGGAGAACATGGGCCGGGGCCACTGGCTCGTCTCGCGCGTGCATGCCGTGCTCGGGCAGCCCGACGCCGCTGCGTACCACGCGCGGCGGTACGTCACGATCGCGCGCGGCGGTGCGGGCGAGCGCTGGGACCTCGCGGCCGCCCTCGAGGCATCTGCGCGGGCAGCGGCGGTCGGCGGCGACTTCGACGCCGCCGAGCGCTTCGAGGCCGAGGCCCGCGAGGTGCTCGCGACGATGGACGGCCCGGAGGACCGCGAGGTCGTCGAGAAGGACCTCGCCTCGCTCCCCCGCCGAGTCTGAGGCCCAGCCGTGGCGGGCAGCTGCGATCGATGCGGGTGCACACCGAGCCGCAGTGCCACCTGCTCTCGGCTCAGACGCTCTTGGCCTCGTCGACGTAGCGGCACAGCGCGTTGACGGCGCGCAGCTCCTCCGGTGTGTGGACCTCGGCGTCGGTGAGCAGGGGGCTGCCCACGATGACCGCCATCGCCTTGGCGCGTGAGATCGCGACGTTGAGCCGGTGCAGGTCGTAGAGGAACGAGACTCCACGTGGCGCGAGGGCCGCCGTGGTGCTCGCCATCGAGTAGATGACGACGGCGCCCTGCTGGCCCTGGAACTTGTCGACCGTGCCGACCCGGGCGCCGTCGGGCAGCTCGGCCGCGAGGATCGCGACGTGTGCGTTGTAGGGCGCGACCACGAGGATGTCGGCAAGACCGATCGGACGTGAGTCGCCGTCCGCGGTGGTCCAGCTGCCGCGGAGCAGGTCGTCGACGAGGGCACGGACGACCCGGGCCTCCTGGCGGCTCGACTGTTCGCACAGCGTGTCGTGCTCGACGGGGACCCAGCGCAGCCCGTCGCCGGACAACGCGCCGGGGGCCTCGACGCGGAGCTGCTCGCGACCCGGCGCCGACTCGAGCCGGCCCTCGTAGGCGAGCTGCGAGACGAACGCCGTCAGGCTCGGGTGCATCCGGTGCGTGCGGTCGAGGAAGACACCGCGATCGGCCGGGATGACGTCGTGGACGAGCCCGTCGTCGCCGGCGCGGAGGTGGTCGAGCGCGGAGACACCGGAGCCGTAGGGGTGCACCGCCTTGGTCGGCTGGGTCAGCTGCTGCGGGTCACCGAGCAGGACGAGCGAGCGCGCGGCCGGGGCCACGGCCACGGCGTTGGCGAGCGAGAACTGGCCGGCCTCGTCGATGACGAGCACGTCGACGGCATCGACCATGTCGTCGCGCGACCACAGCCAGGCGGTGCCCCCCACGAGGGTCGCCTCTCCGCTCGCGAGCGCGGCCGCGATGGCGGCGTTGTCGGACGTGTGACGGATGAGGGCGTTCGGGTCGTCCGGCTCGTCGCCCTCCTCGACGTTGGTGCCGTCCTTGTGCCAGGCAGGACGGGCCACCTCGTCGAGGAGGTTGAGCACGACAGCATGGGACTGCGCCGTGACGCCGACGCGCAGGCCGGCGTCGAGCAGCTCGCGGATCAGTGCCGAACCGGCATACGTCTTGCCCGTGCCCGGTGGCCCCTGGACGGCGAGCACCTCGCCGCGCAGGCCGCGACCGACGCGGACGACGACGTCCTTGGGCGACTCTCCGGCACGGGGCGCGAGCAGGTCGGGGGCCGGCACGACCCGCTCGACGAGCCGCGTCGCGAGGTTGGACCCCCCGTCCAGCGCGAGCTCGCCGGTGCGGGCGATGCTCGCACGGAGCGCCTGGTCCATGACCGGCCCGGGTCCGCCGAGGCCGCGCGGACGTGGCGGCTCCAGCGACTTCTTCATCGACAGCTCGACCCAGCCCTCGACCGGGTCGAGGTCGACGACCTTGCCGACGGGTGCGTGGGTGTCGACGTCCGGGACGTACTTGCCGACCGACACCTTGCAGTCCTGGGGAGGGAAGGGGTAGCGCCAGACCTTCGAGAGCTTGACGATCCGCATCTCCCTGGGCTCGCCCAGGTCACCGATGGCGGTGCCGTCCTCGACGAGCTCGGCCGTCTCGAGCTCCTTGTAGCGGAAGAAGTCCCACCACTCCGGGCGCTTCTCGCGGCGGTGCCACCCGACGAGGCCGGCGAGGAGCGGGTGGCCGTCGGCGACCAGCCGCTCGGAGAGCGCGATCTCGGCACGCTCCTCGTCGCTGATCTCGCGCAGCTGCTCGGGTACCGGTCTGCTGAGCGTGTGCCCCGCTCGTGCGAGCTCGGCGCGTCGCTCCTCGAGCCACTCGTGCAGCGCGAGCGTCGAGCGGACGTCCTCCTCGTTGTAGCGCCGGATGTCGTCGAGGATCGCCTGGTCGGCAGACCCGTCGTCGCGACCGGCGAGCCAGCGTTCGTACTCGACGACCGACGAGAGACCGTCGGCGACACCCGCGCCGTCAGCGGATCGCGTGTGGCCCCAGTAGAACTCCTCGAGCTTCTTGATGGAGTAGGAGCCCTTGCTGATGCGCACGCCCTGGCGCACGACCGCGTAGAGGTCGACAAAGACCTCGTGGCGCAGCAGCTGGTCGAGCTCGGCCTCGCGGGTCGCGTGCTGGCCGACGAGCCGCTTGAGAGCCGTCGTCTCGTAGGGCGCGTAGTGGTAGACGTGGAGGTCCGGGAAGCGCTGCCACCGCTCCGTCAGCCAGTCGACGAGGTCGGTCGTCAGGCGCCCCTCCTCGGCGAAGTCGTGGGCCCAGAACTCGACGAACTCCCCCTGCCGCGTCCAGATGCCCGCGAGGTACTCGCGCCCCGCACCGCCCTCGGCCCACGGGTCGCCCTCGAAGTCGAGGTAGACGTCCCCCTCGTCGGGCACGGGCAGCATCTGCAGGCCCCGGGCCGGCTCGGGGTCGAGCAGCTCGAACTGAGCCCGGCCGGTGTCGCGCTCGGCGAGCTGGAGCCGGGCCTGCTGGAGCAACCGACGCCGGCTCGCGATGGACAGGGCCGGGGCCAGTCGCTCCTCGCTGGACTCGGCCAGCGAACGGAGGGTCGGGATGCCGAGGTCGATGAGCGCGGCGCGGTGGTCGGCGCGCATGCCCGCGACCTGGATGAGGTCGTCGCGGTCGAGCCACTCCTGGGCACACCGCTCCTTCCAGCGGCACTGACCGCAGTGCTGGACGCGTGCGGACTCCGTCTCGCGCGGGTTGGCGATGGCGTCGAGCAGCTCGGCGCGGCGGCGGCGGGCATACGGGGCCACGTCGACGAGCCGCCACGGGTGCGACTCGGTGTCGCCGGTGACGACGGTCAGCCACTGCGGCGGGACGCCCTGGAGCAGCTCGAGCCGGGCGGCATACGTCGCCATCTGGAGCAGCGCGGGGACCTTGAGCCGGCGGGCCAGCTTGGTGTCGGCGATGTCGTAGCGCCACGGGCCGAGGTCGCTCGGCTCGTCGACGCGCAGGAGGAAGTCGGCCAGCCCCACCCAGTGCCCGTCGAAGAACGTCGCCTGGTAGATGACGTCGACGCCCCGGCGCATGGCGTCGAGCGTGGCCGCCTCGGCCTCGACACCCCGCACCCCCAGGGCCGCGATGTCCTCGACGACGCGCCCCTCGGCGACGAGACGCTCGAGGTAGGCGCGCTCGTGCTCGAGCCCCTTGGCGAAGACGAGGTTGAGCGAGTCGTCTGCGCCGCTCGCCCCGCCCCTCGTCCCCTGGCCGGCGTCGAGAGCCTCGAGGTCGAGCGTCGTGATGTGCGCACAGGCCACGTGCTTCGTCAGGTCCGTGGGACTCAGGACGAGGTGACCGTCGATGCGCTGCATGGCGCCGAGTATGCCGTCCGGCACCGACACCCTCGACACCCCGCGAATCATTTTGCCCGGAACGCGCACGAACGGCTCGAACGGGGATAGGTTGCATCCGGCGTGGCAGGCAAGTTCGGGGGCGAGCGTCCCTGCGCACGCGGTGCGCAGACGCATCGCGGGCGAATGGAGTCACGCAAGGAGGATCTGTTGTCCGACAACACTCGGGGACCATGGCGCTCGCGCCGTGGCGTGATGAGCTCGGTGAGCGCAGGAGCCATCGCGGCCCTGGCCGCCACCACCCTCGGGGCCACGCCGGTGTCGGCGAGCCCTGACCCGTCCGTCAAGCACCGCAGCAACGCCTCGGTTCCCGACGGTCTCACGAGCGCCGGCTCCCTCGGCCTCGGCACCCAGCGCGTGGCCTCGGGCGACAAGGTGGACGCCGGCCTGCGCAAGGCCACCGGGCCCGTCGACGTCATGATCGAGCTCGACGCCGCTCCTGCGACGACGGCGTTCGGCCAGGCCCGCGGACGCGGCCTCGCTGCCGCCAAGAGCGCGGCACGCTCCCAGACCTCCGCCGTCAAGGCGGCCCAGAAGGGCGTCGAGTCCCGTTTCGCGGCCACCGCGACGAAGGCACGGACGCTCTACAAGGTGCACGCGGCATACGCCGGCATCGCGGTCCGCACGGACGCCGCGAAGCTCACCGCCCTCGCGGGCATCCCCGGCGTCAAGGCGATCCACCGCCTGACGCCCAAGGCCCCGACCAACTCCTCCTCCGTGCCCCTCATCGGTGCGCCGAAGGTGTGGAAGGCACTGTCGCAGACGGGCCAGGGTGTGCGGGTCGGCATCATCGACACCGGCATCGACTACACCCACGCCGACTTCGGCGGCCCCGGCACGGTCGACGCGTTCACGGCTGCGGGCGCCTCCAACACCTTCACGCCGACGGCCAAGGTCGTCGGCGGCTACGACTTCGCGGGTGACGCCTACAACGCCGACCCGACCTCGGACACCTACGACCCGAACCCGCAGCCCGACCCCAACCCGCTCGACTGCAACGGCCACGGCTCGCACGTCGCCGGCACGACCGCCGGTTTCGGCGTCGCGTCCGACGGCAAGACGTGGTCCGGTGGCTACGCGTCGGACATCGACCCGGCCAGCCTCGACATCGGCCCCGGCGTCGCCCCCGAGGCGAGCCTCTACGCCCTCAAGGTCTTCGGCTGCGACGGCTCGACCAACGTCGTCGGGGAGGCGCTCGACTGGGCGGCCGACCCCAACGGTGACGGCGACCTGTCCGACCACCTCGACGTCGTCAACATGTCGCTCGGCAGCTCCTACGGCTCGCCCGAGGACCCCGACGCCGTCGCCGCGAACAACCTCGCCGCGCTCGGCACCGTCGTCGTCGCCTCCATGGGCAACTCCGGCGACGTCTACGAGGTCGGTGGTTCCCCGGGTGACGCGCCGCGCGTGCTCGCGGTCGCCGCGTCCGACGATGGCAACGACGTCGTCGACGGTCTCAAGGTCGACTCCCCCGCCGGCATCGAGCCGGCCGACACCGTCGACGGCACCCGGGACAACGTCTTCGCCGCTCTCAAGTCGGTCGCCTACGACTGGACCGCCGAGCCGGGCGTCACGAACGTCCCGGTCGTCACGGTCGGTGACTGGTCGCAGGACCCCAACGCCGGCAACAATACCGACGGCTGCTCGGCCTACTCCCTCGCGGACCAGGCCAAGGTGACCGGCAAGGTCGTCATGCAGATGTGGCTCGACGGCACCGGTCGTCGCTGCGGCTCGGCCGCACGCGCCCAGCTCGCGCAGGACGCGGGCGCCGTCGGCGTCATCTACGGCAGCGACGTCAACGCCTTCTCGGCCGGTGTCACCGGCGACGCCGACATCCCCGCGATGCTCACCGTCAACCAGGCGACGCAGGCCATCAAGGCCCAGCTCGACGCGTCCAACGAGGTCCGCGTCACGATGACGAACGACCTCCGCAACGCCGTCTCCATCCGCAACCCCAAGGCGATCGACCAGCTCGCCGACTTCTCGTCGCGAGGCGTCGGCGTGGCCGGTGGCGTCAAGCCCGACGTCGCGGCCCCCGGAGTCACGACGTTCTCCGCGGCCGTCGGCACGGGCAACGAGGGCATCGCCGAGAGCGGCACCTCGATGGCATCGCCGCACGTGGCCGGTGAGGCCGCGCTCGTGCGTGGCTCGCACCCGACGTGGACGGTCGAGGAGGTCAAGGCCTCGATCATGAACACCGCGACCCAGGACGTCTTCGTCGGTCCCGACCACACGGGTGACGTCTACGGTCCCGAGCGCGTGGGCGCCGGTCGCGTCGTCGCCGACGCCGCCGTCGGGACGAGCACGCTCGCCTACGTCACCGACGACAAGGGCGCCGTGAGCGTCTCGTTCGGTCCCGTCGCCGTGACCGCGCCGACGCAGACCCTGACGAAGACCGTGCGCATCGTCAACAAGCGCCCGGTGACGTCGGCGGCCTACGTCCTGTCCTACGACGCCGCGCACCCGACACCGGGTGTGACGTACTCGTTCAGCCCGTCGCAGGTCCGCGTTCCGGGCAACGGCTCGGTCGACGTCAAGGTCACGGCGACCTTCACGCGTTCGGCACTGCGGGCCGTCGCCGACCCGACGACCGTGGCCGACCCGCTCGAGATCGGCATCCAGCGCAGCTACCGCGCCGACGCGAGCGGCCGCATGCTGCTCGAGCCCGTCCAGGGCACGTCCGGTGGCACGCTGCGCGTGCCGGTCTGGTCCGCTCCGCGCGCGGCGTCGACGATGTCGTCGCCGTCGAGCACGACGGTGACCAAGCAGTCCGGCCTCCCGGCCGGCATCGCCACCTCGATGCTCCCGCTCACGGGCACCGGCATCGACCAGGGCAGTGGCAGCACGTCGTACGTCTCCACGGTCTCGATCTTCGAGCTGCAGGGCACGAGCCCGCGCCGCGCGGACTGCTCGTCGACCCGCATCGTCGACTGCAACGCGACCGCAGACGACCGCGGCGCCGACCTGCGCTACGTCGGTGCGGCCACGGACGCGCCGGTCTTCGGCCTCGCCAAGTCGATGCTGACCTTCGGCATCAACACCCACGGCCCGTGGCGCACGCCGGCCACGTCCACGGAGTTCGACGTCTTCCTCGACACGAACGCCGACGGGACGGCCGACGCCGTGGTCTACAACACGCGGCTGTCGACGACCGACGACTACGACTACTTCGTGGCCGAGCTCGTCGACCTGCGGGCAGGTGCCGGCTTCGGCGACGTGCTCGACCAGGAGCTCATCAACGGGGTCGACGGGTCGTTCGACACGAACGTCTTCAACAGCGACTCGCTCGTCATGCCCGTCTCCGTCGAGGTCCTCCAGAACGAGGGTCTCGTGACGGGTGCCGCGCCCAAGGTCCGCTACTGGGTCAGCTCGCTCGCCCAGGGCTCCGCCGTGGACGCGCTCGGCTCGGCTGCCAAGCCGATGACGATCAGCCTCGCGTCCCCCGGCCTGTCGGCCTACGGGGACTTCGGCACCCTCCTCAACAGCGACCTCCCCGGCGAGAAGCTCGAGGTCCGACGTGACGAGGCCTCCGCCGCGGTCGACAAGCCGCAGGGTCTGCTCCTGCTGCACCACCTCAACACCGACGGCTCCCGGGCCAAGGTCGTCACGGTGCGCACGACGTCGACCACGAAGCTGACGGCCAGCCCGTCGAGCTTCACGCAGGGCGGCAGGACGGTGCTGACCGCGACGGTGTCCCCGTCGAGTGCCACCGGCACCGTGACGTTCGACTGGAACGGCAAGGCGCTGCGGACGGTCGCGGTCTCGGGCGGCAAGGCGGTCCTCCCCGTCACCGGCCTGTCGCGCGGCACGCAGACGTTCGTCGCGCGCTACTCCGGTGACGCCACGACCCTCGCCAGCACCTCGGCGGCGGTCAAGGTCACCGTCAAGGGTGTCGCCTCGGCGACGTCCCTGACGTCGAGCAGCACGAGCTACCGCTACGGCGGGCGCCCGACGCTGACCGCGACGCTCTCGCCGTCGACCGCCACGGGCACCGTCACCTTCCGTGACGGCAGCCGGGTCCTCGGCACGTCGACGGTCTCGAAGGGCAAGGCGTCGTTCAAGGCGCCGATCCTCTCGCGCGGCACGCACTCGGTGACGGCCACCTACAACGGGTCCGGACGCTACTACCCGTCCGCCTCGTCGAAGGTGACGCTCCGCGTGGGCTGAGCGGTCACCTCGCACCATCAGGACGACGTATGCCGTCCGGCCACCTCGGCCGGGCGGCATACGTCTGTCCCCGGGGCGTGGGTCGCCCCGCCCGGGCCCGCCGGACACAGCAGGAAGGCGGCCCTCCGAGGAGGACCGCCTTGCTGCTCGGGCCCGAAGGCCCGGGCTGGTGGCCGGGTCAGGGACGCGGCCACCGACCCGACTCACCGCAGGAAGCCGTTACCGACGTGGCGGCCCCACCACTTGCCAAGGCCCCAGGTGTCCCCGGCGAGCGTCGTGGCGAGAACCGCGACGCCCAGTGCCTCGATCCAGTGGCTGTCGATGAGTGGGTTCGTGTAGACGCCGGTGGTGCCGAGGGGGAACTCGGCGAGGTACATCAGCGCCAGGAGGAGTGCAGCGGTCCAGGCGGCGATCTTGAGGCCGGCGCCGGCGAGGAGAGCGATGCCGATGCCGAGGAGACCGGCCATGAACAGCCAGTCGGCCCACGGGCCGGCGATGTTGTTGAAGAAGGAGGCGAACGGGCCTTCGGCGTGCTTCATGAAGCCCTGGGCGGGCGTGCCGCCGTGGATCCAGGCCTTGGCCGACGGGGTCATGTAGCCGAGCCCGAACAGCTTGTCGAGGAAGGGCCAGAGGAAGGTGAAGCCGAGCACGATGCGCAGACCAGCGAGGAACTTGCGGGCAACGGCCGAGCGGACCACCTCCTCCTGGAAGGTGACGACACCCTTGGTGGGGTCGTGCGTGGTGGTCGTCGCACTACCTTCGGTGTGCGTGTCGCGCGGGATGGTGCCCATGGAACTCAACTCCAGAACTCGGTGTGTGTTCCGGCAGCTTCTCTGTCGGTACTACACAGCGTAGTAGTAGCTGGTCCACAGCGCTCCCCCATCGCGGTGTGATCTGCCGGACACCGGGGCACCCCGCCGCGAGACAGCGCTCAGACCGCTCCGGCGGCAGACGACCCGCCGCGTCAGCGCCGCGTCAGCGCCGAGGGTGCGCCGCGTCAGCGGCGCGAGCGGATGAGGGTCGGGACCTCGAGTTCCCCTGGGGCGTCGGCGAGCTCGCGCACCAGCTCGGCGAGCGCGTCGAGCGAACGGCACACGGCGGCATACGACCCGTCGAGACGGATCGGACGGCAGAGGATCCGGGTGCCCGCGTTGCGGATGACGATCTCCGACTCCGGCGCACGGTCGCTGTTGCAGTGGATGAGCAGGCCCGTCGGCAGCCCCATGGCGGTCGTGTAGGCCACGAGCTCGAGGTAGTCCCGCGAGGCCATGTAGCCGTCGGCGCCCATCGAGTACTTCGCGTCGCCGACGAGGACGACCTCGCTGCCACGGCGCACGACGAGGTCGGGGGCCATCGTGACGGCCCGGCCCTCGTCGAGCCAGACGTCCTCGTCGCGCTCGATGCGCATCTCCGGGGCCAGACGCAGGTCCAGCTCCTGGGCGATCCAGCGCTGGAAGAGGTCGTCCATGTCGACCATGAGGCTGTTGGCCTGCTGGTCGCCGGCCTCGTGGCTCAGCGACATCGCTTGCAGGACAAGGCGACTGAGCCGCATCGCGTCCTCGTAGTGCTCGTTGAGGCGGGTGATCGGCAGCGGTGCAGCATGCTTCGTCGCCGGGGTGTCGGCGACGCCGTCGAAGCGGCCGAGCACGCGCAGCGCCTCCCGGCGGACGTGCGGCGCGAGCTGGGGCCACGACAGCATCGCCTGCAGCGTGCAGCGGAAGAGCTGGTTCTCGACGATGTCGGCCGTGAAGTCGTCGAAGCGGCACTGCGGCTCGGCGGCGCTCCACGGCCGGCGCGCGAACTCCTCGACGAGCAGCCGCCCCCGGATGGTCCGCATCCGCTCCTCGCGCGGGACGTAGCCGTGCACGAGACCGCGCATCGTCGACGAGTCGATGAGCCGGATCGCGAAGTAGGCGACGCCGTCGATGAGCTCGTCGGTGTCGCTCCACGTCACGTGCTCGTGGTCGAACGCGTCGGGCGAGACGCCCGCGCCGAGCATCGCGAAGAAGTTCGTGACCGAGACCTTGGGCGTGACGCGCACGACGAGGCCGGGCACGGCGAGCGCGCCGACCCAGCTCGTCGCACCGATCGTGACGACGTCGGGGTCGGCGGTCGCGTGGATGACGAGCCGCTCCCCCGCTGCCGCGACGAGAGCCGCTCGGGTCTCGCGGGACAGCCGGACCGGGCCCGAGCGTCCGTGCTCGGGGATCGGGGCCAGCTCGATGGTCATCGGCGCGTCGCCTCCACGGTCACGGCCTCGTCAGGTCGAACTGGCCGTAGCGGGCTCGGACGTTCTCCCAGCGGAACTGGGCCAGCTCGTGCTCGCGCCCGTAGAGCTGGTCCTCGATGAACGGGTAGACGTTGTAGTCCCAGATGCGGCGCAGGGTGGCCTCGTCGCCGTCGAGACCAGGGCGCATGAAGTAGCTGTGGCCGATCTGCAGGTGCGGGCCGCGCAGCGCCCGGCGCAGGTCCTCGTTGACGCGGTCGACGAGCTCGGCCACCCAGACGGGGCCGTCGTGGACCTCGAGCCACCGACGCAGCAGGCCCTCCATCGGCCCGTCGTGCGGCATGAACGGGACGAAGTCGAAGCGCCGGCGCAGGGCCGCGTCGACGAGCGCGATGGAGCGGTCGGCGGTGTTCATCGTGCCGATGAAGTAGAGGTTGGGCGGCAGCTCGAAACCCTCGTCGGGCCGGTAGCTCGTCTTGACCGAGTGCGAGCGGTACTCGAGCAGGAAGAGCAGCTCACCGAAGACACGCGGGAGGTTCGCGCGGTTGATCTCGTCGATGATCATGATGTGCGGCGTCAGCGGGTCCGCCTCGGCCGCCTCGGCGAGGAGGGCGAGCGGGCCCTTGCGCAGCTCGTAGACCATCTGGCCCTGGTGGTCGATCTGCGGCCGGAAGCCTTCGAAGAAGTCCTCGTAGCTGCTGCTCGGGTGGAACTGGACGATGTCGCGCTTGGCGGGGTCGGGCTGCAGCGCCTGCGCGAACCGCTGGGCGAGGTAGGTCTTGCCGGTGCCGGGAGGGCCGTAGAAGATGACCTGCTTCTTCTCCTCGAGCAGGCCCTGGATCTCGCGGAGGAAGTCCTCCTCGATGAGCAGCTCCGCGGCGGCCTCGCCGAGCGCGTCGTGGTCGGGCATGAGCGCCTTGTCGGAGCGTCGCATGAGCCAGTACGCGAGCTGCGCCTGGCCCCACGGGTCGTCCGGCAGCAGCGGGTCGAGCGTCTGCTTGAGCAGGGCGTTGGTCTCGACGTGCGTGCGGCCGCGGGACTTGCCCTCGGTCCAGCGCGCCGGCCCGCCGAGGCGGCCGAGCATCGCGATCTTGCCGGAGTCCCCGCCCAGGGCGAAGAGGGGCAGCCAGTGCTCGGGGTGGGCGATGGCGAAGAGCTTGAGCACGACGCTCTCGCCGAAGCCCTGGACCGGGACGTCGTCGGAGCCGAGCACGCGGTTGATGCGCTCCTCGTCACGCCCCTCGCCCCAGAGCAGGTCGCGCACCATGACGCGCAGCTCGTCGATGCCGGCGGCGTCGAGGGCGTTGATGCTGCTGATGAGGACGGACTGCGCGCCGATGTCACCGTAGCCGCGTGTCGACACGATCCGCTTGAACGTCGGCAGGTCGAAGGCCTCGAGACCCTCACGCGACAGGCAGGCGGCGAAGACGCGGCGCTGCTCCTGGTGCCAGGCGTCGCGCTCGCTCGGGTAGGGCCGCTCGGCCTTGAAGATCTCGACCTCGCCGTCGAGGTCGACCATGGAGGCGAGCTCGAGGCTGGGGTCGTCGAGGGGGCCGCGCTGGCTGGAGGTCATGAAGCGCAGCAGCGGCGTCAGCGCCCGGGCGGTCGCGATGACGTCGTCGGCGAAGTCGGCGCGTCCGACCGCCTCGTCGCCCTTCCACCAGCGGCCGACGAAGGCCTCGCCGCCGGGGTACTCGCGCCCGACGGGCTCGAGCCGGTCGGTGCGGCCGTCCTCGTGGACGCGCAGGAAGCTGAGGCCGCGCGGGAGGTGCTCCTGGACGATGGTGCCGACCTCGCGGTGCTGCTGGTCGCTCTCGCCCTCCCAGCCGCCGTGCAGTCCGAACGCGACGCCCGACGGGGTGACCCACAGGCGGAAGCCGGGTGCGCCGGCGCCGCCGACGAGGATCCACGCGGCATACAGGTCGGAGCGGTAGGCGGCGTCCTCCCCCGTGTGCTGCTGCAGCGCGAGGGTCGGAGCCTCGAGGTAGAGGCCCGTCTCGGCGGAGAGCCGGTCGATGAGGCTGTCGCTGATGTGGTCGGCCTCGCCGCGCAGCTGGCGTGCGAGATCAGCGGCGCGGTCCTCGCGCCGGCCGTCGCCGTAGCCGGTCGACGGGCGGAAGTCCGCCGCGATCTCGGCAGCCTCGACGCACACGTCGAGCACCTTGGGGGCGATGCCGACGAACGCCTCGGTCTCCTTGAGGTACCAGAGGATGCGGGCGGCGTACTTCGGGTCCTCGGGCCGCAGCGCCGCACAGAGGTCGGCGAAGGCGACGTAGCGCTCCGCGTGGCTCAGGCCGCGCTCGAGCCAGCCGAGCCGCTGGAGCATGTGCGGGGCGTTCTCCCACATGAGCGGCCACTCGCCGCCGTCGTCGGTGGACCAGAAGAGCGAGAGCACGTATGCCGTGTGGCCGGGCCCGGGGGCGCGCTGGCCGCGGGAGCCACCGCGGGCGAGGAAGGCCTCCATGGCCTGGAGCTTGTCGCCGGCGTCCTGCGGGGAGGCCGGGGTCTGGAGGGTGAGCTTGAGCAGGCCGACGACCTCGGCGTACTCCTCCTCGGAGCGGCGCATGAGCGAGGCGAGCCACGGGCCGCCGATGGGGCCGAAGCCGACGTAGGGACCGTCCTTGCGGGTCCACTGGTTCATCGCCTCCTTGAAGGCGACGAGGTCGCTCGAGGCCACGAGGTCGGCGAGGATCTCGCGCAGCTCGCCGTTGCGCGCGGCCCGCTCGGAGTCGAGCTCGGCGAAGAGGGCCTGGGCGTCCTTGTCCGCCTCGGCGGCGCGCTCGATGAGGGCGTACTTGGCACGCCAACGCTTGACGTCGACGGTGTCGGTGCGAGACATGGGGCTCCCTTGCACGCCCACTTCTAGGGCGCATAGCTACTGCGCACGTGGAGGTGCGCGCAGGACCGCGAAAAGGTTACCTGCCGGTCGCCCATGCTCCGAACTCGTGGGTGTGTCGCCGGTGAGACCCCAGTAATCGCAGCGTCGAACGGCCCCTGACGGCAGCGAATCGCCACCATTGTGACCCGAGCACCCGGACACTGCGCACCCGGGGTGCCTGTGGATGACGGACCGGCCTCGGCGTGCGGGTGCGGGACGATCGTCGTAGGTTGCCGTCGTGGAACAAAGGGTGCACAACGCACCTCAGACGACGCAACCGCACGATGATCGACGATCGACAGGGGACGCCGATGACCGCCGCCGCACGCCCGCACCGACACCGCACGTTCCTTGCGTATGCCGTCGCCCCCGTCGCGCTCGTGACGCTCGGTGCGTGCACGGGCAGCGACCCCGGTCCCGCGGTGACGACTCCCCTAACGAGCTCGGCCGTCACCAGCTCCCCCACGCCGACGGCCAGCACCTCAACCGCGCCGAGGCCCACCGCCACGGTCGACCCCGTCATCGCCAAGATCCCCGCAGCGGCCCGAACAGAGACCATTGAGGGGGCCGCTGCTTACACAACGTTTTACTTCACTCAGTTGAACGAGGCCTTCAAGGCCGCGGACCCCGCAGTCTTGTTGAACCTTTCCAGCCCTGCGTGCAAGATGTGCGCCGCCCTAAGTAACGGTGTGGCCGACGTCAAGAAGGCTGGGCATCACTACGGCGGTGACCTCACCAAGGTGAACTATGCGTCTACCACTGAGTTCTCCCCAAAGACGCGCCAGGTCTTAGTCGACCTCAACCAGAAAGCCGTTCCTGTCCTCGACGGGTCCGGGCGAAGAGTCGACACGACCCGCTCGGCGAAGTTGGCCTTGGTAGCGACAGTCGAGTTCGACAAGCGCTGGATCATCACGCGCCTTCAAAAGGCCACGTCGTGACGTCACGAGCTGGGTGGATCGCATGCGTCGCCATTGCTGTCTTCGCATCCGGCCCGTCTCTGCCAGCGTTGGCCGCTGATGGGAGCTGCGATCAACTAGATGTCTGCGAGGTGGATGACACCGCCGTTGTGACTGGTCTCATGTCGCGGAAGCAGGTGCTGGCGCTTGAGAAGTTCCCCGGGGACAAGGGTGGCCCCATCGTGGACCGGCCCAAGGACGCCCCTGTCTACGAATACCTGTCCCTCAACGACTGCCCACAAACAAGGCCGGACTCCATCACCGAGCAGGTTTCGTGTGCGCATGCTCTGCGCGACTGCCCTGAAGGCGAGCTCGGTCCTTTGCTCCGGATCTGGCGACGGACCATGACGGCGGGCGAGGTGACCGAGCCATGGCGCACGCGGGGCCTCACCTGTGCGTCTGATGTCGCACCGGGAGCCCGGCCGACGTTGACGATGGCTGATCTCAAGGCCGCGTTCATGAGGACGCCGTGGTCGAAGCCGCAGATCTCCAGCCAGCCGGCCGGGAACACGACGCTCGTCAACCTCCGCACCTTCTATAAGGTCAACTGGACGACGCAGGGGTTCCAGCCCGGGGAGGTCGACCGTTCCGTCCTGCGCGGCATCCCGGTCCAGATCCGTCCGAAGCTCGTCGGGTTCACGTACGTGTTCGGCGACGGCTCGAGCGCAGGCCCCACCACCTCGACCGGGGGCGTCTACCCGGACGGCGACGTCACGCACCTCTACCGCGCCAAGGGCGAGTACCCCGTTCGCGTCGACACCACGTTCGGCGCCGACTTCAGCCTCGATGGTTCGACCTGGGACGAGATCCCCTCGACCGTCACCGTGCCCGGCCCGTCCACGACCGTGACGGTGCGTGAGGCGAAGGGCGTGCTCGTCAACCACTGACGCCAGGCCGAGCCGTCCTCACCTGATGGAGTGTGCGGCGAGCGTTGCCGGGGCACCGTTCAGTGCACCCAGGGTCCCGTGCCGAGGGCGAGCCGGGTCAGGGCTTCTCCTCCGGAGGGACGGAGTCGTCGGGCTCGTCGAAGGTGAGCTCGCCCTGCGTCGGCCGTGCTCCGGGTCCAGCGACCCCGGCCAGATCGCCGCTCGGGGTGGTGTCGGCGACGGGCGCGACGTCGACGGCCGGCCTCTCCGACGCGGCCGCGTCCAGGTCGTCCGCTGAGCTCGGATCGACCTCCGGCACCTCGTCCGCCCATGAACCAGAGACGTCCCTCCCAGCTGCCTCGTCGAGGGCCGCCACAGCCTCGGGCTCACCCACGCCGGCCAGGTCGCCGTTCGGGGTCGCGCCGTCCACAGGTGCGACGCCAGCGGCCACGTCATCGTTCGGGGTCGCGTCGGCAACAGGTGGGGTGTGAGGAGCCACGTCATCGTCCGGGGTGGTCTCGCGCACGGGTGCCGCGACGGCGGCCTGTGCGGCGGACCTCGGCAGCAGCGCGTCCTCGTCCTCGGCATTGCGGTCCCACGCCTCCGCCGCGCCCGGAGACTCCGAGATCGGGGTGTGCGCCCCGCCGAAGCCGGCCTCGTCCACCACCTCGGCCTCGTCCACCATCTCGTCCTCGCCCGCCTCGTCCTGCACGCCTCTGGCCGTGCCCTCGGGCTCCACGTGCTCGCCGACGTCGTGCGTGGCCTCCACACTCTCGTCGTGCTCGGTTGCCAGGACCCCTGCGCCAGCCGCGGCGGCGAGGTCGGCGCCACCGGCGATGCCCACGGCGCCTGCCACAGGCTCGCCCGGGGAGACCACGGGAGTGAGCTCGGGCCCCGCGGGCTCGCCACCGGTCTCCGCGTGGACGCCGTCGAGCCCGGTCCGTTCCGGCGCCGCACCCACGTCGGTGCCCGTGACCGGTCCCGCGCCGGCCTGGACCGTGCGGCTCACGCGCCTCACGGTGAGGAACCACGTGAACGCAGCACCGAGGACGAACGCCAGCACCAGGAGCAGCCACTTCATCGCGTGACCCCCGAACCGCTCGCGTCGCCGAGATCGGCGAACGCCTCGTCCGCGGACCGTGCCGGCACGAGCCGTGCGGCCACCGCGATGGCCACGAGCGAGCCCACGACGAACCCGACGATGCTCCACAGGAAGCCGCTCCAGAAGCCGCTGTCGCTACGGCCGAGGAAGCCGAGCAGCACGGTCACGACGACGAGGGCCGTCCACCACGCGCCACCGATGCCGGTCCGGTACGAACGGGTCACGGTCTTCCCACTGGTGTGGGCCTGCTGGGCCATCGGTCCTCCACGGGTCAGACGTCGCGGTCGCGACGACGCTACCCCGCCCACCCTCGACGAGGCAGGGAACGCCACGGCATGCTCGTCACGCCGTCGCGACCATCCCGCCGTCTCAGGCCGCGGCGCAGCCGCCCTCGGCCGGCATCACCGCGACGGCCTCCGGGGCCGCGATCGCGACGGCGTGCAGCGTGAGTCCGGCCGTGCGGCAGGCATCTTCGAAGGCGGCGCGCAGGTCACGGTCGCGCGGTGTGGGTGTCGCGCGCCCCGGCCGGGCGATCACGATGACCACGTCGTGCACGTCGTGCCGCCCCACCTCCGCGAGCAGTGCCCCGACGCCCTCGAGGACCTCGCCGACGTCGACGCGGTGCGGCTCGTCGGGCAGGCAGATCGGCTGCAGCAGCCGGCCGTTGTCGTGCATGAGCAGCAGGTAGGTCGCACCGTCGGATCTCGTCTGTTCGGTGACGATGAGGTCGACCACCCCCTCGAAGACGTCGGGGTCGGTGATCGGTCGCTGGGCCCAGTCTCGCGGAAGCTCGTCGAAGCGCATGGCAAGAGCATGGCGGCCACCGGTGACAGCCGTCCGGCGTTGTCCACACGGACGGACGGACCACGACTGGCCGCGGGAGGTAGCGTTCTGCCACCAGGCCCGATGCCACGATCTCCTCGCCAGCAGGCGGCGCGAGGTCGACCGCCGCGGAAGGACGCCCATGCCGCACACGTCTGGTCGACCGGCCAGCCTCACCGCCACCGAGCTCGTCGCTGCGTACGCCTCTGGCGACCTCTCACCCGTCGACGTGCTGCACGATGTCGCCGACGTCATCGAGACCCGTGAGCCGCTGCTCAACGCGTTCTGGCGGCTCGACCTCGAGGGTGCCGAGGCCGCCGCCCGGGAGAGTGAGGCCCGCTGGCACAGGGGTGAACCCGCGGGTCCGATTGACGGCGTGCCCGTGACGGTCAAGGAGAACCTCGGTCGGGCCGGCGTCCCCATGCCCTTCGGCAACGCCGGCGTCGAACCCGTCGTCCCGACACGGAGCAGCCCGGTCGTCGAGCGGGTCGAGGAGTCCGGCGGTGTCGTGCTCGGCTCCACGGTGATGCCCGACTGGGGGATGCTCAGCTCGGGCGTCTCGAGCCTGCACGGCATCACCCGTTCGCCCTGGGACCCCTCCCTGACGACGGGAGGTTCGAGCTCGGGGGCTGGAGCCGCCGCCGCAGGTGGCTACGGGCCGCTGCACGTCGGCACCGACATCGGTGGCTCGATCCGTCTGCCGGGCACCTGGCTCGGCCTGACGACCCTCAAGCCGAGCGCCGGACGCGTCCCCCTCGACGCTCCGTACCTCGGTCGAGTGGCCGGCCCGATCGTCCGGTCGGCCGCGGACGCGGCGCTGCTGCTGTCGGTGATCAGCCGCCCCGACCCGCGCGACTGGACGAGCCTCCCGCCCGCCGACCTCCACGCCATACTGCCCGGGGAACCCGTCGACATCCGCCGGCTGCGCATCGGCCTGCTGCTCGATGCCGGGTGCGGGCTGCCGGTGGATCCTGTCGTGGCGCACGCGGTCGAGGCCGCTGCAGCCCTCTTCGCCGACTCGGGGGCGGAGGTGGTGCCGCTCAGCCCGTTCATGACGCCCAGGATGCTGCGGGATCTCGACGAGTTCTGGCGGGTGCGATCGCTCACCGACTTCGACGCCCTGAAGCCGGAGGCGCGCGACCGAGTGCTCCCGTTCATCCGGCGGTGGGTGCTCGCCGTGCGCGACGTCGACGGCCCGTCCGTCCTGCGTGACTACGCGAGCATCATGTCCCTCCAGCAGGCCACGGTCGCCGCCACCGAGCCCTTCGACCTCGTGCTCTCCCCCGTCGCACCGATGACGGCGTTTCCTGCCGCGTGGCCGATGCCGTGGGGCGATGACGACCAAGGCATGGCCCACATCGGCTTCACCGTGCCCTACAACATGTCCGGCCAGCCCGCGGCATCGGTGAACTGCGGTTTCACCCCCGACGGGCGCACCATCGGCCTGCAGGTGTCCGGGCGGCGCTTCGACGACCTCGGGGTGCTCCGCGGCGTCGACTGGTACGAGCGCCACCGCGCCAGCTCGGCAGCGCCTCGATGGCCCATCCCCGAGCGGGGGACGATGCGCCCCTGACACGCTCGAACCCCGGCATCCGCGGCAGTCCTCGAGGCCCGCCCGAGGGGCGACCGGGCTCGCACGGCAGAATGCGTGGCCCCGGTGTGTCGTCGACGTCTAGGAGTTCAGCCCCCGTGAGCGTGCAGGTGAAGGTGCCGTCCATCGAACGTCGCATCGCAGAGGAGCTCGGTGTCCGCGACGGACAGGTGGCTGCGGCTGTGGGCCTGCTCGACGGCGGCTCGACCGTCCCCTTCGTCGCGCGCTACCGCAAGGAGGTCACGGGCGGTCTCGACGACGCCCAGCTGCGCACGCTGGAGGAGCGTCTCGGCTACCTCCGCGAGCTCGAGGAGCGGCGCGCTGCCGTGCTCGCCTCCGTCGAGGAGCAGGGCAAGCTCGACGACCTCCTGCGCGCGCAGATCCTCGCCGCCGAGACCAAGGCCCGGCTCGAGGACATCTACCTGCCGTTCAAGCCCAAGCGCCGCACCAAGGCGCAGATCGCCCGTGAGGCCGGGCTCGAGCCCCTTGCCGAGCTGCTGCTCGGAGACCCCGGCACCGACCCCGCCACCGCCGCAGCGCGTTTCGTCGACGCCGACCGTGAAGTTGTGGACGCCGCTGCCGCTCTCGACGGCGCCCGGGCGATCCTCGTCGAGCGCTTCGCCGAGGACGCGGACCTCATCGGCGACCTGCGCGAGCGCGTCTGGCAGCAGGGCCACGTCGGCTCGCGCGTGCGCTCCGGCAAGGAGGATGAGGGCGCGAAGTTCTCCGACTACTTCGACTTCACCGAGCCCCTCGCCAAGCTCCCCTCGCACCGCATCCTCGCCCTCTTCCGCGGCGAGAAGGAGGACGTCCTCTCGCTCGAGATCAACCCCGAGGACCCGGCGGCCGAGCAGCAGCCCGGCCCGACGGCATACGAACGCGCCATCGCTCGGCGTTTCGGCATCGAGAACGCTGGGCGCCCGGCCGACCAGTGGCTCGCCGACACCGTCCGTTGGGCCTGGCGCACGAAGATCCTCGTCCACCTCGGCATCGACGCCCGGATGCAGCTGCGCCGGGCCGCCGAGGAGGAGGCGGTACGCGTGTTCGCGGCCAACCTGCGCGACCTGCTCCTCGCTGCCCCCGCCGGTGCGCGCGCGACGATGGGCCTCGACCCGGGCTTCCGCACGGGCGTCAAGGTCGCCGTCGTCGACAGCACCGGCCGGGTCGTCGCCACCGAGGTCATCTATCCGCACGTCCCGCAGCACCAGTGGGACCGGTCCCTCGCGACCCTCGCGCGGCTCGCCAAGGAGCACTCGGTCGACCTCATCGCGATCGGCAACGGCACCGCCTCGCGTGAGACCGACCGCCTCGCCGCCGACCTCATCAAGGCACACCCCGAGCTCAAGCTGACGTCGGCCGTCGTCTCCGAGGCCGGCGCCTCGGTCTACTCCGCGTCGGCGTTCGCGTCGCAGGAGCTGCCCGGCATGGACGTGTCGCTGCGCGGCGCCGTCTCGATCGCGCGGCGCCTGCAGGACCCGCTCGCCGAGCTCGTCAAGATCGACCCGAAGTCGATCGGCGTCGGCCAGTACCAGCACGACATCAGCCAGACGGCCCTCTCGCGCTCGCTCGACGCGGTCGTCGAGGACTGTGTCAACGCCGTCGGCGTCGACGTCAACACGGCGTCGGCTCCCCTGCTCACCCGCGTCTCGGGCATCACCCCCGGTCTCGCCGAGAGCATCGTCGCCCACCGCGACGCGACCGGCCCGTTCCGCACGCGCAAGGCCCTCAAGGACGTGCCGCGCCTCGGGCCCAAGGCGTTCGAGCAGGCGGCCGGCTTCCTCCGGATCCCAGGAGGCGACGACCCGCTGGACGCGTCGGCCGTGCATCCCGAGGCCTACCCCGTCGTCCGGCGCATGCTCGAGTCGACCGGGCAGAAGCTGACCTCGCTCATCGGCAACACCGTGGCGCTGCAGGCGCTCCGGCCCGCTGACTACGTCGACGACAGCTTCGGCCTGCCGACCGTCACCGACATCATCAGCGAGCTCGACAAGCCGGGGCGCGACCCGCGACCGACCTTCAAGACGGCGACCTTCAAGGACGGCGTCGAGGAGATCAAGCACCTCAAGCCGGGGATGACGCTCGAGGGCGTCGTGACCAACGTCGCAGCGTTCGGTGCCTTCATCGACATCGGCGTCCACCAGGACGGACTGGCCCACGTGTCGGCCCTCTCGAAGAGCTTCGTGCGCGATCCGCACGACGTCGTGAAGTCCGGCGACGTCGTCATGGTCAAGGTCCTCGACGTCGACGTGCCGCGGAAGCGGATCTCGCTGACCCTGCGCCTCGACGACGAGGTGGCCCCGGGCTCCCCGAAGGAGCGGACGGGTCAGGGCTCGGGAGGCCAGCCGCGCGGTGGACAGGGCCGCGGCGGCCAGGGCCGCGGCGGCCAGGGCCGTGGAGGTCAGGGCTCGGGAGCCCAGGGCAGCCGGACCCGCCGGGACGAGGCGCCTGCCAACAGCGCCATGGCCGACGCCCTGCGCCGCGCCGGTTTCACCGGCTGACCGCGCGGAAGGCGCGGTCAGTGCAGAGGCGCGGACGGCGCGGTGACCGAACCTCAGGCGTCGGGAGCGGCTCCATGGAAGACGGCCTCGACGTTGTTGCCGTCGGGGTCGCGCACGAAGGCGCCGTAGTAGCCGGGGTGGTACTCCGGCCACAGGCGCGGATCGTGCAGCGACTCGGCGCCGAGCTCGAGCGCCTTCGCGTGGAAGGCTCGCACCGCCTCGACACCGTCCGCTTGGAACGCGCAGTGCATCTCGCGGTTGGGCTCGGTCCCCTGCCATCGGCTGATCCAGAAGTCCGGGTGGCCCTCGGTGCCGTAGCCGATGGCCACGCCGACGTCCATCTGTCGGCTGTAGCCGAGGGTGCCGAGCACCGCGTCGTAGAAGCGGGCGCTGGCGTCGAGGTCGGAGCAGTTGATGCCGAAGTGGTCGATCATGCCCCGAGGCTAGGCCCGATGCTCATCGAGCGGCGCCGAAGAGGCCGTCTCGACCCATTGTCTTCCGGCCCAGTCTTTGGTCGACTGTCTGTGGTGGGTCCGGCCCATCAGGGGGCCGGTCCGTACGACCCGGAGGTGCCCATGAGCAGTTCAACGCAGTCGATCCCCGAGAACGCAGAGGACGCAGAGCTCGAAGGATCTCCCGCGGGCGTGCACTCGAGCCTGACCGTCGGTGCGCCCGTCGACCGGGTGTGGCAGCACCTCATCAGCGCCCGCGGCACCGAGGCGCTCCTCGGCCCCGGCGTCACGCTCGGCAACAAGGGCGAGTCGTGGCACAGCTCCGACGGCCCCCATGGCGTCGTGCGCAGCTACCACCCGATGGAGCAGGTACGCGTGTCGTGGCACCCCCATGCGGACGGCCCGCTCAGCATCGTCGACCTCCAGCTCAAGCCGGACGGTGACGGCACGCGCGTCGACCTCTACCACGAGGGCCAGGGCATCGCCGAGGACGGCGCCGGCGACAAGTCGCGCTGGGACGACGCCCTCGACCGCTTCGCGCAGGCCCTCGACGCCTGACCCCGGCGCCCCGACGCAGGGCGCCAAGACCTCACAGGGACGACGCCCTCGCGCACGCCACGGACCGTCAGCGGCCCTCAGCGGACGACCATGACGGGGCAGGTGGCGTCGTGGATGGCGCGGTGGCTGACCGACCCGAGCAGCATGCCCGTGAACCCGCCGTGCCCTCGCGAGCCGACGACGATCAGTCCTGCCGTCGCGCCCAGGTCGGCGAGCGACTGGCCGGGGTCCCCGTAGAGCACCTCGGTCGTGACGATGACCTTCGGGTGCCGCGCCCGCACCCGCTCGGCCGCGCGCAGCACCGACTGTTCGGCGTTGTCGCGGATCGCGTGCGTCTCCTCCGTCCCGCCCTTGGCGGTCTCCGCGTACGTCCACGCCTCCATCGACCGCGAGTGCGCGACCCGCACGATGTGCAGCACGGCACCCTCGCGCTCGGCGACCTCGACGGCCGCGTCGACCGCCCGCATCGCGGCGTCCGAGTCGTCGATGCCGACGACGACGTCGTGCCCGCGCCCCGGACGGGGCGGCATCGGCACGTCGTCGGGGGTCGTGCCCTCCGGTCCGCGCACGACGACGACGGGGCAGTGCGCGTGTGCGGCGACGGCATACGACGTCGAGCCGAGCAGGCCGGCCAGGATGCGTCCGCGCCCGCGGCTGCCGACGACGACGAGGTCGGCGTCCTTGGACATCTCGACGAGCTGGGCGGCCGGGCTGCCGAGCCAGTACTGCGTCGTCACCTGGGACGCCTCGAGCGTGGCGCCGGCCCGGACCGCACCCTCGTCGACGATCGCCTTGGCGGCGTGCTCGAGCGAGGGCTCGATCTCCGAGAGGTCCATGGCCGGGAACGCCGGGGTGGACGCCAGGTTGACGCTGTGCACGAGGGTCAGGTGCCTGCCCTGCTGCCGAGCCGTCTCCGCGGCCCACTCGAGTGCGAGCTGTGCTGATGCCGAACCGTCGTAGGCGACGACGATCCCGTTCGTGGTCCGCACCTGGCCGTTCATGGCGCTCCCCTTCTCTCGTTCGCGTGGCCGGGCCTCTGCTCCGTCCACCTCCATCGTCCCGCCGGGCCCGGACGCCGCAGGTCCTTTGTGACCACTCAGACAGGGCAGCCGTCACCGATGGCGTATGCCGCCGGGCCGGGTCGCGCGACCCGGCCCGACGGCCTTGGTGGTGGGCTCAGCCGACGGCCTTGAGCGCGTCGATCTCGCCCGCCCCGAACCAGCTGTTCTGGGCCAGCGTGCCCTCACATGTCTGCGGCACGCCGTCGTCGACACCCGGGAAGAAGGCGTACGGCGAGACGTCGGCCGGGCACGGCATCGGGTTGACGGCGTTCTGCAGGGCCGCCGAGAGCGCCCCTCCCGTCTTGCCGGTGACGCTGGCGATGAGGGCTGCGACTCCTGCTGCGTGCGGCGAGGCCATCGAGGTGCCCTGCTGGTAGCAGTACGTCGCTCCGCTCACGTCGACGACGCGCCGTGAGGCGAGGCACGTCACGGTGAGCAGGGACGCGGGCCAGGTCGAGAGCACCCGTCCGTTCGGCGCGGCTGGGGTCAGCTGGAGGATGGAGTCGCCGCCCGGCGCCGCGACGTCGACCGCGGAGATGCCGTAGGACGAGTAGAACGACTTCATCTCCTTGTTGCCGGTGGCGCTGACCCCGACGACGCCGGGGACCTCGGTCGGCACGACGGCACACGCGTTGCTGATCGCCCGCAGGACCGGGTTCGAGTCGTCGGGACTCGTCGCGTCCAGCGTCGGGTGCGACAGGTCGTCGGCCTGGTTGCCCTCGGCCGCGACGACGAGCACACCTCTGTTCTGGGCGTACTTGATGGCACGACGCTCGGCGGTCCAGATGGCCCGCTGCTCGACGTCGTTGCGGCAGTTGAAGAGCCACGGGTCGGCGAAGTAGCTGTTGTTCGTCACGTCGACGCCGTGGTCGGCCGCCCACATGAACGAGCAGACGACGGCCTCGGGGAAGAAGAAGCCGGCGGCGTTGCCGGCCTTGATGCCGGCGATCTTCACGCTCGGCGCCACCCCGACGATGCCGATGCCGTTCGCGGCTGCCGCGATCGTCCCGGCCGTGTGGGTGCCGTGGCCGTTGTCGTCGGCTGCGGCCGCCGCACCGGGCACGGGCGCCCCGCTGACGCAGTTGGCGCTCGCGGCGGAGTCGACGTTCGGCGCGAGGTCCGGGTGCGTGTAGTCGAGGCCGGTGTCGATGTCTCCCACGAGGATCGAGGGGTCACCGGTGCTGACGGCGTGTGCCTCGCCGACCTTGATCTGGGTCATGTCCCACTGCAGCCCCGACAGCGAGTCGTTGAGGCCCGGGAGTCCTGCCCCGTTCTGGGTGGTCTGGCTGGTGGTCGCGTCGGCTGCGGTGTCGGCCGAGACCGCTCCGCCGTCGACCGCGCTGGCGAACCTCGTCGTGGCGACGGCACCCTCGACACCCTTGACCTGGCGCATCTTCGCTGCGAAGTCGGGGCTGGCCGACCGTGCGACGACGACGCTGATGGGGGCGTAGGTCGCGACGACCTGACCGCCCGCTGCTGCGACGGCGCTGCCCGCGCCGCTCGTGGAGGTCTTCTCCTTGTAGACGACCAGATAGGTCGAGCTCGCGCTGGTCGTGGAGGCGTCGGCCGACGCCACCCCGGTCGCGAGTGCGGCGGCCGCGACGACCGCGACCGCCCCGAGTACTGCAGTCCCCCGAGATCCACCCCTTCGTGACACGGACATGGTTCTCTCCTCCGCGGTGGCGGCGTGTGCGTCCCACCGCTCCGGGCCGACTCCTGTGGCGGCCCAGTTGTCCACGCTAGGGCCGTCGGCTCGTCGGCACCGGCCTTCTCAGGAGCCTGAGAGTCCGCTCGGCGATCGCTGGGAACGATTCACGTGTTTGGGGCGTCCGCGAGCGAATTCTCCCGTGCCCGTGGAGGGCTCGCGTGGAGGGCGCGAGTGGAGGACTCGCGTCGAGGACTCGTCAGCTCGAGTCCCGCGCCGCGGCCGTCGCCCGGTCGTTGGCGCGCTGGATCGCCTCGACGAGCTCGGCCTTGCTCATGCTCGAGCGCCCCGAGACCTCGAGGCGCTTGGCGATGTCGTAGAGGTGCCGCTTCGAGGCGTTGGCGTCGACGCCGCCGGCCGTGTCCCCGTCGTCGCGATGCGCCCTGGCCTCGGCGCCGCGCCGTTCGGCCTGCCGGTCGCTCGGTCCCTTCTCCGCCTTCTCCTCCCAGTGGTCGCCGACCTTCTCGAAGGAGTGCTTGAGCGAGGCGAACGCCGTGCGGTGGGCTCGCTCGCCCTCGCCGTACTGCTCGACCGCAGCGTCGTGCGTCGCGAGCCACGTCTCCTGCGCCTTCGTCGACGACCGCTCGAGGGTGGAGGGCAGGTCCGTGCTTCCGCGCGTTGGCTTCCTGGCCGGCATGTCGTACCTCCTGCACTGTCGAGGGAGGGCGCCTGTGCCCCCGCAACCGTGACGTACCCGGCGGGACGGCATGTGACCACCCGACGGCATACGTACTCGGGAGGCTGGTGGGCAAACCGTCACGAAGCACGTTCGTCGTGCCCGGCCACGGGGTACGGACTCCGGCGGTGAGGACGCGGCGCCGCGCGCCCTGACCCGACGGTTCACTGCGATTCGGATCGAAGGAGATGGGATGAGCGAGGCTGTCGCACAACGCACGGACGGTGCCATCAGGAGTCTGGTGCCCGCCCGCATGGACCGGCTCCCGTGGACGAAGTTCCACTGGTCGGTCGTTCTCGGACTCGGGGTGTCGTGGATCCTCGACGGACTCGAGATCCAGATCGTGTCCGAGTCGGGCTTCCAGAAGACGCTCGGCATGTCCGCCGCGCAGGTGGGGCTGACGGGCACCGTCTACCTCGTCGGCCAGGTGGTGGGAGCCCTGACGTTCGGTCGTCTGACCGACCGGCTCGGTCGCCGCAAGCTGTTCATCATGACCCTAGTGATCTACCTGATCGGGTCGGGCCTCGCCGGCCTCTCCCCGAACATGTGGTTCCTCTGGGTCTGCCGGTTCGTCGCCGGTATGGGCATCGGCGGTGAGTACACCGCGATCAACTCGGCCATCGACGAGCTGATCCCGTCCCGCTTCCGGGGCCGGGTCGACATCGCGATCAACGGGACCTACTGGTTCGGCGCCTTCTTCGGCGCGCTCGCGAACCTCTACCTGCTCAACCCCGACAACGTCGCCGAGAACATCGGCTGGCGCCTGGCGTTCTTCATCGGCCCGATCCTCGGCCTGTCAATCATCTGGCTGCGCCGGCACATCCCGGAGAGCCCGCGCTGGCTGCTCACCCACGGCCGCGCGGAGGAGGCCGAGCGCACGGTCGACGAGATCGAGGAGCGGGTCCGCCGCGAGGGTGGCGAGATCCCGGAGGTCGACGACAGCAAGGCGATCCTCGTCAAGCCCGAGGACCGCATGGGGCCGAAGGTGCTGTGGGACGTGTTCGTCCGGCGCTACGGACGGCGCACGGTGCTCGGCCTGACGATGATGGTGACGCAGAGCTTCCTCTACAACGCCATCTTCTTCACGTACGCGTTGGTGCTGACGAACTTCTACGGCATCAGCAAGGCCCAGACCTCGCTCTACTTCCTGCCGTTCGCGGCCGGCAACCTGATGGGCCCGCTGCTCCTCGGTCATCTCTTCGACACCATCGGGCGTCGCAAGATGATCTTCAGCACCTACACGATCGCGGGTCTCGTCCTGCTCGTGTCGGCCTGGGCCTTCCACGCCGAGATCCTCACCGCGACGACGCACACGATCTTCTGGTGCGTGTCGTTCTTCTTCGCGTCGGCCGGCGCGTCCGCCGCCTACCTCACCGTGAGCGAGATCTTCCCGATCGAGGTGCGCGGTCAGGCGATCAGCTACTTCTTCGTCGTCGCGCAGTGCGCCGGCGCCGTCGCGCCCGTGCTCTACGGCGCCCTCATCGGGGAGGGCAAGGACCGCGGCCCGCTCACGTGGGGCTACGTCGCCGGTGCGGTGATCATGATCATCGGCGGAGCCGTGGCCCTGGCGATCGGGATCGACGCGGAGCAGAAGTCCCTCGAGGACGTCGCCGACCCGCTGAGCAAGGTCTCGGAGGAGTCGGGGGCCAGGGCATGAACGTCGCGGACCTCGGACGCGAGCACACGATCGTCGTCGGCGTGAGCCCGACGAGCGGCTCCCCCGGCGCCCTTCGCTGGGCCGTCGAGGAGGCCGCGGTGAGGGGTGGTCGGGTCGTGGCGGTGCGTGCCTGGCGCCCGCACGCACCCGAGACGGCGACCGGCGGCCGCGTCCCGTCGGTCATCTCCGACGACAGCGCCCTCGCCGCCGAGCAGTCGCGCTTGGCCGAGGACGTTGCGCACGTCCTCGGCCGGGACCACCTCGTCGAGGCCCGCGTCGTGGCGGGCAAGCGTCGCGCCGTCCTCGTCGAGGAGAGCCGCACCGCCGACCTCGTCGTCATCGACGCCGGT
Organism: Terracoccus sp. 273MFTsu3.1; assembly: GCF_000383675.1. Taxonomy (GTDB): domain Bacteria; phylum Actinomycetota; class Actinomycetes; order Actinomycetales; family Dermatophilaceae; genus Terrabacter. Next base: position 268,447 of record NZ_KB911824.1, on the reverse strand, counting down.
CACTCCACCGAGGTCGGCGCCCGCTGGCTCGGCAGCCGTCTCGTGCGCGCGGCGCACTGCCCTGTCGTCGTCGTCCCACCGGCGCTCGGCGACCGCGGGTCGAGCCCGCTCGGGGCAGCCGCCAGCAGCTTCGGCCGCTCGATCGAACGTGCCGCCGGCACTGCCGGGCGCCCCGGCTTCCAGCGCCCGCCATCACGCTGACGCCCTCGCTACCTCTCACGCGGCCGTATGCCGTGTGCCCCGGTCCCGGGACCCGAATCCTCTGCGAGTTGCACCGATTCGGGCCCCGGGCCCAGCACGCTTGCCTAGAGTCACCGACGATAGGGGCACAGGGGGCTCGGATGGCAGCAGGTGGGTCGGCGCAGTCGCGCGCCGAGGAACTGAGGGCTCGGGCCGCGCAGGCGCGCGCTCAAGCGGAGGCCCTCGAGGCGCAGGCAGGGGCCTGGGCGGCCGGTGCCGACGGCGAGCGGCGCGTAGCCGCCGCGCTACACGCCCTACCGCCCACGTGGCATGTCCACCACGACCGCCTGCTCCGTCCCGGACGCGCGCAGACGAACCTCGACCACGTCGTCATCGGGCCATCTGGCGTCTACCTCGTCGACACGAAGAACTGGGCGGGTGGCACCAGCGTGCACGAGGGCAACCTGTGGCAGCACGCGAGCAGCAGCTCAGCCAAGGGGCGAGAGCTCGACTCCGTGGCCCGCTTCGCGGGCGAGATGGAGAGGACGCTGGGCCTGCCCGTCGTTCCGGTCATCGCCCTCGCCGGAGGGCATTCCGCGTCCTTCCCGAGCCAGCGCGTGCGGGGGGTGGAGATCATCCCCGTGAGTGGTCTGATCGCCTGGCTTCAGGCGCAGAGCAAGACGTCAGGGACCGAGGACGCCGAGGTGATCGCCCGAAGGGTCGCCCACACCTATCCGTGCGCGTCGACGGAACCTGCTGGCGCTGATCTGGACGTCCTCACGGTCGCCGACGTGCTCGCAGCGGGGCAATCCACCGCACGACGCGCCCCGTCACCGGTCCCCCGCGGCAGCTCCCGACCTCGGGGCAGACAGGGCGCTCGCCGCAGGCCCCGTCGTCGTGGCTCGATGCTGGCCGGGCTCGTCGGGCTCCTCGCCCTCTGGGCCTTCAGCCAGGTGGGTCCACACATCATCACCTCTCTCATGGCTCCACCAGGAATCAGCTCTGCCTCGTCGTCGGCCCGAGCAGGAACGACACCGCTGGCGCCGAAGCCCTGCCTGGCTCTGCATCGCGCGAGCATCCAGAAGGTGACCGGCGCTACGACTGCGCTCGAGAAGCCCAGCTCCAGCAACGACATCTGTATGTGGTGGCTGTCCAAACCGCGCTACTCGACGGATGGTTCGGACGTCACAGTCGAGATGGGGCGAGTGGTCGAGGTTCGTTTTGCAGTCTCTGGCACCACGAGCGCTCGTACCGACATGAGCCCGGGCGGGGCGTCGGCATGGCTTCCCCGGAACACCTCGCTGCCGGGCTGGAAGTCGGGCCTCCGCACCAGTCAGCCGTTCATGATCTCCTACCGCTTCAGCTATCCCGAAGGCGCAAGCGAAGCCACGGCCCGGGCTGTCGAGGCGACGGCCGAGAAGAAGGTGGCGCGACTGGCCGAAGAGCTCGCGAGGGCGCTGTCGGCTCGATCCGGAAACTGACCCGCGACCTGGAGAGTCATCCGTCAGGGCACGAGCATGACGGGGCAGGTCGCGTCGTGGATGAGCTGGTAGGGCAAGTGCCCGGCCAGGACGGCTCCGACCCCGCCACGGTCCGGGGCACCGACGACGAGCAGCCCGCTCCCCGCGGTGGCCTGGGCCAGGGCGGTGACCGGTTCGCCGGCGAGGATGTCAGCGGTGACGACGAGCTCGGGGTGCTGTGACGTCAAGGCCCCGACGGCATACGGAATCCTCTGTCCCGCAGCGTCACTGGCACCTCCACGTGCGACGGTGACGAGCCGCAACGCGGCGCCGCAGGCGACGGCGATGCGGACCGCGGCGGACACGATCCGCTCCGTGCGCGCAGCATGCCCGTCACCGTCCCCGCCGCCGACGGCGCACACGACCTCGCCGCGCGGACCCGGGACGCGGGCGTCACCGCTCGCGCCGGGCGAGAAGCGGCCGAAGGTGTGCAGGACGACGACGGGGCAGTACGCATGGGCGACCACGGCGTTGGAGACGGAGCCGATGATCGCGCTGCGGGTACGTCCGCGGCCGCGGGTCCCGAGCACGACGAGCTCGGCGGACATCGAGGCATCGACCAGCGCGGCGGCCGGCCCGCCGACGGCGTGGACCGCATGCACCCGCCCTCGGGCCAGCGCTGGGCCCGACCAGGTCGACGGGCCGCCGACGAGCGTCTCGACCACCGTCTCCAGCGAGGGGCTCAGCGGGCGCAACGCGTAGCCGCGCCGGCTCGGCACCAGGTCGAGCTCGACGGCGTGGACGATCTTCAGGCTGTCGTCGAGAGCGCGGGAGACTGCGGCGGCCCAGACCAGGGCGCACTGCGAGGCCCGGGGACCCTCGTAGCCCACGACGATCTGGCCGCAGGCTGGGTCGGCATGCTGCGTGCGAGTTCCCTTGACCACCAGTGTCGTCGAGTCATCGGCCGCGTCAGCGAATCACCATGACGGGGCACGGCGCGTCGTGGACGACCCGGTGACTGACCGAGCCGAGCAGCATTCCGGTGAAGCCTCCGTGACCGCGCGACCCCATGACGATGAGGCCGGCCCTGACGTCCACGGCGTAGGCGGCCACCGCTGCACCGGGCCCTCCACCGAGGACGCTGGTCTGCACGTCGAGACCCGGGTGGGCGCGCCGCGCATCCTCCGCGACGTCGCGCAGCACCTGGCCGACGTGGAGGTGCATCTGGTCGATCATCTCCTCGCGACCCAGGATCGTGTCGGTCTCCGGCCACGCCTCGAGGCCACCGACGTTGTCGACGGCGACGACGTGCAGCGACGCCTCCGCGGCCGTGGCGATCTGGACGGCTGTCTCGAGCGCCTTCTGGGAGTTCTTGGAGTCGTCGAAGGCGACGACGACAGGGTGCGACGGACCCGCGTGGACCACGGAGGCCCCCCGGACGACGACCGCGGGGCAGTGTGCGTGAGCCGTGACGGCATACGCGGTCGAGCCCAACAAGCCACCGGAGACCGCTCCGTGACCGCGCGACCCGGTGACGACGAGGTCGGCCCGGGACGAGATGCCGACGAGCTCGGCGGCGGCGCCGCCGATGACGCTGAGCGGGTGGACGTCCTTGCGGTCCAGCGTCTTCGTGGCGATGTCGATGGCCTCCGCGAGGACGCCGCGCGACATCTCGTCGTACGCGTGGGCCTGGACCCCAGGATCGTAGGCCCGGAAGGTCGGCGTCATCGTCAGTCCGACGCAGTGCAGCAGCGTCAGCTGGCGGTCGTCACGCTTCGCGGTCTCGATCGCCCAGTCGAGGGCGAGCCGTGCTCCCGGTGACCCGTCGTAGCCCACGACGATGCCGGGGTTCATCGTCTCGTCGGTCGCCTCGTGGGTCGACTCCTTCGTCGAGCTGACTGCGGCGCTCATCGCTCTCCCCTTCCACGGCGGTCGGGGCCGCATGCTCCGGCCACTCCCATCGTCCCGCGTCGGGCGCGCGTCGGCAGAGAGTTGTGACTGCTCAGACAGGCCGGCGACGGGGGTGGGCAATCCCGCCGCCGGCCAGCTGTCAGGTGCCGATGAGCACGCTCACCGACGTGTTGTCGGTGCAGTCGGGGATCTCGCGGATGGCCCAGCGGCCGCGGAGCCCGTTGCCGTCGAAGTTGGACTCGGCGTCCCGCTCCTCCACCTCACCCTCGGACGCCGACCACCCACGGGTCGAGTAAGCGGTCTGCATGTCGGCGAGCGTCTGCGTGAACGGCTTGGGCGAAACCGCGGTGACGACCGTCCGACCACCGCTGCGGGCCTCGACGCCAGTGACGACGTACCCCTCCGGCACGGCCGCGCTCGCAGGGAACGACGCCGGCACCGTCACCGGCTTGGCGTCCTTCGCACAGACCAGGGCTGCGCTGGTCGAGCTCGACTGGGCCGCCATGGCCGACTCCAGCTCGTCGTTCTCGCACCCGGCGAGGACGACCGCCGTGACGAGCACCCCGGCGGCGAGGGCGACGCGGGGTCCCGACCACTGCGCGGGCCGTCTCATCTCGTCACCTGCAGCTGGCGGTTGTTGTCGGCCTCGTCGGACTCCCGGATGCGTCCGTCCGGGTCGACGACGACGGCGACGACGTGCGCGCCCTTGCCGAGACGCACGCCGGGGAACGTGACGGTCGTCGAGCGGCCGGGCTGGACGTCGACCGGCGACGAGGTGGCGACGTCGACCCCGTCGACGAGAAGGCGTGTCGTGACGCCCCGGGCGACCGCCTTACCCGGGTTGGCGACGGTCGTCGACGCGGCATAGAGGCCGCTGGCCTTCGCGACGGACAGAGAGGTCGGGGTGACGTTCGGCAGGGCGTCGTAGGCGGCATACAGGGTGTTGCCCGACTGCTGGCGTGCGATCGTCGCATAGGCGTCGAAGTTCTGGGCACCGCCCGGCTGCGCGCAGGCGCCGGTGCACCCGTCGGCATAACCGACCTCGACCCGACCGGTTCGGTCGACGGTGACGTCCATGAAGTCGAGGAGGTTGCGGTCGTTGCCGCAGGTGGTGCCACCCGTGCAGATGGAGCCACGCTGGACGGGGTCGCCGGGAGTGGTGTCGACGGTGACCCAGCTCTTGCCGCCGTCGTAGGTCGTCGCGACGTAGAGGTGCCAGTCGCCCTTGAAGGTCGTGGCGTCCTGGTAGTTCCCGGCCGTGGTCGTGCCGATGAACGCGAACGAGGCGCGGTCGTCGTCACCGGCCACGACGGCGGGGAACACGGTGTTGTGCACCCCGAGGCCTGCGCCGACGTTCTGGTCGTCGGTCCACGTCCTGCCCTTGTCGCGGCTCACGGCCATCCGGGGGGTCCCGTCCGCGGCCTGGTATCCCAGGTAGACCGTGCCCTTGGAGCCGATGCCGACGCTGGGGTCGGAGTCGCCGGCGGTGCTGGCGGGGTCCTTGCGGACCGACCACGTCGTGCCGCCGTCCTCGGAGACGGCGACCGCCTGGTTGCCTCCGCACGACTTGTTGGGCACATAGACCGTGCCGTCGTCCGGGGCCACCTTGACGTGACCGTGCAGGCCACCACAGTCGAGGAGCGAGTACATCGGGACGGCTGGTCCGAAGGTGACACCGCCGTCATGGCTCGACGCGCAGTTGGCGTCCGCGATGTCCTGGCTGCAGTAGTAGACGGCGTTCGGGAAGCTGGACGTCGGCAGCGCTCCGACGCCGTTGGGCGAGTAGGGACCTCCACCCACGGTCTGGTGGTCGACACCGGAGTTGAGCCCGCCGCCCTGGCTGGGCGACCACGTGGCGCCCTCGTCGTCGGAGTAGCACATGAGCGAGGTCTTGCCGGCGAGCTGGCTCTCGAAGACACGTCCGGTCGCGCGGTCGGTGAAGCCGATGGGGTCGAGCGACGTCGATCCGCCCGTGGCACAGCCGTTGGCCGGCTTCGCGGAGACGTCGGACCACGTCACCGCTGACGGGGTGACGCTGTCGTCCCACGTCGCCCGGTAGGTGTCGTACAGGGCCTGGTAGAACGTCGAACCGGTCTTGTGGCTGCTGCCGATCGACGGCTCGCCCGCGTCGTGCGCGCGGCCGAAGGATTGGGGGGCGCCGTACTGGCTGTAGGTCGGCGGCGTGGCCGTGCTCGGCGCGGGATTGGCCGGGACATCGGTCAAGGTCGCTGTGCCCGTGACGGACTCACCGAGCGGGGCATACGGCACGACCCTGACCGTGTAGTCCCCGCTCGTCGGTGCCACGAGGATGGTCTCGGGGTCCGCGCTCGAGGCGGACGACGCCAGGACCGAGCCGTTCTGGTCGAGCAGGTAGATGTCGAAGTCGGCAGCAGCGTTGGCCCAGCCCACCTTGACCGAGAGCTGGTGGGTGTCCCCGTAGCCGCTCGGGGTCGACACGTGCAGCGCGAAGTCGTCGCATAGCCCGGGCCCGCACGTGACGTCGCCCGTCGTCCCGGTGACGTTGGGGGCGACGAAGGGGCCGGCGGTCCACTGGGTGCTGGTGCTCGTGTCGGTGACGGCTCCCCCGGTGGGTGTGGCGGCCAGCGCGGGGGCGGCCACCCCCAGGGCGGCGACGAGGCCGGCCGCAGCGACGAGCGGGATGGCTCTGCCCCGGGCGCCGGCGCAGGAGCGGGGGCGGCCCCGCGAGGGAAAGGTCGGCAGCATGGGTGCAGCTCCTTGATCCGAAGTGGATGACACCCCCGAGGCGTCCGGTCCGGAGACCGTCGAGAGAGGACACGAGGGCCTCGCTCGACGGGTTCAACGAGTCGGAGGACCGGGCGGCTACGGCTGCACGGGTCAAGAATCGGTCAGGAAGGGCTGGGATTCTGCTGGACGTCCGCTGAGGACACGGCTCCCGCGACACGCAGGATGGCATCGGCCGAGATGTCGACGTCGTGCTCGCCGGTCGTGGCGTTGGACACCGAGACGCGGATGAGTCGCTGGCCGTGCCACGTCGTCGCACCGACCCAGCACGTGCCGTCGCGCTGGACGGCCTCGACGATGGCGTCCGTGCGTCCGGGATCGCCGATGCTGACGAGGACCTGGTTGAGCACGACGGCGTTGTGGACGGTGGCACCGCCGGCTGCGAGACGCTCGGCCATGCGCGTCGCCAGGGCGCAGGACCGGTCGACGAGCTCGGCCACACCCTCGGTGCCGAGCTCGCGCAGGGCGGCCCAGACCGCGAAACCCCTTGCCCGCCTGGAGGACTCGGGCGTCAGGTCGCCGAGGACGTGGTCGGCCCCCGAGCCCGACCCGGTGAGGTATGCCGCCGCGTACGACATCGTTGCCGCGTGCAGGTCCGCGTCGGCACAGAAGGCGAGTCCGCAGTCATAGGGGACATTGAGCCACTTGTGGGCGTCCGTGCCCCACGAGTCGGCCAGCTCGACCCCGTCGACGAGATGAGCGGTCCGGGGGCTGGCGGCCGCCCAGAGTCCGAAGGCACCGTCGACGTGGACCCACGCGCCGTGCTCGTGCGCCACCGTCGTCGCGGCCCTGAGGTCGTCGCACGCCCCGGTGTTGACGTTGCCAGCCTGAAGGCACACGATGACCGGCCGTTCGCCGACGGACTCGAGGGTGGTTCGGAGATGGCCGACGTCGATGGCGCCCTGCGGGGTGGCGGCCACGGGCTCGATGCTGCCCGTGCCGAACCCGAGCAGCCGAGCGGCCCGGTCGATCGTGGCGTGCCGCTCCTCGCTCGCGACCACAGCGATCCGGGGAGCGCCGAAGAGACCGTCCCGCGCGACGTCCCACCCGACGTCCGCGAGCACGCGCTGCCGTCCGACGGCGAGGCCCACGGTGTTCGCGGCCTGAGCGCCGGTGACGAAGCCGACCGAAGCGGCCTCGGGCAGGCCCAGCAGGTGCTTCGCCCAGCCTCCGGCCGCCCGTTCGGCGGCCGCCGCGGCCGGTGAGAGGACCTCGTTGTAGGCGCACTGGTCCCAGCCGGCGGCGAGCAGGTCGGCGGCCGTGGCTGCCGGTGAGGCTCCCCCGATGACGAAGCCGAAGAAGCGCGGACCGACGGTGCCGACGAGACCGGGGCGCGCGGCGGTGATCAGATCGTCGACGACGACGCTGGGGTCGGTCCGCGTCGCGGGTAGTGGCCCGCCGAACGCGGCCGCCATTGCCGCACGGTCGGGTGATGCCGCCACCGGCCGGTCTGCGACGGTGGCGCGGTGTCGAGCACCTTCGGCAGCCGCGCGAGCGTAGAGCTGGTCCAGGTCGACGTCCATCCCCGCACGGTCCTCCGCGACACGGGCAGCGCGCAAGGTTCGGCCGACGCTTGGCACGACCGGTCCGCACAAGGTCGGCGATGATCTCAGAAACCGATCGGACTGCCGCACAGAGCAACTGGTCCGTGAGGCGTCTTGACCATCGTTCGAACGTTTGTTCTAATGGAGCATGGACAGGGCGATGGCAGTGGGGAGCCACTCCTGGCCCGCTGCTGTCGAGGACGCCGATGCCGTCGTCGACCTCGACCACCTCGCCGACCTCTACCGGTCGCGCGCCGAGCTCCGCGTCCCCGTCCGGCAGGGTGACCTGCCACTTCTCGAGCGCACGCTCCGCCACCACCTGGCCGAGGCGGTGCTCACCCACGTGCTGCCGACACTCGTGAGCGAGCTGGTCGAGGCGGCGGCGGACGACCTCCTGGCAGCGCAGCCCGACGAGGCACGGACCGAGCTCGAGGCGATGGCCGACGCCGACCTGAGGGTCGTCGAGTCCGTCGAGCGCTGCAAGGCGATCCTCGACGCCGTCGCGCTGGAGGCCCTGGCACGGCTTCGCTCGACCATCGAGGCAGGTGAGCTGGCGCGCTTCGCCGACCTCGGCCGCCCTCGCCCTGCGGGCTGGATCGATGCCGCCCAGCTGACCGCGATGGAGGTGTCCACCGCCACCGGCCTCGGCACCCACGAGGTGAGCTCTCGACTCGACCTCGCGACCGCGCGCACACCGGGAGCCGCCGCGCTCCGCGGTCGCCTGCAGCAGGGCGCGGTCACGGTCTACCGTGCGTGCACGATCCAGGGCGAGATCGCCGCGCTGCCGTCGGACTGCGGGCCCGGCATCGTCGACTCCGTGCTCCGGTCGAAGGACGGCGCTCCGCCCTCACCCAGCCTCTTCCGCCAGCGCCTCACGCGCGCCTGCCTCGCCGCCGACCGCGACGCGGCCGCACGGCGACGTGCAGCCCGACGGCGTCGCGGCGCCCACGCGCAGATCGACCACGAGGGCCTCGGCGTGCTCACCGTCGTCAACGACGCCGACAAGATCATCGCCGCGATGGAGCGAGCGGACGCCGTCGCTCGGGCCGCTCGGGCCCAGGGCGACCCGCGCGATCTCGACTCACTGCGTGCCGACGTCATCACCGACACCCTGATGTTCGGCTGGCCCGCCCGCGTCGGCACCGATCCGTCGGCGTCCAGTTCGGCCGCCGCCGGTGACGACGTGGGCCGTGCCGGCGATGAGTGGTTCCGGCGTCTGGGTCGACGGCCCGCAGCGACCGTGACCCTGGTGGTCCCGTTCACGACGGCGGTCGGACTCACGGATGCCCCGTGCGAGGTCCCGGGCCACGGCTGGGTGACGGCCGAGCACGCCCGCCGGATCATGCTCAACGACGGCTCGACGTGGCGCCGCCTGGCCGTCGACGCCGACAGCGGCGCCGCCGCTCACCTCGAGACGCACGCCTATCGTCCGACGCCGGCGATGCGAGCACACGTCGAGGCCGTCGACGGGACGTGCCGGGCGCCGGGGTGCACCGTGCCTGCCGCACGGTGCGACCTCGACCACGACATACCGTGGCCGCACGGGCCGACCGAGGTCACGAACCTCACGAGCAAGCACCGGCCGCACCACAACCTGCACACCAACGGCCACTGGCTCGTGCGCCGTGACGGCGACCGGGTTCGATGGCGCACCAAGGCCGGTCGCATCTACGACACCTACCCGAAGGACTGGCTCGACAGCGTCCGAGACACGTCGCTCCCGCCGTCAGCCCGAGATCTCGCGATCAGGCATCGCTCGACCGACCTCGAGCAGCCACCCTTCTGAACGTGCGGTGATCCAGAACGTGCGGTGATCCAGAACGTGCGGTGATCCTGAACGTGTGGTGATCCCGAACGGTCGGGTCCCGAACGTGCGGAGATTCTGAACGCGTGATCATCTGAACGTGCGGTGGTGCCCTGCCTGGCACCCTCACGACGCGGCGGTGAGCGGCTCGGGCAGCCGGAAGACCCCGTCACGCGTGGCAATGTAGAAGCCGAGCAGGTCGACGTCGTGCTCGGCGCACCGGTCGATCGCCAGCTGGTGCCAGGCCCGGTCGACGTCGTCGGGCGCCGTTCCCCGCGGTCGGCCCCGACCGATGAGGACGGACCCGCCGTTGTCGGCCACGAGCGGGAGGAGCATCCCGAGCAGCTGGGCCAGGCCGCCGGCCGTGGCGTCCGGCAGCACGTCGTGCAGCAGGATCGGTTGGATGCCCCGGTCCTCGGAGTCGCAGATCATCAGGGCGACACATCCGCTGGCGCGGTCGGTGTCGCCGATGATGAGGTCGATGACGTCCGCGGCGACGCGACGGTTGGTCAGCGGGATCTCGCTCGCCCGATGGGGCAGGTCTTCGAAGGTCATGCCCGCCATCGTCACCCGCACCCGCGGAGGCGCGCCGACGTTGTCCCCAGCCACCCGTGCCGGGCGTCACCCGATGCCGAGCCGGTGAGCCACCTGGGCGCCACCGATCTCGCGGATGAAGTCCGGGTCCCCCACGACGACGAGCTCGTCGGTGGCGCGCGACATGCCCACGTAGAGCATCTCGCGGGCACGCTCGGTCTTCGTCGCGTTGACGCAGAGGACGACCGCGCGGCGTTCGAGTCCCTTGCAGCCGAGGACGTGGCCGTAGAAGACGTCGTCGTCGTCCCAGAAGGACCGCCAGTAGCCGACCTGACCGTCCACCTCCTGACGCTCGACCTGTGCCGGGTGCCGCGACCCCATCGTCAGCAGCGCGACGTGCTGCGGCCGCCAGCCCTGCTCGAGGAGCAGGTCGACCTGGTCGTCGGCGCTCCCGATCGCCTCGTCCGGAGGACAGGCGACGAAGCGGACGTCGGCGCCGACGCCTCCACGCAGGTGCATCCGCATCGGTGCGAGGGGCCCGAAGGTCCGGGCGATCTGCTGCGTGTTGCGAAGGTTGTGGTCGAGGACGAGTGGGACGAGGGGCACCGGGGGCTGGCCGAAGCGGGCGAAGATCCGCTGGTTCTCGTCGGAGTAGACGTAGAGACCGCCCTCGTCCTCGTCGCGCAGCGCCTTCATGAGGGGGTACCACCAGTGGTCGGCGAAGTCCTGGGCCTCGTCGACGATGACGGCGTCGAACTTCTTGCCGTCGGGCAGGGCCGCGGCTATCTCGGTCATCCGGGCTGCCAGGTCGCGCTCCCAGAAGGCGGCGTCGTTGCGGTCGTGCGACGCGGTGTCGATCCCCCACTCGTTGGCGAGGTCCTCGAAGGAACCGACGAAGGCCGGCCGATGGTGCCGCGGCACTCCGGCGAGCTGCCGTTTGAAGTACTGCGAGAGGCCGATCGAGTAGCAGACGAGCGCCACTCGCTGCGCCTTGCGGTCGCCCTGGCCGCGGGTGAGGTCCTTGGCCTGGGTGAGGGCCAGGATCGTCTTGCCGCTGCCGGCACCACCCCGGATCTCCATCCGCCTGATGAGCCGTGTGACCTGGAGCAGAGCCGCCTGCTCCTGGGTCAGCCGGTCCGCCGTGGCCTCCCGCTCGTCCGCGTCGGCGGCGATGTCGGGTACGGGGAAGCCTCTGCCCGTGAGGATCTCGACGATCAGCTCGACGTCCTCAGCAGTAGGGACGCGCTGGTCGTTCTCCTGCAGGGCCGCGACGTCGTGGACCCGGCCAGCGAGGTCGTCGAGGTCTCCGCGGCCACTGATCATCCAGCGGGGGCAGTCCGGGGTGGCGAAGTCGTCCGGGACGTCGGTGAACGGGACGACGACCGCGTGGCCGAACCGGACCCGGCTCCGGTGGTTCTTCCAGCGGGGGTCGGCCTCCACGAAGTCGCGCAGGGCGTACTTGCCGTCGCGGCACTGCTCGACGGGGCGCACCCGGCTCCGGCGCGCACCGCCACCGGACCACCAGTGGCCCTGCGCGTCCACGGAGACGCTGCCGCCCTTGACCTCGACGACGACGACGCCCACGCCGGGCATGAGGACGACGACGTCGAGCTCGTGGTCCTTGCGCTGTGAGGTGAGACGGATGTTGGGCAGCAGCACCGTGCCCTCCGCGACGCCACGCGCCAGCCGCTCCCAGACAAGACGCTCCGACTCGTGCGTGAACCGCGCGCCCTCCCCCTGTGCCATGACCGCAGGGTAGCCGTGCTGCACGAACCGACCTCGACGTTGCGCAGATCCGTCGAATCGCACCCGCGTCCGCAGCACCGGCGTACGCTCGAAAGTTGTGCGAGCGGCGCTCCCACAGCAGCGAACGTCCGAAAGGTGGCCAGGCTCCGCTCGACACATCCGCGCAGATTCTCTCGGAGGTGCTCATGCGAAAGATCATCGCCACCAGCGGAGCCGCGGCCATCGCCGCAGCGCTGCTGAGTCTGCCAGGAGCCGCGAACGCCGCCCCTTCTGACACCCGCCAGATCACGTCCTCTGGCACGACCAGTATCCGCAGCCTCGGCACCGGCGCCGACGGGCTCCAGCAGCCCGAGCTCAGAGCCGGACCCGACGACGAGCAGGATGGCGTCCCGTCCACCCGCCCCGACCCGAACTTCAAGCACGGCATCTTCCCCAAGCACCCGCTCGAGGCGCCCGTGGTGGCGTCCAGCGCCGTCGCCGCGACGAACCCGGCGGTCCAGGCCAGCATCCAGGGCCTCAACCACCGCGACCAGCGGCTCGCGAACGGCGGCAACCAGTTCTCGCTCGAACCGCCGGACCAGGCCCTGTGCGTCGGTAACGGCTTCACCGTCGAGTCGGTCAACAGCGTGCTGCGGGTCTACGACTCGAACGCCGCTGCCCTCACCGGCGTCCAGGACCTCAACACCTTCTTCGGCTACCCCGCGGCCATCGACCGGACGACCGGCGTCGTCGGGCCCAACGTCATCGACCCGGTATGCCACTACGACCCCGACTTCCAGCGCTTCGTCGTGGCCATCACGACGCTGCACGTGGACGGGAACGGTGACTTCAACGGGCGGAACACCATCGACGTGGCCGTCTCCAACACGAGCAACCCGACGGGCACCTGGACCATCTACTCGGTGCCTGCCCAGAACGACGGCACGGAAGGCACACCAAACCACGGCTGCACGACCGACGGCGTCACACCCGGCCCGTGCTTCCAGGACTACCCGCACATCGGCGGGGACGCCAACGGCATCTACATCACGACCAACGAGTATGACCTCTTCGGCCCGAACTTCAACGCCGCCCAGGTCTTCGCGTTCTCGAAGGCGCAGCTCGCCACCCACCCGGCAGCGGTCCGCGTGACCCTGGTGCCGAACCTCGACCTGGCCGGCACGCCAGGCTTCACCGTGTGGCCGGCGACCTCACCCGCGGGCCAGTACGAGAGCGCCGCCAACGGCAGCGAGTACCTGCTCAGCTCGGCCGCCGGTGACGGCTCCGAGACGGGCAACCCCACCGGGACCGCGCGGCGCATCGGCCTGTGGGCGCTGACCAACACCGCATCGCTCGACGCGGCCACCCCGGCGCTGGCGGTCACGAACAAGCTGGTCAACAGCGAGACGTACGTCTTCCCGCCGAAGGCCGACCAGAAGGCCGGCGACTTCCCGCTCGGCCAGTGCATCAACGACACGACGATCGCGACCCCGTTCGGTCCCGGGTGCTGGCAGCTCTTCTTCGACCCGCCCGAGCCGGCGCACGACGAGGTCATCTCGCACCTCGACTCCAACGACACCCGCATGCAGCAGACGTGGTTCACGAACGGCGTCCTCTGGGGCTCGCTCGACACCGCGGTGCGGGTCAACGGCGAGCTGCGGGCCGGCATCGCCTGGTTCTCGGTGGAGCCGAAGATCAACGGGGCGGGCAAGGTCGGCGGCAACATCAAGAAGCAGGGCTACCTGGCCCTCGCGGGCAACAACCTGACCTACCCGGCCCTCACGATGCTGACCACCGGTCAGGGCGCCATCGCCTTCACCGTCGTCGGACGCGACCACTACCCGAGCGCGGGCTACGCACCGATCTCGTCGAGCGGAGCAGTCGGCCCGATCCACATCGTGGGCGAGGGCGTCGGCCCGGCGGACGGCTTCACCAGCTACAAGGCCTTCGTCGGCACCCCGATCCGCACCCGTTGGGGCGACTACGGGGCGGCCGTCACCGACGGCCGGTCCATCTGGATCGCGTCGGAGTACATCGCCCAGACCTGCACCCTGGCGCAGTACCTGACTCCTCCGATCGGCAGCTGCGGCGGCACGCGGACCTCTCTCGGCAACTGGTCCACGCGCCTGACGAAGCTCACGCCGTAGGGACCGCCTGACCACGCGGCCACACCGTGTGCCGCCCAGCCTCGCGAAACCGGCTGGGCGGCATACGTTGTCGGGCATCCGGCTCGGACGTCAGGCGACGCGCTGCTGCGGCGCCGTCTCCTTCGTCTTGGCCGGGTCCTTCTCGACGATGTCGCCGAGCACGTCGTCGATCTTCGTCATGAGCTCGGGCTCGAGCGTCACGCCGGCCGCCTTGACGTTCTCGGCGACCTGCTCGGGACGCGAGGCGCCGACGAGGGCAGCCGCCACGTTCGGGTTCTGGAGCACCCAGGCGACGGCGAGCTGGGCCATGGTCAGACCGGCCTCGTCGGCGATCGGCTTGAGGTTCTGCACGCGCGTCAGCACGTCGTCGTTCATGAAGCGCTTGATCATGTCGGCACCGCCCTTCTCGTCAGCGGCACGCGAGCCCTCGGGCGGCTGCTGGCCGGGCTGGTACTTCCCCGTCAGCACGCCCTGGGCGATGGGGCTCCACACGATCTGGCTGACGCCGAGCTCCTCGCACGTCGGCACGACCTCGCCCTCGATGACACGCCACAGCATGGAGTACTGCGGCTGGCTCGAGATGAGCTGGAAGCCGAGCTCCTTTGCGAGAGCGACGCCCTCGCGGATCTGGTCTGCGGTCCACTCGCTGACGCCGATGTAGAGCGCCTTGCCCTGTCGGACGACGTCGGCGAAGGCCTGCATGGTCTCCTCGAGCGGCGTCTCGGTGTCGTAGCGGTGCGCCTGGTAGAGGTCGACGTAGTCGGTCTGGAGTCGCTCGAGCGAGCCGTTGATCGACTCCATGATGTGCTTGCGGGACAGGCCCGTGTCGTTCTTGCCGCCCGGGCCGGTGGGCCAGTAGACCTTCGTGAAGATCTCGAGGCTCTCGCGCCGCTCGCCCTTGAGGGCGTCGCCGAGGACGCTCTCGGCCTTGGTGTTCGCGTAGACGTCAGCCGTGTCGAACGTGCTGATGCCGGCGTCGAGCGCGGCGCGCACACACTGGGTGGCGACGTCGTTCTCGACCTGCGAGCCGTGGGTCAGCCAGTTGCCGTACGTGATCTCGGAGATCTTGAGTCCGCTGTTGCCGAGGTATCGGAAGTTCATTCGTCCACCGTATGCTGCCGCCGATGTCGCCCGGACCCCCCTCCCTGTCGAGCGGACGCACGTACGATCGCCAGGTGACGCTTCTCGAGCGCGTCGAGCAGCTACGCGCAGTCGCCGGGTACCTGGACGACGCCCGCGCCGGACACGGGCGGCTGGTCTACGTCTCGGGCGAGGCGGGGATCGGCAAGACCACCTTCGTCACCGCCGCAGCCTCCGAGCTCGGCGCCGACGCACGCGTCGCTCTCGGCAGCTGCGACGGGTCCGCCACGCCGGCACCGCTCGGCCCGCTGCACGACATGATGCCGTCGCTCCCGGCCGACCTGTGGCCGGAGGATGCGAGTCGGCAGGACGTCTTCACCCGACTCGTCGACAGCCTCCGTGGTGCACCGCCCGACCGGCCCTACCTGCTCGTCGTCGAGGACGCGCACTGGGCCGACGAGGCCACTCTGGACCTCCTGCGGCACGTGGCCCGTCGCGTCCACGGGTGTCGAGCCCTCGTGCTCGTCACCTACCGCCCCGAGGACGCGGGTACCGGCAGTCCCCTGCGAATCCTCTTGGGGGACACGGCATCCGCCAGCGGGACCCGTCGGATCGACCTGCCGCCGCTCAGCCCCCGCGCCGTGGCGACCCTCGTGGCCGAACGTTCGCGGGACCGTCCGTCGCCGACGCGGATCGACGTGGAGCGACTGCACGACGTGACGGGCGGGAACGCCTTCTTCGTCACGGAGGTGCTCTCCGGTGACGCGGTCGGTGTGCCCCCGACCGTGCGCGACGCGGTGCTCGCCCGCGTCGCCCGTCTCCCCGAGTCGTCGCAGCGAGCCCTCGAGGTGGTTGCCCTGACCGGGTCGAGAGCCGAGACCGACCTGCTCGAAGGACTCCTGAGCGAGGGCCTGGGCGTGCTCGACGAGCCCCTTGCCCGGGGACTGGTCGTCATGTCGGGCCGGGAGGTCACCTTCCGTCACGAGCTGGGCAGGCTCGCCGTCGCCGACGAGGTTCCGGCCGGACGACGACTGCACATCCACCGCCGACTGCTCGCGGCGCTCGAGAGTCGCGACGCCGACCCGGCGCGGCTGGCGCACCACGCCGACGCAGCCGGGGACAGCCGGGCTGTGCTGGCCCACGCACCCGAGGCCGGAGCGCGCGCCGCCCGTCTCGGCGCGCACCGGGAGGCCGTCGACCAGTACCGCCGCGCCCTGCAGCACGCGGACTCCCTGCCGGACACCGAGGTGCCCGCTCGACGCAGGGCCGACCTGCTCTGGGCCCTCGGCTACGAGCTCTATCTCACCGACCGCATCGACGGCGCCATCGAGGCGGTCGACGCCGCTCGCCGGATCTGGGACGACGCAGACGACGCCACCCGGGTCGGCGACGCGTGGCGCTGCCTGTCACGGCTCAGCTGGTTCGCAGGGCGCAAGGCCGAGGCCGAGACGCAGGCGGCTGTCGCCGTCGACGTGCTCGAGGGGAGCTCGTCCTTCGAGCTGGCGTTGGCCTACAGCAACCTCGCGCAGCTCCGCATGCTGGCCACCGACCTGGCCGGCACCCGGGAGTGGGCGCACCGCACGCTGGACCTCGCCGACTCCCTCGACGACCCGTTGCAGCAGACCGAGGTGCGCGTGCACGCCCTCAACAACCTCGGCACCATCGAGATCGCGGCCGGCGACTTCGCGTCCGGGGCGGCGATGCTCGACGACAGCCTCCAGCAGGCACGCGCGGCCGACCTCCACGAGCACGCGGCTCGCGCCTACTGCAACCTCGCGTCGAGCGCCGTGCTCCAGCGACGGCACGAGGACGCGCGCCGCTACTTCCTCGAGGGCATCGAGTACTGCTCCGAGCGAGATCTCGACTCGTGGACCCTGTATCTCGAGGGATGGGAGGCACACCTGCACCTCGACCGTGGTGACCTCTCCGCGGCCCGCGACCGGGCCGAGTCCCTGCTCCGCCATCCCGACATCGCGAGCGTCGGCGAGGTCGAGCCGCTCGTCACGCTCGCCCACGTCCGCGGTCGCACGGGCGAGCCGGGCGGCGACGAGCTGATGGCGCGGGCGTGGTCCCTGGCCTCGGGGATGCGTGAGCTGCAACGGGTGGCGCCGGTGGTCGCCGTGCGCTGCGAAGCCGCCTGGCTCGCCGGCGACCTCGGCGCAGCCGCACGCGTGGCGGCAGAGGCTTGGCCGCTCGCGGTCTCGGCCGACTGCCCGTGGAACCGCGGCGCCGTGGCGCGGTGGCTCGTCGGCGACGGCATCGACGCGCTGGTCGAGCCCGACGTGTCGTTCACCCGCCCCGAGCTGGACGGCCCACTCGCTCCCCCCTTCGCCGCGGAGGTGGCCGGTGCGTGGCGTGAGGCCGCCGACATCTGGAGGTCGCTCGGGTGCCCGTTCGACGAGGGTCTGGCGCTGGCGCGCAGCGGCGAGCGCGAGCCACTGACGGAGTCCGTCGCGATCTTCGAGCGGGTCGGTGCCCGTGCCGCGGCAGCGCGATCGCGCGCGGAGCTGCGCGCTCGTGGCTGGACCGCGCCTCGCGCCCCGAGAGCCACGACGCGCGAGCACCCCGCTGGCCTGACGCCGCGCGAGACCGAGGTGATGGAGCTGTTGACGAAGGGCTACACGGACGCGGGGATCGCCGAGCGTCTCGTCATCTCCCGACGCACCGCAGAGCACCACGTCTCGTCGGTCCTGACCAAGCTCGGGCTCGAGAGCCGACGTGAGCTGCTCAAGATGGGTGGGACGAACGAGATGAGTGGGTAGTCGGCACCCATGACCTGCGGTTCGGCGGGAGCGACGCTGGAGACATCCAAGCTCTCCCATCCCGAAAGGACCACGAGCATGCCGCTCTTCATGGACGTCCACTCCCTGGGCGACGGGGTCACGATGGACGCGGTCGCCCAGGCACACCGCGCCGACCTCGCCACGCAGGACCCCCACGGCGTCAACTACCTGCGCTACTGGGTCGACGAGCACCGGGGCCAGATCTTCTGCCTCGTGGAGGCCCCCGACGCCGAGGCAGCCAACACCGTGCACCGCGACGCGCACGGGCTCGTCGCCGACGCCATCTACGAGGTGCAGGAAGGCGTCTGACCGCCCCACCCGCACCACCGCCGACCACACGACGAGACA
This sequence comes from Terracoccus sp. 273MFTsu3.1, assembly GCF_000383675.1. Classification (GTDB taxonomy): domain Bacteria; phylum Actinomycetota; class Actinomycetes; order Actinomycetales; family Dermatophilaceae; genus Terrabacter. The sequence continues at coordinate 250,168 of NZ_KB911824.1, read as the reverse complement.
GCCGTATGCCGCCACCCCGAGGTGACGGCATACGGCCCCGTCGTCATGCCTCGACGCGGTCACCGACCCGTCATCCCGTGGGTCGTCCCGGCGTCGTCCCGGCGTCGTCCCAGCCGATGGAACCGCACGGTTGGCCCGTGCGTTGGGCGGGTAGAAACCACTCATCACCTCACCGGAATCTTCATGTTCACTTGAACGTTGACCACCGTGAGGCCCGCGTGGACGCCCGGTCCACGCACGACCCGAAGGGGGTGCACCATGAGGCGAAGGAAGTACGAGGAGTTCGAAGAGGACAACGGAACCGTGCTGCGCTACGCCCGCCACGACAACGGTGGCGGTTTCGTCGAGTCGCACGCCCACGTCGACCCCGCGGCCTACGTCGCCGAGAACGCCTACGTCGACCGCGGCGCGGTCGTCGGCGCAGGAGCCCGCATCGCGACCGGCGCCTGGATCGACCGCGGTGCGATCGTCCACGCCGGAGCCAGCATCGGCACCACGGCACACGTGGCGCCCGGCGCCGTCATCGGGCGCGATGCCCGGGTCGGCGCACGCGCCAAGATCGGCGCCAACGCTCGCGTCTGGGACGGCGTCCGCGTCGACAGCGACGACGTCGTCTCCGAGGGCTCTGTCGTCCGCGCCGGCTCGCAGCGCCGACGCGCCGCCTGAATCTCGGTCCGTTCAGCGGGTGCCGGCCACCCGGCACACCGCTGCGGCGACCGCCGGCGCGACGCTCGCGTCGAAGACGCTGGGGATGATGAAGCTCGGGTTGATCTCGCCCGGCTCGACCGAGTCGGCGATCGCGCTCGCCGCGGCGACCATCATGGCGTCCGTGATGTCGGAGACGCCGGCATCGAGCAGCCCGCGGAAGAAACCCGGGAAGACGAGGACGTTGTTGATCTGGTTCGGGTGGTCCGAGCGGCCCGTCGCGACGACAGCGGCGTGCTCGCTCGCGGCGATCGGGTCGACCTCGGGCACGGGGTTGGCGAGGGCGAAGACGATCGCGTCAGGAGCCATGAGGGCGATGTCGTCACCCGTCAGCAGGTCCGGCGCCGACACGCCGATGAAGACGTCCGCACCGACGAGGACCTCCTTGAGGGTGCCGCTCCGGTGACCGGTGTTGGTGTGGTCGGCGATCCACTGCCGGAAGGGCTCCATGCCCTCGTTGCCGTTGTGGACCGCACCCGTGCGACCGCAGGCGATGATGTTGCGGGCGCCCTGGGTGAGCAGGAGACGGATGATCGCATGACCCGCGGCGCCGACGCCGGAGACGACGATGTGCACGTCGTCCATGGACTTGTTGACGACGCGCAGGGCGTTCTTCAGCGCAGCGAGGACGACGATCGCGGTGCCGTGCTGGTCATCGTGGAAGACGGGGATGTCGAGGAGCTCACGCAGGCGTGACTCGATCTCGAAACACCTTGGGGCAGAGATGTCCTCGAGGTTGATGCCGCCGTAGACCGGGGCGATTGCGCGCACGATCTCGACGATCGCGTCGGGGTCCTGGGTGTCGAGGCAGACCGGCCAGGCGTCCACGCCCCCGAACTGCTTGAAGAGCGCGGCCTTGCCCTCCATGACCGGGAGGGCCGCGAGCGGGCCGATGTTGCCCAGTCCCAGGACGGCCGAGCCGTCGGTGACGACGGCGACGGTGTTGCGCTTGACGGTGAGTCGGCGGGCGTCCTCCGGGTGGTCGACGATCGCCTGACAGATGCGAGCGACTCCCGGCGTGTACGCGCGCGACAGGTCGTCGCGGTGCTTGAGGGGCACCTTCGGGTTCACCTCGATCTTGCCGCCGAGATGGAGCAGGAACGTCTGGTCGCTGACCTTGCGGACGACCGCGCCCGGGATCGCGGCGATCGCCTCGGTGATGAGGTGACCGTGCGCCTCGTCCCGCGTGTCGCACGTGACGTCGACGACGAGCCGGTCGGTGCGGCTCTCGGCGACGTCGAGCGCCGTGAGGGCTCCGCCGGTGGACGAGACGGCGGTCGTGAGGGCCGCGGTCGCGTTGGCGGCGGCCGGCACCTCGACCCGGACGGTGATCGAGTACCCAGGACTCGGGATGGCCATGGCAGTCCTCTCGCGCGGAGCAGCGGTGTCCGACCCGTTCATCCTCCACCCGCGACGGTCGGCCCGCTCGGATCCCGACCGCCTCGTCGGGCATGTCGTCGGCGTGCCGGGGAGGACGTTGCCGTCACCTCGGGGCCGTGGCCGGTCAGGGCGCCCGCGGCCGTCGGCTCACTGGCGACCCGAACGCGCCAGGGCGACCAGGTCTCGCACCCCGGCGTCGGGCAGGTACGCACGGCTCAGGGCCAGCCCGATGCGCGGGAGCGCGGCCTCGTCCGGGAAGACGAGATAGAGCGGTTCGTGCCTCGGCTGGAACTTCGACTTGAAGGCGTGCAGGGACCTGAAGCCGTAGTACGGCTCCAGGGACTCACCGAGCCGGTCGAGGAAGACGTCGAGCGTGCCCCGGTCCAGGGACTCGTCACCGGCAGCGGGCCGAGTCCGGGCCAACGGCGCACCCGAGAGGGAGACGAGGGCGCATCCTTCCTCCTTGAAGGCGAGACAGGCCGAGGCGATGAGGAACTCCATGGAGTAGCGGAAGCCTCCGGGGAGGCGCCGCATGACGTCCAGCGTCCAGCCGGCCGGCTCGCCACCACCGCTCGCGTGGAACGGCATCCACGACGTGACCCCGTGGACCGTGGCGTCACCGTCGATGGCCAGGCCGACTCGGACGTGTGGGTCGAGGGCTTCATCCACGCCACCGAGGGTGAAGCCCATCTCGGGCAGCCCCTTGTCCTCGACCCATTCGGACGAGATCGCCTTGACCTGCATCTGGATGCCGCGCGGCATGTCCCTGAGGGGGCCCAGCCGGAAGCCGATGCCGAGCTTGGCCGCCTGGTTGAGGGCGGTGCGCACGTCCTGCCATGCCTTGCCGACGAAGTCCAGCGTGGGCAGGTCGACCCAGGCCTCCTCCGCCACCTGGAGGGAGTGCCAGCCTTGCGCCCGAGCATGTCGAGAGGCCTCGGCCGTCACGGTGAAGAGGCACGGCACCAACCCCTGGGCGTGCACGGCGTTCGCGAAGGCGCCGAGCAGCTGGGACCGGTCCTCCTCGGCGGAGGCCACGGGGTCGCAGAGCCCGACGGCAACGCCGGCGTGCACGCGGTACGCGACGTATCCCGACCCGGAGGGGGGAATGAACCAGCGGTTCTCCGGCCAGGTCGTCATCCACGCAAGACGGTTGACGGTGCCCTGCTGCCGCAGCAGCTGCGTGGCTCGCGAGCGCTGGTCGTCGTCGGCGGGAGCCACGATGCTGCCGCTGGTGCGGCGGGCGCGGCGGGGCGACGGGTTGCGGAACGCATGGCGCCCCACGAGGCACACGGACAGTCCGAGCCCGTTGCCGAACAGCTCCCAGCCCGCGGCGAGGAGTCCCTGCTCCCCCACCACGACCATGTAGCCGAGGTTCACGACCTGGATGACCATGACGACGAGCAGGAGACCCACGGCCCAACGCCAGGCCAGTCGCCGGCCCTTGTAGAGCGACCGGGCGAGCCACAGCCAGAGGACGATCTGGACGATGCCGAGCAGCAGGTCCGTGTCGGCGAGCTCCGCGGCTCGGGCTTCCGGGCTCATGGTGACCGCGAACGGGCCGTCCGCGGTGGTGAAGGGGCGCAGCGCCACCTCGACCGCGGCGATGACGAAGAATCCGGACGCGAGCAGGCGGAAGTCTCGCCGGGTCAGGTGACGCACGGTCAGCGACGGGGCGCGGCCCACGAGCGTCGGTCCGAGGAGGAGGCCGAAACCCACCCCGAGCACGTGCTCGAGGTCCGCGAGCGCGCCCATGTGGATGACGAAGAGCACGACGTAGGCGCCGAGCAACGCCCGGATGCGGCCACGCCACGGGGGTGTGAGCGTGACCGACGCTGCAGCCGCTGCGCCGAGGAACCCGGCGGAGGGCCCTGCGTCGCGCACGGCGGCGAGGTGCGTGGTCCACGCGTAGCCGTGGTCACGGGTCAGCCAGAGCAGACCCGCGGCACCCAGGACGGCCACGACGTGGCAGGAGAAGAGCGCCACCGCGTAGCGGAGTGAACCAAGGCGCCACTCCGCAAAGCCCCCGAACACGATGAGCCCCAGCAGGATCGGGACGTACTGGTACGGGCGCGCCGCGAAGAAGGCACCGGTCAGCACGGTGGACCAGTGGCCCTGCTCGAACGCGGGCAGACCGTAGCTCACGGAGTCGTTCAGCGGCCGGTCGAGGAGCGGGTCCCAGAGGGACCTGGTCCACACCGACAGCGCGAGGGTGGCGACGACGAGAAGGCTCGTCAGCGGTAGGCGACTCGTCACCGTCCAGAGACGGGACATGCCTTCGATTGTCCTGCCAACGGGCTCCGCACGTCGAGGGAATGGCCGGATGCCCGGACCGGGTCACGCTTCCGACACGTCGGCCACCACGGCGACTCACCACGTCGGCCTCCGCGGCGACTCAGCGGGATGCCTGCGTCAGGGCGAGGAACTCCGCCCGCGAGCGTGAGTCGTCCCGGAGGGCGCCGAGCAGGCTCGAGGTGATGGTCGTCGTGCCAGGGGCCTGCACGCCGCGCAGGGTCATGCAGAGGTGCTCGGCCTCGACGACCACGCCGACCCCGACCGGGCTGAGCTGGGCGCAGAGCCAGTCGGCGACCTGGACCGTCAGTCGCTCCTGCACCTGGGGACGCGACGAGAAGTGCTCGAGCACACGGGCCAGCTTGGACAGTCCGAGGATGCGCCCGCCGGGGAGGTAGCCGATGTGCGCGGTCCCGACGAACGGGAGCATGTGGTGCTCGCAGAGGGACCGCACCGGGATGCCCCTCGCGACGATCAGCTCGTCGTAGCCGCCGTCGTTGGGGAACGTCGTCATCTGGAACGGGCGCGGGCTCATCAGCTCGGCGAGCGATGCAGCCATGCGCTCGGGTGTGCGCGCAAGCGACTCGTTGTCGAGGTCGATTCCCAGTGCCTCCAGGAGGGTTCGGGCTCCGGCGGCCGCACGCGCCAGGTCGGGCTCGGGGACGGCCCCGGTTCCCGCCCAGGGCCTCCGGGCGCGATCACGAGGTCCGGCCTGTTCCGGTGTCGGGCTCATGCGCTCATTCCTTCCCGGGCGTCGGGCCCGTCATGGTGGTGGAGGGCCAGGACGCCCGAGTCGTCCCGGGGCCGGGACGAGGCGGAACGCAACCATCGGCGGGCGCTCTCGTGCGCCCGCGCCACGAGAGCGGTCGTGTGGCTGAAGTCGGCGGGTAACACCGACAGCGGGCACAGCGGGGGCAGGACGTGCAGCCGTGCACCTCCGTCGTAGCCGCGGACCTGCGCCATGAACTGGCGGTGCAGCAGCAGGCTCAGCGCAGTCAGGACCGAGCCGAGCGCCGTCGTCGGACCGGCACCCGCGCAGGGGTACCCGGCGGGCAGCAGGTAGATGTCCGTGACGCCGTGGGCCGCCGTGTGGCCCAGCACGTCCAGCTCGCCGATGGCGCCGTCCACGAGGGTCCGGCCCTGACGCACCACGGGCGGGAGCAGCCCCGGGACGGCAGCGCTGGCCCGGACGGCACTGACGGCTGGACCCGTGCCCATCACGATGCCCTGACCGGTGACGAGATCCGTGGCGGTGACCTCGACCGGGACCCGTGCCTCGTCGAGGCCGTCGTAACCGAGGTTGCTCCGCAGGAGGCGCTCGAGTCCGGTGCCGGCGAACAACGATGGTTGGGTCCCGCGTGCGGCGCCGAGCCACCGAAGCGGGTCCGGGGCGAAGATGTCCTGGCGACGCATCCCCTGCCAGAGGCGCACGAGGGCGTCGAGTCTGACCCGAGGGCTCCCCGGTCCGGCGAGGTAGGCCGCGTTGACCGCGCCGACGGACGTGCCGACGAGCAGGTCGGGCTTGATCCGGCAGTCGCGCAGCGCCAGGAGCATCCCGACCTGCACTGCGCCGAGGCTCCCGCCTCCGGTCAGCACGAACGCCGTGCTCATGGTCAGCCCCGCCGGACCGGCCACAGCACGGGGCGTGTGTCGAACCGCGTGGCGAGCCGCTGCAGGGCGACCGCCGCCGACAGCAGGCCGAGGTCGCGCAGGGCCACGTCGTAGAAGCCGGGGAGGAGCAGCAGGTTGACGATGATGCCGCCGAGCCACGCGGCCACGACGAGCGCCCCGAGACGCGGGTGGAGGGCGACGACCAGGCCGGCCACCACCTCGACGACGCCGACGGCATACATCGCCTGGTGCGGTGTGACCGGCAACGGCCGGGACAGCACGGGTGCCAGGTACTGGTCCCACTGCACGAGGAGGTTGGTGAACTTGTCGAGACCGAAGACGACCGGGGCGACGACGAAGGCGGCCCGCAGCACGGCGTAGGCCTGGTAGGTGGGGTCACCCCTGTCAGGACGTGCGGGGCGCTCGACGCGGCGGGTGGTACTGGGACTGCCGATGGTGACCATGTGGGTCCTCCTGGACTGGTGGCTCGGTGTCCTCCGGGCTGCTCCGCGACATCGAGCCGGCCGGGTGGGACGCTGACGGGGTGTTAGTGCGTCCACGCGTCACCGGTCTTACCGCGCCGTCTCCGACCGGTAAGACCATGGACGCTGCGCACCGCCAACAGGGCATGACCACGCAACACACCCACATCCCGGCCACCGCGGCCCCCTGCCGATCCGCGGGACCGCCGCTCGACGTCGTCGAGTGGCGCAGGTGCCGGCTGCGCGAGGCGGGCTTCCCGGCACCGCTCGCTCGTGACCTGGCCCGACAGCGGGTCGACCTCCACGCCCTGCTCGAGCTCGTGGACGCCGGCTGCCCACCGGAGCTCGCGGCCCGCATCCTGTCTCCGCTCGACGGCCTCGACGGCCTCGACGGCCTCGACGGCCTCGACGCGTCGCAGGTGGGCTGATGACCGCCGTGAGCAGGGACGGGCAACGCTCGACCACCTCGGTGTCGGCACCACCGTCGGATGCCCGGGGCCCGGTGGACTGGGTGGCGGCCCTGACCGGAGGAGGCCCCGAACAGGCCGCGGCCCTGCGAGAGCTGCACGCGCTCATGCTCCGGGCAGCCGCGCACCAGGTGTGGCGCATGCGTCAGGCGCTCCCCGATCCCTCCCCGTCGGCGGTCGAGGTCATCGTCAACCAGGCGGCCGACGAGGCCATGACCGCATTGCTGGCCAAGCTGCACACCTTCGAGGGCCGGAGCCGCTTCACGACGTGGGCCTTCAAGTTCGCCATCCTCCAGGCGGCGACCGAGGTCCGCCGGCTGCAGTGGCAGCACCGTGAGGTGGAGCTGCGAGACCTCGACGTGCCGAGCTCGCCGCGACACGAGGACCCCGACCTGTATGCGGAGGGAAACGACCTCGCGGCGGCCGTGGCCGCCGCGATGCGTGGCGTTCTCACGCCCTACCAGCGCCGCATCGCGATCGCCCTCCTCGTCGACGGCGTCCCGATCGACGTTCTCGCCGACCGTCTGGGCACCAACCGAGGAGCCCTCTACAAGACGCTGCACGACCTCCGGGTCCGCCTGCGGGCGGAGCTCACCGCGAACGGCTACCTGGCCGTCCACCCTGCGACACCACCGGATCCGGTCCCTTCCCACGACACCTCACGCATCTCCCCCACCCCCACGGCAGGCACTCCATGAGCACCACACCTCGCCCCGACCCGGCCGCCCTGACACCACGCAACGTCAGCGCGCTGCTGCAGGACACGACCCCTTGGCTCTCGTGTGACGAGTGCTTCGAACGGATGGACACGTATGCCGAGGCGCTGGTGCACGACCCCACCTACCGTGACGAGGCGATGGCCGCCCACCTTCGAGGGTGCGCAGCCTGCGACGAGGAGGCCGAGTCGCTGCTCCAGCTGCTCGACCGGCCCTGAGGCTCGGGCGCGGCACCGCCTCCCGGTAGGCGACCGCGCCTCGGGTCCGGTGTGGACCCGAGGCGCGAGCGACCTCTGGTGGCTCAGTGCGCTTCGCGGGTGAGGCTGAAACGGGCCGCGATCCCTGAGATGAGCAACGCCCAACCGGTGAGCACGAGGGCGGCAGTCGTCGGGGCCAGCATCCCGTGCGCTGCCGTGCCGACGCTGGTGAGGGCGATGGCAGCCCCTGCCGGGAGCCACTGGGCGACCTCGGGGAGGGCACTGGCGAGGATGCCGACCTCGATGATCATGACCCAGGTGATCGCTCCGACGATGGCCGCGACCGTGTTGCGGGTCAGTGCCCCGAGGGCGACGCCGACGAGGCCGTAGAGGGCGGAGGCCACCGCGGCGCCGATCCAGAGCTGGGCCACGTCGACCGGCAGCGAGTGCACCCCGCGCGCGCCGTAGATGACCACGGCCTCCGCGTAGGCGATGCCGAAGGTGCCGGCGCCGAGGAGCGCGCCGAGCCCGAGGACGGTGACGGCCTTGGCCGCGAGCACCCGGGCGCGACGGGGCTCACCGAGGAAGGTCTGCATGATCGTGCGGTGTCGGTACTCGCCGGCGACCACGAGGACCCCCATGGCCAGCATCACCATCGAGGTGAGCGCCGACACGGAGAGCGTGTGGTTGACGTGGTCCGTCGACCCGAAGGCCGGTCCGCCGGGACTGGGGACGAGTGCGTTGGCGGCCACGGAGGCCATTCCGAGCACGAGGGTGATGCCGAGGCTCACCCACGCCGCGGGGGTGGTGCGAAGCTTGTAGAGCTCAAGGGAGACAAGGGTTCTCATGACCAGACTTCCTGGGTGTCGGTGGAGTGGATGAGGTCGTGGAAGACCGACTCGAGGTCCGTGTCGTCGGTGACGATGTCGTGGACCGGGCCGGCGGCGGCGAGCGTGCCGCGGTGGATGACGACGAGGTCGTCCGCGACCGCCGCGACCTCGCTGAGCAGGTGGCTCGACAGGAAGACGGTGCCGCCGGCGTCCGCGAAGGACCTCAGGAAGCGGCGCATCTCGCGGATGCCGTCCGGGTCGAGGCCGTTGAGCGGCTCGTCGAGCACGAGCACTGACGGGTCGCCGACGAGAGCCGAGGCCAGCGCGAGCCGCTGACGCATCCCGAGCGAGAAGCCGCCGACGCGGCGCCCGGCCGCGGCCCCGAGACCGAAGCGGTGGAGGAGGTCGTCCGCCATGTCGGCGGAGACCCCCGCCTGCCTCGCAGTCAGGCGAATGTGGTTGCGAGCAGAGCGATTCGGGTGGAATCCCTGGTCGAGGACCGCTCCGACCACGCGGGTCGGATGCGGTAGGTCGGCGTAGCGGACGCCGTCGATCGTCGCCTCCCCGCTGGTCGGGTCGGCGAGACCGAGCATGATCCGCATGCTCGTCGTCTTTCCTGCCCCGTTGACCCCGAGGAAGGCGGTGACGCGGCCGGGAAGGGCCGTGGCCGTGAAGCCGTCGAGGACGGTGACGGGACCGTAGTGCTTCGTGAGCTGGTGGAACGAGAGTGTTGGCATGGTGCGGAGCTCCTGTGTCGGGCCGGTTTGGCTGACACCAACGATCCGGCTCCGCGGGGTCCTGGGTCGTCGGCTGTGCGGCCGACCTGCCGCGTGCGCCTGGGGGTGGGGTCATCGGGCGCCTGGGACACGGCATACCTCCCGGGGCGTACGCCCCGAAGCCGACCCCCCGTGGGCCGGCGCTGCCTACTCTGCAGGTATGGACACGCGTTGGCGGCGCCGCCCGCGGCGGCTCGACCCCCAGGTCGCCGACGCTCTCGTCGCGCTCGGCCTCTTCGTCCTGCTCGTCCTGTCGTTCGGCGTGACCGTCCGGGCAGGGCAGCGGCCCGTGGATGCGGGGGCCTGGGTCCTGGGCGTCCTGCTGACGGCGCCGTATGCCGTGCACCGCCGAGCCCCGTGGCTCGCCCTCACCGTGACGCTCTGCGCTCTCGTGGCCTTCTCACTCATGCACTACGCGCCCTACCCCGGGGTCAGCGCCTTCGCGCTGCTGTTCGGACTGGCGCTCCACGGTCGACGGCGCGACTCCCTCCTGGCCCTCGGCGCGACCGTCGGGGCGTTCTGTCTGGCTCTGGCCGTCCAACCCGCCGGGGTGGTCGCCCCGAGCGACGTCATCTCGACGCTGCTCGCGACGGCCGTCGCCTGGCTGGCCGGCGACAACCTGCGCCAGCGACGCCTTCGGTGGGCGGCCATCGAGGAGCGGGCCCGCCTGCTCGAGCGCGAGCGGGAGGACCGGGACCGCGCGGCCGTGACGGCAGAGCGGCTTCGGATCGCCCGGGAGCTGCACGACGTCGTGGCTCATTCGATGTCGGTCATCGCGGTCCAGGCCGGTGTCGGCAGCCACGTCATCGCGACCGACCCGACGGCGGCTCGAGCCGCCCTGGGGGTCATCGAGTCGACCAGCCGGGGTGCGCTCACCGAGATGCGCCGGATGCTCGGGGTGCTGCGCCAGGACGGTGAGACCGCGATGCACCCCATGCCCGGCCTCGCCGACATCCCACGGCTCGTGGCCGAGACGCGCCGCACCGGCCTCGGCGTCACCGTGAGCTCGACCGGCGACGGCGCGCACCTGCCCGCCGGCCTCGACCTGGCGGCGTACCGCGTCGTGCAGGAGGCGCTGACGAACGTCCTCAAGCACGGCGGACCCGTCGCTCACGTCCACATCGCCCGTACGGAGTCGGAGGTCGAGCTCGAGGTGCTCGACGAAGGATCGCCCAGGCGTCCGCGCCACGGTGACGTCCCGGTCTCGGACGTCGGCCTCGCGCCGGGTGCCGGCCAGGGACTGGTGGGCATGCGGGAGCGGGTCGAGCTCTACGGCGGGAGCTTCGAGGCCGGACCGCGGCCCGGAGGCGGGTTCCGGGTGCATGCCACGCTGCCGTATGCGGTGCAGACGCCGTGAGTGCGCCGGTGCGGGTGGTCGTGGTGGACGACCAGGCCCTCGTGCGAGGAGCGTTCTGCGTGCTCGTGGACTCCGCGCCCGACCTCGAGGTCGTGGGTGAGGGCGAGAACGGCGCCGAGGCCGTCGAGCTCGCGCGCGAGCTCGAGCCGGACGTCGTGCTCATGGACATCCGGATGCCGGTGATGGACGGACTCGCGGCAACAGGCACCATCGCCGCCCTCGGCCTGTCCACACGCGTGCTCGTCCTGACGACCTTCGACCTCGACGAGTACGTCTTCGGGGCCCTGCGTGCGGGGGCCAGTGGCTTCCTGCTGAAGGACACGCCGCCGGCCCAGCTGCTCGACGGGATCCGAGTCATCGCGCGGGGTGAGTCGCTGCTGGCGCCGACGGTGACACGCCTGCTCATCGAGGAGTTCGTGCGGCGGGGGCCGGCCGACGTGGGCGGACGACCCGACCCACCCGCGTCCCTGGACGCGCTGACCGAGCGCGAGCGGGAGGTTCTCGTGCTCGTCGCCCGAGGCCTGTCCAACCACGAGATCGGCACCGAGCTCTTCGTGACCCCGGCGACCGCCAAGACCCACGTGAGCCGGCTCCTCATGAAGCTCGGAGCCCGAGACCGCACCCAGCTCGTCGTGATGGCCTATGAGACGGGTCTCGTGGAACCGCACTCGCCCTGACAAGGCAGTGCCGGCCTGAAGGATGGGTCGCGCTGGCGGGCGACCACGCGGTCGACGAAGGGCCCGGACGGCTAACCGTCCGGGCCCTTCGTGGTGACGACTGTCAGCTGCAGCCGCTGGTGCTTCCGCAACCCTCGCAGACGTAGCAGGAGCCGGCGGGGCGCATCTTCGTGCCGCACGTCATGCAGATCGGCGCGTCGGCGGTGATGCCGCCGAACTTCTCGAGCAGCTCGGCGGAGCTGTGCACGTCGCTGGAGATCTCACGGGCGGAGGCAGCACCTGCACCCGACTTCACCTCGGCGGCTGCGACCGGAGAGTCAGCCTGGGCCTCCTCGGCCTTGTGCTCGGCCTTCTTGGAGACCGGTGCCGACTGCTGGAGCGACTCGAGCTCGTCCTCGAGATCCTCGTCCGACTCGTCCGACTCGATGGCCTCGTAGGAGCCGGTCTCGACCTGGCGGGCCCGCTCGGACGCCGTGTGGATGCCCATGAAGGAGCGGGTGTCGAAGTCGAGGTAGTCCAGCGCCAGACGGCGGAAGACGTAGTCCATGATCGACTGCGCCATGCGCACGTCCGGGTCGTCCGTCAGACCGGCCGGCTCGAAGCGGAGGTTCGTGAACTTCTCCACGAACGTCTCGAGCGGCACGCCGTACTGCAGGCCGATGGACACGGCGATCGAGAAGGCGTCCATCACGCCGGCCAGGGTCGAGCCCTGCTTGCCGAACTTGAGGAAGATCTCGCCGAGCTGCTGGTCATCGTAGGTGCCGGCCGTGAGGTAGCCCTCGGCCCCACCGACGGCGAACGACGTCGTCTGCGAGGTGCGGCGCTTCGGCAGACGGCGACGGACCGGGCGGTACTCGATGACCTTCTCGACCTTGACCTCGGCAGCAGCGGCGTCGGCGGCGGCCTTGTTGTCCTTGGCCGTCGAGCCACCGTCGGACAGCGGCTGACCGACCTTGCAGTTGTCGCGGTAGATCGCGAGCGCCTTGATGCCGAGCTTCCAGCCCTGCATATAGACGTCCTGGATCTCCTCGACCGTGGCCGTCTCGGGCAGGTTGACCGTCTTGGAGATGGCACCGGAGAGGAACGGCTGCGTCGCGGCCATCATGCGCACGTGGCCCATGGCCGAGATCGAGCGCGCACCCATGGCGGTGTCGAAGACCTCGTAGTGCTCGGGCTTGAGGCCGGGGGCGTCGATGACGTGACCCTTGTCGGCGATGTACTCGACGATCGCCTCGACGGTCTCGCCGGTGTAGCCCATCTTGCGCAGCGCCCGCGGGATCGTCAGGTTGACGATCTGCATCGAGCCGCCACCGACGAGCTTCTTGAACTTCACGAGCGAGAAGTCCGGCTCGATGCCGGTCGTGTCGCAGTCCATCATGAAGCCGATGGTGCCCGTCGGGGCCAGCACCGACGCCTGGGCGTTGCGGTAGCCGTGCTTCTCACCGAGCTTGACGACGTCGTCCCACGCCTTCGTCGCGAGCTTGTGGATGTCGGAGTCCATCGCGTCGAGCGTCTTGATGTTGTCGTTGGCGGCCTGGTGCTTGCGCATGACCCGCTTGTGGGCATCGGCGTTGCGGGCGTAGCCGGCGTAGGCGCCGACGACCGAGGCCATCTCGGCGGAACGCTTGTAGGCGGCACCCGTGAGCAGCGAGGTGATCGACGCGGCGAGCGCGCGGCCACCCTCGGAGTCGTAGCCGTGGCCGGTCGCCATGAGGAGCGCACCGAGGTTGGCGTAGCCGATGCCGAGCTGGCGGTAGTTGCGCGTCGTCTCGCCGATCGGCTCGGTCGGGAAGTCCGCGAAGCAGATCGAGATGTCCATCGCCGTGATGACGAGCTCGACGACCTTCTGGAAGGTGACGGCGTCGAACGTGTCGTCGTCGCGCAGGAACTTCAGCAGGTTGAGCGAGGCGAGGTTGCACGAGCTGTTGTCGAGCGACATGTACTCCGAGCAGGGGTTGGACGCGGTGATGCGGCCGGTCTCGGGGTTGGTGTGCCACGCGTTGATCGTGTCGTCGTACTGGATGCCCGGGTCGGCGCACTCCCACGCGGCCTTGGCGATCTTGCCGAAGAGCTCACGGGCGTCAACGGTGTCGATGACGGAGCCGTCGCTGCGCGAGCGCAGACCGAACTCCGTGCCGTCCTCGACGGCCTTCATGAACTCGTCGTTGACGCGGACCGAGTTGTTGGCGTTCTGGTACTGGACGGAGACGATGTCCTTGCCGCCGAGGTCCATGTCGAAGCCGGCGTCGCGCAGGGCGCGGATCTTGTCCTCCTCGCGCGCCTTGGTCTCGACGAACTCCTCGATGTCGGGGTGGTCGACGTCGAGGACGACCATCTTGGCCGCACGACGCGTGGCGCCGCCCGACTTGATGGTGCCGGCGGACGCGTCGGCGCCGCGCATGAAGGAGACCGGACCGGAGGCCGTGCCACCGGAGGAGAGCAGCTCCTTCGAGGAACGGATGCGCGAGAGGTTGAGGCCGGCGCCGGAGCCGCCCTGGAAGATCTTCCCCTCCTCCTTGTACCAGTTGAGGATCGAGTCCATCGAGTCGTCGACGGCGAGGATGAAGCAGGCGGAGACCTGCTGCGGGCTCTTGGTGCCGACGTTGAACCACACGGGCGAGTTGAACGAGAAGACCTGGTGCAGCAGCGCGTGGGTCAGCTCGTGCTCGAAGATCTCGGCGTCGTCGGGCGAGGCGAAGTAGCCGTTGCTCTTGCCGGCGGCGACGTAGGTCAGCACGACGCGGTCGATGAGCTGCTTGAGCGAGACCTCGCGGGCGGCCGTGCCGACGGCGCCGCGGAAGTACTTGGTGGTGACGATGGTGCTGGCGTTGACCGACCAGAAGTCGGGGAACTCGACCCCGCGCTGCTCGAAGATCGTCTCGCCCGTCTTCCAGTTCTGCTGGACGACGTCGCGCTTCTCCCACGTGACCTCGTCGTACGGGTGCACACCGGGCGTGGTGTAGATGCGCTCGATCTTGACGCCCTTGGCGCCTGCCTTCGAGCGTGAGCTGCGGTTACCGATCTCCGTCATGTCGTGCGGCCTCCCTGACCGAATCTGCTGCTGGTTTCAAGTGTTGCGTGGGGCACCGACAGGGCGGGTGTCCCGGACGTGCTGTGGAGGGTGGTTACCGCTGGACGTCGAGCCGGGACGGAGCCGTGGGCTCCTCCCCCAGCGCTTCGTGCTCGGCTCGAAGGAGCGCGATGGCTCCTTCGAAGTCCTCGAGGCTCTCCCACGCCTGGTAGACGCTGGCGAACCTGAGGTACGCGACCTCGTCGAGCTCGCGGAGCGGTTCGAGGACGGCCATGCCGACCTCGTGCGCCTCGATCTCGGCGTTTCCCTGCGACCGGATGGCCTCCTCGACCTTCTGGGCGAGAAGGGCCAGGTCGTCCTCGCTGACGGGCCGCCCCTGGCATGACTTGCGCACGCCTGAGAGGACCTTGGCCCGGCTGAACGGCTCGGAGGCTCCCGACCGCTTGATCACGTTGAGGCTCGAGGTCTCGAGCGTCGTGAAGCGGCGGTTGCACTCGGGGCACTGGCGCCGACGCCTGATGCAGGCGCCGTCGTCGGTGGTGCGCGAGTCGATGACCCGCGAGTCGGTGTGGCGACAGAACGGACAGTGCACGTCTGGTCACCTTCCCTTCCCCGAGACCCAGTCGTTCAACGGTTCCAGGCCGTCCCGTATGCCGTCCCGAGCCCGTCCTGACCCCCGCCCGGTGTTCGTGGGACCGGTCGGGGCTGGGGATGGATCTGGGGATGACGTGGGGATGACCTGTGCGTAACCCCCGTTTGCCTGGGGACTACATGTGGACGTCTTACATCTGTGTAACTACTAGATGTAGGGGTAACTGTAGGCATGGTGTGACCCCGATCGCAAGCACGTGATCGTGGTCCGGCGCGTCGCGCCCCTGACCTGCACAAACGTCACTCCAGCCCCAGGCGTCCCGGCGTGTCGCGGGACGCCCACCCCCAACATGTAGGGGTGGTCGGCGCCGTCCCCTCCCCCATCTACGGGTCCGTGAGCGTATGCCGTCCGCCGCGGCCGCGACGATCCCACCCCTCCGAGCGCCCCACGCTCAGACCAGGCCCCGGTGCCCGGCACCGGGTGGCGCGCCCGGTCAGCGGGCCGGGGCCTCGCCGACCTGCGCCTCGAGCTGGCGCACACGCGACACGAGGCCTTTGAGGAGCAGCACGGCGGTGTGCGGGTGCTGGTCGATGAGGTCGGTGAACGCGGCCGGCGAGAGCCGGAAGGCCGTGAGTCCCTGGGGCCCGCTCGTGACGGTGGCCGTCCGCCCCGACCCGTCGATGAGGGACATCTCTCCGAAGTAGTCGCCCGTCGAGAGCGAACCCACGGCGCGACCGTCGACGTCGACGTCGGCCGAGCCGTCGAGCAGCATCACCATGCCGGCGTCGCGGTCGCCCTGCTTGACCATCGGCACCCCGGGACCGACCTTGATGGTGGAGCCACGGGCGATCACCTCCTCGACGAGGTCGTCGGGGAGCTCGCAGAAGAGCTCGACGGCGCAGAGCGAGTCCTTCAGGCTCATCACGTGCCTCCCACGTCGTGGCCCCTCGCGGGCCGGCCCTTCGACGGTAGCCCTCCTCGGAGCGTGCGGGTAGGCATTCGACGAAGACGAGGACGGACGTTCCCGGAGGCGGTACCCACGTCGTTCAGCGCAGCCGCGCGATGCCCGGCCGGGTGGCGAACCACAGGCAGAGCACCGACATCGCCGTGCCGTAGACGACAGCGGCCGTGAGGACCGAGGTGCCTGCGGCGAGCGCACCGAAGGCCGGGATCGCGAGCGGCACCAGCGCCATGTCGCCGAGGCTCGAGACCGACGAGACGCGCCCGAGGTGGCTCGGCGCGATGGTGCGCTGGTACGTCCCCGAGAGCCACACCGACGCCGCACCAGCCGCGACGCCGATGAGGAGCATCGACGCCGCCAGGAAGGCGCGCGAGCCGACGCCGGTGCCCGCGATGCAGACACCCTGTCCGACGAGGACGGCGAAGCCGGCGCGAGCCGGGCGACCCACCCGCCACCGGATGCCGACGACGCTGCCGCAGATCGCTCCCACGGCGAACGCCGCCTCGGCGGCGCCGAGCCACCCGGGCCCCCAGCCGGAGCTGCTGACCCGCAGGGCGATCCCGAGGGCGATGACCGGCGAGACGAAGACGTTGAGGGCCGCCAGCCCGAGGACGAGCAGTCGGGCCGACTCGTCCCCGCGCAGATATGCCGCCCCGTCCCTCAGGCTGGCCGTCCACGACGCGTTGGGCACCCGCGGCATCCGGTAGCGCGGGCGCACCACGCCCGCGAGGACGGCGGCGACCGCGACGAAGGTGACGGCATTCGCGAGCATGGCCCCGGCAGGCCCGGCCGTGGCGACCGCGACGCCTCCGGCGGGAGCGCCGAGCAGGCGCGCGACGCGACCTCCGATCTGGTTCCAGCCGCTCACCGTCGCGAGGTCCGCAGGGCGCACGAGCTGGCGGGCGAGGGTGGCCCCGGCCGGCAGCGTGAGCCCGGTGGCGGTACCGAGCAGGACGCCCAGGGTGACGAGCAGCGGCGCACCCCTGACCCCGGCGGCCCATGCCACGGCGCCGCCGAGCAGGACCACCGCCTGGACGAGCCGTCCGGTCACGAGGACGCGCCGGGTGTCCCACCGGTCGGCGATGACCCCGCCGAGGAGCACGAAGACGGCCTGCGGCAGGGTCTCCGCCCCGAGAACCACGCCGGCCATGGTCGGCGACAGGGTGTGCACGGCGGTCCAGGCCAGCGCCACGGTCCACACGGCGTCGCCGAACCACGACAGGGCCATCGAGCCCACCCAGGCCTGCACCATCCGGTCCCGGGTGACAGGCGGAGGTGCGTCGCCGATGAGCGACGGCTCGGTGGCGGGAGGGGACGCCGCGACCCTCGCCGGCCCGGTGCCGGCGCTCACGGCTGCACCGGTGGGCTCGGGAAGACGCGCGCCGAGACCCGGACCGGCAGTCGCTCGACGTCGGGGTGGACCTCCACGTCGGCGCGGCACTCCTCGCTCCACTCGACGACGAGCGCGGTGAGCCGACGGCTCAGCTCGCCCATCTGGGCGACCGTCGCGGCCGCGAGGGTGTCGGTCGCCACCGACGCGCGCCGCACCTCGGCCGGCGCCGACTCGCCTTCGGCCAGCCACCGCTGGACCGCGCGCACGTGGTGGCGGAAGTTCTCGGCCTCGGCCGTCGAGGCGATCCGCCGCGCGAGGGTCCCCTCGTCGTATTCGGTGGCATCCCACGAGAGCTGTCGGGGACGAGTGCGCCACCAGCTCTCCCGGGTGTCCCGGGCCAGCTCGGGCGCCGGCTCGACGAAGCCGTAACGGTGCAGCGTGCCGAGGTGGTGGCTCACCGATCCGACGGCCAGGCCCGTGCGCCGCGCCAGCGACCCGACGGTCGCGGGGCCCTCGACGGCCAGCAGCTCGCACAGCCAGCGGCGGGTCGGATGGTGGAAGGCGGTGAGGACGTCGAGGAGGGCGTTGCCGGTCTCGCTGCCGAGGGCGTCGACGGAGACGGGGCTCGTGGCGGCGTGGCGCTCGGAGGCGGTGCGTCGTGGCATGCAACCAGCCTCGGGTGCGCGCCGACTGTTGCACAAGAGCTCTTGTATGACTTCGGCTGCGTCGATGACTTGGTTCAGCGAGCCCGGGTGCTTGCCCCGCCTGCCGTCATGACAGAGTCTTCCTATCGTGACAAACCGGACCTCGTCAGCAGACGTCCTCGACCCGGCCCGACGACGCGAGGACGCGCTGGCGGGCTACGACGTCCTCGGCAACGCTCCCCAGCGCGAGCTGCAGGCCCTCGTCGACATCGCGGCGCGGGTGTGCGCCGTCCCCCGCGCGGCGATCAACCTCATCACGGCCTCGCACCAGCACCAGATCGCCGCCACCGGGTTCGACGCCTCCATCTGCGCCCGTGAGGACTCGATGTGCGCCGCCGTGCTCGAGCACACCGACCGCGTCGTCGTACCCGACGCCAGCCTCGACGCCCGATTCTGCGACAACCCTTTCGTGACGGGCGTCCTCGGAACCGTCCGCTTCTACGCGTCGGCGCCACTGACCACCCCGGACGGCGTGATCATCGGTCGCCTCTGCGTCTTCGACTCCCAGCCACGCGCGCTCGACGAGGCACAGGAGGAGGCTCTCGTCGCCATCGCCGAGCGCGTCGTCGACGTCCTCGAGCTCCGTCTGCGCACCCGTGAGCTGGAGGACTCGCTCGCGGCCCTCACCGAGACGAGGGACGAGCTCCACCGGTCCAACGAGGCCCTGTCGGTCTTCGCGGGACAGGTGAGCCACGACCTGCGCACGCCCCTCACGGCCATCATGGCGAGCACCGAGATGCTCGGCCAGCAGCCTGCGGTCGCCGCGGACGAGTGGTCCGAACGCCTCGTCGCCACGGCCTTTCGCTCCGCCACGCGGATGGCCGGGATGATCGAGCAGATCCTCGCCCATGCCCGCGTCGGGGCCGAGCTGCACCGCAGCGACACCGACCTCGACGCCGTGCTCTCCTCGGTGCTCGAGGACCTCGACCCGACGCTGACCGCCCGGTCGGCGGCCCTCACGATCGGGGCGCTGCCGACCCTGCCCGCAGACGGGCAGCAGCTCTACTCGGTGCTGCTCAACCTCGTCTCCAACGCGGTGAAGTACGCCCGTCCCGGCGTCGCGCCCGTGGTCGAGATCTCGGCGGTGCAGGTCGGCGACTCGTGGCGCATCTCGGTGCGCGACAACGGGATCGGCATCTCCGCGGCGGACCGCGACCGGGTCTTCGGCCTCTTCAGTCGGCTGGAGACCTCGGTCGACGGCAGCGGGATCGGCCTGGCGACGGTCAAGCGGATCATCGAGGCGCACCGAGGGACGATCGGGATCAGCTCGGTGGACGGTCCGGGCACGGACGTGTGGTTCGAGCTGCCCGCCCAGCTCCCCCGCAGGGACGAGCACGAAGGGCACGACGGGTCCGGCGCGGACTGAGCGGACGTCGAGCGCGGGCGAGCACGACGAACGCCACGAGGAAGGCCGTCGGTGCCCTGACGTCCATGAGGAGCACCTGGCCGACCGTGCCGACGTAGGCCCAGAGGACGGATCCCACGTCGAGAGCCTTGCCGGCGGCGGAGGCACCCGAGGTCGCGGCGCCCTCGAGCAGGGCTGCTCCAGCGACGCTCGCCGCCTCGGCGAGTGCCGTGAGGGCAGCCCACCGCAGTCGGGGCAGGACGGACCCGGTCGTTCCCGTGTGTGGCGTCGGCCGTGTGGGCAGCCGACCGACCACCGGCCCGTCGACAGCCGACCCCGTGCTGACGACGGGCTGCATCCCCCTCCGCGAGAGGGCGACCGCGAGGACGACCCCGAAGCCCACGACGCCCAGCAGAGAGGTGGGTGCGAGCACATACAGGGCGCCGTCGCCCGCGGCGGTCCCGCCGTCGGTGATCCATCCGACGGCGACGTAGGGCAGCGCCTGGAGCACGACGAGCCACAGGCACGCCGACGCGACGAGGCGGTCGCGCCGGTCGAAGACGGCCGCCCCGTCGAGATGCCCGGTCTGCTCGTCGTCGAACGAGATCACGGGACGAGCCTCGGCCAGCGCAGGGGATCGGTCCCGAGGCTCGGTCCGGTCGTCGTGCACGCCCTCTCGTCGGGGCCCTGGAGGAGCCGCAGGTCGGGACGACCGGCCGCCACGGCGACGAGGTTGCGCGCACTGTCGGTGCCGGGCTGGAGGTAGTCGGAGTGACCCGCCGAGGTGCGACGGACGTCGACGAAGTCGGATCGCGGGTGGAGCCAGTGGTTGCACCCGGTCCCGGTCTGCTTGAGCGCGAAGGTCGAGAGCCGGCTCGCGCCCACGACGTCCGCCGGGGCTGTGCCGTGCACCATCCAGCCGTAGCCGAACACGTCGTCCCCCACCGCGCCGAGGACGTTGAGGGAGCCGGGCTTGAGAGCCGTGTGCGCCACGTCCGAGAACGGCAGCCCGGGCGCACCGAAGACGGCGACGTCGTCGATGGCACTCGTGCGCAGCGAGGCGTGGCCGGCCAGAGTGCCGCCGTAGGAATGGGCCCAGACCGTCTGGTGGGCCGGACGGTCACGCGCGGCCTCGACACCGGTCACGAAGTCAGCCAGCAAGCCGGCGCTGTCGCGGGCGAGCCTGCCGTTGAGGACGTTCCGGTCCACGGACGTGACGATCTCGTGGACCTGCGGCGCGTCGTAGCCCATCCACGTCACGAGTGCGACGTCCTCACCGCGCGCCACCGCCTTGACCTCCGAACGCATCCGCACGAAGGTGTCGTCGTAGCGCCGGAGATCGGCCCCGACCCTGGTCGAGAGCCCACCGACGAACGTGACGACGTGCTCGGCCCGGTCGACGTCGCCGATCGCGACGACCGCCCTGACGTCGGGCCCGGTGGCGTCGACGAGGAGCAGGCGCCGGGGTCCACCGTCGCGACGCGCGAGCACGTCGCGCACCGCCTGCAGGGCCTCCATGTGCTCGGCCGCACGGGTGCGCTCGGCGGCGTTGATCGCAGACGCCACCCGCTCCGCCTCCCGTTGGCGGGTCGAGGCCGCTTGCTCCGCTCGGCCCAGCAGGACGAGGTTGGCCTCGTGGCGAGCGGCGGCCGGCACTCCGTCGCGGGGCCCGACCCAGACCGGACGCTCACGGATGACGCGGCGTCGCTCCTCGTCGGTCAGGGACCGCCACCAGGCGGCGGAGGCGAACACCCGACCGTCGACTCCAGCACTCGTCGAGGACCCCGCCGGCGGAGGTGGCAGCTGCGGAACCAGCTGCGCGGCGGTCCCCAGTGATGAGGTCGCGCCACGGGCAGCGGTCAGCAGCGCCCTCCACAGCTCGTCGTCGGTCTGGCTCGCGGCCTGACGGGCCTGCGCCAGACAGGCGTGCACCTCGACCCTCAACAGCTCGTCGAGCCGCGCCCGGTGCGCCTCGCCCGCCAGGTCTCCGAGCGACGCGCGCACGGGAAGGAAGAGCCGTCCCTCGCCGTCGACCCAGGCGCCCTCGTCGGCGGCCCGACGGTCGGCGCGAGCGACGAGGTCGCGCGCCGAGTGCAGACGTGCCGCGGCGTGCCCGACCGCGTGACCGGTCGCCGCGATGCTCCCCGCGAGTCGTCCGAGGCCGGCGACGACGAGGCCGTAGCGGTCGGCGGCCGCCGAGGAGGCGACACCCGACCACCGCGGCGCGGCGGAGCGACGCCACAGCACGAGCTCTGCGAGGCCGAGGACCCGAAGGCGCTGCTCCTCCAGGCGCCGGCCCACCTCGAGCAAGGACTGCGGTCGGCAGCCCCGGACGTCTGCGACGGTCATCGTCAGCGGGGCACCGGCACCTGCCGCACCCGGCCTCATCGGAGGCCACCGGACGACCGTCGCAGGGCCTGCCGGGACGTCTGCTCGACGGCGTCGTAGGCGTCGGCCGCCGCGGCGAGGCAGCGGCCCAGCTCACGCAGCTCCCAGCGGGTGCCGGCCAGGCGCGCCTGCCACGCCGCGGCGACCTGGCCGAGGCCGCCGGCGACTCGACCACCGGGGATCGCCCCTCCGAGCGGCCGCAGCTCCTCGGCGATCCTCAGCCGGTGCACCCGGGCCAGCACCTCGCCGACCGAGGCGGCGTCGTCGCGCAGCGCGTCGGTGTCCACGTCGTAGCGCATCCCCTGCTCCCTTCCGAGGACAGCCACGCTAGGCACGGCACCCTCGGACTCGAGCCCGTCATCCACAGGGTTCGGTCACGGCGACTGCGGGAACAGCAGGACGCCGCACCCCAGGTCAGGGGTGCGGCGTCCGGGGCAGGAACGGCGGGGTCGAAGCGCCGCTACCGCCAGCCGCTGAAGGTGGAGCCAACGCGGCGGATCGGAGGGCCTGGACGGGCGGCCGGTCACACGGCATACGCCCTGGGCGGGCCCGGGAGAGGCTGGGTCAGCGACCCGGGACGACGAGCTGCTGGCCGGCATGGATCGAGGAGGTGCTGAGCGCGTTGGCGATCTGCAGCTCGACGACACCCTCGGCCGTGGTCAGCTCTGGCAGCTCGCGGGCGGCGATGCCCGAGAGCGTCTGCCCTGCCTGGACCGTGACGGTGCGGGGCTCACCCGTGGCCGACGCGAGCTGGCCGGCAAGGCCGACACCGAGCACGGAGACGACCCCGGCGACGAGGAGGGTCACGACGAGACGACCGAAACGCGTCAGGCGCATCGGCGGCCTCGCGGCCCGCGCTGCGCGGGCGGCCTCGGGTCCGGTGGGGACGAGGACGAGACGGGGCCGACCGGTCGGCTGCGACCGCGCGGGCTCCTCGGTGTGCGGCTGACGAACGGCCTCGAGGACGATGGCGCTCATGGTGACCTCCCCTTGCTCCTGATCTGGCGAACACGTGTTCGATAGAACGTCTGTACGAGTTGTAGCACGTATGTTCGATGAAGTCGAGACACGCATCGAACAGGTGTTTGGCAACTGTGTTCGAACTGCGTAGTCTTTCCTCACACCACAGACCTCACCAGCCACCACTGACACTGGCCCCTCATCCAGCGTCACGAGACGGACTGACGAGCCGACGAAGGGGACACCATGGGCGTGACCGAGCTTCCCGATCGCGAGACCGGCGACGGTCTCACCGTCCGCCAGCGGCGGGTGCTCGAGGTCATCCGCAACTCCGTCGACCGGCGCGGCTACCCGCCGAGCATGCGCGAGATCGGCGACGCCGTCGGCCTGGCCAGCCCCTCGAGCGTCTCCCACCAGCTCAACGCCCTCGTCGCCAAGGGCTACCTGCGACGCGACCCCAACCGGCCCCGGGCCCTCGAGGTCGTCTCACCCGACGCGAAGGCCGAGGAGCTCGGCTACCGCGGGGGTGACCCGAGCGCGCCACGTCCACGGGGTGACCACTACGACACCGAGACCGACTCCGGCGATGCGCGGCCCGAGGCCTCCTACGTCCCGGTGCTCGGCCAGATCGCGGCCGGCGTGCCGATCACGGCCGAGGAGGTCGTCGAGGACGTCTTCCCGCTGCCCAAGCAGCTCGTCGGCGAGGGTGACCTCTTCCTGCTCAAGGTCAACGGCGACTCGATGGTCGACGCCGCGATCTGCGACGGCGACTGGGTCGTCGTGCGCCAGCAGCAGCACGCCGACAACGGGGACGTCGTGGCCGCCATGCTCGACAACGAGGCGACGGTCAAGACGTTCAAGCGCACCGACGGGCACGTGTGGCTCATGCCGCACAACCCCGACTTCTCGCCCATCGACGGCGACCACGCGACGATCCTCGGCAAGGTCACGGCGGTCCTGCGCCGGCTCTGATCGCGCCCCCTCCTCCACGGACGACGTATGCCGTCGGCGCCCCCCGCGCCGGCGGCGTCGTCGCGTCCGGGCTGCGTATCGGACGCGGCGACGCGAGACTCTGATGTCGTGAGTCCAGCGAAG
Source organism: Terracoccus sp. 273MFTsu3.1 (assembly GCF_000383675.1). Lineage (GTDB taxonomy): Bacteria > Actinomycetota > Actinomycetes > Actinomycetales > Dermatophilaceae > Terrabacter. The sequence goes on along the minus strand of NZ_KB911824.1, from coordinate 226,272 downwards.
GAGACCGCCATGGCACCCGGCCGCACCCGCGACGTCGTCTTCACCTACCGCTACCTGCGGGGCGCGATGATCGCCCTGCTCCTCATGCTGCTGCTCTCGGTGGGCTACCAGTGGTGGTGGGAGACCGACCACTCGTGCTGGCTCGGCTCGATCAGCGCGTACTACTACACGCCGGCGCGGACCGTCTTCGTGGGCTCCCTGTGCGCGCTCGGGGCCAGCCTCATCGCCTACAAGGGGCACTCCCCCCAGGAGGACGTGCTGCTCAACTTCTCGGGCTTCATGGCCTTCGTCGTCGCCATGGTCCCGACGGTGCCGGACGGCCGGTGCGGCCCGAACGCGTACACCCAGACCCCGGCCGAGATCGCCGCGGCCGTGCGCAACAACATCTGGTCCCTCGTGGTCGTCGGGGTCCTCGCTGCCGTCGTGGCCGCCTGGCTCAGGCGTGGCGCCATGACACGTGACCCGTCGGACCGGCCCACGGTGCGCTCGGTCGTCGTCACCGTGGCGTGCGGGCTCGTGCTCCTCGCCGAGCTGGCCCTCTTCCTCGTCCTGCGCGACCGGTTCATCGCACTGAGCCACGGCATCGCCGCGGGCACCATGGTGGCGGGGGTGATCGCCGTCATGGTCTTCAGCGCGATGCGGGCCGAGGAGCGGCACCAGGGCAGCGCAGCGGGCGGCACCGGCACGACCGGGACCACCTACAAGCGCATCTACATCGCGATCGCGGTCGCCCTGGCCGTCGCCCTCGGGGTGACGGTGCTGACGGCCGTGACGGTGCGCGGCTTCGACCACCTCATCCTCATCGCCGAGGTCATCATCATCGTGCTCTTCGCTGCGTACTGGGGCGTGCAGACCAAGGAGCTGTGGGACCTGCGCGACGCCGATGGCGCCGAGGCGCGTTCGGCTCGGTCCGTCGCCGAATAGCCTTCAGGTCAGGGGCGGTTCGTCACCGAGGGCGCCCAGCCACCACGTGCCGGAGTCGCCGTACTCGGCCGCCTCGCCCGGCGTCAGCGTCGCCGTGACGCGGAGCCACGACTCGGCACGCCCGAGCCGACCCAGCCGCAGCGCGGACGGCAGGGCCGTCCGCAGCTCGCCGACCGGGACGACGTCACCCCAGACTTCGATCGCGGCGTCCGCCACCCGCCTCAACCGGGCGTCGTCGGGGGTGGTCTCGAAGCGGTGGAGCAGCACGTTGAGCGGGACGAAGAGCGCCGACAGGGGGTGCGTGAGCAGGGCGTCACCGAAGTCGAAGAAGCGCATGCCCTCCGCCGTCGCGAAGACGTTGCTGGCGTGGAGGTCGTTGTGCACGAGGCTGTCCGGCAGGCCGAGGCTCACCACGTCGTCGGCCCACGTCGTGACCGCCGGCACCAGCTCACGCAACCGTCGTGCGACGTCGTCACCCATGCGGCGCGGGTCCTCCCGGGCCAGGGTCGTCAGGGACGCGACCCTCGCCTCGACATAGGCCGCCGACTCGACGGGAGGCAGGGTCGTGACGCCTGCGCCGACGAGGTCCGCCGTGTGGCCGACGAGCTCGCGCTGGAGGTGCATCGCCTCGGCCGCGACCCGGCACCAGGCATCGACGTCGTCGTCCGCGACCGTCAGGGCGAAGATAGGTCCCTGGTCGGGCACGAGGTGCAGGCCGCGCTCGAGGTCGGCCGCGGTGACCGGGACGACCCGGTGCGGTGACAGGCGGTCGAGGACGACGAGCAGGGCCGCCTCGAACGACTGGTGCACGCAGTTCTGCTTGGCCCAGTAGGTGGCGCCGTCGGATGCGACGCCGCGCCACACCGTCGACCAGGGGCGCTGGTGCACCGCTTCGAGCGACACGAGGTCAGTGCCCAGACCGCCCAGGACCCCGCCGACCCACTCGCGCAGCTCGGTCTCGAACGCGCTGGACGACCAGCGGACGGACGGACCCTCCCCGGACTGCGGGAGGGCGGCATACCAAGGCTGCTCAGTGCCCGAGGGCATGGCGCAGCTCCGTCAGGGTCGGGCCGAGGGGCGCGTGGAGGCGCAGGGTCGCCTCGGCGTCGCCGCGCGTCGCCGAGCGCGTGACGATCGCGACGGGCACGTCGCGCTGGTGGGCGCGACGGACGAAGCGGTAGCCGCTCATGACCGACAGCGACGACCCGAGGACGAGGACGGCGCCGGCACCCTCGACGAGGGTGAAGCACTGCTCCACGACGGCCTTGGGCACCGACTCGCCGAAGAAGACGACGTCGGGCTTGACGGTGTCGTGGCCGCAGACGAGGCAGCGCGGGGGGTGGAACGACTCGACGAGCGCGTCGGCCAGCACGATGTCCCCGTCGGGGCGCACCTGCTCACCCCACTGCGACCCCACCGCGTGCGCCGCCTCGGCGAAGCGGTCCATGAAGCCGGGGTTGGCCTCGGTCATCCTCTCGTGCAAGCCGATCCGCGAGGTGTACTCACCGCACGTGAGACAGACCGCGCGGTCGAGGGACCCGTGCAGCTCGATGACGTCCGTCGCGCCGGAGGCCTGGTGCAGCCCGTCGACGTTCTGGGTGATGATCGGTCCGACGTAACCCGCTCTTTGCAGGTCGGTGACGACGCGGTGCCCTTCGTTGGGCGCGGCGGCGTTGAAGCGCTGCCAGCCGATGTAGCTGCGGGCCCAGTACCGCCGACGGGCCTCGCTCGACCCGGCGAACTCGCCGTACGTCATCGGCTCGACCCGGCGGGTCCCGTCGGGCCCGCGGTAGTCGGGGATGCCGGACTCGGTCGAGAGCCCCGCACCGGAGAGGACGACCACCCCGCCGCCGCTGACGAGGTCGACGAGGTCGTCGAAGGTGCCGAGGTCGTGCGTCTGGAGCGGCAGGGTGCGCGACGTGGCGAGCCGGGTCGTCGCCGTGGTGGCCGTTTCGGCCGTCGCCTGCGGAGGTATGCCGTTCGGCTGCTGCACCCGGCAAGCCTACGTGCCGCTGTGAGACCATTCTCGGCCGACTGGATACAGCAGGATTCCATAATCATCGGTTATGATGAGGGCATGATCGATGCTGCCGGCCTGCGGGTCATGAAGGCCATTGCCGACGAGGGAAGCTTCACGAGCGCCGCCAACGCGCTGGGCTTCACCCAACCGGCCATCTCGCAGATGGTCCGTCGCCTCGAGCAGCGCACCGGGACCGTCCTCGTCGAGCGCTACGGCCGTCAGGTCCGCCTCACCGAGGCCGGTCAGGTCCTCGCCCGCCACGCGGTCGGCGTCCTCGCCGCCCTCGACGCGGCCGAGGAGGAGATCACCGCGATCGCCGGCCTGCGCGCCGGACGGGTCCGTCTCCAGGCCTTCCCCAGCTCGTCGGCCACGCTCGTGCCCCGGACCCTCGCCATCCTCAAGGCCCGCCACCCCGACATCACCGTCACCTTCACCGAGGCCGAGCCGCCCGAGTCGCTCGCGGCCCTGCGCAACGGCGACTGCGATGTCGCGGTCGCCTTCGCCTACGAGGGCGGCGACCTCGGTGAGCTCGAGGAGGACCTCTCGCTCCTCGTGACCCGCCGGCTCATGGACGACGAGGTGCGTCTGGTCGTCCCCGGCACGCACCCGCACGCCGGAGACGCGGCGGCATCGCTCGCCGACTTCTCGGGAGAGGAGTGGATCGCGGGCTGCCCACGCTGTCGCGGCCACCTCCTGTCGCTCGCCGACACCGCCGGCTTCCGGCCCAACGTGGCGTTCGAGACCGAGGACTACGTCGCGCAGCTCGGGCTCGTCACGGCCGGGCTGGGCGTGGCCCTCGTGCCCGACCTCATCCTCAACGCCGCCAAGCACGACGAGGTCGCGACCCTGCCGCTCTCCCCCGCGTCACGGCGCCAGATCCTCGCGGTGACGACCCCCGACCTGCAGCGCGTGCCTGCCGTCGCCGCGGCGCTCGACGCGCTGTGCGAGGCGGCCGGCGCCGACCCGAAGGCCACGACCGCCGAGCTCGTCGGCGCCAAGGCCTGAGGGCCGGCCACCCCGACCACGGCCTCATCGGCCACGGCCACCACCACGCGGCCGGCCACGACGCGGCATACGGTGGCCTCATGACCAGGGTCGCCCTCGCCGCTCCCAACGCCTCCGCGCTCGAGGCCGGCCTCGAGGTGGCCGCCGAGGGCGGCAACGCCGTCGACGTGGCCGTCGCCGCCTCGGTGGCGGCCATGAGCACCGAGCCGGGAGTCGTCAGCCTCATGGGCGGCGCCTTCGTCAACGTGTGGCTCGCCGGCACCGACCCGGTCGTCATCGACGGCAACGTCGAGATGCCCGGACGCGGCCTCGACGCGTCGGCGTTCGGCCACGGCGTGCGCCAGGTGCGCACCGACTACGGCGGCGGCGTGACGATCGGCGCGGGACACGGCTCCGTCGCGAACTCCGGTGCGCTCCAAGCCCTTTCGGTGGCACGGGACCGCTTCGGGCTGGTCCCGTGGCGACGCCTCGTCGAACCCTCCGCGCGGGCGTGCCGCGAGGGCTACCGGATCGGTGCGGCCGCAGCTCTCTACCTCGGCCTCGTCCGCGAGAGCCTCTTCGGGGACGACCCCGAGGCGCACGCCCTCGTGACCGGGGCCGACGGCGGGCCGCTCGAGCCCGGCGAGACCTCGCTCAACCTCGACCTCGCCGACATCCTCGATCTCCTTGCGGCGCAGGGTGTCTCGCTCGTCACCACGGGTGCCGTCGGGCACGTGCTCGTCGACGACATGGCCGCGAACGGCGGGCTCATCACGCGGGCCGACCTCACGGCATACGCGCCCGTCGTGCGCACCCCGACGATGCGGACGGTCGGGTCGTGGCGCATCGCGCTCAACCCTCCGCCCTCCGTGGGCGGCCCCATGCTCGCCGTGATGCTGGGAGAGCTCGCACGACACGAGCACTGGACGTGGGGCGAGGTCATCGAGATCCAGCGCCGGGTCCTCGCGTACCGCCTGTCGGTCCACGACCGCAGCCACGACCTCGTCGCCGACGGCCACGCCCTCCTCGAGGCGGTCGAGCGCCACGGCCTGCCGGGCCTGCCGACGTCGGCCTCGACGGCGCACGTCTCGGTCGTCGACGAGCACGGGAACGCGTGCGCCATCACGATGTCCGCCGGCTACGGCGCCGGCATGGTCGTCCCCGGCACCGGCATCCTGCTCAACAACGCGCTCGGCGAGCCGGAGCTCAACGGGCTGGGACTGCACGCCGTCGCGCCCGGCACCCGTCTCGCGTCCAACATGGCGCCGACGACGGGCCGCAGCGCCACCGGTGGCGCGCTCGCCGTGGGCTCGCCAGGTGCCGACCGGATCACGACCACGCTCATGCAGGTGCTCGGCCGGGGCCTGCTCCTGGGCGAGGACCTCCAGCACTCGATCGACGCCCCGCGGCTGCACGTACGCTTCATGGCGGACGGCTCCCCCCGCGTCGAGCACGAGCCGTCCGACGACATCGCCGCCGCCGTGCAGGCGAGCGGTCTGCCCGCGCACCACTACCCCGGACCCCACATGTACTTCGGTGGCGTCGGCGCGGCCGTGCTCGGGGCGGACGGCCTCGTGGCCGCCGGGGACGCGCGACGGGAGGCCGCCGTCGGGGTATCTCCATGAGGAGCTGCCGAACGGTCCCATCCGGGACGCGCCCGGCACCGAATCATCTCGAGTCGACCCCAACGAGAGGCCACCCCGATGACGATGACCGACGACCGCCCCGACGCTCCCGCCCCCTCCGCGGCGTCCTCCCGTCCGAACGGCATCGCCTCCCGGCTGGCGGCCGTCGTCGAGCCCCTCTTCGGCGGCCAGCTCCCCGTGCGCCTCAAGGCGTGGGACGGCACCGTGGCCGGACCCGCCGACGCCCCGACCGTCGTCCTGCGCGACCCCGCGGCGCTACGGCGCCTCGTGCGCCACCCGGGCGAGCTCGGCCTCGCCCAGGCGTACGTCACGGGCGAGCTCGACGTCGAGGGTGACCTGCTCGAGGGCTTCCGGCGCGTGTGGTCGACGGCGCGCACGCTCGCAGGCGGCCGTCCCTCGGCCGGCACCGTGGCTGCCGTCGCGAAGAACGGCATCCGGACGGCGTTCGACCTCGGCGTCGTGGGGCTGCCGCCCGAGCCGCCCGTCTCGCAGGCCCGTCTGCGCGGCCGCCTGCACACCAAGACCCGCGACCGCAGCGCCATCGAGCACCACTACAACCTGTCCAACGAGTTCTACTCGCTCATCCTCGACCCGCACATGGCCTACTCGTGCGGCTACTGGACGAGCACCGAGCCCGGCTACACCGTCGAGGACTCGCAGCGCGACAAGCTCGACCTCGTGTGCCGCAAGCTCGGCATCGAGCCCGGCGGCCGGCACCTCGACATCGGCTGCGGCTGGGGCTCGCTCTCGCTGCACGCGGCAGAGAGGTTCGGCGCCCACGTCGTCGGCGTGACCATCTCGAGCGAGCAGAAGGCCTTCATCGACGAGCGGATCCGCGAGCGCGGCCTGCAGGACCGGGTCGAGATCCGGCTCCAGGACTACCGCGAGGTGCCGGACGGTCCCTTCGACACCATCTCCTCGATCGAGATGGGCGAGCACGTCGGGCAGAAGAACTACCCGACGTTCACCGGGCAGATCCACCGGCTGCTCCGCCCGGGCGGCCGGGCGCTGATCCAGCAGATGTCTCGCACGACCCGTCCGGGTGGCGGTCCTTTCATCGAGGCCTTCATCGCCCCCGACATGCACATGCGCCCCGTCGGCGAGACCGTCGACCTCATCGAGCAGGCCGGGCTCGAGGTTCGCGACGTGCACGCTCTGCGCGAGCACTACGTGTGGACCGTCAACGCCTGGTACGACACGTTCGAGGCCAACTGGGACAAGGTCGTCGAGATGGTCGGCGAGGAGGTCGGCCGCGTCTGGCGCCTCTACCTCGTCGGTGGTGCGCTCGCCTTCGAGGAGGGCCGGATGGGCGTCGACCAGATCCTCGCCGTCAAACCGACGGCCGACGGCCGCAGCGGTATGCCGCCCGTCCGGGCCTGGTGACGGCCGTGGCGTCGGTCCGGACGACCATCACCCCCCTCCTGGCCCCGGCAGCCGAGGCCGCCGGCTTCGACGTCGGGGCCTTCGGGCGCACGCTGCTGCTCACCGCGCTCGCCGTCGTCGTCGTCCTCGGCATCACCTTCGGCGTGGCGCTGCGCGTCGGCAAGCAGGCCGTCATCGACGTCACCTGGGGCCTGGGGTTCGTGGCCATCGCGCTCACGGCCTTCGCCACGAGCGGCGGTCACGGCGACGCGCTCCGCCGGTGGCTCGCGCTCGTGCTCACGGCCCTGTGGGGGCTGCGCCTCGCGGCGCACATCTTCAGCCGGTCTCGCGGCAAGGGCGAGGACCCGCGCTACGAGGCGATGCTGAAGCGCGCCGACGGCAACCCGAACGTCTACGCGCTGCTGCACATCTATCTCCCGCAGGGCGTCATCATGTGGTTCGTCTCGCTGCCGGTGCAGATCGCGATGTTCGTCGAGGGCGGCATCGGCTGGGTGCTGTGGCTGGGCGTCGTCGTCTGGGCCATCGGCTTCTTCTTCGAGTCGGTGGGCGACCTCCAGCTGACGCGCTTCCGCAACGACCCGGCCAACCAGGGCACGGTGCTCGACACCGGCCTCTGGCGCTACACACGGCACCCGAACTACTTCGGCGACGCGAGCGTGTGGACCGGACTCTTCCTCGTCGCGGCGAGCGCCTGGCCCGGCGTGCTGACGGTCCTGTCGCCCGCCGTCATGGTGTGGAACCTCTACGGCGGCACCGGCAAGAAGCTGCTCGAGAAGGACATCGGCGACCGCCGCCCCGACTACGCCGACTACGTGCGCCGCACGAGCGGCTTCTTCCCGTGGCCGCCGAAGCCGGCCGACCCGTCGGTGAAGCAGCAGGGCTGAGCCGTCGGCGGGACGGCTCGCGTAGGTGTGGGCAGGAGGGGCGGGGATGATGGACGCATGCGCCCGCCCCTCGCCGACGTCCTCGACCTGCAGCCACACCCCGAGGGCGGGTGGTTCCGGCAGACGTGGGTCTCCCCCGACAGCGTGACACTGCCCGACGGCCGCGTGCGAGCGACTGCCACCCTCATCCACTTCCTCCTGCCCGCCGGCGAGTCCTCGGCCTGGCACCGGGTGGCCTCCGACGAGGTGTGGCTCGCCCACACCGGCGCCGTCGTGCTCGAGCTGGGCGGCACCGGACCCCAGCCGCCGTCCGAAGGTGGTGCGGCCCCGGTCGTGCTCGGTCTGGACCTCACCGCGGGCCAGGTGGCCCAGGTGGTCGTCCCTGCGCGCGTCTGGCAGCGCACCGTGCCGGGTGACGACGACACGCTCGTCAGCTGTCTCGTGTCCCCCGGCTTCGACTTCGCGGACTTCGAGCTCGCCGCGGCGGTCGGGCGCGGCTGACGGTCCCCTCATCCCGAGACCGCGCGGACCTCGTCCCCGTCGGTCACGACAGCCACGTCGCCCTCGAGGTCGGTGCGGTGCACCTCGAAACCCCGGTCCTGAAGGGCCTTCATCGTGGCAGGCGCGGGGTGGCCGTAGTCGTTGCCGGCACCGACGCTGATCAGCGCGAGTCGTCCGTCGACGTGGTCGAGGATGCGGTCGTCGCGGTTGCTCGACCCGTGGTGCGCGACCTTGAGCACGTCGACGCGACCCCAGCGCTGCGGGTCGAGCTGCGACTCGTGAAGCACCTGCGCGGCCGCCTCCCGCTCGATGTCACCGGCGAGCAGCACGGTGAGCCCGCGCACGTGCATCGTCATCACGACCGAGCCGTTGTTGGGCACCGATCCCGCGTCGATGCGCCGGGCGGGCCACCAGACGTCCGCGCCGACCTCGCCGACGGCGACGCGCTCCCCGGCCCGCAGCTCGCCCAGCGGTACGTGGTGGGCCTCCGCGAGCCGGGCCACACGGGCCGCCTCGGCGGGCGGGTCGAGCACGGGCGAGGCCCGGATCTCGGCGACAGGACGCTCGAGCACCGCGGCCAGTCCGCCGACGTGGTCGGCGTGGTAGTGGGTCAGCACGACGAGGTCGACGGCCGACGCGCCGATGCGGTCGAGGCAGGCCCGCATCGGCTCGGGGTCGGGCCCCGTGTCGACGACGACGACGTGACCGCCGCCGTTGTCGACGACGAGCCCGTCGCCCTGCCCGACGTCGCAGGCGATGAGGGCCCAACCGGGCGGGGGCCAGGCGATCGGGGCTGTCGGCGCCGCGAACCCCGCGGCGAGCACGACCACGGCGACGGCCACCGTCGGCCGGTGTCGCGTGCGGAACCACGCCCACGGCGCCGCGGCGACGACACCGACCGTGAGGACCGCGAGCAGGACCGCCGCGCCGACCGAGTCACACCAGGCGATGCTGCCGAAGGGCAGGTCGGCACACCATCGGGCCACGGCCGAGATCGCTTGTGCGGGCAGCGCGGCCACCCACGCGAGCCAGCCCGCGCCCGTCACCCAGACGACCGAGACGAGCGCGACGACGACGCCGACGACCGTGGTCGGCGCGACGAAGGGCGCAGCGAGGAGGTTCGCGAGCACGGCGACGAGCGAGACGCTCCCCTGCAGGGGCACGACGACCGGCGCGCAGACGGCTTGGGCCGCGACCGGGATCGCGAGCACGGGGCCCAACGGCTTGAGCGGGCCGGGGAGCCTCCGCGAGATGACCCGTCCCCACGGCCGGGCGAGGACCAGCAGCCCGAGGGTGGCGATGCTCGACAGGGCGAAGCCGTAGGAGCGTGACAGCCACGGGTCCCACACGAGCAGCGCGACGATCGCACCGGCGAGCGCGGGGATGCCCGCCCGGCGCCGCGACGTCGAGAGGGCGAGCAACCCGACGAGTCCCATGACCGCGGCACGCACGACGCTGGGCTCGGGTCGGGCGAGGATGACGAAGCCGAACAGGCCCAGCGCGGCCGCCGGAGGACGCCAGCGCCGCGGGACGCCGAGCACTCCGCACAGCCCCACCACCGCGGCCAGCACGAACGTGACGTTGCTGCCGGACACCGCGCTGAGGTGGCTGAGCCCGGTCTCGAGCATCGCCGCCGTGAGGTCGGGTGGTGTCTGCGCGGTGTCGCCGACGACGAGCGCCGGGACGAGCCCGCGCGCGTCCGCCGAGAGGTCAGCCGTGGCGGCCCGGAAGCGCGCGCGCACGGTGTCGGCCGCCTCGAAGACGCCACCGGCTCCCCCGACGACCTGCACGGCCCCCTTGGGGGTCGCGACCGCGACGACGTCGTCACCGGGCTCTGCAGGTCCGAGCCGCAGGACGGCCTCGACCTCGTCGTGCCACCGCAGCGTCGACCACTGGGTGCCGTGCCCGATGACGAGCACGGGCGCGGTCACCGAGGTGGTGCGACCCCGGCCCACCACCTGGCTCGCGTCGAGACGCACGACGGTGACCACCGGGGCATCGGGACGGTCCGCCCCCACGCCGGTCCCGGCACCGACCGCCCGAGGGTCGGTGGCTACGGTGGCCCGGACCGTGACGACGGCCCGCTCGACGGCCAGTCCCTCGACCGGGCCGACGCTCCGTACGGCGCGGTGGCCGGCCGCGGCGCCGAGGAGCAGGGCGAGCACGCCGCAGAACGCCGCGACGCCGCGCAGGACGAGCGGTCCGCAGGGCAGGGCACCGTCGCGCGACGCCCTGCCTCGACGAGAGGTCCGCACGGAGCGACGGCGACTGCCGCCGCCGGTCCTGCGCGTCGTCGCGGCCACACACAGCACAGCCATCGCGAGCGCTGCCACCGCGACCGCGGCGACGGACCAGACCGGGGCGAGAAGACCCCAGAAGCCCACGACGGGCCACGCGACGAGGACGGGCACGAGAAGCCGCAGGTCGAGCCGGTGAGCCGCTCGGGGACGCACCCGGCGCACCGTCTCCCGACCCGTCAGGACGACGAGCGACGGCCCCCGTGGCGCCTGCTCGCGCTCCCTCGGCGGATCCGGCGCCCGTGGCGGCGGTTGCGTCACAGCGTCACTCTGGGGCGCAGCTGGGCCATGAGCTTGTCGCCGATGCCGCTCACCTCACCCAGCTCGTCGATCGACGTGAAGCGGCCGTGCTCGGTGCGCCAGTCGATGATCCGCTGGGCGAGCACCGGCCCGACGCCGGGCAGCGTGTCGAGTGCAGCGGCGTCGGCCGCGTTGAGGCTCACCGGGGCGTTCGAGCCACCGGACGAGCCGGCGCCACCGGCGCCACCCGCGCCACCCGCGCCGGCATCCCCGGCCACTCCGGCCCCTGGAGCCGCGGCCGGCGACTCCCCCGGCCGCGGCACCCGGATCTGCTCGCCGTCGACGACGGGCCGGGCGAGGTTGAGGGCCGCGACGTCCGCGCCCCCGCGGGTCCCACCGGCCGCCGTGATGGCATCGGCCACGCGGGCGCCCGGGCGCAGCCGCACGAGGCCCGGACGCACGACCTGCCCGACGACGTGCACGACGAGCTCCGCGCCGGACGTCGAGCCACCCGCCGAGCCACCCGTCGGCGCACTCCCGGCCGCGCCGGCCGACGGGCCCGCCGTCGTCCGGGCCGCCGCAGCTGTCGCCGTCCCTCCCACGACCTGGACCGATCTCGACGGTCCGGGTGCGACGTCCGGCGCGGACGCCGAGCGTTCGGCCCACAGGACGCGCACCACGAAGAGACACCCCACGGCCACGACGAGAGCAAGCATCGAGACGACGGCCGCGCTGCTCACCCCGCGTCGCCCGGTGCGCAGCTCGTCCGGCACGGTGAGCACACCCGGCCGGCGCGCCCGACGAAGATCGGCGTCGAGCCGCTCCACCTCGTCGTCGTCCGTGGCCCGCTGGGTCAGCCTCCGGACCGCCGACGCCACCGGGTTCTCGCCGACGACCGCGCCGGGAGCGCGAGGCACCCAGCCGCCGACCTCCTCCGACTCCGACGGAGCAGCGCGGGCTCCGTCATCCCCCGGCCCGGCACCACGGGCATCCGCGCCGAGGATCCGGGCCACCCGCTCGAGGTCCGGGGGTCTCTGGGCGGGTCGGAACGGCATACCCCGACGCTAGGAAGCCGGCGACCCACCCACCGCCGACCGAGCACCAGCTGGGGACAACCCGTCCCCGGCCCGAAGGGGTGTGGACGGCCACGGCCCGAGACGGCCCGCGCGTCGATTCACGCGCTCGCGTCCGGCTGGTCCAGACTGCTCCAATGGCTCGGCACATCATGACCCTCACCTGCGACGACCGACCCGGCATCGTGGCGGCCGTCTCCGCGGCGCTCCTGGCCGTCTCGGCCAACATCGTCGAGAACCAGCAGTACTCCGACGAGGACACCGACCTCTTCTTCATGCGCACGGTCTTCGACGCCGAGCCGCACGAGGTCGAGCAGGTCCTGGCCGCGATCCGTGAGAGCCCGGCCATCGCGCACCACCACCTCGCGGCACGGCCCGAGGACGAGCACTGCCGCACCGTCATCCTCGTCAGCAAGTTCGACCACTGCCTGCTCGACCTGCTCTACCGCTGGAAGTCCGGCGACCTGCCCATCGACATCGTGGGGGTCGTCAGCAACCACGAGGACTGCCGCGGGCTCGTCGAGTACTACGGCCTGCCGTTCACCGTCATCCCCGTCACGAAGGACACCAAGGCCGACGCCGAGGCCGAGCTGCTCCGTCTCGTCGAGGCGGAGGACGTGGGGCTCGTGGTGCTCGCGCGCTACATGCAGATCCTCAGCGACGGGCTGTGCCGTGCGCTCGAGGGCCGGGCCATCAACATCCACCACTCGTTCCTGCCGGGCTTCAAGGGCGCCAAGCCCTACCACCAGGCGCACGACCGGGGGGTCAAGCTCATCGGCGCCTCGGCGCACTACGTCACGGCCGACCTCGACGAGGGCCCGATCATCGAGCAGGACGTCGTCCGCGTCACGCACGCCGAGTCCCCCGAGAGGCTCGTCGCCATCGGCCGCGACGTCGAGCGTCGGGTGCTCTCGCGCGCGGTCCGCGACCACGCCGAGTCCCGCGTCTTCCTCTCGGGCCGCCGCACCATCGTCTTCTGAGCGGGAGCCGGGGACCGCGTATGCCGTGTGCCCGGCGCCGGGGACACCTGACCGCGGCCGGTAGCGTGCTCGCATGAGTGGGGCGTCCTTCGTCGTCGGTGAGCCGCACTTCGGTCGGTTCACGCGGACGCCGGAGGAGAACGAGGACGCCCTCGAGGCGGCTCGCGCGCTCCTCACGTCCGCCGTCGACGCAGCGCCGGACGACGACGCGGGCGGGGCCGTGCTCGATGCCGCCGTGGACCTCGCCGAGGCGCTCACCATCGCGGGACGCGAGCACGAGGCGCTCGCGCTGGCCCGTCCGGCGGTCGACGTCGCCCGGGACACCGGGCGCGGCGAGACGCTGCGCTGGGCGCTCCTCGTGCTCGCGACGGCAGAGCACTACGCCGACGAGGCCCTCACAGCCGAGGCGCACTTCCGAGAGGCGCTCGAGCTCGCCCGCTCATCGGGCGACCGGGTCCTCGAGCACTACACGCTGCATCACCTGGGCCGTCTCCTCGTCGACACGGGGCGCACCGACGAGGCCGTCGCGTGCTTCGAGGCGTGCCTCGCGATCCGCGAGGAGCAGGGCGAGCCCCGCGCGGAGTCGACCCGCGCGGCACTCACTGCCCTGAGCGCCGCGTCCTGACGGGCAGGCGGGCACCCGTCGCCGGACGACCCGTCCCGTCATGGTGAGAGCGGCCACGACGGGACGAGCCCCCGAGCGTCAGAGGCCGAAGGCGTACAGCTTGTTGTTCGGCGTGCCGAAGCCGAAGTTGCTGTAGCCGGAGCCCCAGTAGACGGTGCCGTTCGAGATGGCCGCGCCGGAGAGGCACGAGCCGCCGCTGGCGAAGGTCCAGAGCACCGCCCCGGTCACCGCGTTGAGTGCGTACATGTGTCCCTGCGCGTCCAGGGAGCACCCGAACACGACGCCGTTCGCGGTCGTCACCGGTCCGGAGGTGCTGCCGCCGTTCGGCGGACGCGTCTCCCACACCAGCGCCCCGGTGACCGCGTCGAGTCCGGACCACACGCCCGTCGTCAGACCGCTCGGGCCCCAGGGGACGGCGTTGCTGTTGGCGTTGGCGGTGTAGACCCGCTTCCCGTCGACCGCCGAGCCCCACTGCAGTCCGCCCGCGGTGCCGCCGGGACCGGCCTGGGTGCGCCAGATGAGGGCGCCCGAGTCGGCCCGCAGGGCCCAGTACTGGCCGCTCTTCTGACCGGCTCCGACGACGTCGACGGAGCGGCCGGTGGCGTCCTTGACCGTGTAGAGGTTGGGCGCCTGTCCGAAGTCGTAGTCCGGGCCCGCCGGCTCGGGGCAGTTGACCCCGTCACCGAAGAACGGGATGCACCCGACCGTCCAGGCGTCGAACGGCAGGGCCTGCGTCGCCCACTTGATCGCGCCGGTGCGGAGGTCGAGCGACAGGATCGAGTCGAAGTAGTCGTCGGCCGGAAGGCATGCCCGCTTGGCCGCGTCGGAGGCCGCTGCCGCGACGCAGTCGAGTGTGGCGTCGGGCACGTCGTAGTTGTTGCCCGTGGCGATGTAGACCGACCCGCGCTTCGTGTCGATCGAGGGCGAGCTGCCCCACACCGCGTTGCCCGGGTACCCGACGGGCGTCAGGTACGTCTTCCAGAGGATCACACCGGTCCGGAGGTCGAGCGCGGCCATGCTGCCGCGGAACGAGCAGCAGGGGTAGCCGCCCGACGCCGAGAAGGCCTCCTCCTGGGAGGCGACGCCGACGTAGACGACACCGTCGAAGACGGTCGCAGACTGCGTGATGATCGCTGCGGGGTGGCTCTCGACCTGGGTCTTCCACAGCAGCGCGCCGGTGTTCTTGTCGATGGCCATGACGGCGCCACCGCCGCCGAACGGCCCCTGGTTGCCGATGACGATCGCGCTGTCGGTCACGGCCGGCGTGGCCCTGGCCTTGTCACCCGGGATCCCCGTGTAGCTGGTGATCGTGCGCTGCCACACGATCGCACCGGTGGACCGGTTGACGGCATACAGGTTGCCGGCCCAGTCGGGCACGTAGACCCGGCTCCCGTCGACCGCGGGCGTCGCCGAGACGTCTCCGCCTGTCGTCAGCTCCCACTTCTTCGTCAGTCCCCCGACCGTCGCCGCGGAGATCTTGGTCTCGCTCGCGGCGTACCTCGTGTTCTGCCGGTCCCCGCCGGCGGAGTTCCATCCGTTTCCCCCTGGCGCGGCTGCTGCCTGTCCCCCGACCAGCAGGGTCCCTGCGATCCCTGCTGCCACCCACAGCCGTGCATGACGCATCATCCTGGTCATCTCAGCTCCTAGCCCGACGACCTCTCCAGGTCGCCATGGTGACCCCCGAGTGGACGTCTCCGAACGTAGACCCGCCGGGTCGGCGCGGTCTGCCGTTCGCGGGAGACTGCCGTCAGACTCGTGGGACGCAGCGCTCGAACCGGGACAAGCCGTTCAGGGCAGGTGTCGCTGGCGCCACCAGCCGACGACGTTGTTCTTGTGACGGGCCAGGACCAGCAGCCCGATCGCCATGAGCCACAAGCCGGTCCACACATCTCCGGGCGCGTGACCGGTCCAGATGAGCACGGCGACGACGAGCATCGCGAGGGCGCCGAAGATCGATCCGGCCGCGACCCAGCGGGTCACCGCGACGGCGACGGCGAAGACGATGACGACGACCAGTGCCACCCACGGGTGCACCCCGAGGATCGCCCCGAGCGTCGTCGCGACACCCTTGCCCCCGCGTCCCTTGAGGAAGGGTGACCAGATGTGTCCGAGCACGGCGGCGATGCCGACGGCGTATGCCGCGTGGGCACCGAAGAGGTGGCCGGCGACGAACGTCGGGACGAGACCCTTGAGGACGTCCAGCACGCCGACGACGACACCCCACTTGCGGCCGAGGACCCGGCCGGCGTTCGTCGCGCCCGGGTTGCCCGACCCGGACGAGGCGAGGTCCTTGCCGAGGAGGCGGGCGATCATCGTCGCCGGGTTGAGGGAGCCGACGAGGAAGGCTGCGACCACTCCTCCCGCCCAGGCGAGAACCGTGCCGACGTTCACGACCCGGAGACCTCGCCGGGTGACGGACGGTGCGGCAGGGGGTCGCCCGGACGCGGGCTGACGGCGATGGCCACGGTGCCGGGCCCCACGTGGGCGCCGACGACGGCGCCGAGCTCGACGACGAGCACCGTGGGCGACCCCGGGACCATCGTGCGCAGCTCCGACGCGATCTGGTCGGCGCGGGCGGGTGCGTCGAGGTGGTGCACGGCGATGTCGACCGCCAGGCCGCCCTGCTCGACCTGCTCGACGACCATCGCCTCGATGCGGGCCACCGCGCGTGCGGACGTGCGGACCTTCTCGACGGGCACGATGCGGCCGCCGCGCACGGCGAGGATCGGCTTGATGGCGAGGGCCGACCCGAGCAGCGCCGACGCAGCGCCGATCCGGCCGCCGCGCCGGAGGTGCTCGAGCGTGTCGACGTAGAAGAGGACGCCCGAGGGCCGGAGCCGCGAGCGCACGGCGTCGAGGACGGCCGTCACGTCGGCACCACCGGCGGCCGCCTCGGCCGCGGCCACGACGGCGAAGCCCATGGCCATGCCGATGGTCTCGCTGTCGACGACCTCGACCGGGACCGGGGCCTCGGCCGCCGCCAGCCGGGCCGCCTCGACGGTGCCCGACATCTGCGACGACAGGTGGATCGACACGATCGCGGTCGCGCCCTCGTCGGCGAGTCGTTGGTACGTCTCCGCGAACACCTGCGGCGTCGGGCGCGAGGTCGTGACGATCGTGTACTCGCGCAGGGCCGCCGCGACCCGCTCGGCCGAGATGTCCCGGCCTTCGACGTGGTCGCGACCCCCGACGACGACGTGGAGCGGGACGACCTCGATGCCGTGCTCCTCGAGGACCTCACCGGGCAGGTAGGCCGTCGAGTCGGTGACGATCCTCGTGGTCACGTCCCGCTCCCTCCGTCGTCGGTCAGCAGCTCGTCACATCGGGACGACGTTGACGAGCTTCGGTGCGCGCACGATGACGGTGCGGATGCCGCCCTCCGTCGCCGCCCTCACCTTGTCACGACCGAGCGCCAGCTCGCGCAGGTCGTCCTCGGAGATGTCGGGGCTCACCTCGACGCGGTCGCGCACCTTGCCCTTGATCTGGATGACGCAGGTGACCTGCTCCTCGACGATCTTCGCGGCGTCGCTGACGGGGAACGCGGCATACGCCACCCCACCGTCGTGACCGAGGCGCTGCCACATCTCCTCGGCGATGTGCGGGGCCACGGGTGCGAGCATGAGCACCATCGCCTCGACGACCTCGCGCGGCGGGGCGTCGAGCTTCGTCACGGCGTTGTTGAGCTCGATGAGCTTGGCGATGGCCGTGTTGAAGCGCAGTCCCTCGAAGTCCTCGCGGACCCCGGCGATCGTCTGGTGCAGCTGCGTCGTCAGGGTCTGGTCGAGCGGCGCGTCGACGACCCGCACCTCGCCCGTCGACTCGTCGACGACGTTGCGCCACAGGCGCTGCAGGAAGCGCTGGCTGCCGACGACCGCGCGGATCTCCCACGGCTTGCTCAGCTCGAGCGGCCCCATCGACATCTCGTAGACGCGGAAGGTGTCGGCGCCGTACGCGTCGTACATCTCGTCCGGGCTCACGGAGTTCTTCAGCGACTTGCCGATCTTGCCGTACTCGCGGAAGACCTGCTGCCCCTGCCACGTGAACGTCGGCTCGGCGCCGTGGCTGCCCGGGTGCTCCTCCACCTCGGACGCGGTGACGTACTGGCCGCGGCTGTCGGTGTAGGCGTACGCCTGGATGTAGCCCTGCGAGAAGTACTTCCGGAACGGCTCCTCGCTGTGCACGTGGCCGAGGTCGAAGAGGACCTTGTGCCAGAAGCGGGCGTAGAGCAGGTGCAGCACGGCGTGCTCGACACCACCGACGTAGAGGTCGACGCCGCCGGGGTCGCGGGTGCCGGCCGGGGCGCCCTCCACCGGGGTGTCGTGCCGGCCCATCCAGTACGCCTCGTTGGCCGGGTCGACGAACGCGGCATGGTTGGCCGGGTCGAGGTAGCGCAGGTAGTACCAGCACGAGCCGGCCCAGTTGGGCATGGTGTTCGTCTCGCGGCGGAACTTGCGCAGGCCACGACCGTCGCCGAGGTCCTGCTCGACCTCGACCCACTCCGGCACGCGCGACAGCGGCGGCTCCGGGCTGCTCTGCGAGTCGTCGGGGTCGAAGGTCTTGGGGCTGTAGTCCGGCACGTCCGGGAGGGTCAGCGGCAGCTCGTCGTCGGGGACGGCATACGCCACCCCGTCCTCGTCGAACATGATCGGGAAGGGCTCGCCCCAGTAGCGCTGGCGGCTGAAGAGCCAGTCGCGGATGCGGTAGCTGATGGTGCCCTCGCCGATGCCCTCGTCCTCGAGGAACGCGATGATGCGCGCCTTGGCCTCGGCGACGTGCAGTCCGTCCAGCGAGATGCGGTCGTTGGCGGAGTTGATCGCGACGCCGTCGCCGAGGAACGGCTCGTCGTCGGGGTGGCCCTCCGTGGGCTGGACGGTGCGGACGATCGGGATGTCGAACTTCTCGGCGAACTCCCAGTCGCGGGTGTCCTGCCCGGGCACGGCCATGATGGCGCCGGTGCCGTAGCCCATCAGGACGTAGTCGGCCACGAAGACCGGGATGCGCTCTCCCGTCAGGGGATTCGTGGCCCACGACCCGGTGAAGACACCGGTCTTGTCCTTGCCCTCGGTCTGTCGCTCGACGTCTCCCTTGCGAGACGCCGCGAGCTGGTATGCCGTCACGGCCTCCTTCGGGGTCGCGCTCGCGTCGGCGTCCGCCCCCGTCCAGGCGTCCTTCGTGCCCTCGGGCCACGCGCCCTCCGGGACGAGCGCGTCGACGAGCGGGTGCTCCGGCGCGATGACCATGAAGGTCGCGCCGAAGATCGTGTCGGGGCGCGTCGTGAAGACGTCGATGCCGTCCGTCTCGCCCGTGCCGGTGACGACGGGGAACGTGACTCGGGCGCCCTTGGACCGGCCGATCCAGTTGCGCTGCATGAGCTTGACCTTCTCGGGCCAGTCGACGCCGTCGAGGTCGTCGGCCAGGCGGTCGGCGTACGCGGTGATGCGCATCTTCCACTGGCTGAGGTTGCGGCGGAAGACGGGGTAGTTGCCGCGCTCGGAGCGACCCTCGTTGGTGACCTCCTCGTTGGA
This sequence comes from Terracoccus sp. 273MFTsu3.1, assembly GCF_000383675.1. GTDB lineage: Bacteria > Actinomycetota > Actinomycetes > Actinomycetales > Dermatophilaceae > Terrabacter. Next base: position 207,190 of record NZ_KB911824.1, on the reverse strand, counting down.
GAGCACCGTGCCCAGGCCCGGGCACCAGTTGACCGGGGCCTCGTCGGTGTAGGCGAGGCGGTGTCCCTCGAGGACCGTGGCGCGCTCGGTCGCGGTCAGGTCGGCCCAGCCGCGGCCGCCGGCGTCGACGACGGCGCGACGGCCGGACTCGAACTCCTCGACGAGCTCGCTGATGGGGCGCGCCCTGCCGCGGCCGCCGTCCTCGCGCACGGCGTCGACGTCGTACCACGCGTCCCAGATCTGCAGGAAGATCCACTGCGTCCAGCGGTAGTAGTCGTCGTCGATCGTCGCGAAGGTGCGGCGGTTGTCGAAGCCCAGCCCGAGGCGGCGCAGCTGGCGCTTCATGTTCGTCATGTTCTCCTCGGTGGTCTTCCGAGGGTGCTGCCCGGTCTGGACGGCGTACTGCTCGGCGGGCAGGCCGAACGCGTCGTAGCCGAGGGCGTGCAGGACGTTCTTGCCGAGCATCCGGTGGAAGCGGCTGTAGACGTCGGTCGCGATGTAGCCGAGCGGGTGGCCGACGTGCAGGCCGACGCCGGAGGGGTAGGGGAACATGTCGAGGACGACGAGCTTCTCGCCGCGCGCCGCGACCTTCTCAGGCTCGGCCCAGGGACCTGCGGGGTTGGGGGCGTTGAACGTGCCCTCCTCCTCCCACCGGTCCTGCCAGGAGGTCTCGATCTGCTGCGCCATCGCCGCGGTGTACCGGAACGGGTTCTCGGATGTCTGCTCGCTCATGTCTTCTCTTTCGTCGCTGCTCGGTCTGGGCAAAAGAAAACCCCTCGCACAGGAGGGGAAGCCGCGTTGATGTCGGGAGTCCCGACCTTCGTCAACGCGGCTGCGGAAGGAGCAGCAGGCCAGCCATGCGCCCAAGGTTAGCGCAGCCCCGCTCCCCCATCCCTCGGGCGCCCGCTCCGATGGGCCGGCCCAAACCCACCTGGCCCGCGCCGACACCCCAACCACGTCGAGTGGCCCCGCATCCCCACCCATCACACCCTCCGCGGGCCCCCACCCTCGAGTGGCCCCACATCCCCACGGCCACACCCTCACACCCTCGGATCGTCCCGGTGATCGCAGACGTGGACGCATCAGGTCAGTGCCGAGCGCCTCATCTCCCGCTGTATGGCCTCATCGATGGCGTGGCTCGAGAAGAAGCGGGCATCGACGTCCGCCGGCCTGAGCGCGTCGTGCGGCAGGTGCAAGGCATCCGCGAAACGGTGCAACGTCGCACGCCGCGACGACGACCCGTTCAGGTCGCAGTTCCACATCTCCTGCACGTCCCAGCCGTCAGCCTCCAGTCCGGCGCGCCGGTAGGCATCGGCGACCCGCTGCTCGTCGCCGGAGTGGTAGAGCTCGCCCTGGTACTCGCCGACGACCTTGACCTCCTCTCCATCCGGCAGCCGCAGGCGCCACACGAGGTCGCCGACGCCGAGCAGCACCGTGGGATCCCACGAGGCGTAGATCGGCTCGTTGAGCTTCGGCTCCGGCAGACCGCCTCTCGTGAGCACCAGCCTCGCCAGCGACTCTCGTGCAGAGGCCGAACCGACCCGGATCTCGTCGTATGCCTCGACCAGCGTGCGCTTGCCACGTGGCCGGGTGCGAGCGAGACACGCCCGGAGGAGGGGGACACGGGATCCGAGCTGCGTGGCGCACGCATCTCCGAGCACCACCAGATCGTCCAGACCGACCGGTTTGCCCCGGCCGACCAGCTCACCCAGGTCGACCCACGTGTCGGCGATATCGACCACAGGGAGGCCATCGATGTCGATGACTCGGCGGGTGTGCAGCGCGCGGTGCCCGACGACCCCGGGGAGCCGCACCCTGTTGTTGGTGATCGGGCGCATCACATGCAGCCGGCCGTCCTCCTCCATCGCATACGACATCGGAAGACCGAGGAGTCGGGCGGCGGTCAGGTGGGAGAAGGCGCTCGCGGCAGGAAGAGCGGAGAGGGTGGCTCGACACCGGATGAGCAGGGCTTGCCGTGCAGCCACAGCCGCCTCATCGACCACTGAGTCCACGGCTCGCACTCGATCCATCACGCCCACACCATGCGTCGGACCGACGCCGCATTCGAAGGCGTCGTCACGGCCTGTGCACAAGTCCGGTTGCACGCCAAAGGGTGTGGAAACCATGTGACGACGAGGCCACTCGACGGCATACGCCGTCTGCTCCGTGTGACGACGAGGCCACTCGACAGGTGGGGGGTGGGGCCCATCTGGGGCGGGGCGCGGGGGGCGTGGGTGGGTCAGCGGTAGAGGGCTACGACGATGAGGGTCTGGGCGACGTGGTAGGTGACGATGACCGTGAGCGGTGCCCAGCGTCGCTCGTGGACGAAGCGGTCGTGACCGAGCACGGTGTCGGAGACGACGAAGACGAGACACCCGAGGAGCAGCAGCCAGTCGCCCGTGCCCGCCGCCACGAGCACGAGCACGAAGAGGACGAGCTGGTAGACGAACACCGGTCCCTTCTGCGGCCCGGAGTGGCGCACGATGTCCCGACCGGCCTTCGCGTGGAGCACGGCCAGGAAGGGCACGGCCACGAGGAGCGGCCACGGGAAGCCCTCGGCCCGCACCGTCTCGAGGATCGCCCAGACGTAGGCCAGGTGGGCCACGAGGAAGGCCCCCAGGCCGACGAGGAAGCGGGTCTCCGTCGCGTGCAGCAGCGCGACGTCGCCGACGAGGCAGAACGCGAGCGCCACGATGACCGTCAGTAGCGGCGGTGAGCCCGGCACCCGCCCTTCCCAGTAGAGCGACCACGCCAGCCCCATGAGGAGCAGCACGACGAGCGGCTTGGTGATGCGCTCGACGAGGTGGTCGCCGCGCAGGACGGAGCCCCAGTTGATGAGCGCCGTCACCCCGAGCGCCACGCTGGTAACCCACAGATGGGTGGTCACAGGCCCACATTCCCAGCCGCGGCTCAGGTTCGCCGCGCAGACACGCTGCGGACGTCCACCACCTGTCGAGACGAATCGGCGTACGTCCAGTTCTCTGCCAGACTCGTCCAATGCCCATGCGCAAGTTCCAGCACACGGTGACCGCCGACGACACGTCCTCCCGGGTCGGCAGCGGTGACCTCGACGTCCTCGCGACCCCGCGTCTGATCACGTGGTGCGAGAACGCCGCGTTCCAGGTCTGCAAGCAGAACATCGACGCCGACCACACCACCGTCGGCACCATGGTGAGGCTCGAACACGTGAAGGGCAGCGCGGTCGGCTCCGAGATCACCGTGCTGTGCGCCGAGCCGATCAACGACGGACGCCGCCTCGTCTGCCACGTGACGGTCAAGGACTCCGACGGCGAGGAGATCGCCAAGGGCGAGTTCCACCGTGCCGTCGTCGACCCGGACCGCTTCATGAGCAAGTGCCAGCGGGTCCTCTGACCCGCAGCCACCTCCCAGCCGCGGTTGCCACGATGACCGCGTGACGCTCGGACTGCTCGGTGCGCTCCTCGCAGCGCTCGCATACGGCGCGGCCACCGTGCTCCAGGCCGTGGGCGTACGCCGTGTCTCCGCGCTGCCGCCCGGCACCTCCCTGCCGGACCGGGTGCGGACCGGCTGGCCGTATGCCGTGGGCCTCGCCCTCGACGGGGTCGGTTTCCTCGCATCCGTGGCGGCCTTGCGCACGCTGCCGCTCTTCCTCGTCGAGTCCGCGGTCGCCTCGTCGGTCGCCGTCACCGCGGTGCTCTCGGTCGTCGTGCTCCGCGTCCGTCTGGGGAGGGCGGAGGTCGTCGCGCTGCTCGTCATCGTCGCCGGGCTCACCGGCCTCGCCCTGACCGCGTCGACCGGACCGGCCGGGCACCCGCGGCCGGGGGCGACGTGGTGGCTCCTCGCTGCGGCGGCGGTCGTCGCCCTGCTGCTCGTCGTCGGGACCGTCGACCACGACCGCCCGCGCGGAGCCGTCGTCCTCAGCGTCGGCGCGGGCCTCGGCTTCGGGGGCGTCGGCGTGGCGGCCCGTCTGCTCGAGGTGCCGTCACCCGTGTGGGGCCTCGCCACGGACGGCGTCGCCTGGGCCCTCGTCGCCCACGCCGTGCTGGCGACCGTCGCCTACGGCCTGGCCCTGGCCCGCGGCCGGGTGACGACCGTCGCGGCCCTGACCTTCGCCACCGAGACGGTCGTCCCTGCCGTCATCGGGGTGCTCCTGCTCGGCGACCGGGTCGCGCCCGGGCATGGTCCGGCGGCCGCGCTGGCCTTCGTCGCCACACTTGGCGGCTGCATCGCGCTGGCCGGTCGCGCCGAGCCCGCGAGCCCCGAGCGAACGGGCCCGAAGCGAACGGGCCTGGAGCGAACGGGCCCGGAGCGAACGAGCGCCGGGCCAACGGGCACCGACCCGCGGAACCCCGGCACCGACGCGAGGCGCCGCGGTGCCGCGCCCGAGGTGTCCCGGCGACCCTGACCTGGCGTCACCGACGCCGCAGACGCTCCATCTCGGTCTCGATCTGCTCCTCGGTCGGCGCATCGACGACGTAGGCGTCGACGGCGTTCGCCACGACGCCGATGCCCCAGCCGGCGATCGGGAAGATCGGCCAGAAGAAGCCGGCCCCGGTCATGGCCCAGATCAGGACGAGCATCCCGTTGACGAGCACGTAGATGAGCAGGTGGACGCGGAAGTCGGCCTTCTTCTTGAGCCTGCCGAGCGCTCTGCCGCGCAGATCGACCTCCGTGACAGCGCGGTCGACCGTCGGGTCGGGCGCATCGTGGTGGGGGTCGACCGGAAGCTGGTTCGCGGTCATGGTCGTCACCGCTCCTTCGCGGGCCGCCGCGCAGGAACTCCGCGCAGCTCCCTGCTTCCAGCGTAGGCCGGGCCAGAGGGGCCGGCCGGCGGGCGTGCGGGACGTCACGGTCGCAGACGTCCTCCTCCGGGCGACGCGCGGTCAGAGCACGTAGGCGTCGCCGTCGCGATGGAAGCCGAGGCTCTCGTAGTACGGCTCGACCATGTCCGGGGGTGTCAGCACCCGTCGGAACCCGCGCCGGCGGAACGGGCCCTCCGGGCCGAAGACGAACTCCCCCGGCGTCACGTCGCGGTGGCGCGGCGTCACCCAGTCGAGCAGCAGCTGGGCCGTGTGCTGGCCGGCGTCGCGCATGAGGACCACCCCGACCGCCTCGTCACCGCGCAGCACGAGGTAGGACGGGTCCCCCGCGAACGGGTCGTGCACGAACGCCGGGTTGTAGCGCCGGATGTCACCCTCGTGCACCCGCAGCACGTGCCGAAGGTAGGTGTCGTCGCCCGCGACCTCGAGCACCTCGTAGACGGCGGCGTCGTGCTTCTCACGCGACATCTGCGCCAGGTAGTAGATGTTGATGCCGGCGAGCACGACGTTGAGCCCGACCATCGGCCAGACGTGGTTGACCGCGTTGTAGGCGATGAGGACGACGCAACCGACGAGGTTGATGATCCTCAGCCGGCGCAGCTGCGTCTGCAGCAGCGACCAGACGAGGATCGCCGACCCGATCCAGCCGACGGCCTCGAGCCACCAGGTACCCATGGGCGCGACCCTAGCGCCCGGGGTGACCCGGCTCGCCGGGTTCGGGGCGGTCCGCGTCGCCCGGACGCGGACCGCCCCGGTGGCCCTGCTCAGGCGTCGGGCGCGACGAACTGCGGCAGGACCGCCTCGAACCGGGAGTCGAGGGTGAGCGACGGCAGGACCTGCCCCTGCTTCTGCGCATCGGCCGCCACCGACGCGCCCCACGACGAGGCCCGCAGCCGCTGGTCCGGAGTGCCGTGGTGCCCGGCGCTCGTGAAGGCGCAGTCACCGACCTGGTAGAAGGACTGCTCGGCCTCGAGGACGCGCCTGGTGTTGAGGGCGAGGCCCCGCTTGTGCGTGACGAAGTACGTCCCGAAGGCGTCGGCCATCAGCTCGGTGCGCCGGGTCGCCTCGGGACCGGTGAGCGGCGAGGCGAAGAGGTTCTTGTCGTACTGCACGTGATGGCCGTACTCGTGGCCGAGGACGGCGCGCGGCCCGACGTCGCCCACGCCGATGGCGTCGAGCGCGTCGAGCATCCCGTCGCCGAAGATGAGCTTGTCCGGCAGCGAGGAGATGACCGGGTCGGGGTCGCCCGCCCCGCTGAACGCGAAGGCGTTGAGGGTGAAGATCGGACTGGCCCCGCCGGCGAGGCCGGGGTCGGACGTGACGACGTCGACGACGATCGCTGCGAGCTCGGCCGCGTCGGCGTCGGAGACGCCGTAGAGCACGCCGATCAGGCGGGCGAGCCGGGCGGGGTCACGCATGACGTCGCCGTGCATCGCCATGAGCTGGATGTCCGTGCCGTCGGTGTCCCAGAACTTCTGGGCCGCCCGGAACGAGCTCGTCAGCTCGTTGCGCGAGTCCTTGGTCAGGGCATAGGCCGGGTCGCCCGTCGACCCGAAGAGCAGGGCGTCGTAGGTCGGGAAGTCGAGGCCGCCGAGCAGCGAGAGCACGAACAGGCTCGACGGGTCGATGCGGGCGACGAGCCCGTCGACGTACGCGTCGAGCCGGGTCGGCGCGCACTGGTACTGCGTCGGGTCGATGGCGCGCCCCAGGGCCTCCTGGGCCGCGGACGGCTCGACGCCGAACCTCTCGAGGGCGCTCGCCTCGCGGGCCCGCCAGTCGGCGGGCAGGTGCGCCCGTGCCGCCGCGAGCAGCGCGGACGCCCTCGGGTCGGTCGTCGTCCCCGAGACGTAGTCGTAGGTCTGACCGTCGGTGGCGACGGACGCCGTGACGCTCCGGCTCTGGGTCTGGGCAGCCGGCGCCGCCGTGGCGGCCGCCGCCCCGGTGGCCCCCGAGATGGCCAGCGACGTGACGAGAGCGATCGTCCTGGTCGTGGTCCTGCGCACGTGAGAGCTCCTTCGTGTCGTGCCCCGGCCCGCTGCCGGGGCGACCCGCCCATCATCACCGCCGGGGCCGACACCGACCGCCGAAACACCGCATATCCGGGTGAACGACGCGATGCGTCTCAGCCCGCGGGAGCGTCATCCGTGCCCGGGGTCTCGGCAGGCTCGTGCCCGACGAGCTTGAGTCCGACGACGGCAGCGACGATCCCGGCGAGCAGGACGACCTTGACGGCGGAGAACGCCTCACCGCCCGTCGTCATCGCCCACGTCACGGTGAGCGCGGCCCCGAGACCCGTCCACACGGCATACGCCGTCCCGATGGGGATGGTGCGCACGGCGTGCGCGAGCCCGACCATGCTGAGCGCGCCCGCCACGAGGAAGACGAGGGCCGGGACGGGGCGTGAGAGTCCCTCGGACGCGGCGAGCGCCGAGGCCCACACCGCCTCGAGCACGGCGCTGACGAGCAGGACGACCCACGGCATCACGCCACCGCCTTGAGGCCGGCGACGCACGCGACGAGCACGACCAGCAGCGCGGACCGGGCGCCGCCGAGGCGCTCCTCGCCGCGGGCGACCGCGAGCAGGACGGTGCCGACGGCGCCGATCCCGACCCACACGGCATACGCCGTGCCGGTGGGCAGGGAGGTCATGGCCCACGCGAGGCCGACCATGCTGAGCACGAGGGAGACGGCGAAGAGGGCGGTCGGCCGCGGACGGCGGAAACCGCCGGACGCGGCGAGCGCGGTGGCCCAGACGGCCTCCAGCGCGCCGGACAGGATGAGGACGAGCCAGTGCACGGCGTTCCGATCTGGCCGTCTTGTCGCTGTGCGGGTACGGCTCCCTCGTCCGCGAGCGCGGCTCGCGCGCTCACCGACGATTCTACCGAAGGGGCGCGTCCGGGTCGAAACGACGTATCAGGACCACCCGCCCGGCGTACTGTCGAGTGCAGGCGCGCTCCTGCGAACAGAGGATCGCCATGAGCCGTGACTATCTCGACTTCGACGTCGCCGTCACCCGTGAGGGCCAGGGGTATGCCGCTCACGTCCTCGCCTCGCCCGCGGGCGAGGCGTCGGCCCCCTTCACCCTGCCGTTCGCCGCCACGGACCTCGCCCAGTTCATGATCGCGGTGGGACCACCGCGGGTGTCCTCGAGACGCCTCGTGCCGGCCGAGGCGCGCGTCGTCGACGTCAAGGAGTACGGCCGCCGGCTCGGTGACGCACTGCTGTCCGGCGATGTCGGGCGGGCCTTCCGCGAAAGCCTGACGACCGCCACCAGCCAGGGCCGGGACCTGCGGCTACGACTGCGGCTCGACGCCGTGCCGGACCTCGACCCGGTGCCGTGGGAGTACCTCTACGACTCGAGGCTCGGTCGCTTCCTCACGCTCTCGCAGGAGACGCCGATCGTGCGCCTGCTCGACTCGCTCGAGCGCCCACCGGTGGTCCACGTCGATGCGCCCCTGCGCGTCCTCGTCATGATCTCGAGCCCGAGCGACATGCCGGAGCTCGCCGTGGACCGCGAGCGGCAGCTGCTCATGGCGACGACCAACGACCTCGTGGCGAGCGGCCGGCTCACGGTCACGGTCCTCGAGGACGCGACCCTCACCGGCCTCCAGCGCGCCCTGCTCGACGACTTCCACGTCTTCCACTTCATCGGCCACGGCGGCTTCGACCAACAGGCCCAGGAGGGCGTCCTCGTCCTCGAGCGCGAGGACGGCACGGCCCACCGGGTCTCCGGCGCGCGGCTCGGGACGCTGCTCCACGACGCCCGGACCATGCAGCTCGCCGTCCTCAACGCGTGCGAGGGTGCGCGGACGTCGGGACGCGACGCGTTCTCCGGCGTCGGCCAGGCCCTCGTGCGCCAGGGGCTGCCGGCGGTCGTCGCGATGCAGACCGAGATCTCCGACCGTGCCGCGCTCGTCTTCAGCCACGAGTTCTACTACTTCCTCACCCGCGGACTGGGCATCGACGCCGCGATCTGCGAGGTGCGCAAGGCGATGGCCGTCTCCGACGAGGCCTCGGAGTGGGGCACCGCGGTGCTGCTGCGGTCGGGCGCCGACCAGCCCTTCTCGTTCACGACGAGCGCCACCGCCGCGACCGAGCGGCCCGAGAGCCGGCTCGAGTCCCTCTACGACGCCGCGAAGGGCGCGCTGCTCGCCCGCGCCCCGGCGACGGCACTGCCGCTGCTCGAGCAGATCGCCGCCGAGCATCCCGACTACCAGGACGTCACTCAGCTGCTCGAGCGGGTCCGGCCGGAGGCCGCGCCCGCCGACGAGGGGCCGACGCCGCGGCCACGCCGCGAGCCGGTGACGCCGACCCAGCCGCTTCCACTGCTGGACACCCAACCGGACACCCAGCCGAACACCGGGCAGGAGATCCAGCAGGACACCGAGCCGCTGACACGCCCCGAGCCGCAGCCGGACCCACAGCCGGACCGTGGCGGTGAGGACGCTCCCCCACCGCCGGACCCGCACCCGCGCCGCAAGGGCAACGGCTTCGTCCGCAGTCTCGTCGGACTCGTCGTCCTCTTCGGGCTCTTCTGGCTCGGCGCGACCCAGGTCCCGAAGTGGTTCAAGGGGGCCACGGCCGACGTCACGAGCGCGTGCGGGCCGGCCCCCGCGGCCGCGAGCGCTCCGACGACGACGTTCGTCGCCGGGTGCGCCACGACGACTCCGGCCATCGACGGTGACTTCGCCGACTGGGACGGCGTGCCCACGGCACCGATCCCCCACGTCATCGCCCAGGTGGGCACGCCCCAGCCGGAGTTCGGCGGCGACTGGCAGGTCGTCTGGGACAGCAGCGCGCTCTACCTGCGCGTGCACGTCGTCGACCCGGACATCCGCAGCGTCAACCTCGCCACCCCCGGTGCCTGGTTCAACGGCGACGGCTTCTCCTTCGAGTTCGGTCCGGACGCCCGGAACCTCGACCCCGCGGCCACGACCCGACGCGGCCAGGACGTCCACGTCATGGTGGGCCTGTCCCGTGACGCCCCGACGTCCGGCGTCGCCTCGATCAACCCGGCCGGCCGCGGCACCTTCACCACCGGTACGCGCCACCCCGAGATCACCGTGGGGCGTGCCGACACGCTGACCGGCTACGACCTCGAGGCCCGCGTGCCGTGGTCGTCCCTCCAGCTCAGGAAGGCTCCGGTCCGTGGCTCCGTCTTCTCGATGAACGTCAACCTCAGCGACGCGACGAGCGCCCCGGCCACGTGGAGGCTGCGCACCATGAAGAGCACGAATGCCTCCCGCACTGCCGCGACGCAGGGCTTCCCGCACGGCTGGCAGACGATCACCCTCGCCGACGCGGCCTCCTGAGATGGCCGGACGCCTCCTCGCCCTCCTCGTCGGGATCGACGCCTACCCGGCGCCGATCCCGCCCCTGTCGGGCTGCGTCAACGACGTCACCGGCTTCGCGGACGTCCTGCGCGACCGGGTCGGCACGGACGCCCTCGACCTCGTCGTGCTCACCGACGGCCAAGCCACCCGGGCAGCCGTCACCAGCCGGCTCAGCGAGCACCTCGGTCGCGCGAGCGCCCAGGACGTCGCGCTCTTCTACTACAGCGGGCACGGTTCGCAGCAGACGACTCCCGAGGAGCTCTGGTCCATCGAGCCCGACCACCGCAACGAGACCCTCGTGTGCGTCGACAGCCGCTCGCCCGGCAGCTGGGACTTAACCGACAAGGAGCTGGCCGCTCTGCTCGACTCGATCTCGGCGACGGGCTGCCACACGCTCGTCGTGCTCGACTGCTGCCACTCGGGCGACGGCACCCGGGACGCCGACGAGGTGGTGCGGCTCGCGCCCCCGGACCCGCGTCCCCGACCCGCGTCGACGTTCGTGGGGCTCGGCGACGCGACGGCCGGTGCACCCACCCGGGGTGCTGCGCGCTGGACACCGGCAGGCCGTCACGTCCTGCTCGCGGCCTGCCGGTCGTCCGAGAAGGCGAAGGAGGTCACCGTGCTCGGCCGCCAGCGCGGCGCCCTGTCGGCGGCGCTCGAGGCCGCCCTGCTCGGCAGCGACGGGCGCCCGTCCTACCGCGACGTCCTGCGGATGGTGACCGCCGACGTGACGAACCGCGTCAGCGACCAGCACCCCCAGGTCGAGACGGCCGACGCGACCGAGCTCGACCGACCCTTCCTCGGCGGCGCGATCCCGGCCACCCCGAGGCCGCTCACCCTGAGCCGGCTGCCCGACGGCTGGTCCATCGACTCGGGCGCCGTCCACGGCGTGCCGGAGCCCATCGGTGACGACACGACCGAGCTGGCCGTCTACCCCCTGACCGGCGAGACGTCCGGGTCGCCGCTCGCCACCGCGCTCGTCACGAGGGTCCTGCCCGACCGCAGCCTCGTCCGCCTGACGCCCGAGCTCGACGAGGCGTACGTCTACCGTGCCGTCGTCACGTCGATCCCACTCGCGCCGCTGCGCGTCGGGGTCGTCGGCGACGCCGCGGGGACGGCTGCGCTCCGCGCGGCCGCCGACGCCGCGGACGAGACGCTCGTCGACCTCGTCGAGGGAGAAGGGGACGGTGACGGCACCGCGGACCTCCTCGTCGAGGCCACCCACGAGGGCTTCGTCATCACCCGTCCCGGCGTCACGCGCCCCCTCGTGCCCGTCGTCGCGGGCGAGGCCCGCGAGGAGCGCACCATCCTCGCCCTCGAGCGCGTGGCACGCTGGCTGCGCCTCTCCGCCCTCACCAACCCCGCCACCCGCCTGCCCGACGGCGCCGTCCGCGTCGAGGTGGACGCGGGCGCCGGGCCGGTCGGGGCGGGCGGCACCCTGCCGATCGCGTATGCCGGCACGGACGCCCCCCGCTTCACCGTCCGTCTCGCGAACACCACCTCCACCCCCCTCTGGGCGGCGCTCCTCGACCTCACCGAGACCTACGGCATCTTCACCGACGCGTTCCCGGCCGGGTCCGTGGCGCTCGGGCCCGGCGAGACGACGAGCGTCGACCTCGTCGGCCAGGTCGACGACGCGCTGTGGGAGGCGGGCACCGTGTCACTGCGCGACCAGCTCATGGTCGTGACGAGCACGCTCGAGTTCGACCCGAGGTCGCTCGAGCAGGAGGAGCTCGACGTCAGCGCCGTGCCGGCCACCGGGACGACGAGGAGCGCCGACGAGCCACCGGCCCTGCGCTCCAACCTCGAGCGGGTGCTGGGCGGCACCCGGACGCGGCGCCTGGGGCCGCGCCCCGCGTCAGCGGCGGTCGCCGACTGGCGCACCGACTCGGTCTTCGTCGTCACGACCCGCCCACGCGTCTGACGCACCCGGGGACGGAAGAAGGCCGGACACGATGTGTCCGGCCTTCGTCCTTCGGTGGAGCTGAGGGGACTCGAACCCCTGACCCCCTGCATGCCATGCAGGTGCGCTACCAGCTGCGCCACAGCCCCTTGCGGGTGTCACCTCGTCGAAGCGACTGCGTAACCATAGCGGGTCTCCGGCCGAGAGCCAAAATCGGGGGCGGCCTTTCGGGTCAGACGTTCCAGGGCCCGAGGTTCCAGCCGCTGATGCGCCACCGGGTCACCTCGGAGAAGCTCTTGCCGGCCTCGACGAGCTCGATCCAGTGGCAGTTGTCGAGCCCGCGGAACACCGCGTCCGACACGTCCTGGTCGAGCCCCACGAGGGCGCTGGCCGCGACGCGTGCAGAGACGCCGTGGGCCACGACGACGGCGGTCTCGCCGGGAAGCAGCTCCCGGGCGACGTCCCGCACCGCGGCACCGGCACGCTCGGCCACCTGCGCACGCGTCTCCCCCGTGACCCCGCGGGGCGTGTCCTCCCCCCGGTCGAGGGCGGCGATGACGTCCGGGTAGCGCTCACGCACCTCGTCGGCGTGCAGGCCCTGCCACTCGCCGACGTGCACCTCACGCAGGCGGGCGTCGAGCCGCACCTCGAGGCCCGTCAACCCCGCGATGGCGTCGGCCGTCGAGGCCGCACGCCGCAGGTCGCTCGAGACGATGAGCGCCGGCGCGTAGGCGGCCAGGTGCGGGGCCGCGGCCTCCACCTGCTCGTGGCCGCGGTCGGACAGCTCGGTGTCCTTGTGGCCCTGCCAGACGCGGGCCGCGTTGTCGACCGTCTCGGCGTGCCGGACGATGACGATGCGGCGCGGCCCGACGGCCGGCACGGACCCGGCTGCGGTCACGCCTCGTCGACCTCGTCGACCTCGTCGTCGGCACCCGGACGGGCCGGGGCCGACACGGTCGCGAGGTCGATCTCGGGGCAGTCCTTCCAGAGGCGCTCGAGCGCGTAGTACTCGCGCTCCTCCTCGTGCTGGACGTGGACGATGATGTCGCCGAAGTCGATGAGGACCCAGCGCCCCTCGCGCTCGCCCTCACGGCGGATCGGCTTGCTGCCCAGCTCACGCAGCCGGTCCTCGACCTCGTCGACGATGGCGCCGACCTGCCGCTCGGACGGTGCGGAGGCGATGACGAACACGTCGGTGAGCGGCATCTGCTCGCTCACGTCGATGGCCATCACCTTCTCGGCGAGCTTCTCCTCGGAGGCCAGCGCGGCCACCTTCGCGAGCTGGATCGAGTGGTCTGCTGCGGTCACGAATCTCCTCGGGGTGGTGCCGGCGACAGGTGTCTCGGCACGGTGCCTGCGCTCGCCAGGTCGGCGGCGTACAGGCGGTACTTGTTGATGTACTGGACGACCCCGTCGGGCACGAGGTACCAGACCGGGGCGCCCGCGGCGACGCGTGCCCGGCAGTCGGTGGAGCTGATCGCCATGGCCGGCACCTCCTGCAACGTGACCCGGTCCTCGGGCAGGCCCGTGTCGGACAGCTCGTGGCCGGGACGGGTGACTCCGATGAAGTGGGCCAGCTCGAAGAGGTGCTCGGCGTCCTTCCAGGACAGGATCTCGGCCAGGGCGTCGGCGCCGGTGATGAAGAACAGCTCGTCGTCGGGACGCTCGGTCCTGATGTCGCGCAGGGTGTCGATCGTGAACGTCGGCCCGGGTCGGTCGATGTCGACCCTGCTGACGGTGAAGCGCGGGTTGGAGGCCGTCGCGATGACGGTCATGAGGTAGCGGTCCTCGGCGGGCGAGACGTGACGGTCCGCCTTCTGCCACGGCTGGCCCGTGGGGACGAAGACGACCTCGTCGAGGTCGAAGCGCGACTGGACCTCACTGGCGGCCACGAGGTGGCCGTGGTGGATCGGGTCGAACGTCCCGCCCATGACGCCGAGGCGCATGGTCAGTGGTGTGCCCCGTCGGATCCGCTCGTGCTGCCGTGCGTGCCCTCACCCCGGCGCGGGGACTGCACCTTGTAGGCCGTGTTGCGGAAGCTCCACGTGACGGCGAGCGCCACGAGGAACAGCGCGAAGGTGATGAAGAAGTAGGCGATCACCGGCATGGGAAGCTCGCGGGCGGCTTCCTCCCCCTCGGTGACGAGTGCGAGGACACGATCAGACATGCGCCCAGCCTAGCGCCCGCAGGCCCCGGCCGACGCAGCGCGTGCCCACCGAGGGCGTGTGCCGGTCGGCTCGCTCAGTCACCGACCCGCCCCTCCCCCGACTCCGCGCGCTGCAGCCACGCGTGGCCCACGGTCGCGAACGGCTCGTCTCCGGCCGCGACGGCCGTGTGGACGCGGTCGCGCCACCGTTCGGCGAGGGCGACGACCTCCTCCGGGTAGTCGAGCTCGACCTGGTGCTGCGCGAACTCGTCCTCGTCGTCGACGTAGAGGTGACCGTCGCGGGTCAGCACGACGTCGAGGTCGAGGTCCACCATCGTCACCTCCCACTCCGGTCCGTCGTCGGCGCCCTCCCGGCGCTGCCAGACCGGTTCGGTGGTCATGTCGACGTAGACGCTGATCTCGCGGTGGGCCGGGTAGAAGCCCACGACGAATGCCCCCTCGTGCGGCACGAGGGACACCCAGCCGCTCGACTCGACGAACTCGACACCGGGACGCACGCAGCGGGTGCCCACCGGCGCGTACCACCAGTGACCGTGCTCGTCGGACCCGAGATACCGACCGTCCCACTCCCAGTGGCGGCCACCGCCCCACTTCGTGAAGCGCCCGGCGACCGGGGTGCCGGGCTCGAGGCCACCCGGCGGCATACCTCGTCGGGACGGACGGTCGGCGGCGGCAGAGGTCACGCCCGGCACGCTACCGGCGAGGGGGCGGACGTGCAGGGGACGGGCAGGGGACGTGCGGGTACAGCACGCGCACAGCGAGGTGACAGGCACAGCCCATCCGCGGCCGTACCCTAGAACCCATGGTTCCCGAGTTGTCCGTGGTCATCCCGATGTACAACGAGGAGGAGGTGCTCCCCCTCCTCGTCGAGCGGCTCCGACCGCTCCTCGACGGCATGGGCACCACCTACGAGGTCGTCGCCGTCGACGACGGCAGCAAGGACCTGACGGCCGCGCTGCTCCAGCGCTACCACCGCGAGTGGTCCCAGCTGCGCGTCGTGCGCCTGCGCGCCAACGCCGGGCACCAGGCCGCGATCTCGGCCGGCCTCGTCAGCGCCCTCGGCGACTACGTCGTCACGATCGACGCCGACCTGCAGGACCCGCCCGAGATCATCCCGCAGATGCTCGCGGCCGCGAAGGACGACGGCGTCGACGTCGTCTACGGGGTGCGCAACGACCGCTCGACCGACACGTGGTTCAAGCGGGCCTCGGCCCAGGCGTTCTACAAGCTCATCGGTCTCATGTCGCAGACCTCGGCCCACGCAGACGCCGGCGACTACCGCCTCATGTCGCGTGCCACCGTCGACGCGATCAACAGCCTCCCCGAGCACAACCGCGTCCTGCGCTTCATCGTGCCGGCCCTCAACTTCCCGTCCGACACGGTCGAGTACAAGCGCGAGGAGCGCGCGGCCGGGGACTCGAAGTACCCGCTGCTCAAGATGATCAAGCTCTCGCTCGACTCGCTGACCGGCTTCTCGACGGCGCCGCTGCGGCTCGCGACGTTCGCCGGCTTCGGCGGTGCCGTCCTCGCCGTGCTGCTCGTCCTCTACACCCTGATCTCCCGGTCGCAGGGCCACACCGTCGCCGGCTGGACCTCGACCGTCGCCATCGTCGCAGGCGTCGGCGCCGTCCAGCTCGTCTGCGTCGGCATCCTCGGCGAGTACATCGGCCGGATGTACGGCCACATGCAGGGCCGCCCGACCTACTTCATCGCCTACGACTCGATGACGGCCGACACCGGCGCCCACGGTCCGACCGACACGCCCCTGCCGGCCCAGCCGAGCGAGGAGCACATCCTCACGACGTCGGACGAGTCGGAGACCGACACCACCGTGACGCTGCTCGACCCGACTGCCGCCCCCGCGGCCCAGCCGGCACCCGAGCCCAAGCCCGAGCCCGAGCGCACTCAGCTGCGCGGCTGAGCCCGCACGAGCAGGCTGACGCCGGGCAGGCCGCCGACGGGCAGATAGCGCTCGGCGGTGATGATCGTGCGCAGCCCGAAGTTGACGACCGGGTGGAGGTTCTCGAGGTCCGAGCCCGAGCTCGTCCGGCGGCGCATCGCCACGACCGGACGCAGCAGCACGTTCCACGACCGCACGTCGGTGACCTCGAAGCCACCGCGCTCGAGCAGGTCGAGCAGGCCCTCGCGCGTGTAGCGGCGCACGTGGTCGACGGCCTCGTCGTGCTCGGACCACAGCCTCGGGTCGGCCGGAACGGCCACGAGGTAGGTGCCGGTCGGCTTGAGCACGCGGTGCACCTCGGCCACCGCGGCGTCGTCGTCGTCGAGGTGCTCGAGCAGGTCGAAGGCCATGACGAGGTCGAGCGAGTCGTCCGCGACGGGCAGCCGGGTCGCGTCGCCGCGCAGCGTCGCGAGCCCGCGACCGTGCGCCACCTCCGCGCCGTCCGAGCCGTACTCGAGCGCGACGGCGTCCCAGCCGTGCTCGCGCAGGACACGGGTGTTGCCCCCGCCCGCGGCGCCGATGTCGAGGGCGCGTCCGGGCACCAGCCCCGAGATGGCCTTGGCCAGGAGGTGACGCCGCTCGCGGTACCACCAGTGGTCGTCCTCCAGCTCAGCGAGCTTGCGGACCTCGGTGCCTTCCATGGTGCGACATCATGCCACCCGGCGTCGCCGGCCGCGCCGGCACCCGTCAGCGCGTGTGGCCGTCGCCCTCGACGATCCACTTCGTCGTCGTCAGCTCGGGCAGGGCCATCGGCCCGCGTGCGTGCAGCTTCTGCGTCGAGATGCCGATCTCGGCGCCGAATCCGAACTCCCCGCCGTCGGTGAAACGGGTGCTCGCGTTGACCATGACCGCCGCCGCGTCGACCTCCGCGGTGAAGCGCCGGGCCGCCGCCCGGTCCTCCGTGACGATCGCCTCGGTGTGCCCGGTGCCGAATCGACGGATCCGGTCCATCGCCTCGTCGAGGTCGTCGACGACGGCCACGCTCATCTCCAGGCCGTGCCACTCGGTCCCGAAGTCGGCCTCGCTCGCGAGGGCGTATGCCGCCCCGGCCGCCTCGGCGTACGGCGTGACGTCGGGTGCCACGTGCAGTCGCACGCCGGCCCCGGCGAGGTCGGTGAGCGCCTTGGGCAGGAAGTCGGCGGCGACGTCTCGGTGGACGAGGAGCGACTCGGCGGCGTTGCAGACGCTCGGGCGGTGGGTCTTGGCGTTGAGCGTGATGGCCCGGGCCTTGTCGAGGTCGGCGCCGCGGTCGACGTAGACGTGGCACACACCGACACCGGTCTCGATGACGGGGACCGTGGACTCGCGGACCACCGTCTCGATGAGGTCGGCGCCGCCGCGCGGGATGACGAGGTCGACGTGGCCGCGCGCCGTCATGAGGGCCCGAGCCGCGTCGCGGCCTCCCTCCTCGAGCAGGGTCACGGCATCGACCGGGAGACCCTGGTCGGCGAGGGATCCGCGCATCGCCTCGACGAGGGCGTGGTTGCTGCTCGCCGCGGCCGACCCTCCGCGCAGGAGGACCGCGTTGCCGGACTTGAGAGCGAGGCCGGCGGCGTCGACGGTGACGTTGGGGCGTGCCTCGTAGATCATCCCGATGACGCCCATCGGGACGCGCACCTGGCGGATCTGCAGCCCGTTGGCGAGGGTCGAGCCTCGGACGATCTCGCCGACCGGGTCGGGCAGGGCAGCGACGTCACGCAGGGCCTGGGCGACGGCGGCGACGCGGGCCCGGTCGAGGCGTAGCCGGTCCTGCAGGCTCTCGTTCATCCCCGTGGCTCGACCGCGCTCGATGTCCTCGGCGTTGGCCTCGATGACCGCGGGTGCGGCGGCGTCGACGGCGTCGGCGAGCAGCAGCAGGGCCGCGTCCTTCTCGGCACGGGACATGAGGGCGAGCCGTCGTGAGGCGGTGCGGGCGCGCTCCGCCATGGCCGTCACGTGCTCGACGACGGCGGGGTCGATCGTCTGGGACATGCCTCCAGCGTAGGTCGTGACGCACTCGCGCGACCGACCGTTTCCGGGGGCTGGACCGTCGGCCGCGGCGGACAGCCCTGCGTCGTCGCACGGCCCGTCACTAGAGTTCGAGGTGTGTCGCCCCACTCCGTCATCAGCACCGCCCGACGGCTCGTCGTCAAGGTCGGCTCCAGCTCGCTGACCGGGGTGGACGGCGGCATCGACCACGGGCGGCTCGTGGCTCTGGCCAACGCCCTGGCGCACAAGCACCTCGACGGCACCCAGATCGTCCTCGTCAGCTCCGGTGCCATCGCCGCCGGCATCCACCCGCTCGGCCTCACCGCCCGACCCCGGGACCTCGCGACCCAGCAGGCAGCAGCCTCCGTCGGCCAGGGGGCCCTGCTCGCCGGCTACACGCAGGCGTTCGCCGGACACGACATCACCGTCGGGCAGGTCCTGCTCACCGCCGACGACGTCACGCGGCGCACCCACTACGCGAACGCGCGACGCACGCTCGAGCGGCTGCTCGACCTCGGCGTGCTGCCGATCGTCAACGAGAACGACACCGTCGCCACGAGCGAGATCCGCTTCGGCGACAACGACCGGCTCGCCGCCCTCGTGGCCCATCTCATCGACGCCGACGCGCTCGTGCTCCTCTCCGACGTCGACGCCCTCTACGACGGACCCCCGAGCCGCCCCGGGGCCCGGCGCATCCCGGTCGTCCGCGGCCCGCAGGACCTCGTCGGCGTCGAGATCGGGGGCAGCGGCTCGAAGGTGGGCACGGGTGGCATGACGACGAAGATCGAGGCGGCCCGGATCGCGACCGCCGCCGGCGTCGTCACGTCGGTCACGGCCGCGGACCGGGTCACCCAGGTGCTCGCCGGCGAGGACGTCGGCACGGTGTTCCTGCCGATCGGGGTGCGCGGACGGTCGAGACGGCTCTGGCTCGAGCACGCGACGACCGCGCGCGGGCGGCTCATCGTCGACGACGGCGCCGTCACGGCGCTGGTCCAGCGCAAGACGTCGCTGCTCCCCGCCGGCATCACGGCCGTCGAGGGCACCTTCCACGACGGCGACCCCGTCGACGTGTGCTCCCCCGACGGGACCGCGATCGCCCGCGGCCTCGTCAACTACAGCTCGTCCGAGCTCCCGTCCCTGCTGGGACGGTCGACGAGGGAGCTCGCCCGCGAGCTGGGCCCGGAGTACGAGCGGGAGGTCATCCACCGCGACGACCTCGTCGTCATCTGAGGACGGCCACCCGGGCGCTCCGTCACGGTCCGCCCGAGAGGTAGCGGCCGGCCGGCGCCGGCGCGGCCGACGGTCCCGGGACGCCCCCACCGGTCGGCTGCCCGCCCGCGCGGTGGCGCAGGCGCCCGCTCGTGCGCGGGAGCCGGTCGCGCGTCGAGACGAGCGCCGCGACGACGGCGGCGAGGACCGACAGTGCCGCGAGCCCCGCCGTCTGGGGACCGCTCGACGGTTCGACTCCCGCGGCGGAGCCGAGCAACGGCGCGACGAGCAGGCGTGCCACGAGGGCGCCCGCGGCATACCCTCCGACGGCAGCGGTCCGGCCGGCGTCGCGGAGCACCCGCCCGACGAGGGTGAACACGGGGACCGCGACGAGGAGGGTGCCGAGGAACTGTGCCGCGACCAGCGCGACGAGCCCGGCCCGCCACCCGGACCCGATGACGTCGACGACGCCGGTGAGGACGGTGAGCACCGCAGCGAACCAGACCCCGGTCACGGCACCCCCGGCATACCCCCGTCCCGGTCGCCACGCGTACGTCGAGCCTTCGCGTCCTGCGTCGGTCGTCATCGGACCCTCCTGTCTGCGGCCGCACCCTGACGCGGCACCCGACGTGTACGACGGCCCACCCGGTCGAAAGGTTGCCCGTCCACCGGGTCGACCTTCGGACGCGCGAGAGCGGCCGCGCACACCCCTGGCGTGCGCGGCCGCTGCCCGTCCCCCCACCAGCAGGCAGGGGGACGGATCGACTCAGTGGTGCGTCGCCGTCTCGGCACCGTGTCCGGTGAGCGAGCGCACCTCCATCTCGGCGTACTTCGCCGCGTTGTACTCACGGCTCGTGACGGTGCCGATGTAGCCGAGGACGAAGCCGAGCGGGATCGAGATGATGCCCGGGTTGTCGAGCGGGAACCAGTGGAAGTCGACCCCCTGGAGCATCGACGGGCTCTTCTTCGTCAGCGGGTCGATCGGCTTGCCGGAGACGACCGGGCTGAAGATGATCAGCGTGATGGCGCTGATGAGGCCGCCGTAGATGCTCCACAGCGCACCCCTGGTGTTGAACCGCTTCCAGAAGAGCGAGTAGAGGATCGTCGGCAGGTTCGCGCTCGCGGCGATGGCGAAGGCCAGTGCCACGAGGAAGGCGATGTTCTGGCCGAGGGCGAAGATGCCGCCGATGATGGCGATGGCGCCGAGGACGAGCGCTGCGATGCGCGCGACCTTGACCTCCTCCTCGGGGGTGGCGGTCCCCTTCTTGACGACCGTGTTGTAGATGTCGTGCGACAGGGACGCGCTCGCCGTGATGGTCAGGCCGGCGACGACCGCGAGGATCGTCGCGAAGGCGACCGCCGAGATGATCCCGAGCAGGATCTCGCCACCGAGCTCGAATGCGAGCAGCGGTGCGGCGGAGTTGACCCCACCCGGTGCCGCCTTGATGGCTGCCGCCCCGACGAGGTCGGCCGCCCCGAAGCCGAGGATGAGCGTGAAGATGTAGAAGATGCCGATGAGCCAGATGGCCCACACGACGGACCGACGGGCCTCACGCGAGGTCGGCACCGTGTAGAAGCGCATGAGGACGTGCGGCAGACCTGCCGTGCCCAGCACGAGCGCCATCGAGAGGGAGATGAAGTCGACGGGGTTCTTGTACTGCAGACCCGGCTGGAGCAGGTCCTTGCCGCCGGCGTCCTGCGAGGCCGTCGTCGCGTCGCCGAGCAGCGTCGAGAGGCTGAGGCCGAACTTGGCGAGGACCCAGAAGGTCATGATCGCCGCGCCGATGATGAGCAGCACGGCCTTGATGATCTGCACCCAGGTCGTGCCCTTCATGCCGCCGAAGATCACGTAGAAGATCATGAGGATGCCGACGACGACGATGACGAGCCGCTGACCGACCGCGCCCTCGATGCCGAGCAGCAGGGCCACGAGACCACCGGCGCCGGCCATCTGGGCCAGCAGGTAGAAGAACGACACGACGAGCGTCGAGATGGCCGCGGCGATGCGGACCGGCCGCTGACGCAGCCGGAAGCTGAGCACGTCGGCCATCGTGTACTTGCCGACGTTGCGGAGCAGCTCGGCCACGAGCAGCAGGGCGACGAGCCAGGCCACGAGGAAGCCGATGGAGTAGAGGAAGCCGTCGTAGCCGTTGATGGCGATGGCGCCGGCGATGCCGAGGAACGAGGCCGCCGACAGGTAGTCACCGGCGATGGCGATGCCGTTCTGCCGGCCGGTGAAGGCACGGCCACCCGCGTAGTACTCCGCGGCGCTGCGGTTGTTGCGCGACGCCCGGATGACGATGGCGAGGGTGACGACGACGAAGAGGGCGAAGATCCCGATGTTGATCGCCGGGTTGCCGACCGTGGTCGCCGCGGGGACGAGGGACGGGGCCGAGCCGAGGAGGGCGCTCACTTCGTGACCCCCATCTTCTGCGCGAGGGCTTCGGCCTCGGGGTCGAAGACGCGGTCGGCCCAGCGGGCGTAGACCATCGTGATCGTGAAGGTCGAGACGAACTGGAGGAGGCCGAGGATCAGGCCCCACGTGATGTTGCCGAGGACCCGCGTCCCCATGAAGTCCTTCGCGAACACGGACAGCAGGACGTAGAGGAAGTACCACGCGAGGAACAGCGCGGTCAGCGGGAAGACGAACCTGCGGAACTTGCTGCGCAGCTGGTCGAACTCGGGCGAGTTCTGCATGGCGACGTTGGGATCGTCGACCACGCGCTCTGGAGCCTCTTTGCTCACTGGGCCACCTCCGGGGCGGTTGGGTCGTGCCTGGGTGCTGGGCATTCGGCGCGGTCCTGCCGCCGCCGACGCGTCCCCGGACGGTCCCGTGGTGACGTCGACGCCCCTGTCGCTCCGCGCTGCCGGCACAGGGCCGGCGAGAGCCAAGGTAGGAGCACGGGCGGCGCCTCGGCAGGCACAGCGTGGGCGGCATCGCCCAGCGGCGCCGACGGCTCGCCGTGCGCGGGATCAGCTGCGACGAGCGGTCGTCCCGGGGCGACGAACGGTCTCCCCCGTGCTGGGGCGTGTCGGGTGCTGCGTCGCGTCGGACCCCGCCTCCGCGGTCGGCGGGCGACGGTACCAGCGCTCGGGGTGGAACGAGCCCCGGTTCAGGTCGATGTGCTCGGGGGCGTGCAGCCGGACCATCGTCTGCGCGACGTGCTCCGGCGTGCTCGAGCGGGTGGCCAGTGACACGAGCACCATCGTCGCGAAGGCCAACGGCACGCTGACGGCCGCAGGCTGCGTCAGGACGACGCCGAACCAGCCAGCGGTGGCGATGCCGAACGTCGTCGTGACGACGGCGCCCATCGACAGGGCGCCCCCGACGACGAGGCCGGAGATCGCCCCACGCGACGTGAGCCCCCGCCACCAGATCCCGAGCAGGAGCATCGGGCAGAACGTCGACGCGGCCACCGCGAAGGTCAGCTCGACCGCGTGGGCGACGGGCACACCGGCCGAGACGACGGTGAGCAGCAGCGCGCCGGCCACGACGGCGACGGTCGTCAGGCGGAAGGTGCGGATGCCTTGGCGGTGCCCGGCGCCCCAGCGCACGAGGTCCTGGCTCACGACGCCGGCGACCGACACGACGAGGCCGGTCGACGTCGACAGGAACGCGGCGAACGCCCCGGCGGCGAGGACGGCGGTGAGCCCCTCGGCGACCGGGCCGTCGAAGAGCCGGCTCGGCAGCTCGAGCACGACCGAGTCGGCACGGCCGGCGGCGACGAGGTCGGACGCGACGTACCGCCCGATGACGCCGTAGACGACGGGCAGCAGGTAGAAGCCCGAGAGGAGCACGAGCACCGCGAGCGTCGTCCGCCGCGCGGCCCGACCGTCGGGGTTGGTGTAGAAGCGGACGACGACGTGGGGCAGGCCCATCGTCCCGAAGAAGGTCGCCAGGACGAGGGAGTACGTCAGGTAGAGGGCGTGGTCACCCTGGAGCGGCTCGACCCAGTCGGTCACGAACACCGTGCCGACGGCAGGGTCGTCGCTGCGGTCGCCGACCGCGCCGAGCAGGAGGAAGAGGGGCGTCAGCAGCGCGAGCAGCTTGAGCCAGTAGTGGAAGGCCTGCACGAGGGTGACGCTCCGCATGCCGCCGGGGAGGACGTTGAGACAGACGACGACGGCGACGGACAGCTGCCCGACCCACGACGGGGCCCCGGTCAGGGTGCGCAGCGTCAGGCCCGCGCCCTGGAACTGAGGGATGAGGTAGAGCAGACCGATCGCGACGACGAGCAGGCTCGACGCCCGGCGGGCGACGACGGACTCGAGGCGCAGCTGGGCGAAGTCGGGCAGCGTGTAGGCCCCTGACCGCCGCAGGGGCGCCGCGACGAACACGAGCAGCAGCAGGTAGCCGGCAGTCCAGCCGATCGGCAGCCAGAGCATGTCCACGCCGCGCGCGAGGATGAGCCCGGCGACCCCGAGGAACGATGCGGCAGAGAGGTACTCACCGCTGATGGCTGATGCGTTGAGCACCGGGCTGACGCCGCGGGAGGCGACGTAGAAGTCGCTCATGGTCCGCGAGAGCCGCAGCCCGAAGGCGCCGACCGCGAGGGACGCGACCGAGACGAGGACGACGGCGACGATGCTCGCGGCGTTGTTCACCGGTGACGCACCCGGGTCACCGACCGTCGAGCAGGTCGCTGAAGGTGGCCTCGTTGCGCTCGGACCGCCGCACGTAGAAGGCGCCGAGGCCGATGATCTCGGCGAACGCGACGACCGTGAGCAGGATCCACGGCAGCGGCACGCCGAGCAGGTGGATCCCGGCCAGGCCGGGGACTGCCGTGAAGAGCAGGGGCAGCAGCCCGAGCGTCGAGGCGAGCACGAGGAGGACGCCGAGGGCGAGGCGGAGCTGGCTGCGCATGAGCGAGGTGATGTAGACCTCCCCGAGTCGGGTCTGCTCGTCGATCTCGGAGGCGATCGAGACGTTCCGGGTGCGCGCGGCCGAGGTGCGGGGGCTCGTGACGCGGACCCGCGCTCGGGGGGCCTCGGGCGTCATGATCCACCGCGCCCGAGGGGCTGCGCACGTCTCACGAGCAGGTCGCGCAGCGCGCGCGTGTGGCGTCGGCTCACGACGAGCTCGTGCCCGCCGACGACGACGGTCGTGCGCCCGCCCTCGGTGCGCCATTCGGTGATGTGGCCGAGCGCGACGAGCGAGGACCGGTGGATGCGGACGAACCCCGCCTCGCGCCACTGGTCGGCGAGGGTCGTGAGCGGCACACGGACGAGGTGGCTCTCGCTCGCGGTGTGCAGGCGGGCGTAGTCGCCCTGGGCCTCGACGTAGAGGACGTCGGAGCGCGGCACGAGCCGGCTCACCCCGGCCAGCTCGACGACGATGGTCTCGTCGCCCGCCGACGTGGACGTCTCACGCCCGTGGATCTGCCGGACGACGCGGCGCACCGCCTGGTCGAGCCTCTCGTCGCGCACCGGCTTGAGGACGTAGTCGACGACGTTGAGCTCGAACGCGTCGACCGCATGCTGCTCGTGAGCGGTGACGAAGACGATCGGGGGCTGGGTCGTGAAGCGCGACAGCACCCGCGCGAGGTCGAGGCCGCTGAGGCCCGGCATCTGCACGTCCATGAAGATGGCGTCGACCTGCTCCTCGTGGAGCACGCGCAGCGCCGCCTCCCCCGAGCCCGCCGGGACGACCTGGCGCACGCACTCGTGGCGGCCGAGCATCCACGTGAGCTCGTCGAGGGCCGGCGCCTCGTCGTCGACGGCCAGCACCCGCAGCAGCGGCGCCGTCTCGGTGTCCGGGGTCGTGGTCACACGTGCACCCCCGGCCGGAACTTCGGCAGGCGCACGACGACCTTGGTGCCCGCGCCGGGTGCGGTCTCGACGACGAGACCGTAGTCGTCGCCGAAGGCGGTGCGCAGGCGCTCGTCGACGTTGGCCAGGCCCACCGAGTCGCTGCCCGGGTCGCCCGCGAGGACTCGGCGCACCCGCTCAGGGTCCTCGCCGACGCCGTTGTCCTCGATCGTCACGACGCACTCGTGGTCCGCGTCCTGCGCGAGGATGCTGATCTCGCCGCTGCCCGCCCGGCCCTCGATGCCGTGCTGCACGGCGTTCTCGACGAGCGGCTGGAGGCAGAGGAACGGGACGACGACGGGGAGCACCTCGGGCGCTACGCGGACCGTCACGGTGAGCCGGTCACCGAAGCGGGCCTTCTCGATGACGAGGTAGGCCTCGATGGAGCGGAGCTCCTCTGCCAGCGTCGTGAACTCGCCGTGCCGCCGGAAGGAGTAGCGGGTGAACTCGGCGAGGTCGACGAGCAGCTCCCGGGCCCGCTCGGGGTCGGTGCGCGTGAACGACGCGATGGCGGTCAGCGAGTTGTAGATGAAGTGCGGACTGATCTGCGCCCGGAGGGCACGCACCTCGGCCTCCATGAGCCGGGTGCGCGAGGCGTCGAGCTCGGCCAGCTCGAGCTGTCCCGAGACCCAGCGAGCCACCTCGTTCGTGGCGCGGACGAGACCCGCCGACGCCCGCCCGGTGAAGACCTGGAGCGTGCCGACGACCTTCTCGTCGACGTCGAGCGGCGCGACGATCGCCTGGCGCACGATGCACGAGGGCTCGGCACACGCGACGTCCGCGCCGTCGACGACGGTCGTCCGCGCGTGGCCGAGCGTCCCCGCCGAGATGACGGCGGGCTGGTGGGCGTGGTGCGAGCGCCCACCCTCCCAGGCGAGCAACGCGCTCGTGTCGGTCATCGCGACCGCCGGTGCCCCGAGGAGCGAGCGGAGGTGCTTGAGCGATCGCTCAGCGGCGGCCGGCGTCAGCCCCATCCTCAGCGGGGGCGAGGCCAGCAGCGCGGTGTGCAGGGTGCGGTACGTCGCACGGTCGGCCTCCGTGCCGAGGTGACCGCGACGCAGCAACGCGCCCCACGAGCTCATGCCGACACTGTAGGCGGTCACCCCTCGCCGGGTGCCCGTCCCCGCGGCCCTGGAGACCCGACCTCAGGGAGCGCAACACACCGTGCAGGTCGCGACCCACCGGGATCCGATCCGGGCGCGTCGTGACCTGCACGGTGTGTTGCCGCGGAGGTGCGGGTCGACTCAGGCGTCGTCGCCCTCGTCGGCGGCGACGTGCCAGAGGCCGGAGCGACGCTCGGCCTCGAGCTCCTCCTGCGTCTTGGCACGAGCGGCGTAGCGGTCCTTCTGAGCCTCGCGCTTCTCGTCTCGCGTGGGGCGCGAGGACTCCGCGAGCCGGAGGTCGGTGCCACGGGTGCCGAGCAGCTCGGCGCCGGCCTGCAGCGTCGGCTCCCAGTCGAAGACGACGGCGTCCTCGGCGGTGCCGATGACGACCGTGTCGCCGGCGACGGCGCCGACCTTGTAGAGCTCCTCCTCGACACCGAGACGGCCGAGCCGGTCGGCGAG
Source organism: Terracoccus sp. 273MFTsu3.1 (assembly GCF_000383675.1). Classification (GTDB taxonomy): domain Bacteria; phylum Actinomycetota; class Actinomycetes; order Actinomycetales; family Dermatophilaceae; genus Terrabacter. The sequence goes on along the minus strand of NZ_KB911824.1, from coordinate 180,478 downwards.
GTAGCCGACGGCCTCGTCGTTGGAGAAGTCGGTCTGGCGCACCCAGCGGTAGGGGCGCTCTCCGGCGACGCGGAAGATCGGCCCGTCCGGACCGTTCTCCTTGACGATGGTGAAGCCCTTGTCGTCGACGGACTTCGGGCGCAGCACGACGCGCTTCGGCACGGCGGCCTCGGCCTCGATCTCGGCGCGGGCGGCGTCGACGTGGCGGGCCATCGCGAAGCTCAGCTCACGCAGGCCCTGGTGGGCGACCGCGGAGACGATGAAGACCTCGATGCCACGCGCCTCGAGGTCCGGCTTGACCATCTCGGCCAGCTCCCGGGCCTCGGGCACGTCGGCCTTGTTGAGCACGACGATGCGGGTGCGGTCGGCGAGCGGCTTGCCACCGAGGTCGGCGTCGGGCACGTAGAGCGACAGCTCGTTCTCGATGACGTCGAGGTCGCTCATCGGGTCACGGTCGGGCTCGAGGGTCGCGCAGTCGATGACGTGGACGAGGACCGAGCAGCGCTCGACGTGGCGCAGGAACTCGAGGCCCAGACCCTTGCCCTCGTGCGCGCCGGGGATGAGGCCCGGCACGTCGGCGACGGTGAAGCGGGCCGAGCCCGCGGTGACGACGCCGAGGTTGGGCACGAGCGTCGTGAAGGGGTAGTCGGCGATCTTGGGCTTCGCGGCCGACAGCACCGAGACGAGCGAGGACTTGCCGGCGCTCGGGAAGCCGATGAGCGCGACGTCGGCGAGCGTCTTGAGCTCGAGCACGACGTCGACCTCCTCGCCGGGCTCGCCGAGGAGCGCGAAGCCGGGCGCCTTGCGGCGGGCCGACGACAGCGCCTTGTTGCCGAGACCTCCGCGGCCGCCCCGGGCGATGACGTGCTCAGTGCCCATGCCGACGAGGTCCATGATGATGCGTCCGTCGCCGTCCTTGACGACCGTTCCCTCCGGAACCGACAGGACGAGGTCGTCGCCGTCGGCGCCGTTCTTCTCGTCGCCGGCACCGGGCAGGCCGTTGACCGCCTTGCGGTGCGGGTGCCGGTGGTAGTCGAGCAGGGTGGTCGCCTGGGGGTCGACCCGCAGGATCACGGAGCCGCCGTGTCCGCCGTTGCCGCCGTCAGGACCGCCGAGCGGCTTGAACTTCTCGCGCTTGACGGAGGCGACGCCGTGCCCCCCGGCGCCGGCGCTGAGGTGCAGCACGACGCGGTCGACGAAGGTCACTGCCATGGGGGTCACTCTTCCAGATCAGGGTGGGCGGACGGCATACGCAGCTTGCGAATGCCGTGTGCCCGGGAAAGGCGGAAGGGCGGGCCACGCGGGCCCGCCCTTCCGGTACAAACTCAGTGGTGATCAGCAGATCACTCGGCAGCTGCGGTCTCGACCTGCTCGATGTTGACCGTCTTGCGGCCGCGCTTGGAGCCGAACTTCACGGCGCCGGCGACGAGGGCGAAGAGCGTGTCGTCGCCACCGCGACCGACACCCTCGCCCGGGTGGAAGTGCGTGCCGCGCTGACGGACGAGGATCTCGCCCGCGTTGACCTTCTGGCCACCGAAACGCTTGACGCCGAGGAACTGTGCGTTCGAGTCGCGACCGTTGCGGGTCGAGGACGCACCCTTCTTGTGTGCCATGTCAGTCCTTCTCTCGTGAGTCTCTGGGTTCCGGGTGGATCACGCGTTGATGGCGGTGATCTTGACCTGGGTCAGCGGCTGACGGTGGCCCTGACGCTTGCGGTAGCCGGTCTTGTTCTTGTACTTCATGATGACGATCTTGGGGCCCTTGGCGGCCTTGACGACCTCGGCCTTGACCGACACCTTGGACAGCTTGTCGGCATCGGACGTGACCGTGGTCCCGTCCACGAGGAGCAGCGGCGTGAGCTCGATGGCATCGCCGGGCTGACCCGTCACCTTGTCGACGAGCAGGACATCGCCCACCGACACCTTCTCCTGGCGACCGCCAGCGCGAACAATCGCGTACACAGTGAAACTCACTCTCTCATCAAGGGTTGGTATCGCCGCTTTCGGCACCGGCCCGTCAACACGGGCCCGGTGGGCGCACCAAGGGAAAAGATTACCGGCTGGGAGGTCCGACCTCCAAACCGAGGTCAGGCCCCGCCGGTGCCGCCCGACTCGCCGCCGGACTCGTTGCTCGCCCGCGGCGGGCCGGCCGGGGCGACGACACGGCCCCGACGACGGCGGCCACGGGCGGCAGGCGCCGCCGCGGCAGCCGGCTCGGGAGCCTCGGGCGCCGAGTCGTGCGTGGTGTCGTCGGAGACGGTGGTCGTGTCGGTCGTGGTGTCGGTCGTGGTGTCGGCGACGTCGGACTCGAGCTCGACGTGCGTGCCGCCCTGGGTCGCCTGCTCGTCGGCGGGGTCGACGTCGTGCGCGTCGTCTCCCGACCACGGGCCGTCGTCCTGGGGGAAGGCCTTGTCACCGTGGACCTCGGCGCTCATCTCGGCGACGGCCTCGGCAGCCGCCTCCCCCGCCGGCTGGCCGGAGGCGCTCTTCAGCGCTGCCGCGTGGGCCGCTGCCGCGATCTGGGCGGCCGTCGGGCCGTTGGTCTTGGACTCCGCCTGCGGTGCCTGCTGGGACTGCTGGCTCGCCTGCTGCCCGCCGTTGGCCTGGTTGCCGCCCTGGCCCGAGGCCTGGCCGGCACCCTGACCGCGGCCCCGACGACGGCCGGTGCCAGCACCTGCGCCGTTGTCGCCATGGCTCTGCTCGTGCGCGTGGGCGCCCTTGTCGACGGGGTCGGTGTGGATGATGAAGCCACGGCCGTTGCAGTGGTCGCACGTCTCGGAGAAGACCTCGATGAGGCCCGACCCGACCCGCTTGCGGGTCATCTGGACGAGGCCGAGCGAGGTGACCTCGGCGACCTGGTGCTTCGTGCGGTCCCGGCCGAGGCACTCGAGCAGGCGACGCACGACGAGGTCGCGGTTGCTCTCGAGGACCATGTCGATGAAGTCGATGACGATGATGCCGCCGATGTCGCGCAGCCGGAGCTGGCGCACGATCTCCTCGGCCGCCTCGATGTTGTTCTTGGTCACCGTCTCCTCGAGGTTGCCGCCCGAGCCGACGAACTTGCCGGTGTTGACGTCGACGACCGTCATCGCCTCGGTGCGGTCGATGACGAGGGAGCCGCCGCTCGGCAGCCAGACCTTGCGGTCCATCGCCTTGGAGAGCTGCTCGTCGACCCGGTGGTGCGTGAAGAGGTCCTCCTCGGAGGTCCACTTCGTGACGCGGTCGGCGAGGTCGGGCGCGACCGAGGAGATGTAGGGGTGGATCTCGTTCCACGCCTGGTCGCCGGCCACGACGAGCTGCTTGAAGTCCTCGTTGAAGACGTCGCGGATGACCCGGACCGTGAGGTCGGGCTCACCGTGCAGGAGCATCGGGGCCTGGCCGCCGGTGACCGAACCCGGCGCACCGTTCTTCTTCTTGCCCTTGCTCTTGCCGGCGCGGGGCGAGGACGCCGCCTCGGCTTTGGCCTGGATGTCCTCCCACGTGCGCGTCAGTCGCTCGACGTCGGCACGCAGCTCCTCCTCGCTGGCGCCCTCGGCCGCCGTGCGCACGATGACGCCCGCCGAGTCCGGGACGACGTCGCGCAGGATCTTCTTGAGACGCGCACGCTCGGTGTCGGGCAGCTTGCGGCTGATCCCGGTCATCGAGCTGTTGGGGACGTAGACGAGGTAGCGACCCGGCAGCGAGATCTGCGAGGTGAGTCGGGCGCCCTTGTGGCCGATCGGGTCCTTGGTGACCTGGACGAGCACCGTCTGGCCCGAGCCGAGGGCGTTCTCGATGCGCTTGGGCTGGTTGGCCTCGAGGCCCGCGGCGTCCCAGTTGACCTCACCGGCGTAGAGCACGGCGTTGCGGCCCTTGCCGATGTCGACGAAGGCGGCCTCCATCGAGGGCAGGACGTTCTGCACGCGACCGAGGTAGATGTTGCCGGCCATCGAGACGTTCGTGGCCTGGTCGATGTAGTGCTCGACGAGGACGCCGTCCTCGAGCACCCCCATCTGGGTGCGCCCCTCCTTGTTGCGCACGACCATGACCCGGTCGACGGCCTCGCGGCGGGCGAGGAACTCGGCCTCGGTGATGATCGTGCGGCGGCGCCCGGCCTCGCGACCTTCGCGCCGGCGCTGCTTCTTGGCCTCGAGGCGGGTCGAGCCCTTGACCGCGACCGGCTCGTCGCTCTGGCTGCGCGGCTGGCGCACCCGGGTCGAGACGTTGGGGGTGTCGTCACCGGAGTCGGGGGTGGAGCCGGCCCGGCGGCGACGACGGCGGCGACGGCTCGAGCCGCCCTCGTCGTCGGAGTCGCCCTCGGAGTCGGAGTCGCCCTCGGAGTCGGAGTCGTCGGAACCCTCGGGGGCCTCACCGCGAGCGTCGCTCGAGCGCCGTGCGTCGCGGGAGTCCCGCTCCTCGGTCTCGGACTGCTGGTCCTGTGCGTCGTCGTCGTCGGTGGCGCGACCCCTGCGGCCCTTGCCGCCGCGACGGCGGCGCGAGCGACGCGGGCTGCTCTCCTCGTCGGTCTGCTCGTCGGTCTGCTCGTCGACGTCGGTCTGGTCCTCGTCGGCGACGGTGGGCTCGTCCTCGACGACGGGGGTCGGCTCCTCCGCCTCGGGCGGGGGCGTGCCGCGGCGTCGGCGCGTCGGCACGGCCTGGCTCGCGTCCGGGGCCTGGAAGAGCACGCTGAAGCTGGGGACGACGGCGCCCTGGCGGTCGTCGTCGGAGTCACCGACCGAGGCAGCGTCGTCGATGTCCTCGGACTCGTCGAGGGCGTCGACGTCGATGAGGGCGGAGAGGTCGATCGCTCCGGGGTCGGCGGCCGTGTAGGTCGCCGTGCTCGCGTCTGCGGCGCTCTCCGTGGTCGCGTCGTCGCCCGAGAGCGCACCGGCGACGAGCTCCTCGACGGCAGCGTTCGCCCGGTCGGCCTTGGTGCGCGACCCACGCTTCGTGGCCCGAGCGGCTCGCGGTGCCCTCGCGGCCCTGGGGGCCTTCTCGGCAGGCGCGGCCTCGGTGGACTCCTCGGCGACCTCGGAGACCTCGGCGACCGGGCTCGGCCCGTCGGTGTCGGGGGCCGGCTCGACCGTCGCCTTCTTGCGCGTCGCGCGCTTGCGGGCCGGACGCTTGGCCTCGGGGGCAGTCTCGGGGGCGGCCTCGGCCGGGGCGTCGCCGGTGGAGACTCCCTCGGGTGCCGTGGCGACCGCGGGCTCGCCGGTGGACGCCTCGGTGGCGGCCTCAGCGGGCGCGTCGGCCGGGGCCGCGGCGGAGGGCACGATCGTCGTGGCCTTCTTCGTCGTGCGACGCGCGGCGCGGCGGCGTGGCGCCGGCGCGTCCGTGCTCTGCTCGTTGCCCTGCTCGGAGGGGAACAGCGTGGCTTCGTCGCCGGTGGTGGTGTCGTTGGGTGCCATCAGGCAGCCTCCCGTCAGGTGCGGTGTGACCCACACGCGGCCGGGGCCGTCGACACCGCACGAGTGCGGTTGCAGTCGTCGCGCCGCGTCTGCGACGGGACGGAAGTCGTCTCGCTACACCCGAAAACGGTTCGCGCTGGGCGCGGCCCCGTGATCGAATGCCGTCGGCGTCCTGGTCGGCAACCATTTCGTCGTCATGACCTGGCAGGTCATTCCAGCGGGTCGGTCACCCGCACGTTTGCGGTGTCGAGCGGTCCCTGCGCCAGTCGCGTCACCAGTGGGGGGCGCGGAGGCTGCAGGTCGGCGATCTCACGCAGCGCGGTCAGAATGTCGTCGGGGCGTACAGCAGGTGTGGTGTGCCGTACGACCATGCGCAGTATCGCACAGTCGGTGCCGACTTCGTGAGTCGTGACCGTGTCGTCGAGCGCGTCGCGCGGGCCCAGGACGCGCGCGGCCACGATCGAGCCACGCACGTCGAAGGTGCGCGGACCGGACTTCGTCAGCCGGGTCACCTCGGCCGTGTCGCGCTCCATGAGCGCCGCGACGGCTGCCCCGAGGACCTCGAGCGGCACCCCGGCGAACTCGAGCACCCAGTCGCTGGCCTCGAGACGGTCGGCGAGCGCCCCGGGGGAAGCCTCGACGACCTGGAGGATGTCGATCCCCTCGGGGAGGGCCTCGTCGAGCGCGGCACGGACCGACTCGGGCTCGACGCGCTGGGTCACCGAGATCTCGAAGTACTCCGCCTCGCTGGCCGTGCCCGTGGCCGCGGCGTTGGCGTAGCTGATCTTCGGGTGCGGGTGGAAGCCGGCCGAGAAGGCCATCGGCACGTCCGCGCGGCGCAGCGCCCGCTCGAGCGCGCGCTGGAAGTCGCGGCTCGAGGTGAACCGCAGCCGACCCCGCTTGGTGTAGCGGATCCGGAGCTTCTGGACCGCGGGGTCCGGGGCCGGACCCTCGGGGACGCGCTGACGTGCCTGACGAGCCATGTCCGGAAGGCTACCGGCGCCGGGTCATCGCCCCGAACGTCAACTCCCCCGGACCGCGTCACTCGGGCGGGAAGCCCCGCTGCTCGTCGGCGCGCCGCTGCCGCTCCAGCGTGTCGGCCTCGTCGAGGCGGGTCGCCTCGGCGAGCGTCGGCGCGGTGCCGCCCATGCTCGCCGGGAGGAACTTGAGGTCGGGGCCGGTCAGGGGCTCGTATGCCGCCCGGGCGACCGCCAGCAGGTCGGCCATGACGGCCTTGTACTGCTCGGTGACGGCCACGGGGTCGGCGTCGGGCGCGACGGCGATCGGCTCGCCGACGTTGATGAGGATCGGCACGTTCGTGCGGCCGAGCCGCTTGGGGTGGCCCTTGGTCCAGACCCGCTGCGAGCCCCAGATCACGACCGGCAGGATCGGCACGCCCGCCTCGAGGGCCATCCGGGCCGCGCCGGTCTTGAACTCCTTGAGCTCGAACGAGCGCGAGATCGTCGCCTCCGGGAAGACGCCGACGATCTCGCCGGAGCGGAGCGCGTCGACAGCGGCGGCGTAGGACGCCGCTCCCGCGGTCCGGTCGACCGGGATGTGCTTCATGCCGCGCATCAGCGGACCACTGACGGCGTGCGAGAAGACACCGTCCTTGGCCATGAACCGCACGAGTCGGTCGGACTTCTGGGCGGCGAGCCCGGCATACGCGAAGTCCATGTAGCCGGTGTGGTTGATCGTCATCACCGCTCCCCCGACGCGCGGGACGTTGTCGTCGCCGAGGATGGTGAACTTCAGCCCCTGCATCGCGAACACCCCGCGGGCGAAACCGATGACGGACGAGTAGACGGGCTCCATGGGGACACTCTGCCCTGCGCCGCTCCGGTTCGGCACGCCGATGGCCCGGTCGCCCCTGCGAACGGTCACGGGATGACCGTGATCGCGGGCGCGGCCGTGACGCACGCCACGCCGGTCACGGCTCGCAGTGCCGACTCCGGGGTGGCGCGCGGACCGCGCCGGACGGCATACGTGCGCCGTTCGACCGTGCCGGCCGATCAGGGGAAAGCCGGTCGAGGGCACCCCGGCGCGCATGGAAGGATTGGGCGCATGACTGACACACCTGCACCCACGACCTCGCGGATCCCCGAGCGACCCACGCTCGACGGGCTCGAGGAGAAGTGGATGCAGGTATGGGCCGACGAGGGCACCTACGCCTTCGACCGCGAGAAGGCCCTCTCGCTCCCGCGCGACCAGGTCTTCGCCATCGACACCCCGCCGCCCACGGCGAGCGGCAGCCTGCACGTCGGCCACGTCTTCAGCTACACCCACACCGACTGCATGGCCCGCTACAAGCGGATGCGGGGCCTCGAGGTCTTCTACCCCATCGGCTGGGACGACAACGGCCTGCCGACCGAGCGGCGGGTCCAGAACTACTACGGCGTGCGCGGCGACGCGAGCCTGCCCTACGAGGAGGGCTTCGCGCCGCCCTTCGAGGAGGGCGTCGACGCCAAGGGAAAGGCGATCAAGGCCGCCGACCAGCGCCCGATCAGCCGCAAGAACTTCATCGAGCTGTGTGACGTCCTCACCGTCAAGGACGAGGTGACCTTCGAGTCGCTCTTCCGTCGCCTCGGCTTCAGCCTCGACTGGAACATCTCCTACCGCACCATCGACGAGCGCTCGCGCGCCGTGGCGCAGCAGGCCTTCCTGCACAACCTCGAGCGCGGCGAGGCCTACCAGAGCGAGGCCCCGGGCCTGTGGGACGTGACGTTCCAGACCGCCGTGGCGCAGGCCGAGCTCGAGGCACGCGACTACCCCGGCGCGTACCACCGGGTCGCCTTCCACCGGGACGGCGGCGAGCCGGTCTTCATCGAGACGACCCGGCCCGAGCTCATCCCGTCGGTCGTGGCCCTCATCGCGCACCCCGACGACGAGCGCTACCAGTCGCTCTTCGGCACGACGGTCACCTCGCCCCTCTTCGGCGTCGAGGTGCCGGTGGTCGCCCACCGCGCCGCCGAGATGGACAAGGGCGCCGGCATCGCCATGTGCTGCACCTTCGGCGATCTCACCGACGTCATGTGGTGGCGCGAGCTGCAGCTGCCGATCCGGTCGCTCATCACCCGCAACGGCCGCCTCCAGGCCGAGACGCCCGAGTGGCTGGCCGGCGGTCCCGGCGAGGCGCTCTACGCCGAGTCGCTCGCGACGAAGACGACGTTCAGCGCGCGCGAGGCCGTCGTGGCCGCGCTCCGCGAGTCCGGCGACCTCGACGGCGAGCCGCAGAAGACCCAGCGCAAGGCGAACTTCTACGAGAAGGGCGACAAGCCGCTCGAGATCGTCACCTCGCGCCAGTGGTACATCCGCAACGGCGGCCGCGAGGAGGCGCTGCGCTCCAAGCTCGTCGGCATGGGTGACGAGGTCGACTTCCACCCCGCCTTCATGCGCTCGCGCTACAAGAACTGGGTCGAGGGGCTCAACGGAGACTGGCTCATCTCGCGCCAGCGCTTCTTCGGCGTGCCGTTCCCCGTCTGGTATCCCGTCGACGCCGCGGGTGAGGTCGACCACGACCACCCGTTGACGCCGCCGGCGTCGGCGCTGCCCGTCGACCCGCAGATCGACGTGCCCGAGGGCTACGAGGAGTCGCAGCGCGGCCAGGCGGGTGGCTTCGTCGCCGACCCCGACATCATGGACACGTGGGCCACGTCGTCGCTGACACCGCAGATCGCCGCCGGCTGGCCGGTCCGCGAGGGAGCCGCCGACGGCGACCGGCTCGGGTCGGACGAGGCGCTCTTCGCGAGCATCTTCCCCTACGACCTGCGCCCCCAGGGGCACGACATCATCCGCACCTGGCTCTTCGCCACGGTGACGCGCTCGTACTTCGAGCACGGGGTGGCGCCGTGGAAGCACGCCGCGATCAGCGGCTGGATCCTCGACCCCGACCGCAAGAAGATGAGCAAGTCCAAGGGCAACGCCGAGACGCCCGAGGACGTCGTCAAGGCCAACGGCGCCGACGCGGTGCGCTACTGGGCGGCCTCCGGGCGCCTCGGCACCGACGCCGCCTACGACACCGGGCAGATGAAGGTCGGGCGACGGCTCGCCATCAAGGTGCTCAACGCGAGCAAGTTCGCCCTCGGCTTCGGTGACGTCGACGGCGACCTGCGGGCCGCCGTGACCCACCCCCTCGACCTCTCGATGCTCGCGGCCCTCGCCGACGTCGTCGACAAGGCCACCCAGGGCTTCGAGGGCTGGGACTACACCCGCTCGCTCGAGGCCACCGAGACCTTCTTCTGGACCTTCTGCGACGACTACCTCGAGCTCGTCAAGGACCGCGCCTACGGCGGCCAGGGCGACGAGGCCGCAGCGAGCGCCCGTGCCGCGCTGCGCCTCGCGCTCGAGACGCTGCTGCGCCTGCTCGCGCCGTTCATCCCCTACGCCACGGCCGAGGTGTGGTCGTGGTTCGGCGAGGGCTCGGTGCACCGCCAGCCGTGGCCGACTCGCGACGAGCTGCCGTCCGGTGGCGAGCCCGCGCTCCTGACGTCGGTCGGCGCGGCCCTCGCGGGCGTGCGCAAGGTCAAGTCCGAGGCCAAGGTCGGCATGCGCGCCGAGGTGCGCACCATGACCCTCGTCGCCCCCGCGGCGTCGGTCGCCCACGTGCAGGCCGCCGAGTCCGACCTGCGGGCCAGCGGTCGCATCAGCGAGCTGTCGTATGCCGAGGGCGAGGTCGTCGAGGTGCGTGACGCCCAGCTCGTCCCCGTCGAGAAGCCGGCCACCCAGGGCTGACCCACGAGGCGACCCGTGGGTCGTCGCCGTCCGGACCTATCGGGACGGCAACGATCGGTCGGCTCCGCGACCGTCGACGAGCCCGCTGGCATAGGGTCACTCGCATGTCGAGGCGGGGGGCTCAGGTCACCATCGTGGGTGGCGCCGTCGTCATGGCCGCACTGGTCGTGGCCGCGCTGGGCCAACCCGTGCCGTTGCTCTCCCGACCGGTCGACACGGAGACGGCCACACCGCTGCCGACCCTCACGTCGCTGCCTCCCTCCGCGACGCCGTCCCGGCCGTCGTCGACGTCGACGGCGATGCCCTTCGACCCGTCTCCGGTGCTGGTCACCCTCGTCCAGATCGTGCTCGTGCTGGCAGCCCTCGTGGTGCTCGTCGTCCTCGCGCAGCTGGTCCGGTCGCTGCTGCGCCGACGCCCGCACCTCGAGCTGCACGAGGAGCCGGACTTCGCCGTCCCGCTCGTGCCGACCGAGCTCCTCGAGGAGGCGCGGGACCGGCTGCGGGACCTGGAGAGCGGCGAGCCGCGCAACGCCATCGTCGCGGCCTGGCTCGGCCTCGAGACCTCCGCCGCCGCGACCGGCCTGCCCCGCCTGCCCGCCGAGACGTCGACGGAGTACACCGAACGCGTCATCGGCGTCTGGCCCGTCGACTCTGCCCGGCTCGGCGACCTCGCCGCCCTCTACCGGGAGGCGCGCTTCTCGGTCCACGACCTCGGCGAGAGCCACCGTGACCGCGCGATCGCCGACCTCCGCGTCCTCATCGCCGACCTCGAGCAGGTGGCCTCGCGGCAGGCTGCCGACCGAGGGGCGTCGGCGGCCGCTCACGAGGAGCTGTCGTGAGCAGCCAGCCGGACGGCACACCACCTCGGACCCGGCGTGAGGCGCGTGAGACGCGGGAGGCCCGTGAGCGCGCCGCTGCCTCCTCGGTCGTACGGCCACTCCCCCGTGGGGCGGTCGGCCGGGCGCCGTCGCGGGCCCGGGAGATCGCCCTGGCGCTGCGCCCGTGGCGTCGTCGACTCGTCGGACTGCTCCTGACGTGGGTGGTCCTCGCGGCGCTCACGGCGGGGCTCGGTCTCGCACCGGACGTGCCGGTGCTCCTCGCGATCCTGCTCGCCGCCGCGCTGCTCGTCTGGCATCTCATCGACCACACCGCGCCGCAGCACCTGACGGTCTGGCCGCTCGTCGACGGCGACCTCGGCGGCCACTCGCGCGGCAACGACTTCCGCGTCACCAACCTCGCCGGGCGGCTCGAGGCGGCCAACACCCGCCGCGAGGGACGCGAGAGCGTCGTGCACGACCTGCACCTGCAGCTGCAGGTGCTCATCCGCGAACGGCTCTACGCCCGGCACGGCATCGTCGCCGAGGAGGAGCCGAAGTGGGCCCAGAGCGTGACGCCTCCCGAGCTGTGGGACCTGCTCGTCGGTCTGCCCCCACCCGACCTGTACCGTCCCCAGCGCCTCGACCCCATCCTCCGACGAATCGAGCAGTGGTAGCGCATGACCGACATGAACCTGACCCGCGTCAGTGAGCTGAGCGGCGCCGTCCTCGACGAGGTCGACCGCGCCGTCGTCGGCAAACGCGAGTCGCTGCAGCTCGTCCTGTCCGGCATCCTCGCCGGCGGCCACGTCCTCATGGAGGACTTCCCCGGCCTCGGCAAGACGCTGGCGGCACGCAGCTTCGCGCAGACCCTGGGGCTCGACTTCAAGCGGGCCCAGTTCACGCCCGACCTCCTGCCCGGAGACATCACCGGATCCTTCATCTACGACCAGCGGTCGGGCGACTTCGAGTTCCGCGCCGGGCCGCTCTTCGCGGGGCTGCTCCTCGCCGACGAGATCAACCGCACGCCGCCGAAGACGCAGGCCGCGCTCCTCGAGGCGATGCAGGAGAAGCAGGTGACGGTCGAGGGCCGCACCTTCCAGCTCCCACGCCCCTTCCACGTCCTCGCGACCGCGAATCCCGTTGAGTACGAAGGGACCTACCCACTCCCGGAGGCGCAGCTCGACCGCTTCCTCATGCGCATCTCGTTCGGCTACCCGACGCTCGACGAAGAGTGGGAGATCCTCTCCAACCGCATGGCCCGCCAGCGCGAGGAGCAGGAGCTGCGCCGCATCGTCGACGCGGAGCAGCTGCTCGCCATGCAGGCCGCCATCGAGGCGACGGCCGTCGACGAGTCGGTCGGGCGCTACTGCGTCGCGTTGACCGCCGCCAGCCGCACGCATGCCGACGTCCTCATGGGCGCCTCGCCCCGTGGCGCCCTCGGTCTGCTCCTGTGCGCCCGGGCGTATGCCGTCGTCGACGGTCGCGACTACGTGACCCCCGAGGACGTCAAGGCCGTCGCCGTGCCGGTCCTCGCGCACCGCATCACGGTCAAGCCCGAGCTGTGGATGAGCAACGCCTCGGGCCGGAGCATCGTCGAGAGCCTCCTGCGTACGGTCGCGACCCCGTCAGCCCGGGAGCACCTGGCTCCGGGGCCGGCCGCCGACTCGGCAGCAGGCCCGGTGGCGGGCGGCTGAGCCGGTGCAGCCCTGGCGCCCCCACCGGACCGCCACGCGCCGACTCGGCGGGTGGGAGCCGACCGCTGCCCACCAGCGGGCGATCCTGCTCGCCGCCGGGGGCGCGATCGTCGCCGTCGTCGGTCGACGGGCCGACCTGCTCGTCATCGTGGCGCCGCTCGTCGTCGCCGCGCTGTGGGGTCACCTCGTGCGGCCACGCACCGAGGTCACCGCGACGGCGCGACTCGGCGACACGACGCTGCGCGAGGGCTCGGCGACCGGGGTCTACGTGACCACCGAGCCGGCCCTGCACGACGTCCACGGCGTCGTCACCCTGGCCCAGGCCCCGTGGGTCGAGCGCAAGCCGTCGAGCGGGATCGCCGAGCTCGAGGACGGGGCCGCGACGCTCGGGCTGCGGTCCACCCGCTGGGGACGTCGTCGCGTCGGCACCGTCAGCGTCGCGCTCGTCAGCACGTGGGGAGCCTTCCGGGCCGGCCCGGTCGACCTGCCCGACCTCGACTCCGCCACCCTCCCCGTGCCGGCCTCCTTCGACGCGAGCGCTCCGACACCGCACCCGCGCGGCATCGTCGGGCTGAACCGGTCGAACCGACCGGGGTCCGGCTCGGAGTTCAACACGATCCGGCGGTTCCACCCGGGAGACCGGCTGCGACGGATCCACTGGCCCGTCTCGATGCGGACGGGAGCCTTGCACGTCACGTCGACGTTCACCGACGAGGACGCACACGTCTTCCTGCTCGTCGACTGCTTCAGCGACGTCGGCCCTCGCGAGGGCATCGACGGACGCCCGACGAGCCTCGACGTCACGGTGCGGGCGGCCGGCGCGATCAGCGAGCACTTCCTCCGGAGCAACGACCGGCTCACCCTGCGCACGGTCGGAGCGGCCGAGGTCCCGACCCTCGGCGTCGGCTCGGGAACGAACCACCTCCGCCGCGTGCTCGACACGCTCGCCGCGATCTCCCCGGCGACGGAGCGACGCGACACCGGCGAGCACGCGATCCGCGGCGTCGACCCCAACGCCCTGTGCCTCGTGCTCTCACCGCTCATCGACCCGACGATGGTGACGCTGGCCCACACGCTCGCGGCGCGCGGCATGACGGTGGTCGTCGTCGACACCTTCCCCGAGCACCTCGTCGCCGACCCGTCGAGCGTCTACCAGGCCCTGGCCTGGCGGATCCGGCTGCTGTCCCGCGACGCCGAGGTGCACAACCTCCGGCTGCGCGGTGTCCCTGTCGTGCCCTGGCGCGGCGCCGGCTCCCTCGACCAGGTCCTCCGCGACATCGCGCGTCGGGCGTCGGCGCCACGGATGGCGAGGCGGTGACCGTGCGCGCGCCCGCCGAGGACCCGCCCGGGCCGACGCGTACGCCGTGGGTGGCCCGCCGCGTCCGGCTGCGCCGCACGGTGCGGTTCGGCGCCGGCCCCGAGTGGTCCCTGAGCCAGCTCGGCGCGACCGGCGCGGCGATGGGAGGTGTGGCCGTCTACCTCGCGAGCCTGTCCTTCGCGGTCGGCGGGTTCGACGCCCTCTGGTGGGCGCTCGTGCTGCTGCCGCTCGTCACGATGGCCTGGGCCGGCTCGGCGGCGCCTGTCGTCTACTGGACCCTGTTGCTCTACGGGTGGTTCACCCTGACCTCGGCCGGGAGCTTCTCGTGGTGGTCGCTGCCGGCCGCCGCCGGCTGCGTCGTCGGCCATGCGGCGGCCGCGCTCTCCGCCTCGTCCCCACCGGCCGGGTCGTTCACCGCCGCCACCACCCGTCGCTGGGTGCGCCACACGGCCCTCGCCTTCGCGGCGGCCGTGCCCGTGGCCATCCTCGCCGGGCTGCTCGCCGGACGTTCGCCGGGACTCGTCCCGGCGGCATACGTCATCGGGCTCGGCGGCGTGGCCGCCGGCCTGTGGTTCGTGCGCACGAGCCCACCCGTCGAGCGCCTGTGAGCGGCCCGGCCCGGCATCGGGCCACGGCTCGACAACGGGTTTGCCAAACGCCGTCGCCGCGACCTACTCTTTGATGAAACGAAACAGTTTCGTTTCATCGGGGTGGGACCGGGGTGAGCATGAGCACGACCAGCGCGAGCACGACGGACGCGGCACACGCGAGCCGTCCGCGTGTCGCCGGTGACCGCGAGGTCGAGATCCTCGAGGCCGCGATCGACGTCCTGCGCGAGAGCGGTTACGACCGGCTCACGTTCGACGCCGTCGCCACGGCCGCACGAGCGTCCAAGGCGACGCTCTACCGGCGGTGGCCGCACAAGCGCGACCTCGTCATCGACGCCGTCGGGCTCTTCATCGACTGCCCCGCCGAGCAGGACCCCGACACCGGGAGCCTGCGCGGCGACCTGCTCGCCCAGGCCTGCGCTGACGGAGGCCTCGACGACGAGGTCGTCATCGGCACGTGGGGGGCGCTGCTCCCCGTCGTCCACCGTGAGCCAGAGCTGGCACGCGGCATCCACGAGCGGTTCCTGGCCCCGAAGATCGAGGCCACCCGCACCATCTTCGAGCACGCCCGAGAGCGGGGTGAGGTCGGCGCAGACGCCGACCTCGACACCCTGCTGATGATCCTCCCGTCCCTGTCGATCCACGAGGCGCTGCTCTCCGGTCGTCGACCCGGGCCGGACCGCATCGCCGAGTTCGTGGACAGCGTCGTCCTCCCGGCCTGCGCCGCCACCCTCGCGCCCGCGCCCAGCACTCGCTGAGCCGGCCCGCGTCGGGGCGACCCACCACCACACCTGCACGTCTTCGAGAGGAACACCCATGTCTTCGACCACGGTCGATCAGGTGGACGAGCCACAGAGCGAGTTCACCTCCCACGACACACCGCCGAAGCGGCTCGGCCTGGCGCTTTTCGTCATCTGCGCTGCCCAGCTCATGATCGTGCTCGACGGCACCATCGTGAACATCGCGCTCCCCCACATCGAGACCGACCTCGGCTTCAGCCAGGCGAACCTCCAGTGGGTCATCACCATCTACACGCTCGCCTTCGGTGGCGTGCTGCTGCTCGGCGGTCGCCTCGGCGACCTCTACGGCCGGCGTCGCCTCTTCTTCTGGGGCATCGTGCTGTTCACGCTGGCCTCGCTCGTCGCCGGCGTCGCCCAGAACGAGGCGATGATGCTCGCGGCCCGCGCCGTCCAGGGCCTCGGTGGCGCCCTCGCGGCCCCCAACGCGCTCGCGCTCATCACGACGACCTTCCCGGCCGGCAAGGAGCGCAACCGCGCCATGGGCGTCTTCGCCGCCATGTCCGGTGCGGGCGCCGCGATCGGCCTCATCCTCGGCGGTGCGCTGACCGAGATCGACTGGCGCTGGAACTTCTTCATCAACCTGCCGATCGGCATCGTCGTCGCGTTCCTCGCCCAGCGGATCCTCACGGAGTCCGAGGACGGCGGCGGCACGCTCGACGTCCCCGGCGCCATCACCTCGATCGCGGGTCTCTCCTCGCTCGTCTACGGTCTGACCCACGCCGCGAGCACCTCGTGGGGTGACGCCACGACGGTCACCTACCTCGCCATCGGTGTCGTCCTGCTCGTCGCGTTCGTCGTCATCGAGACGCGGGTCAAGCACCCGCTCCTGCCGATGCGCATCCCCGGCGACCGGACTCGTGGCACGTCCTACTTCGTCATGCTCATCGTCGGCGCCGGCATGTTCGCGATGTTCTACTTCCTCGGCATCTACATCCAGACGATCCTCGGCTACTCGCCGCTCAAGACGGGCCTCGCGTTCCTGCCCTTCTCGGTCGGCATCGTCGTGGCCGCGCAGGTCGCGTCGTTCCTCATCGCCAAGGTCGACCCCCGCTGGATCTCCGGCGCGGGTGCGGGCTTCGCGGCGCTCGGCATGTGGGGCTTCACCCACCTGACGCCGCAGAGCACGTATGCCGCCGACCTGCTGCCGTGGATCGTCGTCCTCGCCTTCGGCCTGGGCCTCATCTTCGTGCCGCTCACCCTGACGGCCGTCCACGGCGTCGCCCACGAGGACTCCTCGGTGGCCTCGGCCGTGCTCAACACGATGCAGCAGGTCGGCGGCACGCTCGGCCTCGCGACGCTGAGCACGATCTTCGTCAACAACATGGGCGACAAGGTCGCCGAGCTGACCGCGAAGCTGCCGCAGGGTGGCCCGGCTCCGTCCAAGGAGCAGCTGGCTGCGGCCCAGAAGATGATCGCCGACGAGGCGTTCACCTACGGGGCCAGCCGCGCCTACCTCGTCGCGGCGATCATGATCGCCGTCGCCGGCGTCGTCACCCTCGTCGCACTGCACGTGCGGCACCAGGAGCTCGCAACCGACGGGGCCGCTCCGGCCCACATGGGCTGACCCGCTCCGCTCCCCCGCACAGAGGCCACCGTTCATCGCGAACGGTGGCCTCTCCGCGTGGGTCAGGTCCGCGGGTCGTCCCACACGGCGGCCCAGGGCACGTCCCAGCCGGCGATGGCGAGCCGGCGCTCGACGAACGCATGCTCGGGCAGGTCGACGACACGACCGACCGACGGCTCGTAGACGTCGAGCTCCTGCCCACCCGTCGGCGGCATGACGAGGACGACGTGCCGGGGCGCCCACGCGTTGCCGACGTAGAGGAGCGCGGGGCGACCGGGGCGCACCCGGGCGCGCAGGGCGGCATACGTGTGCCGGAGCCCGACCCGGCCGCGCTGGCGGAACCACGCGAGGTCGTAGTCGGCGTCGGGATCGGCGGCGCCGTACTCCAGCTCGTTCAGCGCGCCCCACGGGGGCGTGCCGAGCGCCCGCGGCCACGGCAGCTGCAGCCGGCGCCCCGCGCCGACCAGGGCGTTGGTGCGGGACGCGACGACCTGCTCGTAGGCGGCGAAGCGCTGGGCCTCGGTGCCACCGTCCGGCACGTCCCCGTCACGCGCGTCCTTGCGTATGCCGTCCCGGATCCACTGCGCGAACGCCGGGTTGGCGAGCATGCGGGCGACGGTCAACGAGGCCGACCCGCACGTCGTGCTCGTCTGCTGCACGGGCGCGTGGTCCCCGGCCACGAGGCGGAAGGGAGCGACCACGGGTCAGCCTCCGTTCACGCGGACGCGGCGCGGGCGACCACGAGGTCAGGCGGATTCCTTGCGCGGACGCTTGGCACGCGGCTCGGCCTCACGGCGCACGATCGTCGGGTTGACGTTGTCGAGCACGACCTCGCGGGTCACGACGACCTTGGCGATCTCGTCGTCGCTCGGCACGTCGAACATCACCGGGAGAAGGACCTCCTCCATGATGGCGCGCAGTCCGCGGGCACCCGTGCCGCGCAGCAGCGCCTGGTCGGCGACCGAGGCGATGGCGTCGTCGGTGAACTCGAGGTCGACGCCGTCGATCTCGAACATCTTCTGGTACTGCTTGACGAGCGCGTTGCGCGGCACGGTGAGGATGTTGACGAGGGCCTGCTGGTCGAGCGGCGCCAGCGTCGTCAGGACGGGCAGGCGGCCGATGAACTCCGGGATGAGACCGAACTTCAGCAGGTCCTCGGGCATGACGTCCTGGAAGCTGTCGCCGAGGTCCTTGGGGTTGTGCAGCGGCTGGCCGAAGCCGAGGCCCTTGCGACCCGAGCGCGACTCGATGATCTTCTCGAGGCCGGCGAAGGCGCCGCCGACGATGAAGAGCACGTTCGTCGTGTCGATCTGGATGAACTCCTGGTGCGGGTGCTTGCGCCCGCCCTGCGGAGGCACCGACGCCGTCGTGCCCTCGAGGATCTTGAGCAGCGCCTGCTGGACGCCCTCCCCGGACACGTCGCGCGTGATCGACGGGTTCTCGCTCTTGCGGGCGATCTTGTCGACCTCGTCGATGTAGATGATGCCCGTCTCGGCCTTCTTGACGTCGTAGTCGGCGGCCTGGATGAGCTTGAGGAGGATGTTCTCGACGTCCTCGCCGACGTAGCCGGCCTCGGTCAGGGCCGTCGCGTCCGCGATGGCGAACGGGACGTTGAGCATCTTGGCGAGCGTCTGCGCGAGGTACGTCTTGCCCGAGCCCGTGGGGCCGATGAGCAGGATGTTCGACTTCGCGATGTCGATGTGGTCGTCGTCGCGCTTGACGCCCTCACCGGCCTGGATGCGCTTGTAGTGGTTGTAGACGGCGACGGCGAGCGACTTCTTGGCGACGTCCTGGCCGATGACGTAGTTCTCGAGGAAGTCGAAGATCTCACGCGGCTTCGGCAGGTGGTCGAGACCCAGCTCGCTGCTCTCGGCGAGCTCTTCCTCGATGATCTCGTTGCAGAGGTCGATGCACTCGTCGCAGATGTACACACCGGGACCGGCGATGAGCTTCTTGACCTGCTTCTGGCTCTTTCCGCAGAAAGAGCACTTGAGGAGGTCTCCGCCTTCTCCGATGCGTGCCACCGATTCGCTCCTGGTTCGTCGGCGCCGAACGCTGGGGTGCACCCGGCAGGCCCCAACCTAGGGGCCGACTCCTATTAGACGACGAGGTGACCCCCTCCCGCTCGCGCAACGCCGCTTGTCCGCTGATGGCGGACAAACGACGAGGCTGTCACTTGAACGGCGTTCCATTCGAATCGCGCTGTGTCGCATCGTCGCTGCCATCGGTCCGAGCGCGCCGACGACGGGTGAGGAGCCCGAGTCCGACCGCCAGCGCGAGACCCCCGAACGTCACGACGAGCAGCCCCACGAGCGCGATGACGAGCATCGTCGTCAACGACATCCCGCCGCCGTCGAGGTCGGGCGCCACGCTCCCGGCCAGGTCCGCCGTGTCGGTGCCCGGCGGGGACGCGGTTCCGGCGGCCGCGATCAGCGCTCGCCCCGTGTCGCGCGTCGGGTCGTCGAGGCCCTGGCACGTGTCGAGAACCAGCCGCCCCTCGCGCGCTGACGCCGCGAAGACCTGGAGCCGGCCGGGCTCGGGCGCGGCCGGGCCGCACATGTCCTGGGCGATGACGTAGGTCGTGGTCGCCGCGCGCCCCTTGAAGACCTGGGCCACGTGGAGCGCCCACACCACGTCGTGCGGGCTGCTCGAGCCACCGGGGTCGTCGACGTCGGTGAGCGTCCCGGTGACGACGACGCCGTTGCGTGCGGCCACCACCTCCGGGGTCGCCGGGCCGCACGAGCACGCCGCGGCAACGGATGCCGGCACCACCACGGCACCGAGCAGCAGACCCAGCACCGCAAGAAGCCGGGCGACCTGTGACCTCATGCGCTGCAGCGTACGACGCGCGACAACCCACCACATGGCGTGATGTCGCGGTCCCCGCAGCCGGTCGCCCGCAACAACCCACCATCTGGCGCCCTCACGCGCGCACGATCACCCGGGCACCGCGACGTCACCCGGGAGGCTCGGGAAGTGCAGCCGCCACTCGTCCGAGAGCCGCGGCACGCACATGCCGCGGGCACGCATGACCGCCGTGATCCGGCACAGGGTGCGTGCGGGAGTGCGGTAGACGTCCTTGGACCTCACGACGACGAGCCGCACGTCGTTGCCGTCCATCCACTCGCGCCGGTCGATGTCGTGATCCCACTGCTCGTCGGACTCGGCGTGCTGCCGGCCGTCGTACTCGATCACGATCCTGAACGCCGGGAACGAGAGGTCGAAGCGCCACCGCGTCCGGCCGTCGGGCAAGCGGACCACGTGGTTGACCACGGGCTCCGGGAGGCCGGCGAGGACCATGAGCATCCGCACGCGCGACTCCATCGGGGAGTCCACGCCGTCGCGGACGAGCCCGGCCGCGCGTCGAGCCAGCCGGCGGGCCCTGCCACGGTAGCTCCCTGCCGCCTCGACGAGCTGGCGAGGCGTGACCCGTTCGGCGCGTACGAGGGAGTCACCGAGAATGACGAGGTCGACGAGCCCGAGCTCGTCGCTGAGGTCCAGGAAGGTCGACGTGGGTGTCGTCACCGCGAGTCCGGCGATCGTGGTGCCCCACTGGCCCCGCTTGGGGCGGTGCGCCTTGAGGCCGGCGCCCCGTGGACGTCGCGCGCAGGTCACGTGAATCAGGCCGTCGTCGGGCACGACCCCACCCCACACCCGGGCGGCCGTCTGGTGCGACGCGACGGAGTCTCCGCCGACCATGAGCAGTCCGGCCTCGGCGAGGACGAGGGGCGTCACCCTGGCCGAAGCCGCGATGTAGACGCCGCGCAGCAGCCGTCGGAAGCGGCCCGACCGCAGGTCCCACGGCGTGATCCCGTCAGGCGGGTCAGGGACGCGGCGACCGGTGACGGGGTCAGTCGCGGTGCCGACGCGAAACGGTCGTCGGCTCGAGGTGGTCACGAGCGTGATCGTGCCCGGGTGGCCCGGACCGCGGCACGGGTCGTCCACAGGACGCCAACGACCACCACGACAGGCCGCCATGTGGTCGGTTGCCGCGGCATTCCCCTCTGACCGGCCACGACAACCCGCCAGGTGGCGTGCTGCTGCGGTCACCCCCGGGGTCGCTGGATCCGGTCAGGCGGAGGTGAGGTCGCGGACGATCGCGACGTACTGCTCCTGCGCCGCCTCCGGCGCAGTGCCCGAGAGCCTGGCCCAGGCGTCGTACTTCGCGCGCCCGACCGGGTTGGTGAAGCCGGGACGCGACCCGCTCACGTCGCCGGCCGTCGCCTGCTTGAAGAGGCCGTAGAGCCGCAGCTTCACCTCGTTGCCGGGGTCGGTCGCCAGACCCTTGACCGACTCGACCGCCTGCTCGAACTCCGCACTCGCCATGACCGGACCTCCGTGCTCGACAACAGCTTCACCGCCCATCCAAGCAGGTACGCCGAGGGCCGGGTCCCAGCGGAACCCGGCCCAGCGGCATACGTGCTCGTGACGAGCGGGAAGTCAGTCCTCGAGCGAGGCCTTGCGCGAGGCGAGGACCTCGTCGATGAGGCCGTAGGTCTTGGCGTCCTCGGACGACAGGATCTTGTCGCGCTCGATGTCGCTGCGGACCTGCTCGGAGGTGCGACCGGTGTGGTGCGCGAGGGTGTCCTCGAGCCACGTCCGCATGCGCAGCACCTCGTTGGCCTGGATCTCGATGTCCGAGGCCTGGCCGTAGTCGCCGCCCGAGAGCGCCGGCTGGTGGATGAGGATGCGGGCGTTCGGCAGGGCGAACCGCTTGCCAGGCGCACCGGCGCCGAGGAGCACGGCGGCCGCCGAGGCGGCCTGGCCGATGACGAACGTCTGGATGTCGGGCCGGACGAACTGCATCGTGTCGTAGATGGCCGTCATCGCCGTGAACGAGCCGCCCGGGCTGTTGATGTACATGAGGATGTCGCGGTCGGGGTCGAGCGACTCCAGCACGAGCAGCTGGGCGATGATGTCGTCGGCCGACGCGTCGTCGACCTGCACGCCGAGGAAGATGATGCGGTCCTCGAAGAGCTTGTTGTAGGGGTCGGACCGCTTCATGCCGTAGGAGGTGCGCTCCTCGAACTGCGGCAGGATGTAGCGGCTCGACGGCGCGGCGACCGCGAGGCGGTTGGTGGGTTCGATGTTCATGCGTGTGGTCTCCAAGTCCTGTGTCAGGCCGCGGTCAGTTCTCGGCCTTGGCGTCGGCCTGGCCGACGCCCTTGCCCTCGACGGCCTGGTCGGAGCGGCTGAACACGTGGTCGACGAAGCCGTACTCCTTGGCCTCCTCCGCGCTGAACCAGCGGTCGCGGTCGGAGTCCTTCTCGATCTGCTCGACCGTCTGGCCCGTGTGCTCGGCGATGAGCTGCGCCATCTGCTTCTTGACGTAGAGCATCTGCTCGGCCTGGATCTTGATGTCGGTGGCGGTGCCGCCGATGCCGCCCGAGGGCTGGTGCATCATGACGCGGGCGTGGGGCGTGGCGTAGCGCTTGCCCTTCGTGCCGGCCGACAGCAGGAACTGGCCCATCGAGGCGGCCATGCCCATCGCGACGGTGGCGACGTCGTTGGGGATCCAGTTCATCGTGTCGAAGATGGCCATGCCGGCGGAGATCGAGCCGCCGGGGCTGTTGATGTAGAGCCAGATGTCCTTCTCGGGGTCCTCGGCCGAGAGCAGCAGCAGCTGCGCCGCGATGGCGTTCGCGTTGTCGTCGCGCACGTCGGACCCGAGGAAGATGATCCGCTCCTTGAGCAGGCGGTTGTAGATGTGGTCGTCCAGACCACCCGGCATGCCGTTGCCGTTGGCGGAGGTCTCCGAAATCACCGTGTCTCCATCGTCGAAGTGGTCCAGCCTCTCGCCACGGGATGTGGCGCCTGGCTGGCTCGTCACTGACCCTAACGCCCGACCCCTCGGCCAGATTTCCCGAACCGCGCCGTGTTCGCCGTGAGCGCACAAACCTGAGCGGGAGCGGCGCAACCACGCGCGCGGACCCCGCCGGGTCGTATGCCCTCCGGCGGGGTCCGTGACCAGCTGTCGTGCCCGGTGGGGGCACTGAGCGGCGGGGCGCTCAGTCGCCCCGGCCGTTGTCCTGGCCCGAGTCGCCCAGGTCGGAGGCGTCGCTCTCCGTGCCGGTCTGGTCGGCCGCGTCGTCGAAGGACCCGTTGCCGCCGGCCTGGTCGAGCGAGCGGTCCCGGGGCTCGTCGACGGCGTTGCTGCCGTCGAGGTTGCCGCGGTCGGCGTCGTCGCCCTGGCCCTGCGGCGCGGCCCCGTCACTGCCGTCGTCGTGCCCGGGGACGTTGGTGCCGTCGGCATCGGTGCTGTTGATGTCGGTGTCCGCCATGCCGGCGCCCGACTCGTCGGTGCTGCTCATCTCTGGCTCCCTCGTCGAGGTGCGTGCCGCCGGACGGCGACCGTAGGCCACGTACCCGGGCCACCGCACGGACAACCGCGGGCAGGAGCCGTCGGTCGGGCCCGGACACGGCGTGAGGCCGGCTCCCGTGCGGGAGCCGGCCTCACGGCATACGTGGTGGTGACGGTCAGGCGTCGGCCTTCTCGGCCGTCGCCTCGTCGGTGGCCTCAGCGGCGTCAACGGCCTCGTCCTCGTCGCCCTCGGTGCCGGGGACGGCCTCGTTGAGGTCGATGACGTTGCCGGCGGTGTCCTTGACGGAGACCTTCTCGAGGACCGTGGCGAGCGCCTTGCGGCGGGCGACCTCGGCGACCATGGCGGGGATCTGGCCCTCCTGGTCGAGCGACTGGGCGAACTGGTTCGGGTCCATGCCGTACTGCTGCGAGCTCATGACGAGGAACTCGATGAGCTCCTGCTGCTCGACCTTGACCTCTTCCTTCTCGGCGATGGCGTCGAGGACGAGCTGGGTCTTGAGGCCCTTGCGGGTGCTCTCGCCGACCTCGGCGCGGTGCTCGTCGTCCTCGAGGCGACCCTCGCCCTCGAGGTGGCTGTGCACCTCGGCCTCGACGATGCTCTCGGGGATCGGCACCTCGATCTTGTCGAGGATGGCCTCGAGGAGCTGGTCGCGGGCCGCGACGCCCTGGGCGAACTTGGCGTCGACCTCGGCCTTCGCCGTGAGGTCGGCCTTGAGCTCGTCGAGCGTGTCGAACTCCGAGGCCAGCTGGGCGAACTCGTCGTCGAGCTCGGGCAGCTCGCGCTCCTTGACCGCGGTGACGGTCACGGTGCAGCTGGCGTCCTGGCCCTCCTGGTCGCCACCGGCGAGGGGGGCGGTGAACTGCTTGGTCTCATCGGCCGTCATGCCGACGAGCGCCTCGTCGAGACCCTCGAGCATGTTCTTGCTGCCGACCTCGTAGGAGACGCCGGTGACGGAGTCGATCTCCTCGCCGTCGATCTCGGCGGACAGGTCGATGGAGACGAAGTCGCCGTCCTGGACGGCACGGTCGACGCCCTTGAGGGTGCCGAAACGGGCACGGAGGTCGGTGAGGCGCTGCTCGACGGCCTCGTCCTCGACCTTGGCCTCGTCGACGGTCAGCTCGATGTCGCTGAAGTCGGGCAGGTCGATCTCGGGACGCTTGTCGACCTCGGCCGTGAAGACGAAGTCCTCGCCATCGGTCGCGGGCACCTGGAGGTCGGTGATCTCGGGCTGGCCGAGGGGGCGGACCTCGTTCTCCTCGAGGGCCTGGCCGTAGAACGTCGGGAGGGCGTTGTTGACGGCCTCCTCGAGGACGGCCGCACGGCCGACGCGCTGCTCGATGATGCGGGCCGGCACCTTGCCCTTGCGGAAGCCGGGCACCTGGATGTGCTCACCGATGTGCTTGATGGCCGCGTCGAGGCTCGGCTTGAGCTCCTCGAACGGGACCTCGACGGTCATCTTGACCCGGGTCGGGCTGAGGGTCTCGAGCGCACTCTTCACTGCGGGTTACTCCATTGGGTGGTGCCGACGTGGTCGTCGACGGTGAACGGACGGGCCAGCGCACCATGCTATAGGCCGCGCGCCCGATGGCTAAATGCACGGATCGTCCGCGGACCGTCCGGACCTATGCTCGGGAGCCATGAGCACCCCTCCCGGTCCCTTCGCCTCCCCCGAGAGCGCGGCCCTGCGCCCGATCCAGATGGTGTCGGTGGCGGTCGGCATGGGAGCGCTCATGCTCAGTGCCGTACGCATCCTCGTCGACCCGTCCGCTCCCCTGCCGTCCCCGTGGGCCGTCGGCATCGTGCTGGCGACGCTCGTCGGCTCGGCCACGCTGATCCGCTACGTCGGGTATGCCGTTCCGGCGCTCCCGCACGGCCTGCCCCGCGAGAACGCCGAGGCGACGAGCCTGCGCTACTTCACGTCGACGACGACGCTGCGCACCGCGCTCGCAGAGGCTCCCGTGCTCGTGGCGTTCGCCTGCTCGTTCGTCTTCACGCCGCACTCGTGGCTGACGCTGCTCATCGCGCTGCCCGGGGGTCTCGCCCTCTTCTGGGTGCACGGCTGGCCGTCGCCGCGCACGGCTGCCGCCGTCGAGGCTGGCCTGGAGGCCGACGGCGCGGAGAGCTGGCTGAGCGAGGCGCTCGGCTTCCGCTGAGCCCGACCTGGCGTATGCCGTGTGGCGCGGGCGGAGGCACCGGCGCGGTCAGTCGACGGTCCCGCCGCTGCGCCAGTAGAACCCGTCGGCCCGGTCGAGGAACCCTTCCTCGACGAGGTAGCGGCGCAGGGCGGCGACGTCGGGGTGGAAGGCCCGCAGGCGGTTGTTGACCTCGGTCTCGTCGTAACGCTCCCCGGGCTCGAACTGCTGCGACAGCAGGTCGAGGACGACGAGTCGCTTGCGGATCTTGGTGGGGATGCTCGTCAGGGTGCCGTCGGCGGCGAGGAAGGAGCGGAGGACGGCGTCGCGGTCGCGGAGGGCGTCCTGCAGGTCTGGGCGGAACATGCGACCCACGCTAGGAAGCGGGGCGTGCCGACGCCAAGGGGTTTTGGAGCGGGCGACGAGAATCGAACTCGCGTAATCAGTTTGGAAGACTGAGGCTCTACCATTGAGCTACGCCCGCGGGGCACCGGCGATGCCGGCGATCCGAGGCGTCAGCCTACTGGTTGGCGCCCGATCCGCAGAAATCGACCCGCCCGCGCCGCGTGGGAAGTGGTCGGTCCGCCCGCCGGTTGTCGGCTACGATTCCGACGCCACGGGGTGTGGCGCAGCTTGGTAGCGCATTGCGTTTGGGACGCAAGGGCCGCAGGTTCAAATCCTGTCACCCCGACTGCGCCGATGGGCCTGGTGGAGAGCGACGGAGTCGCCTTCCACCAGGCCCATCGGCTTGTCGGGAGACAGGATGCCGGGAGGCCGAGCAGGCGCGGCGAGGAACGAGCCGCGGCAGCGAGGCCGGCTCCTGTCACCCGTGGCACCTGACCGGACTCGTCGCGAGGGTCGTGGAGTTCTACCGGCGCCAGGTGCCAGGAGAACTCCTCGACCCTCTGGTTCTCGACCCCTAGGGCAGCAGGTCGAGGCGGAGCTCGTTGATCCTGCGGCCGGCCGCGATCCCCTTGGCCTCGAAGCCGTCCCGCGGTCGCCACTGCGGCCGGTCGACACGACGGGCCTCGAAGCGCGGGTGCGCCGCGACCTCGGCGAGCGCATGCTCGGCGTAGAAGTCCTGGTCGGTGGCGATGAGCACGTGGCCGCCGGGCTTGAGCACGCGGGCGAGCAGGTCGAGGTTGGCGGGGCTGACGAAGCGCCGCTTCGTGTGCTTCTGCTTGCGCCACGGGTCGGGGAAGAAGAGGTGGACGGCGTCGAACGTCTCGTCTGCGACGCGGTCCTCGAGGAAGGGCACGGCGTCGCCGATCTCGACGCGCAGGTTCGGCACCCCCGCCTCGTCGGCGTCGGCGAGCATCCGGGCAAGTCCCGGGGTGTGGACGTCCATGGCGAGGACGTCGCGCTCGGGGAACGCGGCGGCATACGCGATCGCGGCGTGGCCGTGGCCGCAGCCGATCTCGAGGACGACGGGGGCGGTGCGCCCGAACGCGACAGCGGCCTCGAAGGGCCCGTCCGGCACGGACCGCGCGGGTGCGAGCCGCTCGACCCGGTCCTTGGTCAGGGACGACAGCCGACCCCGGCGCACGAAGCTGCGGACGCGTGCGGGTGTGACGCCGGGCGGCAGGTCGGGCACGACGTGCTCCTTGCGCCGGTCGGGGCCGGCCTCTCGGGCCGTCGTCGTCGCTTCGGTGGGGAGCTCGCTCACGCAGGCATCGTAGTGACGGCCGCGTTCCACCCGAAGTTCGCAGCGGCACGCCGGCTCCGAGGGTGAGGCGCGGGGCACGGCGACAGGGTGCCCGGGTGACCCGCGTCGGGCCGCTGCCCCGTCGTCCTGCACCCCCCGCTGCCCGGAGGATCGCGACCGTCAGGTGCGCCAGATCGTCACGACGGCGCGGTCGTCGCCGAGGCCGGCCGCGGCCTGGTCGCAGAGCCGCTGGGCGAGCCCCTCGAAGCCGGTGCGGATGAACGACTCGGCGCGGCCCAGCATGCGGTCGATGCCGTCGACGAGGGCCTTGTCGCGGGCTTCGATGACCCCGTCGCTGTAGAGCACGAGGGCGTCGCCGCGACGGATGGTGCCGTTCTCCCGCGGGTACTCGGCGTGGTCGATGACGCCGAGCAGCGGCCCGCGACCGCCGGAGAGCATCCGCCAGCGGCCCGACCCGGCCGCGAACTGCGCGGCGGCGGGGTGACCGGCGTAGCCGATGGTGAAGTTGCCGGTCTCGAGGTTGACGGCGACGTGCACGGCCGTCGCGAAGCCCTCGGGCCAGCGCAGGCGCAGCAGGTGGTTGTTGGCGGACTGGAGGAAGCCCCGCTCGCTCATCTCGCCGAGTAGTCCCCCGAGCGCGCCGGAGAGCAAGAGCGACCGGGCGCCGACCTCGCGACCCTTGCCGGAGACGTCCACGAGGGCGATCTCGAGAGTGCAGCCGTCGGTGGAGCGGCTCGCGACGACGAAGTCACCCGCGAAGCTGTCGCCGTACGCCGACTCGAGCGCGACCTCGGCTCCCCACTGCGCGGGCAGCGGCGGCAGCTCGCCCTGGGCGCGGAGGCGGTCGCGCATGTCGACGAGCATCGACTCACCCGTGACCCCGACGACGCCGACCTGGGCCCTGGCGTGCGAGAGCCAGATCATGAGCAGCATCGTGACGACGGTGACGATCTGCGCCCCCGTGGTGGTCGGCTTCACCGGACCGAGGTAGGCCCCGAGGATCGCCATCGCGAGGAAGAGGCCGATGTAGACGACGAGCAGGTAGCGCGGCTCGAGGAACAGGCCGGCGGCGACGACGATGAGGCCGTAGACGCCCCACGGGACCACCGTCGGCCACACGAAGACGGCAGCCGTCGCGAGGATGCTGAGGAGCAGGAACGCCGTGACGACGACCCAGGGGGCACGGCTGAGCCACGGGCCCAGGAGTCGGAGTCGTCGCATCGGTCCGGCAGCGTAGCGCGGGCGTCGAGAGACGGAGCTCTCGTTGTGGGCCACGTGCCTCCCTTGCGGCGATGAAGGGGGACGGCGGACGTCGCGACGTCAGCGTGCGTCCGAGTCCGGCAAAGCCGGCAAGTCCCCCGTGGTCTCGTACGCGGAAACCATACCCAGACGACGGCTGTGGCGCGCCTCATCGGTGAAGTTCGTCGCCACGAAGGTGTCGACGATCTCCTTGGCGACGTCGTCCGGCGTGAACCGCGCCCCGATCGAGACGACCTGCGCGTTGTTGTGCTCGCGCGCGAGGCTCGCGAGCTCGGCGTTGTAGGCGAGCGCCGCCCGGATGCCGCTGACCTTGTTGGCCGCGATCTGCTCGCCGTTGCCCGACCCGCCGAGCACGACGCCGAGCGAGCCCTCGTCGGCCGCGACGGCCTCGGCCGCACGCAGCACGAAGACCGGGTAGTCGTCCTGGGCGTCGTACGTGAACGGGCCGTGGTCGACGACCTCGTGGCCCGCGTCCCGCAGGTGCGTGGCGAGGGACTGGTGGAGCTCGAAGGCCGCGTGGTCGCCGCCGATGTGGATGCGCATGTCCGTCCTTGGGTGCGTCGGGTGGAGGGGAAAGGTCAGGTGAAGATGGGACCGAGCGTGCGGGTGCGCTTGAGCTCGAAGAAGCCCGGCGTGCTCGCGACGAGCACACACCCGTCCCAGAGCCGGGCGGCGTCCTCGCCCTTGGGCGCCGGCGTCACGACGGGGCCGAAGAAGGCGACGCCGTCGACGGCGATGATCGGCGTGCCGACATCGGTGCCGACGAGGCTGATCCCGCGCTTGTGGCTCCGGTGCAGGGCCGCGTCGTGCTTCTTGTGGTGCGCCTCCTTGGCCAGGTCGACGGGCAGGCCCACCTCCTCGAGCGACTCGCGGATGACCTCGTCGAAGTCGTTCATCCTGCGCAGGTGGATGCGGGTGCCCATGGCGTCGTAGAGCGGCTTGACGACGGAGTCACCGTGCGCCTCGACCGCGGCGATGATGACCCGGACCGGGCCCCACGCCTCGTCCATCCGGGCCCGGTAGGCGGCGTCGAGGTCGTGACGGTGCTCGTTGAGGACCGCGAGACTCATGACCGACCAGGTCACCTCGATGTCGCGCAGCGTCTCGACCTCCATGAGCCAGCGGGAGGTCATCCACGCCCATGGACAGATCGGGTCGAACCACATCTCGACGGCGTCGCGGCTCGTCTTCGGGCTGTCCTTCGCATCGGCCATGCGGCCCATCATGGCACTGCCACCTGCCCACCCATCGCGGTGGTGGACGGGTCGGGGTTCCGTGCGAGGATGGCCCGCGACCACGGCGTCCGACCGACGATCCGTCGCGCCCCCAGCACCCTTCCCAGGAGGTCCCTACGTGCCCGGCAAGAACCTGACCCGCGACGAGGCGGCGAGCCGCGCCAGCCTCCTGCGCGTCGACTCCTACGACGTCCGTCTCGACCTGACGACGGGTCCGGAGAGCTTCCACACCGTCACCACGGTCACGTTCACCTGCTCCGAGCCCGGCGCCGACTCGTTCATCGACCTCATCGCCGACTCCGTCGAGAAGGTCACGCTCAACGGCGTGGACCTCGATCCCGCAGAGGTCTTCGCGGACTCCCGCATCGCCCTCGCCGGCCTGGCCGCCGAGAACGAGCTCACCGTCGACGCCACCGGTCGCTACACCAACACCGGCGAGGGGCTGCACCGCTTCGTGGACCCGGTCGACAACGAGGTCTACCTCTACACGCAGTTCGAGGTCCCGGACTCCCGGCGGATGTACGCCGTCTTCGAGCAGCCCGACCTCAAGGCGTCCTTCCGCTTCACGGTGACCGCCCCCGCGCACTGGAAGGTCATCAGCAACTCCCCCACGCCCGCCCCGCAGGCCGCCGGTGTGGCGGACGGCGTCGAGCGCGCGACGTGGTCGTTCGAGCCGACGCAGCGCATCTCCTCGTACATCACGGCACTCATCGCCGGCCCCTACGACGAGGTCCGTGACGAGGTCGAGACCCGCAAGGGCGTCGTGCCGCTCGGTGTCTTCTGCCGCAAGTCGCTGACGCAGTACCTCGACGCGGTCAACATCTTCGACTGCACCAAGAAGGGCTTCGCGTTCTTCGAGGAGGAGTTCGACCAGCCGTACCCGTTCGAGAAGTACGACCAGATCTTCACGCCCGAGTACAACATGGGAGCGATGGAGAACGCCGGCGCGGTGACCTTCGTCGAGGTCTACATCTTCCGGTCCAAGGTGTCCGAGGCGAAGATCGAGCGCCGGGCCCTGACGATCCTGCACGAGCTGGCCCACATGTGGTTCGGCAACCTCGTGACGATGAAGTGGTGGGACGACCTCTGGCTCAACGAGTCGTTCGCCGAGTGGGCGTCGACGACCTGCCAGGCCGAGGCCACCGAGTGGACGAGCGCGTGGACGACCTTCGGCACGTCGGAGAAGGCGTGGGCCTACACCCAGGACCAGCTCTCGTCGACGCACCCGATCGCGGCCGACATGCGCCACCTCGAGGACGTCGAGGTCAACTTCGACGGCATCACGTACGCCAAGGGTGCGTCCGTGCTCAAGCAGCTCGTCGCGTACGTCGGGCGAGAGCCCTTCGTGGCCGCGCTGCGCGAGTACTTCCGCAAGCACGCCTGGGGCAACACGACGCTGGCCGACCTGCTCGGCGAGCTCGAGAAGGCCTCGGGCCGCGAGCTGACCGAGTGGAGCAAGCTGTGGCTCGAGACGGCCGGCGTCAACACGCTGCGCCCCGTCTTCGAGGTCGACGCCGACGGTCGCTACAGCTCGTTCGCGGTCACGCAGACCGCGACCGAGGAGTACCCGACGCTCCGCCCCCACCGCATCGGCGTCGGGCGGTATGCCGTCCGGCCGAGTGAGGGCGGCGACGTGCTCGAGCGCATCGGCTACGACGAGGTCGACATCGCGGGCGAGCGCACCGACCTGGCCGAGCTCGTCGGTCAGGAGCAGCCGGACCTGCTGCTGCTCAACGACGACGACCTCGCCTACGGCAAGATCCGCCTCGACGAGCGCTCGCTCGCGACGGCGCTCTCGCTCCCCCGCGGTTTCACCGACTCGCTGCCGCGCTCGCTCGTGCTCGGCGCGACGTGGGACATGACGCGTGACGGCGAGATGCCGGCGCGCGACTTCGTCCGCTTCGTCCTCGAGTCGATGCCGGGCGAGACGGACTCCACGCTGCTGCGGGTCCTGCTCGGCCAGGTGTCGACGGCGGCCCGGCTCTACACGGCTCCGGAGCACCGGTCCGAGGTGTCGGCCCTGCTGTCGTCGTCCCTGCGCTCGCTCGCCGAGACGGCCGAGGCCGGCAGCGACGCCCAGTTCCAGCTCGTCGAGGCATGGGCGGGCTCGACGTCCGACCCGGCCGACGAGGCTCGCCTGCGCGCACTGCTGACCGGGACCGAGACGCTGCCGGGCCTGACCACCGACACGGAGCTGCGGTGGACCTTCCTCAAGGCCCTCGCGGCCCTGGGAGTGGCCGACGACATCGAGATCGAGACCGAGCTCGACCGTGACCCGACGGCCACCGGCAAGGAGCGCGCCGCCGAGGCGCTCGCCGCGCGTCCGACCGCCGAGGCCAAGGCCGACGCCTGGGCCAAGGCCGTCGAGCGCAACGACCTGTCCAACCAGATGGTCGAGGCGGTCAGCGCCGGCTTCCGACGCAGCCGCGACCTGACGCTGCTCGAGCCGTACGTCGAGAAGTACCACGCGATGCTCGTCGACGCGTGGGCCGAGCGCAGCGTCGCCATCGGTGAGCGGGTCGTCGGCGGCTTCTACCCGTTCTCGCTCGCCAGCCAGGAGCTCAAGGACGCCTCCGACGCGTGGCTCGCGGCCAACGCCGACGCCGCACCCGGCCTCGTGCGCACGGTCGCCGAGAACCGCGACACCATCGCGCGCGCCCTCGTGGCGCAGGAGCGCGACCGCCGCGGCTGAGTCCGCGGTGCGGGGTCGGCCGTCCTCGGTCGACCCCGCACCCTCTCCACCGAACCTGACCCCCACCCCTGACTGAGACCTCTGTGATCGACGCCTTCACGACCCTGACCCCCTCCACCTCCACGCCACCGCCGACCCCCGTCCCGACGCCTGCCCAGGACCAAGCCATGACGTTCTCCCTGCCTGACCTCAGCACGCTGACGTGGGCCGAGGTCGGCGACTGGCTGACCGGTACGCCGTTGCTGGTCCTCACGACCGTCGTCCTCGGCATCGTCGCGCGCTGGGTGCTGCACCGACTGATCGACCGGGTCGTCACGACGGCCACATCCCGTCGGGCCGAGCACCTCGCCAGGATCCCCGGCGCCGGGAGGGCCCTGCAGGCGGTCGGGGTGGCCAACGCGCGGCACGTGCAACGCACCGAGACCGTCGGCGCGTTGCTGCGAAGCATCACGACCTTCGTCGTCTACGGCATCACCGCGCTCACCGTGATGTCGCTGATCGGCATCCCCCTCGGGCCGATGCTCGCCTCCGCCAGCGTCGGCGGCGTGGCCCTGGCCTTCGGAGCACAGAGCCTCGTCAAGGACTTCCTCTCCGGCGTCTTCATGATCGTCGAGGACCAGTACGGCGTCGGCGACGTCATCGACACGGGCGAGGTCGTCGGCACCGTCGAGAACGTGTCGCTGCGCGTCACCCAGCTGCGCGACGCGGGCGGCATGACGTGGTACGTCCGCAACGGCGAGATCATCCGCATCGGCAACAAGACGCAGGGTTGGTCGACGGCCATCGTCGACGTGCCGATCGCCTACGACCAGGACGTCGAGAAGGCGATCACCGTGATCCGCGACGTCGTCGGCGTCATGGACGACGACGACGCCTACAAGGACATCCTCCTCGAGGAGCCCAACGTCGTCGGCGTCGAGTCGATCGCGAACGGCGTCATCACGATCCGCATCATCGCCAAGACGATCGCCAACGAGCAGTTCGGCGTGCAGCGCGAGATGCGCGAGCGGGTCAAGGCGGCCTTCGACCGCGCCGGTGTGCGCAGCCCCCAGCCCGTCATGCCGCCCTACGGCGGGGCGGCCCCGCAGTGACCACCGGCACGGCTCTGGGAGACTGACCGACGTGACGTTCTACGACGACTTCGGCGGCCACGAGACCTTCGACCGGCTCGTGCGCGAGTTCTACCGCGGTGTCGCCGAGGACGAGCCGCTGCGGGCCCTCTACCCCGAGGAGGACCTCGGGCCGGCGCAGGAGCGGCTGCGGATGTTCTTCGAGCAGTACTGGGGCGGACCGACGACCTACTCCGAACAACGTGGCCACCCCCGACTGCGGATGCGTCACGCGCCGTATGCCGTGACGCCCGACATGCGGGACCGCTGGCTGCTGCACATGATGAACGCCGTCGACTCGCTCGAGCTCTCCCCCGAGAACGACGACCGGCTGCGGGACTACCTCACCCGGGCGGCATACTCCCTCGTCAACGCGCCGGGACCCGACGGCACCTTCTGAGGGCGGCCGCTCGCCCCGACGACTCACAGCAACTCACAGCGCATTCACGGGTCACGGGCCCCGGCCAGGGTGTTCTCTGGAGTCAGGTGTTTCCGCGGTCGGACCACGCGTCCGACGTCCACGACAGAGGGGTGCGGCATGGTGTCGATCAACAAGAAGGTGGCGAGCGTCGCGGTGGTCGGGGCCGCAGCGGCCGCCATCGGACTCGGGGTCTCACAGGGGGCCCGAGCAGACGACGCGACGACGGCGACCCCCACCCCGACGGCGACGTCGACCCAGGGCGACCCCAACCAGGGCACGACCGACAGCACGCCGGGCAACGGTCACGGCTGGGGTCCCGGTGGGCGCCACGGCGGTGGCCTGGGTCCCGGCATGGGCAAGGGCGCGGACCTCTCGGCCCTCGCGACGAAGCTCGGCGTCGACCAGACGAAGCTCGAGGACGCGCTCAAGGCGGTGCGAGACGAGCTCAAGGCCAGCCGTACGCCCGGTCAGGGCACGACGAAGCCCGACCCCGCGACGATGCAGGACGAGCTGGCGACGAAGCTCGCGAGCAAGCTCGGCATCGACGCGGCCAAGGTCAAGGCGGCGTTCGCCGACCTTCGGGCCGCGCACGAGGCCGAGGAGCAGAAGGCGTTCGACGACCGCCTCGCCCAGGCCGTCAAGGACGGCACGCTGACCCAGGCCGAGGCCGACGCGGTCAAGAAGGCCGCGAAGGCCGGCGTCATCGACATGCACGACGGTCCCCACTGACGCAACGGCGCGCGCGCCGCTGAGGGCGTCACCCGGGTCCCGGGTGACGCCCTCAGCGTGTCGCGAGGTGTGCCCGCAAGGAGGGCACGACGTGGTTGCGCAGCAACGGCGCGAGGTCGGCCGGCAGCTCGTCGTCGAGACCCAGCCAGCGCTGCTCGGCGATCTCGGCGAGCGGCGCCGGGCAGTCCCCGGGGAGCAGGTGCGTGACGTAGACCGTCGCGTCGACCCACGCACCCGGCTCGTTCGCCGCCACGTCGTGGAAGCGGCCCAGCGGCTCCCCGACACCCGACACGTCGAGTCCGACCTCCTCCATCACCTCGCGGACGGCCGCCTCGCGCGCGGACTCCCCCGGGTCGATCTTGCCGCCGGGGAGCATGAACCGCGTCGAGCCGGCCTTGCGGACGGTCAGCAGGTGGCCGTCCCGCACGAGGCAGAACGCAGCGGTGACAAAGGTCGTCATGCCTCCGACGGTAGTGCCGACTCCTCGGCGGGCTGCTCCCCGGGCTCCCAACGGACCCGGTGGCCCGTGATCCAGGCGCTCGAGCGCTCGGTGACGACGAAGCGGAAGACGAGCCGCATCATCGCGTCGCGGACCGCGCGCCCGGCCCTGCCAGGGATCTTCGAGCTGCTGCTGCGCGCACCGGCGGCGACGATGCGCTCGACGCGCGTCCGTCGCGCGGCGTCGTAGGCCGTGAGGGCCTCCTCCACCGTGCCCGCGTCGCGCACGCACGTGGCGAGGACGACGGCGTCCTCGAGCGCCAGAGCGGCTCCCTGCCCCGAGCTCGGGGACGGCGCGTGCGCGGCGTCGCCGATGACGACCATCCGGTCGCGGTGCCAGCGGGTGACCCGGGGCAGGTCGTGGGTGTTGTCGGCCCAGAGCTCGAGCCGGCCGCTCCGGACGAGGTCTACGGCGGGTCCGGCGTCGTCGGCCACGAGCTCCGCGAGGTGGTCGCGCCACTGCTCCGGGGTGCGCTCCGCGCGTTCGGCCGGGGTGATCGCCGGGCCGGGGACGTTGACGAACCACACGACGTCGCCGTCAGGGGTCGGATGGGCGCCGAAGAAGGCTCGCGACCCGAAGACGAAGAGCCACTGCCTGGCCGGGAGCGCGCCGGCGATCGGCGTCGCCTCGGTGATGCCTCCGAAGTTCGTCAGCCCGACGTAGCGCGCCGGAACGGCCTCCGGGTCGATCGTGCGACGGACCATCGAGTGGACACCGTCGGCGCCGACGAGCAGGTCTCCCTCGAGCGTCGACCCGTCCTCGAGGGTCACGGTGACCCCGTCGGGGCGGCTCGCCACGTCGACGACGCGGCTGTCGTGACGCACGTCGATCCCGCGCCGCCCGGCCTCGTCGAGGAGAGCCGCGGCGAGGCGCGAGCGCTTCAGGGTCACCGCGACGGTGCCGTCGTCGAGCGGGAGGCCGAGGCTCATCGTGCCGAGCACGCGACCGGTGGCCCCCATCATGACGTTGCGCTCGCTCGGGAAGCCGATCGGTGTGACGAGGTGCCGTGCGCCGAGCAGGTCGAGGGCGTGCAGCCCGTTCGAGGCGAGCGTGAACCACGACCCGGCCTCGCCGTCGGATCGCGGCCAGGCCTCGAGGACGACGGGCTCGATCCCGGCCTGGAGCAGGGCCAGGGCAGCGGCCGGACCGGCGATCCCGCCTCCCACGACGAGAGCCTTCATCTTGGTAACCTTCCTTACGAGAATCGAATGTTTCGAGATTCGAAAGGTAAGGCCCATGTCGTCCGTCCGTCAACCTCCGGCCCCGGGCAGCCGGGAGCAGCTCGTCCACGCGCTCGGAGACGCGATGCAGCAGTACCAGCGCTCCGTGCAGGCCTTCGACGACACGGTCGGGCGGGCCCTCGGCCTCGGTCCGGCCGACCTGCGGTGCCTCGACTGGCTCGTCGACGGCCCGAAGTCCGCCGGCCAGCTGAGCACCGCGACGGGACTGCGTCCCGCGGCGACGACGGCCCTCATCGACCGGCTCGCCAAGCGGGGGCTCGTGCGGCGGACGCGCTCCGAGGCCGACCGCCGCACCGTGCTCGTCGAGATGACCGAGCTCGGCCAGACGAGGACGTGGGAGGCGTACGGTCCCCTGGTCCGGGCCGGCCAGCCGATGCTCGAGGAGCTGGACACCGAGCAGCTGGAGTTCATGGCCGACTACCTGCGCCGGATCACGGCGCTGACCGACGAGCACCGGGCGCTGCTTGCTCAGCACCCCCCGCAGCCCGCCTGACCGACCGACACCACCACACGGCATACGCCGTCCGGTTCGCGCGGTGGCAGGGTCAGCGGGTCGTGGGCGGGCCTGCCTCGACACGACGGCGGACCTCGACGAGCCCGTCGGGGCCCTGCGGCACGTCCCACCAGCTCTCGACCCACCACGTGGCGCCGGCCTGCTCCCAGGCGACCGGGTCGGCCGGCTCGAGCGAGGTGAACGAGCCCCACGAGTCGGCCTCGATGACGACGTCGTAGGGCTCCGGGGGGAGGTCCGCCTCGGCGCGGAGCCGGCGCACCGCGTCGACGACGGCGGCGAAGGACTCGACGGTCTTCGGCCCTCCGTCGGGTGGGTGGATCGCCGGGATGAGCCCTTGCCAGCGGGCCGCCCGCTCGAGCGAACGCTGTCGCCCACCGCCCGGCGTCGGTGCTCCGACGACCCAGACCGGCGGGTGGGGACGCTGCGGCGTCGGCGGCGGGAGCATGAAGTCGTTGGGGCCGGCGCTGTAGTGCTCACCGGCATACGTGAACGTCGCGGCGTCGCCGAGCAGGCCGGCGTAGATCGCCAGGGACTCGTCGAGCTTGCGGGCGCGCACCGCGCGGCCCTCGTCGGCCTCGTAGGCCGTCCACCCGGGATGGAGCGCGCCGAGCCCGACCGACATGAAGGCTCGCCCGCCGCTGATCCGGTCGACCGAGCCGACCCGGGACGCGAGGTCCCACGGGCGGTGGCGGGACGCGGGGGTCAGCAGCGTGCCGAGACGGATGCGCTCGGTCACCATCGCCGCTGCGCCGAGCTGCACCCAGGCATCGACGCCGAAGAGCGCCTCCCAGCCGAGCACGGCGTCCCACCCCCGCTCCTCGCCGAGGCGTGCGAGCTGGGCGAACTCGCGCTCGGTGGCGTACGGGACGACGAAGCCGCTCTGCATGCTCCGTTCCTACCAAGGGGCGGTGACAGGCCGGGTCTCGAGGGCGCGTTGCAAGAAGTTGCAGAACTTTCTTTGAGTTTTCGACGTGATGCGGAACGATGGTGGCCCGTGACGCGATCAGCAACCCAGACCCTGACCCACCCCGGGCACCTCACGGAGGTCCGCGAGGACGCGACCCCGGTGCATGCCGCGGACCGCCTGGACGCCGCCTGGTGGCGCCAAGCGGTGATCTACCAGATCTACCCGCGCTCGTGGGCCGACAGCGACGGCGACGGGATCGGCGACCTCCCCGGCATCACCTCGCGCCTGCCCCACCTGCGCGCGCTCGGGGTCGACGCCATCTGGCTCTCACCCTTCTACACCTCCCCGCAGGCCGACGCGGGCTACGACGTGGCCGACTACCGCGACATCGACCCGATCTTCGGCACGCTCGCCGACGCCGACGCGATGATCGCGCGCGCCCACGAGCTCGACCTCAAGGTCATCGTCGACATGGTGCCCAACCACTCCTCCGACGAGCACGTGTGGTTCCAGGCCGCCTTGGCCGCCGGTCCCGGCTCGGCCGAGCGCGAGCGCTACATGTTCCGTGAGGGACGCGGTGAGCACGGCGAGCTGCCCCCCAACAACTGGGAGTCGGTCTTCGGCGGAGCCGCGTGGACCCGGGTCATCGAGGCCGACGGCAAGCCGGGCCAGTGGTACCTCCACATCTTCGACGCGAAGCAGCCCGACTTCAACTGGGAGCACCCCGAGGTGCGCGCCGAGTTCGAGTCGATCCTGCGCTTCTGGCTCGACCGTGGTGTCGACGGCTTCCGCGTCGACGTCGCCCACGGCCTCATCAAGGAGCAGGGTCTGCCCGACACCGAGGAGGAGCGCACGACGATGCTCGGCCACTCCGAGCACGAGCACGGCCTCGAAGGACTGCACGAGGCAGCCTCCGTCGACGCCGCCGTCGAGGCGCCCCGGATCGACCACACGAAGCGCAGCCCGATGTGGGACCAGGACGGCGTCCACGAGATCTATCGCGCCTGGCGCCAGATCCTCGAGTCCTACGGCACCCCTGACCGCATCCTCTGCGCCGAGGCATGGGTCGAGCCGCAGGAGCGTGCCGTCGCCTACGTCCGTCCCGACGAGATGCACCAGGCGTTCAACTTCGACTTCCTGACCGCCTCCTGGACGGCCGAGGACCTGCGCGCCGTCATCACCTCGTCGCTGCACGCCGCCGACTCGGTCGGTGCGCCGTCGACGTGGGTGCTGTCGAACCACGACGTCGTCCGTCACGCCTCCCGCCTCGGCTTCGCGCCGGGCACGCCTCGCATGAACGGCATCGCGGCCACCGACCCCCAGCCCGACCGCGAGCTCGGTCTGCGCCGGGCCCGCGCGGCCACGTCGCTCATGCTCGCGCTGCCCGGTGGGGCCTACATCTACCAGGGCGAGGAGCTCGGACTGCCCGACTCCACCGACATGCCGGCCGAGTTCCGCCAGGACCCGACCTTCGCCCGTACCCACGGCGCCGAGACGGGCCGCGACGGCTGCCGCGTCCCGATCCCGTGGTCGGCCCACGGCCCCTCGCTCGGCTTCGGCCCGAGCGACAGCACGTGGCTGCCGCAGCCCGCCGTCTACGCCGACTACGCCGTCGACCGCCAGCAGGGCGTGGCGGGGTCGACCCTCGAGCTCTACCGCTCGCTGCTCGCCGCGCGTCGCGAGCTGTCCCTCGGGACCGGCTCGCTCACGTGGGTCGAGGGGTATGCCGGCGACGTCGTCGCGCTGACCAACGGCTCGTCCCGGCGTGACCGGGTTCTCGTCGTCGCCAACCTCGGAGCCGAGCCCGTCGCCCTTCCCGAGGGCGCGGAGATCATCGTGGCCTCCGGGCCGCTCGAGGACGGGCTCGTCCCGACCGACACGACCGTGTGGGCCCGCTGGTCCTGATGTCCTGACGAGCGGGTCCGCGACCCGCCCGCCGTGAGGCCCCCGTCCTGCCGGACGGGGGCCTCACGGCATGTGCGGGCCTGTGGATGACGGCTGAGGCGGCGTCGCCGGCTCTCCTACGGTGCGGGAATGACGCGCTACGCCATCGACTCCGACGGGGTGTCCCGGGAGCGGCTCGCGCTGGCGCACGACCCGGCGGAGCTGCGCGCGTGCGCGTCGCAGGTGGCCACGGCGACGGCCGGCGCGATGGCCTCCGCCGGCGACGCGGGCGCCGTGCTGAGGGTCGAGCTCGATCGCTTCCGGGTGGTCCATGCCCATGCACTCGACGCCGTCGCCGATGCTGCCGGCGCCCTCGGCGACCGGCTCGACCGCTCGACGCTCGAGGCCCGGTCGGTGGAGCTCGTCGTCTCCGCCGGGTTTGCCGGCGTGACGACGAGCAGCGCTGCGGCGCTGAGCGATCCGGCGAGCGCGACGGTCTCGTGAGCCACGTCCACGACGGCGGGCACGCGTCCGCAGCGATCCCCGGCGACGTCGCGCTTCCCCTGCCGGTCGGTGACGCCACGGGCCTGCGGGCTGCGGCGCGCTCGCTCGATCGGGCGGCGTCACGGGCCCGTGCGACGGCCACGGTGCAGGGGACTCTGGGCCCGCGGCTCTCGGCCGTCTGGACCGGTGACGCGGCGGCCGCGGCCTGCTCGGAAGCGGCCGAGCTGGGCACCCGTGCACGCCGTGTCGTCGACGCGTTGCCCGCCGCCTCCCGCTCGCTGGTGACGTATGCCGGAGCGCTCGACGGGGCTGTCGCCCGGGTCCGCTCGCTCCAGCGCGAGTGGGACGCGCTCGACGCCGAGCACGCACTGACGCTGCTTCGTGTCGCGGCGCTGCCCGACCCGACGGGTGCCATCGGGGTGCTGGGCACGGAGCGGGCTCGCACGGAACAGGCGGAGGGGCGGGTCCGGCTGAGCCGTACGTACGCCGGCGTCCTCGACGACCTGCACGCGGCCGCTCGACGATGCGCGCGGCTCGTGGCCGGGACCACCGACGCGACGTTTCCCTCCGCGGCCTCGGCCGGTGCGGGACGGGTGCGGGCTGCTGTCACCGGCGGACTGTGGTTCGCCGACGGCGCGGTCGCAGCACGGGTGTCGCGGGACGCCGCTCTGGCAGACGGCCTGCTGGCACGCCGGGTCCTGGCCGGGGGTGGCGCGTCGGGCAGGCTCGGATTCCCGGACGTGGCCGAGCTGGCGGCGCATGTCCGGGCACGAGTCGACGACCCTGTCTACGCGCAGGCTCTCCTCTCGGAGATCGGGACCGACGGACTCGCCCGGCTGCTCCTGGCCGCCGGTGTGACTCGGGGCGCGTCAGGCGCACACGTCGACACCGTGCGTGCGCTCCTCGGGGCGCTCGGCTCGCTCGTCATCACGGCCACGAGTCACGGAGCGCCCGCCGGGACCGACCCGCGGACACGCACCGAGCTGGGCTCCGGCGCCGCCCTGCTCACGGACGACCTCGTCGCCGACGTCGCCACGGTCCACGTCGACCCCGTGGGCGGAGGTCGGGCGACCGGGGCGTGGCTGCTGGGGCAGCTCCTCTCGGGCGCTCGTGCCTCGGGCGACGACCGTCGCCTGCCCGCGCGCTTCGCTCGACGGGCAGCCGCCGCGGCGGCCACCGCCGAGGTCGCCGAGACCCGCGACGCCGACGCCGTTCTCGCACACGGGACGACGCTGCACGCTGACGCCGGAGCGACGTTCGCCTCGTGGTTCGACGACGGCTCGAGCACCGGTGACCCCGTCCACGTGCTGCTCGGTCACGTCGTCCACGATCCCGCCGAGGAGTCGGCGCTGCTGGCCGAACCGCTTCCGGACTCGGAGGTTGCTGCGGGTGCCGTGACCAACAGCCGGGGTGACCGGATCACCCTCGGTGAGTACCTCGTGCGTCGATGGGTCGTCCACGAGGCCAACGGGATCGAGAGTCATCCCGAGCTCCGCCTCACCACCGACACCGACCTCGCGCAGCTGCTCGCGAGCGTCGCGACGTCCACCGGCGCGGGTGCAGCGGACACCCGTGCGCGCGTGATGCTCGAGGTCTCACGCACGAGTGGACACGCGATGCTCGAGGCCTCGACGACGGGCATCTACAACCGGGCCACGGCGCCGATCGAGCCCCTCGTCGCCGACTGGCTCTCGGCGATGCGTGAGAACGTCGACATCGCGCTGGCGACACCACTGCTGAGCGCGGACACGCCCGCGAGGTACGTCCGGCAGACCTCGGGCGGGGCCGAGCCGTGGCTCGACGCCGAGGAGCTGACCGGAGTGGTCGCCGCCCTGGCCGTCGACACCGGGATGGGGTTGCGCGCCAGGGACCCCGGTGCGGCCTACGGCCGACTCGTCGACCGTGAGCTCGGTGCGGCGCAGGACTCGGTGGGACGTGGTGGCGACGTGCGTCGCGATGTAGTGCGACTGGGCTTCCTCGACCAGGCGGCATCAGCGGAGCTCGTCGCCGTCGCCCGACGACAGGACGTGCTGAACCGCTCGGCCTGGCAGGGACTCGCCGAGGCCGGTCACGTCATCGACGAGATCCGTCGCGGGAGCGTGGCGGGCCTGGCTTCGACGGTGCGTACCTACGTCGACGGCGGGACGATGCGCTCGGCCGACGACGA
Source organism: Terracoccus sp. 273MFTsu3.1 (assembly GCF_000383675.1). Lineage (GTDB taxonomy): Bacteria > Actinomycetota > Actinomycetes > Actinomycetales > Dermatophilaceae > Terrabacter. Next base: position 138,276 of record NZ_KB911824.1, on the reverse strand, counting down.
CCTCGTCATCGCACTCGTCCGTTCGGACGTCGAGCTGAGCCAGACCGATCTCGACGACGCACGACGCGCTGAGCTCGTGAACCGTATCGGGGCCATCGCCGCCGGCCGCACCGACGTGCTGGCGGCCATCCGGCTCGGCGCCACCCGCGCTCCCCTGCTCCCGACGGTCGACGAGCTCCGGGCGGCCCGTGACGCCGAGATCCGGGCCGCGTTCGACGCTGTCGTCAAGGACGGCTCACGAGGCCGCGCCATCTCGGCCCTGGACCGTCTCAAACAGCGCACTGGCCCCAGCCACCGAGTCCACGTCACGAGTCATGCCAGCGATCCAGCCAATGGGAGTCCGCGGGTCGGCAGTATCGACCTGTCTCGGGTCAAGAAGGTCGAGGCCCACGAGATGCGGACGGCCGAACGACTGGCAGCCTTGGGCCACGACATCACGTTCCTGCCCCCTAACCATCGAGACAAGTCCGCAGACGGACTCGTCGATGGGGTCGCCTGGGAGTTCAAGGCTCCTGAAGGGAGTTCCAGGGACACCGTGGTGCGCAATCTCCGAAAGGGAAGCATGCAGTCACCGCGTGTGATCGTGGACCTGCAGAGGAGCCCACTGTCCACGTCGGAGGCACTGCGCCAAGCCGAGCAGGCCCTGGCTCGCTACCCTCGGCTCGAGTCGATCCTGATCCTCGACCAGGCCGGCATCGCTCATGAGAGGAAGCGCCAAGGATGACCTCGTGGGACATCACCATCGAGCTGCCCTCGGATGACGTCATCAGGGCTCTGCGGGGCCTTCCCGATGCAAGCGTCCTCGACATCCCGACCGGGATCGGGATCGAGTTCGGGGACGGTCGAGCAGCCTGGGTCGACTCCGAGCCGTTTCCGGGAGACCCCGACGACGTGACCGACATCTGCATCAAGGACTACTCGACGCGCGGCGCCTGGCAGATCTACGTCCGTCTGGAGGAGCAGACGGCCGCCCCGATGTCGATGACCGACTTCGGGGGAATCCTCGTCCGCGACCGCCACTGGAAACCGTTCCCTCCTGCGTACGCCACGCGCCCGGAGTACCGACGCCTGCACACCTGGGACTCCCGCGCGGTGGGCGCGCAACTTCTCGAACAGGCCCGCGCATCCGCGGTATCGCCGGCCGGCGCGCTCGAGGTCGTCCGGGCGTCAGAGCCGCTGCCCTGGCAGCTCCTGGATCGGACCTCCGATCTTGTCGCGTCGCTCGTCGGCGCCGGCCTGCTCACACCGACGCCGATGGTCCTTCCTGAGCCTTCCGACCTACCCCCGTGGGACTCCTCGGATCGGTGGACCTTGCGTCAGACTGTGTCCCAGGCCCACCGGTTCTTTCCGCGAGAGGGCGAACGGCCCGCGCCCGAGGGCGCTCGATTCGAGAGCGGTCCCGTTCTGACGACGCACGGCGACGCACCGATTTCGGCGAGCGACGTCAACGAGTGGCTCCTTGCCGAGGCGGGCTGAGCAGCCACTCGGATGCCAGGGGCTGACAGCAGAACGGGCAGATACCCTCGGGCTCATGGTGACGACGCGGGCCTACCTCGCACACACGCCCGTGGCGCTGGCCCACCGGGGCGGTTCGCTCTACGCACCGAACGTCGGCCTCGAGAACACGATGACGGCCTTCGGCAACGCGGTCGACCTCGGCTACACCCACCTCGAGACCGACGTCCACGTCACCCGCGACGGCGAGCTCGTCGCGTTCCACGACACGAGGCTCGACCGGGTCAGCAACGCTCGCGGGCGCATCCGCGACCTGCCCTGGTCCGAGGTGTCGCACGCCGAGGTCGGCGACGGCGGCCACGTGCCCCTTCTGACCGACGTCCTCGACGCCTGGCCGGACGTCAACCTCAACATCGACCTCAAGGCGCCCGGCACGGCCGAGCCGCTCTGGCGCATCATCGAGGAGCGCGGGCTGCACGACCAGGTCTGCGTCGGATCGTTCTCGCAGCGCAACATCTCCCACTTCCGCCGCCTGTCACGAGGCACCGTGGCGACCGCCGCGGCCCAGGTCGGCACGGGGCTGGCCCGCTTCGGACCCGGCGTCCTGACCTCCGTCTTCCGCACCCCGGCAGACGTCTTCCAGGTCCCGCCGTCGATCCCGCTGCGGGGACGGTCGGTGCCGGTCGTCACCCGTCGCCTCGTCGACACCGCCCACCGCTACGACAAGCAGGTCCACGTCTGGACCATCGACGACGCCGCCGAGATGGGACGGCTGCTCGATCTCGGCGTCGACGGGATCGTCAGCGACCGCATCGACGTGCTCAAGGACGTGCTCGTCGAACGCGGCCTGTGGACCGGACGCGCCTGAGGCAGCTTCCCTGGCCACGTCGCGACCCCGCTGCGCCCGGGCCGCAGCGAAGGGCATACGCCATCCGGTCAGCGGACGAGGACGTGACCCCGCGACGTGCTGAGGCGCGTCCATCGGCCGTGGGCCGCGATCGAGGCCGGCTCGCCCGGAGCCGTGAAGCCGAGCACGTGCGCGCCGAAGGCGAGTCCCGCCGCGATGGGCGGCACGGTGTCGCTCATCGCGCCCCAGGTGCGCCGTCGGAGCGCATCGACCGCATGACCCCCTGCGTTCTCGGGAGTCCCCTCGGCGACCTGCGAGATGCCTTGGCGCGCAATGGAGTCGACGGTCCGGCCATCGAGCTGACCAACCGGCTCCCAGCCGTCTCGCGGGGGCGTGAGCCCACTCCACGGCGCCCGGACGGTCGTCGGCGGGACGCTGAGCACGGCGCCCGCACCGTCTCGGGCGAGGCGGTCGGCGACGGACGCGAACGACACGGTCGTGTCGACGGCGTCGGACGGCGCGATCGTCACGACGCGCATGCCGAGCACCGTGCCCTCACCCATGAGCCCGGTGCCCTCGATGACCGCCACCGTGGTGACGAGGAGGGTGCCGAGCACCTGAAGGCGCACAGCGCCGTCGGGGTTGGCGCGGCTCGCGCGAGCGAGGTAGGTGCCGAGGTCGGCCAGCCCCCGCGGGTCGCCGAAGTCGATCTGCGGCGAGCCCGTCACCGGCGCCGCCTCCGGAAGGGAGCGGGAGCGCCGACGTGGACCTGCACCGACGCCCGCTCGTCGGGGCGCATGCGCCGCGGCGCCTCGCTCGCGAAGTCGTAGAGGGCGAGCTCGGTCTCGGCGACGGCGTAGACGGGCCGCTCGCCCTCGCCGACGCCGTCGGGGTCGGTGACGATGTAGGCGACGTCGAAGCCCGCGCCACCCACCCGCGAGACCCACATCTGGATCTCGACGGGGGCGTGCCGGAAGCCGAGGGGACGGCGGTACTCGATCTCGTGCCGCGACACGAGCACCCCCTCGTCGAGCAGGGTCTTGTCGCCCGCTCCCCCGCCGTCGAACCAGTCGCGGAAGGCGATGACGCGGGCGTCCTCGAGCAGGCGCAGGAACTGCACGTTGTTGATGTGCGCGTAGGCGTCCATGTCGGACCAGCGCAGCGACACGTGCGCGGCATACGGCGTGGCCCGCGGTTCGGTCTCCGTCATGCCCCCATCCTTCCAGCCACGCGCGCCGACGCTCATCCACATCCCCTCGGTGGGACGCCGGCCCGTCCACAGCCCGGGTATGCCGGTCGGCCCGGTCGGCGGGGACACGTAGGTTGGGTGCCATGACGTCACCCCCCGCCGCTCCCCCCGTTGCCGACGTCGACCCCGCCCTGCGCGAGCGGGCGACGACCGCGCTGCGGCGGCTCGTCGGGCGGGACGACGTCGACTTCCGCGACGGGCAGCTCGAGGCGGTGAACGAGCTCGTCGCCGGTCGTCGGCGCGTGCTCGTCGTGCAGCGCACCGGCTGGGGCAAGTCCGCCGTCTACTTCGTGTCCACCGCGCTGCGCCGCGCCGAGGGCGCCGGGCCGACCGTCATCGTCAGCCCGCTCCTCGCGCTCATGCGCGACCAGATCGCCGCCGCTGAGCGCGCCGGCATCAAGGCCGTGACCCTCAACTCGACGAACGCCGACGAGTGGGGCGCCGTGTCCGGCGCCCTCGCCCGCGGCGAGGTCGACGTGCTGCTCGTCAGCCCCGAGCGCCTCAACAACCCCCGGTTCCGCGACGAGCAGCTACCGGCCCTCGCCGAGTCGTGCGGGCTGCTCGTCGTCGACGAGGCGCACTGCATCAGCGACTGGGGCCACGACTTCCGTCCCGACTACCGTCGCATCCGCGACCTGCTTCTCACGCTGCCCGAGCGCACTCCGGTCCTGGCCACGACGGCCACGGCCAACGCGCGCGTCGTCACCGACGTCGTCGAGCAGCTCGGCGCCGGTGGCCGTGACGTCCTGACCCTGCGCGGTCCCCTGGCCCGGGCGTCGCTGCGGCTCGGGGTGCTGCCGCTCGCCGCCCCCGAGCAGCGTCTCGCGTGGCTCATCGCCCACCTGGGCGAGCTCCAGGGGTCGGGCATCGTCTACGCCCTGACGGTGGCCGCCGCCGAGGACGTGGCGGTCGCGCTGCGCGAGGCCGGCCACAAGGTCGCCGCCTACACGGGCCGTACCGAGCCCTCCGAGCGGATCCGTCTCGAGGAGGCGCTGCGCGACAACGAGGTCAAGGCCCTCGTCGCCACCTCGGCCCTCGGCATGGGCTTCGACAAGCCCGACCTGGGCTTCGTCCTGCACCTCGGGGCCCCGTCGTCACCCGTCGCGTACTACCAGCAGGTCGGGCGAGCCGGCCGCGCCACGGAGCGCGCCGACGTCCTGCTCATGCCGGGGCCGGAGGACAAGGACATCTGGCGCTACTTCGCGTCCGCGTCCATGCCCAAGCAGGACCAGGCCGATGCCGTCGTGCGCGCCCTGTCCGAGTCCCCGCGAGCCCTGTCGACGGTCGCCCTCGAGTCCATCGTCGACGTCCGCCGCACGCGCCTCGAGCTGCTCCTCAAGGTCCTCGACGTCGACGGCGCCGTGCACCGCGTGCCCGGTGGATGGACCGCCACCGGCGAGCCGTGGACCTACGACGCCGAACGCTATGGGCGCGTCACCGAGGCGCGTGAGCGTGAGCAGCAGCTCATGGTCGACTACGAACGCACCGACCGCTGCCGCATGGCCTTCCTCCAGCAGACCCTCGACGACGACTCCGCCGAGCCCTGTGGCCGGTGCGACCGGTGCACCGACCCCTGGTTCGACACGACGATCCCCGAGGCCGCCGTCAACACCGCCCGTGCGCGCCTCGAGCGGCCCGGCGTCGTCCTCGAGTCCCGCGCGCAGTGGCCGTCGGGCATGGACCGCCTGGGCGTCCCGCTCAAGGGCAAGATCGCACCATCGGTGTCGATGCAGGAGGGCCGCGCCGTCGCCCGCCTCAGCGACCTCGGATGGGGTCAGCGGCTCCGAGAGCTGCTGCGCGGTGAGGACCGAGAGGTCCCCGCTGAGGTCGTCCGCGCCTGCGTCGACGTGCTCGCCGGATGGGGCTGGCAGGAGCGGCCGGCGGCCATCGTCTCCGTGCCGTCGCGTCGGCGCCCGCTGCTCGTCGAGTCCCTGGCCACCGGCCTCGGACAGCTCGGACGGCTGCCCTACCTCGGTGCGCTCGACCTCGTCGAGGGCGGCCCCGTCGGCGAGCCGGGCGGCAACAGCGCCTTCCGCCTCGCCAACGTGTGGGGTCGGCTCGCCGTCGGCCCCGAGCTCGCGGCGTCGCTCAGTGGCGTCCCGGGTCCGGTGCTGCTGCTCGACGACGTCAGCGACTCGCGGTGGACGCTCACGGTCTGTGCCGGGCTGCTGCGCGAGGCCGGTGCGCCGGCCGTTCTGCCGATGGCCCTGGCGATGGAAGGGTGACGCGGGTCGCGGGCCGCAGCGAGCAGTCGTCCGGGGCCACTAGGGTCGACCTGTGAGTGCCGACGCCCCCGCCGAACCGCGCCCGCTGCCCCCACTCGAGGACCTCATCGAGGTGCTGACCCTCCGTGACGTCGGCACGGCGCACATCGCCGTCACCGACGTCCGTGGACGTGACGCCGCGGAGTCCATCGGCGCATCGTCCGCGCGGGTCTTCGAGGGGCGCTCCCAGAAGATGCCCCACGGGCGCGTCTTCGGTGGTCAGGTCCTCGCCCAGTGCGTCATGGCCGCCGGCATCACGGTGCGTGACCTCAACGACGGCGACGGCGCGCGGCCGATCCACTCGCTGCACGGCTACTTCATGCGTCCCGGCGACGACACGCTGCCCATCCGCTTCGCCGTGGAGGAGATGCGTGACGGCAACTCCTTCTCGACCCGCCGGGTCCATGCCGTGCAGAAGGGTGCGCCGATCATGTCGATGGTGTGCTCCTTCCAGGAGCGCGCCGGGGGTCTCGACCACCAGAACGCGATGCCACAGGTCGCCGGACCCGATGGGCTCACCTCCCTCGCCGACGCGTTCCGGGGCGTCGACCACCCCGGCGCCCGGCACATCGCCGAGTCCCGGCCCATCGAGCTGCGACCCGTCGAGAGCAACATGTTCCTCGACGCCGGGCCCGAGCAGGTCGCGACGAACCACGTGTGGATGCGCGCCATCGACCGGCTGCCGGACGACCCACTGCTGCACGCTGCGGTCCTGGCCTACTCGAGCGACTACTCGCTCCTCGAGCCCGTGCTGCGCCGGCACGGTCTCGTCTGGACCGACCGCCGCCTGCGGGTCGCCAGCCTCGACCACTCGATGTGGTTCCACCGCGACGTGCGCCTCGACGAGTGGCTGCTCTACGCCCAGCAGTCTCCGTCGGCCGTGAGCGGTCGCGGCCTGTCGATCGGTGAGATCTTCAGCCAGGACGGCACTCTCGTCGCCACGACTGCCCAGGAGGGCATGGTCCGCGTCAAGGAGTCGTGACGCAGATCCCTGGTGCGGGCGCGGCGACCGACGGCGCCGCTCGACCCGGGTGAGGTCAGGGAGTCGTGCGCAGGACGGCGACGTCGTGGCCGTCGAGGCTGACACCGTGCGAGTCGACGATCGGCGACCGCCCCCACGAGGCGAGCACGTGCTCGACCTCGCCGGCGAACGGAACGACGCCGGCGCGGCCTGCGAGGTTGGCCACCACGTGCACCGACCCGCGCGACATGATCATCCAGCGGGCCGTCTCGTCGAAGGTCACCGTCGTGGCACGCAGGTCACCGGAGGCGACATCCGGCTGCGTGCGCCGCACCTTGATGAGCTCCCGGTAGAAGTGGAGCATCTCGTTGTGTCCCGGCGCGTTCGGCTCGCTCCAGTCGAGCACGCTGTGCGCCCGGGTGGCGGGGTCCTGCGGGTCCGGGACGTCGGCCTCGTCCCACCCGTGGGCGGCGAACTCGCTACGCCGGCCGGAACGCACGGCGTCGGCCAGCCACTCCTCCTCGAACGAGGTGAAGAACGCAAAGGGAGTGCTCGCGCGCCACTCCTCGCCCATGAAGACCATGGCCGTGAACGGTGAGAGCAGGTAGAGGGCGGCGCCGATCGCCTGCTGCCCGGGCGAGACCTGGTCGCTGATGCGGTCGCCCGTCGCGCGGTTGCCCACCTGGTCGTGGGTCTGCAGGTAGGCGAGGAACTCGTGCCCCGACCGCGTCTCCGGGTCGACCCGTGCACCCCAGACCTCACCCCGGAAGGTGGAGACCCGACCGTCGTGCAGGAAGGCGTCGGTGAGCGTCTTGGCCAGCACCGAGATGGGCCCGCCCTCGGGCCAGGCCTCGTTGCCGCCGGCGAAGTCGGCGTAGTAACCCTGCGTCTCGCCGGTCAGCGCGACGTGGAGGGCGTGGTGGATGTCGTCGTCCCACTGGGCCGTCATGCCACGACCACCCTCGGCCGTGGGCATCACCATGACGGCGTCGTTGAGGTCGCTCTCGGCGATGAGGTCGAGTGGCCGACCGAGCTCCTTTGCGAGAGAGGCGGTCTCGTCGGAGAGCTGGGCGAGGATGTGGGGCTCCGACTCGTCGCGCAGCTCGTGCACGGCGTCGAGCCGGAGTGCGTCGACGTGGAAGTCGCGGAACCACCGGAGGGCGTTGTCGACGACCCAGCGCCGCACCTCGTGGCTGCCGGCCGCGTCGAGGTTGACGGCCGGACCCCACGGTGTCGTGTGGGTGTCGGTGAAGTACGGCCCGAACTCGGCGAGGTAGTTGCCGGTCGGACCGAGGTGGTTGTAGACGACGTCGAGGCACACGCCGAGGCCGCGCGCGTGGCACGCGTCGACGAAGCGCTGGAACGCAGCCGGGCCGCCGTAGCTCTGCTGGACGGCATACGGCGCGACCCCGTCGTAGCCCCAGCCGTGCGTGCCTCCGAAGGCGGCGACGGGCATGACCTCGACGACGTCGACCCCGAGCTCGACGAGGTGCCCGAGGTGGGCGATCGCCGCGTCGAAGGTGCCCTCCGGAGTGAACGTCCCGATGTGCAGCTCGTAGACGACGCCGCCGAGGACACCACGGCCGTCACGGGTGCCGCGCCACGCACCGTCGGCCCAGGCATGGGCCGCCGCGTCGAAGGTGCGACTCGCGCCGTGGACGCCGTGTGGCAGCCAGGCGCTGCGCGGGTCGGGTCGGGCGTCGCCGCCGTCGATGCTGAAGGCGTAGTCGAGGGTGGCGTCGTCGGAGCGCACCCACGTCCACCAGCCACCGTCGGCGGCGGTCATGGCGTGCCGCTGCGCCGCCGAGGTCGGCTCCGCACCCGAGCCGTCGACGCGCGAGACGACGACGTCGACCCGGGACGCCGACGGGGCCCAGACGGTGAGGGTGTCGGAGGTCATGACTCTTCCCGTACCCGCACGAGCAGCGCGACGGGCAGGCCCTCGTCGCCGATGAGGTCGGCCAGACGCGTGGGGCCCCCGTCGAACGTGCGTGGGGAGACGACGTCGGACCACCGGCCGTCGGGGAGGTCGAGGGCGGCGTCCCCGAAGCCGCCCGCGTCGGAGAGGCGACCCGCGAGGCGGGTCACGACGGTGACAGTCCCGAGTCCCTCAGCCGTGCCCCGCCCGAAGGCGACGACGTGCTCGGAGCCGGTCTCGACCGGGACGTAGGTCGCGTCCTCGCCCGTGAAGCACTCGGGCCACTCACGGCGCGTGCGCAGGGCAGCCGTCGTGACGAGCAGCTTCTCGTCGTCGAGGTCCGCGGGCGTCGCCCCGCCGTCGAGCCGGGCGAGCCGGTCTCGCCGGTCGGCGTAGTCGACGAGCCGCCGGTTGTCGGGGTCGACGAGCGACAGGTCGACGAGGTCGGTGCCCTGGTAGACGTCGGGCACGCCCGGCATCGTCAGCTGGACGAGCTTCTGGCCGAGCACGTTGGCTCGCGTCGCGCGCTCCGTCGAGCCGACCCAGGCCTCGACGTGCGCCACGATGGCCGGCGTCGTGACGACGCCCGAGACGAACCGCTCGACCGCCGACTCGTAGGCCTCGTTCGGCTCGGTCCAGCGCGTGTGCAGCTTCGACTCGCGGATCGCCTTGAGCGCGTAGGCCTGCAGGCGCTCCTCACTGATCGGCCACGCCCCGACGACGGTCTGCCAGAGGAAGTACTCGGTGAGCGCGTCGAGCTCCTCGGCGCGGACCGGTGCCGCCAGCTCTCGTGCCGTACGCACCCAGGTCGCCCACGCCTCGGGCCGCTCCGCGAGCACGAAGAGCCGCGCCCGCACGTCCTCGGACCGCTTCGTGTCGTGCGTCGAGAGCGTCGTCATCGACTGCGGCCACTCACCGAGCAGGTCTTCGGCGAAACGATGGAAGTCCGCCGTCGGCACCCCTACCTGCGTCGGGTCGCCGCCGACCTCGTTGAGCCCGACAAGCCGGACGTACCGGTAGTACGCCGTGTCCTCGATCGCCTTGGCCATGGCCGGGCCGCACGTCTGCTGGAAGCGCACGACGACCTCGTCGCGTGCCCCGTCGTCCTGCGAATCTCCCACGCCGAGAGCGAGGTCGACGAGTCCGTCGACGACAGCCTCTGCCAGGGCACCCGACGCACTCTCCGCACCACGCGTCGCCGCCGCCCGCAGCTCGGCAGCGTCCTCGCTCGCAGCAGCTGCTCCGGGCCGCACGTAGACGCGGTAGCGGTCCATGCCGACGAGCATCGCCTCGAGCACCTCGCGCGCGGCGGCCTCGTCGAGGTCCGGCCGCGCACGCGCGACGAGACGCATGAGCCGGTTCACCTCGGCGGCGAGCATGACCTGCACGACCCACCGCTTCGACTGCGTGACGATCGCTCCCAGGTCCTGCCGCTCCCCGAGCAGCTCGGTCGAGAGGTCGTCGAGGGGCCCGGCCCCGGCGGGATCGACGAAGAGCCCGCCGATGCGCAGCAGGGCGTCGTAACCGGTCGTGCCGGCCGTCCGCCAGGCATGTGGAAGGTGCTCGTGACCCTCGAGGATCTTCTCGACGACGACCCAGGCGTCGCCCGTCGCGTCACCGAGCCGCTCGAGGTACCCCTCGGGGTCGGCGAGTCCGTCCGGGTGGTCGATGCGCAGCCCGTCGATGGCGCCGGAGCGGATCCCGTCGACGAGGAGGGCGTGCGTAGCGTCGAACACCTCGGGCTCCTCGACGCGCACCGCGATGAGGGACGTGACGTCGAAGAAGCGGCGGTAGTTCAGCTCGGAGTCGCCGACGGTCCACGACGCGAGGCGGTAGTGCTGCGCGTCAAGCAGGTCACCGATCGGCAGCCCGGGGTCAGTGCCCGGCGCGAGCGGGAAGACGTGGTCGTAGTACGTCACGACCGGCTCGCCCTCGTGGGTCCGGACCGAGATCTCCCCTGCCGCCAGCACCTCGTCGAGCGGGGCGCCGAGCACGGGCATGAGGACGCGCCCGTCCTGGGCGTCCCAGTCGACGTCGAACCACGTGGCGTATGCCGACTGCCGGCCCTCGCGGAGCACCGACCACAGCGGGCGGTTGAGCGAGAGCGGCGTCGGCGTCGTCATGTGGTTGGGCACGACGTCGACGACGACGCCGAGCCCGGCCTCGTGGGCCGCCTCGACGAGGCGGGCGAAGCCGGCGTCACCGCCGAGCCCCTCCGCCACCGACGTGTGGTCGGTGACGTCGTAGCCGTGCTTGGAGCCGACGGTGGCCTGCAGGACCGGCGACAGGTAGACGTGCGTGATCCCCAGTGCCGCAAGGTGTCTCACCTGCGCGACCGCGTCGTCGAGGGTGAAGTCCGGCTCGAGCTGGAGCCGGTGGGTCGAGACGGGTGCGCTGGCATACCTCACGCGGTGGCCTCCTCCGTGACGCCCGGGATGATGGGCGAGACGATCTCGCGCGGGCACCTCAGCACGACGATGCTGCGCGGCTGGACCTGGATCTGCCACGTCGCGTCGAGGTGGTTGGCCTCGACCTCGTGCAGGGCGGTGTCGATGACCGGGATCCACTCGGCGCCGTACTCCTCGTCGGGCAGCGTGAAGGTCAGCGGCTCGTCGTGGGCGTTGAACATGACGAGGAACGAGTCGTCGAGGATCTGCTGCCCGCGTGGGTCCGGCTCGGGGATGGCCGAGCCGTTGAGGAAGATCATGAGCGACTTGGCGAGCCCGTTGCTCCAGGCCTCCTCGTCCATGTGCTGCGCCTCCGGAGTGAACCAGGCGATGTCACCGAGCTCGCTCTCACCGCCGTGGTCGGCGCTGCCGGCGAAGAACCGGCGACGCCGGAACACCGGGTGCTCCCGCCGCAGCTTGACGAGCGACTGGGTGAAGACGAGCAGCTTCTGGTCGTCCTCGTCGAGGACCCACTGGATCCACGAGATGTCGTTGTCCTGGCAGTAGCCGTTGTTGTTGCCGCCCTGGGTGCGGCCGAGCTCGTCACCGTGGAGCATCATCGGCACGCCCTGCGAGAAGAGCAGGGTCGTGAGGAAGTTGCGCTGCTGGCGCAGCCGCAGGTCGCGGATGACCGGGTCGGTGGTGGGCCCCTCGACGCCGCAGTTCCACGAACGGTTGTGGCTCTCCCCGTCGTTGTTGCCCTCGCCGTTGGCCTCGTTGTGCTTGTCGTTGTAGGAGACGAGGTCGCGCAGGGTGAAGCCGTCGTGGGCCGTCACGAAGTTGATCGACGCGATCGGCTTGCGGCCCGAGTGCTCGTAGAGATCGCTGGATCCGGTGAAACGAGAGGCGAACTCGCCGAGGGCGCCTCCCTCTCCGCGCCAGAAGTCGCGCACCGTGTCGCGGAACTTGCCGTTCCACTCGGTCCAGAGCGGCGGGAAGTTGCCGACCTGGTAGCCGCCCTCGCCGACGTCCCATGGCTCGGCGATGAGCTTGACCTGGCTGACGACCGGATCCTGCTGGATGAGGTCGAAGAAGGCCGACAGCTTGTCGACCTCGTGGAACTGGCGAGCCAGGGTCGCGGCGAGGTCGAAGCGGAAGCCGTCGACGTGCATCTCGGTGACCCAGTAGCGCAGCGAGTCCATGATGAGCTGCAGCACGTGCGGGCTGCGCATGAGGAGGCTGTTGCCGGTGCCCGTCGTGTCGTAGTAGTGGCTGAGGTCGTCGCTGACGAGGCGGTAGTAGCTGTTGTTGTCGAGGCCGCGGAACGCCAGCGTCGGGCCCATGTGGTTGCCCTCGGCGGTGTGGTTGTAGACGACGTCGAGGATGACCTCGATGTTCGCCGCGTGCAGCGCCTTGACCATCGCCTTGAACTCGAGCACCTGCTGGCCGCGTTGCCCACCGGCGGCGTACTCGTTGTGCGGCGCGAGGAAGCCGATGGTGTTGTAGCCCCAGTAGTTCGACAGGCCACGGTCGACGAGCGGCGCGTCCTGGACGAACTGGTGGACGGGCATGAGCTCGATGGCGGTGATGCCCAGGTCGCTCAGGTGCTTGATCATCGCGGGGTGCGAGATGCCGGCGTACGTGCCGCGGATCTCCTCGGGGATCTCCGGGTGGAGCATCGTCAGGCCCTTGACGTGGGCCTCGTAGATGATGCTCTCGTGGTACTCGTGGCGCGGCGGGCGGTCGTCGCCCCAGTCGAAGAACGGGTTGATGACGATCGAGTGCATTGTGTGGCGCACGTTGTCGTCGGTGTTGATCTTCGTCGTCGTCGCGGCCTTGGGGTCGCCGAAGGTGTACGAGTAGAGCGACTGGTCGTTCTCGGCCTGGCCCTCGATCGCCTTGGCGTACGGGTCGAGCAGGAACTTGCTCGGGTTGCACCGGTGACCGTTCGCGGGGTCGTAGGGCCCGTGCACCCGGAAGCCGTAGCGCTGCCCCGGCTGGACGTAGGGGACGTAGCCGTGCCACACGAAGCCGTCCGTCTCGGGCAGGTCGAGGCGCGTCTCGTTCAGGTCGTCGTCGAGCAGGCAGAGCTCGATCCGTTCGGCGACCTCGGAGAAGACGGCGAAGTTGACCCCCGAACCGTCGTACGTCGCTCCGAGTGGGTAGGGCTTGCCCGGCCAGATCTCCATGGACCTTCTTCCGTCGTTCGGTCGCGGCAGCGCCGCGGCGCCACGGCGTGGCGACCTGCGGACGACGGTGGCCGCACAGCGCATTCTCCCCTGCCCGGGCCCGTCGAGCGCAAGCGGCCGTATGCCGGTCGGCGCGCCGTGCCGCGACGCGCCGTCCGGGCGGGGTGGAGAAGGCGCTGCTCAGCTGGCGCGTCCCTGCTTCCAGTACCCCATGAAGGCCACCTGCGGACGGTCCATGCCGCCCTCGCCCACGAGGAGCCGTCGACAGGCCTTGACCGTGTCGGAGTCACCGGCGACCCACGCGTACGTCTCCCTGACGTCCGCCCGCACCGGCGCGCTGCTCACCGTCGTGATCTCGGCACCCGAGGAGCTGTGGACCGGGGTCTCCCACACGTCCTCGTCGAGGTCGACGCCAGGACCGAGGCCCGCCACGTCCGCGACGGCGCGCTCGTCCGGTTGCAGGCCCAGGCACGCACGCAGCAGGGCAAGGGTCTGCTCACCCCGCGGTCGGGTCCCGCGAGCGATCCAGTGACGCTCGATCCCGGGAGGGAAGCGGACGTCGAGGAAGTCCGTGGCGTCGGGCACCTCCACGACGGCCACGCCCCGGGTGCCCGCCGGCAGGGACTCGACGATCGAGGCGAGGGCGGGGAGCGCCGTCTCATCGGCGACGAGGACGAGACGCCTCGCCGTCCCCGGGTCGAACTCGATGCCTCCGAAGGCGCGTTCCTGACCGCGGCGCGGCGCGAGCAGGCCGATCTCGTCGCCGACGGCGGCGCCCGCCGCCCACGTTCCGGCGGGACCGGCAGCTGCGCCGGCTGCATCGCGCGGGCCGTGACCGTGCAGGACGAAGTCGACGACGAGATGGCGGTCGTCCCCCTCCCCCTCGACGGCACGGGCCGTGTAGGTGCGCAGGTGCCCACGGTCGGCCTCGGGCAGCGCGAGCCACGCGGCATACCACCCCTCGGGGTGCAGGAGCGCGCTCGGAGCAGGGCGCCCCGGTGCCGGGATGAGGAGCTTGATGCGCTGGTCGAGCGTCGGCCCCTCGGGGCCGACGTGCTCGAAACCACTGCCACCGAACCTGATTCGGACGAACGACGGACTGAGACGCTCGACCCGGCGGACGACCGCCGTGAGGAGCAGGACGGGGCTGACGGTGGTCGTGGTCACGGGGCGGGTCCGCTCTGGTGGTGGGTGGAGGTGGGCACGACGAGCGGCGAACCGGTGACGGGGTCGGCGATGACGCGGCTGCCGAGGCCGAAGACCTGCGCCACGAACTCCTCGTCGACGAGATCCGCCGGCGCGCCGCTGCCGACGAGACGGCCGTCGCGCAGGGCGACGACGTGGTCGGCGTAGCGGGCCGCGAGGTTGAGGTCGTGCAGGACCATGACGACGGTCGTCCCCCGGCTGCGGTTGAGGCCGCGCAGCAGGTCGAGGACGTCGACCTGGTGTGCGAGGTCGAGGTAGGTCGTGGGCTCGTCGAGGAGCACGACGTCGGTCTCCTGGGCGAGGGTCAGGGCGATCCACACGCGCTGCCGCTGGCCGCCGGACAGCTCGTCGACCGGTCGCTCGGCCAGTTCGAGGGTCCCGGTCGCACGCATGGCCCGGGCGACGGCCTCGTCGTCGGCCCCCGACCACCGGCGGACGAGGGTGTGGTGCGGGTGTCGACCGCGACCGACGAGGTCGACGACGCTGATGCCCTCGGGCACCGGCGGGCTCTGCGGGAGGAGCGCGACGCGGCGGGCGAACTCCCTGGGCCGCAGCGACCAGACGTCGTCTCGGGCGCCGTCGGAGGCGAGGTGGACGCTGCCCTCGGTGGGGCGCAACAGACGTGACAGCCCGCGCAGGAGGGTCGACTTGCCGCAGCCGTTGGGCCCGACGACGACGGTGATCCTGCCGGCCGGCACGTCGAGGTCGAGGTGGTCCACGACCCGCCGACCGTCGTAGGAGAGCGTCAGGCCCCGTGCGCGCACGGCGACGCCGTCCGCGGTGGAGCGCGCCAGGGTCGAGGAGGTCATGTCAGGCCTTTCCGGCTCGGCCCGCGGTGACGACGACCGCGAGCATGAGGGGTGCCCCGAGGGCGCCCGTGACGACCCCGACGGGGAGGTTGACGTCGGGGATGAGGTAGTCGCCGGCGAAGTCCGACAGCACGACGACGACCGCTCCGACGAGGGCGGCCGCCCACAGGGAGGGCCGGCCACCGCAGAGCCGACGCGCGGTCGGCCCCGCCAGGAAGGCGACGAACGCGATGGGGCCGGTCGCACTCGTCGCGACGGCGGCGAGGGCCACGGCGACGACGAGACCGAGACGAGCTCGACCCGCGGGCGCCCCGAGCGTCGTCGACAGGTCGTCGCCGAGCTCGGCGAGCCGCATCCACCGCGCACACGCCGCGAGCAGCGGCGCGAGCACGACGGTCGCGACCGAGAGCAGCCCGATGACCGGCCACGTCGCGCGCGCGAGGCTCCCGGTGAGCCAGACGAGGGCAGCCTGCGCGTCCTGGATCGAGGTGCGCGTCATGACGAGCTGGATGACGCTGGACAGCAGGGCGGCGACGCCGATGCCGACGAGCACCATGCGCTGGCCGGCGAACGTGGCCCCCCGGCCCACGGCATACATGATCAGGCAGACGGCCACGGCGCCGACCAGGGCAGCAGCCGGAAGCCAGAGGCCCTGCGCGTCGAGGAACGTCAGGGCGATGACCGCTGCGGCGGACGCGCCGAGGCTGATGCCGATGATGTCGGGGCTCGCCAGCGGGTTGCGCAAGGTGGTCTGGAACATCGCCCCGGAGGCCCCGAACGCCAGACCCGCGAGGAGCCCCAGCAGGGCACGCGGCAGCTTGGCCTCCATGACGATGAAGGAGGCGCCCGGGACGTCGGGCAGCGTCTCGCCCCGGAGGATCGGCAGCAGGTCGGTGAGCGCGACGACGTAGTCGCCGAGGAGCACGCGGACGAGGACTGCGGCGAGCGCAACCACGGCGAGAGTCGCGACGACCAGCCGCACGCGACGCGCGGGACGCCGGCGGGCCCGGACGACGTGCGCGACGTCGACCGAGTCCACGGCCGTCACGTCACGGGCACCGGCGCGAGCCCCGGCGTGGGTGAGCAGGTCGGCGGTCACAGGCTCGCCATCCGTCCGCGGCGCACGAGCACGACGAAGACGGGCACGCCGATGACGGCGGTCATGATGCCGGCCTGCACCTCGCTCGGCTGCGCCACGAGCCGTCCGACGGTGTCTGCGGCGAGCAGCAGGGTCGGGCCCGCGACGAGGCAGACCGGGATGATCCTCCGGTGGTCGGGGCCGACGACGAAGCGGGCGACATGGGGCACGACGAGGCCGAGGAAACCGATCGGCCCCGCGAGGGCGGTCGCGGCGCCACACAGGACGGCGACGCCGACGGCGACGGTGGCGCGGGCGAGGAGGACGTTCTCGCCGAGGCCGCGGGCGAGGTCGTCACCCAGCGCGAGGGCGTTGAGCCGACGGACGGCGAGGAGGACGACGACGAGCCCGACGCCGAAGAAGGGCAGCACGGTGACGACGAGGTCGAACCCCCGTCCCCCGATGGTGCCCACCTGCCAGAAGCGGAAGGAGTCGAAGGACTGCTTGCTCGAGACGAGCAGCCCGGACGACCAGCTCGCGAGGCCGGCCGTGACGGCGGCCCCGGCGAGGGTGAGTCGCAGGGGTGTGACGCCGCCGCCGGCGAGCCCGGCGAGCGCGTGGACGAGGACTGCCGCCAGGCCCGCACCAGCCATGGCCCACCAGACGTAGCCGCTGAGCGAGCCGACGCCGAAGACGGCGATCGCCACGACGACGGCGAGTCCGGCGCCGGCATTGACGCCGAGCAGGCCCGGGTCCGCGAGAGGGTTGCGGGTGAGTCCCTGCATCGCGGCGCCCGCGACGGCGAGGGCCGCACCGACGAGGACACCCACGAGCGTCCGGGCGACCCGGGCATCGACGATGCCTCGATCGGCCACGCCGTCTCCGTGTCCCGTGAGGACCTGCAGGACGTCACCGAGAGGAATCGCCTTGGAGCCCAGCACGATCGACGTGACGACGGCCACGACGAGCAGGGCGGCCAGCGCGACCAGGAGGGCGGCGAGCCCTGGCGTGCGGCGGGGCGCACCCGAGGATCCCCTGCCGCCGCCCCCGGGCGACGTCACCGGGCCCTCCCGTTCGAGCGTCGGGGAGGTGCTCATCGGGCGGCGTCGGCCTTGTCCGCCGCGGCCGCGACGAGCGGCACGAACAGCTCGGTCATGTACGGGATGGACAGCGGCGTCGGCGAGCTCATCGTCAGGCCCACCTTCTGGTCCTTCGTCGCGACGAGCGCACCGGCCCTGATCGCGGGCACCTGGCCGACGAGCGGGTCCTTCGTCATGACCTCGACCTCCGAGTCCTCGGTGATGTAGGTGAGGAAGACGTCGGCCTCGAGGGTCGCGGCCCGCTCGGCGCTGACCGTGAGGTAGAACTCCTTGGAGCCCCTGGCCCGTTCCTCGACGAACGGCGCGTTCTTCATGCCGAGCGCGGTCAGCATCTGCGGGCGGAGGTCGCTCGGGGTGTAGAAGCCGATCTGCGAGAGGTCGGTCGGGGCGACGTAGCCGTAGATGAAGGTCTTGCCCGCGAGCTGCGGGTACCTCGCCCTGGCCGCCTCGAGTGCCCCGACGGTCTTCGCCTCGACGGCAGCCGCCTGCTTCGAGCGCCCGAGTGCCTTCCCGGTCGTCTCGAGCGAGTCCTGCCACGGCGTGCCGTAGGCGACCTCCGGATAGGCGACGACGGGTGCGAGCTTGCTCAGCGTGTCGTACTCGTCCTTCGTGATGCCGGAGTTCGTCGCGAGGATGAGGTCGGGCTGCAGCCGGGCGATCTCCTCGACGGGGTTGCCGTCGGTGTCGTCGAAACGTGTCGGCGCGGTGCCGCCGAAGGTGGCCAGCTGCGCGTCGAACCAGTCCGTCGAGAGGTTCGCGTTGCCGCCCCACGTGACCTTGGGGGCGCCGACGGGGGCAACGCCGAGCGCTGCCACGTGGTCGGCGTCGGACCAGCCGAGGGTCACCACCCGCTGCGGCTCCTTCGTGATGGTGGCCGTGCCGAAGGCGTCCTTCAGGGTGACGGGGTATGCCGTCGGGTCGGCTCCCGTGGCGCCGGCTCCTGCCGCTGCAGTTCCGGCAGGAGAGGCGGAGTCGCCGCTGGGACCGGTGGTGCAGCCGGCGAGGACGAGGGCCGCGGCGACGGCGGCGAGGAGGGCGGTGCGAAGGCGCGACACGGTGACGGTCTCTCTGTCGGGGACGGGTCCCACGCCACCTCTGTCGGACACTCCCCCGAGACGGCATTAGGTGAGGCTTACCTTAGTAAGCCTCACCTAATTCATGTCAAACCGATGCCCTACCAGGGCAGGGGACGGCCGTCGCGGTAGGAACCGCCGGAGGGGCCGCCGTCGGGCAGGGTGGCCGCGAAGACCACCGAGGCCGCCCCTTCGGAGACGGGACGGGCCCCCATCTCCTCGGCTCCGGGCCACGTCGCCGTGAGTCCTGGGCAGACGGCGTTGACGAGGATGCCCGTGCCGTCGAGCTCGGCAGCCAGGGTCGAGGTCAGCGCTCCCAGCGCGGCCTTGCTCACGCCATAGCTGGCCGCCCGGCCACTCCGTCGCGCGAGCCCGAACGCCTCGTCGCCGTGGGAGCCTGCGCCGCTCGAGACGTTGACCACCCGGGCGTGCGCGCTCTCGCGCAGCAGCGGGAGCAGGGCCTGGGTGACCCGCCAGGCACCGAAGAGGTTGGTCTCCATCACCGAACGCGCGAGCTCCAGGTCGGCGTCGGACCCGAGCTCGTCCCAGTCGACGAAGGCCGCCGCGTTGTTGACGAGGACGTCGAGCCTGCCTGCGACGCGTCGCACGGCATCGGGGAGCAGCGCGACCGATGCGGCATCCGCGACGTCCAGGTCGAGACCCAGAGCCCGGACGTCTGCGCCCGGGTCGGCGGCGACGACCCCCGCCGCAGCCGACATCGCGTCGGCGTCGGACCGCCCCGTCGCGATGACCGTGAAGCCGCCCCGACCGAGCTGTGCCACGACCTCCCGCCCGATGCCGCGCGTCGCACCCGTCACCAGCGCCACCTGCCGGTCCATGAGCTCTCCTCTGCCCACAGGGATTCGGGACCACGCTGACATGACGAACGGCCGGCGGGAAGGGTCTTGTCCACCCTTCCCGCCGGCCGTCACGGCGTCTGCCCCCGTGGCTAGAGTGCGCCGCCCAAGGTGACGCCACCGTCGATCGTCAGCGTCTGACCGGTGACCCACGACGCGTCGCTGCTCAGCAGGAAGCTGACGGCGCCCGCGACGTCCTCCGGGAGACCGAGACGCTTCATCGGGTAGGCGCGCACGACCTTGTCCTCGCGCCCCTCGTAGAGCGCCTCGGCGAACTTCGTCTTGACGACGGCCGGCGCGACGGCGTTGACCCGCACGTCGGGACCTAGCTCGTAGCCGAGCTCGGTGGTCAGGTGGATGAGCGCCGCCTTGGACACGCCGTACCAGCCGATGACGCCGCTCGCACCCTGACCGGCGACGGAGGCGAGGTTGACGACCGACCCGGGATGGGTTTCGTCGCCGAGCCCCGCCGCGACCGCCTTCTTGATCCACGAGAACGCCGCGACGACGTTGACGTCGAGCACCTTGCGCGCGATGTCGAGCCCGGAGTCGAGCATCGGGCCGTACGCGGGGTTGATGCCGGTGTTGTTGACGAGCAGGTGGAGCCCGCCGAACGTCTCGCGCGCCGCCGCGATGACGTCGTCCTGGTGGGACTCGTCGGCCGCGTTGCCCGCGATGCCGAGGGCATGAGCCGGTCCGCCCAGCTGCTCCACGGCCTCGGCGAGCGCCTCGGGCTTGCGTGCCGTGATGACCACCTTGGCACCCTCGGCGACCAGGCGTTCGGCGATGCCGAGGCCGATCCCCCGGCTGGCCCCGGTGATGATCGCGACGGCGCCCTCGTGACGCCTGCCGCCCACGTCGGGCGCCATCAGAAGCCGAGGTCCCGGCCGATGAGCTCCTTCATGATCTCGTTGGAGCCGGCCCAGATCTTCGTGACGCGGGCATCGCGCCAGGCGCGGGCCACGCGGTACTCGTTCATGAAGCCGTAGCCACCGTGCAGCTGGACGCAGTGGTCGAGCACGTCGTTCTGCACCTCCGAGCTCCACCACTTCGCCTTGGCGGCGTCGACGGCCGAGAGCTTGCCCTCGGCGTGGGCCGCGATGCAGTCGTCGACGTAGGCCTCGGCGACCTCGATCTTCGTCACGAGCTCGGCCATGAGGAACTTGTTGTGCTGGAAGGCGCCGATCGGCTGGCCGAAGGCCTTGCGGTCCTTGGCGTACTGGATCGTCTCCTCGAGGATCGCCTTGGCGTGGGCGACGTTGGAGACGGCGGCGCCGACGCGCTCCTGCGGGAGGCGCTGCATCATCGAGATGAAGCCCATGCCCTCGGGGCCGAGGCGGTTCTCGTCGGGGACGCGGACGTTCTCGAAGAACAGCTCGGCCGTGTCCGACTCGTCCATGCCGACCTTGTCGAGCTTGCGGCCGTTCTCGAAGCCCTCCATGCCGCGTTCGACCATGAGGAGCGTGATGCCCTTGGCGCCCTTGGACGGGTCGGTGCGCGCCGCCACGATGACGAGGTCGGCCTGGTAGCCGTTGGTGATGAACGTCTTGGAGCCGTTGAGGATCCACGAGTCACCGTCCCGGACGGCGGTCGTCTTGAGCGCGGCGAGGTCGGAGCCGCCGGAGGGCTCGGTCATGGCGATGGCGCAGATGAGCTCACCGCTCGCCATGCCGGGCAGCCAGCGCTGCTTCTGCTCCTCGGTGCCGAGGTCGACGATGTAGGGCGGGCACACGTCGGAGTGGATGCCGAAGCACGAGCTCGTCGCGGCGTTGAAGCGCGACATCTCCTCGGCCACCACGGCGTTGAAGCGGTAGTCGTCGACGCCGGCGCCGCCGAACTCCTCGGGGATGTCGAGGCCGAAGAAGCCCTGCTTGCCGGCCTCGAGCCAGATGTCGCGCGGGATCGACTTGCCCTCGATCATCTCCTCGGCGCGCGGCGCGAGCGTGCGGGCGACGAACTCGCGCGCGGAGGCGCGCATCGCCTCGTGGTCCTCGTCGTAGATGTTGCGGGGCATAACGTCCTCCATCGGGCGTGCTCACGGGTGCGACGCGCCGGTACCCGTCGGTAACTAAGCGCTTGCTTAGTTTCCCTCCCCTGCGGCATGCTGTCAACGTGCCGCAGCCCACCACGACCCCGCCGTCCGTCGGCGCCCGGACGGCCGACCCCGACGCCTCGACCGTCGAGCGGCTGCTGCAGGCCGCGGCGCACGCGTTCGCCGACAAGGGCTTCCACGCCACGACCACGCGCGACATCGCCTCCGGGGCCGGGCTCTCGCCTGCCGGGGTCTACGTCCACTTCGGCTCCAAGGAGGAGCTGCTCTTCGCCCTGAGCCGCAGCGGCCACGAGTCCGCGCTGCGGCTCATGCGCTCGGCCATCGCCGAGGGCTCGACGCCTTCAGAGCAGCTCGTCACCGTCATGGCGCGCTTCACGGAGTGGCACGTCGAGCAGTACCAGGTGGCTCGTGTCGTGCAGTACGAGCACCACCACCTGACCCCCGAGCACCACGCCGAGGTCCTCAAGCTGCGCAAGGAGATGGACTCGCTGGTGCGCGACGTCCTCGACCGCGGTGTCGCCGACGGCACGTTCTCCGTCGACGACAGCGCCGACACGGCCCTGGCCCTGCTCTCGATCGTCGTCGACGTGGCCCGCTGGTACTCCCCGACGATCCGACGCAGTCCCGCCGAGATCGGCGGGACGAACGCCGCCCTCGCGCTGCGGCTCGTGGGCGCCGGCCACTGAGTGTCGCCACCGTGACCTCGGCCGCCACCGGCCACTCGGTGCTCCACGTGCCCGTGCCCGCGCTCGAGCCGTTCGTCCTCTCCCGCACGGCGCACTACGACACCGACTACGTCTCGGCAGACCCGGACTTCGTCCACGCGCACGTCACGGCGCTCGCGCCGTTCCTCGACCTCGGCGCCCTGACCCGGACCGCCCTCGACGTCGTCGCCGAGATCGCAGCGACGACAAAGCCGTTCGCGTTCACGCTCGAGACCGTCGACACCTTCCCCAACGGGATCGTCCACCTGCTGCCCGAGCCGTCGGCGCCCTTCGCCACCCTCACCTCACGGCTGTGGGACGCCTTCCCCCAGTGCCCGCCGTATGCCGGTCGCTTCGGTGACGTGGTGCCGCACCTGACGCTCGACGCCCTCTCCGACGTGGTCACCGAGGAGTCGACCCGCCGACTGGCCGGCCCCCGTCTCCCGGCTCGCTGTCGGGCCGAACGGCTCGACCTCGCGTGGTACGAGCCGGGTGCCTGCAGGCTGCTCCGGTCCTGGCGCCTCACCGGCACCTGAGCCGTCAGCTCGTCGTCGACCCCAGCGCCGACGTCGGCGTCACCGGGACGGCGCCCTCCTCGGGCGTGACCTCAGGCGCTCCCGCGTGGCCGAGGTCGATGGTCAGGCGGGGCAGGAAGAACTGGACCAGGGGGCCGATCGTCACGGCATACAGCACGGTGCCGAGACCGACGGGTCCGCCGAGCAGCCAGCCGGCCGCGAGCACGACGACCTCGATCGTGGTGCGGACGAGGCGGATCGACACCCCGGTGCGCCGCGCGAAGCCCGTCATGAGCCCGTCGCGGGGGCCGGGACCGAGCTGGCTGCCGATGTAGAGGCCGCCGGCGACACCGTTGAGCACGATGCCGGAGGTGAGCAGCAGCACCCGCGCCCACATCGCCTCGGGCGGCTCGATGAGGGCGAGGCCGGCGTCCGCGGCGAGGCCGATGACGACGACGTTGGCCACCGTCCCGAGCCCGGGCCACTGCCGCAGCGGCACCCAGAGCAGCAGGACGAGCGCACCGACGATGATCGTCACCTGCCCGAAGGTCAGCGGCACGTGCGTCGCGATCCCGGCGTGGAAGACGTCCCACGGGTCGAGGCCGAGCGTCGAGCGGATCATCATCGCCATGGAGACGCCGTAGAGCACGAGCCCCACGAGGAGCTGGACGACGCGGCGCGGGAGGCGCCCGGCGCGCAGCTGCTGGCGCGGGGTGAGGTTCGCGAGGGGGACGTGACGTCTCATACCGTCCATGATGCCGACCAGTGGACTGCCTTTTAAGGGCCAGTCGTGCGACAGTGGACCGGTGCGCACCATCTCGGCTCGGTCACTGGCCCTGCTTCTCGGGTCCGGTCCCCTCCCCCGGCCGGCCTATCGCGGCCTCGCCGACGGCATCCGCCGACTCGTCTCCGACGGCCGGCTGCTCGTCGGGACCCGACTGCCCAGCGAGCGCACGCTGACCACCGAGCTGGGCCTGAGCCGCACGACCGTCGGCGCTGCCCTCGACGCCCTGCGCGACGAGGGCTTCGTCGCGACGCGGCGTGGGTCCGGGAGCGTCGTCTGCCTGCCCGCCGGCCCCTCGGGCCTCGCGCTGTCGCAGGCCGGCCTCATCCCCACCGACGTCCCCCCGGACGTCATCGACCTCACGTATGCCGCCCTGCCGGCCGCGGCCGGTGTCACCGCGGCGTACGAGCGGTCCCTCCTGGAGCTCCCGCGGTTCCTCGCGACGGCGGGCTACGACCCACGCGGGCTCGCCGAGACCCGCGCCGCCGTGGCCGCCTGGTTCGAGGACCGGGGGCTGCCCACCTCACCGGACCAGGTCGTCATCACCTCGGGCGCCCACGGCGGCCTGTCGGCCGTGCTGCGCTCACAGCTCGAGATCGGGGACCGGATCCTCGTCGAGAGCCCCACCTACCCGAACGCCCTGGTGGGAGTGAGGCGTTCGGCGTACCGAGCGGTGCCGGCCCAGCTGACGGCGACCGGGTGGGACGTCGAGGCGATCGAGGTCGGGCTGCGCCAGAGCGGCGCGCGGGCGGCCTACCTCATCCCCGACCACCAGAACCCGACCGGGCTCGTCATGGATGCGCCGACGCGACAGGCGCTGGCCGGCGTGCTGGCCCGGGCGAACACCGTCCCGGTCGTCGACGAGACGTTCGTCGAGCTCGGCCTCGAGGACGAGACGACCACGAGTCGACCGTCTCCCTTCGCAGCCTCCTCCCCCGCCGCCCACACCCTCGGCAGCGCCGGCAAGACGTGGTGGGGCGGCCTGCGCGTCGGCTGGGTGCGAGCACCCCGCGGCGGTGCCGAGGCCGTCATCGAGGCTCGCCACAGCCTCGACCTCGGGACGGCGGTCCTCGAGCAGCTCGTCGTCACCGACCTGCTGCGGCAGGGTGAGTCCCTGCTGACCGAGCGCCGCCGCGAGGCGCGCTCCCGGCGCGACGCCCTCGTCACGGCCCTGCGACAGCACGTCCCCGACTGGCGCCTCACCGTGCCCTCGGGCGGCCTCAACCTCTGGTGCGAGCTGCCCGAGGCCCGGGGCGACGAGCTCGCTCGGGTCGCCGAGTCCGCCGGTGTCCGGCTGGCCCGTGGTGGACAGTTCGGGGTCGAGGGCGGTTTCACCCGCTGGGTCCGCGTGCCCTTCTGCGTCGCACCCGACGAGGCCGACGAGGTCGGTCGACGGCTCGCCACCGCCTGGCAGCTCGCGCTCGGCGAGCGCCCCACGACCCGCGACGTCACTCCCCTCATCGCCTGACCGTTCCAGAGCCTCGCGGCTGAGAGACTGGCCGCGTGAGCAACGACGGAACCGGGCGCATCACCTCCTGCCGGTGGGAGCACGGCAAGGTCGTCGACGAGGGCTTCCCGCTCGAGGACGTGTCCGAGCTACTCGCTCGCGAGGACTCGCTCATCTGGGTCGACCTGTGCGAGCCGGACCACGCCGGGCTGCGCGCGCTGTCCGCGGAGCTCGGGCTCGACCCGCACGCCGTCGAGGACGCCGTCTCCGCCGGCGAGCGTCCGAAGGCGACCCGGCACGCCAAGCACACCTTCCTCACCGTCTACGCCACCCGTCTCGAGCACCGCGGCACCTCGACGGGCGCCGACGACCGTGAGCCGCTCGGGCCGGAGTCCCGCCTGCGCACCGCGCGGATCTCGGCGTTCGTGCTCCCCGGCGGCATCATCACCGTCCGCGGCAGCGACGAGGTCGACATGCAGCAGGTGCTCGACCGGTGGAACGACGACCCCGAGCTGCTCGCGCTCGGTGTCGGGGCACTCGTGCACGGACTGCTCGACACCGTCGTCGACGGGCACTTCGAGGCGATCCAGCAGCTCGACGACGCGATCGAGGACCTCGAGGACCTCCTCTTCGACGAGAGCGGACGCACGCACGCCGTCCAGGTGCGCACCTACCGGCTGCGCAAGGAGCTCGTCGAGCTGCGACGTGTCGTGCTGCCGATGCGCGACGTCGTCAACGCGGTGCTCCGGCACCGCGGTGAGCTCGACCAGAGGCACACCGAGCTCGACGGCTTCTACGACGACCTCTACGACCACGTCCTCCGGGCCGCCGAGTGGACCGAGTCGCTGCGCGACATGGTGACGACGATCTTCGAGACCAACCTGTCGCTGCAGGACGCCCGGCTCAACACCGTGATGAAGAAGCTCACCGGCTGGGCCGCGATCATCGCCGTCCCGACCGCCGTGACGGGATGGTTCGGCCAGAACGTGCCCTACCCCGGATTCGGACGACCCTGGGGGGTCCTGCTCAGCGCGGCCGTCATTGCCGGAGTGGCCGTGACGCTCTACGGCGTCTTCCGGCGCAAGGGCTGGATCTGACGCGAGAGGGCCGGGATGCGTGCATCCCGGCCCTCTCGTCGTCGGCGTCGCCGTCGCTCGCGGTCAGTCGCGCGTCAGCTTGCGGTAGGTGACGCGGTGCGGACGGGCGGCCTCCGGACCGAGACGCTCGACCTTGTTGGCCTCGTAGGACTCGAAGTTGCCCTCGAACCAGTACCAGCTGGCGGGGTTCTCCTCGGTGCCCTCGTAGGCGAGGATGTGCGTCGCGACGCGGTCGAGGAACCACCGGTCGTGGGTGATGACGACAGCGCAGCCGGAGAACTCGAGCAGCGCGTTCTCGAGGGAGCCGAGGGTCTCCACGTCGAGGTCGTTGGTCGGCTCGTCGAGGAGCAGCAGGTTGCCGCCCTGCTTGAGCGTGAGCGCGAGGTTGAGGCGGTTGCGCTCACCAC
Source organism: Terracoccus sp. 273MFTsu3.1 (assembly GCF_000383675.1). Taxonomy (GTDB): domain Bacteria; phylum Actinomycetota; class Actinomycetes; order Actinomycetales; family Dermatophilaceae; genus Terrabacter. The sequence goes on along the minus strand of NZ_KB911824.1, from coordinate 111,876 downwards.
CGGAGAGGACGCCCGAGAGCTTCTGCTGGTCGGGACCCTTGAAGCCGAACTGCGACACGTAGGCCCGCGAGGGGATCTCGACGTTGCCGACCTTCATGTGGTCGAGTCCGTCGGACACGATCTCCCAGAGGTTCTTCTTGGGGTCGAGACCCTCGCGGCCCTGGTCGACGTAGGAGATCTTGACGGTCTCGCCGATCTTGACCTCGCCACCGTCCGGCTCCTCGAAGCCGACGATCGTCTTGAAGAGGGTCGACTTGCCGACGCCGTTGGGGCCGATGACCCCGACGATGCCGTTGCGCGGGAGGGAGAAGGAGAGGTTGTCGATGAGGACGCGCTCGCCGAAGCCCTTCTTGAGGTTCTTGACCTCGATGACCGTCGAGCCGAGGCGCGGGCCCGGCGGGATCTGGAGCTCCTCGAAGTCGAGCTTGCGGGTGCGCTCGGCCTCGGCCGCCATCTCCTCGTAACGGGCCAGACGTGCCTTGCTCTTGACCTGACGACCCTTGGCGTTGCTCCGGACCCACTCGAGCTCGGTCTTGAGCCGCTTGGCCAGCTTGGCGTCCTTCTTGCCCTGGATCGTCAGTCGCTCGGACTTCTTCTCGAGGTAGGTCGAGTAGTTGCCCTCGTAGGGGTAGAGGCGACCACGGTCGACCTCGGCGATCCACTGCGCGACGTTGTCGAGGAAGTACCGGTCGTGGGTGACCGCGATGACGGCGCCGGGGTAGCCCTCGAGGTGCTGCTCGAGCCAGAGGACCGACTCGGCGTCGAGGTGGTTGGTGGGCTCGTCGAGCAGCAGCAGATCCGGCTTCTGCAGGAGCAGCTTGCACAGGGCGACGCGGCGGCGCTCACCTCCGGAGAGGTTCGTGACGGGCGAGTCCGGCGGCGGGCAGCGCAGGGCGTCCATCGCCTGCTCGAGCTGGCTGTCGAGGTCCCACGCGTCGGCGTGGTCGATGTCCTCCTGCAGCTTGCCCATCTCCGTGAGCAGCGCGTCGTAGTCGGCGTCGGGGTCGGCCATCTCGGCCGAGATCTCGTTGTAGCGGTCGAGCTTCGCCTTGATCTCGCCGGCGCCCTCCTCGACGTTGCCGAGGACCGTCTTGTCCTCGTTGAGGGGCGGCTCCTGCAGCAGGATGCCGACGGTCGCCCCGGGGGCCAGACGCGCCTCGCCGTTGCTCGGCTGGTCGAGTCCGGCCATGATCTTGAGGATCGTCGACTTGCCGGCGCCGTTGGGGCCGACCATGCCGATCTTCGCGCCGGGGTAGAAGGACATCGAGACGTCATCGAGGATGACTTTCTCGTTGTGTGCCTTGCGCGCACGGGTCATGGTGTAGATGTACTCGGCCATGCGCAGAAGGCTATCTGTCAGCGAGCGCGGCACCGAATCGGTGTCCGCGCTCGCGGACCTCGTCGACGTCAGGCCGTGAGCCGCTCGACGACCTCGTAGTCGTCGGTCTCGGGGTCACCGGTGGCGAGCACCCCGCCGGCGTCGTCGCGCGCCGCGTCCGCCGCGTCCGGGTCGTAGTCGTCGTCGACGACCCCGTCGGCGTCGACGTGGGCGGGGCGCTGGTCGGCGACCGCCGACTCGCCCTCGGCCAGGGCACGCACGGACGCCTGCACGTCGGGGTCGGCCGTGCGGTCCTGGCCGAGCGCGGCCGCGCGGCTGACCCGCTCGAAGCTCGCGCGTCCCCACGACAGGTCGTGACCGACGTGGTCGGCGTCGATCTCGGGCGACGTGCGCGGCTGGCCGTCGTTGCCGACGTACTGCTTGATCGACAGGTTGCCCTCGACGATGACCGGCTGGCCCTTGCGCAGCGCCGAGGCGGCGTTGGCCGCGAGCGCGTTGAACGCGATGACGCTGTAGAAGCTCGTGTCGCCGTCGACGAAGCGACCGTCGGCAGTGCGGCGGTAGGGCGTCGTGGCGACGCGGAAGGTCGTGAAGATGCTGCCGTTGCGGCCGTGTCGCTCGACGGGCTCGGTCACGACGTTGCCGTGCACGGTGATGCGGGTCTCGTTCATCGCTGCTCCTCGGAGGGTTCCAGGGGCGGCCTCGCGCCGCCTGCACCCACCCTCGGACGCGACGGGTCCGGACGACAGGGGGCGTCGGCCGCCTGTGGACAGCAGGGCACCGGCCGGCGGGGATGTGGACGGAGCAGTGCCCTGGCGCGCGTCAGCCGGCCGCGGCCTCGAGGTGCTCCCGGGTCTCGCGGTGACGCAGCAGGACCTCGTCGACGGGGATGAGGATGTGCTCGTCGGCCACCGCCGCGACGGACTCGGTCAGCCGCTTGCCGACGACGGACCGCCGGTGCCTGGCACCGACGCGCGCCCACCACCGGGACAGGATCCCGAGCCCGACACCGATGAGCACGCCGACGACGAGCATGACGAGCGGGAGCGGCAGGATGCCGACAGCGGGGGTCTCGGGGCGCGGGAGCTGCAGCAGCGCGAAGACCCACAGCACGGCATACCAGATGAGTCCGGCGAGGGCGACGAGTCCCAGCACCCACTGGAGGATGTTGACGACGAACCACCAGACGGGGCGGCGCGCGCGCAGGGACGTGCCGATGACCGCACGGTCGAGGGAGTCGCTCATTCCGCCGTCGCCGCCGTCGACGGCGTCCTCGACGGCCTGGGCCCAGCGGACCGGCAGCCCTTCGGTCGCGTCGCGCACGAAGCTGCGCGTCGCGAGGTCGACCGCGGAGACGGTCGACACGGTCGGGGCCGGGATCGACGACCGACCGAGCACGGCCCGCACGTCGGCGCCGTCGATCTCGACGGGGATCGGCGGCCGACCACCGGTGCGGTCGAGACGGAGACGTCGGAGCGGGTCCGAGGCGAAGCCCTTCGTCCACCGGGCGAAGAGCCAGCCGGTGTGCGCGAACGCCTCGCGACGGTAGTCGCGCGCGACGGCGTCGAGGACGATGGGGACACCGGCCGCGCGAGCCAGCGAGGCGTCGAGGGCCTCGCGAGGGACCCGTCCCACATCCGCCTCGGAGTCGGCGACCCCGGGACGCAGCTTCGTCGCGGCACCGACGACATCGGCCTTGAGCCGCTGACGCGAAGCGGCATGTCCGGCAACGGCATTCGCCAGTCGCTGCTTGAGCTCGGGGATCCCCTGACCGGTCAGGGCGGAGGTCGCAAGCACCTTGGCGTCGGCGACTCCGTCGGCCACGAGGAGCTTCGTCAGGTCCTGCGTGAGGACCGTGACAGTCTCGGCGGTGAGGCGGTCGGCCTGGTTGAGCACGCCGAGGGTGACGGCGTCGTGGTGTGACAGGAGGCTCACGAACTCGTCGTGCAGTCGGGCGTCGGCGTACTTCTGCGGGTCGGTCACCCAGACGAAGACGTCGACGAGCTCGAGGACGCGCTCGGCCTCACGTCGGTGCTCGAGCTCGCGGGAGTCGAAGTCGGGCAGGTCGAGGAGCACGAGCCCGTCGAGGGAACCCGCCACCTGGACGGCACCCGCACCGAACCCCACACCGGGCCCCTGCCCCTCACCGGCGGCCGGGTCGACGACGTGACGGGAGGCCACGCCCAGCCAGTCGAGCAGCTCGGACGCGTCGGCGTCGCCCCAGAGCCCGGCCGTCGGCCGGGACGTCGTCGGGCGTCGGGCACCGATCGTGGCGACGTCGGCGCCGACGAGGGCGTTGAAGAGCGAGGACTTGCCGCTGCCCGTCGCCCCGGCGAGCGCGACCACCGTGTGATCACCGGCGATGCCGGAACGCTCGACGGCCCGGTCGACGACCCGTCGCGCGAGCTCGACGCCCGAGGGGTCGAGCTCGTCGGCGCCCGACACGAGCGCCATCGACAGCTCGGTCGTGCGCGTGCCCAGCTCAGCCGCCGAGACCGTCGCCACCCGGGCGCGGCCCATCCTGATCGGGCTCATCGCGCAGCCTTGACCGCTGCTGCGGCCGCGGTCAGGTGCTCGGTCTGGTCGGTGTCGACGTGCAACGTCGTGACAGCTCCTTCGTAACGGGCGAGCTCGGCGGCATACAACGTGTCGACGCGCGCGGTCAGCTGCTCGCGGGCCTGGCGCGCGAGCTCTCGGACGGCCTGGTCGCCGAAGACGGCCTCGAGCAGCTTCTGGCCGACGAGGGCCGTGCCGCCCGCGATGCCGACCTCGGCGCCCGTGATCCCAGCCGTGCTCGCGAAGGTCACGAGCATGAGGACCACGCCGAGACCGTTGACGCCGTAGGCCATGATCCGGGCCGTCGTGCGGCGGTCGCGACCCTCGTCACGGACCATCTGGAGGATGTCGCCCTGCCAGTCGCGGACGAGGCGCTGGATCCGCTTGTCGACGTCGGTGCCGGACCGCGCCAGGGTCGGGTCGGCGGTGAGCAGCTGGTCACCACCGGGCAGGGTGCGCCACGAGCGCGCGATGGCGCCGGCCGCGAGCTCGGCGCGGTTGACGACGAGGGACTCGACGCCCGACTGGAGCGCCTCGCCGAGGTGGTCGGCCCGGGCCGGCTCGCCCTTGAGGAACGACGTGAACCGGTCGCGCACCCTCGAGACGGTCGACTCGACCTGCCGGAAGAACTCTCCGGTGCCGACGAACTCCTGCCACCGAGCGAGCACCTCGCCGCGGAGCAGCGTGCCGTCGAGCATGCCCTCGTGGACCTGCGCCCTGGCCTCGTCGTAGGCCGCTGCGGCCGCGTCGACGAGCGCCCGCCCCGCCGCGGTCTGGTCCTCGGAGGCGGCCACGAGCGACCGGGTGCGGGTGTCGAGCGAGACGAGCGCGCCCTGGAGCGTCTGGCGCACGACGTCGGCGCGAGCCTGCGCATCACCGGCGAGAGCCGCGAGCCAGCCCCGCAGGCGTTCGGTCTGGTCGGCGGGCAGCAGGCCGTCGACGAGCTCGGACTCGACGACCGTGAAGATCGGCGCCTGGTCGAGCCCCTGCTCGCGCAGCATCGACGCGAAGTGCGTGCGGATCTCGTCGACGGCGCCCGCAGGCACGCGGTCGAGGACGACGGCGACGGCGGTGCCACGCTCGGAGGCCTCGCGCAGCAGCTCCCAGGGGACGGCGTCGGCGTAGCGGGCGGCCGTCGTGACGAAGACCCAGAGGTCGGCCGCGGCGAGCAGCTGCGTCGCCAGGTCTCGGTTGGCCTCGACGACGCTGTCTATGTCGGGCGCGTCGAGCAGGGCCAGCCCGGCGGCGACCTCGTCCGTCGAGACGAGGCGCACCGCGCCCGGGCCGTCCGACGACGAGTGGCGACCGGTGATGCGGGCCAGGGTCGGCAGGATGCGCGGACCCGAGAACCACGCGGCGTCGGATGGGTGGTGGATGAGCACCGGCGAGCGGGTGGTCGGCCGCAGGACGCCGGGCAGGGTCACCTCGCGCCCGACGACCGAGTTGACGAGCGTCGACTTGCCGGCGCCGGTCGAGCCGCCGACGACAGCGAGGAGCGGGGCGTCGAGCGAGGTCAGGCGCGGGATGACGTAGTCGTCGAGCTGGTCGAGCAGCCGGGTGCGCGCGAGGCGCGCGGCCGGCGCAGACGAGAGGTCGAGGGGCAGGGAGGCGTCGGCAACGGCAGACCGAAGTGCCTGAACGCTCGCGAGGAGACGGGCATTGCCCACCCCTGAATCACCTGCCACGCCCGTATCCTTCCGTGTCGCACTGGCACAACCAAACTGAAAGGCGGCGCGCCCCTACGACATACCCCGAGTCGTGACCTGAGAGTGCCACGCGGGCACCGGATCCGCCCGACGGACACGGGCGTCCGGCCGCTCACTCGTCCGGCTGACCAGCCCGTTCCCGGCGCTCGGCCGCCACGGCCCGGGCGACGTTGCCGTGGACGTGGTCGGCACCGAGACGCTCCATGACGCCGTCGAGCTCGAGCGTCGACCGCACCGCCGCCTTGAGCCTGGCCAGCCGCAGGACGACTCCGGAGTCCTCCGCGAGGTCGAGCACGTCAGCCATCTTGGCCGACCCCTGGGAGTCGACGAAGTCGATGCCGCCACAGTCCAGCACGATCGCCTTGACCGCCGGGTCCTCGTGGATGACCTCACGGACGCGGTCCTCGAGGGCGTCCGACGTGGCGAAGAACAGCCCGCCGTCCATCCGGATCACCACGATGCCGGGGACGGTCTCACCGTCGGGGTGGTCGGCGAGGTCGCGGAAGACGTCCGTGCCCGGCTCGCGTGCGAGCGTCGGGATGTACGGACGGGTGGAGACCTTGATGAGCCAGAAGATCGACAGCGCCACACCGATCATGACGCCGGCCAGCACGCCGAAGACGAGCGCGCCGAGCAGGGCCGCGACGGCCACCGCGAAGTCGAAGCGCTTGACGCGCAAGAGGCGTCGCATCTCCGGAAGATCCATCATCCCCATGACGACGGCCTCGATGATGATGGCGGCCAGCACGGGCGTGGGCAGGTCGGAGAAGAGGGGCGCCAGCAGCAGCAGCGTCAGGAGGACGGCGAATCCCGTGGTGAGCGAGGCCAGCCCCGACCTGGCCCCGGAGTGGTCGTTGAGCGAGCTCGCCGACAGGCTGGTCGAGACGGGCATCCCCTGGAGGACGCCCGAACCGGCGTTGGCGAACCCCTGCGCGACCGACTCCTGGTCGATGTCGATCTGGTAGCGGTGCTTGGCGGCGAAGGCGCGTGCGTCGCCGGCGGTCTGCGAGAAGCCGATCAGCACCAGGGCGAAGGCCGCCACGGCCCCGACGCCGACGTGGTCCCACATCAGCTGCATGTCGGGCAGGACGACCGTCGGCAGACCTCTCGGTACGTCTCCGACGAGCGCGACGCCGTGGTCACCGAGACCCAGCAGCCACGAGGCGAGCAGACCGCCGACCACCAGGACGAGCGCACCCGGAACCTTCGGCGCGACGACGCGCAGACCGAAGACGACGGCCAGCGAGATGAGGCCCACCACCACCGTCGTGCCGTGCGCGTCGCCGAGCGTCGTGAACCACGAACGCAGCTCCTGGAGCGGGTTGTTCCCCGACACCTTCGTGCCGGTGAGCTTGGGCAGCTCGCCGATGACGACGTCGATCGCGGCCCCGAAGAGGAAACCGGTGACGACGGCACGGGAAAGGAACTGGGCGATCCACCCCATCTTCAGCACCGCGACGAGCAGGTAGAGGACCCCGGACGCGAGGGTGATTCCAGCGACGAACGACGCGACGGCCTTCTCGTCGACGATGCCGGCCGCGAGGACGGCGCTCGCCGCGACGGCCGCGAGTCCCGAGCTCGGCCCGACCGAGATCTGCCGGCTCGTCCCGAAGACGGCGTAGAGGATCGCCCCGGCGGCGGCCGCGTAGAGGCCGTTCTGCACCGGAATCCCTGCGATGCCGGCATACCCGAGGTTCTTCGGGACGACGAGCGCGAGCACGGTGATGCCGGCGATGAGGTCTCCCCTGAGCCAGCTGCGGTCGTACGAGCGCAGCCAGCCGATGATGGGGATCCTGCCGACTCCAGAGGTTCGATCCGACATGAGCGCGCCGCCCTCCCGTCAGGCGCGCGGGCGGCACCGGGGGCGGTGCGATCCCTCACGCGCCGGCTGACGCCTCCCAGCATCGCAGCCGCGGAAGGAGCGCGCCGGGGATTCCGGCAGGCCACGGCACGGTGCCCCCGGCAGGACTCGAACCTGCGACCAAGAGATTAGAAGGCTCTTGCTCTATCCGCTGAGCTACAGGGGCGGGTCGCCCGATCCGGGCGCCGTCCAATGATAGGCACCGCGGACCGGCAGGCCCGCTCAGGTCACGGGCGAGCCGACGAAGTCACGACGGTGCGACGTGATCGCCTCGAGCAGCACCATCTCGCGCTCGGACGCGCCGTCCTCGGCGGTGCCGTGGACGAGCCGCGAGCGCAGCAGCGCCAGGTCGCTCGCGCTGTCATGGAAGGCGTCCATCGACCTCTTCGCAGCGCGACCGCCGTTCTGTCGGGCCCAGGCACGCGCCGCACGACGCAGCCGGAGGTGGGAGAGCATCGTGACCTCCGCGTGCGTGAGCCAGCCGGCGTCGGCGTACGGGGAGAGGTAGCGACCGATGAGCCGGCCCTCCCGGCGCCGCAGCCAGAGCAGGAAGCCGATGAAGGCGAGGAAGAGCGGCACCTGGTAGGAGACGTAGGCCGCGAAGAAGCCGTCCATCCCGGCGAGCGCCGAGAGGTTCCATAGGCCGTGGAGCAGCATGGCGCAGATCCACCCGGCGAGGATCGAGACGACGCGGACGGCCGGACGTCGGGCAGACACGGCGATGCCGATCCCGATGCCCGTCAGCGACGTGAAGAGCGGGTGGCCGAACGGACCCATGAGCCCACGGACGAGGAAGGTCGACGTCAGGCCCTCACCGCCGTATTCGTTGTAGGCCTGCCCGAGGTAGAGGATGTTCTCGCTGAAGGCGAAGCCCGCCCCGATGAGCCCGGCGTAGACGATGCCGTCGATGATGCCGTCGAACTCGCGCCGACGGAACAGGTAGATGAGCAGGATGCCCAGGCCCTTGAGCGTCTCCTCGGTGACCGGGGCGAGGTAGACGGCCCCCGTCTCGAGCGGGTCGGTCCAGCGCGCCTCGAGCAGCATCTTGAGGCCGAAGGTGTTGAGGAAGAAGGCACCGACGACGGCGACGAGCGCCCCCCAGAGGAAGGCGAAGACGATGTAGCGCGCCGGCTCCGCCTCGTAGCGGTCGAGCCAGAGGAAGGTCGGCACGATGACGAGCACCGGGATGATCGCCATGAGCGCCGACGTGACGATCGTCTGGGTCGTGAGCCGCTCGCCCAGGATGCCGAGCAGGATGAGCAGGCAGACGAGGAAGACCGACGCCGCGACGCCGATGGTGAGCGCGGTGCGCAGCATCGGTCGCCGGGTCGGGTTGCGCGCCGGGCTCCATTGCTGCGCCTGCCCGCCCGGGCTCGCGCCGGTCCCCTGCGTCGTCACGTCCCCTGAGGTCATGAGGGCAGGCTAGTGCAGCCCTGTGGCCGCCGAGCGGGGCTCGACCCCGTCAGCCTCTATGGTGGACCGGTGAGCGACACCAACCACCGAGCCATCGCCGACCGGATCATCTGGATCGACTGCGAGATGACGGGCCTGTCCCTGAAGTCCGACGCCCTCGTGGAAGTGGCCGCCCTCGTCACGGACTTCGAGCTCAACCAGCTCGGCGACGGCATCGACGTCGTCGTCAAGCCGCCGGACGAGGCCCTCGAGCAGATGGACGACTTCGTCCGCGACATGCACACCAGCTCGGGCCTCATCACCGAGCTCGACTCCGGGGTGACGCTCCAGGAGGCCGAGCACATCGTCCTCGACTACGTGCGCACCTTCGTCCCGGAGCCCCGCAAGGCCCCGCTCGGCGGCAACACCGTCGCCACCGACCGAGGCTTCCTGTCGCGCGACATGCCGGTGCTCGAGTCCTACCTGCACTACCGCATCATCGACGTCAGCTCGATCAAGGAGCTCTCGCGTCGCTGGTACCCCCGGGTCTACTTCAACGCGCCGAAGAAGTCCGGTGGGCACCGTGCCCTCGCCGACATCCGTGAGTCGATCGCGGAGCTGCGCTACTACCGCGAGGCGGTCTTCGTGCCGCAGCCGGGCCCGGACAGCGCCACGGCGAAGGCGCTCGCGTCGCCGCACGTCATCGACCACTGAGCCCTGCCGGGCAGCCCTTCGGGCGATGGCGTATGCCGTCGACCGCGCCGTCGACGGGGTGGTCACGAGCACCGCACGAGAACATGTAGCATTGTCGACGCCGTGACACGGTGCCGAGCCCCCGGGCCCGGCTCGTGTTGTGCATGGTGGGTGTAGCTCAGCTGGTAGAGCACCTGGTTGTGGTCCAGGTGGCCGCGGGTTCAAGTCCCGTCACTCACCCCATGAGAACGCCTCTGACCTGCGGAAACGCGGGTCAGAGGCGTTTTTTGATGTTCCCAAGGTGTTCCCACGGACACCTTGGGCGTACGGGACCAAGTCCCGTCACTCGGATGGACAGAAGCCCGCTCGCTTGCCGTTTTCTTCAACGGCTCTGCTGCGCTGACGGCCATGCGATCCACCCCCAGACGGACCAGCCGCCGCGACACGCCGCGGTTGCGCGTTTCGCGACCACAAACGTGGTAGCGTTTCGAGCAACAACCGGGAGGGGAATGATGACTGCCGCCAATGCTTCACCGCAGGGAGCCAACGACGAGGGCCGCTTGAAGGCCTTCGGCTTGTCGAGCGAGCTTCTCCACGCAGGATTGCGCGCAGGGGCGTCGCGCGCAGCGAACCGCAGCGCGCTTGCCCTGCGGTCTTCAGCGGGAACCGACATCTACCACGACGGCATGGAGCAGTTCGCTCAGCTTCTCCATGCCGACGGTTGGCGCCTGAGGTCAGTTGATCAGCAGCCGCGACTCCTTCACCCCCAGGGACTTGTCGCCTTCGCCATCTCCTCTGGAGTCAACGTGGGAAAGTCCACGATGCGCATGCCGCGCACGAAGCGCAAAGGACTGGCGACCCGAAAGGCGCTCGCAACCCCGCCCCGCCCGGCCTCGCTGTTCGACTTCAACGACGCCGCGCATGAAGGGCAGATGTCGGGCGCGGCCTCGGACGCACCCCTCTACTTCCTTCTCTGCGAGCGTATTCACCATGGCAACGGGCTGCTCCTTGAGTTCTCAAGGCCTGCTCAAATGACCTGGGGTGGAAGCGTCACCGAATGGGCGGACCGCATCGCGGTCGAGCACTTGGATCTCGATGGAGATCTTTCAGTGTTCGATAATCCCGACGGCGACGACGCTTTCGAAGTCCAGGTCGAACCACGCTGAAAGCAGCTGAGCCTCCACATGTTCAACCCGTCTCGACTCAGACTGGCCCGCCTGCGGCTGGGCCTTACCATCACCAAACTTGCCGAGACCAGCGGCGTGTCGTTGCGCTCGCTCACCGAGTACGAAAACGGCAAACGGGAGCCGAGCGAGGAGAACCTGACCCGCCTCGCTGGCGCACTGTTCGTAGCGCCTCACTTTTTCGAGCGGGAGGCGATTGACCCCGTCCCCGTGGAAGCCGCGAGCTTCCGCAAGTTGAGCAAGGCCACGGCAACTCGACGTGGGGCTGTGCTTGCGACAGCGGCGCTCACGATAGAGTTCTTCAAGACGATTGAGAACCGTTTTCGACTACCCGATCCAAGCATCCCTTCTTTCGACAAGCTTTCCCCAGAGCAGGCCGCCGACTTGGTGCGGCGCCAATGGAACCTGGGCGATCGTCCGATCTCCAGCATGGTCCACCTTTTGGAGTCCAAGGGTGTCCGCTTGGCCTCGCTGAACCACGAATACAGCGATATCGACGCCTTCTGCTTCATCCAGGACGGTGTCCCATATGTGTTTCTCAATACGTCGAAGTCCGGTGAGCGCCAACGGTTCGATGCTGCTCATGAACTGGGCCACCTTGTCCTGCACGGTCACCTAGAGATGGTCCCGGCCACCTCAAAGTCACGTGAGGCAGAAGCCAACGCCTTCGCTGCAAACTTTCTGATGCCCCGAAGTGCCGTGCTCGCTCAGTCCATGAATGGTGCCGGCATCGATCGCATCCTTGCCGCCCGGTCCTATTGGCGGACCTCAGCCATGGCTATGACGCACCGCCTGCGCGAACTGCAGCTGCTAAGTGATTGGCAGTACAGGTCGACTTGCATCACGCTGTCAGACCGCGGGTATAGGAGATCAGAGCCGGACGGGATCATGCCCGAGACTTCGCAGCTACTGCGCAAGGTGATGTATGGCTCGCAGTCACGGGTGAGCGCGAAGGATGCGGCAACTGCACTGGATATCCATCCAGGCGAGATTCGAGAGTACGTCCGTCATCTTGTGCCTATAAGTGCGGCTTAGCGTCACCGGCCTGCACCTCGAGGAAGTCGCCCTGGCCCTCGTCGTAGATCATGCGACGCGCTGCGGGCTGGGCCAGCGACCACTGGATCGCCTCGTCATGGGTCATGCCTTCGGGACCCTCCAGATGTCGGACCACGGGGGAACCCTCATCCGCATGCGCCCAGCTGGCGAACCAGTAACCCTCTACTGGCGTGATCCAGACCGTGCCCGTGCCTGGCGCTGGCGGGGTCCCGTCGAGCGCGTCCACTTGCCCAAGTTCCTTGGGCGTTGGTGGCACCCAGTCGCCACCTTCCTCAGTGGGGACTGTGCGCAGGTCCCGCACTACACCGTTGATGTTGACCACGACCGCGTCGTCTGGGAGCCCATAGTCACGTGGGTTGGGGATGGTCATGCTCCCCATGATGTACCCACACCGGCCATCAGCGGCGAGTGTTGGGGACCCTAGCGACTGGTCCCTAGTCGCCCTGCGAGTTCGGCCAGAAGCTGTTGGTTCGTCGCTTCCGCGAGAAGGGGCCCCTTACCACTGGCAGGAGCGTCACCCTCTACGCGGCTGCCCCGCTCTAGGTAGATCTGACGGGCTGTACCCGGACTCCAGCCCAACCCTGTATCCAATCGGCGGAGGGTGCGTTCCGCCAGACTCGATGGGCTGGCCGATTCGATTTTGGACAACGTGGTGTCGGACGGCCCCCCGCGCTCGGCCACGTCCGACTGGGTCCACCCCATCGAGGCTCGCCGGCTTCGCACGGCGTCTGCGAGAGCCTGAGGTGAGCCGGTCATGCAGCCGTCCTGTCATTTCGTGGTGAGCACGTGGACCGTAGCGGGGGTGGCTAGCGTGCGTCCCGATAGCAGGGGCGCGCCTTCCCGATTGGCTTGTTTTTGCCGACTATTTGGCTCACTCTTGGTCCAGGCGACGCAGGCAACGTTGACGGATCGACGAGAGGGCAGGGGGCGCGATGAAACCGCTCATGACCGTCGCGGAGGTCGCGGAAGTGTTGGGCCTGACCCGAGCGACGGTCTGGCGCATGTGTCGTCAGCGACGGATTCCCCACCACGTGTTCGGGCGTGACATCCGATTCTCGGAGGCGGACTTGTTGGCGATCCTGCAGGAATCGCGCGTCGATCCGGAGACGACGATTGACGCCCTCCCCGTACCCATCCGGGCCCGACGACGGCCAGTCGACGATGTTCCCTGAGGGAACATCGACACCCAACTCAACAGCAGTCCACGCATGAGAGACGCACAGATGGTTGAGCGTGGAGCGTGAATCGGTCGGGTTCAAGTCCCGTCACTCACCCCAACGGTCCTGCTCGTCAGGACGAACGCATGGCCTGGCTCCCCGAGGGGAGCCGGGCCGTGCTGCATCTCGGGCCGGTCCCGGACCGAGGCAGTCCGGCCCGGCTAGGCTCGAGACAGCCGCTCATACCGGCCCGCAGCCCGCAACGCTGCTCTGCGGTCGCTTCCCCGACGACCCCGAGGTGACCCATGAACGACCCGAGCCCGCCGTCGGTGGACGCGCGGTTCTCGCCATCTGCCGGTCAGACCCTGGGCGTCGAGTGGGAGATCGGTCTGCTCGACCCGGCCACGCTCGACCTCACCTCGCGCGCCGTCGAGCTGCTCGGCCTCGCCAACGGACCCGAGGACACCGGTCACGCCCGACCGACGAAGTCCCGGTCGACCGTGACGCAGGAGCTGCTGCGCAACACCGTCGAGATCGTCACCGGCATCTGCGCGAACGCCGAGGAGGCGGCCGCGGACCTCGCCGACGGCCTCGGGCGCGTCCAGCGCGCGGCCTCGGAGCTCGACGTCCTGCTCTACGGCGGTGGCGCGCACCCCTTCGCCCGATGGGAAGACCAGCAGGTCACCGAGGGCCAGCGCTACGCCACCCTCATCGACCGCACCCAGTGGTGGGGTCGCCAGATGGTGATCTTCGGTGTCCACGTCCACGTCGGCGTCCGCTCCGCCGCGAAGGTGTGGCCCCTCGTCAACGCCCTGCTGACCTACCACCCCCATCTCACGGCCCTCTCGGCGTCGTCCCCCTACGGCTCGGGGGCGGACACCGGCTACGCGAGCAACCGCACGATGCTCTTCCAGCAGCTGCCCACGGCCGGCCTGCCCTTCCAGTTCGAGACGTGGGCCCAGTACCGCGCCTACCTCCACGACGTCTTCACGACCGGGGTCGTCACCGACGCGAGCGAGCTGCGCTGGGACGTACGGCCGTCATTGCGCCTCGGCACCATCGAGGTCCGGGCCTGCGACGGCTTCTCGCGGCCGCAGGACGTCGCCGCCGTCGCCGCGCTCATCCACTGCCTCGTCGCCCACCTCGAGCACCAGCTCGACGAGGGCGTCCTCGCGCGCCCGCTGCCCCCGTGGCACGTGCAGGAGAACAAGTGGCGGGCAGCCCGCTACGGGCTCGACGCGATCATCATCCGCGACGCCGACAACACCGAGGTCCACGTCGTCGACGACATCCACGACCTCCTCGAGCAGCTGCAGCCCGCCGCGCGGCGCCTCGCCTGCACCCGTGAGCTCGCAGGGATCGAGGACATCCTGCGTGACGGGGCCGGCTACCAGCGAATGCGCGCTGCCGTCACCGGCGACGGCAGCGGCGACCTGAGGGCGGCGGTACGCGCCATGCTCGTCTCGGACGGCCGCTGACGTCCTGCGGACCGCCGGGATGGCGCCCGCGCCCGCTACTGCCCTGCCGTCGCCAGCGCCGAGCGGGCGGTCTCGTCATCGGTGTCGGGCGGCAGGACCGTGAGCACGAGCCGTCCGTAGTTGCTGAGGGACAGCAGGACGTGGTCGGGGAAGCGACTGTGCTCGAACCAGCCGAGGTGCGTGATCCCGATCGGGCTGCGCACCGTGCGAGGCCCGTCCTCCCACCCGGCACGCTCGTAGCCGAACCGGGCGATCCGAGCGCGAGTGCGGTCGTGGACGGCGACGTCGAGCAGGGGCACCTCGACGCGTAGGTCGCCCGACCTCGGCCACCACACGCCGTCGGAGGCGCTCACCCCCGGACGGGGCGACAGGGCGAGGCGACTCGTGAGGTCCAGGGGCGGCCCGGCGGCGAGGGCCTCCGGCTGGGAGGGGGCGCTGGGCGGGGACAGGGGCATGGCGTTCACGGTGGCTCCTCCGGGAGCATGGCGAGGTGGGTGACCGCGGCTCGCTCGTCACTTCCTGCCCTGGAGGACCGACGCCGCGCAAGGGTCGGGTCCTCTGCTGCCGACGGGCACCCTGACCGGGTGACCCTGTCTCGACCTCAGCGTACGCCCGTGGCGACGCACCGGCCCCTCGGCGGCATACCGCACAATGGGGTCATGCTCATGGGGAACAAGAAGGCCCAGCGGATCACGGTCGGTGTCATCATCGGCGTCATCGTCGTCAGCCTCGCGCTGTCACTCATCTCGACGGCGAGCGCGACCCCGTAGTCACGCGAATCCGCCCGCAGCACCGGGTCGCCCGGGCCCTGCGAGGGTCCTGACGGGCAGCTCGGGACACCCCAGGCCGATTTTGTCCCGGCACGGGACGGCTGCTAACGTTTCCCCTCGTTGCGCCGCTAGCTCAATTGGCAGAGCAAGTGACTCTTAATCACTGGGTTCGGGGTTCGAGTCCCTGGCGGCGCACTTCAAGACCCCCGTTCGGAGCGATCCGGACGGGGGTCTTCCCCTTGTCCCCGTCGATTCGCGTATCAGGCTGACAGCGCCGCGCCTCCCTTGGACGATGGAGGTACCACCCGGGGCGCGGGTGACCGCGTCGCCGGCTCGAGGGGAGATGCGATGAGCGGCTGGGACGACGAGCTGGACCGAGGCGACCAGGGCGAGCGGGAGGTCACGCCGGACCTGCCGTGGGTCGAGGAGCCCCCACCCCCGGGCGGGGGCGACCGCGACGTCACGGTGCGCGGTCCGGGAGCGAGCGTCAGCAAGGCGCGCGCCTTCACGACCTACCTGCCCGTCGGGATGTGCTGCAACTTCGTGTGGAACTGCATCGCCGCTCCTCACACGTTCGGGCTGGCCGACGCCAACGCCGCCTGGGCACGCGCGGCACAGCGCCGCAGCGGCACGGACGCCCCAGCGGGCGCCCCCGTCTACTGGGCCGGCGGCAAGCACGGCCACATCGCCCTGTCCGTCGGCGGGGGCCGGGTCCGTTCGACGGACTGGCCCGCCAAGGGCAAGGTCGGCGAGGTCGACATCGACGTGATCACGAAGGCCTGGGGCATCACCTACCGAGGCTGGTCGGCCGACTTCGCGGGCACCGCGATCCCCGGGATCGGCGCGGGCCAGACCGCGCTGGCCGGTGGCGGCGGTGCCGTCGACGACGAGGCGATCCGACCGGGCAAGCGCAACCCCTCGGTCCGACGGTTCAACAAGGCGCTGTGGGACTCGATGCCCGCCGACTACCGCGCCTCGCACCAGAAGGCGTGGATGAGCGAGGCCTCAGACCTCTACGGGCCGGTGTCGCAGCAGGTCTGCTTCGACAAGTACGCCATGCTCAACCAGAAGGACCCGAAGAAGTGGCCGCTGCCGAGCAAGCCGGTGTGGCCCGGTCCGGGGCTGCTGCGCAAGCTCGGGCTGCGCCCCGACTGACGCCCGGCCGACGCCCGACCCACAGCCGACCGCCGGGGCGAGAGGTAGAGGCCGGTCTGGCCGTCCTCGACGCGACGCGCCGCGACGGCGTGCAGGTCGCGCTCGCGGAGCAGGACGTAGTCCTTGCCGTGCAGCTCGACCTCGCCGCGGTCCTCCGGATCGAAGAGGACACGGTCGCCCAGCTCGACCTGGCGCACGTTGGCGCCGGTGGCGACGACCTCGCCCCACGCGAGGCGCTTGCCCACCGACGCGGTCGCGGGGATGAGGATGCCGCCGCCGGAGCGTCGCTCACCCTCGTTCTCGAGGGAGACGAGGACGCGGTCGTGCAGCATCCGGACGGGCAGTCGGGCCGCCGCGGCGACAGCATCCTTCTTGGCCACGGGAGTGGGTGCGCCGGTCGGCTCAGCGACGGCGACGCAGGAAGCCGACGGCGACCACCACGACGACGGCTGCCGCCACGACGGCGCCGATGCGCTCGATGCGCAGCTCCCCGTCCTCGGTGTGGGTGGCCGCGGCGAGACGCAGCCTGAGGCCCTGCACCTGACGCTGGGCGATGACCTGCGGCTGGGCCCGGTAGGCCAGCTCGTTGACGGTGCCCTCGAGGCGCGCGCGGGCGGCCTGGATGTCCTGCTCGATCCGTGCGGTGTCGCTCATCTGGCTTCCTTTCGGGGGACGGTTGCGACTCTAGTCGGCGATGCCGAGGTCGCGACGGAGCTTGGCCACGTGGCCGGTCGCCTTGACGTTGTAGAACGCGTGGCTGACCTTGCCCTCCTCGTCGACGACGAAGGTCGACCGGATGACGCCCTCGACGGTCTTGCCGTAGAGCTTCTTCTCACCCCAGGCGCCGTATGCCGTGTGGACCGCGAGGTCCTCGTCGCTGAGCAGCGGGATGGTGAGGTGGTCGCGCTCGCGGAACTGCGCGAGCTTCGCCGGCTTGTCCTTGGAGATGCCGACGACGTCGTAGCCGTCCTTCTTGAGCGAGTCGAGCGACTCGGAGAAGTCGCAGGCCTGCTTGGTGCAGCCCGGCGTCATGGCGGCCGGGTAGAAGTAGACGATGACCTTGCGGCCCGCGAAGTCGGCGAGGCTGACGGTCTGGCCGGTGTCGTCGATGAGGCTGAAGGCAGGCGCCTGCTGGCCGGGCTCGAGTCGTGTGGTCACGATCTGCTCCTTCGTCGTCATGTCTGCCGGGCTCGTACCCGTTCCGGACGCGAGGTCGGTCCGGCTGGTGCGGACGGCGGGACTCGAACCCGCACACCTAGGGCACAGGAACCTAAATCCTGCGTGTCTACCAGTTCCACCACGTCCGCTCGCGCGATGCGCGGCCCCCACTGTAGTTGGCGGCGGTCGGGTATCAGGAGCCGCCGTCCCGCCTCCGTCTCCCATGACCCACGGACGAGGAGGTGCGTCATGGACAGGACCAACGCATCGGTCGGGGCCGCGCTCGACACGACGACGTGCCCGGAGTGCGGAGCCCTCGCCGAGGTGACGGAACGCGCGGTGCTGGAGAGCACCGACGGGCCCGTCGAGCACGCGCGGGTGCTCTGCGTTGCCCGGCACTGGTTCCTCCTGCCGGCCGCGTCGCTGTCGAGCCCGCCCGCCCGCTCACCGGTCAGGACTAGCCTGCGCTCATGAGGCGCAACATCGGCACGGGCGGTCCGTGGGAGAGCGTCGTCGGCTACTCGCGGGCCGTCCGCATCGGGGACACCGTGCACGTGGCAGGGACCACGGCGATCCGCGAGGGCCGGGTCGTCGCACCCGGCGACGCCTACACCCAGGCCAAGGTCGCGCTCGAGATCGTCGTCGAGGCCCTCGCGGAGTGCGGAGCCTCGCCCGCGGACGTCGTGCGGACCCGGATGTTCGTCACCGACATCCGTGACTGGGAGGCGGTGGGTCGCGCACACGGCGAGGTCTTCGCCGACGTACGGCCGGCCTCGACGATGGTCCAGGTGACCGCCCTCATCGAGCCCGACCTGCTCGTCGAGATCGAGGCCGACGCCGTCGTCGGCTCGGGGACGTCCGGCGTCACTCCACCCTGACGTTGACGACGTGGATGCCCGTGGCCCCGTCGGGGGCGGGCGGCGCCTCGAGCGGCGACTGCACCTGCCCCTTGGCGTCGTAGGCGCGCACGCGGATGTCGTGGCTACCCGGCGTCGCCTCCCACTCGTAGACCCACTGACGCCACGTGTCGATGCTCGCGTCGGCGGCGAGGCGAGCCGCGGTCCACGGCTGCTGGTCGACCTGGACCTCCACCTTGGAGATGCCGGTGTGCTGCGCCCACGCGACCCCGGCGACGGCGACGGTGCCGGCCTTGACGCTCGCCCCGGCCTGGGGGACGTCGATGCGCGACGCCGTCTTGATCGGTCCGGTCGCCGACCAGCCTCGCGGCGTCCAGTAGGCCACGTCAGCGGCATACGTCGTCACCTTGAGCTCGGTGACCCACTTCGTCGCCGAAACGAAGCCGTAGAGACCCGGCACGACGACACGCACGGGGAAGCCGTGCTCGAAGGGCAGCGGCTCTCCGTTCATCCGGATCGCGAGCAGGGCGTTGCGGTCGTCGGTGAGCGCACCGAGCGGGGTCGAGGCGGTGAAGCCGTCGATGCTCGTCTGGAGCACCATGTCGGCACCGGCCTTGGGGCCGGCCATCGCGAGGAGCTCGCGCACGGGCCAGCCGGTCCAGACGGCGTTGCCGATGAGGTCGCCCCCGACCTCGTTGGAGACGCACGTCAGGGTGACGAGGGCCTCCTGCATCTGCTTGCCCTGCAACGTCTTCCAGTCGATCTCGACCTCGCGGTCGACCATGCCGGTGACCCTGAGCTTCCAGTCGTTGGCGTCGATGCGGGGCACGACGATCGCCGTGTCGATGCGGTAGAAGTCGGCGTTCGGGACGATGTACGGCGTCAGCCCCGGCACCTTGAGGTCGGCTCCGGCGGGGATGGCGAGCTTCGTGCCCTTGAGCGGTGTGCTCTTGAGCGCGTCACGCGAGACCGTGGCGGCTGCGGAGTCGCCGCCGAGGTAGCTGCCGGCGTAGGCCGCGACGGCACCGACCGCTCCCCCGATGACCCAGCGTCGGCCGGGACCCGCAGCGCCCGCCGCGCCGGCCGAGGGGGCGGAGGCGCGGCTGAGGAACCAGATGCCGGCTGCGGTGCCGAGGATCGTCGGCAGGACGTCCGCGGGGCCGGCGCCCGGACGCGTGAGCACCGCGGCCGCACCGATGACGCCGAGGACGGCGAAGACGACGAGGCCCGCGACGAGGTGGCGGCTCGCGAGCACGCCGACCGCGGCGCAGGCGAGGGCGAGCACGACGACGGTGCCGACGAGCAGGGCCCGCTTGTCGTTGGTGCCGAAGGTCGCGATGGCGAAGTCCTTGAGCCACGGCGGAGTCCGGTCGATGAAGGCGCCGCTGACCGCCGCGATCGGGGCCGGCTGGCCCGAGGACTGGCCGACGGCCGTGAGCAGCGCCGCGGCCAGCGTCGCGAGCCCGACCGTGAGCAGCCCGGCCACCAGCCCGTCGACGGCGCCCCACCACAGCGGACGGGCCGGCTGCTGTGGGGCGGTCTCGGGACGGGTTGCCGGGCTGGTGGTGGTCATGGCCTCAGGTGCTCCTTCAGGTGTGGCACGAGTGCACGGAAGGCGAGCGCCCGGTGCGAGACGTGGTTCTTCTCGTCGGCGTCGTACTCCGCCAGTGTGCGTTCGTTGCCGTCCGGCTGGTCGGATGGCAGGAAGATCGGGTCGTAGCCGAAGCCGTTGGTGCCTCTCGGCTCGCGTCCGACGGTGCCGGGGAAGCGACCGAGCTCCGCGGCCGAGCGACCGTCCGGCAGCACGAGGGCGGCGGCGCAGACGAAGGCTGCGGCGCGGTGCTCGTCCCGGACGTCCCCGAGCTGTGCGAGGAGCAGCTCGAGGTTGGCGCGGTCTCCGCGCCCACCGGACCAGCGGGCGCTGAAGATGCCGGGTGAGCCGCCGAGCACGTCGACGGCCAGCCCCGAGTCGTCGGCCAGGGCGGGCAGGCCCGTCACGTGGGCGGCGGACGCGGCCTTGAGGATGGCGTTCTGCTCGAAGGTGACGCCGTCCTCGACGACGTCCGGCGCGTCGGGGAAGCCGTCGAGACCGACGATCTCGAGCCCGAGGTCGGCGCTGACGTCGGCGAGGATCTCGCGCAGCTCCTCGACCTTGTGGGCGTTGCGCGTGGCGAGGACGACCTGCGTCACGGGGCGACCTCCCCGGCCAAGGCGGCGTGCTGCCGGTCGGTGAGGTCGGCGCAGCCCCTCGTCGCGAGATCGAGCAGCTGGCCGAGCAGGTCACGGTCGAAGGGCGCACCCTCGGCGGTGCCCTGGACCTCGATGAACCGGCCGTCGCCGGTCATGACGACGTTCATGTCGGTCTCGGCCGTCGAGTCTTCGGGGTAGTCGAGGTCGAGGACCGCTCGGCCCTCGACGATGCCGACGGACACGGCGGCGACCGAGCCGGTCAGCGGCTGGGCCTTCTTGCCGATGAGGCCCTGGGAGCGGGCGTGCTCGACGGCGTCGGCCAGGGCCACGTACGCGCCGGTGATGGCGGCGGTGCGAGTGCCGCCGTCGGCCTGCAGGACGTCGCAGTCGAGGACGATGGTGTTCTCGCCCAGGGCCTTGGTGTCGATGACAGCACGCAGGCTGCGCCCGATGAGACGGCTGATCTCGTGGGTGCGGCCGCCGATGCGGCCCTTGACGCTCTCGCGGTCGGAACGGGTGTTGGTGGCGCGGGGCAGCATGGCGTACTCGGCGGTGACCCAGCCGGTGCCCTTGCCCTTGAGCCAGCGCGGGACGCCCTCCGTGAAGGACGCCGCGCACAGCACGCGCGTGCGCCCGAACTCGACGAGGACACTGCCCTCCGCGTGGTCGAGCCAGTTGCGGGTGATCCGCACCTCACGGGTCTGGTCGGGGGCACGGCCGTCATGTCGGTCAGTCATGCCCACGAGGCTAGCCATGACTCCACGCTAGGCCTCAATCGCGGGTGCGGGGACGGGCCCGCACGGCTCGTTCGTGAACCGTAAGGACCCGTCCCCGCGACGTGCTGACGGGCTGATCAGTCGAGCGTCTCGGCCGAGAGTCGCTCGACCTCGTCGGCCGACAGCTCGAGGTCGACGGCCTGCACGGAGTCCTCGATGCTCTCCGGCCGGGAGGCGCCCGGGATGGGCACGACGGTCGGCGCGAGCGCCAGCTCCCACGCGAGGGCCACGCGCTGCGGGCTCACGTCGTGGGCCTTCGCCACCTCCGCGAACGCGTCGTGCCGGTTCCCGAGGTCACCCGCCCTGCTGATGCCGCCGAGCGGGCTCCACGGCAGGAAGGCGATGCCGAGCTCGGCGCACAGGTCGAGCTCCGACCGGCTGCTGCGGAAGGCGGGCGAGAACTGGTTCTGCACCGACACGAGCCGGTCCCCGAGCACCTCCTGCGCCTCGCGGATCTGGGCGGGGTCGGCGTTGGAGATGCCGGCCATCTCGATGACGCCCTCGTCGAGCAGGTCGACGAGCGCACCGACGGACTCGGCGTACGGCACGTCGGGGTCGGGCCGGTGGAACTGGTAGAGCCCGATGGCGTCGCCGCCGAGCCTCTGGAGCGAGGCCTTGGCGGCCTCCTTGAGGTGGTCCGGCCGACCGTTCAGGGTCCATGACCCGTCCCCGGGGCGCAGGTGCCCGCCCTTCGTGGCGACGAGGACCTCGGCCGCACTGCCGGACCACGACGAGAGCGCCTTGGCGATGAGGGACTCGTTGTGGCCCACCTCGCCGGCGTCACGGTGGTAGGCGTCGGCCGTGTCGATGAGGGTCACGCCGGCGTCGAGCGCGGCGTGGATGGTCCGGACCGAGCGGTCCTCGTCGGGCCGCCCCTCGATGGACATCGGCATGCCGCCGAGACCGATCGCGCTGACCTTCCTCGATCCGATGGTTCGCTGCTGCAACGGTGCCTCCTTGGTTCGGTCGTTCCGGTCGTCGGCGAACGTCCGGCGACTGCCGGGCGCGCGACGCACCGTCACGGTCCATACCCGGGTTCCGGGGCCGTCACCCGCAGCCGGACCGTCAGAGGCGGTAGGTGGCGTCCGGCTCGGCGAGCTCGACGCATCCCGGCCACACCGCGGCGGCCTCCTCCCGACACACCTCGGGGTCGTTCCAGGCCGGGATGTGGGTGAGCATGAGGCGGCGTACTCCCCCGGCCCGGACGGCCGCCTCGGCGGCGCGGCGACCCGAGAGGTGGATGTCGGGCACCGTGTCGCGACCCTCGACGAAGGCCGAGTCGGCGAGCACGAGGTCGGCGCCCGTCATGAGCTCGTCGAGCTGGTCGCACGAGTCGGTGTCGCCGGTGTAGGCGAGCACGCGACCGTCGGCCTCGACCCGGAAGCCGTAGGCCTCGACCGGGTGGTTGACGTGGACCGGCGTGATCGTGAACGGACCGACCGTGACCGGCTCGCGGTGGCGCAGGTCGTGGAAGTCGAAGACGGACAGGACACCCTCGGCCTCGCCACCGCCGTACGCGCGGGCAAGGTGCACTCCGGTGCCCGCGGGACCCCAGACCGGCATCGTCGCGCGCCCGGGTCCGCCGGGGAGGTAGCGCATCATGACGTAGAGCCCGCACATGTCGATGCAGTGGTCGACGTGCAGGTGGCTGAGCAGCACCGCGTCGACGGCATACGGCTCGATGTGGCGCTGCAGGGCGCCGAGGGCGCCGTTGCCGAGGTCGAGCACGATGCTCCACGTGCGGCCCTCGTGCTCGGTGCGGACGAGGTAGGACGAGGCGGGCGAGCGTGGACCCGCGAAGGATCCCGAGCACCCGACGATCGTGACGTCCACGTCACGAGCCTAGGTGCCGGCACCGACTCCGGCCCGACGGCGCGGCGTCGGGTGCGTCACACCGTGTTGTCCGGGCGCCGACCTTCGTCGTCGTCGAGGTCGTCGTCGAGGTCGTCGTCGAGGTCGTCGTCGTATGCCGCCACGACGTCACGCAGGTCGGTGCCCATGAGCGCGTGGGTGAGGGTCTCCTGCAGCCAGGTGAGGAAGTCGTACCACGCCATGGCGTAGCCGAGCGGGTCGTCGTCCTCGATGTCGTCCATCGCGGCGTGCAGCGCCTCGGCGTCCTCCTCGGTGCGCATGCCCATGCGTTCCCCGAGGAGCAGGCGCACGTCGGTGAGCGCCATGAGGAAGGCCGGCGCCTGCGACTCGTCGAGCACGACCCGGTTGCCGACCGCCTCGTCGACGCACGCGAGCGCGACGTCGAGGTTGCCGCTCTTGCGCTGGCGCAGGCCCTCCTCGGTGAGGCGACGGAACTCGGCCGCGATCTCGTGGTCACCGCGATGGGCCGTCGGCAGGAGCCGGTCGAGAGCCGGGTCGCGGTCCTCGAGCGACGCCGAGTCGGTCTGCTGGTCGGCAGCGCTCAGCGACAGGCCCATGGACGCCACGAGGTCGTCGAACGCGTCACCGGTCGGCTCGATCTCGGGCGAGAGCAGCAGCCGCGTCTGCTGCATGAGGCCGAGGAGCACCGTGCGCTCGGTGGACTCGAGGAGCGCGACGTAGTGGTCCTTCTCGCGCAGGAAGGCGCGGGCCATCAGCTGTCCTTCTCGAACGTGGCCCAGAGGCCGTAGCCCTGCAACGCCTCGGCGTCGCGCTCCATCGACTCGCGGGGACCGTTGGAGACGACCGCGCGGCCCTTGACGTGGACGTCCATCATCAGCTTCTCCGCCTTGGGACGGGCGTAGCCGAAGTACGTCTCGAAGACCCACGTCACGTAGGTCATGAGGTTGACGGGGTCGTTCCAGACGATCGTCACCCACGGCACGTCGGGTGCGACGACCTCGTCGGTGGACGTCACCTCCTGCTCGACGGGAGCGAGGGAGAGGGTGGCTGGGCTCACAGAGCCACCCTAGGTCCACCGAGGGCGTGAGGCGGACGGTCCCCGGGGGCCGGTGACACCTAGGGTGGGCACGTGAGCCCGACGAGCCCTCGCGCCGCGAGCACGGCGCTGCTGACCGACCACTACGAGCTGACGATGCTCCAGGCCGCCCTCGCCTCGGGCGAGGCGCACCGGCGCTGCGTCTTCGAGGCGTTCGCCCGCCGGCTGCCCGACGGACGTCGCTACGGGGTCATCGCGGGGACGGGCCGGGTGCTCGAGGCGCTCGAGCAGTTCCGCTTCGGTGACGACGAGCTGCGTTTCCTCTCCGACCGCAAGGTCGTCGACCGGGCCACCGTCGAGTGGCTCGCCGACTACCGCTTCTCCGGTCACGTCAGCGGCTACGCCGAGGGCGAGTGCTACTTCCCGCAGTCTCCGGTGCTCGTCGTCGAGTCCACCTTCGCCGAGGGCGTCATCCTCGAGACGCTCGTTCTCTCGATCCTCAACCACGACACGGCGATCGCGTCCGCGGCCTCGCGCATGACGACCGCCGCCATGGGCAGGCCGTGCATCGAGATGGGCTCACGACGCACCCACGAGGAGTCGGCCGTCGCGGCCGCTCGGGCGGCCTACGTCGCCGGGTTCGACGCGACGAGCAACCTCGAGGCCGGGCGTCGCTACGGCGTGCCGACGACGGGCACGGCCGCGCACGCCTTCACCCTCCTCTACGACTCGGAGAAGGAGGCCTTCACCGCTCAGGTCGAGTCGCTCGGCAAGGGCACCACCCTCCTCGTCGACACCTACGACGTCCGGACGGCCGTCGCCCTCGCCATGGAGATCGCCGGACCCGAGCTGGGAGCGGTTCGGCTCGACTCGGGCGACCTGCTCATCCAGGCCACCGAGGTGCGCGCCCAGCTCGACGCCGCGGGCAACACCGACACGAGGATCATCGTCACCTCCGACCTCGACGAGTACGCCATCGCCGGCCTCGCGGCCGGTCCGGTCAGCGGCTACGGCGTCGGCACGGCGCTCGTGACCGGATCCGGAGCGCCCACGGCTTCCATGGTCTACAAGCTCGTCCAGCGAGAGGACGCGTCGGGGCAGATGCGGGGCGTCGAGAAGAAGAGCAAGGACAAGACGTCGATCGGGGGACGCAAGTGGGCCATGCGGCGCCTCGGCCGCGACGGGATCGCGCAGGCCGAGGTCATCGGCATCGGTGAGCAGCCGCGCGACGACGGCAACGACCGTCGGCTCATGATCGACCTCGTCCGCGCCGGCGAGGTCGTCGACCACCAGGACATCCACGAGGCCCGTGCCCGCCATGAGGCCTCGCGCGCGGAGCTGCCCCGGGCGGCGGCCCAGCTGTCGCGAGGCGAGCCCGTGATCCCCACCGTCTACGAGAAGGACTGAGCCATGGCCGGATCCACGCATGCCGACGGCGCACGAGCGCTGATCATCGTCGACGTCCAGAACGACTTCTGCGAGGGCGGGTCCCTCGCCGTCACCGGGGGCGCGGACGTCGCCCGCGAGGTGAGCGAGCACGTGAGCCGGCACGCTGCGGACTACGACCACGTCGTCGCGACCGCCGACTGGCACGTCGACCCCGGACCGCACTTCTCGTCGGCCCCCGACTTCGTCGACTCGTGGCCCGTGCACTGCGTCGCCGGCAGCGAGGGTGCCGAGTTCCACCCCAGACTCGCCGGCGCCCTGGGTCACGTCGAGGCGGTCTTCCGCAAGGGCGAGCATGCCGCTGCCTACAGCGGATTCGAGGGACGGTCGGACGACGAACAGCACAGCACCCTTGCTGCGTGGCTCACCGAACGCGGCGTCTCCCGCGTCGACGTCGTCGGCATCGCGACCGACCACTGCGTGCGGGCCACCGCGGCCGACGCGCAGCGTGAGGGCTTCGAGACCACGGTGCTGCTCGACCTCACCGCGGGCGTGTGGCGGGCCACGACCGACGCGGCGCTCGCGGGCCTGCGCGAGGCAGGCGTGCGCCTGCTCGGCTCCCCACACGTGGGCAGCTGACCCTTCCCCGCACGCCCCCGTAGCCCATTCCCTCATCCCACTCGAGTGAGCGCCCCGTACCACTCGAGTGAGCGCGCCGTACCACTCGAGTGAGCGCCCCGTACCACTCGAGTGAGCGCTTCGTCCCACACGCCCCGGTCACAAGGGAACCCGCGCTCACTCGACTGGGGTTGCGCGCTCACTCGACTGGGGTTGCGCGCTCACTCGAGTGGTGCGCGACGAGGGCGCGGGAGAGGTCAGCGGAGGACGGCTCGGAGGGCGCGAGCGGCGTCCTCGAGCCGCGGGCCCACGGTGCGCACGTCGAGCGGCTCGAGGGAGACGACACCGACCGAGGCCTCGACGCCTCCCGGGAGCGGATCGGTACGGGTCGACAGCGACACCGCGAGCCCGTGCGCGCCGGCCTGCAGCTCCCCGTCGGTGCCGACGACGCCGCTCCTCCCCGCCCGACCCGCGAGGATCGCGCGTCCCGCAGCGCCCTGGTCGAGCCGGTGTCGGGCGCCCGAGCGGTAGGCGACGTGGACGTCGGTCCACGACGGCTCGACGACGACGAGGGCCAGGGCCTCGTCGCCCTCGGCGATCGTCAGGTGCGCCGTCGCCCCCACGGCGTCGGCGAGGCCGCGCAGCACGGGCCGGGCCTCGCTGCGCACGACGGGAGTCACGGCAGAGGCGAGTCGGCTGATGCCCAACGCCAGACGCACCCGCCCGTCGGATGCCCGGGAGACGAGGTGGTGGTCCTCGAGCGTCGTCACGAGGCGGTAGACGACGGGTCGTCCGACGCCGAGGTCCGCTGCGAGCTCGGTGATCGTCAGGCCTGCCGCCCCCTCGGTGCCCGCGAGCGTCTCGAGCACGCGGATGCCGCGGTCGAGCGTCTGGGAGGACTCACCTCGTGGGGCAGCCGGACCGGGCACGCGGTCAGCCCTCGGAGTGGGCGCCGCCGGACGTCCTCGCCCGCCCCGCCCCCTTGGACCACGACATCGCGTAGAGGCCGTCGTCCACGGCCACACCGCCCTCGCCGAGCTCGAGCGGGCGGAACGTGTCGACCATGACGGCGAGCTCGTCGAAGCTCTCGACGCCGATCGAGCCCTCGGTCGCACCGGGCTGCGGGCCGTGCGGGTGGCCTCCCGGGTGCACCGAGATCGACCCCTTGCCGATGCCCGATCCCTTGCGGGCCTCGTAGTCGCCGTCGACGTAGAACATGATCTCGTCGCTGTCGACGTTCGAGTGGTAGTAGGGGACGGGGATCGCGAGCGGGTGGTAGTCGACCTTGCGGGGCACGAAGTTGCAGATGACGAAGTTCCAGCCCTCGAAGACCTGGTGCACGGGCGGCGGCTGGTGGATGCGGCCGGTGATCGGCTCGAAGTCGCGCACGTTGAAGACGTACGGGTAGAGGCAGCCGTCCCAGCCGACGACGTCGAGCGGGTGGAACGGCAGCGTGTGGATCGTGCCGACGACGCCACCCGGCCCGTTGCCGCGGTGCTTGATGTAGACCTCGGTCTGCTCGTCGGGGTTGGCGCCGACGTCCTCGGCGAGGAGCGGACCGTCGGGCTGGCGCAGGTCGCGCTCGCAGTAGGGGGCGTGCTCGAGGAGCTGGCCGTACTTGCTGAGGTAGCGCTTGGGCGGCGCGATGTGGCTGTTCGCCTCGATGCAGTACGCCCGCAGCGGCTCGTCGCCGGAGACCTCGGGGAGCCACCGGTGCGTCGTCGCCCTCGGGATGATGACGTAGTCGCCCTCGGCGACGTCGAAGGAGCCGAAGACTGTCTCGACGCGAGCTCGGCCGCGCTCGACGTAGACGCACTCGTCGCCGATCCCGTTGCGGTACCACGGGCTCGGTGCGCCGGCGACGGCATACGAGATGCGCACGTCGCCGTTGCCGAGGACGAGGCGGCGACCGGTGACGACGTCGGTGCGCTCGACGGAGGCGGCGTCGAAGAGGTCGTGGAGCTTGAGGTGCCGGGGCGTCAGCGGGTGGTTCGGCGTCGTCGACTGGTCAGGGACATCCCACACGGCGGCGCCGACCGTCGTCGACGGGATGTTGCGGTGGTAGAGCAGCGAGCTGTCCGAGCTGAAGCCCTCCTCGCCCATGAGCTCCTCGTAGTAGAGCTCGCCCGGCGTGGTCCCGGTGCCGGGTCGACGGTGCTGGGTGTGCCGCTTGGGCGGGATGCTGCCGACCGACTGGTAGTGCGCCATGGGCGAGGGCCTCTCCGTCGAGCGCGTCCGATGAGCGGACGCGGATGTATCGCTATTGCAACAGTGGAGTACGCTCCCGGTCATGTCAAGGACGCCGTTCGGGCCCCTCTTCGACCACCTCGTCGACGACGCCGCAGTGTTCCCGCCGGGACTGGCTCCCCTCGACGCCGCCGTCCGCGAGCACCTCGACCGACGCGAGGGGCCGTATGCCGCCCACATCGGTCCGCTGCTCGTGCCGGCCACCGCGGCGGCCGAGCTCGCCGGCCTCGCCGCGAGGGACGACCGGGCCGTCGCGGCGCCGCTCGAGATCTCGCTCGTCGTCCGTCCGGGCTCCCTCCTCGAACCGCTCCTCGACGCGGTCGACCTGCTGCGCGACGACCCCCGGGTCCTCGTGTCCGCCGCCGAGCTCGGCTGGACCGAGGGGCCCGACGGCTGGCGCCGCGCCCTCGACCTGGGCATCCCCCTCGTCGTCGAGGTCGGCCTGGGCTCGGACCAGGAGTCGGGCCTCGACGACATCGCCCACGCCGTCGACCACGAGCACGACGTCACCGCCAAGTTCCGCACCGGCGCCACCCCCGCGTGGCCCTGGCCCGACGAGGCGACGCTCGCCGGCTTCCTCGATGCCGTCGTGCTGCGCGGCCTGCCCTTCAAGCTGACGGGCGGGCTCCACCACGTCGTCCGCGGCACGCAGGAGGGCAAGCCGATGCACGGCCTGCTCAACGTCCTGCTCGCCACGCACGAGGCGCTGGCCGGGGCCGAGGCCCGCGAGCTGTCCGGCGAGCTCGCCCGCCGCGACACCGAGGTGCTCGTGACCGCGGTCTCCAGTCTGGGCACCGACGACGCGGAACGCATCCGCGAGAGCTTCACGGCCTACGGCTGCTGCGGCGTGCTCGACCCGCTCACCGAGCTCGAGGCACTCGGGCTGATCACCACCGAGGAGTCCCACGCATGACGACGACCACCCGGCCGAGCACCTGGCTCGACGTCCCCGCCGACCACCTGTTCGGCATCGACACCCTCCCCTACGGCGTCTTCAGCACGGCCGCCGACCCGGTGCGGCGCGTCGGGGTGCGCATCGGTGACCTCGTGCTCGATGCAGGCGCCGTGGCCGCGATCGGCCGCGACGCGGGGCTCGTCGGCGACGGCCCCGACCTCGCGACGGCCTGGCAGACCCCCAGCCTCAACGCCTTCCTCGCCCTCGGACGCCCGGCGTGGACCGTCGCCCGGCAGTGGCTGACCGAGGTGCTGCGCGACGAGGTGCACCGCGACGGCGTCTCGCCGCACCTGCACCCCCTCGCGGAGGTCACGCTCCACCTGCCCCTCGAGGTCGCCGACTACGTCGACTTCTATGCCAGCGAGGACCACGCGAGCAACGTCGGCCAGATCTTCCGCCCGGACAACGCCGCGCTCCCACCCAACTGGAAGCACCTGCCCATCGGCTACCACGGCCGCGCCGGCACCGTCGTCGTCTCGGGCACCGAGGTCATCCGCCCGACGGGCCAGCGCAAGGGCCCGAACGACCCCGCCCCCGTCTTCGGGCCGAGCGTCCGTCTCGACATCGAGGCGGAGCTGGGCTACGTCGTCGGCGGCGCGACCGCCCTCGGGTCGCGCGTCTCGGTCGACGAGGCGCTCGACCACCTCTTCGGCGTCGTCATCCTCAACGACTGGAGCGCCCGTGACATTCAGGCCTGGGAGTACGTGCCGCTGGGGCCGTTCCTCGGCAAGTCCTTCGCCACGTCGGTCTCGGCGTGGGTCACCCCGCTCGAGGCGCTCGCCGCGGCCCGCGTTCCCCTTCCGGGACAGTCGGATCCGGAGGTGCTGCCCTATCTGCGCGGTGACGCCTTCGGCCTCGACGTGCACGTCGAGGTCAGCCTCAACGGCACGGTCGTCTCGCGGCCCGAGCACGCCGGGATGTACTGGTCGCCATCGCAGATGCTCGCGCACCTCACCGTCAACGGCGCCTCCCTGCGTGACGGCGACCTCTTCGGCTCGGGGACGATCAGCGGCCCGACGCGCGACACCCGGGGCAGCCTGCTCGAGCTGACGTGGAACGGCACCGAGCCGCTGACGCTCGCGGACGGCTCGACCCGCGGCTTCCTCGAGGACGGCGACACGGTCACCATGACGGCCTGGGCGCCGGGCCCCGACGGCTCGCGCATCGGCCTCGGCGAGGTCACCGGCACCGTCCGACCCGCCCGCTGAGGGGCCCGCGCACCGGCCTCAGTGGATGATGACCGGCGCACCCTCGGTCTGGTCGTCGAGGAAGTGCGACTTCTCGTGCCTGCGGGGCAGGAAGGACGCCGGGATCAGCGTCAACGCCACGAGGATCGCGGCGACGAGGAACGTGGCGCCGAAGGCGTCGGCGGCCTCGGCCAGGCCCTGCTGGACCGCCGCCGGCCCACCGACGTCGTCGACGAGGGTCGGGTCGTGCAGCGCCGCGATGGCCGGGCCGGCCAGCGCCGACGCGCTGAGGTAGTTCGTGAAGACCACGGAGATGACGGCGACACCGACCGAGCTCGCGATCTGCTGGGTGATGTTGAGCAGCGTCGAGCCTCGCGCCACCTGGTGGCTCTGGAGCGTCTTGAGCGCTGAGGTCATGAGCGGCATCATCGTGGCGCCCATGCCGAGACCCATGACGAAGAGCACCGGGATGAGGAAGCCCCAGTACGGGGTGTCGACCCCCACCTGGGTCAGGGCGAACATCCCGCCGGTGATGGCCAGCAGTCCGAAGGGCACGATGCGGCCCACCGGGATGCGGTCCGAGAGGGCGCCGGCGATCGGCATCGTCACCATCGCGCCCAGGCCCTGGGGCACCATGAGGAACGCCGCGTGGAGCGTGTCGAGTCCCCGCACCTGCTGGAGGTAGGTCGGCACGAGGAGCAGGCCACCGAAGAAGGCCGCGGCGAACAGGAACATCGTGATCGTCGCGACGCTGAGGCGGCGGTTGCGGAAGAGCCGCAGGTCGAGCAGCGGGTGCTGGGGCCGGAAGCTGTAGAAGACGAAGGTGACGAGCATGGCGAGCCCGATGCCGAGCGGGACCAGCACCTTGGTGGAGATGAAGGTGCCCTCGCCGGGGATCGAGCTGATGCCGTAGAGGAAGAGCGCCAGGCCGGGAGACATGAGCAGCATGCCGACGACGTCGAAGGACTCGGAGGGCTCAGGGGCATCGGACGGCAGGGCCCACAGGGCGTAGACCGCCGCGACGACGCCGATCGGCACGTTGATGAGGAAGATCCAGTGCCAGCTCGCGACCTCGATGAGCCAGCCACCGAGGATGGGTCCGAAGATCGGTCCGAGCAGCATCGGGACACCGAGGATCGCCATCAGCCGACCCATCCGGGCCGGACCCGCGGCGCGCGTCATGATCGTCATGCCGAGCGGCATCAGCATGCCGCCGCCGAGGCCTTGCAGGACGCGGAAGCCGATGAGGAACTCGATCGACCCCGCCGTGGCACACAGGGCCGAGCCGGCGGTGAAGAGCGCCACGGCGAGGACGTAGAGCCGCTTCGTGCCGAACCGGTCGGCGGCCCAGCCGGTGAGCGGGATGACCGTGGCGAGCGCGAGGGTGTAGGCCGTCACCGTCCACGCGACGGTGGAGTAGGGCAAGGGCTGATCGGGGCTCTCGGCAAAGACCGTCTGGAAGGTCGGCAGGGCGATGTTGACGACGGTGATGTCGAGGATCGACATGATCGCCCCGAGCACGACGACACCGGCGATCTTGAGGACCGGCCCGTCGATCTTGTCGGGATAGCTGGGCTGGCTGGTAGCGCTGGGAGCAGACACGATGACTCCGGGGGACGAGGGTGCTCGACGGCATCGGCGCCGTGGGCGCGGGACTGCCCGCGCAGTCTCCATTCTCGCGCCGACCACCGACGGCGGCGCAAGCGAGTTATGCCGCCGGCCGAGCCCTCCCGGCGTCAGCCCTGCTTGCGCGGCTGCTTGCCCTCGACGACCTGGGTGCTCGCGACCTTGTCGTGCAAGGCCTGGCGCTTGTCGTCCCACAGCGGCCAGAGGCCGTCGAGCAGGGACAGGAAGGGGACGAACTGGCCCGCCAGCGGGACGAGCCGACGCATGACGGCGGTGCCCAGCGGCAGCGGGCCGGGCGCGGCGGCACGGCGGACGCTGATGCCGAGCGCCATCTTGCCGGGCGTCTGGGCGATCGTCGTCCAGAACACGAGGCAGTAGGCCGTCGTGATGAGCCACAGGAAGAGCGAGAACTGCACAGCGGGTCCCGTGAGCTCGTTCTGGATCTCGACGAGGCGCGCCTGGTCGCCGGCCTGGGCGGCCGTCAGCATCTGCGAGAAGAGCTCGGACAGGCGCGGTGTCGCGGCCCACGAGATGATCCCGCCGACGACGGCGAGGATGAGCCCGTCGACGACCCACGCCGCGAAACGCTTGCCCCAGGAGGCGAGGGGGACGCCGTCGGCGGTGGTCTTGATGTTGTGCATCCACTGCGTGTTGGCGGGAGCCTGCTGGTAGTAGCCCTGCGGCGCCTGCTGCTGCGCGGGTGACTGGGTCTGCCAGCCGCTGCCCTGGGGCATCGGCGTCGTCGGCGCCGGAACACCGGTGCGGTCCGGCGGGACCTGTCCCTGCGGGCTCTGCTGCGGCAGCCCGATGGTGCTCTGCGCGATGGTCGGCGACTTCTTCGGGGCGGTGTGGTTGGTCCACGACACGCCGTCCCAGTAGCGGAGCATGTCGGTGTTGCTGGGGTCGTCGTACCACCCGGAGGGCTGCTGGCTCATGCCCCAACTGTGCCACGGCATCGGCGTTCCCAGACCCGCGGCGCCCCGACTGGTGGCGGGTGGGCCTCGACCCCGGCCCGTTCCCGCCCGAGGGCAGGGACCGGACCGGGGCCGAGGGTCTCCCCGGTGCGACTCAGAGGTTGCCGCGCTTGTCCTGCTCGCGCTCGATGGCCTCGAAGAGCGCCTTGAAGTTGCCCTTGCCGAAGCCGAGCGAGCCGTGCCGCTCGATGAGCTCGAAGAAGACCGTCGGGCGGTCGCCGAGGGGCTTGGTGAAGATCTGCAGCAGGTAGCCGTCCTCGTCGCGGTCGACGAGGATCTTGCGCTTCTGCAGCTCCTCGATCGGGACCCGGACGTTGCCGATGCGCTCGCGCAGCTCGGCGTCCTCGTAGTAGGAGTCGGGCGTGTCGAGGAACTCGACACCGTTGGCGCGCAGGGCGTCCACCGAGGCGAGGATGTCGTTCGTCGCGACGGCAAGGTGCTGCGCGCCGGCGCCGCGGTAGAACTCGAGGTACTCGTCGATCTGGCTCTTCTTCTTCGCGATGGCCGGCTCGTTGAGCGGGAACTTCACACGGTGGTTGCCGTTGGCCACGACCTTGCTCATGAGCGCGGAGTAGTCGGTGGCGATGTCGTCACCGATGAACTCGGCCATGTTCACGAAGCCCATGACGCGGTTGTAGAAGGAGACCCACTCGTCCATGTGGCCGAGCTCGACGTTGCCGACGATGTGGTCCAGGGCCTGGAACAGCCGCTTGGGCTGGCCCTCGCGACGGACGATGGACGACGCGGCGGGGACGTAGCCCGGGAGGTACGGGCCGGCGTACGTCTGCCCGTTCACGGCGCGCTGGACGAGGGTGTGTCGGGTCTCGCCGTACGTCGCGATGGCGGCGGTGCGCACCGTGCCGTGCTCGTCGGTGTGGTCGGTGGGCTGCTCGAGGACCGTCGCGCCGGCCTTGACGGCCTGGGCCACGCACTTGTCGACGTCGGGCACCTCGAGGGCGATGTCGACGACGCCGTCGCCGTGGCGGCGGTGGTGGTCGGCGAGAGCGCTGTCGGGGTCGACGGCGCCCTTGATGACGAAGCGGATCGAGCCGCTCTTGAGGACGAAGGCCTTGTGGTCGCGGTTGCCGTTCTCGGGGCCCGAGTAGGCGACGAGCTCCATGCCCCAGGCGCTCTGGTAGTAGTGCGCGCTCTGCGTGGCGTTGCCGGCGACGAAGACGATCGCGTCCCATCCGGTGACGGGGAAGACGTCGGTGTTCTCGTCGTACTCGACGAGACCGACGAGCTGCTTGAGCTGGTCGAGGTCGAGGTCGGCCTCGCGCTCCTGGTCGGTGAGGTCGGTGGCCTGAGACGGCATCGTGTCGGTCATGGAGCGAGAGTGACCGAGTGGACCCGAGTGTGCAAGAGCAGCGCTCCCGGCTGAGCAGAGTGCACAAAGTGTTGCCCGTATGCCGTGTGGTGCTGGACACTGTGTCCATGACCTCAGTAGCGGGATCGTCGGCGCGCGCACCCGTCGACGCACTCGACTGCCGCATCCTGCTCCTGCTGCTCACCGAGCCGGGCATCGGCGTGCTCGGCGCCTCACGGAGGCTCGGGGTGGCCCGCGGCACGGTGCAGGCCCGGCTCGACCGGCTGCAGCGCACCGGGGTGCTGCGCTCGATGGCTCCCGACGTCGACCCCGCCGCGCTCGGCTACCCCGTGACGGCGTTCTGCACCCTCGAGATCCGGCAGGGGCGCGGTGGGCACTCCCCCGTCGTCGACCACCTCACCGCCATTCCTGAGGTACTCGAGGCGCATACGATCACCGGCTCCGGTGACGTGCTCATCCGCATCGTCGGTCGCGACAACGCCGACCTCCAACGGGTCATCGACCGCGTCGTCGACGACACGCACGTGACGCGGGCCTCGACCGTCATCTCGCTCGCCACGCGACTCGACCACCGCACGATCCCGCTCGTCGAGCACCTCCTCGACACGTCGTCCTGACGTGCGACGCTCGCACCACGTGCAGCACCGAACGACCCACCGCACCACTCACCCCACCGAGCCGGACCAGGAGCCACCCGTGACCGCCAACCCCTACGCCCCGCGGCCCGACGTCGAGCTGACCCACCCGGAGTGGAGCCAGAGCGCGACGATCTACCAGATCAACCAGCGCCACCTCACACCCGAGGGCACGTTCCGGGCCGCCGAGGCGCACCTGCCCCGCATCCGCGACCTCGGGATCGACATCGTGTGGCTCATGCCGGTGCACCCGATCGGGGAGCTGAACCGCAAGGGCGTGCTCGGCAGCCCGTACGCCGTCAAGGACTACCTCGCCGTCAACCCGGAGTTCGGCACGCTGGAGGACCTGCGCCACTTCGTCGACACGGCGCACGGTCTCGGTCTGCGCGTCATCCTCGACTGGGTCGCAAACCACACCGCGTGGGACAACCCGCTCGTCGATGAGCACCCCGACTGGTACGCCCGGGACTGGAAGGGCGACCTGCGCCCCACGCCCTGGTGGGACTGGGACGACATCATCGACCTCGACTACGACAACCCTGAGCTGCGTCGCTACATGACCGAGGCGATGAAGTTCTGGGTCCGCGACGTCGACGTGGACGGGTTCCGTTGCGACGTGGCCGGGTTCGTGCCCGTCGACTTCTGGGACAACGTCCGCCGCGAGCTCGACGAGATCAAGCCGGTCTTCATGCTCGCCGAGTGGGAGTCGCGCGACCTGCACGTCCGCGCCTTCGACATGACGTACGGCTGGAGCTGGAACGAGACGCTCCACAAGATCGCCCACGGCAAGGCGGACGTCGAGGCCCTCAAGGTCTACTACGCGTGGAACGACCGCTTCTACCAGCGCGACGCGTACCGGATGCTCTTCGTCAGCAACCACGACAAGAACGCGTGGGAAGGCACCGAGTACGAGCAGTTCGGCGACGCCCTGCTGCCGGCGATCGTCCTGTCCGTCGTCAGCGAGGGCATGCCGCTCGTCTACAACGGGCAGGAGGCCGGCAGCGACAAGCGGCTCATCTTCTTCGACAAGGACGAGATCGAGTGGCGCGAGGACGAGCAGGGTGAGCTCTACCGGCAGCTCTTCGCCCTCAAGAAGGCGCATCCCGCGCTGTGGAACGGCGCTGCGGGCGGGCGCATGGTGCGCGTGCCCAACTCGGCCGAGGCCGCGGTGCTGAGCTTCGTGCGAGCCGTGGGCGACGACCGGGTCTTCGGGGCGTTCAACTTCAGCGACGAGGACCGGACGGTGACGCTCGGCGTCGGCCCGCAGGCGGGCGCGTGGCGCGACGCCTTCAGCGGCGAGACCCTCGAGCTGGCGCAGGGCCAGCAGTACACCCTGCCGGCCTGGGGCTACCAGGTGCTCGTCGGCGCCTGACGCGACGGAGCAGGGCCTCGGGCGCTCCTCCACGGGCGGCCCGAGGCCCCGGACGGCACAGGGGTCGTGTCCCGTCGACTGGTAGACGATCGAGCCCCCAGATCATGACGTGATCCCGTCGAAACCGTTCACGCAGCGGCCTCGGATCCGCGAGAATGGAGCTGCGTACCCGTCGGTGCTCCCCTGTCCCGGCGGGTACGTCTCTGCCGTGCCGACGTCCCACCAACCGGTCGGCCGGGACGGGGCGTCCCGCTGAACTCCCAAGCAGCGGGACGCCCCCGGTGGGACGTGTCAGCGGCGGCGCGCCTCGATGAGGTGGCGCGTCGAGTGAGCGACGAACGGCCGGCCCTCCCGCATCCCGGCGTCGAGGCGCTCGAGGGTCTCGCGGTAGGCCTCCACGGTGAAGTCCGGCACCCACCACACGCACTTGCGCAGGAGCCACACGACGGCACCCACGTCGTACAGCTCCATCCGGCAGCGCGCGGTCTGCAGGTCGACGACGTCGAGCCCCGCTGCGCGGGCCTCCCGGGCCTCCGCCTCCGGGTCGCGACCGAGCCGCTCGCGCGGGAGTGGACCGAGGAACTGCTCGATGAGCTCGAACGCCGAGGCCGGGCCGACGTGCTGGGCGAGGTAGGTGCCGCCGTCGACGAGCACCCGGGCGATCTCGTCCCAGTCCGGTCGCACCGGGTGACGGCTCGTCACGAGGTCGAAGGTCGCGTCCGGGAACGGCAGCGGGTCACCCGGCGCGACCGGCACCACCTCGACGCCGCGGTCCCCGAGCAGGGCGCGCGCCCGCTCCGTGTTGGGCGCCCAGCCCTCCGTGACGACCATCCGCTCCGGCAGGGCCGGCATCTGAGCGACGATCTCGCCCCCGCCGGTGTCGAGGTCCAGAGCGGCCGTGGCCGTCGGCAGCCGAGCGGCGAGGAGCCCGGCGTAGCCCCAGGCCGGCCGCTCCTCGGTGGCCCGGCCGTCGAGCCAGCCGAACCCCCAGCCGGTCACGTCGGCGTCGGTCGCCTCGTCCACGAGATCCTGGAACGCACGCATCCGGCCATCCAACCGGCTCGTCGGCCCGGCCTCCACCGGATAACCGCGGAAGGCCCGGCCGGGACATCCCGGCCGGGCCCGCGTCGTCAGGGCGTGACGGTGATCGCGCTCCCGTTGCTGACGAGCCTCCAGTCGAGGCTCGAGAAGGCCGCCGGGTCGATGACCTTGTTGGCGGTCGCCCAGTCGATGAGCAGCTGCCGGATCTCGATCTGACGGTTGTAGACGACCGGGGCGGCCACGACGCCCGGGAAGTTGCCGCCTCCGGACTGGCGGTAGTTGTTGATCGCGACGACGAAGCGCGCGTCCGGCGCCACGGGGCTGCCGGCATACGCGAGGTTCACGATGCGCGAGCCGACCGCCTTGGCCAGGTCGATGTCGTAGGTGAGGTCGGCGTCGAGCCCGCCCATGACGTCGTAGTTGTAGTCCGGGGTCGCGTTGGCGTTGGTGATCGTGTCGGCTGCGACCGGACCCGTCGTCGTGCACGGCTTGAAGTACTCCGCGCTCTTCTCGAGGTACGCCTTGACCTGGGCTCCGGTGAGGACGATGCCGAGGAGCGTGTTGTCGTAGATGTAGAGCCCGGCCACATCGCGGATCGTCACGTCACCGGCCGGGATCGCGGCGAGCTTGTTGAAGGGTGCGGCGATCGACAGGACCGGGAGCGCGGCCTCGGGGGTGCCGGCGAGCGCCTTCTTCACGGCGTCGGCCTGGACGTAGTTGATGAAATCGATCGCGGCGGTGTCCTCGTAGCGCGACGTCGCGGCCGACATGGCCTGTGTGCACGTGCCGATGACGCCGTTGACGTACGTGAGGACCTTCTGGTGGGCGGCCGCGACGGCGCCGGTGACGGCGGGATCCTCGGGGGCGACGTTGGAGTTGTAGAGCGTCGCCTCGGAGTGGACGACCTCCCACTGGCCGCGCACCTTCTGGACGTCGATCGACATCCGGGTCACGCGCATCCCCCAGTAGTAGGGCTCGGAGAGCAGGACCTGCTTGCCCGTCTGCGCGTTCGTGACGTAGCGCTGCGGGATCTCGAGGTGCGCGTGGCCGACCAGGATGGCGTCGATGCCGGGAACCTGCTCGGCGAGCAGGGCGCTGGCGTTCTCGACGTAGGGCAGTGCGTCGCCCCACGACGACTTGCCGTTGTCACCGGAGTGGCACGCGACGATGACGACGTCGGCGCCGGCGGCCTTGAGGCGAGGCACCATGACCTTCGCCTGCTCGATGATGCCGGGGAACCTCACCTTGCCCTCGACGTTGGCCTTGTCCCAGATCGCGACGCCGGGCGTCACGAGGCCGAGGATGCCGACCTTGATCGCCTTGGTGTCGGTCAGCTTGACCGTCCTGATGACCCACGGCTTGAAGACGGGGGCACCGGTGTTCCAGTCGACGGAGTTGGCCGACAGGAGCGGGAAGTTCAGCTGCTTCTCGAAGGCGCGCAACGTGTCGAGGCCGTAGTTGTACTCGTGGTTGCCGAGCGCGGCGGCGTCGTAGCCGACCTGGTTCATCGCCGCGGCCATGGGGTGCGTCGAGCCGCCGGTGATGGGGTCGATCTTGGCGTAGTAGTAGGCGAGCGGCGTGCCCTGGATCGTGTCGCCGGCGTCGATCGTCAGGGTGCGCTCGGCGCCGACCTCGGCCCGGATCGCCTTGATGATCGAGGAGGCCTTGGCCACGCCGATGTCGTTGGCCTTGGCGTCGGTGTACTCGGCGTTCTTGAAGTAGTCCCAGTTGTAGACGTTGCCGTGCAGGTCGGTCGTACCGAGCACGGTCAGCCGGACGACCTCGCCGTTCGTGCCCGGGCCGGCCGCCGCAGCAGCGGCGTCGGCGGGCGCGGCCGAACGCACGGCCGCGAGGCCCGCGCCGCCGACGGCGGCGAGGGCCAGCAGCTGGCGACGGGTGGTGGAGGATCCGAGGAGGTCAGGGGTGGGGTCGGTGCTCATGTCGTCCTTCGCTGTCAGGTGCTCGATCGGAGCAGTCCCGGTTCACGGTGCGCGGCTCGCCCCCGAGGCGCAGTGCACGACCATAGCCGGACACATCCACCCATAGGCCGACAGCACCGGTCGGTTCCGTGAACCCTCAGCGTCGGCCGACGAGCCAGAGCCGGATCTTGGCGATGCGCTCGGTCACCTGCTCGGTCGAGGCGGCCGCGAGGTCGGGTCCGCCACAGACGCGCCGGAGGTCCATGTGGACGTTGGCGTGCGGCAGCCCCTTCTGACGGGCGTACGTCGAGACGAGCGTGTTGAGCTCCTTGCGCTGTGCGGCGAGGGCACGGTGGGCCGCGACGGGCATGGGGGCGGTGGCGCCCTGGGGCGCCTTCTTGACCTGACGGCTCTGCCGCTCGCGGAGCAGCGCCGACACCTGGTCGGGCTCGAGCAGGCCGGGCAGGCCGAGGTACTCCTCCTCGGCCTCCGACCCGATCTGGGCGTGCATGCCCCACTGCTGCTTGTCGAAGAGCACGTGGTCGAAGTGGGCGTCGGACTCGAGCGCCTCGAAGGCGCCCTCGTCGAGGGCCCCGCTCGCCTTGTCAGCGCGGTTGGCCTCGTCGAGCAGGCTCTGCTCCTCGGCCCACATCTGGCCGATGTCGTCGGGGTTCGGCTTGCGGTCGAGGGCGTGGTCGCGCTGCTCCTCGAGCCGCGCCGCGTGGTCGAGGACCACGGGCACCGAGGGCAGGAAGACCGACGCGGTCTCACCACGCCGGCGGGCGCGCACGAAGCGTCCGACGGCCTGGGCGAAGAAGAGCGGCGTCGAGGTGGACGTCGCGTAGACCCCGACCGCGAGCCGCGGCACGTCGACCCCCTCGGACACCATGCGGACGGCGACCATCCAGCGCTCGTCGCTCGCCCCGAAGTCCTCGATGCGCTTGCTCGCGCCGAGGTCGTCGGAGAGGACGACCGTCGGGGCCTCGCCGGTCAGCGACCGGAGGATGGCGGCATACGCCCGCGCCTGGGTCTGGTTGGAGGCGATGACGAGGCCGCCGGCGTCCTCGACGTGGCGCCGCACCTCGGTGAGGCGCCGGTCGGCGGCGGCGAGGACGGCAGGGATCCACTCCCCCTTGGGGTCGAGCGCCGTGCGCCACGCGTGGGCGACGAAGTCCTTCGTCATCGGCTCGCCGAGGCGTGCCTCGAGCTCGTCGCCGGCCTTGGTGCGCCAGCGCATGCTGCCGCCGTAGGCCATGAAGAGGACGGGGCGCACGACGCCGTCGCGCAGCGCCTCGGCGTAGCCGTACGTGTAGTCGCTCGAGCTGACGAGAGTGCCCTCGGCGTCGAGCTCGTACGTGACGAACGGGATCGGCGAGGTGTCGGAGCGGAAGGGCGTGCCGGTCAGCGAGAGCCGGCGGGTCGCGGGCTCGAAGGCCTCGCGGATGCCGTCGCCCCAGCTCTTCGCGTCGCCACCGTGGTGCACCTCGTCGAGGATGACGAGGGTCGATCGTGACGTCGTCAGCTCGCGGTGCAGCGACGGACGGGAGGCGACCTGGGCGTAGGTGACGGCGACACCGTGGTAGTCGTCGCTGTGCCGGCCGATGCTGTTGCTGAACTTCGGGTCGAGACTGATGCCGACGCGGGCGGCGGCGTCGGCCCACTGGGTCTTGAGGTGCTCCGTCGGGGCGACGACCGTGACGCGGGAGACGATGCCCGCGCTCAGCAGCTCGGTGGCCACGCGTAGGGCGTACGTCGTCTTGCCGGCGCCCGGCGTCGCGACCGCGAGGAAGTCACGCGGCGACTTGCCGAGGTAGAGGTCGAGGGCCTCCTGCTGCCACGCGCGCAGCTTGCTGGCGGTACCCCACGCAGCCCGCTCTGGGAAGGCGGGTGGGAGGTGGAAGGCGGCCCCTGAACTCATAGAGAGGCCACCGTAACGAATCCGCGAGGACGACATGCCGAGGCCCCGCCTTGCGGGCGGGGCCTCGGCCTGGATGGTATGCCGCTCAGTCGGTTTCGCGGAGCCGAGCAGCAGGCGCGCTGGTGGTCACCGACCGGCGCGGTAGGCCGTCCACTGGGCCTGCATGCGCGAGACCTGGCCGGCCGTGAAGGTGTTCATGCAGGAGTCGTACGTGTAGTCCATGAAGTTCTTGATCGGGTCGAGGCCGGGGCTCGTGCACGTGTCGCGGCCGGTCGGGCACTGGTAGGCGGCGCTGGCCTCGGCGGGCGTGTCGTCGACGTAGTCGCCGTTGCCGTTACAGCCGCCCTGGAAGGTGTGGTAGAGCCCGACCCAGTGACCGACCTCGTGGGTGGCCGTGTCGCCCTGGTTGTAGTTCGTCGCGCTGCCACCGGGCACGGACGCCGTGAGGATGACGACGCCGTCCATGGCGTCGTAGGTGCCCTTGGGGAAGGTCGCCCAGCCGAGCAGCCCCTGGCCGATGTTGGCCGAGTAGAGGTTGAGGTCGGCCATGGTGCCCTTGCGGAGCGTCGTCTTCATGCTCTTCTCCGCCGCCGAGCCGGGCGTCACGGTGTACCACGACGAGTTGCTCGTCGAGTCGGAGCCGGCGAGGCTGAAGCGGAGTCCCGTCCCGGAGTAGGCGTTGTTGAGGACGCTCAGCTGGCTGTTGATCGTGCTGCTGCTGACCGCGCCCTGCGTGCCGTTCGTGATGGTGTGCCAGTAGACCTTGACCGTCGTGGCGGCGAACGTGCCGCCGGTGCCCGGCTTGCCCTTCTGTCCCGCCGTGACGACCTTGCCCGACGAGTCGCGGGTCAGTCCCTTCGCCGCGAGCGCCTTCGTCAGGGCGGCCTCGTTGGCACGCACCTGCGCGTCGGTCAGCTCGTGCGGGTCCTTGGCGGTGCCATGGGTGCCGCGGGCCCCGACCGCGCCCACGGCCGCCGGGTCGAGGCACGCGGCGCTGCCGTGGCCCTCCATCACGGGCGCGGCCTGCGCGGGTGCGCCGAGGGACGCTGCGGCGAGTGCGAGCGGTGCCGCGAGCATCAGGGAGCGAAGCTTCATGGGGAGACCTTTCTCGTCCGACCCGACGCCCGATCGGGCGACGATCCCAGCGACTGTAGGTACGCGACAGTCAGTGGCGGAGCCGGGGCGAGTAAAGAACCCTTAAGGAAAGACCCTCGGTCGGACGGGGGCGGTCAGGCGCTCGCGGACGCGTCGCTCAGGACTCTCCGCCGCCGCCCTGGTCGCCGTCGCCGCCGTCCTGGGGGTCGCGAAGACCTTCGTAGATCTCCTTGCAGACCGGGCAGACCGGGAACTTCTGGGGGTCGCGCCCCGGGACCCAGATCTTGCCGCAGAGGGCCACGACGGGCTCGCCCGACAGTGCGCTCTCGAGGATCTTCTCCTTGCGCACGTAGTGCGAGAAGCGCTCGTGGTCACCCGGCTCCTGGAGCTCCTCGCGGACCTCCTCACGCTCGATCGTGGCCGTGCTCGTGCGCCGCAGCGGCTCGGGCTCGAACGGGTCGGGAGGCATCGTGCTCATGACGAGAGTGTATGCCGCCCTGCCGCACCCCGAAGGAGCCGCTCCCCCGCGGGGTAGGCCGCCCACGAGGCCGGGAGCGCACCGGGTCGGCCGCTGAGCAGCACCGCCTCGACACCGGCCTCCGGGGCGTCCGGCGCAGGCTCGAGACCGAGGCGCCGCAAGGTCTGTCGGGCCACCGCCACGGGAGAGTCGTGGATCGTGACCC
This sequence comes from Terracoccus sp. 273MFTsu3.1, assembly GCF_000383675.1. Lineage (GTDB taxonomy): Bacteria > Actinomycetota > Actinomycetes > Actinomycetales > Dermatophilaceae > Terrabacter. The sequence goes on along the minus strand of NZ_KB911824.1, from coordinate 68,696 downwards.
CGTCACCGAGGGCCGCGACGATCCGGTCGACGACGAGACCGTAGTGGGTGCACCCGAGGACGAGCGAGCGCACGCCCGCGGGGGTCTGCGACGCGGCATACGCGATGCAGGCGTCCACCGCGTCAAGGTCACCGGACTCGATGGCCTCGGCGAGCCCCAGCGCCGCGACGGCATACGTCTCGACGTCGGCGGCGAAGGCGTCGACGAGGCCTCTGAGGTAGTCGCTCGACGTCGTGGCAGCCGTCGCCCACACGGCGACCGGCCCGCCCCCGGCGGCCGCCGGGCGGATGGCCGGCACCGTGCCGATGACGGGGACGGCCGGCTCGAGCTCGGCGCGGAGGGCACCGAGCCCGTGCACCGAGGCGGTGTTGCAGGCGACGACGATCGCGGCCGGCTCGTGGGGCAGGGTGGCGCGCGCCGAGGAGAGGATGAGTCGCTGGACCTCCGCGGGCGTGCGCGGGCCGTACGGCATGTTGTCCGGGTCGAGCGACAGCACGAGCCCGAGGTCGGGTCGCAGCGCGTGGAGGGCGTCGGCATACCCGAGGAGCCCGAGACCGCTGTCGACGAAGGCAACTCGCCTGGACGACCTCGACATCCCGGGATGCTCCTCGGTGTCGGGCCGCACGGGCCCCGTGACGCCCACGTCAGTTCATCGACGGGTCGTCGGGGAAGTTCGCGACGTAGGCGAGGCTGTCGCGCTGGCGTCGGAGCACCTCGCGCCACAGCCCTTCGGGCCGCGGCGTGAAGGCGTCGCGCACCTCCGCGTCGACGACGTACCAGTCGCCGCGCAGCACCTCGTTCTCGAGCTGGCCGGACTCCCACCCGGAGTAGCCGGCGAAGATCCGCAGCCCCGCCAGCTCCGCCGCGACGACCGGGGTGGGCACGTCGAGGTCGACGAGTCCGATCGAGCCGAAGAGGCGCTTGACCCCGAGCGGCTCCGGCTCGTCGCCCGGCACCGTGACGAGCCCCAGCGCCGACGACGTCGACACCGGCCCGCCCTGGAAGAGGACGTGCGGGGCGGTCACGACGCGCTGCCAGCCCGGCAGGACCGAGTCCACCTCGGCCGACAGGGGCTTGTTGAGCACGACGCCCTGGGCGCCACCGTCGTCGTGGTGGAGCATGAGGATGACGGACCGATGGAACACGTCACCCCCGACGGACGGCGTCGCCACGAGGAGGCGGCCGGTGTGGAACGTCGAGCTCACGGGCCCAGCCTTCCACACCGGCGACTGCTCAGAAGCGCGCGCCCCGCTGACCACGGCGGTCGTCGTCGCCCCAGCGGGACACGAGACCGTCGCCGCGGTCGTTGCGACGGCCTCGGCGGTCGTCGGAACGACCGCCACCGTGCTGCGGACGCGAGCCGCTGCGCTGGCCCTGGCGCGGACCACGCGGACCGGCAGGCGCACGACGGTGCTGCTTGGGACCGGCGATGAGGCGCTGGAACTCGTCCTCGGCGATCGCGACACCACTCGGGGTCGTCGCACCGGTCGCCGCGATGATCGCGTCGCCGGGCGTGGCCCGCACGGGCGAGATCTCGAGGCCGGCATCCTTGAGCTGGCGCTCCATCGTCCGACGCTGGTGCGGCAAGGCCAGGGTCACCACGGTGCCCTTGTCACCGGCGCGAGCCGTGCGGCCCGATCGGTGGAGGTAGTCCTTGTGGTCGGCCGGCGGGTCGACCTGCAGGACGACGGAGACGTCGTCGACGTGGATGCCGCGGGCTGCCACGTCGGTCGCCACGAGCACCGGGAGGGTGCCGTCACGGAACGCGCCGAGCACGCGGTTGCGCTGGCCCTGGTTGAGGCCACCGTGGAGCGCGGCCGCCATGACGCCCTGCTCGCGCAGCTGGAGCGCGATGCGGTCGGCGCCGAGCTTGGTGCGGCAGAACACGACGGTGCGGCCCTCGCGGTTGGCGACCTCGGCCGTGATGACCTTCTTGTGCTGCGGGTCGATGAGCAGGACGTGGTGGTCCATGCCCTCGACCGACGCGGTCGCGTCGTTCGTGGAGTGCGTCACCGGGTCGGTGAGGTACTTCTCGACGAGCGCGTCGATGCCACGGTCGAGCGTCGCCGAGAAGAGGAGGCGCTGGCCGTCGGACGGGATCTTGTCGAGGCTCGTCGTGATCTCGGCCATGAAGCCCATCTCGGCCATGTGGTCGGCCTCGTCGAGCACGGTGATCGCGATGTCATCCATCTCGACCGCGCCGCGCTCGAGCAGGTCGTTGAGGCGGCCCGGCGTCGCGATGAGGATGTCGACGCCCTTGTTGAGGGCGTTGATCTGCGTCGTGTAGCTGAGGCCACCGGCCACGAGCTTGTGGCGCAGGCCGGCGACGTGCACGAGCGGCTCGAGCGCGTCGGAGATCTGCATCGCGAGCTCGCGCGTCGGCGTCAGGATGAGGGCGTGCGGCTTGCGCGGGCGACGCTTGAGGTCGGCCTCGAGGAGCCGGGCGATGAGCGGCAGGCCGAAGGCAAGGGTCTTGCCCGAGCCGGTCTGGCCGCGGCCGAGGACGTCCTTGCCGAGCAGCGCGTCGGGGATCGTCGCGGTCTGGATCGGGAACGGCGAGGTGATGCCCTCGCGGGCGAGGCGCTCGACGAGCCGCTCGGGCAGGCCGAGGGCGGCGAAGCCGTTGTCGGCGGCGACGTCGACGGGTCCCTCGGACACGTCGGCACGGGTCGACTTCGTCCAGGTGTCGGCGTCCATGCGCTCGGCCTCGGCGTCGTCGAAGCTCACGGGAGCACGGTCGGCGAAGCGGTCCGCGCCACGGTCGTCGCGACGCTCGAAGCGGGGGCGCTCCTCGCGGCGCTGGAAGCCACGGTCACCACGGTCGTCACGACGCTGGAAACCTCGGTCACCACGGTCGTCACGACGCTCGAACGACGGACGGTCCTCACGGCGCTGGAAGCCACGGTCACCACGGTCGTCGCGACGCTCGAAGGACGGACGGTCCTCACGACGCTGGTAGGCAGGACGGTCGCCACCACGGTCGTCACGACGCTGGAAGCCACCGCGGTCGTCGCGGCGCTCGAAGGACGGGCGATCGTCACGACGCTGGAAGCCACCACGGTCGCCACCGCGGTCGTCGCGGCGCTCGAAGGACGGGCGGTCGTCACGACGCTGGAAGCCACCACGGTCGCCACCGCGGTCGTCGCGGCGCTCGAAGCTCGGGCGGTCGTCACGACGCTGGAAGCCACCACGGTCGCCACCGCGGTCGTCGCGGCGCTCGAAGCTCGGGCGGTCGTCACGACGCTGGAAGCCACCACGGTCGCCACCGCGGTCGTCGCGGCGCTCGAAGCTCGGGCGGTCGTCACGACGCTGGAAGCCGCGGTCACCGCGGTCGTCACGGCGCTGGAAGCCACCACGGTCGCCACCACGGTCGTCGCGGCGGTCGGAGGAACGGTGCTCGTCACGCGGGGCGCGCCACTCGCGGCCACCGACGTGCGAGGAGCCCGACGATGCCGGGCGGGAGGTCTTGGGGCCGGAGAAGGAACCGGAGGACTTCTGTCCGCCCTGTCCGCGATGCGGCTTCTTGGTCGCGGCGGCCTTCTTCTCGGTGGACCAGCGGGCCTTCTTGGGCGCGCCGGAGGAGGTGTGCTTGGGCATTGCGTATTCAACTCTCTTGACTCGATGCAGACTTCGCCTCGAGCCGTGAGTCACACCACGACCATGCAGACGAGCCTCAGGCGCAGGAATCTCTGCGCCCCATGTGTCCCGGTCCCCGGCATCTGTGCCGTCCGGTGTTCGGATCCGCTCCGCGTCGGTGCCGGGCCGCGCCGTCTGCGCGGTCTTCCGGTAGGGGTGTCACCTCGTCGGACGAGCCTGCCCGCCGGGCATCCCCGGCGCCATCTCTTCCGTCGTGATCCGAGGAGACCTCGGAGTCGGATGCCGCCAAGTCTACCAGCGACGCAGCCGAGGCCCGACCACGAGCACGGCCGCCCCGAGGGCCACGCCGACGAGGTCGAGCACCGCGTCCCACACGTCGCCGGAGCGCCCGGGGAGCAGGTAGTGCTGCACGAGCTCGCTCACCGGCGCATGGATCGCGAAGACGACGACCGCGGTCCGGACGGACCGCAGGGCCCGCCCCACGGCATACGTCGGCACGGCGAAGACGAGGAGGTGGACGACCTTGTCGGTCCAGCTGACCGGGCCCTCGATGGTGACGACGGGCCAGTACAGGACGAGCAGTTGCGTCACGACGGCCGCGACCGCCAGGCCGACCACGAGACGCGAGGTGGGGGCTGACCGTCGCGGGAGGCTCGTCATGGCACGGCAGTCTAGGTAGGTTGCGACGAGGGCCCCGACCCCTCGGCGAGGGCCGCGACGAGAGGAACCCCATGGGCAAGCGCACGGTCACCGTCAACGGCGTCGGCCGGGCCGCCGTCTCCCCGGACGTCGTGCGGCTCGACCTGCGGCTCGGGCACGACGCCGACGACGTCGCGGCAGCCCTCGCCGGGGCGGCAGAGGGCCTCACCACGGTCGGGGCCGTCGTTCGCGACCACGACGTCGCCGACGCCGACATCCGCACCCTCGACGCCGGTGTCAACCAGCGCTGGGACAACACCGGAGTCCCCGTCGGCTTCACGGCCCAGCAGCGGCTCGCCGTCACGGTGCGCCGGCTCGAGTCGGTCGGCGAGATCCTCGAGGCCGCCGCGGCCGCCGTGGGCAACGCCCTGCTCGTCGACCAGGTGCGCCTCGACGTGTCCGACCGCAGCGAGGGGCTGCGGCGCGCCAGGGACGCCGCCTTCGCCGACGCCCGCGACAAGGCGCAGCAGTATGCCGCCCTCTCCGGCGCCGAGCTCGGCGCCGTCCTCGGGGTGGCCGAGGCGGGCGCCATCCCGGTCCAGCGCCGCGAGATGAAGCTCATGGCGGCGTCGATGGACGCCGGCGGCATGCCCGTCGAGGGGGGTGACCTCGACCTCGGGGCCTCCGTCACTGTCACCTGGGCACTGCGCTGAGGGCGGAATACCCGTCACACGCCGATCGTTGGGAGAGACATGGCTACCACTGACCTGACCGCGCAGTCCTTCGAGAAGACCGTTCTCGACAACGACATCGTCCTGGTCGACTTCTGGGCGTCCTGGTGCGGCCCGTGTCGACAGTTCGCCCCGGTCTACGACGCCGCCTCGCAGAGCGGTGACAACGAGGGCATCGTGTTCGGCAAGGTCGACACCGAGGCCGAGCAGTCCCTCGCGTCGGCGGCGAACATCACCTCCATCCCGACCCTGATGGCCTTCAAGGAAGGCGTGCTCGTCTTCGCCCAGCCCGGTGCGCTGCCGCAGTCCGCGCTCCAGGACGTCATCGAGCAGGTCAAGAACCTTGACATGGCCCCGATCAAGGAGCAGATGGCGGCCGAGGCGGCCGGCGCCGCTCCGAGCGGCCAGACCGAGCAGGCCTGACGAGGCCGGCCACACGGCATACGGCACAGACGAGGAGGGCGTCCCGCGAACGGGACGCCCTCCTCGCGCTTGTCAGCGACAGCGTGACGTGGCCACCACGTGAGTGGTGGAGGTGGCGGGAATTGAACCCGCGTCCGATGACGAGAAACCAGGGCTTCTCCGGGTGCAGTGCGCTATGGCTTTTCTCGGCCCCAGGGCTCGCACGCACACGTCCCCTGACAGGCCCAGTTGAGTAAGAGTCCCGCGCAGCCCCCCAACATGACTGCGCAGCAAGTTTCCTAGCTGATGCCAGACACTGAGTCGGAAACTAGCTCAGGCTGACAGACTTCGAGGCTCGCTCAGGCGGCGAGGGCGAAGTCGGTGCGCTTGGAATTGGCACCTATGGTTTTGCAAGGAGCGTTTACGAGATAACCCTGCATCCTCGACCCGCTTCCCCTGGCATGTCGACCACCGTCGAAACCGATCACCCCCATGAGGGGTGTCCACGTCACGCTGTTCACTTGTCAAGCTGCTCTGCGTCCCACCGAGGTGGAGTCCACAGTATGCAGGAGGAACGCTCGGGCGGTCCAAGCCATTCCCGTCTCGGATGGGAACACCCCTCTCGGGAGCGACGGGCCCGCCACTAGGCTGCCGACCGTGGTCGACGCGGACCACACCCGTCGCCCCCGGCACCCTGGAGGTCCGATGTTCCGCAAGGTTCTCGTCGCCAACCGAGGCGAGATCGCCGTCAGAGCCTTCCGGGCCGCCACCGAGCTCGGCGCCCGCACGGTCGCCGTCTTCCCCTACGAGGACCGCAAGAGCGAGCACCGGCTCAAGGCCGACGAGGCCTACCAGATCGGCGACGAGGGACACCCGGTCCGCGCCTACCTCGACCACGAGGCCATCGTCGCCCAGGCCGTCGAGGCCGGCGCCGACGCGATCTATCCCGGCTACGGCTTCCTGTCGGAGAACCCCCTTCTCGCCGAGGCGTGCGACGCCGCCGGCATCACCTTCATCGGCCCCCCGGCCTCCGTGCTGCACCTCACGGGCAACAAGGCCCGCGCCATCGCCGCCGCCCGCGAGGCCGGCCTGCCGACGCTGCGCGGCTCCGAGCCCGGCACCGACCTCGACGCCCTCGAGGCCGCGGCCGAGGAGATCGGCTTTCCCGTCTTCGTCAAGGCGGTCAGCGGTGGCGGCGGTCGGGGCATGCGCCGCGTCGAGGCCCGAGAGGGCCTGCGCGACGCGCTCGAGGCCGCCCAGCGCGAGGCCGAGTCGGCGTTCGGCGACCCGACGCTCTACCTCGAGGAGGCGGTGGTCAACCCGCGCCACATCGAGGTCCAGGTGCTCGCCGACAGCACGGGCGAGGTCGTCCACCTCTACGAGCGTGACTGCTCGCTCCAGCGCCGCCACCAGAAGGTCGTCGAGATCGCGCCGGCGCCCAACCTCGACGCGGCGACGCGCGAGAGCATGTGCGCCGACGCCGTCGAGTTCGCGCGCTCGATCGGCTACGTCAACGCCGGGACGGTCGAGTTCCTCCTCGGTGAGGACGGGCGCTACGTCTTCATCGAGATGAACCCCCGCATCCAGGTCGAGCACACGGTGACCGAGGAGGTCACCGACATCGACCTCGTCGTCATGCAGATGCAGATCGCGTCGGGCGACACCTTCGCGTCGATGGGCCTGCGTCAGGACGACATCCGCACCAAGGGCTTCGCCATGCAGTGCCGGATCACGACGGAGGACCCGGCTAACGGCTTCCGTCCGGACGCCGGCACCATCACCGTCTACCGCTCGGCCGGCGGCAGCGGCGTGCGCCTCGACGGTGGGACCGTCTTCGTCGGTGCCGAGATCAGCGCCCACTTCGACTCGATGCTCGTCAAGCTCACGTGCCGGGGGATGACCTTCCCGATCGCCGTGCGCCGGGCCCAGCGCGCACTGGCGGAGTTCCGCATCCGCGGCGTCTCGACCAACATCCCCTTCCTCGAGGCGGTCCTCGGCGACCCGGTCTTCCAGGAGGGCCTGGCCACGACGTCGTTCATCGACGAGCGCCCCGAGCTGCTCTCGGCCCGCGTCAGCGCCGACCGGGCGACGAAGCTGCTCACCTACCTCGCCGACGTCACGGTCAACCAGCCCAACGGCCCGGTCACGACGCGGGTCCGCCCGCGCACCAAGCTCCCCCGGCTCCCGGACGCACCGCTGCCGCGCGGGGCCCGGGACCGGCTCGTCGCCGACGGGCCGGCGGCCTTCGCGCGAGCGCTGCGCGAGGCGAACGACGTCGCCGTCACCGACACGACCTTCCGCGACGCACACCAGTCTCTCCTCGCGACCCGCATGCGCACCCGCGACCTGCTCCACGTCGCCGCGCACGTCTCGCACCTGACGCCGCAGCTGCTCTCGATGGAGGCCTGGGGCGGCGCGACCTACGACGTCGCGCTGCGCTTCCTCGCCGAGGACCCGTGGGAACGACTCGCCGCCCTGCGTGAGGCGATGCCGAACATCCCTCTGCAGATGCTGCTGCGCGGGCGCAACACGGTCGGCTACACCCCCTACCCCACGGCCGTGACCGACGCCTTCGTGCGCGAGGCTGCGTCGACGGGCCTCGACATCTTCCGCATCTTCGACTCGCTCAACGACGTGTCCCAGATGCGCCCCGCGGTCGAGGCCGTGCTCGAGACGAACACCGCGGTCGCCGAGGTGGCGCTCTGCTACACGGGCAACCTGATGAGCCCCGGCGAGAAGCTCTACACGCTCGACTACTACCTCCACCTCGCCGAGCAGATCGTCGACACCGGCGCCCACGTGCTCGCCATCAAGGACATGGCCGGCCTCCTCCGCGCGCCGGCTGCCGCCCGGCTGGTCCGGGCGCTGCGCGAGCGCTTCGACCTGCCGGTGCACCTGCACACGCACGACACCGCGGGGGGCCAGATCGGCACGCTCCTCGCCGCCATCGACGCCGGGGTCGACGCCGTCGACGCCGCCACGGCGACGATGGCCGGCACGACGAGCCAGCCCTCGCTCTCGGCCCTCGTCGCGGCGACCGACGACACCGACCGTCCGACGGGGCTCGACATCGAGAACGTCTTCGCGCTCGAGCCCTACTGGGAGGCCGTGCGTCATCTCTACCGGCCCTTCGAGTCGGGTCTCGACTCCCCCACCGGCCGCGTCTACTTCCACGAGATCCCCGGCGGCCAGCTGAGCAACCTCCGGCAGCAGGCGATCGCCCTCGGTCTCGGCGACCGCTTCGAGGCGATCGAGGACATGTATGCCGCGGCGAACCGGATCCTCGGCAACGTCGTCAAGGTGACGCCGAGCTCCAAGGTCGTCGGCGACCTCGCGCTCGCGCTCGTCGGCGCCGGCGCAGACCCGAAGGACTTCGAGGACGACCCGCAGCGCTACGACATCCCCGACTCCGTCATCGGCTTCCTCAACGGCGAGCTCGGCGACCCGCCCGGGGGGTGGCCGGAGCCCTTCCGCACCAAGGCGCTCGCCGGCCGCCAGTCCAAGCCGCGGCTCACCGAGCTGACGCCGGAGCAGGAGCAGGCGCTCGTCGACGCCCCGCGACGCACGCTCAACGAGCTGCTCTTCCCCGGACCGACGAAGGAGTTCGAGACCTCCCGCGAGTCCTACGGCGACCTCTCGGTGCTCGGCACCGTCGAGTTCCTCCACGGCCTCGAGGCGGGTGAGGAGTACGAGGTCGAGATCGAGCCGGGCAAGCGCCTCATCCTCGGGGTCCAGTCGATCGGCGAGGCCGACTCCAAGGGCATGCGCACCGTCATGTGCACCCTCAACGGGCAGTTCCGACCGATCACCGTCCGCGACCGCTCCGTCGAGGCCGACGTCAAGTCCGCCGAGAAGGCCGACGTGGGGGTCGCGGGCCAGGTCGCAGCGCCCTTCGCCGGCGTCGTCACCCTCGCGGTGTCCGAGGGCGACACCGTCGAGGCCGGCGGCGTCGTCGCGACGATCGAGGCCATGAAGATGGAGGCCAACATCACGAGCCCCACCGGTGGCACCGTCTCGCGGGTCGCCATCGGCGCGCACCAGCAGGTCGAGGGTGGCGACCTGCTCGTCGTCATCGGCTGACGCCGGGCGCCTCAGCCGCGTCCGAGCCCACGCACGAGGCTCAGTGCGTCCTCGACCGAACCCGTGACGTCCGGGATCGGGAAGAGGGTGGCGCGCACGACGCGGTCGCGGTCGACGACGAGCGTCTGCCGCTTGAGGCGGGTCGTGCCGCCCGCGCGGAAGGTCGGGAGGCGCAGCGCGGTCGTCAGCTCGAGGTCGGCGTCCGACAGCAGCGGAAAGCGAATGCCGTTCGCCGCGGCGAACTCGGTCTGCTCCCTCGGTCGCTGGGTCGAGACCCCGACGACCGAGGCCCCGAGGTCCGCGAACTCGCCGAGACGGTCGCGGTACGTGCACGACTCGAGCGTGCAGCCGATGCCACCCGGGATCTCGTCGGCCCCGGGGAACGCGTTGCCGGGGTAGCAGTAGACCACCGTGAACGGCTCGTCGGTGACGGGATCCAGGGTGTGCAGTCGCGGGATCGCCTGTCCGACGAGGCTGCTCACCCGGGTGGCCTCGTTGGAGTCCGCGGCGGCACCCGCGTCCGGGCGCCCGTCGCCGAGCAGCCACGTGTCGCCGAAGTCCTGCAGGGCAGCGAGGACGGGGAGCGCACCGCGGCCGAGGGCGCTGAGGACGTACTCGTGCCGGGGCGGACGGTCGGAGTAGGCGCGGCGCTCGAGGACGCCGTCGGAGACGAGGGCGTCGAGACGCTGCGCGAGGACCTTGCGCGAGATCCCCGTCTCGGTGACGAGCTGGTCGAAACGAGTGCATCCGCCGGCGACGTCACGCAGGACGAGCAGGCTCCACGGGTCGCCGAGGACGCCGACCGCGTGGGCGATGCCGCACGGGTCGACGGCGCTCGCATGTCGCCTCGTCACGTCCTCATCCTAACTTAGTTCCCAAAAGAGACTCACTGTGGTCTGATGTCCGGGTGCGCGACCTCCGAGACCTCCCGAGCGTCGTCTGGGTGCTGGCCGCAGGGCGCTTCGTCAGCTCGGCCAGCGCCTTCCTCATGCTCTTCCTCGTGCTCTACCTCACCGGACCGCGGGGGCTGGGTGTCGTGCCCGCGGGCATCATCGCCGGCTCGAACGGTGTCGGAGCGCTGCTCGGAAACGTCACGGGCGGCCGGTTCGGCGACCGCTACGGCCACCGTCGGGTCCTGCTCCTGACCGCCAGCCTCGTCGGGGTCCTCACGATCCTCATCCCGTGGCAGCCGGCGTGGCTGCTCGCCGTGACGATGCCGGTGACGGGCTACCTGGGCGCCGTCGCGTCGCTCGGGCAGGGTGCGCTCGCGGCACTCGCCGTGCCGGTCGGGTCACGCCGGTCGGCGGTCGCCGTGAGTCGCGCCGCCTCCAACGCGGGCTTCGTCATCGGGCCTCCCGTCGGCGCCCTGCTCGCCACGCGCGGCTACGACACGCTCTTCGTCGTCGACGGCGTCCTCACCCTCGTGCTGCGCCACGTCACGTCGCGCTTCCTGCCCGAGGAGGCGCCCACCGGCCCTGAGACCGATGCCCCGGCCGGGCTCTGGCGATCCCTCCGGGCGGACCGGTCCCTCCTGCTGCTCCTGCCCGGTGTCGTGCTCGTCGACCTCGTCTACCGTCAGCTCTACTCGACCCTCCCCCTGCACCTGCGCGACCACGGGCAGCCACTCGCGCTCTACACCCTCCTCGTGGCGATCGGCTCCGGCCTCATCCTCGCCCTCGAGATCCCCGTCGCCCTCTGGCTCCGGGACCGACCGGCCATCCCCATCATCGCGACCGGATACGCCCTCGTGGCAGTCGGTTTCGTCATCTTCGGGCTGACGTGGATGGGCGTCGCGGCCTCAGCCGTCGTCGCCATGGTGGTGCTCACCGCCGGCGAGATCCTCTACAAGACGACGGCCACCGCGCACGTCCTGGACGCGGCGCCCGCCCACCTCGTCGGCCAGTACCAGGGCCTCTACACCGGCGCCGCCACGAGCGGGACGATGCTCTCCGCCCCGCTGGGCGGGATGGTGTATGCCGCCGCGCCGGGTCTGCTGTGGCCGCTCTGTGGCGTCGTGGCCGGCGCGGGAGCCCTCCTCGCCCTCGCGTCGCGAGGACCCTCACGAGACGCCGAGCCGGCGGCGTCGTAGCGAGGGCGTGTATCACCGGGACCCGGCCCGGCACCGAAGGTCACATCGATCGTGCCTCCGGACCTGGTGACGCCCTCCCCCTCAGCCGAGCGTGCCGGCCGCACCCGGAGACGGCGATGGACACCAGGTCCCGGGGGAAGGACGGCGAGCCGTTCGCCGTCCTGCCGGGTCTCCACCACTCCACGGAGGCACCCATGCGCTTCATCAGCACTCTCGCCGTCGTCGCGGCGACCACTCTCGGCACCGTCGCCGCCGGCATCGGCATCGCCAACGCGGGGCCCAACGCCCCGACTCCCCCGCCGAACCCGTCGGCCAACCAGGTCGTCGCGGAGCAGACCGCGCTGGCGGCCACGATCGAGCCGAACCCCATGGCCGTCTACGTGCCGCTCAAGAACTGCCGGGTCGTCGCCACGGCCACGGCAGGCGGGAAGATCCCCAACGGCGCGACGCGCGACTTCCAGGTCACGGGCACGACGGGCTTCACCACCCAGGGCGGCACCTCGGGCGGCTGCGGCATCCCGGCCTACGCCACGGCCGTCAGCGCACGCGTCACCTCGACGGCCTCGGACGCCAACGGTGCGTTCATCGCCTATCCCACCGGCACCCCCGTCGGCCAGGGCACCCTCTACTACGCCAAGGGCGTCAACGTGACGACCGGCTCGAACCTGCAGATCGGCACCGCCGGCAAGGTCACGGTCAAGAACGTGCAGGGCCCGTCGCACCTCGCGATCGACGTCAACGGCTACTTCTCACCCCAGATCCAGGGACACGTCGAGCTCGACGGCACGCTCACCTCCGGCACCCCGCTCGTCGTGAGTGCCCTGCGGAGCACCACCGGCGTCTACCAGGTGACGACCGCACGCAACGTCTCCACCTGCGCCGCGCACGCCGACCCTGACGGGTCCGGCGGCTACATCTCCAGCGCCGTCCCCTCGGGCAGCACGGTGACCGTCTACACCTATGCCCTCAACGGCACGCCGACCAACATCCGCTTCACCCTGAGCGTCACCTGCTGAGCCGTCACCTGTGAGCCGTCACCTGTGAGCCGTCACCACGGCGGCGGTACGCACGAGGGACGCGACGAGTCCGGCGGATCTCCGCCGGACTCGTCGCGTCTCGTGAGTACGGCTACCAGGAGCCGGAGGACGACCCGCCGCCACCGCCGCCTGAGAAGCCACCACCGCCGGAGAAGCCGGACGATCCCGACGAGCCCGGCGTCGAGGTGAAGGTGCCGGTCGACGTCGTCGAGAAGGAGTCGACGCCGTCGGCGATGCTCGTGAAGTCCGGGAAGGCGTTGCCGCTCCAGACGTACCACGTCGGCATCACGAGCGGCTGGTTGGCGGCCTCGGCCGCCTTCGCGACGTCGGCGAACGTGCTGGCCCACCGGTCCGCGACACCGAAGACGACGGCATACGGCAGGTAGCGGCTGAAGATGTTGGACGCCTCCTCGAACTCGATCTGCCCGGCCTCGGCGGTCGTGAGGTACTCCTTGAAGCCGAGGGACTGGGCGAGCACGGCCGAGCCCTCGGCCGTCTTGGCGGCCATCCGCCCGCCGAGGAACCAGACGATGAGGCCGGCGACGACGAGACCGATGCCGAGGGCGACCCCGCCACCGAAGCTCCCGCCGAGGATCGCGCTGATCGCGGGTCGGCCGTAGAAGAGCATGAGGCCGCCGAGCACGGCGATGACGAGCCCGAGGCCCTGCCACGCGCCGCGCTGGGTCTGGGGCGAGGAACGGAACCAGCCCCGCGTCACGACCTCCTCGTACATCCCCGCCTGGATGCGCTTGAGGGTGCTCGCGAAGGTGTTCTTCAGCTCCGAGAGGCGCACGACGTCGCCCCGGCTCGAGAAGATGCCGTCGAGCAGCTGGCGCTCGTAGGGCAGCAGCCGCTCGTCGGCCGGGGGCGCGAGCCGGGTCAGCGTCCAGTCGGTGCGGCTGAAGACTCCCCCGCCGTCGCTCTCCTCGATCCGGATGAAGCCGCGCACCGCGAGGTCGATGACCGTGGCCGACACGTCGATCGGGTTGGCGGTCTCGTCGATGATGGTGCCGACCATGCCCGGCTGCACACCCTTCGGCGGCTGGAACTGGACCGCGACGGTGCCCGAACCACCGCGGACCGTGGCCGCGCCCGGCGTGCCGTCGCCCGTCGCACCGGTGCCGTAGGCGGGCGAGAGGCCCGGCGTGAGGTCGGCGTAGCGCTCGTCGCGACCGCGGGTCCACACGAGGGCACCCATCACGGCCAACGCCAGCACCGGGGCGCCGATCGCGCCCGCCCACGCGGCGGCGTTGGCTGCCGGGGCCGCGTCGGAGCCGATCGACGATGTCGAGTCACCCTGTCGGACGTCGGGCCGCACGTCGCCGAAGGCCGAGGCGGGATAGGAGGCGAGCACCGACATGGCATCGCCCGCGGTGAGCCCGGTGGCCGAGAAACGGGCCGGGTCACCCGACGTCGCCTGACAGGGGGTGGCCGAGCGGTCGACGCCCTGGTAGCAGGCCACCTGGGTCGGCGGCGCGGGCGCCTTGACGGTGATCGAGACGCGGTCACGCACGGTCGTCTCGTTGGTCCCGAAGACGTTGTAGTAGAGCTCGACGGTGTCGGCCTTGCTCGAGTCGGCGGCCGGCTTGCCGTCGGCGGTGATCGGGTTGAGCACGTCGTGCAAGGTGTAGCTGACCGTGTAGACCTGCGTGCCGCTGGTGTACTCGTCGGCGGAGCCGATCCGGATCTCCTTGGCCGCACCGTTGTCCGTGACGCGGAAGGCGTCGGGGGCGCCGCTCGGGCTCGACACCGCAACGTCCGTCAGGTCGTAGTAGCGGTAGCGGTTCTCCTCGCCGTTCCAGCCCATCCGCACGACGACGTCGCGGAAGATGCCGTGCTTCTGCTCGCCGCTCGGGAAGCGCCACGTGATGGTCTCGGTGACCTTCATGCTGCCGTCGGGCTGCACGTCGTAGACCGCCGCGAAGGCGTCCATCCCCTCGTCGCCCGCGGCTCGGGCGCCGGCAGCCGGGGCGAGCACGAAGAGGGCGACCGCCAGGAGCAGACCCAGCACGCCGAGTCGGCGTCCGCGCGTCACGCTCGATCGGGTCGGTCCGGTCGGTCCAGCCATCGGAGTGCCTCCACGTCGTTGGTCCCTTGCATCCTGACACCGGACGCAGCGTCGGGTCGCGCGGTTCCGGCGGAAGGGTCAGCGGCGGCGGTTGGCCGCGCTCATCGCCCGGTCGGCCTCACGGTTGTCCTGGCGCTCGCGGAGCGCATGACGCTTGTCGTACTCCTTCTTGCCGGTCGCGATGGCGATCTCGACCTTGGCGCGGCCGTCCTTGAAGTAGAGGGACAGCGGCACGATGGTGCGCCCGCTCTCACGGGTCTTGTGCGCGATCTTCGTCAGCTCGGCGCGGTGCAGGAGCAGCTTGCGCTTGCGACGCGGGGCGTGATTGTTCCACGTGCCGTTGTGGTACTCGGGGATGTGGACGTTCTCGAGGTAGAGCTCGTCACCGGTGAACATGGCGAAGCCGTCGACGAGGGACGCACGCCCCATCCGCAGCGCCTTGACCTCGGTGCCGGAGAGGACGATGCCCGCCTCGAAGGTGTCGTCGATGAGGTAGTCGTGTCGGGCCTTGCGGTTGCTCGCGATGAGCGACCGCCCCTTCTCCTTCGGCACCGGACCGTCCTTCCGCCTTTGAGGGTGTGTGGTCAGCGCACCAACGCTACCCCGACGGAGCCCTCGGCTCAGAGTCGGTTTTGTCCGGGGGTCAGAGCCACTTGCGGGGGTTGACCGGCGTGCCGTCCTCGTAGGTGCCGAAGTGCAGGTGGCAGCCCGTCGAGTAGCCCGTCGTGCCGGAGTAGCCGATGAGCTGGCCGCGGTTCACGCTGCCGCCGAACTTCACGATGCTCGACAGGTGGTTGTAGCTCGTGACGAGGTCGACGCCGCGGTGGATGCCGTGGTCGATGAGGATCTGGTTGCCCCAGCCGCTCGCCCGCCAGCCCGCGCGGATGACCTCGCCCGGCGCCGCGGCGTACACCGGGGTGCCGCACGGGATGCCCCAGTCGAGACCGTCGTGGAGCATCCACTTCTGGAGCACGGGGTGCCACCGCATGCCGAAGCCGGAGGTCGTCGGGCCGACGGCGGGATAGCTGAGGTAGTTCGACGGCGTCGGGTCGCTCTGCACCGGCGGCGGCGTCTTGGGGATGTAGACCTGTCCACGCCTTTTGGCGGCGGCGGCCTTGGCCCGCTCGGCGCGGATCTTGGCGGCGCGCTCGGCCCGCAGCCTGGCCTGGCGCTTCTGCTCGGCGATCCTGGCCTTGCGGGCCCGCTCGACGAGGACGGCCTGCAGGCGGGCCGACTCGGCGCGGGCGGAGGCGAGGTCTGCGGCCTCACTCTGCTTCTGCACCGCGAGGTCGGCGGTGTAGGCCGACTGCTTGGACTTCAGCTGGTCGAGCTGCGTCTTGGCCGCGGCGGCGTTCTGGGCAGCGGTGACGGCGTTGTTCTTGGCGACGATCGCCTGGTTCTTGGCCTGGGTGGCGGCCGCGGCAGCTGCCTCGGCCCCGCGCAGCGCGGCCTCGGCCTGACGCTTGAGCTCGGCGATCTCGCCGCGCACCGAGGTGAGGTACGAGCGGGTCGAGGTGTTGTCGGCCGTCATCGCGGCGAGCTTGTCGATGGTGTCGCTGGCAACCGCGCTCGCGGTGTCGGCCATGACGAGCCGGTTGGCGAAGTCCTCCGGCGAGGTGGATCCGAAGACCATGCCGAGCTGGGACTCCTGGCCCGACCCCTGGAAGACCTCGGCGGCATACGAGTCGAGGGCGTCCTGGCTGCTGACGAGGTCGGCGCCGCTCTTGGCGAGCTGCTCCTTGGCGCGCTGCTCGTTGGCCCGGGCCACGGCGAGCTTCTGGGCCACGGCCTCGTTGTGGGCGCGGGCCTTCGCCTCGGCGGCGATCGCGCGGGCCTCGGTGGCCTCGGCCGCGACCTGGGCGGCCTGGGCGCGCACCTGGGCCGCCTGCGCGGAGGTGACGCGCTGCTGGGCGATCGGGAGCGCCGCGTTGGTGCGCTGGAGGTTGACGTAGGCGCGCGCGAGCGCGGCGTTGGTGCCCTCGAGCTGCTGACCGAGCGCCGCGATCTTCTTGTCGTTGCGCTTCTTCTGGTCCGACACCGAGTCAGCACGCGCGACGAGCGCCGATCCCAGGGAGACGGAACACGTGATGACGAGCCCGGCGGCCGTCAGTCTGGTCGCGGGCCCGCTCTTCTCAGAACGCCTCATGAGCCACATATGCTCCATTGGTACCACACGTCACTCGCGTTGGGGAGAAATCGTCACGATCGCGCCATCGCGTCGATGTGGATCGAGAAGCCGTCGACCGGCGGGGACAGCATGCGACGCCGCTCCGGCGCCCGGGAGCGAATTCGGGAAATCTTGCAGTTCGGGCGCGCGTCAGACGCGCAGGTAACGGCGCAGCGTCACCCAGGAGGTGAGGCTCGAGAGCACGATGACGCCGACGACGACGAACGGCGCGACGTAGTAGACGTCCGCGACCCCGATGAAGGCGGTGTCCGTCAGGGTCTGGCTCAGGAAGCCGACGACGCCGTAGCGCACCGTGGCCCAGAGCATGCCCATCGCCAGGACCGCGCCGAACACGCTCGACAGGACGGTCTCCATGACGAACGGGAAGCGGATCGTGAAGTTCGAGGCGCCGACGAGGCGCATGATGCCGGTCTCGCGCCGGCGGCTGAAGGCGGTCTGGCGGATCGTCGTCGAGATGAGCATGACGGCCGCGAGGACCATGAGCGACGAGAGCGCGATCGCCGCCCACGACACGGTGTTCATGAAGGTGAAGAACTTCTCGAGGAGCTTCTTCTGGTCCTGGACGTCGGCGACCCCGGGCATGCCCTTGATCGAGCTCGCGACGACGTCGAACTTCCCGGCGTCGTTGAGGTTGACCCGGTAGGAGTCGGCGAAGTAGGACTCCCCCGCCCGCGCGAGCGGGGAGTTCTTGTAGGTCTGCTTGAATCGCTCGTACGCCTCGTCGCGCGACTCGTAGTAGACCTCCTTGACCGTCGGCTTCAGCGCCTCGAGCTCGGCCTTGATCGCCGTGCGCTGGGCGTCGGTGGTGGCCTCGCCCGCGCAGTTGGTGAAGCGGGTCTTCTCGGCGCAGAGCATCACCGTGACCTGGACGCGGTCGTACCAGTAGTCCTTCATGGTGTCGACCTGCCGCTGGCCCATGAGGCCGAGGCCGAGGAGGTACATCGAGATCATCGTGACGATGACGACCGAGACGGCCATCGAGAGGTTGCGCCGGAGGCCGTTGCCGATCTCGCCGAGGAGGAACTGGAATCGCATGTCGTGTCTCGCTTCGTCTCGCGCTCAGCGGTCGCTCGTCTGGACGGCCTTGTGCCGCCGGAACATTCCGCCCTTGCTGCGTGGCGCGTCGGCGTCGCGCCCGATGGGCGGCAGCCCCTCCGGCTCGTCGTCCGTCTCGTATGCCGCAGGGTCCCCGTCGTCGTAGCCGTCGGACACCTCGGGCTCGGCCGCGCGGCGCGGCGCCTCGGCCTCCTCGTCGAGCCGGATGCGCGGGATGGAGCCGGTCGTGTAGTCGCCACCTTCCATGTCGCTGACGAGAACGCCCCGGTCGAGGCGGATGACGCGCTTGCGCATGGCGTTGACCGTGACGGTGTCGTGGGTGGCCATGACGACGGTCGTACCGGTGCGGTTGATGCGGTCGAGCAGCTGGACGATGCCGAGGCTCGTGTCGGGGTCGAGGTTGCCGGTGGGCTCGTCGGCGAGCAGGATCGGCGGCCGGTTGACGAAGGCCCGGGCGATGGCGACGCGCTGCTGCTCACCGCCCGAGAGCTGGTGCGGCAGGCGCTTCTCCATGCCGGCGAGACCGACGAGCTCGAGCGTCTCCGGCACCGTCTGGCGGATGCGGGCCCGGCTGCTGCCGAGGACCTGGAGGGCGTAGGCGACGTTCTGGAACACCGTCTTGTTGGGCAGCAGGCGGAAGTCCTGGAAGACGCAGCCGATCTCGCGCCGCAGCGCCGGCACCTTGCGCTCCGGCAGCCGGTCGAGGTCGCGACCCGCGACGAGGATGCGCCCCCGGGAGACGTCCTGCTCCTTCATGACGAGCTGCATCATCGTCGACTTGCCGGACCCGGAAGTGCCGACGACGAAGGCGAACTCACCGCGCGGGATCTCGAGGCTGACGGCGTCGAGGGCCGGACGAGTCGTCCGCGGGTAGGTCTTCGTGACGTTCTCGAAGAGGATCATGCGACGGGCCTCGACTCGTACTGGACATCAGCTGGGCATCAGCGGGACGGCGGCTGGCCCCGGTGGCACGTGACGGCATACGCCGGTGTGAACAGGACCGGCTCCGAGGCTACGGGCCGACGGGCGAAACCCCCGGAAAACGGCCGGCCCCGGCGTGGCGGCCCGCGGTGCCCGGCAGGGCTCAGCAGACGAGGGTCGTGAGGCCCTGGGCCGACTCCGAGCCGGCGCGGGAGAGCTTGCCCCAGCCCTGCGTGCAGAACGAGGTCGTGCGCACCGGGGTCGAGTAGCTCAGCTGCTGGCGGTTGGCGCTCGTCGTGAAGCCGCGCGTCTCGGGCTCGCCGCGGACGGCGACGCCGGCGAGCGAGCGGTAGGCGAAGCCGCGCACGTGGTACTGGTCCCAGACGTAGACGGAAGCGAAGTTCATCCACGCCGACCCACGGGCGTCGTGGCACCAGCCGATGTACTGGCGGACCGTGAAGGCGGACATGCCGAGGTCGGACACGACCTTCCGGTCGCCGATCTGGCGGACGCTGCTGCACGGTGGAGAAGTGCTGGTGGTGGCGGCGGACGCGGAGGGCGCCAGCCCGACGGCGATGGTGGCGGCGGCGAGCAGGGCGGCGAGGGTCGTGACGACGCGGTGGAGGGGTGACATGGGCGGAACCTCTCAGGCGGGAGCGTGAGCTGCGCCGACCCACCGTGGGCGGGGGCCGTCGGGTGGAGCCGACGACGTGACCCTACGAGCGCAGAGGCCGTCGCGCCCGCCGAACGACGAGATCGCCCGAAATGTCAGTCCTCGCGGCGGTTCTCGCCGATCTGCCACCGGATGCCGGCCTCGATGAAGCCGTCGATGTCGCCGTCGAAGACCGCGCTCGGGTTGCCGGTCTCGTACTCCGTGCGCAGGTCCTTGACCATCTGGTACGGGTTGAGCACGTAGGAGCGCATCTGGTCGCCCCAGCTGGCCTTGACGTCGCCTGCCATCTCCTTCTTCACCGCGGCCTCCTCGGCCTTGCGCTGCAGGAGCAGGCGCGACTGGAGGACGCGCAGGGCGGCGGCGCGGTTCTGGATCTGGCTCTTCTCGTTCTGCATCGAGACGACGATGCCGGTCGGGATGTGCGTCATGCGCACCGCCGAGTCGGTGGTGTTGACGCTCTGGCCGCCGGGGCCGCTCGAGCGGAAGACGTCGACCTTGAGCTCGTTCTCGGGGATGTCGACCGAGTCGTCGCTCTCGATGAGCGGGATGACCTCGACTGCGGCGAAGCTCGTCTGGCGACGGCCCTGGTTGTCGAACGGGCTGATCCGGACCAGGCGGTGCGTGCCGGCCTCGACGGAGAGGTGGCCGAAGGCATACGGCACGTTGACCTCGAAGGTGGCGGACTTGAGGCCCGCCTCCTCGGCGTAGGAGGTGTCCATGACCTTCGTCGGGTAGCCGTGGCGCTCGGCCCAGCGGAGGTACATCCGCATGAGCATCTCGGCGAAGTCGGCGGCGTCGACGCCACCGGCGCCGGAGCGGATCGTGACGACGGCCTCGCGCTCGTCGTACTCCCCCGACAGCAGGGTGCGCACCTCGAGCTCGCCGACGTCCTTCTTGAGCGTCGCGAGGTCGCGCTCGGCCTCCTCGAGGGTGGCGGCGTCGCTCTCCTCCTGGCCCATCTCGACGAGGGTCTCGAGGTCCTCGATGCGCGCGTCCATCCCGAGGATGCGGTCACGCTCGGAGTTCGCGCGGGACAGGGCGCTCGTGACCTGCTGCGCCGCGTCGGGGTCGTCCCAGAGGTCCGGGGCGGAGGCCTGCTGCTCGAGCTCGTCGATGGTCCGGGCGAGCTCGTCGAGGTTCGTGACCCCGCGCACGGAGTCCATCGTCGCGCGCAGGTCCTTGATCTCTTGCGTGAAGTCAACAGCCACGAGGCAGCAGCCTACGGCAGCGGCGAGCCGCCCCGCGCACGCCGGGCGCCGTGCTGGGCGACGCTTCCCGACCCGTCATGAGGGCCGCCGGGACGCGCATCGGGCCCACGGCATACGCCATGGGCCCGATGTGGTTGCGGTGCAAGCTCCCCCGAGCAGTGGTGCAGGTCGGTCAGTAGTCGCCGGCCATCCACTGGATGTCCGCGCCGCTGGGGCGGGTCATCGCCGTCGCGGAGCTGGTGGCGGCGTACATGACGCTCTTGAGGTTGGGCGAGTGGGGCAGTCCACCGCAGTGGCCGAGCTCGTGGATGGCCATGTGCTCGGAGTAGAGCTCGTTGGCGAAGGCCGGGCCGAGCTTGACCGTGCAACCGGTGATGACCGCGCCGCTCGTGACGAGCGAGGCCTCGCCGATCGCGCCGCTCGCCGGCTGCTCCGGGAGCACCTTGATGTTGGCCTTGGTGGCGTCGGTCGTCATGCTGACGTTCCAGCCCGACTTGCGCCACTCCGAGACGGCCTCGGCGACCTTGAACCTCGTGTTGGCGCCGGTCGCGTCGTAGACGAGGGCCGGGCTGCTCCAGTGGCCCCAGTAGGCCGGGTTGACCGTGGGGGTGGGCTTGGCGGCCTGCGAGGGTGCGGCCGCGCCGACGGCGAGACCGACGGCTGCGAGGACGACGAAGATGATCCGCTTCATGTGCCTTCTCCTGCTGTGGGGGACGTGCTGGGGGCTCAGGACTGATAGGGCTCCATGCGTGTGCTCGGACAGACGCCGAGACCACCCGTGGGGTAGGTGGTCTCGAGGGGAATGGCGCTGTTTGTCCAAATTATCGATTTCGTGACGTAATGCGGCCCTTTTGACGATCTCTTGACCATTACTGGCGCTTTGTTGGGACAACTCCCAGATATGGGGGCGCGACGAAAGGCCCGCCCCGGGGTGCGGGACGGGCCTTCGACGTGCGGCGTGCGGAGCTCGAGACTCAGCAGTACTTCGCGGTGCCGCCACCGCTCCACGCGCACGTGTCGACCGTCGTGCCCGAGGCGTTCTTGAGGTATGCCGTGTCGCCCGAGTTGTTCCAGAGGTACCAGGTCTTGTTGTAGTAGCGATGCGTCGACGTCGCGGACCCGCGGCCGGTGTGGACCGTCACGGTGGCGCCCGCCTTGAGGGTGAAGGTCGGGAACCGGTAGGTGTAGCCGGTCTTGTCGCGCAGGGTCCAGCCGGTGAGGACGCGGTTGCTGCGCGTCGTGTTCTTGATGACGACGTACTCGGCGTTGAGGCTCGTGTTGCTGCCGGTGTCGGAGCCGGGCGAGTCGTACTGGACCTTGTAGATCATGATCGCCGGCAGCGCCTGGGCCGAGGTCGCGGCGGAGATGGGTGCGGCCACGGCGAGGCCGAGACCGGCGGTGGCCACGAGGGCCTTGGTGATGAACGTGCGCATGCTTCCCTGTCTGTCGTCGCGGCCCCGTGGCCGCGGGACGTGCGGATGGCGCCGCCCGTCGGGCGGCGCCATCACTCCCTGTCTCGACGCGCCACGCCGCCAGGCCTTGGACGTGCTGGGCGGTGTGGGCGTCGTCGACGGACGCTAGTGCGGATCGGTCTGACCCGTGGGCGTTTTGGAGGATTTGCGTCGTTGAGCTGGGGATCAGGGGTTGGCGACGTCCTGGGTGCGGCCCAGCTTCCCCCCGACCACGCCGGTGCGGGCCACCACCCCTGCCGCGAGGACGGTGTTGGAGGACACGTCGAGGCACAGGTAGGACAGCGACTGGGTGCCGTCGGTCGAGAAGCGGTCGGCGAGCCAGAGTGCCCGGTTGGATGTCGTCATCGTGACGTCGCCCTTGCCGGCGCGGACGAGCACGACGTGGGTGATGGGCCGCCCCTCGGGGACGGACGACGCACCAGCTCGGGGCGGGAGGTGGAGCCACTCGAGCATGCGCGCCGTCGCCCACGCCGAACGGCCGGGGGCCGGCGTGGCCGCGACCGAGACGAGGAACGCATCGACCTGGGCGAGCACGAGCGTCCCCTTGTCGGCCACGAGCGTCACGGCGGCCAGGTGCTCCTGAGCGGCAGCGAGGGCGAGGCGCGCCGTCTCGACCGCGTCCTCGAGGACGGACTTCTCCGAGTCCTGGACGGGAGGGCGGGCGACGAGCTCGGCGAGGTCGGACCTGGCCGACGCCACCGCGCGGTCCGCCTCGGCCACGGCTGTGGCTGCCTCCGCCTTGGCCGTCGCGAGTCGGAGCAGCGCGGCTGCGAGGT
This sequence comes from Terracoccus sp. 273MFTsu3.1, assembly GCF_000383675.1. GTDB lineage: Bacteria > Actinomycetota > Actinomycetes > Actinomycetales > Dermatophilaceae > Terrabacter. The sequence continues at coordinate 45,759 of NZ_KB911824.1, read as the reverse complement.
CCTCCCGCCGTGCCGCGAGGCGGCCGAGCCGCTTCTGCAGCGGACTGCGACCCAAGGTCCGGAAGGTGTCGAGGGACACCGTGCATCCGGCAGCGGCGAGTGCGCCGACGACCGCGACCGCACACGTGGAGTCCTCGTGCGTCACGGCGGACGTCGCGACGGTGCGGTCCGCCACGAAGAGGTTGAGCACGCCCGGGACCAGCTTCGCGACGGCTGCCACCGCCGCGCCGACGCCGGTCACGTCGAGACCGGGAGCGGTGACACCCCCCGGGCCGAGCTCGTCCCCTCCCCGGGTCGTGCCGGGGCCGGGCGCCTCCTGCGCCCCGGGCTCCTGCAGCGACAGCTCCGCGTCGAGGACCGTGCGGACCCGACCGCGGAGCTCGGCGAGCGTGGAGAGCACCTGCCAGTAGACGGCGTCCCCCGCAGCGAGCTCGGGGTCGGTGGTGACGAGCAGCGCCGGCGTGGAGAGATCGTCGGGAAGAACGTCCGTGACCTGCTTCGCGGCCTCGGTCGCCGCCGCGCCCAGAGCGAAGGTGCTCACGGCCACGCCCCGCACCGGGTCGCCGGTCACGGTCAGGGCGCTCTTCTCGAGCTTGCTGAGGTCAGGCACGAGCGCCGTGGCCGTCGCCGTCCGGGCCGCGGCCGCGTCGCGCTCTGCCTCGGCCGCTGTCTTGAGGTTCGTCGCGTCAGTGGCAGCGACGGCCGTCGAGCGCTGGGCCGCCTCGTTGTCCGCCGTGGTCTTGTCGGCGGTGGCCCGTGCCTGGTCGGCGTCGGCCCGGGCCTTGGCGGCGTCGGCCGTGGCCTTGTCCGCCTCGGCCCGTGCCTTGTCTACGGCTGCTTGCTGGGCCTCGCGCCGCAGGTCAGCCGGAAGGTGCTCGTACGGATCGGGGTCGGGCACGGCGGCTCCTGACGATCGGCGACGCGGATCAGGCGGTTGCGCCAAGTATGTCCCTCGCACCTCCCTACGGGTCGGTGATCACGCCACGTGGTTCGCTCGCCGCGTCGCAGCCCCGATCACCCCAGCGGCGCGCGGGCCCGTGACGTCACGGTGATGGTGACGCTGCCACCGAGGGACTCGAGGACCCAGCCGCTCATCGGCAGCGTCGCCGTCCCCTGGATGGTCACGACGGCCGTGGCGCCGTCGCTCGTGCCGGTGTCGGGGAGGACGGACCACGAGGTGATACCGGACGGCAGCGGCGTGCGCGCCAGGTGTGCGGTGGCGGCGCTGGCCACGGACGCGTCGGTGATGGCTAGCTGGTCGAGGACGCCACCCTCGTAGGCGGCTCGCTCGTCCAGCGTGTCGGCGGCGTCGAGAGCCGCCGAGTCCGCGGCGTCGAGCAGGCGCATCCGCGCCAGCTGGGCCGCGGTGACGTCGACCGCGCCCAGGACCAGGAGGGTCGCGAGGACGAACAGGCCGAGGGCGAGGACGCCGATCTGGCCCTCGTCGCGGGCTCGCCGGACGCGGAGCCGGCGGGCGAGCCGGACTCGGAGCCGGCGGGCGACGGCCTGGGAGCGGACGGCATACGTGCTCGTCATCGCGCCACGAACCGGTCGACGGAGGCGACGTGCGTCGACGAGATGGTGACGGAGGCCGGCACGTGGGCCGCGATGAAGTCGGGCACGAGCGGGAGCCGGACCTCGATCGTCGCCGTGGAGGTCACCGTTCCATCGGGTCGCAGGCAGGGCGAGCCGTCGCAGGCGACGGCGACCGCTGCGTTGTCCTCGAAGGAGAAGTCGGTGAAGGCCAGCTGAGCCGCCGCTCGGGCACGGGCGTAGGCGTCGTCGTCGGACGGCGCCGTGACGAAGGCACGACCGGCCTCCCGCCCGGCCAGCGACGCCGAGAACGAGGCGGCCTGGAGGCGGGCCGCCGTGAGCACGAGGTAGGTGAGCGGGATCAGGAGCAGGATGCCGAGGAAGATGAACTCGAGGATGGCGCGACCCGTCTCCCCGTCGCCGCGACCGTCACCGCCGCTGCCACCGCGGCCGGCGGCCCGGGCCACCACGTCCTGCGGCCGGATCATCGGCTCGCTCCGGCCACGACCTGTTCCTCGCTGAAGGCGCGACCGGACGCCGTGAGCGCGCCCGCTGGTCCGATCGGACCGATGACCGGCAGCGGCGCCGTCACGCGGACCTCCACGACGCGTACCCCCGAGGCGGTGACAGATCGGGTGGCGCTCACGTCCTGGGCGAACGTCGCACTCAACGCCGAGGTGATGAGCGCCTCGGTGCGTGCGACGCCGTCACCCGGCTCCGCATCGGCCCGAGCGCCGTAGCGGGCGCCCTCGGACGCGGCCGAGATCAGCGTGTTGCGCACGTAGAGGGCCAGGCCGAGCTGGAAGACACCCATCGCCACGACCAGAAGGAGTGCAGCCACCATGACGAACTCCGCTACGGCAGAACCTTGCTCGCGATCGGCTGCCTTGGTCGCTCGGTTCGCCAGACGGGTCAGGATCGACCCGGGGCTCACCGCGGCCGGGTCGGCGGACCTCACGGGCCCTTGACGTCCGAGATGGCGTCGCTGAAGAGCTGCCCGAGCTGGGGGCCGGCGAGGGCCCACAGGGCGGTGACGAGGCCAGCGGTCATGATCGTGATGAGGACCCAGCCGGGGACGTCGCCGCGGTCACGAGAGCCGGCGATCCGGCGCGACACGGCGGTCGTGACTGCCGCACGGGCTCGGGCGTGTGCCGTGATGATGCGGTTCATTCTCTTTCTCCCTGTGTTTGATTGCGGTGAAAGGACATTCGGTGGGCCGGGTGTCAGAGCTTGAGATGGAGGAAGCTGAGGCCCGGGTAGAGCGCGAAGAGCACCGTCACTGGCAGGGTGAGGAACACGATGGGCACCATCATGTAGATCTCCTTCTTCCCGCCCTCCTCCATGAGGGTGCGTCGCCCGTCCTCGCGGACGTCCTGCGCCTGGGCCCGGAGCACGTCGGCAAGCGGCGTCCCGCGCTCGACGGCGACGACGATGCCGTCGACGAAACGGCTCAGGCTCATCAGCCCGGTGCGGTCTGCGAGGCCCTGGAGCGCCGTGGGCAGGTTGGCTCCCGCGCGAGCGTCCGCCAGGCACCGGCGCAGCTCGTCGGACAGCTCTCCTCGGGACAGACGGCAGACGCGTTCGAGGGCGCCGACCGCTCCTTCCCCTGCGCTCACGGCCAGGGCGAGCAGCTCTGCCACGGTGGGAAACTCGGTGAGCATCCGAGCCTCGCGGCGGCTCGCGGCACGGCTGAGAAGGTAGTCGCGACCGGCGATCCCGCCGAGCACTCCGACGATCACCATCGACACGAGGACCGGCACGGGGAAACGCCGCTGCGCGACGGCGACGAGGGCAGTGAAGGCGAGACCAGCCAGTCCCCCGGCTGCCCCGGCCATGACCTGCTCGGCGCGAAACCGTTCGACGTCCGCCGGCTGCCCCGCACGGAGCTGGCGGCGCGCTACGGACGGGGCACCCCCGACGAGCGAGCCCACCCCTGATCCCAGCCTGGCCACGTAGGGCGCGAGCAGCTCGCCGAAGCCGAACGGCCCACGTGGCGGGGCCGGCCGGGAGAGCAGCGTCGACGGGCGGGGCGTGTCGCGCAGGTAGGGCTCGAGGCGGTCGTCGAGGGTCGGACGGCGGCTCGCGGGCAGGCCCGCGACGACGAGAGCGACCCCCGCGACAAGGAGTACGCCCGCGCTCGCGCCGACCCACGACCACCCGTCGGTGACGAGCTGGCCGAGTCGACCCGCCAACCCGTTCACCGGAGCACCCGCTCTTCCTCGGGAAGTCGCCCGATCCACACCATGGCCCGGTAGGCCACGACGCACAGGGCGGCGCCGACCGCGAGGACGGCCCAACCCGTGGGTGACGAGTAGGCCGCGAGCGAGCTGCCGTTCAGGGCGAGCAGCCCGAGGACGACCCACGGGGCACCGGCCGCGAGACGGGCCGCGTTGACCGTCCAGCTCTGCCGGGTCTCGAGCTCGGAGCGAGTGCGGGCGTCCTCACGCAGGAACGACGACAGCGTGCGGAGCAGCTTCCCGAGGTCACTGCCACCGACCTCGCGCGCGATCCGGAGCGACTCGACGATGCGGTCGCCGACCGGGTCGCTGAGGCGGTCCTTGAGCCGGTCGAGACAGTCGTGGAAACGTCCTGTCGTCCGGTAGTCCTCCGCGAACGCGGCGAAGGCGGGACGCAGCTCGGCCGGACCGCGGACGGCGAGCTGCGACAGTGCCTCGGGGAGCGCCAGGCCCGCGCGCACGCCCGACGTGATGTTGTCGACGACGTCGGGCCACAGGTCGCGAAGCTTGTTGCGGCGCTTGCGTGCCCGCATCCGCACGAGCGAGAGCGGGATCGCGCCGGCCATGAGGCTGAAGCACAAGGAGATCGGGACGACGCGCGTCAGGGCGAGGACCAGGATGAAGGCGACGACGAAGAGCACCACCGACCCGGCGACGACGTTGCCGGGCGTGACCGACGAGTATCCGGCCTGGGTGAGGTGGTCACGCAGCTCGACCATGAAACCGCCCCGGTCGGCCTTCTCGCGAGCGGGCTCCTGGGGCCAGAACGACCAGTAGACGAAGAAGACGCCGACGCCTAGCACCAGGCCGATCGCGAGAGGCGAGATCATGAGTTCGCCTGACCGAGAAGGGCCGCCACGTCGTATCCGGCCCGCTCGAAGGCCTCCCGATGGGGCGGGAACCCGTCGGCCCGTTGCAGGGCACCGTCGCGCGTGACGAAGAGGTCCGCGATCTCGATGACGTCCCCCTCGGCCCGTCCGGGGACGGCGACGATCTCCCGGACCCTACGAACACCGTCGCGCTCGAGGGCGACGTGGACGACGACGTCGACCGCTGCCGCCACCGTCGGCACGACGAAGCGGCTCGAGACGTTCTCGCCGGCGAGGAGCGGCAGCGTGCACATCTTCGTGACGGCCTCGCGGGCGCTGTTGGCGTGCACGGTGCACATGCCCGGTACCCCGCTGTTCAGGGCGATGAGCAGGTCGAGACTCTCCTCCTGGCGCACCTCGCCGACGATGATGCGCGACGGACGCATGCGCAGTGCCTCCTTGACGAGGCGCCGCAGCGGGACCTCGCCCGTGCCCTCGAGGCTGGGCTGGCGGCACTGCATGGCGGCCACGTCGCGCTGCGGGATCTTCAGCTCGAAGACCTCCTCGCAGGTCACGATGCGCTCGCGCGGCGGGATCGCGGCGGCGAGGCAGTTGAGGAGCGTCGTCTTGCCTGCCTGCGTGCCACCGGCCACGAGGACGTTGAGACCGCTGGCGACGGCGGCCTCGAGGAACGTGGCCGCCTGTCGTGGCATCGTGCCGAGACGGACGAGGTCGTCGAGGTGGTCGGCCTTGACGACGAACTTGCGGATGTTGACCTGCCAGTGGGCTCTGCTGATGTCGGGGATGACGACATGGAGCCGTGAGCCGTCGGCGAGCGTCGCGTCGACGAAGGGGCTGCTGAGGTCGACGCGCCGGCCGCTGCTCTTGAGCATCCGTTCCACGAGGTCGCGCACGTCGTCGGCCGTGAGGATCGTGGGGGTCAGCTCGGCGATGCCACCGCGCGCCACGAAGACGCGCGAGGGCTCGTTGATCCAGATCTCCTCGACCGCGGGGTCGTCGAAGTACTGCTGGAGCGGACCGTATCCGGCGACGACGGCAAGGATCGAGTGAACGGCGATTCGCTGGTCTCCGAGCGTCGGCAGACCTCCGTGGAGGGAGCGCTCGTCGTAGTCCTGCACGGCGTCCTGGACTAGACGGCGTACGGCTTTGGAGTCACGTGCGGGGTCGAGACCCGAGCGACGGATCAGCTCACGGACCTCGCCCTCGACGTGGCGCACCGCTTCCTGTGTGGACATGCGTTCCCCTGAACCCTGTGAGTTGCTACGCCCGACATCCTGCCCGGACTGCCCCGATCTGGCGCGTCCAAGCTAGGTCAAATGCGATCAAACGCGGGATCTTCCTCCACAGGGCCGCCGTCGGTCGGTGCGAGCGCGGGGCACCGTAGCGAGCTGCATGATCCCCCCGCCGCCATCGTCCACACCTGTGCACACGACGGAGGGCGGGCGGCACGGGGGCTGTCTCATGGGGGGACGAGAAGGAGGACCTGGTGCGCCTGACCATGACCGTCGTCGACACCCGTGTGCCCGGCGCGCGTCCGCGACACGTGACGATCGAGGCCCCGTCAGGCACACGCTTCGGGGAGATCCGTCGCGAGCTCACCGAGATCTCCGGCGTCCCGAGCTGCGGCTTCCGCACCGACGGCCACCTCGTCACCGACGACGCCCTCGTCGGGGCACCGCCCCTCCTGCGGGGCGCTCTGCTGACCATCACTCGTCCGGACGATCCCGCCGTGATCGCGGCGGGTCGCGGCGCGGTGGAGCTGCGGCTCGCCGGTGGGATCGGCGCAGGACGGCTCGTGCGCCTCGGTCGGGGCGAGCACGTGGTCGGGCGCGCTGCGTCCGCGGACGTGCGCCTCGACGACCCGGGCGTCTCCCGCGCTCACGCGGTCGTCACCGTGACTCCCGACCACGTCAGCGTCGTCGATCACCACCCGACCAACGGGTCACGCATCGACGGGACGCTGCTGCCGAGCCACGGGGCGCGTCTCGAGCCCGGTCAGCTGCTGACCGTGGGGTCGACGACGCTCATCCTGGGCGGCGTGGACGTCCGCGGCGGCCATCACGAGGTCGTGGACGGCGAGGTCCGGATCCACCGCCAGCCGCGCTTCCGCGACGCGGGCGTCACGTCGTCGGTGACCTTTCCCGAGGTCCCGTGCCGCCCGGACCGACACCGCGCACCGCTCCTGACGTCGCTGGCTCCGGTGGCCCTGTCGGCCGTGCTCGCCGTAACACTCTCCTCCCCCGCCCTCCTCCTCTTCGCCCTCATGTCGCCGGTCCTCCTCATCGGACAGTGGTGGAGCGACCGACGCGCAGGTCGGGTGTCGTACCGCCGGCAGGTCCGTGAGCACGCCGTACAGCTCGCCGAGGCCCGCAACGACCTCGCAGAGGCCGTCGCGGCGGACGTGACCCGACGGCGCGAGGGCCATCCCGACCTGGGCCACCTCGAGGCCGTCGCCCGCCGACGCGGGACCCGGCTGTGGGAGCGACGGCCCTCGGACGACGACCACCTGGTGCTCCGCCTCGGGACCGCCACCCAGCCGACCCGGGTCGACGTGCGTGGTCCGGCACCCGACGGCGTACCCCACGTGAACGGGCTCCCCGCCCTGCTGGATCTCGCGACCTCAGGTGTCGTCGGCGTCGCAGGCCCCCGGGACCACACGCTCTCGCTCGTCGGCGGCCTGCTCCTGCAGGTGGCGACGTGGCACACGCCCCGCACCGTCCAGGTCCACGTCCTCGCCGACACGCATGATCACGCGCTCGACTGGGAGTGGGCCGCGCACCTGCCCCACGTCCGGGACGACGACGGGTCGCCGGCGCGCGTCGCCGGCCGAGCGGCAGACGTGGCACGCCACGTCTCGGCCCTCCGCGAGCTCGTAGACAGCCGAGGTGCGGCGGTCGACGGTCGCTCGACGGGTTCACGGCGTCCCGCTCCCGACGTCGTCGTCCTCCTCGACGGAGCCAGCGGGCTCCGGGCCCGTCCGGGAGTCGCCGACCTGCTGCGCGCGGGACCCGAGTCCGGGATCGTCCTCGTCTGCGTGGACAGGGACGTGTCCGCCCTTCCGGCCGAGACGCGCGCCACGGTGGAGCTGGACGGCTCCGCACCGTCGGCCACGGTGCGAGCGGACGGGCGCGCCCTCACGGAGGTGGCCCCGGACCTGCCGTCGATCGGCTGGCTCGAGAGCGTCAGCCGGGTCCTGGCGCCGTACGTCGACGCCACACCGGAGTCAGGATCGGCAGCGCTGCCCCGGCACGTGTCGTTCGTCGAGCTGCACCGGGAGGCGGGCGTCGACCCCACGACCGGCGAGGGCCTGCTGCGGTCGTGGGCACGCAGCACCGGTCGTCCCGTCGCACTCCTCGGGCGGTCGACCGAGGGCAACCTCACGGTCGACCTGGCGACGGACGGGCCGCACGTGCTCGTCGGCGGGACCACGGGGTCGGGCAAGTCGGAGCTCCTCCAGTCCCTCGTCACCGGCCTCGCCGTGAGCAACCGGCCGGACGAGCTGGGCCTCCTGCTCGTGGACTACAAGGGTGGATCGGCCTTCGGCGACTGCGCCCGACTACCGCACACGGTCGGCATCGTCACCGACCTCGACGCGCACCTGACGGCGCGGGCTCTCACGTCGCTCGATGCCGAGATGAAGCGCCGTGAGCGGCTGCTAGCGCGGGCGTCCGCGCGTGACCTCGACCACTACCGGCGCTCCGCGGGCGTATGCCGTGAGCTCCCTCCGCTGTCCCGTCTCGTCATCGTCGTGGACGAGTTCAAGGCCCTCGCCGACGAGTTCCCCGACTTCATCGCGGGCCTCGTGCGCGTCGCGGCCCTCGGTCGGTCGCTCGGTCTCCATCTCGTGCTGGCGACCCAGCGCCCCGCGGGCATCGTCTCGGCCGACATGCGGGCCAACGTCGCCCTGCGCATCGCGCTCCGGGTCCGTGACCGCGCAGACAGCGAGGACGTGGTCGACGCCGTAGACGCCGCCTCGCTCGACCCGCGAGCGCCCGGACGAGCCTGCCTGCGCTCGGGCGACCGGACCCTCACGACCGTGCAGACCGCCTACCTCGGGGACCCGCTGGCCGTAGACCCCGGCACGACGGATCGGACCCGCGTCGTCCTGCGCGACCTGCTGTCCCCGGTCGAACCTCCCACGGACGTCGCGGACGACCAGCCTCACCCCACCGAGCTCCTCGCCGTCGTCGACGCAGCGCGCGACGCTGCTCGCCGCGCCGCAATCCCGTCCCAGCCCTCTCCCTGGCTGCCGCCACTGCCGACCGAGCTGACCCCGGCCGACGTGATGGCCGCTGGGCGCTCGTCGGGGTCGCCGTCGGCGCTCGACGTGCCGATGGGGCTCGTGGACGTGCCCGACGAACAGCGCCGGGGCACCCTCTGGTGGCGCGCGGGCGACCGGGGCCACCTCGGCATCGCCGGTGGGCCACGCTCGGGGCGCTCCACCGCGCTCGTCACCCTCGCCCTCGGCCTTGCCGCGAGCGCCTCACCCGACGACCTGCACGTGCACGTGCTCCAGGGCGTCGCCGGGCCGTGCGCTGCGCTCGCGTCGCTCCCACACGTCGGGACCGTGACCGACGGCGCAGACCCGACTCGCACCCGACGCGTCGTCACCCGCCTCCTCCGGATGGTCGACGGCGCCGAGCCCGCGGCTCCCCGCACCGTCGTGCTCGTCGACGGCTGGGAGTCGCTCGAAGAGGCCCTGTGCGGCGTCGACCACGGCGCTGCCGTCGACGAGCTGCACCGCCTGCTCCGGGACGGCCCCCGTGCGGGAGTGAGGTTCGCCGTGACGGGTGGGCGGGCCATCCTCTCCGGCCGCCTGCCGGGTCTGCTCGACCACCGGCTGGCCCTCCACCTGCCCGACCCGCTGGACCTCACCCTGGCCGGCGTTTCCCCCGAGCTCGCCACCACGACGAGGACGCCAGGACGGGCGATCGACCTCGTGAGCGGCCACGAGGTGCAGCTGGCCGCGACCTCAGACGTCGCGCAGGCCGTGGCAAAGGTCGTGGACGTCCACCGTGGCCGCTCTCGGGAGCGACGCGATCGCGTTCCCTGGCGCATCGCGGCGCTGCCGGAGCAGGCGCGGCTCGAGGACCTTCCGCCGGCCCACGACGACCTGTGGGTCGGTGTCGGCGGTGACGACGCCGCACCCCTGGCCCTGCCGTTCGGGGACGGTCTCCGCCGCGTCGTCGTCGCGGGACCGAACCGGTCCGGACGCTCGACCACCCTGGTGACCCTCGGCGAGCAGCTGGTCCGGCTGGGACGACGCGTTCTCGTCGTCAGTCCACGCCGCTCCGTCCTGTCCCTGTGGGCGGACGGCCGCGCGTGCCCGATCCTGACACCACACGACGCCACGGAGCTCATCGGCGTTCGGCGTGGCGATCCGGATCTGTGCCTGCTCGTCGACGACGCCGAGCTCGTGGACGGCAGCGGGGTCGAGGCGGCGCTGCTCGAGGCCGCTCGCCTCGTCGACGGCACGGAGGGCATCCTCGTGGTCGCAGCGGAGCTGACCCGCGCGAACGGCGCCTTCCGGGGACTCCTCCCCGAGGTGTCACGCGACGGCGTCGGGATCCTGCTCGGCGCGACGTCACCGGGAGACGGCGACGTGCTGGGCGTCCGTCTCGAGATCGAGGGCACGCGCCGCCCTGGTCGCGGCCACCTCGTGGTCCACGGCGGCTCGACACCGGTCCAGGTGGCGCTGGTCGATCCGACGACAGGCCGGACGTCGGACTCGCCACGCACGATCGGGCCCGCTCTGCCACTCTCGTGACGCACACCCCCGGCCCCAGGAGGACCCCATGCCGCGCGGCGCCCGAGAGATCACCCTGCGCTTCCTCGCCGCACCCACCGACGCGGGCTACTCCGGCACGGTCGGCGGCGGACGCGTCCTCGAGTGGATCGACAAGGCGGGCTACGCCGCGGCCGCGGGATGGAGCGGGACCTACAGCGTCACGGCATACGTCGGCAACGTGCGCTTCACCCGGCCCGTCCAGGTCGGCGACCTCGTCGAGGCCACGGCACGCATCATCCACTCCGGCACGACGAGCATGCACATCCTCGTCACCGTCTCGGCGGGCAACCCCAGGGACGGCGAGCTGCGGCCGACGACCGACTGCATCATGGTCTTCGTCGCCGTCGACGAGCGGGGCCGCCCGACCCCGGTCGCCCAGCTCGTCCCCGAGGACGAGCACGACCGCGAGTGGCAGGAGAGCGCGGTCACCCGGATCGGTCTGCGCAACGAGATCGCCGCAGCCATGGCCGCTCAGACCTACAGCGACGCCGGCACGGCACCCCGCGTCGTCCTGCGCTTCCTCGCAGCCCCGACCGACGTCAACTGGGGCGGCAAGGTGCACGGCGGGATCGTCATGCGCTGGATCGACGAGGCTGCGCACGTGCTCGCCACGCAGTGGACCGGCTCGGCGTCCAACGTCGCCGTCTACGCTGGCGGGGTCCGCTTCTACCGACCGCTCCGGATCGGACACCTCGTGGAGGTGGAGGCGCGGCTGCTGCTCACCGGCACCTCCAGCATGCACATCAGCGTCCACGTCCGCTCGGGTGATCCCTCGACCGGCGACCTCGACCTGACGACCCACTCGCTCATCGTCTTCGTGCCGCTCGGCGTCGGCGGCACCGCCATCGCCGCGCGCCCGTGGGTGCCCGTCAGCGCTGAGGACGTCGCGCTGCGCGACCACGCGCAAGCCCTCGTCGAGATGCGCAACGAGGTAGACGCCGAGCGCCACATCCCCTGAGCCGCCGTCAGTGGGAACCACCGTTCGCCCATGAACTCACGTCATCATGGGTACCGTCGATGGATCACTCCCAGCGCACAAGGAGTCAGACCCATGACCGCACAGGGGACCCTGCGTCCGCAGGGGCGCGCGACCGTGACGTACGTAGACCCGCTGGAGAGGCCGTTCGACTTCGGCGTCGACCGGTTCAGACCCAGCATGAGCGACGGGTCGCCGATGCCCTCGACCGTGGAGCGACGCCTCCGCGAGCTCGACGAGGCCGCCGGAGCTCGCGACGAGACAGCCGCGCGCTCCGCGGCGCGCGATCTGGGTCATTGGTGGGGCGACCGGGACCGGTACGAGGTGCTTGGATCCGGTGAAGGTCATGTGGACGTACCTGCGCTCGTGGCGGCCTCACCACCCGGCGCGGACGCTGAGGTGGCCACGTCGTTCAGCCGCTCTGACGCACACGGCGGTGGTCTCGAGTTCAAGATCGCGGGCAACGGGCTGTCGGCTGACGCGAAGGTCACGATCACGGACACGTCCGAGATCACGGCCGGCGACGGCGAGACCCAGGTCTTGTTCGTCTCGCTACCGGTCGCGTGGGAGGCGCGTCTCGTGACGCACGAAGGGCAGTACGAGGCCACCCGTCAGCTCGTGGTCTGGCCTCGACGGGTCGAAGGTCCCTTGGAGCTCGCGGTGCGTGTCGTCGACCAGGCGCCCGTCTTGGTCATCCAGAAGTCCTTCGTCGTCGACCTCCGGGATGCGGGCACGAAGCCGACGAGCTTCGAGCGTGACGTGAGCATCGAGGCAAGTGGCGGGTTCAGCCTCGGCTTCAAGGCCTTCGGCATGGATGCCACGCTCTCGGTGACCCGCGAGTCGAGCCTCGAGGTGAAGATGAGTGCGAAGCTCCCCTCGGGCAGCGAGTACCAGATCGACTGGCTGGGAGCGCCTCCGGGCGTGCGCGTGGCCCCACGAACAAACTAGGCGACTCAAGAGCTTTCGGACTCTGAAGCCCGGCTCGTCAGCCTGTGAGTCCGCTCGAGACGATTCCTTCGATGGAGGTCACGATCTCCGACGCATCGGGGAGCGCCGCGACCTCGTCGGCCAACGCGGCCGCCCTGGAGCGGATGGCGGCGTCGCCGAGGACCCTGGTGAGGGCGCCGGCCAGCTCGGGAATCGCGCCGTGGCGACCGCCGAGGCGAAGGCCGGCCCCGACCTCCTCGATGCGCCGCGCGTTGACCTCCTGGTCGAAGGCGAAGAGCGGCACGAGCACCTGCGGCACCCCGGCGACGAGGGCGGACATCATCGTGCCGAACCCACCGTGACCGACCACCGCCGACGCGAGCGGCATGACGTCGTCCTGTGGCCACCACCGCTCGACGTGCGCGTTGTCGGGCCACGGCCGCAGGGTCTCGGGGTCGCCCGCCTGCCCGGTCGTGAGGAGCACCCTCACCGGCAGGTCGGCGAGCGCGTCGAGCGAGAGCCCGAAGACCGAGCTCAGCGCGTCGAAGCCTGCTGTCACCGACCCGAACGTCACGTAGACGAGAGGGAGGTCGGGGTCGCCCCATCCGGTCGGTACCGTCCCCGAGCCGGACCGGGCCGCAGCGTCGCGATAGCGGGTGACCCTCGGGACGCCCTGCGCGCCAATGCCGTTCGCGCCCGTCACATGGTCCGTGACGTCGAGACTCGGCGGGACCTGTGACAGGACGGGCGCCGATGCCATCGCCGAGGCGCACGACCCGCCGTCCAGGCCGGCGATGGCGTCGAGCTCGGCCAACGGGTCGACGAGCGCGGGCCCGGCCCACCGCTGGAGGGTCCCCAGCCCGATCGCCACCTCGACGTGCGGCACACCGGACCGAACCGCGGCCGCCAGGGACCCGAACTCGCACGGCTCACGCAGGACGACGTCCGGCGCCCACGCGTCGACGAGCTCCTGCACCCGCGGCCACGCGGCCTGCGCGTCGAGGCGACCGAAGACGTCCCGGACCACCGTCGCGTTGGCCTCCTTCGGGGTCATCGACGGCAGCCGCGCGAAGACCGGGCCCATGACCTCCGGTGGCACGTCGTCGAACGGCACGTGCTCGAGACCGGCCCGGGCCACGTGGCTCGCAAACGACTGCGGGGCTGCGACCCGCACCTCGTGCCCCGCCTCGGCGCACGCCCGGGCCACGGGGACCATGGGGCCGAAGTGCCCTGTCCCCGCCGTCGTCGCGAAGAGCATCCGCATGGCGACCAGCGTGCCACCCACGGCAACGCGCGACGAGTGGTTTGGGACGGCATACGCCTCTGACGAAGGGGACACGCGGAGTTCACCGGATGGCCACCGAAGCAGCACCCGGCCGCTCCCCCAGCGCTCCTAACGTCACAGACGGTTCCCAGCCGCGCCGACCAGAGGGGCGCGGCGGACTCACTCGCCGAAGGAGCACCCGCGTGACCCCCAAGCTTCTCCCCCTGATCGCCACGCCACGTCACGGCTCGCGCAGCCGCATGACGTGTCACTACCGCTGCAACAACGCCTGCGACGCCCCGGTCCCCAACGAGAGCGCCAACCCAGCGATGCGCGACCTCGTCGAGGGCGCTCTCGCTCGCCGCTCGGTCCTCAAGGGCGGCGCCATCGGCGCCGGCGCACTCGTCGTCGGCGGCCTCGCCACCGCCACACCCGCCGCGGCCGCTGACACCAGCGCCTCAGCCGGCCGGAGCCGCACCACCGCGGACGTCGGCCACGCCGCCTTCACGCCCGTCGCACCCAACCGTGCTGACGCCGTGACGAACGCCCCGGAGTTCACCCACAACGTCGTCATCCGCTGGGGCGACCCGGTCGAGGCCGGCGCCCCCCGCTTCGACGCACACGCCCAGACGCCGGACGCTCAGGCCCAGCAGTTCGGCTACAACAACGACTACGTCGGCGTCCTGCCCCTCGACGGCCGACGCGCGCTGCTCGTCACGAACCACGAGTACACGGACGAGAACCTCATGTTCCCGACCGGCGAGTACGACGACGCCACGATCAAGAAGATCGCGATGGCCGCGCACGGCATGGCCGTCGTCACGATCGAGCGCGGTCGCGCCCAGGGATCCTGGATCCGCGCCGACCACCGGCACGCCCACCACAACCGCCGCATCACCGTGCACACCGAGTTCGCCTTCCACGGCCCGGCCGCCGGCCACGAGCTGCTCCGCACCGCAGCCGACCCGACGGGGACCCGGGTCAACGGCACCTTCGGCAACTGCGCCGGCGGCACGACCCCGTGGGGCACCGTGCTGTCCGGCGAGGAGAACTTCAACGGCTACTTCGACGCGAGCGGCGCCGTCGACCCGGCGAACGCCACGTCGTTCAAGCGCTACGGCCTCGCGACCGCACCGGTGACGAACCGCGGCTGGTCGACCGTCGACGAGCGCTTCGACCTCAGCAAGCACCCGCACGAGGCCTACCGCTTCGGCTGGGTCGTCGAGGTGGACCCCTTCGAGCCCGGCTCGACGCCGGTCAAGCAGACGATGCTCGGCCGCTTCAAGCACGAGGGCGCCAACGTCACGATCTCCGAGTCCGGGCACGCCGTCGCCTACATGGGTGACGACGAGCGCGGCGACTACCTCTACAAGTTCGTCTCGACGGACCGCTTCCGCAAGGGCGGGTCGCGCGCTGCGCGCGCGCACAACAAGACCCTCCTGACCAAGGGCACGCTCTACGTCGCGAAGTTCGTCGGTGACGGCACCGGCGACGGCGAGTTCGACGGCGCGGGCACGTGGGTCGCGCTCACGTCGGACACCCGCTCCTACGTCCCGGGCATGAGCGTCGCCGAGGTGCTCGTCAACACCCGGCTCGCTGCCGACACCGTCGGCCCGACGAAGATGGACCGCCCCGAGGACGTCGAGCCCAACCCCGTCAACGGCAAGATCTACGCCGCCCTGACGAACAACTCCGACCGCGGCGTGAAGTACCCGACCGACGAGACGAACCCGCTCGCCTCGAGCATGGTCCGCGCCAGCCTCGGCGCCCCGCTCACGAGCAAGTCGGGCAACCGCAACGGCTACGTCCTCGAGCTCACTGAGCTCGGGAACGACCACACCGCAACGACGTTCACGTGGGACCTCTTCCTCGTGTGCGGTGACCCCGAGGCGCCGGAGACGTACTTCGCGGGCTACGACAAGTCCAGGGTCAGCCCGATCAGCTGCCCCGACAACGTCGCCTTCGACGCCGTCGGCAACCTGTGGATCTCGACGGACGGCAACGTCCTCGGCTCCAACGACGGCCTCTTCCGGGTGCCGGTCGCCGGACCGGACCGCGGCCGCGTCGAGCAGTTCCTCACCGTGCCGTTCGGCGCCGAGACGTGCGGCCCGCTCGTCACGGAGGACCAGCGCTCGGTCTTCGTCGCCGTGCAGCACCCCGGCGAGACCGACGGCGCGACCTTCGAGACGCCGTCGAGCACCTGGCCGCACACCGACGGCTTCCCGCGCCCCAGCGTGGTCGTCTCCTACCGCCGCTGACCGCGCGTCACGACGCACGAAGGCCCGGCACCGTCAGGGGGTGCCGGGCCGTCGTGCGTCCCGAGGGGCGTATGCCGGTCAGGACGTCAGCGTGAACGATCCCCAGCCGGTGCCGACGCTGTAGACGTCACCGGGAGAGAAGACGCCGTCGCCGCGCATCTCGAAGCTGACGAGCTCGCCGGCCGTGGTGCGCACCCACAGCATCGGGCGGTGCCACGTGACCTCGGTCATCGTCATCGCGTTGAACTGGCCGAACCCGGAGCCGATCTGGCGACGGGCGAGGAAGCCGCCCGTGCCGTTGCCCGGGTAGACGAACAGTCGGCCGGCCGAGTCGCGCGTCATGAGGTCGGCGCGGTTGTCGAAGTCGACGTCGCCGGGGCCGATGATGGTGAGGCCACCCCAGCCGGTTCCGAGCTTGACGCGGGCAGCGAGGGTGCCGCGGCCCGTCCCCGGGTAGAGCCAGAGGGTGCCGGCACCGTCGCGCGCGACGATGTCGGCGCGGCCGTCACCGTTCCAGTCGCCGGGGGCCACGAGCGTGTAGCTGTTCCAGCCGGTCCCGAGGGCGGTCCGCGCGAGGAAGCCACCGGTCGGCTTGCCCCGGTAGAGCCACAGCGCGCCGTTGGCGTCGCGACCGACGAGGTCGGCCTGGTCGTCGCCGGTGAGGTCACCGGCGGCGAGGACCGCCGTGTAGCTCTTCCAGCCGGACCCGATCTGGACGCGTCCGCTCAGCTCGTTGCCGGTGTTGCGGTAGGCGAAGAGGTTGCCGCTCGCGTCGCGGGCGACCACGTCGTGGTGCGCCTCGGCGGTGAAGTCCGACGTGCCCTTGCTCTGCGGCTGGCGCAGGTCCCAGCCGTTGATGAGCGTGTCCTCGAACTCGAGGCCGACGGCCGTGACCTCGTCGTCGATCGCGTTGGCGGGGTCGACGTAGTGGACCGCCATCGAGTAGCTCGTCGGGTCGGCGACGTCGGGCGTGTCCCGCTCGACGTAGAGCGTGCCGTCCGACGTCAGTCGCGGGGAGATGAAGAAGTCCGTCGTCGACGTGCGCACGTCCGAGACCGCGCCGCTCGTGGCCTTGCGGCGCAGCGCGCTCGACGAGTCGTCGCTCGCGGTCCAGGCGAAGAGGATCGTGCCGTCCGGGGCGACGTCGGCGGTGTAGCCGCCGGCGGTACCGCTGAGGGGCGTGACGGCGCCCGTCGCCTTCGTCACGACCGCGAGTCCCGGCGTCGGCACGCCGAAGGTCGACACGACGAGGCTGGTGCCGTCGGGACGCCACGAGGGCTCACCGACGCGCGTGGACGGGCTGAGCACGGTCTGGGTGTGCGCACCGAAGACGTCGACGAAACCGAGTCCGAGCGACTGCCCCGTGGCAGCGGCGTAGCGGGTGTAGGCGATCGTCTGCCCGTCGGGCGAGAAGTCGGGGTCCGCCGGGAACGCGCTCGTGCCGAGGTCGACCGTGAAGACGAGCGCCGAGTTCGACGAGCGGCGCACCTCCAGCACGGCTCGCCCGGCGGCGTCGTCGATGACCCTGGTGGCGGCGTAGAGACGCCCGTCCGTCGAGTAGCGCGGGCTCTGGTACTCGTTGGCGACCGCGCGGCTGCCGACGCTGAACATCCCCTGCTGGAAGATGCCGGTCGTGCCCGCGACGACGGCGTCGGGGTCGCCCGCACCGTCACGGGTCCACATGCCGTACATGAACTCGGTCGTGCAGTCGAAGTCGGGGTCGGTGCCGTTCTTGGCCAGCAGGCGGTACTGGTAGGAGACGTTCTCGTTGACCGTCGTGTCGTTGACCTTGAGCGTCGTGCCGGAACCGGAGGCGATGGTGCGCCACGAGCCGTACTCGCGCAGGCGCTGGAGCGTCAGGGCGCCACTGATCGGCGACGTGGCACGCACGACGGTGCGGTCGACCATCGGGTTGACGTCGATGGTGCCGTCGGCGCACGTGCCCGCGACGGCCTGCGGCGCCGCCTGGGTGGACAGCGAGGGAGAGCCGCCGTCGGCGGTGGCCGACGACAGGGACAGCGAGCCGAGCGTCCTCGCGGCGGCGCGGCCGGAGACGGCCGAGCGCGGGGCCGTCGTGCGGCGCTGGACGGAGTCGGCGGCCTTCCGGGCGCTCGGAGCGACCGTGCCGGACGGCGCCTTGGCGCCGCCGGCGATGACGAGACCGGTGCGTCCGCGCAGGTCGAGACCGTGCGAGCCCTGCGTCTGCCCCGCACCCGCCGGGACGGCGAGGGCGATGGGGCCGAGCAACGCCGCCGCGGCCCCGATGGTGAGGGCGCGTGCCCCCAGGTGATGACGAGCCACGTGGCTGCCTTTCGTGAGTTGTGGGAGGCCGCGTCCCCGAGCGGCCGACCGGAGCATAGGCGACACGGGCGACATGTGGTGGCTTGGGGGCCCATGTCTGCACGAACCTGCACCCCGCTCCCGCCCGGCCGAGCCTGCGTATGCCGTCCGGCGTCGCTCAGCGGGTGCGCGTGGGCAGGTGCGTGCGCGGCGCCATCCGCGGCCCGCGCCGCGGCCGGTGGTGCCCGGCGAGACCGAGCAGGTGCTGCACCCGGTACCGGTGCCCGCGGTAGGGCTCGAGCAGCTCGGCGAGGCCGTCGTCGTCCACCGGGGTCCCGGTCAGCGCCCACCCGATGTCCTTGGCCACGTGGTAGTCGCCGAAGGACACCGAGTCGGGGTCGCCGAGCGCTCGCTGCGCGACCTCGGCGGCCGTCCACACCCCGACCCCCGGCAGGGCCCGCAGGCGACGGTGCGCCTCCGCGACGGACACGGTCGCCCCCTGCTCGAGCCGGCCGGCATACCCCGCTGCCCGCACGACGGTCCGCGAGCGCGCGCCGTCGACGGAGGCCTGCAACCACGCCCACGACGGGACCGCCGCCCACCCGGCTGCGGTCGGTGGGGCCATGAGCCCCGGGAAGGGGCCGGGGGCCGGCTCTCCGAAGCGACGGACGAGCACGCGATAGCCCGAGAACGCCTCCTGGCCGGTCACCTTCTGCTCGATGACCGCCGGTGCGAGCGCGTCGAAGACGAGGCCCGAGCGCGGGACCCGCCAGTGGGAGAACCGCCGCCAGGCCTCGGCGACGAGGTCGTGGTGGGGCACGAAGCCGGAGGGGTCGTCGTCGTCGCCGAGGAGACCCGGCACGGCGTCGAGCAGCCACGCCGCCCCCGGGCCCCAGGCCTGGGCCTGCACCTCGGCGTCCCCCGGACGGCACACGAGGTGGAGGGTGCCGACCCCCTCGGGCGTCTGCGCGGCCCGCGTCACCGTGCCGTCGCGTCCGAAGCGTGAGGTGGGGTCACCCGAGCCCCGACGGAAGACACCGAGCTGGGCACGCAGCGCGATCTCGCGGTCGCTGCGCCACAGGCGGGTCGGGGCTTCGGGCACCACATCATCCTCGCCTACACTCGGCACCGTCGCCGCACGGGACGCCCCGTCCGTCGACGAGCGACTCACACCCCCCGCCCCACCGGCCCCACCGGCCGCCGCCGACAGACCGACAGGAACGAGGAACGATGGCCCGCGAGACGAGCCGAGACCGCCGCGAGCGCGTCGCCGAGATGCAGGCCGCACAGAAGAAGGCCGAGCGCCGTCGCCTCTTCGTCGTGATCGGCGCCTGCGTGGCCGTCATCGCCATCATCGGCGCGGCTGTCGCGTGGGCGATCATCGGTGAGCAGAACAAGAAGGACGAGGCGCTCCAGAACATCAGCGGCGACGTCGCCGCCGCCTCGTGCGACCCCGTCACCAACGACCCCGCGAGCGGCTCGAGCGACCACGTCGGCCCGGGCACCAACCAGCCGGACGTCACGAAGATCACGTACTCCACGATCCCGCCGTCGAGCGGCAAGCACTTCGCCGTCCCGGCCGTCGACGGGCGTCGCGTCTACACCGTCGCGGACGCCCCGCAGATCGAGACGCTGGTGCACAACCTCGAGCACGGCTACACGATCCTCTGGTACGACCGCTCCGTCGAGAAGGACCAGGCGGCCACGTTCCAGGCCCTGTCGACCAAGGTCAACGCCATGAAGGAGTCGGCCAACAAGTTCCTCATCAGCCCGTGGGACCCGGCCTACGGCGCGTTCCCCGCGGGCAAGAAGTACGCCCTGTCGCACTGGTCCGCCGACGTCGACCAGGCCACCGGCAAGGTCGGCACCCAGATGGGTCACCGCCAGCTGTGCGGAGGCCTCAACACGGCCGTCGTCGAGGACTTCGTCAAGAAGTACCCGTGGAGCTCCGCCCCGGAGCCCGGCGCCGCCTGAGCCCTCCCCCGTTTCGCCTCCCAGCCCCCGGTGACCACCGGGGGCTGGTCGCGTGTGGCGCGGGTTACCCTGCCGTCATGGCGATCACCGGCGAGTACGTCCCCAGCCCCAGCGAGTGGGTCCGCAAGCAGGTCGAGACGATCGAGCGCACGGGCACCACCGAATCGGTCGACATCATGGGCCTGCCCGTGGTCATGCTGACGATGCGCGGCGCGAAGACCGCGGCGATCCGCAAGGTGCCGCTCATGCGCGTCGAGCACGACGGGTCGTTCGCTGCGGTGGCGAGCCAGGGTGGGGCCCCGACGCACCCGAAGTGGTACCACAACCTCCTCGCCCACCCCGACATCGACCTCCAGGCCGGCACCGAGACGTTCCCCGTGCACGCGCGCGAGCTCGAGGGCGAGGAGCGCGAGCAGTGGTGGCAGCGGTGCGTCGCGGCCTACCCGCCCTACGCGGAGTACCAGACGAAGACCGACCGTCTCATCCCCGTCTTCGTGCTCGAGCGCCGCTGAGCGTCGGCGCGCGCAGGGTCGGACCGCGAGGGGTCAGACGCTGACGTCGCTCTCGGCGGCGGCGTGCCGCTCGGTAATGAGGTGGTGCGAGCGGGCGTAGAGCCAGCCGCCGAGCGCTGCGACGACGTCGACGATCGTGACGATGAAGCGCGACATGATCGCGACGGCAGCCGCCGCCGGCGTCGGCATGGCGGTGGACAGGATGAGGGTGAGCAGTCCCTCGCGGGCACCCAGACCGGCGGGCAGGACGATCGTCAGCATGCCGAGCGACACCGACAGGGCGTAGCCCGTCATCGCCGCGGTCGTGAGGTCGGGGTGCGGGGAGGCGTCGCCGGCGACCGCCCGGGCGAGCAGCAGCGTGTGCACGCCGAAGGCGACCCACACGAGGACGAAGATGACGACCGCGCGCAGGACGGCACCTGCCGAGAGGCTGTGCTCGAGGGGCTCGCGCTTGATGGTGCGCAGCATCTTGTCGATGATCGCGTTGAGCAGCCTGGGCACGCAGAGCACGACGAGGATCGGGATGCCGAGGAGCAGCCACCAGTCGAAGCCCGACGAGGTGCTCGTGATCAGGAACGACGCCGCCGGGAGCCCGACGAGCAGCCCCGTGAGCAGGGCCAGTCCGAGCGCGAGCAGGCCGGTCACGGCGGTGCGCCGACGAGGCACCTTGAGGTGGCTCGCGATGTCGGCCTGGACGAGCACCGACCAGAGCGAGCCGGGGAGGTACTTGCCGAGCTGGCCGACGAAGTAGACCCCGGACGCGGGCGCGAGGTGCAGGTCGGAGCCGAGGTCGCGCAGCAGCGTCTTCCAGCCGATCATCGTCAGCCACGTGCCGATGCCCGCCGCGAGGGTCGACCACAGGAACGTCGTCCACGAGATCTTGTCGAGGTGCACGGACACGTCGGCCCAGTTGTGGACGACGGCGTAGACCACGGCTGCGAGGGTGATGAGCGCGATGGCCACGCGCAGGACGGTGAGGATCTTCTTACGGGTCATGTCGCACCCATCATCGCAGTGTCATCCGGGTGCTCAGCGCCGTCTCAGCGTGAGACGCACGAGGCCGTATGCCGCGTCGTCGGCCCGGGCGCGTGACGCCGCCTCCCGCATCCGGGCGTTGACGTCGCCGTCGAGGTCGCCGATGAGCACGAACCCGAGGTCGTGGGCGCGGGCCAGGATGCCACGCACGTCGGCGGGTCCGACGGCCCCCTGGGCCGCCCGCGGGCCGATCGGGACGGTGACGACGAGGAGGCCGCCCGAGCGGAGCGCCCACGAGGCCTGCTCGAGCACGTGGTCGACGTCGTCGGCGTCGCAGCCATGGGGGTGGATGCGGACGATGACGTCGAGGGAGCCGGTGTCGACGTCGAGCGCCGCGACGCTCGGGTGCGAACCCGTGAAGTCGATCTCGACGGGGGCGAAGCCGACGGCGCGGGCCCACCGGGACAGCAGGGAGCGCGTACCGCCCTCGTCGACGATGACCGCGCTGCGACGACCGTCGTCGCGCACGCGCAGGACCGCCGCCAGGCTGCCGAGCGCCGCCCACGCGGAGACGCTGTCGAGCGAGCGGGGCAGACCGAGGATGCGTGAGAGCCGGCGGGCGTCGTCGGCCTCGTCGGGCTCGCCCAGCACGTCGGTCGCGAGCACCCACTCGGGCAGGTCGTCGGGGCGCAGGGAGACGAGGGGACGGCGCGCCGCGACGGCCCGGGTCGCGGTGCGACGGGCCCGGCTGGCGACACGGCGAGCCCCGCTGCCCAGGACGCGGCGGGCGTGCGGGAGCAGGCCCTGCCCCGCCGGCCGGTCCTCCGCCGTGGGATCGGGGTCGTCGACGCCGTCGGGGTCGTCGCCGTCGTGAGCGGGCACGCCGGGCTCGTCGGCGGGGACGTCCGGGTCGCCGAGGAGCACGCTCTCGTCGACGGAGAGCGCCTCGAGGGTTCCGAGGTAGTGCGCCCACGGTCCCGACAGGTCGGGGGTCTGCACGCCCTCGGCGAGGCGGCGGCGGAGCTCGGGGTCGCCGAGACGACGCAGGGCACCGGCGAGCGCCCGCTCGTCCTCCGGCGGGACGAGGATCCCGTTGACGCCGTCGGCCACCTGCTGGGAGAAGGGGGCGATGTCGGAGGCGAGGACGGGGAGCCCGTGGGCGTGGCCGAGGATGACGTTCTGCGAGGCCGTCGCCGAGCGATAGGGCAGCGCGAGGACGTCGTGGTCGGCGAGGAGCGAGGCGAGCGCGTCGGCGGGGACGTAGCCGTCGCGGATCTCGACCCGTCCGGCGAGCGCCGGGTCCGAGGCGAGGCGGGTGATGACGCCCCGGTTCGTGCCCCAGATCTCACCGGCGATCGTGAGGGTCACCTCGGGCACCGTCCGCATGGCGCGCAGGAGCACGTCGATGCCCTTGTACTCGCGGATCAGGCCGAGGGCGAGCAGCCGGGTGGGCCCGGGCCGCGGTCCGCGGTGGATCGGGTCGCCCCCGGGGAGGTGGGGCGGGAGGTCGGCCACGGAGACGCGCCGGGCACCCAGCTCGTGGGCCACGGTGGCCTGCTCCGCGCCGTGCACGAGCACGGAGTCGACGCGCGAGAAGAGCACCGACATGAGCCGGGCGTCCCCCGGGTGCGGCTCGTGCGGCAGGACGTTGTGGCAGACGACGACCGACTGCGGGCGCGGCGCGGCGCCACCCGGCACGGCGCCGGCGGCCCGCAGCAGCGCCAGGTGCGCCGGGACGACGGCAGGCATGACGTGGACGACGAGGATCGCGTCGACGTCGCGCAGCCGCCGACCGGCCCGCACCCACGTGTCGGGCCGGGCCCAGCTGAGCGCCCGGATCGTCCGCGGGAAGGGAGGCACCTCGGGCACCCCGTCGGGGACGGACGCATCGGCGTGGTGCAGCTTCGAGGGGTAGAGGTGGGCCCACGACACGAGGGTGACGTCGTGCCCGGCGTCCGCGAGGTGGTGGGCGAGCATCGTCGTGTGCGCCGCGACGCCGCCCTTGTGCGGGTGCGTCGGGCCGACGATCGCGATGCGGAGCGCGGCCGAGCCCGTCGAGTCGTCCGTCATGGTGCCCCGACTCTAGTTCCCGGCCCCTGCTCCCGGGCGTGCTGCCGCTCGCCCCTCGCGTGTCGGTCAGGGCACCGGAGGCGCTCTACGCTGGGCGCATGCAGAACGAGGACGTGTGGCTGGTCGTGCCGCTCTACGACGAGGCAGCCGTCATCGGCGACGTCGTGCGAGAGGCCCGCGCCGTCTTCCCCAACATCGTGTGCGTCGACGACGGGTCGCACGACGCGTCGGCCGACCGTGCCGAGCAGGCTGGTGCGGCCGTCGTGCGCCACCCGGTCAACCTCGGGCAGGGCGCGGCCCTGCAGACCGGCTTCGACTACGCCCTCGGCGACCCGGCCATGCGCTACGTCGTCACCTACGACGCCGACGGCCAGCACCAGGTCCACGACGTCGAGGTCATGGTGGACCGCATCCGGCAGGGCGACGTGCGTGTCGTCTTCGGCTCACGCTTCCTCGACGAGCGCACCGAGGCCTCGGCCTCGAAGCGGCTCGTCCTGCGGGCCGCGGTCGCCTACACGAACTTCACGACGGGCACCCGACTGACCGACGCGCACAACGGCCTGCGCGTCCTGCACCGTGACGTCGTGGAGCGCCTCGACATCACCCAGAACCGGATGGCGCACGCCTCCGAGATCGTCTCCCAGATCGGCTCGATGCGCTTCGACGGCGCGAAGGTCGCCTACACGGAGGAGCCCGTGCACATCCTCTACACCGACTACTCCAAGGCCAAGGGCCAGTCGCTCTGGAACGCCGTCAACATCCTCGCGGAGCTGATCTGGCGATGAGTCGACAGAGTGTCATCCAGATCCTGCTCATCGCAGCCGTCCTCGCCATCGCGTGGCGACTGCTCATCGGGTCGGGCCAGCGCACCCAGGCCCTGCGCCGACTGGGGCTGCTCTTCCTCCTCGGCATCGTCATCTACTCGATCATCGACCCGAGCAAGACGTGGACCAACCTCGCCAAGGCGCTGGGGATCGGACGTGGCGCCGACCTCATCCTCTACGGCCTGGTCGTGGCCTTCCTCGGCTTCGTCGTCACGACGTACAAGCGCTTCCGCGCGATGGAGACGCGCTACACCCGACTCGCACGCCGCATCGCGCTCGACGAGGCGGGGTCCGCGGCCGAGCACGTGAAGTCGACAGGAACGGCTGTCACACTGTCCGGCGAAGTTCCCCCGTCCCCGAGCGTGAAGGCAGCCGATGCCGACTGATCCGAGCACTCCGCGTCGTCCCGGCCACGACGACGCCTACGTCGTCGACACCCGGCGTCGCCCCAAGCGAGCCGGAGGCGTGGGCGTCGCCCCCTCGCGCGCCGACGAGAGGGACGCCGGACCGGGCACCCCGACGCCGGAGCCTCGCTACCGCTGGCGCCGCGGACGCATCACGCTCGTCGTGCTCCTCGTGCTGCTCCTGGCGTGGATCGGCTTCATGGTCTGGGTGCCGATGCAGGCGTGGGGGGCCGTCAACAAGGTCGACAACATCCCCGACGGCGAGCGGCCCACCGACACGTCGGGCTACAACTACCTCCTCGTGGGCTCCGACAGCCGTGAGGGCCTGACCAAGGAGCAGCGCAAGAAGTACGCGACGGGCAACGCGGCCGGCAACCGCACCGACACGATCATGCTCGTCCACGTCTCCGAGAGCGGCGGCAAGCCGGTCATGGTCTCGCTGCCCCGCGACTCCTACGTGCCCATCCCGGGCCACGGCTCCAACAAGATCAACGCCGCGTACTCCATCGGCGGACCCAAGCTGTTGACCGACACCGTCGAGCAGGTCACCGGCATCCACGTCGACGGCTACATCGAGATCGGCCTGGGTGGCTTCGCCGCCGTCGTCGACAGCGTCGGCGGGGTCGACCTCTGCGTGCCGCGCAACATGAAGGACAAGAAGGCCGGCATCGACCTCCAGAAAGGCTGCCAGACGCTCGACGGTGGCAACGCCCTCGGCTACGTCCGCTCCCGCTACGAGGACCCGCTCGGCGACATCGGGCGCGCGGCCCGGCAGCGCCAGTTCCTCGGGGCGCTCATGAAGAAGGCTGCGACGCCCTCGACCGTGCTCATCCCGTGGCGCTACAAGAGCTTCGCCGACGCCTCCGCCGCAGGCCTCGCCGTCGGCCAGGAGACGGGCATCATGGACGCCGTCCGGGTGCTCCAGGCCATGCGTGCCGTCAGCAACGACGAGGGCCTCTCCCTGTCCGTGCCGACCTCCGACCTCGCGTACCGCACGAGCGCCGGAGCCCTCGCCGTCAAGTGGGACACCGAGCGCGCCAAGGCCCTCTTCAAGGCCCTCAAGGACGACGAGCCGCTGACCGAGCCGCCGGCCGGCACCACGGTCGAAGGAGCGAAGAACAGCTGATGGGCGACCTGCTGCCGGCCGACGTGCTCGCGCGGATGGTCGCCTCGGACCCGGGTCGGCCGCGCCTGACGTGGTACGACGACGAGCCGGGACCGACCGCGGGCGAGCGCATCGAGCTCAGCGCCCGCGTCCTGGCCAACTGGGTCGCCAAGGCGGCGAACCTCCTCCAGGACGACGCAGCGGCGGGGCCCGGCACCACGGTCGGCATCGACCTCCCGGCGCACTGGCGCTCGCTCTACTGGGCCCTCGCGACGTGGTCGGTCGGTGCGACGGTCGTCGTCGGCGATGCGGCCACCGGGGCCGACGTGCTCGTCACCGGATCCCCCGCTGCCGCCGCCGGCCACGGAGGCGACGCGGTGCTCGTCTCGCTGCCGGCCCTGGCCCGCCGACACCCCGAGGCCGACGACGCGGGTGGCGCCGTCGACGAGGCCCGTGAGCTCGCCACCCACGGCGACCTCTTCTCGCCGATGTCCGACCCCGAGCCGGGCGACGTCGCCCTGGCCGCGGACGGCGTCGACACGGCATACGGCGCCGTCGTCGTGCCCGACGAGCGCTGGGGCTCGTCGCCGCGGGTCGTGATCGCCGGGACCCTCGAGCCGGTGCTGCGCCGAGCGCTCGCCGCCTGGGCGGTCGACGGGTCGGTCGTACTCGTGCGCGGTCAGCGCGACGACCTCGCGGACCGCTTCGCCTCGGAGGGTGTCACCGTCGACGCCCGCGAGAACGCCTGAGCGGCAAGGCGCTACGCCGACAACCGGTCGAAGAGCGACCACGTCCGGGACGCGACGACCCCGGTGCTGGCGAGGCCTGCCCGCGCCTGCGCCGACTTGACGGCCTCGCGCGTCGCCAGGTCGAAGACACCGGTCTGACGGACGCCGAGCAGTCGCTGCACGGCGACGACCTGGGGGCCCGTGTCACCCGCCCGCAGCACCGTCGAACGGTCGGCCACGAAGGGGAAGTCGCGGGCCTCGAGGACGTCCCAGAGCTCGGGGGTCATGACCCCCGTCTGCGGCAGAGCGAGAGATCGCTGCAACGAGACGACCTTGTCGCGCGTCACGGAGCCGTAGACGCCGTCGACGGCGAGCCCGCCGAGCGCCCGCTGGAGGACGCGCACCGCGGCGCCACGCGACCCGTTCGCGAGCGTCAGGCTCTTGTATGCCGTGTAGGTCGTGCCGATGTCGACGCTGGCGACCCCGGCGCTGCTGCGTGACGACGTGCTGGCGTAGGCGGTCATGGCGAGGTCCCTCCCGGTCGTGGTGCTGCTGGTGACGAGCGCGACGGTGCTCGTCGTCGCCGACCAGCCCCTCGTGTAGAGCCGCTGCTGCGTGGCCGAGTCGGCGACGCCGGTCTGCGGCAGCCCGACGAAGCGCTGGTAGGCCGTCACCCGGGCGCGGGTCAGCGTGCCGTAGTAGCCGGTCGTCGGCAGCGAGCCGAGCCTGGCCTGGAGCGTCTTGACGGCCGCCGACGTCATCCCGAACCGCAGGGTCGGGTAGGCCTTCGTCGTCGTGCCGGACGCCGCCGCGGTCCCGGTCCAGCCGCGGACCCACAGCCGGGCCTGCGTCACGGGGTCGGCGACTCCGGTCTGCGGCAGGCCGACGAACTTCTGGTACGCCGTCACCCGGGCCCGGGTCAGGCTGCCGTAGTAGCCGGTCGTCGGCAGCGAGCCGAGCTTGCCCTGGAGGGTCCTGACGGCGGCCGAGGTCGTCCCTGACGTCAACGTCGGGTAGGCGGCGGTCACGCTCCGCCACCCGCGGGCCGCGAGGATCTCCTGCGTGCGCAGGTCGGCGACACCGGTCCGCGGCAGCCCGACGAAGGTCTGGTAGGCGACGACACGGGCCTTCGTCTGGTCGCCGAAGTAGCCGGTCGTGGGCAGGTTGCCGAGCCGGACCTGCAGCTGGCGCACGGCCTCGGAGCGCATGCCGTGGGAGAGCACCGCGGGCTTCGTCGTCACGGGCGGGGACGGCGTCGTCGGGGTGCTCGGCGGGGTCGTCGGCAGCGTCGTTGCCGCCCGTGGGAGTGCGGTGAGGTAGCTGCGGGTCGCGGCCCCGGTCCACCACGACGTGCGGCCGGCCGCCCCGTCGTAGTTGAAGCTGAAGTGCACGTGGTCCGTGTGGGGCGAGGAGCCGTAGTACGGCGCCCAGCCCCGCTCCGTCGCGTAGGAGCGCCACATCTTGCGGTCGTGGATGATGTACATGATCCCGAAGCGACGGGCCATGGCGCCCTTGACGCCGTTCTTGTCGGGGGCGGTCAGCCAGGCCAGCACCGACTGGGCGACGGCCTCCTGCGAGGGGTTGTCGACGTTGAGCATCCAGTCCCAGGCGCGCCCGTCGTAGTGCTCCGACGGACCGCTGCCGCAGGCGCGACCGATGAGGCCCGTCGAGCCCATCCCGTAGTGAGAGGTCATGAGCCGGGCGAACGCGAGCACGCCGGGTCGCGCCACGGGGTCGCAGACCGTCTGCTCCTGGTAGGGCACGTACACGTCGAGGGTGCTCGGGAGCGTCCGGGTCGGGGGCGCCTGGACCGCCGCGGCCGGGCTCGCCGTCATGGGCACGGTCAGCGCGGGAAGAGCGAGGACGAGGCCCAGCTGGTGTCGGCGCAAGGCCATGGTGAACCTCTTGTCAGGGGAGGGAACGGGTTTACTCCCGCACCATTTATGCACTCCAGTCACACCCATCACAAGGCAGTCCGACGAATTACAGAGGTGTTCTTCGCCGGCCGTCGCGAATGCCATGCCTGTCATTCGTCTTCGCCGCGCGCCCGACGGCATACGTGCTCGGCGACCACAGGTCGGCGCGCTCGTGTGGGGCGACCCCACGGCACCGCGTCGCGTCGGCGCGGATAGAGTCCGACCCATGGACAAAGTCGTCTCCACCCCCCAGGAGGCCATCGCCGGGATCAGCGACGGAATGTCGCTCTCGGTCGGCGGCTTCGGCCTCTGCGGCATCCCCTCCGTCCTCATCGCGGCGATCCACGACGCCGGCCTCACCGACCTCGAGGCCGTCTCGAACAACTGTGGCGTCGACGACTGGGGCCTCGGCATCCTGCTGCGCGACAAGAGGATCCGCCGCATGGTCAGCTCCTACGTCGGCGAGAACAAGGAGTTCGAGCGGCAGTACCTCTCCGGCGAGCTCGAGGTCGAGCTGACGCCCCAGGGCACCCTCGCCGAGCGCCTGCGCGCCGGCGGTTCCGGCATCGGCGCGTTCTTCACGATGACGGGCGTCGGCACCCAGATCGCCGACGGCGGACTGCCCTGGCGCTACGACGACTCCGGCAACGTCGCCGTGGCGTCCCCGCCGAAGCAGACCCAGGACTTCGAGTGGATGGGTGAGACGAAGACCTTCGTCCTCGAGCAGGCCATCACGACCGACTTCGGGCTCGTGCGGGCCGCCAAGGGCGACCGACACGGCAACCTCGTCTTCAACCAGTCCGCCCGCAACTTCAACCCGCTGTGTGCCATGGCCGGCCGCGTCACGGTCGCCGAGGTCGAGGAGCTCGTCGAGCCCGGTCAGCTCGATCCCGACGAGATCCACCTTCCCGGCATCTTCGTGCAGCGCGTCCTCCCCCTCACGGCCGAGCAGGCCTCCGAGAAGCGCATCGAGCGCCGCACCGTCCGCCCGCGCACGACCACCGAGCAGGAGGCCTGAGATGGCTCTGACCCGTGAGCAGATGGCGGCCCGCGCCGCCGCAGAGCTGGCCGACGGTGCCTACGTCAACCTCGGCATCGGCCTGCCGACCCTCGTGCCCAACTACGTCCCCGACGACGTCGAGATCGTGCTCCAGTCCGAGAACGGCATCCTCGGCGTCGGCGCCTACCCGATCGACGGCGAGGAGGACCCCGACCTCATCAACGCCGGCAAGGAGACCGTGACCCTGCGCAAGGGCGCGGCCTTCTTCGACTCGGCGACGAGCTTCGGGATGATCCGCGGCGGCAAGGTCGACGCCGCCATCCTCGGCGCCATGCAGGTCTCGCAGGGCGGCGACATCGCCAACTGGATGATCCCCGGCAAGATGGTCAAGGGCATGGGCGGCGCGATGGACCTCGTGCACGGTGCCAAGAAGGTCATCGTGCTCATGGAGCACAACGCCAAGGACGGGTCCTACAAGATCGTCAAGGAGTGCTCGCTGCCCTACACGGGGCGCGGCGTCGTCCAGCGCATCATCACCGACCTCTGCGTCCTCGACGTCACGGAGAACGGGCTCGTGCTGCGTGAGCTCGCGCCCGGGGTCACCGAGGCCGAGGTGCGCGAGAAGACCGAGCCCGAGCTCACGGTCGACCTCCAGCCGGCGCCGTCGCACGGCTGAGCTCCCTCCTCCGGATCACCGGAAAGGCGCGGTCACGAATGTCGTGACCGCGCCTTTCCCATTCAGCGGTGAGCAGCCGGAATTTACCGTCCGCTGTCATTCACCGGGCCCGCGATGCGCTTTTCCTGTGAATTCGGCTGGCACGGTCACGAATTGGCCACCCAGGCCTTGCGTTCGCTGCAATAAATGGGACATTTGGGACTATTGCGTCTTCCGACCCAGGAGTGACTCCCGTGCGCCCCATCCCCACCTCGCTCGCCGTCGTCGCGCTGACCGCCACCTTCATGGTGGTCCCCACCGTGACGTCCGGTGCCACGCCGCGCCCCGTCTCACCGGTCGTCCACGACGTCGCCGTCCCGGCCGTCGCCGGCGTCGGCACGGGCACCGCGAAACGGTCCGCGACGTCCTCCGGGACCGCCGCCGCTGCCGGTGACCGACACGGCGCGGGCGACCCCGTCGTGGCCACGAAGCAGGTCCAGGGCGTCGACTTCGACCTCGCCGGCGTCACCTTCGACACGACGCCACCCGCCGGCACCCACGTCGAGGTGCGCACCCACGGGGAGGGCGGGTGGTCGGGCTGGACCGATCTGGGCCTCGACGGCGACGGACCCGACCCGGGATCCGCTGACGCCCGTCACGCGCGCCCGGGCACCGAGGCCGTCGCCGCGGCGGGCTCGGACGGCATCGACATCCGGGTCACCACCCCCGACGGCACCGTCCCGCGTGGCCTGCGGGCGAGCCTCGTCGACGGCGGCCGGTCGAGCGCCGACGCCGCTCTGTCCGCCCCGGCCGGTTCGGCCGTCGCGGCCGTGACCCGCCCGACGATCATCTCGCGTGCGCAGTGGGGCGCGGACGAGAGCCTGCGCACGTGCGACGCCGAGCGTCTCCCCGGCTTCAAGGCCGTCGTCGTGCACCACACGGTCAACTCGAACACCTACACCGCCGACCAGGCGCCCGCCATCATCCGCTCGATCTACGCGTACCACACGCAGAGCCAGGGCTGGTGCGACATCGGCTACCAGATCCTCGTCGACCGCTTCGGCCGTGCCTACGAGGGCCGCAAGGGCAGCCCAAGCGGCTTCGTCCAGGGCGCCCAGGCCGGCGGCTTCAACGCCGAGACGACGGGCATCTCGGTCATCGGCGACTTCACGTCGTTCCCCTTCCCGGCCGCGACCCAGAGCACCGTGACCAAGCTCGTCGCCTGGGAGGCCGACCGGTCCCTCTTCGACCCGACGTCGTCGGTGACGCTGACCTCGAGCGGCAACTCGAAGTTCGACCCGGGCCAGAAGGTGACCCTGCCGCGGACCATCGGGCACCGCGACCTCAGCCTGACCGGGTGCCCGGGCGACACGGCATACACCAAGCAGCTGCCGACGATCCGCAGCAACGCCGGCGCCATCTGGCGTGACGGCCAGTGGGACCCCCAGCCGGCCGTGCCCGCGCTCGAGACGTACGCGCGCCCGGCCTCGTCGACGTTCGCCCTCTCCGGTCGCGGCTTCGGCCACGGCGTCGGCCTCTCCCAGTGGGGTGCCTACGGCGCGGCCACGAAGGCCCTGACGTGGCCGCAGATCGTCGGCTTCTACTACCCCGGCACGACGCGCACCGCCCAGGGCGACCCCACGCTGCGCGTGTGGCTCTCGGCCGTCGGGACATCGGGCACCCAGTTCTCGAAGGTCAGCGGCATGGTCGTCTCGGACGGCAGGCGGCAGTCCACCCTCTCGAGCGCCTACCGATGGCGCATCGTCCCGGAGGGCTCGGCGCTGACGCTGCAGGCGAACTCGGGCGCGGGCTGGTCCACCGTGACGACGTGGCGGGGCTCGACGCTGCCGCTCACGGTGAGCCGTCCCTCGACGTCGGCGGTCCGGGTGCTGCTGCCGAGCGGCACCCAGCGTGAGTACGCCGGGTCGGTCCGCGTCGTGCCCGTCTCGGGCAAGGCGTATGCCGTCAACCTCGTCGGCTCCGAGCGCTACACGCGCGCCGTGGTGCCCGTCGAGATGTCGCCGAGCTGGCCCGCAGCAGCCTTGTCGGCGCAGGCGGTGGCCGCGCGCACGTATGCCGCCCACTCGCGTGCCGCGGCCGGCTCTCGCGTCTACGACATCTGCGACGTGTCGTGCCAGGCGTACAACGGCATCGCCGACTACAGCTCGGCAGGCACCCTCGTGCGCCGCTACGAGGACACGCGCTCGACGAACGCCACGACCGCCACGGCGGGGACCGTCCTCACGTACGGCGGCAAGGCCGCATTCACCCAGTACTCCGCGTCGAACGGTGGGCGCACGGTCAGTGGCGGCACGGCCTACCTGCCGGCCAGGACCGACCCCTACGACGGAGTCGTCGCCTCGTCGTCCAACCCGAGCACGTGGTCCGCCTCGCTGGCCGCCACCTCGGTCGAGAAGGCGTTCCCGACGGTCGGCACCCTGCGCAGCGTCGCCGTCGTCTCCCGCACGGGCGGCGGTGGCACGGGGACGTGGGGCGGCCGCGTCGCCTCGGTGACCGTCACCGGTTCCGCGGGCACGAGCACCGTGAGTGGCGACACGTTCCGCACGCGGCTCGGCCTGCGCAGCACGTGGTGGACCGTGACGTCGGCCCCGGCCCGGTCCGTCCCGATCTCCCCCCGCGACGTGACGGGCGAGACCCTGCCCGACGTCATCCTGCCCTCGGGCTCGACCCTCAAGACCGTCAGCTACACCGGGTCGATGGGGTTCACGACGAAGCAGATCCTGTCGGGCGGCTTCAGCGGCATGCGGGCCGCGGCCGCCGTCGGCCCGTGGAGCCAGGACAGCCTCGGTGACGTCGTCGCCATCGACGGGGCCGGCACCGCGTGGTACTACCCCGGGCTCGGCAAGAGCGGCCTCAACGCCGGCCGCTACCAGCTCGCGACGGGCTGGGGGTCGGTCAACCTCGTCGTCCCCGTCGGCGACTGGGACGGCGACGCCAAGACCGACATCGCCACCCGGATGACCGACGGGCGGCTCGTGCTGCACCGCGGCGACGGCACGGGACGCATCGTGTCGAGCACGACGATCGGCAGCGGCTGGAACGGTCTGAGCCAGGTGACCTCCGGCGAGTACGACGGTGACGGGCGCCGCGACCTCGTCACGGTGCGTGCCCAGGACGGCGCGCTCGTGCTCTACCCGGGCAACGGCACCGGAGGCTTCCGCCCCGCCGTCGTCATCGGCGCGTCCGGCTGGAACGGCATGAGCGCGGTCCGCGGGACCGGTGACATCACCGGTGACGGCCGGGACGACATCCTGGCCCGGCGCGCGAGCGACGGGAAGCTGCTCGTCTACCGCGTCCAGGGAGCAGCTCGCCTCACGGCGCCGCTGTCGGCGGGGACCTACGCGTCGACGGCAGCCTGGGGGCAGTAAGGCTGCCGTCGGCGGGGGCCCGGGACCGGGTGCGTCGGTCCCGGGCCCCTTCCGTGCCGGTGGCGCGCGCCTCAGCCGAGGCTGGCGATGTGCTCGATGAGGCCGGTCGTCGACACCGACGGCGTGCGCGGCAGGTAGACGACCTCGCAGACGTCGCCGACCCAGTCGAACTTGCCGGCCCAGTCGTCGCCCATGACGAGGACGTCGGCACCGTGCTCGACGATGTAGTCGCGCTTGAGCTCGAGGGACTCCTCGACGAAGACCTCGTCGACGACCTTGAGCGCCGAGATGATCTCGAGGCGCTCGTCCTGGTTGAAGACCGGCGGGCGACCCTTCTTCGCGATGTTGAGCGCGTCCGCGGAGACGCCGACGACAAGGCGGTCGCCGAGCTCGGCGGCTCGCTGGAGCACTCTGACGTGCCCGACGTGGAAGACGTCGAAGGTCCCGAAGGTGATGACGGTCCGGTGGGTCACTCTTCTCCTAGGGCAGGTGGACGGGGCGGGAGACCCACCGCGTCGTCAGCGAGGGTACCGGTCCGCGTGTTCAGCGACGAGTCGCCGCGGACTCGGCGGATCGCACCGCGTCGGCCAGGGTCGTCTGGGCGAGGCCACTGCCGTCACTGACGGGTCCTCCGTCGACGACGGCTGCGGCGAGCGCGTCGGCGTCGAGAGGGGCGAGCACGACGCCGGCCGGCCGTGGCGCCGTGTCAGTCGCGACGACGGTGGCGCCGGCCGCCTGCGCCTCCCGGACGATGACGGAGTCCCCGTCCCAGCTCGTGGGGCGCAGGAACGTGCCGACGCGCGACAGGACGGCCGACACCTCGTCGGCGCTGGAGTCGAAGGCCACGGTCAGCCACGGCTCCACGTCGGCGAGACGGCGCAGAGCCTCGACCTCCGGGGAGTCGTGGCCGTAGGCGAGGACGGTGAGCGTCGCGTCGCTCCAGCGCTGACGCACGCGACGGACCGTGTCGATGCCGAGCTGGGCGTTGTAGTGCGCCAGTCCGGCGTTCGTCGCGAGGGCGAGTGCGTGGGGTTCCCGCTCGTACGGGCTCGGCACCGGCGCCGCGGACGAGTCGAAGGGCGTCACGACGGTGATCCGCGCGCGCAGCGCGGCGGGGAGGATGGCCCCGATCTCGTCGTTGACCGCCCAGATCTCGTCGTACGCGTAGAGCGCGAGCACCAGCGCCCGGCGCCGCCACGCCGTCATCCGCGCGACCTGCCCCCCGGTCGAGCCGGAGTGGAGCACGAGCACGGTGCGCCCCGGCAGCAGTGCGAAGGCCGGTGCGAGGAGCATGGCCCGCCACAGGCGGGTCAGGTGCAGCAGGTGGAGCGACCGGTGAGCCAGCCGCGGCAGCATCGCGGCGGCCCGCCGCGCCGATCCGGTGTCGACGTAGGAGACGGGGACGCCCTCGCCCCGGAGGACGGACGTCAGCTGGGCATGGCTCGTGCGCACACCGCCGACCTCGCCGTGCTCCTGGGCCCACTGGAGCACCGGCAGCGGCGCGACCGCATCCGCCATCAGTCGAGCCTCGAGCTGGACAGCACGCCCAGCAGGTGACCCCCGGCGGTGACCACGATGAGCGGCACCATCGCGACGACGAGGACCTGCGTGCCGAGCAGGTCACCGCGCACGGCGTCGACGACCGCCGCGACGAGCGCGAGGATCGAGGCCTCGACGGCGACGAAGGCCCGGAAGATCGGGACGTAGTCGAAGGCGCGTCGGAGCCGCGCCATGCCCGACGCCTTGGGCCGGGCCGTGCCCTCGACGTCCTCGAGCGGCGGACGTCCGGTCTTGGCGCGGGCCACGTGGACGAGATCGGTGAAGGCCTTGTTGAGCAGGACACCGAGCGCCACGAGCATGCCGAGCGCGGTCCAGCCCCCGACGTCGCCGGGCGCCGACAGGCTCCACCCGTCGGCGCGGAGCCCGATGGCGACGGGGATCGCCCCCTCGGTGACGTAGTGCCCGATGCGGTCGAGGTAGATGCCGGCGGGCGAGAACCGCTGGCGCCACCGGGCGACCTCACCGTCGGAGCAGTCGAGCAGGATCTGCAGCTGCATGGCGACGACCGCGACGATCGGTCCGACCAGTCCGCCGAACGGGATGGCGAGCGCACCGACGAGGCCGGTGAGGATCATCAGCCAGGTGACGCCGTTGGGCGAGATGTGCGTCGGCAAAAGGGCGCGCGTCGCGTAGATCGAGAGGTGACGGATGTAGAGCGCGCCGGCCCAGTGCTCCGCGTTGTAGCGGGCGATGTGCTCGGGCGGCTGGGCGACGGCCTTGAGCTCGGCGATGGTCGGGCGGTCGTTCGTCGGGTCGTGCGTCACGAGGAGCCATCCTGCCGTGTCGAACCGTCCGCTGCCGCATCGGTGGCCCCACCGGAGGGGGCCGACCCGATGACCGCGCGCCACGCGCGGGCGGACTCGGCGGCATACGCCACGATGAGCAGGACCGCGCCGACGAGCAGCGGCACGGCGGGCCGGTCGGTGAGGCCGCCGATGATCGCGAGGACGACGACGCGGCCCTCGACCCCGAGCGTGGCGCGGACGAGGGCGTGCGGCGTGCCGCGGCCGGTCTCGCGCAGCCGATAGACGTTGTCGTAGACGTGCCAGCACACGGCCGCCAGCCACGCGTACGCGGCGGCGCGGGCCACCGGGTCAGCGCCCGCGGCGAGGAGCAGTGCCGCCGCCTCGACGGCGATGAGCAGGCCGGGCAGCTGCCAGGCGAGCCGTCCTCGACCGGTCGGCCGCGGCACGACGGCGAGGTCGACGAGGTGCGGCAGCGTGGGGTCGGGCCGGTCGGCGCGGAAGTGGTCCCGCCCGGTCAGGGCCTTGCCGAGGCGCCCGACCTGGGTCCACGCGAACGCGATGGCCGACGCGACCCCGAGCGCCCACAGCAGGAGGGCCGGGCTGTAGAGGAGGAGCCCGATCGACATGACGAGGTAGCGCTCGGCGATGGGCAGGTGCAGCACCTGCTTGACGTCGCGGACGAGACGAGCACGGCCCGTCGGGGCCGCCGGCACGTCGGTGCGGGCGCCCTGCGCTCCCCCGTCGCCGGGCACGTCGAGAGCGCGTGGCACGACGGGTCGGGCCGAGAGGGCACGGTGGCGCGTCGCGTAGGCGAAGTCCTCGGCGTGACGGATGGCGAGGAGGGCCAGCACGACGATCGCGAGCCACCACAGGTCGTCGCCCCGGCGCGCTGCCACCCACGCGACCGCCGCCACGAGCGTGAACTCCTTGATGCGGTCGCTGACGGCGTCGAGCCACCCGCCGAGCGGGCTGTAGCGACGCGTGAACCGGGCGAGCTCACCGTCCACGCAGTCGACGACGAGCGAGGCCTGGAGCAGGACGGCGGCGAGCACCCACGTCCAGCGCGTGTCCACGGCGGCGAGGGCGCACGCCGCCAGACCGAGCAGGAGGCTGACTATCGTGACGACGTTGGGCGTCCAGCCGCGCCCGAGGCCGTATGCCGTGAGGCGCCGTGAGAGCGGGCGGATCGCGTGCGTCGAGAAGACGCCGTCGTTGCCGCGCGAGGCGGCCCGCAGGCGCTGCTGCCAGGCCGAGCCGACGACGCCGGGCCGCTGCTCGTGGCCGCGCTCGACGGTGACGTGAGCCAGGGGCGTTGCCGTGACCGGGACCACGGCGTCGCGGACGACGGAGAGCAGGGCCAGGTCGAAGGCCTGCATGCCGGGCTCCCCCGCCGACTCGCTCGTCGCTGCCGCCCGAAGGACCTCGCCCACGTGGGCGCGATCGGCGGCGGCGACGCGGAGGATGCCGGCGGCATACGTCGTCGGTCCGCTCACGACGTGGCGCACCGTTCCGACGGAGGTGACGCGGCGGGGCCCGGGGTCGACCCGCACGGGGGCGAAGCCGCCCGGCGTCAGGTCGGGGGCGTCGCCGCGCAGGTCGGTCACCGGGCCGTCGACGACCGCGGTCGACGTCACGTCGCGGGGTCCGTCGAGCAGGTCGAGGAGCGCGACCGGGCTGATCCGCACGTCGTGGCTGACGACGACGAGCGGGACGTCGCCTGCCCGCGCGGCCGCATCTGCCGCGGCCAGCAGGTCCGACGAGGTGGTGTGTGCCTCGACGGGCGCGGAGGGACGGGCGAGGCCAAAGGGCTCGAGCGACTCGAGCAGGTCCGAGGCCGGGGCACCGCCGACCACGACGAGGTCGCCCCCGGAGGACCGGCCGTGCACGGCCCGGGCACGAGCGTCGCCGACGAGCGGGCGCTCGTCGAGCCTCACGAAGCGGCGTCCGCGTCGGCGTCGGCGTTGTACTGGGCGATCACCTCGTCGATGGGACCGTCGCTCTTGAGCTGGCCCGAGGCGAGGTAGAGGCCACGCTCGGCGAAGCGACGCAGGTCGTGCTCGCTGTGCGACACGAGGAAGAGCGTCTTGCCGCCCGAGAGCATGTTCTCCATCCGCTCGTAGCACTTCTCGCGGAACGCCCGGTCGCCGACGGCGAGGACCTCGTCGACGAGGACGACGGGCTGGTCGAGGGTGGTGATGAGCGCGAAGGCGATGCGCACCTGCATGCCGGAGCTGAAGTGGCGGAACGGCATGTCCATGCCGGCCTGCACCTGCGGGCCGGCGAAGTCGACGATCTCGTCGAAGCGGGCGTCGATCTGCTCCTTGGTCAGGCCGTGCAGACCCGCCGCGAGGTAGACGTTCTCGCGCGCCGTGAGCTCGCCGAGGAAGCCACCGGTGAGCTCGATGAGCGGGGCGACCCTGCCCCGGACCTTGGCGTGGCCCTCGTCGGGCAGCATGACGCCGGCGATCATCCGCAGGAGCGTGCTCTTGCCGCTGCCGTTGCCGCCGACGAGACCGACGGCCTCGCCCCGGGCCACGTCGAAGGAGATGTTCCGCAGTGCCCAGAAGGTCTCGCTCGGCGCGCTGTTCTGCCGCTTGAGCACCATCTCGCGCAGCGACATGCGCCGACGACGGGAGCGGTAGAACTCGATCCCGAGGTTGCGCACCTCGATCACCGGCTTGGCCATCAGATCTCCTTCAGCACGGCCGGCTCGAGCCGCTTGAACACGATGGACCCCACGAACAGCAGGATGACCGTCAGCACGATGGCCGAGCTGACCGACAGGATGTTCATCTCACCCTTGAAGAAGCCGGAGCGGAAGAGCTCGAGGATGCCGCTCATCGGGTTGAACAGGAGCAGCTTCTGCAGCACCGGCGGCGCCATGTCGGCGCTGTAGAGCACGGGGGTGGCGTAGAAGCCGAGGCGCAGCACGATGCGGACGACGCGAGCCATGTCGTTCACGAGCACGGTGACCGGCGCGAGGATCATGCCGATGCCCACGGACAGCAGGAAGGTCAGCACCAGCGAGACCGGGAGGAGCACGATGGTCCAGTGCAGCTTCGTCTGCCCGGTGATCATGTAGAAGATCGTGAAGGCGGCGATGACGGGGAGGGTCAGGACGAACTCGACACCCTTGGCGAGGACGACGCGTACGACCCACAGCTCACGCGGGAGGTTGGCCGAACGCACGAGGCGCGCCTCCGACAGCAGCGCCCGGGACGTCTCCGTCATGTTCTGGGCGAACCACTGCCACAGGAACAGACCGGTGACGAGGTGCAGGAAGTAGGGCTGGTGGCCGCCTCGTCGTGCCTGGAAGATCACGGTGAAGACGACCAGGTAGATGAGGGCCATCAGCAGCGGGTCGAGCACCGTCCACACCCAGCCGAGCACGCTGCCGGCGTACCGGACGCGCAGGTCGCGCTCCACGAGGGTGCGCACCACCTGACGGTTGGCCATGAGGCCACGGAACTGGGACACGCCGATCATGCGCGCAGACCACCTTCTCCTTCGTGCTGTCTCGAGGCCTCTGCATCCGGGGCCGGGCTGGGCGGTCCCCCACCCGATCCTCGCCGAAGTCTAGGGGTGCTCGCCATGTGCCGCGTCCACGGCCGCGTCGGGTCCGTGCCGGGGCACTCTCTCGGGTCGGTCTAGGTCTGGCGCACCATCCGGGTGAGCCGTGCCTCGATGAGATCGGTCGAGGCCCGCACGAACCGCTGCGTCGCCGCACCGGGGCTCGTGTCGCCGAAGTAGTGACGCACGACCTCGGTCCGGGAGTCGTCGGACGCCGACATCGCGTCGTCGAGGATGCCGATGATCTCGCGCGCACGGTCGACCTCGACCATCGGCACGCTCGTGTTGAGCCGGGTGGGCTCGACGTCGGCGCGCGGGTTCGCCGGACGCGTCAGCACGAGTGGCTTGCCGGTGGCGAGCCAGTCGAGGGCCACGGCCGAGATGTCGGTGATGCACGCGTCGAGCCGGGCCAGGTGCCAGCCGAACGCCGTCTCCGTGTCGACGAGGTGCCCGGCCGCGGGGTCGGTGTGGTTGGCCTCCGCGACGAGGCGGGCCAGGTGCGTCGACGCCGTGCCGTATGCCGGGTCGAACGTCCCTGAACGTGGGTGCGGTCGGTAGACGACCCGGAACCTGCGGTCGGCGAGCAGGCTCGTCAGCAGCGCCGCGCCGTGCGTCGCGATGGAGCCGTAGGCCATGCTCTGCCGGTCGCCCTCCCACGTGGGGGCGTAGAGGATCGTGGTGCGCCCGTCGTCGGGCAGCTGCGGCGCCTCGTAGGTGACGTCTGCCTGCGGTCGACCGATCTCGACGGCCCGTGCGTCGACGTCGAACTCGACGAGTGCACCACGGAGTCGCTCGGCGGCGGCCGGTCCCGCGATGAAGACGCGGTCGTAGGCCTTGAGCTGGTTGGAGGCCATGTAGGACTTGTCGCTCTCGCCGTGGCTCACGAACACGTGGGCCGGCTCGGCGAAGCGCAGCATCTGGAAGTTGCGGACGTTCTGGTTGACGTAGAGGACGAGACCGATCTCGTGGGCCGCCATGAACGCCTCGATGTCGGTGACGCGAGGTCCGTGCATGACGGGGAGCGGACACTCGTCGAGGAGCACGCTCGTCGTCTCGGGCATGCGCGAGATGACGACGACGGGCTGCGTCTTGGCCAGCTCCTGGAGGGGGGCGTACCACTGCCGGATCTGGTAGAGGTTGACCGGGTCGTCGGAGAAGTAGACGGCGCAGCGGAACGGGGCATCGGTGCCGCGCTCGAGGCCCGAGCGCTCCATTCGCGCGGAGAGCCTGCGCTTGGCCAGCTGGCGGCGCACGGCCTGCTGGCCCAGCTGCACCAGCAGCTTCGCGTTGTCGAGCACGATCGACGTCCCTTTCCGATGAGGTGTCGTGTGAGAAGAGGTCTGGCGGTGTCGCCCGCGAGTCAGCGCTTGAGGCTGCTCGGGCTCGTCAGGAACCCTATGCCCCACGACCAGTGCATCGTCGCGAGGACGACGGGCGTCGCGGCCCGGGTCGCCGCCGACTCGCCCCTGCTGATCGCGAGCCCGCCGGCCGTCACGCCCACGGCATACGCCGCCGGGACGATCCAGGCGGGCGGCCACACGAAGCCGGCGATCGTGGCCACGGTCGTGACGCCGACCATCGTCGGCGGGGCGAGGTAGCGCGGGTTGATGGTCCCCTCGTGGTGTCGCGCGACGACACGGCGCCACCGCCCGTAGTGGAAGTACTGCTTGGCGAGGGCCTGGACGGATGCGCGGGGACGGTAGGTGACCTTGAGGGCGGGCGTGAACCACACCTTGCCGCCCGTCTCGCGGATGCGGTGGTTCATCTCCCAGTCCTGCGCCCGGGAGAAGTGCGGGTCGTAGCCGCCCACCCGCTCGAGCGCCCCGCGTCGGAAGACACCGAGGTAGACGGTGTCGGCATCGCCCGCTTCGCCGCCGGTGTGGAAGCGGGCGCTCCCGACGCCGAGCGGGCTGCGCATCGCGGCGGCCACCGCACGCTCGAAGGCCGACGTGCCCTGGGCGTCCATGATCCCGCCGACGTTGTCGGCGCCGACCCGGAGCAGCTCGGCAACCGCGACGCTGATGTAGTCGTCGGGGATCTCCGCGTGACCGTCGACGCGGACGATGACCTCGCCGCTGCTGGCGCCGATCGCGGCGTTGAGCCCGTCGGGCGTTCGCCCACTGGGGTTGGCCACGACGTGCACGCGGGCATCCGCGGCAGCAAGCTCGGCAGCGACCTCGTCGGTGCGGTCCGTCGAGGGCCCGAGCGCGAGGACGACCTCGAGCGGTCCGGAGTAGTCCTGCGCAAGGATCATCGCGACGGCGTCGCGAAGGTGCCTCTCCTCGTTGAGGATCGGCATGATGACGCTGACCGGGAGCACGTGGTCAGGGGTGACGTCCACTGAGAGGTCCTTGTCGTCGTCAGGCAGGAAAGGGAGCCCGAACCCGTTCGAGCGGTTCGTCAGCCTAACGTGAGGTCGGAGGCGCCCGAGCACCCGTGGGCTAAGGTGAGGCGCCAGCGTACGTGGGTCTCGTGGGTCGACCGAGCCCCCGGAAGGAGTGCACGTGGGGGTCCTCGTCCCCGGATCGTCGACGTGGTTCGACACCCTCCCCGCCTCTCTTGCGGCGATGCTGCTGCTCTTCGTTCCCGGCGCCGTCGCCCTGTTCCTGCTCGGGCTCCGCCCCCTGGCGGCCCTTGCCGTCGCCCCGGTGGTCAGCACGGGGCTCGTCGCCGCCACCGGGGTGCTGCTCCCTCTCGTCGACATCAGGTGGGGGGTGGGGCCGCTCCTGGTCGCCACCGCCGTCCTGTGGCTGGTCTGCGCCGGCCTGCGGGCCCTCCTGCAACCGGACCCCACCAGTGACAGGACCCGTGGCGCGGGCATCGACGTGTCCCGGTACGCCCTCGGCGCCGTGCTCCTCGCCTTCGTCGTCGTGCTCGTCTCCGTGCTGCCTGAGCAGGGCTCCCCCGAGTCCTTCCCGCAGAACCCAGACACGGTGTTCCACCTGGCCGACGTGCAGTGGATGCTCCGGAACGGCACGATCTCCTCGTTGCAGGCAGGACAGTTCCAGATCCCGAGCTGGTCGGGCTTCTACCCCGCTGCCTTCCACGGCCTGACGGCGACCGTGTCGCTGCTCACGGGCGCGTCCGCGCCGGTGGCGAGCACGGCCTTCGTCCTCGTCGTGGTCGGTGTCGTCTGGCCCCTGGGCTGCGTCGTCCTGGCCCTCACCGTCTTGGGCAACCGGCCCGGCGTGGCACTCGCCACCGGACTGACGAGTGTGGCGTTCGGCGCCTACCCCTACCTCCTCATGGGTTACGGCGTGCTGTGGCCGCTCGTGCTCGGGATGGCCCTCGTCCCCGCCTCCTTGGCTGTCGTCGCGGGGCTGGTGGACGGCCCGACCGGCCACCCGTACGTCGTCGCCGGACGAGGCCGGTGCGCGCTCCTGCTCGTCGTCGCCGTGGGAGCCCTCGCGCTCGCCCACCCGAATGCCCTTCTCACGTTCGGGCTCCTGGCCGGGCTCGCGCTCGGGCAGTGGGTCGTCACGACCGCCTGGGGCCTTCGGACGACACGTCGCGGCCTGGCGGTCGGCCTCGTCGTCGGCAGTCTCGTGGCCGCGGCGCTTGCGGTCGGGGCCGTCGTCGTCCTACGGAGCCCGTCGATGTTCGACATCGGGCGCCTCGGACCGGGCCTCAGTGCCGACAGGGTCTGGTCGTACGTCCTGCTCTTCGCCGCCGACGGGGTGGCTGTGCTCCCGGTGCTCGCAGCACTAGTGGGACTCGGGTGTGTAGCCGTTGCGCTCCGTCACCGGAACGCAGCCTGGTGCGTCGTCGCCCTCGGGGTCTCCCTGACGTTCCTCTGGTTCAACATCGCCGTCGACGACCGGTCCGTCCGCGCCCTCACGTGGCCTTGGTACAACGACACCCCGCGGATCCAGGCGATCGCGGTGCTGCCTGCAGTCCTCATCGCATCCGCTGCACTGCTCTGGATCGCAGACCTCGTCATCGCCGTACTTCGACGGTCCCTTCCCGCCCACGGGTTGCGGGAGCACGAGGGATGGGCGAGCGGTGCGGCGGTCCTCGTGCTGGGTCTCGTCACGCTCGTCCACGTGAGCGCGCACCAGCAGGTTCTGAGGCCGTACTTCCACCCGACGGCGGCCCGGTCCTGGGTGTCCGACGGGGAGCTGCGCGCCCTTCGCGAGCTG
This sequence comes from Terracoccus sp. 273MFTsu3.1, assembly GCF_000383675.1. GTDB lineage: Bacteria > Actinomycetota > Actinomycetes > Actinomycetales > Dermatophilaceae > Terrabacter. The sequence continues at coordinate 2,099 of NZ_KB911824.1, read as the reverse complement.
TCGACCTCGTTGCCCGACGACGCCGTCGTCGCCGCGAACCCGTGGAACGGCGCCACCTATCTCTACGTCGTCAGCGGTCGCCGCCTGCTCGTTCCGACCGAGAAGACGAACTACCCCGGCGACGTGGCTCTGCTGTCGCTCCGGCTCCGCGACGTCGGTACGGACTCGGCGGTCTGCGCGGCAGCCGCCCGTCACCACGTCGAGTGGGCGATCACCGGGGGCCAGCCCGCCCACCCCGTGACAGCGAAGATCCTGTCCGCCTACCGCGGGGTCGACGGCATCCGCAGCTCCTCGGCTTGGCGCCCCGTGCGCACGGAGGGGCCCTACACCCTCTATCGGCGCAGCTCCTGCGCTGGGCTCAGCGCAGCAGCTGGCGGGCCATGACCACGCGCTGGACCTGGTTCGTGCCCTCGTAGATCTGGGTGATCTTGGCGTCACGCATCATCCGCTCCAGCGGGAAGTCGCTCGTGTAGCCAGCTCCGCCGAGCAGCTGCACCGCGTCGGTCGTGATCTTCATCGCGACGTCGGAGGCGTAGCACTTGGCTGCCGCACCGAAGAAGGTGAGGTCCTTGTCGCCGCGCTCGGACTTGGCGGCCGCGACGTAGACCATCTGGCGGGCAGCCTCGAGCTCCATCGCCATGTCCGCCAGCATGAACTGGATGCCCTGGAAGTCGGCGATGCGCGTGCCGAACTGCTTGCGGTCCTTGACGTAGGCGACCGCCTGGTCGAGTGCACCCTGGGCGATGCCGACGGCCTGGGCACCGATGGTGACGCGCGTGTGGTCGAGGGTGCGCAGGGCGATCTTGAGGCCGTCGCCGACCTCACCGACGACGCGGTCGCCGGGGATCCGGACGTTGTCGAAGATCAGCTCGCGCGTGGGGCTGCCCTTGATGCCGAGCTTGCGCTCCTTCTCACCGAAGGTGAAGCCCTCGTCGGACTTCTCGACGACGAACGCCGTGACGTTGCCGCCGCGGGGTCCGTCGGGGTCGGTGACGGCCAGCACCGTGTAGTACTCCGACACACCGGCGTTCGTGATCCACGACTTCTGGCCGCTGAGCACCCAGCCGTCGCCGTCCTGGCGGGCCCGGCACTTCATCGACGCGGTGTCGGAGCCGGCCTCGCGCTCGGACAGACCGTACGAGAAGGTCGTCTCTCCCTTCGCGAGGGGCGGCAGGTAGCGGGCCTTGACGTCGTCGCTCGCGGCGAGGATGAGCGGGAGGGAGCCCAGCTTGTTGACGGCCGGGATGAGGGACGCCGAGGCGTCGACCCGTGCGACCTCCTCGATGACGATGCACGTCGCGAGAGCGTCCGCACCCACGCCGTCGTACTCCTCAGGCACGTGCGGAGCGAAGAAGTCGGAGGCGACGAGGGCGTCGTGCGCCTCCTGGGGATAGCGGGCCTGCTCGTCGACGGCGGCGGCGTACGGGGCGATCTTGTCCTCGGCGACCGCGCGGACGGCCTCCCTCAGGGCCTCGTGGTCCTCGCTGGTCCGGAACAGGTCGAAGTCGGCATTCGTGCTCACGAAGCGTGATCCTACTCGCGAGTTCGGATTAGTAGGACGTCCTCGTGATTCACGCCACGGCGGCGTCGACCGCGTCAGAACGGGGGTGGGTCGTCCTCGGTCCCGAGCGTGCTCGGCCGGCTCGGTGGATCCGGCGCTTCCGGTGGACCGGGCGGATCGGGAGGATCGGGAGGATCGGGAGGATCCGGTGGGTCGATGCCGTCGCGCCAGTTCTTGGGGTGGGTGGTGTAGGTGCGGCCGGTGAGGGTGGTCCAGGTGAGGCCGTCGTCGGTGCTGGGGGCGCAGGTCCAGGTGCCGTTGGTCTTGAGGTTGTGGTGGAGGCGGTGCTTGGCGTGGAGGTTGTCGATGCTGGTGGGGCCGGTGGGCCAGGGGGTCTCGTGGTCGAGGTCGCAGCGGGTGGCGGGGACGTGGCAGCCGGGTCCGCGGCAGATGCCGTCGACGGCCTGGACGTGTTCGACCATGGCGGGGGTGGGTCGGTAGCTGCGGGTCGGGCGGGAGATCGCTCGTCCGGTGCGGATGTCGACGGGCAGGGTGGCCCAGAGCGAGCCGGGGCGGGTGATGATCTCGCGGGCGTGGC
>NZ_KB911823.1:1094-479304 GCF_000383675.1 Terracoccus sp. 273MFTsu3.1 | reverse complement strand
CTGGTGTTCCGGACCGTCAGCGTCACCAGGTACGACCCTGCTGCTGTGTAGGTGTGCGTGGCGGTCGGGCTGGCCTGGGCAGGCAGGACCGTCCCATCACCGAAGTCGAAGGCGTAGGTGAGGTTCTGGCCCTCCGGGTCGGTGGAGGCGGACGCGTCCGCGGTCACCGGTAGGGGCGCCGTGCCGCTGGTCGGGGTGACGCTCAACGATGCGGCGGGCGCCTGGACGCTCGAGGCCTTCGTCGCCGTGACCGTGCTGCTGGCTGTACTGGAGAGCCCGGTGGCACTCGACACCGTGACCGTGGCCGAGTAGGTGCCCTGGCTCTGGTACACGTGCGTCGCCGTGGGAGCGGTCTGAGCCGGCAGGACCGTCCCATCACCGAAGTCGAACGCATACGTCAGTGCCGCGCCCTGGGGGTCGTTGGAGGCGGACGCGTCCGCCGTCACCTGCAGGGGTGCAACCCCATCGGTCGGCGTGACGGAGAGCGTGGCGGTGGGCGGCAGGAGAGGCGGCGGTGGCGCGTTGACCGTGAGGGTCCCGCTGGCGGTGCCGGTGACACCAGAGGTGTTCCGCGCGGTGACCCTGACGGTGTAGACCCCGCTGTCGAGGTACGTGTGGCTGAAGGTCGGCTGCGCCTGGGGCGGCACCACGGTGCCGTCACCGAAGTCGAAGGCGTAGCTGAGGACCTGCCCCTGTGGGTCGACGGAGGCGCTGGCGTCTGCGGTCACCGCGAGCGGTGCGGTGCCCTGCGTCGGGGTGAGCTTCAGGTCGGCGACCGGTGGCTGGATGGGGACGGGCACGATGTCCGGTTGGAACTCGTAGGCGCCGAGGTCGTCATACAGGCGTGGTCCGGCTGCGAAGGCGTTGCTGACGTTGACGTCTCGCACCCGCGGGTAGCTCAGGATGTCGGTGGTCTGCTCACCCGGTACCCCGCTGTCCGCGCGGTCGATGGCGGGCGATCCCTCCTTGAGCTGGAGGTTCCACGAAGGCTTGTCGAGGAACTGGGGGTCGGCCTGTATGCCGGCGGCCTCCTGGCCGGATGCCGCCTTCATCGCGGTGAGCGAGCTGTACGTCGTTCCCCACGCGTACATCACTCCGGACTTGCTCAGGAAGACCAGGTTGTGATCGACCGACGTGGAGTTCTGGGCGCCGTCCCAGACGCCGATGTTGCCGGCGCGCCGAGCGCAGGCGATGCCCGAGTATGCCGGGTAGACGGCGTTGTCGACGGCAATGTTGTTCGCGATGCGATAGCTCCCCGACGTCGAGCCCTCGAGGTTGATCCCGCTCGTGCAGTTGTGGAAGACGGTGTTCCCGACGATCAGGCCCCCGGTCACATTGAGGTTGTCGATGCCGTGGTCGCCGTTGTTGTACGTGACGTTCAGGGTGACCAGGTTGTTGTTGGCTCCCGTGTAGAGCTGGACTCCGGTGTCCTCGTTGTCATGGGTGACGTTGCGGGTGATGGTGTTGCCCGGACTGGTGACGTTGATGCCGTTGGCGTTCCGCTGCCACCCCTGTGCGTTGTAGCTCGACTCGTTGCTGCTGATCGTGTTGCCGGTCGACGTGTTGGTCACGTAGATCCCGGTGTCGCTGTTGTGGGTCGTGTTGTTGTTGGACACCACCGAGTTGTTGGTGGCCCGGATGCTGATCCCGGGAGCCGTCGCCCCCTGTGCCTGCCGACCGGTGTTGGTCACGGTGTTTCCGGTGACGGTGATGTGGTCGCTCTTGGTGACATAGACCCCGTCGCCGGTCGTCGCCGTGAAGGTGAGGTTGGAGAGCGTGATGTAGCTCTTGCTCGAGATGTAGGCCCCGTTCGTGACACCGTTGCCGATGACAGGGCTGCGGCCCGGCCAGCTGGTGATCGTGACCGGGGCGCTCGCCGTGCCCGACACGGACGGCTTGATCGTCTCGGCGTAGCTGCCGTCTCCGATGTAGAGGGCGTTGCCGGGCTGCAGACGGGCAACCCCCTTGGTGACCGTGCAGAACGGGGCGTCCTTGGACCCGGGGCCGGAGTCGCTGCAGACCGGGCTCGTCCTGTCCACGTAGAAGTCGCTGGCCACCGGCAGGGCAGGCGGAGTGCCGATGACGAATTCGTCGATGACGCTTCCCGCACTGCACGTGAGGTCCTCACCCGGTGTGGACTGGTCGCAGATCGCCTGCAGCTTGATCCCGGTGTCGCCGACGTCGACCCGCAGGTGGGACAGGTGCATGGCGCGCATCGCGGTGCGCGCGTCCGAACTGGTCCACGGCTGCTCGAGTGAGGACGGTGCCCCCACCGTGACGTGCGTGACGCCCTGGATGGGCTGGAACCGCTCGTAGTCGTGCGAGTGGCCGTTGATGTTCAGCACGTACTTGCTGTACGCCTCGCCGAAGCCGCCCAGGATCGAGGCGATCTGCGTCTCGCCGGCGTGGTAGCCGGTCGAGTAGGCGGGTCGGTGACCATAGGTGACGATGTACTTGATGGTCGGGTCGTCCTGGGCCTGGCGCATCAGCGGGCCGGCCTTGGACTGCCAGTCGGTCCACGCACCGGTCCAGGGCTCCGGGTACGAGATGAACCGCACGGGACCGGCGTCGAACCACCCCCAGTCGTCGCCGCAGCACGAGATCGCCGGAGACCCGGGAGAGGCGGCAGCATTGGGCATCAGCAGGCGACCCTTGTAGTTGCGCAGGTCGTCTGAGCCGGGCACGTCGTACTCGTGGTTGCCCCAGGCCGGCATGTACGCGGCCCGCCCGCTCCAGCGCATCACGTCGTTGAAGTGCGTGTCGACGGCGCTCTGACCGCTGCTCCCGCTGTTGGCATACGTGAGGTCCCCGACCATGAGGACGAAGGACGGGTCGTCCGCGCTGATGTTGTCGAGGGTGGTCCCGAGCTTGCCGAAGTGCGCCGTGTCACCGACGTCCCCGATGGCATCGAACCGGTAGTTCGTCGTCGGCGGGGCGTGGAAGGTGTAGTCCGGGCCCCCGCCGATCGAGTAGTGGTACGTGCTGCCGGGACTGAGGCCCCCGATCTGCAGCTGCCAGAACGGGCCGGGCGACGACCACGGCATCCAGGTCGGCGTCACTCCGGTGGCGGTGTTTCCGTAGTCCGTCGTCGTGCCCCAGCGCACGTCGTTGGCCTGCCCGCGCCAGTCGATGGCCACCGAGGTCGAGCCCGTGAACGTGTAGTGCACCTCGTCCGACACGGTCGCGGCCCACGCGGCCACGGGACGGCCGCCGACGGCAAGCACCATCGCCGCGACCAGGCTCACCACAGCAGCGCGCAGAGCCAGGCGCGCACGGGTGGACGCCGGGCGCGAAAGCCGGGGTGATGACCACGGAGTCATGCTTGGAACGCTATGGACTCGACCCCCAGAGGTGCCCCTGCGGACGCCGGATCTGCCTCTACGGCTTTTGGATGACGCCGCACCCAATCCGACTCGGGTCGGTCGCTCGCGTCGGGTGAGAAGGGGAGGCGTTTCAGCCTGCGTCAGGAGCCCGAAAGGACGAGGTCGACCAGCAGGCCGGGGTGGTCGGTGGTGCCCTGCATGTCGATGACGGAGTGCGCACGCACCCCGACACCCGGACTGACCATGACGCTCTGAAGACCGCCGTCGTCGGTGCGTTGGTAGCCATCGGACAGGCACGCCTCGGGGCTGGGTGAACCGCGAGCCGCGAGGTTGAGGTCCGCGCCGACGATGATCGGGCCGGCACCGTTGCCTCGGCTGATCCTGGGCACCGCGGACTTCACCAGGAACCGGCACTGGTTCAGGGCGACCGTGGTGTCGGCGCTGCTGGCGTGCGTGGTGCAGGCGGTGAACCGGGTGGCCAGGGCGATGCAGACCCAGACGCGTTCCTCCGAGTCGTGCGGGTCCTGAACCGGGTAGACGCCGCTGTAGCTGCGGGAGCCGACGGCCGGGGGCGGGACCCCGGCCAGGACGCCGTTGCCGAACTCCTGGCCGTTCAGACAGCGGACCGGTGCATGGGTGTGGCGGTCCTTCGCGGACGTGAACGCCGAGGCGACCGCCTGCGGCGCGACGCCGGCAGACATCGCCTGCTCGAGGACGGGGAGGTCATCGCGGCACACCTCGTTGACGCTGACCATGTCCGGTCGGTGCTCGTGGATCAGCGCAACTGCCGTGCTGACGGCACGGCCGCCGGAGTAGCAGTCGGCACGTCCGCTGTTGCAGAGATTCATCTGCAGCACCCGCACCGTGCGGTCGAGCCGGCCGATGGTCGGCCGGCCCTGGTCGGTGGGGTCGCTCGCGGCGCGACCCGCGTCGCAGCCCGCGAGACAACCAGCGAAGAACACCACGACGCTCGTTGCGGCGACGGCCCACCGCGGGCTGCGGAGGTACCGAACGCGCATACCGACCATCGAACCCCGGAAGTCGCGCGGCGCGCAACGCAGGCTCGATCGCTTCGCAGCCGCCAGGTCGCTCGCGCTCGACCGCAAGATCCTCGCCGCCGAGCCCGCCAGCGGCGGCCCCGAGTACCGCCGCCTCGTCAGCGACTCTCGACGTACCAGGTCTCCTGGATCGTGCGGCGCATCGCCAGCCGCTGACGGGTCTGGGCGACGATGCCGATCAGGGCAAGGGCCAGCAGGGTCAGGTACCAGACCCAGCTGGTGTGGACCGTCTGCGTGAAGGTGCTCCGGGTGAAGTCGGCGGAGTCGATCGCCCCCACCAGCAGCATCAGCCCGGCGACGACGCTGACGGCCCCGGCGATCGAGCTGAGGACAGCCAGCACGATCATCGGCAGGTTCCCGATGACCGCCACGAGGCCGAGCAGCGCGCCGACGGCGATGCCCACCAGGACGGCAACCCAGTTCCAGTCGATGCCCAAAGCGACGACGAGTCCCGAACCGATCGCGAAGCCGAACGCAGCCATGGCGAGAACGACCGCCACCGCGAAGTAGAGGTACGCGAGGAGGGCGAAGACCAGGGCGCACACGAATCCTGCCACCCAACCGAGCACGGTGCCGAGGACGCGCTCATCAGCGAGCTTCGCGAAAAGCCCTGCCCCGAAAGCAAACCCGGCGAAGAAGCCCCAGATGGGGAGGACCAGGCGCAACGCCAGCTGTCCGGCGAAGAGCATGAAGCCGCCGGCAACGATCGCGAAGAGGCCAAGCATGATGTCTGCCATGCCCAACTGTAGGGCTCACGGAGTTCGGTGCGGACGTGAATGCGGCTCCTCGGGACCACGCGCAACCGCCGTGGTCTCGCTACTCTCGTGTGTACGCCGGATGGTCGGCCGCGGGGCCGGCGCTGGACTCGGACCCCACCGCGGCCCTGCGAATGGCGTCGGCTGAGGATCGGTGAGATGAGCGCAAGGAACACGCGGTCGATGACCTTCCGGGCGAGCGGCGGCGAGGCAGTCACGGCCCTCGAGGAGGCAGCGCGCCGTGCGGGGATGCAGCACCTCTCCTCGGACGCTGCGACCGGCATCTTCGTCTTCACCGCCGGGCGGATGGTGCTGTCGTTCGGAGAGAAGGTCACGGCCCGCATCCGTGAGGTCGCCCCGGGCACCGTCCAGGTGACGCTGTCCTCGAACCTCCAGTTCGGCCTCGGGAACATCGGGCGCAACGGCGCGAGCCGGGACCGCATGGGTGACGCCCTGGCGCAGCTCCTCCCCCCAGCCGCATAGGTGGACGTGACGCACCGGCGAGCGCGGGCGCAAGGCCTGCCCTGAAGCGCAGGGCCTGCCCTGACCTGCCTCGGCATTGAGGACGTGACGCGGTCACACCTCGGGCAGGGCTCCGGTCTCGAGGAGGTCGGTCGCCACCTGCGCGAGCTTGCGGTTGGTGTGCTGGCTCGTCTCGCGCAGCATCTGGAACGCCTCGTCGGGCAGGATGCGGTGACGCTCGACGAGGATGCCGATTGCCGCCCCGATGGTGCGGCTGTGCTCCAGGGCCGCCTGCAGCTGGGCAGCGCGGTCGTCGCTGCGGGCCGCCTCCACGGCGATGGCGGCGTGCTCGGCGACGAGGGCCGCTCGGGCGACCGACGACTCGTCGAACGCGTGGGGCCGGGCGCTGTAGAGGGTGAGCACGCCGACAGTCGCGTCGTGGAAGCGCAGGGGGACCGACAGCACGGCCCGGATGGGCGTGTGAGCGACGAGCTGTGCGGCGTATGCCGTGAACCTGCACTCGTGCGCGAGGTCGTCGCACCGCACGGTCTCGCCGGTCTCGAATGCAGCCAGGCCAGGGCTGTCGCCCGCCTCGGCCGCGGCCTCGGCCACTCTCTCCATGAGCGCATCGTCGGTCGAGTCGGCCAGTCGGGCCCGTTGCCGCGTGAAGTGCTCCGCGACGGCGACGGCCGCCCAGTCGCAGGGCACGAGGTCGACCGACCTCGAGGCGATCTCGTGGAGGGTGGGCAGCACTCCGGGTGCCTCGGCCAGGTCCCGGGCCAGACTCGTGACGACGGTTGCGGCGTCCAGACCGGAGACGTCGCCCACCGTCGTGTCGGGGCGGTGCGTGGTCATAGGTGCATGATGGCACCGCGTCGGCCCGATGAGGAGACACCGACGGGCCCAGCGTGGACTCGACCGGCCGCGTGTCGGGCCGGACTCTCAACCGGTGAGTGAACCCTGCGCAGCCAGCGCCCCGAGATAGTCCGCGAAGCCACCGGGCGTGCGTCCCTGCGTGCGGCCCGAGGTGCGCACGTGCACCGACGAGCTGGCGTGACAGGCGGCCCCGGACGCACGGACACGTTCGACGAGGCCCACGTCCTCGTGGACCGCGAGCGGCTCGAAGCCCCCGGCCGCCACGTAGGCAGAGAGCCGGACGCCGAGGTTGGCGCCGTGGACGTGCGGGTGGCCGTCACGCAGCTGGTGCAGGGCGTGCCACCGGGCGAGGGAGTCGGGGTCGAGCTCGTCGTCCGGTTGCACGGTGCCGGTCACGAGATCGAGGCCGGCGTCGGCGAGCATGACCTGCCGGACGAGCCAGTCGGCCGGGACCACGCAGTCCGCGTCCGTGCCGGCCAGCCAGTGACGACTGGTCTCCGGCTCGGCGACGTCGGCCGTCGCGACGGTGACGCCGTGGGCACGTGCGGCACCGACGCACCGACGGTCGACCTCGACGACGCTGACATCGCGGTGCCGGGCGGCGACCTCGCGTGAACGGTCGACGCAGGCGTCGAGGACGAGGACGACGCGAGCCTGGACGTCGGGTCGTGACCTATGCAGCTCTGCGACGGCGCTCTCGATGGAGGCGAGGGCGCGGGGAAGCAGGGCCTCCTCGTCGTTCGCCGGGACGATCACGTGCACGTGGGTCAAGGGAGGGGGGAGGGGGGCCGTCACCGCGAGCCCGCCCGGTGCGCCGTGGACGTCGACAGCACGTCGAGTCGGAAGTCGGCCTCGAGGTGCGTGGCCACCACGGGCAGGGCGGACGAGCCGGTCCACAGCTCGTGGACCCGCGGGCCGTCGAGCGGCCAGCCCCGCACGGGGTGGCGCCAGTGGCACAGCACGACCGCGCCGTCGTCCGAGAGGGAGGCATCGACCCGGCTCACGAGCCGACGCAGCCGCGCCGGGCTCAGGAAGTACCCGACCTCCGAGACGACGACGAGGTCGAACGGGCCCTCCGGCCAGTCCTCCGGGACGCTGCCGGACACGACCTCGACGTGCTCGAGCCCTCGCAGCGAGGAGCGCGCGGCCTCGACGGCAGCCTCGCTCTCGTCGACGACGACGAGACGGTCGCACCGGGTCGCGAGGTCCTCCGCGAGCGCCCCGACGGACCCACCGACCTCGAGCGCGCGGCCGTACCGTTCGCGCGGGAGGGCCGCGAGGGTGATGGCGCGCTTGCGCTGCTCGTACCAGCTCGTGCGCACCTGCCACGGGTCGTCGGACGAGTCGTGGAGCTCGTCGAGGCTGTCGTCGGTCGGCAGCTCCAGTCGGAGGAAGACCTCGAGGGGCCGGGCGAAGTGGGCGAGCATGTCCTCGTGGAGGACGGCCTCGTCCCCGGGCTCGCCGGAGACCGGAGCCACCTGGGTGCGGTGCAGCGCGACAGCCTCCTGCTTCGCCGCTCGCACGTCGGCGTCGAGGGCCAGGCCGTGGAGGTCCGACCACGGGGCGCGTTCCGGCTCGCACCAGTGCCACAGCCACAGGGGGTACTCCCACAACACCGCGTCTGTACGCCGGCAGGCCACGCCCGCGGCCCGCCCGGCCGCGTCGTGGTCGGCATGGCCGTCGTACCGCCATGGGGCGACGACGACGGTGTCACCGCCGCGCTCGCCGACGACGTCGACGAGGCCCGCGACGGTCTCGGCGGGGCAGTCCGCCAGGCGGCCGTCCGGCAGCCCGAGCCGCTCGATCGTCGCGGACGGCGCGAGCCGAGCCAGCGCCGCGCGGGACTCCTCGACCCGGAGCGTGGCCAGGTCGCGGCTGGACAGGGTGGGGGAAGCGGGATGCGAGGCCTCACCGTCGGTGAGCAGCACGACCGTCACCTCGAGTCCGGCTCGTGCTGCGAGAACGATGAGCCCTCCCGCCGCGAGCGTCTCGTCGTCGGGGTGCGCAGCGACGACGACGAGACGACCGCACCCGGAGAGCAGTGCGTCCGCGGGCCCGAGGTCGGCCCACTCGGGTCGCTCGCGCCACCGGGTCTCCGCCGTGCCCGGCTCGGAGTGCGTGAAGGCCCGCGCGCGGGTCACCACGGTGGCCGCTCCGTGCCGTTGCCGCCGTCGAGCACGTGACGCTCGAGGACCTGTCGACCGAGGGCAGCCTCGTCGCGCTCGGCATGCTCCTGCCGCAGGTAGAGCTGCAGGTCCGCGACGCGCGCGGCGTGGTCGTCGTCGAGGGCCAGGGGTGCCGGTCCGGTCGCGTGGCCGACGCGCTCGACCACGGACTCCGCGGCTCGGGCCACGACGTGCCGGACCCGCAGGGCGAGCAGGCCGCCGTCCTCACCCGTCGCGCGTCCGTCGTCGACCCGGGCCGCGGCGTCGTCGAGGCACGCGCGGGCCGCCCACAGGTCGGCGTCGACGGCCCCCACGTGCATCTGCGCGATCTGGTCGGGCTCGCGACCCCGGCGCAGCAGGCGGCGGGCGACTCCCACCGCGCCGCCGTACCAGACGGCCGCCACGCCCATGCCACCCCAGGCGAACCCGGGCCGCTCGAGGTACCAACCCGTCGGACCGACGGGGACCGCCTCGGCGCCGTCGAAGTCGACCGGGCCGCTGGGCACGGCGGTCAGACCCCGGGCGAACCAGGCCGAGGGCTGGACGGTCACGCCGTTCGACGAACCCAGGCGGACGGCATACAACCGCCGGGTGGTGTCGCTGTCCCAGGCGGTGACGAGGGCGTGCGACAGCGATCCGGCCAGGGAGCACCACGGCTTGGTGCCGTGCAGCCTCACGGCGCCCGCGGCTCTGGCCGAGTCGTCGCGCGCCTCGAGCCGGACACCGGGGCCCTCCGCGGCGAAGACTCCCCACGAGGCACCGTCGGGCACGCCCGATGGGACCGGGTGGCCCACGGAGCGCGCCTCCGCGAGGATCGCCAAGGCGTCGAGGTGGGGTTCGAGGGTGCGGGCCGCCGTCAGGTCGACGGCCGCGACGGAGGCCAGCGACTCCCAGAGGGTGCGGGTCGAACCCGTGCCGGGCCGCGGGAAGTCGTCGGGCCGCGAACGCACGAGGTCGGTCGACGCCACGGGGTCGCTCCCGTCCTGGAGCCGGACCCGGAGCTCGTCGACGAGGGCTTCGAGCCGCGACGACGGTGTCGAGTCAGCGGTCAGCCGCACCGCCCCTGTCACCGGACGTACCGGGGAGTGCGGTGGGCGGCACGGGCAGCGGGTCGGCTCACGGGGGGCACATACCCAGCGATGACACCGGGCCTCGCGGGCTACCCCGAGGTTCCGCGATCTGCCGGTCGGCCCTCAGAGCTGCGTGTCGAGGTACCGCTGCAGTCCGGCGACGGTCCGGGCGTTCCACGTCGCCGCCCCGTCGAGGTACAGGCCGAGATAGCCCTGTAGGGCCGCCATCGAGCGCGGTCCCCAGACGCCGACGACAGGCGCGCCGACCCGGGCCTGGAGGGCGCGGATCGTCGCGCTGTCGAAGACTCCGGTCTGGGCGATGCCGAGCCAGCGCTGCAGGGCCGTCTTCGTCAGAGGCCCGAAGTAGCCCGTGACCGGGAGCCGTGGAGCGAGCAGGCCGTACTGCGCCTTGACCGTCAGCACGCGCATGACCGCTGTCTGGACGCGACCGCGGAACACGCTGTCGGAGGCGGCTCGGGCGGTCACGGCAGCGACCATCGCCGGGACGACGGAGGGGTTGCCGGTCAGCACGACGTCACCGCCGGCGTTGATGAACCCGACGGCACGGGCCCCGGGCGACCAGGCGGCCACCTGCTTGGCGTTTCCCAGGTCGTCGCTGATGACGACGCCCGTGAAACCCAGGTCGCCGCGGATCATGGCGCGGATCACCGTGGGGGAGAAGACCGCCGGGTGGGACGCGTCGATGCGGGAGTAGTAGGCCGACGACACCATGAGCAGGTGCGCACCGGCGCTGATCGCGGCTCGGAACGGCGTGATGTCGGTGGACGTGCGGGTCGTCACCGTGTCGGTCACCCCCGCTGTCGTGTCGGTGTTTCCGGTCACCCGACCGAGTCCGGGGAAGTGCTTGGCCGTCATGGCGAGACCGGATGCTCGCATCCCCTTGAGGAAGGTCGTGCCCTTGTCGGCGACGACGGACGGGGTGTACCCGTACTCCCGCTGGTAGAAGCCGATCGGCTTGTTGAGGCTCGCGAAGCTCTTCGCGACAGTGTCCATCACCGGTGCGAGGTCGACGTCGACGCCCGAGCGCATCACCTGAGTGCCCCACGTCCGGGCGGATGCCGTGAGCGACGTGTCCGTCCACGTGCCCTGCGTCAGGGCGGTCGGCATGCGCGAGAAGCCCGGCCCCTGGAGGACCTGCACGAATCCGCCCTCCTGGTCTGCGGCGATGAACAGCGGCACCCCGGCCGTCGCCGCGCTCGACGTCAAGGTCTCGGCTCGACCCGTGAGGTACCGCACGGGCGGAGCGCCCGCGGTGGTGCGGCCCATGAGGATGAGGTTGCCGACGTGGTACCTGCTGATCGCCGTCGTCGTGGCCGAACCCAGACCGGTCACGGCACCGCCGACCATGAAGAGCTGCCCGACCCTCTGTGCCGTCGTCATCCGGTTGTAGGCCGCCCGGGCCTGGTCGACCGGGCTCACGGTGGCGGCGACCGTGTCGGCGGGCACGACGAGTGGCTCGGCCGTGCCTGCCGGACCGGCGCCGACGAGCGTCGCGGCCGGAAGGGCGAGCGCAACGACGGTGACAGGAGCCAGGGCGGCGACGGCATACGCCGCGGGCGAACGTCGCGGGAAGGGACGCATGGCGATCCACCTACCATTCAAAGGAACTCAGCGCGACGCGCTCTCAGTGTAGGCCTCTGCGCCCAGCGCGGACGAGAGCCGCTCGACGGTGGATGACGCCGTCGTCCGAGGACAGGGGAGAGCTGCCGGGTTGACCACGACGACTCGGAGACCGCCGGGACACCGTGCGCCTCGGCGCAGCCGCTACGCACCTCCCGCGGCACCGCTGTGCGGCGTCACGTCCACGGTGCCGGTGTCGATGACGCCGAGGGCGATCTCGTGCAGCTTGCGGTTGCTGTTCTGGCTCGCGATGCGCAACAGGTCGAACGCCTGGTCACGGGTGACCTTGTGCTGGGCGACGAGGACACCGATCGCGGTCCCGATGTCGCGGTTGGACGCCAGGGCCTGTTCGAGGTTCAGGGCGCGACTGCGGAAGTGTGCGGCGGTGACGGCCTGGGCGGCGTGCGTGGTGAGCAGCAGACCCTCGGCGAGGTCATGGTCGTCGAAGGCGGCCGGCTGCACGGCATAGAAGTTCAGGCCGGCGATGACTCCGGTGGACTCGAGGTTCATCCGGAAGGACAACATGCTGTGCAGTCCGAGCTCTGCCACCACCCTCGCCCCGTACTCGGGCCAGCGGGGGTCGTCCGCAAGGTCCTCGGGCTGGTAGACGGTGCGGTCCACGATGGCGTCGACGCAGGGGCCGGACCCGATCTCGTACTGGAGGCTGTCGGCTCTGCGTGCCACGTCGTTCGTCGCGGCGGCGGTGACGAAGCGACCGTGCCTCAGGGTGGTGATGCTGGCAGCGTCGGCATGTGGCACCCGTGCCAGCGCCAGGCCGGCCACCGCGGCGAAGGCATCGGCTTCGTCGGACTGCGCCAGCTGCTCCGCCAGCCTCTGGTAGTCCGCGGCCACCTCTCGGAGGTGGGCGGACCGGCGTTCGGTCGTGGTCTCGTTCATGGCGACTTCCTGTCAGTCTCTCGGCAACGACGTCGACGGCGGCGCTGTCCGTCTCGGCGGCAGACGCACGGAGGCGGACGCACAGAGGCCGTCGACGTCCACCCCGCCCGTACCCACCCCGACGTCCGTCGATCCAGGCGTCACGGCAGTGACCTCCCTGTCGCGGGTGGTGGCCGCGGTCTCGACGCAGCGACCGTCGACGCCCGTGGCAGACGGGGCGCCATCCAGACCCCATCGCGGACGTTTGAGGCGCGTGGACGGTGGGCAGGTGTCGGTCAGGAGAGTTCGAACGATGACGGGCGGTCCACCCGCCGGCGCGCGTGGGCCACCGACATAGAGGAGATGACGATCGTCGATGGAACCCATACCTGAGACGGATGAGGCGCTGGCGGAGCTCGAACGCTTCGGTGACACCGCGCTCCGCGAGGAGCTGGCACAGCTGACGGCCGAGGCGAAGAGACAGGTCCCGACCCTGGTCGGCGTGAGCCTGACCCTGCTGGCCGAGGAACTGGTGCTCACGTACGTCGCCACGGGTCGCGAGATCGCCGTGATGGACGCGGTCCAGTACGTCGACGGCGGACCGTGCATCGAGGCGGTCGACACGGACCGGACCGTGGCGACCGATGCCGAGGGGCTCCTCGACGAGGCCCGGTGGCAGCTCTTCGCGCAGACCACGGCTGCCGCCGGAGTGCGGAGCACGCTGTCGATACCCTTCGGACGCAAGGGCGTCGTGACCGGAGGGGTCAATCTCTACGGGGGTGCGTCGACCTCCTTCCAGGGGGCCGAGTCCGAGCTCGCCAGGCTCTTCGGAGCCTGGGCGCCCGACGCGGTCTCCAACGCCGATCTCTCGTTCTCGACCCGGCTCGAGGCCGTCCAGGGACCAGCGAGGCTGAAGGGACAGGCCTACGTCGACGAGGCCATCGGCCTGCTCGTGAGCGCCCGCGACCTCGACCCCGACGCGGCCGAGGAGAGGCTGGTCAGGGCGGCTGCACAGGCGGGGACCAGCGTGGCCGCGCTGGCGCGGGCGCTCGTCCACGCCTTCGCCGCAGAGTCGTGACGAGTTCCCGACAGGTCACCCGGACACGAACGCCACCGTCCCGTAGCCGTACCCGTGGATGGGTGCGCCACCGGCGGGGTCAGCGCCCGGAGTCCTCGAGGTCTCGCAGGTCGACGGGCTCCGCACCTGCGGCGTGACGTCGGGCGAGCTCTGCGGTGACGTACCGCTCCCGCCGCTCGAGCTCGGCCCGTCGATGCACCTGCCCCGGAAGCACCCGGCCTCCCTGGCCGATGAGCTCGGAGTTGGCTCGGTCCTGCAGTCGGGCGAGCTCGGCCACGAGCTCCCGCACGGACATGGCAGCCATCTCCTGGCGAAGCTCGTGGGAGGGCTGCTTGACTGCCGACGGGGCCGCACGGTGGCCGGTCGGTCGCTGCGAAGACGGTGTTGCGGTCATGGTTCCTTCTCGGGGGTTCTCGGGGCTCTCGGCGATCGTCACTGCTGCTCACGCGGCGTGCGCGCACTGGGAGCACGTGCAGTCCTCGCAGCGGCACGTGTCGCAGGTGCAGCCGTCGGGACAGTTGTCACAGTCGCACGGGGCACTGGCGTCCGTCTGGATCGGGACCGGGGGAATCTGACCACTCATGTCGGCTCCTGGGTGTGCGGAGGTCGGGGCGTGCCCGGGGACAGCTGTCCCGTACCCCGAGGCCCTGGATGTACGCCTCACCGGCTGCCGCCGGGTCGTGAGTGGCCGGGCCGTGATCGGCGGCTGGCAAGCGAGGTGAGTCGTACGTGCGGTGCCCGCCAGAACCTCGTCCCACCCTGACCTCGTTTGAGGGCAAGGCAAGGCGGGCACGCAGGAGGTATGCGCCTACGAGACCACCACAAGGGAGACCTGGTCCTGACCGCTCTGGCCCTCGCCGTCGCCATCGCCGCAACCGCGCGACAGGCGGCCCGCTGGGGCGCACGGCGTCACCAGCGTGCCGACGGACGCCGGGGTCCGAAGGGCTGACGACGCCCCACGTCGAGGGCGTCACCCGGACATGAGGGTCTACGCCGTCGAGTGACACGACGGGTGCCGAAGCGGGTATGGATCGGGGCGAGGGTTAACGCGCGCGCCATCGCACGATGCCTCGCCAGCAATTCGACGGGGTCACATGCCAGGAGAGTGTTTCGAAGGTGGACGTGGAGACGATCCAGATCCCGTGCCCGACCGAGGGGTGCGAGGGCGACGTCCATGCGGCAAGGGAACTGGACGACGACGGAACCCGATGGAGGATCGTCTGGTTCGAGGACGTGCCAGTGGTCCTGTGCTCCCGCGGTTGCAGGCCGCCCGAGGACCTCGTCAGCCTCATCGATCCCGAGGTCCGCGCTGCCTGAGGTGCACCTCGAGCGGGGCCACCCCGCACGCCTGCGTCGATGCGGGCGCACGTGCCTCGAAGACGAGCCGGGCAGAGAGCGGTCCTCACTCCGGAGGGACCGTCGCCGAGGCGAAGAGGTTGAGTCCGAGCCGTTCGGCGAGGTACTTGGTGACCAGCTGACCGCGCACGCTGTTGCCCGCCACGTCCAGCGGAGGGGAGAACGTCGCCAGGCCGCCCTTGCCGGGCGCGACGGTGACGATGCCACCGCTCACCCCGCTCTTGCCGGGCACCCCGACCTCGTAGAGCCAGTCGCCCGACAGCTCGTAGAGGCCGGCGGTGGCCATCACCGCCAGGACACGCCGGCACACGCCTCGCCCGACGACCGCCTCTCCGGTCACCGGGTTGACGCCACCGTTCGCGAGCGTGGATGCCATGACCGCGAGGTCGTGGACGCTCACGTCGAGCGAGCACTGGCGGGTGTAGACGTCGGTGGCCTCGTCCGGGTCGAAGTAGAGGCGACCGTAGCTCTGCAGCAGGTGGGCGATGCCCTGGTTGCGCAGGTTGGTCGCGGACTCCGAGGCGTAGACCCGATCGTTCAGGCTCAGCTCACGGCCGGCGAAGCGTGACAGGCCCTCCCTGACCCGGTCCCACTTCTCCTCGGCTGTGCTTCCCGGCACCAGACTCGTCGCCGCGATCGCGCCCGCGTTGACCAACGGGTTCATCGTCCTGTCCAGGTTGAGCTCGACGGCCACGAGGGAGTCGAAGGGGAAGCCGGTGCTGTTGACCCCGAGGAGGCGACGCGCGTCGACGTCCCCGAGCGCCTCGCAGACCAGCGCGAAGACGAACGGTTTCGACACGCTCTGGATCGAGAACGTCCTCTCGACGTCCCCGATCTCGAACGACCTCCCACGTACTCCCACCACGGAGATGCCGAACCAGTCCGGCGACGCCTCGGCCAGCACCGGGATGTAGTCGGCGACGGCACCTTCCCGGTTGGCCCGATACCGCTCGTACGCCTCGGTGACGGCGACGATGACCTCGTCCGGCTCCGGGAGCTCTCCGGTGGAGATCGACGCCCTGACCGCTTCCTCGTCGAACGGCAGCTGCTCGTGCATCGACAGCCTGGTCATGGCGTGCCTCCCGGAGTGGTGTTCGAGGTCCGGCCGGTCGGAATCCTCTCGGTGACCGGCGGTGGAGCGAGTTCGGCCCGCCCCTGACCGCTGACCGAGCTCTCTACATGCCCGTCTGGGCCTCGAGGCGCCCGGTCCGGACTGCCTCCACGAGGGCCTCGTAGTCGCGCTCGTTCTGGTCGGCGTAGGACGACGCGAAGTCCGCGATCGCCCGGTCGAACGTGTCGCTCGTGCCGAGGTAGGAGGCCAGGGCGATCCGGTCGCCCGAGCGGGCGTGCGCGCGCGCCAGGGTGGCCCCACAGACCCGGGCATAGGTGGACATGACGCCGGCGCTCATGGTGTCGACCTCGGCAGAGCCCTTCCAGTCGCGCAGCTGACGCAGGTAGAAGTCTCGGACCTGACCGTCGAAGCCGTTGACGCGCTGCCAGCCGAGGAAGATGTCGCTGGTCGCCTGCATGAGCCGCTGTCCCGCGACGACGCGCTGCCCGTGGTTGGCGTAGCGGCTCCTGCCGACGAACCGCTCCAGGACCGACTCCTGGGCCTCCTTGGCCTGGAGGAAGAGCGGGTCCTGTCCGTCCCTGCCGAGCATCAGGATGATCCAGGCCCGGGTGCCGACGCTGCCGACCCCGACGACCTTGCGGGCGGCATGGACGTAGTCGAAGGACTCCAGGAGCGTGCGTCGGTCCGTCTCGAGGGTGCGTCGGTACGAGCGGAGGAGGCCGCGCAGCTCACCCCCGACGTCCTCGCTGCTCGTCCCCTCCGGCGCGAGGTCCTCGATCGGCACGATGAGGGGTGGGTCCGAGATGATGCGGCGCTGCCCGTCGACCTCGCGGGTCAGCTTCGTGAAGGCCTGCATGCTGTCGCGGGTGCGTGCCTTGGCCAGGTTGGCCTGGGCCTTGGCCTGCTGCTTCTTCGAGATGCTGGACTTGAGGAGCTCGAAGACCTTCTCGACCTCGATGTGGGCGTACCAGACCTCGAGGTTGCGGGCGGCGGCGTGCTGCTGCATCCGGGTCCGGTACTCGGCGACGCAGGCCCTGACCACCGCCCGCCGGTCTGCCGCCGAGAAGCCCCGGTCGCGGCCGGCGATCTCGAAGCTCGTGCCGAGTCGCTTGACGTCCCACTCCCACGGACCCGGGAGGGTCTCGTCGAAGTCGTTCATGTCGAACACGAGTCGACGCTCCGGGGAGGCGAAGACCCCGAAGTTGGACAGGTGCGCGTCGCCGCAGATCTGGGCGGTGAACCCGGATCGGGGCGTCGCCGCGAGGTCGCTGGCCATGATGAGGGCGGCGCCCCGGTAGAACGTGAACGGGGAGACGAGCATGCGTCCGTAGCGCAGGGGGACGAGCTCGGGGACCCTGCTCGTCGCCTGCTGCTCGAGCAGCGCGACGGGGTCCGGCCGGTTCGTCGTCGGCTCCCACGTGGCGTGGCTGCTCCTCGGCGTCTCGTTGCGGGCGCCCTTGCCCCTCGCCACCCGCTCGTCCGGGCTCAGGTGGGTCACCTTCCCGGCGCTCCCCGTCTCGAGCGGTCCCGGCGTCGTCGCTGACTGGCTCTCGATGCTCACGGTCTCTCCTCCGGGTGACGCGTCGTCACGGAGCGCCGGGTGCGCTCTCCTCGACGCTGACACCACCCGCCGGGGATCGCATCACCTTGTCAGGGCGATGTCCCAGCAGCCCGACCTTGCGCATCCGTGCCTCTGCGTCGATCCTTGGCGCGTGGACGGCACCGATGGGTCGCGGCGGCCCATCGACGCGACGGTCGAGGTCTGGGTGCGCGCGACGACGTCGTCGGCCGGGGTCCCGGGCGCTGCTGCGCCCACCGCGGCGGGACTCGACGGGCTCGAGCGCGAGCGCTGGTCGCGTCTGGTCGACCGACGCGACGCCACGGCATACCTCGTGCTCCACGCGCTCGCCCGTCACGAGATCGGCCGGCTCCTGGGGCGACCACCCGCGTCGCTGCGCTTCGACCGCACGTGCCCCGACTGCGGCCGGCAGCACGGCGCCCCCCGCCTGCTCGACGACCCGGGGTTGTACCTGTCGCTGAGCCGCACCCGCGCCGTCGTCGCGCTCGCCCTGAGCCGGGCGGGACCGCTCGGTGTCGACGTCGAGGCCGTCGACGCCGTGGGGTTCACTGGATACGACGACGTGGCGTTGCACCCGGACGAACGCCCCCGTGGCGCTAGAGAGCTCACGGACGCGACGACGTGGGTGCGCAAGGAGGCCGCCCTCAAGGCCCTCGGCGTGGGCCTCCGCGTCGACCCGGCGACCTTCGCGACTCCTGCGCCAGGCGTCCCCACCGAGATCGTCCCCGGTATGCCGTCGGTGACGGTCGTCGACCTCGACGTGCCGTCAGCGTATGCGGCCGCCGTCGCCCTCGCGTCGGCCGCGGGAGCGCTGGCGGTGCGCGCCCACTGAGGCGTCGAGCCCGCTAGGCGAACCGGGGCAGGGGAGTGGCCCAGAGCCACCGCTCGAGCAGGTCGCGTGCCCGCCGGGCGCCGGCGTCGCCGTCCCCGTCGCCGTCCGTGGGCATCGTCTCCCGCACGAACGTCTCGACGTGGGAGACGAACTCGTCGGTGGTCACGGACCCGTGCCGGTGGGCCGCGACCCAGTCGCGCACGAGGTCGAAGAACGCGACGTCGCCGAGCTCCACCCGCAGGGCGTGCAGGGTCAGCGCCCCCCGCTTGTAGACGCGGTCGTCGAACATCAGGTCGGGCCCGGGGTCGGCGAGCACGACGTCCTGGGCCAGGCGGGAGAGCCGGGACCAGTGGGTCGCGGCGTTGACGCGCACCGGGATGCCGTCCGCCTGCTCCGCCCAGAGCCACTCGGCGTAGCAGGCGAACCCCTCGTTGAGCCAGATGTCGGCCCACGTCGACGGGGTCAGGCTGTTGCCGAACCACTGGTGCGCGAGCTCGTGGGCGACGAGGCGCTCGTGGCGGCGACGCCCGTCGAGCCAGTTCGGCCCGAACGTCGCCATGGCGTGCGCCTCGAGCGGGATCTCGAGGTCGTCGGCGGTGACGACGACGGTGTAGTCCTCGAACGGGTAGGGCCCGAAGAGCGTCTCGTAGAGGCTCGTCATCTCAGGCAGTCGCTCGAGATCGTGCATGACGTCGCGCTCGCGGGTCGCCGGCAGCACGACGGCGATCGGCACGTCAGCAGGGGTCAGGGCGCGCCGCACGTATCGGCCGACGTGGACCGTGGCGAGGTAGGTCGCCATGGGCACGTCCTGCTCGAAGACCCGTCGCGTCCGGCTGCCGCGCGCCCGGGCCGCCACGAGCGCCCCTGTGGCGACGACGTCAAAGGGGGAGTCACACTCGAACGCGAGCCGGTACGTGGCCTTGGTCCGGGGATGGTCGTTGCACGGGAACCACGTCGCCGCCCCGTTGGGCTGCGCGGCCACGAGCGCCCCTTCGGTGAGCTCCTCCCAGCCGACGTCGCCCCAGCGCGTCGCCACGGGACCGGGCGTGCCGGCATACGTGATCGCGACCTGGGTGCGCGCGCCGCGCGACAGGGGGAGCGACGGCGTGACGACGACCCGTGGGCCGCGGTGCACCCACTTGGCGGCGCGTCCCCCGACCGAGACCTTGAGGACGCGCAGGCCCACGAGATCGACGACGAGCCGCCGCACGTCCTCGAGCACGGTGACCTCGAGGACGGCGCGACCGGCGAGGCGGTTGGTCGAGACCTTGTAGTCGAGATCGAGGTCGTAGTGGGTGACCTCGTAGGCGGGGTCGCCACGGTCTGGCGTGTAGGTGTCGGTCAGGGCGGGCACCTGCTGGACGAGGCCGCCCGTCATCGCACGCCGCTCGCGACGTCGCCCGATGGTGACCCCGAGGATGCGCCCGCCGATGTGCTGCCTGCGGGTCCGGACGCGTGGGCCACAGGGTCGGCACCGCTCCAGGGTGCGATCGGGTTGCCCGTCCAGCGGGTGCCGCGGGGCACGGCCTCGCCCCGGAGCACGAGTGAGCCCGGACCCACCGTCGCGGCCACCCCGATGCTCGCCGCGGGGAGGATCACCCCGTTGGGGCCGAGCGTGGCTCCGTCCTCGAGCGTGACCGTGTCCATGCTCATGATTCGATCATGGAAGAGATGGGTCTGGAGCACGCAGCCCCGGTTGACGGTCACCCCGTCACCGAGCGTCACGAGGTCCGCCTCGGGCAGCCAATAGGTCTCACACCACACCCCATGCCCGATCCGGGCCCCGAGGCTGCGCAGCCAGACGTTGATGGCCGGTGTGCCCGTCGCCGTCCACGCGAACCACGGTCCGGCGACCATCTCGACGAACGTGTCGACCACCTCGTTGCGCCAGACGAAAGAGCTCCAGAGCGGGTGCTCGACGGCGCCGATGCGGCCGACGACGACCCACTTGGCGACGGTCGTCACTCCGGCGGCGACGGCCCCGGCGGCGGCGAGGACGACACCGCCGAGAGCCGCCGCACCGGCGAGGCCGACGCGGTCGACGAGCCACTGCAGCGCCACGAGGACGGAGACCCCGATCGCCACGGTCACCATGACGGGCACGATCCGGCACAGCTCGACGAGGCCACGGACCACCTTGAGCCTCAGCGGGGGAGCGAAGGTCCTCTCGTCGTCGGACCCCTGCGGGGGGCGACGCAGCCGCACCGGCGGGCTGCCGAGCCAGCTCGACCCCGCCTTGGACTTCTGCGGTGCGGCCGACAGCACCGCGACGAGGCCGTGCTTGGGCACGCGTCGGCCCGGCGCCGTCATGCCGCTGTTGCCGAGGAAGGCGCGCTTGCCGATCTTGGCCGGGGCGATGTGCACCCATCCGTGGGCCAGCTCGTAGCCGGCGACCATCGTGTCGTCGGCGAGGAAGGCGCCGTCGGCTACGGACGTCATCGACGGCAGCAGCAGGACCGTCGAGGCCTCGACGTCCCGGCCGACGCGGGCGCCGAGGGCCCGCAGCCACATCGGGGTGACGAGACTCGCGTAGACGGGGAAGAGCAGCGTCCGCGCCTGGTCGAGGAGGCGCTCCGTCGCCCACACCTGCCAGCCGACCCTGCCGCGCACCGGGTGGTAGCCCTCGCGCAGCCCGATGGCCAGCAGGCGGACCAGCCCGATGGTGACGGCCGCGAGCGTGGCGAGCCCGAGCACGGTCAGGACGGGCACCGCCGCGTATGCCGTCACGACCGCCTCGCGTGACCCCGTGGCCCGGGCGACCGCACCGCCCACGACGAGCACGCCGGGCAGGAGGGCGAGGAAGGGAAGGACCGACAGCAGGACGCCGGACAGCCCGTAGACCAGGAGCCACGCCGGTGCGTTCGGTGGACGCTCGCCGGGCCAGCTCGAGTGGCTCGGGTCGTCGACCCGCTGGGCCGGGGACCCGGCGACGACCCGCCCGGGTCGCACGGACCGGAGGACGGTGGAGCCGGCCTCGACGACGACGCCACGGCCGATGTGCACGTCCGGACCGATGGTGCTGCGGGCGCCGACGACGGCATCGCGGCCGATGTGGACGAGGCCGACGTGCACGACGTCTCCGTCGATCCAGTAGCCGGAGAGGTCGACCTCGGGCTCGACGCTGGCACCCGACCCGATCGTCAGCATGCCGGTGACCGGGGGCACCGAGTGGAGGTCGACACCGGGTCCGACCGAGGCCCCGAGCATCCTCGCGTAGTAGATGATCCACGGTGCGCCCGCCATCGTGATGGCACCCATGGCGTCGGCGAAGCGCTCGGCGGCCCAGAGCCGCATCTGCACGCTCCCGCCGCGGGGGTAGCTGCCCGGACGCACACCGGCGAGCAGGGCTCGGGCGGCCAACGCGGACAGGCCCATCCGGCCGAGCGGGGTGATGAAGAGGAGCCAGCCGACGCCGATGGCCCACCAGGACACCGGTTGCGACCAGACGGCGAGGTTGCCGAGGCGCAGGAGCTCGGTGAGGGTGGCGAGACCCACGAGCCACTGCAGTCCCTTGACCGTGAGCAGGACGAGCGACACGACCGTCTGCACGAGCTGCGTGCCGCGCGGGATGCGACGCACCGTGCGTTGCGTCCGTGACCCGTCGGCCGTGTCCATGGTCTCGAGCAGCTCCGCCTGGGCGCCGAGGCGCGGGTGCGCGTGGACGTCGGCCACCGTCACCGTCGGGTAGCGCTCGCGAAGCAGCGACACGAGGCGCGCCGACGACAGGCTCCCGCCCCCGTGGTCGAAGAAGTCGGCGTCCGCCGAACGGACCTCGGTGCCGAGCACCGCGGTCCAGTGACCCGCGAGCCACGCCTCGGTGCCGGAGAGGTCGCTGGGCTCACCGTCGTCGGCCGCGCCCGGCAGCGGCCACGGCAGCGCCGCACGGTCGACCTTGCCCGACGTGCGCGTCGGCAGGGACTCGACGACGGCGAGGACGGGCACGAGGGCGGCGGGCAGCTCCTCGTGCAGCCGCGCGAGCGCCGCGGTCCGGTCGAAGTCGGGGGGCGACGGCGGCAGGTCGGCGTGGCCGCGAGCCTCGGGCACGACGTAGCCGACGAGGACCTGGCTCCCGGCCGCCGTCGCCTTGACCGCCGCGGCCGCACCGGAGACACCCGGGAGCGACTGGAGCGCCGCGTCGACCTCCCCGAGCTCGATCCTGCGACCACCGAGCTTGACCTGCTCGTCGGCGCGACCGATGAAGACGAGGCCCTCGGGGTCGTTGACGACGAGATCGCCCGACCGGTAGGCGCGCTCCCAGCCGAGGGTCGGCATGGGGGCGTACTTCTCGGCGTCCTTGGCGGGGTCGAGGTAGCGGGCGAGCCCGACGCCGCCGATGATGAGCTGACCCGTCTCACCCTGGGCGACGGGCCGGTCGTCCGGGCCGACGACGGCGAGGTCCCAGCCGTCGAGGGGCAGGCCGATCCGGATCGGGGTGGTCCCGTCGAGCCGCGCCCCGCAGGCGACGACGGTCGCCTCGGTCGGGCCGTAGGTGTTCCACACCTCGCGGTCCGGTGCGACGAGCCGCTCGGCGAGCTCGGGCGGGCACGCCTCACCCCCGAAGACGAGCAGCCGCACCGGCTCGAGGGCCTCGGCCGGCCAGAGCGCGGCCAGCGTCGGGACCGTGGAGACGACCGTGACGTCCTGGGCCACGAGCCACGGTCCGAGGTCCATGCCGGTGCGCACGAGACTCCGTGGCGCCGGGACGAGGCACGCTCCGTGCCCCCAGGCGAGCCACATCTCCTCGCACGAGGCGTCGAACGCGACCGACAGGCCGGCGAGCACGCGGTCACCCGGACCGATCGGGCTGTCCTGCAAGAACATCCGGGCCTCTGCGTCGACGAAGGCCGCCGCTGAACGGTGGGAGACCGCCACACCCTTGGGCACGCCGGTCGATCCCGAGGTGAAGATCACCCAGGCGTCGTCCTCGGTACGGACCTCCGGCAGGGCGGTCCGGTCGGCCCGACCGTCCCGGCCCGCGCGCGCCGGCCGCGGTGCCGGGCGTCGGGACGTCCGTCCGGACGCCGGGACGGGCGAGCCCGGCGACGGCACCGTGACCTGCCGGCGTGCTCCCACGACCGCCTTCACGGCGGCCTCGGAGAAGACGAGGTCGGCCCGCTCCTGCGGGTCGTCGACGTCGACAGGCACGTACGCCGCCCCGGCGTGGAGGACACCGAGCACGGCGACGTAGAGGTCGGTCGTCCCCGACGGCACGCGCACGCCCACCCGGTCGCCACGGCATACGCCGGCAGCCACGAGCTCGGCGGCCATCCGTCGCGCCTGCACGGTCAGCTCGGCATACGTCAGGACGGTGACGGTGTCGTCCAGCGCCGGCGCGTCGGGATGACGCGAGGTGACGTCGGCGAGCACGTCGACGAGCGTCCGCGGCGCGGCGGCGCGGTCACCGGCCAGCAGGGGATCCACCATGCGCGCTCCTCGTCAGGGCCGGCGCGGACGCGTCGACCACCATGCCGAACCTAACGCTGCCGGGTGAACGCCGGGTGCCGGTTCTGCGACGTCGGTGAGTGTCCTGCGGCGTGCGCGTCGACCGGATGTCATCCCGATCGTGTGAGCAACCCGACGGAGAGGCAGACCTAGCATGAAGCGCGACCCAAGGGAGACCGCCATGAGCCCCGTCGACGTGCAGCCACCATCGCCGTTCACCATGGACGACTACCTCGCGCGTGCACGACGCGTCGTGGCAGCCGCCTCCGAGGCCGGCCTCGCCGGCGTCCTCGTGACCCCCGGGCCCGACCTCGTCTGGCTCGCCGGCTACCAGCCCACTGCGATCACCGAGAGGCTGACGGTGCTCGTGCTGGCGCCCGATGAGGAGCCGACCCTGCTGGTCCCCACCCTCGAGCGGCCGGACGCCGAGGCGGCAGTGGGGGTGCGCGGCATGAAGGTCCTCGACTGGGCCGACGCCACCGACCCCTACCGGGCCGCGGCTCGGCTGCTGCGACCCGACGGCACGTACGGCATCTCCGACTCGGCGTGGGCCCTGCACCTCCTCGGCCTGCAGGCAGCCCTGCCCCGCACGGCGTACCGGTCCCTCACGGGGGGCCTACCGATGATGCGGGCGGTCAAGGGACCGGACGAGCTGGCGCGGCTGGCGGCCGCTGGTGCTGCGGCTGACGCGGCCTACGGCGAGATCGTCAAGGTCCGCTTCGCCGGACGCCGTGAGACGGAGGTGGCCGCGAACCTCGCCGGGCTCCTGCGTCACTTCGGGCACGAGCAGGTCGACTTCACGGTGGTCGGGTCCGGCCCCAACGGCGCCAACCCGCACCACGAGGCTGGTGACCGCGTGATCCAGGAGGGCGACGCGGTCGTCCTGGACTTCGGCGGCCTCATGTTCGGCTACGGGTCCGACACCACCCGCACGGTGAGCGTCGGGGAGCCGACCCAGCAGATCCGTGAGGTCCACGAGATCGTGCGGCTCGCGCAGGAGGCTGGTGTCGCCGCAGCCCGGACGGGTGCGACGTGCCAGGACGTCGACCGCGCGGCGCGAGCCGTCATCACCGATGCGGGCCACGGCGAGGAGTTCCTCCACCGGACGGGCCACGGCATCGGGGTGACGACCCACGAGCCCCCGTACATGGTCGAGGGCGAGGAACAGCCCCTCGTCCCCGGGATGTGCTTCTCGGTGGAGCCCGGGATCTACCTCGCCGGACGTTTCGGCGTGCGCATCGAGGACATCGTCACCGTGACCGAGACCGGCCCCGCGCGGCTCAACAACACCGACCACGGGCTCGTCGTCGTCGAGTGAGGTCTGTCCGGTATCACCCCGAACGGGTGACGCCGGTGGACGCTCACCCGCACCACCGTAGGGGGACGTGCAGTTGTCTCAGGGAGCGGACGGTGGTCGGCATGCAGGTGGGCGTGAGGGCATACGGAGAGCACCGGCCGCAGGGGAGTCAGGACGACCCGGGCCCGGCATCGCTCACCATGACGACGCCGGGAGGACGGTCGTGAGCGCCATGGACGCGGCGGCCGACGAGCCCGTCGCCGCCGCCACAAGGCGCACCAGAGCGCCGGCCACGGCCTACATCTCGTGGATCGCGCTGGCCATGATGACGACGAGCTCGGTCGCCAGTCTCCGGGCGGCCCCGACCATGGCCGTGTACGGGCTGGCCTGCGTCTTCCTCTACGTCGTCCCAGCCATCGTCTTCCTGATCCCCACGTCCCTGGTCTCGGCCGAGCTCGCGTCCGGCTGGGACGGCGGCGTCTACAACTGGGTGGCCCGTGGCATCTCCAAGCCGATGGGCTTCCTCGCCGTGTGGTGCCAGTTCGCCATGACGATCTTCTACTACCCGAGCCTGCTCGGTTTCGTCGCCAGCACCCTGGCCTACGTCATCAACCCGGCCCTCGCGTCCAACGGCGTGTGGACGGCCCTCGTCATCGTCGTCGTGTACTGGTCAGGCGTGTGGGTCTCCTCCCGTGGGGCCAAGGGCGTCTCCGGTCTGGCTAGTGCCGGACTCATCATCGGGACGCTGATCCCCGGGGTCGTCCTCGTCACGTTGGGCGCCGTCTTCCTCGGTCAGGGCAACCCATCGGCTGCTCCGATGACCGCCGACAACCTGCTGCCCGTCTGGGCGGGGCTCTCCAGCCTCGTGCTCATCGTCAACAACTTCCTGTCCTACTCCGGCATGGAGATGAACGCGGTCCACGTCGGCTCGTTGAAGAACCCGGCCAAGGAGTTCCCGAAGTCGATGTTCCTCGCCATGGGACTCGTGCTCGTGATCTTCATCCTCCCCGCCCTGGCGATCAGCTGGATCGTGCCCGCAGAAGAGCTGTCACTCACGGCGGGAGTCATGCAGGCGTTCGACGCGGTCTTCGCGAACTTCGGTGCGCAGTGGCTGACCCCGATCGTCGGGATCATGCTGGTGACGGCGTCCCTCGGAGGCATGCTCACCTGGCTCGCCGGTCCGTCGAAGGGCCTGCTGCTCATCTCGCGACAGGAGGGCTACCTGCCACCGGTGCTGCAGAAGCTCAACAAGAATGGCGTCCAGCAGAACATCCTGGTGGCCCAGGGCATCGTGACCACGGTCATCGGGCTCGGATACGCGCTGATCCCGAACGTGTCGAGCGCCTACTGGATCTTCTCCGTCATCACCACGCAGGTCTACCTCATCATGTACCTGCTCATGTTCGTGGCCGCGGTGCGCCTGAGGCGCAACGACCCCGACCACGCGCGCGGCTACCGGGCCCCGATGCTCGGGGCGCTCTGCGGCATCGGTTTCGCCGCCTCGCTCGCCGCCCTGCTCATCGGGTTCGTCCCGCCGTCCCAGTTCGGATCGGGCAGTCCCGCGACGTATCTCGTGGTCGTCGCGGCCGGCGCGCTCGGCCTCGGCCTGCTCGTCCCGTTCCTCTTCTACAAGCTGCGCAAGCCCTCGTGGAAGCAGCCTGAGACGTCAGAGGTGCCCGCATCATGAACATCACGGAGAACGAGACGTACCAGCGGAACCGGACGACGTACATCGTGGCGGGCATCGCGGTCGTGGCCCTGACGGTCATCGCGCTGCTCACCTTCCACTCGGGCAAGACGTCCCAGCAAGCCGAGCAGAAGGCCACGGCCCTCATCGCGGCCGTCACGGCCGCCGGCGCCCGCGCGCCGAGCAAGGAGCAGGTCGTGCAGCTCTTGGGGGACGACGGTGGCGCGGTCTGCGACGACCCGAACGGGTCCCTGCGCAAGGGCATCCTCCTCGGCCAGCTCATGAACGGCGCGGCCGGTCCGGGGATGCGACCGGTCATCGCAGACAACCGGGTGGTCAAGGGACAGCTCCTCGTCCTGAAGATCTACTGCCCGGACGAGGTGCCCACCTTCCAGGAGTTCGTCGACGACCTCGACCTCTCCGACACGGTGAAGGGCTGACGACCCGTGGAGCTGCGTGAACGTGTTGCCGACCTGATGGGTCAGGCCCGGTCCGACCTCGCCGAGCTGGTGACGATCCCGTCGGTCGCCGACCCGCGGCAGTACCCGCCGGAGGAGTGCGCCCGCGCCGCCCAGTGGGTGCTCGATGCTTTCGCGGCGGTCGGGTTCGCCGACGCACACCTGGCCGAGACCGCTGACGGGAGCCGGGCGGTTGTGGGGTCCCGACCCTGCGGCAACCCCGACGCCGTCACCGTCCTGTTGTACGCCCACTACGACGTGCAGCCACCGCTGGACGACGACGCGTGGCGCACCCCGCCGTTCGAGCTGACCGAGGTCGACGGCCGCTGGTACGGCCGCGGTACGGCCGACTGCAAGGGCAACATCGTCATGCACCTCACCGCACTCCGTGCCTTGGGTGATGACGTGCCGGTGAACCTCAAGCTCGTCGTCGAGGGCTCGGAGGAGCAGGGCACGGGCGGCCTCGAGGACTTCGTGCCGAAGCACGCCGACCTGCTGCGCGCGGACGCCGTCCTGGTCTGTGACACGGGCAACGCAGCCGTCGGGCGACCTGCTGCCACCGTGAGCCTGCGCGGCATGGTCAACGTCGTCGTCAACGTCGAGGCCCTTGCCTCGGAGATCCACTCGGGCATGTTCGGCGGCGCCGCTCCCGATGCACTCGCGGCGCTCGTGGCCATGCTCGCCGGCCTGCGTGACGCCGAGGGCAACACGACGGTCGCCGGCCTCGAGAACAGCCAGGAGTGGTCGGGGGCCACCTACACCGAGGACCAGTTCCGCAGCGACGCCGGCGTCGTCGACGGTGGGTCGCTCCTGGGCGACGGCACCGTGTCCGACATGCTCTGGGCGCGCCCGGCGCTGACGGTCCTGGGCATCGACTGCCCTCCCGTCGTGGGATCCGCGGCCGCCATCGTGCCCCGGGCCCGCGCTCGCCTCAACCTGCGCATCCCTCCGGGAACGGACCCTGCCGTTGCCGAGAGGGCGCTGACCGACCACCTCGTCGCTGCTGCTCCCTGGGGCGTGCACGTGACCGTCGAGACGGAGGCGACGGGATCGCCCTTCTCGGCCCGAACCGACGGGCCCGCCTACCGCGCCATCGCGTCGGCGATGGAGGAGGCCTTCGGTACACCGATGGTGAGCCTCGGCCAGGGCGGCTCGATCCCGCTGTGCAACGTCTTCGCCGAGACCTACCCGGGTGCCGAGATCATCCTCATGGGTGTGGAGGAGCCTCTGACCCTCATCCACGCGCCCAACGAGAGCGTGCACCCACAGGAGATCGCGGACATGGCCCTGGCCGAGGCGCTCTTCCTCCAGCGACTCACTCGCTGAAACGCCCGCGACGACGAGGTACGCCCTCAGGCGCCCTTCGCAGCTCCCGTCGCCACGGCACCGGTCGCCGTCGTGCGCAGTGTCATGGCAGTGGACGCGGCAGCGGCCGCCGAGTCGTGGATCGTGCCCGTGGCGGCCTGGTGGCGTCCCATGAGGACGGCCATCAGCACTCCGGCGAGGCTGAATCCGGCCATCACCCAGGACGTGGTCGCCAGGCCTGACGCCAGGGCGTCGGCCGGTGGACGTCCCTTCGCGGTGCCGTCGGCGATGACGGCGCCGTAGATCGTCGCGGCGAGCGCCGTGGCGACCGCGGCTCCCACGTAGCGCGCCATGTTCGAGACACCCGACGCGGACCCGACCTGCTTCTCCGGCACGCACGCGGTGGACGCGGAGGACGCGGGGCCGTTGGACATCCCCATCCCCACGGCGACGGCGAGCAGGGGCAGGAGGAACGCGCGATAGGCCCAGTCCGCGTCCACGAAGCCGATCACCGCGAATCCGATGGCTGTCAGGAGGAAGCCGACGGCGACCACCTGGCGCCCGCCCAGGCGGGCCGTGAGCTTCGGCACGGCAGCGGCGATGGCGACGAGCCCGATGGTCGCCGGCAGCGTCGCGAGACCCGCCTGGAGCGTCGTGAAGCCGAGGGCGTTCGGGTCCTGGAAGTAGAGGCTGAGCAGGTACATCAGGGCGTTGATGGTGCCCGCACCGATGAGGATGGCGACCGTCGATCCCACGAGGACGCGGTTGCGCAGCAGGGCGAGGTCGAGCATCGGTACCGCCACGCGCCGCTCGACGGCGACGAAGGCGAATCCTGCAGCCACGCCGATGGCGAGGCACGCGATCGTCGCGACCGATGCCCACCCCCAGTCCCCGCCCTTGCTCAGCGCGAGGATGAGCGGTGCCAAGGTCAACGCGATGAGCAGCGAGCCGGCGTAGTCGATCGAGCGCGACCGGGTCGTGTCCCGCGACTCGGAGACCCTTCGGTACGTGATGAGGATGCAGACCACGGCGATCACGGCGTCGACCCAGAAGAGCCCCTGCCAGCCCATCACCGAGACGAGCACGCCACCCATGAGCGGCCCGGCCGCGGCGCCGACGGCCGCGGCGGCCCCCCAGAGCGACACGGCACGCAGCTGGGCCTCACCGTCGTTGGCGACGGACAGCAGGCTCAGGCCACAGGCGAGGATGGTGGCACCGGCCGCGCCCTGGATGACGCGGCCGGCGATGACCGCGCCTCCGGACGACGAGAGCGCGATGAAGATGCAGGACACGACGAAGAGCATCAGGCCGAGCTGGAAGACCCGCTTGCGGCCGAAGACGTCACCGAGCGAGCCCGACGTCACGATGACGGCCGCACCCACGAGTGAGTAGCCGGTGACCGCCCACTGCAGCGTCGTCACGTCCATGCCGGTGTCGGCACTGATGGCTGGCAGGAGGATGCTGACCGCCGAGGTGTTGGCGTTGACCACGAAGGTCGACAGGCACGTGGCCGCCAGCACACCACCCGCGCTCGCCGCGGTCTGCGCTGCCGCCCGTCCGGACCTCCCGGACCCGGCTGACGTACTCGCTTCGGCCATGGTTGTGCTCCCTCCGCCACGCACACGCGCCTCTCGCGCTCCTCGAATCTAGGTTGCGCACCGCCCGAGAGAGTCACCCGTGGAGGATGACTCTGGCGACGGGCCCGGCTGCCACGCTGGGGAGGTGTCCAGCGATGCGGACCCGGCACCCGGGGGGCTCGTCACACCGGGTGCACACGTGCGGTCGGTGAGCCGACGCTGGTGGTCGCGCGTCGCGGAGATCGCGCAGGGACACCTCGCGCCCCTGGGTCCTGCCACGGACCCGGAGCCGGAGGACTTCGACGCGCCGCCTCCCGAGGCCGTCCTCGACCTGCTCCGCCATCTCGGTGTCGTCATGTCCCGTGCCGGTGACGCGACGGAGCGCGTGACCCAGATCCTCGAGCAGGTGGCCGCCGTGTACGCGGCAACGGGGGTGACCTTCTTCGTCGTGCCCACCGGCGTGTTCGTGCGCATCGACACGGGGGACTCGAGCCGGATGGACTTCCAGGCCGGCAGCAGCGTGCCCCTGCGGCTCGACCAGGTCGACGCGCTCTACCGGCTCATCGACGACATCCGCCACGGCTCGGTGGACGCCGACGTCGCGCACGAGCGCCTCGATGCGCTGGTGGAGTCACGGCCGCGTTTCGGTGGTGGCGTGTCGGTCCTCGCCAGCGGTGTCCTCACCGTCGGCCTCGGTCTCATGCTCAACCCCACGGCCAGCGCCCTGCCGGCGTTCCTGCTCATCGGCTTCCTCGTCGGCGGCCTCCGGTGGTGGGCCGACCGCGAGCCCCTGCTCTCGCTCGTGCTTCCCGTCGTGACCGCGACGGTGGTCACGGCCATCGTGTTCCAGTGGGTGGCACCGGCACTGGACGCGCCGCCGCTGGAGATCGTCATCCCGGCGCTCGTGACCTTCCTGCCCGGGGCTGCGCTCACGATGGCGACCGTGGAGCTGTCGACGGGGGACATGCTGGCCGGCTCCGCCCGCCTGGTCTACGGGCTCGAGCGCCTGCTCGTGCTGACCTTCGGCATCGCGATGGGGGCCGAGCTGTCGGGTCTGCCTCCGCCCGTGGGCCATGCGCCCGAGGCCCTGGGAGCGTGGGCGCCGTGGGTGGGCGTGCTGGTCTTCGGGGTGGGGCAGTTCGTCGCCTCGTCCGCGCCGCGTCGCACGCTCGGATGGCTGCTCGTCGTGCTCTACGTCGCCTACGGAGTCCAGGCGGTGTCAGGACGTGCCATCGGCACGCTCGGCGCGAGCTTCCTCGCCGCGGCCGTCGTGCTGCCCGTGTGCTACGCGATCCAGAGCCGCCGCAGCGGTCCTCCGGTCCCGGTGACCTTCCTGCCGACGTTCTGGATGCTCGTGCCCGGGGCGCTCGGCCTCCAAGGGGTGGCGCGCATCGTCGGGGTCGACCAGGCCGCCGGCCTCGGCGACTTCGTCAACGCCCTCCTGAGCATCGTCGCCATCGCCGTCGGGGTGGTCGTCGGTTCCGGCCTCTCGGAACGCATCGGCCGCGCCACCTCGACCTGGCGCGGGATCTAGGGCGCGTCACCGTGGCGCGTCACCGTGGCGGCGTCACCGCTCCGTCCGGCGACCCGTACGTCGTGTGCCCGCCGACCGACCGGCGCACCGCCATGGGCTCTGCCGCGGGCTGGGTCTCGACCTCCGGCCTGGTGCGTCGGGCCCAGTCCCCGTACCGCTGCGCCCAGGGCCCGGCGGACAGACCGTGCAGGACGACGCTGAGGAGCACGGTCGTGGCGACGGCGCCGATGACCGTCTGGACGTCAGGGTCCGCCGCGCCGAGGGTCTCGTAGGTGATGAGCGCGAAGACGACCGAGGCGAGCCCACGCGGACCGAACCAGCCGACGAAGAGCACGGTGCGCCGTCGCAGTCCCGTCCCCACGAGACACAGCGCCACGGGGACCATCCGCAGGGCGGTGAGCGAGACCGCCGCGTAGAGCAGGCTCTGCCACCGCGCCATCCAGTCGAGGTGATGGGCCACCGTGATCCCGAAGATCAGCCACACGGCGAACCCGAGCAGCGCGGAGAGCCGGTCGGTCATCTCCAGGCCGGCGTGCGTGTGCTGCGAGTCCGTCTGGGCGGCTGCGTATGCCGTCCCGGCCACGAAGGCGGCGACGAACCCGTTGCCGCCGACCTCGACGGCTCCGTAGTACGCAAGCACGGGCACCGAGAGCGTCGCGACGGGCAACAGCGTCGACTCCGCCCAGCCGGCTCGGCGCGACCGCTCGATCAGCCGGCCGGACGCGTACCCGGCGGCGATGCCGAGCACGCTGCCGATCGCCAGCTCGCGCAGCGCGTGGACGAGGGCGTCCTCCGGCGCCGCACCGGCGGCGGCCGCGATGGCGAACAGCACCACGGGAGTGGCCATCCCGTCGTTGAGACCGCTCTCGACGTTGAGGATGCGGCGCACCCGCACCGGCACGACCGGGTTGAGCACGGTGGCGGCGCCGAGTCCGGCGTCGGTGGGTGCGAGCGTCGCCGCGAGCAGCAGCGCCAGCCAGGCGCTGGAGCCGGGGAAGACTCCTCGTGCCAACAGGTAGCCGGCCGCGATCGTGAGGGGGAGACCGATGAGGAGCAGCCGGCCGGTGAAGACCGAGTCACTCCGCACCTCGCGCGGCTGCAGCTGAGCTGCGTCGTGGAAGAGGGTCAGCGCCAGCGTCACCTCCGCGATGGTGCGACTCGTCTCGGCCTCGGTCCCGCCCGTCAGGACGAGACCGACGCCGATGCCGGACGCGACGAAGACGATGGGGCCGGTCAGGTGCGCCCGGCCGACGCGAGCCGACTGGGTCACGAAGACGACGACCAGCAGGGCGAAGACCGCGACGACCCCCGTCATTGCCGGCCGCCGTGGCCTACCCGGACCCGGCCCCAGCGCCCTCGGCGAGTCGCTGGAGCAGCAGGGCCTGGGCCACGATCATCTTCTCGATCTCGCTGGGATCGACGCTCTCGTCCGACGCGTGGATCCGCGAGGCCGCGACGTCCTCCGGTCCCCACAGCACGAACTCCGCGCCCGGGGCGGCCGTCTCGAGCGTGCGGAGCAGCGGGATGGACCCGCCGCAGCCCGCTTCCCCGGCAGGGCGGCCGAAGGCCTCGGCCAGGGCGTCGCGCGCCGCGGCATAGCCCGGCCCGTCGGTCTTGCAGAGGAAGGGGGGAGCAGCCTTGGTGCGCTGGACCTCGACCTTCGCCCCCCAGGGTGCATGGGTCTCGAGGTGTGCCACGAGCGCGTCGAGCTCGGCCTCCGGCTCGGACCCGGGAACGATGCGCATCGAGATCTTGGCCCGGGCCTCGGGGATCAGGACGTTCGAGGAGGTCGCGATGTTCGTCATGTCGATGCCGATCGCGTTGACGGACGGGCGCGCCCACAGGAGGTCACCGATGCGACCGGTGCCGGTGAGCTCGAGGCCGTCGAGCACGTCGGCGCTCGACCGGAAGTCGTCCTCGGTGAGGTCCGCCCCGTCCCAGGTGGTGGTTGAGGTACCGGCGACGGCCACGTTGCCGTCGTCGTCGTGCAGGGTCGAGAGCAGTCGCGCGAGAGCCATCATGGCGTCGGGAGCCGGACCGCCGAAGACACCCGAGTGGAGGGGGTGCTCGAGCGTGCGCACCGTGACGACACAGGCGACGTCCCCGCGCAGGGCCGTCGTCAGAGCCGGCTCGCCGACACGGAGGTTGCCCATGTCGCAGATGACGAAGAGATCGCAGGCGAAGAGCTCGGGATGCGCCTCGACGAAGGCCTCGAGGTTGCTCTCCGTCTCCTCCATCCCCTCGAGGATCAGCTTGACCGTGCACGGCGGCTTGCCGTCGAAGACCCGCAGCGTGCCGAGGTGGCTCACGAGCCCGCTGATGTCGTCGGCGGCGCCACGGCCGTAGATGCGGCCGTCGTCCTTGTGGGTGGGCGTCCACGGGTCGCTCGTCCACCCCTGCTCGGGCGGGGCCGGCTGGACGTCGTAGTGGGCGTAGAGCACCACGACCGGGGAGCCTTCCGGACCCTTGATCTCGGCATAGATCGGCGGGTACCCCGAGGGCACCTCCATGAGCTCGGCGTTGGTGAAGCCGACGTCACGGAACATCTGCAACGTCGTGGCCCCCATCTGCTCCATGGGCTCCGAGGGATACCCCGGGAAGGCGATCGACGGGATCGCCACCAGCTTCTCGAGGTCCTCGATGACCCCGGGCATCAGGGCCCGGACCTTGTCGGCGATCTCCTTGGCCTGCATGTCTCTCCTTCGTGGTGGTGAGGGGGGCGCGGTGGGACCGGGTCAGAAGAAGACCCCACCGATCAGCGCGCCGACGGCGATGGTGACCACGGACATGACGAGCATGGGGACGAAGAAGCTGTGGTCGAGCAGCTTCGTGCCGAGCTTGGTCGTGCCCGTGAGGTCGAAGTTGGCTGCGGCGATCTGCGTGCCGTTCGCGGGCAGGGTGTAGACGCCGCTCAGGGCGCCGGCCCACATGCCGGTGACGACGCCCACGGGCAGGCCCGCGGCCAGGCCGATGGGCACGATGGTCCGCGTCGCCGTGGACTGGCTCGTCGTCAGTGCCGCGACGAGGAAGACGGCGATCGCGAAGATGAACTGCCAGCTCGTGACCCAGCCGCCGATGGTGCTGACGATGTAGTCCTCGTGGGCCGAGATGAAGGTGGCGGTGAGCCAGGCGATCCCGAAGAGGGCGATCGCCGAGATCATGCCGGCCTTGAAGACGGACTGGTCGGGGACCGTCTTGACCTCGGGGCGCCCGAGGAAGAGGATCGCGACGCCGACGACGAACATCACCATGACGATGGTCGTCGTCATGTCGATCGGCACGGCGGCCTCGCCCTCCGCTGCGAAGGCCGGCCGCAGCTGCGGGAAGAGGCCGAAGACGACGATGAGGATGACGCCGGCCAGGAACGCGAGGGCGGAGTTGCGACCCTCCTTGGTGTACGTCAGCCGCGATGAGGCCGACTCGCCCTCGACGGCCCGCTGGGGTGCGGCGAGCTCGCCGGAGGCGATCTTGGCCTGCACCTCGGGGTCGTCGTCGAGGTTCTTCCACATGCGGTTCACGACGAGCGAGGTCACGACGATGCCGATGACGCACGACGGGATGGTGATGGCGAGGATCTGGGTCAGGCCGAGGTTGTAGGGCGCCACCTCGGTGAGCGTCAGCATGGCGGCCATGGCCGCCGAGACGGGTGAGGCGGCCAGCGCCATGCCCGACTGGACGACGGTCACCGTCAGGGGCCGCGCGGGGCGGATGTGGTTCTTGTAGGACACGTCGTAGATGACCGGCAGCAGCGGGTAGATGATGTTGCTCGTGCCGGCGCCGATCGAGAAGAGGAACGCCGTGAGGGGTGCGATGAGGGTGATCTGCTTCGGACGCTTCTCGATGACCCCGGCCGCGACGTAGACCATCCAGTCGATCCCGCCGGCAGCCTGCATCATCGCGGCCGACGTGACGACGGCGAGGATGATCGCGAGGGCCGCTGCGGGCGGCTCGCCGGGCGGCTCGCGGAAGACGAAGACGAGCACGAAGGTGCCGAGGCCGCCCCAGAGGCCGACCCCGACGCCACCTGCGCGGGTGCCCATGACGATCGCCCCGAGCACCACGAGTGCCTCGAGCACGAAGCTGACGCTCATGTCGTTCCTTCCTGTCGAGGTGCCCGGCCGGTCAACCGGTCGGGCACTGGGTGGTGAGAGACTCGTTGAGGGCCGCGTACGCCGAGCTGACGTCCTTGAGCGACGACGTGAGCTGCGGTGCCGCGGCGGTGAACGCCTCGTTGCTGGCTGCGGCCAGGGTCTGCCGGAACGCGTCGAGGTTCGCGCGCAGCGTGGAGACCGCGGAGTCGAACCGCCCCTCGGTCACGGCCTGGAACTGGTCGAGCTTGGCGAGGGCGGCATCGACCTTGGCGGTCAGGGCGGTGACCTTCGTGCCGTCCGGCTTGAGGGCGCGCATCTCCTCGACCGCCGTCGTGAGGTTCTTGGCGTTGCTGCAGAGGTCCTGAGTCGCGGGGGCGGTGGCGCAGCCTCCCAGGGCGAGGGTGGCCGACACGACCACCGGTGCGACAGTCCGACCCAGGGTCTGGTGTCTCATGGCGCTCCCTCCTGAGCTGGTTGGGTGACGATCGCGACGAGGGTCTGGCAGGCCAGCACCATGTCGTCGATGGCGATGTGCTCACTCGTGGCGTGCTCGTCGACCATGCCGGTCGGCAGCGCCACGCACGGGATCCCCTTGGCGTTGAAGTAGTTTCCGTCCGTGCCGCCACCCGACTTGCGAGGTGACACCTCGAGCCCGAGGGACCGGATCGCTGCGGCCGCCTCCCGGTAGGGGAGGGCGTCCTCGGCGATCTTGTACGTCTTGTAGATCTCCTCCGCGGTGAAGTCGACGGTCGCCCCGGCCTCGTCGGCTGCGCGATCGCACGCGGTCCGCATGGCCGCCAGCTGGCGGTCGAGCTTGTCCTGGTCGTGGCTGCGCGCCATCCCCTCGAGCTCGACGGTGTCGGGGATGATGTTCCGCGCCTCGCCGCCCCGGATCGTGCCGATGTTGGCGACCGTCTCCTCGTCGATGCGTCCGAGAGGCATCTCGGCGATGGCCCGGGCGGCCACCCGCACCGCGCTGATGCCCTTCTCGGGCTCGACGCCCGCGTGGGCCTTGCGGCCGTGGACGGTGATGGTCAGGTAGACCGAGGTGGGGGACCAGTAGGTGATCGACCCCATGACTCCTGCGGTGTCGAGGACGAAGCCGTGCGTCGCGTCGAGTCGGCTCACGTCGAGGTGACGTGAGCCGACCAGACCTCGCTCCTCCCCGACGGTCGACACGAACTCGATCGTCGGGAAGGACCAGTCGCGGTTGGCCTGCAGCAGCCTGAGCAGCTCGAGACACCCGGCGATGCCGGACTTGTCGTCCGCCCCGAGGATCGTCGAGCCGTCGGACCGGATCACCCCGTCCTCACCGATGATGGGCACGATCCCGCGGTCGGTGCCGGCCGTGTCCATGTGGGTCGACACGAGGATCGTTCCGGGACGGGTGCCCGGGTAGACGGCGACGATGTTGCCGATGTCGTCCTTGGTGGTCGTGCAGCCCAGCTCCCGGTACCGGGCCTCGAGGATGGTGCCGATCGACTCCTCGTGACCGGTCGGGCTGTCCACCGCCACCAGCCCGAGGAACGTGGCGAGCAGGCGGTCGCGGTCGACGGACCCGGTGGGACGAACGGCCCCCGGGGCCGTCGGGGTCATGACAAGGCCCGCGTCTTGATCGCCGCGAACTCCTCCGGCGTGATCGCGCCCGAGTCGAGCAGGGACTTGGCCTGGGTCAGCTCCTCGACGGACGACGACCTGGGCGCGGCGACGCTGCGGATGTAGTCCTCCTGGGCCGCCATCTGCTCGGAGTTGCGCTTCATGGTGCGCTCCGCCATGCCCCGACCGCGGACGATGACGTAGACCAGTGCGGAGATCAGCGGGAAGAAGATGAGGACGACGACCCACACGGCCTTCGCGAAGCCGCCGAGGGACTCGTCCCGGAAGAGGTCCCCGAAGATCTGGAAGAGCATCATGAGGTACGCGACGAAGAAGAAGGACCAGACGAGCAGCCAGAAGAAGCTCCAGAAGTCCATGGTGATGACCGCCCTTTCCGTGCCGCCGGGTGCGGCGGCGTATGTGTGGATTGACCTGCTGTCGAGCCCTACGTTCACCCTCCGGACCGGGAGGCAGCATCGCTCTCCGAGAGCGAGATGGGAGGCCGGTCAGCGGATGGGCCCGGGAGGGTCGGGGGCGCCGGGTTCGTCGATGAGCTGGGTGGAGGTGACCTCGAGCCCGAGCGCGGTGAGCGCGGAGAGCACGCCGACGAGCTCTTGGCTGTCGTGGACGTGGATGCTCAGCGTGGTGCTCGTCCCGTCGCTGTCCGCCCAGACGGCGTACGGCCACACGTCGCGCTCGTCGACGTCACCGGCAACGACAACGACAGCTCGCATGTCGGCCGCCTCTCCAGTCGGGAGGTCCCGTCACCTCTCCGTCGCAGCATGTCGCGGCAGGGTGGCGAACCGCCTCATCCGATGAGGTGGAGATGGGGATCGGCAGGGAGCCTCGAGCCGATCTAGTAGAGGTCGAGGTCGGCAGCGCGACGGATGGCTGCGCGTCGGCTGCCGACGCCGAGCTTCTGGTAGATGTGCGCGATGTGCGTCTTGGTCGTGTGGAGCGAGATGAACTCGGCTTCGGCGATCTCGGCGTTGGTGAGGTTGGTGGCGAGGTACTGCAGGATGACCCGCTCGCGGTCCGTCAGGCGCTCACCCCACCCCGGGACGCCGTGCTCGTGCTCCCTCGCGAGGCGCGCCAGCACCTGCGTCAGCGCCGCCGGGTGGCTCGTCCCGTGGCGCAGGTGGGCCTTGAGCAGGCCGGCCATACGTTTGCCGCCGGCGAGGAAGGGCCCGTAGAGCTGGTCGGGCTCGGCAGCTGCGAGCGCGAGCTCGAGCGACGCGTGGGCATCGTTGCGGCCCAGGGCGGCCAGGGCCTCCGCCTCGATGCAACGCGAGAGGCACGTGACGTGCACGAACGTGCTGCTGATCCGGCCCTGGTCGAGCTCCGTGAGCGCGGCGGCCGCCTCACCGCCACGCAACAGGACCCGCGCCCGGTGTGCGGAGGCGAGGCGGTACTCCGGCTCCGTCGGGGTGGACGACGCGAGCGCGAGGGCCTCGCTCGTCTTGCCTTCGGCGACGAGGGCCAGTCCCTCCAGTCCGGCGAGCATCGAGGGCCACCACGGTGGGACCGGGGCCGACCGGTTCATGGCGCTGATCTCCGACATGCTCGCGCGAGCGGCCTTGACGTCGCCGAGCGCCAGGCACGTCTTCGCGTGGAAGTTCAGGGTGAGGCCGCGCAGCTCCGTGTCGAAGGGCACCATCATCGACAGGCTGCGCTCGAGCTGGGTCCGGGCCTGGGCCAGGTTGCCCCTCCAGTAGTCCAGCCAGCCGAGGTAGGTGACGGCAGGGGCGAGCGTCACGAGCCCGACCCAGCCACGCTCGGCGGCCCGGTCGAGCACGTCGACGGCGAGGTCTTGCACCTCGGTCAGACGACCTTCGGCGATCGCGGGGATGCAGGACTCGGCCAGCGCGGTCAGCTCGAGGGCCACCAGATCGGTGTCGTGCGCGGTGGCGGCCGAGGCACGCAGCATCTCGAGGGGCACCTCCGGGCGGCCCTGGAGGCGCGCCTCGCCCATGCCGACGAAGGCCTGCACCGATGCCTGGACCGCTGGGTCCGGCACGCGGTCGCCGTGCGCGAGCCGCTCCAGGAGAGCCTCACCGGTGTCCACTGCTGTCTGCAGACCCTGGTCGTGCCCGGTGAGGAAGAGGTCGACGAGAGCGGTGCGTTCCTCGAAGCGCTCCTTCGCCGGCCTTGGCAGCAGCTCCGTCCTCGTCCGCGCCGCGGCCACCTCGGCGCGCGCGGCGTCGAGCCGGCCACCGCGCACGAAGACCAGCGCCTTGACCAGGTGCACGTCCGGGTGGTCGGCAAGGTCGTGCGGCAGGTGCTCGATCGCATGCATGACCGCGTCGACGCGACCTTCGAGGAAGAGCGCCAGCCAGTGCTCCGAGAAGATCTGCGCGGCCTTCACACCGTCGCCTGCAGCCAGGGCGTGCCGCATCGCGGTCGGGGGATCGAGGTGGACCCACCAGGCGGCGGCGGCGGCGTGCAGCTCGGCGGCGCGTTCGGGCCGGTCCGTCGCCAGGCGTCGCCTGACGTGGGTGGCGAAGAGAGGGTGCCAGCTGAACCAGGGCTCGTCGGTGGACGCGGTGCTGCGCGAGAGGAAGATGCCCTCGGACAGACACTGTTCGAGGAGCATCTCCGCGGTGGTCGTCCCCCGGATGCTGTCGAGCAGCGACGGGCAGACGTGCTCGTCCAGACAGCTGTCGAGGACGAAGTCCCTCAGCTCGTCGGGCAGGGACGCGAGCACCTCCGTCGCGAGGTAGTCCGCCAGCGCCTGGTCGCGGCGCAGCTCCAAGGGCACGTTGCCGGGTCGGTCGATCTGACGGGCCGCCAGCATCGCCATGCGCACCCCGGCCGGCCACCCACCGGTCGCCTCGTGGATCGACGCGACGATCTCCGGATCGAGGTCCAGCCCGGCCGACTTCACGACCAGCGCGGTCTCGTCCGGGGTGAAGGCGAGCTGGTCGTGGGCGAGGTAGGAGAGCCGGTCGTCGAGCCGGAGGCGCTGCAGGCGCAGGGGAGGCACGACGCGCGCGCCGATGACGACGCGCATGTTGGCCGGCGCCCACCGCAGCAGGTGGTTGACCACGGCCGCCGACGCCTTCGACCCGGCGAGGTGCTGCGCGTCGTCGAGAGCCAGGGTGAGCGGTTCGGCGGTGTCGTAGAGGGCTTCGAGCAGCGCGTCGACGAGCGTGAGCGGCTCGGCCCGCAGCGACGAGGTCCGCAGCGGGGCGATCGCCGCGGTGAGCTCGTCGATGCCCGCGAGACTGGCCGCGGACAGGAGGTCCGACACGAGGCGGACCGGGTCACGGTCCGAGTCGTCGATGGTCAGCCACAGCCCCGCGCCGCGGATCCGTTGTCGGCCGACCGCCGAGGCGAGGAGGGTCGACTTGCCGAACCCGGCCATCCCGGCCAGGACCGCGACGGGTCTTCGGTCCAGCAGGGGGACGAGGCGCGGGCGGTCGATGACCCCAGCCGACTGCATGGGAGGGGTCATTCGAGCCTGGCGTGGACCGGGCATGAGGGGTGTCCCTGTCTCCGAGAGGTCATCCCCGCTGGTGGATGCGGGGAATCTCCGACTCTCCGAGAGTAACCACGAGGGGAGCCCATGAGCGACATTTAGCGTTTCTCGGAGGTGAGGTCACCATGCAGGTCTACGAGGTCGTCGTCGACGGAGAGCTGACCGCGGACGTCGTCGACTCGCTCGGTCCCATCCCGCGACGGGACGACAGCGGTGCCACGGTGCTCAGCGTCTCCATGGACGAGCCCGACGCCCTGGCGCGCGTGCTGGCCCTCCTCGAGACCCTGGGCATCGGCGTCACCGCCGTGCACCAGGTGGGGCGCGCGGGGCCCGGTCACGACGCCCCTCCGTAGAGACGGCCGTTCGGAGTGGACAGCGGGGCAACTCATCCTCGCGGAGCGATGCAGCGTCATGGTCGCGCGACGAGTCTCGGTGTGTCAGTGGAGAGTCGCCAAGGAGGAAGACATGAGTGTCAACGTCGACGTCGGACCGATCGACTACCTCGCGCTGGAGTTTCCCGGTGCCCGGCTCACGGGTGAGGGGATGGCGGAGCTGATCAGGCTCGTCGACGCCGGCATCATCCGGGTGCTGGACATGCGGGGCCTCGTCCGCGATGCCGACGGGACCGTCACCGCGGTCGCCATCACCGACCTCGACGGGGACGGCACGCTCGACCTCGCGATCTTCGAGGGCGTCGAGTCCGATCTGCTCGACGAGGAGGACCTCGCGGCGGCGGCGGACCTCGTACAGCCCGGCAACGCGGTGGCCGTCCTCGTCTACGAGAACACGTGGGCCGGTCCCTTCGTCTCCGCGATGCGACGTGCCGGGGCCGAGGTGGTCGCCAGCGTCCGCCTCCCCGCCGACGCGGTCATCGCCCGGATCGAGGCCCTCGAGGCCGCGGCCGGCGACTCCGAGCCGGCCGAGTAGCCGGCCCCGACCCGCGCCGGTCGGGTGACCGGCGCGCCAGTGCCAGGACGAACCGCAGTCGAGATGGAGGAGAACACGATGGGACTACTACGTGGGGTGGCGCGGACGGCCGTCGTCGCCGGGACCGCGACGGCGGTGTCCAACCGGGTGTCACGGCGACAGGCCGGTCGGTGGGCGGCGCAGGAGGAGCAGCAACAGCAGCAGCAGCAGGCGCAGTATGCACCGCCGCCGCAGTATGCCGCGCCGCCACCACCGCCTCCACCCGCGGCCCCCGACCCTGACGCCGACCTCGCACGTCTGCAGCAGCTCGGCGAGCTGCGTGCCGCCGGG
Source organism: Terracoccus sp. 273MFTsu3.1 (assembly GCF_000383675.1). Classification (GTDB taxonomy): domain Bacteria; phylum Actinomycetota; class Actinomycetes; order Actinomycetales; family Dermatophilaceae; genus Terrabacter. Next base: position 437,439 of record NZ_KB911823.1, on the reverse strand, counting down.
GTGCTCACGGAGCAGGAGTTCCAGGCGCAGAAGTCCCGGATCCTGGGCCTCTGACCGGACCCTTCCCTTGGGCGTGATCCGGCCCGTGCCGTCCTTCGGGGGCGCACGGGCCCGGTCACGCCACCACTCGTCAGGGTCCGGCGTGCCTGGGCGATGGCGTCGTCGGGGACGGGTCAGGCCTCGTGGGTGGGGCGGGCGTGCCCGGGGCGTGGTCGTCGTCGGGGACGGGTCAGGCCACGTGGGTGGGGCGGACCGGTTCGAAGGGCCGCATCTCGTCGTCGCCGGGCTGGATGATGCCGCAGGACGACTCCGGCACCTCACGCCAGGCGCCCGGCAGGTCCCGGAGCGGCTCGGACACGACGAACCGCGTCTCGTCCCCGAACGACCGGAGCCCCTCCAGCTCCGGGTAGAGCTCGCGCAGCTGGGCCACGTTCGTGGAGTGGAAGAGGGTCCGGCTCTGGTGCTGCGAGGAGTAGCGGAAGGCCCACACGCGCTCGCCGTCGCTCGTGGCCATCGTGGCCTGGACGGGGTTGCTCATGCCTCGGCGCTCGGCGAGGTCCTCGACAAAACCGACGGCTCGGGCCACCGCGCCGATCGGGTCGTCCTCCAGCCCGAAGGTCAGGGCGAGGAAGAAGAGCGCCTCGGAGTCGGTCGAGCCCTCGACGTCGGGGTAGAGCGAGGGGTCGATCGCGAACATCAGGTCGCGCTTGAGCTCGTGGAAGCCGAAGACGGCGCCGTTGTGCATCCACAGCCACGTGCCGTGACGGAACGGGTGGCAGTTGCTCCGTTGCACGGGAGTGCCCGTCGAGGCCCGCACGTGCGCGAACATCAGGCGCGTCCGCACCTGCGAGGTGAGCTCACGGAGGTTCTCGTCGTTCCACGCGGGGTCGACGCTCTTGAAGACCGCAGGTTTCGGGTCGTCGCCGTACCAGCCGATCCCGAACCCGTCGCCGTTCGTCGTCGTGGCGCCCATCCGGGAGTGGAGACTCTGCTCGATGAGCGAGTGCTCCGGTTTGAAGAGGAGGTCCTCGGCGAGGATCGGGTCACCCGAGTACACCATCCAGCGGCACATGCCTCCATCGAACGCCTGCTTCCTCCGGCAGACATCACTCCGCGGGAGTGACGGTCGCACGCGCTGGTCGATGTGCGGTCACCGCGGTGGGCACATCCCCGGTGCAGTGCGACGATGCAGGACGCCACGCCAACCCTTCAGAGCCAGGAGTGACCCGCCTTGATCTTCATCACCGCGAAGTTCCCCGTGAAGCCCGAGCACGCCGACGACTGGCCCGAGATCTCCCGGGCCTTCACCGAGGCCACCCGCGCCGAGGACGGGTGCCTGTGGTTCGACTGGTCGCGCAGCCTCGACGACCCGACGGAGTACGTCCTCGTCGAGGCCTTCCGTGACGACGCCGCCGGAGGCGCCCACGTGCAGAGCGACCACTTCCGCCGGGCCACCTCCGACCTGCCGGCCTACCTCTCGGCGACCCCGAAGATCGTCAACACCACGGTCGAGGGGACGCAGTGGTCCGAGCTCGGCGAGATGGCCGTCGACAAGTAGCCGAACGGCCACTCCGAGAGCGGGTTTCGGCGCATTTCGCCAACCGGGCGACGGTCCGCTATGGTCTACCTCGCACCCACGGAGCCCCGGTTCCGAGGGCCTGGCAGGCGGACGTAGCTCAGTTGGTAGAGCGCAACCTTGCCAAGGTTGAGGTCGCCGGTTCGAGCCCGGTCGTCCGCTCCGCTGGAAGGGCCCGTCGACTCACGTCGGCGGGCCCTTCCGCATGTCCGTGGGCGTGTCCCGACGGGCCGGTTCACGCGCCGGCGCCCGTCCGGTCCGTAGGCTGTCGGCCATGGCTGCGGCGAGCAAGGCACCGGCGGTCGAGATCGAGGTCGGCGACCACACGGTGCGCCTCTCGAGCCCGGACCGCGTCTACTTCTCCGAGCGCGGCGAGACCAAGCGCGACCTCGTCGACTACTACCTGTCCGTCGGTCCCGGGATCGTCAACGCCCTGCGCGAGCGGCCGTGCATGCTCCACCGCTTCCCCAAGGGTGTCGACGGGCCCAAGGTCCACCAGAAGCGGCTGCCCGCCGGGGCCCCGCCGTGGGTCGAGACCGTCCGCCTGCACTTCCCGCGCTACGGCCTCCACGCCGACGAGCTCTGCGTGACCCGTCTCGCCGACGTCATCTGGGCGGTGCAGATGTCGACGGTCGAGTTCCACCCGTGGAACAGCCGCCGCGCGGACACCGAGAGCCCCGACGAGTGGCGCATCGACCTCGACCCGATGCCCGAGTGCGGTTTCGAGAAGGTGCGGCGGGCCGCGGCCACGACCCACGAGATCCTCGACGAGCTCGGTGCGGTCGGCTGGCCCAAGACCTCGGGCGGCTCCGGCCTGCACGTCTACGTCCGGATCGCTCCCGACTGGGGTTTCAAGGACGTGCGCCGCGGGGCGCTGGCGTTCGCCCGCGAGGTCGAGCGGCGGCTGCCCGACGACGTGACGACGACGTGGTGGCGCAAGGACCGGTCGCCGAAGGACCTCTTCGTCGACTACAACCAGAACGCGCGTGACCACACCATCGCGGCGGCCTACAGCGTCCGGGGCAACCCCCGCGGCACCGTCTCGGCCCCGCTGGCGTGGGACGAGATCGCCGACGCCGAGCCGCAGGACTTCACCATCGCCACCATGCCCGACCGCTTCGCCCGCCTCGGTGACCTCCACGCCGGCATCGACGACGCCGTCTTCGACTTCAGCCGGCTGCTCGAGTGGGCCGACCGCGACGAGCGCGACGGCAAGGACGTGCCCCCCGAGCCCGACGACGCGGGGACCTGACCCATCCGCCGGGTCCACGGCGCCGAACCACCGCCACGTCGCATCGCGTCGACGCTGCACCCTGCCGCCGCACTCCCGGACTCCCGCACAACAGCACCCGCCCGCCGATTCGCGGATGGGGGTCTCCAGGGGTGAGGATCGGGGGGACGCCAGACCACAGAGGAGACACCGTGACCGTCCTGCACGACTTCAAGGCCACCTCCATCGACGGCGAGGAGGTGTCGCTGGCCGAGTACGCCGGTGACGTCGTCCTCGTCGTCAACACGGCCAGCGAGTGCGGCTACACCCCGCAGCTCGGCGGCTTGGAGCAGCTCTACGAGACCTACCGCGCCCAGGGAATGACCGTCCTCGGCTTCCCGTGCAACCAGTTCGGCGGTCAGGACCCGGGCAGCGACGAGGAGATCGGCGCCTTCTGCCAGAAGAACTTCGGCGTCACCTTCCCGATGTTCTCGAAGGTCGACGTCAACGGCGCGGACGAGCACCCCCTCTACACGTGGCTCAAGTCCGAGAAGGGCGGCCTGCTCGGCAAGAAGATCAAGTGGAACTTCACGAAGTTCCTCGTCGCCCGCGACGGCACCGTCATCGGCCGCTACTCGCCGACGACCGAGCCCGCCGACCTCGCCGCCGACATCGAGAAGGCCCTCTCCGCCTAGGCCCTACGATCTGCGGGTGGACCACGCCCGCTTCGCCGACCGGGACGCGCACGGAGTCGTCGACGTCCGCCACGGCCGGGAAGCCCTCGACGCGATGACGCGCGAGGGCTTCTGGGCCGTCGTGGCCACGTTCGAGGGTGCCGTCACCGCCGTGCGTTTCGCCGAGGTCACTCCGAGGACGTATGCCGCCGGGCCGGCCACCGCGGCCACCGCGGCCGCCGCGGGCGCCGTGGGTTGGCAGCCGCTCGACCGCCACTGGCACACCTCACTGGACCGGACGGCATACGTCGGCGCCGTGCGCGAGGTGCGTGAGCGCATCGCGTCCGGGACCGTCTACCAGGTCAACGTCTGTCGCGTGCTCAGCCACGCGCTGCCCGATGACGCCGACCTCGACGGGCTCGATGCGCTACTGCGAGAAGGCAACCCGGCGCCGCACGCCGCACGGATCCGGTGCGATGACGCAGGCCTCGACGTCGTCGGCGCCTCGCCGGAGCTCTTCCTCGGGCGTCGGGGCGCGCGCCTCGTGACCCGCCCGATCAAGGGCACCGCCGCGACCGCCGAGCAGATGCTGCCCAAGGACTACGCCGAGAACGTCATGATCGTCGACCTCATGCGCAACGACGTGTCGGGTGTCTGCGAGCCAGGGTCGGTCTCCGTCGACGAGCTCTGCGCGACCGAGGCGCACCCCGGCCTCGTCCACCTCGTCTCCACGGTCAGCGGGCACCTGCGTGAGGGCGTCGGCTGGAGCGACGTCTTCGCGTCCGCCTACCCGCCGGGCTCGGTCTCCGGGGCCCCGAAGTCGAGCGCGCTCGCGGCGATCCGCGACCTCGAGAGGGTGCCCCGCGGGCCGTACTGCGGCGCGGTCGGCTGGGTCGATGCCGACGCCCGGGAGGCCGACCTCGCCGTCGGCATCCGCACCTTCTGGGCCGAGCGCGACGAGGAGGGTCGGCGGTGGCTGCGCTTCGGCACCGGCGCCGGCATCACGTGGCACTCGGACCCGGAGGGGGAGTGGGCCGAGACCCAGCTCAAGGCGGCCCGCCTCATCGGGCTCGCCGCCGGCACTGTGACACCATGAGGGCTCCCGTCGGGCGCCTTCCGGGCGGTCGCCGAGCCATCAGGAAGGGACCATGAGCACGACCACGCGCGTCTGGGTCAACGGCCACCTCGTCGACCCGAACGGCCCCTCCGTCTCCGCCCTCGACCACTCGGTCACGGTCGGTGACGGCGTCTTCGAGACCGCCAAGATCGTCGCGGGCACGCCGTTCGCCCTGACCCGCCACCACCGTCGTCTCGAGCGCTCGGCGGCCGGGCTCGGTCTGCCTCCGGTCGACCTCGGCGTCGTCGACGCGGGCGTGGCCGCGGTCCTCGACGGGACCGCGATCGACTTCGGGCGGCTGCGCTACAGCGTCACCGGGGGCGTCGGACCTCTCGGGTCCGACCGCGACGACGCGGCGCTGACCTACATCGTCGTCGCGGCGCCACAGACACCCCCTCCGCCGAGCGGGAAGCTCACCGTCGTCCCGTGGACCCGCAACGAACGATCGGCCGTCGTCGGGCTCAAGACGACGTCGTACGCCGAGAACGTCGTCGCCCTCGCGCGCGCCAAGCAGGCGGGCGCCGTCGAGGCCGTCTTCGGCAACACCCGCGGCGAGCTGTGCGAGTGCACCGGGAGCAACGTCTTCGTCGTCGTCGACGGCGTCGTGCTGACTCCGCCGGCCGAGTCCGGGCTGCTGCTCGGCATCACGCGCGAGCTCACCATCGAGTGGGGCCGTGCCGCCGGCCTCGACATCCGCGAGGAGACGCTGCCTCTCGACGTGCTCCGCACCGCCGACGAGGTCTTCATCACGAGCTCGACCAAGGACGTCCTGCCCGTCCATGCCGTCGACGACCGGGAGCTGCCCGCCGACGGCCCCGTCACGACCGAGCTGCAGCGGGTCTTTCGGACCAACGCCGAGCGGGACAGCGACCCATGACCGGCGAGGACCGCACCCGCGACGAGACCCGACCTCCCGTCGACTACTCCGACCCCAACGTCACGCTCGACGCGGGGGAGGACCGCTGGGCCTGGCGGGCGCGACTGCGCCGCAACCGCGTCACCCACCTCGTCTGGCGCACGGCCGTCGGCCTCGTCGGCGGCATCGTGACCGTCGGTGGCCTCATCATGGTCCCGGCACCCGGCCCCGGGTGGCTCGTCGTCTTCTTCGGCCTGCTCATCCTCGCGAGCGAGTTCGAGTTCGCCCAGCGCTGGCTCGACTTCGCCAGGCGCCACGTCAGCCGCTGGAACGACTGGATCATGGACCAGGCGATCTGGGTGCGCGGCCTCGTCGCCCTCGGCACCCTGCTCATCGTGTGGGGCGTCATCTGGGGCTACCTCGCGTGGGCGGGCATCCCGCCGTTCGTGCCCCAGTGGGCCGAGCAGCTGCTGACGCAGGTGCCCGGCGTCGACTGAGACGCGCCCCGCGAGGGGCGATTACCGCGACCGCGCCACCACCGGCTATTGTTTGGCTCCGTCACCCCGACGCCCGCCGGACCTCACGTCGGCACAGGGGTGCCCGGACGTGTAGCTCAGCTGGTTAGAGCGCTCGCTTCACACGCGAGAGGTCAGGGGTTCGAGTCCCTTCACGTCCACCGATGAATGACGACCGGCAGTAGAGCCGGGGACGAGCAATGATCCCCATCGGGCGATGCGCGTCGTCGTGCAGGTCGCTTGGCTGGTCGGGTGAAGCCGTTCGACCGGGCCTACCGGGGTCGTGGGGCGTTCGCGTCGTCGACGCGACCGCCGATCTCGACGCGGTACGTGCCGTTCGCGCGGTCGCTCGCGACGTACTCACGGCCTCGCCTGCGGACCGACGTCGTGGCCGGTGTCACGGTCGCGGCGTTGGCACTGCCGTCGGCGATGGCGTACGCCGAGCTGGCCGGCGTCCCGGTCAGCGCCGGCCTCTACGCCCTGCTCGTCCCGGTGCTCGCCTACGCGGTGCTCGGGTCGGCGCCCAGGGTCGTGGTCGGCCCGGAGGGCACGGTGTCGCTGCTGATCGCGACCGTGGTCGGCCCGCTGGCCGCCAGCGGCAGCGCACAGTACGCCGCGCTGGCGGCGCTGCTCGCGGTCATGGTGGGGGTCGTCTTCCTGGCGGCCAGGCTGGCCCGGCTCGGCTGGATCGCCGACTACTTCTCGCAGGCGGTCCTCGTCGGCTACATCACCGGCGTCGCCGCGGTGCTGATCCTCGGCCAGCTCGGCAAGCTCCTCGGCATCTCGAGCGACGCGGAGGGGACCGTTCCCGAGACGGTCGACATCGTCGGTCACCTCGGCAGCGCCAACGGCGCCACGGTCCTCGTCGGCCTCCTCTCGTTGGCGCTGCTCGTCGTCGCCGGCCGGATCAGCAGGCGGCTGCCGGGGGCCCTCGCGGTCGTGGTCCTGGGCATCGCCGCGTCCTGGGCGCTCGACCTCGCGGCCCACGGAGTGTCGGTCACCGGCCCCGTGCCGCGGGGACTGCCGTCGCTCGAGCTGCCGGACGTGTCGCGTGCCGACCTCGGCACGCTCGTGGTCGCGGCCCTCGCGGTGTTCCTCGTGGCCTTCTCGGACTCCATCCTCACGGCGCGCTCCTTCGCTGCTCGCCACCACGAGGTCGTCGACGCCAACCAGGAGCTCCTGGCCTTCGGGGTGGCCCAGATCTCGGCCGGCGTCACGCAGAGCATCCCCGTCGGGACCAGCGGGTCCCGCACCGCGGTCAACGACGACATGGGAGCCACGAGCCAGGTCAGCGGGCTGGCAGCCGCGGGGACGATCGCCGTCATCCTGCTCTTCCTCACCGCGCCGATCGAGTACCTCCCCTCGGCGGTCCTCGGTGCGGTCATCGTGTACGCGGCGGCCAAGCTCATTGACCCGGCGCAGTGGCGTGAGCTGGCCCGGAGCAGCCGCGTCGAGGTCGTCATCGCCGCCGTCACCGTCGTGTGCGTCGTGACGATCGGGGTCCTCCAGGCGATCATCGTGGCGGTCCTGCTGTCCGTCGCCGACATCATCCGACGGGCCGCACGACCTGCGGACGCCGTGCTCGGGTGGTCCGCCGGCGACGACCGGTACGTGGACGTCGCGGACCAGCCCGACGCGGGGGTCACCGAGGGTGTCGTCGTCTACCGGATCCAGGACCGCCTGTTCTTCGCCAACGCCCACTACTTCAAGCGCCGCCTGTGGGCTGCCGTGGACGGTGCGCCCAAGCCCGTGCGACACGTGGTGCTCGACGGCTCGTTCATCAGCGACATCGACGCCAGCGCCGAGGTGGCGCTGCGCGAGGTGCTCGACGGGCTCCGCGAGCGCAACATCGAGCTCCACGTGGCACGAGCCGCGCAGGAGCTGCGGCACCGCCTCGACTCGGTCGGGCTGGTCGAGGCCATCGGTGACGACCACTTCCACGGCACGGTGACGGCGGCGGTGCAGGCCTGTACGCACTAGCGTGGCGACCATGATCGCCACGGTCTCGAGCCTGTTCATCTATCCCGACTCCGACGCTCCCGGACAGGAGCTCGCCTCCGTCCAGGTGACCGAGACCGGTCCCGAGGGCAACCGCTCGAAGAAGCACGCCGTGCACCTCGTCTCCGCCGACGACTACGTCGCGACCCACCCCAAGGCCAACATCGTCCTCGACATGGAGTCGTCCGTGCTCGAGAAGCTCGTGGGCCGCATCGTCCGGGTCGGTGAGTGCACGCTCGAGGTGACCCAGACGCCCTCGCAGTGCGCCGGCGTCTACGCCCGCGTCGTCGAGCCGGGCGAGGTGTCGGTCGACGACGCGCTGCTCGTCGCCGAGGCCGAGGCCGAATGAGCGTCCGCCCCGGTGGCCGGTCCGGACCGCCTCCGGGTGGGGACACGGCATGACGATCCACACGGAGCACCCGTTCGACACTCCCGACGAGGACCGCGACCCGGTCCGGCGACTGCGCGGACGCATCGGTGGGACGGTGTCGCTCTGGACGGCCGGCGAAGGCATCGAGCGGGTCGGCCTGACGGTCTCGTCCTACCTCGTGGCCACCGGGGAGCCCGGCAGGGTCATCGGGCTCCTGCATCCCGACTCCGACGTGCTCGACGCGCTCGAGGAGACCGGCACCGCCGTCGTCACGCTGCTCGGCGCGCGTGACGAGCGCCTGGCGGACGTCTTCGCCGGCGTCATGCCCGCGCCCGGCGGGGCCTTCCGGCTCATCGAGTGGGAGCAGACCGACTGGGGTCCACGGCCACGCCATGCCACGACGTGGATGGGCGTGCGCCTCGACCCGGCGAGTCGCCGCGACGTCGGGTGGTCGGTGCTCGTCGAGGCGACGATCGAGCACGCCGAGGTCGGGGTCGAGGACGTCCCGCTCGTCCACCGTCGCGGCCGCTACCAGCGCGCGAAGGACTGACGCACGACTCAGGCGCGGGACGGCATGCGACCTCGGTGGCCGTGCGGCGTCCCGCGCGCCCCCGTGTGAGCTCGCGCGACACGAGCCGCGCGACCGCACGCCGGATCAGGTTGTCCCCGACATCTCCGTCGTCAGCAGGCCCTCGGGGATGCCGAAGGCGTCGACGAGCGTCGTGGCGTGCGGGCGCAGCTCCGCGCAGACCTCGTTGACGAGGGCGGTGAGCGCCTTGGCGCGCGCAGGACTCAGCCGGTCGTGCTCGAGGTACCACGCCTTGTGGCGCTCGATCGTCGACAGGGCGTAGAGGTCGCAGACCCGGGCGAGCACGGCGCGCGCCTCGTCGTCGGTGCAGGACTCGACCGAGGCAGCGAACGTCTCGGCGACCGTGCGCTCGACGTGTGCCGTCGCCGCGTCGACGAGGTGGTCCTGCGTCGCGTTGAAGATCGCGAACGCGTCGGCGCCCGGGGCGGTGGCCCGCCGGAGCCGTCGGGCCAGGCCCTCGATGAGGTGCTCCTCTCGCTCGCGCAACAGACGCAGCTGGGTGCCGCGGATGCCGAAGGTGACGTCCTCCTCGCGGCCCGGCGCGGCGTCGACGAGTCGCTGGATGATGCCCCGCGCGGACGACCGCTCGATGACGGTGCCGCCGACCAGCCGCGCGCCGAAGCGCACGATCCCGGCGGTGTCGAGGTCGCCGAAGGTCGCCTGGTACTCGGCGAGGAGCGACTTGGCGACGAGCTGGAGCAGCACGGTGTTGTCGCCCTCGAAGGTCGTGAAGATGTCGGTGTCGGCCTTGAGCGCGGCGAGACGGTTGGCCCAGAGGTAGCCGGCCCCGCCGCACAGCTCGCGGCACTCCTGGATGGTGTCGGTCGCGTGCCGGGTCGTCAGCACCTTGATGCCAGCCGCCCGGGTCTCGAGCCGGCGCTGGTCCTCCTCGGACGTCGTGCGCCCGGCGAGCACGTCGTCCATCGCGGAGACGAGCTCGTGCTGCGCGAGCTGGAGGGCGTATGCCGTCGCGATCCTCGGCAGCAGGCGCCGCTGGTAGGTGCGGTAGTCGAGGACGGTCGTCTCCACCTCGGTGCCGGGGGCGGCGAACTGGCGGCGCCCGGCGGCATACGTCGTGGTCACGGCCAGGGCCGAACGGGCCGCGGCGCCCGCTCCACCGGCCACCGAGATGCGACCGCGGACGAGCGTGCCGAGCATCGTGAAGAAGCGGCGGCCGGGGTTGTCGATGGGGCTGGTGTAGGTGCCGTCGTCACCGATGTCGCCGTAGCGGCCGAGCAGGTTGGTGCGCGGCACCCGGACGTGGTCGAAGAGCAGCCGTCCGTTGTCGACGCCGGCGAGACCGAGCTTGGGACCGCAGTCCTCGATGGTCACACCCCTTGCGGGAGTGCCGGACTCGTCGCGGATCGGGACGAGCACGCAGTGCACGCCACGGGACTCGCCGCCCACGACGAGCTGTGCGAAGACCGCCGCGATGCGCCCGTCGCGGGCCGCGTTGCCGATGTAGTCCTTGCGTGCCGCGGGCTCGGGGGAGTGGATGACGATCTCGTCGGTCCCCGGGTCGAAGGTCGCCGTGGTCAGCAGGCTCTGCACGTCGCTGCCGTGGCCCGTCTCGGTCATCGCGAAGCAGCCCTGCAGCTCGCCGGACGTGATGCGCGGCAGGAGGTGGTCGTGGCGACTCGTGCCGAGGAGCGAGACCGCGCCGCCGAAGAGGCCCCACTGGACGCCGGCCTTGACGAAGAGCGAGAGGTCGGTGTGACCGAGCATCTCGAAGGCGGCGACGGCCTCGCCGTAGCGGGCGGTGCCGCCCTGGTGCTCGGGGAACCCGCGAGCGGCGTACGGCTCCGCGGCCAGGGCAGCGAGCTGGGCGGTGACCCGGGAGCGGTGCTCCTCCATCGGCAGCGGCGCCGACGGTGGTCCGAACGTCGCGGCGTCGAGCGCTCGGCAGTGGTCACGGACCTCGCCGAACGGGCCGTCGAGGTGGTCGCGGAGGGCCGCGGTCAGCGCGGGTCGGGACGGGGTCTCGGGCCCGGGGCCCGGGTCGAGGTGCTCGGGTGCCGGGGAGCGGCTGGCTGCAGGCGAGCCGACCGAGCTGCCGCGCGAGCCGGTGGGGGAGTCCGTGGGGGAGTCTGTGGGGGAGTCTGTGGCCGTGGACATCTCGGTGCCTTCCGGTCTGGACCTCAGGAGGTCGCGGGGGTCGGGGAGGTGGTCGTGTGCGTGGGGGAGTGGGCCGTGAGGACGGGCGCGAGCCCGTGCCAGGCGAGGTCGGTCAGTGAGTCGACGACGGCGGCGCGCGGGGCGCGGTCGGCCTCGGGGGTGGCGAGCCAGTCGTCGGCGACCGCACGCACGGAGCCGACGAGCGCGATGGCCCACGTGCGGGCCCGTGACGGGTCGGTCGCCGGCGACCGCAGTGCCTCGAGGAGCAGGCCCGTCAGCTGGTCGGTCACCTGGTCGACCGTGCCTCCGACAGGGTCGTCGGCGAGCGGGAGGTCGACGAGCGGCCGGTTGACGACGAAGCGGTAGACCTCGGTGTCGGACTCGACGAGGGCGAGGTAGGCCTCGACGGTGGACGCGACGAGCTCGCGGGTGTCCGCCGCCGACGTGCTCGACCGGCCGAGGGCGGCCCCGACGTTGCCGACGACGCGTCCGTCGATGCGGGCGGCCACGGCACGGTAGAGCCCGGCCTTGTCGTCGAAGTGGCGGTAGATGACGGTCTTGGACGTGCCGGCCTCGGCCGCGATGTCGTCCATCCCGACGCCGGCCCCGTGGGTGCGGATCGCGCGGATCGTCGCGTCGACGAGCGCGGCGCGGCGCTCCTCCCGATGGCGCTCCCAGCGCGAGTCCCGCCCGTCCCGAGGGGCGGCGGGAGCCTGTCCCGGACGATCCACGTCGTTGTCCATCTCACGAAAGTAACAGGTACTGGCTGTATCGACTACTGCCGGTTTCGGTTATCTTGGTCGAGAACGGCAGGTCAGACATCCGACAGCAGGAGAGACCCATGGCTTCCCAGTCCACCCCACGCGCGCTGCGTCGAGTCGCGGTCCTCGGGGGCAACCGCATCCCCTTCGCCCGGTCCAACGGCCCCTACGCCAAGGCGTCCAACCAGGACATGCTGACCGCGACCGTCGACGGACTCGTGGCCCGCTTCGGCCTCGCGGGGGAGCGGCTCGGCGAGGTCGTGGCCGGGGCGGTCCTCAAGCACAGCCGCGACTTCAACCTCACCCGTGAGACCGTGCTCGGCACCCGCCTCGACCCCGCGACCCCGGCCTACGACGTCCAGCAGGCCTGCGGCACCGGGCTCGAGGCGGCCGTCCTCGTCGCCAACAAGATCGCACTCGGCCAGGTCGACGCCGGCATCGCCGGGGGTGTCGACAGCGCGAGCGACGCACCGATCGCCGTGAGCGAGGGCCTGCGCCAGACGCTCCTCGCCGTCAACCGGGCGCGGTCCGCCGGAGAGCGCGCGAAGGCGCTCACGGGCCTGCGCCCGGGTCACCTCGTGCCGGCCGTCCCCGAGAACGTCGAGCCTCGGACGGGGCTCTCGATGGGTGAGCACATGGCCCTGACCGCCGCGCAGTGGGGCATCACCCGTGAAGCCCAGGACGAGCTCGCCGCCGCCAGCCACCAGCACCTCGCCGCCGCCTACGAGCGGGGCTTCTTCGACGACCTCGTCACGCCCTACCTCGGCGTCTCGCGCGACACGAACCTCCGCGCCGACTCCACGGTCGAGAAGCTGTCGACGCTCAAGCCCGTCTTCGGCAAGGGTGAGGGCGCAACCATGACCGCCGGCAACTCGACGCCCCTGACCGACGGCGCCTCGGCGGTGCTGCTCGCGAGCGAGGAGTGGGCGACCGAGCACCGGCTCACGCCGCTCGCATGGTTCGTCGACGCCGAGACCGCGGCGGTCGACTACGTCCACGGAGACGAGGGCCTGCTCATGGCCCCGGCGTACGCCGTCCCGCGCCTGCTCGCCCGCAACGGCCTGTCCCTGCAGGACTTCGACTTCTACGAGATCCACGAGGCGTTCGCCGCGACGGTGCTCACGACGCTCAAGGCCTGGGAGGACCCCGACTTCTGCCGCGAGCGCCTCGGCCTCGACGCGCCGCTGGGCTCGATCGACCGCAGCAGGCTCAACGTCAACGGTTCCTCGCTCGCCGCGGGCCACCCCTTCGCCGCGACGGGCGGACGCATCGTGGCCTCGCTCGCGAAGCAGCTCAAGGAGGCCGGCGGAGGCCGAGGTCTCATCTCCATCTGCGCTGCCGGTGGGCAGGGCGTCGTCGCGATCCTGGAGGCGTGAGCATGACCGACCTCTTCACGACCATCGTCAGCTCGCCCGTGGCCCGAAAGGTCGGCGTGCCACAGCCGACCCGGCTGCGCCGCTACGAACCCGGTATGCCGTTGTGCGAGGGGCCGGTGCTCGTCGCGGGCGGCGGCCGCTTCGCCGACGGCGTCGCCGCCTGGCTCGGGGGCGAGGGGGTCGCCGCGGTGTCCACGCTGCCCGACGAGGGCGACAAGGTCGGGGCGGTGGTCCTCGACCTCAGCGCCGCCACCGACCCGGCCGATCTCGACCAGCTTCGTCTGCTCGGCGCCCCCGCCGTCAAGGCGCTCAGACGCAACGGTCGCGTCGTGGTCATCGGCACGGACCCGGCCACGCTGACGGACGTCGCCGAGGTGACGACCCAGCGTGCCCTCGAGGGCGCCGTGCGCTCCCTCGGCAAGGAGCTGAGAGGGGGAGCGACGGCGAACCTCGTTCTCGCACAGGGGCAGGCGCACGACGGCGTCAGGTCCGCCGTCGAGTTCTTCCTCTCCGGGCGTTCGGCCTACGTCGACGGACAGGTGGTCCGGGTCGACGAGTCCACGAGCGGGGACGTCGACGCGCTGCGCCCTCTCGACGGCAAGGTGGCCGTCGTGACCGGCGCGGCGCGAGGCATCGGTGCCGAGATCGCCCGCGTGCTGGCCCGTGACGGCGCGACGGTCGTCGCGGTCGACGTCCCGGCGGCCGGTGATGCGCTGGCCACGGTGGCCAACGAGGTCAGGGGCACTGCGCTCCAGCTCGACGTCACGTCGGACGACGCCGGCTCCCGCATCGTGGAGCACGCCACGACGCGGCACGGCGGCCTCGACGTCGTCGTGCACAACGCCGGCATCACCCGCGACAAGCTCTTCGTCAACATGGACGACGACCGATGGCACAGCGTCATGGAGGTCAACCTCCGTTCGGTCCTGCGGATGAACGACGCGATCCTCGGCGAGGGCGGACTCGCCGACGGCGGCCGCATCGTCTGCGTCGCCTCGATCGCGGGCATCGCCGGCAACCGTGGCCAGACGAACTACGGCGCGAGCAAGGCCGGCGTCATCGGCCTCGTCACCGCGCTGTCGCGCCAGGTCGCGGACCGCGGGATCACGGTGAACGCCGTCGCTCCAGGCTTCATCGAGACGGAGATGACGGCGCGGATCCCCTTCGCCACGAGGGAGATCGGGCGCCGGATGAACTCTCTCCAGCAGGGCGGCCACCCGAAGGACGTCGCCGAGACCATCGCCTGGTTCGCCCAGCCCGGGGCTGCGGCCGTCACGGGGCATGTGGTCCGCGTCTGCGGCCAGAGCCTGCTCGGGGCGTGAGCGTCCCATGACCAAGGAGATCACCCTCGACGCGGCGCCCGACCTGCGCCGGATCTACGCCACGGCCGCGCTCCGCAGGGGCAGCTCGAGCGACACGCTGCCCGACGTCCGCTGGTCACGGGCCGGCATACGCGTCGACGTCGACGAGCTCGTCGACTACGCCCACGTGTGCCGCTTCCCCGTCTCCGGCACGTTGCCGCCCACCTACCCGCACCTCGTGGCCTTCCCGCTCCAGATGGCGGTCATGAGCGGCGACCGCTTCCCCCTCCCGCTGCTCGGTGCCGTCCACGTCGAGAACCGCATCGAGGCGCTGCGACCCGTCGGGGTCGACGAGCCGCTCGACGTCTCGGTCTGGGCGCAGGACCTCCGACCTCACCGCCGCGGCCGGCAGGTCGACCTCGTGTCAGAGGTCGGGGTGCGGGGCGAGGTCGTGTGGCGCGGGGTGAGCACCTACCTCTCACGCGGGGCCGAGCACCCTGACGCCGACCCGTCCGAGCCACCGTCGACCGCCCCGCTCGCCGCCGTCACGACGGGGCCGCTGTGGCGACTCGGCGAGGGCACCGGTCGGGCGTATGCCGCCGTGTCGGGTGACTGGAACCCCATCCACGTGCACGCGCTGACCGCCAGGCCGCTCGGTTTCCCGAGCGCGATCGCCCACGGGATGTACTCCTACGCCAGGGTGCTCGCCGCCCTCGGGCCGCGGCTGCCGGAGGCCGGGCTCACGAGCCGCGTGTGGTTCCGCAAGCCGGTGCGGCTGCCGTCGTCGGTGCGGCTGCGCACGGCGTTCGAGGCGTCGCGCACGCTCTCGGTCCTCGAGCACGCGAAGGGCGAGATCGAGCACGCCGTCGTCGAGAACACCTGGTGACGGGCGACGGCGCTGCTCACGCCGAGGGTTCGGCGGCGGAGAGGTCCTGGACGAGCCGGTACACCCCGCTCTGCACGACGTAGCCGAGCTCGGCGTTGATCCGGCGGATGCCGGCGTTGTGCTCCTCGTTGTTCGTCCGGGCCTTCGTCGCGCCTGCCGAGGCCGCGGCGACGTGCGCCTGCTGCTTGACGAGGCGCATGAGGCTGCGGCCTCGGAACGCCGGGTCGATGCCGCTGTAGGCGATGAAGAGCTCGCCCGAGCTCACCGTCCCGTAGGAGATCCCGGCGGGCGTGCCGTCGACCCGGGCCACCACACAGATCGGGGTCTCGCCGCTCGTGGTCATCGCGCGGAACTTCTCGAGCGTCATGACGAAGCCGACCGCCGCCTCGGGGTTGGTCTGGCTCGCCCGGAGCATGGTCTCGACCGCGCCCTCGTCGTCGAAGTCGAGGTCCGGGACCTCCTCGAGGACCACCCCGGCCGGCACGACGGGGGCCTCGGGCGGGTGCTCGACGAGGTCGAGAGCCGAGTCGATCGCGTGCTCCTCGACGCCGAAACCCCAGTGGCGCACGATCTCGAGAGACCTCGGCTCGTCGTCGTAGACGCCTCCGCCGAGTCGTCGAGTCGTGTCGGGGACGTGGGGGAGCAGGAACCGGCGCAGGGCGCTCCCCACGCCGCGCCCCTCGTGGTCACGGGCGACCACGACCCGGAGCATCGACCGGTCCGGCGGCGCGAACGTGGGCCGGAGCGACAGGCCGATGCCGAGGAGGTGCTCGTCGTCGTCCCTCGCGACGGCCACGACGAGATGGGTGAACACCTCGGGCGACTCGAACGGCCAGGCCACCTCGGCCCTCGTCAGGTGCTGGAGCCGAGCACTGGCGAGCTCGATGACCTCGGCGTGGGCAGCGGGTGACGCCAGCGCCACGGTGATCGACGTCGTCACCCCAGGCCCCCCGGTCGCCAGACCCAGTTGCGGCGGTCGTAGACCTCGACGAAGCCCGAGCGCAGCATGTTGTGGAGCGACGGGTTGTGGGCTCCCTCGAGCTCCTGCCAGGTCTCCGCACTCATCCACGTGCAGCCGGCCGCCCGCGCCGCCTCGACCCTCAGCCGCATGAAGGCCGACTGGGCACCACGGCCGCGCGCCTCGGGGAGGGTCGCCGCCCCGCAGAAGGCAGCCGCCGGCCCCGCGACGTGCAGGTTGGCGGCGGCGACGAGCTCGTCCCCGTCCCAGGCGCCGTAGGCGGTGAACCCCGGTCCGCCGGATCCGGCCGCCGCGAACATCGAGAGCAGGTGCGGCTCGGGCGGCATCCCGAAGCCGCCGGCGAAGACGCGGGCGTACGCCTCGGCGTCCTCGGGACCGATCGTGCCCACCCGGAGGTCGGTCGTCGACGTGGTCGTCGACGTGGCCGCCGGGCGGAGCAGCTTGGCCCAGACGGACCCACCCACGATGCCGTGGCGCGCGCAGATGTCGTCCCAGTCAGCCGGGAGGGCGGCCGGCGCGACCTGGAGGCAGAGGGCCGGCGCGCCGGCGGACGCGTAGAGGTCCACGAGGTGCGACACGAGGGCGTCCGTGACCGGCTCGGTGACGCCGAAGCCGAGGGCCTTGTTCCAGTAGCCGCCCGTGGGGTCACCGGCCATGACGACGGCCACGCCACCGGCCACGCGTTCGGATTGCATGCCCAGCGCGGCCTTCGCCGTGGCGGGTGCGCCGTCGTGCAGGGCGAGCATGAACGCCGCCTCGGCCGTCTCGGCCAGCGCGAGCGCCGTCGAGCGGTCGAGCCCGAGCGACTCCCACCCGGGCACAGGCGGCACGGGCGGCACGGGCGGCGCTGCCGGCACGGCCGGCGGTGACGGACTGTCGGTCGGCTGCTCCACGGGCGTCCCTCCTGTGCCGGGGCGCGCTCGGAAGACGGCGGCCCGGCTCACCAGTATCCGCTCGGGAGCCGTCCTGCGGGCCACTTCGGGCCGGCCGAGGTGGGTCCCCCGACCAAACCGTGTCGCTCGGTCCCGCGGCGCCTCGATACGCTTGCACGAGCCGCCTGCAGCGGCGCCCCCACGACCCGCCGCCCGACGGCGGGTCCCGTTCGAACGAGGAGCACCAACCGTGTCTGCACAGATCACCGTCACCGTCGCCGGAAGCGAGCGATCGGTCGCGGAGCAGACGACGGCGGGTGAGCTCTTCGAGGGTGACCGCGCCGTCGTCGTCGCGCGCGTCAACGGTCAGCTGCGCGACCTCTTCCACGTCCTCGCCGACGGCGACGTCGTCGAGCCCGTCACGGTCGACAGCGAGGACGGGCTCGCCGTCCTGCGCCACTCGACCGCCCACGTGCTCGCCCAGGCCGTCCAGTCGCTCCACGCCGACGCCAAGCTCGGCATCGGGCCGCCCATCCGTGACGGCTTCTACTACGACTTCGACGTCGAGACCCCGTTCCACCCCGATGACCTCAAGGCCCTCGAGAAGGCCATGCAGAAGATCATCAACGAGGGGCAGACCTTCGCGCGGCGGGTCGTCACCGACGCCGACGCGCTCGAGGAGCTCAAGGACGAGCCGTACAAGTGCGAGCTCGTCGGTCTCAAGGGCGGCAACGCCGACGAGGCCGCCGAGGGCGCCGGTGTCGAGGTCGGGGCCGGTGAGCTGACGATCTACGACAACATCCGCCGTGACGGCACGCGCGCGTGGGGCGACCTGTGCCGCGGCCCGCACATCCCGAGCACCAAGCTCATCGGCAACGCGTTCAAGCTGATGCGCTCGGCCGCCGCCTACTGGCGCGGGTCCGAGAAGAACCCGCAGCTCCAGCGCGTCTACGGCACCGCGTGGCCGACCAAGGACGACCTCAAGGCCTACCTCGACCGCCTCGCCGAGGCCGAGCGCCGCGACCACCGCCGCATCGGCGCCGAGATGGACCTCTTCAGCTTCCCCGACGAGCTCGGCTCCGGCCTCGTGGTCTTCCATCCCAAGGGCGGCGTCATCAAGCGCGAGATGGAGGACTACGTCCGCCGCCGGCACATCGAGGAGGGCTTCTCGTACGTCGGCACGCCGCACATCAGCAAGGAGGGCCTCTTCCACACCTCAGGCCACCTGCCGTACTACGCCGACACGATGTTCCCGCCGATGGAGCTCGAGGGCGTGAAGTACCAGCTCAAGGCGATGAGCTGCCCCATGCACAACCTCATCTACCAGTCGCGTGGTCGCTCCTACCGCGAGCTGCCCCTGCGCCTCTTCGAGTTCGGCGGGGTCTACCGCTACGAGAAGTCCGGCGTCGTGCACGGCCTGACCCGCGTGCGCGGCCTGACCCAGGACGACTCGCATAGCTACGTCACCAAGGAGCAGGCGCCGGGCGAGATCAAGCACCTGCTCGACTTCTGCCTCGGGCTCTTCCGCGACTTCGGCCTCGACGACTTCTACCTCGAGCTGTCGACCCGTGAGACCGAGGGCGAGAAGGCGGACAAGTTCATCGGCACGAATGCCCAGTGGGAGGAGGCCACCGCCGTCCTCGAGCAGGTGGCCACCGAGTCGGGTCTCGACCTCGTGCCCGACCCGGGTGGCGCTGCGTTCTACGGGCCCAAGATCTCGGTCCAGGCGCGGGACGCCATCGGCCGCACCTGGCAGATGTCGACGATCCAGTACGACTTCAGCCAGCCCGAGCGCTTCGGCCTCGAGTACCAGGCTGCTGACGGCACCCGCCAGCAGCCGGTCATGATCCACTCCGCGAAGTTCGGCTCGATCGAGCGTTTCCTCGGTGTCCTCGTC
This sequence comes from Terracoccus sp. 273MFTsu3.1, assembly GCF_000383675.1. Classification (GTDB taxonomy): domain Bacteria; phylum Actinomycetota; class Actinomycetes; order Actinomycetales; family Dermatophilaceae; genus Terrabacter. The sequence continues at coordinate 418,347 of NZ_KB911823.1, read as the reverse complement.
GAGCACTACGCCGGTGCCTTCCCGGTGTGGCTCGCCCCGGTCCAGGCGCTCGGCGTTCCGGTCGCCGAGGACTACGCGGACTACCTCGGTGAGGTGCTGGACCGCCTGAAGCGCAAGGGAGTCCGCGTCGAGCTCGACGCCAGCGACGACCGCTTCCCGAAGAAGATCCGCAACGCGAGCAAGTCGAAGGTGCCCTTCACGCTCATCGCCGGCGAGGAGGACCGCGCCGCCGGCGCCGTCTCGTTCCGCTACCGCGACGGCTCGCAGAAGAACGGCGTGCCCGTCGACGACGCCATCACGGAGATCCTCGCCGCGATCGAGAGCCGCGCGCAGGTCTGAGCGCCGTCCTCGACCGGAGCCACCGACGTATGCCGTCGGGTCGGGTGCCCCTCATCGGGACCGGGCCCGGCGGCATACGTCCGCTTCTGTCCGATGTCGCACGTCCATCGGACAGGACACCGGCCACCGGTTGACCGTCGCGCCGGTCGTCACGAGTCTCGGGCAGGACATCGTCGTCGCCCGTGAAGGAACCTCCATGCGCACCGTGCTCCGCTCGCTCGGCACCGCCGTCCTCGCCGCCGCCGTCCTCGGCCCCGTCCTGCCCTCCGGGGCGCCACCCGCGGCAGCCGCTCCCACCGAGCGGCTCGTCGACGCGGTCAACCCGTTCATCGGCACCCAGGACAACGGCAACACCTTCCCGGGGGCCAGCGCTCCGTTCGGCATGGTGCAGGTGAGTCCCGACACCGGGGGAGAAGGCGGCTACGACCACTCGCAGGGCTCGATCTACGGCTTCAGCCAGACCCACCTGTCGGGCGTCGGATGCCCGGTGGTCGGCGAGCTGCCGGTCATGCCGACGACCGGCTCCGTGACGACCGTGGACCCGGACCGCTACCGGTCCACCTACAGCCACACCGACGAGGAGGCCGAACCCGGCTACTACCGCGTCGGCCTGGCGAGCCACGGCGTCCAGGCCGAGCTGACCGCCACCGACCGCACCGGCTGGCAGCGCTACACGTTCCCGGCCGACAAGCAGCCGAACGTCCTGCTCAACACCGGCAAGGCCAACATGCGGGTCTTCGACTCCGAGGTCCACGTCGTCGGCGACCGGGTCGTCGAGGGCCGCATCCACGACGGCAACTTCTGCGCGGGCAAGGACGAGCACACGGTGTGGTTCCGGGCCGAGTTCGACCGGCCCTTCAGCTCGTTCGGCACCTGGAGCGGGTCGACGCTGACGTCAGGGGCCCGTGACGCGTCCACGACGAACGCCGGCAACGGGGCCGCGGTCACCTTCCCGACGGGCACGACGTCCGTGACGATGAAGGTCGCCCTCAGCTACACCGGCCCCGACGGCGCGCGCACCAACCTGGCCAAGGAGACCGGTGACTCGTTCGACTTCGACGCCACCCGGGCCGCGCTCGCCCAGCGGTGGGAGTCCGAGCTCGGCAAGGCCCGCGTCACGGGCGGCACGACCGAGCGTCGCACCGCCTACTACACCGCGCTCTACCACTCGCTCATGCACCCGAACCTCGCGTCCGACGTCGACGGTCGGTACCACGGCTGGGACGGGAAGAACCACGTGGCGCAGGGCTACACGCCGCGCCAGAACTTCTCGCTGTGGGACACCTACCGCCCGCAGAACCAGCTCCTCGAGGTCCTCGCACCCGACGTGGCCCGCGACTCCTACCTGTCCGTGCTCGCCATCGGTCGCGAGGGCGGATGGCTGCCCCGTTGGGCGCTCGTCAACAGCGAGACCAACATCATGACCGGCGACCCGGTCACCCCGTTCCTCGTCGAGGGCTGGAGCAAGGGCTTCCTCACCGGCCACGAGGCGGAGGCGTACGCGCTGCTCAAGCAGAACGCGACCGAGCGCCCGCCCGCCGACAGCCAGTACAACGGCCGCGCCGGGCAGCACTGGTACGAGAAGCTCGGCTACATCCCCTTCGGTCTGGACGTGGGCACCGACTGCGTGTCGCACGGCGGGGACAACGACTGCGCCCACCCCGCCTCGGCGACGCTGGAGTACTCCGCCGCCGACGCGTCCCTCGCCCTGATGGCCAAGGGGCTGGGCCACACCGCCGACGCGGCGATGCTCACCGAGCGCAGCGGCTGGTACCGCAACCTCTGGGACGCCGGGACGCAGACCTTCCGCCCGCGTCTGGCCGACGGGACGTGGCTCGACCCCTACGACCCCGTCGAGGCGTCGCACGCCTTCCACGAGGGCGGCTCGTACCAGTACCAGTGGCTCGTCCCGCAGGACCCGGCCGGCCTCACCCGCCTCATGGGTGGTCGGGCGGCGACCGAGAAGCGCCTCGACGACTTCTTCGCCTACCCGGAGCTGCTCACCGACCCGGCCGGCACCGCACGCACCGACTGGATCGAGGCGACCTACGCCTACTACAGCAAGCCCACCTACAACCCGAACAACGAGCCCGACCTGCTCGCGCCCTACGTCTACGCCTGGGTCCAGCAGCCCGCCAAGATCGCCACGGTGGCACGGGCGGCCTTCACCCTCTTCACCGACGGCCCCGACGGCATGACCGGCAACGACGACCTCGGCACGATGTCGGCGTGGTACGTCTTCTCGTCCTGGGGCCTCTACCCGACGATGAGCGGGTCGAACGTCTTCGTCGTCAGCTCGCCCCAGTTCGAGCGCGTCGACGTCGCCGTGGCCGCTCCGACGTCGGTGCGCACCGGACAGGGCGGTCACCTGACGATCACCGCGCCCGGGGTGTCCGACGACCGGCGCTACGTCCAGACCCTGACCGTCGACGGTGCCCGGAGCACGAAGAGCTGGGTCGGCTGGGACGCCATCCGGCAGGGAGGGTCCGTCGCGCACACCGTGGGGACGACCCCGAGCCGTTGGGGCACGACGCCGGCCGACGTGCCGCCGTCGGCCGTGCAGGCCGGACGCGACCCGCGCCTGTCGCTCTCGATGGCCGCTCGTCCGAACCCCGTCGTCGTGCCGACCGGGGCGCGTGAGGCCCGCCTCGCCGTCGACCTCGTGGGCCAGGCCCCGAAGAGTCTGCCGGTCGACGTGTCCGTGACGGCCCCCGCAGGCTGGACGGCCGCGGTGGGCTCGGGCGGCGAGGGTGCTGCCGTGCTGCACAGCAACGGCGTGCCCGCGAGCGCGACCGTTCCGGTGACCCTTCGCCTCCCCGCCGGCCTGGGCGTGGGTGACCACGAGGTGGTCGTGACCGCCACCGCCCCCGGCGTCGATGCCGTGACGCGCACGGTGCCCGTCCAGGTCCGCGAGGCCCTCGACTGCGTGGACGGCGCACCGGGGTGCGCCGTGGACCTGGCGCCGGCCCGCAACCACGACGGCACGGCGACCGTCGCCGCACCGAGCGAGGGCAACTTCGACGGCAGCGGCTGGAGCTACGACGCAGCCCTGCTGCCCGCTCCGGGCCCGTGGGTGCACGACGGGACCACGTATGCCGCCCCGGTCACCTCCGGCACGACGCCGAACTTCGTCGAGGGGCGCGGCCAGACGCTGCTCGTCCAGGCCGGCAGCCGCTCGACGATCCATCTCGTCGGGTCGACGCACAACGGCGACGTGGGGACGGCCCTGCGCCTGACCTACACGGACGGCAGCGTCCAGTCCGTCCCGGTCGCACTGACCGACTGGGCGGCGGGCAGCGGGCACAACGGCAACACCGTCGCGATTGCCATGGACCATCGGATCAAGGGCGGTTCGGGCGTCGACGGACCTCCGGTCCAGATCTTCGGCACGACCGTGGCCGTGGACCCGGCCCGGCAGCTCCAGGCCGTCACCCTGCCCGCCGACGACCGCTTCGAGGTGTACGCCCTGACGCTCCGCTGACCGGCCTCGAACGGCCCTCGCGCGGGCCGGGGGCGGCGTGTCCGGGCGACACGCCGCCCCCTCTCGGTCGCACCGAAGAAAGTGCCGACAAGGGCTTGCGCGCCGGCGTCCGCGGGGTTACAAATGATGAACCGAACCGCTTCGGCGGATCGGTTTCCGAATCGCTTCGGCGAGGACGAACAGAAGGCCCGGGAACTCATACTTCCCGGGCCTTCACCTTCCTTCGCACCGGGTCGACCGACGAGTCCGTCCAGGCCTGTGCGTCAGAGGATCCCGGCCCTGCGGCTCTCACACCCGCAGGGCTGTTCCCTGTCCGGGTCCTGTCGGGGTCCGGGGACGACGAAGGCCCTGCGGTCTCACACACCGCAGGGCCGACTCCATTGAACCGAAGGTCGGGCCGATGGGGAAATCGACACGCGGCCGACGGGTCGTCGCCCGTCGCGGGCCTCGTCCTAGGATCAGTCACCATGACGACGCAGGGGAGTGGCCCGACGCCCACGGGTGGAAGCCCCGACCCCCAGCCCACCCCGGATCCCACCGTCGAGCCGGCGGCCGACTTCGCCCGCGTCGAGGACGGCTTCGAACGGCTCTGGACCCCGCACCGGATGGCCTACATCCTCGGTGACAAGCCCACCGACGAGGCCGGGCACGGCTGCCCGTTCTGCGCCGCTCCGGGCAAGACGGACGCGGATGGCCTCATCGTCCACCGCGGCGAGCACTGCTACGTCGTGATGAACCTCTTCCCGTACAACCCGGGCCACGTCCTCGTCTGCCCCTACCGTCACGTCTCCCTCTACGTCGACCTCACCGACGACGAGACGGCCGAGTTCACGGCGTTGACGAAGCAGGCCGTGCACGCCCTCCAGTCGGCCTCGGAGCCGCACGGCTACAACCTCGGCATGAACCAGGGAGCCGTGGCCGGCGCCGGGGTCGCAGCCCACCTGCACCAGCACGTCGTGCCCCGCTGGAGCGGCGACTCGAACTTCCTGCCCATCGTCGCCCAGACCAAGGCGCTACCCGTCCTGCTCGAGGACACCCGCGCGCGCCTCGTCGACGCGTGGCCGACCGACCGGCCGACCGACCCGACCACCGGCTGAGGACCACCCGGTGCGCGCCCGCAGGTCACGGACGCGCCACGGAGCGTGCGCCGGGCCCGAGCACACCCGACCGGTCAGTACGCTGTCACCACCATGCTCAACAGACTCCTGCGCGCGTCGCTGACCAAGATCCTCGGTCCGATCGCCCACCTGTTCCTCCGGCTCGGGATCAGTCCCGACGTCGTGACGGTCGTCGGCACCCTCGGGGTGTGCGCCGGGGCTCTGGCGTTCTTCCCCCGCGGTGAGATCTGGGTCGGTGTGCTCGTCATCACCGCGTTCGTCTTCTCCGACAACGTCGACGGCATCATGGCCCGCGAGTCCGGCCGCTCGAGCAAGTGGGGGGCCTACCTCGACTCCACGCTCGACCGCATCGGTGACGCCGCGATCTTCGGCGGCCTCGTGCTCTTCTACGCCGGCAAGGGCAACAACCAGCTCATGGCCGGGCTCGCGCTCAGCTGCCTCATCCTCGGCAGTGTCGTGTCCTACGCCAAGGCTCGGGCAGAGGGCCTCGGCTACACGGCCAACGTCGGGATCGCCGAACGCGCCGACCGGCTCGTCGCCGTACTCGTCGCCGCCTTCTTCGCCGACCTCTTCAACTCGACGATCCTGCTCGGCGTCGTCCTGGGCCTGCTCGCGGTGGCGAGCCTCGTCACCGTCCTCCAGCGGATGCTGACGGTGCGTCGCCAGGCTCTCGCCTCCGGCGAGGTGGGCGCGTGACCGACCTCGCACGGCGCGCGACCGACACCGTCAGCGTGCTCGGCTTCAAGCTCGGGTGGTCCGTCGTGCGCGCCCTCCCGGAGCGGGCGGCATACGCCCTCTTCGACCGGGTGGCGGCCATCGCCTTCCGGCGCGGTGGGAAGGGCATCGACCGGCTCCGATCGAACTACCGTCGGGTGCGGCCCGAGCTGTCCGACGCCGACCTCGACTCGCTGGTGCGCCACGGCATGCGCTCCTACATGCGCTACTACTGCGAGGCGTTCCGGCTCCCCTCGCTCACCCGGGCCCAGATCGACGGGGCGGTGGTCGTACGTGGCGACGCCGAGGTCCGTGAGCTGTGCGCGCGCGGTGACGCGGGGGTCGTCTTCGTGGGCCACCTCGGCAACTTCGACCTCGCCGCAGCCTGGTCCGCCGGCAACCTCATGCCGGTGACGACCGTCGCCGAGCGGCTCAAGCCCGAAGAGGTGTTCCAGGAGTTCGTGGCGTTCCGGCGCAGCATCGACATGGACATCATCCCGCTCACCGGCGGGGACGACCCGTTCCACGGGCTGCTCGACGCGGCGCGGAGCGGCGGGAGGCTCATCGCGCTGGCCGCCGACCGTGACCTCACGAACGGCGGCGTCGAGGTCGACCTCCTCGGCCACCGCGCACGCATGGCCAAGGGGCCGGCCGTCCTGTCCCTCATGACCGGTGCGCCGCTCTTCGCGGCCCGGATCTGGTACGAACCCGCTCCCGCGGGCACCGGGCTCGGAGGACACCGCACGGTCATCGAGTTCAGCAACCGCCTCGTGCCCCGTGTCGAGGGCACGACGGCGGTCAAGGCGGCCGACCTCATCCAGCAGTGCGCCGACCACCTCGCCGTCGCGATCCGCGAGCACACGTCGAGCTGGCACATGCTCCAGCGGGTCTTCGTCGACGACCTCGACGCTCCCGCGCCTGCCTCGGCCGACGCCGCTGCCCAGCCCGCCGCTCAGTCGGCGGAGTCGGCGCAGTCGGCACAGTCGGCACAGTCGGCGGAGTCGGCGCAGTCGACGGGACGCACGACGTGAGGATCGGGATCGTCTGCCCGTACTCGTTCGACGTCCCGGGCGGGGTGCAGTTCCACGTGCGCGACCTCGCCGAGCACCTCATCGGCCAGGGCCACGACGTGTCCGTGCTCGCGCCGGCAGACAGCGAGACCGCGCTGCCCGACTACGTCACGTCGGCGGGCAGGGCCACCGCCGTGCGCTACAACGGCTCCGTCGCGCGTCTCAACTTCGGTCCCGTCACGGCGTCCAAGGTCGGCAAGTGGCTCGACGCCGGCCAGTTCGACGTGCTCCACCTCCACGAGCCGGTCACGCCCAGCGTCAGCGTGCTCGCGCTCATGGCGGCCGAGGGGCCCATCGTCGCGACCTTCCACACCTCGATGCTGCGGTCGCGGACGATGCAGACCGCCTACCCGATCATCCGACCCAGCCTGGAGAAGATCGCCGGCCGCATCGCCGTGAGCGAGGACGCCCGTCGGACGGTCACGACCCACGTCGGCGGCGACGCGGTCGTCATCCCCAACGGCGTCTACGTCGACCGGTTCGCGGGGGCCCCGCGGCGCTCCGCGTGGATGGGCACGCCCGCGTCGCCGACGATCGCCTTCCTCGGCCGGATGGGGGAGCCGCGCAAGGGACTCCCGGTGCTCGCGGCGGCCCTGCCCGAGATCCTCCGCTCGATCCCGGGACTGCGTGTCCTCGTCGCCGGGCCCGGCGACCCCGAGGAGGTCACCGAGGGCTGGCCGCCCGAGGTCGTCGCCGCGTGCGAGTTCCTCGGCTCCGTCTCTGACGACGACAAGGCGTCGCTGCTGGCGTCCGTCGACGTCTACGTCGCGCCCAACACCGGGGGAGAGAGCTTCGGCATCATCCTCATCGAGGCGATGAGCGCCGGCGCCTGCGTCCTCGCCAGTGACCTCGCGGCCTTCTCACGAGTGCTCGACGGCGGCACGGCGGGCGCGATGTTCGCCAACGAGCAGCCCGACGACCTCGCGCGCACGCTCGTCGACCTGCTCCGGCGACCCGAGCGCCGCGCCGAGCTCGCCGCCGCCGGACAGCACCGGGCCAGCCTCTTCGACTGGTCGGTCGTCGCCGACGAGATCCTCGCCGTCTACGAGACCGTCATCGAGGGTGTCGCGGCCGCGCACCTCGAGCCGCAGGGACGCTGGAACCGCTTCCTGCGCGGGGGTGCCCGGTGAGCGAGGTCCTCTCGTGGGTCTTCGCGATCCTCTTCGTCCTCGTCGTCATCGCCTGGTACCTCTCCTACACGGCGGCCCGTCTCGACCGGCTCCACGTCCGCCTCAGCGGCACCCTCGCCGCCCTCGACGCGCGGCTGGTGCGCCGGGCCGAGGCGGCCGTCGAGCTGGCCAACAGCGGGCTCCTCGACGGTGCCACGGCGCTCATCCTGGCCAACGCGGCGGCGGAGTCCCTTGAGGCGCCGTCGGAGCACGGCGACGCCCGCGAGCTCGCCGAGAACGACCTCACCGAGGCCCTCGAGCTCGCCCTCACACCGCAGGCGGTCAGCACGCTGCGCTCGACGGCGCTGGGGCAGGACGTGCTCGCCCGACTCGCCTCGGCCTGCACGCGCGTGCAGCTGGCGCGACGCTTCCACAACGACGCCGTCACCGACGTCCGCCGGGTGCGGCGCAAGTGGACCATCCGCATGTTCCACCTCGCGGGCTACACCCCGATGCCGCACACCATCGAGTTCAACGACGACTCGCCGGAGCACCTCGCCCTCGTGTGACCGGCCCCACGCGCTCGACCCCGGACCGCGTCGTCCCCACCTCGCGCGGGGGCCTACGCTTTGAGGCACACCGAACCCAGATCACGGGAAAGCAGGACATCGTGAGCACCACCCCGACCTCGGGCAGCACGCCCGCGGCTGACCAGCAGAGCGGCACGAGCCACACCGGCACGACGCGCGTGAAGCGCGGCATGGCCGAGATGCTCAAGGGCGGCGTCATCATGGACGTCGTCACGGCCGAGCAGGCCAAGATCGCCGAGGACGCCGGCGCCGTCGCCGTCATGGCTCTCGAGCGCGTCCCCGCCGACATCCGCGCCCAGGGCGGCGTGTCGCGGATGAGCGACCCCGACATGATCGACGGCATCATCGAGGCCGTCTCGATCCCGGTCATGGCCAAGGCCCGCATCGGCCACTTCGTCGAGGCGCAGGTGCTCCAGAGCCTCGGCGTCGACTACATCGACGAGTCCGAGGTGCTGACCCCGGCCGACTACGCCAACCACATCGACAAGTGGCAGTTCACCGTGCCCTTCGTCTGTGGCGCGACCAACCTCGGCGAGGCCCTGCGCCGCATCACCGAGGGCGCGGCGATGATCCGCTCCAAGGGTGAGGCCGGCACCGGTGACGTCTCGAACGCCACGACCCACATGCGCACCCTGCGCGCCGAGCTCAACCGCCTGCACTCGATGAGCCCCGACGAGCTCTACGTCGCGGCGAAGGAGCTCCAGGCTCCCTACGAGCTCGTCAAGGAGGTCGCCGAGGCCGGCAAGCTCCCCGTCGTGCTCTTCACGGCCGGAGGCATCGCGACCCCTGCCGACGCCGCGATGATGATGCAGCTCGGCGCCGAGGGTGTCTTCGTCGGCTCGGGCATCTTCAAGTCCGGCAACCCGGCCCAGCGCGCGGAGGCCATCGTCAAGGCGACGACCTTCCACGACGACCCCGACGTCATCGCCAAGGTCTCGCGTGGCCTCGGCGAGGCCATGGTCGGCATCAACGTCGACGAGCTCGCCCAGCCGCACCGTCTCTCCGAGCGCGGTTGGTGACCTCCGCACTCCCAGCCTGACACCGGCGTGTGCCGCCGTGCCCCACCGGGCACGGCGGCACACGCCGTCATGCCGCGCGACCCACCCACCTCGCGACACACCGTGCAGGTCGCAACACACCCGCGCCCGATCCCGGTGAGTCGGGACCTGCACGGTGTGTTGCGGAGACGGGGGCTGGCACGATCGGGGGCGTGAGTCCTTCCGGAACCGAGCTGTCGCGGGCCTACCTCGACGAGATCGTCGAACCGCTCGTGCGGGGGCGCTGGCCCGGGATGCCTTGTGCCGCAGCGCGTCTCGGCAGCGGGTCCGACGTCCTCGGTCTCGACGACGCGATGTCGCGCGACCACGACTGGGGGCTGCGCCTCAACCTCCTCGTCCCCGACGATGTCGTCATCGCCGTCGACGACCACCTCGCCGAGCAGCTGCCCGAGTCGTTCGCCGGCCACCCCACCCGGTTCGCGACCACGTGGGACCCGGCCGTGCGCCACCGGGTGCAGGTCGAGACGGCGCGCGACCTCGCCGTCTCCCGCCTCGGCGTCGACCCCACCCGCGACCTGACGGTGGACGAGTGGCTCTCCCTCACGGGGCAGGCCGTCCTCGAGGTCACCGGGGGAGAGGTGTTCGTCGACGACGTGGGCGAGCTGGACGGCATACGGCAGCGGCTTGAGTGGTATCCCGACGACGTCTGGCGGCACGTCGTCGCGACCGACTGGGCCCGGCTCGGGCAGGAGCTCCCCTTCGTCGGCCGGACGGCGGAGCGCGGCGACGAGCTCGGCTCGCGCGTGGTCGCGGCGCGGCTGGCCGGGATCGCGATGCACCTCGGCCACCTGGTGGAGCGCCGGTGGCCGCCGTACGCCAAGTGGCTCGGCACGAGCTTCGCCCGGCTGCCCCGGGCCGCAGCCGCGCTCGCGCCGCTCGACCGCGCGCTGGCGGCACCCGACTGGCGGCAGCGGGAGGCCGGCCTCGTCGAGGCGCTGCGCCTGCTCGCCGCGGTCCAGGGCGACGCCGGACTGCCGACCACCGCCGAGCCGGTCGAACCGTTCTGGGACCGGCCCTACCGCGGCGTGCGCGCGGCCGTCGTCGACGCTCTCGAGGCGAGCGTCACCGACCCGGTCGTGCGGGCGCTGGCGCGCGGGGTCGGCTCCGCCGAGCAGTGGAGCGACAACGTCGACGTGCTCGTGGACGCCTCGCTGCGGCGCCTCAGGTGACGGCGCCGCGCTCCGCGAACTCGGGGCGCTCGAACTCCCGCCCGTCGAGGACCTCCTTGACGTGGACCGCGGCCCGCACCGCGTCCACGTGGGTGACGTAGAGCGGTGCGAAGCCGAGGCGGATGATGTCGGGCTCGCGGAAGTCACCGATGACGCCGCGCGCGATGAGCGCCTGCACGACGGCGAAGGCCTGCGGGTGACGCAGCGAGACCTGCGAGCCACGGCGCTCGGGGTCGCGCGGCGTCGCCAGCGGGAGGTCGACCCCCAGCGCGTCGAGGGCGTCGATGAACGTGCCGGTCACCGAGAGCGACGCCGCCCGGACGTCGGCGGGGGAGAGGCCGTCGTATGCCGTGAGCGCGGCCTCGAGGGCGAGCACCGAGAGCAGGGGCGGGGTCCCGACCCTGGCCCGGGTGATGCCGGGCGCGGGCTCGTAGTCCGGACGCATCTCGAAGGGGTGGGCGTGCCCCTGCCAGCCGGTCAGGGGCTGCTCGAAGTCGTCCTGGTGGCGGGCCGCCACGTAGAGGAAGGCGGGGGCACCCGGGCCGCCGTTGAGGTACTTGTAGCCGCACCCGACGGCGAGGTCCGCACCGCCGTCGTCGAGGTCGACCTCGATGACCCCGGCGGAGTGGCAGAGGTCCCAGCACGCAAGAGCGCCCACGGCGTGGGCGGCCTCGGTGATCGCGCGCAGGTCCCAGAGCTCGCCCGTGCGGTAGTCGACGCTCGAGTAGGAGGCGAGCGCGAGGGCGTCACCGACCTCGGCGATGGCGGCGACGGCGTCACGCGGGTGGATCCGGCGCACCTCGAGGCCGGCGAGCTCCGCTGCGGACTCGGTCATGTAGAGGTCGGTCGGGAAGGAGTCGGGGTCGGTGAGCACGACCGTGCGGCCGGGCCGCAGGCGGCCGGCGCCGATGACCGCCTTGAAGAGGTTGACCGACGTCGAGTCGGTCACGACCACCTGCCCGGGAGCGGCCCCGACGAGACGCCCGACGGCGTCGCCGACGCGGGTCTGTGCGCCCCACCAGTCGGCCTCGTTCCACGAGCGGATCAGCCGCTCACCCCACTGGCGGTGCATGACGTCGTCGACGACGGCCGGCACGGCGCTCGGCAGGGCCCCGAGCGAGTTGCCGTCGAGGTAGATGACGTCGTCGGGGAGCGTGAAGAGGCCGCGGGTGCTCCGGAGCGGGGAGGCAGCATCGGCCTGCTCGGCACGGGCGGTCAGGTCGTCGTGGGTATGCACCGTCGTCATGGCCGCAACGTATCCGGTGGCGTCGTGCCGATGTCAGGGGCGCCTCCGCGGACGTCTGGCATCCGAGACGGTTCTCCGGCCCCGACCCGTGGCGCGACGGTCATGGCGAGCGCTCTACGCTGACCCGGTGAGCACCATCAGCACCATCACCGGCACGACCGCCGACCCAGGCGCACACGCGGGCGCACACCCGGGCGCCGAGCCGGGCGCCGAGCCGGGCGCCGACCGTCGCGCCGACGCCGTCGGCGTGCCGCGCATCGGTGTCCTCGCGGTCCAGGGCGACGTCCGCGAGCACCTCGCCGCCCTCACCGCACTCGGCGCCGAGGGGGTCACGGTCCGGCGTCCGGCCGAGGCCGAGGCCATCGACGGGCTCGTCATCCCGGGCGGCGAGTCGACGGTCATGGACAAGCTCGTCCGCGCCTTCGACCTGCAAGAGCCCCTGCGGCGGCGCATCGCCGGGGGCATGCCCGCGTACGGCTCGTGCGCCGGGATGATCATGCTCGCCGACCGCATCGCCGACGCGCGTCCCGACCAGCAGACGCTCGGCGGCCTCGACATCACGGTGCGCCGCAACGCCTTCGGCCGCCAGGTCGACTCCTTCGAGCAGGACCTCGACTACGCCTGGAGCGACCCGTCGACGGCGGGCACGGTGCACGCCGTCTTCATCCGCGCGCCGTGGGTGGAGCAGGCGGGACCGGGGGTCGAGGTGCTCGCCCGCGTGAGCAAGGGCCCGGCCGCCGGTAGGATCGTCGCGGTCCGGCAGGGCAACCTCATGGCCACGTCCTTCCACCCCGAGGTGGGGGCCGACCGCCGGATCCACGCCGAGTTCGTCTCGATCGTCAGAGAGCACCGACTCCAGCAGTCGGGTGCACGCCAGTCACCGGAACGCGAGGACACTGCATGAGCGGCCACTCCAAATGGGCCACCACGAAGCACCAGAAGGCGGCCAAGGACGCCAAGCGCGGCAAGCTCTTCGCCAAGCTCATCAAGAACATCGAGGTCGCGGCCCGCCAGGGCGGCGCCGACCCCGCCGGCAACCCGACGCTCTACGACGCCATCCAGAAGGCCAAGAAGACGTCGGTGCCCAACGACAACATCGACCGCGCCGTCAAGCGCGCCTCGGGTGCCGAGGCGGGCGCCGCCGACTGGCAGACGATCATGTACGAGGGCTACGCCCCCAACGGCGTCGCGGTGCTCATCGAGTGCCTCACCGACAACCGCAACCGGGCTGCCGCGGAGGTGCGCACGGCGCTGACCCGCAACGGCGGCCAGCTCGCCGACCCCGGCTCGGTGTCCTACGTCTTCAACCGCAAGGGCGTCGTGACGGTCCTCAAGGACGCCGGCTCCGAGGACGACATCCTCGAGGTCGTGCTCGAGGCGGGTGCCGAGGAGGTCAACGACAACGGTGACACCTGGGAGATCATCTCCGAGGCCTCCGACTTCGTCGCGGTCCGCAAGGCGATCCAGGACGCCGGCATCGACTACGAGTCGGCCGAGGCGTCGTTCGTCCCCAACCTGCAGGTCCCGCTCGACCTCGACGGGGCCAAGAAGATGATCCGCGTCATCGAGGCCCTCGAGGACAGCGACGACGTGCAGAACGTCTTCGCCAACGGCGACATCCCCGACGACGTCCTCGCCCAGCTCGACGACGACGAGGACTGACCGCGCCGAGGGCTTCTGCGCCCGAGGGGCGACGAGGAGGCACGCCGGGACCGGCGTGCCTCCCGTCCTTTCGGGGGAGGCCCGTTAGCGTTGTCCCGAACACCTGTTCGGATCGTCCAGAGCCCCACGCCCCAGGGAGGTATGCCGTGCGCGTCCTCGCGGTCGACCCCGGGCTCACCCGCTGCGGCGTGGGCGTCGTCGACGGGGTCCCGGGGCGCAAGCTCTCGCTCGTCGAGGTCGGGGTCATCCGCACGCCGTCCGGCGACCCGACCCCCAAGCGTCTCGTCGCCGTCGAGGACGAGATGCGTCAGTGGTTCGCACGGCACCGTCCCGAGGCCGTGGCCATCGAGCGCGTCTTCGCCGACACCAACGTCTCCACCGTGATGGGCACCGCGCAGGTGACCGGGATCGTCATGATCATGGCCGAGCGGCTCGGCCTGCCCGTCACGCTCCACACGCCGACCGAGGTCAAGGCCGCGGTCAGCGGCAACGGGCGTGCCGACAAGGCGCAGGTCACGACGATGGTGACCCGCCTGCTCGGTCTCGACACGCCACCGAAGCCCGCCGACGCGGCCGACGCGCTCGCCCTGGCCATCTGCCACGTCTGGCGCGGCGGCACGCAGAGCCGGCTCGAGGAGGCACGGCTCGAGGTGCTCGCTCGCACCGGCAACCGGGGGAGCGGCATACCCCGTCGGGTCCCACCGGGAGCCGCCCCACCGGTGCAGCGCCTGCGCGCCGCGACCACCCAGCCCACCCGCACCGGCCAGACCGCCCGACCCCACCCTGGAGCCCAGCCCCGATGATCGCCTCGCTCTCCGGCACCGTCCTCAAGGTCGGCCTCGACTCGGTCGTGGTCGGCGTCGGTGGTGTCGGCATGCTCGTCCACACCACCCCGGCCACGGCGACGTCCGTGCGGCTGGGGCAGCCCACGGAGCTCGCCACCAGCCTCGTCGTGCGCGAGGACTCGCTGACGCTCTACGGCTTCGCCACCGACGACGAGAAGCACGTCTTCGAGACCGTCCAGACCGTCTCCGGGGTCGGACCCCGCCTCGCTCTGGCCGTGCTCGCCGTCCACTCGCCCGACGCCGTCCGGGTCGCGTTGGGCACGGGTGACCTCGTCGCGCTGACGAAGGTCCCGGGCATCGGCAAGAAGGGGGCGGAGCGGATGGTCCTCGAGCTCAAGGACAAGCTCGGCGCCCTGCCCGGCTCGGCCGGCCAGAGCGACCCGGTCCACCTCGACAGCGGCGAGGCGTGGCGCGAGCAGGTCCGCGAGGCGCTCGTCGGACTCGGCTGGACCGTGCGCCAGGCCGACGACGCGCTCGACAGGATCGCGCCGCTCGCGGCCGACGGCGCCGGGGTGTCGGCGCTGTTGCGGGCCGCCCTGCAGGAGCTCGGCCGATGAGCCTCGACCGCTCCTGGGAGCTCGACACCGGGGCCGAGCCGGACGTCTGGGACGACGGTTCCTTCGACGCGACGGCGCGCATCGTCGACGCGGTCGGCGACACCGACGAGCGGCAGGTCGAGGCCGCACTGCGTCCCAAGCGACTCGACGACTTCCCAGGACAGACCCGCG
The DNA here is from genome assembly GCF_000383675.1 of Terracoccus sp. 273MFTsu3.1. Lineage (GTDB taxonomy): Bacteria > Actinomycetota > Actinomycetes > Actinomycetales > Dermatophilaceae > Terrabacter. The sequence continues at coordinate 403,218 of NZ_KB911823.1, read as the reverse complement.
TCCGCGACCAGCTGGGGCTCGTCCTCAAGGCCGCCAAGCGTCGTGGCACCCCGCCCGACCACGTGCTGCTCTCCGGGCCGCCGGGGCTGGGCAAGACCACCCTGGCGATGATCGTCGCCGGAGAGCTCGAGCAGCCCATCCGCATCACCTCCGGCCCCGCGATCCAGCACGCCGGCGACCTCGCGTCGGTGCTCTCGTCGCTCGCCGAGGGGGAGGTGCTCTTCCTCGACGAGATCCACCGGATGTCGCGCTCGGCCGAGGAGATGCTCTACCTCGCGATGGAGGACTTCCGGGTCGACGTCATCATCGGCAAGGGTCCGGGCGCGACCGCCATCCCGCTCGAGCTGCCGCCCTTCACCGTCGTCGGCGCGACGACACGTGCCGGGCTGCTGCCTGCGCCGCTGCGCGACCGCTTCGGTTTCACGGGCCACCTCGACTACTACGCGGCGGCCGACCTCGTGACGATCCTCCACCGGTCGGCGCGCCTGCTCGGACTCGACGCCGACGAGGACGGCATCCGCGAGATCGCCCTGCGGTCGCGTGGCACGCCTCGCATCGCCAACCGTCTGCTGCGCCGGGTCCGCGACTGGGCACAGGTGCACGGCGAGGACCGCGTCACCCAGTCCGCGTCCCGTCAGGCGCTCGAGCTGTTCGACGTCGACGAGCGCGGCCTGGACCGGCTCGACCGAGCCGTGCTGGAGGCGCTGTGCCGCCGGTTCAACGGTGGTCCCGTGGGCCTGTCGACCCTCGCCGTCGCCGTGGGCGAGGAGCCCGACACGGTCGAGACGGTCGCCGAGCCCTACCTCGTGCGCGAGGGCTTCATGATCCGCACCCCACGCGGGCGCGCCGCCTCGAGCCTCGCCTGGGAGCACCTCGGCCTGACCCCGCCGCACGACTCGCAGGCCCTCTGGACCGCCACCCTCCCCATCGACGAGGCCGGCGGCGCGCGATTCGACGCCTGAGGCCGGGCTCGGCATGGTCCTGCCGCCAGCACCGAGCGCGACCAAAACGTGACCGGCACACGCGGCGTCACCCGTCCGTCTGGTCTGACAAACTGCACCCGCGCACGTAGACTCCTGCGGGCACCATCGCCGCTGCCGCGGCACCATCCGGTGCCCCCGGTCGTTGACGCGACATCCGACCCGATCGACGGGTCGTGGCGCGCGCCCGCGCTACCGGACGAAGACACGAAGGACTGAGCTGACATGAACAACAACGGGGCCCTCTCGTTGCTGATTTTCGCCCTGCCCCTGCTGCTGCTGGGCTGGCTGTTCTTTTCCCAGAACAAGCGGATGAAGCAGATGCGTGACTTCAGCTCCTCGCTCGACGTCGGTGACGCGGTCGTCACCTCCTCGGGCATCTTCGGCACGATCAAGCACCTCGACGACAGCAGCGCCTGGCTCGAGATCTCCGAGGGCACGACCGTCCGGTTCGACCGGCGCGCCATCGCGATGAAGCAGACCGACACTGCCGCGAGCGACACGCCTGCGGCCGACGCCCCCGTCGACGACGCACCGGGTGCGACGCCCGGCTCCCAGCAGAACGGTCAGTGAGGCTTTCGTGGCACGCAGCTCCACCAAGAAGTCGGCGAGACGGAGCCTCCTGGCCCTGGTCGTCGTCATCCTCGCCCTCGGCGGTCTCGCCGCCGGCCTGACGAAGTGGGCCGAGGGGTCGATGACCCCCCGGCTCGGCCTCGACCTCGAGGGCGGCACGGAGCTCGTGCTCCAGCCGCAGCTCAACGGCACCGAGACCATCAGCGAGGGCCAGGTCAACCGCGCGGTCGACATCATCCGCCAGCGCATCGACGCCAACGGCGTCTCCGAGGCCGAGATCACCACCCAGGGTGGTCGCAGCATCGTCGTGTCGATCCCCGGCCAGCCGACGGCCGAGCAGCTCGACGCGCTGAAGAAGCCGTCGCAGCTGCGCTTCCGCGCCGTCTACGTGCAGGCCCTCGACGCCAACGCCAGCCAGGCCAACCCGAGCGGCACGCCGACCGGCACGTCCACGGGCACGGCGACTCCTTCCGGCACCGCGACCGGCACGGGCACGCCGAAGGCCACGAGCACCGCGACGCCCTCGACGTCCGCGACCGCCCAGAACGGTGTCGTCCCCGACGCGCTGCGCGCCGCCACGACCCCGGTGACGCCCACGCCGTCGGCCACCACGCCCTCGGGCACGGCGACGACGCCCGCGCCTGCGGCCACCGAGGCCCCCGCGCCCACGGCGGCCCAGACCGAGGCCGCGATCAAGACGCAGGCCAGCACCGGCCTCGTCGGACTCGGCTGGGACAAGGCCAAGGCCGACGCGGCCGCCACCAAGGTCGCCAAGCAGTACACCGCGCTCAACTGCTCGTCCCCGGGAGCCGTCGACAAGATCCAGGACGACCCCGCCCTGCCTCTCGCCACCTGCGGCGAGGACCGCGTCACCAAGTACGTCCTCGGCCCGAGCGAGATCGACGGCAGCGAGATCGCCGACGCCACGAGCGGCTACCAGCCCGGCCCGAACGGCCAGCCCACCTCCATCGTCGAGGTCGCACTGTCCTTCAAGGACGCCGGCAAGGCCAAGTTCGCCGCCGTCACGAAGCGCCTCTACGGGCTCCAGTCGCAGCCGCCGCTCGACCAGTTCGCCGTCGTGCTCGACAAGGCGGTCATCACCGCGCCGCAGGCGCGAGCCGTCATCACCGACGGCCGGGCCTCGATCACCGGCTCGTTCACCATCGACTCCGCCAAGCAGCTCGCCGAGCAGCTGAAGTTCGGTGCCCTGCCGATCTCGTTCGCGCTGCAGACGCAGGACAACATCACGCCCCAGCTCGGCGAGGAGCAGCTGCGCATCGGCCTGCTCGCCGGTTTCATCGGCCTGTTGCTCGTCGTCGTCTACTCGCTCATCCAGTACCGCGCGCTCGGGCTCGTCACGGTCGCATCGCTCGTTGTCGCGTCCGTCATCACCTACCTGGCGGTGACGGTCCTCGGTACGACGCACGGCTTCCGCCTGACGATGGCCGGGGTGACGGGTCTCATCGTGGCCATCGGTGTCACGGCCGACAGCTTCATCGTCTACTTCGAGCGCATCCGCGACGAGGTGCGTGACGGGCGTCCGCTCGTCGCCGCCGTCGAGACCGGCTGGAAGCGGGCCCGACGCACGATCATCGCGGCCGACGCCGTCAACTTCATCGCGGCCGGAGTGCTCTATTTCCTCGCCTCGAGCAACGTCCGCGGCTTCGCCTTCACGCTCGGCCTCACGACCCTCATCGACCTGCTCGTGGTCATCCTCTTCACGCACCCCACGGTGCAGCTGCTGGCCCGCACGAAGTTCTTCGGCAACGGTCACAAGTGGTCGGGTCTCGACCCGGAGCGCCTCGGCGCCAAGGAGTCGGTCCGCTACCGCGGCCGCGGTCAGTTCGGGGCACCCGGCGCCCAGCGCCCGCCCGCCACCGTGGGCTCGGCCCGCGTCGCCGATGGGAAGGCCCAGGCATGATCAACTTCGCCCAGGTCGGCAACGACCTCTACACCGGCAAGCGCTCGATCGACTTCATCAAGCGCCAGAAGACGTGGTACGCCATCTCCGGGGTGCTCATCGCCCTCGCGCTCGTCGGCATCTTCGTCAAGGGTCTCAACTTCGGCATCGAGTTCAGCGGTGGCTCGGAGTTCCGCGTCCAGGGCGTCTCCAACAGCCAGGGCTACGAGGAGAAGGCCCAGGCGGCCATCTCCAGCGCCGGCATCGAGGGCAACGTCGTCACGACGATCGTCGGCCAGGACACCGTCCGCGTGCAGTCCGAGGCCGCGGCCGACCGCACCGACGAGGCCAGCACGGCCCTCGCCCAGCAGTTCGGCGTCGACAAGGGTGCGGTCAGCGCATCGCTCATCGGCCCGAGCTGGGGGCAGTCGGTCAGCCAGCAGGCGATCCGTGGTCTCATCGTCTTCCTCGTCATCGTGACCCTGGTCATGGCGCTCTACTTCCGCACGTGGAAGATGGCCGTGTCGGGTCTCGTGGCCCTGCTGCACGACCTCGTCATCACCGTCGGCATCTACGCGCTCTTCGGCTTCGAGATCACGCCGTCGTCGATGATCGGGTTCCTCACGATCCTCGGGTACTCGCTCTACGACACGGTCGTCGTCTTCGACAAGGTGCGCGAGAACACCGCGGACGCGTTCCGGACGAAGCGCATGACGTACTCCGCGGCGGCCAACCTCGCGGTCAACCAGACGCTGGTCCGCTCGATCAACACGACCGTCGTCGCGCTCCTGCCGATCGCGGCCGTGCTCTTCGTCGGTTTCACGCTGCTCGGCCCGGGCACGCTGCTCGACCTGTCGCTCGCCCTCTTCATCGGCATCGCGGTCGGTGCCTACTCGTCGATCTTCATCGCGACGCCCCTGCTCGTCGACCTGCGTCGCAACGAGCCCGCCGTCCGTGAGCTCGACAAGTACGTCGCGCGCCACGGGGCCAAGCAGGGTGCCTCGGCAGCAGCCGCTGGGGCCGAGCCGGCCTACGTCGGCGCGGACTCCACCGGTGCCGCCGCTGACGGGGCTGCCGACGCCTCGGTCGACGGCGCACCGCGCCCCGTGCACAAGTACGCCCAGGCCCGACCGCGCAACCAGCCCAAGCGTGCGCCGAAGTCGCGGCGCTGACGCGGGGCCGCCTCGGCGGCCCCGCGCCCGCCCGCGGTTCGCGCCGCACGTTCGACCACCCCAGGAGACGGCGTGAGCCAGATCAGTGACCGCGTCGCGAGCAAGCTGCGCGACATCCCGGACTTCCCCAAGCCCGGGGTCCTCTTCAAGGACTTCACTCCGCTCATCGCCGACGGTGCCGCCCTCGGGGAGCTCGTCCGCGACATCGCCCAGCGGTATGCCGGTCAGGTCGACGTCGTCGTCGGCATCGAGGCCCGCGGCTTCATCCTCGGCGCGGCCGTGGCCTACGAGCTCGGCCTCGGCATGGTGCCCGTGCGCAAGGCCGGCAAGCTGCCGGGGGAGACCCTCAAGGAGTCCTACGCGCTCGAGTACGGCACGGCCGAGATCGAGGTGCACACCGACGCCTTCGAGCCCGGACAGCGCGTGCTCGTCCTCGACGACGTGCTCGCCACCGGGGGCACCGCCGAGGCGTGCGCCCTGCTCGTCGAGCGGGCCGGCGCCACGGTCACCGCGATCGAGGTCGTCCTCGAGCTGGCCTTCCTCGAGGGACGCAAGCGTCTCGCGGACCGGCCGGTCAACGCCATCCTCACCGTGTGATCACAGAGGGACCGCCTAGACTCTCTTCATGAGCGAGGACGTCCGCAACGAGCTGTCCACCCCGTCGCGGGTGCGCGCCCGTTTCGCCCGGTTCGGGGCCACCCGGCCGGCGGGCAACCCCGTGCTCGAGCCGCTCATGACGGCGGTGCGCCAGAACCACCCGAAGGCCGACCTCTCGGTCATCGAGCGGGCGTATGCCGTGGCCGAGAGCGCCCACGAAGGGCAGATGCGCAAGAGCGGCGACGCCTACATCACGCACCCGCTCGCCGTGACGACGATCCTCGCCGAGCTCGGGATGACGCCCCCGACCCTCGCGGCGGCGCTGCTGCACGACACGGTCGAGGACACGGCATACGGCCTCGACGAGCTGCGCCACGACTTCGGCGACGAGATCGCGATGCTCGTCGACGGCGTCACCAAGCTCGACAAGGTCACCTACGGCGAGGCGGCCCAGGCCGAGACCGTCCGCAAGATGGTCATCGCGATGGCGCGTGACATCCGCGTCCTCGTCATCAAGCTCGCCGACCGCCTGCACAACGCCCGCACGTGGCGTTACGTCAGCCCCGAGTCGGCCAAGCGCAAGGCCAACGAGACGCTCGAGATCTACGCACCGCTCGCGCACCGCCTCGGCATGAACACCATCAAGTGGGAGCTCGAGGACCTCTCGTTCGCGACGCTCTACCCGAAGGTCTACGACGAGATCGTGCGCCTCGTCGCCGAGCGCGCTCCGGCCCGCGAGGAGTACCTCGCCGGGGTGCGCACCCAGGTCACCGAGGACCTCACGGCCGCCAAGATCAAGGCCGTCGTCACGGGCCGGCCCAAGCACTACTACTCCGTGTACCAGAAGATGATCGTGCGGGGCCGCGACTTCGAGGAGATCTACGACCTCGTCGCCGTCCGGGTCCTCGTCGACACGGTGCGCGACTGCTACGCGGCGCTCGGCGCCCTCCACTCGCGGTGGAACCCGGTCCCGGGCCGGTTCAAGGACTACATCGCGATGCCGAAGTTCAACATGTACCAGTCGCTGCACACGACGGTCATCGGCCCGCAGGGCAAGCCGGTCGAGATCCAGATCCGGACCCATACGATGCACCGTCGCGCCGAGTACGGCGTCGCCGCGCACTGGAAGTACAAGGACCAGAGCAACGGCGGCGGACCCGCGCGTCCGGGCGAGATCACGCCGCAGAACGACATGGCCTGGCTGCGGCAGCTGCTCGACTGGCAGCGAGAGACCGAGGACCCGGGCGAGTTCCTCGACTCGCTGCGCTTCGAGATGGGCAGCAGCGAGGTCTACGTCTTCACCCCGAAGGGCTCGGTCGTCGCGCTCCCGATGGGCGGCACGCCCGTCGACTTCGCGTATGCCGTCCACACCGAGGTCGGGCACCACTGCATCGGGGCCCGCGTCAACGGGCGCCTCGTGCCCCTCGAGTCGACCCTCGAGAACGGCGACGTCGTCGAGGTGCTGACGTCCAAGGCCGACGGCGCCGGTCCGTCGCGTGACTGGCTCCAGTTCGTCAAGAGTCCGCGGGCCCGCAACAAGATCAAGCAGTGGTTCTCCAAGGAGCGCCGCGAGGAGGCCATCGAGGCCGGCAAGGACTCCATCGCCAAGGCGCTGCGCAAGCAGAACCTCCCGCTCCAGCGGCTCATGAGCCACGAGTCGATGACCGCGGTCGCGACCGACCTGCGCTACCAGGACATCGAGGCGCTGTACGCCGCCGTGGGCGAGGGGCACGTCTCCGCGCAGCACGTCGTCGGCAAGGTCGTCGCGTCGATGGGTGGCGTCGACGGTGCCACGGAGGACCTCGCCGAAGCCACGGTCCCGACGCGGGCCGCGAGCAGGCGCAAGCCCGGCGACCCGGGCGTCGTCGTCGTCGGCACGGCAGACGTGTGGGTCAAGCTCGCCAAGTGCTGCACCCCGGTGCCGGGCGACCCCATCATCGGCTTCGTGACGCGCGGCAACGGTGTCTCGGTGCACCGCGTCGACTGCACCAACGCCGACCAGCTGACGGCCAATCCGGAGCGGCTCATCGACGTCGAGTGGGCGCCGAGCTCCGCCAGCGTCTTCCTCGTCCAGCTGCAGGTCGAGGCGCTCGACCGCAACCGTCTCCTCAGCGACGTGACCCGCGTCCTGTCGGACCAGCACGTCAACATCCTGTCGGCGTCCGTGCAGACCTCACGCGACCGGGTGGCCATCTCCCGCTTCACCTTCGAGATGGGTGACCCGGCCCACCTCGACCACGTCATGCAGGCGGTTCGCAAGATCGACGGCGTCTTCGACGTCTATCGCGTCAACGGCGGCAAGTCGACGATGTAGCCGTCGGCCTCTGGACGCCGCGCCATGCTGCACGCGAAAGGGCCCACCTGACGAGATCACTTGTCGGGTGGGCCCTTTCGTGGGTGGGGCTGGTGGTCAGCCGCCGAACTCGGCGACGCCGGCGCGGGCCTGGTCGAGCCAGACCTGACGTGCATCGAGCGCCTCGCGGGCCTTCTTGATCTTGCTCGCGCTGCCGGACGCCTCGGCCTTGGCGAGGTCGTCCTGCAGGTCGGCGACGGCACGTTCCAGCTGGTCGACCATGGCCCGGGCCCGGGCCGCGACCTCGGGGTTGCTCGACTTCCACTTGCGGTCCTCGGCGTCCCGCACCGTCTGCTCGACCCGGCGCATGGCCTTCTCGACCCGCTCCATGTCAGACCGCGGCACCTTGCCCGCGGCATCCCACTTGTCCTGGATGACGCGCAGCTGGCCCTTGGCCTTCTCGAGGTCGGTCACGGGCAGGATCGCCTCGGCCTCGACGAGTAGGGCCTCCTTGACGGCGAGGTTGCCGCGGTACTGCTCCTCCTCGGCCGCGACGACCTCGTCCTTGGCCGTGAAGAAGGTGTCCTGCGCCGCCTTGAAGCGCGCCCACAGCTTGTCGTCGTCGGACCTGCTGGCGCGACCGGCACGGCGCCACTCGTCCATGAGGCGCTTGAACGCCCCCGCGGTGGCAGCCCAGTCGGTGCTCGTCGCGAGCTTCTCGGCCTCGGCGACGAGCCGCTCCTTGGCACCCTTGGCGTCGGCGTGCTGCGCGTCGAGACCGGCGAAGTGGCTGCGTCGTGCCTTGTCGAAGCCGTTGCGGGCGCTGCTGAAGCGCTGCCACAGGTTCGACTCCGTCTCGCGGTCGAGGCGGGTGGCGGAGCGCTGGTGCGCCTTCCACTCGTCGAGCAGCTCACGCATCCGGGCGCCGCTCGTCTTCCACTGGATCCGGTTCTCCGGCTGGCCGGCGATCGACTCGGCCTCGGCCACGATCTTCTCGCGCTCGGCCGTGGCCGCCATGCGCGCCTCGGCGCGGTGCTGCTGCTCGACGTTGCGCTTGGCCGCGAGGCCGGACTGGATCTCGTCGAGCTTGGTGGCGAGCGCGTCGAGGTCGCCGACGACGGTCGCGTCCTTGACCTGTGCCGCGAGGGTCTTGAGGCCCTCACCGACGTCCTTGGACGGGACCTCTGGCTGCGACAGGCGCTGCTCGAGCAGCACGGCCGACGCGAAGAGCTCGTCGTACTTGCGGGCGAAGTAGGTCAGTGCCTCCTGGTCGCTGGCGCCGGGGTAGGAGCCGACCTCCTGCTCCTCGCCGTCCTTGGTGCGGACGTAGACGGTGCCGTTCTCGTCGACGCGTCCGAAGGCCGCCGAGGCCGAGTGGTCGGTCGTGATCGGCGCCGGCGCGGCGGGCGCGACCGACGGGTGCGGGACCGCCTTGGCGAGGGCAGCCGGCGTCGGGATCGACGAGGGCTTGGGGATGCTCCCCGGGGACGGCACAGCGGGCACAGCGGGCCCAGCAGGCTCCGTGGGCTCCGTGGCCTCCGCGGGGGCCGCAGCCTCGGCAGCGTCACCGGACTCCGTGCTGCTGACCGACGCCACGGCGTCTGCCGTCTCGACAGCGGCGGCAGCCGGCTCGTCTCCCGTGACCGCGGCGGGCTCGGCGACGGCCGGCTCGCTGGCCTCGGGTGTGGCGACGGGCACCTCGGCCTCCGCCTCGGGGGCCGTGCCGGCCGGCTCGACGCTCTCGGGCGCCACCGCGACCGGCTCGGCCTCGACGACCGGCTCGGCCTCGACGGCAGGCTCGGGCTCGACGACGGGCTCGGGCTCGACGACGGGCTCGGGCTCGACGACGGGCGCGACGTCCGCGGCAGCGGCCTCGGCGCTCTCGCTCGTGTCGCCGGACTCGGTGGCCTCCACCGAGGCGACGGCCTCGGTCGTCTCGGTCGTCGCTGCGGGCTCGGTCGTCGCCGCGGGCTCGGACGTCACCGGAGGCTCGGTCGTGGTGGGGGCGTCGGCCGTGTCGGCCGGAGCGTCGTCGTCGACCGTCTCGACGGTGTCGGCGTTCTCGGCCGCCGGTTCGACCGCGGCCTCGCCGTGCTGCTCCTCCGTCACGGTGGCGGTGGTGTCGTCCGGCTCGGGCTGCTTGATGTCGGTCATGCCTTCTTCTCCGTCACGCTGACGCTGAGGATGCTGATCGGGGAGACGGGGGTTCCGTCCGTCGGGCTGGGGGGGAGGGCCTTGTTCGCGGCGATCTTGTCGACGATGTCGAGGCCCTTGGTCACCTTCCCGAAGATCGTGTAGCCACCGCCGTCGGTGGGCAACTGGGTTTCCTTGTAGGTGATGAAGAACTGGCCACCGTTGCTGTTCGGGTCGGAGGTGCGCGCCATGGCGAGCACACCGGTGGGGTACTTCCCGTCCTTGGGCGCGTTCTCGATGCCGAAGGTGTAGCCCGGTCCGCCCTGACCCGTGCCGGTGGGGTCACCGCACTGGAGGACGTAGATGCCCTCGGTCGTGACGCGGTGGCACGGGCTCGGGGCCCAGAAGCCGCTCTTGGCCAGGTTGATGAACGAGGCGACGGTCTGCGGCGCCTTCGTCCCGTCGAGCTCGAACGTGAGGTCGCCGCACGTGGTCTTGACGGTCGCGACGAAGGTCTTGCCGGCAGCCGTGGCCTTGGCCGGGACCTGCTTCTGCTGCTTCGGGGTGGTCTGGTTCGCCGGGGGAGCGGTGCAGCCGGCCGCGAGCTTCTGGCCGGCAGCGAGCCCGCCCGTGCTCGTCGGGGTGCTCGCGGGCGTCGTCGACCCTGCCGCGGGGGTGGCGGTGGCCGAGCTGCCGACGAGCTTGGGCACGACGATGACCGCGGCGATGACGAGGATGACCGCGAGGATCACACCGAAGACCTGCTTGTCGCGCGTCGAGTCGCTCACCGGCGGCTTGGCGGTCTTCTGCTGCTCCTCGTGGCGGCGGCGCGCACGTGCGCGTTCCTGCTCTTTGGTCACGAACCTCTCCTCGTACGGGCCACATGGGCGGTCCCCGGGCGTTCGGTCATTTTATGGAACGACTGCGGCGCGCACGCAGCGGGACGGGTCACGAGTCCGTGACATCTCCCCTCCGACGCGCGGATTTGCGCCCGGAAGCCTCACGGACGGCATACCCAGTGTGTCGGCACCCACTCCCGAGGGCGTATGCCGTCCGCCCCGGAACGCGTCGTCGCTAGGCTCCCAGCGTGCTGACCGTTGCCTTCCCCGCCCAGGCGTTCGACACCAACTGCTACGTGCTCGCCCCGGGTGCGGGGGAGGAGTGCGTCATCGTCGATCCCGGGATCGGCGTGGAGGAGACGCTGCGCGAGGTGCTGTCGGAGCACCGGCTGCGGCCGGCCGCGGTGCTGCTCACGCACGGGCACGTCGACCACGTCTACTCCGTCACCCCCGTCTGTGGTGCCGACACGGCTGCCTACATCCACGCGGACGACCGCTATCGCCTGCACGACCTGCTCGGACGCAGCAACCCGGGACTCGTCGCGATGCTCGAGCAGCAGTTCGGTGCCGCGGCGACGTGGACCGAGCCGACCAACGTCGTCGAGATCACCGACGGCACCCGGCTGACGCTCGCGGGCATGGAGTTCGACGTGCTCCACGCGCCCGGGCACACCGAGGGCTCGGTCATGTTCGGCATCGACCGTGTGCCCGACGGCATCCGCGGCCAGGTCGACGTGGACCGCACGATGGTGACCGGGGACGTGCTCTTCGCCGGTTCGGTGGGCCGCACGGACCTGCCGGGCGGCGACCCCGCCGCGATGCAGCGCAGCCTGCGCGATGTCGTGCTGCCGCTGCCCGACACGACGCTCGTGCTCCCCGGCCACTACCAGGCGACGACCATGGCCCACGAGCGCGCCACCAACCCCTACCTGAGAGACTTGCCCGCGTGAGCACGCGTCCCGCCTCGAAGTCCGCCGGCAAGGTCACCCCGATCAGCGGCTTCCCCGAGTACCTCCCGTCCGAGCGCATCGTCGAGCAGCGCTTCCTCGACGTCATCCGGGAGACCTTCGAGCTGCACGGTTTCTCGTCCGTCGAGACCCGGTCCATCGAGCCCGTCGAGCGCCTCAGTGCCCAGGGTGAGGACGCCGACAAGGAGATCTACGCCGTGTCGCGCCTGGCCGGCGGCAGCGACGACGACGCCCGCTGGGGCCTGCACTTCGACCTGACGGTGCCGTTCGCGCGCTACGTCCTCGAGAACGCCGGCAAGCTCGCCTTTCCGTTCCGGCGCTACCAGATCCAGAAGGCGTGGCGCGGGGAGCGGCCCCAGGAGGGGCGCTACCGCGAGTTCACGCAGGCCGACATCGACATCGTCGACGTCGGCGAGCTCTCGCCGCACTTCGAGGCCGAGATGCCGCTCGTCATCGCCGACGTCTTCAGCAGGTTCCCGGTGGGCGACTTCGTCATCCAGGTCAACGACCGCAAGATCCCCAACGGCTTCTACCAGGGCATCGGCATCACCGACGTCATCGGCACCCTGCGCATCGTCGACAAGCTCGACAAGATCGGTCCGGAGAAGGTCCAGGCCCTCCTCGTCGAGTCGGGCACGACCGACGCGCAGGCCGACCAGTGCCTCGCGCTCGCCGCGATCCGCTCCGCCGACCTCGGTTTCGTCGAGCAGGTGCGCGCGCTCGGCGTCGAGCACCCGCTGCTCGACGAGGGACTCGAGTCGCTCTCGCGCGTCATCAGCACCGGAATGGCCCACGCGCCCGGCAAGGTCGTCGCCGACCTGCGCATCGCGCGCGGCCTCGACTACTACACCGGCACGGTCTACGAGACCCAGTTCATCGGGCACGAGTCCTGGGGCTCGTTCTGCTCCGGTGGCCGCTACGACGCCCTCGCCAGCGACGGCAGGAACACCTATCCGGGCGTCGGCATCTCCATCGGCGTGACCCGCATCCTCGGCCTCCTCATCGGCCGCGGGCTCGTCACCGCGTCACGCTCGACGCCTGCCGCCGTGCTCGTCGCACTGACCGACGACGAGTCGCGCGAGGGCGCCGTCGCCGTGGCCACGGCCCTGCGGCGCCGCGGGATCGCCTGCGAGGTCGCGCCGTCGGCAGCCCGCTTCGGCAAGCAGATCCGCTACGCCGAGCGACGCGGCATCCCCTACGTGTGGTTCCCGGGGGCGGGGGAGTCCGGCGACGAGGTCAAGGACATCCGGAGCGGCGAACAGGTCCCGGCCACCGCCGACGCCTGGACCCCACCGGACGACGACCTCGTCCCCCAGGTCACCCGCGCCGACTGACCGGCCGCTCACGGCACCGTTGCGGGGTGGTCAGGTGCCGGGCGGCGGGCGCAGTCCCTGGTCGCGCAGCTCGAGCAGGGCCAGCTCCCGGATGACGGCCCGGTCCTGGCGCCGCCAAGCACCGGCAGGGTCGTCGGTCACCCGGGCCAGCGCGCGCATCGGTTGTGTCGCCATCGCCCGGAGCGCGAAGAGGTCGAGGTCCTCGCCGGCATCGATGAAGCGCTGCGACTGGGTCGCGTTGCGCACGAAACGAACTCGGACGTAGAGCCAGACCACGAGGACGAGCAGGATCGGCACGAGCGCCGTGGCTGTACCGACCCCGAGGGCGAGCGTGTCGACCGTGTCGGCCATCGACGTCCCGGCCTGCTGCAGCGTCGTCCCGGACCCGGCGGCCTGGGTCAGCCACGTCTTCAGCTGGTCACCCACGAGCGGCAGCTGCCCCGCCTGGTCGCCCGCGCCGGTGAGGGCCCCGTTGACCGACTGCCCGGCCGAGGTGATCGAGTCCGCGGGGGCACGCAGCTGTTCGACCGTGTCGTGGACCTGGCGACCGGCATACACCCAGAGGCCGATCCACAGGAGCATGAGCACGTCGGAGAGCAGCTGTCGGGTGCGTCGGGCGGGGGTGTCTGCGTAGAGCTTCACGGGCCCATGGTGGCGAAGACGACGACGAAGAACACGACGAGGGCGATGAAAGCCGCGAACCCTCCGACCAGGGAGGCGACGACGAAGCCCCCCGCGAACGAGCGAAGTGCCGGAAAGGCCGTGGCCGCGACGGCGACCGCGATGCCGATCACGAGCAGCACGAACGCCCCGGGAGGCTCCACGCCCTGGAAGACCGGCGCCCAGACGGCCGGCACGGCGAAGAGGACGCCGGCGACGACGCCCGGGCGCCGTGTCAGCCGCGCGCCGGGCTCTTCCGGCCGCCGCGAGGGCCTCCGTTCCCGAGGCAGCCGTGAGCCCGCTGGTGCCACCGGCCAGGTGTATCCGTCGTGCCTCGGCGGATCGGTCACGGCCCCTCCTTCTCCGAGCTCGTCGGCCGCGGGTGCGGGTGAGCACACTCTGGCACGGCGCGAGGCGGTCAGCGGCAGTTGCACGAGGTCGTGACCGGGCCGTGACGCCCACGGATACAGTGGCCTCGCGGCCCCTGCGGGCCCCTTCTCACCAGGGCAACGGCGCCATGGTCGAGTCAGTCCGGAAGGAAGTGCAGCAGCATGAAGGTCGGCATCCCCCGCGAGGTCAAGAACCACGAGTACCGCGTGGCCATCACGCCCTCAGGCGTCCACGAGCTCACCGAGAACGGACACGACGTCATCGTCGAGAAGGACGCCGGTGTCGGCTCGCAGATCAGCGACGACGACTACGTCGCGGCAGGCGCCCGCATCCTCGGCTCGGCCGACGACGTCTGGGGCGAGGCCGACATGGTGCTCAAGGTCAAGGAGCCCGTGGCCGAGGAGTACCACCGGATGCGCGAGGGCCTGACCCTCTTCACCTACCTCCACCTCGCGGCCGACAAGCCGCTCACGGAGGAGCTCGTCAAGCGCAAGGTCACCGGCATCGCCTACGAGACCGTGCAGCTGCCCTCCGGGGCCCTGCCGCTGCTCTACCCGATGTCCGAGGTGGCCGGCTGCCTCGCCCCGCAGGTCGGTGCCCACGCGCTGATGCGCGCCCAGGGCGGCCGCGGCGTGCTCATGGGCGGCGTCGGTGGGGTGGCCAACGCCAAGGTCGTCATCCTCGGCGCCGGCGTGTCGGGCCAGAACGCCGCCAACATCGCGCTCGGCATGGGTGCCGACGTCACGCTGCTCGACACCGACCTCGACAAGCTGCGGATGTCCTTCTGGCGCTACGAGAACCAGGTCCACGGCCTGGCCTCCAACCGCCTCACGGTGCAGCAGCAGGTGCAGGAGGCCGACATGGTCATCGGCGCCGTCCTCATCCCCGGTGCGGCGGCTCCCAAGCTCGTCTCCAACGAGCTCGTCTCCCAGATGAAGCCGGGCTCCGTGCTCGTCGACATCGCCATCGACCAGGGCGGGTGCTTCGAGGACAGCCACGCGACGACGCATGCCGACCCCACCTACACGGTGCACAACTCGGTCTTCTACTGCGTCGCGAACATGCCCGGGGCCGTGCCCAACACGTCCACCTACGCCCTGACGAACTCGACGCTGCCGTATGCCGTGAAGCTCGCCAACCAGGGGTGGCGCGACGCGCTGCGCGCCGACCACGCGCTCGGCCTCGGTCTCAACACGCACGACGGGCACGTCACGTACGCCGGCGTCGCCGAGGCCCACGGCATGACGTCGGTCGGTCTCGACGAGGCCCTGTCCTGACCGAGCAGGTCGTCACCGAGCCACCCGCGGCACGGCCCTCGCGCCTCGAGCGCGACGTCCGCGGGTGGCTCGACCACGTCCGCGTCGAGAGGGGCGCCTCCGACAACACCCTCAAGTCCTACGCGCGCGACCTGCGCTCCTACGCGGCGTTCCTGGCGGCCAAGGGGATCGACGACGCGAGCCGGGTCACCGAGGCAGACGTCACCGACTTCCTCGCGTCCCTGCGCGAGCGCGGGCTCGCGGCCTCGTCCGCGGCCCGCACCCTCGTCGCCGTGCGGGGCTTCCACCGTTTCCTCGCCCTCGAGGGCGAGGTGGCCGGCGACCCGGCCGCCAACGTCGCCCCGCCCAAGCCACCCGCCCGACTGCCCAAGGCGATCCCGATCGAGGCCGTGGAGCGGCTGCTCGCGGCGGCTTCGGTCGGCGACACGCCCGAGTCGCTGCGCGACCGAGCACTCCTCGAGGTCCTCTACGGCGTGGGCGCCCGCATCAGTGAGGCCGTCGACCTCGACGTCGACGACATCGAGACCGTCGGGCCCGCAGCCGGCTCCGGAACTCCCCCGCAGGGCGGGGGAGTGGCGTCCGTCCGGCTGCACGGCAAGGGTGGCAAGGAGCGCGTCGTCCCCGTCGGCCGCTACGCGGTCGAGGCCGTGACGGCATACCTCGTCCGGGGCCGTCCGGCCCTCGCCACGCACGGACAGGGGGGCCCGGCGCTCTTCCTCAACCAGCGCGGGGCACGCCTGTCGCGGCAGTCGGCCTGGGCGATCATCCGCCGCGCCGCCGAGCGGGCCGACCTCACCGAACACGTGTCGCCCCACACCCTGCGCCACTCCTTCGCCACCCACCTGCTCGACGGCGGGGCGGACGTCCGCGTCGTCCAGGAGCTGCTCGGGCACGCCTCCGTCACGACGACCCAGATCTACACGATGGTCTCGGTGCACCGACTCCGCGAGGTCTATGCGGGCGCCCACCCCCGTGCCCGCTGATAAGGTCACACGTGATCAGCGCGAGGCTGACCGCAGCATCCCAGGGCAAGGCCGAGCGGAGTGGAACACCCGGTGAACGAGGAGTCACACGACACCATGCAGTCCGTGCCGTCCGAGGACCTCGACCAGCCCCGACAGAGTCCGGTCAGTGCCGCCCCCCGGGTCGCGCACCTACCAGGCACCGAGTCCGCCGGCTCCGGGGCCATGGGCCCGACCGGCCGTCCGCTGCCGGACTTCCCGAACCCCGTGCCGCTCTCGAGCCACGGGCCGGCGCGCATCATCGCCATGTGCAACCAGAAGGGCGGCGTCGGCAAGACGACGACGACGATCAACCTCGGTGCCGCGCTGGCCGAGCTCGGCCGCAAGGTCCTCGTCATCGACTTCGACCCGCAGGGTGCGCTGTCCGTCGGCCTCGGCGTCAACGCGCAGGAGCTCGACACGACGATCTACAACCTCCTCGTCGAGCGCGGCCACGAGATCCACGACGTCATCCAGCACACGCGCACGCCCAACCTCGACCTCGTGCCGGCCAACATCGACCTGTCCGCGGCCGAGGTCCAGCTCGTCGGCGAGGTCGCCCGCGAGCAGATCCTCGCCCGCGTCCTGCGCCCCGTCGTCGACGAGTACGACCTCGTCCTCATCGACTGTCAGCCCTCGCTGGGCCTGCTCACGGTCAACGCGCTGACGGCCGCGCACGGCGTCATCATCCCCCTCGAGTGCGAGTTCTTCGCGATGCGAGGTGTCGCGCTGCTCATCGACACCATCGACAAGATCACCGACCGTCTCAACCCGCGCCTGCAGGTCGACGGCATCCTCGCCACGATGTACGACAGCCGCACCCTGCACAGCCGTGAGGTCGTGCGCTCGGTCGTCGACCACTTCGGCGAGCAGGTCTTCCACACCGTGATCAGCCGCACCGTGAAGTTCCCCGACGCGACCCTGGCCGCCGAGCCGATCACGTCCTACTCGTCCGAGCACTCCGGTGCCAACGCCTACCGCCAGCTCGCCCGTGAGCTCATCGCGCGCGGCGGCGCGGCCTGATCCGCAGTGATCTGATGACCGAGCAGGACACCGTCGACCGCCCCGCGGTCGACACCGACGACGCTGGCGTGCCCCCGGACGCGATCGTCGAGGTCGCACCCGCGCAGGAGCTGACACCTGGCGGTGTCATCACCCGGCGCTCGGCCGCTCCCTTCGAGGTGCACCTCGACGTCTTCTCCGGTCCCTTCGACCTGCTGCTCGGCCTCATCAGCAAGCACAAGCTCGACATCACCGAGGTCGCCCTCGCCAAGGTCACCGACGAGTTCGTGGCGCACATCAAGACCGCCCAGGCCGCCAACAGCGACTGGGACCTCGGCCAGGCCTCGGAGTTCCTCCTCATCGCGGCGACCCTGCTCGACCTCAAGGCCTCGCGCCTGCTCCCGCAGTCGGGGCCGCAGGACGACGAGGACCTCGCGCTCATCGAGGCGCGTGACCTGCTCTTCGCCCGGCTCCTGCAGTACCGCGCCTACAAGGACATCGCGGCCACCTTCCGTGAGCGGATGGCCACGGCCGGGCGCATCACCCCGCGCCAGGCGGGCCTCGAGCCGGAGTTCGCGGCGCTGCTGCCCGAGCTCGTCATCGCCATCACGCCCGAGCAGTTCGCGATGATCGCCGCCCGGGCGATGACGCCGAAGGTGGTGCCGACCGTCGGGCTCGAGCACCTCCACGCACCCCAGGTCAGCGTCCGGGAGCAGGCGGCGATCATCGTCGAGCGCCTGCGCCACCGCGGACAGGTCTCGTTCCGCAGCCTCGTGGCCGACGCCGACAGCACCCTCGTCATCGTGGCGCGCTTCCTCGCCCTGCTCGAGCTGTTCAAGGAGGCGGCGATCGCCTTCGAGCAGGCCGAGGCGCTCGGCGAGCTCGACATCCGCTGGACGGGCACCGACGACGGCGACATCGCCATCGACGACGAGTTCGACGAGGACGACGCGGGCGACGAGGATGAGGACGACGACGCGGGCGCCGAGGGCGACCCGAGCGACGCGCCGATCCCGGACACCGAGGAGACGGGTGGCGACGCCACCTCACGAAGAGGAGCAGACGATGAGTGACCAGTCGGCGCAGGGGCCCGACGCGACCGTCGAGCCCGAGGGGCTAGGCGACCGCGAGGGTGCCGACGAGCAGATCGCCTTCGACATCAACGACTTCCCGGGCGGCGCCCGCTCGGCGCTCGAGGCCGTGCTCATGGTCGTCGACGAGCCGGTGACCGAGGTCGCCCTCGCGTCGGCGCTCGAGCTGCCCGTCGACGACGTGCGGGGCCACCTGCACGCCCTCGAGGAGGAGTATGCCGCCGCGCAGCGCGGGTTCACCCTGCGCAGCGTCGCGGGCGGATGGCGCGTCTACAGCCGGTCCGACTTCGCCCCCGTGGTCGAGAAGTTCGTCCTAGACGGCCAGCAGGCCAAGCTGACCCAGGCCTCGCTCGAGACGCTCGCCGTCATCGCCTACCGCCAGCCGGTGTCCCGCGCCCGGGTCAGTGCCGTGCGCGGGGTCAACGTCGACGGCGTCGTCCGCACGCTGACGTCGCGCGGCCTCATCGAGGAGGTCGAGGACGTGGGCGAGAGCGGTGCCATGCTCTTCCGCACGACCCCCTACTTCCTCCAGCGGATGGGACTGTCGTCGCTCGACGACCTCCCGGCGTTGGCGCCCTACCTCCCGGACGCCGACGTCATCGACGAGCTCATCGAGGAAGGACACGCATGAGCGAGTACTCCAGATCCCCCCGCCAGCCGCGCAAGAAGGGTTCCGGGCCCACCGGAGGCCCCGGGAGCGTCGGCGGTGCCCGCCGTGGCGGCCGACCCGTGGCGGGCGGCAAGAGCAGCGGCGGCAAGACCGGTGGCAAGGGCTCCGGGCCGCGCTTCGCGGGCTCGACGAAGGCCAGCCAGCCCACCCGGCTGCCCGACCGCAAGCCCGCACCCGAGATCGACGTCCACGACCCCGACGGCGTGCGCCTGCAGAAGCTCATGGCCGCCGGCGGCGTCGGCTCGAGGCGTGTCTGCGAGAACCTCATCGAGCAGGGGCGCGTCGAGGTCGACGGCCAGATCGTCACCGAGCTCGGCGTCCGGATCAACCCGCAGACGCAGGTCGTCCACGTCGACGGCGTCCGCGTCAACCTCGACGAGGACCGCGTCTACCTCGCCTTCAACAAGCCCAAAGGCGTCGTGACGACGATGCACGACGAGCTCGGCCGCATCTCGCTCGAGGACTACGTCGGCAACCGCGAGCAGCGCCTCTTCCACGTCGGGCGCCTCGACGCCGACACCGAGGGCCTGCTCCTGCTCACGAACGACGGTGACCTCGCCCACCGGCTGCAGCACCCGGCATACGGCGTCCTCAAGACGTACGTCGCGACGATCCGTGGCCCGGTGCAGCGCGACGTCGGCAAGCGCCTGCGCGAGGGCGTCGAGCTCGATGACGGTCCCGTCAGCGTCGACTCCTTCCGGATCGTCGACCACCAGCCGGGCAAGGCCATGGTCGAGGTGGTGCTCCACGAGGGCCGCAAGCACGTCGTGCGCCGCATGCTCGAGGCCGTCGGGCACCCCGTCCTCGAGCTCGTCCGCACCGAGGTCGGCCCGATCCGTCTCGCCGACCTCAAGTCCGGGCGCACCCGTCGGCTCAACAAGGCCGAGATCGGGGCTCTCTACAAGGCCGCCGGTCTGTGATCCGGACGTCCCGGACCCGGGACGACCGGCTCGCTACGCTGACGGGGTGAGCACGCACGTCCGCATCGTCGGCGCAGGGCTGATCGGGACCAGTCTCGGGATCGCCTTGTCCAACAACGGATTCCGGGTGTCGCTGGACGACCCGTCACCCACGGCCGTGAGGCTGGCGCGCGACCTCCGGGCGGGCCAGACCGCCGAGGACGTGACGGACGCTCCAGATGTCGTCGTCGTCGCGGCGCCGCCCGACGTCGCCGCCAGCGTCGTCGTCGACGCCCTGGGCCGGTGGCCCGACGCGGTGGTCACCGACGTCGCCTCCGTCAAGGAGTCGGTGCTCCGCGTCGTCCTCGACTCGGGGGCCGACGCGAGCCGCTACGTCGGGTCGCATCCGATGGCCGGTCGTGAGCGCTCGGGCGCCGCAGCCGCCCGGGGCGACCTCTTCGACGGCCGGGCGTGGGTCGTCGTGCCGCACGAGGCCTCGACCGACGCGGCCGTGCGACGCGTGAAGGACCTCGCCCTCGCCGTCGGCTCCGCCGTCCGGGTCATGCCGGCGCACGAGCACGACGAGGCCGTGGCGGCGGTCTCGCACGTGCCCCAGCTCGCCGCGAGCATCGTGGCCGCGTGCCTGCGCGAGCTGCCCGAGTCCGCGGTCGGCCTCGCCGGTCAGGGGCTGCGCGACGTCACCCGGATCGCAGCGAGCGACCCGCGGCTCTGGACGCAGATCCTCGCCGGCAACGCGCCCGCCGTCCGTGACGTCCTGCGCCACGTCCGCGACCAGGTCGACGACGTCGTGGTGGCCCTCGACGCCCTCGTCGACGCGGACGGCGCCGGCTCGCTCGGCACGCTGAGCCGGGTCCTCGAGGCCGGCAACCTCGGCCACGCACGGATCCCCGGCAAGCACGGCGCGGCCCCGGCGGCGTACGAGGTCGTCTCCGTCGTGGTCCCGGACGAGCCGGGGTCACTGGCCCGGCTGCTCACGGACGTCGGCCACGCCGGCATCAACCTCGAGGACCTCCACCTCGAACACGGGCTCGGGCAGGCCGTAGGTGTGGCCGAGATCTCCGTGGTGCCTGCGTCCGTCGAGCCGCTGCGGGCCGAGCTGGCCCGGCTCGGCTGGCG
Organism: Terracoccus sp. 273MFTsu3.1; assembly: GCF_000383675.1. Taxonomy (GTDB): domain Bacteria; phylum Actinomycetota; class Actinomycetes; order Actinomycetales; family Dermatophilaceae; genus Terrabacter. The sequence continues at coordinate 382,302 of NZ_KB911823.1, read as the reverse complement.
CGTGCACGACTGAGGCTCCGGCACTCGGGCACGTCCCGAGGCGCCTCCGGCGAGGCACTATCCTCGTCCGCATGCCGCAGACCCCCGAGGACCCCCTGTCCGGTTTCGTCATCGCCGTGGACGGTCCCTCCGGGTCCGGCAAGTCGAGCGTCAGCAAGCAGGTGGCGCGGTCCCTCGGCTACGGCTACCTCGACACCGGAGCGATGTACCGCGCCCTGACGTGGTGGTGCCTCCACGAGGGTGTCGACCTGACCGACGCCGACGCGATCACCGCTGCGGCCCAACGCTTTCCGCTCGCCATCGGCATCGATCCCGATGCTCCCACGGTGGAGGTCGGCGGCACCGACGTCGCCGCGGCCATCCGTGAGACCGGCATCTCGACCAACGTGTCCGCGGTCGCCACCGTCATTCCCGTCCGCGAGATCCTGCGGGTCCTCCAGCGCCGCCTGATCTCCGAGGCGGCCGCGACCACCGGCGGTGTCGTGGCCGAGGGACGGGACATCACGACCGTCGTCGCGCCCGACGCGCCCGTGCGCATCCTGCTCACCGCCTCCGAGGAGGCCCGGCTGGCGCGCCGCTCGACGGAGCTGCACGGAGCGGCGGACGCCGTCGCCGTCGCCGCGACCCGCTCGCAGATCGTCGACCGCGACAAGGCGGACTCCGCCGTGTCGGAGTTCACCGTCGCCGCCGACGGCGTCACGACGATCGACACCTCGCACCTCGACTTCGAGGGCTCGGTCGAGGCGGTGCTCCAGGTGGTCGAGGCGGCCCGGGCATGAGCCAGGCGGTCGCTCCCCACCCGAACCGGGCCCGGATCGGCCGCCCGATCGGCAAGGTCATCTTCAGCACCCTCTACCGCGGCGTCGCCCTGCACCCCGAGCGGGTGCCGCGCACGGGGCCCGTCATCCTCGTCGCCAACCACGCCGCGTTCCTCGACGGACCCCTCGTCTTCGGTCTGGCGCCCCGTCCCGTGAGCTTCCTCGTCAAGCAGGAGGCCTTCTCGGGCTTCTGGGGCTGGACGATCCGCAACGTCGGCCAGATCCCCATCGACCGCTCGGTCGGCGACCGCGCGGCGCTGGCATCTGCGAGTGCCGTCCTCGAGGGCGGGGGAGCGGTCGGCATCTTCCCCGAGGGCAACCGCGGCGACGGCGAGGTCCACCAGGTCAACCACGGAGCCGCCTGGATCGCGCTACGCACCGACGCGCAGATCGTGCCCGTGGCCGTCAGCGGCACGCGGGTCCCGGGTGCGACGAAGGACGACTGGCCGTCCTTCCGCTCCCGCCTGCTCGTCGACTTCGGGGAGCCGTTCCGACTCACCGTCGACCCGTCTGCGCCCGGCCGCGACCGCCTCCGACTGTCCAGTGACCAGCTGCGAGACGCCCTCGCGTCACATGTACGCCGCTCGCGGGTGGAGAATGGTTCCTCAACAGACGTTCACTGATTCGAGGACACCGTGACTGACGAGACCGCCCGCCCCATCGACGAGGGCGTTCCGATCTCGACCCCCGACCCCTCCGTCGACGACGCCGCCGTGGAGCGCGCCCTGCGCGCCGGGCTCGACGACTTCGAGCTCAGCCCTGAGGACCAGGCTCTGCTCGACGCCCAGGGGCCGGTCTCCGACGGAGGCGCGGCACAGGGGCCGCTGCCCGTCGTGGCCGTGGTCGGCCGACCCAACGTCGGCAAGTCGAGCCTGGTCAACCGCATCCTGCGGCGCCGTGAGGCCGTCGTCGAGGACGTGCCGGGTGTGACGCGCGACCGCGTCTCCTACGAGGCCGAGTGGGGCGGGCGCCGCTTCACGATCGTCGACACCGGCGGCTGGGAGGCGGACGCCACGGGCATCCACCTGCGGGTCGCCGAGCAGGCCGAGATCGCCATCGACCTCGCGGACGTCGTCATGTTCGTCGTCGACGCCACCGTCGGCGCCACGGACGACGACGAGGCGGTCGTCAAGCTGCTGCGCCGCTCGGGCAAGCCGGTCGTGCTCGTGGCCAACAAGGTCGACGACCAGCGCGGCGAGGCCGACGCGGCCATGCTGTGGAGCCTCGGACTCGGCCAGCCCTACCCGGTCTCGGCCGTCCACGGCCGCGGGAGCGGCGACGCCCTCGACGCCGTGCTCGAGGTGCTGCCCGACGTGTCGGCCCACGGCGCGTACGCCCAGGGTGGACCTCGACGCGTCGCGCTCGTCGGTCGTCCCAACGTCGGCAAGTCGAGCCTGCTCAACCGTCTCGCGGGCTCCGAGCGTGTCGTCGTCGACAACGTGGCGGGCACAACCCGTGACCCGGTCGACGAGCTCATCGAGCTCGGCGGCACCACCTGGCGCTTCGTCGACACGGCTGGCATCCGTCGCCGCGTCCACCAGAGCCGTGGCGCGGACTTCTACGCGTCCCTGCGCACCCAGACGGCCCTCGAGAAGGCCGAGGTGGCCGTCGTGCTCATCGACGCCGAGGAGCCGATCGCCGAGCAGGACATCCGTGTCGTGCAGCAGGTCATCGACTCGGGACGCGCCCTCGTCATCGCCTACAACAAGTGGGACACCCTCGACGAGGAGCGCCGCTACTACCTCGAGCGCGAGATCGAGAAGGAGCTCGTCCAGGTCCCGTGGGCGCCACGGGCCAACATCTCCGCGCGCACCGGACGCCACATGGACCGCCTGGTGCCCGCCATCGAGACGGCCCTGGAGTCCTGGGACACCCGCGTCCCCACGGGCCGGCTCAACGCCTTCCTCGGCGAGATCGTGGCCGCCCACCCGCACCCGCTGCGTGGTGGCAAGCAGCCCCGCATCCTCTTCGCGACGCAGGCCTCGACGCGTCCGCCGCGCTTCGTCATCTTCGCGTCGGGCTTCATCGAGGCCGGCTACCGCCGGTTCATCGAGCGTCGCCTCCGTGAGCAGTTCGGCTTCGAGGGCACGCCGATCGAGGTCTCGGTCCGCGTCCGCGAGAAGCGCCGACGCTGACCTGACGCTGACCTGACGCGGTCTCGACGGGGCACACGGCCGCTCACGGGGGCCGATTGGGACCAGCGGCACCCGGTGCGCTAATGTTCCTTTCGCCCCGAGGGGCATTCGGGCTGTGGCGCAGCTTGGTAGCGCACTTGACTGGGGGTCAAGGGGTCGCAGGTTCAAATCCTGTCAGCCCGACCGAACGACGAAGGGCCGCACTCTCCACGGAGAGTGCGGCCCTTCGTCGTGCCGCCGCCGGGCGCAGATCGTCCGCGACGACGAGCGTCTGAATCCGCTTGTTGTGCAAGGTGTCCCGGCCACATCTGCAAGGACTTCGTCGCGGTCACAAGCAACCCGCAAGGTATGCGCAACGTTGCCCGAGGTGTCCCCGAATCGGCCGAAACGCGTGTCACTGTTCCCTCAGCAGCACACCACAAACGTTGAAGCCACTCGAGGGAAAGGTCATGGGGGACACCATGCGCACTCAGAAGAAGTCCAGCTCCAGGAAGAAGAAGTCCGCAGCCTTCGTCGCAGCCGGCGTCATCGGCCTCGCGACCGCCGGCGGTGCCTACGCGTACTGGACGAGCCTCGGTGGCGGCACCGGCACGGCGACCACGCGGGCCGGGGCGAGCAACGTGTTCCTCGTCACCGGTGGCAGCGCGACCGCGATGTACCCCGGCGACTCGGCCCAGACGATCACGGCCACGGTCAAGAACACCGGCACCGAGAACTACAAGATCCAGGCGGTCAAGGCCTACGTCACGACGAACAAGGCGGACTGCGACGGCACCGACTACAAGCTGAACGGCGCGGTGGCCCCGGTCTCCGAGGCGACGGCAGCCTCACTCGGCGTCACGCCGGTCGACCTCGCGCCGGCCGCGACGACGACCGTCGACTACACCCTGCAGTTCAACAACAAGACGACGAACCAGGACGCCTGCAAGGGCGCCACGGTGACGATCAACTACGTCGCCAGCTGAGACCCGGAAGGGGTGGGACGCCGCTCGACCCCGGCGTCCCACCCCTTCCGCGTCCGTCGCTCTGACCGCACGACCGCTCGACCGCATCGACCACGACCGGGGAGTCCCATGAAGACGCCGACGAACGCCAGGCACACGGCCCTGGCGCTGCTCGGCGTCTTCGTCGCGCTCCTCGTCACGGTCCACGGGATGCCCCGTGCGGCCTCGGGGCCGTCGGTCGCCGCCCCCGTCCTCACCACGCGACCGGCCGATCCGTCAGCCAGCACGACGGCGACCTTCGCCTTCGCGGCCCCGTCCGGTGCCGGCTTCCGGTGCGCCCGCGACGGGTCCACCTCCACGACGTGCACGAGCCCGGTCACCTACTCCGGCCTGTCACAGGGCCGTCACACCGTCAGCGTCACGGCGGTCGTCGCGGGCACGGAGAGCATCCCGACCGCCTACGCATGGGTCGTCGACACGATCGCGCCACCGGCGCCCGTGCTGACGTCGACCCCGGTCAACCCCACGTCGACGGCGACGAACACCGCGACCTGGACCTCCGCCGAGGCGGGCGTGACCTTCCGGTGCTCGCTCGAGAACGGCCCGTGGACGGTCTGCACCACGCCGTTGACGTGGGTCGTCAACACGTCGAACAACGGGCAGCACCAGCTCGCGGTGCAGGCCGTGGACGCAGCGGGCAACGTCTCCGCCACCACCGCCTACGCCTTCAAGTACGAGAAGGGCCTGCCCGAGACCGGACTGCCCTTCACCGTCGCCGGCAGCGTCGGCGACCTCGTCCCGGGTGTGTGGCGGCCCCTCACGGTGACGGTCTCGAACCCCAACCCCGTCACCATCAGGGTGTCGGCGCTCACCGTCGCCGTGACAGCCGACAGCACCCCGCCCGGCTGCACCTCGTCGGCGAACCTCGAGCTGCGTCAGCCCTCGGTCACGACGAGCTCCGTGCTCCTCGTGCCGGCCCGCGGCTCGGTCACCCTCCCTGCGCAGGGACTGGCGACCGCGGAGATCCGCCTGCGCAACCTGCCGACCGTCAACCAGGACGTCTGCAAGGGCAAGAGCTTCGCGCTCACGTGGTCGGGGACGGCGAGCAACTGATGCCCGCCCCGACGCCCCCGAAGACGCGCGCACGCCGTGCAGCCCCGAGCCGCGGCGTGCGCGCCCTCCGCGTCACCGTCCTCATGGCGGTGCTGATGACGGTGTCCGGCACCGCGTGGGCGTCCTGGACCGTCAGCGGGCGCGGCACCGGCACCGCACCGACCGCCACCCTCTCGGCCCCCTCGTCCGTGACGGCGACGGCCGCCGCCGGCGCCACGACCGTCTCCGTCGCGTGGACCCCGCCGTCGGCGGGCGTGGCCCCCACCGGGTACCGCGTCGACCGCACCGACGTCACGACCTCCGCCACCGTCGCCGCCTGTGGCACCTCGCCGTCAACTCTGCTGACCACCACGTCCTGCAACGACCCGTCGGTCCCGGACGGGACCTTCCGCTACACCGTCGTCGCGGTGCGATCGGGGTGGACCGCGACGAGCCCCTCGAGCGCTTCCGTCACCGTCCAGGCGTCGGTCGCCACGAGCACGTCGGTGCGCTCGTCCGCCAACCCGTCGGTGGTCGGACAGCCCGTGACGTACACCGCGACGGTCAGCGCGGTCTCCGGCACGCCGACCGGGTCGGTCACCTTCCGTGACGGCGGGTCCGCCCTGACGTGCGCGGGCGGCTCCCAGACGCTCAGCGCGGGCACCGCGACGTGCACCGTCGCCCCGGCGTCCGCAGGCACGAGGTCGATCACGGCGGCGTATGCCGGCTCGGCGCCGTACGCGGGATCGTCCTCGGCCGCGGTGTCGCAGGTCGTGAACGCCGCCGCCACGACGACGTCGGTCACGTCGTCGACGAACCCGTCGGTGGTGGGGCAGTCCGTCACCTTCACCGCCACGGTGTCGGCGTCGGCTCCCGGTGGCGGCACTCCCGGTGGGACGGTCACCTTCAAGGACGGCGCGACGACCCTGACCTGCACCGGCGGCACTCCGACGCTCACCTCCGGGTCGACGACCTGTGTCGTGAGCCTCGTCTCCGCAGGGACCCGGAGCATCACCGCCGTCTACTCCGGCTCCGCCGACCACCTCACGTCCACCTCGCCGACCGTCAGCCAGGTCGTGGGAGCCGCCGTCACGACGACCACCCTGACGACCTCGGCGCAGACGGTCCGGACCGGCCAGAGCGTCACCTACACCGCGACCGTGGCCGCCACGGCTCCCGGCGGGGGAGTGCCGACGGGCGGCGTCACCTTCAAGGACGGCTCCACCGTGATCACCTGCGCGTCGGGCAGCCAGACCCTCAGCGCGGCGGGTGTCGCCACCTGCACGACGACCTTCGCGACCGCCGGCTCCCGTTCGGTCACGGCTGCGTACGTCGGCACCGCGAACCACTCGGCGTCGACGTCCGCTCCGCTCAGCCAGGGCGTCGTCAACGGCGGGGCGGTCGGGCTCGTCTTCTCGGGCGTCACGGTCAACGGGACGGCGGTGACGCCGAGCTGCACCGGCACGGTCGGCTCGTCGTACACCTGCACGGTCGCCGGTGGCAACAACGCGGTCGTCGCGGCGAACGTCGCCTTCGGGAGCAGCACGCAGACGCCGGTGTCCTACAGCGGCGCGACCGAGAGCATCGGCTGGACGTCGACGGGCAAGAGCGCGGGCTCCGGGACCGTGACCGTGGCCCCGAACGCCACGACCTCGACCGCGACGGTGACGGCCACGAAGAACGGCGTCAACGCGGCGTCCGTCACCGTGACGTTCACCGAGTCGGGCGGGTCGACGTGGACCGCGGTGCTGACGGTCTCGTGACCGTCGGTGTCCCCAGAGGGCTCAGGTGCGTCGAGTCAGCGCGTCGGCCCTGGCCCGGACGGCCTTGAGGCTCCGGCGCGTGCGCCGACGGGCGCCAGCGTAGATCTCCCGGCTTCGTGACGGCCTGCTGCCGGGGTCCACGGTCAGGGTCCAGTAGTCGGTCGACTTCTTGACCGAGGCCACGGTCGGCTTCCGGTAGGGCGGGTCGAGGGTGAGGTGCGGGCGCTCCCAGGCCACGTTCCGCTTGACGACCTTCGCCGGTGAGCCCGCTCCGACGACGTTGTTGGGCAAGGAACGCGTCACGACCGAGCGCATCCCGACGACGGTGCCGTCGCCGATGGTCACGCCCCCGAGGACGCAGGCGCCGAGGCCGAGCCACACGTGGTTGCCGATGACGATCGACCGGGCCGCGTTGACGCGCTTGCCGGTGCGGACGTCGAAGATGGGGTGTCCGTCGTCGGCGCGGATCTGGATGTCGGACGCGATCATGACGTCGTCGCCGATCGTGATCGACGTGCCCTCCGCCGTCGACATGGCCACCGTCGTCGTCGACGACACGTTCTTGCCGATGCGCACCTGGCAGCCGTCCCCGACGCGGATGGCCGCGCGCAGGCCCGGCACGCCACGGCTGCTGCCGATCTCCACGAGGCCGTCGTCGCAGTCGAAGTCGACGAAGAGCTGGGCGATGTTGTGCTGGGCCGCGACACGCAGGACGTTGTTGCGTCCCTTGAACTTCACACGGATGTTCTTCTCGACGCTCCCGCTGAACTCGATGCGGTTCCCCCGGTCGTCGTCGTACGCCTCGAGGGTCGTCACACGGTTCATGGCGGGCAGCCTAGTGGTTGCTGAGAAGTGGTTGAAAGCCCCACGAGTGTCGGCTGATGCGATGCCCGAGCTGACCTGCGCTGATGCCCGTCGTGGAGGGTGCCAGGCCCTCGCCGGCGGCACGAAACGGTCAGGAGGAGGACATCCTCGAGCGTGCCTCGGCCCGCGTCAACGGAGCCGGCGGCCCGCTGGCAGCTCGGACGAGGTCAGCTGCCGTGGGGCCATGCTGCTCCGGCTCGTCGAGGGCTCGCGGCTGACCGGGGCTGCGTCCGTCGCCGTCCGCCGGCGCCGGCGGACGCGCTGCACCGACGGTGAGCGCGGCGACCGCCGTCGTGACGGGGACGGCGAGCACGAGACCGATGGCGCTGGCGAGCGTGCGGACGATCTCCTCCGACAGCGACTCCGTCTGGAGCATCTCGAGCACCGGGCGCTCGTAGAGGAAGAGGAGGAGCAGCACCGGGAGGGCGGCACCGGCATACGCGAAGACGATCGTGTAGATGGTCGAGGCGATGTGGTCGCGCCCGATGCGCATGCCCGACTGGAAGAGCGCCCGTCGCCCCATCGAGGGGGCAGCCGCACGCAGCTCCCACACGGCCGAGGACTGGGTGATCGTCACGTCGTTGAGGACGCCCAGACCGGCCACGATGATCGCGCACGTCAGCAGCTCGCGCGGGTTCATCGTCGTGACGAAGGAGGCCAGGGTGGCACCCTCGTCGTTGGCGACCCCGCTCAGGCGTGCCAGGTCGACGGCGAGCAGACCCAGACCCGCAATGATCGCGACGCCGAAGAGCGTGCCGGCGAGGGCCGTGCTCGTCCGCACCGAGAGCCCGTGGGCGAGGTAGAGGACGACGAACATGATCGCCGAGGAGCCGATGAGGGCCACGAGCAGCCCGGACTGGCCCTCGAGCAGGGCCGGCAGCATGAACTTGACGACGACGAAGCCGCCGAAGACGAGACCGACGAGGGCCAGGATCCCGCGCCAACGCGCGACGACCGCCACGACGAGGAGGAAGAGCGCGAGCATGAGCGACAGGGGAGCGCCGCGCTGCACCTGGAGGAAGGAGTAGGTCTCGGGCTGGGTGTCCTGGGGCGGGGTCCGCAGCAGCATGACGGTGTCGCCGTCGCGCAGGCCCGACGTGGAGACCGCGGGGGGCACCGAGACGGACACGACCGGACGCACGTCGCCCGAGGTCGCGGTGGGTTGTTCGAGCTGCACCGTGATCGCGCCGCAGGTCGGGCTCCCGTCGACGACGTCACCCCCCTGCCCGGCGGCAGGGGCGGCCCCGGTGCCGGCCTCGGCACCCTCGCAGGCCGGGAGGACCCGCTGGACCTCGGCGACGGGGAAGGTCACCCCGGGAGCCGCGAAGTCGGACGTGCCCACCCGGTCGGCCGCCTGCGACTCCGCCGGCCAGTAGCGCACGAGACCGAAGATCGTGGCCGCGGCGGCGAGCGCGATCAGGAGGGTGAGGCCGAACCGCGCCAGCGTGCTGACCTCGACGGTGCCGGACGCTGCAGAGGATCCGTGGGCATGGCTGTGCGAGTGTCCGCCGGGCATGGGGCCGAGTGTGCCAGAGCGGATCGGCGAGCACGCACCTGCGCCATCGAGCATCGAGTGCTCCTCACGGACTCCACTCCCGCCCGCCGACGGGTCGTGTCCGGATCGATGCCGGGGACGCATCTCGACCACTCCGGACGCCCGTTAGGCTTGCCGCCGTGGAGGTCGAGAGAGCGGGGGAGCGCGAGCACGTCGTGACGGAGCGCCTGCTGACGATCCCCAACGTGCTGTCGGTGCTCCGGCTTCTCGGCGTGCCGGTCTTCCTCTGGGCGATCGTCTCGGAGCGAGACGGCCTGGCCTTCCTGCTGCTGCTCTTCTCGGGCGTCACCGACTACCTCGACGGCAAGATCGCCCGCCGGTTCAACATGGAGAGCCGCCTCGGCCAGTTCCTCGACCCCATCGCCGACCGGCTCTACATCCTCACGACCCTGGTCGGGCTCATGTGGCGCGAGATCATCCCGGTCTGGCTCGTCGTCGTGCTCCTTGCCCGCGAGGTCGTCATGGCCCTGATGCTGCTCTACCTGCGCACCAAGGGACAGCTCGGCCTGCCCGTTCACTTCGTCGGCAAGGCCGCCACGTTCAACCTGCTCTACGCCTTCCCCCTGCTGCTCCTCGCGCACCGGGACGACTGGCTCGGCGACCTCGCCCGCCCCATCGGCTGGGGCTTCGCGTGGTGGGGCGTCGTCCTCTACTGGCTCGCCGCCGTGCTATATGCCGTCCACGCGCGCCTCGTGCTTGCGCAGCGTCCTCGGGTGGTGACCCCATGAGCCCCGAGCGACGTCCGGACGAGTCGATGACGCTGCTGACCACGATGATGGAGCGGCCGCTCGACGCGGGTTACCAGGAGGCCGCCGACCGACGGGTCGCGGCCGGGCTGCCCGGAGCCACCTCGACGCGCACCGTCCTCGTCGTCGTCCTGGCCATCCTCACCGGCTTCCTCTTCGCCGTGGCGGCGCAGTCGCTCCGGCCGAAGCCGACCGCTGCCGCGGCCGTGAAGAAGGAGCTCGTCACGCGCATCGAGGCGCTGCAGAAGCACGGGACCGACCAGGAGGCCAAGGTGGCCGCCCTCGGCAAGCAGGTGCGTGACTACGAGGCCCTCGCCCTCCAGCAGTCTGGCGGCACCGACCTCACGAGCACCATCAAGGACCTCGAGGTCCAGGCCGGCGCCGTGCCCCTCACCGGGCCCGGCCTCACGCTGACCCTCGACGACGCAGCCTCGACGGACGCCGGAGCCGACGCAGGGAACCGCCCGAGCAGCGGGTTCCAGGAGGGCCGGGTGACCTCCGGCGACCTGCAGATCATCGTCAACGGCCTCTGGGGGGCCGGCGCCGAGGCCATCTCGATCAACGGGCACCGGCTCAGCTCCACCGCGGCCATCCGGTTCGCGGGGCAGGCGATCATCGTCGACTTCCGACCGCTGTCACGGCCCTACGTCATCACCGCCCTCGGCGACTCCCAGGGCATGCAGCAGCTCTTCGAACCCTCGTTCGCGGGGCTCTACCTCTCGCAGCTGACCGACGAGTACAAGATCCGCTCGATCATGGCCGGGAGCGACTCCCTGACCGTGCCCGGCGACTCGGCCGTGCGGCTCGAGGTCGCCGAACCCGTCGGTCCGCCCGTAGGCTCGACCGCGCCGGGCACCACGACGCTGCAGCAGGGCACGACCACCCCGAAGCGGAGCGCGGGTGCGGGGGTGGCCCCCACCGGCACCGGCGCGTCGACGACGCGCTCGCCCTCGGACACCCCGAGCGGCACCACCGACTCCGGCACCGGCAGCCCGGCGTCACCGACCAGTGAGGAGACCCCTTCGTGATCCCAGTTCTCGGCCTTCTGGCCGGACTCGCGGTGGGGCTCTTCCTCGATCCGTCGGTGCCGGTGTGGCTCCAGCCCTACCTGCCGATCGCGGTCATCGCCGCCCTCGACGCGGTCTTCGGCGCCATCCGCGCGATCCTCGACGGCATCTTCAACGACAAGGTCTTCGTCGTCTCGTTCCTGTCCAACGTCGTCGTCGCCGCGTTCATCGTCTTCCTCGGGGACCAGCTCGGCGTCGGCTCGCAGCTCTCGACCGGTGTCGTCGTCGTCCTCGGCGTGCGGATCTTCTCCAACGTGGCCTCGATCCGCCGGCACCTGTTCAAGGCCTGAGCATGGGCAAGCGCAAGAAGGGTCGTCCCGCACCCCCTCCCGTCGACCGGCCGGAGGCGCTCGTCGGCGCACAGGGGGAGGCCCCCGAGATCGAGCCGGCGCCCGAGACCCCGACCGATCCGGTTCCCGAGTCGACTTCTGAGAAGCCGACCGAGAAGCCGACCGAGCCCGCGATCGAGCCCGCGCTCGAGTCGCCCGCCGTGGCTTCGGCTCCGGTGCTCGACTCCGAGGCCGGAGAGTCACGGTCGTCCGACGCGCCGCCGCCCGAGGCTCCGTCGCCCCAGACCACACCCGAGACGACACCCGAGACGACGGGGTCCGGCGCGCCCGAGAACGGGACGAGCCGGGTGCCGGTCGAGGGGCAGGCCGCCTGGACCCGCCTGCTCAAGATGAGCCGACCGCGCGCCACCCGGGCCAACCTGCTGGCGGCCCTGCTCGCCGTGCTCCTCGGTGCCGGCATCGCGGCCCAGGTGCAGCTGACCAACCAGCGCGGACTCGATGAGCTGAGCCAGACCGATCTCGTCCGGGTCCTCGACGACATCTCGCTGCGCTCGTCCCGCCTCGACCAGCAGGTGCGCGAGCTCGAGTCCACCCGTGACCGGCTCAAGAACGGCACGGGCACGGCGGCCGAGGCCCTCGAGCAGGCTCAGAAGCGCGTCGACACCCTCGGCATCCTGGCCGGCACCCTCGCGGCCAAGGGTCCCGGCATCACGCTGCGCATCACGGACCCGACCAATGCCGTGACGGGACCGATCGTCCTCGACATCATCCAGGAGCTCCGGGACGCCGGCGCCGAGTCGATCGACGTCGGCGGTGTCCGCGTCGTCGCCTCGTCGTTCGTCGGCGACCGGGGCGGCGAGATCCTCGTCGACGGGGTTCAGGTGACTCGCCCTCTCGTGATCAAGGTGATCGGCGACTCGAAGACCCTCTCGTCGGCGATGACGATCCCCGGCGGCATCGTCGAGTCCGTGCGGCAGAAGGGCGCGGAGGCCAGCGTCACCGAGTCGAGCCTCGTCGAGATCACCTCGCTGCACCGACCCACCGAGATGACCCACGCGAAGCCCGTCGAGTGACGGCACCGGGCTGCCGGCGGCGACTCGTGACCAGCCGGTGTGGCACTCGGCGAGGCCCACTTCCTGCGCTCGTCGCGCGGGCATGGCATCCTCTCAGGTGCCACCGCATCGCCGGCGACACCAGCGCCCAGCAGCACGCGCATCCACCACGACCCCGACCGGGGCCGTCCACTGACGAAGGAGCGACATGAGCGACCTGGACTACCCCTCCGACCTGCGCTACACCAGCGACCACGAGTGGGTCCGCGTCGGCGACGACGGAGTGGTCCGCATCGGCATCACGTCCTTCGCCCAGGACGCGCTCGGCGACGTCGTCTACGTGTCCCTGCCGGCCGTCGGCGACACCGTGACGCCCGGGGACTCGTGCGGCGAGGTCGAGTCGACGAAGTCGGTCAGCGACGTCTACGCCCCCCTCGAGGGCGAGGTGACGGCCACCAACGCCGCCCTGGACGCCTCACCCGAGCTGATCAACTCCGACCCCTACGGTGAGGGCTGGATGTTCGAGCTGCGCCTGGCCGACGCCTCTGCCGTCGAGGGGCTCATGGACGCCGCGACCTACACCGCGTCGCTGTCCTGACGCCCCGCGCCACCCTGTCCACCGTGTTGCCGGGCAGGCTCCGACCCGCCCGGGTCAACTAGAGTGGATGGACCCGAATCCGCCCGCACCACAGAGGAGGACCGCATGTCGAGCGACCTGCCCGACCCCGACGACATGAACGTCGAACCCCGCACCATGCGGTTCCAAGGCGTGCCGTCGCTGGACAGCGACCACGTCGACACCGTCGACGCCCGGGGCCTCACGGCCGAGGACCAGGCCACCATCGAGGCCCTGCGACCCGGGACCGCCCTGCTCGTCGTGCTCCGCGGTCCCAACACGGGTGCCCGCTTCCTGCTCGACGACCAGGAGGTGGCCGCCGGCCGCCACCCCGACTCCGACATCTTCCTCGACGACGTCACCGTGTCGCGCAAGCACGCGGCTTTCGTCTCGCAGGGTGGCGGCTACGTCGTGCGCGACGCGGGCTCCCTCAACGGCACCTACGTCAACCGCGAGCGGATCGACGAGGCGCCCCTGCACCAGGGTGACGAGGTCCAGATCGGCAAGTTCCGCCTCGTCTACTACTCGTCCGGAGCGCCCCAGCAATCACCCGCATGACCGCAGCCACGGTGGCCGGCGACGGGGGAGCGCCGGCACCTCGCCGTCTGACGATCGGCAAGGTGCTCGCGGCCCTCTCCGAGGACTTCCCCGACGTCACCGCGTCGAAGATCCGCTTCCTCGAGGCCGAGGGCCTCGTGACCCCGCACCGCACCGCCTCGGGCTACCGCACCTACACCGACGACGACGTGCGTCGGCTGCACTACATCCTGACCGCGCAGCGGGACCGCTACTGGCCGCTGAAGGTGATCCGGGAGGCGCTCGACGCGCTCGATCGTGGTCTGTCGGACCCCGGAGGCGAGGCGGGTGGCAGGCCCCGGCCGCCCGCGCCGTCGGCCGACCCCGAGGTCCCGGCACCGCACGACCTGGTGGCTCGACGAGACGTGTGGCTCACGGGCCCGGAGCTGCGTGAGGCGACCGGCATCGACCGCGACACGATGCTCGCCCTCGAGACGTACGGTCTGCTCCAGCCCGACGAGAAGGGCCACTTCGGCCACGACGCGCTGGCGGTCGCCGCCGCAGCCCGGACCCTCGCCGGACACGGACTCGAGCCCCGTCACCTGCGTCCGTTCCGCACCGCCGCCGACCGCGAGATCGGCCTCGTCGAGCAGGTCCTGGCGACGCGTTCCGGGAGCGGCACGAGGGAGGAGCGGGCGGGCGAGATCGCCTCTGCCTGCATCGCGTTGCACGTCGCGCTGGTCCGCGCGGGCCTGTCTCGCTGAGGCCCGTCCCCACCGTCCACGCGCCGGGGTACGGTGGAGGAGTGAGAGAGGTCGATGTCCTGGGCGTCCGCGTCGAGATGCCCACGAACCAGCCGATCGTCCTGCTGCGTGAGCGGGACGGCGGGCGCTACCTGCCGATCTGGATCGGCGCGGCCGAGGCTGCTGCGATCACCTACGCCCAGCAGGGTGTCGTGCCCCCGCGGCCACTGACCCACGACCTGATGCGCGACCTCCTCTCGGTCCTCGGTCACGAGCTGACGGAGGTGCGGATCGTCGCCCTCAAGGACTCCGTCTTCCACGCGGCACTCATCATCGACGGCAAGGCCGAGGTGAGCTCGCGAGCCAGCGACGCCATCGCCCTCGCCCTGCGCACGGGCGCCAAGGTGCTCGTCGAGCCGGGCATCCTCGACGAGGCGGCCATCGTCGTCTCCTCCGAGGAGGACGACGAGGTCGAGCGCTTCAAGGAGTTCCTCGACCACGTGTCCGCCGAGGACTTCGAGGGCCCGGCGCCCGAGGCCGAACCGGGTGACCGTCCTGACGTGCCGGACCGCCCGGACTGACCGGACCCGCCATACCTTCACGTTCACGTAGTACCTGAAGGTTTCTCCGACGCCTCGACACGCCGTCGACTCGGGCCCGTGGTGATTGACCGAACGGGGGTCGCGGCCTACCGTCAGGAGAACGACGTGACTGTAGTTATCCGGATGTCGTCTGCGCGCACGCACCACCGCGGCCCGCAGCCTGAGCAGGAGGAGGACGGCATGGCCGCCATCGAGGACGCGCACGACGCCGGTCGGGTCATGCCCGCCGGGTCCCAGGGCCTGCTGTTCACCGACGACCTGCCCGAGCTGTCCGAGGACACCGGCTACCGCGGTCCGACCGCCTGCAAGGCCGCCGGCATCACCTACCGACAGCTCGACTACTGGGCCCGCACGGGTCTCGTCGAGCCGTCGGTCCGCAGCGCCACCGGCTCCGGCACCCAGCGCCTCTACGGCTTCCGCGACATCCTCGTGCTCAAGGTCGTCAAGCGCCTGCTCGACACCGGTGTGTCGCTCCAGCAGATCCGCGTCGCCATCAGCTACCTCCGCGAGCGCGGCGTCGAGGACCTCGCCCAGATCACCCTGATGAGCGACGGTGCCTCGGTCTACGAGTGCACGTCCGCCGACGAGGTCATCGACCTCGTCCAGGGCGGCCAGGGGGTCTTCGGCATCGCCGTCGGTCGGGTGTGGCGCGAGGTCGAGGGCGAGCTCGCCCTGCTGCCGAGCGAGCGGGCCGACGACGATGCACCGGCCGACCACCCCGACGACGAGCTCAACGCGCGCCGCCAGGCCCGGCGACTGGCCTGACCCGAGCACCGCTCCGACGACGTTCGACACGGCCCGACCGGACACTCCGGCCGGGCCTTGTCCGTGCCGGGGCATCGGCGACCTGCTGGTAGATTTGGAGGTGCCGATCGACCCTGCGTGGGAGAGTCCTCGGGGTGCCCAGCACCTGCGAGGCGCCGAAGGGGCAACATCCCCGGAACCTCTCAGGCGCCAGGACCACGCGGGCGAGGCAACTCTGGAGGCACTCCCACGGTGCTCGACAGACGGGGAGCGTGTGTCGTCCGCTCGAACCCGTCAGGAGCCCGCATGTCGATCGACCAGCTCGTGCCCGTCACCACCGGAACGTCCACCGAGACGGTGATGGCCGACTTCGTCAGCCGTCACGTCGGCCCCGCCGGCGACGACGTGCGTCACATGCTCGAGGTCGTCGGCCAGCCGAGCCTCGACGCGATGTGCGATCGCGCCATCCCCGGTGCCATCCGGTCCGAGTCGCCCCTGCGCATAGAGGCGGCCGCCAGCGAGAGCGCCGTTATCGAGGAGCTGCGCGGGTTCGCCTCTCGCAACACGGTCCTCACCTCGCTCATCGGCCTCGGCTACTACGGCACCGTGACCCCGCCGGTCGTGCGCCGCAACGTGCTCGAGAACCCCGCCTGGTACACCGCCTACACGCCGTACCAGCCCGAGATCTCCCAGGGCCGGCTCGAGGCGCTGCTCAACTTCCAGACGGTCGTCACCGACCTGACCGGACTCGACGTGGCGGGGTCCTCCCTCCTCGACGAGTCGACCGCCGCCGCCGAGGCGATGTCGCTCATGCGTCGTGCCAGCAAGGCGCCAGCCGACGCCGTCGTGCTCGTCGACGAGCGGGTCTTCCCGCAGACCATCGCCGTGATGCGCACCCGCGCCGAGGCGCTCGGGCTGCCTCTGGCCGTGGCCGACCTCCGAGCCGTCACCGACGGCGACTCCCTCTCCGCAGCAGCGGGAGGACGCGCCGTCGTGGGGGCGATGGTGCAGTACCCCGACGCCACGGGTGAGCTCGTCGACTGGGCACCACTGACCTCCGCCGTCCACGAGGCCAAGGGCCTCGTCACCGCCTGCGCCGACCTGCTCGCCCTGACCCTGGCCAGCGCGCCGGGGGAGTGGGGCGCCGACATCGCCGTCGGCAGTGCCCAGCGCTTCGGCGTCCCGATGGGCTTCGGCGGCCCGCACGCCGGCTACATGGCCGTCCACCGGGGTCTCGAGCGCCAGATCCCCGGCCGGCTCGTGGGCGTCTCCGTCGATGCCGAGGGGCACCAGGCCTACCGCCTCGCCCTGCAGACGCGTGAGCAGCACATCCGTCGCGAGAAGGCGACGTCCAACATCTGCACCGCGCAGGTGCTCCTCGCCGTCATGGCGAGCATGTATGCCGTGTGGCACGGTCCCGCGGGCCTCGTGGCCATCGCGCGGCGCGTCGGCGGTCTCACGGCCGCGCTCCGTGGCGCCCTCGTCGACGGCGGCCTCGACGTCGAGACGACGGCCTTCTTCGACACGCTGACGGTCGTGCTGCCCGGTCGAGCCGACGAGGTCACGACGGCCTTCGCCGACCGGGGCATCAACGTCTGGCGCGTCGACGCCGACCGCGTGTCGCTGAGCCTCGACGAGACGTCCACGCCCGCAACGGTGCTCGCGGTCCTCGACGCCTTCGGGGTGACGCCGTCGGACGACGTCACCGCCGGCGTGAGCGCGACCGGGGCGCTCGGCATACCCCAGGCGCTGGCGCGAACGTCGGAGTTCCTGACCCACCCCGTCTTCCACGCGCACCACTCCGAGACGGCGATGCTGCGCTACCTGCGCCGTCTGTCGGACCGCGACTTCGCCCTCGACCGGGGCATGATCCCGCTCGGATCGTGCACGATGAAGCTCAACGCCACCACCGAGATGGAGGCGGTGACCTGGCCGGAGTTCGCCAACCTGCACCCCTTCGCCCCGGCTGAGCAGACCGTGGGCATCCGCGCCCTCATCGACGACCTGTCGTCATGGCTGTGTGAGATCACCGGCTACGACGCGGTGTCGCTCCAGCCCAACGCCGGCTCGCAGGGCGAGTTCGCCGGGCTGCTCGCGATCCACGCCTACCACCAGGCCAGGGGTGAGGGACACCGCCGCGTCTGCCTCATCCCGGCCAGCGCCCACGGCACCAACGCTGCCTCGGCCGTCATGGCGGGCCTCAAGGTCGTCGTCGTCAAGACCGCGGCCGGCGGCACCGTCGACATGGACGACCTCCGCGCCAAGGTCGAGGCGCACCGCGACGACCTCGCCGCGATCATGGTGACCTACCCGTCGACGCACGGCGTCTACGAGGACACGATCACCGAGCTGTGCGAGCTCGTCCACGAGGCCGGCGGCCAGGTCTACGTCGACGGCGCCAACCTCAACGCCCTCGTGGGCCTCGCCCAGCCCGGCACGTTCGGCGCCGACGTCAGCCACCTCAACCTGCACAAGACCTTCTGCATCCCGCACGGGGGCGGCGGTCCCGGTGTCGGCCCGGTGGCGGTGCGTGCGCACCTGGCCCCGCACCTGCCCAACCACCCCCTCGCGGCCGAGGCCGGTCCCGAGTCCGGGGTCGGTCCCGTCTCCGCGGCCCCCTACGGCTCGGCGAGCATCCTGCCGATCTCGTGGGCCTACGTCCGGCTCATGGGCGGCGAGGGTCTGCGGCACGCCACCCAGATGGCGGTCCTCGGCGCCAACTACATCGCCGCCCGGCTGCGCGAGCACTACCCGGTGCTCTACTCCGGCCACGACGGCCTCGTCGCGCACGAGTGCATCCTCGACGTGCGCCACATCACCGCCGAGACCGGCGTCACGGTCGACGACATCGCCAAGCGCCTCGTCGACTACGGCTTCCACGCGCCGACGATGAGCTTCCCGGTCGCGGGCACGCTCATGGTCGAGCCCACCGAGTCGGAGAACCTCTACGAGCTCGACCGCTTCTGCGACGCGATGATCGCGATCCGCGGTGAGATCGAGGCGATCCGAGCCGGGGAGGTCGCCGTCGGCGACAGCATGCTGCGCCACGCGCCGCACACGGCCCTCAACATCGCGGGGGAGTGGGACCACCCCTACGAGCGCACCGAGGCCGCCTTCCCCGTCGGCATCGACGCCGCCGACAAGTACTGGCCGCCGGTCAGCCGCATCGACGGCGCCTACGGCGACCGCAACCTCGTCTGCTCGTGCCCGCCGCCGGAGGCCTTCGAGGGCTGAGCGGCCCCGCACGACGACTGGTCACCACCCGGCCGGGCACCGGTCCGGTGGTGACCAGTCCGTGCGCGCCTCTCGCGTCGAGACCGTGAGTGTGGTTGTCTCGGCACGTGGGAGCCGACGTCGAGCAGGCCAGGTACACACGCGAGCAGCGGCAGCAGTACCGGGAGAAGGTGCGCCGCGACCTCGACGTGTTCGAACGCATGCTCGGCAAGAGCGAGTTCGAGTTCGACCGGCCCATGACGGGTCTCGAGATCGAGCTCAACCTCGTCAACGAGGACCTCGGTCCCAAGCTCGACAACAAGACGGTGCTCGAGCAGATCGCCGACGAGGACTACCAGACCGAGCTCGCGCGCTACAACATCGAGCTCAACGTCCACCCGCGCCCGCTGCCGGGCGACTCGGCCATCGAGCTCGAGCAGCTGCTGCGCGAGTCCCTCAACCGCGCCTCCGCCAAGGCCGCCGAGGCCCACGCGGGCATCGTCGCCATCGGCATCCTGCCGACGGTCATGCCCGAGCACTTCGAGGGCGACTGGATCAGCGAGAACATCCGCTACGCCGCCCTCAACAACGCCGTCCTCGACGCCCGCGGTGAGGACGTCTGGCTCGAGCTCGAGGGCCCGACGGGCGAGCGGATCGCCCGCTACTCCGACAGCCTCGCACCCGAGTCGGCGTGCACGTCGATCCAGCTGCACCTTCAGGTCCAGCCGGAGCGCTTCGCCGACCACTGGAACGCCGCCCAGGTCCTCGCCGGACCCCAGCTCGCCCTCGGCGCCAACTCGCCCTTCTTCCTCGGCCAGCAGCTGTGGGCCGAGACGCGCATCCCGCTCTTCACCCAAGCCACCGACACCCGGTCGGTCGAGCTGAAGAACCAGGGCGTGCGCCCCCGCGTCTGGTTCGGCGAGCGGTGGATCACCTCGATCTTCGACCTCTTCGAGGAGAACGTCCGCTACTTCCCGGCCCTGTTGCCCGAGCTCTACGACGAGGAGCCCGAGGAGGTCTTCGAGCGGGGCGAGGTGCCTGAGCTCAAGGAGCTGCGCCTGCACAACGGGACCGTCTACCGCTGGAACCGCCCCATCTACGACATCGTCGGCGGCCGCCCGCACCTGCGCGTCGAGAACCGCGTCCTGCCGGCGGGTCCGAGCATCGCCGACGTCATGGCCAACGCCGCGTTCTACTACGGCACGATGCGCGTGCTCGCCGAGGAGGACCGTCCGGTGTGGACCCGGATGAGCTTCTCCGCCGCCGAGTCGAACTTCGAGGAGGGCGCCCGCCTCGGCATCGACGCCCGCACCTACTGGCCCGGCCTCGGCGACGTGCCCTCCACCGAGCTCGTCCTGCGCCGACTGCTCCCGATGGCCCACGAGGGCCTCGAGCGGTGGGGCGTGTCGGCCGCCGTGCGCGACCGCTTCCTCACGATCATCGAGCAGCGCTGCCTCCTGGGCGTCAACGGGGCCTCGTGGCAGACCGAGTGCGTGGCCCGACTCGAGGCGCGCGGCCTGACGCGTGACAAGGCCCTGCGCGAGATGCTGCGTCACTACATCGAGGGCATGATGGCCAACGAGCCCGTGCACACGTGGGAGCTTCCCCGGGACTGACCGGCTGCTGCGGGTCCCCCTGTGCCACGGCGCAACCCGCGTATGCCGCGTGCCGCCGGTCACGGCATACGCCCTCCTCGTACGGGGCTCAGTCGGTCAGCAGGCGCCACGGGGAGAGGTTGTACATCCCGAGGCACCGGGTGGACCGGTGGTGCGTCAGCACGCTCATCGAGCCAGCGTCGAGGATGAGCTGCTGGCCGAACCGTGGGTCGAGCCCGAGGTAGGTCGCGGTGAGGACGCGCAGCGCGTGGCCGTGGCCGAAGAGCGCGACGTCGCCGTGCTCGAGGTCCGGCCACACCTTGTCGATGACCTGCTGGGCCCGCGCCGACACCTGCTCGACCGTCTCACCGGGGGTGACGCCTGGCTGCACGCCGTCGACGAACACCTCCCACGGGTGGCCGATCTCGGCGCTGATCTGCGTCGTCGTGATGCCCTCGTAGGCGCCGTAGTCCCACTCCCGCAGCAGCGGCTCGACCTCGAAGTCCCCGAGCCCGGCGAGCTCGGCCGTGCGCTTGGCGCGCTGGAGGGGGGAGACGAGGACGCGCTCGAAGCGGTGCTTGCGCAGCACGTCGGCGAGCTCGCGGGCCGCGGCCTCGCCCTCGGGCAGGAGCGGGAGGTCGGTCGTGCCGGTGTGCTGCCCGCTCAGCGACCACTCGGTCTCGCCGTGCCGGAAGAGGTAGATGTTGCCGGGGACGACACCGTCGGGGGAGGCCATGCCGCCACAGTATCGGCGTGGCAGGCCCCTCGACCCTGCCGTCCGGGCCGGCGCTCGGGCACACTCGGGTGCATGGACCTGCCCTTCCACCTGCTCAACGTCTTCTCCATCGAGGGAGAGCCCTTCTCGGGCAACCCGCTGTGCGTCTTCCCCGAGGCGGGTGGACTCTCCGACGACGAGATGCTCGCGTGGGCGCGACAGTTCAACCTCAGTGAGTCGACCTTCGTGACGTCGCTCGGCGAGGGCGCCACGACGGGTGACGCAGCCGTGCGCATCTTCACCCCGGGCCACGAGATGCCTTTCGCCGGGCACCCGACCCTCGGCACCGCGGAGGTCGTCGCGACGCTCGGTGGAGGCCTCGACCGCGTGCACCTCAGCATGCCGGCCGGACGCATCCCCGTCGGGCGGGTCGACGGTGGCTGGCGTCTCGCGGCTCGGCCGGCGACGGTGCGCGAGGTGACGTCGAGCGGCGCCGAGCTGGCCGAGGCCCTCGGCATCGACCGCATGCTCGTCGTGCGCTCCGACGCGTCCTGGGTCGACGCCGGCGTCGAGCAGCTGCTCGTGCGCCTCGACTCCGTCGACGCCGTGCGGGCCTGCGACCCCGACGCGCACCTCATGGCCGCGCACATGACGTCCCCGCCACGGGCACCGCACGTGTACGTGTGGGCCTGGACCGGGCCCAAGAGCATCGAGGCCAGGCTCTTCTACACCCAGGGCCAGGCGGTCCTCGAGGACCCGGCGACCGGGTCGGCGTGCGCCAACCTCGGCGGCTGGCTCGTCTCCCAGGGCGCCCGCGACGTCTCGGTGGTCGTCAGCCAGGGCACGGCCGTGGGACGCCCCTCGCGCCTGCTGCTCGACATCGACGCCGACGGAGCGGTCCACGTGGGAGGGCGCGTCGAGACCGTCGGCCGCGGCACCTGCTCGCTCGGCGTGGTCGGGGCCTGACGTGCCGGTCTGGATCGGGTTCCTCCGCGCCGTCAACGTCGGCAAGCGGCAGGTGCGCATGGCGTCGCTGCGCACGCTGCTCGAGGCGGAGGGCTACGAGGACGTCGAGACGCACATCCAGAGCGGCAACCTCAAGGTCCGCTCGTCCACGCGCAGCGCGGCCAAGGTCGAGGCCGACCTGCGCCGGGCCATCAGCGCCGAGTTCGGTTTCGACGTGCCGGTCGTCGTGCGCACGCCGGCGCAGCTGCGGACGCTGGCCGACGAGGCCGACGCCCTCGAGTCACCCATCGCCGCGGACGCGAAGCGCTACGTGACGTTCATGACCGGCGACCTGGACCCCGAGGGCGTCGCCGCGCTGCACGAGTGGGACGTCGCCACCGAGGGCGCCCGCGTCGTCGGCAACGACATCGTGCTCTTCCTCTCCGACGGCGTGCAGGCGGCCAAGCTGTCCAACGCCCGCATCGAGAAGCTGACGGGCGCGGTGGGCACGGCGCGCAACATCACCGTCGTCCGGGCCCTCGCCGAGAAGTGGGGCGACTGACGCACGCCGATGACGAGCGGGCAGACGCCGGGCCGACGCGCCGACGGACCGCCACCGACCACGGCGGACGGTGCGGTCGGGCGCGAACCGTGCCGGACGGCACACCTCGTGGCAGTCCGTCGGGTCCGTGCGGCGGCTCAGAGCCGCGCGCGGCGGACGAGCTCGAAGCAGACGACCGCGGCGGCGGCCGAGACGTTGAGCGACTCGACACCCGCGGCCATCGGGATCGACACCCACGTGTCGACGAGGTCGGCCACCTCGGGAGTCAGTCCCGCCGTCTCGCTGCCGAGCACGAAGGCGACGGGCTCGGGCAGGTGGGCTGCGAAGAGGTCGTCGTCGCCGTCGGCATCGAGCCCGACGACGTGGAAACCGGCCCGCTTGAGGTCGTCCACCGCGTCGGCGGCGGTGAACGCCTTGAGGATGGGCGCCCGGAACGCGACGCCGGCCGAGGCCTTGACGACGAGCGGGTCGAGCGAGGCGACCCCCTTGCGCGGGACGACGATGCCGTCGACGCCGGCCGCCGTGGCCGAGCGCAGGATCATGCCGACGTTGGCCGGTGTCGTCACACCGTCGAGCACGAGCACGGCGCGCAGCGAGCCGGCGTCCTCGGCGAGCGCCGCCTCGAGGGGGCGCATCCGCGGCGCGACGACGTCGGCGAAGACACCCTGGTCCTGCCGTCCGTTGCCCGCGAGCTTCTTGACCCGCTCGGCGCTCGCGTACTGCACGTCGACACCTCGGCGGCGAGCCGCCTGCTGGATCTCGCGCAGGCCGCTGCCCCGGGCACCGTCGGCGATGACGACCTTGTCGACGTGGAGGTCACCGTCGAGGAGCACCTCGTGGACCGGGTTGCGTCCGTAGACCGTGATGAAGCGGTCCTTGGGGGAGATCTCAGCGCTCACCGCGACAGGATCCCACGTGCCCCCGCAACACACCGAGAAGGTCACAACTCGCCGCGGTCGGACCCCGGTGGTTTGCGACCTCCACGGTGAGTTGGCCGGTCCCGGGCGGGGGGTGGGCGTGGTCGGGAATGGGGGAGCCCCCACCGACGTTCGGTATGATTGAATCGTCAATCAAAAGGAGCTGGGACACATGCAGTTCGGGATCTTCACCGTCGGCGACGTGACCACCGACCCCACGACGGGCCGTACGCCGACCGAGCACGAGCGGATCGAGGCCACCGTCGCCATCGCCAAGAAGGCGGAGGAGGTCGGCCTCGACGTCTTCGCGACCGGACAGCACCACAACCCGCCGTTCATCCCGTCGGCCCCGACGACGACGCTCGCCTACATCGCCGCTCAGACGGAGCGGATCATCCTGTCGACGTCGACGACCCTCATCACGACGACCGACCCCGTGCGGATCGCGGAGGACTACGCCACGCTGCAGCACCTGAGCAACGGGCGCATGGACCTCATGATGGGCCGCGGCAACACCGGCCCGGTCTACCCGTGGTTCGGCAAGGACATCCGAGACGGCATCCCGCTCGCGATCGAGAACTACGCGCTGCTCCACCGGCTGTGGCGCGAGGACGTCGTCGACTGGCAGGGCAAGTACCGCACCCCGCTCCAGGGCTTCACGTCGACGCCGCGCCCGCTCGACGGCATACCGCCCTTCGTCTGGCACGGCTCGATCCGCAGCCCCGAGATCGCCGAGCAGGCGGCCTACTACGGCGACGGCTTCTTCTCCAACCACATCTTCTGGCCGGCCAGCCACACGAAGCAGATGGTCCAGCTCTACCGCCGCCGCTTCGAGCACTACGGCCACGGCAGCGCCGACCAGGCGATCGTCGGGCTCGGCGGGCAGGTCTTCATGCGCAAGAACAGCCAGGACGCGGTGCGAGAGTTCCGTCCGTACTTCGACAACGCACCCGTCTACGGCCACGGCCCCTCGCTCGAGGAGTTCACGAGCCAGACCCCGCTCACCGTCGGCAGCCCCCAGGAGGTCATCGAGAGGACGCTCGGCTTCCGCGAGTACGCCGGCGACTACCAGCGTCAGCTGTGGCTGCTCGACCACGCGGGCCTGCCCCTCAAGACCGTCCTCGAGCAGCTCGACATCCTCGGCGAGGAGGTCGTCCCCGTCCTCCGCAAGGAGTTCGCCGCCCTCAAGCCCGCCCACGTCCCCGACGCTCCGACCCACGCGAGCCGGCTCGCCGTCGCGGGCGGCGCCCACGACGCCACGGTCCACGCCGTCGACGACGTGACCGGTGCCTCGCCCGAGCCCACCACCGCAGCCACCCTGGAGGTGACGAAGTGACCCCCTTCCACATCGCGGTCATCACCGCCGGCATCACGCAGCCGTCGTCGACGCGCCTGCTCGCCGACCGCCTCACCGAGGCCACGGTCCGGGCGCTGGCGCCCCACGAGGTCGTCGTCGAGGTCGTCGACGTCCGCGACGTCGCCCACGACCTGACGAACAACGTCCTCACCGGCTTCGCGTCGCCCGACCTGCAGGTGCGTCTCGACGCGATCACCGAGGCGGACGCCGTCATCGTCGCCACCCCGGTGTATGCCGCGTCGTACAGCGGGCTGTTCAAGATGCTCGTCGACGTGCTGCCCAAGGACGCCCTGCGCGACACCCCGGTCCTGCTCGGCGCGACCGGCGGCACGGCCCGTCACTCGCTCGCGATCGACCACGCGCTCCGCCCGCTCTTCGCCCACCTGGGCGCGCTCGTCGCGCCGGTGGCCGTCTTCGCCGCCAGCGAGGACTGGGGCAGCGTCGACGCAGGTCGACTGGGGGAGCGCATCGATCGCGCGGGCGCGGCCTTCGCGGGCCTCGTCAACGGTTCGCCGCGACGTGACCGGGTCGACCCGTTCGAGCAGGTCACACCCTTCGAGTCGATGCTCACCGACCTCCGGGCCTGACCAGCCAGGACCCGGTCGGACCCGGTCGGACCCGGTCGGACCTCGGGTCCGACCGGGTCCTGTCGCACGTCCGGGTCGCGACACGCGGGGGAGTGCTCCCCATGGACCGTCGGCAGGGGCCCACCTACCGTGGGCCACACCGTCGACAGGAGGCCCACGTGCTCTACCGCAAGGGTGCAGACCCCGAAGCCCTCGAGCGCGCCGCACGCGAGCTGACCGCGTGCGCCGGCGAGGTGGACGGCATCCGGGCGGCGGGAACCCGCGCGCTCGCGGCCATCGGCCGCTCGTGGGGTGGCGACGACGCCCAGTCGGCACAGGAGAGCTGGCGGTCGACCTCGGCCGCCCTCGTGGCCCTCGGATCGACCCTGGAGACGATGTCGCGCCGCCTCACCGACAACGCCCGGGCCCAGCGCAGCACGAGCAGCGACGGTGTGTCGCTGGTGGCCCTCCCGGGACTACCAGGGCTCTTCCCGGGGCTCGGTGGGTCGGGAGCACTGGGCGGCGAGGCCGTCCCCGAGCCGATGCCGCTCGGCGAGCAGGTGCGCGGGACGTCCCCGCAGGACATCGACCTCGAGCTCGCCCACGTGGCCGACAACGTCTACCACCCCAGCGAGGTCGACGGCTGGACCCCGCTCGACGGCGAAGCCCTGGCGGACCTCGGCATCGACCCCGCCGGCCTGCACCGAGGGGACGGCTTCGACGCGGCGGTCTACCGCAACGACGCCGGTCAGTACGTCCTCGCCTTCGCGGGGACGTCCTCGCTCACGGACTGGGGTACGAACCTCCAGCAGGGCGTCGGCGCGCTGAGCGGGCAGCACCTGCAGGCGATCGCCCTCGCCCAGAGCCTCTCGGGTGCCGTGGGCCACGAGAACATGGTGATCACCGGACACTCGCTCGGTGGTGGGCTCGCGAGCACCGCCTCGGTCGCGACCGACATCCCGGCCGTGACCTTCAACGCCGCGGGCGTTCACCCCAACACCGTCCTGGCGGCGGGCGCGCTCGGACAGGGCGACGCAGGCTACTCCCCGGGACAGATCCGCAACTACCACGTGCGCGGAGAGATGCTCACGACGCTCCAGAACCCCCTCGGCTCCTTCGTCGACCACGTGCCCTTCGTCGGCGACGACCCGCTGCCCAACGCCTTGGGCACGCAGATCGCGGTCGACCCCACCCACGGCCCCGAGATCAGGGTCTCGAGGTGGGCCGGGCTCGCCGGCACGTTCGCGCCGGCTGTCGTCGGCATCGATGCGGGCCTCGACGTCATCGGCTGGTCCAAGGACGCCCACGGAGGCGACTCCGTCGTCGACGCCATGGAGGCGAGCACCTACTTCGGCAAGCAGTGACCGACGACCGCCGAGCGGGGACGGCGGCCCTTCATCCGAGGTCGAGCCGGTCGACGACGAGGTCCGCGATGGCGAGCGATGCGGTCGCTGCCGGCGACGGCGCGTTGCGGATGCACAGGACGGGGCCGACGCGACTGAACCGGAAGTCCTCGACGAGCGCACCGTCCCGGTCCATCGCCTGCGCCCGGACCCCGGCAGCGGCCGGCAGCACATCTGCGTGCCTGATCTCGGGGACGTAGGACCGCACCCGCTCGACGAAGGCGTGGCGGCTCAACGACCCCAGGACCTCGTGCACGCCCGTCCGCAGGTTGGCACGGGCGAACCGCAGGAACCCGCGGGAGGAGACGAGCTCTCGGACGACGCCCAGGTCGACGTCCCGTCGTCGGTAGCCCTCGCGGGCGGTGGCGAGGACGGCGTTCGGACCGAGCAGCACGCCGCCGTCGACGCGCCTCGTCAGATGGACCCCGAGGAACGGGTAGCGGGGGTCGGGTACCGGGTAGAGAAGCCCCCGCACGAGGTGCTCGGCCGACGGCGCGAGCCGGTGGTACTCGCCGCGGAACGGCACGATCGCCGGGTCGGGACCGTCTCCGGCCAGTCTGGCGAGCCGGTCGGCGTGCAGCCCGCCCGCGAGGACCACGCGGTCGGCGAAAAGGCGCCGCCCGTCTGCAGCACGCACCTCGACGCGACTGCCGCGGTGGTCGAGTCCCGAGACCTCGAAGCCCGTGACGACCTCGGTCCCGGCGGACGCCGCGTCCGCGAGCAGGGCCGCGGCGACAACGGCGAAGTCGGTGATGGCCGTCGTGGGGGAGTGCAGGGCGGCGCGGCCCACGGCGTGCGGCTCCACCTCGCGCAGCCCCTCAGGCCCGAGCCAGCGCAGCCCCGGCACGCCGTTGGCCCGGGCACGGACCTCGAGGGCGCGTAGTCGCTCCTCCTGCGCCTCGTCGAGCGCGACGACGAGCTTGCCCACCTCGTCGTAGGGCAGCGCCCGCTCGGTGCAGTACCGGCGCAGGCGCCGGACGCCCTCGCGCGAGAGCGTGGCCCTGGCCGAGCCGGGTTCGTAGTAGAGGCCGGCATGGACGACACCGCTGTTGCGTCCCGTCTGGTGCCGGCCGGGCGAGGCCTCCTTCTCGACGACGGTCACCTCCGGGCGCGGCGTCGCGAGGCTCAACCTGCGGGCCACCGCCGAGCCGACGATGCCACCACCCACGACGACGACGTGCGGGCGCGTCACCGAGACGTCACCCCGCTGCGGCCGCCGCTCGCTCGGCCGCGGCGACGTCCTCCCGAGTCGGCGCGAGCACGTGGGCGGCATACGGCTCCGGGTGCCGGCGGAGGTAGACCTTGATGTACGGGCACAGCGCGACGATGGAGCGGCCCGAGGCGAGCGTGGCGTCGAGGGCGTATGCGGCGAGGCGCCCGGCGAGCCCGCGGCCTTCGTACGCGGGACTGACCTCCGTGTGGAAGAAGACGACGCGGGCGGGCCCGTCGGGTGTGGCACCCGGGACGACGGCGTAGCTCGCCACCCCGATGACGCGGTCCCCGTCGCGCAGCTCGAAGCGCCCGCGGTCGGGGTTGTCCGACACCTCGATCCCGTCGTGCGCGCCGTCGCCGGCCACGATCCGGCCCTCACCCGTCTGCTCGGTCATGGGCCCAGCATGGCAGGGTGGCCCCATGGCGAAGTACTTCGACGTGCACCCGGTGGACCCTCAGCCGCGGGCGATCGGGCAGGCGGTCGACATCCTGCGGTCCGGTGGGCTCATCGCCTACCCCACCGACTCGTGCTTCGCGCTCGGCTGCTCCCTCGACAACCCCGAGGGCAAGGAGCGCATCCTGCGGATCCGGCACCTCGACGAGAAGCACCACTTCACGCTCGTGTGCTCGGACTTCGCCCAGCTCGGCCAGTTCGTCCACCTCGACAACTCGGTGTTCCGTGCCATCAAGGCGGTGACCCCCGGGCCGTACACCTTCATCCTGCCCGCGACGAAGGAGGTGCCGCGGCGCCTGCTCCACGCGAAGAAGAAGACCGTGGGTGTGCGCATCCCGGAACACCCCGTCGTCCGCGAGCTGCTCCGGGAGATGGGTGAGCCGATCCTCTCCAGCACGCTGCTCATGCCCGACGACGACGAGCCGATGACCGAGGGCTGGGAGATCAAGGACCGCCTCGACCACGTCATCGACGCCGTCATCGACTCGGGGGAGTGCGGCCTGGAGCCGACGACGGTCGTCGACTACTCCGACGGCTTCCCCGTCGTGACCCGCGTCGGGGCAGGGGACCCCAGCCCGTTCGAGTGAGGTGTCGGCGCTGACGCCAGCGTGCCCCTGTCGCGCGGGCGCCGGGTGCTGTTCAATCGGGCCATGAGCGACGCTGCGCACGACGTCCGACCGACGACGGATTCGGTGACCTCGCTGCTCGCGGGCCTCGACGACCACGACCGCGAGACGATCGAGCTGAGGCTCGAGCGGTGGTCCGACGACCTCGTCGCCGCACTCATGGTCCTCTACCCCGAGCACGACGTCTCGGCGCTCGCCCTGCGCCTCGTCGAGAGCGCCGTCGCCGGCTACCGGCAGCGCTCGCCCGAGCTGCGACGCCTCGACCAGCGCCGGCTGCTCCGGCCGGACTGGCTCCAGCAGCCCGACATGTTCGGCTACGCCTGCTACACCGACCGGTTCGCCGGCAACCTCGACGGACTGCAGGAACGAGTGGGCTACCTCCGCGACCTCGGTGTCAGCTACCTGCACCTCATGCCGTTGCTCCGGCCCCGAGAGGGGGACAACGACGGCGGCTACGCTGTCCAGGACTACCGCACGGTCCGCTCGGACCTCGGGGACGTCGACGACCTGCGCCGACTCGCGAGCCACCTTCGGGGGCAGGGCATCTCGCTCGTGCTCGACCTCGTGCTCAACCACGTGGCGCGCGAGCACGAGTGGGCCCGACGCGCCCGGGCGGGGGAGTCGCACTACCGGGACTACTTCCACGTCTACCCCGACCGCGTCATGCCAGACGCCTACGAGCGCACGCTGCCCGAGGTGTTCCCGGACTTCGCGCCGGGCAACTTCACGTGGGACGAGGAGCTCGGTGGCTGGGCGTGGACGACCTTCAACGAATGGCAGTGGGACGTCAACTGGGCCAACCCCGACGTCCTCGTCGAGTACGCCGACATCGTCCTGTACCTGGCCAACCTCGGTGTCGAGGTGCTTCGGCTCGACGCCATCGCCTTCACGTGGAAGCGGCTCGGCACGAGCTGCCAGAACCAGCCGGAGGTCCACGCCGTCACGCGGGCACTGCGCACGGTGGCGCGCATCGCGTGCCCGGCGCTCGCGTTCAAGGCCGAGGCGATCGTCGGTCCGCGTGACCTCGTGCAGTACCTCGGGCAGGGCGAGCACGCCGGCCGGGTCAGCGATCTCGCGTACCACAACAGCCTCATGGTGCAGGTCTGGTCGATGCTCGCGACGGGCAGCAGCGGACTCACCAAGCAGGCGCTCTCGGCGCTCCCGACGACCCCGCCGAGCGGCACGTGGATCTGCTACGTCCGGTGCCACGACGACATCGGGTGGGCCATCGACGACGGGGACGCGGCCTCAGCAGGTCTCGACGGCTATGCGCACCGCCGGTTCCTGTCGAACTGGTACTCCGGCGACCACCCGGGGTCGTGGGCGCACGGTCTCGTCTTCCAGCACAACCCGGCGACCGGCGACAAGCGGATCAGCGGCACGGCAGCATCGCTGACGGGGCTGGCCGACGCGGAGGCACGCGCCGACGAGGACGGGATCGGTCAGGGACTGGCGCGCCTCTTCCTGGCCCACGCGGTCGTCGCCGGCTGGGGAGGCATCCCCGTCGTGTGGAGTGGCGACGAGCTCGGCCTGCCCAACGACCCGGACTGGGCGCGCGAGCCCGGTCACGAGGACGACAACCGGTGGGCGCACCGGGAGCGTCTGGACTGGGCCGTCGCGGCCCGGCGCGGCGACCTCGACACCGTCTCCGGGAAGGTCTTCCAGGGACTGCGCCACCTTGCGGGCGTGCGCGCGGGTCTGCCGCAGCTGCACGCCTCCGCGCAGACGAGGGTGATCCTCCAGACCGACGACGGGGTGCTGGCGGTCGTCCGCACGCACCCGAGCGGCTCGATGGTCTGCGTGTACAACGTCACGACGTCGTGGCAGACGGTCGAGGTCCGCCACTTCGCCGACGTCGGCATCGTGCATCCCTTCGACGCGCTCGGCGGCTATCCCGTCTTCGGTGGGGCGGACGGGCTGGCGTCGTTGAGTCCGTATGCCGCGTGGTGGATCGTCGAGGCCCCGGTGGACGTCGTGCACGCCTGACAGCGGAGCCCTCTTGGTAAAGGTTGTGCGTTAACCTTAACCAAGGAGGTGTCATCGACATGGAAACCACGTGGCCCGTGCTCGGCTCGACGACGGTCCCCTGGCAGCCCGTCGAGGGCCTGCTCGACCTCTCCCGACGCGCCCAGCGCTCCACGCCCGCCACCTTCGAGGCAGCCGTCGTGCCCCACATCGCCGGTGCCGAGCTCGTCCTACCCGGAGACCTCGCCGCCGACCTCGACGAGGCCACCCGGATGCTCGCCACCTTCGACGCGGGGGGAGCCGGGGAGATCGCCCCGTTCGCCTCGGTGCTGCTGAGGTCCGAGAGTGCCGCGAGCTCGCAGATCGAGAACCTCACCTCGTCCGCACGGGCCCTCGCCGAGGCCGAGATCGGCGAGGGCAACCGCGCCAACGCCGCCGTCATCCTCGGCAACGTGCGCACCATGCAGGCCGCGCTCGACCTCGCCGGGCGCCTCGACGAGGACGCCGTGCTCGCGATGCACCGGGCTCTCATGGCGCAGCAGTCGCTGCACCCGGCCGGCCGCTGGCGCGAGCAGCAGGTCTGGGTGGGTGGGTCCCCCCTCCACCCGGGGGAGGCGCAGTACGTACCGCCCGTGGCCTCCGACGTGCCGGCACTGATGGCCGACCTCGTGACCTTCATGGACCGCGACGACCTGCCGCCGCTCGCCCACGCCGCACTCGCGCACGCCCAGTTCGAGACCATCCACCCCTTCACCGACGGCAACGGCCGCACCGGTCGGGCACTGCTCCACTCGGTCCTGCTCCACACCGGCGCGATCCGTCGGGTCACCGTGCCCATCTCCGCCGGGCTGCTCGCCATCCGCGACGACTACTTCGCGGCACTGACGGCCTACCGCGGGGGAGAGGTGGAGCCCATCCTGAGGTGCGTGGCCGAAGCCGCGCGCAACGGCACCCACATCGGCGAGGGGCTCGTGGGGACGCTTCGACAGGTGCGCGCCGACTGGGCGGCGAGGGTCACGGCCAGAGCCGGTTCCGCGGCCTGGTCGATGCTCGACCTGCTGCTCCGCCAGCCCGTCGTCACGGCGCGGGTCGTCGTGCGCGAGCTCGGGGTCTCGGCCCCCACGGCACAAGCCGCCCTGCAGCGGCTCGTCGACGACGGCATCCTGCTCGAGTCGACCGGGCACCGACGCAACCGCGTCTACCGCGCACCGACGGTGCTCCGCGCGCTCGACGCGTACGCCGCAGGTCTGGGCCGTCGCATGCGGTGATGAATTCGCTTGCAGCACAATACACTTCGCCCATAATCGACATTATGCAATGCGTCGCCTGCGGGGCGTTTGCTGGGTCACGGCGCTGACGGCGGTAGTGACACATCGATCCACGCCCCGTGCGGGTGGCAGGTCCCGAGGACCGCTGCAGGCAGCGCGTGTCCGTGGCGCCAGCGCTGCAGGCCGAGCACGGTGCCTCCCTCCACCGGGACCTCGGGCCCGTCGAGTCCCGGAACGCAGCCGGGCGGCTCGGCCGTGAGCCACGACAGGTGCGAGACGGTTCCGGCCAGCCCGTCGAGGACCGCGGCCAGGTCACGACGACGCGGTGCGGGGAGGTAGGTCATCGCCCACGAGCTGAGGACCACGACGTGCGCGCCGTCGCCGGCATCAGCGCGGGCGAGGTCCACCGCCTCGGTCAGACGGTCGACCATGTCGCCCCGAAGCACCGTGGGAGGGTCGCCGCGAAGCAGGTCGACAGCGGCACGGAAGCGCTCCACGCGGCCCGGCACCTCCGGCCACAGGCAGGACTCGAGCCAGCGCACCTCGTCGACGGCTGCGAGGTCGACGGGGTCGAGGTCCACTCCGACGCGGCCACGCACGGCCGGCAGGGCAGCACCCGAGGCCATGAGCAGCGTCCCGACGCCGGTCCGGTCCTCGCCCGAGCACCGGACCGGAGAGGCGCCGTCGCCCAGGAGCACTGGTCCGGTGGGCGACGACAGCTCGACGGCGTAGTGGTCGACGCCGAGCAGCAGACCTGCGCTCGCACCGAGCTCGACGACGGCGAGGGGGGCCGCGCCGGAGTCGGCCGCCGCAGCAGCGAGTCCCACGGCGACGTAGACGGCCCGGTTCACCTCGTTGGTCTGGGTCCCGTGCGTCGCGATGAGCCGGGTCAGCTCGTCGGCGTGGTCGAGGACCGTGCGCCGCACGTCAGGCCAGGGGTCGCCCGGCGGTACGGTCGCCGCCCCGATGACACTCGGGTACCACCGTGCCGCAGGCAGATCCGGGCGGGACAGGACCAGGTGGTGCAGGGCGGCGAGCCAGAGCACCGGCCGAGCCTGACCGGGCCTGGCCGCGAGCAGCAGCGACGCGGTCTCGTCGTCGCCGGCGACGCGTCGGCAGACGGTCGAGTAGAGCGGGAGAGCGGCATACTCCGTCGCGAACTCGCTGAAGCGCCGCTGGATCCTCGCAAGCCGGACGGGGTCCGGTGACGATTGCACCGGGTCAGGCACCGGTGGCACCGTCGACGTGCTCGCGCACGAGGTCGGCGTGGCCGTTGTGTCGGGCGTACTCACCGATGAGGTGGAGGTAGACGAAGCGCAGCGAGAAGGGGTCGCCGCCGGACTCGACGACGTCGTCCAGGCTGCGTCCCGCGACGGCCCGGTCGGCCAGCACCCACTCGTCGAGCAGCGCCTCGTAGTCGGCCCGGGCGGCCGCGGGGTCGAGGTCCTCGAAGTCGAGATCCCGTCCGCTCCCGAAGCCGTGCAGGGACTCGACCTCCTCGCGAGCCACCCGCTGGCGCAACCAGATCCGCTCCACCTTGCGCAGGTGACGCAGCAGGCCGAGCAGACTGAGGGCCGAGGGAGCGACCGAGCGCTCGGCCAGCTGCTCGCCCGTCAGTCCGGAGCACTTGGAGAGCAGCGTCGAGCGGTGCCAGGCGAGCATCTCGGGCAACATCTGCGCCTCGGGCGCCACGAGAGAGCCTCCCGGGCGCTCGACGTCGGGCGCCGTCCAGGGAGTGTCGGGTGCGTGAGTCATGTCGGCACTGCTCCTTTCGCGGAATCGCTGTACTGCGAGGGTGATTCACGTTCCA
Organism: Terracoccus sp. 273MFTsu3.1; assembly: GCF_000383675.1. Taxonomy (GTDB): domain Bacteria; phylum Actinomycetota; class Actinomycetes; order Actinomycetales; family Dermatophilaceae; genus Terrabacter. Next base: position 348,147 of record NZ_KB911823.1, on the reverse strand, counting down.
GCAGGACGATGACCTCATGGTGCGACGTCTGGGGGAACATGTCGAAGAGACGTGCCTCGCGAGCCCGGTAGGACGGCAGGCGGCCCAGGTCACGGGCCAGGCTGTCGACGTTGCAGCTCGAGTAGGTGACGTGCGCGGCGCCGCAGCCCTCGAGCCAGCGGGCCAGGTCAGGGCCGATCCCGCGACGCGGCGGGTTGACGACGACCATCGTCCGGCCGGATCCCGGCAGGTCCCGATCGAGCGCGCGGACGTCCGTGGCGTCGCCCGCACGGAACTCGAGCCGGCCGAGCTCAGGGTGTTCGGTGCGCAACCGGGAGGCACTGGTCTCGGCACTGCGCACGGCCGCGGCCGAGACCTCGACACCGATGACGTGGGAAGCGCCGGCCCGTGCGCAGTGCAGCGCGAATCCGCCCACGCCGCAGTAGAGGTCGAGGACCGTGGTGGGGCCCACAGTGCGCGTCCAGGCCTGCGCCTGGTGGTAGAGGCCGGCGGCGACGGTGGTGTTGGTCTGGAAGAAGCTGTTGGGACGCAGGTGGAGGACGACGTCGCCGACAGGCATCGCGAGGTCATCGTTCTCGGTCAGGACGATCTCGGTGTCACCTTCGAGAACGGCCTTGTGCTCCGGCTGGAGGTTCACCGTGACGACCGACACCTCAGGCAGCCGGGCCAGGAGCGACGACAGGCGAGACTCGAGCAGGGCCAGATGGCGCCGGGATCGCAGGACGAGCCGGAGCATGACGTCTCCGGTGGGGGAGAGGGTGAGGATGAGGTGCTTGAGCTCGCCACGGCGGGCGGCCACGTCGTACGGCTCCAGACCGATCTCGTCGACGACGGACGCGAGCCGAGGGATGAGGCGCTGCAGCGGCAGCTCGTACAGTCCGCAGTCACGCAGGTCCACGCCGTTGGCGTCGGCGTCGAGGATGCCGACGGTCACGGCGCCGGTGACACCACCGACGACGAGCTTGGCCTTGTTGCGGAAGGCCGACTCAGCGCTGGGGAAGGGGTCGAGCCAGGTGAGGTCCGGGGCGACGTCGGCCAGGGCGTGCCGGCAGCGCTCGTCCTTGTCGGCGAGCTGGACGGCATACGGCACGCCCATGAGGGCACAGGAGCGGCAGCGGCCGGCGTCGAAGTAGTCGCACTGCATCACGGGCAAGGCTACGGCGCGGTGTCACCGTCCAGGACCACGGGTGGAGTCCGCCTTCGGGGAGGGGCTCGTTCACCCAAAGTGACATAATGTCGATTATCGGCGTTATGGGGTAAGCGACGAGAGCAGCTCACCCCGCGCCGACACATCAAAAAGGAAGGAAACGCCGGGCGCTTCCTTCCACTCCCAACGTATAGCGCACCCCCGGTCTTGCGGCAAGACCCTCGTCGTCACCGAGAATCACTGGCCGACACCAGAAACCTCGGGACGGAGCCCACTGCGTGAACCCGCTGACGACCAGCGCCTTCGACCTTCGCGGCCACCTGACGCCCAAGGCCGACCCGGCCCTCATCGCCCACGACGACATCCACTTCGCCGCTGTCGCCGAGACCCTCGACGCGACGATCGCCGAGCTGTCCGACCGTCTCGACGCCGCCCGTCGTTCACCGGCACGCACCGGGCAGGCCGCGCTCGACCGTGACCAGGAGGTCCACCGCCTCACCGGCCGTCTGCGGACGCTGCGCCGCTACGGCATCGACCTCTGCCTCGGCCACATCGTCCCTGAGAACGATTCTCAGCCGGTGTACATCGGTCGCCTCGGGCTCACCGACGGCTCCGGACGTCGGCTGCTCCTGGACTGGCGCTCCCCTGCGGCCGAACCGTTCTTCGGCGCCACCCACGGCAACCCCATGGGTCTGGCGAGCCGCCGCCGCTACCGCTGGACCCGGGGACGCGTCACGGACTACTGGGACGAGGTGTTCACCACGGACGGTCTCGACGGGCGCGTGGCCCTCGACGACGAGTCCGCCTTCATCGCGTCACTCGGCGCCAGCCGCTCGCCGCGCATGCGGGACGTCCTGAGCACCATCCAGGCCGACCAGGACGCCATCATCCGCGCGGGCTCCCGCGGTGCGCACGTCGTCGACGGTGGCCCGGGCACGGGCAAGACGGTCGTCGCGCTCCACCGGACGGCATACCTGCTCTACTCCGACCCGCGCCTCGGCCACCGACGGGGCGGCGTGCTCTTCGTCGGCCCGCACGAGCCCTACCTCGCCTACGTCTCCGACGTGCTGCCCAGTCTCGGCGAGGAGGGTGTGCAGACGTGCACGCTGCGCGACCTCGTCCCCGAGGGTGACGCGGCGGCCCCGGAGACCGACCCGGAGGTGGCCCGCCTCAAGGCGTCCATGGACCTCGTCCGCGCCATCGAGCCGGCTGTGGCGCTCTACGAGGAGCCGCCTACCCGCGGCATGGAGGTCGTGACGCCGTGGGCGGACGTGTGGCTCTCCCCCGCCGACTGGGCCGAGGCCTGCACCGACGGCCTCGGCACCCCGCACAACGAGGCCCGCGACGACGTGTGGGAGGCGCTGCTGACGATCCTCGTCGAGCGGCACGACCTCGAGGACCGGATCGACGACGACGGCGCCGACGTCGAGCTCGAAGCCACGCCCGCCATGGTGCGGCGATCGCTCGAGCAGAACCGGGAGCTGCGCACCGCGTTCGACCGGACCTGGCCGCTCCTCGACGCCGCGGACCTCGTCGGCGACCTCTGGACCGTCCCTGCCTACCTGCGTCGGTGCGCCCCGGCCCTGACGGTCGATCAGGTGCGCCGGCTCCAGCGCGCCGAGCCGACCGCGTGGACGGTGTCGGACCTCCCCCTGCTCGACGCGGCCCGGATGCGGCTCGGTGACCCGGAGCTCTCGCGACGGCGACGACAGCGTGAGGCGGCCCTCGCGGCGGAGCGCGCGGAACGGACCCGGGTCGTCGAGCACCTCATCGCCTCGGACGACTCCGACATGCACGTCATGTCGATGCTCCGCGGTGACGACCTCCGGAGCGCCCTCGACGAGGACTCGGGGCCGGGTGCCGACCCCGACCTGCTGGCCGGCCCGTTCGCCCACGTCGTCGTGGACGAGGCGCAGGAGCTGACCGATGCCGAGTGGCAGATGCTCCTGGCCCGCTGTCCGTCGCGGAGTCTCACCATCGTCGGCGACCGCGCCCAGGCGCGGCACGGGTTCACGGAGACGTGGCAGGAGCGCCTGGGCCGCGTGGGCCTCGACCGGGTCACGCTGTCGTCACTGACCATCAACTACCGCACCCCGCACGAGGTCATGCTCGAGGCCGAGCCCGTCATCCGCGCCGCTCTCCCGGACGCGAACGTGCCCACCTCGATCCGGGAGAGCCGCGTGCCCGTTCAGCACGGCTCCGCCGCCGACCTCGAGACGATCCTCGAGACGTGGCTCGACGCGCACCCCGACGGAACGGCCTGCGTCATCGGCGCCCCCGGCTTCGAGGAGCGGCCGCGGGTGCGGTCGCTCAGCCCGGCGCTGTCCAAGGGGCTCGAGTTCGACCTCGTCGTGCTCGTCGGTCAGGAGGCCTTCGGCGACGGCATCGAGGGTGTGGTCGACCGCTATGTCGCCATGACACGCGCGACCCAGCAGCTCGTCGTCCTCACCCAGGGGTGACGTCGCGCAGGACGGCCGGGACGGCCGGGGCCGCCGCGTCCGCCGGGACGGTCCGGCCGCCCGGCTCGAGCACGGTGAGCCACGCGCGCAGCAGCTCCTCCAACGCGGCGCGCTGCCGAGGGTCGAGGCCGGCCAGCAGGGACTCGTCGCCGGCCATGACGTCCGCGAAGAGCCCGTCGAGCCGGGCCAGGCCTTCCGGGGTGAGCTGCACGTGCACGGTGCGCCGGTCCGGCTCCTCCCGGACGCGCTCGACGAGGCCGAGAGCCTCCATGGCCTGCACGCGCTGCGTCGTCGCGCCGGCCGTGACTCGGCACCGCCGGGACAGCTCGCCGGCGGTGAGCCGGAACGGCGCGCCACTGCGTCTCAGCGTCGCCAGGACGTCGAGGTGGCTCTGCTCGAGGCCATGGGTCGCCAGCACGTGGGCCCGGTGGTCCGTGACGAGCGCGGCGAGCCGCACGATCGGGGTGATGATCCCGATCGACGACACGTCGACGTCTGGCCTCTCCCGGTGCCAGGCCTCGATGATCCGGCCGACCTGGTCCCGCGAGGTGCTTGCCATCCCAATACTTTAGGGCTAAACGAGCCGCTCCGCACCGATCGGCGGTGGGACGATTCCGTGAGGGAAAGGAAGCCGCATGGACCTCTCCACGTTCTATGCCGTGGTCTCGGCCACGTGCTTCACGCTCGTCGGCCTGTGGTGGTCCGCCCTCGACCGGCGCCGGGAGCTGCTCGCCGGCGACGAGACCCGTCGTCTCGTGGGCGGCGTCTACCTCACCTTCCTCCTGCCCGGCCTGATGGGCCTCTTCGCCCAGGTCGCACCCACCCAGCCCTGGCTCTGGCGCACGACCTTCGGGCTCGTCGCCCTCGTCGGCGCCTGGTCGACGCTGCGACTCGTCCGCGCCGACCGCGGCCCCCTCGGTCCGGACGGCGCCAGGCTTCGGGGCCCCTTCCGGCGGCACCGCTGGCTCGTCGCGGTGCTCTACGCCGTCATCGTCGTGGTCGCCGCTGCGCCCGAGGTGGGCAGTGCCGTCGGGCTCAGCGGCCTGCAGGCGGCCGCCCTCGCCGTCGTCTGCCTCGTCGTGCTCGCCCACGGTCTGGCGTGGGAGCTGCTGACGACGACCCCCGACGTCCAGCAGCGCCCCCTCCCCTCCCCCACCACCGACTGATCAGTCGAGGAGGATCGACGGGGGCGTATGCCGTCTGCCGACCACGGGCGCCCGACGTCGCGGCGTGTTTCGGCCTCTCCCCCTGCCCTCGCGCCGACCGTGTGGGACAGTCCTCGCATGTCGAACGCCGTCGTCAACGCCGCGCGACCGGAGACCCGGGAGCAGCGGGCCTGGTACTGGTACGACTGGGCCAACTCGGCCTACGTCACGACCACCGCGACGGTGCTCATGAGCCCCTACCTCACGTCGGTCGCAGAGCAGGCGGCCTGCCCCGGGCTGCCGGACGGCCAGGACTGCACGACGAACCTCTCGGTGCTCGGCATCCCCGTGGCGCCCGGCTCGCTGTGGTTCTTCACCGTGACCTTCACGACGATCCTGTCGGCGATCGTGCTCATCTTCATCGGCGCCATCGCCGACCGCAGCCCCCGGCCGACGCGGCTCTTCGCCGGCTTCGCGTGGGCGGGCGCCCTGGCGGCGAGCCTCATGTTCTTCGTCGCCGGCACGAACTGGCAGCTCGGCGCCGTCCTCGTCGTCGTGGCCGGCATCTGCCTCGGGTCCTCGCTCGTGATCTACGACTCGATCCTGTGCCGGATCGCCAACGAGAACGAGCGCGACCGGGTCTCCTCGAAGGGCTGGGCGTTCGGCTACCTCGGCGGCGGCATCCTGCTCGCGCTCAACTTCGCCCTCGACTTCTTCCACGAGGACCTCGGGCTCGACCGAGCCCTGTCCACGCGCATCAGCATCCTGTCCGCGGGTCTCTGGTGGGCGGGCTTCACGATCATCCCGTACCTCGGCCTGCGCCACCTGACCGGCACGGTCGAGACCCCCGTCGAGCGCTCGGCCGGCGTCGTGCGCGGCAGCATCGCCCAGCTGCGCAGCACGTTCCGCGACCTCGCGAACTACCCGCAGACGAAGCTGTTCCTCGTCGCCTACCTCTTCTTCAACGACGGCATCCAGACGGTCATCGGCAGCTCGAGCGTCTACGGGTCGAAGGAGCTCGGCTTCTCCGAGACGACCGTGCTCGGCGTGTTCCTCTTCGTGCAGTTCGTCGCCTTCCTGGGAGCGCGGCTCTTCGGCCGGGTGGCCGCCTCGATCGGGGCCTGGCGCACGATCCTCTACGGCATCGGACTCTGGACGGTCGTCGTCGTCTTCGCCTTCGTCCTGCCGTCGAAGTCGCTCGTCATCTTCCTCGCGCTCGCCCTGCTCATCGGCCTCGTGCTCGGCGGCACCCAGGCCCTGTCGCGCTCGCTCTACAGCCAGCTGATCCCCCGCGGCCGCGAGGCGGAGTACTTCAGCCTCTACCAGGCCATGGAGCGCGGCACCAGCTGGTTCGGGACGCTCATCTTCGGTCTCGTCTACCAGTTCACCCTCAGCTACCGCTGGGCGATCATCGCCCTCATCGTCTTCTTCGCCATCGGCGGCGTGCTCCTGTCGAAGGTGCGGATGCGAGAGGGCATCGAGCAGGCCGGCAACCCGGTTCCCGCCGTGATCTGAGAAACGCTTACAATTCGCCGCCCACCGGGGAACAAGTCAACCGTTCCGCTCGTTCAAGCGTCTGTGAGGGTAAGACACCAGCGAGGTGTCACAAGGGCATACGTCTTGGAGGGGTCCACATGGCCGATCGAGCACTACGCGGTTCCAACCTCGGCGCGAGGAGCATGGAGTCCGACGAGAACGTCGTACCGAGTGAGCGTCAGCTCACCGTCTACGTCTGCGCCGACGGGCACCGCACCGAGCTCCCCTTCTCGATCGAGGCCGACGTGCCTCCCACCTGGGAGTGCCGCTGCGGACTCGACGCGAAGCTCCAGGGCGGCGGACCCGAGCCGGAGGCCAAGCCGGTCAAGCACCAGCGCACGCACTGGGACATGCTCCTCGAGCGTCGTTCCATCCCCGAGCTCGAGGAGCTCCTCGAGGAGCGCCTGACGCTCCTGCGTGAGTCGCGTGGCGAGAAGCCACGCCGCCGCAAGACCGCCTGACCTCCTCAGAGCGCACCACCGAGGAGCCCGCCCCGTTCGTGGAGGCGGGCTCTTCGCATGTCCGGTTCGCGATGGTCACGGCAGCCCGGCGCGGGCCGGGATCACCTCGAACGAGATGAGGCGATGAGAGCGGGATCAGTCCTGGTCGTCGATGATCTCGCCCTCGACGACCTCGTCGCTCGTCGACGAGCGCTGCGGGCCCTGGGGTGTCTGCTCCTGCTCCCAGGCTGACGTCGCGGGCTGTCCGGACACCGTGGGCCCGGCGAACCGCTCGGTCTGGGCGAGCAGGCGGCGCGAGATGACGGCGGCGAGCATGCTGCGCGCGACGGGCCGCGTGAACGGGAGCACGAGGACGAGACCGAGCACGTCGGTGACGAACCCCGGCAGGACGAGCAGGCTGCCGCCGACGAGCACGACGACACCGTCGGCGATCTCGCGGGCGGGCATCCGCCCGCTGCGCACGGCCTGCTCGAGGGCGCGCCAGGCCCGGCCGCCCTCGCGGCGGATGAGCCATGCCCCGAGGAGCGAGGTCCCGACGAGCAGCAGGAAGGTCGGCCAGCCGCCGATGGCCTGACCGACGGCGACGATGACGAGGATCTCGATGATCGGCAGGAGCAGGAGCGCGACGACCGCCAGACGGGTCAGGCGCACCCGTCTGACGCGTGACGGACCGCGAGCCGGGCCGGCGGGGCCGCTCATGACCGGTCCCCGACCGGCTCGCTCCCACGCACCCGGCCGGCGACGGAGCGCAGCTGGCCCACGCGGTGCTCCACGCCCCACCTCGTGACACTGGTCAGCGCCTCGCGCACGATGTCCTGGCCCATCTTCGACACGCCGACCTCCCGCTCGACGAACGTGATCGGCACCTCGACGACCGTGAGCCCCGCGCGCACGGCACGCAGCGTCAGGTCGATCTGGAAGCAGTAGCCCTGCGACTCGACGCCCTGGAGCCCCATGGCCCGCAGCGCGCTCGCGCGGTAGACGCGGTAGCCCGCCGTCGCGTCGTTGACCGACATTCCGAGCAGCACCTTGGTGTAGAGGTTGGCACCGACCGAGAGCACCTTGCGGCGGACCGGCCAGTTGCGCACCTCGCCGCCCTTGACCCACCGGGCACCGATGACGAGGTCTGCCTCACCGAGTGCGGCCAGCAGCGACGGCAGCTGCTCCGGGAGGTGCGAGCCGTCGGCGTCCATCTCGACGACGGCGTCGTAGCCGCGCTCGAGGGCGATGGCGAAGCCGGCGAGGTAGGCCTTGCCGAGGCCCTCCTTGGCGGAGCGGTGCACGACGTGCACCTGCGGGTCCGCGGACGCGAGGTCGTCGGCGACCTGGCCGGTGCCGTCGGGAGAACCGTCGTCGAGCACGAAGACATCGGCGGCGGGCACGTTCGCGCGCACTCGCGCGACGATGCCGGGCAGGTTGTCCCGCTCGTTGTACGTCGGGATGAGCACGGCCACTCGGGTCACCGGCTCACGCTGCGTCGTCGTCATCCTCTTCCTTCGTTGTCTCCGGCGCTGCCGGGCGGCCGCTGCGAAGACCCAGGGCGAGCATCGTCAGCAGTGCGGCGGCGGCGACCCACTCGGGGGCCTCACCCACCCGGGTCGCCAGCGTCGTGGCGTCCCGCAAGGGTAGTGGTCCTCTGACCACCGCCTGTGTGAACAACGACGTCACCTGGTGAGCGGTTCCGTCGGGCGTGATGAGGGCGCTCTGGCCGACCGTCGACACGTGCACGACGGAGCGCCCGAACTCCATGGCCCGCAACCGGCTGATCGCCAGCTGCTGGGGCGACTCGGCGGTGTAGCCGAAGGTCGCGTTGTTCGTCTGGACCACGAGGACGTTGGCACCGGTCTGCACGGCGTCTCGCATGATGTCGTCGTAGGCCACCTCGAAGCAGATCGCGAGGCCGGCCCGGATCTGCTGGCCCGAGGCCGTCGTGACGCGGAAGACGCCGGGCGAGGGGCCCTGGACGAAGTCACGCGTGACGAGGTCGACCTCCTTGCTGAAGGTCCGCCAGAAGGACCGGTTCGGGATGTACTCGGCGAACGGCACCGGGTGGCGCTTGACGTAGCGGTCGGTGTTGCCCTTGCCGGGCTCGAAGAGCAGGGCCACGTTGGAGACGAACCCGACAGGTTCCTCGAGCAGGCCCCCGACGATGAGAGGTCGCTTCAGCGCGTCGACGGTCTCCAGGATGAGGTCCTTGGCGTCGGCGTTGCGCAGCGGGTCGATGTCCGAGGCGTTCTCGGGCCAGACGACGAGGTCCGGGGCCGGCGCGCGCCCGGCGTCGACGTCGTCCTGGGCCTTGAGCGTCGCCGCGACGTGGTTGTCGAGGACCTGGCGGCGCTCGGCGTTGAAGTCGAGACCGGGCCGCGCCACATTGCCCTGGACGCCGAGGAACTGGGCGCTCGGGCCGTCGGTCGGCAACGGGACCGCGAGACCCACGAGGCCGAGCACGAGCGCTCCCGCGGCGGGCAGCGCGAGGCCACGGGGCGGCATACGCAAGCGCGGCGTGGCGGTGGCGCCGCTCCCCCGGCGCTCGGCCACGGCCGACAGGGCATGCTGGGCGGCGAGCGCGAGCAGGCCACCGCTGAGAGCGATGACGAAGCCGACGAACGGCGCGCCACCGAGTGCCACGAGCCGACCGAACGGCGAGTCGGCCTGGCCGAAGGCGAGCTTGAGCCAGGGGAAGCCACCGTAGGGGGCGCGGGCGCGGAAGCCCTCGGCGACGACCCACACGAGGGCGAACGCCCACGGGCGGACGCTCCCGCGCCGGCTCAGCCAGCCGTAGAGCCCGCCCGCCACCCCGACGAACAGGGCCTGCAGGGTCGCGAGCGCGATCCACGGCAGCGAGCCCACGTAGATACCCGACCAGCTGAGCGTCGGCACGAAGAAGACGAGACCGCCGGCGAGTCCGAGCAGGAAGCCGCGTCGCCCCCCGGCGCCGGCCCAGGACCACGCCCACAGCGCGAGGGCCACCGGTGCGGCCACCCAGACGTCGAAGGTCGGGAACGCGAGGCAGAGCAGTCCACCGCCGAGCAGGGACACGAGGAGACGCCGCACGGGGTTCACCGTATGCCGTGCGGCCGGGACGTCAGCGAGCAGGGCGCTCAGGGCGCTCAGGGCACGACGACGACGCCACGGGCGGTCGTGGCGACGATCGGCGGGTCGAGCATCTCGGCCGCGGACTCCCCACGCTCCTGGTTGCCCCGTCCGACGACGCGCACCTCGAAGTCCATCTCCCTCGAGCGGGTGCCGACCCGGACGATCTCGGCCGAGATCTCGATGACGTCACCGGCCGTGATCCGCGAGCGGAACTGGACGTCGCTGTAGGACGCGAAGAGCCCCTCGTCGCCGTCGGTGACGATGCACATCTCGGTGGCGACGTCGCCGAAGGCGGCCATCGAGTAGGCCCCGTCGACGAGGTTGCCGGCGTAGTGGGCGTGACCGTAGGGCACGTAGCGGCGGTGCGTGATGCGCAGCCCGACCTTGGCCCGGGTCAGCTTCGCCGGGGTGGCCGAGGCCGTCGCCGGCGTCGTGGGCGCGGTGGCCGAGAGGGGCTCGGGCACCGTGGGTTCGGTGGTCTCGCTCATGGCTTCTTCCCCTTCCGGAGGCCGATCTCATGGACCAGGTAGCTGGCGACCTCGCCGGGGGTCGTGCCCCGGCCGAAGATCCGGTCGACGCCGAGGGCCTTCTCGGACCCGTCCTCGAAGCGCGGGCCGCCGGCGATGAGGATCGGCACCTGCCCGGCCGGGTAGGCCTCGCGGAAGGCCGCGGACATCTGGGTGGTGTTGTGGATGTGGGCGTCCTTCTGGGTGACGACCTGGCTGACGAGCACGGCGTCGGCCTTCTCGGCGCGGGCCCGGGCGACGAGCTCGGGCACGAGCACCTGGGCGCCGAGGTTGACGACCTTGATCTCGCGGTAGTACTCGAGGCCCTTCTCGCCGGCGAAGCCCTTGATGTTGAGGATCGCGTCGATGCCGACGGTGTGGGCGTCGGTGCCGATGCAGGCACCGACGACGACGAGCTTGCGGCGGAGCTGCTTCTTGATCGTCAGGTTGGCGTCCTTGGCGGACAGCAGGGGGTACTCGCGCTCGACGACGTGGACGTCGTCGAGGTTGACGAGGTGCGTCGAGCTGCCGTAGACGACGAAGAACGTGAAGTCGGGACCCATGGCCTTCGCGTGCACGAGCAGGGCTGGGTCCAGGCCCATCTTCCGGGCGAGCTGGAGCGCGGCGCCCTCGGCCTTCTTGTCGTGGGGCAGCGGCAGGGTGAACGACATCTGCACCATGCCGTCGCCGGTCGTGTCGCCGTAGGGCCGGATGATGCTGCCCGACGCGGCCGAGGAGGGGGTTGCCTGGCCAGGCTGCTTCGCTGCGCTCATCGGCCGGCCATCTTCGCCGGCGGGGTCCACGCGTCGAGGGCGGTGGTCGCCGGGTTGTCGTAGTCGTCGGCGCGCTCGCTGACGCCGTCGAGGCCCTTGCCTCCCGTCGCCGGCCGCTTCATGAGGCCGAAGGTGCCGTCGGCGATGGCCGCGAGGAGCGGCGCGTCGCCGGCGGCGTCGGTGTCGCTGACGATGCGGTCGAGCAGGTCGACCGCTTCGGAGAGCACCTGGCGAGCGCGGGTCTGGATGTAGCCGTCGCGCGGTGGGTGGAAGTCCTCGGTCAGCCCGCTCGCCGCGTTCATGACGTAGCGGACGTTCTGCAGCGCGAGGTCGCGGTCGGAGAGGAACGGCGTCACGACGGCCTCGGTCATCATGCCGACGAGCAGGATGCCCTGACCGGTCATGGCGCCCACGAGGTTGAAGAACCCGTCGAGCAGGTAGCCGCGGAAGACGTCGCCCGTCATGTGCTTCGTCGGCGGCATCCACTTCAGCGGCGCGTCCGGGAAGAGCTGGCGGGCGAGCATCGCGTGGGCGAGCTCCATCCGGAAGCTGTCGGGGATGTCGGGGTTGATCTCGAAGGCGTGTCCGAGCCCGAGCTGCCAGTCCTCGAGGCCCGCCTCCTTGGCGAAGCGCTCGTTGAGCAGCTGGCTCACGGTGACGGTGTGGGCGGCCTCGACGGCGTCGGCGGTCGTGAGGTAGTTGTCCTCACCGGTGTTGATGATGATGCCGGCCCGGGCGTGCACCTGGCGCGAGAAGCGCTGGTCGACGAAGGTGCGGATCGGGTTGATGTCGCGGAAGAGGATGCCGTACATCGAGTCGTTGAGCATCATGTCGAGGCGTTCCATGCCGGCGAGGGCCGCGATCTCGGGCATGCACAGTCCCGAGGCGTAGTTCGTCAGCCGGACGTAGCGACCGAGCTCCTTGCTCACGTCGTCGAGCGCGGCACGCATGAGGCGGAAGTTCTCCTGCGTCGCGTACGTCCCGGCGAAGCCTTCGCGGGTCGCCCCCTCGGGGACGTAGTCGAGCAGGGACTGACCCGTGGAGCGGATCACGGCGATGATGTCGGCGCCCTCACGCGCGGCCGCCTGGGCCTGCGGGATGTCCTCGTAGATGTCGCCGGTCGCGACGATGAGGTAGATCCACGGCTTGGTCTTCGGGTCGCCGTGGCGCTTGATGAGGCGGTCACGGGTGGCGCGCGACCGGTCGATGGTGCGCAGTCCCGCGCCCACCCCCTTCGCGGCGGCGCGGCGGGCCGCCGTGGCCTCGCGACCCGTGGGCATCCGGAAGGAGACGTTGCCGCTCGCGGCCTTCTGCGCCAACGTCGTGAGGTCGGGCGCCTCGCCGCGGAGCAGCGCGTCGTAGACCGGCGTCGTGACGCCGTGCTCGAGGCCGACCTCGTCGCGGACCGCGGTGACGAGGTGGTTGACCCACGGCACGCGCTCGTGGTCCGCGCCGGCGAGACCGGCGAGGCGCAGGGTCGCGCGCTCGACCGACACCGTCGTGTGGCTGCGGGCGATCTTCACGACGGGGGCGGCGGCCTTGCGGGCGAGCGCGCGGGCCCGGCGCACGACGGCCGGGTCGAGCTCGAGCATGGCGTCGGGGCGGGTCATGCGTCAGATCCTGCCTTCTCGGTGGCGAGGCGGCCCTCGAAGAGCGCCCGCACGGCCGGGACGTCGCGGACGAGGCGCAGCGCCGTCTCGGCGTGGCCGGGGACGTAGCCGTTGCCGACGAGCATCCGCACGTCGGCGGCGAGGCCCTCGGCGCCGAGCGCGGCCGCGGCGAAGTTCGTGGCCATGCTGAAGAAGATGATGGTGCCGCCCTGCGCGGTCGCGAGGATCGCGGGCTGCTCGCAGCCGGGGACGTCGACGCAGACGACGGTCACGTCGGCCGGTCCCCCGGCAGACTCGACGGCTGCCGCGAGGCCGAGGGGCGACCGCGCGTCGGCCAGGACGACGGCGTCGGCGAGCCCGCTCGACTCGAGAACCGTCCGCTCGCGCTCCACCGGGACGACGCCGATGGTCCGGCCGGCGCCCGCGGCGCGAGCGGCTGCCAGGGACAGCGAGCCGGACTTGCCGGCCCCGCCGAGGACCGCCACGGTCGGCGCGACGCCGCGGGCGGCGTACTCCCCCACGACGCGCTCGACGAGCGCCGGCGCGCCGCACACGTCCATGACCATGAGCGCCAGGTGCGGGTCGAGGTCGGTGGGGAGGGTGGCCGCGATGCTGCGGCCGAAGAGGATCGCGTGGCCGTCGGCCGGCACCTGCTCGGAGAGACCGTCCCAGCGGGACAGTCCGTCGGTGATGGCCAGGGGGGTCAGGGACAGCGACACGAGGGTCGCGACGCGGTCGCCGACCGCGAGACCGAGCGTGCTGTCCGGCCCGACCTCCTCGACCGTGCCGATGAGCATGCCGCCCGAGCCGGTCACGGGGTTCTGCATCTTGCCGCGCGTCGCGACGATGTCGAGGACCTCGGCACGCACGGCTCCCCCGTCGACGGCGCCGTCGGTGCTGTGCTTCTCCGCGAGCTGCCGGTAGGACGCCGCGTCGAGGTTGAGCGTCTCGACCGCGATGCGGACCTCGTCGGGCCACAGCTGCGGGCTCGCGTCGAGTCGCCGGGCCGCCTGCGGGAGGGTGATGGCGTCGCCGGTGGGCTCGAGCACGCGGTGCAGGCCGACGGGCGACGACACGCGGGCGGCCCCCGTGCGATCCGGGGCGGCCGACGTCGGGTCTGACACGTTCACAAATCCTTCTGTATGTACGGACGGAAACCGAAGATCTTGCGTCAGCATAGGGGCACACCGGCGGTATCTTCACAATTTCGTGAGCCGGACGTGTTTGAGCGAGACCGCCCCTGGCGTTACTGTTCTCCGCATGAGCAAGGTTGAGCAGCCCTACGCGTACCGCCGACGCGAGCTCGTCGAGCCCGACTGGACGCGTTTCCCGGGCTGGGCGAGCATCACCCAGGCCGACTGGGACAGCGCACAGTGGCAGCGGGTCAACTGTGTCAGGAACATCAAGCAGTTGCGAGCCCTCATGGGCGACCTGCTCGACGACCGCTTCTACGACGACCTCGCCAAGGACCAGAGCGAGCGGGCGACGATGTCGATGCTCGTCCCGCCGCAGATGCTCAACACGATGGTCCCGTCGACCGACTCGCCGATGCCGTCGGCCGGGCACGACTTCACCGAGGCCTTCTACGCCGACCCGATCCGCAACTACATGCTGCCGGTCTTCTCCGACCGTCGCACCGACTGGCCGTCGCACCCGCACGCGTCGCGCGACTCGCTGCACGAGCACGACATGTGGGTCGCCGAGGGACTGACGCACCGCTACCCCACCAAGGTGCTCGCGGAGCTGCTGCCCACCTGCCCGCAGTACTGCGGCCACTGCACGCGCATGGACCTCGTCGGCAACTCGACGCCGCAGGTCGCCAAGCTGAAGTTCGACCTCAAGCCGGTCGACCGCTACGCCGCGATGCTCGACTACCTGCGCACCTCCCCGGTCGTGCGCGACGTCGTCGTCTCGGGTGGCGACGTCGCCAACATGCCGTGGAAGAACCTCGAGGCGTTCATCGACCAGCTCCTCGACATCGAGAACATCCGCGACATCCGCCTCGCGACCAAGGCGCTCATGGGTCTGCCCCAGCACTGGTTCGCCGAGGACGTCGTCGAGGGCGTGGCCCGCGTCTCGGCCAAGGCCCGCTCGCGCGGTGTCTCGCTCGCGATCCACACGCACGTCAACAACGCCCAGTCGCTGACGCCGTCCGTCGCCCGCGCGTCCAAGGCCATGCTCGACGCCGGCGTCCGCGACGTCCGCAACCAGGGTGTCCTCATGCGCGGCGTCAACGACACGACCGAGCAGCTGCTCGACCTCTGCTTCGGCCTCGCCGACGGCGCCCAGATCACGCCGTACTACTTCTACATGTGCGACATGATCCCGTTCGCCGAGCACTGGCGGCTCTCGCTCGCCGAGGCCCAGCACCTCCAGCACTCGATGATGGGCTACCTCCCCGGCTTCTCGACGCCGCGCATCGTCTGCGACGTGCCGTTCGTCGGCAAGCGCTGGGTCCACCAGGTCGAGGAGTACGACACCGAGCGCGGCATCTCCTACTGGCGCAAGAACTACCGCACCTCCATCGAGGGCGACGACACCGAGGCGCTCTCGCGCGAGTACGTCTACTACGACCCGATCTACACGCTGCCCGAGGCCGGGCAGCAGTGGTGGCACCAGTCGGTGGACCACGAGTCGGTCCTGGCCGAGGCGACCGAGCAGGCCGCCACGAGCCGCGCCGCCGCCGAGTCGCAGCTGCTCGTCTGACACAGAAGACAGCACGACAAGCACGACAAGCACGTATGCCGCGTGGCCCGGGACCGTCGAGGTCCCGGGCCACGCCGGCGTCCGGACCCGGTCGCCGGGCGTCTATCCCGTTGTGGCCCGACCCTGCGCCACCTAGCGTGGCTCGGGACCGTGCTTCCGTGCACCAGACCCGAGACGAGGCCCGATGACCTGCCGCCTGCTCGAGCTCTGCATTGACGCGAACGACCCGGCGCGCCTCGCGGACTTCTGGGCCGGGCTGCTGGACCGCGAGACCGACGCCGACGGCGTCGTCCTGCCGCCGGGTGAGGAACCCGAGTTCGCGATCCGGTTCCTGCCGGCGACGGTGCGCAGCACCGGCCCGAACCAGATCCACCTGCACCTGACGAGCGCCACGCCGGACGAGCAGCAGTCGACCGTCGACCGGGCGCTCCGGCTCGGTGCCCGACACCTCGACGTCGGACAGCGGCCGGAGGAGGCTCACGTCGTGCTCGCGGACCCGGAGGGCAACGAATTGTGCGTCATCGAGGCGGGCAACGCCTTCCTCGCCGACACGGCGTTCCTCGGGGAGCTCGCCTGCGACGGGACCCGCGAGGTCGGTCTCTTCTGGAGCGAGGCCCTGGACTGGCCGCTCGTCTGGGACCACGACGGGGAGACGGCCATCCAGTCACCCCGCGGCGGCGCGAAGATCGCCTGGGGAGGCCCACCCCTGCGTCCGAGGTCGGGGCGCAACGTCATGCACCTCCACGTGAGCCCGACGACACCGGACGACCTCGACGCCGAGGTCGCACGCCTCCTCTCGCTCGGAGCCACGCGGCTCGACACCGGCCACGTGGACGGCTGCGGGGTCCCGCTCGCCGACCCCGACGGCAACGAGTTCTGCGTCCAGGACCTCCGCGAGGGCACCCGTAGACTGCGGCGGTGACTTCCCGCTCCCCCGGCACCCGCGTCCGCATGCCTCGCGCCGAGCGGGAGGCGCAGATGCTGGCCGTGGCCGAGCAGGTCTTCTCGGCCCGCGGCATCCAGGCCGCCACGATGGACGAGATCGCCGAGCTCGTCGGCGTCACCAAGCCCCTCATCTACGACTACTTCGGGTCGAAGGAGGGCCTGCTGGCGGCGACGATCGAGCGGGCCCGCGGGCAGCTGCTCGCCGCGCTCATCGACTCGTGGGTGGCCCAGCCGGCCGCACCCGCCCGCGACCGGGTGCGCGGCGTCGTCCACGCGTTCTTCTCGTTCATCGACGAGCACGACCAGGCGTTCGCGCTGCTGCGCACCGAGGGAGCCCTCATCGGCGAGGCCTCGGCGTCCGTCGAACGCATCCGCCAGCAGACCGCCAAGGCGTTCGCCGAGGGCCTGCGGACCCTGCCGGCGTTCGAGGCCCTCGAGCCGCGCCGGGTCACGGTCATGGCCGAGATCCTCATCGGCGGGTGCGAGCGTCTCGCCGTCTGGCGCAGCACGCACCCGGGCACGACGGCCGACGAGGCCACCGACCTC
Source organism: Terracoccus sp. 273MFTsu3.1 (assembly GCF_000383675.1). Lineage (GTDB taxonomy): Bacteria > Actinomycetota > Actinomycetes > Actinomycetales > Dermatophilaceae > Terrabacter. Next base: position 331,217 of record NZ_KB911823.1, on the reverse strand, counting down.
GTCGTCACGACGATCTGGGACGGGCTCGCGTTCGTCGGCGACGCCTGATGGCGAGGCAACGCCAGGCCGACGGTCCGTCGACACCAGCCACCGTCGCCCTCGACCGCGCGGGGGTCTCGTACTCCCGCCACCCCTACGAGCACGACCCTGCGGCGACGAGCTACGGCCTCGAGGCCGCGGCCGCGCTCGGTGTCGAGCCCTCCCGCGTCTTCAAGACCCTGCTCGTCGACACCGGCACGACGCTGGCGGTGGGCGTCGTGCCCGTCGACGGCCAGCTCGACCTCAAGGCCGTCGCCGCGGCGCTCGGCGTCAAGAGCGTCACCATGGCCGACCCCGCAGCGGCCGAGCGCAGCACCGGCTACGTCGTCGGCGGCATCTCCCCGGTCGGACAGAGGCGCGCGCTGCCCACGGTCCTCGACGAGACGGCATACGGCTTCGGGACGGTCTACGTGTCCGGCGGCCGACGCGGCTTCGACATCGGTCTGGCGCCCGAGGACCTCGCGTCGGTCACCCGAGCCCGCCGTGCCCGGATCGGTCGCGCATGACCCTGACCCACGACGCGTCCCGCGACGCGCCGGCGCGAGCGCGCGTGCCCCAGCTGCAGCTCGTCCTCGTCCTCGCGGCGCTGACGATGGTCGGACCGTTCACCATCGACGCGATCTTCCCGGCGTTCGAGGTGATGACCCGCGACCTCGGTGTCGACAAGGTCGCGATGCAGCAGACCGTCAGCGTCTACCTCGTCGCCTTCGCGGTCGCCAGCCTCTTCCACGGGTCGCTGTCCGATGCCCTCGGCCGTCGCCCCGTCATCCTCGCGGGCTGCGCCCTCTACGCCGTCACCAGCGCGCTGTGCGCGCTGGCGCCGAGCATGCCGCTCCTGCTGTGCGCCCGCGGCGCCCAGGGCCTCGTCGCCGGGGCCGGGATGATCGTCGGGCGCACGGTGGTGCGCGACCTCTTCGACGGGGCGCACGCGCAGCGGTTCATGAGCCACATCTCGATGATCTTCGCCATCGCCCCGGCGCTCGCGCCGATCGTCGGCGGCGCCATCCTCGGCTGGGGGTCGTGGCGCACGATCTTCTGGGTGCTCGCGGCCTACGGGGTGCTCCTCGTGGTGCTGACGCTGACGTCGCTGCCCGAGACGCACCCGACCGCCGAGCGCGTGCCGTTCCGGCCTCGGCCGCTGCTCGCGTCGTTCACCTCCGTGGCGGGGGACGGCGCGGTGCTGCGCCTCAGCGCCGCGATCGCCCTCAACTTCGGCGCCCTCTTCCTCTACATCTCCTCGGCGCCCGCGATCGTCGTCGACCACCTCGGGCTCGGCGAGCGCGACTTCGGCGTGCTCTTCGTCCCGCTCGTCGTCACGATGATGATCGGCTCGTACCTCACCGGACGTCTCGCCGGCCGCGTGCGACAGGGGGCCTTCGTCCTCGCCGGCTTCCTCGTGGCCCTCGCCGGCGGCGTGTTCGCGGTCGCCTACCAGGCGTTCGTCGACGAGCCCACGCTGCCGTGGACCGTCGTGCCCGTGGCGGCCGCCTCGCTCGGGGTGTCCCTCGTCTTCCCGATCCTGACGATCGCGCTGCTCGACCTGCGACCGCGCGAACGTGGCGCCGTCTCCTCGTTCCAGTCCTTCCTCAGCACGTGCGTCAACGCGCTCGTGGCCGGGATGGTCTCACCGCTCGTGAGCGGCTCGCTGACGACCCTCGCCGTCGTGGCTGGGTGCCTGACGCTCTCCGCGCTCGTGCTCTGGGCGTGGCACCGACGGCGTATGCGTGCCCGCGCCGGCGCTGCCCACGCACCGGACGACGTCGTCGTCCCGTCACCCGCTCCGGAGCCGATCGAGCAGCTCTGAGCGGTCCGCCCGACTCGTCGACCGCGGGCCGCACTCCTGGTGTCGAGGCTGTCGTCAGGGGGTCTCGCGCGGCATGGCCGACGCGCTGCGGGCTTCCCACGGCGTCGACAGCACGACGGTCGTGCGGGTCGCGACGTTGGCGGCCGATCGGATGCGCGCGAGGAGGTCCTCGAGGTTGCCCGGGGTGGCGACCCGCACCTTGAGGATGTAGCTCTCGACCCCGGCGACCGAGTGGCAGTCCTCGATCTCGGTGATGTGCCGCAGCCGCTCGGGCACGTCGTCGGGCGCGCTCGGGTCGAAGGGCGTGACCGAGATGAGCGCCGTGAGCGGCAGTCCGAGCGACTCCGGGGACACCTGGGCCGTGTAGCCCGTCACGACGCCACGCTCCTCGAGCCGCCGGACGCGCTGGTGCACCGCGGACGTCGACAGGCCCGTGGCCTTGCCGAGGTCCGTGTAGCTCATCCGTCCGTCCGCGAGCAGCAGGCCGACGAGGCGACGGTCGAGTTCTTCCATGGCCGAAGGGTAGACCAGGGGTCACCGGACGGGTGGTCCATTCCTCATGCCGGTACGCCCACCCCGGGACGGGGCGGGCGCACCGGCGACCCGAGGGGAGGCTCAGGGGAACGTCGTGACGGTGCTCGGCACCCCGACGGTGGCCGCGCTGACCGGAGCACCGGTGTCGTTGACGACGTGGTCGAGCGTCCCCGCGCCCAGCTGGACGGTGAGCAGGGAGTGCAGACGGACACCCGGAGTGACGGGCACCTCGAAGCCCCGCGTCGCGTGGATCGTCGGGTCGACGTTCGTGAAGATGTAGCTGCCGCCGCCCCAGAGCTCGTGGGTGCGCACCGAGTCGGCGACCTTGTAGCCGGCCCACCCGAGGACGCCGTCGTGCTGCCAGGCCGCCTGGTTCGGTGCGTCGTAGGGCAGCTCGTTCTGGTAGAACACCGTGCGCCCGCGCTCGCCGTTCCACACGGTGTTGTAGGCCCGGAAGTGCTCGGAGAAGAGGCCGGTGGCGGTCACGTCGTCGCCGTTGACGACGACTCCGTTCTCCGCCGGGTTGACGGTCCACCCGACGCCCCGCCCGTGGTCGGCGCGCCAGGCCCAGATGTCGTCGAGCAGGGCGTGGTCGCTGTTGACCTCGAGGCCCACGGTGGCGCGGCCCGCGAACGGGCCACCGACGCGGAGGAAGACGTCGAGCAGGGTCGTGGGGTTGCCGGCGTCCGACCGGGTCGCCGGGCGCCCGGTGCCGACCCGGACGAGCGCCGGCGAGTTCACCGGGCCGGCGTCGACCATGAGGCCGGCGACGACGACACCGGGCACGTCACCGATGACGAGCGGGACCGCTCCCCCGCGGGCCGTGAGGCTGGCGAGTCCCATCGCCAGGACGACGGTGTCGGCGCGGCGCACCGTGATGCTGCGGTCGACGTCGTAGACACCGGGTGTGAGCAGGAGGTGCTTGCCTCGGGCCAGCTGGCTGTTGATCGTCGTGACGGAGTCGGACGGCCGGGCGACGTAGAAGTCGGAGAGCGGGACCGAGCGCCCCGGCGTCTGGCCGTTCGCCCACGACACTCCGGACGACTCGGTCGTGGCCGAGGGGACGCGCACCTGCCACCTGCCCGCGTCGTCGACGTAGAGGAAGGGACGCTCGCGGCTCACCGGAGTCGTGTCGAGCGTCGTGTAGGTCGGGTCGGGGAACGACGTCGCCGGTGCACCCTGGACCCCGGAGAAGACCTGGTTCCAGACGCCGTTGGACCAGCCGCCGATCTGGCTGTTGCGCACGAGGTACTGCTGCTGCGAGCCGTTGATGACGAAGCCGGTGCGTGAGTCGGCGATGAAGCCGCCGCTGGCGTACTGCGGTCCCGCCGTGCAGTAGTCCATGAGCGTCAGGTTGCCGCCGACGATGTTGACCCGACGCATCGGGGATGCCTGCGACGCGGCCCAGAAGTTGCCCGAGGACCGGCAGTCGGACAGGCCCGTGACGTTGATCGTGACGTTGGACAGCGACCGCCAGAAGTTGTCGAGGGCGATGCAGTTGTCGGGCGCGAGGCAGCGGTTGTAGACGTCGACGTGGCCGTTGATGACGACATCGGTCGGCAGGGCGCCGAGGCCCGCAACCTCGGTGTAGTAGCCGACGCGCACGATGAGCGGGTCGGCGGCCGAGCCGTACGTCCCGGGCTTGAAGAGCAACGTGTAGCGCGAGGCGCCCATCTCGTTGTCGACCTGCTCGGCGTAGACGGCGTCGACGCTCGCGCGGATGGCGGCCACCGACATGCTCGGGTCGTAGACCCGCACGTTCGGGCCGAGATCCGGGGCGGGTGGCGGCGGTGGTGCCGCCGACGCGCTGCCGGGACCCACGAGGGCGACCGCGGCGGCGATCGCGACGACGACGGCCGAGGCGCGACGCGCCCAGCCTCCGCGGGCGGGAGTGGACAGGGGGCCAGCACTGCGAGACGTCATCGTCGTCGACTCTCCACGATGGGCTGCGCTCCGGGTGGTCGCGCTCTCACGCCATCATCGTGGCCCCGGGGGGCCTCGGCAAGGTGCGCTCCCGTCGTGGCCCGGTACCCTCTCGCGTATGCCGTCCCGAGCCCCCAGGATGCTCCTGCTCGACTCCGCCTCGCTCTACTTCCGCGCCTTCTTCGGCGTGCCCGAGGTGATCGGGCCGAGCGGCGTGCCGACCAACGCGGTCCGCGGGCTGCTCGACATGATCGCCTCGCTCGTCGAGCGGGGTCGCCCGACGCACCTCGTCGCCTGCTGGGACAACGACTGGCGCCCGGCGTTCCGGGTCGAGGCCATCCCGTCCTACAAGGCCCACCGCGTCGCCGAGCCCGGGCCCGACGAGCTCGCCGGCGAGACCGTGCCGGAGGCCCTCGGCGTCCAGGTACCGATCATCGTCGACGCGCTGACGGCACTCGGCATCGCCCGGGTCGGCGTCGACGGCTACGAGGCCGACGACGTCATCGGCACGCTGGCCACCGAGTTCAGCGGCCGGATGCCGGTCGACATCGTCACCGGCGACCGCGACCTCTTCCAGCTCGTCGACGACGCGAACCAGGTACGCGTCGTCTACACGGCCCGTGGCGGCGTGCGCTCCCCCGACCTCGTCGACGAGGCGTTCCTGGCGGAGAAGTACGGCGTCTCCAGCGGGCCCGCCTACGGCGACATGGCAGTCCTGCGGGGCGACACGAGCGACGGCCTGCCCGGCGTGGCCGGGATCGGCGAGAAGACCGCGGCGAAGCTCATCACCACCTACGGCACGCTCGAGGCGATCCGGGCCGCCATCGACGCCGGCGACCCCGCCATCAAGGGCGCCCAGCGCGCACGGCTCGAGGCCGCGAGCGACTACCTCGACGCCGCGCCACGCGTCGTGGCGGTGGCCAAGGACGCCGCGGTGCCCGACATCGACCTCGCCGCCCCGTCGGCCGTCGCCGACCCCGCCCTGATGTCACGCCTGGCCGTCGAGCACGGCCTCACGTCGTCCTTCGACCGGGTCATCTCCGCCCTCGGGATCGACTGACCCACGAGCCCTCGAAAGGCCGTCCGAGACGTCACGGTACGGTCACCTTTCGACCGACGTGACGCGTCCGTGAGCGTCCGACGGCCACCCGCGGGTCACCACGGGGCCCCGCAAAGGCGCATACTGAAGGGTGCCCACCCATGGAACGCCCGACCGCCGTCGCCACCTCTCCAGCAGCCCGTTCAGGCCGGCCCCCGCGCCGGACATCGAGGAGTTCTCGGTCGGAGACCGGGTCTCCCACCTGCGCCACGGGCTCGGCGTCGTCGTCTCGTGCAGCCCCGCCACCCTGACCCTCCGCTTCGAGTCCGGCGTGGTCCGCGTCAACACCCCGTTCGAGCGCGTGACCCGGCTCTGAGCCACCGGCCCCGGGCCCACCTGAGCAGTCCCTGAGCGCGACGCTCGTCCCCACGTCCGGCCTACGCTTCACCGGCAGGCACTCGGGCACGACACGGGCGGTCCAGGTGCCTCGAGGTCCTCAGCAGCGCCCAGCAGGTGTGGCACGACTCACCGCTGGCATGACGAAAGGCCGGTCCCCGAGGGGACCGGCCTTCGTCGTGCGGACTGTGGGTCCGACGAGATCAGCGAGCGATCAGAGAGCGCGGACGCGCATCGCCTGCGGGCCCTTGGGGCCCTGCTCGACGTCGAACTCGACGGCCTGGTTCTCCTCGAGGCTGCGGTAGCCGTTGCCCGTGATCTCCGAGTAGTGGACGAAGACGTCGGGACCCTCGGTCGGGGCGATGAAGCCGAAGCCCTTCTCCGAGTTGAACCACTTGACGGTTCCCTGTGCCATGTTTTTCTCCTTTGGGTGGAAGTGAGCCGTTGCTTGTCAGCGACCCCCGGTCGGCAGAGACGCGACCACTTTCCAGAAACCCTGAAGAAACAGTTGCGCTCGCAATGGCGTTCCTTGCGAGCGTGTGAAGACACGAGCACCAAAAACGTCGACCGGTGCCCCAACCATAGCCGACCGGGTGCTCGCGACGACAATCGTCCGGCGGCGCTGGAGGCGAGGGCCCCAGCCCGTCAGTCGAGCCGGTCGGCCGCCACGACCCCGCGCAGGACGCCGTCACTGGCCCGACGGGCCGTCGTCGCCAGGTCCGGGTCCGCCGCGTCGGTCAGCTGACCCAGCAGGTCGATGACCTGCTTGCACCGACGCACGAAGTCACCGGCAGCGAGGTCGGTCCCCCGGAGCACGTCCTCGAGGCGCTGCCCGCTCGCCCACCGGTGCATGGCCCACGCGAGGCCACCGTCCGGCATACCCGTGCGTGGGAGCGTCAGGGCGCCCTCGGCGTCCTCGAGGTCGGACCAGATCCGGATCATCCGGTCGTACGCCTCGCGCACGTCGTCGTTGGGCCACCGCGGCGTGAGTCCGGTCTCCTCCCGGCGCGGCTCGTGCACGAGCGTCGACACGATGGCGGCGAGCGACGGCGGGTCGAGCCGGCGCCAGACCCCTTCGCGCAGCGACTCGGCGGCGAGCAGGTCCTTCTCGGTGTAGAGCTGGCGAAGGCGGTCGCCGTCAGGCGTGACCGTCTGACCGCCGACCCCGAGGTAGCCCATCTCGACGAGCAGCTCGCAGATGCGGTCGAACGTCTTGGCGACGGAGTTCGTGCGGCCGTCGATCTTGCGCTGGATGCCGTCGGTCTCGCGCCGGAGGCGCCACCAGCGCTCAGCCCAACGGGCGTGGTTCTCGCGGTCGGGGCAGCGGTGGCAGGGGTGCGCCTTCATCCGCCGACGCAGCTCGTCGACGCGGTCGTCCGTCGGGTCGCCGTCGGCCTGACGGTGACGCGGCGGCGGGTCGTGCGGCATCGTCGCGCGCAGGGTCGCCGCCAGGTCACGACGAGCCTTGGGGTTGCGGGCGTTGAACTGCTTGGGCACGCGCATCGAGCCGAGTGGCTCCAGGGGTGTCGGGACGTCGTGCAGCGTCAGCCGGCGCAGCTGGTGGTCCTCGGTGACGACGGCGGGCGACGCCGACTCCCCCTTGCCGCCGCGGTTGGGCATGACGACGACGGCCAGGCCGCTGTGACGTCCGGCGGGGATGCGCACGATGTCGCCGATCTTCAGCGACTCCAAGGAGATCGCCGCTGCCGTGCGCATCGACGCCGACCGGGCCTTGGCCCCCTCCTTCTCGACGTCGCGGATCTCGTTGCGGATCGCGGCGTACTCGGAGAAGTCGCCGAGGTGGCAGGTCATCTGCTCGGCGTAGCCGGCGAGGGCCTCCTCGTTGCGGCGCACCGTGCGGACGAAGCCCACGACGGCCCGGTCTGCCTGGAACTGGGCGAACGACGTCTCGAGGATCTCGCGGGCGCTCTCGCGGCCGAACTGGCGCACGAGGTTGACGGCCATGTTGTAGGTCGGCCGGAAGCTCGAGCGCAGCGGGTACGTGCGCGTCGACGCGAGGCCCGCGACCCCGGCGGGGTCGAGACCACGGTTCCAGAGGACGACGGCATGACCTTCGATGTCGATGCCGCGGCGACCGGCACGTCCGGTGAGCTGGGTGTACTCGGCGGGCGAGATGTCGACGTGGTTCTCGCCGTTGAACTTCACGAGCTTCTCGAGCACGACGGTCCGCGCTGGCATGTTGATGCCCAGCGCCAGGGTCTCCGTCGCGAAGACGGCCCTGACCCGGCCGGCCGTGAACAGCTCCTCGACGATCTCGCGGAACGTCGGCAGCATGCCGGCGTGGTGGGCGGCGAACCCACGCGAGAGGCCGTCGACGAAGTCCCAGTAGCCGAGCACCGACAGGTCCTCCTCGGCGAGGCCCTGGATGCGCTCCTCGACGAGGCGACGGTTCGCCTCACCCTCCGACTCGGGGATGAGGCGCATGCCGCTCGACAGCAGCTGCCCGACGGCGCCGTCGCAACCTGCGCGGCTGAAGATGAAGGTGATCGCCGGCAGCAGGCCCTCGCGCTCGAGGCGCTCGATGACCTCCGCGCGGGTCGCCCCGCCACCGGGACGACCACCACGGGCGAAGCCGCGTCCGCCGTCGCCGCCGCCGGGCCCGCGTCCGGCCGGCGCGTCGGCGCCACGACGGCCCCGCCCGGCCCAGTCGTCCCGTCCGCCGCGTCCGCCGCCCCCGGACCCGCCGCGCGCGCCCTTGCCGCGCGGACGGCCCTTGTCGCGGCCTCCGCGCGAGCTGACCCAGTGCGAGTCCCACGCACCCCGACCCTCGGTGCCGCGGATGGCGTGGACGAGGTCGGGGTTGACGCTCACCGAGTAGCGCCCCGGTGCGGCCACGAAGTGCTCGTCGTCCTCGCGGCCGTCGCGCTCCTCGACGAAGAGGTCGAAGAGCGTCTGGCCGACCATCATGTGCTGCCACAGCGGCACCGGACGGTGCTCCGAGACGATGACCTCGGTGTCGCCGCGCACCTCCCCGAGCCACGCGCCGAACTCCTCGGCGTTGCTCACCGTCGCCGACAGTGACACGACGCTGACGTCCGGGGGCAGGTGGATGATGACCTCCTCCCACACCGCCCCGCGGAAACGGTCGGCGAGGTAGTGGACCTCGTCCATGACGACCCAGCCGAGCCCGCGCAGGGTCGTCGACCCCGCGTACATCATGTTGCGCAGGACCTCGGTCGTCATGACGACGATCGGGGCCTCGCCGTTGATGGAGGCGTCACCGGTCAGCAGGCCGACCCGGTCGGCGCCGTGGACGCGCACGAGGTCGGTGTACTTCTGGTTGGACAGGGCCTTGATCGGGGTCGTGTAGAACGCCTTGCGCCCCGTCGCGAGGGCCAGGTGCACCGCGAACTCGCCGACGATCGTCTTGCCGGCTCCCGTGGGTGCCGCCACGAGGACGCCGCGGCCCTCCTCGACCGCCCGACAGGCCTCGGTCTGGAAGTCGTCGAGCGGGAAGTCGAGACGGGCGGCGAACTCCGCGAGCTTCGGCCACGTGGCGATCACGCAGGCACCTCCATCGGGGTCACGACGTGCAGGGCACCGGGCACGACCTCGGCGTCGATCGGTAGGTCGGCGAACGTCTCGCCATCGGCCTGTGAGTGGATACCGCTCGCCTCCAAGCGAACTCGCCGGGCGCGATGGATCTCGACGGCCGGGTGGGTGGTGTGCGTTCCGGAGTAGACCTTGGGGAAGACCCGGAGGAACGACGGGATCGACAGCGCGTGGACGATCATGACGTCGAAGAGACCGTCGGTGACGTCGGCGTCGGGACACACGCGCATGCCCCCGCCGAAGGAGGTCGTGTTGGCGACGGCGACGAGCATCGCCCGCGTCTCGAGCCGGCGCCCGTCGAGCTCGACGGCATACGGGATGGGACGGAAGACGGGGAGCTCACGCAGCACTGCCAGGTTGTAGCGCATCTGCCCCCGCGGCCACGTCATGCGCTGGGCGCGAGCGTTGACGACGGCGTCGAAACCGGCGCCGAGGACCCCGCCGAACCACTTCTCGCCGGCCACGCCGTGGCTGACCCGACCGAGGTCGATGTCGCGCGTGCGTCCTTCGGCGAGCAGTGCGACGGCAGCCCGGGCGTCACGCACCGGCAGGCCGAGGTTGCGGGCGAAGTCGTTGCCCGTCCCGGCCGCCACGACGGCGAGACGCGACGGTGTGCCCGCACAGAGGTTGACCCCGAGGTGGACCATGCCATCACCCCCGACGACGACCACCGTGTCGACGCCGTCGGCGACGGCCTCGCGGGCCCGCATGCGGGCCTGCTGGTAGTCGCTGCCCGACACGTCGACGACGTCATGACCTGCCGCGTGGAGCAGCCTGCGCGTCTCCTCGCCCATCGCTCGGCCGACGCCCTTTCCCGACGTGGGGTTGACGATCAGGGCGACACGCTGGGACACACCCGAACGCTACAGGGCAGAGGCCTGGTCGTCGGGGACGTCCAGCCAGTCGGGCTTGTGCTCCGCCTTGCGCCGGTCGAGCAGGAAGGCGATGCCGACCGAGGCGAAGTAGAGCAGCACCATGGGACTGGCGAGGAAGAGCATGGTGTACGCGTCGGGCGTCGGGGTCATGATCGCCGCGAAGACGAGGATGATCATGACGGCCGGCCGCCAACCCTTGAGCATCGCCTGCGCCGGCAGGATGCCGACGAGGTTGAGCGCCACGAGGAACACCGGGAGCAGGAACGCGCAGCCGAAGGCGACGATGAACTTGAGGACGAAGTTGAGGTACTGCGACCCGTCCTGGAGGTTGTAGGCGCCCTCCGGCGTGAAGCCGAGCAGGACCGCGACGGCCTTGGGCACCATGATGAACGCGAAGAAGCACCCGGCGAGGAAGAGCGGCACCGCGGCGACGACGAAGAGCCGCGCGATGAGCTTCTCCTTCTTCGTCAGTCCCGGGACGATGAAGCCCCAGATCTGGAAGAGCCACACCGGCGACGCGAGGATGAGCCCGACGAAGAGCGACGTCGTCAGCTGGAGCGCGAACGCGTCCGTCATGCCGGCGAAGTTGATGTTGACGACGCCCTCGCGACCGGCCTGCAGCTCACGCAGCGGCTTGGTCAGCGCGTTGATGACCTGGTTGTAGTAGATCCAGCCGACGACGCCGCCGATGATGATGGCGATGGCGCTGATGGTGATGCGGTTGCGCAGCTCACGGAGGTGATCGCCGAGCGACATCCGCCCCTCGGGGTCGCGCTGGCGTCGCAGTGACGGCATTCAGGGAGCTCCGTGTGATGGGTTCGGGATCCGACCCACTCAGAACGTCGTGTCGCGGCGGACGTCGTCGGTGCCCGACGTCGGCGTCGTCGTGGGGCTCGGGGCCGCGGCACGGAGGCGGTCGGCCTCGGCGCGGGCCTCGGCGGCGCGACGCTCGGCATCGGCGAGACGGGCCTCGGCGGCACGGCGCTCTGCCTCGGCGTCCACGACGTCACCCGGCACGGTCGTCTGCGACGCGTCGCTCGGGACGGGCTTGCCGTCCTTCTTCAGCTCGTCGACCTCGGACTTGAAGACCCGGGCGGAGCGGCCGAGGCTGCGGGCCATGTCGGGGAGCTTCTTCCAGCCGAACAGGGCGATGAGCACGACCGCGATGATGATGAGTTCGGGGGCACCCAGGTTGGGCATGGTTACGTCTCCTCGTCGAAAGCCGGTCCGGATCCGAACCGTCATGGTGCAGCCTCGGTGCTGCAGGTGTCCAGCATACGTGCGCCCGGTGAACCTGGACCGTGCGGCGCCAGTGAGAACGGCCAACTGACCGCCATGTGGGCACCTGTGGTCACCTGGTGGACACCTCTTGCACAGCCCCGACGCCGTCGGCGCGTCGAAGTGGTCAGCCGTTCGGGCCGTAGGCGGCCAGCGCGGACCGGGCCTCGACGGCCACGGCGTCGACGAGCTCGGGCGGCTCGAGCACCCGGGCCTCACCCGCGAGACGCAGCACGAGCCGTCGCACGAGCGCGGGGTCGGCCACCTTGAGCGTGACCCGGAGCGACCCGTCGGGGCCGCGCTCCACGCCTTCGTTCGGGTAGTAGTCGGCGATCCACGCCGCCCACCGGCTGGCCTCGATGACGACGGTGACGTCGTTCTCGCCCGGGACGAAGACGTCGTCGAGGTCGCGCGGACGGGCGTCCGCGGGCGGCGTGCCGTCGACGTCGAGCACCGCGGCGTCCTCGATGCGGTCGAGCCGGAAGAGCCGGACGTCCTCGGCGCGGTGGCAGTAGCCCTCGACGTACCACTGGGCGTCGAGGTTGAGGATCCGCATGATGTCGACGTCACGCTCGGTCGACTCGTCACGCGTCGCGACGTAGTAGCGCAGGTGGACCCGACGACCGCGGGCGAAGGCGTCCTTGAGGGTCGCCATGGCCGGGTGCTGGCTCCCGTCGTCGAGGTCGAGGTCGATCCGGCCGGTGGGCTCGCCGACGGTCGTCGCGGCCGCGGCGCGGATCTTCTCGAGGGTGCGCTCGGCGACGTCGGAGCCGACGAGCGTCGATCCCAGGGCCTGCAGGCCGGCGGTCAGGGTGACGGCCTCGTCACGCGTCAGGCGCATCGGAGCGGCGATGTCGTCGGCGTTGTCGAGGTAGATGTGGCCGCTGTCCCACTGCGCGTCGATGAGCTCGGCATGGCCGTAGCCGGGGGTCCCGCACACGAAGAGCAGCTCAAGGTCCTCGACGACCTGGTGCTCGTCGACCCCGAACTCCTGCGCCGCCTCGGCGATCGAGACGCCCCGGTGCTGGAGCAGCCACGGCACCATGTCGAGCAGCCGTCCCAGGCGCTGCGTGGCCGTCTCGGGCACCCGGCGTGCCGGCGTGCGTCGGGTGGCGCTCATGCGTGCTCCTCCGTCCGCACCTGCACGTCATCGGACTGCCCCGCCAGCCCTGCCGGCCCCGCCTGCGCGTCCAGCACGGCCCGCAGCGCGGACCTCACCCCGGCGACGAGCTCGGGTGGCGAGACGGCGACGGCGTGCGTGCCGAGGGCGACGACGTCGCGCTCGGTCGTGCCGCGGCGGTAGGGCACCTCGATCTCGGCCCACCGCTCGTCGACCTCGGTCGTGCGCTGGGCGTGCCGGCGCAGGGTGTGGCCCCTCCCGTGCCGCACCCGCACGACAGCGGTGCCCTCGGGCTCGGGCAGCTGCGCCTCGAGGGCCACCTCGGGCACGTGGTCGGACGGGACGGCATACGAACCTGCCCGTCCCTTGCGACGCACGGTGCCCTCGAAGCGGCTCAGGCGGAAGGCGCGCTCGTCGCCGCGGTCGACGTCGAAGCCGGTGAGGTACCAGCGTCCGTGCCAGTTCTTCAGCGCCCACGGCTGCACGTGGCGGGTCGTGAGCTCGCCGTCGTTCTTGCGGTAGTCGAAGGTGATGGGCTGCAGGGCCGACACCGCGGCGTGGACGGCCTCGAAGGCCGGCTCCTTGGTGCGGATGCGCGGCTCGGCACCCGCGGCCACGGACTCGTCGATCTCGACGCCCGAGAGGCGCAGCTTGCGCAGGCCTGCGGACGCGGCGCCGGAGATGCTCGCGGTGGACCACGCGCGCGCGGCCAGCGCCAGGGCGGCGACCTCGTCGGCCTCGAAGCTGATCGCCGGCAGCGTGGTCTCGCTCGCGTCGATGCGGTAGCCGACCTCGTCGTCGAAGAGGACGTCGAGGACCGTCGTCGTGATGGGGATGCCCATCTCGCGCAGCTCGTCCTTGTCCCGCTCGAACATCCGGTCGAAGGCCTCGTCGGAGGTCGCGGCGGCGTAGGCCGGCAGCGACTCGCGGATCTTCTGCTTCGAGACCGGTCGCCGCGCGGACTTCAGCGCGAGGATGAGGTTGAGCAGCCGTTCGGTCTTGTCGGCCGAGGCAGACGCAGGGCTCATCGAGACCTTCCTGAAGGGGCGCGGCGCGTGGGGGCAGTCCGACGCTACCCGAACATGCGATCGAATAGGGTCACCCCATGATCCAGTGGCGCCGGGGTGTCGTGGTCGAGGTGCGCTCCCGCTGGGCGCGCGCGGTCGAGTATGCCGTCCGGCTTCCGTCTGGTGACGTCGTCCGGGCGCTCGGCTACGTCGACGTCGTCGGCGACCTCACCCCCGGGACCGCCGTGCTGCTCAACACGACCGCCCTCGAGCGAGGGCTGGGTACCGGCGGCCTGGCCATCGTCGTCGCCGCGCCCGACGCGCTCCCCCGTCCCGTCGACGACGTCACGGCCGTGCCGGGCCACGTCGTCAAGGCGCGCTACACGCCCTCCCAGACGATGGTCCTCGGCGTCGACGAGCAGGACAGCGAGCACCACGCGGTGCTCGCCGATGCCGACGACGTCGCCGGCCTTCCCGTCGTCGTGGCCGACCTCCACTCGGCCCTTCCCGCGGTGCTCGCCGGGATGCGGGACGCCGCCCCCTCCCTGCGGATCGCCTACGTCATGACCGACGGCGGCGCGTTGCCCATCGACTTCTCCCGGACGGTGGCCGGCCTGCGCGAGGCCGGCTGGCTCGAGGCTGCGATCACGGTCGGGCAGGCCTTCGGCGGCGACCTCGAGGCGGTCAACGTCCACACCGGCCTGCTGGCCGCGCACCACGTCGTCGGGGCCGACGTCGTCGTCGTCTCGCAGGGGCCCGGCAACCTCGGCACCGGCACGCGGTGGGGCTTCTCCGGCACCTCGGCGGGCGAGGCCGTCAACGCTGCGGGGACCCTCGGCGGCCGCCCCGTCTGCTCCCTGCGGATCTCGGAGGCCGACCCACGCGAGCGGCACCGCGGGGTCTCCCACCACAGCCTCACGGCATACGGCCGCGTGGCGCTCGTGCCCGGCGACGTGCCGGTGCCGCTGCTTGCCGGCGAGGTGGGCGTGCGGGTGCTCGAGCAGGCTCAGGCCCTGTGCGCCGCGAGTCGGGGACGGCTGACGCTCCGTGAGGTGGCGACCGACGGGCTCGACGCGGCGCTGCGCGACACGCCGGTGCCCCTGCGCACGATGGGGCGCGGGTACGACGACGACCGCGCCGGATTCCTCGGCGCGGCCGTCGCGGGGCGGTATGCCGCCCGATTGGTTCGGGGCGCGTCACACCTGGACTGACGAGCGACGGGAGCGCAGCGAGCGAGTCGAGGAGCGACGGCGGGAGGTCAGGTGGCTCGCCGAACCCGGCGAGCCACCTGGGCCGCGACTATCTGACGTCGTCGAGGTCGACGACGAAGATCAGCGTCTCACCGGGCTTGATGGCAGCGCCCGCGCCACGCTCGCCGTAGGCGAGGTGGGCCGGGATCGTCAGCTTGCGCCGACCGCCGACCTTCATGCCCTCGATGCCCTTGTCCCAGCCGGGGATGACCATGCCGACGCCGAGACGGAAGTCGAGGGCGCTGCCGCGGTTCCACGACGAGTCGAACTCCTCGCCCGTCGAGTGCGCGACGCCGACGTAGTGGGCGCTGACCGTGTCACCGGCCTTCGCCTCGCGGCCGTCACCCTCGATGAGGTCCTCGACGACGAGGTCGGCGGGCGCGTCGCCCTCCGGGAAGTCGATCTCGGGCTTCGTGCGGTTCGGGTCGAGTGCCATGCTGCGTGTTCCCTTTCGTTCGTGAACTCGGTCGGTGGTGCGGTGGGTGCCTCGGTCAGTACGCGTCGAGGATGTCGACGACGAAGACGAGCGTGTCGGTGCCGGAGATCTTGGGCGCGCTGCCGGCCTTGCCGTAGCCGTCTGCCGGGGGGATGACGAGCAGCACGCGGCTACCCACCTTCTTGCCCACGAGCGTCTTGTCCCAACCGGGGATGACGCCGCCGACGCCGATCGGGAAGTCCGCTGCCGCGCCACGCTGCCACGAGGAGTCGAAGACGCTGCCGTCCTTCCAGAGGACGCCGTGGTACTGGGCGCTGATGGTCTGGCCCTTCTGGACCGTCGCGCCGGTGCCCTGGATGAGCGTGGCCTGCTGCGTCGTCGTCGGGGCGGCCGTCTTGGGCACCGTGACGGTCGGCTCCTTGGTCGGGCCGTTCTTGAACTCGACGGTGGGCAGGCCCGCCGGTGCGGCCGTCTGGGTCCCGTCGACCTGCGTCAGGGGCGTGTGGACGTCCTCGATGTCGGCGACGACGACGATGGTGTCGGTGCCCTTGACGCCGAGCTGGTCGTTGCCGGCGGTGCCGAAGCCCTTCTCGGGCGGGATCGTGAAGGCGATCCGGCCGCCCTTGGTGGCGCCGACGAGGCCCTCGGTGAAGCCCGCGACGATGTCGGTGCGGCCGAGGCGGTAGGCCTCCGCGGAGCGACCGGCGGCGTAACCGTCGTCGATGAGCTTGCCGCTCGTGCCGTTGTAGATCTGGGCGCGCAGGCGCACGGTGTCGGCCTTGGTCGCGGCCTTGCCGGTGCCCGGCGTCAGGACCTTGTGCTCGACGGCCTTCGAGCTGATCGGCGTCGCACCGAGGGTGACCTTGGGTGCCGTCTTGAGGTCGACGGCGCCGGTCGCGGTGACGCCCTTGAGGGCGGCCGAGGCCGCGACGGTCGTCGTGGCGGAGCCGGAGGAGCCGGACGAGCCGGACCCGCACGCGGCGAGGGTGGTCAGGCCGAGGGCAGCGATCAGGGCAACGGCCGTGCGAGCGGCCGGACGGTTGGGACGCACAGGGGAAGACTTTCGGTCGGGGCGGGCGGGCGTGGAGGTCCCGCAGGGCAAATCCCAGCCACTGTAACGCTCACCCTTGTGCGCGCTTCACAGCGCACTGACAGGTCCGCACAGGTCCGGCCGGCACCTCCGGGTCAGAGCGGGCGCTGGATCGTGGGCGACCGGTCGATGGTCTCCATGAGGCGCTCGACCCGCTCGTCCACCGAGCGGAACGGGTCCTTGCACAGCACGGTGCGCTGCGCCTGGTCGTTGAGCTTGAGGTGCACCCAGTCGACCGTGAAGTCCCGGCCGTGGGCCTGCGCGGCGCGGATGAAGTCGCCGCGCAGCTTGGCCCGGGTCGTCTGCGGCGGGCGCACCTTGGCCTCGAAGACCTCGACGTCGGAGGAGACGCGGGCCGTCCGCCCGTGGCGCTGGAGCAGGTAGAAGAGGCCGCGCCGCCGGTTGATGTCGTGGTAGGCGAGGTCGATCTGCTGGATCCGGGCGTCGGTGAGCGCGAGCCCGTGCTTCGCGCGGTAGCGCTCGATGAGGCGGTACTTGATGACCCAGTCGATCTCGGTCTCGATCGCGTCGAGGTCACCCGACCCGATCGCGTCGAGGGCCCGGCCCCACAGGTCGATGACCTGCTTCGTGTCGGGGCTGTCCATCCCCTCGCGGTCGACGAACTCGATGGCCTTGTCGAGGTACTCGCGCTGCATGTCGAGGGCCGACAGCTCGCGGCCGTTGGCGAGCCGGACGGTGGCCCGTCCCGTCGGGTCGTGGCTCATCGTGCGGATCGCTCGGATGGGGTTCTCCATGGAGAGGTCGCGCATGACCACGCCCGACTCGATCATCCGCAGGACGAGGTCGGCGCTGCCCACCTTGAGCAGGTTGGTCGTCTCGGACATGTTGGAGTCGCCGACGATGACGTGCAGGCGGCGGTACTTCTCGGCGTCGGCGTGCGGCTCGTCGCGGGTGTTGATGATGGGCCGGCTGCGGGTCGTCGCCGACGACACGCCCTCCCAGATGTGGTCGGCGCGCTGGCTCACGGCGAAGCTCGCGCCGTGGGCGGTGGCCACGACCTTGCCCGCCCCGCAGATGATCTGGCGACTGATGAGGAACGGGATGAACATGTCGGAGACGCGCTGGAAGTCCCCGGAGCGCCCGTAGAGGTAGTTCTCGTGGCAGCCGTAGGAGTTGCCGGCGGAGTCGGTGTTGTTCTTGAAGACGAAGATCTCGCCCTCGACGCCGTCGTCTCGCAGCCTGCCCTGGGCGTCCTCGACGAGGCCCTCGAGGATGCGCTCCCCCGCCTTGTCCTGGATGACGAGCTCGCGCACGGAGTCGCACTCGGCCGTGGCGTACTCCGGGTGGGACCCCACGTCGAGGTAGAGCCGGGCGCCGTTGCCGAGGAAGACGTTGCTCGACCGGCCCCAGGCGACGACACGGCGGAAGAGGTAGCGGGCGACCTCGTCCGGAGTCAGGCGCCGTTGGCCCTGCGTCGTGCAGGTGACGCCGTACTCGTTCTCGATCCCGAAGATCCGCCGCTCCATGAACCAACTCTAGGCGGCGGGTCCCGTGGCCGTCGGGCACGACCACGCATCGGCGCGGCTGGCCGCGCGCGCCCGGGTGCGAACAGACGTGCGGGCGCTCGTGCTCGGGACCCCGGCCGACCCTCCAGGACTCCTCCCGGGGGTCGCGCGTCCGCTCCGTGTCTCGGTGTCGCGACGATCGTCCGGCACGGTGTCCCACAGGCCGACGTCTGTGATAGTCAGTCTCGTGTGGCTGTCACAATGGCCGCTGTCCCCTCTTGCCGTACCCCTCCACGATCCCCTGCATTGGACGGAAATGATCGACAGACCGCACTTCAAGTTCTCCCGCCGCGGCTACGAGCCCGAAGAGGTTGACTCCTTCATCGAGTCGCAGAACCGCACCCTGCAGGCGGCCAAGAAGGATGCCGCCGAGCGGAGCGTCGAACTGACCAAGCTCAACGCGGCCCTCACCGACCTGCGGGGACAGCTGGGGCAGCAGTCGCGGGTCATGGCCGACCTCAAGAAGAACAGCTCGCCCGCCCCCGCCCAGACGTTCGCCGACCTCGGTGAGCGCATCGCCCAGATCCTGTCGCTCGCCGACCAGGAGGCCGGTGAGATGCGCACGCGCGCCAACGGCGAGGCCGACGAGATCCGCGAGCGTGCCAACCGTGCCGCCGCCGAGCTCAAGGCCACGACCGCGACGTACGCCGAGCAGGCCCGCGCCCGCGCCGACGAGGAAGCCGTCCGCATCATCGCGCAGGCCAACCGCGAGGCCCAGGCCATCGTGGCCGAGGCCCAGAGCGTCACCGCAGCCCAGCGCCAGGAGGCCGCGGCGGAGTACGAGTCGCACCGCCTCAAGGCCTCCACCGCCTCCGCCGAGCTCGAGGTCAAGCTCGCCGCGCGCCGCGAGTCGGCCGACGCCGAGTTCGAGGCTCGTCGCCAGCAGCAGGAGGCCGCGCTCAACGAGAGCGAGTCGCGCCTGCGTCAGCTGACCGAGCGCGCCGAGCACGACGCGCACGAGATGCGCGCCAAGGCCGAGCGCCTGCTCGAGAACGCCCAGGCCCAGTCCGACCAGATCGTGTCCGAGGCGCGCGACCACGCCTCGCGCCTGCGCGAGGAGTCCGACCGCGAGCTCGCCGCGGCCACGGCCCAGCGCGACAGCATCACCGCGCAGCTCGGCAACGTCCGTCAGATGCTCGCCACCCTCGGTGGCGGCGCTCTCATGGACACGCTCGGTGCCCCTGACAAGCCGGCGCAGCCGCCCCAGGTGGCCGACGTCCAGCAGCCCGTCCCGGCCGTCCAGGAGGCATCTGCCGCCGACGACGAGAGCGCTGAGCAGGCCTCACCCGAGACCGTCTCGCCCGATGCCGAGCAGGCCCAGCAGGCCGACGAGGACGTTCAGCCGGCGGCCGAGGCAGACGTCGAGCAGGACGACGAGGAGCAGGACGACACCGAGGGCGAGAGCCCGTCGTACGGCTCGGACCAGTCGTCCTACTACCAGCGCAGCGCCTCGAGCGACCGGGTCGGCGCCAACCGCCGCTGACGCACCGTCGTCGCCCCGGATCCGGGGTCACGGCACCGCGCGACACGAAGGCCGCCCACCATCTCGGTGGGCGGCCTTCGTCGTGTGCACCGCGGCGCGGTGCCCTGGTCGTCAGGCGGGTGGTGTCGCAGCTCCGGGACCGTCCACGGATCCGCCCGCGCTCGCCGGACCGCCTTCTCCTGCAGCGGGCTCCGCGTCATCTGCGCCGGCGGCCGCCTCGGTGGGTGCGGGTGCCTCGGTGGGTGCGGGTGCCTCAGTGGGCGCGGGCGTCTCCCCCAGCAGCCGCGTCAGCAACGGGCCGACGATGCGTCGGAACGAGCGCCGGGGACGGTCGCGGTCGAGCACCGCCACCTCGAGCTGGCCCTCGTCGAGGGCACGGCGCTCGCCGTTCTCGCCGGCGCCGAGCACGTCGACGGCCAGTCGCAGGACCTCGGCCAGGGTCATGCCCGGCCGCCAGCCGGTGCCGAGACGCTCCTCGGCGGCGTCGCTGGCGCCACCCATGGCCACGAAGCCCTGCTCGTCGGCGACCGACCCGTCGTAGGTGAGCCGGAAGATCTGGTCGGTGTCGCTGTCGACCCCGACCTCGGCCACGACGATCTCGATCTCGAACGGCTTTGACTCCTGGGTGAACACTGCGCCGAGCGTCTGGGCGTACGTGTTGGCGAGGGCCCGCGCCGTGACGTCGGTGCGGTCGTAGGAGTAGCCGCGCAGGTCGGCATACCGGATGCCGGCGACCCGCAGGCTCTCGAACTCGTTGTAGCGACCGACCGCCGCGAAGGCGATGCGGTCGTAGATCTCGGACACCTTGTGCAGGGCCCGCGACGGGTTCTCGGCGACGAAGGCGATGCCGCGGTCGTAGCCGACCACGATGACCGAGCGTCCACGCGCGATCCCCTTGCGCGCGAAGTCGGCCCGGTCCTTCATGACCTGCTCGGGCGGGACGTAGAACGGCATGCTCATCGGGCACCTCCCGGGTTGCCGCGACGGGCGGCCACGACACGCTGCACGTGCTCCTCGAGGACGTCGGCTGCCACGAATCGGGCGCCGGAGTGGTCGACCACGGCGACGGTCGGCCAGATCTGGCGGCCGAGGTCGGGGCCACCGGTGGCGGAGTCGTCGTCGGCGGCGTCGTAGAGCGCCTCGATGGCCACCGACACGGCCTGCTGCTCCTCGAGGCCCGGTCGCCACAGCTTCTTGAGGGCGCCGCGGGCGAAGACGGAGCCCGACCCGGTCGAGTGGTGACCGCCCTCGATGTAGCAGCCGCCCGTGACGTCGTAGGAGTAGATCCGCCCGGTGGCCGACTCGAGGTCGAAGCCGGCATACGTCGGGACGACGGTGAGGCCCTGCATGGCGAGGGAGAGGTTGCCCCGGATCATCGAGGCGAGGCGGTTGGCCTTGCCCTCGAGCGACATGATGGCGCCCTCGATCTTCTCGTAGTGCTCGAGCTCGACCTGGTAGAGCCGGACGAGCTCGATCGCGATCCCGGCCGTGCCGGC
This sequence comes from Terracoccus sp. 273MFTsu3.1, assembly GCF_000383675.1. Classification (GTDB taxonomy): domain Bacteria; phylum Actinomycetota; class Actinomycetes; order Actinomycetales; family Dermatophilaceae; genus Terrabacter. The sequence goes on along the minus strand of NZ_KB911823.1, from coordinate 310,348 downwards.
GATCCCGACGACGCTGTAGTCGTCGGCGGCGAAGACCTTCTCCATGTCCCGGTTGGCGATGACGTTGCCCATGGTGGCGCGACGGTCGCCGGCCATGACGACGCCTCCGTCGAAGAGCAGGGAGACGATGGTCGTGCCGTGCGGCGCCTCGATGCTCGCCCCTGACGGCAGGCGCCGACCCGACGGGAGCAGCTCAGGACGGTAGGCGGAGACGAACTCGCTGAACGACGAGGAGCCCGCGCTGAGGAAGGCGTCGTCGAGCCGGCGAGGCCGCCCCGTGGACCACTGGGTCACTGGCCGCCCTTCTGCACGAAACCGCGGACGAACTCCTCGGCGTTCGACTCCAGGACACCGTCGATCTCGTCGAGGACGCTGTCGATGTCGTCGGAGAGGCCCTCCTTGACGGCAGCGCCGGCGGGCGCCGTCGGCGGTGCCTCCGGTGTCTCCGACGGCTCCTCGTCACGACGCTGCGGCTTGACGTGCTCCTGACCCGGCATGGCTACCTCCCAGACGTGGACGACCTCGTCCCCCGACCCTAACCCGTGTGCACCCCGCGGTCCGAGCACCCACCGCCGACGGTGGACGCGCCTCTCCCCCGGCGCTGCTCACGACGGCACCGGGAACCGACGGCCCGCGCCGCGTTGCGTCCACCGACGCGGTCGGCAGCCACGCTGCGGGGCGGCCCGAGGACACACCGGGGCACACCGGGCGCCCTGGGCTCCCTACTCGGGCGTGGCCAGGCCGCGGAGCAGCTCTCCCACGTCGGCGCTCTGCTCGAGCAGCGTGCCGACCTGCGCCCGGGTGCCGCGCTCCGGCTCGAGGATGGGGACCCGCTGCAGACTGGCGCGACCGGGCACGTCGAAGACGACCGAGTCCCAGCTGGCCGAGAAGACCTGGCCGGTGAAGCGACGGACGCACTCGCCGCGGAACCACGCGCGCGTGTCCTCCGGTGGGGTCGTCTGGGCCGCCTTGACCTCCTCGGGCGTCACGAGGTCACGGAGCAGCCCGCGGTCGCGCAGGCGGTGGACGAGCCCCTTCTCGGGGCGCACGTCGGCCCACTGGATGTCGATGGCCGCGAGGCGGTGGTCGTCCCACGCGAGGCCGTCACGAGCCCGGTAGCCCTCGAGGAGCTGCAGCTTGGCGACCCAGTCGAGCAGGGGTGCACAGGACATGACGTCGCGCCCGAGACCGGTGAGGACCTCCTCCCACAGGCCCATGACCTCGGCGGTCGCCTCGGCCTCCGGGTCGTCGCCGCGCCGGTCGAGCCAGGCGCGGGCGGCCTCGAGGTACATCCACTGGACGTCGAGCGCCGTCATCCTGCGTCCGTCGACGAGCTCGAGGGCGGCGGTGAGCGTCGGGTCGTGCGAGACGCTCTGGAGGGCGGCGACCGGTCGGCGCACCGACCAGTCCTCGGTGAGATGGCCGTCCTCGATCATCCCGAGCACGAGCGAGGTCGTGCCGGTCTTGAGCAGGGTCGCGACGTCGAGGTGGTTCGCGTCGCCGATGATGACGTGCAGGCGCCGGTAGCGGTCGGCCACGGCGTGGGGCTCGTCGCGGGTGTTGATGATCGGGCGCTTGAGGGTCGTCTCGAGGCCGACCTCGGTCTCGAAGAAGTCTGCGCGCTGGGAGATCTGGTAGCCCGCTCCCCTGCTGTCGACGCCGATCCCGACACGCCCCGCACCGCAGACGACCTGACGCGTCACGAAGAACGGGATGAGGTGTCGCACGATCTCGGGGAAGGGGGTGCGCCGCGGCATGAGGTAGTTCTCGTGCGTGCCGTAGGACTGGCCCTTGCCGTCGGCGTTGTTCTTGTAGAGGTTGACCGGTGGCTGCCCGGGACGGGCGGCGAGCAGGCGCACCGACTCGAGCGCGATCGCGTCGCCCGCCCGGTCCCAGGTCACGGCGCCGCGGGGCAGGGTGACCTCGGGCGAGCTGTACTCGGGGTGGGCGTGGTCGACGTAGTAGCGGGCGCCGTTGGTCAGCACGACGTTGGCGAGCGTCGGGTCCTCGATGTCGGTCAGCTGGCTCGGGTCGGCGGTCTGCCGGTCGAGCTGCCACCCGCGTGCGTCGCGCAGCGGGTCCTCGAAGGCGTAGTCCCAGCTCGACTGGTTGGACCGGATCCCCTGCGCGGCGGCGTACACGCTGATGACCTGGCCCGACAGGAACATCGGGTTGGCCATCGGGTCGCCGGGCACGGAGATGCCGTACTCGGTCTCGAGCCCCATGATCCGCCGCACCGTCATGGCCCGACGATAACCGTCCCGTCCGCGCGAGCCACGTCCGGTCTCGTCCGGTCTCGTCCCGACCGAGCGCGTATGCCGTCCGGCCGGGGCTAGATGGCCCCGACCTTCTGCAGCCGGTTGAGCGAGAACCACCCGAACGGGATCGGCAGCCAGTAGGTGGCGAGCCGGTAGAGCAGGACGGACGAGACGGCGGTGCCGCTGTCGACGCCGATGGAGATGAGCCCGAAGGACATCGCGGCCTCGATGCCGCCCAGGCCACCGGGCGTCGGGACGGCCGAGCCGACGATGGCGCCCGCGAAGTAGACGACGGCGATCGCTGCGACGGGTGCGTCGGCACCGAAGGCCCTCGTGGCGCACACGAGCGCGGCGACGAACGACATGTCGAGCAGGAGCGCACCGCCGAGCAGCTGGGTGAGCTTGGCCGGGTGCTGGAGGACGGCGAGGACCTGCGGGACGGCCGACTTGACCTGCGGGAGCACGCGGTCGGTGAGCAGCGCCCGGACCTTCGGCAGCGCGAGCAGCCCGAGGGCGAGGATGACGACGACGAGGATCGCCGCGACGAGCACCGGGGACGGGCTGAACGAGACCGCCGGGCCGGTGCCGGCCAGGACGCCAGAGATGACGAGCAGGACGAAGTACGAGCAGAACTGGGCCACCTGCGCGACGCCGACGCTGGCGCCGGCGATCGTCGGCGACAGGCCGGAGGTCTGCAGGTAGCGAGTGTTCAGCGCGATGTTGCCGACGGCGGCCGGGGCCACGAGGCCGCTGAACGCCACGGCGAGCTGCGTCATGTAGGTCCGGATGAACCTCAGGTGGATCTGGACCGCGCCGGCCAGCGCGATGGAGGCACCGGCGAAGGTGGCCGCCGCGAAGAGGAGCAGGAGGGCGGCCCAGCGCCAGTCGGCCGTGCTGACGACCTGGCCGATGTCGACCTGGGCCAGCTGCGTCAGGAGCAGGTAGCCGGCGATGCCTCCACCGAGCAGGGTGACGACGCCGCGCGCCGAGATGCGACGCAGCTGGACGGGCTCGACGGCCTCGGCCTTGGGGCGGAGGGCGACGAGCCGCTCGCGCAGCTCGCCCATGACCGACTTGGACTCCTTGAGCGCCACACGCGCGTCGGGACTCAGCGCGACCGGCTGGAGCACGGGAACGGCGCGCAGGACGGCGTCCTCGCCGAGGGCTGCGACGGCCGAGTCGACGGTCCGCTCGGGGCCGACGGCCAGCGCCACGGTCGTGAGCAGCTGGGCGAGGTCGATGCGCAGGCTGATGTCGTCGGCCGCGACGTCCCCGCTGCCGAGCCGGGACAGGGCGACGCGCCCGTGGTCGTCGACGAGGATCGTCGACGGTCCGAGCTGCCGGTGCACGATGCGACGTCGGTGCAAGGTGGCGGCCAGCCGCCAGATCGCCGCGAGCCGGGCGTCGTCGAGGTCACCGTCGACCTCGGTGAGCGGGGTGCCCTGCGGCTCGTCGTAGGCGATGACCGCAGAGAAGGGACCGACCTCGGTCACGGCGACCGGCCGAGGAGCGCGGACGCCCGCGTCGTGCAGGGCCAGCCCCATCAGGGTCCGGTGCTCGATCTCGGAGCGCAAGGTCAGCGCGGGCGGTCTGGTGAAGCCGCTCCGCAGCCTCAGCACGCGCAGCAGGCGCCGACCGGAGGCGAGCCCGAAGGTGTCGCGGTCGATGACGTGGACGTCCAGCGTCCCGTCGTGGGTGGTGCCGATGTAGCGGCGGTCCCCGGCGTCGTTGGCGTCGATGAGCTCGAGGCGCGTCAGGGGCACACCGCCCGAGACGAGCACCGCGGCCACCTCGACCCCGGGTGGGCGGGTGGAGGTCACGCCGAAGGCGAGGCGGAAGGCGAGGCCGACGATCCATCCGAGCAGGAGCGAGCTGACGAGGGCCGCGAGGGTCATGGCTCCCGAGAGCAGGGTCGTCACGAGGGTCGCGATGACGACGATCGTCGCGATCGGCGAGATCCACTTGCGGCCGGAGATGTCGGCGACGGTCAGCAGCGCGACCATCGAGACGATGACGATGTCGAGCGGACCGGTGCGGCCCGTCGGGGTGGGCCGGGTCAGCACGTCGGTGACGAAACCGCCGTTGCCCGAGTGGACGAGCACGGCGAGCACGATGACGAGGACGCCGCCGACGACGGCGGCACCGAGCGCCTGGATGAGCTGCATGGGGCGGCGGCGCACGAGCAGGTCCGCGCCCACGCCGATCGGCAGGAGCAGGACGCCGATGCCGCTCATCCACCCGAGCAGCGTGAGCAGCAGCCGGGGAAGCCCGCTCGTCGCATCGGTCAGGTCCTGCTCGACCGCACCACGGGTGCCCGAGGCGACGTCGGCCACGACGAGACCGAGCACGAGGAAGACGACCGCCGCAGCCAGGCGGACGCCGTCGACGGGACGACGCACGCGTTCCGGGATGGGCGGCTCGATGACCTCCACGCCGGGCGGGCCGCCGTCACCGGTGGTGGTTCGGGCTCCGGCATCGGCTCCGGCCTCGGTGTCCGGAATCTCCGTCGTCGCATCGGAGCGCTGCTCACGCTCCTCGGTCTGGTCCTGCTCGTGCTCCGCCGTCCGGCGCATGGTCTCCCCCGTGGTGTCGTCCGCTGCCTCGGCGGGTCGGGAGACGGCCCCGTCCGTGGGGGGCTGCGTCCTCTCCGAGTCGCCGGGCATGGGCCAATCCTGCCTGAGGCACGGCCGGAATGGCCGCAGCGTCGCCGGGCGGGCGTCAGCGCGCCCGGTGCGACGACGATCAGGAACCGGTGCGAGACTGACGCCGTGACGGTCACCGACTCGTGGGACATGCCTCTGCGCACCAAGCTGCTCGCCCGCGTGCTGAGCCGCACGCGCGACGGGTCCCGGATGCTCTCCGACGACGAGATCGCCCGCAGCAGAGCGTGGTTCGCGCCTGCGCGGCTGCCCTTCACGTGGGTCACGGGTCCCGTACCCGCCGGGGTCGAGATCGCGGGGACGAGCTTCGCCGCACGGGACGGCCACTCCGTCGACGTGCGCACCTACCGTCCGAGGGACGCCGCAGGCGAGGCCCTACCCGCCATGCTGTGGTTCCACGGAGGCGGCTGGGTGCTCGGCAACACGCGGGGATACGACCCGATCTGCGCCTGGATCGCCGACCGCGCCCGAGTGACCGTGCTCAACGTCGACTACCGCCTCGCCCCGGAGCACCGGGCACCCCAGGCCGCCCACGACTGCATCGACGCGGCCCGCTGGGCCGCCTCCGACGCCGCGGGTGACGGCATCCGGCACACCGGTCTCGGCCTCGCGGGCGACTCGGCCGGCGGCAACCTCGCGGCCGTGGCCGCCCAGGTGCTGCGTTCCGAGGGTGGTGCCGACGTGGCCTACGAGGCCCTCGTCTACCCGGCCGTCGACGCGACGATGAGCTCGCCGTCGGTGGCCCAGCACTCGGCCGCGCCGATCCTCACCCGCAGCGACATGGACGCGTTCCTCGCGCACTACCTCGGCGACGGTGACGACGCCCTCGACCCGCTCGACCCGCTCGTGTCACCGCTGCACGCCGACGACCTCACAGGGCTGCCTGCGACCCTCGTCCAGACGGCCGACCTCGACCCGCTCCGCGACGAGGGGACGGCGTACGCCGAGGCCCTCCGCGCCGCCGGGGTCGAGGTGCAGCACACCAACTACGCTCGCGTCCCGCACGGCTTCATGAGCTTTCCCGGGGCCACCCGGGTCGGCGGCGCCGCTCGCGCGGAGCTCGCCCTGTGGGTCGCCCGGCACGCGCGACCGGGAACGGTCGGATAGTCTGCGAACGCACGCGAGTCTCGTGAGGGATGGTCTCGAAGTGAACGATGTCGTCGTGTTCAGCGGCTCGGCGCACCCCGCCCTGGCCGACCGGATCTGCTCCCATCTCGGGGTGACCCGGTCCCCCGTCGACATCAAACGGTTCAGCAACGACTGCCTGCAGGCGCAGCTGCTCGCCAACTGCCGCCAGCGCGACGTCTACATCGTCCAGCCGCTCGTGCCGCCGACGCAGGAGCACCTCATGGAGCTGCTCCTCATGATCGACGCGGCGCGCGGCGCCTCGGCGGCCCAGATCACGGCGGTCATGCCGCACTACGCCTACGCCCGCTCCGACAAGAAGGACGCCTCGCGCATCTCCCTCGGCGGACGGCTCGTGGCCGACATGATCTCGACGGCCGGCTGCCACCGGGTCCTGACCATGGCCCTCCACGCGCCCCAGGTGCACGGCTTCTTCTCGACGCCCGTCGACCACCTGACGGCGATCGGGGTCCTCGCCGACCACTTCCGCGACAACGACCTCGAGGGCTCGATCGTCGTCAGCCCCGATCTCGGCAACGCCAAGGTCGCGACCCAGTTCGCCCGCCTGCTCGGGCTGCCCGTCGCTGCCGGCTCGAAGCAGCGGGTGGCCGACGACCGCGTCGTCATCGACTCGATCGTCGGCGACGTCTCGGGTCGCCGGGCGATCATCCTCGACGACGAGATCGCGACCGGTGGCTCGATGCTCGAGCTGATGGACCGCCTCAAGGACGCCGGCGCGACCGAGGCCGCCATCGTCTGCACCCACGGCCTCTTTGCCGGCAAGGCCGTCGAGCGGCTGCGTGACCACCCCTTCGTCACCGAGGTCGTCACGACCGACACCGTCCCTGCTCCGGACGGCTGGCCCGAGCTCAAGGTGCGGTCGGTGTCGGCACTCTTCGCCGAGGCGATCAGCCGGATCCACCACGGCCGCTCGGTGAGCTCGCTCTTCGAGGGCGTGGACCCCACCCACGCGCCGCCGCAGGCCAGGCTCCCCTTCGACACGCCCTCATGAGCCGACCCGTCTGGTGGCGACGCCCCGCGATCGCCTTGCTCCTCGACGTCGTGCTCGTCCTCGTCTTCGCCGCGGTCGGTCGGGCGAGCCACGACGAGTCGAGCCCGGCGCTCGGTGTCCTGTCGACGGCCTGGCCCTTCCTCGTCGGGACCGGCCTCGGCTGGCTCGTCGTGCGGGTCGTGCGCCGGTCATGGCCGCTCGACGTCGCCCCCGGCGTGACCGTCTGGTTCGCGACCGTCCTCGTCGGCATGCTGCTGCGGCGCGCGGTCGGGTCGGGCACGGCCCTCAGCTTCGTCGTGGTCGCGTCGGTCGTGCTGGCGCTCTTCCTGCTCGGCTGGCGGGCCCTCGGGGCGTATGCCGTCCGTCGCGTCGAGCGCATCGCACCGACACCCTGACGGCAGACGCACGGCGCCCACCCGACCCCGTGGGTTCGAGTGGGCGCCTGCCGTCCCGGTGCGATCCGTTCAGAGGTACTGGCCGGTGTTGGCGGTGGCGATGGACCGGCCGGGCTCGGTGCCGTCCTTGCCCTTGAGCAGCGTGCGGATGTAGACGATCCGCTCGCCCTTCTTGCCGCTGATCCGTGCCCAGTCGTCGGGGTTGGTCGTGTTGGGCAGGTCCTCGTTCTCCTTGAACTCGTCGACACAGCTGTTGAGCAGGTGCTCGACGCGGATGCCCTTCTGGCCGGTCGTCAGGAAGTCCTTGATCGCGAGCTTCTTGGCCCGGTCGACGATGTTCTGGATCATCGCGCCCGAGTTGAAGTCCTTGAAGTAGAGGATCTCCTTGTCGCCGCCCTGGTACGTCACCTCGAGGAAGCGGTTCTCCTCCATCTCGGAGTACATCCGCTCGACGGCCGCCGTGATCATCGCCTCCACGGTCGCGTCTCGGTCACCGCCGTTGACGGCCAGGTCGTGCTCGTGCAGCGGCAGCGTGTCGACGAGGTACTTGCTGAAGATGTCGCGCGCGCTCTCGGCGTCGGGCCGCTCGATCTTGATCTTGGCGTCGAGACGGCCGGGTCGCAGGATGGCCGGGTCGATCATGTCCTCGCGGTTGGAGGCCCCGATGACGATGACGTTGTCGAGGCGCTCGACGCCGTCGATCTCGGCGAGCAGCTGCGGCACGATCGTCGTCTCGACGTCGCTGGACACGCCGGAGCCGCGGGTGCGGAAGAGCGAGTCCATCTCGTCGAAGAAGACGACGACGGGCGTGCCGTCGGAGGCCTTCTCGCGGGCGCGCTGGAAGATGAGCCTGATGTGGCGCTCGGTCTCGCCGACGTACTTGTTGAGCAGCTCGGGGCCCTTGATGTTGAGGAAGTAGCTCTTCTCCGTCTGCTTGCCGGTGCGTGCGGCGACCTGGCGGGCGAGGGACGCGGCGACCGCCTTGGCGATGAGCGTCTTGCCACAGCCGGGCGGTCCGTAGAGCAGCACGCCCTTCGGCGGCTTGAGCGCGTGCTCCTTGTAGAGCTCGGGATGCAGGAACGGCAGCTCGACGGCGTCGCGGATCTGCTCGATCTGGCCGGCGAGGCCACCGATGTCCTCGTACTCGACGTCGGGCACCTCCTCGAGGACGAGCTCCTCGACCTCGAGCTTGGGCACGACCTCGTGGACGAAGTTGGACCTCGGGTCGAGGGTGAGGGAGTCGCCGACGCGGAAGTGCTCGCCGAGCAGGGGCGTCGCGATGCGGCACACGCGCTCCTCGTCGCCGTGCGTGACGACCACGACACGGTCGTCGTCGAGGCGCTCCTTGACCGTGACGACCTCGCCGACGCGCTCGTAGCCGTGGACGGAGACCACGTTGAGGGCCTCGTTGAGCATGACCTCACGGCCGAGGCCGAGCTCCTGCTGGTCGACGGACGGGCTGATCGCGACACGCATCTTGCGACCGCCGGTGATGATGTCGATCGAGCCGTCCTCCGGAGGGTCGATGACGAGACCGTAGGTGCTCGGCGGCTGGGCGAGGCGGTCGACCTCCTTCTTCAGCGTGACGATCTGCTCGCGGGCGTCCTTGAGCGTGCGCACGAGGCGCTCGTTCTGGGACGACAGCGTCGACAGGCTCGTCTGGACGTGGGCGAGCCGCGCCTCGAGCTCACGGGTGCGCTGCGGAGAGTGTCGTGCCACCTCACGCAGCGAATCGACCTCGGCACGCAGGGCTGCGAGCTCGCGGTCCCCCGCTCCGGGGACTCCGGCGCCGGCGGCACCGTGGGGGTCTGGGTTGCGGACGTCATCAGACATCTCGGCCTCCTCAATCCGTCACTCGCACATAGTGACGATTCGACCCTAACCCCGTCTCAGCCGTTGTCGTCGGACGTTTCAGCCAGTGATCGGCGGACGCGTCGGATCGTCTTGTCGCTCTTGACCCGCTCACCGAGCGCCTCGGGCGTCCAGGCGTCCGCCGGGATGTCCGTCGACGCCGTGGAGCCGGCGACGGGCGTGGCAGCACCCGACGGCCCGTCCGGGCTGTCGAGTGACGCCGTGCCGGCGTCACCCGCGTCACCGTAGGCGCCCTTGGCCGGGCGACGCTTGCGCTCGGGCGGGACGACGCCGGGAGCGAGGCGACGGGTCGTGATGAGGAAGCCGGTGTGCCCGTGCATCCGGTGCTGGGGACGCACGGCGAGCCCCTCGAGGTGCCAGCCGCGCACGAGCGACTCCCACGCGGAGGGCTCGGTGAAGCCGCCGTGGGCGCGGATGCCCTCGGCCACCCGGCTCAGCTGGGTCGTCGTGGCGACGTAGCAGATGAGCACGCCACCGGGGATGAGCGCGTCGGAGACGGCGTCGAGGCACTCCCAGGGCGCGAGCATGTCGAGCACGACCCGGTCGACGGTCCCCGCCTCGGCGACGGACGGGAGCGTCTCGACGAGGTCTCCGACCGTGACGGTCCAGGCCGGGTGGTCGCCCCCGAAGAAGGCCCGCCCGTTGCCGCGGGCGATCTCGGCGAAGTCCTCGCGACGCTCGAACGACAGCAGGCGGCCCCGCTCACCGATGGCACGCAGGAGCGACATCGACAGCGCCCCGCTGCCGACGCCCGCCTCGACGACCGTCGCCCCCGGGAAGATGTCGGCCATCTGGACGATCTGGCCCGAGTCCTTCGGGTAGACGACCGCCGCGCCGCGCGGCATCGACATGACGTAGTCGCTGAGCAGCGGCCGCAGCGCGAGGTACTCGACACCGGCGGTGTTCGTCACGACGGAGCCGTCGTGGGAGCCGATGAGGTCGTCGTGGCGCAGGAATCCGCGGTGGGTGTGGAACTCGCGCCCGGGCTCGAGCGTGATCGTGTGCAGACGGCCCTTCGGGTCGGTCAGCTGGATGCGCTCCCCCACCTCGAAGACGCCGCGACGGTCGTGCGCGCCGGGGACGTGCGACCGCTCCGGACCCGGGCTCGTGTCGGGCTCGCCGTCGGGCGTGGCGTGCTCGGCGTCGGGCTGCTCGGCGTCGGTCGTGGGAGCGGTCATGGGAGCACAGTCTAGGTGCCGGCACGACCTCCTCCGGACACCCGGCGGAGCATCACCGCCTCGACCTCGTAGCGGCTCTGGCGACCCGTGGGACCGCCGAAGAAGCGCCGACGGAGCGCGCCCTCCACCTCGACGACGTCACCCTCGCGCAGACGGAGCGCGCTCCGGCGGGTCGCCGCGGTCCAGCACACGACGTCGATGGTGTCGACCGTCGCCCGCCGGGGCTCGTCCGCGGCCTGACGGCGCCGCCCGGGCAGCGGCTCGCGAGGCACGACGACGCGCAGTGTCGCGATGCGGTCACCGCTCGGCAGCTCGCGCTCCTCGGCCTCGGCGCCGAGCCGCCCGCTCAGGACGACCTCGTTGCGTCCCGGCACCGACGCGGCACCCTGCGTCGTCTCGCCGGCGGCCGGCTCCTGCGCCCGTCGGCGCGGGCTCCTGGCGGACCGGGACGCGCCCCCGGCAGTGCCCGTCACCGTCTCGCTCCGGCTCGTCCTCATGCTGCCTCCCTCCGGCCCGCCTGTCGGGCCCTGCGCCAACCGTGACGCACCCGTGCCGGGCTCGCTGCCCAGGGCGGCGACCCTGTGGACGACCGACCGAGCCGCCGAGGGGGTGTGGACAGCGACGACCGGGCGCCGGGGCGCTCAGCGGGAGCACGAGCGTCACGGGACGCCCTGCGGGCGCCGCGCTCGCCGGCATACGCCATCGGCACCGGCAGGCGCCGTGGTCGCGGGTCAGCGACGACCCCGCCGCGCCAGCTCGGCGCCGACGACCGCGTTGATCCGCTCCGCGCTCGCCAGCCCACGGATGTCGCGGGTGGCCTCGTCGACGACGACGGCGAGCGACAGCTCGCGCTCGCTCATGACCCGGATGAGGTCGGTGAGCACGGCGTCGCCCGGCAGCGCCACGACCCACGACGCCGGCTGGGCCAGCGTGACCGAGGCGATCGCGGTGCGCGCCCGGCTGTCGACGGGCACCCCGGCCGCAGAGTCCGCGTCGACGACACCGAGGGGCCACCCCGTCGGGTCCGCAGCAGCCACCCAGGCCCCGGCGGCCACCGCGTGCTCGACCTCGGCCACGGTCGCCGTGCCCGCGACGAGGGACAACGGCTCGAGCACGTCGGTCGCGCGCCCGGCGGTGGCCTCGTGGATGTGACCTGCCCGGATGGCCCCCGTCGCACCCTGCCAGAGGAAGAAGGCGATGGCGAACGGCCAGACGAGGTCGAAGATCTCGGGCGAGCGGCCCTCCGCGAGGGGACGCAGGGCGAACCACGCGACGGTCAGCACGGCGACGACGCGTCCGAGCCACCCCGCCGTGACGAGGCCGCGTCCCTTGCTGCCCGTGGCCCGCCACACGAGGGCACTGACGATCTGGCCCCCGTCCAGCGGCAGGCCGGGGAGGAGGTTGAAGACGCCGACGAGGACGTTGGCGAAGGCGACGATGCCGAGCAGCGTCAGCGCGGTCTCGTTCGTCGTCAGGGCCCGCAGGCCCCAGACGACCGCGGCGAGCGCGAGGTTGGACAGCGGCCCGACGACGGCGACGACGGCCGTCGTGCTCGGCGAGGTGCGAGTCGCGTCGTAGACGGTGTGACCGCCCCAGACGTCGGCGACGATGCGGCTGACCGGGTGTCCCCGCCACCGGGCCGCGAAGGCGTGGGCCGCCTCGTGGACGAGCACCGAGACGAGCAGCAGCAGGGCGTAGGCCGCGGCGAGCAGGTAGCCGTAGGACGCACCGCGGTCGGACCTCGACAGGTTGGGCCCGAAGACGACGACGATGAGCACGGCGATGACCGGCCAGGACCGACCGAGGTAGACCGGGATCCCGGCGAGGCTGCCGATCCGCCACCCGTGGGAGGTGTCCGGGCGGGCGGGAGTGCTCATGGGCTCGACCCTATGCCCTGCCCGGCCCGCCTCCCTGTCCCGGTCCCGTGCGTGGGCTGTGGGTGCCGACCGTGCGGTGTCGGCCCCGCGGCATACAGTCGCACCATGGTTGCAGCGCTGTCCCCGAGTCGGGCCTCCGACTTCATGTCGTGCCCGATGCTCTATCGCTTCCGGGTCATCGACAAGCTCCCGTCGGCGCCCACGCAGGCGACGGCCCGGGGCACGCTCGTCCACGCCGTCCTCGAGCGCCTCTTCGACCTCCCCGCGACCGAGCGCACCATCGACGCCGCGGTGGGCCTCGTCCCCCAGGAGTGGGAGCGCCTCGCCGAGGAGGAGCCGGCGATGCTCGACCTGCTCGCCGAGCACGACGGCCGCACCGACGAGTGGTTCGCGGGGGCTGCGACCCTGCTCCAGACGTGGTTCGGTCTCGAGGACCCGACGCGGCTCGAGCCGGCCGAGCGCGAGCTCTACGTCGAGACCGAGGTCGACGGGCTCGTCCTGCGCGGCTACGTCGACCGGCTCGACGTGGCCCCGGGCGGTGCGATGCGCGTCGTCGACTACAAGACGGGCCGGTCGCCCTCGGAGCACTTCGAGGCCAAGGCGCTGTTCCAGATGAAGTTCTACGCGCTCGTGCTCTGGCGCCAGCGCGGCGTCATCCCCAAGCGACTCCAGCTCGTCTACCTCGGCAACGGCGAGATCGTCGCCTACGAGCCCGACGAGCAGGACCTGCTCGGCACCGAGCGCAAGGTCAAGGCGCTCTGGCAGGCCATCGAGCGCGCCGCGTCGACGGGTGACTGGCGCCCGAGCCCGAGCCGGCTGTGCGACTGGTGCGACCACCGCGCGCTGTGCCCGGCGTGGGGTGGCACTCCTCCGCCGTTGCCCGAGGACGCCGCCCAGCGCGCCGTCGACCCCACCGTCACGGGGCTCGTCGAGCTCGACGCCTGACGCCGCTCGACGCCCGAGCACGTGTGCCGCCGGGCGCGCCCAGCGGCATACGCACGCCTTCGGCGCCGGCCGGAGGCCAGGGCGTTCAGACGGTGAACTCGTCGGCGACGGCGAGGGCCTCGTCGAGCACTGCCAGCCCCTCCTCGACCTCGGCCGGGGTCGTCGTGCACGGGGGCACGACGTGGGTGCGGTTGAAGTGGGTGAACGGCCAGAGCCCGCGCTCCTTGCACGCCGCGGCGAAGGCCACCATCGGCGCGGCCGCCTCACCCGCGGCGTTGTAGGGCACGAGCGGCTCCCGCGTCTCGCGGTCGCGCACGAGCTCCACGGCCCAGAAGACGCCGAGACCCCGCACGTCCCCGACGCTGGGGTGCTTCGACGCGATCTCGCGCAGCCGTGGGCCGATGACGTCGGTGCCGAGGCTCCGGGCGTTCTCGATGATGCCCTCCTCCCGGAAGGCGTTGATCGAGGCGACGGCCGAGGCGCACGCGAGCGGGTGACCCGAGTAGGTCAGGCCGCCCGGGAAGGCGCGCTGGTCGAAGGTGGCCCGGATCTCGTCGGAGATGACGACGCCGCCGAGGGGGACGTAGCCGGAGTTGACCCCCTTGGCGAAGGTGATGAGATCCGGCCGGATGCCCCAGTGGTCGACGGCGAACCACTCGCCACACCGCCCGAAGCCGGCCATGACCTCGTCGGCGATGAGGATGATGCCGTGCTCGTCGCAGAGGTCACGGACGCCCTGGAGGTAGCCGTCCGGCGGGACGAGGATGCCGTTGGTGCCGACGACCGTCTCGAGGATGATCGCGGCGATCGTGTGCCCGCCCTCGACCATGATCGTGTCGCGCAGGTGCGACAACGCCCGGTCGCGCTCCTGCTCCTCGCTCTCGGAGTGGAAGGCCGAACGATAGGCGTAGGGCCCCCAGAAGTGGACGATCCCCGACAGGCCGGGCTCCGAGGGCCAGCGCCGCGGGTCGCCGGTCAGGGTGATGGAGCCACCGGTGGCTCCGTGGTAGCTGCGGTACGTCGCGAGCACCTTGTGCCGGCCGGTGTGCAGCCGGGCCATCCGGATCGCGTTCTCGTTGGCCTCGGCCCCGCCGTTGGTGAAGAAGACCGCGGACAGCCCATCGGGCGCGACCTCGGTGATCAGCCGGGCTGCCTCGCTGCGGGCGTCGTTGGCGAAGGACGGCGCGATCGTCGCGAGGCGGGCCGCCTGCTCCTGGATCGCAGCGACGACCTTCGGGTGGTTGTAGCCGATGTTGACGTTGACGAGCTGGCTGCTGAAGTCGAGGTATCGCACGCCGTCGTAGTCCCAGAAGTAGGAGCCCTGGGCTCGGGCGATGGGCAGCGGGTCGATGAGGCCCTGGGCCGACCACGAGTGGAAGACGTGGTCGCGGTCGAGGGTGCGCACCTGCTGCTCCGTCATCGCGTCGAGCTGGTCGGCGATGACGGTGCGCTGGTCGAGGTCGGTCATGGGTGGTCCTTCTCTCTCAGCGGGTGCGCGGGAAGCCGAGGTCGACGGTCGAGGTGGCCGGGTCGGGCCACCGCTGCGTCACGACCTTGCCGCGGGTGTAGAAGTTGATGCCTTCCGGGCCGTACATGTGGGTGTCGCCGAAGAGCGAGTCCTTCCAGCCGCCGAAGGAGTAGTACGCGACCGGGACGGGGATCGGCACGTTGATGCCGACCATGCCGACCTCGACCTCGTTCTGGAAGCGGCGCGCGGCCCCACCGTCACGGGTGAAGATCGCGGTGCCGTTGGCGTACGGATTGCGGTTGATGAGGGCGAGCCCCTCGTCGTAGGTCTCGACACGCACCACCGACAGGACCGGACCGAAGATCTCGTCGCGGTAGACGGTCATGTCCGGCGTCACGTCGTCGAGGAGCGTCATGCCGAGGAAGAAGCCGTCCTCCGGGACGTCCTGGTCGCGTCCGTCGACGACGACCGTGGCGCCGGCCTCGGCGCCGGCCGCCACGTAGTCGGCGACCTTGTCGCGGTGCTCCCGCGTGATGAGCGGTCCCATGTCGGTGCCCTCGGCGGCCCCGGGCCCGACCGTGAGGCGGGGCAGGCGCGACGAGATCGCCGAGACGAGGTCGTCGCCCACGTCGCCGACGGCGACCGCGACGGACAGTGCCATGCACCGCTCGCCCGCGGCTCCGTACGCCGCCGAGACGATGGCGTCGGCGGCCATGTCGATGTCGGCGTCGGGCAGCACGAGCGCGTGGTTCTTCGCGCCGCCCAGGGCCTGGACGCGCTTGCCGTTGGCGGTGCCGCGCTCGTAGATGTACTTCGCGATGGGGGTCGAGCCGACGAAGCTGACGGCCGCGATGTCGTCGTGGTCGAGGAGTGCGTCGACGGCCTCCTTGTCACCGTGCACGACGGTGAAGACGCCGTCGGGCAGCCCGGCCTCCTTCCAGAGCTCGGCGAGGAAGAGCGCGGCCGAGGGGTCCTTCTCGCTGGGTTTGAGCACGAAGCTGTTGCCGCACGCGATGGCGTTGGCGCACATCCACAGCGGCACCATGACGGGGAAGTTGAAGGGCGTGACGCCAGCCACGACACCGAGCGGCTGGCGGATGCTGTAGACGTCGACGCCGCTCGCCGCCTGCTCGGAGAACCCGCCCTTGAGCAGCTGGGGCACACCGGTGGCGAACTCGACGTTCTCGAGGCCGCGGGCGATCTCGCCGACCGCGTCGGAGAGCACCTTGCCGTGCTCGGCGGTGACGACCGCGGCCAGCTCGTCGGTGCGCGTGTGCAGCAGCTCGCGGAAGGCGAAGAGCACGGCGGCCCTGCGCGACAGCGAGCTCGTGCGCCAGTCGCGTCCGGCCGCCACGGCGGTCTTGACCGCGGCGTCGACCTCGGCCGCCGACGCCAGCGCGATCTCACCGGTCTGGCGCCCCGTCGCGGGGTCGTGGACGGGGGCGGTGCGGCCGGAGGTGCCGGGCACGCGGGCGCCGGAGATCCAGTGGTCGATGGACGTCACGGAGGGGGTCTGCATGCATCTCACGTTACGTGCCACCACTACCCCGTACAAAGCATCGATTGCTATGTTACGAACATGCGCGCCGTCATCTCCTCCATCGAGGAGCGCCTCGACGCCCCGACCGCCAAGGGCCTGGCCCAGGCCGTCTCCCGGGCGATCCGGGACGCCACCCTCGTGCCCGGGGACCAGCTGCCACCGATCCGACGGGTCGCGGAGGAGCTGATGATGTCGCCGACCACCGTGAGCGCGGCCTGGCAGCTGCTCGCCCGGTCGGGGACCATCCGCTCGGACGGTCGCCGGGGAACGACCGTGGCGCCGACGGCCCGGGGCGGCGAGCGCTACGCCCGGGCGCTGCGGCACGAGTCCCCGGTGAGCCTCGACCTGTCGACCGGCATCCCCGACAGCGCCCTGCTGCCCCCGCTCGTGCCGGTGCTGTCCGCCCTGACCGACCCGACGACGCCGAGCAGCTACCTCGACGACCCCGTGCTCGACGAGCTCCGGGACGTGCTGACCCGCGACTGGCCGTATGCCGCCGACGACCTCCTCGTCGTCGACGGCGCGATGGACGCGCTCGACCTCGTCACCCGGGCGCTGCTGCGCCCGGGCGACCTCGTGCTCGTCGAGAACCCCGGGTTCCCTCCCCTGCTCGACCTGCTCGAGGACCGGGGCGTCGCGGTCGTCGGGGTGCCGCTCGACGAGACGGGCCTCGACCTGGACGCCGTGGAGGCCCTGTTGCCGCGCCGACCCGCAGCGGTCGTCATCCAGCCTCGAGGACAGAACCCGACCGGGGTGTCCATGTCACCCACCCGGGCCCGACGACTCGCTGCGCTGCTCGAGGGACGCGACTGCATCGTCATCGAGGACGACTCGAGCGGCCCGATCTCGACGTCGGCCGCGACCAGCCTCGGCCGTTGGGTCCCCGACCAGGTGCTGCACATCCGCAGCTTCAGCAAGTCGCACGGACCGGACCTGCGGATCGCCGCCATGAGCGGTCCGGATGCGCTGCTCGCGCCGGTGCGGCACGCACGGGCCATCGGGCAGGGCTGGACGAGCCGACTGCTCCAGCGGGTGCTCGCCGGCCTGCTGCGCGACGAAGGCTGCGCCCGTGGGATCGCGTCGGCCGGCGCGGAGTACGCCCGCCGCCGGGAGCTCGTCGTCGGTCGACTCGCGGAGCACGGCATCGAGGTACCCGGCACCGACGGGCTCAACATCTGGGTGCCCGTGCGCGACGAGGCCGCAGCAGTGCTCCGTCTCGCGAGCCAGGGCATCGGGGTGACGCCGGGGTCACCGTTCTCGGTCGAACACGTCGCCGGTCCCGAGGGGCACATCCGCGTGACGACCGGCCTCGTGCGCGAGAACCACGCCGAGGTCGCCGACCTCATCGCCGAGGCGGCGAGCGCGGGGGCCTGGACGGCCCAGCATCGCTGAGATCGGCACCGGGTCAGACCACCCAGCAGAATCAGTCCCGCCCGCACTGTCCGATCGGGACCGCGGTGTTCGTAGCAGAGGTGAGAGCCAGCCCGCGAGGGGCAGCCCGAGGCACAGGAGATGACCCGACATGCAGTACCTCGTATCCGTGATCGACGACGGCACCGGCCCCGAGACCGCCACCGAGGAGGCCGCAGTGGACGCCTTCAACGACCGCCTCCGGTCCGAGGGCTACTGGGTCTTCGCCGGGGGCCTCGGCTCCCCGGACCCCGCGACGGTCGTCGACAACCGAGGGAGCGAGGCAGTCTTCACCGACGGCCCCTTCGTCGAGTCGAAGGAGTACCTCGCCGGCTTCTGGATCCTCGAGGCACCCGACCTCGACGTGGTGCTCAGGCTCGCCGCCGAGGGGTCCAGGGCGTGCAACCGCAAGATCGAGGTGCGTCCGTTCCTGTGAGCCCACCCGACGTCCGCGACGAGCTCTCCCGGGCCCACCACGACGAGTGGGCCCGGGTCGTCGCCTCCCTGACCCGGAGGTTCGGTGATCTCGGCCTCGCCGAGGACGCCGCTGCCGAGGCGTTCGCGACCGCCGTCGAGCGGTGGCCCGCCGAGGGCATACCCCCGAACCCCGGCGCGTGGCTGACGACGACCGCCAACCGCAAGGCGATCGACCGGTTGCGGCGCGAGAGCAAGCGCGACCACAAGCATCAGGAGGCAGCCATGGTGCACGGGGACCACGAGGCCGAGCCGCTCGGTGTCCTCGACGACGACCGGCTCCGACTCGTCTTCACGTGCTGCCACCCCGCACTCGCGATGGAGGCGCGGGTCGCCCTGACGCTGCGGATGGTCGGTGGCCTGACCGTGTCCGAGATCTCGAGGGCCTTCTTCGTGCAGGAGTCCGCGATGGCTCGGCGCCTCACCCGCGCCAAGACCAAGATCGCGGCCGCGCGCATCCCCTACCGCGTGCCGACTGCGGAGGACCTGCCGGCTCGGGTCTCAGGAGTGCTCGCCGTGCTCTTCCTCGTCTTCAACGAGGGCTACCTCAGCTCCGGTGCGGACACCGATCCGATCCGTCAGGACCTCACCGGCGAGGCGATCCGGCTCGCCCGGATGCTTCGCGACCTCCTGCCGGACGACGGCGAGGTGGCCGGCCTCCTCGCCCTGATGCTGCTCACCGACGCCCGCCGGAGTGCCCGGGTCTCACCGGGCGGCGAGCTGGTCCCCCTCGACGAGCAGGACCGCAGCCTCTGGGACCGGTCTCTGGTCGCCGAGGGCCACCGCCTGGTGCGTGAGCGGCTCGAGACGGGCACCGCCCCGGGTCGCTACCAGGTCATGGCCGCCATCAACGCCGTGCACACCGCTGCCCGCACCATGGACGACACCGACTGGTCACAGGTCGTCGCCCTGTATGACCAGCTGTACCGCCTGGAGCCCTCGCCCGTCGTCGCTCTCAACCGTGCCGTCGCGCTCGCCGAGCTGGACGGCCCGGAGGTGGCGCTGGCGGTCGTCGAACCTCTCGGGGATCCGTTGACGGGCTATCACGCGTACCACGCGGTCCGGGCCGACCTGCTGCGCCGATCAGGTCGCGACGAGGAGGCGCGGAAGGCGTACGCGCGGGCCATCGAGCTGGCGGGCAACACGGCCGAGTCGGCCTACCTCAGGCGTCGTCGCGACGAGCTGGCCTAGGGTCGGCCGGCACCGTCCCGGAGGGACTCGACCACCAGGGACAGTCGGCGCTGACGGGTCTCGTCCGTCCTGGCCGAGGACACGGCGAGCGCATGCGCCTTCTGCTTGCTGGCGGACAGGGCCGTCCAGGCGGCCGTGAGAGCAGGGTCGGCGTCGAGGACCGCACGAAGCGCCGGGGGCACGTCGACCTCGCGCGGTGCGTCGTCGACCGCGAGCCGGACCTCGACCTCGTCGCCGGCGCCACGTCCGGTCGCGGCCCGCGTCTCGGCGTTGAAGGACACGAGGAAACGACCGCCCATGGAGGCGATCGAGGTCCGGTAGGTGTAGGCGCCGTCGACGGTCACGCAGACCGGCACCCGCTTGCCGCGAGCGAAGGCCGCCACGACGTCGTCAGGGACCACGATGCCCACGTTGTTGCCGCCCGTGGCCTCGAGGGTGGTGCGGAAGGTCCGGACCGTCTCGCCCATGGGATCAGGGACGTCCGGTGTCGCGTGCCTTGAGCCGCGCGTCCTCGGCGCGGACCTGCGCGAAGATCTCGCGTTCGGCCACGAGCCAGGCCGGCATCTCGTCGAGCACGGCCTTGATCTCGTCGGTCGTCAGGTGCTCTCCGACTCCTCCGCGGGCGAGGCCGGAGTTGGAGATGCCGAGGCGACGGGCCGTCTCCTGGCGGGTGTGGGGTCCGTTGCGGCGCAGCGTCGCGAGCCACTCCGGCGGCTCGGCCTGCAGCGCGTTGAGCTCGGTGCGGCTGACCACGCCCTCGCGGAACTCGGCGGGGGTCTCGGACAGGAGGACGCCGAGCTTCTTCGCGGCCGTCTGGGGCTTCATGGTCTGCGGCTTCGGCGTGGGCATGGGTCCAGCCTAGGGCGTCGCCCGACCTCGCCTGCCCGCCCGTCGGCCGACCCGCCCCAACTCCTGTGCCCCGCCACGGATGTGGCAGGGCGTCCCTGCGCCTGTCGGGCCACCGGGCGCCGTGGACTAGCCTCGGGAGCGACCAGCCCCGACCGCGAAGGCCCACCATGACGGATCCGTTCCGCGTCGAGTTCGTGCCCGGCGTGACGCCGGACAAGTGGCTGCGCGTGTGGGGCCAGCGCCTGCCGGACTCGCCTCTCGAGGTGGTGCCCGTCGAGGATGCCGATGCCCTCGCCCACCTGCGCGGTGGCGTGTCGTCGATGGTGCTCCTGAGACTGCCGGTCGACCGCGACGGTCTTCACGTCATCCCCCTCTACGAGGAGGTCCCGGTCGTCGTCGTGGCCAAGGATCACCTCTTCGCGGCCTTCGACGAGGTCGACGTCGCCGACCTCGGCGAGGAGGTCCTCATGCAGGACCCGGCGCTCGTGCCAGAGTGGGTGGCGGTCGCGACGCCGGAGTCTCGCGACCGGGCCGAGGCCATGCCACCGATGACGACGAAGCAGGCGGTGTCCGTGGTGGCCACCGGCTCCGGCATCGTCGTGGTACCGATGTCGGTCGCCCGCCTGCACCACCGCAAGGACGTCGTCCACCGGCCGGTGACCGGTGTCCCGGCGTCACGGGTCGGCCTCGCGTGGCGGGTCGATGACGACGACCCGCGCATCGAGGACTTCATCGGCATCGTGCGTGGCCGCACCGAACGCAGCACGCGCGGCGGGTCGTCAGACGTGCCCTCGTCGGCCGGTCCGGACGCGCCGCGCGAGAAGGATCCCAGGGCGAGAGCCGCCTCGTCCTCCACGGGCGCCAAGACCTCGGGAGGTCGATCCCATGGTGCCGGGTCCCGACGGGGTCAGCAGACGGGGCGCAAGGGCGCGGCACGCGGAGGTGGCCCACGGCGCAAGGGGCGTCGGTGAGCGAGGCCCGCGCGACCGTGCGCACTGACCCCGAGCTCGTGGCCCTCGAGATCACCGCGCCGACCGGCATACGCCTGTTCGGACGGCTGCCGCTCGTCTACCAGACCGTCCCGCTCCCGGGCCGGCCGCAGGCCCGGACGACCCTCCGCGGCGACATCGCACTCCCCCGCGCCGAGTCGGCCACCACGCGGGCGCGGTCCGCCGCGCTCGCCTGGGGCGACCTCGTGATGATGCGGCGTCAGCTGCTGACGCTGGCGCGCCTCAGCGAGGCGAGCGCAGGCGCGAAACGATCGTCGTGAGGTCGGCCGCATCGACCCCGGCGAGCGTGTCGAGGTGCACCGCACCGTCGATCGCGGGCACGGGCACGACGTGCGGGATGGCGATCGTCGGTACCCCGGCGGCGGTCGCGGACCGCACCCCGGCCGGCGAGTCCTCGATGGCGATGCAGTCCGCCGGGTCGGCACCGACGAGCCGCGCCGCCGCGAGGTAGGGCTCCGGGTGCGGCTTGCCGTGGCTCACCTCGTCACCGGTCACGAGGTGCTCGAAGGCCCCCTCCGGCAGACGCCGCACGACCGTGTCGGCGAGCGAGCGCCACGACATCGTCACGAGCAGGGACGGCACCCCGAGCTCACCGAGCTCGAGCAGCAGCTCGCGCGCACCGGGACGCCACGGGACGCGGCGCTCGACCTGGGCGATGACCCGCTCGAGCAGGGCGTCGATGATCTCGGGCACCGTCAGCGAGATCCCCGACTGGTCGATGATGAGCTGCGCCGAGACCTCGAGCGCGTTGCCGACGAGCTGGTGGGCGAACTCGTCGTTCCAGACGCCTCCGTGAGCCGCGACGAGCTCGTGCTCGGCCTGGATCCAGTAGGGCTCGGTGTCGACGAGGGTGCCGTCCATGTCCCACAGGACAGCGGCCGGCAGGGCCGGCACCGTGCGGTCGGGGTCGGCCGTGTGCGAGAGGGTCACCGGGTCAGTCCTCCGGGTCGTAGGCGAGGTTCGCGGACAGCCAGCGCTCGGCCTCGGCCAGCGTCCAGCCCTTGCGGTCGGCGTAGTCCTGCACCTGGTCGCGGCCGAGCCGGCCGACGACGAAGTACTGCGACTGCGGGTGCGAGAAGTACCAGCCCGACACTGACGCACCGGGTGCCATCGCCATGCTCTCCGTCAGCGTCATGCCGGTGTTC
The DNA here is from genome assembly GCF_000383675.1 of Terracoccus sp. 273MFTsu3.1. Lineage (GTDB taxonomy): Bacteria > Actinomycetota > Actinomycetes > Actinomycetales > Dermatophilaceae > Terrabacter. The sequence goes on along the minus strand of NZ_KB911823.1, from coordinate 287,939 downwards.
GACTCCACGTCGAGCAGGCGCCAGAGCGTCTCCTTCTCGGTGTGCTCGGGGCACGCGGGGTAGCCCGGGGCCGGGCGGATGCCGGCGTACTGCTCCTTGATGAGCGCGACGTTGTCGAGGTGCTCGTCGGGCGCGTAGCCCCAGAACTCCCTGCGGACCCGCTCGTGCATGCGCTCGGCGAAGGCCTCGGCGAGCCGGTCGGCGAGGGACTCGAGCAGGATCGCGTTGTAGTCGTCGAGGTCGGCCCGGAACTCCGCCACCCGCTCGGCGCCGCCGAGACCGGCCGTGACCGCGAAGCCACCGATCCAGTCCTGCGTCCCCTTCGGCGCGACGTAGTCGGCGAGCGAGCGGTTGGGCACCCCCGCGCGGTGGTCGCCCTGCTGGCGCAGGTGGTGCAGCACGGCGAGACGCTCGGTGCGGGCGTCGTCGAGGTAGACCTCGACGTCGTCGCCCACGGAGTTGGCCGGGAAGAAGCCGATGACACCGTTGGCGGTCAGCCACCGCTCCTCGACGACCTGGTCGAGCATGGCCTGCGCGTCGTCGTAGAGCTTGCGCGCGGCCTGGCCGCTGGCCGGGTTGTTGAGGATGTCGGGGAAGCTGCCCTTCATCTCCCACGCGTTGAAGAACGGTTGCCAGTCGATGTAGCGGCGCAGCTCTCCGAGAGGGTAGCTGCGGAACACCTTGACGTGCTGCGAGATCCGGTGCGAGCGGGTGATCGAGGAGACGTCGTGGTCCTGCTGGAGCAGCAGGTGCGGGTGAGGCGGCCGGTAGCCGGACCAGTCGACCGGCGTGCGGCGCGCCCGGGCGTCCTCGAGCGCGAGCAGCGGTCGGTCCGCCTTGCCCGCGTGACGTGCGCGCAGGGAGTCGTAGTCCTCCTTGACCTTGGCCATGAGGGTGGGCCGCAGCTCGTCGCTGAGCAGGGCCGCGGCGGTCGGCACGGAACGCGAGGCGTCCTTGACCCAGACGACCGGACCGTCGTACTTCTGGTCGACCTTGACCGCCGTGTGGGCGCGCGAGGTCGTCGCGCCACCGATGAGGAGCGGGATGGTCAGACCCTGACGCTGCATCTCGGCGGCGAAGCCGACCATCTCGTCGAGCGAGGGCGTGATGAGTCCCGAGAGCCCGATGATGTCGGCGTCGTGCTCGCGGGCCGCGTCGAGGATCTTCTGCGCCGGGACCATGACACCGAGGTCGATGACCTCGTAGTTGTTGCACTGGAGCACGACGCCGACGATGTTCTTGCCGATGTCGTGGACGTCCCCCTTGACCGTGGCCATGACGATCGTGCCGTTGGTGTCCTTCTGCGTCGCCAGCGAGGGGTCGTCGATCTTCTCCTGCTCGATGAACGGGATGAGGTAGGCCACGGCCTTCTTCATGACGCGTGCGCTCTTGACGACCTGCGGGAGGAACATCTTGCCCGCCCCGAAGAGGTCTCCGACGACGTTCATGCCGTCCATGAGGGGACCCTCGATGACCTCGATGGGTCGGCCGCCGCGCTCGGCGATCTCGGCGCGGAGCAGCTCGGTGTCGGCCTCGACGTGCGCGTCGATGCCCTTGACGAGCGCGTGCGTGATGCGCTCGCCCAGCGGCAGGGCGCGCCACTCCTCCTCGCTGACCTCCGCCGCCTGACCGACCTTGTTGTACTCCTCGGCGATCTCGAGCAACCGCTCCGCGGCGTCGGGGCGTCGGTTGAGCACGACGTCCTCGATGCGGTCACGCAGCTCGGCGTCGACCTCGTCGTAGACCGCCAGGGCGCCGGCGTTGACGATACCCATGTCGAGGCCCGCGGCGATCGCGTGGTAGAGGAAGACGGCGTGGATGGCCTCGCGCACGGGGTTGTTGCCGCGGAAGCTGAACGACACGTTGGAGATGCCGCCGGACACCTTGGCCCCGGGGAGGTTCTCCTTGATCCAGCGCGTCGCCTCGATGAAGTCGAGACCGTAGGAGGCGTGCTCCTCGATGCCGGTCGCGACGGCGAAGACGTTGGGGTCGAAGATGATGTCCTCGGCCGGGAAGCCGACCTCCTCGGTGAGCAGGCGGTAGGCGCGCGAGCAGATCTGCTTGCGGCGCTCGAGCGAGTCGGCCTGGCCGTCCTCGTCGAAGGCCATGACGACCGCGGCGGCACCGTACTTGCGCACGAGCCGGGCCTGCCGGAGGAAGGGCTCCTCGCCCTCCTTGAGGGAGATCGAGTTGACGATCGCCTTGCCCTGCACGCACTTGAGCCCGGCCTCGATGACCTCCCACTTCGAGGAGTCGACCATGACGGGCACGCGGCTGATGTCGGGCTCGCTCGCGACGAGCTTGAGGAAGCGGTCCATCGCCGCGACCCCGTCGATCATCCCCTCGTCCATGTTGACGTCGATGACCTGGGCGCCGTTCTCGACCTGCTGCGCGGCCACCGACAGGGCGGTGTCGTAGTCGCCGTCCTTGATGAGCGTGCGGAAGCGGGCCGAGCCGGTGATGTTGGTGCGCTCGCCGACGTTGACGAAGAGGCTGTCATCGGTGATGGTGAACGGCTCGAGCCCCGACAGCCGCATCGCGGGAGCGATCGTCGCCAGCTCGCGGACGGGCTTGCCGTCGACGGCTCGCGCGATGGCCGCGATGTGGTCGGGGGTCGTCCCGCAGCAGCCGCCGACGAGGTTGACGAGACCCGCCTCGGCGAACTCGCCGACGATGCCGGCGGTCTCGTCGGGCGCCTCGTCGTACTCGCCGAAGGCGTTGGGCAGACCGGCGTTCGGGTAGCAGGAGACGAACGAGTCGGCCAGACGGGCCATCTCGGCGATGTAGGGGCGCATCTCCTTGGCACCGAGGGCGCAGTTGAGCCCGACGGCGAGCGGTGACACGTGCCGGATCGAGTCCCAGAACGCTTCGGTCACCTGACCGGACAGGGTGCGCCCGGACGCATCGGTGATGGTGCCGGAGACGACGACCGGCCACCGGCGGCCCTGCTCCTCGAAGAGCGTCTCGACGGCGAAGATCGCGGCCTTGGCGTTGAGGGTGTCGAAGATCGTCTCGATGAAGATGAGGTCGCTACCACCGTCGACGAGCCCGCGGGCCGCCTCGAGGTAGGCAGCGACGAGCTGGTCGTAGGAGACGTTGCGCGCGCCGGGGTCGTTGACGTCCGGTGAGATCGAGGCCGTACGCGTCGTCGGCCCGAGCGCCCCCGCGACGTAGCGCGGCCGGTCGGGCTCGCGTTCCGTCATCGCGTCGGCCTCGCGGCGGGCCAGGGCGGCGGCCTCGAAGTTCAGCTCGTACGCGAGCTCCTCCATGCCGTAGTCGGACAGCGAGATCGCGTTGGCGTTGAAGGTGTTCGTCTCGATGATGTCGGCGCCGGCCTCGAGGTACTCGCGGTGGATGCCGGCGATGATCTCGGGCGCCGTGAGCGTCAGGAGGTCGTTGTTGCCCTGGACGTCGCTCGGCCAGTCGGCGAAACGCTCCCCGCGGTAGCCGGCCTCGTCGGGCCGGTCGCGCTGGATGGCCGTGCCCATGGCGCCGTCGAGGATCATGATGCGCTGACCGAGGGTGGCGGTCAGGCTCTCGGTGGCGTCGGGTCGCTGCTGCGACTGGGACAACGTGGCTCCTCTCGGCGGCACGGGTTTCGTGCCGAGTGACGGGACCGGCCCGATTCTACGGACCTGCTGTGTTCGGCGCGTCGGCGCCCGCACTGCGGTCACCGATCGGCCCCACACGGCATACCCCCGTCCAGCCGCACCCGTGGGGGCGCGCCCGCCGATGGGACTCCGGCGCATCGGCGGCGGCAGGTCCTAGGCTGGAGGTGTGGACGCGAGCGCGCCCACGGTGAAGGAGACATGGTGCTGGAGTTCGAGGACGTGCCGGAGCTGACCGATCCGGTGCTCATCGCGGCCTTCGAGGGCTGGAACGACGCCGGCGAGGCCGCCACGAGCGCGGTCCGCCACCTCGCGGAGGTCTGGGACGCGGAGGTCGTCGCGGCCTTCGACCCCGAGGACTACTACGACTTCCAGGTCAACCGCCCCCGCGTGTCGCTCGAGGAGGGTCGGCGCATGCTGGCCTGGCCCACGACGCGGATCCTCGTCGCGACCGAGACCGGCTTCGACCGCGATGTCGTGCTCGTGCAGGGCATCGAGCCGTCGATGCGGTGGCGCGCGTTCTCGATCGAGCTGCTCGAGCTCGCCGACCAGCTCGGCGTCACGACGATCGTCACGGTCGGCGCGCTGCTCGCCGACGTGCCGCACACCCGCCCGATCCCGGTCACGGCCACGGCCGAGGACGAGGCGGCGATCCACCGCTTCGACGTCGAGGCCTCACGCTACGAGGGCCCCACCGGCATCGTCGGCGTGCTGACCCACGCTGCCTCCGACGCCGGGATCCCCACGGTCTCCGCGTGGGCCGCGGTGCCGCACTACGCCGGTGGCGCCCCGTCGCCCAAGGCGTGCCTCAGCCTCCTGCGTCGCATCGAGTCGCTCCTCGGCATCACCGTGCCGCACGGCGAGCTCGAGGAGAACGCCCGGGCGTGGGAGCGCGGTGTCGACGAGCTCGCGCAGTCCGACGAGGAGGTCGCCGAGTACGTCCAGTCCCTCGAGGAGGCGCAGGACACCGCCGAGCTGCCCGAGGCGAGCGGTGACGCGATCGCGCGCGAGTTCGAGCGCTACCTCCGCGGGCGCGACGACGACCAGACGGGCCGCTGACCGGCCACTGACCGACGTTGGTTGCCCCTCTCCACCGGACGCGGCGTTCGGTCTCGAAAGCGCTGGCAGGACAGCGAGTTCGCGGCCGAACGCTGCGTTTCGTCAGGAGTACGCCGCGCCCCACTCCGGCCCCGGGCTGGCCCGGGCTGGCCCGGCTAGATCCGGATGCCGAGGAGGGAGTCGAGCGCGCGGCCGAGCACACCGGGGGCACCCGGGTCGTCGCCACCGCGGGTCAGCGACTGGCTGGCCCAGCGGTCGACGGCCTCGAGGGCGCGCGGGCTGTCGAGGTCGTCGGCGAGGGCCGCCCGGATGTCGTCGACCGTCTGGTCGGCGACGGGTCCGCCGTTGCCGGAGAGCGCCGCTCGCCACGTGGCGAGCCGTTGCTGGGCCTCGGCGAGCTGGTCGTCGGTCCACATCCAGTCGTGCGCGTGGTGGCGGGCGAGCAGGGCCAGGCGGATCGCCATCGGGTCGACCCCGTCGCGGCGCAGCTGTGAGACGAGGACGAGGTTGCCCTTGCTCTTGCTCATCTTCTCGCCGTCGAGGCCGACCATCCCCTGGTGCACGAAGGCCCCGGCGAACGACTCCGAACCGCTGAGGGCACGACCATGAGCCGAGCTCATCTCGTGGTGCGGGAAGACGAGGTCGGTGCCCCCGCCCTGGACGTCGACGGGGATGCCGAGGTGGTCGAGGGCGATGCAGGCACACTCGATGTGCCATCCGGGACGACCGGAGCCGAGGCTGCCGCCGTCCCACTCGGGCTCGCCCTGGCGGTGCGCGCGCCACAGCAGGGCGTCGAGACGGTTGCGCTTGCCCTCGCGGTCCGGGTCTCCCCCGCGCTCGGCGAAGACCTCCATCATGCCGGCCTCGTCGAGATGGCTGACCGAGCCGAAGCGCGGGTCCCGGGCGACGTCGAAGTAGTGGTCCTGCGCACCGTCGCGTGACGCGTCCGGCGCCGGCACGGCATACGCCCAGCCGTCGGCGACGAGCTTCTCGATGGGGCCGACGAAGGTGGGGATGCTCTCGACCGCGCCGAGATACTCGTCGGGCGGGATGACGGCCAGGGCGGTCATGTCCTCGCGGAAGAGCGCGATCTCCCGGGTCGCGAGGTCTCGCCAGTCGACGCCGTCGCGCTCGGCCCGCTCGAGCAGCGGGTCGTCGATGTCGGTGATGTTCTGGACGTAGCGCACCGCGTGCCCGCTGTCGCGCAGGGCGCGGCCGAGAAGGTCGAAGGTGACGTACGTCGCCGCGTGGCCCATGTGCGTGGCGTCGTAGGGCGTGATGCCGCAGACGTAGAGGGTGACGAGGTCACCGCGGGCCGCGGGCACGAGCTCTCCGGATGCCGTGTCGCGGACTCGCACCTCGGGTGCACTGCCGGGAACCTTGGGGATGAACGGCATCGGCCAACTTCTCACGCGCAGACTCTATCCCGGCGCGCATGACCCGTCGGGACCGGTCGGACGCAGCGCCGTCGAGGATGCGCCCGGCGACGCGCGCACCTCACAGCGGCGGCCACGGGACCGACGGCCAGTCGTGACTGGGGAAGGGGTGCACGCGGCGGTCGATGAGCCGCCGCACTCGCTGGGCCAGGGCGTCCACGTCGTCCTCCGGCAGCAGCGCGAGGAGCCGCTGCCGCGGCTCCTCCTCGGCGAGCGCGTCTCGCAGGCGCTCGAGGCGCACGAGGTCGTCCTCGACGATCGGCTCCCCGGCCCAGCCCCACAGCACCGTGCGCAGCTTCGGTGTCGGCGAGAACGTCACGCCGTGGTCGATGGCCCAAAGGCGCCCCTCACGGTCCCGCAGGCAGTGCGACCCCTTCCGGTCGGAGTTGTTGAGGGCGGCGTCGAGCACGGCGAGGGACCGCACGTCGTCGGCGCCGGAGTGCACGACGGTCACGGCCGAGCCGCCCGGTGTCTCGCCGTCGAAGACCGCGTGCCAGCCGTCGGGCGTGCGCCCCTCGGGCACGAGGTCCACGACGACGTCGTCGTCGACGGGGTCCAACGGGTCACCGATCCACAGCTGCACCGACCCGGGACCGAGCGGGCCGTCGCGCAGCACGGTCGGAGGCACGACGTGCCAGCCGCCGAGCTCCGAGACCACGTGCGCCGCCACCTCCCGACCGGCCAGCGTGCCGTCGGGGAAGTCCCAGAGCGGTCTCTCGCCCCGGACCGGCTTGTAGATGACGTGACCGCCGGGGACGCTCGCGATGCGCGCGACGACGGCGAGGTTCGAGGACTCGGTGATGCGCCCGAGGACCTCGAGCTCGCCGGTCAGGTCGACCGACGGCGTGGTGCCGTCAGCGCTTGTAGCCATTGGCCCGCGGGCAGATGTGGCCCGTGGGATCGAGCGGGCTGCCGCAGAAGGGGCACGGCGGGCGGCCGGCAGCGACGAGCGCGTTGCTGCGCCGTGCGAAGGCGCGGGCCTCGGCCGGCGTCAGGGCGATCCGGATCGAGTTGCGACCGAGCGGGCCCACCTCGTCGTCCGCGTCCTCGTCGACCTCGTCGGGATCGTGGTCGTGGCACTCGATGACGACCTTCTGCGCCTCCTCGTCCCAGGCGAGGGAGAGGGTCTGCACGTGCCAGTCCTCGTCGAAGGGCGTCTGGAGCGGGTCGGTGTCCTCCGGCGCCCCACCGGGCTCTCCCGGCTCGACCGCGGCGGCGGGCGCGAGCTGGTCGAGCACGTCGTTGACGCGGTCGGCGAGGATCGAGACCTGCTGCTTCTCGACGCCCACGGTGACGACGAGGGAGCCGGCGCTCGCCTGGAGGTAGAAGGCCCGCTGGCCGGCCGGGCCGACCGTCCCGGCGACGAACCGGTCAGCGGGATCGAAGTCCTGGACCGTCATGCGCTCGACCCTATCCGACACTTCCGGGTGTCCCGGCGCCCCCGCCCACGACGGCGTCGCCCTCCTCGGCGGCAGGCTTGTCGGGCGGTCGGAGCCCCGTGAGGTCTCCCCCGACGTCGTTGAGCCGCAGCACGAACGGCTTGCGGCTCGTGTAGCGCACGACGCTCACCGAGGCCGGGTCGACGTTGATCCGCTGGAAGTCGTCGAGGTGGGCGCCGGTGGCGTGCGACAGGATCGACTTGATGACGTCACCGTGCGACACCGCGACCCAGACCGCGTGCTTGCCGTGCGTCTCGAGAATGCGCGCATCGATCTCCCGGACCGCCCGCAGCGCCCGGTCCTGCATCTCCACCATGGACTCGGCGGGGTATGCCGCCGAGTCGGGGAAGCGCGCCTCGCTGGGTCGGTCCTGCACGACCTTCCAGAGCTCCTCCTTGGCGAGCTCCGCGATGGGTCGCCCGGTCCACGCGCCGTAGCGGCACTCCCCCAGGCCCTCGTGGACGCTGCGGGCCACGTGACCCGGGAGCGGAGCGGCCAGCAGGTCGGCGGTCTGCACGCACCGGTCGAGCGGTGAGCTGACGATCTCGACGACGGGCAGCACTGCTGCGGCGAGCCGCTGGCCGACGGAGGCGGCCTGGGCCTCCCCCGTCTCGTCGAGGAAGACCCCGGGCATCCATCCGGCGAGGGTGCCGGCGGTGTTGGAGGTGGAGCGCCCGTGGCGCACGAACAGGACGGTGGGCACGATCGCCACCCTAGCCCGCCCCTGTGCCGTCGCCCGGTGGCATACGCCAGCCTGCGAGACGTCGGCCGGCGGACGTGGTGAAGTAGGAGATGTGATCGTGGACAAGGCCATCTACCGCAACGGCCGGCGGCAGGGTTGCGGCGACCTCAGCGATGAGCTCGACGTGCTGCGCCTCACTCAGGACGGCTTCCTCTGGATCGGGCTCAAGGACCCGACCGACCAGGAGTTCGACCTCGTCAACGAGGAGCTGCACCTGCACCCGCTCGCCGTCGAGGACGCCGTCAACGGCCACCAGCGGGCCAAGATCGAGAAGTACGAGTCGTCGGTGTTCGTCGTCCTCAAGACGCTGCGCTACATCGAGGCGACGAGCGACATCGAGACCGGTGAGGTCATGCTCTTCATCGGCGACCGCTTCGTCGTGACCGTCCGTCATGGCGAGGGCAACCCGTTGGCCGGCGTGCGCCAGCGTCTCGAGACCGAGCCCGAGCGCCTCGGCCACGGCGCCATGACCGTGCTCCACGCCGTCATGGACTCCGTCGTCGACAACTACCTCGTCGTCGACCGGGAGGTGCGCCGGGACCTCGAGCAGATCGAGGAGCAGGTGTTCGCCTCCCACCTCGGCGGGGACGCCAACACGATCTACCGCCTCAAGCGCGAGGTGCTCGAGTTCCGCCGGGCCAGCCAGCCGCTGGCCGACACCCTGACCCAGTTCATGGAACGCGCGCGGGGCCGCGGTCTCACGGAGGAGATGCTGCCCTTCTTCCGTGACGTCGCCGACCACCTGCGCCTCGTCAACGACCACGTCGAGTCCTACGACCGCCTCCTGACCGACGTGTTGTCGGCCCACCTCGCGAGCGTCTCGGTCAAGCAGAACGAGGACATGCGCCGGATCTCCGCGTGGGTCGCGATCGCAGCAGTGCCAACAATGATCGCCGGCATCTACGGCATGAACTTCGAGCACATGCCCGAGCTGACCGCGAGCGTCCATCTCGGCCGCGGCGAGTTCCAGTACGGCTACTTCCTCGTGCTCGGGGTCATGGCTGCCGCGTGCATCGGCCTCTACCGCGCGTTCAAGCGCTCGGGCTGGCTCTAGCAACAGCGAGCGGCCGGCTCCCCCTGCGGGGCGGCCGGCCGCTCGTGGTCTGCGAAGGACGTCAGGTCGCCGTGATGACACCGGCCGCGAGGACGCCGGCGAGCACCACGGCGAGCGCGATGCGGTACCAGACGAAGGGCAGCAGCGTGTTGCTCGCGACGAACCGCAGCAGCCAGGCGATCGTCGCGTAGGCCACGACGAAGGCGACGACCGTGCCGACGACCACGGGGCCGACCCCGAGCGCGGAGAGGCCGTCCTTCTCCTCCACGGCCTGGAAGAGGCCGGCAGCCGTCAGGGCCGGGATCGCGAGGAAGAAGCTGAGCCGGGTGGCCGTGACCCGGTCGATGCCGCGGGCGATGCCCGCGGAGATCGTCGCCCCCGAACGGGAGACGCCGGGGATGAGCGAGAAGCACTGGACGAGCCCGATGACGACCCCGTCGACGGGACGCACCGAGTGCTCACCGCGCAGCTCGCCGCGGGCTTCGTAGCCGGCGTAGATCCGCTCCGCCACGACCATGACGATGCTCCACAGGAACAGCGCGACCGCCACGACCCAGAGGCTGCGCAGGGCGCCCGAGATGAGGTCGCGCGCGAGGAACCCGACGACGCCGACCGGGATCGAGCCGATGACGACGGCCCACGCGAGGCCGTAGTCGGGGTCCTTGCGCGCCTCGGCGGCCGTGAGGCCACGGAACCAGGCGACCGCGAAACGGATGATGTCGCGGAAGAAGTAGAGGAGGGTCGCCGCGATGGCGCCGAGCTGGATGACGGCGGTGTACGCCGTCACCGCCGGGTCGCTCACCTCGAGGCCGAGGAGCTTCTCGGTGATGGTCAGATGGCCGGTCGAAGAGATCGGAAGGTACTCGGTGAGGCCTTCGACGACGCCGAGGATGACGGCGTCGAGGTAGCTGAGGTCAGCCATGGGTCAGGGTGGGCCTTCTGCGCAGGAGGGACGGGACGGCTCGCCTCCCCCGGAGGGGTGCGACGGCCGCTGGGCACAATGTCGCACCCTATCGACAACGCGGGCTGGGAGACCTCGTGGTCGGGTGGCGCGGAGGCGACGTCCTAGGGAACGTCCGGGTCCGCCTCGCCCGACGGCGTGGACGGCGTGGACGGCGTGGACGGCTCGAGCCCGGCGATCCCGGCGACCACCTGCAGCGTGGCGAGGGCCTGGTCACGGGTCATGCCCCCGCCGACGGCGACGGCGAGGGTCGTGACTCCCGCCTCCTCGTAGCGACCGAGCCGTCGGGCGATCCGCTGCGGCGAGCCGAGCAGCGCCGTCTCGTCGATGAACTCGAGGGGCACGGCGGCGGCGGCTTCGCGGTGGCGGCCGGCGAGGTAGAGGTCCTGGATGCGCGCCGCGTCCTCCTCGAAGCCCATCCGGCACGCGAGCTGGTTGTAGAAGTTCTGCTCACGCGAGCCCATGCCGCCGATGTAGAGCGCGCAGTAGTCGCGCACGTGGTCCGCCGCCGCCGCGACGTCGTCGACGAGGACGACGGGCGTCGTCGCCACGACGTCGAAGCCCGTCATCGGTGCGTCGACAGGGCCCCGCCCTCCCCGGCGCCGGCCCGTCTCGAGGGTGGCGAGCAGGTCGGCGGCGTGCTCGGGGCTGAAGAAGATCGCGAGCCAGCCGTCGGCGATCTCGCCGGTCAGCTCGAGGTTCCTGGGACCGACCGCCGCGAGGTAGACCGGGAGGTCGGGGCGCACGGGCCGCGCGGAGAGCTTGAGCGGCTTGCCCGGTCCGCCCGGGAGCGGGAGAGGGTAGTGCGGGCCGGCGTGGGTGACCGTGTCGCGGCGCAGCGCGGCTCGCACGATCTCGACGTAGTCGCGCGTGCGGCCGAGCGGGCTGCGGAACGGGACGCCGTGCCAGCCCTCGCTCACCTGCGGACCGGACACTCCGAGTCCCAGCCGGAACCGGCCGCCGGACATCGTGTCGATCGTCGCCGCGGTCATCGCCGTCATCGCCGGGGTCCGTCCGGGGATCTGCATGACGGCCGAGCCGAGGTCGACGTGCTCGGTCAGCGCCCCGATCCACGCGAGCATCGTCGGGCTGTCCGAGCCGTACGCCTCGGCCACCCACACGCTGTCGTAGCCGAGCCGGTCGGCGGCCTGCGCCACCGCCACCTGGTCCTGCCCCGTCGTCCCGCGTCCCCAGTAGCCGAGATTCACACCGATCCTCATGGATCGCAGGCTATCGGCGCGGCCACCGACGTGGCGGCCCCTCGGGGTGCGGCGTCGCCCACTACCGTTCGGGGCATGCGCAGGCGTCTCGGCTCGTCCGGTCTCACGGTCACCCCTCTCGCCCTCGGGACGATGCTCTGGGGCAACGCCGTGGACCGCCACGAGGCCGGCGACCACCTGCGTGCGTTCGTCGAGGCGGGCGGCAACCTCGTCGACACGGCCTACGGCTACGGCGGCGGCGACTCCGAGACCATCCTCGGGGGCCTGCTGGACGGGACGGTCCCTCGCGACGACCTCGTCATCTGCACCAAGGCGGGCATCTCCCGGTCGGGTGGCGAGCGACGGGTCGACGTGTCGCGGCGCGGGCTCATGGCCCAGCTCGACACGTCGCTGCGCCGCCTCGGCACCGACCACGTCGACCTCTGGCTCGCGCACACGTGGTCTGACGAGGTGCCTCTCTCCGAGACGCTCTCCGCTCTCGAATGGGCGGCGACGTCGGGCCGGGCCCGTTACGTCGGCGTCTCCAACTACTCCGGCTGGCAGTCCGCGCGCGCCTTCAGCCTGCTCGAGTCGGCCCGAATCCCTCTGGTGGCCAACGAGATCGAGTACTCCTTGGTATGCCGTACGCCCGAGCACGAGGTCACGCCGGCCGCGACGTCGCTCGGCTTCGGGCTGCTCCCCTGGTCACCGCTGGGACGCGGCGTGCTGACCGGCAAGTACCGCAACGGCATACCCTCGGGGTCGCGCGCTGCCTCGAGCGACTTCCCGGGCTTCGCCGAGCGCTTCCTCGACGAGCAGACCACACGCGTCGCCGACGCCGTGGCGATGGCCGCCCGAGGCCTCGGGGCCAAGCCCGGCGAGGTTGCCCTGGCGTGGCTGCGCGACCGGCCTGGCGTGGCGGCGCCCATCGTCGGCGCCCGGACGGCCGCCCAGCTGCGCTCCGCGCTCGCAAGCCTCGAGCTCGCCCTGCCGTCGGAGATCGTCGCCGCCCTGGACGACGTCTCGGCCTGACGCGCGCGCACCGCTCCGGACCCGGTGCGGTGACGCCTCGCGCCGAGCGGCGCCGAGGTCAGGCTCGGGTGTCGGAGCTCTCGGTCACGCCGCCCTCGAGGTGGTCCTCGACGTCGTCGTCGTCCTCGTAGTCGTCATCGTCATCGTCATCGTCATCGTCGTCGTCGTCGTCATCGTCATCGTCATCGTCGTCGTCGTCGTCCTCGTCGTAGTCGTCCGAGTCGAGCCCGGCGTAGACGCGGCCCTCGGTGCCGTCCTCGTCCTCGTGCCCGTCGAAGTCGTCGCCGTAGATCGCGAGAGGCGTCGCGACCTCGGTCGCCTCGTAGAGCGCCTCGTCGTAGTCGTCGAAAGCCTCGGCGAGGTCCTGCGCGGCCGCCATCACCATGGGGTGGTCGGGGTCTCGGCTGGCACTCGCGGCCTCGAGGTGGCGTTCGAGGGCGACGATCAGCTGCTCGAGGGCGGAGCGGGGGTCGACGGTCATGCCTCGACCGTAGTCGACCCACACGACCGAAGGCACCGATTCCGGGCCCGGAAACACCCGGGAACAGAGCGATCCCGCAGCGAGCCGTGCTCGCTGCGGGATCGTTCACGCGTGGTTGGCGGGGCGTTCACCCGTCGCCCACGTGGCGTGTCACGCCTGCATCACATCGGCGCCTTGACGGTGTCGGCGGCCGGCGGGGCGGTGATGTCGACCGGCTCGCCGTACTTGCTCATCGTCATCTCGGCCTTGACGCCGGAGAGGTCGAAGGTGACCTTGCGCAGCTGGTTCTTCTCGTCGAGCCACGCGGTGTACGTGATGGTGGCGGGCATCTTCTGCTTCTCGGCGGCGGGCAGCTTGGCCTGCATCGCCGTGGTGTCGAGCGTCAGGTCGTACTTCCACGTCTTCTCGCCGTCGACGGTGTCCTCACCGACGTACTTGACGTCCTGCACGGCCGCGCCGAACTGGTCGTACATCTTCGTCGGGTCGGCCTGGTCGAGCGACTGCGAGAGCTGCTTGCCGAGCGTCGAGCTGCTGTCGATGACGGCCCACTTGCCCGCGGCGAGGCCCGGGAAGCCCTTCATGTAGACCTTCTTGTCGACGAGGACCATGTCGAGCTTCATCGAGGGGCCCATGTCCATCGTCATCTTCATCGCCGGGTTGCTCGCGTCGACCTTCGTGTCACCGGTGATGGCGATCTTCTGGCCGGCGGCGTCCATCGCCATCGTGACGTGGGCGGTCGTGGCGTTCTTGCCCGCGGCCTTCATGGCGGCCACGAACGACGCCTTGTCCTTGTACGGCTGACCGGCGGCCGGCGCATCGCTCGTCGCGGCCGCCGAGCTGGCCTGCGTCTGCCCCGTCGCGGGCGCGGGGCTCTCGCTCTTGCCACAGGCGGCGACGCCGAGAACGGCCGGTAGGACGATGGCTGCTGCCGCGATGCGGCGGGTGTTCCATTTCATGTGCGGTGACCTCCTGGGCCCTTGACGCCGGGCGGTGCCAGGCGGTTCCCCTGCTCGCCGCGCGGACCACGCAGGCCCGGTACGCGGCCGGATGACCCAGAGACGGTACCGCGGTCAGGTGACCGCCACGCCGCGCATACGGTCTCGGAGGGGTCACGGTTGGTGTCAGAATGGACGGCGATGACGGAGTACGAGTACCGGGTCCTCACGTTCGACCGCCACACGTCGAAGGCCCAGGCCAGACAGGCGGTGCGTGAGCACGCCGAGTACGGCCGTTGGGAGCTGTCGCGCACGGTCGTCTACGAAGGTGGCGTGCGTCGGATGTGGCTGCGCCGCCGGATCATGCGCGTCGAGCGCACGGCCTGAACGACGCGTCCGCCGCTCGACGTCAGCAGGAGCGCAGGAAGTCGCCGAGCACCCGCGCCCCGAAGCGGAGCGACGACGTGGGCACCCGCTCGTCGATGCCGTGGAACATCGGCGCGAAGTCGAGATCGGCCGGCAGCCGCAGCGGCGCGAAGCCGTAGCCGCTGATGCCGAGGCGGCCCAGCGCCTTGTTGTCGGTGCCGCCCGAGAGGCAGTAGGGCAGCACGACGGCCTCGGGGTCCTCGCGCAGCAGCGCCTGCTTCATCGACTCGACGAGGTGACCGGAGAACGGCGCCTCGATGGCGACGTCGCGGTGCACGACCTCGACCTCGACGTGCTCGCCGGCCAGCTCGCGGATCGTGGCCATGAGGGCGTCCTCGTGGCCGGGCAGGAACCGGCAGTCGACGGCCGCCGTCGCCGTCTGCGGGATGACGTTGTGCTTGTAGCCCGACTCGAGCATCGTGACGTTGGCGGTGTCGCGCAGCGTGCCCCGCACGAAGCCCTGGGCCCCGCCGAGCGTGGCGAGCAGCGGCTCGAGGTCGTCGTCGGTCGACGAGAGCCCCGTCAGGGTGCCGAGCGTGTCGAGCAGCTCACGGACCGAGGCGATGTACTCACGCGGCCACTCGTGGGCGGCGATCCGGCCGATGGCGGCGGCGAGGCGGACGATGGCGTTCTCGTCGTTGGGCACCGACCCGTGCCCGGCGCGTCCGTGCGCGCGCAGCCGCAGCCAGGCGATGCCCTTCTCCGCGGTCTGGAGGAGGTACGCGCGCTGCTGGCCCTCGGGCGTCGGCACCGTGACGCTGTAGCCGCCGACCTCGCTGATCGCCTCGGTCACGCCCTCGAACCAGTGCGGGTGGTGGTCGACGAGCCAATGGCTCCCGTAGGTGCCGCCGGCCTCCTCGTCGGCGAAGAAGACGAACGTCGTGTCGCGGGCGGGCTTCGTGCCGGTGCGGGCGAAGTGACGGATGTTCGCGAGGATCATCGCGTCCATGTCCTTCATGTCGACCGCTCCTCGGCCCCAGATGCAGCCGTCGCGCTCCTCCGCTGCGAAGGGGTCGACCAGCCAGTCCGCGGCGTTGGCCGGCACCACGTCGAGGTGGCCGTGGACCGCGAGCCCGGGGCGCGAGGAGTCCTCGCCCTCGAGGCGCACGACGACCGTCGCGCGGCCCGGCTCGCTCTCGAGCAGGGTGCCCTCGAGGCCGACCGCGTCGAGCTGCTCCATGACGTACTCGGCCGCCTTGCGCTCCCCCGGACCCGACCCGTCTCCGTAGTTGGAGGAGTCGATCCGGATGAGCTCGGCGCAGATCCGCGCGACCTCCTCCTCGGGCGTCACGGCAGTCCGTGCCGTGCTCGTCGCGGTGCGGTCGGCGTCGTCGTGGCTCATGCCGATCAGCGTATGCCGCCGCCTCCCGAGGCCAGCAGCCGCCCGTTTGGTCTTTTGGTCGGGCCCCGTGTAACGTTTCGCCTCGCCGCAAGGGAATCCCACGAGCCCCTTGCAACACCTTGTCGGGGTGGCGGAATGGCAGACGCGCTAGCTTGAGGTGCTAGTGCCCTTAACGGGCGTGGGGGTTCAAGTCCCCCCCTCGACACCATGAGACCCCCGGGTTCCTGCAGGCCAGGACCCGGGGGTCTTCTCGTACCCGGACGGCTGCATCGGGACCTCCAGCTCCCGTTTCTCTGGTCACGCCTCTGCGACAGACGTAATCTTCGATCGTGAGCGACGAGAACGTGGCTGGGCTGGCGGACGACCTCTACGACGTCATCGGGCTGCTGCGGCGCCGGTCGCGGCGTCTCGTCGGCGCTCCCCTTCCCGAGCTCGCGCTGTCCGGAGCCCAGCTCGAGCTCCTGCGCGTCGTGCGGCGCAACCCCGGGATCACCGTGGCCGAGTCGGCCCGGGTCCTCGGACTCGCCGCCAACACGGTCTCGACCCTCGTCGGCCAGCTGCTCGTGCTCGAGGTGCTCGTGCGTGAGCGCGACTCGAGCGACCGGCGTGTGGCCCGGCTCGACCTCACGCCCTCGGCCCGCGCGGGCCTGGAGCAGTGGCGCGACCGTCGCGCGCAGTCCACCGCAGTGGCGCTCGCAGGGCTCCCGGCCGCCGACCGCGCCCGCCTGGCCGCGGCGTTGCCGACCATCGCCCGCATCGCCGCGGACCTGCCGGAGGAGCCCGAGGGCACCGACCCGCAGGCCTCCGAGCCGGCTGTCACCGTGGCCGCGCCGCTCGACCGCCAGGACGAGTCGGCCGCCGGCGAACGGCCATGACCTCGGCCATCGACATCCGGGGCCTGGGCTACAGCTTCGGGACCCACCGGGCCGTCGACGACCTCACCCTGGCCGTCGAGCCGGGCGAGTGCTTCGGACTGCTCGGACCCAACGGTGCCGGCAAGACGACGACGATCCGGCTGCTCAACACCCTGCTGCCCCTCCAGACCGGCGAGGTCGAGATCTTCGGGCGCTCGGTGCGCACCCAGGCGATGGTCGTGCGACGGCTCCTCGGCTACGTGCCGCAGCAGCTGTCCATCGAGGGCGCCCTGTCGGGCCGCGAGAACGTCGAGTGGTTCGCCCGTCTCTTCGACGTCCCTCGGCGCGAGAGGCGTGCTCGCGTCGACGAGGTCCTCGAGATGGTCGACCTCCGTGGCGACGAGTCGCGACTGGCCTCGACCTACTCCGGCGGCATGGTGCGCCGTCTCGAGCTCGCCCAGGCACTCGTCAACCGTCCTGCGCTCCTCGTCCTCGACGAGCCCACGGTCGGGCTCGACCCCGTCGCCCGCGACAGCGTCTGGATGCGGGTGGCACAGATGCAGCGTGACCACGGGATGACGGTGCTGCTCACGACCCACTACATGGAGGAGGCCGATGCCCTCTGCGACCGGGTCGCCCTCATGCACCGCGGCGCCCTGCGCGCCCTCGGCTCGCCCGACGAGCTCAAGGCCGCGGCCGGGGAGGGTGCCAGCCTCGAGGACGTCTTCCGTCACCACACGGGTGAGGCCCTGGGAGATGACGCCGGCGACGGCGAGAAGGGAGGGCTGCGCGGTGTCCGAGCAACTCGTCGAACCGCCCGCCGTCTGGGCTGACCGGCAGAGCCGGACCGGGGTACGGCTCCTCGCGTCACGCGTCACCACGTTCTGCCTCGTCGAGCTCCAGAAGCTGCGGCACGACCGCAGCGAGCTCGTCACCCGGGCGATCCAGCCCATCCTCTGGCTCGTCATCTTCGGCACGACCTTCAGCCAGATCCGGGCGATCCCCACGGGCGGCATCGACTACCTCGACTTCCTGGCGCCCGGCGTCATCGCCCAGTCAGCCCTGTTCATCGCGATCTTCTACGGCATCCAGATCATCTGGGAACGTGATGCCGGCGTCCTGACCAAGCTCCTCGTCACGCCGACTCCGCGATCAGCCCTCGTGGCGGGCAAGGCGTTCGCCGCCGGAGTCAGGTCCGTGGCCCAGGCCGTCATCGTCATCGTCGTCGCCGCGCTGATGGGCGTGGCGATGACGTGGAACCCGGTGCGGCTGCTCGGGGTGGTGGTCGTCGTCATGCTGGGCGCGGCGTTCTTCTCGTGCCTGTCGCTCAGCATCGCCGGGGTCGCCCTCAAGCGCGACCGGCTCATGGGGATCGGCCAGGCGATCACGATGCCGCTCTTCTTCGCCTCGAACGCGCTCTACCCGATCGAGATGATGCCGGGGTGGCTCCAGGTCATCAGCCACGTCAACCCCCTGACCTACGAGGTGTCGGCCCTGCGCGGCCTGCTGCTCGGCACGCCGACGAGCTACTGGGTCGACTTCGGGGTCCTCGCCGGCAGCGCGGTCGCCGGGATCGTGTGCGCCGCGGCCCTCATCGGGCGACTTGCGCGCTGACCGCGTCCCGTCGCCGGGCATCCCACCGGTGACCGTACGCTGTGCCGCGTGACCTTCCTGCGCGCCCTGTTCACCCTGCTCCGGGGGCGCGGGTTCCGTCGGCTCTTCGTCAGCCGGGTCACCTCGTCGTTCAGCGACGGCATCTTCCAGGTCGCCCTGGCCAGCCACATCCTCTTCAACCCCGAGAAGGCCGCCGACGCGCGCGGGATCGCCATCGCCTTCGCGATCGTGCTGCTGCCGTACTCGGCCCTCGGGCCCTTCGTCGGGGTGCTCCTCGACCGCTGGCCGCGCAAGCGTGTCATCGTCGTCAGCCAGCTGATCCGGGCCGCGGCGATCCTCGGCGTCTCCGTCCTCGTCACGGGAGCCGAGAGCGGCCCGGCGTTCTTCGGCCTCGTGCTCCTCGTCTTCTCGGTCAACCGCTTCATCCTCGCCGGGCTCTCGTCGGCCATGCCGCACGTGGTGCCGCGCCAGGACCTCGTGAGCGCGAACTCCGTCGCGCCCACGTGCGGCTCCCTCGCGTACCTCCTCGGTGGCGCGGTCGGCACCGGCGTCCGGGCCCTCGGCGGCAGTGACGTCGTCGACGTGCTCCTCGCCGCCACCGGGGTCCTCCTGGCGGCCTGGGCGGCGACGCGGCTGCCGTTCATCGGCCCTGACGACACGAGCGGCGCGCCGTCGGTCGGGCAGATCACGAGATCCGTGGTGACGGGTCTCGTCGAGGCCGTGCACACGCTGCCGCGCCGCGCGCGCCTGCTGCTCGCCCTCGTCTTCCTCACCCGGCTCCCGTTCGGCTTCCTCCTGCTGCAGACCCTGCTCCTCTTCCGCGGTCCGTTCGAGTCCGGTCACGGCGCCCAGGGCTTCGGCATCGCCGCCGGCGCGTCCGCGCTGGGGTTCGCCTCCGCGGCCTTCGTCACCCCGTGGCTCGCCCCCCGCCTGACCGCCGTGCCGTATGCCGCCCGGATGCTCGCGCTGGGCGCGCTCGTGTGCGCCGTGCTGGGGCCGTTCCTCACGCCGTGGAGCATCGTCGTCGTCGGCTTCGTCGTCTCCTTCACCTCGCAGTGCGTCAAGATCACCGTCGACTCGCTGCTGCAGGCCCACGTCGACGACCACCTGCTCGGCCGCGCCTTCTCGGCCTACGACGTCGTCTACAACGCCGGCATGGTCGCGGCGGCGGCCCTCGGCGCGCTCGTCCTCCCCGAGAGCGGGCTCGCCTGGTGGCCGCTCGTGGCCTTCGCCTGCCTCTACGGGGCGAGCGCGATGCTGCTCGGCCGGCTCTGGACGCGGGCCACGGTGCTCGACCACGAGCGGCCACTAGGCTGACGCCGTGCTTCCCGAGCTGACCGCCACCCGCTACGTGACACCGCTCAAGGAGGGCGGCTCGCTGCCGGGCATCGTGGAGGCCGACGACGACGGCACCTACGTCCTGAAGTTCCGCGGCGCCGGTCAGGGGCTCAAGGTCCTCGTCGCCGAGGTGCTCGTCGCCGGGATCGCCCGGCTGCTCGAGGTGCCGGTGCCCGATCTCGCCGTGGTGCGCCTCGACCCGCGCATCGCGAAGTACGAGGCCGACGAGGAGGTCCAGGACCTGCTCACGGCCTCGGTCGGGACCAACCTCGGCGTGGACTTCCTCCCGGGTTCCCTCGGCTACGACGGCTCGAGGCCGCCCGACGCCGACCTCGCCGAGCGGATCATCTGGCTCGACGCCCTGACGGCCAATGTCGACCGCACGTGGTCCAACCCCAACCTGCTCGTCTGGCACGGACGCACGTGGGCCATCGACCACGGAGCCGCCCTCTACTTCCACCACTCGTGGCCGAGCAAGCCGCCGGCTCCGGAGCGCTTCGCGGCCCAGCCGTTCGACGCCAGCCGCCACGTCCTGCGCGACGTCGCAGGCGACGTGGCCGCGCGACACGACGAGCTCGCGGCACGGCTCACGCCCGAGGCCGTCGAGGCCGTCGTCGCCGAGGTGCCCGACGAATGGATCGAGGCCACGCCCGACCTCGCCGACGCACCCGCGGTACGAGCGGCATACGCCCGGATGCTGCGGGCCCGTCTCGACGGGCCACTCACCTGGGTGCCGACAGGTGTCGCCGCGTGAACGCGTACCAGTACGTCCTGCTCCGGCTCGTCCCCCGCGTCGACCGGGAGGAGTTCATCAACGTCGGCGTCGTGCTCTACTCGCAGGACGCGGGCTTCCTCGACGCCGCCTGGGAGCTCGACGAGCGCCGGGCGGACGCGCTGTCGCCGACGTGCGACCTCGAAGGCGTGCGGTCGATGCTCGAACGCGTCCGGGCCGTCTGCCGGGGCGAGACGGGCCGCGGCCTGCCGACCCTCGACAAGCCTGGCCAGCGGTTCGGCTGGATCATCGCACCGCGCTCCACCGTCGTGCAGCCCGGACCGGTCCACGGGGGTCTGTGCGACGACCCCGCCGTCGAGCTCGAGCGCCTGCTCGACCGGCTCGTCCGGGCCTGACGGGTCCGACCGGCCCGGCCGGTCCGTCAGGTCAGTCCTGGGGCCGCGGGCGCAGCGCCCACATCGCGACCGCGCTGGCCGCGGCGACGTTGAGCGAGTCGACGCCTCCGGCCATGGGGATGCGCAGGGTGAGGTCGGCGTCGGCGACGGTCCGGTGCGACAGGCCGTCGCCCTCTGTGCCGACGACGAGCGCCAGCCGCTCGGGCGGACCGCTCTCGAGGTCGTCGAGCGAGACCGAGTCGTCCGACAGCGCCATGGCCGCGACCGTGAGGCCGGCGTCGTGGAGCAGGGCCATGCCCTGCGGCCACGGGTCGATCCGGGTCCACGGGACCTGGAAGACCGTGCCCATGGAGACGCGGATCGAGCGGCGGTAGAGCGGGTCGGCGCAGCGGGGCGTGATGAGGACCGCGTCGACCCCGAGCGCCGCGGCCGACCGGAAGATCGCGCCGACGTTCGTGTGGTCGACGACGTCCTCGAGGACGATGACCCGCCGCGCGTCGGCGATGAGCGACTCGACGGTCGGCAGGGCGGGACGCTGCATCGCGGCGAGGGCGCCACGGTGGAGGTGGAAGCCGGTCAGCTGCTCGATGACGTCGTGCTCGGCGAAGTAGACCGGGACGCCGTCGGCCTCCGCGTCGGCGACGATGTCGGAGAGGTCGTCGAGCCAGCGCCTGGCCATGAGGTAGGACCGCGGTCGGTGCCCGGCTCGCAGCGCACGGCGGATCACCTTCTGGCTCTCCGCGATGTAGAGGCCGCGCTCGGGCTCGTGCCGCCTTCGCAGCACGACGTCGGTCAGCGACACGTAGTCGCTCAGCCGCGGGTCGGTGGGGTCGGTGATCTCGATCGGCACGCCCGACAGGCTAGTGCCGGTCGCGCCCACGCCCGACATCCACCGGAGCGGGCCACAGCCGTCGAGGAACCGTCAGGGGAACCAGACGAGCTTGACGACGGCGACGAGGCCGATGGCGATGATGAGACCGCGGAGGACGTTCGGCGGGATGCGCCGACCGACCCGGGCCCCGATGATGCCGCCCACGAAGGCGCCGACGCCGATGAGCAGGACGATGAGCCAGTCGATGTGGTCGCGTGCGAAGAGGACGAACACGGCTGCTGCGACGACGTTGACGACGAGCGAGAGGACGTTCTTGTAGCCGTTGAGCCGCTGCAGGGGCTCAAGGCTGAGCGCGCTGAGCAGGCCCATGAGCAGGACCCCCTGGGCCGCGCCGAAGTAGCCGCCGTAGACGCCGGCGGCGAAGACCCCGGCTGCCATCGCCGGCCCGTGCCAGCGTGGCACCGACCCCTCGACCCCCTCCCGGTGGACCCGGGCCTGGATCCGCGGTCCGGCGACCACGAGCACGAGCGCGATGAGGATGAGCACGGGGACGATCGCCCGGAACGCCGCGGCGGGGAGGACGAGCAGCAGCCCCGCCCCCACGACCGAGCCGACGAACGACATCGGCATGAGCCGGCGCAGGGTGCGCGCCTGGCCGTCCAGCTCCCGGCGGTAGCCCCACGCCCCGGTCACGCCCCCGGCGACGAGGCCGATGTTGTTTGAGACGTTCGCGACGAGCGGGTTGACCCCGAAGAAGAGCAGCGTCGGGAACGTGATGAGCGTGCCCGACCCGACGATCGTGTTGATGATGCCGGCCCCGGTCCCGGCCAGCGCTATGGCGACGGCGGACCAGAACGACACCCGGTCACCCTACAGAGGGTGACCGGGTGTCGTCGGGGCGGTGTCGCCGGTGGTGTCGGACCGCGTCCGGTCAGCGTGCGGTCGGGGGCTCCGGCGCCGCGCCGGGCAGGTCGTCCGGGGATGCCGGGGGCGTCGTCGGCGGGGCGGCGGCGGGCGGCGGGGGCACGTCGGCCTGCGAGTGCAGCGGTGGCTGCTGGCGACCCATGGGAGCGGCATGCTCGGTCGACTCGGCGCTGGCCTGCGCGGCCTGGCCACGGGCCTCGGCCAGCGCCTTGGCCGGGTCCTCGAGCACCGTCTCGGCAAAGGCGTTGTCCTGGGCGTCGCCGGTGTCGACCCACTGCTCCTCGTCGTCGCCCATCGGGCCCGACTCGCTGCCGCCGAGCGCGTTGCCGATGCCCTTGAGCGCATCGGTCAGCTCGGACGGGATGATCCACATCTTGTTGGAGTCGCCGCGTGCGAGCTGCGGCAGCACCTGGAGGTACTGGTAGGCGAGCAGCTTCTGGGTGGGCTTGCCGCGGTGGATGGCCGCGAACACCTGCTGGATGGCGCGGGCCTGGCCCTGGGCCTCGAGGATGCGGGCCTGCGCCGAGCCCTCGGCCCGCAGGATCTGGCTCTGCTTCTCACCCTCGGCCGTGAGGATGGCCGACTGCTTGAAGCCCTCGGCCGTGAGGATCGCAGCACGACGGTCGCGCTCGGCGCGCATCTGCTTCTCCATCGTCTCCTGGACGGAGTGCGGCGGGTCGATGGCCTTGAGCTCGACACGGTTGACGCGGATGCCCCAGTTGCCGGTGGCCTCGTCGAGGACGCCACGCAGCTGGCCGTTGATCTGGTCGCGGCTCGTCAGGGCCTGCTCGAGGTCGAGCGAGCCGATGACGTTGCGCAGCGTGGTGACCGTCAGCTGCTCGATGCCCTGGATGAAGTTGGCGATCTCGTAGACGGCGGCCTTCGCGTCGGTGACCGAGTAGTAGATGACGGTGTCGATGTTGACGACGAGGTTGTCGCTGGTGATGACGGGCTGCGGCGGGAAGGTGACGACCTGCTCACGCAGGTCGATGTTCGCGCGAACCTTGTCGACGAACGGGATCAGGAAGTGGATACCTGCCGTCAACGTCTTGTTGTAGCCGCCGAGTCGCTCGACGATCTGTGCCGTCTGCTGCGGCACGATGCGCACGGTGCGCAGCACGACCACGAACGCCACGACGACGATGAGTATCGGAATGATGAGTACCGGGTCCACGACCTTCTCGACCTTCTCCCTGTGCGGTCCGAGCTCCCCCGAGGAAGCGCGGTTGGTGCGGGCGGATCGGTCGATCCGCTCGTTGGTTCGGCGGCGTCGCCGGGGCGCGGAGCCGGAGGCCGGCTCAGCTCCCCACGACGCGGGCGCGGCTCACGATCGCGGTGGCGCCGTCGATGGAGTCGACGACGACCTCCTCACCGGGCTCGATGTCGTCGCCGAGCGTGCGCGCCGACCACGTCTCGCCGGACAGCTTGACCCGTCCGCCGGCCGGGTTGACACGGTCGATGGCGATGGCCGAGCGTCCGACGTGGGCCGCGGCGCCCATGAGCTGTTGGGGCGTGCTGGCCGAGAGGCGGTTCTTGAGCCACGGACGCACGATCGCGAGGAGGGCGACGGCCACGAGGGCCGCGACGATGGCCTGCACGACGGGGGGCGCCCCGAACGCCGCGGCGATCGATGCGCCCACGGCGCCACCGGCGAGCATGAGGAAGGTGAAGTCGACCGTGACCGCCTCGATGGCGACGAGGACGAGCGCCACCGCCACCCAGACCATCCAAGCGTGTCCCTCGACCACGTGCCCACACCCTGCCTTCGTCCGCCTCGGCGACGGGCCCCGATGTCCCGTGCGTCACTCCTGTGACGTACTCGATTCTGCCTCAGTTCCCTCTCGGGACCTACGGATCCGGAGGTCGGGACGGGTTGCGATCAGGACTCGGCCCGCGCCGACCAGCGCTCTCCGTGCTGCTCGAGCAGGAGGGGCAGCCCGAACGTGGCGCTGAGGTTCTCAGCCGTCAGCGTCAGCGGGATGGGGCCGGCTGCGACGACCTTGCCGTCGCGGATCATGAGGACGTCGGTGAACGACGGCGGGATCTCCTCGACGTGGTGCGTCACGAGCACCATCGCCGGGGCCTCGGTGTCGGCGGCGAGGTCGGCGAGCCGGCGCACGAGGTCCTCGCGACCACCGAGGTCGAGTCCGGCGGCCGGCTCGTCGAGCAGCATCAGCTCGGGGTCGGTCATCAGGGCACGCGCGATCTGCACGCGCTTGCGCTCGCCCTCGCTCAGCGTGCCGAAGGCCCGGTCGGCGAGGTGCTCGGCGCCCAGCGTCCTGAGCAGCTCCATGGCGCGCACGTAGTCCACGTGGTCGTAGGACTCGCGCCAGCGGCCGATGATGCCGTAGGAGGCGGTGACGACGACGTTGCCGACGAGCTCGTCACCGGGGATGCGCTCGGCCATCGACGAGCTCGCGAGGCCGATGCGCGGCCGCAGCTCGAAGACGTCGACGGCGCCGAGCACCTCGCCGAGGACCCCGGCGACCCCCGAGGTCGGGTGCAGGCGCGCCGCGGCGATCTGGAGCAGGGTCGTCTTGCCGGCACCGTTGGCGCCCAGCACGACCCAGCGCTCGCCCTCCTCCACCTCCCACGTGACGTCGTCGAGGAGCGTCGAGGCACCGCGACGAACGGTGACTCCGGCGAAGGCGAGGACGTCGCTCATGGCTCGACCCTATGGCAAGGCCTCCGGAGCCGCCGCGGCGGCGCACCCTACGATGACGGGGTGTCCGAGCTGCCCGCGTCCGTGCGCCTCGCGCTCTGGGTGACGGCCTCGTGGCGTGGCGACCTCGGGACGACGGAGGCGCTGGCCCGGGCCTTCCCGGACCTCGACCACGTCGCCGGCGACCTGGCCCGGCTCGACGTCTGGCGGGACCTCGGCGAACGCGCCCTCTTCGTGGCGCTCCCCCGACCCGGCGACCTGAGCCGTATGCCGCGCGGCTCGTCCGCGGCCACGGCACACGCCGCGGACGCCGGGGAGTGCGTCTTCGTCGCGGGCATCGGCGGGGTCCTCGTGCCGACGCTCTCGGAGTTCGGCCCGGAGGGTGACGTGGGTGTCCGCGCGGACTGGACGGCCTACGAGGCGGACCCGCTCCCCCGGCACCGCATGGAGATGCTCGACCTCCGGGACATCGAGCGCGACCTCATGGTCCGCCTCCGCGACCACACGGTGCGCTTCGAGGAGGTGGGCGGCCATCCCTGGGGTGACGAGGCGCGCGCCGAGGCGCACGCCGACCTCGACACGACGCTGTGGGGCATCCCGTCGGCGACGTCCGGACGCGCCCTGCGGATCATGGCCCTGTCGGCCAACCTCTCCCGCGTGGCCCACCGCAACGCCGGCCGAACCTCGCTCGGGTCGAGCGGTCTCGACGCCGCGACCACGGCGAACCGCACGCGGCTGTTGCGCGACCTCGCCGCCGACGCCGACGCCGCACTCGCTGACGCGACCAACGTCGCCGTCATGTCCATCGCAGGCTGGCGCCCCGCCTGAGTGCCGGTGCAGCTCGACCGCGCGACTACACCTCCGGAGCGGACGCCTCGAGCTGCGCGAGCACCGCTCGCGCGTAGGCGCGTTCGGCGTCGATGTCGGCATGGCGTCCGACCGCGCCGTCACGCCCGCGTGCCGACACGGCATACCCGCCCTCGAGCTGTTCGAGCGAGACGAAGGACTCACCGAGCACGTCACGCAGCTGGTCCTCCCTCGGCAGCCACACGGCCTTGTCCTGCTCGACGCTGTCGAGGGCCCACTCGGTCGTGCCGTTGAAGCCGATGACGTCGCCCGTCGTGAAGTGGTGGACGTCGACCGTGATCTCGCTGATGACGAAGACGTCGTCCTCCATGCCGCTGACGGCCACGACGAAACGGTCGCCCGAGACGGGCTTCCACGCCAGTCCCGCGTCGGAGAGCCGGCGGGCGAGCTCGAGGGTCAGCATGTTCCCCATCGTCACATCCCCCCGGGACTTCGCCAAGCAACCCTAGATTTGGTCCATGACGGAGCACCCAGACCTGCAGCCCCTCGACGAGAGCACCTTCGAGACCGTTCTCTGCGTCGTGGCCCATCCCGACGACCTCGAGTACGGCACGGCCGCCGCCGTCGACCGGTGGGTGCGGGCCGGCAAGACGGTGACCTACCTGCTGGCCACCCGGGGAGAGGCGGGGATCGACACGCTGCCGCCCGAGCAGGCGGGCCCGCTGCGCGAGCAGGAGGAGCGGGACGGGGCGGCCAAGGTCGGTGTCGACGTCGTGGAGTTCCTCGACGGCTTCACCGACGGCGTCGTCGAGTACGGCCTCCCGCTCCGACGCGCCATCGCCCGCGAGATCCGGATCCGCCGGCCCGACCTCGTCATCACGTCGACGTACGCCGACCGCTTCCCCGGCGGCTTCGCCAACCAGGCCGACCACCGGGCCGTGGGTCTCGCCACCGTCGACGCGAAGGCCGACGCGGGCAACCGGTGGATCTTCCCCGACCTCGTCGACGAGGGCCACGAGCCGTGGCAGGTCGCTCGGCTGCTCGTCGTGGCCGACCCGGAGCCGACGCACTTCGTCGACGTCTCGGAGCACTTCGACGCGGCGGTGGCCTCGCTGTCGGCGCACGACGCCTACCTCGCGGCCCTCGGAGCGGACTACCCCAAGCCGGCCGAGCTGCTCGGCATGATCCTCGGCGGTCCCTCGGAGGTCGTCGGGGTGCCGTATGCCGTGACGGGCCGGCTCATCGGCGGCTGACCTGCGCGGCCCGCCATTCCCGCTAGCCCAGCGCTCCGACCGCCGTCCGGATGGCCGCCAGGTCGTCGGCGGTGACGCCCTCCGGACGCATCACGGCGTTCCAGGCGTCGACGTACTCGGTCGTGTACTTGTGGCCGTGCCCGGCAGGGACGCCGGTCGAGAACGGGAGGTCGGCCGTCACCTGCCAGAAGGTCACGAACGGCATCCAGAACATCCCCTGGAGCACGTCCTTGCCGGCCGCCTCACCGATCCAGTCGGGCTCGGTGAACACGAGGTGGGGGCTCCACCACACGATCGGGTCGGACGGGTGCATGAGGTAGAGGACTCGGGTGCCGTCCCACGGCTGGCCCTCGGGCGGGATCGAGACGGCCGGATCGGTGGCGAACCGCACCGTCCGCCCGTTCTTGTAGACCGGCTGGATCTCGGGACTGCCGGGGTCGCGGTGGTCGCTGAACTCCCGGAACAGCGTGTTGAAGTTCGGTGGCCCGGCGAAGACCGTGCCGGCGGTCCGGTTGCGCAGGTCGTACTCCCCGCTGAAGGCGGTCTCACCGCCGAACGTCCCGAGGCTCTCGCCCGAGACGAACAGCTTCGGCCGGGAGTCCTGAGGCAGGCGCGACCACCGGTCGTAGACCGCGTCGAAGAGCGCGCGACCCGCCTCGCGGGCCTTCGACTGGTCGACGAGGAACGAGAGCCACGACGGCAGGTAGGAGTACTGCATCCCCACCGTGGCCGCGTCGCCGCCGGTCAGGTACTCGAAGGGCGCGACGAGTGCCGGGTCGACCCACCCGCTGCCCGTGGTCGTCACGACGAGCAGGTTCGACCGTTGGAAACCACCCGCACGCTCGAGGTCGTCGACCGCCAGCGCAGCGCGCTGCTCGGCGTCGTCGGCCGAGTCGAGCCCGGCGTAGGTGCGGATGGGCTCCTCGGCGGGATGGTGGACGACCGCCTCGATGTCACCGGCCGTGGGGCCCGACGCCGTGAACGTGCGTCCCTCCCGTCCGAGCGACTCCCACGACACCATCGAGCCGGGACCGCCCGAGCGGAGGCCGCTCGTGGGCTGGACGACACCCTCCTGCGTCACGGTGTTGCCGACCGAGAAGGCCTCGTCCATGGCACCCACGAGGCCGTCGAGCAGGATGCCGCTGATGACGAGGTAGGTCATGGCCGTGACGAGCACCCAACCCGTCGCGCCGGCGGCCCGCCGCCCGAACCTGCGGCTCAGCCGCTCCGCGACCCAGTGGTAGACGCGCCGGATGCCGCGGCCGATGAGCAGGAACACGGCGAAGAAGAACACCGCGACGAAGGGCGAGGCGACGACGAGGGCGATGTTGTAGTCCGTCACCCCCATGAGGCTCCGGATCTCGTGCTGCCAGTACTGCCCGAGGGCGAAGAAGACGACGAGGAGCAGGCCGCCACCGACGAACAGCACACGCCACGACGAGGGCCTCGGCTCTCGTGGCTCGCGATCCGCGAAGGCCCGCCACAGCCACGCGCCGAGGACGCCGAGACCGTAGCCGATGGATGCCGTGATCCCACAGACCAGGCCCTGGATGAAACCGCCCCGCGGGAGCAGGGACGGGGTGAACGACAGGGCGGCGAAGAGGACCGCGCCCCAGCACCCCGGGAGGGTGAAGTGGAGCAGCCCCCGGAGCCGTCCGGAGGGCGGCCTCTTCCCGTCCGGGTCGTCGACCGACCGGTGGTCACCGTCGGTCAGCGCGTCGTTGCCAGCCACGTCAGTCGCCATGTCGGGCTCGTTCCGGTCAGCGGGGTCGCTCGGTGTCCTTCGAACGGTCCCACGGCTTGCGCCTCGAGTCCTGCCGAACCCCGGATTCGCGACCCGTCCGCGACCGCGGGTCAGCCCCTCGCTCGGGCCTGGTCCTCCTCGCGGAGGCGAGGCTCCGTGCGCCGCTCGGGGTGGATGCCGCGCTTGTCGCGGTAGAACGCCCGCACCGTGTCCATGTCGGCGACCACGTCTGCGGTGGCGCTCATCGTGGGACCGAACCCGGTTGTGCGAGAAGGCCCGTCGATGAAGGCGAGGGCGATGGGGAGACCGGCCGACCGTGCGATGCGCCAGAAGCCGGACTTCCAGTAGCCGCCCTTCGTCCGGGTGCCCTCCGCAGCCAGGATCAGCAGGAACGGCTCCCCGCTCCGGGCCTCGCGCACGAGTCCCCGCACGACGTCGCCGGGGTTGTCGCGGTCGATCGGGATGCCACCGAGCCGCGGCAGGAGCCACCCGAGCGGACCACGGAAGAGCTCCCTCTTGATCAGGACGCGCGGAGTGACGCCGCCCCGCCACATGACCAGGAGCATCATCACGAAGTCCCAGTTGGACGTGTGCGGTGCACCGACGACGATGCCGGTGCGAGGCACGTCGCCCACCCCGGTCCACCCGGTGAGGCGCAGCACGAGGCCTGCCAGTCGACTCCTCATGGTGTTTCCTCTCCGGCTGCGGCGGTGGTCCGCCTCCTCCAACCTACGCGAGGTGGAGCGACTCAGCCGCCGAGGACCGAGCGGTAGACCTCGAGCGTGCGGTCGCCGATGGAGGCCCACGAGAAGGAGTCGACCGCCCGCCGGCGCCCCGAGCGACCGAACGCGTGGGCCCGGTCGACGTCGGAGACGGCGTCGGTGAGAGCAGCGGCGAGGTCGGCGACGAACTGGTCGGGATCGACCGGCGTCCCGGTCCCGTCCTGCACCTGCTCGATCGGCACGAGCCACCCCGTCTCGCCGTCGACGACGACCTCGGGGATGCCGCCGGTGGCGGTGGCGACGACGGCGAGCTCGCACGCCATCGCCTCGAGGTTGACGATGCCGAGCGGCTCGTAGACCGACGGGCAGGCGAAGACGGTGCCGTGGCTCAGCAGGGCGACGACCTCGTTGCGGGGCAGCATGTCGGGGATCCAGACGACGCCCTCACGCTGCGATCGCAGCTCGTTCACGAGCCCCTCGACCTCGGCGAGGATCTCCGGGGTGTCGGGGGCACCCGCGCAGAGGACGATCTGGACGTCGGGGGGCAGCAGCGCGCAGGCGCGGAGCAGGTAGGGCAGACCCTTCTGGCGGGTGATGCGCCCGACGAAGACGACCGACCGCTGGTCGGGGTCGACGCCGTGGCGCCGGACGATCTCGGTGGCCTCCGTGGACCGGTCGGCCGACCACAGCTGCGAGTCGATCCCGTTGTGCACCACGTGCACCCGCGCCGGATCGAGCGACGGGTAGCTCTTGAGGATGTCCTCGCGCATGCCCGCGCTGACCGCGACGACGGCGGCAGCCGACTCGTACGCGGTGCGCTCTGCCCACGAGGACACGCGGTAGCCTCCGCCGAGCTGCTCCGCCTTCCACGGGCGCATCGGCTCGAGCGAGTGGGCGGTCACGACGTGCGGCATGCCCCCGAGGAGCGACGCGAGGTGGCCGGCCATGTTGGCGTACCAGGTGTGGGAGTGGACGAGGTCGGCGCCGACGCAGTCGCCCGCCATGCTGACGTCGACGCCGAGGGTCTGCATCGCGGCGTTGCCGTCCGCGAGCTCGGGGAGATCGGCGTACGCCGTCGTCCCGGCCTCGTCACGCGCCGCGCCGAAGCAGCGCACCCGGACGTCGATGTCGCCGCGGTCGCGGAGCGCCCGGACGAGCTCTGCGACGTGAACACCCGCACCTCCGTAGATGGCCGGCGGGTACTCCTTGCTGAGGATGTCGACGCGCACGTTCCGACCCTAGTGCCGCAGCCATCCCGCGGAGCGGAAAGCTCGGCCGATCTTGCGTGCTGAACCTGTCGGCGGCCGGATGCCTGCCCTAGGGTGGCGCTCATGGCCCGACGAAGCCCAGCTGCTGGTCCGAAAGTCCTCGCGATCGTGCTCGCTGGCGGTGAGGGCAAGCGGTTGATGCCGTTGACCGCCGACCGGGCCAAACCCGCCGTGCCGTTCGCCGGCATCTACCGCCTCATCGACCTGGCCCTGTCCAACGTCGTCAACTCCGGCTACCTCCAGGTCGTCGTGCTGACGCAGTACAAGTCGCACAGCCTCGACGCGCACGTGACGAAGACGTGGCGCATGTCGACGCTCCTCGGCAACTACGTCACGACCGTCCCGGCGCAGCAGCGCGTCGACAAGAACTGGTACCTCGGCAGCGCCGACGCGATCTACCAGAGCCTCAACCTCATGCACGACGAGCGGCCCGACATCGTCGTCGTCGTGGGTGCCGACCACGTCTACCGCATGGACTTCAGCGCGATGGTCGAGCAGCACATCGAGACGGGTGCGGCCTGCACCGTCGCCGCCATCCGCCAGCCGATCTCGCTCGCCGACCAGTTCGGCGTCATCGAGGTCGACGACGCCGACCCGTCCAAGATCGCGGCCTTCCTCGAGAAGCCGAAGGACCCCAAGGGACTGCCGGACAACCCCGCCGAGGTCCTCGCGTCGATGGGCAACTACGTCTTCACCGCCGCCGCCCTCGAGGCGGCCGTCATCGCCGACCACGACAACGAGGCGAGCAGCAACGACATGGGCGGCGACATCGTGCCCTACTTCGTCGGCCGCGGAGAGGCCGGCGTCTACGACTTCAAGAACAACGAGGTGCCCGGCGCCACCGACCGCGACCGCGGCTACTGGCGTGACGTGGGGACCATCGAGTCCTACTACGACGCCCACATGGACCTCATCTCGATCCACCCGGTCTTCAACCTCTACAACTACGACTGGCCGATCTACACCAGCCACAGCCCCTACCCGCCGGCGAAGTTCGTGCACGGCAGCGGCGACCGCATCGGCGAGGCCCTCAACTCGGCGGTCTCGCCGGGTGTCGTCGTGTCGGGCGCGCACATCTACGCCTCGGTGCTCTCTCCCCTCGTGAAGGTGCACTCCTACGCGAGCATCCAGGGATCGGTCCTGCTCGACGGCGTCGAGGTGCACCGGCACGCGCAGATCCGCCGGGCCATCATCGACAAGAACGTCGTCATCCCGGAGGGCTGCCAGATCGGCATCGACCACGAGCACGACCGGGCGCGCGGCCTCCACGTCACCGAGACCGGCATCGTCGTCGTGGGCAAGGGCCAGATCGTCACCCGATGAGCACCCTCGACGAGTCCCGCTCCATGACATCTGCGAGGGTCTTCTCATGACGTCCACCGCCACGAATCCCCCTGTCAGCGCGACGGACTCACGACCGGCGCGGGTCGGGATCCAGATCCCGCCGCAGCACGCGACGTGGGCCCAGATCCGACGCACGGCGTCGACGCTCGAGGAGATGGGTGTCGACGTCCTGCTCAACTGGGACCACTTCTTCCCGCTCAGCGGCGACCGTGGCGGCCAGCACTTCGAGTGCTGGACGATGCTCGGCGCGTGGGCCGAGTCGACCGAGTCCGTCGAGATCGGCGCCCTCGTGACGTGCAACAGCTACCGCAACCCGAATCTGCTGGCCGACATGGCGCGCACCGTCGACCACGTGAGCGAGGGGCGCCTCATCCTCGGGATCGGCTCGGGATGGGCCCAGCTCGACTACGACGAGTACGGCTACGAGTTCGGCACCGCGGGCGGGCGTCTCGACGACCTGGCGCGCGACCTGCCGGTCATCCGCGACCGGTGGACCCGGCTCAACCCCGCCCCGACGCGCGACATCCCCATCCTCATCGGCGGCGGCGGCGAGAGGAAGACGCTCCGGATCGTCGCCGAGCACGCGGACATCTGGCACGGCTTCGGTGGCCCCGACGAGATCGCCCACAAGCACCGCGTCCTCGACGAGTGGTGCGCCCGCCGGGACCGCGACCCCCTCGAGATCGAGCGGTCGGCCGGGGTCGCCTTCGTGCCGGGCCGCAACCCCGACCAGTCGGGCGACTACGCGAGCAACGCCCAGCATCTCCACGACGTCGGGACCCGGCTGTTCACGGCGAGCGTCGCCGCGGCCGACCCGGACCTCGCGCGCGTGCGCGACCTGCTCCAGTGGCGCGACGAGGTCAACGGGGTCAGCGCGTCGTGACGTGCTGACCGCGACCTTCTGGGGGCTCGTCGGTGGCGCGGCCCTCCTCGTCGGCGCCCTCCTCGGGCTCTACGCCCGCGCGTCGTACCGCGTCATCGGCCTCGTCATGGCCTTCGGTGCCGGCGTGCTCATCAGCGCGGTCGCCTTCGAGCTCACCGAGGAGGCGTTCCACTCCGCCGGAGCGGCGCCCGTCGTCGTCGGGCTCGTCAGCGGGTCGGTCGTCTTCTTCGTCGGCGACTGGTTCATCGACCGTCGAGGTGGCCACCGGCGCAAGAGCCCGACCGGAGGCCCGCAGCAGGGTGCGGGCGCGATGGCGCTCGTCCTCGGGGCCCTGCTCGACGGCGTACCGGAGTCGGCCGCCATCGGCGTCAGCGTCCTCGGCGGGGGCGAGGTCGGGATCGCCATGGTCGCGGCCGTGTTCCTCTCCAACGTCCCCGAGTCGATGTCGGCCAGCGCCGGCCTGAAGCGGGCCGGACGCTCCGCGCGCCAGATCCTGCTCCTGTGGCTCGTCGTCATGGTGGTGTCGGGTCTTGCCGCCGGTCTCGGCTACGTCCTGCTCGAGGGTGCGTCGCCGGCCGTCGTAGCGGGGATCCAGACGTTCGCGGCGGGCGCCATCATCACGATGCTCGCCGACACGATGATGCCCGAGGCCACCGAGCACGCCGGGCGCCTGGTGGGGCTCGTGACGATGCTCGGCTTCGCGCTCGCGTTCCTGCTCAGCGCCTTCGGCTGACTCCCGCCCGACGCCAGCGGACGGCATACGCCCTCCGGCACGACGGACGTCACCGGCCGTATGCCGGAAGGTGACGCGGGAGCGCACGCGCGCTCACTACCCTGACGCGGGTGACCGAAGTGAACAGCACGGACGGAACGGACATCCAGACCCTGAGCGTCACCGTGACGGGCGACGACCGGCCAGGTGTCACGGGGACGCTCCTCGGGGCGCTGTCGGGAGTGGACGCGGAGGTCCTCGACATCCAACAGGTCGTCGTGCACGGACACCTCACCCTGACCGTCCTGCTGCGACCCGGCGCCCACGTCGACCAGCTGCGCGACGCCGCCGCCGTCGCCGCCCACCGCCTCGGGCTCGCGCTCACCGTCGTCGAGGGCACCGGCGTCAACGCGCGCTCGCGGCAGGGACGCGCGGCCGTCGTCGTCCTCGGTGCGCCGCTCAGCGCCGACGCCGTCTCGCTCGTCACGACCCGGATCGCCGACCACGGCGCCAACATCGACCGCATCCGCCGGCTCTCGCGCTACCCCGTCACGACGGTCGAGTTCGACATCTCCGGCGCCGACCTGCCGTCGCTGCGCACCGAGCTCGCTCTCGTGGCGACGTCGGAAGGCATCGACATCGCCGTCGCCCCTGGCGGGCTCGCCCGGCGGGGCCGGCGACTCGTCGTCCTCGACGTCGACTCGACGCTCATCCAGCAGGAGGTCATCGAGCTGCTCGCCGCGCACAGCGGCCGAGAGGCGGAGGTCGCCGAGGTGACGGCCCGTGCGATGGCGGGCGAGCTCGACTTCGAGGAGTCCCTGCGGGCCCGGGTGGCGACCCTCGCGGGCCTGCCCGAGTCGGTCCTCGACGAGGTGCGCGAGTCGGTGCAGCTGACCCCGGGCGCACGGACGCTCGTGCGCACGCTCAAGCGCCTCGGTTTCACCGTGGGTCTGGTCAGCGGGGGGTTCATCGAGATCGTCGGCGAGCTCGCGGACGACCTCGGCATCGACCACGCGCGGGCCAACCGCCTCGAGATCGAGGACGGCCGCCTCACCGGACGCGTCGTGGGCGAGGTCGTCGACCGGGCCGGCAAGGCTCGCGCCCTGCGCGAGTTCGCCGAGCAGGAGGGTCTTCCGCTCAGCCGTACCGTGGCCATCGGCGACGGCGCCAACGACCTCGACATGCTCGACGTCGCAGGCCTCGGAGTCGCCTTCAACGCCAAGCCGATCGTGCAGGAGCAGGCCCAGACCGCGGTCAACGTGCCCTACCTCGACTCGGTGCTCTACCTGCTCGGCATCTCCCGCGAGGAGATCGAGGAGGCCGATCTCGACGACGGCACGCCGACCCAGGCTCCGCCCGTCCCGCACGCCGGTCACTAGGCTGGCGCGATGCAGTCCGTGGCCCCTTCGTCCGTAACCCCGAACGCGAACGGCGTCCGCCGCACGCTGCTCATCATCGGTGGTGCCGAGGACCGGATCGGGCGGTCGGTCGTGCTCAAGCGCTTCGTGAAGCTCGCGGGCGGCCGGCGGTCGCACATCGTCCTCATCCCCACGGCGTCGTCGTACGCCGACGAGGTCTCCGAGGCGTACCGCGACGTCTTCACCCGGCTGCGGGGCGGCGAGTACTCCGTCGTGCACCCCGAGACCCGCCGCGACGCCAACGACCAGGCGATGGTCGAGGCCCTCGACAGCGCGACCGGCGTGTTCATCACCGGCGGCAGCCAGGTCAAGCTGGCCCAGAACATCGTCGGCACGCCCGTGGGCGACGCCGTGGTCCGGGCCTACGAGCGCGGCGCCGTCGTCGCCGGCACGTCGGCCGGTGCCTCGATCATGAGCCGCTACATGATCTCGCTCGGCGAGGAGGGGCTGACGCCCAAGCAGCGGGCGAGCCAGATCTCTGCCGGCCTCGGGCTCGTCGAGGACGTCATCATCGACCAGCACTTCGACCAGCGCGGGCGCTACGGTCGGCTCATGTCCATGGTCGCCGCCTCGCCGAACCTCCTCGGCATGGGGATCGACGAGAACACCGCCGCCGAGATCCGTGGCGGCACGGTCATGTCGGTCATCGGGGCCGGTTCCATCTTCGTCGTCAACGCCCGCAACGCCATCACGGACGCCCCCGACGCGCGTCGCGGTGCGCCCCTGCTCGTTTCGGGCGCGGTCGTGCACTCGCTGCCCACGGGCAGTACGTTCGACCTGGACCACGTCGAGCTGACCGCGTTCGTCGAGCGTCACCCCGACATCGAGGGTGCGGTCGTCCCGGCCAAGGTCCGCGCGGCGCGCTCGTCGACGAGCAGCGCCGCTCACTGAGTCCGTTCGTCCAACCGCACCGAAGCGCACCAACGGTCGACGGGTATGCCGCACGGCACGTCCCGCACGACCCCGTAGGAGGAGATCCATGGCCGTCGAGGTACCCACCCCCACAGGCCCGGCCCGACCGGACCTGAAGATCCTCGAGACCCGGATCTACCGCGGACCCAACGTCTGGTCCTACCAGCAGGCCGTCCACCTCGTCGTCGACCTCGGCAGCCTCGAGGAGTACCCCACGGTCTCGCTGCCCGGCTTCACCGACCGGCTCGTCGAGCTCGTCCCCGGGCTCGAGCGGCACACCTGCTCGCTCGGCCGACGCGGCGGGTTCATCGAGCGGCTGCGCGAGGGCACCTGGCTCGGCCACGTCGCCGAGCACGTCGCCCTCCAGCTGCAGACCCTGGCCGGCCACGACTCCCGCCGGGGCAAGACCCGTGCGGTCAAGGGCAAGCCGGGCCAGTACAACGTCGTCTACAGCTACACCGACGAGACAGTCGGGGTCGCCGCGGGCAAGCTCGCCGTGCGCCTCATCAACCACCTCGTCGGGCCCGAGGACGGCTTCGACTTCGAGACGGAGTTCAACGCCTTCCTGCGCCAGGCCGAGCGAGTCGCCTTCGGTCCGTCGACGGCCGCCATCCTCGAGGAGGCCGCCTCCCGCGACATCCCCTACATCCGCCTCAACTCCGCCTCGCTCGTCCAGCTCGGCCAGGGCGTGCACGCCCAGCGCATCCGGGCCACGATGACCTCCAAGACGGGTGCGCTCGCCGTCGACATCGCGAGCGACAAGGACCTCACGACCAAGCTCCTCGGCTCCGCCGGCCTCCCCGTGCCCAAGCAGGAGGCCGTGCGCACCCTGCGAGGAGCGGTCGAGGCCGCGCGCCGCATCGGCTTCCCCGTCGTCGTCAAGCCGCTCGACGGCAACCACGGCCGCGGCGTGTGCCTCAACCTCATGAGCGACGAGGACGTCGAGAAGGCCTACGACATCGCCAAGGCCGAGTCGCGTCGCGGCACGATCATCGTCGAGTCCTTCGTCACCGGTCGCGACTACCGCTGCCTCATCGTCGGTGGGCGGATGCAGGCGATCGCCGAGCGCGTGCCCGCACACGTCATCGGCGACGGCACGCACACGGTCGCCGAGCTCGTCGAGATCACCAACGCCGACCCGCGTCGTGGCGTCGGGCACGAGAAGGTGCTGACGAAGATCAAGGTCGACGCCAACGCGATCGAGATCCTCGCCGGACAGGGCCACACGACCGAGTCGGTGCCGGACGAGGGCGAGATGGTCAAGCTCGCCCTGACGGGCAACATGTCGACCGGTGGCATCTCGATCGACCGCACCTTCGACGCGCACCCCGACAACGTCGAGATCGCCGAGGAGGCCGCCCGCATGGTCGGGCTCGACGTCGCCGGCATCGACTTCATCTGCCCGGACATCACCTACCCCGTGCGGGAGACGGGCGGCGCGATCTGCGAGGTCAACGCGGCCCCCGGCTTCCGCATGCACACGCACCCGACCATCGGCGAGCCTCAGTTCATCGCCAAGCCCGTCGTCGACCTGCTCTTCCCGCCGGGCGCTCAGTCACGCGTACCGATCGTCGCCGTCACCGGGACGAACGGCAAGACGACGACGTCGCGCATGATCGCCCACATCTTCAAGGGCCTCGGCCGCAAGGTCGGGATGACGTCGACGGACGGCGTCGTCATCGACGAGCGGCTCGTCATCAAGGCCGATGCCTCGGGCCCGCGTTCGGCCCGGATGGTGCTCCAGAACCCCCGCGTCGACTTCGCCGTCATGGAGGTCGCCCGCGGCGGCATCCTCCGCGAGGGCCTCGGCTACGACCGCAACGACATCGCGGTCGTCACCAATGTCGCTCCGGATCACCTGGGGCTCAAGGGGATCGACACCTTGCGCCAGCTCGCCGACGTCAAGGCCGTCATCGTCGAGGCCGTCCCGCGTGACGGCTTCGCGGTACTCAACGCCGACGACCCGAACGTGCGCAACATGCGCCGACGGTGCTCGGGCGGCATCGTCTGGTTCTCCATGGCCGAGCCCGGCAGCGAGACGCGTGAGTTCGTCGACGACTACTGCCGCCGCGGCGGCCGTGCGGTCGTGCTCGAGCCGAGCGAGCGTGGCGAGATGATCGTCATCAAGCACGGTCGGCGCAGCATGCAGCTCGCCTGGACCCACCTGCTCCCGTCGACGTTCGGTGGTGCGGCGCGCTTCAACGTCGCCAACTCGCTCGCCGCCGCCGGCGCCGCCTTCGCAGCGGGAGCCCCGCTCCACGACATCCGACAGGGCCTGCGCACCTTCGCGACGACGTACTACCTCTCCCCCGGCCGCCTCAACCTCGTCCAGGTCAACAACGCCGACGTGTTCGTCGACTACTGCCACAACGCGGCCGGCATGAAGGAGCTCGGCGCCTTCGTCGACCGCTACGCCGACCAGAAGCAGCGGCAGGCCGACCTCGGCAAGACCTCGCGGATCGGCATGATCGGCGCTGCGGGTGACCGACGCGACGACGACATGCGCGAGCTCGGCGCGGTGGCGGCCCAGCACTTCGACGTCATCGTCATCCGCGAGGACGAGCGCCTGCGCGGTCGCAAGCCCGGCGAGACGGCCGAGCTCGTGGCCGAGGGTGCTCGCGCCGCGATGAAGGAGGGCGCCCGCTGCCGTCAGGTCGAGATCGTCCTCGACGAGCTCGACGCCACCCGGCACGTGCTCGCCCGCACCAACCCGGGCGACCTCGTCGTCATGTGCGTCGACCAGCACGCCCTCGTCGTCGCCGAGCTCGAGGAGCGCACCAAGCACGCCCAGGCGGGTGCCCGCATCGGGACGGCAGCGGCGGCCACGAGCGACCCCGACCTCGACCCGAGCACGCTCACCGAGACCGCCGAGGCCGAGGGCGACGAGGCCGAGGAGGAGGCGCTCGGCGCCGTCCCGTCGGAGTCCCAGCCGGACCACGCCGACGACACCGCCATCTGACGCAGGTCGCGAGAGGGCCCACCCGACCGGCACCAGGTCGAGTGGGCCCTCTCACGAGCGGAGCCCAGCGGCGGGGCTGCGGCCGGACCCGGGGGCCAGTCGGTGACGGGGGTCAGTCGGTGACGGGGGCCAGCTCGTCGGCATAGGCCCGCAGGGCACGG
This sequence comes from Terracoccus sp. 273MFTsu3.1, assembly GCF_000383675.1. Lineage (GTDB taxonomy): Bacteria > Actinomycetota > Actinomycetes > Actinomycetales > Dermatophilaceae > Terrabacter. The sequence continues at coordinate 248,690 of NZ_KB911823.1, read as the reverse complement.
CGGTAGGCCTGGGTGTCGACGTCGGTCGTCGCCTCGAGCGTCGCGCGGATGAGGTCGGCGAGGGCCTGTCGCTCCTGGCCGAGATCGGCCTGCACGAGCGCCTTGAGCATGAGCGCCGCCGTGTTGTGCGGCCGCGCCTCGAGGACGTCGGCAACGAGGCCCTGCGCCTCGGCGGTCCGGCCCACGACGCGCAGGCTGGAGGCCAGCTGGAGCTGCGCTCGGTGCCGGTGCGGCTCGCGCAGGCCGCCCGCCAGGGCCTCCTCGTAGAGACCGATGGCGCCCTGCTCGTCGCCCATCGCGTCCTTGACGCCGGCGAGCTCGAAGACGAGGCGCGGGTCGCCCGGGTGGCCGTCGACGAGCTCCTGGGCGGCAGCGAGACGCGCCGGCTCGTCGTCGCCCTCCCACAGGCCCGCGATCTCCGCCTCGAGCTCGTGCTCGCCGCGCGCGGCGACGACCTTGCGGCGGATCGAGCGCGCGTCGTCGACCTTGCCGCCGTGCTCGCGGATCCAGCCGTTGACCTCGGTGCGCTCGGCGTGGCACATGAGCGCGATGACGTCGCCGTCGAGCGCGTGCGGCACGAGGGCCTCGAGGGACTCGAGCTCGGTGTCGTAGCCGGGCACGTCGAGGACCCCGACCTTGGCCAGGCCGTCGCGGAAGAGACCGAGCAGGTCCTCCGGCTCGCGCCCGCGCAGGTAGTGGCGCGCGACCTTGAGGACGACCTCCTCGGCGCCGCGGCCGGCGATCTCGCCCATCGCGACGATCGCCTCGTCGGCGCGGTCACCCGCGCAGCCGAGGCCGAGGCGCACGGCTCCGCCCGGCGCAGCGAGCCCACGGGCGACGTCGAGCAGGGCCTCGAGGCCGGCCTCGTTGTGGGCCATGTCCATGATGACCGTCGCCTTGCCGCCGCCCGGCAGCGGCAGCGAGTACGTGTTGAGCCGGCCCCAGTTGTGCTCGGGGTCCGGCGCGAAGGTCCGCAGCCCCTCGACGACGGCCGAGCGCGGGACGCCGAGCCCCAGCGCGGCGGCAGCACCGGCCAGCGCGTTGGCGATGTTGTTGCGGGACAGTCCACTCAGCGTCATCGGGACGTCGACGATCTTGACGAGCCGGTCCGGGTCTCCGTTGGGCGACAGGACGACGATCTCGCCGTCGAGGACGGTGATGCCGCGCCCACCGGAGTTGATCGACTCCCAGAGCGCCGGCGATGCGGGGTCCAGGCTGAAGGCCCAGGGCTTGGCCTTGATGCCGAAACGCATGGCCCACACGCGGGGGTCGTCGCCGTTGAGGACGACCCAGCCCTGTGGCTTCGTGACGGTCGTGACGATGGCCTTGACCTCGGCCAGCTGGTCGAGGGTGTCGATGCCCTGCAGGCCCAGGTGGTCGGCGCTGACGTTGGTGACGACGCTGACGTCGTTGGCGGTGACCCCCATGCCCTTGAGGAGCATGCCGCCACGGGCGGTCTCGAGGATCCCGATCTCGAGGCCGGGCGTCTCGAGCACCCCACGCGCTCCGGCCGGTCCGGAGAAGTCGCCCTCCTCTTTCGTCTCGCCCATGACGACGACGCCATCGGTCGAGCTCCAGGCGGTCTTGAGTCCCGCGCTCATGCACATGTGCGCCATGAGGCGGGTCGTCGTCGTCTTGCCGTTGGTGCCGGTGACCGACGCGACCGGCACCGTCGGCGTCAGCACGCTGGGACCCGGACCGTCGGGCGCGGCCAGGATGACGGCCGCGGCTGCCTCGATGACCTCGTCCGCGCTGCGGGAGCGGTCGAGCAGTCCAGCCATGACGGCACCGAACTGCTCCCCCGCGACGCGACCGCGGGTGCGATGCACCCACGGGAAGGCGAGCACGACGTCGTCGACGGTCTGACCCGCCCGCACGCGTACGCCGAGGCGCCCGGCGCCGATCTCGGTGCCGACGCGGCGCGTCACGGTGCGGATCACCCGCATGACGAACCGCTGTCGCAGGGCGGTGCCGCGCTTGCCCGGACGGGCCGAGCGCATGCCCAGCCGACGGGCCAGGGCCTCGGCGTCGGTGCGCTTGAGCTCGAGGAAGCCGGGCACGTGCAGGATGACCTTGATCGCCGGCCGGGCGAAGTAGAGGTTGGGCCCCTCGAGCACCCGGACCTCGTCGACCCGCACCGGTTCGGCAGGCACCGGCGCCACCTCGGGGTCGGTCGTCGTCAGGGGGCTGGACTCGGTCCCGGCGTGAGGCATGGGCAGGACTCTAGCGAGAGGATCCGTGGACCTGCGCGCTCACTGCCCCATCGCGTGGACGCCGCCGTCGACGTGGACGATCTCGCCGGTCGTGGCCGGGAACCAGTCGGAGAGCAGCGCCGCACAGGCCTTCGCCGCGGGCTCCGGGTCGTTGACGTCCCAGCCCAGCGGCGCGCGGTCGTCCCAGACCTTCTCGAACTGCTCGAAGCCCGGGATGGACTTGGCCGCCGTCGTGCGGATTGGCCCCGCGGCGACGAGGTTGCAGCGCACCGCCTTGGGGCCGAGGTCGCGGGCGAGGTAGCGGTTCGTCGACTCGAAGGCGGCCTTGGCGACCCCCATCCAGTCGTAGACCGGCCACGCGAACTTCGCGTCGAACGTGAGCCCGACGACGCTGCCACCCTCGGACATGAGCGGCAGGGTCGCGACCGCGAGCGACTTGAGGCTGTACGCCGAGATCTGGAGCGCCGTCGAGACGTCCTCCCACGTGCCCTCGAGGAAGTTGAAGGCGCCCTGCGGCGCGAAGCCGATCGAGTGCAGCACTCCGTCGAGGCCGTCCACGTGCTCACGCAGACGGTCGGCGAGGGTGTCCAGGTGCTCCTGGTCGGCGACGTCGAGCTCGATGACGACGGGCGTCTCGGGCAGCCGCTTGGCGATGGTCTGGGTGATCTTCATCGTCCGGCCGAACGAGGTGAGGACGACCGTCGCACCCTCCTGCTGGGCGATCTTCGCGACGTGGAACGCGATCGAGCTGTCCATGAGGACACCGGTGATGAGGAGCTTCTTGCCTTCGAGGATTCCCATGCCTGCGACTTTCTCGTGTGGGTGGGCACGCTTGCTGCACAACGCTCGTGACGGCATACAACCGTATGCCGCGGGGTGGGCTCAGTGCCCCATGCCGAGGCCGCCGTCGACGGGGATCACCGCGCCGGTGATGTAGCCGGCGTCGTCGCTCGCGACGAAGCGCACGACGGACGCGACCTCCTCCGGAGTGGCGAAGCGACCCGCGGGGATGTTGGCGAGGTAGGCCTTCTTCTGCTCGTCGGGCAGCACGGCCGTCATCTCGGTGTCGATGAAGCCGGGTGCGACGACGTTGGCGGTGATGCCGCGGCCACCGAGCTCGCGCGAGATCGAGCGGGCGAGTCCGACGAGACCGGCCTTCGACGCCGCGTAGTTGGTCTGGCCGGGCGATCCGTAGAGACCGACGACGCTGCTGATGAGGACGATGCGGCCGCGGCGCTTGCGGATCATGCCGGTGGCGGCGCGCCGCGCGCACCGGAAGGCGCCCGCGAGGTTCGTGTCGATGACGGAGTCGAACTCGTCGTCGCTCATCCGCATGAGCAGGGTGTCGCGCGTGATGCCGGCGTTGGCGACGAGGACCTCGACGGGGCCACCGAAGATCTCCTCGGCGGCGGTGAAGGCCGCGTCGACGGAGGCCGAGTCGGTGACCTCGCAGATGACGCCCTGCAGGCCCTCCGGCGGCTCGCCCGAGCGGTGTGTGATGACGACGTTGTCGCCCGCGTCGGCGAAGGCCCTGGCGATCGCCAGGCCGATGCCGCGGTTGCCTCCGGTCACGAGCACGTTGCGCGCCTCGGTCGTTGACACTGTGCGTTCCTCCGTCCGTCCGGCCTCTGCCGGGTCGCTGCCTTGCCCCGAAACCTAACGGACTACCGAAGGGTAGACAGCACGGTGCCGCCCGCGTGGGACGGGCTTATGGTTGAAGGGTGCCAAGAGCCAAGAACGAGCCGGTCGTCTACTCCGTCACCTCGGCGTCGACCTCCACGACGGACGACCAGGACCAGCGCGTCCGCCGTTACCTCACGATGATGGGCATCCGCATCGTGTGCTTCGGTCTGGTCTTCGTCACCTCGGGCTGGCTGCGCTGGACGGCCGTCCTGGCAGCGGTCTTCATCCCCTACGTCGCCGTCGTGCTCGCGAATGCCGTGAGCCCCCGACAGCCGGGCAGCATCCAGTCGGTCGTGCCCCGCGACGACACGCAGCGCCTCGAGCAGTGAGCGGGCCGCTCTCCCTGTCGCCCACGGGCGACCCTGACGTCGAGCACGTCTGCAGCGCCAAGGGCTGCCGCGCGACGGGCGTCCACGCGGTCATCTGGAACAACCCGAAGCTGCACGCCCCGGACCGGCGCAAGGTGTGGCTGGCCTGCGACGACCACGAGAGGTCTCTCGCCGACTTCGTCGCGCTGCGTGGCTTCCTCATCGAGGTCGTCCCCGTCGAGGCCCTCACCGACGCCGACGGCTGAGCACGACAGCCACCGCCGTCAGGCCCGGTGCAGGCCCGTCTGCACCACGCGCCGGGTCGAGGCCGGGTGGTCGGCGAGCCGGTCAGCAGGTCGAACGGGCCGAGGTTGGAGGTCACCGCCGCAGTTCGGACAGGTGCCGCCGAGGCACGTCTTGACGCACCGCACGCACCAGGTGCACTCGAAGGTGCAGATCATCGCCTCCGTCGACTCGGGCGGTAGATCGCGGTCGCAGCACTCGCAGCTCGGGCGCAGGTCCAGCACCTCGCCAGTGTCGCAGCGATCTCGCGTGGACGCTGCCCCTCGGCTGCATGCGGCGACGCCTGTGGCCGAGAGGAGGTCATCCGCAGGTAGCGTTCTCGGCATGGCAGACGTCCTGGTCCTGGTGGACATCCAACGCGACTACTTCCGGGGAGGACGGATGCCGCTCGTCGGCCCCGACGACGCGGCCGAGCGCGCCGGCAACCTGCTCGGCCACTTCCGCGCTCGAGGCCTGCCGGTCATCCACGTCCGACACGAGAGCCTCGAGTCGGACGCCACCTTCCTCGTCGCGGGGACTCCGGGTGCCGAGTTCGACTCTCGGGTCATCCCGCGCGCCGGTGAGGCAGTGATCGTCAAGCACCATCCGAACTCGTTCCTCGAGACCGATCTCCGGGCTGAGATCGAGCGTCACCCCGATGCGTCACTGGTGGTCGCCGGAATGATGACGAGCATGTGCGTGGATGCCACCGTGCGCGCGGCGTCAGATCTGGGGTACGACGTGTCGGTGGTGGCCGACGCCTGCGCCGCTCCGGACCTCGAGTTCGCCGGCACGCACGTCGCGGGCCACGCCGTGCACGCCGCCTTCATCCGCGCCCTCGGCGACGCCTACGCCGACGTGGTGATGACGGCGGACGTGGTGTCACCACCCGCTGACGAGCTCCGCTGATCCTCTTCGACGCCCGTCCGCCGCGGGCGCTCGGTGCCGTGGCAGGCCCCGTTCTGGCGTGAGCACGGACGTGCCAGGACGGCCAGCGGCCGGCACCTGGGTCGGGACTCAGGCGTGCACGGGCAGTCGGCGTCAGCCGCCGATGGCGGACATGGGCCGGTCGGGCTGGACGAAGTCCGGCTCGCCGATGCCGTGGCCGCGGCGCTTGCGCCACATCTCGCCCCGGATGAGGCCGAGCAGCTCGTCGTCGGTCGCGCCCTCGCGTAGGGGCCCGCGCAGGTCGGTCTCGGTCGTCGAGAAGAGGCAGTTCCGCACCTGTCCGTCGGCCGTGAGCCGCGTGCGGTCGCAGGCCGCGCAGAACGGCGCACTGACGCTGGCGATGATGCCGACGGTCTCGGGACCGCCGTCGACGAGGAACCGCTCTGCGGGGGCACTCCCCCGGTCGGCGGCCGGCAGTGGCGTCAGCTCCCAGCGCTGCGACAGGCGCTCGCGGATCTCGTCGGCGGAGATCATCTGCGTGCGATCCCAGGCGTGCTGGGCGTCGAGCGGCATCTGCTCGATGAAGCGCAGCTCGTAGCCGCGCTCGAGGCACCACGCGAGAACGTCGGCGACCGAGTCGTCGTTGATGCCACGCATGGCGACGGCATTGACCTTGACGGGCGTCAGCCCGGCGTCCGAGGCGGCCTTGAGCCCCGCCTCGACATCGGCGAGGCGGTCGCGCCGGGTCAGCTGGGTGAAGGTCTCCGAGTCGATGGTGTCGAGGCTGACGTTGACCCGGTCGAGCCCGGCCTCCTTGAGGCCGATGGCGACCCGCTCGAGACCGACGCCGTTCGTCGTCATCGCGATCTTGGGACGCGGATCGAGCGCCGCGATACCGGCGACGAGCTCGACGAGCGATCGGCGCAGGAGGGGTTCGCCGCCCGTGAGGCGGACCTGCGTGATGCCGTCGCGCACGAAGACGCCGATGACCCGCAGCATCTCCTCGTCCGTCAGCATCTCGGTCTTGGGCATCCACGGCAGGCCCTCGGCCGGCATGCAGTACGTGCAGCGCAGGTTGCAGCGGTCGGTGACCGACACGCGCAGGTCGCGGGCCCGGCGCCCGAACTGGTCGGCCAGCCCAGCCGGTCGGACGCTCGGGTCGGGAAGGCGGGTCATGGCCTCCACTCTAGGCCGGGTACTGCTGCGACCCGGCGTCCTGGTGCTGCCGATGTTGTCCCACGCCCCTGACCTGCGGTGATCTGACGTCTGGCTGGGTGGTCAGGCGGCGTGCCCGACCGCTCTCGGAGCTCCTGCAACCGCCTGCGGACGGGCCCGAGCACAGGGGCCCGGTGGGTCCTGCTGCCGTCGTGGGTGCTATGTGCCATTTGGCACGTGGCCCGCTTCGCGGTGGGGTAGCGTGTGCGCCCATTGACGTCGGTCACGTCGTGCTCGATGCCGCAGGTCCCGTTCGATGGGTCGATCTGATGAGTTCTCCAGCCTCTGCAGCGGCAAAGCACGCCACGGACACGTCTGTCACCCACGACGAACGGTCATCCGGCCACAGCCGGCGGCGGCCGTGGCTGTGGGCACTCTTGATGCTCCTGCCGGCCGTCGTCGCGGTACACCTGCTCGCGCTGGCCGCGTTCGCGAGCCCGGCCGTTCGCCTGTCAGCCGATGACTGGTGCGCGGCAGCACGGGTCCACGCGTTCGGCCCGCTGGGGTTCATCGACTACTACTACTCCAAGGTGAACGGCCGGCTGGCCTACCACGTGGCCCAGGTTCTGGTCTTCGCCGACGGGCTCCGTGGGGCTCGTGTGCTGCCGTTCGTCCTGATCGTCACCATGACGGTCGGGATCTTCACCGTGTTGTACCTGGCACTGCGCCACCTGCGGTGGCGATGGCCCGCAGCGGCGGCCGGGCTCCTGGCGGTCGTCGTGTCGGCGCTCACGTTCTTCGCCGGCAACGTGGTGTACCAGATCCTCTTCTGGTCGGCCGCCACCGTCACGCACACGCTCCCGGTGGTCCTCGGCGTCTGGAACGTCGTCCTCCTCATCGTCGCGGCACGCAGCCCGCGGCGGTGGGTGCGCGTCACGGCGGTGGTGCTCGCGTTGTTCATGGGCTTCGTGATCGGATCGCTCGGAGAGGCGTTCTTCGTGGTCGGCGGCGTCTATGCGGCGGCGGCCCTGATGTTTGCCCTGCTGGCGTGGCGCGACCCCCGGGCGCGCTTCCCGATCACGTGGCTCGCTGTGTGGCTCATGGGAACGCTCGCCGGATTCGCGGTCCTGTACTTCTCGCCCGGCCAGCGCGTGCGGACCCGAGTTGCCTACGACCAGGCACAGTCGTCGATCATGTCGGCCCAGGGCTTCTCGGAGGCCGTGCACGGATGGCTCAGCTCCTGGGAGATCATCCTCTCCCAGCCCGCCTACTACGTGGCGATCGTCACCGGGCTCCTCGTCGGTCTGCTCGCCAGCGGCGCGGCTCTGCGCGCGACGTCGCTGCCGTTCGCCGGCGGCTCGTGGACCCTTCCGCGCACGGTGCTCGTGGCGGTGCTGCCGGCTGTGCTGGTGGGGATCGCGTCGTTCGGCGTCATTGCCGGGTTGCGGCAGGGCTACGGACCCAGCGGCTGGGGGTACCAGCGCGCCTGGACGAGCTTCCTGCTCCCCGCCATCGTGACCGCCGCCCTCTACGGTGCCGCGGCCGGCTACTGGCTGGGCCGCCGTGTCCACGCCTGGCAGCGCAACGTGGCCGTTCCGGCCATGGCGGCGTTGCTCGGGGTGTCGGCCCTGTTCAGCACGGTGGCGTTGGGGTCCGTCGTGCCGCGGAACACCGCGCTCGTCCACGAGATGACCGACCGGGCGAAGGCCTGGGACCAGAACACCGCAGCCGTCCAGCGACAGATCCTCGAGGGCAAGCGCGTCGTGCAGTTCACACCGACTCCGATCGCCGCGTCGACCGAGCCTTTCCGCTACATCACCACGCCCGACTGGGCCGGCAACTGCGCCGCGGTCTACTACGGCGTCGACCGGTTGGTCCCTTCCGAGGAATGGCTGTCGACACCAGCCTCCGAGGACTGGAGGGAGCTGCACCCCGCGGCGCGGTGAGCCCGGCGCCCAGCCGTTCGAGCGGTCCTGCCGAGATCCGGTCTGCTCAGCCTGAGGTCTCGACGTTCGTACGGCGCTATCGTCAGTTCCCCCACGTCGACGAAGGGCGCGCCCGATGAGAGACATGGATCCGATCGAGGCACGAGCATTCCTCGCGTCCGGCTCGCGGACCGGAAAGGTTGCGACCGCGTCCATCGACGGTGACCCGCACGTGGCTCCGCTGTGGTTCATCGTCGACGGTGACGACCTGGTGTTCATCACGTCAGCCAGGAGCGTGAAGGGGCGGCACCTGCACGCGAACCCGCGGGCAGGACTTGCGGTGGAGGACGACGCGTTCCCCTATGCGTTCGTGGTCGCCCACGGTCCGGTCACCCTCGATGACGCCGCACCTGACCTACGGCACTGGGCAACGCTGATCGCAGCCAGGTACGTGCCGGGACGGGCTGAGGAGTTCGGTGCCCGCAACGACGCCCCCGGGGAGTGTCTCGTACGCCTTCACATGCGTCGCGTGGTCGGCCAAGCGGACCTGGCGCTCTAGCACGGAGGACTCGCGGTACCAGGAGGCGACCGACGCCATCGCGGTCTACACGTGCGCCTCGTGCGGAGCGACTCGGACGCGCCGGCCCACCACCCCTCCGATGCTACCGCCACCCACGGGGCGACGATCTCGCGTCATGCCTCTCGCGTTCGAGCGTCTACGACAGTGATGACGGTGACTCCCCTCTCCCCTACACCGTCGTCGCGGGGCCCCGGACCGGCCGTTGCTGCTCCGGGGCCTCGGCCATCACCTCGACCAGCGCCCTGGTGGCACGCTCGTGGGGTGGCAAGACACGGGGTGTGCCGGATCCGCCACCACCCGGCCGCAACTCCCTGCCCGACCGATGAAACGACCACGCGACGTCACCGCAGGCAGGGGCGGGGCGATACCCGGGTCCGTCGTGAGGCCGGGTACCGTCGATCCGTGCTTCGACTCTGGCTGACGCGGCGCTGGCTGCTCTGGACCCTCGTCGCGGTCCTCTTCGGGGTCGCCTGCTTCTACCTCGGCCTGTGGCAGTGGCATCGCCATGTCGAGCAGCGGACCAAGGTCGATGCCATCGCCCGCAACTACGGCGCTGCGCCGGTCGCCTTCGCTCCTGCCATGGTCGAGACGCCGATCCCGGCGGAGCGGCAGTGGACCCGGGTGACGCTGACGGGCACGTATGCCGCCGGCGCGGACCTGCTCGTCCGCAACCGGACGCTCGACGCGACGGTGGGCTTCGAGGTGCTGACGCCGCTGCAGACGGGCGACCTGACGCTCCTCGTCGACCGGGGCTGGGTGCCCAACGCGGACGACGCCGAGACCAGTCCACCCGTCGACCCGCCCCCATCCGGCCCGGTGCAGCTCACCGGGTGGCTGCGCACCGGCGAGGTCAGCCTCGGCCGCGACCTGCCTCGGCCACAGATGGCGAGCATCAACATCGCCGACGCGCGGACGCAGGTGCCGTCGCTGAGCCCGGTGGACGCGTACTTAGTCCTCGGCGCGCAGGAGCCGACCGCGGCCGCGGGCGATCACCCGCTGCGCCTGCTGCCTCGCCCGGAGGAGGACCTGGGGCCCCACCAGGCGTATGCCTACCAGTGGTGGCTCTTCATGCCCGGCGGGCTCGTCTTCATCTTCTTCGCCATCCGGCGTGAGGCGGCCACCCGGCGTGCCGAGACGGCCGGCCCCGACGCGGCCCCCGTCAGGCCGAAGAAGGTGCGCATCTGGGACGAGGAGGACGCCTGAGGACCAGTCCTGCCCCGCGCGGAGCCTCCCGGGTGAGAAGGTCGACGTCCGAGCACGCCGTCACACCTTCAGAGGAGCCCGCATGGACATGCGCCTGGAACTCGTCCCCCTCCCGACCACCGACGTCGACGCCAGCCTGGCCTTCTACGCCCAGGGCATGGGCTTCGTCCTCGACCACGACGTCGAGCCGGGCAACGGCATGCGCGTCGTGCAGCTGACGCCGCCGGGGTCGAGCTGCTCGATCGTCATCGGCGTCGGGATGAGCGCACCGGACGCGCCCCGCGTGCAGAACCTGCATCTCGTCGTCGACGACATCGTCGAGGCGCGGGAGACGCTGACCGGCAACGGGGTCGACGTCTCGGAGGTCCAGGACATGGGTGGCGTCAAGTACGCCCACCTCAGCGACCCGGACGGCAACACGTGGGCGCTCCAGCAGCTCTCGCGATGAGCGAGCCCTCGGCACGACGATGACGACCGGCGACACCGCGCCCGACCGACTCCGGCTACTGGTCCGACCGACCGTCACTGAGCAGCGTGCCCACCTGCCCGGCGACAGCCTGGTGTCCGCCGACGTCGTCATGGACCGAGCCTTCACCGTGTCGGGCTCGCCGGAGCGGGTCTGGCCGTGGCTCGTCCAGCTCGGCAGGCGACGCGCCGGCTGGTACCTCCCGCGGGCCGTCGAGCGAGCCGTCCCGCGATCGCGGCGCGCCCTGCGGCACCTCGACCCTGGCCTGCAGGGGCTCGCGGTCGGGGACGTCATCCCCGACTGGGGCGGCGCGGACGCGACCTTCACGGTCGTCGAGCTCGAACCGGCCACGCATCTGCTCTTCGCTTCCACCCGGGGCCGCACCGACCTGACGTGGTGCCTCCGACTGCAGCGGGCCGACGGCGACCGCACGCGCGTCCACCTGCGTCTGCGGCTCGGCCCGGTCCGTCACCGGCGATTGGCCCACAGCCTCGGCGGCCTCGTGGACCTCGTCACCGTGGCCGGCCTCGCCGCCGGACTCGAGGAGCGGCTGGAGCGCGGTCGCGCCTGACCCGACGGCCGTGCTCAGACGTGGTCGAGCGCGTCGCGCTCCAGCCCCGTGAGCTCACGGTCGGCTCGCCCGGGCCGCTCGACGGTCTGGTCGTCGAACTGGGTCGCGTGGAGGTCTGCGTAGAGGCCACCAGCGGCAAGCAGCTCGGAGTGCCGGCCGGTCTCGACGACGCGACCGTGGTCGAGCACGACGATGAGGTCCGCCTGGCGGATCGTCGACAGCCGGTGGGCGATGACGATCGAGGTGCGCCCCTCCAGGGCCGCGTCGAGCGCGCGCTGCACCGCGACCTCCGACTCGGAGTCGAGGTGCGCCGTCGCCTCGTCGAGCACGACGACGTCGGGCGCCTTGAGGAGCAGCCGCGCGATGGCCAACCGCTGCTTCTCACCGCCGCTGAGCCGGTGGCCGCGGTCGCCGACGACGGTGTCGAGCCCCTCGGGGAGCTCGGCGACGAGGTCGCTGATCTGGGCGGCCCGCAGCGCAGCGTGGATCTCGTCGTCGGTGGCGTCGGGCCGCGCGTAGAGCAGGTTGGCCCGGATCGTGTCGTGGAAGAGGTGGGCCTCCTGGGTCACGACGCCGACGCGGTCGCGCAGAGAGGTCATCGTGACGTCGCGCAGGTCGACGCCACCGATGCGCACCGCGCCCTCGCTCGGGTCGTAGAGCCGGGACACGAGCGAGGTGAGCGTCGTCTTGCCGGCACCTGAGGGTCCGACGAGCGCGACGAGGTGGCCGGAGGGAGCTGCGACGGTGACGTCGTGGAGCACGACGCCGCTGCCGCGCCGGTCACCGGACGCCACGGACTCGAGTGAGGCGAGCGACACCTCGTCGGCGGACGGGTAGCGGAACCCCACGTGGTCGAGCTCGACGCCCAGGGGTCCGTCGGGCAGGTCGACGGCACCGGGGCGTTCCTTGACGAGCGGCTCGAGGTCGAGCACCTCGAAGACGCGCTCGAAGGAGATGAGCGCCGTCATGATGTCGACCCGCACGTTGGACAGCGACGTGAGCGGACCGTAGAGGCGGGCGAGCAGAGCAGCCAGGGCCAGGAGCGTGCCGACGGAGAGCGTGCCGTTCACGGCCATGACACCGCCGAAGCCGTAGATCATCGCGGTCGCCAGCGCCGCGACGAGGGTCAGGGCGGCCATGAAGATGGTGCGGTTGAGCGCGATCTGGATGCCGATGTCACGCACCCGGCCGGCGCGCTCTGCGTACTCGGCCTCCTCACGGGCGGGATGGCCGAAGAGCTTGACGAGCAGGGCACCCGCGACGTTGAAGCGTTCGGTCATCCGCGTGCCCATGTCGGCGTTGAGCGTCATCTGGCGGTGCGCGAGGGTCGCGAGCCGCTGGCCCATGAGCTTGGCCGGGACGAGGAAGAGCGGCACGAGCAGCAGCGAGCCCAGCGTCAGCTGCCACGACAGGGCGAGCATCGCCGCGATGACGAGCGCCACCGACACGATGTTGGAGACGACGTTGGACAGCACGGACGTGAACGCCTGCTGCGCGCCGACGACGTCGTTGTTGAGCCGGGAGACCAGCGAGCCGGTCTGGGCGCGGGTGAAGAAGGCGATCGGCTGGCGGAGCACGTGGGCGAAGACCTGGGTGCGCAGGTCGTTGATCAGACCCTCACCGATGCGGGAGGAGTACCACCGAGAGATGACGGTCAGCACGGCGTCGGCGATGGCGATCACCGCGACGACGAGCGAGAGCCGGACGACGACGGACGAGTCCTTCGGGATGACTCCGTCGTCGACGAGGCTCTTGATGAGGAGCGGCACCGTGACGACGAGCACCGAGTCGACGACGACCACCGCCAGGAAGGCGATGATCGCCCGGCGGTACGGCGCGGCGTAGGTCAGGACGCGGCGGCGCGTGCCCGGCGACAGGCTCCGCTCGGCCACCGACGAGTCGCGCGACATCGATCGCATCGCCATCCACGGCTGCATGCCCACGGCACAGACCTCCTTCAGTCCCTTGATCCAACCCCGAGGGACCGACAGCGATTCCCCCGACCCCCAGATCAGCGGGGTCCGGGGCGGGGCTCAGGCGCCGAATCCGCCGAGCATCGCCTGGAGCAGCCCGGTCTGGGCCTCCCGCTCGCGGGCGAGCTGCGCGTCCCGGCCTGCGTCCATCGCGCCCCGCAACAGCGGCTTGAGGGCTCTCAGGGCGGGTGCCGGCGCCGCCAGCAGCGCCTCGACGAGGGAGCCGGTCACGTCCTCGAGGTCCGCCGCCGGTGCGAGCGTGCCGACGAGCCCGATGCTGTGCGCCTCGGGCGCCGAGATCTTGCGCCCCGTCGCACAGATCTCGAGGGCCCGGGCATAGCCCACGAGGTGGACGAGGGGGCCGGTGCCCCCGAGGTCGGGCACGAGACCGAGGCTCGTCTCACGCATGGCGAACCAGGCGTCGAGCGCCGCGACGCGCAGATCGGCCGCGAGCGCCAGCTGGAGGCCGGCGCCGATCGCGTAGCCGTGCACCTGCGCCACGACGACGGCCGGGCACTCCGCCCACGCGGTGAACCCCTCCTGGTAGGCCGCGATCCCACGCTGGACGGCCTCGGGGCCTCCTGCGGCGAGCTGGGCGACGCTCTCCTCCCCGGGCACACCCTCCGGGGTGAACATGGCGGTGTCGATGCCGGCGGAGAAGGCGTCACCGGCTCCGCGGAGGACGACGACGCGTACGTCCTCGGGGACGGACCGCGCCTCGTCGGCGAGCGCCGCCCACAGCGACGGGGTCTGCGCGTTGCGCTTCTCCGGGTGGTCGAGCGTGAGGGTGCGGACCGGTCCGTCGGTCTCGACGACGAGGTGCGGATGCGTCATGGACGCAGGCTACCCGTGGGTCACGGCGAGGCCACCGGGCTCAGGCCGCCACCGCCGGAGCGGGCGCCTGACCGACCGTCGAGCGCGGGACGACGACGCGCAGGACGCCCCAGCCGGTCACCGACGCAGGCTGGACCAGCTCGACCCGGAAGACCCGCGCACAGTCCAGGCACGACCACGCAGAGGTGGGGTCCGGGAACGGAGTCAGGTCCTCGCCCGAGCAGTACGGGCAGGTGAGGTGGTGGTCGGTGGGCATGGCAGACAGTGTCTCGATCGACCCACGCAGATACAATAACCGTCCATTATGTGAGCCCAACTATTTGCTTATGTATGCCCGGGTGCGGGCTCACTGCCCGAGGGCACCCACGGCTCGGGCCACGACGAGCAGCGACGTGAGCAACGCAGCCGTCGCCTCGAGTCCCATGAGGGCCTTGGCCCGGGCCGACAGCGGCATCGTGTCGGTGGGGCTGAACGCGCTCGAGTTCGTCAGGGACACGTAGAGGTAGTCGATGAACTCGGGCCGCCAGTTGCTCCGTGCGCTCGAGGTCGCGGCGACCTCGGTGATCGCGTCCTGGTTCTCGTCCTGCGAGAAGCGCCAGTCGGCCGGCGGGAGCCGGTCGCGCACGACCGTGTGCCGTGCGACCGGTCCGCCACGGTCGATCTCCCAGAAGAGCAGGCCGAAGCCGATGACGTTGGTCAGCCACACCTGCATCCCGGCGAGCAGCAGGGGCATCCCGCCCGGCTCGGACGAGGTGAGGCTCCGCACGAGCATGCCGAGCGCAAAGAGGTTCGTCGCGATGACCAGGCACGCGAGAACGATGGAGACGACCCGGGACCAGCGCGTCTGCCGGACCAGGCGACGCGGGTTCGTCGCGACGAGGGCACCCAGCAGCACGAGCTCGACCACGGGGATGGCCAGCCGGGGGCCGACGAGGAGGCTCTCCGGCAGCACCGCGTACGCCAGCGCCGCCACGACGACCGCGAGAGCCGGCCACAGGCGGTTCTCGCCGGCGCTCGAGCGCGGCTCACGGCGCCGTCGTCGCCTCGCGCTCGATGTCATGGCGCCAACGTAGCCACTGGCGCCCCACGACGAGGGCCGACAGGCTCAGGCCAGCGAGATGAGGTCCAGGTAGTCCGGGCCCCAGAGGTCCTCGACGCCATCGGGCAGCAGGAGGATGCGCTCGGGCTCGAGCGCCTCGACGGCCCCTTCGTCGTGGGTGACGAGCACGACGGCACCCTCGAAGGTCGACAGGGCCCCGAGGATCTCGGCCCGTGAGGCGGGGTCGAGGTTGTTGGTGGGCTCGTCGAGGAGCAGCACGTTGGCCGCCGAGACGACGAGCAGGGCGAGCGACAGCCGCGTCTTCTCCCCGCCCGAGAGCACGCCCGCGGGCTTGTGCACGTCGTCGCCCGAGAAGAGGAAGGAGCCGAGCACCTTGCGCACCTCGGTCTCGCCGAGCTCCGGCGCGGCCGACTTCATGTTCTCGAGGACCGTGCGACCGACGTCGAGGTTCTCGTGCTCCTGGGCGTAGTAGCCGAGGCGCAGCCCGTGACCGGGCTCGACCTCGCCGGTGTCGGGGGTGTCGACGCCCGCGAGCATCCGCAGCAGCGTCGTCTTGCCGGCACCGTTGAGACCGAGCACCACGACCTTGCTGCCGCGGTCGATGGCGAGGTCCACGTCGGTGAAGACCTCGAGCGAGCCGTAGGAGCGGGAGAGCCCGGACGCCCGCAGGGGCGTCTTGCCGCAGGCGGCCGGCTTGGGGAAGCGGAGCTTGGCCACCTTGTCCTGGACCCGCTCGCCCTCGACGCCGGCGAGGAGTCGCTCGGCGCGTTTGGCCATGTTCTGGGCCGCCGTCGCCTTGGTCGCCTTGGCGCGCATCTTGTCGGCCTGCGCCATGAGCGCGCCGGCCTTCTTCTGGGCGTTCTGCAGCTCGCGGCGGCGGCGCTTCTCATCCGTCTCGCGCGCCTGGAGATAGGTCTTCCAGCTGACGTTGTAGACGTCGAGCGCCGAGCGGTTCGCGTCGAGGTGGTAGACCTTGTTGACGACGGCATCGAGCATCTCGGCGTCGTGGCTGATGATGATGAGCCCGCCCTTGTAGGCGCGGAGGTACTCCCTCAGCCAGATGATCGAGTCGGCGTCGAGGTGGTTGGTCGGCTCGTCGAGGAGCAGGGTCTCGTTGCCGGAGAAGAGGATCCGTGACAGCTCGACGCGGCGACGCTGGCCACCCGAGAGGGTGCCGAGCGGTTGGCCGAGGATGCGCTCCTCGAGGTTGAGGGCGCTCGCGATGGACGCGGCCTCGGACTCGGCGGCATACCCGCCCTGAGCCTCGAACTCCACCTCGAGACGGGTGTAGGCGCGCATCGCCTTGTCCCGCACCAGCTCGTCGTCGCTGCCCATCCGCGCCTCGGCCTCGGACCGCTGGCGCACGATGGCGTCCAACCCGCGGGCGGAGAGGATGCGGTCGCGGGCGAGCATGTCGAGGTCGCCCGTGCGGGGGTCCTGCGGCAGGTAGCCGACGGCGCCCGTGCGGGTCACGGTCCCGGCGGCCGGCTGGCCTTCCCCGGCGAGCACCTTGGTCAGGGTCGTCTTGCCGGCACCGTTGCGTCCCACGAGCCCGATGCGGTCACCCGCGTCGATCCTGAAGCTGGCGTCCTCGACGAGCAGGCGCGCCCCGGCACGCAGCTCGATCCCGGTGGCGACGATCACGGCATTCCTCCTATCGGTGCCGCACTACGTCAGCGGCCGGACAACCCCTCCAGTCTAGGAGCCGCGAAGGGGTGCTCTCGACGCGTCATCCCGCCGCCCGCGCCTGGCCGCTCTGCGAGCTCGGGGCCGCGCCGCCCGACGCACCGTCCGTGGCGACGCGCTCCGCGCGGAACGCCGCGTGGCAGGCGTCGCACCCGCACGTCGTCGTCGCGTGCATCGTGCCCGCGTTGCGACGGCTGCCGGGCTCCCAGAGCCGCTCGCGTATGCCGTCCGGCGAGCTCCACGTCGGTAGCAGCGTGGGTGCCGGGTCGGGGTCGGACGTCCCCGCACGGCAGCACCGGCACGGCGTGTAGCCGCCGTTGCCGGACTCGTGCCAC
Organism: Terracoccus sp. 273MFTsu3.1; assembly: GCF_000383675.1. Classification (GTDB taxonomy): domain Bacteria; phylum Actinomycetota; class Actinomycetes; order Actinomycetales; family Dermatophilaceae; genus Terrabacter. The sequence continues at coordinate 231,528 of NZ_KB911823.1, read as the reverse complement.
GCCTGCTGGTGTCCGCAGCGGCGGCACCCGTGGACGAGGACGCTCACGGACCCGAGGACTCGGCCGCGACGGGCATGAGGACCGAGGTGCCGGCACCCTCGCCGCGGACGGCGAGGGGGCGGTGCGGGCCGTCGAGGACGAGCGTCGGCCGGGCACCGGCGACGGAGAGCGCCTCGTGGAGGAACTCCGGGTCGACGAGGACGTCGGCGACGTCGTCGGCACCTGCGTCGTCCCTGGCGGCCACATGGACGGAACCGTCGCGGACGACGAGCCCGACCGTCTGCCTCTCGACCGGCAGGAGCGCCAGCAGGCCCGCGGCGTCGACCCCCTCGCGACCCGCGTCGGCGGTCACGATGCTCCGGTAGTCGGGGAAGGAGCCCGGGAGCACCGGTGTCGCGACCAGTCCGCCGTCCACGGTCGCGCCCACCCGACCCGGCCGCAGCTCGAGCACGACCTCGGAGTCGGCACCGACGGCGGCGCACGCGTCGGTGACCCGGTCAGCCCACGCGATCGGGACGACCGCGGCCAGCGGTGCGTCCGGCGAGGCCGCCGGGAGTCCGACGATTGCAGCCCAGCCCACCGCGAGTCGGTAGCGGTCGGTGGCGACGCACCGCAGCTCCTCCCCGCACACCTCGACGAGGATGCCGGTGAGCACCCGCAGGTCCACCCCGTCCGGGGCGCCCGCGGCCGGCTCCCCCGGCGCCACGGCGAACCGGACGGACGCCAGCGCCGCCGCGAGCTCTCCGGCACGGACCGCGACCCGACAGGCCTCCGAGCCAGCATGCTCGCGCTCTGCGAGGAGGGCCAGGGTGCGCACGATCTCGCGCCTGGCGTCCGCCAACCCGTCGACGAGGCGCTGCTCGTGGGCGGTGACGACGTCAGCGGCCGTGCCGGACGCACCGCGCGCGTCCTCGTCGAGCACGAGCGCGACCTCGGCGAGCGGCATACCGACTCGGCGCAGTGACGCGAGGAGACGGGCGGCGCGGACCTGCGCGACGGCATACCTCCGGTAGCCCGTCAGGGCGTCGACGTCTGCCGGCACGAGCATGCCCTCACGGTCGTAGAAGCGCAGGGCGCTGGCGGTGAGGCCGCTCCGACGGGCGACCTCCCCGATCGTCAGGAGGCGGGTGTCGGCAGCGGGCTCGGGGTCGGCGGGCATGACGAGAAGACTGGGCCCTCGACCGGGTCGAAGGTCAAGCGGTCAGTGGCTCGGGTCGCCGACGGCGTCCGTGGCGGCCCGTCGTCGATCCGTCACGGTCGTGGCCCACACGACGACGGCCCCGACGAGCGAGATGGCGGCGGTCACCCAGGCGGCGACGTTCCAGCCGGCCACGAGTCCGGACGCTCCCGGACCGGGCCCCGCGTGCGCCGCGACGACGACGGCGACCACCGTGACCCCGATGGACGACCCGAGGTAGCGGGCCGAGTTGTTCGCGCCGCTTCCCATCCCGCCCCGTCCCGCCGGCACGCTCGCGACGGCCTCACGCCCGAGAGCCGCGTTGAGGACGCCGCTGCCCACCCCGGCGACGAGCAGGCCCGGCAGGAACCGGGTCCACGAGGACCCGGGCGTGATCCCCGACAGCGCCAGCTGACCTGCGGCGACGACGACGAGCCCACCCGCCAGCTGCGCCCTGCCGGACCAGGAGGCGGGGAGCCGGCGGGCCACGAGGGCGGCCACGACGCTCGTCCCGGACCAGGCGAGGAAGAGGACGGCGGAGGTCGTCGCAGGCAGACCGAGCGCCAGGGCGAGGAAGCCGGGCAGGAACGAGAGCAGGCCGATCGCGCCCGCACCGGTCGCCAGCGCAGCAGCACTCGCGGCGACGAAGCGGCCGTCCCGGAAGAGGGACGGCTCGACCATCGGGAAGGACGTCCGCCGCTCGGTGACGACGAAGCCGGCCGTCGAGACCGCGCCCACACCGAGCAGGACTAGGACCTCCGGCCGGCCCCACCCGCTGCGACCCTCGACGAGTGCCGCGAGGAAGGCCGAGGTGGCGACGGCGAGAAGCGTCGCGCCCAGCGCGTCGAGCGGTCGACGCTCGTGCGAACGGATCTCGTCCAGCCGGCGTCGCGCGACCGCGGCCAGCACGAGCGCCGCGACGGCGAGGACGACATACGTGTCGCGCCACGACGCCCAGCGGTCGAAGGCGCTCGCGACGAGCGGCCCGAGCGCGATGCCGCCTCCGACGCTCGCACCCCACACCCCGCTCGCGGCCGCCCGGGCCGGGCCGGGCTCGAACCAGTGAGCGACGAGGCCGAGGCTCGCCGCGATGACCGCCGCGGCGCCGATGCCCTGCGCGACCCGGGCGAGGACGAACACGAGCGTGCCCCCGGCGAGGGCTGCGGCGAGGCTCGACACGGCGAGGACGGCCAGCCCGCCCACGAGGACGCGACGCCGACCGCGGTCGTCGGCCAGGGTCCCTGCCGTGAGCAGAGCCGCTCCGAGCCCGATGCCCATCGAGCTGAGGATCCACGTGCGCCCGGCGACGTCCGACCCCAGCGCCGCTGTGACCGATCCGACCGTGGCCAACGGGGCCGTGAATGCGACGAGGGCCAGGACCGTGCCCACCGCGGCCACGGCGAGCGCCCGGCGGGCCTGCTCGCCGGCCGAGGGCGCGGCGGTCGGGGGCGCGGCGGTCGGGGGCGCGGCCGTCCCGCGGGTCGTCCGGGGTGCTGCCTGCCGGGTGCGGCTCATGACGTCCTCCGTGGTCTCGATTGGTCTGTTGAACAGACCACGACGTACATTCATTCCATGGCACTCGGGACGGACTACAGCGGACAGGACTGCTCGCTCGCCAAGGCACTCGAGGTCGTCGGCGAGCGGTGGTCGCTGCTGCTCGTGCGCGACGCCTTCCTCGGCGTCACCCGGTTCAGCGACTTCCGGCGCCGCCTCGACATCTCCAAGGCGGTCCTCACCCAACGGCTCGGCTCGCTCGTCGAGGCGGGCGTCCTCGAGCGCCGGATGCACGGGGGCCACGACGCGTACGTCCTCACCCCCTCTGGTGAGGCGCTCTGGCCGGCCGTGTACGCGCTCATGCGCTGGGGGGACGCCACGACGTCCACCCGGGGTCCGCGGCGCCTCTTCCGCCACTTGCCCTGCGACGTCGACGTCGACGTGTCCGGGCGCTGCCCCGTGTGCCGAGCGACACCGCCGGCGGCCGAGCTCGAGACCCGGCCGGGGCCGGGAGCCGGCACGGACCCGCCCACCAACCCGCTGTCCGCGAGGCTCCGGGAGCCCCACCGCCTGCTGGCGCCGCTGCGCGAGTGAGGGGGCGTAACGCGGGAGACACATCGATGCAGCACGATGTCCCCCATGAACGTCCCCCTGCCCCCGGGTGAACCGCTCAGTGCGGAGCACGCGCGGCTCATCGACTCCCCCGGCCACGACGCCCCGTGGCGGCTCTGGGGCCCCTACCTCTCAGGCCGGCAGTGGGGCACGGTCCGCGAGGACTACTCGGCCGAGGGCAACGCGTGGTCGGAGTTCCCGTTCGACCAGGCCGTGTCGCGCGCCTACCGCTGGGGCGAGGACGGGCTCGGAGGCATCAGCGACCGCTTCGGCTTCCTCAACTTCTCCGTCGCCCTGTGGAACGGCAAGGACCCGATCCTCAAGGAGCGCCTCTTCGGACTGACGAACGAGGAGGGCAACCACGGGGAGGACGCCAAGGAGTACTGGTGGGCCCTCGACGGCACACCGACCCACTCGTGGATGCAGTGGCTCTACCGCTACCCGCAGGCCGAGTTCCCCTACGAGCAGCTGCGACGCGAGAACCGCGAGCGCACCCGCGACGAGAGGGAGTTCGAGCTCGGCGACACGGGCATCCTCGACGAGCACGAGTTCTTCGACGTCACGATGACGTACGCGAAGGCCGGGCCCGACGACATGTGCATCCGGATCACCGCGACCAACCACGGACCGACTGCCGCGCCGCTCCACGTGCTGCCGACGATCTGGCTGCGCAACACGTGGTCCTGGGGCGTCGACGACCGCGTCACCGAGCTACGCGAGATCCGCCGCAACGGACGCCCGACGCGTGGCTACCGCGCCGCCGAGGTGACGCACGGCTTCCTCGGCCGCTACGTCCTCGCCGCGTCCGGCTCGCCGACGACGCTGTTCTGCGACAACGAGACGAACGCCCGCCACGTCTTCGGCGACCACGCGCTCGCCAACCAGTCGCTCTACCCGAAGGACTCGATCAACGAGCGCGTCGTCCACGGGCGCACCCAGGCCGTCAACCCCGGCGGCTACGGCAGCAAGTGCTCGTTCTGGTACCGGTTCGACGCCGTCGAGCCGGGTGAGACGGTCACGGTCGACCTGCGCCTGGCGACCGGCGACCCCGGGCTCGAGTGGTTCGGCGAGCCCTTCGAGGACGTGCTCGGCTCCCGGTCGGCCGAGGCCGACGAGTTCTACGGCCACGTCATCGACGCCTCCCTCGGCGAGGCCGACCGCCACGTCGCCCGCCGGGCCTACGCCGGCCTCCTCTGGGGCAAGCAGCTCTACCGCTACGACGTGCGCCAGTGGGTCGACGGCGACCCGGTCGGCCCCGCTGTCGCCGAGTCGCGGAAGAAGGGCCGCAACGAGCACTGGAAGCACCTCGCCCTCGCCGACGTCATCTCGATGCCCGACGAGTGGGAGTATCCGTGGTTCGCCGCGTGGGACCTCGCGTTCCACACGATCCCGCTCGCCCACGTCGACCCGGAGTTCGCCAAGGAGCAGCTGCTCCTCATGTGCCGCGAGTGGGCCATGCACCCCAACGGCCAGCTCCCGGCGTACGAGTGGGAGTTCGGCGACGTCAACCCGCCCGTCCACGCGTGGGCGGCGTGGCACGTCTACCGCATCGACGGCTACCGCGACCGTGAGTTCCTCACCCGGGTCTTCACCAAGCTGCTGCTCAACTTCGCCTGGTGGGTCAACCGCAAGGACGCCAACGGCAGCAACCTCTTCGAGGGCGGCTTCCTCGGGATGGACAACATCGGCCTGTTCAACCGCTCCGCTCCCCTGCCACCGGGGTTCCGCCTCGAGCAGTCCGACGCGACGAGCTGGATGGCCTTCTACTGCCAGCAGATGCTCAAGATCGCCCTCGAGCTCGCGCGCACCGACAAGGCGTGGGACGACGTCGCGACGAAGTTCCTCGAGCACTTCCTCTCGATCGCCCAGGCGATGCGGCACTTCGGGTCCAGCGACAAGTCGCTGTGGCACGAGGAGGACGGCTTCTACTACGACGTCCTCGTCCAGCCCGACGGCCGCGCGCCGCACATGCGGGTGCGCTCGATGGTCGGGCTGCTGCCGATCCTCGGCGCGACGGAGATCCCCTCGTGGGTCGTCGACGAGTGCCCCGACGTGACGAGCCGCTTCCAGTGGCTCCAGCAGCGACGGCCCGAGCTCGTCAAGCCGATGCTCGCCCGCGAGGACGGCAAGATGCTGCTCACCCTCGTGCCGCCGAAGCGCCTGCGCCGCATCCTCGAGCGGATGTTCGACTCGGAGGAGTTCTTGTCCCCCTACGGGATTCGGTCGCTGTCCGCAGCGACGCGCCAGGCCGTGACGGCGACGCTCGGCAACGAGACCGTCTCCATCGAGTACGAGCCGGGCGAGTCGCGCACCGGCATGTTCGGCGGCAACTCCAACTGGCGCGGCCCGGTGTGGTTCCCCACGAACGTCCTGCTCGCCGACAAGCTGCGCACCTACGGTCGCTACTTCGGTGACGACTTCCGCATCGAGATCCCGACGGGTTCGGGTGACTGGCGCACGCTCGACGAGGCGGCCGACGTCATCGACGGCGGCCTGACGGCGCTCTTCCGCCCCGTCGACGGCCGACGCCCCTCCGACGGCAAGCGCATCGAGTCCTCGCCAGACCCGCTGTGGTCGGCGCACCCGACGTTCTCGGAGTACTTCGACGGCGACACCGGCGAGGGCCTCGGTGCGACGCACCAGACCGGGTGGACCGCTCTCGTCGCCCACCTGCTCAACCCGCGGCTGCCCCCCGACCCGCGCACCATGGGCTGGGCCTGAGCGACACGGCACCCGTCCTCGGTCGGCCCAGCCGTGCCGGGCAGGTCACAGAGGGCGTATGCCGTCCTGCGGGCGAGGCGTGTCGGGTGACCCGTCGCGCTCGGGTAGCGTGAGCCAGCGTGAACGCGCCCATCTCCGTTCGTGACATCTCCGCAGCCGAGCACCTCGCCTGGCTGCGGTCCCAGCCCTCGGCGAGCTTCCTCCAGACGCCGGCCTGGGCCGACGTCAAGAAGGAGTGGCGCGCCGAGTCGGTCGGCTGGTTCGAGGGCGAGGAGATGGTCGGCGCCGCGCTCGTGCTGCATCGTTCCCTGCCGCGCCTCAAGCGGTCGCTGGCCTACGTGCCCGAGGGTCCGTGCATCGACTGGGCGTCACCGCGGCTCGTCGAGCTGCTCCGGGCGCTCCGTGACCACCTCACGTCCAAGGGCGCCTTCGCGCTGCGGCTCGGGCCGCCCGTGGCGACGCACCGCTGGCGCACCGCCACGATCAAGGCCGCCATCGGCGACCCGGCCGTCCGCCGCTACGACGACGCGACGCCCGACGTCGTCGAGCCGTTGGGCACGGCGGTCGTCGCCGAGCTGCAGCGGCTCGGCTTCCGCCACCTCAGCCCCGACGACGGCTTCGCCGCCGGTCAGCCGGAGTACGTCTTCCAGGTGCCGCTCGCCGGCCGCACCGAGGCCGACGTGCTCGCCGGCATGAACCAGCTGTGGCGCCGCAACATCAAGAAGACCGCGAAGAACGGCGTCACGGTCCGGGTCGGGGACGCCTCCGACCTGCCCGCCTTCCACCGCACGTACGTCGAGACCGCCGAGCGCGACCGCTTCACGCCACGTGGGCTCGCCTACTTCGAGCAGATGTACGCCGCGCTGTCCGCCGAGGACCCCGAGCGGATCCGCGTCTACCTCGCCGAGCACGAGGGCGACGTCCTCGCGGCGACGATCTTCATCCGCGTCGGCGAGCACGCCTGGTACTCCTACGGCGCGTCGACGTCCGCCAAGCGCGAGCTGCAGGGCTCGACGGCCATCCAGTGGCGGATGATGCAGGACTCGATCGCAGCCGGCGCCGGTGTCTACGACCTGCGCGGCATCACCAACACGGTCGACGAGTCCAACCCGCACATCGGGCTCATCCGCTTCAAGGTCGGGACCGGCGGCGAGGCCGTGCGGCTCGCCGGCGAGTGGGATCTTCCCCTGAACCGCTTGCTCTACAAGGCATTCGACCTCTACATGAAGCGGCGGTGATCGGCCGTGAGCTTCGTCCTCCACGTCGACGGTGAGCGCTGGCGCGCCGGCCACGACCGTTTTGTCGCCGAGCACCCCGGCGTGGTCCCCGTCGTCAAGGGCAACGGCTACGGCTTCGGCCGCGACCTGCTCTGTGGAGAGGCCGCTCGCCTCGGGGTGTCGATGGTCGCGATCGGCACCTACGCCGAGCTGCCTTCTGCGCTGGGCGCGTTCGGCGGTGAGGTGCTCGTCATGGAGCCCTACCGCGCGGCCGTCCACGCCGACCTGCCCGACCTCGCGAACCGGCGCGTCGTGCACACCGTGACGACCGAGCCAGACCTCGTGAGCCTTCGCGAGGTGCTGGCGGACGCGCGGGTCGTGGTCGAGGGGCTCACCTCGATGAACCGCTACGGGACGCCGGTCGCCGACGTGGCCGCTCTGGCCGGCGTCGCCGACGCCGTCGGGGTCACCCTGCACCTCCCGCTCGGCACGGGCCACGTCGAGGAGATCTCGCGCTTCATCGCCGCCGTCCCTGGCGTGCGGACCTGGTTCGTCTCGCACGTCTCTCCCGCCGAGCTCGCCACTCTCGCAGCGCGTTTCCCGGACCACGAGTTCCGGCCGCGCATCGGCACCGACCTCTGGTACGCCGACAAGGGCTCCTACGAGGTGCGCGCGCACGTGCTCGACGTGCGACCCGTCACCAAGGGCACACGGGTCGGTTATCGACAGCGGGCGGTCGCCGCGGGCCACCTCGTCGTCGTCAGCGGCGGCACGTCGCACGGCGTCGCCATGGAGAGCCCCTCCTCGGCCGCGACCGCGCGGTCGCGTGCCATCGCCGTCACCGAGGGTGTGCTCGAGGCGGCCCACCGGGTCCGTTCGCCCTTCACCGTGTCGGGCGTCATGCCGCGTTTCGCCGAGCCGCCGCACATGCAGTGCAGCCTCCTCGTGCTGCCGGCCGGCGTCGCTCCCCCACGCATCGGCGACGTCGTCCCGGTCCGGATGCGCCTGACGACGACGACCCCGGACGCCGTCGTCGTCTCCTGACACGGCCCGGCGACGGCCTGGCCGGACGACCCGCGACAGCGCCGTGTCGGTGCGGGTCGGTGCGTGTCGGTGCGGGTCGCTGCGGGTCGGCGCGGGTCGGCGCTAGGGCCGCGCCGTCGTCGGGAGGGTGAGGATCTCGGCGCCGTCGTCGGTGATGGCGATCGTGTGCTCGCTGTGGGCCGTGTGGCTGCCGGTGGCGCTCCGGAGCGTCCACCCGTCGGCATCGGTCACGAGCTCGGCGGTGCCGGCCATGACCCACGGCTCGAGGGCGAGCAGGAGCCCGGGGCGCAGCGTGTAGCCGCGTCCCGGCCGGCCGGTGTTCGCCACGTGCGGGTCCTGGTGCATCGTCGACCCGACGCCGTGGCCACCGAACTGCGTGTTGATCGGGTAGCCCGCGTCCGAGAGGACCGAGCCGATGGCATACGAGAGGTCTCCGACGCGGGCGCCCGGCCCGGCCGCGGCGACGCCGGCCGCGAGCGCCCGCTCGGTGGCCTCGATCATCGCGACGCTCTCGGGAGGGCGGGACTCGCCCACGACGAAGCTGATCGCCGAGTCGGCGACCACCCCGCCCAGGTTCACGGCGAGGTCGAGCGACAGCAGGTCGCCGTCGGCGAGCGCCCGGTCGTGGGGCAGCCCGTGGAGCACGGCGTCGTTGACCGAGGTGCAGATGTAGTGGCCGAACGGGCCGCGTCCGAAAGCGGGTGCGTAGTCGACGTAGCAGGAGGCGGCTCCCGCCTCGAGGATCATGGCCTTCGCCCAACCGTCGATGTCCAGGAGGTTGGTGCCCACGACGGCGCGGCCCTTCAGGGCCTGCAGGACGTCGGCGACGAGAGCTCCCGCATCCCTCGCGCGGGGCAGCTGGGAGGGGCTGAGGATCTCGATCATGCGGCGCCTTTCGATGCGGCTGCGTCCCACCAATAACTATCCCGGCCATGGTATCCCGGTCTAGGATCGAGATCATGGTCAGGTTGCCGCTCACACCCGCGGAGGTCGAGCGCGGACAGCGTCTCGGCGCCCTGTTGCGTCGGGCCCGTGGGGACCGCACGATGCTCGAGACCGCCCTCGAGGCAGGGATCTCCCCCGAGACCCTGCGCAAGATCGAGTCAGGCCGCGTGGCCACCCCGGCCTTCCCGACGATCGCCGCGATCGCCGAGGTCCTCGGCCTCTCGCTCGATGCGGTGTGGGCCGAGATCAGCCCGCCCGGGGCCGGCGCCACCCCACGGGGCTCCGGCCCCGACCGTCGGGAGCGCATCGCCTCGTAGGACGTCCGACGGACGAGCGCGCGCCCTGCCATGCTGTCGGCATGGAACACGTCCTCGGCATCGGCGGCTACTTCCTCAGGGCAGCCGACCCCGCGGCCCTCAGCGCCTGGTACCGCGAGGCCCTGGGACTGGACTTCGACGCCAACGGCCTGTGGCAGCAGGAGGCCGGGCCGACCGTGTTCGCCGCGTTTCCCGCCGACACGGACTACCTCGGCGTCCGCACCCAGCAGTCGATGCTCAACGTCCGGGTCGGCGACCTGGACGCCATGCTCGCGCAGCTGCGCGCCGCCGGGGCTGAGGTCGACGCCGAGAGCCAGGACATGCCCGGCGTCGGGCGGTTCGGCTGGGTCACGGACCCGGAGGGCAACCGGATCGAGCTGTGGCAGCCCAGCTGACGACGGCTCCGGCGAGCGGTCAGGCGCCGGTGCCCCCCTCGATGACGTCGAGGTCGCGCACGGCGTAGCGGTGGTGCTCCCACTCCTCCTCGAGGATCGTGTGCAGGCACGAGAGCACCGTCTCGGGGTAGGCCGGGTCGTGCGGGTTCGGTCGGGCCGACGCGAGCAGCTCGGGCGTGACGCCCGCGATGACGTCTCGCACCATCGCGACGCGGCCCGCCCGCACCTCGAGGATGTCGACGTAGGACGGTGCGTCCCGTGCGAGCACGGACACGTCGAAGCCGTCGTCCGCGGTCGCAGCGTCGATCAACCCGTAGGGGTGGTAGGGCTGCTCCTCGTGGAGGATCGCCTTGCGCAGCCACGTGTCCGTGGCCAGCACGAGGTGCCGCAGCGTCTGGGCGAAGGACCACTCGCCGGCGACCGACACGTCCACGGTGCCGGCCGGCATGGTGTCGACACGCGCCAGCGTTGCGGCCCAGGTGCGCTCCAGCGCGTCCCAGGCGGTGGCGAGTCTCTCCGGATCGGTGGCGCGCCGGTCGGCGCGTCCCGGGAAACGACGGTTCAGCTCGGCGTCGACGAGCGGGATCACGTCGACGCCGTCGACGAGCAGGAAGGTCTCGCCGTCGAACAGCCAGGGCGCCTCGATCTCCAGGCCCTCCACTTGCACACCGCGCATGACCACGCCGGAGAGGTCGGCGCCGACGAAGCGGGCACCGCGGAGGTCCGTGTCGACGAACTCCGCTCCGTGCAGGTCGTCGGTCGGGCCGAAGGTTGCCATGAAGCCTCCTCGTCGTACGCCCCACAGGACGACCCAGACTACCCACCCAGCACGGATCCGGCCCGACATCGGAGGTCAGTCGACGGGCTCGACCGTCGCCGCCGAGCGATACCGTCGTCCCGGACGGTCGGCGTCCGGGAGGTGAGAGAGGTATGCGGTACGACACGAGTCCCACGGCACGGGCGCTTCTCGCCCTCGAGGCCATCCAGGACTGCCCCGGCATCACGGCGGAGCGGCTCGGCGCCCACCTCGGCGTCTCGGAGCGCGCCGCCCGCCGCTACGTCGCGATCCTCCGCGAGGCCGACCTGCCCATCGAGTCGGTCACCGGCCCGCACGGCGGCTACCGCGTCGGCCGTGGGCTCCGTCTGCCTCCGCTGATGTTCACGGCCGCCGAGGCGCTCGGCCTCGTCATGGCGGTGCTCGAGGGCCACCGCGGCGCCGCCGACCCGACCGAGCTCGTCGGGGCCGCCCTGTCCAAGATCCTGCGCGTGCTCCCCCAGCAGGTCGCCGAACCGGTGCGGGCGGTCCGTCGCGTCACCGGGCCACCTCCGGACCCGAGCCTGCGCGTCGACCCGGCGCTGACGGCCCAGCTCGTGGAGGCGTGCACGAGGTCGCGCCGGGTGCGTCTCGACTACCGCCTCGAGGACGGCCGGGAGCGGCCCATGGAGATCGACCCCTGGGCCGTCGTCCTGCGCCACGGCCGCTGGTACCTCCTCGGCTGGTCGCACACGAGCGACGCCCGACGCGCCCTGCGCGTCGACCGGGTCCGGTCGGTCTTCACGACGTCGGTGACCTTCGACCCGCCGGACGACCTCGACGCCCTCCGGACGCTGGAGGAGCACCTCTCCCAGGGCTGGCGCCACGACGTCGACGTCCTCCTTCGCGCCGACCTCGACGAGGCCACGCGCTGGATCCCGCGCAGCCTCGGGCGGCTCGAGCCGGTCGATGGCGGGGTCCGGCTGCGCGCCACGACCGACGAGCCCGAGTGGTACGCCCGCCAGCTCGCCGTGACCCCGCTGACCTTCGAGGTGGTCGGGTCTCCCGCGCTCGTCCAGGCCACCGAGGACCTCGCCGCGCGGCTCGTGAAGTCGGCGGGCGCCGCCGACGCCACCCGAGACCGCCCCGCCCATCGCTGACCCGGCCCCACCGGGTACGACACCGTCACGGCAGCTGCGGCAGCGGCCGACGTCCACAGGTCCCCGCGCACTAGGGTGATCTCGACCGGACCGGGGAGGCCCCCGGTCCCGACCCGAGGAGCGGCAGATGAGCTTCAACGACAGCGCCCAGCTCGACACCTCCCAGGTGCAGAGCGGCGGCAGCGGTGGTGGCGGCGGCGGAGGCTTCCCCGGCGGCATCCAGGTCGGCGGAGGCATCGGCGGCCTCATCCTGCTCGTGCTCATGCTCATCTTCGGCGGAGGCAAGATCCTCGGTGGCGGCGGTGACTCCGGCACGGGTGCCGGTGGCCTCCCGTCCCAGCAGCTCGAGAGCAGCCAGGTCGCGGCCGCGGGCCAGGTCGATCAGGGCGAGTTCTCCCAGTGCAAGACCGGAGCCGACGCCAACAAGAACGACGTCTGCCTCATCATCGCGACGGTCAACAGCGTCCAGGACTACTGGGGCAAGACGCTGCCGAAGTACCAGATGAACTACGAGCCGGTGAAGACCGTCATCTACCAGGGCCAGACCCCGTCGGGCTGCGGCACCGCCAACTCGCAGGTCGGTCCGTTCTACTGCCCGCTCGACGCCAAGGTCTACGTCGACGCGAGCTTCTTCGAGGAGCTGCAGAGCAAGTTCGGCGCCGACGGCGGCCAGCTGGCCAAGGAGTACGTCATCGCGCACGAGTACGGCCACCACGTGCAGGACCTGCTCGGCATCCTCGACCGGGCGCAGCAGGACCCGCAGGGCCCCAACTCCGGCGCCGTTCGCATCGAGCTCATGGCCGACTGCCTCGCCGGCACGTGGGTCAAGCACGCGACCGAGACGACCGACGCCAGCGGCACCCCACTGCTCAAGCCCATCACCGAGCAGGACATCACGTCCGCGCTCTCGGCCGCGTCAGCCGTCGGGGACGACCGCATCCAGAAGAAGATGCAGGGCCGCGTCACTCCAGAGAACTGGACGCACGGCTCGTCGGAGGCCCGCCAGAAGTGGTTCCTGCAGGGCTACCAGACCGGCGACCTCAACCAGTGCAACACCTTCGGCGTCGACACCGTCAGCTGACGGCGCCCGGCGCCGCCTCGTCCAGCTCGATGCGCACGGCTCGACCACGGCGCAGCGCCCTCTCGAGCACGTCGCGCTTCGGGTCGGGCAGGTCGTAGAGCTCACGCATCGGCAGCCCCGCCAGGGCGCGCAGGGCCCCGGCGTCGAGGACCTCGCGCACGAGCGTGCGGTCCCCGCCGACGACCAGACCATGAGGTATGCCGTCCGCTCCCGTCGCCGGTGACTCGTCGTCCCCGAGGAGCACCCGTCGCGCGTGGCCGACGACGGCATCGACGAGCTCGTCGGCCTGCTTGCCGCGTCGGCGGGTGAAGCGCTGCTGCGACCAGCCGCCCGCCGCGGTGCGCGACTGCACGTGGCGGGTCCCGACCTTCGAGGCGGTGAAGGCGCCGCCGGAAGCCAGCCCCACGGCATACCCACCGCGCCTGACGAGGATGACGCCGAGGGGCTCGTGGGCGAACGGCGTCGCCACGACGGTGGATCCGTCGGCCGCGCGCGCGGACACGACGACGCCGCCGGGAGTGGTCTCCCCGGCGGCGTCGTAGGTGCCGTGCCGCTCGGCGAAGCCCGCCATCCAGCGGTCGAACCGCCCGGGGTCGACCTCGATGACGCGCGTCGTCACGAGCGCGGGTGGTGCAGGCTCAGAGGTTGAAGCCGAGGGCGCGCAGCTGCTCGCGGCCGTCCTCGGTGATCTTGTCGGGTCCCCACGGCGGCATCCACACCCAGTTGATCCGGTGCGTCGTGACGAGGCCCTCGAGCGCCTGCGCCGTCTGGTCCTCGATGACGTCGGTGAGGGGGCACGCCGCGGACGTCAGCGTCATGTCGATGACGGCGTGCGACTGCGCGTCGACGGTGATGCCGTAGACGAGGCCGAGGTCGACGACGTTGATGCCGAGCTCAGGGTCGACGACGTCGCGCATGGCCTCCTCGACGTCGGCCACGTTGGGCGGGGTGGTGGTCTGGGTCATGACGAAACTCCTTGGGGGGAGGCGGAACTCGTGGAAGTGATGTCGACACCCGCTCGGGCGAGGGCATCGGTGAACGCGGTCCAGCCGAGCAGGGCGCACTTGACGCGCGCGGGGTACTTCGAGACGCCGGCGAACGCGACGCCGTCCCCGATGACGGCCTCGTCGCCGGCCACCTGGCCGCGGGAGGTCAGCATGGCGCGCATCGCCTCGAAGGTCTCGAGGGCCTCGTCGACCCGGTGGCCGATGACCTCCTCGGCGAGGACGGACGCGCTGGCGACGGAGATCGAGCAGCCCTGCGCCTCGTAGGAGACGTCGGTCACGACGGCCTCGGCACCCGTGCCGGAGACGTCGACCCGAAGGGTCACCTCGTCGCCGCACGTCGGGTTGATGTGGTGCACCTCGGCGTCGAACGGGGCGCGCAGGCCCGCGTGGTGCGGGCGCTTGGAGTGCTCGAGGATGAGCTCCTGGTAGAGGTCCATCAGCTCGCCTCCCTCTCGGTGTCGAGCCCGAAGACGACGGGCACCCGGTCGAGCGCCGCGAGCAGCGCCTCGACCTCGGCGACGGTGTTGTGGACGGCGAACGACGCGCGGGTCGTGGCGGTGGCGCCGAGAGCACGGTGCAGCGGCCACGCGCAGTGGTGGCCGACGCGTACGGCCACACCGGCGTCGTCGAGCACCTGGCCCACGTCGTGGGCGTGCACGCCGTCGACGACGAACGCGACGGCACCGCCGCGCGGCGTGCCGACCGCGGGACCGACGACACGCACCCACGGGCGCTCGGCGAGACCGCGCTGGAGCAGGTCGACGAGCGCGGCCTCGTGGGCGTGGACGCGCTCGATGCCGAGACCCTCGATCCACCGGACCGCGGCTGCGAGGCCGACGGCCTGGGCGGCGTTGGGCACACCGGCCTCGAACTTCTGCGGCGCCGGCGCGTAGGTCGACCGTTCCATGGTGACGAGCTCGATCATCGAGCCACCCGTGAGGAACGGTGGCATGACCTCGAGCAGCTCGCCGCGACCCCAGAGGACGCCGACACCCATCGGGCCGTACATCTTGTGACCGCTGAAGGCGATGAAGTCGGCTCCGAGCGTGGCCACGTCGACCGCGAGGTGCGGCACCGACTGGCACGCGTCGACGACGACGAGCGCCCCCACGGCGTGCGCGCGGGCGGCGAGGTCGGCGACCGGGTTGACCGTGCCCAGCACGTTGGACACGTGCGTGAACGCGAAGACCTTGGTGCGCTCGGTGAGCAGGTCGTCGAGCCCGGCCAGGTCGAGCGCACCGTCCGCGTCGACCGGGACCCAGCGCAGGGTCGCGCCCGTACGACGAGCGAGCTCCTGCCAGGGCACGAGGTTGGCGTGGTGCTCCATCTCGGTGACGAGGATCTCGTCACCGGCACCGAGCACGAACCGCTCGTCCTTGGGGTCGTCGGTCGGGGCCGCGTTGGAGAAGGCGTACGCGACGAGGTTGAGCGCTTCGGTGGCGTTCTTCGTGAAGACGACCTCGTCGGCGGGCGCCCCGATGAACGACGCGACGGTCGCGCGGGCGGCCTCGAAGTCGTCGGTCGCCTCCTCCGCGAGCTGGTGCGCGCCGCGGTGGACCGCGGCGTTGTGCTGCTCGTAGAACGCGCGCTCGGCGTCGAGCACCGGCGTCGGCTTGTGCGACGTGGCCCCCGAGTCGAGGTAGACGAGCGGCCTGCCGTCGCGCACCGTGCGCGTCAGGATGGGGAAGTCGCCGCGGATCGCGGCGAGCTCCCCGTCCGTGAACGGCAGGACGTCGGTCATTCGGCTCAGGCCTCGACCGCCGCGGCCGGGGCCGCGGTGAGGTAGCGGTCGTAGCCCTCGTCCTCGAGGCGGTCGGCCAGCTCCGGGCCACCCTCCTCGACGACCTTGCCGTCGACGAAGACGTGCACGAAGTCGGGCTTGATGTAGCGCAGGATGCGCGTGTAGTGCGTGATGAGCAGGACGCCGAGGTCGCTCGAGTCCTTGGCCCGGTTGACGCCCTCGGAGACGATCTTGAGCGCGTCGACGTCGAGGCCGGAGTCGGTCTCGTCGAGGATGGCCACCTTCGGGCGCAGCAGCTCCATCTGGAGGATCTCGTGGCGCTTCTTCTCGCCACCGGAGAAGCCCTCGTTGACGTTGCGCTCGGCGAACGCGGGGTCCATGCGCAGGTTGCCCATGGCGGCCTTGACGTCCTTGACCCACGTGCGGAGCTTGGGCGCCTCGCCGTCGATGGCCGTCTTGGCCGTGCGCAGGAAGTTGCTGACCGTGACGCCGGGGACCTCGACGGGGTACTGCATCGCGAGGAAGAGCCCGGCGCGGGCGCGCTCGTCGACCTTCATGGCGAGGACGTCCTCGCCGTCGAGCGTCACGGTGCCGCCGGTGACGGTGTACTTCGGGTGGCCGGCGATGCTGTACGCCAGCGTCGACTTGCCGGAGCCGTTGGGCCCCATGATCGCGTGCGTCTCCCCCGACTTCACGGTGAGGTCGACCCCGCGCAGGATCTCCTTGGGGCCGTCCTCGGTCTCGACCGAGACCGTCAGTCCCTTGATCTCGAGCGTGCTCATGGGTCAGTTCTCCTTGTTCGTGATGCTGGGCGTGTGCTGGGTGGGGGCGGCGTAGGCCGTCGACGCGAGCTCGTCCTCGATCGCCGCGGTGATCTCGTCGCGCAGGTCGGCGAGGGGGATCTCGCGGATGATGTCGGCGAAGAAGCCGCGCACGACGAGGCGCTTGGCCTCGTCCTCGTTGATGCCGCGCGACTGGAGGTAGAAGAGCTGCAGGTCGTCGAACCGCCCTGTCGCCGAAGCGTGTCCGGCACCCTCGATCTCGCCGGTCTCGATCTCGAGGTTCGGCACCGAGTCGGCGCGGGCGCCGTCGGTGAGCACGAGGTTGCGGTTGAGCTCGTAGGTGTCGGTGCCCTCGGCCTCGGCGCGGATGAGCACGTCGCCGACCCACACCGTGCGAGCGGTCTCGCCCTGGAGCGCACCCTTGTAGGTGGCGCGGCTCTTGCAGTGCGGTGCGTTGTGGTCGATGTACGAGCGGTGCTCGAGGTGCTGGCCGGCGTCGGCGAAGTAGACGCCGAGCAGCGTCGCGTCGCCGCCCGGGCCGGCATAGCGCACGTTGGCGTTGACCCGGACGACCTCGCCGCCGAGCGACACCGAGAGGTGCTTGAAGCGGGCGTCTCGCCCGACGAGGGCGTCGTGCTGGGCCAGGTGCTGGGCGTCGTCGGCCCAGCGCTGCACCGACACGACGGTGAGGTCGGAGCCGTCGCCGGTGACGACCGAGACGAGCTGCGCGTAGCGGGCCGACCCGGTGTGCTCGACGACGACGGTCGCCTTGGAGAAGCGACCGGCACGCACGACGAGGTGACCGTGCACGGGCTCACCGCCGTGGCCGACGAGCGACAGGCGTACGGGCTCGTCGAGCTCGGCCTCGGCCGGGATGTCGAGCAGCAGCGCGCCGCCGGCGGCCGCACCGGCCACGACGGCCGCACGGTCCTGCGGCGGCAGGATGCCGAGGCCCTGGGCCTGCTCGGAGGTGATCGTCGACGTCGTGACGCCCTCGGGGAGCGACGTGCTCCAGTCGAGGCTGCCCGTCGCGCCCTCGGCCAGCAGGCCGGCGAGCTTCTTGACGGGCGTGAAGCGCCAGTCCTCCTCGCGACCCGACGGGATCGGGAAGGCGGTGACGTCGAAGGACGCCGTGCGCTCGGCACGCGACTGGTCGGGCACGAAGGCCGCGGCGGAGTCGGTGTGGGCGGCCGCGCCGGGGGCGGCGACGGTGGTGGTCGGGGCGGCGTCGGGCACCGTGGTCTCGCTCTGCTGGGTCTCGGGGGTGTCGGTGGTCGTGTCAGCCAAAAGGCCCATCAGCCGACGGCTCCTTCCATCTGCAGCTCGATGAGGCGGTTGAGCTCGAGGGCGTACTCCATGGGCAGCTCACGCGCGATCGGCTCGATGAAGCCGCGCACGATCATCGCCATGGCCTCGTCCTCGGCCATGCCGCGCGACATGAGGTAGAAGAGCTGGTCCTCGGACACCTTCGAGACCGTGGCCTCGTGACCCATCGACACGTCGTCCTCGCGGATGTCGACGTAGGGGTAGGTGTCGGATCGGCTGATCGTGTCGACGAGCAGGGCGTCGCACCGCACGGTCGAGGCCGAGTGCGACGCGCCCTCGAGCACCTGCACGAGGCCGCGGTAGCTCGCACGACCGCCGCCACGGGCGACCGACTTGCTGATGATCGAGCTCTTCGTGTTGGGAGCCGCGTGGACCATCTTGGAGCCGGTGTCCTGGTGCTGGCCCTCGCCGGCGAAGGCGATGGAGAGCGTCTCGCCCTTGGCGTGCTCGCCCATGAGGAAGACGGCGGGGTACTTCATCGTCACCTTGGAGCCGATGTTGCCGTCGACCCACTCCATCGTCGCGCCGGCCTCACAGGTCGCGCGCTTCGTGACGAGGTTGTAGACGTTGTTGGACCAGTTCTGGATCGTCGTGTAGCGCACGCGGGCGTTCTTCTTGACGATGATCTCGACGACGGCCGAGTGGAGCGAGTCCGACTTGTAGATCGGAGCGGTGCAACCCTCGACGTAGTGCACGTACGAGCCCTCGTCGGCGATGATCAGCGTCCGCTCGAACTGGCCCATGTTCTCGGTGTTGATGCGGAAGTACGCCTGGAGCGGGATGTCGACGTGGACACCCTTGGGGACGTAGATGAACGAGCCACCCGACCACACGGCGGTGTTGAGCGCGGCGAACTTGTTGTCGCCGGCCGGGATGACGGTCGCGAAGTGCTCGCGGAAGAGGTCCTCGTGCTCCTTCAGGGCCGTGTCGGTGTCGAGGAAGATGACGCCCTGGGCCTCGAGGTCCTCACGGATCTGGTGGTAGACGACCTCCGACTCGTACTGGGCTGCGACACCCGAGACGAGGCGCTGCTTCTCGGCCTCCGGGATGCCCAGACGGTCGTAGGTGTTCTTGATGTCCTCGGGCAGGTCGTCCCACGTGGCGGCCTGCTTCTCGGTGGACTTCACGAAGTACTTGATGTTCTGGAAGTCGATGCCGGTGAGGTCCGAGCCCCACGAGGGCATGGGCTTCTTGCCGAAGAGGCTGAGGCTCTTCAGGCGCAGCTTCGTCATCCACTCCGGCTCGCTCTTGCGGGCCGAGATGTCGCGCACGACGTCCTCGTTGAGCCCTCGACGCGCCGTGGACCCGGCCACGTCGCTGTCGGCCCAGCCGTACTCGTAGGTGCCGATGCCCTTGAGGCCGGGGTTCAGCTCTTCGATGTGGGTGGTCATGAGGAACCTTCCTTGACGTGCGTGAGCGTGTCGGTGGTACTCGAACGAGGTGGGGCAGCCTCCGGGTCAACACCCGAGGGCTGCGTGGTCTTCCGGGGGCGGGAGCCGATCCCACCGGTCGGGACGAACGTCGTGCAGACGTGGTGTCCGCCCGCGAGGGTCGCGAGGCGCTGGACGTGCACCCCGAGCAACCGGGAGAACGCGTCGGTCTCGGCCTCGCAGAAGGCCGGGAACTCGGTGGCGACGTGCTGCACCGGGCAGTGGCCCTGGCACAGCTGGACGCCGGTCAGGCCCCCCGCGCCGACGGGCCGGGCGGTCGCGGCGAAGCCGTCCTCGCTCAGCGCCTCGACGAGCGCCTCGGTGCGGGCGGCGGGGTCGTCGCCGGCGGCTGCGAGCCGGGCGGCATACCGCTCCTCGAGCGCGCCGACGCGGCTGCGGGCGAAGTCGCCGACGGCCGCGGGTCCCGCGTGCTCCTCGAGGTAGCGGAGCACCTCGACCGCGAGCGAGTCGTAGTCGGCCTCGAGGGCGCTGTGGCCGGCGTCGGACACGACGTAGGCGCGAGCGGGGCGTCCACGACCGCGGCGGCCACCGGTGGGCTCGTGCGGGACGACGGCGCCCTGCTCGACGAGCGCGTCGAGGTGACGACGCACGGCTGCCGGGGTCAGGTCGAGATGACGCCCGAGCTCGGCCGCCGAGATCGGGCCGTCGGCGGAGACCATGTGGAGCACCCGCGAGCGCGTGCGCGACTCGAGCGGCGAGACGTGCTGGCCGTCCTCGCCGTTCTTCGTCTCACGCGGGGCATGCGCTCCGATAAACACCACACCATTGTGACGTAATTGGGGCCGCGACTCCAGTTAGGTCTTCCTTACCGCCACGGCGCGCGCTCAGCGTCGTCGTCCCCGTCGTCATCGTCGTCGTCGTCGTCCGGGTCCGGCGGCATGATGACCGACGGCATCCGCGTGCGCGGGGGCGCGACGGCGTCCTCCCCGAACCAGCGCCTCCGCAGCGGGGCCGTGACCCAGCCCAACGGGCAGGTCAGCACGTAGCCGTACGCGAGCGCCATGCCCGTCGCGCCGGGGAAGAGCGCCAGTCCCAGCGCGATGACGATCCCGAGCGGGACCGTGATCCGCAGGTGGCGCGGCGAGAGGAGGTCGCGGAAGGAGCGGAAGCGGTACGACGAGGCCATGAGCGCGGCCGGGACCACGCCGGCCGCGACCGGCACGAGGGGCGCCCAGTCGTAGAGCGGCTCGCCGATGGCGAGCACCGTCGAGATGACGACGCCTGCGGCGCCCGGGCTCGCGAGTCCGACGAAGTAGCGCTTGTCGGCGAGGGGGTCGATGGTGACGTTGAAGCGGGCCAGACGATAGGCCGCGCAGGCCAGCCAGAACATCGCCCCGGCCCACGCCCAGACCGGGTAGGCCGGCAGCGCCCACGTGTAGACGAGCACGGCGGGTGCGATCCCGAACGAGATGAGGTCGGCGAGCGAGTCGAACTGCAGGCCGAACGGTGTGATGGCACCGACGGCGCGGGCCACCGCCCCGTCGCAGATGTCGAGGACGATCGAGATGCCGACGAGCACCGCGGCCGCGCGGAAGTGCCCCTGGAACGAGAGGAGCACCGACGAGAAGCCGCACAGCATGTTGCCGAGCGTGAAGAGGCTCGGCAGGGTCGCCCGGGCACGGACGCGCGGGTTGAGCCGGTCGAGCGGGATGACCCGCGCGCCGGTGGCCGACACGAGCCGGATGCGCCGGCTCACCCGGTCGCGCCGGCGGGGGCGGTCGTCGGAGGTGGAGGCCGCGTCGCCGCTCACGAGGCGGCCGCCGCCGGGAAGCGGCCCAGCACGGTCTCGCCACCGATGGCGCGCTTGCCCTTGGTGACCTCGAGCTGCACCTCCGGCGGCACGAAGACGTCCATGCGCGAGCCGAACTTCATCAGCCCCATGCGCTCGCCGGTGGCGATCTCGTCACCGGGCTCGATGCGGGTGACGATGCGGCGCGCGAGCTGGCCGACGAGCTGGCGGTAGACGATGCGGCGCGGTCGGCCCGCGACGACGCGCTCGACGATGATCTCGCTGCGCTCGTTCTTCGTGGCGCTCTCGGCGCGGTAGGCGGCGAGGAAGCGGCCCGGCGTGTGGGTGACGTCGATGACGCGGCCGCCGTAGGGCGAGCGGTTCATGTGCACGTCGAGCAGCGACAGGAAGATGCTGACCTGCTGCCACTCACCCGGCGGGGCGATGCCCGGCTGCGGCTCCCCCACGTGCATGACGATCCCGTCGGCCGGGGCCAGCACGACGTCGGGGTCGGACACGGGTGAGCGGTCCGGGGTGCGGTCGGGGTCGCGGAAGAAGAGGGTCACCCCCGCGGTCAGCAGGCCGAGGGCGGCGGTCGTGCGCGGTCGGCGGGCCAGCGCGGCGATCACCGTGGGCACGGCGGCCATCGCGGTGAAGGGCTTGGCGGCTGGGTCGATCTTCACGGGTCGGGGTCTCCGTCAGGGTCGAGTGTGGTGAGCGGGTCGAGTGGGGCGGGCGGAGCGAGGACGGCGGAGGGGTACGCCGGTGGCGACCGAGGTGCGGTGACCGGGGTCGTCGGCACCGAGCCTAGACTCATGAGCCATGACCGATGCGGTGACACTGTCCGACCTTCGCCGCACCTTCGGTCAGGTGTCCGCCCTCGACGGGCTGACGTGGACGGCCCCGGCCGGCCGCATCACCGCGGTCCTCGGGCCCAACGGCGCGGGCAAGACGACCGCCATCGAGTGTGCCGTCGGCCTCGGGCGACCGGACGGTGGCACGGTGCGTGTCCTCGGCACAGACCCGTGGCAGGCGGACGCCGACCACCGGGCCCGCGTCGGCGTCATGCTCCAGGCCGGCGGCCTGCCCAACGGCACGAAGCCGCTGCGTCTGCTCCACCACCTCTCCCGCCTCTACGCCGACCCGCTCGACGTCGATGCCGTGGCGCGACGACTCGGCGTCACGGACTTCGCCTCGACGACCGTGCGCCGCCTCTCGGGTGGCCAGAAGCAGCGCCTCGCCCTGGCGGCCTCGTTGCTCGGGCGTCCCGAGGTGCTCTTCCTCGACGAGCCGGCGGCCGGGCTCGACCCGCACGGACGGCTCGACGTGTGGGAGCTCGTGGCCGAGCAGCGCGAGGCCGGGACGACCGTCGTCGTGACGACCCACTCGTTCGAGGAGGCCGAGCGCCTCGCGGACCACCTCGTCATCATGAACGCGGGACGCACCGTCGCCGAGGGGACTCCGGCCTCGGTGACCGGCGGCCGCTCCCTCGAGGACGTCTACTTCAGCCTGACCCGCAAGGGAGCCGCGTGAACACCTCAGCCACCCCGACGACGCCGACGGCCGCTGGAGCGGCTGCTCCTCGCCGCCGGGTCCTCGCCCAGGCCCGCTTCGAGGTCGGCAGCCTGCTCCGGAACGGCGAGCAGCTGCTCGTCTCGCTCGTCCTGCCCGCACTGGCGCTCGTCGGCCTCAGTGCCACGACGTCGCCGTCGCTCGGCCCGGGCACGCGCATCGACGTGGCGACACCGGGCGTCATCGCCCTCTGCGTCATCTCGGCCGCGTTCACCTCCCAGGCGATCTCGACCGGCTTCGACCGCCGCTACGCCGTCCTGCGCTACCTCGGCGTCACCCCGCTCGGGCGCGGTGGGCTCGTCGCGGCCAAGGTGGCGGCGACGCTGGCCGTCGAGGCGATCCAGATCGGCGTCATCGCCGTGCTCGGCCTCGTGCTCGGGTGGCGACCGGAGGTCGCCGGGATCGCGTATGCCGTCCTCTTCGTCGTCCTCGGCACGTGGGCCTTCGTGGCCCTCGCGCTCCTGCTCGCCGGGACCCTGCGTGCTGAGGCCGTGCTCGCCATCGCGAACCTCGTGTGGGTGCTGCTCCTCGCGGTCGGGGGTGTCGTCGTCCCCCGGAGCGAGCTGCCGGCGGGGGTGTCGCACGTCGTGGCCCTGCTGCCGTCGGCGGGCCTCGCGGACGGGCTCCGCTCGGCCCTCGTGGACGGGCAGCTGAACCTTCTCGCGCTCGCGGTCGTCCTCGCGTGGGGACTGGTCGCAACGGTCCTCGCGGCGCGTCTCTTCCGCTTCGACGACTGAGCGGACGAGACTGGCCGCAGCACGCGCACGACCGCTCGACCGCACGACCGCACGACGAAGCCGCACCACACCCCACGACCCCGACCGGCCTGGAGGCGACGTGTTCGACTACATCTTCGGTCTTCCGATGCACGCCCTCGTGATCCACGCGGTCGTCGTGCTCGTCCCCCTCTCGGCGCTGTGCGCGATCGCCTACGTCGTGCGCCCGGGGTGGCGGCGGCTGCTGCGCTGGCCGACGGCTGCCGGCGCCGTGATCTCGGGCGTCTCGGCGTTCGTCGCGGCCGAGAGCGGCGAGGCCCTGCAGCGCCGGGTCGCACGGGTGCGTGCGAGCACGACGGACTTCGACCTGCTGCGCAACCACACCGAGTGGGGCGACCGCGCCAAGCTCATCTGCCTGGCCTTCATGGTCCTCACGCTCCTGGCCCTGTGGTTCGTCCGACCGCCGGAGGAGGAGTCACCGCAGGGGCATGCGTTCGACGTGCTCATCGGCACGCTCGTCGTGCTGTCCGCCGTGGCCGCGATCATCACCGTCGTGCTGGCCGGTCACGCGGGATCCCTCGTGGTCTGGAACGGCCTGGCCTGACCCGGCCCCGCACGGCACCGCCGCCCGTCCGGGGACGGTCCGTCCTCAGGGTCCCGACGACACCGGGGCGATGCGGGGCGACCGCGCTCGGCGGCATACCCTTGCGGGGTGTCCTCCACGCCTCCCGTGACCGATGACGCCCCCGTGACCGGCCCGAGCCGTCTCGCCCGGGCCACCGGCCGCCTCCCCGCCGTCCGGCCCGGCTGGGTGCGGCCCCTGCTGCTCGCCAACCTCGTCGGCGAGGTCGGCATCGTCGTCACCGGCGGCATCGTGCGCCTCACGGGCAGCGGTCTCGGGTGCAGCACCTGGCCGGAGTGCCAGCCCGGCTCGTTCACCCCCGTCCGGACGCCCGAGAGCGAGTTCCACGACCTCGTCGAGTTCGGCAACCGCACGTTGACGAGCGTCGTCACGGTGCTCGCCCTCGCCTCGCTGTGGGTCGTGCTCACGCACTGGCCGGAGCGCCGGCGTCTGCACCGGGTCGCCATCGGCGTCCTCGCCGGCATCCCCGCACAGGCCGTGCTCGGCGGCATCACCGTCCTGACGGGCCTCAACCCGTGGACCGTCATGTCGCACTTCCTGCTCTCGATGGTCCTCGTCTCCTTGTCGACCATGCTCGTGCGCGGCGCCCGCGACGACGTCTCGGGCCCGGGTGAGCTCGTCGTGCACCCGCTCGCACGGACGCTCGCCCTCGGCACGAGCGCCGTCGGTGCCGTCGTGCTGCTCCTCGGCACGATCGTCACCGGCTCGGGGCCGCACTCGGGTGACGCCGACCGGCCTGCGCGCACGGGCTTCGACCCGCGGTTCGTCTCGTGGATGCACGCCGACGCCGTCATGCTCTTCTGCGGTCTCGTCATCGCGACCCTCGTCGCCGTGCGCATCACGGCGACCACCGACGAGGCCCGCCGCGCGTGGACCATGGTGCTCGTCGTCACCCTGGCGCAGGGGCTCATCGGCTACGTCCAGTACTTCACGAAGCTGCCCGAGCTGCTCGTGCTGCTCCACATGCTCGGGGCCAGCCTGCTCGTGGTCGCCCTGACCTTCGGCGTCCTCGCGACGAGGCGGCACCCGGTCTGACGACCGTCCGCCCGACGTCACCGGACCGCAAGGACTTTCGCCCTCGCCGACGGCCCGCCGCTGCCTAGGCTGGGGACGTGCCCACCGTCCTCGTCGTCGACGACGACCCCACGCTTCGCGAGGTCGTCTCCGGCTACCTGACCCGTGCCGGGCTCGACGTCCTCGAGGCGCAGGACGGCCGCGAGGCGCTGTCCGTGGCGCGTGACCGCTCCCCCGACCTCGTCGTGCTCGACCTCACCCTCCCCGGTCTCGACGGCCTCGAGGTCTTCCGCACGCTGCGCGCCGAGCGCGGCGACCTGCCGGTCGTCATGCTGACCGCCCGGGGCGAGGAGTCCGACCGGGTCCTCGGCCTCGAGATCGGTGCGGACGACTACGTGACCAAGCCGTTCAGCAGCCGCGAGCTCGTGCTGCGCATCCAGTCGATCCTGCGCCGTGCCGCACCGCCCGCCGCACCGCCCGCCGCGACGACGCTCGTCGACGACGACCTGCGTGTCGACATCCGACGCCACCAGGCCTGGCTCGCCGACCGTCCGCTCGCCCTGACCAGCCGCGAGTTCGACCTTCTCGCCCACCTCATGGCCCACCCGGGCACGGCGTTCTCCAGACGCGAGCTCATGGAACAGGTGTGGGGCTGGGAGTACGGCGACGAGTCGACGGTCACCGTCCACGTGCGCCGGGTGCGCGAGAAGGTGGAGACCGACCCGGCGCGGCCCGTCCGGCTCCAGACCGTGTGGGGCGTCGGCTACCGGTGGGACGGCGCGGCCGCCGCCACGGCGGTCGGGACGTGATCGCCGAGGCGGCCCTGCTGGCCGCGCTCGCGGCGGTCGCCGTCGGGACGGTCGGGGCGCTCGTCGTCCGGGCCCTCGCCTCCCGCTCGCTCGTCGCCGCCGCGGTCCTGGCACCTGTCGTCGTCATCCTCAGCGTCGCACTCGGCGTGGTCGTCACGGCGCACGCGATGTTCATCAACGAGCACGACCAGGCCGTGGTCCTCGTCGTGACGGCGACCTCCCTGCCCATCGCGGCCGTCTTCGGCTGGCTCATCGCCCGGCGCGTGCAGGAGCTGATGCGCGCCTCCGCCGAGGAGGCCGCCGAGCGCGACCGCGACCGACAGGTCGAGCAGAGCCGCCGGGAGCTCGTCGCCTGGGTGTCGCACGACCTGCGCACCCCGCTCGCCGGCATCCGTGCGATGGCCGAGGCCATCGAGGACGGCCACGCCCCCGCCGACGGCAGCTATCCGGCACGCATCCGGTCCGAGGCCGACCGCATGTCCGACATGGTCGGGGGGCTCCTCGCGCTGTCGCGGCTGCAGTCCGGCACGCTGCGACTCGACCGCGCCCCCGTCGACTTCGGCGACCTCGTCTCCGACGCCCTGGCATCGGCACGGGTCCTCGCGGATCGCCGAGGGGTGCTCGTGGGCGGCTCCGCCCCGGTCGAGTCCGTCACCGCCTCGGCCGACGCGGGTGAGCTCTCGCGCGCCCTCGCCAACCTCGTGACGAACGCGCTGACCCACACGGACCCCGGCGGCCGGGTCGACATCTCCCTCACCGCCGACGACGACGTGGCCCGCGTCAGTGTCGCGGACGGCTGCGGCGGCATACCTCCCGACGAGCTCGACCGGCTCTTCGACCCGGGCTGGCGCGGCACGAGTGCGCGAACGCCGGCCGCGGGCGTGGGCGCCGGCCTCGGCCTCGCCGTCGCGCGCGGGATCGCCCGGGCCCACGGGGGTGACGTGACGGTGGCCAACGCCGGCCACGGCTGCCGGTTCGAGCTTGCCCTGCCCGTCTCCGGCGCCGGCGCCGGCCCCCTCGGCGCGCCCGCGCCCGATGGTCATCCCTAGGCTGGGGAGGTGACCGACCAGCCGACGCTCCGTGAGGGCGAGCTCGTGCTGCGGCCGTGGACGATCGACGACAGCGACGAGACCCGCCCTCTCCACGACCGCGAGATCGCCCGCTGGTTCGACTTCCCCGCCGTCGAACCACCGGCCGACGAGCACCGGACCTGGATCGAGCGCACCCACGCCGAGTGGTCCGACCGGTCCAAGGTGACCTACCTCGTGCAGTGGCGTGGGCGACCCGCCGGCACGGTCGACGTCCGCGTGCAGGACCCCGGTGTCGGCGTCCTGTCCTGGGCGGTCTTCGCCCCCTACCGCGGTCAGGGTCTCGCGTGGCGGGCCGTGCGCCTCCTCGTCGAGTGGGCCTTCGAGGCGCTCGACCTCGAGCGTGTCGAGGCGCACGTCAACCCCGACAACCGGGCATCCGTGCGCACCGCCCTGCGAGCCGGGCTCCGCCGGGAGGGACGGCTGCGCGGGAACGCGACGCTCGCCGGCGTGCGCCAGGACACGGTCGTGCTCGGTCGGCGGCGCGACGACGCACATCCGGACACCCGTGAGGGCTTCACGGCGATGCTCGACTCGACCCTTCCGACCAAGCGCGCCATCGCCCAGGGCGTCCTGCGCTCCGGCGCGGGGCACCTGCTGCTGTGCGAGCTCGTCTACAAGCGCGAGTGGGACCTCCCCGGCGGCGTGGTCGACCGGCACGAGTCACCCGCCGCGTGCGTCGTCCGCGAGGTCCGTGAGGAGCTCGACCTCGCCGTCACCGCCGGGCCGCTGCTCGCGGTCAACTGGCTCCCAGCCCTGCACGGCTGGGGCGACGCGACGGTCTTCGTCTTCGACCTCGGCACCGTCGACGCCGCCGTCGTCGAGCGGGCGCACCTGCAGCAGCGCGAGATCCGCGGCGTCCACTGGGCCGCTCCAGGGGACTGGACGGGGCGGGTCGCCCCCTACAACGAGCGGCTGCTCGACGCGCTGCACGCTCACGACGGCGGGACGCTCTACCTCGAGGACGGCACGCCGACCCTCTGACCGCGCCACACGGCATACGCCCTCGGTGTGGCGTCCCCGGTCAGGAGAAGAACGGCAGCGGCAGGTGCCAGATGGGGTCGAGCGCGACTCCCACGAAGAGGATCGTGAGGTACGTGATCGAGAAGTGGAACAGGCGCATCGGCTTGAGGACGTCCTCGGCCGCACCGGCCTTCGCCTTGGCGAGGAGACGGTGCGCCTCGGTGAGGAAGAGCGCGCCGGCGACCACGGCAGCGGCGGTGTAGACCCAGCCGACCTGCTGGACCGGCACGAGCGCCAGCGACGTGAGCACCATGGCCCACGAGTAGGCGACGATCTGGCGCGCGACGACGACGAACCGCTCGACGACCGGCAGCATCGGCACGTGCGCCGTGGCGTAGTCGTCCTTGTAGCGCATCGACAGCGGCCAGTAGTGCGGCGGCGTCCAGAAGAAGATGACCATGAAGAGGATGAACGCCGACCAGCTGAGCGAGTCGGTGACCGCCGACCAGCCGATGAGCACCGGCATGCAGCCCGCGGCGCCGCCCCAGACGATGTTCTGGGCCGTGCGGCGCTTGAGCAGCAGCGTGTAGCCGAAGACGTAGAAGAGCAGCGCCCCGAGGGCGAGCCAGGCGCTCAGCCAGTTGACGAGCAGGCCCAGCCACACGGTCGACCCGACGGCCAGCGCCACCCCGAACACGAGCGCGCCCCGGGGACTGACCGTTCCGGTGACGAGCGGCCGACGACTCGTGCGGTGCATGACGGCGTCGATGTCGCGGTCGATGTAGCAGTTGAGGGTGTTGGCCGCACCGGCGGACAGCGTGCCACCGACGACGGTGACGACGACGAGCCACAGGTCGGGCACGCCCTGCTCCGCCAGGAACATCACGGGGATGGTGGTGATGAGGAGCAGCTCGATGATCCGCGGCTTCATCAGCGAGACGTACTGTCCGAGGAGGAACTTCAGCCCACTGCCGTCGGGACCGTGCAGCGCCGAGAGGTCGGCGCGGGGGTCCACCGTTGTCACTGAGATCCTCACCGCTGGTACGTCGCTCCGACCCGCTGGGTACGTGAGCATTGCGTCGCAAGTCTAGACCGTCGCCGCCGACGGCCGGCACCGCACCGGCAGATGGCCGTTCCGACCGCCGGGCGAGGTGTCGTCCCTCACAGCGCGGGCACTAGGCTCGTGGCCGTACGTGATCAACCCTTGTTGAAGGAGACCCGTTCCGTGCCCACTGCTGCGTCCAGCACCGCCACGAAGGCGAAGAAGCCCACCCGATCCAGCACCACGCGGACCGCGAAGACGAAGGGCCTGCTGGCACAGCGCGACCCGGGTCTGCCGCTGCCCGTGGCGAAGAAGGCCGGCTGGAGCGATCTCGACGTGCGCGCGGTCGACACCACGCGACTGCTCGCCGCCGACGCCGTGCAGAAGGTCGGCAACGGCCACCCGGGCACGGCCATGTCGCTCGCGCCGCTCGCGTACCTGCTCTACCAGAACGTCATGACGCACGACCCGTCCGACCCGGCCTGGCTCGGACGCGACCGGTTCGTGCTCTCCTGCGGGCACTCGAGCCTCACGCAGTACATCCAGCTCTACCTCAGTGGCTACGGCCTCTCGCTCGACGACCTCAAGTCGCTGCGCACGTGGGGCTCGCTGACGCCGGGCCACCCCGAGGTCCACCACACCCCCGGTGTCGAGATCACGACCGGCCCGCTCGGTTCGGGTCTCGCCTCGGCCGTCGGCATGGCCATGGCGCAGCGCCGCCAGCGCGGCCTCTTCGACCCCGATGCCAAGCCGGGCACGAGCCCCTTCGACCACCACGTCTACGTCATCGCCTCCGACGGTGACATGCAGGAGGGCGTCTCCCACGAGGCCTGCGCCCTCGCCGGCCACCAGGAGCTCGGCAACCTCACCGTCGTCTACGACGCCAACCAGATCTCCATCGAGGACGACACCGACATCGCGTTCAGCGAGGACGTCGCGGCGCGCTTCGAGGCCTACGGCTGGCACGTCGCGCGCGTCGACTGGCGCAAGGACGCCGACGGCGCGACCTACGTCGAGGACGTCGACGCGCTGCTCGCCGCGATCCGCTCCGGCGACTCGGTGACGGACAAGCCGACCCTCGTCGTGCTGCACACGATCATCGCGTGGCCCGCGCCGACGAAGCAGAACACCGGCAAGTCCCACGGCTCGGCCCTCGGCGACGAGGAGATCAGCGGGACGAAGGAGCTGCTCGGCTTCGACCCGAAGAAGACCTTCGCCGTCGAACCCGCCGTCCTCAAGCACGCTCGCGACGTCGTCAAGCGCGGCAAGGCCGCTCACCGCGAGTGGGACAAGGCGTACAAGGCGTGGCGCAGGGCCAACCCGGACCGTGCGGCCCTGCTCGACCGCATCCTCGCGGGCCAGGCCCCGGCTGGCCTCGCCAAGGCGATGCCGACCTTCCCCGCCGACGAGAAGGGCGTCGCGACCCGTGCCGCCTCCGGCAAGGTCCTCACGGCCATCGCCGACGTCATGCCCGAGCTCTGGGGCGGCTCCGCCGACCTCGCCGAGTCCAACAACACGACGATGGAGGGCCAGCCGTCCTTCATCCCCACCTCGAAGCAGACGTCGACGTGGAAGGGCGGCCCGTTCGGCCGCACGCTGCACTTCGGCATCCGCGAGAACGGGATGGGCATGATCCTCAACGGGATCGCACTCGAGGGCCTGACCCGTCCCTACGGCGGCACGTTCCTCGTCTTCTCCGACTACATGCGCCCGGCCGTGCGTCTCGCCGCGATCCAGCAGGCACCGGTCACCTACGTGTGGACGCACGACTCCATCGGGCTCGGCGAGGACGGCCCGACCCACCAGCCGATCGAGCACCTCGCGGCCCTGCGCGCCATCCCCGGCCTCGACGTCGTCCGCCCGGCGGACGCCAACGAGACCGCCGCGGCCTGGGCGCAGATCCTGACGAACGGTGACGGGCCCGCCGCCCTCTGCCTGACGCGCCAGCCGGTCCCCACGTGGGACCGCACGAGGTACGGCAAGGTCAGCGGCGTCGCCAAGGGCGCCTACGTCCTCGTCGAGGAGTCGCGCGCCGGTGACCCCGACGTCGTCATCGTCGCGACCGGCTCCGAGGTGCAGCTCGCGGTCCAGGCCGCGGAGCGCCTCGAGAAGTCCCGGATCGCCACGCGCGTCGTGTCGATGCCGTGCCGGGAATGGTTCGAGAAGCAGACCCGTTCCTACCAGGACAAGGTCCTGCCGCCCGCAGTCCGGGCCCGCGTCAGCGTCGAGGCGGGGATCTCGATGGGCTGGCACGACGTCGTCGGCGACGCCGGGCGCATCGTCAGCATCGAGCACTTCGGCGCCTCCGCCGACCAGGCCACGCTGTTCCGTGAGTTCGGCATCACCGCCGACGCCGTCGTCAAGGCCGCGAAGGACTCCATCAAGGCAGCCAAGGGCTCCGCGACGAAGGCCCCGGGGGTCACCGAGACCAACCCGGCCCGCGCCGCCCAGAGCGCGTCCACCGATGTCATGGGTGGCGACGCGCAGACCGGCAGCGGCAAGGCCGCCAGCGCGGCAGCCGCATCCGCAACGAGCAAGGGGAAGTGACCAGCATGACCAACCCGAACACCCAGGCCCTCTCAGAAGCAGGCGTCTCCATCTGGCTCGACGACCTGTCCCGCGAGCTCATCGAGACCGGCAAGATCTCCGAGCTCATCGAGGAGCGCAACGTCGTCGGCCTGACGTCGAACCCCTCGATCTTCCAGGCCGCGCTCTCCAAGGGTGAGCGCTACAACGACGACCTCGCCGCGCTGACCAAGGACGGCAAGGACGTCGAGAGCGTCGTCTTCGAGCTGACCACGTCCGACGTGCGCCGTGCCTGTGACCTCTTCCTCCCGCTCTACGAGTCGACGAAGGGTGTCGACGGCCGCGTCTCGATCGAGGTCGACCCGCGCCTCGCCCACGACACCGACAAGACCGTCGAGCAGGCCAAGCAGCTGTATGCCGCGGTCGACCGCCCGAACGTCCTCATCAAGATCCCCGCGACGAAGGCCGGCCTCCCGGCCATCACGGCCACCATCGCCGAGGGCATCAGCGTCAACGTGACGCTGATCTTCTCCCTCGAGCGCTACCGCGCCGTCATGAACGCCTACCTCGAGGGCCTCGAGAAGGCGCACGCCAACGGGCACGACCTGTCGACGATCCATTCGGTCGCCTCGTTCTTCGTCTCGCGCGTCGACACCGAGATCGACAAGCGGCTCGACGCCATCGGCACCGAGGAGGCCCGCGCCCTCAAGGGCAAGGCCGGCCTCGCCAACGCCCGCCTTGCCTACCAGGCCTTCGAGGAGGTCTTCTCGACGCCGCGCTGGGGCTCGCTCGCCGAGGCCGGTGCCAACGTGCAGCGCCCACTCTGGGCGTCCACCGGCGTCAAGGACCCGGCCTACCCCGACACGATGTACGTCGACGAGCTCGTCGCCGCCGACGTCGTCAACACGATGCCCGGCAAGACGCTCGAGGCGACGGCCGACCACGGCGACATCCACGGCGACACGGTGACCGGCAGCTACGAGCTGGCCGGCAACGTCCTCGACGACCTCGAGGGCGTCGGGGTCTCGTACAACGAGGTCGTCGACCTGCTCGAGACCGAGGGTGTCGACAAGTTCGAGAAGGCGTGGGGCGAGTTGTTGGACGGCGTCACCGCGGAGATGGAGAAGGTGACGGCATGAGCTCGCTGTCCGTCAGCGCATCAGGAGCAGCGGCGGACGCGATCGGGAGGCACGTACCGAGCCTCGTCGGCGACTCCGTCGCGAGCCGCCTCTTCGCCCGGGACGCCACGCTGTGGGGTCCCGACGCCGAGTCCGAGTCGCGGATCCGCCTGTCCTGGGTGGGCCTCCCGCGGTCGTCGCGCCCCCTCGTCGGCGAGATCGCCGCGCTGCGCGACTCCTTCGCGGAGCAGGGCCTGACGCATGTCGTCCTCTGCGGCATGGGCGGCTCCTCGCTCGCACCCGAGGTCATCTGCGCCACGGCCGGCAAGCCGCTCGTCGTGCTCGACTCGTCCGACCCCGACTACGTCCGGCGCGCCCTCGGCGACGACCTCGAGCACACCGTGGTCGTCGTCTCGAGCAAGTCCGGCTCCACGGTCGAGACCGACTCCCAGCGCCGTGCCTACGAGCAGGCGTTCACCGACGCCGGCATCGACCCCGCGTCGCGCATCGTCATCGTCACCGACCCCGGCAGCCCGCTCGACGAGGAGTCCCGCGCCAAGGGCTACCGCGTCGTCAACGCCGACCCCGACGTCGGTGGCCGCTACTCGGCGCTGACCGCCTTCGGCCTCGTGCCGAGCGGGCTCGCCGGCGTCGACGTCGAGGCCCTCCTCGACGAGGCCGAGTCCGTCGCGGACCTGCTGGCCGCCGACGACGACGCCAACCCCGGCCTGCGTCTCGGCGCCGCCATGGGTGGCACCGACCCCCTGCGTGACAAGCTCGTCCTCGTCGACGACGGCTCCGGCATCATCGGGTTCGCCGACTGGGCCGAGCAGCTCATCGCGGAGTCCACCGGCAAGAACGGCACCGGTGTCCTGCCGGTCGTCGCCGGCGGCGACGAGGACCCCGAGGTGGCCTGGCCCGCGGCCGACGTCACCGTGGCGCGTCTCGTCGCCGCGGACGACGAAGCGATCCCCGCCGACGACGTCGCCTCGGAGGTACGCGTGGGCGGCGCCCTCGGTGCCCAGCTGCTCCTGTGGGAGGTGGCCACCGCCGTCGCCGGGCGCCTGCTCGGCATCAACCCCTTCGACCAGCCGGACGTCGAGAGCGCCAAGAAGGCCGCCCGCGCCCTGCTCGACCAGGGGACGGGTGCGAGCACGGATCCCGCCGCGACGGACGGCGCCATCGAGATCCGCACGCTCGGTGGGTCGGGCGACTGGCTCGGCGGCGCGCAGACCGTGCCCGCCGCCCTCGACGCGCTCTTCGCGCAGCTCGACCCGGAGCACGGCTACGTCGCCGTCATGGCCTACCTCGACCGGCTGGCCGACGCCGACCTCGCCGCGTGCCGCGTCCCGCTGGCCCGTCGCACCGAGCGTCCGACGACGTTCGGCTGGGGCCCGCGCTTCCTGCACTCGACCGGCCAGTTCCACAAGGGTGGCCCGGCGGTCGGCGTCTACCTCCAGATCACGACGGAGCCCAAGGAGGACCTCCCGATTCCCGGACGCGAGTTCACCTTCGGTGACTTCATCGCGTCCCAGGCGGGCGGCGACGCCGCGGTCCTCGCGGACCACGGTCGCCCCGTCCTCCAGCTGCACCTCACCGACCACGACGCAGGTCTCGCGCAGCTGCGCGAGGCGCTGCTGGCAGGAGGCCGCGCATGAGTCCTGCGCGCATCTCGCACGGGCACAACCCGCTGCGCACCGCAGAGGACAAGCGCCTCCCCCGCATCGCCGGACCGTGCGGTCTCGTCCTGTTCGGCGTGACCGGTGACCTGGCGCGCAAGAAGCTCATGCCGGCGATCTACGACCTCGCCAACCGCGGGCTGCTGCCGCCGGGCTTCTCGCTCGTCGGCTTCGCCCGCCGTGACTGGGCGGCCCAGGACTTCGGCCAGGTCGTCCACGATGCCGTGAAGCAGCACGCCCGCACCCCCTTCAGCGAGGACGTGTGGCGCAACCTGTCGGAGGGCTTCCGTTTCGTGCCCGGCACGTTCGACGACCCGGCGGCGTTCGACCTGCTCGCCAAGACCGTCGACGAGCTCGACCAGGACCGCGGCACAGGCGGCAACCACGCCTTCTACCTCTCGATCCCGCCGGGCTTCTTCGCGACCGTGTGCGAGCAGCTCGAGCGGTGCGGCCTGACCAAGGCCGAGGGCGACAGCTGGCGACGCGTCATCATCGAGAAACCCTTCGGCCACGACCTCAAGAGCGCCCAGGAGCTCAACGAGATCGTCGAGGGCGTCTTCCCGCCGGACTCCGTCTTCCGCATCGACCACTACCTCGGCAAGGAGACGGTCCAGAACCTCTTGGCACTCCGCTTCGCCAACCAGCTCTTCGAGCCGGTGTGGAACGCCAACTACGTCGACCACGTGCAGATCACGATGGCCGAGGACATCGGCATCGCCGGCCGCGCGGGCTACTACGACGGCATCGGTGCGGCACGCGATGTCATCCAGAACCACCTGCTCCAGCTCCTCGCGCTCACGGCGATGGAGGAGCCGGTCTCCTTCGACGCCAAGGACCTTCGCGCCGAGAAGGAGAAGGTGCTCTCGGCCGTCCGCCTCCCTGCGGACCTCGACAAGGGCGCCGCACGCGGGCAGTACGCCGGTGGCTGGCAGGGCGCCGAGGAGGTCGTCGGCTACCTCGAGGAGGACGGCGTCGACCCGACGTCGGTCACCGAGACCTTCGCCGCGGTGACGCTCGAGGTCGACACCCGCCGCTGGGCGGGCGTCCCCTTCTACCTGCGCACCGGCAAGCGTCTCGGCAAGCGCGTCACCGAGATCGCGGTCGTCTTCAAGCGGGCGCCACACCTGCCCTTCGAGCACACCGCCACGGAGGAGCTCGGGCAGAACGCCATCGTCATCCGCGTGCAGCCCGACGAGGGCGTCACCATCCGCTTCGGCTCCAAGGTGCCCGGTGCGCAGATGGAGGTCCGCGACGTCACGATGGACTTCGGCTACGGCTCGTCGTTCACCGAGGCGTCGCCCGAGGCGTACGAACGCCTCATCCTCGACGTGCTGCTCGGTGACCCGCCCCTCTTCCCGCGGCACGAGGAGGTCGAGTCGTCCTGGCGGATCCTCGACCCGCTCATGAAGCACTGGGCCAAGTCGGGCAAGCCCCAGCAGTACCCCGCGGGGACGTGGGGACCGCCCTCGGCGGACGAGATGCTCGAACGCGACGGACGTACGTGGAGGATGCCGTGATCCGCGACCTGACCGACACCACGACCACCGGGATCAGCAAGACGCTGGTGCGTCTGCGCAACGAGGTCGGTGCGATGGCTCTCGGCCGCGTGCTGACGCTCGTCGTCGTCGTCGAGGACAGCGACGCCGGCAACGCCATCGAGATCGCCAACCAGGCGAGTCGCCAGCACCCCTGCCGCATCATCGTCGTCATCGCCGGTGACCGTCGCGGCAAGAACCGCCTCGACGCACAGATCCGTCTCGGCGGCGACGCCGGTGCGAGCGAGATCGTCGTGCTCCGGCTCTACGGCGCGCTGGCCAACCACGGCCCGAGCGTCGTCGTGCCGCTCCTGCTGCCCGACTCCCCCATCGTGGCCTGGTGGCCCGGCGAGGCACCGGCGGACGTCGCCAAGGACCCCATCGGCGCGATGGCCCAGCGACGCATCACCGACGCGGCCGAGCACCGCAACCCGCGGCTCATGCTCAAGAAGCGCGCGGCGAACTACGCGCCGGGCGACACCGACCTCGCGTGGACCCGACTGACCCGCTGGCGCGGCCTGCTCGCAGCCGCGCTCGACCAGCCGCCCTACGAGCCGATCACCGGTGCCGTCGTCAGCGGCGCGCCCGACTCCCCGTCGAGCGACCTGCTCGCCGGCTGGCTCTCGCGGCGGCTCCGGGTGCCCGTGCACCGGGTCTCGACCCCGCGCGGCTCGGGCATCAGCTCGGTCCGCCTCGAGCGCAAGAGCGGTCCCATCGACCTGGTGCGTCCCGGCGACGTCGTCGCGACGCTCTCGCAGACCGGTCAGCCCGACCGCCGGATCAGCCTGCCCCGGCGCGAGCTGCCGGAGTGCCTGGCCGACGAGCTGCGTCGCCTCGACCCGGACGACGCCTACGAGGACGCGCTGCTGCACGGCCTCGGGGCGCTCCAGCCGGTGCGTCTCACCGCAGCCGCTGCGGCCAAGGCGGGCAAGGCTCCGGACCCCGCCGAGTCGCGTCGCCTGGCCGCCCGCCTCGGCCGTGACGAGTCGGCGCAGGAGGCCAGCGCGATGATCACGGCTCCCCCGGCGCCCGAGCACGCCGAGACCGCCGACGTGCACGCGGCCACGGTCCGCAAGCTCGCGGGCAAGCGGACGCCGCGCGAGAAGCAGGCGGCGAAGAACCGGAAGAAGGCGTCCGGGACCGAGTCGTCGACCCCGGCCACGACGGCGGCCACGCCCGAGCGGACCACCGCCAAGCGGGCCACTGCGAAGCGAGCCACTGCGAAGCGAGCCACCGCCAAGGGAGCCACCGCCAAGCGGGCGACGACGAAGGCGGCCGCGACGTCGGCCACCCGGGGGGCAGCGACGAAGAGTGCGTCGAAGACGGGCGCCGCGGCCAAGAGCACGACGAAGACCGCGTCGCGCACGACGGCGGGCACGCGCAAGGCGACGGCCCGCAAGGCCACCACGGCCACGAAGGCGGCGAGCGGGACGGCGACCTCGTGACCGCCGAGCCGCGCGTCGTCGTACACCCGGACAAGCAGTCGCTGGCCGACGCCGCCGCAGCCCGGTTCGTCACCGCCGTCATCGACGCCCAGACCCGCAACCCCGAGGCCCAGGTGGCTCTCACCGGCGGGTCCATGGGATCGGCGATCATCGCCTCCGTCCTGACGACGCCGGGCCGCTCGGCCGTCGACTGGTCACGGGTGCGGGTGTGGTGGGGCGACGAGCGCTACCTGCCCGCGGGTGACCCCGACCGCAACGACACCCAGAACGACGAGGCGGGTCTCAGCGCGCTGGGTCTCGACCCCGCGAAGGTGCACCGGGTGGCCGGTCCCGACGCCTCGGACAGCGCCGAGGCCAGCGCCGAGGCCTACGCCCGCACGATCCGCGAGCACGGCCAGAAGGCGTGGGACGTCGTGCTCTTCGGCGTCGGCCCGGACGGTCACGTCGCCTCGCTCTTCCCGCACCACCAGGCCCAGCGGGTGACCGACGCCATCGCGGTCGCCGTGCACGACTCGCCGAAGCCCCCACCGGACCGGGTGAGCCTCACCTTCGAGTGCTTCGAGCGCTCCCACGAGGTGTGGTTCCTCGTGTCCGGAGCCGACAAGGCGGAGGCGGTCAAGGCTGCGCTCGTCCCCGGCACGGACCGCTGGGACGTCCCCGCGGCCGGACCGGCGGGCACCGACGCGACCGTCTGGCTCGTCGATGCGGACGCGGCCTCGGCCCTCGACTGACCGACGCGGGCGACCCTCGCGGCACCGGACGGCATACGACACGACGCAGGGCCCGGGAGGATCTCCCGGGCCCTGCGTCGTCAGAGTCACCCGAGGGTGACCGGTGAGGTCACTGGATGAGGCCGCGCTCGCGCAGCGTGCTGAGGGCCTCGTCGAGGATCGCGGCGCCGTCGGCGTCGCTGCGACGCTCCTTCACATAGGCGAGGTGTGTCTTGTAGGGCTCGACCTTCGGCGGGGCCGGCGGGTTGTCCTTGTCCTGGCCGGCCGGGAACCCGCAGCGCGGGCAGTCCCACGTCTCGGGCAGGACCATGC
Source organism: Terracoccus sp. 273MFTsu3.1 (assembly GCF_000383675.1). Taxonomy (GTDB): domain Bacteria; phylum Actinomycetota; class Actinomycetes; order Actinomycetales; family Dermatophilaceae; genus Terrabacter. Next base: position 193,382 of record NZ_KB911823.1, on the reverse strand, counting down.
CGGGCTCCTCGGCGAAGCTCGGACGCGTCTCGTGCCCGTTGGAGCACCAGTAGGAGATGTGGACGCGAGGGGCGGCGTCGCCGCGCTCCGCCTCGCCCATCGGGCCGGCGCCGACCCTGCTTCCACGAATGGCGTTACCGCTGGCCATCTGTTCCTTCTCTCAGCTCGCGAAACGGGCCAGGAGGCCCAGACCGATGATCGCCGTCGCCCACACGAGCGCCACGGCCACCGTGAAGCGGTCGAGGTTGCGCTCGGCGACCGATGAGCCACCGAGCGACGTGGACATGCCCCCGCCGAACATGTCGGACAGGCCGCCACCCTTGCCCTTGTGCAGCAGGATGAAGAGGGTCAGGACCATGCTGGACAGCACCAGCAGGACCTGAAGCACGATGCGAACCGCATCCACGTGGTCACTCCAAATCGTCGGGATCTCGGGGGTCGTCGGGCCGGACGGCCACTCCCCCGCGTTGTTCCGGGGCTCGGGCAAGGATACCTGCCCGAGGGCCCATCGGCCGAACGGCCCCGTGGGGACGCGTCCGGCCGACTGGAACGTATCAGGACGTGCCGACGTGGTCGCGGTAGCGACAGATCGACGCGAACTCCGTCGGGTCGATCGACGCACCGCCGACGAGGGCGCCGTCGACGTCCTCCTGGGCCATGATCGCCGCGACGTTGCCCGACTTGACGCTGCCGCCGTAGAGGACGCGTACGCCGTCGGCGACATCGCCGCTGTAGAGCTCGGCGAGCAGCGTGCGGATGGCCGCGCAGACCTCCTGCGCATCGTCGGGCGTGGCGACCTCACCGGTGCCGATGGCCCAGATCGGCTCGTAGGCGATGACGACCGACGCCGCCTGCTCCTTGGTCACCCCGTCGAGGTTCTCGCGCAGCTGGGCGACGACGTGCTCGACCTGGCGGCCCTCCTTGCGCACGTCGAGCGCCTCGCCGCAGCAGAGGATCGGCGTCAGGCCGTGGGCGTAGGCCGCCTTGACCTTGGCGTTGACGACGGCGTCGGTCTCGCCGTGGCCCTCGCGCCGCTCGCTGTGCCCGACGGCGACGTACGTGCAGCCGAGCTTGGCGAGGAAGGCGCCCGAGATGTCACCGGTGTAGGCACCCGACGTGTGCGGCGACAGGTCCTGCGCGCCGTACCTGAGGTCGAGCTTGTCGCCCTCGACGAGCGTCTGGACCGAGCGCAGGTCGGTGAAGGGCGGCAGCACGGCGACCTCGACGGCCGCGTGGTCGTGCTTCGCGTCGCGCAGCGTCCAGTCGAGCTTCTGCACGAGGTGCGTCGCCTGGAGGTGGTCGAGGTTCATCTTCCAGTTGCCGGCCATGAGCGGGACGCGCCCGACCTGCTTGGTGTCCTTGGCCATCAGGCGTCGCCCTCCTCGAGCACGGTGAGTCCGGGCAGCTCCTTGCCCTCGAGGTACTCGAGACTGGCACCGCCACCGGTGGAGATGTGCCCGAAGTCGGAGTCGGCGAAGCCGAGCTGGCGCACCGCCGCAGCGGAGTCCCCGCCGCCGACGACGGTGAGCGCGCCCTGGGCGGTGATCTCGACGAGCGCCTGGGCCAGCGCCTTGGTGCCGGCGGCGTAGGGCTCCATCTCGAAGGCACCCATCGGGCCGTTCCAGAAGACCGTGCGGCAGTCGGCGAGCTTCTCGGCGAAGAGCGCGCTGGACGCGGGCCCGATGTCGAGGCCCATCCGGTCGGCCGGGATGGCGTCGGCCGAGACGACCTCGTGCGCCGCGTCGGCGCTGAACGCGTCGGCGGCGACGACGTCGACCGGGAGCACGATCTCCACGCCCTCCTTCTCGGCCCGCTCGAGGTAGCCCTTGACCGTGTCGATCTGGTCGGACTCGAGCAGGCTCTTGCCGACCTCGTGGCCCTGCGCGGCGAGGAAGGTGAAGACCATGCCGCCACCGATGAGGAGGCGGTCCGCCGTGCCGAGGAGGTTGCCGATGACACCGAGCTTGTCGGACACCTTCGCGCCACCGAGGACGACGGCATAGGGACGCTCGGGGTCCTTCGTCAGGCGGCGCAGGACGTCGACCTCGGTGGAGACGAGGTCGCCCGTGGCGTGCGGCAGGAGACGCGCGACGTCGTAGACGGAGGCCTGCTTGCGGTGCACGACCCCGAAGCCGTCGGAGACGAAGACGTCTGCGAGAGAGGCGAGCTCGCCCGCGAAGCCGGCACGCTCGTCGTCGGTCTTGGCGGTCTCGCCCGCGTTGAAGCGGAGGTTCTCGAGGAGCAGCACCTGGCCGTCCTCGAGCGCTGCGGCCTTGGCCCTGGCGTCGTCACCGACGGTGTCGTCGGCGAAGACGACGTCGGTGCCGAGCACCTCGCTGAGCCGCTTCGCGACGGGGGCGAGGGAGTACCTGGCCTCGGGCGCGCCCTTGGGGCGTCCGAGGTGGGCGCAGACGATGACGCGGGCCCCGGCGTCGGCCAGGCCCTTGATCGTCGGGGCCGAGGCGCGGATGCGGCCGTCGTCGGTGATCGTCGAGCCGTCGAGCGGCACGTTGAGGTCGGACCGGACGAGGACGCGCTTGCCGCGCAGGTCCCCGAGGTCGCTGGTGGTCTTCACGCGGGATGCCTCTTCGTCAGTTGGGGAATGGGGCGGACACGGGTGACAAGGGTGCGGCCACCGCCCGGGGTGCTCACGAGAGCACCGAGGGCGGTGGCCGAGTGGCTCAGAGCGACGAGCCGACGAGCGCGACGAGGTCGACGAGGCGGTTGGAGTAGCCCCACTCGTTGTCGTACCAGCCGACGACCTTGACCTGGTTGCCGATGACCTTGGTGAGGCCGGCGTCGAAGATGCACGAGGCGGGGTCGGTCTCGATGTCCTTGGAGACGATCTCGTCCTCGGTGTAGACGAGGTAGCCCTTCATCGGGCCCTCGGCGGCCGCCTTGACGGCGGCGTTGACCTCTTCGACGGTCGTCTCGCGACCGGCCTCGAAGGTCAGGTCGGTGGCCGAGCCGGTCGGCACGGGCACGCGGAGCGCGTAGCCGTCGAGCTTGCCCTTGAGCTCGGGCAGCACGAGGGCGACGGCCTTGGCGGCGCCGGTCGTGGTGGGGACGATGTTGAGGGCGGCGGCGCGGGCCCGACGGAGGTCCTTGTGCGGGGCGTCCTGGAGGTTCTGGTCCTGCGTGTAGGCGTGGATGGTCGTCATGAGGCCCTTGACGATGCCGAACTCGTCGTTGAGTGCCTTGGCCATCGGCGCGAGGCAGTTCGTCGTGCACGAGGCGTTGGAGATCACCGTGTGCGCGGCGGGGTCGTAGAGGTCGTCGTTGACGCCCATCACGATCGTGATGTCCTCGTTCTTGGCCGGGGCCGAGATGATGACCTTCTTGGCACCACCGTCGATGTGGGCCTTGGCCTTCTGGGCGTCGGTGAAGAAGCCGGTGGACTCGACGATGATGTCGGCGCCGACCCCGGCCCAGTCGATGTTGGCGGGGTCGCGCTCCTCGAAGACCCGGATAGCCTTGCCGTCGACGATGATCGACGTGTCGTCGTAGGTGACCTCACCGGGGAAACGGCCCAGGATCGAGTCGTACTTGAGCAGGTGGGCGAGGGTCTTGTTGTCCATGAGGTCGTTGGTGGCCACGACCTCGATGTCGGCTCCGGACGCCACGATGGCGCGGAAGAAGTTGCGGCCGATGCGGCCAAAGCCGTTGATACCAACGCGAACGGTCACTGCTGTGCACCTCTTCGGTGAGACTGTGTGTCGGACGAAAATGCCAGACCTTGGGCCGCCCCGTTGCGACCTCGATCACACCACACCCTAGTGCGTCGCCTCCGACGCCGAAGCGGCAGTCTCAGGGCTTGGTGAGCACGCGCTCAGCACGCGCAGCACCGCCGGGCAGGCACCCGGGCGACGGGTCGGGCGGCTCCGGTTCAGCTCTCGAGCATGTCGGCCGTGAGGTTGGCGTCGGTGCCGGCGACCCCGAGCTCCTCGGCCCGCTTGTCGGCCATGGCGAGCAGGCGACGGATGCGACCGGCCACGGCGTCCTTGGTCATCGGGGGCTTGGCCAGCTGGCCGAGCTCCTCGAGGCTGGCCTGCTTGTGCTCGAGGCGGAGCACACCGGCCTCACGCAGGTGGTCGGGGATCTCCTCGCCGAGCAGCTCCATGGCGCGCTCGACCCGGGCCCCGGCGGCGACGGCGGCCCGCGCGGAGCGGCGCAGGTTGGCGTCGTCGAAGTTGGCCAGACGGTTGGCCGTGGCCCGCACCTCGCGGCGCATCCGCCGCTCCTCCCAGGCCATGACGGCGTCGTGGGCCCCGAGACGCGTCAGCATCGCGCCGATGGCGTCGCCGTCGCGGATGACGACCCGGTCGACGCCGCGGACCTCGCGGGCCTTGGCCTGGATGCCGAGGCGACGTGCGGCACCGACGAGGGCGAGAGCGGCCTCGGGCCCGGGGCACGTCACCTCGAGCGCCGACGAGCGCCCGGGCTCGGTGAGCGAGCCGTGCGCGAGGAACGCGCCCCGCCAGGCAGCCTCGGAGTCGCACGTCGCGGCGCTGACCACCTTGGGCGGCAGGCCGCGGACGGGACGTCCACGCGTGTCGATGAGCCCGGTCTGCCGGGCGAGCGTGGCGCCCTCCTCGACGACCCGGACGACGTAGCGGGAGCCACGACGCAGACCACCCGCGGCGAGGACGAGCACGTCGCTCTTGTGCCCGTAGACCTCGGCGATGTTGCGGCGCAGGCGGCGGGCGGCGTTCGCGGTGTCGAGCTCGGCCTCGACGACGATCTGTCCCCCGATGATGTGCAGCCCGCCGGCAAAGCGGAGCATCGTCGAGACCTCGGCCTTGCGGCAGCAGGGTTTGGTCACCTCGAGGCGTGAGAGCTCGTCCTTCACCTTTGCTGTCATGGCCATGGGCGACATCCTGCCACCCTGATCAAGCACCCTCGCGCCGGAGCCCCGGCCGGCACGGCGAGCGGCGGCGCGACGGGCTCAGGAGATGACGTCGCGCAGCGCCGCCGCGAGCCGCAGCGGGTCGTGGACCCCGGGCTCGCCACGCGCCGCCACTGGCGCAACGACGAGCTCGGCCCCGAGCTCGGCGGCTGCCGCCCGCAGGGACGCACCGTCGGGGACGACGCTCGGGTCGGCGAGCACGACGTCGAGCCGGAGGTCCGGCGCGTTGGCGGCGAAGGACGCGAGGTGGTCCTCGGCCCGGAAGTCGCGGGTCTCGCCCTTGTGCACCTCGAGGTTGAGGTTGAGCAGTCGCTTGGCCGGCGTCGAGACGAGCGCGTCGACGAGGTCGGGGACGAGCAGGTGCGGCATGACGGACGTGAACCACGACCCGGGTCCGAGCATGACCCAGTCGGCGTCGCGGACGGCGGACAGCGCCTCGTGGCAGGGCTCCGGGCACGTCGGCACGATGCCGATGGACGACACGATGCCCGGTGACGACGCGACGCGGTGCTGCCCGCGCACGTCGACCGTGGCATCGGGGCGGGCGGGGTCGTGGCCGCGGATCTCGGCCACGATCTCGAGCGGCTCGGCCGCCATCGGCAGCACCCGGCCCCGAGCGCCGAGCAGGCGCCCCACGAGGTCGAGGCCCTGCACGGTGTCGCCGAGCAGCTCCCAGATCGAGACGATCATGAGGTTGCCGAGGGCGTGGCCCCTGAGGTCCCCCGTGCCGGCGAAGCGGTGCTGGAGCACGTCGCGCCAGGTGTGGCCCCAGTCGCTGTCGTCGCACAGCGCCGAGAGCGCCATCCGCAGGTCGCCCGGGGGCAGCACGTCGAACTCCTCGCGCAGCCGCCCGCTCGACCCGCCGTCATCGGCGACCGTGACGACGGCGGTGACGTTGTCGGTGAGCAGCCGGAGCGCGGTCAGCGCCGCGGCCAGGCCGTGACCTCCGCCGAGCGCGACGATGCGCCGGTGGTGCGAGGAGCCGAGGGGTAGTCGCTGGGTCGTCACCGCGGTCGTCCCGGTCACTCCCGACCCAGGTCGCGGTGGACGACGAACGTGTCGACACGGTCGCGGCCGCCGAGCCGCTCGCTCAGCGCCTCCGCGATCGCGACGGACCGGTGCTTGCCGCCGGTGCAGCCGACGGCCACGGTGACGTAGCGGCGACCCTCGCGGACGTAGCCGTCGATCATCGTGTCGAGCAGGTCGCCGGCGCGGTCGAGGAACTCGTCGGCGCCCTCCTGCTTCATGACGAACTCGCTGACGGGAGTGTCGCGCCCGGTCAGCGCCCGCAGCTCGGGCACCCAGTAGGGGTTGGGCAGGAAGCGCATGTCGAAGACGACGTCGGCGTCGAGCGGCAGGCCGTACTTGAAGCCGAACGACATGACGGCGATCCGCAGCTGGACGCGCCGGTCGCCCGCGAAGAGCGAGGAGAGCTTGGCACTCAGCTGGTGGACGTTGAGGCCCGAGCTGTCGATGACGACGTCGGCCGACGAGCGCAGGTCGAGCAGCAGCTCGCGCTCGCGCTGGATGCCGTCGAGGAGCCGGCCCTCACCCTGGAGCGGGTGCGGTCGGCGCACGCTCTCGAAGCGGCGCACGAGCGCCTCGTCCGTGGCGTCGAGGAAGACGAGGCTGGGACGCTCGCCGCGCTCGCGGGCCGCACCGATGGCACCCTCGAGCTGGGCGAACCAGCCGCGCGAGCGCACGTCGACGACGACGGCGACCTGCTGGAGGTGAGCCTCGGGGTGCTGGGCGCGGGCCTGGTCGCGCAGCTCGGCGAGGTGCGTGAGCAGCTGCGGCGGCAGGTTGTCGACGACGAGCCAGCCGAGGTCCTCGAGGACGTTGGCGGTGGTGCTGCGTCCGGCCCCGCTCATCCCGGTGACGATGACGATCGGAGCATCGGCCAAGGGCGTCTGCGGTGTGCGCCTGGTGTCGGCGGTCATTCGAGCACTTCTCCCGTCGTGAGGTTCACGGCTGGCTCCTGGGGTGCTCCCTCAGCCAAGTGGTTGACGACGGCCGACGCAAGCGACCGGCCGAAGCCGGGTACGGCCATGATGTCCGTTGTGTCCGCCGCGCGAAGGCGTTTGACCGAACCGAAGTGGCGCAGCAGCGCCTTCTGACGGCTCGCGCCGAGCCCGGGTATGCCGTCGAGCTGGGAGGTCGTCATCGCCTTCGACCGCCGCTGCCGGTGGAAGGTGATCGCGAAGCGGTGGGCCTCGTCGCGCAGCCGCTGGAGCAGGTAGAGCCCTTCGCTCGTGCGGGGCAGGATGACCGGGTGGTCGTCGCGCGGGACCCACACCTCCTCGAGCCGCTTGGCGAGCCCGACGAGCGCGACCTCCTCGATGCCGAGCTCGTCGAGCACGGCCTGGGCGGCGTTGACCTGCGGCAGGCCGCCGTCCACGACGACGAGGCTGGGCGGGTAGGCGAACCGTCGGGGCCGTCCGGTCTCGGGGTCGATCGGGCCGGAGGCGGACGGCTCGTCGTCGTCCGACGGTCCCGCCGCGTCGGGACCGGCCGCGCCGTCGGTCCCCCGGTCGGTCGCACCGTCGATCGCGCCGCCGACGACCCCGGTCGAGAGGTCGAGGTCACCGGCTCCCTCGGCGTCCTCGAGGTAGCGCCGGAACCGGCGGGTCAGCACCTCGCGCATCGCGGCGGTGTCGTCGACGGTGACCGGCTCGCCGTCCTCGGTGGCCGCGCCCCGGACGATGAACCGGCGGTACTCGCTCTTGCGGGCGAGGCCGTCCTCGAAGACGACCATCGACGCGACGACGTTGGTGCCCTGGACGTGGCTGACGTCGTAGCACTCGATGCGCAGCGGCGCGTCGTCGAGGCCGAGGTAGTCCTGCAGCTCCTGCAGCGCCTTGCTGCGCAGCGTCAGGTCGCCCGCGCGGGCCACCTTGTGCCGGGCCAGCGACTGCTCGGCGTTGCGCCGGACCGTCTCGCTCAGGGTGCGCTTGTCGCCGCGTTGCGGCACGCGGACGCTGACCGCGGAGCCGCGCACCGACGACAGCCACTCGGTGACGGCCTCGGGGTCGGCCGGCAGGCTCGGCACGAGCACCTCGCGCGGGATCGCGTCGCGCTCGGCGTCGCCGTAGACCTGCAGCAGCAGGTGCTCGACGAGGGTCGGGATGTCCTCGCTCTCCTTCTCGACGACCCAGCCCCGCTGGCCGCGGATGCGACCACCGCGGACGTGGAAGACCTGGACCGCGGCCTCCAGGTCGTCGTCGGCGAGGGCGAAGACGTCGGCGTCGGTGGCGTCACCGAGGACGACGGCCTGCTTCTCGAGCGCCTTGGTCAGGGCCCCGATGTCGTCGCGCAGCCGGGCGGCCTGCTCGAAGTCGAGCTCGGCGGCCGCCTCCTTCATCCGCGTCTCGAGGCGCTTGGCGAAGCGCGTCGTGTTGCCGGCCATGAAGTCGCAGAAGTCCTCGGCGATGGCCCGGTGCTCCTCGGGGGTGACGCGGCCGACGCACGGGGCGGAGCACTTGTCGATGTAGCCGAGCAGGCACGGTCGGCCGCTCGCCGTCGCGCGCTTGAACACGCCGGACGAGCACGTGCGCACGGGGAAGACCCGCAGCAGCAGGTCGAGGGTCTCGCGGATCGCCCAGGCATGGCCGTAGGGCCCGAAGTAGCGGGTGCCCTTGCGCTTGGCGCCGCGCATGACCTGGGCCCGCGGGAACTCCTCGCCCATCGTCACGGCGAGGAAGGGGTAGGACTTGTCGTCGCGGTACTTGACGTTGAAGCGCGGGTCGAACTCCTTGATCCAGGAGTACTCGAGCTGCAGGGCCTCGACCTCGGTGCGCACGACGGTCCACTCGACCGAGCTCGCCGTCGTGACCATCGTCGCGGTGCGCGGGTGGAGGGCCGTGATGTCCTGGAAGTAGGACGAGAGCCGCGGGCGCAGCGACTTGGCCTTGCCGACGTAGATGACCCGGCCGTGCGCGTCGCGGAATCGGTAGACGCCCGGGTCGGTCGGGATCTCCCCCGGCTTGGGTCGGTAGGTCGTCGGGTCCGCCACGTTCCCACCCTATGTCGGCCCACCGACGCCGCCGCAGGGCGTCCTGGCGTATGCCGTGTCGGCCGGTCCGCGACCGCGCCCGGGGGCGTGGCGGGCCGGGACGCACGACGCCCGGCCGGGCGCCGTGGGGGCGCCGACCGGGCGGCATACGACCGCGGGTGACGCTCAGCTGACGGTGAACGTGTCGCCGGTGACGGTGATGGTCTTGGCGGTCAGGCCGGTGGGTGCCGGGCCGGACACGCGGTCACCGGTCGTGGCGTCGAAGTGGCTCTGGTGGCAGGGACAGATGATCTGGCCGCCCTCGACGGAGCTGACGGTGCAGCCCTGGTGGGGGCACACGGCGTCGAACGCCTTGAACGTGCCGGCCGCCGGCTGGGTGACGACGGTCTTGGTGTCGGCGAAGATCTTGCCGCCGCCGACGGGGATCTCGGACGTCGGCGTGCCGCCGGCGGCGGCCGCCCCGGAGGACGGAGTCACCGCAGCGCCGCTCGACGACGGGTCGGCCGGAGCCGTCGGGACGGGCGGGCTGCTGCAGGCGGCCAGCGCCCCGGCCCCGACGACGACCCCGGCGACCCGGAGGACGCCGCGGCGGTCGGTGAGCACGGAGATGCGGTCGCCGAGGCCCGGCTCGGCGGGGCCGGTGGACGGGAGGGCGGACGGGGTGGTGGGCGGGGTGTCGGAGGTGCTCGTGCTGCTGGTCGGCTCGGTGGTGCTGGAGTGCGTGCGCTCGGTCATGCGTTCCTCTTCCGGGTCGTGGTCGACCTCGTCTTGCTCACGGTGGTGCTCGACGTGGTCTTCTTCGCAGCGGCGGTGGTGGCACCTCCTCGTGCGCGACCGCTCGCCTTCGGTGCCGTGGCTGTCTTCGCCGTCTTCGTCGTCGTCTTCGCCTTCACGGTGCGCGGCGTCGATGTGCCCGCGCCGTCAGTCCGCTGTGAGCCAGCCGAGCCCGCAGCATCCGCAGAGGCCGTGGCCTTCTTCGCCCGGGTGCGTGCCGGGACGCGGCTCGTCGTGCGGGCCGTCCGCTCGAGGATCGGCTTGAGGAACCGTCCGGTGTGGCTGGCGGCCACCTCGGCGACGTCCTCGGGCGTGCCCTCCGCGATGACCGTGCCACCGCCGGAGCCGCCCTCGGGCCCCATGTCGATGATCCAGTCGGCGTTCTTGATGACGTCGAGGTTGTGCTCGATGACGATGACGGTGTTGCCCTTGTCGACGAGGCCCTGGAGCACGTCGAGGAGCTTGCGGATGTCCTCGAAGTGCAGGCCCGTGGTCGGCTCGTCGAGGACGTAGATGGTGCGTCCGGTGGATCGCTTCTGCAGCTCGCTGGCGAGCTTGACGCGCTGGGCCTCACCACCGGAGAGGGTCGGCGCCGGCTGGCCGAGGCGCACGTAGCCCAGGCCGACGTCGTTGAGGGTCTTGAGGTGACGCGCGATCGCGGGGACCGCCTCGAAGAACGTGGCGGCCTCCTCGATCGGCATGTCGAGCACGTCCGCGATCGTCTTGCCCTTGAAGTGCACCTCCAGCGTCTCCCGGTTGTACCGGGCCCCGTGGCACACCTCGCACGGGACGTAGACGTCGGGCAGGAAGTTCATCTCGATCTTGATCGTGCCGTCGCCGGAGCACGCGTCACAGCGGCCGCCCTTGACGTTGAAGGAGAACCGGCCCGGCTGGTAGCCGCGCACCTTGGCCTCCGTCGTCTCGGCAAAGAGCTTGCGCATGTTGTCGAAGACGCCGGTGTAGGTCGCGGGGTTCGACCGGGGGGTGCGCCCGATCGGGCTCTGGTCGACGTGCACGACCTTGTCGAGGTGGTCGAGACCCGTGACGGACTTGTGCCGGCCGGGCACGTGACGCGCACCGTTGAGCTTGTTGGCGAGGACGTTGTAGAGGATGTCGTTGACGAGCGTCGACTTGCCCGAGCCCGACACGCCGGTGACGGCCACGAGGTTGCCGAGCGGGAAGTTCACCGAGACGTTCTGGAGGTTGTTCTCGCGGGCGCCGTTGACGGTGATCTGGCGACCGTCGTGGCCGCGGCGCACGTCGGGCGACGGGATCTCGCGACGGCCCGAGAGGTACATGCCGGTCAGCGAGTCGGGGTGCTCGAGCAGTCCCTTGACGGTGCCTGAGTGCACGACGTGGCCGCCGTGCTCACCGGCACCCGGGCCGATGTCGACGACCCAGTCGGCCGTCGCGATGGTGTCCTCGTCGTGCTCGACGACGATGAGGGTGTTGCCGAGGTCGCGCAGCCGCGTCAGCGTCTCGATGAGGCGGTGGTTGTCGCGCTGGTGCAGGCCGATCGAGGGCTCGTCGAGGACGTAGAGCACGCCGACGAGGCCGGAGCCGATCTGGGTCGCGAGCCGGATGCGCTGGGCCTCGCCACCGGACAGGGTGCCGGCGGGGCGGTCGAGCGAGAGGTAGTCCAGGCCGACGTCGAGCAGGAAGCCGAGCCGCGCGTCGATCTCCTTGATGACGCGCTCGGCGATCTGCTTCTCGCGCGCCGTGAAGTCGACGGTGTCGAGGAAGCCGGCGGCCTCGTTGATGGCGAGCCCGCAGACCTCGGAGATGTTCTTGCCACCGACGAGCACCGCCAGGGACTCGGGCTTGAGGCGGGCGCCCTTGCAGACCGGGCACGGGACCTCGCGCATGAAGCCCTCGTAGCGGTCGCGGCTCCACTCGGAGTCGGTCTCGGAGTGGCGGCGCTTGATGAAGGGCACGACACCCTCGAAGCCGGTCGTGTAGGAGCGGTCGCGACCGTAGCGGTTCTTGTACTTGACGTGGACCTTGTAGTTCTGGCCGTGCAGCAGCGCCTCCTTGGCGCGGGCCGGCAGTGCCCGGAACGGCGCGTCCATCGAGAACTTCATGTCCTCGGCGAGCGCGCCCATGACGCGCTGGAAGTACTCGGCCGAGCCCGACCCCTGCGCCCAGGGGGCGATGGCGCCCTCGGCGAGGGACAGGTCGTCGTCGGGCACGACGAGCTCGGGGTCGACCTCGAGCTCGGTGCCGATGCCGGTGCACTCGGTGCAGGCGCCGAAGGGCGAGTTGAACGAGAACGAGCGCGGCTGGATCTCGTCCATGCCGAGCGGGTGGTTGTTGGGGCAGGCCATCTTCTCCGAGAAGCGGCGCTCGCGGTCCTTGTCCTTGGCGTCGCGGTCGACGAAGTCGATGATGACGACGCCGCCGGCGAGGCCGAGGGCCGTCTCGACGGAGTCGGTGAGGCGACGCTTGGAGCCGGCGTCGTCGCCCTTGGCGACGAGACGGTCGACGACGACCTCGATCGTGTGCTTCTTCTGCTTCTCGAGCGCGGGCGGCTCGGCGAGGGAGACGACCTCGCCGTCGACGCGGGCGCGCGAGAAGCCCTTCGTCTGCAGCTCGGCGAAGAGGTCGACGAACTCGCCCTTGCGGCCCTGGACGACGGGTGCCAGCACCTGGAAGCGGGTGCGGTCCTCGAGGGTCAGGAGCTGGTCGACGATCTGCTGCGGCGACTGCCGGGTGACGGGCTCACCGCAGACGGGGCAGTGCGGCCGGCCCGCGCGGGCGAAGAGCAGGCGGAGGTAGTCGTAGACCTCGGTGATGGTGCCGACGGTCGAGCGGGGGTTGCGGTTGGTCGACTTCTGGTCGATGGAGACCGCGGGCGAGAGTCCCTCGATGAAGTCGACGTCGGGCTTGTCCATCTGCCCGAGGAACTGCCGGGCGTACGCCGACAGCGACTCGACGTAGCGACGCTGCCCCTCCGCGAAGATCGTGTCGAACGCGAGGCTCGACTTGCCCGACCCCGAGAGCCCGGTGAAGACGATGAGGCTGTCGCGTGGGAGGTCGACGGACACGTCGCGCAGGTTGTGCTCGCGCGCGCCGCGGACGACGAGGGAATGGGCGTTGCCGGTGGGCGTAGCAGTCACGCGCAACATGCTAGGTGGGGTGACCGACAGTCCCCCCATCGGCGGCTCAAGGCTGGACATGTCACGGGACGTACCCACCCGGCCACGCACCCCGGCGACGGGAGCGCCCGACCCACCAGGACGGCATACTCGCAGTCATGAGTGAGCCCGTGCCCACCCCGATCGAGGACTACGCCGTGCTCGGCGACCTCGGCACCGCCGCCCTCGTGAGCCGCAAGGGCTCCGTCGACTGGCTGTGCCTCCCCCGTTTCGACTCGCGCGCCTGCTTCTCGGCGCTGCTCGGCACGCCGGACCACGGCCGCTGGCTCATCACCCCGGTCGACCCGGACGCCGTCACGACCCGCCGCTACGTCGGCAACTCGTTCGTGCTCGAGACGATCCACGAGACTCCCACCGGCCGGGTCCGCGTCACCGACGTCATGCCGCTCGGCGACGGCCGCTCCGACCTCCTGCGCCGCATCGAGGGCGTCGAGGGCACGGTCCGGATGGTCCACGAGTGGACGGTGCGCTTCAACTACGGCCGCACCCGCCCGTGGGTGATGCGCCACACCGAGGACCGCGAGGACCACACCGACGAGATCATCACGGCCATCGCCGGGCCCGACATGCTCGTCCTGCGCGGCGCGCGGCTCCCCCACGCCCAGGACGGCCACCACGTCGACGAGTTCGACGTCGTCGCCGGCCAGACCTTCACCTTCTCGACGACGTGGTTCCGCAGCCACGAGGAGATCCCGCCACCGCTGCGGGTGCGCGCCCGCATCGACGAGACGATCGCGCTGAGCGAGGAGTACGCGTCCCGCAGCGACTACGTCGGCCCCTACCAGGAGGCGGTGACGCGTTCGCTGCTCGTGCTGCGCGGCCTGACCCACCAGTCGACCGGCGGGATCGTCGCCGCCGCCACGACGTCGCTGCCGGAGGAGTTCGGTGGCGAGCGCAACTGGGACTACCGCTTCTGCTGGCTGCGCGACGCCGCCCTGACGCTCGAGGCCCTCCTCGGCTGCGGCTACGTCGAGGAGACCGAGCTGTGGCGGGCGTGGCTGCTGCGCGCCGTCGCCGGTGACCCCGAGGACATGCAGATCATGTACCGCGTCGACGGCGGCCGTGACCTGCCCGAGCGGGTGCTCGAGCACCTGCCCGGGTATGCCGGGTCCCGCCCCGTCCGCGTCGGCAACGCGGCGGTCGAGCAGCGCCAGACCGACGTGCTCGGCGAGGTGATGATCTCGCTCGACCACGCGCGGTCGAAGGGCCTCGAGGAGAACGACGACTCCTGGCACCTGCAGCGGGCGCTCGTCAACCACCTGGCCCAGCACTGGGAGGAGGCCGACAACGGCCTGTGGGAGATCCGGGGCCCGCTGCGGCACTTCACCCACTCGCGCGTCATGGTGTGGGCCGCCTTCGACCGTGCGATCCGCGCCGTCGAGCAGCACGGCGTCGAGGGCCCCGTCGAGCACTGGCGCGAGCTGCGCGACCAGGTGCGTGAGGAGGTCATGACGAAGGGCTTCGACCCCGGGCGCAACACCTTCGTCCAGCACTACGACACCACCGAGGTCGACGCCTCGCTGCTCACGCTCTCGTCGATCGGCTTCGTCGACGGCGGCGACCCGCGGATGCTCGGCACCATCGCCGCCGTCGAGTCCGACCTGCTGCGCGAGGGACTCGTCATGCGATACCGCACCGACACGGGTGTCGACGGTCTCGCGGGCGACGAGCACCCCTTCCTGGCGTGCTCCTTCTGGCTCGTGACCGCCTACGCGAAGGCGGGTATGACGACGGAGGCCACCGAGCTGATGGACCGGCTCGTGGGCCTGACCAACGACGTCGGACTCCTCTCGGAGGAGTACGACCCGATCGCGAAGCGCATGGTGGGCAACTTCCCGCAGGCGTTCTCGCACCTGACGCTCGTCGGCGCCGCCCTGGCCCTCGCCAAGGCCTCGGGCGTGGCGTCCGACACCGAGACGGAGAAGCAACCCGGGAGGGCCACGGCATGAGGCACGCCGACGTGACACCCGCGCTCGTCGCGGCCGAGACCGACCGGGTCGCCTCGACGGCGGCCTGCTTCCGCAACGACGCGGTGCTCGCCCCGTCGCTCTGCGCCGGCTGGTCGCGCGGCCACGTCCTCGCGCACCTCGCCCGCAACGCCGACGCGCTCGCGCGCGTGTGCGACGTCGCGCTTACCCGCACCGCCGACACGATGTACGACGACGTCGAGTCGCGTGACGCCGACATCGAGCGCGGCGCCCGTCGGTCGGCGCACGACCACGCGACCGACATCCGCGACACGGCGGCCCGACTCGCCGAGCGGCTCGAGGCCCTGCGCCCCGAGCACGCCGACGTCCGCGTCGAGCGCACCCCGGGAGGCTTCCCGATCCCGGTCGGGATGGTGCCGTTCATGCGACTGCGCGAGGTCGTCTACCACCACGTCGACCTCGACGCCGGCTACACGTTCGCGAGCGCCCCGCCCGAGGTCGTGTCGCTCTTCCTGCGCGACGCCGCCAACCGCCTCGCCCACGACGACGCTCCGCCGTCGCTGCACGTCGTGACGGCCGAGGGCGACGAGCACGTCGTCGGTGGCGGTGCCACGCGGGTCACCGGGTCGGCCGCCGACGTGCTGCTGTGGCTCGCCCGCGGACGCACCGACGGCGTGACCTTCGACGGTCCCGTCCCGACCCTGCCCTTCGGAGGCTGACGATGACGCACACGCCCGACGACACCTACTCCGGTCACGTCACCGCGGGCGGTCCGGCCGGCGTCCGCGAGCTGCCCGACCTGACGATCCGCAAGCTCGAGGTCGGCGGCTTCGGCAACAACGCCTACCTGCTGACGTGTCGTGCCACCGGGGCTCAGCTGCTCGTCGACGCCGCGGCGGAGCCCGAGCGCCTGCTCGAGCTCGTGGCCACCGGAGGCGGTGGCCTCGACGCCGTCGTCACGACGCACCAGCACCACGACCACGTCGGCGCGCTCGCCGAGGTCGTCGCGGCGACGGGTGCCCGCACCATCGCCGGCGCGGACGACGCCGACGCGCTGCCGGTACCGGTCGCCGAGCGCGTCGGCCAGGACGACACCGTGTCCGTCGGCGACGTCACCCTCGACGTCGTCCACCTGCGGGGACACACGCCGGGGTCGATCGCGCTCGCCTACGCCGACCCCGCGCCCGGCGGGCACACCCACCTCTTCACCGGCGACAGCCTCTTCCCCGGCGGCGTCGGCAACACGAAGAACCCCGGTCAGAGCTTCGACTCGCTCATCGAGGACGTCACGACCCGCGTCTTCGACGTCTACGACGACGACACATGGTTCTACCCCGGCCACGGCGACGACTCCACCCTCGGCGCCGAGCGGCCGCACCTCGACGAGTGGCGCGCCCGCGGCTGGTGACCGCCTGACCGGGCGGCACGGCATACGCCCTCGGTGACGACGCGATGGCGTATGCCGTCCCGCCGGGCCGCTGGTCAGGGCGCGGGAGCGTGGGCGGCGTGGATCGGGAGGCGCACGCGCATGCGGGTGTCGCCCGGCCGGGACTCGATCTCGATCGACCCGCCGTGGCGATCGACGACGATGCGGTGGGCGATGTCGAGTCCGAGGCCGGTCCCGCGGCCGACGTCCTTGGTCGTGTAGAACGCCTCGAACGCGCGCTGCTGCACCTCCGGGCTCATGCCCGCGCCGGTGTCCGCGACCTCGACGACGACGGACTCCCCGTCGAGGCGCGTCGTGACGGTGAGGGTGCCGACGCCGTCCATGGCGTCGACGGCGTTGTCGACGAGGTTGGTCCAGACCTGGTTGAGCTCGCCGGGCATCCCGTCGACGAGCGGCACGTCACCGCCCCAGTCACGCACCACCGTGATGCCGGGACGCAGCCGGGGACCCATGACGAGCAACGTGCTCTCGAGCCCCTCGCGGACGTCGACCCGCTGGTGCGAGGCGCGGTCCATCTGCGAGTAGGACTTGATGCCGGCGACGAGCTCGGACACGCGGCGGGTCGACTCGCGCACCTCGCCGAGGAGCGACGAGACGTCGATGGTGCGGCTGACCCAGCCGAGACAGGCGCCGAGCCCGTGCGACGGTGCCACCGCGGCGGCCCGCTCGACCCAGCCGACGTCGGCGCCGGCGGAGACGAGGGACGCGGCGAGCTCCCACGGCCGCTCGACCCCGGCCCGGTCGAGCCACTCCCCCAGGTCCTCCTCGCGGTCGGCCGTCTCGAGCGGGTCGGGCAGCGTCGTCGGCGGCACGAGCTCGCGGCGCAGCGCGTCGAGCTCGCCGAACTGGGTCGCGGTCAGACCGGCCGTCGCCATCTGGCGCAGGGCGTCGAGCAGACCGTCGCAGGCGTGCTCGAGCTCGGCGGAGGACCGGGCTGCGGCAGCCGCGGGGTTGTTGATCTCGTGGGCCAGCCCGGCCGCGAGGGTCCCGAGCGTCACGAGACCGCTGCGCTGGCGGGCCGTCGCCTCGATCGAGCGCGCGGTGCCGTAGAGGCCGGCGACGAGGTGCGCGGCGAAGGGGAACCACACGTTCGCGAGCTCGTGGAGGCGCTCGGCCGGGACGCGCAGCAGCCGCCCGGGCGCGACGCCCCGGGCCGTCGCGAGGTAGACCCCGTGCTCGTCCCAGGCCCGGAACCCGCCGGCCCACCGACCCGGCACGTCCATCCGGCCGACGACGACGTCCTCGCGCCCGATGTGCCGCGAGAGGTCGAGCGTCCCGTCGACGACGACCCACCAGAAGTCGGCCCGGTCACCCTCGAGCCAGACCACCTCGCCGGGGACGATCGGCACCTCGGCGCCACCGTCGAGCAGCTGCACCAGCTGGCCGTCGTCCAGCCCGTCGAAGAGCGGCACCGCGCGGAGGTCGGAGAGCTCGAGCATCGCGGGTCCCGTCAGCCGGTCAGATCGTGGCGAGGTAGCGGTGGACGAAGTAAACCGACATCGAGCCCTCGCCGACGGCTGACGCGACGCGCTTCATCGAGTCCGAGCGCACGTCGCCCGCCGCGAAGACCCCCGGCAGGCTCGTCTCCAGGGCGAACGGCGGGCGGGCCAGCGGCCACCCGCGCGCCTGGTGTCCGAGGACGAGGTCGTGGCCGGTGACGACGAAGCCGTGCTCGTCGCGGGCGACGTCGGCGCCGAGCCAGTCGGTTCGCGGCGACGCGCCGATGTAGACGAACAGCCAGGCCGCCTCGACCTCCGTCGTGGCGCCGGTGTGCCGGTCCGAGAGGGTCAGCCGCTCGAGGTGGCCGTCACCGTCCGCGCCGACGACCTCGGTGCGACAGAGGACGCGGATGCGCTCGTCGGCGCGGATCCGCGTGACGAGGTACTGCGACATGCTCGCCTCGAGCGACTCGCCGCGGACGACGAGGGTGACGCGCCTGGCGTGGCGGGCGAGGTTGAGCACCGCCTGGCCGGCCGAGTTGGCGGCGCCGACGACGTAGACCTCGTCCCCGGCGCAGGCCGCCGCTTGGCCGGCGTTGGACCCGTAGTGCACCCCACGACCCGAGAGGGCGTCGATGCCACGGGCATCGAGGCGTCGGTAGGACACACCGGTGGCGAGGACGACGCTGCGCGCCTCGATGTCGTCGGCCCCGTCGAGGCGGACGGCCCGGACCGGTCCGCGCTGCTCGAGCGCCATGACGTCCCGGGCGAGCACCATCTCGGCGCCGAAGCGGCGGGCCTGCGCGATCGCCCGCTGCGCGAGGTCGGCACCGGAGAGGCCCCGCGGGAAGCCGAGGTAGTTCTCGATCGCCGCGCTCTGCCCGGCCTGCCCGCCGGGGGCGTCGTGCTCGACGACGACGGTGCTCAGGCCCTCGGACGCGGCGTAGACCGCGGCGGCGAGCCCTGCCGGTCCGCCGCCGACGATGCAGAGGTCGTAGAGGGCGCGCTCGGCCCGGGTGCGCAGCCCCAGTGCAGACGCGACGGCGACCGGTGTGGGGGCGCGGAGGGTGTCGCCGTCGGGGACGAGGACGAGCGGGAGGTCCTCCGGTCCGGCGCCCGCGAGGTCGCGCAGGTGAGCCCCCTCCTCGTCGCGCTCCACGTCGAGCCAGACGTACGGCACGTGGTTGTTGGCGAGGAACGTCTTGACGACGTCGCTCGCCTCGGACCAACGGTGGCCCACGACGCGGACGTCGGACGTGCGCTCCGGGTGCGCGTTGTGCCAGTCGGAGAGCAGGTCGTCCACGACCGGGTAGAGCCGGTCCTCGGGCGGGTCCCACGGCTTGAGGAGGTAGTGGTCGAGCCCGATGTCGTTGATCGCCGAGATCGCGACGTCCGTGTCGGCGTACGCCGTGAGCAGCAGGAGCTTGGCGTCCGGGACGTCGACCCGCACCCGGGCCAGCAGCTCGATGCCCGTCATCCCGGGCATCCGCTGGTCGGAGGCCACGAGCGCGAGGGGCTGTCCGCGCAGGACGAGGCGGGCCACGAGGTCGAGGGCCTCGGCGCCCGAGGTGGCGCGCAGGATGCGGTGCTCGGCGCCGTAGCGGGCCCGCAGGTCCCTCGCGATCGCGGCGGAGACCGGCGCGTCGTCGTCCACGGTGATGATCGCGGGTCTCGCCACGCGCTCAGCGTACGAGCGGGATCCGGTGCGCGGGGGCGAGTCGCGGTGGTTCACCCCGTCGAGGTGAGCGGGACGAGACGGGCGGACCGGGGCAGGGCGTCACGAACCGGGCACGGCACGGATGGGGACGGCGGGCGCGGTCGCGCGGCCGTCGACGTTCCGGTCGCCGGGGTCGTGCACCGGGGCTACTGGGCGTCCTCGAGGTCCGAGGTCGTGTCGGGGTCGAGCTCTGCGATGAGCGACTCGAGCTCGGAGCGGAGGAAGTCGAGGTCCGGCGGGACGTTGGTCAGCAGGAGGTGGCGCCGCGGGTTGCCCGCGACCGAGAGGCCGACACCGAGGCGCGACCGGCCGTGGCGTTCCCGCCAGGCCCGCTCGAGGCGAGGCCCGCCGATCCAGTCGATGGGCGCACGCAGCCAGCCCTGGACGTCGACGAGGTCGCCGTCGGGGCCGTGACGTCGGTTCTTCGGGGGATCGAATCCCTCGAGGGTGATTCGCTCTTCCATACTCCTGACGGTACGGCTCCTCGGGCGCGCGGACCAGTACCTCGCCGAGGTCCACACCGATTCGTGAGGGAAGAGACAGGGAGGTATCAGGCTGCTGAGCGCGGGCCACTGACCGGCAACCGCGCGAAGGAGCCACCATGTCCGTCACCACCCCCGTCGTCAGCCAGGAGTCCGAGCGCTATGTCACGCTCGCCGCCACCCACGCCAGCCTGCTGCTCAGCGTCGACGCGCTCCCACGCTCGCTCACGGGCGCCGAGGTCGAGCCGGCTGCGACCCCGGTGCACGACCTGTCGGGAGACGTCCTCTTCTGGCGGGCCCGCCTCGGGGGCAGGAAGGCTCGCGGGTACCTCGACGTCGGGGCGAGTCCCGCGATGGGCGCCGTCCTCGTCGCCGCCTCGCCCGACGCCGTCTGGGAGCCCGAGCGCCTCGTCGAAGAGGCCCTCGAGGTGCTCGCCAAGCAGAACGACGGCACCCAGGTGGACGTCGACGAGGTGCGCTTCGTGGACTACAGCCACCCGAAGCTCGCGCTCCAGCTCCTCCGTGAGGGGCGCGAGGTGGCGATGCTCGAGCTGCACACGTGGGAGGTCGTCCCTCCGGCGAGCAAGCGCGAGCGGGGCGCACCCCCGTCCGACTTCGAGCGCTGGTCCTTCCTCGGCAGCCTCACCGCGAAGGCCCGCGAGTCCCGGGCCGCGCGCTACGACACCGCGGTCGGCGAGCTGTCGCGGCTCGTCGAGCGCCTCGACCGGGACCGCTTCACCGTCTCCGTCGTCGACACCGTCGACATCCTGCTGCGCACGCGCCGTCGGGACCTGCACTACAGCACGCGCAACAGCGACCACCAGGTCTGCTACGAGCTGCGGGGCCAGCAGACCAACGTGTGGTGCGTCGCCGCAAGCGTGCAGATGGTGCTCGACTTCTACCGCTACGAGTACGACCAGGTGAGGGTCGCCGCCGAGCTCGGCCTCGGCACGCCGTCGAGCCCGACGGGACTGCCCTACGCGAACGACGCGCTCGTCGTCACCGTCCTCGAGCGGCTCAGCAGCAACGCCCTCGACGCGACGATGTACACGACGAACCCGTTCTCGCGGTTCGTCAGCGAGATCAACGCCAACCGCCCGCTCGTCAGCTTCGTGCCGGGCCACTCGCGCACCGTCGTCGGCTACTCCGAGACGGAGTGGCTCCTGCTGACCGCCACGGACCGTGGGCTCACCGTCTTCGACCCGTGGCCGCCGAGCACCGGCGTCGTCACGCGGTGGGAGAACTTCGACGTGACGACGTACCGTCGCACCTTCACCGCGCAGGTCACACTGGCCTGATGGAGCGCGACGCCGACCGCCCGGGAGGGGCACCCGACGCCGGGGCGAGCCTCGCCGCGGGCGCCCGGGCGGCGACGCTGCAGCTCGTCGCGGACGCGACCAGGGTCGGTCCCCTCGTGCACGGCCGGGGCGTCGTCGGCCGCCCGGTGCCGGTCCGGGCACCGGAGCCCGTCCTGGCACCGGGGCCGGTCAGCGCGCGGGACCGGGCGGCCGAGGTCGCGCCGTGGTTCGTGCCCGTCACCACCGGCGAGCGCCTCGTCGGTTTCGCCCTCGTCGACGTCGCGACGACTCCGGCAGGCACGGACGGCACCGACGCGCGCGAGCCCGCTGCACGCATACGCCGGTGGTCGACGTTCCAGCGTCACGAGGGCGACCTCGCGTCGTGCCCGCCGGCACTCCTCTGGACCGACCCGCAGACGATCACGGCCACGGCGACGGCCGCCGTGGGCGCCGACTCGGACGCCCACACGGGCGAGCCGGTCCTCACGTGGGAGCGGACTCCGGAGCACCTCGTGTGGGAGGTGTCCGTCGACGGTCGGACCGTGCACGTCGCGGGGTCCACCGCCTGGCCGGCCTGAGCGAGCCCCGGAGCCGGGTGCGAGGATGACGGGCGTGAGCTCGCCCGTCGCCGTCAACGCCGTCACCGCCACCCACCTCGTCCGCGTCCCCGTGACGACGGTCTGGTCCAGCCCGGGGAGTCCTCGGCCCGTCGACGCGCCCGTCGTCGCCGACGAGCCCGATGCCGCGGCGTGGCTCGCCGCGCTCGACGAACGCAGCGCCGACGACGAGTCCGGCGACGGAAGGCTCGGCCTGCACGGCCGGGTCGAGTCGCAGCTGCTGGCCGGGGAGCCCGTCGTCGTGACCGACACCTCGGAGTCCGGCACGTGGTCCCACGTCGTGGCACCGTGGCAGCTCTCCCCCAAGGACGACCGCGGCTACCCGGGGTGGGTGCCCACGGCCCACCTGGTGCCCGCGGCCGAGACCCGCGTCACGGGGCCGGCGCCGGTCATCGACACGTCCGCCGCGTCCGACCGCGCCGACACGCACCCGGCCGTCGCCGAGGCCCGCCGCCACCTCGGCCTGCCCTACCTGTGGTCCGGCGTGTCCCCCCTCGGCTTCGACTGCTCGGGACTCGTGCTGCACACCTGGCGCCTCCTCGGCGTCGTCGTGGCCCGCGACGCGTACGCCCAGGCGGAGCTCGCGACGGCGGTCGAGCTCGATGCCGTCCGCTCGGGCGACCTCTACTTCTTCGCCCGGCCGGGTCAGCGGATCCACCACGTGGGCATCGTCGTGCGCCCCGGACGGATGGTCCACGCCTCGGAGACCGGAGGCGTGCTCGTCGAGGAGGACCTGCCCGCCGACCGCCTCGCCACCCTCGTCGCCGCCGGGCGCCTGCCGATGCCGTGAGCGTCGACCGCCGCAGCGCTCCCCTGCTCGTCCTCGGCGGTGTCGTCTCCGTCCAGTTCGGTGGCGCCTTCGCCGCCACGCTCGTCCCCCGCATCGGGGCGCCCGGGTCGGTGCTGCTGCGCCTCTTCTTCGCGATGGTCATCCTGTATGCCGTCGCGCGCCCCTCGTGGCGCGGTCGCAGCCGGTCCGACTGGGGCACCGTCGTGCTCTTCGGGCTCGCGCTCGCGGCGATGAACACCTCGTTCTACGCGTCCCTGGCCCACCTGCCCATCGGCGTGGCCGTGACGATCGAGTTCCTCGGCCCTCTGGGCCTCGCCGCAGCACTGAGCCGTCGGCCGCGGGACGTGCTGGCGGTCGCCGCGGCGGCCCTCGGGGTCGTCCTCGTCTCGGGGGTGCTGCACACGTCGTGGGACCGGCTCGACCTCGTGGGGGTCGGATTCGCGGCGCTCGCGGGCGTCATGTGGGCGGCCTACATCGTCCTGAGCCAGCGCACCGGGAAGGCGTTCGGGGGCCTCGACGGGCTCGCCCTCGCCCTCATCGTGTCGACGGTCGCGGTCGCGCCGCTCGGCCTGACGTCGGTCGACCGCTGGACGCCGCGGGACGTCGCGCTCGGTCTCGGCATCGCCGTCCTGTCCTCCGTGCTGCCCTACTCGCTCGAGCTCGTCGCCCTGCGCCACCTCGCGCAACGCGTGTTCGGCATCCTGCTCAGCCTCGAGCCGGTCGTCGCGGCCCTCGCGGGGTTCGTCGTCCTCGACCAGGTGCTCGACCGAGGGCAGGTGGCCGGTATGGCACTCGTCGTCCTCGCCAGCGTCATCGTCCTCGGCGCCCAGTCGCGTCCCGAGTCAACGGACGCCGCGCTGGGACCGGGCTGATGGGCCTCGCTGCCGACCGCTTGACCTCAAGTCCGCCTGAGGTCCTATCGTCGCCGGATGACCTCGAGCACGATGCGCCCTGACACCGACGCGGCCGTCCCCGACGCAGGCGGGGGCATCCTGGCCCCCGCGCTGCGGGCCACGACGATCGGCGTCATCGCCCTCGTGTCCCTGCACGCCTTCGAGGCGCTCGCACTGACGACCGTCATGCCGACGATCGCCCGGGAGCTCGACGGCGCGTCCCTCTACGCCATGGCCTTCACGGCCACGCTCGCGTCGGGGATCGTCAGCATCGTGTGGTCCGGCAACCTCGCCGACCGTCGCGGGCCCCGGCCGCCCCTGCTCATCGGCCTGGTGCTCTTCGCCACCGGTCTCGTCGTCGCCGGGCTCGCGCCGACGATGGGGGTCCTCGTCGCAGCGCGGGTCGTGCAGGGCCTGGGCGCGGGCATGACGAGCACGGCGCTCTACGTCCTCGTGACCCGCGTCTACCCCCAGAGGCTGCACACGGCGATCCTCGCCGGCTTCTCGGCCGCATGGGTCGTGCCGTCGATCGCGGGACCCTTCGTCGCCGGCCTCATCACCCAGACGATCGGCTGGCGCTGGGTCTTCGGGCTGGCACTCGTCGTCCTCGTCGTGGCGGCCCTGCTGCTCGGCCGCATCGTCACCGGGCTTCGGCAGGACGTCGTGGACGTCCCCTGGCGGTGGCGGTCGATCGCCGCGTCCGTCGTGCTCGCCCTCGCCGTGCTCGGTCTCAACGCGGTCGCCGACCGGCTCGACCCGTGGGGCGTCACCCTCGCGGTGCTCGCCCTCGTCGTCGTGGGTCTCACCCTGCTGCCGCTCACACCGCGCGGGACGTTGCGGGCCGCGCGCGGGCTGCCGACCGACGTCGCGCTGCGGGCCCTCGCCTTCGCGGCGTTCAGTGGCGCCGAGGTCTACCTGCCCCGCCTGCTGACCGAGCGCGACGGCCTCAGCCCCAGCCTCGCCGGCGTCGCGCTCACCGTCACGGGTGTCACCTGGTTCGCCGGATCGTGGGTCCAGGGCCGCTGGGACCGCCGATTCGAGATCGGACGCACGGCGGCCGTCTCCCTCGCGGCGATCGCCCTCGCCCTGCTCGCCCTCGCCGGTGTCGTGGCGCTCGATGCTCCGACGTGGGTCGTCATCGCGCTCTTCCCCGTCGTCGGCCTCGGGATCGGGACGCTCTATCCGCGCGTGACGGCCCAGGCCCTCTCGCGCGCCGGGTCCACCGAGCAGGGCTTCGTCAGCTCGGCCCTGCAGATCGGCGACTCGTCGGGCGCTGCGACGGCGATCGCCCTCTCGGCCATCGTCTTCGCCGGGGCCGGCTCGGCCGTCCCCGGGGCGTATGCCGCCGTCTTCGTCGCCATGGCCGTCCCCGCCCTGCTCGGCTGGGTCGTCGCGCACCGCGTCCGCTGACGACACCAGGCTGCCGGACGGCGACGTCCTGCACCCGTGACCGACCCCGGACCCGGAGGTCCCCCCGTCACACCGTGCAGGCGGTGACAGGGGGACGACGCGCCGCGGGTCAGAGGATGTAGCTGCTCGAGGCGCTCCAGATGGCGTGGGTGCGGCAGTTGGAGTCGGCGTACTCCTTGGACGTCGACTCGAACACGGAGTAGAGACGGTTGACCGTCGAGCCCGCGGACTGCGGTGCCCAGACGATCCCCTCCATCATCGGCAGGGTGTTGTGGCTCGTGCGCGCACCCGAGGACCGGACCTGCGTCGTCACCTTGCTCAGGTTGTCCCGGCCCCACGAGCGGCTGAAGACGAAGCGGCTGCTCGTGACCTGCACGCCCTGGACGATGGTCGGTGTCGAGTAGGAGGCGTTGGGGGTCAGCGTCACGGTGCCCGCGGCGGACGTCGGGTAGCGGCGCATGACGTTGTTGTAGAAGTCGCCGACGAAGAGGGAGCCACCGTCGTAGTCGACGTAGGACGCCCGCGACAGGCTGTTCACGGTGTAGCGCGCGGCGTAGGCGACGGCCTTTCGAGCGCCGGCCGGCACGGCACGGATGCGGTCGAGCGGGATGCGGTAGATCCGCGCACCACCGACGCTGTCGGCGACGTAGAGGTTGCCGCGCCCGATCGTGAGACCGCCCGCATGACCCGTCTTGGGGACGCCGCTCAGCTCGATCGTCTTGACCCACGCGGAGGTCGACCGCTTGTAGACGACGACGCGCGGCACCTCGGTGGCGTCGCGGTGGTACATCGAGACGTAGAGGTAGTCGCCCGCGGAGTCGTACGTCATGCCCTGCGGCACCCAGTTGGTGTCCTTGTAGGCCCCGAGCGTGTGGCCCGACCAGTTGTCGAAGGCGTTGAGCTGCGGGTCGGCGCAGCTGCTGACCTTGGCGAAGCCGACCGGGTCGGCGGCCGTGGCCGGCGATGCGGCGACGACGCCGAGCGTCGATGCGAGCGTCAGTGCGAGCCCAGCGGCCGCAGTGCGCAGTCGTGTCCTCATGAGGTTCCCCTGTCGTCGTCGGAGGACCTCTTCCCCCGATGCTCGGACCCTACCGGCGGCGAACGCCCACGGGCGGGAACGGACGCCTCGATCTCGGCATCGCGGGCTCGTCGCGACGACCAGGTCAGCCCGCTTCGGTAGCGTGCGGAGCATGCCCATCAAGCTCGAGAACGTCGGCATCGCCGTGGACGACCTGGAGGCGACGATCGCCTTCTTCACCGACCTCGGACTGACCGTGCTCGGTCGGGACACGGTCAGCGGCGAGTGGACCGACACCGCCGTGGGCCTCGACGGCAACCACGCCAGGATCGCCATGCTCCAGACGCCGGACGGGCACGGCCGCCTCGAGCTCTTCGAGTACATCCACCCGAGCGCCATCGAGACGACGCCCACCCTGCCCAACGAGATCGGCATGCACCGGGTCGCCTTCTCGGTCGACGACATCGACGAGGCCCTGGCGATCGCGGCGAGGCACGGGTGCCATCCACTGCGCGGCGTGGCGACCTACGAAGACGTCTACAGGCTGACCTACCTCCGCGGACCCAGCGGCATCATCGTCATGCTGGCCCAGGAGCTCACCGGCAGGTGATGCCGGCCTGCTTCCGGCGACGAGCGGCGGCTGCCGCTGCACGACGGGAAGAGGCGTCGGGCGCCGCCGACGCGTCGGGCGCCGCCGACGCGTCCGCCGACCGCGAACCGCGCGGTCGGCGGACGCGTCGTGACGGCATACGTCAGCGTTGGTCGTGCGTGGCGCGAGGAGTCGTCACGTCTTCCTCGGCCGGCAGCCCGGCGGCAGCGTCCCGGGGCGCGTCCGGAGCCTCGGTGTCGCCGTCGCGGACGCCGTCCACGGCGGCGGAGCCGTTCGCGGCCGCAGACCCGCTCGCGGTCTCGAGCTTCGCGTCACGGCTGGACTTCCAGAGGCTCGCGACGGTGGTCACGCCGAGGATGAGGACGATGGCACCGAGCGAGACGAGGATCGGGATGTCGGGGACGCCCTCGATCGGCTGGCCGCCGTTGATGAACGGCAGGTTGTTCTCGTGCATCGCGTGCATGACGAGCTTGACGCCGATGAAGGCGAGGAGGACCGCGAGGCCGATGCTGAGGTAGACGAGCTTCTTGAGCAGGCCGCCGATGAGGAAGTAGAGCTGGCGCAGGCCCATGAGGGCGAAGATGTTGGCCGTCAGGACGAGGTACGGCTCGTTGGTCAGGCCGTAGATCGCCGGGATCGAGTCGAGCGCGAAGAGCAGGTCGGTCGTGCCGAGGGCCAGGATGACGATGAGCATCGGCGTGATGAGGCGCTTGCCGTTCTCGATCACCGTCAGGCTCGTGCCGTGCCACTCCTTGGTCGCCGGGAAGCGCTTCTCGACCCAGAGCAGGAAGCGGTTCTCGTGGTACTCGTCGTCGTCGCTCTCGCCACCGGTCGCGAGCTTGATCGCCGTGTAGACGAGGAAGGCGCCGAAGATGTAGAAGACCCACGCGTACGCGTTGATGACGACCGCGCCGAGCCCGATGAAGATGCCGCGCAGGATGATCGCGATGACGATGCCGACCATGAGCGCCGACTGCTGGAGCTTCTTCGGCACCTTGAAGCTGCCCATGATGAGCAGGAAGACGAAGAGGTTGTCGACGGACAAGGAGTACTCGGTGAGCCAACCCGCGTAGAACTCCCCGGCGTACTGCCCGCCCCACTCGAACCAGATGAAGAGTCCGAAGAGCACGGCCAGACCGACGAAGAAGGCCAGATGCCTCCCGGCCTCGGCCATCGAGGGGACGTGGGGTCGCCGCGCGATGACGAAGACGTCGACGGCGAGGAAGACGGTCATCAGACCGATGGTGAGGAACCAACCCCACACGGGAACGTTCATGGGCACAACCTTCCGGTCACCAGAGCAGTAACCGGAGGTCTCTCCCGCCCGGCGTGGTGCCGGACCGACGGGACCGGGAGCGGCGGTGAGACCCACTCCGTGATGACGAGCCCGTCGTGTCGGGGATACTCCCCTCCGTGAACGCCTGAGTCTTTCACTCCGGGCCGCCTGCCTCAAATCGGTCCGACCCGTGAGCACGACGGGTGGCGCCGCGCACGCCGCTCAGCCGACCGTCCCGGGTCGCTTGCTGCGCGGCAGACCCGAGACGACGATCTCGTAGGAGGTCTCGATCGCCTCGAGGAGCTCGTCCGGTGCGATCGCCCCCGTGGTGCGCAGGGTGTTCCACCCGTGCCGGCCGATGTAGGCCATGACCGAGGCGTCGTCGGGGTAGCGGTGCAGCCACTCGTCGGCCTCGGTGCGGCTGCGGGCGCTCTTGACGCCGATCGACTCATCACCGAGGAAGACGAAGATCTTGTCGCCGACCTTGGCGACGGTGTCACCCTCCCACGGCGAGTCCTCCCACGCCCCGGGCAGCGCGAGGGCGGCGGCGCGGAGCCGTGCCGCCACTCCCCTCCCGGAGCTCTGGGTCATCACCGGGTCACCACCGTGCCAGCACCGGGCCCATCACCGGGTTGCGGCACTCATCTGCCGCAGCTCCTTCTTGAGGTCGCCGATCTCGTCGCGGAGGCGCGCTGCGAGCTCGAAGTGCAGCTCGGCCGCCGCCTGGTGCATCTGGGTCGTGAGCTCCTGGATGAGCCCGGCGAGGTCGGCGGCCGCCATGTCGGCCGGTCGGTTGGTCGTGCCGCCCGCGGACACCCCGACGTCGGCGGCCATGGCGCCGCGCCCGGCGCCGCTCTTGCCGCGGGACTGCATGCGCCCGGAGCCGAGCAGCTCCTGGGTGTCGGCGTCCTCGCGCTCGAGCAGGTCGGTGATGTCGGCGATCTTCTTGCGCAGCGGCGTCGGGTCGATGCCGTGCTCGGTGTTGTAGGCGATCTGCTTCTCGCGACGCCGGTTGGTCTCGTCGAGGGCCTGCTCCATCGACGGCGTGATCTTGTCGGCGTACATGTGCACCTGGCCGGACACGTTGCGAGCCGCGCGACCGATCGTCTGGATGAGCGACCGCGCCGACCGGAGGAAGCCTTCCTTGTCGGCGTCGAGGATCGACACGAGCGAGACCTCGGGCAGGTCGAGGCCCTCGCGGAGCAGGTTGATGCCGACGAGGACGTCGAAGACACCCGTGCGCAGCTCGCGGAGCAGCTCGACGCGGCGCAACGTGTCGATGTCGCTGTGGAGGTAGCGGACCCGGATGCCCTTGTCGAGGAGGTAGTCGGTGAGGTCCTCGGCCATCTTCTTCGTCAGGGTCGTGACGAGGACGCGCTCGTTGCGCTTCGTGCGCTCCTGGATCTCGTGCATGAGGTCGTCGATCTGGCCCTTGGTCGGCTTGAGCACGACCTCGGGGTCGATGAGACCGGTGGGGCGGATGATCTGCTCGACCGGCGGGCCGGACTTGGCCAGCTCGTACTCCCCCGGGGTCGCCGAGAGATAGACCGTCTGCCCGATGCGCTCGAGGAACTCCTCCCACTTCAGGGGCCGGTTGTCCATGGCGCTCGGGAGACGGAAGCCGTGCTCGACGAGCATCCGCTTGCGCGACATGTCGCCTTCGTACATCGCGCCGATCTGCGGCACCGTCTGGTGGGACTCGTCGAGGACGAGGAGGAAGTCCTCGGGGAAGTAGTCGATGAGGCAGTTCGGGGCCGAGCCGGACGTGCGGCCGTCGATGTGGCGGCTGTAGTTCTCGATGCCGTTGCAGAAGCCGACCTGCCGCATCATCTCGAGGTCGTACGTCGTGCGCATGCGCAGGCGCTGGGCCTCGAGGAGCTTGCCCTGCTTCTCGAAGAGCGCCAGCTGGTCCTCGAGCTCGAGCTCGATGCCCCGGATCGCCCGCTCCATCCGCTCGGGCCCGGCGACGTAGTGGGACGCCGGGAAGACGTACATCTCCTGCTCCTCGTTGACGACCTCGCCGGTCACGGGGTGCAGGGTGTAGATGCGCTCGATCTCGTCGCCGAAGAACTCGATGCGGATCGCGAGCTCCTCGTAGACGGGGATGATCTCGACGGTGTCGCCCCGGACGCGGAAGGTGCCACGGGTGAAGGCGAGGTCGTTGCGGGTGTACTGCATCTCGACGAAGCGGCGCAGCAGGTCGTCGCGCACGACCTCCTGGCCGACCTTGAGCCGGGCCATCCGGTCGACGTACTCCTGCGGCGTGCCGAGACCGTAGATGCACGACACCGAGGCGACGACGATGACGTCACGTCGGGTCAGCAGCGAGTTGGTCGCCGAGTGCCGCAGGCGCTCGACCTCGTCGTTGACCGAGCTGTCCTTCTCGATGTAGGTGTCCGTCTGCGGGATGTACGCCTCGGGCTGGTAGTAGTCGTAGTAGCTGACGAAGTACTCGACGGCGTTGTTGGGCAGCAGCTCGCGGAACTCGTTGGCCAGCTGCGCGGCGAGCGTCTTGTTGGGCGCCATGACGAGGGTCGGCCGCTGGACCTGCTCGATGAGCCAGGCCGTCGTCGCCGACTTGCCGGTGCCGGTGGCACCGAGCAGCACGGTGTCGGTGTCTCCCGCCCGGACGCGCTTCGCGAGCTCGGCGATGGCCGTGGGCTGGTCTCCGCTCGGGGTGTACTCGGAGATCACCTCGAAGGGTGCCACCGTGCGCTGGAGGTCGGTCGTGGGACGCATGGCTCAACCGTACGTCGCACGACCGACAGCGCCCATTCGGCTAGTCCTCCCAGACGTGGGCAGGCCGCAGCTCGATGGTGTCGCCGGGCCCCGCGAAGTTCACGGCGAGCTCCTCGGCACGCTCCCGGGAATCCACGTCGAGCAGGAAGAAGCCGGCGAGGTGCTCCTTGCTCTCGGCGTACGGACCGTCCGTCGCGACCGTGCCGCTCTCGGCCCACCGGAAGAGCCGGGCCGACGCCGGGTCGCCGAGCGCCTCACCACCTTTGAGCTCACCGCTCTTCGACAGCTCCTCGAGCATCGCGTCGAAGGCCGCGCCTCCGGCGTCGCGCTCCTCCTGCGGCCGGGCCAGCGCCTCGGCGACGAAGTCACCGGTCGGGTGGCCCCACGGCTGCGGGTTCGAGTGGATGAGGATGACGTACTTCATGGGATGTCCCTTCGGTTCGCGGGCGGCCAGTCTGCCGCCTCGGGAGGGACGTCGGAGCGGACACGCCGGTCTCGACATCACGGGACGCGGTGGGTCCACCCCGGGGTCGCGAACTTCTCGTCGACGAGACGCTGGGCCTCGGCGAGCTCGGCCTCGGTGTAGTCGGAGACCGTCGTCCGGTAGCGCCGGGCGAACGACGTCGCGAACGACCCGAGGATCGCGTCCCGCGTCATCCCGGTCTGGGAGCGCATCGGGTCGACGCGCTTGTTGGCCGACGTCGTGCCCTTGTCGCTCATCTTCTCGCGGCCGATCCGCAGCACCTCGAGCATCTTGTCCGCGTCGATGTCGTAGGCCATCGTCACGTGGTGCAGGACCGCGCCCGACACGAAGCGCTTCTGCGCGGCGCCGCCGATCTTGCCGCGGTCGCTCGCGATGTCGTTGAGCGGCACGAAGTGAGCGGTCACTCCGACGTCGGCGAGCGCCTCGATGACCCACTCGTCGAGGAAGGAGTAGGACCGCTCGAAGCTCAGTCCCTCGACGAGGGAGGTCGGCACGACGAGCGAGTACGTGATGGTGTTGCCGGGCTCCATGAACATGGCGCCACCACCGGAGATGCGCCGCACCACGTCGATGCCGTGGCGTTCGGCCCCGTCGGGGTCGACCTCGTTGCGGACCGACTGGAACGAGCCGATGACGACGAGGGGGCTGTCCCAGTCCCAGAAGCGCAGCGTCGGCGGCCTCTCCCCCGCGGCGACCTCGCGGGCGATGACCTCGTCGAGGGCGACGTGCAGGGCGGGGTCGAGCACGCGGGCCGGGATGACGTCGAACGTGTGGTCGCCCCACCCGGTCGCCTTGCCGAGGGCCCGACGGATCGCGATGCCGATCGACTCGGCCGTGAAGCCGATGAGCGACACGTCGTCGGCGAGGGCGCCCGTGACGGCGGCGGCCAGCTGCTCGACCCCGGCGTCGACGGGCATGCCCGTCAGGGCAGCGTTGATGTCGCCGAGCGCCTCGTCGGGCTCGAGGAAGAAGTCGCCCGACACGCTCACCCGGGCGAGCCTGCCGTCCACCTCCTCGAGGTCGACCGCCACGAGCTTGCCACCGGGGACCTTGTACTCACCACGCATGTCACGCTCAACACCACGCACCCCCTGCGTATGCCGGGTGCTCCCTACCGCGGCTGCCTCCCGGTGTGCTCGGCCCAGTACGTTGCCCGCTGCCACGCGCCCTCGAACCACGCCTCCTTGGCGACGACGTAGTCCGAGGTGGCCTCGTGCAGCCCGAGCAGCCGGTGCTTCTCGGCGGCGTACGCGTCCCGCTCGGCGGGCTCGAGGCGCAGCCAGTCGCGGAAGAGCAGCGCGAAGCGCCAGCCTGCGGAGCCGTGCTCACGGACGTGGACGTGGACGTGGCTGTCCGGGTCGCAGCCGCCGAGGAAGCGCTTGGTCCAGTCGGCAGGGTCGGACCCGACCGGGTGGGGCGTGTCGCTGTGGATGCCGTGCGCGAACACGTAGCCGGCGTCCCGGAACGCCCGCTGCACGTCGTCCCGGTCGGCGTCGGCGAGGTGGCGGACCCCGACCTGGACGTCGATGACGTCCTTGGCGAGGAGTCCCGGCACGGACGTGGAGCCGATGTGCGACACCTCGGTGGCGATGCCCGCCGGCGCGAGCGCCGCAGCGAGACGGGCGACGACGCGCTCGGCGCGTGGCTCCCAGTCCGCCCGTGGCTCGACGACGCACTCTCGGGCGAGGTCGGGCCGGCGTGACCGGGTGCCGGTCACGAGGTTGCTCGCGTAGGGCACGAGCCGCTCGTGCCAGAGGGCGTCGACGGCGCGGGCGAGGTCGTCGGGCGTGCCGGAGTTGTCGAGCACGACGTCGGCGACCGCACGGCGCTGGTCGTCGGTCGCCTGGGCGGCGATCCGGTGCCGGGCGTCCTTCTCGTCGAGGTCTCGCTGTCCGACGAGCCGGCGCACCCGCGTCTCGACGTCGGTCTCGACGACGACGGTCAGGTGCTCGTGCACCCACAGCCCGCGCTCGACGAGGAGGGGCATGTCGTAGACGGAGACCGCGTCGTCAGGAGTGGCGGCCCGACGCTCGGCGACACGGGCCGCGATGGCGGGCCCGGTGATGGCGTCGAGCGCATCGAGAGCGTCGCGGTCCGGGAAGACGATCGCGGCCAGGGCCGCCCGGTCGAGGCCGCCGTCGTCACGGACGACCGCGTCACCGAAGCGTGCCCGGATCCGTTGCAGGGTGGGCTCGCCCGGCTCGACGACCTCGCGGGCGACGGCGTCCGCGTCGATGACGTGCGCGCCCAGCTCGGCGAGCCGCCGCGACACCGTGGACTTGCCCGACCCGATCCCTCCGGTGACTCCGACGCGCAGCACGGGCGACCTCAGGCGAGGCGGGCCGGGAAGCCGCCCCTGGCGACCGGACCCCATCGGGTCGGCGTGACACGAAGCAGGGACTTGCCCTGGTCACGCATCGCCTGGCGGTACTCGTCCCAGTCGGGGTGCTCGCCGGAGATGGCGCGGAAGTAGTCGACGAGCGGCTCGACGGAGTCCGGCAGGTCGATGACCTCGCAGTCGCCGTCGACCTGCACCCACTCCCCGCCGAAGTCGTCGGACAGGACGAGGACGCTGACCTGCGGTCGGCGCCGGGCGTTCGTCGTCTTGGCGCGCTCGGGGTAGGTCGAGATGACGATGCGTCCCTGCTCGTCGACGCCGCCCGTGACCGGCGAGGCCTGCGGGCGCCCGTCGGCGCGCTGCGTCATGAGCACCATCGAGTGGCGCGGACGGACGAAGTCGAGCATCGCGTCGCGGTCGACCTCGGTGTTGGTCGCGATCTGGCGGGGCATGGTCAGTCCTCCTGCTCGGCGCTGCTGGCGCGGTCGAAGATCGCGACGACCGCCTCGGCCAGCCAGGCGGCATACATCGCGTGGGTCCAGCCGCAGCGTCGCACGAAACGGTCGTAGATCTCGGGCGCGGTCACGGTCCAGACGATGTCGATGAACCGCTCGCGGTCGAGCTGTGGCGGCAGCCCGTGAGCGGCCTCGAGGGCGTTGAGGGCGTTCGTGTTGCCGACCCGACGTTCGCGGTCGATCGTCGCGACGAACTCCTGCAGGCCCGTGTCGCCGCCGGCGCCCTGCGCGAGGAGCACGCCGAGAAGGGGTCCGACGCGCTCGTAGATCGTCGCGCACAACGCGGCGTACGCGCGGACGAAGCCCTCACGGTCGGGGGCCGTCGACATGGCTCGGAACTCCGGCCGGTCCTGCATCGCGACGGGCGCGTCGTCACCGACGAGGAGCACGTCGTAGACCGCCTTGACGACGGCCGCCTTCCCGCCGACGGCGTTGTAGACGGTCTGCGCGCTGACGCCGGCGTTCGCGGCGAGCGCGCTGACGGACATGGCGTGGTAGCCGTCGCGCAGGAGCATCTCGCCCGCAGCCTCGATGATCCGGCGCCGGGTGGCCAGGGCTGCTTCCGCCCGCGAGCTGTTGTCGTACGCCCGGTCTGTTGACATCGGAGCCCTTCGAACGCATCATGAGTTCGCTGGAACGGCGTTCTAGCGAATGGGTGGGGTCCAGGGGTCCCCACCCAGCTGCTGCACCGGGACGGTGACAGCGTCGACATCGGCGCCTGTCGACCGCACGAGTGTGCCACGGGCGCCGCGGCTCCCGCCCCGGAGGGGCACCGGAGGGGGAGCGAGGGGCCGGACCACCAGGTCCGGCCCCTCGCTACGGCACGAGGACCCCTCGCACCGGCCCAGCGCTTCAGGCCGGCGTCGGCGCCAGCACGGAGACGGCGCGGTCGGGGTAGTCCGACACGAAGCCGTCGACTCCCGCCTCGACGAGCTCGACCATCCGCGCCGGCTCGTTGACCGTCCACGGCAGCACCGCGAGTCCGGCGGCGTGCGCACGCTGGACGAAGTCCGGATCGACGAGCACGTGCTCGGGTGAGATGACGCCCGCGCCGACGGCGGCCGCCCCGGCACACACGTCGTCGTGCGACTCCCCCACCCTGACGCTGCCCGTCCACGGGCTGCCCGGGACCCACGTCACCGCGGCCTCGACGAGGGCCGACCGGATGACGTCGGGCGCGAGCTCGGCCGAGAGCTCGAGCACGGCCCAGTCGAACGAATGCATGAAGCACTGCCGTTCGAGGCCGGCCTCGTGGACGCTCGCCAGGACCGACTCGAGGAGCCGATGCCGTCCGGCGGACTCCCCCGGGTCGAGCGGGTTGACCTTGAGCTCGATGGTCCACCACACGTCGGGCGCGCGCTCGACCCCGTGGGCGAGCACCTCGTCCAAGGTCGAGATGCGGGCGCCCGGCGACGGTCGCTGCTCCGGGAAGCCGGCGAGCGTCTGGCTGCCGACGTCGACCGTGCGCAGCTGCTCGAGGCTCAGGTCGGCGACCCGGGCCCCCACGAGGTCCGGCCCGGTCGGCCGGCACTTGAGCGGCAGCAGCACCGGGTCGTGCCAGACGACGACCTCCCCGTCGGCCGTGAGCCGGACGTCGAGCTCGACGCCGGTCACCCCGGCGTCGTACGCGGCGGCGAAGCTGGCCAGCGTGTTCTCGACGACGAGCCCCTTGGCGCCGCGATGCCCCTCGACGTCGAAGCGGCCCGACGCCCAGGGTCCGGGGCGAGACGCCATCCTCAGGCCTCGATCCGCTCGCCGGAGGCAGCGTCGAAGAGATGGACCTCGCCACGGTTGGGCTCGACGTGCACGGTGTCGCCCACGGTCAGGTGGGTGCGCTTGTCGAGGCGAACGGTGACGCGGTCGGCGCCCTCGTCGGCACCGACCGGGCGCCCGTAGACGAACGACTCCGAGCCCAGCGACTCGACGAGCTCGACGCTGAGCGCGAGGGCGGACGGGTCGGACCCGTCCCGGCCGCCTCCGGCCGGGGTGTCCACGACGTGCCACGACTCCGGACGGAGCCCGACGACGACCTTCTCCCCCGCCCGACCGGCGACGGCCCGGTCCAGGGGCACCGGGACGCCGTGGACGCGCGCCACGCCCTCGCGCACCTCGGACTCGACGAGCGTGATGGCCGGCGAGCCGATGAAGGCCGCGACGAAGGTGTTGACGGGGTGGTCGTACAGCCGCTCCGGCGTGTCGACCTGCTGGAGCTTCCCGTCGCGCAGCACCGCGACCCGGTGGCCCATCGTCATCGCCTCGACCTGGTCGTGGGTGACGTAGACCGTCGTGATGCCGAGCCTGCGCTGCAGGCCGGCGATCTGCGAGCGTGTCGACACGCGCAGCTTGGCGTCGAGGTTGGACAGCGGCTCGTCCATGCAGAAGACCTTGGGGTTGCGCACG
Organism: Terracoccus sp. 273MFTsu3.1; assembly: GCF_000383675.1. Taxonomy (GTDB): domain Bacteria; phylum Actinomycetota; class Actinomycetes; order Actinomycetales; family Dermatophilaceae; genus Terrabacter. The sequence goes on along the minus strand of NZ_KB911823.1, from coordinate 157,134 downwards.
ATCGCGCGACCCATGGCGACGCGCTGGCGCTGACCGCCCGACATCTGGCCGGGCTTGCGGTCGAGGAGCGGCTCGAGCTCGAGGATCTTCGCGGCCTCGGCGACCCGCTGCTTCGTCTCGGCCTTGCTCACCTTCGCGTTGTCGAGGGCGAAGGCCATGTTCTGGGCGGCCGACATGTTCGGGTAGAGCGCGTAGCTCTGGAAGACCATCGCGATGTCCCGGTCCCGCGGTCGCACGCCCTTCTGGTCGTGGCCGTCGACGAGGATGCGCCCGCCGTCGACGGGCTCGAGACCCGCGAGCATCCGCAGGGTCGTCGACTTGCCACAGCCCGAGGGGCCGACGAGGACGAGGAACTCACCGTCGGCGATGTCGAGCGTGATGCCGTCGACCGCCGGGGCGTCGTCCTTGGAGAACCGACGAGTCGCCTCGTCGAAGTACACGGTTGCCATCGGTGGCCTCTCGGGTCGTTCTGGTTCGGGGGTCTGGAGCCGGGTACAGGAGGGCGCGAGCGTGCTCGCCGTCTCCACGTCACTCCGGAGCCGTCCGGCGGGTCCGAGCGGGCCCGCCGGACGGCATACGACCGGGGTTGGTGCGGCGGCGCGTCAGGCGCCGAGCTTGCTCTTGATCTGCGAGTCGAAGACCTGCTGGCTCTCGGCGTCGAGCCCCTTGAAGACGGTCGCGACGTCCTGGCCCTGGACGATCTGGTCGAGGCCCTTGCCGATCCGGGCGCCGCCGCCGGGCAGCAGCACGCGGACGTTGTCCTGCGACCGCGTCTTGGGCAGCTGCTCGATCGCCGTCTGGGCGTTGGGGTTCTTCTCGAGGAAGGCCTTCTCCTCCGGCAGGTCCACGGCGGACTTGCGCACGGGCATGTAGCCGGTGGCCTGCGTGAAGGTGACGGTGTTCTGGGCGTTGGTGAGGAACTCGATGAACTTCAGCGCGTTCTTCTTGCGGTCGTCGGGGATGTTGGCAGGGATGCCGACACCCGCACCGCCGGTGGGGCAGTTGCCGTCACCCGGCAGGAACGCCGTGCCCACGGGGAACTTCGCGTCCTTCGCCACGCCGCCGAGCGAACCGGTCGACATCATGCTGCAGCCGACGATGCCGGCCGTGAAGTCGGGAGCCGGGTCCTTGGACAGCTTGAGGTAGCCGTCCTTGGCGAGGTTCTGCAGGTAGGTGCCCGCCTTGACCGTGTTGGGGTCCGAGAAGGTCGGCGTCCACTCCTTCGAGTAGGCACCGCCGTAGCCCCACACGATGTTCTGGAAGACCCAGTCGAGGTAGTTCGAGCCGTCGGGCAGCTCCATGACGATCTTGTCGGAGCCGGCGGCCGCCTTGAGCTTCGGTGCCCACGTGAGGAACTCGTCCCAGTCCTTCGGGCCGCGGTCCTCGAGACCGGCGGCCTTCCAGAGGTCCTTGTTGTAGTAGAAGAGCGGCGTCGACCGCGAGAACGGGAGGGCGTAGTGCTTGTCGTCGAGGTTGTAGTCGTTGTACAGCGCGTCGACGTAGTCGCTCGTGTCGATCTTGGCCGTCGAGAGCAGCTCGTCGAGCGGGCTCAGCTGCTTGTTGAGCGCGAAGTTGAACCACGTGACGTCCGAGACGACGACGACGTCGGGCAGCGAGCCGCCGGCGAGCGACGCGTTGAACTTCTGCGCGACCTCCTCGTAGTTCTTGCCGGCGTCGACGAGCTTGACCTTGAGGCTCGGGTTGGCCGCCTCGAAGGCCTTGATGATCTGCTGCTCGACCGGCTTGCTGTTGCCGGGGTGGTTGCTCCAGAACTCGATGGTGTTGCTCGAGCCGCCACCGCCGCCCGTCGTCGGGGACGTACCCGTGCCCGCGCAGGCCGCGAGACCGGCGACGCCGGCCGCGCCGGCGAGGCCGAGGAAGCCTCGACGTGAGAACTCGTTCATGGATGGTGCCTTTCCCTGTGGTGGTGGGTGGGGTCGTGGGGATGGATCGGCATGCGGCAGAGCCGGTTTCAGCTCTTCACGGCCCCCGCCGTGAGGCCCTTGATCATCTGTCGCTGGAGGAAGAGGAAGAGGACGAGGATCGGCAGCATGGCCAGGACGGTGCCTGCCATGACCGGCCCCCAGTTCGTCACGCCGTCGTTGTTCTGGAGGAACGTCAGGCCGACCGGCAACGGCGCCGTCGTCTCGTCGTCGGACATGAGGAACGGCCAGAGGTACTCGTTCCACTCGTTGACGACGGTGATGAGCGCGAAGGCCACGAGGGTCGGCCACGACATCGGCATGACGACGCGCCACAGCAGCTTCATGGGTCCGGCGCCGTCGAGGCGCGCGGCCTCGATGATCTCGCCGGGCAGGCTGAGGAACTGGTTGCGCATGAGGAAGGTGCCGAAGGCGACGCCCGCGAGCGGGATGATGATGCCCTGGAAGGTGTTGCGCCACCCGAGCTGCGCGACGAGGGCGTAGTTGCTGATCACCGTGATCTGGTTGGGCACCATCAGCGCCGCGATGACGACGAGGAAGACGATCGAGCGTCCCGGGAAGCGCAGCAGCGACAGGGCGTACGCGCTGATGACGCCGAGCACGATCTTGGCGACCGACGTCGCCGACGTGATGATGACCGAGTTGCGGACGTAGTCGAAGAACGGGATGCGGGTCGTCAGCTCGCTGTAGTTCTGGCCCGTCGGGGGGTCCGGCCACCACTGGGCCGGCCGGACGTAGATGTCCCCGCGCTCCTTGAAGGAGGTGAGGAGGATCCAGAAGAGGGGGACGGCGATGACGAGGACGACGAGGACCATGCCGGCGTAGCCCGCGACGGTCCACATCGGTCCGCGGTGGTGCGCCGAGGCCTCGACCTGGTGCGACGTGCGTCGACGCCGGCGCTGCCCGCCGGCCGGCGGGACCTGCTCGTCGTCGCGGGTCCCGACGATGGTGGAGGTGCTCATGCCTGCTTCCCCCTGTCCATGAAGCGCACCTGGACCACCGTGACGGCGAGCAGGATGACGAACATGACGGTGGCGACGGTGGCGCCGTAGCCGGCGCGCTGGTTGACGAACGTCTCCTGGTAGACCTGGTAGACGAGGGTGGTCGTGCCGTTGCCCTGCGGTCCGCCGCGGGTCATGACGTTGATGATGTCGAAGACCTGGACCGAGCTGAGCAGCACGGTGATCGACAGGAAGAACGTCGTCGGGCGCAGCTGGGGCATGAGGACGCGTCGGAAGCGGGTCCACGCGGTGGCGCCGTCGATCTCGGCCGCCTCGTCGAGGTCGGCTCGCCGACCCTGGAGGGCGGCGAGGTAGATGACGAAGGTGTAGCCGAGGTTCTTCCAGATGTAGGTGACGGTCACCATGAAGAGCGCCCAGCCCGGCTGCTGGTAGAAGTCGGGCGAGGCGACCCCGATCCGTGCGAGCAGGTCACGGACGAGCCCGAACTGCGGGTCGAAGACGAACTGGAACGCGATGCCGATCGCGGCGCCCGAGATGACGAACGGCGCGAAGACGACCGAGCGGACGATGTTGCGCCCCTTGAGCTTCTGGTCGAGCAGCAGGGCGAGGCCGAGCCCGACCGCCATGGAGATGCCGACGGTGGCGACGGTGAAGACGAGGGTGTTGCGCACGATGATCTTCGTGTCGTCACGCCCGAACCACTCGATGTAGTTGGACAGGCCCACGGGGTTGGCGATGGGCGAGGAGATGTTCCAGTCGGTGAACGACAGCCTGATGTTGTCGAGGAGCGGACGGTACGTGAAGACGATGAGCAGCACGAGGTTGGGCAGCAGCAGGAGGGCCGCGAGCGACCACTCCCAGGCCCGCCCGCTCGACCGTCGCGGGGGTGGCCCCACCTCGGGCGGGGGTCCGCCGGACCCGGGCGTGGCGCTCTGGGGTTGGGTCACCGATGACTGCACCCGGCAAACCTAGCCGCGCGGATGCACCGATTGCGGCTTTGGTGCGTCAGGCATTCAACGTGTGTCTGAACTCCTGTCGTGACGGGTGCTCTCGCCGCAGGACGGGGGCCACGTTTGCGAAGAACCGCTCGACGCTGCGCCGGGTCACGTTCTCCGGCAGGCCCGGCACGTCGAGCGAGACACCGGAGAGCTCGTGGCCGAAGGCCTCCCGGTAGCGCCCGATCTTGTCGACGACCTCGGCGGGCGAGCCGATCAACGCGGAGCTGTCGCGGGCGTACTCCTCCAGCGTCGAGAAGGGCAGACGGTTGTGCACGGCCCCCGGCGAGCGCCGGAACGCCTCGAACGCCGGCTCGTAGAGACGCAGCGCCTCCTGGGTCGTGTCGGCGACGAGGAGCCCGAGGAAGCCGGCACCGACGACCGCGTCGGCGGGGTCGTGGCCGTGCGCCTCCCACCGCTCGCGGTAGTGCCGGACGAGGGCGGCGTACGTCTCCAGGGGGTGGAAGCCGTTGGCGGAGAAGAGCGGGTCGCCCCAGCGAGCGGCGAGCTCGGTCGACTCGGTCGAGCTCGCCGAGCCGTGCCAGACGGGGATGGGCTGCTGGAGCGGGCGCGGTTGGGTCGTCGCGTCCACGAGCGGGGGCCGGAAGCGTCCCGACCACGTGACCCGCTCCTCGCGCCAGAGCCGGCGCAACAGCTCGTACTTCTCGGCGTTGCGCTCCCACTGGCCCTCGAGCTCGTAGCCGAAGAGAGCGTTCTGGTCGGGGTCGTTGCCCTTGCCGATGACGACGTCGAGCCGCCCACCGCTCAGGTGGTCGAGCGTCGCGTAGTCCTCGGCGACGCGGACGGGGTCGAGGAGCGAGAGCACGGTCACGGTCGTCATGAGGCGGATGCGGGACGTGTGCGCTGCCACGTGCGCGAGGACGACGGGCGGCGAGGACGAGACGAAGCGCTGGGCGTGCCGCTCCCCCACCCCGAACGCGTCGAAACCGAGCTCCTCGGCCCAGACGGCCTGGCGCGTGACGTGCTCGAACGCCTCCGTCTGGGAGCGGGCAACCCCCGTCACCGGGTCAGGGCTCGTGTCGAGCAAGGTGTACGTGCAGAACCTCATGCCGGCCGCTTCTCGCCGGCTGTGACGGGCACGGCGATCCGGTTGCCCGTCACCGGCCCGGGGCACGTGCCGTACGCGGTGAAGGCGAAGGGGAGGTTGACGGCCCGGTTGAAGTCGACGACGACGTTGCCGTCGGGGTCCGGGGCCGACGTCGTGACGGTGCGCCAGGGCGCCGAGAGCGCACCGTTCGTCGTGTCGTGGAAGAGGAGTCCGAGGCCGTCTCCGGCGCCGACCGCGCTGAGACGGTGCCGCACCCCATCGATGTCGACGTCGACCGTGCCGACGACGGTGGCGTGCTGGACGAGGTCGTCACGGGCGGTGCGCACCTCCACCCGCGCCGGAGGGTCTGCGGCCGTGAACCGTCCGGGGCGCACCCAGTCCGGATCGTGCTCCCACGTCGGCACGCCGTCGAAGGCCCGACGCGTCGTGGCCTGCGGGTCCCGGGTCCGCACCGCGAGCCGCCCACCCCTCCGGAGCAGCTCGACGACGCGTTCGCCGTGCCGCACCCAGAGCCGCGACCCTGCCTCCTCGACGTCCGCCGTGGCCCACCCGACGACGGGCTCGCCGTCGACGCTCAGCCCCTCGCTCGCGGTCGCTTCGACGATCGCACCCGCCCCGTCGGCCCACCACCGGCCCGGCAGGCCGGGCAGGCTCGTCGGGCGGTCCGGCAGCCACGCGAAGCCGGTCAGCGAGAGCCAGCCGTGCTCCTGGACGAGATCGCTCTCACGAGCGGCCCGCCACGCGAGCCACTCGCCCCTGGCGCTCATGCGACGGCCTCACGGTCGGCCGTCGTCGTCACGGCGCTCGCCGCCTCCCGACGCGCGACCTCCTCGCGCACGAGCGGGATGACGTGCCGCCCGACGTCCACGGCGTCGTCGTAGAGGTGGTAGCCGCGGGCGGAGAAGATGCGCACCCCGAGGTCGTAGTAGTCGAGCAGCGCCGCGGCGACGGTCTCGGGCGTGCCGACGAGGGCCGTGGAGTTGCCGCCGCCACCGGTCGCGGCGGACGTCGCGGTCCAGAGGGCGCGGTCGTGGCGCTCCCCCGCCTCCGCGGCCGCGAGCAGCCGCTGGGACCCTGTGTTCTCCGGCTGGGACCCGTTGCGGCGCAGTCGTCCCCGCGCACTGGAGGCGTCTGCGGCCTGGTGCGCGTGGATCTCGCCGAGCGTTCGCTCGGCCTTCTCCCAGGCCAGCTCGTCCGTGGCGCCGAGGATCGGACGGAACGCGACCTGGACCGTCGGGAGCGGGCGCCCGGCGGCAGCGGCCGCGGCGCGGATCGTCTCGATCTGCTCCGCGGTCCCGGCGAGTGGCTCGCCCCAGAGGGCGAAGACGTCCGCCTCCTGTGCACCCACGGCGTATGCCGCCGGGCTCGACCCGCCGAAGGAGATCCGTGGGCGCGGGGTCTGGAGCGGCTTGATGTCGGCGAGGAAGTTCTCGAACCGGTAGTGCTCGCCGTCGAAGTCGAACGGCTCGTCGCTCGTCCAGGCCAGCTTGAGGATCTGGATGAACTCGCGGGTGCGGGCGTAGCGGGCGTCCTTGTCGAGGTGGTCACCCTCGGCGGCCTGGTCCGCCGTGCTGCCGCCGGTGATGACGTGGACCTCGAAGCGACCGTTGCTGATGTGGTCGAGCGTGGCGAAGGTCTTGGCCGTCAGCGTCGGGTAGGCGGTGTTGGGCCGGTGAGCCACGACGAGGTTGAGCCGCTCGGTGTGGGCCGCCACGTGCGCGGCGACCTGGGCGGGGTCGGGCGAGCCGGAGTGGTAGGCGAAGAGGACGCGGTCCCACCCGTTGTCCTCGTGGGCGCGGGCGAGCTTGACGGCATACGGCAGGTCGAGGGCGCCCGCGCTGCGGGCCCTCGTCTCCGTGCCGTCGTGGTTGGCGGCGATGCCGAGGAACTCAACTGGCATGGCGGTGGTCCTTGTCTCTCGTGGTGGGAACGGGGTGCGGGGCGAGTCGGAGGCGGGCGGCGGCTCGGTCGCTCACGGCGGCGGTGAGCAGGTCGCGGGCGACGGCGTCGTTCTGGCGGAAGCCGGGCCCGTTGAAGCGGGGTCGGGAGAAGCCTCCGGCGCCGGCAGAGCCCGACACGGCGGGCCCGAGGAGGTACCGGCGTGGGTGCACGGTGCCGTCGGCACGGACGGCGCGCGCCCTGGCATCGGCGACGAGCTGCCCCGCACCGAGGGCTGTGCCGTCGGCGGCCACGACGGGTCGCGAGCGCAGCTCGCCCCCGGCCAGCAGCCGGGCGACGAGGGGGTCGGTGACGAGGGCGCTGTCGGGGCGGGGCAGCCGCGCGTCCACGGCGGCCCGCGCCCGAACCACCCGGTCTCCGGACCTCCCGACGAAGGCACCGTCCTCGATCCCGAGCTCGAGGTCGGGGCCGAGGAAGCGGACGACGCCGGCCCGGTGCAGCGCGAGCAGCTCGGCGAGCCGGCGAGGCGGCGGCCCGCTCGCGAGGAACGAGAAGAGCCCGTGGAAGTGGCCCTCGACGTGGCGGACCCGGTCGTCGTCGCGGAGGCGGCCCGACACCACGAGCTCCGCCAGGGCGGCATACACCCCGAGGAGCGTGTCGAAGACGGCGCGGTCGCTCGACCGCGACGGGTCGGCGCGCCGGGCGACGTCGAGGCGGATGTGCTCGGCGACGACCCGCTCGACGTCGGCGGGCGGCGTGGCGTCGGTGGTGACCGCACGGAGCGGGCGGTCGATCCGCCCGATGTCGAAGACGTCCTCGGGGTCTGCGAGGTGCGTCAGGGCGACGGCTGTGAGCTCACCGCTGGTCGCGTCGGCCGTGACCAGGGCGCGCTCCAGCGCCTCGAAGGTTCCGCGGGTCCGCTCGGGATGGGCTTCGAAGAGCCGGCGGTAGTGCGCCGCCGCGAGCTCGAGCACGACGAGTGGCCAGACCTGGGTGCGGTAGTCGAGGGCCGCAGCGCCCCCACCGAGGGCGGTGAGGCGCTCACGGGTCAGGTGTCGCAAGGGCGCTGGTCCGTAGGCGGCGGCTCGCACCTCGTAGCCGAGCTTGGCGTGGTACGGCACGCCTCGACGGGACCCGACGTGCAGGACCGGCTCGCGTCCGCTCGGGTGGTACGTCAGTTGTGCGCCCTCGCCGGTGAAGGTCCCGCCGCGGCCCTCGCCGAGGAGGACGACGAGGTCGATGAAGGCCAGACCCATGCCGCGCACGACGACGGGCTCGCCCGGACGCAGGCCCTCGAGGTCGAGGTCTGCTGTGTGACCCGGCGGGACGTAGGTGAGCCCCTGGGATACGGCGGCGTCGAGCAGCCGCTGCTCGTCCGGCGCGGGCGCCTGGTCGAGGTAGCCCTGGGCGAGCACGACGAGGTCGCCCTCGAGCAGCGGACCACGGGCGAGGGTGACCTGCTGCTGACCACCCTCGGCGTCGGACCCGTGCAGCTCGACGGCCCGGTCCGCATGGACGTGGACGGTGACGTGCCCCGGCAGGGTCGAGACGACTCGTCGCCAGGCCCACTCGAGGTAGTCGGCCTGGACGACACGCGGCGCGAAGTCACGCGCCGACAGGGCCGCCGCGGCTGCGCTCGCGTCGGGGCCGGCCGCCCACTCGGCGAGCGACGGCCCGGGCACGACCGGACCCTCGCAGGTGACGGACGCGTCGGTGAAGACCGTGACGTCCTGCGCCTCGGAGTTCATCCAGAGCAGGGGCGACTGAGCCGTCCGCCAGATGCGGCCGCCGCCCGGTGGGTGCGGGTCGACGACGTGCACCTCCACCCGCTCCCTCGGGCTGCCCACCACGCCGGCATTGGCACCGATGCGCTCGACGAGGCCGAGTGCGCGTGGCCCGGCGCCGACGACGATGATCCGTCGGTGAGTCACGCCGCGCCCCAGTCCGGGTAGGAGCGCAGAGCCGCGGTCGCCGGGCCGCTGACGATCGAGCGACCGGATCCGTCTGCGGCCGAGGCGGATCGCACGGTCCCGGCGGGCAGCTCCTTGTCGAAGGCGTGTGGGCCGATCGACTCAGGCTCGGCGTGCAGGTCGAAGGCCGGCAGGTAGCCGGCCGCGAGGTAGAGGGCAAGGGCCTCCGGCTGGCGCGGACCCGTGGTGAGGTGGATCCTCCGGTAGCCCAGGCCCGCCGCGGCCTTCTCGAGCTCGAGCAGGACGCGGCGAGCGAGCCCCTGTCGCCGGAACTGGGCATGGGTCCAGACCCGCTTCACCTCGGCCGTGTGGTCGTCGTAGCGCCGGATCGCACCGCCGGCGATCGTCCGCCCGCCTCGGAGGATGACGACGAACGCCCCGTGGGGCCCCTCGAAGTCGCTGACCGGGACCTCCGTCAGCCGGGTGTGCGGCGTCGACAGGCCGTAGCGCGTGCCGTACTCGACGACGAGGTCCTCGAGCAACGGGGCCGCGACGTCGTCGTGCGGGGACACCCGCAGCACGACGTCGTCATCGAGGGCGGGCGACTCCTCGCGTCGGTGCCGCGCGACGTGCGTCAGGAACGACTCCGTCACCTGGTGAAGAGCTCGGGACGCGGCCTCCGAGAGCAGCACACCCCCGTCGGACGGGAAGACCTGCACGTCGGAGGCGAGGACGAACCAGCCCTGGGTGACGTGCTCGGCGCCCAACGACACGAGGACCGGCCGCAGCGCGTAGTCGACGGCGAGGACGTGCGCCGCGCTGCCGCCGGTGGCGACGGGCAGCACCGACTTGCCGCGCAACGCGTACTGCGGGAGCAGGTCGAGCAGCGTCTTGAGCAGTCCGGTGTAGGCCGCCTTGTAGACGGGGGTCGTGACCACGACGGCGTCCGCCGCGTCGATCTGCGCGACGACCGCAGCGATCTGCGGGTCGGTCACGTCGGCGGCCAGCAGCGCTCCGGCGGGCAGGTCACGGATGACGACACGCTGGACGTCGTGACCGCGCACGGTGAGACGGCGTTCGATGTGGCCGAGGACGGCATCCGTCCGCGAGGCCGCGGACGGGCTCGATGCGAGGGTGACGATGGTGGCCATGTCAGTGCCTCACCTGCCGGAGGTCTCGGTCGGCTTGGGCAGCCCTGCCGGGTTGACCTCGGAGGCCGGCACCGCCTCGGCCGTGAGACCCCAGCGGGCGAGGACCTTCCCGTAGCTGCCGTCGGCGATGGCGGCGTTGATGGCGTCGGAGATGGGCTTGGCCAGGCCGTTGCCCCGCTTCGTCAGGACCCCGACCTTCCCGGGGATCGGGAAGCTCGACGACACGGTGCCGACGATCTGCGTCTTCCCGGCCGTGACGACGTGGCACGTCGCCGTGGGGTTCGGGCCGAGGTAGAGGTCGATGCGGCCGGAGTCGAGGGCGAGGTAGTACTCCGTCGTGCCCTGGTAGTAGACGAGCTCGGCAGGTGCCCGTCCGGCCTTCTCGTTCTCCTCGTTCCAGCGCAGCAGGATCGCCTCCTGCAGGGTGCCCGACCCGACGGCCACCTTCTTGCCCGAGATGTCGGCCGGCCCCCGCACGTGCAGCGTCGAGCCCTTCTTCGCCTCGAACGCGTGCAACCCGAGCCGGTACGTCGCGAAGTCGTACTTCTCCTTGCGTTCCTCCGAGACGCCGACGTTGGAGATCGCGACCTGGTACTTGCCCGAGTCGATGCCGATGAAGAGGTTCTCCCAGCTCGTCGTCTGCACGTCGGGCTCGAGACCGAGGACGTCCGCGACGAGGTGGGCCACGTCGACCTCCACCCCGATCGGGGTCTTGTTGTCGTCTGCCGTGAACGCCAGAGGGGGTATGCCGCCGCCCGCGCCGCCGCTGCCGATGACCAGGGTGCCCCTGGCCCTGACGTCGGCCGGCAGCGTCGCCGCGATCTCCGGGTGCAGGGTGCCCACCGGGCGCTTCGCGTCGGCCGAGGTGTCGAACGAGACCGGGAGGACCTTCGAGTCGCCGAGGGCCTCGGGGTCCACCTGCGTCGTCCCGGTGCCGACCGGGTCGGCGCACGCTCCGAGCACGCCGACGGTCGACAGGACGGCGGCCGCGACGACGAGTGCGCGGCGTCGGGCATGCGCGTGGGTCTTAGTGTGCTGCATGGTGGTTCGTCTCCTGGATGGTGAAGGGGCTCAGTCGGTCTTGGGCAGGCCGGGCGGGTTGATCTCGGACTTCTCGAGGCCCTCGCTGCTGAGGTTCCAGCGCTGGAGGACCTTCGCGTAGCTGCCGTCGGCGATCGCCGAGTTGATGGCGGCGGCATAGGGCGCGGCGAGACCCGAGCCCTTCCTCGTCAGCACGGCGATGAGTCCCTGGAGGGAGTCACCGGCACCCGAGAAGTGGCCGATGGCCTCGGTCTGGCCGGCCGTGGCGACGTGGTAGGCGACGCTCGGGTTCGGGCCGAAGTACGCGTCGATCCGGTGCGACGCCAGGGCCAGGTAGTAGTCCGTCTGCGACTGGAAGTACTTCACCTCGGCGGGCGGGAGGCCGGCCTTGACGTTGGCCTCGTTCCAGTCGAGCAGGATCTTCTCCTGGTTGGTGCCGGACCCGACGGCGATGGTCTTGCCGGCGATGTCCTTGCCGCTCGTGACCCTCCACGTGCCGCCCTTGGGAGCCTCGAAGGCGAGGTCGTCCTTGCGGTACGTCGCGAAGTCGTACTTCTCCTTGCGCTCCTCCGTGACCGTGACGTTGGTCAGGGCGACGTCGTAGCGCCCCGAGTCGATGCCGAGGAAGACGTTCTCCCAGCTCGTCGCCGGCGTCTCGACCCGGAGGCCGAGCTTGTCGGCGAAGAGGTGCGCGAGGTCGACCTCGACACCGATGACGGTCTTGTCGTCGTCGGCGGTGAAGACGAGCGGCGGCGTGCCGCCCCCCGCTCCGGCGTTGGCGGCCGTGATCGTGCCCCGCGCTCGGACGGCCGCGGGCAGCAGGGCCGCGGCCCTCTCGTCCTTCGTGGCCGTGATGCGCTTCTGGTCCGGCGAGGTGTTGACGGCCGGGACTGCCTGAGCGGTCGAGCCGGCCGCCCCGCCCGAGCTGGCCTCGGCTGCCCCGGAGCAGGCGGCGAGCGCGACGGAGGCGGCGACGGCGAGGACGGTGACGGCATACGTCGTCGGGCGGTGGACGGGGTGGGGACGTGCGGGCATGAGGACTCCTCTCGGCACCCGGGGGTGCGAGTCGTGGGTGGCCCGGTACGGGCCTGAGGGGTGCGGGGTGGTGGTGTCAGAGAACGCGGTCGAGGAAGGCTCGTGTGCGTTCGTGGGCAGAGTGGTCGATGACCTGCTCGGGCGGTCCCTGCTCGACGACGCGGCCGCCGTCGAGGAAGACGACGGTGTCCGCGACCTCGCGGGCGAAGCCGATCTCGTGCGTGACGACGACGAGGGTGGCCCCGTCGCGGGCGAGCTCCTTGATCACGGCGAGGACCTCACCGACGAGCTCCGGGTCGAGGGCCGAGGTCGGCTCGTCGAAGAGGATGACGTCGGGCTGCAGCGCGAGCGCTCGGGCGATGGCGACTCGCTGCTGCTGACCACCGGAGAGCTGCCGCGGGTAGGCGGCAGCCTTGTCCGCCAGACCGACTCGCTCCAGGAGCGCCCTGGCCTCGACCTCGACCTCGGAGCGCCTGCGGTGCTGCGCCGACACCGGCGCCTCGACGACGTTCTCGAGGACGGTGAGGTGCGGGAAGAGGTTGAACTGCTGGAAGACGAAGCCGATGCGGCTGCGCTGGCGCAGGATGTCGCGCTCGGGCAGCTCGTGCAGTCGGTCACCCGCCTGTCGATAGCCGATGAGGGTACCGTTGACCCGGACCTGCCCCCGGTCGGTCTTCTCGAGGTGGTTGATGGTGCGCAGCAGCGTGGACTTGCCCGACCCGGAGGGGCCGAGGATGACGGTGACGGTGCCCTCCGCCAGCTCGAGGTCGACGTCGTCGAGCACCCGGTGGGCGCCGAACGACTTCGTGACCCCGCGGAGGTCGACGGCTGCGGTGGGGGCGGTCATCGGGAGACCCCCTCGGGACGACGGGCTGCCTGGGTCGCGATGCCGGCCCACCGGGCCCGGAGCCGCTGGAGCGGTGTGGGTGGCAGGGACCGGGCACTGCCTCGGGCGAAGTGCCGCTCGACGTAGTACTGCCCGATCGACAGGAGCGTCGTGAGGATGATGTACCAGACCGTCGCCACGAGCAGCAGCGGCACGACCCGGGAGTTGCGGCCGTAGATCACCTGCACCTGGTAGAAGAGCTCCGGGATCGCGAGCACCGAGACGATCGAGGTGCCCTTGAAGAGGCTGATCACCTCGTTGGCGGCGTTGGGCAGGATCGAGCGCATCGCCTGCGGCAGGACGATCCTCGTGAACTGGCGCCGCCGCGGGATGCCGAGCGCCGAGGCCGCCTCTCGCTGCCCCTCGTCGACGGAGAGGATGCCGCCGCGGATGATCTCGGCGGCGTAGGCCGCCTGGTGCAGGGCGAGGCCGAGCACTGCGGCGCCGAGCGCTCCGAAGAGGTCGTTGGTCTCGACGCTTCCGAAGGACGGCCCGAACGGCAGCCCGACGCTGATCGTCTGGTAGAGGTAGGCGATGTTGAACCAGAAGAGCAGCTGGACGATGAGCGGGATCGACCGGAACGCCCAGATGTAGGCCCATGCGACGGTCCGCAGGAACGCGTTGGACGACAGTCGCATGGCTGCGAGCACGAGCCCGAGGGCGAAGCCGGCCACGGTTCCCAGGACGGTGAGCTGGATCGTCGTGCCGAGGGCCCGGATGACGGTCTCGGTGGCGAAGTAGCGACCGAAGGTCGCCCAGTCCCAGCCGGGGTTGGTGACGAGGCCGTTGACGAACATCGCCAGGAGCAGCCCGACGCCGGCGACCCCGACCCAGGTCCACGGGTTGCGGCGCGGGACGACGGTGAGGACCGGCCCGCCTCCGGACAGCGGGACCGAGTCTGCTGCCGGCTCCGCAGCAGCCGGGGCGGCGGAGGTCGACGCTCGAGGGGGCTGCGGGGGCTGCGGGGGCTGCGGGGGCTCGGCCGGCGGAGGCGCCGACGACGAGGTCGAGGACGTGGTGGTCGGCGGCGCTGAGCGCCGGACCGTGGAGAGGGATGGCACGTGAGGCTCCTGAAGGGATGGCTCGGGCACCCGCCACCGGACGGGAGGCAGGGAGCGGCTGCGGGGGTGCGTGCTGGCGACGGGGCTGCGGGATCACCGCTGGGCCACGGGCGCCGACCGGCCGACCGAGGTCTCGGCGGGCAGGACGTCGTCAGGGACGACAGAGCGCGCTGGACACGCGGAGCAGGTCGACGTGGCGGCGGAGCACCAGATGGGTGCTCGTCGTGCGCGCCATGTCGGCTCCTCGGTCCTGGACCCGACCACTGCGAGTCCGCGCTTGCCGTCGCCTGCTGGCGACGGCCTGGTCCTCACCCGGAGCACCCCGCCGCGGTGGAGGGTTGCTGTCCAGCGAGCCGGGGCTTGACGCTGGAACTCTTGACCTGTCGACGACACTACGAAGCCCGCCGACGCCCCGTCAATCGCCGAATCGGGCATTTCCACTCGGGCGAGGCACCCTCACCGAGCGACGCCAGGGCGCGAGTTCCTTTGCCTCTCAAGCCTTTTCGGCGGCAACGTCACGTCGCCACCTTCCCTAATTCCTATGCAATCAGTCGGAAATGCGTCATCGCCTTTCATGCATCCTGAGACAGCCGGCCCGCCTTCCCCCTCCCCCGGGTCGCCTCGGAGCGTCACCGACCCGCGCCGCCTCCGGCTACCACCGGGTAGTCTCACGCGCGTGACTGCCGGACCAGGTCGCACGGACGCGCCCGCCACGAGCCCACCGACACCTGTCGGCACCGGGGCCACTCGCCGCATCGCCGCGCTCGACGGACTGCGCGGTGTCGTCATCGTGCTCGTGGTGCTCGGTCACGCAAACGGCAACCTGTGGCCGACCGACCTCGTGCTGCCCGTTCCCGTCGTCGGAGGCTTCTTCGGCGGCGGCGCGGTGTCGCTGCTCTTCGTCATCGGCGCCGTGATCGTCACCCGGGGTCTGCTGCGCGAGCACGATCGCGGGGTCATCGACCCCGTGCGCTTCTACGCCCGACGCGTCGTCCGCCTCGGCGTGCAGCTCATCCCCTTCGCGGTCGTGATCCTGGCGCTGCACCGACTCGACCCCACCGACCCGACGAGCGACCGGACGACGCACCAGTCGGTGCTCAACGTCCTCACCTTCACGTGGAACTCCTACACCGAGCAGCACGCCCTCGAGGCTCGGCCTGACTTCTTCCACCTGTGGTACCTCAGCGTCCAACAGCAGTGCTACCTCGTGCTCCCCCTCCTCGTGGTGCTGCTCGGAGGCCGGCGACGCGCCCTGGCGGGGCTGCTCGGCGCCCTCTTCGTGGCCGTCACCGTGTGGCGCTACCACGTGTTCGCCACCGACGGCTGGGTCGTCGCGCACAGCTCCACCACGACCCGCTCGGACGGACTCGTCCTCGGCGTCCTCGTCGCCGTGGCCCTGCCGTGGCTCGTACCGCTCCGCCATCTGGCCGGCCGGGCGATGACCGCCAGCGCCGTCGCACTCGTCGTCCTCGTCGGGATCCTCCAGGAGCTCCCGCCCTTCCAGTACCTGCACGAGTGGGGCGTCGTCTTCACGCTCGTCGGCGGCGTGCTCGTGGCGACGGTCTTCCTCGATCCCGCCCCCACCGTCACCTCGCGCGCGCTCTCCAGCCGACCCCTCGGCTACCTGGGCCGGGCGTCGCTGGCGATCTTCGTCTGGCACCTCCCGGTGTTCGCCATCGTCGCACGGCACACGACCACGTGGCAGTGGCCGACCCGGACGGTCGTGGCCGTCACCCTGCTCGGGCTCGTCGTGGCCTCCTCCCACCGGTTCATCGAGGAGCCGACGCGGCGCTGGCTGGCCACCCACCTCCTCCCCCGCCCCCTCGAGGCCGCCCCCGGGGCGCCACCCGTAGCGGCAACGGCACGCCTGACCTCACCGTCGGCCCCGGTGGTCGAGCCATGAGCACCCGTCCGCCTGCACCGCAGCAGCACCCCGGGGGCTCGCGCCTGGCCGTGCTCGACGGCTTCCGCGGCATCGCCATCGTCCTCGTCGTCCTGTCGCACCTCGGCAAGGTGTGGCCGGAGCAGCTGCGTCCCGACCTCGGCCCCGTCGCCGGGCTGTTCGCCGCCGGCAGCATCGGGGTGACGATCTTCCTCGTCGTCGGTGGGTTCCTCGTGACCCGGGGCATGCTCGCGGCCCGGTCCCGGGACGGCCTCCGTGGCCCGATCGTGTCGTTCACGCGCCGGCTCGTGAGGATCAGCCTGCAGGTCTACCTCCTGCTCGCGGTCGTGGCCGTCGTCGCCGAAATCGACCCGACCGACCCGAACTCCCGGTCGGCCACGAACAGCTCCCTGTTCGCGGTGGCGACGTACTGGTGGAACGTCTACGTCCGCACGCATGCGCTCGACGCACGGAGCGACCTCGGACCGCTCTACTACCTCAGCATCGAGCTGCAGTTCTACGTCGTCCTGCTCGTCCTCGTCCTGCTCCTGTCGCGACACCGGCGGGTGCTCGCGGCGCTGCTCGCCGCGGCCATCCCCGTCGTGACCGCCTGGCGGTGGTACGTCTACGACACGCAGGGCTGGTTCGCCGCCTCGCTCATGACCAGCACCCGCATGGACGGCCTGCTCTACGGCGCGTTGGCGGCGTTGCTCGTCGACCTGCTGCCCGACCGCCTCCGCGACGGCCTCCGGCGCCAGTCGGCGCCGCTCGTCGGTGGCGCGCTCCTCGTCGTCGTGGGCGTCGTCGTCTCGTGCGCCTTCTACGACATCGGCGCGTACTTCAAGGTGCAGGGCATCGTGCTCACGGCCGCGTGCGCCCTGCTGGTCCTCGGGTGCGCGGCGCCGCTCGACCCGAGGGCGTATGCCGTCCGCGCCCTCTCGGAGCCCCGGCTCGCCTGGCTCGGGGCGGCGTCGCTCAGCATCTTCGTGTGGCACGTCCCGATCTTCGAGCTGACGATGCGCCACACGCCCGACTGGCCCCCTGCGGCGCGAACGGCCGTCGCCGTGGCTGCCCTCGCGGGCGTCGTCCTCCTTGTCGAGCGGTTCGTCGCGCGACCGGTGACGCTCATGGTCCGGCACGTCGGGACGGCCCGCCCCGTCACCCCGCCCGTCGTGGGGCCGAGCGGGTCGACCGCCTCGACGCAGGCGGCCACCCAGCCGGCCGTCCGGCGCGGTCCAGCGACCGAGCCGGTCGCCACGGTCGCTACGGCCGCTGCCGTCGCGCAGGGCGCGTCGCTCGCTCCCGTCGCCCGGGTCGCAACGGTCCAGGAGCGCGACGACTGGGACGACGGGTTCGAGGACTTCGACTACGACGGACCCGTCCGGGACTGAGGCCGCGACGCACGAGAGCCCCGGACCGTGTCGGTCCGGGGCTCTCGGGTGTTGCGCGTGACTGGCGTCAGTTGCCCGTCAGCTTCTCGCGAAGCGCAGCGAGCGCCTCGTCCGAAGCCAGCGTGCCCTCGGCCGGGGCCGGGGCGTTGCGCGGGGCGCGCTCGCCACGGTCGGCGTCGTCGGCCTCGGCCACGTCACCGGTCGCGGACGAGTACGACGTCGCGGAGCCGGCGTTGGCCGCAGCCTCGGCGTCGGCCTTCGTCGCGGCGTCGACCTGGGCCTTGTGGGCCTCCCAGCGAGCGTGGGCGTCGGCGTACTGACGCTCCCACTTCTCGCGCTGGGCGTCGAAGCCCTCGAGCCACTCGTTCGTCTCCGGGTCGAAGCCCTCGGGGTACTTGTAGTTGCCCTGCTCGTCGTACTCGGCGGCCATGCCGTAGAGGGTCGGGTCGAACTCCGACGCCGCGACGGCCTGGTCGTTGGCCTGCTTGAGCGACAGGGAGATGCGACGACGCTCGAGGTCGATGTCGATGACCTTGACGAAGATCTCGTCGCCGACGTTGACGACCTGCTCCGGCAGCTCCACGTGGCGCTCGGCCAGCTCGGAGATGTGGACGAGGCCCTCGATGCCGTCCTCGACGCGAACGAACGCACCGAACGGGACGAGCTTGGTGACCTTGCCGGGGACGACCTGGCCGATGGCGTGCGTGCGCGCGAAGTGCTGCCACGGGTCCTCCTGCGTCGCCTTCAGCGACAGGGAGACACGCTCACGGTCCATGTCGACGTCGAGCACCTCGACGGTGACCTCGGTGCCGACCTCGACGACCTCGGACGGGTGGTCGATGTGCTTCCACGACAGCTCGGAGACGTGCACAAGACCGTCGACGCCGCCGAGGTCCACGAACGCACCGAAGTTGACGATGGAGGACACGACGCCCGAACGGACCTGGCCCTTCTGGAGCTCCTTGAGGAACGTCGTGCGCACCTCGGACTGCGTCTGCTCGAGCCAGGCACGGCGCGACAGGACCACGTTGTTGCGGTTCTTGTCGAGCTCGATGATCTTGGCCTCGATCTCCTTGCCGACGTACGGCTGGAGGTCGCGGACACGACGCATCTCCACGAGCGAGGCGGGCAGGAAGCCGCGGAGGCCGATGTCGAGGATGAGACCACCCTTGACGACCTCGATGACGGTGCCGGTGACGACGCCGTCCTCTTCCTTGACCTTCTCGATCGTGCCCCAGGCGCGCTCGTACTGCGCACGCTTCTTGGACAGGATCAGACGGCCTTCCTTGTCCTCCTTCTGGAGGACGAGGGCCTCGACCTCGTCACCGACCTTGACGATCTCGCCCGGGTCGACGTCGTGCTTGATGGACAGCTCGCGCGAGGGGATGACGCCCTCGGTCTTGTAGCCGATGTCGAGCAGGACCTCGTCCCGGTCGACCTTGACGATGCGACCCTCGACGATGTCGCCGTCGTTGAAGTCCTTGATGGTGGCGTCGATCGCCGCAAGGATGTCTTCCTGAGAGCCGATGTCGTTGATGGCGATCTCAGGCGCGGTCTTCTCGACCGTGTTGGCAGTCATGTAGTAGGAACTCCGATTGTGGACAGTTAGATTGGGGACCTCGCGGCGGCGGACCTGACGGCCTGCGCCTCGATGCCTTGTGGACAGGTGCAACATTGATCGTGCGCACACGGATGTGCTCGGCAATCCTATCCGCGCTGTCACCAGCCGGTCAAAAGAGAGCACGTATGCCGTGAGCACGCCCACCGAGGCCACCCGTCGTCCCGCTCCCCCGGACGAGACGGCCGCCGCGAACCGCACGTGGTGGGACCGCGAGGCTGCGTCGTACTACGTCGAGCACGGGTCGTTCCTCGGCGACACGGACTTCGTCTGGGGACCGGAGCGGCTGCGCGAGGAGGATGCGCAGCTGCTCGGCGACCCGGCCGGCCAGGTGGTGCTCGAGATCGGCGCCGGCTCGGGCCAGTGCTCCCGCTGGCTCGCGGCCCACGGCGCGACCGTCGTGGCCACCGACCTGTCGGCCGGCATGGTCGCGACCGGCGTGGCGGTCAACGCGGCGCTCGGCGACAGCCCCGAGGCGGCCTCCCGCGTGCCCTTCGCCCAGTGCGACGGGCGCGCCCTGCCCTTCGCCGACGCGTCCTTCGACGCCGTCTTCACGGCATACGGCGTCGTGCCGTTCGTCGCGGACTCCGCCGTCGTCATGGCGGAGGCGGCCCGCGTGCTGCGACCCGGTGGACGCTTCGTCTTCTCGACGACCCATCCCGTGCGGTGGGCGTTTCCCGACGACCCGGGTCCAGCCGGGCTGACGGCACGCCACTCCTACTTCGACCGCACGCCCTACGTCGAGCAGGACGACCGGGGCCGCGCGACCTACGTCGAGCACCACCGCACGGTGGGCGACCGGGTGCGGGAGATCTCGGCGGCCGGGCTCGTCCTCGTCGACCTCGTCGAGCCCGAGTGGCCCGCGGGGCACGAGGAGCCGTGGGGCGGCTGGTCTCCCCTGCGTGGACGGGTCATCCCGGGTACGGCGATCTTCAGCTGCCGCAAGCCGGGCTGAGGGGATCGTGCCGGGCGACCCGGGTGACCCGGGCCGCGCGCGCCGACCCCGGACGACGGCGTCCCGACGCCGAGACGGCGACGGGACGACGGTCGGGGCGAGCGGAGCGTCAGGCGTTCGCGGGCACGCGGTGGCGCGAGGCGTCCCCGGTCCGGGCCTCGCTCTGGCGCAGGACGAAGCCGCCGAAGAGGGCGAGGACGCCGCCGACGAGGCCGACGAGCGGGACGGTCGAGGTGAGCAGGGTGAGCTTGCTCGCGTTGGCCTTCGCGTCCTCGACGTTCTTCGCGACGGTCTCGGGCGTGAAGCCGAACGTGAGGTCGAGCACGGTCTGGCCCGAGGCGGCCATGCTGCGGGTCTGGTGCTCGGTCTGCTTGAGGATCGAGCCGGTGACGGAGTCGACCCACATCGTCTTCTCCGTGGAGTACTTCCCGGCGTCCTCACCGATCGTGATGTCGCCGTCGACGATGCGGACGACGTACTTGTGCGTGCTGACGCCGTCGAGGTCCTCCTCGCCCTGGAAGGTCGCCGGGACCGCGCGACTCGTCAGGCCGTCCCAGAACTTGTAGTCGGCCTTCTCCGGGTGGAACGGGAACTTGTTGATGAGCCCCTCGTGCTTCTTGGCGTCGGCGGGAAGGTACTTCGAGTCGTTGACCGCGAGCGCCGTGACCCGGTCGGTGGCGAAGACGTCGGTGCCTGCGGACACGAGCCGCTTGTCCGGGTCGTCGGCCGAGACGCAGTCGGGCGCGGTGCCGTCGGGGTCCTTCACGAGGCACGACGAGCTCTGCATGACGACGACGGAGCCGTCCGACTTCGAGGTGTCGGAGTGCGTGACGCTCGTCGCCTTGACGGGCGTCGCCTGCAGCGCCGTCCCGTCGAAGAGCTGGGCGTCGCCGGACAGCCGCGTCACGGAGTTGACGTTGAGAGGAGTCTTCTCGACCTGGCCCGGCACCCAGAACCGGGCGATGAGCCCCCCGACCAGCAGGAAGGACCCCAGGAAGAGCAGGATGATGCTCAAGACCTTGCGCACCGAGCGACCCCTTCGTCGACGGCCGTCTGACCCAGGTTCGGGCTTCGTCCGGCTTCAGTTCGGCGAAACCCTACCAGCGAGTACCCCGCGGCGCCCCGTGCTCGACGCGCCAGTTCGTGCAACGTTTCGGCAACCCTGCCCCGGGCGTGTGACGTGGCAGCCCGAACCGAGCGGTCATGGTGCCCCCGCCGCCCGGATGTCACTACAGTGCGGGCCATGAACGCCGAGATGAAGGACGGCCCGGTGTCGTCGGCACCGCGACGGCTCGCGCCGCTCGACGGGGTGCGCGGCATCGCCATCCTCCTCGTGGTGCTCTCGCACGGGTGGGCGCTCTGGCCGACCACCGGCATCGAGGCCTCCCCGGTCGTCGGGCTCTTCCGCGCGGGCAACCTCGCGGTCACGATCTTCTTCGTCGTCGGCGGCTACCTGCTGACCCGCTCGCTCCTCGGGGAGGTCGAGCACACGGGCCGGTTGCGGGCGCGCACCGCGACGGTGCGGCGCTGGGCGCGGGTCAGCGCCCACGTCTACGCCCTCGTGGCCGCCGTCCTCATCGTCCACACGCTCGACGACACCGACCTCTACGACCGCTCCAACCTGCGCCAGTCAGCGGTCCGCATCGTCACCTACACGTGGAACTGGTTCCTGCGCGACAGCCCCCTGCTGGCCCGCCCCGACCTCGGGCACCTCTGGTACGTCTGCGTCTACCTGCAGGTGACGGTGCTGCTCATCATCGTCGTCAAGCTGCTCGGTCGACGGCGCGTCGCGCTGCTCACGCTGATCGCCGTCACCCTCGTCGCCGTGACGCTGTGGCGCTCCTGGGTCGTCGACGCGGAGGGCCTCTACAGCGCGCTGCTGCGCACCACGACACGCATGGACGGGATGCTCTGGGGCGCCCTGGCCGCGGTGGCGATGCCGTGGATCCGGCAGAGGGTCCGTCGCTTCGCCGCCGTCCTCATGCCCGTGGCACTGCTCGGCCTCGTCGCCCTGATGCTGACGACCGGCCACGACGAGACGTACTTCCGCTGGCAGGGCGTGCTCATCAACCTCGCCGCGGTCGCCTTCGTCGTCTCGGCCGTGACGCTCGCCGCGCCGACCCGACTCAGCGGCGCGCTGTCCTGGCGCCCCTTCGTCGTCCTCGGCAACGCGTCCATGGCGATCTTCGTGTGGCACTACCCGATCTTCTGGGCAGTGACCCGTCACACGACGTCGTGGTCGTGGCCCGCGCGAACGGTCGTCGCCCTCGCCATCACGGCCGCCTTCGTCGTCGTGGCGCAGCGGCTCGTCGAGCGCCCGCTCCAGACGTGGCTCGCGCACCCCAGGTGGGACCGCCGCCCCGCTGCCGGGCCCGCCACGACGGCGGCGCCCTCCTCGGACACCCCCTCGCCCGCAGAGCCCGGGACCCCCGAGACGACGGCACCGACCGACGCCGCGCGCAGCTAGCTCGCGTCCCCCTCGACGGCGTCGACGTCGGACCGGTCAGCCCTTGCGACGGAGCCGGTCGACGCGGACCAGCCAGCGCTGGGCCGTCTCGTCCGTGACGCCGAGCCGGCGCTTGGCCCGGTCGAAGAGGTCGACGGCCTTCTTGTCGGCCCAGATCGCGACCCTCTTGGCACCGTCGTCGGGGCGCGCCCGGTAGTTCGTGGCCCGCCGAACGGTCTGCTCCTCCTGGGTGAAGTAGTAGAGCGCCATCGACCGTCGCGCCACGTCCTCGGGGCACAGCAGCGGGTCCGGGTGGCCGTGGAAGCTGTCGTGCGACGTCGTGAAGACGAACATCCGGTTGCCCTTGGGCGTGACCGTGCCCTGGACCGCCGTCATGTCGCGGTCCCAGAGCTCGAGCTGGCCACCCCACTCCTCCTGCCACTCGTCGTTGAGGTAGAGCAGGATGTTGACGCGCCGTGCCCAATTCTCGTGCGTGTGGTGCGTCGAGAAGTCCGCGTGGATGTTGAGGTGACCCCCGCGCAACGTCTGGTGGAGCCCACCGCCGTCCATCGACCAGTCGGGGATGAGCCCCTCGATGCCGGTGAGGCGCTCGAGGTAGGCGACGAACTCCGGCGACACGAACTCCTTGGCGACCGCCGTCAGGGTCGAGCCCCAGGTGTCGGGCAGGGTGTTGGAGTACTTCGTCTCGTTGACGTGCAGGTAGCCCTTCCAGAAGGGGTCGTCGATCCCCGGGAACTCCTCCACCGCGGCGGCGAACGCCGCGGGGGTGAGCACGTCGTCGAGGACGATGTGCGGGTAGGGAGGAGCGGCCGCGTAGCGGGCCGCCGACTCGTCGAGATCCGCGGTGAGCGACCCGACGTCGATGAGGGACAGCGCTGTCATGCGCGGAACTATCGCACAATATTTCCCGCGAGTAACTTGCAGCGCTAGACTCCGCGAAGTTTCGTCGTCGGCTGCCCCGTGGGGCACCGTCCGGGAGGTCAACGGTGCTCACCCCAGCTCATGCACGTCCGTCCAGCACGCCCAAGCGCGTGGGTGTCCTCGTCGTCGCCTACAACGCCGCGACGACCCTCGCCCGGGTCCTCGACCGGCTGCCCGAGACGTTCATCGCCGGGGTCGACCACATCCTCATCGGCGACGACGCGAGCGTCGACGACACGCATGCGGTGGCGACGGCATACCAGAGCGGCTCCTCGCTGCCGCTCACCGTGGTCCGGCACCCGGAGAACCTCGGCTACGGCGGCAACCAGAAGGCCGGCTACCGCTGGGCCATCTCGCACGGACTCGACGTCGTCGTCCTGCTGCACGGGGACGGGCAGTACGCCCCCGAGGTCATCGAGGACCTCGTCGAGCCGCTGCTCGCCGGCGACGCCGACGCCGTCTTCGGCTCACGCATGATGCGCCGCGGCGCGGCCCGCGCGGGGGGTATGCCGGCCTACAAGTACGTCGGCAACCGCATCCTCTCGACGATGCAGAACGCCCTCACCGGCCTCGAACTGACGGAGTGGCACAGCGGCTACCGCGCCTACCGGGTCGACGCGCTCGCCGACCTCGACCTCGGCGCGTACTCCGACGACTTCGACTTCGACACCGAGATCATCCTGGGCCTGCACGCCGCGGGGAAGCGCATCGTCGAGGTCCCGATCCCCACGTACTACGGTGACGAGATCTGCTACGTCAACGGGATGAGGTACGCGCGCGACGTCACGGCTGACGTCGTGCGCTTCCGCGCCGCCCAGATGGGCTTCGGCAGCGGCTCGACCGGCCTCGACGAGACCGCCTACGCCCTCAAGCCGTCACCGCACTCGTCCCACGGGCGGCTCCTCGGCTGGCTCGGGCGCCGCTCCCCCGGCCGCGTGCTCGACGTCGGCTGCTCCGACGGCCAGTTCGGCGCCCTCGTGCGCGAGCAGGGTCACCACGTCGTGGGCGTCGACATCGTCAAGCACGACGGCGTCGGCGACCGCCTCGACGACTTCGTCGAGGCCGACCTCGAGCGGGGGCTGCCCGACACCGGTGAGCCGTTCGACGTCGTCGTCGCCGCCGACGTCCTCGAGCACGTCACCGATCCGGCCCACCTGCTCAAGGACATGACGGCCGCGCTCGCACCCGGTGGGCGGATCCTCGTGTCCGTGCCGAACTTCGGGCACTGGTACCCGCGAGGTCGTGTCGCGATCGGACGGTTCGACTACGACCAGCGCGGGCCGCTCGACCAGGGGCACGTGCGCTTCTTCACCCGGCGCAGCTTCGAGCGGCTCGTCACGTCCAACGGTCTGCGCATCGTGGCCCGCGACACCGTCGGCTCACCCGTCGACGTCCTCGCCCGAGGCCGTGAGGAGACCACCGTCGGCGCCGTCGCCAACGGCGTCGCCGCGGCCGACCGGGCGGCCACGCGCGTGTGGCCGACCCTGTTCGGCTACCAGTTCCTCTACGTCCTGGAGCGGGTTTGACCTCAGCGCTACGACAGCGGCGCGCGCAGGTCGCCACCGCCGTCGGGCTCGTGGTCGGCGGCGTGGCGTTCTACCTCACGCTGTTCGACTTCCGGCTCGACCCGACGCGCACGGCCGTCGGTCTCGGCTACGCCTCGAACTTCTTCGACCTGCAGGCCCAGGCCTTCCTCGACGG
The DNA here is from genome assembly GCF_000383675.1 of Terracoccus sp. 273MFTsu3.1. Lineage (GTDB taxonomy): Bacteria > Actinomycetota > Actinomycetes > Actinomycetales > Dermatophilaceae > Terrabacter. Next base: position 132,247 of record NZ_KB911823.1, on the reverse strand, counting down.
CCGGGTCGACGTCCCGACCGGCAGCCTCGGCATCGAGGGCTTCGTCATCGACGACCGCACCTACATGTACTTCCCGCCGTTCCCGGCCCTGCTCCGCCTGCCCGTCCTGCTACTGACCAACGCCTTCACGGGGCGGCTCAGCCTCGTCTCGATGGGCCTCGCCTGGGCCGTCCTCGCCGTCATGACGGTGCTGCTGCTGTGGCTCGTGCACCGGTGCCTGCGGGGGACGCGGCCGGTCACGATGCTCGAGGCCGTCGCCGCGGCCGTGTTCCTCGCCGCGGCGACCGGCGGCACGGTGCTGACCTTCGACGCCGCGCTCCCGTGGGTCTACCACGAGGTCTATCTCTGGGCGGTCGCCCTCGTGGTGGGTGCCCTCTACTGGATCGTGCGCACGGTCCTCGAGCCGACGCGGAACCATGCGCTGTGGCTCGGCGGCTTCGCGCTGGCCAGCGCCCTGACCCGCACCACCGGCGGCTGGGCCGTGTGCCTCGTCGTCGGCGGCGTCGGAGTGTGGACGGCCCTCGGCCGGTACGGCCCGGAGCGCCGTCCGACCTGGCGCATCGTCACGCTCGCGGGCGCGGTGCCACTCGCGGTGGCCGTCGCCTACAACCAGCTGAAGTTCGACCACCCCTACCTCTTCCCGCTCCAGGACCAGGTGTGGACGTCGGTCAACGAGCATCGGCGGGACGCCCTCGCTGCCAACGGCGGGACCATCACCGGGCCCCAGTTCTTCCTGACCTCGCTCGTCAACTACTTCCGACCCGACGGCGTGCGCCTCGTCGACTACTTCCCGTGGATCACCCTGCCGGGCGAGCCGGCCCGCGCCTACGGCGGCGCGTACCTCGACCAGTTCTACCGGACGGGCAGTGTCACGGCGTTCATGCCCCTGCTGCTCCTCCTCACCCTCGCCTCGCTGCCCGTCCTGCTGCGTCGCACCGATTCCATCGAGCGACGGGCGCTGCGACCTGCCGTGCTCGCCGGGTTGCTCGTCACGGGCGGGGTCATGGCCTACGGCTACGTGGCCTACCGCTACACGAGCGAGTTCGTCCCCGTCCTCGTCGTGGCGGGATCCGTCGGCCTGTGGGGCCTGACGGGGCTGCTCGAGCGCCTCCCTCGCGCCGTGCGGGCGGCGGCGCTCACGGCGTCGGTCGTCCTCGCGTGCTTCGGCATCGCCGCCAACATGCTGACCGGTGTGTCCACCGCCGCGACCACGCACCGTGGCGAGGACCTGCGCGAGTTCGTGGCCACCCAGGCGCGCGTCAGCGGCGGCCCGGGCTCGGCTCTCAGCCGGCGGGTCACCCAGTCCGACGACCTGCCCGCGAAGGGTGTCACCGACGAGCTCCACGTCCTCGGCGACTGCGACGCGCTCTACCTCAACACCGGTGACGCGTACGAGCCGTGGATCCTCGTCGAGGCACGCCCCCAGGTCGTCGAGGTGCGCGTCGACGACCGCCTCCGGCACGGACGCGTCCTGCTGTTCACGGTCCACGGCACCGTCGACCGGCACGTCTACCTGGAGACCAAGGACGACAACTACGCGCGCGTCGTCATCACGACGCAGGCCGGCAACTACGCCGGTGAGTGGTTCGCCGTGTACCGCGACTCGACCTTCCGCGTCGGCATCGGCGTGGCGAGCGACCTCGGGTTCGCCGAGGTCACGTCCACGCCGGGCGGCTTCGTGGGTTTCGTCCCCTACATCGAGTGGGATGCGAGCTGGAACGCCAGACCGGGGACCATCACGCCGTCCTTCTACGGCACCCGCGCGTTCGAGAAGCTCGGCGTCACCATGACCCGGGAGCAGGGCCTGCCGCTCGACCTCTGCCACCGCCTCCTGGCCGACGCCCGCGCGTGAAGGTCACCTTCCTGACGTGGCGCGACCCCGGCCACCCCGACGGGGGCGGCTCGGAGGTCTACGTCGAGGAGATCGCGCGTCGGCTCGCGGCTCGCGGGCACGACGTCACCGTGCGCAGTGCGGCGTACGCCGGTGCGCCCGCCCGGGAGACGGTCGCGGGTGTCCACCACCGCCGCTCCGGCGGCCGGCTCACGGTCTACGTCCGTGGGCTCGCGCACCTGATGACGCGCGAAGGGAGGGACCGCGACGTCGTCGTCGACGTCATCAACGGCCTGCCGTTCGCGTCCCCACTGCTCCGACGCCACGGCGTGCTCGCGCTCGTGCACCACCTGCACCGCGAGCAGTGGGCGATCATCTACCCGGACTGGCGAGGACGTCTCGGCTGGTTCGTCGAGTCGCGGGTGACGCCCCTGCTCTACCGCACGGTGCCGGTCGTGACGGTGTCGGAGCACTCTGCGGCCGACCTCGCACGGATCGGCGTGGAGCGGCCACGAGTCACGGTGGTGCGCAACGGTCTCGACCACGCGCGTCGGTGCCCCACGGTCCCGCGGTCGCGGAGTCCGCGGATCGTCGTCCTGGCGCGACTCGTGCCGCACAAGCAGATCGAGCACGCGCTCTGGGCGCTGGCTCAGCTGCGCAGCGAGGTGCCGGACCTGGCGCTCGACGTCGTCGGTGACGGCTGGTGGCGCAGCCACCTCGTCGAGGAGACGACTCGCCTGGGCGTGACCGACCTCGTCACGTTCCACGGTCACGTCGAGGACTCGACGCGCGACGCGCTGCTCGCGAGCGCCTGGGTCATGCTCCTGCCATCCGTCAAGGAGGGGTGGGGCATCGCCGTCACGGAGGCCGCGGCCCAAGGGACGCCGACCATCGGCTACCGCCAAAGTGGCGGCCTCAACGAGTCCGTCGTCGACGGGGAGACAGGGCTGCTCGTCGACGACCGGGCCGGGCTGCTCGCCGCGACGCGCCGCCTGCTCGGTGACGCCGGGCTACGGTCCGCCCTGTCCGCCGAGGGCGTCCGCCGCTCGCGACTGCTCGACTGGGACGACAGCGCCGAGCGCTTCGAGGAAGCGCTCGGCGAGGTCGGCGTGGACCGCGTCAGCGGTCGCCGTAGGTGATGATCTCCTGGCTCGCGGGGTTGGTCGCGGGCGGCGCGGTCTGCGACGACACGAGACCGAACAGTCCGACACCGGCAAGCACGGCACCGGCCACGATGGGGCCGACAACCTTCGTGAGCATCCTCAACTCCCTCTCTGGGTCCGGGGCAGCATACCAGCGAGTAGCCCGCGGCGACGGCTGAAGCGGTGGCGGGTCGTGAGGACCAGCGCGGCCAGGACGAGAGCAGCCACGAGAGCGTCCACGGACACCACGGTTGCGACGCGGAGAGCTCCCGGATCCGGCTGGAGCACAACGGGATCGGCAGACTCGTAGAGCTCGAGATGCGCACCGCGAAGGCGCGCCACGTAGCCGGCGGGCAGGGCCGGGTGAGCGCTCGAGTCTGCCTGGACGAGGAGCCAGCGCACGCCGAGCCGGCGCAGCTCGTCGCCGGCCGCCACTGCGCCTCCGGGCCGCCCGGCTCTGGCCAGGGCCGTGCCGACGGCCGCGGACCGTCCGCTCTCACCTCCAAGGGTCACGGGACCCACGGAGAGCCGGTCGGACATGACCACGTCGACGTCGAACCACCGGGACGCGGGATCGTAGACGGCGAGTGGAGACCCCCACGGGAAGACGCGGTACGGCGCCCAGGGCAGCGAGGCCATCGACCCGTCGGTCCCGTCGACGACCTGGGCCACCCGAGCGAAGTCGTCGGGGTAGTCCACGGGGCGCACGGTGGGCCAGACGACCCGGGTCGCGTCCGGGAGCACCACCAGGGGGAGCAGCACCGCGACGGTCCCCATCGTCGCGACGAGACCCGGAGATCGCTCCCGTGCGGCACGGAGGAGGCCGTCGACGACGGCGCCGAACGAGAGGACGACGAGGACGACACCAGGTAGCAGCCACTTCTGCCCGTCACGCACCAGGCCTGCGCCCGGCACGCCCTCGACGAGCCGCCGCACGAGGTCGGCCCCAGCCGGGACGGTCGCGGCGACGGCGAGCCCGAGCCCGACCCCGGCGACCACGAGGAGACGGGGTGCGGCCTCCGGGAGCAACCGACGCAGACGAGGCCACCCGAAGCCGAGGACGGCGACCACGAGCACGGAGCCGACGTGACCGAGCACCCCGCTCCGGCTGGGTGGCACCGAACCGGCGTCCCAGACCCCGCCGAGCCCGAGCAGGCTCCAGAGGGCACCACCGGGTCGCTCCGCCCTCGCGGCGAAGGCGTCTACGGCGGCAGGGTCGCCCGTCGCTCCGGCCGCGCCGAGCAGGGCAGGGACGAGCCACGGCAGCTGGACGACCGCGGCCACGGCGACGGCGAGACGACGCGTCCCCCTGGTCGAGGCCACGACGACCCCGAGTGCACCCGCCACGACCGCCCCGGTCGGCGTCACCGACGCGAGGGCCGAAGGGAGGAGGAGGACTACTGCGGCGCGGACCCGGGTTCCCCCCTCCTCGTCCGAGACGCGACGGAGGCGTACGGCGGCCGCGACGACGGCGAAGCACGCGGCATACGCGCTGAGCAGGGCCCACTGCCCCAGCGCGAGCCGCTCGACGACGAACGGGTTCCACACCGCGAAGCCCGCTGCCGCAGCACGGGCCACGGGGTGGGCGCCCTGAAGGAGCCGGTGGGCGGCGCCGCCGGCGAGGACGAGGACCCCGACGAGGGTGACCCGGGCGAGGACGTCGCCGCCCACGACGAGGTCGGCCAGGGCGACGAGCGCATCGAGGGGGACGGCGCGTGCCGGGGTGTCGCCGAGACCGAGCCAGGCGAGCCGGAAGGGCTGGTGCGGCGTGAAGACGAGGTCGCGGGCGAGCGGGTGGCCTGCGCTGCTGAGCAGCGGCCACAGCAGGAGGGCCGCGAGAACCGCGACCCACAGGTCGAGGGCGGCGGGCACGAAGCGGCCAGACCGTGCTCGCGGGTCCATGCGCCTCCCTCGGTGGACCGGGCCGCGCCGCCTCACCACGATGCCGGTGTCGTGCCCCTCTACGCTGGGCCGACCCACCCTAGAACACCCGGAGGAGCCTCGTGAGCCACACGACCGGCGCCGGCGACCCCCGCCCGGCCGCTGAGCCCGGGCACGACGGGTTCGACGCGGCCTTTGCCCTCGCCGACGAGGTCGAGGGCTGGCTGACCCGCGACCAGGCCCGAGCCCTGTGGGACGCCGCGGCGGCGCTGCCGCCCGGGGCCCACGTCGTCGAGATCGGCTCGCACCGGGGACGCAGCACCGTCGTGCTCGCCCGAGCACTCGCCCGCTCGGGTGGACGACTCACGGCGGTCGACGCCTTCGTCGAGGGTCCCCGCTACGGCGGCGCCGCGACCCGTGACGTCCTCACGGCCAACCTCGAGCGCGCCGGCGTGGCAGCGGTCGTGGACGTCGTCCCGTCGCGCAGCCAGGATCTCCGGGCCCGCTGGTCGGCGCCCGTCGACCTGCTCTGGGTCGACGGCAAGCACGACTACTGGACCTGCAGCGACGACCTGAGGTGGACCGAGCACCTTCCCCTTCACGGACGATGCCTGGTCCACGACGCGTTCTCGAGCATCGGCGTGACGACGAGCCTGCTCGTGCACGTCCTGCCGTCCCGGCGCCTGCGCCTGACCGGGCGGGTCGGGTCACTGGCCCTGCTCGAGGTGGCTCCGCCCACCGCAGCCGACCGCCGACGCTTCGTCGCGCAGCTGCCGTGGTGGGTGCGCAACGTCTTCCTCAAGGTCCTACTCCGCCTGCGCCTCGGCGGCGTCGCGCGTCGACTCGGTCACGTCGGGCCGTTCGACCCGTACTGACGGGTAGTGACGGGCTATCCTCGGCCCGTGACCGACCCCTCGCGACGCCGCGACGCCCTGCGAGGGGGCCTCGTCATCGCCGTCGCCACCGGCCTGATGAACGCCGCGACCTACGGCTTCACGCTCATCGGCGCCCGGCGTCTCGGTCCCACCGGCTACGGCGCGTTCGCCGCCATGCTCGGCCTCGTCATCGTCGTCAACGTGGTCTCGCTCGGCCTGCAGGCCACCGGCGCCCGGCGCATCGCGTCGACCCCGGGTGACCGTGGTGTCATCGAGGCGCGGGTCATGGCGGTCTCGGTGCGCTGCGGGGCCGCGCTCGCTGCCGTGTGCCTCGTCGCTGCACCCCTCGTGGCGAGGGCGCTCTCGCTCGACTCGTGGCTGACGGCCGCGCTGCTCGCCGTGCCCGCCTTCTGCTTCTCCGTCATGGGTGGCCAGGCCGGCATCCTGCAGGGCGAGGAGCGCTGGCTCCCCCTCGCCGCGGTCTTCGTCTCGCTCGGTGTCGCACGCATCGTCATCGGGAGCGTCGCCCTGTCGGTGTCGGCGACGCCCTTCTCGGCCACCCTCGGCGGCATCGCCCTCGCAGCGGTGGTCCCGCTCGTCGTCGGTGCCGTCGCGCTGCGCCGCACGGCGGTGGCGGTCGCCGGGACGTCCACGGCACCTGCCACCGGTCGCACGCACTCCCGGGTGCTGCGCGAGGTCGTCCTCAGCGCGCACGCCCTCTTCGCCTTCTTCGCGCTGTCGACCGTCGACGTCGTCGTCGCCCGGATCGTCCTCGACGAGCACGAGGCCGGCCTGTACGCGGCCGGGCTGATCCTCGCCAAGGCGGTGCTCTTCCTTCCCCAGTTCGTCATCGTCATCGCCTTCCCGGCGATGGCCCGCCACGGAGCCGACCACCGGCTGCACCTCTGGGGGCTCGGTGTCGTCGTCGCAGTGGGTGGGGTCGTGGCCCTCACCGCAGCGGCCCTCCCGGGGATCGCCGTCGTCTTCGTCGGCGGCCACGCGTACGCCGAGGTGGCGGGCTCCCTGTGGGCCTTCGCCGCCGTCGGCACCGTGCTCGCCGCCGTGCAGCTGCTCGTCTACAGCGCGCTCGCCCGTCGGCACCAGCGGTCGATCGGGCTGCTCTGGGTGGCGCTCGCGGCCATCTCGGCGGGCTCCCTGCTCGTGCACACGGGGAGCGGCCTGCTGACCCTCGTCTGCGCCGTCGACGTCAGCCTGCTGGCCGCCCTCGTCGTCATCACGCGCCGTGACGACGTGACCCAGCGGGACCGCTTCGACGGGCTCGACACGAAGGCCGCCGAGGCCGTCGCCCCACTCTGACGACAGGCTCGACCGGGTCGGCCCGGTGGCCGGCGCCCGGTGTGCCGGACCCCGGCGCTTGGCTCAGTGGGCCGCGTCGTGCCAGGAGTGTCCGACGCCGACGTTGATGTCGAGTGGCACGTCGAGCTCGGCGGCGTGCCCCATCTCGTGACGCACGAGCTTCTCGACGTCGTCACGCTCGCCCGCGGCGACCTCGAGGACGAGCTCGTCGTGGACCTGGAGCAGCACACGCGACTTCGCGCCGGCATCGGTGAGCGCACGGTCGACCCCGATCATGGCGACCTTCATGATGTCGGCGGCCGAGCCCTGGATCGGGGCGTTGAGGGCCATCCGCTCGGCCATCTCGCGGCGCTGGCGGTTGTCGGACGTCAGGTCGGGCAGGTAGCGCCGGCGCCCGAACATCGTCGCGGTGTAGCCGGTCCCGCGCGCCTCGGCGACGACCTCCTTGAGGTAGTCGCTGACGCCGCCGAAGCGCTCGAAGTAGCCGTCCATGAGGCCCCGGGCCTCCTCGGTGCTGATGGTCAGCTGCTTGGACAGCCCGAAGGCCGAGAGGCCGTAGGCGAGGCCGTAGGACATGGCCTTGACCTTGGAGCGCATGGCCGACGTGACGTCGTCGGGCTCGACGCCGAAGACCTTCGAGCCGACGAAGTTGTGAAGGTCCTCGCCGGTGCGGAAGGCCTCGATGAGCCCCTCGTCGCCGGACAGGTGCGCCATGACGCGCATCTCGATCTGGGAGTAGTCGGCCGACATCAGCGAGTCGTAGCCGTCACCGACGACGAAGAGCTCGCGGATGCGACGCCCCTCCTCGGTGCGGATCGGGACGTTCTGGAGATTGGGCTCGGTCGAGCTGAGCCGGCCCGTCGCGGCGATGGTCTGCAGGTAGGTCGTGTGGATGCGGCCGTCGTCGGCCACCGACTTCTGCAGGCCCTCGACCGTGACCCGCAGGCGTGCGGCGTCGCGGTGGCGCAGCAGCGCCTCGAGGAACGGGTGCTCGGTCTTGGTGTAGAGGTCGGACAGCGCGTCGGCGTCGGTCGTCCACCCGGTCTTGGTCTTCTTCGTCTTGGGCAGGTTGAGCTGCCCGAAGAGGACCTCCTGCAGCTGCTTCGGCGACCCGAGGTTGACGTCACGGCGCTCGATGGCGTCCCACGCGTCCTCCTGCGCCTGGGCGACCTTGGCGGCGAAGTCGCCCTCGAGCGACTCGAGCCCCGGCACGTCGACGGCGATGCCGGTGCGCTCCATGCGGGCGAGGACGCCGACCAGCGGGATCTCGACCTCGGCGAGCAGCTGCTCGCCACCGGTCGCGGCCACCTGCTCGTCGAGGACCTCGGCGAGGTCGCGCACCGCGGTCGCGCGCACCATCTCCTTCTGGGCGGCCACCTCGTCGGCGTCACCGCCGAAGTCGAGCATGCCCTGGCCGTCGGTCGGGGCGGCACCGCTCAGCTCTCGGTGGAGGTTGCGCAGCACGAGGTCGTCGAGGTGGTAGGTGCGCTGGTCGGGCTTGACGAGGTATGCCGCGAGCTGGGTGTCGCTCGTCAGCCCGCCGAGCGTCCAGCCGCGGGCGCCGAGGGCCTCGATCGGGCCCTTGGCGTCGTGCATGGCCTTGGGCCGGGCCGCGTCCTCGAGCCAGTCGCCGAGCGCGGCCTCGCCCTCGGGGGTCAGGGTCTGCAGGTCGATCCACGCGGCGCTGCCGTCAGGCGCGGCCACCGCGACGCCGCTCGCGTCACCGGTCCCCCGGGCCCACGTGCCGGCCACGGAGAGCCCGGCGCGCTGGTCGGACGCGAGGTGTGCGGCCACCCAGGCCGGCACGGCCTCTGGCGCGACGGTCTCGCCGTCGACGTCGAAACCCTCCTCGGCCTCGGGGGCCGCGGCCTCGACGGTGGCGAAGAGGCGGTCGCGGAGCACGCGGAACTCGAGGCCGTCGAAGACGGTGTGCACCTCCTCGCGGGCCCACTGGGTGCGCTGGAGGTCCTCGACGTCGACGCCGACGGGGCTGTCCTTGACGAGCTGGTTGAGGCGGCGGTTGCGGAGCACCTGGTCGAGGTGGTCGCGCAGCGACTGCCCGGCCTTGCCGGGGATCTTGTCGATGCTCGCGACGATGCCGTCGAGGTCGCCGTACTGGGTGATCCACTTCGCTGCGGTCTTGGGGCCGACTCCGGGCACGCCGGGCAGGTTGTCGGAGGACTCGCCGACCATGGCCGCGAGGTCGCTGTAGCGGGTCGGGGGGACGCCGTACTTCTCCTCGACCTCGGTCGGGCCCATCCGCCACACCTCGGACACCCCGCGGACGGGGTAGAGGATCGTCACCCGGTCGGAGACGAGCTGGAAGGTGTCGCGGTCGCCGGAGCAGATGAGGACGTCGATGTCCTTGGCCTCGGCCTGCGTGGCGAACGTCGCGATGATGTCGTCGGCCTCGTAGCCGTCGAGCTCGACGTAGCGGATGCGCAGCGCGTCGAGGATCTCCTTGACGAGCGGGATCTGGCCCTGGAACTCGTCGGGCGTGCGCGCACGACCGGCCTTGTACTCGGCGTACTCCTCGGTGCGGAACGACTGTCGCGCCTTGTCGAAGGCGACGACGACGTGCGTCGGCTCCTCGTCGCGCAGCATGTTGATGAGCATCGAGGTGAAGCCGTAGACGGCGTTGGTGTGCTGCCCCGTGCTCGTCGAGAAGTTCTCGGCAGGGAGCGCGAAGAACGCGCGGTAGGCCAGCGAGTGTCCGTCGAGAAGGAGAAGTCGGCTCACACGGCAACCCTAGTGGCGGCCACCGACGGCGTGAGCCGGGGCACCGGGTGCGCGGGAGGGCGGCATACGATCCCGGCATGACTGACTCTTCGACGCAGGCGCCCGGTCAGACCCTCGACGACATGCGGTCGATGGCCGAGGGGACGCTCCTCGAACGGATGCACATCGAGATGACCGAGGTCTCCCCCGAGCGCCTCGTCGCGACGATGCCCGTCGCCGGAAACACCCAGCCGTACGGGCTGCTCCACGGGGGCGCGAGCGTCGTGCTCGCCGAGACCCTCGGCTCCATCGGCGCCCAGATCCATGCTGGCCCGGGCCGCGTGGCCGTCGGGCTCGACATCAACGCGACGCACCACCGGGCCGCCCGCTCGGGCGTCGTGACCGGGACGGCGACGCTGCTCAGCGCCGGCCGCACCCTCGTCAGCTACGACGTCGTCGTCACCGACGAGGAGGGCAAGCGCGTCTGCACGTCGCGCATCACCTGTCTGCTGCGCGACGCGGCGCCGGGGGCCTGAGGCCCCGGGCATCGGCCCGGGGCAGGCCTCAGCCGGCGATCTTCGGGTCGTGCCGCGGCGCCCGGGCGCGCAGGTCACGACGGCGCTGGAGCAGGTCGAGCGAGACCCGCTGGGGACGGGGCTCCCCGGCCAGCTTGCGCTGCATCGTCGCGGACGTCGCGACGCGCCGCACGGTCTCGGGCGCGAAGCCGAGCCGTGCGAAGAAGCGGTTGGCCTCGCGGTCCCCCGCGGGCACCGAGCTGGCCAGGTGCTCGCAGCCCTGGCGGTCGGCGTAGCGGCCCGCGGCCGTGAGCAGCGACCGCCCGACGCCCTGACGGCGGAAGTCGGGGTGGACGAAGAGCATGTCGATCGAGACGCACGGGGAGTCGACGAGGAGGCTGCGCGTCGAGTCGGCGAGGACGACGTAGCCCGCGGGACGCCCATCGAGGGACGCGATGAAGGCGCAGATGTCATTGCGCTGCAAGGCATTTCGCAGGGTTCCGTCGAGCGCCAGCCGCTGCGCCGCCTCCGGGGTGGTGCCACCCTCGATCCGGTGCGTGATCCACAGCTCGATGAACTGCGAGTGCAGGCTCTCGTCGACCCGCTGCACCGAGACCAGTGCTCGACCCATCATCCCTCCCGTTCCTGCCCCGAGGTCACCCGGCAGACACTACGACCAACGAGGCCCCGGCGGAAGGGCAACGCGAAGGTGCACAGCGAGCGGACGGGGCGCCACGACCGTGGTCGTGGCGCCCCGCCTTCGGAATCCGTAGCCTGCGCTCCCTGGGCCGGGAGGCCGTGCCGGACGTCGCCGGACGTCGCCGGAAGGCTCCCCTAGACGTCGCCGCCGAGGTAGGCGGCCTTGACGGCCGGGTCGTCCGCGAGGTCCTTGCCCGTGCCCTCACGGACGATCTCGCCCGTCTCGAGGATGTAGGCGCGGTGCGACCTCTTGAGCGCCTGGGCGGCGTTCTGCTCGACGAGCAGCACCGTGGTGCCCTGGCTGTTGATCTCCGTCACGATGTCGAAGATCTGCTTGATCAGCTTCGGCGCGAGACCCATCGACGGCTCGTCGAGGAGCAGCAGCTTCGGCTTGGCCATGAGCGCCCGGCCCATGGCCAGCATCTGCTGCTCGCCACCCGACATCGAGCCGGCAGCCTGGTTGCTGCGCTCCTTGAGCCGCGGGAAGAGCTCGAAGACGCGATCGAGGTCGTCCTTGACGGCCTTGCTCTTGCGGTCCGGACGGGCATACGTGCCCATCTCGAGGTTCTCCATGACCGTCATGCCGACGAAGCACCCGCGGCCCTCCGGCGACTGCGAGATGCCGAGGACCGGCCGCTCGTGGGAGGGCAGGTGCGTGATGTCCTTGCCGTCGAAGACGACCGAGCCGGCTCGCACGGGACGCAGTCCCGAGACCGTCTTCATCGTCGTCGTCTTGCCGGCGCCGTTGGCCCCGATGAGGGTGACGATCTCGCCCTCGTCGACCGTGAAGCTGATGTCGCGGATGGCCTCGATGCGTCCGTAGTTGACGCACAGGCCGTTGACCTCAAGAAGCATCTTCCTCATCAACTCCCAGGTAGGCGGCGATGACCGCCGGGTTGTCGCGGATCTCCGCGGGCGAGCCCTCGGCGATCTTGCGGCCGAACTCGAGCACGACGATCCGGTCGGTGACGCCCATGACGAGCTTCATGTCGTGCTCGATGAGCAGGACCGTGTAGCCCTGGTCGCGGATCGTGCGGATCAGCTCCATGAGCTTGGCCTTCTCGGCCGGGTTGAAGCCCGCCGCCGGCTCGTCGAGGCACAGCAGCTGCGGGCTCGTGGCCAGGGCACGCGCGATCTCGAGGCGACGCTGGTCGCCGTACGGGAGGTTGCGGGCCAGCTCGTCGGCCTTGCCGTCGAGCCCCATGAAGGTCAGCAGCTCGATGGCGCGGGCGTAGCCCTGCGCCTCCTCCCTGCGGTGCTTCGGGAGCCGGAACATCGCCGAGACGACACCGGTCGAGTGGTGCGCGTCGACCCCGACGAGGACGTTCTCGAGCGCCGTCATGTTGGCGAAGAGACGGATGTTCTGGAAGGTGCGCGCGATGCCCAGCTTGGTGATCTGGAACTTCTTGCGCTTGCCCAGCGGCTTGCCGAGGTAGCGGACGCCACCGGAGGTGGGCTGGTAGACGCCGGTCATGACGTTGAAGCACGTCGTCTTGCCGGCACCGTTGGGGCCGATGAGACCGAGGATCTCGCCCTTGTTGATGTGGAAGCTCACCTCGTTGAGGGCCACGACACCGCCGAAGCGGAGGGTGACCTCGTCGACCTCGAGCAGTCGCTCGCCCTCGGACACGACGGGAACGCCGATGTCCTCGGGGGCGATGTCGACGTCGGGGTTGATCTCGGTGACCTCCTCGGCCGGGTCGGCGAGCGTGCGCTCGACGGCCGGCTCGTCACCCGTGGTGGGCGGGGTCGGGTCAGACATGGGCATCTCCTTCCTCGAGGACGGCCTGTCTCTCGTCCGCCCGCTTGGCGCGGACCGTACGCCTCGGAGGCAGCAGGCCCTGGGGGCGGAAGATCGCGAGCAGCATGAGTGCGAGACCGAAGACGAGGACGCGGAAGTCCGCGAACTCACGGAAGCGCTCCGGGAAGTAGCTGACCACGATCGCACCGACGATGACACCCCAGCGGTTCCCGGCGCCACCGACGACGACCGCCGCCAGGAACAGGATCGAGAGCAGCAGCTGGAAGCTGTCGGGTGAGATGAAGCCCGCCTTGGTCGCGAAGAGTGCACCCGAGAGACCACCGATGGCGGCACCGAGCGCGAAGGCGAGCAGCTTGAACCGGAAGGTCGGCACGCCCATGAGCTCGGCGGCGTCCTCGTCCTCACGCGTGGCCTCCCAGGCACGACCGACCCGGCTGCTCTTGACGAGGATGTCGAAGAGCAGGACGAGCGAGATGACGCCGAGGGCGAGCCAGTAGTAGGGCACGAAGTCGTTGATCCCGAACTTGAGGAAGGTCGAGGTCGTGTCGAGGTCGACGACCGGCGCACCGCTGCTCCAGTCGATGCTCGGGACCTCGAACAGCTCGAAGCTGGGCGGCTTCGGGATGTCGGAGATGCCCTGCGCGCCGCCGAGCCACTCGGAGTTGACGAGGGTGAGCCGGACGATCTCGCCGAAGCCGAGCGTGACGATGGCGAGGTAGTCGCCGCGCACGCGCAGGGTCGGGGCACCGAGGATGATGCCCGAGATCATGGCGATGACGATCGCGATCGGGACGACGACGACCCACGCCATGTGGGCGTGCTCCGAGGTCAGGACGCCGATCGTGTAGGCGCCGATCGCGTAGAACCCGACGTAGCCGAGGTCGAGCAGTCCGGCGTAGCCGACGACGATGTTGAGGCCGAGGGCGACGAGGACGTACGTCGCGACCGTGAAGAGGACGCCACCGAAGTCGGAGCCCTCGGTCGTGATGAACGGGATGTTGAGCAGCGGGAGGAGGAACAGGAAGATCGCGAAGAGCACCCAGAGGAGGATCTTGACGGCCTTCGGCAGGTTGTTGACCCGCTCCCTGAAGCGCGGTGAGGCCGGCTTGCGTGCCGCGGGGGTCGACGTCGTGGTGCTCATGCGCGCGCCTTTCCGAGGGACTCACCGAGCAGGCCGGTGGGTCGGAAGAGCAGGATGAGGATGAGGAGCACGAAGGCCACGACGTCCTTCCACTGCGAGCCGACGATGGCGGACCCGTAGTTCTCGGCCAGTCCGAGGATGAAGCCACCGAGCAGCGCTCCGCGCAGGTTGCCGATGCCGCCGAGGACGGCAGCGGTGAACGCCTTGACGCCGAGGGTGAAGCCGGCGTCGTAGCGGGTGATCCCGATCTTCAGCATGTAGAAGACGGCAGCGGCGCCGGCCATGACACCACCGACGAGGAACGTCACCTGGATGACGCGGTCGCGGTTGACGCCCATGAGGGCGGCGGACTCGGGGTCCATCGCGACGGCGCGGATGCCGCGGCCGAGGCGCGAGCGCTTCACGAACTGGTCGAGGATGACCATGATGGCGATGGCGCCCACGATGACGAAGACGTCGACGTTCGTGACGTGGTAGCCACCGATCGTGAAGATCGGCTGCGGCGAGATGATCGTCGGCAGGCCCGCGTTGTTGCGCGAGTTGCGGACGTAGTCACGAAGGTTGTCGTCGAGGCCGACCCAGGCCGTGATGCGGCTGCGCAGGCCCATGATCTCGGCGAGGACGAACGAGGCGCCGATCGCCGAGATGAGCGCGATGAGCGGTGGTGCGTTGCGTTTGCGCAGTGGCCGGTAGGCCACCCGTTCGAGCAGGACGGCGATGAAACCGGACATCGCCATGGCGGCGACGAACATCATCGCGACCCAGAAGACGACCTGCCCGACCCCGGCACCGGGCCGACCACCGAGGAGCATGACCACCCACAGCGCTGCGAAGGTGCCGTACATGAACACCTCGGAGTGGGCGAAGTTGATGAGGCGAAGGACGCCGTAGACGAGCGTGTATCCGAGCGCGACGAGCGCGTAGACCGCGCCGATCGTCAGCCCGGTGATGGTGTAGGCGAAGAAGTTGTCGATGAGGTTCTGCATCCAAGACCTCCTGGGCCGGGTGCGGTGGGCGGGATCAGGGCTCGAGCGCCAACCGAACGAGGGGCGGTCGGAGCGTACTGCTCCGACCGCCCCCCTTCGTTGACGAACGCGTTACTTGATCTCGCCGACGGAGACGATCTTGCCGCCCTCGACCTTGTAGGCGAAGACCTTGATGTCGGCCGACTCGCCCTTGGCGTCGAACTTCAGCTGCTTCGTGACGCCCTTCTTGTCGTAGGACTTGACGAAGTCGACCATGCTCGAGCGGTCCTTGCCGGCGGCGATGCCGTCGAGCAGGATCGTGGCGGAGTCGTAGCCCTCACCGGAGTAGGTGTTGGGGTCCTCGTTGTACTTCGCCTTGTACGCGGCCTGGAAGTCCGGCGCCACGTCGGCGGGGACGCACGGGCAGGTGATGACGGTGCCCTCGGCGGCGTCCTTGGCGTTGTCGATGAAGGACTGGTCCTTGACACCGTCGGCCACGACGAACGTGCCCTTCCAGCCGGCGTCGCGCAGCTGCTTGATGAGCGGCGCGGCCTCGGGCGAGTAGCCACCGAAGAAGAGGGCGTCGGCACCCGAGCTCGTCACCTTCGTGACGGAGGCGCTGAAGTCGGTCTGCTTCTGCTGGATGGTGTCGTTGCCGACGACCTGCGCGCCGAGGTCCTGACGGACGATGTCGGCCAGGCCCTTGCCGTACTCGGACGCGTCGTCGATGACGAAGGTCTTCGTCGACTTGACGGTGTCCTTGATGTACTTGGCGGCCGCGGGGCCCTGGGTGGCGTCGTTGCCGAGGGCGCGGAAGAAGGTCTTCCAGCCGTTGTCGGCGAGCTTCGGGTTGGTCGCGGACGGCGTGATCGTCACGAGGCCTGCCTCGTTGAACGCCGGGTCGGCGGCCTTGGACTCACCGGAGAACGCGGGGCCGACGATGCCGACGACCTTCTTGTCGTCGATGGCCTTCTTGGCCAGCGCCGGAGCCTGCGTCGGGTCACCCTGCGAGTCGTAGTTCTCGAGCGTGACCTTGCAGTCACCGTGCTTCTTGTTGTAGTCGTCGAGGGCGAGGTTCACGCCGTTCTGGATGTAGATGCCCAGGTTGGCGTTCGGGCCGGTGAGGGCACCGAACATGCCGATCTTGTAGTTGCCGCAGGCTGCAGCACCACCGCTGGCGGCAGGTGTAGCAGTGTCGCCACCCTTGGTGCCACAGGCGCCGAGGGCAAGCGCTGCGACCGCGAGCGGCACAGCGAACTTGAGGGTAGAACGCACGGGTGTCCTCCTGATGTCACACATCCCTCGGTCGAGGGCTGTCTGGAGACTAAGCCCCACCCTGCGCCGGGGTCACGAGAAACTCGCGATGAGTGACCGTGTCGTGACCTGTTCGGACCGGGTTGCCGGACGATGTGCGGCCGAGCGTGCGTCAGGACGCCGGAAAGCCGTTGATGACGGCCTCGGCGACCTCCTTCATCCCGAGTCGGCGGTCCATCGCGGTCTTCTGGATCCAGCGGAACGCGTCGGACTCGCTCAGCTTGAGCTGGCTCATGAGCACGCCCTTGGCGCGGTCGACGAGCTTGCGCGTCTCGAGCCGCTCGCCGAGGTCGGCGATCTCGGCCTCGAGGGCCTTGAGCTCCTGCCAGCGCGACGTCGCGATGTCGATGGCGGGTCGCAGGTCGTCGGCGGTGAACGGCTTGACGATGTAGGCCATGACGCCGGCGTCGCGGGCCCGCTCGACGAGCTCGGTCTGCGAGAACGCGGTGAGCATGATGACGGGGCACAGCTTGGCCTCGTGGAGCTGCTCGGCGGCCGAGAGCCCGTCGAGGACGGGCATCTTGACGTCCATGATGACGAGGTCGGGCCTGACCTCCTTGGCGAGCTCGACGGCCTGCTCGCCGTTGCTCGCCTGGCCGACGACGTCGTAGCCCTGCTCCCCCAGCATCTCGACGAGGTCGAGACGGATGAGCGCCTCGTCCTCGGCCACGAGGATGCGGGTGGCGCTGCCGACCGGCGCCGCGTTGCCGGCGTCCTCGGGTGCCGGCGTCGCCTCGGCGGCGGCCGGGGCCGCGGAGGCCTCGGCGGCGGTGGCGGGGGTCGGCCTGGGGGTCGTGCTCTCGTCAGTGCTCACGGGCAAAGCGTAGCCGGGGCCACGTTTCCGGCGCGTTTCGGGACCGTCATCCCCGCGTCGCGGTGGGCCCGGGGCCGGCCGTGGGGGTCACGGGCGGCCAGCGGTGCCGAGGGCGGGACTCGAACCCGCACGGCCTTGCGGCCAGAGCATTTTGAGTGCCCCGTGTCTGCCATTCCACCACCCCGGCCGGAGTGCCGCGCCAGCATACCCGTGACGACTGGGGAGCCGCGTCCGGTGGCCGCCCGCCCCTCCCCCGGACGCAGGTATGCCGCCGGGCCGGGCCCGGCGGCATACGTGGTCTCTCGATCGTGCGGTCGGACGAGCTCAGCTCGTGACCTCCTCCGGCCGGTAGGCCGGGGCGGCCCGGTTGACCGCGTCGCCGACGCGGTGGACGCGCAGCGCGTTCGTCGAGCCGGGGATGCCGGGGGGCGAGCCGGCGACGATGACGACGCGGTCACCCTCGGCGATGCGGCCCTCGGGGATGAGCTTGAGGTCGACCTGCATGGCGAACTGGTCGGTGTGGTGCATGCGCGGCACGAGGTAGGTCTCGATGCCCCAGACGAGCGCGAGGCGCGAGCGGACGCGCGGCTCGGAGGTGAAGGCCAGCATGGGCAGCCGCGGACGGATGCGGGCCATCCGCGTCGCCGAGCCGCCGGTCTCGGTGAAGGTGATGAGGAACTTCGCCCCGACGACCTCGCCGATCTCGGCCGCCGCCTTGGTGACCGCACCGCCGACCGTCTTGGGGTTGGTCTTCATCGGGGCGATCTTGTCGTAGCCGTGGACCTCGGTGGACTCGATGATCCGCGCCATGGTGCGCACGGAGTCGATCGGCCAGGCACCGACGGACGTCTCGCCGGAGAGCATGAGCGCGTCGGCGCCGTCGAGCACCGCGTTGGCGGCGTCGGAGGCCTCGGCGCGGGTCGGACGGGGGTTCTCGATCATCGACTCGAGCACCTGCGTGGCGACGATGACCGGCTTGGCCTCGCGGCGGGCCAGCTCGATGGCGCGCTTCTGCACGAGCGGCACGTCCTCGAGGGGCATCTCGACGCCGAGGTCCCCGCGGGCGACCATGATGCCGTCGAACGCCGCGACGATGCCCTCGAGGTTGTCGACGGCCTGCGGCTTCTCGATCTTGGCGATGACCGGGATGCGCTCGCCGAACTCGTCCATGATCGCGTGGACGTCGACGATGTCGTCGGCCGAGCGCACGAACGACAGGGCGATCATGTCGACGCCGAGGCGCATCGCGAAGCGGAGGTCCTCGCGGTCCTTGTCGGACAGGGCGGGGACGCTGACGGCCACGCCGGGCAGGTTGATGCCCTTGTTGTTGCTGACCTGGCCGCCGATGACCGTCTCGGTGAGCACGTCGGTGTCGGTGACCTCGACCGCGCGCAGCATGACCTTGCCGTCGTCGATGAGCAGCACGTCGCCGGGAGTCACGTCACCGGGCAGCCCGTCGTAGGTGGTGCCGACGATGCTGTCGTCGCCGTCGACCTCGCGGGTGGTGATGGTGAAGCGCTGGCCGGGGCTCAGCGTCACCGGACCGCCGGAGAAGCGCCCGGTGCGGATCTTGGGGCCCTGGAGGTCGACGAGGATGCCGACGGCACGTCCCGACGCGTCGCTCGCGGCGCGGCAGTCGCGGTAGACCTGCTCGTGCACGGAGTGGTCACCGTGGGAGAGGTTGAGACGGGCGACGTCCATGCCGGCGTCGACGAGGGCGCGGAGCTGGGTGGGCGATGAGGTCTTGGGTCCGATCGTGCAGACGATCTTGGCGCGACGCATGGTTCAACCTTATGGGTGCTGTGACGTGGGTCACCACGCGGGTTCGTCCTGTGGGACGCCCCGCGGCGTCGTCGGCGCGGGATCCGTTGTGGCTCAGGGTGATCATGAGCGTATGCCGTGTCGCCGGGGTGGCGACACGGCATACGTCCGGGTGTGGCGGGGTGGCCGGATGCCGGCCGGGCGGTCAGACGGTGATCGGGCGGTCGCTCGGGCCGATCGGTCGCGGGAGCGAGCTCGAGCCGGTGAGCCAGGCGTCGACGCCGGCGGCGGCGGCGCGGCCCTCGGCGATGGCCCAGACGATGAGCGACTGGCCGCGGCCGGCGTCGCCGGCGACGAAGACGCCGGGGACCGAGCTCATGAAGTTCTTGTCCCGCCGGACGTTGCTGCGCTCGTCGAGGTCGACACCGAGCTGCTCGACGACACCCGGACCCTGTGGGCCGAGGAAACCCATCGCGAAGAGGACCAGCTGGGCCGGGATCTCGCGCTCGGTGCCGGGCTTGGACGTCGGGCGGCCGTCGACGAACTCGACCTCGGTCAGTCGCAGGGCCGCGACGTT
The DNA here is from genome assembly GCF_000383675.1 of Terracoccus sp. 273MFTsu3.1. GTDB lineage: Bacteria > Actinomycetota > Actinomycetes > Actinomycetales > Dermatophilaceae > Terrabacter. The sequence continues at coordinate 112,935 of NZ_KB911823.1, read as the reverse complement.
GCCGTCGTCGTCGCCGACGAACTCCGTCGTGCTGACGGCGTAGAGGCGCTCGCCGCCCTCCTCGTGGGCGCTCGCGACGCGGTAGAGCATCGGGTAGGTCGGCCACGGCTGGTTGCCGGGGCGGTCCTCCCCCGGCTGCGGCATGATCTCGAGGCTCGTGACGGACGCCGCGCCCTGTCGGTGGGCGGTGCCGATGCAGTCGGCACCGGTGTCACCGCCGCCGATGACGATGACGTGCTTGTCGGTGGCCAGGATCTGGCTCTCCACCGGCTCGCCGAGCGCAGCCCGGTTGCCCTGCGGGAGGTAGTCCATCGCCTGGTGGATGCCGCCGAGCTGACGGCCGGGGACGTCGAGGTCGCGCGGGACCGTGGCCCCGAGCGCGAGCACGACGGCGTCGTAGCGGTCGCGCAGCTGGCGACCGGTGATGTCGACCCCGACGTCCATCCCGTTGCGAAAGCGGGTGCCCTCGGCCGTCATCTGGTCCAGACGCCGGTCGAGGACCGACTTCTCCATCTTGAACTCGGGGATGCCGTACCGCAGCAGACCGCCGGGCTTGTCGGCGCGTTCGAAGACGGCGACCGTGTGGCCGGCGCGCGTCAGCTGCTGCGCGGCCGCCAGCCCGGCCGGGCCCGAGCCGACGACGGCGACCGTCTTGCCCGACAGCCGCTCGGGCGGAAGCGGCTTGACGAGACCCTCGTCGAAGGCGCGCTCGATCGTCGTGACCTCGACCTGCTTGATCGTCACGGCCGGCTGGTTGATGCCGAGCACGCACGCCGTCTCGCACGGTGCCGGGCAGAGGCGGCCGGTGAACTCCGGGAAGTTGTTCGTCGCGTGGAGCCGCTCGATGGCGTCGGACCAGTCCCCGCGCCAGGCGAAGTTGTTCCACTCGGGGATGAGGTTGCCGAGGGGACAGCCGGAGTGGCAGAACGGGATGCCGCAGTCCATGCAGCGGCCGGCCTGCCGCTGGAGCTGGCCGAGCTCCTGCTCCTCGTAGACCTCCTTCCAGTCCCGGATGCGCACGGGGACGGGACGGCGGGCCGGGAGCTCACGCTCGCGGGTGGTGAGAAAGCCTTGGGGGTCAGCCACGGGAAGCCTCCATGATCCGGTTCCACACTTCGGGTCCGTCGAGGTCGAGGCCTTGCACCTCGGCCTCGGCCCGGACGTCGAGGACACGCTGGTAGTCGCGCGGGAGCACGAGCGTGAAGCGGTCGCGCGCGGCCGCCCAGTCGTCGAGCAGGGCCTGCGCGACGGGCGACTCGGTCCACCTGACGTGGCCCTCGAGCAGCTCGCAGAGCGGCTCCTCGTCGTCGGGCCGCAGCGGCATGAGGTCGACCATCTCGCGGTTGACGAGGTCGGCGTCGAGGTCGAGGACGTAGGCGACACCACCGGACATGCCTGCCGCGAAGTTGCGCCCGGTCCGGCCGAGCACGACGGCCGTGCCACCGGTCATGTACTCGCAGCCGTGGTCGCCGACACCCTCGACGACCGCGTGGGCGCCGGAGTTGCGCACGCAGAAGCGCTCGCCGACGATGCCGCGCAGGAAGAGCTGCCCGGTCGTCGCGCCGTAGGCGATGACGTTGCCGCCGATGACGTTGTCCTCGGCCACGAGCGTGGCGTCGCGGTGCGGACGGACGGCGACACGGCCACCCGACAGGCCCTTGCCGACGTAGTCGTTGGCGTCGCCGAACAGCTGCATCGTGACGCCCGCCGGCAGGAAGGCGCCGAAGGACTGTCCCCCGGATCCGGTCATCGTCAGCTCGATCGTGTTGTCCGCGAGACCGTGCGGGTGCGCCTTGGTCACGTGGTGGCCGAGCATCGTGCCGACGGTGCGGTTGACGTTGCGCACCGCGATCTCGGTGCGCACCGGCTCGCCGGACTCGATGGCCGACAGGGCGCGGCTCAGCAGCTCGTTGTCGAGCGCCTTGTCGAGACCGTGGTCCTGCGTGGCCGACTGGTGGAGCGTGCCACCGGTCGGGTTGTCGGCCACGGCGAGGATGGGGCTGAGGTCGAGGCCGGAGGCCTTCCAGTGCGCGATGGCCTTGTCGAGGTCGAGGCTGCCGACCTGGCCGACGGCCTCCTCGATCGAGCGGAAGCCGAGCGAGGCCAGGTGCTCGCGCACCTCCTGCGCGATGTACTCGAAGAAGGTCTCGACGAACTCCGGCTTGCCGGAGAAGCGCGAGCGCAGCTCGGGGTTCTGGGTCGCGATGCCGACCGGACAGGTGTCGAGGTGGCAGACGCGCATCATGATGCAGCCCGAGACGACGAGCGGCGCGGTGGCGAAGCCGAACTCCTCGGCGCCGAGCAGCGCGGCCACGACGACGTCGCGACCGGTCTTGAGCTGCCCGTCGACCTGGACGACGATGCGGTCGCGCAGGCCGTTGAGCACGAGGGTCTGCTGGGCCTCGGCCAGGCCGAGCTCCCACGGCGCGCCCGCGTGCTTGAGCGAGGTGAGCGGCGAGGCGCCGGTGCCGCCGTCATGGCCGGAGATGAGCACGACGTCGGCGTGCGCCTTGGACACGCCGGCCGCGACGGTGCCGACCCCGATCTCGGAGACGAGCTTGACGTGGATGCGCGCCGCCGGGTTGGCGTTCTTGAGGTCGTGGATCAGCTGCGCGAGGTCCTCGATCGAGTAGATGTCGTGGTGCGGGGGCGGCGAGATGAGCCCGACGCCGGGCGTCGAGTGCCGCGTCTTGGCGACCCACGGGTAGACCTTGTGCCCGGGCAGCTGGCCGCCCTCGCCGGGCTTGGCGCCCTGCGCCATCTTGATCTGGATGTCGTCGGAGTGGGTGAGGTAGAGGCTCGTCACGCCGAAGCGTCCGGACGCGACCTGCTTGACGGCCGAGCGCCGCTCGGGGTCGAGCAGGCGGTCGATGTCCTCGCCGCCCTCGCCGGTGTTGGAGCGGCCGCCGAGGTGGTTCATCGCGATCGCGAGGGTCTCGTGAGCCTCCTTGGAGATCGAGCCGTAGCTCATCGCGCCGGTGTTGAAGCGCTTGACGATCTCGCTGACCGGCTCGACCTCCTCGATCGGCACGGGCAGGCGCCCCGTGACCCCGGTCGGCCGGAAGCCCATGAGGCCACGCAGCGTCATGAGGCGGGACGTCTGGTCGTCGATGCGCTCGGTGTACTGCTTGAAGATGTCGTAGCGGCGCTGCCGCGTCGAGTGCTGGAGGCGGAAGACCGTCTCGGGGTCGAAGAGGTGTGGCTCGCCCTCGCGGCGCCACTGGTACTCGCCACCGACCTCGAGGGTGCGGTGCGGCTGGTGGACGCCGTCCGGCGGGTAGGCCCGGGCATGCCGCTCGGCCGCCTCGCGGGCGATGACGTCGAGGCCGACACCGCCGAGCTGGCTGACCGTGCCGGTGAAGTAGCGGTCGACGAGTGGCTGGGCCAGGCCGATGGCCTCGAAGACCTGGGCGCCGCGGTAGGAGGCGACGGTCGAGATGCCCATCTTGGACATGACCTTGAGGACACCCTTGCCGAGCGCCTTGATGAGGTTGGCGACGGCCTTCTCGGGCGTGACGCCCTCGATCTCGCCCGCCCGGACGAGGTCCTCGACGGTCTCCATCGCCAGGTAGGGGTTGACGGCGGCGGCGCCGAAGCCGATGAGCAGGGCCACGTGGTGGACCTCGCGCACGTCGCCGGCCTCGACGAGCAGACCCACCTGGGTGCGGGTCTTCTCGCGGATGAGGTGGTGGTGGACGGCAGCCGTGAGCAGCAGCGACGGGATGGGCGCGAGGTCACGGCCCGAGTCCCGGTCGGAGAGCACGACGAAGCGGGCACCGCGCCGGATCGCCTGCGAGACCTCGGCGAAGATCTCCTCGAGGCGGTCGCGCATGGCGGCCGCTCCCCCGGTGACGTCGTAGAGGCCACGGACGACGTGCGTGGCGTAGCCGGGCAGGTCGCCGTCGGCGTTGATGTGCACGATCTTGGCGAGCTCGTCGTTGTCGATGACGGGGAAGTCGAGGACGAGCTGGCGGGCGTGGCTCGGGGAGGCCGACAGCGCATTGCCCTCGGGGCCCATGTACGTACCGAGTGAGGTGACGAGCTCCTCGCGGATCGCGTCGAGCGGTGGGTTGGTGACCTGCGCGAAGAGCTGGGTGAAGTAGTCGAAGAGCAGGCGCGGCCGCGAGGACAGGACGGCGATGGGCGTGTCGGTGCCCATCGAGCCGAGCGCCTCGCCACCGGACCGGGCCATCGGCGTCAGGAGGATGCGCAGCTCCTCGGCGGTGTAGCCGAAGGTCTGCTGGCGGCGGGCGACCGAGGCGGCCGTGTGCACGATGTGCTCACGCTCGGGGAGGTCCTCGAGGCGGATGAGACCCGCGTGCAGCCACTCGGCGTACGGCTTGGCCGCCGCGAGCTGGCTCTTGATCTCCTCGTCGCTGACGATCCGGCCGTGCTCGGTGTCGACGAGGAACATCTTGCCGGGCTGCAGCCGCCCCCGCTGGACGATGGTCCTCGGGTCGAGCTCGAGCACGCCGGACTCCGACGCGAGCACGACGAGTCCGTCGTCCGTGACCGTGTAGCGGCCGGGTCGCAGGCCGTTGCGGTCGAGGACCGCTCCGACGAGCGTGCCGTCGCTGAAGCAGACGTTGGCCGGACCGTCCCACGGCTCCATGAAGGTCGAGTGGAACTCGTAGAAGGCCTTGCGGGCGGGGTCCATCGTGGCGTGGTTCTCCCACGCCTCGGGGATCATCATGAGCACGGCGTGCGGGAGCGAGCGGCCACCGAGGTGGAGCAGCTCGAGCACCTCGTCGAAGCTCGCCGAGTCGGACGCCTCCGGCGTGCAGACGGGGAAGATCCGCTCGAGGTCGCCCGGGATGATGTCGGACGTCAGGAGGCTCTCGCGGGCGTGCATCCAGTTGCGGTTGCCCTTGACGGTGTTGATCTCGCCGTTGTGGGCGATGAATCGGTACGGGTGCGCGAGGGGCCACGACGGGAACGTGTTGGTCGAGAAGCGCGAGTGCACGAGGGCGAGCTCGCTCTTGAACCGGTGGTCGGACAGGTCGGGGAAGAACGGCTCGAGCTGGCCGGTCGTCAGCATGCCCTTGTAGACGATGGTGCGGGAGCTGAGCGAGGCGAAGTAGACGTCGACCTCGTGCTCGGCGCGCTTGCGCAGGCAGAAGGCGAGCCGGTCGAGACCGAGGGCCACCTGGCGGCCGATCGAGCTGCTGACGAAGAGCTGCTCGAAGAACGGCATGCAGTCCCGCGCGACCGTGCCGACGAGGTCGGCCTCGACGGGGACCTCGCGCCAGCCGAGCACCTTGAGGTTCTCGGCGACCGCGATCTCCTCGATGCGCGCCTTGGCGGCCGCGCGCTCGATGGGGTTCGGGGGCAGGAAGGCGATGCCGGCGGCATACGCCCCGCTGTTGGGGAGGGTGAAGGGGACGGTCGCCCGGAAGAACTCGTCGGGGATCTGCGTCAGGATGCCCGCTCCGTCACCGACGAGCGGGTCGGCGCCCGTGGCACCCCGGTGGTCGAGGTTGCGCAGCGCCGTGAGGGCGTGGTCGACGATGTCGTGACCTGCCGTCCCCCGCATCGTCGCGATGAGGGCGACGCCGCAGGCGTCGTGCTCGAACTCGCGTCGGTAGAGACCGGAGTTCTCCGGGTGTGCACTGAAGAGGGCACGGGTGCGGGTGTGCGGCGGCATCTTCACCGTCCTTCTGCTGGGTCCCAGGCGGGCGACCGCGACGGGGCCACGCGACATGACTGAGGGCATGTGGACGGCACTGGCCACAGGCGTTGCTGACGACGATATCGGAGGGACCGCTCGTCCTACCTGTTGATACGGCGGATTCCGAATCGTGAGACGCCGTGCTCACGTCCACGGTCGGGACGTGACGCAGACCGCATCAGGACTGCGCCGGACGGTCCGCCTTCGCCTCGGTGCCCACGGTGTCGTTCGGCCGGTCCGAGCCGGTCTGCACCGAAGGATCTTCGGGGTCACCGGCGCCCGGCTCGTCGGCCTGCTCGTCGGCCCGCGCGTCGGCCGGCCCGCCGTCCGCCGCCTCGTCCGCCTGGTCGCCCGCGCCGTTCGCGCCCGCCGGGGTCGGCTCGTCCGGTGGGACCGGGACCGGGGGCTGCTCCATCCGGGCGAAGTGCCGCCACAGGTAGACGCCGAGCAGGAACACGAGGATCGAGACCCACGTGTTGACGCGCTGACCGAGGATGAGGTTGGCCGAGTCGGTGCGCATGTTCTCGATGACGATGCGGCCGATGGGGTAGCCCATGACGTAGGCGGCGAAGACCTGCCCGGCCTTGAGCTGGCGATGACGGCCGAGCCAGATGAGGAAGGCCGCGAGCAGCAGGCACCAGAGGGCCTCGTAGAGGAACGTCGGGTGGAAGTAGCCCTTGACGACGGGGTTGCCCTGGCCGTCGACGACGGCTCGCCCGAGGGAGGTGTCCCACTCGTAGATGCGCAGCCGCCACGGCAGGTCGGTGGGCGCGCCGTAGATCTCGTTGTTGAACCAGTTGCCGAAGCGGCCCATGGCCTGGGCGATCGCGAGCCCGGGCGCGGCGGCGTCGACGAAGTCGCGGAAGGCGACGCCGTTCTTGCGGCAGCCGATCCACGCGCCGACGGCGCCGAGCGCCACGGCGCCCCAGATGCCGAGGCCGCCCTCGTAGATGGCGAACGCCTTCCACGGCTGGCCGTTCTCGCCGAAGTACGGCTGCGGCGTCGTGATGAGGTGGTAGATGCGTCCACCGACGATGCCGAACGGCACCGCCCACGCGGAGATGTCGATGGCGACGCCCTTGCGGTGGCCGCGGGCCTCGAGCCGCTTCTGCGTCAGCCAGACCGCGACGACGATGCCCGCGAGGATGCACAGGGCATAGCCGCGGATCGGCAGCGGGCCCAGGTGCCAGACCCCGACGCTCGGCGACGGGATGTCGGTGGGCAGGACGGCGCCCAACGCCGCCGGGACCCCGGCGAGGAGGCTCATGACCGACCCCGGCGGACGCCCTCGGCGAGCTCGCGGGCGAGGGAGCCGAGCGCCTCGAGGCCCTGCTCGTCGGAGTCGGCCTCGGTGAGGCAGCGCACGAGCGCCGATCCGACGATGACGCCGTCGGCGTAGCGGCCCACCTGGGCGGCCTGGTCGCCGGTGGAGACGCCGAGCCCGACGCAGACGGGCAGGTCGGTGTGCTCGCGGGTGCGCGAGACGAGGGCGTCCGCGGCCACGCCGACACTGGCGCGGGCACCGGTGACGCCCATGACGGCGGTCGCGTAGACGAAGCCCCGGCACTGGGAGGTCACGGCCTCGAGGCGCTCGGGCGTCGAGCTCGGCGCCACGAGGAAGACCTTGTCGAGGTCGTGGGCATCGGCAGCGGCGATCCAGTCGCCGGCCTCGTCGGGGATGAGGTCCGGCGTGATGAGCCCGGCTCCCCCGGCAGCGGCGAGGTCGGCGGCGAAGCGCTCGACGCCGTAGCGCAGGACCGGGTTCCAGTACGTCATGACGAGCGCACCCGCGCCGGCCGCCGAGACCTCGCGGGCCGCGGTGAAGATGTCGGTCAGGTGCACGCCGGCCGCGAGGGCCCGCACGGCAGCGTCCTGGATGACGGGGCCGTCCATGACGGGGTCGCTGTAGGGCACGCCGATCTCGACGATGTCGACGCCGGACTCGACGAGGACCTTCATCGCGGCGATCGACCCCTCGACCGAGGGGAAACCGACGGGGAGGTAGCCGATGAGGGCCGCGCGGTTGTCTGCACGGCACTTCTCGATGACGGTGGCGACGCTCACTGCTGCTCCCCCATGCCCTTGGCGCCGTCGTCGTCCGGCAGGCGCGGCGAGCCGTCGTCGTCGATGAGGCCGAACCACTCGGCGGCCGTGTGGACGTCCTTGTCGCCGCGCCCCGAGAGGTTGACGAGCAGGACGGCGTCGGGTCCGAGCTCGCGCCCGACCTTCATGGCGCCGGCGAGCGCGTGCGCGCTCTCGATGGCGGGCAGGATGCCCTCGGTGCGCGAGAGCAGCGAGAAGGCCTCCATGGCCTCGACGTCGCTGATCGGGCGGTACTCCGCGCGCCCCGACTCGAGCAGGTGCGCGTGCTCGGGTCCGACGCTGGGGTAGTCGAGCCCTGCCGAGACGCTGTGCGACTCGACCGTCTGGCCGTCCTCGTCCTGCATGACGTAGGTGAAGGCGCCGTGGAGCACGCCGGGGATGCCGGCCGAGAAGCGCGCCGCGTGCTTGCCGGACTCGACGCCCTCGCCGCCCGCCTCGAACCCGATGAGCCGGACCGAGCGGTCGTCGATGAAGCGGTGGAAGATGCCCATCGCGTTGGAGCCGCCGCCGACGCAGGCGAGGACGGCGTCGGGCAGCCGACCGACGAGGTCGAGCACCTGCTGGCGCGCCTCGACCCCGATGACGCGGTGGAAGTCGCGGACCATCTCGGGGAAGGGGTGCGGCCCGGTGACGGTGCCGAGGACGTAGTGCGTGGTGTCGACGTTGGCGACCCAGTCGCGGAACGCCTCGTTGACGGCGTCCTTGAGCGTCTTGCTGCCGTTGTCGACCGCGACGACCTCGGCGCCGAGCAGGCGCATCCGTGCGACGTTGAGCGCCTGGCGCTCGGTGTCCTTGCGACCCATGTAGACGACGCACTCGAGACCGAGCAGGGCGGCCGCCGTGGCCGTCGCGACGCCGTGCTGGCCGGCGCCCGTCTCGGCGATGACGCGCGTCTTGCCCATCCGCTTGGTCAGGAGGGCCTGGCCGAGGACGTTGTTGATCTTGTGCGAGCCGGTGTGGTTGAGGTCCTCGCGCTTGAGGATGACGCGCGCCCCGCCGCAGTGCTCCGCGAAACGCGGCACCTCGGTGATGATGCTCGGCCGCCCCGTGTAGGTGCGCTGGAGACGCTCGAGCTCGCCGACGAACTCCGGGTCGACGACGGCCTTGCGCCAGACCTCCTCGAGCTGCTCGAGGGCGGGGATGAGCGCCTCGGGGACGTAGCGTCCGCCGAAACCGCCGAAGCGGCCGTATGCCGGCACGTTGGATGTCGTGGTCATGCTCACTCTCCTGCCGAGCCGGGTCGGGCCGAGGCCCGGACCGCGGTCGCGGCGTCGATGAAGCCGCGGATCGCGGCCTCGGGGGCGCCGTCCTTGACGAGGGCCTCGCCGACGAGCACGGCTCCGGCTCCCGCGCGCACGTAGGCGGCGACGTCGGCCGGCCCGCTGACCCCGGACTCGGCCACGCCGACGACGCCCTCGGGGACGCGCGGCAGCAGGTCGGTCACGGTGCGGGGGTTCACCTCGAGGGTCTTGAGGTTGCGGGCGTTGACCCCGACGAGGACGGGGTCGAGCGCGAGCGCCCGGTCGAGCTCGGACGCGTCGTGGACCTCGACGAGAGCGGTCATGCCGAGCTCGCGGGCCTGGTCGTGCAGGTCACGCATGAGGTCGTCGCCGAGAGCCGCGACGATGAGCAGGATGAGGTCGGCGCCGTGGGCCCGGGCCTCGGTCACCTGGTAGGCGTCGACCATGAAGTCCTTGCGCAACAAGGGAGTCCGGACCGCCGCGCGCACCTCGTCGAGGTCGGCGAGGCTGCCGGAGAACCGGCGCTCCTCGGTGAGCACGCTGATGGCGCTCGCTCCCCCGGCGGCATACGACCGCGCCAGCAGGCCGGGCTCGGGGATGTCCGCCAGCGCGCCCTTGCTCGGGCTGGACCGCTTGACCTCGGCGATGACGGCGACGCCCTCGGCGGAGCGGATGCCCGGCATCGGGTCGAGCGCCGGGGGCACCGACGCGAGCAGCGCCTCCAGATCAGCAGGCGACAGCGCGGCGCGACGGCGTCCGAGATCCTCGCGGACGCCGCTGATGATCCCGTCGAGAACCGTCGGCACTGCTCTCAGCTCTTGCCGAGGGTCTCGGCGCCCGTCTCGTCGGGGGCGTCGACGATCGAGCCCGCCTGCGCGTGGTGCCCCTTGTTGCCGTAGCCGGCCATGGACATCGTCTTGCCCGCGGCGACACCGGCCACGATGACGACGGCACCGATGATGCCGAGGACGAGGCTGGGGATCACGACCGCGACCGACGCGATGGCCGTGCCGAGCAGGATGACTCCGACCCCGGTCCAGGCTGCGGTGCTGTGACCGTGGTCCTCGTGCTGCTCTTCCATGGCGTCCTCTCTGGTCCGGTCGGCGCCACTCGCGTGCGGGCCGACGACGTTCATTCTGTCAGGTCTCGTCAGGGGCGTCGCGCAGGGTCGGGTCCCGGCCCTCGGTCAGCTCGTCCCACGTCGTGCGGACCTCTCCACGCGGCCCGCTCGCCGGCTTCTCGCCCCGCTCGTAGCGACCCGAGAGACCGGCCCACGTGCGGCTCGACACGGCGGCCCAGGCGGACCCGAGGGCCAGCAGGAGCGCGGCCGCGACGGCGAGCCAGACCCACACGGTGCTCGCTCCGGTGGCGGCCGGAGCCGTCGTCCGGGCGAGCTCGCGGGCGACCGCGTCGGCGACGGTGTCGACCGGGCGCAGCGCGACGAGGACCGTCATCGCCAGGGCACCGAGCGACGCCAGCACGATGACGGCCGCCGAGACGGCCCGGATGATGCGGCCACCTGTCATGAGGCCGAGCAGGGCCACCACGCAGACGGCGGTGAGTCCGACGACCCCGGGTGCCGCGGTACCGCCGGTCACGTCGGTGACCGCCTGGCTGAGGACGTCCTTGGACTCGCCGCTCGCCCACGAGCGCGTCGTGAGGCCGAGCAGCAGCGCCGCGGGGACGAGGACGACGAGGGCTGCCCGCTTCTTGTCGAGGGCGCCGGGCCGGGTGCGGGAAGTCGTCATGGGCGGTGGTCTCCCAGCGGTCGCAGGCCCGCGGCGGCCGCCACGGCGCGCAGGGCGGCGGCGGCCTTGTTGACCGTCTCCTCGTACTCGAGGTGCGGCACCGAGTCGGCGACGATGCCCGCGCCGGCCTGGACGTGCGCGCGGCCGTCCTTGATGAGCGCGGTGCGGATGGCGATGGCCATGTCGAGGTCGCCGGCGAAGTCGAGGTAGCCGACGACACCGCCGTAGAGACCGCGGCGCAGCCCCTCGTAGGCGTCGATGAGGGACATGGCCCGCGGCTTGGGGGCTCCGCTCAGCGTGCCGGCGGGGAACGTGGCGACGAGCGCGTCGTAGGCGCTCTGGTCGTCGCGCAGGTCACCGACGACGGTCGACTCGATGTGCATGATGTGGCTGTAGCGACGGATCGACATGAAGTCGACCGTGTCGACCGTGCCGGCGCGGCAGATGCGCTGGAGGTCGTTGCGGGCGAGGTCGACGAGCATGAGGTGCTCGGCCCGCTCCTTCGCGTCGCCGAGCAGCTCCTCGGCGAGGTGCGCGTCGTGGTCGGGACTCTTGCCCCGCGGGCGCGACCCGGCGATGGGGTGGGTGATCGCCTGGCGTCCCGTCACCTTGATGAGCGCCTCGGGGCTCGAGCCGACGATGTCGTACGCCGTGCCGTCGGGGTGCGGCAGCCGCAGGAGGTACATGTACGGGCTGGGGTTGCTGACCCGCAGCGCGCGGTAGACGTCGAGGGCGTCGGCCCGGCAGGGCACGGTGAAGCGCTGGGAGACGACGATCTGGAAGGCCTCGCCGGCCCGGATCGCCTCCTTGGCCTCCTCGACCATCTCCTCGTACTCGGCCTGCGTGTGGCTGCTCGTCGGGTTGCTCGGGGTGGGCTCGATGGTGGCCACGGTGCTCGGCGCCGGGGCCGCGAGCTCGTCGGTCATCCGGTCGAGACGGCTCACGGCATCGGCCCACGCGTCCTCGATGCGCTCGTCGGTCGCGTCGTGGTTGACGGCGTTGGCGATGAGGAGCAGGGAGCCGTCGCTGTGGTCGAAGACCGCCAGGTCGGTGGCGAGCATCATGGCGACCTCGGGCAGGTCGAGCTCGTCGCGGCCGCCGTCGGGCACCTTCTCCCAGCGGCGGACGGCGTCGTAGGTGATGGCCCCGACGAGTCCACCGGTCAGGGGCGGCAGACCCGGCGTCCGCGGCGTCGCGAGGGCTGCGACGGTGTCGCGGACCGCCGCGGTCGGGTCACCGTCGGTGGGCAGTCCGGTGGGCGGCTCGCCGATCCAGTGGGCGCGGCCGTCCTTCTCGGTCAACGTCGCCGCGCTGCGCGCCCCGACGATCGAGTAGCGCGACCAGACGCCGCCGTGCTCGGCGGACTCGAGCAGGAAGGTGCCCGGGGCGTCCTTGGCGAGCTTGCGGTAGACGCCGACCGGGGTCTCCGCGTCGGCGAGCACCCGGCGTACGACCGGGATGACGCGACGGTGCTCGAGCGCCAGCTCGGTGAAGACCTCGAGGCTCGGCCACGTGCGTCCCCACGCGAGGTCGGCGTGTGGCGCGGGCGCAGCGGCGAGCGAGGTGTTCGAGTCGGGCACCGAGCCATTCTGGCTCACGCGGTCGTATGCCGTGTCCCCGCCTCACCCTTCGATCAGGCCCCCGGCGCTCCCCCACCACCTCGAGTGAGCGCGCAACCACAGTCGAGTGAGCGCGCAACCACAGTCGAGTGAGCGCGTAACTACAGTCGAGTGAGCGCCCGGTCACAGAATCGTGGGGCGCAGCGCTCGTTCGAGTGGGACCACGCGCTCACTCGAGTGGGACGGGGCGCTCACTCGAGTGGGACGGGGCGCTCACTCGAGTTTGCGTCAGGGGGTGGGGGTGGGCTCGCCGACGGTGGCGGGGAGCACGCGCGCGTCGAAGCACGTGCGGTCCCCGGTGTGGCAGGCCGCACCGACCTGGTCGACGGTGACGAGAAGGGCGTCACCGTCGCAGTCGAGGCGGACGCCTTTGACCCACTGGACGTGGCCGCTCGTGTCGCCCTTGCGCCAGTACTCCTGCCGGCTGCGCGACCAGAAGGTCACCCGACCCTCCACCAGCGTGCGGCGCAGGGCCTCGTCGTCCATCCAGCCGACCATGAGTACGTCGCCCGTGTCGTGCTGCTGCACCACGGCGGCGACGAGGCCGTGCTCGTCGCGCTTGAGCAGCTCGGCGATCTGCGGGTCGAGGCTGGTGGGGTCGGGGATCGGGTCGAGGGCGTCGGTCACCTGCCCATTGTGCCGGGACGGTCCATCCCGCCGACGGCCCGGTCCGGTCCACGCCGCCGATGGCCCGGTCCACCCGCCGACGGCCCGGTCCGGTCCACGCCGCCGATGGCCCGGTCCACCCGCCAGCGGCCCGGTCCACCCGCCGACGGCCCGGTCCGGTCCTACGATCGGCGGATGGCGACCGACCCGGCAGCCCGGACCGTGCTTTTGCTCCCGAGCCCTCTGCTCCCGGACTCGGTCCACGACGGCCTGCGCGACGCCCTCGACCACCGAGGCCTGGGCGCCTCCGTCGCACCGGCCGGGCTCGACGCGGGTCAGGGGGCGCTCGACCTCGTCCGGCGGTGGGCGCGCCTCGTCGGACCGGGCACGGTCCTCGTCGCACACAGCAACGCCGGCTACCTCGCACCGCTCGTCCGCGCGGCCGGCGGGGCGACCGCTCCGGTCGTGTTCATGGACGCTGCGCTGCCGCCGGCCGCCGGGTCCTGCGCGCTCGCTCCGGCTCCGTTCCGCGCGTGGCTGGGCGAGCTCGCCGACGCCGAGGGACAGCTACCGCCCTGGACCCGGTGGTGGCCGCGCAGCGACCTCGACGAGGTCCTGCCCGCGGACCTCTTCGCCGCGGTGGACGCGCAGTGCCCGCGCCTGTCCCTCGACTACGTCGACACCGTCGTGACGGTGCCGCCCGGCTGGGTGGAACGGCCCAACGCCTACATCGCCTTCGGCGACACCTACGCGGACGAGCGCGCCGTCGCCGTGCGCCACGACTGGCCCGTCGCAGACCTCGCGGGCTCGCACCTGGCCTTCGTCACGGAGCCCGCCGTCGTGGCTACGGCGATCGCCTCGCTCGTCGAGCGGCTCGGCGCGTAGGAGCGGTCAGACCGCCTGCTGCTGTGCGACCCACGACTCGTGGAGCTTCGAGTAGACACCACCGAGGCGGACGAGCTCCGTGTGGTGGCCGCGCTCGACGATGCGGCCGGCGTCGACGACGATCACCTCGTCGGCCGCCTGGGCCGTCGAGAGCCGGTGCGCGATCGCGATGGAGGTGCGGCCGCGGGTCAGCGAGTCGAGGGCACGCTGGATCCGCACCTCCGTGCTCGGGTCGACGGCCGACGTCGCCTCGTCGAGGACGAGCAGGTCGGGATCGGCGAGGTAGGCACGGGCCAGCGCCACGAGCTGGCGCTCTCCGGCCGAGAGCGACTCCCCGCGTTGGCCGACGTCGGTCGCCAGGCCGAGCGGCAGGGTCTCGACCCACGGGTCGAGGCCGAGCTCGGTGAGGGTGAGCCGCACGTCCTGCTCGCTCGCCTGCGGCCGTCCGAAGCGGACGTTGTCGAGCAGGGTGCCGTCGAAGAGGAACCCCTCCTGGGGGACGAGCACGACGCGGGACCGCAGGGACGAGAAGCGGATCGTGCGCAGGTCGACCCCGTCGAGCAGGACGTGGCCGCTGCTCGAGTCCATGAGCCGCGTGAGCAGCTTGGCGAGGGTCGACTTGCCCGAGCCGGTCTCGCCGACGATGGCGACGCGGCTGCGCGGCGCGATGGTGAGGTCGATGTCGTGGAGCACGGGCGCGCCCCCGGGGTAGGCGAACCCGACCTCGTTGAACTGCACGGTGATCGGCCCGCGCGGGAGCGTGACGCCCGCGTCGCCGGGGTCGGAGACGTCGGCCGGCGTGTCGATGATGCCGATGACCCGGCGCCATCCGGCGACGGCGTTCTGCATCTCGTTGAGGATCTCGGTGGCCTGCTGCACCGGCTGGGTGAAGAGGTTGACGAGGAAGAGGAAGGCGAGCAGCTCGCCCAGGGTCAGGCTGCCACCGGCCGCGAGGACGGTGCCGACGACGAGGACGACCGCCGTGGTGAGCCCGGAGACGAGCTGACCGGAGGTGAACGCCACGACCGAGCGGGCCTGGGCGCCGATCGCGGCCTTGCGGTGCGCCTCGACGGCGGCGTCGATCCGCTCCGCCGTGCGGTCCTCGACGCCGTAGGCGCGGATGGCCTGGGCCCCGACGACGGCCTCGGAGATCGCGCCGAGCATGTCGCCGACACGCTCACGGACCTTGGTGTACGCGCGCCCGACGATGCCCTGGAACTTGCGGATGATGACGAAGAGCGGCACGAAGCAGAGCCACACGACGAGGCCGAGCAGCGGGCTGTAGACCACCATGAGGACGGTCGCCAGCGTGATCTGCGCGATGTTGATGAGCAGCATGAGCCCGCCGAACTGCACGAACATCGAGATCGTGTCGACGTCCGAGGTCACGCGCGAGACGAGCGACCCTCGACGTTCGGTGTTCTGGGTGAGCATCGCGAGGTCGTGGATGTGGCGGAACGCCTTGAGGCGCAATGTCGCCAAGCCGTTCTCGGACGAACGGAAGAGTCGGATGTTGACGAAGTAGGCGGACACCGCCGTCACGGCGACACCGACGAGGGCGATGCCGATGTAGACGGCCACGAGCTGCGTGTCCGGACCACCCTCGGCGAGGATGCCGTTGTCGGTGATCCGCTGGACGACGAACGGCACGAGCACCCGACCGAGGGTCGAGAGCACGGCGAGGAGCACCGTGACCCAGATGCCCTTGCGCAGCTCGGGCGAGAGCTCGACACCGCGACGGAGGGTCTGCCACGTCGTCATCTCCTTGCCCGTCGCGACACCGTGGTGCTCGACGAGGACCTGGGACCGCATGCTCATCGGGAGACCTCCTCGGCCGCGTCGGCACCGCGCCCGTGCTCGTCGTACTCCTCTGCGGCCGCGATGGCCTCGCGCTCCGCGGCCTCGCGGGCGTATGCCGTGACGAGCCGCTCGTAGCCAACGCACCGGCCCAGCAGCGCGGCGTGGGAGCCGTGGTCGACGACGCGACCGCCCTCCATGTAGACGACCTCGTCGGCGAGCAGGATCGTGGCCATGCGGTAGGCGACGACGAGGACCGTCGTGCCCGAGCTCGCCTCGCGAAGACGGGCGAGGATGGCCTGCTCGACGCTGGGGTCGACGGCCGACGTGGCGTCGTCGAGGATGAGCAGCTGCGGCTCACGGATCACGGCACGGGCCAGGGCGATGCGCTGGCGCTGCCCACCGGAGAGGCTCGCGCCGCGTTCGCCGACATGGGTGTCGAGGCCGTCGGGCAGCCGCTCGACGAAGCCGGCGCCCTGTGCGACGTCCAGCGCACGCCAGACGCTCTCGTCGTCGCGCTCGGCGCCGAGGGTGATGTTGCCGCGCACGCTGTCGTCGAACATGAACGTCTGCTGCGCGACGAGCGCGGCGACGTCGCTGACGCCTCCACGGCGAACCTCGCGCAGGTCGACGTCGTCGACGAGGACGGCTCCCGAGTCGGGGTCGACGAGCCGCATGACGAGGTTGGTCAGTGTCGACTTGCCGCTGCCGGTGGGACCGACGATCGCGACGGTGGCGCCGGGCGCGACGTCGAGCGTGACGTCGACGACCGCGGGGTTGAGGTCCGGCTCGCCCGTCTCGGACTCGATCTCGTAGGCGTACGCGAGGCGCTCGGCCTGCAGGTGGCTGGCGGCACCGGAGGGCAGCGCGCGGTCGCCGAAGGTCATGCTGCCCGTGGCGTCCAGGACGGCAGAGACGCGCTTCCAGCCGACGACGGCGCGCGGCAGCTCGGCCAGGACCCAGCCGAGGGCACGGACGGGGAAGGCGAGGATCGAGAAGAGGTAGGCGATCTGCACGACCTGGGCCGCCGTGAGCTGTCCGCTGCTCACCCGCAGGGTGCCGACGAAGAGCACCGCGAGCGTGCCGATGGTCGGGATGGCCTCGATCGCGGGGTCGAAGCGGCCCCGCGTGCGGCCGACCTCGATGTTGGCGTCGCGCAGCTCGTGGGTGACGACGCGGAAGCGCTCGGCCTCGTGGTCCTCTCGCCCGAGCGACTTGACGATGAGGGCGGCCTCGAAGCTCTCGTGGGCGACCTCCGAGACGTCGGCACGCAGCTGCTGGGCCCGGGTGACGCGCGGCGACATGGCCCGCTGGAAGGCGACGTTGGCCAGGAAGAGCATGGGGAAGACCGTGAGCCCCACGAGCGCGAGCCACGGGTCGACGATGACCATCTGGACGATGCCGAAGACGAGCATGACGACGACGCCGAGAGCCATCGGCAGCGGCGCGAAGATGTTCCACGTCGCCTCGACGTCGGCGTTGGCGTTGGAGAGCAGCTGGCCGGATGGGTGCCGGTGGTGCCAACTGAGCGGCAGCCGGAGGTACTGGCGGGTGACCTGTCGGCGGTACATCGCGCCGAGGTTGTACATGGCGACGCCGCCGGCGATGCGGCGGCCGATGACCCCGACTATCGTCGTGAGCACGACCGCCGCCATGACGCCCCCGATGAACCACAGCTGGGACGCGGTGACGTGGCCGGCCGCGATCGCGGGCGCGACGGCCCGCTCCACGACGAAGCCGATGGCCGCGGCCGTGAGGCTCGTCATGACGCCGTAGACGACGCTGCCGACCACGGCGAGGGCGAACCAGCGGGGCTGGCCCTTGATGCCCCGACCGATGACGGCGAGACCCTCCCGAAGGGTCGAGGTGGGCGGGACGTTCACGGTGTGCTGCTCCCCTGGTGACGTGCTCTGTGGTCGACCCCTCAGCCTCTCACGCGTCACCGACACCTCTGGCATCCGGCCGTCTCGCCCAGAACCACTCCGCGCCCGCGTCCCCCGGATCGTCGGCGCGCTCGAACCCGAGACGCGCGAGGACCCGGTGGCTGGCGACGTTGCCGGGCTCGGTGTGAGCGGTCACGGACAGCCCGGCGGCCTCGAGCGAGCGCACCATCCCCGACAGGACGTCGGTCATCAGACCCCCTCCCCGGGCCTGCTCGACGAGCCCGTAGCCGACCTCGACGACGCCCGCCTCTGGTGGCCCGAAGCAGCCGATCGAGCCGACGGCCCGCCCGTCGGACCTCCGGACGATGTGGCGCGGTGACCACGCGTCGGGGTGGGACGTCAGCATCCCGACGGCGTCGAGGTCGTCCTCGCGCGGGTAGCCCTCGGCCCACCCGTCGCGCCTCTCCCCCGCCCGCATCGCCGCGGCCTCCTCGGACGTGATGGGCACGAGCCGGGCCTCGCGGGTCTCGATGGGCGCCGGACCGATCGGCTGCGCCGGCGCGCCGGTCCGGACCCAGTGCCGCAGGACCCCGTCCCGCTCGTCCTCGAGGATGCCGCCGCACGACGTGATGGTCCGCGCGGACGCGGTGTTCGTCGCGTCGCACGTCACGAGGACCGGGTCGATGCCGCGGGACGCGGCAAGCCCCAGCCCGAGACCCAGCGCCGCGCTGGCGATCCCCTGGCGCCGGAACGCCGGCGAGACGGCATACCCGATGTGTCCGCCCTCGACGAGGAGGGACGCGGTGAGCGCGTGGCGGACGGCGATCGTGCCGACGACGCGACCGTCACGGACGACCCACCGGTTCGTCGACGCCACGCGTCCCTCCGGGAGGGCCGCGTCGGGCCGCTCCATCCGGCCGAGCCAGTCGACCCACTCCTCGAAGGTGTCCGGGACACGCAGCACCTCGCGGTCCGCCGCGCGGTAGCTCGAGCCGTGGATGGTCTCGCCGGCGAAGTCGTCCACCATCTCCCACCACGAGTCGGACAGGTCGACGGTGGGGCGCACGAGCTCGATCACCGTCCGACCCTAGGGACCCGGCCCGGCCGGGTGCCACCGGATTCGGGCGGCGCCGCGCCCTGAGAGGATGGGGCCATGACGCGACACGCCCAGTCCGAACGCCTCCAGCTCTGCGACGAGCTCGACCGGCTCGGCCCCGACGAGCCGACGTTGTGCGAGGGGTGGGACACGCGTGACCTGGCGGCCCACCTGCT
This sequence comes from Terracoccus sp. 273MFTsu3.1, assembly GCF_000383675.1. Lineage (GTDB taxonomy): Bacteria > Actinomycetota > Actinomycetes > Actinomycetales > Dermatophilaceae > Terrabacter. The sequence continues at coordinate 94,113 of NZ_KB911823.1, read as the reverse complement.
GGTCCGCGAGCACCGGCCCGACCTGACGGCCGGACGCTTCGTCCCGTTCCTCGCGGGTCACCTCGAGAAGGAGCAGGGCAAGATCGCGCACGGCGACTACACGGCGCTCGTCGACCGCGTCCGCCGCGGCGCCCCGATGTGGAACCCCATGGCGCACCCGAAGGTCGACGAGGTGACCAACCTCATCGAGTTCTTCGTCCACCACGAGGACGCGCGCCGCGCCCAGCCCGGGTGGGAGCCGCGCGAGCTGTCGCCCCAGCTGTCGGGCAAGCTCTGGTCGGCGCTCAAGCGCTCGGCACGTCTGATGTTCCGGAAGGCGCCCACCGGGATCGTCCTCATCGCCGAGGGCCAGGGCCGGCACGCTGCCAAGCTGCCCGACGAGCACGGCACCGTCGTGCTCCGCGGGACGCCCGCCGAGCTCGTGCTCTACGCGTACGGGCGCAAGAGCGTGGCGCGCGTCGAGTTCGAGGGCGACGCCGACGACATCGCGGCCCTCCAGAGGACCGACCTCGGCATCAGCTGATCCTCTGGCCCGGGGGCGCCCGCCCTCAGCGGACCGTCACACCGGCTGCGCGCAGCGCGTCCTTGACGTCGCCGACGGTGAGCTCGCGGAAGTGGAAGACGCTCGCGGCGAGGACGGCGTCCGCCCCGGCGGCGACCGCGGGCGCGAAGTGCTCGACCCGTCCGGCGCCCCCGCTCGCGATGACGGGCACCGACACGGCCGCGCGCACCCGCCGGATCAGCTCGAGGTCGAAGCCGTCCTTCGTGCCGTCGGCGTCCATCGAGTTGAGCAGGATCTCGCCCGCCCCGAGCTCCGCAGCCCGCGCGCACCACTCGACGGCGTCGAGGTCGACCGGGGTGCGCCCTCCGTGCGTCGTCATGACGAAGTCGTCGGTGGGCCTCCCGTCGTCACCGAGGCGCCGGCGGACGTCGGCCGACAGGACGAGCACCTGTGCGCCGAACCGGGCCGCGATCTCGGAGACCAGCTCGGGTCGGGCGAGGGCGGCGGTGTTGACCCCCACCTTGTCGGCGCCGGCGCGCAGGAGGCGGTCGACGTCGTCGACGGTGCGCACGCCACCCCCGACGGTGAGCGGGATGAAGACCTGCTCGGCCGTCCGACGCACGACGTCGTAGGTGGTCTCCCGGTCACCGCTGCTCGCCGTGACGTCGAGGAAGGTCAGCTCGTCGACGCCCTGGTCGTCGTAGAGCTTCGCGAGCTCGACGGGGTCGCCGGCGTCACGGAGGTTCTCGAAGTTGACGCCCTTGACGACGCGCCCCGCGTCGACGTCGAGACAGGCGATGACTCTCGTGGCGACCGGCATACGACAAATCTAGGGCAGCCCGGGGGACGGTCACGGGTCGGTAGGGTCGCGCCCATGTGGGACGAGGTGACGCGACCGCCGCGCGAGGAGCACGTCGCCGCCGTCGTGTCCCTCGCGCTCGCGGCGGAGCCCCGCTGCGGTGACGTCGTGGTCATCGCCCTCGACGGGCCGAGCGGCGCCGGGAAGACGACGCTGGCCCGCGGCATCGAGCTCGCCCTGGCGCCACGGGGCCCCGTGGCCGTCGTGCACATGGACCACCTCTACCCGGGCTGGGACGGGCTGGCCCAGGCACCCGGGCTGCTCACGGCGCAGGTGCTCGAGCCGCTGGCGCGCGGCGAGCGGGCGACCTACCGGCTGTGGAGCTGGGTCCGCGAGCAGTGGTCGGGCACGCGCGACGTGCCGCCGTGCCGCTTCCTCGTCGTCGAGGGGTGCGGCTCCAGCGTGGCGCCCGCTGGGGAGTATGCCGCCGTGTCCGTCTTCGTGGACGCCGACACCGCGTTGCGGATGCGCCGCGGGATCGACCGTGACGGTGAGGCCTACCGACCCCAGTGGCAGCGCTGGGCCGACCAGGAGTCGGCGCTCTTCACCGCCGACGCGACGAGGGAGCGCGCTGACCTCGTCCTCGACACATCTAGTCTCTGATGGTGCTTCGACGAGACCGACCGCTCTGCCCCCTTCCGCCCGTCTGGGTCATGGCGCTCGCGCTCGTCGCCGTCGCCGCGAACCTCCGGATCGCGATCACGAGCGTCCCACCGCTGCTCGACGCCATCTCCGCCGACCTCGGTCTCAGCCACGCCGCGGCCGGGGCGCTCACGACCCTGCCGGTCCTCTGCATGGGCCTCTTCGCGCCGGTCGCGAGCCGGATCGCCCACCACACGGGCGCGGCCGCCGCGGTCCTCGGGGCGGTCATCAGCATCCTCGTCGGCACGGCCAGCCGCTTCGCCGGCGAGCACGTCGTCGTGCTCTACGCCGGGACGTTCCTCTGCGGTGTCGGGATCGCCGTCGCCGGCACCCTGCTGCCGAGACTCGTCAAGACCTTCTTCCCGCCCGAGCGCACGGGTCTCGTCACGGGCCTCTACATGCTCGCGATGATGGGTGGGGCGGCCCTCAGCTCGGCGGTCGCCGTGCCGCTCGCCGACCGCCTCGGAAGCTGGCAGGGCTCGCTCGGGTCGTGGTCGGTCGTCGCCCTCGTCGGCGCCCTCGCCTGGGCCCCGTTCACCCTCCGGGCCAACCCGCACCACACCCCCGACGAGGAGGGTCCCGGTCGGCTGCCGTGGCGGCACCCGACGGCCTGGCTCGTCGCCGGATACCTCACCCTGCAGTCGTGGTGCTTCTACTCGGCCGTCACGTGGCTCGCCCCGACGTACGTCGAGCACGGATGGTCGCGGGGGTCCGCCGGCTACCTCGCGGCGGTCTTCAGCGGTGCCCAGATCGTCTCCGGCCTGCTCGGCCCCGTCGTCAGCGACCGGACCCGCGACATGCGCCGTCTCCTGTGGCCGGCCGCGGTGCTCGGGACCATCGGCTCCCTCGGCATCTGGTTGTCGCCCCTCACGGCGCCCTGGGTGTGGGCGGTCGTCACCGGGCTCGGTCAGGGCGCGGCCTTCTCCCTCGCGCTCGTGCTCCTCGTGCGCTACGCCCGCACCCCCGAGGCGAGCGGGCGCCTGACCGGCATGGCCTTCCTCATCTCCTACGGCCTCGCCTCGATCGGACCGCTGGCGATGGGGCTCGTGCGCGACGTCACCGGGAGCCTGTCGCTCGTGTGGGGCATCCTCGCCGCGATCGGGGTGGTCCAGCTCTTCGTCGTCCAGCGTCTGCGGCCCGACCTGCGCCGCGTGGAGTGAGCACAGCGCGGTGCGCGCGTGAGGGTTTGGTGACGCCGGGACCGGGCCGGTCGTTCGACTCCCGACCCCCACATCTGGGGCTCGTGGTGCGCCTGGGACGAGCCAATTAGGGCGAAACGGCGTACAAGGGGCGATTTGCCTGTGCAGAATGCTCGCCGGACGTGCTGACTGCAAGGAGACGGACGAATGCTGCCCCGCCCCACCCCGCTGCCCGAGCGAGACCCCGACGTCGACCGCAGGACGACCGCGCGCCTGCTCTCCGGCCTCGTCGTCGCGGCCCTCCTCGCCGCGGTGCCGGGCCTCGCGACCGCGCCGACGGCGTCCGCCGCCTCCGTCACCGCCGTGGCTGCGCCGTCCCTCGCCGCCGTCACCGGCACCGCCCCCACGGCCGTCAGCCTCTCCGTCGTGGCGGGCCCGACCCGAGGTGGCACGACGGTCGAGCTGTCGGGCACGGGCGTGGGCGCGACGACGACGGCCTGGTTCGGCTCGACCGCCGTCACCCGCATCACGAAGGTCTCGAGCACCCGCGTCCGGGTCGTCACCCCGGCCCACCCCGTCGGCGTGGCCAGCGTCCGGGTCACCACCCCCGCCGGGACGTCGCCCATCTCGTCCCGCGCCAGCTTCGCCTTCGACGCCGTCCCGACCGTGTCCACCCTGTCGTCCCGCACCGCCACGACGCGCGGCGGCACCACCGTGACGCTGACCGGCACCGGGCTCTACCGCACGAGCGCCGTGCTCTTCGGCGCCACCCCCGCGACGGGCCTCACCCGCCTGTCGGCGACGCAGGTCCGCGTCACGGTCCCGGCGCACGCAGCAGGCACCGTCGACGTCCGCGCCACGACGCCGGGCGGCACCTCGCCGGTGTCCTCCGCCACGCGCTTCACCTACACCGCTCCTCCCGTCATCACCCCGCCGGCGGTGACGGGCCTCTCCGTCGCCGCCGGTCCACTGAGCGGCGGCACGGTCGTGACCCTGACGGGCACCCGGTTCACGGGTGCCACCGCGGTGACCTTCGGCGCGACGACGGCCCGCTTCACGGTGCTCTCCGCGACCCAGGTGCGCGCCACCTCCCCGGCCCGTGTGGCCGGCCTCGTCAACGTGCGGGTCCGGACAGCGGCCGGCCTCTCGTCCGGCTACTCCGCGAACAGCTTTGCCTACGAAGCGGTTCCGACCCTCACTGGCATCTCTCCCGCCACCGGCCCCACGGCTGGTGGAGCCACCGTGACCCTGACGGGCACCGGCCTCAACCGGGCCACGAGCGTCGCGTTCGGCTCGTCGGCCACCACGAAGGTCGTGCGGGTCTCGGCGACCACGCTCCGGGTCACGACCCCGGCACGCCCCGTGGGAAGCGTCGACGTGCGCGTGACCACCCCGGGCGGCACCTCGGCCGTGACCTCACGTGCCCGTTACGGCTACCAGGCACCCCCGGCCGTCACGTCGCTGTCGACCACGGCCGGACCCGTCCGTGGTGGCACCGTCGTCACGCTCACCGGCACGCGGTTCACGGGCGCGACCCGGGTCGACTTCGGCGGCACGGCAGCGCGCTTCAGCCTCCTGTCGGCCACGAGCATCCGGGCCACGACACCCGCCCACGCGGCCGGGCTCGTCGCCGTCACCGTGACGACCCCGTACGGCACGTCGCCCCAGCACACGTCGAGCACCTTCGCGTTCGACCCGGTCCCGGCCATCACGTCCCTCTCGCCCCAGACCGGCCCACCGTCCGGTGGCACGGTCGTGACGCTGACCGGCACCGGTCTGAGCCGGGCGACCGCCGTCCGCTTCGGCACGGTCGCGGCGACCAACGTCGTCCGGGTCTCGGCGACTACGCTGCGCGCCACGACGCCGCGCCATGCCTCCGGACCCGTCGACGTCCAGGTCACCACTCCGGGCGGAACCTCGGCCGCCGGGGTCGGCGCCCGCTTCGCCTACGGCTCGCCTCCGGTCGTCAGCGCACTGTCCGCCACGGCAGGCCCGCTCCGCGGCGGCACGGTCGTGACGATCACCGGCGCCCACCTGTCCGACGCCACCTCGGTGCGCTTCGGCGCCGTCGCGGCCACCGGCCTCGTGCGCGTCTCGGACACCAGCCTCCGGGTCACCGCTCCGCCGCAGGCCGAGGGGACGGTGTCCGTACGCGTCACCAATCCCAACGGTACGAGCCCGGAGTCCGCGGGCGGCCGGTTCACCTACGTCGGGGTGCCCGCCGTGTCCGCCCTGTCGATCCCGGCGGGCCCGCTGCGCGGCGGCGTCGTCGTCACCGTCACCGGCACCCGCCTCGGCCTCGCGACGGGCGTGGACTTCGGCGGCGTGGCCGGGACCGGGATCGTCCGGGTCTCCGACACCACACTGCGGATCACCGCGCCCGCCCAGGGAGTCGGCACGGTCGACGTCCGGGTCACCACCCCCGGCGGCACCTCGCCTGCCGTCGTGGCGGGCCAGTTCACGTACCAGGCCGTGCCGACCGTCACCTCCGTCTCCCCGACCCTGGCACCCACGAAGGGCGGCGGCACCGTCGTCCTCACCGGGACGGCATACGACCGCGTCTCGTCCGTGACGTTCGGCGGCGTCGCCGCCACCGCGGTGACGCGCCTCTCGGCGACCCAGCTGCGGGTCACCCTGCCGGTTCACGCCGAGGGTGACGTCGACGTGCGCGTCACGACTCCCGGTGGCATCTCCCTCGTGGTGCCGGCGGGCCGTTTCACCTTCCAGGACCCGCCCGTCGTTGCCTCGGTCTCGCCCTCCTCGGGGCCGCTGGCCGGTGGCACGGTGGTCACCCTGCGGGGCACGTCGTTCACCGACGTGCGCAACGTCCTCTTCAACGGAGTCGCGGCGACCTCGTTCACCCGGGTCTCTGCCACCCAGGTGACCGCCGTGGTCCCGGCCAGGATCGCGACCGGCGCGATCCCGATCCGCCTTACGACGCGCGCCGGCACCGTCGTGCGCACCGACGGCTTCACCTACGTCGCCGGGGCGACGCTGCAGCCCGGGCAGTGGCTCTCCTCCGGCACGGCGCTGCGGTCGTCCACGGGGGCCTACCTCGCCACCATGCAGGCGGACGGCAACCTCGTCGTCACGACCTCTGCGGGCGTCCGGCGCTGGACGAGCGCCACCCCGGGCGCCGGCAACCGCCTCTCGGTCCGGGCCGACGGCAACGTCGTCATGACCCGCACCGACGGCAGCGTCGCGTGGTCGAGCGGTACCAACGGGTGGACCGGCGGGCTGCTCACCCTGACCAACGACGGCCTGCTCCAGGTGCGGCAGGGCACGACGACGGTCTGGGACCACCGCGGCTACCGCTACGACCGGATGCTGCCGGGACAGGTGCTGCGCTCCGGCGAGTCGATCCTGTCGACGAGCAAGGCGTGGCAGCTGACGATGCGCACCGACGGCAACCTCGTGCTGGCCTCTGCCGCCGGCGTGCGCGAGTGGGCGACCTTCACGACGGGCGCGGGCAGCACCGCCACGATGCAGACCGACGGCAACTTCGTCGTGCGCAACTCGCGCGGGGTGACGCTGTGGTCCACCGGGACGAGCGGGAGCGGGTCGGTCGTGCGCGTGCTCGGGAACGCCAACGTCGCGATCTACCGCGCCACGACCGTCACGTGGGCCATCACCGGCGGACCGGCGCCCACGGGCTGGAAGTGCTACTCCCGTGCGACCCAGGACTGCATCGAGCGGTTCGGCTACTACGGGCAGCGCGCGTGGAACTACCCCGTCGACCCGTGGGGCAACAACTGCACGAACTTCTCCGCGTACCGCCTCTCGCGTGACGGGGTGAAGAACCCCGGCAACCTCGGCAACGCGACGAACTGGGACACGAACGCCCGGGCCAAGGGCTTCGCCGTGGACCAGAAGCCCCGCGTCGGCGACATCGCCCAGTGGAACTCCAACCACGTCGCGTACGTGGACTGGGTCAGCGCAGACGGCGACACCGTCGCGATCTCCGAGAGCGGTTACGGCGGAACGGTGCTCGGAGCAACCTACACGTCGATGAGCGGTCGGCGCATCCTCGAGCGAGGCAGCTCCTCCTGGCCGTCGAACTTCATCCACTTCCGCTGACAGCGGGGCCTCGGGACCCAGCCGGTCCCGAGGCCTTGTCGCGTCGCCCGCGGGATGGGAGCCTGCGACGGTGACCCGGACCATCTACGACGCCGTCGGCGGGATGCCCGCACTCGTCGCCCTCGCGCACGCCTGGCACGAGCGCGTCCTCGTCGACCCCGTCGTGTCGCACGCCTTCTCGCACGGCTACCACCCCGACCACACCGCACGGCTCGCGGCGTACTGGGCCGAGGCGCTCGGCGGCCCTCCCACCTACTCCGGGTCCGTGGCGAGCGAGTCGGCGGTCGTGCGGATGCACTCGGGCAACGGCCCGCACCACGACATGGACGAGCGGGCGCTCGCGTGCTTCGAGCGGGCCGTCGAGGACGCCGGCCTCGCGGACGACCCGGAGGTGCGCGACGCCCTCGTCGCGTACTTCGGCTGGGCGGTGGGCTACATGAGCACCTACCACGGGTCGGCCGACGAGGTGCCCGACGGCCTGACCGTGCCGCAGTGGTCGTGGGACGGCCTCGTCGACGGCACGGACTCCCGGGCGACGGCCTCGCCGGCTCAGCCCCAGTAGTCGTCGATCGCCGCGGGACCCTCCTCGGTCGCGGCGGACGTCCGCCGCTCGGTGACCGTGAGACGTCCCCGGTAGAAGAGCATTGGCCGGCCCGACTCGCCGTCCTCGAGATCGAGGACGCGGCCGACGACGACATCGTGGTCCCCCGCGACGTGCACCTGCTCGACCGAGCAGTGCACGCGCACGAGCACACCGGGAAGGCTCGGGCCACCGTGCTGCGACGGCTCCCAGTCGAGGGAGTCGAAACGGGCGCCGCCGGCCGAGCCGAAGCGCGCGATGAGGTCGCGCTGCTCGTGTCCGAGCACGTTGACGGTGAAGCGGCCGTCGTCCCGCATGCGCGGCCACGACCGGCCACGGTGGTCGGCGCAGAAGAGCACGAGCGGCGGGTGCAGGGAGACCGACGCGAACGACTGGCAGGCGAAGCCGACGGGCTCACCGCCCTGGGCGAACCCGGTCACGATCGTCACCCCCGTGGCGAAGTGGCCGAGCGCGTGGCGCATCCGCTCCGGCGTCGGCTCACCCGTCGGCTCACCCGTCGGCCCCGTCGGCCCCGTCGGCCCCGTCGGTCCAGCCGTCATGCCGGGTCCTGGCGCGGACCGGGCTCACGCGCCTCGCCGAACGCCTGGACGAGCGCCGCGAGACGGGAGGCCTCCCGGCCGGCGAGCGGACCATCGGCCTTCTGGATCGCCATGACCGCCACGGTGTCGCCGTCCTCGAGGTCGAGGGTGACCCAGGGCTCTCCCCCGCCGAACTGGATGCCGACGACCTCGGGCCACTCGAGCGTCCGGGTGAGCACGAGGTTGCGCACGACGAGCCCGGCCGGGCTCGGCACCGCGCGGATCGACGCGTACCGCCACGCGAGGAAGGCGATGACGACGCCGAGACCGAAGAACATGATGCGGTCGCCGAGCCCCCACCGACCGTCGACCTGCGCCGGCATGACGACGGCGATGATGCCGAAGAGGGCGAGCGAGGACCAGACCGCGCCGAGCGCGACCGCCCGGCCGCGATGGGGGCGGAAAGGGGCCCACGCGGCCGAGTCGGCGGCCGGGTCGTGCTCCGGCTGGGACGAGGGCTGCTGCGTCATCGGTTCACGTCCGTCATCCCCGTCGTGCGTCACAGCCGGCAGGCGGCGATGTCGGTCACGAGGATCGCCCGCGCGCCGAGGTCGTAGAGCTCGTCCATGAGTCGGTTGCGCCCGATGCGAGGCACCATGGCGCGCACGGCGACCCACGCCTCGTCCTGCATCGGCGAGACCGTGGGCGACTCGAGGCCCGGCGTCAGCCGGCAGGCCCGGTCGACGAGGTCCTTCGGGCAGTCGTAGTCGAGCATGACGTACGTGCGGGCCGTGATGACGCCGGCGATGCGCCGCTGGAGCACCTCGATGGCCTGGTCCTCGCCGGGGCGGTCGCCGCGGATGAGGACGGCCTCGGACTGCAGGATCGGCTCGCCGAACACCTCGAGGCCCTGCTGGCGCAGGGTCGTCCCGGTCTCGACGACGTCGGCGATGCAGTCGGCCACCCCGAGGGTGATGGCCGTCTCGACCGCGCCGTCGAGGCGCACGACCTCCGCCGAGAGCCCACGGGCGGCGAGGTCGGAACGCACCAGGCCGGCATAGGACGTGGCGACCCGCTTGCCCGCGATGTCGTCGACGGTGCCCACGTGGCCGGGCTTGCCGGCATACCGGAAGGTCGAGGCGCCGAAGCCGAGCGACATGACCTCGACGGCGCTCGAGCCCGAGTCGAGCAGCAGGTCACGACCGGTGACGCCCCCGTCGACCGTGCCGGAGCCGACGTAGACCGCGATGTCGCGGGGGCGCAGGTAGAAGAACTCGACGTCGTTCTCGGCGTCCGCGACGACGAGCTCCTTGGTGTCACGGCGCACGCGGTAGCCCGCCTCGCGCAGCAGCTCGACGGTCGCGTCGGAGAGAGAGCCCTTGTTGGGCACGGCGATTCGCAGCATGGAGTGAACAGTCCTCAGAGGTGGGAGTAGACGTCGTCGAGCGAGATGCCCTTGGCGAGCATGAGGACCTGCAGGTGGTAGAGGAGCTGGCTGATCTCCTCGGCGGCCTCGTCGTTCGACTGGTACTCGGCGGCCATCCACACCTCGGCCGCCTCCTCGACGATCTTCTTGCCGATCGCGTGGACGCCGGCGTCGAGCTGCGCGACGGTGCCCGAACCCTCGGGTCGCGTCTGCGCCTTCTCGGCCAGCTCGGCATACAGCTGCTCAAAGCTCTTCACGGTGCCCCAGCCTACGGGCCGCACAGCCGTGTCCCGGACGGTGCTCACGTCGTGGCGACGCCGCGGAGGGCGACGACGGTCGCCACGGCCGCGGACGCGGCCTCGTGGCCCTTGTCCTCGGCGGAGTCGGGCAGCCCGGCGCGGTCGAGCGCCTGGGCCTCGTCGTCGCACGTGAGCACGCCGAAACCGATCGGCGTGCTCGTGCGCACCGAGACGTCGGTGATGCCGACCGTCGCGGCCTGGCAGACGTAGTCGAAGTGTGGCGTGCCACCGCGGATGACGACCCCCAGGGCGACGAGCGCGTCGTAGCGGTGGGCGAGGGTCGCGCACGCGACCGGCAGCTCGAACGTCCCGGGGACGCGGACGACGTCGACGTGCGTGACCCCGGCGTCGGCGAGGCCACGACGCGCGCCGTCGAGGAGGCCGTCCATGACCTGCTCGTGCCAGCTCGCCGCGACGACGGCGACCCGCAGCCCGGTGCCGTCGGTGCTGATGGTGGGGGCGCCGTCCTTCATGCCGTCTCCTTGCCGTGCCGGTCGGTCGGGACCGGGATGTCGTGACCCATGCGCTCGCGCTTGGTCGTGAGGTACTGCTCGTTGTCCGCGCCCATCGGTCCGTGGAGCCGCTCGACCGCGACGACGTCGAGCCCGAGCTGGCGCAGCGACGAGACCTTGTTGGGGTTGTTCGTCAGGAGGACGACCTGCGTCGCACCGAGGTCGTGCAGGATCGCCGCACCGGCGGCGTACTCCCGCGCGTCGACGGGCAGGCCGAGAGCCGTCTGGGCATCGACGGTGTCGGCGCCGCCGTCCTGCTCGGAGTAGGCCCGGAGCTTGTCGACGAGCCCCACGCCCCGGCCCTCGTGACCGCCGAGGTACACGACGACGCCACCGTCGCGCCCGACGCGCGCGAGGGACGCCTGGAGCTGGGGCCCACAGTCGCAGCGCAGCGACCCGAACGCGTCGCCGGTCAGGCACTCGGAGTGCAGGCGCGTGACGACGGGTCCGCTCCGGCCGCGGCCCTGCAGCCCCCGCGGGCTGACGAGGGCGACGTGCTCGTCGCCGGTCAGGGTGTCGCGGTAGCCGTGGGCCGTGAACGTGCCGTGCACCGTCGGGATGCGGGTGGTCGCGAGGCGTTCGACCCGGTCCAGGCGCTGCCGGTGGTCGATGAGCTGCTCGATGGTGATGACGGGCAGGCCGAACTCGCTGCCGAGCCCGACCACGGCGTCGAAGCGCATCATCGTGCCGTCGTCGTGGACGAGCTCACCGATGACGCCGACCGGCGACAGGCCCGCCAGCCGGGTCAGGTCGACCGCCGCCTCGGTGTGGCCGGGACGGGTCAGCACGCCTCCGTGGCGGGCGCGCAGCGGCAGGATGTGCCCGGGCCGGATGAGGTCGGCGGGCGTCGAGTCGACGTCGGCGAGCATCCGGACGGTGTGCAGGCGGTCCGCCGCGCTGATGCCCGTGGTGACCCCTGACGCGGCATCGACGGAGACGGTGTAGGCGGTCCGCAGCGGGTCGCGGTTCTCGGCGACCATGAGCGGCAGCTCGAGCCGGTCGGCGATCTCGTCGGGCATCGGCGCGCAGAGGTAGCCGGACGAGTGCCGGATGGTCCACGCCATCCAGTCCTCGGTGGCGGTCTCGGCCGCGAGGACCAGGTCGCCCTCGTTCTCGCGGTCCTCGTCGTCGAGCACGAGGACGGGACGGCCCGCCTGCAGCGCCTCGAGGGCCTCCTCGACGGTGGAGAGGGTGGTCATGACTCGACCTCCTGCCGGTCGGTCTGTCGGTCGGTCTGTCGGTCGGTCTGTCGGTCGGTCTGTCGGTCGGGCTGGCGGTGGCTGAGCAGTCGCTCGACGTACTTCGCGATGACGTCGACCTCGAGGTTGACGACGTCACCGACCCCCTTGTGCCCCAGGGTCGTCAGGTCGAGCGTCGTGGGGATGAGCGAGACGCCGAACACCCCGTCGCCGACGTGGGCGACGGTGAGCGAGACCCCGTCCACGGTGATCGAGCCCTTCTCGACCACGTATGCCGCCAGGCCCGCTGGGAGCGTGAAGTCGACCGTCTCCCAACGGTCCCCGGGCGTTCGCGAGGTGATGGTGGCAGTCCCGTCGACGTGGCCCTGCACGACGTGACCACCGAAGCGGCCGTCGGCCGGCATGGCGCGTTCGAGGTTGACGCGGTCACCGGGGGCCAGGGCCCCGAGACTGCTGCGGGCGAGGGTCTCGGCCATGACGTCGACCGTGAAGCCGGAGGAGTCGTGCTCGGTCACCGTGAGGCAGACGCCGTTGACGGAGATGGAGGCGCCGTGGGTGGCGTCGCTGACGACGAGGGGTCCGTCGATGCGCAGCACGGCCGAGTCGGCGCCGTGCTCGATGGCGGCGACGGTGCCGAGCTCCTCGACGATTCCGGTGAACATGGCTGTCTCCTCAGGGTTCTGCGGGCACTCGCGGGTGGGCGCCGGCGTGGATGCGGACGTCTCCCCCGACGACCGTCACGTCGACGAGATCAAGGCGTCGGACGTCTGCGATGGAGGTGATGCCGAGGTCGGCCACGGCGGCCCGGCCCGAGCCGAGCAGCGCCGGGGCGACGTAGGCGTAGACGTCGTCGACGAGACCGGCGCGCAGGAACGCCGCGGCGAGCGTAGGGCCTCCCTCGAGCCAGACATCACGGATTCCGTTGTGCCACAAGCGTTCCAGTGCCTCGTTGGGGTCGCGAGTGGTCAGGTGCAGCACCTCCCCCGGAGCGTCGTGGAGGCGCGCTCCGGCCGGAAGTCCACGCTCTCCCATGACGACGCGAAGGGGCTGCTGCGGCGCGAGCCCGCCACCCGGCATACGCACCGTGAGACGGGGGTCGTCGGCGAGCACGGTGCCCGTGCCGACGAGGACGGCGTCACGGGTGGCGCGCAGCCCGTGGACGTCGGCGCGCGCTGCCTCTCCCGTGATCCACTGGCTGCTGCCGTCGGCCGCGGCGCTCCTGCCGTCGAGGGTCGTGGCGAGCTTCCACGTGACGAGCGGCCGGCCGAGGGCCACGCAGCGAGCCCAGCGGTCGTTGAGGGCGGCCGCCTCGTCGGCGAGCACACCTCCGGTCACGTGGATGCCGGCGGCGTGCAGCACCTCGGCGCCTCCCGCCGCGTCCGGGTTGGGATCCGACTGCGCGAAGACGACCCGCGCCACGCCGGCCTCGACGAGCGCCTCGGCGCAGGGGCCGGTGCGGCCGGTGTGCGAGCACGGCTCGAGCGTCACGTAGGCGGTCGCGCCCCGGGCCGCGGGGCCGGCCGACCTCAGCGCCTCGATCTCCGCGTGCGGCGTGCCGGCTCCGTGGTGGTGACCCTCTCCGACGACGAGGGCGCCGTCGGCAGCGACGATGACGCAGCCGACCCGCGGGTTGGGGTCGGGCCACGGCCCGGACGCGGCGAGCCGGAGGGCTCGTCGCATCCAGGCCGGGGCGGCCGTGTCACCCATGGGTCAGCTCGACGTCCCGGTCAGCTGCGGCTCGACGTCGCGTTCGGCGACCCGTGACACCTTGACCCACTGGGTGAAGCCGTAGATGACGAAGAGGCCGTAGAACGTGTAGAGCACACCGGTCGGCACGTAGTCGGTCGCGAAGGCGAACGGCACGCCGACGAGGTCGACGGCGATCCACGCGAGCCAGAACTCGTTCCAGCCGCGCGCCATCGCGTAGGTCGCGACGATCGAGCCGACGAAGATCCAGGCGTCGCACCAGTAGAACCACCACTCGGGCGTGAAGAACGGGTTCGGCGAAAGGTTCCACAGCCAGACGAAGACCTGGTGCACGACGACCGTGCCGACGAGCCAGAAGACGACGACGGCGACGCGCTCACGGCTCGTGGCCCAGCGGGGCGTGATCGCCACACCGCTCGAGTCGTCAGCGTGGTTGAGCCGGCGGACCTGCGACCAGCGCCACCAGCCGTAGATGCTCGTGATGATGAAGAAGACCTGCCGGCCGGCCTGACCGAAGAGCGGGATGCGCTCGTCCGCCCCGAAGACGGCACCCAGGTAGACGAAGAACAGCATGATGTTCGCGAGGATCCCCACCGGCCAGGCCCAGACCCACCGGCGCATGCCGAGGTAGGCGGAGGCGAGCCCGATGAGGACGCCGATCAGCTCGAGCCAGTGCAGCTGGTACGGCCCGATCGGGATGGTGGCGTCGATGGCCTGTTGGAAGACGTTCTTCGTCTCGTCGGCCAGAGCAAGAGCCTGCATGTGGTGTTCGTCCTTGGTCGTTCGTCGTGGCACGGACGAACTCCGGGGTGACTCCACACGCCCACGTGGTCCGGACCCGGACGGACGATGCCGACGGCCCAGGCCACGACGGCCTGTTTCGTGCTGCCTCCCATCCGGACTTTCACCGTCGGTCCCGGAATTTCACCAGGTCAACCGGCCGCTGGATGCGGTCGGGTCGCGGACTGTAACCGCCGGCTCGGAATTACACCGACCCCGGAGCACGTAGTGCCAGTATGCACCCGCGTCCGTCGGCCGTGCACGCCGCGACCGCGTGACGGGCGCCACGGCAGGCGCCTTCGCTGTCCGTCCCGGCAGAGCGGCCGGTCAGAGACGCTCAGCGCCGCTGCAGGGCGAGCTGGATCGCGGCCGGGCCCGTGACACACCGTGTGCCGCCCGCTGCCGTGGGGCGCAGACGACGTCGAGCGCGGAAGAAGAGAGATCGACACCCGTGTCGAAATCACCGGTCCCCGTTCGTGTAGTAGGCATGACGCGGACAACAGGGTCCGCCCGGACAGAAGGAGCCCGTCGTGGCCGAGTACCTCCTCTACTTCAACCAGCAGTGGGTCGGCGACCACTCCGAGGAGTGGTTCCGCGGTCGCGGACCGCTCGCGATGGCGGCCGTCGACGAGATGAAGGCGGCCGGCGTGTACGTCTTCGCCGGGGGTCTCGAGGAGGAGGACGGACCCGTCTACCACGCCGACCCGACGAGCGGCCAGGTGATGATCACCGACGGTCCCTACGTCGAGACGAAGGAGTTCCTCGGCGGTTTCGCCATCGTGGACGTGCCCGACGACGAGACCGCCACGATGTGGGCCGGGAAGATCGCCGAGGCCTGCGGCTGGCCCCATGAGGTCCGCCGGTTCAAGTCACGGCCCAAGGTCGACTGACCGCCTCGACGGGCGCGTCGCCGCACCCGTCGGGCCGCACCCGTCGGGCGCACCCGGCGGCCCGCACCCGTCGGCCCGCACGCTCCACACCCGCCGGCGGCCCGCGGACTTCCCGAGCCGGGGAGTCCGCGGGCGCGCAAGTGGCAGCTCTCCGTTCGCCCGAAGCAGGTCAGCGCACCCTAGGCTGCGTCCGTGACCAGAGCCGCCACCGCGACCGTGGGAGAGCGCTGCCCGCAGTGCTCGACCGCCACGGTCGCCGCAGCCGGATCCGATGTTCCCTGGTGTCCGGGGTGCGAGTTCGGCCTCGACACGTACGACCCGTCGACCGCACCGTGGCGCGGCACCCGATGGCTCAGTCGGTGGGGCTACCGACGGGCCTTCCACCTCGACGACGAGCTGCGCTCGCAGCTCGTCGTCGACCCGTCGTCGGCTGCTCTCAGACGAAGCGGCGAGACGGCGCTCATGGCCGTCTCTGCCCTCATCACGATCGTCTCGCTCGCGTGCTTCGTCGGTGTCGTGCTCGTCTGGTCCCGGACCGACTGGGTCCCGCCGGCGAAGTTCTTCGCATCGGTCGGTCTCGTCCTGCTCGGCATCTGGACGAGACCCCGGTTCGGACGCCTCCCACGGAGTCTGAAGAAGGTCCCGGCGGACCAGGCACCCGCCCTCCGCGGCCTGATCCGGGAGGTGGCCTCCGCCGTGGGCACCTCGGAGCCCGACGTCCTCGTCCTGCTCGCCGACGAGGTGAACATGGCGGTGACGCGAGTCGGCGTCCGGGGCCGCTCGGTCCTCGTCATCGGCATCCCACTGTGGCTGCTCCTCACCCCGGAGATGCGCGTCGCCGTGCTCGCGCACGAGCTCGGCCACCTCAACAACCGGGACCCCCTGCGCGCAACCCTGACCCGGCCCGCCACGGCGATCTTCGCGAGTGCCGTCGACTGGACCGGCGGGCACAACCCGTGGCGCAGACTGGGCGACCGGCTCGACCGCGCCGACGACGACTCCTTCGCGACGATGCTGTTCCGTCTCCTGCTAGCGGCGGTCAACACGATCTTCGCGTCGGTCCAGCTCGCCATCGACGCCGTCGCGGCCCCGGATCACCGCAGGGCCGAGTACGCCGCCGATCTGGCGTCGCGCGAGGCAGCGGGCTCGACGGCCACGATCGCCGCGCTGGACCGGCTCACCTTCCTCGACGACCTCGTCAAGGCACTCGTGCACGACGTCGTCACGAAGGCCCCGACCGACTGGGTCACCCTCGCCGAACGTCGCCAGGCCGCCCTCCAGGACCAGCTGCTCGTGCGGCGCCAGGCGTCCCGCCGTGGGAGCGACCTCTGGGCGACACATCCCCCGAACGGCTGTCGAGCGGCGCTGATCGAGGCACTTCCCGTGGTCCCCGGGACCGTGCCGGTCGATCCCGAGCACGGCGCGCGCGTCGACGCCGAGCTGCGTCACTGGTACGCGTCCACCCACCGGGAGATCCTCGGGGCTCGCGACTTCCTGGGTTGAGCGGGCATCCGTCCCGGGACCGCTGACCGGTCCCGCGCGCCCGCGCCCTCCGTGACGGTCGGACGCCGTCGGGTCAGTGCCGGTGCGTGAGAGCCAGGGCGCGGAGCTCGTCGACGGCGACCGCCGCGTCCTCGGCGCCGTACACCGCTGAGCCGGCGACGAACACGTCGGCGCCCGCCTCGGCGCACTGCTCGATCGTGTCGGCGCTGACGCCGCCGTCGACCTGGATCCAGATCTCGCCGCCGTGGCGGCGCACGGCCTCGCGCACCTGGCGGACCTTGGGCATCTGGTCGGCCATGAAGGACTGCCCGCCGAAGCCCGGTTCGACCGTCATGACGAGCACCATGTCGAGGTCTGGCAGCAGGTCCTCGTAGGGCGCGAACGCCGTCCCGGGCTTGAGCGCCATCGACGCTCGGGCACCCGCGGCCCGCAGGGTCCGCGCCAGCTCGCGGGGCTCGCGTGCCGCCTCGACGTGGAAGGTCACCGACTGGCACCCCGCCTCGGCGTAGGCCGGCGCCCAGCGGTCGGGGTCCTCGATCATGAGGTGTGCGTCGATGGGGATCGGGCTCACCGCGAGCAGCGCCTCGACGACGGGCAGCCCGAGGGTGAGGTTCGGCACGAAGTGGGCGTCCATGACGTCGACGTGCGCCCAGTCGGCGTTCGAGATGCGCCCGAGCTCCGCCTCGAGGTTGGCGAAGTCGGCGGACAGGATGCTCGGTGAGATCTGCACGCGCACAGCCTAGGGGCGCGTGGCCGGAGTCAGGCACCGCCCTTGGCCCACACCGAGACGTGCGACTCCGACTCAGCCGTGAAGGCACTGCGGTCCCAGTCCGCCCAGCGGTGCGTCAGGGTCAGGCCCGCCAGGCGCGCCATGAGGTCGAGCTCCGACGGCCACACGTAGCGGTGCGCCGAGGCGGCATACCTCGCCAGCTCCCGCCCCTGGGCGTCCTGCCGGCCCTCCCGGACGTAGTGGTGCGAGACCGACAGCTGGGACACGACGTCGACGGTGTCGAAGCCGGCGTGGCGCCTGCCGACGTGAAAGGGCACGGCGGTCTGCCCGGGCGGCATCCGGCGCAGCTGCGGCACGAAGACCTCGACGACGAAGCACCCTCCCGGAGCGAGCTGCCCGGCGACGGTGCGGAAGCACTCGACCTGGTCGTCCTGGGTCAGCAGGTTCGTGATCGTGTTGTAGACGAGGTACGCGAGGCGGTAGCCACTGCCCACCCGGGTGGTCGCCATGTCACCGATCGTCACCGCCAACCGGTCACCACCCGGCTTGCGTCTCAGCTCGGCGACCATCGCCTCCGAGACGTCGACGCCGTGCACCTCGACGCCGCGCCCTGCGAGGGGCAGCGCGACCCGCCCGGTGCCGATCGCGAGCTCGAGGGCCGGGCCCTCCCCGGCGAGGGCATGGAGCACGTCGACGGTCGGGCCGAGGACGGCCGGCTCGAACATGTGGGCCGACCCCGCGTCGTACGTCGGCGCCACCCTCTCGTCGAAGGGGGTGGGCTCGAGGTCGTCGGTCGCGTATGCCGTCACGGCCCCACCCTGCCCACCGCGCGGTCCCGCGTGCGAGCGCTTTTCGGCCCTACCGCTTGCGCAGCAGGGCGAAGAACATGGCGTCGGTGCCGTGGACGTGCGGCCAGAGCTGGACGTACGGCCCGTCGCCGAGACCCGGCAGCTCGCGCCCGGAGGCATCGACGAAGAGCGGACGCGCGTCGACCAGCTCGACGTCGCCGCGTCGCTTGAGGACGTCGGTGACGACGAAGCGCGTCTCGTTGAGGTGCGGGCTGCACGTCGCGTAGCCGACGAGTCCCCCGGGCGTGGTGGCCGCGAGGGCGGACTCGAGCAGCTCGCGCTGCAGCCCGGCCAGGGCCGCCACGTCGCCGGGGCTGCGCCTCCACCGCGCCTCGGGGCGGCGTCGCAGTGCTCCGAGGCCCGTGCACGGGGCGTCGATGAGGACGCGGCTGAAGGCGCCCGGCTCGAGCTCGCCGAGCTCCCGCCCGTCCCCGTGTCGGACCTTGAGGCTCGTGTCCAGCTCGCGTGCCTCGGCCCGGGCCGCCGCCAGGGTCTGCCACACGAGGTCGGCACGGTGCTCGCTGATCTCGTTGGCCACGAAGGGGATCCGTCGCTCGATGGCAAGGGCTGCGAGCAGCCCCGCCTTGCCGCCCGGGCCCGCGCAGAGGTCGAGCCACCGCTCGTGCTCGGCGGCCTCACCCTCGGTGTCGGCGGCCGCGAGGGCGAGGACGAGCAGCTGCGAGCCCTCGTCCTGGACCGCTGCCCGTCCGTCGCGCACGGCCGAGATGGCTCCCGGGTCACCCTCCGGCAGCGTCGCCCCGACGGGGCTGAGCCCGGAGCGCTCCGCGCCGGCGTCCTCGAGCTCGTCGAGCGATGCGAGACCGGGTCGCGCGACGAGAGACACCTTGGCGGCAGCGTTGTCGCTCTCGAGCAGCGCCGTCAGCGACTCCTCGACGTCGTTCGGACCTGCGGCGCCGTGCCCGATGAGGGCGGCTCGGAGCGCCTTGGCGATCCACACGGGGTGCGACGTGCGCAGCGCGAGGCGCTCGATGGGATCGACGACGTCCCGCGTGACCACGTCGATCCACTCGTCCGGCTCGCGCTCGCTGATGCGCCGCATGACGGCGTTGACGAAGCCGGCCGCCCCGGCCCCGTTGACCTGCCGGGCCAGCGCGACGGTCTCGTCGACGGCCGCGTGGCTGGGCACGCGCATCCCGAGCAGCTGGTGCGCACCGAGCCGCAGGGTGTCGAGCACGTTGGCGTCGATCCTGTCGACGGGCCGACCCGCGGCGGACGCGATGATCGCGTCGTAGAGACCGGAGAGGCGCGTCGCCCCGTAGACGAGCTCGGTGGCGAAGCCGGCGTCTCGTCCGGCGATCCGCTTGTCGCGCAGCAGCTTCGGCAGCGTGAGGTTGGCATAGGCGCCGTCGGCGACGTCACGCATCGCGGTGTAGGCGGCGAGCCTCGGCGCGTCCGTGCGCCGGGCCCGCTCCGACGGCCGCTGCTCCGAGCGGTGCCCGGCGGAGCGCTCACGCGCCTGCGGCCGCTGGCGGTCTCCGCGTCGCCCGTCGCCCGGTCGACCGCCGCCGCGTGGCTCGTCACTCATCGCCGACCCCTTCCCCAGCCTCGATGCGCGTGCCTCGGGCCCAGTCGGCGGCCGCCATCGGCTTCTTGCCGTGCGCCTGCACCGTGCCCAGACGGACCGGGCCGGTGCCCGTGCCGACGTAGACGGCCTTCTTCGTCACGAGGAGCCTGCCGGCCTCGAGCGCCCCGAGCGCCTCGAGCGCCTCGAGCGCCTCGAGCGCCTCGGAGCCGGGGACCTCGCCGGCGTCCGCGAGGCTCACGGGCCAGACCTTGAGTCGCTCGCCGCGGAAGGTCGTCCAGGCCCCGGGGGCCGGCGTGCAGCCGCGCACGAGCCGGTCGACCGCGGTCGCCGGACGCGTCCACACGATGCGGGCGTCCTCGACCTCGATCTTCGGCGCGAGCGAGACGCCCTCGCTCGGCTGCGGTACGGCGACGAGGTCGCCGGACTCGAGCCCGTCCAGGGTGGCGACGAGCAGGCCGGCCCCGGCGGTCGACAGTCGACCCAGCAGGTCGCCGGCGGTGTCGGTGGGCCGGATCGTCTCGGTCATGACCCCGAGGACCGGGCCGGTGTCGAGACCGCGCTCGATGACGAACGTCGACGCACCGGTCACCTCGTCGCCCGCCATGATCGCGTGCTGGACCGGTGCCGCTCCACGCCAGGCGGGCAGGAGCGAGAAGTGCAGGTTGATCCAGCCGAGACGCGGGATGGCGAGCGCGTCGGGTGGGATGAGGTTGCCGTAGGCCACGACCGGGCACGCATCGGGAGCGAGCGCCGTGAGGGCGTCCATGAAGTCGGGGTCCTTGACGCGCGCGGGGGTGAGCACCGGCAGCCCGAGCTGCTCGGCCCGACGACGGACGGGCGAGGCCTCGAGCCGCCGCCCGCGGCCCGAGGGGGCGTCGGGTCGGGTGACGACGCCGACGAGCTCGTGGCCCGAGGACGCGATGGCATCGAGGCTCGGCACCGCCGCCTCGGGGGTGCCTGCGAAGACGACTCTCATGTCACATCGCCCGGCCGAAGGTCGAGTGGGGGCTGATCCGCACCTCGGGCGGGTCCTCGGCGAACCACTCCGCCGCACGGATGGCCCGCATCGCCTCACGGCGCGCCTCGGGGTCGAGCCGGTCGAGGAAGAGGATGCCGTCGAGGTGGTCGGTCTCGTGCTGGACGCAGCGGGCGAGCAGCTGCGTGCCCTCGAGCACGACGGGTTCGCCCCACATGTTCTGTCCCTTGGCCACGACCGACAGGGCACGCTTGGTGTCGAACGCCAGGCCGGGGATCGAGAGGCACCCCTCGGGCCCGTCCTGCTCGTCGTCGGAGAGGTCGAGGACGGGGTTGACGAGGTGGCCGAGCACGCCGTCGACCCAGTAGGTGAAGACGCGGAGGCCGACACCGATCTGTGGGGCCGCGAGGCCGGCGCCGGGGGCGTCGAGCATCGTGTCCTCGAGGTCCTTGACGAGCACGCGCAGCTGCTTGTCGAAGTCGGTGACCTCGGCGGCGGCGGTCCGCAGGACCGGGTCACCGAAGAGTCGGATGTCCTTGATCGACACAGGTCTCCAGGGGTCGGGAAGGCGTGGGGCGCCGCCAGTCTAGGACCGCGACGGCTCGTCGGCCTCGGCGCCGGCCGCTGCGCCGGTCACGTCGCGGGTCGCGTCGCGGGCCTCGGCGCCACCCGCGGATCCGGCCACGGCCGGGTCTACGCTCGTGCGCCCCAGCTCACGCACCGATCGCGACAGCAGCGCGGAGAGGGAGATGACGACGTAGACCCCGGCGCTGACGAGCATCAGCACCTCCGTATCGACCGTCGTCGCGAGCCAACCGTAGAGGAACGTCCCGATGGGGATGGCGACGAACGACCCCAGCGCGTCGTAGCTCGACACCCGCGAGAGCACCGAGACGGGGACGTGCTCGTGCAGGGCCGTGCTCCACCCGACGCCGAAGACCTCCACGGCCGCGCCGGCGAGGAAGAACCCGATGGCGACGGGCACGATCGCGGGTGCGACGCCGAGGAGCACCATCGGGACGGCGAGCACGCAGATGGCGAGCATCCCGGCGCGCAGCGGTCGCCGCAGCTGCAGCCGCAGCATGACGAGGGTCATCAGGACGGTGCCGATCGCCTCGGCGCTGAGCACGAGGCCCCAGCCCGCCTCTCCGATGGAGGCGGTCGAGCTCGCGATGAGCGGGCCGAGGACGCCGAGGACTCCGGCGTGGATGGCGTTGGTCAGCCCGAAGGCGAGCACGATGACCCAGAGCCACTCGCGCCGGGTGAACTCGCTCCACCCCTCCCGCAGCTCGCGCACCATCGAGTGGTGCGCCCGCCCTTCCTCCTGGGACCGCCGGGGCAGCCCGACGCGCGTCAGGCAGACGATGGCGACGGCGTAGGTCAGGGCGTCGACGGCGAGCGCCCATCCGGGTCCGACCCCGACGACGAGCAGGCCGGCGACCGCGGGTCCGATGATGGACAGGCCGCTCCGGCTGAACGACAGCAGCGCGTTGGCCTGCTGGAGCCGCGACCGGTCGACGACGAGCGGGACGATGCCCATCATCGCGGGCATCGTGAACGCCGAGACCGCGCCGTTGACGCCCTCGAGGACGGTCAGCTGCGTCAGCGTCGCGTCGCCGCTGATGATGAGGTACGCCGCGAGCGCCTGGGTCAGGCACGTGAGCACGTGCGACACCTGGAGCACGACGATCCGCGAGAAGCGGTCGGCGATGACGCCTCCGACGAGGAGGAAGACGACCATCGTCAGGGTCCGCACGCCGAGCACCTGTGCGAGGGCCGTCGCCGACTGGTCGATGTGCAGCACGGCGAACGCGAGGGCCACGGGCACCATGACCGAGCCTGCGGTCGAGACGGTGCGGGCCGTGAAGTACCACGCGAAGCGGCGGTCGGACAGCACCCCGAGCGACGCCTGGACCTTCATGACGCCTCCTTCGCGTCCCGGAGCCTGAAGGCAGCGACGGACAGGGCTGCCCGCACGGTGCCCTCGGTCCGCGGCGGGCGCGCCGAGGCGTGCATCAGGGCGCTCGCCTCGTCGACGAGGGCCGTGACCTTGTCCCAGACCTCCTCCTCGACCCACAGCTCGGCGTCGGTGAAACGGCTCGGCGTGCCGGGAGCGAGCTCGAGGAGACGCCGGGGGATCATGTCGGCGAGCACCCGCGCGTGGGCGAGCCGGTCCTCGTCGCGCGTGTCCTGCGGGCGGCGCACGACCGGCGCGTCCCAGGGGTGGCGGTACTTCTTGGCCCTACCTCCGCGCACCGTCTCCTCCCCCGCGACCTCGAGCAGGCCCGCGGCGAGCAGCAGGCGCAGGTGGTAGCTGGCGTTGGCCTGCGTGACGTCGAGCTCGCGCGCGACCTCGGCGGCGCTCAGCTCGGCGCCGGTCAGCAGCGAGAGCATCTGCAGTCGCAGCGGGTGGGCCGTGGCGCGGAGCTCGCTGATCCGCTCTTCCTCCAAAGACATGTTTGGGAGTATGCCGTCCGGCCGGGTCAACCGTCAAGCATTCCTTTGGAGGTCGTGCCGCCCAAGTCGGGAGCCCGTCAGCCCTGGCCGTAGGCGAGGTGCACGACGCCGCTGTCGTAGGCCTCGGTCTCGAGCAGGCGCAGCCCCGACACGGCCTCGTCGGTGAAGAGCCGCTCCCCCGCGCCGAGCACGACGGGGAAGACGAAGAGGTGAAGACCGTCGACGAGCCCGTCCCGCAGCATGGCCCGGACGAGCGTGCCGCTGCCGCTGACGTAGAGCGATCCGTCCACCTCGTCCCGCAGGGCGCGGATCGCCTCCGCGTCGTACGTGCCGAGGACTCGGGAGTTGTTCCACTCGGGATCACGCAGCGTCGAGGAGACGACGTTCTTGCGCGCCCCGTTGAAGAAGGACGCGCCGGGGTCGTCGTCGTCACTGCGGGCCGACCAGGCGGGCGCGAACATCTCGTACGTCCGGCGCCCGAGGAGCAGCTCGGAGCCCGGACCGGTGAGGCGCGCGATCGCCTCGCCCATCTTCGGGTCGAAGGGGAACTCGGCCGTCCAGCTCGGGCTCTCGTACACCCCGTCGAGCGAGATGAACTCGTGGACCTCGATGCGTCCCATGTGGTGCCTCCTGTCGGTGGTGGTGGTGGCTGCTCAGTCGGTGGGTCGGTCGTCGCGTTCGACGTCGAAGGTGAAGCCCTGGGTCCGCAGACGCTCGACGAGGACCTCGCCGAGGGCCGTGGCGGGCGTGCAGACGCCGGACCGACGCGGCAGTCCCTCGTCGAGCGCCAGGGCGAGGGCGGTCTGACCCAGCATGACCGCCGTGCCGCCGTAGCCGGGGTCGTAGTCGGCGCCGACCCGAGTGCGGTAGCGCGCGCCCGTCGTCGTCGTGGCGCGGATCTCGAGGCGGAAGCGCCCGGCGGCCTGTGCCTCTGGACTGGGGCCCTCGCCGGGCTTGGGCAGGAAGCGGTCGATGACGGCCCGCGTCGGGCGGAACGCCATGCCGGCGACGACGCCGCCCAGCCCGACCGCCATCCCGCCGGCGAGGACCGGCGACATGGGGCCGGAGCCGAAGTCGGTCGCCTCGCGGTAGCGCAGGTCGCGACCGTAGGACCAGTCGGTCAGGGTGTTCGACAGTCGCACGATCCGGGTGTTGAACGACGCCATGACGAAGGGCCCCGACCACCGTCCGGTCGACGGGTCGCGGTCGACGGGCACGAGCCGGCGCAGGCGGCCGAGGACGCCGGTGGACACGCGGCGCCCTGACGAGGGCTCCTCGGCGCGCCGGGGGCTCAACGCGTACGAGTCGCCGAGCACGCGGCGGGCGCCGGCGTCCGCACGGGCCGTGATGGCCTGCTGTCGGGCGGAGTCGATGGTGCCGCCGGAGAAGCCACCCTTCAGGGACCGGACGAGCAGCGTCGTCTCGGTGAGCGTGCCCTCGCCGTCCGCGGCCGCGCGCTGGGCCGTCGTCAGGACGCCGAGGTCGGAGGGGATGGAGTCGAAACCGCACGCGTGCACGATGGCGGCGCCGGTCTCGCGGGCCCGGGCGTCGAGCTCGTCGAGGGACCACCGCACGAAGAGTACCTCGCCGGTGAGGTCGGCGTAGTGCGTCCCCGACTCGGCGCAGGCCCGGGCCACCTCCTTGCCGTACGTCGCGTACGGGCCGACGGTCGTGGCGAGCACGCGTGTGCGACCGGCGAGCTCGCGGAGGGCGGGAGCGTCCGTCGCGTCCACGGCCACGAGCTCCCAGGACGCCGCGGCCCGGCCGAGCTCGATGCGCAGCGCCTCGAGCTTGGGACGCGACCTGCCCGCCAGAGCGATCCGGACGTGGGGCCCTGCGTGGGCGGCGAGGTGGGCGGCGGTCAGCGCCCCGACGAAGCCGGTGGCGCCGTACAGGACGATGTCGAGCTCGCGTTCGGGCATGTCGTCACTCTGTCACGGCGTCGTGCCCGTGACGCCACCGAGACGCCGCCGAGACGCCACCGAGACGCGACGGCGGATCAGAACGTGTCGAGCGGGTCGACCCGCACGGCCACGACGTCCGTCTCCTTGCGTGCCGAACGGAAGGCCTTCAGCGCCAGCAGGGCCCGGGTCAGCGACTCGGTCTCGGAGGCCGGCACGCGGACGAGCACGTGGTGGTCGGCGACCGCACGCTCGGGCTCCCCGTCGGCCGGCGCGCGCCGGGGAGGGGCACCCGCGTGCGAGAGCCGGACCGGGCCGAGCACCTGGGCGACGTCGGGCAGGTCGGCCTGCCCGAGCGCCTCCTCGAGCGGGCGACGGCCACCGGTCAGCTGGGCCACGCGCACGGCCGGCGGAAGGCCGAGCTCACGCCGCTCCGCCAGCTCGCGGGCCGCGAGCCAGGCGGGGTCCCACCGCACGAGCGCCTCGACGGCCGGCAGGGCCACGGCTTCCGGGGCGCCGCTCAGCACCACGGCACGCCCCTCGCGGGCCAGCGCCGCAGCGGCCATCCACCGTCGGACGGCCTCGAGGGGCGCGTCGAGCACGGGCAGGTCGAGGCTCGCCCACGCGTCGAGCAGCAGCACGGCGGTGTAGCCGCCGTCGGCGACGGGCTCGGCTCCCGGCGTCGCGATGACGAGGGCGGGCTCGCTCCCGACGGCGGAGAGCACCTCCCCGGAGCCCGACGTGTGGACGGGGAAGCCCGGGAAGGCGCGCCCGATCTCCTCCGCCGTGCGCCGGGCGCCCGTGATCGAGGAACGCAGGCGACGCGAGCCGCAGTGTCCGCACTCGAAGCCGTGGCCGCTGAGGGCCAGGCCGCACCACCGGCAGGCCGGGGCCGTCCCGGCGGCGCCGAGGGCGACCGGCCCCTGGCATCGGACGCACCGCACCGGCGTGCGGCACTCGGCGCAGCTGAGGGACGGCAGGTAGCCGCGCCGCGGGACCTGGACGAGCACCGGCCCGTCGACGAGGGCGTCCTTGGCGACGCGCCAGGCACGCGAGGGCAGATGCGCCCGGGCCGCAGGCCCGTCGCGCTCCTCGTCGACCCCTTCACCCGCGATGGTGACGCGGGGAGCGACGGCGCGAACGGTCGGGGCGTCGGCCTCGACGGGCACGAGGGCGCCCGCCTCGATGGCGACCTGGACGCGCAGGCTTCGCCCGAACCCTCCGGTCAGCAGGGCGGCGCCGGTCGCGGACGCCCTCAGCCCGAGCACGACCCCCACGTGGTGGTAGGGCGCTCGCGGCTCGGCGAGCAGGTCGTCGCCGTCGTCCCACCACGCGACGAGGCCGAGGTCGCGGACGGGGGCGAAGGCCGCCGCGCGCGTGCCGATGACGACCCGGACGTGACCGCGGAGCACCTTGAGCCACGCCGTGTAGCGCGCCTGCGGGCCCTGGTCGGAGGTGAGCCGCACGTGGCGCCCCTTGCCGAGCACGGCGGTCAGGGCGGCGTCGAGCCGGTCGACGTCGCGGTGGTCGGGCACGACGACGAGCGCGCCCCGGCCCGCGGCCAGCGCCGTGGCGACGGCGACGGCGAGGGCTGCGGGCCAGTCCGCGTCTCCCGTGCGTCCCGGCAGCGCGGCCCACGCCGCGGCGGGACCCTCCCCGGAGGCGACGCGACGCAGCCACGCCGGACCGGCCGGGTAGGCCGTCCACGCACCGGGGTCCGGCGCCTCCAGCGCCTCCTGGGGCGGGCACTCCATCGCGAGGTTGCGCTCGGCCGTGGCGTGGCGCTTGGGGACCGCGAGGCGCAGGACGTCGCTCAGGGTGCCGGCATACCGGTCGGCGACGGCCCGGCAGAGAGCGAGGACCTCGGGGGTCAGCACCGGCTCGGGACTGACGACACGCCGCAGCGGCGTCAGGCGGCCGTCGTGCTGCGGCTGGCCACGCCGCTCGACGACGAAGCCGTCGAGCTCGCGGCCGGAGAAGCGCACCCGCACGCGCGCACCGGGCACGGCGTCGGCGTCGAGCTCCTCGGGCACGGCGTACTCGAAGACGCGGTCGAGGTGCGCGAGCGGGGTCTCCACCACGACGGCAGCGACCGGCCGTCCGGCCGGTCGCTGCTTGGTCTCGTCGTCGCCCACGGGGGCGAATCTAGCCTCAGCCGGAGACGGCCGTGCGCAGGGCCTCGACGCGGTCGGTGCGCTCCCACGTGAACGGGTTCTCGACCCCGTCGGCCTTGGTGCGGCCGAAGTGGCCGTAGGCGGCGGTCGGGCGGTAGATCGGGCGCAGCAGGTCGAGCGCGTCGACGATGGCGGCCGGGCGCAGGTCGAAGACGTCGCCGATGGCCTGCTGGATCTTGTCGACCGGGACCGTCTCGGTGCCGAAGGTCTCGATGTAGAGGCCGACCGGCTGCGCCTTGCCGATGGCGTAGGCGACCTGGACCTCGCAGCGACGGGCGAGGCCCGCGGCGACGACGTTCTTGGCGACCCAGCGCATGGCGTAGGCGGCCGAGCGGTCGACCTTGCTCGGGTCCTTGCCCGAGAAGGCGCCGCCGCCGTGGCGGGCCATGCCGCCGTAGGTGTCGACGATGATCTTGCGTCCGGTCAGACCGGCGTCACCCATCGGGCCACCGATCTCGAAGCGACCGGTCGGGTTGATCAGGGCCCGGTAGCTCGACACGTCGAGGTCGGTGCCGCTCTCGCGCAGCTCGGCGAGGACGGGCTCGATGACGTGGGCGAGGATGTCGGGCTCGAGCATGCCCTCGAGCGAGACGTCGGGAGCGTGCTGGGTCGAGAGCACGACGGTGTCGAGCGAGACGGCCCGGTCGCCCTCGTAGGCGATGGTGACCTGCGTCTTGCCGTCGGGGCGCAGGTAGGCGAGCTCGTCGCTCTTGCGCACCTGCGTCAGGCGCTCCGAGAGGCGGTGGGCGAGGTGGATCGGCAGCGGCATGAGCTCGGCCGTGTCGTCGCACGCGTAGCCGAACATCAGGCCCTGGTCGCCGGCGCCCTGCTTGTCGAGCAGGTCGTCGACGTCACCCGTGCGGTGCTCGTGCGCCGTGTCGACGCCCTGGGCGATGTCGGGCGACTGCGCGCCGATGGAGATCGAGACGCCGCAGGTGCGCCCGTCGAAGCCCTTCTGCGAGCCGTCGTAGCCGACCTCGAGGATGGTCTCGCGCACGATCTTCGGGATCTCGACGTAGGCCGTCGTCGACACCTCACCGGCGACGTGGACGAGCCCGGTCGTGACCATGGTCTCGACCGCGACGCGGGCCTGCGGGTCGTCGGTGAGGAGCGCGTCGAGGATCGAGTCGCTGATCTGGTCGCAGATCTTGTCCGGGTGCCCCTCGGTGACGGACTCGGACGTGAACAGACGTGCGGACACTTGCTCTCCCTCGGTCGGGTGCGTGGTGATGTGCTTCGTGGTGTGCGTGCCGGGCGCGCGGTGACGGGCGGGTACGCGTGTGGGGCGAGAGTCTAGTGCTCAGTCGAGCAGGGGCGAGATGGTGTCCCACAGCGCGTCGGCGACGGCGTCCTTGGAGGTCGGGCCGACCGTGGTCGCCTCGTCGCTGCCGCGGCGGAGCAGGTGCACCGTCGTGTCGTCCTTGCCGAAGGTCAGGTCGGTGCCGACCTCGTTGACGACCTGCAGGTCGCTGCCCTTGCGGACGAACTTCGCCCGCGCGTGGTCCATGACGCTGCCGTGGGCGTCACCCGTCTCGGCCGCGAAGCTGACGATGAACGGCGTCGCCGCCCCACGCGCGTCGCGGTCCGCGACGAGCCCGCGGACGATGTCGGGGTTCTCGACGAGCTCGACCCGCAGCCCGGCGTCGGGGTCGGACGACTTCTTGATCTTGCTCTCGCTCACGAGCGCCGGCCGGAAGTCGGCCGGGGCGGCAGCCATGACGACGACGTCGGCGTCCGACGCCGCCTCCTCGACCGCCCGCTGCAGCTCGAGCGTCGTCTCGACCGGCACGACGTCGATGCCGTCGGGCACCGGGAGCGAGACGTTGGCGGCCACGAGGGTGACCTTCGCCCCGCGGTCGGCGGCGGCGCGCGCGATGGCCACGCCCTGCTTGCCGGACGAGCGGTTGCCGAGATAGCGCACCGGGTCGAGCGGCTCGCGCGTGCCACCGGCGGACACGACGACGCGGCGGCCCTCGAGGTCGCGCAGCGGCGCCCCCGCCACCGCGGCACCGTCACCCGAGACGATCGCGAGGCAGGCGGCATACAACGCCTCGGGCTCGGGGAGCCGGCCGGCGCCGGAATCCTTGCCCGTCAGGCGACCCACCGCGGGCTCGATGACGTGCGCTCCGCGCGAGCGCAGCGTCGCGACGTTGGCCTGCGTGGCCGGGTGCTCCCACATCTCCGTGTGCATGGCCGGCGCGAAGGCGACCGGGCACCGGGCGGTGAGCAGGGTGTTGGTGAGCAGGTCGTCGGCCAGGCCGTGTGCGGCCTTGGCGAGCAGGTCGGCGGTCGCCGGCGCCACGACGACGAGGTCGGCCGACTGGCCGATGCGAACGTGCGGGACCTCGTGCACCGCCGTCCACACCTCGGTGCTGACGGGCTTGCCCGAGAGAGCCGACCACGTCGGCGCACCGACGAACTGGAGCGCCGCCGCGGTGGGCACGACCGTGACGTCGTGCCCGTGCTCGGTGAAGAGCCGGAGCAGCGAGCACGCCTTGTAGGCGGCGATGCCGCCACTCACCCCGAGGACGACGCGCATCGGCTGCTCCGGACCCGTCGGGGTGCTCAGGCCTCGGTGGGCGTCGAGGTCAGCAGGCCCTCGTTGATCTCGCGCAGCGCGATCGACAGCGGCTTCTCGTGGACCTCGGTCTCGACGAGCGGGCCGACGTAGTCGAGCAGGCCCTCCTGCAGCTGGGAGTAGTAGGCGTTGATCTGACGGGCGCGCTTGGCGGAGTAGATGACGAGCGCGTACTTCGAGTCAGCGGCGGTCAGGAGGTCGTCGATCGGCGGGTTGGTGATGCCGATGGGAGCAGCCTGGGTACCGGACACAGTGATCTCGTTTCGTTGGTTTCAGCGGGCTTGAGGTGCGCGCCGCGACGTCGACGGCGATGCGGTCGTATGCCGTCGGCTGGCACACATCACGTCGGGACTCACCGGTCGGTGCGTCCCGATCTCATCAATGATACGAGTTCTTCGCTGGCCCGACGAACATCGTCGTTGACGATGACCTCGTCGAACTCGCTCTGGGCCGCCATCTCCCCCCGTGCGGTGGAGAGGCGACGCTCGCGCTCGGCCTCGTCCTCGGTGCCGCGGCCGACGAGCCGGCGCACCAGCTCGTCCCAGCTCGGCGGTGCGAGGAAGACGAAGAGCGCCTCGGGCCACGTCTCGCGCACCTGCCGAGCGCCCTGCAGGTCGATCTCGAGCAGGGCGTCGCGGCCCTCTCGGATGACGCGCTCGACGGGGCCCCGCGGCGTGCCGTACTTGGCGGCTCCGTGGACCACGGCGTACTCGAGGAACTCCCCCGCCTCGACGAGACGGTCGAACTCGTGGTCGTCGACGAAGTGGTAGTGCACGCCGTCGACCTCGCCCGGGCGCGGGCGGCGGGTCGTCATCGAGACGGAGAACCAGACGCCCGGGAAGTGCGTGCGCACGTAGGCCGCGATGGTGCCCTTGCCGACCGCGGTGGGGCCGGCGAGCACCGTGAGCCGACCACGCCGGGGGGCTGCTGCGTCGTGCTCGGGCTCCGCGGGCGGTGTCGGGTCAGCCGACATCACGGCTTCTCGAAGCGGTGGAGCAGGGCTGCGACCTGGTTGGCCCCGAGCCCGCGCACGCGTCGCGACTCGGCGATGCCGACCTCGGCCATGATCGCCTTGGCGCGGACGCGTCCGACGCCGGGCATCGACTCGAGCAGCTCGGTGACCTTCATCTTGCCGATGACCGGGTCGGCCTTGCCGTCCTCGAGGACCTCGGAGAGGGAGCCGCTGGAGTACTTGAGCCGGTTCTTGACCGCTGCTCGCTCCCGACGTGCGGCTGCAGCCTTCTCGAGTGCTGCGGCCCGTTGCTCAGGGGTGAGCGGTGGAAGCGCCACGGTCTTCGGTCTCCTCGCTGCCTGCGGGGAGCGCCCTGCGCCCCCTGCCGTTCTTCACGTCTCGCGTGTCTGTCTCCGCCGAACCTAGCGATCCGGCCGTGCGCGCCGCAACGCGGGCCCCGCCGGCGCGCCTGTCCGGACGCTCCCCGCCGAGGTCAGGACGTGCACGGACGCCGTTCACCGACCGCTCAGCTGCCGAGGTCGATCCCGCACGTCTCCTTGGCATGGGTCTCGATCCGCTTGGCGGAGCTCTCGAAGCCCTGCATCTGCTTCGTCAGGGCGGTGAGGTCGGGCTTGGCCACCGTGAACTTCGTGACGAGGACCTGCAGCGAGGCCCAGTCCGCCTTGACCTCCTCGGGGGCGCTCGCCTCGATCCGGGTGATCGTCGCGACGAAACGGGACGCGGCGGCGGGGTCCTTGAGCGTCGCACCCGCGTCCTTCCAGTCCGCCTCGGCGGCCGTCAGGGCGTCGCAGTAGGAGCCGGTCGACCCCGACGAGCAGGCCGCGACCGAGGTCGCCGTGAGGAGCAGCGCGAGGGCCACCGAAGGGCCCGTGCGCAAGGCGGTCGTTCGCATCACCACACCGTATGCCGTGTCGTCGGCGACGTCCCGCGACTGCACGATGCGACGGGGTGCACGCGGGGTCAGCCCCGCAGGGTGTCGCGGACCTCGTTCGTCTTGGCGACGAGCCGGCTCGGGTCGGGACCGGCGGCGAGGATCTCGCGGCTCGATGCCGCGAGCACCTGGCCGCGGGCCGCGCCGAAGGTCGAGGCGAGCGAGTCGACGGTGCCGCCCTGGGCACCGAAGCCCGGGGCGAGCACCGGCGTCGCGGCACCCACGAGGTCGAGCCCGAGGTCGTGGACGGCACTGCCGACCGTGGCACCGATGACGAGCCCGATGCTGCCCAGCTCACCGCGACCTCGCGCCGCGGCGTTGTCACCCGCCGCGCCCTCGACGACGGACGCAGCGACGGTCCGGCCGTCGCGCACGGCGTGCTGGACGGTCGCGCCCTCGGGATTCGAGGTCAGGGCGAGGACGAAGAGCCCGCGCCCCGTCTGCTCGGCGAGGTCGATCGCGGGGCGGAGCGACTCGTAGCCGAGGTACGGGCTGACGGTGAGCGCGTCCGGAGGGGCGACGGCGTCCGGGCCGAGGTAGGCCTCGGCGTAGGCGCCCATGGTCGAGCCGATGTCGCCGCGCTTCGCGTCGAGGATCGTCAGCGTCCCGGCCTCGTGCAGGTCGGTCAGCACGCGCTCGAGCACGGCCAGGCCACGGCTGCCGAAGACCTCGAAGAAGGCGGACTGCGGCTTGACCGCGGCGACCCGGCCGGCGAACGCCTCGACGCAGGTCAGGGCGAAGCGCTCGAGGCCGGCGACGTCGTAGGACAGACCCCACGACTCGACGAGGCCCCGGTGGGGGTCGATGCCGGCGCACAGCGGGCCGTGGGACGCCATGGCGTCCTGGAGGCGGGCACCGAAGGCCTGGGTCATCGTTCGGTCTCCTTCACGGTTCGGGTGGCTCAGCGACCGTGGGCCACGGCGACGGCGTCGGTGAAGTGCTCGAAGCCCTTGGCGTCGAGCAGCTCGCAGAGCTCGCGCAGGACACGGACCGGCGCCGACGGGTCGTTGAAGACGGCGGTGCCGACCTGGATCGCGCTCGCGCCGGCGGCGACGAGCTCGAGGGCGTCACGGCCCGTGCGCACGCCCCCGACGCCGATGATCGGCACCGTGGGGATGCGGCCCTCGAACATCGCCTGACGCACCTGCCAGACGGCCCGCACCGCGACCGGGCGGATGCCGGGTCCCGACAGGCCGCCGGTGACGCCGCCGAGCTGCGGACGCATCCGATCGGTGTCGATGACCATGCCGAGCAGGGTGTTGATCATCGTCAGGCCGTCCGCACCGGCCTTGACGCAGGCGGCCGCGATGGCGGTGATGTCGGTGACGTCCGGGCTCAGCTTGGCGAACACGGGGATGTCGCGCGGCAGCTGCTCGCGCACGAGCGCGACGACCTTGGCCGAGGCGAGTGGGTCGCAGGCGAAGACGAGGCCCCGGTTGGCGACGTTGGGACACGAGATGTTGACCTCGACGCCGATGACGGCGTCGAAGGCCCGGCTCGCGCGGAGCGTGGCCGCGACGTGGGCGTACTCGGTGCTCGAGCTGCCGGCGATCGAGGGCAGCACCCGCGCGCCGACGGACTGGAGCCAGGGCAGGTCCTCGTCGACGAACGCCTCGATGCCCGGGCCCTGCAGGCCGATCGAGTTGAGCATCCCCGACGGAGTCTCGGCCATGCGGGGGGTGCCACGACCGGAGCGCGGGTCGGCCATGACGGACTTGGTGACGAACGCCCCGAGGTCGGCGACGTCGAAGAAGCGGTGCAGCTCCCTGCCGTTGGCCGCGCAGCCGGAGGCGGTCATGAGGGGGTTGGGCAGCCGGTGGCCGCCCCCGAGGTCGACGGAGAGGTCCACCATCAGTGACCACCCACCTTCGGGGCGCCGACGGCATCGTCGGGGACACGGGCGTGACCCCCGTCGAAGGCGTCCCACCGGACACGGTCGCCGCGGAAGACCGGTCCCTCGACGCACGAGCGCACCATCCGGGTGCGGCCGTCGGAGCCGACGACCGGCATGACGCACGTCATGCAGACGCCGACACCGCAGGCCATGGACTCCTCGACGGCGACCTGTGCGACGGCGCCGTGCGCCTGGGCGACCCGGGTGATCGACTCGAGCATCCCCATGGGGCCGCAGCCGTAGACGACACCGGCCTTCGTGCGCTCGATGATCTCGGGCAGCGGGTCGCTGACCCAGCCCTGCTGACCGGCTGAGCCGTCGTCGGTCGTCACCGTGACGCCGTCGCAGCTGCGGCGGGCCTCGACGACCCCGAAGAGGCGGTCCTCGCTCGCGGCGCCCAGGACCATCTCGACGTGGCAGCCGCGCTCGCGCAGCTCGGCGGCGAGCCAGAAGAGCGGTGCGCTGCCGTAGCCGCCGCCGACGAGGACGCAGGCGACGGGGTCGGTCGGCAGCGGGAACGCCTTGCCGAGCGGACCGACGACGTCGATCGTGTCGTGCGGCGCGCGGTCGACGATCCATCGGGTGCCGGTGCCGACGGCAGAGACGACGATCTCGACGGTGCCGCCGTAGGTGCCGCTCGGGCTGACCTTGTGGATCGAGAAGGACCGACGCAACAGGGTGCCGGACGTCTCGCCGCCGACGGCGAGCGCGACGAACTGACCCGGGCGGGCCAGCTCGGCGACGCCGGGGGCGACGAGGGTGAGGTGCTGGTACGCGCCGACCCGTCGGGTCGCGATGACCTCGGCGACCTCCTGCGTCACCCGGGCGCGCAGCTGGCGCTCGCTCATGCGGTCGCCCCTGCCGTGCTCGGGGCCGTCGCCGCGGGCACTCGGGTGCCCCGCCCGTAGAGGTCGAGGTCGCGGGCGTGGTCCTGCAGCGACTTGACCCGGATCTCCTCGGTGAGCCCCGCCTCGATGCCGAGGACGGCCGCGGCGAGCGTCGCGATCGTCGTGATGATCGGCTTGTCGGCACTCGTCGTGGCCGCGCGGATCGCGTAGCCGTCGGCTCGGGCGTCCTGTCCCGACGGCGTGTTGACGACCATCTGCACGGTGCCCTCCTGGATGAGGTCGACGATCGACTTCTCGCCCGGGGCGTCGCCGTCGCGCTCGGTGATCTTGCGGACCAGCGTCGCGGGGATGCCGTTGCGCTTGAGCACCGCGGCCGTGCCGCTCGTCGCGAGGATGGTGAAGCCGAGGTCGACGAGGCGCTTGACCGGGAAGAGCATGGCGCGCTTGTCACGGTTGGCCACCGACACGAAGATCGCCCCCGAGCGCGGCAGCGCCGAACCGCCGCCCTGCTGGGCCTTGGAGAAGGCCGAGCCGAAGTCGACGTCGATGCCCATGACCTCGCCCGTCGAGCGCATCTCGGGGCCGAGGAGCGAGTCGACCGCGACGCCCTCCCTGGTGCGGAATCGCTTGAAGGGCAGCACCGCCTCCTTGCACGAGACGGGAGCGTGGTCGGGCATCCGTCCGCCGTCGCCGGTCGGGGGCAGCATGCCCTCCTCGCGCAGCTCCTTGATCGTGGCGCCGAGCATGACCCGGGCCGCCGCGCTCGCGATGGGCACGCCCGTCGCCTTGGCGACGAACGGCACCGTGCGCGACGCGCGGGGGTTGGCCTCGATGACGTAGAGGATGTCCTGCGCCAGGGCGAACTGGACGTTCATGAGGCCGCGGACGCCGATGCCCTCGGCGAGCTTGCGCGTCGCCACCCGCACGCGCTCGAGCTCACCGTCGCCGAGCGTCGCCGGCGGCAGCGTGCACGAGCTGTCGCCCGAGTGGATGCCGGCCTCCTCGACGTGCTCCATGATCCCGCCGAGGTACATGTCCTCGCCGTCGAAGAGCGCGTCGACGTCGATCTCGATCGCGTCGTCGAGGAAGCGGTCGATGAGGATCGGGTGGTCGGGCGAGGCCTCGGTCGCCTTCTCGACGTAGGTGACGAGCGAGTCGTCGTCGTAGACGATGACCATGCCGCGGCCACCGAGGACGTACGACGGGCGCACGAGCACCGGGTAGCCGATCTCGCGCGCGACGACGAGTGCCTCGTCCGAGCTGTAGGCCGTGCCGTGCTTCGGCGCGATGAGGCCGGCCCGGGCGAGCACCTGACCGAAGGCACCCCGGTCCTCGGCGAGGTGGATCGCGCTCGGCGACGTGCCGACGATGGGCACGCCCTCGTCCTCGAGCGCCTGCGCGAGGCCGAGCGGCGTCTGACCGCCGAGCTGCACGATGACGCCGGCGATCGGCCCGGCCTGGCTCTCGGCGTGGATGACCTCGAGGACGTCCTCGAGCGTCAGCGGCTCGAAGTAGAGACGGCTGCTCGTGTCGTAGTCGGTCGAGACCGTCTCGGGGTTGCAGTTGACCATGACCGTGTCGAATCCCTTGTCGCGCAAGGAGAACGACGCGTGCACGCAGGAGTAGTCGAACTCGACACCCTGCCCGATCCGGTTGGGTCCCGAGCCGAGGATGATGACGGCCGGGCGCTCACGCGGCGCCACCTCGGTCTCCTCGTCGTACGAGCTGTAGTGGTAGGGCGTCGTCGCGGCGAACTCGGCCGCGCACGTGTCGACGGTCTTGTAGACCGGGCGCACCCCGAGGGCGTGGCGCACGCCCCGGACCACGGCCTCCGGCATACGCCGGACGGAGGCCACCTGGGCGTCGCTGAAGCCGTGGCGCTTGACGAGGCGGAGCAGCTCCGGCGTCAGCTGGGGGGCGTCGGCGAGCATCGTCGCGACGTCGTTGACGAGCGCGATCTGGTCGAGGAACCACGGGTCGATGCCGGTGGCGTCGTGGACCTCCTCGACGCTGCACCCACCGCGGAGCGCCTGCTGCACGAGCACGATGCGGCCGTCGGTCGGGATCCGGGCCTCCTCGAGCGCGCGCTCGGCCACGACCTTCGTGATCTCGCCGTCCCAGTGGAAGCTCGCGCCCTTCTTCTCGAGCGAGCGCAGGGCCTTCTGAAGCGCCTCGGTGAAGTTGCGCCCGATCGCCATGGCCTCGCCGACCGACTTCATCGTCGTCGTCAGCGTCGGGTCGGCCGCCGGGAACTTCTCGAAGGCGAAGCGCGGCACCTTGACGACGACGTAGTCGAGCGACGGCTCGAAGCTGGCCGGCGTCTCGCGGGTGATGTCGTTGGGCACCTCGTCGAGCGTGTAGCCGATGGCCATCTTCGCCGCGATCTTGGCGATCGGGAAGCCGGTGGCCTTGGAGGCCAGGGCGCTCGACCGCGACACGCGCGGGTTCATCTCGATGACGATGATGCGTCCGTCGTCGGGGTTGACGGCGAACTGGATGTTGCAGCCGCCGGTGTCGACGCCGACCTCACGGATGACGGCGATGCCGATGTCGCGCAGCCGCTGGTACTCGCGGTCGGTGAGCGTCAGGGCCGGCGCGACGGTGATCGAGTCACCCGTGTGCACGCCCATCGGGTCGAGGTTCTCGATGGAGCAGACGACGACGACGTTGTCGGCGTGGTCGCGCATGACCTCGAGCTCGTACTCCTTCCAGCCGAGGATCGACTCCTCGAGGAGCACCTCGGTCGTCGGGCTGTACTGGAGGCCGGCACCGCCGAGGAGGCGCAGGTCGGCCTCGTCGTAGGCGAAGCCCGACCCGAGGCCGCCCATCGTGAACGACGGGCGCACGACGACCGGGTAGCCGAGCTCGTCCGCGGCGGCGAGCAGCTCGTCCATCGAGTGGCAGATGAGTGACTTCGCCGACTCCGCGCCACACCGCTCGACGACGCCCTTGAACTTCTCACGGTCCTCGCCCAGCTGGATCGCCTCGACGTTGGCCCCGATGAGCGGGCAGCCGTACTTCTCGAGGACTCCGTTCTCGTGCAAGGAGATCGCGCAGTTGAGCGCCGTCTGTCCACCGAGGGTGGCGAGGACGGCGTCGGGGCGCTCCTTGGCGATGATCGCCTCGACGACCTCCGGGGTGATCGGCTCGACGTAGGTGGCGTCGGCGAACTCGGGGTCGGTCATGATCGTCGCCGGGTTGCTGTTGACGAGGATGACGCGGATGCCCTCCTCGCGCAGGACGCGGCAGGCCTGGGTGCCGGAGTAGTCGAACTCGCAGGCCTGACCGATGACGATCGGCCCCGACCCGATGACGAGGACGCTCTTGATGTCACTTCTCTTCGGCATCAGGCGTTGACCTCCGTGGTCTGGTGGGTGGTCTGTCGGTCGGTCATGAGCTCGAGGAAGCGGTCGAAGAGGTAGGCGGCGTCGTGCGGGCCCGCCGCAGCCTCGGGGTGGTACTGGACGGAGTAGGCAGGACGGTCGAGGCACTCGAGCCCCTCCACGACGTCGTCGTTGAGGCACACGTGCGAGACACGGACGCGGCCGTATGCCGTGTCGCTGTCCTCGTCGAGGGGCGCGTCCACGGCGAACCCGTGGTTGTGGGCCGTCACCTCGACCTTGCCGGTCGTGCGGTCCATCACCGGCTGGTTGATGCCGCGGTGACCGTACTTCAGCTTGTACGTGCCGAAGCCCAGCGCGCGGCCGAGCAGCTGGTTGCCGAAG
The DNA here is from genome assembly GCF_000383675.1 of Terracoccus sp. 273MFTsu3.1. Taxonomy (GTDB): domain Bacteria; phylum Actinomycetota; class Actinomycetes; order Actinomycetales; family Dermatophilaceae; genus Terrabacter. The sequence goes on along the minus strand of NZ_KB911823.1, from coordinate 55,878 downwards.
CAGATGCCGAAGAACGGGATGCCGCGGTCGAGCACCTCGCGCAGGAGCGCCACCTCGCGCTCGGCGGTGGCCGGGTCACCGGGACCGTTGGAGAAGAAGACGCCGTCGGGTCCGGACTCCCCCACGGCCAGGACGTCGTCGATCGTCGCGGTGGCCGGCAGGACGTGCACCTCGATGCCGCGCTGCGCCATCAGCGCCGGGGTCATCGCCTTGATGCCGAGGTCGACGGCCGCGACGGTGAAGCGCCTGTCGCCGACGGCCGGGACGGCATACGGCTCGGCGGTGGTGACCTCGGCGGCGAGCGCGGCGCCGGCCATCTGCGGGCTCGTGCGGACCGCCTCGAGCAGCTCGGCCTCGGAGCGCTCGGCGCCGTCACCGCTGAAGATGCCGACGCGCATCGCCCCGCGCTCGCGCAGGTGGCGGGTCAGGGCCCGCGTGTCGATGTCGCAGATGCCGACGACGCCCTGGTCGACGAGCTCGTCCTCGAGGTCGCGCGTGGCGCGCCAGCTCGACGACCGGATGGCGGGATCGCGCACGACGTAGCCGGCGACCCAGATGCGGCTGCTCTCGTCGTCCTCGGTGTTGACGCCCGTGTTGCCGACGTGCGGCGAGGTCATGACGATGACCTGCCGGTGGTAGCTCGGGTCGGTGAGCGTCTCCTGGTAGCCCGTCATGCCGGTCGAGAAGACCGCCTCGCCGACGGTCTCGCCCAGAGCACCGTAGGACGACCCGTGGAAGGTGCGGCCGTCCTCGAGAACGAGGGTCGCCGCCACGCGGGTGCGGGTCGGCCACCCGTCTCGGGTGGGCACGGTCAGGGGGGTCTGGGTGGTCACAGGTCTGCTCCCGTGGTCGTCGCGTTCGTCAGTTCTCGTCGGGTGCCCGCGCCGTTGCGAGCGTCGTGGGTGACGCGTCCCGCGTGGACCGTCGCGAGGACGGCTCCGTGCAGGGTGCGCCCGTGCCACGGGTTGTTGCGCGAGCGGCTGCGGCTCGCGGCGGCGTCGACCGTGACCTCGCGGTCGGGGTCGACGAGGGTGATGTGGGCGGGGCTGCCGACGGCGAGCTCCCTTCCCTGGTGGGCGAGCCCGCCGATCCGGGCGGGGGCGGTCGACATGACCCGTGCCACGTCGGACCAGTCGAGCAGGCCGGGCCGCACCATGACGTCGCTGACGACCGACAGGGCCGTCTCGAGGCCGAGCATCCCGAAGGCCGCGTCGACGAAGGCGTGCTCCTTGTCGTGACGGGCGTGGGGGGCGTGGTCAGTGGCGACCGCGTCGATGGTGCCGTCGGCCAGGGCCGCGCGCAGGGCCTCGACGTCCTCGGCCGGACGCAGCGGCGGGTTGACCTTGTAGACGGGGTCGTAGCCGAGCAGGAGGTCGGTGGTCAGGACGAGGTGGTGGGGCGTGACCTCGGCCGTGACGTCGATGCCCTGCGCCTTGGCCCAGCGGAGGACCTCGACGGTCCCGGCGGTCGAGACGTGCGCGACGTGGACGCGGGAGCCGGTGTGGCGCGCCAGCATGACGTCGCGCGCGACGATCGACTCCTCGGCGATGCCGGGCCAGCCGGGCAGGCCGAGCCGACCGGAGACCTCGCCCTCGTGGCAGCAGGCCTCGCGACCCGCGAGACGTGGGTCCTGCGCGTGCTGGCTGACGACGCCGCCGAAGGGCTTGATGTACTCGAGCGCCCGGCGCATGATCCGCGCGTCGTGCACGCAGTGGCCGTCGTCGCTGAAGACGCGCACCTTCGCCCGCGACCGGGCCATGAGACCGAGCTCGGCGAGCTCGGCGCCCTCGAGGCCCTTGGTCACGGCGCCGACGGGGACCACCTCGGTGAGCCCGCACGCGCGCCCGAGGTCGAGCACGCGTTCAGCCGCCTCGGCGGTGTCGGTGACGGGACTCGTGTTGGCCATGGCGAAGACCGCGGTGAAGCCGCCGGCGGCAGCCGCGGCCGAGCCGGTGGCGATCGTCTCCGCGTCCTCGCGTCCTGGCTCGCGCAGGTGCACGTGCAGGTCGACGAGGCCGGGCAGCGCGACGAGTCCGTCGGCGTCGAGCACCTCGGCGTCCGAGGGTGCCGAGACCGAGCCGACCTCGGTGATGACGCCGTCCTCGACGAGCAGGTCGGCCGCGTCGGCGCCGAGCAGGCGGGCGCCGCGGATCACGAGGCGGGTCATCGGACGGCTCCTTCGGTGGCGCTGGCGGGCATCGGCGCGGGGGTGTCCTCGCCGGCGAGCAGGTGGTAGAGCACGGCCATCCGGACCGCGACGCCGGCCGAGACCTGGTCGAGCACGACGGACTGCGGCGAGTCGGCCGCCTCCGGCGCGATCTCGAGGCCGCGGTTCATCGGGCCCGGGTGGAGCACGAGGACGTCGTCGTTGCGGGCGACGAGCCGCTCGAGCCGGTCGCGTGTCAGTCCGTAGGCGACGGTGTACTCGCGCGCCGTCGGGAAGTACCCGCCGCTCATCCGCTCGCGCTGGACGCGGAGCATCATCACGGCGTCGACGGGCCCGTGCTCGCCCTCCCCGTCGAGAACGGGGTCGAGGTCCCAGCTCGTCGCGAAGCCGTCCGCCGCGCTCCACGCCCCGATGCCGCTCGGCATGAGCGTCGGCGGCGCGACGACCGTGACGCGGGCGCCGAGCGTCCTGAGCGTGATGACGTTGCTGCGGAAGACGCGGGAGTGGGTCAGGTCGCCGACGATGACGACGTGCTTGCCGTCGAGGTCACCGAGCCGGGTCCGCAGGGTGTACGCGTCGAGCAGGGCCTGCGTCGGGTGCTCGTGCGTGCCGTCGCCGGCGTTGATGACGCTGCAGCGCACCCACTGGGCGACCTGGTGGCAGGCGCCGGACGCGTTGTGCCGGATGACGAGCGCGTCGACCGCCATGGCGTCGACGGTCATCGCCGTGTCCCGGAGGCTCTCGCCCTTGCTCGTCGAGGAGCCCTTGGCCGAGAGGTTGATGGTGTCGGCCGACATCCACTTGCCCGCGATCTCGAAGGAGCTGCGCGTCCGGGTCGAGTCCTCGAAGAAGAAGTTGATGACGGTGCGCCCGCGCAGGGTCGGCACCTTCTTGACCTCGCGTCGCTGGAGGTCGTGCATCGACGCCGCGGTCTCGAGGATGTCCTCCACCTCGGTGCGGCTGAGGTCGGCGGAGGAGATGAGGTGCCTGGTCATCGCGCGTCACCTCCGCTGATCCGCACGACGTCGAGGCCGTCGACCTCGGCGACCCGGACGTGCACCCGCTCGGCGCTCGAGGTCGGCAGGTTCTTGCCGACGTGGTCGGCGCGGATCGGCAGCTCGCGGTGGCCCCGGTCGACGAGCACGGCGAGGCGCACGGCGCGGGGGCGGCCGAGCTCGGAGAGCGCGTCGAGCGCGGCGCGGATGGTGCGCCCGGAGTAGAGGACGTCGTCGACGAGGACGACGACTCGGTCGTCGATGCCGCCGGCCGGGATGCGCGAACGGTGAGCCGTGCGAACCGGGTTGCGGCGCAGGTCGTCGCGGTGGAGCGTGATGTCGAGCTCGCCGACGGGGACCGCGGTCCCCTCGACCTCCTCGATGCAGGCCGCCAGCCGGCGGGCGAGCGGGACCCCGCGCGAGGGGATGCCGAGGAGGACGAGCCCCTCGCTGCCCTTGTTGCGCTCGAGGATCTCGTGACCGATGCGCCGCAGCGCCCGGGAGATGTCCCCCTCGCTCATGACGTCGCGAGCGTCCTCGGGGATGCTCGAGCGATCTGTCGATGACTGGTCGGGTGCACTCAGGTCAGGGCAGGGCATCGCCGCTGGACCTCCTTCCCCGCCTCACAGGACGGTGGTTAAAGGATGTCTACGGCGCCGAGTGTAACGTCCGGCTCCGGCCGCCCCGACACCGCGCCACTCCGTGAGAACGGCCCGAGCGGCTGCGACCACGAGTCCCGCCGCGACCCGGACCCCGATCGTCCGCCATCGCGGTTAGCCTCCGGGGGTGTCGATCACCTGGGCCCGGGCCCTGTCCTGGCGGCTGCAGCAGCAGCTCCTCGATCCCGTCGGCGACGTGTCGGTCGCCGAGGTCGTGCGGCGGCTCGGAGCCGTCCCGGCCAAGGAGGAGCGTCTCGCCGAGCTCACCGTGCGGCTCCGGCGCACGCACTCACGTCCCGGGGAGGTCGCCGCGGCCCTCGTCGAGGGCAGTCTCGTCAAGGCGTACGCGTTCCGTGGCGGCACCCACTACCTCACCCCGGAGGACGGCGGCGCCTACCTCACGGTGCGCGCAGCCGGCCGCCAGTGGGAGCGCAGGAGCTGGCAGGAGTACTACCGGCTCGGGCCGATGGACTGGCCGGCGTTCCGCGCTGCCGTGCGCGAGGCGCTCGCCGACGGCCCGCTCACCGTCGCCGAGCTCGGCTCGGCCGTGACCCGGCGCTCGGCGTACCGCCACCTGCGCCCCGTCTTCGACGAGGGGGCCGTCACCCTGAGCAAGGCGCTGACGTGGCAGGGCGACATGGGCTTCGGGCCGCCGCGCGAGGGGCGCGCGACCTTCCAGCGGCTCGACGCCGACCCGCGGTGGGTGGGCACGTGGGAGCTCGCCGAGGCGGGCCCGCACGTCGTGCGGGCCTACCTGCACGCGTACGGTCCCGCGACGCCCGAGCACGTCCACTACTGGCTCGGCGGTGGCCTCAGCGCCGGACGCCGCCGGATCGACGGCTGGCTGGCCGAGCTGCGCGATCGTCTGGAGCCCGTCGCGGTCGGGGGCGAGACGGCGTACGTGCTCGCCGAGGACGCCGACAGCCTGCGGGCCGCCGAGCCGACGGACGCCCTGCGGCTGCTCCCCGGTCACGACCCGTGGGTCATGGGGCCGGGCACCAACGACGAGCACGTCGTGCCCCCGGACCTGCGCACGGCGGTGACACGTGGCGCGGACCTCGTCGTGCGCGGCGGGGTCGTGTGCGGCACGTGGTCGGTCGTCCGCGACGAGCTGCGCGTCGCATGGGGCCCCGACCACGGCTCGCCGCCCCGGACCGCGCTCGACGACGAGGCCGCTCGGCTGGCCGGGGTCCTCGGGAAACCGCTCGAGCCGGTCGTCACGACCGGGTGACCGCCCCTGACCGCCCCGGACCGCCCGAGACCGCCGCGGACCCGCCGGGCACCGACGACGAAGGGCACCCACCGGCAGTGGTGGGTGCCCTTCGGTCGCAGCGCGCACGGCGTCTGCGTCAGACGATGGTCGCCTTGACCTCGGCGATGCGCGCGAGCAGCCCGTTGACGAAGGCCGGCGACTCGTCCGTCGAGAGGTCGGTGGCGAGCGCCACGGCCTCGGAGATCGCAACGCCGTCGGGGATCTCGTCGTTCCAGAGGACCTCCCACGCGCCCAGGCGCAGGATCGCGCGGTCGACGGCAGGCATCCGGTCGAGGGTCCAGCCCTGGCTGTAGTCGGTCAGCGCCGCGTTGATGTCGTTCCAGCGCCCGACGACGCCGCGCACGAGCTCCGCGGTGTACGGGTTGTTCGCCGCCCGCGACTCACGGTCGCCGAGGCGCTCGTCGAGGAGCGTCTCGGCGTTGAGGCCGCGCTGGTCCGCCTCGAAGAGGATGTCGAGCGCCCGGGTACGGGCCTTGCTGCGTGCTGCCAAGGGAATTCGCGTCCGCTCAGTCGTTGACTCGGCCGAGGTACGACCCGTCACGGGTGTCGACCTTGACACGGGTGCCGGACTCGAGGAAGAGCGGCACGTTGATCTGGGCGCCGGTCTCGAGGGTGGCCGGCTTGGTGCCGCCGGTCGAGCGGTCGCCCTGCAGGCCCGGCTCGGTGTGCGTGATCTCGAGGACGACCGACGCGGGCAGCTCGACGTAGAGCGGCAGGCCCTCGTTGGTGGCGACGAGCGCGTTCTGGTTCTCGAGGAGGTAGTTGGCGGCGTCACCGACGACGGTCTCCGACACGTTGAGCTGGTCGTAGGTGTCGGTGTCCATGAAGACGAAGTCGGTGCCGTCCTTGTAGAGGTACTGCATCGTCCGCTTGTCGACGTTGCTCGTCTCGACCTTGGTGCCGGCGTTGAACGTCTTGTCCACGACCTTGCCGGAGAGGACGGCCTTGAGCTTGGTGCGCACGAACGCAGGGCCCTTGCCGGGCTTCACGTGCTGGAACTCGACGACGGACCAGAGCTGTCCCTCGATGTTGAGCACCATGCCGTTCTTCAGGTCGTTGGTCGAAGCCATCGTCACAAACCACTTTCGTATGCCGGCCGGTCGGGGCGCGCGCCCATGGGCACGCCGGATAGCCGGGCGTTCACTGTCTTGGGGAGTTGCCGCACGAGTCTAGCCGGGCCGCCGCCGGATCGCGGAATCGCGCACACCCGTCGCCGTCCTCGCCGGTGTACGCTGACCCGTTCCCCCCGCCCGCAACGCACCGAGCAGGTCACGACCCACCGGCATCCGATCCCGGTGCGTCGACACCTCCTCGGTGTGTTTTCGCTGAAGGAAGGTACCGGCGTGCCATCGCCCGACCCTGCGCTCGCCACCGAGCTCGCCCGGGAGCAGGCCTTCCTCGACGACGCGCGGGAGCAACTGGCCCGGATGCGCCGACTCGCGGAGTCGCTCGACGCGTCCAAGGCGAGCGATGCCGTCTCGGGCGAGGTCCTCGGCTGGGTGCTGGCTCGACGCATCGCGTCGCTGCAGGACGACCCGCGCACGACCCTCTTCTTCGGCCGCATCGACGTCGACCCCGCGGACGGCCCGGCGGAGCAGTTCCACATCGGCCGACGACACGTCTCCGACGAGGCGGGCGACCCCGTCGTCGTCGACTGGCGCGCCCCGATCTCGACCGCGTTCTACCGGGCCTCGCCGCTCGAGCCGATGGACGTCGTCCTGCGGCGTCGGTTCGGCGTCGACCGGGGACGTCTGACCGCCCTCGAGGACGAGCACCTGCGCGAGCCCGAGCCGTCCGGCTCTCCGGCAGGCGCGCTCCTCGCGGCCGAGATCGAGCGTCCCCGCACCGGTCCGATGCGCGACATCGTCTCGACGATCCAGCCGGAGCAGGACGAGATCGTCCGCAGCGACGTGGCCGTCAGCGTCTGCGTGCAGGGCGCGCCGGGCACGGGCAAGACGGCCGTCGGGCTGCACCGTGCTGCGTGGCTGCTCTACTCCTTCCGCGACCGCCTCGACCGCTCCGGTGTGCTCGTCGTCGGCCCCAACCGAGCCTTCCTCGACCACATCGGCGCCGTCCTGCCGTCGCTCGGCGAGGTGCGCGTCGGCCACGCGACCATCGAGAGCCTGCTCGACCACGGCCGCGTGCGCGCCGAGGACACGGCCGACGTCGCCGCCCTCAAGGGCGACCCACGTCTCGCGTCGGTGCTGCGCCGGGCGGTCTGGTCGAGCATCGTGCGCCCCACGGAGGCGGTCGTGGTCCCGCGCGGGGTGCGGAAGTGGCGCGTGCCGGCCTACGAGGTGGCCGACATCCTCGACGAGCTCGCCGCCCGCGGCGTGCGCTACTCCGCCGCACGGGACCTGCTCCCCCAGCGGCTCTCCCACCACGTCCTGCTCGAGATGGAGCGCGCCGGCGAGGCGCCGGACGACCGGGTGCAGGACGCCGTCGCCAGGTCCTCCGCCGTCAAGGCGTACGTCTCGTCCGTCTGGCCCGCGCTCGACCCGCAGGGGGTGCTGCACCGGCTGTGGTCCGACGCCGACGCGCTGAGAGCCGCCGCCGGCGACGACCTGACCGACGAGGAGCAGTCGATGCTGCTGTGGGACAAGCCGGTCCGGACCAAGGGCGCCGCCCGCTGGTCACGTGCCGACATGGCGCTGCTCGACGAGCTCGACGACCTGCTGCGCCGCGTGCCGAGCCTCGGCCACGTCGTGCTCGACGAGGCGCAGGACCTCTCCCCCATGCAGCTGCGGGCCGTGGGCCGGCGGTGCTCGACGGGCTCGGTCACCGTGCTCGGCGACATCGCCCAGGGCACGACGCCGTGGGCGACCGCGTCCTGGGACGACGCGATGCGCCACCTCGGCAAGGAGCAGCACGACCTCGTCGTGCTCGACCGCGGCTTCCGGGTCCCGGCCGTCGTCATCGAGTACGCCGCTCGCCTGCTGCCCGTCATGGCCCCGGGTCTCGGCGCACCCGTGTCGGTGCGCGACAACCCGGGACGGCTCGAGATCCGGCCTGCGGCGCTGGGCGAGCTCGACGTCGAGGTCGTGCGGGCGGTCGAGCGCGCTGCGGGCGCGCCCGGCTCGGTCGGCGTCATCGTGCCGGACGCGGACGTCCAGCGGGTCTCGGCGGCCCTCGCGAGAGCCGGCGTCTCCCACGGCCGGCTCGACCGGGACCACGGCGACGACGAGGACCACCAGGTCGAGGTCGTGCCCGCCAGTGTCGCCAAGGGTCTGGAGTTCGACCGGACCGTCGTCGTCGAGCCGGCCGCGATCGCCGCGGCCGAGCCCGACGAGCGCACCGGCCTGCGGCGCCTCTACGTCGTGCTGACCCGAGCGGTGTCCGAGCTGACGATCGTGCACGCCCAGCCGCTGCCCGAGGCCCTCGGGGCCGCCTGACACCGGGTCACCCGAGCCCCCGGTGGGCTGCCCACCTCTCAGCGGCCCGGTCCGCGGCGGCCGCGACGAGTGCCGCGAGCTCAGGACGCGGCGGCACGGTGAACGACACGTACGCCCCGCGGCCGCCCTCGACAGGTCGGCCGTACGCCTTGGCCGCGAGGTGGCCGTCCGGCAGCATCCGGACGTTGAGGGTGTCGAGCCGGAACTCCTGCCCCCGGCGGGTGTCGTTCCAGCGCAGCGGCTCCGGGATCGTCACGTTGATCGCCATCGCACTGACCACGAGGTCCTCGTCCCCACTCATGGGAGCAGGTTCCCACGAGCCCGGCCTCCGGGTGGCGGTTCAGACGCCGATCGTCAGCGCCGCGGTGTACCCGGACGACGTGCTGCCCGACATCGTCGCGAGCTGGTGGATGCCACCGTCGTCACCGAAGACGTTGTCGCGCTGGAGACTGACCTGCGCGAGGTTGCCGACGCTCTGCTCGTAGCCGGTGCTGTCATAGACCGCCTCGCAGGTGGACTGGGGCAGGGCGATCTGTGAGGTCTTGACGATGGGGCCGCTCGACGTCGCGTCGCTCACCCTCGAGTAGACCTCGAAGTGAATGTGCGGCCAGCGGCCCGAGTAGCAGCCCGGGAAGATCGACGTGAAGGTCGCCGTGCCCGACTCGTCGGTGGCCTGCACGCCACGCAGGTAGTTCTCGTCGGCCGCGGCCTGGCTGTACATCGAGTAGTTGCCGTCGCGGTCGCAGTGCCAGACGTAGACGGCGGCGCCGACGAGGGCCGTGCTCGTCGCCAGCTCCTTCACCGTCAGCTTGACGGTCAGGGGCACGCCCTCGGCCGTCGTCGTCGACGACCCGAAGCTGCTGCGGATGTCGCTGCGCACGATGCCCGAGTCGTCGAGGACGTTCTGGCCGTTGGAGCCGTCGCCCGGGTAGGGGCCGGCCGTCTCGTCCGGCGCCTCGACGAGGTCGGCATCGACCGCGTCGTTCGAGGTGCTCCCGGACGCGCCGGCGCCGGCGGCGCTCGTCGCGGAGGCCGAGGACGTGGTCGCGCTCGTCGAGCTGCTCGTCGCCGAGCCGGTCGACGTGACGGACGGCGTCCCGGTGCTGCACGCCGCGAGCGCTCCGGCGACCCCGAGACCACCGAAGAGGGCCAGCGCCCGGCGCCGGTCGACGAGCGTCTGGAGGTCGTGGACGAGACCCCGGTCGTGGTCCTCGATCTCGGTGCCGTGCTCGTCGAGCCACTCGTGGTCCGGAGCCGAGGGGGTGCGCGGTGCCATGGGCCGACCCTTTCGTCGCGGGGCCGGTGGCCCCTCCTGAGATGACTCTGGGAGTCGCATCCGTGGTGCGCCGTTGTGCCGTCTGTGTGGTCGCTGTGAGAGCCGGTCAGTGCGAGCGTCGGTGCGTGCGCAGCGGTGACGTCACGACCGGGCGTCCTGTGTCGACCGGCCGGGGTCGAGGGCACACTCCGCGGCCCTCGACGCGTCGGCGGTGTCGGCGTCGGCGAGGTAGACGAACCAGCTGCCGTCGTGCTGTGCGGCGAGCCGGCAGGATGTCGGCCAGCCCTTGACCTCGAAGACCGGTGACCGGGCCGGGATGAACCCGGCGGAGTGCTCGGTGGCCTCCGGGAGCTCCGACTGCGTGAGCTGGTTGAGGCTCGAGTACGTGCACGAGACCCTGAACACCTCCGGCCCGAGCTGGGCCTGGGTCAGACGCTGTGGTGCATCGGGACGTGAGCTGTAGGTGACCCCGCGGTGCACGACGAAGTCGGTGAAGTCGACGAGCGCGCGGCGCACCGGGTCGACCACCACGGTCGGGCATCCGGGGACCGTGACGGTCGTCGACGCGGGTGCCGCGGACGGACGGGGAGCCGACGGCACGCACCCCGCCAGTGCGGCCGTGGCGACGAGCGCCAGCCCGCCGGCTGCACGACGCCGCCCCACGTGGGTCACGACAGCACGGTAGGACCTCGGTGCGCGAGCCGGACGACCACCGCGCGGCTCGTCACCACATCGTGACGCCTGATGCGGCGAGACGGCTCCTGCTCAGACGAGGGCGCGCAGGGCGAGCAGGTAGGACTGCAGCCCGAAGCCGGCGACGGTGCCGGTCGCGACCCCCGCCACGACGGACGTGTGCCGGAACTCCTCGCGCGCCGCCGGGTTGCTGAGGTGCACCTCGACGAGGCTCCGACCACTCGTCGTCACGATGGCGCAGGCGTCGCGGACGGCATACGAGTAGTGGGTGAAGGCCCCCGGGTTGAGCACGACGTCGGCGCCGACGTCGACGGCCTCGTGGAGCCAGTCGATGAGCTCGCCCTCGTGGTTGGTCTGGCGGCAGTCGGCGACGAGGCCGAGCTCGCGCGCCTCGCGCTGCACCGCGGCGTGCACGTCGTCGAGCGTGTCGGAGCCGTAGACCTCGGGCTCGCGGGTGCCGAGTCTGCCCAGGTTGGGGCCCGACAGGACGAAGACCGTGGGTGCCGTCATGGCCGCGAGTCTAGTGAGCCCTCGCGTCGGGGCGCCGCGACACGAGGCCGTACGCCGCCTGGAGCAGCGTGTCGTCCGGGCCGGCGAGCCGGGTGGGTTCGGCCAGGCCGTCGAGCACGACGAAGCGCAGCGTCGAGCCGCGGGACTTCTTGTCCCGCCGCATCGCGGTGAGCAGCTCGTCCCAGCGCCCGCCGGCGTACGTCGTCGGGAGCCCGAGCGACTCGAGGACCGAGCGGTGCCGAGCGACGAGCGCGTCGCCGTCGGGACCGGTCAGGTGACCGGTGAGCCGGGCGAGCTCGGCGACGTAGACCATCCCGACGCCGACCGCCTCTCCGTGCCGCCACGAGTAGTGCTCGACCTGCTCGATGGCGTGGCCGAACGTGTGGCCGTAGTTGAGGATCTCGCGCAGCGAGCTCTCGCGCAGGTCCGCGGCGACGACCTCGGCCTTGACCCGGACGGCGCGCTCGATGAGCTCGCGCAGGTGCGGGTTGGCGGCGGTGCGGGCCCGGCCGGCGTCGTCCCGCACGGACGCCTCGACGAGGTCGAGGATGACGGGGTCGGCGATGAAGCCGCACTTGACGACCTCGGCCAGCCCGGCGACGAGGTCGGCCTCGGGCAGGGTCGAGAGGACGTCGACGTCGCAGAGCACCCCGGCCGGAGGGTGGAAGGCACCGACGAGGTTCTTGCCCTCGGCGGTGTTGATGCCGGTCTTGCCCCCGACGGCCGCGTCGACCATCCCGAGCAGGGTCGTCGGCACCTGGACGACGCGCACCCCGCGCAGCCAGGACGCGGCGACGAAGCCGGCGAGGTCGGTGACCGTGCCGCCCCCGACTCCCACGACGGCGTCGGTGCGGGTGAAGCCTGCCCGGCCCAGCTGGGCCCAGAGCCCCGCCGCGACCTCGGCCGTCTTGGCGGCCTCTGCGTCGGGCACCTCGGCGACGTGGACGGCATACCCCTGCCGCTCGAGGGCAGCGGTGACCTTCGAGGCCAGCTCCGTCAGCGTCGGGGGGTGGACGACGAGGACGCGCTCGACGTCGTCGCCGAGCAGGTCACCGACGCGGTCGAGCACGCCGGACCCGATGACGACGTCGTAGTCGTCGCCGACGGGGATCGTCGTCGGCTCGGCCGCAGCGCTCACGCGCGGGCCGCCTCGAGCTCGGCGACGACGACGTCGACGACCTCCTCGGGCGTGCGTCCCGCGGTGTCGACGCGCACGGTCGCGACGCGCTCGTACGTGGGGCGACGGTCGTTCATCATCCGCACCCACGTCGCGCGGGGGTTGACCGACAGGAGCGGGCGCGAGCGGTCGAAGCCGATCCGCCTGCTCGCGTCGGCGATGGCGACGTCGAGGAAGACGACGGCGTGGCCGGCGAGCGCGACCTCGGTGAGCGGGTCCATGACGGCTCCCCCACCGAGCGAGACGACGCCCGCTTCCTCCGCCAGGGCGCGCACCACTTCGGCGCGCTCGAGGTCGCGGAAGACGGACTCGCCGTCGTCGACGAAGATGTCGGAGATCGAGCGCCCCTGCGCGGCCTCGATGGCCGCGTCGACGTCGTGGAAGGCCACACCGAGGCGCGCCGCGAGGGCCTGGCCGACCGTGGTCTTGCCGGCGCCGGGCGGCCCGACGACGACGGCGACCGGGCGGGTCACGTGGTCGTTCACCATGTGCGCAGCCCCTCACGGATGCCGTCGAGGTATGCCGTGTGGTTGCGTGACGTCTCGGCCACCGAGTCGCCCCCGAACTTCTCGAGGCACGACTGGGCGAGCACGAGAGCGACCATCGCCTCGGCGACGACGCCGGCAGCCGGCACGGCGCACACGTCGGAGCGCTGGTGGATGGCCGTGGCGGCCTCTCCCGTCGCGACGTCGACGGTCGACAGGGCACGGGGCACGGTGCTGATCGGCTTCATAGCCGCGCGGACGCGGAGCACCTGACCGGTCGACATGCCACCCTCCGTGCCGCCGGCGCGACCGGTGCGACGGGTGATGACGCCGTCGACCATCTCCATCTCGTCGTGCGCCTCGGACCCACGACGGCGGGCCGTCTCGAAACCGTCGCCGACCTCGACGCCCTTGATCGCCTGGATGCTCATGAGGGCCTGGGCGAGCTTCCCGTCGAGCTTGCGGTCCCAGTGGACGTGGGAGCCGAGGCCAGGAGGCACGCCGTAGGCGAGCACCTCGACGACGCCCCCGAGGGTGTCGCCGTCCTTCTTCGCCGCGTCGACCTCGGCGACCATGGCCGCCGACCCCGACGGGTCGAAGGCGCGCACCGGGTCGGCGTCGAGACGCTCGACGTCGCCGGGGGTCGGCAGGGCCGCTCCGTTGGGCACGCGGGCGGTCCCGATCGACACGGTGTGCGAGACGAGACGGATGCCGTAGGACTGCTCGAGGAACCGTGCGGCGATCTCACCGAGGGCGACGCGGGCCGCGGTCTCGCGGGCCGAGGCGCGCTCGAGCACCGGGCGGGCGTCCTCGTGGCCGTACTTCTGCATGCCGACGAGGTCGGCGTGGCCGGGCCGCGGACGGGTCAGCGGCTTGTTGCGCGCGACCTCCTTCTCGGCGTTGACGTCGTCGGAGGCGGCGAACGCCTCGTCACTGACGGCCTCGGGGCTCATCACGGTCGTCCACTTGGGCCACTCGCTGTTGCCGATGCGAACGGCGATCGGCGAGCCCAGGGTCAGGCCGTGGCGCAGGCCGCCGAGGAACTCGACCTCGTCCTGCTCGAACTTCATCCGCGCGCCGCGGCCGTAGCCGAGGCGGCGGCGGGACAGGGCGGCCTGCAGGTCCTTCGCGCCGACCTCGACGCCGGCGGGGAGCCCCTCGATCATGGCGACGAGTGCGGGACCGTGCGACTCACCGGCCGTCAACCAACGCAACATGACCCGATCCTCCCACGCGGTCCGTCGCTGCCCCCGACCCGCCCGCTCCGCGGGACCGCCGCCCGGTCCGCGCCCGGGCGGCGCTAGGGCCGCCGTCGGGCCGCGAACGGCTCCGTCGGGTCCGGGTCGGTCAGACGAGTGGGCGCACCTGGACGACGAGCGAGATGAGCAGGCCGAGCAGCATCCACGGGCCGAAGGCGATGTCGTCCTTGCGGGTGCCGCGCCGGAGGACGAGCCGCACGAGCCCGTAGACCCCTGCGAGGATGAACGCGGCGTACGACGCGACGAGGGTCGTCGACACGCTCACGTAGCCCGTCGCGAGACCGACGAGCCCGGCGAGCGTCACGTCGCCGTAGCCGAAGCCGCTGCCGAGCAGCGCCGCCACGAGCGCGAGGACGAAGTAGATCGTCCACAGGACGGCGCCGGCGATCGCCGCCCGGCGCAGCGCCTCCCAGTCGCCCGACGCGAGGGACGCGAGCGCGAGCTGTCCGACGAGAAGGGGGTATGCCGGGCGCGTCAGTCCGCGCGGGAGGCGGTGCACGTCCGCGTCGATCCAGGCCAGGGCGACCGCGACGAACGCGAACGCGAGGTACGCGGGCGTCAGCGCCCACTCCGACAGTGGACCGAAACGCCAGCCGAGCAGCCCCCAGAGCAGGGCGAGGGCGACGGGCACGACCACCGAGGGCACTCGCGGCAGCGGCCCCGCCTCGTCGTCGAGCCGGTAGCCGCCCGTCGCGAGGCGGCGACGGAGCACCTCTCCTACGATCGCCCCGGCGACGGCGAGCGCCAGGACGAACCACCACGGCGCACCGGGGGCCTGCGCCCACGTCATCGGCGGGATCACGGCTCCGCACGCCGATCGAGCAGCGCGGCCCGGAGGGCGTCCGCCATGGCACCGAGCGGTGCCTCGTGACCCGTCATGAGGCGTACCTGCTCGGTGGCCTGGTGCAGGAGCATGTCGGTGCCCTCGGCGACGCCCCAGCCACGCTCACGGGCTGCGCGCTGGAGGGGCGTCTCCCCCGAGCCGTAGACGACGTCGAGGACGACGGGGCGGTGGTCGCGGTGGGTCACGACCGGGAAGTCGTCGAGGTCGGGCACCGACGCGGGTGGCACGGTGCTGACGACGGCGTCGACCTCGGCCCCTGCGGCCCACTCCCCCAGGCCGACGGTCTCGACCGCCAGTCCGGCCGCCTCGGCCTGTCCCAACGTCTGGGGACGGACCCGGTCGCGGACCATGAGGACGACCCGGCCGCCTGGTGCCAGTGCCGCGATCGCCGAGCGGGCGGTGGCCCCCGACCCGACGACGAGCAGGCTGGTGGGGTCGGTGCAGCCGGCGAGGCGCAGTGCTGTCGTGAGGCCGTGGACGTCGGTGTTGTGGGCCGTCCACGCGGACGGGTCGTCTGGGCCGCGCACGAGCGTGTTGGCGGCGCCGGTGGCCGCCGCGACCGGCGTCACCGTGGTCGCAGCGCGGAGGGCGACCTCCTTGAGCGGCATCGTCAGCGACAGGCCGACCCACGTCTCGTCGAGCCCCGCGAAGGCGTCCGCGAAGTCGGCCTCGTCGACCTCGCGCCGCTCGTAGGACCAGTCGTGCAGGGCCATGGCCGCATAGGCCGCCCGGTGCAGCGCGGGCGAGAGCGAGTGCCCGATCGGGCTGCCCCACACCGCACAGTGCCGGGCGATGCGGCGCCCCTCGCTCAGCACTTGCCCTTGTTGTCGGTGCACCACTTCTGGAACTGGGCCACGTTGCGCTGGTGCTCCTCGTACGTCGCGGCGAACTTCGTCTCGCCGGTCTCGAGGTTGACCGTCACGAAGTAGAGCCACGGGCCGGCCACCGGGCTGGCGGCCGCCTCGAGGGCGCTCTCGCCCGGGTTGGAGATCGGGCCCGGAGGCAGGCCGGTGAAGCGACGCGTGTTGTACGGGTTGTCGCTGTCGAGCATCTCCTGCGTCGGCACGCCGCGCTTCTTGAAGATGTAGTTGACCGTCGAGTCGAAGCCGAGGGACATCTTGGCCGCGAGACGGTTCTCGACGACTCGGGCGACCTTGGGGCGGTCGGAGTCGAGCTGTGCCTCACCCTCGACGAGGCTCGCGACCGTGACGACACGCTCCATGCGGTCGGGCGTGATGCCCAGTGCGTCCAGACGCTTCGTCGACTCTGCGACCATCTGCTTGAGCTGGTCGAGCGCCGTGGCCGTCGGGCCGAACTCGTAGCTCGCCGGGAAGAGGTAGCCCTCGAGGTTGCCGTTGGCCGACGGCGGCAGGCCGAGCTCGTCGACCTTCTTGGCCGCCTCGGTGTACTGCGCCACCGGGATGCCCGACGACTTGGAGAGCTTGGCGTAGATCTCGGTCGCCCAGAGCCCCTCGGGGATGGTGACGCGGGTGACGAGCCGGTTCTTCGGGTCGACGAGGATCGCGAGGGCGTCGGACGCCTTCATCTGCTTCTTCATCTCGTACACGCCCGGCTGGATGCCTGCGCTCTTCGGGTCGTTGTTGGCAGCCTCGATGAAGGCCTTGCTCGACTTGACGACGTCCTGCTCGGCAAGGGTCTTGGCGATCGCGCTGCCGCCCGCGCCCTGGTCGACGGTGACACGGACCTGGCCCGTGCCCGGTCCCGGGTAGTCGTTGGACTCGAGGAAGCCCTCGACGACGGGCTTGAGCGCCTTGTAGGCCACGGCCACGCCACCCCCGATGACGGCGAGCGCGAGGACGATGACGACGAGCCGCCGGAAGACCGACGGCCTGCCCTTCGGAGCCCCGGAGGATCCGCCCTTGCCACCGCGACGGCTGCTGCGCTTGCGTGCGGCGAGCTCCTGCTCGCGCATCTCGCGTCGGCTCAGCGGGGGCGGGGCGTGCGTCTCCTCGACGTGCTCGACGGTCTCCTCGTGGTCGCCGAAGATGGATGTCTCGAGATGGTCCTTCATCGGCGACGTTCCTTCTTCCGTTTGCCCCCCGGCGTGACGGTCTCTCCGGGCGGCCTGCCCGACAGCGCTTCGGTGTCGAGGGCCGACTGCAGGATGAGCACCGCAGCGGCCTGGTCGACGACGGCCCGTTGTCCCCGGCCCGGGACGCCGCTGTCGCGTAGTCTGCGGTGCGCGTCCACGGTGGTCAAGCGTTCATCGACCATCCGCACCCCCACCGTACCCAGACGGGCCGCGAGCCGACCGGCGTAGTCGCGCGCGATGCGGGCGGCCTCACCCTCGTCGCCCGAGAGCAGCCGCGGCAGCCCGACGACGACCTCGATCGCCTCCAGCTCCCGCGTCAGGGCAACGATGGCCTCGACGTCGCTGTCGGCCGCGACGTCGCGGGCCAAGGTGCGCACCGGGTGGGCGAGCACGCCCGAGGCGTCCGACGCGGCGACGCCGACGCGGGCGTTGCCCACGTCGACGCCGACGCGTGCACCGGGACGGGCGCGGGGATCGGGCAAGTCAGGCGCCTCGGTTGCGGAGCTGGTCCTCGACGGTGCCCAGAGCCACCGAGACGCGTGTCGGGTCGGTGCCCCCGCCCTGGGCGAGGTCGTCCTTGCCGCCACCGCCCCCGCCGAGAGCCTGGGCGGCGAGCTTGACGAACGCACCGGCCTTGAGGCCGATCTCGCGGGCGCGCTCGTTCGTCGCGACGATGACGACCGGGCGACCGGAGGCCACCGAGGCCATCGACACGAGCACCGGACGGTCGTTGCCGAGGCGGCCGCGCACGTCGGTGACGAGCTTGCGCAGGTCGTCGCCGGTGACGCCGTCACCCGCATCGTGGCTGACGAACGTCACGCCGGCGATGTCGCGCGCCGACTGGACGAGACCGGCCGCGGCCCCGAGCACCTGGCTCTGGCGCACGGCGGCGATCTCCTTCTCGGCGTCGCGCAGCCGTCCGAGGATGGTCGCGATGCGGTCGGGCAGCTCGTCCCGGCGGACCCCGAGCGTGTCCGTCAGCTGGCTGACGATCGTGGCCTCGCGGGCGAGGTGGGAGTACGCGTCGGCGCCCACGAGCGCCTCGACGCGCCGCACGCCGGAGCCGATCGAGCTCTCACCGAGCAGCTTGACGACGCCGATCTGGCCGACCCGAGGCGTGTGCGTGCCGACACACAGCTCACGCGACCACTCGCCGATCGAGACGACCCGGACCCGTTCGCCGTACTTCTCGCCGAAGAGCGCCATGGCACCGAGCTTCTTCGCCGCGTCGATGTTCATGACGTCCGCCGTGACGGGCAGGTCGTCGAGGAGCACGGCGTTGATCCGCCCCTCGATCTCGCCCATCGCGGCGGCCGGGACGGCCTGCAGCGACTTGAAGTCGAAGCGCAGGCGGCCCGGGGAGTTCTCGGACCCGGCCTGGGTCGCCGTGTCACCGAGCTCGTCGCGCAGGGCCTGGTGCACCATGTGGGTCGCCGTGTGGGCGCGCGAGATCGACCGGCGGCGCACGACGTCCACCTCCGCCTCGGCGTCGTCGCCCAGACCGGCCTCACCCTCGAGCACTCTCGCGCGGTGCACGACGAGGCCGGTGATGGGTCGCTGGACGTCGGTGACCTCGATGAGGGCACCGTTCGCGAGGCGGATGTGCCCGTGGTCGGCCTGTTGACCACCGGACTCCGCGTAGAGCGGCGTGCGGTCGAGCACGATCTCGATCTCGTCGCCGGGACCGACGCGGTCGACGACGGCGCCGTCGCGGATCAGCCCTCGGACGCGGGTGTCGGTCAGCGTCTGGTCGTAGCCGGTGAACTCGACGTCACGCCCCAGGGTGTCGGACAGCTGCCGGTAGACGCTCGTGTCGCCGTGCGCCGACTTCTTCGCCCGCGCGTCGGCCTTGGCCCGGTCGCGCTGCTCGCCCATGAGCCGGCGGAAGCCGGGCTCGTCGACCTGCAGGCCCTGCTCCGCAGCCATCTCGAGCGTCAGGTCGATCGGGAAGCCGTACGTGTCGTGCAGCGCGAACGCCTCGGCCCCGCCGAGGGTCGTCGCACCGGACGACTTGGCCCGCGCCACCGCCGTGTCGAGGATCGTCGTGCCCGAGCTCAGCGTGCGACGGAAGGCGTCCTCCTCGGCGTACGCGACCTGGCTGATCCGGTGGAAGTCGGTCTCGAGCTCGGGGTAGGAGGACTTCATCCGCTCCATGCTGACCGGCAACAGCTGCTCGAGGGTCGGCGCGTCGACGCCGAGCAGGCGCATCGAGCGGACCGCACGGCGCAAGAGGCGGCGCAGGACGTAGCCGCGGCCCTCGTTGCCGGGGGTGACGCCGTCGCCGATGAGCATGAGCGAGCTGCGCACGTGGTCGGCGACGACGCGGAAGCGCACGTCGTCCTCGTGGTCGGCGCCGTAGCGACGGCCCGTGAGGTCCTCAGCGGCCGCGATGACCGGGAAGACCTCGTCGGTCTCGTAGATGTTGTCGACACCCTGGAGCAGGAACGCGACGCGCTCGAGCCCCATGCCGGTGTCGATGTTGCGCTTGGGCAGCTCGCCCGCGATGTCGAAGTCCTCCTTCGACCGGACGTTCTCGAGCTCGTACTGCATGAAGACGAGGTTCCAGAACTCGAGGTAGCGGTCGCCCGCCTCCCAGTCACCGTCGGCACCGAACTCGCGGCCGCGGTCGAGGAGGATCTCGGAGCACGGGCCGCCGGGACCGGCGACGCCCATGTTCCAGTAGTTGTCCTTGCGCCCGAGGCGCACGATGCGGTCGTCGGAGAGGCCGGCGATCTTCTTCCAGAGCGCGATCGCCTCGTCGTCCTCGAAGTAGACGGACGCGTAGAGGTCCTTCTCCTCGAACCCGAGGCCGCCCTCGGCCTGGCTGCGGGTGATGAGCTCCCACGCGAGCTCGATCGCGCCTTCCTTGAAGTAGTCGCCGAAGCTGAAGTTGCCGTTCATCTGGAAGAACGTGCCGTGCCGGGTGGTCTTGCCGACCTCCTCGATGTCGAGGGTCCGCACGCACTTCTGCACGCTCGTGGCGCGCGAGAACTGCGGGGTCTCCTGACCGAGGAAGTACGGCTTGAAGGGGACCATGCCGGCGTTGACGAACAGCAGGTTCGGGTCCTCGTGCACGAGCGGGGCGCTCGGCACGACGGTGTGGCCGCGGCTGCCGAAGTACGAGAGCCAACGACGCCTGATCTCAGCGGTTTCCATGATGAGTCCTTGGGGTCGACGGGTGTGGTCTGCGAGAGCCCGTCGCGCGTGCGGACGGGCGGGCGGGGGCGGGGTCAGCGAGGCGCCTCACTCGGGCGCGGCTGACCCCCGGCGAGCTCGCCTCGCCGGCTGCAGGCCACCGCTCCGGGTCGGCCTGGGTCCCTGGTGGGCCACGGTCATCGTCCTTCGGTCGTCGGCGCACGCTCGCGCCGAGGTGGTTCAACCCTAACGGACCGCGTGAGACTCGTCCCACCACCTTTGCCCGGGTATGCCGCTCGGGCCGGCCCCCGTGCGGGAGCCGGCCCGGCGGCACACGTCGTGCCACGTCGCGCCATCGGCGCTCACTCCGACCTCAGGCGGAGTGCTCGACCTCCGCGACGAGGTCGGTCTTGACCTCCGGGAAGTGGCAGGCCTGCAGGTGGATGCCCGCCTCGCGGTACGTCCGGGTCGACTCCTCCGAGGTCGCCGACACGAGGGGCGGCTCCTGCTGGGCGCAGATGTCCTGCGCCTTCCAGCACCGGGTCCGGAAACGGCAGCCGCTCGGCGGGTCGATCGGGCTCGGCACGTCGCCGACGAGTCGGATGCGCTCCTTGGGGGCGATGCCACGCGCGACGTTGATGTCGGGCGCCGCCGAGAGCAGGGCCTGGGTGTACGGGTGCTCCGGAGCCTCGTAGATCTTCTTCTTGTCGCCGTACTCGACGATCTTGCCGAGGTACATGACCGCGACCTGGTCGCAGAAGTGACGCACGACGCCGAGGTCGTGGGCGACGAAGATGAACGCAAGGTCGAGCTCGTTGCGCAGCTTGGCCAGCAGGTTCATCACCTGCGCCTGGATCGACACGTCGAGGGCCGACACCGGCTCGTCGGCGATGATCAGCTTCGGCTCCACCGCGAGGGCGCGGGCGATGCCGATGCGCTGGCGCTGGCCGCCCGAGAACTCCGACGGGTAGCGGTTGATGTGCTCCGGGTTGAGGCCGACGAGCTCGAGCAGCTCCTGCACGCGGGCCTTCTCCTTGCCCTTGTGCAGGCCGTGCACCCGCAGCGGCGTGCTGAGGATCGCCCCGACCGTCTGCCTCGGGTTCAGCGAGGAGTACGGGTCCTGGAAGATCATCTGCACGTTGCGGCGGATGTCGCGCAGCTCGTGCTCCTTGAGGTGCGTGATGTCGCGCCCCTCGAACTCGACGGTGCCGCCGGTGGGCTCGTCGAGCCGCGTCACGAGGCGCGAGGTCGTCGACTTGCCACAGCCGGACTCGCCCACGAGGCCGAGGGTCTGGCCCTCGTTGACCGTGAAGCTGATGCCGTCGACGGCCTTGACCGTCGCCTTGACCATGCGCAGGCCCTGGACCTCGCGGAACGGGAAGTAGCGCTGGAGGTCGGTGACCTTGAGCAGCGTCTTGTCGCTCATCGGGCTCCCTCGTCGTGCTGCAGCGTGGCCACGGGGTCGGCCAGGTGACAGCGGATCTCACGGTTGGACAGGCCCGGGGTCGGGCGCCACTCGGGCAGCACGGTCCAGCAGGCGTCGCCCTCGACCTGCGTCTTGAACTCGCAGCGCGGGTGGAACGAGCAGCCCGACGGCAGGTTGAGCAGGCTGGGCGGTGTGCCCTTGATCGCCTTGAGCTCCTCGAGGTCCTCGGAGTGCGACGGCAGCGACTGGAGCAGCCCGTAGGTGTAGGGGTGCGACGGCTGGGCCAGCACCTCCTTGGCGCTGCCCTTCTCGACGCCGCGACCGGCATACATCACGAGGATGTCGTCAGCCGTCTCGGCCACGACCGCGAGGTCGTGCGTGATGAGGATGACCGCCGAGCCGAACTCCTTCTGGAGGTCGTTGACGAGGTCGAGGATCTGCGCCTGCACCGTGACGTCGAGGGCCGTCGTGGGCTCGTCGGCGATGAGCAGCTTGGGGTTGTTGACGAGCCCGAGCGCGATCATCGCGCGCTGGCGCATGCCGCCCGAGAACTCGTGCGGGTAGGAGTTGGCGCGCCGCTGCGGGTTCGGGATCCCGACGAGGTCGAGCATCTCGACGGCTCGCTTGAGGGCCACCTGCTTGCTCACCTTGTTGTGGGCCTGGTAGGCCTCGGCGATCTGGCGGCCCACCTTGTGGAAGGGGTGGAGCGAGCTCTGCGGGTCCTGGAAGACCATCGCGGCCTTGGTGCTGCGGATCTTCTGGAACGTCGAGTTCTGTGCGCCGACGAGCTCGATGCCGTCGAGCTTGATGCTGCCCGTGATCTGGGTGCGCTTGGGGTTGTGCAGACCGAGCACCGCCATGCTGCTGACCGACTTGCCGGAGCCGGACTCGCCGACGATGGCGAGCGTGCGGCCGAGGCGGGCCTGGTAGGTGAGGTTGGAGACGGCCTTGACCACACCCTCCTCGGTGGGGAAGGCCACCGAGAGGTCGTTGACGTCGAGGACGACGTCGCCGGCGTTGCGGGCTTCAGCGGTCTGGGTCGAGATGGTGGGAACGGTCGCGGTCACGAAAGCCTCACTCGCGGGTCGATGAAGGAGTACGCGATGTCGACGACGAGGTTCATGACCACGACGACGACGGCTCCGATGAGCACGGTGCCCATGATGACGGGCAGGTCGAAGGACCGGAGGGCCGCGAGGCCGCGACGGCCGATGCCGTCGACACCGAAGATCTGCTCCGTGATGAGCGTTCCGGTCAGCAGCGCGGCGATGTCGAGGCCCAGGATCGTGGCGATCGGGCTCATCGCGGCGCGGAAGCCGTGCTTGAACAGGACGGTGCGCTCGTTGATGCCCTTGGACCGTGCCGTCCGGATGTAGTCCATCGACAGCGTCTCGATCATCGAGTTGCGGGTGTATCGCACGTAGGACGACGCCGTGACGAGCCCGAGGATCAGGGCCGGGGCGAGCATGCCCATGAAGTAGGGACCGACTCCGGCGGATATCGCGGAGTACTGCGGAAGGACGTTCCACAGGATGACCGGGTAGAGCGCGACGAGGAGCGCGAGGACGTAGTACGGGATCGAGCCGAGCACCTGGGAGGCGCCGACGAGCCCGCGGTCGGTCCCTGAACCGCGGCGGACCGCCGCGATGATGCCGAGCGTCACGCCCACCGTCACGAACACCACGGCGGCCATCAGGGCCAGCACGACGGTGTTCGGGAAGCGGGTGAAGAGCTCCTCGTTGACGGAACGACGCGTCACGAAGGAGAAGCCGAGGCAGGGAGCGCCGCAGTGGACGGTGTCACCGGCGTACACGAAGTCACGGCCGACGAAGAGTCCCTTGAAGTACGTGAGGAACTGCTCGATGAGGGGCTTGTCCAGCCCGATGCTCTTGGTGATGGCCTCGAGCCGAGCGGGGTTGCACTTGGTCTCGGGGCACATGGCCTGGGCCGGGTCGGCGGGTCCGGCGAAGAACAGCAGGAACGCCGAGACCAGGGTGGCCATGATGACGCTCAGGGCGAGAGCCAACCGCCTGAGGATGTACGTGAGCACGTTTTGCCTTCCAAACGAGGTGGGCGCCGGTGGTGGGGGCCCGGGAAACCCGGACCCCCACCACGGCTGTCAGTTCAGATCTTGCTCCCCCGGAGGGGCGCTGTCACTGACGACTTACTGGTCGAGCCACACGTCGGTGAGGTCCGGCATACCCTTGTTCGGGTTGTTGTGGACGTTCTTGACCTTCGTACCGAAGACCGAGTTGCCCTTGTCGTTGTTGTCCGGGATGGCCAGGAGGTAGTTCTCCGTCAGCCACTTGTCCATCTTGCCCCACTCCGGGCCCTGCTCCGTGATGGAGAGGTTCTGGATGCGCTTGATCTCGGCGTCGATCTTGGCGTCGGAGAAGTTACCGAACGTCGTGCTACCACCCGAGAGGGCGATCGTGCCGAAGGTGGGCGGGATGATCGAGTCGGCGGACGGCCAGTCGAAGCACCATCCACGCGGCGACTGGAGCATGTTGTACTTGCCCTTGGGGTCGCCGACGATCTTGCGACGCTCGGCTCCGGGGACACCGATGTCCTGAACCTTGAAGCCAGCGGCCTCGAGCTTCTGCTTGCGGACCTGGTTGACCTTCTGAGCGATGTCGTCGTCGTTCGTGTAGTAGTAGATGAGCTCGAACGGCTTGTCGGGGCCGTAGCCGGCCTTGGCAAGCATGTCCTTGGCCATCGTCGGGTTGCCGTCGCCCTGGCCGTTCATCTTGAAGCCCGGGGCGGCCTCGGCCGTGTAGTCGAGGTGGCCGGGGATCTGCGGCGGGATGATCGTGCTGGCGGGCGAGAACGAGTGCGTGGTCTCACCGCCGGCCTTGTGGATCGAGTCGAAGGGCCACGCCACGGCGATGGCCTTGCGGATCTCGAGCGGGATCTTGCGGGCGTCCATGTTGACCATGAGCACGCACGAGGAGGGGCCCTCCTCGAACTGGGCCTTCTTGTCGCCCTCGATCTGCGGGATGAGCGAGGAGTCGATGGCGTCCCAGTTGAGGCTCGTGGCGTCGTCACCGTTGGAGGCGAGGATGGCCGTCTGCGTCTTGATGGTGTCGACGCCCCACTTGAAGTGGAAGCCGTCGGGGTAGTTGTGACGCGCCGGGTCGGTGGCCGGGTCCCAGTTGGGGTTGCGCTTGAGGACCAGCTCGGTGCCGGGGGTGTACTTGTCGAACATGTACGGGCCGGTGGCGAGCGGGTGCAGCTGGTAGTCGGCCTTCTTGTCCTTCGCCTCGGGGATCGGCGTGAACTGGTTGAAGGAGACGAAGTAGGGCAGCGTCTCGAAGCGCTTCTCGAGGTGGAAGACGACGGTCTTGTCGTCGGGAGCCTCGACACCCTTCCAGTTCTTGTCGCCCTTGTAGGGGCCCTGGTAGTCGGCGCCACCCTTGAAGAACTCGCGCTGGTACGTCGGGCCGTTGGCCGCGAGGTCGGGGTCGAACGAGCGCTTCGCGGCGAAGACGATGTCGGCGGCCTTGACCGGCGTGCCGTCCTCGTACTTGATGCCGTCCTTGAGCGTGAACGTCCACGTCAGGCCGTCCTCGGACGCCTTGCCGAGGTCGGTCGCGAGGTCCGGAACGAGGACCTGCTTGCCGTCACGGCTGACGTAGGTCGTCAGGGCGCGGTGCGTGAGCGAGAAGATGACGGCCGTGTCCTGGAAGAACTGGTCGCTCGGGTCCATGTTGGCGGGCGTCGAGGAGTAGGGCACCGTGAGGATGCCACCCTTCTTCGCGCCGGGGATCTCCGGGGCCGGGCCCTTGGCGTTGGGGTCGAGGGCGGCACCGGCGGTGTCGACCTTGCCACCCGTGCCGTTGGTGCCACCGGCACCGCCGTTGTTGGCGGCAGGTGCTCCGCAGGCCGCGACGAAGCCGAGGGAAGCCGCGGCTCCCACGGTCAGGACTTTGGTCCAGCGCATTGTTGTTTGCTCCCTTTGTGCTTGTCCCGGCGTTTTGCCGAGAACATCTGGTGACCGTGACCCGGTGGGGTCAGCGGCGGCTGGTGGGGTCGAACGCGTCGCGGATCGAGTCGCCGAGCAGGCTCAGGGCGAGGACGAGCAGCGAGAGGCCGATGACGGACGGCCAGAGCCACAGGGGGTACGTGGCGAAGAGGTTCTGGGCGTCGGCGATGGTGCGGCCCCATGAGGCCGTGGGCTCGACGAGACCGGCGCCGAGGTAGCTCAGCGTCGCCTCGTAGGTGATGTAGGCCGGGACGGCGATCGAGGCGGAGACGATGATCGGGCCGACGAGGTTGGGCAGGATCTCGCGGAAGAGGATCGAGCGGGTCGGCACGCCGATGGCTCGGGCGGCCTGGACGAACTCCCGCTCGCGCAGGCTCTTGACCTCACCACGCACGAGTCGTGCCAGCCCCATCCACCCGAACACGACGAGGATGACGATGAGGACCCAGAAGCGGATCGTCGACGTCTCCTCCGGGGTCAGGTCGCCACCGGCCGCGATGCGCTTCTGCATGATCGGGATGATCGCCAGGACGAGCAGCAGGATCGGCAGCGACAGGAAGAAGTCGATGACCCAGGAGATGACCTTGTCGGAGGCGCCACCGAGGTAGCCACCGATGAGGCCGAGGGCCACGCCGACGAGCGTCGACGCGAAGGCCGCGACGAAGCCGATGACGAGCGAGGGGCGGGCGCCGTAGGCCCAGCGGGCGAAGAGGTCGCGACCGAGGCGCGGCTCGACGCCGAGCCAGTGGGCCGAGCTGGCCCCGACCGTTGGCAGACCGTTGAAGTCGACGAGCTCGGTGTGCACGGTGCTCGGGTCGGCCTTCGCGCCGGTGATGGGGTCGACCGCCTCGAGCGAGACGAGGAACGGGGCGAAGATCGCGACGAGCAGGAAGAACAGGATGATGGCGGAGCAGATGATCGCGACCTTGTCCCGCTTGAGCCGGGCCCAGGCCACCTGGCCGGGAGAGCGTCCGGTGCGGACCTCCTGGTGCTCAGGGGCGGTCGTCGAAGACGTCTCCTCGGATTCCTCGGTCAGCGTTGCTGCTGAGGGCTCCGGCATTGCGTTCAACGCGTTGTCTCCATCCTTGTGGGATCACATCCGACCCGGGGATTCGTCACCCGAGCCGCCCTCGGGAGCACACCAGATGATCCGGATGCCACCCCCGCCGGGACGACGCGAGCCTGCCACACAGTTTCGCGCTGTCCAAGCATCGAGACGTGCATGGATGACAAATCGTTACCGAGCACCACGTCCCGCGACACAATGTCCGTCCACGCGTGGCAGGGCCGAAACAATCCCCGACCACGCACCGGCAGACACGTCCCTCCGGTCACTCTCCGCGCGTGCGCCCCAGACGTCCCGAGAGCCATTCCCAGCGCGCCCGGAGGCGCTCCTCGAACCCGCGGTCCGTGGGGCGGTAGTAGCTGACGGCGTCGTGGAGGTCGTCCGGGAGGTACTGCTGCGCGGCGACCCCGTCGGGCTCGTCGTGGGCGTAGACGTAGCCCTTTCCGTGGCCGAGGCGCTCGGCCCCGGCGTAGCCGCTCCCCCGCAGGTGCGCGGGTACGACGCCGCCCCGCCCCGCGCGTACGTCGGCGATGGCCTCGTTGATGCCGAGGTATGCCGCGTTGGACTTGGGTGCCATGGCGTTGTGCACGACTGCCTGAGCGAGGATGATCCGCGCCTCCGGCATGCCGATCTGCGCCACCGCGTGCATCGCGGCCACGGCCGTCTGGAGGGCTGTCGGGTCGCCCATCCCGACGTCCTCGCTGGCGGAGATGACGATGCGGCGAGCGATGAAGCGGGGGTCCTCCCCCGCCTCGAGCATCCGCGCGAGGTAGTGCAGGGCGGCGTCGACGTCGCTGCCGCGCATCGACTTGATGAGCGCACTCGCCACGTCGTAGTGCTGGTCGCCCGCACGGTCGTAGCGGACGGCCGCCTGGGCGACGGCCTGCTCGACGTGCGCGAGGGTGATCTCGACGGGGTCGTCGGACATCCGGCCCGCAGGCTGCGCGTCGAGCGCGACACCGGCGGCTGCCTCGAGCGAGGTCAGTGCCCGCCGCGCGTCGCCGCCCGCGATCCGGACGAGGTGGTCAGTGGCGTCGCCGGCCATCGTGTGTGCGCCACCGAACCCGCGCTCGTCCGCGAGCGCGGCGGCGAGCAGCTCGGCGATCTCCCCGTCGGACAGGGACTCGAGCGTGACGAGCACCGAGCGCGACAGCAGGGGCGCGATGATGCTGAACGACGGGTTCTCCGTCGTCGCTGCCACGAGGATGACGGTGCGGTTCTCCACGCCCGGGAGCAGGGCGTCCTGCTGGGCCTTGGTGAAGCGGTGGATCTCGTCGAGGAAGAGCACGGTCTGGCGGCTGTAGAGGTCCCGCTCGCGCACGGCCGACTCCATGACCGACCGGACGTCCTTGACCCCGGCCGTGACGGCGGAGAGCTCGACGAAGCGGCGTTCGGCCGCGGTGGCCACGAGGTGGGCGAGTGTCGTCTTGCCCGTCCCGGGCGGCCCCCAGAGGATCGCGGAGAGCGGGCCGGCGGCACCGCCTGATCCTTCGATGAGCCGGCGGAGCGGGCTGCCGGGGCGCAGCACCTTGCCCTGGCCGCGGACCTCGTCGAGGGTGCGGGGCCGCATCCGGACGGCGAGCGGGGCGACGCCTGCCGACGCCGGCTGCTCGCCGCGCTCGGCGGCGGAGGCCGCACCGAAGAGGTCCTCCGTGCTGTTCGACATCACTGTGGAAGGCTATCCGCGTGCAGAACCCCTCAGCCGCGGGCCCGGCGCCGCGCACCCGCCTGGCTCGCCTCGGTGCACTCATCGCCCGCCACCCGCGCACGTGGATCCTCGCCTGGGCCGTCGCCGCGATCGCGTGCTTCGCCGTCGCGGTCGGCGGGGTCACCGGCGAGTCCCTCTTCGAGCGCCTCCACTCCGGCGCGCCGACCGTGGAGTCCGAGTCGTCGCGCGCCCAGGACGTCATCGCCGAGAGCCAGCCGGCGCTCGAGACGCTGACGATGCAGGTGACCGGTGCCGACCTCGCTGACGCCGCGACGGTCGAGGCCGGGAGGTCGGCGACGCGCGAGGTCGCGCAGGTCACCGGGGTCAAGAGCGTGCGGTCGCCGCTGCTCGCGCCGGGCGGGGTCACCGACCCGTCGGTGGCTCCGCTGCTCAAGGGCGGCACGCCCACCGCGGGCGGATTCGTCACGGTCGTCGACTTCGCGCCGGGACTCGACAAGGCGGCACAGGACGCGGCCGAGACCCAGGCGGAGGCCCGCCTGCTCGGTGTCGCCACCGCCATGCACGCCCAGGGCTCCGTCGGCAGCACGAGCAAGGTCATCGAAGCCATCACGACGACCGTCGAGCGGGACCTGCTGCGGGGCGAGGGCATCGCGTTGCCGCTCACCTTCATCGTCATGTTCTTCGTCTTCGGCGGCTTCGTCGCCGCAGGCATGCCCATCGTCGGGGCCATCGTCTCGATCGGTGGTGCGCTGCTGTCGCTCTTCGGCTTCTCGCACGTCGTCGAGCTGGACGCGACCGTCGTCAACATCGTGACGCTGCTCGGGCTCGGGCTGTCGATCGACTACGGGCTGCTCACCGTCAGCCGCTTCCGCGAGGAGCTCGCGCACCGGGAGCACGACGTGCCGACGCGCGAGGAGATCGCCCACGCGGCCGAGCGGACGGTGGCGACCGCGGGCCGCACCGTCCTGTTCTCCGGGCTGACCGTCGCCATCGCCCTCGCCGGCCTGCTCATCTTCGAGGCGTCGATCATGCGCGCCATCGGTGTGGCCGGGGTCAGCGTCGTGCTCGTCGCGATGGTCGTCGCCATCACGCTCGTGCCGGCGCTGTGCGTGGTGGGGGCAAAACGACTGTCCCGCAAGGCAGTCGAGAGGCCGTCCGACGTCGGCCTCTTCTCGCGCCTCGCCGTGGGCGTGCAGCGACGCCCGGTGGCCGTCATCCTCGGCGTCGTCGTGGTGCTCGTGACACTGGCCCTGCCCACCCTGTCGATGAAGCTGACGTCGTCCGGGACCGAGCTGCTCCCCAAGGACGCTCCCCAGCGGGTCTTCTTCGAGCAGCTCGACCGCGACTACCCTGCCCTGTCCGCCCCGGAGGTCACGGTCGTGGCCCGCACGGCCGACACCGCCGCCGTCACGGCCTGGTCCCAGCAGTTCCGCTCGCGCCCGGGGGTGGAAGGTCTCGTCGTCCGTCCGCTCGGCAGCGGCGACCAGCGCGTCGACATCCGCGTCGCCGGACGGCCCACCTCCGACGAGGCGCAGGACCTCGTGACGACGATCCGAGCGACGAGCGCCCCCTTCGAGACGCTGACGACGGGCCAGGCCGCCGGACAGATCGACTTCCTCGAGTCGATGTCGTCCCGTGCCCCGTACGCCGTCGCGCTCGTCGTGCTCGGCACGTTCGTCCTGCTCTTCCTCATGACGGGGTCCGTCGTGCTGCCGGTCAAGGCGTTGCTGCTCAACGTCATCTCGCTCGGTGCGGCGCTCGGCGTCGTCGTGTGGATCTTCCAGGAGGGCCACCTCGAGGGGCTGCTCGGCTTCAGCTCGGTGGGAGCCCTCGAGTCGATGGTCCCCTTCCTCGTCCTCGCGTTCGGGTTCGGCCTGTCCATGGACTACGAGGTGTTCCTGCTCTCGCGGATCGTCGAGTTCCACCGGCACGGCGCCGGCAACGACCGGGCCGTCTCCCTGGGCCTCCAGCGCACCGGCCGCATCATCACGTCGGCAGCCCTGCTCATCGTCATCGTCTTCGGTGGCTTCGTCGCCGGCGACATCCTCATCATCAAGCAGATGGGCGTGGCTCTCGTCGCGGCCGTCGTCATCGACGCGACCCTCGTGCGGATGCTGCTCGTGCCCGCGACGATGACGGTGCTCGGCCGGTGGAACTGGTGGGCGCCCGCACCGATGCGTCGCCTCCACGACCGCTTCGGGATCACGGAGTGACCGCCGTCGTCGCGGAGCACGGGCTCGACGGTCTGCTGGACGCGACCGGCGGCCATCCCTTCGTGCGGTGGGAGGTCACGGACGAGCTCGCCGCGACGTGGTGGGGTGCGGCCGACGCCGTCGCCTTCCAGCGCACCCGCAAGGCCGTGCGGCGCACCGTCAACGTCCTCGGTGGAGACGACGGCGTGACGGCCCTCCTCGACCACCTGCCGGAGATCGCGGCGACCGTCTCGCCCGACCGTCGCGCCTTCTCCGTCAGCGTGCCGCAGCACCTCGAGCCGCACCTCCGGGAGCGCTACCGCGTCATGGACGGCGGCGACTGGGAGTGGTTCCACACGACCATCGCTCCCGACGAGCACCCTTCGCACGAAAGGGTGGTCGTCATCGACGACGTCGCGCGCGCCGACGAGGTGCGGGCCTTCCTCAGGGCCCAGTCCCCGACCGCCGACACCGAACCCGGATGCGGCGAACGGTGGTTCGCCGTGGAGGACGCCGACGGCTCCCTCAGCGCGGTGGCGGCCTGGGGCACCACGCGCGCCGGTGCTCCGCACCTGTCGTCCGTCGCCGTCGACACGCGCCTGCGGGGACAGGGGCTCGGCCGCGCCATCGTCGGCGCCGTGACCCGCCTAGCCGTGGCCGAGACCGGCGTCTGCACCCTCGGGATGTACTCCCACAACGCCGTCGCGCGAGGGCTCTACCTGTCGCTCGGCTACGACCGGCTGTGCGCCTGGTCGAGCCGCCCGGTCGTCATCGACCGCTGACCGGGCGGCGCCCCGCGCCTCGGCGTCAGGCGAAGTCGGCCGCGGTGACGGCCCGGTCCGACAGCTCCACGAGCACGACCCAGTTGCCCGAGTTGTCGCGGCAGACGGCCTCGGTGCCGTACGGACGGGCCGACGGGGGCTGGAGGAACTCGACGCCCCTGGCCGACAGGTCGGCATACGTCTGCTCGCAGTCGTCGACGGTGAGACCGAGACCGTTGAGCCCGCCGGCGTCCTGCGCCCGCTTCATCGCGGTGACGAGCTCGTCCGGGAAGGGCGGACCGGGGATGGCGAGGCTGACCTGCAGCTCCGGCTGGCTCGGGTGCACGACCGTGCACCAGCGGTAGCCGTCGCCGAGGGTGATGTCGTCCTTCTCCTCGAACCCGAGGACGTCGACGTAGAAGCGCTTGGACTCGTCGATGTCCTTCACGAAGACACTGACGATGGAGATGTTGGTGATCATGTGACCACGCTAGGGCGGGTCCACCGCCTCGTGCTTCTCCTGGGTTGCGGAGCCTGCGGGCGCGCTCTCCGCCAGCCCCCACATGAACAGGACGCAGCCGGGGATGTGCGGCGCCCCGGTCGCGGCGTACCTCGCCTGGTACTCGCTGGGACTCTCCCCCACCACCGTGCGGAACCGGCTGCTGAACGAGCCGAGGCTCGAGAAGCCCACGGAATGGCACACCTCGGTGACGGTGAGGTTCGTGGCGCGCAGCAGGTCCTGGGCGCGCTCGATGCGGCGGCGCGAGACGTACCCGGCCGGCGTCACGCCGTACGTCGCGCGGAAGAGCCGGAGGAAGTGGTACTTCGAGAGGCCGGCCGCCGCGGCCAGCCGGTCGAGGTCGAGCGGTGCGGCGTACTCCCGGTCTGCGAGGTCGCGGGCGCGACGGAGGTGGACGAGCACGTCGTCCGGTGCACGCGTGATCTGCTCCGCCACGTCCCCATCCTGCCGGAGCGGCCGACGGAGCGGTTCACGCGCCGTCGGTCGTGCGCGACGGCGTCGGTGACCCCGGCCGACGAGAACGTATGCCGCCCGCCCGGCTCGGGTGGGCGGCATACGTTCACGGTCGGCGGCGGAAGGCCCCGCCTCGTGGCTCAGCTCTGCTTCGGGTTGACCTCGGGGGCACCCTGCGTGGCCGGCGCAGAGGCCGCGGGCTTCGCGTCCACACCGGCCTCCTTGCGCTGGGCAGGCGTGATCGGGGCCGGCGCCGCGGTCAGCGGGTCGTAGCCACCACCGGACTTCGGGAACGCGATGACGTCGCGGATCGAGTCGGTGTGCGCGAGCAGGGAGACGATGCGGTCCCAGCCGAAGGCGATGCCACCGTGCGGCGGGGCACCGAAGGCGAAGGCCTCGAGGAGGAAGCCGAACTTCTCCTGGGCGTCCTCCTCCGACAGGCCCATGACGGCGAAGACGCGCTCCTGCACGTCGCGCCGGTGGATACGGATCGAGCCGCCGCCGATCTCGTTGCCGTTGCAGACGATGTCGTAGGCGTAGGCGAGCGCGGGCCCCGGGTCGGTGTCGAAGGTGTCGAGGAACTCGGGCTTGGGCGAGGTGAAGGCGTGGTGGACGGCCGTCCACGCACCGGCACCGACCGCGACGTCGCCCGAGGCGACGGCGTCGGCGGCCGGCTCGAAGAGCGGGGCGTCGACGACCCAGAGGAAGCTCCACGCGTCCTCGTCGATGAGCTCGCAGCGCCGGCCGATCTCGAGACGGGCGGCGCCGAGCAGCGCACGGGACGGCTTGGCCGCACCGGCGGCGAAGAAGATGCAGTCCCCCGGCTGGGCGCCGACGTGCGCGGCGAGGCCGGCGCGCTCGGTGTCGGTGAGGTTCTTGGCGACCGGGCCGCCGAGCTCGCCGTCCTCCTGGACGAGGACGTAGGCGAGGCCACGGGCGCCGCGCTGCTTGGCCCACTCCTGCCAGGCGTCGAGCTGCTTGCGGGGCTGGCTCGCACCACCGGGCATGACGACCGCACCGACGTAGTCGGCCTGGAAGACGCGGAAGGTGGTGTCGGCGAAGTAGCCCGTGCACTCGACGAGCTCGTTGCCGAAGCGCAGGTCGGGCTTGTCGGAGCCGTAGCGGGCCATCGCGTCGGCGTAGGTCATCCGCTGGAACGGCGCTTCGAGCTCGACGCCGATGAGGCGCCAGAGGGCCTGCACGATCGACTCGCCGAGCTCGATGATGTCGTCCTGCTCGACGAAGCTCATCTCGATGTCGAGCTGGGTGAACTCCGGCTGGCGGTCGGCGCGGAAGTCCTCGTCGCGGTAGCAGCGAGCGATCTGGTAGTAGCGCTCCATGCCCGCCACCATGAGCAGCTGCTTGAACAGCTGGGGGCTCTGCGGCAGGGCGTACCACGAGCCGGGCGCCAGGCGCGCGGGCACGAGGAAGTCACGGGCACCCTCGGGCGTGGAGCGGGTCAGCGTCGGCGTCTCGATCTCGACGAAGTCGCGGGCGCCGAGCACGGCGCGGGCTGCGGCGTTGACCTTGGAGCGCAGTCGGATCGCGGCGCCGGCCGAGCTCGCGCCGGGGCGGCGCAGGTCGAGGTAGCGGTGCTTGAGGCGCGCCTCCTCGCCGACGGTGACACGCTCGTCGATCTGGAACGGCAACGGGGCGGCCGGGTTGAGCACCTCGAGCTCGCTGACGATGACCTCGATGTCGCCGGTGGGCAGGTCGGGGTTGGCGTTGCCCTCCGGACGCTCGCGCACCTCACCGGTGACCTTGACGCAGAACTCGTTGCGCACGTCGTGGGCGCCACCCTGGGCGAGCACCTCGTCACGCGCGACGACCTGGGCGACTCCCGAGGCGTCGCGCAGGTCGAGGAAGGCGACCCCGCCGTGGTCTCGACGCCGCGCCACCCAACCGGTGAGGGTGACGGTCTGGCCTGCGTGGTCGGCACGGAGTGTGCCGGCCTCGTGAGTGCGGAGCACGGAGGATCCTTCCGAGGACGGGGGCTCGTTCGACGCGTCGGGAGCGGCGGCTGGGGCCGCTGTGACGCCGGTGGCGTCGTCGCCGGACGGCGGACGGCACCGAGGTTTCATCCTAGACCGGGTGCGCCCCTAGCCTTGACCGCGTGCAGCACACCCGCAACCGAGACCTCGACGGGGTCCGAGGCCTGGCGATCCTCCTCGTCGTCACCGCCCACGTCGGCCTGCCCGTGCGGTGGGGCGGCCTGTCGGGCGTCACCCTCTTCTTCGTGCTGTCGGGCTACCTCATCACCAGCCTGCTGCTGCGCGAGTGGGACCGCTACGGCTCCATCAGCCTGTGGCGGTTCTGGGGTCGTCGGGCGCTGCGGCTGCTACCCGCCCTGCTCGTGCTGCTCGCCGTCGTGCCGCTGCTGCTGTGGGCCACCGGTGACTCGCGGCTCTCGTCGTACCCGGTGGCGGCGCTCGCGACGCTCACCTACGTCGGCAACTGGGTGCGCATCGCCGGCACCGATCTGGGGGTCCTCAACCACACGTGGTCGCTCGCCGTCGAGGAGCAGTTCTACCTCGTGTGGCCGCTCGTCTTCATCGCCCTCATGCGCTGGTTCCGCGCTCACGCGCTCCAGGTCGTCATCGCCGTCGCGTTCGTCGCGACCTTCTACCGTTCGTGGACCCTCGAGGCGTCCGACATCGCGACCAGCGCCAACGTCTTCGCCCTGATGCTGGGCGTCGTCCTCGCCTTCGCGCTCGCCGGCGCGGCCCGGCGCGGTTGGCAGCTGCCCCGGACGCACCCGGTCGTCCCCTTCCTCGTCCTCGTCGCCGTGTCGGCCTTCCCGGGACACTCCCCCGAGGCCGACCAGGGGCTCCTGCGACCCCTCGCGGTCGTCTACGCGGTCATCGGCGTGTGGCTCGTCTACTCGGCGGCCAACGGGCACTCGCGGGTGGTCGGGTCCCGGGTCATGGTGTTCTTCGGCACGATCAGCTACGCCCTCTACCTGTGGCACCAGACCTTCATCAACAGCCGGCTCCTCGGCGACCACACCGTGCCGCGCAACCTGCTGCTCGCCGCCGCGGGGGTGCTCGTGTCGTGGTTGTCGTGGATCCTCGTCGAGCGGCCCGTGGGACGGCTGCGCGGACGCCTGCGCCTGGACCAGCCGTCCCGTCGGCAGCTGGATGCCGTCCACGACCGTGAACGGCCTGCGCAGGAGTCCCTTCCCACCACCCCCACGACATAGGGCCCGCGTGGGCACCCCGGCGACCGTGGGTCGGGGACGCCCAGGTCCCCGGGCTACGCGGAGGGGCGAACCCCCGCGCCCGCCGGCACGGCGGCAGCGTCGCGGTCGGCCGCGGGGTCCGGCTCGCCGTCCAGTTCGACCTCGTGCTCGTCGACGCTGCGGGAGTCGGTGAGCGTCAGCGCACCCCACGTGGCCACGACACCCACAAGGACGGCGAGCACGGCATACGTCACCCGCTCACCGTGGAAGAACGACGAGACGAGGTCGGGACCCCACGTGCCGGCGGGGAGGGTGGTCGTCACGAGCACGGCGACGAGGGTGCCCACGACGGCGGTGCCGACGCTCGTGCCGATTTCCTGGGCCGTGTCGTTGAGCGCGGTGCCGATCGAGGTGCGGTTGGCGGGCATCGCCTCGACGAGGGCCACCGCACAGATCGTCATGACGGTGCGGAGGCCGACGGTCAGGACGACCATGGCGACGGCGATGGCCGGGTAGCCGCGGTCGACACCCCATGCCATCCCGAGGAGCGCGACGACGAGCAGGCCCACGCCGACGAGGCACGCGACCCGGTGGCCGAAGCGGCGGACGAGCCACTCCGAGAGCGGTGTCGCGAGGACCATCGTCACGATGAGCGGGAGGTTGGCGAGACCGGCACGAACGGGGCTCCAGCCCCACGCGTACTGGAAGTGCAGGATGAGCCCGAACATCACCCCGGCCATCGCGATCGAGGTCCCCGCCTGCGCCAGCGCGGCCCCGCGCACGGTCCGCGACGAGAAGAGCGACAGGTCGAGCATCGGCGAGGCCGCACGCCGCTCGTGGCGGACGAACGCGACGAGCGCGAGCGCGGAGCCGACGACGGCCGCGAGGGTGGTCGCCGAGGTCCACCCGTGCTCGACGCCACTGGTCAGGGCGTAGCAGCCGAGCCCGATGGCCGCGATGCTCAGCAGGGCACCGGGCAGGTCCAGCCGGTCGGCAGTGAGGTCCTCGCGCCGGTCAGCCGGCACCCCGAGCCGGACGCCGACCCAGGCCACGAGGGCGATGGGGGCGTTGACGAGGAGGAGCCACTCCCAGCCGACGTGGTCGAGCGCCGTGCCACCGAGCAGCGGACCGAGGACGAAGCCCGACATGCCGACGACGATCATGACGGTCATCGCCCGCATCCGCAGGGCCTGGTCGTCGAAGAGCCGGAAGACCAGGGAGTTGGTGATCGGGGCCATGGCCGCGGCCGCGACCCCGAGCGCGGCGCGCAGGGCGATGAGCTCACCGGTCGTCGTCACGGCAGCGACGGCGAGGCTGATGACCCCGAATCCCGCGAGGCCCCAGAGGAGGACCCGTCGTCGGCCGAGCCGGTCCGCCGCCGAGCCGGCGGTGAGCAGCAGTCCCCCGAACGTCAGCGAGTAGGCACCGGTGACCCACTGGAGCGCGGTGGTGCCGCTCCCGAGGTCACGGCCGATCGTCGGCAGCGCGATCGTCAGGAGGGTGTTGTCGACCATCTCGACGAAGAAGGCGAGACAGAGCGCGAGCATCGGGATCCACGCCGCCCGAAGCGACGGGTAGGTGCGGGTCGGCGTCGTGGTCGTCGTCATGGGCCGGCTCCTTCCATCGAACAGCGTTCGACTATCGAACGTGGTTCGATGTTATAGAACAGTGTTCGATGAACGCAACTCCATCCCGTGTGCGTGTGATGGGATGGGCGAATGAGCCCCCAGCGACAGCACGCCGCTCGGCCCTCCCGCGATGCTCGCGCGGCACGTGAGCGCCCCGACCGAGGCCGCCGACGGGCCTCGCACTCGCTCGAGGCCGTCCTCACGGAGGCCGTCGCCCTGCTCGACACGAGTGGCGAGCAGGCCCTGACCTTCCGCGCCCTCGCGGCCCGTCTCGGTGGTGGCGCCGCGAGCATCTACTGGTACGTCTCGAGCAAGGACGAGCTGCTCGACCGAGCCGCGGACCACGTCCTGGCCGACGTGCTCGCCGCCGTCGAGGACGTCGGGGTCGGCGACCCCGTCGACGATCTCCGGACCATCGCGCTGGCCCTCTTCGACGCGATCGTCGAACGGCCCTGGCTCGGTGCCTACTTCATGCGCGACACGGGCGTCCAGCCCAACGGCCTGCGCCTCTACGAGCGGCTGGGCCAGCAGGTGCTGCGGCTGGAGCTCACTCCGCGCGAGAGCTTCCACGCGGTCTCGGCGGTCGTCGGCTTCGTCGTCGGCACGGCGGCCGACATGGGACAGCAGCCGCCCCAGGCGGTGCTCACCGGCGAGGTCGACCGGGACGAGTACCTCGCCCGCTACGCCGCCCAGTGGCGCGCCCTCGACGCGGACGAGTTCCCCTTCATCCACCACGTCGTCGACGAGTTCGCGGACCACGACGACGCCGAGCAGTTCCGGGCCGGTCTCGAGCTCATCCTCGCCGGGCTGCGCCTCCAGGCCGCAGGCTGACGCGTCGCGAGCGCCCCTCCGGTCACTCCTCCGAAAGGGGTCGAAGGTCCCGGGAGGCTTCTGCCGCAAGGCAGTCCACGGCCGCGGCCAGCGCAGGGCTTGCCGTCATGGTGCTTCGCCAGACGACGCTCACGGTGCGCTCGGAGACCGGGTCGACGATCGGGACCGCGACGACGCCCTCGGGCAGCGGCCCCCGGCCGAGGCGGGGCACGAGGGCGATGGCCTCCCCCGCCGCGACGAGAGCGACGTGCGTGGCGAACTCGAGCGCGACGTGCGCGATCCGGGGGGACCGCCCGACATCGGCATACATCTTCTGGAGCCACTGGTGGCAGATGGAGCCGGGCGCGACGCTGGCCCAGTGCTCCTCGAGCACGTCCCGCACGCCGATGCTCCGTCGCCTGGCGAGCGGGTGGCTCTCGTGGACGAGGACGTCCGCCCGGTCCCGGCCGAGGTCGCGCACCTCGAGGTGGTCGGGGATGGCGAGCGGCAGCGGCTCCCAGTTGTGCACGAGGGCGAGGTCGTGGGTGCCGGCCGCGACGGCGTCCACGGCATCCCAGGGGTCGATCTCGTCGGGACGCAGGACGACGTCCGGCGCGGTCGAGCGCAGGCGGGCGATGGCGCCCACGACGACCCCTCGGTACGCCGTGGCGAACGTCGCGAGGCGCACGGTCCCGACCGTCTCCCCGCTGTCTCCGTGCAGCCTGGACTCGAGTCGCTCCATGTCCGCGAGCAGGGACCGCGCCGCGTCGGAGACCGTGCGACCGGCCTCGGTGAGCAGGACGCCCCGCCCCTGCCGTTCGAGCAGCTGCACCCCCGTCTGGGTCTCGAGGCGCTTGATCTGCTGGGACACCGCGCTCGGGGTGTAGTCGAGGGCGGCTGCTGCGGCGCCGACGGACCCGTGCGCCTCGACGGCGACGAGGGACCGCAACGCGACGGGATCAATCATGCAGAGATGCTACACAGTCAGGCCCAGAACAGTTTGATGGACGTGAACGGTCATGGCCCCTAACGATGAGGACATGCGCCGCCGTGACACCGCCCTCGCCGTCCTCGTCGCCCTCATCTGGGGCACGAACTTCGTCGCCATCCGGACCGGCATCGACTCGGTGCCGCCCTTCCTCTTCCTCGCGGTTCGCTTCCTCGTCGTCTGCGTCCCCGCCGTCTTCCTCGTCCGGCGCCCGGCACTCCCCTGGCGCGACCTCGCACTCATCGGGCTCTTCACGAGCCTCGGCCAGTTCGCCCTGATGTACCTCGCGCTGCACCTCGGCATGCCGCCCGGCCTCGCCTCGCTCGTGCTCCAGGCGCAGGTCCTGCTCACCGTCGTCATCGCGGCCCTCTGGCTGCGCGAGCGCCCCTCCACCGCGCAGCGTCTCGGCGTCGCCCTGGGCGGGGCGGGGCTGCTGACGATCGCGGTCGGACGCGGGATGTCGGCGCCGCTGCTCCCCCTCGTCGTGCTCGTCCTGGCCGCCGTGTCGTGGGCGGTCGGCAACGTGCTGACGCGCCGGGCCGGGGCTCTCACGGGTCCGGGCGCCGGGCTCGGGGTCACGGTCTGGTCGGGGCTCGTCGTGCCGCTGCCGGCCCTCGCCCTCTCGTTCGTCGTCGAGGGGCCGACGGCCATCGGGGCGGCGCTCAGCCACCTCCAGTGGCAGGCCGTCGCCTCGACCGCCTACACCGCCTACCTCTCCTCGCTCGTCGGCTACGGGATCTGGAACACCCTGCTCAGCCGGCACCCCGTGGCGAAGGTGACGCCGTTCGCGATGCTCGTCCCGGTCTTCGGCTTGGTCGCGGCCGCGGTCGCGTTCCACGAGCGCCCCAACGCCCTCGAGCTGGCCGGGGGGCTCGCCCTCCTGGCCGGTGTCGGCGTGGCGGTCCTCCGCCGACGCGGCGGCGTGACGGCGCCCCCGCCGGCCGTCCCTGCCGACGCGTCACCCGTGCTCGCCGTCGACGTAGAGCCAGCGGCCGCCCCGGCGGGCGAACCGGCTCACCTCGCGCAGCTCGCCCCGACGCACGGCGCCCGCTGACGGCTCCGTCCACCGCGCCACGAACTCGACGACACCGTCGTCGTCGCCGGGACCGCCGCGCTCCGTCCGCACCACCGTCAGGCCCGTCCAGCGCGTGTCCGGGTCGAGCCCCACCCGCTCGGGCCGCGTCCGAGGGTGCCAGGTGCGCAGGAGGTATGCCTCGTCCCCCACGGCGAACGCCGTGTAGCGCGAGCGCATCAGCTCGCCGGCGGTCCCGGCCGGCCGTTCGCCCGCATGGAGCGGGCCGCAGCACACGGCATACGCCAGCTCGTCCGGGCCGCCCCCACAAGGGCACGACCCGGAGACGCCCGGGCCGAACGCCGCGCTCACGACCGCTGGGCCCGCTGGGCCTCGCGGGCGGGCCACGGCGCGTCGTGCGGGCGCAGCGTCGACCAGCCGCGCTGGCGCGACAACCCGGCGGAGAGCAGACCGACGAGGGTGGCCGAGTTGCTGATGCGCCCGTCGAGCGCCGCGTCGACGGCGTCGTCGAGGGACACCCAGAGCGGCCGGATCGCGAGCTCCTCCGCGGTGCGCTGGTGGGCGTCCGCGGCGGCGACCTCGTGGAGGCCGCGCGCGAGGAAGATCCGCACCGTCTCCGGGAAGGCCCCGGGCGACGTGACGTCGTCGGCGAGCACGTGCCACTCGTCGGCCGTCAGGTCGACCTCCTCGACGAGCTCTCTCGCGGCAGCCTCCCACGGCGGCTCGCCGTCGACGTCGAGCAGACCGGCGGGCAGCTCCCACACGTGGCCACCGCTCGCGTGGCGGTACTGCCGGATGAGCAGCACGTGCGGGGCGCCCTCGAGCTCGCGCAGGGCGAGCACGGCGACGGCACCGGGATGTGTGACGAAGTCACGGGTCACGACACCACCGGCGCCGAGGTCGACGCGCTCGCGCACGACGTCGAAGATGATCCCCTCGAAGGGCGTCGACGACTCGACCACCGGTTCGGCGGTCCACTCCTCGACGAGGTCGGATGCGGTGCCTCGCGGCGCGTCCAGGCTCACCCTCGGGTCAGTCGGCGTCCGGGGCGGACCCGGACGCGGACACCGACGCGAGCTCGTCGTGGCCGGTCCGTGCGCCGGCGTCCCGCTCGGCCTGGCCGGCGTCGACCGCGGCGCGGTGGCGCTCGACCTCGACGAGGCGCTCGCTGCGCTGGCGCTCGAGCGCGGCCCCGACGAGACCCGCGAAGAGCGGGTGTGCGCGGTTGGGACGCGACAGGAACTCCGGGTGCGCCTGCGTCGACACGTAGTAGGGGTGGACCTCGCGCGGGAGCTCGACGAACTCGACGAGCGTGCCGTCGGGCGAGGTGCCGGAGAAGACGAGACCCGCCTTCTCGAGGTCGCCACGGTAGGAGTTGTTGACCTCGTAGCGGTGGCGGTGGCGCTCCTTGACCTCGGCCTCGCCGTAGGCCCCACGGATGACGCTGCCCTCCTTGAGGGCGGCAGGGTAGAGGCCGAGGCGCATCGTGCCGCCGAGGTCACCGGCTCCCTCGACGAAGGCCTTCTGCTCCTCCATCGTGGCGATGACGGGGTGCTCGGTCTCGGGATCGAACTCCGTCGAGCTCGCGTCCTGGTTGCCGAGGACGCTGCGGGCGTACTCGATGACCATGCACTGCAGGCCGAGGCAGATGCCGAGGGTCGGCACCTGCTTCTCGCGGGCCCACGTCAGCGCGCCGAGCTTGCCCTCGATGCCGCGCACCCCGAACCCACCGGGCACGAGGACGGCGTCGACGCCGCCGAGCGCCTTCTGGGCGCCGGACGGGGTCTGGCACTCGTCGCTGGCCACCCAGCGGATGTTGACCTTGGCGTCGTGGTGGAAGCCGCCGGCGCGCAGCGCCTCGGTGACGGAGAGGTACGCGTCGGGGAGGTCGATGTACTTGCCGACGAGGGCGATCTCGATGTCGTGCTCCGGGTCGTGGACCCGCTCGAGCAGCTCGTCCCACTCGGTCCAGTCGACGTCGCGGAAGTTGAGCCCGAGCCGGCGGATGACGTAGGCGTCGAGGCCCTCGCGGTGGAGCACCTTGGGGATGTCGTAGATGCTCGGGGCGTCGACCGCCGCGGCGACCGCGGTGACGTCGACGTCGCACATGAGCGAGATCTTGCGCTTGATCGGGTCGGGGATCTCGCGGTCGGCGCGGAGCACGAGCCCGTCGGGCTGGATGCCGACCTGGCGCAGGGCGGCGACCGAGTGCTGGGTCGGCTTCGTCTTCAGCTCGCCGCTCGGTGCGAGGTAGGGCACGAGCGAGACGTGCAGGAAGAAGCTGTTGTCGCGGCCGATGAGGTGGCGCACCTGGCGCGCGGCCTCGAGGAAGGGCAACGACTCGATGTCGCCGACCGTGCCGCCGATCTCGGTGATGATGACGTCCGGGGCGTCCGGACCTCCGGTGGCGAGCGCGCGCATCCGGGCGACGATCTCGTTGGTGATGTGCGGGATGACCTGGACGGTGTCGCCGAGGTACTCGCCGCGGCGCTCCTTGGCGATGACGTTGTTGTAGACCTGCCCGGTCGTCACGTTCGCGCTGCCGACGAGGTTGACGTCGAGGAAGCGCTCGTAGTGACCGATGTCGAGGTCGGTCTCCGCCCCGTCGTCGGTCACGAAGACCTCGCCGTGCTGGAACGGGTTCATCGTCCCGGGATCGACGTTGATGTAGGGGTCGAGCTTCTGCATCGTGACCCGCAGGCCCCGCGATCTGAGAAGTCGTCCGAGGCTCGAGGCGGTCAGCCCCTTGCCGAGAGAGGAGGCGACGCCCCCGGTCACAAAGATGTGCTTCGTCGTATCCACCACGGGCTTTGAGTCTACGTCACTCCGCGGGTCTGCGTGACGTAGCGTTCCATCCACCGGCGCGTCTCGTCGTCAGGAGTGGGCCAACCGGCGGCCCGGGCCCGTCCGGACGCGCCCTCCCGGAGCCTGGCCTCGGCGTCGGCGAGCAGGCGGTCCACCTCGGCTGCCACGGCGGCCGGGTCACCCACGGGGACAAAAGAACCCGCGTCGCCGACCAGGTCGGGCAGACCGCCGGTACGGGTCACGACGACCGGCAGCCCGGCCGCCATGGCCTCCTGCACGACGAGCGCCCGGGCCTCCCAGCGGCTCGTGAGGACGAACACGTCCGCCGCTCGGAGCCACTCGGACACATCGGTACGCGCCCCCACGAACCGGACCTTGGCCCCCGGCTCCTGCCCCAGCCGTATGCCGTCCGCCTCCTCCACGAGACGGGCACGGAGTCGCTCGTCGCCGTCGCCGACGACGACCCACGTGGCGGTCGCTTGGGAGCGTCGCGCGGCTTCGAGAAGGGTCGGCAGGTCCTTCTGGGGCGCGATGCGCGAGACCGTGAGCACGACGGGGCCGCCGGTCGGCAGGCCGGCTCCGGCCAGCAGGGCGGAGCGGTCGGCCGGCTCGAGGCCGGGACGCCGCAGGAGGTCGGCGACCGCGGCGGAGGGCACGAGGGCGAGCTCGGTGCGTCGGGCACCCAACGCGTCGGCGAGCTCCACGAGGTCGCCGCTCGCACCCGTCACGAGGTCGGCCCGGTGCAGGGACCACGCGACCAGCCGCCGGGCGGCGGACGCCACGGCCCGGGCAGGGGCCGAGCCAGGGACCGGCGGGAGGTCGTTGTGGAGCGAGACCACGAGGCGCGGGCGTGGCCGCGCCCGGGCGACGGCCACCGCACAGACGACGGCGGCCTGGTGGCCGTGCGCGTGGACGACGTCGACCGTGCCAGCGAGGCGCATGATGCGGTGCCAGTCCACGAGACCTCGCGGCGCGCGCAGCCCGCCGTGGACCGGCCAGAGCCGGTGCGCGTCGGCCCAGTCGAAGGCTCGCGCCGTCGACTCCGCCGTCACGACCTGGACGTCGTGCCCCTGCTCGCGCACTCCCCTCACGAGGGCGTCGACGTGCGCACCCACCCCACCGGCCGCGTGTCCGAGCACCATGAGGACCCTCATCGCGTCTCCGGGGGCCCGGCAGGGTGCGGATCCTGCTCGCCCGCAGGGGCGGACATCGGCGCTGACGACCGAGCAGTCGTGGACGTCGAAGCGGTGGTGGACGTCGAAGCTGCGGTGGACGTCGGAGCAGTCGT
Source organism: Terracoccus sp. 273MFTsu3.1 (assembly GCF_000383675.1). GTDB lineage: Bacteria > Actinomycetota > Actinomycetes > Actinomycetales > Dermatophilaceae > Terrabacter. Next base: position 12,161 of record NZ_KB911823.1, on the reverse strand, counting down.
GGAGGACGGCGCACCAGCGGGCGCGTTCGCCGCGGTCGGTGGCCGGCGCCGCAGCCGGGCGACGACCGAGCGGTCGACGACGAGCACTACGACGACGAGGGTCACGGTGGCCGCGAGCGCCACGGCGACGCCCTGCGCAGCGGCGACGAGGAGTCCGTCCGCGGTCCAGAGGCCGCCGAGCCACCAGCCGAGGAGCGCGGCGGCCGCGGCGCCCAGCAGCCCGGCTGCGACGGGGCGTGCGGGGACCGCCAGGGCCGGGCGTCCCCAGCTCCGCGCGACGAGGACCGCAAGCGCGACGGCCCCGGCCACGAGCCCGATGCTGGTGCCGAGGGCGAGAGCCCGTACGGTCGTCGCGGGTCCGGACGAGCCCTCGAGCGCCACGAGCGGGACGATGGTCGTGGCGAGCCACGCGACGGCGACCACGGCGCCTGCGACCCGGGCACGACCTCGCACGTACGACGCTCTCGTCAGCAGCCCGATCGCGCACAGGCCGACGATGCCCGGGGCCACGAGCACGAGGGCGTCGGGGATGGCGGACAGGGCCACGGCCCCGTTGCCGTCCGCGCGCCCGGCGTCGAGCAGGGCGAAGAAGGCGCCGACCGGTCGGGCGACGGCCACGAGCAGGCCGCCGGCCAGCAGACCGGCCAGGAGGGTGGCCAACCACGTCCGCCGCAGCACGTCCACAGCCGCGGACCCCGGCGCCAAGGTCGGCGCCGCTGCGCCCGCCTCAGGCTCCGGCCTGCCCGCTTGCGCGCTCCCCGCCAACGTCGGGAAGGCGGCGGTGGCGAGCGGGACGGCGAGGACGGCATACGGGAGCAGGGAGACGGCCTGCACGTAGGTGTACACGTTGAGCGTCCCGGGTCCGCCGCGGTCGTTGGCGAGGCGGATGAAGACGAGCGTCGCCAGCTGCTGGCCGGCGACGGCGAGGAGGCCGGCCACGGCGAGCCGTCGGACGCGGGCGGCGACGCCGTGCGGGAAGCGCGTCGTCAGCGTGAGATGGACCCCGGCGCGACGAACCGGGACGAGGAGCGGCAGCGACAGCGCGACGACCCCGAGGGTCGTGCCGACGGCGAGCACCGTGGTCGCCCCCGCCGGGACCTGTGCGATCGGGGCGGCCGGGTCGCCGGCGACGGCCGCGTAGGTCACGTAGGTTGCGATGACGACGAGGCTGGACATGAGCGGGGCGATCGCCGCAGCGACGAAGCGGTGGTGCGACTGGAGCACGCCGCCGAGCACGATGCCGACGCCGTAGAGCGGGATCTGGATCGCGAAGACCCGCAGCAGGTCGGCCCCGAGACCCACCGCGCCGGGACAGGTGTCACCGGCTCCGAGCAGGCCCCGCGCGATCGGCTCCGCGGCGAGGGCCACGACCACGCCCAGCGGCACGAGCACGACGACCACCCACGTCAGCAGCGCGGAGGCCGTGTGGTCGGCCTCGACCCGGTCGCCGCGGGCCAGAGCACCTGCCACGAGAGGCACGGCGACCGCCGCGAGCACTCCCCCTGCCGCGATCTCGAAGAGCACGTTGGGGACCGCGTTGACCGACTGGTAGACGCTCCCGACGCAGGTCGCCCCGACGGAGTGGGAGAAGACGAACCATCGTCCGAAGCCGACCACCCGGGCGACGAGAGTGATCACCGCGATGGTGCCTGCGGCGGCGAACAGCCCACGCCGTGCGGGTCCGCCGCCTGCGGTCCGGTCGGTCATCGGGCGGCCCGGCCCCACTCGTCGAGGCGCCGCAGAACGGGGTGGGCTTCGATGACGCGGGTGAAGCTGACGCGCTCCGAGGCGAGCGTCAGGGCCGCGAGGCCAGTGAGGGCGACGACCCGGCCCACGAGCCCGGTGCGCTCGACGAGCGCGAGACCGAGGAGCGCCCCGGCGGCGTTGGCGCCGGTGTCGCCGAGCATGGCGGTGGCGCGGAGGTCGTCCCGGACGACACCGAGCGAGGACCCGACGGCGGCGGCCGCGGGCAGCCCTCCCACGAGCGGAAGACCCGCGGTCACGGTGACCTTGAGCGCCCGCCCGGGGCGCAGGTCGAAGAGGTTGACGGCGTTGGCGGCCCCGGCGACGACGGCCCCGCCGACGAGCGTGGTCAGCAGGCCGGGACGGGTGGGGCGGCTCGCGTCGGCCAGCGCCGCACCGACCAGCCCCGTGATGCCGAGACCCACGATCTTGACCGCACCCGTCGTGACCTCGCCTCGTGCCAGCGCGCCGAGGTGGCCCTTGAGGCCCTTGTCCGACGCGCCCCCGGCGAGGTCGTCGAGCGCACCGAGGGCCCCTGCGGCGACGACGACGACGGCGGAACGCATCGACCCGCGGACCCGTCCGTCGGTCAGGCGCGAGGCGGCCGCTGCTGCGGCGGCACCGGCAGCGGCGCCGGCCACGGCACCGCCGACCCATGCCGGGCCCTCGAGCAGGGTGACGGGGTCGCCTGCGTGGTTGGTGCGTTCCCACGGCGTGCGGAGGGCTGGGGGCGCTGCTCGACCGAGACGCAGGACCGCCCACGAGGCCACCGCCGAACCGAGCAGGGCAGCCAGCGACCCGGCGGCGGTCGAGTCCGCGCGGCGGCTCGACCTCACGGAAGCACCCGCGGGACGGTGGCGGTGGCTCCGGCCGCGACGCCGTAGTGTCCGACCCGCTCGTCGAGGGCGTCCTCGACCGCGAGGACCACGGTGGCGGGGCCGTCACCGGCCCGGGCGTGGTCGACGGTGGAGACGATCCCGGCCGTCTCGGACTTCTCACGCACGGCCTGGACCGCGTTCGAGGTCACGGGCTGGCCCGCCGCCGCAACCGTCTCGCCACCGGCGACGACGGTCGACCGGGTCGAGCCCGCGAAGGACGTGACGAGCGCACGGATGGCGTCGGAGCGGGACTCGACGACGGACTCGGTGCCGGCGTAGTCCGCGGACACGACGACCGCGAGGTCGGCCGGTGCGAGGTCGGCCGCCGAGCTGTCGACGAGGTTGGCGTCGACGAGCACCTTGAGGGCGGCGGTGCGCTGGGCCGAGGCGCCGGTGTCGCTCGTCGAGACGACGAGGTCGGTGAGCACCTGCACGAGCAGCTGGTCGCCGGTCGCGGTGGACCCGACCCCGAGGGCCGAGGCGGCCTCCTTCGCCGCCTGCGCCCGGTCGGCGGCCTGGGTGGGGTCGAACCAGTCGGGGCTCAGCGTCACCGTGCCGGTGAGACCGGCTCCGCTCTGGGCCAGGACCCCCTCGAGGTTCGTCGTCATCGTGCCGTCGGCGGAGGGCAGCACGACGACGACGGCGCGGTGACCGGACAGCCGGCCCTTGACGACCCGCTGCTGCACGGCGGTCGCGTACTCGTCGGACGCGTCGACGAGCTTCTCGCTCGTCGTCAGCTTGTCGTTGAGGGCCTGCTTCTCGGTGCGCAGCGCGGAGACCTGGTCGCTCAGCTGGTTGCCGAGGTTGGCCTGCAGGGGGCCGGCTCCGAGCACGATGCCCACCGCGAGGGCGAGGAACACCGAGATGATCGAGACGAGGTGGTAGCGGAAGTCGATCACGTGAAGATCCCAACGATGGCGGTCCAGAGGTCGTCCCAGCGGGCGGCGAGGACCTGCAGCCACGCCTGTCCCGCCGGTGTCGACGCGAGGGCTGCGAAGAAGGCGAGCACTCCGGCGAGCAGCATCGTCACGAGCAGTCGGCCCGGGATGCGGGCGCGATAGAGCTGGCTCACACCTTTGGCGTCGACGAGCTTGCTGCCGACGCGCAGGCGCGTGAGGAACGTCGACGCCTGCCCGTCGCGGCCCTTGTCGAGGAACTCGACGAGGGTGACGTGGGTCCCGACGGCGACGATGAGCTCGGCTCCGGAGTCGTCGGCGAGGAGCATCGCGACGTCCTCGCTCGTGCCTGCGGCGGGGAAGACGACCGGCGTGATCCCGAGAGCCTCGACCCGGGCGAGACCGGGGGCGCGCCCGTCGCGGTAGGCGTGCACGACGATCTCCGCGCCACACCGCAGCGCCTTGTCGGAGACGGAGTCCATGTCGCCGACGATGAGGTCGGGCTGGTGGCCGGACTCGAGGATGGCGTCGGCGCCGCCGTCGACCCCGATGAGGATCGGGCGGTACTCGCGGATGTACGGCCGCAGGGTCTCGAGGTCCTCGCGGTAGTGGTAGCCGCGCACGACGATGAGGCAGTGCCGGCCGTCGAGCTGGGTGGTGATGGGGGGCACGCCGATGCCGTCGAGGAGCAGGTCACGCTCCTTGCGGATGTACTCCATCGTGTTCGTCGCGAAGGCCTCGATCTGCACGGCGAGGCCGGCCCGCGCCTCGTGCATCTGCGCCTGCACGGCCTCGACGTCGAGCAGCGTGCCCGTCGCGACACGGGTCTCCCCCGACCACAGGTCGGCGCCGTCGAGGCGGACCGTCTGCCCGTCCGTGAGCGCCATGACCTCCGGACCGGCGGCGTCGAGCACGGGGATGCCCGCCTCGACGAGGATCTGGGGTCCGAGGTTCGGGTAGCGACCGCTGATCGAGGCGCTCGCGTTGACGACGGCTGCCGGGCGCACGGTGACGAGGGCGTCCGCGCTCACCTTGTCGAGGTCCGCGTGGTCGATGACGGCGATGTCGCCCGGCTGCAGCCGCTTCGTCAGCGCCTTGGTGCGCCGGTCGACGCGCGCGGTGCCGACGACGCCGGGACCGGTGTCCCGGGCGTGCGAGCGTCGTCGGATGGAGAGGGCCATGATGGCCTCAATCGTGCCACGTCGGTGGGTCGGCGACCCCATCGGTCCGGGCCGTGGCGCGCGGCTCGGACGACACCCTCGACGTCCTTCGGGACGCAGGTCCGACGGCTGGGCGCACCGGAGGACCGTGCCGCGGTCGGGACTCAGGCGCGTGTGCCGCTGCGGGCGGTCGGACGCGTGCCCACCCTGGCACCGCTCGTCTGCTCGAGGAGGTCTCCGGCATGGGCCAGTCCAGCCTCGGAGTCGGGATCGCCGCCCATCATCCGCGACAGCTCCCGCAGCCGGGCGTCACCGTCGACGACGGTGACGCTGCTCGAGGTGATGCGGCCGTCGTCGGCCTTGTGCACGACGAGGTGGCGGTCGGCGAACGCGGCCACCTGGGCGAGGTGGGTGACGACGATGACCTGGGCGTGCTCGGCGAGGGCAGCCAGTCGGGCACCGACGTCGAGGGCCGCCCGACCGCCGACGCCGGCGTCGACCTCGTCGAAGACGAACGTCGGTGGTCCGCTCGCCGCCTCGCCCGAGGCGCTCCGCGAGCCGACCACCTCGAGGGCGAGCATGACGCGGGAGAGCTCACCGCCCGAGGCGGCGCGGGCGACGCTGCGCGGCGTGGCTCCCGGGTTGGCCGCGAGCAGGATCTCGACCTCGTCGATGCCGTGTCGGGCCAGCCGCACCCGGTCGCCGTCGGGCAGGGCCACACCCTCGGGGTCGGTGCGTCGGCGCAGCTCGACGTGGACGACGGCCTTGCCCATCGCCAGGTGTGAGAGCTCCTCCGAGACGCGGGTGCCGAAGTCGTCACCGGCGGCGCGGCGAGCCTCGGACAGCGACAGCGCGGCCGCGACGACGGACGCCTCGAGCTCGGCCACCTCGGCGCCGAGTCGCTCGACGCGGTCGTCGGCGGTGACGAGCTCGTCGAGGCGTGCCGCACCGCGGCCCGACCACTCGAGCACCTCGTCGACGGTCTCGCCGTACTTGCGCGTGAGGACTCCGAGCGCGGCCCGCCGCTCCTGCACGTAGCCGAGCCGCTCCGGGTCGAGGTCGACGTCCTGGAGGTATGCCGTGAGGTCGGCCGACAGGTCCGTCACCAGTGTGCCGACCTCGTGCAGGCGCTCGTCGAGGCCGGCGAGGGCCTGGTCGTGCGCCGTGGCCGGGCCGAGCGCAGCCCGCGCCGACCCGATGAGGTCACGGACGTTCGGAGCCGGCTCGGCGGCATACTCGTCGCCGCTGAGATCGGCGAGCGCCTGGGCTGCGGCGAGGCGGAGCGTGTCGGCGTGCGCGAGGCGCTCGTCCTCGGCACGCAGGGCCGCATCCTCGCCCGGCTGGGGGTCGACGGCCTCGATCTCCTCGAGCGAGGCGGTCAGCGAGTCGATCTCGCGGGCGCGCTCGCGCGCCTCCGAGACGAGGCGCGCGTGCTCGCGGGCCGACGCACGCCAGCGGTCGTAGAGCTCGCCGACGCGGTCGCGGAGCGCCGTGAGGTCGGCACCCCCGAAGTCGTCGAGGACGACCCGGTGGGCATCGCCCTGTTTGAGCCGCCACTGGTCGGCCTGACCGTGCACGGCCACAAGCATCTGTCCGAGCTCGGCGAGCACGGACACGGGCGCCGTGCGACCGCCGACGTGGGCGCGCGACCGGCCGGCCGCGGCGATGGTGCGGGCGATGACGAGCTCGCCGTCCTCGTGGTCGGCACCCGCCTCGTCGGCCCGGACGAGGGCCGGGTGGTCGAGGGGCAGCTGGACGACGCCCTCGACGAGCGCCGAGGCCGAGCCGGTGCGCACGAGGCCGGAGTCGGCGCGCTCGCCGAGCAGCAGGCCGAGCCCCGACACGACCATGGTCTTGCCGGCGCCGGTCTCACCGGTGAGCACGTTGAGCCCGGGGCTCAGGTCGAGGACGGCGTCGTCGATGACACCGACACCCCGGATCCTCATCTGGCTGAACACGGGTCCACCTTAGGGCCGGCCACCCTCACCGCCGTCGACGTCGTCCACGGGCGAGGCGGTGTCGCCGTTGCCGCGCCACCCGGCGACCGAGAGGTCGAACTTCGCGACGAGGCGGTCCGTGAACGGTGCGCTCGTCAGCCGGGCGAGGCGGAGCGGGCGCAGCCCCCGGCGGACCTCGATGCGGGCGCCCGGGGGGAGGTCGACGTGGCGCCGGCCGTCGCACCACATGACTCCCGCGCCCTCGGTGGCCGCCTTGATCTCGACGGCCAGGTGGGTGTCGGGGCCCAGCACGAGCGGCCGGGCGAAGAGCGCGTGGGCCGCGCTGGGCACGAGGAGCATGGCCTCGACCTGCGGCCAGACGACCGGACCACCAGCAGAGAAGGCGTATGCCGTCGAGCCCGTCGGCGTGGAGACGATGACGCCGTCGCAGCCCCAGCTCGACAGCGGGCGACCGTCGACCTCGACGGTGACCTCGAGCATCCGCTCGCGGGCGGCCTTCTCGACGCTGACCTCGTTGAGGGCCCAGCTGCTCGCGATGAGGTCGCCGTGCAGCTTCGCGTCGACGTGGAGCGTCATGCGCTCCTCGACGGCGTAGTCGTTGCTCGCGATGTGCTCGACCGTGGCGTCGAGGTCGTCGCGCTCGGCCTCCGCGAGGAAGCCCACGTGGCCGAGGTTGACCCCGAGGAGCGGCACGTCGACGCTGCGGGCGAACTCGGCTCCGCGCAGGATGGTCCCGTCGCCGCCGAGCACCACGACGAGGTCGCACCCCTCCGCGACCTGCTCCTCGGCGGACGCGATGTGCACGCGCGAGCTGTCCTTGAGGTCGAGGGCCTCGGCCTCGTCGGCCTGGAGGGACACGTCGATGCCGAGGTGGGTCAGGCGTTGCACGACGCCCTTGGCGACCGTCAGCGCTTCGGGGCGCCTCGGGTGGGCCACGAGCAGGATGCGACGCGTCACGGGACTCCTTCGAGGTCGACGGCCTCCAGCATGTCATCCACCGCCGTCACCGAGGCGCCCGGGACGGGTCTCGGGGCGAGCCAGAAGAGGAACTCCCGGTTGCCGTCGCCCCCTGCGATGGGGCTGGCCGTCGCACCGTGGAGGTGCAGGTGGAGGTCGGCCGCGACCTGGGCCACGTCGCGCAGCACCCGGCGGCGCTCGTGCGGCGAGGTGACGACTCCTGTACGGCTGAGCCGCTCGCGCCCCACCTCGAACTGCGGCTTGACCAGGACGACGACGTCGCCGTCGTCGGTGACGAGAGGTCGCATCGCGGGCAGGGCGATGGCGAGCGAGATGAAGCTGAGGTCGGACACGACGAGGTCGAAGGGGCCGCCGAGCGCGTCGGCGTCGACGTCACGGATGTTGGTGCCCGGAAGGTCCCGGACGCGCGGGTCGGCACCGATCGACGCGACGAGCTGGCCGTGGCCGACGTCGAGGGCCGTCACGTGGGTGGCACCGCGCTCGAGGAGCACCTGGGTGAAGCCACCCGTGCTCGCCCCGACGTCCAGGCACCGCCTGCCGTCGACGGGGACCGGCCACGTGTCGAGGGCGTGGAGCAGCTTGACGGCCGCGCGCCCCACCCAGCGGTCGGGCTCGCGGGTCAGCTCGATGGCCGACGAGTCGTCGACGGGCAGGGCGGGCTTGCCGGCCGGGCGACCGTCGACGAGCACCACGCCGGCGGTGACGAGCTCACGGGCCTGGGTGCGCGATCGGGCCAGGCCTCGGGCGACGAGCTCGACGTCGAGACGACGCGTCACGCGCCACCCAGACCGCCGAGGCGGCTCTGCAGGCTGCGGTGGGCGTGCTCGCCCGACTCGATGCGCTCGGCGAACGACCCGGCCTGTGACTCGGCGAGACGCATCATCGCCTCGTCGACCGCCTGGTCACCCGTCAGGGGTGGGGTGGGCACGTCCGGCGTCGCGTCCAGCGGAGCGTAGGGCACCTCGGCCGTCGCGGGGTCGTCGTCGGTCCGGTGGTCGTCGTCCGCGTCGTCCGCGTCGTTGCTGACGTCATCGTCCTCGTAGGCGACGTCCTCGTCGGCGACGTCCTCGAGGTCGTCGCCCGAGACGTCCGCATCGCTGACGTCGTCGGACTGGTCGTCGGAGTCGTCCCACTCGTCGACGGCGTCGTCGCTCGCGCCGGTGTCCGAGTCCATCGGGTCGAGCTCCTCGGCGACCTCGAGCGGTTCGCCGGACCCGAGATCGTCGCGTCGGGGGTCGCTGTCGCCGAACATGTGCTGCCTCCGTGCCGAGTGGTTGGTCCGCTGCGGTCACGCTACCGGGTCGGGGTCGGTGAGTCGTCGAACAGGCGGTCGAGCGTCGCCGCCGCCCGACGCAGGTGCTCGGAAGGCGCTCCCTCGTCGCGCGACGCCAGCAGGGCCGCCAGGCCCGCTCGCACGACCTCGACGGGGTCTGCGCTCCCGTGCTCGACGACGAGATGGTCGGCGTCGAGCTCCACCCGGGCGGCGCCGCAGCGCCAGCCACCGGCGTCGGCCACCGGGGCGGCATACGGCGTCAGGAGGTCGGCGAGGGAGACGACGACGTAGGTGGGCGACGACTCGCTCGCCACGAGGTCGGAGGGCCGGTCGACGCCGGTGAGGACCCAGGCCGAGTCGAGGCCGGTGGCCTCGGCGCCGACGATGTCGGTGCCGATCCGGTCGCCGACCGCGAGCGTCCTGGCAGCGACGGTGCCGAGGCGGTCGAGGGCGAGCCGGTAGAGCGGCGGGTGCGGCTTCCCGACGACGTCCGGGCGTCGCCCGACCACGGCGACGAGCAGCTCGATGTAGGCGCCGTTCCCCGGGGACTGCCCCCACGGCAGCGGCAGCGTCGCGTCGTCGTTCGTGGCGACCCACGGAAGACCGGAGGAGAGGAGACGGGCCGCCCTCTCGAAGTCGCGCACGCGCAGCTCCTTGCCGAAGCCCTGGAGCACGGCCGCCACCTCGTCGGCTCCGGGACCGGGCTGGTGACGGGCGGCGGCCACGGGCACGAGGCCTGCGTCCCGCAGCGCCTCGACGACGCCCTCGCCACCCAGTGCGAGGACGGCAGCTCCGGGTGGGAGGTCGGCGGCGAGCCGGGCGGCCCCTGCCTGCGCGCTCGACACGACGTCGGATGCCGTCGCGGGCGCACCGAGGTCGGCGATCTGGGTGGCCACCTCGGTCGGGACGCGGGACGCGTTGTTCGTCGCGTAGACGACCCGCACGCCCCGAGCCACGATGTCCTGCAGCGCTTTCGGGGCACCCGGGACGGCATCCGGTCCGCGGTAGACGACACCGTCGAGGTCACACACCACCCCGTCGTAGCCGGCGATGAGCGGTTGCGTCGATGTCTCCGTGTCCATGCGTCCTCCTGGGCCCGACCCTACGGCGGGTGTCGTCCGCGAGACCTGTCCGTCCGGAACGCAGAACGGGCCCGACCGTGGAGGTCAGGCCCGTTCCGGGTGAGGCGCTCAGCGCTCGTCGTTCTCGTCGTCGTTCTCGTCGTCGTTCTCGTCGTCGTCCGCTTCGGCGTCCGTGTCGACGAACTCGGGACTGTCATCGTCCTCGTCGCCGAGCAGGTCGGTGACGTCGACACCGTCGAGCTCCTCGAGCCGCTCCGCCGCATCGGTGGTCAGCTCGTGGTCGGCATCCGCCGCCCGGGCGAACCAGTCACGTGCGACCTCGAGGTCACCGGCGGCAAGCTTCGCGTCCGCGTAGGCATAGAAGAGTCGCGCCGCAGACGGGCGATTCGGGTTGATCCGCTTGACCAGGTCGCTGAGACCGGCGACCGCGGCGTCGAGCTGACCGAGGTCGCGGCGAATCCCGGAGACCACGATCGCCAGCTCGACGCGGTCGTCGATCGCCAGGTTGGCGGCCTCGTCGGACTGGGCGAGCTCGAGGGCCTTGTCGTGGCGTCCGAGGGCACGTTCGCAGTCGACCATGAGCGGGAGGAGGTGACTCGAACCCGAGAGCCGGCGAACCGTGCGGAACTCCCCCAGGGCCCGCGCCCAGTCGCCCAGGCGGTACGCGACGAGACCGAGGGACTCACGGGCCGCCGGGACGCGCCCCGCGCGGCGCACAGCGGTCTCGGCGTGGGCCAGGGCTGCCTCGGGCTCGACGTCCAGCAGCTCGGCGACCATGACGAGGTGCTGCGCGACGCCCTCGGCGTTCTCCTTGGAGAGCGTGCGGAGCTGGTTCTTGACGCCCCGGTCGACCTCGTGGCCGGTGACACCCTCGCGGATGGCGGGCTCGGGCTTCCTCGGGGACTTCGGGGTCAGTCGAGCACCACCACGACGGTCGTCGTCCTGGGGACGACCCGACCCGCCACGAGGGCGGTCGTCGAAACGTCGAGGACCGCGGTCGCTGCTGCTGCCGCCGGAACGACGGTCGTCCGACCGGTAGCCGCCACGGTCGCTGCTGCTGCCACTGGAACGACGGTCATCGGAGCGGTAGCCGCCACGG
>NZ_KB911823.1:0-994 GCF_000383675.1 Terracoccus sp. 273MFTsu3.1 | reverse complement strand
CGCTGCTGCTGCCACTGGAACGACGGTCATCGGAGCGGTAGCCGCCACGGTCGCTGCCGCCGCCGCTGGACGGGCGGTAGCCGCCACGGTCGCTGCTGCTGCCGCCGGAACGACGGTCATCGGAGCGGTAGCCGCCACGGTCGCTGCCGCCGCCGCTGCCGCCGGAACGACGGTCATCGGAGCGGTAGCCCCCACGGTCGCTGCTGCCGCTGCCGCCGGAACGACGGTCGTCCGACCGGTAGCCCCCACGGTCGCTGCTGCCGCCGCCGGAACGACGGTCGTCCGACCGGTCGCCCCCACGGTCGCTGCTGCCGCCGCCGGAACGACGGTCATCGGAGCGGTAGCCCCCACGGTCGCTGCTGCCGCCGCCGGAACGACGGTCATCGGAGCGGTAGCCCCCACGGTCACTGCCGCTGCTGCCGCCGCCGGAACGACGGTCATCGGAGCGGTAGCTCCCGCGGTCGTCTCGACGCGGTCCCGACGAACGGGGTGCGCCCGACCGGGGAGCCCCCGAGCTCCGGCCGGCGCCACTGCCTCGTGCGGGACCTCGCTCGCCGCCTTCGCGGTCGCGTCGGTCGCCTCGGCTGTCGTTGCCGTCCTGGTCACTCATGTTCGTCATCCTTCCGCGCCGACCGCGGTCGGCGCCACCTCTGGTGTCGTCGAGCACAAAAAGAAAGAGCGCCCCAGTCGGATCAATGAAGTTCCGTCTGGGGCGCTCTGACAAAGTGTGTCCGGCTGCGTCCTACTCTCCCACACCGTCACCAGTGCAGTACCATCGGCGCTGAAGGGCTTAGCTTCCGGGTTCGGAATGGAGCCGGGCGTTTCCCCTTCGCTATGACAGCCGAAACTCTATGGAGATATCAAATCAGTGGGTGGTGTTCCCGTTTGTATCTCGGGAACTGCACAGTGGACGCGGAGCATCTTTGTAAGTCAAGTTATCGGCTTATTAGTACCGGTCAGCTCCACACATTGCTGTGCTTCCACATCCGGCCTA
>NZ_KB911822.1 GCF_000383675.1 Terracoccus sp. 273MFTsu3.1 | reverse complement strand
GACATCAGCGCACCGGCCCTGGCCATCTACTCCCGCGGGGACGAGCGAGAGGGCCCCGAGGCGACGTGGCGGGCCGCCTGTCGTGACCGCTTCGCAGCCGAGACCGCACATGCTCACGTCATCGAGCTCCAGGCCAGCCACTACCTGTTCATCGACCGCCGCGACGACGTTCTCGCGGCGTTGCGGGCGTTCCTTGCCTAGCTGTCCGGTCAGCACAGCTAGCCCCCACCCGCCCAGGTCTTGCGAACCTCTGTACCTGCCGGCGACGGCAGCACAGGAGGTGAACGTCTGCACAGCAACGTGAAGCGTTTACCGGATTTGCCGCTGATCGCTTCTGCCGAAGTCCGGGCGACGTGCAGCCGATACGGTTGGCGGGTGCCGCGAATCGTGTTGGCAACAAGCGTCCCCGCATCGGCTCAACGGTGCTTCGAGCTGAGCCTTTCTGTCGATGCCCACACCGCATCCATGTCCCGATCTGGCGAGCGCGTCGTCGGTGGCGTCCGCTCAGGCGTGATGGAGCTTGGCGACACCGTCACATGGCGAGCCCGACACTTCGGCCTCCCGTTCACCATGACGTCTCGGATCACCGATCTCGTCGCTCCCAACCGCTTCGTCGATGAGCAGGTATCTGGACCGTTCGCACATTGGTGGCATGAACACGTCTTCGAGCAGCGCGAGGAGACGACGCTGATGACTGACACGGTCGAGTTCACATCACTGGCCGACCCTATCGGCCGCCTGCTCGACGCAGCGATCCTGACCAGCTACATGACCCGCCTTTTGACGCAGCGCAATCGCTGGCTGGTCCACGCGCTCTCGTAGACGCCCCGCCAACGTCCGGATTTGCCGCGTTGAAGGTCCTACGCTCGCCCCCGTCTTGGCGTTTACGGCTAACACCCTGCCGCCCCAGGGCGGCTCATGAAGTTTGGCTTGCTTGCCCGGTCACAGCGCTTCTGCGGGATCAACGTCTGGTCTGGCTCGGTGGAGTCGCACCGCGTGCCGGAGCACGCCCGCGGCGGCGGACGCGTCGGCCTCTACCTCGACGACGAATGGCTCGACGATCGTCACCGTTGTGGGTCCGGCTGAGCCCCAAGCGAAGGTGCGCTGGAACGTCTCCCCAGTGGGGTGCAACAAGGGCGAGAGGGATCTGCCGACGGTCTTGGACAGCGTGGTCGTCGACCCGGCCGTGGCCGGCTGGCCGTCGTCGTCGGCGACACCAGGGAAGGCCAGTACCAATCCCGTGGGCGACGCCACGTCGCCGGTGAACCCGATCGCGAGCATGTCAAGCGTCCGCCTGGCCTTGACCTTCCACCACACTCGTTGACCCGGCGCAGTTGGATAGGCGCTGTGGGCCTCCTTGATGACGAGACCTTCAATGCCACCAGCAGAAAGTGTGCGGAACCATTCACGTGCTAGGAGCAGGTCGTCTGTCTGCTGGCACAGCACGATGGGCGAGGCAATGGCGCCCAGCGCATGTTCGAGCACAGCACGCCGCTCCTGCAACGGTCGGCCGCGCAGGTCCTCTCCGCCGGCAGCGAGGACGTCGAAGGCAACCAGCTGCGCCGGCCGACGGGCAGCGACGGCGCGGATCCGCCGACCGGCTGTCATCCGAGCCTGGAGCCCCTCGAAGTCCAGGCGACCGGCAACCGGGTCCCACGCGATCACCTCTCCGTCCAGGACCAGGTCCTGGGGCAGTCGCGCGGCCAGGACTGGCGCGAGGTCCGGGAACAGAGGCGTGAGGTTGGTGCCGTTGCGGCTATAGATGCGACCTGCCCCTACCAACGCGCGATAGCCGTCCCACTTCGGTTCCCACACCAGATTCTGAGCACCCTGCGGTGTGAGGTCATCGACGGGGCGAGCCAACGCCACCGGTGAACGCAGCGACACGACAGGCATGTCATCCAGCCTGCCCTATGCCGCCCGGCGCCCGGCCGCAATTCGTATGACGCCAACAGGCCGCCCTTCCAAGTCCTATCCGTGACAGCGACGGTGTCAGTCGCCCGGGCTGACAACAGGCGTGTAACCGCGCCACAGCGGCTCGCCGACGACGTCAGCCGAGGGCGCACCTTCGATCGTGCCCCCGGCGGCCTCTACGCGATTCATGACCGACGCATCACGGCCCTTGCCGGCGAGCGACTCCGCTGCGCTCGGCGCCCTGGCGACGGCTCTTGGTGTGAGCGGGCTGCTGTGGCTGGCCGCCAGCTTGCAAGCGTGGATCCACAGCAGCCCGGCTCCGAAGTTCTCCGGCGGTCGAGTCATATCTGTTCTGCTGCACCCTGATCAGCCAGCCGCCGCGTGGGGCAATAGCGGTGGTTCCACGCCTGAGTTCTGGTGTCTGGCGTTCGCACTCGGTTTGTCTGTTGGAGGCGCGACCTACGTCATCCATCGCGGCTGCCGGGCACGAACTCAGCGGGTGGCGTGGCACCACCGCACCGGTATGGCGACCCGCTCGGACATCGCTCGTGCCGCGGGAGCAGGCCGGCTCAAAGGTCGCATCCAGACACTGCGGCCCTCGACAAGCGCGGCATCAGTCCATGACGTCGCGCATGCGGTCGGGCTCAGCACTGGCATCACGTGCTTCGTCACGGTCGAGGACTCCACCGTCGTGTTGGGGCCGCCTCGCTCCGGCAAGGGGGTGCATCTCGTCATCCCGGCCATCCTCGACGCGCCCGGGGCGGTGGTGACGACGAGCACCCGTCCTGACAACATCACTGCGACACTGCGCGCCCGGCAATCTGCTGGCCCAGTGGCCGTCTTCGATCCGCAAGGCCTCGCACCCGGGGTTCCTTCGACAGCTCGATGGTCACCCATCCGCGGCTGTGAGGACCCGCACGTCGCGATGATCCGCGCCAAGGCGCTCACCAAGGGCGCGGCGGCCGGCACCACCGACGCGAACTTCTGGCAGTCCTCTGCCGAGCAGGCGGTGCGCGCACTTCTTCACGCCGCTGCGCTTGGCCGGTGCGACGCGGCGGAACTCTACCGGTGGTCGCTGTCCGCGGTCCATGCCCGCGAAGCGGTCATGATCCTCAGCACGAGCCCACACGCGGCGCAGGCGTGGCACCAAGGGCTCGACTCCATCATCAGCGCCGACCCCAGGCAGCGCGACTCCGTCTGGGCCATGGTCTCCATCGCCTTCGCCGCGCTCGCCGACCCTCGCGTCCTGCAGGCCGTCTCCCCTGCCGAGGGCGAGCAGTTCGACCCAGCAAACGTCCTGGCAAACAACGGCACCGTTTACCTGCTCGGCACCTCGACCGGCGCCGCCGCCACAGCCGGCCTGGTCGGCGCGTTCCTCGAGGACGTGCTCGAGGTCGCCCGGCGCAAGGCCGCCGGCTCCCCCGGCTCACGCCTCGACCCTCCCCTGTCGATGATCCTCGACGAGGCGGCGAACTACCCACTCCCCTCGCTCGCCTCGCTCATGTCCGACGGAGGCGGCTCCGGCATCGCCACGACCGTCGTCCTCCAGTCCCTGGCGCAAGCCCGAGCCGTGTGGGGCGAACACGCAGCGTCGGCCATCTGGGACGCCGCCATCGTCAAGCTCATCCTCGGCGGCGGGTCCAACGCACGCGACCTCGACGACCTGTCCAAGCTCATCGGCACCCGACCCAAGGACGTCACGAGCCGCAGCACCGGCCACGACGGCCGCCACTCGACGTCGACCTCCACGAGCGAGGTGCCGATACTGACGCCGGCCGAGCTGCGCACCCTCCCCTTCGGGTCGGCCGTGCTCCTCATGCGCTCGGCACCACCCATCGCGCTGACCATGAGCCCCTGGACCAAGCGCCAGGATGCGAAGAGCCTCACTGCTGCGCGCACGGACCTCGAGCAGAGGATTCGCGATGCGAGCCTCGTCCGTCCCTGACCCCACCGCCCGACGGACCCGACGGACCCGGCGGCCCCGCCGGGCTGCCTACGACGCGTACCTCAACTCGCGCACGTGGAGCGACAAGCGCAAGCAGTGGTATGCCGCTTGGCTGACCGCCGCCGGCGTGGAGCCTGCGTGCCTGGTGTGCGGTCGACGCTGGACCCTCAAAGCCGGGCACCTGCACCACGCCACCTACGCGCGTCTGGGCATCGAGCCAGTCGAGGACCTGGTGCCCCTATGCCGTCGGGACCACCAGAGGCTGCATGCCCTCATCGACGCGCACCCAACGTGGAGGCGCTCAGACCGCAGGACGGCAACGGCTGCGATCATCGCCTCCCTGCGGCAAGCCCCTGACGCCCGCGCCGACGACAACCCCACCCGCCCGCAAAGTCCTGCTCCGTGACGACCGACGAAGCGCTGGACTTCGGTGAGGATCCGTTCGAGCGGACCTTCGGCCAGCTCCGCGGACCCGTGCACTGGCCCTCCCTCACCGAGCACGAAACCCGTGACCGCATGCAGGAGCTCGACGAGTGGGTGCGTCACCTGGTGCGCCGCTTCGCTGTCGAGCCACGCATCATCCCTCCGTGCTGGGCGCAACACGGCGCGCTCGTGGAGATCCTCTCCGCGCTCCGCGACCACGAGCGAGCCGACTACGCCGACACCGCCTCCCCCACCGCCGCCATGGACTTCGTCCGCGCCCTCCACGACGCGGAGATCTTCCTCTCCCAGCACGTAGCCAAGACGCAGTGCTCGGTCGCCGGCCACCGCGACGATCTCATCGCGCCGTGGCCCGCAACGAAAGTCTCTGCGCCGCAGTCCGATTGAACGGTCACATGGTGTCCCCCGCGGACTGTCCTCTCTCCAGACGCGCGGGAGGGCCCCGCGCACGGGAGGGCCGCAATGTCAGCCAACGCGCACCCCAAGCCAACGATCGAGCCCACGTCGGACGCCACCGTCGACCAGCTCCTGGCCCTGGCCCGCAACGCGAGCCGCAACGTCGAGGAGCACGACCCGATCGACTACTGGTACCGCCTCGGTCAGCGCAACGCGTACGCGCACGCCATCGGGCAGGTCCTGGCCCCGGTCGTCGGGCACGACCCGTTCGCCATCGCCGAACGCATCACGACCGCACTCGACGCCGGCACCAGCGAGATCACGGACCTTCGCGCGGCGGGATACGCCCACGGGGTTGCAACGCCCCAGCCGAAGCCGACCATCGAGTGGGTCGGGCCGAAGGCGTTCGACTCCCAGCACCGCATCATCCGCGGCATCGACCGCGACTACGGCATGCGCTGGGGGCCGCGCAGCAACCAGCGGATCTCGCTGCGGCTCGACGGCGACACGGCCAGCCACGGCCTGCTGTACGCCTACGACCCGACGTGGCAGGAGTATGCCGTCCTCTCCCCGAGCGCCTCCCGCGCCGCCGTCGACCGCGCCTTCGCGCACGCCACGGACACCGACATCCACATGTCCATCGAGTCCTTCGCCCAGCTCGTCGCCAGCAACAGCGCCGCGCTCGACTCCGCCGACCGGGACACCGTTCACGTCGTCGAGGCGCAGCTGTGAGCGTCCAACGACGATCCGTCGACGTCGAGGAGGTCCGCGCCCGGCACCCACTCGCGGACGTGGTCGCGGCAGCCGGGGTCGAGCTGCACCAGCGCGGGCACGGCTACGTCGGCTGCTGCCCCTTCCATGACGACACGACGCCATCGTTCTCGGTGGACGGCGTTCCGGACCGTTTCCATTGCTTCGGCTGCGGCGCCAGCGGGGACGTCATCGACTTCGTCCGCCGCACCCGCAACCTGGGCTTCCTCGAAGCCGTGGCCGAGCTCGACGGGGACCGGTACCGGGAGCGTTCGCTGTCCGTAGTCCGACCTCGACCCCACCTCCGAGCCGTCCCCGAACCGGCCATTGCCGACATCCCCCCTAGCCGCGCGTTCGAGATCAACCAGCTGGCCTGGGAACACTTCGCCACCCCCGTGGGCGCAAGCTTCGCCACGCACTACCTGCAGCACCGCCGCGGCATCGACATCGAACCGCTCACCCGCACGTTCCCGGGAGAGATCTTCGTCGGCCATGCCGCGCACGGCTGGTCATCACTGACAGATCACCTCCGCTCACGGGGCGTCGACGACGACGAGCTCCTCGGCATGGACCTCGCCATGCGCACCCGAGGGGGGCGCCTCATCGACACCTACCGCAACCGAGTCATCATCCCGATCACCAATGAACGGAACCAGATCCGCGGCTTCATCGGACGGGACATCAGTGGCCACCCCGCCGCCCCCAAGTACCGCAACCCGACGCACACGCCCGTGTTCGACAAGTCCCAGGTCCTCTACCGACCGACCCACCACCCGCTCTCCCCCGACGCCCAGGTCCTCGTCGTCGAAGGAGCGCTCGACGCCCTGGCCGTGGCCGCCGCTGCCGCGGCCGTCGAGACCTCGTCGCGCGTCGCGGTCTGCTCCACGAACGGAGTCGCGGTGTCGCCCACCCACGTGGACCAGGTCCTGGCGATGACCCACAGGCCGCCGAGGATCGCTTTCGACGGAGACCCGGCCGGGCAGCAAGGCACGACTCGTTGGCTCGACGCCGCCTGCATCGAGCGGCGCGCGCCCGTGCTGATCAGCCGCCTGCCGTCAGGGTCCGATCCTGCCGACTGGCTGGCCGCCCGAGGCCCGAACGGACTGGGCGACCTCTTCGCTCGCCCCAGCAACGCGCACGATCCGGAAGTCCCCAGCACGGTCGTCCCTGGGCGACAGCTGATCCAGCTGCTGCTCGAGCGCGTCGACGACCCCATCCGGGATGCCGTGGACACGATCGCTGCGCTCGCTGCTCAGCTAACACCGACCGAGCGCGCTCAGCTCCTGCGCGACTCGACGTCAGAGATGACCCGCCACGGCTGGAACCCGCGCGACGCCTACGCCAAAGCCCTCGAGGACGCGATGCGCCAGCCGCCAGCAACTACCCGGGCTACGCCACTTATCCCCGCCACCCCATCCCTGATCTGAACCGGGAGCGTCGAACCGCATGCCATCCATGACACTCCTCGAGACCGCCGCCGCCGAGCTGCAAGCGGCCTCCGACCTCGCCGCGGACCGCGCTCAGGGGAACCCGCTCGACCCGTGGTCAGCCATCGCCGGGACGATCCGGCTCATCGCCTCGGGCCTCGACCCCATGCCACCGACCGCGAACGTTCCCCTGCGGGACCTGCACGCCCACCTGACGTCAGCCGGCGAGGCGCTTGACCAGCTGACTGCCGAAGAGTCGCCCAGCGACCTCGCGTTCTGGCGCGCCCACGTCCTCGACCTCGCAGAGAACGCGCGAGACCTCGACGCGCGACCGCACAGCACCGTCAAGGCGCGTCCCTGATGACGACGACCGCCACTGACCTGCTCGCCAGAGCCCGTCTCACACTCACCGACCTCGAACGATCCCGTCAACCCGTCTCCAGGCCGCAGTGGGAATCGTTCGACCAGAGCATCTACAGGCTGCTGCACGAGCTCGTGAGCGCACGCGTCGGATGGCCACCCGCCGACGCCCACACCGTCGCGCTGCACAAGGCGTTCCGCGACTATCCCCAGCCGCTCCAACCCGTAGGCGACCAACCCGACTACACGCCACGCGAGGCCGCGCGGTTCCTGGGGACCAGCGAAGCCGCAGCGAGGAAGAGCATCCGGGCCGGCGCGCTGCTGGCAGCCCCCACGGACACCGGCTACCGCATCCCTAGAAGCGAGCTCACGCTCAACGGGCCCGTCCACCCCCCACCGAGCGACGACGACCACCCACTCGCGCGACTCGCGTGTACGTTCGGCGCCCTCACCGACCTCCTCGTCCTCAACAGGACGGACCCCGCCGTTCCTGAGCTGCAGGCGGCGTCGGCGGCGACGATCGCGAAGGAGTGCCTCGATGTTGCCAGCATTGCTGCAACCCAAGTCCTGAGCATGTGCGACCCTGCCATCGCCGACCGGCCCCTAGCTATCGCGCGGTACGCGTCGCCCCTGGTCCAGCGGCTGCCGAACGGCGCACCCTTGAGGGGGCTGCAGAACGTCGCGGCCCCCTCCCACGCCCGCGTGCTCCTCACCGACGCGGAGGAGCTCGATCTCGCGATCCACCAGTGGGCACAGGCTGCCCGCGCGGAACTCCGTGCTCGCGTCCCCAGCGTCGAAGTACTCAGAGACATCAACAGGCAGGGCGTCCATCTCTACGCCGCGCTGGACGCCGTCCTGAGGGCCACGACGCCGACGTCTGCCACGTCAGACCTTCGTGAACACCTCCGACGGTCAGCCCTGGCCCTCCAGGGTGCGGCCGAGGCATGGTCGCAGACCACCACAGGCGCGCCGCCCTCGCATGACTACGTCGACGCGTCACGCCACCTCTACTCGAGCCTGGCGTCCATCACCGGGCCGGCTCATCAATCCTCTCTAGACGCCGAAGCCACGTACCAATCTCTGATGCGCGGCGCGAGCGTCCTGGCGAGTGTGACACCCACCGCCACGCCATGGGCCAGCCGTCTACTCGACTCCAACGCTCTCTTCGTCCACGCGCGACACGCGACCGCGGACGCCGGACGCCTGACTGCCACCCTCGCCGGACGCATGGTCACCGCCACGATCTGCGACGTTTCGGGCCTTCCACGCGCTCTTTGGGAAGCCCAAGCAGCCGCCACGCAGGTCGCGCGAGCACTCCCACCCACGATCCGGCAGAAACCGCTGACGGCCGACGTGGTCTGCACTGCAGACCTGTGAACTGAGGTGGCCGGGCGACATCGCACCGCATTTGCCGTACGGAAGCCCCAGCGACCATCACACTCGCGGAGGGCGCCCATCCCGCCCAGATTGACGCGCACGCCGACCGTTCGACCAATTCGCCGACGATATCCAGCCACGCGGATATGCCTGGATCACGACCGGGACGAACCGACATGTCATATCCCTTTAGTCGTCCGCGACCGCCCGTCGTCACGTGGTCTCGGCTCTTGGCTACGCACGTCGTTCCCTCTGCCGGATGCTGATTCAGGCAGGACATTGGTGGGCGCAGATCCCAACTACCCCTTTAGCGAAGAATGGCCTGTACCGTCATCAGCATGTTCGGGACCCTGCACAGCGCCGCCAGGCTCGCGGCGTCGTGGTCGGGCACACCGGCCCATCTGGAAGGCGAGCGTCGTGGTTGACCCGGAGGCACCCGGACTCAGCCCAGCGCAGGTCATCTCCCACTACTCCGGGGACCAGTGGGAAGAGTTCGTCGACGAACTGGTGGAGGGCATCCAGTCCACACATGGGTACCTTCTCGTCAAGCGGATGGGTGGACCCGGCGACCTCGGCATCGACGTGGCCGGCTTCAAGAGCGCCCACGGTCTCGAAGGTCCCTGGGATTGCTACCAGTGCAAGCAGTACGCCTCCCCGTTGCAGCCGTCCGACGCGTGGCCGGAGATCTTGAAGATCTTTCGCGCGACCGTGGCCGGGGATTGCGTCATGCCGGACGCGTACCTGTTCGTGGCCCCCAAGGGAGCCGGCCTGAAGCTCAACAAGATGCTCAGCCAGCCCACCAAGGCCAAGGAGGAGTTCATCGGTTGGTTGGCGACGCACGCGCCGGCCCCAGCGATGAACGCCGTCGAGCGCATAGCAGTGGATGCCCTCGTCGCCGCGACGAACTTCGGGATGTTTGACGCTCTTCAGGGACGCCATGTCATCTCGATGCATGCCGACACCAGGTACTACTCACTTCGTTTCAACTCGCCGCTCCCCGAACGCCGTGAAATCGAAGCGGTGCCTGGCGCGTATACCGGGGATGAGAAGCGGTACGTGGACCAGCTGGTGGCGGCGTACCGGGAAAGGCACCCCGCCGACGACCTTGACCGCGACAACGTCGCCTCTCATCCCACCCGGGGCCAGCACTTCAAAAGGCAGCGGCAAGCGTTCTTCCGGGCCGAGTCGTTGCGGGTGTACGCACGCGAGTCGACGCCCGACGGGACGTTCGAGGCGCTTCAGGCGGATGTACACGCGGGCGTGGTCGAGCTAGCCGAGTCCGACCACGCGGACGGGTACACCCGCGCGCAGGCGGTCCTCCAGGCGTCGGCGAGCATCGACCTGAACAACCATCGGCTCATCGAGCGTGCGGACCTGGACGACCGGAAGGGCGTCTGCCACCAGCTCGTCAACGATGAGCGCCTAACCTGGGTCGAAGCACCGTGATCAGCCCTTTCAACTCCCCCGTCGAGGTCGGCGTCCGGGTACTAGCCGTGCTCGTTGAGTCCTACCCACGCGCACTCGACCTGGGTCAGCTCGTCATGCTCGACCACCTGGTGCTCAACACAGCAGACGTCGACGGGCCCGAGAGCCTGCACCCGCCGCTGCCGACGCGCATCGGGCAGTTGACGACCAAACGGACGTCCGTTGACCGGGGCATCCGAGTGCTTCTTAGCGCGGGGCTGGCTGAAGCCTTCGCCACCGCGGAAGGCCTGACCTACCTGGCCGACGACTCCTCGCTGTACTTCCTAAACCAGCTGGAGTCTGCCTACGCGACCCGGCTTCACGAACGCGCCACCTGGGTCATCTCCGAGTTTGGCGACCTGTCCGAGGAGGAACTGCGCACCCGGTTCCGGAGCATCTTCGACGCGTGGGTCGAGGAGTTCGACGCGGACGAAAGCACGAGGGATGACCTGTGAGCGACCGCATCTCCATCACCCATCTGGCGTTCGTCGGACACGGCCGGCCCGACGCGAGCGTCGAGTTCGGGCCGAGCGTGACCATCGTCCGGGGGCCTTCGGACACTGGCAAGTCGTTCATCGCGGACTCCATCGACTTCATGCTCGGGGCACAGAACCTCCGCGAAATTCCCCAGTTGACCGGGTACGCAACCGTGCTCATGGGCCTCAAGTTCCCCGACGAGCATTTCGTCACGATCACGCGGCAGGTCTCCGGCGGCGGGTACACCGTCTACACCGGCACCCACTTCTCCGTACCTGCAGACCAAAAGGGCGCCAGCCTCGGCGCCGCCCACGACCCTCGCAACGACGGAGGCCTGTCTAACTACATCCTTGACGCCATCGACCTGAACGGACGTCAGCTCCGGAAGAACGCCAGCAACAAGAAGGTCTCGTTCACGCTGCGGCATCTCGCTCACCTCACCGTTATCGGCGAGACGCGCATGCAGGCGCGCACAGCGCCGCCTCTCACCGGCCAGCACACAGAGCGGACCACCGAGGTCTCCGCCCTCAAGCTCCTTCTCCTCGGCGAGGACGACTCGGCACTGGAGGAGGTCATCGCCCCATCCGAGCGCCGAACAAT
This sequence comes from Terracoccus sp. 273MFTsu3.1, assembly GCF_000383675.1. Classification (GTDB taxonomy): domain Bacteria; phylum Actinomycetota; class Actinomycetes; order Actinomycetales; family Dermatophilaceae; genus Terrabacter. The sequence goes on along the minus strand of NZ_KB911822.1, from coordinate 543,464 downwards.
CGGCCGAGCGAAAGGCGAGGTCGTTGACCAGCTCCTCGCCGAAGCACGGGTGAAGATTGAGAAGTCGGCGGACGTCGGGCAGCTCCACACCCAGCTTGCGAGCCTGACCGCGACAATCCGCGCGGCCGGCGACGACATCGACGCGGCCACACGTGCGCGTGTGACCGCAGCACAGCGCCTCGCAGGTCTCCGGGCCGCACGTACCGAAGTCCAAGGGCGCGCCCGGGATATAGGCGCGTTGAGCGCGCGGTTCGACCTGCTCACCCAGCAGTACGACTCCGACCTCGCCCGCCTCGAGATGGTCTCCGAGGCCGGGAACCTGCTCGGGTACTTCTCACCGGAGGCGTGCCCATTCTGCGGCGCCGAGTCCGCGCACCAGCACTCGAACCTGGAGTACGGCACCGACACCACCGCGCTGGCGGTCGTCGTAGCCAGCGAACGCGCCAAGACTGAGGCCCTTCGCGGCGACCTCCAGCAGGCCATCGAGGACCTGCGGACTGAAGCTGGGAGGCTCCGCACCCGGGACCGGGACCTCGTCGACTCAATTAGCGCGAGCGAGACCGCCTTAAGTATTGCTGACGAGGAGCTTCGACCGCGCAAGAACGGGTTCGACGAACTCCTGCGAACCCGGTCCTCGGTCGAGTCCGCCATCGCGGTACACCGACAAATTACCGACCTGGAGCTGATGCGCGCCCAGATTGACGAAGAAGCGAAGCCGAAGCGGGCCGAACCGGTGGACCCGCTCCCGCTCGTGGCCGCCGGGCGCTTCTCGACCGCCATCCAGGACAGACTCCGCGCCTGGGGCTTCCCTGGAGCTGACAGCGTCCGCTTCGACCGAAACGAGTTCGACATCGTCGACGACGAGCAGCTGCGGGCCTCGCATGGCAAGGGAGTTCGAGCGATCCTTCACGCAGCGTTCACCCTCGCGCTTGCCGACGTCTGTCAAGCCCACGACCTCCCCCATCCCGGTTTCGTGGTGCTGGACTCACCGCTAGTCACGTACAAGCCACCGAAGAAGGGCGAGACCCGCGAAGCCGACGATGAGTCGGCCCAGCGGCTCGACGACTCGTTTGTCGCGCGGTTCTTCCGAAGCGTGCAGCGGACCGAGAACGTTCAGGTCATCATCATGGAAAACACGGACCCGCCCGAGGAACTTGCCGCCGAAACGATCGACATCGAATTTACAGACAGCAACGAGGGCCGCCGCGGTTTCCTCGCAACAACTCCGAAGAAGGACTAGCCCCACGGCCCTTCCCGCCTAGCCGATTAGACAATTCACCCCGGGGAGCTGACGGCTAGGACGCAATGGCGGCCATCAGGCAGTGATCCATGGCTCAAAGCAAAAGTGGGATTAGCGCAGGTAGCCGCTCAGCCCGACCTACTAGAAAGACCAAGGCGCCAGCGCGGTCACCATCAAGGCTTCCGCCACAATGATTGCGTCATTTCGCAGCCAGCGCCCGACACCCCACACCGAGCTCCGCGGCGCTATTTGACATAGGCCATGCGCCCCGCCGAGGCCCTTGCCCAGCGCGGCGGCTCGGGGGCCAGCACGCCCAGGCGTTCACCGACCCGGCGCTGGACCTTCGTCTAGCCTTCTAGTCGTCATCTTCGCAGAGTTGGCATGACCCAGAGCCCCCGCAAGCGGGACAGTTGGGGTTGGTGTTGTACAACCGACCGGAACTGGACCGCTGCTGCTCTTCCCAGTGCTCAGTTCTACATGCCTCGCCACAGAAGTTCGAGTTGATAGCCGTGCCGCCGCAGTTCCGGCATTCAGTCGTCCAATCCTCGTCGTTATCAGTCGACTTCTTGCTGAAAAGACCCACGGTTCTACCCTTCGTTCAGCCAGTGGAGTGTGCCGTATGCGCTCAGTCTGCGGACGGTGGGACACCATGGACGCTCCCGTTGCGGCACGCAAGCAGGCAGCCTAGCCATCGTCCGCGCCGCCTTGTTGACCATTCGCAGCATGTCCCCCCATATGCGCGGCACGCCTCATCCTTGAGAGGATCACCACTCGTGTTCACTCTCGCCGCGAGTCGGTGCTTAGGAGCGTCACATCGCCGCCAGTCGGCTCGTGCCTAGGTCAAAGGTACCCAGTCCGCTCCCTCGTGAATGAATCGGCGCTCGGCATTGTGATCGAATGCCCACTCGATTGCCTGCTCACGTGTCATGCCGGAAGGACCTTCCAGTGAGCGGTAGTCGGCTGGCACTCCTTTCTGGGCGTAGGCCCAGATGGCGACCCACTCCTCATAAATCGGAGAGACGCAGACCGTCCCAGTGCCCGGCTCCGGGGGAGGCGGTACCTCCGCCGGGAAGCAAGCCGCCGGCGGCAGCAAGCCGCGCCTGCGGCGGGTCCTCCTCCACGTCGTGGACGGTCATGCTGCCGATGATGGCAGGGGGTTCGCTACGTTCGCCAGCACTTCCCGAGCAGCGTCAATCCGCCGCGTGGCTGCGTTGCCATCGGTACTGGATGACCGAGTCACCATGGCCTACTCCACTTCGCTGGCGCTATCCCCAATGAAACTCGACACCGACGCCAGGAATGACGCGGAGGTGAAGTGCGGGTTGTCTTGCGCCTCGAGGACCTCGATCAAGATCGCCTCCTCGTCACGCTCGAGGACCCGGTACTGGTCGCCGACGCGCAGCTTCAATCCGTGGTCATCGTCGCCGGCGGAGATCACGTCGAAAACGCGACCCTGCCCTAGGTCCTCTGTCTCTCCCTTGGCGTCGCTTCTCGACGCTCTGAACAACGTCTTTGCGCCGGCCTCGGTAAGCCGTCCGACGAAGTAGCCGCCTGCGATCGTCAGTCCGGCGAGGGCCTTTGGCCCCCCAACCTTCTTCGCCAGCGACGTCATCGCCTGATACGCGCCCAGATTGCCCACGTGCCATCCCCTCGAGATCGATGCTTCGAGCGGATCGTATCGATCGGCAGGCGGATGCGCCGCGCGCCATGCGCCCTACGTGGACACCACTCGCCGACCACTCCGTGATGAGGGTCGCTCGAAGGCTGGAAGATCATGACTTACGGACAGTGCGAACTGAGTCAGTCCGCCGCCACCCGCGACCTGGCTTCCGGGTCAACGTTCACGGGACGCCGCGTCACCCTACAGTGGGCGGCACATGGACGATCGGAACCTCTCGTTCGTGAGGCCGGAATCGTCATATCAGGGAGTCGCAATTGGCATTGCAAGAGTGGGAACAGAAGGTCCAACCGGCCACGGACAAGCTCGTACACGTTGGACGGCTCGTCTTTGATGACCTCGACGAGCAGCGCGGCGGAGTTGGTTGGTGGCACGAAATGCTGGACTGGAAGCGGATTGTCCTCCTGTCGGACTACCTGCTTCAGTCGATCGACGGTTCCGTTACGTCGTTGGCAAGAGCTTCGTATGCCGCCGTCGAGCACCGTGGAATCCAGAACGCGATGGATTACGAGATCGTGAAGAAGATTCGGGCCGGCCTGATGCCCTATCCAGACCAGACCCCGACGGAGCGCAAACAGCAACTGCGGCGCGAGATGACCATCGAACAGGTCTTGTATCACCTATGCCAGTGTCTAGACCGCCTCGCGGCGGCGGTGCTCATCGTGGGCGCCGTCAATGTCAGGAACGTCGTTAAGGCTGACTGGTCCACGGTCGAGAATGTGCTCGAGACACCGGATGGCCCGAAGCCCGGCTCCGGGCTTAGGGCCGCCAGCAAGGCGCCCCTTATGCCTACGGGAACTCCAGGCAGGGCTCTACAGGACGCTTTACTCGAGCCAGTTCGAGACACGAACCTATTCGGACCGAGGGATTGGTTGCCATGGATGCGTGAGACGCGCAACGCCGCTACCCATCGAGCGGATTCCACAAAGATGCTGCTACTCAAGGGTCAGCCCGGCAGCCCAGAGGGGCTGCACCGGGGGCTCCCTCGTGTTCCTAAGCTGAGTGACGTTGAGACCTTTGTGCATGCCCCAACAAGTGGGCGCGCGCTCGAGAAGGTGGTCCTCGCCAAAGGCACACCTGCCACGCTCGAGGGCCTGACCGAGTCCACCGCGAGTCTTGCCGCAGCATTAGCGGATTCGATGGCCGAGTGCTGGCTCAACTGGAAAGCTAGCCCGCCCAGCCTCACCGCTCCCGGCCAACAATGGCGAGTGATCGAACCCCCGCCGCCACTGCACTTCGAGGGCTACGGCCCTAACGTTAACGTGCTGCTGGGTCCTGGCGCCGAAGTCCGCGTGCATCCCTCTACCGGCAAGCGTTTACGGGCAGCTCTCATCCTTGATGCTGCGGGAGGCCAGAATCGCTGGGAACGCGAGCCCTGATCTTCGGCCGAGGGAAATGCACCAACCGCTAGTGAGTGCGTCCGAGGTCGTCGGCATGGCGCAGGACTGCGTCTACCGCCGTCGCGCCGAGCGATGGCCACATGCCTCTGGCGGTGGCCCTGGCGCCTTCCTGCTGGGCTCTCGGCCCACTCATAGCGGTTCTGGGCGCCTAGACAGCCCTAAGACCCGCGGCCGATGTACCAATCCTCATAGAGAGGCTGGAAACTCTTGAGAAGAGTTGTTGGTGCCGCACTTGGCCGTCAGATCTCGAGTGGGCTCGTGGGCCGACTCCAGTTCGACTACGCGTGTCAGCGAGGCCACGGCTTCAGTGAAGCTCACATGCACGGAGTCCTTCTGGAGGTACTCACGGCACGCCTCGACAACGCGACGTTCGCTATCAGGCCCGGCTATGCCCTACCCGAACTCCAATCTCCACAACGCGCCGCCGCGAGCGCAGGAGGTGGACGCATGCGCGAACTAGACTTCGCAGCATTCGGTTTCGATGCACCCCATGAGCTCGTGCTCGCCATCGAAGCCAAGTGGGCAGGTTCGTCGCATGCGAGCGCAGCCAATGTCGTGCGGGACATATGCCGCCTCGCGGTAGTCTCTAAAGCACATCCAGGAGCAGTATGCATGTTCATTCTGGCCGGCCGTCCGCAAGATGTGCAGCGACTTCTGAGCCACAAGCTTCTAGGGCAGCGAGGAAAAAAGAAGCGAAGAATCCTGCCCTATCCCTACTTCCAACAACACGTTGACCACATTTTCCATCTTGTCGACACAGTCGGAGGGGAAGGCCTCCTCACTGATACGCATGCAACCTGGCTCAAGGCAAGCTTTACCCGCCCGCCGCAAAAGCTCACCAGCACTGTGTATAAGCCGCCGGCGGGTGGGGGACATGATTGGGAGGTCCAGGTGTGGCGAATCAGGGGCTATCGCTGAATCCCATTTTGGAATTTTCTGCCCAACTCAGCTGGCAGCAAGTGCCTGACGCTCCGCCAGCCGATGGTACATCGATCTAGAGTCCCCTAGTGACACTCGATGGGCACTGGCTCCGCAGGAAGGCGGCACTGAGGCAGATGATCTCGGTCAGCGGACTTCGGCGGCCCGCGTCATACCGGCGCCAGTTTGGCGGCCGAATGCGCGCGAATCGGCATGATCGTCTCCCTGCGTGGACACGCCGCAACACTTGGCTTTCTCCTCCCCCGCGATCAGTTACCGTCCGCGCATGACTCGACGGGGATGGACGTGGTTGCTGGGTCTTGCTGGTGCAGCACTCATCGGATTGGCCTTCCGCATTCAGGCGCAAGCGAATGCGGATAACGCCGTGAGAGACCTGTTGGGCACTCGCGCCCAGGGCACGATGGGCCCATGGGTAGTGGGCGCGGTGGGCGCCATCCTCTTGGTCTTCGCACTCGTGCTGGTTGTCCTTGACGGCCAACAGTCACGCCCCCGTGAGGTCCCGATGGGATGGCACGAGGACCCGCACGATCCAACTCTTCTTCGGTACCACGACGGGTCCGACTGGACCGACAGGACTGCCGCTAAGAGCTAGTCCAGAACGTCGCTACGGGCCGCCAAAGCCAGCCTCCGACCGGCGCCGCGGCCGTGGCGAAGGAAGTGCACCCCGAACGGAGCGAGAATGAGCAACGATTTGGACGTGCTCCACGACTATGTCGTCGAGACGATCGGTTCCTCTCCGCCCGAGTGGCCTGGCGGATGGGCCACCGAGGTGGAGGCGGCACTCATCGACGCCGTGTTCTCAGTGCGCGCACGGTATGGCAGCCGCAAGAGGCTCACCGGAGTTTACGGAGCAGTGGTGCGTTGGAGGGACTCACGCGGCGAGCCAGCCGACGACCTACGCGCACTGGCCTACTTCGACGAAACCAACCTACGCACCCTCACGAACTCGGGGAAGATCAGCGGCCGATACAAGGCCGCGATCGTCATCCAGGCCGCGCAAGCCCTCGTGGCGGTAGGTGTCGTGCATGCCGAGGATGTGTCCACGCGCCTGCCTGAGGCGCGAGCCGCATACCTGTCCGTTAAGGGCTGCGGTCCGGTGACCTGGTCCTATTTCCGCATGTTGCTCGGCATCGACGACGTCAAAGCCGACACATGGCTGATGCGATTTGTCCAGGATCGGCTGCCACACGTCCACACCACGGAGCACGCCTCCCGTCTGGTGACCGGCGTGGCCGATCGCATGAACGTGAGCGCGACAGAACTTGATCACGCGATCTGGAGCTACCGACGCGGCCAGCCCGCCTGACCAACTCCGACGCCACCGAGTGAACGGAGCACCGCTAGGCCGCGGTCAAGGCCGCCATTAGCCCCGCCGCGTCAGGGCTGACCGCTCACAAGCCTAGAACGACCTGAGCTTCGGCCAGTGCGAGCGGCGATGCGCTCGGCGGCCCTCACCTAGGCCTGGGGTGAGGCGCCGCCGTGCATGCGAAAGTGCGGAGCCCCGGGTAGGGGCCAGTTTCTCCCAGGCGCGCCGCTGCGGGCCTTCGCGCTGCAGCGTGTGGGAACCTCAGCCATGGTGGCGACCTCCGACGGTATGGCAGATGAGCATGACCCGGTTCTCTCATGGGGCAGCGTGAAGGCTGCCCTTCGCCGGTGGCGGGCCCGTCCAGACTTCTGGATCTCCGTGTGGACCATCTACCTTCTGGGCGCATTCATAGGGGTGGCGCGCGAGACCATCGTTAACAACCGCCCGCCCGACTACTTCTGGATGTTCTGGGTTGGGCTGGCGATCGCCTGCGCCGTCTGGCTGGCGCTGCGGTTCAAGCGCGTCCGCGCTCACGCCGAGAGCATCCCGGTCGTGCTCGTCGTGTTCTCGGTGGCCACTGGCGCCGCGCTCGACCTGGGGGACGACGTGAACAACATTGGGATCCCCATGCTGACCGGCCTGATCGGAGTCGGCTTGGCGTCGTGGTTCGCTCATCGCACGGTGATCATGGATCGCCTGGATCGGGAGCGGAAGTTCGACGAGGATTCGCGGCGAACGACTGAGGTGCTCACGGGCCAGCTCGCTGAGCTGCAGGCGATGGTGCGGGTGTTCGGCGAGGCGTGGACCGATGAGCGCATTGCGCGGTCGAAGGAGCGGGCTGGCCTTGACCGGGCTTGGGTCGATCTGGCCAAGATGCACATGCGTACCTCGGGGATCGTCAGCAACGTCACTGCGCAGCAGGCCGATATAGCCGAAGTCAGGCAGCGTGGTTTGGTCGCCGCTATTGGCGGCCGAGGTCGTGTCCGTCCGACAGCCGGTCACCGATCGAGGATTCGGGCGGTTCGTCGGGCTCGTGTCGAATGGCTCCGAGACCACCCCATCATCACGGAATAGGTGCGGCTCGCTCCCAGGAACCCCCTTGGCTAGGTGGTCGTTCACAAATCTGCGGCGCCGCAGGGAATACGGCTCTACCCTGCTGGCTCGAGGCCCAGCAACCCCCCGCCATCACCACGACATCAGGCTCGCGAGTCGCTGTTGCCATGAAGGCCCGCTAGAAACCGTCGGGCCCGAAAGTCCCGAGATTCAGCCTCTCACCACACAGTCGGGTGACACCCGCCCCCACAGACCCTCACGATCACAGCGTCTTACCGCCGCGAGCCGGGCGACAACTACGTCGTGGTTGGCCATGGGTACGAGTCCCACGCGTTCAGCAGGATTGGGTTGTCGACACCTGGCTTCTTCCCAATGTCGCGCAGGCCCACGACGCCGCCTGCGGCCTTTGCCATCTCTGCGAGCAGCATGGGTTCCAAGTCACTGCCGTGGGTGACCAACCATTCGAGTTCCCTGGCTGACGCCGTCGTCACTGGGACATCGGATAAGCGCCCGCCTCGGATGGTCGCCACGCCATGGTCGAGGAGGTAGGCCGGGCCCGTGTAGTACGGCTCTGCAGTCACGATCAAACCGAGCATCGGACGGTCCGTTGGTATGTGGGCGAAGGCGGGGTGGCCATCAGCAAGGCGTTCAACGGTGCGTGTCAGTTGCTCCTTGGCGCCGCCCAAAGTTTCTGCGAGGGATGCAAAGAGGGCTGCATCGCCCGCGCGAGCCGCGGGGCCAAGTCGGCGTGATTTGACCTCAACCAATACAACGAGGTTCGGAAGGATCACGAACCAATCGACGCTTTTGTTCCCACCCCCCTTCCCGAAAACGATTTCCGGCTCAACCTGAGCAGCTTCGATCAGTTTGAGCTGACGGCCGACGTAGTGCTCGAACAATCGTCCTAGGTCTTCAGCGAACGTGACCCCATGCTCAGCCAGGCCCGCATAGTACAAGCCCCCCCGGCGTAACGGTACGCAGGATGAGGCGTGTTGCCGGTGCTACGACTGTGTCGCCCAGATCCACAAACGGTGTAGCGACGAGCGGGTTGTAGTCGAATCGCGACATCGTGGCCGTCCCGAGTGAGTGCTGCGCGAATGCTGCACGAAAGCCTTCAGGTGTCGTCGTCAAGCGGCTTGATATCAGCTCTATGGACGACCGGGGGTAGACCTTCAACACCTCAGCAAAGTTGGGCTGGTCAAGCCAACTCCGCCTATACGTGCCTTCGTTCTGCAGCGCTCCGACTTGGAGGAAGAAGGTAGCGCCGATGGCCTCCCGCAAGGACAGGCCACCCAGCATGGACGCCAACGAGTCCGTAGTGATTACCTTCGTTTCGACATCAGGCAGTCCCTCGACTAGCCAAGCGTGTGAGCGCGCAACCTCCTCGAACATCGACTCTTGGTATGGGAACTGCTCATACGTTAAACGCGTGGTAAGTCGGACAAAGAAGTCGACGTCGCTGGCCTCGGAATCGTTCATGTCCATTGCGACCTGGAACTTGTGCATCAGGGAACGCAGGGCGTCCGCGTCAACGGGTTTGGAGCGGTACTCGTTACCATATAGCAGCGACTCTCGGGCTGCCGCAGCCAACCCCCACGGCGGTGTTCGCATCATTGCTTGGGTTGAGTACGGCGGCTCGCCAAGGTCTGCAGAAGCTTCAGCGATGGCAGGTAGCAGCTCGGTTGGGCGGAACGCTCGACAGGCTTGCGTGAACGCCGAGTAGGGGAACTTTCCTTGACGAGATGGCTTCACTATCCGAGTCTGACGCCTTGGGCCGACACTGCAAAAGCGCCTTGCCGTAGGTAACGCGTCCCCCGTCCGCACTAGGAGGGCGTCAGCCCCCATCAGGGCGCTCGCGTCCTTCCGCCGCGTCTGGGCGCCTGGCAATGGGTCTGGGTATCGCCGCGCCCTGCCAAACCGACACTGCCAAACCTTGGCAAGCCTGAGGCAGCACTCCCAACCAGGTCGATGTGCTCCGCGCCCGGCGTGGCGGTACTGTCAGGCATATGGATGGCTGCTCACGCCGGCTCATCGTTGGCCTAGGCCTCGGGTAGCGCGCAAGAGCCACCGGTCAGCAAAGGGTGAGAAACCATGAGTCTCTGCCTGGCATTCGCAGCGACTGACGGGTTGGTCGCGCTATGTGATGGCAAGACGACTTTCTCAACCATATCGAACGAGGCTGATCCGCGGCCGGCTCTCACCGATACGCGCAAGCTCGCCATCGCGCCCAATCATCTTCCGTACTGCCTTCTATTCGTGAATAGAGGATCGTACGGGGGCTTCGAAGTCGCCCATATCGCAGACGAAATGCTTGGAGAGCTTGAAGCTGTATGGACGGCGCACACTTCCCTCGAGTCGCTTGCGTGCCGAATCCAAGCGCAATTCGCGCGGTTGGAAGTGCTATATCCGGTTGCTGAAATGTGGACCGACGAGGGGACTACGGTTCGAAGTGAGTTCATGGGCCTCCTTTGCGGCTACCCCGACCTGCCTGAACCCAAGCCAGAGTTCTGGATCCTCGACGTCACGAGAGATTCGCCGCAAAGAGCAGAACCGACTTTCCGTGCGATAGGCACGCTTACCGGCGAAGCTGATCGATATCTGAATGAGATCGGTGGTCACTCGCCGTGGTACAGAAACCCAATGAGAGAGCGATTCGGCCAGCATGAGTCCGTACGTGAGATGACGGCAGTCGCTGCAGCAGAGGCAGCCGTAACCGGCCTTCAGTTGGCCGCTGAGCACGAGAAGTCACATGGGCTTAGCGCCTTCGTCGGAGGGACCTGGCGAAGCGTGGTCATTCGCCCTCAATTGGCCGAAGATCCACTCGCGCATCCGCCGTACGTCAATCTGACCTGACCTCTAGGTGTATCCACCCGACGTCTCACCCCTGGACAGCAACTGGCCGGCAGTCCACATGACGTTATCGACTCCTCCGAGGCGATTCTGCGAGTGCGTCTTTCCGCCGCCTGCCGACGCGAGAACACGCCCCGGTCTACCGTCGATGAGCCCCAGATGCTGGCCACGTTGGCGGCGAACGGGGTCCGGCCCAGTATTCAGTCGCCGCGCGAGGTGACCCAATGTCCGCTCCGACGGCACTTCTTCCGTTTCAGCCCGCGACGATGTCGACGGCCCAACTGGCGGCGGTCTCGTACTTGGCCCGCTACGGCGGGCGCACTCACACCCTCTACGCGTTTCAGCTGCGGCAGTGGTTCGCCTGGTGCGAGAGCAACGGGCTGGACGCACTGACCGGCATCCAGCGAGCCCACGTCGAGCTCTACATCCGACACCTCGGCGACTGCGGGCTGATGGACTCCTCGGTCAACACGATGATGCACGCCGTCCGTGGCTATTTCCGGTTCGCCCACATCGACGGCCTGATCAGCGCCGACCCAGCCGTGTACGCGCGGCTGCCGAAGATTCACCGCGACGAGTCCCGCACCCAGGGGCTCGACAGGCTCGAGCTGATCCGGTTCCTGCAGGTCGCCCAGACCATCACCGTCCACCACGGCGCCCTCGCGTACTTGCTGGGCATCAACGCCCTCCGCGCCTCGGAAGCGGCGGCGGTGCGGATCGAGGACTACGCCGACACCCTGCGCGGACACCGCGTGCTGCACCTGGTCGGCAAGGGCAACAAACCGGCCACCATGCCGGTCACCGTCCCTGTACTCCGGGCACTCGAGGCGTGCCGCGGCCAACGCACGTCCGGCCCGCTGGTGCTTAGGCCGGTCTCTGGCAAGCCGGTTGATCGACGCGATGTCTACCGGATGGTCGCCCGCATCGCGAAGACCGCCGGGATCCCGCGGCACATCAGCCCTCACTCGCTACGGCACGCCGCCATCACCAACGCCCTCGACGCTGGCGTCCCGCTCCGCGACGCACAGATTCTCGCCAGGCACGCCGACCCGCGCACCACCGAGCACTACGACCGCGCTCGCGGCAACCTCGACCGGCATGGCGTCCACTTCCTAACCGCCTACGTCGCGGGCGTCTGACAAGATGCCCGGCCCGCGTCGATTCCGCCCACTGTGGGGCAGCGTCGCCGCCCCCACATAGACCCCGTTCGTCACGCCGCTGATATTGCACCCGTCGGCAGAGGTGAGGGCGATTAGCACAGTTGAGCGCGAGATCGCCGGGCGAACTGGTCTGGGCTCACGCTCCCGCTGCGTCGACCAAGCGATCCCGTATCGGTTATCGAGATGGCCGCGCGAGCCCGGCTCATCTGCGTGCGGTGATCAAGTTTCAAAGGTGTTGGAATCGTCGTCAACCGTTCCGCAAGCACGTATCTTCGACATCCCTTCCGCCGGCCAGACATGTTCATCGGCCTGCGCCCTCGGGCGGTAGGGTCAGTCTGTCATGTCGCGGCTGGGATAGGGAGATTCATGGCTGAGCCCGCTCGGCATCAAAGGCGCCTCACTGCGACGTTCCTGGAGCGGCGCCGAGGAGCAGCAGAGGCACGCAAGATCTGCTCTGCTTGCACAATCGTCGAATATCTGTGCGTACGGCCGGACGCCTGCCAGCGACATGGGTGACCCCAGAGTGCCGGGCGACGGCTCAGCCGTTGCAAGGGAATGGAGATGTAGTGAACCTGGGTGCACCTATCAGCTCACATCGGCCCGGCAGCCCGGGCCTCACGAGGCGCATCCTAACTCCATGATGGTCCCCCTCGAGTTGGAGGCCGTGGCAAGTCCCCCGGACGAAACGGAAAGCTTGCGCCGGCGCGCTGAAATGGGCAGCCCGACCGCTATGCGTGAACTGGGACTCATGGCGCGAGCGAGCGGCGATCTCGACCTCGCAGAATCCTGGCTGCGCCGCGCGGCACTGGAGAACAATATGGACGCTGCCCGGGAACTGGCCCAGGTCCTCATGCAAAAGGGCGAGGAGTCTGCGGCAGTTGTGCCCCTGCGCGAGGCGGCAGATAGGGGTGATCCCGACGCGCTGCGAGAGCTCGGACTCCTCTTGGAGCGGATCGGTGACGTGGACGCAGCGGTTGAGGCGCTGCAGCGTGCCGCCGACATGGGCGATCGCGACGCCATCCGAGATCTAGGACTGCTGCAGGAACGCAGGGGCAACATGCTCGAGGCGCGCGACCGGTTCCGACAGGGCGCCCGACTTGGAGACCCTTTCGCAAAGGAAGACCTTGCCCGAATAGACCAGACTACATCCACGCTTGGCTCCGGAGGCTTGGAGGCGGACCAGAACCCAAAGCTAGGTAGTCAGGGCGCACGAATTCGATCGCTGCGCTCCTCGAATGATTCGTCCCGCGGACTAGTTGTGGCCGGGTTGGTTGCTGATTCAGCAAACTCAACGGACCTGATAGGCATAGGTCCAGACGTGAGGGCCATGTCTGCGCTTCTGTCCTCTCGACGGCTCGAGCCGCCAATAGCGGTTGGTCTCTATGGCGAATGGGGAAGCGGCAAGACCTTCTTCATGAAGCATTTGCAGGCAGAAATTCATTCACTGAGCGAGCAGGATGTCACGAGCAGCACCTTTTGCCGAAACGTCGCGCATGTATGGTTCAGCGCGTGGCATTATGCGGAGGGAAACCTGTGGGCCAGCCTCCTGGATCATGTCTTTACATGCCTTAATGGCACCAAGCCTGCATACCAAAAGGCCTTGGATGAGGCGATAGGGCAGCTGACCGGCGCTCAACAGATGAGCGCAGATGCCGCAGCTCGACTCAAGTTGGCGGAGCAAAGTGTTGCGGTCGCAAAAGATGCCGTGGCCGCCGCCTCAACCCGGCGCCGCAAAGCACTCACTGATGCGCATCGGTTGGGAAAAAGAGACCTTTGGGCAGCTGTCGAAGTTACGGCGGCAGATACAGAACTCAAGAAGGACTTGAGCGGCGCGGCGACCACCCTCGGCGTTCCCCCAATGCTGGACTCCGCGAAGGAGTTGTGGGAAACGGCGGGTATGATCACAACGCTCGCACGTCGCGCACGAGTCTTAGCGACTGCGGGTGGAAGATTTAAGTCCCCATTGGCATTCGGACTGTACGCCGCCGCGATAGTCGGGCTGACCACCTTTGCTCTTTCTCTCGTCCTGAGATTCTGGGACGAGTGGGCGGGATCCGCCGCCCTTGTCATCGGGCAAGTCACAGCTGTCTTTTCCGCCGCGGCGGCTTTGATTTCCCGACAAAGCACATTACTTCGAAGATTGTTAAGACCTGCGCTGCGGGTACAGCATGAACTCGAACAACGACTGAAGGAGGTCGAGAACCGATTCGCTGAGGAGATGGCCATCTTGCAGGATGAAGTGAGGCTCGCGGAGGCGGACTACACGCAAAGGCAAACAGCGTTGGTCGAGGCCGAGGTTGCTGAGGCGCAGGCAAAGCTGAAGCATGACGATATGACCGGCGTGAGACTGTTGCATAGGTATCTCAAGGAGCGCGCGGAAAGCGCGGACTACCAAAACTACTTGGGCGTAGTCGCGCTCGCGCATCGAGACCTGCGCGAGCTGGAGGAACTGATAAAGAACACCCTGAGTGGCAATGATCACGAAGATGGGAAGCTTGATCGAATCATCCTATACATCGACGACCTGGATCGTTGCGACCCGGAGCGCGTAGCGGATGTGCTTGATGCCGTTCACCTACTCCTTGCCCTGCCTTTGTTCGTGGTCGTAGTGGGCGTGAACCCCCGATGGCTTGAGCAATCCCTGAGAGAGCGCCATCCGGTTCTTCTTGCCGATCGGTCAGCTTCTACAACCGCTGCAGATTACCTCGAGAAGATCTTCCAGCTGACCTACTCTCTTCCCCCCATGGGGATCGAAGGGTCGGCCGACCTTTTGGCAGGCTTAGCGAACTCCTCGAACGGACCTGCATCGAGTTCAGCTGAGGGTTCCGACACAAGCTTCCCTATTTCGAGGCGGAAGGCGAATGCTCCTCGGAGGACCGGAGGTCCCATCGGAGCTGGGATCGCAGAGCAGTTGGCCCTGCGCCGCCTCACGACAGCGCTATTCCTCAATCCGGACGAGATCGCAGCACTTCGGGTCGTCGCTCCTCTGGTCTCCCACTCACCACGCCGCGCCCAGCGTTTTCTCAACTTGTACCTAGTTCTGCGCGCACGATACTTGGCCGCCGAGATCGAGGAGGAGAACGCGGAAGACGTGCACGCAGGGCTGGGTCTCTTGCTGGCAGCGGCGCTGGCGATCGGGGTGCCATCTGCGCTGCAGGAACTCTTGGCGAACCGTGCGAGCGAGCCATCCAACGCCGCGGACATTATTCGAAGCATGGAACGACATGTCGACAAGGAATCCGAAGAAGGCGAAAGATGGAGCAACTTTGTTCGCCAGGACGTGGCGGCCTTCGGATATGTATCGGCTACTGACTTGTTGAACTGCCTCGACGGCGTGTATCCATACTTGCCCTTAGGGTTCCAAGCTAGATTGCGACCCGAAGATTCCTTGTGAGGAATCGTTGCTAGCGATCCGCCCAGCGCGGTTAACAACCCCCCGCACCATGCGGGCCTCATGCCGCTGGCCATTGGTGCATGGCCTCACCGACGAGGGTCGATGCGATCGTTGCTGAGAGGGCTGTGTTGGTTGTGTCCTACCGCCGCGAATCGGGCGGGTCCCACCGCCGCGAGCCGACCACAGCGGTCGCGAAGGCCCGGAGATTCGTCGGGAGTCCGAATGCTACGTGCAGAGAGCGTTGAGTCTGGTGGTTCATGCGCTTGGCCCAATCGCCTGCCACGCGAGTTCGGTGCGGGCGGTGCGGGACTTCCTCGCCTCTCCCCGTTTGGTCATCGGCCCTTTTAACGGCCCTTTCCATGACCAGGCAAGCCGCCTGGAACGACCCGAATGGTAGGCAGCTTGTATCCCTCTGGTAACCAAGATTCTGACGTTCGCGAGCGCGTCTGCTTGGTGAGCCGGGGCAGGTCGTGTGCCAGCGACCGCTTGGACCTCTTACCCGAAGACGGTGTGGGTCGTGGCGGCTTGAGGTTTGACGGTTTCGCCGACCGGACGCGCTCATTAAAACCCTTCAACGCTAGGCGTTGGTTCTCGATCTTCTGCTCGAGGGAGCGTCGCTGCTCGTCCGAGCGGCTCTGGGCCTCCTCCAATGCTGTGCGGCGCGCGTGCTCGGCTGCGGCCACCCTTTGCCACCACCTCTTTTCGTAGGCCTCGAGGTGCGCCTGACAAGCCCGACAGACGGCACGCGGTCTTTCGGCTCCCTGCCAGAGAATCTCGTCGAATGGGCGACCACAGAGTCCGTGGTCGAGCGCCTCTCGCTCACTGTCCAGATGGTGTGCAGAACGGGATCCTCGGTCGCGCACGTACCAGTGCAGCACTATGACCTCAGGGTCGAACGCCGTCGAAGCGGCTTCGAGGTCGAGGATGGTTCTCTCCGCGCGACGCAGCCGGGAACGAATTGCTTGCAGTTCCGCTTCCTGCTCGCGGCGGCGTGCGGCCTCAGCTTCTGCGCGTCGTTGCCACTCGCCGGCCTCGTGCTTCGACAGGCGCTCCTGACAGCGCCGACAGACGGCACGAGGGCGCTCATCACCCTGCCACCTGATCTCGCCGAACGGCCTGCCGCACAGCGCGTGATCAGCCGTGGCGCACTCGTAATCAAGGAGATGCGCGACCCCAGAGCCTTGATCTCTCACGAACCAGTGCAGGGGCCTAACCCAGACATCAACGCGATCATCGTCTCCTGACATTACGCCCCGCCTTCCCGCCCGAACAGCACATGACCCCACGTCGTCGATGCGTGGAGGTCCGGGTTTGCGCAGCTGTCCGGCAAACCTTTCTACCCATCATGTCCTCGGGACCCGCGAAAATGTCCACTTCCCCGGAGACGGTAGAAGCAATCAGAATCGACAACCTCTTGTGCTCTACCAAACGTCATTCGACACGCAGCGTTCAGGGCCATCGAGGGAAGCCGCTCCGTCGTGACTGCCTCGAGGAGCGAGTCGAAGGTCCGCGCCACTCCGCCGCATGCCGACCACCCGTGACTCAACAGTCTTGGGTGGTCACATTGCCTCCGACTCGACCAGCAGCCCAGCCGTGGGACTTCCTCGCTATCCCAAGCCTTGGGAGACAGCCCAACACCATCGGCTCATCAGCTACGCGATTGGCGACATGACACAGAGGGCAGCCTTGGCGCAGCTCGCGGTTACGGCGTCTAGTGCCTGCTTCGACTAGAACCACCGGCGGCCGATAACCATGGCGGAAGTGACCGCTGTGCGGGACCCTGAGGGAAGGGAGCAGAGGGATCCGGTCGACCAGGGGCGGTGAGGAGGTGTCTGAGCCGCCGCAGTTGGGAGAACCCGACCCGACCGACGCGTCCACGCTGCCAGAGTCGCCGCCCCGGTTGGGCGTCGCGGGCGATGAAGCACGCAGGACATCGAGACCTCGCCTAGTCCGTGACGAGGAGACACCCGTTGTCGAGTTGCGTCAGAACGTTGATCAGGTTGTCGTTAGGACGACCCACGACAGGCTGCAAGCACACTTGGAGAGCTTTCAGAGGGGCCTAGCTCGCAAGTTCGAGCGACGCGTGCGGTTGACGGAGGCCGCGGCCTACGCCGGTGTTGGAATTACCTTGCTCGTCCCTCTGTTCACCGCAGATTTCCGAAGGTGGGGCCCATTCTCACCCGCCCTCCTGGAAGCTGGGTGCGGGATCTCGGGCGGCCTGATGCTTCTGCTGACGGTGCGCAAACTGATCCAAGCGGCGCTGGCAATGCGCAAGGGCAGTGACCACGGTGGCGTGTCGGCTGCCGTGAAGGCAATCGAGTCGGACCCAGAGCCACCTGCGTCTACCTGAGTGCCGGCAAGGCGCGTCATAGCGCCGCGAAGCGGCAGTGTCCCCTATCGCCGCGAAGGGACTCCTCAGCTCGGGGAAGATTGGTTGTGGACCACTCCGCAGAGGCCGCGGAGTTACAGTCGGCGGTCTGGTTGCTCACGTGTGAAGTGAGGTCGTCCAAGTCGCGCCATCCCTCCCACGCTGCCTGACGCGTGAGTCCGAGGGGTGGCGTAACCTCCGACCACGCAACTCCGCCTTGGCGGGCTGTGCGCACCAGTCGGGTCTGGGCCCTTGCGTGTTACGTGCGACAGCGGGCCCGCTGCACGGACCAATCCCTCGGGAGCGAGAAACACTGAAAGCACGACGAACGCGAAGGTCGCCCGCCCTTGCCGGGGCGGGCGACCTTCGTCGCTGGTCTCAGCGTGAGGCGTTGTATGCGTCCTGCACTTCTTGGCTGACCCGGCCCCGATCAGAGACTTTGAGGCCGTTGGAGCGTGCCCAGTCGCGCATAGCCTGGAGCTGGTTCTTGTCCGTCTTCCCGGCAGGCGCCTTGGTCGAGGATCGGCGGCCGCCGCCGATCCTGCGGGCTCTGCTCGTGAAGGGCTCGAGCGCTGCGATCAACTTCTGCTCGTTCTCCTTGGAGAGGTCGATCTCGTACTGAGTGCCTTGATAGCTGAACTGAATCGTGGAATCGGCGGGGCCACCGTCGATGTCATCGTCCAGAATCGTCTGAATTCGCTGTGCCATGCCTTGGGTTCTCCAACTGTTTGATGAATCCCTGCGGCAGCATCGAAGCACACGCAATGTGCAGCTGGCTACTTCGTCGCGAGTGGGAGGCGACGCATACCGACGACAACGCTTTCTGCTGCTCCATCCGCGGGCTGTGTTGAGCAGAGAGGCACCCTCTCCTGGCCGGAGCCGGGCCCGCTCATCAACCGATGGTCGGGATTGCGCGTCAAATAGATCAGGATGCACACGAAACGCGTGGTGCCCCGCTCGGGTCGGTCTTGGTGCTATCAGCACGCCAACGTTCAGGAGGCACCATGTCCGTTCAGACGGAGCGCATCGTCTTCACGGTGGAAGAAGCCGCAGAGAGGCTCGGCGTCGGGCGCACCCTTGTCTACGCGCTCGTGCGCAGCGGCGACATCGAGTCCATCGCCATCGGTCGCCTGCGTCGCATCCCGTGCGACGCCCTCGACGACTTCGTGGCCCGCCTTCGCGCGCTTGCTTCTTCGCCCGGCGACAGTGGCGACTCCGGCATCGGATGACATTGACGATGACCTCGTCAATGTCACGACAGCCAAATGGCCGCTCGTCTATCTACAAGGGCAGCGACGGATCATGGCATGGACGTGTGACCGTCGGCATTCGCGACGACGGAAGACCTGACCGTCGCCACGTCCGGTCCGCGTCGAAGGCTGGCGTGACCGAGAAGGTGCGTAGGCTCGAGAAGCACCGTGAGCAGCGCACGGTTCCGACAGCCGGCACCCGGTGGACCGTTGAGAGTTGGCTCACGCACTGGCTCGACAACGTCGTGACCGGGCACGTCAAAGCCACGACGCTGTCGGCGTACCGCGTCGCCGTACGTCACCACCTCGTCCCCGGGATAGGCGCACACCGTCTCGAGCTCCTCGAGCCCGAGCACCTCGAATCCCTCTATCGCCGGATCCTGATCCAGCCCACCAAGTTCAGCGCCGAGACGAAGCCCGCAACCGTCCACCAGGTTCACCGCACCATCCGAACCGCGCTCAACGAAGCCGTCCGCCGTGGCCACCTACCTCGGAATCCGGCCACCATCGCCCGAGCACCCCGGGTCGTCCCACCCGACATCGAGCCGTTCACCGTTGATGAGATCCGCAGACTGTTCGTCGCGGCCGCTGAGTCACGCAACGGCGTCCGCTGGGTCATGGCCCTCGCCCTTGGCCTGCGCCAGGGCGAGGTACTTGGCCTCAAGTGGACCGACATCGACCTCGACAACGGGGTCCTGACCGCTCGCCGCTCACTCCTGCGCCCCAGGTACGCCCACGCCTGCGGGGGCACGTGCGGCAAGGCGCAGGCCGGCCACTGCCCAGAGCGTGTCCGCATCAACCCGGAGACAGACACGACGAAGTCCCGCGCCGGCAACCGGCAGGTCGGCCTACCACCGCAGCTCGTCACCCTTCTCCAGCACCACTTGCACGTCCAACAGGAAGAGCACGTCCACGCCGGCAACGCATGGCATGAGGGCGGGTGGGTGTTCACCACCGAGACGGGCGACCCCATCAACCCCCGCACCGACTGGTCTCACTGGAAGGTCCTGCTCCAGCGGGCAGGCATCCGTGATGGACGACTTCACGACGCTCGCCACACCGCAGCGACCGTGCTGCTCATGCTCGGGGTGAGCCAAACCACGATGATGAGCATCATGGGCTGGTCCAACCCCGCCATGGCCCAGCGCTACGCCCACGTTGTCGCACCGATCCGGGACGACGTCGCACGCCAGGTCGACGGGCTCCTCTGGCCGGGGCTCGAGAGCCCGGCGGACCTCGAATGAGACCACAACTGAGACCACCACGAGAAACGCCGGTCCGGGCCCTGAGGCTCGAACCGGCGTTTCTGCAGGTGACTGGCGGTGGCGGTGGGATTTGAACCCACGGTGGAGTTACCCCCACACACGCTTTCGAGGCGTGCTCCTTAGGCCGCTCGGACACGCCACCGGGAGAGACCTTACCCGAGCCTCCGGCCCTCGAAGAAATCGACGAGCAGGGCCGCCGACTCCTCCGCCCGAACGCCCCCGACGACGTCCACGACGTGCGTCGCGAGCGGGTCCCGGGTCAGGTCCCACACCGATCCGCAGGCTCCAGCCTTGGGGTCCCAGGCGCCGAACACGACCCGTTCGACCCGCGCCGCCATCGTCGCGCCGGCGCACATGACGCACGGCTCCAGCGTCACGACGAGCATGCAGCCGTCGAGCCGCCACGAGCCGAGCGCCTGCGCCGCCTCACGCAGCGCGACCACCTCGGCATGGCCCGTCGGGTCGCCCAGCTCCTCACGGACGTTCCGCCCGCGCCCGACGACGCTGCCCTCGGGGTCGACAACGAGAGCGCCGACGGGGACGTCCTGCGAGCCGACGGTCGCCGCTGCGAGGTCGAGCGCCTGGCCGACCCAGGCGGCATACGTCTCCGGGGCCGGGACGGAGCTCTTGTCGGGGGTCTCGGATCTCTTCGCCACGCGATAAGTTTCCACCCATGGACGTCCATGTCGCAGACCACCCGCTCATCGCCCACAAGCTGACCTACCTGCGCGACAAGCGGACCGACAGCCCGACCTTCCGGCGCCTCGCCGAGGAGCTCGTGACGCTGCTCGCCTACGAGGCCACGCGCGACGTCCGTGTCGAGCCGTTCGAGATCGAGACGCCGGTCGCGCCGACCACCGGCATCAAGCTCTCCAACCCCAAGCCGATCATCGTCCCGATCCTGCGTGCCGGTCTCGGCATGCTCGACGGCATGGTCAAGCTGCTCCCCAGCGCCGAGGTGGGCTTCCTCGGCATGATCCGCAACGAGGAGACGCTCGAGGTCTCGACGTACGCGAACCGCCTGCCCGACGACCTCACCGGACGCCAGGTCTTCATCCTCGACCCGATGCTCGCCACCGGCGGCACGCTCGTCATGGCGATCGACTACCTCACCGCCAAGGGTGCCCGCGACATCACCGCCGTCTGCCTGCTCGCGGCGCCCGAGGGCATCCAGCACCTCGAGGACGAGCTCGCCGACAGCGACATCCCCGTCAAGGTCGTGCTCGGCACCATCGACGAGAAGCTCAACGAGAAGGGCTACATCGTCCCCGGGCTCGGTGACGCGGGCGACCGCCTCTACGGCGTCGTCTGAGCAGACGCCCTTGCGTATGCCGTCCGGTCAGGGCAGTGCGTCGCCCCACTCGGCGTCGCGCGCCCTGCGGTAGCGCTCCCCCGCCTTCTTCGAGACGACCTCGCGACCCGCGGTCCCGTCGGGTCGGCAGACCTGGAACTCGACGAGTCCCTTGCGCTTCAAGGGGTGTCGGAGGATGCGACCCGAGATCGCCTCTCGGGTCGGGGAGTCGAGCACGCCGGGAGCGGCGGCCGCGACCCACGAGAACTTCTCGTCCTCGTAGGAGAGCTCCGCCCCCTTGAGCCGACGGTGCTCCGCCGACCGGCTCACTCGAGCCGCGAAGTGGCACCAGTCCCCTTGTGCGAGAGGGCATTCCATCGAATGCGGACACGGGCCGAGCAGGGTCCAGCCGGCCGCGAGCAGAGCCGACCGGACGCGGAGCACGCGCGCGTAGCCGTCGGGCGTCCCCGGCTCGGCGACGACGACGGCGCGGC
Organism: Terracoccus sp. 273MFTsu3.1; assembly: GCF_000383675.1. Taxonomy (GTDB): domain Bacteria; phylum Actinomycetota; class Actinomycetes; order Actinomycetales; family Dermatophilaceae; genus Terrabacter. Next base: position 521,776 of record NZ_KB911822.1, on the reverse strand, counting down.
CGAGGCGCATCGCGTCGGCGACGAGCCCGTCCTGCTGCCTCTCGTCGAGCTCGCTCAACACGTACGACACCGTCACGAGATCGGCCTCGAGCTGCGGCCACGCGCCGGCGACGGCGCGGCGGAACGTCGCGCCCCTCAGTGCGGGCGACGCAGCGTCGGCGACGAGGTCACGACCGAGGGTCAGGGCGTCCTCCACCTGGTCGAGCACCGTGACCGACTCGAGCGAGTCGAAGGCGCCCGCAGCCGCCCACGCCGCCGCGCCCGTGCCACCACCGAGGTCGAGCAGCGAACGCGGCGCCAGCCCCCGGTCGGCGAGATCGGCCATGACCCGCGAGAGCGCCGCGTGCGTCGCCGGCATCCGGTAGGCGGCATACGCGGCCACGTGCACCCGGGAGGCGAGGATCGGCGCCGACGCGGGCGCGACCGACCGGTAGCGCGACACGAGCGCCTCGGTCGCCCGGGTCAGCTCGCGCTCGTCCACCCCACGCGCGGCGCGGCTCAGGGCGGTGCGCAGCTCGGCGGCATACGCTGGCGTTCGCGACACCCGTGGAGGATAGCGGCGACGGGGACGTCAAGCCGACACGCGGGCGCCGATGCCGCACCCCACCAGCCACGTGCGGCACACTGGTCCCACCCCTGTGCCGTGGGGCTGTCAGGGCAGCGCCAGCACCTTCCCTCCAAGGAGCGACACACCATGGGCCCCAAGGCCAAGAAGATCATCGTGATCATCGTGCTCGCGTTCTTCGTCTACGCCGTGTTCACGTCCCCCGACAAGGCTGCCGACATCGTCAGCAACATCTGGGGTGTGATCGTCGACGGCTTCAACGCGATCCTCAGGTTCTTCAACTCCTTGCTCAACCGCTGATGCGAGCACACTGAGCTCATGGCCTTGATGCGGAGCACGGAGGTCCCGGCGGGACTGGCGCCGATCCTGCTCCCTGGCGAGAGACTCGTCACCGCGGTGCGTGCGCACTGGGGCAAGCTCGCCGAGCCCGTCGCGACCATGCTCCTCGGGCTCACCGCAGCCGTGTGGGTCGACTCGAACGTCACCAAGGCCACCCAGGCCCTCGGCACCATCTTCTGGTGGCTCTTCTTCGGGCTGCTCGCCCGCCTCCTGTGGTGCCTGCTCGACTGGAGCCACAACTGGTTCGTGGCCACCGACAAGCGGCTGCTGCTGCGCTACGGCCTCATCTCCCACAAGGTCGCGATGATGCCGTTGCTCAAGGTCACCGACATGAGCTACGTCCGCTCCATCCCCGGCCAGTTCCTCGGCTACGGCAAGTTCGTCCTCGAGAGCGCCGGCCAGGACCAGGCGCTTCGCGAGGTCAAGTGGGTGCCCAACCCCGACCAGACCTACCGCGACATCTGCGCCGAGATCTTCCACATCGTCCCGCCACCCGGCGACGAGGACTTCGAGGAGATCGACGACGAGTTCCCTGACGACCCCGGGCAGCCCGGCGGTCAGATACCGCCCGTGAGCCCGATCGCCCCGGGTGGCGGCACGTCGTACCCCGACGTGCACCGCACCCACAACCCGATCCAGGACCGTCTCGACTCCTACTCGCGGGCCGTCCCGATCCAGCGGCCGTCCGACGGGTCCGAGACCGTCTACGAGAGCGACGACCTCAAGCGTCGCCGTCGCGGCGCCGACACCGGCCCGATCTGGCCCCGTTCCCGCGACTGAGCCCTTCGCCGGATCCCGGCATCCGGTGACACGGATGTGCGCCGGGCGGGTACCACTCGGTAGCCGCGGCATCCCCCGCGGCGCGCGGCCGACGACGCCCGGGCAGGACTCGCAGGCGGTCGCGCTCACCGCTAGTTTGTGATGATCCGCCCGTCACCGACCGCTCGGAGGTCAGCATGAGCGTGTTCCGCACCAAGTCGGTCGAGGCCTCGATGGCCTCGTCCGAAGAGGCCGACCACAAGCTGAAGAGGACACTCAGCGCCCTTGACCTCACGGTCTTCGGCATCGGTGTCATCATCGGCGCCGGCATCTTCACGCTGACCGGCAGAGCCGCCAAGGACTACGCCGGTCCGTCCATCGCCCTGTCGTTCGTCATCGGCGCGATCGTCTGTGGCCTCGCCGCTCTCTGCTACGCCGAGTTCGCGTCGACGGTTCCCGTCTCCGGGTCGGCCTACACCTTCTCCTACGCGACGCTCGGCGAGCTCGTCGCGTGGATCATCGGCTGGGACCTGCTCCTCGAGCTCATGCTCGGCGCGAGCGTGGTCGCCCAGGGGTGGTCGCAGTACTTCGTGACCTTCCTGGGGCAGCTGGGAGTGACCTGGCCGCAATCGGTGGGGCCGGGGTCGCACTTCGACCTGCCGGCCTTCCTGCTCATCGCCGCACTGACGCTGCTCATCGCCTGGGGCATCAAGGAGTCGCTGCGCGTCAACCTCGTGCTCGTCGGCGTCAAGCTCTTCATCGTGCTGTTCGTGATCTTCGCGGGCATCCAGTTCATCAACCGCGACAACTGGTCCCCGTTCATCCCGCCGTCGCAGCCGGGCAAGGCCGCAGAGGGCCTGACGACGCCGCTGCTCCAGGTCATCACCGGCATGACTCCCGCGACGTACGGCGTCATGGGAATCATGGCCGGCGCCGCCATCGTCTTCTTCGCCTACATCGGCTTCGACGTCGTCGCGACGACGGCCGAAGAGGCCAAGAACCCGCAGCGTGACCTCCCCCGCGGCATCCTCGGCTCGCTCGCCATCTGCACCCTGCTCTACGTCGCCGTCACGCTCGTCATCACCGGCATGCAGAACTACAAGGACATCGACCCCGATGCGGCGCTCGCCACGGCGTTCAAGTCCGTGGGCAAGGAGGGCTACGCCACGCTCATCTCGGCCGGCGCCGTCGCCGGTCTGACCACGGTGGTCATGACCCTCATCATCGGCGCGACCCGCGTCACGTTCGCGATGAGCCGTGACCACCTCATCCCGGCCGGGCTGGGACGGACCAACCCGCGCACGAGCACCCCGGTCAGGCTCACGCTCATCATCGGCACCGTCGTCGCCCTCATCGCCTCGCTGACCCCCATCGGGAAGCTCGAGGAGATGGTCAACATCGGCACGTTGACCGCCTTCATGCTCGTCTCGCTCGCCGTCCCGATCCTGCGTAAGCGGCGCCCCGACCTCAAGCGCTCGTTCAAGGTGCCGGGCAACCCCGTCGTGCCGTGGCTGTCGGCAGCCGCCTGCTTCTACCTCGTGCTCAACCTCTCGGTCGAGACGTGGATCCGGTTCGTCATCTGGATGCTGCTGGGCTTCCTCATCTACTTCCTCTACTCCCGCCACCACAGCAAGCTGGCGACGGGCGAGGAGGAGGAAGGCCGCCGAGCAGCCCCCGAGGTGCTCAGCGAACGCTGACTCCGCCCCACACGCTCGACTGCTCTCTCTTCGAACGACTCCCACGGCATGCCGTGGGAGTCGTTCCATGTGGGGGCAGTCGTGCCGTGGGCGGGCAGCGAACCGGTAGGTGTCCACAGGCCTCCTGCACGGACGGGGGCTTCGAGGCCACGATGGACCGATGGACCTGTCCACCATCGCCCGCGACGGCGTGTTCTCGAGCGCCGCCGCGTCACGCTTCGGACTTGATGCCGCAGCGCTCCGCCGTCTGCTGCGCGCCGGTAGCTGCACGCGTCTCCGGCCCGGTTGGTACGCGCCGGGGCGGCCGGCCTCCGACCACGAGCTCTGGCGTCTGCGCGTGGCTGCGGCCGCTCAGGAGTATGCCGGTCGCGCCGTGCTCAGCCACGACGCGGCCCTGCTCACCCTCGGTCTGCCGACCTTCCGTCCGGTCACCTCTCGCGTCGATCTCACGTGGACCGAGCCCGGCATCCCGGCACACCTCGGTCGGTGGGTGCGGCTGCACCAGTGCCCGACGGCCCACCCCCTCGACCCGGAACGCTCCGTGACACCGGCTCTCGCGATCGCCCAGACAGGGCTGCGGAGCCGCCGGGCCCTTCTCGTCGCGGGCGACGCCGCGATGAGGTCGCGAGTCGCCACTCGCGCGCAGGTCGACGACGCCCTGGCCCTGCTCGACGGGCACCGCGGGATCGTGGCTGCGCGTGCGGTGGCGCACCGCATCGAGCCGCTGCACGAGTCTCCGGGCGAGACCCTCACGGCATGGCTCCTGCACCAGCTCGGGTATCGGTTCGTGCCGCAGTACGACGTGCCCGGGACGGGGCAGCTGACCGCGAGCGGGTGGCCGGACCGCGTCGACTTCCTCGTCGAGGGCACCCGCGTCGTCGTGGAGTTCGACGGCAAGGTCAAGTACGAGGGCCGCGACGCGCTCTTCGCCGAGAAGCAGCGTGAGGACCGGATCCGCTCGCTCGGCTACGAAGTCGTCCGACTGGTGTGGGCTGACCTGTCACACCCGGAGCGCGTCCGGACCCTGCTGCACGCCGCCGTCATGCGCTCATCCCGACGCGACGTCCGTCGACCCCGCAGCGCCTGAACCGTGTCCGGACTGGCTGCCCCACGCGCCCTCGACTGCCCCGCGACTGACCGGGCTGCCCGGCATACCAAGGCATTCGGCCAGTCATGGGGCACTCGGTCAGTCGGTTCTGTCGGTCAGAGGGCCTTGATGATGTCCTCGACGCGTTCCTTGGCGTCGCCGAAGAGCATGGCCGAGTTGTCGCGGAAGAAGAGCGGGTTCTGGACACCCGCATAGCCGGCGTTCATCGAGCGCTTGAAGACGACGACGTCCTTGGCGTTCCACACCTGCAGGACCGGCATGCCGGCGATCGGTGACGTCGGGTCCTCGGCCGCAGCCGGGTTGACCGTGTCGTTGGCGCCGATGACGAGCACGACGTCGGTGTCCGGGAAGTCGTCGTTGACCTCGTCCATCTCGAGGACGATGTCGTAGGGCACCTTGGCCTCGGCGAGCAGGACGTTCATGTGGCCCGGGAGGCGACCGGCCACCGGGTGGATGCCGAAGCGGACGTCCACGCCCCGCTCACGCAGCTTCGACGTGAGGTCGGCGACGGGGTACTGCGCCTGCGCGACCGCCATGCCGTAGCCGGGGGTGATGACGACCGTGGACGCGTTCTTGAGCAGGTCGGCGACCTCGGCCGCGTTCGTCTCGCGGTGGTCGCCGTAGTCGACGTCAGAGTTCGACACGGCCCCGTCGGAGCCGAACCCGCCCGCGATGACCGACACGAACGACCGGTTCATGGCCTTGCACATGATGTAGGAGAGGTAGGCACCGGACGAGCCGACGAGTGCGCCCGTGACGATGAGCAGGTCGTTGCCGAGCATGAAGCCCGCGGCGGCCGCAGCCCAGCCCGAGTAGCTGTTGAGCATCGAGACGACGACGGGCATGTCGCCACCGCCGATCGAGGCGACGAGGTGCCAGCCGAACGCGAGCGCGATCGCCGTCATGACGAGCAGCGGCACGATCGAGTGCGCCGTCACGAACCACACGATCAGCCCTGCGGACACGACGAGTGCGGTGAGGTTGAGCCAGTGGCGTGCCGGCAGCATGAGCGGCTTGCTCGAGATGCGCGCCGACAGCTTGAGGAACGCGACGATCGAGCCGGTGAACGTGACGGCTCCGATGAAGACGCCGAGGAAGATCTCGACGAGGTGCACGGCCTCACCCTCGACCCCGACGAGGTCGGACGTGGCGACGAAGGTGTTGATGCCGACGAGCACGGCGGCGGCACCGACGAACGAGTGCAGCATCGCGATGAGCTCCGGCATGCCGGTCATCTCGACCTTGCGCGCCCGGGCGATGCCGATCGCGGCGCCGATGACCATCGCGACCGCGATGAGCAGCCAGGCCGACCACACGGCATCACGCAGGGAGAGCCAGAGCGTGGCGACGAGGGCGATGCCCATGCCGACCATGCCGAGGACGTTGCCGTCGCGGGCGGTCTCGTGCTTCGAGAGCCCGGCGAGCGACATGATGAAGAGCAGCGCCGCGACGATGTATGCCGCCTGGATGAGTGCGATGTCCATGTGCGGTCAGCCCTTCCGGAACATCGTCAGCATGCGGCGGGTCACGGTGAAGCCACCGAAGATGTTGATGCTGGCCAGGAGCGCGGCGACGAAGCCGAGCACCATGATGACGACACCCTTCGTGCCGCCCACCGACCCGGCCGAGCCGAGCTGGAGCAGCGCGCCGACGACGATGATGCCGCTGATCGCGTTGGTGACCGACATCAGGGGCGTGTGCAGCGCGTGGTGGACGTTGCCGATGACGTAGTAGCCGATGACGACGGCGAGCGCGAAGACCGTGAAGTGCCCGAGGAAGCTCGGCGGCGACACGGCCGCGATGGCCGCGAAGACGACGGCGCCGATCGCCATCCCCGCATACCTGCGCCGCGGGTCCTTCGGTGGCTCAGGCTCTTTCACGACCTTCGTGCCGGCTGCCGTCTGCGCGACCGGGGCCGCGCTGACCTGGATGGCGGGCGGCGGCCAGAGCAGCTCGCCGTCGCGGGCCACCGTCATGTTGCGCTGCACGACGTCGTCGAAGTCGAGGACGAGCTGACCGTCCTTGCCGGGCGTCAGGAGCTTCATGAGGTTGACGAGGTTCGTGCCGTAGAGCTGCGACGCCTGCGTGGGCAGACGGGCCGCGAGGTCGGTGTAGCCGATGATCGTCACGCCGTTGTCGGTGACGACCATCTCGTCGGCGACCGCGCCCTCGACGTTGCCGCCGTTGGCCGCCGCCATGTCGACGATGACCGAGCCGGGCTTCATCGAGGCCACCATCTCGCCGGTGATGAGCCGCGGCGCGGGACGTCCCGGGATGAGCGCCGTCGTGACGATGATGTCCACGTCGGGCGCCTGGGCGGCATACAGCTCGGCGGCCCTCCGGTTGTACTCCTCGCCCATCTCCTTGGCGTAGCCGTCGCTCGACGCGGCTGCGGCATCCACCTCGGGCATCTGGACGGCGAGGAAGTCCGCGCCCATCGACTCGACCTGCTCGGCCACCTCGGCTCGGGCGTCGGTCGCGCGGACGATCGCCCCGAGCGAGCGTGCCGTGCCGATCGCGGCGAGGCCCGCCACACCGGCCCCTGCGACGAGCACCTTGGCGGGGGGCACCTTGCCGGCGGCCGTGACCTGCCCGGTGAAGAACGAGCCGAACTCGTGGGCGGCCTCGACCACGGCCCGGTAGCCGGCGATGTTGGCCATCGACGACAGGACGTCGAGGGACTGTGCCCTGCTGATGCGCGGCACGGCATCCATCGCCATCGCGGTGACGCCCGCGGCGCGCAGCTTCTCGACGAGGTCGGGGGTGATGGCCGGCGCCAGGAGCGACACGAGGACGGTGCCCGGTCGAAGCCGCGCGATCTCGTCGTCGGAGGGTGCGTTGACCTTGTGTACGATCGGCGAGCCCCACGCCTCCTCAGCCGTGACCACACGAGCGCCGGCGACGGCATACGCCTCGTCGGAGAAGCTCGCCCGCTCCCCCGCCCCGCTCTCGACGGCGACGTCGTAACCGAGTCCGACGAGCTGCTCGACGGTCTTGGGCGTCGCGGCGACACGTGTCTCGCGGGCACGGGTCTCACGGGGGACACCGATCTGCACGCTGGGCTCCTTCGCGCGGGAGGGCTGTGGGCACTGGTTCACGAACCTAGAGCACGACGCACGGGTAGCGGCAGGTCTGCCGGGCACGTCACACAAAAGACACGCGACCGGACCCGACCGTCTCTGATGGTGGGCAGACCGGGCGTCGGAGCGGCGGCCTCGGCGACCTCGGCGTCACCCCGGAGGGTCAGTTCGAAGGCGCCCGACGACCGAGGCTGAACACCTCGGGCGGCGGCTTTTGGTCCGACTCGAGCCGTCGGTAGGCGCTCGGCGTCGTCCCGACCTCGGCGAGGAACTGCCGGTTGAAGTTGGCCATGTTGTGGTAGCCGCTCATCTCGGCGACCTGGGCCACGGAGTGGTCGGTCGTGTCGAGCAGGCGTCGGGAGTAGGCGATCCGCAGCTTCTTGACCATGCTCGAGAAGGTCATGCCGGTCGCGCTCTTGAAGTACTTCGAGAACGTCGGCTCCGACATGTACGCGAGACGTGCGGCCGTCGACAGCCGGATGTCTCCGGTGAGGTTGTCGGAGATGTAGCTGAGCCCAGCCTCGCCCGCGTCGCGCGACGCCGCGTCGGTCGGACGGCCCATCCACTCGCTCGCCACGAGGTCGTACTCCTCGGGCGGGGCGTGCGCGAAGAGCGCGAGGAGCTTGAAGAGGTGGCCGAGCTGCTCGACGCCCTGACTGTGCACGCAGGCGAGGATCGTCTCGGCAGCCCGCCAGGCCGTGGCACCGGAGAAGACGATGCCGCGGGTCGAGCGCTGGAGCACCTCCGTCACCTCGGCCAGCTCCGGCAGGTGCTCCATCGCCGCATGGATCCACTCGTCGCTGAACTGGATGACCGCGTCGCGGTCGACGGCCACCTGGCCCTCGGCGAGGTCGCTGACCCAGTCGTGCGGCAGGTTCGGGCCGATCAGGCTGACGTGACCCGGGGCGAAGGTGCCGATGTGGTCGCCGGCGATGAAGCTGCCCCGCGTCTTGGTGATGAGGTGGATCTCGTACTCGGGATGGAAGCCCCAGCCGCAGATCTCGCTCGGGAAGTCGTGCGTCAGCACCCGCGCCGACGCCTGGGGGTGGTGCGGGATGTACTCCCGGCGCACGGGCTGACCCAGCAGGGGGCCCGGCGGTACGGAACGCAGCGCGTCACCCTCGGTCGTGCGGGAGCCACCGCCGGAAGACTGGCCGGATCGATACGAAATCTTCGTCTCCTTCGCCGCGGTGGACGGCATCGTCGCCGTCCCGTGCGGGGCTGTGACCGGTATGTCGCCCACAACGCCCACCCCTGCGAAAAATCGTATCAATGACAGGGGGCTCATGGTGCTTGTTGTGCCGACTCGCCCGTCATTACCGTTCCGGCAAGTTCCCGTCAAGAACGAAGCGGAGATCGCCGCAGGGCCAGGTGGAACCGGGCCGACGGAAACGAGGAATGCCTACCAAAGGAGTTAGGAATGCTTGCGAACAAGCGCATGCTCGCGCTGGGGACGGGCGCGGTGGCGGTCGCCATGACGGTGGCTGCCTGTTCGTCCGGGGCAGTGCAGTCCGGCAACGGGTCCACGGGCGCCGCCGGGGGCGCCGTCACCCTCAAGGTGGCCACCGTGAACAACGGCCAGATGAAGGACATGGAGAAGCTCAAGTCCGAGTACGAGAAGGCGAACCCCGGCGTCACCGTCAACTTCCAGGTCATGGAGGAAGGCGACCTCCGCGCAGCCGTGACGGCAGACGTCGCGAGCGGCGCCGGCCAGTACGACATCGTCACCATCGGCGCCTACGAGACGCCCCAGTGGGGCGCGAACGGGTGGCTCGTGGACCTCACCCCGGAGCTCCAGGCCGACGCGTCGTACGACGTGGCCGACCTGCTCCCGCCGGTCCGCGACGTCAACACCTTCGACAACAAGCTCTTCGCCGTCCCGTTCTACGGGGAGTCCTCGATCCTCATGTACAACAAGGAGGTCATGGACAAGGCCGGGGTCACGATCCCGCAGAACCCCTCGTGGCAGCAGGTCGCGGACGCGGCCAAGAAGGTCAACACCGCCGACATGGCCGGGATCTGCATGCGCGGCAAGCCGGGCTGGGGAGACCTCTTCGCCCCGCTGACCACCGTCGTGCAGACCTTCGGGGGCAACTGGTACGACAGCAGCTGGAAGGCCACCGTCGACACCCCGGAGTGGAAGCAGGCGGTCAGCTTCTACAAGACGATGCTCGACCAGTCCGGTGAGAAGGACCCTGTCTCCTACAGCTTCAACGAGTGCCTCACGGCCCTCAAGGAGGGCAAGGCCGCGATGTGGGCCGACGCCTCCGTCGCAGCCTCGATGCTCGAGGCGGCCGACTCGCCCGTCAAGGGCAAGATGGGCTACGCGCACATGCCGGTCGACAAGACCAAGGAGTCCGGCTGGCTCTGGAGCTGGAACCTCGCGATCCCGACGTCGACCAAGCAGAAGGACGCGGCGGTCAAGTTCGTCAAGTGGGCCACGAGCAAGGACTACATCAAGCTCGTCGGCACGAAGATCGGCTGGTCCAACGTCCCGCCGGGCTCGCGGACCTCGACGTACGACATCCCCGAGTACAAGGACGCCGCCAAGGCGTACGCGCCCATCACGCTCGACGTCATGAGCTCGGTCAACCCGAAGCAGCCGGGCATCAACCCGCAGGGCTGGGTCGGCATCCAGTACGTCTCGATCCCCGAGTTCCAGGACGTCGGCAACCAGTGCGCCCAGCTCGTCGCGGACTACCTGGCCGACCGCGGCACGATCGACGACGCGCTCAGCAAGTGCCAGTCGATCGCCCAGGCGGCGGGCGACAAGCACAAGAAGTGACCCCCTGTTGACGAACAGGTGACACGTGGTGCCGGGTCCGGCACGCCCCGGGCCCGGCACCACACCTCCTCCAACCCCGCAGTCGCACGAGCCGCACAAGGGAGTGCCGACATGACGACGACCACCACCACCTCGCAACCCTCCGAGCTCGAGGACGTCCGGGCCAGCACCGCGACCGACAAGCGGCGCGTCCAGCGGACGGAGCTCTGGCGCAACCGGGGACTGCTCCTCCCGGCCGTCATCTTCCTCATCCTGCTGACGCAGATCCCGTTCCTGACGACCATCGGGTTCTCACTGACGAAGTGGAACCTGCTCTATCCCAACGACCGTGCGTTCGCCGGGTTCGACAACTACACGAGCGCACTGACCTCCGGCGACCTGTGGCCCTCGATCCGCGCCACGGTGCTCATCACGGCCTTCTCGGTCACCCTGGCGGTCCTCTTCGGCCTGCTCTTCGCCGTCCTGCTCGACCGCCCGTTCCGCGGGCGCGCGCTGGCCCGGACCCTGATGATCACGCCCTTCCTCATCATGCCGGCGGCCGCCTCGCTCATCTGGAAGTACTCGATGTTCGACACGAACATCGGGATGCTCAACTGGGTCTTCCGGTCCCTGCACCTGCCGGTCGTGGCGTGGAGCACGGAGCACCCGATGGCCACGGTGGTCATCGTGCTGACGTGGCAGTTCACGCCGTTCATGATGCTCATCCTGCTGGCCGGTCTCCAGGGCCAGGACAAGGGCATCCTCGAGGCCGCCCAGGTCGACGGGGCCGGCACGTGGCGGACCTTCACCTGGATCACGCTGCCCCACCTACGGATGTACATCGAGATCGGGGTGCTCCTCGGCTCGGTCATCATCCTGCAGGTCTTCGACCCGATCGCGATCCTCACCAAGGGGACCGGCGGCACGAAGACTCTCGCCTACCTCCTCTACGAGCGGGCCTTCATCGGGCTCGACGTCGGGCAGGCAGCGGCATACGGCGTCGTGACCGTCGTCCTCACGATCATCGTCGCGACCATCGCTCTCAAGAGCGTCTTCAAGGTCTTCATGGCAGGAGGAAGCCGATGAACGGCTCAGGCAGCACCACGAGGTCGAGGCAGTCGGCCCGAGGAGCCCTCACGACGCTCGTCACGTGGGTCCTCGTGCTCGTCTTCTTCTTCCCGGTCTTCTGGATGGTCCTCAACGGGTTCAAGCCGGAGTCGCTCGCGTCGTCCGTCAACCCGACGTTCATCTTCAAGCCCGTCACGGAGGGCTACCAGCTCGCGATGGACCGCGGGATGGCCGGCTACCTCCAGAACTCGCTGACCGCCGCCGTCATCGCGACGATCATCTCGGTGGCGCTCGCGATCCCCGCCGCCTACGCCCTGTCGATCCGGCGGGTCAAGAACGTCGAGAACTCGCTCTCGTTCTTCATCTCGACCAGGTTCATGCCGCTCGCCGCGATCGTGCTGCCGCTCTTCATGATCTTCAAGACCGTCGGGCTGCTCGACAACATCTACATGCTCGCCATCGTCTACGGCGCCATGAACCTGCCCGTCACGGTGTGGATGATGCGCTCGTTCTTCCTCGAGGTGCCCTACGAGATCATCGAGGCGGCACGGGTGGACGGGGCCGGCATGTTCCGTGAGATCGTGCGGATCGTCCTCCCACTCGTCCTGCCGGGGGTCGCAGCCGCAGCGCTCATCAGCTTCATCTTCGCCTGGAACGAGTACTTCCTCGCCCTGCTGCTGACGAGCTCGGCCGCCCGCACGACGCCGCCCTTCCTCGGCAGCTTCGTCGATGGTCGAGGACAGTTCCTCGCCGTCCTGTCCGCCGCAGCGACGATCGCGGCCCTCCCCGTCATCATCGCCGGCTGGGCGGCACAGAAGCAGCTCGTCCGCGGCCTGTCGATGGGGGCGATCAAGTGACCGGCACCACCTCCGCGCCAGGTCCCGCCGCCCTCCGCGCCGTCGACCGTGGACGGAGCCTCGAGGACTCGGTCGTCGTGGTCACCGGTGCCGGCGGTGGCATCGGTGGCGCGACTGCCCGGCTCGTCCTCGAGGCAGGCGGTCGCGTCGTCGCCGGTGACCTCCGGCCCGACGCCCTCGGCTCGCTCCGGGGCGCCTGGGGCGAGGACCGGCTGGCCGTCGGCCTCGGCGACGTCCGGGACGAGAGCACCGCGGACGCGCTCGTCGCCGCGGGAGTCGCCGCCTTCGGCCGGGTCGACTCCGTCGTCGCCAACGCCGCCGTCGGCTTCTACGGCGGGATCCTCGACTACTCGGCCGACGAGGTCGCGCTCATGGTCGACGTCAACGTCAAGGGCACCGTGTGGCTGGCGCGGGCGGCCGTCCGCCAGTTCCGCGCCCAGGGCGGCGGTGGCGACATCGTCATCATCGGCTCGGTCGCCGGTCTCCTCATCGGAGGCGGCAAGGAGGCGGTCTACTCCGCGACAAAGGCTGCGCAGATCAACCTCGGCTATGCCCTCGACCGCGAGCTGCGCTCCGAGGGGATCCGCACGACGACCATCGCTCCGGCCGGCGTCAACACACCCTTCGCCGCCGCCGACGGACGCTTCGGCGACCGGGACCCGTCCGAGGGCGACTTCATGGAACCGGAGGACATCGCCCAGGCCGTCGCCTACACCCTGCGCCAGCCACGACGGATGCGCACCGAGCTGTGGACGATGTGGAGCCTGTCCGAGACGCACTGACGACCGTCAGCCGCGCGTCGATGACGACCGGCTCACCCGTGTCCGGCCGCCCCGCCGCCCACGCCTCCGACATCCCTTTCCTCCGAGAGGACCAGACGACCATGACCACCACGCCCGCCCCCTCGCCCCCGCGACCCACGGCCCTGGCGCGCGCCACGCTCGACGCACTCCCGGCCGCGGTGGACCGACCCAGGTACGACCGGGCGGCTGTCACCGCGAGCATCGTGCACTTCGGCGTCGGCGGTTTCCACCGCGCCCACCAGGCGATGTACGTCGACCGGCTGATGGAGCAGGGCGTCCCCGGCGCTCTGGAGTGGGGCATCTGTGGCGTCGGGGCCCTCCCCCAGGACCGACGCATCGTCGACACCCTGACGGCGCAGGACGGCCTCTACACCCTCGTCGTCAAGCATCCCGACGGCCACCGCGAGCCGCGCGTCGTCGGGAGCATCGTCGAGCTCGTCTTCGCGCCGGACGACCCGCAAGCCGTCGTCGACCGGCTGGCCCACCCCCGGACGCGGATCGTGTCGCTGACGATCACCGAGGGTGGCTACCTCGTCAACCAGGTCACGGGCGAGTTCGATGCCGCCGACCCGGCGATCCGGGCCGATCTCGAGGAGGGCGCCGTCCCGCGCACCGTCTTCGGCTACGTCGTCGCAGGGCTCGCGGCTCGCCGCGACGCGGGGCAGGAGCCCTTCACCGTCATGTCGTGCGACAACCTGCCGGGGAACGGTGACGTCGCGCGGACGATGATGACGGCCTACGCCCGCCTCAAGGACCCCGCGCTCGCGGACTGGATGGACGAGCACGTCTCCTTCCCCAACGGCATGGTCGACCGCATCACCCCCGTCACGGTGTCGGAGGACATCGACCGCCTCGTCGAGGAGTTCGGTGTCGAGGACGGGTGGCCGGTCGTGTGCGAGCCGTTCACCCAGTGGGTCCTCGAGGACCACTTCACCCAGGGGCGCCCTCCCCTCGAAGAGGCCGGCGTGCAGCTCGTCGAGGACGTCGTGCCCTACGAGCTGATGAAGCTGCGACTGCTCAACGCGAGTCACCAGGCGCTCTGCTACCTCGGCTACCTGTCCGGCTACCGCTACGCCCACGAGGTCTGCCAGGACCCCCTCTTCGTCGACTTCCTGCTCGGCTACATGGAGCACGAGGGCAGTCCGACGCTCCCCGACGTGCCGGGGGTCGACCTCGACGCGTACCGCCACGAGCTCATCACGCGCTTCGCCAACCCGGAGGTGCGTGACACGCTGGCGCGGCTCTGCGCCGAGAGCTCGGACCGCATCCCGAAGTGGCTCGTCCCCGTGATCCGGCGCAACCTCGAGACGGGCGGGGAGATCGACCGTTCAGCCCTCGTCGTCGCCTCGTGGGCCCGCTACGCGGAGGGCGTCGACGAGCAGGGTGAGCCGATCGAGGTCGTCGACCGCGTCAAAGACCGGGTCATGGCCGCAGCCGCGCAGCAGGGCACCGACCCGCTCGCCTTCCTCCGCGACCGGGACCTCTTCGGCGACCTCGTCGACGACCAGCGGTTCACCTCGGTGTTCACGCGAGCCCTGTCGGCCTTGCACACCAAAGGCGCTCGGGAGACCCTGCAGTCATGGACCGGGCGGAGCAGCACGACGTGACCGATGGACGCACCCTCGTGGCGGGGGTCGACAGCTCGACCCAGTCGACGAAGATCGTCGTCTGCGACGCCGAGACGGGGCAGGTAGTGCGCGCGGCCCGGGCCCCGCACCCCGACGGCACCGAGGTGCACCCCGACCGGTGGTGGGAGGCCTTCGAGCAGGCCTGCGGTGACGGCGTCCTCGACGGCGTGGCCGCCATCGCCGTCGGCGGCCAGCAGCACGGCATGGTGGCGCTCGACGAGGACGACACGGTCGTGCGGGACGCCCTGCTGTGGAACGACACCCGCAGCGCGGGGGCAGCCCGTGACCTCACGTCCGAGCTCGGCGGCGTCAGTGCGTGGGTCGACGCCGTCGGCCTGGTCCCTGTCGCGAGCTTCACGGTCACGAAGCTGAGATGGCTCGCCGAGCACGAGCCCGACCTCGCCGAGCGAGTGGCCCGGGTGGTCCTCCCCCACGACTGGCTCACCGGCCGGATCCTGCAACAGGGCAACGGTTTCGAGCGCTGGAGCACGGACCGCGGCGACGCGTCCGGCACCGGCTACTGGTCGGCCGCCGACGGCGACTACCGGCTCGACCTGCTCGACCGGGCCTTCGGCCGGACCCTCGAGGTCCCCGAGGTGCTGTCCCCCGCCCAGGCTGCCGGCCACACGGCCGAGGGCCTGCTCGTCGCCGCCGGCACGGGCGACAACATGGGTGCCGCCCTCGGCCTGACGCTCCACCCCGGCGACGTCGTCGTCTCGCTCGGGACGAGCGGCACGGTCTTCACGCCGCACGGCTCCGCGATCCGCGACGAGACCGGCGCCATCGCCGGATTCGCCGATGCGACCGGTCACCATCTCCCGCTCATGTGCACCCTCAACGCGGCCCGCGTGCTCACCGCCGCCGCCTCGATGCTCGGCGTGGACCTCGCGGAGCTCGACCGCCTTGCGCTGCAGGCCGTCCCGGGTGCGGGTGGCCTGACCCTCCTGCCCTACCTCGACGGCGAGCGGACCCCTGACCTTCCCGAGGCGACCGGCACGCTGAGCGGGCTCACCCGCACGAACGCGACGCCCGAGAACCTCGCCAGGGCCGCGGTCGAGGGAATGCTGTGCAACCTCGTCGCGGGGGTCGACGCCCTCCGTGACCACGACGTCGAGGTCGGACGCATCCTGCTCATCGGCGGAGCGGCCGCCTCACGCGCGGTCCGCCAGATCGCGCAGGGCCTGTTCCGCGCCCCGGTCGTCGTGCCGGCACCGGCCGAGTACGTCGGCGTCGGCGCCGCACGCCAGGCCGCGTGGGCCCTTTCGGGAGAAGCGGACCCACCGACGTGGGCGCTCGCGATCGACTCGGAGTATGCCGTCCAGCCGAGTGACGAGCAGGCGCACGCCGACGTCGTGGCGCGCTACCAGGACCTCGTGTCCCGCACGCACGGAGTCTGAGCCCAAACGCCTCGGGGCGCGTGCGGCATACGCCCTCGTGCCCCCGGGGGCTCGGTGGGTATCCGAGCCTCCGGAAGGTCGTCCACGCCGAGTGTCGTGACGGGACGGCGAACCCGCCTGTCAGGCGAGCGCCTTCGCCTTGAGCGCGGCGAACTCATCGGCGGAGATGGTGCCGGAGTCGAGCAGCTCCTTCGCCTTGGCGATCTGCTCCGGTGCCGAGGTGCTCGAGGCCCCCGCGACGGCTCGGACGTACTCCTCCTGCGCCTGGCGCGCCTCCGCGTTCTTCTGCGCCGCACGCTCGTTCATGCCGCGCCCACGCACGATGAGGTAGACGATCGCCGTGATGAAGGTGAAGAAGACGAGGCACACGACCCAGAGCGCCTTCATCCCGCCGGAGACCTGGGGGTCGCGGAACAGGTCGGCGACGATCGAGAACAGCACCATGAGGTAGGACGCGAACGCGAAGAAGATGATGATGAACCAGACGATGTCCCAGAACGACATGGGGCGACCTTTCTCGGAGGGCAGCACCGGAGCGGTGGTCACCCCATGGTCGAGACCGGCCGCGACCCTCGGCATCATCCACACGGGGTGACTGCGGGCCCCGGAACGCTCAGCGGTACTCCGGGTTGTGCCAGCCGAAGTGCTCGCCGGCGTTCCAGGCCGACCGCTGGTTGCCGTGTGCCGGCACGCCCCCCGCGTCGTGGAGCATCCTCGCGAGGTGCATGAGGTTCCACGTCATGAACGTCGTGTTGCGGTTGGTGAAGTCGTTCTCGGGGCCACCGCTGCCGGGGTCGAGATAGCTCGGTCCCGGACCGGCCTCGCCGATCCAGCCGGCGTCGGCGTTGGGCGGGATCGTGTAGCCGACGTGCTGGAGGCTGTAGAGCACGTTCTGCGCGCAGTGCTTGATGCCATCCTCGTTGCCGGTGATGAGGCAACCGGCGACCCTGCCGTAGAAGAGGTACTGCCCCTTGTCGTTGAGCATCCCGCTGAGGGAGTAGATCCGCTCGATGAAGCGCTTCGTGACGCTCGAGTTGTCACCGAGCCAGATGGGGCCGGCGACGACGAGGATCTGGCTGTCGAGGATGCCGGGGTAGAGGTCGGGCCACGCGTCGCTCTCCCAGCCGTGCTCGCGCATGTCGGGGTAGACGCCCGTGGCGACGTCGTGGTCGACGAGGCGGATCTCGTCGACGGTGACCCCGTGCTCGCGCATGATGGCGGCGCTCGCGTCGACGAGCCCCTGTGTGTGGCTCGTCTCGGGGCTCTTCTTCAGCGTGCAGTTGACGTAGGTGGCCTTGAGCCCGGTGAAGTCCCAGTCGGTCATGGATCCGACTGTCCTCCGTCGCAACCCGCCGTCGCAATGGCCGGGATGTGACGAGGTGCTGACGTCCTTGCGGACGTCAGCACCTCGTCGACCACGTCACCGGGCGTCGGGTCAGCGACGGGTGAAGCCCATGACCTTGCGGATCAGGAGGATGGCGACGACGCCGCCGGCGGCGCCGAAGACGCCGCTCAGGGCTTCGTAGGTCAGACCCGTCTGGAGCGAGGAGACGAGGGTGTCGAGCGAGTCGGGCTGCTCGATGCCGCGCTGGGCGGCGCGCCCGAGCATGGCGAGGACGAGGTTGACACCGAGCACGACCCAGAAGGCGATGACGAGCGGCGGGGTCGTCGAGGGGCGGTCGTGGCGGGTGCGCGGGTTCGCGTGCTCGGTGCCCCAGAGGAGGTCGCGCAGGGCCAGCGGGCCGAGGACGACGTTGGCGAACGGGATGAACCAGCCACCGATCGCGAGTCCGGTGCCGCGGGTGTAGAGGGCGTGGTCGGATCGGTCCGAGGTCCAGACGCGGTGGAGCCACACGAGCATGACGATGCCGGCCAGCCCGGCGAGGGCGAGGATCGGCAGGTAGAGGGCGTCTGCGCTCTCGGCCTCGCTGACGACGGCGTCGAAGTCCCCGTCGCTGAGCAGCCCCTTGATCCGGACGTCGAACCAGGCGAGGTAGAGGTTGGCGAGGGCTGCGACGGTGAAGAGGGCCTGCGCGATGATGGCGAGCACGGCCGTGGACTGCTTCCACGGACGCACCTTGACCGTCTTGGAGTTGGCGGTCAGGCCCGGCTCGCCCGTCGGCGCGGGATGGGCCGGTCCGCTCGGCGCGGGCAGGTGGCCCTGCGGCACGAGCGGGACCGGTGGCGCCGCAGCCGGTGCCGCCGCGGCCGATGCCGCCGCGGCCGGTGCCGTGGGTTCGTGAGGTGCCGCGGCCGGAGCCGGGGGTTCGTGAGGTGCAGCGGGTTGGGTCATGAGTGTTCTCCCCTGTCGATGAAATTGCGCGCCCGAAACCTACAGCAGCAGGCACGCCGACAGGAGCGAACGCAGGAGCGACCCGCCGCGAGGCGGGCCGACACCGGCCCGCCTCCGCGGTCACATCTGTTCGGGCGACTCCAGTCCGAGCAGGTCGAGACCGGTCGTCATGACGCGGAAGACGAGGGCGCACAACGTCAGTCGCGACTCCTTGACCTCGTCGAGCTCGGCCTTGAGCACCGGACAGTTCTCGTAGAACGCCGAGAACGCCTGCGCCAGCTCGAAGAGGTACCCGGCGAGCCGGTGCGGCTCGTACGTGTCACCGACCTCGGCGACGACGTCACCGAAGCCGAGCAGGTGCATCGCGAGGGCGCGCTCGTGCTGCTCGCCGAGCAGGATCGGCGCGTGCTGGGCGGCCGGGTCGAGCCCGATCTGGCGGAAGATCGACCGGACGCGGGCGACGACGTACTGGAGGTACGGACCGGTGTTGCCGGTGAGCGCGACCATCCGGTCGAGGTCGAAGACGTACTCGCTGTCGTGCGCGACGGACAGGTCGGCGTACTTCACCGCGCCGATGCCGATCTGCCGGGCGATGGTGGCGCGCACGGTCTCGTCGAGGTCGGGCCGCGTGCCGTCGATGACGGTCCGGGCCTTCTCGACGGCCTCGTCGAGCAGGGCCATGAGCCGCAACGGCTTGCCGGAGCGGGTCTTGAGGATCTTGCGGTCGTCGCCGAGCACGTTGCCGATCTGGACGTGGACGGGCACGACGTCGTCGGGCAGCCAACCGGCCTTGCGCGCGGTGTCCCACACCATGTTGAGGTGCAGGGCCTGCGGGGCGCCGATGACGTAGAGCACCCGGTGCGCCTTGAGGTCCTCGACGCGGTGCTTGATCGTCGCCAGGTCGGTCGTGCCGTAGTTGTAGCCGCCGTCGCTCTTGCGGATGATGAGCGGCACCGGCTTGCCCTCGCGGCCGGTGTAGCCGTCGAGGAACACGCACAGGGCGCCGTCCGAGAGGGTCGCGATGCCCTTGGCCTCGAGCTCGGCGCAGAGGTCGGCGAGCACCTCGTTGTAGGTGGACTCGCCGGCCAGGTCGTCGTCGGTGAGCGTGATGCCGAGCGTGGAGTAGATCTTGTTGAAGTAGATCTTCGAGAGGTCGACGAGCTCACGCCAGAGAGCGAGGGTCTCGGGGTCGCCGGCCTGGAGCTTGACGACCCGGGTGCGGGCCCGCACGTTGAAGTCGCCCTCGCTGCCGGCCGGCTCGGCCTTCTCGGCGCGGTCGAACTTGACCCGGGCCGCCTGGTAGAAGGCGTTGGGGTCGGTGACGAGCAGGTCGGCCTCCTCGGAGTCCCGACCGACGTCGAGCAGGTGCTCGATGAGCATGCCGAAGGGCGTGCCCCAGTCACCGATGTGGTTCTGCCGGATGACGTGGTGGCCGAGGTGCTCGAGCGTGCGCGCCAGTGAGTCGCCGACGACGGTCGTGCGCAGGTGCCCGACGTGCATCTCCTTGGCGACGTTCGGCGCGGAGTAGTCGATCGGGATGTTCTGCGTCGGCTGCAGCGCGACACCACCCCGCTCGTCGGCCTCGACGTCCTGCAGCAGGCCGGCGATCCACGAGCTCGAGAAGGTGAGGTTGATGAACCCGGGGCCGCTCACCTCGACGGAGTCGCACACGCCGTCGAGGTCGAGGGCGTCGACGATCCTGGCCGCGACCTCACGCGGCGGCATCCCGACCTTCTTGGCCAGGGCGAGCGCGGCGTTGACCTGCACGTCGGCGAACTGCGACGGGCGCAGCACCGGGTCGGCCTCGCGGAAGTCGTCACCGAGGGCGGCGGCGATCGCGGACTGGACCTTGGGCGTGAGCGCGACGAGCGGGGAAACCATGCCGGCAAGTCTATTTGCGCCGAGCGGGTGCCCGCGCCACCGTTTCGGGCCCGCCCCACCGACGGCGTATGCCGTGTCGCGCGCACCCCGCCCGAGCGCGGACCCAGCGGGGTCGGGCCACGGAGAACCGCCCGGGCACGGGCGTGGCCGCGTGCACACCGTTGTGCACGCGGCCACTGTCCGTCAGGGAGCGGTCACTCCCCGTCGCGGTGGAAGCCCGCGCGTCGGGCCGCCTCCTCGCTGTAGAACCACACGTCCGGCTCGACGTCGTCGTAGCCGGCGTCGTCGGGGCCGATGAAGGTCGTGCCGTCGCGCCGGCCCTTGATGGCGTGACCGAGCGGCTGCGCCCCGTCCGCGATGGGTGCGGCCGAACCGAGGCCGAACCCGCCGTCGGCGACCTCGTCGAACCCGGAGATGCGGCGGCCGGCAGCGGAGTCGCCCTGCGCCGGCTGCTCGCTCGTCTGCTCGCTCGTCTGCTCGCTCGTCTGCTCGTCCGACGGCTCGTCCGACGCCTCGTCCGACTCCTGCGCCGAGTCGGTGGAGTCGGTGGAGTCGCTGGGCGTCCCGGTGTTCGCGGGCTCGGCGAGCCCGTCGTCCTCGTCGCTCTCGTGCGAGTGCGGCGCCATGTCCACGTCGAGCCCGGCGTCCGCAGCGTCGTCGTCGGTGCCCTCGTCGAGACCGCGCTCGCCCGGGGTGGTCGCCCAGGGCTGGCCGCGGTGGTCGCCGGGGTCGTCGGTCGGGGTGCCACCGTCGGTCACGACGTCGTCGCGCTCGTCCAGGGCTGGGATCGCGACCTCGTGCGGCTCCTCGGCATCGGCCACAGGAGGCGTGAAGTGCTCGTCCGTGGAGTCAGTGGGGCCGGTGGCGTCGGACTGCGTGTCGCTCACGGTCGTGGACCTTTCGTCTGAGGGCTGCTCCGTCGCAGTCGCTGTACCCGCTGAGTCCTCCGTCGACGCGATCGAGGCGTCCTCGGCCCCGATCGATGCCGTGCCGGAGACGTCGTCGTCACGGTCGTCGTCACGGTCGCCGTCACGCTCGTGGCTCGCTGCGGCCGCCCCCACGGCGGCGGCACCGGCGTCAGCGCCGTCATCGGCACCCGCGTCCGCATCCGTCGCGGACCACGAGTGGCCGCCCGTCTCCTCCGCAGCGTCAGCACCCGCGTCGGCACCACCATCGGCACCCGCGTCCGCATCCGTCGCGGACCACGAGTGGCCGCCCGTCTCCTCCGCGGCGTCAGCGCCCGCGTCGGCACCACCATCGGCACCCGCGTCAGCATCCGTCGGGGACCACGTGTGACCGCTCGTCTCCTCCGCGGCGTCAGCACCGGCGTCAGCACCACCATCGGCACCCGCGTCGGCGTCGGTCGACGACGCTGCGGCCGTCGCTCCGCCGGTGACCTCGGGCTCGTCCGTGGCGTAGGAGGACTGCTCCTCGTCGGCGCGCAGGTCTGCGTCGCTCGCGAGGTCCGTGCCCCGGCTGGCCGGCTGGTCGTCCGTGGTGGACGCGCTGGGAGCGAAGGGGTTCTCGGCGTCCGCGAGGTCGGCCTCGTCGTCGTCGTGAGCGAAGGCCGCGGCCCCCACCCCTGCCGCACCGGCAGCACCCGCACCGGCGGCGAGCCCGGCACCGCGCGGCGGCTCCTGACCCGGCAGGCGGTTCCCGGCGTCGTCGACGCGGTAGCCCTCGTCGTCGGTGGCGACGTCGGGGTCGACCCGGTCGGCCTCACGCTCCAGACCCGCGTGCTCGACGCGCGCGGACTCGGCGCTGGCGCGGTGCGCCGCGGCCTGCTCCTCGAGTCGCCGCGCTTCCGCGGCGACTCGCTCGGCCTCCGCGGCCTTGCGTTCGGCCTCGGCGCGGGCATCGGCAGCCATCGCGGCCGTCACCGACGCGCGGTCCTCGGTGTCCTGCACCTCGGGCAGCCGCTCCTCGACCTTGGCTCGCAGCTCGCCGGCCTCGAAGCGGCGCGCCTCGACCTCGCGACGCCGCCCTGCCGAGACGAACAACCAGATGATCACTGCAATGACGACGATCGCCACCACGATCCACAGAATCGTCTTGCCTGTGTCGGACATGCCATCCCCTTACGGATTACGGGCCCTCACGACCACTTCCCCCGAAACCTACTGCGCTGGGGGACCTCTGCGGCACCCAGCGCGCCGCCGTCGTCGTGCACTTACCCCGAACCGTGGGCACGACCGCCCGGTTCGCACCCTGACGAGCGTGCGTATGCCGTCCGGCCGGCCGGACGGCATACGCCATCGGTGCCCCGGGCGCAGCCCGGCACGCTGCTCGTCGCCGAATCCCGTTGCTCCGCGGTCCCACTCGGGTCCGCTCGGGACGTCAGCCGAGTCCGAGCTTCTTCGCCGTGGTCTCGCGCATCTCGACCTTGCGGATCTTGCCCGTCACGGTCATCGGGAACTCGTCGACGATCTCGACGTAGCGCGGGATCTTGTAGTGCGCGAGCTGACCGGTGCAGAACTCGCGCAGCGACTCGGCGGTCAGCGGGGTGGCGCCCTCCTTCATCCGCACCCAGGCGCACAGCTCCTCCCCGTACTTCTCGTCGGGGACGCCGATCACCTGCGCGTCGAGGATGTCGGGGTGCGTGTAGAGGAACTCCTCGATCTCGCGCGGGTAGACGTTCTCGCCACCGCGGATGACCATGTCCTTGATGCGGCCGGTGATCTCGACGTAGCCGTCCTCGTGCATGACGCCGATGTCACCGGTGTGCATCCAGCCGTCCTCGATGGCCTCCGCCGTCTTGTCGGGCTGCTCCCAGTAGCCGAGCATCACCGAGTAGCCCTTCGTCATGAACTCGCCCGCCTTCCCCCGAGGCAGCGTCTCGCCCGTCACCGGGTCGACGATCTTGATCTCGAGGTGCGGGCCGACCCGGCCGACGGTGCCGACCTTCTGCTCGAACGTGTCGTTCGTGCGGTTCTGCGTCGACACCGGAGACGTCTCCGTCATGCCGTAGCAGATCGTCATCTCCTCGATGCCGGCCGCGATGAGCTTCTTCATCAGCTCTGCGGGACAAGGGGATCCAGCCATGATGCCGGTCCGCACGGTCGACAGGTCGTACGACGCGAAGTCGGGCAGGTTCCACTCGGCGATGAACATCGTCGGCACGCCGTAGAGAGAGGTGACCTTCTCGTCCTGGGTGGCTCGGAGGGTCAGCGCGGGGTCGAAGCCGGGTGCCGGGATCACCATGCACGCGCCGTGGGTCGTGCACGCGAGGTTGCCCATGACCATGCCGAAGCAGTGGTAGAAGGGCACGGGGATGCAGACGCGGTCGGCCTCGGTGTAGTCGCACAGCTCGCCGACGAAGTAGCCGTTGTTGAGGATGTTGCGGTGGCTCAGCGTCGCGCCCTTGGGGAATCCCGTCGTGCCCGAGGTGTACTGGATGTTGATCGGGTCGGTGTTGGAGAGCCCCGCCTGGACCCGGGCGAGCTCCTCGGGGGCTACGTCGTCGGCGCGCGCGACGAGCTCGTCCCAGTCCGACGTCCCGATGTAGACGACCCGCTCGAGGCCGTCGACCTCCTCGCGCACCTCGTCGACCATCTGTCGGTAGCTGCTCGACTTGAACGACTCCGCCGTGACGAGCGTCGAGATGCCAGCCTGGCCCAGGACGTACTGCAGCTCGTGGGCGCGGTACGCCGGGTTGATGTTGACGAGGATGGCGCCGATCTTGGCCGTCGCGTACTGCACCAGCGTCCACTCGGAGCAGTTCGGCGCCCAGATGCCGACTCGGTCGCCGGTGCCGACGCCGACAGCGAGCAGCGCGCGCGCCAGCCGGTCCACGTCGGCCCGCAGCTCGGCATACGTCCACCGACGGCCCTGGGCCACGTCGACGAGGGCTTCCCGCTCGCCGAACCGCTCGACCGTGGCGTCGAAGTTGTCGCCGATCGTCGTCTCGAGCAGCGGAGTGTCGGTCTCACCGCGGGTGTGCGAGAGGTTCGGGTCGAGCGTGACGGGCGGTGCGGCGGTCATCGGTGGCCTCCCGGCGTGCGGCGGTGGACGGTCTCACCACACCCAACCCCGGCACGACCGGACGCACAAGGGAAAGCCCGCGAGGTGGAGCGAACTCACATGGTGCGCCGGATGGACGCGCCCGTCAGCGACCTCAGGCGTCGGCCACCGGAGGCGCATGCACGCCCCGGTGGATCTCGTAGGCGCGGGCGTCACCGGGCGAGTCCGGGTCGTCCCGGATCGGTCGGTTCGACATGAAGAGCCGCGTGACGTTGGCCAGCTCGCCGGGGTGGCTGAAGTTGATGGCGTGCGCGGCGCCGTGGATGACGACGAGGATCACGTGGCTGTCGGTCTGCCCGGCGACCTCCTTGATCCGCGGTGGCGCGGGCATGAGCGGGTCGGCGCTCCCGACGACGACGAGCGTCGGGATGTCGAGCGCGAGGAGACGGTCGAGCGCCGGGTAGCGGGTCAGGGCCCGGAACATCCGCACGGTGCTCGGCACCCCGAACCTCAGGTAGTCGGGCACGGCCACCGGGATGAGGCCGAACGGCTCGCGTATGCCGTCCCGTGCGAGCTGCTGCACGGCTCGGCGCAGTGGCTGGTTGTGGAGACCGCCCGCCGGTGCCACGAGCACCGCCCGGTCCAGGCGCTCCGGGTAGAGGTGCGCGAACTCGCAGATGACCGCGCAGCCCATCGAGTTGCCGACGAGCGTCACCTGCTCGACGCCCCGGTCGTCGAGGAAGGCCGCGGCCGCATGGGCGAGCTCGGGCACGTCGAGCGGCTCGCGCGGCCGACCGCTGCGACCGAAACCGGGCAGGTCCGGCACGAGCGTGCGGAACTCTCCCGCGAGCCGCTCGGCGGTCGGCAGCAGGTAGCGACCGGAGAGGCCGAAGCCGTGCAGGTGCATCATCGGGGCGGCGCCCGGTGGCCCGGGTGACTCGCGGTAGAAGACCCTGACGCCGTCGATCACCGTCCATCGCTCGGCGAGCGACTGCGCGGCCACGGGTCAGGCCTCCCCGAGCAGGGGCTCGGGGTCGAGCTCCTCGGCCTCGTCGTCGGCCGGTCCGTCGTCGGCCGGTCCGTCGTCACCCGGAGCCCGGCGCGGGATCCTCCCGGTGAAGAAGAGAGCACCGGCCGTCAGCAGGGCGGTCACCCCGAAGGCCTCCTGGAGGGCTTCGAGTCGAGCGCTGGCGTTGACCTCGAGGATCGCGGCGGTCTGCGTCTCGTCGACCCCGGCCTGCTGGAGGGCCTCGGTCAGCTGCTTGTCCGAGATGAAGGGCACCCCGCTGGCGAGCTGGGTCGTCGCCTGCGCCTTGACCTCGGTCGGGACGTCGGGGTTCGTCTGGACGCCGGCGATGACCGACGTCGTCAGGGTCGCGAGCAGCACCGACCCCACGAGGGCCGTGCCGAGAGAGGCGCCGAGGTTCGTCGCGGTGTTCTGCAGGCCGCCGACCTCCGCACTCTCCGAGTCGGGCACCGACGACACGGTCACGCTGCCGAGCTGCGACGACAGGGCACCGAGACCCAGACCGATGAGGAGCATCGGGATCGCGACGACGGCGGCGTTGGCGCCGGGGTCCATGCCCGCGACGAGCACGAGGACGCCGGCGAGCACCGACAGGAGGCCGAGGCGCACGACGCGGCGGGGGTTGGCCCTGGGCCACGCCTTGGGTATGCCTCCCGCCGAGACGAGGAGCGCGAAGGAGAGCGGCAGGATGCGCAGACCGGTCTGGAGGGAGTCGAGCTCGAGGACCACCGACAGGAAGAGCGGCACGGCGAAGAAGACGCCCGCCTGGACGATGTACTGCGAGAAGAACATGGTCAGGCCGCCGACGAGGCCGCGGTTGCGCAGCAGCACGGGTCGCAGCAGGGGTTCCGACCCGATCCGCACCAGGTGGTTCTCCCACCTCATGAAGCTAAAGACGACGAGCATCCCGAGCACGATGAGCCAGATCGACGGCGAGGTCCCCAGCACCACGGGGGCGCCGGGCTTGGCCGCGACCCAGCCCCAGTCGCTCGTGCGCAGCACGCCGTAGACGATCGAGCCCAGACCGACCACCGACAGCAGCGACCCGACGTAGTCGATCTTCGCCGGCGCCGGTGGCACGTCGGCCATCTTGCGCAGGAAGACGAGGATGACGAGGACGATGACGACCTCACCCGCGAACACGTAGCGCCACGACGCGAAGGTCGTCACGGCACCGCCGATGAGCGGGCCCGCGGCGACCGCCATGGCGCCGGCCGCGGCCACCAGACCGTAGGCAGCGGCCCGTCGTTCAGCGGGGAAGTTCGCGGCGACCAACGCCACGATCGCGGGCATGATGAGCGAGGCGCCCAACCCCTCGAGCAGCGACCACCCGAAGAGCAGGACGGGCAGGTTCGGCGCGAGCGCCGTCGTCAGCGACCCGGCCGCATAGATGACGAGGCCGATGCCGAACGCGCGACGCCGGCCGATGATCGTGCCGATCTTGCCGCCTGTGATCATCATCGTGGCCATGACGAGCGTGTAGAGCGTGATGGCGGTCTGGATGCCGCTGATCGTCGTGCCGAGGTCGCTCGCGACGACGGCCATGGAGACGTTCATGACCGAGCTGTCCAGGGTCATGACGAACTGCCCGACGCCAACAGGGCGAGAACCATGCCGGCACCGGTTCGGGCGGGGGATGTCGTCACCGGACCAGAGTCCGCCCCCCACACGCGTGGCCGCGTCACCCCCACAGGATGAACGCGGGCCAGCGGGTCGCCCCCGGAGAGCACGACGCCCCGGCCGGGAGACCCGGCCGGGGCGTGGTGTTCTGTCTCAACACAGAGTGCACCCGAAGGGATTCGAACCCCTAACCTTCTGATCCGTAGTCAGATGCTCTATCCGTTGAGCTACGGGTGCGTCGTTCCGTCACTCGGAGGAACGAAAAGTTACCTTAGCGCCTCGGGTTCGCATCCACGAAATCGGCCCCGGCCCGAGCGGGACGACCCCGCCAGGCACCCCACGAACGGCGACCCGCGGGCGCCGGCTCATGGCATACGCGATCGGCTCGACGGTGGGCCACGATCACCCGCTGCCCGGTACCCGTGAGTACTGAAATTCCTGCAAGAAACCGACAATGATTCGTCGTATTTCTTGCGGCGCCGATGTCATGTGAGGCGTCTCACCGCTCCGGCGCCCGCATGCGGTCAACGGCACCCACGACGGCGCGTACCTTGAAGTCATCACGTCATCTGTTCAGCATGTGGACACCTGCAGCCCGATCCGGGCTCGCCCAGGATCCACGTGCGGAGCAGCTTCACACCGGCACGACGTGGTGCCGGGCGGCACCGCGCGCGAAGGGATGGGCCCCGAGTTGACCACGACCCACGAGAAACAGACACACACGACGCACGCGGGTCTTGCCGCGTGGGTGGAGCAGGTCGCCGAGCTGACGCAGCCGCGCGACATCCGCTGGATCACCGGCACTCCCGAGGAGTGGACCGAGCTGACCGACCAGCTCGTCGAGGCCGGCACGTTCGTGCGGCTCAACGAGAGCAAGAAGCCGAACTCCTTCTACTGCGCCTCCGACCCCAGTGACGTCGCGCGCGTCGAGGGGCAGACCTACATCTGCTCCGTCGACGAGAAGGACTCCGGGCCCACCAACAACTGGATGGCGCCCGACGAGATGAAGGCTCGGATGACCGAGCTCTACCGCGGCAGCATGGCGGGCCGCACCATGTACGTCATCCCCTTCGTCATGGGTCACCTCGACGCCAAGGTCCCGATGTTCGGGGTCGAGATCACCGACTCCGCCTACGTCGTCGTCTCGATGCTCGTCATGGCCCGCTGCGGCGACAAGGTGCTCCACAAGATCGAGGAGACGAACGCCGACTACGTGCCGGCCCTCCACTCGGTCGGCGCCCCCCTCGCCGAGGGACAGGCCGACGTGAAGTGGCCGTGCTCCGACACGAAGTACATCGTCCACTTCCCCGAGGAGCGCACGATCTGGAGCTACGGCTCCGGCTACGGCGGCAACGCCCTGCTCGGCAAGAAGTGCTACTCGCTGCGCATCGCCTCGGCGATCGCCCGCGACGAGGGCTGGATGGCCGAGCACATGCTCATCCTCAAGCTCACCTCGCCCAAGGGGTCCGTCCACTACATCGCGGCGGCCTTCCCGTCCGCCTGTGGCAAGACGAACCTCGCGATGATCACGCCCACCATCCCCGGCTGGAAGGCCGAGATGGTCGGCGACGACATCGCCTGGATGCGCTTCGGTGAGGACGGGCGCCTCTACGCCGTCAACCCGGAGTTCGGGCTCTTCGGCGTGGCCCCCGGCACCGGCGAGTCGACCAACCCCAACGCGATGGCCACCATCGAGAAGGGCAACTCGGTCTTCACCAACGTCGCCCTGACCGACGACGGCGACGTGTGGTGGGAGGGCATGACGGACGAGCCGCCGGCGCACCTGACCGACTGGCACGGCAACAGCTGGACGCCCGAGGACGGCAAGGCGGGGACGCTCTCGAGCCACCCGAACAGCCGCTTCTGCACGCCGGCCTCGCAGTGCCCGATGATCGCCCCGGAGTACGACAACCCCGACGGCGTGCCGATCGACGCGATCCTCTTCGGCGGCCGCCGCAAGACGACCGTGCCGCTCGTCTACGAGTCGCGCGACTGGCAGCACGGCACCTTCATCGGCGCCACGCTCTCCTCGGAGACCACCGCTGCCGCGACCGGCGCCGTCGGCGTCGTGCGCCGCGACCCGATGGCGATGCTGCCCTTCATCGGCTACCACGCCGGCGACTACATGAATCACTGGCTCGAGATCGGCAAGAGCGCGGACGCCTCCAAGCTCCCCCGCATCTTCGGCGTCAACTGGTTCCGTCGCGACGAGGAGGACGGCTCCTTCCTCTGGCCCGGCTTCGGCGAGAACAGCCGGGTCCTCAAGTGGGTCATCGAGCGCCTCGACGGCGACGCCGATGCCGTGGAGACCCCGATCGGGTTCGTGCCGACCGAGGGCTCTATCGACATCGACGGCCTCGACATGACGCCCGAGCAGGTCGCCAAGGCCATCCGGGTCGACGCGGCCGACTGGGAGAAGGAGCTGCCCCTCATCCAGGAGTGGTTCGACAAGTTCGGCGAGCAGCTCCCCGCGGAGCTGTGGGCCGAGTTCGACGCCCTCAAGGCCCGCGTCAGCGAGCGCTGAGAGGTCGGTCCACCGCCTGCTGGCCGGCGGGCGGCGGACGACGTGATGCAGGGCCCGGCACCTCACGGTGCCGGGCCCTCCGTCATCCCACGGGTCCGTCGCCGTCGTGGCGCCCGCCCGACACCGAGGGCGTATGCCGTGTCGCCGGGCACGCGGCATACGCCCCCTGTCGTCGGGTGGCCGTCGTGGGGTACAGGTGGGCCATGAGCAACTCACACCCCTACACCCGCGACGAGACCGAGGCCGAGCGGCTCGATCGCAACTTCGGCGAGCAGCTGCAGGAGCTGCGCATCGCCCAGGCCGGCGTCCAGATCCTCTTCGCCTTCCTGCTGACCATCCCGTTCCAGCAGCGCTTCACCACCTTGAGCGACCTGCAGCGCGACATCTACGTCGCGACCCTCATGGCCGCCGCCGTCAGCGTCATCGTCTTCACGGCGCCGGTCGCGCTGCACCGCACCCTCTTTCGCGACGGGCTCAAGGACTTCATCGTCACCTACACCGACCGGCTCATGAGCGTGGGCCTGCTCACGCTCGGGCTCGGCATCATCGGTGGCGTGGTGCTCGTGCTCGACGTGCTGATGTCGCACACCGCCGCGTTCTGGTTCGGTGGCGCGCTGGGCGTGCTGGGGCTGGCGCTGTGGGTCGGGGTGCCGCTGTCGAAGAAGGGCAGCGCGCGCCAGAACCTCGAGGCCAGCGACTGAGCTCCTCGACCGTCTAGGCCATTGACTGCGGGTCCCGCTTGTCGAGGGGCACCGTTTGCGGGTCCCCCACCGGGCGGAGGCGGCGGGACCCGTCGCTCAGCAGCCCCCTCGTTCCTCGGGGGCTCCTGAGCTCCTCCCAAATCCCACGCGTTCGATCAGCACCAGACAGAAGGACCCCGACGAAGAGCGTGTCGGGGTCCTTCTGTCTGGTGCTGGCGGAGGCGGCGGGATTTGAACCCGCGAGAGGTTTTATCCTCAACCCGCTTAGCAGGCGGGCGCACTAGGCCACTATGCGACGCCTCCGTGCCCGCGACGAGGCCGCCGAGGCGGCGTCGGATGCACGGGCGAGCACAGGCTACCGGCACCGGTGCGCCCGACCCAAACCGGGGGTGGACGCGTCGCGGCGCCATACCCAACTCGATGAGGCATATATCAGGTTGGCAGGGCACAATGTGCATCGGCTCGTGCGCACGGGCCGATGCAGAGAGGACTCCATGACCTACCCGAACACGCGAGGTCCGGCTGCGCCCCCGACCCGTGAGGCGCTGCGACGCGAGCTCAAGTCAGGCTTCCGTCGCGCCGTCGGGCTCACCGCCCTCGGCACCGTCGTCCCCGGAGCCGGCCTGACCCAGACCCGGAGCCGCAAGTTCGGCTGGCTGCTGCTCGCCGTCGCCATCGTCAGCCTCGGCGTCGGCGCCTACTACGTGATGCGCACCGGTGTGACGAACGCCGCGCTGTCGATCGTCGCGCGCCCGACGGTGCTGCAGACGCTCGCCGTCGCCTTCGTCATCGGCGGCATCCTCTGGTGCGGCTCGATCATCCTTACTGCAGTCCAGTCGCGCCCGACGCGTCTCGACCGCGCCCGCACGCGTCTGCTCGCCGGGTTCACCACCCTCATGGTCTTCCTCGTCGCCGGGTCGTCGTTCAAGGTCGCCGAGTACGCCACGATCACGCAGAGCACCGTGGCGCAGGTCTTCGGCAAGACTCCTGTGACGCCGGGCTCGGGCGCGCAGGTGGCTGAAGGGGAGGACCCCTGGGCCAACCAGTCCCGCGTCAACATCCTCATGATCGGCTCCGACGCCGGGGCTGACCGGACCGGCACCCGAAGCGACTCGATGATCGTGGCGAGCATCGACACCAAGTCGGGCAGAACTGCCCTCATCTCGCTTCCCCGTAACCTGCAGAAGATCCCACTGCCCGCCAAGAGCCCCTTGCGGGCGATGTGGCCGGGCGGGGTCTACGGAGAGCCGACCTGTCCTCGCGAGCAGAAGGACCCGGCAGACCCGTGTCAGCTCAACGCGCTGTGGACCGAGGCAGACCAGTACGCCGCGAACCACCCCGGCGCCTACACGGAGAAGGTGCCGGGACGTAACGAGACGCGCGACGCCATCGGAGAGGTGCTCGGACTCAAAATCGACCAGACCGTCGTCATCGACCTCAAGGGCTTCTCGGAGCTGATCGACGCGATGGGTGGACTCGACATCAACGTCAAGCTCAGCGGCTTCGGCACCAAGCTGACGATCGGCGGAGCACACGACGCGTCCGGGCGCCTCTATGGGGTCAAGGGCTACTTCGAGCCGGGCCTGCAGCACCTGGATGGGTGGCACTCCCTCTGGTACGCCCGCACCCGGGCCTCCGACAGCGACACCTACCGCCAGATGCGCCAGCGGTGCGTCATCCAGGCGATCGTCCAGCAGGTCAACCCCGCCAAGATGGTCGCGGACTACCCGCAGATCGCCAGCATCCTGAAGAACAACATCTACACCGACATCCCAGGTCAGAACCTGCCCGCCTTCGTGGAGCTCATCCAGCGCGTGCAGAAGGCCAAGATCACGGCTCTGGGACTCACCCAGTCGCAGGGGGTCAAGTCCTGGAACCCGGACTATGACCTCGTCCGCTCGCTGGTCCAGAAGGCGATCGCACCGCCGAAGGCGAAGCCCAAGCCGTCGTCGACGAGCACGCCGACGAGCACGCCGACGAAGACGAAGACCCCGACCTCGTCGAGCACCGACTCCTACGAGACCTGCTGAGCCGCAGGTCCGCCGACCCACAACAAAGCCCCCGGCCGATGGCCGGGGGCTTTGTCACAAACGACTGAGGTTGGTGTCGCTCGTTGCTGTTGCTC
This sequence comes from Terracoccus sp. 273MFTsu3.1, assembly GCF_000383675.1. Lineage (GTDB taxonomy): Bacteria > Actinomycetota > Actinomycetes > Actinomycetales > Dermatophilaceae > Terrabacter. Next base: position 489,580 of record NZ_KB911822.1, on the reverse strand, counting down.
TCGAGTGATCAGAGCGGGCGAACTGCGTCGGCCTGCGGGCCCTTGGGACCCTGCGTGACCTCGAACTCGACTCGCTGCGCCTCGTCCAGCGAACGGTAACCGTTCGACTGAATGGCCGAGTAGTGGACGAAAACGTCGGGGCCGCCGCCGTCCTGGGCGATGAAGCCGAAGCCCTTTTCAGCGTTGAACCACTTGACGGTGCCCTGTGCCATACGGGTAACTCTTCCTTCTTTAGCGTGTGGGACAACGCACCTCGCGCATCCCAAGCTGCCGCTTTGACTCCACTCGACGGGCGCGAACCCACCGAAGCCGAAAGGAAACCCGTCACCGTTGCGGATGACGGGCACCTGCTCGACTGCGAGGAACTGCAACTGCAACCGCGACGAACCTAGCAGAATACCGGCCGGTCGGCCCATCGGATGACACTCGTTTTTGGGCGTTCAGGAGCCGTTCGTCGCGGCGTCACGTCGGGTGCCTCGCAGCGCGAGCCGCGGGGGTCGGTCGCCGCGGATCGTCGCGACCATGTCGAGGACGCGCCGGGTCGCCCGGACGTCGTGCGCGCGGAACACCGTGGCCCCGAGCCACGCCGCCACCGCGGTCGCCGCGAGCGACCCCTCGAGCCGCTCCTCGGCCGGCAGGTCGAGGGACTCCCCGACGAAGTCCTTGCGCGACATCGCCTGCAGCACAGGGTAGTTCAGGGCAGTGATGTCGGCCGTGTGCCTGAGGACCTCGAGCGAGTGCGCCGTGGTCTTGCCGAAGTCGAGCGTGGGGTCGACGAGGATTCGCTCACGAGGTATGCCGGCCCGTTCCGCCGCGCTGGCACCGTCGGCCAGGGTGCGCACGACGTCCCGCACGACGTCGAGCGGGTCGTCGCCGTAGGTGACGTCGACCGGATCGGTCCGGGGCGGAAGGCCGCCGGTATGTGAGATGACGTAGCCGGCACCGATGCCCGACGCGACGTGGACGAGTTCTGGGTCGTGCCCGGCCCACGTGTCGTTGACGAGATCCACGACACCGGACGCCTCACGGGCCACCTCGGACCGCCACGTGTCGAGGCTCAGCAGGACGTCCGGGTGCTCGTCCCGCGCCCACTGGAGGAACGGGACGACGCGCCGGATCTCCTCCTCGGCATCGACGACCTCCCCCTCCTGACCGGCACGCACGCCACCGACGTCGACGAGGTCCGCGCCGAGCTCGACGGCCTCGACGAAGGCCGCCTGGGCGGACTCGAGGTCGGCGTGCCGGTTGCCGCTGAAGAAGGAGTCACGGGTCCGGTTGACGATCGCCATGACGGCGGGCGAGGCAGCATCGAAGCGGCGTCCCCGCAGGACGAGAGGACTCGCCGACGGGAGCTGGAGGGGGGCCAGCCGGCTCAGGATCTCGGCGGTGTCGGGCGCGGGATCCGAGCCGGAATGTCTGGTCACACTGTCGTATCTCACGGGGTCACTCAAAGGTCAACGGTCGTCTCGAGCATGGTTGCGGAACTGTTACCATTGTCGAGCAGACATCGCCCACGGCCCGGCCACGCTCCCGGCCGGGTCGCGGGTGGTCCGCCGGTCCTGATCGTCCCGCAATGACGGTCGACCAACCGGGTCCACGACGACGCGTCGGTGGGCCCAGTCACCAAGGAAACTGAATACAGAGATGTCGTACATCGTGTCGTTCTTCGCGGCCATGAACCGTCCGTCCACGTCGATGCCGGTCGGTCAGTACAACTCCAGCACGACGTTCGAGGAGAGGCTCGGCCTGCTCTGAGAGCGCGTGCAACCGCCGGGCTCACCGTCGAGGCCGGTGCATGAGAACAAAAGGGACTCCGGATCTCCGGAGGCCCTTTTTTCATGCCCGGATCCGGTCCGAGACCTGCGTGGCGCAGTGGGGTGCGGGAGGTCGCGCACCAGGTCGTGGCGACACCCGCTGCGCGATCCTGCGCACTGAGGGGGTGCAGCCGTGGCGAAGGGTCTGGGTGGCCGCGGCCGGGCGTGGGCGGAGGGCGTGGGCGGAGGGCATGGGACTCCGCGCTGGTTCCGGGCTCGTTCCTCGCCCGGGCCCAGCGCTCCCCGTCATCTCACGCCTCCGCAGCTGCTCCGAAGGCGCTCCGCGCCGACGGAGCAGCTTGGCGGAGGGCGTGGGATTCGAACCCACGATGGGCTGTGAACCCATAGCGGTTTTCAAGACCGCCGCACTCGGCCACTATGCGAGCCCTCCAGTGTCCGCGGAAGTCTAGCCGCGGGCGCCCCACCCGTCCGAATCTCGCTCGCTCGCCGCGTCACGCGTCGCGACTCCCCGATCGAATGCGCGATGGTGCTGCGTCCGGTGGGGGCAGAGCACCACCGGACGCAGCACCATCCGCAAGACCATGTGCAGGGTCACGACCTCGACCACGCACGCCCCCGACCGGGAGCCGGACCGGGTCGTCGGCTCAGATGTACATCGCGGGGTCGAGCCACTGGTTGGTCGCGTCGCGCTTCGGGAACCGGATGACCGCCGGGATGCCCGTCGCCACCGCGCCCGCGGGGACGTCCTTGACGACGACGGAGTTGGCGCCGATCTGGACGTCGTCGCCGACGCGGATGGGCCCGAGCACGCGCGCACCGGCTCCGATGGTGACGCGGTCGCCGACCGTGGGGTGCCGCTTCACGTGTTCCATCGACCGGCCACCCAGGGTGACGCCGTGGTAGATCATGACGTCGTCGCCGACCTCGGCGGTCTCGCCGATGACGACACCCATGCCGTGGTCGATGAAGAACCGCCGGCCGAGCCGGGCCGCGGGGTGGATCTCGACGCCGGTGATCGAGCGCGTCACCGTCGCGAGGACCCGCGCCGGCAGTCGTCCACCCGGGCGCTTCCACAGCTCGTGCAGCCCGCGGTGCGCCCAGATGGCGTGCAGCCCGGGAGAGGTCAGGACCATCTCGAGCCGGGAGTTGGCCGCGGGGTCGCGCTCGATCGCGCCGTCGACGTCCTCGCGGGCCCGGTCGGCGAGCTTGCGCACGAAGCCGAGCGGGCCGGCATACGACCGCTCGTCGGGGAGGGCGGCGGCTGCGTGGGAGGTCACAGTCGCCGCCGGCTCCCCGGCCATCCTGACCACCTCGGTCGCACCGTCACCGCGCACGAGCGTCAGCGGTTTCTCGGCCGACCGGGGCTCGTGGTCGATCTGTGGTGCGGTGCTCATGCACGACTCCTTGGTGGCATTGCAGATGGGACGGGCGATCGAGGGACGTCAGTCGACGAGGCCCTCGAAGAGGATCGTGGACAGGTAGCGCTCGCCGAACGACGGGATGATGACGACGATCGTCTTGCCGGCGTTCTCGGGACGCTGGGCGACCTGGACGGCGGCGGCAATGGCGGCACCGGACGACAGGCCGACGAGCAGGCCCTCCTCGGTCGCGGCGCGGCGGGCCCACTTCACGGAGGTCTCGGCGTTGACGTCGATGACCTCGTCGTAGACCTCGGTGTCGAGGATCTCGGGGACGAAGTTGGCGCCGATGCCCTGGATCTTGTGCGGACCGGGCTGGCCGCCGTTGAGGATCGGCGACTCCTCGGGCTCGACGGCGATGATCTGGACGCTCGGCTTGCGGGCCTTGAGCACCTGGCCGACACCCGTGATGGTGCCGCCCGTGCCGATGCCGGCGACGACGATGTCGACCTCGCCGTCGGTGTCCTTCCAGATCTCCTCTGCCGTCGTCTTGCGGTGGATCTCGGGGTTGGCCTCGTTGGCGAACTGGCGGGCGAGCACGCCGCCGCGCTCGGCGACGATCTCGTCGGCCTTGGCGACCGCGCCCTTCATGCCGGTCGACGGGTCGGTGAGCACGAGCTCGGCACCGAAGGCACGCAGCAGGGCGCGACGCTCCTTGCTCATCGACTCGGGCATCGTCAGCACGACCTTGTAGCCGCGGGCGGCGCCGACCATGGCGAGCGCGATGCCGGTGTTGCCGGAGGTGGCCTCGACGATGGTGCCGCCGGGCTCGAGCTGGCCGCTCGCCTCGGCGGCGTCGATGATCGCGACACCGATGCGGTCCTTGACGGAGTTGGCGGGGTTGTAGAACTCGAGCTTGGCGGCCACGGTCGCCTGCGCCCCGTCGGTGACCTTGTTGAGGCGCACGAGCGGCGTGTTGCCGATCAGCTTGGTCACGTCGTCGTAGATCGGCATTGCTGGAGCCCTTTCGGCTGGGTACGGCGGAACGGTCGGTCGCCTCGATTGTCTCCGACAACCGAGTTCTCGTTATGCATATTCCAACACGTCGTTATCGATTGCCAAGGCCACGCCCATGATCCGGGCGCCCCCATGACGCGGGACCACCCGGCATACCTCCCGAAGGGCGTATGCCGCCCGGCGCGGGACGAAGGGGACGAGCGTCACGCCGCGACGGCCGTCACAATCACTAAGCGCTTGCTCACGCGTCAGTAGACTCCCCGGCATGAGTGCGCTCCAGATCGTCGCCGTCGTCGTGTGCCTCGGCGTCACCGCCGTGGCCGTCGCCCTGCTCGTCAAGACGGTCAACCACTTCCTCGCGACCTTCCGTCTCGGCCAGCCCGAGGACCGCGGGGACGACAAGGGGGTCCGCACCCGGACGCTGCTGCGCGAGTTCCTCGGCCACACGCGCATGTCGCGCCTGCCCGTCGTCGCGATCGCGCACTGGTTCACGATGGTCAGCTTCGGCGTCCTCTTCTTCACCCTGCTCAACGCCTTCGGCCAGCTCTTCCAGCCGGAGTTCGTGCTGCCGCTCATCGGCCACTTCTTCCCGTACGAGTGGATCACCGACTTCTTCGCCTTCGCGGGCTTCCTGTCGATCCTCGTGCTCATGGCGATCCGCCAGAGGAACCACCCGCGCTCGGCCGCCGGTGAGGACGGACGTCGAAGCCGCTTCTTCGGATCGACGTGGTGGCAGGCCTACTACGTCGAGCTGACGATCCTCGGCGTCACGCTCTGCATCGGCCTGCTCCGCGCCCTCGAGTGGACCCTCGCGCGCAAGACCGGCACCGGCATGGACACCGCCCTCCACTTCCCGCTCACGGGATGGATCGGCAACTTCTTCACCGGCCTGTCGGTCGGCGCCATCGAGAACCTCATCGTCGTCATCGCCGCGGTCAAGATCCTCATCTCCTTCGCGTGGATGATCACGATCGCGCTCCAGCCGACGATGGGCGTCGCCTGGCACCGCTTCCTCGCCTTCTTCAACATCTTCTTCAAGCGGCACGCCGACGGCCGCACGAGCCTCGGCGAGCTGCAGCCGATCCGCGTGGGCGGCGAGGTGCTCGACTTCGAGAACGTCGACGAGCTCGACGAGGACGCCTCGCTCGGCGTCGGCAAGGTCGAGGACTTCACGTGGAAGGGCCTGCTCGACTTCACGACGTGCACCGAGTGCGGTCGCTGCCAGAGCCAGTGCCCGGCGTGGAACACCGACAAGCCCCTCTCCCCCAAGCTGCTCGTCATGACGCTGCGCGACCACGCGCACGCCAAGTCGCCGTGGCTGCTCGCCTCCGAGGAGGTCCGGGCCGCCGGCATCGAGGCGGCCGAGGGCTTCAGCGACGCCACGAAGGGCGCCGTCGCGACCGAGCAGCTCGTCGGCGAGACCGGCTACGACATCCGCCACCCGTTGACGGCCTACAACCCGCACGGGCCCGACGCCGTCATCGACGAGGACGTGCTCTGGTCGTGCACGACGTGCGGCGCCTGCGTCGAGCAGTGCCCCGTCGACATCGAGCACGTCGACGCCATCGTCGACATGCGCCGCTACAAGAACCTCATCGAGTCGGCCTTCCCGGCCGAGCTCAACGGCCTCTTCAAGAACCTCGAGAAGAACTCCAACCCCTGGGGCCTCGCGCCGCGCCTGCGGATGGACTGGGCCAAGGACCTCCCCTTCGAGGTCAAGCAGGTCGGCCAGGACGTCGAGAGCCTCGACGAGGTCGACTACCTCTTCTGGGTCGGCTGCGCCGGCGCCTACGAGGACCGCGCCAAGAAGACGACGCGTGCCGTCGCCGAGCTGCTCGACACGGCCGGCGTCTCCTTCGCCGTGCTCGGCGACGGCGAGGCCTGCACCGGCGACTCGGCCCGCCGCGCGGGCAACGAGTTCCTCTTCCAGATGCTCGCCCAGCAGAACGTCGAGACCCTCAACGAGGTCGGCGCCACGAAGATCGTCGTCACGTGTGCGCACTGCTTCAACACCATCAAGAACGAGTACCCGCAGCTCGGTGGACAGTACGAGGTGCTGCACCACACGCAGCTGCTCAACCGGCTCGTCCGCGAGAAGCGCCTCACGCCCGTCGCCCGTCCCGGTGACGCCGTGGCCACCGGGGCCGCGTCGACCGGCGCCAAGGTCACCTACCACGACCCCTGCTACCTCGGCCGCCACAACCAGGTCTACGCGCCGCCGCGCGAGCTGCTCCAGATCCTGCCCGGCGTCGAGTACGCCGAGATGGAGCGGTCGAAGGAGAAGTCCTTCTGCTGCGGCGCCGGCGGCGCGCGCATGTGGATGGAGGAGAAGCTCGGCACGCGGATCAACACCAACCGCACCGAGGAGGCCCTGGCGACGGGCGCCGAGCGCATCGCCGTCGGCTGCCCCTTCTGCAAGGTCATGCTCTCCGACGGCCTCAACGCCGCGATCCAGGACGGCAAGGCCACCGACGCCGTCGAGGTCGTCGACGTCGCCCAGATGCTGCTCGCCGCCGTGCGTCGCGGCGACGGCGGTGGCGAGCCCGACGACGCGGAAACGCCTGAGCCCCAGCCGGACCCGGAGCCCGCACCGGTCGCCTGAGCGCGCCGGACGGCATACGCCCGCTTCCTGACGAAGGTCCCCTCCGCACCCGCGGAGGGGACCTTCTGCGTATGCCGTCAGGCGAGGTCGGCGTGTATCAGCGCGTCGCGCGCGCACCACTGACTCCCTGCAGCCGGCGCACCGCAGCCGGCCCGAGCACCGGGGGGAACCCATGAGCCTGACCGACACCTCCGAGGTCTTCGTCTCCGTCGAGGAGTCAGCCCTCAACGACCTCGTGACGGCGCTGTGCACCGCCAGACCACACCTGTTGTCCTACGGGTCACCGGCCTTCGTGCCGGTCTCCGACGTGGCCGATACCCAGATGCCGCCGATCCTCTTCCCGGGCACCGGGGGGATCCAGTGGCACGTCCGCTTCTCGGTGCCGCACCTCGACCTCTACGACGAGGACACGCCCCTGCCGCCCCAGCTGAGCCTCGGACCGGGCCAGTTCAGCGTGTCGACGAAGGTGCAGATCTGCGTCGACTGCCCCAAGGACCGGCGCGATCCCACGGACGAGCCGCACGACCCGCACGGCGACCACGGCGGCGACCACCCGAACGAGCCGAACGACCCGCGCTGGGACGACAAGCCGGGCAAGGCGCAGAACCCCGTGTGCACGGCCATCGAGCTGTACGCCGTCGGGCACCTCGTGGGAACGACGCTCGACGGACAGCCCGCCCTCGGCTTCGCCGTCGACGCCGTCGAGCTCGTCGACGTGATGCCGGACGACCTCGAGTCGGTGCTCGAGTGCCTCATCGGCCAGATGCTCCGCGCCGTCCTCACGACGATCCGCGTCCCCGTCTCGGCGCTGCGCGTCGGCGCCTTCACCCTGACCCCGACGGTCGGCCCGCTCATCGACACCGACCGCGTGCTCGCCCGCGGCAACCTCTAGGAGACCCACATGTCCGAGATCATCGCCGCCATCGACGAGGGCGCGGCCAACGACTTCCTCGACACCGTCGTCGCCGGGCTCGGCCCGCAGTCGACGAGCGGTTCGTCCAGCCTCGGGCCGTTCGCGGTCAGCTACTCCGTGAGCGGCACCCTGAGCAACGGCACCGTCGACCTCATCCCACCGGGCACCATCCGGATCGCCGACCTGCGCCTCGACTGGAGCGCGAGCGCGACGCTGTCGCTCGACCTCGGTGACTTCCTCCCCGAGATCCACATCCCGCAGGTCTGCATCGACATCCCGTGCGTCGGGACCGTCTGCACCCCGCGGATCGACATCACCTGGCCCACCGTCTCGGTGCCCGTGTCGTTCGGCGACTTCGTGCGGGCCACCGTCGACCTCGGGCTGTCCGTGACGCTCGTCGGTGGCGTCTGGAAGGTCGAGGGCATCGTCCAGGGCGTGCCGAGCCTGGCCTTCGGCCCGGGGACCGCAGCGATCGTCGCCGGCATCGGGCTCGCCGTCGCGGCCGCCGTCGCCTGGGTGCCGCTCATCGGTCCCTTCCTCGCCGGGCTCGCCATCGCCGTCACCGCGGCGATCGGGATCGCCGGGCTCACCGGCTGGCTCGGCCCGATCATCACGCCGTTCATCTCGGGCACCCGCTTCCCGGTCTACGAGCAGCCCGAGTGGTTCGAGGTGCTGCCGGCGACGTCGGCGATCGACCCGGCCGTCTCGGTCCACATCGACGCCGTCGGCGCCGAGGTCCAGCACAACGCGCCCGAGGACGAGCTCGTCCTCAGCGCCGACATCAGCGCCTGAGGAGGGCGGAACCATGAGCGACCACTTCGACAGCAGGGCGCTGCGACAGACCGACTGCTACGGGCAGCGGTTCATGAGGCCCGGCACCTACGCCTACGCGATCGGCCACGCCGGCACCGCCGCCCTGGCCCAGGACCACCCCTACGTCGTCGTCGTCGAGGGCGACGCCCCGAAGCGCGGTGAGATGGCCCAGACGCTCGTCACCGTCCACGCCGAGGGCAAGGCGTTCGTGCCGGACGCCCCGAAGGTGACGGTCAACGCGGGCGACATGGTCATGTGGCACTGCCCCGACCCGCACGCCCGGCCCTTCGCCGTCTCCGGGGAGAAGGACTTCTTCTCGAGCGACCGCCTCGTCAACGAGTCGGGCTACTCCCACGCCTTCACGTGCACCGGAACGTACGAGTGGGCCGATGCCCACGGCTCCGGCGCCAAGGGAGTCGTCCGCGTCTCGGCGCCCGACTCGAGCTCGGACAAGGGGATCCGGGCCTGGCAGAGTCAGCAGCGCCAAGGCGTGCTCGTCATGGTCAAGGACGGCCAGGCGGAGCCGGCCGAGGTCGACGTCGTGCTGGGCCAGACGGTCTTCTTCGCGGTCGTCGCCGGTCCCGGGATCTCGGTCACCGACACGGCAGTCCTCGAGGCCGAGCGTCCCGTGCCCGGGATCGCCTTCTACCGCAAGCCCACCCGCGGGAAGGACGCCGTAGCCTGACCGGGTGAACGCGACCCCGACGCCCGCCATCGCCCAGGACCTCGCGCCGACGGGGGTCCTGCGCGCCTCGATCAACCTCGGCAACCCGGTGCTGGCGCAAGGAAGCCCGGAGTCACCATCCGGGATCACGGTCGACCTCGCACGCGAGATCGCCGACCGCCTCGGTGTCCCCGTCTCCTTCGTCTGCTTCGACGCTGCACGCACGTCGTTCGAGGCCCTGACGTCCGGCGCAGCGGACCTCTGCTTCCTCGCCGTCGACCCGGCCCGGGCGACCGAGGTCGCCTTCACGGCGCCGTATGCCGTCCTCGAGGGCGTCTACGTCGTGCCCGTCGACTCGCCCGTGGTGTCCGCCGCCGACGTCGACCGCGACGGCGTCCGGGTCGGGGTCAAGCAGGGCTCGGCCTACGACCTCTTCCTCTCCCGCACGCTGGCGCTCGCGACCATCGTGCGCGGCGACGAGGGCGTCGACGTCTTCGTCGCCGAGGGTCTCGAGGTCGGCGCCGGCATCCGAGAGCCCGTCACGGCCTTCGCCGCGCGCCGCGACGACGTGCGGGTCGTCGACGAGGCGTTCATGCAGATCGAGCAGGCCGTCGGCACGACCCGGACCAGGTCCGCCGAGACCGTCGCCTTCCTCCACGAGCTCGTCGAGGAGCTCAAGGCGAGCGGCTTCGTCGCCGACGCGCTCTCGCGGTCGGGACAGTCGGGTGCGGCGGTCGCCCCGCCCGCCTGACGGCACACGCCCACCGGACGGCATACCGCCGCGCCGGAGGCGTACCGCGTCGCCGACACCCGGCTCACGTCGACGTGGAGGCCCGCACCCCGCACAGGGGTGCGGACCTCCACGGTCGTGTCGGAGTCTCAGCCGACCCGGCCCACGGTCGGAGTGGTGATGCCGAAGGCGGACAGCTCCTCGGCGGTCAGCAGGCGCGAGCGGATGAGGAACCGCACACCCTCGGGCGCCTCGACGGAGAAGCCGCTGCCACGGCCCTTCACGACGTCGACGGTGAGGTGCGTGTGCTTCCAGTAGTCGTACTGCGAGACCGACATCCAGAAGCCGACGGGTGCCTCGACGCCGTCGACGACGAGGTCGGCGAGGTGGACGTCGGCCTCGCTCGTCAGGAACTCACCGGCCGGGAAGCACATGGGAGAGCTGCCGTCGCAGCAGCCGCCCGACTGGTGGAACATCAGCGGACCGTGGATCCCGGTGAGGCGACGGAGCAGGTCCGCCGCCTCACCGGTGAGGTCGACCCGGCTGGGGGAAGCCGATGGCTCACCGGGTGCGACCGTCTCTGGGGGCGTGGTGGCCACGGGGGCCGGCCCGCTCAGAAGAACCCGAGCGCGTCGGGCGAGTAGGAGACGAGGAGGTTCTTCGTCTGCTGGTAGTGGTCGAGCATCATCTTGTGGTTCTCGCGGCCGATGCCCGACTGCTTGTAGCCACCGAACGCGGCGTGCGCCGGGTACTGGTGGTAGCAGTTCGTCCAGACGCGACCGGCCTTGATGCCACGGCCCATCCGGTAGGCGCGCGAGCCGTCGCGGGTCCACACGCCGGCGCCGAGGCCGTAGAGGGTGTCGTTGGCGATGGAGAGTGCGTCGGCCTCGTCGTCGAAGCTCGTCAGCGAGACGACCGGTCCGAAGATCTCCTCCTGGAAGATCCGCATCGAGTTGTCGCCCTCGAAGATCGTCGGCGCTACGTAGTAGCCCTCGGCGAGGTCGCCGTCGAGCACGTTGCGGTCGCCGCCGGTGAGGATCTTGGCGCCCTCCTGCCGGCCGATGTCCATGTAGGACAAGATCTTCTCGAGCTGGTCGTTGCTCGCCTGGGCACCCATCGTCGTCTCGGTGTCGAGCGGGTTGCCCTGCTTGATCCTCTCGACGCGGGCCACGGCGTCCGGGACGAAGTCGCTGTAGATCGAGCGCTGCACGAGGGCGCGCGACGGGCACGTGCAGACCTCGCCCTGGTTCAGGGCGAACATCGTGAAGCCCTCGAGTGCCTTGTCGTAGAAGGCGTCCCGCTCCTGAGCGACGTCGTCGAAGAAGACGTTGGGGCTCTTGCCGCCGAGCTCGAGGGTGACGGGGATGATGTTCTGCGAGGCGTACTGCATGATGAGGCGGCCGGTCGTCGTCTCGCCGGTGAAGGCGATCTTGGCGATGCGCGGGCTCGACGCGAGCGGCTTGCCGGCCTCGACACCGAAGCCGTTGACGACGTTGAGGACGCCCGGAGGCAGCAGGTCCCCGATGAGCTCGACGACCTTGAGGATCGACCACGGCGTCTGCTCGGCCGGCTTGAGCACGACGCAGTTGCCGGCGGCGAGGGCCGGGGCGAGCTTCCACACGGCCATGAGGATCGGGAAGTTCCACGGGATGATCTGGCCGACGACGCCGAGCGGCTCGTGGAAGTGGTAGGCGACGGTGTTCTCGTCGATCTCGCTGCTCGAACCCTCCTGTCCCCGAAGGACGCCGGCGAAGTAGCGGAAGTGGTCGACCGCGAGCGGGAGGTCGGCGGCGAGGGTCTCACGGACGGCCTTGCCGTTCTCCCACGTCTCGGCGACCGCGAGCGACTCGAGGTTGGCCTCGATGCGGTCGGCGATCCGGTTGAGGACGAGCGAACGCTCGCCGAGGGACGTCCTGCCCCAGGCCGGAGCGGCGGCGTGGGCGGCGTCGAGGGCGGCCTCGATGTCCTCCTCGGTGCCGCGGGCGACCTCGCAGAACGGCTTGCCGTTGACCGGCGAGATGTTCTCGAACCAGAGGCCCTTCTTCGGGTCGACCCAGTTGCCGCCGATGAAGTGGCCGTAGCGGTCGAGGACGGTGACGAGCGAGTCCGGCGAGCCGGGCGGTGCGTAGACGGTCATGGTTGATCTCCCAACATCCTTGGTGGTTCCCCTCCCAGGGGTTGGCGTGACCGTAGGCAGCGCAACGTTGCAACCACGTTGCGTGGCGAGACGGCATACGGCTCGGTGGCGACTGCGTGCCGGATGGTCGAGTGCTCCGCGAGCGCCCGACTGCTCCGGCAGGTCGTGGCAGTCGGCCGGGCGCGGGGCAGTCGGTCAGGGAGTGGGCAGTCACCCGTCCGCGACGCCGACCGCAGGGTCAGGTGGAGCCGAGCTCGCGGTCGAGGCGGTGGATCTGGTTCTGGACGAGGGGCATGAGCGGCGAGCCGGGGCCGAGCACGCGCGCCTGCGCCTGCCACATCTCGTAGTCGTCGGCGCCCGAGGCGGAGCGGGTCCACGCCGACATGAGGTCGGCGCGACCGCTCCCGAGGACGGCGCGTCGCAGGTTGCCCTCGACGCTCGCGCGCAGCCGGACCACCCCGGGCGCCGTCGAACGGGGCAGCAGGGGTCCCCGGTAGGCCCGCATCGCGCTCGCGACGTCACCTGCGGCGAGGTGCGCCTCGACCCCGATCCAGTCCCCGGAGAGCTCGGCGACGAGGCGGTACGGGCGCGACGCGAGGAGGTCCTCGCCGAGCAGGCTGCGCAGCCGGCCCATCTCGACCCGGAGCGTCGAGGCGACGCTGTCCTCCTCGTAGAGGAGCACGGCGAGCTCGTCACCGGAGAGGCCGCGCGGTGCCGAGGCGAGCAACAGCAGGATCTCGCTGTGCCGCGGGCTGAGCCGCACCGTCCGGCGGTGGCCCCGGCCGTCGTCGACGGTCAGGAGGGTGTCGTTGCGACCGAGCGACTCCATGAGCACCGAGAGCCCGCGCCCGGCGGCGTCGGGCTGGGCGCCTCGGCCGCTGACGAGCAGCTCCCGAGCCAGCTCGGACTCGGCCATCCGGGCCGCAGCGCGCACCATCGCCATCGTCTGCGGCACGACGATGTCGTCCCCGCCGGTGATGTCGAGGACCCCCAGCACGCTCTGGTCGGACGGGTCGTGGATCGTCGTGGCCGCGCAGCTCCATCGCTGGACCGAGTGCCGGAAGTGCTCGGCGCCGATGACGTTGACGGACTGGTCGAGACGCAGCGCCATGCCCGGCGCGTTGGTGCCGGCGAGCCGCTCGTCCCAGTTGCTGCCCTCGACGAAGCCGATCGACTCGGCGCGACGGAGCACGCTCGGCGTCCCGCACACCCAGAGCAGCTGGCCCGAGGCGTCGGACACCGCCATGACGGCGTCGCAGTCGCGCGCCGCCTGGCCGAGCACGTCGTCGAGCAGGGGGAAGACCCTGGCCAGCGGGTGCGCCTCGCGGTGGTCGCGGAGGGCGTCCCCGGGCAACGTGATCGGGGCGTCGACGGTGTCGACCTGGACGCCGGCTGCCGCTGAGCGCAGCCACGAGTCGGCGACGTGGGCACGGACCCCGCCGCTCTCGGACTCGGCGTGCGCGTCGACGGGCATGGGCCGATTGTGCCCACACTCCGACGCCCGGCGACAGCAGTGCGTCAGATCCCACAGCACCTGTCCATCCCCGGGTTGGACAGAAGGGGTGGTCAAGGAGCCGATTGAGGCGCACCATGAAGGAACCCGCACAGGATCCTTCATGGAAAACTCCGAGGAGCGACGATGTCACGACGAGCCCCCTTCGTGCCCGACGGCGTGCCGGTGCTGTCGCGCGGCCGCCACCGCAGCTCGCGCAAGGGCGCGTGCTTCATGGAGATGGCCTCGTTCCTGGCCGGCGAGCGGTGGAGCGACCACCCGGAGTGCACGCACCCGGTCCTCGCGACCCTCGCGCGCTGCGTCAACGACATGCTCGACGAGACGCACCGGCAACGCCTCGTGACGATGATCCCCGAGGTGGTCGGCCTCAACCCGGACGACCCACGGGTCACGACGGCGCTCGTGCTGACGACCGCCCGGGCGGCACTGCCGGTCGCCGCGGAGGAGCGACAGAACGTCATGGCCCTCGCCATCCTCAATGCCGAGGGCATCCTCGCCGAGCAGGACGGTCGTGCTCACGGGCAGCTCTCGAAGGCCTCTCGCGCCGCGCTCGCCACGGCGCCGGCCGCAGAGCGCTGGGCCCGGATCCACCTGGCCCGCATGGGATTCAACACCGCGGCCGTCCGGCCGGCCAACGCCGCCAAGGTCGTCGCCCTCGCCGTGGACGGCATCGCCCGCGCCTGTGTCGACGACCCGGAGGAGCGTCTCGTGAAGCTCCTCCGCGACGGCATCGACGTCGTGGCCACGTTCGCGCCGCTCGCGCCCGAGCCGATCCGCGTCACGTGGGCCGCCCCCGAGTCGACGCCTGCCTCCCCCGAGCCCACCAGGCAGGCCCGCAGCCTCACCCGCTGATCGCGACGGCATACGCCAGTGGCCACGTCCGAGGTCGGACGTGGCCACTGCGCGTCGGCCGCTCATCGCGGCACGCGCCTGCTGTCAGCGGGTCTCGCGGAAGTCGACGTGCTCGCGAGCGACGGGGTCGAACTTGCGCAGCACCATGCGGTCGGGGTTGCTGCGACGGTTCTTGCGCGTCACGTAGCTGTAGCCGGTGCCGGCGGTCGAACGCAGGGTGACGACGGGGCGCAGGTCGGTGCGCTTGGCCATGGGGGCTCCTTCGGTCTCGGGTCGCGAGTTCTCGCGACTGTAATGAGAACCATTCTCGACGGTGGTACATTCCCGGTACGGCCGAGTCAGCCCGGCCGGGTCCTGTCGGGGCACGACTGAGGCCCCCGCATCCGACGCGGGGGCCTCAGGCGTGTCCTGCGGACCGAGGGCGTATGCCGTCAACTGCTCAGCAGGTGCCCCGGGTCAGGCGAGACCGGCGCTGGCGAGCCACGTCTTGGCGACCTCGCTCGCGTCCTTCTTGTCGACGACGACCTGCTTGACCATGTCGGCGAGCGACGTCGTGTCGAGCTTGGCCGAGACGGCGTTGAGGACCGCCTTGAGCGAGTCGGCCTTGTCGGACCGGACGAGCGGCACGACGTTGTCGGAACCGAAGAGGCTCTGCGGGTCTTCGAGCACGACGAAGCCGTTGGCCGCGATCGACGGGTCGGTGCTGAAGATGTTGGCGGCCTTGACCTGGCCGTTCTTCAGTGCCTCGACCGTCGCCTGGCTCTGCAGCGGGCGGAACTCCTTGGGCGTGATGTTGTAGACGGACTTCAGGCCGACGAGACCCTGCTGACGGGTCTTGAACTCCGGCGGGGCCCCGATGGTGAGGTCGGACTGATGCGCCGCGAGGTCGGGAATCGCCTTGAGCGACCACTGGTTGGCGGTGTCCTTGGTCACGGCGAGGGAGTTCTTGTCCTCAGCCGCCGACTTGTCGAGGACCGTCAGGCCCTGCGGCACGGCCTTCTGGAGGGCCGCGTAGACCTCGTCGGGCTGCACGACCTTGGCGTTCTTGTCGTAGAAGTTGAGCAGCGAGCCGGTGTACTCGGGCAGCACGTCGACCTCGCCGCCCGAGATCGCCTTGAGGTAGGTCTCACGGCTGCCGATGTTGAACTGGCGAGTGGCCGTCATACCCTTGGCCTCGAGCGCCTGGGCGTAGATCTCGCCCAGCAGGGCACTCTCGGGGAAGTCGGCGGAGCCGATCTTGACCGAGCCGGCGGCGCCGGTCGATCCACCGGTCCCGCCTGCAGCGGGGCTCGAGGCCGGAGCGAGCGGGTCGCCGCCGCCACCGCAGGCGGCGAGCGGCACGACGGCGGCGAGGAGCAGGCCCGCGGCGAGGAAGCGCGTGCGTGTCATGGTCGGTCCCTTTCGGATGGGGTGCCCGTGGCGGCGGTCGCCTCCACGGGGCCGGTGCTGCCGGAGCCGACGACTGCGGGCTGCCGCGGGCCGGTGTCCGAGCGGTCTGCACCGTCGAGGTCTGGTTCGGGGTGGGGATCGGAGTTTCGTGCTCGTGAACGGGCAACACGCGTGGCCCGTCCGGAGATTCCCGGTGAGACGGCCCTCTTCTCGAGCAGGGCCAGGATCCCGTCGGCGACGAGGGCGAGGACGGCGACGAGGATCGACCCGCAGACCATCTGGACGTAGTCGCGCGAGGCGAGCCCGTCGATGAGGTAGCGGCCCAGGCCGCCGAGGCTGACCGAGGCGGCGATGGTGGCGGTCGCGATGACCTGGAGGGTGGCGCTGCGCAGCCCGCTGAGGAAGAGCGGGAGCGCGATGGGGGCCTCCACCTTGGTCAACACCTGCCAGCCGGTCATGCCCATCCCCCGGGCCGCGTCGCGCGCGGCGGGCTCGACGCTGTCGATGCCGGCGTACGTGCCCGACAGCAGAGGCGGGATCGCGAGCAGGACGAGCACCGTGATGCTCGGGATCACGAAGGCGAGGTCACTCTGGATGAGCGGCCCGACGAACATCGACACGGCGAAGAGCAGCCCGAGGGTCGGGACGGCCCGAGCGGCGTTGGCTCCGGTGACGAGCCAGCGCAGACGGCCCGAGTGCCCCACCCAGGCGCCGAGCGGCACAGCGATGACGAGCGCGATGAGCAGGGTCAGGACGGTGTAGAAGAGGTGCTCGAGCACGCGGTGGGGCACGCCGTCGGTGCCCTGCCAGTTGGCCGGGTCGGTGAACCAGTCCCAGATCGTCGCGAGGCTCATGCGGCCACCGTCCTGGTCCACGGCGTCAGCACGCGGGACACGACCTGGATGACGAGGTCGAAGACGAGCGCGAGGAGCAGGCACGCGACGATGCCGACCCACACCTCGGTCGGGAAGGAGCGGGCGTAGCCGTCGGTGAGGAAGTAGCCGAGCTGCGAGATGCCGATGAGCGAGGCGACGCTGACGATGCTGACGTTGCTCACGGCGGCGACGCGCAGGCCGGCCGCGATGACGGGCACCGCGAGCGGGAGGTCGACGGCGCGGAACCGGGCGAACGAGCCGTAGCCCATGGCGATGGCCGCCTGCTGAGTCGAGCCGTCGACCGACAAGAGCCCGTCGGCGACGGTGCGGGTCAGCAGGGCCACGGTGTAGACGGTCATCGCGACGATGACGTTGACGGGGTCGAGGATCTTCGTGCCGAGCAGCGGCGGCAGCAGGATGAAGAGCGCGAGCGACGGGATCGTGTAGAGCAGGCCGGTCGTCGTGAGCAGCACGGCACGCATCCGCGGGCGGCGTGCCGCCAACCAGCCGAGCGGCAGGGCGATGACGAGACCGAGCACCAGCGGCAACCCTGCGAGCCACGCGTGCTGGCCGGCGCGGGACATGATGTCGCCGATGTGGTCGAGGGCCCACGTCACCGGGCGGTCGCCTCCTCGGCCGGGGTCGAGGAGGCGACGGCGTCGCGCCGGGCCTCGATCGCGGCGATCACCTCGGCGGCGCGGACGGTGCCGACGAGGCGTCCGTCGTCGTCGGCCACGACGCCGCGCCCGCTCGGGGACGACAGGGCCGCATCGAGCAGGGCCCGCAGCGATCCGGTGGTCGAGGCCACGGTGCCACCCCGGTGCAGGACCGTGCGCGTCACCTCGGACTCGACGGCAGCCGCCCGGACCCACCCCAACGGCTCGCCCGCGTCACCGACGCACAGCACCCACGGCGTACCGATGGCTCGGACGTCGTCGGCACTGGCGCCGAGGGCCACGGTGGGCTCGTCGGTGAGCGAGAGCTCGGGTGCCGCCGCGAAGGACAGCGCGCGGTAGCCGCGGTCGCGGCCGACGAAGCCCGCGACGAAGTCGTCGACGGGGTCGGCGAGGAGCTTGGCCGGCGAGTCGAGCTGGGCGAGAACGCCGCCCACGCGCAGGACCGCCACCTGGTCGCCGAGCTTGACGGCCTCGTCGATGTCGTGGGTCACGAAGAGGATCGTCTTGCCGAGGTCGGACTGGAGCCGGAGGAACTCGTTCTGGAGCTGCTCGCGCACGACGGGGTCGACGGCCGAGAAGGGCTCGTCCATGAGCATCACGGGCGGGTCGGCCGCGAGCGCGCGGGCCACCCCGACGCGCTGCTGCTGGCCACCGGAGAGCTGCGCCGGATAGCGCCTGGCCATCGCCGGGTCGAGGCCCACCCGCTCGATGAGCTCCATGGCCCGGGAGCGGGCGGTCCGCTTGTCGGTGCCGAGCAGCCGCGGGACGGTCGTGACGTTGTCGAGGACCGTGCGGTGCGGGAAGAGACCGGCGTGCTGGATGACGTAGCCGATGCCGCGGCGCAGCTCGGCGACGTCGAGCGAGGCGGTGTCGCGGCCGTCGATGGAGATCGTGCCCGACGTCGGGGTGATCATCCGGTTGACCATGCGCAGCGTCGTCGTCTTGCCGCAGCCCGAGGGTCCGACGAGGACGGTGATCTTGCCCGTCGGGGCCTCGAGGGTCAGGTCGTCGACTGCGACCGACCCGTCCCCGCGGTCGGTGCCGGACGTGTCGGCATATCGCTTGGTCACGCCCTCGAAGCGGATCATGCCCCTCAACGTACCCGCCTGTGCCGACCGTGCAGCGGTCCTCGTCGAGGGTCAGATGTCGACCGTGACGCCCCCGGAGTGCACCACCTGAGCGACGACGGCCCCGATCGGGCCGGATCGCGGCTCACCCGTGCCACCGAGCTCGCGCGCGAAGGATGCCCCGACGACGTCGGTCACGAGGGCGGTCCAGAGCCGGGCCCGCACGAGCATCGCGTGGTCGCCGCGGGCGACGCGGACGAGGGAGGCGTCGAGCCCCTCGGCCTGCATCTGCTCGACCGCACGGCGGGTGCGGGCGAGCGAGCAGATGACGTCGCGGTCGCCGTGGATGAGGACGGTGCGCCTGCCGGCACCCGGGTGCGGGTCGCCCGGCTCGATCCACGGAGCGAGGCCGACGACGAGGCGCACGTCGGGCTCGTCGCCGACGAACATCGCGACGCGCCCGCCCATCGAGTGACCGACGAGGGCGATCGGGACGCCGGGGTATGCCGCCCGCACCTGTGCGAGCGCCCACCTGGCGTCCTCGACGGGCATCGCGTCGCCGTTCCAGCCACGGACTCGGAAGCGGAGTCGGGCGACGGCGATCGGGCCGGGCACCCTCTTGAGGGACCTGGCGAACGGCACGAGGCGCGCGACGTTGTGCGACCAGGGCCGGTTGGGCTCGAGACCGTCGACGGCACCGCCGTGCATGACAAGGGCGACGACGGCCGCGACCGCCGGTCGGGCGTCCCAGACCAGGGAGGCCAGCGGCATGCTGTCGCCGTCGGCCGCGGTGGTGTCGAGCTCGGCGCTCACACCTGGGTGCGGTGGAAGCTCGCGAACGAGCGGCTCGCCGTGGGACCGCGCTGCCCCTGGTAGTGCGAGCCGTAGGCCGCTGAGCCGTAAGGGTTCTCGGCCGGCGAGCTGAGGCGGATGAAGCAGAGCTGGCCGATCTTCATGCCGGGGTAGAGCATAATCGGCAGGGTCGCGACGTTGGACAGCTCGAGGGTGACGTGGCCGGAGAAGCCGGGGTCGACGAAGCCGGCGGTCGCATGGGTCAGCAGGCCGAGCCGTCCGAGCGAGCTCTTGCCCTCGACGCGCGCAGCGAGGTCGTCGGGCAGGGTCACGGTCTCGAGCGTCGAGCCGAGGACGAACTCGCCGGGGTGCAGCACGAAGCTGTCCTCGTCGGGACCGACCTCGACGAGCCGCGTCAGCTCCGGCTGCTCGGCGGCCGGGTCGATGTAGGGGTACTTGTGGTTGTCGAAGAGTCGGAAGAACTTGTCCAGCCGGACGTCGACGCTCGACGGTTGGACCATCGAGGGGTCCCACGGGTCGAGCACGACCCGCTCGGCGGCGATCTCGGCCCGGATGTCCTTGTCGGAGAGCAGCACGGGACGAGGCTATAACGCCGGCCCGGTTTCGCCCCGTCACTCCTGCCCGACTCTCGTGCCTCGCGGACGCCCCACGGGCGCCGTCGGCGACCTATCGTCACGTCATGGACCCCTCCGACCCCTCCGGCCCGGGCTCCGGCCGCGCCGACGACGCCCTGATCGCCGACTTCCACTCCGTCCTCCGACGGATCCTCGAGTCGCTACCGTCCGACGACGCCGGACAGCGGCTGTCGGACGCCCTGCGCGAGCACCTCGGGGTCGAGCCGCACCTGCTCGCCGTCGTCTCGGCGACCGTGCTCCCCCACCGCCTCGTCGACGCGGACATCGCCCTGTCCGAGGTCGCGGGCGTCGATCCCGACGGCACCGTCATCGGCATCGCCGGCGACGCACGCCACCACATGTCGCTCGGCGACCTCGTGCAGCGCTTCCACGGCCAGGTCATGTCGGTCGGCCAGGTCGACTACGACCGGATGCCGACCGGCCCGGGCAAGGACGACCAGCGACAGGTCGTGACCTCCGGCATCCACCTCTTCCACTTCGACGGGCACGCCGTCGCGGTCCGTCAGCAGGGCATGAACCGACAGTTCGGGCGCGAGTCCGGGACCATCGAGGTCGTCGCCCGTGACCGCGACGTCTCCGACGCCGTCATGGCCCGCGTGCAGGAGCTCATGGACGAGCGGAGCGTCATCCGCGGCCAGGTCGTGACCTTCGGCTCGGACCCCTACGGCCCCGGCATGGCCGGCGTGACCTTCATCGAGCGACCGACCGTCGACGCGGCCGCCGTCGTGCTGCCCGACGGGGTGCTCGATCGGGTGGCCCACCACGTCATCGGGATGGGCGAGCACCGGGAGCGGCTCGTGGCCCACGGGCAGCACCTCAAGCGCGGCGTCCTGCTCTACGGACCGCCCGGCACCGGCAAGACGCACACGGTCCGCTACCTGCTCTCGGCCACGCCCGGCACGACCGCCGTGCTGCTGAGCGGCGGCTCGTTGCGCTTCATCCACGACGCCGCCAAGGTCGCCCGGGCGCACCAGCCGGCGATCGTCGTCCTCGAGGACTGCGACCTCGTCGCCGAGGACCGGTCGTTCGCCCCGATGGGGGCCTCTCCCCTGCTCTTCGAGGTGCTCGACGCCCTCGACGGCCTCGACTCCGACTCGGACGTCGCCTTCGTGCTGACGACGAACCGTGTCGAGGACCTCGAGGTCGCCCTCTCGCAGCGGCCCGGTCGGGTCGACCTCGCCGCCGAGATCCCCCTGCCGGACGCCGAGGGTCGTCGCGAGCTGCTCCGCCTCTACGGCGGGCACCTCTTCGGGCCCGAGGCGATCTCGGCCGCGGCCGCCCGGGCCGAAGGCACGACGGCGTCCTTCGCCAAGGAGCTCGTGCGGCGCGCGGTCCTCGCGGCGGCGGTCGCCGACGAGCCACCGGCGGACGACCACCTCGGCCACGCCCTCGACGAGCTCCTGTCGGACGCTCAGGCGCTGACGCGCAGCCTCCTCGGCGTCGGCCCCGACGGCGTCGACGGCTCAGCGGGTTCCGACGGTGACCACCCGGGTATGCCGTCCGGCCGGCGGCCGCGGTCCAGCCGCCCCGTCGCCGTGTTCGGCCCGTCCTCCGACGGCGGGATGACGCGCCCGGGGCCACCGCCGTGAGGTGATGCGTGCCGCACGTGCCCGGTCCGGCTGGGCGACCCGGGCACACGGCATACGCCATCGGTGGACGTGGCCGTCCGGCACGACTCAGCCGGCGAAGGCGCGCACCGGCTGACCCGGCACGGCGACGCGCACGCGGAAGACGGCTCCGGCCTGTGGCTCGGGGTCGTCGAGGTTCTCGCGGGACGTCGTGACGTAGAGGTCGCGCAGGTCGTCGCCGCCGAACGTGCACGCCGTCGTCAGGCGCGCCGGGACGGTGACCTCGGCGAGCACGTCGCCCTCCGGGGAGTGGCAGCGGACGCGACCCGCGCCGTTGAGGGCGACCCAGACGTTGCCGGCGCTGTCGACCGTGAGCCCGTCGGGATGGCCGACGGCGTGGGTGACGAAGGGGCGCCGGTCGGTGAGCTCGCCGTCGACGACCGTGAAGACGTCGGTGCGCCCGGTGGGGGTGTCGTCGTAGTAGGCGAGCCGGCCGTCGGGCGAGAGGTCGATGCCGTTGGAGATCGTCACGTCGGGCAGCAGGGTCGTGACGTCGCCGCTGCCGTCGACCCGGAACAGCCGCGCGCTGCCGGGCACGCGGTCGTAGCCCATCGTCCCCGCCCACAGGCGGCCCTCGCCGTCGACACCGCCCTCGTTCATCCGGACCGTCGGGTCGTCCCAGAGGTCGAACCACGGCGTGGGCGTGCCGTCCGGTTCGTCGGCGAGCGCCAGACCGCGATCGGTCGCGACCACCCAGCCGCCGGACGTGCGTGGCCGCACGAAGGCGGCGACGTCGCCGACGTGCAGGCGGTTGACGGAGCCGTCGGCGCGCAGCGTCAGGACGTCACCGGCGAGGAGGTCGACCCAGCGCAGGCCGCCCCACGTCGGCGACCACACGGGTCCCTCGCCGTGGTAGCAGAGGGCGTCGGTGACCTGCTCGAGCTCTCCCGTGACGACGGGACCGTGAGAGGCGGCCATCAGTCCCACCACACGCCGACGTAGTGGTGCCCCTCGGGGACGACCGGCCCGTCGACGAGCCACTCCGCGCTCGCGGCCGGACCACCGCTCGACTCGGTGTCGGCATCGATCGTCATCGCGTCGAGCTCCTCGGGAAGGAGGGTCGTGATGACGGCCACGCCGCTCGCATAGGGCCATTCGTCGTCGGGGAAGTCCTGGAACTCGAGGACGTCGAGCTCGACCCGCACGTCGTGCACCTCCGGGTGCTCGCGCAGCTCGAAGAGCACCCGGCGCACGGTGTCGAGCGGCACGTCCTCGGGACGGTTCGGCGCGATGCACCATTCGCAGTCGTTGCCCTCGAAGAACTGCTCGAGGGTGACGGCCACCTGGGCCGTCGCCCCGCCGCGCTCGCGGACGTGGTCGACGAAGGTGGTCTGCTTGGCGAGATCCATGACGGTTTCGGCCCCTGGGGTCGCGTTCCTGGCACTGGCGCGGTGTCGGCTACACTGACGCCGCGTGCCGCCTTGCGGACCCTGTCGCGGGGCACCTCCGGGCGGCCCGTGCGAGCGTAGCTCAATGGTAGAGCGCCAGCTTCCCAAGCTGGATACGCGGGTTCGATTCCCGTCGCTCGCTCCACACGAAAGCCGCAGGTCAGGACACGTCTCCCGACCTGCGGCTTCGTCTTTGCGGGCGTGCGCGCGGCGTGGCATGCAACGAACGTGCAACCAAAGCCCTCGTTCACGTCCGCCCGCTCCCTTCCACATCGCGCGGCGTTCCGGACCGTTGAGACGGTCGGCAAGGCAGGCGACAGGGCTCCCCGACCGTGGCGCCCTCAACTCAGAGTGGCCCACGTGGTGAAGGCATTCAGTCCTCCCGATACGCGGTTGCGCGCCAAGCGGCCCTGCGTTCCAGGAGGAACGCAGGGCCGCTTCGGGCTTCGATGGAAGGAGGACTAGGACCTCACTTCACCGCGACGAACGTGTCATCGGACAGCAGGTCGGGCGACACAGAGAGGACACCGTCTTCCCAACCATTCGCCGGCACCTCAAGCATGTCGTTGCCCGTCACGGACGCACCCTTGAACACCTTGTCGAGAGACGCGAACTGGTCCTTCGGAATGAACATCGTCGAGCCGCTGGTCGAGTCGATCGTGTTGCCCTGCGCGGTAACGAACTTGACGACCGCGAAGGCCGACGACCCCTGCGCGTCGTCACCGTTGTAAGTGGCGGTCAGATTGACGACCAGAAGCTTCTTGCCGGCCGCCGGCCTCTGGCCCAGCGAGTCCTTGTCTGCGGTCTTGACCGAGTTGACCGTGACCGTCCAGTCGCCCCCGGTGATCGCGGACCCGACGGGAGCAGGCTTCTCCCGCGACGCCCCGAGTTCCTTGTCAGCTGCGACCGCGCCGTTCGCGCCCGCCGGAGCCTTGACGCTCGTGTCCACGGTCGTCTTGACCGCCGCATCCACGGCGTTGACGAAGGCGACGTTGACGACGATCGCGATGATCACGGCGAGCACACCGAGAATGAGTCCGGTCAGCGCGAGGCCCTTGCCCGTACCCACCTTCTTGGACTTCGCCAGGCCAACGGCGGCAAGGATGGCGCCGAGCACACCGAGAATCAGTCCGACGATGTTGAGCAAGGGGATCCACGAGGCGAGCAAACCCAGCAGGCCAAGCACGAAGCCCGCTGTGGCAAGGCCGTTGCTGCCAGTCACTGGCGGAGGTCCTGACAGGACCGGCTGGGTCGGCTGGGTCGGCGGGGACTGCGGAATTTGGGTGTCGGACATGGTTCCCTCTGTCTGTCGTATCGCTAGATCGAGGCCTCCCGGGTCAGCGACGTCTCTCCCGCTCGGCGAATGGGAGGATACCGGGGCACAAAGGACGACGTGGGAGAACCCGACATCCGCTCACGACGGTGTCCGAGCCCGTTCGCCACGGGCATGGCAGTAGGCGCCCGCAGCGCACGATTGGGGCGCCACCACGGGCATGTAGTTCTAGGCCCACGACAAGCTCGCGTACGCGCGCTACTCATCCACCAGTGACCACGCCGCGGACGGTGGCCGCGCGTGGTGGACCAGGCAGTCACGCGCCCACGCCGTGCAGCCGTCGTGCAATACGGGACAGTTCCTCCAAGGTCGGCGCGGTCAGCCACGGTCAACTCATCGAGCACAAGCTTTGACAACCTCAGTTGGCGGGCTTCCCAAGCTGGATACGCGGGTTGATTCCCGTCGCTCGCTCCACGCACGACGTGTCGAACCACCCGGGGGGTGCGCACCACTCGGCGACACGGTCCCGAGGGTCGACACGGACCCCCGGGACCGATCGGGGTCAGGGCATGCGGCCCGCGACCCAGCTCGTCGTCCAGATCCTCGAGAGCTGGACGCGCTGGCCGGGTCTGGGTGCGTGCCAGACCTTGCCGTAGCCGGCGTAGATGCCGACGTGGTAGGCGCGGCCCCCGGACATGAAGAAGATGAGGTCGCCCTGCTGGAGGTTCGACTTGCCGATGCGGACGCTGGCGAGTCTCTGGGCGTTGGCGGTGCGCGGGACGCCGACGCCGAGACGGGTGCGGTAGGTGTAGTAGACGAGGCCGGAGCAGTCGAACGCCGACGGCCCCGCGGCCCCGTAGCGGTAGGGATCGCCCTGCTGTGCGGCGGCGACCCGGACGGCGGCCCGGCCGCGCGCGGCGCGCGTGGCGGCCGAGACGTAGGCGACCGGACTGGCCTTGATCGTGACCGGAGCGGTTCCCGCTCGAGAGGCCGCCTGGGACGTCACCGACGATGTCGGCGCGCTACCCGTCCCGATGAGGAGGGCGGCTGCGAGAAGTGGCGTGATAGCCAGGGACTGCAAGGGAATTCGGCGTGCAAGGGTAGAAGTGGGCATGGTGGATTCCTTCCCACGCCTGTGAGGTGAGCTGTCGGGTTCGGGCGGAAGATGCCCGGCCGCAGATGCGGCTTCACCCCAAGGACCGGCTGGCCGGTCCGAAAGTGGGTCCCCCACTCCTGTCCGTTATTGCTTAGCTGCCCCACCGGTGGACAGGACTCGGCGTGCGGTGGGCCGCCCGGGGGAGACCCCGGGCGATGAACATCCATCGACGGTGACAGACAGGTCACGAAAAGGGTCCTACCCGAGCGGATTGTGGCAATAGTTGACAAGTCAAATGCGGTGGCACCGGACATTCCGACGGCTGCCGCCACGTCATGGACCGTCCGGCCGCCGATGGCACACGCTGTCCGTCGCCGCGGCGCCCGGTAATCCGGTGGACCTCCGGGGACGTCGTGGCGCACCATGGACGCTGCTCCGTCGGGGCACGTCAGTCGTCAGCGGGGAGGCCCGCGGAGAGGTGGGTGGCCGTCATGGCCTGCTCAGCGGTCACGGTCCCGCCCCACCTCCCCCACCCCGGCTGACCGGGTCATCCGGTCCTGCCCGACTGACAGGAACAGACCGTGAAACCATTGACGGACAACGAAATTCGCGCCTCCTTCGTCAACGCCTCCAGGCGTGAGGCCAAGCAGGCCACCCTTCCCGCCGACCTCGACCTCGGCCCGCGCTGGGAGACGCTCGACTACCTCGGCTGGGTCGACCGCAGCAACCCGCAACGGGCGTACGCCGTCGTCCCGGTCGACGACGAACCCGTCGGCTTCCTCCTCCGGACTGCCGAGCGGACGCGCAAGGCCAGCGCCATGTGCGCCTGGTGCGAGGACGTCTTCGCGACGACGGAGGTGGCCCTCTTCGTGGCTCGTCGGGCCGGGGCCTCTGGCCGCGAGGGCAACAGCCTCGGCACCCTCGTGCACGCCGACTTCAGCTGCTCTGCGCACGTCCGACGCCTCCCGAACGGCATGGAGGGCGGACTCGACCCGCTCGCCCTCGTCGAGCGACGTGTCGAGGAGCTGCGGGCGCGGTCCTCGGCCTTCGCCCGCCGCCTGCGCGACGGCTCGTGAGCGTCGGCTGACGGCACCCTCAGGGCGCCGGGCTGGTCAGCCCGCGGCCTCGAGCGACGCCGGCCCGGCGGTGTGGCGCGCCATGCCGCCGGGCACGCCGCGCACGGAGCGCAGGCCGTGGACGGCACCACCGAGGCTCTCGAGGTAGGCGGCCCGTCGCGGCGAGGACGGGGCGGCCGGCTCGAGCTCGACCGTGCCGTCCCGGACGGTCGCAGGCTCGTCGGCGAAGTGCAGCTCGAGCCCGCTCCGGAGCAGGCGGAGCGCCTCGCTGCGCTGCTGCGACACGGCCGAGGAGGTCAGGCCCAGCTCGGCGGCGACGTCCTTGACGGCCCTGCCCTCGAGGTAGATCTCCGTGACGATGAGCCGCAGCCGCTCGGGCAGGGCTGCGACGGCGACCTCGAGGTGGGCCACCCGCTCGCGCTCGAGCACGACGTCCTCCGGCGCGACGGTGTCGGCGGCGAGCGCCTCCGCGGCGGCGTCGAGGGGACCGACGGTGCGGGCGGCGTCGGCCAGCCCGGCACGCACCTGCTCGCTCGTCACCCCCAGCGCCGAGGCCATCTCCTCGTGGGAGGGTGCCCGGCCCAGGCGCGCCGCCAGCGTCTCCGTCATGGCCTGCAGGGCCTTGATCCGCTGTCGCGTGCCCCGGCCGGCCCAGTCGAGCGAGCGCAGCTCGTCGACGAGGGCGCCGGTGATCCGACGGCGGGCGTAGGCCCCGAACGGGACTCCGGCCGACGGGTCGAAGGCGTCGGCGGCGAGCACGAGCCCGATGGCGCCGACAGAGGCCAGGTCCTCGCGCGAGAGGTGGGTGGCACGTGCGCACAGGTCGGACACGAGGTAGCCCACGAGCGGAAGGTTGTCGACGACGAGACGGTTGCGCTCCGCTGTTTCCACTGAACCCCTCACCCGATGACGACAACGATCCGGGCGAGTGCACGGCGCCATTGGTGGCGGGCACGTCGTCCGGACATGTCCATTTTGTGCGGGTATGTCGTTCTTGTCCCCAAAACGACAAAAAGTCACCGGGTTCGACCGGAAAACCTGCGCCAGGACTAGGTCGTCGCGCTCCTCGAGCCAGTTCCGGGCCCGTCGACCGGCGCGGTCAGGCCGCGGAGGACGTCGTCGACGGTGGCTCGGGTCGCCTCGCGGTTGGCGTCGGCGACGGCTCCCGCGATCTCCTCGCGCTTGATCTCGAGGTGGCGGGGCGCGTCGATGCCGATGCGGATGCCGTCGCCGCCACGGCTCTCGAGGAAGGTGATGACGATGTCGTCGCCGATCATGATCTTCTCGCCGGGCTTGCGGGTCAGGACGAGCATGGTTCCCCTTCCGTGGGTTGCGGGTGGTCGGTCATCGACTCCGCTCAGAGCACCGTCCGTGGCGCGGGCTGCCCGTCCAGCCAGCCTAGGGGAAGGCCCAGTCGGTTCACGGTGTGCGCGGTCCGCGAGTCGCCGGCCCCGACCACCGCGAGCGCGTCGACACGGACAGCCTTGCGCACCATGGAGACCCACTCGTGCGTCTCGTCCGGCTTGTGCCTCGCGTCCACGACGAGCCACACCTGGTCGGCGCCGAGCCCCGACACGTCCGCAAGGTGCGGCAGCCCCGCGGTCGGCGACCCGAGGGCGTATGCCGTGAGCACCGTCGCGCTCGCCTCGACCGCGAGCGCCCGCGCCTCGGCCACGTCCCAACGGCTGTCGAGGCGGGGGCAGTCAGAGGGAGCGTCGGGGTCGTCCGCGCCGGCGAGGTGCAGCGCGAAGCCCCCGCCGGGCGTCCCTGCGAGCGCGCGGACCATCGAGGAGGCCACCACCCGGGCCGAGTCGCCGAGGCCGAGCACGACGACGAGGTCGCCGGGCGAGCACAGGGGTACAGGGACGCCGCGTCCGGT
This sequence comes from Terracoccus sp. 273MFTsu3.1, assembly GCF_000383675.1. Taxonomy (GTDB): domain Bacteria; phylum Actinomycetota; class Actinomycetes; order Actinomycetales; family Dermatophilaceae; genus Terrabacter. Next base: position 461,410 of record NZ_KB911822.1, on the reverse strand, counting down.
GCGCTCCTCGCCGAGCCGGGCCAGCAGGTCGGTCACGGCTGGGGACTGCGTCGACACCGGCTCGCTCGGACGGGGCGGCGGGTGCGCTGCATCCCGGCCGTTGGCGTCGTCCTCCGCACGGTCGGCGCTCTCGAGCAGGGCGAGGATGCCGGCCCGGTCGCCGAGCACATGGACGCCCGCGCGAGGCGGGCTCACGGGGACGTACGCGTCCGGCACCTCCACCGTCACCTCCAGGTGGCGCCGGCCGAGAAAACCTGCGACGCCGGGGTCGAGGACCTTCTCGGCGCGCACGATCCGCGCGCCGCTGCCGTAGAGCGCGGTCGCCTCCCGGGCGAGCTCGTCGAGGCTGCGCCCCTCAAGCAGGAACTGCTGAGCCAACGCGCACCACCCCGACGGTCTCGATCGTCACGTCGGCCGACGTGACCTCGGCATAGGACAGGACGGGAACTCCGCGCGGGGCCGGGGGCACGAGCTTGCGCATCGCCGGGCGCAGGACGGGGGCGCAGACGAGAACTGCGGACCTGCCCGACGCCTCCGCGGCCGCGACGGCCGAGCTGAGCGAGGTCATGACGGCGTCGAGGCGCGTGGGGTCGACGACGAGCTGGGTGCCGCCCTCGGCGGGGCGGAGGTCCTGGACGAGGCCCTGCTCGAGCGTGGGCTCGATCGTGATGACCGGGAGGTGACCCTGGTCGGCGAAGCGGGCCACGAGGGCCGGGCCGAGGGCGGCGCGCGCCGCCTCGACGAGCGACTCGGCGTCGGCACCGGCCTTGGCCCGCAGCGTCAGGGCCTCGTAGATCCGGGTGAGGTCGTTGATCGGGACCTGCTCGGCGAGGAGCCCCTGGAGCACCCGGTGGAGCTCGGCGAGCGAGAGGATCGCCGGCGTCAGCTCGTCGACGGTCGCCGGGCTCACCGACCTCACGCCCTCGGTGAGGACGCGGACGTCCTCACGCGAGAGCAGGCGTGCGGCGTGCGCGCCGACGATGGACGACAGGTGGGTCACGAGGACGCTCACGCGGTCGATGAGCGTGGCCCCCGTCAGCTCGGCGCTGTGCCGCAGCTCGGCCGGCACCCACTTGCCGGCCAGCCCGAAGACGGGCTCGATGACGGCAGAGCCCGGCAGGGCGTCGAGGGACTCCCCCAGGGCGAGCAGCTTGCCCGGCGGGGCGATGCCCCGGCCGGCCTCGACGCCGGCGACCCGCACGGCATACGTCGAGGGGGGCAGGTCGACGCTGTCGCGGGTACGGACCGGCGGGATGACGATGCCGAGGTCCATCGCGACGGTGTGTCGCAGCGCCTTGACCCGGCTCAGGAGGTCGTCGGGAGAGGCACTGACGAGGTCGACGAGATCGGGCGCGAGCAGGATCTCGAGCGGGTGGACCCGCATCTTCTCGAGGATGGCCCGGTTCGGGTCCGCCTCGCCGCCCTCGGCGTCGGCGTCCCCCGAGCCGTCGCCGCCGGACGACCCGCCTGCACCGGCGGGGCGGACCCGCCTCGAGGCGAGGACGAGGAGGCCACCCACCGCGAGGAACGGCAGGGGCGGCATACCGGGCAGGAGAGCCATGACGATGGACGCGCACCCGGCGACGAGCAGAGCCGTCCTGGACTGGGAGAGCTGGACCGAGGCGCTGCGCCCGAGGTCGGCCTCGGCGTTCGACCGGGTGACGATCATGCCGGTCGAGACCGCCATGAGCAGCGCCGGGATCTGTGTCACGAGCCCGTCACCCACGGTGAGGAGGCTGTAGGTGTTGACGGCGTCGGAGAGCGACAGTCCGCGCTGCACCATGCCGACCCCGATGCCGCCCACGACGTTGACGACGATGATGACGATGCCGGCGATCGCGTCGCCCTTGACGAACTTCGAGGCGCCGTCCATCGCGCCGTAGAAGTCGGCCTCGGCGGCGACCTGTGCGCGGCGCTCGCGCGCGACGACGTCGGTGACGAGCCCGGCGTTGAGGTCGGCGTCGATAGCCATCTGCTTGCCCGGCATGGCGTCGAGGGTGAACCGTGCGCCGACCTCGGCGACGCGCTCGGCGCCCTTCGTCACGACGACGAACTGGATGACGACGAGGATGACGAAGACGACGACGCCGATGATGAGCGACCCGCCCACGGTGACCTTGCCGAACGCCTCGATGACGTGACCCGCGAAACCCTCGCCGAGCACGAGCCGGGTCGAGGCGACGTTGAGGCCGAGGCGGAAGAGCGTCGCGACGAGCAGCAGCGAGGGGAACACCGAGAAGTCGAGGGGCTTCGTGACGAACATGCTCGTCAGCAGGATGACGAGCGCCAGGGCGATGTTGCAGACGATGAGGACGTCGAGCAGGCCGGCGGGGATCGGCACGACGAGCAGCAGCACGATGCCGACGATGCCGAGCGGCACGGCGAACCGGGCGAGGTCACGGTTCACGAGAGCCCTCCTGGGGTGGGTGACGTGGTTGAGGTGGAGGCCGCGGCGGCCGGCCGCCTGGGCACGGTGTGGACCCCGGCGGCCGCGCCGCGGGCCCGGAGCGCCATGACGAACGCGAGCACGCCCGCCACGGCGGTGTAGAGCTCGACCGGGATCTCCTGCCCGATCTCGCACCCCGCGTGCAGCGCGCGGGCGAGCGGGACGTCGCGCACCATCGGCACCCGCTTGTCCTCCGCCTCGGCGCGGATCCGGGCCGCGATCGTGCCGGCGCCCTTGGCCACGACGCGCGGTGCGGACCGACCCGGGTCGTAGGCCAGGGCGACGGCGACGTGGGTCGGGTTGAGCAGGACGACGTCCGCGGAGGCGACCGACGCGATCATCCGGTTGCGCGACATGGACAGCTGCCGCGAGCGGCGGTGCTGGCGCAGCAGGGGGTCGCCCTCGCTCGTCTTGTGCTCGTCCTTGACCTCGCGCTTCGTCATCCGGGTGCGGCCGCGGTTGCGGCGCATGACGACCGCGACGTCGGCGAAGGCGAGCACGAGGCCTGCGACGACGGCGAAGCGCAGCAGGGAGGCCGCGCCGTCACCGGTCTCGGCGATGAGGCCCGAGACCGGCAGCCCACCGGCCGTGAGGAGCACGGGCACGAGGTCCTGCACCACCATCCAGAGCACGGCCCCGACGACCGCCGTCTTGGCGAGGGCCTTGGCCCCGCCCCACAGGGCCTGCTTGCCGAGCATCCGGCCGAGGCCCTTGACGAGGTCGAAGTGCTCGAAGGACGGGGAGAAGCGCTTGACGTGCACGCCGCCCTGGATCACGCCCCCGGCGACGACACCGACGAAGACGGCGGCTGCGAGCGGGAGCAGGGTCCACCCGATCGAGCTCAGGCCCTCGCCCAGCGCGGCGACGGCCCGGCCTGCGTCCGGGTCCTCCGTCACGGATCGGAGGGTCATGAGCTGGCGCGCACTGGCGTCGGCTCCGCGCGAGATCGTCACGGGGATCATGACCGCGCCGAGTCCGACCGCGAGCCAGGCGGTGAGGTCCTGGGACTTGGACAGCTGGCCCTTGGAGCGGACCTCCTTCATCCGCTTGTCGGTGGCCTGCTCGGTGCGTTCACCCGCGTCGGACATCAGGCCACCCCCAGGAGCAGGCGTGCGGCGTCGTGGGCGAGCGCGGACACGACGCGGGGGATGGCGAGGAACATGACACCCGCGAGGCCGAGGGTGATGAGGATCTTGAGCGGGAAGCCGAGCTGGAAGGCGTTGAGGGCCGGGGCGACCCGGGTCAGGAGCCCGAGCCCGACGTCGGCGAGGAAGAGGACGGCCATGAGCGGCCCTGCGATCTGGACGGCGGACACGAACATGCCCGTCACCCCGGAGACCATCGCCTCCACGGGGCGGGCGAGGTCGATGCCACCCCCGAGCGGGATCGGGCCGACGGTGCCCGTGAGCCCGCCGATGACGAGCTGGTAGCCGTCGGTGCTGAAGAGCAGGGCGAGGGCGGCCATCTGTGTCAGGCGGGTGAACTGCGCGCCGTTGACCATGCTCTGCGGGTCATAGCCCTGAGCCAGCTGGAAGCCGCCGGCGAGGTCGATGAGCGAGCCGGCAGACTGCAGTGCGGCGAAGACGAGGTAGACGAGGAAGCCGAGGACGAGGCCGGTGACGAGCTCGAGGACGAGGCCCGTCACGAAGGCCGCGTCGCCGCGGCTCGTGTAGGCCGCCCCCGCCCTGGCCGAGACCGCGAGGCCGAGACCGACACCGAGCATCGCCTTGATCCGGGCCGGAAACGCCTTGTGCGAGAACGGTGGTGCGACGAAGAGGAACGCCGTCATCCGGACGACCGCCAGCAGTGTCGCCTCGGCCCAGGCCTGGTCGATGGGGATCCGCATGACGCCTCAGGCCGCGCCGAGCAGGCTCGGGATCCGGGCGAAGAGGTCCTGGGTGAAGGACACCATCTCGGCGATCATCCAGTGCCCAGACACGGCGAGCGCGATGGCGACGGCCACGGCCTTCGGGACGAACGAGAGCGTCACCTCCTGGAGCTGGGTGATCGACTGGACGAGCGAGACGGCGAGACCCACGACGAGCGAGGTGATGAGGACGGGGGCCGACAGCTTGGCCGCCGCGGCGAGGGCCTGGACGCAGATGTCGAGGACGGCGGAGGCGTTCACGTCGCTCCCCCGGCATAGCTCTGGACGAGCGAGGTGATGATGAGCCCCCACCCGTCGACGAGGATGAAGAGCAGCACCTTGAACGGCAGCGAGACCATGACCGGCGGCAGCATCATCATGCCCATCGACATCAGGGCCGACGACACGACGAGGTCGATGACGAGGAACGGTATGAAGATGACGAAGCCGATGATGAAGGCGGCGCGCAGCTCGGAGATCATGAACGCCGGGATGAGGGTCTGCAGCGGCGTCGCAGCCGGGGTGGCCGGGTTCGCGATGCCGGCGGCCCGGGTCATGAGGGCGATGTCCTCCTGACGCGTGTGGGCGAGCATGAAGCCGGACAGCGGCTTGGCTCCGGCCGCGAGGGCCGCTCCGAAGTCGATGTCGCCGCTGAGGTAGGGCTGGACGGCGAGCGTGTTCACGTGACTCAGCACCGGCCACATGATGAAGAGGGACAGGAAGAGCGTCAGTCCGGCGAGCACCTGGTTCGGCGGGACCGACGCCAGCCCGAGGGCGTTTCGCGTCATGGCCAGGACGACGAAGATCTTCGTGAACGACGTCATCATGAGCAGCAGCGCCGGCGCCACCGACAGCAGGCTGATCCCGATGAGGGTGACGACCGCCGACGAGGGCGCGTTGTCCGGCGTGTTGATCTGCAGGTCGATCCCGCCGCCCTTGGTGGCCGTCCGCGAGGGGGTCGTGGGGGTGGGCGCCGGCGTGGGTTCCTGGGGCAGGGCCGGCGCCGCAGCGGGCACGGCCGGCGCGGCAGCGGGCACCGCACCACGGGAAGCGGGCAGCTCGGTGGCGTGTCCTGAGGACGCCACCGCCAGCAGGAGCGCGAACGTCGCGAGCACGGTCAGCAGCGCGAGCGAGAGCACGCGACGCAGACGACCGTGGGAGCACCGGAGGGACTCTCCGACGGGCGGCGTCACGACCGCCGACCGGACCGGAGCGCGTCGGCCGCGAGGCGCCACGTGGCCGGCTCGAGGATCGACCCCGTGGGCCGGGTGCCGGCGGCGCCCTGCGCCTCGGTCTGCTTCCGCAGCTCCGCCTCGAAGGACGCCTTGCGGACCGACCGGCGCGTCGCCATGGCCGGGTCGGCCGACGACGTCGCCTGTGTCGCAAGCGTGCCCGGGTCCCCGGGCACCGCGTCGTGGGTGGGGTCGGGGACGGCGCCGGGCACCGAGGGCGGGGCGGTCAGCTCGAGACCCGACTCCGCCACCGGGACGTCCGCCGTGTGCAGGACGCTGATGCCGTGCTCGGTGACGCCGAGCAGGAAGCGCTTGCCGTCGGTGTCGACGAGCACGACCGACGCCTTGGGGCCGACCGTCTGTCGCGCCACGACGCTGAGCAGCTTGGCGCGCAGGCCCGGGTTGCCCGCGCGCAGGCGGTGCTGGATGAGCCACATGAGCCCGAACACCGCGCCGAGCGACACGAGGACCCGGAGGCCCAGGATGAGCGAGTCCATTCAGGGCCGGGCCTCGGCGGTGTCGAGGATCCGTGAGATGCGCACGGCGTAGTCCTGGTCGACGACGACGACCTCGCCGACGGCGATCCGACGACCGTTGAGCAGGACGTCTACAGGGGCGCCGGCGGACCGGTCGAGCTCGACGACGGTGCCGGGCTCCATCGACAGCGCCTCGCGGACGCTCATGCGGGTGCGGCCGATCTCGACGGTCAGCGCCATCTCGACGTCCTGGATGCGCCGGAGCCGCCCGTCGAACGATGCCGACCCGACGTGCGAGGCGTTGCCGGCGACGGCGTGCCGACGGACGGCGAGCCACCCGAAGGGTGCGCTCCCGTCCGAGATCTCGAAGAGGGCCGTGCCGTCCGGGTCGGTCAGCAGCCCCGCAGGGTCGCCGTCGACGAGCTGTCCCAGGACGCCCGGGCCGAGGGCGGCAGCCGCGCGCTCGAACGCCGGGCGCAGCACGACCGTCGCGGACGCGGACGGGTCACCGCCCGCCTCGCCGACGAAGCCGGGGTCGAGCACGACCAGCACGAGCTCGGCCGGCTCCGGCCCGACGTGGGAGGCGGACAGGACGGCAGCGTCGGAGAGCCCGGCCAGGCCGGCCAGCGCCTCCGGCCCGACCTGCCCCAGGACGCGCAGACCCGGGACGGGGAGCGAGGCGACGAGGTGCTCGGCGGCAGAGGCGAGGGTTGCGGTGCTCACGGACGGTTCTCCTGGGTCGGGACGGATGCGTCGGAAACCATGGCCGGCCGACGACGCTGCGGTGACGCGTCGTCCGCGAGCTCCCCCGGCGTCGGGTGCACGAGCGAGACGATGCGGGCGGCGGCACGGGCCCCCGCGCGTACGACCATCGCCCGGGCGAGGTCCTGACCGCCCACGGTGACGACGAACGGCTCGCGCGAGTGGTGCGGCAGCGACAGGGTGTCGCCGACCGCGAGGGCGAGGACCTGCTCGGGGGTGACGGAGACGGGCGCGAGACGCACGGCGACCTCGACCGGGACCTGGGCGACCTGCTCGCGCGTCAGCGCGGCGGCGTTGTCGCTGCTGGCCACCGGGTTGACGGCGCCGAGCTGCGGCAGCAGCGTGTCGGCCGGGATCGCGAACGTCACGGCCGACGTGGTCTCGCCCACCTGCAGGCCGCACGTCACGACGACCATGAGGTCAGAGGTCGCGGCAGCCTGGGCGAACTGCGAGTTGTACTGGATCGACTCGACGCGGGCCTCGGCGGGCAGGAGCGGCCCGAGCGAGTACGCGAGGACGTCGAGGGCCTCCTCGACGAGAGCCTTGACGAGGGCGTGCTCGATCGGGGTCAGCTTGCGTTCGAGCCCGGCCTTGTCCGAGCTGCCGCCGAGCATCCGCGCCACCCAGCCGAGGGCCGCGGGCGTCGGGAACTGGACGACCATCTTCGCGGGGGTGTCGCCGAGCACGCAGCGGACCATGCACGTCACCGTCGGCAGCGACGCGACGTACTCGTCGTACGTCTGCACGACGACCGACTCGGTCGTCGCGGTCGACTTGGTGCGCACCTTGGCGGTCAGCTGGGTGCCCCACTGGCGGGCGAAGGAGTCGAAGGCGGCCTCGAGGACGCGGCTGTGCTCACGGGCCAGCGTCGTCGGACGCCGGAAGTCGTATGCCTCCACGGCCAGCTCCGCGGTCGCCCCGACGTCGTGCACAGTCACGAGGCCCACTATCGGCAGCCGAGGTGATCCCGTTAGGGCGGGGACGGTCCGGCTCAGGAGTGACCGACGCGCGCCTTGAGCGCTTCGGGGATCAGGGCGCGGACCTTCTCCGGCTGGTCGGAGAGCACGACGATGTCGACGCGCCGGTTCTGGCGGTAGTCCGCCGCGGTCGTCCCCGTGCTCGCAGGTCGTGAGGAGCCGTAGCCGGTGGCGCCGATACGCGGCCCGGGCATGCCGCCCCGCTCGACCATGTAGCGCGCCACCTTCGTGGCCCGCTCGGCCGACAGCTCCCAGACGGACGGGAAGGCGGTGATGAGGTTCGCCGCGTGACCCTCGACCGACACCTGCAGGCGGGTCCCGACGATGACCGGTGTGATGGCCCGCATGATCCGGTACGCGCGCGGGGTCAGGGTGACGCTGTCCGGGCTGAAGAAGGTCTGCGACCCCACGAGCCGCACCGTGAGGCCACGCTGGTCGATGTGGAACTGCACGTCCTTCTCGAGGCCCTCGACGGCGAGGCGCCTGCTCATCTGCTCGGCCAGGGCCGTGAACTTGCGGACGTCCTTGACGGCGAGCGCGAGGTCGGCGAAGCCCTCCTTGTCCTTGCTCGCCGCCTTCGGCGGGACGACGGTCCCCGACGCCGTGTCGATCTTCTGGCTGATCGTCGTGCCGAAACCGGTGGCGAGGGAGTTGCGCAGCTTCTCGAACCGGTTCTTGTCGACCGTCGACATCGCGTAGAGCACGACGAAGAGGCAGAAGAGGACGGTGATCATGTCCATGTAGGACACGGCCCACCTCTCGTCGACGTGGAACTCCTCGGGAGGCTTGCGGGAGCGGCGGCGGCGGCTCATGCGGCGGCCGGCGCCTTCTCACCGTCGTCGGCGCCCTTGCCCTTGGTCCTGCCCTTGTCCGTGGCGCCGGCCTCGGCGACCATGGCGCGGAGGCGGTCGGCGAGCAGGAGCGGCTGCGCGCCGCCCTGGACGGCGAGCACTCCCTCCATGACGAGGTTCATGCGCTCGACCTCGAGCTCGCTGAGGCGCTTGATGCGCGCCGAGATCGGCAGCCAGATGAAGTTCGCCGACAGCAGGCCCCAGAGCGTCGCGACGAAGGCACTCGCGATCATCGGCCCGAGCTCGTCCGGGGAGGAGAGGTTCTCGAGCACGTGGGTGAGCGACACGACGGTGCCGATGATCCCGATGGTCGGGGCGTAGCCGCCGAGGGCGGCGAAGAACTTCGAGTCCGCGTGGTCGACCCGCGCCTTCGTCGCGATCTGGTCCTCCATGAGGACGCGCAGCTCCTCGGCGTCCGTGCCGTCCGCGACGTTCTGAAGTGCGCCCGACAGGAACGGGTCCTTCGAGTCGCTCGCCTCGGCCTCGAGGGCGAGCAGCCCCTCCGCGCGGGCCTTCTCGGCGAGGGAGATGATTCCGGCGATGCTGTCCGAGGGCTTGGGCGCCTTGCCGAGGAAGGCGCGGGGCACGGCCTTGAAGGCGCGCAGGGTGTCCTTGACGGTGTTGCCGGCCAGGCCCACGGCGATGGTCGCCCCGAAGACGAGGATCATCGGCGGCGGCAGCAGGAGCGAGGAGATGTGCGAGCCCTCGAGGGTCACGATCGCGACCACGGACCCGAACGCGAGCACGAGGCCGATGATGAGTGAGGGGTCCATCGGTGCTCCTCAGTGCTCGGTGGGCCGCAGGGGCGTGGGTGACGGGGCAGCCCTGAGGACGCTCGGCTGGGGAAGGTCCCCGGCGGTGAGGGACTGCGCCGCGGCGATGACGAGTGCGCGGAAGTCGGCGATGAGGGCGATGATCTGGGGCAGGCTCTCGCGCACGACGTACGTGGCTCCCCCGACCATGACGAGCGTCGTGTCCGGGTTCTCCTGGACGCGCTCGATGAGATCGGGGTTCACCGCGAAGCGTGACCCGTTCAGACGGGTGACTGCGATCATGGGGCCCTTTCGGGGGGCGGGGCTGCTCCTCGCCTCCGCCCCCCTCTATCGGCAGGACGCCGACGGGCGTTAGGTCACCGCTTGAGGTCGACGAGCTCCTGGAGCACCTGGTCGGAGGTCGTGATGATGCGGGCGTTCGCCTGGAAGCCGCGCTGGGCGACGATGAGGTTGGTGAACTCCTGCGAGAGGTCGACGTTGCTCATCTCGAGGGCGCCACCGACGAGCGAGCCGAAGCCCGCGTCGCCGGCCTGGCCGATCTGGGGGCCACCGGAGTTCGCCGTGCTCGAGTAGGACGAGTCACCGGCCTTCTCGAGGCCCTCGGGATTGGTGAAGCGTGCCAGTGCGACCCGACCGACGGTCTGACGGACGCCGTTGCTGAAGGCGCCGACGAGCGATCCGTCGGCACCGAGGCTGAACGCCTCGAGGTTGCCGGCCTTGTAGCCGTCCTGGCCCGTCGCGGCGACCGTCGCGCTGCCCGCGTAGCCGCTGACGGCACCGAGGTCGACGCTGATGCCGCCGACCGTCACCGAGCCGGGCGTCGACTGCTTGCCGTCGACGAAGGTCAGGCTGCCGGTACCGGTGGCCCCGGACGCGTCGGCCGCCGAGACGTTCCAGCCTGCGGCGGTGCGCGTGAAGGTCATCGAGAGGCTGCGGGCGACACCGCTCGCGTCGTAGACCTGGATGTCGCGCTGCAGCGAGGTGCCGGCCGCCGCGTCCGACGGCAGGTTGCCGCTGACGGAGACGCTCGTCGTCGCCCTGGCGGGCATCGTCGTCGTCGGGGTGAGCAGGAGGTCGGTGGTCGGGCCGCCGGTGTTGACCCGCCCGGAGGCGTCGCCGAGCCAACCCTGGAGGATGCCGCCGTCGGGGCCGACGAGATGACCCGAGGCGTCCAGCCCGAACGAGCCCGCGCGGGTGAAGTACTGCTGGCCGCCCTTGTTCGTGACGAAGAACCCGTCACCGGAGATCATCATGTCGGTGGCCTTGCCCGTCGTCTGGGCGGAGCCCTGCGTGAAGCTCGTCGTCACGCCGGCGACGCGCACGCCGAGGCCGATCTGCGCGGGGTTGGTGCCGCCCGTGAGCCCCTGGGGCCCGGAGGCGCCCTGCGTCAGCTGCGACAGGGTGTCCTGGAACTGGGTCGAGGAACCCTTGAAGCCGGTCGTGTTGACGTTGGCGATGTTGTTGCCGGTGACGTCGAGCATGGTCTGGTGGGCGCGCAGGCCCGAGATGCCGGAGTACAGCGAGCGGAGCATGGTGACTGCCTTTCTGGGGAGCGGATGGTGCGATGCGGGTGGGGTCGGGGCGCCGCGCTCAGGCGCCGGCGATCCCGGTGATCGAGCCGAGCGGGAGGATGGCCGAGCCGACGGTGACGGTGGGCGTCGACCCCGTGTAGGCGACCGAGGAGACCTCGCCGCTGCCGGCCGCGCCGTCCGCACCGAGGTAGGTGACCGTGCGCCCGAGCAGGGCGGCGGCCGCGGCGCGTTGCTGGGTCTGGAGGCCCTGCGCGCCGTCGGAGGCCAGCTGGCTCAGCTTCTCCATCATGGCCAGCTGCGTCGACTGGCCGATCATGGCGTTGGTGTCCATGGGCGAGCTCGGGTCCTGGTTCTTCAGCTGCGTCACGAGCAGGTTCATGAAGACGTCGGCGTCCATGGTCTGCTTCGGGGTGCGGGTGGGCGCGCCGGACGTGAGGCTCGTCGAGCCGACGGGACCGATGGGGGTCGTGGTCATGGGACTCCTTCTGTCAGGCGATGACGTCGAGCCGGGCGGACGACGAGAGGTGGGACAACGCGTCGGCGGTGTCCGGGGCAGGGTTCGCGACGGGCCCTCGCGCGGTGGGAGGTGCCGCGCGCGGACGGTCCCGAGGCGCACCGCCGCCCGAGTCGGCCTGGCCGGGCTGACCGTGCTGGCCCGGCTGGCCCGGCTGGCCCGGCTGGCCGTGGTGCGTCGACGGGTCGGGCAGCGGCGCCCCCCGGGCGGACAGGTCGAGGCTCGCGCCCAACCCGCTGGCCGCGAGGTCACGCCGCAGGTCGGCGAGGACCGCGTGCACGGCGGCCCGCCCGACGTCGGTCGGGCTGAACAGCTCGATCCGTATGCCGTCCGCCCCGATGTGCGCCTGCACGGTGACCGGACCGAGATGCTCCGGAGACACCCGGACGGTGAGGACGTGGTGGCCCGGTGCTTCCGCCGCGAGACCGATCACCGGCCCCGACAGCTGCGCGGCGAAGGGCGTCGTGGGGACGTGCGCGGGCATCGCGGAGCCCGTCGGGGCGGCGGCGGGTGTTGAACTCACCGAGAATGGCGGCGGCGCGACGACCGCCGGCACGGGCGTCGCGGCCCCTCCCGCGGCCCCTCCCGTCGCTGCTCCCGTCGCTGCTCCCGTCGCGGCGGCTCCCCTCGCGGGTCCCGCGGCCTGCACCTCGCGAGACAGCCCACCGGGTGACCCGCCGACGCCGCCGGCCGACGCATCGCGCAAGGTCGGCGCCGCGCCGGGCGCGACCTCGACCGCCGCGGACGAGGTCGTCGCACTCGCGGTGGTCGTGACCGGGGTCGTCGGCACCGGAGTCGTCGTGGCCGTCGACGCCGGGGCCACGGCGGCCGGCGCCCAGCCCCCGGGAGCAGGGACACCCGTCAGTGCGGCCGACCCGGTGCCCGGGGACATCCCCGGAGACGATGCCGGAGCCACCCCCGGTCCGGCACCGGGCGAGGTCGACCCGTCGCCGAGCGTGGCGCGAGGAGCAGGGACGTGCGTCGACGGGGCGGACACCGAAGCCGCAGCTGAGGCGGCGAGCGCCGTCACGTCGCAGGCGGTTGGCGTCGGGGCGGTCGCGACGGCGGAGGGGGCGTCCACGGTGGGATCGGCGTCCTCGTCGGCGGCGTCCCGCATACCGGATCGGGTGTCTCCGATGATCACTCCGGCGCCGAGTCCGCTTGTCACCACAGCGTTTCCGGCTGTCTCTGCGTCTGGAAGGCCTGCTGCCGACGGTGGTTCGCCGACCGGACCCACGGCTGCCGCGGGCGCGGCCATCGCCGAGGAGAGGAGCGACACGAAGGCGTCGGCTCCGGTCGCGCCGCCCCGCGGCGGACCTCCCGACCCACCGGCGTTCGCCGACGTGGACGCCGACGCCGGGGCCCGGGTGGGGACGTTCGCGGCCATCATGCCCGTGCCCCGTACAGCTCGGCGACGACCTGGCGGGCCGTGCCCTCCCACTTCGCGTAGGCGTGGGGGTACGCCGAGCGCTGGACCGCCTGGTCGGCCGCGGACACCGACATCGTCTGCCAGCCGGGGATCGCGGTCAGCCGGTCGAGGAACATGCGCGTGGACCTCCGCGGGTCCATGGCGTCGGCGACGGTGCCCCACGAGAACCGGTCGCCGTGCACCTGCTGCTGGTAGAGCCCGACGGAGTAGCCGTCGGTGCCGCGAGCCGAGACGTCGGGTGCGAGCTCGCGCGAGCCGGGCACCTTAGGGTTCCAGTACATCCGGAGCGACGACTCCTGCAGGGCCGTCGAGATCGCGTTGACGGCCGCCTGCGCCGGCAGGCCGCGGGCCCGCACCTCGTCGACGATGACCTGCGCGTAGTGGCGCTGGGACGCGTCGAGGCGCGCGGTGGCCGGCCCGACAGCCGCGGCCGAGACCGCGGAGGCGCCTGCTGCAGCCACGCCGGACGTCTCGGGGACGATGCGGCGGATCGCGGTGAGGTTGCCGCGCAGCTCCCATGCGTCTCGCACCTGGATCGTGCGCCCCGGCATCGGCGCGTCGATGGCCTTGCCGCCGCCGAGGTAGATCGCGATGTGACCGCCACCGTGGCTGATGAGCAGGTCGCCGACCCGGGCCTGGCCCATCGACGCGACGGGCGTGCCGTGCTTCATCTGCTGCGACACGACCCGCGGCAGCTCGATGCCGACGTCCTTGAAGACGCGCTGGACGAAGCCGGAGCAGTCCATGCCCTTGGCCGGGTCGGTGCCGCCCCAGACGTACGGGACACCGACGTAGCGCTTGGCGGCGGTGGCAACCTGCTCCCCGGACACACCGCCACCCGACGCGGCTCCCGAGACGGCCGGCGAGGCCACGGCGGCCCCCGCACCGGTCAGGCCGAGCGTGCCGAGGCCCCCGAGGGCGTCGGCCGCGCCTGGAGTGTCCCCGCTGCCGAGCGCGGCGGCGAGGGTGTCGGCGAACGCGGTCCCTCCGGACGGGGTCGCAGTGGTGGCCGCCGCGGCGACGCGCGTGGCCGCGAGCGCCGACGCCGTGCGCGCGGACACGCCGTCGAAGCGCGTCAGCGTGCTCTCGATCTGCTGGATGCGACCCAGCGACTCCGTGAAGGTCACTGCGCCTCCCCCAGCCGGCTCCGGGTGTGGGCCGTCGATCCGAGCTCGTCGAGCACGACCTGCTCGGCGGCGAGGTCGGCGGCGTGGACGGCCTCGCCGTGCCGGGCCTCGAGCTTCTCGAGCCCGAGCGTCCGTCCTCGGGCGACGGTGAAGCCCGCCTGTGCGCTGTCGCGCTCGTCCGCGGCGGTGGCCGTCAGCGCCCGGAGCTCGGTGAGCCTCGCCAGCGAGGACGCTCGGGCTGCCGCGACGGCCTGGAGCTCGTGGATGGTGTCGACCTCCGCCCGGATCGCCGCAGCATCGGCAAGGGCTCGGTCGGTGCGGGCGACGAGGGTGGCGTGGCGGGCGGTCGCGGCGCCGTAGACGGCTCCGGCCTGCTCCTCCTCGAGGCGTCGCAGGCGCAGCAGCCCGGCGAGGGAGAACGGTGCGGTCATCGTGGCCCCCCGAGGGTCGTCGTGAGTCGGGCGAGAAGGTCCCAGGCGTCGTCGGCGGAGGTCCGCTCGTCGAGCGACTGGGTCAGGAACGCCTCGATGGGACCCGCCTGGTCGAGGGCGGCGTCGACGAGCGGGTTCGCCCCTCGCGAGTAGGCCCCGACGTCGATGAGGTCCTGGGCGGAGCGACGGGCGGCGAGCACTCGGCGCAGCGTCGTCGCCGACGCGGTCCGCTCGGGCGGGTTGACCTTCGTGGCGACACGGGAGATCGAGCCGAGCACGTCGATGGGCGGGTAGTGGCCCATGACCGCGAGCTTGCGGTCGAGGACGACATGGCCGTCGAGGATCGATCGTGCCGTGTCGGCGACGGGCTCGTTGTGGTCGTCGCCGTCGACGAGGACGGTGTAGATCCCGGTCACCGAGCCGGAGCGGTCCGTGCCGGCCCGCTCGAGGAGCCGGGCCAGGACGGCGAACGCCGACGGCGGGTAGCCGCGGGTCGCCGGTGACTCCCCGGCCGAGAGCCCGATCTCCCTCTGCGCCATGGCAACTCGGGTCAGGGAGTCCATCATGAGCAGCACGTGCGCGCCGGTGGCCCGGAACGACTCGGCGATGCTCGTCGCTGTGTCACCGGCGCGCAGGCGCACGAGGGCCGGCTCGTCGGAGGTCGCGACGACGACGACCGAGCGGGCCAGCCCCTCGGGCCCGAGGTCGTCCTCGAGGAACTCCCTGACCTCACGGCCGCGCTCGCCGACGAGCGCGATGACGCAGACCTCGGCGTCGCTCCCCCGCGCCACCATCGACAGCAGGGACGACTTGCCGACCCCCGACCCGGCGAAGAGGCCGAGTCGCTGGCCACGCCCGAGCGTCGCGAGGGTGTCGAGGGCGCGCACGCCCGTCGCGAGGGGCGTGTCGATGCGGGCGCGGTCCATCGGCGACGGGGCGCGGTCGGCGGGACGGACCGAAGGAGTCTGCAGCGGGCCTCGGCCGTCGATGGGACGCCCGAGCCCGTCGAGGACGCGACCGAGCAGGGCCCGGCCGGTCGGCACCCGCGGCCCGCCGCGCACGGCGCGAGCAGGCTGTCCGACGCGCAGGCCCGCGACCGGCCCGAGCGGCATGCAGGTGAGCGTCCCGCGCGACGTGGCGACGACCTCCGCGCGAGTGGGCACGCCTGTGGCCGAGGCCATCTCGACGTGGTCGCCGACGGCACACGAGAGTCCCGCCACCTCGAGCGCGAGCCCGCGGACCGCAGCCACGGTCCCGAGACGCTCCGGCGACGCCGCTGCGACCACCTCGTCGAGACCGATCACGGGTGGGCCTCCGCCACCACGGACCGGGCCCGCTCGAGGGCGGTCCCGACGCGGGCGTCGAGCTCGCCGTCGGGGTAGACCGCGACGGCGTCACCGGGCGCGAGGGCGGTGTCGGCCACGAGCGACACCGTCGGCGCA
Organism: Terracoccus sp. 273MFTsu3.1; assembly: GCF_000383675.1. GTDB lineage: Bacteria > Actinomycetota > Actinomycetes > Actinomycetales > Dermatophilaceae > Terrabacter. Next base: position 445,551 of record NZ_KB911822.1, on the reverse strand, counting down.
CCACTCGCGTCGGTCGCGGACGAGACGTGGGCGAGGTCGTCCGGGTGCAGCCGCACGGCGACGACCGCCGAGGCGTCCGGCCCGGAGAGCGCCCGGGCCAGAGCGGCCCGAGCAGCGTGCGGGGCGTCGGACAGCTCGCTGCCGACGACGGCCTCCGCCAGGACGAGGGCGGCCGAGACGAGCTGCGCGTCGACCTCCTCGAGGACGGGCGTCGTACGCGTCGCGAGCGCGCGGGCGGCCGCGTCGAGGACCGCGACGGCCCGGTCGGTGCGCGCCTGGCCGGCGCGGAGCGCGGCAGCGTGCTCCGCCGTCCGCTCGACCTCGCGCGCGGCGACGTCGGCGGCTGCGCGACGCAACCCCGCGGCATACCCTGCGGCGTGGCCGCGCGTGTAGCCCTCGGCCTCGCCGTTGAGGTCGACAGCGGGGAAGACGACGGCCTCGACGGCCGTGGCCGACGAGACGTCAGTAGACAAGGTCGTCCTCCTCGCTGCGGCGCAGCGTGATCGTGCCGGCCTCCTCGAGGTCGCGGATCGAACGGACGATGTCGGCCCGGGCCTCCTCGACCTCCGAGGCTCGCACCGGCCCGAGGGCGGCGAGCTCCGACTCGAGGATCTCCTTGTTGCGGTCCGAGATGTTGCCGACGATGGTGTCGTGGACCGCGGGCGATGCACCCTTCATGGCCCGTGCCAGGACCGCCGCGTCGAGGCCGCGCAGGACGAGCTGGACGTCCTTGCGCTCGAGCTTGACGATGTCGGCGAAGGTCAGCATCTTCGAGCGGACCTCCTCGGCGAGGGCGGGGTCCCGCTCGGCCAGGCCGTCGAGGACGGCCCGTTCGGTGGCGACGTCGGAGCGGTTGATGATGTCGACGAGGGGCTGGATGCCGCCGAGGGCTCGCTGTTGTCGCAGCCCGGGCGTCATGGCTGCACCGGTGCGGGCCCGGAGGTTGTCGGCGACGACGCGGACGGCCTCGGGCGTCGCCGCGCCCATCGTCGCGAGGGCGTGGGCCGCGTCGGCGGCGCGGGCCGGGCCCAGGCCGGCGATGACGTGCGACGCCCGCTCGGGGTGCAGGTGGGCGAGGACGAGGGCGATCGTCTCGGGCAGCTCGCCGTCGAGGAGGGTCAACAGCTGCGGCGGGTCGACGGTCTCGAGGAAGTCGTAGGACTGGCCGGCCATCGTCGAGGCGAGACGGTCCATGACGCCGGCGGCCCGGTTGGGGCCGAACGACGACTCGAGCAGGCCGGCCGCGAAGTCGCGTCCGCCGAGGGTGGTCCGGCGTCCGGAGACGGCGAGCTCGTGGAACTCGGCGATGACCTCCTCCGAGACGCTGGGGTCGACCCGGCTCAGCCGCACGATCTCGGCAGCGACGTCCTCGGCCTCGGAGTCGCTGAAGTGAGCCATGACCGCCGCCGCGCTCTCCGGCCCCATCTGCATGAGGACGATGGCGACCTTCTGGGTGCCGGTCAGCTGGGTGGTCGTGCTCATACCGACTGCCGCTCGTCCATGAGGCCGCGCAGCAGCTCTGCCGTCTTGAGCGGCTCGGTGGCACCGAGCCGGCTGACCTGGGCCCGGCGCAGCTCCGCATCGGCGGCGTCCTCGCTCGGCCCGGGCAGCTCGGGCACCGCACCGATGCCCGGTGAGACCGGGGCGGCGGGGAGGCGCACCGTGTCGGGGCCGGCGGTGACGGAGGGCAGGGGCGCCTGGTCGTCGACGACGACGAGGTCGCCGATGAGCTCGACCGGCTCGCGGACGGCGCGGCGGCGGGCCCGCAGCCACAGCACGACCAGCGCGATCGCGATGAGCAGCACCACCCCGGCCCAGACGAGCGTCGTCAGGAGCTGTTGACCCGAGCGCGCCTCGTCGGCGGCCTGCTGCGCTGCGAGGGCCGCCTTGGCCTGGTCGGCGGCGGCCGTGCTGAACGGCATGACCTGCATCGAGAGCACGTCGCCGCGCTTGGTGTCGATGCCGGCGGCGGCCGACACGAGGTCGGTGAGCTCCTGGATGTTGAGGTTGCGGGTGGCCGACGCGTTGACGGCCACCGAGACGGACTGCCGCTTGAGGGCACCGGAGGGGATGGTGCGCTCCTCGGTGACCTTGTTGACGGCGTTGTCCCGCGTGTCCTTGGTCGAGTCGTAGGTGCCGTTGCCGCCCGCTCCGCCCGGCACGGCGATGTTGTCCGGCCCGAGCACCCCGGAGCCGTTGCCCGACCCGGTCCCCCGGTACTTCTCCGTGGTCGTCGACTGGCTGAGCGGCAGCACGCCGGTGGCTCCGGCGAACGTCTCCGAGGTCTGCTGCGCCGAGTTCTTGTCGATCTCGGGGGTCACCGCGACGGTGGCGTTCCCGGGGCCGAGGACCTTGTCGAGGACCGCCTGGACCGACGCCTGCGTGCGCAGCTGGTACTCGGTGGCCTGCTTGGCACCCGAGCCGCCCGTCCCGAGGCCCACGGACGACAGGACGGTGCCCTGGGCGTCGACGACCGACACGTTGGCGGGCTTGAGGTCCGGCACGGCTGCCGCCGTCAGGTGCACGACGGCCTCGACCTTGTCGGCCGACAGCGTCTGGCCCGGCAGCGCCTGGACGAAGACCGACGCCGTCGGCTCCCCCTGCTGCGAGGTGAAGACGGTCTTCTCGGGGATCGCGAGCTGGACCGACGCGGTCTGGACCCCCTCGAGGTGGGCGATGGTCGTCGCCAGCTCGCCCTCGATGGCCCGCTTGTAGGTGACGTTCTGCTGGAAGTCCGACGACGTCACGCCCATCTTGTCGAGGAGCGAGTAGCCGGACGCCGGTGCGGCCGGGAGCCCCGCGGCCGCGGCCTTGAGCCGCTCGTCGTAGACGTTCTCCTGCGGGACGAGGACCGTCGAGCCGCCGTCGGCGAGCTGGTAGGGCACGTTGTCCTTGCCGAGCTGCTGCACGACGGCACTCGCGTCGGCACTCGCCAGACCGGTGAAGAGGGGGCTGTAGCTCGGCTTCGTCGCCCACGTCGTGAGCGCGACCGCGCCGAGGGCGAGGATCGCGAGACCGATGACGGCGACGGTGCGCTGGCCGACGGTGAAGGCCTTGACGGTGGCGCCGAGCCGCTGCGCCGCCGATGACAGGAACGGGGGCATCAGGCCTGCATCCTCATGATCTCGTTGAAGGCGTCGATGCCCTTGTTGCGCACTGCGGCCGCGACCTCGAGGGTCACCTGGGCCCGGGTCGCCGCGATGACGGCGCTGTGGATGTCGTCGAGGTTGCCGGTGACGGCCTGGACCGCGAGCTGGTTCGACGTGGACTGCAGCTGCTGGAGGTCGTCGACGGCCCCGGTGAGGCTCTGGGCGAAGTCGCCGCCCGTGCCCGTCGCGCCCTGGGCCGCCGGGCTCGCGACGGCGCCGATGGCCGGACCGACCGGACCGATCGGCGCGATGCTCACGAGGACCTGCCGATCTGGAGCGCGGACTCGTACATCGTGCGCGCCCGGTCGACGACCTGCGCGTTCGCCTGGTAGCCGCGCTGGGCCATGATGAGCGACCCCATCTGCTCGCTGAGGTCGATGTCGGGGTAGCGCACGTAGCCCTCCGCGTCGGCGAGCGGGTTGTCCGGCTCGAAGACGAGCCGGCCCGCCGCGTCGCCCTCGCGGACACCGGCGACGTAGACGCCGGACGTGCCCGGGCCGGCCTGCGCCTCGATGTAGCGAGCCCGGAACGCGGGCCCGCTCGTCGGCGCGGCCGTGTTGGCGTTGGCGAGGTTGTCGGCGATGGCGTCGAGCCACTTGCGGTGCACCGTGAGGGACGTCCCGGCGATCCCGATCGCGTCGAAGGTCATCAGCTCGTCCTCAAGGCCGAGCGCAGGCCGGTGAACTGCGCGTTGAGGGCCTGCGTCGCGAACTGGAACCGCAGCACCGTGTCGATGTTCGACATCGTCTCCGTGTCGAGGTTGACGTTGTTGCCGTTGGTCCGGGTCGGCTCGGCGGACAGGGAGGTCGTCGCCGTGGCGCGCCCGTCACCGTCCTGCACCGAGGCGGCGAGCGCCTCCTCGAACTGGACCCGCTGGGCGTGGTAGCCGGGCGTGTTGACGTTGGCGATGTTGTCCGCGATGGCGCGCTGCCGACGGGAAAGACCGTCGAGGGCACTGGTGAGCGCGGCGGACGTCACGGAATCGAGCACACTTCTCCTGCAGGACTCGCAAGGTGGGTGGCCGATCCCTGGCCTGACGCGGCGAGCAATCCGTGCTCGACGGGGACTATCGGCAGGTGTGTCGGAGGCGTTAGCCCTCGACGTCGACGAACCTCGGTGCCTGCGGCGGCGTCGACGGGAGCGCCCGCAGGGCGGTGAGGTGGTGCCCCACGGTGATGCGCAGCGCGTCGACGCGCTCGGCGACACGCGCCTGGGTCGCGGCGAGGGCGCGGGCCCGGTCGATGAGGTGGTCGGGGAGCGGCCCGAGGCCACGGGGCGGGACCCAGGTGCCGAGCTGGGCCGCCATGACGGCAGCCTCGGTGGGCGGGTGCGACTCCCCCAGCCCACGCTCGACGGCCGCGAGGTCCGCCTCGAGCCGGTCGAGCACGGTGTCCCACCGGTCAGCCAACGGCGTAGCCCGCCTGTGCGGAGCCGGCGACAGGCGCGTCGAGGAGAGCGGCCGCGTGCCACGCTTCCTGGAGGGGGGTGAGCAGCGCGATGGCCTCCCGGGTGCGCGCGACGTCGCGGTGGATGTTGGCGTTGACGAGCGCCATCCGGACGTACTCGTAGAGGCCGCGCAGGCCGTCTGCCCCGTCCCAGACGTCCGGGCGGAGCGTCGCCGACAGCTCGGCGACGATGTCCTGCGCGTGGAGCAGCTGCTCGTTCGCCGTCTGCCAGTCGGTGACCTCCTGGGCTGCCTCGGCGCGGCGCAGGTCGAGCAGGAGGCGGTCGTAGAGCATCGTCAGCAGTCGGGCGGGGCTCGCGGAGAGGATCGCGTCCCGGGCGTACTGCTGGCGCGCGTTGGCTGCACTGGTCACGCGTCGTGTCCTTACTTGGAGTTCTGCGAGAAGCTCGGGAGGCCGGCGATCTGGCTCGTGAGCCAGGACTGCTGCGACTTGAGGGTGCCCAGCGCGGTGTCCATGGCGTTGTAGATCGCGAGCAGGGCCGTACGCCGGTCGGCGAGGCGCTGGTCCCACGTGGCGATCCGCGTGCCGAGGTCGTCGGAGACCGACTGGCGGCCGGCGATGAGCTGGGAGAGGGACCCGCTGACGGGAGCGGACGCGTCCTTGGCCGCGGCGGCCACGCGACCCGCGATCTCCGACAGGGCCGCCCGCGTGGCGTCGGCGTCGGCGCTCAGCGCCGCGGTGAGCACGTCCTTGTCGAAGGTGATGCTGCCGTCGCGTTGAATCACGAGGCCGATCTGTGACGGCGAGCGACCGTCGCTCGTCGGCCGGTACGCCGCGTCCGTGACGGCGGCGGCGATGCGGCGGATGGTGGAGTCGCCGGTCAGCAGGCCGCCTCGGGCTGCGGACACGCCCCCGCCGGAGCCTGCCGTCGTCGTCACCCTGGCGTTGTCGGAGATGGCGCCGAGCACGTCGTTGACGGCGGAGACGAGGTCGCCGGCCTGCTTGGCGATGCCGGCCGTGTCGCCGGAGACGGTGACGGTGCTCGCCACCCCGACCGCAGCGGCGGTCGCGGTCACGGCGACGCCGGGGACGATGCCGGTGAAGGTGTTCGTGGCCGAGGTGACGACCTGCTCGGCCGCCGTACCGGCATACAGGAGCGCCTTGGCGTCCTGGGCGGGCGAGACGACGGCGGAACCCGGGCGGCTCATGAGGTCGGTTGCCGTGCCGCTGCTCACCTGGGCCGCCGTGCCCTCGTGGACGCTGAAGGCACCGCTCGCGCCCGAGCGCGTCGCGGTGAGCTGGAGCCGGTAGAGGGGCGCGCCTCCCGCGTCGGTGCCTGCACTGACCTTGAGAGCCTTCGCGGGGCCGCCGGAGGCGTTGACGGCGGCGACGACGTCGTCGATCGACGTGCTCGCCGGTGTCACCTCGGTCGCCGCCCCGGAGGCGTCGAGGAAGGTCAGGGGCACGGGTGCGCCACCGGGGTCCGTGGGCCAGGCGGCGAGCGGTGCGCTGACGGCGACCTGGGTGCGTGCCAGCTGGGTCACGGTGAGGTCGAAGGTGCCGGCGGTCGCGCTCGCTCCCGCGGAGGCCGTCAGACCGCCGGTGCTCGTCGTCGCCGTGAAGAGGTCGAGCCCGCCCGGTGCGGCCGCTTTCGTGGCGAGCGTGGCCAGCGCGGCAGTCTTCGTGTTGAGGGTCCGCAGGACGCCCATGAGGGTCTCCTGCTGGGACTGGGCCTGCTTGAGCTGCTGCTGCGGCAGCGCCTCGACGGCCATGAGCGAGTTGACGATCGAGGTGATGTCGAGCCCGCTTCCGAGCCCGTTGACCGAGACGGCCACGAGGGTCCTCCTTGGGTGCTGCGCGCGGCGCCCGTCGGGCGGGCGCGTGGTCGTGCGCCGCGGGGTGCCGATGGCGGCCGGGGTCGGGTTCCCCGGCCGCCGTCAGCTGGCCCCCCGGGCCTGTCAGCCGAGCAGCTTGAGGATGCCCTGGCCGGACTGGTTGGCCTGGGCGAGCATCGCCGTGCCGGCCTGCGAGAGGATGTTGGCCTTCGTGTAGTTGACCATCTCCTGCGCCATGTCGGTGTCGGTGATGTGCGACTGCGACGCCGCGAGGTTCTGCGCCGAGACGTTGGCGATGTTCATCGCGTGGTTGAGGCGGTTCTGCGCGGCACCGAGGTCGGCCCGGTTGCCCGAGACGGCCGTGATCGCGGTGTCGATCGCCGCGATCGTCGTCTGCGACGCAGCGTTCGTCGTGACGTCGAAGCCCGCACCGGCGGCCGTGCCGTCGGCCGACATCAGCGTGCCCGTCGAGGTGCCCACGTCGGCGAGCGCGACGGAGATGACGTCGTTGGTCGTGCCGCCGGCGCCGACCTGGAAGGACTTCGAGCCGCCCTTGAGCAGGTCGATGCTGTTGAAGTTGGTGCCGTTGGTGATGCGGTAGAGCTCGCGCGACAGGTCACCGGCCTCCTTGGTGATCGCGGTGCGCGAGGCGGTGTTGTTCGTGTCGTTGGCACCCTGCACCGCGAGGTCGCGCATGCGCTGCAGGATCGAGTGGACCTCGCCCAGCGCGCCGTCGGCGGTCTGGACCATGTTGATGCCGTCCTGGGCGTTGCGGGCGGCGACGCCGTAGCCGTTGACCTGCGACCGCAGACCCTCGGAGACGGTGAGACCAGCAGCGTCGTCGGCGGCGGTGTTGATGCGCAGACCGCTCGAGAGCTTGGCCATCGAGTTGGCCATGCTCGCCGAGGTGCGGCTGAGGTTCTGGTAGGCCTGCATGGCCGAAAGGTTGGTGTTGACGGTCAGAGCCATCGTCGTTCCTCCATGAAATGGGTGGGGGTCGTGCCGGGGCCCGTCCGTGGGCCCTCAGCAGCCCTTATCGGCAGGCCCTCCGGACGCGTTAGAGCGGGCCGTATGCCGTCTCGGCACCGTCCTCGGCACCGTCCTCGGGCGCGAGCCGTCGACGCACTCGCGGCTTAACGGCCACCCGCCGCTGCCGATAGTGGAGACTGACGGTGCGGTCCGCGCCGGTGCGTGACGTCTCTGGATGGGGGAAGTACGAGTGGATGGTGGAGCGGGGCGAGCGGGGGATGGTGCTCCCGGCACGACGGTCTCGGACCTGTCGGCCCGCCTCTGGTACGAGCGCGAGCTGCTCGACCTGTTGACCTTCAAGCTCGAGGAGGAGCAGCTGCTCCTGACCGCGGGCCGGACGCGCTGGGTCTCCCACGCGACCCGCGAGGTCGAGCAGGTGCTCGAGCGGCTGCAGGTCGCCGGGCTCGAGCGCGCCGCCGCCGCGGCCACGGTCGCGCACGAGTGGGGGCTGTCCGACGACGCGACGCTGCGTGACCTCGCGGAGGGCGCCGGCGACACCGTCTGGGGCGAGATCCTCGCGGCCCACCTGGCCGCCATGACCGACCAGACGGCCGTCATCCGGCAGCTGCGCGACGCCAACGCCCAGTTCCTCCGGGCGGCAGCACGGTCCACGCAGGAGACGCTCGCCACGACCGAGTCCCCTGCCTCGACGTACGACGCCCAGGGCCGACCGGCGGCGACGGACGACGCCCATCTCTTCGACCGCAGCCTCTGACCGGAAGGGTCCTGATGAGCACCTTCGGCCCTCTCGGCACGGCCTACCGCGGCCTGTCCGCGGCGCAGCAGGCGATGGATCTCGCAGGTCACAACGTCGCCAACGTCGGCACCGACGGCTACACCCGCCAGCGCATCGAGCAGTCCGCGATCGGGGCTCCGGGGCCCACCGGCCTCGGTGTCACCGGAGCGCAGGTCGGCCAGGGCGTCTCGGTCGACCGCATCGCCCGCCTCGGCGACGCCCTGCTCGACGCGTCGGTGCGGACCACGGCCGCGTCGGCCGGCTACACGGCGGCGCGCACGGCGGCATACGACCGCATCGAGGCGACGCTCGACGAGCCCGGAGACGACGGGCTCTCGTCGCGTCTCGCGGCGTTCTGGTCGGCGTGGCACGACGTGGCCAACCATCCCGGCGAGCCGGGCCCGGCAAGTGCGCTGCTGCACGCCGCGAGCTCCGTGGCGTCGATGCTGTCGAGCGGCCGGGCCGCCCTCGAGACCCAGTGGGACGACACCTCCACCGACGCGCGACGCATGGTCGCCTCGGTCAACGACGCCGCGGCGCAGGTCGCGGCCCTCAACCAGGACATCCGCTCGACCCTCGCCCGGGGCGGCTCGGCCAACGAGCTCATCGACAGCCGCGCCCGCCTGACCGAGACGATCGCGTCGCTCGCCGGGGCCTCCGTCAAGGACGAGGCCGACGGCACGGTGACCGTCTACCTCGGCGGCAACGCCCTCGTGCGAGGCGACACCGCTCGCTCGCTCGCGCTCTCGGGAGCCACGACGATGGCGGATGCGGCCACCTCCCCGACCCGGCTCGAGTGGGCCGACCGACCCGGCCTCGAGGTCGGGCTCGAGGGCGGCGCCATCGCCGGCGTGCTCTCGGTCCTCGCCCCGACCGCTGCCGGAGGCACCGGCGGGCCCATCGCCGAGGCCGCCGCGTCCTACGACGACGTCGCGCTCACCCTCGCCACGACGGTCAACACCGTCCACCGGGCCGGCCAGACCACGACCGGCGCCACCGGTCTCGACTTCTTCCGCCTCGACCCCTCGCAGCCCCCGGCCCGTGGCCTCACCGTCGTGCCGACCGGAGCCGGCGGCATCGCGACCGGCGCCGTCGGCGCCGGGGCCTTCGACGGCTCCACCGCCGACGCCATCGCCCGGCTCGCTGCCGGTCCCGGATCGGCCGACGCGCGCTGGGCCGCGTTCGTCACGACGACCGGCGGCGCGGCGCGTGCCGCCGGCCAGCAGTCCGCCATCGCCGGCAGTGCGGCGGCGAACGCCCGGCAGGCACAGCTGTCCGGGGCGTCGGTCAGCCTCGACGAGGAGAGCGTCAACCTCATGGCAGCCCAGCACGCCTACCAGGCCGCGGCGCGCGTCCTCACGGCCGTCGACGAAGCCCTCGACACCCTCATCAACCGCACCGGAATGGTAGGGCGCTGACCCATGCTCCGAGTGACCGACCAGTCGATGTCCCTCGCCGCGCAGCGTGCGCTCGGCGACCGGCAGTCGCGCCTGGCCTCCGCGCAGGCGACCGCCACCTCCGGCGCCCGCATCTCGCGTCCCTCCGACGATCCGGTCGGCACGGGCGAGGCCCTCCGGGTCCGCGCCGAGCTCGCCGCCCGCGGCCAGTACCAGCGCAACATCGACGACGGCACCGGCTGGCTCTCGACCATCGACTCGGCCCTCGCCGGCGCGACCGGTCTGCTCCAGCAGGCCCGGGACGCCGCCGTCCAGGGCGGGAACGGCTCGCTCACCCAAGCGGCTCGCGACGCGCTCGCGGCCGTCGTCGACGGGCTGCGGCACGACCTCGTGGGAGCGGCCAACACCCGCTACCTCGGTCGTAGCGTCTTCGCCGGCACGTCCGACGCCCCGTCGGCGTTCACCGACGGCACCCCACCCACCTACAACGGGGCTTCGGGGACCGTCACCCGCCGCATCGGCCCCGACGAGACCGTCGCCGTCGACACCGACGGCCGCACCGCCTTCGGGAGTGGCTCCATGTCCGCCTTCAGCGTCCTCGACGCCATCGCCGCCGACCTCCGCGCGGGGGTCGACCCGACCCCTCGACTCGCCGCCCTCGACGGCGCGATGACCACCGTCGTCGCGGCCCGCTCCGACGTCGGGAGCCGGCTGACCCAGCTCCAGCGTGCCGCGCAGGCGACGACGGAGGCCACGACGTCGCTCACCTCCCGTCGCACCGCCCTCGAGGACGTCGACCTCGGCCAGGCCGTGCTCGACCTCCAGCTCCAGCAGACCGCCTACCAAGCGGCCCTCGCCGTCACGGCGAAGGTCCTCCAGCCCAGCCTCACGGAGTTCCTGCGATGACCACCCTCGTCTTCGAGCAGCCCATGCCCGGCCTCGACCCGCACACCGTCTACGAGCTCGACGCCGTCGACGGGGCCGATGGCGTCTTCAGCCTCTGCCCGTCGGACGACCCCGACGTGCGGCTCTTCGTCCTCGAGGCCGCGCTCTACGCGCCGGCCTACTCCCCCGCGGTCGAGGGCGAGAGCGCGAGCATCGGTCTCGAGCCCGGTGACCCTGCGCGGATCCTCGTCGTGGCGACCCCTGGGCAGGGCGGCACGTCGGTCAACCTCGCCGCCCCGGTGCTCGTCAACGAGACCGACGGTCGTGCCGTGCAGGCGATCCTCGACGGTTGGGACCTCCGGGCACCGCTCGGCTGACGCCCACGGCGCGCCGAGCGCGTCGTTTGGACGACGCGCCCCGACTGTTGCTACGGTTGGCGACGCCTCGCAGGCGTAGTTCAGTAGCAGAACAGCCTTCTTCCAGAAGGAAGACGTACGTGCAATTCGTGCCGCCTGCTCCAGATGCGGAAGGGCCCGGTCACCGCGACCGGGCCCTTCTGCTGTCCGGTGGCCTGCCGCGCCCGAGCACGTGTGCCGTCCGAGCACGAATGCCGTGCGAGCACGTATGCCGTGCGGCCGGCGCCCGGGCCGCGGCCGACCTCCGGTGGCTCCGCCGTCAGCGCTCGTTGCCGAGCCGGTAGTTGCCGGTCGCCCGGGCGAGGGTGCGTGGCGCACGTGCCGGGCCGGACGGCATACGCCCCGGGGCCCCTCGTGGCGGAACCGTGACCTCTCCCCCTTGCGATCGTTACCCGTGAGTAGCATCATGGAAGTGACCGGCCAGTAACTTGGCGCGCCCGCCGACGACAGCGCGGACGCACGACGAGCGACAGAACGTGGAGGGTCCCCGGATGGGCCACTACAAGAGCAATGTGCGTGACCTCGAGTTCAACCTCTTCGAGGTCTTCAACCGTCAGGACGTCCTCGGCACCGGGATCTACGCCGACGTCGACGTCGACGCCGCCAAGGACATCCTCCGCGAGGTCTCGCGCCTCGCTGAGAACGAGCTGGCCGACAGCCTCCTCGACAGCGACCGCAACCCGCCCGTCTACGACCCGGCCAGCCAGTCGGTGACGATGCCGGAGTCGTTCAAGAAGTCCTTCAAGGCCTACGTCGACGGCGACTGGGGCAACCTCGACGTCCCCGCCGAGCTCGGCGGCATGGTCGTCCCGGCCTCGCTGCGCTGGTCGGTCGCCGAGATGGTCTGCGGCGCCAACCCGGCCATCCACATGTTCACCGCGAGCTACTCGTTCGCCAACCTGCTGTGGCACCTCGGCACCGACGACCAGAAGAAGCTCGCCAAGCACATCGTCGACCGGGCCTGGCACACGACGATGGTGCTCACCGAGCCCGACGCCGGCTCCGACGTCGGTGCGGGCCGCACCAAGGCCGTCCAGCAGCCCGACGGCACGTGGCACATCACGGGCGTCAAGCGGTTCATCACCTCTGCCGAGTCCGACATGGTCGACAACGTCGTGCACTTCGTCCTCGCCCGCCCCGAGGGGGCCGGGCCCGGCACGAAGGGCCTCTCCCTCTTCATCGTCCCGAAGTTCCACGTCGACCTCGAGACCGGCGAGCTGGGCGAGCGCAACGGCGCCCACGTGACCAACGTCGAGCACAAGATGGGCCTCAAGGTCTCGACGACGTGCGAGGTCACCTTCGGCGAGCACGAGCCGGCTGTCGGCACCCTCCTCGGCGACGTCCACGACGGCATCGCGCAGATGTTCAAGGTCATCGAGAACGCCCGGATGTTCGTCGGCACCAAGGCGATCGCCACGCTCTCGACCGGCTACCTCAACGCCCTCGAGTACGCCAAGGAGCGCGTCCAGGGCGCCGACCTGACGCAGATGACCGACAAGGCCGCCCCGCGGGTCACCATCACGCACCACCCCGACGTCCGCCGCTCGCTCATGCTCCAGAAGGCGTATGCAGAGGGCCTGCGCGCGCTCGTCATCTACACCGCGAGCCAGCAGGACGCCGTCAACCAGGCGCAGGCCGGCAACCCGGCCGCCCCGCTCGAGAAGGGGTCGGCGGCCGAGGTCGCCAACCGGATCAGCGACCTCATGCTGCCCCTCGTCAAGGGCCTCGGCTCCGAGCGCGCCTGGGTGCTGCTCGGCACCGAGTCGCTCCAGACCTACGGCGGCTCGGGCTTCCTGCAGGACTACCCCATCGAGCAGTACGTCCGCGACGCGAAGATCGACACCCTCTACGAGGGCACGACCGCCATCCAGGGACTCGACTTCTTCTTCCGCAAGATCGTCCGCGACAAGGGCCAGGCCCTGCAGCACGTCGCCGGACAGATTCAGGAGTTCGCGAAGGACCTCGGCGGCTCGCTCGACACCGAGCGCGAGCTGCTCGGTCGGGCCCTCGAGGACGTCCAGGGCATCGTCGGCCACATGATCGGCGACGCCATGAAGAGCGACCCGCGGATGGGCGGCGAGACGGCCAACCTCTACAAGGTCGGCCAGAACACGACTCGTCTGCTCCTCGCTGCCGGTGACCTCGTCGTCGGCTGGCTCCTGCTCCGTCAGGCCGAGGTCGCGCAGGCGGCCCTCGCCGGCGGCGCGTCCGGCAAGGACGCCGACTTCTACCGCGGCAAGGTCGCGGCGGCCTCCTTCTACGCCAAGAACGTCCTGCCGAAGCTCGCCGCCGAGCGCGCCATCGCCGAGGCCATCGACAACGACCTCATGGACGTGCCCGAGTCCGCGTTCTGACGCGCAGCACCCCTCACCTCGAGGCGCCCCTCCCCACGCGGGAGCGGGCGCCTCGTCGTTCCACGACGGCGTGCGTATGCCGTCCGGCCCGGTCACGGGAGTGACGCTGCGGTGTGCGGTGGTGCGGTCGGTCAGGAGGGGGCCGGGTCCCGGGACGCGTGCTGTCGAGCCGCCCAGGCCCGCGCCTTGGCCCGGTTGCCACAGACGGACATGATGCACCAGCGCCGTCGGCCGGACGGGTTGAGGAAGACCGCGCCGCACCCGTCCCCCGGGCAGGCAGAGACGTGCCCGCTCGCGTCGGACGTCAGCAGGGCCGCGGCGGCCTGCGCGACGGCATACAGCGGCTCGTGCAGCCCTGCGTCGCGCGTGAAGCGCCAGGTGACGGCATCCGCGGTGGCCGTGAGCGACTGGGACTGGCGGGCCTCGACGGCGAGCGTCGACACCCGCGCCAGGGCCGCACGCCGCCCGAGGCCGACGGCGAGGTCGTGGACGTCGCGGCGCAGCCTCCGCACCTCCCGGAGGACGGCGCCGGCCGTCACCCGGTCGCGTCGTGCCGACCGTCGGAGGCGGGCCGCCGCGACCTCGTCGACGAGGCCGCACTCCCGGGCCCAGACGACGAGGTCGTCGTAGTCGTGGAGGTGGTCGACCTGGTCGGTCGAGGTCCCGGACCAGCGCGCAAGGGTGTTGACGAGCTCGAGGGCCGGGTCGCCGGCGATGCGGAGCGGGAGCTCGCGCCCGTCGACGGCATACGTCTGCACGAGACGATCATGGCCCGCGACAGCTCACCCGGACAACCGGGTTCAGCGGGATAACCGGTTAACGGTGTTCACTGGTTAGGCACGAGTGTGAGTGGAGCCTGAGCGGACACGGTCGCGACGACCGAGACGCGGGGGCGACGTCAGGCGAGCGACCGCTGGTAGGCCGGGCACAGCTCGACGATGCGGAAGCCGAGGTCCTCGTTGATCGAGACCATCCACGAGTTCGTGTCGTCGTTCCCCGTGACGACCCGCTGGCGCTCCGGGTGGTCGGCCTGCAGACGCCGGAGGTTCTCGACCTTGAGGGCCATCCCGAGACGGCGGCCGCGATGGTCGCGGTGCACGAGCGTCCCCCACTGCCAAGCCAACCCGGGGGCACCCGAGGGAAGCATGAGGTCGGTGTAGGCCACGACGTCACCGCTGTCCTCGTGGACCGCGACGGTCGTCAGGCGCACGCGCCCCTGGGCCCTCGCGACCTCGAGGTACTCCCGGTAGCGCGCCGGCGTGAGGGACTCCTCCTCGAACGCGATGTCGCCCGTGGGCGCGTCGACGGCGAGCTGGTTCATGACGGCGCAGAGGGACTCCTGCAGGTGCTCGGGCACGCCGCCGACGTGGGTCTCGAGGCGGTAGGCCCCCTCCCAACGCGGTCGCGCGTGCTCGGCGTGCCGGGTGAGGAGCTCGTCGTCGACGGGCAGCCGGAGGTGGCGCATGATCTCGGTGTTGCTGAGGTGGAAGCCGTGCCGTTCGGCGAAGCGACGGTAGCCGTGTCCCTCCGACTCCGGGGGCACGAGGAAGTCGACGACCATGGTGACGCGACCCTCCTCCCGGGCCCGCTCGAGGAGGCGCTCGACGAGGGCGGTGCCGGCGCCGCGCCGGCGGTGGGCCGGGTCGACCTGGACGTCGGTCCACGTCATCGTCGTGTTGTCCGTCAGGGGGAGCCACAGCGTCGCGACGCCGACGAGCTCGTCACCGTCGTGGGCTCCCCACATCTCCATGCGTTCGGCCTCGTCGACGTGGCGCCACTCGACGAGCGTCTCGGCCAGCGACGGCGGCTCGTTCCACGGGCGCTCGTGACCCTTGCTGGCGATGATGACGTCGTACGCGCGGGCGCAGACGGCGTCGTCGTGCACGTCGATGAGCCTCGTCTCCATGGCACGACGGTAGGGGTACGCGCGTCGGCGCGGCCATCGAGTTTCCGTGGGACGAAGCGCTCACTCGAGTGGGACGGAACGCTCACTCGAGTGGGACGGAGCGCTCACTCGACTGGGGGTGGGGTGGGGTCAGGTGCGGGGGGCGCGGGGGCGCGTCGTGCGCAGCAGGAGCAGGCCGGCAGCGAGGACGACGAAGCCGACGATCGGGGTGACGTCACCGACGAGGAAGAAGACGGGTCGGTTGCCGAGCACGTCGACGCCGACGATCGAGACGATGAGGATCCCGAAGAAGAGCACGCCCGCCGACACGGCGGCGACGGGGTCGACCCAGCCGCGCGGTTCCGGCGAGGCGCCGGCCACCGAGCGCGGCCCGCGGTCGAAGCGGACGAAGACGGCGACGAGCAACGCCGTCACGACGGCGAGCACGGCGAAGAGGAGGGGCCGGGACAGCCACCACTGCCAGGACGCGACGGCCGGCTGGACGATCCCCAGCGCCCGCATCGCGAGGAGCACCGTCATGAGCGCCGTGAGGTGCCACAGGAAGGCCGTCATCGCGAAGGGGCCCGACAGCACCACCGCCCGCCAGACGCGGGGCCGGGCGAGCGCGTGTGCCATGGCCGGCCGCAGGACGACGGCGAGGCCGCAGATGCCGATGCCTTGGGCGAGCAGGGCCGCCGTGGGCGGCGCCATGTTCGAGACGGCCTCCCCCGGCAGGCCCACCATCGACGTCGGGTAGGGGCCGAACGCGACAGCCAGACCCATCGCGGAGAAGCCCACGAACGTCATCGCCCACCCCCGACCGGTCGTGAGCAGGCCGTCACGCCAGGCGAACCCGAGCTGGTGCAGCGCCAGCCAGACGAGGGCGAAGTTGAGGTTGCCGACGAGCTCGGGCCCGCCGCCGAAGCGCACTGCGTCGACGACGCACGCCAGCACGACGAGCACGCCGAGGACGACGAGACCCCACCTCCGGTGGAGGTCACGCATGAGCGGGGCGAAGGCGCAGGCTCCGAGGTAGATCCCGACGAACCACAGCAGCTGCGGCACCATGACGAGCGCGTCTCGCGCGAGCCGCCCCGCGTCGCCGGGACGCGACGTCAGGCCCGACAGGTCGGCGACGACGCCGAGTGCGACCCAGACGGCGAGGAAGGCGAGGGTGGGTCGCAGCAGGCGCGTCGCCCGCGCCCGGAAGAACGCGGCATACCTCCCACGGGTGTCCGGGTGACGACGCTCGAGCGACTCGAGCGTGTGGGCGTGGGCGACGCCCCCGACGAGGAAGAAGAGCGGCATGACCTGGAGCAGCCAGGTCAGCGGCTGGAGGGACGGCACGACCGCGAGGGCGTTCGTGATCTGGCCGTCGGGGGTGATCGCGACCATGAGCCAGTGTCCGAGGATGACGACGACGAGCGACCCGACGCGGAGCGTGTCGGCCCAGCGGTCCCGGTCGGAGGGGGTCGCGGCGTCGATCTCGGCCGCCGTGCGGGGCGCGGCGTCGGGGTGGGTCCGGCTCACGTCTCATCGAAGCACGACCGGCCGCCTCGGCAGGTGAGTTCTCCTGCTCAGCTCGCCGCCCGTGACCCACCGCCCGTGACCCACCGTCCGGGCCCCGCCTCTCACCGTGGAAAGGCCACGAACCGGAGCCCGGTTCGTGGCCTTTCGACGGTTGAGGGGCCGTTCGTGGCCCTTCGACGGTGCTAGACGGTGCCGTCGCGGTGCTCGACGCGACGCTCGACGACCTCGTCACCGGCGACCCGGCGCTCGACGACGTCGGGAGCGCCACGGCGCTCCGTGACGACCGTGTGCTGGGTGCGCGCGCGCTGGGCGTTGAGGACGAGCGCGAGGATGATCGCGAGCGCGCCGGCCACCATGAGGATGATCCCGATCGTGTTGCCCGTGCTGCTGCTCAGGTTGAGGACGCTGGAGTCGATGTTCGTGAAGTAGAAGATCGCGCCGACGACGAGCAGGAAGATCCCGAGTCCGATACCCATGAGGTCTCCTTGGCTGGGGTACGCCCTGGACGCGTACCTGCGGGTCACATACCCGCAGGTCGGCGAACCGTCACGATCCCGGCGTCGACGGTCCGGGTCAGCGGGAGCGGCGACGCCCGAACGCGAGCGACACGGCCGAGACGACGAGCATGACGACCCCGACACCGACGGCGATCGCGATCTCGTAGTAGAGGTTGCGCGCCGCCAGGCCGTAGGCGGCGTCGGCGATGGTGCGCGCCACCTCGGGGTCGACGCGACGCATGAGCGGCTCGCGCGACACCATGAGGACGAGGGCGAGCGCGAGGGCGGTCGCGATCCAGCCGATGGCGACGAGCGTGGTCGCCGTGCGCCAGCGCCGCGCGAGCGCGATCGACAGCAGCGCCAGGGCACCCACGACGAGTGGCCCCCACGGGCCCCACGCGTCGGCGATGCGGTATGCCGCCTGCGCCTTCTGCAGGTCGGTGGCCTTGACGAGGGGAATCGTCACGACGGGCGCGATCGACCCGGCGTCGGGGACCCCGGCCTGCTCGAGCGTCGACGTCAGGGCCGGGACCGGGATCGTCAGGCGCACCGAGACACGCCCCTGGTCGTCGAGCTTCGTGTCGGCGCGACCCTCCATGACGGCGATGAACTGGGTGTGGAGCGCCCGGATCCCGGTGGCCCAGGCCGTGGTGACCTGAGGGCTCGCGACGAGGGCTGCGGCCTGCGTCCGGATCGGCGCCTCGAGGGCCTTCTCGATCGCCGGCTGGAGCTGGACCGCACCGAGGACGCCCTGGACGACGCCGTCGGTGAGGGCCTCCTGGACCTGGGGCTTGGTGACGACCGGCCGCAGCTCCTCGACGAAGACGTCGGTGCGCGTCAGCATGACCGACGCCCAGAAGCCGACGAGCGACACGGGCAGCAGCACGATGGCCAGCAGCCCGCACACCGCCGAGAGGACGGAGCGTCCACCGCCGCCTGATGCCTGTCGTGCCACGTGTGCCGCCTTGTCGTCCGCTGGTCTCGTCACGACCTGCCGGACGGGTTGCACCGGCTAGCTTCCGGCCTGGACCCCGCGGAGGTCGAGAGTCAGTGTGGCATCGGCGGTCGGGTCGAGGGTGACCGGGATCCCCCAGTCCTGCTGGAAGAGGTGGCACGCGGCGTGCTCGGGAACCTCGCCCGTCTCGGGGTCGCCGTCGCACGCGGCGGCCTGCACGGAGATGTGCAGCGTGCCCGACCCGATGCCGTCACGCAGGACGAGCGTCCGGGTCAGGCCCTCGGCCCGCCCGGCCCCGGAGACGAGGAGCGCATCGGGCGTCGCGGACACGTTGAGGCGCGTCGGGTCGCCCCAGCGCAGGTCGAGCTTCTGCCCCGTCGGCGGCACGAACGTCACCTCGAGGGCGACCTCCCCGGCGGGCAAGGGAGTCGGAGGCCGCTGGGTGCGGTGGGCGGGACCCTCGACGCGCTGCGCGGCCTCGGGCAGGGCCACGCGGATGAGGCGATGGGCAGCGGACTCGACGACGACGAGGCGCACCTCGCCGGTCTCGGGGTCGTGCTCGACGACGGCGTCGCTCGGCTCGGCGAGTCCCTGGGCCAAGGTCGACACCTGGCCCGTCACGGGGTCGAAGCGTCGGACGGCGCCGTTGTACGTGTCGCTGACGGCGACCGAGCCGTCGGGCAGCTCGGTGACGCCGAGCGGGTGCTGGAGCAGCGCGTCGGCGGCGTCGCCGTCCCGGTGACCGAAGTCGAAGAGGCCCGTGCCGACGTGGGTCTCGACGACGAGTCCGCCGTCGGCGCCGACCGTCACGGACCGCAGCGCGGAGGTCTCGGAGTCGGCCACCCAGACGCGGTCGCCGGAGGCAGAGGTCGCGAGACCGGACGGCTGGGCGAACCACGCCTCGGGTGCCGCTCCGTCCACGAGCCCCTCGTTGGACGTGCCACCGACGACCTCGACGCGACCCTCCTCGAGGGTCTTGCCGGGGGTCCAGGCCCACAGCTGGTGCGTGCCCGCCATCGCGATGACGAGCCGGTCGCCGAGCCAGGCGAGGTCCCACGGGGTCGAGAGCGCCTGCTCGAGGGCGGGCCCGCCGCCGGTGCGTTCGCGCAGCTGGTCCCCCGTGCCGGCCACGACGTGGATCGAGCCGTCGGAGAAGCGGATTCCCTTGACCTGGTGGTTGACGGAGTCCGCGACGAGGAGGTCGATGCCGAGCCGCTCGGCCACGTCGGGCGTCGCGAGCAGGACCCCTTGCGGTTCGTTGAGGACGCCCTTGCCGCCCCATCGGGCCCGCTCGGTCTCGAGGTCGTCCTCGAGGTGCACGACCTCGTGGTCCGCCGTGTCACTGACGACGAACGACCCGTCGGGCAGGGCGACGGCCTTGCCGGGGAAGCGCAGCGCGGTGTCCGGAGACGGCGGCGGGACGTAGGGATCGTCGCCGGGCTGGAGCGTGCCCTTGGCGCGGTGCTCCTCGACGAGCTCCGTGACGAGGGAGGCGAGACCCGGGCCGTGGCCCTCCCCCGACATCGACGCGACGACGTAGCCCTCGGGGTCCAGCACGACGAGCGTGGGCCACGCGCGGGCGGCATACGCCTTCCACGTCACGAGCTCGGGGTCGTCGAGCACGGGGTGGTGGACGGCATACCGCTCGACGGCGGCGGCCAGCGCGTCGGCGTCGGCCTCGTGCTCGAACTTCGGCGAGTGGACGCCGATGATCGTCAGCGCGTCGGGGAACTGGGCCTCGACGGGCCGCAGCTCGTCGAGCACGTGGAGGCAGTTGACGCAGCAGAAGGTCCAGAAGTCGAGGACGACGACGCGACCGCGCAGGTCGGCGAGAGACAGCGACCGTCCGCCGGTGTTGAGCCAGCCGCGGCCGACGAGCTCGGGCGCCCGGACCTTGACGCGGGCGCGCAGCGAGGCGGTCTCGACCCCGCCGCCGGGCGTCACGAGAGCCTCCGGTCGGTCAGGACGGGGAAGGTGCGGCGCCACTCCGGCGTCGCCGCGGTGTCGATGTCGATGCTCAGCACCTCCTCGTCAAGGCCGGCGGCGGCCAGAACCTTCCCGGTCGCGTCGACGACCTGCGAGTGACCACCCATCTCGTGGCGGGCGTGCGTGCCGGCGGTGTTGCACTGGAGCACGACGCACTGGTCCTCGACCGCACGCGCCTGGCCGAGCAGGGTCCAGTGCGCGACCCGCCTGCGCGGCCAGGCCGCCGGGATGACGAAGACCTCGGCGCCCTGGTCGAGCAGACGCCGGTAGAGCTCCGGGAAGCGCAGGTCGTAGCAGGTGGAGAGCCCGACGGGCACCGTCCCACCATCGGCGACGGGGACGTCGACGACGACGAGGTCCTCTCCGGCTTCCATGAGCGTCGGCTCGCCCTCGCCGAAGCCGAAGCGGTGGATCTTGCGATACGTCGCGACGAGGTCGCCGTCCGGCGAGAAGACGAGGCTGGTGTTCCAGAGCCCTCGGCCGCCGGGCTCGGCGGGCTCGGCCCGTTCGACGATCGAGCCGCCGTGCAGCGTGACCCGGGCCTCACGGGCGGCGGCCGAGAGCGCCTGGGCCACGGGTCCGTCGACGGACTGCGCCCGCTCGTCCCACGCGGTGTAGTCGAAGCCACCGGCCGGCCACAGCTCCGGGAGGACCACGAGGTCATGGCCGGCCTGGGCCCGCACGAGATCCACGACGCGGGCGGTGCGGTCCGCGACCGACTCGTCGTCACCGTAGGCCAGCTGGATGAGCGCAACCTTCATGGTCCAACTCTCACACGGTCGAGCCGGTGCCGGGTCCGCGGTCCCGTCACGCGGGCACCCCGCCGACCCGAGGGGTTGACCCTCACACCGTGTCGGCCGTAGACCATGGTCATCGTGGTGAACATCGGAGAGTTCGCCCCGGCTCACGGGAGTGCCGCCGACCGGCCCGTCTGCAGGCCATCGAGGCGAGACTCCGAACCGTCGAGAAGGAGGGCACCATGCCCGAGCTGGAGTACGTGACCAAGGAGCTGCCGGGCGTCCGGCTGGCGCAGGTGACGGGCCGCGTCGCCGACGTGGGCGAGCTGGGGGCGACGATCGGGCCGGCGTTCGACCGGCTCCTCCGCGGCCTCTCGGCGGCCGGCGTGCAGCCGCGCACGCCGTCGGTCGCCTGGTACGACGGCGACGCCCAGGGCACGACGTGGGGCGTCGGGGTGCCGACGACCCTGGACGCCGTCGACGTCGAGGGCGCCGAGGTCGCCGACCTGCCGGGCGTCGCGCAGGCCGTCACGGTGATCCACCGCGGGTCGATGGCGACGATCGGGGACACCTGGCAGGCACTCGCGACGCAGGTCGACGCGACGGGGCTCACGGCATACGGCCCCTGTCGGGAGGTCTACCTCGAGACGCCGATGGACGACGCCGACGCCTGGGTCACGGAGCTGCAACAACCGGTGCGCTGAGCCGCGCCGCGTGGCGCGCGCGGCGTCGTGCCGCGAGCTCCTCACGCAGCTCCGGGTCGTTCCGGACGAGGTAGACGAGGCCGCAGTCCTGCGGACCGCTCGCCCCCGGGAAGCAGAGCGTGCACGGCTCTCCGAGCCGGATCGGGCACCTCGGGTCGGACGGTCGCTGCGGCATGTCGCCTCCTCGACGTCAATACTACATGGGGTAGTAGTGACGCTCCGCCCGCGCGGTCAGCGGCGCGAGCCCTCGTCGCGGCGGGCCAGCGCGGCCAGCCGCTCGTTGTATGCCGTGAGCTCGGCGTCGCCGTCACGGTCGGCCCGACGGTCCTGGCGCACCGACTCCGCACTGTCGGTGCGGAACCACTGCAGCGCGACCGTGAGCGCGAGCACGAGGCTCGGCAGCTCGCCGATGGCCCACGCGACACCCCCGCCGTAGCGCTGGTCCGCGAGCGAGTCGGTGACCCACGGGATGGCGACGGTCGGGAAGAAGTCGCCCCCGAGGAGCGTCGTGCCGCTGATCATCGCGACGCCGAAGAAGGCGTGGAAGGAGATCGTCGCGAAGAGCACGACGAGCCGCAGCGCAGGGCTCCAGCGCTTGGGGCCCGGGTCGACCCCGACGAGCACCCACGCGAAGAGATAGCCCGTGAGGACGAAGTGCGCGGTCATGAGCAGGTGCCCCGTGTGCGTCTGCAGGGCCAGCTGGAACAGGCCGGTCCAGTAGAAGACGACGAGGCTCATGAAGAAGAAGACGGCCGCGAAGATCGGGTTGCCGACGACGGCGAGGAACCGCGAGTGGATGAGCGAGAGAAGCATCTCGCGCGGGCCGAGGGTGCCGTCGCGGCGCCCCCGGACGGTGCGCAGCGCGAGCGTCACCGGCGCCCCGAGCACGAGGAAGATCGGGACGACCATCGCCTCGAGCATGTGCAGCGTCATGTGCCACGAGAAGGCGACGCGCCCATAGATGCCGAGCACGCCGTTGGTGGCGTAGACGAAGAGGACCCAGCCCACGACCCAGCTCACGGTGCGCATCACCGGCCAGGCGTCGCCACGGCGGCGCAGGCGCACGACCCCGGCCAGGTAGAGCCCGATCGCCAGCAGCCCCGTGGCGAGGAAGAGCCACTCGACCCGCCAGGCCGTGAGCCACGACATCGCCGTGGGGGCGGGCGGAGCGGGATAGCCGGTCAGCGAGAGGGCGGCGCTCGGGTCGGCCACCGTCTCGGGAACGGGGGGCTCGCTGCGCGCGAGCGCGGTCGCGACGCCGAACGCGAGCGCCATGACGAGGGTCTCGGCGACCGCGAGCCGCACGAAGAGCCGGCTCCGCAGCCTGCGCGAGCCCTCGGGGACGGCAGTGCCGGCACCCGAGGTGCCGGTCTCGTCGATGCGGTCGAGCGTGACGCGCCGGTGCCAGAAGCCTGCGAGCCCCAGGACCGCGAAGGCCAGGACCTTGACGAGGACGAGGACGCCGTAGGGCGTCGCGAGGTCGGACCACGAGCCGAGCCGGGTCGTGGCCGACATGACGCCGGAGACGCCGAGGGTGACGAAGCACCAGAGGGCGACGGTCGAGTAGCGACGGGCGACGACGCCGAGCGCGCCACCCAGGGGACGACGGAGCACGATCAGCGCGAGGAGCCCACCGACCCACACTGCGGCACTCAGCATGTGGGCGGCGATCGCGTTGACAGCCGTCTCGTGGTCGGCCGACCCGCCGGCATGGCCCGCGAGGCCCAGGACGAGCACGCCGAACGCCGAGACGACGGTGAGCGCGAGCGCGACCGCACGAGAGCGAGCCACAGCGGCGACCGAGGCGACGACGAACGCGGCGACCGCGCTGATGAGCCCGACCCGGAGCGGTTCGATCGACCACACCGACCCGGCGAGATTGCCTCCGAAGAGCGGGTCGCCGAGCGGCATGCCCGCGGCGTCGGCGAACGTGAAGACGACGCCGACGGCCCCCGCGAGCGCCCAGACGAACGCCGCAGCGGTGGCGACCCGGAGGGCAGCGGCGCGGCGTGGCTCGTCGAGCGCCGCGCTCTCGGCGCGAGTGCGGCCGGGAATCATCGTGGCGGCGAGGAGGAGCGAGCCGATGGTGAGCGAGGCGGCGACGTCGTGGACGACGCGGACGAGGGGGAGGGCCCAGCGGACGACCGGGCCCGCGTCGGTCAGGCCGCCGGGCAGGGGGGCGGCCGCGCCGGTGTACCGGGCAGCGACCACGCTCGCCAGCAGACCGACCGCGACGACGGCGGCGAGGACGACCGCGACGCGCCCGGAGGACGGGGCGGCGGGGCCCGTCCGCGGGTCGGCGAGACCATCTCGCTGCAGGGTTGGCATGCCTCAAGGGTAAGTAGTCTGATGACATGCCCATGCACCCGGCCGCCCCAGACGACCGCAACGGACTGATCGACGCGTTCGACCACTCCGTGCAGTCGATCATCGACCTCGGGCACTCCTGCCGAGACGAGGACTTCGAGATCCAGACCGAGTGCCCCGGCTGGACCGTCAAGGACCAGATCGCCCACGTCGTCGGGGCCGAGAAGTCCTTTGCCGGCATGCCTCGGCCGCAGGTCGAGGTTCCCGACTACCCGCACGTCCACAGCGACTTCGCCCGCTTCGTCGAGGTCGACGTCGAGGCCCGGCGCGGCCTCTCCGGACGTGAGGTCGTGGCCGAGCTGGCCGAGTTCCACCCGCAACGGGTTGCCGACCTTCGCGCGTC
Source organism: Terracoccus sp. 273MFTsu3.1 (assembly GCF_000383675.1). Taxonomy (GTDB): domain Bacteria; phylum Actinomycetota; class Actinomycetes; order Actinomycetales; family Dermatophilaceae; genus Terrabacter. Next base: position 421,340 of record NZ_KB911822.1, on the reverse strand, counting down.
GGACGCCGACATCGACACCGTGATCGGCGGTTTCTTCGGGCCGGAGACGACGTTCGGCGACCACCTGCACCGGCGGATCGTCGACGCCTGGGTGCACGAGCAGGACCTCCGTGCCGCCCTCGACCGGCCCGGCAACCTCGACTCCGCGAGTGCCGCGGTCTTCACCGCCGACATCCTCGCCGCCCTCCCGCGCATCGCCTCGCGGGTGGCTGGCATCGGCGCCGGTCACGCCGTCGTGCTCGACGTGAGCGGTCCCGTCGTCGCGCGTGGCGGCGTGCGCATCATCACCGGTGACGACGGGCGCCCTTACGGGGAAGCACTCTTCAGCGGTCATGACCGACCCGAGGGCGAGGAGCAGCTCGACGTCACGTCGATCCACCTGACGACCGACGCCCTCACGCGTCGAGCCGCCGGACGTCGCGGCGTCGACGAGATCCACTACACCGTCACCGGGGACGAGGAGATCGCCCGGCGCGTTCTCGAGGCGCTCGTCGTCGTCACGCACTGACGGCTCCGAGACGGCCCATCCCTCGCCGTGGGGAACACCTCCGGGAACACCGTCTGGGCCGTCGTCACTCGCGCCCGCGTATACACCTCGGGACCCCTTGACGGGGGCGAAGTCCACCTTGTGTATATACGGGCAACGGCCTAGCGTCACTAGTAGTCGGTCAAGCCAGCGCCGCATCGGGGATCCGATCCATCGGAGTTGAAATGACCGACCCATCCGTGGGTCCGCGCAAGGATGCGCGAACCAGAGAGCTCATCAAGACCCTGCGCACCTCGGACTCGCCGTCCGAGCGCGCCACCGCCCTCGAGACCGTGACCGTGCTGCACATGCCGCTCGCCCGTTCTCTCGCCCACCGCTACTCGGGCAAGGGCCTGGACCGAGAGGACCTTGAGCAGGTCGCGTTCCTCGCACTGCTCAAGGCACTCCAGCGGTTCGACCTGTCCAAGCCGACGGAGTTCGGCGCCTACGCGACGCCCACCATCACCGGTGAGCTCCGCCGCCACTTCCGTGACCACGGCTGGCTCGTCCGCCCGCCTCGCGAGCTGCAGGAGCGACGCCAGCTCGTCACCGACACGAGGTCACGGCTCGAGCAGCGGCTCGGCCACGACCCGGATGCCGGCGAGCTGGCCCACGAGCTCGACATCACGCTCGATGCCGTCAAGGAGGCCCAGGTCGCGGCGACCAACCTGCGCCCCGCCTCCCTCGACGCGACGACGGCGGACGGCGGACGCCCGGTCCTCGACCTGCTCGACGCCCGCGGCGACTCGGGCTCCGACCCGGCCCTCGACGAGGGCATCGTCGTGCGCACCGCTCTCGGGCGGCTCCCCGCCCGGGACCAGAAGCTCGTCGAGCTCCGGTTCGGCGGCGACATGACGCAGGCCGAGATCGCCGAGTCCATGGGGCTCAGCGCGATGCAGGTCAGCCGCCTGCTCCGGCGCACGCTCGACGAGCTGCGCCGCCAGCTGTCCGCGGAGGGCATGGCCTCGGCCTGATCCCCCTCCAGTCCGACCCGTGGTCCCGACGCCCGTGAGGCGCGTCGGGGCCGCTCGTCGTTCGGGGCCTGACGCCGTCCCGGATCGGTCTGCGGCCGACGGGGACCTCCCGCGGCCCCGCCGGCTCAGACCTGCGAGTCCGCCGTGGCGCCACCCGCCGGGCCGGCGTGGCCGAACTGCGACTCCTGCCCCTGGATCACCTGCGAGGCCACCAGGGCCAGCTTCATGTTGAGCTCCTGCGAGGTGCTCCGCAGCAGCTCGAACGCCTCCTGGCCGCTGATGTGGTGAGCGGCCATGAGCAGACCGACGGCCTTGCCGATCTCGCGGTTGCTCGTCAGCCCCTGCCTCAGGGTCGCCGCCTCCTCGCGCGCCCGGATCGCCATGAGGGCGACCGAGGCGAACGAGGCGATGACCGCGCCGACGTCGGCCGACTTGGAGGTGAGGCCGCCGGGGGTGTCCGAGAAGAGGTTGAGGGCACCGACCTTGTCGCCCTCGAGCAGGAGTCGGTAGCCGATGGCCGACCGGACCGGCGTCTCGGCGACGATGCGCTCGGTGAAGCGCGGCCACGGGGTCTTGGCGTCAGTGAGGTCGGCGTCGTGCTGGTAGGCCTCGGAGACGATGGCGTCGACGCAGGGACCCTCGCCGACCTCGAGCTCGATCTGGTCGATGCGGCGGGCGATGTCGTCGGTGCTGGCGGCCGTGACGTAGCGGTCGCGGGTGCGCACGAGCAGAGAGGCGCGGTCGCAGCCCTCGACGAGCCGGAGCGCGGAGTCGACGAGCGACTGGTGGATCGAACCGGCGTCGGCGCCGGCGTAGATCAGGGCCGACATCTGTCGGAAGGCGTCGTTGATCGTCGGATCGACGGGAACGTCGCTCGTCATGTCACTCCCTGCAACATCTGGCCCCGCGGTTTCCGCACACTGCTGGACGGTTCGGGCACGTGAGTCATCCTCGCACCTCCCCGATGGCGCGAGACCACAGACAACCACATGAGCCCCGCACGTGGCGAGAAGATCCGATGGCTGGACAAACCTTGGACACGTGAGTTGACAGCCGAGACGTTCGGGCAAATACTTGCATGCTGCAAGCAAGTAGTTGACCGAGGGGGCACGCGATGGCCGTGAGCAGGGACGAGGCGAACGACGTCTTCCTCGGGCTCCTGCGCGTCCAGAAGCTGCTCGTCGCGGCCAAGCACACGGCCCCGCGGCTCGAGGACGGCGTGGACGTCACGGCATACCCCGTGCTCTTCGTCGTCGCGGGCCAGGGCACCGTCCGCATCTCCGAGCTCGCGACGACGCTGCACAACGACGTCTCCACCGTGAGTCGACAGGTCAGCGCCCTCGTCGCGAGCGGACTGCTCGAGAAGAGCGCCGACCCCAGCGACGGTCGTGCGTGGGTCGTCTCCCTCACCGAGCACGGCCGCGCCGCCCTCGATCGCATCCAGGCGAGCCGCGCCACGTGGTTCCAGGGGCTGCTCACCGAGTGGGACGGCCCCACCACCGAAGAGTTCGTCGGTCGGCTCCGCGAGCTCGGCGACGCGCTCGACACCAACCTCCGGGCCCGGGGTGCAGCGCCGCCCCCCATGCCCTTCGACTCCACCAGAGCCCAGAAGCAGAAAGAGGACTGACATGTCCGACACCACCGCCGAGCCGCCACGCGTCGACGCGACCGCGGACGCACCAGCCGGTGCAGGTCCCGACGCGCGACCGGTGCTCTCCCATAAGGAGATCCTGACCATCCTCGTCGGACTCATGATGGGGATGTTCCTCGCCGCGCTCGACCAGACCATCGTCGCAAGCGCCATGCGCGTCATCGCCGACGACCTCAACGACCTCGCCGGCCAGGCGTGGGTCACGACGGCCTACCTCATCACCGCGACGATCACGACGCCGCTCTACGGCAAGCTCGGCGACATCTACGGGCGCAAGAAGCTCTTCATCTTCGCCATCACGATCTTCACGATCGGCTCGATGCTCTGCACGCTGTCGTGGTCGATCCCGTCGCTCGCGGCCTTCCGAGCCGTCCAGGGCATCGGCGCCGGCGGCCTCTTCTCGCTCGCCCTCGCCATCATCGGCGACATCGTGCCGCCGCGTGAGCGTGCGAAGTACCAGGGTTACTTCCTCGCCGTCTTCGGCACCTCGAGCGTGCTCGGCCCGGTCATCGGTGGCTTCTTCGCCGGCCAGGAGACCCTCCTCGGCGTCACCGGCTGGCGCTGGGTCTTCCTCGTCAACGTGCCGATCGCCGTCGCCGCCCTCATCGTCGTGACGCGCACGCTGCACCTCAAGCACACGCGCCTCGACCACCGCATCGACTACTGGGGTGCGCTCAGCCTCGCGGTCGCCCTCGTGCCGCTGCTCATCGTGGCCGAGCAGGGCCGCGCATGGGGCTGGGGCTCGCCGACCTCGATCACCTGCTACGCCATCGGCCTCGCCGGTCTCGTCGCCTTCTTCCTCTTCGAGCGGTCCATGGGTGAGGAGGCGCTCATCCCGCTGCGCCTCTTCACGAACCGCACCGTCGCGTCGTCGTCGGTCGCCTCGGTCTTCATCGGCATGGGCATGTTCGGCGGCCTCGCCGCGATCCCGCTCTACCTGCAGATCGTCAAGGGCTCGTCGCCGACCCAGGCCGGCCTCCAGCTGCTCCCGATGACCCTCGGGATCATGGCCGGCTCGATCGTCTCGGGCCAGCTGATCTCCCGGACCGGTCGCTACCGGCACTTCCCGATCATGGGCGCGGCGATCCTCGTCCTGTCGCTCTTCGCCTTCCACTTCGTCGGCGCGGACACCCCGCTCTGGAAGACGATGATCGTGATGTTCTTCTTCGGCATCGGCCTCGGCTTCAACTTCCAGCCGTTGACCCTCGCCGTGCAGAACGCCGTCGACCGTCGCGACATGGGCGTGGCGACGTCCTCCGCGACGTTCACGCGCCAGATCGGCGGCACGCTCGGCACCGCGGTCTTCCTGTCGATCCTCTTCTCGCAGGCCGGGACGAAGATCTCCGAGGCGTTCACGGCGATCGCCCCGAGCCCGGCGTTCCAGGCGGCCCTGCGCAACCCGACGGGTGGCGACCCTGCGGCGAACAAGGCGTTCATCGAGCAGCTCCAGACCGCGCAGCAGTCCGGCGGCACGGGTGCGGGCGTCGGCGGGGCAGCCCTGTCCGACAGCTCGTTCATCAACCAGCTCGACCCGGCGCTCGCCAAGCCGTTCCTCGTCGGCTTCTCCGACGCGATGTCGGTCGTCTTCCTCGTCGCCGCCGGCGTGCTCGTGCTCGCGTTCATCGCCACGCTCTTCCTGCCGAACATCGACCTGGGCCCCAAGCCCGGTCAGGCGGCGGCGAAGGACGAGGACGTCGTGGTGGCCCCCGCCGCCCACTGACCCCTCGGGCCCAGCCGCTCGACCGTCGAAAGGCCACGTCTCCTCGGAGACGTGGCCTTTCGACGCTTCAGGCGGGTGGTGTATGCCGCGGGCTCGGTCAGCGGAGGTCGTGCAGCTCGCGCCGGGTAAGGAACGCGCGCGTGCCCAGGGCCATGACGAAGGCGAAGCCGCCGGCGATGATCGCGACCCAGTAGCCGTGCTGCGGGCCGACGTGGTCGACGACGATGCCCGACACGGCCGAGCCCGCCGCGATGCCGATGATGAGGCCAGTGAGCACGATGGTCATGCCCTCGTTGAGCTGAGCCTTGGGGACGATCCGCTCGATGAGGTTCATCGTCGTGATGAGGGTCGGAGCGGTGGCCATGCCCGCGACGAGCATGAGACCGGCGAGGACCCAGAGGTTGGGGGCGAAGAGCACCGGGATCTCGAGGACCGCCATCCCGAACGTCCCGGCGATGAGGAGCTTGACGAGGCTTCGGCCGTGCGAGACGTGCCCGAAGACGAGGCCCGCGGCGGCCGACCCCACGGCATACAGCGCGAGGATGGCGCCGGCGGCGCTCGGCGCGCCCTGCTCCTGCGAGACGGCGAGCGTCACGACCTCGTTGACGCCGAAGATCGCACCCGTCATGACCATGATGAAGGCGAGCGGGATGAGGCCCGGCACCGTGTAGGCGTGCTCGGTGGGGCGCTCGTGGTGCGGGACGACCGGCGGCTCGGTGGACCGTGCGGAGATGAAGATGAGGACGCCCACCGTGTAGGCGATGGTGGCGAAGGCGAAGCCCGCCTCGGGGAAGAGTGTCGTCGAGAGCCAGATCGCGAGGACCGGACCGATGACGAAGGTGACCTCCTCCATGACCTGCTCGAACGACATCGCCGCATGGAGGTTGCGCGGGTCGTCGGCGAAGATGTGCGACCACCGCGCGCGGGCCATCGTGCCGAGGTTGGGGATCGCGCCGCACAGCGGGAACGTGATGAAGAGCAGCCACGAGGGCAGCCCCCGCATCGAGACGAGGAGGGTCATGACGGCCCAGAACCCCGACCAGAGGAAGAACGGGATGGCGATGCGGCGCTGGCCGTAGCGATCGACGAGCCGCCCGAGGAACGGGGCGAAGAGCGCCAGGGAGACCATCCCGGCCGCCACGACGGCTCCGGCGAGCGCGTAGGAGCCGGTGCGTGCCGAGACCATCGCGACCACGGACACGGCGAACATCGAGCCTGCCGAGCGGGCGATCAGCCCGCCGGTGATGAAGACGCGTGCCCCCGGTACCTCGAAGAGAGGTCGGTAGGACGCCAGCACAGGTGCTCCTTCGCGGTGGGGGACGGCCAACTTCCCCATCCTTGCACCACGACCCCCGGGGATCCGAAATGCCGGATTCGTGGTGAGCCGTGCCTCACGCCCCGTGCTTGCGGCGCAGCGACCACATTTGCGGCGAGCGCTCGAGCTCGACGGCGACGTCCCACGGCATGCCCCCGGGGGCCGTCTCTCGGCGGAAGCTCGCGACCATCCGTCGGGCGAGGGCGGGGTCACGGGCCACGCGGCCCGCGACCGCGATCGCCGCGTCCTGCACGTCGCCGTCGTCGTATGCCGCCCACGCGAGTCCCAGCGCGACGGCTCGCTCGCCGTCGACCTCGTCACCGAAGAGCCCGAGCGCCGCGGCGGCCTCGCGCCCGGCGACCCGGTTGATGAGCGTGAAGTGCCCCCCGCCGGGGTGGATGCCGATCTGGGCGAAGCCGGGGAGCAGCCGGGCCGTGCGCGAGACGATCCGCAAGTCGGTGGCGAGCGCGAGGTTGAGACCGGCCCCCACGGCCGCACCGCGCACGGCCGCGACGGTCGGGACGGCGATCGAGCCGATGGTCGTGAACGCGGCGTAGACGGTCTCGAGGTTGCGGTAGGCCTCGTCCTCGACGGGGTCACGGCCCGTGTCGGCGAGGACGCTGCGGACCGCCCCCGCGCAGAAGTGGGCTCCGCCCGTGACGACGACGGCACCGACCTCCTCGTCGGCCTCCGCCGTGCGGGCGGCGTCGATGAGCTCGCGCGACATCTCCACGGAGAGGGCGTTGCGACGCTCGGGCGCGTCGAGGGTGATGAGCGCGACGCCGTCGGTCACGTCGTAGCGGATCTCGGTCATGCGGCGAATCTCCTTGGCTACCAGCGAGCTCGGTGGTTCAGAGGGGTTCACGGGCTCGCTGCGTCTTGGCGCGGCCGGTCGTGATGAGGGTCCAGAGTCGGTCGTGACCGGCGGACGAGGCGAGCGCCGTGAGGGTCTCGTCCCAGTCCTGCAGGGAGCCGTACTCGCTGCGCCGGGCAAGGATCGGACGCGTCAGGGTGTGCAGCTCGTGCTCGAGGGTCGTGCCGATGGCCCCGAGCGCCTGGTGCGACCCCCGGACGACCACCGAGGCGGCGTGCCCGACGCACGACTTGGCGACCCCGACCGCGAAGAGCATCCCGGGGTCGGTCCAGTCGGACGCGGCAGCCCGTGCGACGGCGGCGTCGGTGGCGGCACGGGCCAGGGCCGTCTCGCAGGCGATGTCGGACACGAGGTGCTGCACCGCCTGGAAGCTCCCGATCGGCCGCCCGAACTGCTCACGCTCTCGCACGTGCGCGACGACGACGTCGACGACGCGTTCCATGGCGCCGACGACCTGGGCCGAGCGCGCCAGCGCCCCGCGCAGATGGAACTGCTCGCCGATCGCGTGGTCGACGACGATGCCCGCCTCGAGGTCGTCGAGGTCGAACTCGACGGTGTCGCTGGGCTCCCCGGCGAGGTTGCGTCGCTCCTCCACGCCCACCAGGTCGATCGGCACGTCGGCCACCCGCCACTGGTCGCGGTCCTCCCAGAGGGCCACGACGCTGCTCGCGTCGCGGGCCCAGGTGACGTTGAGGGCGACCCCGGACGGGTCGGGACGGCATACGGTCCGGAGGCCGCCGTCGTTGGGGAGCCCGGCCGCCTCGAGCAGCCACCCCCCGAGCACGTCGTGCTCTGCGAGCGGCACCGGCGCGGCCGCTGCGGCGGCGAGCCCGAGCAGCGCTGCCGCGTCGACCCAGCCTCCCCCGCTGCCGCCCGCGGACTCCGTGCCGGTGAGCCGCGTCAGCCCGAGGTCCTCGAGACGCTGCCACAGGCCGCGGTCGAGGTCGACGACTTCGGTGGGCGTGGCGCGGGTGGCGCGGTAGTCGGCGAAGAGGTCGGTGAGGACGGCGACGAGGTCGGGGTCCGGCGTCGTGGGCGCGGCGAGGTCGCGGATGTCGGTCATCAGCGCAGCCCCAGGCCGCGGGCGATGACGCCGCGGAGGATCTCGTTGGTGCCGCCGCGCAGGGTGAAGCCCGGACGCTGGAGGATCGCCGCGTGCAGCAGGGTGTCGAGCTCCTCGTCGAGGGCCCACCCCGTGGCGGTCAACGTGTCGACGTAGTCGGCGATGTCGCCCTCCCCCGTCGTCCCCAGCACCTTGACGACCGCGGCGGCCGTGTCGGCGTCCTCGGCGTTCTCGAGCGCCGTCGAGACGGCGAAGGACATGTGGTGCAGGGCGGCGACCCGCGCGACGTGGCGACCGAGGCCCGGGTCGGTGGGCAGACGGCCGTCGTCCATGGCCTGCGCGGCCGCGGCGAGGAGCTGGAAGGTCGACAGGACCCGCTCGGGCCCGCTGCGCTCGTGGGCGAGCTCGGACGTCACCTGCGACCAGCCCTCTCCCACCTGGCCCAGCACGCGGTCGTCGGGGATGAGGACGCCGTCGAGGTGCACCTCGTTGAAGTGGTGGTCGCCGCCCATCGAGATGATCGGGCGGATCGTGACCCCCGGTGCCCGCAGGTCGACGATGAACTGGCTCAGCCCCGCGTGGCGGTGGGCGGGGTCGAGCGGCGCGGACCGGGCGAGCGCGAAGAAGGCGTCGGCCTCGTGGGCGCCGGAGGTCCACACCTTGGTGCCGGTGAGCCGCCAGCCGCCGTCGACGCGCTCGGCACGGGTGCGGACGCTCGCGAGGTCGGAGCCCGAGTCCGGCTCGCTCATCCCGATGCCGAAGACGACCTCGCCGCGGCTGATCCCGGGAAGGAACGCCTGCTTCTGCTCCTCGGTGCCGTAGCGCAGCAGCGACGGGCCGATCTGCCGCTCGGCGATCCAGTGCGCCGCGACGGGAGCCCCGACGACGAGCAGCTCCTCGGTGACGACGAAGCGCTCGAGGAAGGTGCGTCCCTGGCCGCCGTACCGCTGCGGGATGACCATGCCGAGCCAGCCGCGCCGGCCGAGCTCGCGGGTGAAGTCACGGTCCCAGCGGGTGAGCCACGTGTCGACGTGGGGCACGAACGCGCCGGCCGCGACCTGCTCGGCGAGGAAGGCGCGCACCTCGAGACGCAGCGCGGTCAGGGCGGGCAGCTCCCGCGCACCCGGAGGGACGAGACGGGCCATGCTCACCTTCCTCACGCGACGTCGCAGCGGTTCGTGCGCCACTCTCCCACACGGTCCCTCACCGGACCCGAGGCCGTATGCCGTCCCGCCGGGTGCCGTGCGCCACACCCCTCCCGCACCCGCCTCCACCCCACCTCGAGTGAGCACAACCACACTCGAGTGAGCGCTCGTTCACACTCGAGTGAGCGCTCGTTCACACCAGTGGACGGGTGCGCTGACTCGACTGGGACGGGGCGCTCACTCGACTGGGACGGGGCGCTCACTCGACTGGGACGGGGCGCTCACTCGAGTGCGACGGGCGGGGCTGGTCAGAGGCCGGTGGCCACGAGGTAGCCGCAGAGGCCGACGATGACGGCGGTGATGAGCACTGCGACGGCCGTGGTGAGGCGGTGGTTGACGAGAACGCCCATGATCCTGCAGTCGCGGGTGAAGAGCACCAGCGGGATCAGCGTGCCGGGCAGCGCGAACGACAGGACGACCTGGCTCCACACGAGCGCGTTCGTCGGCTCGACGCCGAGGCCGAGGATGACGAGCGTGGGCACGACGGCGAGCATCCGGCGCAGGAGCGGTGCGATGGGCCGGCGCCCGAAACCCTGCATGACGACGTCACCGGTCTGGACGCCGACCAGCGTCGAGGCGAGGCCCGACGCGAGGAGGGCGACGGCCAGCATCGTCGCGGCGATCTGCCCCGCGTTGGCCGACAGGGCGGCATACGCCGTCTCGATGCTCGCACCGGCCTCCGAGGGGAGGGCTGCCGCGAAGACGACGAGGCTGATGTTCGCGGCGCCCGCGATCGTCATGGCGACGACGACGCTGCGCACCGTGCGGCGGCCGCTGGCCAGCCGCTCCGCGTGACTGGCCTCGGTGCCGTCGTCATGTCCCCGGGACGCGGCCGAGTGAAAGTGCAGGGCGTGCGGCATCACCGTCGCGCCGACGATGCCGACCGCGAGCAGGGCCGCTGAGGAGTCGAGCGGACCCGGCACGACCGAGCGCAGCAGCGCGACCCGGTCGACGTCGGCGACGAGCACCTGCCAGAGTAGCGAACCGATGATGACGACGAGCAGGACGAGCACGACCGAGTCGAAGTGGCTGCGGCCGCGAACCTTGAGCGCGAGGACGACGAGGCTGAAGAGGGCCACGCAGACGGCCCCGGCCATGAGCGGCATGCCGAAGAGGAGCTTGAGCGCGATGGCGCCGCCGACGACCTCGGCGAGGTCGGTCATGATGACGACGAGCTCGGCCTGCGCCCAGAGCAGCAGCCGGCCGACGCCGGGGAAGCGCTCGGCGCTGTGCTCGGCGAGGCTCTTGCCCGAGGCCATGCCGAGCTTGGCGGCGAGGTACTGGATGACCATGGCCGAGCAGCTCGCGAAGACGACGACCCAGACGAGCGTGTAGCCGTGCTCGGCGCCGGAGGTGATGTTGACGCCGAAGTTGCCGGGGTCGACGTACGCGATGGCGGCGAGCAGCGCCGGGATGAGGGTGCGGGGCGCGCCGATGGTGCCGCCGAGTCCGCGCTCTGGCGACCGGTCGTCCACGCGCGGCTGCTGTGCCACTCGCTCACCCATGGGACACAGCATCGAGCCTGGGGGACGCGCCTGCCAACTTCCGGTTCACATTGAGACAAGCCCTTCATCCGCCACGCCACCGAGGCCACGCCCCGCCGGGACGGTTCAGCGGGCGGAGGCGACCCCGAGGAGAGCGGCCAGCCCCAGCGCGCTGCGCGGGTCGTAGGCGGCGGTCCACAGTCCGCCGTGCGCGGCGGCATACGCCTCGTCCTGCCAGGCCGTCGGCTGCGCCGGCGAGCCGGTGCGCAGGTCGTGGACCAGGAGTGCGGCCATGAGCGTGTTGGCCGTGCCGGGCTCGAACACCTCGATGCCGAAGCGGTGCGCCCCGGCGTAGGCGGCGGCGAGCGCCCGGTTCTTGACGACCGAGCGGGTGCGCGTGGGCGGGGCCACCTTGAGCGACACGAGACCGCCGTCGGCGCGGTAGGCCGTCGCCCGCCACCGCTGGAGGCGCTTGGCGAGCAGGTAGTTGGGTCCCTGCTGGAGCACGACGCTGTCGTTGATGCCGGGGTCCTGTCCGGGCACGTAGTTGCGGCGCAGGAGGCGCCCGCCGCTCACGGTGCGCAGGGGCACCCGCAGGACCTTGGAGGTGCGCCGGTGGGCGTAGCTGTCGACGGACCGCTCGACCGCAGCTCCCGGGACGGCGAAGACGTCGGTCGGAGTCGCGAGGAAGGCGAGGGCGACGTCGTCGCGGCCCTTGGCGTCGACGACCGCGCGGGTCAGGGCGTCGACGGCCATCGAGACGCGGACGTTGGTCTCGCCGTCGGCATAGACGTAGTTGCCGATGGCGAGCGGTCCATCGATGGCCGCGACCCACCGGGTGACGGCGCCGAGGTCGTGGACGAGGTCGCCACCGGCGCGAGCGGACAGCGGCTCGGGTCCGGGTCGGACCGGCACGGTGATGGATCCAGCCAGTCGGTGGGTGTCGCCGATCAGCTTGTCCCACAGCTCCTTTCGCGGCAGGTCGACGGCTGCGACGTCGGCGCCCCAGCGCAGCAGCGAGCGCAGCGGGCCCATCTCGGCCGCGGCACCGAGCACCACGACGGTGCGGTCGGAGAGGTCGAGCCAGTCGGGGTTGTCGATGACGAGGCTGACGGCCTCGGCGCACGTGGGCTCGACGGTCCCCGCCTCGACCCACCGGTCGAGCCGTCGGCGCAGCGCGTCCCCCGAGAGGCGCTCACCGGCATACGGCACCGAGAGCGTGCGGTCGGGCTCACCCTCGCCGCGCACGGTCTCGGAGGCGAGGGCGGGCACGCCGTCGTCCGGGGCGACGGCCACCTCGAGCGGTCGGTCGCCGTCGTCGGTCGCCCAGCGCATGCGCGCGTGCAGGGACTCGAGCCCGCTCGTGGCGATGGCCTGCGCCGCGCCCGGGACCGCGACCCCCGCTTCGACGAGGCGCCGGAAGTGCGGGAGGTAGCCCTGGCGCCAGTTCGTCTCGCGTTCGGCGGAGGCGGCGCCGACCGGGTCGACCTCGCGCAGGGCGTCGGCGACCACGGCACGTCCGGTGGCCGTCGTGCTGCGGCGTCCGGACGTCGGGTCGAGGGGGAAGACCACTCCTCTGGGGTCGCTCATGGGTCCATCCTGCCGGGTGGGCAGGTCGCTCCGTCGGCGGCTGGTCGCTCAGCCCTGGCGGAGCCGCTGGTCCACGACGAGGTAGGTCACGCGGGCCGTGGTCAGGTTGCCGGCGCGGTCCCGCACGAAGCACGTGACGGTGTGGGGCCCGAGCCGGCGGGTGTTCGGCGCGCGCCCGCCGTTGCAGCCCTGGCGGGCGACGCCCGAGAGCGCGTCGGCCGCCCGTGGCACGGCGAGGACGACCCCGTGACGCGGGACGACTGCTGGGATGGCGACCGGGTCGAGGGTCGGCGGCGTGCCGTCGTAGCGGTAGGAGAAGCCGACGTAGGGCGCCGACCGGCCGGCATCGTCGACACACGTGCCGTAGACGGTGCGCGGCACCGCCGAGTCCACGGCGACGACGGATCCGCCCTGGCACGAGGCGATCCCGCCGCCGGGGTGCTGCGCCACCCAGCGGTAGCGAGCCGGGGCGGCATACCAGCCGTCGGCGTTCGGGCCGCCCTCGACACGGAGCCCGCTCGGGGGCGTCGTGGCGACGACCGAGGAGGCCGCGACGCCGCCGTCGCCGCTGCGCGGCGCTCCCTGCACCGCCGTCAGACCGAGTCCTGCCCACGCGAGAGCCGCGAGTCCGGCGACCCAGGCGACGCCGTGGACCGCGTCGCGCACTCGTCCGTCCGTCACGGCCCGCTCCCTCGCCCCGGGGTGCCCCGTCGGCACCCGTCAATGGTCGGAAGGCCGTGCACCGCCGCTGATACGACGCACGGCAGATCGGTGCCGAGGAGGCGAGAGTGGACTCTTAGATCCACGGCCGCTCCGGCCCTGCGATGAGTGCCGTGGACCACTCGATCCGGCCGACTCGACCGATCGGGAGGACGATGGGGACATGAGCACGAAGACGGCCGCCCACGAGGCGGAGCTGACGGCGAACCGGGCCACCGAGGTCGAGCGCATCACCGGGCTGCGCCGGGAGTTCGCCGAGGTCGTCGAGGCGTCCGAGGCCAACATCGCCGACGACGAGCACGACCCGGAGGGCTCGACCATCGCCTACGAGCGCACCCAGATCGGCGCCCTCATCGAGCAGGCCGAGCGGCACCTCGTCGAGATCGACGCCGCGCTGCAGCGGATCGCCGACGGCGGCTACGGCCGGTGCGAGGTGTGCGGTGAGGCGATCCCCGACGACCGGCTGCGAGCCCGGCCCACGGCCCGGACCTGCATGAGCCACGCGGTGACCGCTCGGCGCTGACCGACCGTGCGACAGCAGGCAACAGTGAGGGCCCGTCGCCACGAGCCCTCACTGCTGGTCCAACCTCTAGAGCCGGGTCACGGGGCTGCCGCCACCGGCCGCACCGCCGAGTCGACGGCTCCGACGACGTTCACTGCGCGGACCCGGAAGGACCAGGCCTGCCGCGCGATGTTGCCCGTCGTGAAGGTCGTCGAGCCCGCCGCCAGCGCTCCGGACTGCCCGGAGACCGTCGCGAAGTTGTTCGCACTCCACTGGACGACGTAGCTCGTCTCGTTGGCGACGTCACCCCACGTCAGCGTCACCCGCTCGTTGTTGCCCGAGCGGACCGCGGTCGCCGTGGCGATCGTCGGCTGTCCCGGGAGCAGCACCGCCGCCGTGGCGGTGTTGCTCGGAGCGGACTGCCCGGCGACGTTGACCGCGCTGACCCGGTAAGCGTAGGTGCTGCCGACCGACACGGCGCCGTCGACGTACGTCGCCGTTCCGGTGTTGGCACGCGCAGGCGGGGTCGCCAGCCGGGCGAAGGCGCCGCCGTCGACCGAGCGGTCGACGATGAAGCCGGACTCGTTCGTCGCGTTGTCACGCCACGAGAGGCTGACCTGCGGACCTGCCGTCAGGGTCGCGGTGAGCGTCGTCGGCGCCGCGGGAGCGTTGACCCCCAGGGTGGCGGAGGTCGAGCTCGCCGTCATCGTCGGGAACCCCTGCCCGTAGCCGACCGTGTTCTGGGCGACCACCCGGTAGAGGTAGGCCGTGGTCGGGTTCGAGGTGGCGTCGGTGAGTGTCCGCGACTGGTGGACGTTGGTGGCGGTGAGCGGCACGGTCACCGTTCCCACGTCCACCCAGCTCGTCCCGTCGGTGGACCGTTGGACCACGAACGCCGTCTCGGTGATCGAGTTGTCGCTCCACGTCAGGGTGATGTGGCGGTTGTTGCCGTTGCCCGTCACCACTGCCCCACCGGTCGCCGGCCAGGTCGCCGTCCTCGGCGGCAGGGCCAGGGACTCGGGACGCATCATGTCCATCTCCTCGTGACTGAGGATGTGGCAGTGGACGACGTACTCCCAGCCCATGTTGACGAGCGAGTTGACGATGGCCCCGGTCGGGTTTCCCTGCGGGTCGATGTTGTTGAACCCGGACTGTGAACCGAGCGGCATCATCGGGTTGAGGGCACGGACCGCGTTCGGCACCTCGAAGGGCACCTGGGGCACGACGGGCCGCAGGGCGACGATGGTGTCCTCGAGCGGGCTCATCCGCACGGTGTCCTTCCAGCCGAGCTCGTTCGGGTCCGGTGGGATGACGATGTTGTCCCACGTGACCCGGTTGAGCACCTGGACGTCGTAGAGGTGGAAGTGGATCGGGTGCGTGTCCACGCCGTTGTGGGTGAAGCGCCAGATCTGCGTCCCGTCCTTGGCGTTCGTGATGGGGGTGACCGTGACGTCCGCCGGTGGCAGGTTGGTGCCGTCGATGAGCTCGGTCGCCGGGTTGACGTACGGGTAGAGCGTGACGTTCTGCGCTCCCGGTGCCGGAGGTTGCGCCTCCACACCGAGGTTGGCCTGCATGCGCCCGTAGTCGTCGAACGTCGAGGAGTTCATCTCGTCGTGGATCGCCTTCGGTTCGAGCCCCATCGTCATCTTCGCGGTGGGAGCCGCAAGGGTGTTGAAGCCGAAGGTGCCGGTGTCGTTGACGCGCACGAGACCGTCACACCTCGTGACGTTTCCCGTGTTGACGTTGCAGTTGCTGCTGGCCGCGAAGCTCGTCCCGTAGGCCGAGTTGTACGCCGCCTGGCCGACGATCACCGGGTGCTGGCCGGACTCGAAGACTCCGGATCCGTTCGCCTGGTGCTTGAAGGCGGCGGCGAGCGCCGTCACGTTGAAGGCCGGAGCCGGGGTTGCGGCCGCGATCTTCACCTGCATGACGGTGCGGGTGTTGGGCCCGTAACCCGGCATGACGGTCGGAGCCCCGGCCGGGCTGAGGTCCGGGCCACCCGTGTAGTAGTCGTACTGCGGCACACGAGCCGGGAAGGCGGCGGGTGCGTCGTTGTAGAGGATCAGCGTCTTGCCCGCGAACTTCGAGAAGTCGACGACGACGTCGGCACGCTCCGCCGGCGCGAGCAGCATCGAGTGCTTGTCGACGTTGCCGAAGTCGAAGCGGGTCGGGTCGGTGATCCAGGTCGTCGGCTGCTGGCCGTCGATGACCGCCGGCGCAGGGAGGAAGCCGCCCTCGCTCGCGATCTGCACCCAGTCAGGGCCCGAGGCGTCATTGTGGGCGTCGGCCGGCGTCGGCGACACCGTCGGGTCGGTCTGCGCGGCAGCCAGCTCGGTCGGGTTCAGCTTGACCTCGCTCTGGCCGTTGCCGTTCGCCGGGTCGGGGTCGGCCGTGTACCACTGGAAGTTGAAGAACCGGTCGTTCGCGGCGTTGAGCAGCCGCATCCGGTAGGTCTTCGGCTGCAGGGTCACGGTCGGGTAGGCGACACCGTTGACGATCGGGGTGTCGTTGAACTGCTCCATGCCGGCCGACACGTTGGGCGTGCCGGGGATCTGCTCCGGCTCGCAGAACGGGTCGGTCTGGTACTGCCACGTCGCCGGGTCGTCGAGGTTGCAGCTCGGGTCGTAGTACGGGTTCGCGATCGGTCCGTACGTCGTGCCCGTGGCCGGTGGCCAGAACCACGGTCCGTACATCCACCGTCCGTAGGCGCTCAGCCCACCGGGGTCACCCGGGTTCTGCGCCGGCATGTAGACGTGGTGGTACCAGAAGCTGCCCTTGGTGCCCCATCGCTTCGCGTCCCAGGTCGGGTCCTGGCCGTATGCCGTGACGTTGCCGTTGGCGTCGACGGTGTCCTTGAGCTGGGCGTCGCCGGGCACGAAGGTCCGGTCCTGGACGATGAGCGGCAGGGTGTCGGCGGCGGTCGGGATCAGGCCCGCGTTCACGAGCGCCTTCTCGGTGTTGTCCGTGATGGTGTAGCCGGCTGCCTCACCGGCGTACACGTTGAGACGCGTGATGCCCCACGAGTGGTCGTGGTAGAACATCAGCCGCGCGCTCTGCTGGTTGGTGTAGTAGAACGTCGAGCAGCCGTCGTCCTTCGCAGCACAGAGTGCTGGGGAGTTGGGGATCGCCGGGTTGGCCAGCATGTCGGGGACGTTCTGCACGCTGACGCCCTGCGGCCACGACGTGTTCTCGCCGGCAGGCGTGATCCACTGGTGCGGCGTGCCGTCGCTGATCCACGCAGTGGTGCCGCCGTGCAGGTGCAGAGTGGCGCGGTTGTCCTTGAAGCAGTCACCGGCCTTCGGCTCCTGGGTGCACGCCGGGTTGCGCACGGCGTCCGTCACGGCGCCGCCGTCGACGGGTGCGGGCATGGCCATCGGGCCCATGCCGGAGCCCATCATCGTGCTGTCGGTGGGCAGGAACAGGTCGCCGTCGGCGCCGGTGGGCAGCAGGTTGCGGAAGACGATGCGGACCGGACGGTCCTTCGTCGCCGCGATGATCGGGCCGAGCCACTGCGGGGCGGTGACACCGGTGTAGCCGGTGATGGCCTGCTTGTCGCCGTTCTGCAGCTCGTTGAAGAGGGTGACGTGCTGCCCCGGGACCGCGGTCGTCGAGAGCTGGACGTAGCCGCGCACGAGGGTTGCCGGGAGGTCGGACGAGAACTTCGTGCGGTACTGCACGAGCCCGATGACGTACTCGTCGGCGACCTTGCCGTTGTACGTCTTCGCCTCGGGAACGGCCAGCGGGATGAACTTGTGGTCGGGACCCGTGGCCGCGTCCACCCCCAGCGCCTGGGGGATCACAGGGCACCCGGAACCGCTGGCGCCCGGGTTGCACGCGGTAGGCAGTGCGTCCTGGAACTTCTTCATGCCCGCCGTGAGGTAGCCGCTGCCGGCATTCGTGACGGTGACCGAGTCGAGCGATCCGACGTCGGTCGTCAGGGTGCCGCTCGCGCCGGTGCCGGTTCCGGTCGGGTCCGTGAGGGCCACCGTGGCCGCGGTGTAGCCCGAGCCGGGGACGTCCACGGCGAGTCCGACGAGCCTGAGCGTCGCGGTCGCCGTGGCCGGCGTCGACCCGCTGATCGGGTCGGAGAGCGTGCCGTCGAGGATCCTGACTCCCGGTGCGGTCGTGTAGCCCGAGCCTGGGTCGTCCACCGTGACCTTCTGGACCACGCCGCCGACGAGGTCGGCCTGCTCGACGTGACCGGTGGCGCGCGTGCCGTTGGGGTCACCCGGGAGGTCGAAGAGGACGGTGGGCATGGTGTAGCCCGTGCCGCCGTCCGTCAGAGCCACGGCGTCGACGCCACCGGAGGGCGTCACGCTGGCGCCCGTCCCGTCGCCTGTCACGGTGGCGGCCAGGCCGGAGTAGCCCGCCCCCGGGGCCGTGACCGACGCGGAGACGACCGCGCCGGTCGCCTTGACCGTCGCGGTCGCCGTCGCCTGCGTCCCGCCGGCGCCGGTCGGCGCGTTGATGGTGACGGTGGGCGACGTGTAGTCGTGTCCCGGAGCTGTCAGGTTGATGGCGCCGATGCTGCCGTCCGGCTGCACCTGCGCCACGGCGGTCGCGCCCGCTCCGGTGCCGGCGTCCGTGATGCTCACCGTCGCCGTCGGCAACGTCAAGGGACTGTTCGCCCAGTTCGGCCAGGGTCCGAAGTAGTGCGGGACCTTCGATGCGTCCGTGGCTCCCGTCGGTGGCGAGGCTGCCGCGACCGTGGCAGGCACCACTCCCGCCTGCATGCCCAGAGCGAGCACCGTCGCGGCACTGGCCACGATCGCCGACAACCATTTCCGTGGACTGCTGCCTGACATCTTCCCCACCGTCCTGTGACTCATCGCATGATCAGCGAATGCAAAGAATCTAGACAGGAAGTACGGTGTGGACGACGACTTTGGCGAGTATTCGAAATGCGAAACCTTTTGCGCCACAAGCGATTCCGGAAACGCAGTTCGCACATCCGCCTGCATGCACAAATCTGCTCAGCCTCGACAAGACGGGACAGCTAAGCTGCCCAGCGAGGGACGAAGTTCGCATTCGACGGAGACGTGTGACGAAGCCCTCTTCGCCTTTTGCCGCCGCCGCCCGCACAGCGATCTACCGTCGAATCATGAGAAGGAAAGGATGGACCTTCCTCTCGAACCACGGACACGTTCTGGTCTGCCTGGCGGACGACCCGGACATGTTGCTCAAGGACGTCGCCGCCAACATCGGGCTCACCGAGAGGGCAGTCCAACAGATCGTGGCCGACCTCGAGGGGGCCCGCGTCATCACCCGGCACCGCGAGGGGCGGCGCAACCGCTACGTGGTCCGTCGCGAGGTGCGCTTCCGCCACCCTCTGGAGGCAGGTCTGCGCGTCGGGGACTTCATCGACCTCTCCCGGCGACGCCCGCGACTACGGATGACGGACGCCCCACCTGACCTCACCCCAGCGCGCGAGCGCGACGTCCGGTGAAGCCCCTGCGGGCGCCCACGTCCGTCAGCGGACGATCCGGAAGTTGAACATCGGCGTGCCGAGGGCGCCCCAGAGGCGCAGCCACACCGGGAGCAGCATCTCCGTGCCCCGGGCGGTCGTGATGTCGCCGAGGTCGATGACGTCCTCGTGACCGAACTCGGTGAGCAGCTCCGTGACGACGGCCTTGGCCTCGCCGTCATCGCCGGACACGAAGACGCTGCTGCCCTCAGGCAGGCCGGCCGGGCGCACCATGAGCTCTGCCGTCAGGGTGTTGAGCGACTTGACGACCTTGGCCTCGGGGAAGGCACGCTGGATCTGCTCGCCGAGCGAGTCGGAGTCCTTGACGAACAGCGTCGGAGGCATGCCCGCCGAGAAGTCGAGCGGGTTGGCGATGTCGAGCAGCACCTTGCCGGCGAGTGCGTCGGCGCCGGCGAGGCCGAGCACCGCGAGCGAGGCGTCGCCACTCGTCGCGTTGACGACGATGTCGGCGGACGCCGCGGCGTCCGCGAAGGTCGCGACGGAGATGCCCGGGTATGCCGTCGCCCACGTCGCGAAGGCGGCGTTGCCCATCTGGTCGGGCTCGGTGCGGGCGAGCGTGCTCGCGGGGTCACGCGTGCCGATGGTGACCACGTGGCCGAGCTCGTCGAGACGGGCCGCGATGGTGCGACCGACGGAGCCGGTGCCGAGAACTGCGTAACGCATGGGAGGTCCTTGGGTGTCGGAGCATCAGTAGACAGATCTGTCTACTGATCTGGACGCTAGCAGACAGATCTGTCTACTCGCAAGGTACGATGGCCGCATGGCACGGACAGCGAGCGCAGCACGGCAGCGCATTCTCGACACGGCCTTCGCACTCTTCTACGCGCACGGCATCCGCGCGGTCGGGGTCGACCGGATCATCTCCGAGTCCGGGGTCGCCAAGCAGACCTTCTACAACCACTTCCCGGCCAAGGACGATCTCGTCCTCGCCTACCTCGACGTCGTCGACACGACCTGGTCGGGTCAGCTGCACGCCGCTGCGGAGGCGGCCGGCCCGGCGCCCGCCGACCAGCTCGTCGGGCTCTTCGACGCTCTCGACTCCGCCTGCCGGCGCGACGGCTACCGCGGGTGCGCCTTCATCAACGCCGCGGCCGAGAACGAGCCGGGCACGGCGATCCACGCCCGGACCCTCTCCCACAAGGACTCGGTGCGCGGCTGGGTGCGCGGACTCGCGGCCGACGCGGGGGCACCCGACCCCGACGGCCTGGCCCGCACGCTGACCCTGCTCCTCGACGGCGGACTCGCGAGCGGCTCGCTCGACGCCCTGCCGGACGCACCCCGCGCCGCCAAGGCCGCGGCCGAGGCGCTCGTCGCCGGGGCGACCACCGCGCGCTGAGACCGCTTCGAGCCGGAACGCCCACGGCTCCAGCCCATCGACGCCGGTCCGTCCCACCGGCCCTGCAGCGCTCCTCAGCGCAGACCGGCCGCGATCCGGTCGAAGGCCTGGTCGATGTTGCGCTCGAGGCGGCCGGAGCCGCCGTTCTGCTGGTGCTCGATGCAGGCACGGACGGCCGCGATGGCCACGGCCACGGTCAGGCGCGCCTCGAGCGACGCGCCGGACTGCACGCCGAGACGACGCTCGAGCGCGCCGGTCAGGGCGTTCTCGATGCGGATGTTGTTGCCGACGAGCGCCGGGGCGAGCGACGGTTCGCCGAGCAGGATGCGCCGGCGTCGGGCCCGCAGCTCGCGGTCGATCGACGCGGGCGCGAGCATGCCGGCGAGGATCCGACGCAGGGACTCGAGCGGCGTCTCACCCTCGACGTCCTGCTCCAGCGCGGCGGCATACGACTCGAGCTCCTCGGCCGTGGTGCCGATGACCGCGGCCTCCTTGGACGGAAAGTAGTTGAAGAACGTCCGGGCGCTGACGCCGGCCCGGGCCGCGATCTCCTCGGTCGTGACGGCCGCGAAGCCCTTCTCCTCGACGAGGTCGAGGGCGGCGAGGTTGAGCGCGCGGCGGGTCTCGCGCTTCTTGCGCTCACGCAGGCCGCACGACTCGTCGGTCAGCAGGTCCGTGCTCATGCCCTCATCGTGACACGTTCACTGCATGGACTGCAATTTTGCAGTCACTGCACTTTCGGCGTACCGTGGAGGACATGCCACAGAAGACCCAGGGGGTAGCCACGGACACCGCGACCGCATCAGCCAGCTCGACGAGCGTCACCAAGGCGCCCGGACTCGACCGCCCGACCCGCAACATCTTCATCGCGCTCATGCTCGGCATGCTCGTGGCGTCGATCAGCCAGACGATCGTCGGGCCGGCCATGCCGCGCATCGTCGCCGAGCTCGGTGGCATCGACCACTACTCGTGGCTCGCGACGGCCGCGATGCTCGTCAGCGCGATCACCGTCCCCATCGTCGGCAAGATGAGCGACCTCTACGGTCGCCGCGGCTTCTACCTCGGCGGGCTCGTCGTCTTCATGGCCGGCTCGATCCTCTCCGGCTTCGCCCAGAACTTCTGGTGGCTCATCGCCGCCCGCGCCATCCAGGGCGCCGGCATGGGCACGCTGATGCCGCTGTCGCAGACGATCATCGGCGACATCATCCCCCCGCGTCAGCGCGGCAAGTACCAGGGCCTCATGGGCGGCGTCTTCGGCCTCGCCTCGATCCTCGGCCCGCTCGTCGGCGGCTTCGTCACCGACAACTGGGGCTGGCGCTACCTCTTCTTCATCACGCTGCCGGTCGGCGTCTTCGCCTTCTTCGGCATCAGCCGCTTCCTCCACCTCGAGCACACGCCGCGCGAGACCGTCGTCGACAAGGCCGGCATCGCCGCGCTCTCGATGACCCTCATCCTGCTCCTCGTCCCCACCTCGCTCGGTGGCACGACGCTCGCGTGGGGCTCCCCCGCCATCATCGGCATGTATGCCGCCGGCGTCGTCATGCTCGGCGTCTTCATCGCCATCGAGCGCAAGGCCGTCGAGCCGGTGCTGCCGCTGCGCCTCTTCAGAAGCCCGCTCTTCACGCTCTCCAACATCGCGGCCTTCATGGTCTCCGTCATGATGTTCGGAGCGATGATCTACCTCCCGGTCTACGCGCAGGGCGTCCTCGGGGCCTCGGCCACGAACTCCGGTCTCATCCTCATGCCGATGTCCGTCGCCATGATCGGCCTGTCGATCATCTCCGGCCTCGTCATCACCAAGACCGGCCGCTACAAGCTCCAGACCATCGCGGGCATCCTCATCATGGGCGTCGGCTTCTGGCTGCTCACCCAGCTGCACTACGGCTCGACCCAGACCGAGCTGACGCTCTCGATGATCGTCTTCGGCATCGGCCTCGGCATGGCGCTGCAGGTCTTCACCCTCATCATCCAGAACTCCTCGCAGCGCAAGGACCTCGGTGTCGCGACGGCGTCGACGCAGTTCTTCCGCAACGTCGGCTCGACCGTCGGAACGGCCGTCTTCGGCACGATCATGACGAGCGGCCTGGCCGGCAACATCGCCTCGCACCTGCCCGCCTCCGTGGTGCAGCAGATGCAGGCGTCCGGACAGCAGGTCAGCGCCGGCTCGGTGCTCGACCCGTCGGCCCTCGCGAAGCTGCCCCCGCAGGTCGCGACGGGTGTCCAGCAGGGCCTGGCCGACTCGCTGCACACGGTGTTCGTCTGGGGTCTCGTGCCCTTCGCGCTCGCCCTGCTCGCAGCGCTCTTCATCAAGGAGGTGCCGCTGCGCGACACCGTGCACACGCCCGACGAGGCCGGCATCGAGCTGCTCGACACGATGTCGCAGTCGGCGCCCGACGACGAGCTCAAGGTGCCCCTCGGCCGCGAGGCCGGCAACACGCGTACGCACGAGCGTCTGCTCGGACTGCGCCTCGGCCTGCTCGCCGACTCGGCGCTGCGCGGCGACCGACCGCTGCTGAGCCAGGCCGTGACCCGACTCGGCGAGGGTGACCTCGACGCCGGCGCGGCGCTGCTGCACCGCACGTCGCGGATGCTGACGACCGAGGACGCCGCGCTCGCCGCCGAGACCGAGCGGTTCGCCGTCGAGGTCGCGGCCCGGGCCAAGGTGCCCGGCGGCATCCTCGACGAGGCGCTCAAGCGCGAGCTCGCCACGGCCGTGGCCGAGCGCGACGCCCGCACGGTCATGACGACCGTCGAGCCGACCGTCGCCGAGCGCCACGAGGCGGTCGACATCCGCCTCCTCTCCACCGTCGGTGACGACCTCACCGCCGCCTACCTCGTCGACCGGCAGAACGCCAGGGTCGCCGAGCAGGCCGAGGCGTTGGTGCGCTGACCGCGCCCGCTCCCCGACCTGAACCGTCGAGAGGCCACGGTCTGTCGGTCTCGAGCGGTCGAGGGGCCAGAGCTCGTCACGAGCTCTGGCCCCTCGACGACGTGAGAGAGGGCGTATGCCGTCCGGCCCAGCCGCGCTGGGAGGTGGCCGCACGCACGGGTCCCAGCGCGGCCGCATACGGTGTCGGGATGAGCAAGGTAGCCCTCGTCACCGGCGCGTCCTCCGGCATCGGCGAGTCCATCGCCGTCCATCTCGTCGAGTCCGGGTGGACGGTGTACGCCGTCGCCCGCCGCGTCGAGCGCATGGCCGCGCTCGAGTCGCGCGGCATCATCCCCTTCGCCATGGACGTCACGGACGACGCATCGATGGTCGAGGGCGTCGACCGCATCATCACCGAGGAGGGCCAGGTCGACGCCCTCGTCAACAACGCCGGCTACGGCTCGTACGGACCGGTCGAGCACGTGCCGATCGACGAGGCGCGACGGCAGTTCGAGGTCAACGTCTTCGGCCTCGCGCGACTGACCCAGCTCGTCACGCCGCACATGCGCACGCGGCGCCGCGGCCGGATCGTCAACATCTCCAGCATCGGCGGCAAGATCTACGAGCCGCTCGGTGCGTGGTACCACGCCACGAAGTTCGCCGTCGAGGGCTTCAGCGACAGCCTGCGCATCGAGCTCGCCCCCTTCGGCATCGACGTCGTCATCGTCGAGCCGGGCCCGATCATCTCGGAATGGAACACCATCGCCCGCGAGAGCATGGTCGAGCAGTCGGTCGGCACCGTCTACGAGGACCTCGCCCGCCGGATGGCCGTGATGTTCGAACGCGTCGACACCCCGCGGATGAGCTCCGGACCCGAGGCCGTCGCCGAGAAGGTGCTCAAGGCACTGGAGGCCACGAACCCCGCGGCACGCTACCCCGCCGGCCGCGGAGCACGTGCCATCGTCACCGCGCGCCGGCTGCTGCCGGACCGCGCCATGGACGCCGTGATGAGGCGCGCCCTCTCCGGCTGACCGTCAGCGGGCCCGAGCCCCGCGCGGTCAGGCGGTGGCCCGGGCCGTCGGGTGCCAACCGCTGCGCGCCATCGACAGGAGTCGCTCGAGCAGCCGCCAGTCCTCCTCGACGGGAGGGATGCCGCCCCGCTGCCGCGCCGTGCCCGGGCGCCCCGGGCCGGTCGTCCCGTCGAGGGCCTCGTCCGGCTCGGCCGGGAGCGACACTGCGACGTGGAGGCGGACGACAGCGTCGACCAACGCCGACAGCGGGTCGTCGTCAGCCTGCCTCGCGCCGTCCAGGAGACGGCCGAAGACCTCGCGGACCCCGGGTCCGGGCGTGCAGCCGAGCTCGTCCGCGAGCAGCCGCCGGCACTCGTCGTAGGCCCGCAGGCCCTCTGCGTAGCGCCCCCGCCGCTCACAGCACTCGAGGACGACGCCCCACGCGGCCTCGTCGTAGGGGTCGGCGGCAAGCGCCTCCCTGGCCCAGCGGTGGGCACGGTCGAGGTCTCCGGCGTCGAGGGCCACTCCCGCGGCGTCCACGAGGGCCCGGAGCAGCTCGGCGTCGAGCTCCTCGCGCGCCTGCTCGATCCAGTCGAGGTGCTCGTCGGGCAGGAGCAGACCGCCGAGGGCGCCGGCTCCCCCGAGGGCGTCGACGACGTCGAGGGCGTCGAAGGCGCCGATCCAGCCGCGCACGGCGGCTGGTCCCGAGCAGGCGCGGGCGTGGGCGGCGAGGCGCCGGAAGCGGTGGACGTCGACGTCGACGAAGGCCGGGTCGAGCAGGTAGCCGCCCGGCTCCGTGCGCACGGCACTGCCGAGCCCGGGAGCGAGGGCGTCGAGCCGCTTTCGGACGAGGCTGACGTATCCCTCGAGGGTGCTCAGGGCACCCGCCGGCGGTGCGTCGTCCCACAGCAGCCGCACGAGACTTGCCTTGCAGACGGCTTGGTCGGGCCGCAGCAGCAGCGCGACGAGGATCTGTCGCGGTTTCGCCCCGCCGAGCTGGCGAGCTCCGATCGACCGGTCCCCGACCGACACGCGCAGGCTCCGACACAGTGTGATCTCGGCTCGAACGGGTCCCTCAACCCTCGCTCGCGCCCCCAGGCTCGAGTTCATCATGTCAACCCCTCCCTTGACCCCTCCATGGTCGGGCGGGGAGGCGGTCTGCCGGGTCCACCACGTGCGGGGAGGCCGGACCCGAAGATTGGGGGTGAGCAGTCGGCTCACTTCACGAACACGGCGGCGTTCTTCTGCTAGCCCATCTCCGAGCTCGCCGGGTTCTCCGGGCGGACGATGTCGAACCACCCCTGCTGGCTCGCGGCGACGCCGATGAGGGTCACCGCCAGCACGGCCGTCAGCGCGAGCCTGCTCAGGTGCTCGGTCCGAGGTCGACGGTCGGCGACCGCCCGATCGGGGTCGCCCGCGCCGCGGCGCAGGAGGGCGACGGCGAGCACGAGCGCCACGAGCTCGAGGACGCCTGCGGCGCAGTCCGGGAGACCGACGGCCTCGGGGACGCCGGGGTCGGGCCCGAACGGGAGTCCCCAGACGCGGGACCACACCCACACGACGAGTGGACCCACGGAGGTCGCTGCGACGAGGAGCAGGGCGAGGCGGTCCGGCACCGGCCCACGCAGCACCAGGACGGCCGCGGCGGCCTGGACGAGGGTGAGCGCGACGAAGAACCAGGCCGCCGCCACCCACTCCTCGAGGTGCTCTGGTACGACGGCCACGTGGATGAGCGCACCCCCCGCGAGCGCCGCCGCGAGGAGCAGCCTTCGCCCGCCGACGACCGCCGCCCACCCTCCGCGAGCGCGTGACGGGCGCACGGTGTCGAGCCGACCACCGAGGAACATCGTGACCCAGGCCACAGCACCGAGGTTCGTCAGGAGCAGCAGGCCCGTCCCGACCCCCGTGGCGCGCACCTGCAACCACCACGTGTCCGCGCGCAGCCGTTCGATGCAGTCCGCCCGGCAGTCGCCGCGCATCGAGGACATCATCTCGAGCTGCCCGGACTGGAGGTGGAAGTCGTAGGCCGCCCCGACCGCCATCTCGACGAACCCGACGAGCGTGGCTGCCACGACGACGAGTCCGGCGGTCAGCAGGAGCGGGGTCCGGCCGCCACCCCTGCGCCGATCCGCTACGTGCACGGCGAGGGCGAGGGCGCCGAGGACGGCGCAGACGTAGAACGGGACGACGACGCTCGACTCGTGCCACCACGTCGTGTACGGACCCTGGCCGCGACCGACGGCCCCGACCGCTCCGCGCATCGACGTCACCCAGAAGCCGTCCGCGTACGCGAGCACCACGGCGAGCGGCAGCACCGTCGCCCACGGGACGGCCCGGCGGCGACCCGGGACCGTGGGTGGGGCCGGTACGACGGTCGAGGAGGTGGTCATGGCAGTGCCTTTCCTTCCCAGTGGTGGATCACGGCGTATGCCGTGTCGTGATCCTCCGCGGGGAGGGCGACGACACGGCATACGCTCCCTACGGCGTGATCTCCCAGC
The DNA here is from genome assembly GCF_000383675.1 of Terracoccus sp. 273MFTsu3.1. Lineage (GTDB taxonomy): Bacteria > Actinomycetota > Actinomycetes > Actinomycetales > Dermatophilaceae > Terrabacter. The sequence continues at coordinate 394,518 of NZ_KB911822.1, read as the reverse complement.
CGAACATCATCGCGTGGTCCTCGTGGGCAAGGTTGTGGCAGTGGGCGACGTACGGTCCGACGAAGTCGCGGAACCCGCGGTAGACGATGACCGACTCGCCTGGGTCGAGGGCCGCGAGGTCCTCGCGCGAGACGTCGTCGGGGTGACTGGGGTCGCCCTTCGTCGTGTCCTTGCCGTTGCGCATGACGACGCGGTGCTCCTCCATGTGCAGGTGGAACGGGTGCACCCAGCCGCCACCGCCGTTGCGGATCTCCCAGAGGTTGAAGCTCCCGACCTTCTGCTGCGCGGGCAGCGTCTTGCCGGCCGGGTTCTTGAGGCTCACGCCGTCGTGCGACGGGTCGAACGGCTGGCCGTTGATGAGCCACTCGACGTCTGCGGACGAGCTGCCCCGCTCCACCTCGAAGATGAGCCGGTTGTCGAGCATGCTCTGCCAGTTGCCGGGCAGCGGTGGCAGCTGGCGCAGCAGCTGGCCCGGCGCCGGAATGAGGCTGTCGTCCGGGGCGTCGTCGCCGATGACGAACTTGAGCACCGGGACCTTGTAGTTCGGGTCCGGGGAGAACCGGGACGAGTTCGACCACATGCGCCCGTTGGGCATCTTCATGACGTTCGTCAGGTAGACGACGTCGCCCTTCGTCGTGGGCGTGCCGTCCTGGTATCGGGTGAAGTCGACGATGACCTCGCGCCGCTTGGCCGGCCACAGCTCGAACGAGTCGCGCTTGATCGCGAACGGCAGCAGGCCTCCGTCCGAGGCGACCTGCGTGAACTGCATGCACTGCTGCCCGTCGGGGATGCGGTACTGCCCCTCGAGCTCGTCACCGCTGTAGCCGAGGGACGCCGACGACTTCGGGCCCTTGGTCGAGGCCATGAGCTTGAACTCGTAGATGCGGGCGAGGGAGGCGTCGAGGAAGCGGAAGCGGTACTTCCGCCGCCGCACGACCATCGTCGGGTAGGCCGTGCCGTTCACGGTGAAGATGTCGCCGACGAAGCCGTGGTTCGGGAAGTGCTTGTAGAAGGTCTTGCCCCACCACTCCGGGTGCGTCGCCGGGTTCTTCGCGGCCGGGAACTCCCCCATCCCGTCGTGGACGTCCTTGTGCGTCGTGACACCGTCGTCGAGGCGGCAGTCGTAGAAGGCGAGGGGGACGTCGTAGTCGACGTCGAACGAGCCGTCGGCGTTGTCCCGACGCACGCCGGGCAGCCTGAGCCCCTGGCGCTCGTCACCCATGTCCAGGCCGTACTTCGGGTCGTAGATGGGGTAGAGCCCGACCATGCCCTTGTAGACGTTGGAGCCGGTGTGGTCCATCCGGTGGTCGTGGAACCAGAAGAAGCTCTGCTTCTCGCGGTCGTCACCACCGGCCGGCCAGTTGAGGTAGAGGTTGTCGCAGAAGGTGCCCGGCCCGTAGCCGGTCGACTTGGGACCGTAGGTCATGCAGTAGTGCGGGTTGCCGTCGCTCTCGGGTGCGGTGTGGCCGTTGTGCAGGTGGGTGAGGAACGACCAGTCCGGGGACCCGAAGTCCTGCCGGTCCAGGCCCAGCGGGTTCTCGTCGAGGTGGTTCTCGAAACGGACGAGGACGGGCTTGCCGTACTCCGCGTTGATCCGCGGCCCCGGGAAGGTGCCGTTGAAGCCGTAGATGGTGCTCATCGGCAACCACCGCTTCGTGCCGGCGGCGTAGGTCGCTCCGTACGCGTCGAACGACACCGTGGGCTTCCCGTTGGAGTCGATGGGGAGCACCTGCGAGGTGGTGAACGAGTGGGTGCGCAGGAGCAGGTCGATCTTGTAGACGATCGGGTCCGGGTAGCCGATCTTCGAGGGCCAGATCTGGTGCTGCTCGCTGCCGAACGAGTTCTGCTGTCCCACACCCGGTCCCGGAGGCTTGGCCCAGCCGCTGAAGGTCGAGGCCGGGACCGGGGAGAGTGCCTTCGGGATCGGCAGCGGGTCGGTGAAGGGCGACAGGATCAGCGGGCTCGTCGGGAAGGCCTCGACGTAGAAGAGCAGGTCGCCCAACGTCGTCGACGAGGCGGCGAAGGCGCCGTCGGGCGACAGCAGTCCCTGCTGGGCCAGGACGGGACCGCCGAATCCGCGGGCCGCGACGATGGCGGCCCCGAGCCCGCCTGCGGCCCCGAGCCGGAGGAGGGTGCGTCGCTGGATCCCGCCGGACTCGGTCGAGTGCGGGTCGAACTGTTCCGAAGACGTGGACGTGCTCATGCCTGCTCCTCAGGTGGTGGAGGGCGAGCTCCGTGGCGCCTGCAGCTCCACGGAGCCCGACGTTCCGGTCGAACTGTTCTGCGGCAGTGGCTCCCTCGACCTGCGAGGGAGATCCACGCCCATGGTGGGCGCACGTGCTCGGGAGAACCTCGGGGTCCGCCGGGGGGGGGGGGCGGGGGGGGGGGGGGGGGGGGGGGGGGGGGGCTCCCCGGGGACTGCGCAGTGAGGGCCGACACACTCCGAAGGCTTCGGATTCGTGGGACAGCGCCCGGGGGCAGGGCTGATACTGGCGGGATCAGATGCTCCCGGGGGGGTGCCCATGAAGGCTTCACCGTGCGTCGACAGCACACAGACGTCCGTCCTCGTCGTGGACGACCACAAGGTCCTGGCGGACGCCATCGGGCTCGTGATCAACGGCGAGCCCGATCTCCACTGTGTCGCAACGGCGCTCAACGCCGCCCAGGCCCGCGCGCTCGCTGCCTACTGGCAGCCGGACGTCATCCTCATGGATGTCAGGCTCGGCCAGGATGACGGCATCGACCTCGCTACGGACCTCATGGAGGCCGTGCCGGACGTGCGGATCATCGTGCTCAGCGCGTTCGTCGACCACGCCCTGCTGACGCGATCGCTCAACGCCGGGGCGTGCGCGCTGCTGCCCAAGGACGGCTCGCTCGACGAGATCCTCGGTGCGGTGCGGTCCTCGACCCGCAAGGGCTTCGCCATCGACCCCGGACTGCTACGTACCATCGTGCGGACAGGGGCGGACCGGCACCGGGCCCCCGTGCCTCGCCTGACGCCACGCGAGGCCGACGTGCTTCGCCGCCTCGCCGACGGTGCCGACGCCGTGATGATCGCGCGCGAGCTGGGGATCTCGGTGCTGACGTGTCGCGGCTACGTCAAGACCCTGCTGCGCAAGCTGCACGCGCACTCCCAGCTCGAGGCCGTCGTGACCGCGAGCCGGCTGGGCCTCATCGCACCGACCAGGCGTGGCTAGCGCACCGGGCTCGCAAGGGTCCGGTGGGACCCACGGCCGCCCACGGTCGATCGTGCGCGAGGCCATCACCCGTTTCGGGCTGTGGACGCTCGTGGCCTTCCTCATCGTCGCGGTCGGGGCGGTCCTGGTGGCACGCGCGCTGGCGGCGGACCTCGCGCTGCGCGAGGCGAGCCTGCGAGGCCGGACCTTCGCGACCAACGTCGCGGCGCCCTTCGTCGACACGGCGGTGCGCGCCCGGCGCCCGGACTCCTCCCAGAGCCTGGTCACGGTCGTCGAGTCGCGTCTGCGGGACGGGTCTCTCGTCCACGTCAAGCTCTGGTCGATGGACGGCAACGTCATCTGGTCGGACGAACGCGACCTCATCGGCCGCACGTACGTCATGGACGAGGACGTCGCCGCGCTCTTCGGCACCCAGGACGTCGTCGCGGACGTCTCGGATCTCAGCAAGGTGGAGAACGTCGAGGAGCGCACCGCGGGTCAGCTGCTCGAGGTCTACGTCGGCGCGTTCGATGCCGACGGAGAGCCGGTCGTCATCGAGTCCTACTGGTCGACCGAGCGGCTCGAGAGCGACCAGCGGCTGCTGCTCTACGCGCTGACGGCACTGGCCGTGGGCGCCATGCTCATCCTGACGCTCTTCCTCCTGCCGCTGGCCCTGTCGCTGGCCCGTCGGGTGGACCACGCGCGCACCGAACGCGGGGCGATGCTGCGCCACTCCCTCGCCGCCTCCGACATGGAGCGGCGTCGCATCGCCGAGGAGCTGCACGACGGCCTGATCCAGAACCTCGCGGCCCTCGGCTACGCCCTTCCGATGGTCGCCAGCCAGCTGCCGGACAGCTCGGTCGAGGCGCGCGAGCTGCTCGACTCGGCCGGACAGAGCCTCCGCGGTGACATCTCATCCCTGCGGGGACTGGTCACCGACCTCTACCCGGCCGACCCGTCTCTGCCCGGGCTCACGTCGGCCCTCGACATCCTGGCGACCCGGGCCGGCGAGTCGGGCATCGCCGTCGACGTCGACATCTCCCCGAGCTACGCCCACCTGTCCAGGGAGGCGATCCAGCTGACCTACCGCATCCTCCGCGAGGGGCTGCGCAACGTCGTCAAGCACGCCGGAGCCTCCCGCGCGACCCTCCTCGCCGCCGTCGAGGGCGACGAGGTCACGGTGACGGTGCTCGACGACGGCGGCGGGCCGCCTCCGGGCCCGGTCGCCACCGGCCACCTCGGCCTGCGCCTGCTCGAGGACACCCTGACCGACATCGGTGGGTCGCTGCGCCTGGCTCGCCGCGACGACGGCGGTACCGAGCTCGTGGCGCGTTTCCCGACGTCCTTCGCGAGCGAGCTGCAGCTGCCCTGAGCCTCCCCGGGCGGGGCGCCCGGAGGGTCAGTGCGGCATCCCTGGACGGGGGCCCCTGCCCACGCCACGGACGGCGTCGAGGACCGTGGACGGCACGGCATCCTTGACGATGTATGCCGCAGCGCCGGCCTCCAGCGCCGCCCGCCGACCACGCACCGACGGCTCTCCCGTCAGCACGACGACCTGCGTCGCCGGCAGGTCCTGCAGGATCCTCCGGGTGGCCTCGACCCCGTCGATGCCGGGCATCCGGATGTCCATGAGCACGACGTCGGGGCGGGTGCGCCGTGCGACCTCGACCGCCTGCTCTCCGCTCTCGGCTGCGCCGACGAGCTCGAGGTCACCCTCGAGGGAGAAGAGCGAGGCCAGCCCGATCCGGAGGATGTGCACGTCGTCGACGACGAGCACGCGGACGACGTGCGTTCCTGGGGCCGTCGGCTCCGAGCGGAGGGCGGTCACCGGCGGGGCCCCCGTCCTGCTCGGGCACACCTAGGGTCCGGTCCGTGCACGTGCTGCCCACCCATGACGGACCTCCACTGCTCACGTGCGATCGCTCGATCGGGACGTCCACCATCGTGGCGCGGCGTGCGGCGTGGCGCACGCGCCACCCGTGGGGTCGGCATACCCCCAATCGTGGGGGTGTGTCCCGATCCGACCGTGGTCCGTACCGGGGCGTCGCCGTCGGGGCGGAACGGCGAAGGGCCGGCTCTCGTGCGAGAGCCGGCCCTTCGAGGTGCGCGCGGTCAGCCCCAGACGAGAGCCTGGGCCGGGTCGGCGAGGATGGCTGCCAGGTCGGACAGGAAGCGGCTCCCGAGCTCGCCGTCGATGAGACGGTGGTCGAAGCTCACCGCGAGCTGCGTGACGTGGCGGATCGCGATCTCGTCGTTGCCGTCGGCATCGGTGACGACCCACGGCTGCTTGCGGATCGCGCCGAAGCACACGATCGCCGACTCCCCCGGGTTGATGATCGGGGTGCCGCTGTCGACGCCGAAGACGCCGACGTTGGTGATCGTCAACGTGCCGCCCGACATCTCGGCCGGCTGGGTGCGCCCCTCGCGAGCCGTGGCCGTGAGCTGGCCGATGGCCTGCGCCAGCTCGAGCATCGTCATGGCGTGGGCGTCCTTGATGTTCGGGACGATGAGGCCCCGCGGGGTCGCCGCGGCGATGCCGAGGTTGACGTAGTTCTTCTGGACGATCTCCTGGGCGGCCTCGTCCCACGTCGCGTTCATGCCCGGGTTGCGCTTGACCGCGAGGACGAGCGCCTTGGCGAGCACGAGCAGCGGCGTGACCTTGACATCCGTGAACTCGCGGCTGCCCTTGAGGCGATCGACGAGCTCCATCGTCTTCGTCACGTCGATGGTGATCCACTCGGTGACGTGCGGCGCGGTGAAGGCCGATCCGACCATCGCCTGCGCCGTCATCTTGCGGACGCCCTTGATCGGTGTGCGCGTCTCGCGCTCACCCGCACCGAACGGCATACGCGCGATGGCCGGGGCGGCCACGCCGACGGCGGAGTCAGCTTGTGCTGCAACGCCGTTCACGGCGGCGCCGCTCGCGTGGTTCGTCACGTCGTCGCGCGTGATGATGCCGTCGGCCCCGGTCGGTGTCACGGACGCGAGGTCGATGCCGAGGTCCTTGGCGAGCTTGCGGACCGGCGGCTTCGCCTTGGGACGGCCACCGGCAGCGGCCGCGATCGGGACGGCGGGGGCCGGCGACTCGACCCGGGGAGCCGGCGCGGCCGACTCGGGGACGGGTGCGGCAGCCGCGACCTGCTCGGTCTCGGTCGGCGCCGCGGCGACCGGTGCGGCGGCCATGCCCTTGCGGGCACGACGAGCCGTGGCGCCGGCCTTGGCGCCGTAGCCGACGAGGATCGCCTCGGAACCGGCGGCGCCCTCGGCCGGAGCGGCCTTCTCGCCCGGGATCGACGGCACGGCGGCGGGAGCGTCGTCGCCACCCTTGCCGTCGTCGATCGAGATGATCGGCGTGCCGACGTCGATGGTCTGGCCGACCTCGACGAGCAGCTCCTTGACGGTGCCGGCCCACGGGATGGGCAGCTCGACGAGCGACTTGGCGGTCTCGATCTCGAGGACCATGTCGTTGACCTTGACGGTGTCGCCGGGCGACACCTTCCACTCCACGATCTCGGCCTCGACGAGCCCCTCACCGGGGTCGGGCAGGTTGAACGTCTTGATTGCCATGTGTCGCAGCCCTTCTCAGTACGCGAGCGCGCGGTCGACGCCGTCGAGGATGCGGTCGAGGTCGGGGAGGAACTCCTCCTCCATCCGGCTCGGCGGGTAGGGGATGTTCGCGCCGGCGACGCGCACGACCGGGGCCTCGAGCTCGTAGAAGCACTGCTCCGTGACCTGCGCCGAGATCTCCGACGCCATGCCGAGGAAGCTGCTCGCCTCCTGCACGACGACGAGACGACCCGTCTTGCGCACCGACTCGACGATGGTGTCGATCGGCAGCGGCGAGAGCGAGCGGAGGTCGATGACCTCGATGCTCGTGCCCTCGGCCTCCGCGGCGTCGGCCGACTCGAGCATCGTCTTGACGACGGGCCCGTAGCCGAGCAGGGTCACGTCGGTGCCCTCACGGAGCACGTTGGCCTCGAAGAGGCCGCGCGGCGCCGTGGTCGCCGTCGTGTCGTACTCGGCCCGGTCGTGGTAGCGGCGCTTCGGCTCGAAGAAGATCACCGGGTCGTCGCAGGCGACGGCCTGCTGGATCATCCAGTGGGCGTCCTCGGGGTTGCTGCACGCCACGACCCGCAGGCCCGCGGTGTGGGCGAAGTAGGCCTCGGGGCTCTCGGAGTGGTGCTCCGGGCTGCCGATGCCGCCGCCGAACGGGATGCGGATGACCATCGGGATCTTGACCGCACCGAGGGCGCGGGCGTGCATCTTGGCGACCTGGCTGACGATCTGGTCGAAGGCCGGGTAGACGAAGCCGTCGAACTGGATCTCGCAGACGGGGCGGTAGCCGCGCAGCGCCATGCCGACCGCCGTGCCGACGATGCCGGACTCGGCGAGCGGGCTGTCGATGACGCGGTCCTCGCCGAAGTCCTTCTGCAGGCCCTCGGTGATGCGGAAGACGCCACCGAGCTTGCCGATGTCCTCACCGATGAGCACGACCTTGGGGTCGGCCTCCATGGCCTTGCGCAGGCCGTTGGTGATGCTCTTGCCGAGCGTGACCTTCTCGAGCTGGCCGGCCATCAGTTCGCCTCCTCGAAGCTCGCCTTGTAGGCGAGGTAGGCGGCACGCTCCGCCTCCATGACGGGGTGGTCCTCGGCGTAGACGTGGTCCCACATCGTCTCGCCGGCCATCGTCTCCATCGTGACGCAGCCCTCGCGCAGCTCGGCGGCGAACTGGTCGGCCTCCTCGTCGATCCGGGCGAAGAAGGCCTCGTCGGCCATGCCCTCGTGCGCGAGGAGGGTCTTGAGGCGCAGGATCGGGTCGCGGAACTTCCACTCCTCGACCTCCGCCGAGACGCGGTACTTCGTCGGGTCGTCGGCCGTCGTGTGCGCACCCATGCGGTACGTGTAGGCCTCGATGAGGAGCGGGCCGTTGCCGTTGCGGGCCTCGTCGAGGCAGTGCTGCGTCACGGCATACGTGGCCAGGATGTCGTTGCCGTCGACGCGGACGCCGGGGAAACCGAAGCCGCGGGCGCGCTGGAAGAGCGGGATGCGTGTCTGCTTCTCGACCGGCTCGGAGATGGCCCACTGGTTGTTCTGGCAGAAGAAGACGACCGGCGCGTCGAAGCTCGCCGCGTAGACGAACGCCTCGTTGACGTCACCCTGCGAGGAGGCGCCGTCGCCGAAGTAGCAGATCACCGCGGTGTCGCGGTCGGGGTCGCCGGTGCCGACGTTGCCGTCCATCCGCACGCCCATCGCGTAGCCGGTGGCGTGCAGCGCCTGGGCTCCGATGACGATCGTGTAGAGGTGGAAGTTGTTCTCCTGCGGGTCCCAGCCGCCCTGGCTGACGCCGCGGAAGAGCTGCAGCGAGCTCTGCGGGTCCATGCCACGGACGAAGCCGACGCCGTGCTCGCGGTAGGTCGGGAAGACGAAGTCGTGCGGCTTGAGCGCACGACCGGAGCCGACCTGGGCGGCCTCCTGGCCGAGCAGGCTGGGCCACAGGCCGAGCTCACCCTGGCGCTGGAGCGCGTAGCCCTCGGCGTCGAGCCGACGGATGAGGACGAGGTCGCGGTAGAAGCTCCGCAGGTCCTCGGGCGTCAGGTCCGCGACGTACTTGTCGTAGTCGGGATGGGACACGCGCTGACCCTCGGGGGTCAGCAGCTGGATCATGTCCGGGCCACCGTCGCCGACCGCGGGGGTCGGCTCCTGCAGCTCGGCGACAACCTTGTCGCTCACTGGGGCTCCTTCGCCGGTGAGACCGGCCTACTCGTTCGGCCCGCAAACGGGGGTCACCCGCTCGTCGGCTTCTGGGGGCGCAGGGCCGCCGTTCGTGACGACGGACACGTGCTTGGTCCTCGACCCGGAACTTACCGGAGAGCCCTGCGAATCTCACAATGCGGGACGACGATGCCCCCCTCTGCCGGGATCGCACGTGCGACGATGGCCCGACACTGACGACGGGGGCAAGCATGGGAACACCGGACCGTGCCAGCGCGTGGGCCGTGAGCAAGGCCTGGCGGTCGCTGCCGCGACGGACCCGGCACGATCTGGTGCTCGCGGTCGTGAAGGGACAACGACCCCGGACGGATCGTGCGACGTGGCGCACGGCACTCGACTGGGCCGAGCGCTACCCCGCCCTGGCCGTCCCTCAGGTCCTGATGGCGGCCTGCTTCGCCTACCAGGCCGCCCGCGGCATCTACGACCCGATCGGCTGGCTCGTCGGCGCCTTTGCCTGCTACCTCCTGGTCACGGCTGCGTGGACGACCTTCGCGACCGCCCGGATCCGGCGCTGCCCCGGCCCCCTGGACCCGGGGCAGCCCTCGGACCACCGGGCCGACCACGTCGCCTCCTGAGCCGTCGCGAGAGGGCGTATGCCGTGTGCCCGGGGCCCGCTCGCCGGCGCGGTCAGCGCCGGGTGCCCCAGGTCCAGGCCGGGGTGGTGAGCAGTCCCTGACCCTGCACGAAGGTCTCGCCGAGGTCCTTGACGAGGGTGATGCCGCGGGCCGGTGAGCCGAGGCCCACGGGCGCCTCGTCGTCGTCGGGGTCGACGACCCCGAGCTCGCGGATCAGCGCCTCGGAGTGGGAGACGACCATGACCTGGCTGCGCTCGGCCGCAGACCTGACGAGGCGTGCGAGCGGCGGGAGCAGGTCGGGGTGCAGCGACGTCTCGGGCTCGTTGAGGACCATGAGGGACGGCGGGTCGGGCGTCAGCAGCGCCGCGACGAGGAGCAGGTAGCGCAGGGTGCCGTCGGACAGCTCAGCGCCCGCGAGCGGCCGCAGCATGCCGGGCTGGTGCAGCTCCACGTCGAAGCGACCGCCGTCGACGGTGACGTCGAGGATCGCCCCGTCGAAGGCGTCGGCGACGGCGTGGTCGAGCTCGGACCGGCCGTTCTCCCGGATCGTCTGGAGCGCGGCGGCGAGGTCGCGTCCGTCGTCGGCGAGCACGGGCGTGCGGGTGCCGACCTGGGGCGTCCGGGCCGGGGCCGCGGCGTCGGCGCGGAACCCGTCGTAGAAGCGCCAGCCGCGGATCATCCGACGCACCCGGAGCAGCTCGGGGGCCCGGTCGGGATCGGCGAGCTCGGTCAGCATGCTCTCCCACGGTCGCAGGGAGCGGGTCAGCTCGGTCCAGCCCGGCCGCTCGGTGCGCCGGACGACAGCCTCCGCGGGGCCACCCGGCGAGCGGTAGGCGGCCGCGCGTGACCCGGCTCGGGAGCCGGGCACCTCGGCCGGATCGGACTCCCACTCCGCGGCATCGCCGTCGTCGGGTCCCCACTCCGAGGCCCAGCCGTCGTCGCTCCCACCGACGGCTCTCGTCTCGACGACACCCCAGCGGCGGCGCACGAGCACCGAACCGGGCCGCATGACGGGTCCGGCCCAGACGACCTCGCGCTTGATCTCGGGGTCACGCAGGAACGCCGACGGGGTGCCCGCCTCGCTCCCGGTCGACTGCTGCGGCAAGCCGAGGTCGACGAGGTAGCCGAAGTCGTCGGACGCGAAGCCGAGCCGGAGACTGATCGGGCCCCTCCGCCGGGTGCCCTGCACGGCATGGCCCCGGTCGCGGGCGCCGCCGAGGGTCGCCGGGCCGGCCCAGAGCGCGGACTGGAGCCCCCCCCCCCTCGCGGGCCAGGGTGCCGATGACGTCGCCCCGACCGCAGCCGGCGAGGAGCCGGAGCGACCGGTAGAGGCTCGACTTGCCGCTGCCGTTCGCGCCCGTGACGACGTCGAGCCCGTGTAGCGGCACCACGACCTCGCGCAGCGAGCGGTAGCCGGACACGGCGACGGCGGTGAGCATGCCCCGAACCTAGGCGGCAGGTGCGACAGCCCACCGCGTGCGTGGTCAGGCGGGCTTCACGACTCCCGCCGCTCCGGGGGCGAGCCGCCCGCGGAACGTCGTCACCACGACCACGACGAGCGCGACGATCCACAGACCGATCGCGACCGGCACGAAGGCGGCCACGACCGTGCTGTCGACGAGGATCTGGCCCGTGTCACCGGCGGGCTCACCGGTGGGGCTGCCGTAGGCGAACCAGCCGAACTCGACGACCCCGGTCAGCCCCGTGCTGGCCGCGACTCCGGCCGCGGCGAGGACCGCGACCGCTGCCGCGACCCCGCGCCGCGGCCCGGAGGCGTCGCGTCGGCGAGCGGCCGCCAGCCACAGCACCGCTGCGACGAGTGCCAGCACGCCGGCGGCCACGAGCGCGACCAGCGTCCAGGCTGACGCCCCGGTCGCACCTATCGAGGCCGTGCTCCCGAGGCGTTCGACGACCTGTGCCCGGCCCCAGAGCCAGATGTCGACGATGGGCTCGGCACCACCCGGGCCCTGGCTCACCAGGCGTTGGGTGGGCCAGACGATGACCGCGGAGACGAGCGCTGCCCCGGCCACGAGGAGCGCGACCACCGCCCACCGCGCTCGCCGACCCACCGGCGCTGTCGCCCCCGAGACCACGCGTCAGGCCCCGGGGTCGACGCCGTCGCCGCCGGCCCCGGCGGACCAGGCGGGCAGCTCCTGCAGCGACCAGCGGTTGCCATCGGGGTCGCTGAAGTGGACGAAGCGTCCCCACGGCTGCTCGTCGACCTCGGAGGCCTCGACACCGCGACCGACGAGCTCGGCCCGGATCGCGTCGGCGTCGGCGACGACCATCTGGAGGTTGTCGAGGCCGCCGGGGACGATCTCGGTCAGACCCTTGCCGATCGCGATGGAGCAGGCCGACCCGGGCGGGGTCAGCTGCACGAAACGGATCTCGTCGCTGACCGTGTGGTCGTGGTCGAGGACGAAACCGACCCTCTCGACGTAGAACTCCTTGGCCCGGTCGACGTCGGTCACGGGCACAGCCACCAGCTCGAGCTTCATGTCCATGTCCCGACGGTAGGCCCGCCCACCCACACTCGGGGGTCCGGACACGGGCCGTTCTCCGACAGCCGACCCGCCCTCAGCCGTCGGCGTCGGTCGGCGGCCTCGCTCCCCCGTCCGCGCGCGTCGGGAAGGGCGTGTCGCTGAAGCCCACCTCGGGCGCCCGCCCCGAGCCGACCGGACCCGGGTCCATCAGGGTGGCGACGAGCGGTGGGGTGGCCTCCACGAGGGCGTGGCGCTGCCGAAGCCGCGCCACCACGCCTGCCACCGCGCCGGCGGCCGAGTCCGCCACGCGCGGCAGCAGCACGGGGACGACGAGGCCGGCGAGCGCCGCCACGAGCAGGACGACCGACGCGACCTCGAGCCAGCCGACCGTCGTCGTCACGACGACGAGCCCTGGCTGCAGGCCGATCGTGCGGTCGTCGACCGACAGCCGCTGCACGACGGACGCCGCGACCGTCGCGAGCGCGAGAGCCAGGCCGACCCCCGACGCGACCTCACCGGGTCGCCCGCCACGGACGAGCCGGGCGACCAGTCCGGCCGCGGCGATGAGCAGGACGACGACGAGGAGCACCGCTCGCGCGACCGGGTCGGGGCCGGAGAACGCGTCGAGGAGCACGCCGTCCGAGGTGTAGACGACCTCGCGGCCCCACGACCAGATCAGCTGCTCGTAGCCCTTGGTGAAGTCGCCGACCTCCGGGACCCGGACCGCGACGACCTTCGTCGGCCAGACGACGGTGGACGCCGCCAGCAGCACGCCGACGCCGCCGAGCGAGGCCACCGCCACACGCGTACGCCATCCCGGCCCGGCCTCCGGGTGGGCGTCGTGGACGGGTCCGCCGGTCATCGCGGCGGCCGGAACCGGTCGGGGTCGGCGGCCGGGTCGTCGGAGAAGCCGACACCCGTGCCAGCGTGCTCGCGCCGCCCGGCAGCCCGGACCTCGGGGCCCCCGGGCACGTCACGGATCGTCGCGATGCCGACACGCGGCGTGGCCGGCTCCGTCGTGCCGGCCGCGTCGGACGTCTCGCCACGCGCGGACAAACGGCGAGCGAGCGCCCCGGCGCGGACGACGGCCGACCTCACCAACGCAACGAGGGGTCGCAGGACGAGGAGACCGAGCGACACGACGAGCAGCGCGGCGGACGCCACCTCGAGGTAGCCGGCGGGCAGGGTCTGGACGACGAGCTGGTCTCCGTCGTCGAAGAGGCCCGACAGGGTGTCGCCCAGCCGGTGCCCCAGCCCACCGACCACGTGGGACCCGGCCCACGCGAGTCCCGCCACACCGAGGATCCGGCCGTCGGTGCCGGGCCGGAACGCATATGCGACGACGCCGGCGAGGCCGACGGCAAGGGCCACGACGAAGATGAACAGGCCCGTCGGGCTGCCGACGTCGATCTGGCCGTCGGTGTTGCCCGTCGTGTCGGCGACGTGCCCCCAGCTCCACACGGACAGCCGGAACGGCGACGCGTCGGGATCGGCGGCATACGGAGGCTTCTGGAGGATCGCGTGCGTCGGTAGCGCGAGCATGGGGAACGCGAGGAGCACCCCGACGAGACCGACGAGAGCGGCGGTCAGCCGCCCGGCGACCAGGTGCGTCCTGATGTCCGTCACGGCGTCCTCCCCGGCTTGCCTGCCGTCGCCGGCGTGTCCGTCCCCCCGCTTGCACCGGCGGGACCTGAGTCGTCGAACGACACCGGCGCGGTCGTCAGGTGCTCACCGGCAGGGCGCAGTCCGGCCGCCCCTTCCCGACCTGCCGGAGGTCGTGCAGCCGCAGGGCCGGCAGCCGGCGTGCCGGCCAGCACCGCCGGCAGGGCGCTCTCGCCCCTGGACCGGGCCGCGGCCACGCCCATGAGCACGAGTGCGACCACGAGCACGCACGCAGCGGCCGTCTCGAACGACCCCGCCTGCGTCATCTCCGTCCGGACCGTGAGGCCGGCAGCCCCCTGGTCGACCTCGCCGAGCGATCGGCCGAGCCGGTCGGTCACGGTCGTGAGGACGCGGCCCGTCAGCAGCCCGACCGCGACGAGCCCGAGCACGTGACCCCACGTGACCCGGCGGGCCAGCCAGACCGCGACTCCCGCCAGGCCCGCGACGAGGAGCACCACGAGGACGGCGAGGCCGAACGGGTTCCACTGGTCGCGCAGCTCGACCCCCTCGAGACCGGCCACCCGGACACGTCCCCAGCTCCACTCCCACTGGCGGGACAGGAGTGAGCCGTGCTCGCGGTCGGCGACCGCCATCTCCCGGGTCGGCGAGAACAGCGACGGCACGACGAGCAGGACACCGAGCAGCGCGAGGCCCCCGCTGAGCGCGCGACCGGCGAGCCGCGCTCGCACCGTGCCCATCCGCGACCTCCCGCGCCACGACCCGCACCGACTGCCGCGCGACATCGCGCGGCTCAGCCCATTGTCGCCCCGATCGGCTCGGTCAGCGTGCCCCGAAGCGTTCGGCGACCTCGATGAGCCGCGAGTTCGCGTCCACCTCTCCGATCGTGACGCGCACGCCGTCGTCGCCGTACTGCCGCACCGTCAGGCCGGCCTCGGCACACGCCTGCGAGAAGGCCGTCGAGTCGGCGCCGAGCGGGAACCACACGAAGTTCGCATCGGACTGCGGAAGCTTCCAGCCCTGGTCGCCGAGGGCTCGGACGACCCGGTCGCGCTCGGCGACGAGCGACTCGACGCGCGCGTTGAGCTCGTCGAACGCGTCGAGCGAGGCGATGGCGGCCACCTGCGCGACCGAGTTGACGCCGAAGGGCGTGGCCGTCTTGCGGAGCGCGGCGGCGACGGGTGGGTGCGCGACGGCATACCCCACCCGGAGGCCGGCGAGGCCGTACGCCTTGGAGAAGGTCCGCAGGACGACGACGTTGGGGCGGTGGCGCCACGTCTCGAGCCCGCGCACGGCGTCGGGGTTGCGGACGAACTCGACGTAGGCCTCGTCGACGACGACGATGACGTCGCTCGGGACCTTGTCGAGGAAGGCCTCGAGCTCGGCCTGGTGGACGCACGGCCCGGTCGGGTTGTTGGGAGTGCAGACGAGGACGACGCGGGTGCGGCCGGTGATCGCGGCGAACATCGCGTCGAGGCGGTGGCGGGCCTGCTCGTCGAGGCCGACCATGACGGGCTTCGCCCCGGCCAGCTGCGTGACGATCGGGTAGGCCTCGAACGAGCGCCACGCGAAGACGACCTCGTCACCCGCGTCGCACGCGGCGTTGACGATCTGGGCGAGGACCGCGACCGAGCCGGTGCCCGTCGCGATGCACTCGGCCGGAACGTCGAGCGCCTTCGCGAGGCGCTCGGTCAGCGCCGTGACGGCCATGTCCGGGTAGCGGTTCACCGTCGCAGCCGCGTCGTCGATCGCCGAGAGCACCGACGGGAGCGGACCGTAGGGGTTCTCGTTGGACGACAGCTTGTACGCCGCAACGCCGGCGGGTGCCGACGCGGGCTTCCCGGGCTTGTAGTCGGGCATCTGGGCCAGCACGTCGCGGAGCCGCACCGTGGCGCCCGACGCCTGCGCGGCGGCATACGCCTCCTCCGGGGTGGCGCTCTCGGTCACGCTCTCGCTGACGGTCTCAGGGCTGTCGCTCATACCCGAACTGTAGAGCCAGTGTCCACGCGGGCGACCGGCCCATGGACGCTCTCCTGACGGCGACGCCGGTCTGTGGCTAGGCTCACATCGTCGCGCCACCGCCGCCTCGACATCTTCTTCATGCCCAGCCTCACGAAAGTCAGATCATGCGCATCGGCATCCTCACCGGGGGCGGGGACTGTCCCGGCCTCAACGCCGTCATCCGGGGCGCGACCCGCGCCGCCGAGGTCACGTACGACAGCACCGTCATCGGCTTCCGCAACGCGTGGCGCGGGGTCATGGACAACGACTACGAGATCCTCGACGTCGACCGGTGCCGCGGCATCCTGCCCCTCGGTGGCACGATCCTCGGCACGAGCCGCGACCAGCCGTTCGCCCACGAGGACGGCCTCAAGCGCGTGCGCAAGGCCTACGACCGGCACGGGCTCGACGCCATCATCGGCATCGGCGGCGAGGGCTCGATGGGTGTCGTCAACCGCTTGCACGAGAACGGTTTTCCCGTCATCGGCGTGCCCAAGACGATCGACAACGACATCTCCCTGACGGAGATGACGTTCGGCTTCCAGACCGCCGTCCAGATCTGCACCGACGCCATCGACCGGCTGCACACGACCGCCGAGAGCCACCACCGCGTCCTCGTCGTCGAGGTCATGGGCCGGCACGTCGGCCACATCGCGATCTGGTCGGGCCTCGCCGGGGGCGCCGCGATCACGCTCGTGCCCGAGGAGCCCTTCGACGTCGACGAGGTGTGCGAGCGGATCGTCCACCGGCACAAGAAGGGTCGCTTCGCGACGATCGTCGTCGTCGCCGAGGGCGCGCTGCCCAAGGCCGGCACGATGGACATCCCGGCGCCGGAGGTCGACAAGTACGGCCACCAGATCCTCGGCGGCATCGGCTCGATCCTCGCCCGCGAGATCCAGGGCCGCACCGGCATCGAGAGCCGGATGACCGCGCTCGGCCACATCCAGCGCGGCGGCTCGCCGGTCGCGTTCGACCGCGTCCTGGGCACCCGCTTCGGCGTGGCTGCGGTCGAGGCCGCGCTCGACGGCGCGTGGGGCCAGATGGTCGCGCTGCAGAAGGGCCGCATCGAGCGCGTGCAGCTCGCCGACGCCGTCGGCTCGCTGAAGATGGTCGAGCCGGACCTGCTGCGCCTCAACGCGATGTTCCAGCCGCGGATCCCCGGCGACGAGCACCCCGGTCTTCCCGCCGATGCGCCTGCGCCCGTGGAACACTGAGCGCATGCTCCTCAACTTCGCGCTGCAGACGGTGATCAACGCCATCGCCCTGTGGATCGCCGCGTGGGCCATCCCCGGCATCACCTTCGGCGGCGGGACGACGGGTCAGGTCGTCTGGACCGTCGTCCTCGTGGCCCTGATCTTCGGCATCCTCAACACCTTCATCAAGCCCATTCTCAAGCTGATCTCGCTGCCGCTCATCATCCTGACGCTGGGGCTCTTCGTCTTCATCGTCAACGCCCTGATGCTCGAGCTGACGTCGTGGCTGGCCGGCAAGCTCGACCTGCCCTTCCACGTCGAGCACTTCTTCTGGGACGCCGTCTTCGGCGGCCTCATCATCACCTTCGTGTCGATGCTGCTCAGCTTCATCAAGACCGACTGAGGCGGCACCGCCCAGAGCACGGACGCCGTGAGCCCGCCCTCCACGTGGAGGGCGGGCTCATGACGTTCCCGCCCCCGAGACGGTGGCGTAGCGCAGGAGGAGCGCGCCGTCGTCGAAGCTCTCGACGTCACGCAGACGCAGGGGTATGCCGCCGGGTGGGCCCGAGCGGGGCAGGCTGACGAGCCGCTGACCGTCCGGGTCGCTCGAGACGACCGGGTCGAGCAGGACGACGATCTCGTCGACGAGGCCGGCGGCGAGGAGCGCGCCGGTCAGGGCCCCGCCGCCGTCGGTGCGGACGTGGCGGACGCCGTGGGTCGCCGCGAGGTGGCCGAGAGCTGCCGCGAGGTCCACCCGGTCGGTCGCAGGGTCGGTGGCCTCGACGTGCTCGATGCCGCGGTGGTCGAGGTACCGGAGGTAGCCCGGCGGGGTGTGGCGGGTGACGAGGACGACGACGTCGCGGTACCAGGGCTGGGCCAGCGCGTGGATCCAGCCGCGCACGACCCCACGGCTGTCGGGGACGACGAGGAGAGGACGGGGCTCGGTGACCAGGGTCTCGAAGCCGGGGACGACCGGCAGGAGCTGCGGCGGCGGGAGCGTGTGCTGCTGGGCCTCCTTCGTCTCCGGCGGCCCGAAGACGAGGGCGGTCGTGCTGCCCATGAGGATCGCGTCACACGACCATCGGAAGCCGAGGCGGTAGTAGCGGTCGGGGTGGGTGTCGAAGCCGACGACCTTCCCGTCGACGCTGACCTGGTTGTAGACGACGACGCGGGGACGCCCGGGAGTCTCCATGCGGGCACGGTAGGTGCCGGCGCCGACGGTCAGGCGGGCGACGCGACCGTTCGCCGAGGGCCGAGCGCGGCACCGGGGTGTCGGCTGGGAGGGTGTCGGCGCGGGGACCTACCGTCGTGGCATGCGGTTGCTCCACACCTCCGACTGGCACCTCGGGCGCACGCTCCACGGCGTGAACCTCCACGAGGCGCAGTCGGCCGTGCTCGAGCGCATCTGCGAGCTCGTCGAGGACCCGCCCGACGGCATTCCGGTCGACGCGGTGCTCGTCGCGGGCGACGTCTACGACCGCGGTGTGCCGCCCGTCGAGTCGGTCCAGCTCTTCGAGTGGACGCTGTCCCGGCTCTCGGCCGTCACGACGGTCGTCGTCACGTCGGGCAACCACGACTCGGCGATCCGCCTCGGCTACGGCGCCGGCCTCTTCCGCGACAGCATCCGCATGGTCACCGACCTCGGCCAGCTCGACCTCCCGGTCCGGCTCGAGGGCAGCGACGGCGTGCAGGCCGTGGTCTACGGCATCCCCTACCTCGACCCCGACCACGCGCGCGTTGCGCTGGCAGGAGGGGGCGAGCCGCTCCCCCGGTCGCACCAGGCCGTCGTGGGGGCGGCGTGCGACCGCATCCGCGCCGACCTCGCCGACCGACCGGGCGTGCGGTCGGTCGTGCTGGCCCACGCGTTCGTGGCGGGTGCCGAGCCGAGCGACTCCGAGCGCTCGATCATGGTCGGCGGCGTCGACCGGGTGGCCGGCACGGTCTTCGCCGGCATCGACTACGCCGCGCTCGGACACCTCCACGGGCCGCAGGCGCCGGAGTCCGCAGACGGCTCCGTCGTCCGCTACTCGGGGTCACCGCTGCGCTACTCCTTCTCCGAGCAGGAGCACGAGAAGGTCGTGCTCCTCGTCGACCTCGACGCGTCCGGTCCGGCCCGCGTGACCCCGGTCGAGATCGTGCAGCCACGCGCCATGGCGACGCTGCGCGGTCGCCTCGACGAGCTGCTCGAGTCGCCGGCGTTCGCGAGCGCCGAGGCCGCGTGGGTGCGCGTCACCGTCACCGACCGGGTGCGGCCCGACTCGCTCATGGACCGCCTCAAGTCCCGCTTCCCGCACGCCCTTCAGGTCTTCCACGACCCCGAGGGCGCGATCGACCGGGGCCGCGCCGGCACGACCGTCGTCAGCGAGCGCGACCCCCGCGAGCTCGGCTCCGACTTCATCGCCTACGTCACCAAGACCGAGGCGAGCGGCGGCGAGGTGGACGTCTTCGAGGCCGGCTTCGAGGCCGCGGTCAGGGCCCAGCACCGGGCCGAGGCGCAGGAGGTGGCGTGACGTGCAGCTGCACCACCTGTCGATGACGGCCATCGGGCCATACGCCGGCACCGAGGTCATCGACTTCACCACCGTCGGGCGCGCCGGGCTCTTCCTGCTCGAAGGGCCCACCGGGTCGGGCAAGTCGACGATCATCGACGCCATCACGTTCGCGCTCTACGGCAAGGTCGCCCAGGCCTCGGCCGACGTCGAGCGCATCCACTCCCACCACGCCGACCCGCGCACCGTGCCGGTCGTCGTGCTCGTCTTCGAGACGCAGTCAGGGCTCTACCGCGTCCAGCGCACGCCTCGCTTCGAGCGACCCAAGTCGCGCGGCGACGGCACGACGGTGCAGCAGCCGACGATCAAGCTGTGGCGCCTCCAGACACCGGACGACCTCGAGGGCGGCGAGCTGCTGTCGACCAACATCGGCGACTGCGACGACGAGATCACCCGGGCCGTCGGGCTCACCCGCGACCAGTTCGTGCAGACCGTGATCCTGCCGCAGGGCGAGTTCGCGACGTTCCTGCGCGCCCGGTCCGAGGACAAGGGCAAGCTCCTCGAGAAGGTCTTCGGCACGGCGTTCTTCCGCCGGGTCCAGGACGAGATCGTCGAGGCCGGGCGGGCCGCGCAGGCCGTTCGCCAGTCCGCGGTCGACGAGATCCGGCTCGCGGTGCACGCCCTCGCGGTGTCGGCCGGGCTCGAGACCGGGCGCCGCGACGAGCTCGAGGACCTGAGCCGCACGACGCCGGAGTCCCTCGACGCCGAGCTGGCCCAGGTCGTCGACGAGCTGACGACGCGCGAGCGGCACGCGGGCAAGGCGAGCCGAGAGGCCATCGAGACGCACAAGCAGATGGCCGACATGGTCAGCGACGCCCGCCTGCGCATGCAGCGCCGTGAACGGCTCATCCAGCTCCAGCAGCAGGAGCACGACCTCGGCAAGCAGGCGGTGGTCTTCCAGCAGCTCGGTGAGGAGGTGGCCCGGGCACGCCAGGCCCGCCCCGTGGCCGGTGCCGTGCGCACCCTGGCCCAGTCCGAGGCGACGCTCAAGCGCGCCGAGGCAGCCCTGACGCAGGCTCGCGCCCGCGTCGACCCGGCGCTGCGCGACCGCGGACCGGCTGGTCTGCGCGAGGCCGCCGCCCAGGCCCGTGAGGTCGTCGGCTCCCTCACCGGTGCGATCGCGCTCGAGGGCGCGCTCGCCGGCCGCATCGCGGAGCTGGCACGGCTGCGCGAGCGGCTCGACAGCACCCGCCGGTCGGTGGCATCGGTGGCGACCGAGCTCGGGGCCCTCCCCGCGACCATCGCCACCCACGAGGCGGCGCTCACCGAGGCACGCCGGCTGGCGGCGCTGCTCGACGGGCGCGCTGCCGAGGGCGAGCGGGCGAAGGTGCGACTCGAGGCATCGATGGCCCACGCGGCCGCGGTGGCCCGGGTGCCGCGAGCCGAGTCGGCCGCGACCGAGGCGCTGGGCACCGTGGCGGCAGCCGAGTCGTCGCTCGCGGGGCTGCGCCGGGCTCGCATCGACGGCATCGCCGGCGAGCTCGGGCTCTCGCTCGTCGACGGTGACGCCTGTCCGGTGTGCGGGTCCGTCGAGCACCCCTCTCCTGCCCACCCGACCCTCGACGCGGTCACCCCCGAGCAGATCGACGCCGAGGAGTCCCGCGTCGGCCGGCTGCGCGAGCAGGCCGCCGCCGCCGCGGAGGGCCTCGCGGCCCTCCGGTCAGAGGTGCGCGAGCTCGCGGCACGGTGCGACGGTCTCGACGTGACCGAGGCCCGCGCCCGGGCCGAGGCGGCGGCGCACGAGCTCACGGCCTCGGTGCAGGCCCGGGCCGACGTCGGCGCCGGGGTGACGCGGGTGACCGAGCTGCGCGGCCGCGTCGACGCCCTCACGGCCGAGGCGGCGCGGCTCGGTGCGGAGCTCGCGCGCACCGAGCAGTCCGTCGTCGACCTCGACGGTCGCATCGCCGAGGAGACCGCCGTCGTCGAGCAGGCCCGCGACGGCCACCCCACCGTGACCGCGCGACGCGACGCCCTCGTCGCCGGCGCCGCACGCATCGACGCCCTCGTCGACGCTCTCGGGCAGCGCGACGTCGCCGCCTCGTCCGTCGCCGAGGACACCGCGGCGCGCGATGCCGACCTGGCGCAGTTCGGCTTCGCCGACGTCGCCGAGTGGATGGCGGCCGACCGCGGCGCCGAGTGGATCAACGCCAAGACGCAGGAGATCGCGGAGTTCGAGCGAGCGTGCACCCAGGTGCGGGCCGGGCTCACCGGGCCCGAGCTCGCCGACGTCCAGCTCGACGCCCTCTTCGACGACATCGAGCAGCTCGAGGCCCTGGCCGCTGCCGCGAAGAAGGACATGGAGGCCGCGAGCAACGAGCACGGGAGCCTCCGTGACCAGGTGACGCGCACCAAGCGACGGGTGACCGACATCCGCGAGGCCATGGCCCGCAACGCCGCCGTCATCGCCTCGACCGCCGATGCCGTGCGGGTCGGCCAGCTCGTCGCGGGCAACGGCGACAACCAGCTGAACCTCGACCTCGCGAAGTACGTCCTCATCCGGCGCTTCACCGAGGTGCTGTCGGCGGCCAACACCGAGCTCGGCCGCTTCTCCGGCGGGCGCTACACGCTCGAGCACACCGACGCCAAGAAGGGCAACGCCAAGTCGGGGCTCGGGGTGCGCGTCCACGACATGCACACCAACCAGGTCCGCGAGGTCGGCACCCTCTCCGGAGGAGAGACCTTCTACGTCTCGCTGTCGCTCGCCCTCGCCCTGGCCGAGGTCGTGCGTGCCGAGTCCGGCGGCGTCGACCTCGGCACGCTCTTCGTCGACGAAGGCTTCGGCACCCTCGACCCCGACGTGCTCGACGACGTCATGCACACCCTCGAGGGGTTGCGTGAGGGGGGCCGCACCGTCGGCATCGTCAGCCACGTCACCGAGCTGAAGTCGCGGGTCGCCGACCGCATCGAGGTGCTCGTCAAGCCCGACCGCACGAGCACCCTGCGCATCACCGCCTGACAGCCCACCGCCTGCCAGTCGAGGGGGCCTACGATCCGAGCATGAGGATCGCCGCGAGCGTGTTCGTCGGGCTGGCCGCACTGCTGCACTTCTTCATCTTCTGGATGGAGAGCGTCGGCTGGACCCGCCCCGAGGTGTGGAGGCGCTTCGGCGTCGCCGACCAGGCGGCTGCCGACGTGACCCGGCCGATGGCGTACAACCAGGGCTTCTACAACCTCTTCCTCGGCATCGGTGCTGCGCTGGGGCTCGTGCTCTGGTGGACCGACCACGACACCGCCGGCCGAACCCTCGTCCTCTTCTGCACGGGCTCGATGGTCGCCGCCGCGGCCGTGCTCGTCACCACCGGACGCAGCTACCTGCGGGCCGCCCTGACCCAGGGCACGCTGCCGCTCATCGGCTTCGTGCTGACCCTGCTCACCTGACGTCGGCGGCGGTGCGCCGCACGCGGGCCGCGCCGACCACGAGGATGACGACGCCGACCGCCGCCGACCCCGACGCGAGCGCCGAGTAGCCGAGCGACCCGACGACGATGCCGGCCGCCACGCCTCCCCCGGCACCCGCGAGACCCATGAGCACGTCGGCGAGTCCCTGGGTGGCCGGACGCTCGTCGGTCGTGACCACCGACGTCAGCAGGGTCGAGCCCGACACGAGGGTGCACGACCACCCCACTCCGAGCAGGAAGAGGGCCACGAGCAGCAGGCCGGACCAGCCGGCCTGGGAGCGCGACGCGAGCAGCGACGCGACCGTGAGCACGACGCCCCCCGTCATGGCGACCGGCGGTGCGCCCCAGCGGTCGACGGCCGCCCCCACGAGCGGCGACAGGGCGAACATCCCGAGGATGTGCACCGAGATGACGAAGCCGATGACCTCGAGCTCGGCGTGACCGTGCTTCATGTGGATCGGCGTCATGACCATGACGCTGACCATGACGAGGTGGCCCAGCGCCATGACGAGGATCGCCTGGAGAGCCCGTGGGTTCGACCGCACCACGGCGAGGCCGCGACGCATCGAGCCGTCGTGGTTCGGCACGTCGGCGACGCCGCCGGACGCCGGGTCGGCCACGACGTCGGGCGCCGCAGCCCGGCGTCCCTCCTCGCGGTGGGCGGCGTCGAGGGCACGGGCGGTGAGCAGCGGGTCTGGCCGCAGCAGCCGGTCGACGACGAGCCAGGCGGCCACGAAGCCGACGAGGGAGAAGAGGAACGTCCCGGCCAGCTCGGGCAACCCGAGGCGCTGCGCGAGGGCCTTGCCGGGTCCGACGAGGTTCGGTCCGACCACCGAGCCGATGGTCGTGGCCCACACGACGATCGACAGGTCGCGCCCGCGGCGCGCGGGGTCCGCGAGGTCGGCGGCGGCATACCTCGTCTGGTTGTTGGCGGTCGTGCCGCCGCCGAAGAGGAACATGCCGACGACGAAGAGCGGGAACGAGCGGAGCACGGCGGCCGCGAGCACGACTGCCGCGCCGACGAAGGCCACGGCCAGACCCCAGCGCAGTCCGACGCGGCGGCCCCGGGCCGCCGTCGCGCGGGCGACGGGGATCGTCAGCAGCGCCGTGCCGAGCACCTGGGCTGTCGTGCCGACACCGGCGAGCGCCTCGGTGCCGCTGAGGTCCTCGGCGATCAGCGCGCCGACGGCGATGCCGCAGGCCATGCCGACGCCGCCGAGGATCTGCGACCCGACGAGAGTGCGGACCACCTTGCGCTGCAAGGTCGCCCGGTCGAGCTGAGCTGGAGCGAGGACCACCGGCAGCTCAGACGTGTCGGCGCGACGTGATGACGCGGAAGCGGTTCGCGACGAAGGCGGCGTCGGTGTAGGCAGCGTTCGCGGCCGGGTTGGCGCCGGTGCCGTGGAAGTCGGAGAAGGCCGCCGTCTGGTTGACGAAGATCTGCCCGGTCAGGTTCTCGGACAGCGCGACCCCGCCCTCGGCCGCCGCGTCACGCGCCGCGTCGAGCACCGTGTCGCTCGTCGAGTAGACGGCCGCGGTCATCGCGCCGTGCTCGCGCACCGTGTCGGCGAGCTGCGCGAGCGACTGCTCCGTCGAGGCCGTCCGGATGAGGAAGCCGACGGGACCGAAGCACTCCTGGGTGTAGACGTCCTCGCGGGCGACGTCGACGGCGACGAGACCCGGGGCGCGCACGACGGCATCGGCCCACGTCGGGTGCGCGACGCGACGCGAGTCGAGCACGACGCGCCCGCCGGCGTCCTCGGCGATCGAGGCAAGAGAGTCGGCGTTGGAGCGGACCTGGTCGTTGACCGTGGCCCCGAGCAGCTCGACGGCCTTGGCGTCGTCACCGATGAGGCGACCGACGGCTCCGGCGAGGCGCTCGCCGAACTCGTCGAAGGACAGGTGCCCCTCGTCGGTGTCGATGCCCCCCTCGGGGACGTAGAGGTTCTGCGGCGCCGTGCACATCTGGCCCGAGTAGAGCGTGAGGCTGAAGGCGAGGTTGCCGAGCGTCCCGCGCAGGTCGTCGGTCGAGTCGACGACGATCGAGTTGAGACCGGCCTTCTCGGTGTAGACGAGCTTGCCGTGCGCGGCCGCGGACTCCTCGAGCCAGGCCCCGAAGGTCGGGCCTCCCGTGTAGTCGATGATCGCGACCTCGTCGCGCTCGGCGAGGGTCTTGGCGAGCCCCTGCCCGTCGGCCTCGGCCGCGAGCTGCACGAGGGCGGCATCGAAGCCCGCCTCCTCGAGCACCTCGCGCGCCACCTCGACCGAGATCGCGAGCGGCAGCACGGCGCGGGGGTGCGGCTTGACGACGACCGGGTTGCCGGTGACGAGCGAGGCGAAGATGCCGGGGTAGGCGTTCCACGTCGGGAAGGTGTTGCACCCGATGACGAGCGCGACCCCGCGGGGCACGAGGCGGTAGTCCTTCTGCATCCGCGTCGGCGCGGGGTTGCCCTCGCGGTCCCGGCCAGGCTTCTCCCACACGACGGACGCGGGCACGCGCTCCTGCTCGACGAGCCCGGCCGCGATCGCCTCGATCGCCCGGTCCTGGGCGTGCGGGCCTCCGGCCTGGAACGACATGACGAAGGGCTGCCCCGACGTGTGCATGACGGCGTTGGCGATCTCGAAGCTGCGCTTGTTGATGCGGTCGACGATCTCGACGCACACCGCGGCCCGCACCTGCGGTCCCGCGTCGCGCCAGGCCGGCATCGCCGCCCGTGCCGCCGCGAGCCCGGCGTCGACGTCGAGCGCCGGGTAGGTGACCGCGAGCGTCGGCCCGTAGGGCGAGACCTCGCTGCCCACGAGGGTGCCGTCGGTCGGCTGGCTCGACAGCGCGGCATACGGCCCGTCCAGGTGGGCCTCGTGCGCGGTGAGCCCGTCGGCCGCGGCGGTCTCGCCGTACACGCGCGGGCTGGGCGACTCGGGGTAGCGGGAGTACCAGCTGCGGCTCGCCAGGGCCTGACGGATCTCGTCGAGGACTCCCGCGTGCGCGTCGAGCAGGGGGTGGGTGGGCGTCGTTGCCGGTGCAGTCACGGGTCGATGCTAGCCCCGCTCGGGACCTCGGCCGTATGCCGTCACGGACGGTCCGCGGGCGCCCGCCGCGCACCCGGAGCGGCCCACGCGGCAGGATGGCGGGCATGGACACGGACACCACCGAGGCCAGCACGGACCATCCCGACCAGTCCGCCTTCGGACCCGTCGGCGTCATCGGGGCTGGGGCCATGGGGGCCGGCATCGCCCAGGTCGCGGCCACCGCGGGCCACGCGGTCACCCTCGTGGACTCTATGCCGGGCGCCGCGGCGGGTGCCGTCGACCGGATCGGCGCCGCCGTCGCGCGGCTCGTGGACAAGGGCCGCCTGTCCGACGAGGACGCCGCTGCGGTGCTGGCCCGGATCACCTCGGCCACGTCGGTCGAGGAGCTGCCCGAGTGCGGGCTCGTCATCGAGGCCGTGCCCGAGGACCTCGACCTCAAGCGCCGGATCTTCGCCGACCTCGCCGACGTCCAGCCGCCGACGACCGTGCTCGCGACGAACACGTCGAGCATCGACATCGACGCCATCGCCGCGGAGGTCGCCGACCCGGAGCGTGTGCTCGGGCTCCACTTCTTCAACCCGCCCCCTGTCATGCGGCTCGTCGAGGTGGTGCACGGCAGGCGCACCGCGCGGGCCTTCGTCGAGCACGCCGTAGCGCTCATGGACGCCTGGGGCAAGACCCCGGTGCGGTGCAGCTCGACCCCCGGCTTCATCGTCAACCGCGTCGCGCGTCCCTTCTACGGCGAGGCGCAGCGCATCGTCGAGAGCGGTGTCGCCGACGCGGCGACGGTCGACTGGGCGCTCCGTGAGAAGGGCGGCTTCCCGATGGGTCCGCTCGAGCTCACCGACTTCATCGGGCAGGACGTCAACCTCGCCGTCGGCACGTCGGTGTGGGAGCAGACGGGACGTGACGAGCGCTACGCACCGACGGCCTTCCAGCAGGGGCTCGTCGAGGCCGGCCGCCTCGGCCGCAAGACGGGCTCGGGGGTGTACGCGTATGCCGCCGACGGCTCGGTCACCGATGCCGAGCCCGACGTCGCGCTCGCCGAGCGCCTCGTCGGTGGACCGGTCGCGACCGACCCGCTCGCTCGGACCCTGGCGATGCTCGTCAACGAGGCCGTCGACCTCGTCGCCCGCGGTGAGGCGAGCGTCGACGACGTCGACACGGCGATGCGGCTCGGCACGCGCTACCCGAAGGGGCCCATCGCGTGGGGTCGCGAGATCGGCTTCGACGTCGTCGGCCGGCAGATCGCCGAGCTCGACCGGGCCTTCCCGGGGGGTCGCTACCGGCCGAGCCCGGCCCTGACCGACGGGAGCGTCACGTGAGCGAGACCCAGCTGCCTGCCGGTGGCGGGGACGGCCAGGACGTCGAGGCCGGGGTCGCCTTCGCCCGGCAGATGTGGGACGACGACGAGGCCTCGCGACGCCTCGGCATGGACGCCGTCGTCGTCGAGCAGGACCACGCCGTCGTCCGGATGACGATCCGCGACGACATGGTCAACGGCCACGCCATCTGCCACGGCGGCTACATCTTCACCCTGGCCGACTCGTGCTTCGCGCTCGCCTGCAACTCGCGGGGGCGCCTCACGGTGGCAGCGGGGGCCGACATCTCCTTCACCGCGCCGGGTCGTCTCGGTGACGTGCTCGTCGCCGAGGGCCACGTGCGCTCGGCGTTCGGGCGCAGCGGCATCACGGACGTGACTGTCAGGCGGGAGTCGGACGGTCAGATCATCGCCGAGTTCCGCGGCCGGAGCCGCAGTCTCAAGCGCCCCTGACGTCGAAGGGCCACGAACCGGGACAACGAGCCCGGTTCGTGGCCTCTCGACGGTTGACGCGCGGGTGGGTCAGCGGGAGCGGCGGCCACCGGCACGGGTGCCTGCCGAGAACGCCGCGGCGCTGCCGCCGCTGCTCGTCGAGTAGACGGTCGAGGAGCCACCGCGACGGCCGGAGCCGCCACCGTTGCCAGCGCCGCCCTGACGGCGGCCTCCGGCCTGGCCCTCGCCCTGACCTCCGCGACCACGACCGGCGCCGGCAGCACGGCCGCCGGAGCGGCCGGCACCGCGGGCGCCGCCGCCCTGCGCGTCGGAGCCCTGGTCGCCACGGCCTCGGCCGCGTCCACCCTCGCTCGGACGCTCGGCTGCCGGGCGACCGGAGCCGGCGCCACGGCCACCGGCCGGGGCACCGCCGGTGCCGCGACCGCGACCACGGCCGCGGCCGGAGCCGCCGGACGCCGAGTTCGAGCTCGAGCCCGAGCGGGCCGGGGCGTCCTCGCGGACGAGGCCGCCGGCATACGACCGGTCGCCGGGGGCGAGCTCGGTCAGGAGCGGGTGGCCGAGCTGGACACGCGTCGTCGTCGGCTTGATGCCGGCCTTGCGGGTCAGGTCGCGCACGTCGCGCACCTGCTCGTCGAGCATCATCGTGACGACGATGCCGTCGTTGCCGGCGCGGGCGGTGCGGCCCGAGCGGTGCAGGTAGGCCTTGTGCTCGACCGGCGGGTCGGCGTGGATGACGAGCGCGACGTCGTCGACGTGGATGCCGCGAGCGGCGATGTCGGTCGCGACGAGCGTCTGCGCCCGGCCCGAGTGGAAGTCGTCCATGTTGCGCGTGCGGGCACCCTGGCTGAGGTTGCCGTGCAGCTCGACGGCCGGAACTCCCGAGGCGTTGAGCTGCTTGGCGAGCTTCTTGGCCCGGTGCTTGGTGCGCGTGAAGACGACCTTGCGGCCGGGGGCAGCCGTGAGGTCGAGGATGACCGGCAGGTGCGAGCCGTTGTCGACGTGGAGCACGTGATGGCTCATCGTCGAGACGGGCGACTGAGCCGAGTCGGCCTCGTGCGTCACCGGCTGGTGGAGGAACTTGTTGACGATGACGTTGATCGCGCCGTCGAGCGTCGCCGAGAAGAGGAGACGCTGGCCGTCGCGGGGCGTCTTCTCCATGATCCGGCGCACGCCCGGCAGGAAGCCGAGGTCGGCCATGTGGTCGGCCTCGTCGAGGATCGTCACCTCGACGCTGTCGAGGATGACGTGACCCTGCTGCATGAGGTCCTCGAGGCGACCCGGGCAGGCGACGATGACGTCGACGCCGTTGCGGAGGCCCTGGACCTGCGGGTTCTGGCCGACGCCGCCGAAGATCGTCTGCGAGTTGAGCCCGAGCGCCTTGGCGAGCGGGGCCATCGCGGTGTCGATCTGCGTGACGAGCTCGCGGGTCGGGGCGAGGATGAGTGCGCGCGGGCGTCGGGCCAGACGGCTCCGCCGCGACTGCGAGAGGCGGGTCAGCAGCGGCAGCAGGAAGGCGTACGTCTTGCCGGAGCCGGTGCGGCCACGGCCGAGGACGTCGCGGCCGGCGAGGGAGTCGGGCAGCGTCGCCGCCTGGATGGGCGTCGGGGTGGTGATGCCGAGACCGTCGAGGATCGTGACGAGGTCGGCGGGCACGCCGAGAACGGCGAAGTTCGTGTCAGTGGACACAGGTGGGTACTCCAAAAAGTGGATGCGGTCGTTCTGCCCGGCGCGAGGGGCCTCAGCTGTGAGGTGTCGCGGCGCAAGAGCGAATCGACGGGGCCGGCGACACTCCGCCAGGCCAAGAAGAAGCGGCCCGAGGCAGAACTGGGCGGGCCACTGGCACGAAGACTACCCGAGCGGGCGCCGAGGACGTTAACCGAGCCCTCGACGTGCCTCTGCGCGGCCGCGCCGGGGGCGTTCCTGTGTCCCCGCTAACGGTTCGGCTGCATCCGTGGGAACCGGCACCGAAAGATGGCAGGATCGGCCAATCAGGCGGCGCACCGTCGCGCCCGCACCTGAATGACCGCGTTCGCCCCGGAAGGACCATCTTGATGCGTCGCATGTCCCTCATCGCCGTCACCGGCTTCGTCGCCGCCGGCCTCACCCTCTCCGCCTGTGGGTCGGACTCGCTGTCCAGCTCGCCGGGCGCGGGCAACACCCCCGCCGGGACGGCCGCCGCCGGCGGTGGCGTCGACCAGGCCCTTGCGGCCAAGGTCCCCGCCAAGCTGAAGTCGGCGGGCAAGATCGTCATCGGCACGGACCCGACGTACGCCCCCAGCGAGATGCTCGCGGGCGACGGCAAGACGGTCGAGGGCTTCGACGTCGACGTCTTCAACGCCGTGGCCGCCAAGCTCGGCCTCAAGACCGAGTGGGTCCCGGCCGGCTTCGACTCGATCATCCTCGGCGTGACGGGCGGCAAGTACGACGTCGGCGTCTCGAGCTTCACCATCAACCCGGACCGCAAGAAGCAGGTCAACATGGTGAGCTACTACAAGGCCGGCACCCAGTGGGTCGTCGCCAAGGGCAACCCCAAGGGTGTCAACCTCGACGACGCGTGCGGCCGCAACATCGGCGTCCAGAAGGGCACCGTGCAGATCGACGACCTCACCGCCCGCAGCAAGAAGTGCACCGACGCCGGCAAGCCGGCCATCAACCAGATCGTCCAGGAGGGTCAGGACCAGGTCACCGCCGACGTCGTCAGCGGCAAGACCGACGCCATGCTCGCCGACTCCCCGGTCGGCCTCTACGCCGTCAAGCAGACCGGCCAGCTCGAGGCCCTCGGCGCCATCTACGACTCGGCCCCCTACGGCTACGTCGTGCCGAAGGACCAGACGGACTTCGCCAACCTGCTCGTCGAGGCGCTCAAGGCCACGCAGAAGGACGGCAGCTACGAGGCGGCCCTCAAGAAGTTCTCCGTCGAGGCCGGCGCGATCAGCGACTTCGCCCTCAACCCGTGAGTGATCCGGTGACCACACCGACCACCGACGACCGGCCGGGCCTCATCGAGGCCCGGCCGGTCCGGCACCCCGGACGCTGGGTGGCGCTCGCCGTCATCATCGTCCTCGTCGCGATGCTGATCAGCTCGTTCATCACGAACGAGCGGTGGGGCTTCTCCAAGGCCCTCGAGATCATGAACCAGAAGCCGGTGCTCGAAGGGCTCTGGAAGGGCACCATCGTCGGCACCATCGGCTCGATGGCCATCGGCATCGTCGGCGGCGTCATCATCGCGATCCTGCGCCTGTCGCAGAACCCGGTCCTGCGCGGCGTCTCGTTCGTCTACACGTGGTTCTTCCGAGGCATCCCGCGCCTCGTGCTCCTCGCGATGATCGGCAGCGGCATCGGCTTCCTCTACGCCAACCTCGACTTTGGCATCCCGTTCGGCAAGCAGCTGGCCTCGCTCATGGGGCTCTCGAGCGACTTCACGTTCTTCACCCTCGACGTCAACCAGTTCTCGAGCAGCCTGCTGGCGGGCATCATCGGCCTCGGGCTGTCGGAAGCGGCCTACATGGCCGAGATCGCCCGTGCCGGCATCCTGTCGGTCGACAAGGGTCAGAACGAGGCCGCGGCCGCTCTCGGCATGAACCGTGGCCAGTCCATGCGCCGCATCGTGCTCCCCCAGGCGATGCGCGTCATCGTGCCACCGACGGGCAACGAGACGATCGCCATGGTCAAGGACACCTCGCTGCTCTCGGCCATCCCGATCATCACCGAGCTCTTCTACCAGACCCGCGCCATCGGCACCCGGACCCTGCAGATCATGCCGTCGTTCGTCGCCGTCACGGCGTGGTACCTCCTCGTCGGGTCGGTCCTCATGGTCGGGCAGTACTTCCTCGAGAAGCGCTTCGGCCGAGGCTTCGGCACCGGGGCACCCAACAAGCGCTTCGCGCGTCCGGCCGGGGCAGGAGGCGCCTGATGTCAGACACCACCACCAGCGAGCCCACCCGCGAGCCGACCACCCGGCCAACCTCGGGGGCCGACGCCCGATCGCGCACCGGTGAGGACCGGCCGCTCGTCCGCGCGCTCAATGTGCTCAAGAGCTTCCACGGCAACGAGGTGCTCAAGGGCATCGACCTCGACGTGCACCGCGGCGAGGTCGTCTGCCTGCTCGGGCCCTCGGGGTCGGGCAAGACGACGTTCCTGCGCTGCATCAACCAGCTCGAGGAGATCGACGGCGGCCGCATCTGGGTCGACGGCGACCTCGTCGGCTTCCGCGACGACGGTGGGCAGCTGCACCACCTCACGGACAAGCAGGTCGCCACGCAGCGCCGTGAGATCGGGATGGTCTTCCAGCGCTTCAACCTCTTCCCGCACATGACGGCTCTCCAGAACGTCATGGAGGCACCCGTCCAGGTGCGGCGGGTCGGCAAGACGAAGGCGCGGGCGCGGGCGCTCGAGCTGCTCGAGCAGGTCGGTCTCGGCGACAAGCCGAACGCCTACCCGGCACAGCTCTCCGGTGGCCAGCAGCAGCGGGTCGCCATCGCCCGGGCGCTCGCGATGGACCCCAAGCTCATGCTCTTCGACGAGCCGACGTCCGCGCTCGACCCCGAGCTCGTGGGCGAGGTCCTCCGCGTCATGCGCGAGCTCGCCGACCAGGGCATGACAATGATCGTCGTGACGCACGAGATGGGCTTCGCCCGCGACGTCGCCGACCACGTCGTCTTCATGGACGGTGGCGTCGTCGTCGAGCAGGGCAAGCCGAAGGACGTCATCAGCAACCCGCAGCACGAGCGGACGAAGTCGTTCCTCAAGCGCATGCGCGCCGAGGACGACGAGGCCGCCGCCGACGCGGAGTCCCTGGAGACGCCGGACGCCTGACGGTCGCCGCACACGTCGAGGTGGGCACTCTCCCCAGAGGGTGCCCACCTCGACGTCGTCGGGGCGAGGGGCCCCGTCCCGGCGGTGTGGGCACAATGGGCGCATGACGACGGAGTCACCCGAGAGCCGCCCGAGCCTGCCGGACCACGAGATCCCCACGGTCGGGGTCGACGAGCTGCGGGGCACCCAGCTCGAGCGGCTCCAACGGACCGTGCGGACGGCATACGACAACGTCCCGCACTACCGAGCGGCCTTCGAGGCCAAGGGTTTCCACCCTGACGACCTGCGAACGCTCGACGACGTGAGCCGTATGCCGTTCACGACCAAGGCGGACCTGCGCGCCAACTACCCCTTCGGGATGTTCGCCGTGCCACGCGAGCAGGTCGTCCGCGTGCACGCGAGCTCGGGCACCACGGGCCGCCCGACCGTGGTGGGCTACACGAAGGCCGACATCGACACGTGGGCCGACCTCATGGCCCGCTCGATCCGGCTCGCCGGCGGTCACCCGGGCGACGTCATCCACGTCGCCTACGGCTACGGGCTCTTCACCGGCGGCCTCGGCGCGCACTACGGCGTCGAGCGGCTCGGCGCGACGGTCGTGCCGGTGAGCGGCGGGATGACCGAGCGGCAGGTGCAGCTCATCCGCGACTTCCAGCCGCGCGTCATCATGGTGACGCCCAGCTACTTCCTCAGCCTGCTCGACGAGATGGAGCGCGAGGGCGTCGACCCGGCGACGACGAGCCTGGAGGTCGGGATCTTCGGCGCCGAGCCGTGGACCGAGTCGATGCGCCGGGAGATCGAGCGGCGCACCGGCATGGACGCCGTCGACATCTACGGCCTCTCGGAGGTCATGGGGCCCGGCGTCGCCCAGGAGGCCGCGACGACGAAGGACGGCCTGCACATCTGGGAGGACCACTTCTACCCCGAGGTCATCGACCCGATCACCGAGGAGGTGCTGCCCGACGGCGAGCTCGGCGAGCTCGTCTTCACGTCGCTGACGAAGCAGGCGATGCCTGTCATCCGCTACCGCACCCGCGACCTGACGCGGCTGCTGCCGGGCACCGCGGTCCCGTCGATGCGGAGGATGGAGAAGGTCACCGGGCGAACCGACGACATGATGATCGTCCGCGGCGTCAACGTCTTCCCGACGCAGATCGAGGAGCACGTGCTCGCAGAGCCGCGACTGTCGCCCTACTTCCAGTGCGTCCTGACGCAGCCCGGCCGGATGGTCGAGCTGACCGTGCTCGTCGAGCCGCTCTCGCGGCTCGAGCAGGGTGCCGCCGAGCAGATCGCCCGCACGCTCGAGGCGACGATCAAGGCCCGCATCGGCACGACGTGCCGGGTCGAGATGCGCGAACCCGGGTCGATCGAGCGCTCGATCGGCAAGGCGCGCCGGATCGTCGACGAGCGGCCCAAGGGATGAGCGCGCCCCGCCCCGGACCCGTGCTCGAGCCGTATGCCGTGTCGGTGCCCGAGGGTGCGCGCCCGCTCGGCGTCGCCCCCTTCCTCGACCCCGGCGAGGTCGTCATGTGGCGCTACCGCGACCACGCGTGGGAGCCGGGCCGTCCCGAGACGGCGTCTCCCATGCGGGTCGTCCGCGACGACGAGCGCGGTCTCGTGGCCTGGCTCGCACCCGGCACCGTGCACCTGACGAAGCGGTATGCCGACGGCTCGGACCTGCGCGACGTGCCGATGGCCGAGCGCTTCCTCCGGGACGCCCAGCGCGTGCAGGCGCGCACGCGGTGGCGCGGTGCCGGCATCCTCAGGATCGCCCCGGCCGGGCTCCCGTGGTCGGTCTGGCTCTTCTGGGACGTGGACGACGGCGCCTCGACGGACCCGGGGGACCCGGGCGACCCGGCGGCACACGACCGCTGGGAGTTCGGCGGCTGGTACGTCAACCTCGAGACGGCCCACCGCCGCGCGGGCCACGACACCTTCACCGGCGACCACGTGCTCGACCTCTGGATCGAGGCGGACGGCACGGTCAACGTCAAGGACGCCGACGAGCTCGAGGCCGCGGTCGAGCAGGGCCGCACCTCCGCCGAGCAGGCGGCCGCGATCCGCCTCAACGGCGAGCACGGGCGGGCCTCGTTCGCCGCCGGCGACTGGCCGTTCGCCGACGAGTGGACGCGGTGGCGACCGGACCCGACGTGGACGACACCGGGCCTGCGCGACGACGAACGCTGGGACGTCGACCTCGTCGACTGACCGGCGGTCACCCGCTCCGGCGGGCGCTCAGGTGCACGGCGTCAGGACCCCCGAGTCAGCACGACCCAGCCCGTGGCGACCTGGGTCGTGGCCTCGGTGACCATGAGCTCGCCCGACCCGGATGGCAGGTTCCGGAGGTCGAGACGCGACTCGGTCCCGTCGCACGGCACGGTGATCGTGGCGACGCGCGCACCCGACATCGGCTGCGACGGGGCACCAGCGGCGCCGCCCTTCCCGGGACCGAGCACGTCGACGACGAGCGTTCCTCCGGTGGTGGCCGGCAGACATCGGCCCGTCAGCTGGTAGCGCTGACCGACACGGGTGGGAAAAGCCGTCCCGGGCTCTGCCGAACCACTCCAGAAGATGCCTTCGGCGTGGTCGACGAGCAGGCGGGTCACATCGGCAGGGGACGACACCGGGGGCTCGAGCCGGTCTACCGTCACCGTGCCGCCACCCTCGGGAAGCGTCGTCATCGACGGCGCCTGCACCGTGGGCGGCGGGGTCGGGGCACCTCCGCCCGTGCACGCCGCGGTCGCCACGCCGACAAGGGCGACGAGGGCGGCAACCGTCACCGCACGCCCGTGCCCGGCGGAGCGTCCGGTCACGCCGCGCCCCAGAGGTGTTCGCGACCCACTCATCGATATCCCCCGTCCATCTCCCTGCAGATGACGCAGACGCTACCTCGCGCCCCACCGGCCGAGGCGGCCGGACGTATCACGACGGCGTGCCGCCCCTCTGATCGTCGAGGCTCGCGGACTCCGTCGAGCCGGACGACACGAGGAGAACGTCATGGGCATCCCTCCACAGGCCGCACGCATGGCCGGAGCCTGGGCCGTGCAGTCCACCCGACCGGCCCCCGTGCCGGCGCCGGCCGGAGCACGTCCCGTCCCGCGCGACCGCTCGCACCGGATCACGGCGGCCCGCCTGCTGCACCCGCTGCGCCGCCCGGTCCAGCTCTCGACCAAGGACGCCCAGAGCCCGCTCGGCACCCAGCCCGCGCGGCACGCCTGACCGAGCGACCCGGCATACGACCGCTCAGCCGGTCTGTGCCTTGAGCGCGGCCCTGACGAGGTCGACCGCTGCTGCGGCGTCGAGCCCCGCGTCGCGGGCTGCTGCCGCGAACTTCGCCGCGAGCGCCATGACCGCGACGTCGGCCGTGTGCTCCCCGGAGGCGACGACGGTGCCGGCCCGACGCCGCGTCTCGACGAGTCCGGCCGCCTCGAGCTCCTTGAAGGCGCGCGCCACGGTGTTGGCGGCCAGCCCGAGGTCTGCGGCGAGGGCCCGCACGGTCGGGAGGCGGTCGCCCGGCAGCAGCCGGCCCGTCGCGATGAGGCCGGCCAGCTGGGCACGGACCTGTTCGAAGGGGGGCTCTGCGACCTCGAGGTCGACGACGATGCGCAGGTCGTCGCTCATCGAGACCCACCCCCTGACGACGAGACCGTCGACGCCGCAGGCTGCTTCGCCGCACGCGAGCTCGGAACGGCGGGGGCGTCCCACAGCAGGCAGAAGAGCGCGACGACCAGGGCGACGAAACCGAGGAACGTCAGCGCGAAGGCGACGTCCTGGGTCCAGTCGGTGGGCGCGACGGGCGCCGGCGGGAGGTCCGCGCCGCTCACGGCGCCGCGCAGCCGCTGGGTCACGTCGTTGAGCTGCGGACCGATGGTGAGGCAGAGTCCGGCCGCCGTCACGAGGGACCCGGCGGCCGACCACCGCAGGACTCGCACGCGCGCCCCGAGCCGCAGGGCCCGGTCGAGGTCGGGGTCGTCGACGTACGCCGGACGGGCGTCGGCGACGCGCAGGGCGAGCCACGTGGCGACCACGAGCAGCACGAGGGCACCGATCGTGCCCAGCGTGTAGTCGCGGCCGGGGTAGGCGCTCGTCGTCGTGACGACGACGCCCTCCCACTCACGCATGCCGAGTCGGCCACCGGGCGCCGACGTCAGCCACCCGACGAGCAGGCCCACGGCACAGAGTACGAGCCCCGCGACGACATAGCCCGTCAGGCGCACCGACTCGGTGCCGCGGCGGATGTCGAGGGCGGCCTCGCGACGAGGGCCGGGTGTCGACCGGCGGGGCGCCCAGCGCTCGGCCACTGCCGCCACGAGGATGCCCGCCACGGCGGCCAGCGCCGGCACGGCCGGGTGGGCCGTGGCGCCCTCCCCCGACGGCGACGCGGCGGCCCCGTCGACGCCCGCCTGGGCGACGGCATACGCGAGGAGTGCGCCCACGACGGACCCCAGGGCGGCCCGGCGACGGGCCCGCGCGGCGAAGGCGTCGAGCCGGCGCGCGCCGAGCCACCGCGCGAGGTTGACGACCAGCGCCAGCAGCACCACCGGTCCGAGGTACCACGTGATCACGCGAGCATCCATGCCGTTCCCCTTCATCGGTCTTTGTCGCAATCATTTAACTCATTGATACAAAGCGCGTCAAGCGGCAGGCGCGGGTCGGGGTGAGCGGGGTCACGTCCATCCCTCGACAGGCCGGACGACGTCGACGATCGCACCCGCTAGCATCTACTACGTCATGTAGTTCTGGCGCGACCTCGCGGAGCCCCCATGGATGCAACGGACCTGGCACGGTGGCAGTTCGCCATCACCACCGTGTACCACTTCCTCTTCGTGCCGATCACGATCGGCATGTCCCTCATCGTCGCCGTCTTCCACACCGCCTGGGTGCGCACGCACAACCCGCAGTGGATGAGGCTGGCGAAGTTCTTCGGCAAGCTCTTCCTCATCAACTTCGCGCTCGGACTCGTCACCGGCATCGTGCAGGAGTTCCAGTTCGGGATGAACTGGAGCGACTACTCCCGCTTCGTCGGTGACATCTTCGGCGCCCCGCTCGCCATCGAGGCCCTCCTCGCCTTCTTCCTCGAGTCGACCTTCCTCGGGCTGTGGATCTTCGGCTGGGGCCGGCTCCCGGAGAAGCTGCACGCCACGACCATGTGGCTCGTGCACATCGGCACGGTGCTGTCGGCGTACTTCATCCTCGCCGCCAACTCCTTCATGCAGCACCCGGTCGGCTACACCTACAACGCCGCCAGCGGCCGCGCCGAGCTGACCGACTTCTTCGCGGTGCTGACCAACAAGGTCCAGCTCGTCACCTTCCCGCACGTCATCTTCGCCGCCTACATGGCCGGCGCCGGCGTCGTCATGGGCGTCTCGCTCTGGCTCATGCGCCGTGAGGCCAAGGCGGCCGCGGACGACGCGCAGGACGTGGCCCGCACCGACGCGCCGATGTACCGCACGGCCACGCGCATCGGCGCGGTCCTGACGCTCGTCGCCGCGGTCGGCGTCACGATCACCGGCGACGTCCAGGGCAAGATCATGACCGAGGTGCAGCCGATGAAGATGGCGGCCGCCGAGGCGCTCTACGAGCCCGTTCCCGCGGGCGAGGGCGCCCCCTTCTCGGTGCTGACGGTCGGCTCGCTCGACGGGTCGCACGCCAACGCGATCATCGAGATCCCCGGCCTGCTCAGCTTCCTCGCGACGGGCAACTTCCAGGGCGCGGTCCGGGGGATCAACGACCTCAAGGCCGAGTACGCCAAGACCTACGGCGCGAGCGGCAACCCCCGGGTGGCCGACGTCGCGACCGCCTTCGTCCCCAACATCCCGACCACCTACTGGACGTTCCGTCTCATGATCGGGCTCGGGATCGCCACGGCGCTCATCGCGATCGCCGTGCTGTGGCTGACGCGCAAGGGGCGCACCCCGACCGCCAGATGGCTCGCGTATGCCGCCGTGGCCGCTCCGCTCCTTCCCGTCTTCGCCAACAGCTTCGGCTGGATCTTCACCGAGGTCGGCCGCCAGCCCTGGCTCGTCTTCGGCCTCATGACGACCGCCAACGGCGTCTCGCCGAGCGTCTCGATGGGCGAGGTCATCACGTCGATGGTCGTCTTCACGCTCCTCTACGGCGCCCTCGCCGTCGTCGAGATCAAGCTCTTCCTGCACTACGTCCGCAAGGGGGCCGAGCCCTTCGAGGAGCCCCAGGACCCCGCCGACCGGGACGAGGACGCACCCCTCGTCTTCGCCTACTGAGAAGGGCTGAGCTGCAATGGATCTCGCCACCTTCTGGTTCATCGTCCTCGGCGTGCTCTGGACGGGCTACCTCGTCCTCGAGGGCTTCGACTTCGGCGTCGGCATGCTGTTGCCGGTCCTCGGCGGCAAGCGCTACGCGTCCGACGACGCGGACGCCGAGAAGCGCCGCCGTGTCCTGCTCAACACCATCGGGCCCGTCTGGGACGGCAACGAGGTGTGGGTGCTCACCGCCGGTGGCGCCACCTTCGCGGCCTTCCCGCACTGGTACGCAACGCTGTTCAGCGGTTTCTACCTACCGCTGCTGCTCATCCTCGTCGCGCTCATCGTGCGCAACCTCGGATTCGAGTACCGCCACAAGCGGCCCGAGGCGAGGTGGAAGGCCCGCTGGGACCAGGCGATCTTCTGGGGCTCGCTCGTGCCTGCGCTCCTCTGGGGTGTCGCACTGACGAACATCGTGCGCGGCGTACCGATCGACGCGAACAAGGAGTTCACCGGCAACCTCTTCTCGCTGCTCAACCCGGCCGGCCTCCTCGGTGGGCTCGTCTTCGTCGCGCTCTTCCTCACGCACGGCGCGATCTTCGTGGCGCTCAAGACCGACGGGAAGATCCGCCACGAGGCTCGGCAGATCGCCGGGCGCGTCGGCATCGTCGCCGCGGTGCTCGCCGTGGCCCTGCTCCTCTGGATCGGCCTCGGCGACGGCAAGCTCGCCTCGTGGGTCACCACGGTCGTCGCGGCGGCCGCCCTGCTCGGGGCCCTCGCGGCCAACCGGGTCGGGCGTGAGGGGTGGGCCTTCATCGGCACGGCCGTCACCATCGCCATGGCGGTCGCGACGTACTTCCTCGTGCTCTTCCCGAACGTCATGCCCAGCTCGACCAACCCGGACTGGAACCTCACCATCGCCAACGCCTCGAGCACCGACTACACGCTCAAGGTCATGACGATCGTCGCCCTGATCTTCACCCCGATCGTGCTGATGTACCAGGGCTGGACGTACTGGGTGTTCCGGAAGCGCTTGACGGTCAATCACATTCCCGAGGACGCACCGCTCGAGCCGGTCTCCCGCTGACCGTCCAGCCAGACGACCCATCCGTCCGAACCGACGAGAGAGCACCTACTCCGTGAAGCCCTTCGACCCACGACTCCTCCGGGCGGTCCCTGCCGCCCGGAGGCCCGTGGCCGTCCTCGCCGCGACCGGCATCGCGAGCGGTGCCACGACGATCGCCACCGCCTTCGCGCTGTCGGCAGTCGTCGTCGCGGTCGTCGAGGGGACCGACCTCACGTCTCCGCTCGTCTGGCTGCTCGGGCTCTTCGTCGTGCGGGCCGTCCTCGCCGCGACGACGGAGCGGGTGGCCGCCTGGGCGGGGGTCTCCGTCTCGTCGGCGCTGCGGGCGGCGCTGCTGCGCCGGTGGGGCACCGTGGACGCCGACGCGCGGCTCGAGCCGGGCCCAGCCGTCTCGCTCGCGACCTCGGGGGCGGCGGCCGTCGAGCCGTACGCCGCCCGCTTCCTCCCGACGCTCGTCACCGCGGCCGTCGTGCCGGTGCTCGCCATCGCGACGCTCGTCGTCGTCGACTGGCCGAGTGCGCTCGTCGTCGCGCTGACGCTTCCGCTCCTGCCGGTCTTCGCAGCGCTCATCGGCAAGGCCACGGCCGAGTCGACGGAACGCCGCTGGGCGGCGCTCGCCTCGCTCTCGGGCCACTTCCTCGACGTCGTCCGCGGCCTGCCGACGCTCGTCACGTACGGCCGGGCCCACCGCCAGGCCACGACGGTGCGCGAGGTCAGCGACCGGCACCGGCGCGCCACCATGGAGACCCTGCGCATCGCGTTCCTGTCGTCCGCCGCGCTCGAGCTGCTCGCGACGATCTCCGTCGCCATCGTCGCCGTCACCGTGGGCCTGCGCCTCTCGCACGGCTCGATGGCGCTCGGGGCGGGGCTCGTCGCGATCCTCCTGGCGCCCGAGGCGTACTGGCCGGTGCGCCGGGTCGGCGCGGAGTATCACGCCGCCGCCGACGGTGCCGTCGCCCTCGACGCGATCCTCGCCCAGCTCGACCCCACCCCCACCCCGGCGGCGCCACAGTCCCCCGCGACCCCCGCGCCGAACGCTGCGTTCGGTGGGGTGGCGCCGGAGAGCGGGCGGGTCGGGGAGGTGCGGGTCGCCGGCCTCACCTACGCGTATGCCGGGTCGCCGGCTCCCGTGGTCCGTGACCTCGACCTCGTGGCGGGTCCCGGCCTCACGGTCGTGACCGGGCCGTCCGGCGTCGGCAAGTCGACGTTGCTCGACCTCCTCGCCGGTCTGCGCCGAGCCAGCACCGGAACCGTCGAGGCTCCTCCGTCGCACTACGTGACGCAGCGGCCCTTCCTCTCGACCGGGTCGGTGCGCCAGGCGCTGACGATCGGCCACCCGGCCACCGACGACCAGCTCTGGGAGGCGCTGCGCGCCGTCGGTGTCGACGGGGTCGTCGCGGCGCTCCC
Organism: Terracoccus sp. 273MFTsu3.1; assembly: GCF_000383675.1. Classification (GTDB taxonomy): domain Bacteria; phylum Actinomycetota; class Actinomycetes; order Actinomycetales; family Dermatophilaceae; genus Terrabacter. The sequence goes on along the minus strand of NZ_KB911822.1, from coordinate 353,421 downwards.
CGGTGGGCTGTCCGCCGACCTCGGCGACGACGGCTTCGGCCTGTCCGCCGGACAGCGTCAACGGCTGGCCCTGGCCCGCGCCTGGCTCGCCCCCGAGACCCTGCTGCTCCTCGACGAACCGACCGCGCACCTCGACCCGGAGGGTGCCGAGCACGTCGCCGCCCTCGTCGCCGAGCTCGCCGAGCGTCGCGTCGTCGTCGCCGTCACGCACCGCGACGAGCTGCTCGCGCACGCCGAGCACCACGTCGTCCTCGCCGCCACGAACGCCTCCCCGGTCGAGGTGGTCCGGGAGGCGACGTCGCCGTCGGCAGCACCTCGAACCGCTGGAGAGGAGGGCGACCGATGAGCGCCGTCCCGACCCGACGCGTTTGGTGGCCCTCGGCGGGCACGGTTCGCGGCGGTCTGCTCGGCGGGATCGCCACGGCGTCAGGCATGGCCCTCACCGCGACCTCGGGGTGGCTCATCGTCCGGGCGTCACAGCAGCCCGTCATCCTCACCCTGCTCACCGCGATCGTCGCCGTCCGCGCCTTCGGCATGGCGCGACCCGTCTTCCGCTACTGGGAGCGGCTGACGAGCCACGACGCCGCGCTCGAGATGCTCGCCGAGCGGAGGACCTCCGCCTACGAGGCGCTCGTGCCGCTCACGCCTGCCCGGCTCGGGCGACGCCGCCGATCCGACGTGCTGACCGGGGTCGTCGACGACCTCACCGACGTCGTGGACGCGCAGGTGCGAGTCACCGTGCCGGTCATCTCGACGGCCGTCGCGGGCGGCATCGCCATCGCCCTCACCCTCGTGCTGTCCCGGCCCGTCGGCCTCGTCATGCTCGCGCTCGGCGTGGCCGTGTGCCTCATCAGCACGCTCGCGGCGCACCTCGAGTCCCGCTCCCTGCCAGAGCTGCTCGCGGCCCGCGCCGAGGTGACCCGCGTCAGCGAGCTCATGGCGAGCCAGTCGGGCGAGCTGCGCGCCGTCGGGGGCTGGGCGACGGCGCTCGGCTGGCTCGACGAGGCCCACGCCTCGCTCGACCGGGCCACCCGACGCATCAGTCTCGGCCGGGCCGCGGCGGCCGCGCTCTTCCTCGTCGTCGTCGGGGCTGCGGTGGCCGCGACCGCCGTCATCGCCCAGGGCCTCGCCGTCTCGACCCCGGTCAAGGCGCTGCTCGTGCTCACCCCGGTCGCCGTCTCCGAGGCCATCACCCCGCTCGTCGACGCCACGCGCGCCCTGGCCCGAGCCCGCGGCAGCGCGCACCGCATCGACGCACTGCTCGACCTCACCCCGGCCGTCGCCGACGAGCCCCGCCTCGCAGCCGCCGCCGAGCCCGGCCAGGCGCCCGACGACACGCCGGGCACCCGGCCCGGGCAGACGGCATACGCACGCTGTGACGTCACGACGCGGGCACTCACCGCCTCGTGGACGGGTGAGCACACCGACCTCGCCTCGACCGACCTCGACGTGCCCGCCGGGAGTCGCATCGCGGTCACGGGACCCAACGGCAGCGGCAAGTCGACGCTGCTGGCCGTGCTGGCCCGCCACCTCGACCCGTCGGGCGGGACCTACCGCCTCGGCGGGACCGACGTGCTCGGCCAGCCGCTCGAGGAGACCCGGGCGCGTATCGCCGTCGTCGACGACGAGACCCACGTCTTCGCGACGAGCCTGCGCAACAACCTGACGCTGGCCCGGCCCGAGGCGGACGACGCCGACGTCGAGCGCGCCCTCCGGGCGGCCGGCCTCACGACCCTCCTCGAGAGCCTGCCCGACGGCCTCGACACGACGCTCGGGTCCACCGGACGCGGGCTCTCCGGCGGCGAGCGCGCCCGCCTCGGCATCGCCCGCGCCCACGTGAGCGGCCGCCCCGTCGTGCTCCTCGACGAGCCGGTCGCCCACCTCGACCCGCCCACGGCCCGCGCCGTCGTCGAGGACCTGACGCGACTCGGGAGCGCACCGGGTACGACAGGGGTGGCGGGCACCGCGTCCGCGCAGACGATCATCATGGTGACCCACCGCGACGACGGGGCCGACCTGTTCGACCGTGTCCTCGAGGTGCGCCGCCCCCCGTCGGGGACGATGTCCCGGACCACCGCAGACCCGGTCCCCCACTCGGGCGACCGCACGCACGAAGCCGACCCGCCCCGTCGGTAGATTGGAACGCCATGCCCAGCACACCCCGCAACCGTCTCGGCGACCTCGAGCGCGCCGTCATCGAGGAGCTCTGGACCACCGCGGACGCCCACCCCGAGGGGCGGACCGTCCGGGAGGTCCACGACGCGATCGGTGTCGAGCGCGGGCTCGCCTACACGACGCTCATGACCGTCCTCGACCGGATGGCGAAGAAGGACCTCGTCCACCGGGAGCGCGACGGCCGCGCCTGGCGCTACACCGCCGCGTCGACCCGTGCCGAGCTGACGTCGGAGTCGCTGCACCACACGCTCGGCGAGCTCGCCGGCGACAAGCGACGCACCGCGCTGCTCCACTTCCTCGACGAGTCCACCCCGGAGGAGATCGACGAGCTCAAGGCCGCCCTCGCCGAGCTCGAGGCGCGGCGCCCCGACGACGCGAAGCGCTGACCGGGCGATGACCCCCTCCGCGGCCCGCCGCACCACCTGACCGTGCTCGTCGTCGCGGCCCTCGTCGTCCTCGCGGTCCTGCTCGCGTGGCCGGTGCCGCGCGCCCTGGCCCGGGCGACGTCCCTGCGTCGCGCGCCCCGGGCCGCGCTCGTGCTGTGGCAGTCCACCGCCGTCGCCGCCGTGCTCGCCGCGCTGCTCGCGGCACCGGCCGCGATCCCGCTCCTCGTCGGGAGGCAGGTGCGCCTCTCCGAGCACTGGGTGACGCTCGCCGTGTCCGCCGCGCTCAGCGGGGTCGTCGCCGTGCGGCTCCTCCTCTCGGCCGACCGGGTCGGGCGCAACCTGCGGACCGCCCGCCGGCGCCACCGGGATCTCGTCGACCTGCTCGGCGTGCCCGGTGAGGGCGCCGACCGGCACATGCGCGTCCTCGAGCACACGACCCCGACCGCCTACTGCGTCCCGGGCGTCCGTCGGCGCGTCGTCCTGACCCAGGGCACCCTCGACCGGCTCGGCCCGGACGAGCTGTCGGCGGTCCTCGCCCACGAGCGGGCCCACCTCGGCGCCCGGCACGACCTCGTCATGGAGTTCTTCACCGTCGTCCACGAGGCGATGCCCGGCTTCCTGCGCAGCGACGACGCCCTGCGCGAGGTGCACCTGCTCATCGAGGTGCTCGCTGACCGCGCCGCGGTCCGTCACGCCGGGGCCGTCAGCACCGGGCGCGCCATCGTCGCCATGGCCGGCGGGCCCAAGCCGGCCGGAGCCATGGCGATGGCCGACAGCACACGCGTCGCGACCGCGCGCATCGGGCTCCTCGACGCCGAGCGGATCGCCGGCCTCCCGATCCCCGCCGTCGCGGCGACGATGTATGCCGTGTCGGCCGTGCTCATCGCCACGCCGCTCGCGCTCTACCTCGGCGCGATCGCCGAGCTCACGCTCGTCTGAGGGCCTGCCGACGCGGGGGGCCGCCCTCGATAGGGTGGCGTTATGCGCGTACTCGTCAGCGGCGGAGCCGGCTACATCGGCTCGCACACGGTGGTCCAGCTCGTCGCGGCGGGGCACGAGGTGCTCATCGTCGACAACTTCGGCAACAGCAAGCCGACGGTCGTCAACCGTCTCGAGGCCCTGACCGGCACCCACCTCGACGTGCGGTCGTTCGACCTGCGCGACCACGACAAGACCGAGCACCTCTTCGCCAACGAGAAGATCGACGCGGTCATCCACTTCGCCGGGCTCAAGGCCGTCGGCGAGAGCGTCGAGCTGCCGCTCGAGTACTACGAGAACAACCTCGTCTCGACCTTCTCGCTCGTGCGCGCGATGCGGCGACACGGCGTCACGAAGCTCGTCTTCAGCAGCTCGGCCACCGTCTACGGCCACAACAGCCCGCCGCTCACCGAGGACATGTCGACGGCGGCGACCAACCCGTACGGCTGGACCAAGGTCATGATCGAACAGATCCTGCGCGACGTCGCCGCCGCCGACCCGGAGCTGCGGATCGCCCTGCTGCGCTACTTCAACCCGGTCGGCGCGCACGCGAGCGGCACCATCGGCGAGGACCCGCAGGGCATCCCCAACAACCTCATGCCGTTCATCGCCCAGGTCGCCGTCGGCCGGCGCGACAAGCTGCTCGTCTTCGGCGACGACTACCCGACCCCCGACGGCACGCCGCTGCGCGACTACATCCACGTCGAGGACCTCGCCGCCGGCCACCTCGCGGCGCTGACCAAGCTGGGCCAGGTCGACGAGCCGGTCTCGACGTGGAACCTCGGCACCGGCCACGGCACGAGCGTCCTCGAGGTGCTGCACGCCTTCGAGATGGCCGTGGGGCGCGAGCTGCCCTACGAGGTCGTCGGACGCCGTGCCGGTGACCTGCCCGAGTCGTTCGCCGACCCGTCGCGCGCGCACGCCGAGCTCGGCTGGCGAGCGCAGCGCACCATCGAGGACATGTGCGTCGACCAGTGGCGCTGGCAGAGCGCCAACCCCACCGGCTACCCCGACGCCTGACGCCCGGGCGGGCTCTCCGCGCGCGGGCAAGCGCGTCATCACCCCCGCCCACCCGGCCCGATCTCCCGCCCCAGACACGTCGAGTGAGCGCCCGGTCACAGTCGAGTGAGCGCCCGGTCACAGTCGAGTGAGCGCTCGGTCACAGTCGAGTGAGCGCCCGGTCACAGTCGAGTGAGCGCCTGGTCACAGTCGAGTGAGCGGGCACTGATTCCGGTCACGCCCTTGTGGGACTGAGCGCTCACTCGAGTGGGACTGAGCGCTCACTCGAGTGGGACTGAGCGCTCACTCGAGTGGGGTTGAGCGCTCACTCGAGTGGGGTTGAGCGCTCACTCGAGGGGGTCAGGGCTGGGGGTCGAGGGCGTCGTAGTGTCGGAAGGACGACACCCGGGCGACGGAGACGATGACGAGCACGACGACGAGGACGCCGCCGACGACGGACGGCACCCACGTCGCCGTCAGGGTCGCGAGCGTCCCGGCGAACATCTGGCCGAGGCGTGGCCCGCCCGTGACGACCACCGTGAAGACGCCCTGGGTGCGGCCGCGCAGGTGGTCGGGCACGGCAGCCTGGAGGATCGACTGGCGGAAGATCGCGCTGATGTTGTCGGACCCTCCGGCCACGGCGAGGCACAGGGCCGCGAGCGCGAGCGCCCACCGGTTGGCGTCACCGAAGTCCATCGACTGCACCGCGTGCCCGCCGAGCTCGGTCACGGCGAGGACGATGCCGAAGCCGAGGATCGCGAGGCCGTAGGAGACGATCGCGTTGCGGATCGCAAGGCCCTGCCAGCGCAGGCCGGTCACCCGACCGGACCCGAGGCTCGAGAGGATGCCGCCGACGGCGAACGACGCGAGCAGGATGCCGGCCGTGACCGACCCGCCCCCGATGACGATCGCGCCGACGGCGGGGAAGAGCACCATCGGCTGGCCGAACGTCATCGCGATGATGTCGACGATGAAGCTCATCCGGACGTTCGGCGCGCGACGCAGGTGCGCGAGCCCGTCGACGACCGAGCGGAATCCACCCGTGGTCGGCCGCTCCCCCTCGGGCCGGATGCGCGGCAGGGTCCAGAGCCCGAAGAAGCCGGCGAAGAAGAGGATGACGTCGACGGTGTAGGTCCACGCGTAGCCGGCCCGCGCGACGAGGACGCCGGCGATCCCCGGTCCGACCGTCACCATGATCCCCGCCGAGATGCCGAGCAGCGCCGCCGCCTTGGGCAGCTGCTCCTTGGGCAGCAGGCGCGGCGTGATCGCCTGTCGCGTGGCCGAGGCGATCGTCGCGGCCACGGCGTTGACCGTGGTGATGACGTAGAACATCCAGACCTGCTCGGCGCCGAGCCAGACGATCGTCGCGAGGACCACGGTCGAGGCCCAGGCCACCGTCGAGGCGGACAGGGCCACCGCGCGCCGGTCGAAGCGGTCGGCGATGGCGCCGCCGTAGAGCCCCGCGAGGATCATCGGCAGCAGGGAGAACCACGCGACGAGCGAGACCATGAAGGTCGAGCGCGTCAGGTCGTAGATGTGCAGACCGACCGCGGTGTTGGTGACGAAGGTGCCGATGCCGGCAAGCGTGTTGCCGAACCAGAGCCGGGCGAAGGGCGGGCTGACCCGCAGCGGCGTCAGGTCGACGAAGTGGGACCGACGAGCGGCCGGGGCGGGAGCCTCAGGGCCAGGGGGTGCATCGGTCACAGAGCGAAACTACGCCACCGCCAGGTCGCCCGACGGCGCGGGGAGGCAGGCCTCGACGTCGCGCAGTCGCGAACCGTCGCGCACCCACACCCATCGTCCGTCGACGGTGCGCCGGGCCACTTGGGTGCGCACCGTGCCGTCGGGGGTGGTGGACGTCGTCATCGCGAGCCCGCCGGTCACGACCGCGCGGGCCGACACCGCCGGCACCGGCCCACCGACCGGACCGAGGACGCCCGCTGCCAATGCGGCAGCGAACGCCGAGCGGATGGCGGTGGAGCCCGCCGCCTCGCGACCGCGCGGAAGGCTCACCACCGCGTCGGCGGCATACAACCCCACGATGCCGTCGAGGTCACCGGCGGCGACGCACGCGGCGAAGCAGGACTCGAGGGCCTCGGGGGCACTGGCCCCCACGGCGGACGGGTGCGCGGTCGTCGTCATGGTCACACCGTCCCACCGGCCACCGACAGCCCCACGGGTCACACGGCCAACCCCAGCACCGGCGCACTGGAGGCTCCCTCGACCCGCTCGACGACACCGTGACGAGGTGGCACCGCCCTTCGGGCCTCGCGGCCCGATCCGCGGTGTTCAATGGGCACCATGTCGTCTCGCCCACTCCACGTCACCTTCGTGTGCAGCGGCAACATCTGCAGGTCGCCCATGGGTCACGTGATCCTCCAGCGCCTCGTCGACGACGCCGGCATCGCCGACCACGTCCGGGTCAGCTCGAGCGGCACCGGCGACTGGCACGTCGGCGAGCACGCCGACCCGCGCACCGTAGCGGTCCTCGCCGAGCACGGCTACGACGGGTCTCGGCACCGGGCCCGCGAGTTCGACCCCGAGGAGTTCGACGACCTCGACCTCGTCCTCGCCTCCGACGAGGGACACGTGCGCACGCTGCAGCGGTTGGCCCGCACCCCGCACAACCGCAGCAAGATCCGGCTCGTGCGCGAGTTCGATCCCGAAGCCGTCGCCGCCGGCACCCTCGAGACCGGAGACCCGTGGTACGGCGGGGCCGAGCACTTCGCCCGGTGTTTCGCAGAGGTCGAGGCGGCCTGTCATGGCATCCTTCACCACGTCAGGGACCAGCTGGACGGCCGGCTGGCCGGACGCGCACACTCCCAGCACGACACGGAGCAGCCCTGACCCGATGCGAGACCTGAATCTGACTGTGCCCGACTATCCCTATGGCTCCCCGTGCTGGGTCGACCTGCTCGTCAGCGACGTCCCACGCGCCCAGACGTTCTACAGCGAGCTCTTCGGCTGGCGCTGGCTGGCCGGCGACCCCGCGACCGGCGGCTACACGATGGCGCTCCTCGACGGGCACCCCGTCGCCGGCATCAGCCGCAAGCCCGAGACGGCGTCGATCCCCAGCCAGTGGACGACCTACCTCCGCGTCGGCGACATCGACGTCGCGGCGCGCGCCATCCACGCCTACGGTGGACGCACCCTCGGGCGCCCCGTCTCCATCGGTGCCCTGTCCCGCACCCTCATCGCCGTCGACCCCGGCGGCTCGTACTTCGGGGTCTGGGAGCCCGGTGACCTGCCGGGCAGCGGCATCCTCGACGAGCCCGGGTCGCTCACGTGGAACGAGCTGCTCACCCGCGACTACGAGATGGTGCAGAACTTCCAGTTCGGCGTCTTCGGCCACGAGTTCACCGACGAGACCGAAGACGGCGGCCCACGCTGGGCGACGGCACACACCGGCGACGGCAACCCGGCCTACGGTCTCGCGGAGATCGACGGCGAGTGGCCGGCCGAGATCCCGCCCCACTGGGTCGCGTCCTTCGCGACGCGCAACGTCGTGCCGGGCCTTGCGCGTGCGCTCGACCTCGGCGCCACGCTGCTCCAGGGGCCGTTCGACGGGCCCTACGGGATGGGCGCGGTGCTGAGCGGCCCTGAGGGAGAAGTGTTCTCGCTCCTCGTCCCCGACCTCGACTGACCGCCACCCGAGCGAGCACCCCCCCAACTCACCCGCCGACCCACCGACCCCACCGACCCCACCGACCCAGGAGCCGCCCGTGCCCGTCCACGAGGAGTCCTTCGCACCCGGAACGCCGTGCTGGGCCGACGTCATGGTCGATGACCTCGACCGCGCCCGCGACTTCTACGGCAGCCTCTTCGGCTGGACCTTCGAGGACCTCCCGCCCGAGGCCGGCGGCTACGTCATGGCCCGCAAGGACGGTCACGTCGTCGCGGGCGCCATGGCCAAGAACCCGGACGACCCCGGGCAGGTCAGCGCGTGGACGGTCTACCTCGCGACCGACGACGTCGACGCCACGGCGGAGCGCGCCCAGGCGGCGGGCGGCGTCTTCTTCCTCGGGCCGATGGACGTCCTCCAGGTCGGTCGCCTCGCCGTCGGCGCCGACCCGGCCGGGGCCGCCTACGGCCTGTGGCAGGCCAAGGAGCACACGGGCACCGACCTCGTCGACGAGCCCGGGTCCCTCTGCTGGGCCGAGTCGATGAGCCGCAGCTACGAGGCGAGCAGGACCTTCTACACCGATGTCTTCGGCTACCGCCTGCAGGAGATCGGCGAGGGCGGCTTCCAGTACTCCGTCGCGACGCTCGACGGCGACAAGCCCGTCGGCGGCATCGGCGCCATCCCCGCGGCCGCGCCGGCCGACGTGCCGTCGCACTGGATGGCCTACTTCGCCGTCGCCGACGCCGACGCGGCCGCCGACCGGGTCACGGCGCTCGGCGGCACCGTCAGGCAGCCGCCCTTCGACACCCCCTACGGCCGGATGGCGCTCGTCGCTGGCCCCCAGGGCGAGACGTTCTCCGTCATGCAGCTCCCCGAGCAGCCCGCCGCCGACTGAGACCCCGCCGAGCGAGGGCGTATGCCGCCGGGCCCGGTCCGCGCGGCACCCACCGACCGCGCCGGACGGCATACGAACCACTCCGTGCGCTCTGGGAGGATGTCGGCATGGCAACGCTCGCTGACGCAACCCCGCCCATCGCGCTCGGGGCGCTCGACGGTCGCTACCGCGGCGCCGTCGCGCCCCTCGTCGACCACCTGTCCGAGGCGGCGCTCAACCGGCAGCGCGTGCACGTCGAGATCGAGTGGCTCATCCACCAGACGAGCCACGGCGTCGTGCCGGGCGTACGCCGGCTCACCGACGACGAGATCGCTGCGCTGCGAGCGGTCGTCGACGACTTCGGCACCGACGAGGTCGCCGAGCTCGGCGAGATCGAGCGGGTCACCGTCCACGACGTCAAGGCCGTCGAGTACTTCCTCAAGAAGCGCCTCACGGCGATCGCCCCGGCGGACGAGGACCAGGGGCTCGCCGAGCTGATCCACTTCGGCTGCACGAGCGAGGACATCAACAACCTCTCCTACGCCCTCATGGTCAAGGGCGCCGTCGAGCAGGTGTGGCTGCCCAAGGCGCAGGCCCTCGTCGCGCAGGTGTCCGACCTCGCGCGCGAGCTCAAGGACGTGCCGCTGCTCGCGCACACCCACGGCCAGCCCGCGACGCCGACGACGATGGGTAAGGAGCTCGCCGTCCTCGCGCACCGCCTGGGCCGGCAGCTGCGCCGCGTCGAGGGGCAGGAGTACCTCGGCAAGTTCAACGGCGCGACCGGCACCTTCGGGGCGCACGCGCTCGCCCTCCCCGATGTCGACTGGCCCGCCGTGTCACGCGCGTTCGTCGAGGGCCTCGGCCTCACGTGGAACCCGCTGACCACGCAGATCGAGAGCCACGACTGGCAGGCCGAGCTCTACGCCGACGTCGCACGCTTCAACCGCATCCTGCACAACCTCTGCACCGACGTGTGGACCTACATCTCGATGGGCTACTTCGCGCAGGTGCGCGGCCAGGGCACGGTCGGCTCGTCGACGATGCCCCACAAGGTCAACCCGATCCGCTTCGAGAACGCCGAGGCCAACCTCGAGGTGAGCAACGCCCTGCTCGACGTGCTCGGCGGGACGCTCGTGCAGAGCCGCCTCCAGCGCGACCTCACCGACTCGAGCATGCAGCGCAACGTCGGCACGGCCTTCGGTCACTCGGTGCTCGCGCTCGACAACGTCGCCCGCGGCCTCGCCGGTCTCGACGCCGTGCCGGAGCGCATGGCAGCCGACCTCGAGGCCAACTGGGAGGTGCTCGGCGAGCCCATCCAGTCCGCGATGAGGGCCCTTGGGGCGCAGGGGGTTCCGGGGATGGAGGAACCCTACGAGCGGCTCAAGGAGCTGACCCGCGGTCGCCGCATCGACGGAGACGACCTGCGCGAGTTCGTGCGCGGGCTGGGGCTGCCCGCCGACGTCGAGGCCCGCTTCGTGGCCCTGACGCCGCAGACCTACACCGCCCTCGCGAGCCGGCTCGTCGACGACTACCTCGCCTGACGGCATACGGCACAGGGGCCCTCACGACACAGCAAGCTCCGCCTCGGCCGGCAGCCCACGCGTGCGGCCGGCTCCCGGGCGCCGTTTGCTGTGTCCCCGTGGCTGCCTTCAGCGCGGGCGGTCGAGCCGCTCGGCAGCGTCCCGGAGCACCTGGGCGACGCGCGAGCCGAACCGCTCACCGGGGGTGGGCTCCGTCTCGACCTGTCGGCGCAGGGCGTCGGCCTCGGCCTGGGCCGCCGCCCTGACCTCGGGGTCCTCGGACTCGAGCCGGGCGGCGAGCGCCGCCACCTGTCGCACGGCGTCGACCACCGCGGCCACCGCCGCAGCCGGCGAGGCCGTCAGCTCCTCGGGCGTGCGCCCGGTCCGCCGTGCCACCCACCGCGTCCCGGGGCCGTATGCCGTCTCGTCGGCTTCGTCGCTCATGTCGGGAGTCTCCCCTTCGCCTGGTTGAAGTTGCTCTCGATCTCCTGCCACCTGGTTACGGCGTCCTGAAGGAACTGGCGGACCGTCCGGTCCCCGCCCCACTCCCCGCCCGGCGGGGTGTAGTAGAGACCCAGGGGCTGGTCGAGGATCGAGGCCGGCACCCCGATGTCCTCTCCGTGGTACATCAGCGTGCGCAGGTGGTCCAGCAGCGCGTCGACCCACGCAGCGGCGTCCATCGACGCGTGGGTGACGTAGAACGCACGCAAGGCGTCATGGAACGCGGTGGTGCCGGTCGTCAACCCCGCTGATCCGGGGCCGGCACTGTGGAAGGTCGGCTGCGTGCGCCGTCCAGCTGCGTCGTACGCCGTCGACCCTGCGTGCGAGCGAACCTGCAGCAGTCCCGACTCCTCCACCACTCCGGGTCGGCGGACGATGGTCACCGGGATGACCCTGATCGAGAAGATGACGGCATCCGTCGAGGTGCGCAGGTTCTCGAGCAGGGACACCCAGCGAGCGGCCGTCCTCGGACCGGCCGTCGTCGCGAGGACGCGCGTCAGGACGGAGCCGATCTGGTCGACTGGGATCCACTCGTGCTGCCCCGGGACGGCCTCGCGCAGCTCTCGCGACGCCCACTGTCGGGAGGGCGCGTGCCGCGTGAGCTCTGCGGTGAACTCCGCCCCGGTCACCCCACCGACCGACTGGTTGTTCGCGAACGCACGAAGGGTGGGCAGGATGCCTCCTCCGGCGAGCACCGTGCCCTCAACGAGGACGGACACCTCGGTGTCGGGCCACGGCCGGAAGACCCCGTACTGGCTGCTGCTGGGCTGGTAGCGGATGCCCCGAACTCGCTCGAGCAGCTCGCTGTCCCCTGAGCCCTGGAGGCGGAGGGCCGCGTCCTCGCGCAGCTTGGCGGCGAACCGGTTGCCCAGTGATCTGAAGAAGGGCGCGCGCACAGGGCTGGACTGACGCACCAGGGCGTAGGTGGCGAAGGCGTCGGTGGCCGCACCCCCGGTCCTGTTCCGCTCTTCGAAGTACGGCAGGAGGGCGACGTGGTTGGAGCCGGAGCCAAGGACCTCGGACGGGACGAGCGACTCCGGAACGAAGCGCTGGGTGAACCACACCTTGCCCTGGCTGCCTTCCAACGGCTTCGCCTCGACCGGCGCGACGTAGTCGCTGATCCACCGAGACACGACCTCCTGGGTGCGGACGAGCCCATGCCGTGGCAGGGCCTCCCTGATCTGGCCCAGCTGTTCTGCGCGGTCCCCCTCACCGAACAGCTCGAAGAGCCGGTCCAGACTCTGCGCCACCGACCGCTCACGTCCTTCGAGCGCCGAGTCGTCGGGCGCGGGTGCCGGGTTCGCCGGGTCTCGGCCCGCGTTTTCGAAGCCCACTGCCAGCTCCTCGGCCAAGATGTTGGCCTCGCCACTGGCAGCCTCCAGCGCGTTGAGCAGGGTCCGAGCCGTCTGCCGGTTCTCCTCGGTCTCGGGCTTGGGTGGCTGGCCGTCCAGCATGCCCCTCCAGCGCGTGATCCACTCGGGAATGGTGCTCGGGGTCGAGGCGACCATGAGGTGAGCGTGCGGACCCTCACGGACCACATAGAGGCGATGACGCTCGCCGTCGGCGGTGAACGACACCGTCGCGCCGAGCTCGGTGTCGTCGTTGTGGCCACCCTCTTCGGGGTCGCCACCGATCCCCATGCGCGCCAGCAGCGCCCGCCCCCGCTCGGCGAGGAAGCCGATGACCCGGTCCATGGCGGCATAGACGACCGCCTGCATGCGGGTGATGACGTCGGCGATCTCGCCGGGCAGTCCACCGAGGTGGCAGAGGCCGGCGAGGAAGTCGATGACCGGCGGGATGAGAGAGGCGAGCGAGCGCTCGACGGCGGCGGCCAGGCCGCCGATGTTGCCGGCGATGACGTCGGCCATGCCGTTGACGATCGCCTCGACGAACCGGAAGATCCGCGCCGCATTGCGGAAGATCCACGAGCACACCTGGTAGATGAGGTCGATGGCCTGGGCGATGGCACCGACCGGGTTGAGCATCCCGATGACGCGGACGACGACCTGCTGGATGAGGGTCTCCACGAGGTACTGCACCGCCGCCTCGAGGATCATGTTGACGATGTTCTCGGGGGTCAGCTGCTCCTTGACGAGCTCGACGAGGCCCTCGGGTCCGCGCTCGATGAGGACCGACACGAGCTGCCAGGCAGCCTCGATGACGTCGACCGCGGTGGGCCCGATGTGCCGCACGAGGATCTCGCGGACGCGCGGCCACGTGACGCCCATGAGCTGGAGCGCGAAGGAGAAGAGCGAGCGCGCCGAGAAGTCGCGCGGCATCGGGATCGGGGTCTCGAGCCCGGAGAAGAGCCAGTCCCAGAACCCGTGCAGCACGTGGGTGCCGAAGTGGTCGAAGAACTGCTCGAAGCCCTGCTTGACCCCGGCGACGAGGTTGTTGATGAAGGTCTCGGGGTCGTCGGCGATGTCCGAGATGACCTGTTCGATCCGGGCGATCAACGCCCAGAAGGCCGCCGGCGGGATCCCGACGAGCCGGAGCAGCCCGTTGATGATGGCGCGCACCGGGTCGTCGATGAACTCCTCGATGGCCGCGACGACCCGACCGATGAGGCCACCGGCCTCGTCCCGGCGGGCCTGCGCCTCGGCATGCACCTCGTTGACCGCCTGGACGGCTCGCTGCGACACGTCTCGCACGAAGCTCGTCTGGGCGTCGGTGACGCGCTGGCTGAGGCCGTCGAGCATCCCGGAGAACCGCGCCCGCTCCTGCGCCGCCCACTCGGGGAACTCCGACTCCATGGCCCGGAAGGCCGTGTCGATGTCGTCCCGGGCGTGGTTGATGACGGCCTGCGCTGCGGCGACGACGCCGTTGACGTCGCTCGAGATGTCGGTGAGCAGGGTGCAGACGCCGTCGCCGAACTCGCGCTCGGCGCGGTTGTACTCGTCCGTCACCCAGTCGGGCAGGCCGCCGATGTAGTCGCCGACGGCGAGGATCGCACCGCCGACGCCGGAGTGCCGGTCGTCGATCCAGCGCTTGACCCGGTCGAGGCTGTCGTGGAAGTCCTGCGAGAGCCGGGCGAGGCCGGCGTCCCAGCGGGCGATCGCCGTGCGGCTCAGCGGCTCGAGCAGCGCGTTGACCTGGGTCTGCGCCTGGTCGTAGATGCCCTGGGCCCGGGTCGAGACCGACTCGCGGGTCTGCTCCTCCGAGGTGACCATGCCGCCCTGGGCACCCGCGACGGTCCCGACGGTGCCGGACCGCGAGGCCCGCATGGCCGCGACCGCCTGCTGCTGCAGCGCGGCCATGTCGCCCTGAGCGGCGTCGATGGCCTGCTGCTGCTCGGCCTGGATCTGCTGTGGCGTCCGCTGGGCCGCCTCACCGAGCTCACCCCGCGCGGCGCGCGCCTCGGCGAAAGGTCCGTCCGGGATCTCCTGCGTGACGCGGGTGTCGATCCCGGAGTCGGCGATCCGCTGGTCGGTGGCCGCGACGTCCGCGTCGAGCGAGGTGTTCTCGGGTGGGATGGGGTCGGGAGCGGCTCCGGCGGCGTCGACGCCCATCCCCGGTGACGTCGGCGAGGGCGTTGCGATCGGGGTCGGGGACAGCGCGGGCGTCCCTGCGGGCGGTGAGCCCATCGCGTCGTAGCTGCTGCCGACCTCCGCCGTCTGCGTCTCGACCGAGCTGGTGATCGTCGCACCGGCCGCCTGCGCCTCGTGGGTGGGGTCGGTCTCGAGGAGCTGGTCCTCGTCCTCGGGACGGTTCTCGCGGATCGCCGTCCGGATGCGCTCGCACAGCGCGACGATCTCGGGGCTCGGCGCGGGCCGCTCGCCGAGCTCGGCGGCGAGCTCCTCGCGGGCGCGGGCCGCCGTCTCGGCGGCCGGCTCGGTGACGGCGCCCCGGGAGTCGGCGACGTTGGCGTCCGCCGACGGCAGGTCCCGCGCCGCACCGGCTGCACCCCGCGCTGCCCCGGCGACCGACGCTCCGCGAGCCGTGGCCGCAGGAGTCAGGGTCGTGGGCGGCTCGGGCATGATCAGCTCGACCACCGGCGCAGCAGCCTCCCCCTCCGCCGTCGGCTCGCCCCCGGCGCCGCCGGGTATGCCGTCCGCCGAGGTCCCTGCGTCGCCGCCCACCGCGCCCGCCCCGCCCGCCCCGGCCACCGCCGCCGTGGCCTGCCCCGCGGTCTCACCGGTCGCCGGTGCCTCACCCGTGCGCGCGGCCGCGCCGTCGGCGACCTCGCTCGGCGAGGTGGGCTCCGGGACGGTGGCCGGCACCACGGTCGTGTCGGCCGGGGGGGCCGCCGGGGTGGGCGGGGCTGGTGGCACGAGCGGTGCGGGCTCCCCGGTGACGGCGCCGAAGAGGCCGCTCAGCGCAGCCCGGATCGCGGCGTCCAGCACGGCGAGCATCTCGGGGCTGTCGACGCCGAAGACCCCGGGCGCGAGGAAGAGGTCCTCGTCGGTGACGAAGGCAGGGGCACCCGCGACGGGGGCGTCCGGATGGACCCGGATGCCGCTGACGTCGACGCCGAGCAGGCCCCGGTAGACCTCGGCCACGCGCGGCGTGAGGGGAAGTCCCGGAGGTACGGCGTCACCGGGCAGGTGGATCGTCGCCTGTGCGCCGTTCCGGGGCGCGTCCACGCCCTCGGGCGACGACCAGCCGGCCTCCGCCGGGAGCGGCCGCAGGTCGACCCCCAGCGTGGTCCCGCGGAGCGTCACGGCCGGGGCCGCCAGGATCTGCTCGGGCGCCCAGCCCTCGACCCGCCAGGTCGCCTCACCGAGGTGCAGGCCGAGCAGGCCGACGCGGGCTCTCATCTCCACGCTGCCGTCGAGCGACCCGTCGGACCGGAACCCGGCGCGCCCCGTCAGCTCCGTGAAGGGCCCCCGTCCGCTGAGCACGACCGCCCCACCGTCGACGCCCCACTCGGCCTGCACGGCCGACAGGCCGCCTGCTGTCGTGGCCGGATCGAGCGCGACGACCGCCGCCTCGGCCCCACCGCCTGCAGGTCGCGGCACGGTCCCGAGCACGGGAGCCCCGCCCGCGGTCGGCGATCGCGGCGCGACGGCATCCCGCGGCGACCGCGTCGAGCCGGCCCCGGCCCGCTCGGCGTCCGGGCCGGGCCCCGGTCCCGCCCGGGTCGTGACCGGCGTGCTCACCGCGGCACCGTCCGCCCCGCCTTCTCGAACTGGCGACGGATGCCGTCGAGCAGGTGCGCGGTCGTGACGACCCGGCCGTTCGACGCGGCGAGGTAGGCGGCATCGAGCGTCGCGTCGCGGATCTGCGCGCCGGTGAGCGGGTAGCGGCGCGCGAGGTCGTGCAGGTCGATCGACGGATCCATCGGCAGCGACGCGGGCGCCACTGCGGCCCAGAGCCGCTCACGCTCCCCCGGTCCCGGCTCCGGGAACTCGACCATGACGTGGATGCGCCGCTGGAAGGCCGTGTCGATGTTGGCGAGCAGGTTGGAGGTGAGGACGACGATGCCGGGGTGCTGCTCGACCCGGGACAGCAGGTAGGACACCTCCTGGTTGGCGTAGCGGTCGTGCGCGTCGCCGACCTCGGTGCGCGCCCCGAAGACCGCGTCCGCCTCGTCGAAGACGAGGACGCAGCGCTCGCGCGCCGCCCGCTCGAAGACCTTGGCGAGGGCCTTCTCCGTCTCCCCGATGTACTTCGACACGAGCGCCGAGAGGTCGACGAGGTATGCCGGGAGGCCGGCTGACGCTGCCAGCGCCGCCGCCGTCATCGTCTTCCCGGTCCCCGGCGGCCCGTGGAAGAGTGCGACGAGACCGCTGGCATGGTCGTGGTGGGCGCCGAAGCCCCAGTCGTCGACGACGGTGTCACGCTGGGTGATCCGGGCCGCGAGGTCGTCGACGCGGGTGCGCGCCGCGGCGGGCAGGACGACGTCGGCCAACGTGTGGACGGTCGTGAGCGGACGGGCCGGGAAGTCCGACGACGCGACGGGCACCTCGGCAGGGAGGCCGAGCAGCCAGGCCACGAGCGCGGGGTCGGGTCGCAGCACCCCGGACAGGTCCCCGGGCGGGTCCAGGGTCAGCAGGCCCTGGGCGCGCAGGCGACCCTGCGACGAGAGCAGGACGGTGGCGTCGAGGCGGCCGCGGAACGACCGGGCGACGAGGGTGCGGGCCACCTCGCCGGTCAGGCCGACGACGGACGGACGGTCGGTGAGGGCGCCGTAGCGGACGGCGAAGCGCTCGTCGGCGTGGGGCGCGACCGCGGCCACGAGGATGACCGCCTCAGCGGCTGACAGGCCGGTGAGCGTGACGAGCTCGGCGAGTGGGCCCACTCCCGCAAAGCGTTCGAGCGACGGCAGGCCCTCGCCGGCGCCCTCGAGGCCGAGCGGTCGCCCGGCGGGTCCACCCCGCCGCTCCTCGATCCGCACGGCCACGAGCGCGTCGAGCATCTCGAAGGCCGCCCGGAGCTCGGTGACCTCCGGTGGTCCGGCTGGGGCCCGGGAGGTCCCGGACACCGGCTCCGGCCCGGCTCTCATCGGAACCTCACGGTGACGGGCGGTGACCACGGCAGCTTGAGCAGGCCGACCGGGTAGGGCAGGCGCGGCAGGAGCACGTCGAGCGGGTGGGTCGCGGCCGTGAGCAGCACCGGGTCGCGGTCGGTGTCGAGCAGGCCGGCGCGCACGACCCAGGACGCGCGCACGAAGGCCTGGCTCGACCGCTCGAAGCCCGGCAGCAGTCCCGCGAAGCCGGTGAGCACGCCATCCGCCGACTCGGCGATCTCGCGGGCTCCGTTGAGCGGCATACGTGCTCGGGGCCCGACGTCGGCTGCCGGTGGGCGGCCGGCGAGGAGCTGGACGAGCGGGTCGTCGGCGAGCGTGGGGTCGTCGGGATCGACGACCGCGGCCAGGGCCACCTCGCGCACGTCGACCGGGTCGAGCCGCGGGTGCAGCGCCTCGGCACGACGGCAGTGGTCGGCGAGCCACGGGTAGAGCAGCACGAGGCCGGCGGCCCGGGTGAGGTCGGCCAGCACGACGGGCGCGCCGCTCTCCGGGGCGACCTGGGCGACGGCTGCGAGCCGGGCGAGCATCTCGGCCTCACGGACGGGGCGCGGCGTCGTGGTGGGGGCCACGTCCTCCGGCGTCGCGTCGCGGGTGGACGCGTCGTCCGGTGCTGGTGCGACAGGGGGCTGGGGCGGGTCCGCCCAGGACCGTGACGACGGCGCGTCCGTCGAGGCCGCAGCGCCTGAACCTGTCTGCGGCGCAAGGGCTCCCTCGATCGTGTCGACCACGGCGTCCCACTCGGCGCAGGCGAGCCGCGCGCGGGCAGACGCCGCCATCTGGGGGTCGGCGAGGGCGAGCACGGCGGAGGGGAGGTCGGCGGGACGTGGACCGGCCGTTGCCGTCCAGAGCCGCGCGGCGACGGCGACGTCGACCGGCGACGGCCGCGAGTGCGACCGCAGGGACGCGTCCGCATCGCCACCCGGCGCGACGGCGTCGCGACGGCCGACCCCGCCGGCAAGGACCTGGGCGCGGATCGCCTCGGCCCACAACACCGCCAGCGTCTCGTCGTCGTAGTCGTCGACGGACAGGTCGAGCGTCACGGACACGTGCTCGAGACGGATGTCGCCGACGTCGGCCAGGGCCCGGTCCAGGGCGGCAGGCAGCGTCGTGGCCGCGACGCGCGCGAGTCGTTGCGCACCCGGCCCACGCAGTCGCAGGACGTCGACGGCCACGTCGGTCACGGCACCAGGCCCCCGAGGTCACGCAGCTGCGCGTCGAGCTGCCGACCGACGTCCTTCGGGACGCCCGCGGCCTTGACGAGGGTCCGAAGCGTGCCCAGCACCTCGATCGTCGCCGCCGTCAGGGCGGCCGGCTCGAGCGTCTCGACCGCCTCCTCCGGCGTGTCCGGGGGCGCCACCGCCTGCGCGAGCGCGGCATGGGCGCGGTCGGCCGCGGCGGCGTACCTGCTGAAGCTGCGGTTGCGCGGGTTGGGCAGCGACCGCAGCGCGTCCACCGTCGTGCGTGCGAAGTCGGCGACCCCCCGGGCCAGGTCGCGGTCGACCTGCCCGGACGGCTTGACGACGCCACCGATCCCACCGATCCCACCGATCCCACCGATCCCACCGATGCCCGGACCGCTGATCACTCCCCCGCCGCCAGGGCTGCCGATGACGCCGCCGCCGACGTGCGTGCCGATGTTCGGGTCGACGGCGATGACGCCGCCACCACCGACCTTCGGGTCGAGCTTGATGCCGTCGCCGAACTTCGAGATGACCTCGACCTTGCCCTCGAGGACGTCGATCCGGTTCGTGACGGTGTCGATGCGCTTGATGCCGGACTCGAGCTCGCCGAGGCGGTTCGTGATGGTCACGGCGTCGAAGCTGCCGCGGAACGACGTGAAGTCCGTCTGGAGCGTCGAGATCGTGCCCCCGAGCCCGGCGACCGTCTGGTCGAGCTGGCCGAGGTGGGTCTCGAAGCCGGTCGAGAGGCCGCGCAGCTCGGTGGCCGCCGCCATCGCCTCGGTCGCGGCTCCGACGGCCGCCGGCAGCGCCGATCCCACGGTCCTGACGTTCTGCACCGTCGGGACGCGGCCCGTCGAGACGACGACGCCGTTCGCGTCGGTGCCGAGCACGACGGAGTCCGAGGCCGCGAAGCCACCGGCGGGCGCGTAGCCGTCGAGGGTCATGACGTCCCCGGCCGACATGACGCGGACGTCGGCGATGGCTCCCTGGCCCGTGATGAAGCCGCCGAGCACCGTCCTGACGTCGTTCGCGTCGTGGCCGAGGAAGTCGGTGAGCGGGAACTCCTGCTCCCCGAGCACGTCGATGGGCTGTCGCTCGTAGACGACGTCGGGCCGCTCCCACGTCTTGATGGGTGGGTTCCAGACGGGCTCGCGCGGGTCGAAGACCCACTTGTGCCGCCACTTGTCCGGAATCTCCTTGGGCGGGAAGACGATCTTGACGCACCGGTCGCCGACGCGGATGGAGCCGACGGGGCAGGCGATGGGCGGCTTGGGGTCGCCCACCGGCGCCGGGTCGGGCGGCGCGAAGCCGGCGAGGAGGGCCTCGAGCTCGTCGCGGAAGGCACCCGCCGGGTCGGTGCACGATCCGCCGAGGAACGCCTCGGTGAACCCCCGCGGCGGCTCCCACGCGTGCCGGTAGGCGCAGTCGAAGACCCACACACCGGCCACCTGGTGCACCGAGCCGAGGACGACACCGGGGCGCGTCGTGTCGCGGTCCCACGTGAGGGCCAGCAGGGCGCGGACCCGCAGGAGGTCGAGGGTCGCGAAGAGCACCATGTTGAGCCAGCCGCACTTGTAGCCCTTGACGCCTGCGGTGTCGGCGCTCGCGATCGACGTGGCCTGCAGGTTGGCGATGAGGGTGGGGTCGACGAGGGGCTGGGTGCCGTTCGTCAGCCGCGCGGCGATGGCGTTGCGCAGCGTCGGGTAGGAGTTGATCGGCGACGAGTCGAGGGCGAGCCGGATCGGCTCGACGCTGAGCAGCGGCTCGGCCGCGAAGTCCATCCGCGTGCCGGTCACCCGGCCGGCGACGACCCGCAGCGCGACCCCCCGCGTGTGCAGCTCGGCGTGCCCGGCGCAGCCCGACTCTCCGCAGTCCGGGGTGGGCTCGATCGTGTCGGTCGACTCGAGGACGACGCTGAACCCTTCGGCCGTGGCATCGACGAAGTCGTACGTCACCGACTCGGCGACGGGCGGCAGTGGCAGTGTCTGCTCCGCCCCGAGGAGCAGCGGCTCGCCCCGCTGGTCGATCGCGAGGCCGGGCCCGACCGTCAGGGTCGTCGGCGTCGTCACCGTGCCCCCGAGCCCGGCGTTGACGCCGAAGCCGACGAGGCGCCCGACGAGACGGTCGCGCTGGTGGAGGAAGTCCCGGAGGTCGTTGAGCTCGGCCTCGGTGAGGGTCTGGCCGTCCACGAAGACGGGGTACTGGTTGTCTGCCATCGCTGGTTTCCCTTCGGGACTCACGTCGTCGAATCGGTCGGCAGGAGGCCGACGCCGAGGCGGTCGATGCCTCGGCCGGCGTCGATGCACTCGTAGAGGTGGATGCCGCTCGCGTGGCTCACGACCGACACGACGGAGCACAGGAGCGCGTTGAGGTCGGCCTGCTGCTGCTGGACGGCGATGGCGTATGCCGTCACCTCGTCCGCCGTGGGCGTGGCCGGGAGCGTCGGAGGGGACGCGAGCACCGCGAGGTCGGTGAAGACGGCCGGGTCGGTGAAGCAGACGCGCAGGTCGACGTGTGCGGGGGCGTAGCGCCGGACGAAGTCGACCGCCTCCTCGCGACGCTCCCAGTCGACGAAGCCCTTCGCGGTCGACGGGTCACCGGTGCTCGGCACGGGCACGCTCGTCGGGACGAAGAGGGTCGCCGTGTAGGGCTCGGCAGTGAGGCCGGCGCCCGGTGCCTTGAAGTGCTCGAGCAGGTAGGGCCGCCCTGCGGCCGGAAGGTCGAACCACAGGCAGAACCAGCTGAGGAAGCCGCGCGGGGTGCCGCGGCGACGCCACAGCCTCGTGCAGCGGGCGAGGAGCTCGCGACGCTGCTGGAGGCCTCGCTCGGTGCCCGGCCAGCTCGTCGGGAAGGTGACGCTCGCCCACCGCGCGACCTCGTCGTAGGTCTCGAGGTGGTGCGCCACGAGCGCGTCGGCCCCCGCGTCGAGGGGCAGGTCGGCGGGCCAACGCAGCACCGCGTCGGGACCGAGCGCCGTGAGCAGGTCCTCGAGGTGCTCGACGACGGCGTGGCTCAGCTCGTCGGCGAGGCCGAGGTAGGCGTCGACCTGGGCGTACGAGAGCTCGTCCTCCTGGTAGACGGCCGGCAGCTGCGACGCGAGCCGGGTGTGGTCGGGCCCGCGCGCGGGGGTCGTGGCGGCGGTCACGGGGCTCTGGCTAGGCATCGCCGCACCGGCTCGTCAGCGAGAAGCGCACCCGGATGCAGCGGGCGTCCGCGAGCCGGGGCACCGCGTTGCGCGGGATCGGGAGGTAGCCGTGGCTCGCGGGGAGGAAGTCCGCGTCGCCCTCGACCTTCATCGCGAGGTCCTCGACGCCGCGCACGAGCGGGTTGCCGACGATCGCCTCGACGACCTCGGTGAAGCGGACCGCCGCGCCGGGCACCCAGCCGAGGGTGGGTTGGTCGTGGCGGGGCCAGGGGCCGTCGACGACCGGCGCCGGGGTGGGCGCGAACGTCTCGGGTCGACCGCGCTCGAAGAAGGCGGCGATCCGGGCCCGGGCGTCGTCGACGACGGCCTCGCGGTTGGCGCCGACCTCGGTGACGAGCGTCGCCTGGACGAGGACGGGCGCCCGCTCGAGAAGGCTCGCGCCGACTTCATCGCCGATGACGCGTCGTGGCTCGAGGTCGTCGACGTCGTCGCGCCAGTCGGGGAAGGGTGCACCCGCCTCGGGTCCGACGGCCGTCGTGAGGACGTCGCGCAGGAAGGCGTCCCGGCGCGCGGGTGTGGTGGGCTCGGTGCGGCTCTCCACGACGAGCGTCAACGCGGCGGCGTGCTCGTCGACGGCGACGGACGCGATGGCGTCGGTGGGCAGCCCGTTCCACGCGATGCCGGGCAGCCGGCCCTTGACCGTCCAGGCGCGCACGACGTCCGGGTGGGCCCGCGCCCGACGGGCGTAGTCGTCGGCGGTCACCGGCTCGCACGTCAGCGCCTGCACCGGATGCGGTGGCCAGACGAGCGTGCGGCCCTGCTCGTCCTCGAGGTCCTCGGGGAGGAGGCCCGCCGCCTGCGGGGCGGCCGCGACGGCATACGTCACCTCGTCGGCGTCGAGCCCCGCGAGGGTCAGGGCGGAGCGCGTCGCCGCGAGGGTGTCGGCCGTCGTCGCGCGAAGGACGTCGAGGCCGTCGACGAGGACCTCGCGGGAGCGTCGGCGCCGCTCGCGTCGCACGAGGGCGACGACCTCCTCGTCCCAGAGCGGCAGGGACCACGCGAGCTCGGCGGCGGCCGCGGCATCGATGGCCGGGGCGTCGAGCGGGGCGTCGGGGTCGGCGCGCCGCGGAGCGGCGGCGACAGCGGCAGCCTGCGCGGCGGTCACGGCGGACGCGACGACACCGGCCTGCTCCTGCGCGACCTGGCGCACGAGCCGGGCGCGCATCAGGGCGACCACCGCTGGTCGGTCGGCAGCCCGGACGGCGCTCGCCCACGGCTCGGCCGACAGCAGGGCGACCGCGTCGGCGCGCGACCGGCACGCGCGGACGAGGGGCTCGAGCACCGTCGCGGACGTCGCCGGTGCGCCGAGGACGGTGGCGAGGGCCGACACCGGCGCGAGGTCGGCGGCGGCGAGCGCGGGATCCGAGGGGTCGGTCTCCGGGTCCCACCGCCCGGCGGGCAGCGTGGTGTCCCAGTGCCGCTCGGCGTCTGGAGCCCAGGCGCGCACTTCGAGCGGCCAGTCGTGAAGGTGGCGCTCGGCCGTCCGGTAGTGCAGGTCGGCGAGGCCGTAGGCCAGGACCTCGAGCAGCGTGATGCCCGGGTCAGCGGCGTTGTGGTCGGTCCACTCGGGCGTCGCCGTCGCGGTGAGGTGGTCGACCATGCGGGCCCGCACGGTCTCCCAGTCCGCGTCGGGGGCGACCGGCACGAACCGCGTGATCGGCGTGGCCCGGTCGGCGGAGGGCCCGGCGGGCGGTGTGGGACTCACAGCTGCTCCTCGCACGAGAGGTGGTGGTCGCCGGACGAGCAGTAGAGCCCGCGGCACGGGTCGACGGCGACGACCTCGACGGGGCCGCCCGACCCGTCGTGCAGGGCGAAGTCGAGGACGACGTCGACGTCGGGCTGACGTTCGAGGACGGCGATGAGGGTCGAGGCGTAGAGGTCGCGGCCCCAGCGGACGGGCACGGTGCCCGTCGGGTGCAGCACCCGCTCGAGGGCGGCGGTGACCGCCTGGGTGCCGGTGAGCGCGGCGACGCCCGGCCGCAGCCGGATCGACGCGACGACGGTGACGGGACGGTAGTCCGGGCAGAGCACGTGGAGGGTGGCACCGATCGGCGCGCGGGGCCGGACGAGGTCGACGACGCGACCCGCCAGGCTCACGGACGGCCGGGGCGCGACGTCGAGCGGACGGTCCGGCACGACGACGAGGCCGACGTGACCGGGGGCGCGGAGCCCGTCGCTGCCGGTGTGCGGCAGGCACAGCACGGCGGCGACCTCGGGAAGGGCGAGTGCGACGTGCTGCTCGAGGTCCCACGGGGTCAGGGCCCGGTCGCGGTGGCGAACTCGCGCCGAGGCACGCGCCAGGTAGTCGGCGTCGGTCTCGGGCGACCGACCACGCACCGACGCGAGGTTGGTGACCTTCTTGACGCCGGGGACGGGCGCGAGGGTGCCCTTGATCGTGCCGACCGGGAGGGCCTCCGCCGAGCTGGGGTCGAGTCCGGGATAGGCCGCCCGGGAGACGAACTCGGCCACGACGGCGTCGACGACGACCGCAAGGAGGACGCCGAGGCGTCCCGGCTGGTCGGTCGCGATCCGCACCCAGCGGCCGGTGTCGGCCGAGAGGTCGTCGCAGCCGACGGCCCAGGTGCGCGGGGCGACGAAGCGGAGCAGACCGGCCTCGCGGAGCTGCCGGGAGCCGTCTGCGACGGCGAGCGGCGCCCACGTCGTGCCGTCCCAGAACTGCCACGCGGCCTCGACCGTGTCGGAGCTGCCGCACGGCGAGGCGGAGTCGACGTCGAGGTAGAGCGAGACGCTCGACCCGAGGGCGGCGTCGGGCAGCTCGAGCCCGATGGCGACCATGGCCGTCGCGCCGAGGTCGGACACGACGAGCCGGAACGGCGTGAAGCGACCAGCCGCTCCGCCGACGCGCCGCTGTCGCCGCCAGCCGCTGCTCGCCTCGACGAGCGTGGCCTCGACCGGGGTCGTCGTGTAGCGCACCGTCACGGCCGACGCGATCGGCGGCACCGGCACGGGTGGCATGGTCGGCTTGGGGGCCGTGCCGGCGACGGCGCGCGTCGCGAAGTCGGCGACCTTGGCCTGGTAGTCGGTCCAGCCGAAGTCGCCCTGGGCGAGGAAGGCCCGGAGGTAGTGGCCCGGCTGGCCTGCGACCGCGAAGGTCTCGGACGCCACGGCCGACCCGCTCACCGTCGCCGAGAGCGTGCCGAAGCTCGACGACGCCGATCCGAGCGGCTTCCACGCGCCGTCCTCGCGGCGCTGCCACACGACCGACGGGGTCGTCGTCGTCGAGACGGAGCCGTAGATCGACGTCCACTGCGTCTCGACCGAGGCGTACTGCGACCCGAGCGCGTTCTTGATGCTCATCAGCTGCGTCTTGAGGTTCTCCGCGAGCCACACGGGGATGCCCGTACCGCCGGCGGAGGACGAGAGCGGCGCGCCACCCTCCTGCATCACCTGGACGGCGACCTCGACCGTCGCGAGCGCCTTGCCGAAGGCCTCGTCGGACCGGACGTAGAAGGCGTCGCCGCGCTTGGCGACCGCGCCGAACGGCTGGAACTCCTTCGTGACGTCGACGGCGCCGTCGTTGTAGAAGGCGGCCTCGGGGACGTATGCCGACCGGTCCGTCACGCGGACCGTGGCCCCCGTGAACGAGAAACCCACGGGGACAGCCGCGCCCGTCGCGACGACACCTTCGATCCACGGGGTCTCCCCGTCGGGGGCCCCGCAGCCACCGGTCAGCGTGACCGTGACGGTCGACCCGGCGAGGGTGCCACCCGTCGTGCCGCTCATCGTGCCGTCGGCCCGCGACCAGCGCCAGACCATCGTGGACAGGCCGTCCGCACCGGCCGCACCCGTGAAGGCGACCTGCGCCGTGAGGTCTCCACCGTCGAAGGCGAGGGCGGGCGAGTGGATCCGCAGGGAGTGCGTGGCCTCCGGACCGGCCGAGGGTCGCAGCGGGAAGTCCGGCGCCGTGGCCGCGACCCCGTGGGCGCGGACGGGGTCACCGGGCCCGAAGGACCGCACGCCGGTCAGGGCCGCGCCGTGCGCCGTCAGGGCATCGAGGGTGACGTAGCGGCGCTCGTTGCCGAAGGCGTCCTTGCCGCCGCGCAGGGGCGTGCCCGGCGGCAGCACGGCGGGTGCCGCCTTGGGGTCGACGGTCGCCTGCGCGACGACGCGGTCGGGGAGGGCGGGGAGGCGTCCGATACCGAGAAGGTCCTCCAGCCACGTCCGACGGGTCCGCTCCGGCAGCGTCGCGAGGTGCTCGTCGAGGGCGGCGTACTCGGCGGCGACCGCGGCGAGCAGCTCCCGGTCGGGCGCCCCGGCCGGGGATGGCGCCGTCACACCGAGCGCGTCGGTCGCGAAGAGCACGTCGGCCCAGCTCCCCTCCGCGTCGTAGGGCGTCAGCCGTGCGGCGGCGGCCATGGCGGCGACGACTTGCTCGGGCGTGCGCCCTGCCGGGGTCATGACGCACCGGCCAGGTAGAAGGGCACGACGAGGCTCGTCGGCCGCCGGTGCCGGTCGATGCGGAACTCGATGGTGACGTCGACCCGGTCGTCGGCCTCGCCGGCCGGGACCGCCTCGACGGCGTCGACGATGACCCGCGGCTCGCCGAGGACGAGGGCCCGGCGGACGTCGTCGGCGAGCCGGTGGCAGGCCTCCGAGGTGCGCGGCTCGAAGACGTAGCGGTCGACGCCGGCACCGAGGTCCGGTCGCATGACGCGGCTGCCGATCATGGTGCGCAGGAGCAGGACGAGCGCCTCCCCCACGTGCTCGGCGCCGTTGTTCGTCACGAGCTCGACGGAGCCGGTCGCGCCAGTCGCGCCGGTCGCGCCGGTCGCGCCGGTGCCGTCGCCGCCCACGCGCTCCCAGCGCGGCGGGAACGCCCAGCCGCGCCCGACCTGCGGGTAGTCGGTAGTGCTCATCCGATCACCACCATCGGGCTGCCCACGACGACGGACGCGCCGCAGCCGCAGGCGTCGCCGGCGCGCAGGGCTGGTCGGCCCTGGACGAGGACGGTCGCGGAGCCGGCGACGAAGGGGCTGGCCGGGAGGTGCGACGGCGGCGGGATGACGCAGGCGTGCATGTCGCCGAGGACGGCGGCCGGCATCCCGGCGATGAGCACGGTGGCGACGCCCGGTCCGACGACCGTGCCCCCGTGCGCGGTGGTGTCACCGACGCGTGCTGCCCCCGGCATGTCTCCTCCTCGTTCGCTGTCGTTGGTGTGGTGGTCCGAAACGTGGTGTCCGGCTAGTTGATGGTCACGAGGGATCCCTTGAGCCCCAGCGATCCCGAGGCCTTGACGTCGAGGGTCGCCGAGCTCTCGATGCTCGACGGTCCCGACGCCTTGGCCGCGAGCTTGAGCGAGTCGAGCGAGATGGTCCCGGACGACGACGAGAGCGTGATGTCGCCCTGCGCCGCGGTCAGCTCGATGCCGTCGGCCGACAGGCGGATCGCATTGCCGGAGTCCTGATGGGTGATGACGACGGCGGAGTCCTTGTCGGACAGCACGATCGAGTGACCCTTGCCGCTCTTGAGGGTGACGGCACTGTCGGTGCCGTCCTCGAGCCGCAGGGTGTGCTGGTCGGGTGAGACGAGGGCTCGCACGGCGTTCGTGTCCGGGTCGACGGTGAAGGGGGGCTGCAGGCTCCCGTTGTAGAGCGAACCGAGGACGACGGGGCTGGCCGGGTCGCCGCCGACGAAGCCGACGAGCACCTCCTGCCCGACGGCAGGCACGATGACGGCCCCGTAGCCGTCGCCCGCGTCGACGTTCGAGAGGCGGGCCCAGACGCCGTCGCCGCCGTCGCTGCGCCAGGGCAGGCGCACCTTGACCCGGTTGAGCGACGCCGGGTCGTCGAGCGCCTCGACGAGGCCGATCCCGAGGGCCGGCCCGCGGCCACCGGAGCGGGCCGACCCGTCGTCGGCCGCTGCCCGCGGCACGAGCCGTGGCGGCGATCCCACCTGGAACTCGGTGACGTAGCCCTGGGCCGAGAGCCGGTGTCGTGCCGCGGTGACGTAGTGGGGTCCGGACATCCGCCGTCCGACGCCGGCGATGGAGAGCCAGCCGTCGCAGCGCAGCCCTGGCTCGCCCTGCACGACGCCGGTGCCGTGGACGTGGCTCAAGGCGGAGCGTCGTTGGGCGGCAACGGCTCTCGCGTCGGCCTCGTCGGATGCCGCGACCGCGTCCGACTCGACGCGCTCGGCGCGTAGGGGCCAGCCGGCGTCGCCGACGGCGGCCGAGTGCGTCTGCCGGTCACCGACGTCGAGGTCGGCCGCGCTCGCGCTCTGCTCGCTCTCGGTCGCCTCGGCGGCGTCGACGTCCCAGCCGACCCCGACCGCGGTGTCGATGGCCCGCGTCAGGTCCTCGGTGAGGTGCAGCTCGACGAGCGACCGGGTCCAGTCGAGCTCGAGCGGGTCCTGCGCGGCCGACGGCGGCCGCAGCACGAGCTTCGTGCCGCGGACGAAGACGACCCAGCCGAGCTCGCCGGCCCGGGTGGTCAGGGCATCCCAGTCGCTGACCCGGTCGCTGGCCCAGAAGGGGTGCGTCACACCGTCTGCCGCGTCGGTGTCGAGCGAGTAGTCGGCGGCGACCGCGGAGGCGATGTCGGCGTCGGTGACGTCGGCGAGCTGGCGCGACCGCGGCGGGTGGTCCATGAGGACGGACCGCGACCGGCCCTCGACCCGGAGCACCGGAGGACTGCCACTCGGGAAGTGCGTCGTCAGCGAGGCGATGACGCCGTCGAAGACCTCGGTGAGATCGGAGTGGTAGCCGACGGAGACCGCGATGCCCGCTCCGGGGGTGAACGGCCCGTCGTCGCTGTGCCGTACGACCCGCTGGTCGGCGTCCCAGTTCTGGACGAGGAGCGTGAGCCGCCCGTGGCGACCGACCTCCTCGTGCACCTCGAGCTCTACGACGTCGGCGGCGACGATCGGCTCGAGCGCCGTCCCGCCGACCCGCACCTCGAAGGCCGGTCGGTCGCGCTGGGTCGTCGGCGCGGTCATCGGGACGTCCCCAGCGGCGGGAGCAGCAGCAGCTGCCCGGTGGTGAGTCCGCGCGGGTTGGTCAGCCGGTTGGCCGCCGCGAGCGGTCGCCAGTAGGCGGGGTCGCCGTAGACCCGGGCGGCGATCGCGTCCAGGGCGTCACCGTCCTTGACGAGCCACGTCTGGTAGAGGTCGGGAGAGGCGGGCCGGTCCTCTGCCGCGACCTCCTGCGGTGACAGCGCCTCCTTGAGCGACAGCTTGACCGTCGCCCGCAGCGGCTCCCCCGCCCGGTCGAAGAGCTTGTACGTCACGTCGGCCTGGGTGAGGATGCCGCGGAAGCTGAACCGCCCCCAGTAGCAGTGCACGTAGTAGGGCTGGTGCGTGTCGCCCTGGAACTTCGTCAGCGCGAGGAGGGCATCGAGCAGCTCGCCGATGCCACCGGGCTCGCCGACGACCCCGGTGCCGTCGAGCAGCAGGTCGATCTGCACCTGGTCCGGCTCGCCGCCGCTGAAGGACTGCTGCGGCGCGGACGTGCCCACCGACTGCGTCGCCTGGTAGAGGTTCTTGCGCGAGAAGGACAGCTCGGTCGGGTTGAGCAGCGCCTGCCAGCGCAGCCCGGTGGGCTGCTCGAACTTCAGGTCGGCGTACGCGTCGATGGTCAGCTTGGTCAGCTGGGTGGCCGTGAGGTTCATCGGTCCCACTCCCGCCGGAGCACCTCGAGGACCCGCTCGACCGACCGCCGCACGATGGCCTCCATGGCGGCGTCATCGAGTGGCGCGTCGGCCGTCGGGCCGCCCCCGTCCGTCCTCGGTGCGACGACGACCTCGGTGACGATCTCGCTGATGACGACGGGCACTCAGACCACCTTCTTGAGGACGAGCCCGTGGTGGGCGATCTCGACCGCCTCGACGGCGACGGCCGAGCTCTGGGCGTCGAGGTCCGGGCCGGTGAGCTTGACCGGCCAGCCGCGGGTGAAGGCCCACACGCGGACCGGGGTGAGGGCACCCTCGACGGTGCTCATGAGCACGACGGTCCCGTCGCGCGGCGTCACGACGCCCGTGACGTGGAACTCGTAGAACCAGTCCCACAGCTCCTGGAGCGGGCCGGCGCCCTGGTTGAGGACGAGGTTGGGGAAGGACGCCCGGGTCGGGAAGCGGTGGGCGAAGCGGTTCTCGCCGCCCTCCTGGTACTCCTCGACGGCGACCTCACCCGCGAGCCCGGTGCACTTGCTGAAGCTGACGGACGCGAGCCCGTCGATGGCCAGCACGAAGTGCGCCGTCGTGAACGGCACGAGCGCGGGTGAGGCGAGCGGGAGCATCGGCTACTTCGCCTCGATCTCGATGCCCTCGCAGGCGAACTCGACCGACTCGATGGCGACGTCGGTACCGGTCGACTTGAGGCCGGGACCCTCGATCTTGACCGGCCAGGCCTCCTTGATCTTCCACGTCATGACCGGCTCGCGCTCCTCGTTGAGGAGGCTCACCGTGACGTCGCGCCGCTCGACCGCGCCGACGGTGATGGAGTTGTACCACTCGAAGAGCCCGTTGCCGGCCTCCGTCGGGGCGATGCCGCGCTTGAGGGTGACGTTGGAGAACTTGCGCAGGCCCGGCTGCTTGCGCGTCGAGAACTGTGGGTCGGCGCCGCCGCGGTACTCGACGACCTCGGCCTCCATCGTCAGCCCGCTCACCTCCGAGAAGCTCGAGGTCTGCTGGCGGTCGCCCCAGCTGACGGTGAAGTGCAGGGTGGTCATGGGATACATGTCAGGCTCCTTGGCTCACAAGAGGATTCAGGCGGCGTATGCTTCTCTGCTGATCGCGGCTGGTCACGGCGGGTCACTCGGACAGCCGCTTGTGGCTGAAGCGGAAGACGACGAACTCCGCGGGCTTGGCCGGCGCGATCGCGACCTCGGTGATGATGAGCCCGAGGTCGATGTCCGTCTCGGTCATCGTCTCGCCGAGCCCGACGCGGACGCGGTAGGCCTGCTCCGGCTTCGTGCCCGCGAGCGCCCCGGCTCGCCACTGCTGGTCGAGGAAGTTCTCGACCGAGACCTTGACGCGGATCCACGTCTGGGCGGTGTTGGGCTCGAAGACGACCCACTGGGTGGCACGGTCGACGGACGTCTCGACCATGTTGAAGAGCCGACGGACGTTGACGTAGCGCCACGTCGTGTCGTCGGTCGTGTTGCGGGCACCCCAGAGCCGGGTGCCGCGGCCGGGGAAGGCGCGGATGAGGTTGACGCCACCGGGGTTGAGCAGGTCCTGGCGACGCTGGGTGTAGGCCTGCGAGAGCCCGACGATGCCGGTGACCGTCTCGTTGCCGGGCGCCTTGTGCACGCCGCGCAGCCGGTCGGTGCGGGCGAAGACCCCGGCGACGAAGCCCGACGGGGGCACGGTCGTGAAGCGGTCGATCGAGTCGGGGTCGATCGTGACGATCTGCAGGTGCGGCGCGTACAGGGCGGCATACGTGCTCGACAGCGTCGTGTTGCGCCACGAGAGCAGATCGGTGTCGTCGAGGTCGGGCGCGTCGACGACGGCGAAGCGCCGGAAGTTCTCGCAGTGCGTCACGACCTGGCCGACGAGGTCGGCCTGCAGGAGCGGGTCGTCGAGCGTCAGCGCGTCCGGGCAGATCACCATGGCCGGCTCGGCGACCTCCTCGAGCCGGGTCAGGCCCGCACGGAAGTCGTCGTTCGTCGGGGCCTTGTCGGCGCCGATCCGGTCGACGGCCGTGTAGAACGGCGCCGCCGCGAGCGACACCGGCGGAGCACCGCCGGCCCGCGCGGTCACGGTCACGAGCGACGACGCGCCGTTGACGACGTCGTCCTTGGCGAAGTACGCCGGGTGGTCGGGGCTGAGGGACAGGCCGCCGAACGACTCGGCGACGGTTCCGCCGACGGAGACCGCCAGCGTGAACCGCGCGGCCACGAGGGACGCCGACTCGACGGCATACAGCGGGAACCGCGCCTGGGCGGCGTTGGAGACGGCCGTGCTCGCCGCGAAACGGAGCACGTACGTGTCACCACCGGCCGCGTCGACGCCCGTGATCGGGGCGTATGCCGTACCGAGACCGAGCACGTCGCCGACCCGGGGCGCCACGGCGCAGCGGACGGCGATGCCGTCGTCCGCGTCGGCCTGGAGGGTGAAGGTCGCGTCGGTGTACGTGTCGGTCGCGACCGGCGCGGGCGCCAGCGTGAACCCGCCGGCCGTCCGGGTGGCGACGACGGCGGGAGTCGACCCGGCGCCCGTGTAGGTCACCTTGGCGCCGGCGGGGAGGAAGCCGTACGCGTTCCCGACGTCGGCGGCCGTCAGCCCGGTGATCCCGAGCCCCGAGTCCGCGAGCAGGACCGCGGTGACGGGGGCGTTGACGGTGACCGGGCCGCTCGGGGCGGCGGTGGCGCCGACGACGACGAAGCGGTTCGTCTGCCAGGAGGCGGTGCGGCCGTCGCCGGTCGTGAGACGGGCGGCCGCGTGCTCTACACCGCTCGCCGTCAGCTCGGATGCGATCGGTGCGGTGAGCGGGCGGTCGAACGCGAGGGCCGACGCCGAGACGTTGAGCGACGGCGGTGACCCGGCCGGGGTGCCGGCGATCGTCGCGGTGGCCCGGTAATCGGTGCGGCGCTGGACGAAGGCCGCGCCGGGGACGGCGCCGAGGGACGCGTCGAGGGTCAGCGTGACGCCGCTGCCGGCGGTCGTGACGTCGGTGACGACCGCGCTCGACCGCGTGCCGTTCGGGGCGACGGCGACGACGACGTCGCCCTTCTTGAAGCCCTTGCCCGAGGGGAGGAAGACGGAGGTCGCCCCAGCGGCGGCCGCGCTGGCGACGACCGAGCCGGCCGGGAGGGTGACGGCGGCGCTCGCGCTGCCGACCGTGATCGACGTCGTCGTCAGTGCCGTGACGAGCGCGGTCGGCGGTGCCGCGACCGACCCGCTCGTCGGCGCGGCCACGAGGGCGACCGTGTCTCCCGGCTTGAGCCCCGCGGTCGAGGCCACGGCGATCGTGCCGCTCCCGCCGCTCGCGATGGCGCCCGTCGCCGACGTCGTCGTCGCGCGGTAGAACGAGCCCGACGCGGCCGACTCGTCGGCCGAGACGGCGACCGACAGGTCGTTGCCCCACGTGCCGGGCGAGCTCGCCTCGATGTCGAAGCTCTCCGTGCCGGAGACGTCGAAGGCCGTCCACGAGGCGCCGGTCGACGGGTCGACCCGGACGATCCAGGCGGCGGGACCGCCGTTCTCGAAGTAGCCGAAGACCGACTCCCCCGTGAAGCCCCGTGCCGTGGCGGCCCCGAACGTCCGCACGAAGTCGGCCCATCCCGTGACGCGCGTCGGCTCCTTGACGGGCCCCCGGCGCGTCGTGCCGAGGACGGCGACGACGCTCGTGGGGGCGGCTGCGATCGGTTGCGGCCCCGAGGGGACCTCCTCGACGTAGACGCCAGGTGATAGGTAGGTCGTCACGGTGCCCTCCTCGGCTCGTGCTCTGTCGTGCGGTTCAGGTGGGGTGCGGTGCGAATCGGTTCGGTCGTGGTGCGGTTCGGTCGTGGTGCATCTCGGGTGATGTCGTGCGGTGGGGTGCGGTTCGTCAGGTCGTGTCGACGAGGTGGACCGTCGTCGACGACGTCGAGACGTCGACGGCGAGCGTGCGCAGCGGCTGGCCGCCGACGAGCAGGTCGAGCGGGGTGAAGGCGGCGGTCCACTCGACGGGCGCGGACCGATAGGTTCCCGTCCCGACCTCGGGCAGGGCGATGCTCGGGCGGGGGTCGGGGCCCGACGTCGCGCGCGCCGTGACGGCGGCACCGGTGCGCGGCGCGCCCGTCGACGGCGTCGTGAGGACGACGGTGAGGGTCATCGGGACCGGGTGGACGACGTGCTCGACGTCCGGGGCGTCGAGGTCGATGACGAGCGTCCGCGGCGGCCGGCCCACGACCGGCGGCACGACGAGGACGTCGGCGAGCGCCCCGTCGGTCAGGGTCACGACGACCGTCGGCGGCGCGGCCGGCTCCGGGGCGTCGGCGCGGGCGCTGACGACGAGGACGTCCGGGAGCACGCGGAGGCTCCAGCCGACCGGGGCCGGCTCGAGGTGGGCGTCGAGGCCGCGCAGCCGCGCACCCGTCGAGGCGTGGACGAGGCGCACGGTGTGCCGCAGCGTCGTCGTCACGGTCGCGAGGTGGGGGGCCGCCGGCTGGACGCTCACGTCGCCCCCACCCAGTCGATGCGGTGCTCGCGCACGCGGCCGCGGCCGTCCCGCTCGAGGACCGGCACCGGAGCGACGTCGACCTCGTAGAAGAGCGCGAGCCGCCCGGCCCGACCGAGCGACCCCCACACCTGGTTGCGCTCGTCGGCGTTCGGCGCGAGCAGCCGGACGGCGATGCTCTCGACCTCGTCGGACAGCGGTGGCGCCAGGTCCGGCGGACGCACGATCGGCGTCGTGTGGAAGGCCTGGACGATGCGGCCCAGCCGGGTCTGCGCCTCGTCGTGGTCGCCGACGTAGGTCACGAGGTAGGTCAGCTGGAGCGACAGCGGCGCCCGGACGAGGCCGGCGAGCCCGTCGACGAGGGGCCGGTTGCGCAGGTGCGGGTGCTCGGCGACCGCGATGAGCGCGAGGATGCCCTTCGTGTCGGGCAGGGCCGTCTTGTCGCCCTGCGACAGCGAGTGGAGCACCACCCACGCACCGAGGTCGGGGGTGGCCCGGTGGATGACGTCGCGCAGCGCCTCGCTGACCTCGCGGATCACGGTCGCTCCCAGCGCCTCGGGGCCACGTCGTCGTCGTCGAGGCGTGCCTCGACGATCTGCTCGATCTCGGCGAACGATCCCACGTAGGTCTCCTCGTCCGTGGCCATGTCGCGCACCCGGGCCCTGATGACGGCCGGGAGCGAGTCGACGTCGCGGGGCTCGGCCCACACGTCGATGAGGAATCGCCGCCTCCACGCTCGCATCACCAGGCCGTGACCCTTCTGCTCACGAACGAGCGTCCCGGCCCCCGATCACCGACCGCTCACGACACCCCTGCCGCCCGATCACGACCCGATCACCACCGACCCACCACCGTCGGGGACCGCTGGGGGCCGGGGTCGGTCGCCTCCCCGGCGACACGGCATACGCCCCCGGTGCCCGTCAGGGCATGCGGTGCAGGCGATCGAGCGCGCGGTCGACGATCTCGGCGAGTCGCACGACCTCGCGCCGGGCCCGCTCGAGCTCGGCGACGAGCGCGGCCACCGAGGCGGCCTGACCGGCATCGCCACGGGTGATCCGGGCGTAGAGCGCGACCGTCTCGGGCATCGGGTCGGCGCCGAGCTCGGCGAGCAGGGTCAGGCGGCACTGCTCGAACTGCCGCTCGACGAGGTCGTGCCGGCCGCACGCCGCGTAGGCCCCCATGAGGTGCCGGTGGATGTCCTCGCGCAGCGGTTCGATGGCGAGCGCGAGCGTCCCGTAGCGGTCGACGGCGGCGACGTCGCCGCGGCTGCCGTGGTGCTGGACGAGGTAGTCGAGGGCGGTGAGGTAGAGGGTCTCGATGCGGTGTCGCGCCCCGAGCACCCACTCGTCGTCGCAGACCTCGACGAGCCGGCCGCGGTGCAGGGCGACGGCGTCCTCGAGCCGGCGGACGTCGTCGTCCGTGAGGTCGACGACGCCGCGGCGCAGCACGGGAGTCAGCAGGTCCTCGAAGTGGACGGCGTCGACGGTCATCGGCACGGCCGCGCTCAGCGCGACGGACCGTCCACCGGAGCGGCCGACGAGCTCGACGCCCGTGCTCGCGCGCACCTCGGACTGGAGCCGCCAGACGGCGGTGTTGAGCCGGCGGCGGGCCGAGTCCTCCGGGCAGTCGGAGAAGAGCTGGGCAGCGGCGACCGCGCGCCGGCGCCCCTCGCGCGGTGCGAGCGCGAGATAGGCGACGAGCACCGCGGTGCCCGGCGACAGCGCCACGGGATCGTCTCCCGAGACGAGCGTCGGAGCACCGAGAAGATTGAGTCTGAGCCCCGAGACGGCCACGCTAACCCCCACACATCGAGGTGGGCTGCTCACCCCAGAAAATACGCCCGAACCGCGACTTTCGTGACCGGTTTGGCCGGATCCGCCGCACCGTCCGCCGGGGTGCCCGGCGCCCGGTTCGCACGGGGCCGCGTGGCCCCTTCAGGTATGCCGTCGGGCGGGCTAACGTGCGAGGGCATGGCCCGTTCGCGCCCCGCCCGGCTCAGCGACATCGACGAGGCAGCCGCCACGCTGCCCGAGGTGACGAGGGACCCGCCGTCGGGCGGGCGACCCAGCTTCCAGGTCAGGGGCAAGACGTTCGCCTTCGCCCGCGGCCCGCGGAAGGACGCGTACGACCCCGCGACGGGCGAGCCGTACGACGACGTGCTCGCCTTCTCGTGCACGGCCGAGGACAAGGAGTCGATGGTCTCGGACCCCGACTCGCCGTGGTTCACCACGCCGCACTGGAACGGCTACAACGCCGTGCTCCTGCTCGAGCGGGACCTCGGCAGGCTCACGGCGGAGGAGATCCGCGAGGTCGTCACCGACGCCTGGCTGGCCAAGGCGCCGAAACGGCTGGCGAAGGAGGTGCTCGGCGGTTCGTGACCGGAGGGGAATACCCCAGAGGGGTATCCTGTTGACCACGACGAGGAGGTGCCATGGCTGGATACACCGGCAGCAAGGACGACTACCTGAAGCGGCTGCGCCGCATCGAGGGGCAGGTGCGTGGAGTGCAGAAGATGGTCGACACCGACACCTACTGCATCGACATCCTGACCCAGGTCAGCGCCATCACCAAGGCGTTGCAGGCGGTGAGCCTCGGCCTGCTCGAGGACCACGTCGCCCACTGCGTCGTCGACGCCGCCCGAGAGTCCGACGAGGCCGCCGCCGAGAAGGTGCGCGAGGCCTCGGAGGCCATCGCCCGACTCGTGCGCAGCTGAGCACCCCCACCGACCACTGCCCGAGGAGGCACCCGATGAGCACCACCACCCAGACCGAGATCACCGTGACCGGGATGACGTGCGGCCACTGCACCGCCGCCGTGAGCGGTGAGCTGTCCGCGCTGCCCGGCGTCGTCGCGGTCGCGGTCGACCTGCACCCCGGCGAGGACTCCCCCGTCACCATCACGAGCGAGGCCCCCCTCGACCCGTCCGCCGTCGCGGACGCCGTCGCGGAGGCCGGTTACAGCCTCCGATGACCGAGGGCCAGGCGCCGGTGACCACGGCCGAGCGGACCCCCGACGAGGTCCGCCTCGCCATCACCGGCATGACCTGTGCCTCCTGCTCGGCCCGCATCGAGCGCAAGCTCTCCAAGGTCGCCGGCGTCGAGTCCGCGACCGTCAACCTCGCCACCGAGAAGGCGCTCGTCTCGTTCACCGCCCCCGTCACGGTCGAGCAGATCGTCGCCGAGGTGAAGAAGACCGGCTATGGCGCCACCGTCATCGACGGCTCGCGCCCTGCCCCGGCGGCCCCCACCGCCCCGAGCACGTATGCCGTGCCGTCCGAGAGCGCCCCGGCCGGCTCCGCGGGCGACGAGGTGGCGAGGCCCGCCGCCGGTGCGCTGCTCGAGAAGCTGCGGGCCCAGGAGCTGGCCCGCCAGAAGGTCCGCGACGCCGCCGCGACCACGAAGGTCGACCCCCGTCCCGCGACGACTGCGACGCCCCCGGTGGGCCCCGAGGGCCACGCGGGCCACGCGGGCTCCTCCGGCCAGACGGGCCACGACGGTCAGACGGGCCACGACGGCTCGGGTGAGAACCACCTCGACCACACGCCGGCGCAGGACGTCCTCAAGCCCCGGCTCGTCGTCGCCATCGCCCTGACGGTCCCGGTGCTGCTGCTCGCCATGGTGCTGCCGACGTTCGGCGCGAGCCCGTGGCTCGAGCTGCTCCTCGCGACGCCCGTCGTCTTCTGGTGCGCGTGGCCGTTCCACCGCGCCGCTGCCGTCAACGCCCGTCACCTCGCCTCGACGATGGACACCCTCGTGTCGATCGGTGTGCTCGCGGCCTGGGGCTACTCCGTCGTCGAGCTGCTCCAGGGCGGCATGCACCTCTACTTCGAGGTCGCCTCGGTCGTCACGACGTTCCTGCTCGTCGGCCGCTTCCTCGAGGCGCGCGCCAAGGACTCCGGCAAGGACGCGCTGCGCTCGCTGCTCGACCTCGGCGCCAAGGACGTCTCCGTCCTGCGCATCGACCCGCAGTCGCGGATCACGAGCGAGCTGCGCATCCCCGTCGACCAGCTCGTCGTCGGCGACCAGTTCGTCGTCCGGCCCGGTGAGAAGGTCGCGACGGACGGCACGGTGCGCGACGGGTCGAGCGCCGTCGACGCGAGCCTCGTCACCGGCGAGTCGACCCCCGTCGACGTCTCCCCCGGCGACGAGGTCACCGGCGGCTCGATCAACACGACCGGGCGCATCGTCGTCGAGGCCCGCAAGGTCGGCGCCGACACGATGCTCGCCGGCATCCAGCGTCTCGTCGAGACCGCCCAGACCGGCAAGGCCGACGTCCAGCGCCTCGCCGACCGGGTCTCCGCCATCTTCGTCCCCGTCGTCCTCGTCATCGCGGTCGTCACCTTCGTCGCGTGGCTCCTCACGGGACACGACCTCGGCACGTCGCTCGCCGTGGCCGTGACGGTGCTCATCATCGCCTGCCCCTGCGCCCTCGGTCTCGCGACGCCGACGGCCCTGCTCGTCGGCACCGGCCGCGGCGCCCAGCTCGGCACGCTCATCAAGGGACCGCAGGTGCTCGAGGACACGCGCCGCGTCGACACCGTCGTGCTCGACAAGACGGGCACGGTGACGACCGGCGAGCTGCGGCTGCGGAGCATCACCGTGCGCGGCAAGCTCTCCAAGAAGGCCGCCCTCATCGCGGCCGCCGCCGTCGAGCAGGGCAGCGAGCACCCCATCGCCCGGGCCGTCGTCGACGGCGCCCGGCTGGCCAGGCTCGACCTGCCGCGCATCCGCGACTTCCAGTCGAACCCGGGCGAGGGGGCGACCGCGCGGATCAAGGACACCGAGGTCACGGTCGGCAAGGCCGTCCTCTTCGAGAGCGTCGACCCCGAGCTCATGGCGCACGCCCGCAGCCACGCCGGCACGACCGTCTACGTCGGCTGGGACGGCGTCGCGCAGGCGGCCCTCACCGTCGAGGACACGGTGCGCGAATCCTCCAAGGCCGCGATCGCGCGGCTCCGGGCGCTCGGCCTGACGCCCTACCTGCTCACCGGCGACAGCGCCTCCAACGCGCGCAGCGTCGCCGAGCAGGTCGGCATCGACGCCTCCAACGTGCGCGCCGACGTGCTGCCGGCCCAGAAGCACGCCGTCGTCACCGAGCTGCAGAAGGCCGGTCGGGTCGTCGCCATGGTCGGCGACGGTGTCAACGACGCCGCGGCCCTCGCCCAGGCCGACCTCGGTCTCGCGATGGGCTCGGGCACCGACGTGGCGATGGACTCGGCCGACATCGTCCTCGTCCGCACCGACCTCGACGCCGTCGGTGACGCGATCGGGCTCTCCCGCGAGACGCTGCGCATCATCAAGCAGAACCTCGCCTGGGCGTTCGGCTACAACACCGCCGCCATCCCGCTCGCAGCCTTCGGCCTGCTCAACCCGATGATCGCCGGCGCGACGATGGCCCTGTCGTCGGTGCTGGTCGTCAGCAACTCCCTGCGCCTCAAGCGCTGGCACCGCTGACCCGGCAGACCCGGCCAGCCCGCCCCTCCAGCCGCTAGGTTCGGGTCATGGTGGCCTTCGTGAAGTCGGTGACGTTCGACTGCGCCGAGCCGTTGCGGCTCGCGACCTTCTGGGCCGCGGCCCTCGGCTCCAACGTCGACGAGGACAGCACCGACGAGCGGGCCTGGGTCGAGCCGGCGGGCTGGGGCGGACCGACCCTGTGGTTCCAGCCCGTCTCGGAGGCGAAGACGGCGAAGAACCGACAGCACTTCGACCTGCGCACCATGGACACCGTCGAGGCAGAGGTCGAGCGTCTCGTCGCCCTGGGCGCCACGGTGATCGGCAGCGACGGCGACCTCGTGGTCATGGCCGACCCCGAGGGCAACGAGTTCTGCGTCGAGTCCTGAAGGGCGTCAGGACGACTCGATGCTTCGGTCGACACCTCGGACCCCGTGCAGCTGCGGGACGAGGTGAGCCCACGGCGGCTTCCGCGGCGCGGACACCTCAGCCGGGAGGCGGGGCGGCCTCGGGCGACCAACCCAGCGCCACGCGTGGCGGCGTCCCGGAGTCGCCGGCCGTGAGCTGCTGCGCACCGGAGCCGGTCAGGTACGCATGGACGTTCGCGGCCACCTCGCGCAACGGGCGGGGTGGCAGGTAGGCGGACGCCCCCGCGTCGAGCAGCCGGCTGACGGGACCCGGTGCGCTGACACCCATCTCGTCGTCCTCGATCTCGGTGACGATGATCCGGGCGCGCGGGAACATCCCGCGCAGCGACCCGAGCAGCTGCGGGCTGACCGGGTGGGTCAGCACGACGTCGGCGCTCGTCGGGGCCCTGAGCAGGTCGAGCACGATGTAGCCCTCGCCGAGCTCGTCGGACAGGCGCTGGCGAGCGGCCTTCGACAGCTTCGTCGCCGTCGCCACCACCATGACGCCCTCGGGCACGCGCTCCGGACCCCGACCGTCGTCGCCCTCGCGGCCGTCCCGCCCCGGTTCCGGTCCGCCCACGACGGTGCCCACCAGCACGCTCGGGCGGTGCACGAGCACGCCGATCTCGCGTCCGTCGCGGCGGAGCGTGACCTCGTGCCCGGCAACCATCGCCATCACCGCCGCGCGCACCTCGCGGGGCAACGTCTCGAGATCGAGGGGCGGCACGGCCCCCCGACGGTCGCGTCCCGACACCGGCGGCTCCAACGGCATTCAGGCACCGTAACCGAACCGCGCGCGGCCGCCCGACCCGCGACACGGCATACGCCCTCGGGACGACGAACGGCGGCCACCCCTCGGGGTGACCGCCGTTCGCGTGCGAGTTGGTGACTCGGTCAGATGGTGACCTTGCCGGCCGGGGTGTCGAAGGTGACCGACAGCAGACCCGGCGTGCCGTGCGGGGCGACGAACGTGAAGTCGATGCCGCCCTTGTCGAAG
Organism: Terracoccus sp. 273MFTsu3.1; assembly: GCF_000383675.1. Taxonomy (GTDB): domain Bacteria; phylum Actinomycetota; class Actinomycetes; order Actinomycetales; family Dermatophilaceae; genus Terrabacter. The sequence goes on along the minus strand of NZ_KB911822.1, from coordinate 312,540 downwards.
GTGTCCTCCGGGCCGAGCCACTCGCGCACGCGCTTGGGGTCACCGGCGATCTGGAGGTTGTCGATGGAGACCGACGTGTCGGCGCCCGCGGAGGGGTGCACCGTCATGTCGTCCCACTCGATGAAGTAGGGGACCTGGGGGTCCGCCATGAGGCCCTTGATGCCGAGCTGGCGCCACTTGAGCTCGGTGCCGTCGGGGCGGTGCCGGTTGCCCGGGACCGACTCGCGACCGAGGCGTTGCTCGACGACGGCGATGTCGTCGACGGCGACGACCCAGCCGAGCCAGCCACCGCCGGCCTCGGAGGCGGCGCGGACGGCCTGCCCGAAGGGGGCCTTGTCGGAGGCCGGGTGGTCCAGCACCTCGACGACCTCGAGGTAGTGGTCCTTGGCCAGGGGGAAGATCACGTTGCGCGTGCCGAACCGGGGATGCACCCCTCCGTCGACCGGCGCGACGCCGATGAGCTCGGACAGTCGGGCGGCTGTGGCCTTGAGGCCACCGGCCTCCGCTGCATAGGAGACGTGGTCAACTCGCATACAGAACATCGTGACACACGCCAAGGGGTGCTCTTGACCACCCCTGCCTGTCTCTTGCGGGGCTCGTCACACGCGTCACATGAATGAAACCTGGGCGTCATCTCGTATGCCGTCCCGCGCGCTCACCGAGGGCCGCCCGGTCAGTGCGCGTCGCGTTGGCGGACCGCCTCGTAGAGCACGATGGCGGCCGAGGCGGCGACGTTGAGGCTGTTCGCCTTGCCGTGCATGGGAATCCGGACACGATGGGTCGCTGCGTCGAGCAGGGTGCGGTCGGCGCCGTGCTTCTCGCTCCCGACGGCGATGGCGACGCGGCCGGTGTAGTCGACGTCGGTGTGCAGCAGGTCGGTCTCGGGCGTCGTGACGACGAGACGGATCTCGTTGGCCGCGAGCCACTCGAGCGCCTCGGCCGTCGTCGCGCTCGCGGCCGGAACGGCGAAGACGGTGCCCTTGCTCGCGCGGACGACGTTGGGGTTGCCCCAGTCGGTGACGGGGTCGGCCGCCACGACGGCGTCGACCCCCGCGGCGTCGGCGGTGCGGAGCATCGCTCCCAGGTTGCCGGGCTTCTCCACGCCCTGGCTGAGGAGGGTGAGGTGGTCGGGACCGTCGACCCGCAGGTCGCCGAGGGAGACGCCGATGCGGTCGACGACGGCGATGAGCCCGTCCGGCCCCTCGCGGTAGCTGACCTTCTCGAAGGCGCTGCGGCTGAGGTGGACGACCTCGACCCGGTCGTGGCGCAGGCGCGAGAGGAGGTCGGTCTGGTGGCCGATGTCCTGGCTGCCGGCGCGGCCGGCAGGGCTGAAGAGCTCCTCGCAGACGTAGACGGTGCCGGGCCGCACGCCGGCCGACAGGGCGAGGCCGATCTCCTCGTAGCCCTCGACGAGGGTCTGGCCGGTCTCCTCGCGCGTGCGACGGCGACGCAGCGCGAGCAGGCCCTTGAGACGCGGGTTGGATGCGGACGTGATGGCGAGCTCGCGGGAGAGGTGGGTCGGGTTCGTCATGGCAGGCCCAGCATCCCACTCGAGTGAGCGCCCCGTCCCACTCGAGTGAGCGCCCCGTCCCACTCGAGTGAGCGCCCCGTCCCACTCGAGTGAGCGCTCCGTCCCGTTCCACGGCGACTGGAGTGACGACGTGCTCACTCGACTGTGGTCGGACGCTCACTCGACGAGGGGTGGGTCAGGGGTGGAGGCGGGCGCCCTTGAGGATGCGGTCGACGGTGTTCTTCGGCGCGTGGAGGGCGAGGCCGACGAGGGTCGCGAACACCTCGGGCATGCAGACGCAACACACCGTGCAGGTCACAACACCCCGCGATCGGACCCCGGCGTGTTGTGACCTTCTCGGTGTGTTGCGGGGTGGGGCGGGTCCGGTCGATCGGCACACCCACACGGGCACGCTAACCCCGCGGGCGCTCCTAGGGTGGGTGGCGACCGCGACCGAGGAAGAGCCGTGACCGAGCACCCGGCATACCCACGTCTCATGCACACCGCCCTCGACACCGAGGACGCCCGCGCGCTCGCCGAGTTCTACCGCATGCTGCTCGGCCTGCACTACCGGCCGGGCGATGAGCCGCCCACAGGCGGGGCCGAGGACGACGCCGACTGGCTCGTGCTGCTCGACGCCGACGGGGTGCGGCGACTCGCGGTCCAGCAGGTCGACGGTCCGCTGCCGCGCTCGACGTGGCCGAGCCACGAGGTGCCGATGCAGCTGCACGTCGACTACGCCGTGCCGACCATCGCGGACCTCGAGCGTCATCGGGATCGCGCGCTCTCGCTGGGCGCGCAGGTGCTGCTCGATCGCACCGACGACGACGGCGAGCCGCTCGTCGTGCTCGCCGACCCGGCCGGCCACCCGTTCTGTCTCCTCGTCGCGCCCTGAGAGCCCACGCTGTCGGTGCGCAGGCGTAGCGTCGTCGGGACGAGGAAGCAGACCGAGACCCGGAGGTGCGAGACACCATGACCACCCTCGAAGGACGCCCCAACACGGCCCTGCTCGTCATCGACGTCCAGAACGACGTCGTCTCGGGCGCGCACGACCGCGACGGCGTCATCGCCCGCATCAACGCCCTCGTCGACAAGGCGCGCAACGAGCAGGTCCCCGTCATCTGGGTGCAGCACTCCGACGACAACATGCCGATCGACACCGAGGGCTGGCAGTACGTCCCCGAGCTGGCCCGTGCCGAGTCCGAGCCGCTCGTCCACAAGCGCTACGGCGACTCCTTCGAGGACACCGACCTCGAGTCGGTCCTCGCCGAGCGCCGGGTCGGTCGGGTCGTCGTCACCGGCGCCCAGACCGACGCCTGCATCCGCTCGACACTGCACGGCGCTCTCGTCCGTGGCTACGACACGACCCTCGTCGGGGACGCCCACACGACCGAGGACCTCCGCCAGTGGGGTGTCCCTGTCGCCCCCGAGCAGGTCATCGCCCACACCAACACCTACTGGTCCTGGTCGGACGCGCCCGGCCGCACCGGCGATGTCGTGCCCGCGGCCGAGGTCGACTTCCGCCCACGCTGACGGGGGGCGTGGCCCGCGGCGGGCCGGGCACGAGCCCCCGCCTAGGCTGGCGCCATGCTCGACACGTTGGCTGCGCTGCCCTTCTGGCAGGCGTTCCTCGCGCTCCTCGCGAGCGCCATGGTGCGGTCCAACGGCACCTACTGGGTCGGGCGCGGGGCCATGGCCGGCTGGCGTCGCTACCGCGGCACGCACGGCGACCTCACGGCCCGCGCCGAGGCGTTGCTGCGCCGCTTCGGGCCCTTCGCCGTGACGCTGTCCTACCTCACGGTCGGGGTCCAGACGGCGATCCACCTCACCGCCGGGGTGATGCGGATGCCGCTGCGCTGGTACCTGCCGGCCGCCGTCGTCGGGTCGACCCTCTGGGCGGTGCTCTACGCGACGGTCGGGCTCGCCGTGGTGCAGGCCTGGCTCGCCGCTGAGGCCGGGTCGTGGTGGGGCGCCGCGGTCGTCGTGCTCGTCGTCGCCGGGGCCGTCGCGTGGGTCGTGTCCCGTCGCCGCCGTGCCCGCCCGAGAGCGCAGCCCGTCCCCGTCGAGTGAGTGCCCCCGACCTCTGACACGACCCGAACACGAGCGTGACGTGCGCGCCGCCTGCGCTCACTACGCTGCGATCGTGTCCACCGAGCCCGACCCCGGCCCTGACCGCCGCCCCGACCCCGGCCGCGGTCTCGTGCTCGTCGTCGAGGACGAGCCGGCCATCGCCGACGTGCTGCGGCTCAACCTCCGGGCCGCCGGCTACGGCGTCGAGGTCGTGACCGACGGGGCGAGCGCCCTGGACGCCGCCCGGGACCTGCGCCCGAGCGCCATCGTGCTCGACATCGGCCTGCCGGTCCTCGACGGCATCGAGGTGTGTCGCCGTCTCCGGGGGCGCGGCGACTGGACCCCTGTCCTCTTCGTGACGGCCCGCGACGACGAGGTCGACCGCATCGTCGGTCTCGAGCTCGGGGCCGACGACTACATCACGAAGCCCTTCTCCCCGCGGGAGCTCGTGGCACGGCTCGGGGGCGTGCTGCGACGCACCCGCGGGGACTCCCGAGCACCCGAGGTGCTCCGCACCGGCGACCTCAGCATCGACCTGACGAGCCACGAGGTGCGGGTCTCCGGGCGCGAGATCGCCCTGACGGCAACGGAGTTCGACCTCCTGACGCACCTCGTGCGGCGTCCGGGGGTCGTCTTCACGCGCGAGCAGCTGCTCAGCGACGTCTGGGGGTATGCCGCGACGGTGGGCGGGCGCACCGTCGACGTCCACGTCGCCCAGGTGCGCGCCAAGCTCGGCGACGCCAGCCCGATCCGCACCGTCCGATCCGTCGGGTATGCCGCCGCGCGGGCTCCGCACGAGGGTGCCGCCCCTGCCCCGGACGACCTACGAGCGACCGGGCCGGGGGCGTGACCGGCTCGCGGGGGACGTTGTCGCGACGGATCGTCCTGCTCGCCGTCGGCATCGCGGTGCTGACCGCGCTCCTGGCCGGCCTGCTCGCCGTCGGCCTGACCCGCACGTCCGCCGACGACTCGGCCCGGCGCACGCTGTCGCGCATCGCCGACGCCGCCGCCGAGCGCGCCGACTCGGGCGTCGTCGCGCGGGCAGCGCAGAACAAGGCGGTCCGTACGCTCGGCGCGCTCGGGATCGAGTCCGCGAGCATCGGACGCGGCGGCGCCGTGACGTCGACGAGCGCCCTCGCCCGTGACGCCCTGACCCCGGCCCGGCAGAAGGCCCTGCTCGCCGGACGCACCATCTCGACCCGAGACGACCTCGGCGGCGCGCTCGTCCTCGTCGAGGGCCGCCCGACCGACGCCGGCGGCATCGTCCTCGTCCAGCGCAGGTCCGACGCGACGGCCGACTCCGACCGGCTCGTGCGCCGCGTCCTGCTCGCGCTCGCCATCGCCGCCGTCGTCGCGGTCGTCGTCAGCGTCGCCGTCGCACGGCGCCTGTCCCGGCCGCTGCGGCGCACGGCCGACGCGGCACACGCCCTCGCGGCCGGTCAGCGCGACGTCCGGGTGCCGGTCGAGGGCCCCGACGAGGTCGCCGAGGTGGCGAGCGCCCTCAACTCCCTGTCGAGCTCGCTCTCCCGGTCCGAGGAGCGCCAGCGCGACTTCCTCCTCTCGGTGTCGCACGACCTGCGCACGCCCCTCACCGGCATCAGCGGCTATGCCGAGTCGCTCGCGAGCGGCGTCGTCCCTCCCGAGGACACCGCCCGGGTCGGCGGCGTCGTCCTCACCGAGGCGAAGCGTCTCGAGCGGCTCGTCGGCGACCTGCTCGACCTCGCGCGGCTCGGCGCCGACAGCCAGAGCATCCACCCCGAGCGCACCGACCTCGTCGCCCTCGGCCGCGAGGTCGAGGCCATCTGGTCCCGGCGGTGCGCCGCCGTGGGGGTTCCCTTCACCTTCGTCCCGTCCGTGGCCGCCACGTGGACGGTCACCGACCCGGCCCGGGTGCGCCAGCTCCTCGACGGCCTGCTCGAGAACGCCCTACGGGTCACCCCGTCCGGCCGCCCGATCGTCGTCGAGGTGCGCCGTGAGCCGGGGTTCCCCACGGACGTGGCCGTCGTCGAGGTGCGCGACGGCGGTCCCGGGCTGACCGACGACGACCTCGCCGTCGCGTTCGAGCCGTCGGTCCTGCACGAGCGCTACCGCGGCATCCGCCCCGTCGGCACCGGGCTCGGCCTGGCCATCGTCGGGCGGCTCGCCCACCTGCTCGGCGGGACCGTGCAGGCGGGGCACGCGACCGAGGGAGGCGCCCGCTTCACCCTGCGCTTCCCCCACGCCACCACGCCCTGACGGCGCCGGCCCGCTCTGGGCAGCGGACGGCATACGCCCTCGGTGCGGTGCCGTGAAGGCCCGTCGCATGGATCGGCGGATGGTCCTGCCTCCGGTGGGGTGATGACCCCACCGGACGCCACACCATCGGCAGGACCGTCCCGCCCTCGGAATGGGCGGGGCACCCCGACGGTTGACGAGGCATGACCACCTGGGGCTTCATCGGCAGCGGCAACATCGGCAGCACCGTCGCCCGGCTCGCGATCGCGGCCGGACACGACGTCGTGCTGAGCAACAGCAGGGGTCCCGAGACCCTCACGGACCTCGTGGCCGAGCTCGGCCCGCACGCCCGAGCCGCCACCGCGCAGGAGGCCGCCGCGGCCGGCGACCTCGTCGTCGTGACGATCCCGCTCAAGGCCTACCGCGACGTGCCCGTCGACGAGCTCGCCGGCAAGGTCGTCATCGACACGATGAACTACTACCCCCAGCGCGACGGCCAGATCGAGGCTCTCGACGACGGCTCCACGACGAGCTCCGAGCTGCTCCAGGCGCACCTGCCGCAGTCGCACGTCGTCAAGGGCTTCAACAACATCTACTTCCAGCACCTGCGCGACCTCGCCCAGCCGCTCCTGCCCTCCGGCGCGGACGGCCGCAGCGCCCTCGCGATCGCCGGTGACGACGCCGCCGCGAAGGACGCCGTTCGACGGGCTCTCGACGCCATCGGCTACGACACCCTCGACCTCGGCCCGCTCGCCGAGGGCTGGCGCACCCAGCCCGGCCAGCCGGCCTACGGGCTGCAGTACGCCAAGGACGAGAGCGACTGGACCGCCGGGGCCCGCCCGGTCGACGCCGACGAGCTCGCCGGCCGCGCGGTGCAAGGCACGCGCGAGGCCTGAGCGCGCCGCTCCCCGCTCGCAACCCTCGACAGGCCGTTTTGGAGGCGGCCCCGTCACCCGTAGACTGACGAGCGAGGGGAGTACTTCCTCGCGCGCTCCGGTCAGTACGGTGGTCCCACGACCACCCCGGTCCGTGGCCGACGGCAGTCGGTGAAGGAGACCTCAGACATCACGGTCTGAGGAGACTCATGCTCACTGCCCTGTCCGCCGCCACCCCGGCGCCGCCCGCCGAGTCGATCGGCTCACCGACACTGTGGATCGCGACGATCGCCGGCGTCGCCGCCCTCTTCGTCATCGACTTCCTCATCACCCGCCGCCCGCACGACCCGAGCATGCGCGAGGCGATCGGCTGGTCGGCCTTCTACATCGCGATCCCCGTCGTCTTCGGCGGCTGGCTCTGGTGGCAGTACGGCGCGCAGCAGGGCGTCGAGTACTACACCGGCTACATCGTCGAGAAGTCACTCTCGGTCGACAACCTCTTCGTCTTCATCATCCTGCTCTCGGCGTTCGCCGTGCCGCGCGAGCTGCGCCAGCGGGTGCTGCTCATCGGCGTCGGCGGCGCCCTCGTGCTCCGAGGTGTCTTCATCGCGCTCGGCGCGCAGATGATCGCGAGCTTCGCGTGGACCTTCCTGCTCTTCGGCGCGATCCTGCTCGCCACGGCGGTCAAGGTCGGCCGTGACGCGCTGTCGCACACCGACCACAGCATCGACGTCGACCAGCTGCGTTCCGTCAGGCTGATCCGCCGCATCCACCCCGTCACCGACACCTACGCTGGCACGAGCCTCACGGTCCGCCAGGGTGGCCAGCGCGCCCTGACGCCGCTCGCCCTCGTCGCCGTCGCCATCCTCGGCACCGACATCGTCTTCGCCATCGACTCCGTGCCGGCCGTCTACGGCATCACCGGCGACCCGTACCTCGTCTTCGCGACGAACGCCTTCGCGCTGCTGGGCCTGCGCGCGCTCTACTTCGTCCTCGAGGGCGCCCTGGCCAAGCTCGTGCACCTCGGCCACGGCCTGTCGCTCATCCTCGCCTTCATCGGCGTCAAGCTCGTCCTGCACTGGGCGCACGGCGCGTGGCCGGCCGTCCCGGAGATCCCGACGCTGCTCTCGCTCGGCGTCATCATCGGCATCCTCGCGGTCGTCACCGTGACGAGCCTGGCGGCCAACAGGCGTGCCGACGCAGACGCCGAGCGGGCCGGCGAGCCCGAGGACGAGGCACCGTCGGTGCCACTCGCCTGACGGGCAGCCCGTCCGCCCGGCCGACGGGCCACACGGCATACGCGGTCGTATGCCGTGTCGACCGTCATGAGGGAGGCGTCCCGCTGGGGGCCGGGGCGCCTCCCTCGACTGCGCAACCCGTCCGGCCCGTCCCCGGGCGGGTGCCGCGTCTCAGCTCGTCGCACTCGGGGAGGGAGAGCCGCCGGGCTGGGACGTCGTGACCTTGAAGACGACGAGACGGGCCGTCAGGTTCGTCGCGCCGACCCCGGTCACGAGCGCCTTGGTGCCCACCGCGACCGCCCCGATGGTGGAGTCGGCGCCCTTGCCGTTCGAACGGACCCGGACCTTCGTGTCGGCTGCCACGGCGAAGGTCTGCGAGAAGCCGTCCTTGGCCTTGACGGTGATCGAGCCCTTCGAGACGGCGGTGACGTCGCCGCGGATCGCCTGGTGGGTGACCGGGCCGGACGTGCCCTCGGTGACCCACGTGCCGTGCAGCGCGCGGAGCATCCGGGCGCGCAGACCCTTGCGGTCGCCCTTCGCGGCCGCAACTGCCCCTCGGGTCGCGTCGTCGACGGCCGGCATGTCGAGGGCGGAGGCGTCGACGGCGGAGGTGTCGAGGGCCGCGGAGACGAGGTCGATGGTGTCGCCGTCAGCGGCGGCCGAGTCCTGCATCGGCGCGGCACCGATGGTGCTGGTGGCGGTGCCGGCCGAGTCGGTCTTCGAGCAGGCGCCGAGCACGAGGCTGCCGAGGACGAGGACGGCCGCCCCGAGGGCGGTGGAGGAGCGCTTGAGGCCGGTCGTCCGGCGGGTGTCGGTGGTCATGCCCCTACGTTCGCGCACCCGGGTGAAGCCTCGGTCCGGGTCGTGTTCGGATCGTGTTCGGGCGCCCGGCTAGACCGGGAGTGCGTCACCGGGGAAGCCGAGGCAGGGCAGCACCTCGTGGGTCATCATCCCGGCCAGGACGCACGGGTCCGCCGCCATGACCTCGTCGGCGACCTCGGGGCTCACGGTCATGACGGCGACCCCGGCGACCTCGTCGGACAGGACCGGGCAGAGCACCGCGATCACGCCCCCGGCACGGAGGCCGACCATCCGCCGCTGGTGCGCGCGCTCGAAGGCCTCGGCGCCGTCCTGGTGACGCCCGGGTGCCCACCGCAGCACGAGCAAGGTGAACGGGCGGGCGGTCCCGGCCAGCGTTTGCACCTCGGTGTCGGTCGCGAGGGGCAACGCGGCGGCGTCGCTGACGTTCGTGCGTCCCGTGCTGTCGTCCACCGAGGTCACATCCCCAGCTTCTGGTGGTCGACCTCGACGAGCGCCACGACCCGCTCGACGTCGCGGCCGTAGGGGGCGCCGGTGTACTTCGTCGCGAGGTCGTCGACGGCCGCCCAACCGGCGTCACCGTCGAGCCAGTCGACGACTCGGCCTCGCAGCACGAGCGGCGTGAAGGGGTCCTCAGGCGGGGTGAGCGAGATGGCGACACGGGGGTCGCGACGGAGGTTGCGGGCCTTGCGCGACTGCGGTCCGGTGAGGAACGCGACGCGGTCGCCGACCGTGCCGATCCAGAGCGGCACCGAGTGCGGCGAACCGTCGGGGAGCGTCGTCGCCAGGTGGGCGATGGGGGTGCCGTCCAGGACGGTGCGGACGTCGTCGTCGAGCATGTCGTGCTCCTTCGCGGTGTCGTGTCGTGACGTCTCCGGCGTTCCTTGAAGAGACTTCGCCACCGTAGCAGCATGAGTTCCTTCAGGGAACCCCAAATGCTAGGTTAGGCGCATGCAGCGCACCCGCTTCGGCGACATGACGTGCTCGATCGCCCGCACGCTCGACGTCATCGGCGAGCCCTGGTCGCCGCTCATCCTGCGCGACGTGTGGGTCGGCATGACGCGGTTCGACCAGCTCCAGGCCGACCTCGGCATCTCGCGCAAGGTGCTGACCGAGCGGCTCCACCACCTCGTCGAGCAGGGCGTGCTGGAGCGGCGCCCCTACGACGCGCGTCCCCGCTTCGAGTACCACCTCACCGACAAGGGGACCGAGCTCGTCGAGATGCTCATGGTCATGGTTCGGTGGGGCGACCGCTGGCTGGCCGGCCCGGCCGGTCCACCGGTTCTCTACCGGCACCACGCCTGTGGCGAGATCGCGTCGGTGGACCCGAGGTGCAGCCACTGCGGCGAGCCGATGCACGCCGACGACGTCGACGTCCTCCCGGGCCCCGGCGCGGCGGCCTGACCCACGCGGCGCGGGCGCGAGAGGCTCACCCGCTCTGGTAGAAGGGCGGGTCGCAGGTCGGCGATCCCGTCGGGAACGGCGTCCTCGACGAGCACGGAGCGAAGCCGGTGATCGAGACACCGGGGATGCTGATCGGCGGGTGGTCGGTGTCGTTGCAGTCATGGCCCCACCGCACCGTCATGGACAGTGTGACCCCTTGGTTCGCACTGTTGTCGGAGTTCGCGTAGACGATGACCTTGACCGACGCGCCCGGGGCGATCCGGGTGCAGTAGGTGGGGACGATCCCCACGACGACGAACGGCAGCCCGGACGAGCTGATCGCGATCGACGGCTTGAGCACGATCGGCTTGACCGTGTTGTTGGTGACGAGCAGGGGGACCGCGAACGCCTTGGCCGGGTCTAGTCCGGGCAACCCGGCGAAGACCCCGGCGCAGTCCTGGGCACTGTTGCCCGGGAGCTTGCAGGGCGTCCCGACGAAGTTCAGGGGCCCTCCACCCGAGGCGGCGATGGCGGGGGCCGCCGAGACGAGCGCGACGGCCGGGACCGACCACACGGCGCCCTTGGCGACTGTGCGTCGTGTCAGGCCACTGCCCTGAGGCGTGGTCGGGTGCTCGCGGGACATGATGATCCTTCCGGTCTGCGATGCCGAGCGTGCTCGCTCCTCGCGCGGTGGACCTGCACCGGCGGACCCCCGGGTGCGTGACGTCACCCGCAGGGGTGACGAATCGTCAAGGTAGCCAGCGGGATCCGGGGCTGCACGGCAATCAGGGTCGCCGAGGGGGAAATCACCCCGTGCGGGTGAGCGCGAAGCATCCCCTTTGCCACCAAAGGGACTCGACGACCTGCGGTCGAGAACGCGTATGCCGTCAGGCGAAGATCGGGCCCACGGCCGGGTAGGCGGTGGTGAGGGCCGTGCGCACGGCCGTCAGCGATGGGACGTCCGTGCCGCCCTGGTAGCCGGTGTCGAGCCGCATCGGCTTGCCCCACGCGGTGAGGTCCTCGACCGTCGTGCCGGTCGCGGCACCGGAGAGCTGCCCGAACCAGTCGGCGCGGGCGTACGTGATGTCGCCCCCGATGCAGACGAGGTCGACCCACGAGGGGTCCGCGAGGCACACGTTCTCGTAGGGGTCCGGGTGGTGCCGCTCGAGCACGACGATGTCGGCCGGGCGCCCTTGGGCGACGGAGCCGAGATGGTCGTCCAGCCCGGCGAGCCGCGCCGCGACGGAGGTCACCATGGCGACGAGGTCGGCGGCGGCGACCGGGTGACCCTGGCGGGCGAGCTCACGGCGGGCGACCTTCATCTCGGCGAGCAGGCTCGTCGACCCGGAGGGCAGCCAGTCGGCGCCGAGGGCGACCGGCATCCCGGCCGCGATGGCCTCGCCCGCGAGGGTCGTCTCGCCGTAGAGGCGCAGGTTCGACTGTGGCGACCACACGAGCCGGCAGCCGAGCTCCGCGACGGTGTGGAGGTCGTCGGCGGTGAGGGCGCTGCCGTGGATGATGTTCGTCGCCGAGGTCGCCCCGCCGAGCGTCAGGAAACGCTGGAACTCCTTGGCGCTCACGGCATCCCCACGCCGCCCCTCGGACAGGTGCAGGTAGAAGGCGTTGACGTCGCCGGCCGCGATCCGCGCCATGACGGCCTCGAAGCTCGGCAGCCCGAACGACCCCGAGGGCAGGTCGATCATCGAGCGCGCGCGGTGTGCACCGAAGGCCCACTGGTCCAGGTTGCGCACGAGGGGCTCGGACGACGCACTGCTTGCCCCCGACGCGCCCTGGATGCCGGTGACGCCGCCGACGAGCGCGCGCACCTCGGCGTAGCGGGTCTGCGTCTTGGGCGGTACCTGCGTGAGCAGGACGTTCTGCGGGTCGCGGACGAGTGCCTGGTAGGGCTTCGACCGTCGCCACGCGTAGCGGTTGTCGTAGAGCTTCGGCGGCTCCCACGCGGCGAAGACGTTGAACTCCGGGTGGCCGTGCAGGTCGAGCAGACCGGGCAGGATGACGCCGTCGGTCTCGAGCACGGCGACGTCGGTCGGCCTGCGCTTGGAGACCCGGTCGATGAGCCCGCCCGCGACCGTGACGTAGCCGCTCGACCACGCCCCGTCGGGGGTGATGACGGCGCCGTGCAGCGCGAAGGGCGCCGGCGGCAGCGCCCGGGAGCGGCGCGTCGGCTCGGGAAGCTCCTCGGTGATGCCGCGGGCGTACGCCTTGGCGAACGGACCCGGTGCGCTGCGCTTCACAGTGCCGGCCATGTGCGGGCTCCCTTCGGGACGACGACGCTGATCGTCGCGCGCTTCGTCTGCTTGTCGTCGCCGGTGCGGGACGCCCACGCGTCGACGTCGCGCCACCACGAGGGCGCGCCGGGTGGGAGGTCGACCTCCGGGATGGGCGCGAGGTCCGTGGGACCCCACGCGGCGGCATACGGAGTCAGGTCGGTGGGTCCTTCGGGGGCGACGTGTGCAGCGAGGTCGGCGAGGTGGTCGTTCCAGTTCGCGAGCTGCGACGCGGTCGTCTCAGCGAGCGGCGTGCCCGACGCCCGGGCGAATCCCTCTGCGTACGTGGGGTGCCGGATTGCTGCAAGGTGCAGCGACGCCGCCGTGTCGGGCTGCGTCGTGACCCAGGCGGCGTAGGCCGTCGCGGCGAGGTCGCCGAGGGCGACGACCGCCGTGACGTCGGTGCCGACGAGCAGGGCGTCGAGCCAGCGGTTCCGGTAGGCGGCGATGGCCGGGTCCTTGGCGTGGCGGCTGCCGGCGGCCTGCCCGAAGACGCTGTAGAGGTAGACGTTGACCATGGCGTGTGCCGTGTGGACGCCGACCTTGGCCAGCAGCCCCTGGACGCGCTGGCCGGCCTCACCGACGAGGATGCGGCGCGAGATCGCCTCGTGCGTCGCGGGATCCTGGCCGAGGACGAGCACGCGGGCGCTGCCGTCGAGCCGTCCCCGGTGGAAGACGGGCCCCCACTCGGTGCGGAAGTCGGCCGACGGGTAGACGTCGTCGCCGGGATAGTCGGCGACGAGCGACGCGAAGGGCTCGGCGCCGTAGCCGACACAGCTCTGGTGCACGACGGCCATGGCAGACCTCCACCCGATCGACAGCCATTGTCAGTGCAGGGTGTCTCGACGGTAGTCCTGATACATCAGACCCGTCCGGTGGATCGGCGGTTTGGGCGACCGCGCAGGTCGGCGGCCGCTCAGCCGTCGCCGGCGGCGCGGCGCAGCAGCAGCGCCTTCTCGGCGTCGTTCTGCGTCATCCCTGCCGCGCGGGCGAACTCGGCGCGGGCCTCCTCGTCGCGGCCGAGGCGGGCGAGCAGGTCGCCACGGACGCTCGGCAGCAGGTGGTAGTCGGCGAGCGATCCTGAGGCCACGAGTCCGTCGACGACCTCGAGCGCGGCGGCCGGCCCCTCGGCGTAGGACAGGGCCACCGCACGGTTGAGGTCGATGACGGGCGACGGGCGACTCGCTCCGAGCTGGGCGTAGAGCGCGACGATGCGCGCCCAGTCGGTGGCGTCGGCCGTGCGGGCGCGGGCGTGACACGCGGCGATGGCGGCCTGGAGCACGTAGGGGCCGGCGGCACCACGCGCGGGGTCCACGAGCGACACGGCACGCTCGAGCGCTGCGAGCGCGTGACGGATGAGGGCCCAGTCCCACTTCGTGCGGTCCTGGTCGAGGAGCAGAACGGGCTCGCCGTCGGGACCGATGCGGGCCCGGGTGCGCGAGGCCTGGATCTCCATGAGGGCGAGCAGGCCGTGCACCTCGGGCTCCCCGGGCGCCAGGGCCGCGAGCACGCGTCCGAGCCGGATGGCCTCCTCCATGAGGTCGCCGCGCACCCAGTCGCGACCCGACGTGGCGGCATACCCCTCGTTGAAGATGAGGTAGACGACCTCGAGGACCGACGCGAGGCGTGGGGCCAGCTCGGCGCCCGACGGCACCTCGATGGTGACGCCGTCCTGGCTCAGGGTCTTCTTCGCCCGCGAGATCCGCTGGGCGATGGTCGGCTCGGTGGTGAGGAAGGCGCGGGCGATCTCGCGCGTCGTCAGGCCACCGATCATCCTCAGCGTCAAGGAGATTCGCGCCTGGGCCGTCAGCGCGGGATGGCACGCTGCGAAGACGAGGCCGAGCACGTCGTCGTCGATGTCCTCGAGCGCGGCGTCGAAGTCGCCCTCGGCCAGCTCGGCCACGCGCAGCTCCTCCATGTGTCCCACCTGCTGCAGCTTGCTCGCGAGGTTGACGTCGCGCCGGATGCGGTCGATGGCCCGCCGCCTCGCGGTCGCCGTCAGCCAGGCACCTGGCTTCGTCGGGATCCCGTCGCGCGGCCACTGCTCGAGCGCCTGCACGAACGCGTCCTGCGCGAGGTCCTCGGCGAGACCGACGTCGCCCACGACGCGGGCGACGACGGCCGTCACCTTGGCGGCCTCCATGCGCCACACGGCCTCGAGCGTGCGCTGGACGTCGTCGTGGGATGCCCGAGTGGCCTGTGACGCGGTGGTCTCGTGGGTCTGGTCGGCGGTGGATGACACCCCGACACTCTGGCACGGACCGGTGTCGGTTCAGCCCTGGGCGGCGTTGCGGGCGGCCTCGGCGCGCATCTGCTCCTCGCGCTCGCGCAGCTCGGGGGTGAAGGCGTCGCCGAAGTCCTCGGGCGAGAAGACCTGGCGCAGCTCGAGCGCCTGGCCCGGGTCGGGCGCGCACGAGACCGGCCACTTCCGGAGCCACTCGAGCGCCTCCTCGCGGGAGCTGACGTCGATGATGCTGAAGCCGGCGACGAGCTCCTTGGCCTCGGCGAAGGGTCCGTCGGTGACGACCCAGTCACCGTCCTCGTAGGTGACGCGTGCGCCCTTGGCACTCGGGTGCAGCCCCTGCCCGTCGACGAAGACGCCCGCCTTGAGCATCTCCTCGTTGTAGGCCTGCATGTCGGCGAACTGCTGCTCGGTGCCGGTCGTGCCCTGCTCGGTCTCGGGGGTGCTGTGGACGATGATCATGAAACGCATGGCGGTCTCCTCCTGCGGTCGGTGCACGGTCGTCGGACCGTGCTCACCTCTACGTCGAACGGGTCGGACGGTTCTCGACACGACACCCGGGAATCCTCCGGCGACGGCTCAGCGACGGTCCGGTCGTCCGATGCTGGCACGGACGCGGCCGGCGAGGGCGCGGTAGAAGTCGGCGTTCGCGAGATAGCGGTAGTGGTCGGTCGCGAGACTGCCCGCCGCGAAGAACGCCGAGTCGTCGACGCCCTCGACGATGCCCTCCGCACGGAAGCTCAGCAGGTCGGCGTGGTCCCACACGTTCCACCAGCCACCGAGGTGCTCGGGAGGGGGGTATGCCGCCGGGCCGGGCCCGCGGTCGGGCGCGCTCTCGAGGAAGAGCCCGAGCTCCTCGAAGAGGCCGACCTGCGAGGCGGCCGCGCACCAGTAGTCGATGCGGATGCCCCGGTGCTCCGGCATCCGGGGCAGGAAATGGGTGACGAGGTCGTAGACGATCTGTCCGCCCATGCTGTGGGTGAGCACGACGAGCGGCTCGTCCCGGCTCTCGGCGGCGAAGGCCGCGGCGTCGAGGCCGGCCAGGACGCGTTCGACGATCGGCCCCGGCGCCTCGGCACTGCCTCGCGTCGACACGTAGGTCAGGACGTCGCCGAGGAAGACCGGCACGAAGTCCTCGAGCGGCCGCCGCAGCGACGTGGCCGCCCCGCGCAGCCGTCGGATGTGCCGCGGCGCGGGAGCGACGTCGTCGACGACCTCGGCGGCGGCCTCCGCCACGGCGCCTGCAGCGTCCTGGGCCGCCTCCGGCAGGTCGAGCGGTCGCGAGACGAGGGATCGGCCGCCGAAGGCGAAGTGGGCGCCGAGGTCACCCCAGTAGATCCGCATGATCGGCACCCCGGTGGGGTCGTCCGAGACGGCGGGCGCGACGTGCTCACGCAGCTGCGCCTCGATGGTGGTCCAGGGGACCTCCCCGAAGGCCCGCGTCGCCCGGGCGAGGGTGGGGTCCTCGTCGCGGACCGCGACGCCGTGGACGAAGACGATCGGCACGCGGGACCCCGTCGTCCGGGTCTAGAGCTCGAGCCGCGCGGTCGCGGCCGACTCGACACCGTCGCGGAAGGCGACACCTGCCCGCGCGGCCTGCGCGACGGCCTCGAGCACGGGCACGAGTCCGTCGTCGTCGACATGGCCAGTGACCTCATCGGCAACGGCCTTGACCTGGTCGGGGGCGTTGCCCATGGCGACGCCCCACGCGGCCCAGTGCAGCATCTCGAGGTCGTTGCGCTGGTCGCCGCACGCGACGGTGTGGATCGGCTCGACGCGCAGCTGGCGACGGACGAGCTCGAGCGCACTCGCCTTGGACACACCCTCGGGGTTGATGTCGAGCCACGCGGACCAGCCGACGGCATACGACACCCCGTGCAGGCCGGCGCGCTCGACCATCTCCATGAACTCCTCGGCCGTGGCCTCGGGCTGGCGGAGGGTGACGCGGGTGACGGGGTGCGCGATGAGCTCGTCCCAGTCGACCTCGCGGGACTCGCCCATGAGCTCACCGTCGGGGAAGTGCTTGCTCACCTTGAAGCCGACGCCGGGCTCCTCGACGGCGATGAGCGCGTCGGGCAGGGCGACGCGCATCTTCTCGAGCACCGCCCGCGGGTCGAAGGTCACCATGTCGATGATCGAGTAGCCCTCTGCCGCAGCCGGGTCGAGCCGGAGCGTCAGCGCACCGTTGGAGCAGATGGCGTAACCCTGGCGCAGGCCGAGCGCCTGGAGGATGGGCGTCGTCGCGATGATCGAGCGGCCCGTCGCGATGACGACGGCGACGTCGTCGGGCAGCGCCTGGACGGCGTCACGGACGCGGTCGGAGAGCTCGCCCATGTGGTTGAGGGTCGTGCCGTCGAGGTCGAGGGCGAGCAGTCGCTGTGCCATGCGCTCACCGTATCGCCCGCCTCGAGCCGCCCGTGCAGGCCCGGATGCTCGTCGCCCGCGCGCCGCGCGGCCGTCACCGACCCGTCACCCGAAGGTCGCCCGGTCAGTGCCCCGCCACACGGAGCACTGACGCAGGCAGCGCCCGCTGCCGTCGGCGCAACGCGCCGCTCAGGCAAGGCGGCCGAGCGCGTCCTCGATGCCGCGGTGGAGCGTCGGGTAGGCGTAGATCATCGAGCGGAGCCGCTCGATGGGGACCTCGCCGTGCACGGCGACGGCGAGCGCCCCGAGCACCTCTCCCCCGGCCGGACCCATCGTCGTGGCGCCGACGAGGACGCCTCGGTCGGCATCGGCGACGACCTTGATGAGACCGTCCGCCTTGGCGATCCAGCCGCGGGTCGTCTCGCCGAGCGGGGTGACGCCGACGTGGACGTTCGCGAGCTTCTCGCGAGCCTGCGCCTCCGTCATCCCGACGGCACCCACCTCGGGATCGGTGAACGTGACGCGCGGGAGGGCGGCATACTCCGCCGGTGGGCCGTCGTCGCCGAGGACGTCACGGATGACGACCCCCGCCTGGTACATCGAGACGTGCGTGAAGGCGCCCTTCCCGGTGATGTCGCCGATGGCCCAGACGCCGTCGGCGACGCGGCAGCGGTCGTCGACGGGCGCCGTGCGCGAGTCCCGGGCGACGCCGACCGTGTCGAGCCCGACGGCGGCGGGGTCGGCCCGGCGGCCGGTGGCGACGAGGAGCTTCTCGGCGGCCAGCGTCGAGCCGTCGGCCAGCGTGACCGTGAACGTCGAGCCGTCGTGGGTGACCTTCTCGGCGCCGACACCGTCTCGCACGGTGATGCCGTCGGCCTCGAGAGCACGCTTGAGGTGCTCGGATGCCTCGGGCTCCTCGAGCGCGAGGATGCGGTCGGCGGCCTCGACGACCGTCACGTCGACGCCGAACCGGGCCATGACCTGGCTCAGCTCGCAGCCGATGGCACCACCGCCGAGCACGACGACCGACGCAGGCAGCTCGGTCGCCTCGACGATGTCGTGGTTGGTCCAGTAGGGCGTGTCCGCGAGACCGTCGACCGGTGGGATCGCTGCCGTGGTGCCGGTGTTGACGACGATGCCCGTCGTCGCCGTGTAGGCGGTGCCGTCGACGTCGACGCGGCCCGGTCCCGCGATCCGGGCCGTGCCGCGGACGAAGGTCGCGCCCTTGCCGGTCAGTCGCTCGACGGCGACCTTGTCGTCCCAGCCGTCGGTCGCCTCCTCGCGGATGCGCGTGGCGACGACCGACCAGTCGGGCGTGACGTCGCCGACCGACCCCGCCAGCCCGTCGACACGACGTGCCTCGGCGAGCGCATCGGCGGCGCGGATCATCATCTTCGACGGGATGCAGCCCCAGTAGGGGCACTCACCGCCCACGAGTCGGCGGTCGACGCCGAGCACGCGCAGGCCGCGCTCGGCGAGGCTCCCGGCGACGTGCTCACCGCCCGGTCCGAGCCCGATGACGATGACGTCGAAAGTGTGGTCGGTGTCGGTGGCCATGCCACAGCCTTACCCGCCGGAGCCCCGCTGGGAAGAGCGGGCGTATGCCGCCGGGTCGACGTGCGCTCGCCGGTCGACGGGGCGCGCCGGGAGAAACGGGCCCGGACCGGCTCCTGTGCAGCGAGGACGCTGCCGATGACGAGGACCATGGCGACGAGGTGCACGGGACCGAAGCGCTCGCCGAGGAGCGCGACGCCGAGCAGGACGCCGATCACCGGGTTGACGAGGCCGATGATCGAGGCGGAGGTCGGGCCGAGGATCGCCAACCCCCGGAACCACAGGACGTAGGCGACGCCGCTGCCGAGAAGACCGAGGTAGACGAGCGCCCCCACGGCCGGCAGGTCGAGGGCCGGCGGCGCGCCCTCGACGACGAGCCCGATCGGCAGCAGCACGAGGCCACCGGCGACCAGCTGCCACGACGTCATGGTGACGACGTCGTCGGTGGGCGCCCACTTCCTCGTCAGGACGAAGCCGCACGACGACAGCACGACGGCGAGGAGCCCGGCCCCGAGACCGACCGGGTCGAGCGGCTTGTCGAGCCCGTTCTGCAGCACGAGCAGCGCGACCCCGACGAGGCCGACCAGACCGGCGGCCCCCGAGACCCGGGCGGGCCGCTGGCCCAGGAGCATCCACGAGACCGCCATCGTCACCATGGGGGCGGTGGCGACGAGCGTGGCACCGAGGCCGCTCGGCAGGCGATAGGCCGCGAAGAAGAGGAGCGCGTAGAAGAGGCCGATGTTGAGCGAGCCGAGGACGAGCGAGCGCCACCACCAGTCGCCCCGAGGCAGGCGCCGGAGCCAGAGGAGCATGAGCAGGCCGACGGGCAGCGCCCGGACGGTGGCGGCGAAGAGCGGACGGCCGGGTGGGAGCCACTGCTGCGTGACGGCATACGTGGATCCCCAGATGGCGGCGGGGAGCGCCGTCAGCGCGACGTTCGTCCAGCTCGCTCGATTACCTTCCATGGAAGGTAATATACCTTCCGGAGAAGATATATTCCATCCATGGAGCGCCGCGAGGACCACGCACAGCACGTCGTCGACCAGTGGGCCGTCGTCCGCCCCGAGCTCGACGTCACCCCGGTGCTCGTCATCGGCCGGCTGCACCGCGTCGCCCTGGCCCTGACGACCGAGCTCGTCAAGGTCTACAACGCGTACGGACTCGGCGAGGGCGACTTCGACGTGCTCGCGACCCTGCGCCGCACCGGGGAGCCGCACGAGCTGACCCCGACCGAGCTCATGGACCAGACCATGGTGACGTCGGGCGCCGTGACCAAGCGTCTCGACCGGCTCGAGGGCGCCGGCCTCGTCGAGCGCCGGGTCGCAGGCGGCGACCGCCGCAGCCGCATCGTCGTGCTCACCGACAAGGGTCGCGAGCTCATCGACCGCGCGGCGCCCGAGCACTTCGCCAACGAGGCGCGCCTGCTCGAGCCACTCACCGCGTCGGAGCGCGCCACCCTCGCGCGCCTGCTCGGCAAGCTCGGCGCCTCGCTCGGGGTCTGACCCGCCGTCTGACCCGGCGCCTGACCCGACGTCTGACCGGTGTCTGACCGAAGCCGTATGCCGTGGACGGACGGACGCGCCCGGCCGCGGCGGCCTACGCTCCGATGCCATGACCGTGACGTCGCTGGCACTGCTCGGGGTCGCCGCGCTGCTCATCGGCTTCGCCAAGACGGCCATCGGCGGCGTCGCGAGCATCTCCATCGCGATCTTCGCCTTCGTGCTCCCGACGAAGGAGTCGACGGCGGCGATCCTGCTGCTGCTCCTCATCGGTGACGTCGTCGCCGTGTGGCACTACCGCCGCGACGCCGACCTCGGACTGCTGAAGCGGCTCATCCCGGCCGTGCTGCCCGGACTCGCCCTCGGCGCCCTCTTCCTCTCCTGGGTCGACGACGCGACGCTGCGTCGCGCCATCGGCGGCCTCCTCCTCGTCCTCGCGGCGCTCCAGCTCGTCCTCACGTGGCGCTCCCCCGACACGGCCCGGGTCGGCTCCTCACGCGCCGCCGCGCTCGGCACGGGAGCGGCCGCGGGCTTCGCGACGATGACGGCGAACGCTGCCGGCCCGGTCATGACGCTCTACCTCGTCGCGCAGGGGGTCGAGAAGCGCCGCTTCCTCGGCACGGGCGCGCTCTTCTTCTTCGGCGTCAACCTCTGCAAGCTGCCCTTCAGCATCGGACTCGGTCTCTTCAGCGTCGAGACCCTCTGGCGCACAGCCCTGCTCGCTCCGCTCGTCCTCGTCGGCACGTGGGTGGGGCTGCACACGGCACGGCGCCTCAGCCAGACCCGCTTCGACCAGCTCGTGCTCGCCGCGACCATCGTGTCGGCGCTCGCCCTCGTCGTCCGCTGAGGCTCCCCCGGCGCGCGTCCTAGGGTGCTCGTCATGAGCCACGACGCCGACGACCTCGATCTCATCCGTGCCTCCCGGCGGGCCTGGGGAGGTCTCGAGACGCTCCACGTGCTCGGCTACTTCGCCGACGAGGTGCGCGACGCCTATGTCGCCCTCGGCCTGCACCCGCGCCTCAGCTACTTCGCCGCGCGGTCGGCCGCCTTCGGGGCGGTCGGGCCCGAGGTCCCGACCGCGACGTTCTACGTCTTCGCACCGTGGCTGCACGCCAAGGCCCTGCCCTCGTCGTGGGCGGTGGCGAGCCCCGAGCAGGTGCAGCGGGCCCGTCGCGCCGGCATGACCGCCGTGCTCGATCGCGTCGTCGGCGACACCGACGTCACCGAGCTGCTCGACCTCGCCCGCACCGTCTGCGCGGGCCTCACGGCCCCCGGACGCCCGCTGTACGCCGCCCACGCCGGGCTCGCGTGGCCCGACGAGCCGCGGCTCGCGCTCTGGCACGCCTCGACCCTCATCCGCGAGCACCGCGGGGACGGTCACGTGGCAGCGCTGCTCCGCGCCGGGCTCGACCCCGTCGAGTCGGTCGTCGTCGGCGGGCTCTTCTCCGGCACCACCGGCTTCATGCGGTCGAGCCGCGGCTGGTCGGACGACGAGTGGGCCGCCGGCGTCGAGCGGCTCACCGAGCGGGGGCTCGTCGACGGGGACGCGCTCACCGAGGAGGGGCTCGCCTTCCGCCAGGACCTCGAGCACGAGACGGACCGGATGTCGCTGGAGGGCTGGGTTCACCTGGGGCTCGAGGGCACGCGCCGGGTCGCCGAGCTGGCCGCGCCGCTCCGGGCGGCCGCGCTCGGCAGCGGCATCCTCCCCGACGGGATCGGCGCGGGCGGGCGCGGCTGACTCAGGGGGTGAAGGCGTCGCGGAAGCGTTGCAGTGCGAGCTCGTCGTCGCCGGAGGCGAAGCCCTCGAGACCCACCGGACCGGTGTAGCCCATCTCGGCGAGGGCCCTCGCGACGGCCGGGTAGGCGATCTCGCCGGTGCCGGGCTCGCACCGGCCGGGCACGTCCGCCACCTGGATCTCGCCGATGTGCGGCAACGCCCGGCGGCAGAGCTCGATGAGGTTCCCCTCGCCGATCTGGGCGTGGTAGAGGTCGAGCATCAGCTTGAGGTGCGGACTGTCGACGGCCGCGACGAGCGCCAGGCAGTCGGCGGCGGTCGCGAAGGGCACGCCGGGGTGGTCGACGGCGGTGTTGAGGTTCTCGAGCACGAACGTCACGTCCTCGCGCTCCCCCAGCTCGGCGATCCGCCCCAGGGTGCGCTCGGCGGTCAGCCACATCGGCCCGGTCGCGACGGGCTCGGGCCGCACCGGCAGGCCCCGGTCGTCGAGGCCCGTGCCGTGGAGGTTGAGCCGCGGGATGCCGAGCCGCCGCGCCACCGGGACCGACTCGGCGGCGGTCGCGAGCAGCTCGTCGGCCCCCTCCGCGTCGCCGAGCCGGCCGCGGACGTAGCCCGTCATCGACGAGTAGACGACGCCCTCGTCACGCAGGGCGACGAGCTCGTCGACGTCGTGGCGCGTCCAGTCCCAGATCTCGACCTGGAAGCCGAGCCCGTGGATGCGGCGCACCCGCTCGGCGAAGGGCAGGTCGAGGTAGACCATCTCGGCGCTCACGGCGAGCGTGAACGGGGTCGCCATCAGGCACCCGCCCCGGTCGCCACGCGGTCAGTGTCGCGGATCGTCACCGTGCCGCCGGTCTCGACGGCCTCGATGCAGGCGAGCGCGATCCGCAGCGCGGCGCGGGCGTCCTCGCCACCGACATGCGTGGGGCCGCCGGCGCGGACCGCGGCGCAGAAGGCCGCGAGCTCGGCGGCATACGCGTCGGTGAAGAGGTCGGTGTCGGCGCGGGCCGTCGGGCTCGCCATCCCCGCCGCACCCCAGTGCGCCGTGCTGAGGTGGGCTGGGCTGCCGGCGGTGACCATGCCGGCCGAGCCGAAGACCTCGGCGCGCACGTCGTAGCCGTAGGCGGCCGAGAAGCTCGCCTCTGCGACGGCGATCGCGCCGTTGTCGTAGCGGATGGTCACGACGGCGGTGTCGAGCAGGCCGGCGTCCTTGAAGTCGGGTTCGACGAGCGCGTCCGCCATGACGGAGACCTCGACGGCCGTCGCGCCGGGGTTGAACCAGCTGAGCGCGTCGAAGTCGTGGATGAGCGTCTGGGTGAAGATCGTCCACGGCGGCACTCCGGCCGGGTCGGCGAGACCCGGGTCGCGGGTGAGCGAGCGGATCAGCTGCGGTGTCCCGATGCCGCCGGCGGCGACGGTCTCGTGGGCGGCAGCGAAGTCGCGGGCGAAGCGCCGGTTGAACCCCACCTGCAGAGGTATGCCGGCAGCTTCGGCCGCGGAGACGGCGCGGTCGGCGTCGGCCAGGGTCATCGCCATCGGCTTCTCGACGAAGACGGCCTTGCCGGCCTCCGCGGCAGCGACGACGAGCGCGGCGTGCGCCGTGCTGGCGCACGTGATGGCGACCGCCTCGACCCGTGGGTCGTCGATGAGGGCCTGCGGGTCGGTGAGCCAGTCGACGCCGAGCTCCTCACCCAGACGTTCGGCCGCCGCGGCGCGGGGGTCGGCGACGGCGACGAGCTCGGCCTCGCCGAGCCTCCGAGCCAGCGTCGTGGCGTGGTGGGTGCCGATGCGGCCGGCCCCGATGAGACCGATTCGGACCGGTTCGATGCGCGTCATGGCTGCTCCTTCGCAGATCGGTACTAGAGCGCTCTAGTTTGGGACTTATTGAACCGGTCCACCGCCACGCCGGTCAAGGGCTGGCCGACCCTCATGGAGCGCTCTAGAGTCGCGACGTGGGCAGCGAGAGGGTCACGATGGAGCACGTCGCCGCACGTGCCGGGGTCTCGCGCGCCCTCGTGTCGATCGTCTTCCGCGGTGTCGCCGGCGCGTCGGAGGCGACCCGCGAGCGGGTCCTCGCCGCTGCGCGCGAGCTCGACTACCGCCCGGACACGCGCGCCAGCCGTCTCGGCAGCAGCCGCACCCGCACGCTCGGTGTGACGTTCAGCGTGGGCCACGCCTTCCACGGCGATCTCCTCGAGAGCCTCTACACGCACGCCGACGCGGCGGGCTACGAGCTCGTGCTCAGCGGCGTCACGCCGTCGCGCTCGGAGGCGGCCGCGGTGGAGACCCTGCTCGCCGAGCGGTGCGAGGGCATTATCCTGCTCGGCAGCAGCCAGGACACGGCCCGGCTCGAGCGACTTGCCGCCCGCCTTCCGGTCGTCAGCGTCCTGAGACCCGTCGCCCGCGGCGAGGTCGGCGTCGTGCGCACCGACGACGCCGCCGGGCTGCGCCTGTCGGTCGAGCACCTCCATGGCCTCGGCCACCGGCGGATCGCCCTCCTCGACGGCGGTCGAACCGCGGGCGCGGCCGAGCGGCGACGCGGCTACCGCACGGCGATGCGCCGCTCACCGACCCTCACCGAGGTCGTCCTGACCGGCGGCGTCACCGAGCTCGAGGGCGCCGAAGCAGCCCGCACCTTCCTCGGGCTCGGCCCGCGCGAACGTCCCACGGCCGTCGCGGCCTTCAACGACCGCTGCGCGATCGGCTTCGTCGACGTGGTGCGGCAGGCCGGGCTCCACGTGCCCGGCGACGTGTCCGTCGTCGGCTTCGACGACATCACCGAGGCCGGCTACCCGCACGTGGCCCTGACGACGGTGCGCCAGGACGCCGAGCGGCTCGGCGCCGAGACCGTGCGCACCTTGGCCGACCGGCTCGACGGCGGGTCCTCGGACCGGGGTTCCGGCACGACGCCACCCGCCCCGGTGGTCATCGAGCCCGAGCTGGTCGTGCGTGCCAGCACGGCTCCGGCCACGCGCCACGGCGCGCGCTCGTGAGGCCGCGTGACGTGCTCGGTCGCGACGTCGGGCCGGACGTGCGCGTGCAGTTCACGAGCCTCCGTGGCCACGTCGTGCGGTCGTTGGCTCTCGGGGGCGAAGCGCCGCGCACGACACCGCTCGTCGTCGTCCTCCCCGGCCTCGGGCTGCCGTTCTACACGGTGCCGACCGCGCGGGCCATCGTCGCCCGGGGCCTGGCCTGCACCGTGCTCGACCTACCCGGCTTCGGCTCCAACCTGCCGCGGCCGACGAGCCCGTCGATCCACGCCGCGGGCCTGACCGCGGCGCGCTGGATCGAGGCCCAGGCCACCGGGCACCCCGTCGTCGTGCTCGGCCACTCGACGGGCGGGCAGGCCGCGCTGACCGCCGCCCTCGCCCTCAGCGCCCGGCGTCGCGACTTCTCGCTCGTGCTCGCCGGGACGACCTTCGCCCCCGAGCAACGTCGCCTGCGCCGACTGGCCCTGGCCACCCTCCTCGCCTACCGCGACGACCGCCTCGACCAGATCGACGCGATGGAGGTCTACCGGGGTCGCACCGGCATCATCGCGATGCTCCAGTCGGGACTGCACGACGCCCCCGAGGAGCGGATCGCACACCTGCCCGTGCCCGTGACGGTGACGGCAGGGGTGCGCGACGCCTTCGTGCCGGTCACGTGGCTCGACCGGCTCGCCTCGTCCGCCGCGAGCGCACCGAGCGTGCGCACGTCACTGCTCGGAGGCTCGCACAACAACCTCTTCACGCACCCGGAGGAGATCGCCGAGCTCGTCGCGCTCGCGGCCGCCGACGCGACGGCCCACTGACGGCGGGAGTCAGTCCGCCTTGACCGGGTCGCGGCCCTGCCACGTGCAGACGCACGCCTCGTTGCCCTCGGGGTCGGCGAGGATCCAGAACGCCGGCGCTCTCGAGTCGGACACGAGGTGCCCTCCCGCGGCCAGAGCCCGCTCGATGCGTCCGGGCGCCTCGTCGTGGGCCACGGTGACGTCGAGGTGGATCCGGTTGCGCTGCGGCCGAGGCTCGTCCATCTGCTGGAACCACACGGCCGGGCCCAGGCGGAGCGGATCCTGCACGTCGTCGCGGGCGATGACGTCCCATCCGAGGACGGCGTCCCAGAAGGGACGGACGGCATCGATGTCCATGGCGTCGATGGCGATCTCGACGACCGTGAGCGTGCCTGGTTGCGACGTCAGCCCCATCTCGGCGACCACTGCGTCGACGGCCCGACCGACCGCGATGTCGGCGTCGCTGACACCACCGGCGGGCTCGGTCGACACGGCGAGGTGCACGACGGCGCCGCGCACGTCGAGGTCGGGCTGCCGGCCCAGCGGCGCCGCCACGGCGCCGACCCGCGCGACGAAGTCGAAGGCCGTCGCGACGCCGGGCGCGCGCACCGTGAGGTGCATCCGCTGGAGCAGGAACCGCCACGTGGGGAGGGCGTCGGACGCCGCCTGACGCGTGAGCTTGTCGGCCATGAAGCGACCGTAGCCCGCGGCACCGACGTGCGGGCCCTCACGGCTCGCGTATGCCGCCGCGCCGGGTCGTCGTGTCACCGCGCGGCGCCGTCGTGCCGCGGACCACGAGCTGCGGCTCGAGGACGAGCTCGACGGGCTCGGTGCGCCCCGCGTCGAGTCGCTGCGTCGCTGCCTCGACCGCGGCCGTCGCCATCGCCTGGGGGATCTGGCTGACGCTCGTGAGGTCGACGGTCGCGAGGCGGGCGATGAGGCTGTCGTCGTAGCCGACGACCGAGACGTCCCCCGGCACGTCGACACCGTCGCGCCGCAGGCGGTCGAGGAGGCCGAGCGCCGCCCGGTCGTTGAAGGCGACGACGGCGGACGGCATACGCACGCGACCGGGAGCCTCCTTCGACAATTGAGGGAGGTGGAGGGCAGCGGCGGCGCGGGCGCCGGACTCCTCGTCTCCCCCGCCGTCGACGACGACCGTCCCGTCCGCGAGACCCAGGCGTTTCAGGGCGCGGCGGTAGCCCTGCCGGCGCAGCGTGGCGATCGGCCCGCGCGGCCCGTCGACGAAGGCGATGTGCCGGTGGCCGAGCCCGAAGAGGTGCTCGACGGCAAGGCCGACGCCGACGTCGTCGGCCGCGCGCACGACGTCGACCCCGGCCGCCTGCGCCCGGCGGCCGATGGCCACGACGTGGTGCTCCTCGGCGAGGGCCGCGAGGTCGGCGTCGGGCAGCCGGGGACCGAGCAGCAGCAGGGCCTCGCAGCGGAAGTCGAGGAGGGACTCGACGGCACGGCGCTCGTCCCGGGTGCGCGTCAGTGGGCTGACGACGATGTCGTATCCCCGGTCGTCGGCGGCGGCCTGGAGGTCCTCGAGCAGCTCGCCGTGGAAGGTGCTGCTGACGTCCATCGTCACGCCGAGCAGCTGGGTGCGCCGCCGAGCCAGGAGGCTCGCGGTGCGGTCGGCGCGATAGCCGAGCTCACGGGCAGCATCGAGCACCGCCTCGCGCGTCGCGGCACCGGGTCCCGGCCGTCCGCGCAGGACGAGCGACGCCGAGGCCGTGCTGACGCCGGCGCGGGAGGCGACGTCCTCGAGGCGGGGGCGCGCGGGGCGGGACGGCATACGGCTCCTTCGGGTGGCGAGGTCGGCAGGGACTCAGGACAGATTGTCAGAACAAAGTGTTGACAGGTGCGGGCGGCTCTCCGCACACTGGAGCCATCGTAACTTAAAGCGCTTTAAACCGCTCGTTGCCCAACCCGATCGAGATGTCCAGAGAGGTACATCCCATGACGCAGTCACACATCGGCGTCGCCGTCATCGGCGCCGGCATGGCGGGGCGGGCGCACTGCGCCGGCTACCGCACCGCCCCCACGCTCTTCGACCCGCCGCTGCCACCCATCCGGTATGCCGCCGTCGTCGACGCGAACGAGGCCGTCGCCAAGGACGCCGCCGCCCGCTACGGCTACGAGCGCCACGGCACCGACTGGCGCGAGCTGCTCTCGGCCGACGACGTCCACGTCGTCAGCGTCGTCGTCGCCAACCACCTGCACCGCGAGATCGTCGAGGCCCTCCTCGACGCCGGCAAGCACGTGCTCTGCGAGAAGCCGATCGCGGCGAGCATCGACGATGCCCGGGCCATGATCGCCGCCGCCGAGAAGCGCCCGGACCTCGCGACGGGCACGGCGTTCGTCTACCGCCGCCAGCCCGCCGTCGCCGCCATCCGCGACCTGCTCCGCGACGAGCTCGGCGAGGTGAGCCACTTCAACGGCCGCTACTGGTGCGACTACGCCCGCAGCTCCGAGACCCCGATGGCGTGGCGCTACAAGGGCGGTCCCGGCACCGGAGCCCTCGCCGACATCGGCAGCCACCTCATCGACCTCGCCGAGTTCCTCTGCGGCCCCATGGTCTCCGTGGGTGGCGCGACGTTCACGACGAAGGTGAAGGAGCGTGCCGTGCCACTCGGCACGACGTACGGCCACGCCAAGGCCGAGCTGTCCGACGTGCGCGAGCCGGTCGAGAACGACGATGTCGCGACCTTCACCGCGCACTTCGCGTCCGGGGCCGTCGGCACGTTCTCGATCTCGCGCATCGCCCCCGGGCACGCCAACTCGCTCGCCTTCGACCTCATGGCCCAGCACGGCGCCGCGAAGTGGGACATGGACCGTCCCGCCGAGTTCTCCGTCATCCGCAAGCTGCGCGACGACGGCCTCGACGGCTACAACCAGGTGCTCGCCGGCCCGGCCCACCCCTACGTCAAGGGCGGCCTGCCGATGGACTTCCCGGGCGTCTCCTTCGGCGTCGGCGACCTCTTCGGCTACCAGTGCCGCGCCTTCCTCGAGCAGGTCGCCGGCATCGAGGGCCTGCCGCCCGTCGCGACCTTCGCGGACGGCCTGCGCGACCTCGCCATCATCGACGCGGTCACCCGCTCGGCGGCGGCCGACGGTGCGTCCGTCTCGCTCGGCTGACACGCGTTCTCGAATCCCCCATCACCCCAGACACTTTCGGAAGGTACGACCATGCAGCTCGGCGCCTACAACGCCTGCCTCGGCGACAAGCCCCTCGGCGAGGCCCTCGACATGATCGCGAGCCTCGGGCTCACGAGCGTCGAGATCAACTCCGGCGGCTTCCTGCCGCCCATCCACCTGCCCGTCGACGACCTCCGGTCGAGCGAGCAGGCCCGGCAGGACTACCTCGGTGAGTTCAGCTCGCGCGGCCTGACCCTGACCGCCCTCAACTGCAACGGCAACCCGCTGCACCCTGCCGCCGGCTTCCCGCACTCGCAGGACCTCATCGACTCGATCGAGCTCGCCGCACTCCTCGGCGTCCCGCGCGTCATCACCATGTCCGGCGCCCCCGGTGGCGAGCCGGGCACCTCTGTCCCCGTGTGGAACCCGCTCCCGTGGTGGAGTCCCTTCCTCGACGTGCAGGACCACCAGTGGGCCGTCGCTGTGCCCTACTGGAAGGACGTCCAGGCCCGGGCCGCTGCGGCGGACGTCCGCATCGCCATCGAGATGCACCCGGGCAACATCGTCTTCAACCCGCGCACCCTGCACCGCCTCGTCGAGGAGACCGGCGCGACCCACGTCGGCGCCGAGATGGACCCGAGCCACCTCTTCTGGCAGGGCATCGACCCCGTCCTCGCCGTGGCCGACCTCGGCGAGCTCGTCTTCGTCGCCGCGGCCAAGGACACGCGTATCAACGACGCTGCGAAGGTGAACGGCGTCATCGACGACAGCTTCTACCGCGTCGCCGAGGGCGAGCCGGGCTACCTGCCGCTCGGCGGAGGCACGACCCTCAGCGGCTGGCCCAAGAGCCCGTCGTGGGACTTCGTCGCCGTCGGCCGCGGGCACGACACCGCCTACTGGACCGAGTTCCTCCGGGCCCTGCACAAGGTCGACCCCGACATGCCCGTCAATATCGAGCACGAGGACCAGGAGCTCGACCAGCTCGAGGGGTTGCGCTTCGCCGCCAACACCCTCATCGAGGCCGCGAAGGGCATCTGAGCACCGGACCCGGCCGGATGTCCCGGTTGAGGTGTCCCGGCCGCAGTTCTTGTGGCGGGGACACCTCAACCGGGCGGTCGGGTCAGTCGCCGGCGGCCGAGCGGCCGTTCCAGCTGATCTCCCAGGTCGTGTTGTCGCCGTGCTGCTGGGTCCAGAACGTCCGCCAGGAGTTCGACGTCGTGGGCTGGGGCAGCTTGGCACCGAGGAGACCGCCGACCGTCGGGTCGCCGTCGGAGACGTGGATGCCGGTGATCTCGTTGTCGCCGTCGTTGTAGGACGGGCCGCTCATCGAGTCGAACGTCGCGGACGCATCGCGGCCTTCCGCGAGGAAGCGAACGGGCTTCGGAGCGCGACCGCGCCCAGCGGCATACGACCCCTCCCGCTCGCGACCGTCGGCGAGGTTGAAGACGTAGCCGGAGTCGAGCGCGTTGCGCTGGGTGTGCAGGCCGTCTCCGGCGTCCTCGACGACGAGCAGGTCGTCCTTGGTCGCGAAGGTGATGTTGTCGAAACCGGTGTGCTCGACGTCGCCGACCGCGGCGATCGAGATGCGACCGGTGTCTGACGTCGAGCTCGACTGCGAGATGCGGAAGACGCCGCCGTACGCCCCGGGGAGCGTGCTCGAGGTGCTCGTGTCACCCGTCTCGGTGAAGTAGAACTCCTTGAAGCCCGTGCCGGGCCGGAAGACGCCGTTCTCGGGGCGCTTGAGCGGCGTCGCGTTCGCGGCCTTGGCAGCGGCCGTGGCGTCGAACGCCTCGCTCGTGCCGGTGTGGACCGTCACCCACGTCGTCGCGAAGGACAAGCCGTAGGTGTGCAGCTCGCCGATGAAGGGGTCCGACGGGTTGGACTGGAGCTGCGACGTCGTGGCCGGCGTGCCGTCGGCGCGCTTGATCTGCAGCGCCTGGAGCGTGCCGCCCTGGGTGAGGTCGCCCTTGTCGTTCGGCACGAAGCGGTAGACGAAGCTGTTGGGCACCTTGCCGCCGCTCGCCGCGGCACCCCCGATGTCCTCGAGCATCCAGACGTTGCCGGCGGCGTCGTTCTGGATGCCCTCGAAGCCACCGGAACCGAGCGCCGCGAGCCGCGTCGCCCTGCCCCCGTCGACCGGGTCGCCCTTCGCGTCGAGGCCGACGGCGAAGACCCCGCCCTTGGGGGCGCTCGACTCGGCCGTGAGGAGGAGCTGCCTGGTGAAGGGGTCCCACGTGATGCCGTCGATCGTCGGGTAGGCGTTGCCCGCGACGTCGGTGTCGGAGATCAGCGTGACCCGCTTGAGGGGGTCGGTCTCGTCGAGGTCGATGCGCGTGACGTAGCCGCGCGGGCCGGTCTCGTGGCCCTGGTAGAGGTAGTGCCTGCCGCCGAGGACGAGGTAGACGTTCTTGTCGGGCTCGGTCTTGTGGGCCTCGTTCCTCGCCTGCGTCAGGGGCGCGCCGTCAAGCGTGTTGTAGCCGTAGTGCGTCACACCGTTGGCGGTGTCCGGGTTCGTCAGCGGCAGGGTGCCCCAGGCGACGGAGCTCTGGCTGGCCGACGGGGTGAGGACGTTGTTCTGCACGCCGAACTTCGGGTTGGCGTGCGGCACGTTGACGACGGGCAGCCCGCCGTGGGCGTCGGCGGAGGAGCTGCCGAGGGCGAAGGCGGCGGCTGCGACGAGGGTGCCGACGAGCCCCGCCTTGACGATGGTGGGAGTGTGCACGAAGAAGCCTCTCGTGGGCCCCGGTGTGAGTGCCCGGGGTGGGTGAGCTGAGACCTCTCCACACTTTCGGCGGAGTCTGGGAGAACCCTTCGGATCCCGTGAACGGCGTGGAAGATCGCGCCGACGAGCCGGTGAAGTCTCGACGACCGCTCTGCCCGGGTTCGAGGTGAACGCGCCGCGGAAGCAGCGGCGCGTTCACCTCGACGGGGTCGATCCGGCCCGAGCCTCTACTTGGTGGCCCCCTCCGAGGTCACCGGCTGGCCGCCGGCAGACGTCGCCGGCTTCGTCGCCGCCTGAGTCGATCCGGACGACGAGCCCGTGTCGGCAGTCGAGGTCGTCGAGGCCGTCGAGGCCGTCGTGGCGGCCGACGTCGACTTGCCGCTGCCGCCGGGACCGTTGGCGTTGCCGCCGCTCGCCGCCGCCGAGCCGCCGGTCTGGTTCGACGCCACCGAGGTGGCCGGCTGCGGTGTCGCCCCCGCGCCCTTGTCAGGCACGTCGAACTTGAGCCGCTTGCCGACACCGAAGCCGAGCTTGACCGCCTTGAGCTTGCCGTCCTCGAGCTCGAACTCGAGCACCGGCCGGGAGTCGAGGCGGCTGAAGTACTTCGCCTTGCGCTCCTGCGCCGTGTTGAAGCCCTTGAGCAGGCTCAGCGTCGCCCGACCACGGAAGGTGTCGGTGTTCTTGGCGAAGAAGCCTGCCAGCTTGGCCACCTGCGCGCTCTTGATCGGCTCGCCGCCGGGCTCGAGCGAGGCGATCGTGTTGGTGATGTCACTGACGCTGAGGTTGGCGGCCTTGGGCAGCCGGCCGTCGGTGTCGATGTAGCCGATCGCGTTGGACTGCCCGTACGTGTAGGCGGTCGTCAGCGTCGGGTTCTCCACCAGGGCCGTGGCGTCGTCCGTCAGCGCCGGGTCGACCGTGAGGAAGCGTGCCTGCGTCGTGGAGTACCAGCGGTCACCGAAGTTGATGATGTTGTGGTCCTCGTCGACGTAGCCACCGGCGTACTGCCACGGGGTGCGGAAGATCGTGCTGTCCTCCTTGATCCAGACCTGCCCGGTCGGGAAGTACTCCTGGTGCTGGAAGACCTTCCCGACGCGGTCGGTGACGATGTTCGTGCTGCCCTGGAGGTCCTTGTGCATGAAGTAGACCTTCTGCTGGAACGAGTCGCCGGTCGTCGTCATGTTGACGGCGAGGCGGTCGTTGCCGGCCCAGATGTTCTTGAGCATCGTGCCGTTGCGCACCGTCACCCACGGGTTGACGTAGTAGGTGACGCCCTGCTCCTTGATCTCGATGGCGAGCTGGCCGGCGTAGTCGTAGACGTAGCTCGTCGTCTTGCGTCCGTTGCCCTTGGCGTTGTTGTCGACGATGTCGGTCAGCTTGCCCGCCCAGTCCCAGGTGACGTTGCGGATCATGTCGGGGTTCGTCACGGTCGTCTGCTCGCCGTCCGAGTCGTACGCGTACGTCTCGGTGCGCTTGTTGAGCGAGTCGACGACCTTGGTCGCCTGGTTCGGCCTGGCCGGGTCGTACGTGTAGGCGCTCTTGTCGAACGTGTTGGCGAGGACGGTGGCCTCGGTGCACTTCTTCGTGCACCCGGTGTCGACGGTCCAGTCCCGCTGGGTCATCCGCGTCACCCGGCTCGTGGCGTCGTCGAGCGTCGCCGCCCACGTGAAGTTGCGCGTCGTCTTCGGCGCGTAGTCCCACGTCCCGTTCGCCGCGGTGAGGCGGTACCGACCGTCGTACGTGTAGTTCTGCGTCGTCGGTCCGCCGAAGAGCGACGGGACGTCCGGTGGCAGCACGTTCTTGAACTGCGTGACGTTGCCGACGAGGTCGTACGCGTAGCGCAGGTTCATGAGCAGCCGTGACCCGTCGGGCGACATCGCCGAGCGACCGGTGAGCCGCCTCGTGTCGACGTCGCGGTAGGTCGTGTCGAGGACACCGTCGCCCGTCTTGCGCTGCGACGTCACCCCGTAGACGTCGTAGCGCTGGTTGTCGAGGTAGCTGTGCACGCACGGCACGGCGACGTCGACACGGACGGTGGCGCCGGAGCTGTGGGGCGTCGCGGTCGGCAGCAGGACGGTGCCGTTGACACCGCGCACGACGGTGTAGTCGAACGTGCCCGGCACCGTGCCCGGCGTGCGGGCGGTGACGTTGAGCTGCTCACCGTCGAGCCGGATCGTGAACGGAAGCGTCGGGCTCCAGCTCGAGGCCGGGTCTCCGTGCTGGTATTCCGTGACGGTGATGGTCGTCGCGGTGGCGTCGACCGAGGTCGTCAGCAGGCCGAGCTCGGTGCAGTCGTTCGTGCCGACGACGCGCTTGAGCCGTCCGCCGGTGTCGTAGTCGTTGCGCACCGTCTCGCCGTCGGGCAGCGACACGGTCGCGAGGCGGCCGAGCCAGTCGTTGTCGTAGGTCGTCGTGAACGGACCCTTGTTCGGGTGCGGCCCGGTCATCGTCGTGACGTCGCGAGCGAGCCGCCCGTTGACGTCGTAGGCGAAGTCCTGCAGCCGCGCCTTGTCGTCGACGTGGACCATCTTGCCGGCGGCGTTGCCCGCGGTCGGGTGACCGAGGTAGCCGCCGTAGTCCATCGTCACGGGCTTCTCACCGGGGTAGGTGATCGACGTGAGCAGGCCGAAGTCGAAGCCGAAGACGGTCTTGACGTTGCCCTCCTCGCGGAGCACGGGGCTCTGCTCGGAGGTCTTGTTGCCGGCCAGGTCGTAGGTCCACTGGACGAGCCCACCGTCGGGCGTCGTCGTCGAGGTCCGCCGGCCGAGCAGGTCGTACGTGTGCGTCGTCGCGAGGCCACCGGGCGAGTCGACGCGGAGCAGCTGCCCGAGCCGGTCGTACGTGTAGCCCGTGAAGAGCGAGCTCCCCGCAGCCGTGCGGTCCTCGTTGCGGATGACGTTGTCGTGCGCGTCCATCCACGTCTTCGTGTGCCGTCCCAGCGGATCGGTGACGTCGACCGTCGCGACGGTCCCGTAGCCGGTGAGCGCCGCGTGGGCGTATGCCGTCCGCGTCGTCGCGCCGTTGGAGATCCGTTCCGACGTGGTGCGGTCGAGGGCGTCGTAGGTCGTGATCGTCGCCATGGCGTACGTCGGGTTGCTCGTGTCGACGTTGTAGTCGGCGAGCGCGGCGCCGGTCTGGAGGAACGGCTTCCACTGGTGGACGGTGCGACCGAGGCCGTCGACGTCCGAGCCGCCCTCGGCGGCGAAGCCGGACCCGGTCTCGCCGGTGACGGGGTCGTAGACCTGGGCGTCGCGCTTGCGTCCGGTGACGCGTCCCGAGCCGTCGGCATACGTCGCCGTGTCGATGGTCGTGCCCGGGTTGAACTCGTCGGTGTGGGTCACCGTCGCGTACGGGTAGGCCGAGCTGTCCGGGTGGTAGGCGAAGGTCGCGACGCCGCCGTCGGGCGAGGTGATGGTCCGCACGCGGCTCAAGGCGTCGTAGGTGTAGCTCGTGACGTTGCCGTTCGCGTCGGTACGGCTCTTGACGCGTCCGGTCGGGCCGTCGAAGTCGGCCGTGGAGGCGAGGCCGACAGCGGCGCCGGTCGGGTCCTCGTCGTCCTCGATGAAGCGCCGTGTCGTGTCGGCCGGGTCGGTGCCCGTGGGGTCACCGGAGCCCGACAGGGCGAAGTCGGTGACAGTGCTGACGTTCGCGTGGTTCGCGTCGGCGTCGTAGACGTAGCGGACGGCATACCGCTTGCCCTTGGCGTCGGGCGGCATGACGATCCGGTTGTAGCTGCCCCACTGGTCGTAGGTCAGCCGGGTCTCGGCGTACGTCGCGGGCGTCGCGCCGACGGTCGGCGTCAGGACCTCGCGCTGGACGGTCACCGAGTTGTTGTCGCAGTAGGCGGTGTTGCCGCTGCGCGAGCGCAGCACGGTGCCGTCGGGCGCCGTGACCGTGACGCCGACGGGCTGGCTGTCCCACGTCTGGCAGTGGGTGGCCGACCAGAAGGGGGCCCGCGCCACCGGGGTGTACTTGATCGTCGACCCGCAGCCGAAGAACGTGTTCATGTCCTCCGACGTGCTCGTGACGCAGTTGGCGTAGGCGATGTCGACGACGGTGTCGTCGCTCGTCGTGCCGGGGAGCCCGCTGTCGACGATCCGCACGGGGTTGCCGAGTCGGTCGTACGCGTAGGTCATGGCAGTCGTCTGTTGCAGGGATCCGCCTGAGTACCAGTCCTGCTCGACCTTCGAGACCTGCGGCGTGGCCCGGAGTGCGAGCAGCTGCTCGACCGTCGCGCCGCCGAGGTCGAGCGCTGCGTACGCCCCGGTGGCGGCCGTCGTGCGGTCGAGGTCACCGAGCGCCCACGTCGTGCGGGTGCGCTGCATGACCGTCCCGCTCGCCGTGCCGTCGAAGACGGTCGTCTCGTACTCGAGGCCGGACTCGAAGACCGAGCCGTTGAGGTACTTGTGCTGCGTCGTGCGCACCTTGTCGGTGGTCGTCGGGCTGTTGACGTTCGTGTGGTCGTAGGACGTGTAGTGCTCGGTGACGGTCACCGCGTCGTAGCCGAGGTCGGTGCGGTTGACGAAGTCCTGCGCGGCGCTGCCGTAGGAGATCGTGCTGTTGCGCTCGGCGATGCCGTCGGCGCCGCGGGTCGACTTCACGTCGACGTCGTCGAGCACCCACTGGCTGTCGGGGTGGACCGTCGTGTTGCCGTCGCGGTGGTAGTCGAGGCCGATGGTGCCGCCGAGGGGCGTCGTCACGGTCTTGAGCAGGTTGGTGCGGCCCTGGGTGTTGAGGGCCACCTTGATGTCGGACGAGCCCTTGGCCCGCGAGACGGAGTCGGCGTAGCCGTCACCGTTGACGTCGGCGAGGTCCACGTCGGTCGAGGTCATGCTGTTCTCGAAGTGCCCGCCCGGGTTGAGGATGAGGTAGCAGGCGACGAGGCAGAGCGGGATGCCGATGGTGACGTCCGCGCCGCCGCCGAGGCTCTCCGAGCTGTCCTGGCGGATCTGCGGCTTGCCGTCGACGTTGATGACGCCGAGCACGTTGAAGCTGGACTTCTCGTGCGTGCCGTAGACGGACTGGTCGGTCAGACCGGTGCCGTTGCTGAACGCCACCTTGACGTTGCCGTTGTCGCTGTAGACGGCGTCGAGCAGGCCGTCCCCGTTGACGTCGTCCCACGACACGTTGGGAAGGTCGACGTTGGAGTTCGCCGCGATGCCACCGGCGAAGCCGCCGTTGTCGATGTTGAAGCCGAAGCTCGCGCCGACGGAGCCGCTGTAGGAGTTCGTCGAGCTGAACGCGCTGACGGTCCAACGGAACTGCGGCGTGAAGGAGTGTCCGAGGTTGAGGCGGACCCGGATCTCGTCGTCGTCGACGGTGACCCGGTCGGGCAGGCCGTCGCCGTTGAGGTCGGCGAGGGTCTCCTGGACGGGGATCGTCGCATCACGCGGCACCTTCTTCAGGGCCTTGTCGTCCTGGTGGGTGTTCTGCGACGTCGGGTTGGTGAAGCTCGCCCCGGCGCCGATCGACCCGCCGATGTTGGCGCCGTACGAGCTGTCGGAGGCGCTGCTGCCCTTCGTCGAGGAGCTGCCCTTCGTCGAGTTCGTCGTGCCCTTGTTGTTGCCTGAGATCCCGATCGGGGCGCCACCGAAGCCGCCCGAGACGGCGAGGGTCGTCGAGGAGTCGACGACGCCGACGCCGCCACCGATGCACGCGACGCGCGCGTTCGCCGGGCCGCACTCCTGGGAGCCGCGGGGATTCGTGTACGTGACGGAGTCGGGCCGCACGGTGTCGGGGTAGCCGTCACCGTTCATGTCCATGAAGTCGACGAGGCTGCGGCTCCAGCCGGCGGCGAAGCTGCCACCGAAGGGTCCGACGCCCGCCATGAGCATGAAGATCGGTCCGGTCTCGCCGAGCAGGTTCGGCGCGCGGGTACCCCCGCTGGCCGCAGCACCCGTGATCGGCAGGTCCTCGCCGAAGCGCGCCGAGCCGGTGAGTCCGGCCGCACCGGCATAGATCTTCGCCTTGGGTCCCTGCCAGCGCTGCGCGAGGGTGTCGGGGTCGACGACAGCGTTGAAGGCGAAGGCCTTCGGGATGTTGGCCGTAGCCTTCGCGGTGTCGAACTCCGGCGGGGCACCGGACCCCGGTGGGTAGTTGCCGAAGCCGGTGTCGTTGACCGACGTGTCGGTCGGGCACGAGCCGCCGAACATCGACTGGCAGGCGTCGTCCTTGTTGTCGAAGGGGTCGCCGGAGGCGGTCGTCGTCATGAAGTCCGACTCGACGATGGCCGTCGTGGCGCGGGCGCCGGTGGCGGTGTAGCCGGCGGCGGCCCACCCGCGGTAGGCGATCGGGAAGTAGCCCTGCGGGCCGGCCCAGCTGACCGTCTGCGGGACGTCCTCGGACTTGGCGACGGAGCTCTCCGTCCAGTCCATCGTCAGGTTGAGGCCGCTGACGTGGGACGAGAGGCCTGCGCTGCGCATCGTGACGTCGAACCAGTACGGAGTGCCGGACGTCAGGGTGAGGTCGGGGAAGGCGTGGTTGATGGCTCCCCCGCCGGAGGGCACGCTGTAGGCGGCCTTGTAGACGAGGCCGGCGGCCGTCTTCGCCGTGACGATGACCTCGCCGCCGGGGTTGTCGCCGTCACGGGTGCCGGTCAGGGTCGGGCTCACGGTGCGCCCGAGCGTCGAGGTCCAGGCGGTCGCAGGGCCGCCGAGCGTCGTCACGGGGTAGGTGTCGAGGTCCATGTGCGGCGAGACCTTCGTCTTCGCCGGGTCGCAGGTGCCACCGCTGAGGAAGCAGAGGCTCCCGGCCTCGACCCACGTGATCGCCGACAGGTCGATGGGGCTGTCGACGGCGATCCGCGTGCGCACGGCGTCGTATGCCGTCACGACCCCGTCCGCGTCCGTGACGGGTGGGTCGACGGTCGGGTCCGCGGTGACGCGGAAGCGGCCGACCTCGGACTGGCCGATGATCGCGAGGCGCGCGTCGGCGGCGGCCTCGGTGGTGAAGCAGCCGAAGCTCGTCGGGGTCGCGTCGCTGACGCACCAGTTCGAACCGGACCCGGTGACGGTCTTGATGCGCGGGGTGTCGACCGCGCCCGTCGAGGTGATCGGGATGACGGTGACGGGCGTCGTCGTGACTGCCTTGGTCGTGCCGTTGCGGACGGCGACCTCGGGGCGCAGGTTGTCGGTCGTCACCGCGGTCTTGTCCAGCGCGGCGCTGAAGTGCGCGGTGCCGCCGTTGCTGACGGAGGTGAACAGTCCCGGGCGACCGGCCAGGGTGAAGTCGTCGGCGAGCGAGTAGCTGCGCTGGTCGAGCCCGTTGGCATCGGGAGCCGACCCACCGGCATACGTGATCGTGGCATCCCAGGTGACGGAGTCACCGTTGCCCTTGGGGCGGGAGCCGGCACGGAAGTAGAGGGCCTGGCCCTTGTCGACGTGCGTGGTCTGCGCGGCGGGCTGCCACGTCGGGGACGCGGCGCTGACGCTGGCGGAACCGAGCTCGGTGCCCGCCTTCTGGATGGCGACGCGGACGGAGCCTCCTGCGGCGTCCGGCAGCGGCGTGCCGAGGGTCGCCTTGGCCGTCACGGTGACGTCGCCGGTGAAGGGAGCGGTCCAGCGGCGGACGGTGTCGATGGGCGGCACGGCGTCGCGCAGACGGTCGACCATGGCCTCGAAGGCGGGGTCGTTGGCGGGGACGGTCTGCGGGGTGAGCGGGACGCGCGTCAGGGTGTCGGAGGCGCTGAAGGTGGGCTGGCACGACTCCACGGTGACGGGGCCCGGGGTGCAGACCAGGTGGTTGAAGAGCACCTGGGTGCCGCTCACGAGGTCGACGAGACCGTCGCCGTTCGCGTCGGTGAAGTAGCTGTCGACCCAGCTCCACTGACCGCCGACATTGAAGACGCCGTAGACGCCGAAGTAGGCCTCGATGCCGCCCTGGATGCCGATGGTGCGCTGGACGGGCAGGTCGGAGAAGCCGGAGAGGACGTGCATCGGGCCGAAGCTGAGGTCGGCGGTGCGTGACGTCGTGGGTCGACTGGTGTTGAGCTGGTAGCGGATCTGACCGGACGGTCCGGTGCCCGAGATCGCCTCGCGGTAGACCTTGTCGGGCAGGGCGTCGCCGTTGAGGTCCATGAACTCGATGACCGAGCGGTTCGTCGTGCCGTTCATGGCGAACGACCCGCCGACCGAGCCGGTCTTCTCCGGGTCGGCGAGGTTGAAGCCGACGTAGATCTTGCCGTCGCCGGCGTCGGTCATCGAGGAGCCGAGACCGCTGAGCTTCTGGTTGATGTAGGCGGCCGTGCCCCCGCTGCTCGGGTTGGCGCCGGTGTCCCACTTGGCGGCGGTGTCGAAGCCACTGCCGGCCGCGGCGACGTCGTCGAAGTAGGCGAACGAGTGCTTGAGTCCGGTTGCAGGACAAGCGGACAGGCCGTTGCAACCGATCTGGGTGACAGACCGCAGCCGGGTCTTGCCGAAGTGCGGGTCGGCGTCGTAGCCGAGGGCGTAACGGGTGACGACCGCGCCGGTCTTGCGGTAGACGACGTCGACGTGGTCGAGGACGTCCTGGTCGAGGTCGAGCACGCCACCACGGCCGTCGAGGACGGCATCGGTGCGGCCTCCGGGGGTGCGGACGAAGCGCACCTCGTAGGCCGGGTCCTCGGGCTCGCCGCTGACGGTGCTGGCGGCCGTGTAGAGGATCTTGCTGAGGTAGACGTGCTTCGGGCACACCTGTCCACTGGGGCAGCTCGTGCCGGCGGCGAGGGCGACCCAGCCGGTCGGGGTGGTGTCGTCCTGCTTGTAGGTGACGGTCTCGTACTCGTAGCGGAACATGTTGACGCCGATGTCGCGCTTGGCCGTCAGGAACCAGCGGACGCCGTTGCCGTTCGCGTCGGTGAGGATGCCCTTCGGGTCACGGGTGCGGTCGTCGATGCCGGCCTGCGTGCCGGCCTCGCCGAGCGGGCCGCCACTGTCGGGGGTGCCGCCGTAGTAGCGGATGTTGCCCTGCTTGTCGCGGACCTCCCACCAGTAGTTGCTCGGCTTGTCGCCGTGGCGGATGACCTGCTCGAAGCTCGTCTCGACCTTGCGGGTGAAGTCCTGGCGCTCGGCCACGCGCGGGTCGAGCACGGCCCTCACGGCGTTGGGCACGAGGGCGTCGCCGTCGAGCGTGTACGACTCGCTCTCGACGTTGCCGCACGGCGGGCTCTTGGCGGTGCCGTCGCAGAAACGCGGCGCTCCGAAGGAGGTGTCCACCGCGACCTCGGGCGCCGACAGGTCCCAGCCGAGCCCGGCCCAGGACGGTCCGCCCTCGGAGCTGTAGGAGAGGCTGACGTCCGGCGTCATGCCGCGCCCCTTGGGCAGGGTGAGCGGATAGGTCAGCTCGGCGGTGCCGCTCGGGTTCGCCTCGGGCGGCGTCACCTGAGACAGGCCCTCCGTGACGTTCGCGTAGAGCAGGTCGGCGGTCGAGCCGTCCCCGATCTCCTGCGGCGTCGTCGGAGCGATGCCGGGCAGCGTCGACTCGATGATGCCCCCGCCCGGCGAGCCGGCCACCGCCATCGGGATCGCCGTCGTCGTGGCCAGCAGTGCGGCGAGCACGACGGCCCAGAAGCTACGGCGTCTGGGCCCCTGGAGCAGTCGCGAGGGCTGCTGGTCGTGGTCGGCGGACATGGGCGTGCGGCGTCGGGCCATGCTGAAGCTCCCTGTACTTCTCCCCGAGTCACGCGGACCCAACGGTGGGTGGGCCCGGGAGCGCACGGCACGTGGAGAAGCCGCGGCGAGGTGCACGTCCACGAAGAGGACGCAGGAGGGGTCGGCGAGGGCGGCCTTGGAGTGAGGGGTCGTCCGGCGTCGGCCAGGATCGGCGTTCGGCGGTACGGGAACTCACGTTATGGGTGCGCCGCACGGCGCGTGAGGCAAATGACGAACTTCGCCCACTTCTGTTTGAATTCGACGAAATCCGTTGTCGGAGAGCATGATTTCGCAGGTTGTGGCGGCCGGGGCGTCCGGGATCCGGAGTCGCTGTCGAAGGTTCGGGGTACCGGTCGGGGCTTCGGTGAGGTCAGGGGGCTTGCGTTGGAGCGCACTCCAACACCTAGCGTCGACGGGATGACCGACACCTTCCCCCTGGCCGACCGCACCGTCCGACGCGTGGGCTTCGGCGCCATGCAGCTCCCTGGCCCAGGCGTCATGGGTCCGCCGCGCGACCGCGACGAGGCACTGCGTGTGCTCCGCCGAGCCGTCGAGCTCGGCGTCGACCACATCGACACGGCCCAGTTCTACGGGTCGGACGTCAGCAACGAGCTGATCCGTGAGGCCCTCCACCCGTATGCCGCCGACCTGGCTCTCGTCTCCAAGGTGGGGGCGCGTCGCGACTCGGCCGGCGCGTGGCTGCCGGCACAGAAGCCGGCGGAGCTGCGGGCCGACGTCGAGGCGAACCTGCTCGCTCTCGGGGTCGACCGTCTGACGGCGGTGAACCTGCGACGGATGGATGCCGACGCCCCCGGCGCCGGCGACGTGCCGCTCGAGGAGCAGGTGGCCGAGCTCGCTGCCCTGCGTGACGAGGGCAAGATCGCGGGGGTCGGGCTGTCGACGGTGTCGGCTGCGGATCTCGCTGCAGCGCAGGCGATCACGGAGATCGTCTGCGTGCAGAACCCCTTCAGCCTCGTGGACCAGACGGACGCAGACGTCCTCGACGCGTGCACCGCGGCCGGGATCGCGTACGTGCCGTACTTCCCGCTCGGGTCTGCCTTCCCTCACCTGCCGAAGGTCGTCGACCAGCCTGCTGTCCAGGCCGTGGCGGAGCGCCGTGGCGTGCCGGCGGCGCGGGTCGGCCTGGCCTGGCTGCTTGCCCGCGCCGACAACGTGCTGCTCATCCCGGGCACGTCGTCGGTCGCGCACCTCGAGGAGAACATGGCGGTGGCCGAGCTCGAGCTGACCGACGAGGACCTGACCGAGCTGGTGGCGGTCCCCGCCTGACCGGGGCTCGGCGTCAGCGGCGCGTCAGCGGCGCGTCAGGAGGACGACCGGGATGACCCGGTCGGTCTTCTTCTCGTACTCGGCGAAGCCCGGGTAGCGGCGCTTCTGCTCCTCCCAGACCGGCTGGCGCTCCTCGGGGGTCATGACCTTCGCGTGCACGTCGATCGTCTCGACCTCACCCTCGGTACCCACCTCGATCGCCACGTCGGGGTGGGCCTTGAGGTTGTGGAACCACGCCGGGTTCACGTCGAGGCCGGCGTAGGACGCGAAGACGGCCCAGCCTCCGTCGACGGCTTGGTACATCATCGGGTTGACGCGCGCCTCCCCCGACTTGGCGCCGGTGGTGTGGAGCAGGAGGAGGGGCGCACCTTCGAAGTTGCCGCCGACCTTCCCGCCGTTGTCCCGGAACTCGGTGATGACCTTGTCATTCCAGTCGCTCATGGTCGGAACGCTACGCCCGCCGTTTCCGTCCCGCGCCTTCGGACGCACACTGGACTGATGGTCGCCCCGCCCCGGCCGATCCGGCAGACCAACGTCGCACTCCTGGTGCTCCTGTCAGGGGCCTTCGTGACGGGCTGGCTGGCCTTCGGGCTCGAGAGCTCTCCGGAGTCCCGGGCGGTCGGCATCACCCACGGCATCCTGGGCCTGGGCATCCTCGTGCTCGCCCCGTGGAAGAGCGTCATCGTGCGACGCGGGATGCGTCGTCGACGCCGGCACGCGCTCGCGATCGCCTTCTCGCTCGTCGTCATGGTCACGCTGCTCTCGGGGCTCGTGCACGCCACGCTCGGTCCGGTCGAGGTAGCGGGGGTCAGCGTGCTCGCCGTGCACGTGGCCTCCGCGGTCGCTGCGGTGCCGCTCGCGCTGCTCCACGTGGTCCGGCGACGGCAGCGGCTCCGGGCGACCGACGTGTCCCGGCGGACCGCGTTGCGAGCCCTGGCCGTCGGGGGCGCCTCGGCACTCGTCTACGGCGCGGTGGAGTCCGTCTCGACGGGAGCGGGTCTGCCCGGTGCCCGCCGTCGCGCCACCGGGTCCTACGAGGTCGGGTCACGTGTGCCCGCCGCGATGCCGGTGACCCAGTGGTTCACCGACGGCGTGCCCCGCGTCGACGTGACGGCGTACGAGCTGCTCGTCGGCCGGGCGGATGCCTCGAGGCTGCGGGTGCCCTACCGCGACCTGCTCGCAATGGCGGGCACGACCCGGCCGGCGGTCTTGGACTGCACGGGCGGTTGGTGGGCCGGGCAGACCTGGCGCGGCGTCCCGCTCGACGCGCTGCTCGGGACGCCGGAACACGGGTCGATCGTGGTGCGCTCGGTGACCGGATACACCCGGCTGTTCCCCGCCGAGGATGCTTCCGCGTTGCTGCTCGCCACCCACGTCGGCGGCGCCCCGCTCTCGCCCGGTCACGGCGCGCCGGTCAGGCTGGTCGCCCCCGGACGCCGCGGCTTCTGGTGGGTCAAGTGGGTCGAGGAGGTGAGCGTCGACCCACGGTCATGGTGGTCGCAGCCGCCGTTCCCCCTGCAGTGACACGTGTCTGGCGGCGCGCTGACGGCGCTCTCAACGCAGAGCCGCGTCCACGGGGGTGGGGGGCTGGGCCTGCGGAACCTCGTCGTATGCCGGGTCGTGGCTGGCCACCTCACGGGCTTCGGTCAGGTGCCCGCCGAGGTAGGCGCCCACCCCGGAGATGGCTGCGCCG
The DNA here is from genome assembly GCF_000383675.1 of Terracoccus sp. 273MFTsu3.1. Taxonomy (GTDB): domain Bacteria; phylum Actinomycetota; class Actinomycetes; order Actinomycetales; family Dermatophilaceae; genus Terrabacter. Next base: position 268,514 of record NZ_KB911822.1, on the reverse strand, counting down.
GCGAGAGCCAGACCCGCACCGGTGCCGTGCCGACCCCGTCGCCGCGCGACCCACGACGCGGCGTACACGCCGATCGCCACGGCGTTGGTCGCCGCGTGGACGACGCCCACCCGCTTGTCTCGCGACCCCGCTGCCGACCACTCGGCCCATCCGGCCCACGCTGTCGGTGCCACCGCGAGGAGGCCGGTGCCCACGAGCCTCTGGGCCGCGGCGTACGACTCACGACCGCCGAAGAGGTCGAGCACGGTGGCCGAGGTCCAGGTGCCGAGGACGACGTCGGTGAGCACGGGGTGGATCGAGTGACCCAACCACTCGCCACGCAGCACGGAGCCGCGCCGGCCGGTGCCGAACGCGGATCGTATCGTCGGCTCGAGCGCCTGCACGGCGCCGTCGAGCGCGGCGGTCTCCTCGAGCCGCAGGGTCCAGCGCACGATGGTCGGGGGGCGTTCGACTGAGCTCATTCGCTTCTCCTCTGGGGCCTGTGTCTCCCTCTACGTCCTGTCCAACCCGTACCCCCGCGCCCGCCTCATGGTCAACCAGAGGCCGGCGCGGCGGGATCGGCGTCGACGGGGTGAACCCAACAGGGTTTCGGACGCTCGACAGGACGTCCCGTGTCCGGCAGCGTGGGCGATATGGCTGAGACCAAGAAGACGTCGAAGAGCGGGTTCAGCGCCGAGGAACGCGCTGCGATGAAAGCGGCCGCCGCCGAACGCAAGGCGTCACAGAAGCAGGAGGACCTCGACCAGGCCCTCGCAGTTGCGATCGCCCAGCTTCCCGACGACGAACGGGCGATGGCAGAGAAGATCGACGCGATCGTGCGCGAGCACGCCCCGATGCTCGCGTCGAAGACGTACTACGGCATGCCGGGATGGGCGCGTGAGGGCAAAGTCTGCCTCTTCATGCAGCCGGCGACGAAGTTCAAGTTCCGGTACTCCACGATCGGCTTCGATCCCACGGCGCACCTCGACGACGGCAACATGTGGCCGACCGCGTTCGCGATCCTGACGATCGGACCGGCCGAGGAGAAGAAGATCATCGAGCTGGTGAAGCAGGCCGTCTCCTGACGAGCCTCTGAGCGAGGAGGTCGCATCCGCCCAAGGGCAGCCGACCTTCAGGTTGACGTGCCGAGTCGGTGTCGCACCACCGTCCGGCGCAGGGTCGGTGAGGCCTCGACCTCGTAGCCGGCGTCGAGGAAGACCTGGAGCAGCCCGACCGACGCCTCGTCCCAGATCACGGTCTTTCCCGGGGCGGCTCCGTGGGGTAGCCCTCGAGGACGTGAGCGCCGACCTGCCGGCCGTACTCGACGGTGGCGGCGGCGAGCTCGTACATCAGACCCTGTCGACGGAACCCCTTGCGCACGACGAAGCAGGTGACCGACCAGACGCCCTCGAGATACAAAGCCGACGAACCACTCATGTGGTGTGGAAGCGATCGGGAGCCTTGACGCGTGCTGTCGAGGACCCCGAATCTGGAGGCTCAGGATTGGTCCGCACGGGTCCCTCGAAGGGAAGGTCACCATGGACGAGCGCACCATGAACAGGCGTCGGGTTCTCTTGGGAGCCAGCGCCGCCGGGGCGGTAGCGATCGGGGGCGTAGCCAGCGCCTCGTCAGCGTCAGCCGACGGGAACGGCGCCTCTGGTCCGAGCGGAAGCTGGATCATCACTCGCAAGGATGACCCGCCCGGTGACCCGACGCAGGTCTCGACCGTCGTCAGCTTCGCGGACGGTGGCGTCTTGATCAGCCACGACATCGCCCCGGCCGGTCCCCCCGGCACCGGGACGTGGGCACGTCGAGGTGACGGTGGCTTCAAGGGGACGTTCTGGACGGGTCAACCCGGGCAAGGTGGTCCAGGCAGTCCGGGAGTGACGGTCCGCGTCCGTGTCCGGGGAAGCGTCCGCAAGGGGAGCATCCGGGGCACCTACGACTTCTCGGTGTTCGACGCCTCCGGCGCCGAGGTGGTCTCGGGGACGGGTGCGTTCAGCGGCCACCGCATCGAGCCGTGATCCGTCCACGGGACGCACAGGCCTAACGCGTCTCGGCCAGGTAGAGCCCGTTGCCGTCGGGGTCGGTGAAGAACGCCAGCTTGAGCTGCCCCTCGTCGAGAACCGGCCCGTCGAACTCCACCCCACGCTTCTCGAGCGTCGAGACGACCTCTTCGATGGGCTCGTCGACGGCCAGTCCCACCGTGATCGCGCCCGGAGTGCCAGGCGCTGGAGCGCGCGAGCTGGCAGGATGCACACCGATCAGCATCCCCTCCCCGGCGTCGATGCTCGCCCAGTGATCGCCGGTGCGGAAGTCCAAGCGCAAGCCAAGGGTGTCGGTGTAGAACACCACTGATCGGTCCATGTCCGTCACGTAGATCGTGGCATTCCCAGCGCTGATCATCTGTCCAGTCTCCCACCCGCCCTCCGGGTGTATACGGTGTGAACACACCCGGTACTCCCCGTTGCGGGTTGACCCCACCCATCCCCCCGGGACGCGACCACAGACGAAGGCACGGCAATGCGGCTTCTCCTCACCTCTGGCGGCGTCACCAACACGAGCATCCGCGATGCGTTGGTCGAGCTGCTCGGCAAGCCGATCGCCGACTCCACCGCGCTGTGCATCCCGACCGCGCAGTACGGCCATCCGTGGGTCGGCCCCGGCGTCAAGGCCTGGCAGTTCATCAGCGGCAACTCTCAAAACCCCATGGTCGACCTGGGTTGGAAGTCCGTCGGCGTGCTCGAGCTGACCGCGCTCCCCAGCATCGACGCAGAGCGTTGGGTGCCGTTGGTCCGGGAGACCGACGCGCTCGTGGTGGCCGGGGGCGACGTCCTGTACCTCTGCCACTGGATGCGGGAGTCCGGGCTCGCGGACCTGCTGCCGTCGTTGACCGAGACGGTCTGGGTGGGACTCAGTGCCGGAAGCATGGTCATGACCCCCGAGGTCGGGGACGACTTCATCCAGTGGAGACCACCGAGCGGTGACGACAGCACCCTGGGCGTCGTCGACTTCTCGATCTGTCCGCATCTGGCTCCCGACGGCATGCCGGGCAACTCCATGGCCGAGGCGGAGCAGTGGGCGGCCACCGTCTCGGGTCCTGCCTACGCCATGGACGACCAGACGGCCATCAAGGTCGTCGACGGCAGCGTCGAGGTCGTGTCAGAAGGGCACTGGACGCGACTCCCTCGCAACGGTTGACGACGGCTCGCCCCAGAGGGGTCGAACGGTCAACCCGTCAGGACGGGGCGCCGAGTCGGTGTCGCACCACCCTCCGACGCAGGGTCGGTGAGGCCTCGACCTCGTAGCCGGCGTCGAGGAAGACCTGGAGCAGCCCGACCGACGCCTCGTCCCAGATCACGGTCTTCCCCGGGGGCGGCTCCGTGGGGTAGCCCTCGAGGACGTGAGCGCCGACCTGCCGGCCGTACTCGACGGTGGCGGCGGCGAGCTCGTACATCAGACCTTGTCGACGGAACCCCTTGCGCACGACGAAACAGGTGACAGACCAGACGCCCTCGAGATCGGGGTCCTGACGCATCCACGTCTTCTGCCGGGCCCAGATCCTCGGGTAGTTCTCACGAGGCTCGACCGCGACCCAGCCGGCCGGCTCGCCGTCGACGTAGCCGACGAGGCCGGACGTGGGGCCGCTCGTCCCGCACCCGGTCTGCTCCAGGAGCGCGGCGTCGCGCTCGTCCTGGGTCGTGTCGCGCCAGATCCAGCCCGGGACCTTGAGCGCCTGGCAGCGGCACTTGGCGGCGCCACCTCCGTCGAAGACGGCCTCGACGTCCGCGATCGTCGCATCGTTGGCCGGTCGCCAGCTGAACTCGGGCACAGCTCGAGACTAGTAGCGGCGGTGGGCACGCGCCCGGACGAACGACCGACTGTCGGCGTGCGCTGGCAGAGTCGGTGTGTGACCAGGCCGCCGCGCATCGAGCCCTCCGGCGACGTCGTCGAGCGCATCGGGTCCACGGCGCTGGCTCTGCCCGACGCGTACGAGGAGGACGCCTGGACCGGCATACGGTGGCGGGTGCGGAGCAGGACGTTCGCCCACGTCCTCGTGGCCCAGGAGGGTTACACCTCGGCCTACCGCGACGTGACCGGGGTGACCGAGCCGACCACGGTGCTGACCTTCCGCTCGTCCGGCGACGAGCTGTCGGCCCTCATCAACGCGGGCCCACCGTTCTACCGGCCGCCGTGGTCGCCGACCGTCGTCGGCATGGTCCTCGACGCCGACACCGACTGGGACGAGGTCGCCGAGCTGGTGACCGAGAGCTACCGGTTCTGCGCGCCCGACAAGTTGAGGCGCCTGCTCGACTGCTGACGGAGCGGGGTCGGCTAGAGGAAGTCGGCCGGGTCGAAGTCCTCGATCGCGATGACCCGGATCCGAGGCAGCGACTCCCGGAACGCCTGCACGTCGTACTCGAGGTCGAAGGTGGCGAGGCCCTGGGCGGTCAGCTCGAGGAACGCGTTGCTGCGGAACTCCTGGAACCCGACGACGCCCACCCGTCGGCCGTCCAGCAGGTCACCCACCTGCTCGACGAAGTCCCCGTCGTTGCTGACGAGGAGCACGTCCGCCCGGCGTTGACGGATCTCGACGAGCGTCCGCTGGATGGCGATGTCGACGACCTTCTCGCCCGGCGCTCCGGAGAGAGGGACCGGCCGGTAGCCGATGGCCATCAGCGCCTGGACGAACGGCATCGGGAGCTCGTTGTTGGCCGCGAGGAAGAAGAGCCCGGCAGCCGGCTGGTTCCACAGCTCCTGAGCGAACTGCAGGAGCCGTTCCCATCTCGGGCGCTCCTCAGGGCGCGGGCGCCGTCCCAGGATCGACGTCCCGAGCGTGGCGTCGATGTTCTCCCCGTCGATGAGGACGTACGTGATGCGAGGAGACTCAGCCATGGGACGGAGCCTACGTGCCCGGCCGCCCCCACATCCGCGCCGACAGCGACGCGACCGCCACCTAGGGCCAGTTGGCCGTGAGGTAGGCGACGACGAGGACGCCGAGCGAGACGGCCACGAGGAGCGCGCCGACCTGCGTCTCCCTGCTCCGCCGTGCCGAGAGGTCTTGCCCGGAGCGCCCCGGCCCCGACTGCGAGGCCCACACGATCATGCCGAGGCCGACCACGAGCAGCACGCCGATGCCGACCCAGAAGTACGTCATGCCTGACCGGACGCACTCGGCCGGGTCGGGCAGCCCACAGCAGGCCGGCTCAGCACTCGTCCCCGTTCGTCAGCCGCTGCGTGCCTTCCAGTCGCACCGCGTCGAGCAGGTCCTCCTTGAGCCCGAGGGCGCGTAGGACGGTCGGCGCGATCTGTCGCAGCGAGACGGGACAGGTGAGGGTGCGGCCGCCCTTGCGACCGGGTTCGATGATGACCAGGGGGACGTGAGTGTCCTCGGCGCTACCGCTTCCGTGGTCGACGAGCTTCGCGTTCGGCGCCGCATAGACGACCCCGGGCGCCGGCTGCACGACGACGTCGGGGATCCGGCTCGCGTTGCCGCCGAGCTGTCCCGAGAAGAGCTCGGCAACGGCGGCACCGCTGGTGACGGTGCCGGCCCCCACCGTTGCGGCGTTCGCCTCGAGCACGGTCGCCACGTCGGCCGCACGAGTGCGGTCCTTGAGCCAGATGAGCGCCATCGTGTCCGCCGTCACCTGGGCGGTCAGCCCGGGCTGGACGCTGTTGATGAGCGGAGCGAAGCCGGACGGGTCGATCCACTGGAGGCTGGAGCGGTCGACCGGGCTGTTGGCGTGCTTGGCGGTGAGGATGATCATCGTGTCGCCGACCAGCCCGTCGGCCTCGACCCGACTCAGCATCCGGCCGACCGCGCCGTCCACGTAGTCGAGCGCCTGCGCGAGCCCGGGGGCGCTCCCGGCGAGGGGCCCGATGGTGGTGACGCTCTGGGGGATCGTGCCGGCGCCGTCGACGTAACCGGAGAACTTCTGCCCGATGTTCGGAGCCTGGAAGTTCATGCCGAAGATGGCCGGCACGCCGACGACGGCGGTGCCGGCGTGGTCGAGCCCGTCGATCTCGTTGAGCACTGCTCGGACCTTGAGCTCGTCGTTGGCCATGATCTTCGTGATGTCGGCCTTGGCTGCATTGAACTCGGGGCCGTAGAAGTCGTCGACGCCTGTCCCGGAGGGACCGGACAGGATCTCGTAGCTCGGGTGCTTGTCGGCCACTGCCGTGCGCAGCCCTGCCGCGTGGGCCACCTCGTAGATTGTGTTCACCTTGAGGAACTGGTGCGGGTAGACCACGCTGCACCCGTGGTCCGGGTCGCGCGGCAGCTTGGCCGGGTTGATGTCGGCGACACTGTCGCCCGCGTTGGCGTTGACGTTGATCGTCTGGTTGAACGGAACGAGCGCGCCCCGAGTGCTGCAGTCGGAGCCGGCCGGCGAGAGGCTGTTGTCCCAGGACACGTCGTAGTAGACCCCGGTCGACCGCGGTGACCCGCCTGTCGTCATGGCGAGCGTGCCGGGAAACGAGTCGGACGGCGTCTGTGCCGACGCGTTCGCGTAACGACGTCCCCGTGCCACGACGTCCGCCAGCGCGGAGGTCGGATGCGCCGCGACGTAGTTCGTCAGATCGGCGTCGTGGAACCCGTCGAGGCTGAGCAGCAGCACGTGCTCCACCTTCGGATTCAGCTGCGTGGACGCCGAACCGACCGGGGCCAAGGACACGGCTCCCACCATCGGCGCCGCCACCAGTACGGCCACTCGCCACCCTGTCGTGCGCACGGCTCCCCCTAAGGGCCGAAGACTTTCCGACGTAAAGACGTTAGCGCCGGAATGGCCCGGTCTGACACCGTTTCGCACACATCTCTGCCCGCGGCCAGCGCGGCCAGCGCGGCCGGCGCGGATCAGCCGGCGCGGCGGCCGTGGTCCACGAGGTCGGCGCGCACGGCCAGCGGGTCGGCGCCGATGGACCGCAGGAGCAGGGTGACCCCCTCGTCGTCGGCGCGCAGCAGACCGAGGGCGATGTGTTCGGCGCGGATCTCGCGGTCACCGGCCCGGATCGCCTCACGCAGTGACAGCTCGAGCACCTTCTTCGAGCCGCGTCCGAACCGCATGCGCCCACCCCACCCGAACCGCCCTCGGGCCGCTCGTGCGTCATCGTCATCGTCATCGACTGCACCCGAGGGTTCCGCGCGGCCCGCGTCCTGGGTCGCTCCAGTCACCGGCTCGTCGAGCGCCCCGTGGCCGAAGTGACGCTCGGCTGCCTCACGGATGGAGTCGAGATCGATGCCGAGGGATCGCAGCGCTGCGGCGTCCTCCTCGCCCAGCGGAACCCACGGCGGGGGTGGCCCCACACCGAGGCACTCGGCGACGACCTGCGTCGTCACGCCGTGGGCGGCGAGGACGTCTGCGGCCCCGCCGCCCTCCTCGGTCAGCGCGAGGAGGAGGTGGACCGGGCGTACCTCGTCGACTCCGAGGTCGCGACAGCGGGCGCGCGCCGAGACCACCACGGTGCGCGCATCCTGGGCGAAGCGTTCGAACACGGGTCTACCTCCGGGCGTGCTTGCGGTGGACGGTCTGCTTCGAGACACCGAGCGCGTCGGCGATCTCCTGCCAGGACCAGCCCTTGCCCCGGGCGTTGCGCACGTGCAGGGCCTCGAGCTGGTCGAGCAGCCGACCCAGCGCGGCAACGGCCCGCAGTCCGACCCTCGGGTCGGAGCTGTCGAGGTCGCCTGCAAGGTCCGTGGCGGTCCTGGTCATGACCGTCAGCATATGCTGACGACCGTCGGACGTCAACACATGCTGACGATCGACTCCCTACCGTGGTCCCATGACGATGCACCCCACACCCCCCTCCTCGACGCCACCAGACCCACGGCACGGGAACTGGCCGATCGCCCAACAGGCCCACGCCCCAAGCCAGCCCGCTCACCCCGACCAGCGCGCCCTCGTGCTGGCGGGCGCCGGAGCCGCCGGCAACGCGTGGGAGCTCGGCCTCATCGCCGGTCTCTGCGACGCCGGCGTCGACCTCACCGGGGCCGACCTCGTCGTCGGGACCTCGGCCGGGTCGACCGTCGCTGCCCAGATCACCGGCAGCACACACCCCGCGGAGTTGTATGCCGCCGTCCTCGCTGAGGTGCCACACCCTCCGTCCCCCGGTGGCGCGGCCCACCGACGAGGCGCACCGAACGTCTCGGGCCCGAACTACCTGGCGTGGTCGGACACGATCATCGCGACGTCGGAGAACGCATACGACATGCGTCGCCGGATGGGCGCGGCCGCACTGGAGCGGGAGGCGGCCAACCCGTCCGACCCGACACGATGGCGCGACGTCGTCGCAGCCCGGCTCCCGCACCACGACTGGCCGCGCCAGCACCTGCTCATCGCCGCCGTCGATGCGGACACCGGGGAGCCTGTCGTCTTCGACCGGGACAGCGGTGTCGACCTCGTGGACGCCGTGGCCGCCAGCACCTCGGCGATGACGCCGTATCGGATCGGCGAGCACCGCTATCTCAACGGCGGCTACCGACGAAGCGAGAACGCCGATCTGGCCGCCGGCTTCGGGCGGGTCATCGTGCTGTCCCCCTTCAGCGGCCGGACGCGCATGCCGCCCCAGTGGGGCATGGACCTGGCCAGCCAGGTCGCGGAGCTGAGGGCGGGCGGGAGCAGGGTCGAGACCGTCTTTCCGGACAGCCGCGCCGGGGACGTCTTCGGCGCCAACGCGCTCGACCCGTCGACGCGTCTGCCTGCTGCACGGGGCGGCTACGACGAGGGCCTCGACCTCGCGGAGCAGCTGGGCGAGTTCTGGGGCTGATCCCGGCGTAGACGTCACCCGGGTCCTGGGTCACCTCGCGGGCCAGACCGAGCGCCGCCGCAGAAAGTTCGCAGGTCGCTGTCCGACCGAGGCGGTTCTGTTCGTTGCCAGTGTGAGAGCAGGTCACACGCACCCACTGTGGAGAGGAACCACCACCATGTCCGATGTTGTCGCCATCATGTCCATGTCGCTCGACGGATTCGTCGCCGGTCCCGACGACGACGTGATGCAGGTCTTCGACTGGTACTTCGCCTCCGGTGACGTCGAGTTCACCACCGGAGGCTCGGACCCCATGACGTTCAAGGTGTCCGAGCCGAGCGCCCGGTACCTCCGCGAGCTCACCCCCCGGCTCGGGGCCGTCCTCACCGGGCGTCGCACCTTCGACGTCGCCCAGGGCTGGGGTGGCAACCACGCGTGGGGCCCTGCCTTCGTCGTCACGCACGACGTCCCGGACGGGTGGCCCCGGCCCGACTCGACGGTCCACTTCGTGACGGACGGCATCGAGAGCGCCGTGCGCCAGGCCAAGGACGCCGCCGGCGCGAAGTCCGTCGGCGTCCACGGCGCCGACACGATCCAGCAGCTGCTCAACGCCGGGCTGGTCGACTACCTCCAGATCGACGTCGCCGCAGTGCTGCTCGGCTCCGGAGTGCGACTCTTCGACCACCTCGCGACGACGCCGGCCGTCCTCGGCGACCCGACCGTCATCGCCGGCGTCGGGGTGACGCACCTGCGCTACCCGGTGCGCCCGATGCAGTCTGCCTGAGGACGCGCGCGCCGGATCGGCCGCGTCGCCGACCCGAACGTCGTTCGCGAATCCTCGCCGCGGACGGCGGGGCGGGACGCATAATGCCGGTCAGGACGACTCGCTCCCCCCTCGAGCCAGGCTGTCCAGCCTGACGATCCACGAGCCGAGGAGCCGAAGCGATGCCTGCAGACAACCACGCCGCACACCGGCGTGGGCGCCGTCGAGCGCGCGGCAGCCTGCTGGCAGTCGCCGTCGACCTCCTCTTCTTCGGCCTCCTGGGGTTCCTCGTTGTGCGGGGCATCCTCCCTGTCTGGCTGCCGGCCGGCTACCTCCTGCTCAGCGGTGTCGCGTTCGCGATGTACCGCGCGGACAAGTCCGCGGCCTCGATCAGTGGCAGACGACGTACGCCGGAGTCCACGCTGCACACGATCGACCTCCTGGGTGGCTGGCCGGGGGCGCTCGTCGCGCGGCACGTCTTCCGGCACAAGACGGTCAAGCAGCCCTTCCGAACCGTCTTCTGGATCACCGTCCTCGCGAATGGCGCGGTTCTCGCCTGGCTCGTGCACGAGCTGTCGTCCGTCTAGCGCTGGACCGGCCGTCTCCCCACCGAAATCTGCGAAACCGGGACACGACCGGCAATGAGCCGGACACTTCCCTAGCAGTTTCAGGGAACCCACAGGGAAGAGCCATCCATGAGCGACAACAGCTACCAGTACCCCACGCCCGAGAGAGTGCCGACCGCGCCGTTGACGTGGGCACCGCCGCAGGGCGCTCCGCTCACGGAGTCGGGCGGGAGGACGAAGCCGAAGATGGGCAAGGGCAAGAAGGCCGGCCTGTGGGCTGGTGGCCTCGTCGTGGCTCTCATCGCCATCGGCGCGACCGGCGGCGATCCCAAGACCGCTCCGACCGCCGCCACCGCGGCGAGCGTGACGACGACGGGCGCCGCCACGACTCCCGTGTCCTCACCGACCGCCACGGTCGACATGGCAGCGGCGGACAAGGCAGCCGCCGACAAGGCAGCCGCCGACAAGGCAGCCGCCGACAAGGCAGCCGCGGACAAGGCCGCAGCCGACAAGGCAGCCGCCGACAAGGCAGCCGCGGACAAGGCCGCAGCCGACAAGGCCGCTGCCGCGAAGGCCGCTGCCGCCAAGATCGCTGCCGCCAAGGCTGCGGCTGCGAAGGCCGCCGCCGCCAAGGCCGCTGCAGCGAAGGCAGCGGCTGAGGAAGCCGCCAACGCCATGACCGTGTCGCAGGAGCAGGCCGTCGCCAAGGCCGAGTCCTACCTCGAGCTCACGGCGTTCTCACGCAAGGGTCTGATCGAGCAGCTGCGGTTCGAGCAGTTCTCCAAGGCCGACGCGACGTTCGCCGTCGACCACATCACGGTGAACTGGAAGGAGCAGGCCGCCAAGAAGGCCCAGTCCTACCTCGACCTGACGCCGTTCTCCCGCGGAGGCCTCATCTCGCAGCTGAAGTTCGAGGGCTTCACCACCGCCCAGGCCACCTACGGCGTCACCGCCGTCGGACTCTGAGCGATTCGCCGACGCAACCCGTCTCGGCGTGGGGCCGGTCAGCCCGCACGGACTGACCGGCCCCGTGCACGTCCGGCCCTGCCCGGCGCGCTTCAGGCGCCGGGCTCGGTCTTGAGCCGTTCCTCCCCCGCACGGGCCGGGCAGGAGGATCCTGAACCCATGGCTGACAGCACGCCTGCCAAGAGCCTGGCGATCCCGTTGACGGCGTTCGCCGCGGGCGCCGTCGTCGCTCTGCTCGTCGGGGTCTTCGGCAAGGTCCACGACCCGACGCTCGCCGGCACGACGACGTTCGGCTTCCGCACGGTGATCGACATGAAGGTCGTGCTCTCCGTGGTGATCGGGGTGCTCGCGCTGCTCCAGCTCGTCGGTGCCCTCTGGCTCTACGGCAGGCTCGGCATCGAAGCGCCGCCATGGCTTGGCACGGCCCACCGCATCTGCGGCGCCGTCGCGGTCGTGCTCGTCGTCGTCGTCGCCTACCACTGCCTCTGGGCCCTCGGCCTCGAGTCCGGGACGCTGCGTGACGGGCAACCCGTGTCCACCCGCACGGTCGTGCACGGCATCCTCGGGTGCGCCGTCATCGGTGCCGTCGTCGTCAAGGTCGTCGCCGTTCGGTCCAGGCGCGCGCCCGGCTGGTTCCTTCCCGTCGCCGGCGGTCTGCTCTTCGCGTTGCTCATCGGCACCGTGCTGACGTCGGCGATCTGGTACATCGCGGCCCGCGGCTGACCGGGCTCGCGCGGCTGCGGCTGACCGCTCAGCAGTGATCGTCACCCGTTCTGTCCCGGACGGTCAGGCCCGGCCTGCCTCGCCGGCTCGTCCAGGGGGTCGGGACGCACCCGAGTCCGCCCGCAGAGCGTCGCTGCTGTCGAACTCGCCCGTCTGCGCGACGGTCACGGCCACCGACCGGAGCTTCTCGTTCAGCCGCTGGGACGCCCGTCGCAGGGCGTCGAACGCATCCTCCGGGGTGAGCTTCAGCCGCTCCATGAGGATCCCCTTGGCCTGGCCGATGACGTCCCTGGACACGAGTGCCTGGTTCAGCCCCTCGGCCAGATCCTTGAGGTCGCGACGTTCGTGGGCTGCTCCCGCCGCGAGCCCGGCGTGCGCAGCCAGGATGAGCCCGATGTTCCGCGCGTCGTCGCTGAACGCATCCGGCTCGGACCCGTAGGTGTTCAGCGACCCCCCGGCGCCCTCGCCCCACAGTCTCGGCGCGGCGAGGCGATAGGAGGCGGCGGACTCGGCGCCGTGGTCGACCGGGCGTGACGCCAGCGTCGGCCACCGGGTGTCGGGGAAGGCCCGCGCATACACGACGGCTTCGTCCACCGCGTCCAGGCAGGGTCCCTCGCGTGCCTCGTACTGCGCCTCGTCGACGGCCGAGGCAGCCGACGCGGTGGTCGCTGCGGTCCGGAACCTCCCGCCCTCCCTGAGCGTGACGCTGGCCATCTGGCAGCCCTCGACGGTGCTCACCGCGGCCTGGGCGATGCGCGACAGGACCTCGTCGAAGGAGTCGGCGGTGTAGAGGTGCTCGGCGACCTCGGCGAACGCCGCGGCCAGCTTGGTCGTCGGCGTGGCAGCGAGCCGTCGCGCAGCAGCCTCGTCCCGGTCGGTCTTGGCGGCATCGCGTGAGGCGGCCATCTCCAGGCGGTCCTGGCGCGCCCGTGCCCGGCCGGAGCGGTCGGCCAGCCGGGAGGCAGCCGACTCGACACTGTCACCGGTGGATCCGAGCTCGACCGCGCGGGCGTCCAGCTGTCGTTCCCGTTCGTCCAGCCGAGCCTGTCGCGCGTCCGCGATGGCATCCCTCGCGTCCGCGGCGGCGTCGCGCTCGGCCGCCAGCTCGTCACGTCGGTCGGCGACGAAGTCGCGCTTCTCGGCAGCCCACTGGCGCTCGTCCTCGACCGACTCCGATGTCATCGCCGTGGCCTCCTCCCAGACGCCCGGATGCTGCCTCGACTCTACCGTCGAGAGTGCTGACCGGACCGCTGTGCGTGGAGCGCCGACCGCGGGGGCCGGCGCGCGGGGGCACCCGTCGTTCGAGCCGATCAGGGAGGCCCCCGATTGGGCCGTGACCCCGTCGGGTAGGACCCGAGGGACCAGCAACCTGATCGAAGGAGTGCACATGTCGGATGACGAGAAGGTCGCCAAGGACCTCGTGGAGACGCTGAAGGACGGCGAGCGCGGATTCGCCTCAGCCGCAGAGAAGCTGCGTGACAGCGACCGCGCCGAGTGGGCCACCACCCTGCAGCGGCTGTCCGAGCAGCGCGCCGGCTTCCACCGCGAGATCGTCGAGATGGGCCACGACTACGGCGACGACGTCGACGAGAGCGGCTCGGTCGCAGCGACCCTGCACCGCGGCTGGATCTCGCTCAAGGACGCCCTGACCGGCGACGACGCGGGCAGCGTCCTCGGAGCGGCCGTGACCGGCGAGGACCACGCGGTCTCCGAGTACGAGAAGGCCGAGAAGGCCGACCTCAGCGACGGCTTCCGTGCTGTCGTGACCCGCCAGCACGCCGCGATCGTGGCTGCCCGCGACGAGGTCAAGGCCCTCCACGTCGCCGACTGACGGCGCCCGGCTCGACCCGATGGCCCCTTCACCGGACTCGGTCCGGTGGAGGGGTCATCCCGTGGGCACGGCGCTACTGTGGCGACGAAGCCCCGAGACCAGGAGGTATGCCGTGTCCTACGTCGTCGACTTCGTGGACGTGTCCACCGAGGGACTCGAGAGCTCCCCCGTCGCCGAGGCGCTGGCGGGCCTCCGGGCCAACGAGGCGCGCTACTACAAGAACAAGTACGACCACGTCCTCACCGTCGAGCCCGCGGCAGACGCGAGCGAGATCGTCGAGTACGTCCATCACATCCTCGCGGAGGAGCGTGACCTCACCATCGCGTCGCGGCCCCTCGAGGCGACGGCGTTCGAGGTCGACGGGCTCAAGATGGCCTATGTCTTCTACGAGTCCGGACTGTCGATCAACGTCATGTACGCGATCGACCCGGCCGGGAAGCGCGCCGTCGGCTTCAAGCTCTCCGACGGCATGGAGGTCCCCGAGGAGCTCGCGTCCCGGTTCAAGTTCGCCCGGCAGACGTCGAAGCTGGCCGGCACGATCCGGGGCTCCTACTTCGTCATCAAGGGCGAGTACTGATCCGACCGGCCACGGCCGATGGTGCCCGGCCGGGCCCGAACGACTAGACAGGTCACGTGCACCTCGACCCGACCGACCACTTCGTCCACGTCCGCGGCGCCAGCGAGCACAACCTCAAGACCGTCGACGTCGACCTGCCGCGTGACTCCATGGTGGCCTTCACCGGCGTCTCCGGCTCAGGCAAGTCCTCCCTCGCCTTCGGCACGCTCTACGCCGAGGCGCAGCGGCGCTACTTCGAGTCGGTGGCGCCCTACGCCCGTCGGCTGCTGCAGCAGGTCGGGGCCCCGCACGTGCAGGAGATCACCGGGCTGCCGCCGGCTGTCGCGCTCCAGCAGCGCCGCGGCGCCCCGAGCTCGCGCTCGACCGTCGGCACGCTCACCACCCTCTCCAACCTCGTCCGGATGCTCTACTCCCGCGCCGGCACCTACCCCGAGGGCGCCACGCGGCTCGAGGCCGAGGCCTTCTCCCCCAACACCGCTGCCGGCGCGTGTCCCGTGTGCCACGGGCTGGGCGAGGCCCACGACGTGGCCGAGGACCTGCTCGTCCCCGACACGTCGCTCAGCATCCGCGACGGTGCGATCGCGGCGTGGCCGGGCGCCTGGCAGGGCAAGAACCTCGTGCGCGTCACGAGGACCTTGGGGATCGACGTCGACACGCCGTGGCGCGACCTCCCCCGCAAGGACCGGGACTGGCTGCTCTACACCGACGAGCAGCCGCGCGTGCTCATCGACCGACGCGGTGAGGCCGACGACACCACCGGCCGCGACTACCACGGCACGTTCTGGAGCGCCCGCAAGCACGTGCGCCACACGCTCGCCGACACCAAGAGCCAGATGATGCGCGACAAGGCGATGCGCTTCGTGCGCAGCGTGCAGTGCCCGGCCTGCCACGGGACAGGACTGCGGGAGGACGCCCTCGCCGTCACCTTCCGGGGACTCGGCATCACGCATACCAACGCGTTGTCCTTCACCGACCTCGTCGCGCTGCTCCGCCCGGTCGCCGAGCTGACCGAGGCCGCCGCGGCGACGTCGTCCGCCGCGTCCGGGGAGGCCACCGAGGTCGCCGTCCGCCTCTGCCGCGACCTCGTCGCGCGCGTCCAGGTGCTGCTCGACCTCGGCCTCGGCTACCTCTCGCTGGGACGCAGCTCCACGACGCTCTCGCCCGGCGAGGCGCAGCGGCTACGCATCGCGACGCAGCTGCGCTCCGGGCTCTTCGGCGTCGTCTACGTGCTCGACGAGCCGTCCGCCGGACTCCATCCGGCCGACGCCGCGCCGCTCCTCGACGTGCTCGACGCCCTCAAGCGGTCGGGCAACTCGCTCTTCGTCGTCGAGCACGACCTCGACATCGTCCGCCGCGCCGACTGGGTCGTCGACATCGGCCCCGGCGCCGGCGAGCAGGGCGGCCACGTGCTCTACTCCGGCCCCGTCGAGGGGCTCGAGCACGTCGAGGCGTCAGTGACCGGGCACCACCTCTTCGGGCGCGCCGAGCGGCCCCAGCGCCCCCAGCGCGAGCCCCAGGGCTGGCTGCACCTGCGCGGCGTCAGCAGGCACAACCTCGACGACCTCTCCGTCGACGTTCCCCTCTGCGTGCTGACCGCCGTCACCGGCGTCTCCGGATCGGGCAAGTCGACGCTCGTCACGCAGGTGCTCTCCGAGCTCGTGCGCCGCCACCTCGGACAGGGCCCCGACGACCCCGAGGAGAGCGAGCTCGAGATCGACGTCGACGACGCCACCGGCCTCGAGTCCTTCGACCGGCTGGTCCGCGTCGACCAGCGCCCCATCGGCCGCACCCCGCGCTCCAACCTCGCCACGTACACCGGTCTCTTCGACGCGGTGCGCAAGCTGTATGCCGCAACCCCCGAGGCGCGCGAGCGCGGCTACGGCGCGGGGCGCTTCTCCTTCAACGTCGCCGAGGGACGCTGCGAGACGTGCCAGGGCGAGGGCTTCGTCTCGGTCGAGCTGCTCTTCCTGCCCGGGACGTATGCGCCGTGCCCGACCTGCCACGGGGCGCGCTACAACGCCGAGACCCTCGAGATCACCTGCCGCGGCAGGAACGTCGCGGACGTGCTGGCCATGTCCGTCGACGAGGCCGCCGACTTCCTCGCCGACCTGCCGGCGGCCGCGCGCAGCCTGACGACGTTGCGCGAGGTGGGCCTCGGCTACCTGCGTCTCGGCCAGCCCGCCACCGAGCTGAGCGGCGGAGAGGCCCAGCGGATCAAGCTGGCGACCGAGCTGCAGCGGGCCCGGCGCGGGCACGCCCTCTACCTGCTCGACGAGCCCACCGCCGGACTCCACCCCGCCGACATCGCCCTGCTGCTGCGCCAGCTCCACACCCTGGTCGACGCCGGCAACACCGTCGTCCTCGTCGAGCACGACCTCGGCACGATCGTCAGCGCCGACTGGGTCATCGACCTCGGCCCGGGCGGCGGGGACGCCGGAGGTCGTGTCGTGGCGACGGGCACGCCGGAGCAGGTCGCGGGCGTCGAGGGGAGCGTGACGGCGCCCTACCTGGCGGCCCACCTCGTCGCCTCAAAGGGTCGCTAGACGCTGGACCTGCCTGGCGCAGAGAGGAACTCAGCTCGAGCGGGGAGCCGGCACGAGATAGACGGGCACCGGTGACGACCGGATGATCTTCGAGGCGCGGGAGCCGAGGAAGAGCCGGGCTGCCGGGGCCGACGAGCTCGGACCGACGACGAGCAGGTCGCCGTCGCTCCACTCGACGTCCCAGATCGCCGTGCTCCACGAGACGCCCTCACCGACCACGAGCGACCGCGACAGTCGTTCGGCCAGGACGGCGTCCCGGGCTCCCACCTCGGCCCGGAGAGCTGCCGTCGTCCGGGCCACCCACCGGCCGACGACGAGATCGTCGGCCGACTCCTCGACGCTGCCGTAGATCCGCTTGGGCGGCCGGACCGCGAACGACACCGCCCGCAGCACCCCACCGACTGCCTCGGCGACGCCGGCAGCCGCGGCCGCCACGTGCGACGCACCCGCTGACCCGCCGAAGCCGACGCTCACGCGACGGATGCGAGAGCCCGGGGTGGGTCGGTAACCGAGCGGGGCCAGGAGCACCGGCAGGGGCGCCGAGTGCACGAGCCGGTCGGTCACGCTGCCGAAGGAGATGCGACCCAGCGCGCCCTTGCTCGACGAGCCGAGCACGAGCGCCGACGCGTCGACCTCGGCCGCCAGCTCGAGCAGGCCGGCGGGGATCGACGATGCCGCACGCACGACGAAGCTCGCCTCGACGTCAGCGTGCAGCGCCGTCCGGGCCTGCTCGAGGACCGACTCTCCCCACTCCCGGAGCGGTCCGAGGTAGTCCCCGTCGACGAACTCCGCCGCCCCCGCTGCGTGCGGCGTCGTCACGACGACGGCCACGGTGAGGGGCTCGCCCGACGACCGAGACAGCACGGCAGCCAGCTCGAGTGCCGACGTGCCGCTGTCCTGCGCCGTGTAGGCGACGACGATCGTCACGGCTCAGACCGCGCCGACGAGCGAGGCCGCCTCGACGTGGGTCACCGGCAGGCCGAGCTCGGACGCCCGGTCGACGACCTCGAACCGCTGCCAGATCGAGTCCGACGCGGGCAGCGTCACGATGACGATCTGGTCGGGGTCGAACTCTTGGATCGCTGCCCGCAGCGCCCGGAGCGGACGCTGGTCACCGACCGCGCCGGTGGCGTCGAGCCGGTGGCTCGTCAGCAGCTCCAGGGTGCGGTCGAGCCGGCGCTGCGCCGCCTCGGTCGTCGCGTCCTTGACGGACACGGCCCCGTGGGTCGCGGCGGTGCCGGTCTCGACGGGACTGGCGGGGACGCATACCCAGTAGGTGGCGTCGCCCTGGGCGTCTATGCGCTGCAGCTCCGAGACGAGCTCGTCGGACTCGAGCGTCTGGTTGGCGAGGACGAGCACGCGGCGTGCCTCACCGGTGTGGTCGGGCGCGACCCGCTCGGGCAGTCGCGCGATGCGGGCGCGGTTGATGAAGAAGAGCACCAGCACGATGCCGAACGACACGAGGCTCAGCACGAGCTGGATGCGTACGTCCTCCGTGAGTCCCATCTGGACGAGCACGAGCACGATGCCGAGCGCCGTGATGACCGACAGGGCGGGGAACCACCACATCTTCACCTTGAGGGTCGACGCGTCGGCCCGGTAGCGCAGGATGATCTGCGAGACCGCGATGAGCAGGTAGACGAAGAGGATGACGGCGCCGGACGAGTTGAGCAGGAACGAGAAGACGGTGTCGGGCGACACGGCGGCCATGATGACGGCGAGGAAGCCGACCACCGACGAGGCCAGGATGGCGACCATCGGCACGCCTCGGGCGTTGACCGAGACCATCGACGCGGGCGCCTCACGACGGGCGGCCAGCACGAAGAGCATCCGGGACGCGGTGTAGAGGCCGGAGTTGAGGCACGAGAGCACGGCCGTCAGCACGACCGCGTTCATCACGTGGTCGGCGTACGGGATGCCCATCTCCTGGAAGGCCGCGACGTAGGGCGACGCCTCGAGGGTGGCCGAGTTCCACGGGAGGATCACCGCGAGCAGGAAGATCGAGCCGACGAAGAAGATCGCGATGCGGGTGATGACGGAGTTCGCGGCCTTGGACACGGCCCGCTCCGGGTTGTCCGACTCGGCGGCGGCGATCGTCGCGATCTCGGCACCCACCATCGAGAAGATCACCGTCACGACACCCGCGGTGACCGCCAGCCCACCGTTCGGGAAGAAGCCGCCGTGCGCTGTGAGGTTGCTGAAGTCGAGGTCGGCGTTCGGCCAGATCCCGAAGACGAAGAGGGCTCCGCAGGCGAGGAAGACGATGATCGCCGCGACCTTGATCCCGGCGAACCAGAACTCGAACTCCCCGAACGACGAGACCGAGATGAGGTTGGTGCCCGTCATGAGGAGCATGAGCAGGAGGCTCAGCACCCACGTCGGCACCCCCGGCAGCCAGAAGTTGATGACCTTGGCGCCGGCGACGGCCTCGAAGCCCACGACGATGACCCAGAAGTACCAGTAGAGCCAGCCGACGGAGAAGCCGGCCCAGTCGCCGAGGGCCTTGCGGGAGTAGTCGGCGAAGGAGCCCGTGGACGGGTTGGCCACGGCCATCTCGGCCAGCATCCGCATCACCATGATGATGAGGACGCCGCACAGGGCGTACGTGATGAAGGCCCCGGGGCCCGTGTCGTGGATGACGGTGCCGGACCCGACGAAGAGGCCCGCCCCGATGACGCCGCCCATGGCGATCATCGTCAGCTGCCGCTGGTTGAGCGCCCGCTTGAGCTCCGGGCCCGCGCCGGCCACGTCAGGCCGTCCGATCCGACGTGGTCCAGGGACGGGTGGTCACGTGACGAGACATGGGACAGCCCTCTCGATCGGACCGCGGAGGCTGACCGCCCCCGCGACGATCTGCCCAAAGTAACCACGCCCGGACCATCTGTCCATGCCGGTTCAACCTTGGTCAAAAGCCGCGGAGGCGCCCGGGGTCAGGCGTAGAAGTCGGGCTTCGCGATCATCTCCACCTTGACGACGCCCTCGTCCGTGAGCGCACGGACACCGGCGTCACAGACGCACGCGGCGGCATACCCGTCCCACGACGTCGAGCCCGTGTGCTCGCCCCGGGCGACGGCGGAGATCCACTCCTGCACCTCCGTGACGAAGGCGCCCCAGAAGCGGTCGTTGTGGTCGCGGGCGATCGCGTTGCGCACTCCGACGCCGTCCCGCACGACGATGGCGTTCTGGTCGCCGAGGCTCACGGTCCCCTTCTCGGCGACCGCCTCGCAGCGGATGTCGTAGCCGAACTGGCAGTTGACGAAGATCTCGTCGTCGACGCGCACGCCGGACTCCGTCTCGAGGATGAGCACGAGCGGGTCCTGGAGGTGCTCGAAGCGCAGCGACGTCTTCTTCGGCTTGTCGACGCGCGCCGAGACGAACTCCTCACCGAGCAGCCAGCGCATCGTGTCGACCTCGTGGATCGCGGTGTCGTTGATCGCCATGTCCCACGTGTAGTGCTCGGGGACGGTCGGGTTGCGGTGCGCGCAGTGGACCATGAGCGTCTCGCCGAGGTCGCCCGAGTCGAGCAGCGCCTTCATCTCGCGGTAGCTCCGGTCGAAGCGACGCATGAATCCGACGGTCACCAGACGCCGCCCGGCCGCCTGCTCGGCCTCCATGATCCGCAGCGCGGCCTCCGCCGTCGGCGTCAGCGGCTTCTCGCAGAAGACGGGTTTGCCCGCCGCGATGGCGACGAGCACGTCCACCTCGTGCGCCGGCCCGTAGCTGCAGATCATGACCGCGTCGACCTCGTCGGCCGCGATGAGCTCGGCCGACGAGGCGTAGGCCGTCCCGCCGATCCGCGACGCCACCTCGGCCGCGCGCGCCGGGTCGACGTCGGAGACGGCGACGACCCGGCCGCCCGCGATGACGGTGTGGATCCGGTCGATGTGGGCCTGGCCCATGCCGCCCGGGCCGATCATGCCGATGCGTACGGTCATAGGTGTGACTCCTTCGTCAGCGAGAGCAGGCTCAGCGGAGGCCGAGGCCGATGGACGCGAGGTACTCGCGGGTCTGGATGGCGTTCGGCAACGGGTAGGACGGCTCGCAGGGGTACATGTCCTGCTCGCACACGACGTAGAGCTCCTTGTCGAGGTCGGCCAGGGCCTCGATGAGCGACGGCATGTCCGGCGCGCCGGCCGGCGGCGCGACCGAGCAGCCCTTGGCGACAGCGAGACCGAAGGGCCAGTCCTCGTCGTGGGCCTGCTTGACGAGGCCCTCGTCCATCGCCTTGATGTGGACGTAGGAGATCCGCTCGGGGTACTTGCGGCACAGCTCCATCGGGTCCCCGCCGCCGTAGACGATGTGGCCGGTGTCGAGGCAGAAGCCGACGTAGTCGGGGTCCGTCGCCTGGAAGACGCGGTCGATGTCCTCTGGCGTCTCGATGTGGCTGTCGCCGTGCGGGTGGAGGACCATCTTGAGGCCGTAGTCCTCCTTCATGATGCGACCGAGCTTGTCCGCGTTGGAGATGTACGCCTTCCACGCCTCCGTCGACAGCACCCGGTCGTCGGTGAACTCCCACGTCTTGTCGTCGCGGAAGAGGGGCGGCAGGTGCACGATGTACTCCGCCCCGACGGCGGCGTGCGTCTCGGCGATCTCGCGGAAGGTCTTCTCCGTGTCGGCCCAGGCCTCCGGCTTGTGCAGGATGCCCCAGCCGGTGCCGGCGACGACCTGGAAGCCGCGCTTGTCCATCTCCTCCTGCAGGCGCTTCGGGTCCTTGGGGAAGTAGCCGAACGGCCCCGTCTCCATGACCGAGAAGCCGGCCTCGGCCATCTCGTCGAGCGCGGTCTCCCAGTGGATCTGCTTCTCGTCCTCGGGGAACCAGACGCCCCACTGGTCAGGACAGACACCGATCGTCAGCTTGCTGTAGCGGTCGTCGGTGTTGCGGGCCTTGGACTCGGCCATGGTCAGTCGTTCCTCTCGAGAAGTGTTGCGGGTCAGTCGTTCTGGGGGAAGCCGAGGTTGAGGCCGCCGTGGCTCGGGTCGAGCCAGCGCGACGTGACGACCTTGCCGCGGGTGAAGAAGTGCACGCCCTCCAGGCCGTGCGCGTGGGTGTCGCCGAAGAGGGAGTTCTTCCACCCGCCGAAGGAGTAGTACGACACCGGCACGGGGATCGGCACGTTGACGCCGACCATGCCGACCTCGACGTTGCGCTGGAACTTGCGGGCCGCACCACCGTCGTTGGTGAAGATCGCCGTGCCGTTGCCGTAGGGGTTGCTGTTGATGAGCTCGAGGCCCTCGTCGTAGGAGCCGACGCGCACGACCGACAGCACGGGGCCGAAGATCTCGTCGTCGTAGAGCGACATGCCGGGCTTGACGTGGTCGAAGAGGGTCGGCGCGAGGAAGTAGCCCTCACCATCGGACTCGTAGGAGTCCTGGCGGCCGTCGACGACGAGCGTCGCACCCTCCGACACCCCGGCGTCGAGGTAGGACGTCACCTTGTCGCGGTGCTGCGAGGTGACGAGCGGGCCCATGTCGCAGCCACGCGTGCCGTCGCCGGTGACGAGCTTGCCCATGCGGTCCTTGATCTTCGAGATCAGCTCGTCCGCGATGGGCTCGACCGCGACGAGCGCCGAGATCGCCATGCACCGCTCCCCCGCCGAGCCGAAGCCGGCGTTGACCGCCGCGTCCGCGGCGAGGTCGAGGTCGGCGTCCGGAAGGACGAGCATGTGGTTCTTGGCGCCGCCGAGGGCCTGGACGCGCTTGCCGTGGGCAGTGCCCGTCTCGTAGACGTACTTCGCGATCGGCGTCGAGCCGACGAACGACACCGACTTCACGTCGGGGTGGGTCAGCAGCGCGTCGACGGCTTCCTTGTCACCGTTGACGACCTGCATGACGCCGTCGGGCAGCCCCGCCTCCTTCCAGAGCGCCGCGACCGCGATCGCGGCCGACGGGTCCTTCTCGGACGGCTTGAGGATCACGGCGTTGCCGCACGCGATGGCGATGGGGATGAACCACATCGGCACCATCGCCGGGAAGTTGAACGGCGAGATGACGGCCACGACCCCCAGCGGCTGACGGATCGAGTAGACGTCGACGTTCGTCGAGGCGTTCTCCGAGAAGCCGCCGCGCATGAGGTGCGGGATGCCACAGGCGAACTCGGCGACCTCGAGGCCGCGTGTCACCTCGCCGAGCGCGTCGGAGAGCACCTTGCCGTGCTCGGCCGTGATGAGCGCCGCGACGTCCTCCTTGCGCGCGTTGAGCAGCTCGCGGAAGGCGAAGAGGACGCCCGACCGCTTGGCGAGCGAGGCGTCGGCCCATTCCTCCCACGCGGAGGCGGCGGACTTCACGACCTCGTCGACGAGCGACGCCGAGGCCAGGTCGAGCACGCCCGACTGCTGCCCCGTCGCGGGGTTGAAGACGGGCGACGTCCGTTCGGCGGTGCCGGTCCACGGCTTTCCGTCGATGAGGTGGGTGATGCGGGTGGGGGTGCTCATGGCGGTGTCCTTCGGGGTTCTGGTCACGGTGGAGGGCGTGTGTGCCGGGTGGCCGGCTCGGGTGGGAGCGGCTGGGATCCGATGGGATCCCTTGCAGCTCAAGAAGAGACGAGCGTGGGCGGCGTCGACCACTTGTCGAGGTAGGAGCGGATGGTGTCGCGCATGTAGGTGCTCGACTCACGCGCGCGGTCCTCCCAGGCGAAGACGCAGGAGGTGACGATGCCGTCGAAGCCGATGCGCTCGAGACCGGCGAAGAGCTGGCCGAAGTCGACCTCGCCCTGGCCGATGTCGAGGTGCTGGTGCACGGTGACCTGCGACCCGGGCGGGTTGACGATGTAGCGCAGCCCCGACGACGCCGTGTGGTCGTAGGCATCGGCGACGTGGACCATCGTCAGCAGGTCGCCGGCCTTGTCCATGATCCCGTCGGGATCGTTGCCCTGGTGGAAGGTGTGCGGCGCGCAGTAGAGGAACGACACGTTGGGGCTGTTGATCCCCCTGATGATGTCGACCGCGCGCTTGCCGTCCTCCTCCCAGTCGTCGGGGTGCGGCTCGAGGACGAGCCGGATCCCCTCCTTCTCGAAGACGGGCAGCAGGTCCTCCATCGACTGCCAGAACATCCGCTCGCAGACGGCGGCCTCGCGCGGGTTGCCGTTGAGCTCGGAGTTCATCGTGTCGACGCCGAGGTCGCTGGCGATCTGGATGGCGCGCGTCCAGTAGCGCACCGCCGCCCTGCGGTCCTCCTCGTCGGGACCCGACCACCGGAAGAGGGGCAGGAGCGACGACACCCCCACCCCCGCCGACGCCAGCGCCGACCGGAACGTGGCCACGCCGGCGTCGTCGACGCGCGGGTGGTTGAAGAACGGGATGAAGTCGTCGCGCGGCGAGAGCTCGATCCACTCGTAGCCGAGGTCGGCCACGAGAGAGGGCAGCTCGAGCAGCGGCGTCTCACGGAACATGTAGGGGTCGAGGGCGAGCTTCATGACGCGGACTCCGGGTGAGAGGTGGTGTCGACGGGAGTGATGAGCGGACGCTGGGTGCCCTTGTGGTCGACGTACTCGGCGTATGCCGTCTGCGTCGTGTCGAGGTCGCTGACCTCCGAGACCGGCACGTCCCACCACGACGCACTGTCGGGTGCGTGGACGAGCGGGTCGGTCTCGACGTGGATGACGACGGGGCCGCCGTCGGCCGGAGCGGCCTTGGCCTCCTTGATCGCCTGGTGCAGCTCGTCGAGCGAGTGCACCTCGATGACGTGCGCACCCAGTGAGCGCGCGTTGGCGGCGAGGTCGACGGGCAGGACGTCGCCGTCGAGGCGCCCGGACGACTCACCGCGGAAGCGGTAGCTCGTGCCGAAGCGCTGCGAGCCGAGCGACTCCGACAGCGAGCCGATCGAGTGGAAGCCGTGGTTCTGGACGAGGACGACGACGACCTTGATGCGCTCCTGCACCGCCGTGACGAGCTCGGTCGGCATCATGAGGTAGCCGCCGTCGCCGACCATGGCGAAGACGTCGCGCGACTCGTCGGCGAGACGGATGCCGAGCGAGGCCGGCACCTCGTAGCCCATGCAGGAGTAGCCGTACTCGACGTGGTAGGCCTTGCGGTCGCGGACCCGCCACAGCTTGTGGATGTCGCCGGGCATCGAGCCCGCCGCACAGAGCACGACGTCGCGGGGGTCGGTCAGCTCGTTGACCGCACCGAGCACCTGGCCCTGGGTCAGCAGTCCGTCGGCCAGCCGGTCGGTGACCTCCGCACCGGGGTGGAAGGCCGACTCGACCGAGGCGTCCCACTCGGCCCACAGCGCGGCCTGGCGCGACCGGTAGGCGTCGTCGACGGCATACCCGTCGAGCGCCGCGGTCAGCGCGACGATCGCCTCCCGGGCGTCGGCGACGACCGAGAGCCCCGAGTGCTTGCCGGCGTCGAAGCGCGCGACGTTAACGTTGACGAAGCGGACCCCGTTGTCCTGGAAGGCCGTCCGCGACGCCGTGGTGAAGTCGCTCCAGCGCGTGCCGATGCCGATGACGACGTCCGCCTCGGCGGCGAGCGCGTTGGCGGCCGTCGTGCCGGTCGAGCCGACCGCGCCCATCTCCTGCGGGTGCCCGTGCGGCAGCGAGCCCTTGCCGGCCTGAGACTCACCGACGGGGATGCCGGTGACCTCGCAGAAAGCCTTCAGCGCCTCCTCGGCGCCGCTGTAGTGCACGCCACCACCGGCGACGACGAGCGGCCGCTTCGCCGAGCGGATCACCGCTGCGGCGTCGGCGACGTCGACGGCCTCGGGCAGCGGACGTGCCACCCGCCACGTGCGCGGCGCGAAGAGCTCGACGGGCCAGTCGTGGGCCTCGGCCTGCACGTCCTGCGGGAGCGAGATCGTCACGGCGCCCGTCTCGACCGGGTCGGTGAGCACCCGCATCGCACCGAGCAGCGCCGACGGCAGCTGCTCTGGACGGCTGACCCGGTCGAAGAACCTCGACAGCGGGCGGAAGGCGTCGTTGACGGTCACGTCGGCGGCATACGGCAGCTCGAGCTCCTGGAGCACCGGCGAGCTCACCCGCGTCGCGAAGGTGCCGGACGGCAGCAGCAGCACGGGGATCCGGTTGATCGTCGCCAGGGCGGCGCCGGTCAGCATGTTCGTCGAGCCGGGCCCGACGGAGGCGGTGCACGCCCACGTCTGGAGGCGGTCCTTCTGGCGGGCGTAGGCGACGGATGTGTGGACCATCGCCTGCTCGTTGCGGGCGAGCACGTAGGGAAGGTGCTCCTCCCCGTCGGCGAGCTCGTTCTGCAGCAGCGCCTGGCCGATCCCGGCGACGTTGCCGTGACCGAAGATCCCGAAGCAGCCGGCGAAGAGCTTCTGCCGCTCGCCGTCGCGCTCGCTCCACTGGTTGGCGAGGAAGCGCACCACGGCCTGGGCCACGGTCAGACGCACCGTTCCGGCCGCGCGGGTGTCGCTCGTCATCGAGCACCTCCAAGGGGAAGTCGGGGGTCGACCGGCTGGTCGGACCACGTGTCGCGGACCCAGCCGTGTGCGGGGTCGTCGCAGATGAGCCAGGCCCGCTCGGCACCCGGGCCGGCCATGACGTTGAGGTAGTAGAGGTCGTAGCCGGGGGCGGCCATCGCCGGGCCGTGCCAGCCGTGCGGCACGAGGACGACGTCGCCCGAGCGCACCTCGGCGAGGACGTCGATGGGCCGGTCGTCGGTGCCGTAGACCCGTTGGTAGCCGACCGGGCTCGCCCCCGCCGCCTCCGGAGCACCGGCCGACGGGGCGACCTCGAAGTAGTAGATCTCCTCGAGCTCCGTCTCCACCCCCGGCCGCTCCTCGTCGTGCTTGTGCGGCGGGTAGGAGCTCCAGTTGCCGCCGGGGGTGATGACCTCGCAGGCGATGATCGAGTCGGCGTCGAGGACGCCCGGGATGCCGAAGTTGCGGACCTCGCGGGACGCGGCGCCGGCGCCACGCAGCTCGACGGGCACGTCTGCGACGCCCACGTGACGGAACGGCGGCGTGTGCCGTCGCGCCGCGCGGGCGCCGCAGACGGCGACCGATGCGGGACCGCCCTCGGCGGTCACCGTGACGTCGCAGTCGCGCGTGGCGTAGGCGACGTCGGTGGGCCCGGCGAAGACCGAGGTCCGTCCCGTGAGGATGGCCTCGTGCTCGAGGCCCTCCGGGTCGGTGGCCGTGACGGCGACGGAACCCGAGAGCGGCACGACGACGTGCTCCCACTCCCCGGCCACGACGGTGCGGCTCTCACCACCAGCCAGCTCAGCGGCATACAACCGGGTGTGCGACCACCCGTCCACGGCGTCGTCGACGGCCACCGACCACTCCGTCGTGCCGGCGCTCCCCCGGGGGCGCACCCAGCGCTCGTTGTCGCTCACGCGCCGACCCCGCTCCCGTGCACCAGCTCCGCGGCGATGTCGACGGCCGCGGCGACGTCGCCGCCGGGCGGGAAGAGCAGGGCGCGCCCCACGACGAGACCGCGCACGGCGGGCAGGTCGAGCGCTCGGCCCCACGAGGCGTACGTGTCCTGCGGGTCACCCTGGGGGTCCCCGCCGAGGAGGAGCGTCGGCAGGGTCGTCGCGTCCATGACGCGGTCGAGCTCGTCGACGACGGGCAGCTTGAGCCACGTGTAGGCGCTCGAGGCGCCGAGGCCCGCGGCGATGTGGACCGACTTGATCGTCGAGTCGGGGTCGAGCTGGTTGACGACCCGCCCGCCCTCACGCGTCGACAGGAACGGCTCGACCATCGCCATGACCTGGTGCTCGGCGAGCTCGGTGACCGCCTTGGCGCTCGCCTCGAGGGTGGCCACCGTGCCCGGGTCGTCGAGGCAGATGCGCGTCAGCATCTTGCCGCCGTCGATGCCACGCGCCGCGATCTCGGCCGCCGTGTAGGCGGTGAAGCGGTCGTCGAGCTCGAAGGTGGCGCCCTGGAGGCCACCGCGGTTCATCGAGCCGATGGCGACCTTGTCGTCGAGGGCCCCGAGCAGGAGCAGGTCGTCGAGGACGTCGGGCGTGCCGAGCACGCCGTCGACGCCGGGCCGCTGGAGGGCTGTGACGAGTCGCTCGAGCAGGTCGCTGCGGCTCGCCATGGCGGTGCCGGAGCCGCGGACGCCGAGAGCGCCCCGGGCGGGGTGGTCGGCGGCAACGAGGAGCATCCGGCCGTCCTCGCGGACGAGTGGACGGCGGCGGCGCGCGGCCCACGCGGCGGCGATGCGCCCGGGCTCGCGCACGCGGATCTCGGTCAGGTCTGCGACCCGGACGGTCGGGCTCACGGCGGGCTCGTGCTGCGTGGTGGTCATCGCGCCTCCTCGGCGGTGGTAGCGAACGGGGAGGCCTGCCGGCCTGCGGCGGCCAGGCGCTCGTCGACCTCGGCGGAGGTCGGCATCGCGGTGGAGCACTCGAGCTTGCTGGCGACGATCGCACCTGCGACGTTCGCGAACTCGAGGACGCGCCGCAGGTCCCAGCCCTCGAGCAGGCCGTGGCAGAGGGCGCCTCCGAACGCGTCGCCGGCACCGAGGCCGTTGACGACGTCGACGGGGAACGGCGGGACCTCCAGGCGCTCCTCGCGGGTCGCGGCGAGCACCCCCTTGGGTCCCTGCTTGACGACGGCGAGCTCGACCCCGCGCTCGAGCAGCGCGTCGGCCGCTCGTTGGGGGTCGGTCTCGCCGACCGCGACCTCGCACTCCTCACGGTTGCCGACGGCGACGGTCACGTGGTCGAGCGCGCGCCCGACCTGCTCGCTCGCCTCGGCCGGGTCGGACCAGAACATCGGGCGGTAGTCGAGGTCGAGCACCGTGTGCGTGCGACGCCCGCGCGCCTCCCAGGCCCGGAAGTGCGCGGCCCGGCTCGGCTCCTG
This sequence comes from Terracoccus sp. 273MFTsu3.1, assembly GCF_000383675.1. GTDB lineage: Bacteria > Actinomycetota > Actinomycetes > Actinomycetales > Dermatophilaceae > Terrabacter. The sequence continues at coordinate 240,052 of NZ_KB911822.1, read as the reverse complement.
CGACAGCCCCGTGACGGTCGACCAGTAGACGCCGGCGCAGCGGATCGCGTCGAGCGGCAGCTCGTCCGGCTCGATCATGAGGTCCGGCGCAGTCGGGTAGCGGTAGAAGTACAGCGGGAAGTCGTCGGGCGGGAAGACCTCGCAGAAGGTGACGGGCGTGGGCGGCCCGGCGACGGCGGAGACGAAGGTGTCGTCGACGCCGAAGTCGCGCAGCGCCTCGTGGATGTAGCGGCCGAACGCGTCCTGCCCGGTCCGCGTGACGAGCGCGGTCCGGTGCCCGTGGCGGGCGGCCGCCACCGCGACGTTCGTCGCGCTGCCGCCGAGGAACTTCTCGAACGTGCGCACCTTCTCGAGCCCCACGCCGTGCTGGAGCGGGTAGATGTCGACGCCCGTGCGGCCGATCGCGACGACGTCGTATGCCGTGTCGCCGGCCGCGGAGGTCGTGGTGTCCATGGCGTCCACGTCGTTCACAGGCTCGGGATCTCGTCGAGGGAGACGACACGACCCTCGCGTCGGGAGAGCTCGCAGGCGTCGGCGACGCGGAAGGCCTGGAGCGCGTCGTCGACGGTGCACGGCGAGGCCAGCGCGCCGCGGGCGACGGCCGCGAAGGCCGTCAGCTCGGCACGGTAGGCCGGCAGGAAGCGCTCCATGAACGACCAGTGACGGGGGCCGACCGGGTAGGTTGCACCGGGCTCGGCGGAGGTGACGGCGAGCGAGTCGTCGTAGCCGACGCCGATCGTGCCGTCGCTGCCGAGGACCTCCATGCGCACGTCGTGGCCGGCGCCGTTGTAGCGCGTCGCGGAGAGGTTGACGAGCGTGCCGTCGTCGAGCGTCAGGACGGCCGCGGCGGTGTCGACGTCGCCGGCCTCGGAGAAGAACGCGGCGCCCTTGTTGGCGCCGGTGGCGTAGACCGAGGCGACCTCGCGGCCGGTGACGAAGCGGATGATGTCGAAGTCGTGGATCGAGCAGTCGCGGAAGAGGCCGCCGCTCGTCGGGATGTACGCGGCGTGGGGCGGCGCCTGGTCGTGCGTCTGCGCCCGGATGCTGTGGACGAAGCCGAGCTCGCCGCCTGCCACGGCCTGCTGGGCGCGCTGGTAGCCGCGGTCGAAGCGTCGCTGGAAGCCGACGTGGACGGGCGTGCTCGTCGTGCGGACGAGACGGGCGAGGTCCAGCGTCTCGTCGAGCGTGGCCGCGACGGGCTTCTCGCAGAAGGTGGGGACCCCGGCCTCGAGACCGAGACGGATGAGCGGCGCGTGTCCCGGCGTCGCCGTGGCGATGACGAAGCCGTCGACACCGTGGGCGAGCAGCTCGGCCGGCGAAGCAGCGAAGCCGACCTCGAGCTTGTCCGCGACGGCGCGGGCGGCGTCGGCGTCCAGGTCGGCGACGACGACCTCGTCGACGTCGGTCAGGTCGCGGAGGGTCTCGGCGTGGAACGCCCCGATGCGGCCGACTCCGGCCAGTCCGATGCGCATGGACACTCCCTTGGGTTCGCGGTGGGCGGCGAGCCGGGGGGTGGTCGCCACGGGTTCCGGTCGGCGAGCCTCTCGACGTCGTCGTCCCTTCGAGAACGATGGTCGTGCCGCGGGCCTCGTCGTGTCAAGCAAATGTAAGGACATTCTGATGTTTGATCAATCTCTTGACATCACTGCAAGGAAAGGAGCATCCTCCAATCGCTGGCACCGACGCCGGGACCGGCAGACACCGACCACGGTGTCCGCCCGCGACGGAGGAGCCAGTGCGAGCACGGTGACCCACGACGTCGCCGGGGCCCGCCGAGAACCCCGCACACCGTCCGGGCGACGACCTCGCCCCACACCGTCCGCTCCGGACGCGACGCAGCCAGACCCCTCGAGCCACGCGCACCACACACGCACCGGCCGGGTCGACCTCGACCCGACACCCCTCCGGCCCCCACCTCACGTGCCAGGCGGCACACGGCATACGGGCTCCACCCTCATCGACGGATCCACCGTCACAGAACGTCGCGCCACTCCGGCGACCGGGCCACCGCGACGCAACGAAAGGAATCAACGATGACTCCGACTCGGACTCGCAAGAGCCTGACCGTCGCAGCCGGCATGGCCACGGCCGCCGCCCTCGCCCTCGCGGCGTGCAGCAGCGGCGGCGCCCCCTCCAGCACCGCCAACGCCGGGAGCGGCGGCGGCGCCGGTGACAACTCCGGCTACACGTTCGCCATGGTCACCCACGAGACCCCGGGCGACACGTTCTGGGACAAGATCAAGGCCGGCGCCACCCAGGCAGCGAAGAACAGCGGCATCACGCTCAAGTACTCCAACGACCCCGACCCGGCCAAGCAGGCGACGCTGATCCAGAACGCCGTCGACTCCAAGGTCGACGGCATCGCCACGACGCTCGCCACGCCCGATGCCCTCGCCGGTGCGGTCAAGTCGGCCGACGACGCCGGCATCCCCGTCGTCGCCTTCAACTCCGGCATCGACCAGTACCAGCAGGTCGGCGCCAAGATGTACTTCGGCTCCGACGAGAACCTCGCCGGAGAGGCGACCGGCAAGCGCATCGCCGCCGCCGGCGGCAAGAAGGTCCTCTGCGTCATCCAGGCCGCCGGCTCGGTGGCCCTCGAGGCCCGGTGCGCCGGCGTCAAGAAGGGCATCCCGGCCACGGAGAACATCCAGGTCAACGGCGCCGACGACCCGTCGGTCGTCTCGGCCCTGCAGGCCAAGCTCGCGCAGGACAGCTCGATCGACTGGATCGTCACGCTCGGCGCGCCGATCGCCCTCGACGCGCTCAAGGCGATGGACGCGGCCAGCAGCAAGGCCAAGCTCGCCACCTTCGACCTCAACGTCGACGCCGCGCAGGCGATCCAGGACGGCAAGATCCAGTTCTCGGTCGACCAGCAGCCCTACGTCCAGGGCTACCTCGCCATCCAGTCGCTCTACCTCAACAAGAAGAACGGCAACGACATCGGCGGCGGCCTCGCCGTCCTGACCGGACCGTCGTTCGTCGATGCCAAGAACATCGGCGTCATCCTCCCGTTCGCCAAGAACAACACGCGCTGACCCACGGGGCGGCCGGCCCGGGCAACAGGGCCGGCCGCCCTCTCGCACTTCACTCCTCGCACGTCATACGGATCGGAGAGGTCCATGAGTCAAACCACCAAGACTCCACCCTCGGCACCAGCCGAGGCGTCGAACCGGGTCACGCTCGGCTGGTCGAACCGCCTGCTCGCCCGCCCCGAGGTCGGGGCGCTCGTCGCGGCGATCGTCATCTTCGTCTTCTTCCTTATCGTCGCCCCGGCCTTCCGGTCGCCCGCGTCGTTCTTCACCGTGCTCTACCAGTCCTCCACCATCGGCATCGTCGCGGTCGCCGTGGGAATGCTCATGATCGGCGGCGAGTTCGACCTCTCCGCCGGCGTCATCGTCACCACGGCGGGGCTCGTCAACGCGATGTTCTGCTACCAGCTCGGCATCAACCTCATCGTCGGCGCCGTGCTCTCCCTCGTCTTCTGCCTCGCCATCGGCTTCCTCAACGGCTATCTGGTGGTGAGGACCGGCATACCGAGCTTCCTCATCACCCTGGGCACGTTCTTCGTGCTGCAGGGCGCCAACCTCGGGGTCACGAAGCTCGTCACGGGCTCGGTCTCGACGCCCAACATCAACCAGATGGACGGCTACAAGACCCTCGACGCGATCTTCGCCTCGAGCTTCAAGATCGGCAGCGTCACCGTCGAGATCACCGTCCTCTGGTGGTTCCTCTTCGTCGCCCTGTCGGCCTTCATCCTCCAGCGCACCAAGATCGGGAACTGGATCTACGCCGTCGGCGGCAACGCCGACTCCGCCCGCGCCGTCGGCGTCCCGGTCAAGGCCGTCAAGATCGGCCTCTTCATGTCGGTCTCGTTCCTCGGCTGGTTCGTCGGCATGCACACGCTCTACAAGTTCGACACCCTCCAGGCCGGCAACGGCATCGGCAACGAGTTCCTCTACATCATCGCCGCGGTCGTGGGCGGCACGCTGCTCACCGGTGGCTACGGCAACGCTATCGGTGTCGCCATCGGCGCGTTCATCTTCGGCATGACGAGCCTCTGCATCGTCTACGCCGGCTGGGACCCCAACTGGTTCCGGGCCTTCCTCGGCGTCATGCTCCTGCTCGCCGTGATGGTCAACCTCTACGTCAAGAAGCTCTCGACCGCCCGAAAGGTGGGCTGACATGACTGACACCCTGTCCGAGCACGCGGACCCGGAGCTCCACTCGGGTGAGCCGCTCATCGAGATGAAGGACGTCGGCAAGACGTACGGCGCCATCCGCGCCCTCAAGGGCATCAACCTCACGGTGCGTGCCGGCGAGGTGACGTGCGTCCTCGGCGACAACGGCGCCGGCAAGTCGACCCTGATCAAGATCATGGCCGGCCTGCACCCGCACAACGAGGGCACGATGAAGGTCGACGGCAAGGAGGTCAGCTTCTCCTCGCCGCGCGAGTCCCTCGACCACGGCATCGCGACCGTCTACCAGGACCTCGCCGTCGTCTCCCTCATGGAGGTCTGGCGCAACTTCTTCCTCGGCTCCGAGCTGACGAGCGGCAGGGGACCGTTCGCCACCCTCCGGATCGCCGACATGAAGCGCATCGCCGACGAGGAGCTGCGCAAGATGGGCGTCGTCGTCAAGGACATCAACCAGCCCATCGGCACCCTCTCGGGTGGCCAGCGCCAGTGCGTCGCGATCGCCCGGGCCGTCTACTTCGGCGCCCGCGTGCTCATCCTCGACGAGCCGACCGCGGCTCTCGGCGTCAAGCAGTCCGGCGTCGTGCTGAAGTACACGGCTGCGGCCCGCGACGCCGGGCTCGGCGTCGTCTTCATCACCCACAACCCGCACCACGCCTACCTCGTCGGCAACCACTTCGTCATCCTCAAGCTCGGACAGGCCGTGCTCGACAAGAAGCGCGCCGACGTCGGTCTCGACGAGCTGACCCGCCAGATGGCCGGCGGCGACGAGCTCACCGAGCTCTCGCACGAGCTGCAGAAGTGAGCGGGGTGGCGTCATGAGCGTCGCCGTCGCCCACCACACCCGCAGCTCGAGCGCGCTCGCGCTCCAGGAGGGAGCCCGCCAGGCGGCATACCGCGGGACCCATCTCCTCGTCGTCCACGTCGTCGAGTCGCTCGACAACGACATCGCGGAGGCCAACAAGGCCGGCATCTCCGATGCCGTCGAGAACGCCCTCGAGGCCGCGTGCCTGCCCGACCTCCAGTGGGACGTGCGCCTCGTCCCCGGCGGCCGGGACATCGCGGACGTGTCGGAGGCGATCCTCGCCACCGTGAGCGAGCTCGGTCCGGACCTGCTCGTCATCGGGGCCCGCCGTCGCTCGCCGATGGGCAAGGCCTTCCTCGGCAGCGTGGCCCAGAACATCATCCTCGACGCCGACGTGCCCGTCCTCGTCGTCAAGAGCCCGAGGTGATGACACGAGGGTGTGCTGACATGAACATGTGCGCGCATGGCCGAACCGTCTCGTTAGTCTGCGGCCATGCCCAAGCCCGTTGACGTCCGCATCGACCGTGAGACGCCGGTCCCGCTCTACCACCAGCTGGCCGAGCAGCTGAGCGCTGCGATCGCGAACGGCGACCTCCAGCCGGGCGACTCGTTCGAGAACGAGGTCGCGATGGCCGACCGGCTCGGGCTCTCGCGACCGACGGTGCGCAGGGCCATCCAGGAGCTCGTCGGGCAGGGGCTGCTGCTCCGCCGGCGGGGTCTCGGTACGACGGTCGCGGGGCGCCAGATCCACCGGCGGGCCGAGCTGACGAGCCTCTACGACGACCTGCGGCGCGAGGGCTCGGGGGACCCTCGCACCCAGGTGCTGACGCACGAGGTGACGACCGACGAGGTCGCGGCCGCGGCCCTCGGCCTGCCGGTCGACACGCCGCTGCTGCGCCTCGTCCGGCTGCGGCTCGACGGTGACCGACCCCTCGCGATCCTGCGCAACTGGCTGCCCCCGGCCTACTCCGACATCAGCCGTGAGGATCTCGAGCGCGACGGGCTCTACGCCCTCCTCCGCGCGCGAGGGGGCAAGCCAGTCGTCGCGCACCAGCGCATCGGTGCGCGACAGCCGTCGGCATCCGAGCGCAAGCACCTCAACCTCACGCCGTCCCAGCCGGTCCTGACGATGTCTCGCACCGCCTTCGACGCCGTCGGCGGCCCGGTCGAGTACGGCGACCACTGCTACCGCGCCCAGGACTACTCCATCGAGGTCATGCTCGACGAGCGCTGACCGCGCCGGGGTCCCTCGCGGCGCACCGACCACCGAGAAGGTATGCCGTGTCGACCCTTGCGCTGCCCAGCGCCCTCCCTGCCCCACGCCGTCCGTCGCCCGAGAGCGTGCCCGTCCTCCGGTGGGGCATCCTCGGCACCGGGTGGATCGCATCGCGCTTCGTCGCGTCGCTCCAGGCCTCGACGACGCAGCAGGTCGTCGCCGTGGGGTCGCGGTCGCAAGCCTCGGCCGACGCCTTCGCCCAGCGGGCGGGTGGGCTTCGGGCCCATGGGAGCCCGGCGGCCCTCGTCGCCGACCCCGAGGTCGACGTCGTCTACGTCGCGACTCCGCACCACGTGCACCTGGCCAGCGCGCTGCTCGCCGTCGATGCCGGCAAGCACGTGCTCGTCGAGAAACCGCTGGGTCTCGATGCCATTGAGGCTGAGGCGATCTCGACCGCCGCCGCGACTGCCGGCGTCTTCTGCATGGAGGCCATGTGGTCGCTCTTCCTGCCACGCTTCGACGTCGTGCGGCAGGTGCTCGAGTCCGGGGTGCTCGGCGACGTGCGCACCGTCATCGCGGACCACGGCGAGCACTTCGACCCGGCGCACCGCATCCTCGACCCGGCCATGGCGGGCGGCTCGCTGCTCGACCTCGGCACCTACGTGACGACGCTCGCGACGTGGGCGCTCGGCCCGGCCACGCGCGTCCTGGCGTCTGGAGAGACGACGGCCTCCGGCGTCAACGGCCAGGCCGCGATGCTCCTGACCCATGCCGACGACGCGACGAGCGTGCTGCACTCCACGCTGCTCACGCGTACGCCCACGTCCGCGACCATCGCCGGCACGGAGGCCACGCTGACCCTGCCCGGACCGTTCTTCATGCCCGGCGACGTCGTCGTCACCGCCGCCGACGGGTCGGGTTCGGTGACGTGGACCGACCCCGAGCCGATCGGCCACGGCGCGCTCTACCACTCCGCCCTCGAGGTGGCCCGCTGCATCGGCGACGGCCTGCTCGAGTCTCCGCTGCACCCGGCAAAGTCGGTCCAGGCCAACATGGCGGCATTGGACGAGGTCGCGAGGCAGCTCGGCCTCACGTCAGCCCTTGACCCAAGCGAGAGAGCGGTCCGCCCGGCCGTCAGGCCTGGGCGGACCGCTCTCGATCCTCTGGGAGACGGTCAGTCGCCGATACGCGTCCAGGTGCCGCAGTCATGGCTGTCGAAGCCGACGACCCACGAGTAGATGTGCACGTACTGCGGCTCGTAGTAGCTGAAGTCGTTCTCGATCACGTCCCCGAAGAGCCCGCTGAACCCAGACAGCCCCTCCCAGTAGCAGCCGTCACCGCCGGGTGCGTAGTAGTACCCCGGCCGGATGTGGACTCCCACCGCCTGCGCGCCCTCGCCGAAGGAGGTCCGCGGCGTGCCCACCTTCGCAAGCCGCGTCCACGAGCCGCAGTCCTCCGTCACGAAGTACGCATCGGTCGAGCTGATGGTGACGATGCGGCGGCCGCCCAGAGAGAAGTCGTTCGCGATGATGCCGTCGAAGTCCGTGCCCGCGTTCCTCCGACGTTCCCAGTAGCAGCCGTAGCCACCAGGTGCGACATAGGTACCGGGACCAAGGGAGACCCCCACGCGGAAGGTGCCGTCCTTGGTGAGAGTCGCCGCCGGACCGAGGATCGTCGCCGACGCCGCGCTCGTGCGAGTCACGGGCGTGAAGCCGGAGCGGCGAGCCGTCACGCTGACGGTGACCCGCTTGCCGTAGTCCGCTTCGACCAGACGGTAGGTGCTGCGTGTGGCACCCGTGATGACGACCCCGTTGCGCTTCCACTGGTAGCCGAAGGTCGGAGCGGGGTACCAGTAGCCCGGCTTGACGGTCAGCGTCGAGAAGACGCGGGCCGTGCCCGCGATGGTCGGCGTCGCGATCCGCGTGAATGGCTTGGTGACCGGGATCGTGGCCGCGCTCGTGCGCACCCCGTTGGAGTAGCCCGGACGCTTGGCCGTCACGGTCACCGTGATGCGCTTGGCATAGTCGGCGGAGACGGGCTTGTAGGTGCTCGCTGTGGCGCCCTTGATGGCGACACCGTTGGCCTTCCACTGGTAGCTGACCGACGCCCAGGGCGCCCAGGTGCCAGCCGTGGCCGTGAGGGCCCAGCCGATCTGCGGGTAGCCGGAGATGCGCGGCGTCGGGGCCGCCGTGAAGACGCCGTACGCGACGAAGGTGGTGGCTGCGGAGGTCCGCGTCGCGGGGGTGAACCCGTCACGTCGCGCCGCGACGGTCACGGTGATGCGCTTCCCGCGCTGCGCGGCCTGGGGCGTGAACGACGAGCCCGTCGCGCCGGTCACCGCGGCGCCATCGGCGCGCCACTGGTAGCTCAGGGTCGCGCTGGGGGACCAGATGCCCGGCATCGCCTTGAGCGCCGCTCCGACACGTGCCGTCCCGGAGATGGTCGGCGTCGGAGCCGCCGTGAACACGCCATAGGCCACTGCGGCCGTCTGCGCCGACGTCCGCGTCGTGGTCGGGAAGCCAGACCTCGTGGCCGTGACCTGGACTGAGAGCCGCTTGCCGCGCTGGATGGCGGCCGGGGTGAAGCTCGAGCCGGTGGCACCACTGATGGCCGCGCCATCGGCGAACCACTGGTAGGAGAACGTCGGGACCGGCGCCCATCCTCCGGTGTTCGCGGTGAGCGGTGAGCCCACCCTGGCGACCCCGCCGATCGACGGGGTCGGGGCCACCGAGTAGACACCAGAGCCGATGACGACCGGGACCGACAGGGCGGCGCGCGAGGTGTAGCCCGGCAGGGCCCCGGTCACGCGCAAGGTCACCGCCTTGCCCTGGTCCACCGCCTCGGGCACGAACGTCGTTCCGGTCGCGGCCGCGATCGGGGCTCCTGCGACGAACCACTGGTACGAGTAGTCCGGGACGGGCGACCACGTTCCCGTCTGGCCGCTGAGGGCCTCGCCGACCCGGGCCGTGCCGCTCACGGTCGGGACGCCGGCGACGAGGTCACCGGGCGCCACCGCCGCGGTCGCTCCGCTCGTCTTCGTGACGCTCTCGTAGCCCGGCATCGAACCAGACACCTCGACGGTGATGGCGCTGCCGAGGTGTGAGGCGTCGGGGGTGAAGGTCGGATCAGTGGCGTCAATGATGGGGGTGCCCTCGGACAGCCATTGGTAGTCAAGGGTCACGCCCTCGTCCCACGACCCACCGTCGACGACGAGCGGGCTGCCCACCTTGGCGGCACCCGTGATCGTGGGAAGGGGCGTGCTGGAGAGCACGCCCTTCGTGACGACCACCGCATCGGAGTCCTTGCTCGCCGGCGTGTAGCCGTCGGCCGACCCGGTGACCCGGACCTTCACGGAGCTGCCGAGCAGCTCAGGAGCAAGGACGAGCTGCGGCTGTGTCTGGCCATCGAGCACGACGTCGTCCGACAGCCACTCGTAGGAGAACGTGACGCCCTCGGGCGTCCAGACTCCAACGTTCGCGGTGACGGTCTGGCCGACTCGCGGCTCACCCGTGAGCGAGATCGTGTCGGCGGGAGCCACCGGGGGCAGTACGTCCGCACGGGCCGGCACAGTGCCGGCGAAGACCGAGGCCACGAGGGCGACGAGGACGGCGACGATGACCGACGCGGGTCGGCGCGCAGGTGCGCGTCGCGCCACCTCAGCCGACATGCGATGGGCAGGCTTCAATGACAAGAGCATTCCCCTGTGTTGATGTGCGCGGCAGCACCACGGATGCCGGCAGAAGATGAAGGAAGGCTGGGCGGAGGGGTCACGCTGACCCGGCACCGACAGCCGCGCGAACGCTAACACGGCACTCAGACAGCTCACAGGAAAATGTCGGAGAACGTCCCTGACCTGCACCTTTCTGACACGGGTCGCTGTCCGATGTGTCCTCGGTGAGGACAGACCGGGACAGGACGAGCCACGCCCGTCAGGGGAGAGGGGCCAGGACGTCCATGCCGATGAAGGGGCGCAGGGCCTCGGGCACGCGGACCGAGCCGTCGACCTGCTGGTGGTTCTCGAGGATCGCGACGAGCCAGCGCGTCGTGCCGAGCGTGCCGTTGAGCGTGGCGACGGCACGAGTGCCCGAGCCGTTCGGGTCGCGCTCACGCGTGTTGAGGCGGCGCGCCTGGTAGGTCGTGCAGTTCGACGTCGACGACAGCTCGCGGAACTTGCCCTGCGTCGGCACCCAGGCCTCGCAGTCGAACTTGCGGGCCGCGGGGCCGCCGAGGTCGCCGGCCGCCGTGTCGATGATCCGGTAGGGCACCTCGATCTTGGCGAGCATCTCGCGCTCCCACGCGAGCAGGCGCTGGTGCTCGGCCTCCGCGTCCTCGGGACGGCAGTAGCTGAACATCTCGACCTTGTGGAACTGGTGCACGCGGATGATGCCGCGGGTGTCCTTGCCGTGCGACCCGGCCTCGCGGCGGTAGCAGGCCGACCACCCGGCATACCTCTTCGGGCCCGAGGACAGGTCGATGATCTCGTCGGAGTGGTAGCCGGCGAGGGCGACCTCCGACGTGCCGGTGAGATAGAGGTCGTCAGCCTCGAGGTGGTAGACCTCGTCGGCGTGCGCGTCCATGAAGCCGGCGCCGACCATGATCTCGGGGCGCGCGAGCGTCGGCGTGATCATCGGTGTGAAGCCGGCCGCGGTCGCCTGGGCCATCGCCATGTTGAGCAGCGCCAGCTCGAGCAGGGCGCCGACGCCGGTGAGGTAGTAGAAGCGCGCGCCGCCGACCTTGGCGCCGCGCTCCATGTCGATGGCGCCGAGCTTCTCGCCGAGCGCGAGGTGGTCGAGTGGCTCGAAGCCCTCGGCCGCGAAGTCCCTTGGCGTTCCGACGGTCTCGAGCACGACGTAGTCGTCCTCACCGCCGACGGGCACCCCGTCCATGATGACGTTGCCGACCCGGCGGAGCAGGCGCTCGAGCTCGGCCCCGGCCTCGTCGGCGTCGCTCTCGAGCGCCTTGACCTGCTCGCTCAGCGTGCCGGCGTGCGCCCGTGCCTCGTGTGCCACCTTCTCGAGGTGGGCGGCATCGTCGGCGCCCGACTTCTTCGCCTTCTGGAAGGCGCCCATGGCCGCACCGACCGACTTGCTGACGGTCTTCTGCTCGGCGCGCAGCTTCTCGAACTCGCCGAGGGACGATCGACGGCGCTCGTCGGCAGCGAGGATCGCGTCCACGATCCCCGGGTCCTCACCACGGGCCTGTTGCGAGGCGCGGACCCGGTCGGGTTCGTCGCGCACGAGCTTGATGTCGATCACGCGGGCCAGCCTATCCGCGCGCCGCGCGGACCCACGACCGAGATCCGCCGACCCCTCCCCCAACTCGAGTGAGCGCTCAACCCCAGACGAGTGAGCGCTCCGCCCCATCCGTCACGTGACGCATGCGGTTGGGCGCTCACTCGAGTGGGACGGAGCGCTCACTCGAGTGGGACGGAGCGCTCACTCGAGTGGGACGGGGCGCTCACTCGACTATTCGGGGCGGATGAGGGCGTATGCCGTCACGGCGTCGGCCGGGAGGCCGCGGACGTCGATCTGGACCCGTCCTGACGGCAGCCCCAGGTGCACGGTCCGCTGCACGGCGCCGTCGCACGCGAAGGGGCGGGAGTAGAGCGGCTCGCCGTGGCCCCACGTGCCGGGCGCGGCGTCGTAGACGGCGTAGCTCGAGCCCTCCGTGGCCCGACCGGCAGCGCAGGCGACCTCGACCGTGTAGGTGTGGCCCTCGGCGACGGGCACGCCGGGGACGTTGCGGAACGCCTTGCCCGAGCCCTGCTTGGTCACGACGACCCGCGCCACCTCACCGGCCACCGGCGGAGGCACCGTCACGACGGGGGGCGGTCCGGGGTCGATCGGGGTGAGAGAGACCTCCGGCGTGACCCTCCCGGCGGACAGCCCTGTCGGCGTCACCCGCACGCCACCGTCCGTCGTGCAGCCGGCAGCGAGCAGCGCCGCGGTCACCGCAGCCACCACCGGCACGGCCTCGACGATGCGGCGCAGCCTCATGACCCGACTCTAGGACCGGCCGGGCCGACTGGGTATGGCCTATGTACAGCCGTCGAAGGAGCAGACATGAGTGAGAGCACGAAGTCCCGCGAGTCGATCGAGACCGCACCGAGCGACGAGGCGCGACTCGGGTCGCACACCGACAACGGAGCGCCGGCCCCGAGCGACCGCAACTCGCTCACCGTCGGCCCGGACGGCCCGATCCTGCTGCACGACCACCACTTCCTCAACCAGATGGCGCACTTCAACCGCGAGCGCATCCCGGAGCGCAACGTCCACGCGAAGGGTTCCGGCGCGTTCGGCACCTTCGAGACGACCGAGGACGTGTCGGCCTACACCAAGGCCGCGCTCTTCCAGAAGGGCGCCAGCACCGAGATGCTCGCGCGCTTCTCGACCGTCGCCGGTGAGCAGGGCAGCCCCGACACGTGGCGCGACCCCCGCGGCTTCGCGCTGAAGTTCTACACGACCGAGGGCAACTACGACCTCGTCGGCAACAACACCCCGGTCTTCTTCATCCGCGACACGATGAAGTTCCCGCACTTCATCCGCAGCCAGAAGCGCCGCGGCGGCTCGGGCCTGCGCGACAACCACATGCAGTGGGACTTCTGGAGCCTCAACCCCGAGTCGGCGCACCAGGTCACCTACCTCATGGGCGACCGCGGCATCCCGAAGACGTTCCGCCACATGAACGGCTACGGCAGCCACACCTTCCTCTGGATCAACGAGGCCGGTGAGAAGCACTGGGTCAAGTACCACTTCCACAGCAACCAGGGTGTCGAGGGCCTGACCGGGGCAGAGGCCGAGCGCATCGCCGGCCAGGACGCCGACCACCACCGGCGCGACCTCCACGACGCGATCGAGGCGGGCGACTTCCCGAGCTGGACGCTCTCGATCCAGGCCATGCCCTACGAGGACGCGAAGACCTACCACCTCAACCCCTTCGACCTGACGAAGGTGTGGCCGCACAGCGACTACCCGCTCATCAAGGTCGGCACGATGACGCTGAACCGCAACCCGGACAACTTCTTCGCGCAGATCGAGCAGGCGGCCTTCGAGCCGTCGGCGGTCGTGCCGGGCATCGGCTTCTCCCCCGACAAGATGCTGCTCGGCCGCGTCTTCGCCTACAGCGACACGCACCGCTACCGCATCGGCCCGAACTACCTCCAGCTGCCGGTCAACCGTCCCCGCGTCGACGGCCTCAACACCTACACGCAGGACGGCCCGATGGCCTACGACCACCACGGTGACCAGCCCGTCTACGCCCCCAACAGCGAGGGCCGCGGCTACGCCGACGAGGTCGGTGAGGTCGAGGAGGGCTGGGAGACCGACGGCGCCATGGTGCGCCAGGCCTACACGCTGCGCGAGGACGACGACGACTTCAGCCAGGCGGGCCTGCTCGTCCGCGAGGTCTGGGACGACGCGCAGCGCGAGATGTTCACCGAGACCGTCGCCGGCCACCTGCTCGGCGGCGTGAAGTCACCGGTGCTTGAGCGCGCCTTCGACTACTGGAAGAGCGTCGACGCCGAGACGGGCAAGCAGATCGAGGAGCTCGTCCGCGCCGGCCTCGGCGGCGCCAACCCGGGCGGAGACGCCGACGACGCCAAGGTCGTCAACGACCCGATCGTCGAGACGGACACGAACGCCGCCCACTGACAGGGCGTTTCGCCCAGCAACACGCAGAGGTATGCCGTGTGCCCCCGTCAGGCACACGGCATACCTCGTGCGGGTGAATCCGGGTCAGAGGTGAATCCTGACCACCTGTCCACCACCTGCGTCGGTCGCGTGCGTGGTCACGTAGGCGTAGTCACCGCGCAACGCGAGGCCGTACGGCATGAAGAGGCCGCCGGTGACGACCGTCGGGGACGTCGAGTGCGGCCTGACACGCACCAGCGCGCCGATCGGCGGCGGGGACGCGAGCCCGTTCGACGCGATCTCCACGGCGTACAGGTGGCCCTCCTTGTCGAACGCGAGCGACGTGACGTTGGTCAGGCCGGTCGCCCACTTCGTGGGCGCGTGGCCGGGCTTGATGCGCCAGATCGCCGCCGACCCCTTCTCGAACGGGAAGCCGACGAGCTGCGAGACGTACCAGGCCCCGTCCGGTCCCTTGACGACGTCTGTCGGCACTGCGTCGGCGGGGAACCCGGCCGGCGGGCCGACAGGGGACGCCACGGTAGTCAGCACAGGCGGGAGCACGGCCACGTTCGAGACGTGCTTGCGGACCGCGTTGACGGAGTTGCCGCCGGAGTCGGTGTAGACGAAGCCCTTTCCGGACCGCGCCAGACCCGTCGGGTCGCTGTCGACGTCGGTGCCGTCGGGGTTCTTGCGCTGCTCGAAGCGCGCGAGGTCGGCGATCGACGTCACGCGCGCCTTGCCGTGGTCCTTGAGCTCGACCTTCAGCAGCTTGCCGAGGTTGGCCCCCTGGGGTCCGAAGCTGTCCCGGTAGTCGGGCGAGCCGCCGAGGCCCATGGTGAGGGCGAAGGTGTGCTCACCCGTGAAGACGAGATCTGCGGGCCCGAGCGCATCCGCGGTACCGCCGGCGGACGACAGACCGGTCACCACTCGTTTGACGGAGCCTTTGGCACCGATGCGAGCGACGGAGCCCGTGAGGCCGACACACGCCTGGGTGGTCGGGTCGATGGGGTTGGGTCGGCAGGCGGTCGTGCCGGTCGTCCCTGCCTCCGCGACGTAGAGGGCCCCGCTCGGGCTGAAGGCCAGCTGTCGGGGGCTGTTGAGGCCGGAGGCGATGACCTTCGGCATGTGACTAGACATGTGACTGTGCGCCGGACTCGCCTGCGCGGTAACGGAACTCATTCCAGCAGTGCCAGCCGCAACTGCGATGACACCGACGCCGGCCATACGACGAACCAATGATTTCGTGATCATGGACATCCCTGTTCGGTCATCCCCCGACCCAGCCACGGTAGGACCGTGGGAACGACCGGGCCAAGGCATCACGCGCAAGTGGGCGAACTTGTCCCGTTTGGGATTCGTCCGCCCACCTGCGGGGGTTGGTCCGTTATCCGACCTCGGCCCGTGACCTCGGCTACTTCACCTCGGCGCGGGTCAGGCGCCAGATGCCGACGGCGAGCGGTGCGATGACCCACACGGCGACCGAGGTGCAGAGATGGGCCCACTGGGCACCCGTCAGCGATCCCTCGAAGAGCGGCTGCATCGTCTGGTTCATGTCGAGCCACGTCGCTGCGTCGCCCAGCCACGAGACCATCGAGCCGAGGATCGACCACGCGGTGGGCAGGACGAAGAAGACGACGACCGCGGCCGGAGTGTTCTTGAAGAGCATGCCGAAACCGACGCCCTGGGCGATGCCGAGCAGCACGTAGCCCCCGGCGCCGAGGAGCACGAGCGCGTCCGTGGACCAGTCGCCGGTGATGCCGCGGAAGGTGATCGCGGCCTGGTGGGCGAGGGCGGCCAGCACGAGCGACAGCGCGAAGGCGCAGACGCCGACGAAGAGGGCCGAGAGGAGCTTGGCCCACGCGATGCGCATGCGGCGCGGCTCGAGACCGAACGTGACGAGGCCGGTGCGCTGGCTCCACTCGGACGTCACGGCGAGGATGCCGACGACCGGGAGGATCAGCGCCATCGGCATCGTCGTGGCCTGGAGGTACTCGCCGAAGGCGTGCTGTCCGCCCTCGTTGAAGAACATGATCGTCAGCGCGACCGCGATGATGGCGCCGATGCCGATGAGGAGCCAGCGGCCGGCGCGGGTGTCGAGCATCTTGCGCAGCTCGACGTGGACGAGGCGGCCGAAGGGCACCCCGGTCGTGGGACGCGGGCCGGCGATGCGGCTCGGCACCTTCGCGTGGGTCGGCAGGGCCGACTCGGCGTTCTTGGAGACGGCCGACCCGTTGGGCACCTGGGTCGTGGTCGTGGTCGTGGCGGTCATGCCGCCACCTCCTCTCGTGCGGCACCGGCGGTGAGGTCGAGGAACATCTCCTCGAGCCCCCGGCTGTCGGCACCGCGCAGCTCGGTCAGGACGATCTGGTGGGCGAGGGCGACGCGGCCGACGGCGATCGGCTCGGCCTCCACCTGCAGGCCCCCGGTCGGGGTGCGCTGGGCGACGATCGAGGCCGCGGCGAGCGCGCCCATGAGGGCCTCGTCGTCGGTGGAGCGCGTGTAGGTTCCGGCCCCGGCGAGGAGCTCGTCCTTGGTGCCCTGGGCGACGATCTTGCCGTGGCCGATGACGATGATCTCGTCGGCGACACGCTCGATCTCGTTGAGCAGGTGCGAGCTGAGCAGCACCGTGCCGCCCTCGTTGGCGTAGCCGCGGAGCAGGTCACGCATCCAGCGGATCCCGGCGGGGTCGAGCCCGTTCGCCGGCTCGTCGAGGATGAGCACCTCGGGGTCACCGAGCAGCGCGTGGGCGATGCCGAGGCGTTGGCGCATGCCGAGGGAGTAGTTGCGGACGCGGCGGTTCGCCTCCTTCTCGGTGAGGCCGACGAGCTCGACCATCTCGTCGACGCGGTGCTTGCCGACGCCCATGAGGATCGCGCCGAGGGTCAGCACCTCACGGCCGGTGCGGCCGGCGTGCTGGGCCGAGGCGTCGAGCAGGAGGCCGACGTGGCGGCCGGGGTTCGGCAGGGCGGCATACGGCTTGCCGAGCACCGTGGCCCGTCCTGACGTGGCGGGCGTCAGGCCGGCCATGACGCGCATCGCGGTCGTCTTGCCGGCGCCGTTGGGGCCGAGGAAGCCGGTGACGAGGCCCGGCTTGACGTCGAAGGAGACGTCGTCGACGGCCGTGAACGGGCCGTAGCGCTTGGTGAGTCGTTCCACTGTGATCATGGGCTCCACCCTCTCGGGAGGGGTGGTGGTCGCACATCCGTCACAAGCCTGATTCCGACCCCTACCTAGGTCGCACCCGACCCTGACCGGAGTCAGGGTCCGTGCTCAGGGTCGGACCCCGCCGGCGACCGCGGACGAGACCTTGGTCGGATGCCGTCGCGCCCGGTCCGCGCCTACGCTGGCCGGGTGCCGCTGCCCCGGATCGCCCGCACCCGACGGGGCCACGTGTGGGGCGAGACGTGGCGGCTCGGGGTCGCCTTCCTCTTCGGGCTCGCGATCTGGGGCGCCGTCCAGGCGCAGCTCGACCACCGGCACGTCGAACCGGCCTTCGGCAAGGACTGGCTCCTCGTCGACGTCGGCATCGGTCTCGCCTCGACGGTCCTGCTGCTGTGGCGGCGACGGTGGCCGCTCGCCGTCGCCGTCGTGACGGCGGCGATCTCGAGCGTCTCGACGGTCAGCGTGGGCGCGTCCGTGGTCGCCCTCGTGTCGCTCTCGACGGGACGTCAGTGGCGCCGGATCGCCCTCGTCGCGGTGCCGTGGATGCTCGCCGGCTGGGTCAACGCCATGGTCTACCCGACCGAGGACCAGGTCGTCACCCTGCCGAACGTCATCATCGGCCTGCTCAGCTATGCCGTCAGCGTCGCCATCGGCTGGGCCATCGGCGAGCGCCGCGCCTTCGTCGCCTCGCTCCACGACCGCGCGCTGACCGCCGAGCGCGAGCAGGCGATGCGCGTCGTCCAGGCCCAGGTGGCCGAGCGCGCTCGCATCGCCCGCGAGATGCACGACGTCCTCGCGCACCGGATCTCCCTCGTGGCCATGCACTCCGGCGCCCTCGCCTACCGCACCGACCTGACGCCCGAGCAGGTCTCCGAGACGGCCGAGGTGGTCCGCGAGAGTGCCAACGAGGCTCTGACCGAGCTGCGGGCCGTGCTCGGCGTGCTGCGCGACGTGCCCGGTTCGGGGGCTCCCGCGGATGGCACGCCCCAGCCGCCGCAGCCGACGCTCGCCGACCTCGACGCGCTCGTCGCCGAGGCACGCTCGGGCGGCACGACGGTCCGGCTCGACCGGTCGGGTGACCTCGAGCGCGTGCCCGAGCAGGTGTCGCGCGGCGCCTACCGGATCGTCCAGGAGGGTCTGACGAATGCCCGCAAGCACGCCCCGGGCGCGGCCGTCCGGGTCACCGTGTCCACCGCCGCGGAGGGCGGCCTCGACGACGAGGCGGTCCGGGTGACGGTGCGCAACACGGTCCCGCGCGCGGGCCGCGACGCGGCGGACGGCATACGCCCTGACGTCACGGTGGGAGCCGGGCTGGGACTGCTCGGCCTCACGGAACGGGCCGTCCTCGCCGGAGGCGAGCTGACCTACGGCCCCGACCGCGCGGGCGACTTCGTCCTCACGGCCCGGCTACCGTGGTCGCGATGACCGAGGACACAGGGCGTACGCGTGTCGTGATCGTCGACGACGACGCGCTCGTGCGTGCCGGGCTGAGGATGATCCTCGGTGGGGCACCCGACCTCGACGTGGTCGCGGAGGCGGGTGACGGCCTCGAGGGTGAGCGGGTCGTCGACGAGCACCGGCCCGACGTCGTCCTCATGGACATCCGGATGCCACGCCGGGACGGACTCGAGACGACGAGATCGCTGCTGTCCGAAGGCGCCCGGGCCGTCCGAGGTGCGCGGGGCGACGACCTCAAGGTCATCGTGCTGACGACCTTCGACGCCGACGACATGGTCGTGCAGGCGCTGCGGGCCGGCGCCCACGGCTTCCTGCTCAAGGACACCGAGCCGCGCCGGCTCGTCGAGGCGGTGCGCCTCGTCGCCGCCGGCGAGCCGATCCTGTCGCCGAGCGTCACCGCGACGCTCATGGCCCACGTCGCGACCGGCGGCGGTGGCTCAGACGCGGGCGACCGACGTCGCTCCGACGCCGAGGGCCGCCTGGCGACGCTCACCGACCGCGAGCGCGAGGTGGCGCTCGCCATCGGCCGCGGACTGTCCAACGCCGACATCTCGCGCGAGCTCTACCTCTCCGTGCCGACCGTCAAGGCCCACGTGTCGCGCGTCCTCGACAAGCTCGGCGCCGACAACCGCGTCCAGATCGCCATCGTCGTCCACGACGCCGCTCTCACCTGAGCCTCGCCGCCGCCCCTCTGCGGGGCTTGGCGGACACGCGCGCAAAAAGGCTGGACGCGAGGGGGCCACGCCCCATACCTTCTCTCCCGTGTGGATCTCCTGATGCCTCGAGCCCGCCCGCCGCTGACCTGACGACGACCGTCTGACGTCACCCGCGGGGCCCAGCCGACCATCAAGGACCCCCCATGTCTTCCACCCTCACCATCTCCGGACTCGACGTCGCCTTCGGGGCACGCACCCTCTTCTCCGGTCTCGACCTGACCCTCGCCGACGGCGACGTGCTCGCCGTCGTCGGCCCCAACGGGTCGGGCAAGTCGACGCTCATGCGCACCATCGTCGGCGAGCTGCCGATCGAGGCCGGAGCGATCCGGCTCGCCCCGCGCGACGCGACGGTCGGCTGGCTCCCTCAGGTCGTGCCCGACCCGACGGAGACCCTCCTGACGTATGCCCGTCGCCGCACCGGCGTCACGGCCGCCGACACCGAGCTCGAGGCCGCGTCCGCCGCGATCGCGGCCGGTGACGAGGGCAGCGAGGACCGCTACGCCACCGCGCTCGAACGCTGGCTCGCGCTCGGAGCCGCCGACCTCGACGAGCGCCTGCCCGAGGTGGCCGCCCGCGTCGGGCTCGACGTCGCGTCGAACCGTCCGCTCGGCACCCTGTCCGGCGGGCAGGCCGCGCGGGCCTGCCTCGTCGCCGTGCTGCTCAGCCAGTACGACGTGCTGCTCCTCGACGAGCCGACGAACGACCTCGACGCCCGCGGGCTCACCCTCATGGCCGACTTCGTCGCCGCGCACGAGGGCCCGATCCTCGTCGCCAGCCACGACCGCACCTTCCTCGACGCGGTCGCCACCGGCGTCGTCGAGCTGGACGTCAAGCAGCAGCGCATCGGCCACTACACCGGCGGCTGGAGCAGCTTCGTCGCGCAGCGCGAGCTCGCCCGCGCCCACGCGTGGGAGGCCTACGAGGGGTATGCCGCCGAGCGGGACTCGCTGCTCGCGCAGTCCCGGCAGCGGCACGACTGGGCCGACAGGGGACGGCGCAACGTCGCGCTCGGCAAGGAGCCCGACAAGCACATCCGCGAGAAGCACAAGGCCCGGGCCGACCGCCAGGCGGCGAAGGGAGGCCGCCTCGAACGGGCTGCCGAGCGACTCGACGCCGTGGAGCAGCCGCGCAAGGAGTGGCAGCTGCGCTACGCCATCACCGAGGGCCGGCCCTCCGCCGACGTCGTCGCCACGCTGTCGGACGCGGTCGTCGAGCGGCACGGCTTCCGGCTCGGCCCGGTCAGCCTCGTCGTGGGTCGTGGTGACCGCATCGCGCTCGTCGGCGACAACGGATCGGGCAAGACGACGCTGCTCGGCGCCCTGCTCGGTGACCTGCCCCTCACGTCGGGCCGCCAGAGCCTGGGCACCCGGGTGGCCGTCGGCGTCATCGACCAGCGCCGCCACCTGCTCGACGACGACGCCACGGTGCTCGAGGTCGTGCGGCGTGAGCTCGGGACCCACCCGAGGTCGGGCAGCGAGTGGCCGGTCGCCGAGGTGCGCACCCTCCTCGCGAAGTTCGGGCTCGGGTCCGAGCACGTGTCACGTCCGGCCCGGAGCCTGTCGATGGGCGAGCGGACCCGCGCGCTCATGGCCCTCTTCCAGGGTCGCGAGGTCAACGTCCTCGTCCTCGACGAGCCGACGAACCACCTCGACGTCGACGCGATCGAGCAGCTCGAGGCCGCCGTGGCGGCCTTCGGAGGGACCGTGCTCGTCGTGAGCCACGACGAGAGCCTGCTCGACGGCATACGCCTGACCCACCGGTGGGTCGTCACACGGGGCCGCGTCCGCGTCGAGGCCCTGTGACGGCGGGCCGGGTCAGCGGGTGACGCTGCGGGTGCGGCTCCAGCGCCAGACGGCCGTCACGATGACGGCGCCGACGATCGAGCCGATGATGCCGCTCGGGCGCAGCGCGAGGCCGTCCCCCGCGATGAGGCTCGCGAGGAGACCACCGACGAAGGAGCCGACGAGGCCCGCGACGATGGCCATCGTCCAGTCGACGCTCTTGCCCTCGCGGCCCAGGATGAGCTGGGCGGCTGCGCCGACGAGCATGCCGAAGAGGATCATGCCGATGATGAGCATGGGCCGAGCATAGGCCCGCCGAGCCGGCTCAGGGGCGGTTGTCGCCCGAGTCCTCCTCGGAGGGAGCCCCGGCCGGGTCGGACGTCACACGCACGGACGGTGCCGCGGCCTGCTCGAACTGCTCGACCCGCTCGATGAACAGCATCAGCGACGCGTCGAAGTCCGGGTCGAACGTCGGGTCACGGTGGCGCAGCCACACCCGGTTGAGGACGGCGCAGCCGACGATGAGGTGGCCAGCGACGAGGAGCCACACGAGGACGGCGCCGGCGACACCGAGAGAGCCGTAGAGAGCCGAGGAGTGCTCGATCTTGGCCGGCAGGTAGACGCGGCTGACGACGTGCAGCGTGGCGAGACCCACTCCGAACAACAGTCCACCGGGCAGGAGGTCCGTCCACGACCGACGCCGGTCGGGCAGGTGCAGGGTGATGAGCACCCAGCCTGCGCCGGAGATCGCCGCCTGGCTGACGAACGACAGAAGGATGCCGCCCGGCAGGAGGTTGTCCAGTCTCACGACGAGCGCCGCCCCGAGGAAGATGCCCAGCCACGCCGCACCGAAGACCAACGTCGCGCGGATCAGCTCGCGCTGCGTGCGACGGGGCACCTGGGCGTCCCAGACGTGAGCGTTGACGATGACGAGGTTGCGCATGAGGGTGCGTGTCGTCCACAGCGACAGGACGAGCCCGACCACGACGGCCACCACCCATGACCCGCGGGACTGGTCGAGAGCCCCCGCGATCTCCTGTCGCACCGCGCCCGTCACGCCGGCGAGGTCGACGGCGTCGTCCGCAGCGTTGGGCATCAGGGGGCTGAGCCCGGACACGAGCCCGGCGACCAGCAGCGCCAGGGGGAGCAGCCACAGGAAGGTCCGGAACGCGACGGCGCTCGCGAGCAGCATGCCCTGGCGGGCGACGTAGAGGGCGGCCATCTCGAGCGGGACCTTGACCGCGGGAAGGCGACGGGACAGCTCCATGTACTTCCGGGCATACCGCGTCGCGGTGTCCTCGCCGCGCGACCGCAGACGTGCCAGGCGCCCCGACGACTGCTCCGCCGTTCCCCTGTCAGCGGGCAGGTCTGCGTGGTGCCTGGCCCCGTGTGCCATGGCTGAGGTTCCCACGGCGGGCGCCCCCGTGGTGGGTCTTCGCGCGTTCGGACCGGACCGCACCTCCCGCTGGCGCCCGATCTGCGCCACGCTGGACCTATGCCAGCCACCACGGTCGTCCTCTTCGGCGCCACCGGAGACCTCGCCAAGCGCAAGCTGCTCCCGGGGATGTTGCACCTGCACGAGTCCCAGCTCCTCGAGGGCCTGCGTGTCGTCGCGACGTCGCTCGACGAGATGACCCGCGAGGAGTTCCTCGACCTCGTCTTCGCGTCGGTGCGCGAGCACAGCAGCCACAACGTCAGTGACGACGACCTGCGTGGGTTCGCCGAGCGGATCCACTGGGTGCCGGGCACCGCCGGCCCGCAGGGGATCCGGGCGGCCGTCGACGAGTCCGAGGCGATCCTCGGCGCCGACGCGTGGCGGCTGCACTACCTCTCCGTGCCGCCCAAGGCTGCCCTCGCCGTCGTGCACCAGCTCGCCGAGGCCGGTCTCGTCGAGCGCAGCCGGATCATCATGGAGAAGCCCTTCGGCACCGACCTCGAGAGCGCCCGCAAGCTCAACGCCGAGCTCCACGAGGTCTTCGACGAGGAGCAGATCTTCCGCATCGACCACTTCCTCGGCAAGGAGGCGGCCCAGAACATCCTCGCCTTCCGCTTCGCCAACGGCCTCTTCGAGCCGATCTGGCACCGCAACCACATCGACCACATCCAGATCGACGTGCCGGAGACGCTCGGCCTCGCGCAGCGCGCGGACTTCTACGAGAGCACCGGCGCCTACCGCGACATGGTCGTCACGCACCTCTTCCAGGTGCTCGCCTTCACCGCGATGGAGCCGCCGACCGCGCTCGAGCCCCACGCCATCAGCGAGGAGAAGAACAAGGTCTTCCGGTCGATGTCGCCGATCGAACCGCACGACGTCGTGCGCGGCCAGTACGTCGGCTACCGCGACGTGCCCGGCGTCAAGCCGGAGAGCCAGACCGAGACCTTCGTCGCGCTCAAGTGCTTCGTCGACAACTGGCGCTGGGCGGGTGTGCCCTTCTACCTGCGCACCGGCAAGCGTCTCGCGGAGGGTGCCCGCATCATCTCGATCGCCTTCAAGGAGCCGCCGCGCTCGATGTTCCCGGAGGGCTCCGGCGTCGGGGACAACGGGCCGGACCACCTGACCTTCGACCTGGCCGACAAGGCCCGCATGTCACTGTCCTTCTACGGCAAGCGGCCCGGCCCCGGCATGAAGCTCGACAAGCTCTCGATGCAGTTCTCGATGGGAGAGACGACGTGGGCGGGCGCCGTGCTCGAGGCCTACGAACGGCTCATCTACGACGCCTCGCGCGGCGACCGGACACTCTTCACCTCGGCCGAAGGCATCGAGCGTCTCTGGGAGATCAGTCAGCCGCTCCTCGACAACCCACCGATCGTGCGACCGTACGACCCGGGCACGTGGGGCCCGAACCAGATCCACCAGCTCGTCGCGCCCTTCACGTGGCGCCTGCCCTTCGAGCGACGGTGGCGCGACCCCAACACCATGGGCGCCTGAGCAGCTCGCACCACGAGGTCGATATTCGGCTGCGCGGGCCCGGAGCTCGCGAGCACACTGGGGTGGCCCGCTAACGATGGAGGCGCCATGGTGCGCACACGTCTGGTCAGGGCCGCGACCACCGCGACCACGGCTGCTGTCGCGACCGCCGCCGCCGGCCTCCTCGCGGCCTGCGGGAGCTCGCTCGGGACGCCGAACCCGGGCCCGGTGCCGGCCGCGGCGACCCCCGGGGCGAGCTCCTCGATCTCGACCCCCGTCGCCGAGGGCACCCTGAACGGCCCACAGGCACAGGCGGGGTCCGGCGCGGTCACCGACATGGCGTACCTTCCGGGCACACCCGTGTGGTGGTCCGGGTTCGAGATCGAGCTCGTCTCGGCGCATCTCGACACGGCGACGGGTGGGCTCGAGGTGCAGGCGCGGCTGACGAACACGTCTCCCGTCGACACCAACCTCGGCGCGACGCGAGCAGAGATCTCGGTGGGCTCCCCCGACCACGTCACGGCGTGGGACACCGTGTCCGACACCATCCCGCACGGCACGACGCTGCCCAGCAGCCTCCGCTTCCCCTCGGTGCCGGACGACTTCGACCTCTCGACGGCCCAGCTCGTCCTCGGTGGCGAGGGCGACCACCAGGCGGTGTTCGCTCTCGGTGACAAGCAGGCGACCGCGACCGCCGTCGCCACCCGACCGCGTGCCGTGCCGGCCACCGTCGTCATCAGCAACGCCCACACGGGTGCCCGGTTCGAGTCGCGGGACGTCAGCCTGCTGGCGGCAGCGTGCTCGGGCACCAACCCGGTCGACGTGACCTACGTGCCGCTCGCCTCCGACCAGCTCGTCCTCGAGCTCGTCGGGACGATCCGGTCACCGTCGCGTTCGGTGGGCGGCGTTGCGGCCCAACGGGCGACGGCAACTCCTGCCGGCGGCGAAGAGGCGCTCGCCGAGCCGGGGCTGGGCCTCGTCCTGGGCGCGGACGCCCCGCCGGTGCGCCGACTGCACCTGTGCTTCCCCCTCCCGGCCGACACCCACGGGCGGGTGGACCTGGCCTTCGACACCCGACTCGTCGGCGAGGACTTCGTCACCGCGACAGGCTCCGTCCAGCTGCCCTGACGGTACGGCCGGGGGTGCCTCAGCGTGGGCCGTCGACGACCGTCTGGCGGGTGAAACCCTTGTAGCGCGTGCCCTGGTGCATGAGGTGGCCGCGGTCGCCCTCGGCCAGCTGGCCGAAGTCGCGACCGGACATCATCAGCTCACGGCGTTCGCCGGACGGCTCCTCGAACGTCACGAAGTACGTCGTGCTCGAGGTCGACGGAGTGCCGGGGCTCATCGGGGCGCCGGCGTCGGCGAGTCCGGGAGACCCGAAACGTCTGCGCACGTCGGTGCGACGCGACACCACGAGCGCCTCGACGCCGCGCAGCGGGCTGGCCTCGTTGGCCCGCCACTGCGCGAGACCCTTGACGATGACGAAGGCGAACCCCGCGACGACCATAGCGGCGACGAGGACGAAGAACGCCAGGAACAGCGGCGGTGGACCCGAGAGGGTCTGGTCGAACGGTCCGAGCTCCTCGGTGAGCATGCCAACCCCTGTCGTCGTCCGGGTGAGTCACCTTCTATGACTGCGTCCCCGGCCCGAATGGTTGCACGCCGCCGCGCTCTGTCTATCGAGCGTCCTTCTTCGCCTGTCGGCGGGCGCCCTGCGACTGCGACGACGCGTCCCGCTTCAGGCCGCCCGTCGTCTTCGTCGCGCGTCTCCTGCCCGACGGCACCGAGGCTGCGCCGGTCGTCGACGCAACCGACCCGGGACCCGTTCCGGCCTTGACCTCACGAGCCGCCGCGAGGCGCTCGGCCTTGAGGTCGGCGGCCGCGGCTCGCGCGACGACGCCGAGCCTCGCACTGACCCGTGCGAGAGCCAGCTCGAAGACCTCGGCCCGGTCGGCGTTGAGCCGGTTGGCCGGTCGCGCCGCGCCGCGGGCCCCCTTGGCCGCGACCCGCGCACTGGCCTGTCGGCGATAGAGGCCGACGTGCTTGGTGCGGGCCCGACGCACTCTCTGGTGCAGCTCGATGAGCTCGTCCTCGGACAGCTCGGCGAGGCGGGCCGGCTCGGTTTCGCGGACGAGGTCGGCCTGGGCCGCCGTGAGCGATGTCGTCGTCGTCGTCATGGCACTCGATCCTCGTCGCGCCGACGCCGGTGGGCATCACCTGTTGGGGGTGATGCCCACCCCACCTCACTCGCCGGGGTAGACGACCCCGACCTGACGGCGTACGGCATCCATCGTCTCCATGACGCGCAGCGTCGTGGCGTGCGGCAGGAGCGGCGACTCGGTCTCCCCGGCCACGAGGCAGCGGGCGAACTCGGCCGCCTCGTAGGAGAAGCCGCGCACGTCCTCGGTGAGGCCACCGGGCCGCTCGTCGATGACCTCGTTGTCGGGGCCGACGAGCCGGATCGTCGAGCCCGGACCGTAGAAGGCGCCGGACAGCTCGAGGCGGGCCAGGGTGCCGGCGACCACCGCGGTCACCGGTGTGACGGCGGCCATCGTGCACGAGAGCACGCCGTGCGCTCCCCCGGCGCCCGTGACGGTGATCGTCGTCGTGGCGTCGACGCCGAGGTCGGTGAGCGTGCCGGTGGCCGTGACGGCGGACGGTGCGCCGAGCACGAGGTCGGCGAACGACACGGGGTAGACGCCGAGGTCGAGCAGGGCGCCGCCTGCGAGCTCGGGCTGCGAGAGACGGGCCGGGCCGCCGGGGTAGAGGCGCTGCCCGTGGTCGGCGAACACGGCGACGAGCTCGCCGATGAGGCCGGTCTCGACGACGTGCCGCACGACGTCGTAGTGCGGCAGGAAGCGGCTCCACATCGCCTCGACGACGAGCAGGTTCTGGGACTCGGCGGCCGCGAGCACCTCGCGGGCCTCGGCGGCACTGCGGGTGAAGGCCTTCTCGACGAGCACCGGCTTGCCGGCCTCGAGCGCGAGCAGCGCGTGGTCGCGGTGCTCGGAGTGCGGCGACGCCACGTAGATCGCGTCCACCTCCGGGTCGGCGACGAGCTCCTCGTAGGAGCCGTAGGCGCGCGGGACGGAGAACTCGTCGGCGAAGTCCTGCGCCCGCTCGCGGCTGCGCGAGCCGACGGCGACGACCGACGAGGACGTCCCGACCGCCACGGCGTCGGCGAAGGCGTGCGCGATGCCGCCCGGCGCGAGGACGCCCCACCGGATGGCGGGGGCGTCGTGCGGGTCGGGCGTGCGGGGCTCGGGCAGCTGGAGGGGCACGTCGATGGGCAGGGTCATGCGTTCACATCCCAGAGGTGGTGGCGTATGTCGTGGGTGAAGTAGAGCGCGAGGGTGCGGGCCGTGAACTCCGAGCCGTTGCTGCGCAGGGCAGGCCACTCCCACTGCGTACCCGCCGGGAGGGCGTATGCCGTCGCCGCGGCCTCGAACGCCGCCGTGACCTCGCGTGCCACGACGTCGGGGTCGGAGCGCCAGTACTGCTGCTCGACGGCGGTCTCGTCCTGGTCCCAGTTGGCGAAGCGGACGACCTCGCCGCCTCCGGCGAGGATCTGCTCGAGCCGGCCCCGCATGACGTCGCAGACGTCGCGGACGTGGCAGGTGTACTCGAGCGGCGACCAGACGCCATCGGCCGGGCGGGCGCGCACGTCCCCGCGACCCAGCGCGGCGGCATACCGCCGACCCGCGTCGCGGAGCAGCGCCGGCACGTCGGCGGGCTCGACCGCCGTGGCGTCGAAGCCGCAGTCGGCGCACGGTCGCGTCAGGACCCACGTCCAGTCCGCCTCGTCCGGCGTCGACGGCCCGGGGTCGGTGAGGGGCTCGCTCATGGCGCCCAGCCTAGGGCCGTGCCGCCCACCGGTGAGCGGCAGTTCGGGAGTCCACCGTGCGGGGGATACCGTATGTCTTCGTGCTCAAGGACTACCTGCCGTGGATCGTCGCCGGCCTCGTCGTGCTGGCGCTGGTCATCGGAGGAGTCGTCCTGACCCGCGTCGCCCCTGAGGCGACCGCGACGCTTCGCCGGCGTCCCCGCCCGCCGCGCGACCACTTCCGCAGCGGCGACGAGAGCCCCGCCCCCCTCAAGCGGGCCGGGATCGTCATCAACCCGACGAAGTTCACCGACCTGCCCGCGGTGCGCGGGCGGATCACCGCCACGTGCCTCGCGAACGGCTGGGGCGAGCCGCACTTCTACGAGACGACCGTCGAGGACCCCGGTCAGGGGCAGGCCGCGCAGGCCGTCCGCGACGGCGTCGACCTCGTGTGCACGCTCGGCGGCGACGGCACCGTGCGCAACGTCGCCACCGCCCTCGTCGGCACCGAGACGGCCCTCGGCATCCTGCCAGCCGGTACCGGCAACCTGCTCGCGCGCAACCTCGACCTGCCCGTCGCCCTCGAGGCCGCCGTGGCGGTGGCGCTGACGGGTCGCAACCGGCGCATCGACGTGGGCGAGCTCGTCCTGGGTGCGGCCGCGGGCGCGACGGGCGAGGACACCGACGAGCCGGTCGACCCCGAGACGCACTACTTCCTCGTCATGAGCGGCGTCGGCATGGACGCACAGATCATGGCCGGCACCAACGAGAACCTCAAGGCCAAGGTCGGCTGGCCCGCCTACATGGTCTCGGGCCTCAAGCACCTCGTCTCGCCCGAGTTCCGCATCGCGGTCAAGGTCGACGACGACCTCGAGTTCCGCCGCCGCGCGAGGATGGTCGTCATCGGCAACTGCGGACGCCTGCTCGGCGGCCTCGTGCTCATGCCGAACGCGCGGGTCGACGACGGGCAGCTCGACGCCGTCATCGCGTCGCCGCGCGGGGTCGTCGGCTGGGTGCCCGTGGCGACGCGGGTGGCGACGAGGCAGCGCAAGGGTCACCCGACCCTGGACCACAAGGCGTGCAAGGAGATCCGCGTGCGCACCGACCGGCCCGTGCCCGTCCAGATCGACGGTGACGTCATCGGCGAGGCCACGGAGGTCAGCGCGACGGTGCGCCCCGGCTGCCTCACGGTGCGCGTCAGCCAGTAGGGCTCGGGGGCCGCGTCAGGCGAAGAGCGCCTGGCCCCAGTGCTGCCCGTCCTTCAGACCGGGCGGGCAGGCGAAGACGGCCGAGCCGTTGTGCTCGATGTACTCGTTGAGCACGTCGGCCTTGGCCAGCGCCCGCTGCATCGGCACGAACTGCTTCTCCGGGTCGCGCATGTAGGCGAGGAAGAAGAGGCCCGCGTCGAGGTGGCCGACGCCGTCGGAGCCGTCGGTGAAGTTGTAGCCGCGCCGCAGGATGCGTATGCCGCCGAGCTGGCTCTCGTGCGCGAGGCGCACGTGGGCGTGGACGGGGATCGCCGGCTGGCCGTCGGGGCCCTTCTTCGCGAAGTCGAGCGTGTCGAACTCCTTCGCCTGGCCGAGCGGCGCCCCCTCCTTCTTGTCCCGACCGATGATGTCCTCCTGCTCCTGCAGGCTCGTCCGGTCCCAGACCTCGATGTGCATGCGGATGCGGCGCGCGACGAGGTAGGAGCCGCCGGCCATCCACGCGCCGCCGCCGGTCTCGTCGTCCGGCGCGACCCACACGTGCTGCGCGAGGCCCTCGGGCTCCTCGGCCTTGACGTTGTTGGTGCCGTCCTTGAAACCGAACATGTTGCGCGGCGTGGCCTGCGCGGTCGACGTCGAGGACGTGCGGCCGAAGCCGAGCTGCGACCAGCGCACGGCCACGACACCGAAGCCGATGCGCACGAGGTTGCGCACGGCGTGGACCGCGACCTGCGGGTCGTTGGCGCACGCCTGGATGCAGAGGTCCCCGCCCGTGCGACGCGGGTCGAGCTGGTCGCCGGTGAAGGCGGGGAGGTCCTGGAGCGCGGCCGGGCGCTTCGGGGCGAGGCCGAACCGGTCGTCGAAGAGGGACGGGCCGTAGCCGATCGTGATCGTCAGCCCCGATGCCGGGAGGCCGTAGGCCTCGCCGGTGTCCTCCGGGGCCCGGTTGGGACCGCCACCGACGAGTCCGCCCGGTGCTGCCTCGGCTCCGGCCGTCATGCGCTCGGCCGCACGGGTCCAGTCCTCGAGGAGCTGGCGCAGCTGCTCGCGGTCCTTCGTCACGACGTCGAGCGCGACGAAGTGGAGGCGATCCTGCGCGGGCGTGACGATGCCGGCCTGGTGCTCGCCGCGGAAGGGGATGGCGGCATCGAGCGCGAGGGCGGGCGTGGTCGTGGAAGTCGAGGCACCTGTCGCGCTGACGTCGTCACCGCGCGAGACGGCATACGCGGTCCCGGCGCCGGCCACGACGCCGGCGACGGCAGCCGTGCCCGAGGCGCCGAGGAGCCGACGGCGGCTGAGTCCGTCGTCGCTCACGTGGCCTCCACGACGCCCGGGACCTTGGACACCTGCTCGGAGAGGGCGTCGAGCGAGACGGTCAGCTCCTTGATGTCGGCCTCGGTGAGCGCGGTGTATCTCACGTAGTCGGCGCCGGTCTTGTGCTTGGCGAGCAGGCTCGACAACTCCTTGAAGTCGGCGTCGAGAGCCTGCTGCAGGGCAGGGTCGCGCTCGAGGATGACGGGGCGCAGCACGTCGAGCGCCTGGCGCGAGCCCTCGAGGTTGCCGTCGAAGTCCCAGAGGTCGGTGTGCGAGTAGCGCTCCTCCTCGCCGGTGATCTTGCCCGTCGCGACCTCGTCGAGCAGCGCCTTGGCGCCGCCCGCGATCGACAGGGCGGTCGGCTCGACGGTCTTGCTCTTCGCGGCGATCTCGGTGACGTCGGCGAGCAGCTGGTCGGCGATCGCGCTGGAGTCCTTCTGGAGGCCGTCCTTCCAGAGGTCCTTCTCGAGGCGGTGGTAGCCGGTGAACGCCATGCCGTCGGCGATGACGTCCTCACGGCCGTCGATCTTCGGGTCGAGGTCGCCGAAGCTCTCGGCGACCGGCTCGATGGCCTCCCACGGGTGTCGCGCCTCGGCGTAGAGCGACTTTGCCTTCGCGACGTCACCGGCCTTGACGGCGGCCACGAACTCCTCGGTGGCGTCGACGAACTCGTCGGCCTCGGACGCGACGAAGGCCTTGTAGTCGGCGATGGCCTTGGCGACCTTGGAGTCGGCGCTGCCCTTCGCGGCGGTGCCCGTCACGGTGAACGCGCCGCGGATGCCGTCGCCGACCATGCCGGGCTTGCACGAGGTCGTGAACGTGCCGGGCTCGGTGATCTCGACCTTGAGCTCGCGGCTCAGGCCGGGCGTGATGTTCTCGACCTCGGAGACGATGCGGTCGCCCTCGGCGTAGAGGTAGAACTCGTTGACCTTGGTGCCCGAGTTCGTGACCTGGAAGGTCACGGTGCCGGCCCTGGCCGTCGTGGCACTCAGCGTGCACGCCGTGTCGGTCGCGCTGACGGTGATCGGCCCGCCGGCGCCCCCGGCCGCGGTCGAGCCGGCCGTGGCGGTCGGCTTGTCGGCGCAGCCGGTCAGGGCGAGGGCCGCGGCGAGGGACAGGGCGACGGGCACGGCGGTGCGCACGGCGCGGGCGGCGGGACGCAGGGCAGGGCGGGGCATGGTGGTTCTCCTGGAGGGCTTCGGTGTGAGTGCGAAGGGGCGGGCCGGACGGGCGCGTCGGGAGCCGACCGGTCAGGCGGCGACCGTCGGACGTGCGTCGCTCGTCGGGGTCGCGGCCGGGGCCGGCTGGGCCGGGGCCTGCTGCGTCGGGCGGGCCGGGCGCAGGAAGAGGGTGAGGACGACGCCGACGTAGAGCACCCAGGCGATGGCCTGGAGCACGGTCGTCGCGGGCGTGAAGTTGAAGATGCCCTTGAGCAGGGTGGCGTACCAGCTGCCCGGGTCGACGGTGGCGCTGACGTCGAAGGCGAGCGTGGTCAGGCCGGGCAGGAAGCCGGCCTCCTGGAGGTCGTGGATGCCGTAGGCGAGGATGCCGGCCGCGACGAGGACGAGCAGGATGCCGGTGTAGCGGAAGAACTTCGCGAGGTTGATCTTGACCGCACCCCGGTAGATGAGCCAGCCGAGGACGACGGCGCCACCGAGACCGATGACCCAGCCGATGAGCGGCTGGTTGTTGCCCTGGCCGGCGGCCTCGGTCGTGGCGTAGAAGAAGATCGCCGTCTCGAGGCCCTCGCGCCCGACGCCGAGGAAGGCGACGAGGGCGATCGCGAGCGGGCCCATGTCGAGGGCCCGGTCGAGCTTGCCCTTGAGCTCGCCCGAGATGGTCCGCGAGGCGGACTTCATCCAGAAGACCATGAAGGTCACGAAGACGACCGCGATGATCGAGGCGCTGCCGCCGATGAGCTCCTGGGCCTCGAAGGTCAGCTGCTTCGTGCCGTAGGTGAGCAGGGCGCCGAGGGCGACCGACAGGGCGACGGCGACGCCGACCCCGGTCCAGACGTGACGCAGGGCCCAGCGGCGATCGGTCTTGACGAGGAAGGCCACGAGGATGACGACCACGAGGGCCGCCTCGAGTCCTTCTCGGAGTCCGATGAGCGCGTTGCTCGCGAGCACGGGTGCCTTCTCTCAGGTTGTTCTCAGCAATTACGCCACGGCGACGTGACGGAAATCAGGAAAGCACAGGTAAGCCTTGCCTAACAACCCGGTCCCGGTGTCAGAGTCGCCACATGAGCACGCCTGAGCCCTCCTCCCCGGCCTTCTCCGGCTTCCCTCCCGGCGCCCTGTCCTTCTACGCCGAGCTCGAGGACGTGAACTCACGGGACTGGTGGCTCGCCCACAAGGACGTCTACGAGCGCGACGTGCGCGAGCCGATGCTCGCCCTGCTCGACGGTCTCGAGGACGAGTTCGGCCCGGCCAAGCTGTTCCGACCGAACCGCGACGTGCGCTTCAGCGCCGACAAGTCCCCCTACAAGACCCACCAGGGCGCGCTCGTGGGCTCCGGCACGGTGCTCGGCTACTACGTCCAGGTCAGCGCCGACGGTCTTCGCGCGGGCGGCGGCTTCCGGACGGTGAGCCCGGCGCAGACCGCCCGGTTTCGGGCAGCCGTCGACGCCCCGTCGAGCGGGCTCGGGCTCGAGACCATCCTCGAGACGTTGCGCGGCAAGGACTTCGAGCTGATGGGTGAGCAGGTCAAGACCAGCCCGAGGGGGTATGCCGCCGACCACCCCCGCATCGCGACGCTGCGCCACAAGGAGCTGATGGTCTCCCGCGACTTCGGCGCGCCGGCGTGGCTGTCGACGGAGCGGACCCTCACCGAGGTCCGGGACACGTGGCGGGCCGTGCGACCGCTGACGGCCTGGCTCGAGGAGCACGTCGGGGCCGAGGAGCCCGCGGCCCGGCGGTGACGTGCCCGGCGTCCCGGCTGCGACCGGTCAGCCGGGTTTGCGACCGATGACCCCGAACATCGTCACGGAGAAGAAGGCCGTGCCGGCCCGCGCCGCGGCCATGACGTCGGCGAGGAGCCGGTCGGCCTCCTCGCGGGTCAGCGCGCCCTCCTCGACCGCCGCGTCGGCGTTCCGGTGGACCACGCCGCTGCCGAGCAGCGCGCGCGGCGGCATGACCAGCGCGGCCGAGCCGATGTCGTGGTCGACGAGAAGCCCGGCGGCCCGGAGCTGGTTGGGCAGGTGTCGCGCCGCGAACGGGTTGGGCATCCGTCGCCAGTTGGCCTCGGTGTAACGGCGCACGAGGTCGGGGTCGCCGGGGTGGCTGATGACGGTGCCCCAGTCGCTGTCGAGGACGGCGGCTCGTCCACCGGGCGCGAGCACCCGGGCGAGCTCGTGGGCCGCGGCCTGCGGGTCGGCGAGGTGCTGGAAGACGCGCTCGCAGCGCAGCACGTGCACGGCACCGTCGGCGAAGGGCAGGTCGGCGGCGTCGCCGTCGATGAACGTCGCGGCCGACCCGAGCAGGGCCGCACGCCGCGACGCCTCCTCGCGCAGGCCGGGGTTGGGCTCGACACCGACCGCGCGTCCGTTCGGTGCGACGGCCTCGGCGAGGCGTCGCAGCTCCGTGCCGAGCCCTGCCCCGACGTCGACGACCGACTCACCCGGCTCCGGCGCCAGCGCCTCGAACGCCCACGCCCGCAGGCGCCGGACCGCGGGCTGCTGCTCCTGCGCGTCGAGGAGCGCGACGAGGGTCGCGACGCGGGCAGCGCCGCCCTCGCCGATCCGCTCCCGCGTGAACATGTTCGGGGCGGCGCCCGACTCCTCGGGAGGAGTCGGACCCGACTGAGGGGTCACCGCTCCAGCATGCTGCCCACCGTTCGGATCGGGGCAGGGTTTGCCGAGAACTGTCGAGGGTGGGCGGCTACGTTGGGCCGGTGACCCAGCGCAGCGTCCCGGTCGACGCGTACATCATCGGTGCCGGCCCGGGCGGTCTGGCCGTCGCCGCCGCCCTCAAGGCCCGTGGCCTGCACGGCGTCGTCCTCGAGCGGAGCACCGGCGTCGGCACGTCGTGGCGCAGCCACTACGACCGGCTGCACCTGCACACACCGCGTGAGCTCTCCGGCCTTCCGGGCTTCCCGATCCCGAAGGAGATGGGCCGCTGGGTCGCGCGCGACGACGTCGTGCGCTACCTCGAGCTGTATGCCGCCCACCACCGGCTCGACGTGCGCCTCGGCACCGAGGTGAACCGGGTCGACCGATCCGCGGACGGTGAGTCGTGGACGCTCACGCTCGCGGACGGGACGACCCTCACGGCGCCGTACGCCGTCGTGGCCACGGGCTTCAACCACACGGCTCGCGAGCCGGACGTGCCCGGCCTGCAGGGCTATTCCGGTGAGGTCGTGCTGGCGCGGGACTACCGCAACGGGTCGGCCCACGCCGGCAAGGACGTCCTCGTCGTGGGCACGGGCAACACCGGCACCGAGCTCGCCGTCGACCTCGTCGAGCACGGTGCCGCGTGCGTGCGCCTGGCCGTGCGCACGGTGCCGCACATCCTGCGCCGCAACACGGGGCCGTATGCCGCGCAGTACACCGGCATCGCCGTGCGGCACCTGCCCACGGCCTTCGTCGACAAGGTGGCGCCGATCGTCGGTCGCCTGCAGACCCCTGACCTGTCGGCGCAGGGGCTGCCGCGTCCCGACACCGGCCTGCTGACCCGGGTCGAGCGCGACAACGCGATCCCGGTGCAGGACGTCGGCATCATCGACGCGATCCAGCGGGGCGCCGTCGAGCCGGTGGCCGCGCTGCGCGAGTTCGACGGCGACACCGTCGTGCTCGCCGACGGCACGCGCCTGACGCCCGACCTCGTCGTGCTGGCGACCGGCTACAGCCAAGGGCTCGAGCCCCTCATCGGGCACCTCGGGGTGCTCGACGCGAAGGGCCGGCCGGTCGAACGGGGCGGACGGACCGCCCGGGGCGCGAAGGGTCTGTGGTTCACCGGCTACACCAACCCGATCTCCGGCATGCTCCGCGAGCTGTCGATCGACGCCCGCAAGATCGCCCTCGCCATGGCGCTGCGCAAGCGTCGCGAGGTCAGGGCGCGCCGCAAGGCCGCCTGACGCGCCCAGCCCGGACCGAACGCGGCGTTCGGCGGGAAATCGGTGGCGGGGTCAGGGGCGGTGCTGGCCGCCGAGGTTGAGGAAGGCGGCCGCGACGTCGTCCGTCTCGGCGACCGAGCGGGCCAGGGCCTCGTCGCTCGGGACGCCGGAGGCGAGCAGCTCGTGGTGGCGCGTCATCGTCGTCGCTGCGACGTCGTCGGGCACCGGCGCCACGGCCGCGACGACCGAGCGCGCCCCGAGCGAGAGCAGCGACAGGGCGAGGCCGAGGGACTCGTGACCGGGGCGGGGTGAGGTGAGCCCGACCTCGCACGCCGACAGCACGACGTGGTCGGCGCGCACGCCGGTGGGCTGCAGCTCGTGCGCGAAGACGGGTCCGTCGTGCAGCACGAGCGAGGAGAAGAGCGGTGACTCGACCTGGTGGGTGCCGTGGGCGGCGACGTGCACGACACCCGGGCGGGCGAGCGCCCCGACGAGCTCGGCTCGCCGTGACGGCTCGGCGAGGCTGGCGATGTCGCCCCACGTGCCGACGATGGCGCGACCCTCACCCGACGCGCGGGGCACCGACGGGCCGACGCTGACGTGGACCGGTGCCGGGCCGGGGGCCTCGTCACGCGACGAGGCCCGACGGGTGAACGACGTCAGCGACAGGGCGACCGTGAACGGCCGTCCCGTCATCGACGGCAGGAGCGCCCACGGGAGAGCCGACAGCTCGGGGCACGTCACGACGACGAGGCCGCGGTCGGTGCGCCACGGCCGGAGCAGTCCGTCGTCCAGCTCGGTGGCACTCGCACGCAGCGACGACCAGACGGCACCGGCGAGCGGACCGAGGTGGTGCGTCGCCGCGGCCCGCAGGTCGACGCGGATGCGTTGCGCGAGCTCGGCGGCACGGTCGGCCGGCATGAGGTCACGCAGCGTCGCACGGCCGCCGACGACCCCGACCGCGCCGATGCGGCCACGATGCCGGAAGAACCACACGAGGTCGCGGTCGACGCGGCCCAGGTGCTCACGGGCCTCCCGGACGCGCACGGGCACCGCGCGGGAGGCACCGCCGCTGCGGCTCAGGGCCCAGTCGCGGTCGCGGATCTGGCGCTCGAGGCGCGACGCGTGGTCGTGCAGCTCCCGTGCCTGCTCCGGGTCGCCCTCGCCGCGCAGGTGGCCCCGGACGGCGCGCAGCTGCTCGGTGAGCCGCGCGAGCTGCTCGTCGTCCGGTCGTCCGAGCGACGGCAGACGGTCGGTCGCGCTGCGCCACCGCTCGAGGGCCTCGAGCACCGCGCCGCTGCCCCGCGGCACCGCGAGCTCGAGGTCGAGCTCGGAGAGCCGGGCCCCGTGGACCGCACGGGCCGTGCGCAGGTCGAGGCTGGCACTGCCCTCCTGACCGGCCGCGAGGCGACGGGAGGCCCGAGCGAGGATGCGTCGGGCGGGCGCCAGGTCACCGGTCGCGACGAGCGTCATCGCGGTGACGACCGCGGCGTCGAGCTCGTCGGAGAGCGATCCGGTCGAGACCCGCTCGAGGCTGAGCAGCCTCGTGTTGGCCCCCGCCGGGTCACCGGCGAGCAGCAGCGCCTGCGCGGCGACGACGCGCGCGCTGTCGGCGAGCTCGGAGTCGCCCAACTCGGTCGCCGTGTCGGTCAGCTCGTCGGCGGTCGCGGCTGCCGCCGCGGCAAGCGCCACCGTGGCATCCGCGCCACCCACGGGCCCGTCCGGCAGCCCGTCCGGCTGCCCGTCCCGCTCGCGACCACGGCGGGTGCGCCGCTGGCGGTCCAGCTCGACGAGCAGCCCGACGAGCATCGCCTTGGCCGCCCACGCGGTGGCCCCGATGCGGGCGTACGTCTCGCGAGCCGATGCCGCGGCCGAGGCTGCCAGGTCGAGGTGGCCGAGGAGCCGGTGGGCGCGTGCCAGGGCGAGCTCGAACTCGGCCCGCATCTGGTCGTGGCCCTCGCCCTCCAGCGCGTCGAGGCCACCGTGCAGCGCCTCGACGGCCTCCTTGACGAGCCCCGCCTCGAGCAGCACCTGGGCGCGGTCGAGGCGCGCGGGGCCGGTGAAGACGTCGGACTCGAGCTCCTCGGCGAGCGCCATGCCGGCGAGCGACCGCGGGATGTCACCGAGGAGGTAGGCGGCATACCCCTCGTTGTGGCGGGCCATGAACTCCTGGGCCACGCCACCGAGGTCGTGCGCGAGGCGCGCCGCCTCGGCGAAGGACTCGAGCGCCTCCTGCGGCCGGAGCAGCTCGAAGGCGAGCATGCCGCGGCTCAGGTGCACCGAGCACTGCTCGCGCTCGGTGAAGGCGTCGAGGCGGCGCACCGCCCCCTCGAGCCCGTCCCACGCCGAGGCGAGGTCACCGACGCGGCCGTGGATGTTGGCGCGCTGGTAGTCGAGCCGCGCCCGGAGCGCGTCGTCGCCGAGCTCCTCGACGAGCACCTCGGCCTCGGAGAGCCGGGCCAGGGCGGCCTCCACCCCCGACAGCATGAACTCCGTCAGGGCGAGCGTGACGAGCGTCTTGCACCGCAGCTCGAGCCGGTCCCGCGAGGGCGCGGCGCCCGCCACGCGCTCGATCTCGTCGAGAGCCGCCGTCAGCGAGCGCGCCGCGTCGACCGGCCTGCCGGCCATGTTGTCCGCGGCACCCTGCTCGCGCAGCGTGCGTGCACTCTCGAGCAGATCGATGGCTCCCGCCCGGCCTCTCCTCAGGGGCCGGTCACCACGTCAGTCCGGATCGTCAGATCTGGATGGTGGGGGTGATGACCGGTCGCATGTCCGCGTTGCCCGGGTCGGTGACGACGAAGTGCACCGGCCCATGGGGTAGATCATCCAGAACGAAGCGCCCGTTCGCATCCGAAATCACCGTCGAGCTGCCTTCGGTCGTCACGGCTTCGATCTGCGCACCCGGTGTCGTGACCCAGCCGTCGACGCGCACACGGTCGTCGGCGTCGTCCGTGTCGTCGGAGTCCGCGGGGCCGGACGAGACCATGAGACTCACCGAGGCGGCCGTGAAGGTCACCGAGTCGGTCGGTGTCGGCTCGACCTTGGCGTCGGCGCCCCGCGTCGTCAGCAGGGCCGAGTCCATGAGCTCGGCGACCTCGGCGTGCAGGGCGTGGACCGTGATCGCGAACTTGATCCGCTCGGCGAGGTCGCTCGGGACGGGGTCGGCGTGCCCGAAGAGGTCACGCACGTGGTGCAGGTTGGCGATGTCGCGGGCATCGATGGCGTCAGTGTGAGATGTCATGTCAGACCGCCCATCCGGGGTCGGTGCCGAGGGTCGTCCTCAGCTTCTGGAGGCAGCGGCCACGGGTCGGGCCGATGCTGCCGACCGGCATCCCCAGCGACTCCGCGATGGCGGCGTAGTCGGGGCGGTCGGCGAAGGCGATGACCCGGAGCAGCTCCTGGCACCGCGGTGAGAGGGTCGAGACGTGCTTCCACAGCACGCGCTGGCGCTCGGAGAGGATCGACTGCGCCTCCGGGTCGAGCTGCTGCGCCGGGGCCTCCGGCACCTCCTCGACACCGAACTCGCGGCGGGCGCCGCGGGCCAGCCGCCAGACCTCGCGCTTGACGACGACGACGAGCCAGCCGAGCACCGCGGCCGGCTCGTTGATCGAGTCGGCCCGGTCGACGAGCTGGAGGAACGCCGTCTGGATGGCGTCCTCGCACGTCGCCGGCGCCCCGCCCTGGGAACGCGCGGCGTTCCAGAGGACCGGGGTCACGAGGTCGACGAGCTCGGAGAGCCGCTCGCGCTCCCCCGCGCGGTAGGCGGCGAACGCCTTGCCGGCGAGGGTCCCGAGTCCGTCGGGGGCGGTGGGGGTCGGCGTCATGATCGCGCCCTTCCGATGCAGGAGCGCAGCGCGCGGATGGCGCGCTTGCGCATCACGGGCGACGAGACGTCGGTCAGGCCGCCCTCGTCGATGAGGGCCGCCGCGAGCTCTGCCGCGAAGACCGGGGTGGAGAAGGACGTGCCGCTCCAGACGCCGAAGCCACCGGTGTAGTCGTCGGGGTCGACCGTGCAGCGCACCGTGCCGTCGGCCGAGACCTGCGACGACGGCTGGCCCATGCCGTTGGTGAGCGGCAGGGTGCTGACGACCGAGACTCCGGCGCGCACCGCGCTGACGACGGGCAGGTTGTTGGAGAAGAGGGCGACGGTGACGCCGTCGGGATTGCTCGCCCCGACGCTCGCGAGCGGAGGCACCGACTTGGCCGTGATCCGCGCGGGCGGCTCGGCGGCGAGCGCCGCGGGCACGAAGGGAGCGTCGGTGCCGTCGTTGCCGACGCCCGCGACGACGAGGACACCGTGCTCGGCGAACCGGTCGAGCAGGTCGGCGACCGGGCCGGAGGTGTACGTGCGGTCCTCGGCGTAGTAGCCCATCGACAGGTTGAGCACGTCGACGACCTCCGACGCGTCGTGCTGCTGACCGTGCACGTGCCGGTCGAGCAGTGCCTGGAGCACGTCGAGCAGGTAGCTCTCGTCGACGACGCCGTCGTCGCCCATGACGGGGATCGAGACGATCGTGGCCTCGGGGCAGCCCTGCCGGAGCAGGCCCGCGATGAAGGTCGCATGCCCCTGGAGCAGCCCGACCGGCTCGGCAGGTGCAGGGACGGAGATCGGAGGATCGACCGGGGGTCCGGTGAGCAGCGGGACGAGTCGGCCCTCCTTGAGCTCGAGCCGCACGATGCCGGAGTCGTCCTTGAACCACGGGTGCCCGGCGATGGCTGTGTCGGGCACGACCACGACGGGGCTGCGTTCGAGCGTCCGCGCCCTCAGGCGCGGGTCGGGCAGTGCGAGCGCGACCGGCATCCGGCCGCCGCGTCCGGGGACGGCATACTCCTGGACGGCGTTCGACACACCGCCCCAGTAGCCACCCACGCCACCCCAGTAGCCCCCGACGCCACCCCAGTAACCGCCCACGCCACCCCAGTAGCCTCCGACGCCGCCCCAGTAGCCGTCGGCCGGGCGCAGCACGTGCTCGAGGCTCAGGCGTTCGGCGATCGGTTCGTTCTCCTGGCGGAGCCGCTGGAGCACGCTCCACGCGTCGACGGGCTCGATGGGCGACCGGGTCGGCCGGATCGTGATGCTCGTGCCCCATCCGGGCTGGTCGAGGTCGCGGGTGCCGCCGTCCTGCCGCGGCGTCACCGTGTAGTCGAGGTCGAGCTTCGCGAGCGCCTCACCGAGGTCGTCGAGGCCACGGGTCCTGCCACCCTCGTTGCGCACGAGGAGGCGGTCGGCGAGGTAGAGGGCGGGAAGCGGCGGGCGACCGTCGGTCAGGCGCATCGCCGTGGCCGGGTCGAGGGCGCGGACGGGCGGACGTTCGGGGCGGCGGGCGCCACCGGTCGCGTTCTCGCCGGTCGCTCCCTGTGGGGCGTCGGGACCCGACTCTGACATCGACAACCTCCTGAGGGGCGGATGGTGTTGGAAAGACCCTTACACCCGACTGAGTGTCCGTACTCGGTTTCCTGATACATCGGGCCTTCCGAACTTTTTCGTCCGGAGACGTATCAAGCCCGTACGGGACGACTCTGGGAGGTCAGGGGGAACGGTCACCGGGCTGCAACGGGGCGCTGCGGAGGGGCAGCTGGCCCGGTGACCTGCACAGGGGTTCGGGACTTCCAGGGGGCGGTCCCGTCCGTGGGGCGCCGGGCCTGGCAGCACCGGCGCCCCCTCCCCTGCCTCAGCATGGACGCCTCGGACGGGCACGGCCCACGTATGCCGTCGCCGCGCGTCGGGCTCGCGCGCTCCCTCCCGGCGGCGCATACTTCTCGAACGTGTGCGGACGTCAGGGACCGCACGACGTGAGCTCAGGGGAGTCAGGGTGCAGGGCATGTCAGGCGTTCGGAACAATCACGGTCGGCGGGGCGGGTTCGCCTCCGCGGCAACGATGGTCGTGCTCGGCCTGGCGCTCGCGGCCTGCAGCGGCACGACGCCGCAGACGACGTCCGCCGTCGAGTCGCCCACGGTGACGGCCACGGCGACGGGGACCGTCCAGCCCGGGTCCACCGAGCCGATCCCGACGGTGACAGCCGACCCGCTCACCCCGACGAAGCCCACCCCGCGCCCATCCGCCACGCCCAGCGCGACGGCGACGACGCCGACGACACCGGCTCCGACGCCGACCGACCCGGGCAGCGTCGCGGGCGCCTGCGAGCGGACCCTGCCGGCATACCCCGTGCTCGAGCCCGGCGCGAAGGCACCGGCGGTGCGGGCGCTCCAGTGCTTCCTCAACGACGCCGACTACGGCCCGGTCGCGGTCGACGGCGTCTACGGAGCCCAGACCCGCGCAGCGGTGACCAAGGTCGAGTCGACCTTCGAGGGGCCGGCGCCCAAGCCGGGCCGCATCGACGCCGGCATGTGGGTGCTGGTCATCTCGCGCTCCCTCGGGGACGGCACGCTGAAGGTCGGCTCGAAGGGCGCCGACGTCGTGACGCTCCAGCGGGCGCTGCGGGCCGCGGGCGGCAGGATCACCGTCGACGGCGACTTCGGGGCCGAGACGAAGAAGGTCGTCAAGCGCTTCCAGGAGGCCAACCGCATCG
This sequence comes from Terracoccus sp. 273MFTsu3.1, assembly GCF_000383675.1. GTDB lineage: Bacteria > Actinomycetota > Actinomycetes > Actinomycetales > Dermatophilaceae > Terrabacter. The sequence continues at coordinate 198,260 of NZ_KB911822.1, read as the reverse complement.
GGGACGACGGCGTCGTGGGCGACGAGACGCTCTTCCTGCTCAAGATGGGCGCGACGATCGGCTGACGCCGAACCGGCCGCACCGCCCGAGGAGGCCGGTCAGGCGCGCAGGTCGTCGAGCCAGGTCCTCGCACGGTCGAAGTCGTCGTCGGACGTGCCGGGCCGCGCGTCGGGGCGACCGCCGTCGGCGCGCGGGTAGGACCCGAGGAACCGCACCTCGGCGCACACCCGCCGCAGGCCCATGAGGGTCTCGCCGACGCGCGCGTCGAGGACGTGGCCCTCGAAGTCGATGGAGAAGCAGTACGAGCCCATGGCCTCGCCCGTGGGCCGCGACTCGAGGCGGGTCATGTTGACGCCGCGGACCGCGAACTGCTCCAGCAGCTCGAGCAGGCCGCCGGCGTGGTCGTCGCGCTGGAAGAGCACGACCGTCGTCTTGTCGGCGCCCGTGGGCTCGGGCAGCGTGCCCGGTCGCGCGACGAGGACGAAGCGCGTCACGGCGGACGCGTTGTCGCCGATGTCCTCGGCCAGGATCGTGAGCCCCTCGTTGCGGGCCGCGACGGGCGCGCAGACACCGGCGTCGAACATGACGTCGCCCGGCTGCCCGAGCGCGGCGGCGCTCGCGGCCGTCGACAGCGTCGGGACGTACTCCGCCTCGGGGAGGTGCTGCCCCATCCAGCCGCGCACCTGGGCCCAGGCGTGCGAGTGGGTGCCGACCGTGCGGACCGCGTCGAGCGGCACACCCGGCCGGGCGCAGAGGACGAAGGTGATGGGGACGAGCACCTCGCCGATGACGACGAGAGGCTCGCCCGTCGCGAGCGAGTCGAGGGTCGCCGAGACGCCGCCCTCGACGGAGTTCTCGATCGGGACCATCGCGGCGTCGATGTCACCGGCCCGCAGCGCCGAGAGCGCAGCGTCGACCGAGCCGAACGGCAGGTGGTCGCGGCCCTCGGCGGCGTCCCAGGCGTCGAGCGCCATCTGGGTGAACGTGCCGCGCGGTCCGAGGTAGCCGAAGCGGTGCAGCTGGTCCGGGGTGCGGGGCGGTGGCGTCACGACGCGTCCTTCGTCCGGTCGGGCAGGCGGGTCGCCGAGGCGAGCGCCTGCTGCTCCTCGGGGGTCAGGGTGATGCTCGACTTCCCGCCGACGATGCCCTTGGCATACGTGCGGGACTCGCCGCGGGCGTGGATCGAGCTGATGACGATGCCGTCCCCGAAGTCGTCGACGATGGCGGCCGAGAAGGAGAGCCGCCCGCCCATGTCACCGAAGGCGTCGTACCGCACGACGGCGACGTTGCGCAGGCTCTGGCGCACGTCGTCCTCGGCGCTCGTCACCTGCTCGCGCAGGCGGGTCAGCTCGGCCGTGAGCCGGTCGATGCGGTGGTTCTGGGTGGCGGCCACGCGTGCGATGTCGGTCTGGCCGTCGTCGTCCAGGGCGGCGAAGTCGCGCCGGACCCTGGAGAGCCGCAGCTGGGCCCCGACGGCGAGCGCGAGGGCGAGCAGCGCGACGGCGACGGCGGCGATGGCCAGGGTCGTCAGCGTCGAGGCGTCCACGATCGGCAAGGGTAGCCGCGCCGGTCGTCCGGAGCCCTTCGATTCCAGCCCGTGACCTCGCCCTCCGCGGACAGGCTCGGTTTGTAGTCTGTCCCCCGTGATCCGCCGCCACCCCGTCAAGACGCTCGTCGTCCTGCTCCTGGTGATGGTGGCTGCGCTCACGCTCGCGTACGTCAACCGCACCACCGTCCCCGTGCCGCCCACCTCGCAGCCGAAACCGGGCGAGTCGCTCGTCGTCGTGGGGCTCGGCGGCCTCTCATGGGACGACGTCTCGGCCGAGGACACCCCCATCCTCTGGGGCCTGCTCCGTGACGGCTCGGCCGCGTCGGTGTCGGTCAAGAGCCTGCGGCTGACGACCTGTCCGACCGACGGCTGGGCCACGGTCTCGGCCGGCGAGGCAGCCGGGCCGGACACGACCGAGTCCCGGCCGCAGTGCACGCCGCTGCCGCCCGTCGCGGGTGACGCGACGACCGGCTACCGCGTCATCGGTTTCGACGCCCTCGCGACGGCGTCGCGCGAGGCGGAGTTCCGGGCCCAGCTGGGACTGCTCGGCGACAGCTTCGCGGCGGCCAAGACGTGCATCCAGGCCGTCGGCCCGGGCGCCGGCCTCGCCGCCGCGACGTCCGACGGCAAGGTCGCGAAGTACTCCCCCTTCCAGGCGACGACCCTCGTGTCCGACCTGGCGCAGTGCCCGGTCAGCATCGTCGACGTCGGTGGCATCAGCTCGACCGACCCCGACCCGACGCGGCACCTCGAGAAGATCAACGGCATCGAGCGGCGCATCGAGCTCGTCATGGACGCCATGCCCAACGGTGCCGACCTCGTCGTCGCCGGCCTGGCCGACCGTGACCAGCAGGAGCGTCTGCGGCTGCTCACGGCGAGCGGACCGCACTACGCCCCGGGGCTGCTCGCGTCGGCCTCGACGCGCATGGTCGGCATCGCACAGCTCTCCGACATCACGGCCACGATCCTCCAGCGCGGCGGCGTGGAGCCGCAGGCCGCCATCGGCGGCCGGGCGCTCAGCGTCGTGCCGTCGGCCAACAACAGCGAGTCGACAGCCGCGGCCAAGCTGACGGTGCTCACCGACATCGACACCAAGGCCGACGCGATGCACGACGTCGTCGCGCCGTTCCTGCTCATCTGGCTCGTGGGCACGGCCCTGGCGATGCTCGTGCTGTGGCTCGTCATGCGCCGGGCCCGCCCGTGGAACCGCCGCTTCACCCGCGCGCGGGTGCTGCGCCTCGTGCGCCTCGTCGGGCTCGTCTCGGCCGCGATGCCCGCCGCGACCTTCCTCGCCAACCTCGTCCCGTGGTGGCGGTGGTCGACGAACACCGTCGTGCTCGTGGCGGTGCTCCTCGTCCTCGTGCTCGCGATCAGCTCCGTACTGACCCTCGCGTGCCTGCAGGGCCCGTGGAGCAGCTCCGCCCTCGGCCCGCTGGCCGCGATGTCTGCCATCACGGCGGGCGTCATCGGCATCGACCTGCTGACGGGTTCACACCTGCAGATCTCGTCGATCTTCGGACTCCAGCCGCTCGTCGGAGGCCGCTTCTACGGCATGGGCAACGTCGCCTTCGCGTTGTATGCCGCCGCCGTCCTGCTGCTGTGCGCCGCCATCGCGCACGCGCTCGTGCGGCGCGACTCCCCGAGGCTCGCGGTCTTCGCGGTCGTCGTCATCGGGGGCGTGGCGCTGGCCGTCGACGTGCTCCCCGCCTGGGGTGCCGACTTCGGTGGGCCGATCGCGCTCGTGCCGGCCCTCGGCTTCCTCCTCATGGGCGTCATGGGCTGGCGCACGTCGGTGCGCAACGTGTCGCTCGTCCTGGTCGTCGCGGGCCTCGTCGTCGGGCTCGTCTGCTACCTCGACTGGCGCCGGCCGGAGTCGGAACGCTCGCACCCGGGGCGCTTCCTCCAGACCGTCATCGACGGCGGTGCCTGGGACGTCATGTCGCGCAAGCTGTGGGCCAACGTCTCCCTCGCCGTGCACCTGCCGGTGCTGCTCCTCGTCGTCGTCGCACTCCTGGTGGTCGTCGTCATGATCGTGCTGCGCCCCGGCATCCTCGGCACCGAGCCGCTCCGCCGCCTGCTCGAGGAGGCCCCGCTCATGCGACGCGGCCTGCTCTCGGTCATCGTCATGGCCGTCATCGGCTTCCTCACCAACGACTCGGGCGCCGCGATCCCACCCGTCGCGGCGATCTTCACCGTGCCGCTCGTCGTGTCGGCGGTCATGCACTTCCTGTCCATCGAGGCGCGCAACGCCCCCGTGCGCAGACGCCGCGACCGCCACCACATCTGACGAGCGGCACACGCCGGCTCGCCGAGGGGGCCGACGTGGCCGGGCGGCGGATCACCCTCGTCGAGGACGTCGTCACGACCCGTTCGGTGCTGACGCGCAGCGACCTCTACGCCGCCCGGGAGGATGCGCGCCCCTGAGCCGCGGACGGGTGCCCTCCGTCAGGCCGACTGCTCTCGGTGTATACGACCGACGAGGTATGCCGTGCCGGTCGTGACGTCGCGGGGCAGTCGCGCGCCGCGCAGGCACTCAGGCGGCCGGGGTGGTGGTCGTCAGCCGGGGCCGAGGCGGCGACGCAGCCGACGGACGCCGAGCGCGAGCGCGACGTCGCGGTACTGCGCGGCCCGGTGCACCTGCGAGCGCCAGTCGGTGCCGGTGACCCGGTGCTGGAGGTCGCACGGCACCTCGAGGATGGTCAGGCCGGCGTCGAGCACGTCGACGGTCATGCCGACCTCGACGCCCCATCCGCGGGCGAAGGGTGTCGCCGCGGCGATCGCGGCCGGCGAGAGGCAGCGCATGCCCGACAGCGGCTGCACGGGCGACCAGCCGGTCAGTTCCTCGATCCCGCGGCGGGCGAGGCCGACGACGAGGCCGTGCCCGCCGGCGCTGCCCTGCTGCTCGGGGAGGGTGGCGATCGTGAGGTCGGCCTCGCCGCGCGAGACGGGGCCGACGAGGGCGCCCACGGCCTGGGCCGACGCCTCGAGGTCGGCGTCGACGAAGAGGACCGACGTGCCGGCGTCGAGACGGCCGACGCGACGCAGCCCCGACACGCGACCGAGGCCGCTCATCATCGCGTCGGCCTTGCCGTGGTTGCGCACGTGGCGCACGACCTCGGCGCCCTCGCGGGCCGCGATGACGGCGGTGCCGTCGGTCGACCCGTCGTCGACGACGACGACCGCCGAGACCCCGGGGATGGTGCGCACGCCACGGATCGTCTCGGCGATCCGTACCGACTCGTCCTTGGCCGGGATGACGACGGCGACGGACGGCGGCGGAGTCGTCATCGTCGGGCGTCCACTCAGCGGAGGGTGACCTGGCGGTTGGTGAGGCCGGCCTTGGCGCCGCGCTCGGCCGCGGTGAGCGGCTCGGTCGAGGCGGCCCCCGCGTCGATCTTCGTCCTCATGGCCGCGACGGCGTCCTCGAAGTCGGCGGCGGTCGAGGCGGGGTCGACCTCCCACACCGGGATGAGTAGCCCGCTCGAGCGGAAGCAGCCGAGCAGGCGGCCGTCCTCGCCGAGGTGGCTCTCGCCGGCGGCGTGCAGGCGCGCCAGGGCGCCGGTCGCGGTGTCCTCGTCGAAGGGCAGCACCCAGCGGACGTAGGTGCGCTCGCCGATGCGGCACCAGAAGGCGGACGGCGCGGCGTCGAGCTTGACGGTCGGGATGGCCGACTCGTTGGCGCGGTCGAGCGACTCCTTGCCGTCGGCGTCGAGGTCGGCGTCGGCGACCCAGAAGTCGAAGCCCTCGTGCAGCTCCATCTCGAAGGCCGCGTCGGTGTCGAGGATGTCCTGCAGGCGCGGGGTGTCGGCCATCGACACGGGCAGCGTCGTCACGGGCGACCCGGCCTCGGCGACCGACGCGAGGGCGATCGCCTGGGCGATGTCGCGGCTCGTGTCGCCGCTCGCGTTGCCGGACTGGATGCCGACGAGCACCTCGCCGTTCTCGCGGTGCAGGCCCGGCCACGCCAGGGGGAGCACCGTCGCGATCGTCACCTCGTCGGGCGCGTCCTCGGGCGCCTTGCCCTTCGCGAAGCGCACCGTGGCGGTCGCGGCCGGGACGATCTCGCGCATCGCGACCCAGTCGGTCTCGTTGGGCAGGCCCTCGAAGGGGCGGGCCACGAACGGGGCCGGAAGCGGACGTGCGGAACGGTCTGCGCGCTCGCTGCGCGGTCGACGTGATGCCTTACCCATGCGCGCCACCCTAGTGGCCGGGGCCCGGTCAGCCGAACGCGGTCGCGAGCGGGGCGAGAGCCCGCACGTCGTCCGGCCCGTCGAGCCCCACCGGTGCGACGAAGGCGGTGGTGACCCCGAGGTCGGCAAGCCCCGCGAGACGGGTCGCGTGCTCCGTCGCGGTGCCCGCGTGGTGCCGCGCGGCGAAGGTCGCTGCGGCCGCGCGACCACGGTGTCGCTCGACACGGGCCCAGACGTCGTCTCGGTCCCGACCGACGAGCGGGAGGTCGAGCACCGTCGCGTGCACCGATCTTGGGTCCCGACCAGCCTGCCCCACGAGCGCGAGGTAGCGCACCATCTTGGCGAGACCGACCTCGTCGGAGGGCACGTTGCAGCCGTCGCCGAGCCGGGCCGCGATGCGGAGCGTCCGGTCGCCGCCACCGCCCACGATGACCGGGATCTCGCCGACCGGCCGAGGGTAGGACGTCGTCTCGGGCAGCGAGACCCGCTGTCCGGCATACGGCTTCGTGCCGGGAGCCCAGAGGGCCTTCATCGTCTCGATGCCCACTTCCAGGGCGTCGAGTCGCGCTCGCGCAGAAGGGAACCCGAGACCGTATGCCGCATGCTCGCGTTCCCACCAGCCCGCGCCGACACCGACGAACGCCCTCCCGCCCGTCAGCGCCGACAGCGTCGCCGCGGCCTTGGCAGTGACGCCCGGGGCCCGGAAGGTCACCGGCGTGACGAGGGTGCCGAGCTGGAGACGGGTCGTCGAGGCGGCGAGGGCGCCGAGGGTCACCCACGGCTCCGGGATCGGGTCCCACGCCCGGCCGACCTGCGGGATCTGGATGAGGTGGTCCATGAGGGCGAGGCCAGCGAGCCCGGCCTCCTCGGCGGCGGCGGCCATCTCGCGGAGCCAGGCGAGCAGGTCACCCTCGGCCGGGAAGCGCGAGAGCTGCAGCACGACGCCGCGCAGACTCGTCGATTCGACGGGCGACGTCGACCGCTGGCCGGGTGTGGCCGCCGCGGCGTCGACCCCTCCGCCCGGCTCGATCAGCTCGTGGTCCGGTGCGACGCGGACGACCTGCCAACCCTCGGCCTCGAGCAGGTCGACCGTGGCCGCGACCGACGCGAGCTGGCTCGTGAGGACGCGGGCCGGGACCGGGCGGTCGCGGGCCGCGTTGCGCGAACGGCATACGCCCGCAGGCGTGTCGAGGGCGACGGCGACGGTCGGGAGTCCCACGGCCCGAGCGGCGTCCCGCCAGGCGCGGCGCCGGGTGGCGTCGGTGCCGAGCGTGTCGATGACGGTCGTCAGGCGGCGACCGAGGCGGGCGGCGACGACCTGCTCGAGCAGCGCGAAGGCATCGGTCGACGCGTCGAGGTCGTGCTCACCGCTGCCGACGACGGCGCGCAGCGCGTCGGACGAGACGACCTCGGCAACGCGGTAGCGCGAGGCTGCCCACGTCGACTTGCCCGAGCCGGAGGCCCCGACGAGGACGACGAGCGCCGGGTCGGGAAGGGACACGGCGCGGACTGCTCTCGGCTCAGTGCGAGCGGCGGCGCGAGGGACCGCCGAGCGAGGCCCAGACCGTGCGGCCGTGGGCCTCCTCGATGACTCCCCACTCGTGGGCGAGGGAGCGGACGATGCGCAGACCCCGGCCGCCAGGAGCCCACATGGTCGGCGGGGCGGGGCGCGGGACGGTCGGACCCCCGCCGTCGGAGACCTCGACCTCGACGACGTTGTTCTTGACCTTCCAGTGGATGCGGATCGCACCGTCGGAGAGGGGTTTTGCGTGGCGGATGGCGTTGGCGACGAGCTCGCTGACGACGATCTCGGCCTCGTCGATGACCTCCGGCGAGACCTCGCGGGCCAGGAGGTCCTCGACGAGCTCCTTGCGGATCCGAGGAGCCGCGGACGGCGCCCACTGGATGCGGACCGTGCGCTTCTCGCCCAGCGGAACGGCCGGGACGTTGCTCATGGATCTCCTCGCGATCGCGTTGGCTCGTCGGGCGTCCACATCGGTGTGGGACGCCGAGCCGCTCCCCTGTGTGCTCGCCACGTCAAGTCCTCCTCACGGGCGATTCGCATGCCCCCGTCGTTGAACGCTAACGAAACCAGCGCCGTACCTCAATGAGGTGCGAGTTTTTCCCGTGGCGCTGACCTGCTGATTCGTCCGTATCCAGACATCTAGCGGATGCCGTAGAGGCCTGGATACGGCGGAAGCCGGGGGGCCGCGCTGCGGGCGCTCCTGCACCCGCCTCGCCCGTACCCACTCGCGCAGGTCTCGGACAGATGCTTGCACGACGAACAGTCGCGATATATCGTCGACCTATCGCGACTGTTCGTGAGTCGCGTTCGTAGAAGGAGAACCACCATGCACGGACACCACCACCATCGACGCGAGTCCGGCTGGGACGGCAACTGGGGCGGCGGCTGGGGAGGCCAGGGCAACGGCCCCGGCTTCGGACCCGGCCGTGGTCCCTGGGGCGGTCCCGGAGGACCCGGCCCCGGCGGCCGTGGCCGCCCCGGCCCGCCCCCGTGGGTCGCTGACCTCGTCCGCCACTTCGGCGGACCCGGCTTCGGCTCCGAGTTCGGCGGACGCCGCGGACCCCGCGCCCGACGCGGCGACGTCCGCGCCGCCATCCTCGACGTCCTCGCGGGCGACGAGATGAACGGCTACCAGCTCATCCAGCAGATCTCCGAGCGCACGAACGGCGCGTGGAAGCCGAGCCCCGGCTCGGTCTACCCGACCGTCCAGCAGCTCGAGGACGAAGGCCTCGTCGAGGGCCGCGACGTCGAGGGCCGGCGACTGCTGCGCCTCACCGACGCGGGTCGCGCCTACGTCGAGGAGAACGCCGACGAGATGGCCGCCACCTGGCGTCCCTTCGAGGAGTCGTCCGAGGAGGAGGCTCCCCGGCCCTCCGGCGGCGCCAACGACCTCATGCCGCTCGTCGGCCAGGTCATGGGCGGGATGTGGCAGGTCGTCACGACCGGCACCTCCCAGCAGCGGGCGGAGGCGGCGGAGATCCTCACCGAGACCCGACGCAAGCTCTACCGCCTGCTCGCCGACGGCGACCCCGAGTGACCAGCGGGCCCCGAGTGGCCTGACCACACGGGGCGTGGACAGAGCAGAGGACCGCACCCCGGGCACGTTCAGTCGTGCTCGGGGTGTCCTGCGTCCTCGGGGCGGAGCACGAAGAAGCCGAGATCGCGGCCACCCGCACGCTCCTCATAGACGGCGTACCCGGGGTAGATCGCGAGCGCCGCGGAGCGCACCCGCTCACGGTCCGGACCCACGAGCTGCACGGCCCGCACCGCGTGCGTGACGCCATCGACCTCGAACGTCGCACGCGGGTGGGCCCGGAGGTTGAAGTACCACGCGGGCGGCCGCTCGGAGCCGAAGCGCGAAGCGATGAGGCCCCACCCGTCGTCGAGCGGCACGGCGAGCAGCGGCACGGTGCGAGGCTCGCCCGACCTCGCGCCCGTGGTCGTGAGCAGGCCGACCGGGATGCCGGCGAGCACGGCGCTCACAGCGCGGCGCCTCGGTGCGACGCGGTGGCCGAGGAGGTCCAGGTGGTGCAGGACCCGCTTGAAGAACCACGAGCCCGGCGCGCTCGCCGAGAACCGGCGGAGCCCGCGCTGGAACATATTCGCCTGGTCGAAGGTCGCCGCCATCTCCGCAGCGTAGGACCCGTCGGGGTCCGGCGGGGTCGTCCGGCAGGATGGTCGGGTGCCCACGCCCAACCCCTCCGGTCTCCTCGTCGCCGGCACGTCGTCCGACGCCGGCAAGTCCGTCATCGTCGCGGGTCTGTGCCGCGCCCTCGTGCGCCGTGGCGTGCGGGTCGCCCCGTTCAAGGCGCAGAACATGTCGAACAACTCGATGGTCTGCCTCGACGGAGGCGAGATCGGCCGGGCGCAGTGGCTCCAGGCCGTCGCGGCGCGGGTCGAGCCGACCACGGCGATGAATCCCGTCCTGCTCAAGCCGGGCACGGACCGCCGCTCCTTCATCGTCGTGCGGGGCGAACCCGCCGGGACGCTCGAGGCGGGGCAGTATGCCGCCGGGCGGGCCCACCTGGCCGACGCCGCGTTCGCGGCCTACCGCGAGCTCGCCGACGCGTTCGAGCTCGTCGTCTGCGAGGGCGCCGGCTCCCCCGCCGAGATCAACCTCCGCTCGGGCGACTACGTCAACATGGGCCTGGCCCGCGAGTTCGGCCTGCCGGTCGTCGTCGTCGGTGACATCGACCGCGGCGGCATCCTCGCCTCGCTCTACGGCACGTGGGCCCTGCTCGACGAGGACGACCGCGCGCTGCTCAAGTCCTTCGTCATCAACAAGTTCCGCGGGGACGTGTCCGTGCTGGAGCCCGGTCTGGACGCGATCACGGACCGCACGGGCGTGCCGTTCCACGGCGTCATCCCGTGGCTGCTCGACGTGTGGCTCGACAGCGAGGACACCCTCGAGGTCGGGCACTGGCGGGCCTCGACCGCCCTGTCCGCCACGTCACGCGACCGGCTCAAGGTGGCTGTCATCCGGCTGCCCCGCATCTCGAACGCCACCGACGTCGACGCGCTCGCTGCCGAGCCCGGCGTCGACGTCCTCGTGACGATCGACCCGACCGTCGCCGAGGCCGCCGACCTGCTCGTCCTGCCCGGATCCCGTTCGACGGCAAGCGATCTCGAGTGGCTGCGCGAGCGCGGCCTCGCCGAGGTCGTCGGCCGACGCGTCGCCGCCGGACGTCCGGTGCTCGGCGTGTGCGGTGGCTACCAGATGCTCGGTCACGAGATCGAGGACGACGTCGAGGGCCGCGTCGGGGTCGTGCCCGGGCTCGGGCACCTGCCCGTGCGGGTCGAGTTCGGCGAGTCGAAGGTGCTGGCGCGCCCCGCGGGGTCGTGGGGCCGCCACGCCGTCAACACGGCCTACGAGATCCACCACGGCATCGCCCGACGGCTGCCCGACGGGCATCCTGCGACCGTGGAGTCGCCTGCAGCGCAGGGCTTCCTCGACGGCTGGAACGTCGAGCAGGTGTGGGGCACCATGTGGCACGGCGCCTTCGAGAGCGACGACTTCCGTCGAGCCTGGCTCGCGCAGGTCGCCCTCGCGGCGGGGTCACGGTGGCAGCCCCACGACGACGCCCCGGGCTTCGCGGCGCGACGCGAGCGGATGCTCGACACCTTGGCCGACGCCCTCGAGGAGCACGTCGACATCGACGCCCTCCTCTCCTTCACCCGGATGGGAGCCACGGCATGATCGAGCGCATCCGGGTCATCGGGATCGGCATGGGCGACCCGGGCCACGTGACCGGCGAGGCGGCCGGCGCCCTGGGCACCGTCGACGTCTTCCTCGTCGCCGACAAGGGCGACGCGAAGTCCGATCTCGTCGCCGCCCGGCAGGCGGTGTGCGACGCGCTCATCCCCTCCGAGCACGCGTACCGCGTCGTCGAGGTCACCGACCCGCGACGGGGGCCGGACGCCGGACGCGACGCGACGGCATACGACCGCGGGGTGCGCGACTGGCACGCGGCGCGGGTGGACGCGTACGCCGACGTCATCGACGGGCTGGACGAGGGCGAGACCACGGTCGGCTTCCTCGTGTGGGGCGACCCGGCCTTCTACGACTCGACGATCCGCGTCGTCGACGCCCTCGTCCAGCGGTACGCGGCAGCGGGGGTCACCGTCGCGCACGACGTCATCGCCGGGATCAGCGCGCCGCAGCTGCTCGCCGCGCGCCACCGCATCCCGCTCAACCGCATCGGCGCGCCGATCCACATCACGACGGGTCGGCGGCTCCTCGACGAGTACGACCCCTCGCTCGGCGACGTCGTCGTCATGCTCGACGGGCACCTCGCGTGCGCCGAGCTCGCGGGCGCGTTCCCCGACCTCGAGCTCTGGTGGGGCGCCTACCTCGGCACGCCTGACGAGCTGCTCGTGCACGGACGGCTCGCCGACGTCGTCGACGAGGTGCGCCGCGTCCGTGCGGAGGCCCGCGAGCGCCACGGCTGGGTCATGGACACCTACCTACTCCGGCCACCCGCGGACGCGCCGACCGGCCCCGGCCCGACCCCCTTCCCGCAGACGGAGCCGCTGACCGACGGCGTCGTCACGCTGCGGCCGATGACCACCGCCGACTGGGAGACGGTGCGGGACGAGCACAACAACGACGAGTCGCTGCGCTGGGACTTCGCGGGCCGGCCACTGACCGACGACGAGGCGCGACGCCGGGCGGCCTCGGCCGCGCTCGAGTGGCGCCGCGGGCGGGCGGCACGGTTCGTCGTCGTCGACGTCGCCTCCGGTGAGGGTGCGGGCGTCATCGGCGTCCTGCGGATGGGCCCGCCCGGCACCGGGCTCATCGGCTACGGCGTGCTCCCGGCCTTCCGGGGTCGCGGCCTCACGACCCGGGCCCTGCGACTCGTGTCGCGGTGGGCGCTCGAGGAGACGGGACTCGCCCGCCTCGAGCTCGGCCACAAGGTGGGCAATGAGGCCTCGGGCCGGGTGGCCGCCAAGGCGGGCTTCCGCGCCGAGGGCCGGCTCAGCGGCCGTCTGCCCAACCCGGACGGCACCCGCTCCGACGAGATCTACTACTCCCTGACGCGCGAGGCCCTCCAGCCTGAACCCCCAGCGTGAAACCCCCGGCCTGAGCCCTCAGAGGCGGGCGAGGAAGTCGAGGACGCGCTGCTGCACGAGGGCTGCGGCCTCGGGGTCGTAGGCCGTGGTGCTGGCGTCGGCGAAGAGGTGCCCGCACCCGGCATAGGTGAAGAGCTCACCGTCCTCGGCGGCCGCCACGATGGCGCGGGCGGCATCGACGTCACCTTCGTCCATGAAGTACTCGTCGGCCTCTCCGCCGTGGATCTGCACGGGGACACCGGCCGGCCAGTCGGGCGCGAACTCGCCGAGCGGGATGGCCGAGTCGAGCAGGATGGCGCCCCGCGCGCCCGACCGGGTCTGGGTGAGCCGCTGCGCCGCCATGACGCCGAGCGAGAAGCCGGCACAGACGAGGTCCTCGGGCAGCCCCTCGGCCGCGGCGACGCCCTGCTCCTGCAGGGTGCCGAAGCCGATCGATCGCGCCTTGGCCATGCCCTCGTCGAGGGTGGCGAAGCTCTCGCCGCCGTAGAGGTCGGGGGTGTGGACCGTGTGCCCGGCTGCACGGAGGGCGTCGGCGAAGGCGAGGAAGCCCGGGGTCTGGCCCTGGGCGTGGTGGAGGAGGAGGACGTCGGCCATGCTTGCTCCTGTGCTCGATGGTTTCCCTGCTGTTGATCCAACAATCTAGACTGATCCAACAATGTCGATCAATAGCCCGCAGCTGCCCGACTACGAGCTCCCCGACGCGGTGGAGCTGACGACACCTGCCCAGCTGCGCGCCATCGCCGACCCGCTGCGGTCGACGCTGCTCGACCTCGTGCTCGAGCGGGCGGCCACCGTCGCCGAGCTGGCCGCTGCCGTCGGCCGGCCCAGGAGCACCGTCGCCCACCACGTCGGCGTGCTCGTCGACGCCGGCATGCTGCGGGTCGTCCGGACCCGCCGGGTGCGCGCCATCGACGAGCGCTTCTACGGCCGCACCGGCCGCACCATCACCATCGGCGTCGCCCGCCACCCCGGTGACCCGACGGTCCCCGTCTGCGTCAACGGGCTCTCGGTCGCCGCGGCCGAGTCGGTCCCGGCCCACGAGGACGACACGCTCTACTCCACGCTCCGGCACGTCAGGATCCCGAGGGAGAGCGCGTCGGAGTTCTGGCGCCGCGTCGAGGGACTCGTGCGCGAGTTCACCGCCCTGCCCCGCTCGGGCGACACCGTCTACGGCCTCGCCGTCGGCCTCTACCCCACCGACCAGCCCGTCCTGCCCGAGGCCGAGCCCGCCGACGAGGAGAAACCATGACTGCCGACCCGCGCCCCCTTCGCGTCAGTGCCGTCTCGCTCGACTGCGCCGACCACGCGGCGCTCGCGGCCTTCTACGCGGAGCTCTTCGACGGCACGGTGCTCTGGTCTCACGGTCACGCGTCGGCTGTCGACGTCGGCGGGCTGGTCCTCGTGGCCCAGGAGGTCGAGGACCATCGCGAGCCGACGTGGCCGCACCACTCGATCGTGCACCTCGACGTCACGGTCGACGCCGACGCCCTCGACGCCCAGGCCGAGCGCGCCCTCGGACTGGGCGCCCGCCTCGCGGACCCCCAGCCCGACACCCGCTGGCGCGTGCTACTCGACCCCGCCGGCCATCCCTTCTGCCTGACACCCTTCGCTCCCTGACAAAACGTCGAGACGTGCCCGCGTCCCGACATACGCTCGGAGTCTCAGGACTCTGACGACGCTGACCACGCTGACCACGCTGACCACGCTGACGAGGAGGTCGAGCATGAACGAGGGACCGTCGGCTCCACCTGGCTGGTACCCGGCCGGTGAGGGCGAGCGCTACTGGGACGGGCGGGCGTGGACGCCGCACACCAGGCCCCCGATGCCGCCGCCGGTCGCGGCGACCGATGTCCACGGGCTGCCGCACCAGCCGGCCGGCGCGCCGTGGGGACCAACAGGGTGGCCGCCGCCGACACCGTCCCCCGGCCCGTACGGCATGGCCGGCGCACCGGTCTACTACGCGCAGGTCGCTCCGAAGAGCCCAGCCCTCTCCGTGCTCGCGTCCTTCTTCGTCCCGGGACTCGGCAGCATGGTCAACGGCGACGTGGCCAAGGGCATCGGGATCCTCATCGGCTACTTCGTGAGCTGGATCTTCGTCATCGTCCTCGTCGGGATCGTCGGCGTCTTCGGCTTCTGGGTGTGGGGCATGGTCGACGCCGCCCGGGGCGCGAGGCGCTGGAACGCCCGTCATGGCATTCTCAGCTAGCCCCCCGGGATCGCGTGGTCAGAAGGGGTCGATGACGCCGTTGAGGCACGGGTTGTAGAGGTAACTGCCTCCGAAGGTCTTGGCGCAGCGTGCCGTTCGACTGGCGGCACCTGTTCCACCCGGGAGCCCGATGACCGGCTCGAGCACCTTCGGCGGCACGACGAGTGTCGAGACCGTCCCGTCCTCACGCAGCAGGTCGAAGGTCACCGGCTGGCCCTGCGCCAGGTTGGCGATGGCGTTGCGGCACGGGACCGAGGCGGGCTGGGAGATGTCGTCGAGGAACTTCCCGACAGCCTTGGTGCGCGCGAAGTCCTCGAGGCCGGCCGCGAGCGTCTTCATCGCCAGCTCGCAGCTCTTGTCGCCCACCGTGTCCGGGTCGTCGTCGCCACAGCCGGCCAGACCCGCAAGCATCACGACGACGGCGGCGACCCCGAGGCCACCCCGTGTCCGACCACCCCACCGACCGACCATGCCCCACGGTAGGACCGGGGTCGTTCCCGCGTCCGGGCAATGGCGGGAGAGGTCACCTCAGTCCTCGAGGTCTCCCTCGACGTCGAGGTAGACCTGCTGGAGGTCCGCCATCAGCTGGGCGTCCGGCTCCTCCCAGAGCCCGCGGTCGACCGCCTCGTGGAGCCGCTCGACCATGCCGTGCAGCGCCCACGGGTTGGCGTGCTGGAGGAAGTCGCGGTTCTCCTTGTCGAGCACGTAGGTCTGGGCGAGCTGCTCGTACATCCAGTCCGTCACGACGCCGGCTGTCGCGTCGAAGCCGTAGAGGTAGTCGACCGTCGCCGCGAGCTCGAACGCGCCCTTGTAGCCGTGCCGCCGCATCGCCGCGATCCAGCGCGGGTTGACGACACGCGCTCGGAAGACACGCGCCGTCTCCTCGGTGAGGCTGCGCGTGCGCACCGCGTCCGGCGTCGTGGAGTCGCCGACGTACGCCTTGGGCTCGCGACCGGTGAGCGCGCGGACCGTGGCGACCATGCCGCCGTGGTACTGGAAGTAGTCGTCGCTGTCGGCGATGTCGTGCTCGCGCGTGTCGATGTTCTTGGCGGCGACGTCCATCCGCGCGTACGTGCGCTCCATGTCGGCCCGAGCAGGTATGCCGTCCAGCTCGCGCCCGTACGCGAAGCCGCCCCACGTCGCGTAGACCTCCGCGAGGTCGGCGTCCGAGCGCCAGTTGCCCGACTCGATGAGCGGGAGGATGCCGGCGCCGTAGGAGCCCGGCTTGCTGCCGAAGATCCGGGTCGTGGCGCGGCGGGCGTCGCCGTGCTCGGCGAGGTCGCCGGCGACGTGGGCCCTGAGGTAGTTGTCGTCGTGGGACTCGTCGAGCCCGGCCACGAGCTGCACGGCGTCGTCGAGCATGGCGATGACGTGCGGGAAGGCGTCGCGGAAGAAGCCGGAGATGCGGACCGTGACGTCGATGCGGGGGCGGCCGAGCTCGGCGAGGGGGATGGCGTCGAGCCCGACGACCCGGCGCGACATCTCGTCCCAGCGCGGGCGGACGCCGAGGAGCGCCAGCACCTCGGCGATGTCGTCGCCCGACGTGCGCATCGCCGACGTGCCCCACACCGAGAGCCCGACCGAGCGCGGCCACTCGCCGGTGTCGGCCCGGTGCCGGGCCAGCAGGTCGTCGGCCAGGCGCTGTCCGGTCTCCCAGGCGAGCCGGCTCGGGATCGCCTTGGGGTCGACGGAGTAGAAGTTGCGGCCGGTCGGCAGCACGTTGACGAGGCCGCGCAGGGGCGACCCCGAGGGCCCGGCCGGGACGTAGCCGCCGTCGAGCGCATGGAGGACCGCGTCGATCTCGCCCGTCGTCGCCCGCAGCCGCGGGACGACCTCGCGGCACGCGAAGGCCAGCGAACGGCATACGCCGACGGTGTCGACACGCGGGTCCGCGCCCAGCCGCGCGCGCACGATGCCGGGCACGGCGTCCTCGTCCCAGTCGGCCCCGGCGAGAGCGGCGACGAGGGCGCTCGCCTGCTCCTCGGCGTCGTCGACGGACGAGCGCTCGGCGTGCCCCTCACTCAGGCCGAGCGCCGTCCGCAGCCCAGGCACCGCGGCGACAGCACCGGCGAAGACCTGGTTGGCCCGCAGGATCGCGAGCACGAGCTTGGCGAGGCCCTCCCCCGTGGGGGCCTCGCCAAGAACGTGGAGTCCGTCCCGGATCTGGACGTCCTTGACCTCGCAGAGCCAGCCGTCGACGTGCATGACGAACTCGTCGAAGGCGTCGTCGTCAGGACGGTCCTCGAGCCCGAGGTCGTGGTGCAGCTGGGCGGACTGGATGAGGGTCCAGATCTCGGCGCGCAGGGCCGGCGCCTTGGCCGGGTCCATGACGGAGACGTTGCCGTACTCGTCGAGGAGCTGCTCGAGGCGGGCGATGTCGCCGTAGGACTCGGCGCGCGCCATGGGAGGAACGAGGTGGTCGACGATCGTCGCGTGGGCGCGACGCTTGGCCTGGCTGCCCTCTCCGGGGTCGTTGACGAGGAAGGGGTAGACGAGCGGGATCGAGCCGATCGTCGCGTCAGGCCCGCACGCCGCGGACAGGGCGAGGTTCTTGCCGGGCAGCCACTCGAGGTTGCCGTGCTTGCCCATGTGGACGACGGCGTGGGCGCCGAACTCCCTTGCGAGCCAGTCGTAGACGGCGAGGTAGTGGTGCGTCGGCGGCAGGTCGGGGTCGTGGTAGATCGCGATGGGGTTCTCGCCGAAGCCGCGCGGCGGCTGGACGAGGACGACGACGTTCCCGGCCCGGATGCTCGCCGCGACGAGCTCGCCCTCGGGGTCCGCGTGGCGGTCGACGAAGACCTCGCCGGGCGCGACTCCCCAGTGCTCCGTGACGGCATCACGCAGCTCGGCCGGGAGTGCGTCGAAGTGCTCGCGGTAGCGGGCGGCCGGGATGCGCACCGGCTGGCCGCTCAGCTGCTCCTGCGTCAGCCAGTCCTCGTCCTGGCCGCCGGCCTCGATGAGCGCGTGGATGAGGGCGTTGCCCGCGGTCGTGTCGGCTGACTCGCCGTCGACCGGCTCGAGGGGCCCGGTGCCGGGGATCTCGCCCGGCTCGCCTAGGTCGTAGCCGGCGTCGCGCATCGCCCGCAGCAGCCGGATGATCGAGACGGGCGTGTCGAGACCGACGGCGTTGCCGATGCGCGAGTGCTTGGACGGGTAGGCCGACAGGACGACTGCGATCCGGCGCTCGGCCGGCGGCGTGTGGCGCAGGCGGGCGTGGTTGACGGCGAGCGTGGCCAGGCGTGCGCAGCGCTCGGGGTCCGGCACGTAGTGCGGCAGGCCGTCGGCGTCGGTCTCCTTGAAGGAGAAGACGCCTCCGATGATGCGGCCGTCGAACTCGGGCACGGCGACCTGCGTGGCCACGTCGAGCGGGCTCATCCCGTCGTCGCTCGCCCCCCACTGGTCGCGGCTCCACGTCAGGCAGAGGCCCTGGATGATCGGGACGTCGAGGGCGGCCAGCGCCTGCACGTCCCACGCCTCGTCGTCCTCGCCGGCGCTCGCGGTGCCGGGCTTGGTGCCGCCCGCTGCGAGCACGGTCGTCACGAGGACGTCGTATGCCGCGAGGTGCTCGAGCAGGTCGGCGGGCGCGTCGCGCAGCGACGACACGTGCACGGGCACGCCGATGCCGCCGGCCGCGTCGATCGCGTCGGCGAGGGCGTGGACGTACGTGGTGTTCTCGGCGGCGAACTGGGCCCGGTAGAAGAGGATCGCGACGCGAGGACGTGGGTGGCCGTCGGCCGCGGGCTGTGGCTCGGGGCGGTCGAGGACACCCCACGTCGGCAGGGTGACGGGCGGATCGAAGCCCTCACCCGTCATGAGGAGCGTGTCGCCGAGGAAGGCGTGCAGCTCGCGGAGGTTGGCCGCCCCGCCCTCCGCGAGATAGCGGTGCGCCTCGGCGACGACGCCGGGGGCGACCGTCGAGAGCTCCATGAGGGCGGCGTGCGGGGTCTGCTCGCCGCCGAGCACGACCATCGGCTTCTCCGTGGCCCGGATCCGGCGGAAGCCGTCGCAGAGGTCCTGGGGACCGCCGAGGATGCGAGCCACGACGATGTCGGCAGCCTCGATCGCCTCGGCCATCGACGTGTGACCGGGCCGGGACGGGTTGGCGAGCACGTAGTCGGCACCGCTCCCGCGGGCGCACAGCAGGTCGGTGTCAGACGTCGAGAGCAGCGCGATGCGCGTCACTGGAACTCCTCGGCGGGGTGTCCGCGCCCCGCGGTCGAAAGGAAAGAGAAGCGCTGCCGGCAGTTCCTGACTCACCGCCTCCCTCAACGGGTGGCGACTCACAGTGGCGGGACCGTCCCGGATTCTCACCGGGTTCCTGGATCGACGACGCTGCGCCCACCCTAGCCCGTGGTGCGCGCACATTTCCCGGCGGCCCGCTCGGCGTCCGGCTACGGTGCGAACGTGGGCGGTCACGGCGATCCTCGGGTGGCGGCGGTGGAGGAGAACCTCATCGCGCAGTTCCGGCTGCTGGCGAGCACCGAGCACGTCACCGCCCTCCCGGACGACGACGTCGTGGCGTTCACGCGCGACCTCGCCTTCCCCCTCTTCAACGCGATCTGCGGAGCCCGGTTCAGGCCGGGCTCGGAGACGGAGCGGGCGGCCGCGCTGGTCGACGGCTACATCGCCCGGGGCCTGCCCTTCCTGTGGTGGGCCACGCCGTCGACGATGACGCCCGAGATCGACGCCGTGCTGCGGTCCCGGGGGATCGAACCCAGCCCCGAGCCGGGAATGCACGTCGAGCTCACCCGAGACGTGGACCCGCGTCTCGGGACTGGTGTCGACATCTCACCCAGCCCGGTCACCGGGGAGCTCGTGGAGGTCATGGCCTCGGGCTTCGGCTTCCCGGCCTTCGTCGTGGAGCCGCTGCGGCTGGCACTGGCCGACTTCGGACCGGAGGTCCTCTTCCACGTTGTCGCCCGGGTCGACGGCGCGGCCGTGAGCGCGGGGTCGGCCTTCGTCACCGGGCGAACGGTGGGGATCTACAACATCGCCACCATCGAGTCCGCTCGGCGACGAGGGCTGGGACATGCCGTCACGGCCACCCTGATGAACCTTGCACGAGGCCGCGGGTGCAGTGAGGCGGTCCTCATGGCCTCGGAGATGGGTCGCCCGACCTACGAGCGACTGGGCTTCGTCGAGGTGTGCCAGACCCCTCAGTACGTCTGGACGCCGAGTCACTGACGCGCGGCCGACGCCCGAGACGGCCGTCTTGCACTCACGGTGGTCGGGCCTACCATGTGCCGCGTGACCGCCCCGTCGAGCCGAGAGCGCCGGGCAGGCGACGCCTGCCCCGGTGTCAGCCGACCCTTCGTGGCGGCCGACGGCTCGATCGTGCGGCTCCGCCCGGCTGGCCGGACCGTGCCCGTCGACGCCTTGTCCCGCCTCATGGATGTCGTTGCGGTCCAACCGGATCCAGCGATCCAGCTGACCTCCCGCGGAGCCCTTCAGCTGCGCGGACTGCCGGACCCGCTGACCCCGCGGATCCGTGAGGCGATCCGGGCCACGGGGCTCGTCCCGTCGGCGAGCCACGAGCTGGTCCGCAACGTCGTCGCGTCACCGCTGTCCGGCCTCGACGGCGCCGGGCACTGTGACCTGCGTCCCGTCACCCGCGCGCTCGACACCGCGCTCTGCGCCGACCCCGTCCTCGCCCACCTCGGTGGCCGCTTCCTCTTCGTCCTCGACGACGGGCGTGGTGACGTCGTGGGCGAGTCCTTCGACCTGGGCGTGTTCGCGACCGGACCCGGGCGTTGCGTCGTGCTGGTCGGCGGCACGGACCGGGGCTGGGAGGTGCCGCTGGCGGCCGCCGTGCCTCGGCTGGTGGCCCTCGCGCAGGAGTTCGTCGAGCGGGCCGGCGGCGACGAGTCCGTCTGGCACGTCAGTGAGCTCGCGATGCCACTCGGGACCGAGCCGACGGCCGGGCTCGACCTGCCACCTCCACCGGAGCGCCCGCGCGGGGCCGTCGGCGACCACGCCGTCGTGGCCGTGCCCCTGGGCCTCCTCCGACCCGACCACGTGGCCACGCTCGCCCGTGTCACGGATCGCGTGCTCGTGACCCCGTGGCGCTCGCTCGTCGTCGAGAACGCCGCGCCGGCACTACCCGAGCTCGAGGCCGCCGGCCTCGTGACGCACGTCGACTCCCCCTGGACGCGACTGCACGCCTGCGCCGGCCTCCCTGGCTGCGCGCGGTCCGCCCTCGACACCCGCGCCCTGGCCCGCGACCTCGCTCCGGTCCTGCCGCGTGGCCACCTTCCCGTGCACGTCAGCGGGTGCGAGCGACGGTGCGGAACGCCGGCGACGGCATACGTCGACGTGCTGACCCCACGGTCCACGGAGGAAGCCTTGTCCACCATCGCCGAGCAGGAGTCCCCATGGACGTGAACACCGAGACACGGCACGCGCCGACGCGACGCTACGACTACGTCACGGACGGGGCCGAGATCTACCGCCGGTCCTTCGCCACGATCCGCGCGGAGGCCCGCCTCGACCACCTGCCCGAGGACGCCCGCGTCGTGGCGGTCCGCATGGTGCACGCGAGCGGCGACGTCGACCTCACCGAGCACATCGCCGTGCACCCGCGGCTCGTCACGGCGGCGCGGACCGCGCTGCAGTCCGGTGCTCCCGTCCTCACCGATGCGCACATGATCGCCTCCGGCATCACCCGGGCCCGGCTGCCCCGCGCCAACGAGGTCGTCTGCACGCTGCGCGACGAGCGCGTTCCGGCTCTCGCACAGGCCTGGGGCACGACGCGATCCGCCGCCGCCGTCTCGCTCTGGGGCGACCGCGTCGCAGGTGCCGTCGTCGCGATCGGCAACGCGCCCACGGCGCTCTTCCACCTCCTGGAGACCATCGCCGACGGGGGCCCGCGCCCGGCCGCCATCATCGGCATCCCCGTCGGCTTCATCGGCTCCGCGGAGTCGAAGGTCGCCCTCGCCGAGAACCCCTTCGACATCCCATGGCTCGTCGTCCACGGCCGGCGCGGCGGCTCGGCCCTCGCGGCCTCTGCCGTCAACGCCCTGGCCCGCGAGGAGGAGCTGTGACCGGCTGGCTCCGCGGCGTCGGCGTGGGGCCGGGCGACCCCGAGCTCGTCACGGTCAAGGCGACGCGGCTCATCGGCGAGGCCGACGTCGTCGCCTTCCACAGCGGGCCGCGGGGCGACTCGATCGCCCGCCGCATCGCCGCCTCGTACTTCCGTGAGGGAGTCGTCGAGGAGCTCCTCGTCTACCCCGTCACCACCGGCGCGACGGACCACCCGCTCGGCTACCACGGCCTCATGGCCGACTTCTACGACGAGTCGGCCGATCGCCTTGCCGCACATCTGGACTCGGGCCGCAACGTCGTCGTCCTCGCCGAGGGTGACCCGCTCTTCTACGGCACCTACATGTACCTCCACGACCGACTCGCCGACCGCTACGACACCGCGGTCGTCCCGGGTGTCACGTCGGTCAGCGGGTCGGCAGCCGCCGTCGCCACCGGCCTCTGCCGGCACGAGGACGTGCTGACGATCCTGCCCGGGACGCTGCCGGTGCCGGAGCTCGCGCGCCGGCTCGCCGACACCGAGGCTGCCGTCGTCATGAAGCTCGGCCGCACCTTCGAGAACGTCCGCGAAGCCCTGCGACAGGCCGGGCGGCTCGACGAGGCGCGCTACGTCGAGCGGGCCAGCACGGAGGCCGAGCGGGTGGTTCCCGTCGCCGAGGTCGACGCCTCGACCGTGCCGTACATGTCGATGGTCGTCGTGCCAGGACGCGACCTGCGGGCCGACGCGGCCGGGCGTGCAGAGTCCTCGCGTACTGCCGATGCGCATGCCCCACAGGGGGTTCCGGAGGGATCCGGTCAGGGAGAGGTCGTCGTCATCGGTCTCGGTCCCGGGCCGGACCGCTGGATCACGCCAGAGGTGTCCGCCGAGCTCGCGCAGGTCGGACACGTCGTCGGCTACGCGCCCTACGTCAACCGAGTGCCCCAGCGCGAGGGGCTGACGCGCCACGCGTCCGGCAACACCGTCGAGGTGGACCGCGCCCGGGACGCACTCGAGCTCGCCCGCAAGGGCGAGCGGGTCGCCGTCGTGTCCGGCGGCGACGCAGGCGTCTTCGGCATGGCGTCGGCCGTGTTCGAGGCGGCCGATGCTCACGGCTACACCGACGTGCCGGTGCGCGTGCTGCCCGGAGTCACGGCCGCCCAGGCCGTGGCAGCCCGCGCGGGCGCACCGCTGGGCGGCGACTTCGCCATCATGTCGCTGTCCGACCGGCTCAAGCCGTGGACCGTCATCGAGAAGCGGCTCCGCGCCGCAGCAGCGGCCGACCTCGTCGTCGCCCTCTACAACCCCGCCTCGCGCAGCCGCACCGAGCAGATCGCGCGGGCCCGTGAGGTCTTCCTCGAGAAGCGCGACCCCGCCACCGTCGTCGTCGTGGGGCGGGACGTCGGCCGTGCCGAGGAGTCCCTCACGGTGACGACTCTCACCGACCTCGACCCCGCAGCGATCGACATGAAGTGCCTCGTCATCGTCTGCGCGTCCGGCACCCGCGTCACCGGCGCCGGCCAGGTCTGGACCCCCCGCTTCGTCCGGTGACCCCTCCGGCTCAGCCCGCCTGGTCGCCGGTCATGCCGTCGCGGATCGCCGCCTGGAGCGCATCGGCGTCGACGGCCGAGAGGCGCCTGAACTTGATGCAGTAGCCGGTCACGCTGGCCTTGCCGATCGAGTCCGCGTAGGTGCGCGCGAGGTAGGTCTTGTCCTCCAGGCCGAGCACGTACACGGAGATGCCCGTCGTGTTCGCACTGAGCCCGACGCGGTAGAACTCGCGCGAGGACCCGTCGGCATACGTGATGGTGCGCACGCCGTAGCCGATGTTGGGGTTGGCCACGACCTTGCCCTGCTCGTCCGACCCGTCGATGAACCACAGCCTGCACGCGGGGAACTCTGCGAGCATCCGCGCGTGCAGCTCTCGGAGCTCGGTCTGCTTGGGCTCGGGCTGACCGGCGAGGTAGGCCTCGACCTGCTGAGGAATGTCCATCTCGGTCGAGATGCTAGCGACCTCAGGGCATCCTGTGGGCATGGAGCTGGAGTTCACGGCAGAGGTCTGGGAGTGGCGCGGTCCGTCGCCGTACTACTTCGTCACCGTGCCCGAGGACGAGTCGCAGGCCCTCCATGACGTCGCCCACGTCAGCTACGGCTGGGGCATGATCCCGGTCACCGCACGCATCGGGCGCACCCGGTGGACGACGTCGCTGTGGCCCAAGGACGGCGGCTACGTCGTCCCCCTCAAGGTCGCCGTGCGCCGGGCCGAGGACGTCGAGGAGGGCGACACCGTCGACGTGGGGCTGGACGTCCGCGCCGACCCGTGACGCGGCATGCTGGATCCCATGGATGACGAGACCACCCTCGACGACGAGACCCGACCGGGCATCGACCCGCCGGCGGACGACGCCTTCACCGACCACTTCACGAGCCCGATCTACGACGACCCCGCCGGGGAGTTCACGCCCTTCGGCACCGACGAGGGCGCGGACCTCCTGGCCGAGTGGGCGGCCCGCGCCGACGAGCTCAGCCCGACGTCGACCGTCCGCGACCTGCTCGCCGAGGGCTTCGACGAGCCGTCCGACGTCGACGGCATGCTCGCCGAGCTCGACGACGAGGACGGGGTCGACGCCGCGACCATCGTCGTCGGTGCCGGCTTCACGCTGCTGCGCCTCACCGGACAGATCGACGACGAGGGCCGCGCCGCCGTGCTCCGTGCCCTCGCTGCGCTCGAGTCCTTCTACGGTGAGCAGCCCGACCTGAGCCGGATGCGCGACGACCTGGAGTCCTTCGTCTGACCGCCGTCCTCAGACATCGGTCCACGTCAGCGACAGCCCGCTCGGCGCGAAGACCCGGTCGTCGAGGCTCGCAGGCACCGGCGCCACACCGGGACCGCCGAGCGCGACCCACTCGGTGATCGCGTCGACCGCCGCCTGGTCGAGCACCGCGCGCACCCACACGGGGCGCCCACCGGCGCGGCGACCGGCCACCGACGGCGTCACGACGACGACGTTCGACTCGTCGCACGCGAGCAGGCACGCGCTCCGCAGCACTCGGGCGCTCCCCCGGGTGTCGACCTCGAGCCGGGCCAGGAGCCCGTCGTGGTCGACCCCGGGGTGCTTGCGTTCCGTGCCGCAGCAGCAGTCACGACACACGCGGACGATGCACGTGCGTGCGGAATCGCTGTCAGCAGAGGCGTTTGCGTATGCCGTCACGCCGCCACGGGCTCGAGAGCCCGCTTGGGTGCCGCGACCCGTTCCAGGAGCAGCCCGAAGACGAGACCCAACGTGAGCCACATCGTCGCGAGCTGCGCCAGGGACGCGAGCCGGAAGTCCCAGATCAGGGCCGCAGGCACGTCGGCAGGCACTGCATCGGGCGAGCCCGGCACGAGCGCCAGCACGAGGACGACGAGGACGACCGTCGCGACGACGTCGACGGCCCACCGCGTCGACGGCACCGTCCCACGCGCCGCGAGGCGCTGGTCGAGCACCGGCACGAGCAGGGCGATCGCGACCCCGAGGAGGAGGACGAGGGCATACAGCATCGTGCGCTGCCCGACCGTCTCCGGGTCGCCGACCGCCGGCGGGTTCGACGGGATCTTCAGTGCCGGAAGGAGACTGACGGCTCCGAAGCCGATCGTGGCGAGCACCATCGAGCGGCCGAAGTCGCCCCGACCGGGGAGCCGCTCGCGCATCCTGGCGAAGACGACGGCGAAGATGATGCCGACAGCGACGCCGACGAGGACCGCCGTGACGGCGCCACCGACGACCTGGGCGGCCCGCGACACGAGCGGCTCATCGCCACCGTGGGCCGGCAGGCCGGCGGGCGCCGACTGGCCACCGTGCATCGAGCGCAGGTCCTCGATGGCGAGGGCTCGCCGGATGACGGGCTCGACGACGAGCCAGATGACGACGGCGGCCGTGAGACCTGCGGACACGCCGGCAAGGACTCCGCGCCGCAGCACGGAGCCGAAGCTCAGGCCCACCTCAGTGGCAGGGGACGCCGAGAGCGTGACGCGCGTCGTGCGTCAGCTCGTGGAGCATCTGCGCAGCGGGCGCGCTGAGCAGGGCCCCGTTCTCCTGCGAGACGAAGTAGAGCGCGAAGACCGCGAACGCGAGCAGGGCCCACGCCCAGACCGGGACGCGGACACTCGTGGACGGGGAGACGGCAGACGCCGATGCAGCAGTGGTCATGGCAGATTGACCCTTTCGTTCCATGCCTCGTGGACAGATCGCGCCGCAGCCGGTCTCCTGGCTTCCAGATCGTCACGCCTCCCCAGCCTTCCCAGCGACCCGGCGTCAACCTGAGGTCACCAGTGGCGAATGGTGGGGACTTGCTCCCTGGTCACAGTGGCGAGGACCACGTCGGAATCACACCGACTTCCCGTGCACTGCGGCACTCGCATCCTGACACAGCCCGTCCGGACACGCCACGGGGACCCTAGGCGCCCGGCGTGTTTCGGGTGATCCGCGTGCCGTAGAGGTGCGACTCGACGAAGTCGTCGG
Organism: Terracoccus sp. 273MFTsu3.1; assembly: GCF_000383675.1. Taxonomy (GTDB): domain Bacteria; phylum Actinomycetota; class Actinomycetes; order Actinomycetales; family Dermatophilaceae; genus Terrabacter. Next base: position 172,203 of record NZ_KB911822.1, on the reverse strand, counting down.
TGTCGCGCGCGGCGAGCGCGCGTCCGACGAGGATGACCGCGGCCTGGCGCAGACCGGCGGCCTCGACCTGGTCGGCGATGTCGGCCAGCGTGCCGCGCAGCACGAGCTGGTCGGGCTGCTCGGCGTTGGCGACGACGACCACGGGGCAGTCGTCGCCGTAGTCGCCGACGAGCGACGCCATGAGCTCGCGCGTGCGTCGGATCGCGAGGTGCAGCACGAGCGTGGCCCGGGACCGCGCGAACTGGGCGAGCGACTCCGTCTCGGGCATCTGCGTCGAGTCGCGGTGCGCCCGGGTCAGCACGACGGACTGCGCGACCTCGGGAACCGTCAGCTCGCGGCCGATGAGGGCTGCCGCGGCGGCGTACGCGGGAACGCCGGGCGTCACGTCCCACGGCACGCCCGCCTGGTCGAGTCGCCGGGTCTGCTCGGCGACGGCGGAGTAGAGGGACGGGTCGCCGGAGCAGAGCCGCGCCACGTCGTGACCGGCCGCATGGGCGCGGACGCAGTGCTCGGTGATGGTGTCGAGATCGAGGTGCTGGGTGTCGACGAGCTCAGCCCCCTCCGGGCAGTGCGCGAGCACCTCCGGCCCGATGTAGGTGCCGGCATACAGACACACCTGCGCCTCCCCGACGAGGCGCACCGCACGGAGCGTCAGCAGGTCGGCGGCACCCGGGCCCGCACCGATGAAGTGGACCGTCATGCATCAGTCTCCGAATCCGTCTGTGTCACAGGTTTCTCCACCGACCACTGCACGATCGACCGCGCCGGCTTCCAGCCGTGAAGCGACCCGATCGCGTCGAGGTCCTCGACGGCGATCCGGGTCATCGACCCACCGAACCGGGCCCGGGCCTCGTGGAGAAGCACCTCGGTCTCGACCGTGACGCCGTGGACGACGAGCCGTCCCCCCGGCACGAGCGCCGCCCAGCACGCCTCGAGCAGTGGGCCCGTGGCTCCACCGCCGACGAAGACGGCGTCCGGGAGGGGCAGCTCCGCGACCGCGTCCATCGACGCCGCCTCGACGACCTGCACCCCGGGCACCCCGAGCGCACGGGCGTTGCGCCGCACCCGCTCGGCCCGCTCCGTGTCGCGCTCGACGGCGTGGACCTCGTTGCGCGGGTGCTGCCGCGCGAACTCGATGCCGACCGACCCGGCGCCGGCGCCGAGGTCCCACATGACGTCGCCGGGCTGGGGGGCGAGGTGGGCCAGCGCGGCCGCCCGCACGACGCGCTTCGTCAGCTGTCCGTCGTGGTCGTATGCCGTCTCGCCGAGCCCCGGCACGAGTGACCTCGCGCTCCGCGCCGGGCGGGGCTCGCACTCGACGCAGACGAGGTGCAGACGAGGGGCGGGACGGCCGTCCCACGATGCGGCCACCCCGTCGATCCGGGACTCTGCCGGCGAGCCGAGGTCGCCGAGCACCGTGAGCCGGCTGCCGGCATACCCCTCCTCGACGAGCAGGGAGGCGATGCGCGCGGGGGCGTCGTCGCCCGACGTCAGCACGACGAGCCGGGCCCGCGGAGCCAGGTCGCGACGCAGCCGGTCGACGTCTCGCCCCACGAGGGTCACGACGTCGGAATCCTCCGCGGCCCAACGCATCCGGGCTCGGGCGAGGGCAACCGACGAGACACCAGGGTGGATGCGCACCGCCTCGGCACCCAGCTCACGCACGAGGGTCGACCCGATGCCCGAGACGAGCGGGTCCCCGCTCGCGAGCACGACGACCCGACCCGTGCCGGCGTCGTCGAGCACGCGCCGCAGGGCCGGGAGCAAGGGCGACGGCCATGGCACGAGGCGCCGGCCCGGACGGACCTCGAGCATCGCGAGATGCCGCTCACCGCCGACGACGACCTCGGCCTCGTCGACGATCCGGCGACCGTCGGGGCCGAGGGACTCCAGCCCGGACGCACCCACGCCGACCACCTCGATCACAGCGGCGACCCTAGCGCGACGATCCGGTGGCATTCGTTATGACCGTTCCGGCCCGATTCGCCCCACCCCGGCCCCATGATGTCTATCGCACGTCGTCGGGGGACGGCTGGCACCCAGATGGCGACGCAGGGGAGGAACACCCAGATGACCGACGTCCACCCGGGCTCGGGGCAGGTCCCGACGCCCCGACTGAGGACGATGAGCGTGCGCGGGGGCACCGTGTCGTTCGCCGTGCCCGAGCACTGGGTCGCGATCGAGCTCTCGCCGGACGGGGACGTCGTCGCGGCCGTCGAGCCGGACGACTCCGACCGCTTCCGGACCAACGTCGTCCTCACGTTCGCCGACGTGCAGGGCTCGCTCGCCGAGTGGCAGCGCACGACGCAGCACCTGGAGTCGCAGGAGCTCGACGGCTACCTCCTCCTCGACCACGAGGAGATCACCGTGGGCGGCCACGTGGGGCTGCGCCGGCTGACGACCCACTCGACCCCTGCTCACGAGTCCGTGACCACCGAGTCGTGGACGACCCTCGTCGACGGCACGGGCATCACGCTGACCGCCCGCGTCGCCACCCTCCGACTCACGCGGCTGGCACCCGTCCTCGACGCCGTCGCGGCCAGCCTCGTCATGCGCACCGACGGTCTGGTGCCCGCATGAGCGTGACGTTCGACGCCTCGACCACCCGGCTGCGGCTCGACGCCGACGCCTTCATCACCCTCGTGGAGTACGCCACCGACCCCGAGGGCGCGTGCGAGGACGTCGTGGAGCGCCTCAGCGACGCCGGCGCGGTCGCCGACGGCGCCCCGCACCCCGTCCTGCGCAACGCCCTGGCCGCCGTCACCAGCTCGCTCGGCTCGCTCCAGGTGCTCGTCACCGGGCCCGACGGAGTGCGCCTCCACCAGGCCTGGGTCGCCTTCGTCAGCGCCATGCTCACCGACCTCGCGGACGGCACCTACGACTTCGCGGCGCTGAGCACCGAGTTCGTGCCGACGACGATCGCGCAGCTGACCGGGCTGCAGGCCCGGCCCCGTCTCGACGCGGCGTCCGCCGTCGTCGACGAGTCGCTGCTCGACGACCTCGCCTCCAACTCCGTGGCCGCCCGCACCGCCGGCAGCGAGGCCCTCGCCGACCTGCTCGCCCCGTGGCCCCGCGCCAGCGCGGCCGTGCGTGCCGGACGGTGGCAGCTGTCGGTCGTCGACATCGCCTTCCAGGCCCGGGACCGCACCGTCGTGCGTCGCCTCGCATGGGTCGACGTCGACGCCGGACTGCTGCGGGTCGAGGCCGACGAGCACGGTCCGGCGCTGGTGCCGACCACGTCGACCGCCGTGTGGCGGGCCATCGTGTCGATCCTGCCGACCGACGCAGAGACCGACGCCCAGACGGGCACCGGGACCGACGCCTCGGCGCAGTCGGCCTGAGCCGCCGGGCGCCGCACCCCTGAGACGTGGCAGACTGCCGCTGGCGACTGGGAGAGGAATCCGGTGCGAATCCGGAGCGGTCCCGCCACTGTGAACCTCCGACCACGCGGTCGGCGGAAGCCAGGGCATCTCCCGTCGCTGGTCGCGCCCGCCGGGCGCGTCCGGTCCACCGACGCGGGCGCGGCACCCGCAGGAGGCTCGCAGTCACATGCGCGACGGCTCGAACGACGTCCCGAACGACCCGGACCAGCACGGGTCACCACCTGACACCTTCCCCTTCTCGGCCGTGGTCGGCTCCGACGACCTGGCCCTCGCGCTCGTCCTCACGGCGGTCTCGCCCGAGGTGGGCGGGGTGCTCGTGCGCGGCGAGAAGGGCACGGCCAAGTCGACGATGGTGCGCGGCCTCGCCGCCGTGCTCCCCCGCCAGCAGGTCGTCGCCGGCTGCCGCTTCGGCTGCGCCCCGGGCGACGGCGCCGGATGCCCCGACGGGCCGCACGACCCGCACGCCGAGATCGACACCCGGGCGGCCCGCCTCGTCGAGCTGCCGATCGGCGCCACCGAGGACCGCGTCGTCGGCTCGCTCGACCTCGAGCGGGCGCTGGGACGCGGCGAGACGGCATACCAGCCGGGTCTGCTCGCGGCCGCGAACCGCGGCATCCTCTACGTCGACGAGGTCAACCTCCTCCACGACCACCTCGTCGACCTGCTGCTCGATGCGGCGGCCATGGGCCGCAACACCGTCGAGCGCGACGGGGTCTCGGTCTCGCACGCCGCACGGCTCGTCCTCGTCGGGACGATGAACCCCGAGGAGGGCGAGCTGCGCCCGCAGCTGCTAGACCGCTTCGGGCTGACCGTCGAGGTCGCCGCGCCCCGGGAGCCCGCGCTGCGCGCCGAGGTCGTACGCCGACGGCTGGCCTTCGACGCGTCGCCGGTTGCGTTCGCGGCCCGGTTCGAGGGCGACCAGGAGGCGCTGCGCGCCCGGATCGCCGACGCGCGGTCGCGGGTCGGCGACGTCACCCTGACGGACGAGATGCTGACCCGGATCGCGGTCGTCTGCGCCGGCTTCGAGGTCGACGGTCTGCGCGCCGACATCGTCACGGCCCGCACCGCCGTCGCCCACGCGGCCTGGTCGGGCCGCACCGTGGTCACCGTCGCCGACGTCCGGGCAGCGGCGCGGCTGGCACTGCCGCACCGCCGGCGACGCAACCCCTTCGACTCCCCCGGGATCGAGGAGGACCTCCTCGACGAGCTCCTCGGCGACGACGAGCCGAATCCCGAACCGGATCCGGAGAATGATCCGGAGCGGGATCCGGAGCCGGATCCGGGCCCGGGTGACGGCGGGGAGCCGCAGCCGAAGCCCCACGACGGCGAGGCCAGACCGAGCACGTCGCCGGAGACGGGACGGGCCGACGGGCCAGAGTCGCCGCGCCAGCCCGAGCCCCAGCGCGCCGAGCTCGAGCCGGAGGCCGACGGCGACGGCGGCGACGGCGGCGACGGCGACGAGGGCGGTGAGCGCGAGGTACCCGCGGCCTCGGCAGTGAGTGCGGCCGACGAGCCGTACCGTGCGAAGCTGCTGCGCGCCAAGGGAATCGGACAGGGCGACCCGGGGCGCCGGTCGTCCGCCCTGACGAGCGCCGGACGCCGCGTCGGCTCGACGACCGCCCGCACTGGTCCGGTCCACGTGCCGGCGACGATCCGCGCGGCCGCGGCCCGAGGCGCCACGGGCGAGCCGTCGCGACGCCTGCGCGTGCTGCCCGGCGACCTGCGCCGCTCGGTCCTGCAGGGCCGGGAGTCCAACCTCGTGCTGCTCTGCGTCGACGCGTCCGGGTCGATGGCCGCCCGCACGCGCATGGAGGCCGTGAAGTCGGCGGTGCTCTCGCTGCTCCTCGACGCCTACCAGCGACGCGACAAGGTCGGTCTCGTGACCTTCCGCGGGTCCGGCGCCGAGCTCACCCTGCCGCCGACCGGTTCGGTCGACATCGCCGCCCGGCGGCTTCGCGACCTCCCCCACGGCGGACGGACACCGCTCGCGGAAGGGCTCGGGACGGCATACGACACGTTGCGCGTCGAGCGCCTGCGCGACCCGAACCGGCGCGCGCTCCTCGTCGTCGTCACGGACGGCCGGGCCACGAGCGGCGCCGACGCGCTGGGCCGTGCCGCGCGCGTCGCCACCCGGCTGCGCGGCGAAGGGGTCGAGAGCGTCGTCCTCGACTGCGAGTCGGGGCGCTTCCGGATGGGGCTGGCGGCCCGGCTTGCCGAGCACCTCGGCGCCGAGCACCTGCCCGTCGGCGAGCTCGCCGCCTCGGCCATCGTCGGCGCCGCGCACGCCTCCCGCGAGCGGGCCGCCTGATGCGCGGCCAGCCGACGACCGTCCCCGAGGACGGCCTCACGACGCGCCAGCGGCGCAACCGCCCCCTGCTCATCGTCAACACCGGCGACGGCAAGGGGAAGTCGACCGCCGCCTTCGGTCTGGCGCTCCGCGGCTGGAACCAGGGCTGGTCGGTCGGCGTGTTCCAGTTCGTCAAGAGCGCGAAGTGGCGCATCGGCGAGCAGACCGCCGTCGAGACCCTCGCCGAGCTGCATCGCGAGACCGGCAAGGGCGGTCCGATGGAGTGGCACAAGATGGGCGCCGGCTGGTCCTGGACCCGCAAGGAGGGCACCGAGGACGACCACGCCGAGGCGGCTCGCGAGGGGTGGGCCGAGATCAAGCGCCGGCTCGCCGCCGAGACGCACGCGGTCTACGTGCTCGACGAGTTCACCTACCCGATGGCGTGGGGGTGGATCGACGTCGACGACGTTGTCGCGAGTCTCCGCGACCGACCGGGCCACCAGCACGTCGTCATCACCGGACGTCGCTGCCCGCAGGCCGTCCTCGACCTCGCCGACCTCGTGACCGAGATGACCAAGGTCAAGCACCCGTTCGACGCGGGCCAGAAAGGACAGCGAGGGATCGAGTGGTGAGCGCCTTCAGCAACGCCGTCGACGCCGCCGTCACCTCCGCGGTGGGCACCGCCCTCGGTCGGCTCCCGGCAACGCCCGACGTGCCCGGCGCCACCGCCCTCCCTCGACTCGTCGTGGCCGCGCCCGGATCGGGACACGGCAAGACCACCGTGGCCACCGGGCTCATGGCCGCGCTGCGCGCCCGGGGGCTCGGGGTCTCGGGCTTCAAGGTCGGGCCGGACTTCATCGACCCCGGCTACCACGCGCTCGCCACGGGCCGACCCGGGCGCAACCTCGACCCGTTCCTCTGCGGCCAGGACCAGGTGGCGCCGCTCCTCGTGCACGGCGCGACCGCCGGCGGACCGACCGACGTCGCCGTGGTCGAGGGGGTCATGGGCCTCTTCGACGGGCGGATCGGCGGCGACGGCTACGCCTCGACCGCGCACGTCGCGACGCTGACCCGCACGCCGGTCGTGCTCGCCCTCGACGTCAGCCACATGACGCGCACCGCGGCTGCGATCGTCCACGGCCTCGCGACCTTCGAGCCCGGGGTCCGCGTCGCCGGGGTCGTCCTCAACAAGGCTGCGTCGGGCCGGCACACGCGCGAGGTCTGGTCGGCACTCGAGGCCACCGGCGTCCCGGTCCTCGGCGTGCTGCCGCGCGACGCCGGCATCGAGGCGCCGTCGCGTCACCTCGGCCTCGTGCCCGCTGCCGAGCGCGAGGAGGCCGCCCGGTCGGTGCGGCTGCTCGCCGAGCGCGTGGCCGAGCACGTCGACCTCGACGCGGTGCTGTCGATCGCCCGGTCGGCACCCGACCTCGAGGTCCCGGCGTGGGAGGCCGCCACCGTCCTCGGCGAGGCAGCCCGGCCGGCCTCGACCGGGCGGCGTCCCGTCGTCGCCGTCGCAGGCGGCCGTGCCTTCACCTTCCGCTACGCGGAGACCGACGAGCTGCTCCGGGCCGCGGGCCTCGAGCCGGTCGTCTTCGACCCGCTCCACGCCCGGTCGCTGCCCGCGGGCACGGCCGGGCTCTACCTCGGCGGCGGCTTCCCCGAGGTCCACGCCGAGGACCTGTCCGCGAACTCCGTCCTGCGTCAGGACATCCTCGATGCCGTCAACCGCGGACTGCCGACCGTGGCCGAGTGCGCGGGCATGCTCTACCTCTCCGAGTCCGTCGACGGCCACGAGATGGTCGGCGCCATCCCGACGGTGGGGGCGATGGGCCCTCGCCTCACCTTGGGCTACCGCACCGCGATCGCTCCGGGCGACTCGGTGCTCGGGGTGGCCGGCACCCGCGTGACGGGGCACGAGTTCCACCGGACGACCGTGGGCGGCGAGCAGCGGCCCAGCTCGGCGGCCTGGCTGCTGGACGGGACACCCGACGGCTTCGCCCTCGACCCCGCCGGCACCGGGCGCGCCACCCTGCACGCGTCCTACCTCCACACGCACTGGGCGGGTCACCCCCGGCTGGCCGCCCGCTTCGCCGAAGCCGTCCACGCGTATGCCGCCATGGCCGCACCGCGCCGGAGGGCGTCGTGAGCGGGCACGTCGACCTGCACCACCACGGCGACCGTGACGCGGCCGCAGGCCTGCTCGACCTCGCCGTCAACGTGCGGCTGCCTGCGCCGCCGCCGTGGCTCGCCGACGTCATCGCGGACTCGCTGCACGACCTCGGGAGATACCCGGACCCGGCGCCGGCGGTCGCCGCCATCGCGCGGCGGCACCGCGTCGACCCCGAGTGCGTGCTGCCGACCGCCGGCGGGGCCGAGGCGTTCACGCTCGTCGCCCGCGCGGTCGCGGGCCGTCGCCCGGTCGTCGTGCACCCGCAGTTCACCGAGCCCGAGGCAGCCCTCGTCGCTGCCGGTCGCCGGGTCGACCGGTGCCTGCTGCAGCACGAGGACGGCTTCCGCCTCGACCCGTCGTCCTTCGCCCCGTCGGGGATGCATGCCGACGCCGACCTCGTCGTCGTCGGCAACCCGACGAACCCCACGGGTGTGCTGCACCCCGCTGGCGACGTGCGGTCGCTGCGCCGGAGCGGCCGCGTCGTCGTCGTCGACGAAGCCTTCATGGACGCCGTGCCGGGAGAGCCGGAGTCGGTCGTCAGCCCCGACCTCGAGGGCCTCATCGTCGTCCGGTCGCTGACGAAGACGTGGGGCCTGGCCGGTCTGCGCGCCGGCTACGTCGTCGGCGATCCCGCGCTCGTCGCCGTCCTCCGGGGCGTGCAGCCGCCGTGGTCGGTCTCGAGCCCGGCCCTCGCCGCCACGGTCGCGTGCCTCTCCGAGCGCGCCGTCGCCGAGGCCGAGGCAGCGGCCGTCTCCTTCGCGGGCGACCGTGCGGTGCTCGTGCGCGAGCTCGCCGGCGTCGGGCTCCGCACCGCGGCCCCGTCGGCAGCGCCCTTCGTCCTCGTGGACACGAGCCCGCTCGGCTCAGGGTCCGTCCGCGAGGACCTCGCCCACCTCGGTTTCGCCGTGCGCCGGGGTGAGACGTTCCCCGGCCTCGGCCCGACGTGGATCCGGCTCGCCGTGCGCGACCCCGACACCTCACGCCGCATCGCCGCGGCGCTCGACGACCTGAGGAGAGTGCGTCATGTCGCCTGAGCTGAGCTTCTCCGGCCTCTCGGTCCTCGTCGCGCGCATCGCACCGCACTCGGTCGCGACCGTCCACGCGCTCCTGCGGGACGGGGCCCGCGTGACCGTCGCCGCGAAACTGGACGACCTGCCCACCTCGCTGCGCGACCTCGCCGAACGCGGACTCGTCACGCTCGCCCCGCAGGCCGACCCGACGGCATACGACGTCGTCCTCCGCGGTGACCCGTCGACGTCTCCCGCGCCGATCCCGGAAACCGCTGTGGCAGAGGGCGATCCCGTGGTCGGGACGGTGACGCTCCTCGGTGGCGGCCTCGGCGACCCCGGCCTGCTGACGGTCGCCGGCATCGAGGCCATCCGCCAGGCCGACGTCGTCGTCCACGACCGGCTCGCGCCGCTCAGCGCGCTGCGGCACGCCAGGGACGACGTGCGGGTCGTCGACGTCGGCAAGATCCCACGCGGCGACTTCACACCCCAGGATCGGATCAACGACCTCCTCGTCGAGCACGCCCTCGCCGGTCGGAACGTCCTGCGCTTCAAGGGTGGCGACAACTTCGTCTTCGGTCGCGGTGGTGAGGAGGCCGAGGCCTGCGCGGCGCGCGGCATCCCCGTCGTCGTCATCCCGGGCATCTCCTCGAGCATCGCCGCACCGGCCCTCGCCGGCATCCCCGTCACCCACCGCAGCCTCGTGCAGGGATTCACCGTCGTCAGCGCCCACGTGCCGCCGGGCGACCCGCGCAGCACGCTCGACTGGGGGGCCATCGCGCGGAGCCGCACGACGATCGTCGTGCTCATGGGCGTCGCCACGCTGGGAGCGGTCGCCGAGACCCTCGTCGCCGAGGGTCTCTCGCCGCAGACCCCTGCAGCGGTCGTGGCCGACGCGGGGCTGCCGAGCATGCGAACGGTCCGAGCCCCCCTGTGCGACATCGACGCCAGCGCCCGTGGTGCCGGGCTCGGCGCCCCTGCCGTCGTCGTCATCGGTGACGTCGCAGCCCTCGACGTCCTGAGATGAGCCGATCCCTCGGGATGGTCCTCGGTTGGGTCCTCGACCAGACGTTCGGGGACCCGCGGCGCTGGCACCCCGTGGCCGGGTTCGGCTCGGCCGCAACGGCGCTCGAGCAGCGGACGTATGCCGTCAGGCGGGCTCGCGGCGTCGTGCACGTCGCGCTGCTCGTGGGAGCCGCCACCGGCCTCGGCGTCATGGCCGAGCGGTCGACTCGGCGCAGCGACGTCGCCCACACCCTCGTGACCGCCGCGGCGACGTGGGCCGTGCTCGGCGGTCGGTCGCTGACTCGTGAGGCGACGACCATCGACGGCCAGCTGGGTCGGGGCGACCTCGAGGCCGCCCGAGGCCAGGTGCGCAACCTCGTCGGGCGGGACACGACGCGGCTCGACGGCGACGAGGTCGCCCGCGCCTGCATCGAGTCCCTCGCCGAGAACACGTCGGATGCCGTCGTGGCGCCGCTCCTGTGGGGCGGCCTGCTCGGCGTCCCCGGCCTGCTCGGCTACCGCGCCGTCAACACGCTCGACGCGATGGTCGGCCACCGCAACGACCGCTACCGCGAGTTCGGGTGGGCCGCAGCGAGGCTCGATGACGTCGTCAACTGGGTCCCGGCGCGGGTCGCGGCCGCGCTGGCCCTGGCGAGCGCCGAGTCGAGGGAGAGAGCCGCCGCCGGCTGGGCGGCGATCCGGCGTGACGCCCCTGCCCACCCGAGCCCGAACGGCGGCGTCGTCGAGGCTGCCTTCGCCGGCGTGCTCGGGGTGCGGCTCGGCGGCTCGAACAGCTACGGCGGCGAGATCGAGGACCGCGGCACCCTCGGCGACGGCCCCGCTGCCCGCGCCCCGGACATCGCCCCGGCCGCCCGCCTCGCGCGGCGCGTCTCGGCCGGCTCCCTCGCCGTCGCGGTGGCCATCACCGCCGCCACGACAACCCGCCATCTGGTGCGCCGTCGCGGGGCCTGACGCCTGCCGGCCCCATCAAGCCGCCACGTGGCGGCTTGTCGCGGTGTGGCACACACCAGGAGCGCTCAGGGAGAGAGGTCGACCTCGTCGCCGACGCCGATCGTCCCGGACGTCAGCAGCCGGAAGACCGTCCCGGCCCGCGCGTGCAGCGCCCGCGCCGCGCCCGGGCCGAGGGTGTCGTCGAGGAGCCGGCAGGGCGAGGCGATGCACACGACCTCGAGCTCGACGTCGCCGATGGCGATGCGGGCGCCCGGCGTCGTCGGGATCGCGCCGCCGGAGATCGTCAGGTTGCGACGCGTCAGGCCCGGGTCGACCGGACGGCCGAGGTCGGCAGCGGCGGCCTCGAGGTCGGGCAGCGACTGGATCGTCACGTGCCGGTGCCTGCTGCCGTGGTAGCGGTCACCCACGAGCCCGGCCCCGGCGTCGGCCTCGACGCTCGGCACCGAGCGCGTCGGCAGCCGACGACCCTTGGCGACGTGGATCGAGACGACGGTCGGCGGCGCGGCGGGCGGGTCGTGGTGCATGCCGGCAAGGCTAGGCGTCCGGCTCCGGCTGGGCCGGCACGGGTGGGATGCGTAGCCCCGGCGGCCCGGAGCCGTGCTCGCGCTCGTACCACGCGGCATACGCGGCGACAGCGGTCGGCAGGGTCGGGAAGACGACGTCCGCCCCGACCTTCTCGAGGAAGCCACCCGCCTCGAGCGAGAGCCGCATGTCCTCCTTGACGCGCGCCATGGCGAAGCGGATCTCCCGGTTCGCCAGCGTGGAGCGGAGGGTCTCGAGCGCGTCGACGGCCGTGAGGTCGACCTCTGTGTTGGCCTCGGCGTTGAGCAGGAACCACTCGACCCGAGCGTGACGAGACGCCTCGTCGACGACCCTGAGGGCACGACTCACGAAGTCGTCGGAGTTGGCGAAGAAGAGGGGCGAGTCGTAGCGGTAGACGACGAGTCCGGGCACCTGGACGGCGTTCGGGTGGTCGTCGATGTCGTGCATGCCGGCGACGTCGGGCACGTAGCCGAGCACCCCGTCGTGCGGGTGGACGATGCGGCGCAGCAGGTCGAGCACCGAGAGCGCGATCGCCGCCCCGATGCCGGGCAGCACCCCGAAGAGGAGCACGGCGACGGTCGTCGCGAGCGCCAGCACGAGCTCGCTGCGCCGGAACGCGCCGATGCGCCGCATCTCGGCGATGTCGACGAGGCGGATCGCGGCGTAGACGACGACGGCGCCGAGGGCCGCGGTCGGGAAGGCGGCGATGACCGGCCCGAGCCAGAGCAGGGTCGCGATGACGAGGACGAGCGAGACGAGGGAGTGCAGCTGGGTGCGCGCGCCCATCGAGTCGGCGATGACGGTGCGGCTGCCGCTCGAGCTGATCGGGAAGCCCTGCAGCAGGCCGGTCGCGACGTTGGCACCACCCAGGGCCAGGAACTCTTGGTCGCTGTCGATGGTCTCGCGGTGGCGACCGGCGAAGGCCCGGCCGGTCAGCACGTTGTCCGAGTAGGCGACGACCGCGACGCCCAGGGCCGCGGGGAGCAGGGCCCACACGTCGACGTCGGACACGTCGGGCAGCGCGAACGACGGGAGCCCCTGCGGCACCGGGCCGACGAGCGTGATCCCGAAGCGGTCGGCGAGGTCGAGGACGGCGACGACCACCGTCGACCCGAGCATCGCGATGAGCGGGCCCGGCCACAACGGCGCGAAACGCTGGAAGGCGAAGAGCACGACGAGCACGCCGAGCGACAGCAGCACGGTCGGCGCGTGGACGTCGCCGAGGTGCGTGACGGCATACCTCACCTCCTGGAGGAAGGAGTCGCCCTCCACGTCGAGCCCGGTCACCTTGCCGAGCTGGCTGACGATCATGAGCGCCGCGATGCCGGCCATGTAGCCGACGAGCACCGGCTTCGACAGCAGGTCGGAGAGGAAGCCGAGTCGCGTCACGAAGCCGACGAGGCAGATGAGCCCGACGGCGATCGCGAGGAGCGCAGCCATCTCCTGGCGCATCGCCATGCCGCCGCCTGCGGTCACGAGTGCGCCCACGCCGGCAGCCGTCATGAGCGCGGTCGTCGACTCCGGCCCGACGGACAGCTGTCGCGACGACCCGAGCACCGCGTAGACGAGCAGGCCAGGCCCCACGGCCCACAGCCCGCTGACCGCCGGGAGTCCGGCCACCTCGGCGTAGGCGAGGACCTGCGGCACGAGGTAGGCGGCGACCGTGATGCCGCCGAGCACGTCGCCGCGCAACCACACCTTGTCGTAGCGGCGCAGCACCGCCACACCCGGGAGCAGCCGCTCCCACCGCGCCCGCTGCTGCAGGTCCGCCGTCACCTCTCGAACCTACGCGAGGTCGTATGCCGTCAGGCCGGTTTCGCGCCGATCGCGGCCAGGGCCTCCCCCACCGACTCGACGACGGCCACACCGTCGGGCACGGGAGGTCGCCGCACCACGACGACGGGCACGCCGAGGTCGTGCGCGGCACCGAGCTTGGCCTCCGTCAGGGCGCCCCCGGAGTCCTTGGTGAGGAGCACGTCGACGGCCCGGCTCTCGAGCAGCTCGCGCTCGGCGGCGTAGGGGTAGGGCCCGCGCGCCCGCAGCACCTCCCAGGAGGAGGGCACGGCCCAGTCGGGCGGGTCGACGACACGGGCCAGGACGTAGCGGTCGTCCCACGCCGCGAAGGTCTCGAGCTGCTGGCGCCCGGTGGTGAGGAACGGCCGGACCCCGACGCCCTCGGCCGCGACCCGGGCGGCCTCGACGTCATCGACCCAGGTGAACTCCCCGGCGAGCGGGTGGCGGGACCACCCCGGCCGCTGGAGCCGGACGAGCTGCACGCCGACCCGGCCGCAGGCGGCCACGGCGTTGCCCGTGATCTGCGCGGCGAAGGGGTGGGTCGCATCGACGACGACGTCGTAGCCGTGCGTCACGAGGTGTTCGGCGAGGCCGTCGACACCGCCGAAGCCCCCGGTGCGCACCTCGCCGACCGGCAGGGCCGGCGCACTGACCCGCCCGGCGAGGCTCGACACCACGGCGTCGCCGCGCTCGACGAGGCGACCCGCGAGGTCCCGCGCCTCCCCCGTACCTCCGAGGACGAGGACGCGCACGTTCAGGCGGGGATGCGCAGGCGGCGCGTCATCTCGCCCACGGCGACCGTGATCGAGTGGCCGAGGTGCACGCAGGGTCCGCTGATCTCGTTCTGCTGGCTACCCCCGAGCCCGATGACGACCTCCGGGTGGACGCGGGCCACGGTGTCGACGATCTCCTGCGCCGCGGTGATGTCGATGTCGCGCGGCACGGCCATGACCATTCCGGTGGCCCCCCGCGCCTCGATGGCGCGCAGCCAGTCCTCGACGGGCAGGTCGGCGCCGACGTAGACCGTGGCGAAGCCGGCCCGACGCGCGGCCACGGCAAAGGCCAGCAGGCCGAGCTCGTGACGGGCCCCGGGAGGCAGGCCGATGAGGAGGGTCGGCCCGTCGACCCGGCCCGACGCCGCCTCGTAGGCGGCTGCGAGACGGCGCTGGACGGCATACGACACGAGGTGCTCACCGGCGACGGTGAGCCGGCCGTGCGCCCACGCCTCACCGACGAGCTGGAGGGTCGGCATGAGCCAGTCGTCGACGACGTGCTCGAAGGTGCCGAGCGCGAAGCGTGCGTCGAGCACCGCCGTGGCGGACGCGGAGTCGAGCCGCTCGGCCGCGCGGATGAACGCCTCGGCGTCCTCGGACTGGTAGCGCCCACCGGGTCGCAGCGGCGCGACGCGGTTGCCGCGGCTCTCGCGGTCGGCGCGGCCGAAGGGGGCCTCGCGACCAGCGGGGTCGCGGCTCGAGAGCCGCCGGGTCGTCTCGGCGGCGGCCTCGCGGGCCGACCAGCCCTCGTTGACGAGGGAGTTCATGATCGCGAGGGCGCGGACGTCCTCGGGACCGTAGAGGCGGTAGCCGCCGTCGGAGCGCTGGGGACTCACGACACCGTAGCGACGCTCCCAGGCGCGCAGGGTGGCGACGCTGATCCCGGTCAGCTCCGCGGCACGCTTGATGGTGTACATCCGCTACCCCAGCCTGCTCAACGCGTCTCGCATGCCCTGCTCGGCCTCGTCGCCGAGCTTCTTGAACGCCGGCGCGAGCAGCGGGGCGGCGAGCTTGGCGATGCCCTTGAACTCGAAGTCCGCCCGGTAGGTGACCGTCGTGCCCTCGCCCGAGGCCGCTCCCGAGCCGGTCACGGTGCGCACGAACGTCATCGTGTCCTTGGCGACGACCGTCGCGTTCTCGCCTCTCAGCGCGAACCGTTCGTCGGGGACGTGCTCGATGACCAGGTAGTCGAGCTCGGTCTCTCGGCCGAGGAACTTCGACACGTTGTGGTAGCGGGTGCCGAGGCCGCCGTCGCCCGAGACGCGCTCGGTGCGGACGGTCCCGGGGTCCCACTCCGTGGTGTTCGTGAAGTCGCTGAGGTAGGCGAAGACGCGGTCGACCGGGTGTGCCACCGTGACGCTGCGCTCGATCTCCATGCCTTCTCCAACCTTTGACAGACCTTGAACAGCCACTCTACGGTGTGGACGAAGGATGGACAACGCACGACGCGACCGCCATCACTCGAAACCGTCGAACCATCCGGTCGGGGCTCCGCGCCGAACCACACGGGACCACATCAGCCAGGAGGCCTCGGTGACTCGACCGAACCGACCCACCCCGACGACCACACCGTCGACCCGACCGACCGCAGCCGTCATCGGTGCCGGCGTGTCCGGCCTGACCGCCGCCCACGTCCTCAGCGCGACGCACGACGTCACCCTCTTCGAGAGCGACACCCGCCTCGGCGGGCACGCGCACACCCACGACGTCCCCGGGCGTGACGGCAGCCTGCGCATCGACAGCGGCTTCATCGTGCACAACGAGAAGACCTACCCGCACCTGCTGCGCCTCTTCAGCGAGCTCGACGTGCCGACCCAGCCCACCGAGATGAGCATGAGCATCACGTGTGAGGGATGCGGCCTGTCGTATGCCGGTGGGCGCGGTCCCAAGGGGATGTTCGCCCAGAAGCGACGCCTCGCCGACCCCCGCTTCATCCGGATGCTCCGCGACGTCCCGCGCTTCCACGCGGCGGCGCGAGCCCTGCTCGCCGACGAGTCGCAGGACCCCACGTGGGGCGAGTTCCTCACGGACCAGGGCTTCTCCGACTACTTCGTGCGCCACTTCGCGATCCCGCTCGTGGCCTGCGTCTGGTCCTGCGGCGACCTCGACGCGTCGTCCTACCCGGCGCGTCATCTCTTCCGGTTCCTCGACCACCACGGGATGCTGACGGTGACGGGGTCGCCCACCTGGCGCACCGTCACCGGCGGGTCGGCGACCTACGTCGACCGGCTCGCCGAGCGCCTGCCCGACGTGCGCCGGCAGAGCCCGGTGACCGCCGTGACGAGGCACGACGACGGCGTCGACGTGCTCGTGCGTGACGGCCGCACGGCCACCTTCGACCGCGCCGTCATCGCCACGCACGCCGACCAGGCCCTCGACCTGCTCGCCGACGCGACACCCGACGAGAAGCGCGACCTGTCCGCGATCCGCTACTCCCGCAACGAGACCTGGCTGCACCGCGACTCGTCCGTCCTGCCGAAGCCGCGCCAGGCCAAGGCCTCCTGGAACTACCGCATGCACGCGTGCGACGCCCCGGCCCCCGACGTGACCGTCAGCTACTGGATGAACCGCCTCCACGGCATCACCGACGCCGACGACCACGTCGTGACGCTCAACCCGGCCGGCAGCATCGACGAGTCGCTCGTGACGGCGCGGATGTCCTACGACCACCCGATCTTCACGCGCGAGGCCGTCGAGGCCGCGTCGCGCCTGCGCGAGGGCGGCGGCGACCGCCTGGCCTTCGCCGGCGCGCACCTCGGCTGGGGCTTCCACGAGGACGGGTGCCGGTCCGGCGTGGAAGCCGCAGAGTCGTTCGGGGTGCGCTGGTGACGCCCGTTCTGACTCCTCCCGCGGTGCCCGCGCTCGTCGACGGCACCGTGGCCCACTCGCGCCGCACCCCGCTCCACCACAGCTTCACGTACGGTCACTACCAGTGGCTCGTCGACGTCGACCACCTGCCCCGACTCCCCTGGCCCGCAAGGCTGCTCGCACGTTTCGACGTGCGGGACCATCTCGACGAGGGCCGGCTCGGCGGCGGCATCCGCGGGGACGTCGAGCGCTTCCTGGCGGCGCGGGGCGTGTCACTGGCCGCAGAGGACCGGGTCCTCATGCTCGCCAACGCGCGGGTGCTCGGTCACACCTTCGACCCGCTGTCGGTCTTCTGGTGCCTGCGCCCCGACGGCTCGCTCCACGCCGTCGTCTTCGAGGTGCACAACACGTACGGCGAGCGCCACGCCTACCTCCTCGACGTCCACGACGACGGCACCGCGACCGTCGGCAAGGCCTTCTACGTCTCCCCCTTCAACGACACCCGCGGGGAGTATGCCGTCCGCCTCGTCCTCGAGCCCGGTGCCGTCAGCGTCACGGTGGCGCTCGACCGCGACGGCGAGCGGATCATGACCGCCGTCACCCGCGGCACCCCGGAGCCGGCCACGACCCGTGCGCTGCTCCGCCTCGTACGACGTCACGGCCTCGTCACGCAGAGGGTGACCGCCCTCATCCGGGTACACGGCATACGTCTGTGGTTGCGCCGTCTGCCCGTCATGCCCCGCCCCCGACACCCCAAGGAGGCCGTCCGATGACCGCCCAGTCCCCCACCATGGCCCAGCCACTGTGCCTGCGCCGCCCCACCCTGCGGGTCCTGTGCGTGCGCGCCCGGCTGGCCCGCAGCATCCTCGCCCAGGTCGCCAAGCGCGTCCCGGTCGACGTCGTCATGCCGGACGGCTCGCTCCTCGGTGGCGGCGCCCGCCGGACCGACCGCCCGGGGCTCGAGATCGTGCGCCCGACCGCGGTCTTCGAGCGGCTCGCGCACCACCCCAAGATCGGGATCGGCGAGGCCTACATGGCCGGGGACTGGAAGGCCGCCGAGGGCACCGACCTCGCCGAGCTGCTCATGCCCTTCGCCGAGCGCATGACGACGGCCGTCCCCGGGGGGTGGCTGCGGCTGCGCGGCTTCGTCGACCGCCGCATCCCGACGATCCAGAACAACTCGCTGCTCGGCTCGCGCCGCAACATCGAGGCGCACTACGACCTGTCCAACGACCTCTTCGCGACCTTCCTCGACGAGACGATGAGCTACAGCTCGGCGATCTTCGACGAGGACCAGCCGCTGCGCACGCAGTCCTTCGAGGAGGCTCAGCTGCGCAAGGTCCACGCGATCCTCGACATGGCCAAGGTCGGCCAGGACAGCCGTGTCCTCGAGATCGGCACCGGCTGGGGCACGCTCGCCCTGGAGGCGGCGCGGCGCGGTGCCACGGTCACGAGCGTGACGCTCTCCAAGGAGCAGGCGGCGCTCGCCCGGCAGCGCGTGGCCGACGCCGGGTTCACCGACACCGTCGACATCCGCATCCAGGACTACCGCGAGGTCGAGGGTGTCTACGACGCCGTCGTCAGCGTCGAGATGATCGAGGCCGTCGGCGAGGAGTACTGGGAGACCTACTTCCGCACCATCGACGAGCGCCTCGCCCCGGGCGGCATCGCCGCCGTCCAGGCGATCCTCATGTCGCACGAGCGGCTCATGGCGACGAAGCACTCCTACGGCTGGATCCAGAAGCACATCTTCCCCGGCGGGCTCATCCCGAGCCTCCAGGCGATGAGCGAGACGACCGACGCAGGGACGACGCTGCGCATGTCGGCGGTCGAGGCCTTCGGCACCGACTACGCCGAGACACTGCGGCGCTGGCGCGAGACCTTCCTCGCCCGCTGGCCCGAGGTGCACGCCCTCGGCTTCGACGAGACCTTCCGCCGCAAGTGGGAGTTCTACCTCGCCTACTGCGAGGCCGGATTCGCCACCGGCTACCTCGACGTGGCCCAGGTGCGCTTCGAGCGGGAGGGCGCCGCGGCCGCGGCCTCGTGATGGCTCCGTCGACGACGTCGATCCTGTGGTTCCGCCGCGACCTGCGGCTGAACGACCACCCGGCGCTGCTCGCGGCTGTCGACGCGGCCAGCCACGTCCTGCCCGTCTTCGTCCTCGACCCGCGCCTGCTCGAGACCGACACGCCCCGCAGCCGGCGACTGCTCGCCTCCCTCGCGTCACTGTCGAAGGACACCCGCGGGGCGCTCGTCGTCCGGCGCGGTGACCCCGTCGACGTCATCACCCGACTCGCGGAGGAGGTCGGCGCGACGCAGGTGCACGTCTCGCGGGAGACGACGCCCTACGGCCGCCGCCGCGACGAGGCCGTCGAGAAGGCCCTGGCCGAGGACGGCCGCGAGCTCGTCGCCACGGGGACGCCGTATGCCGTCGGGCCGGGTCGCATCGTCAACCAGTCGGGCTCGCCGTACAAGGTCTTCACGCCGTTCTCCAAGGCGTGGCACCAGCACGGGCGGCCGGCTCCTGCCGCACGCCCCAAGCGGATCCCGTGGCTGCGCGACGACGTCCGCAGCGACCCGCTCCCCGAGGTGCCCGACCTGTCCCGGCTCGAGGCCGGCGAGGCGGCGGCGCTCAGGCGGTGGGAGAGCTTCCTCCACGACGGGCTCACGGCATACGACAAGGAACGCGACCGACCCGACCTCGACACGACGAGCCGACTGTCGGCGCCCCTCAAGTACGGCGAGATCCACCCCCGCACGATGCTCGCCGACATCGCGGCGCACTCGGCGGGGCGGTCGCAGGCCGCGAGCACCTACGTGACCGAGCTGATCTGGCGCGAGTTCTACGCCGACGTGCTGTGGCACCACCCGGACTCGGCGTGGCACGACCTCCGGCCCGAGCTCGCGAAGCTGCCCTACGACTCGGGCGCCGAGACCGACCGGCTCGTCGACGCGTGGCGCGAGGGGCGCACCGGCTACCCCGTCGTCGACGCCGGCATGCGCCAGCTGCTCGCGGAGGGATGGATGCACAACCGCGTCCGGATGATCACCGCGAGCTTCCTCACCAAGGACCTCCACGTCTGGTGGCCGGTCGGGGCGCAGCACTTCCTCGACCACCTCATCGACGGCGACATCGCCTCGAACAACCACGGCTGGCAGTGGGTCGCCGGCACGGGCACCGACGCCTCGCCCTACTTCCGCGTCTTCAACCCGGTGACGCAGGGGAAGAAGTTCGACCCCGACGGGGAGTACGTCCGGCGCTGGGTTCCGGAGCTCGCGCACCTGCCGGGTGGCGCGGCCCACGAGCCGTGGAAGCACGACAACGGGTACGAGCACGAGTATCCCCAGCGGGTCGTCGACCATGATGACGAGCGCAAGGAGACCCTGGCCCGCTACGAGCGCGCCCGAGGCTAGGAGACGAGATGCGGGGCCCCGTGACCGAGCTGCGTGCGTTCGTCAACGCCGCGCTCATCGAGAAGGTGGAGCGCGACCACCGCGACCCCGACGACGTCTTCCGGCGCCGCCAGGTCGTCGTCGCGCTCACCTTCGTCGTGGGCACCGCGGTGCTGGCCTGGGCGCTGCGGATCACCCCGGGCGACCCCCTCTTCTACGTCGCGACGCTCGCCCTGGCGGCGGTGTGGCTCGTCGGCGCGCTGCTGTCCGGCCCCCTGCACGCGGGCATGGGGCACACCCGTCGTGGGGAGACGGCCCGGCCGATCGTGCAGTCCCTCGTGCTCGGCGTGCTGCTTCTCGTCCTCTTCCTCGTCGGGGCGCTCGTCGTCGCCCGCATCCCCGTGCTCCGCGAGCCGGTCGACCAGCTGCTCGACCACGCCCGGTTCGGGGCGTTCTCGGCGGTGCTCGCCATCACCTTCGTCAACGGTGTCGTCGAGGAGCTCTACTTCCGCGGCGCCCTCTACGCCGCCCTCCCCCGCCACCAGGTGACCCTGACGACCCTGCTCTACGCCCTGACCACCGTCGGCAGCGGCATCCCGCTGCTCGTCCTGGCGGCTGCCGTCATCGGTCTCGTGACCGCCCTGCAGCGCCGGGTCACGGGTGGCTTCCTCGGCCCGATCATCACGCACGTCGTGTGGTCGACGGGCATGCTCCTGCTCCTCCCACCCGCCCTCGAGCTGACCAGGTGACCCCATGAACCCTGCCCCGAACGCCACCACGACCGACGACACTCCGCGCCGCGCCCTCGTCACGGGCGCCTCCGGGTACGTCGGCGGGCAGGTCGTGCCGCGGCTGCTCGACGAGGGCTGGACGGTGCGGGTGCTGACCCGCCGCCGCGCCTCGATGGACGACAAGCCCTGGGTCGACCGGGTCGAGGTTGCCGAGGGCGACGTCGCGTCGGCCGACGACATGCGCCGCGCGCTCGAGGACGTCGACGCGGCGTGGTACCTCGTGCACTCGATGGACGACAAGCCCGACTTCGCCGAGCGCGACCGGGAGGCGGCGACGCACTTCTCGGAGGCTGCGAAGGAGGCCGGCGTCTCGCGCATCGTCTACCTCGGCGGTCTGCACCCCGACGACGAGGTGCTCTCGCCGCACCTCGCCTCGCGCGTCGAGGTCGGCCGCATCCTGCTCGACTCGGGCGTGCCGACCGCGGTGCTCCAGGCCGCCGTCGTGCTCGGTGACGGGTCGGCGTCGTTCGACATGCTGCGCTACCTCACGACCCGCCTGCCGGCGATGGTCGCGCCGAAGTGGCTCGACAACAAGATCCAGCCGATCGCCATCGACGACGTCGTGACGCTGCTCGTCGGCGCGGGCGACCTGCCGCCGGAGGTCAACCGCACCTTCGACATCGGGGGACCCGAGGTGCTGACCTACCGCGAGATGATCGGCCGATTCTCCGACGCGACGGGCCGGCGCCGCCCGGTCGTCGTGACCGTGCCGGTGCTGACGCCGCGACTCGCGAGCCACTGGGTCGGGCTCGTCACCCCGATCTCGGCGGGGCTGGCCAAGCCGCTCGTCGGCAGCCTCGTCCACGAGGTCGTCGCCAAGGAGGACGACATCCGGGACCACGTCGACGTCCCCGGTGGCTACATCGACTTCGACACCGCCGTGAAGTCGGCGATGCGCACCGCGAAGCCCGACACGGCCATGCGCAACCTCGCGCTGACGAGCGCTGCGACGGTCGCGAGCGCTGTTGCGGGTTCGCTTGTGACGCAGCCCGACTCACGCTGGTACCGCTCTCTCGACCTGCCGGACTGGCAGCCGCCGACGCTCGCCTTCCCGGTGGTGTGGACCGCGCTCTACGCCGACATCGCGGCGACGTCCGCGACGGCGCTCAACGCGTACGACAAGGCCGGTGACACGGAGGGACGCAACGCCTACCTCAAGGCCTTCGGGACCAACCTCGCCCTCAACACGGCGTGGAGCGTGCTCTTCTGGCGCGTGCGCAAGCCGTGGGTGGCCGCCGCGGAGGCGGCCCTGCTCACGGCGAGCTCGGCGGACCTCGCCCGGCGCGCCGGCACCGTCAGCAAGGGGGCCGGGATCGCCCTGTCGCCGTATGCCGTGTGGTGCGGTTTCGCGACCGCCCTCTCGACCGCGATCGCGCGCCGCAACCGCTGACGGTCACAGCCACCAGCAGTCGGAGACCTGTGGGAGCCCGGCGACGCGCGCCTCGAGGAAGGCGTACTGCTTGGCGAAGGACGGCACCGCGCCGCCGACGTGGGTCGGGGTGATGTTCGGGGAGAAGGCGACGTTCGCGCCGCGGGCGCACCAGTCGTGCGCGAGACCGCGCCCGACGGCATACGGGATAACGTCGTCGAGGACGGAGTGCGTGACGAGCACCGGGACGGCAGGCTTCAGCCGGCCGATGCGCTGCTCGGCGACGATCGATCGGAAGGGCTCGGCCGCGGCGAGCTCGGTGAGGGTGCGGCCGTCCTTCGTCAGGGCGCTCGAGCGGGTGAAGGCGTGCAGCGCGATCGACTCGCCGACGCACTCGCCCGTGACGGCGGCGATGACGGAGGCGCCGCGGGCGTTGAGGAAGCCGTCGAGGTCGAGGCCGTAGGCGGCGGACTGGCCGGCGACGGCGTAGAGCGCGAAGGCGGAGTAGAGACCGCCGTCGAGGTGGTCGGCGACGGCGCCGAGCTCCGCGGGGACGGCGCCCGTGACCGCACCCTCGAGCCTCAGCTCCGGGGCGTAGGTGGGCGCGAGCTCCACGGCTGCGGCACTCGCACCACCGCCCTGGCTGTAGCCGGCCAGCAGGACCGGGCCGGCGCTCGGCAGCCCCGTGCCGGGCAGGCGCTGGGCCGCGCGCACCATGTCGAGCACGGCGTGCGCCTGGGCCTCGCGGACCATGTAGGTGTGGGTGCCGGGGGTGCCGAGGCCCTGGTAGTCGGTCATGGCGACGGCGTAGCCGCGGGTCAGCAGGCCGGAGATGAAGGCACCTTCGTACTCCGAGCCGGCCGCGAGCTGACGGCTCGGGGCGCACTGGTCACCCATGCCCTGGGTGCCGGCGGCGTAGCCGATGAGGGGTCGCTGGCCCGGACCGAACCACGGGACCGGCGGCACGAGGACCGTGCCCGTGACGGCGATCGGGGCACCGCTGCGGTCTCGGCTGACGTACATGACACGAGTGGCGCGCGCGGTCGAGGGAACGGCCTCGAGAGGGTCGAGATGGAAGGTCATCGGCTCGGCCCTCAGCACCGTGCCGGGCGTTCCCGTGACCGGCGCGGGAGGGTCGTAGAAGCCGGCCGCCCGGGCTGTCGTCACCGGCGACATGACCGCCGCGGCGATCGCGAGCACGACGACGCCGATGGCGCGACGGGTGCGGGACGGGCGATCGGTCGACCGATGCATGGCGGCGTTCTCCTCCGGGCGGCGGGACGACGTCGGTGGCGTCCACTGCCCAGCAACTTACTGACGGTAACCACGCATGTCGCGCCGAAGCTGCAGCGGGAGGCGGGGTGTGACCATGTCTTCGACGGTCTAGCGCCCACCCGACAGTCCGTCAGACAGTGCTCGCGAGGGTCAGGCCGAGGCCGGCTGCTTCGTGAAGGCACGGCGGTACGCGACCGGCGGGATGCCGATCTCGCGCTGGAAGTGGTGCCGCAGCACGGCCGCCGTCGCGAAGCCGCTCTCCCGGGCGATCCGCTCGATGTCGAGGTCCGTCGACTCGAGCAGGTGACGTGCCCGGAGCACCCGTTGGCTCGTCAGCCACTTGTGCGGAGTCGTCCCGACCTCGGCGGTGAAGCGCCGCGCGAAGGTGCGCTCCGACATGGCCGCCCGCTTGGCGAGCGAGGGGATCGAGTGCTCCTCGTCGAGGCGCTCCGCGACCCACTCCATGACGTCCTGGAGGCCCTCGCACGGCTCGGACGGGACGGGCGTCTCGACGAACTGGCGCTGCCCACCGGAGCGGTGCGGCGGGACGACCATGCGGCGCGCGATGCGGGTCGCGACCTCCGAGCCGAGCTCGGTGCGCACGATGTGCAGGCACGCATCGATGCCGGCTGCCGTGCCGGCGCTCGTCAGGACCGGGCCGTCCTCGACGTAGAGGACGTCGAGGTCCACGCACGCGCGTGGGTGCTCGTCGGCCAGCCGGGCGGCATACCTCCAGTGGGTCGTGCACTCACGGCCGTCGAGCAGGCCGGCGGCGGCGAGCTGGAAGGCGCCCGAGCAGACGGAGAGGACACGTCCGCCGTTCGCCGCCGTGTCGCGGAGGATGTCGAGGACGTCCGGGTCGTAGGGACCGTCGACCGCTCCGCCGGGGATGGCGACGAGGTCGGCACCCCGGGCGGCCTCGAGGGGGAAGGGCGCGACGATGCTGAGGCCGCTCGTCGTGCGGAGCACCTCACCCGGGCGTGCCGAGCAGACGCGGAAGTCGAAGGCCGGGACGCCGTCGTCGGTCCGGTCGATGCCGAAGACCTCACAGAGGACGCCGAGCTCGAACATGGCCACGGGCTCCTGGGCGATGACGGCGATGGTGCGCAACATCCGGCCAGCATGGCACGTTTGGCAGGATCTTGTCGATCATCGACAGTTCTGCCACTCGTGGCGGGATCGTGATGAGCGCAGACTTTCTGCCATGGACATCATCTTCTTCTTCCTCATGATCATCGCCATCGTCGCGGCCCTCGAGCCGCACCACCGCCGGACGTTCTCGCTGCCGCGCGCTCCCTTCGGTGCCGACGCCGAGGCCGACCGCGACATCGAGCGCGTCCTGCACGACGTGCCCGCCGCCCACTGAACCCCGCACCCGTCGCGCACCGTCAGTCGATGCGCCCCCAGAGGTCGTGCGGGTCGCGGCCCGGTCGGAAACCGCAGGCCTCGGCAAGGTGTCGGGCCTCGCGGAACCGACGGGCGAGCGACGCGGGCTCGTGCGCGTCGCTGCCGAAGCTCACCGCGCCGCCGCCGACCTCGTGCCACCAGCGAACGACCGTCGGGTGCAGCGGCAGCACCGTGTTGATCTCGAGCACCTTGCCGGCCTCGGCGATTGCCTCGAGGGCCCGACGGAACTCCTCCTCGAAGTCCGCCGGGTCGAAGGGGCCGTCCGTGGCCTCGTCCCAGGAGCGGACGGGATAGTCGATGTGCGCGAGGACCTCGAACGTGTCGTCGGCCGAAACCATGGTTGCGACGTCCCGCAGGTAGTCGCGGACGATGTCCGCGGCGGGCCTGCGGCCGAAGAGCTCGCCAGGCTCGGTCCAGCCGTCGCCGTCGGGCAGGCAGTGCAGAGACCCGAGGACCCGGTCGAACGTGCCGGCCGAGAGCACCCGGGCGACGGCCTCCGGGTGCAGGTGCGGCTCGCCGAGCTCGAGCCCGGTGAGGATGCGCAGGCCGGGATGGCGCTGCCGGCACTCCGCGACCGCCTCGAGGTAGCCCGCTGCGTCGAACGGGCCGGGAGTCACGAGACCGTCGGGCGACGCGAAGCTCAGCAGGTGCGCACCCTCGTCGACGTGTGAGCGGACGAGAGACCAGACGGTGTGGTCGACGTGCTCGGTGAACGCGACGGCCGGAAGCCCCAGCTCGATGGCCCTCGCGCACGTGCGGTCCATCGATCCCTGGGCCGCGTCCCACGACCACTCGCTGTGCACATGACTGTCGGCCGGCAGCGTCATCCGACCACGCTAGGCCCGGCCGCCCAGGAATCGGCGGCTCACGACCGTCCGACCCGGATGACAGGGTGGCGGCATGACCTCCCCCGCACAGCCCCCTGTCGGCCGACTGGCCTCCATCTCGCTCGACTGCCCCGACCCGTCGGTCCTCGCCGACTTCTACGGCGCCCTGCTCGGGCTGCCGCGCGCCTACGTGAGCCCGGACGGAGGGGTCGTGTCGCTCTCCGAGGGCGGCGTCGCCCTGACGATGATGCGCGCCACCGACCACGTGCCGCCCACGTGGCCGGCGCCGGGCCAGCAGCAGCAGCTGCACCTGGACGTCCTCGTCACCGACCTCGGGCCGGCCGTCGAGCAGGCGGTCGCCCTCGGCGCCCGTCAGGCGGAGCACCAGCCGGCACCGAACGCCTGGCGGGTGCTGCTCGACCCGGCCGGACACCCGTTCTGCCTCACGACCGTCACCGGCGACTGAGCGCACCGCCGCGGCGGCCGCCGAGACCCGGACCCCGCCCCGCACCGTCACGCGAGGGACGGCCCACCACTGGATCCGGGACAGGCGTCAGCTGGGTTGCGACGCCCCGTCGGGGCCAGCGCCAAGTCGAGGTCAACGCCCCGTCGGGGCCGACGCCCCGTCGGGGCCAACGCCCTCAGAAGGGTGGCGGGTCATCAGCTGGTTCGGCTGCAAGTGGTTCGGCTGCCGAGGGCGGCCCGGGCGGTGGGCCGGAGCCGGGGTCACGAAGGGCTTCGCGCCAGTCCTTGGGATAGGTGACGTAGTCGCGGCCCGCGAGCGAGGACCAGGAGATGCCGGCGTCGTCGACCCGCTCGACCTGCCAGACTCCGGCGGTCTTGCCGTTGTGGCAGCCCCTGCTCAGGGAGTCGAGGTTGGAGACGTGGGTGCGGCCCACCGGCCACGGTACGAGGTGGTCGACGTCGCACCGGTCGGCCGGGACCTGGCACCCGGGTGCGCGGCAGACACCGTCGACGGCTCGCACGTGCTCGATCATCGCGGCGGTCGGGCGGTAGCAGTCGGTGGAGAGCTCGAGGGCTCGGCCGGTGTCGACGTCGACGGCGAGGCGCTGCCACACCGAGCCCGGTGCAGTCATGATCTGGCGGGCATGGGCGGCCGTGACCCAGCCGTGGCCGGGCAGCTCGCACGCGGCGTGTGACATCCCGACCGCTACCTCGAACGGCACGACGACGCGGACGCTCGCGGGCGCGGCGTCGGACAGCAGGCCCATGTAGGTGGGCCCCTGCTCGCCGCCGAGACCTGCGCCCGCCGCGGACGGCACGACGCCGAAGAGGGCGAGGTCGCAGAGCAGGTCGCTGCGCAGCTGGTCCAGGCTGCGGTCGTCGCCACCCGCTCGGGCGACCCGAGCCAGAGCATCGACCCGGTCGAGCACACCGACGACCCGCTCGGCCGGCGCGACGACGGTGAACATCCCCATGCCGTCCTCGACGAGGCGGCCGTACGCCGTGCGGCGCAGACGGGAGGACCGGCGACGCTCCTCGGCGGGACGGGAGTCGGCCGAGCGGACGCACCGCTGCAACCGCGTGGCGAAGAGGCGCTGAGAGGCGACCGAGCCGTCCGGCGCCGGCGCGAGCACCGTGACCTCGAGGTCGGGGAGGACGTCGTCGCCGAGCGCCCGCGTCTCGACGACGACGCGTAGGGCTCGTTGGAGACTGACGGCGCCGGCCCGCAGGCGCTCACGCAGCACCCGGTGACGCCGGGGTGCGGTCGCGAGCTCGAGCCGTCGGGCGACCTCGGTCGCGCCCACCCCGGTCGCGCAGGCGATCTCCTGCGCGACGACCTGGTCAGCCGTGATCGGGACAGGTGACGTCGTCGTCAGACGGGCGAGCTGCTGCTCCTCGACGGAGTGCAGCGCGGCGTAGGCGTCGACGAGACGGCCCTCGAGACGGGCCTTCTGGACCTCGAGGCGCTCGATCTGCGACAGCACCGCGTCAGCCGCGTCGTTCAACGTGGGTGACGCGCTGCGCTCCTGCGCGCGCTCGCTGACGGCCTTCGCCCGCCCGAGCAGCCAGACGACGCGGGGATTGAGCCCACTGCCACCGGTAGCCGCGTCGGGCGCCGGACGCCCGGTGTCGAGGAATGGCACGAACTCACTCCTCCCACTCGGGTCGCCGACTCCTCCATTAGAACACATGTTCGACTCGGTGGGAAGGGCTGTCCACAACCCGCATCCTCCGATCCCGTTGCGTCGCAAGAGGATCGGATCGCGCTCAATCCTCTGCGGTCGCAGCGACCCGCGGCTTGCGTCGCGTCAGCAGGACCCCGGCGATGCACAACGCCCCACCGACGAAGGTGAGGGGCGGCGGCACCTCGGACAGCAGCGCCCAGGCGATGAGCGTCGCGATGAACGGCACGAGGAACGTCGTCAGCGTCAGCGTGCCGGCATCGCTGCGTGCCAGGACGTAGGCCCACGTCGAAAAGGCGATGGCGGTCGGGAAGATGCCGAGGTAGGCGATCCACCACAAGGTGCTCGGGTCTCTGTCACGCACCACGCTCACGAGCTCGCCACTCCACGGCAGGCACACGACGGCGCCGATGACGCAGGCGAGCCACGTGACCTCGGGACCCGGCAACCGCCCGAGGAGAGGCTTCTGCGCAAGGACGCCCACGGCATACGTCACCGCGGCCAGGACGGCGAGCCACACGCCCACCATGTCGCCGGAGTCGCCCGAGGAGAAGCCGCGCGCGATGACGACGACGCCCGCGAAGCCGACGGCCATGCCGATGAGCAGCCAGCGCGTCATCTTCTCGCCGAGGAAGACCGTGGCGAGGAGGGCGACGATGATCGGTCCGATCTGCACGATGAGCGCAGAGGTGCCGGCGTCGATGCGCCGCTCGGCCTCGTTGAGGGCGAGGTTGTAGATGCCGAACCAGCCGACGCCGCAGAGCAGCAGCAGGGGCCAGTCGCGGCGGGCCGGCCAGGTGCGCGGACGTCGGAAGACGAGCACCCCGAGGGCGACCGACGCGACGAGCAGACGCCCGAGCGACAGCGCGCCCGGCGGCACGTCTCGGCCCAGGTGGCGGATCGCGACGAACGCGGACGCCCACAGCAGGAGCGTCACGGCCACGGCAGCCAGGACGAGCCACCTCGCACGGCGAGCGCTGGGCGGGGCCTGGGATGCAGTGCGGGAGTCCACGGTCACCCGACGACCGTAGGCGTCGACACCGACAGTGCGCCGCCGGTTTTCCGGTCAGATGTCCTCCACATCCCGCCACCGCGGACGGGTGGTCAGGGGTCGGGCAGCACACGCGTCAACACCCGCCCGTGTGGCACGGTGGACGTGCCCAGCGCCAGGGGTGCCGACCCGTCGCTGCCCGTTCCGAGAGGCCAGACCATGTCCCGACCCCGCACCATCGACGAGGTCCTCGCCGAGGCTCGCGGTCGCCTCCACCGGCTCACCCCCGAGCAGGCCGAGGCGGCACGTGCGGACGGCGCGCTCGTCGTCGACATCCGCCCCGCGGCCCAGCGTGCGGCCGAGGGCGAGCTGCCCTTCGCGACGGTGATCGAGCGCAACGTCCTCGAGTGGCGTCTCGACCCCTCGAGCGACGCCTCGCTGCCCGTCGCGAGCCACGACCTCCAGGTGGTCGTCCTCTGCCAGGAGGGCTACACGTCCAGCCTGGCTGCGGCCGCGCTACAGGACCTCGGCATCCACCGCGCCACCGACGTCATCGGGGGGTATGCCGCCTGGCGAGCGTGGCGCGCGTCCGCAGCGCAGGCGGTCGCCGACGACGGGTCATGACGCGGCAGCCGGCTCAGTGGCCCGAACCGACGACCATCTTGGCTCGCTCCGACTCGTGTGCCCCACCCTTGGCCGCGAGCGTCCTGCAGGCCTCCTCGATGTCGCGGGCCAGGGTGTCGACGTGCTCGCGGCTCATCGTCTCCTTGACCAGGGCACGCATGATCGTGATGTCCTGCGCGTCGGGAGGCAGCGTGTAGGCGGGCACCATCCAGCCGCGCTCGGCGGACAGCTGCCAGGCGATGTCGAACTCGTCGTAGTCGTGCTCGCCGGACAGCCGGAAGGCGACGAGCGGCAGCTGCTCCTCGTGCCGGCCGATCAGCTCGAAGCGCTCCATCGCCTCGAGCTGGTCGCCGAGCGCCCGGGCGTTCGCCTGCATGTTGCGCATGATGTAGGTGTAGCCCTCGCGGCCGTATCGCACGAGGTTGTAGTACTGCGCCAGCACCATCGCCGACCCCGTCGAGAAGTTCAGGGTGAAGGTCGAGTCGGTCTTTCCGAGATAGTTCTCCTTGAAGACCAGATCCGGTGCCAGGTCGGCGACCTCCCGGAAGATCAGCCAGCCGATGCCCGGATAGACGAGGCCGAACTTGTGTCCGGAGACGTTGATCGACCGCACCTGTTCGAGCCGGAAGTCCCAGGGTGAGTCCGGGTAGAGGAACGGCCACACGAAGCCGCCGCTGGCCCCGTCGACGTGCAGCGGCACGTCGAGGCCACGCTCCTGCTTGATCCGGACGAGCAGGTCGTTGATGCCGACGATGTCGTCCTTGTGGCCGGTGAAGGTCGTGCCGAGCACTGCGGCGACCCCGATCGTGTTCTCGTCCACGTGCGGCGCGACGTCCTCCGGGCCGATCGTGTACTTCCCCGGCTGGAGCGGCACGATCCGCGGCTCGACGTCGAAGTAGCGGCAGAACTTCTCCCAGACGACGTGCACGTCGCCGCCGAAGACCAGGTTGGGGCGCTCCGCGCCGCCGCCCTCCGCCTGGCGCCGGGTGCGCCAGTTCCACTTCAGCGACAGGCCGCCGAGCATGATCGCCTCGGACGAGCCTTGGGTGCGCGCCCCGGTCGTCTCGCCCGGGGCGTGGAACAGGTCGGCGAGCATCCGGATGCAGCGCTGCTCGATCTCGGCCGTACGCGGATACTCTGCGTGGTCGATGAAGTTGCGGTGCAGGTTCTGCGCGATGATCTGCTGCGCCTCCGGCTCCATCCACGTCGTGACGAACGTCGCGAGGTTGCGACCCGGGTCTCCTTCGAGGGCGAGGTCCTCCGCGACCAGGCGCATCGCGTCCAGCGCGCTCATCCCCGTGACCGGGAACTCGCGGCTGGGCACCTCCTCGGTCGCGAAGCGGTTGCCGTAGAGCGCTGACATGGCGCTGAGCTCGGACGGTGTGGACATGCGCTACTCCTTGGGGTGGGGCCTGGGCATCGGGGCTAGGGACTCGCGGGCGTGGCGGTGGCGACGGCACGACGCCACGCCGGGAGCATGAGTGCCGCGCCGACGAGGAAGCACACGGCGCCCCAGAAGGTCCCGGCGACGGCGAGACGCGTGTCCAGCAGCGCGTCCGTGCTCGGCACGACGAAGCTGGCGACCGCCGAGGCCATGAAGAGCACGGAACCGAGCATGTTGAGCCAGGCGATCCGCCACGGGAACGACTGGAGCTGGACGCTGAGGAACCGATCCGAGACCGCGAGCACGGCGCAGGCGCTCGCCACGAGGAAGAGCACCGACCCGTAGAGGTCCGGGCGCCACACGTAGCGGTCGGACTCGGCGGCTGTCGCGTTGTGGGTCAGGGCGGCGACGGTGCTGATGTTGAAGAACAGTGTCCCGGGGAACTGGATGGCGGCGGCGAGCCAGTTGCGGTCATGCGGCAGCCAGCCCCACAGCCGCACCCGGGCGGGCTCGTGCTGAGTGACCTCGTCGACGGCGGTCGTCGAGGGGCTCTGCGACTGCACGAGCTGGCAGTACGAAGCGCTGGTGAAGAAGACCGAGCCGACGACGTAGGTGACGCCATCGACCCATCCCCCGACGCCATTGAGATAGGCAGGCACGGATCCCAGCACGAAGCACCCCGACCCGGCCATGAAGAGGCCGGCGATCGCCACGTTCAGGCGTTCTGGTCGCACCCTCATCCTCGGCTCGCTCCCGTAGACGGGTCGAAGACTCCACTATCGACCGCCGCTCGTCGCCGCGGCTCACCCCCTGCGGGTGACTGGGACGGCCCCTGGACCTCGGCCGAGGTCACGCAGGTCCGGACGCGGCCTCCCCGGTCGGTGCTTATCCGGCGTCCGGCGCCGCTGGTCGCGCCGGCACCCCTGCCTGTGGCGGCCCCGGTGCGGGCAGCACCGCGGTCACGACGAACGCCACGACCACCGCGACGACCACCTGAGGCGTGACCCTGAGCCCGTCGGTGCCCATCAGCAGGGTCGCGAGGAGCACGGACGTGAGGGGCAGCCGGAGCATGGCGCAGCACATCGCGCCGATGCCCATGCCGATGGCGGGAGCCAGATCCATGCCGGGCAGACCGCTCAGACTGATGCCGAGCACGGCCCCGATGAACATCGACGGGAACACGGGACCGCCGCGGAAGGCACTGAGCGACAGACCGTAGGCGAGCGCCTTGAACAGCCCCAGCAGCAGGAGCACACCCAGTGAGTAGTCCCCGGCGTTCGCGACGAGCTCGGGCAGGGCGTCCTGCCCGGAGAACAGCACCTGGCTGAACGCCCGTCCTGTGGTGACCTGGTAGGCGGTGGCACACAGGCCGATGAGCAGACCCAGGCCAACGGTCACCGGCACCCGGTTGCGGTGCACGAGGGGGCGCACGGTCAGCCCAAGCCGTCGGATGGCCCAGCCGAGCAGGGCGCCGAGGATGCCGATCGGCACCGCCCACAGCAGTGACGCGAGCGTCGGCGGTGCCCCCGGCGGCACGGTCGTCAGCGCGAGCGAGAAGGTGCCGAGGCCCGTCCAGGCGTTCATCCCCACGAACACCAGGGCTCCGATGCCGGACGCCATGAGGCCCGGCAGAGCGACCAGGCTGAGGGCCGCACCCGCGATGCCGGCCGCCTCCATGATGAGGAAGGCACCGAGGACGGGTGAGCCGAGCAACGTGCTCACGGCAGCGAAGCTGCCTGCCGAGGCCATCACCGTGACGGCCATCGGCGGGGCATCCTTCCGTGCCAGGCGCACCGCGAGTGCCGCCAGGCCACCGCCGATCGCGATGAGGGGCGCCTCCGGGCCGAGCACTGCGCCGAGGCTGAGCGTGGCCAGCGCCGCGAGCACGATGCCAGGGAGGTCGCGGCTCGCCGCTGGGCCCGACCCGGCCGTGAAGCCGAGGGCCGGCGAGTGACCCGCCGAGCCCGGCAGATGGCGAATGGTCAGGGACACCAGCAGCCCACTGAGCATCAGCAGGGGCACCGGCCACCATGCCGGGGTGGCACCGTGGAAGAGGTCTGACGGGAGGTCACCGAAGAGGTACGTCTGGAGGGCCCCCGTCAGTGCGAGGAACCCGTAGGCGACCGCCGAGATCGGGATACCGAGCAGCGCCGCGAGCAGCAGGGCCGACAGGTAGGCCCGGGACCGGACGACGCTCGCCGGGTCGACGCCCGTCGGCGAGCCGGGTGGCACGGCCGCGTCAGTCACTCGGTCTGCCTCCTCGCGAGGGGTTCCCGCGCTCGGGCGGGACAGGCGGGACGTCCGTTCCGCCTAACATAGCCCGCACCCAGGCCCGGCGCTGATGATCAGCCAGGACCGCGTAAGCCGGGCGAGCGCAGCCGCGCGCCGGCGCCACCCCGACGGATGCCGGCACGCGCCGCCTCGCTTTGCACCGTGTCGCTCAGCCGGTCGAGATGGGCCGAGGGCAGCCGCCACCGCTGCCAGTAGAGCTGGACGTCGACGTGATCGCGCGAGCCGAGTCGCACGAGCTCACCGGCGTCGAGCAACGGCCCCAGCTGCGTCGTCAGGAGCGCACCCCAGCCGAGCCCCGAGCGGACCGCCGTCACGAAGCCGCCACCGTCGGGCACCTCGTGAGTCGGCGGCGCGCCGGTCACGCCGTGCCGGTCGAGGATGCGCTGCTGGATGTCATCCTTGTCGTTGAAACGCACGAGGGGCATTGCCGCCCAGTCGATCCCGCGTCCAACTCGATGACGCTCGACGAGCCGCGGCGTTGCCGCCGGCAGGTAGCGCATCGTGACGAGGGGCTCTGTCGAGCAGCCCTGGACCGGCGTCGGGTCGGACGTCACGGCGCCGAGCACCTCGCCCGACCGGAGCAGCCGAGCCGAGTGGTCCTGGTCCTCGACCCGCAGGCGCAGCACGACGTCGTCCCACGCGGCCGCCTCGGTCAGCACCGCACCGAACCAGGTCGACATCGAGTCGGCATTGACGACGATGGGCAGGTCGACCCGGGACCGGCCGTCGGCGACGAGACCTGCGAGCGCCTCCGACTCGAGCAAGCCCTGCTGACGGGCGAGCCGGACGAGAGCCTCGCCCGCGCTCGTGGCGCGGCAGGGGGTGCTGCGCACGACGACGACCTGGCCGACCTCGGCCTCGAGCGCCTTGACCCTCTGGCTCACGGCCGAAGGTGTCACGTGCAGTCGTCGGGCCGCAGCGTCGAAGGTGCCGGCGTCGACGATGGCGAGCAAAGTCGCGAGGTGCTCGGGCTGGAGCCGCATGAAGCCATGCTAATGATGCTGAAGAAACCTTCGCTTCACTGATGATCGCGATCCCTCTACCGTCGAGGGCGTGACCTCCCTCCTGCCCGGCTTCCTCACGATGGCCTCGCTCATCGTGGCCATCGGCGCGCAGAACGCCTACGTGCTGCGCACCGGCCTCGCGCGCCACCACGTCGGGCTCGTCGTCTCCGTCTGCGCGATCAGCGATGCGGTGCTCGTCCTCGCAGGAGTGCTCGGCGTCGGCCGTCTCGTCACGGCCCACCCGGAACTGCTGACGGTCGTGCGGTGGGTCGGGGCGGCGTACCTCGTCGGCTACGGACTGCTGTGCCTGCGCAACGCGCGCCACCCCAAGGGTCTCGAGGCGGACGGCACCCAGCGGTCGCGCAGCGGCGTGCTCGCCACCGTGCTCGCGCTCACGTGGCTCAACCCGCACGTCTACCTCGACACCGTGCTGCTCGTCGGGTCGCTCGCCAACCAGCACGGTCCGGACGGACGGTGGTGGTTCGCCGGTGGGGCCGCCCTCGCCAGCGTCGCGTGGTTCACCTCGCTCGGCTACGGCGCGCGCCTGCTCGCGCCGCTCTTCGCGCGCCCGGCCACCTGGCGCGTCCTCGACGTCGCGATCGCCATCGTCATGTTCACCATCGCCGCCACCCTCCTGCTCGGCTGACGACCCGACTTCGCTCGTTGCCCTGCGCGACGGGAGCTCTCGACCTAACCTCTGCTGCGTGAGCACGGGGGAGGTCGCCGACGTCGGCGACGACAAGCGCATGCGGCTTCGGTATGCCGGTACGTGCCGACGCTGCGCCGCCGCGCTCCCAGCAGGGACCCGAGCCGTGTACGAACGGTCGAGCCGGACCGTGCGCTGCCTCGAGTGCCTGGGTGAGTCGGCGGACCCGGTCGCCCCGGTGGGCGTGGTGGTCCCCGACGAACGACCGACTCAAGCACCCCTCCAGCCCGAGCCGGCACGGGACACCAGCGGTCCGGCCGGCGGCTCGGCGCGGCGTGAGTTCGAGCGGCGGCGCGACGCCCGGGAGCGACGCGTCCGTGAGCGCCACCCGCGCATCGGCGGGTTCCTCCTCGCCATCACCGAGGAGCCCCAGAGCACCCGGGCCTGGGACGCCGGCGCGGAGGGCGAGCAGTTCGTCGGCAGCCGTCTCGACTCCCTCGTGGGTGACGGCCTCGACGTCCTGCACGACCGGCGCATCCCGAGGACGCGGGCCAACATCGACCACGTCGTCGTCTCGCGCCACGGCGTCTTCGTCGTCGATGCGAAGAAGTACAAGGGCAGGCCCGCTCTCCGCGTCGAGGGTGGCCTCTTCCGTCCGCGCACGGAGAAGCTCGTCGTCGGTGGTCGGGACTGCACGAAGCTCGTCGACGGGGCGCTCAAGCAGGTCGAGCTCGTCCGCACGGCCGTCGACGACCCGACCGTCCCGGTCACGGGGGTGCTGTGCTTCGTCGCCGCCGACTGGCAGCTCATCGGCGGAGCCTTCGTGACGCGCGGTGTGCACGTGCTGTGGTCCAAGCGCCTCATGGAGCTCGTCACGGCGGTGCCGGCCAGCCGCGGCACGGAACCACCGGCGGTGGACGTGGCTGCCGTCCTCGCCCGGATCGCCCGCGCCTTCCCGCCCGCCTGACGCGCGACCGCGCGCCTACCTCAGACGGGTCCACACGGCATACGCCATCGGATCTGAGGTAGCGGAGGGGCAGGGATAGGGCGGTCGTCCGATGTGGGGGTCTACCTCAGCGGCCGAGTCTGGAGGAGTCCAGAACGGCACGAGCAGAGGAAAGACCATGACCACCCAGTACATCGACTTCCGCACCGTCCAGGTCGAGATCGAGTCCCGCTACCCGCAGCGTCGTCGCGTCCGCCGCGACTCGTCGCTCGAGATCATGCGCCGCACCATGGCGCGGGTCTCCCGAGAGGAGAACAACCCGGGCCGCGCCCGGTGACGACGGCGACGCGACCCGTGTCGCCGACCGTCCCGCTCCTGTCGGCGGAGTACGCGATGATTCCGCGTATGCCGCTCAGCACGGGCCCCCTCATCGGGCGGGACACCGATCTGTCCCGTCTCGCCGACGCCATCGGACTGCGCCCCACCCCGGGTGCCCGGCCCGGTGGCGTCGTCGTGCTGTCCGGCGACGCCGGCATCGGCAAGTCCCGCATCGTGGGAGCCCTCGTGGCCGAGGCCACCACGGCCGGCTGGTTCACCGCCGTCGGTCACTGCGTCGGCCAGGCGGGCAGCAGCCTCGCCTACCTGCCGTTCGTCGAGCTCGTCGGCACCATCGACGCAGGCCATCCCGAGGTCGTCGAGCGCGTGCTCGAGACCCACCCGAGCCTCGGCCACCTCCTTCCGGGGCGCGCCGACGCACCCGACAACGACCGCTCCGCACGGAGCACCGACCCCGGCCAGGTCGCCGAGGCGGTGCACGCTCTGCTGTCCGCGCTCGGCGACGCCCAGCCGTCCCTCCTCGTCGTCGAGGACGTCCACTGGGCCGACCACTCCTCGCGCGACCTCATCACCCTCCTGCTGACCCGCGGCTTCACGCGCGCGGTCGGCCTCGTCGTGACCTACCGCTCCGACGACCTCTACCGCCGCCACCCCCTCCACGAGACGCTCGCCGTGTGGGCGCGCATCGCGGGGCTCGAGCACGTCGAGCTCGCCCCGCTCCCCGACGACGCCGTGCGCGAGCTCGTCTCCGGCATCGAGGGCGCCCCCACCGACGCCGCGACGAACGCCGAGATCGCCCGCCGCTCCGAGGGCAACCCGTTCTTCGCCGAGGAGCTCGTCGCCAGCGCCGCGGCCGGCCAGGGCCTGACCGGCGGCCTGAGCCGCGTGCTCCGCGCCCGCGTCGAGCAGCTCGACGACACCGCCCAGCGCGTGCTCCGGGCCGTCGCCCTCAAGGGCGGCCAGTTCATCGGCCACGATCTCCTCTCCCGCGTCGTCGACCTCCCCGACGAGACGCTCGAGGCCGCCCTCGCCGCTGCGGTCGAGCACCACGTCCTCGAGGCCCGCTGGCCCCCGGCCTACACCTTCCGCCACGCCCTGCTCGGCGAGGCCGTCGCCGACAGCCTCCTCCCGGGAGAGCGCCTCCGCCTCCACCGGGCGTATGCCGCCGTGCTGGCCGAGCGCCCCGAGCTCGCCCCCGCGTCCGAGCTCGCCCGCCACGCCGCGGCCGTGGGCGATCTGCCGACGGCGGTCCGCGCGAGCCGCGCGGCGGCCGAGGCGGCCATGGCCGTCGGAGGCCCGCAGGAGGCGTTGCTGCTCCTCGAGCGCGCCCTCACGTGGCTCGACGAGGACGACCCCGAACGCGACGAGGTCACGCTCCGGGCGTCGCGCGCGGCGATGGTCGCCGGTGAGCCGATCCGCGCCATGGACCTGCTGCGTGACCGGCTCGACCACCCCGGCACGGCCCAAGACCCGGGCGCGCGCGCCGACCTCCTCTCGACCCTCGTCATCCGCTCGCGAATCCTCGACCTGCCCATCGACTCCATCGCCCTGACCGACGAGGCGCTGTCGCTCATCGGCGAGGAGGCCGACGAGCGCCGGGTGCGCGTGCTCGTCGCGCGCGTGCAGGCGCTCGTCGACAACGGCTCGTTCGTCGAGGCGGCGGTCGTCGGCAACGAGGTGTCCCTGCTCGCCGAGCGCCTCGGCCTCGGCGGTGCGCTCGCCGAGGTGCGCACGATCATGGCGCGCATCCTCGAGGCGCAGCAGGACCTCGACTCGGTCGAGACGCACCTGCGCTCGATCGTCGCCGACATCGACCCGGACGACCCGCTGCTGCTGCGCGCCGTCCACCAGCTCGCGTCGCTGGCGCACCGCCGCGGCGACCTGCCCGGGTCGCTCCAGCTGTACGACCGCGGCGCCGCCGTGGCACGCCGGATGCACCGCGAGTGGGCACCGTGGGGGCAGGAGTGCCGCCTCCTCGGCGGGCTCACGGCCTACGAGCTCGGCGACTGGGACGGCGCGGCGCGCCGCCTCGACCTCGCGGGGCGCCCGGCCCCGCAGCCGGGGCGCACGATCTTCACCGGCGCCGCCCTGCTCGTGCACGCCGGTCGCGGAGACCCCGTCGACCCCGACCTCATCGGGGCGCTGCGGGAGTGGTGGCCCGTCGACGGGCTGTGCGTCGTGCTCACCGTCATGCCCGCCGTCGACGTCCTCGGCGACGCGGGCGACCTCGCCGGCCTGCTCGACCTCACGGAGGCCGCGGTCGGCGTGCTCGACTCGACGTGGGGCGAGTACCACGCCGTCGTGCGGCTGGCCGCGCTCGTGGCGGGGCAGGCGGCAGCGCTCGTGCCGCGGGCCGACCCTGCGCTCCGGGCCCGCGCCGTCGCCCTCGTCGACGAGCTCGCCGATCGCGGGCGGCGCATCGGCCAGCTGCGGCCCGCCGTCGAGAAGGCGAGCCGTCCGAAGTTCGAGCGCGCCGCCGCCGAGTCGCTCGAGGACACGAGCCGCGAGACGTGGGCGTGGACCGCACGGCTCGAGGCCGAGGTGCTGCGGCTCCAGCGGGTCGCCGGGGTCGAGGAGCCGCCGCCGGTGACCGAGCTCGTCGACGCGTGGCGTGAGAGCGTCGCGGCGTTCGAGCGCTACGGCCACGTCTTCGAGACCGCCCGCTCACGGGCGCGGCTCGCCGAGGCCCTGCGGGCCGCGGGCGAGGACGTCGAGTCCCGCACGGTGGCCGAGCGGGCCCGCGAGGAGGCCGTCAGGCTCGAGGCCAAGCCGCTCCTCGCCGAGCTCGACGCGGTGCGCCCCGGCGGCGTGACGGTCGACCTCACCCCGCGTGAGCTCGAGGTGCTCGGGCTGCTGGCGCAGGGCCTGACCAACGGTCAGATCGGCAAGCAGCTCTACATCAGCACCAAGACCGTGAGCGTCCACGTGTCCAACCTCCTGGCCAAGCTCGGCGCCTCCGGACGCACCGAGGCGGCCGCCATCGCGCGACGTCGCGGGCTCGTGACCGGCTGAGGGGGATCAGGCCGGCGCGCCCTCGAGCACGGCGGCCCCGGGCCGCGACCGGCGCAGACCGGGCGTCAGGGCGACCGAGACGACCACCGAGGCGACGGCCATGACGCCCATCGCCTGCGCGGCCGCGGCCGGTCCCATCCCCAAGGAGCTTGCGACGACGCCGCCGAGCAGCGCCCCGAGGGCCTGGCCCACCATGAGGCCCGTGCCCTGCAGCCCGAAGACCTGGCCTCGTGTCTGAACGTCGGTGTGGGTCACCAGCCGCTCCTGCAGGGGCAGGCTCGCCGAGTAGCCCACGGACGCCACGAAGGCCAGCGCGGCGGCATAAGGCAGCGACGGGACGGCGAAGAAGGCGAGGTAGGGGATCGCGAGCAGCAGCCGCAGCGGGCCGATGAGCCGGTCGCGCACGGCCACGGCGAGGAAGCGTCCGACGACGACGTCGCCGAGCAGCATCCCCGCCGCCGTGACCGCGAAGAGGTAGCCCGCGCGCGCTCCCGCGAACGGCACGAACAGCGCCTCGCACCCGACGATGAGCCCGTTGGGCACCCACAACGTCAGGTAGAGCGGACGGATGACCCGCGACCCGAGCAGGGCACGGTTGACCTCGCGGGTGCGACGCACGAGGGAGGTGGCCGCGTGCCGCGGCGGGTGGTCCGAGAGGCCGAGGCGGAGCAGCACGACCGCGACGAGGAGCGCGACACCCGAGCCGAGGAAGAGCTCGGTCGTCGTGAAGGTGATGAGGAGCAGACCGCCGATGCCGTAGCCGACGATCTGCATGCCGCCGACCGCGATGTTCATCGTCGCCCGGCCGAGGATGAAGCCGTCGGGCGGGAGGATGTCGGAGACGAGCGCCATCATGCTGCCGCCGAGCGCCGAGGTGATGAGCGGTCCGACGGCGAGCAGGGCGAAACGCCAGCCCCAGGCCAGACCCGGGATCGCCTGCAGCAGGTCGGTCACCATCGTCGTCGTGAAGACGAGCACCAGCGCGGTGCGCGGGCGGACGAGGTCGGAGCCGGAGCCGAAGAGCGTCTGGCCGACGATGCGCATGAGCGGCGCGCCGAACATCGCGAGCGCCGTGAGGACCGGCGACCCCGTGGCCGCGAAGGTGATGGTGCCGAGTGCGAGGGACGCCACCGCATACGCCCCGATGTTGAGGCACTGGACGAGGAAGAGGACCCGGAACTCACGGACGGCGAACAGCTGGCGGTAGGTCTTCACCCGCGCCACCCTGACCCCTGGAGCCCCGCGACGCTAATGTTTCGGCAGGAGGCGAAACATGGGGACGTGGCAGATCTCGGCGGACCTGCTGGCCCGCAGCCGCTTCGTCGTCTCGCCGCGCATCGAGACGGTCGGCGCGCTCAACGACCTCGTGCGTCCCTCCGACCCCGAGGGCCGCGCCCTCGCGGCCGCCCACGGCGAGGCGTTCCGGGCGATGCTCGACGCCCACCCCGTGCGGCGCGCCGTCCTCGACCACAGCTGGAAGCCGCAGTGGATCTCGGACTGGCTGTGCCTGCCGCCGGTCTCCGGCGGGCGTACCTTCGCCGAGGAGCTCGACGACGTGCGCGCCCTCGGTGACGACCTGATGCGCGACCAGCTCGCCGAGAGCTCGCCGACCCGCGACCTGCCCGACGCGCTGCTGGCCGACGGGCTCACCGAGCACGGCGTCGAGCTGCTCGAGTGGGTCTGGACGCACGTCCTCGCCACCGACTGGGCCCGACGGGAGCGGATCCTGCGTGCCGACATCGTCGCCCGCACCTCACGCCTCGCCACCCAGGGATGGGCCGCGGTGCTGCACGACCTCGGCCGCGACCGCGAGTGGGTCGGCGACGGCCACCTGCGCATCAACCACTACGACCTGCCGTCAAGGGTGCTCCCCGACGACGCCGACCTCTTCTTCGTGCCCGTCAACCACCGCGCCCGTTGGGTCGGCTGGCTCCACCCGCAGCGGTATGCCGTCTACTACCCCGTCGCCGGAGCGCTGGCTCGCGTCGACGCCGGGGCTCCCGACGGCCTCGAGCGCCTCGTGGGCCGCAACCGCGCCCGGATCCTGGTCGCCCTCGAATCACCCTCCAGCACAACGGGTCTCGCCGCCAACACCGAGCTCGCGGTGGGGTCGGTCAGCGACCACCTCAAGGTGCTCCTCGCCGCCGGCCTCGTCCTGCGCCGACGGTCGGGGCGCGAGGTGCTCTACTGGCGCACCGCCGTGGGTGACGCGCTCGTGGCGTCCGGCTCGGGATCCTCCGGCGACGGCGTGGACCGCTGACGGCGAC
This sequence comes from Terracoccus sp. 273MFTsu3.1, assembly GCF_000383675.1. Classification (GTDB taxonomy): domain Bacteria; phylum Actinomycetota; class Actinomycetes; order Actinomycetales; family Dermatophilaceae; genus Terrabacter. The sequence goes on along the minus strand of NZ_KB911822.1, from coordinate 130,750 downwards.
GCCCGTCGGCCGGGGGGAGTTCTCCCCATGTACGGCAACGCCGCTCGCCCCTAGCGTCGGCGCTGCGGACGCGCCCGCGTCCAGCCACCGACACACGCTCAGGGGTAGTCATGTGTGAGCTCCACGAAACCACCACTCCCGCCGTCGGGCGCCGCACGCTGATCCGCGGCGCCGGTGGCCTCCTCATCGGCGGCGGACTCGTCGCCGCCACGGCCACCGCCGCCCAGGCCGCCACCTCGCAGAACGGCTGGCCGGCCGGCTCCTCGTCGACCGTCCCGCTGAGCACCTTGGCCGTGGGCGCCGCGACCTTCCCGGCCGGCGTCCGAAACGGAGACGTCCACGTCGTCCTCGGCTACGTCGCCCGCCGCTTCAACAGCGAGGTCGAGGCGCTCGTCAAGGGCTGGTGCTGGGGCCACAGCTACCGTCCGATCTCGGGCAGCACCACCCTGTCCAACCACTCCAGCGGCACGGCCATCGACCTCAACGCCCCACGCCACCCGCTCGGCAAGTCGGGCACGTTCACGGCGACGCAGCGCTCGCACATCCGCTCGATCCTGAGCTCCTGCAACGGAGTCGTGCGCTGGGGCGGCGACTACTCGGGCCGCAAGGACGAGATGCACTTCGAGATCAACGTCCGCCCCGGGGACGCTCGCCTCGCGGCCCTCGCCAAGCGGATCGGCGGTGGGGGCAGCACCCCGACTCCCAGCCCGATCGCCTGGACCACGGTCAAGCGAGGGGCGAGCGGCTTCCGCGTCACCGCGATCCAGCACCTGCTGCGCCAGCGCGGATTCAGCCTCACCGTCGACGGCTCGTTCGGACCGACGACCCAGAGCCGCATCATCTCCTTCCAGCGCTCCAAGGGCCTCACGGCCGACGGCGTCGTCGGACCGAAGACCTGGTCGGCGCTCGTCGTCTCCGTCAAGCGCGGCTCGAGCGGGCAGGCCGTCGTCGCGGCGCAGAAGCTGCTGACCCACCGCGGCTACACCCTCACCGCCGACGGCGCCTTCGGCGCGATGACCGCGACGAAGACGCAGGCCTTCCAGCAGTCCCGCGGCCTCACGGCCGACGGGGTTGTGGGCACGCGCACCTGGGCCAGGCTCACCGCCTGACGGCAGCCCTTCTCAGGCCGCACTGCGGGGGCTAGCGTCGCTCGTGTTCCAGCCATTCAACGAAGAGGGGCACGGCACATGGCAGAAGACTGGGCAGCTGACGTCAGGAAGTACTCCCCCGACGCCGACGACGCCGCGATCAAGGGCATCGTCCGGCACTGCGGCATCGCGCTGCAGAAGCGCGACTCGGCACTGGTGTCGTTCAGCGACAAGAGCGAGACCGACCGCGTGCGTGACGGATTCATGAAGAAGAAGCTCGGCCTCACGGACTCCGACGCCGATCTCGACGCCTCGCTGGCAGAGGTCGGACAGACGCTCAAGGGCGACCGCACGAAGAACCGCGTCACGGTCTACTACCTGCTGGCCGAGAAGCACGGGAAGCTCGACCTCTTCCGCTGACCGCATCCGCGGGACACCGACGCACGTATGCCGCCTGGCTGAGCCAGGCGGCATACGTCTGCTCCGGGGTGCAACGACACACGCGGCTCAAAGGTTCACCGGACGCCCCTCGATTTCCGGTCGGCTGTCCGCTCACCATGGAGGATGGACAACCACAACGCCGTGCACCATGGCACTCCCTCGCGTCGCCTCGTCCTCGGCTCGGCTGCCGCCGTCGCCGTCACCGCCCTGACCGCTCCCGTCGCCTCCGCCCAGCAGGGCCATAGCCGCGGCCGCCTCCCGGCGCGCATCGACCTCCCGGTCGGGACCCGCCCCGAGGGCATCACGTCCGGCCCCGGAGCCACCTTCTACGTCGGCTCCGTCGCCGACGGCCGCATCGTCAAGGGCAACCTCCGCACCGGAGACGTCCGCACTCTTCTCGCCCCCGAGGCCGGCCGGTCGCTGCGCGGCCTCTACTTCGATGCCCGCACCGGGCTCGTCTGGGCCGTGGGCTCGCTCGGCGCCGTCGGACACGTCTGGGCGGTCGACGCCCGGTCGGGAGCCGTCGTCGGCGACACCGTCGTCCCCGGGGCCGGCTTCCTCAACGACCTCGTCGTCACCCGTCGCGCCGTGTGGGCCACCGACTCGAGCGTCGACCGGCTCACGATCGTGCGACTCACCCGTCACGGCCGCCCGTCCGGGGCCCCGGCCGAGTTCCTGGACCTCACCGGCGACTGGCCGACCAGTCCCCCGGACACCTTCAACGCCAACGGGATCCGCACGCTGCCACACGGGCCCATCGTCCTGAACCACAGCCGCGTGGGCGGCCTCTGGCAGGTCGACGCGGCATCCGGCGTCGCCCGCCGGATCCCCGTCACCGGAGGACCGGCCATCACGAGCGGCGACGGGCTGGAGCTCGTGGGCCGGACCCTCTACAACGTGCGCGGGAGTGGCCCTCAGGACGTCAGCGTCGTGCGGCTCCGGACCCACGCCGGCGAGCTGCGGGGCCGCTGGGTCGCCACGCTCACCGATCCCGGACTCGACGTGCCGTCGACCGCCACGGCCGCGCTCGGGTCGCTGTGGGTCGTCAACGCCCGCTTCGGGATCCCCTCGCCGGACACGGCGCCCTTCTGGGTCACCCGCCTCCCCGCCGGATGACGACGTCGTATGCCGCCGGGTCCCCCATGGACCCGGCGGCCGGACGGGCGCACACTGGACGGATGGACACGCGCCGCAGCAGGTTGACCCGTCGCAGCGCCCTGACCGCCGTCGCGGGCTCGGCACTCGTCGCCCTCACGGCCCTGGCCGGATCGTCGGCCGTCGCCGCTCCCCGGACGGTGGCCCCGGCCGCCCCGGTCGTCACGACATCGCTCGCCGACCTGCGCCTGCCGTCGGCGTCGACCCCGCACCACGTGCCCACGCGGGCAGGGTCGTGCTCCGTCTCGATGATGAGCGACCTCTAGCGTCACCCGTCCGGCCCGCTCGCAGGGGCGGTTCGGCGCGCCCGGCCACGATTGGGTCACGGCTGGTGAGGACGACGCCCCGACTGGGTACGTCGCGTCAGTTCGGACCCGGGTGACGTCCCGGGTCCCCGTCCCACCGGCGAGGAGCCCGCCATGCCGACGTCGCGCCGCACCACGCCCCGCGAGTGGATGGACCACCTCGAGCGCACGCTCGAGGCGTTCGACGAGACCGGCGGCCACCGCGTGCTGACCCAGGTCTTCGACGAGCTCGGCGTCGAGGACGCGCAGTCACTCGTCGTGCTCCCCTACCTCCAGGAGCTCGGCGAACGCTGGTCGGGCGGGTCGATCGGCGTGGCCCAGGAGCACTTCGCGAGCAACGTCCTGCGCTCGCGGCTCTCGGTGCTCATGGGGGCCGACGAACGACCCGAGGGGCCCCTCGCCGTGCTCGCCTGCATGCCCGGCGAGCAGCACGAGTTCGGGCTCATGGCCACCTCGATCGTGCTCTCGCGCCTCGGCTGGCGCACCTGCTACCTCGGCGCCGACACACCCTCCGCAGAGCTCGCGCTGACGTGCCGGACGCTCCAGCCCGAGGTCGTCGTCGTCGCGGCACGCCGGGCCACCGCCTTCGCCGCCCACGCGCCCGCGCTGCGCCGCGTCGCCCGGTCCACTCCCGTGCACCTCGCAGCGGCGGGCGCCACCGACGACGTCGCCCAGCTCTGCCACGCGACCCGCCTCGACGGCGACCCGGTCCGCGGCGCCCACACCCTCCACGCGGCCCTCGGCGAGTCGGCCCCGGAGATCGACGAGTCCACGGCTGTCTGACGACGGGCCGGCCTGTCCACCGCGCGCGTGACCTGTTCGGCGATAGGCTCGTTTGCCGTGCCCAGGCACCGTGACGCGCAGGACCCGACCGATGGAGCTCCCATGAACGCAGGACCGAACGGCCCGCAGCACCTCGTCGACCAGGTCGGGTCGGAGCCCGTCGAGGGACCGGGCCGCAAGGGGCGCGACCAGCGGATCGGGCTCGTCTTCGCAGGCATCGCCGCTGCCGCCCTCCTCGTCGCCGGCCTCATCACCGTCGTGGTCAGGATGGCCGGCTGAGCGCGGCGAGCGCCACCGGTCGTCCCGACCGGCCCACGAACTCCTCGAAGGCCGCGATCGTCGGGTCGTGCGCGGGGTTGCGCACCAGGGCGCCGATGGTCCGCTGCGCCTGCGGGTGGTCGAGCCGGACGGGCACGACGTCGCGCTCCGGGGTGAAGTCCGGGAGGATCGCGACACCGAGCCCTGCACCGACGAGTCCCCTTGCGGTGTGGACGTCCTCGGCCTCGAAGGCCACACGCAGCGGCACCCCGGCGTCGGCGTAGATCTCCTCGACGCGGCCACGCAGGCCGAAACCGGTCTTGAGGACGATGAGCTCGTCGCCCCCGTCGGCGGCCAGACGCTCGACGGAGACGGAGCCCGCCCCGGCGGCCGGGTGCGACCGGTGCACGGCGACGACGAGCGGCTCGTCGTAGAGCACCGTGGTCGACGCACCGGGCAGCGACGGCGGCGACGCCACGAGCGCGACCGAGCAGCGGCCGGCCTCGAAGTCGTCGAGGGCCTTCTGCCGTGAGCCCTGGGCCAGCTCGAACCGCACCCCCGGGAAGCGGTCGCGGAACCGGCGGATGAGGGCCGGCACGACCGCCTCGCCGAGCAGGGTCTGGAACGACAGCCCGACCGTGCCGTGCCCGACGATGCTCGACCCGGTCACGGCGTCGACCCCGCGCTCGAGCGCACCGACGCCCTCCCGCGCGAAGGGCAGCAGCGCCCGGCCGGCCGCCGTCAGGGCGATCCCGCGCCCGTCCCGCTCGACGACCGGGGTGCCGAGCAGCTCACCGAGGCGGGCCAGGGCCCGGCTGACGGTCGGCTGCGGCATCCCGAGGACGGCGGCCGCGGTCGTCACCTGGCCGACCTCCGCGACGACGACGAAGACGGGCAGCAGCCGCACGACGGCCCGGAACTGCGCTGGTCTCATGCTCGAATCGTATGAGTCACCCGGCTGGTATGCATTGGTGCGCACGAGCTGACCGACCTAGCGTCGAGCGCATGACCTGGGCCGGACACCTCCCCGCGAGCCGCGAGTACCGCCGCATCCTCGTCGGGCTCGGTGCGGCGGGCATCGCGACGTTCGCGCAGCTCTACTCACCGCAGGGACTGCTGCCCACCCTCGCGCGCGGCCTCGAGGTCAGCCCCGCCGACGCAGCCCTGTCGGTCTCCCTCGCGACCCTCGGCGTCGCCGTCTCCGTCCTGCCGTGGTCGTGGATCGCCGACCGCGTCGGCCGGCTGCGCGCCATGCAGGTGGCCATCGTCGCCTCGACCGGGCTCGGGGTCGCCGTCGCGCTCGCACCCGGGATCGAGGCCCTGCTCGCCCTGCGCCTCGTCGAGGGCATGGCCCTCGGTGGGCTTCCCGCCCTCGCCGTCACCTACCTCCACGACGAGGTGCATGCCCGCCACACGGCGGCAGCGGCCGCGGCCTACATCTCGGGCACGACGGTCGGGGGCGCCGCCGGGCGGCTGATCGCCGGACCCCTCGCCGGCGTCGTCGGCTGGCGTCCGGCCCTGCTCACCGTGGCCGCCGTGTGTGCGCTCGCATCCGCCGTCTTCCTGCGGCTCATGCCGCGGGCCCGTGGCTACCGGCCGACGACCGCCGCCACCGCGCGGACCGTCGTGGACGGCATACGCACGAGCCTGCGGGACCCGGCGCTGCTGGCGCTCTACGCCCAGGGCGCCCTCCTCATGGGCGGGTTCGTCGCGGTCTACAACTACCTCGCCTTCCGGCTCGAGGGCCCGGAGTTCGCGCTGCCCGCGACGGTCGGGTCGCTGATCTTCGCCGCGTATGCCGCCGGCACCGTCAGCTCGCGCCTCACCGGCCGCTGGGTGCCGCGTCTCGGGCGGCGGCGCGTGCTCGTCACGGGCACCGTGACCATGGCAGTCGGCGCCCTCCTCACGCTGTCGGTCGCGCTGCCCGTCGTCGTCGTCGGGCTCCTCGTCCTCACCGCCGGCTTCTTCGCCGCCCACGCGACGGCATCCGCCTGGGTCGGCGCTCGCGCGACGACCGGGCGCGCCCAGGCGACCGCGCTCTACAACGTCGCCTACTACAGCGGGTCCGCCCTGTTCGGCTGGCTGCTCGGCTACGCCTGGTCCGGCCCCGGGTGGGCCGTCGTCGCCGGCGTCGTCGTCGTGCTGGCAGCGGTCGCCCTGGCGCTCGCGCTGACCGCGCTGCCCGGCCGCGATCGCGTCGGCACCGGCGTTACCGTCTCCCCGGAGGCTCGCGCGGTGCATGCTGTCCCGCATGAGCGACGGTCCGGTGGGGGGACCGCGTAGGGCGGACATCCAGGGCCTCAGGGCCGTGACCGTGACCGCCGTCATCGCCTTCCACCTCTTCGGCTGGCCGAGCGGCGGCTACCTCGGTGTCGACGCCTTCTTCGTCGTGTCCGGCTTCGTCATCACCGGGGTGCTCGTCCGCGAGCGCGACCGCACCGGACGGATCTCGTTGCGCGACTTCTGGATCCGTCGGGCTCGACGGATCCTGCCCCTCGCGCTGCTCGTCATCGCCGCCGTCGTCGTCATCGCACCCTGGGCCTGGGCCGGGGCCAAGGTCGCCTCGATCCGCAGCGACGCGCTGTGGGCCGCGCTCTTCGCCGCCAACTGGCACTATGCCGCCCGCGCCGACACGTACTTCGACACCGGGTCGGCGCCCTCGCCGCTCCTGCACTACTGGTCACTCGGGGTCGAGGAGCAGTTCTACGTCGCGTGGCCGCTGCTCGTCGTGCTCGTCGTCGCCGTCGCCGGTGGTGGGCGCCGGCACCGGGTGGCGATCGGCGCCCTCGCCGCCACCGTCGGGGCTGCATCCCTCGTGTGGGCGGCCGCCTCGACCTCCTCGGACCCGACGACCGCCTACTACTCGACGCTGACCCGCGCGTGGGAGCTCGCGCTCGGCGCCGCGCTCGCCACCGTGCCCCGGGCTGCCGTCCGCCTGGCTCCCGCGGCCCGCTCCGCGCTGTCCTGGGCGGGGCTCGCGACGGTCCTGACGGCATACGTCCTCGTCACGCCGGACACGGGCGTCCCCTGGCCGGCGGCGCTCGGGGTCGCGCTCGGGACGGTGCTCGTGCTCGTCGCCGGGATCGGTGCGCCCGCACCGGGAGCGGTGCTGCTGACGAACCCGGTGAGCGGCTACGTCGGCGACGTCTCCTACGGGCTCTACCTCTGGCACTTCCCGCTCGTCGTGCTCGCCCCGGTCGTGCTCACGAGCACAGGTGCGACGAGCGCAGCCGTCGTCCTGGCCGGGACCCTCGTTCTGGCTGTCGTGTCGCACCACCTCGTCGAGCGACCGGTCCTCGACGCGCCACGGGTCCGGAGGCGCAGCATGCTGGCCGCCGCCCTGGCGCTCGCGCTCCTCGTCGTCGGGGTCGGCGGGACCGCCACGGCCCGGCCCGACCTCTTCGCGGGTGGCACCGTCGTCGCGGCCGACGACCCGGACGGCGCCGTCCCGCCTCCGGAGGGCGAGGTGCCCGCGCCGACGGCCCCGAACCCCGAGGCGACGCCCACCCTTCCGACCTCCCCGACGACCCGCACGAGGTCCGCGGTGCCGGGCACGAGCTGGAGGCCGATCCCACTGGGCGCCAGCGGAACCCGCATCCAGGAGGGACTCCGCGGCGCCCTCGCGTCGGGGTCGTGGCCGGCCGACCTCAACCCCTCACCCGACCAGTGGCAGACGACCGCCGACCAGCGCGCCGCGATGAGCGCCTGCACGGCGACCGACGCCGAGGACCCCGAGTCGTGCACCTTCGGCAACCGCGCCGGTCCCGAGATCATCGTCTACGGCGACTCCATCGGCTTCCCGCTCCTCGCGACGGTCGAGGAGGCCTTCGGCAGGACCTACACGGTGCGCGGCATGACGAAGATCGCCTGTGCCGTCAACGGCGTCGACGCGAACTACGGCAAGGACGAGTGGGCGCTCCCCTGCGTCGACCACCGGAAGATGGTGCTCGACTACGTGCGGCGGGTGAAGCCGAAGGTCCTCATCATGACCGAGACGTACTCGTGGGCCGTTCGCCTCAAGTCCCACGCGAAGGGCGCGGCCTCGGCGAAGGAGTGGCTGGCCGCCGACCAGGCGTTCGTCGACGCGGTGCGCGGGAGCGTCGGCACCGTCGTCATCGTCGCGCCCTCGATGCCCGGCGTCGCGTTCCTCGACTGCTACCGGCCGGGCGGGTCGCCGGGACGGTGCGTCACCGGCATCCCGACGTGGTGGGCGCGAACGCGTGACGTCGAGAAGAAGGTGCAGCACGCCGTCTTCGTCGACACGACCCACTGGTACTGCGTCGACGGGCGGTGCCCCATCTTCACGACGACGACCGGGACGGTGCTCAAGGGCGACTACCTCCACACGTCGTTGCAGTACGCCCGTCAGCTCGCCCCCGACCTCGCCTACCTGCTCGAGGCCTCCGGCGTCAGGCTGTGAAGCCCGGTTCGTCGACTGACGGCAGCGAAGGTGGGTATGTTGTGGTCGATCGCGCGTCGGGGGACGCGGCGCACAGGGGACACGGGGGCAGCACCATGGCGAAAGCACACTCATCCGGCCGCGGACACGACGGCGAGGACCGGGAGCTCATGGCTCCGCACGAGGTTGCCCGGATCTTCCGGGTCTCCCCGGCCACCATCACCCGCTGGGCCCGGGTGGGCCTGCTGGCCTCGACCCGGACGCCGGGCGGTCACCGGCGGTTCGACCGCGCCAGCGTCATGGCGCACCTGGAGCGGCTCGTCCGCGAGGGTGACGCCGACCGCACCCGCAGCTCGGCCGGCGACGCCTGACCGCGGGCCGACCCGGCACGCAGAGCGACGGCATACGGCGGTCCGCCCACGGGTGTGGGAGGTGTCGGTCATGATGTGCGAGTCATGACGCGATGGACTTCCCAGCAGGTGGCCGGTCTGGCTCCCGACGCCTCGTCGCTGGCCGCTGCCCGGAGGCTCGCGCGCCCCGGGCCGTGGTCCGACACCGGCTCCACCGAGACGTTGCTCTGGGGCAAGTGCCAAGGGTCGGGCAAGACGCCCTACCAGGTGAGCATCGACCTCACCGGGCCCGCGTTCCGGTGCTCGTGCCCGAGCCGCAAGTTCCCGTGCAAGCACGGGCTCGCGCTCCTGCTGCTCTGGGTCGACGGGTCGGGGTCGGTCGCCGATGCGACCGAGGTGGCCGGGTTCGCCCAGGAGTGGGCGGCCGAGCGCTCCGCCCGGGCCGAGGCCAAGGCGGCCGGGGACACCGCTCGCCCGGCGAGGACCCCCGACCCCGCGGCCGCGGCGAAGCGCCTCGCGGAGCGGCTCGCTCTCATGGACGACGGCATGGACGACTTCGCGCGGTGGCTCACCGACCTCGCGCGCAGCGGCACGGCAGCCGCCAGGCACCAGTCCTACGCGTGGTGGGACGCCACGGCCGCGCGCCTCGTCGACGCGCACCTGCCCGGGCTCGCCGACGACGTGCGCTCCGTCGGCGGCGCGGTGACCGGACGCCCCGACTGGGCCGAGCGCCTGCTCGTCGCGCTCGGTCGCTGGTGGACCGCCACCCGGGCCTGGTCCGCACGCGAGTCCCTCGACGAGGCGCGGCTCGGCGACCTGCGCGCCTACCTCGGCTGGTCGACGAGCACCGAGTCGGTGCGTCAGGGCGACGCAGTGACCGATCGTTGGCTCGTCCTCGGCGCGCACCGCACCGACGACGGCCGCCTCCAGCAGCAGCGCACGTGGCTGCGCGGGAGCGCCACGGGTGAGACGGTGCAGGTGCTCGACTTCGCGGCCGGAGGCCAGGTGCTGCCGGTCGCGCGCATCGTCGGCTCCGGACTCGACGCGACGCTGGCCCGCTACCCCGGCGCCGCCGTGCGGCGGGCCCTCTTCGTCGACGAGCCCACCGTCTCCGACGGCGAGGTGCGTATGCCGTCCGGTGTGTCCCTCGAGGACGCGCGGTCGGCGGCGGCCGAGACGTGGGGCCGCAACCCGTGGGCGCGCCGCATCCCCGTCGTCCTGTCGGACGTGCGCGTCGGCGTCGACCGGGTCGTCGACGCGGACGGTGCGAGCGTCCCCCTGACCGACGACGCCGACGTGTGGTCGCTGCTCGCCCTGACCGGCGGAGGGCCGGCGCGCGTCTTCGGCGAGCTCGAGGAGACCCGCCTGCGGCCGCTCACCGTCGTGCTCGACGGCGAGGTGGTCGGGCTGTGAGCGACCTCGACACGTGGTGGCGCGACGTCGGCAACGCCGCGCTGCTGGGCACGGCGCGCAGGCCGGCGCCCCCGCTGCCCGACCTCGGGCGCGCCGGCGTCCTGGGACGTTCCGGTGAGTCCTCCCGCGAGGAGGCCCTCCTCGACGCCGCGGCGCTGGGTGGCGCGGCCGTGCGCGCGGGGCGCCGACTCGGCCACGCCGAGCCACCGGAGGCCGCCCCCGACGACCACCGCCCCGTCGCTCCGCGCCGGGCCGTCCAGCTGCTCGAGCTCGTCATGACCCAGCCCCCGGCCGGGGCCCAGCAGCGCAGCGCCCTGCTCGCGCACTGGCTGGGTGCCGCCGACGACGCCGGCTGTCGGGTGCCGCACGCCCTGCTGCCGACCGTGCTCGGGCTCGCCACCGGCGTGCGCGAGCTGCGCCGCCCGACGGCCGCGGTGCTCGACGAGCGGGGCCGGTGGCTGGCGGGGCTGCGCGAGGAGTGGTCGTGGGTCGCCGACGCCTCTGCGGGCGCCGAGGCCCGCACCGCGTCGCGCAGGACGGGCACCGCGCCCCCGGCCGACGACTGGGCCCGTCTGCCCTCGACCGACCGGGTCAGCGTGCTCGCGAGTGTCCGGGCCCACGATCCGGCAGCGGCACGCGAGCTCGTCCGCTCCACCTGGGCGACCGACGCGGCACGCGATCGTCGGGCACACCTCGACGTGCTGCGCATCGCCCTCGGCCCCGACGACGAGCCGCTCCTCGAGGAGGCTCTCGACGACCGGGCCGCGAGCGTCCGTGAGCTGGCGGCCGAGCTGCTCGACGCCCTCCCGGGATCGGCCCGGGCCGCCCGCATGGCCGCCCGGCTGCGACCCCTCGTGCGGCGCAGCGGCCTGCTCGGTCGCGCCGTCGAGGTGACCCTGCCCGACGAGCCCGACCCGGACGCCGTGCGCGACGGCCTCGGCAAGCCCCCGCCGCGCCGCTCCGCCCGCGGCTGGTGGCTCGAGCAGCTCTGCGCCGGCGCCTCGCTGGAGCTCTGGGCCGAGCTGACCGGCGCCGGTCCGGTGGCGACGGTCAAGCGCCTCACCGACGCGCAGGCGACGGACGCCCTGGCCGGCATACGCCGTGCCGCGCGAGTCCGACGCGACCCCGAGTGGGCGGCCGCCCTGCTCGACGGCGGCTGGGACCCGACGCTCGTGCCCGCCCTCCCGCGCGAGCTGCGTGAGCGAGCCGTGCTGAAGCGCATCGACGCGACGAGCACCAGGCCCCACCACGCAGCCGCCGTCATCGCAGCCGTCGAGCCCCCGTGGTCGGCGGACTACAGCGTCGCGCTCGTGTCCCGGCTACGTGCTGCACCCCAGGGCTCGGCGATCGTCGTGGCGACGATGCCCTACCTTGTCGCCGGGCTGCACCCCGCCGCGCTCGACGAGGTCGAGCGCTGGCTCGAGTCCACCGGCGCCGACCAGACGTTGACGACCAACCTGCGCAACCTGCTCCAGTTCCACTCCGTCAAGCGATCGATCACCGAGGCCTTCAGATGAGCGAACCACTCTCTCCCACCACGGTCCTGCGCGCCCACGCCGAGGACGCGTATGCCGCCGAGCTGGCCGCCCTCGCCGCCTCCGACGACCGGCCCCGGCCGCCGCGCTGGCGGCTGTCGCCGTGGGCCGTCACGACCTATCTCCTCGGCGGCACGCTCGACGACGGCACCGAGATCACGCCGAAGTACCTCGGGTCGCGACGGCTCATGGAGGTCGCCGTCGCCTCCCTCGCCACCGACCGGGCCCTGCTGCTCCTGGGCGTCCCGGGCACGGCCAAGACCTGGGTCAGCGAGCACCTCGCGGCCGCCGTCAGCGGCTCGTCGACGCTCGTCGTCCAGGGCACGGCGGGCACGCCCGAGGAGTCGCTGCGCTACGGCTGGAACTACGCGCGGCTGCTCGCCGAGGGACCGACGCGCGGCGCGCTCGTGCCGAGCCCGGTCATGCGAGCCATGGAGACGGGCACCCTCGTGCGCATCGAGGAGCTGACCCGCATCCCGGCCGACGTCCAGGACGCCCTCATCACGATCCTGTCGGAGAAGCACCTGCCGATCCCCGAGCTCGACTCCGAGGTGCAGGCGCAGCAGGGCTTCAACGTCATCGCCACCGCCAACAACCGCGACAAGGGGGTCAACGACCTCTCGTCGGCCCTCAAGCGCCGCTTCAACACCCTCGTGCTGCCGCTGCCCGACACCCTCGCGCAGGAGGTCGAGATCGTCCGCACCCGCGTCGACTCGCTCGGGCGCTCGCTCGAGCTGCCGCCCGGCCTCGAGTCCCTCGCCGAGATCGAGCGTGTCGTCACGATCTTCCGCGAGCTGCGCTCGGGGGTCACCGCGGACCAGCGGACCACGGTCAAGTCGCCGTCGGCGACCCTGTCGACCGCCGAGGCCATCTCCGTCATGACCAACGGGTTGTCGCTCGCGTCCCACTTCGGCGACGGCGTCGTCCGGGCCGACGACGTCGCGGCCGGCCTCGTCGGTGCGGTCGTCAAGGACCCGGTCCAGGACCGCATCGTCTGGCAGGAGTACCTCGAGACCGTCGTCAAGGACCGCTCGGAGTGGACCGACCTCTACCGCGCGTGCCGCGAGCTCGGCTGAGCCCGTGAGCGTTCGAGGCGTGGACGTGCGCGTCGAGGTGCTCGGCGTCCGGCACCACGGTCCGGGCTCCGCGCGGTCCGTCGGGCGCGCCCTCGAGGAGCTGCAGCCCGACGTCGTCGTCATCGAAGGGCCCCCCGAGCTCGACGCGCTCGTCCCGCTCGCCGCCGACCCCGACCTCGTGCCACCCGTGGCCGGACTCGTCTACGCGGTCGACGAGCCGAGGCGGGCTGCGTTCTACCCGTTCGCCGTCTTCTCGCCGGAGTGGGTGGCACTGCGGTGGGCGCTCGAGCACGGGGTCGACGTGCGCTTCGCCGACCTGCCCGCGACGCACCACCTCGCCGACGCCGAGGCAGAGGACCCTCCGCGTCGGCCGCGCCGTCGCGTCGACCCCATCTCGGCCCTCGCGTCGGCTGCCGGATACGACGACCCCGAGCGGTGGTGGGAAGACGCGGTCGAGCACCGCCGCACGTCGTCCCTCACCCACTTCGCCCACCTCCGCGAGGCGATGGAAGGAGTCCGCGGCGACCTCGAGGTCGATGACGATGCGCGCCGAGAGGCCTTCATGCGCAAGGTGATCCGCGCCGAGATGCGCGGCGGACGCGAGCGCGTCGCCGTCGTGTGCGGCGCCTACCACGCCCCGGCTCTCGACCCCGCGGCGTTCCCGCCGGTCAGCCGTGACAACGCGCTCACGAGCAGGCTGCCGAAGATCAAGGTCGCCGCGACGTGGGCTCCGTGGAGCTCCGAGCGCCTGTCGTATGCCAGCGGCTACGGCGCCGGGGTCCGCTCGCCCGGGTGGTACCACCACCTCTTCGTCACCCCCGACGACGAGGTCGTGCCGTCGTGGTTCGTCCGCGTCGCACGGGCCCTGCGCAGCGAGGACCTCGACGCCTCGACCGCATCGGTCGTCGAGGCGACCCGTCTCGCAGGCGCGCTGGCCGCCGTTCGGGGCCGGCCCTCGGTCGGGCTGGCCGAGCTGACCGATGCCGCCCGCGCGGTCCTCACGGAGGGATCCGACCTGCCCCTGCGGCTCGTCGACCGCACCCTCGTCATCGGTGAGCTGCTCGGGCGGGTGCCCGAGTCGACCCCGATGGTGCCGCTGGCCGGCGACCTCGCGAAGCAGCAGAGGACCCTGCGGCTCAAGGCGTCGGCCACCTCGACGGTCGTGCAGCTCGACCTGCGCCGCGAGTCCCAGCTCGCCCGGTCGGTGCTGCTGCACCGACTCGCCGTCCTCGACGTCCCGTGGGGCACGCAGGTCGACGCCGGACGCACGACGGGCACCTTCAAGGAGGCGTGGGAGCTCGAGTGGACACCCGAGCTCGCGGTAGCCGTCATCGAGGCGAGCCTCCACGGCACGACGGTCCGCAGCGCCGCCGAGTCCCGCATCGCCGAGGAGGCGCGGGAGGCGGCCGACCTCCGCGTCCTCGGGAGGCTCATCGAGGAGTGCCTGGTCGCCGACCTGCCGGAGGGACTGCGCGCCGTCGTGGCCGCGCTGGCCGAGCGCACGGCTCGGCAGCACGACACCCAAGCCCTGCTCGAGACCGTCGAGCCGCTCGCGCGGACGTGCCGCTACGGCGACGTGCGCGGGGTCGACGTGGCCGACGTGGCGCACGTGCTCCAGACCGTCGTCGTGCGCGCGTCCGTCGGGCTCCGCGCCGCGTGCTCGAGCCTCGACGACGACAGCGCGGCCGCCATGCGTGCCGCCCTCGAGGCGGCGCACCGCGGAGTGGCGCTCGTCGACCGCGACGACCTGCGCGACCCGTGGACCGAGGCACTCGTGACCGTCGGTCGCGACGAGGTCATCCACGGCGCCGTCGCCGGACGCGTCAACCGGCTGCTGCTCGACGGTGGGCACCTCACCCACGACGAGGCGGCCGCGCGCCTGAGCCGCCGGCTCTCCCCCGGCACCCCGGCCCCTGCTGCCGCCGCCTGGCTCGACGGCTTCCTCACCGGCGAGGCGCTGCTCCTCGTCCACGGCGACGACCTGCTCTCGATCATCGACGAATGGCTCGTCGGCGCGTCCGAGGAGGCCTTCGAGGACCTCCTGCCCCTCGTGCGCCGCACCTTCTCGCGCTACCAGCCCGCCGAACGCCGCCTCATCGGGACGCACCTGCGCGACCTCGCGAGCGGCAGGCACACGGCCCCGTCGTCGACCGACTCGATCGACCTCGACCGGGCCGCACCAGCGATCGCCGCGGTCGCCCGGTTGCTCGGGATGGAGGTGGCGTCGTGACCGACCGCGACCGGCTCACCCGCTGGCGGCTCGTCCTCGGTGGCGAGCAGTCCGACGGCATCGGCGATGGCGCGAGCCTCGACGCCGACGACCTCAAGCGCGACGAGGCCCTGCGCGAGCTCTACGACGGCGAGCGCCGCAGCGGACTGGGGGCGTCGGCGCCCCGCGTCGCACGCTGGCTCGGCGACATCCGTGGCTACTTCCCGTCGTCGGTCGTGCAGGTCATGCAGCACGACGCGATGGACCGCCTCGGCCTGACCCAGCTGCTCCTCGAGCCCGAGCTGATGGAGGCCGTGCAGCCCGACGTCAACCTCGTCACGACGCTCGTCGGGCTGGGCCGCGTCATCCCCGAGCGGTCGCGCGCCACGGCGCGGGCGGTCGTCCGCGTCGTCACCGACGAGCTCGAGGAGCGGCTGCGCTCGGAGACGGTGCAGGCCGTCTCCGGCGCGCTCAACCGGGCGTCACGCACCCGTCGTCCCAAGGCGTCAGACATCGACTGGAACCGCACCATCGCGGCCAACCTCAAGCACTACCAGCCCGAGCACGGCACCGTCGTGCCCGAGCGGCTCGTCGGCCACGCCCGGCGGGCGCACCGGGTCGAGCGACGGATCATCCTCTGCATCGACCAGTCCGGCTCGATGGCCGAGTCCGTCGTCTACTCCAGCGTCTTCGGCGCGGTGCTCGCCTCGCTCCGGTCTGTCGAGACACGCCTCGTCGTCTTCGACACCGCGGTCGTCGACCTCACCGACGAGCTCGACGACCCCGTCGACGTGCTCTTCGGCGTGCAGCTCGGCGGAGGCACCGACATCAACCAGGCGCTCGCCTACTGCGAGGGCCTCATCGAGCAGCCGGGCGAGACGATCCTCGTGCTCATCAGCGATCTCTACGAGGGCGGTATCGCCGAGGAGATGGTCCGGCGCGCGTCCTCCATCGTCGCGTCCGGCGCGACCATGGTCGCCCTGCTCGCGCTCAGCGACTCGGGCCGGCCGAGCTTCGACGCCGACCACGCCTCGGCCCTCGCGGCCGTCGGGGTGCCGGCGTTCGCGTGCACTCCGGACCAGTTCCCCGACCTCATGGCGACGGCCATCGAGAAGCGCGACATCACGGCGTGGGCCGCGGCCAACGACATCGTCACCACCCACGAGGCCGAGCCGGCTACCTGAGCGCCGCGACGGCCTCGATCTCCACGAGCTGGTCGGGGTAGCCGAGGACCGTCACGCCGTGCAGGGTGCTCGGCACCTCGTGCTCGCCGAAGGCGTCGTGGACGACGGTCCACGCCGCCACGAGGTCTTCCCGCACGGTCGTCGCCACGAGGACGCGCGTGTAGGCGATGTCGCCCAGCGTCGCGCCGGCGGCATCGAGAGCAGTCACGAGGTTGTCCACGCACTGCCGGGCCTGGCCTGCGATGTCGCCGGGTGCCACGGTCGCGCCGGACTCGTCGAGGGGACAGGCTCCCGCCGTGAAGAGGAGCGGGGCGGCGGCGTCGGTCGTCGCGGCATACGCGTAGGGCGCGGTGTCGGTGAGCGCGGCGGCCCTGATGAGGCGGACGGCGCTGGTGGGTCTGCTCATGGTCAGGACGCTAGTGCTCCAGCCGACCGGGCCCTGAGCGACGCGACCGGACGGCATACTCACGCCATGCGACTGCACCCCGAGGAGACCGAGGCGGGGCCGTGGCGGCCCGTCGACGACGCTGACCTCGCCCGGCTGCTGACCGGCCTGCTCAGCGGCGGGCGGGGCGTGCTTCTCGTCGACGGCCGGTCCGGGTCGGGCAAGACGACCTTCGCCGAACGAGCGGCAACGCTCCTCGGCGGTGCGGTCGTCCACACCGACGACCTCGCCTGGCACCACGACGCGATCGCGTGGGACGACCTCGCCGTCGAGCACGTCATCGGGCCGTGGCGGCGCGGCGAGGCCGTCGACCACCGCCCCCCGGGCTGGGTCGCGCAGGGGCGCGAGGGCTCGGTGACCGTCCCCGAGGGCGTACGCGTGCTCGTCCTCGAGGGGGTCGGCGCCGGCCGCGCGTCGCTGGCCACCCACGCCGACGTCGTCGTCTGGGTGCAGGCCGACCGCGACGAGGCGCGCGAGCGCGGGCTCCGGCGCGACGTCGAGCTCGGTCGCACGCGAGCAGAGGCCGAGCGGTTCTGGGATGAGTGGATGACGGCCGAGGAGCCCTTCCTCGCCGACGACCGACCGTGGCAGCGAGCCGACCTCGTGGTCAGCGGCGACGCCGGCGCCTGGGTGGTGGGGCCGGGCGGTCCTCGGTCATGACTGCAGCGCGCGCTCGAGCGCGCTCCTGATCATCGTCGGCCAGTCGTCGGGCTTCGGCACGATCCGGAGCTCGGCCTGCGACGAGAGCGCGAGCACCCGCCGCTGGTACTGCCTCCAGACACCGTCGATCGCGTCGGCG
Organism: Terracoccus sp. 273MFTsu3.1; assembly: GCF_000383675.1. GTDB lineage: Bacteria > Actinomycetota > Actinomycetes > Actinomycetales > Dermatophilaceae > Terrabacter. The sequence goes on along the minus strand of NZ_KB911822.1, from coordinate 113,310 downwards.
TCGACCGCCGCCGGCCACGGCTGCACCTGTGCCCGGACCAGGTCGTAGAGCGGGGTGGACGTCATCGGCAGCCGTTCGTAGGCCGTCCACGAGGCCGGGTCGAGGCTCTCCCTGTTCGTCGCGACCGTGTTGAAGCGGTCGAGGTCGGCCCACAGGCCGCCCAGCTCCGGGTCGCCCGGGTCCTTCGGCGGCAGGAGCCGGAGCAGGGCACCGGTGGGTCCGAAGTAGCCCGGCGGGACGGGGTCGAGGAGGACGACGGCCTTGGCATCGGACGCGTGCCGGCTCGTCCACGTCAGAGCGATCGGAGCCCCCAGGGAGTCGCCCAGGACGACGACGGGCCGCGTCAGCCCGAGACCCGAGATGACACCGTCGAGGTCGCCGGCGAGGCTCGCGAAGGTCTGGCGGTCGGGCACCGAGTCGCTCCGCCCGACCCCGAGCCGGTCGTAGACGCAGACACGGCCGCGCGTCGCGAGGGTCTGCGGGATCGTGCCCCACGCGTCGTCCATGGCCCGTCCGTAGTCGGCCACGAGGACGACCGACGGACCGCTGCCGGCGCACCGCGCCTTGAAGTGCCGGTCGCCGACGGCGACGTCACGCTCGGGCTCGAGGGTCGGGGTCGCTCGCACGGTCGAGGTCGCTCGCACGGTCGCGGTCGTCACGGCGCCGTCACCGGCACCGGCGGAGCCGGACGGGCAGCCCGCGAGGGCTGGTGCCAGCGCCATCGCGACCACGACGGTCAGCCACCTCGGGCCGTGGGTGGTTCCGGTCCGGTGACGGCGTGCGGTCGTGGTTCCCATCTCGGTCTCCCTCTGCGAGAGCGAGGACGTTGCGTCCTCGACCCGAGGATGACCGTTCGGGGAAGGGGTGTCTGTGCGCGCGGCGACAGAGCCGGACAGGAGCCCGGGTGCGGCGGGCTCAGGTCGACGCGGGCCGGACGAAACAGGAGCGGCAGCGGGCCTCGTAGGTGAAGGTGCCGTCGTCGGGCAGCGCCTCGGAGCCGCCGAGGCTGTCGAGGAAGGGCTCACCCGAGCGTAGGACCTGCGTGTGCGTGGCGCTGAAGTCGCGGCACTGGTCGCACACGGCACGGCGGTAGGTCACGGTGTCGGGCCCGAGCTCGAGCAGCGCCCGGACCGGGGCGAAGAGCTCGCCGCGGTGGTCGAGGTCGATGCCCGCGACGACGACACGGGTGCCGCGACGGAGCAGCTGGTCGACGACCTCGACGTCGCCGAGGTCGAACATGTGGACCTCGTCGACGGCCACGACATCGAGCTGCTCGTCGAGGGCCTCGTGCAGGCTGCTGACCTTCGTCGTCGCGAGCTCGCCACCGCTGCGGGACGTGACGCCGCTGTCACGGACGTGCCGCTCCGACTGGTAGACGCGGTGCCGCACGCGCGTGAACTGCAGCGGAGACAGCAGCGAGATCAGCGCGAGGCTCTTGCCCGACTTCATCGGCCCGAGGACGACGTCGAGCGACACCTCGGACGCGGTGCGGACGGCCTGCCTGACGTCGTCGATCGTGGTCACGGGCGAGAACGCTATCGGCCCCCGGTGTCAGTCGGTATCAGCGCCTCGCACCCGGTCATCGGCCATAGCCGTTGGCGCCGCGGATCACGTTCTCGATGCAGGTGTCGACGGTGCCCGACGTGGTCACCTCGCTCACGAGCTCCTTGGCGTGACCGGCGGCCCGAGCCTCCGCGCCGACGAGCCAGCACAGGGTCGGGTCGGGCTCGACGGGCGGCGCGGACACGTCCACCGTGTCCACCTGCGACTGGAGCATCTGGAGCTGCTCGTCCTGGTGGTTCACGAACCACAGCCAGCCGATGGTGTTGGCGACGACGAGCAGGAGCACGAGGCCCACGCTCACCGGCCGCCCGAGGGGGCGCTCCACCGCCAGCGGTGAGTCCGGGCCGCGCTGACCCGGCTGCCCGAACCGGTCGGGTGTCCCGCTCTGCGCCTCGCTCGTCACGGTGTCGTCCATGCGCTGCCCCTGTCGTCCGTGGCGCTCCCCTGCGCCGGTGAGGGGAAACGTACTCTGCCCGCGACACCGGAGGTACGCCGTCGACGTAGCAATACGCGTCGGTCGCAGGAGTGCGCGCTGCAGCGCGCACCTCTGACGGCACGGTGCACCCCCGAGGCGGCGGCGCATCTCCAGCGAGCTCCAAAAGCAGTCGCCGGCGACGCGGCTCGCGGCCTAGCGTGCCGGGATGCCGATGCACGAGGACGAGATCCGCGCGACCACCGAGCTGGTCGGGCGGCTGGTCGCCGAGCAGTGCCCGCAGTGGGCAGGGCTGCCCGTGACGGCCCTCCCCGACGACGTCGAGGGCACCGACAACGTCCTCTTCCGGCTCGGCGACTCCCTCGTCGTCCGGATGCCCAAGGTCGAGTGGGCCGCGCAGCAGGCGGACTCCGATGCCCGGTGGCTCCCTCGGCTCTCACCGCAGCTGCCCGTCAGCGTGCCGGTCCCCGTCCACCTCGGACGCCCGTCCGACGACTACCCGTGGGCGTGGTCGGTCGTCCCCTGGGTCGACGGCACGACCCCGCCCCGCCTCGGTTCCGACGACGTCCCGCTCGCCCGCGACCTCGCGGCCTTCGCCCTTCGGCTGCGTGAGGCCGACGCCACGGGCGGGCCCACCAAGCCGGCGGGATCGCGCGGCACCCCGCTCTCCCACGTCGACGCCTCGGCCCGCGCGGGCCTCGACCGCCTCCGCGGCCACGACGACGGCCTCGACCTCGCTGCCGCCGAGCGGGCCTGGGACACCTGCGTCGCCGCGCCGGACTGGGGCGGCGACCCGGTCTGGTTCCACGGCGACCTCCAGCCCGGCAACCTCGTCGTCGACGACGGCCGTCTGGCCGGCGTCATCGACTGGGGCGCGCTCGGTGTCGGCGACCCGGCGCCCGATGTCGCCGCCGCCCTGTGGACCTTCACGGGCGACGCACGAGCGCTCTACCGCGAGTTCGTCTGTCCCGACGACGCCACCTGGCTCCGGGCGTGCGGCTGGGCGCTCGCGCCGTCGCTCACCGGCATCGACTACTACCGGCACACCTTCCCGCGCATGGCCGAGCACGGGCGCCGCATGGTGCGTGCCGTCGTGGCCGAGCTGAGCTGACGCCCCACCGTGGCGGGACTGTGGGGGTGGCGTGGGCCCGCTGTGGCTGGGACCACGCGCTTCGTCGGCCGACGCTGGAGGGGTCCACTCGTCCTTGTCGAAAGGCACCACCGTGAGCACCGCGACCTTCAGCACCACCCCGACCTCCGACCGTCCGTGGGTCCACGAGATGGTCATCATCCACCGCGCCTTCCGTCGCGAGACGCGCCTGCTGCCGGGACTCGTCCGCGAGGTCGCCGACGGCGACGTCGCGCGGGCCAGGACCCTTGCCGAGGTGCTGCGCCTCGTGCTGGCCGGGCTCGAGATGCACCACACCGGTGAGGACGCCGTGCTCTGGCCGGCGTTGCTCGAACGGGCAGCGCCCTCCACCGGTCTCGTCGAGACGATGCAGGCCCAGCACCACGGGATCGAGGACCACCTCGAGCGTGTCGCGCACCTGCTGCCCCTCTGGGAGGCCGCACCGACCCGAGAGCGCGGTGCCGAGCTGGCCGACGTCCTCGACCGTTTCGCCGCCGACCTCGCCGAGCACCTCGACCTCGAGGAGCGCGAGATCCTGCCGCTGTGCGCGCGCTACGTCACCGTCGCCGAGTGGGACAGCCTCGGGCAGCACGGGATGGAGGCGATGACCCGCTCACAGCTCCCGCTGCTCTTCGGTGCACTGCTCGAGGAGTGCTCGCCCGACGAGCGTCGGGCGATGCTCGCGAAGCTGCCGCTGCCGGCCCGTGTCCTCGTGCGCACCCTCGGCGCCCGGCAGTACCGACGCTTCGTCAGCCGCGTCCGCGAAGGCTGAGGTCCGCGCTGCCCGGGGAGGCGATGTCGGCGACGACGCCGGCCGCGAAACGGGCCACCTCCTCCTGCGTTGCCGTCCGACCCGCGTCCCACGCGGCGGTGAACGCATCGGACTCCAGCTGCGTCCGGGCGACGGCCAGTCCGGACTCGGCACCGAGGCGCGAGGGCGGGTAGTGCGGGTCCACCGCGGTCGTGTCACCGAGTGTCGCTGCCGCGCCGAAGAGGTAGGCCGCGGACGTGGGTCGACCCGACCGCCCCGCCACCCCGGCGAGCTCGGGAACGGCGTAGCCGAGCGTCCATCCGAGCCGTAGGGGGAACGACACGGCGAGGGACTCGCCGAGGAGAGCCGCTGCGGTGGCGTCGTCCCCGGCGACCTGGCGGGCCGTCGCGAGAGTGTTGAGCGAGGTGGCGAGGCCGAACTCGTTGCCGAGCGCCCTCGCCGCCACGACCGCCTCCTCGAGCTGTCGCGTCGCGACCTCGGCGTCGCCCGCGAGCAGGAGCGCCTGTCCGCGCCCCAGCTGCACCTGCAGCCGCGCCCACAGCCGCGCGTCGCCCTCGCGAGGCTCCTGGGTGCCCACGTCCTCCGCCCGCGCCTCGGCCAGGGCCAGGAGGCGCTCCCCCGCGGACAGGTCGCCGGCGAAGATCGCACCGAGCCCACTGAGCAGGACCGCCTCCACCAGGAGGAGGGCGTCGCCGGCGCGCTCGGACAACCGGATCGCCACGTCGCCGAGCATCCGGAGCGCACCGACCTCGCCGACGACGAGCATGAGCCCCATGCGGCCGACAGCCACGCGGGCCACGGACATCGGGGTGCCGGTGCCTTCGACCCGTTCGAGCCACTCGAGCCCCTCTCGCACGCGCCCGCGCATCGCGAAGTACGGCCAGAGGCCGCCGGCGAGGTCGGCGGCCTCTGGCACGCGGCCGAGCTCGAGGAGCCGGAGCAGTCCCGACCTGAGGTTGCCGCGCTCGGCCTCGACGCGGTCGAGCACCGGTCCGATACCGGCGGACCACAGTCGCCGGTGCGCGTCCACCGCCACCTGGCGGGCATGCACGGCGTGCGCGTCGGCCGCCGGCAGCGCGAGACCCGCAGCGTGCGCCTCGGTGATCGCGTACTGCCGCACCGGCTCGAGGAGGCGGAAGCGGGGAACGCCGTCCGGCGAGGGCGCCGGCAGCACGAGCGCCTGATCGACGAGGGCGGCGACGCGTGGCACCACGTCGTCTGCGTGGACCGTCGGGGGTGGCTCCACCAGGGCCTCCACGGCGGTGAGCCAGTCGAGCGAGAAGCCGCCGGAGAACACCGCTGCGCGCAGGAACAGGTCGCGCTGCTCGGGCTCCAGCAGGCCGACGCTGCCGTCGAGCACGGCCGTCATGCTGCGCTGCCGCACGGGCAGGTCGCGCGGGCCTGCAACGCCCACGTCGGTGGTGCCGGCCTCGAGCCGCGCCAGCAGCGCGTCGGGCGGCAGGACGCGCGCGGCAGCGGCGGCCAGCTCGATGGCCAGCGGGAGTCCGTCGAGGCGTCGGGTGATGGCGGCGAGTGTCGCGGCTCCGGCTGCGCCGTCGGGCACCTGACCGCCGACCGCCGAGGCGCGGTCCAGGAACATCGCGACCGCGGGAGAAGCAGCGAGCGCAGTCAGGTCTGCGGCCCCGTCATCGAGGCCGGGCAGGGCGAGCGGCACCACCGGCACCACCTGCTCGGCGCGCACCCGCAGCGGTGCGCGACTCGTGGCGAGCACCGTGAGCCCCGGCGCGTGCCCGAGCAGGTCGGCCAGGCGGGGCCCGCACGCGACGACCTGCTCGAGGTTGTCGAGGACGAGCAGCACCCGACGACCGGCGAGGTGCCCAGCGACCCGCTCCACGAGGTGCACCGTCCCGGTCGGTTCCTCGACCACCCCGAGCGCCGCCGCGACCTGTGGCAGCACCTCGTCCGGCTCACGCACGGCCGCGAGGTCGAGCAGGCGTACGCCGCCGGGAAAGGCGTCGCGAACCCTCGCCGCCACCTCCGTCGCGAGGCGCGTCTTCCCGACGCCGCCCGGGCCGGTGAGCGTGAGGAACCGGGCGCCGTGCACGGTCAGGAGGTCTGCGACACGCGTCAGGTCCTCGTCGCGGCCGAAGATCGGCGCCAGTCCCGACCCCGCGAAGGCGCCAGCCGCTGCTGCCGGCCCGCCCCGGGACGGCACCGCTGCCACGAGGGCAGCGCGTTCCGCGTCGCCGAGGAGGAGGGCGTCGGCCAGTGCCCGGACCGTGTGCGGGTGCGGACGGCGTCGCTCGCCGCGCTCGAGGGCGCCGATCGCCTTGACGCTGAGGCCGGATCGCTCCGACAGCTCCTCCTGCGTCAACGACCTGGCCTCGCGCAGGGCGCGGAGCCGCGCAGCGAACGCGCCGACGGCCGAGGTCCCCACCACGAGCCGACGGTAGCGCGCCGGCCGGCCGTCCACGGGTGAACGGCTGGCCTGTCTACTCGCCGGTCACCGGGGTGGCGTGGAAGGCTGCAGGGTGCGACACCACCCCCGTCTGAAGGAGCACCGATGATCTCGCGCATCGCCATCGTGAACCGCGGCGAGGCCGCCATGCGGCTCATCCACGCGGTGCGGGACCTCAACGCCGCTGCCGGTCGCGACGGCCACCGCATCGAGACGATCGCGCTGCACACCGAGGGTGAGCGGCGGGCCATGTTCGTGCGCGAGAGCGACCACGCCTACGACCTCGGGCCGGCCTCGGCGCGGCCCTACCTCGACCACGCCGTCCTCGAGCGCGCCCTGCGCGAGACGAAGGCCGACGCGGCCTGGGTCGGCTGGGGCTTCGTCGCCGAGGACCCCGCCTTCGCCGAGCTGTGCGGGCGCATCGGCGTCACCTTCATCGGCCCGAGCCCCGATGCCATGCGCAAGCTCGGCGACAAGATCGGCAGCAAGCTCATCGCCGAGGAGGTGGGCGTCCCCGTCGCCCCGTGGAGCCGGGGCGGCGTCGACACCCTCGAGGACGCGAAGGCAGCGGCCGCGCGCATCGGCTATCCGCTCATGCTCAAGGCGACCGCCGGCGGTGGCGGCCGCGGCATCCGCCGCGTCGACTCGGACGCCGACCTCACCGACGCCTACGAGCGCACCCGCGACGAGGCGCAGCGCGCGTTCGGCTCGGGTGTCGTCTTCCTCGAGAAGCTCGTGACCGGCGCCCGCCACATCGAGGTGCAGGTCATCGCCGACGGCCAGGGCAGCGCGTGGGCCGTGGGCGTGCGCGACTGCTCGGTTCAGCGCCGCAACCAGAAGGTCATCGAGGAGTCCGCCTCTCCCGTCCTGCGCCCCGAGCAGGAGGACGAGGTCCGCGCGAGCGCCGAACGGCTCGCCATCGCCGTCGGCTACGCCGGCGCCGGGACCGTCGAGTTCCTCTACCACCCGGGCGAGCGGTTCTTCGCCTTCCTCGAGGTCAACACCCGCCTCCAGGTCGAGCACCCCATCACCGAGGTCGTCACCGACACCGACCTCGTCAAGCTCCAGATCCACGTCGCGAACGGCGGGCGACTCGACGACCTCCCCGGCGGTCGGCCCACCCAGCGGGGCCATGCCGTCGAGGCCCGCCTCAACGCCGAGGACCCCGACCGCGACTTCGCCCCGTCACCCGGCCGCATCAGCCTGCTGAACTTCCCCGCCGGTCCCGGCATCCGCGTGGACACCGGGGTGGGAGAAGGCGACTCGATCCCAGCCGACTTCGACTCGATGATCGCCAAGATCATCGCCCACGGCCGCGACCGCGACGAGGCCCTCGCCCGCCTGCGCCGTGCGATGGCCGAGACCACCGTCGTCATCGACGGCGGCTCGACGAACAAGAGCTTCATCCTCGACCTGCTCGAGCAGCCCGAGATCATCGACGGCTCGGCCGACACCGGCTGGATCGACCGGGTCCGCGCCGAGGGTCGCCTCGTCTCGCACCGCCACTCCGGCGTCGCGCTCGTCGCCGCCGGCATCGAGGCCTACGAGGACGCCGAGGCCATCGAGCGGGCCCGCCTGCTCGAGTCGGCCCGCGGCGGACGCCCGCAGGTGCAGCACACGGTCGGCCGCGCCATCGACCTCAAGCTCCGCGGCACGGCATACAAGGTCATGGTGCTGCGCACCGCGTCGCACCGCTACCGCGTCTCCATCACCAACGGCGGCGACGAGCACGTCGTCGACGCGACGCTCGACCGCATCGACGAGTATGCCGGCCGCATCGTCGTCGAGGGTCGCGCGCACCGCCTCGTCACCGCCACCCACGGCCCCGTCCACCTCGTCGAGGTCGACGGCGTGACCCACCGCGTGTCGCGCGACGAGGGCGGCGTCGTGCGCTCGCCCGCGCCCGCGCTCGTCGTCGCGACCCCCGCGGCCGTGGGCGACGAGGTCGCGGCCGGCGCCCCGGTGCTCGTCCTCGAGTCGATGAAGATGGAGACGGTCCTCCCGGCTCCCTTCGCCGCCCGGGTGCGCGAGCTGCTCGTCTCCGTCGGCAGCCAGGTCGAGACCGGCGCACCGCTCGTCCGGCTCGAGCCCACCGGCGACGAGGCCGAGGTCGCCGAGGCCGCGGCCACCGAGACCGTCGACCTCGACCTGCCCGACTCGAACGCCGGGCAGGCGAGCGTGCGCGAGCGCGTCGACCGCGGCATCGAGGACCTCTCCGCCAGCGTGCTCGGCTTCGACGGCGACCCGAGCGGCGACCGGAGGGTGCTCACCGGCTACCTCTCGGCGCGCGACGAGCTCGCCGCGGAGGGCACGATCCCGCTCGCCGAGGAGATCGCGGTCCTCGACCTGCTCACCGACTTCGCCGAGCTGAGCCGCAACCGCCCGGCCGCCGAGGAGCGCCACACCGAGCTGCTCGTCCACAGCCCGCGCGAGCACTTCCACTCCTACCTCCAGAGCCTCGACGTCGACCGGGCCGGCCTCTCGGCCGACTTCCGCGACAAGCTCGCCCGCGTCCTGCGCCACTACGGCGTCACCGACTTCGAGCGCACCCCCGACCTGGAGGAGGCGGTCTTCCGCATCTTCCTCGCGCAGCAGCGATCTGCCCCCGAGGTGCAGCTCGCGACGTCGATCCTCCAGCGGTGGCTGGCCGAGCCGATCCCGGCACCGCCCCTCGACGCAGCGGCCCGTGACGCCCTCGACCGGCTCGTCGTGGCGACCCAGCTGCGCTTCCCCGTCATCGGCGACCTCGCCCGCAGCGTCCGCTTCCGCTGGTTCGACCAGCCGCTCGTCGACGAGGAGCGCCAGAGCGTCCTCTCCGGGGTCCGCGACAAGCTGGCGGCGCTCGCGGCCCAGCCAGACGCGCCGGACCACACGGCACGCATCGACGAGCTCGCCGCGATCCCCGAGCAGATCGTCCGGTTCCTCACGGAGCGTCTCCACGAGGAGGCGCCGGAGCGGCTGCCCGAGCACGAGCCGATGCTCGAGGTGCTCATCAAGCGGCACTACCGCGAGCACGAGCTGCACGGCCTGCGCACCTTCTCCGAGGGTGACCGGCCCTTCGCCGTCGCCGACTACACGCTCGACGGTCGTCCGACGCACCTGACGTCGACGATCGGTGGGGTCGACGAGCTCGTGCCGGGCAGCCTGCTCGACGCGGCCGTCTCCAACGACGTGTGGTCGCGCGCCACAGGCCTCCAGTCGGTCGTCGACCTCTACCTGCGCTGGCCGCAGGAGCCCGAGTCGCCCGACGCCGCGAGCGAGCAGCTCGCCGCGCTGATCCAGCAGCTGCCCTTCGCCCAGGACGTACGCCGGGTCGCCGTCGCCGTGAGCGCCGGCCAGGGGCGTCCCGTCGGCTACTTCACCTTCCGCCCCGTCGACGGCACGCTCGCCGAGGACCGCCTCGTCCGCGGCGTCCACCCGATGGTCGGGCGCCGCCTCAACCTGTGGCGTCTCACGTCCTTCGACGTGACGCGGCTCGAGGCACCCGAGGACGTCCTGCTCTACGAGTGCGTCGCCAAGGACAACCCCGACGACCACCGCCTCGTCGCCCTCGCGCAGGTGCGTCAGATCGTCGTCGTGCGGGACGAGTCCGGTCAGGTGACCGGCCTGCCGCACGTCGAGCGGGCCATTGCCAACTGCCTCGAGGCCATCCGTCGGGTCCGGGCGAGCCGCGGCACCAAGGGCTCCCGGCTCGACATGAACCACGTGTGGGTCCAGATCTGGCCGACCATCGAGGCCGACCTCGGCCAGCTGACGGCCCTCCAGAGCAAGATCGCCCCGGTCACCGCCGGCGCCGGCATCGAGGAGGTCCTCGTACAGGCGCAGGTCGCCGGGGCACCCGGCGAGGCGCCGGCCCCGATCGCAGGCCGCTTCTTCTACCAGCCCGGCTCGGGCGTCACCGGCTCGCTCGGCGCCCCGCCCACCGAGCCGCTCAAGCCGCTCGACGACTACGCCTCCAAGGTCGTCCGGGCCCGACGCCGTGGTCTCGTCTACCCCTACGAGCTCCAGTCGATGATCGCAGGCGACGGCGGCACCGTCGTCGAGCACGACCTCGACGACTCGGGCGCGCTCGTGCCCGTCGACCGTCCGCAGGGCCTCAACAAGGCCGGCATCATCGTCGCCGTCGTCAGCTCGCCGACGGTCCGCCACCCCGAGGGCGTGACCCGCGTCGTCCTCTCGGGCGACCCGCTCCGGTCGCTCGGCTCCGTGGCCGAGGCCGAGTGCGCCCGGGTCATCGCGGCCCTCGACCTCGCCGAGCGGATGCAGGTGCCGCTCGAGTGGTACTCCCTCTCCGCCGGTGCCCGCATCTCGATGGACTCCGGCACCGAGAACATGGACTGGGTCGCCCGTGCCCTCAAGCGGATCATCGAGTTCACCCAGGCAGGCGGCGAGATCAACATCGTCGTCGCCGGCATCAACGTCGGCGCCCAGCCCTACTGGAACGCCGAGGCGACGATGCTCATGCACACCAAGGGCATCCTCGTCATGACGCCCGACAGCGCCATGGTCCTCACCGGCAAGCAGTCGCTCGACTTCTCGGGAGGCGTCTCGGCCGAGGACAACTTCGGCATCGGCGGCTACGACCGCGTCATGGGCCCGAACGGCCAGGCGCAGTACTGGGCCAAGGACCTCGCCGGCGCCCGAGCCATCCTCATGGCGCACTACGAGCACGCCTACGTCAGCCCGGGGGAGTCCGGTCCGCGCCGCGTGACGACGAGCGACCCGTCGCACCGTGACGTGACGCTCTACCCGCACGAGCTGGCCGACTCCGGCTTCAAGACGGTCGGGGACATCTTCAGCTCGCTCACCAACCCGGACCGCAAGAAGCCGTTCGACATCCGCACCCTCATGCGGGCCGTCAGCGACCAGGACCACGAGCCGCTCGAGCGCTGGGCCGGGATGGCCGACGCCGAGACCGCGGTCGTGCAGGACGCCCACCTCGGTGGCATCCCCGTGTGCCTCATCGGCATCGAGTCCAAGTCGGTGCCGCGCCGCGGCTTCCCGCCCACCGACGGCCCGGACACGTACACGGCCGGCACGCTCTTCCCGCGGTCGAGCAAGAAGGTGGCGCGCGCCATCAACGCGGCGAGCGGCAACCGCCCCGTCGTCGTCCTGGCGAACCTGTCGGGCTTCGACGGCTCACCCGAGTCGATGCGCAGCCTCCAGCTCGAGTACGGCGCCGAGATCGGACGGGCCATCGTCAACTTCGACGGCCCGATCGTCTTCACCGTCGTCTCCCGCTACCACGGCGGCGCGTTCGTCGTCTTCTCCAAGACGCTCAACCCGCGCATGACGGTGCTCGCGATCGAGGGGTCGTTCGCGTCGGTGCTCGGCGGGGCGCCGGCCGCGGCCGTCGTCTTCTCGCGCGACGTCGACGCCCGCACGGCGTCCGACCCGCGCGTCACCGAGCTCGAGGGCCAGCTCGCGTCGGCCACCGGCGTCGAGCGGGCGCGGCTGGCCACCGAGCTCGCCGAGCTGCGCAGCTCGGTCCGCGCCGAGAAGCTCGGCCAGGTCGCGTCGGAGTTCGATGCGGTCCACAGCATCCACCGCGCCGTCTCGGTCGGCTCGGTCGACGCCGTCATCGACGCCCACGACATGCGTCCGCGCATCATCGCCGCCATCGAGGCAGGCCTGAACGGCTGACGACGGTGGGCGCGGAGTCCCGCGCCCACCACCGACACACAGGGGAGAGCATGAGCAGCAGCACGCAGGAGTTCGTCGACCGTGCCCGCGCCGCCGCGGAGGGCACGCCGTATGCCGTCGCGGAACGCCCGTACGGTTTCGACCTGACCATCGACCTCGCCGACGCCCGGTGGCTGACCATCACCCGGGCGCACGGGCTCAAGCGCGTCTTCACCCACGAGGTCCACCTGAGGGACGACGGCCGCTACGGCATCACCGACGTCGACAACACCGTCAGCTACAGCGGCGGGACCGCGTCGCTCTCGGCCCAGAGGTCGTTCAAGCGTGGCCGGGTGATGAGCTACTCGCGGCGCGTCGAGTTCGGCGTCGATGCCCGGACGGGTCGGGTCGGCAAGGTCGTCGACTACTCGTTCCGGGCCGGCGAGGGCCGGGAGCTCGTGCGCCGGGTCGCGAAGGAGCTGGGTTGGACCGAGAGGATGAACGGCGAGCAGCTCGGCGCGCTGTGGTTCGCCGGCATCGTCGTCGTGGTCATGGTGGTCGCGTTCGGGGCGGTCGGCATCCACGCTCTCCTCACCTGACGCGTCAGGCGGGCGGTACCACAGGCGGATTCACGGCCGGAGCCGCAGCCGGAGCCGGCGCGGGGACGCGGAGCGAGGTGACGCCGCCGAGGTCGAGCCACACCGCGTCGGGAGTGCGGACGACCCGGACCAGCACGTCGTCGCAGCCCGGGCAGCGACCGACGAGGCCGGGGTCGGGCCCGTAGACGCGCAGCGTCGCGACCTCCGCGTCCGCGCCACAGCCACGGCACCGGACGACGGCCACGGTGACGTCGAGCGCGAAGAGCTCCGAGAGCGGGCCGGCCATGAGGTTGCCGTCGTACGCAGCCGCAGGCCCCCGGCCAGAGGGGATCGTCATGAGAGGTCCTCCTTCACGGGCCGCTCGGCCCGAATCGCTCTGTCCGGATGCGGTCGGCCGCGTGGCCGAGCGCGACGAGCAGGTCGGCAGCGCCTTCGACGAAACCCGTCGGCCCGCACACGTAGCACGTGGGTGCGTCCTCCCCCGTCCAGCCGGGAGCGACGAGATCCGACTCGCGCAGCCGGCCGACCGGGCGCTCGTCGCCGTCGGGGGCCCGGCGCGTGTGGACGAGCCGGATCTCGAGGCCGGCCGTGGCGGCGAGCGCCGCGAGCTCGTCGCGGTAGATGACGTCGTCGGGTCCGCGGACCGAGTAGACGAGACGGAAGGGCGGTGCGCCGGGGTGCCGGGCCCGCAGCATCGCCATGAGCGGGACGACGCCGGACCCACCGGCGACGAGCAGCACTGGCCCGGGCTGCCCCGTGCGCCAGACGAACCAGCCACCGACGGGCCCGCGCAGACGCACGGCGTCACCGACCGCGAGACCGTCGGCGAGGAAGGTCGAGACCTCGCCGTCCGGGACGCGTTGGACGGTCAGCTCGACCCGGTCGCCGCGCTCGGGCGCCGAGACGGAGTAGCTCCGGGTCGCGGTGTAGCCGTCGGGCGCGGTGAGCCGCACGTCGACGTGCTGACCCGGCAGGTGACCGGGCCACCCGTCGACGTCGAGGACGAGCGTCACGGCGCTGTCGGTCTCGGGACGTCGCTCGACGAGCGTGGCCTCCCGCCACACGCGCCGGGCGCTCAGTCCCCCTGGTACCGCTGCTCGCGCCATGGGTCGCCGTAGTCGTGGTAGCCGAGCTGTTCCCAGAAGCCGGGCGAGTCCTCGAGCATCAGCTCGATGCCGCGCACCCACTTGGCCGACTTCCAGAAGTAGAGGTGCGGCACGAGCAGCCTTGCGGGGCCGCCGTGCTCGGGTCGGAGGTCGTCACCCTCGTAGCCGTAGGCGACCCAGGCCTGTCCGTCGAGGAGGTCCTCGAGCGGCAGGTTCGTCGTGTAGCCGCCGTAGCTGTGCACCATCGCGAAGTCGGCGGCCGTCTCGACGTCGGCGAGGAGGGTGTCGAGGGAGACCCCGCGCCACTCGGTGTCGAGCTTGGACCAGCTCGTGACGCAGTGGATGTCGACGGTCACCGTCTCGGCGGGGAGAGCCATGAGCTCGACCCACGACCACGTGTGGCGGGTGCCGTCCTCGGTCGCGACCCACAGCTCCCACTGGTCGTGGTCGACGTTGGAGGTGGGGCCCGCCGACAGCACCGGGAAGTCACCGGTGAGGTACTGGCCCGGGGGCAGCCGGTCGTCACGGCCGCGGGGCCGACCCTGGAATCCTCGTGTCACGAAGTCCATGCCCAGTCACTGTACGGCCCCGCCGACCGCACCGGACGGCATACGCGTGCGGTCGTTTCGGGCGCTGCCCCTCCCCACGGCGGCTCCGGCGGGGCAGGATGAGGCCGTGACGACGACGGTGCCGATGCTGTCGGTGTCGGACGGCGTGGCCACGATCCGGCTCGCGCGACCCGACGCCGGCAACGCCGTGGACCTGCCGACCGCCATCGCGCTGCGCGACGCGGTCCGGGCGGTCGGCGCGCTCGAGCAGGTGCGCGTCGTCGTCCTCAGGGCCGACGGCCGGCTCTTCTGCGCCGGCGGCGACGTCCGGGCCATGGCCGCGGCACTCGAGCGTCGGGCCTTCGTCGCCGACCTGGCGGGCGTGCTGCACGAGACGCTCACGGCCCTGCGCGCGCTGCCCGTCCCCGTCGTCGCGGTGATCCAGGGCGCCGCCGCCGGAGCCGGTGTCGGCCTCGTGCTCGCATCGGACATCGTGCTCGCGGCCGACCACGCGACGTTCGTCGCGGCCTACCCCAGCGTCGGACTGTCGCCCGACTGCGGCGTCAGCGCCCTGCTGCCCGGCGCGGTCGGCGCTCGCCGGGCCGCCCTCTTCCTGCTGACCGGCACCCCCGTCGACGCGGCGACCGCGCTCGACTGGGGTCTCGTCACGGAGGTCTGCCCCGCCCCGGACCTCGACGCGCGGGCGGGCGAGGTCGTCGCCGCCATCGCCGCCCTGCCGCGCGAGGCCGTTGGCGAGGCGGCCCGCCTGCTGCGTCTCGCGGGTGAGCGCCCGTATGCCGTCCAGCTCGCCGACGAGGCCGCGACCATCGCGCGACTAGCCGGGGGCGCCGAGGCGGGCACCCTCCTCGAGTCCTTCGCCGCCCCGACCCACCGAACCCCTCGACCCGACGACCGCCCGAGCCCCGGAGACACCCCATGAGCGCCAGCACCGCGCAGATCACCTCGAGCACCGTCGACGACATCGTCCGCCGCAGCGCCGCGCGCCATCCCGACCGGGTCGCCCTCGTCTTCGACGACCGCACCTGGACGTATGCCGCCCTCGACGACGCCGTGTCCCGTGCGGCTGCGCACCTGCTCGGTCTCGGGCTCACCGGCGGCGACCGCGTCGCGACGGTCGGGGTCAACTCCGACGCCTACCTGCTCGCCTACCTCGGCTGTGCCCGCGCGGGCCTCGTCCACGTCCCCGTCAACTACGCCCTCACCGGCCCGGAGCTGACCTACCTGCTGCGCGACTCGGGCGCCCGGGTGGCGCTCGTCGACGTGGCGCTTCGGGACGGCGTCGAGGCCGTCCGCGCCGACACCGACCTCGAGCAGGTGCTGCTGCTCCACGGCGGGGACGACGCCGTGCTGGCGAGGTGGAGCGACGGCGACGTGCCCGCGCTCGACGTCGAGACGCGCGACACCGACCTCGTCCAGCTGCTCTACACCTCGGGCACGACGTCCCAGCCCAAGGGCGCGATGATGACGCACCGGGCCCTCGTCCACGAGTACGTCTCCTGCATCGTCGGCCTCGACCTGCGCGAGGACGACGCCCCGCTGCACTCGATGCCGCTCTACCACTCGGCCCAGATGCACGTCTTCCTCCTGCCCTACCTCGCGGTCGGCGCGACGAACCACCTGCTGACCCGGCCGGACGTCGCGGCGATCCTCGAGCGCGTCGCCGCGCACCGCATCGGCTCGCTCTTCCTCGCGCCCACCGTGTGGGTGCCGCTCTCGAACCACCCGGCGCTCGACACCGCCGACCTCAGCTCGCTGCGCAAGGCGTACTACGGCGCGTCGATCATGCCGGTCCCGGTGCGCGACCGGCTCCAGCAGCGCCTACCCGGGCTCGGCTTCTGGAACTGCTTCGGGCAGTCCGAGATCGGCCCGCTCGCCACGGTGCTGCGTCCCGAGGAGCACGCCGAGCGACCCGAGGCGTGCGGCCGCACCGTGCTCTTCGTCGAGGCGCGCGTCGTCGACCCCGAGGGCACCGACGTCCCCGCCGGAGAGTCGGGTGAGCTGCTCTACCGGTCGCCGCAGCTGTGCACCGGCTACTGGAACAAGCAGGACGCGACGGCCGAGGCCTTCCGTGACGGGTGGTTCCACTCCGGCGACCTCGTCACCCGCGACGACGCCGGCTACCTCACCGTGGTCGACCGCATCAAGGACGTCATCAACACCGGCGGCGTCATGGTCGCCTCCCGCGAGGTCGAGGACGTGCTCTACACCCACCCCGCCGTCGCCGAGGTCGCCGTCATCGCGACGCCGCACGAGCGCTGGGTCGAGGCCGTCACCGCCGTCGTCGTCCTGCGCGAGGGGCAGACGGTGACCGAGACCGAGCTCGTCGACCATGCCCGCGCCAGCCTCGCGCCCTTCAAGCTGCCCAAGGCGATCCACTTCGTCGACGAGCTGCCTCGCAACCAGAGCGGCAAGCTGCTCAAGCGGGTGCTCCGCGACGACCTGGCTCAGGGGTCAGCCACGTCCTGACCGCGCGGGGCGCCCTCAGGCGGGCAGGACGGCATACGCGAGCCACGCCGTCCACGCCGCCCACACGCCCAGCCCCACGAGGTTGGTGCGCGGGTGGAGCGTCAGCGCTGCCAGGAACTCACGCACGAAGGCGCTCGGCACGAAGTACCACGCCGTCGGGCCGCCGGTGACGTCGGCGTCGATGCCGAGGCGCCGGGCCAGCAGGGCCGCGCGGCCGACGTGGTAGTTGCTCGTCACGACGCGCAGGGGCCCGGCGTCGCCGATCCCACGCGAGCGCAGGATCTCGCGTGAGAGGAGCAGGTTCTCCTCGGTCGTCGTCGCGCGGTCCTCCGTCGCGACCGACGCCTGGGGTATGCCGTGGGCCATGAGGTACGCGGTCATGGCCACCCCCTCGGACATCGGCTCGTCGTCGCCCTGGCCGCCGCTCGGCACGAGGAGGCACTCGTGGCCGCGGTCGCGCTCGGCGCGCCACGCCTCGGCGGCTGCGTCGAGTCGGTGGGCGAGCAGCTGCGGCACCGTGCCGCCCACGAGTCCCGAGCCGAGGACGACGACGGCCGCCGGCTCGACGCGCGCAGGGTGACGCCGGTAGGTCAGGCAGTAGAGCGCGAAGCTGCCGAAGGCGAGCGCCGGGTAGCCGGGCAGGAGCAGGACGACGATCCCGAGGACCTCCGGCCCCGTCGGTACGGCGGCGATCGCGCCGGAGGTGCCGGAGCCTGCCACGCCGATCCCGACGGCCGTCGCCGTCAGGATCGCGAGGCCGAGGAGCAGGGCGAGGACGTTGGTCAGACCCCGGCCCTCGGGGCGCAGCAGGCGCAGGCCGTTGCCGACGAAGAGGAGTCCGAGCACGACCGAGAGGACCCGTGGGAGCACGAGCACGTCCACCCCGACCGCCGACAGCGCGGCCCACAGCGCACCGAGGACCAGGACCCCGATCCGCCATCGGCGCGGGTCGTTCCGCGCGAGGTGGACCGCGACGGCGAGGAGCGCCACGACGAGAAGGAGGTCGACGGCCGCGCGCATGCGACGAGCATGCCCTCCCGGGGGCCTCGTCGCGAAACCGGCTGGTGGCCGGGGCGTCCGGGCCGGTCAGTCGCCCGACCGCACGTGACAGCCGGGGGCCGGCGCGCCCGTGGCCGGGAAGGCCCGGCCCAGCGCGTCGGCGATGCGCTTGCCGCGCTCGGCGTAGCCCTTCGTCGTGAAGTGGATGCCGTCGTCGACGAACCACGAGCGCTTCACCTCGGCGCGCCAGTCGTAGACGCGCATCGTGGGGTAGCGGCTGCACGCGTCGAGCAGCGCCGCGTTCCACTTCTCCATCTCGCGGTCGGCGTACGGCCCCGAGGTGTCGGTGGTGCGCACCGTCAGCCACAGCACCGGGTGGTTGCCGATCGGCCGCATCAGCAGGTCGATCCGGTCCGCGAGCGGCACGACACCCCCGACGTACTGGTTCGCGACCTCGTTGGTGCCCATCGCGAGGACCCAGCACCCGGCATACCCGTGCGCGGTCCTCGACGTCACGGCGCTCTCGGCGTTCGGCTGGCCCCGGAACGTCTCGACGATCGAGCGCGCGCCGAGGATGTCCGGCACGAAGCTCGTGACCCCGACGCGGGCGTACTGGGCGGGCAGGCGCGTGGCGGCACGCGGTTGGTATGCCGGGTCGACGAGACCGACGGACGTCGAGTCCCCGACGTGGACGAGTGACGTGCACGACGTGCGCGGCAGAGCTTGCGAGGGCGTTGCGGTCGGGGACGTCGCTGAGGTCGGGGACGTCAGCGACGTCGGTGACGCCGCGGGTGGGGACGTCGAGGTCGCGGCGGTCGTCGGTGGCAGGGGCGGAGCGCCCGGGTCGAGAGCGCGGTCGTCCGCCCGTCCCCCGCCGACGAGCGCGGCCGCGCTGAGCGCGGTGACGGAGACCAGCGCCAGCGCGATCGTGCCGGCGGCGACGACCGGCATCGACGGCACGGCGCGCGGCAGGTCGCCGGGCCGCGGCCGTCGCGGGCGGAGGGCGCGCCGGAAGCCGTGCCGGCGGATCGGGTCCTCGACGAGGTTCCACGACAGCGTCGCCAGCAGCAGCGTCAGCCCGAGCTGGAGCGCGCCCCGGAGCCCGTGATGCCCCCGCAGCATCTCCGGCCCTGTCAGGGCGACGACGGGCAGGTGCCAGAGGTAGATGCCGTACGACCGCTCGCCGACCCAGCGCAGGGGCCGGATCCCGAGCAGGCGGCCGAGTCGTGACCGCGGGTGCGACACGACCGCGACGAGTCCGGCCGTGGCCACGGACAGCAGGAGCAGTCCGCCGCGGTAGAGCGAGAGCGAGTACTCGTCCGTCAGCGTCATGAGGACGAGGACGACGACGAGGCAGCCGAGACCGACGCCGTCGAGCACCAGACGGTCCTTGCGGTCGGCCACCGGTGGCACTGAGCCGCGACGCCAGACGAGGGCCACGGCGGCGCCGACGAGAAGCCCTCCGGCCCTGGCGTCCGTGCCCTCGTAGGCCCGCGTGTTGTCGAAGCCCGGCACGGCGAGGAGCCAGAGGAGCACGAACGACGCGAGGGCGAGCACGGTCGTCAGAGTCGCGACGCCACGCAGCCGACCCCGCACCACGACGAGGAGGCAGAGCAGGAGCACGGGCCACACGACGTAGAACTGCTCCTCGACGGCCAGGGACCAGAGGTGGTCGAAGGGCCCGGGCCCGCTGAACCGCTGGAAGTAGGACTCGCCGTCCGAGATCGTCTTCCAGTTGCTCACGTAGAGCAGGGCGGCCACGGACTCGGCCAGGCGCTCGCCCGCGGTGTCGGGGTGCGTGACGACGGAGACGAACGACACGACGACGAGCAGCACGACGACGGCCGGGAGCAGCCGACGGGCGCGGTGCACGTAGAAGCGACCCAGCCCGACCGTCCGGGTGCGTTCCCAGCCGGAGACGAGGACACCGGTGATGAGGAAGCCGCTGAGCGTGAAGAAGACACCGACCCCGAGCAGCCCTCCGCCGAGGGCCGGCACCCCGAGGTGGTAGCCGACGACAGCCGCCACCGCGAGGGCACGAACTCCGTCGAGCCCCGGCACGTAGGCGGTCGGGCGTTCTGTCGGTCTGGGCATCGGGTCCGCCAGCGGTCGCCGGGATGCCGAGGACCCCGGATGCCAGCAGGCTAGGGCGCACCCCGTCACAGGTGGGCGACGTGCTGCCGGAAGGCGATTCGGGCGATTCCCGGAGAACGGGTCATCGATGTCGTGACGCCCACAAGAGCGGCGAAAGACGCATTTCCGGTCGAATCGAGGGATTCGTCGATCTCTTCGCCCCCGTCCGGCAGCCTGCTCCCGTAGCGTGTCCTACTGGAAGGGCCGGGATTGACTGCCACTCCACCCCTCCCTCACGGCTTGGCAGTCAGGTGGGGTCCGGCCCTTCCACCTCCCCGGCGACAGACGGAGTCAGCGCGCTCGCGCGCACCCGCCGAGGACCCGAGCGATCTGCCCCTTCTCCGCCGCGGTGACCCACAGGCGGTAGCGCGACTTCACGGCAACCTGACGCGCGACGTAGGCGCAGCGGTAGGCCTTGTTCGGAGGCAGCCACGACGCGGCGTCCGCGTCACGCTTGGCGCTGTTGGTCGGGCCGTCGACGGCGAGCAGGTTGAGCGGGTCGTTCGCGAGGGTCCTGCGCTCGGTCGGGGTCAGCTGCTGCGCGCCGGTGACCCAGGCGTCGCCGAGGGCGACGACGTGGTCGATCTGCACCTTCGACGACGTGGCGCGTCCTCGGACGAATCCGATGCTGTGCCCAGTGTAGGGATCCGCGAGCGTGCCTGAGACGACGACACATCCGTGCGTGCCGGCCTTCAACCGTTCGGCGACGAGGTCGCGGCGCAGCACGTCGTTGCGGGTGTCGCAGCCGTTGTGACCGAGGCTCACGTCGACGTCGTCGCTCCACGCGGGGCCGAAGGCGTCCCGGTCGTAGCCGGTCCTGGGAGCCCGGCCCTTGACCGGGAGACCGTCGAGCGTCGTGAGCGCCGCGCGCGCCTCGGCGGGTGTCAGGGTCGGGACGGAGGACGGCCCGGTGCTCGACGCGGCTCCGCCTGCTGCAGTGCCGGGCACAACCCGGGTCGGGGCGTGCGGGACGCCGGCGCCGGGCGACGGCAGTGGGAGCCCGCACCCTGCGAGCGCCACGCCCGCCGCGACGACAACGGTCATCAGGCGAGTCAACGAGCGAGCGGGCACGGTCGGCAACCATGCCACACAATGGAATTCGGACCGGCCCGGCTCGCCGTCAGCGGCGCGCGATCGTCACCGTGCGGACGCCGTGCAGGTGCAGGTCGGTGCGGTGGAGCAGTGCGTGCGGCCCGTCGTCGTCGAGCAGGTCCTCGAGGATGCGCAGGTCCTCGGCCTCGAGCCGGTCGGTGAGCCCGTGCGCGAGCCTGTCGAACCAGGTCCTGGCGTAGCGGCCGGCCAACGGGTGGTCCGGCGAGGGCAGGTCGATGTCGATCTCGTGCTCGGCGACGACGGTCCAGCCCGCCTCGCCGAGCAGCTGGGCCCACGAGGCGCCCAGGTGCGGCAGCTCCTCGCCGTGCGCCGCGCTCAGCACTGCGAGCGCGCGGGACTCGAAGCCGGGCGTGCCGGTGCCGAGGTCGTCGGGCAGGAAGCGCATCGGCTCGTCGAACTCGGCCACGGCGACGAGGCCCCCCTCGCGCGTCATCCGACGGAGGTCGCCGAGCGACCGCACCGGGTCGTCGAGGTGGTGCAGCGCCATCGAGGCCCACGTGAGGTCGACCGGTGCGAGGTCCGGCCAGCCGGCGTCGAGGTCGTGCTCTACCGTGCGGACGCGGTCGTCGACTCCCGCGACCCGCGCCTTGGCGTCGACGCGAGCGAGCGACGGGGCGGAGATGTCGACGGCATAGACCTCGGCCTCGGGGAGCCGACGCGCCAAGCCGAGCGACCCGGTGCCGGTACCGGCGCCGAGGTCGACGACCCGCACCGGCGCGACGGACGGCGCCGACGCGACGGCGGCCGCCACGCGGTCGAGCGCGGTGTCCCAGTAGTCCCGGAGCACCTCGCCGTCGAGGTCGAGCAGGTCGGCGCCCCCGGCCTCGGAGTCGGCGTCGTCGTGGGCGTGGTGGGCGTCCCCGTGGTGTCCGTGTGTCATGCCTGCCACGGTAGGACGCCCTTGCGCACACGGCATACGATCTTGCTGATGACGCAAGAACTCGATCTCGATGCCGTGATCCGCGCCCGCATCCGCGGCCTCCGCCTCGCCCGGGGGTGGTCCCTCGACGCGCTCGCCGGCCGGTGCGGGTTCAGCCCGTCGACTCTGAGCCGGATCGAGACCGGCCACCGCCGGATCGCCATCGACCAGCTGGGTCCGATCGCCCGCGCGCTCGGCACGAGCATCGACGAGCTCGTCGACCTGGCGAGCGACGACGACGTCGTCATCCACCCGCGCCGCGACACGGCCCACGGGCGCACGACGTGGCTGCTCACGAGGGAGGACGAGCCCCATGGTCTCGTCGTGGCGAAGATGCGCATCACGGCCACCCGGCACGAGGGCCGGCTCGGCGTGCACCCCGGTCACGAGTGGTTCACCGTGCTGTCGGGGACGGCCCGGCTGCACCTCGGCGAGCGCGTCGTGGTCGTCGAGGAGGGGCAGTCGGCGCAGTTCTCGACGATGGTCCCGCACGCCGTCACGGCGGACGACGAGCCGGTCGAGGTCATCCTCGTGCTCGACCGCGACGGACGACGCGCGCACCTCGAGGTCGCGGCCGGCGACGCGCCCGACTGACGCTCCCGGCGCTCAGGACTGGGTGCGCAGGTAGCGGCCGAAGTGGGGCACCGTGAAGGCGATGAGTCCGCGCTCGCCGGAGTAGATGAGGCCCTTCTTGATGAGGGCGTCGCGCGCGGGTGAGAGCGACTGTGGCTTGCGTCCCAGCACCTCCGCCACGGCGGACGTCGGCACGGCCTCGCGCTCGCTCACCCCGTCGCGGACGTATGCCGTCTCGTCGGAGGGCGCTCCTGCACTCCCCTCCGCGGATCCCTCCCCTGCAGGCGGGTTGACGAGGGCCGCGTCGGCCATCGCCCGGAGGTACTCGCGCTCGGCCGGCGTCGCACGCTCGAAGCGGGAGCCGAAGAAGCCGACCGCGAGCTCGGACTCGGCCTCGGGCACCGCGACCCTGATGTCCTGGGCGGTGACGGGTGAGGAGGGCGCGACGTCCCACACGACCTTGCCGTAGGCCTGGATGAAGTACGGGTAGCCGGCCGTCACGGCATACATCTCGTCGAGCGCCTCGGGCGTGAACTCACAGCCCTCCTCGGTCGCCGGCCCCACGAGGGCCCGGTCGGCGGAGTCGCGGGGCAGCCGGTCGATGCGCGAGTAGCGGAAGAGCCTCTCCGAGTAGGACTTCGAGGCGGACAGCACCGCGGGCAGGTGGGGCAGGCCGGCACCGACGACGATGACGGGCAGACCCGACTGCGAGATCTCGTGGCACGCCGCGCAGAGCGCCGAGACGTCGTCGGGGTCGAGGTCCTGCATCTCGTCGATGAAGAAGGCGACGCCCTTGCCGACGTCGGCGGCGAGGCCACCGATGTCGGTGAAGAGCTCGACGAGGTCGATCTCGATGTCGCCCGAGTCGGCGCGGCCGGTGACGGCCGGGACGTCGATGCCCGGCTGCCACCGGTCGCGCAGCTTCGCCCCCGTCGGGGCGTCGCGCAGGGCGAAGGCCTTGATGGTGCCGAGCACGTGGTCGACGTCGTCGCCACGCGGGTGACCGAGCTCGCGCACGGCCTGGTGCGCGGCCGCGGCGAGCGGTCGACGCAGCCGCTGGTCGGGGCGGGCCTCGAACTTGCCCGTGCCCCAGTCGGCTCGCACGGCCGAGCTGCGGAGGGCGTTGAGCAGGACGGTCTTGCCGACACCGCGCAGCCCGGTGAGGACGATCGAGCGCTCGGAGCGTCCGCGGGCGACGCGCTCGAGCACGACGTCGAAGGTGCGCAGCTGCTCGTCACGGCCGGCGAGCTCGGGCGGGCGCTGGCCCGCGCCCGGGGCGTACGGGTTCGTGATCGGGTCCACGATCGGAGGCTATACGCATCTCTACCGAAAACCTGAGACATCACGATCGACCCTCATCGGCGCGTCGTCCGACCGCCGGGACGGAGCGCGAGACCACACCGACTCCATGGAATCCGAAGTCATTTGATTCGGATTCCACTGAATTCAGACATGAAAAAGCGCCGTTCCGCACGGTCAGGGGTGGTCATGCGGAACGGCGCGTTGCGACTATAACGCGGTCTGGGGCGAAACGGTCAACTGATCGAAGAGATTTCAAAAACTTCGTCGGGGTGCGCGATCGCGTCCTGCTCGGCGACGAGGAGCATCTCGTCCGAGCCGCTCGCGTGGGTGCGCTCCAGCACGGCGTACATCGTCGCCGCGGTGCGGCGCAGGGCCACGTCGGGGCCGTCCGTCAGGTAGTGCGCGAGGAAGACCGCAGCGGTCACGTCACCACCACCACGCACCGTCATCGGCAGCATCGGGGTCGTCACGACCCAGGCGTCGTCGGCGGTGACGCACACCATCTCGATCGAGCCCTCGGGGGTGTCGGACGTCAGCGCGCTCGTCACGAGGACGGCGGTCGGCCCCTGCGCGACGAGCTCGCGCGCCGCGGCGACGAGGTCGGACTGCGTCGACACCGGCCGACCGACGAGGAACTCGAGCTCGAACTGGTTGGGCGTGACGATGTCGGCCTTCGGCACGACGTGGTCGCGCATGTACTCGGGGATGCCCTCGCGCACGAAGAAGCCCCGGCCGACGTCGCCCATGACGGGGTCGCAGCAGTAGACGGCGGCAGGGTTGGCCGCCTTGACCCGGGCGACGGCGTCGAGGACGACCTCGCCGACCGCTTCGGCGCCCTGGTAGCCGGAGAGCACCGCGTCGATGGTCGGGAAGGCGCCCCGCTCCTCGACGCCGTCGATGACGGCCGCGACGTCGGCCGGCGCGATGAGCGGGCCTCGCGTCGAGCCGTAGCCGGTGTGGTTGGAGAAGGTGACCGTGAGCACGGGATAGACCTCGTGCCCGAGCCGCTGGAGCGGGAAGACCGCGGCCGAGTTGCCGGCGTGACCGTAGGCGACGTGGGACTGGATCGACAGGATCTGCACGGCCTCCACCCTAGCCGCTTGCCTTCACTGCATATTTATAGTCATACTAGAACTATGTTGTGGCAGGTGGACCCCACGTCGAGCACGGCGTTGCACGTGCAGGTGGCGGCCTGCGTCCGACGCGAGATGGCGTCCGGACGACTCGCGAAGGGCGACCGCCTGCCCTCGGCCCGGGAGGTCGCCGGGGTCCTCGACGTCAACCTCCACACGGTGCTCCGCGCCTACCAGTCCCTCCGGGACGAGGGCCTCATCGACCTGCGCCGCGGCCGCGGGGCCGTCGTCAGCACGTCCGACCCCGGAGGTGATGCGCGGCTGCGCACCCTCGTCGCCGAGCTCGTCGCCGAGGCCCGCCTCGTCGGCGCCACCCCGGCCGACCTCACCCGACTCATCGAGAGCGAGTTCCAGCGATGACCACCGACCGCCGGCCCACCCACGCCCTCGTCGCGAGCGCCGTGCTGGCTCCGCTCGTGGCCGCGGTCGGCACCGGGCTCGCGTATGCCGTCCGCGACCTCGTGCCGGACCCCGTGGCCGTCCACTGGGGCCTGCACGGCGAGCCGGACCGCTGGCAGCCCTTCGGGGCGGCCGTCGTCACCGCGGCCGTCATCACGACCGTGATGCCGCTCGCCCTCGTCGGACTGGCCACGGTCATGCACCGCTCCGCCCGGGGTCCGCTCGCCGCCGTCGCCGGTGGCGCCGCCGTGTTCCTCGGCGGCGTGCTCTTCGGTGGCCTCGTCGCGCAGCGACCAGGGCAGGTCCCGCAGGCGTTCCCGCCCCAGTGGGCCGTCCCCACGCTCGTGCTGACCGCCCTCGTCGCCGTGGGGCTCTGGCGCTGGGGACGCCCGACACCGCCCGAGCTCACCGGCGCCCGTCAGCCCCTGCCCGATGAAGCGCCTCGGCTCGATGTCACGCCGACGACCCGTCTCGCGTGGACGGGGCGGGCGAGCCTGCGCGTGGGCCCGACGGTGGCGCTCGCCGTCGTCGTCGCGCTGCCCCTCGTCTGGGTGGCGCTCGCCGGGCTGGCCTGGGTGTGGCTGCTCGCCCTCGCCCTCGGGGCGCTGCTGGCCCTCACCCTCTCCGCCCGCGTCACCGTCGACGCGGCCGGCCTCCGGGTCTCGAGCGCGGGGCTCTCGTGGTCCCGCGTCCCCCTCGAGCGGGTGGCGTCGGCCGGGACGACGACCGTCTCGCCGTTGCGCGAGTTCGGCGGCTGGGGCTGGCGCATCGGCGTCGACGGCCGTCGCGGCTACGTCACCCGCGCCGGCGAGGCCCTCGTCGTGCACCGCATCGGCGAGCCCGACGTCGTCGTCACGGTCGACGACGCCGACGAGGCCGCCGCCGTGCTCAACACCCTTGCGGCCCGCGTGGGATGACGAGGTCCCGTGTCAGGATGGACGGCATGAGCATCCCCACGACGACCGTGTCCGAGCTGCCCGACGACGCCGTCCTCGTCGACGTCCGCGAGGCCGACGAGTGGGCTGCGGGCCACGCTCCCAACGCCATCCACATCCCCCTCGGCGAGCTGCCCTCACGCATCGACGAGCTGCCCGACACCGATGCCACCGTCGCGGTCGTGTGCCGGATGGGCGGCCGCTCGGCGCGTGCGGTCCAGTGGCTCGTGCACCAGGGCTACGACGTCGCCAACGTCGAGGGCGGGATGCTCGAGTGGGAGCGGGCCGGCAAGCAGCTCAGCGCGGACGGCGACCCCACCATCATCTGACTCGGGGCGATTCGTCCGGTTCGCGCCCGCCCGCGTCCGGTCCATGGAACGCTGTCGCTCCTGACGGGTCTCACCAGTGACCGACCCGCCGAGCCAGGAGCACCCGGACCATGGACGACCGTCGACCCGATCCCACGCAGGACACCTGGTCGCAGTGGCTGCCCGACCTCGAGTCGCCGGACGCCACCACCTCGGCGCCGCCGAGCGCGCCGATGACGCCGCCGCCCGTCCCGCTGCCACCGCCCGCAGGCCGGGTCGACCCGCTGCCGTATGCCACCACCCCCATCGCCGAGTGGGTGGGCCCCCGCAGCGGTCAGGCGCCTCCACCGCCCACCCGGCTCGGCTGGGCGATCCTGTGCACGATCTTCTGCTTCACGCCCTTCGGGATCGTCGCGATCATCAAGTCCACCCAGGTGAACCCGAAGTGGGCCATCGGCGACTGGGAGGGGGCACGGGCCGCCTCACGCTCGGTCAAGACGTGGTGCCTGGCCGCCGCCGCGGCCTGGCCGGGATCCTTCATGCTCTTCAGCTGCCTGGGCATCGCGAACGGCGGCCACGTCTCGATCCATCTCTGACCGGTCAGTCCTGGCGGACCACGGCCCCCTGGGCCACGACGACCCGGACGCGCTCGACCGCGCTGCCGTCGTCGAGCGGGTTGCCGTCGACGACGAGCAGGTCGCCGAAGCCGCCCGGCATGAGCCGACCGGCCTGACGGGACCACCCGAGCAGGCGCGCGGCGCTCGTCGTGGCAGCGCGCAGCGCGTCGAGCGGCGTGAGACCGGCCTCGACGAGCAGGCGCACCTCCGAGCCGATGGGGTCGACGTCGGTGCCGAAGGAGTCGGTGCCGGCGACGACGGTGACGCCCCGCTCGTGCGCCTCGCGCACGGCCTTCATGAGGATCGGGGTGTACTCCCGGCCGCGGGCGTCGAGGACGGGGTCGGTCGAGCCGATCATCCCGCTGATCGCCGCGAGGGTCGGGGTGAAGTGGGTGTCGCGTCGGGCCATCTCGGAGATCGTTGCGTCACTGACGAAGACGCCGTGCTCGATGCTGCGGACGCCCGCGCGGACGGCGCCGTCGATGCCCTCGGCGCTGTAGGCGTGGCAGAGCACCGGCCGCCCGCTCGCGGCGCGCACGACGGCGCTCAGCTGCTCCCGGTCGTAGACGAGCTCGCGAGGGTCCTGCTCGGCGAGGCCCGCCCGCGGGTTCGCCCGCGTCTTGACGACGTCGACGCCGCGCGACACGTTGACCCGCGTCACGTGGGCGATGTCGGCGGTGGAGGTGACCCCGCCGGGGAGCGCCGCGAGGGGCGCCAGCTCCGGGTCGGCGAGCAGCGAGTCGCCGAGCTGCGGCGACACGAAGATGCCGGCCGCCCGCATCCGCGGCGCGAGGCCGGGCACCCGGTCGGGCAGCGAGCGCATCGCGACGTCCTGGTAGAAGGAGGACGAGCCGCTGCGCACCGACGTCGCGCCGGCCCGCACGAGGGCGCGGGCGTCCGCCAGAGCGTTCGCGTGGACGTGGACGTCGATGAGTCCGGGCACGACCCAGCGACCCGAGGCGTCGATGCGACGCGCCGCGGACCCGACGGACGCCACGGCGCGGCGGGTCGTGTCGCGCGAGCCGACGGCGAGCACCCGGCCGTCCCGCAGGACGACGACGCCGTCCTCGACGACATGACCTGTGAGCGGGTCGACGACCGAGCCGCCCTCGACGACGAGCGGAGGCGCTGTGGACGGCCGGACCGAACCGGTCCGGCTGCTCGTCGCCACCTCATCCAGGGCGGAGGCCGAGGAGGCCGAGGCGATGCCTCCGGCGGTGACGCCCGCGAGGACCGCGGCCCCGACGATGACGTTTCGACGGGAGAGGGCCGCGGGCGGCAGGGACGGCGTGGCGTCGTGGTCGTGCAGGCACATGCGGGACCTCCAGGAGTTAGGCTCGGATCGAGCCAGGTTTGGTATACCAATTTGGTATACCAAGTGAGGAGGGGTGGTCAATGCCTACTCGTGAGGAACATGCGGGATCGCTGCGCGACTCCGTCACCGAGGCGCTTCGCGGACGCATCGTGTCGGGCGAGCTCGCCCCCGGGGCCCGTCTCGTCGAGCGACAGGTCGCCGAGCAGCTCGGCGTCTCGCGCGTGCCGGTGCGCGAGGCACTCCGTGCCCTCGAGCGCGAAGGCTTCCTCGAGGAGCGGCCGACGCGGGGCATGGTCGTCCGCCGTCTCGACCCTGACGACGTCGCCATGCTCTTCGCGGTGCGCGAGTCCCTCGAGGCGGTGCTCTCGCACCGGCTCGTCGACGTGCTCGACGACGACGGGCTCGCCTCCCTCGACGACCTCGTGACCCGAGCCGACGCGCACGCCCGAGCCGGTCGTCAGGCCGAGGCGATCGGCGCCAACGCGGCGTTCCACGACGCGCTGGTCGACCTCGCCGGCAGCCGCGTGCTCAGCTCGATCATCGAGCCGGTCGCCGGTCGGATGGCCTGGCTGCTCAACCAGCACACCGAGCCCGCCAGCATGGTCGCCGAGCACCGCGCCATCGTCGAGGCCCTTCGCTCCCGCGACGCCGACCGCGCCGCGGCGGTCTTCCGCGACCACCTCGCGAGCAGCCGCGCGGCCGTCACGAGCCTCGACACCGAGGCCTGAGGGCTCGGCCGTCAGGCGACGGGGATCGTCGACGGCGGGGTGCAGACGAGCTCGTCGCCCTGCGGGGCCGTCGAGGCCGCCTCGACGACGCCGCCGCCGACGGCGGACGGCCGGGACTGCCCGGCGCGATCGGAGACCTGGACGCAGAACTGCCACTGCTTGACTGCGGGGTCGACCGGCGTCCGCGGGGCCTCGAACGAGTCACCCGGCACGTCGAGCGTCGGCGGCGACACGGCATACGCCTTGCCGGTGATGCTGGCACCGGGGGCGACCGTGTGGCCGCCCATGACGGGCGCGGCCGCGAAGCGGACGTTCGGGCCGGGCGCGAACCCCTGCTTGCTGAGGCGGAGGACGCCGGACTCCTCGTAGACCCACGCGTGCTTGGCGTCGACGTCCGGGGCGAGCGTCGCGCTGCCGAGGTCGGCGGGCACGACGTCGTAGGCGAGGACGGGCTTCGTGCCGGTGTTGGTCAGCGTGTAGTCGACGACGAGGCCGGGACTCGCCGCGATGCCGGCACCCGTCGCACCCGTCGCACCCACCTCGGGCCCTCCCGGTGCCATCGTCGCCTCGAGGCGCACGCCGCCCGGGGTCGCCGTCTCGGCGCCCGCACCGGCGTCGACCGTCGAGCCGGCCGTGGCCGAGGGTCCGTCGCCACCCGCGGGCGTCGCGGCCCCCGGTGACGGCGTCGCCTGCCCGCAGGCACTCGTGACGAGCACGGCTCCGACAGCGAGCGCGAGGAGGCCTCGAGGGCGACGGGCCGGGTGGAGGGGACCGCGCAGGACGTGGTGGGTCAACGGCTTCATGACGATGAAGACAACCACGAGACCGGAAGCGTTGCATTCCGGACGAATCCGCGCCGCGGCCCGTCGGGCCCGAGGGGCGTGCTCACTTGAGCAGCTTGGACATCCGCCGGTCGGCGAGCGGCTTGCCGCCGGTCTGGCAGGTGGCGCAGTACTGCAACGACGTGTCGGCGAACGACACCTCGCGGACGACGTCGCCGCACTCCGGGCACAGCTCGCCGGTGCGGGCGTGGACCCGCATGCCCGCGCGCTTGGCGTCCTTGAGCTCCTTGGCCGGCTTGCCCGACGCTGTCGTGACCGCGCTCTTCAGCGTGTCGCGCAGGGCGGCATACAACCGGTCGACCACCTCGGGGGCGAGCGTGCCCGCGATGGCGAACGGGCTGATCTTGGCGACGTGCAGGATCTCGTCGGAGTAGGCGTTGCCGACGCCGGCGATGAACTCCTGGTCGCGCAGCAGGCCCTTGATCTGCGTGCGGCGGCCCTCGATCATCGAGCGGAACCGCTCGAGGGTGAAGTCGTCGGCCAACGGGTCGGGACCGAGTCGCGCGATGCCGGGCACCTGGGCCGGGTCGGTGACGATGTAGGCCGCGAGCGACTTCTTCGTGCCGGCCTCGGTCAGGTCGAAACCGGAGCCGTCGGACAACCGCACCCGGAGCGCGATCGGTGACTTGCCCGGCCGGAGCACGGTCATCGGCAGCTGGTCGGACCAGCGCAGCCAGCCGGCCCGCGCGAGGTGGAAGACGAGGTGGGTGCCGTCGGCGTCGATGTCGAGGAACTTGCCGTGGCGGTGGACGCCGTCGATCGGTGCGCCCTCGAGCGCCTGCGGTGGTGGGTTGAACGTCTTGAGCACGCTGAACGAGGCGACCTCGACCTTGGTGACGGCAAGGCCGTCCGTCCGCTCGGCGAGGAAGTCGACGAGCGCCTGCACCTCCGGCAGCTCAGGCATGGCCCCAGTCTGTCACCCGGAGCCGACGGAACGGCCCGGACGCGAGGGCTGCTCGTCGGCCGCGACGACCTCGCCGACCTTGCCGGCACCCTCGAGGACGCGGAGCATCCCGTGCCCGTCGGCCGCCGAGAAGGTCGGCACGGACCGCGACGCCCAGGGACGGATCGGCGAGTCGATCTTCATCGGGTTGGACAGCACCTGCTCGGTCGGCGACAGGTGGCGGATGCAGATGGCGTCGACGCGGTCGGGGCGCGCCTCGGCGAAGTCGGCGTAGATCTGGGGGTCGTGCTGGCCGTCGTCGCCGACGAGGAGCCACCTGATCTCGGGGAAGTCGCGGGCGAGGCGGTCGAGGCAGGTGCGCTTGTGCGCCTGCCCGCTGCGGAACCACCCGGTGTTGGTGGGTCCCCAGTCGGTGAGCATGAGCGGACCGAGCGGGAAGCCGTTCTCGACGAGGAAGCGGTTGAGGGTGGCGGCGGCGTTCCAGGCGCCGGTCGACACGTAGACGATGGGTGCGCCCGGGTGCGCCGAGAGGATGCGGCGGTACATCGGTGCCATGCCCGAGACCGCATGACGCGCCTTGCCCCTGCGGACGAAGGTGTTGAACGCCGCGATCATCGGGCGGGGCAGCATCGTCGTGATGACGGTGTCGTCGATGTCGCTGACGATGCCGTGCGTGACGCCGTCGGCGACGATGAAGACGTCGGCCGCGACTGGGTCGGTGCCCTGCACCTCGACGACCACCTGCTGCCAGCCCGGGGCGAGACCGTGGTCGCGGGCGACGATGTCGACGTGCCCGCCGCGGTCGGAACGGCCGTAGACCTCACGGTCACCAGCAGTGACCTTGACCGGGACGCCTGTCGCCGGCGAGGTGATGAAGGCGCGCCAACCCCGGTCGTAGTGGGCCGGGCTGAGGGCACCGGTCGCGTCCTGCCTGGCCTGCGGACCCTCGACGTCCTCACGACCCTTGCGCCCGAGGAGGATCCGCGCATAGACACGGACGAAGGACGACGAGCCGTAGCCGACATGGGTGATGACCCGGTTGCCCCAGCCGCGGCTGCGGAGCACGCGCTCGACCTGCTGGTGGACGGAGTCCTCCACGATGGCGGCCGCGTGCGGTCGGGACATGGCCACAACCTACCCGGCGGGGGTGTCGGGAGAGCAGAGGGAGCGCGGCGGGAGGGTGCCAACAGGTGGACCCCGACGGGCGCCGGGTCGGCGCGGCAGGTTTGATGGACGCCGTGCACCCCATTGCGGAAGTCCTCAGCAAGGCCGCCGGCGGCGACTTCCCCACCGTCGACGGCGCGTGGCAGCGCGTCGAGCCGTGGCGGCGCGGCGTCGAGGGCGTCGTCGCCTTCACCGGACACGCCTACCTCGCCGTCGAGGACGACGTCTCCGACGGCACCCTGGACTCCCTGAGCCCGGACGGCTTCGGCGGCGCGAGCAACCCCCGCCTCGTCTCACGTCTGGCCGGCACCGGCTGGATCGACGCGCTCGACATCATCCTCGTGGCCCGCGGCGCCGGCGGCGAGCCCGCGCTCGTGCCGCGCAGCGACCTGCGCAACCACCCTCGCGCCGAGCACGCGACCTCCGTGCGCAGCGACGTCACGACCTTCGGGTATGCCGCCCCCGACGACCACACGCTCGTGACCCTCTCGACCGGGCTGGGTGGACTGCC
The DNA here is from genome assembly GCF_000383675.1 of Terracoccus sp. 273MFTsu3.1. Taxonomy (GTDB): domain Bacteria; phylum Actinomycetota; class Actinomycetes; order Actinomycetales; family Dermatophilaceae; genus Terrabacter. Next base: position 80,737 of record NZ_KB911822.1, on the reverse strand, counting down.
CGAGGTGGGCCTCGAGACCGATCCGTCCAAGGACCACGTCGGGACCGACGTCGTGCGCGACGCGCTGACCCTCATCGACGAGGGCGACGTCGTCGTCGCGGCCTGTGCGCCCGGCAACGCCCGTGCCCTGCGCGCGTTCCTCGCGGCCGGCTTCGAGCCCGTGGCCTCCGTGCAGCTCTGGCGCCCGGAGCGCTGACCCCAGCGGCGCACGAGCGCGCCGACGATTGGCGGATGTCGGTCAGTCATGATCGGATCTGCGCGTGGACACCGGCGTTGGCGTGGGCAGTGAGACACACCGTCGGCCTGCGCGCGCCCACCTGTGGCCGGTGCTCCCCCTCGCGGCGGCGGCCTGGTGGGTCGGCGGCGCGCTGCCCTGGACCCTCGACGGGCTCGGGGCGCGGTCGCCCCGCAACTGGCCCTACGACGTCGCCACCGGCTCGGCGACCGACGGCTACATCAGCCTCCTGCCGTTCACGACGGCGCGCCTCGGGCTGCTCCTGACGATCACGCTCGTCGGCGGCGGCCTCGCGGCCCTGGCGACGCTCTGGGTGCGTCCCCGCGGCGGGCGACGTCTACGGGTGGCCGTGCTCGCCACCCTCGGCGCCCTCACGTCCGGCGCCTACACGATCGCCCAGTCCGCGGGCGCCACCCGCCAGCTCGGCAGCGACTTCGACCGCGACGACCGCGTCCTCCTCGGCGTCCTCGCCGTCGCGGTGCTCGGCACGGTGCTCGGCCTCGTGCTCGGCCTGACCGTCGCGCTCGGTGGCCCGGTGCTGCGCGCCCTGGCCGCCACGCCGCTCGCCGTGGCGCTCGGCAGCTGGGTCAGCGCCGTCGTCGTCGCGCTGCTCGGCCTCCAGCGGTCGCTGGGGCTGCTGCAGTGGAGCTCGGTCGTCGTGGGCGTGGCCGCGGGTCTGGCCCTGGCCGGCCTGGGACTGCGACCGGCCCGGCGCCTCGTGACGTGGCTCGCGGTGCTCGTCCTGCTCTCCGTCTGCGCCGCCGGCCAGACCGCCTTCTCCTACCTCGCGTCCTACCTGCGCCCGCGCTCCGGGCTGCCCAACGGGCTGCGCGACCACGTCGAGGCGAGCCGCGACGTCTTCCTCGCCGCCCTGTCGCCCGCCAACCAGGCCTGGGGCGTGCACCTCGTCGCGGTCGTCGTCGGCCTGGTCGGGTCGCTCGTGCTGTGGCGTCGTCCGCGCACCCCGCCCCGCGGGAGCGGACGCACGGCACCCCGGCCGGCCGCCCGACACACCCCCGCCCCCGCACACGACCGTCACGCCGGCGCCACGACCTCATGACACGGCCGCCACAGCCGGGCACGTACCGTGGAGCCATGCTCAGGGGATCTCGTGCCAGGACTCTCGTCGCCGTCTCGCTCTCGGGGGTGCTCGTCGGCACGCTCGGCGCCGGCTGCTCCCTCTTCGACTCGCCGCCGAAGCCGGACGACACGGCGCGTGCCCTCGCCTCAGGACTGGCGAGCGGTGACCTCGGGGCCGTCACCTTCAAGAACACGACGCCCGCCAAGGCGACCGCCTTCGTCAAGGCCGCCTACAAGGACCTCGGCACGCTGCGTCCGCAGGTGGCCCTCAGCGAGATGAGCCACGCCGAGGGCTCCGATCACGCGACGGCCACGCTCTTCAGCCGCTGGGACGTCTCGACGTCCCCGACCGACTGGACCTACGAGACGCAGGTCGACCTGAGCCTCGTCGACGACCAGTGGCGGGTGTCGTGGACGCCCGGCGTCGTCGCGCCCCAGCTCACGTCCGACGAGACCCTCGACCTCGCCCGCAAATGGCCTCGACGGGCCGACATCGTCGACTCCTCGGGCGGCAAGATCATGACCGAGCGCGAGGTCGCCGCCGTCGGCATCGACAAGACGAAGGTGTCAGGGGCCGAGGCGGCGGCCGCGGCGAAGAAGCTCGCCGCGCTCATCGAGATCGACCCCGCCCGCTTCGCGGCGAAGGTCGAGGCAGCCGGCTCCAAGGCGTTCGTCGAGGGCGTCACCCTGCGCGCCACCGACCCGATCATCGAGGAGCGGGGCGCCGCGATCGAGAAGGTCAAGGGCGCGCTCACCGTCCCTGCCCTGCAGGTGCTCGGCCCGAGCCGCACGTGGGCCGCCCCGATCCTCGGCACGGTCGGCGAGGCCACGGCCGAGCAGATCAAGGCCTCGAAGGACACCCTCGAAGCCGGCGACACCGTCGGCAAGAACGGCCTCCAGTACCGCTACGACGCCCGGCTGCGGGGCAAGCCGGGCCTGGCGGTCCACGCCGTCAAGCGTGGCGCTGACGGCAGTGCCCTCGACAAGCGCGAGCTCTTCGCCGAGCAGTCGACCGAGGGCGAGCCGCTGACGGTCACCCTCGACCCCAAGGCGCAGTCCGCGGCCGAGGCGGCGCTCGCCAAGCAGACGAAGCACCCGACCGCGCTCGTCGCCGTCCGCGTGTCGACCGGTGAGGTGCTCGCCGCGGCCGTCGGGCCTGCCGCCGCCGGCACGACCCTCGCCCTCGCCGGCAAGGAGGCGCCGGGCTCGACGTTCAAGATCGTCAGCTCGCTCGCCAACGTGCGCAAGGGCGCCACGGCCGACACGACGCTCCCGTGCACCGAGACCCTCACGGTCAACGGGCGCCGGTTCAGCAACTACACGACCTATCCCAAGGACAAGCTCGGCGACATCCCGATGCGGACCGCCCTCGCCTACTCGTGCAACACGGCCTTCATCAGCCAGCACGAGAAGGTGAGCCAGGACGACCTCGTCTCGGCCGCGCAGTCGCTCGGCATGGGCGAGAAGCTCGACCTGCCCTTCACCGGCTTCCTCGGCTCGGTGCCGACCACCGACGACGTCGTCGAGCACGCGGCGTCGTTCATCGGCCAGGGGCGCGTCGAGGCGTCGCCGCTGACGATGGCGGTCGTCGTCGCGTCGGTCATGAAGGGCCAGACGGTGCGCCCGCAGCTCGTGGCCGGCGCCCCTGCCCTCCCCAAGCCCGCGACGCCCCTCGACCCCACCGAGGCGGGTGTGCTGCGCCAGGAGATGCGTGACGTCGTCGCCGAGGGGTCGGGCACGGTCCTCAAGCCGCTCGGCGTGGAGTACGCCAAGACCGGCACCGCCGAGTTCGGCACGAAGAGCCCGCCCGACACCCACGTGTGGATGGTCGCCGGCCGCGGGGACATCGCGATCGCGGCCTACAACGAGGTCGGCGACAACGGCGTGACGGGTGCCGCGCCCTTCATCGTCAGTTTCCTCAAGGCGTACGACCTCCGCTGACACGGTCGAAGGGCCACGAACCTGGTGGTTCGTGGCCCTTCGACCGTTGGGGTGGTGCCGCCGGTTGGCTACCGGGCCGTGACGACGTCCACGTCGGCCGCGCGCACGTAGGCGAAGCGGTGGCCGAGGGAGATCTGGTAGTAGCGGTCCTGACCGACGACGTCGACGTGGTCGTTCGGGGTGTCGAGCGAGAACGTCGAGGCACGGTAGTAGTTCGTCGGCACCGTGAGGTCACCGACGGCATACCGCTGGCCGGCCGCGAAGGAGTACTGCAGCGGCGCGAGCGCCTGGACCGGGATGCCCGCCGGGTAGGCCGACGCCTCCGGGTAGGCGCGCCCGTAGACCGGGGCCTTGGCCAGACCGGCCTTGGGCACGACGTAGGAGCCCTTGACCGGGACGGCCGTCGGGTCGGACGCCGGGTTGAGGAACCAGCCCTTGACGCCGTTGAACCAGATGGCCGTCCAGTCACCGCTGCGCTCGGCCACGGCGAAGGTCAGACCGGTCTGGGCGCGGGCCCCGATGTCGGACACGTTCGTCGTCGAGGCCGCGCCGTTGGGCTTGCGGCCGATGTCGTTGACGAGCGGCGCCGTCTCGGACGGCTGGGTGTGCAGGTAGACGAAGTTGGTGCCCTGCGCGCGGCAGGCGACGCCCGCCGTCGTGCACCCGGTCACCGGCTGGATGTTGTCCTCGAAGCCGGGGAGGATCCGCACGAGGTCCTGGGCTGCACCGGACTGGTGGGCCGAGAGCGGCGCCCCGAGGAGCTGGAAGTAGTGCTCCCAGTTCCAGTAGGGGCCCGGGTCCCAGTGCATCCCGGCGACGTTGCCCGGGGTCACGCCCGGGATCTGGTCGTGGCCGAAGATGTGCTGCATGTCGAGCGGGATGTCGTACGTCTTGGCGAGGTAGCGCACGAGCCGCGCGGACGAGCGGTACATCGGCTCGCTGAACCACTCGGCGCCCTGGGGCGCGAAGCCCTCGTGCTCGAGGCCGATCGAGTGGCTGTTGACGTACCAGTTGCCCGCGTGCCAGCCGACGTCCTGCGGCGTCAGGTGCTGGGCGATGTGGCCGTCGGAGCTGCGCAGGCTGTACTGCCACGACACGTAGGTCGGGTCGCTCACGAGCTTGAGGGTCGTGTCGTAGGTCGCCTCGGTGTCGTGGATGACGATGTTGGTGATCTTCGGCGCGCGCGGGCGCTGGGCGAGGTCGTGGTTGCCGTAGTCGCCAGCGCCCGGGCCGTACTGCTCGTACGGCGCGGGGACCCACTCGCAGTCGAGCCCGGGCGGGCAGTCGACGGGGCCGGCGTTGGGCTTCTTGAGCAGGCCGAGGCGGTCGACCTGCGCGGTGTCGGCCTTGACGGCCGACGGCAGCAGCGAGACCTCCTTGCCGTCGACGGTGCGGCGCGAGGCGCCGGACGCGATGACGGAGTAGGTGTCGTCGGCGAAGGCCGCCGCGACGTCCTCCTGCGCCGAGCCCGAGGCGTCGGCGACGGCGGCGTACCACTGCCCCGCGTCGGTGGACTCTCCCGTGGGCAGCCCGAGACGCTGCTGCGTGGCCGCGAGCAGGGCCGCACCGCCGCGGATGTTGGCGAGCTCGTCGGTGCGCAGGGCGTCCTCGGCGAGGCCGGTCAGCTCCGCGGCGCGGCCGAGCGTGTCGGCCACGGGTGCGGCCTCCGGAGCGGACGGCTCCCCGAGGCCCTTCGCGTCGGCGCGGGTGCCGAGGTCGGCGTCGACGAGGTGCATGGGGCCGTAGCCGCCGGACGTGCTGTGGCCGGGGTTGAAGTCCCACCGGGTCTGGGCGTACGACACGGCCTCGAGGACCGTGCGCGGCACGCCGTACTCCGCCGAGGCCGCAGCGAAGGCCCGCTCCCGGCTGGCGGGGTCGGTGCCGGAGGCCGTGGCCGACGGGTCCGCGGCCTGCGCGGCCGGGCTCGTCAGAGCCAGTCCGGCGGCGACGGCCGCGACGGCGCCGAGCGCGGCGACGGACCGCCGCGCCCTGCGGCTTCCCGGAGTTCGGTGTGGCGTGGAGATGGGTATCACTCGATCGTCCCTTTCGTGTCCTGGTGAGCGCAGGATGCTGACGCCGACGTGGGTCCGTCGGCGCCCGCCTCCGCGCGAACGGGTGTGTCCGGCCCCGAGCCCGACACACACCTCTGACACCGAGCATTCCCGCGCATCCCGAGGCCCGCCACTTGAAACCGTCACCCAAGCGTTGTCCTGATTCCACCGGGTCGGGCGTGCATCGTCCGCCGCGAGGGGCCACCATGGACGTCATGGGGCGCGCAGGCCTGTGCGTGGGGATGGCCGTCGCAGCACTCTTCGTGGGGGGCTGCGGGTCCGCCACGCTCGAGGAAGGATCGACGGGGGAGGTGACCTCGTCGGCCTCGGCGACCACGTCGTCGACGACCTCCGCGCTGCGCTTCGGCGCCGCCGGTGACGACGCGCTCGGGTCGTCGTACGGCCCCACGTTCCCGCTGACGTTGCGCCGCACCGGGGGCATCGCCGGCTTCGACGACCAGATCGTGCTCGAGGCCAACGGCCGCGTCCGCGTCGAGACGCGCACGGTCCACGGCCGGGTGTGCACGCTCAGCGCCCCGCAGCAGCGCCAGCTCGTCACCCTCCTCGCGACGCTCCGCCTCGGCCCCGCGACGCTCGAGCCGCCGACCGACGGGTCCACCGCCCTCGACCCCGACGCCGTCCCCGAGAGCGACCCGATCACGATCTCGGTCACCGACCACCAGGCCCGGGCGATCGACCTCAGCGACCCGTCGCTCGGCGAGATCTCCGGCCTCGTCGGCACCCTCGTCAGTGACGTCACCCTCTCGGTGCCCGCCACGACCCGCTGCGTGACGCCGACCACCGCTCCGCCGGCGACGGCGGCGACCGTGCCCGCCTCCTGAGCGTCCGCGCGGCAGGAGTCCCCGCCGCACGCACGAGGTCGGTATGCCGCGGGGCTGACCCGGCGGCATACCGACCTCTGGTGGTGCGTGTCCTTCAGGGCAGCTCACGCGGCCCGACGTGCTCGATCCGTCAGAAGTTCGTCGCGACGTCGTCGATGACGAAGCTCGTCTGGAGCGAGGAGTCCTCGGTGTCGGCGAACTTCAGCGTGACGTTCGTGCCCTTGTAGGCCGTGAGGTCGATCGTCTTCTGGACGTAGGACGCCTTCGGCGTGGACAGGTTGGAGTAGCTCTGCTTCGTGACGCCGTTGATCTGGACGGTGGCCGTGTCGTAGGCGCTCGTCGTCGTGGTCTCGGCCGTGTCGATGCGGATCCAGTAGGTCAGCGCCGGAGCGGTGGCCGTGGACGGGACGGCGAAGGTCTGCGACTCGTTCTCGGAGCCGGCCGTGCCGTTGCCGCCGAGCCACAGCTTGTACGAACCGCCGTGGGCCGGGCGGCCCGTGTTGTTGGTGATCGGGCCCGTCGTGCCGGTCCAGCCGGTCTGGCCGGACTCGAAGCCGCCGTTGGTCAGGGCCGCGCCGCCGCCACCGCCACCGCCGGTGCCGCAGGTCTCGGTGCTGGCCGGGGCCGAGATGGCGCCCATGGCCTTGTCGACCGCGGTGCACTCGGCCGAGCCGGCGCCGTAGAGGTCCTTGGCCGCCTTGATGACGCCGGTGCGGGCCGCCGCGTAGTTGCTGCTCGAGGTGAGGTACGTCGACAGCGTGCGGTACCAGATCTTCTCGACCTTGAGGTGGCCGATGCCGGTCACCGTCGAGGCGTCACAGGTGGGGCTGTTGTAGCTGACGCCGTTGATCGTCTTGGCACCCGAACCCTCGGAGGCCAGGAAGTACCAGTGGTTGAGCGGGCCGGACGAGTAGTGCGGGTCGAGGCCGCCGAGGGAGCTGCTCCAGCAGTCCTTCGAGCCGCCGTCCTTGCTCGGCTTGTCCATGTAGCGCAGCGGCGTGCCGTTGCCGTTGATGTTGATCTCTTCGCCGATGAGGTAGTCGGGGGTGTCGCTCGGGTTGTTCGTGTACCACTCCACACCCGTGCCGAAGATGTCCGACGTCGCCTCGTTGAGGCCGCCGGCGTCGCCGGTGTAGGCGAGGCCCGCGGTGTTCTCGGTGACGCCGTGGCTCATCTCGTGGCCGGCGACGTCGAGCTCGACGAGCGGGGCCGCGTTGTTGGCGCCGTCGCCGTACGTCATCTGCGTGCCGTCCCAGAAGGCGTTGACGTAGTTCTGGCCGTAGTGGACGCGGCTGCGGGCGCCGGTGCCGTTGTTCCAGATGCCGGCGCGGCCGAGCTGGGTGTTGTAGTAGTCGTACGTCTTGCCGGCGCCGTAGTGCGCGTCGACGGCCGCCGACTGGCGGTTGCTCTGCAGGCCGTTGCCCCAGACGTCGTCGGCGTCGGTGAACGTCGTGCCGTTGCCGCTCGTGGCCTGGTTGAGGTCGGTCGTGTAGTTCCCGTGGGTGTCCTTCATCGTGTACGTCGTCCCGGCGGTCGTGCCGAGCGTGACGGAGCCGACGAAGATGCCGTTGCCCGTGCCGTGCTTGATGTCGTCCCAGCTCGTCAGGGTCTTGCCCGTGGTGGCGTCGACGATCGTGTGCAGGCGGGTCGGGGTCTGGTCGGCCTTGATGCCCTCGGTGATGACCTCGTAGGCGAGCTTGGGACCGGTGGCCGACTGGAAGACGACGAGCTCACCGGGGGTGGCGGTCTCCTTGTTGGCCTTCGACGCGGCGAGACCGGCCTGGTGCGCCTCGCTCTTGGAGACGCTCGGGGTCATCGTCGCGGGGGTGACGTTCTTGCGGTAGTTCCACGTGACGCTCTTGACGGCACCCGAGGAGTCCTTGTGGCTGACGAAGTCGCCGCCGATGACGCGCAGGCCGTCGAAGGTCCGCTCGTAGCGGACGTGCGTCGCGCCGTTGGCGTCCTGGATGACGGACTTGACGGTGAGCTTCTCGCCCGAGGCGAGGCCGAGGGCGCTCGCGGACGATGCTGCTCGGGACTGCTCGGTCGCCTTGAGGCTCTGCGACTCGGGGGCAGGCGCCTTGTCGCGTCCTGCACCTGCCGCTGCGCCCGCCGGGATCGCCGGCGAGATGGCGAGGGCGAGGGCGAGCAGCCCTCCGGTCGCCAGCCCAGACTTCAGTCGATTCACTGGTTGCTCCTAGTCGAGATGCGGCTCGTGGGCCGCTTGGAGGGAGTTCCGCTCATCTCACGACATGAGATCGGGCCGGAACGTGCGTGACGTTGGCAGCAGCCCAGAACACGGGTCAACGGGGCTTACCAAGTCTTTGCCAAATGCCTCCGAAGTCCGGAGTAGCGCTTGGCCGCAGGGGGATTCGCCGCAGGGCCCGACTTGGGCGATCTCCCAGAGTCGCCCGTCGACCGCCTCAGGCGGCCGTCAGTCGGCGCTCGGACGGTGCTCCGCGCGGCCGCGCGCACGCTCGCGCGAACGGTCGCGCGCAAGGTCGCGCGCACGGGCCAGGTCGGCCGGCGTGTCGACGTCCAGCGCGACCCCGGAGGGGTCGTCGACCGCCTGCGTGCGTATGCCGTCGGCGAGGTCGCGCATGCTCCTGCCGTACGGGTCCCCGAGCTCGTCGAGACGCCCCTGCAGGGCGGCGAGGCGCCAGGCCGAGCAGAGCCAGTTGCTGCGTCCGTCACCGTCGACCGTCACGGCGAGGTCGGCCGACCCGAGCGCCTCGAGGAGCCGGTCGACGTGGGCGGAGGTGACGAAGGGCAGGTCCGCGGCCAGCAGCACGACGGCATACGGCATCGGCATGCCGCTCGTGGCGGCGTCGGTGGCGAGGGCCTCGACGGCGGTGGACACGCCGGCCACCGGACCGCCACCGGGGACGCGCTCCCACACGACGCGTACGCCGTCGGGGACACCCTGACCGGGGCCGACGACGAGCGCCGGACGCTCGCCGGCCGCGTCGAGGACGCGTGCGACGAGGGGCCGGCCGCCGACGTCGAGGACGGGTTTGTGGGAGCCCATCCGCCGCGAGGCCCCGCCCGTCAGGACGACGACGACCGCGGGCGCTTCAGATGGGCGGGACGGCACCCATCGGAGTCTGGCACGGAGTCTGGCAGGCTGAGGTCATGGGACGGGTCACGGTGCGGCGCAAGGTCACGACGATCAACCTCGCGACCCCGTCGTCGACGACGCGCCCCGACACCCTCACGGTCGAGGAGCCGCTCGAGCTGCGGGTCAACGGCACGCCGCTCACGGTGACGATGCGCACGCCGGGGCACGACATCGAGCTCGTCCACGGCTTCCTCATGTCGGAGGGGCTCATCCGGTCCGCCGACGACATCGCCCTGGCGCGCTACTGCGAGGGCGCGGTCGTGTCGGGTGAGAGCGGCTTCGACGAGAACACGTACAACGTCATCGACGTGACGCTGGCGGCCGGCGTGGCCGCGCCGCCCGCCTCGGCCACGCGCGCCTTCTTCACGAACTCGTCGTGCGGCGTCTGCGGCAAGGCCAGCATCGAGCAGCTGCGGGCGCAGTCGGCCTTCGACGTGCGCGCCGACACGACGGAGTTCGCGGCCAAGATCATCGCCGAGCTGCCCGACGCCCTGCGCGTCGAGCAGCGGTCGTTCGACAAGACGGGCGGGTTGCACGCCGCCGGCCTCTTCACCGCCGACGGCGAGCTGCTCGTCGTCCGCGAGGACGTCGGCCGGCACAACGCCGTCGACAAGGTCGTCGGGTGGGCCCTGCAGAACGGGCGCGTGCCCGGGGTCGGCTGCGTCCTCGTCGTGTCGGGTCGCGCGTCCTTCGAGCTGACGCAGAAGGCGATCATGGCCGGGATCCCTTGCCTCGCAGCGGTTTCGGCGCCGTCGTCCCTCGCAGTGGAGTGCGCCGAGGACGCCGGCATGAGCCTGCTCGGCTTCGTGCGCGGCACCCGCCTCAACGTGTATGCCGGTGCACACCGGATCACGACCACCTGACCCACTCCCCCTCCCCCGACCACCGAGCGACTGGAGCCCCACCGTGGCGATCTTCGCGATCCACTACACCTACCCCGACGACGCGACCGAGATGCTGACGATCCGCCCCGAGCACCGCGAGTGGCTGAGCGGGCTCTCGGGGCTCCTCGTCGCGGGGATGTACCAGGACGGCATCGACGAGGTGAGCGAGGGCGAGCCGACCGACCAGGAGGCGGTCAACGCGGCGCTCATCGTCTGCTCCGGCGAGTCGCTCGAGGCGGTCACGGAGACGTTCGACCAGGACCCGTACTGGCTCGGCGGGCACATCCTGCGCCGCGTCGTGCGCCGGTGGGACCCGCCGCTCGGCCCGTGGGTCGCCGACCCGACCAACTCCCCCGGCTGACACCCCCGCGCCTCCCTCGGCAACACACCGTGCAGGTCACGACACACCGGGATCGGACGCCGGTGTGTTGTGACCTTCTCGGTGTGTCGCGGGGTGGGTGTCAGAGCTGCTGGGCCAGGCCGACGACGTGGCCCAGCGGGTCGGCGATGAGGGCGAACGAGACGCCCGGGACCGTGACCGGCTCCTGCACCACCCGGCCGCCGAGGCGGGTCGCGTCGGCGATGGAGGTGGCCACGTCGTCGACATCGACGAAGAACGTCACGAGGTCGGAGTCGCCCTGCAGCGGGCTGATGGCCGTGTAGAGCGCGCCCGGCACGCCCGTCTCGACGAAGGTGTAGCCGGGGAAGGCGCCCTCGGTGGGGTAGGTCCAGCCGAACAGGTCGCCGAAGAAGGCGCGGGTGGCGTCGGGGTCGCTCGAGCGGATCTCGGCGTGGACGATGGGGTGACTCATGATGACCTCCGTGGGCTCACGGCCACCGGGCTGGTGACCGCTCACTCGATGACGAACGAGCACCCCGGGAATCGACACGCGCCCGGCTCGGCGCGCGCGGTCAGGTCGCGGTGACCTTCCCGCCCTCGACGTGCCAGCGCTCGTCGAGGCGGACGTTCTCGAGCAGCCGGCGGTCGTGCGAGACGAGGAGCAGGGCCCCGTCGTAGGAGTCGAGGGCCTCCTCGAGCTGCTCGATGGCGGGCAGGTCGAGGTGGTTCGTCGGCTCGTCGAGGACGAGGAGGTTGACGCCCCGCGCCTGCAGCAGCGCCATCGCGGCCCGGGTGCGCTCGCCCGGCGACAGCCGCCCGACGGCGCTGGCGACCTGGTCGGCCTTGAGCCCGAACTTCGCGAGGAGGGTGCGACGGTCGGCCGGGTTGAGGTCGGGCACGGCCTCGCCGAACGCGTCCCCGAGCGGAAGGTCGTCGCGCAGACCCGTGCGCGACTGGTCGATCTCGCCGACGGCGACGCTGGCCCCGAGCGAGGCGCTCCCCTCGTCGGGGTCGACCCGTCCGAGCAGGAGCGAGAGCAGGGTCGTCTTGCCGGCGCCGTTCGGCCCGGTGATGCCGATGCGCCGCCGCGCCTCGACCTGCAGCGACGCCGGACCGAAGGTCCAGTCCCCCCGGCGCACGACGGCCTCGTTGAGCGTCGCGACCACCGAGCTCGACCGGGGCGCCGCAGCGATGGTGAACTGCAGCACCCACTCCTTGCGCGGCTCGGCGACCTCGTCGAGCCGGGCGATCCGCGACTCCATCTGGCGCACCTTGCGTGCCTGCTTCTCGGCCGAGTCCTGCTGCGCCGAGCGCCGGATCTTGTCGTTGTCGGGGCTCTTCTTCATCGCGTTGCGGACGCCCTTGGACGACCATTCGCGCTGCGTGCGGGCCCGCGCCTCGAGGTCGGACTTCGTGCCGGCATACGCCTCGTACGCCTCGCGCGCGTGCCGACGCGCGACCTCGCGCTCCTCGAGGTAGGACTCGTAGCCGCCGTCGTGGACGGCGACGGAGTTCTGCGCGAGGTCGAGCTCGACGATGCGGGTGACGCAACGGGCCAGGAACTCGCGGTCGTGAGAGACGAGCACGACTCCCCCGCGCTGGCCGTGGACGAAGGCCTCGAGCCGGTCGAGTCCGGCCAGGTCGAGGTCGTTGGTCGGTTCGTCGAGGAGCACGAGGTCGAAGCGGCTCAGCAGCAGCGCGGCGAGCGCCGCCCGGGCCGCCTGGCCTCCGGAGAGTGACGTCATGAGCGCGTCGGGTCCGACGTCGAGGCCCAGCTCGGCGAGCATGGGCGGGATCCGGTCGTCGAGGTCGGGCGCACCGCTGACGAGCCAGTGGTCGAGCGCGACGGCATACCGCTCGTCGGCGGTTGGGTCGTCACTCCCGAGGGCGGCGGCCGCCTCCTCCATGGCCAAGGTCGCGGCGGTGGCGCCCGTGCGGCGACCGATGTGGTCGGCGACGGTCTCGCCGGGGAGCCGCTCGTGCTCCTGCGGCAGCCAGCCGACGAACGCGTCGGAGGGCGCCGTCGTCACGGTGCCGCCGAGCGGCTCGTCCTCGCCGGCGAGCAGGCGCAGCAGCGTCGACTTGCCGGCCCCGTTGGCGCCGACGACCCCGACGACGTCACCCGGTGCGACCGTGAGATCGAGGTGCTCGAAGAGAGTCCGGTGGGCGTGGCCCCCGGCGAGGTCCTTGGCCACCAGGGTCGCGCTCACGCCCACCAGCCTAGGGGCGCTCGACGGGTGCCCCGTTCACACCGGGTGGACGGCGACGAGGTCTCCCTCGATGAGCTGGTCGACACCTTCGGGCACCTCGATGAGGCAGGTCGCCGCGGCGAGCGCCGTCAGGTGCCGGGCGTCGGGAGCACTGACGGTGCCGTCGTCGTGGAGGACGCTCGTGACGAACTGGACGCGCCCCGTGCGCGTGCGTCGGGTCCTGCCGACGTATGCCGCCCGGCCGGGTCGCGTGGGCGGCACCCCGTGGCGGTGGTCGAGCGCAGGACGGACGAGCACGTGGAAGGCGACGAACGCGCCGACCGGCGTCCCCGGCAGGCAGACGACCGGTGTGGAGCCGTAGCGGCCGAGCCCCTGCGGGCCGCCAGGCTGCATCGCGAGGTGGACGAAGTCGAAGGTCGGGAGCGGCTCGCAGACCTGTCGCACGACCTCGTAGGCGCCGGCGCTGACGCCCCCGGTCGTGACGACGAGGTCGACCTCGGGGTCGGCGTCGAGCGCGTCGAGCCTGGCCCGGAGGTCGTCGGGCTCGTCGGAGCACACCTCGACACGGCGCACGTCGCAGCCGGTTGCCTCGGCGAGGGCGGCGACCATGTCGGAGTTCGACTCGTGGATGCCGCCGGCGCCGGGGTCGGCCTCGGGCGGCGCGAGCTCGGCGCCGGTCGCGATGACCGCGACCCTCGTCGGCACGTGGACCTCGATCGTCGTGCACCCGGCCGACCGGCCGAGCGCGATGAGTGCCGCCGTCACGGCGGTGCCGGACGTCGCGATGACCGACCCGGCGGCCACGTCCTCGCCGCATGGACGGATGTGCTGGCCCGCTGCGGGATCGAGGTCGACGGTCACGTGCTGGGGCGCGGGACCGGTGGGGCTCGCGTCGGTGCGCTCGACGGGGACGACGGCGACCGTGCCCTGTGGCACCCGCGCACCCGTCATGACCCGGGCCGCCTCACCGGGGGCCAGCACGAAGTCCGGCGCCGACCCGGCGGGCACGTCCCCGACGACGGGGTAGGCGCGCTGGTCCGGCGAACCCGGGCACACGGCATACCCGTCCATGGCGGAGGCGTCGAAGCGCGGCAGGTCGTCGGCCGCGACGAGGTCGGCGGCGAGGCGGCGTCCCGCGGCGTGGCGGTCGAGCGTCATCCGCTCGAGTGAGCCGTCGCCGAGCAGCCGCTCGACGGCGGCCCGGTGATCTGCGACGGACACGTGACCCACGGGCGCCAGTCTGTCGCATCGGGCGCCGGTACGTTGAGCCGCATGGCGACCGCTTACGGCTTCCGGCTCGACGGGCTGCTGCTCGGCGTCGCGACCGCGGCCACACAGGTCGAGGGCGGCGACGTCGAGAGCAGCTGGACCGACTGGGCCGACCGCCCGGGCACCATCGCCGACGGCTCGACGCCACGGCGCGCCACCGACCACTGGCGGCGCTGGCGCGAGGACACCGATCTGATGGCCTCGCTCGCGGTGCAGGTCCACCGGATGAGCGTCGAGTGGGCGCGCCTCGAGCCGCGCCCGGGCGGGTGGGACGAGGCGGCGTTCGCCCGCTACCGCGAGGAGCTGGAACTCCTGCGCGCCAAGGGGATCCGCCCCCTCGTGACGCTGCACCACTTCAGCCACCCGCTGTGGTTCGAGCGCGACGGCGGGTGGCTGGCGCCGGGCGCCCTGTGGGTGTGGGAGCGCTTCGTCAGCGAGGTCGTGACACGACTCGGCGACCTCGTCGCGGAGTGGGTGACGATCAACGAGCCGAACGTCTACGTCACGGGCGCCCACGTCTTCGGCGACTTCCCGCCGGGCCACCGGAGCCTGCGCGAGGGGATGAGGGTCTACGGCGTGCTCGCGGCCGCGCACATCCGGGCGTACACCCTCATCCACGCACTGAGGCCCGCGTCGGACACGATGGTCGGGGTCGCCCACCACCTGCGGCTCTTCCGCCCGGGTAACCCCCGCAACCCGTGGCACCGGGCGCTGACCCCCGTCATGCGCCACCTCTTCCAGGACGCGATCGTGCGGGCGATGACGACCGGGGAGTTCGCGCCGCCGCTCCGCCGGCCGCCGGGGATCGTCCCGGGGCGCTACGCCGACTTCTTCGGGCTCAACTACTACTCCCGCACGACGGTGACACGCTTCGACGACGGCACGCCGCCCGGCGTCCCGGTCAACGACCTCGGCTGGGAGGTGTATGCCGCCGGGCTCGGTGAGACGGCCCGCTGGGCGTGGGAGACCTACGGGCTCCCGGTCTGGGTGACCGAGAACGGCACGTGCGACGCCGCCGACGCCTTCCGGTCGCGATACCTCTGGGAGCACCTGTCTGCCGTGAGCGACGTCCGGGCCCAAGGGGTTCCGATGGACCGCTACTACCACTGGTGCTTCGTCGACAACTGGGAGTGGAACGAGGGTGAGGGGCCCCGGTTCGGCCTCGTGGCCCTCGACTACGAGACGCAGGAGCGCACGGTCCGGGACTCGGCGCACTTCTTTGCCGAGATCGTGGCCGAGGGTGGGGCGACGGCGCAGATGTATGCGAGATACGTTGCAGGACAGACGTATCCAGTCAGCAGCGCCGAGGTCCACCACCGGTAAATGACCTCGGGCAGACAGCAGCGCGGGCGCGACGACGGGAGTACCGTCGAAGGGGTCGGACCTTCCCGAGGAGGCTGCCATGCGTCTCAACCCTCTCTGCGACGCGAGCTGGACCTATGACCTCATCCACAGGGTGGAGCCCTCGACCGGACGTGACGGACGCGTCTACGGCCAGGGCACCGGCACCCTGACGGGCCGGCTGTCCGGCACGGCCTCGTGGTCGAACTTTCCCCGCATTCGCGAGGGCTGGGCCTCGCCGGACGCCCGCGGCGTCATCCACGTCGAGGACGGGGTCGTGCTCTTCACCCTGACCGGCTTGTCGTCGCTCCAGGACGGGCGTGGCGTCCACGTCCTCACCTTCCAGTCTGAGGCGCCGTCGCACCGGTGGCTCGATGACGTCATCGCCATCGGCGAGGGCACGATCGACGCCGAGCACGGCCGCCTGCAGATGCGCTACTACGAGTGCGAGGTCGAGCTACCGCTGCCCGACGTGACGCAGCCCTGACCAGCCCTGACCGGCCTCGACACGGGTAGCCGCCCGCCCCTCGGAGGGACGGGCGGCACCCGGGCAGGCCCGTCCGCTCACCATTCCGGAGCGGAACAGGTGCCCTTGTCCCGCACTTCCCGGGGTCAGCACTCGATGACGTTGACCGCGAGACCGCCGCGGGCGGTCTCCTTGTACTTCACCTTCATGTCGCGGCCGGTCTCGCGCATCGTCTTGACGACCTTGTCGAGCGAGACGACGTGCGAGCCGTCGCCGCGCAGTGCGGTGCGTGCCGCGGTGATGGCCTTGACGGAGGCGATGGCGTTGCGCTCGATGCACGGGATCTGCACGAGGCCGCCGACGGGGTCGCAGGTCAGGCCGAGGTTGTGCTCCATGCCGATCTCGGCGGCGTTCTCGACCTGCTCGGGCGTGCCGCCCATGACGGCGGCCATCGCGGCGGCCGCCATCGAGCAGGCCGACCCGACCTCGCCCTGGCAGCCGACCTCGGCGCCCGAGATCGAGGCCGTCTCCTTGTAGATGACGCCGATCGCACCGGCGGTGAGCAGGAAGCGCACGATGCCGTCGCGGTCGGCGCCGTTGACGAAGTTCGCGTAGTAGTGGAGCACCGCGGGGATGATGCCGGCCGCGCCGTTGGTGGGGGCGGTGACGACGCGCCCACCCGACGCGTTCTCCTCGTTGACGGCGAGCGCGTAGAGGGTGATCCAGTCCATGCCGCGCAGCGGGTCGTCGCTGTTGGCCTCGAGCGAGAGCCGGCGGGCGAGCTCGGGAGCGCGGCGGCGCACGCGCAGGCCGCCGGGCAGCACGCCCTCGGTGGCAATGCCGTTGCGCACGCACTCCTTCATGACGCGCCAGACCTCGAGGAGGCCGTCGCGGACCTCCTGCTCGGTGCGCCACGACAGCTCGTTCTCGAGCATGATGCGGGCGATCGACTTGCCCGTCTCCTTGCAGTGGGCGAGCAGCTCGTCCCCGGTGCGGAACGGGTGCGCGACCGGCGTCGAGTCCTCGACGATCTTCGTCGACCCGTCAGCGTCCTCACCGACGACGAAGCCGCCGCCGACCGAGTAATACGTGTGCTCGGCGACCGTCGCGCCGGCGGCGTCGAGCGCCGTGAACGTCATGCCGTTCGGGTGCAGCGGGAGGGTCTTGCGGCGGTGCAGCGTGAGGTCCTCGAGCTCGATGAAGTCGATCTCGTGCTCGCCGAGCAGGCTCAGCCGCTTCGTCGCGCGGATCTCGGCGAGGCGCCCCTCGACCTTG
This sequence comes from Terracoccus sp. 273MFTsu3.1, assembly GCF_000383675.1. Taxonomy (GTDB): domain Bacteria; phylum Actinomycetota; class Actinomycetes; order Actinomycetales; family Dermatophilaceae; genus Terrabacter. The sequence continues at coordinate 63,685 of NZ_KB911822.1, read as the reverse complement.
CGCGGGTCGCACAGCTCGGGCCGCTCGCCCGTCAGGCCGAGCAGGACCGCCTTGTCGCTGCCGTGCCCGTGGCCGGTCGCACCCAGCGAGCCGAAGAGCTGCGAGCGCACGCGGGCGACCCGGTCGATGACTCCTTCGTCGCGCAGCCGCTCCGCGAAGAGGGCGGCGGCCCGCATCGGACCGACGGTGTGCGAGCTCGACGGCCCGATACCGACCGAGAAGAGATCGAAAACGCTGAGCGCCATGGAGTCCTGACTTCGTGTCGTCGTTGACGGCTGCCGCCCGGGGTGGTGGGCGATCCGCTCGAGCCTACGTCCCGGGGGCACCGGCACGCACATGCGTGGATCCGGGCCACCCGCGCGGCCCGGACGGGCGGCGCCCCACGCCGACACCTACAGTCGAGGAGTGCCCCAGGTCAGTGCCGATGTCCACGTCCCGCTCCCGCCGTCCGTCGCCCGGGCGCTGGCCGCGTCCGTGGGCGAGCCGGCGCTCCGACTGCCGCCGCACGTGACCCCCGAACCGTTCTCGTGGCGCTTCGACGCCGAGGGCGACGGCACGCTCGTCGTGCTGACGCTGGCGTATGCCGTCGACCCGGGTTGGGTGCGCTCGATCACCCACGAGGTCACCCAGTGGTCGCTCGCCAGGCAGCTGCGCACCCACCTCGCGACCGTCACGGACGCCGGTGGCGACCCGGTGCGGGTCGAGCGCGCCCGCTCGAGCGCCGGCGAGGACTGAGGTGCAGCAGCCGCGCTGGGTCGACGCCGCCTCCGTGCGCCGGACCCTCTCCCCCGACCGCGCCCGCAGGCTCATCCGTCGCGAGCTCGCCGACGGCCTCGACCCGGCGTCGGACCCCGCCCGGCTCGTCGCCGACGTCGGTGACGGCAGGGGGCAGCTGCTCGTCATGCCGTCGGCGAACGGCCGCGCGGCCGGGGTCAAGGTGCTCACCGTCGCACCGGGCAACGCGGCGCGGGGCCTCGACCGCATCCAGGCGGTCTACGTCCTCATGGACGCGGACACCCTGTCCCCGTCGGTGCTCGTCGACGGGACCGCCGTCACGTCGCTGCGCACCCCGGCGGTGTCCGCCGTCGCCATGGACGTGCTCGCCCCGGACGAGGTCGCGTCGGCCGTCATCTTCGGCAGCGGACCCCAGGCCCTCGGTCACGCGGAGGCGCTGCTCGCCATCCGGCACACGACCTCGGTGACCGTCGTCGGGCGCCGGGACGACGCGGCCCGCGCGACCGCACAACGGATCTCGGGGCTCGCCTCGACGCACCGGCTCACCACGCGCGGGCTCACCGTCGACGACCCGCGGGTCGAGGCGGCCGTGCGTGGGGCTCAGGTCGTCGTGACGGCGACGTCGTCGGCGACCCCGGTGCTCGGCGACGACTGGGTCGCGGACGGCGCCTGCGTCGTGGCCATCGGGTCGCACGAGCCGCACCGGCGCGAGCTCGGGTCGGCGCTGCTGGGGCGCTCGCTCGTCGTCGTCGAGGACATCGGCACGGCGCACCGCGAGGCGGGCGACGTCATCCTCGCCGCCGCGCAGGGCGCCCTCGACTGGGCCGACGTGCGCACGCTCGCCGACCTCGTGCGCGGCCGGGTCGAGCGAGTGACCGACCGGCCCAACGTCTTCAAGAGCGTCGGCATGGCCTGGCAGGACCTCGTCATCGCCGAACACGTCGCCCGCCCCTGAAACTCGAGTGAGCGCCCAGTCACACTCGAGTGAGCGCCCAATCACACTCGAGTGAGCGCCCAGTCACAGTCGAGTGAGCGCCCAGTCACAGTCGAGTGAGCGCGCAGTCACATTCGAGTGAGTAGGTAGTCACAGGCGACCCAGTCAGGTGGGACGACGCGCTCACTCGAGTGGGACGACGCGCTCACTCGAGTGGGACGACGCGCTCACTCGAGTGAGACGACGCGCTCACTCGAGTTGAGGGGTCGGGGCGGGGGGCGCGGTGTCAGGCTGTGGCGGTGGGGGTGGTCCCTATGACCTCGTCGATGGGGCGGTAGCCGTCGTTGAAGGGGAGGATGCGGCGGGCCGTCGTGTCGGGGTGCTCGACGACGGCGCGGATGACGTGGGCGACGTTGTCGCGCGAGACCTTCCCCGCCTGGACGCCCGCACCGGTCTCGATGTGACCCGTGGCGGCGTCGGTGGTCAGGCCGCTCGGGCGAAGGATCGTCCACGCGAGGTCGGTGCCCTGGAGGTGCTCGTCGGCCGCGGCCTTGGCCTCGGCGTACGCGTAGAAGCCGTCGTCCTCGGGGACGCCGTGATCGGGCCCGGCCCCGAAGTAGGACACCATGACGTAGCGCCCGACCCCAGCCTGCTCCGCCGCGTCCATCGAGCGGATCGCGGCGTCGCGGTCGACGGCATACGTCCGCTCGGGGCTGCCGCCGCCGGCGCCGGCCGACCACACGACGACGTCGCTGCCGCGCACGAGGTCGCCGATCTGCTCGGTCGTGGCGTGCTCGACGTCGAGCACGGCCGCCGTGGCACCGGTCGCCTCGACGTCGGCCACGTGGTCGGGGTTGCGCACGACGGAGGTGACGTCGTGGCCGTCGGAGACGAGCAGCGGGGCGGCGAGCAGCGCGACCTTGCCGTGGCCGCCGATGAGGATGACGCGGGACATGACTCTCCTGGGTTCGGGGACGGGGTCTCGTGAGGTCCAACGCCAGCACACCCCGCGCGTATGCCGCAGGCCCGGTCGGGAGCGCGACCGGGCCTGCTGCACGTGCTGGGGTCAGTCGCCCCGGTGGCCGATGAGCCAACCGATGACGACCCCGATGGCGGCAGCCGCTGCGTAACCGGCATACCGCTGGACCAGCACGGGCATCACTGCCGAACCGAGGTCGAGGGGGGCGTCCTCCTCGACGGAGGCCGGGACCCGGCGCGGGGCAGGCGGACGGTGCGCCGCTGCCGGCGCCGCCGTGGCGGGCGCGGCCGACGTGACGCCCACCCCGGCACCAACCCCGGCACCGACCCCGGCGCCGGTGTCGGCCGCGAGGGCGTCCGATGCCGTCTCGACGAAGCCGCCGGACGGTGCTGCGCCGGCCGGCGCGGCCGCCGCCTCGGGAGCGGCCTCCGGTGCCGCCTCGGGACCGGTCAGCTGCTTCTCGATGCAGGCGACGAACGCGTTGAGCAGCTTGTCGGACACGTCCTGCATGACGCCGCGGCCGAACTGCGCCGGCTTGCCGGTGACGGCGAGGTCGGTGATGACGTCGGCGCGGGTGCCGTCGCCGTCGGGGGTCAAGGTGATCGTCACGGTGGCGCCCGCCGTGCCGTTGCCCCGCTTGTCCTTGCCCTTGGCCTCGATGACGGCGTGGTGCGCCGCGTCGTCGCGCTCGACGAACGAGCCCGACCCGGAGTAGACGAGCGCGATCGGCCCGAGCTTGACCTTGACCGTGCCGGAGAAGCCGTCGTCGGTCACCTCCGTCACGGTCGCCCCGGGGAAGCAGCTGCCGACGCGCTCGAGGTCCATGAAGAGGGCCCAGGCGTCGTCGACCGAGGTCGGCACGGTGAAGGAGTGCGTCAGGTCCATCCGGCGATCACGCTCCTGCCGCGGCGAGGACCGCGCGCCGCGTCAGCACCGTGGCGAGGTGCTTGCGGTAGTCGGAGTCGCCGTTGAGGTCCGACGGCGGGTTGGTGCCGTCGTTGACCGACGCGACGGCCGCACGGACGGCCTCGTCGGTCGCGGGCTGCCCGACGAGGGCCTCCTCGACCGAGCGCGCCCGCAGCGGCGTCGAGCCCATGTTCGTCAGGCCGACCCGGGCCTCGGCGATGGAGCCTCCCTCGCTGCGCACCGTGGCTGCGACGCCGACGATCGACCACTGGTGGCTGACCCGGACGAACTTCTCGTAGTGCGCGCCCCAGCCCGTGTGCTTCGGGATGCGGATCTGCGTCAGCAGCTCGCCCTCGCCGACGGCCGTCGCGAAGAGGTCCTCGAAGAAGTCCTCGGCCGCGACGGTGCGGGTCGAGCCGTCCGCGCCCGCGATGACGAGCTCGGCTCCCAGCGCGAGCGCCGGCGCCCCGACGTCACCGGCCGGGTCGGCGTGCACGAGCGCGCCGCCGACGGTGCCGCGGTGGCGGATCTGCGGGTCCGCGACGGTCGCGATCGCCTTGGACAGCAGGGCCGCGTGCGTCGTGACGGCCTCGGAGGCGAGCACGGCGGCATACGTCGTCATGGCGCCGATGACGAGGTGGTCACCGTCCTCGGAGACCCCCTGCAGCTCGGGGATGCGACCGAGGTCGATGACGACCCCGGGCGCGTTGAGCCGCATGCGCAGGATCGGCAGCAGCGACTGGCCGCCCGCGAGCACCTTGGCCTCGTCGCCGTGCTCGGCGAGCGCCGCCACGGCATCCGCCACGGACGTCGGGGCGAGGTAGTCGAACTGTGCGGGGATCATGCCTGGCTCCCTTCGGTCGCGGCGCCGGGATCCTGGTTGGGCACGCCCTCGTCGAAGTGCGGCTGCGCGTCGCGCTCGCCTTCGCCCGGGACCGAACGGCCCTTCTGGATCGCCTTCCACACCCGCTCGGGCGTGCATGGCATGAGGATGTCGTCGACACCGAACGCCCGGACGGCGTCGACGATGGCGTTGACGACGGCCGGCGTCGAGGCGATCGCGCCGGCCTCGCCCACTCCCTTGGTGCCCAAGGTGGTGTAGGTCGAGGGCGAGGTCGTGTGGTCGGTGACGAAGCTGATCGTGTCGGCTGAGGTCGGCAGGGTGTAGTCGACGAACGAACCGGTCACGAGCGTGCCCTGGTCGTCGTACTCCGCGCCTTCCCACAGGGCCTGTGCGATGCCCTGGACGAGACCTCCGTGCACCTGCCCTTCGACGATGAGCGGGTTGATGATGTTGCCGATGTCGTCGACGCAGACGTACTTGCGCATCGTCGTCGCCCCGGTCTCGGTGTCGACCTCCATGGCGCACAGGTGGGTCCCGTGCGGGAAGGAGAAGTTGTCCGGGTCGAAGGTGGCGTCCGCGTCGAGACTCGGCTCCACGCCGTCGGGCAGGTTGTGACCGGTCCACGTCGCGAGCGCGACCTCGGGCATCGTGACGCCCTTGTCGGTGCCCTTGACGCCGAAGCGACCACCCGTGAACTCGATGTCGTCGACGCTCGCCTCGAGCAGGTGCGCTGCGACGACCTTGGCCTTCTCGATGACCTTGTCCGCGGCGCGGACGACGGCCTCGGCACCCACGACGAGGGAGCGGGACCCGTAGGTGTCCATCCCCTTGGACGAGATCTGGGTGTCGCCGTGCAGCACCTCGACGTCCTCGAAGGGCACACCGAGACGGTCCGCGACGATCTGGCTCCACGCCGTCTCGTGGCCCTGGCCGTGCGGCGAGACGCCGGTGAGCACCTCCACCTTGCCGGTCGCGAGCATCCGGATGCTGGCGCTCTCCCAGCCGCCGGCGCCGTAGTTGAGCGCGCCGAGGATGCGTGACGGCGCAAGGCCGCACATCTCGGTGAAGGTCGAGATGCCGATGCCGAGCTGGACCGGGTCGTTGCTCTCGCGGCGATGCTTCTGCTCGGCCCGCAGCTCGTCGTAGCCGAAGAGCTCCTTGGCCTTGGCGGTCGCGGCCTCGTAGTTGCCCGAGTCGTAGGTCATGCCGGCGACCGTGGTGAAGGGGAACTCGCCGTGCGTGATCCAGTTCTGCTCACGGACCTCGAGGGGGTCGCGGCCGAGCTCGGCGGCGAGCTCGTCCATCATGCGCTCGATGGCGAACGTCGCCTCGGGCCGACCGGCCCCGCGGTACGCGTCGACCCACGTCTTGTTGGTCAGCAGCGTTCGCACGGTGAAGTGGTACGCGGCGAACTTGTAGATGGAGTTGAACATCCACGCGCCGAGCACCGGCACACCGCCGCCGACGACGCCGACGTAGGCGCCGAGGTCGGCGAGCAGCTCGACCTTGAGGCCGGTGACCGTGCCGTCCTTGCGGGCGCTCAGCGTCAACTTCTGCCACTGGTCGCGTCCGTGGTGGCCGGAGAGGAGCGACTCGCTGCGCGTCTCGGTGTACTTGCACGGCTTGCCCAGCCGTCGCGCCACGGCGATCGTCGCGAACTCCTCGGGCGTCGTCTGGAGCTTGCCGCCGAAGCCGCCGCCGACGTCCGGGGCGATGATGCGCACCTTGGACTCCGGGATGCCGGTCGTCGCGGCCACGAGGAAGCGCAGGATGTGCGGGACCTGCGTCGAGCTCCAGACCGTCATCTGCTCGCCGGTCGGGTCGCACACCGTCGACCGGGGCTCCATGAAGGCGGGGATGAGCCGCTGCTGGCGGAACTCGCGCTCGATGACGACGCCGTCGCTCCGCGCGGCGGCGATCTCGTCCTCGACGTCGGTGCCCGACCCCTGGGCGGCCGAGTCTAGGGTCCACACGGCGGAGGTGTTGGTGCCGAGGTCGGGGTGGGCGAGCACCTCGTCCTTGACGGCCTCCTTGAGGTCGAGGACCGCCGGCAGCTCGTCGTAGTCGACGTCGACGAGCTCGGCGGCATCTCTCGCCTCGGCCGCGGTGCGCGCCGCGACGACGGCGACGATCTCGCCGGCGCACGCGACGTGGTCGACGACGACAGGCAGGTGGTTCGGGGTCTTCTGCTCACCGTTGAGCGGCCACGCGTTGGCGACCGCGCCCTGGACGTCCTTGATGTCCGCACCGGTGATGACACCGACGACACCCGGGGCCTTCCTCGCCTCGTCGGTGTTGATGGCGGTGACGGTGGCGTGGGCGAAGGGGCTGCGCACCATGGCCAGGTGCAGCATGCCGGGGAGCTGGATGTTGTCGGTCCACCGGGTGCGGCCCGTGATGAGGCGCTGGTCCTCCTTGCGGGCGCGCGACCTGCCGATCTCGGGTGTCGCAGCGTCGGACGGGCGGTCCTCGGTGATCGTCATGACGACACCGCCTGCGCGCTCGCCGAGCTGGCCGAACTCGCTGAGCTCATCGCACCGGCCGCCTGCTGCACGGCCTTGACGATGTTGTGGTAGCCGGTGCAGCGACAGAGGTTGCCCTCGAGACCCTCTCGGATCTCCTGCTCGCTGGGGTCGGGGTTGTTCTTGAGGACGTCACACGCCTGCATGATCATGCCGGGGGTGCAGTAGCCGCACTGGAGGGCGTGGCACTCGTGGAAGGCCTGCTGCACCGGGTGGAGCTCACCGTCCGTGGCGAGCCCCTCGATCGTCGTCACCTCGTGGCCGTCCGCCTGGACGGCGAGGACGTTGCACGACTTCACGCTCGTGCCGTCGAGGTGCACGGTGCAGGCACCGCAGTTGCTCGTGTCGCATCCGATGACGGTTCCGGTCTTCCCCAGGCTCTCGCGAAGGTACTGGACCAGAAGGGTCCTGGGCTCGACCTCGTCGGAGTAGCTCACCCCGTCGACGGTCATGTTGATTCGGGTCATGCTGTCGGTCCTCCTGCCACGCTGCAGTTGACATCGTTGACTTCCCCACGCGCAGTCTGACTCGCGTTCAACTACTGCACAAGGGCAACGGGGAGAACCCTCCACATCCGCCGAGCATCCGCTGCGGATCCCCCAGCCGGCCGGCGCGACGGCCACAGCGTGACCCGGCTTTTGGCGGCATACGCCATGGGGACGAGACTGGGTCGCATGACTCTTCACGCCGACGACTACCAGGCCTCGCGCAGCCGCTACGACTCGATGACCTACCGCCGCACCGGCCGTTCGGGGCTCGACCTGCCGGCCGTCTCGCTCGGGATGTGGCACAACTTCGGCGACGACGTTCCGCTCGACCGCCAGCGCGCGACGCTGCGCCGCGCGTTCGACCTCGGCGTCACGCACTTCGACCTCGCCAACAACTACGGACCGCCCTACGGCAGCGCCGAGCGCAACTTCGGCGCGATCTACGCGCAGGACTTCAAGCGCTACCGCGACGAGCTGATCCTCTCGACGAAGGCCGGCTACGACATGTGGCCGGGCCCGTACGGCCAGGGTGGTGGCAGCCGCAAGTACGTCCTGTCCTCGCTCGACCAGTCCCTCGCGCGAATGGGCGTCGACTACGTCGACATCTTCTACTCCCACCGCTTCGACGAGACGACGCCGCTCGAGGAGACGATGGGCGCGCTCGACACCGCCGTCCGCCAGGGCAAGGCACTGTATGCCGGCATCTCCTCCTACTCGGGGCCGCGCACTCGCGAGGCCGTCGAGATCCTGCGGTCGATGGGCACGCCGCTGCTCATCCACCAGCCGAGCTACTCCATGCTCAACCGCTGGGTCGAGGAGGACCTGCTCGACGTGCTCGGCGAGGAGGGCGTCGGCTGCATCGCCTTCAGCCCGCTCGCGCAGGGCATGCTCACGAGCAAGTACCTCAACGGCGTGCCGGAGGGCTCGCGCGCGTCGCAGGACAAGTCGCTCTCGACCGACCTGCTGACCGAGCAGAACCTCACGCACATCGGCGCCCTCAACGAGATGGCGCAGTCGCGCGGTCAGTCGCTCGCGCAGATGGCGCTCGCCTGGATCCTGCGCGACCAGCGCATCACGTCGGTGCTCATCGGGGCCTCGTCGGTCGCCCAGCTCGAGGACAGCCTCGGCTCGCTCGACAACCTCGACTTCTCGCAGGAGGAGCTCGACACGATCGACCAGCACGCGGTCGAGGGCGGCATCAACCTCTGGAAAACCTCGAGCGCCCACTGACCTTTTCGGGTCGTATGCCGGGTGGCCGGGACCGCGCCTCAGCGCGGTCCCGGCCGACGCCGTCTACGTCAGTGCTTCGCCACGCGGAGCACTGACGTAGCGGACCCGGGCACACGGCATATGCACCCGTGCCCGTGGCAGCGGTGGCGAGCTGCGGCCGTCAGCCCGCGAGGAAGCCGTTGACGAACGCGAGGACGTCGGGCCGGTCGACGCGGAACACGCCGCCGGTGCCGGCGCACGTCGGGTTGATGCCGAAGGACGTGACGCCCGCGACGACGTTGCTCGTGCCGAGGAAGTTCGGGCCGCCGGAGTCACCGAAGCAGGTCCCGCCGGTGTTGGCGTTGTTGGACAGCAGGAGCGACTGGGGGCCGGTGAAGCCGGTGTTGATCTGGAGCAGGTGCGGGTGCGCGACCATGCGGATGCGCAGCGCCGACTCCTTCCAGGCGGCGGCGTCGGGGAAGGCCTTCTGGAGGCCGTAGCCGACCGAGGTGAACGTCGTCGAGCGGCTCGGCTTGAGGGCGTCGAGCTGGTTGGCAGCGGGCAGGGCGCCGTAGACCGCCATGGGCATCGGCGTGTCGAGCACAACGACGCCGACGTCGTGGAGGAAGAACGCGTCCGTGTCGAACGACGGGATGGTGTGCGGCGTGCCGCCGACATCGCCGTTGAGCGGGTAGCCGTTGCCGGGGATGCCGTGCTCGACGTCAGCGGCGAACCAGATCTCGACGTGGGCAGCGGGAGCCTCGGTGCAGTGTCCGGCGGTGAGGTAGACGGTGGGGCTGAGGAGCGTGCCGGAGCAGCGCCACAAGGGGTTGCCGGCGGCGTCCTGGGCGACCATGAGCCCGACGTAGGGGTGGCCGTTGCCGTCGAGCGTGCCGTTGGTGACGGCGCCCGCGGGCGCTGACGCCCCGAGCAGCAGGGCGAGGGCCGCGACGATCGCGAACCAGATCTTCTTCATGTGAGTCGACCTTTCGAGGGGCGGGCGCGCCGGGGCGCGCGGCTCGTTCCCCCGAGGTCCCGCCACGGTAACCCCGCCGCACGGCCCGTAGGTGGCTCTTCGTCCGACGGATCCCGGGCCGTATGCCGCGTGAGGTGCCTCCGGATGGGCGTGACGTCCGTCGGTCGGTGCGGACTCAGTCGCGGGGCAGCACCGTGAGGACGCGTTCGATGTGGTCGCGGAACTCCTGCATGAAGTCGGTGAGGAAGGTCGCGGTCGACTCGTCGGTGACCTCGCCGTCATCGGTGACGAGCCCCGGCCGGAGGGTCACGTAGGCCTCCGGCGAGGTCATCTGGCGGGCGTTGCAGAAGCTGAGGACGCCGCGGAGGCTCTGCTGGGCGAGGGCGGTGCCGATCTGGCCGGGCGAGGCGCCGATGACGGCGGCGGGCACGTGGTTGAAGGAGTTCTGCCCCCACGGGCGCGACGCCCAGTCGATGGCGTTCTTCAGGGCGCCGGGGATCGACCGGTTGTACTCGGGCGTCACGAAGAGGACGGCCGACGAGGCAGCGATCGCCTCCTTGAGCGCGGCCGGCTCGGCGGGGTAGTCGGCGTCGAAGTCGGGGCTGTAGAGGGGGAGGTTGCCGATGGGCAGCTCGGTGAACTCGAGGTCCTTCGGCGCGAGGCGGATGAGCGCCTTGCTCAGCGTCCGGTTGATCGACGTCGATGACAGGCTGCCGACGAAGTAGCCGACCTGGTACGTGCTCACGATGGGTCCTCCTGGTCCCGGGAGCGGGGGCCGCTCCCATCCCTCCATCGTGGCCCTCACGGCGGGCCTCGGCCAGCCGCGCCGAGTCAGGTGCGGGGCTGCCAGCCCGGGCCGCGGAGGACGAAGCCCCAGCGGTCGTGCCACGAGCGGGCGCTGCGGACGTCGGCCCAGATCGAGGCGTACTCGTGGGTGGCGACGACGAGCGGGTTGTAGGTGCGCAGCTGCTTCGTCAGGCCGTAGACGACGCGCTCGCCCTCCGGCTCGAAGGAGCGGAAGAGGCGGTCCCAGATGACGAGGATGCCGCCGTAGTTGCGGTCGAGGTAGGCGTTGTTCATGCCGTGGTGCACGCGGTGGTGCGAGGGCGTGTTCATGACGAACTCCACTGGGCGCCAGAGCTTCCCGACGCGCTCGGTGTGGAGGAAGAACTGGTAGAGCAGCGAGATCGACTGCTGGAGGAAGATGGCCCAGACCGGGACGCCGAGGAGCGCGAGCGGCGCCCAGAACGGGATGCCGCCGAAGGGCGTCCACGTCTGGCGCAGCGCGGTCGAGAAGTTGTAGCGCTGGCTCGAGTGGTGCACGACGTGGCTGGCCCAGAGGATGCGCACCTCGTGGTGCGCGCGGTGGTACCAGTAGTAGGCGAGGTCCTCGGCGAAGAAGATGACGACCCACACCCACCACAGCGAGGTGTCGAGGCGGAGCGGGGTCACGGCATACAACGCGGCGTAGACGACGAGCTGGGACGCCTTGTAGAGGATCCCGACGCCGACGCTCCCGATGCCCATGGTGAGGCTCGTGACGGTGTCGCGGACCTCGTAGCCGACCTCGTCGTCGTCGGGCGCGAGCCACAGCGAGAGCACCTCGATGACGATGAAGGCGATGAAGAAGGGGATCGCCGTGAGGATGATGTCGACCATCACGCCCCCTTGGTCATCGGGTCGAGCGTGCGCCCGTCGTCGGTGAGCGAGGCCCACACGTCGATGGCCTGGGTGAGGATCGCGTCGGCGAGCCGCGCGGCCCCGGCCGTGTCACCGGTCGCGATGGCGTCGGCGAGCGGCGCGTGCGGGAGGAGGTCGGCGCGGTCGCCGGCGAGCAGCGCGTCCATGACCTCGGGGCTGCCGTCGATGGCGTGGACGAGCGAGTTGAGCGCGAGCCGGAAGGTGAGGTTGCCGCTGGCCTCGACGACGGCGAGCCAGAAGTCCCGGTCGGCGTCGTCGATGTCGGGGCAGCCGTATGCCGCCGCTGCCGCCACGACGCTCGCCCGTGCCGAATCGGTCGCCCGGGTCGCCGCGAGGCTGGAGGCCTCGACGCCGATGCAGCGGCGCATCTCGAGGCCGTCGCGCAGGATCATCGGGTCGAGACCGTCGCCGGAGCGCGCGAGGTGGGCGAGCAGGTCGAGGCCCGCGGTGCTGCGCACGTCGAGGACCGTCGTGCCGCCGCCGTGGACGACGCGGACGAAGCCGGCGAGCTGGAGGCGCTGGAGGGCCTCGCGGACGGCGTGCCGGTTGACGGCGAAGGAGGCGGCGAGCTCGCGCTCCGGCGGCAGCGCGTCACCGGGGGCGAAGCGGCCGGTGAGCACGGCGTCGCGCAGCTCGGCGAAGACCTCGTCGGAGACCGACCGGCGCGGGACGGGGCTGAATCCACTCTGGCTCATGCGCTCGAGGATGACACCGCTCGCGTCAACTCATCAAGAGGTTGGACCAATTCGTGACCGGGCGCACGCTTGTAGGTTGGGCGCATGCCGGACACCGACGTCGACACCGCAGTGGCTGCCCGCGGGCTCAGCATCCAGGAGCGTCTCTACCCGAACCTCCCGTGCTTCGGCTGCGGGCCGGGCAACGCGAAGGGCCTGCAGCTCAAGAGCTACCCCCTCGGCGAGGGCGGCGACGGGGGTGTGACGGCGGCGTTCACGCCGTGGCCCGAGCACGACAACGGCCTCGGCTACCTCAACGGCGGCATCATCGGCACGGTGCTCGACTGCCACAGCGCGGCGGCCGTCATGCTCGAGGCCGAGCGCCGGGGCTGGCCGCCGCTGCCGGGCGCGGACCTCTCCTACGTCACGGCCGGGCTCGACGTGCGTTACCTGCGACCGGCTCCCCTGCACGAAGAGGTCGAGCTCTTCGCGACCGTCACCGAGTCCGACGAGCCCCAGATGACGGTCTCGATCGAGTTGCGCTTCGACGGCAAGGTGCGAGCGCAGGCCGAGGCGCTCTGGAAGCGCTGGCGCCCGCGCACCTGAGCCCTCGACCCCGCGGGCCGCGACGTCCGCGGCCCGAGTCGCCTGGCAGGACTGGACTGCTGGGCAAGGGCCTACGGTGGACCGCATGAGGCTGCCCACCCGACGTCACGCCCTGCGGACCCTGCGGTGACCGGCGCGAGCAACCGCGACCGCGACGCGGCCGGGCGACCCCGCCAGGAGCGGCCCCGCGATGCCCTCGGCCGGCCGCTGCCGTATGGCGCCGAAGGGGTCGAGCCGGTCTCCGAGGAGCCGCTCCCTCCGCTCGAGACCCTGGCTTCGGCCAAGGCCCTCGTCGAGGAGGGGCGACCCTTCTCGGCGCACGAGGTCCTCGAGGCCCGCTGGAAGGCCGGGCCCGATGACGAGCGTGACCTCTGGCAGGGCCTCGCCCAGCTCTGCGTCGCCCTGACGCACGCCGCCCGGGGCAACGCGGTCGGGGCTCACCGGCTGCTCGAGCGCGGCGTCGGCAGGCTTCAGCAGTATGCCGGGAGCGGAGGGCCCACCTACGGGCTCGACCTCACGGCCGTCGTCTCCTGCGCCCGTGACCGGGTCACGTCGGAGGAGTAGCCGACCGACGGCGGCGCCGGCGGCGCCGGCTCCGGCGGAGTGCTCAGTGACCGAGCGGGTTGTCGTGCGCGGGATGGTGGTGGTGGATCGGACCCTCGGTCGCGGCGAGCCGCTCGCCGGCGCCGCCCCAGCGCAGGGCGATGATCTCGGCGGCGATCGAGACGGCGGTCTCCTCGGGCGTGCGAGCGCCGAGGTCGAGACCGATCGGTGAGCTCATCCGGGCCAGCTCGTCGTCGGTGAGGCCGGCCTCGCGGAGCCGCTCGAGCCGGTCCTCGTGGGTGCGCCGCGAGCCCATGGCGCCGATGTAGGCGACCTCGGGCAGGCGCAGCGCGACCTCGAGGAGCGGCACGTCGAACTTCGGGTCGTGGGTGAGCACGGCGATGACGGTGCGGCTGTCGATGCGGCCCTCGTCGACCTCGTTCTGGAGGTAGTCGTGCGGCCACTTGACGACGACCTCGTCGGCGCCGGGGAAGCGCGTCTTCGTCGCGAAGACGGGCCGGGCATCGCACACGGTGACGTAGTAGCCGAGGAAGCTGCCGACCCGCGCGACGGCGGCGGCGAAGTCGATGGCTCCGAAGACGAGCATCCGCGGCTTCGGCGCGTGCGCGGCCACGAAGACCCGCATCCCTTCACCCCGACGCTCCCCGTCGGGGCCGTAGGTGAGGATCGCCGAGCGGCCCTGTGCGAGAAGGCCTCGGGCGTCGTCGCGTACGGCATCGTCCGCGCGGCCGCTGCCGAGCGAGCCGAGCACGGAGGTGTCCGCGTCGCCGTCGTCCACCCCGTCGGCCTCGGGGTGCACGACGACGCGGCGCCCGACCCACGTGGGCTCGGGGTGCTCGATGACGGTGACGACGGCGACGGGCCGTCCAGCGGCGATGTCGGCGGCGACGTCGCCGAGCTCGGGGAAGGTCTCGCGGTTCACCTTCTCGACGAAGACGTCGAGGATGCCCCCACAGGTCAGCCCCACGGCATACGCGTCGTCGTCGCTGACGCCGTAGCGCTGGAGCACCGGCTTGCCGGTCTCGACGACCTCCTGGCTCAGCTCGTAGACGGCGCCCTCGACACAGCCACCGGAGACGGAGCCGACGGCCTCGCCGCCGGGACCGACGAGCATCGAGGCTCCGGCCTGGCGCGGCGCCGAGCGCCATGTGCCGACAACGGTGCCGACGCCGACGGTCTCGCCGGCGGACCACCACTGCATCAGCTCGTCCATCACCTCACGCACGGGCCACCACCTCGATCAGCTCCTCGAACGCCGCGAGCGAGTGCCCTGCGACGAAGTCGTCGATGTGCGGCAGGGCCGCGACGATCCCCTGCTGCACCGGCTCGTAGCCGACCTTCCCGCGGTGCGGGTTGGCCCACACGACCCGGTGCGAGAGGGCATTGAGCCGGCGCATCTGCTCACCGAGCACCTCCGGACCCTCGCGTTCCCAGCCGTCGGAGAAGACAACGACGACGGAGCCCCGGGCCATACCCCGACGGCCCCAGCGGTCGAGGAAGGCGCCGATGGCCTCGCCGAGGCGGGTGCCGCCCGACCAGTCGGGGACGACGCGTCCGGCGGCAGCGAGCGCCCGGTCGGGGTCACGCTCGGTGAGGGCGCGGGTCACGTGGGTCAGGCGGGTGCCCATGGTGAAGACCTCGACGTGGGGCACCGTGCGCACGAAGACGTGGGCGAGGCGGAGGAGGCTGTCGGCATACGGGCTCATGGAGCCGGAGACATCGATGAGCAGGACGATGCGGCGTGGGCGGGTGCCGCGGCGGCGGTGGTGGATGCGGCCGGGCTCGCCCATCCGGCGCAGCTGCTCGCGGAGCGTGGCGGGGCCGTCGACGGTGCCGCTGCTCGCGCGGACGTGGCGGCGGGCGCGGCGCAGCGGCGAGCGCGGGTCGAGGCCGGCGAAGAGGCGCGCGGCGGCGGCGCGGTCGGCGGCGCTGAGGCTCGCGACGTCGCGGTGGCGCAGCACCTCCTGGGCGCTCGCCTTGGCCTGGATCGTGTCGGCGTCGCCGTCGCCGGCCTCCCCCTCGCCGTCGCCGAGGGGTGCCTGGCTCACCGGCGGGCGCTGGATGTCGACGCGGCGTCCCTGCGGGATGGACTCACCGCCGAACCAGCGCTCGAAGATCTCGTGGTATGCCGGGAAGTCCGCGGGCGTGGACGTGAGGGTCGAGCGGCCGGCCCAGTAGACCCCGGTGCGCTCGCCCATGCCGACCGTGGCCGCGGCAACGAGGAAGGTGCGCTCGCGGTCGGCGGTGACGTTGACGCCGGCGGCGCGCAGGGCGCGGGCGAAACCGAGGAGCAGCTCGTCGACGGCGGGCTCGGTCGGGGGCTGGGTGGCTGCGGCTGGGGCGGGGCGCGCGGCGGGCGTGAGGTCTCGGGTCATGCGGTGAGCAGCTTGTCGAGCGAGGCGCGGATCCTCTCGGAGTCCTCGCGATACTTCAGGGCGGCGCCGAGGGTGGCGGCGGCGACCTCGGCGTCGAGGCGGGTGGCGCCGACGGTCTCGAGGGCGCGGGCCCAGTCGAGCGTCTCGGCGACGCCCGGGGGCTTGATGAGCTCGCCGTTCGTGCGGAGGCGCTGGACGAGGGTGACGACCTGCTCGGCGAGTGCGGCGCTCACCTCGGGCAGGCGGGTGCGGACGATCTCGAGCTCGCGGGCGAGGCCGGGGTGGTCGATCCAGTGGTAGAGGCAGCGGCGCTTGAGCGCGTCGTGCAGCTCGCGGGTGCGGTTGGAGGTGAGGACGACGATCGGCGGCGTCTTGGCAGCGATGGTGCCGAGCTCGGGGATCGTCACCTGCCAGGTGCTCAGGACCTCGAGGAGGAAGGCCTCGAACTCGTCGTCGGCGCGGTCGATCTCGTCGATGAGCAGCACGCACGGGGCCTCCCGCAGGGCCTGGAGCACGGGGCGGGCGAGGAGGAAGCGCTCGTCGAAGAGCTCGGCCTCGAGCGCCTTGGCGTCGTGGTGCTCCTCGTGGCTGAGGGCCTCGACGGTGCGTAGGTGGAGGATCTGGCGCGGGAAGTCCCAGTCGTAGAGGGCCTGCGTCGCGTCGATGCCCTCGTAGCACTGGAGGCGGATGAGCTTGAGGTCGAGCGCCTGGGCGAGGCCCTCGGCGAGGGCGGTCTTGCCGGTGCCGGGCTCACCCTCGAGCAGGATCGGCCGGTTCAGCCGGGTCGCGAGGAAGGTGATCGTCGCGAGCGCGTCGTCGGCGAGGTAGCCCGTGCCGCCAAGGGCGGTCGTGACGTCGTCGGCACTGGTGAACAGGTGATCCATCCCCTGAGCATCACTCATGAACAGGGGTTGCGGAAGCGGAGCGCCCGTCTAGCGGGACGTGTCGAGCTCTTCGGGGGTGTCGACGTCGCGGCCCGTCGCGAGGTCGCCGCACTCGACGAGCTCGTGCGGGGTGGTGCGGAAGTAGTGGCGGGCGCCGTGGTCGCCGGTCGCCGAGGCGATGACCGGCTCCCAGTGGTCGCGCCCGATGAGCGCCGGGTGACCGGGGACGCCGTCGTATGCCGCCCGGCGGAGCGTTGCTCGGAGCTCCTGATTGGTGGGGGCTGGGGTGTCGGTGGCGTCCGGGAGCTCGACGGCGTGCTCGTCGGGGGTGGGGTGCGGCGAGTGCGCGTTGTCGACGTGGCCGGGGGCGTCGAGCACGCGGGCGACGACCTCGGGCGTCAGGTCCGGCAGGTCGACGAGGGTGACGAGCACGGCGTCGACGCAGCCCTCGCCCTCGTGGGTGGAGCGGGTCAGCGCCGTGAGCCCGGCGCGGAGGGAGGCGCCCATGCCCTCGTCCCAGTCTGGGCAGGTGACGACGTCGACGTCGCGGCCGAGGGCTGTGACGATGGCGGTGACTTCTTCGGCGGCGGCACCGACGACGACAGTGATGCCGGAGCATCCCCCGGCGTGCAGCAGTGAGACAGCGCGCTCGACGAGCGTCGGCTCATTGGGGTGGCGGCGAACGAGAGCCTTTGGGCCTCCCATGCGCCTGCCGGCGCCGGCAGCAAGGACGAGCCCGCGGACGTGGGCCGCGCGTCCATGCACGGCAGCCGGGTGGGGTGCGGTGTCGCTCTCGCTCACATCCGGAACCTACCCGGCGGGATGCACTTGTCTGCTGAGGCGGGGTTGCTCAGATCGCCGCGTGGCCCATGTTGATGAGCAGCACCATCTCGTTGTGGAGTGGGCCCTTGTCGGTGACCGGCACCTGCGTGTACTGCTCGGCGAGCGTCAGGATGGCGTGCCCGACGTCCGCGATCGGGAACCTCACCGGCGCGGGTGGGATGGGCACGAGCGCGGCCGCCGGGTGTGGCACTGCCAGAGCTGCCACGGCGACGAAGAGTGCGATCGACGCGCGGCGTCGGATGCGCGCCGGACCACGCCGCCTCACTGCTGCGGGCATGGTGCCGGTGGTGAAGGACTCTGTGCCACAGACGTTTTGGCTTCGATTCGTGGTGGTCATCGAAGTCCACCTCCAGTCCTACGAGAACTCCGGATCCCCCACTGTGGGCCGGCCACTGCGCCATGTCTGTGCGCACGGGAACACACTGACCAGAACGTGGCGGATCGCGAGAAGGAGTGTCTGACCGCCGCAGGGGCATCTCCGCTGTCAGGGAGCGGTGGCGACCCGTCGCGGTCAGACGACGTGGAACTCGATCCGGTAGACCAAGGTGCCGTCGCGGATCGGCCCGGAGTGCGCGGCTCGGTCACGCAGCGCCTCGAGGTCGGTCTCGCCCGATGCGCGCACGTCCTCGTCCGTCACGGCAGAGAAGGGCACGACCTCCATGGAGTCGACCTCTACGACGACCCCCGCGGTCCGGTATCGCCCCCCGACCTTGACCTGCGGACGGTCCCACCGGCGGATCGTCACGGTGATCTCCCCGCGGGCCACCGCGTCTCGCAGTTCGCGACTGAACATCACCTCGACACGTTACGTCCCGCAGACCCGCCCTGGTCCAGCCGAGGGCAGAAGTGAATGTCGCCCAGCAGTATCCTTGGCCATCCGCACGCCCTAGTCGACGGCCTCATGCAGTTGTGGAGACGGCGCAGACATGGTCCGAGTAGGCGCCCCGGCCCATTGGCCGCCTGCGTCAACGCCTTCGCTTGACCGCCCGGACGCAATGCGCAACCCAGGGGACCGGCTCTGAGCAGAAAGGCCGCGGGCGGCCAAGTGATTGCCTCACAACTGGACGCCGATTCCGCCCACTTTGACGCGATGACGCCCGCCCGCGGGGTGCGCACGTGGGTCGCGCCACGCTCTAGTCGAGCAATATCCCCAAACGCAAGGCTGCCTCGCGGAGCGTGTCCCAGTTCCCCTCCCGCTTGACTAGATTGAAGAGCAGGGGCCGCAGGTAGTAGTCGCCGTAGAAGGGCTCTACAGTGCGCTCCATAAGGGCGGTCAAGAAAGTCGAAAGCACCTCCGGCGGTTGCTTGAGGAAGTCGTCCGGGAGTTCTGCGAGAAGGTCCGCGTGCGCGTTTAGCCTCGCAGGCGACCTCACGGTTAGCGCTACTGCTTCCTCCAGCTGAGCTGCGGGAAGCCAAGGTACGCATTCGGCGAGTTCGGAAGCCTCGCCAGCAGTCAGGACCATAGGGTCTGCCCGATTCCGTTGGGTCCAATAGTCGCGGATCCAGATCCGCCATGCTTGTCCCCTGGCCTCGAGGGGCAGCTCACGGAATTGCTCACTAATGGACTGAAGCCATGCGGTTCGTTGTTCGCTCGAGGCGGCCGCCGTCAGCCGGTTTACCCAGACAGGTTCGGCAGTGGGGTCGGCGGTGAGGGCAACCGATGCGAGCATGCCCGCCCACCGTTGCCGCTGGTCATTGCCGAACTCATCGAGCCGGGCGATCGTCGACAGAAGGCCGTCGAGGAGTCCATCGTCTAGGAGCTCGAGGTTCCATCGGCCGAAGCTAAGCACGCCCCACCAGAAAGCCGCCGCTGTGCGTGGATCGGTGTCCCAATTACTGAGTGGGAGCAAAGCGCTGCGGCACCACTGTGGGTCGACGTCGTAAAGGTGATGGATTCGTCCCGCGATCTGGGTAAGCGCTGGGAGGCGTTGCGGTGAAGTACCGCTGAGGATCATGTCCAGGAACGCTCTGTGGTCTTCTCGCAGACCGGTCCAGTTTTCGCGTTCCTTGGCCCACGCCTGATAGAAGGTCTGGAACCAGAAGTCAATGAGGCAGCCAGCTGGGCTGTTAATCACCCGGCTGACCCAGTCTCCGGTCCGGTCATCGTCGGAGTTGGCGGCTGTTGCCTCCCACGTGGTCCAGAGCAACTCCTCCGTGTGCGGCGTGCCGACCCAACGCTCGGGAGCGTCCCGATTAGCGTTCATGAAGAACTGGGTCATGGCGTTCAAATGAAGACGTAGATCTAGGTCAAGGAGCAGGTTTATGACCTGAACTTGATCGTCCGGGTCCTCGACGAACGTCCATGCCCTGATGATCGTGTCCCGCAGTTCCGGTGCCTCCTGAACATGGCGCCAAAGCGCGAGGCCGTCGCGCGGATGCATGCGGATTGTGTCGGCGAGCATGCTCAAGGCGTCGTCCAGGCTTGGCAGGTCCTGACGCGGGTATGCGGAGGGCTCGAAGGTCTGGAGGTACGCGGTTGCGGCCTTGGGGTCGTCAAGGACCTTGGCGTGGAAGCCCTCAGTGGTCATGGGCGGGGCGCTCTCGTGCCACCCGACTTCCATCCAGCTGCGGAAGCCCGGGTGTTCCTCGGGCGTGAGCGTGGGGTCGACCTCTTGCATCTGTGCAATTGCCGCGGTGAGCCTGTCGGAGCTAGCGCCATGCTTATGGAGCCAAGCGAGCAGCTGAAAGCACGCGTACCGAGTGACGTCATCTGGCCCTGCAAGAGGCAGCGCCAGAACCAAAGAGTCGATGGCTTCTCGCCCCGCCTGGGGAGCCGCGGAGCCCACAAGTTCGTACAGTTCTTGGGCTACCTCACGATCGAGGAGTAAGTCATCGGCGACAACTAGACCCAGCTTTTGGTCGGGCGTGAGCAGGTCGGAGACGGTGTAGGCATGCAAGGCGAGACGTTTGTACAGCGCCTGTCGGCTGGCGGACCACCGTTGAAGCACGCGGGCAGCTTCTTCGGGCCGATCAGATGCCATCGACACGATACTGTCGCGCGCCGCGTCGATGACGGCGTCGAACGGTTCGCGATACTGGTCCTGAGCGTGCGGCTGGATGGCTGAGCGTCGAAATGCGAAGCGGTCCAAGGTTCTGCCCGCAATGACGTTCTCAAAGGTGTAGTGCTTGCGAATGGACGCCTCGGCCAGGGCCAGGATGTCTGTTGCGCGATCCGGAAGCATCTGGCTGATGACCTTGTTCCAGCCTTCGGTCAGCCAGTGCTCGGAGCCGCGAGTGGCTGCTTCGAGTGTGGGACCGAATAGCCCGTAGCCGCGCTTCGGAAGCAACCGGGGCTCGATGAGGTGCTCAAAGAGTTCAAGGGCGATCTCGGGGTCGTTGTCGGGATCGGTATCCATCAGTGCGTACTCGAGGAAGTCGACCTGACATTCCGGTCGGTCCTGCCACATGAGCAGCCGGAGCCATCGACGGTGGTGTGCTGGTCGAGAGCCATCTTGGGCCGAGCTCAGCGCTTGGGCGAGCGCGTGCCACAGTGTGAGGCTGACTTCTCCGCCGGCACCAGTGAGGGTGTTCCAGGCCGCATCGCTGTGCTCTGTTGTCGACACGGCATAGTTGTTTGCGAACCAGCGGGCAAGCCTGCGGAGGACTTCGTCGTGGGGCTGATCTGCACTAAACAAGGCTTGGAAGACATGCTGGGTCGCCGCCCATGAGAGCCATTTGAGGCGCTCGGCGCCGGAGCAGAAGAAGTCAACGCGGTCCTGACGGCGAATCGATGCCTCGAGATAGGACTGTTCCGGGGGCGAGAGTTCCGCGGCGGTCTCGAGGAGACTGCGGATACGTTGCCGGTGGTCTAGAAGGCCCATCTCTGCGAGATCAGCCCATGCGGCCAGGCATTCGGTTAGCGCGCTGTGGTCATCGTCTTCGACTGGGTAACCCACGGGGTTGATGCCCAATCGCGCCCACATCGGATCCTGCGGCTGATGGGTGAGTACGTATCGCGCTGTGTCTCGACCCAGAGCGAGGCCCAGGTAGCGCATCACAAGATCGCCGTGACTGTAGCCCACGAAGAGCACGGTGTAGTTGCTGAACAGTTCGCTGAGGAACCGGGTTGCCCAAGCTTGACGCAGATACGCGTGGCCGAAATCGCGGTCCGTGACCACTAGACGATCGGAAGGCCCATCTGCGGCGCCGTGGAGGTAGACGAGTCCGCGGAAGTCGTGGCCAAGTGGCAGGGCGGGCGCACGATGCGTTTCGAGGTGAAGACCAAGCGAGTCGGCGACTGTCGACAGGTGAAGGTCGTAGTTGGTGGTGACAATGCGTGGAACCCCGCGGGCGGCGAGGCGAACCAACGCTTGATGATTGGCGTTCGGCCGAGAGTCAGGTGCGTTCACCAGCAGCCGGGCGAGGTCGTGGACCGCGATCTCGGGGTCTTCATCCAACTGGCCGAGCAGTGTGTCCAACCTGGTCTCGCCACTCAATGGAGTTCGGGACAAGGTTGGATTGCACACGTTCCACGATGCGCTCCGCCAACCCCACGAACGTGGGAAGAGACGAGGGTGCATCCAGCGAGATGCCAGCGCCAGTGAAGATGACCAACCGCTCATCGTCGAGGGCCGTTAGGACCTCCTCGGGGATTGAGACCTGCCCTAGCCGCACGCTGGGCTCCTTCCGTTTGCGCCGCCCATGAAACCACCCGTTGACCCACCATGAAGCAGAGCCTCGCTTCCGAACGCTGCACCGCCGCACGAGGGGTGAACACTTGAATGCGAAACTCTCCGGCGGTACAGCCGCAATTCTGGCAGGCACCTCAGTCACGGCATGCAATTACCGCGCGCCGCGTGACACCCGGATGAGCTCGATGTCCCGTTCCGAACTCGAGGCATGCGTTAATCGGCCGCGACTCGCACTGGTCTGGACCGGCGCGAGGTGGCATGAAGGTGGAAGTCCATCGTTCACTCACGGTCACGCACTCCGTCACCGGCGACCGTCCGCCGCGTCGGCGACTCCGGGATGCTGCTTCAGCAGTGGGCCCGCTGTCAGGGCTAGGACCCTGGCTAGGATCGACAACTGTGCGTAAGCAATTGGTGGAACACGAACGTGTCATAAACCTAAGCGCCGCGGTCGCAGCCTTGGTAGTGGTATTGCGAACGACCCTGCTGGCACTTCCCGAGCCGTTGCCTTGGATGGCCGAAGTCGGAGAAGTCCTGTACGACCTGGGACTCGCCTGGATTACTGCTTGGGCCTTCCAACTTCTCGTCGTAGTAGTGCCCGCAGAGCGAGAACGTAGGAGCTTCAATGCGCTCATGGCTCCCCGAATCGATCGCCTGATCTCGCTCGGTCTAGAGATGAGAGACGCCATCCGCGAAGACACAGGCGGCTCTCGCCAAGACTGTTTTGACTTTGACGCCGCGGACGTGTCAAAGCTCTGCGGCACCAGGAGTCTCCGCGACGACGCGCCCGGATGGTCAGGAGATTGGGGAAGGGTTCTGCGGCACTGGGGCAAACTCGCCGAGAAGTACAGGGCGAATTTGCGACCCTTCTACGGCCGCTTCTCCAATGAGCTTCTGGAGGCGCTGGAGGAAGAGGAGAAAAAGATGGATGAGATCCTGCGCATCGAACGTTTTGTGAGCGCGGCGGATCTACCCGACATGCGGAAGCTCGACGACTCAATGTTCCGTTGGCTGACGAGCCTGCACATGTTGTATGAGCTTCGAAAGGAGAGCATCGCGCCGGATCGTGAGCTTCCCCGCAGTGCAGTCGAGCCGGGTGTGGTGAAGGTGCCGATGGACGACATGGTGAGCCAGCTTGAAGCCCTCAAGAGATGACTCGCCATTGCCCCAATGTGCGGGCCAGGGCGGACCTGCCCTGCAAAGAGAAGCCGCCGGATAAGGCGGCCGCCGAATCGCTGTCCGCGGTAGCTGCCACGCCTAACGAAGGCCTCCGTCGGTTGGTGAGCCATGCCGCCGAACCGGCTGCCTGAAGAGCTTAGATCCGCGTCAAAGCGCCGCGAGGGGGCTTGGGCCGGCGACATCCACGAGCGCGCGACCGCCTAGTCGTCGGCGAGCATGACGTTGATGAAGTCTCTGATGTCGCGCATGGAGCCATCCTGTCTGCTCGCGGGGAGGCGTGTGAGAACTCGCGCAGCACAGTTCACATCGCGTCGCCGGGGTGGCCCCGGCACGCTGGCTGGGGGCGCCTGCCGAACCCGGCGCGACGAGGCCCAGCCCGAGTGCGCCAAACCGCGGCCAAACGCCCCGCACGTTCGCGGACTCCTCCGTAAGGGCGGTAATGGAACTGCCTCATCAGTCATCAGGAGGAGTCGCCTTGTGGTGGCGATCGACAGCTTGCGCGGCTGCATAGATGGCCCGATCGAGGTCCTTCGCCGCTGACTCGGCGCGCTCCACCTCGATGGTATATGGCCCTAGCCTCACGACGCTCATGTCCAAGTGATAGCCGAGGCCCCAGAAGTGAGCTTCAGCATCGCGGCGTGAAACGCCTGCGTCCACGCCACGCTTCTGAAGACCGCGCCCTTCGCCCATGGCCCAATCGTCGAAATGGGTGATCGCGTTCCGCATCTCTCGGATCCCTGGCAGAGCCTCAAGGTAGCGTTCCCGCGCGCTGGCAAGTGCGTCGCCGACAGACGTGGCCACTCCCAGCTCGGCGAGTGCTCTCTGTTCCAATCCCTCAGCGGCGAGCAGTTGAACAAGTGCGAAGACTAGGTTTCGCGCCTCAATCTGCTGGGCACCCAGCATGCCAACTCGCTCGTCTGTTGACTCGTCGAGCCTCCGGATCGCAAGCTGAACGGCGCGACGCCACCACCCGCCTCTGAAACGGCAATCGCGTAGGGGTGGTCTGCAGGCGACCATTCGACGTCGGAGGACAGTTCGGCCACGGAGCGTTTGTACACCCTGGCCTCTAGCGATCGGGCTCCCTACTCCGCCGCTCGTCGATCTGACGACTTGATGGGCGGACTGCGATGTGGCTGCAGGTGAGCGTCGGCTCGTTCATGCATGATGATGGCCGAAGTAGTTGTCGAGAGGCAGGGGAACCGTATGGCTATCCAGCGAGGGGTTACCCCAGGGAAGCGGCTGCGGTGCCACAGAATCCACTTCGAGGGATACAAGCGGTTGGCGAAGACGTCGTGCAATGTGAGCCCCTATCTGCTCGCCTTCGTCGGGCAGAACGAATCCGGGAAGTCCTCAGTGCTGACAGGTCTGGAATGGCTCTCTGAGGACGAGCAGACCCCGCTGGACAAACTCGATCGGGCACGGACCAACAAGAAAGAGACGGGTTGGGTCGTCGGCGCAGAGTTTGTGCTCGGCGACGCCGAGATCGATCTGCTCAGTCCGCTCGGGTTTGAAGAGGTACCGACCACGATCAGCATTTGGAAACAGGCCGACGGAGAACTCCTCACTGCGTTTAGAGACCCGCGCGACCCGAAGCGCGACCCCGCGCCGTTCGCGGCCGCCACCGCGGTCTTGGCCCGCGCCAAGCAACGGCTCCATAAGCAGATTCAGGAGACCGGCGTTGCGCTGGACGAAGACGAGGAGGAGCAGGGCCCCGAGGTTTGGATCACCAGGGTCGTTGAGCGACTTGACGATCCAGAAGTCGATTGGGATCCAGCGGACCAGCAGGCGGCCGAGTGTTTGGCGGTCTGGCTCGACGAGCCGCCGCCTCGCGGTACGAAACCGCGAGACTCGAAGGCCGCGGGCCTGATCCGTGCCGCAGCGTCGATAGGACGTCAGCCGCACCCGCGAGACACCGGCATCCAGCTGTTGCATAAGCGCATCCCGGCATTCCTGCTGTTTCGCGAGGACGACCGGATCTTGCCGACCGTCACGCCCGTGGATGTCTCGAGTCGTTCGAAGACGCCTTCCGCGATCGAAAACCTCCTCGCTGTGGCAGGAGTCGACGTCGATTCCGTGTGGCGGGCCCACCAGAGCGGTGACTCAGGCGAGAAGAGGACACAGCTGGACACCGGCAATAGACGACTGGATGACTTCTTCGGTCAAGCCTGGAATCAGTCGAACATATCGGTAAACATCGACGTCGACGAAACAGGTCTCCTTACTCACGTCATCGATCTGGACACCCGACGCTACACGAGGATCGAAGAACGAAGCGAAGGTCTGCGAGCCTTCATCACGCTCGCCGTCTTCCTCGGGTCGCAGGACCTCGACGTCCCTCCCATCCTGCTCATTGACGAGGCCGAGCTGCACCTGCACTCGGACGCACAGGCCGACTTGGTGGGCGGACTGTTAAAGCAGGTCAACGCAACCCAAGTCTGGCACACCACCCACTCACCGGCATGTCTGCCAAGCGACCTCGGGACCGGCATTCGGCTGCTCGAACGGCACGGAGAGAAGAGCGAGATCAAGTCACACTTTTGGACGAATCAGGAACCGGGATTCGGTCCACTGCTCTACGCGATGGGTGCGGGAGCGGCCGCCTTCTCGCGATGTCGCTGGGCTGTGCTTGGCGAAGGAGCGTCCGAAATGATCCTGCTACCGACCCTCATTCGCATCGCGACCGGCTTAGAGGACGTCCCGTACCAAGTAGCCCCAGGGCTCTCGCACGCCCACGGGCACGGCCTCGACGTCGAGGAGGTCGCCGCGCGGGTCATCTACCTGGTCGACGGCGATAAGCCCGGCTCCGCCTACCTGGCCACCCTCCGCAAGCAAGCGGTGCCCGAGTCCCGACTGAAGTCGCTTCCTCCCGGCACTTCCATTGAGGATCTGCTCGACCGAGACTTCCTGCTGGACGTTATCGCCAGACTGCTACCAAGTGGCGCATTGCGGCCGACAGCAAAAATCTTCAAGGCATCCCAAACAGCAGGATGGTCGATCAACAAGTGGGCGGACGACAACGGCGCCGCGATCGGCAAGGTCGCCCTCGCATACGCGGTCATCGACCGAGCACCCAACATCGTCCTCGCGCCCGGCGCCGCTGACACGCTTCGTGACCTCCACGACCAGTTCATGGTCGCCTTTCAGACCGGCGAACGAGGTGCCTAGCTTTCATCCGCTGTAGGACTTAGACCCTTCAGCGTTTAGATCTGCGCTCCACAGAAGGGAGCGTCACACCGCCGCGATTGCTCCTACGAGCGGCCGATACGTGGCCAGCAAGCCACTGAGCACCCAACGCCAAAGGGGCTCGAGGGCGCCCAAATCGATAGCGGCGCGATGAGATAGATCCACCGGGACTGGACTGCGCCAACCGCGCGGCACATGCGAGCGAGGGTTCCTGTGACGCGACGGTCATTGCATAGGTCTTCGGCGATGCAGGAGTCATCTGCTTTGATGCACCCATGAGTCCGATCAGCGACGCGCAGGTCGCGAATGCTGTCCGCATTGGTCCCTACTGGGTGCAGACACCTCCGGAGGTGAGGCCCTCCGACTGCACTCGTGTTGTTTTGGACAGCAACGTCCTTATCGATACCCGAACTTGGTTCCGCGGCGACTCTAGAAACCCGGCAGAGGTCGCCGAGCTCTGGGAATGGATTCGTGAGGTCGTACGCAAGGGGCGGGGAGCGATCGGCGACCAGTGGTGCTTGCCCCTTACTTCTCCGGCCCTCCTCGAGCTTTCTTGGAGGCATGGCGAGGGGGGGCCCGTCGCGGACGAGGCGGCCGAGTACCTCTCCCAAGTCGCGGCTATTGCCATGTGGGACAGGAGCACGTTCCGAGATCGTCGTGGCCGGGCTGCGGTAGGGCGGCCAGTGCCGGTCGATAAGCAACGCCTCGCCAATATCCGGGGGGAGCTTCGACGAGTCGACTTCGACTACCTTCCTGAGTTTGTGGGCGACTGGGCTTCTGTGCTCCTGCTCCTTCCATTCCTTGATCGCGCCGCCGCTACCAAGTCTGTCAAGGTGCGCAGTGCCCTAGCCGAGGAGTGGCGGGACCTCCGGGCGTTGCGGGGTGTTGGAGCCAGTGCCGAAGTCAAGATGCTCGCCCAATACGTCTTCTTCGGCGGCGCAGAACAGGTCATCGCAGAGAAACGCATCCATGAAACCGCGTTGCTGAAGCGAAGCGAGTGGGCCAAGCATGGCGTCGGGCGAGTGTCCCGGAACGTCACCTTTGACCTCAAGATGCTGCGCAGCTACAGAGAAACGATCAGCCGAGGTAAGCCTGGACCCGGACCCCAGCCGACAGCGCTTGTTACTCGTGACGGCGGCTTGGTGGCACTCCACTCCTTGATCGTGGCGCCCCTCTACACGGGGGAAGACCTTGATATTGGCACCGATGAGGGCTGGGGCATGATCAGCCGTCTTCCTGAGCGCTCGAAACTCAAGGAACACTGGGCGGCCATGTCGGATGAGCGCAGAACCGATCAGGCTCTAAAGGACGCTTTCGCAATGAAGCAGCTTCCGCCTGCTCAGGAACTGATAGACCAGATGCCCCGATGGATCGACGAGGTGAGTCGCGCAGTGAGCGTCCCGGCTTGACGGCGCGGAGGTTGAACGCGAATTGCAGGCAGGAAGGGGAATGCTGTGCCAGTCGTGTGCGGCGACACCAAGCCTGCGTCTGGCCTCCCTTTACATGGCCGTGCAGATGCCAACCGCCATAACGAGCTACCCGAGCCACTTGCGCCGCAACAGATCGCTTTCGTCTGGACACCTTAGATGTGATGCGTCATTCCGCCCCTTCAGGCCCTGGCACAAGGGTTTGCGCTGACGAGGTAGGCAAGCTGGCCCTACAAGCGGTCTGTCCGACTCCCATCAGAACCTTCGACGCAAACTTGTGCCGCAGGCTCGCCCCAACGGATGAGGAGACTCTGCCCAATCCCCTGTCCCTGTTGACCCACGACGGGGGGGCGAGGATCATCCATTGCGTGGGGGACGACCGACTTGCCGGCGAGGGCAAGGGACCAGAGGGAACCGTCTGGCAATGCCCGATGTGTAAGGCGAGGGCAACTGCGTCCAAGGCGCCGTTCTGCGACGACGATCAAGTGACTTATGTCCCCCTCGCGGCTTCGCCGCCCCTTAGCCACTAGAGCGCCTTGGGCTGGCCCGCTGCGTCGTCCATAACCTGGAGCGTGGCCCCGTAACCATGCGCGCTAGCGATTGCCGAGAGGTAAGCGATCCAGCCAAACAGTGCGAACGCCGCACAAACTACAGCAAGCGTCCAACCCGACACCTTTGTCGCCAGCAATGCGAGCGTAGTTCCGACGCACGCAATCGAGACAAATACAAGAGTGCAATACATGTCAAGTCGCGCACGAAATTGATCATGTTGCAGCTGAACGGATGCTGAGACCAACTGTTTGTTCCGCATGACAAAAGTGCGAAGATCGCTCCCTGGATTTTGCAAGGAATCTTCATAGCGTCTTTGGACATTGCCGAGTCGTGTCGGAAGCTTTCGAGCCGAGGCGGCGGTATAGTCAGCCAGCTGAATATCGAGTTGCTCGACCTTGACAACTTCCCACGGCCGGCAGTAGCTCCACCACCGAATTTGTCCGTACGTGTCCTTGATTGGTCCCTCATCTAGCGGGGTCCTCCTACCGGAGGCCGCCTCGAGTTCCAGGTTATTGATGACCTCGATCGGCACGTTCTTGCGCAATAGAATTGGACGCGCCCAAGCGAAAGCGCGAACCCCAGCTTCCTTGCGTTGCTCCTGAAGCCTAGCGAATCTCGCAGCTTGGCGCTTAACTTGAGTACTGCGAACGAACCGCAGTGGACTCGGCCTTATCCAGTATCCTTCTAGTACGCGAATTGAGCCGTATGAAAAGGCTTGCGTAATCATCGTGGTCAAGACCATGACCGGGATTACGAGAAGAAGGAAGGCGCCCACATCTCTCGTAATTCGCGACAGCGCATCGCCAAGCTCGTGCACCTCTGGATAACGAAACTGATACTCCACCGTGAAGGTAGAGGCGAAGACGGCCGCAGGCAGCCAGGCGCTCAGACTGAGTTGCTCCAGAATCTTCGCGACGAATTGCGACAGCGTCGCGAGGCTGCCATCCTCTGCAGCCTTCCTTCCGGCAGACGGTTCATCGCCCACAGGGTTGAGTATGCGCCGAGAGTGGTCGTCATGCTTGTACCCGAATCGGCGCGTCGAGGGCGCTTAGCTGCCCCAGGATCGCCTTGCGCCCGAGCCCGCCTGCTGTCGATCGTGCCAACGCCTCATTCGCCCGAAGCCAGTGATCCAAAGGACAGGCATGGGAGTGGCGCCCCGCGTCACACCGCCGCGATCCGGGCCAAGCCCACAGCCTCGCCCTTCCTTCACCCGCAGTCATCTGAGTGCGGTTCTGTCCGCGCGGAGGGCGGGAAGTGCACGTCGAGCGCCTGGAACCGCCCCGACTTCACTACCGACATCCCGGGGTCTGCGGCCTCCTCGGGGTGGCCTTGCGAAGCGCACGGCCGAATCCGAACCGGTACAGAATGGATTTCTGGGCGCAGCCACCTTGGCGATGCGGGGCCAGTCTGCACAGCAGTCGTTGATAGCCGAGGCTCCTTCGTGCCGGGGGGATGAAGTGGCCGTATGGCCGAGATATAGGGCTTAAGCACCGCCAGGGCCCTCGTCCAAGCTTCCGCCTTGGTTTCGCGGTGACGCAAGGTAGGGTTGGCTCTGTGCCAATTGAGCCTCAACGAACGCTGTTTCACTACACAACGCAGTCGGCCTTTCTTGCATACATTTTGCCTTCAAGGAGGCTTCGGCTTTCCGAGTTGGCACGACTCAACGACCCGCGCGAGAGCATGGACTGGAGCTTGTCGCTCTCGGACGATGCGGAAGTCGCGTCCGAGGCGAAGTTCGACTTCTTCGAAATTGTTGCTCAGTTGAACCGCGCGATGCGAAGTGGGGTCAAGATTCTCTGCTTGACTCAAGATGACCCTGATTACGATCCGGACAGCATCAACTGGCAGTTTGGACCCGGGTATGCACATCCGAGCATGTGGGATAGATATGCGCAAGGTCATTCGGGCGTATGTTTAGGATTCGATCGCATCAAGCTCATCGAATCGTTTAAAACATGCCTTGGGGAGCGCGGAACCCTGCTCCATGCCCCCGTACGTTACAGCGACTCGGCCCCAGGAGACATGCCCTTCACCCTGGCAACCTCTGCCCTCAGTGTTGGGATCGAGAGAGCCGCTCTTGATCACGCGGCCGCAAGAGCCAACTCCCTCTTCTTCCGCAAGTACAGAGACTGGAGCCCCGAAAATGAGTATCGACTCCTACTCCTCGATACGGAGCATGATGACGCTTACATCGAAATAGAAGCGGCGCTCACCCATATTGTCTTCGGAGCGAATTTTCCACACGACGCGATCAGGATGATTGATCGAGCACTGCTGCCCGGCCATGTCGCCATGCACATGATGCGATACTCGAACGGTGCACCACAATTATTCCCCTGGATCCGCGGCCAAATGTAGGCATCGTGACGCGCGGCGGTCCGCCTGAGATTCCGGGAACGACGTCGCCTGATGCCCCTGTGGTTCAGGGCGGATGGACACGTCGAGGTCTCACTCAACAACGGTCGCAAGGTGCGTCATGCCGGCGCCGATCGAACGGCCCGCCACTCACCCCGCACGTGGTGGCGGCTCATCACCCGGTGTGCCGTTTCAGTGGGATCCCATCTTGGGCCTGAGTAGTCAGCCGAGATTGACCATGGGGTTTGATGATCTCGACGAGATCAGTGGCTGGGCGCCAAGAACACCCCACGCGCGTCCCGGGTCCCGAAAACTGCAGAGCAAGTTGGCGGGCTCAATCTCGATTGCGTGGCAGAGTGGCGCCATGCGAGACGAAATACGGGAATTGGAGTGCCCGAGCTGCGCTGGGGCGCTCACGGTGATCGACCACCCGATCATGGTTGACCAGCTCGCGGAACCTGTGCGGTGGACCGTGGTCCGTGCCATGTGCACTGGCACTGGCCGCGGCTGCGCCTTAACGGAGGCGCAGATCCCCGAGCGCGAAGCCTGATCGCCCATCGTTGGTGACATAGACGCCGCGCGCGTGAATGCCAATGTGTTGCGTCACTCCGCCGCCTCAGGGACACTTCCGGATCTCTACCGCGTGCGGGTCGGGCGTAGCCAACGGTGGGTCGCCTCATCGATCACCCGCCCGACGTGCAGGCTTAGCCCATGCCTGAAGACCTGACAGAGAAGTTGCTCCAGTGGGTGGAGGACAGCGGCCGGGCACTCGAACTTCGAGTCGCTCGAGCCTTCACAAAGCAAGGGGGCGCAAAGTACGTGCGTCAGTCGATGCCATTCCAGGATCCAAACACTCCAAGTACGACGCGTGAGGGCGACGTACTTGCCGGGTACCACTGGATCGCGGACGGGCTATCAATCACGGTCGAGGCAACCATCGAGTGCAAGTCCGGCAAAGGCTATCCCTGGGTAGCTTTCTTCGATGACGTATGGGTGAGGCCCGACCTGCCTGACGAACTAGCCTCCATCGGGGGCGCCTGGCCCAAGGACGACTTGAACGCTTTGGCCGCAGCAATCAGCAATAGCGGTGTTCTCAGAAGTGTGGAAATGCCTACGCACGCCCTGTCAGCGATGGGTAAGGACAGCGTGAACTCTGTGATGGACGCAGCGCGTCAAGCAGTGAGCTTCGCCCGCGGTCGCTCCACGCTGAACGGATCCTTTGCTGACGACCCGGAAGGGACTACGCCTGTGACGGCGGCGATCCCGATCGTAATCACGGAGGCTCCCCTATTTACGTGCCGCTTGTCCGAAGTGGGACAGATTCAAATCGACGAGGTCGATCGTTTCGATGTCTGGGTTGAGACTGGGCAGTACCAACGCGTCCGAGTTCTCATCACTACAGAGGAAAGATGTCGCGAGCTCGCGTCCGAACTTAGTCGCCTCCGCAGCGACTTAGTGCGGTTCCGGAATCAGTAGTTGGCCGTCCGAACCACCCCGACACGGCAGAGAGTCGTTTGCCCCGCGTGCGCTGGACAGTCGGGGGGCGGGCGTCCCACCCGCACGGCCCGGCGACTCAACTCACCATGTCTCTGCCGGCGACCTTGGGGGCGCGTCTTACCGCCGCGATTGGACCGCCCATGCGCACAGAAGACCACAATCAAGCGCGCGCGGCGGTCTGGAGGCGATCCTGGAGCAGGTGCGCGACAATCCTTTCCCCCGGTCGCGAATAAGCCAGAGTGACCCGAGCGTCCCTCGCAGTTCCTGGTGCGGGAAGCTGAGCGCGGACAACCCACCTGTTCTCCATCATGGTCCCGCGCTCCTGACCGTCTGCCCCCACTGCGTCTACCAAGCGCATCTCGTTGATCCCTAGGGCTCGCAGCGCGTTCTTCGCATCACCGAGCCGCATCCCGACAAGGTTTGGAACCATGAGAGTCGCCGCTTCGTCGGGCCCCTGCGCGTCCAGCGTCAGTTCCTTATAGGCGGCCAACAACATTCGAATCCGACGCCCCTGAGCGCTGTTTGGTTCACTGCGGCTCATCTCACCTGCGTTCCGATAGAACGCTTCGGCGACTGCTCGAACGCGACCCGGGTCCACTTCAGCGAATATGTTTGCTACTAGGAAACTGAGGGACAAATCCAGAACCCAGTCGTCGGTTTCAGTGAACTTGCCTCCCAGCCATCCCACCGCTTTGGCTGTTGCCCCGATGCCGCCACCCATCGTGAAGAAGCCCACCGTTGCTCCCGCAGCGGCGCTGCCCACGACAAAGGCCAAGTTCTCCATTGTCGAGACTTTGCCTTCAGCAATGTCGTCGGCCAACGCCCGGTAGTACGCCTGAATGTCGGAGCACGACATGTCCATCCCGGACAGGTACAGCAGTGTATTTGCTCTTGTGCCGGTGCCACCGGAGTCTGGACCCGGCCCGGGCAGGAACTGGTTGCGCACGGCCCAGACGACGGCGAGCGCCGCTCGCCAGGGCTCGTCGATCGGTTCGAGAAGGGTGTTCATTGACTGCAGCCACTCGATTCCGCCAACCTTGCTCGAGTGCCACATGGCCGTAACCAGCGGTCGTTCTTCCGGAGTGAAGGACTCCGTGCCCTCGATCAGTTCGGTCACGCGGAAATCGGTGATCCCAAAGGATTGGCCTTCGTCCTCGCTTAGACCTCCAAGGACCATCAGCTCTCCGATGTGAAGAGCCCGGACGACGTCGCGCGGTGGATCTAGGATTGCCAACGCCTGAGGAACTTCGACATGCAGAGCAGCGCACATGCCCGCCATGATGCCCGCGGGACGGCCGCCATGCAGCAGAATGGACGCAGTTCGAAGGGGCGCGATGCTGGAGTTGGGGCGACTCGCCCCCCTCGCAGCGGGTCATGCTGGGCCGGGCCGTCGAGTGACTCCTGAGCGCTTAAGAGAGGCATGAAGGTTGCGCGAGGGCACCCACTGCACTCAGCGACTGCGACGTCGGTGGGCCCTTCGGTGGGCTCGTCAGTCTGCCCGCCGGGAAGCGGCAGTGTCCTTCTGCCGCGTGCCGGTCGGCCCGGTAGATGGCGGCGTGTCGTGATCGGCCAAGAGTCGCAATCGGTCGTCCCCTCGCCGGATCGAGCTGCGGATCACTCGGCGAGCGGGGCTGAGGCGACGTGAAAACGCTCGCTGAGTAGCCCAAGACGGTCAGCATCAATTCCGGTGGCTCGTGCCCACTGCCGACGGGCCGGATGCGGCACTTCGAGCAGCGCGCACACCGGCGCTGACGGGAGCGAACGCCAGAACATCTGGGCGAACCTCCCCGCTGCCGCCACCGTCGTCGCAGGGCCGATGGCCATCAAAGCGATGCGGCGCTCGAGGTCCTGAAGGAGGAGCTCAGCCAGCTGCCTTCGAGGCGCTCTCAGTTTCCAGATCTCCCTTGCACGCGATCGGCGTAGACCCTCGACTTGAGTCCATTGCTTGTCATCCAGCGGAGTTGCCGTCGTGATGGCTTGGCGCTGCAGTGGAGCCTGGCTGACGTTGACGATTGCCACACGGAAATCGCCGCGCTTCTGTCGGTGGGCAACTTCCTGTCCGAGAGATCTGTCCGAGTAAGTCCCCGCCAAGAATGCGAGGGCGTCCCTTCCGGCGCGTCCGGCCAGGGGGTGCTTCGCGTGCAGCTCGTCGACATGAGGAGACTCAAGGAGGATCACGACGTCCACCGGCGATACGTGTCCACCCGTGAGGTCGGGCACGAGAAGGTTCGGGTAGGCACCGACTCCGGTCCCGTTCAAGTACGCCTCGACTGTCACGCACAAAGGCTAGCCGTGGTGAGCATAGTGAGTCGGCGCGTCCTCGCCGGACGACCCGCGCCTGACAGCAGCCCACTCGCCTGCATCCTTCCGCCGCCAAACCAGCGGCTGACGGCCAGTGGGTACTGGGCGGATCAGGCCGGTCTGCTGCCACTATCCAGGTACTCCGAGGATGCAGGCCGCCACTCGCTGGGCTAGCGGCTCGACGACGGTTAGGCGAGTCATGCCTTCCTCGATGGCGGCCAGCTCCAGAGGGACACGTTCGAGTGTTGGTTCGATGTCCTTCAGGCGGCTATACGGGCTGCGCCTGCGCGAATTCCTCGTTGCCATGATTGTTGGCTTGACGCAGTTCAGCCACAGGTCGGCGGCCTGGTGAAGGTCCACACGACCTGTCTCAGAGTCACCCGCCGCCAGCGCCGCGAGATGCTCCCAGCGTTCCGCTTCGTCGGCTCGGCCTTGCGCACGCGCAAGCCCAGCCCAGCGTCGCGTCATCCGGTGCATCTGGTCGAGAGCGCGTTGGTGCCTGCGAGGGAGGAGCCCCACCTCCGCTCGCTCGGCTCGTGCGAGCAAGCGGCTGAGCAGGTCCTCGCAGCGGTCGTCGAACTCAGCACCGCGCGGGTTGTCGGCTAGGAGCTCCCGAAGGCGGTCGGAGACGTGGTTGAGCCCAGTGACGGGCTTCGAGTGTCCGTCTTCGAGGAGAAGCCAGCGCGGGGCCCCGGTGGCTCCACCACGGATTGCGAGGAAGGTCCATGCGGTGGGTGTGCGTATCGGGCTGATCCGCGCGAGTACGCGCTGGCGGGTGTCACGGTGCGCCGCGTAGGTTTGAACGTCGATGAGCGCCGTCGGACCCGTCACCAGTGCTCGCACGGGCTCGAGCGCATCTTGAAGCCCATCCCATTGATCGCGGTTCGCTTCCGCGATGGCGGCGAAGTCCATGGGGCGGACGAGCGCTCCGGGTGCCGCCGGGATGGGCAAGTTTGAACCTAAGAGCGAGGCGCTCTCTTGATTGCGGGCGGCCAAAAGGTCATCAGCGCGTGTGGCGAAGGCCGGCGAGTCTGCAGGCCAATACACTTCGATGCGGTCGTGGGGGCTGTCCATGCGGTCGACTCGGCCGACCCGCTGCTCTGCTACTCGCAGAGTCGTTGGCATGTCGAACTGCACGACCGCGGAGCCCCCCTGAAGGTTGATTCCTTCGTTCATGGCGTCGGAGCACAGCGCGATTCCGCGCGCCGTGGAGTCGGCGGCGAAGATGCGTCGCACCGCCTTGCGTTCGCTGGTAGCGCCACCCGTAGCGACGACGACCTGTGCCTCGACGTCTCCGATGTGTTCCCGGATCACGGCCAGCGTGATCGGGTGGTGGTCGAATGCGAGAACTCTGTCGTGACGGCTCGCGAGGTCGGCAACGAAGTCGGCCTTCCTCTTCTCCCGCCGGCTCCCCAGCTCGTGGGCGAGTCGTTCGAGCTCGCAGTAGCGCTCAAGCTCCTCGTTGCAGGCTGAGCGCCATGCTTGAGGGTCGGTGAGCCAGTCCGGGATGGGGCAGGTGAGCTCGATCGGAGGTGGCCCGGCGTCCATGGCCGCCGTCACTTTGGCGAGCATGTTGCCGGTGGGTTGTGGCTTAACCAGCCCGACGATCCCCAGGCGCGTGACAGCCTGCTCGGTCCCGACGATGTGCTCTAACAGGGCCGCTTGGGATGAGCGCATCGCGGCACGTACTTGGTAGGCAGCCAGCCCTCGAGCGGCTCCGACCCGGCTGTCGAGCCACTGCGCTTCGGTGTAGGTCCTACGCAATCCGTCGGGCAGGCTGATCATCTTGCCGATGCGTGCAACGCCGGTCAGAGCGGCAGCTACCTGTTTGATCTGCTTAGCGATAGCGCATTCATCCTCGCCCTCGCCGGTGGCGTAGGAGGCGCTGACGTGCGTTGGATAGCGACAGATGCGTCCGGTGACCGGATGCCTGTACGCCTGCGGTTCAGCGTCGACGAGCTGGTTGAGCATGCTTTTGGTGCGACGCACGGTGAAGCGTTGAATCTCGGCCCGGAGCAGGGATCGTTCCTCCTCGGTCAGGCTCCAGTCAGCCGCGGACCGATGCAGCCGATCCAGGATCGTCAGGGTTTCGTCGGCGAAGTTGTCGGCCCCGAGCTGATCCACAAGGGACAGCAGGTCTTGCGCGCTACGGTTGATCGGGGTTGCCGTGAACATCAGGACGTGATCGGCCGATGATCCCCGCACGTGATGAGTGCGGTTGGAACTGAGGGCCAAGAAGTTGTGCGCTTCGTCAATCGCGAGAATCTGCGCGGCAGCGACGGCGTCTTCTTCAACACGCGGTCCCTGTTTGGACTCGCGGCTTAGCAGGCCGTGCGACACCGTGTTGACGGTCAAACCGCAGGACACCGCCTCGCGGCGCCATTGCTCTTCGACTGCCGGAGGGCACACCAAGACCGTCAGATCGCCGCGGACCCGTCCGGTGCTCCACAGCCGGTCCCGCACGGCTCTGGCTAGGTGGGCGCCCATTCGCGTCTTGCGTGACCCTGTCGCGTCCGCGACGAGCACACTGCCCACGTTGTCGACGACCCACAACGCCTCTGCGATCCCGGCGACCTGGCTCGGCCACAACCGTGAAATGCCCGCCGTTGAACCCAAGTAGCCGGCAGCCCACTGACCCTCAAGTAGGTCCGCGCATGCTCGAGCGAGTGCCTCTTGCCACGACACGAATTGCAGCATGTCCCGCAACAGCGTCCGGAGCTCGTCGGCCCAGTCTTCGCCCACGGACCAGAAGTTCTCGGCCGCCTGGCGGGCGCGATCGTAGCCGTCCCGGTCCGTGGTCCGGTGGTGCCGCACGTTGGCTTCGAATTGAGAGCTGAGACCCGCCTCCGTGAAGTTGCTAGAACCCACGGTGGCTGCGGAGTCGCCCACGTAGATCTTCGCGTGCAGGCGCGTGCGCCCGGGGACGAAGCGCACTTCGAACCAGCCAGCATCGAGGGCTTCGATGGCGTGCACGATCTTCGCCGAAAGGAGCAGCGAGACGCCGTGTTGCTCCATCCAGTAGGCGCGGACGTCGTCGGTAAACGCCTTCGCCGATGAGCCGAAAGACACACGTTCGGTGGCAAACGGCTCTGTTCCGAGCAGAATCCGTACCGAGCGCGGTTCCGGCTTGTGACCCAGAGCCGCAACAAGCTCGATGATCTTGGTGATCGATGCGAATCCCGCCAGCACCAAAGGCGACTGCGAGGAAACCAGGTCGCGCCAAACCTGATCCCGCACGCGACTCCCAAAGTGGTTCACCGGGAAGAGCGTCGGGTCAGGCCAGCGCATGCGACCCAACAGCAAACTTAGCTGCGGCTCCGGCGCGGATGAGAACAAGTCAGGCTCGTTCACGGCCGCTGCGCCGCGCCCCTTCCTTGCCATGGTGCCTCCATCGACGAGTGACGGCCCGACCGTAGAGGCCAGGACTGACAATCGTTCTTTCGGCAGATGTCAGACAAGACTTGGGGTGCGTCTATCCGCCGCGAGGTGACTTCCCGTCCGCGGCAGCTCCGCTTGCGTCGATCACTCGAGTCTCTGTGCGACGAAAGCCGCGATTGCCTCTTGTGAGGGATGACCCCATCCGATGCAGAACGGGTGACCCGCCGGGTCTGCATAGACCTGGTGGCCCTCCTCGCTCGTAAGGTCAGGAGCCTTCTTGAGCAAGCGAGCTCCGAGCATCATGGCCCGCTCATGAGCCTGAGTTGCGTCCTCCACGTGCAGGTCGAGATGCACCTGCTGTGGGGACCCGTCAGGCCAATGGGGTGGGACATGGTTCGGGGCGTGCTGGACGCCGATTCTCCAGTTTCCGGCCTCGTCGATGACGCACTGGAACTGCTCGTCTCCGAATACGTGCCCGCCGACGAGGCCAGCCCAGAATGCGCCTTCGGCGTCGACGTCGGCCGCATCAAAGACCGTGACCTGCCTGATGATCTTCATCCTTCTGGTCCTCTCATGAGCTATGCCGGCAAGGTACCCAGCAAAGAGGACGGTCTACTTCCGGAAGGGGCGAACCGAGTCGCGCTGTCGGGTAACTGGACGCGCCGTGTGGCCCTCCGTTCAAGTACCGGTGGGCTTTGGTCGCGGAGAGGATGCAGTCGGGCTGTTGGTCGAGCTACTTACGGGCTCGGTCGTCCCGCATCGTGGTGCATGCGTGGGCCTGGCCGGGGATGCTGGCTGCGTCTATCCGCCGCGAATAGGCGTCTGCCTCTTGGATCGCACTTTCAGGCACCTTCGCCAGAGAGGAGGGCGAGGAATCGCTCTGCGTCGCCGGTGCGGGGCAGGTTGTTGAACATGACGTAAGGCCTCGGGCGGCCGTCGACCAGGTCCCGCAGCCGGCGGAGTTCGTCATCCGTGTGGACGTGGCGCGAGCCCGTCGTGCCGTGCAGTCGGTAGTAGGTCTGCTCCGGTGTCACCGTCTCGGTCTGCATGGGGTCGACGACGTGCACCAGGTCCAGCTCGCCGCAGAGCTCCTCGAGCAGCTTAGTGGGCCACTCGCCGCGAGGCTCCCACAGCAGCCGACCGGCCGGACGCTCCACCTGCGACAGGAAGTCACGCAGCCGCCGCACGTTCTCGGCTGTCGGGCGGAAGCTCTTCGGGCACTGGAGCAGCACAGCGGTCGCCCGCAGGATGCGGGCGCACTCGAGAGTCCGCTTCCACCCGGCAAGGACCTCGGGCGTCGTCCGGAAACCTCCCACCTGTCCATGAGCGCTCTCTGGCAGAGGCTGTTTCAGGCGCCGGTAGGTGGGGCTGTTGGACTCATGTGTGACGATCTGCCACGCCTTCATCGTGAACTCGAAGTCGGCCGGGACCTGACTGCGCCAACGGGTCAGCACGGCGTCCGACGGCGGGTCGTAGAAGGTGTTCTGCACCTCGACGACCGGAAAGCGCCGCACGTACGACGCCTGCGACACGGTCCACCCACACAGCCCGACCCGAACGTCCACGGCCCTAGCGCTCCCCGGGGTGGCTGTCGCCAAGGCTCACGACGGTCATCCCGGCGGCTGAGGCCTGATCCGATGTGGCCAGGGCCGCACCGGCGACTTCGAGGCGGATGACCTGGCCGACGAGGTCGGCGGGGCGGAGGGTGCCGCCGTCGATCAGAGCGAGCATCGCGGGGTAGTCGCGAGCCGGCATGCCGTGTGAGCCGTAGATCTCGAGCTCCTGGGAGATGACGAGGTCCATCGGGAGCGGCGGGGTCGCGTTAGCACCGAGTAGCAGGCCCGCCTGCACGTGGCGACCACGCCGTCGCAGGCTGCGCACCGACGCCACGGCCAGCTCGGGCGAACCGAACGCGTCGATGGAGACGTGCGCACCGCCACCCGTGACCTCCCGGATCGCCGCGGCCACGTCTTCGACAGCCCCACCATCGACGACTGCCGTAGCACCCAGCGACGAAGCCCGTTCCAGCGCAGCCGGATTCACGTCGACGGCGACCACCCGCGCACCGAGCGCCACCCCGATCATTACCGCCGAGAGGCCGACCCCGCCGCACCCGTGCACCGCCAGCCACTCACCAGAACCAAGCCGCCCGTGCGTCGTCAGCGCCCGAAACGCCGTCGCGAAGCGGCACCCCAGCGACGCCGCCGTCACGAAGTCGACCGAGGCCGGCAGCCGCACGAGGTTCGTGTCGGCGCCGTGGATCGCCACGAGCTCGGCGAACGACCCGGGCCCCGTGAACCCGGGCTGCGTCTGGTCGGGGCACACCTGCGCCTCGCCGGCCAGGCACCACGAGCAAAGGCCGCACCCGCACACGAACGGCACCGTCACGCGGTCACCGACCGCCCAGTCACGCACGCCAGACCCGACCGAGGCCACGACACCGGCCAGCTCGTGACCGGGCGTGTGAGGCAACGACACGGGGTCGTGCCCCTTCCACGCGTGCCAGTCCGAACGGCATACGCCCGTCGCCTTGACGGCGATCACGACCCCGCCCGACGGACACTCGGGCTCCGGCACGTCCCGCAGCTCCGGCATACGCCCGTAGTCGTCGTAGACGACGGCCTTCACGACGCGTTCGGGTCGTCCAGGACGTCGCGCCACGAATGCTGCGGCGAGTAGCCGAGCAGGTCGCGCGCCTTGTCGATGGAGTAGAAGGTCTCGTTGCGCCCCATCGGCCGCCGCAGCTCCACCCCGTCGTAGAAGCGCTCGCGCACCTCGTCGGTCGTCGCGGCGACGGACATGTCGGCGTTCGCGACGTTGAAGACCTCGTAGCCCAGCCCGTCGACCTCGAGGCAGCGCTGCACCATCTGGCCGAGGTCGCGGGTGTCGATGTAGGCGAAGATGTTGCGCCGCCGCAGCGCCGGGTCGGTCAGGAACGGCGGGAACATCTCGGCGTACTCGTGCGGCTCGATGACGTTGTTGATGCGCAGGCCGTAGACGTCGAAGCCGGTGCGGGTCTGGAAGGAGCGCGCCGTCACCTCGTTGGCCACCTTCGACATCGCGTAGGAGTCCTCCGGCACCGTCGGGTGCTCCTCGTCGACCGGCACGTAGAGCGGCCGCCGCTCACCCTGCGCGAAGCACACGCCGTACGTCGTCTCCGACGACGCGAAGATCACCTTGCGCACGCCGAGCCGCGTCGCGGCCTCGAGGACGTTGTACGTGCTGAGCACGTTCGTCGCGTACGTCTTCGCCTCCGACGTGAGCAGGATCGCCGGCACGGCAGCGAAGTGCACGACGGCGTCGTAGGCCGGCTTGGCCGGCAGGTCGAGCTCGTCGAAGCGCGCCAGACCCGCGAGCGCCGAGTAGACCTCGCCGGCGTCCGTCAGGTCGACCTTGAGGTCGTCGACGGCCGTATGCCGTAGCGGCACGAGGTCGGCGTTCGTGACCTGGTGCCCCTGCTCGGCGAGGAACGTCGAGACGTGCTTGCCGGCCTTGCCGCTGCCGCCCGTGAAGAAGATGCGCATGCCTCGATCCAATCACCGATCCGGCGCGAAACCCCGAGCGTGCTCACGCCGGACACGCGCGCAGCGGCGGCTCGGGTCCGAGGGAGTCAGG
Source organism: Terracoccus sp. 273MFTsu3.1 (assembly GCF_000383675.1). Classification (GTDB taxonomy): domain Bacteria; phylum Actinomycetota; class Actinomycetes; order Actinomycetales; family Dermatophilaceae; genus Terrabacter. The sequence continues at coordinate 22,330 of NZ_KB911822.1, read as the reverse complement.
ATCCGAGCCGCCGCTGTCATTCACCTGGTGAGGAGCCGGCCTCTCAGCAGAGAGACTCCGCGACTGCGTTCTTGGCCTGGCCCCCGCCGACGGCCTGAACGAGCTGCCCCACGTTCTCGAATCCGGGGACCCCGCCGCTGTTCACCGTCTTGTGCACCTGACCGAAGCACGCCGACGCGGACGGTGCTGCGGAGGCGCTGCCGGCGAAGCCGACCAGGGCGAGAATGGCGATGGACCCCGTGGCGAGAATGCGCTTCATGAGACATCCCTTTCTGTTGGTGGGTGCGTGTCACCCATCCGTCGGTTCTTCCGCACGAGGGATGCCTCCGGATGCAGCCCGCGCCGACTTTCTTCTGAGGGGTCATATCCGAGGGGCGCGGAGGACGGCGGTGCGGTGGTGTCCGCCGTCGTCAGTACGCTCGGAGCCGCAGAAGGGAGGAGCCGGCGTATGCCGTCGGCGCCCCACGTCGACCGAGCCACGAGGAGAGCCGTGCTGGCCAAGTACCCGGGTCGCTGTGCCCAGTGCCAAGCGTCCATCGCACCCGGCGATGAGATCGTCAGCGCCGGCCGTGACGCCACCACGTGGGCGCACGCGGACTGCGGCGCGGAGCTGGCCCTTCCCGGATTGTCGCCGAGTCGGACGACGGCGGCCCCGCCGGCCCGCGCCACGTCGGCCAAGGCGGCCAAGGCGGCCAAGGCGGCCAAGCCTCGGACTCCCAAGGCGCCCATGACGATCCCGGACGGGGCGACCTTCGTCTACACGGACGGCGCCTGCTCAGGGAACCCCGGACCCGGAGGCTGGGCGTGGGCGATCGACCGGCAACGGTTCGCGTCGGGGTCCGAGAGACCGAGCACGAACCAGCGCATGGAGGTCCGTGCCGCACTCGAAGCCGTCACGGCCATCCCGGGCCCGCTGGTCGTCGTGAGCGACTCGACGTACGTCGTCAACTGCTTCCGCGACCAGTGGTGGGCCGGGTGGCTGGCGCGCGGCTGGACCAACTCGCAGAAGAAGCCGGTCGCCAACCGTGACCTGTGGGAGCCGCTCGTCCGCGCGGTCAGAGAGCGCGAAGACATCGCCTTCCAGTGGGTGAAGGGACACTCCGGTGACGAGATGAACGACCTCGTCGACGAGCTCGCCGTCGCCGCCAGCCTCGCCGGCTCCTGAGCTGACAGGGTCAGCGCCGCCGCTGAGCCTCGTGGAGATGGCGGCGAACCTCGGTCGGGAAGTCGCGCACGCTGATCGGCTTCTCGAGGTAGCCGTCGAAGCCGGATGACAGCACCCGATCGCGGTCGCCGTCCATCGCGAAGGCCGTCAGGGCGATGACGGGGATGTGTGTCGTGGCGCGGTTGTCCCGGATCTGCTCCAGCGCGGCATACCCGTCGATCCCGGGCAGCTGGATGTCCATGAGGATGAGGTCAGGGAGCGCGGAGGCGGCGAGCGCCACGCCGCCCTCGCCCGAGTCGGCGCACGCCACCGTGAAGCCGGCGAACTCGAGGACGTCCCGGGCGAGCTTGAGGTTGCGTGGGTTGTCCTCCACGAGGAGGACCAGCGGCGCGGCGCTCATGGCACCCCTCCCTCGCCGGTCTCCATGCCGGTCCCGCTCCCGCTCGCGCTTCCGCTCCCGCTCGCGCTTCCGCTCCCGGTCCCGGTCGCGCTCCCGGTCCCCGACGCGGCCTCGCCCGCGGCGACGTCGGCCAGCCGCCGAGCCAGGCTCGCCAGGTCGACCCCCGCCTTCTCCGCGACGAAGGCGATCCGTCCCTCGAGGCGGCGCAGGTCCTCCGCCGTCAGCGACTTCGCCGTGAGGACGACGATGGGTGGGCCGCTGGGCGAGCCGTCGGCCCACAGCTCGTCGATGACCGCGAAGCCGTCCACATCCGGCATGAGCAGGTCCATGATGACGACCGACGGGTTCACCGTGCGCACCAGCTCGGCGGCGTCGAGGCCGCCGGAGCACGTGTGCACCGTCCAGCGCAGCGGCTCCAGAGTGCTTCGCACGAGCTTGAGGGCAAGCGGGTCGTCGTCGACGACGACGACGCTACGACCTTCTGCAAGGGCCCCCGCCCGGACGGGTGTCCGCGTGTGTTGCAGCGCTCGGCTCACCGCTGCCAGCAAGTGCTCTCCGGCGACCGGCTTGACGAGGTACTCCGTTGCCCCCAGGGCGAATCCGCGGCCGCGCTCGGGCTCGACACTGACGACGACGACGGGCACGGCAGCCGTGGAGGGGTCCGCCTTCAGGGCCTCCAGCACGTCCCATCCCGTCATGCCCGGCAGGTGGATGTCGAGCACGACCGCGGCCGGCGACAGACGGCGGACGGCCTCGAGGCCCGCCTCACCGGTGCCGACGGCCACCGGGTGCAGTCCGGCGCCGTGAAGGTGCAGCGCGACGAGCTCGGCCGATCTCGGGTCGTCCTCGATGACCACGACGATCGGTCCGGCCCCCGACAGGTCGTCGGCGGGCCACCGCTCCTCACGCGCCTCGGCGGTCGCAGGCGCCTGAGGGATCCTGAGGCCGAACGTGCTGCCTTCCCCGGGTGCGCTCCGCACCCACATCGCGCCCCCGTGCAGCTCGACGATCTGCTTGCTCAGCGTCAGCCCGAGGCCGGTGCCCTCCGTCGTCGACGCAGACCTGCTGCCCTGCTGGAACGAGTCGAAGATGCGGGCCTGGTCCTCCCGTGCGATGCCGATGCCCGAGTCGGTGACGGTCACGACGAGGTCGCCCCCTTCGCGACGGGCATGGACCGCGACCGAGCCCCCGTCCGGCGTGAACTTGACGGCGTTGCTCAGCAGGTTGAGCAGCACCTGCTTGAGGCGCAGCTCGTCCGCGGTGACGAGCCCGAGGCCCTGTTCCGCCTCGAGCGTGAGGTCGATGCCGTGCAGGGTGGCCCGCTCGCGCACGAGCGCGAGGGCCTCGCCGATGACGTCGTCCACGAGGAACGTCGTGAGGTCGAGCTCCATCCGGCCCGCCTCGATCTTCGACAGGTCGAGGATGTCGCCGAGCAGCGCGAGCAGGTGGCGGCCGGCAGAGTGGATGTCCTTGAGGTAGTCCTCCTGCCGTTCGTTAAGGTCGCCGAACATCCGCTCGAGGAGCACCTCGGAGAAGCCGATGACGGCGTTAAGCGGAGTGCGCAGCTCGTGCGACATGCTCGCGAGGAACTCGGACTTGTGCCTGCTCGCCTCGGCCAGGTCGGCGCTCTGCAGCTCGAGCTGCTGGTAGAGGCGGGCGTTCGTCAGGGCCACGGCGGACTGGCTGGCGAACGTGTCGAGGAGGTCGCACGTCTCTCCACTGAAGGATCCGGTCCGCTTCCGCCGGACGACGAGGACGCCGACGACCCGGTCGGGGCTGGCGAGCGGGACGGCGACGAGCGACTTCCAGCCGGCCGCGTGCAGGACGGCCAGGTGCTCGTCGAGCGGCGCCTCGTCCAGGTCGGGGATCTGCAGCACCCGGCGGGTCCGAGCAGCCCTGCCCACCCACGTCCGGTCGATGTGGATCTCAGCCGCTCGAAGGGCAGCGACCGTGTCGTCACTCGTGCCGTACACCGTGCGCACCTTGAAGAGCCCGGTCGACTCGTCGTATTCCATCAGCGAGCCGCCGTCGGTGCCGGACAGCTCGACGGCGTGCGACACGATCGTGGCGAGCATCTCGTCGGGCACGAGGGTCGAGCTGATCGCGGCACCGACGTCGGCGAGACCCTCCAGCTGCTCGACCTTGCGAGCCAGCTCGGCCGACCGGCTCTCGAGCGCGGCGGACCTGCTCTCGAGCGCGGCGAACAGGTCGACGTGGCGCAGCGCGAGCGCCGCCTGTTCGGCGAAGGTCGCGAGCACGCGCTCGTCGACGTCGTCGAAGGGAGCCACGCGGTTCCGCATCACGTTGAGGGCGCCCACCACCTCGTCTCCCACGATGAGCGGCGCACCGATCATCGAGCGGAAGCCGGCCATCCGCTGGAGGTCGGACCGGCTGTACTCCGGGTCGGCGAGGGCGTCGGTGATGTGGTGGATCTGGCGGTCGATGGTCACGCGGCCGACGAGGGTGCCGCGGTCGCGCTTGATGGGGTGCTCCTCGAGGAGTCGTCGGTGTTCGTCCGACATGCCGCTCTGGCGCGCGATGACGTAGGTCTCCCCCTTGACGAGGTAGATCTGCGCGACGGCTGCGTTGAGCAGCGTCCGGGCGTTCTCGACGACGGCGTCGAAGACCTTGTCGGGGTCTCCCGACGAGCTCGTCAGCACCTTGAGGATGTCGCTCGTCGCCCGGAACTGCTCCTTGACCTGCGCGAGACGCCCGACGAGTGCCTGGCGCGACATCACGGCGATGCTGTCCTCCGGGGCCTCTCCGGACTTGACCATGCGCCGCTCCCCACCCTCGGTGCCTCGATGCGCTGCACCCTGCAGTTTCCTCCTGTCGGACAGCGCGCGGTCGGGAAAGTCGCAACCTCATGGCGGGTGAGGAGCCGCTCCCCGGACGACTCTTCCGGGCGGCCCATCCGCTGACATGATGGCGACCATGCAGGACGACGCGGACCGGCAGACCGAGACCCGCGCCCTGCTGGCCGAGCTCGGCACCGCGATGATCGCCACCGGGCAGCCGGTGCAGGAGATCGAGGAGGAGCTCACCGAGGTGAGCGTCCGCCTCGGCTACCCCGACGTCCAGACCGCCGTCGGGCCCACCGGCCTCATGGTTGGCCTCACCCCCGGCGGCCCGACCACCTTCCGGTCGGCGCCGCCCGGCCTGCGCCTGCACCAGTCGGCGAGCGTCCGACTCATCCGCCACCAGCTCGTCCACGGCGAGCTCACCCCGGCCGCCGCCCGCGACGAGCTCGCCGCCACGGCCAAGCGCCCCGTCCAGCAGCCCGCCTGGCTCGTGGCCCTCGCCTGGCCCGTGCTCGCCGTCGGCATCGCCCTCATCCTGCAGCCCGGGTGGGCCAACATCGCCGCGGCGGCGGTCGGGGCCCTCATCGTCCTCGCGCTCGTCCACCTCGCTGAGCGGTACGAGGTGGTCAAGGCCCTCCTGCCCACCCTCGCCGCCGTCACCGTCTCGCTCGTCGTCTTCGGCGCCGCCAACGCCGGACTGCTCGAAGGTCCGCTGCGCACCGTCCTGCCCCCGCTCGCCGTCCTGCTCCCCGGGGCGCTCGTCGTCAACGGCATGTCCGAGCTCGCCTCGGGGCACATGCAGGCCGGCTCGGCCCGCCTCACCTACGGCCTGGCCCAGCTCGGCCTCTTCGCGCTCGGCCTGCTCATGGCCACCGCCGTGCTCCGGGTACCGACACCAACCCTCGTCAACCTGCGCGTCGACGACATCGGCTGGGTCGGCGCCCCGGTCGGCCTCATCCTCATCGGCGCGAGCATCTGCCTCATGGAGGGCGTCCCGCTCCGCATGCAGGGCTGGGTGCTCCTCGTGCTCAGCCTCGCCTTCGGCGCCCAGCTCGCCGGGCAGCAGCTCGGCGGGGTCGCCCTCGGCGGCTTCCTCGGTGCCATCGCAGCCAGCCTCGGCGCGAGCATCGTCGAGCTGCGCCGCCCACAGCTGCCCCGCCTCGTGCTCTTCCTCCCGGCCTTCTGGTTGCTCGTCCCGGGCAGTCTCGGACTCGTCGGCGTCACCGAGCTGGCGGCGGGCCGCGAGTCGGCCACCGACGTCGCCCTCGGCCTGCTCGGCGTCGCCATCGCGATCGCGCTCGGCCTGCTCGTCGGCTCCTCGGTCGGCCGGGCTCTGCGGGGGAGGCTCGCCTCAGACCCCGCCCCGCCGCCCGCACCCCCTGCACCGACCGCGTCAGCACACCCGGCGCCGGCGGACTAGAGTCGGAGACGCAACACCCTGTCCTCTCGCCAGGACGGGGTGTTGTTCGTTGCCCGCAGGTGCGCGTACCGCCGGCATGGGTACGGAACGTAGGCTCTAGGGTCAACTGGCCCCAGACCAGCACGCCGAGGAGGCACCGTGTCTCAGACTTCATCCCGGATCAGGACGATCCTGCCGACGTCGAGTCGCACCGCATTGGGAGCGACCGTCGCCACCGGTCTGCTGACCGCCCTCGCCCAGGCCCCCGAGCGCCTGAGCCGGCTGCTGCGCGACCGCTACCCCATGGTCGCCGTGACCGGCATGACCGGCGTCGGCAAGAGCCAGCTCGTCGACCGGCTCTCGCGCCGCTCCACCGACGACGCCGCCGCCGAGGTCGGCTCGGCCACCATGGAGCGCCGCACCCGCAAGGGCGCCAAGCTGCACGGCTTCCGCTTCCTCGTCGTCCCGGGCGACAACGCCGCCACCCGCCTCGCCGCCCTCGACGAGGTCTTCCACGACGAGCCGGTCGACGGCCTCATCCACGTCGTCGCCAACGGCCACGCCACCCCGCGCCGCGCGGGCGGCACGAGCGGCGTCGCCACCGCGACCCGCGAGGAGCAGCTCGCCGCCGAGCTCGAGGACTGGACCATCACCTCGCACCGCATCGCCTCGCTGGCCGTGCGCCGCAACAAGCCGATCTGGCTCATCATCGCCGTGACGAAGACCGACCTCTACCCCGACACCGTCGACGAGGCCGTCCACTACTACTCCCCCGGCAGCGGGACGCCCTTCGGCGACAAGGTCGACGCCCTGCGCGCCCTCGCCGGCGGCGCCAAGCTCTCGATCGACGTGCTCCCCGTCTCCAGCCAGGGCGGCGACCGCAAGTCGCCCCTCCCCGAGAAGCGTGCCGGCGCCATGGTCGACGCCCTCGCCACCCGTCTCGGCCAGCTCAGCGGCCACGCCTGACCGAGGCGTCGCCGCCCCGGCACCGACCGACGTCAGTAGCGGTCGGCCTTCCGGAGCGCCCCCGGCCTGCCGTCGGGGTCGTGGACGACGTCGAGCGGCACAGCCGCCCACGCCCGCTGTCCTGCCGTGAGCTGTGGCATCGGAAGGACGCGCAGCCGCCCGGGTGGCCGCACCCCGTACCTGCCGCCCGCGTGCCAGGCCTCGAGCTCCGCCGCCCGGCTCGCGTAGGCCTCGAACATCCCCGCCGGGTCCAGGCAGTCGGCCATCGTCGCCTCGAGGCCGTGCTCGCCGACCTCGTTCAGCCGGTCGAGGTGCTCGGCCGCGAGGGTGAGCCGCAGGTCGCGGGCATACGCCTCGTCGAGCACGACGGCCGACAGCTCCGAGTCGTGCGTCCACGAGCGGCGGCTGAAGTTGTCCGAGCCGATGCCGGCCCACGTGTCGTCGATGACGCAGACCTTGGCGTGGACGTAGACGGGCACGCCGGCACGGTTCTCGATCCCGTATGCCGCCACGCGGTCGGGAGCAACCGCCTTGAGCCGGGCGAGGGCGCGTTCACGACCGAGCAGCTGCGGCACGCGGTTGATGCCGTCGAGGTCGGGCACGAGCGGGATGACGACGACGAGGTGCAGCCCGGGCTGCACGCGCAGCTGGTCCTCGAAGACGCGCGCCACGTCGTGGCCCCAGAAGTACTGGTCCTCGACGTAGACGAGACGCTCCGCGCGCTGCACCGCCTTGGCGTAGCCGCGGGCCACACTGCGCTCCCCGCCCCTCGCGAACGGGTAGTCGCGGCCGTGCCTGAGGTCGGGATAGGTCCTGAGGAGCTGAACCGTGTGGTCCCCGGCCGACGGAGGGGGCGGCCACTGCTCCGGAAGTGGGGCCGGCGCGGTGGCGAGCCCGCGGGCCTTGTCGGCCGCGCGTCGCCACGGAGCGCGCGACAGCGGCGTCGGGTCCTCCCACCGCTCCCGGAAGACCGTCTCGACGTCGTGGACCGCCGGCCCCTGGATCGCCGTCTGGACGTCGTGCCACGGCGGGTGCGCGCCGTACTCGTCGGTGAGGCGCTGGGACTGTGGGTCACCCTCGTGGCTCGCGTCGTCGCGCCGGTTGTGCGCGAGGTCGATCCCGCCGACGAAGGCCACGTCGCGGGTCGGGTCGTCACGATGCCGGATGACGACGAACTTCTGGTGGTGCGAGCCGCCAGTCCGCACCCGCATGTCGAGCAGCACCTTGGCGCCCCGCTTCTCCAGCTGCTCTCCGAGGTGACGGTTCTCCGTGGCGAAGAAGCCGGTCTGGTCGAGGTGCGACCGCCACACGAGCCCGTAGATGTCGACGCCGCGCTGGTCCGCACGGGAGAGCACCTCTACCACCTCGCTGCCGGTCTCTCCGGTCAGCCGCTCGTCGCCGTCGCCCTGCCAGTCGGTGAAGAGCACGAGGTCGCCCGGCCCCGTCGCCTCGAGCGCGTCGTGCAGCGCGCGGAAGTACGTGGCGCCGTGGATGAGTGGACGCACGTGGTTGCCCTCGGACCACGCCCGGTCACCGTGGAGGTCGTCGACCCGGGTCGTCGGGTTCCCGCGCTCGACCCGGGTCAGCAACCAGTCAGCAGGCTCGACCATGCGTCGAGCATGCCCCATACGCGACAGCGGCGAGCGCTCCCGACGGCATACGCGCCCGAGACCGATCGCGTATGCCGTGTGGCAGGTCAGCGGGTCAGCTCGGCCTCCTGCCCCAGCCTCTCGAGCTTGGTCGGGTTGCGCATCGCGTAGACGTGGGTGATCCGGCCGTGCTCGACGGCCACGCTGACGACGGTCGTCCCGAACGCGGGCAGGTCGATCCGCACTGCGCGCCCGCCGTTGAGCGACAGGGTCGCGATCTGCGCTCCGTCGCCGACGCGGGGGAAGGCCGAGAGGAAGTTCGCCACCCGCTTGGCCCCGGTGACCGGGCGCCGGGCGGCCTGAGCCAGGCCTCCACCGTCGGCGACGAGGACGACGTCGGGGGCGAGCACGTCCATGAGCCCTTGCACGTTGCCCGTCGTGACCGCGGCCATGAAGCGCTCGAGGACCTGCTCCTGCTCCGACCGGTCGACCGACACCCGCGGGCGACGGGCCGCCACGTGCTCGCGCGCGCGGTGGGCCACCTGGCGCACCGTCGCCGTCCCCTTGCCCACGGCCTCGGCGATCTCGTCGTAGGGCACGTCGAAGACCTCGCGCAGCACGAAGACCGCCCGCTCGGTCGGGGTCAGCGTCTCGAGCACCGTGAGCATCGCGATCGACACGCTCTCGGCGAGCTCGACGTCCTCGGCGACGTCCGGGCTCGTGAGCAGGGGCTCCGGCAGCCACTCGCCGACGTAGTCCTCCCGCCGACGGGCGAGGGTCCGCAGCCGGTTGAGCGCCTGCCGGGTGACGATGCGCACGAGGTAGGCCCGCGGGTCACGCACCTCGGCACGCGCGTCGTCTCCGAGGTCGGCCCACCGCAGCCACGTCTCCTGCACGACGTCCTCGGCATCGGCCGCAGAGCCGAGCATCTCGTAGGCGACCGTGAAGAGCAGGCTGCGGTGGTCGAGGAACGGGTCCCGGCTCATGCCGTCGAGCGTACGGCGGAGCGCTCCGCCATCGGCCCCAGGCCGCACGCCGACGCGAAGCCCTCCGACTCGATCCCGAGGGCCACGTTCGAGCGCGTCGTGAGGTTGGCGTAGCCGATGACCGTCGTCAGCTCGACGAGCGCCGCCTCCCCGAGCTGACCGGCAAGGCTCTCGACCATCTCGTCGGTGACGGTGGGCGGCGTCTGGCTCATGGCCTCGGCGTACCCCATGACCTCCCGCTCGAGCGGGGTGAAGACGTCGGACTCGCGCCACCGTGGGATCTCCCGGGCCCGCTCGACGTCGAGCCCGTGGTTCTTGGCCATGAAGTAGTTGAAGTCGAGGCACCACGTGCACCCGACGAGAGACGCCACGGCCATGTGCGCGAAGGACTTGAGGCCCTCGTCGCACGTGTCCCACTTCTGCAGCTGCTGCCCGAAGCGCATGCCGGCCTTGAGCGCCGGGACGTGGTGCCACATGACGCCGAGAGACTCCGGCACCTGGCCGAACATCCTGCGGCTGAACGCTTTCACGACTGCGCCGTACGCGCCGGCGATCGGCTTCGGCTGGATCCTGGTGGTCATGGTTCCTCCTCGGGGGAACGTCGGGGGTTGCGTCGACATGAAGACACCGGCCACGCCACGGATGTGACATGCCGTCGCGACACAGTTCGAGAACGGCGGCTCGCACCGCCTGCTGCCGGGCCGCCTTCGTGGAAAACTCCCAAGGATGCAGACCGGTGACCTCGAGCTGACGACGGATGACCTTCGAGCCGTGGTGGCGTATGCCGTGTCGTGCGCCGAGCCCTCCCTCGTCCTCTTCGAGCGGGCTGAGCCCGACGACCCCCGCCCGGCGGCCGCGCTCGCCGCAGCCCGTGCCTTCGTCGACGGCGCACCCCGCTCACGCCTGCAGAGGACGGCCGCCACGGATGCGCACCGTGCCGGCAAGGAGGCCTCGACGGAGCCCGCCCGGTACGCGGCGACGGCTGCCGGCGATGCGGCCGCGGCGGCATACCTCCACCCGCTCGCGAAGGCGACGCAGGTGCGCCACATCCTCGGCGCGGCCGCGCATGCCGCCCGAGCGGCCGAGCTGGCCCGGGGTGACGACCCGGTCGTCGCGGAGTACGTCGTCACCGCCGCGGCGAAGCGGGCGACACCGGAGCTGCTCGACGTGCTCGGTCGCTACCCGCGCGCGCCGCACGGGCACACCCGGGTGGCCGCCCTCATGACGCGACTCGACAGCCTGCTCCGTGACCCACCGCCGACACCCCGCGTCGTCGACGACCCGGGCCCGTTCTTCCACGGGACCCGGGCCGACGTCGCGGTCGGTGGGCTGCTCACGCCCGGATGGAGGTCCAACTACGGGTCGGGGCGGCCGTCGAAGCACATCTACCTCACGGCCAGCCCCAACGGGGCACCGCTCGCCGCCGAGCTCGCCAGCGGCGACGGGCCGCCGCGCGTCTACCGGGTCGAGCCGGTCGGCACGATCGAGGACGACCCGAACGTCACCGACAAGCGCTTCCCCGGCAACCCGACCCGCTCCTACCGCACGACGGAGCCGCTGCGCGTCGTCGAGGAGGTCGTCGGCTGGGAGCCCCCGCCGGCGGAGATGGTCGAGCACATCCGCTCCCGGATGGGCGAGCTGGCCGAGCTCGGCATCGAGGCCATGGACGACTAGACGCCCGATGAACCTCCCGATCCCGGCGTGAGGACCCCCTGCATCATTTGCCCGGGCATGATCGCCCGCCCCGAGGCGTCGGCGGTCCACAATCATCTTCAGGTCGGTGGTCGGAGCGGTCCAAGCTGAGGGGGAACCATGACGGATCAGGGCTGGACCGTCGCTGTGGGCATCGTGGGTCTCGTCGTCGGGTGGCTCGTCGGCGGCTACCAGCGCATCACTGAGAAGCTCATCGAGGAGCGGCGGGATGCGCTGGCCAAGCTCCTCGAGGCAGCGGACGACGCGCACGCGGTCACTGGCACCCTGAGCAGCGAGCTGACGAAGGCCGTGGCTCGCGCGGAGCTCGTGTGCTCTCCGCAAATGGCCGATTCCGGCCTGATCCGCACTCTCGCGAGTTGCGTTGCGAGTCCGGCCTTCGACGAGGTCCGGGCTCGGTTCCTCACGGCCGCGCGAGCCGACGGTTCGACCGTCTCGATCTTTGCGCGAGCCGGATGGTGGTGGTGGCACCGGCGCTCCCTGGTGCCCGACCAGCAGTCATCCAGTTCCACACGTGTCGGCGACCAAGGCTGACCACCGGGACCGATCGAGGAGGGGACGATGACGGACTACGAGGTCAAGGCGCTGACACCGGAGACCTGGGACGCGTACGCCGCCATGATCGAGCGGCACGGCGGGGTCTTCGGCGGCTGCTGGTGCACGTGGTTCCACACCATGAGCTGGGAGAAGGAGCGCGAGCACGACGCGAACCGGGCCCTCAAGAAGCGCCTCGTCGAGGAGGGCCGAGCGCATGCCGCGCTCGTCTTCGACGGCGACGAGGCCGTCGCCTGGGCCCAGTTCGGCTCGCCGGCGGAGCTGCCCAACATCCGCCACCGCAAGCAGTACGAGGAGGAGACCGACGTCCTGCCCGACTACCGGGTGACGTGCATCTTCGTCGACAAGCGCTACCGCCGGAAGCACCTGTCGGACCTCGCCCTCCAGGGCGTGGTCGACCTCATCGCGGCGGCCGGTGGCGGCACCGTCGAGGGCTATCCGCACGACAAGGGGGGCAAGCGCGAGGCCGTGCTCTACAGCGGCACCCGCACTCTCTTCGAACGCACCGGCTTCGACTACGTCCGGCCCAAGGGCCTGACCAACTGCGTCATGCGTCGGACCGTGCCGTGACGGCGATCTTGCCGCGCACCCGGCCGGCCTCGAGGTGCCTCATCGCGTCGACCGTCTCGGCCATCGGGTAGGCCCGATCGAGACTCGGCACGACCTGCCCCGACTCGAGGAGCGCGGCCAGCCGCACGTAGTCGGCGCCCTGCTCCTTGGCGATGACGCTCGTCAGACGCTGACCGGTGAAGGCCGACGACAGCCGCGCCCGGAGCTGGCGCCCGATCGTGCCGCCGGTCCAGTCACCACCGCCCTCGCCACCGACGAGCACGAGGGTGCCCTTCGGCGTGAGCGCGCGCCGGAGCCGGGAGAGCTCGGACAGGCCCGCGATGTCGATGATGAGGTCGTAGTGGCGTGTCCCGTCGGCGACGTCGTCGACCGCGTAGTCGAGCCCGTGGTCGGCACCGAGGGCACGGACGAGGTCGGCCTTGGCGGCGCTGGCCACCCCGGTGACCTCGGCCCCGGCCGCCTTCGCGAGCTGGACGGCATACGACCCGACTCCGCCCGAGGCGCCGGTGACGAGCACCTTCTGCCCAGCGGCCACCCGACCGACGTCGACGACGGCCTTCAGGGCCGTGCCCCCGGAGATGGGGACGACCGCGGCCTGCTCCCAGGTCACGTGGGCCGGGCGGTGGGCGAGCTTGTCCTCGCGGGCGACGGCGTACTCGGCGACCGATCCGGGAGCGACGCCGAAGACCTCGTCCCCGACGGCGAAGGCCGTCACCTCGGCACCGACCTCGGCGACGACGCCGGCGACGTCGCGGCCGATGACGGGCTGCTTCGGCGAGCGGAGGCCGAAGACGAGACGCAGCAGCCGCGGCTTGCCCTGCATGAGGTGCCACGTGCCCCGGTCGAGACCGGCGGCGCGGACCTCGACGAGCACCTCACGCGGCCCGATGACGGGACGGGCGACCTCGGCGACGCGCAGCACGTCAGACGTCCCGTAGCCGTCCTGGACGACGGCCCGCATCGTGCTCGCGCCCGAATCCGTCGGGCCTGACGCGCTCCCACCGATGACGGGGTCCGGTTCATCCTTCATGACTGCTTCTCCCTCGTCGACGGCGCGTCCGTCGCGTCGTACTTAGTACGAAGACGGTAGCGTACTAAGTACGAAGCTGGCTAGGGCCAGCCCCACGAGCGACGAGAGGCACGACGTGACGACGACCAGAGGCGGCAGCCACGCGCCCTCGACACGAGCGCCGCTGAGCCGGGACCGGGTGCTCGACGGGGCCATGCGGGTCGCCGACGACGGGGGGCTCGGCGCGTTGACGATCCGTGCCGTCGCCGAGCAGCTCGGCACGAAGCCGATGTCGATCTACCACTACGTCGGCGGCAAGGAGGAGATCATCGACGGCATCGTCGACCAGGTCTTCGGCGAGATGGATCTGCCTGCCACTGAGGGGAACTGGCGAGTGGAGATGCACCGCCGCTGCTCGTCTGCGCGCACGGTCCTGCGCCGCCACCCGTGGGCCATCCCCTTGCTGCAGTCACGCACGAGGCCGGGCCCGGCGACCCTGAGCCATCTCGACGCCGTCATCGGCTGCCTCCGCGGGGCCGGCTTCTCGCTCGAGCTGACGGCACACGCCTACGCGCTCATCGACTCCTACGTCTACGGCTTCGCCATGTCCGAGGCCTCGCTGCCGATCAACGGCCCGGAGACCGTCGGCGAGGTGGCCGAGTCGATGATGCTGGAGTACCTCGCCGCCGACTACCCCAACCTGCTCGAGTTCACGACCGGGCACGTCCTGCAGCCGGGCTACGACTTCGGTCTCGAGTTCGACTACGGCCTCGACCTCGTCCTCGACGCGCTCGAGGCTCGGGTGAGCCGCCCGAAGGCCACGCGGACTCCCTGAGCCGGCCGACCGCCACACCGTTCCGTGCTCTACTGGGCCTGAGGATCGCCGCGCGGCGAATGAGGGGCGATGCCGAACCCGCTGGTACTGACCAAGCTGCACATCCCCGAGGTACGCCGGGGGCTCGTCCCCCGGCCACGGCTCGTCGACGGCCCGGCGCGGACGTCACCCCTGCGACTGACCCTCGTCTCCGCACCTCCCGGCTTCGGCAAGACCACGCTGCTCGCCTCGTGGGCCGAGGCAGCCCGGGCCGCCGGCCGCGCCGTCGCCTGGGTGTCCCTGGAGGAGACCGAGCAGCAGCCCGCCTCGTTCTGGCGCTACGTCGTGACCGCCCTGGACGGCGCCGCGCCCGGGGTCGGCGCCGGTGCCCTGGCCCTGCTGGGCAGCGCGAACCCGCCCGTCGAGGCCGTCCTCACGCTCCTGCTCAACGATCTCAGCGCCCGACCCGAGGGCCTCGACCTCGTGCTCGACGACTACCACCTGGCCGACGGCTCGGCCATCGCCGACGACGTCGCCTTCCTGCTGCTGCACCTGCCTCCTCACGTGCACCTCGTGATCAGCACCCGGGCCGACCCGGCTCTCCCGCTGGCGCGGCTACGAGCGCGCGGGGAGCTCGTCGAGGTGCGCGCCGCGGGGCTGCGCTTCACGGTCGAGGAGGTGGCGGCCTACCTCAACGGGGTCGCCGGCCTGAACCTCACGACGAGCGACATCGCGGCCCTCGAAGGGCGCACGGAGGGCTGGATCGCGGCGCTGCAGCTGGCCGCCCTGTCGCTCACCGGCCGTGAGGACGTCGCCGGCTTCATCGAGGGCTTCGCCGGCGACGACCGCTACCTCGTCGACTACCTCGTCGAGGAGGTCATCGGCCGGCAGCCGCCCGAGGTCCGGCGCTTCCTGCTCGAGACCTCGATCCTCGAACGGCTCAGCGGCCCCCTCTGCGACGCCGTGACCGAGCAGGACGACGGGCGAGCCATGCTCGAGAGGCTGGACCGGTCGAACCTCTTCGTCGTGCCGCTCGACGGCACCCGCCACTGGTACCGCTACCACCACCTCTTCGCCGAGGTCCTGCGCACCCACCTCGTCACCGAGGCCGCCGGCCGGGTCTCCGACCTGCACCGCCGCGCCGCGCGGTGGTATGCCGTGGACGCCGAGCCGGTGCCCGCGGTCCGGCACGCCCTCGCCGCCGGCGATCTCGAGCTGGCCGCCGACGTCATGGAGCGGTCGGCCATCGGCCTGCTGCGCCAGCGGCAGGAGGCGACGGTCCGCGGCTGGGTCGACGACCTGCCGGCCGAGGTGGTGCGCCGCCGACCCGTCCTCGCGGTCGGCTTCATCGGGTCGCTGATGTCGACGGGCGACTTCCGGACGGTCCCGGGACGGCTGGACGAGCTCGAGCACGTGCTGGCCGAGCCACCCGCCGACCTCGTCGTGCTCGAGGAGCACGAGCTGGCCCGCCTGCCCGGGGCGATGGAGACCTACCGCGCGGCCCTCGCCCTCGTCGGCGGCGACGCGGCCGGCACGGTCGCGCACGCCGACCTCGCGATCTCCCGAGCCGCGCCCGGCGACGACCTGACCGTGGCAGCGGCGGCCGCCCTGTCCGGCCTCGCCTCCTGGGCCGGCGGGGAGCTCGAGTCGGCCCACCGGGCGTATTCGCTTGCTGTCACAGGCCTCGAGCGCGCCGGCAACATCTCGGACGTGCTCGGCTGCTCCATCACCCTCGGCGACCTGCGCGTCACCCAGGGTCGCCTGTCGGACGCGGAGCGCACCTACCGGGAGGCGCTCCGGCTCGCCTCGGTCCACGAGGTCGACGGACCCCTGCGCGGGGAGGCCGACATGCTTGTCGGTCTGAGCCAGATCGCGCTGGAGCGCAACGACATCGCGGCGGCGACGGCACACCTCGAGCAGGTCGCGGCTCTGGGCGAGGGCCTCGGCCTGCCGCAGCACCCCTACCGGTGGCGAGTCGCCCGTGCACGGCTCCTCGAGACCGAGGGGGACCTCTCCGGCGCGGCGACCCTGCTCGAGGAGGCCGAGCGGGTCTACGTCGGCGACTTCTCGCCGGACGTGTGCCCCGTCGCGGCGCGGCGGGCACGAGTGCTCGTGAGGCAGGGCCGCCTCGACGAGGCCCTCGACTGGGCTCGCGCGCGGCAGCTGACGGCGGACGACGACCTGGCCTACGTCCGCGAGTTCGAGCACCTCACCCTCGCCCGGATCCTGCTGTGCCAGAAGGGCGCCGACGGGGCCGCGCGCGCTGCGGCATACGGACTCCTCGACCGGGTGCGGGTCGCGGCCGAGGAAGGTGGGCGGACCGGCACCCTGATCGAGATCCTCGCCCTGCAGGCACTCGCCCTACACGCCAGCCCCAGGCGGAGCGACCCCCAGCGGGCGCTCGACACCCTGACGCTGGCGCTGCGTCTGGCCGAGAGGGAGGGCTACGCACGGGTCTTCGTCGGCGAGGGACCACCGATGGCCGACCTGCTCGGGGCCCTCGTCCGACGCGACCCCGGGTGGCGCTATCCCCGTCGCCTCCTCGACGCGTTCGCTGGTGTCAGCCCCGCGGCGCCGCGGCATGGGCTCGTCGACCCGCTGAGCGCGCGCGAGCTCGACGTGCTCCGGCTGCTCGCCAGCGACCTCAGCGGTCCGGCGATCGCGAGCGAGCTCTACGTCTCGCTCAACACCATGCGGACGCACACGAAGAACGTCTACGCCAAGCTCGGCGTCAACGAGCGGCGGGCGGCGGTGACGAAGGCGCGCGAGCTCGGGCTGCTCTGAGGACGGCGCGAGCGCGGAGGTCCCGGAGGGATCACCACGGCGCTCACCACATGAGGTGATCCCCGCTCACCACGTCGGCTCCTAGCGTGCGGGACATGAACACCGCAGCCCCCGACCCGGACGGATCCGGGTGGTACGAGATCCGCCTCCAGGGCCGGCTCGACCCCCGCTGGGAAGCCACCTTCGAGGGCATGACCCTGACCACCGGTCACGGCATCACCCGACTCGTGGGTCCTGTCGTCGACCAGGCGGCCCTGCACGGCCTGCTGCTGCGGCTGCGCGACATCGGACTGCCGCTCGTCTCCGTCTGCCAGGTCGAGACCGCTGCTGAGCCGTGCCCACCCCACCACCCCGACACCACCCCCAGAGGAGCCTGACATGACCACCACCGCGCCATCCCTCGCCACCCACCCGTCCGACACGACAGCGGACCCGACCCGCAACCACGCCCGAGCGGCCGGCATCTTCTACCTGCTGACCTTCCTCTCCTCGATCCCCGCGCTCATCCTCATCGGGCCGGTGCTCAGCGACGCCGCCTACGTCACCGGCGCCGGCCAGGACACCCGCGTGCTGTGGGCTGCCTGCTCGACGCCGTCAACGCCCTCACCGCGATCGGGTCCGCCGTGGCGGTCTACTCGGTGGTCAAGCGGGTCAACGGGTCGCTGGCCCTCGGCTTCGTGACCTCCCGCCTCGTCGAGGCCGCCGTCGTCATGATCGGCGTCGTCAGCCTGCTCGCCGTCGTCACGATGCGCCAGGACTTCGCCGGCTCCGGCGCCGACCCGGCAGCGATGACGGTCACCGCCAACGCCCTCGTCGAGGTCCGCAACTGGACCTTCCTCTTCGGCCCCGGCCTGATGCCCGTCTTCAACGCCCTGCTCTTCGGCACCCTGCTCTACCGCTCGCGCCTCGTGCCCCGCCTCATCCCGACCATCGGCCTCGTCGGCGCGCCCCTGCTGTTCGCCGCGTTCATCGCGAACCTCTTCGGCATCTTCGACCAGGTCTCGACGGCCTCGTTCCTGCTCACCCTGCCCATCGCGGCCTGGGAGCTCAGCGTCGGCATCTGGATGACCTTCAAGGGCTTCCGCCCCCAGGCCGTCGCCGCACTCGAGACTCGGGACGCCGCCTGACCACAGGTGCGCGGTCCGGTCGCAACAGCACGAAGGTGGCCCCGCAGCAGCGGGGCCACCTTCGTGACGTGAGAGCGGGGCGCGTCAGGCTCGGAGGACCTTCTCCATCGCCTTGCCCTTGGCGAGCTCGTCGACGAGCTTGTCGAGGTAGCGGATCTTCTGCATGAGCGGGTCCTCGACCTCCTCGACACGGATGCCGCAGACCGTGCCCGTGATCGCGGACGCGTTGGGGTTGAGGTGCGCCTGGCCGAAGAAGTCCTCGAAGGTCGTCTCGGACGCGAGGTGCTCGTCGAGGGCGTTCTCGTCGAAGCCGGTCAGCCACTCGATGACCTCGTCGAGCTCGGCCTTGGTGCGGCCCTTGCGTTCGACCTTGGCGACGTAGTGCGGATAGACCGACGCGACGGAGGTGGTGAAGATGCGGTGCCCCATGCTCCGAGGGTAGCGAGGCCCGCCGACGCCGGACCGCCACGAGGACGGGAAAGACGCCCGCGGCATACGGACGCCTTTCGTCCGGGAGAGGTCATAACGTTCTCGCCATGGCCATCGCTCGCTACCCCAGCTTCGTCATCGACTGCCCCGACGCGGAGGCACTCGCCACCTTCTACGGCACCCTGCTCGGCTGGACGGTCAAGGCGTCCGACGGGTGGGGCGAGATCCGCGACACGGAGACGGGCCAGTGCATCTGCTTCCAGCAGGTGGAGGACTTCACCACGCCCCAGTGGCCCGGCCAGGTCGTGCCGCAGCAGATGCACCTCGACGTCATGGTCGAGGACCTCGACGCGGCCGAGCCGGAGGTGCTCGCGCTCGGTGCGACCAGGCACGAGAACCAGCCGGGCACGTCGTTCCGCGTCTTCCTCGACCCGGCCGGGCACCCCTTCTGCCTCTGCGTCGACTGACACCGGCTGCCGGGATGACGCTCGCGCGGCTCAGCCGACGAGGTGCTCGAGCGCCAGCTGGTTGAGCCGGACGAAGCCGTAGTCGCGCTCGGCCGCCTTCTCCGCGTCGAAGCCGTCGTCCGTCGCGAGGAAGTCCTCGAGCGACTCCCCGGCACCCAGGGTCGGCTCGGCGAGGTCGAGCACACCGGCATACGCCCACGCCTCCGCGGTGCGCGGGTCGGCGCGGAAGGCGGCCGCCTTCTCGGCGAGCAGGAGGTACATCGCCATGCACGCCTTGGCCGACTCCCACACCCCGTCCATGAACTCGGTGCGCGACGGCTTGTAGTCGAAGTGCCGCGGGCCTCTGTAGCGCGGCCCGTCGGGCACCCCGGGGAAGCCGTTCTCGATGAGGTCGACGGTGAAGAACGCCGAGACGAGGTCACCGTGCCCGAAGACGAGGTCCTGGTCGTACTTGATGCCGCGCTGGCCGTTGAGGTCGATGTGGAAGAGCTTGTCGCTCCACAGCGCCTGGCCGAGCGCGTGCGTGTAGTTCAGGCCGGCCATCTGCTCGTGCCCCGTCTCGGGGTTGAGGCCGACGATGTCGCCGTGGTCGAGCTCGGCGATGAGGGCGAGCGCGTGCCCCACGGTCGGCAGGAAGATGTCGCCGCGCGGCTCGTTCGGCTTGGGCTCCAGAGCGATCCGCAGGTCGTAGCCCCTGTCCTTGATGTAGCCGGCGACGGTGTCGAGGCCCTCCTTGTAGCGGTCGAAGGCGGCGTGGAGGTCCTTCGACCCGTCGTACTCGCTGCCCTCGCGGCCACCCCACATGACGAACGTCGACGCACCCATCTCGGCGGCGAGGTCGACGGCGCGCAGCACCTTGCGCAGCCCGAAGCGGCGTACGCCGCGGTCGTTGGCCGTGAGGCCGCCGTCCTTGAAGACGGGGTGGCTGAAGGTGTTCGTCGTGACCATCTCGATGGTGAGGCCGGCGCGGTCGGTCGCGTCCTTGAGCTGGCCGGTGATGCGGGCGCGGGTCGCATCGTCGGCGTCGAAGGGGAAGACGTCGTTGTCGTGGAAGGTGATGCCCCACGCACCGAGCTCGGCGAGCTTGTCGGAGTACTCCCACGGGTCGAGGACGGGACGCGTCGGGCCGCCGAAGGGGTCGGTGCCGGTCCAGCCGACGGTCCACAGACCGAAGGAGAACTTGTCGTCGGGGGTGGGCTGGCGCGTCATTGCGACTCCTCGAGAGGGATTAGTTTTGTCATGCAACTTACGTCGTGGACCGGCTAGGGTCAAGGCATGGCCAACCTGCGCCAGGCGAGCCTGCGCCACGCGAACCTCGCCCTTGTCGCGCGTACCGTCCTCGCCGCCGACACCCCGCCGTCGCGCGCGGACGTCGCGGCCGCGACCTCACTGACCCGGTCGACGGTCTCGCGCCTCGTCGACGAGCTCGTCGCCGGCGGCATCCTCGACGAGGTCGAGTCGGTCGTCGGCGGGCCGGGGCGACCGGGCCGTCCGGCGACCCCGTTGCGGGCCTCGACCGGTCGCTTCGCCGCGCTCGGCCTCCAGGTCGGCGTCGGTCACCTCGCGGCACGCCTCGTCGACCTGACGGGGGCGGTGCTCGCCGAGCGCCTCGTGACCGCCGACCTCGCCGGCTCACGGCCCGGGAGCACCCTCCGGCGTCTGGGGACGATGGCCGGCCGGGTCCTCGAGGGCGCTCCCGCGGGCTGCCACGTCGTCGGCGCGGGTCTGGCGTTGCCAGGCATCGTCGACGTCGAGGACGGCCGCCTGCTCAGCGCCCCCAACCTCGGCTGGGAAGGCGTCGCGCCCGGTGCCGCGCTCGAGACCGCCCTCGGAGGTCTGCCCCTGCGCATCGGCAACGAGGCCGACCTCGCCGCGCACGCGTACGCCCATCCGGCGCCCGGCCGCGACAGCCAGCCCCAGGACTTCGTCTACCTCAGCGGCGAGGTGGGCATCGGCGGAGCTGTCGTCGTCGACGGCGAGGTCATGACCGGCCGTCACGGCTGGGCCGGGGAGATCGGCCACGTCTGCGTCGACCCCGACGGACCCCCCTGCCGCTGCGGCTCCACCGGCTGCCTCGAGCAGTATGCCGGCAGGCTCGCCATGCTCGACGCCGCGGGACTCGACGCGTCCACCACGCCGTCGGAGCTGGCGGAGCGGGCCCACGCCGGCGACAAGGAGGCGCGTGCGGCCACGCAGTCGGCGGCCCGGGCCCTCGGAGTCGCCCTCGCGGGTGTCGTCAACGTGCTCGACATCCCCACCGTCGTCCTCGGCGGACACCTCGCGCAGGTGGGTGACCTGCTCACCCCGGACGTCGAGGAGATCCTCGGCCGGCGGGTGCTGTCGGCGCGCTGGATCAGTCCCCGCGTCGTCATCGCGTCGGACGACCCCGCGCCCGGCGCCACGGGCGCGGCTCTGCTCGCCCTCGACGAGCTCGTCCGCGATCCCGCCGGGGCGCTCGGCCACTGAACCGGCCGTGTGTCACCGTCCGAGGGGACGTGCTCGCGCCGCGCTCGGGTCGGTTGCTCGATCAGCCGCGCACCCGCCAGCGCAGGTGAAGCACCCGGTCGCCCTGGAGCACCACGTCAGGATCGTCCAACAGGTGCTGTGCGCTCACCGACCCGAAGTAGCGCTTGCCGGAACCGAAGACGACGGGCACGAGATCCATCCGCACCTCGTCGACCAGGCCCGCGGCGAGCACCTGACCACCGACGTCGCCGGCGGCGACCTCGATGAGCCGACCACCCGCCAGGTCCTGCGCCACGGCCACGGCTGCCTCGACGCCGTCGACGAAGCGAAACGGCGCCTCGGGGTCCCAGCCGTCGGGCGGCCCCCGATGCGACACGACGACGACGTGGTCGATCCCGCCCGGAGGCTTCCCGTCCCAGCCGTCCGTCAGGTCGAAGACGTGACGGCCGACGACGGTCACGCCGATCTGGGTCCCAGTACGGCCGGACGTAGTCGTAGGAGGCCTGTGACACCTTCAGCACGCCACTCTCGTCCAAGGGGACGTCGCCGTCGGTCAGCCAGTCGAAGAGGGGGCCGGGCTGGTCGCCGTCATCAGCGATGAAGCCGTCCACCGACACCGATGCGTATATGACCACCGTGCCCACGAGGCCCTCCTAGCGCTAGGGTGCCCCCCAAAATAGCGGCGGGAGCCTCGGCTGTGAACGCCCGTGCCTGTGCTGCACAGAAACAATGGCGTGAAAAGGGTGTGGGAATGCGACAACCCCGCCAGGTGTCCTGGCGGGGTTGTCGTGAATGGTTGTCCGGCTGCGTCCTACTCTCCCACACCGTCACCAGTGCAGTACCATCGGCGCTGAAGGGCTTAGCTTCCGGGTTCGGAATGGAGCCGGGCGTTTCCCCTTCGCTATGACAGCCGAAACTCTATGGAGATATCAAATCACGTGGGTGGTGTTCCCGTTTGTATCTCGGGAACTGCACAGTGGACGCGGAGCATCTTTGTAAGTCAAGTTATCGGCTTATTAGTACCGGTCAGCTCCACACATTGCTGTGCTTCCACATCCGGCCTATCAACCCAGTAGTCTGGCTGGGAGCCTCT
>NZ_KB911821.1 GCF_000383675.1 Terracoccus sp. 273MFTsu3.1 | reverse complement strand
GACCGTCGGCGTCGTGTGCGTCTCCTGGCAGCAGGTGTCCGTTGGACGACACTGGGCCGGGGAACGCTGCGACGTGCACGTCGGACCGGAGATCCTGCAGTTCTGGATCGGCAACGAACTGCTCCGCACCGTGCGACGCGAGAGCACCGGATCCGTCCGCAACAAGCGACCCCTGGGAGGTGCCCTGACCAAGACCAGAGCAGAATGAACACCAACAACGAGTGTCAAGGATCAACCGACACACAACCGTCAACCATCAACCGAACCCGTACACCAGCTCTCCGGTGTGCATGACGGCGCCTCACGCGTGACGGCCCGTTCGTCGGATCCTCGACGCTCCCTCGCCCGCAGGGCTTCTCGTGGTGTCGCTAGGCCGCTGCCGTGTCGGGTCGGAACGACGTGACGAGCAGGTGCAGGCTGAGGAGCAGGACCCACACGGGAAAGAGCAGGACGGCCCACACCGTCCGAGGCGGTGCGAGCAGCAGGACGAGCGCGACCACGAAACCCACGGCCACCAGCCAGCGCGGCACGATGCCGGCGCGGCGACCGAGGTTCGTGACGACCATGGTGAAGACCGCTGCCATGCGGATGCCGAACGTCGTCAGGAGAGCGGTGCTGACCGCCCCGACCTGACGGACGTACTCCGGCGAGACGCTGTCGGGCCCGTCGTAGAGCGCGAGCAACGCTCCGACATCTGCAGAGGCCGCGAACAGCATGGCGACGAAGAGCAGCCCCGACCCGAGGAAGGTCGTCGCGAACAGCTTGTCCTCACGGTGGCCGAGGCGGGAACGGATCACCCCGATGAACCAGAGGAAGGCGATGCCCGCGTAGGGGGTCAGCTGCATCGCGAGCGTCACCCTGCCGCGCCGCTCCGCGTCGGTGATCCATGTCGAGCGACTGCCGGTGCCCGGGAGCGCCAGGTACATGAGGATGACGACCGCACCCAGGAGCACGGCGAAGGCGATCCCGGCGATGGCCGCGGCTCTCGGGGTACGGATCTCCTCGAGCACCCGCCCCCGTGGTTCGAGCTCAGCCGGTGTCCCGGCCCGACGACGCTCCTCCTCATGCATGCTCATGCTCCAGTTGTAGGCGCTCCGGGCCCCGCGGGGGACCGTTCGTGGGTAGTCGACCCTCGGAACCTCCGCCCGGAGGAGCGCGCTTGCAAGCGGCGGGCCGACAGGAGAGGCGTGGCGATCCGCCGGTCTCGATGCCCCGTGTCCTCTGGACAGGGCGCACGGCGAGTGCCACGGTGAGCTGCGCGGGCGCCGGGACCAGCGGCGACAGCGGGTGGGCCGTGTCGGCCCGCCGAGTCCGCCGAGTGGGTCCGACGAAGGGAGATGCTCGTGAGCGACAGCGTGTTCGTGCTCCACACGGGCGGGACCATCGGCATGGTCGACACCCCCGACGGCTACGCACCCGTGCCCGGTGCGCTCGCTCCGTACGTCGACTGGATCGTGGAGAACTCGAGGGGGGAGCTGCCCCCGATCGTCTTCGAGGAGCTGGACCCGCCGATCGACTCCGCCAACGCGACGCCCGACGACTGGTGCGCCATCGCGCGAGTCCTCCATGAGCAGCGCAGCCGTCATCGTGGGTTCGTCGTCCTGCACGGGACGGACACGATGGCCTACACGGCGTCCGCGCTCTCGTTCCTGCTCCCGTCGTTCGGCAAGCCGGTCATCGTCACCGGCTCGCAGATCCCCGTCGCCCGCACCCGCAGCGACGGACGGCAGAACCTCATCGGCGCTCTCCAGGTCGCGGCGCGCTCGGACGTCCCCGAGAGCACGCTGCTCTTCGGGGAGGTGCTGCTCCGAGGCAACCGGGCGACGAAGGTCGACGCCTCGGGTCTCGACGCCTTCGACTCCCCACGCTTCCCAGCGCTCGCCGCGATCGGCATCGACATCGACGTCCGGACGTCCTTGGTGCGCCCCGCCGACGGCGAACCCGAGCTCAGGGCCGGACGGCTGGGGGAGGTGGCGGCGGTGCGGCTCTTTCCCGGGTTCTCGGCCTCCATCCTCGCGAACGTGTGCCGACCGCCGCTGCAGGGACTCGTCATCGAGGCCTACGGGGCGGGCAACGGACCCTCGAACGACCGGGAGTTCATGGCCGTCGTCGAGGCCGCGACGGCCGCGGACATCGTCGTGGTCGTCGTCACCCAGTGCGTACGCGGGTCGGTGCAGCCCGGGGCGTACGCGACCGGGTCGGCCCTGATGCGGGCCGGCGCCGTGCCGGGCTACGACATGACGTGCGAGGCGGCGCTCACCAAGCTCGCGGTCCTGCTCGGGCAGGGCCTCGACACCGCTGTCGTGGCGGAGATGATGCAACGCGACATCGCCGGTGAGCTGACGAGAAGGGACGACGTCGGGGCCGCGCCGGCGGTGCGCGCGACCTGAGACCGCGGGTCGCCGCTCAGGCGCGCGGCGTCGTCGTCAGGGCCCGGGCGGGCGCGACGGTCGACTGCAGGTCGAGGGCGTCCGCAGGCTGGTGCCGGCGCCGCCTGACCAGCTTGCCGAGCTCGACGACGGCGGGGAGCGCTGCTGCCAGGGCTGTGCACACCAGCCACTGGGTCGGCGTGAGCTCGGAGGTCAGCAGCGCCTGCTGCAACGTCGGTAGCTGGGTCGCCAGGAGCAGCATCCCCACGGGGACGAGGGCGATCGCCAGCGCCCTGAGGATCGGGGGCGTGAGACCGCTGGTGGGGTCGCGCCGGTTGACCACCGCGTTGAAGGCGGTGCCCAGGCCCATCACCACGAACGTCATCGTCATCGACACGGAGGCTCGCGTGGGGCTCGGCTCGTCCGGCCCGAGGACCAACGGCAAGAAGGCGGCGACGAAGAGCACCGCCGCGTAGACCAGCCACATGACGACGGCCGACCGGTTCGTGATGGTGATGCCCGGGTCGCGGGGCGGCCGGTTCATGACGTCAGGGTCACCAGGGTCGACAGCGATGACGATGACACCGACGGCCGTCGCGAAGAACAGCAGGAAGAGCACCATGGTCGGGGTCATCGCGACACCCCGGTTGACGTCGAACACCGTTGCCGCGAGGAACAGGAACACGAGCGAGAGCAGCTGGGTCATCTGGTAGCGCACGTACGAGACGACCTTGTCGTACGCGCGTCTGCCGATCTCGACGGCATGGACGAGCGTCCCGAAGTTGTCGTCCGTCAGCACCATGCGCGCGGCCTGCTTGGTCACCTCGCTTCCGCTCCCCATCGCGACGCCGATGTCTGCCTGCTTGAGGGCAGCCGCGTCGTTGACGGCGTCGCCGGTCATAGCGACGATCATCCCCTCCTCCTGCATCGCCCGAGCCAGCCGGAGCTTGTCCTCGGGCGTCACGCGGCCGAACACGTGCAGCATGGCCAGCTGCTGCTTCAGCTCCTCGTCGCTCAGCGCCTGCAGCTCGGCGCCGCTGATGGCCCCCGGGCCCAGCCCCAGCTCCAGGCCGATCGCGTGAGCGGTGACGGCGTGGTCGCCGGTGATCATCCGCACGTCGATCCCAGCCTTCAGGGCCGTCGCGACAGCGCTCTTCGCCTCGGTGCGCAGGGGGTCGATGATCCCGGCGAGCCCGACGAAGGACAGGCCCTGCGTCAGGGCCATCGGGTCGGCGGTCATCGTCGCGAGCTCGTCGTCGGTGACGAGCCGGGCCGCGAACGCGAGGACGCGCAGTCCCTTGCCGCCCATGCGCTCGTTGGCCCCCCGGAGGCCGTCGAGCGCCTGTCCGATCGGGACCTGCGAGCCACTGAGCGGACCACCTGCCAGGGTGCACCGGGCGATGACGACGTCGGGGGCGCCCTTGACGAGCTCGATGACGTGCTCGGCCCCCTCGATCGTCACCCGGTGGAAGGTGGCCATGAACTTGTACTCGGAGTCGAAGGGCACCTCGGCCAGGCGCGGGTAGGTTCGGCGGGTCTCCTCGGCGTCGATGCCGAGCTTCGCAGCGAGCACCACCAACGCCGCCTCGGTGGGGTCGCCGATCACCGAGCCGTCGTCGCCGACCACCGCGTCGCTGTCGAGGCACAGCCCGAGCCCGAGACGCGTGAAGTCGGGGACCGGTGTGCCGGCCACGGCCCGGATCGCCCCGCTCTTGCGGTAGCCCTCGCCGTCGACGGTGAACCACGCCCCGCTCGCGTACAGCGTGGACACCATCATCTCGTTGAGGGTCAGCGTGCCCGTCTTGTCGGTGTTGATCGCGCTCGTCGACCCGAGCGTCTCGACGTCGGTGAGGTTCTTGACCACGGCCTTGGACGCAGCCAGCTGCTTGGCGCCCATCGACAGGAGCCCGGAGACGAAGGCCGGCATCCCCGTGGGGATCGCGGAGACCGCCATCGCCGTGCCCAGCAGGAGCAGGTCCTTGGCCGGGGTCCCGCGGACGAGGCCGACGACGACGATGACGGCGACGGCTCCCCAGGCGATGAGGCCCAGCACCTTGGTGAGGGTGTCGAGCTCCTTCTGCAGTGGTGAACGCGTTCGCGTGACCGAGCTGAGCATGGTCGCGATCTGGCCCATCTGCGTCCGCTGCCCGGTGGCCGTGACCACGACCGTGCCCGTGCCGCGGGTGACGGACGTGTTCTGGAAGAGCATGTTGGTCCGGTCGCCCAGAGCGACGTCCACGGACCCCAGAGCGGAGTGGTCCTTCGCGATCGGCACGCTCTCCCCGGTCAGCGCCGCCTCCTGGGCCTCGAGGGTGGCGGACCGGACGATGCGTCCGTCCGCCGGGACGATGTCGCCGGCCTCGACCTGCACGACGTCCCCGGGGACGATCTCGGTGGCGGGGACGAGGGAGAGCGCGCCGTCACGGACGACCCGCGCCTGCGGTGTCTGCATCTTGGCGAGGGCGTCGACGCTGGCCCGGGCCGTCAGCTCCTGCCGGGTGCCGAGGGCGAGGTTGAGGACGATGAGCAGACCGACGATCACGCCGGTCGACACCTGGCCGATGACGAGGCTCACGACCACGACGGCCACCAGCATGATGTTCATCGGGTCGCGCAGCTGGCTCGCGGCGACGGCCCAGACGGACGGTGGTTTCTCGGCGGCGATCGCGTTGGGGCCGAAGGTCGCCAGGCGACTCGCAACCTGCGCTCCGCTGAGACCTGAGTCGGCGTCGGAGCCCGCCGCGGCCACGACCTCGTCGGCGTCCAGCGCGAAGGGTGGGGTCTCGGTGTCCGCAGTCGATGCCGGCGTGCCGCTCTCGCTCATGGGTCGTCCCCCGCTCCGCGTGCCTCAACCTCAGCGCTTGTCAGGCTAGTACCAAACGAGCCGCGCGGCAGGGCTGCGGCGCAACGTCGTTCGACGATCCGCTGAGCGGCCACGACTTCCGTGCCAGCCTTGGGTGCGTGACGAGGCAAGATCGGCACTCGGTGCGCGTCGCCGGGATCGCCCTGGACCTGGAGCGTCTGACGTACGCGACCATCGTCGTGATGGCTGTGCTCTCCGCCTACTCCGGCTGGTCCGACCTCCCGTTTCCATCGGCTGTCGTCGTCGTCGTCTCACCGATCGTGGCCGTGTGTCTGGCGCACGCGTTCTCGGAGGTCCTCCATGAGCACGCTGAGGTGAAGCGGAGGCTCACCACCGTGGAGTGGCTGGCAGTGGCGCGCCGGCAGGTGCACCTCCTGCTGGCAGCCGTACCCCCGCTCGCCGTCCTCGTCATCGGTCGGGTGACCTCGCTGGGCAACGCCGACACCCTTCCCGTGGTGGAGCTCACGGGACTGCTGACCCTCGTGTTCCTGTCGGCGGTCGCGAGCAGCAGGGCCGGTTTGCGGGGACCGTGGCTGGTCGCCGGTGCGCTCGCCGGGGGACTCGTCGGGCTCGCGGTCATCGCTCTGCAGATCGTCCTGAAGCCGCACTAGTCCGCGGTGCCCCGGGTCCCTCACGGTCGATCTCGCCCGCCTCCGCGTCCGCGCCGGACGTCCGGCGGAGGCCGATGGGCCACCAGATGCGGTCGCCGAGGTCGTAGGAGACCGCGGGAACGAGCAGGCTGCGCACGATGAGCGTGTCGAGCAGCACGCCGAAGGCGACGATGAAGGCGATCTGGACGAGGAAGAGGATCGGGAGCACCGCGAGCGCCGAGAAGGTCGCCGCGAGGACGATGCCAGCGCTCGTGATGACACCGCCCGTCACCGCGAGCCCCACGAGGATGCCGGGCCGGGTGCCGCGGGTGCGCGACTCCTCACGGACGCGCGTCATGAGGAAGATCGAGTAGTCGATGCCGAGGGCGACGAGGAAGACGAAGCCGTAGAGCGGCGTCGACGGGTCGGAGCCCGGGAACCCGAACACGTGGTTGAACGCGAGCGCGGAGACGCCCATCGTCGCGGCGAACGACAGGACGTTCGCGGCGACGAGGACGAGCGGAGCCACGATCGATCGCAGCAACAGCATGAGCACGACGAAGATGACGGCGAGGATCGTCGGGATGATGACCTTGAGGTCGCGCTCGCTGGCGAGGCGCACGTCGAGGTTCGTCGCGGTGGTCCCTCCCACGAGCACGTCGGAGCCGACCCGGTCGAGGGAGGCGCGCAGGGTCTCGATGGTGTCCTCGGCCGCGACGCTGTCGGCGGCGGCGTCGAGCGTGGCCTGCACGATGACCTGGCCGTCGACGACCTTCGGGGGCTGGCCGGGGACGAGTCCCACCTGCGGGCTGCTGACCCCGTCGGTCGACTCGAGCACCGCGACCACGGCATCGGCCTTGGCCTCGGGGGTGGCGATCTGGACGGGGGAGCCGGACCCGGCGGGGAAGTGGCGCGCGAGCACCTCCTGCCCGGTGACGGAGTCCACCCGGGTGAGGAAGAGGTCGGACTGGGCGATGCCGCGCGCGTTGAGCGTCGGCAGGAACGCCGCGCAGGTCGCGAGGGCGAGGAGGGTGACGACCCAGGTGCGTCGGGGATGGCGCCCGACCATGCCCGCGACCCGGCCCCAGATGCCGCGGGTGCCCACTGCGTCCGCGCTGTGCACGTGGTCGACGTGGGGCACCTGTGGCCAGAAGATGCGTCGGCCGATGAGGAGCAGCACGGCAGGCAGGAAGGTCAGGGAGGCGACGAAGGCGCCGACGATGCCCAGTGCGCCGACGGGACCCAGACCCTTGGTGCTCCCGAGGTCCGACAGGCGCAGGCAGAGCAGCCCGAGGACGACGGTGGCGGCGCTCGCGGCGATCGGCTCGAGCGAGGCCCGCCACGCGATCTTCATCGCCGCCCACGTCGACTCCTCGTCGTGCAGCTCCTCCTTGAAGCGCGCGACGAGGAGCAGGGCGTAGTCGGTCGCGGCGCCGACGACGAGGATCGACAGGATGCCCTGGCTCTGGCCGCTCAGGCTGATCGTGCCGTTCTCGGCCAGGGGGAAGACGACGAGCGCCGCGAGCGAGAGGCCGAACACCGCCGAGATGAGCACGGCGAAGGGCAGGATCGGGCTGCGGTAGACGATGAGCAGGATGAGGAAGACGACCCCGAGCGCGACGAGCAGCAGGATGCCGTCGATGCCGCCGAAGGCGATGATGAAGTCGGCGAAGAAGCCACCGGCCCCGGTGACGTGGACGGTCAGCCCGGACGCTCCCAACGTCGACGCGGCGGACTCGCGCAGGGCCTGCGCGACGGCATACAACGCCGTGTCTCCGGCGATGGTGTCCTCGGCCTTGTCGGCGAGGAAGGCGACGGGGACGAGCACGGCCTGCTTGTCCTGGCTGGGGATCGCGAGGGTCGGGGGCGACTGCAGGAACTCGCCGACGGTGCGTCCGGGGTCGGCGAGCTTGAGCCCGGGTATCCCGTCGACGTAGCGCTGCACGGCCGCGAGGTCCGCCGGGGTCAGCCCGCTCGGGCGCTCGACGACGACGAGGTAGGGCAGCGTCTGGGTGTCGGTCGTGCGGCCCACGAGCTTGCTCACCGACGTCGACTCCGCGGACGGTGGAAGGAAGTTCGCGTTGTCGTTGGTGGCGACCTCGGAGAGCCGGCCCACGAGGGGACCGCCGATGCCCCCGATGGCGAGCCAGGCCAGCACGGCCAGGGCGGCCACCCACCGAACGGCCGCGCGGCCCTTCGGTCTGCTCGACCCACGCCTGCCCCCGGATGCGTCGCTCATGGTCTCATCATGGGGCAGGCGCGCGCCTCAACGTTGGACAGTCGGCGAAGCCGGGTCAGGCGGGGACGTCGGCGCCGGTCGGGTCCGTGTCGGTCTTCGAGACGGCCGTCTCGAAGTACGGCGCCGCGAAGGCCGCCACGGCACCACCGATGAGCGGCGCGACGATGAACATCCAGACGTGCGCGAGGGACTCGCCGCCGTTGAGGAGGGCCGGACCGATGGACCGGGCCGGGTTGACCGACGTGCCGTCGAGCGGGATGCCGACGAGGTGGATCACGGTGAGCACCAGGCCGATGGCGAGCCCCGCGAAGCCGGGCGCGGCGGCGCGGTTGGTGACGAGCAGGATGACGAGGACGAGGAGGAACGTCAGGACGACCTCGAGCACGAACGTGCCCCCGGCGGAGATCGTGACGCCCCAGTTGTTCGTGCCGAGAGCGCCCGTGGCGTCCTTGGCGCCGCCGAAGTCGGACACCATGAGCTTGAGAAGCGATGCCCCGACGATGGCTCCGATGAGCTGGGCGATCCAGTAGTAGACGGCCTCCGTCGTCGTGATGCCCTTGCGCAGGAGGACGCCGAGGGTGACGGCCGGGTTGACGTGGCAGCCCGAGACGGGGCCGATGGCGTAGGCGAGGGCGAGGAGGACGAAACCGAAGGCGATGGCGACACCGACGTAGCCGATGGTGTCGATGCCGAAGACCGCGGAGCCGACGGCGAAGAAGACGAGGACGAACGTTCCGACGGCCTCCGCCACGGCCTTGCGCGTGAGGTCAGGAGTCGGGCCGGCAACGGTGCTGGAGTCAGGCATGGGAGTCCTTCCGTAGCAGGGCGAGCGGGCCCGTTTCCCCCGGGACGCTCGTGTTCAGCGTAGGGCCGGAGGGTTCGCGGCGCCGTCCACGACGTGCCGCCGCGCGCGGTGGGCCAGCTCGATAGGTCGCCCTTCCCTGCCCGCAATCTGGCCGACCCCCGGGGTAGGCCGTGCGGGCGCCGACGTCGCCGCTCCGCAGATTCCCATGGTGCGCCGACCGTTCGGGGAGGACACTCGTGGGGGAACCACACGGACTCACAGCGCGATGGGGGACTCGCATGAGCGGGTTCGAAGAGGCGACGGACGGCTCGGCGAGCAGGGTTGAGACCGAGCTCCGGTCACGGTTGTCCGACGTGCAGGAGCAGTTCCGCGCCACGAGCGACATCCTCAAGGTCCTGACGAGCGGGGCGTCCGCGCAGGCGCAGGTCTTCGAGGCCGTGGTCCATAACGCCCGCCGGCTGCTCCACGCGGACGTGGCGCAGATCCACCTGCTGGAAGGTGACGAGTACCACCTCCGGTGGTCGAGCGGCCACTCCAGGGAGTACCTCGAGATCGTCGACCGCTATCCGGTCCTGCGCAGCCGGGGCACGCTCATCGGCCGCGTCGGCATGGACCGCACCGCCCAGCAGATCACGGACGTCCTCGCGGACCCGGACTACTCGCAGCTCGCCCTCCAGAAGCTCGGCGGCTGGCGCTCCATCATTGGCGCGCCGATGCTCGTCGAGGAAGAGGTCGTCGGCGTCCTGACCGTGTGGCGCAACGAGGTCGACCCCTTCGACGACCGGGCGGGGGACCTGCTCACCACCTTCGCCGAGCAGGCGGCCCTGGCCCTGCGGCACGTCGAGCTCGTCACCGCGCTCGAGACCCGGTCGGCCGAGCTGGGGCGCAAGGTGGAGCAGCTCGAGGCCCTCGCCGAGGTCGGCGAGGCGATCAGCTCGACGCTCGACGCCGACGAGGTGCTGAACACGATCGTGTCGCACGCCGTCGAGCTGTCCGGCACGGACGGCGGGTCCCTCATGGAGTTCGACCGCTCGACCGGGCTCTTCCGGGTGCGCACGGCATACGGCACGAGCGAGGAGGTCATCGACGCGCTGCGGGCCGCGGAGATCCACATCGACCGAACCTGGGTGGGCCGCGCGGCCCGGACCCGCGAGGTGCTCCAGATCCCCGATCTCGACGCGGAACCCGCGCCGGACGACCCCCACCTGGCGGTGCTCCACGGGTCGGGCTGGCGCTCCCTCGTCGCGATCCCGCTCGTGCGCCCCGACCGGGTCGTCGGCGCCCTCGTCGTGCGACGCAAGACGAGCGGGTCGTTCAGCGACGAGACGTGCGAGCTCCTGACCGCCTTCGCGAGCCAGTCGGCCGTCGCGCTGACCAACGCCCGCCTCTACCAGCAGCTCGAGCAGCAGAGCGTCGCGCTCGCCGAGGCGAGCAGGCACAAGTCCGAGTTCCTCGCGAGCATGTCGCACGAGCTGCGCACTCCGCTCAACGCCGTGATCGGCTTCTCCGAGGTGCTCCTCGAGCGGATGTTCGGCGATCTCAACGAACGGCAGGAGGACTACCTCGAGGACATCCACGCCGCGGGCCGCCACCTGCTCGCGCTCCTCGGCGACATCCTCGACCTGTCGAAGATCGAGGCCGGACACATGGAGCTCGACCTCACGACCTTCCCCATCGACGACATCCTCGTCCAGGCGCTCTCGCTGGTGCGCGAGCGGGCGGCGCTGCACGGCATACGCCTGACCCTGGAGGCATCGGACGGGCTCGGCCTCGTCACGGCGGACGAGCTGCGCCTCAAGCAGGTCCTGCTCAACCTGCTGAGCAACGCGGTGAAGTTCACGCCGGACGGCGGCAGCATCGTCGTCCGTGCCTGGCGCGACGGTGAGGAGCTCGACGTCACGGTCACCGACACGGGCATCGGCGTCGCACCGGCGGACCAGGAGCGCATCTTCGACTCGTTCCAGCAGGGTGAGCGGTCGGCGTCGTCGAGCGAGGGCACCGGCCTCGGTCTCACCCTGAGCCGGCGCATCGTGGAGCTCCACGGCGGGCGGCTCTGGCTCACGAGCACACCGGGCGAGGGGAGCACCTTCGGGATCTCGGTCCCGCAGCCCGATGCGGACCGGGAGGCCGGCGGTGACGTCTGGACGGTCGACGGCGAGGACGTCGACGGACCGACGGTCGTCGTCATCGAGGACGACCCCCGCTCGGCCGAGCTCGTCGAGCTGCACCTGCGCGCAGCCGGACTCCGGCCCGTCGCCGCGTCGACGGGCGAGCAGGGACTCGACCTCGTCCGGGCCCGGGACCCGGTCGCGGTCGTCCTCGACATCCACCTGCCTGGGATGGACGGGTGGGAGGTCCTCACCGAGCTCAAGAGCGACCCGACGACGGCCGACGTGCCCGTGGTCGTGGTCAGCGTCGAGCCCGAGCGCGGCCGTGGCTTCGCCCTGGGGGCCACGGAGTACCTCGTGAAGCCCGTGAGCGGCGAGCACCTCCTCGCGGCCGTGACGCGCCTGCTCCCGCCGCCGCGCGCGGACGAGCACAGTTCTCGGCTGCGCGTCGTCGTCGTCGACGACGACCCCCTCGCCCTCAAGCTCGTGCGCAGCACGCTCGAGCCGCTGGGTTGGGAGGTGCACACGTGCGCGGGCGGCCAGCAGGCGGCGGACCTCGTGCGCGCGGTCGCCCCGTCGGTCGTCGTCATCGACCTGCTCATGCCCCATGTCGACGGCTTCGCAGTCATCGACGAGCTGCGGCCGCACCGCGACTCCGAGGGGCCGCCGATCGTCGTGCTCACCGCGAAATCCCTGACGCCACAGGACCGCTCGCGTCTCGAGGGGCGTATCGCATTTGTGGCGGAGAAGGCCGGCATCGACCTGCCGGGTCTCGCGCGCCGGCTCGCGACGGTCGCCGGCGGGCACGTGCGGGAGGGGGAGGTGCCGTGAGCGACCTGCCTGTCGTGCTCATCGTCGAGGACAACCCGCGCAACCTCAAGCTCGCGCGGGACGTGCTGGAGTATGCCGGCTTCTGCGTCGTCGTGGCCACCACCGGTGAGGAGGCGGTCGAGCAGGCGAGGACCAGCCTGCCGGACGTCATCCTCATGGATCTCCAGCTGCCCGGCATCGACGGCTTCGCCGCCCTCGAGCTGATCCGGGACCACGAACCGACGGCGCACATCCCGATCGTCGCGCTCACGGCGTTCGCGATGCGCCGCGACCGTGAGCGGGCGCTCGTCTCGGGCTTCTCGGGCTACCTGGAGAAGCCGATCAGCGTCCGGGAGTTCCCGGCGCAGGTGCGCCGTCACCTGCCCCGACGGGAGGCGCCGGAGCCGTGACGCCCCTCGACGGCAATCCCAGGGTCCCGCCGCTCACGGGCGTGCGGGTCCTCGTCGTCGACGACCTCGAGCAGAACCGCAAGCTCATGCACGCGGTCCTCGAGCCGCGGGGCTTCGTCGTGCGCTCGGAGGGGTCGGGGCAGGCGGCGCTCGAGGCGCTCGCCGAGTGCGAGGTCGACGTCGTCCTGCTCGACGTGCTCATGCCGGTCATGGACGGCTACGAGACGTGCGCGCGCATCAAGGCCGACCCCCGCACGGCGATGCTGCCCGTCGTCATGGTCACGGCGAGCGGGACCCAGCAGCGGTTGCGCGCCCTCGAGGTGGGCGCCGACGACTTCGTCACCAAGCCGTTCGACCAGGCCGAGCTCGTGGCGCGGGTCCGGTCGCTGGCGCGCGTCAAACGACTGCACGACACGGTGCTCGAGCAGACCGTCGCGCTCGAGCGCTGGAACGCCGAGCTCGAGACCCGGGTCGCCGAGCAGGTGGACGACCTCGACCGGCTGGGCCGCCTGCGCCGGTTCCTGTCCCCGCAGATCGCGGGCCTCATCGTCGAGTCGGGTGACGAGTCGTTCCTCGAGAGCCACCGGCGGGACATCACGACCGTCTTCACCGACCTCCGCGGCTTCACCGCCTTCGCCGAGACCGCCGAGCCGGAGGAGACGATGTCCGTGCTGCGCGACTACCACGGCGCCCTCGGGGAGCTCGTCTTCGCCTACGAGGGCACGTTGGAGCACTTCGCCGGCGACGGGCTCATGGTGTTCTTCAACGACCCCCCGCCGTGTCCGGACGCCCCCGAGCGGGCCGTGCGGATGGCGCTCGACATGCGGGACCGCGTCGACGACCTCGCCCTCGGGTGGTCCCGGCAGGGTCACCAGCTCGGCTTCGGGGTCGGCATCGCGCAGGGCTACGCGACGTTGGGTCGCGTCGGCTTCGAGGGTCGCTGGGACTACGCGGCCATCGGCACGGTCACCAACGTCGCGGCCCGGCTCTGCGCGGCCGCTGCCGCCCGCCAGATCCTCATCAGCCCCCGCGTGCGCGCCGGGCTCGACGAGCGCTTCGAGACGCGCTCGCTCGGGCCGGTGGAGCTGCGCGGCATCTCGCGGCCCCTCGAGGTCCACGAGGTCATCGGCACCACCGACCGGGAGGACGACCCATGAACCCCACGACCCAGTCCCCGATCCTGCCGACGGAGGACCGCGGGGGCCTCGACGAGCTGGACGAGGCCGCTCGCGGCCGACTGTTCGACGACCTGCAGCAGGCCCTGCCCGCGGTCTGGAGCCACTTCGGCCAAGGCGACCCGCGGGAGTCGGTGGTCGTCGTGCCGTCGATGAGCGTCGACAACCTCGCGCCGTCGGCGGGCGCCATGAACCAGGCGATGGAGGAGCGTTTCCTCTTCCTCCTGCTGCTGCTGCGCCAGCCGCGCCTCCGGATGGTCTACGTGACGTCGATGCCGATCAACGAGCACATCATCGAGTACTACCTGTCGCTGCTGCCCGGGGTCATCCCGAGCCACGCCCGGGCCCGACTCGACCTCGTCTCGGTGGGCGACTCCTCCCCGCGCCCCCTGACCGACAAGCTGCTGGCCCGCCCCCGGGTCCTCTCCCGCATCGCCTCCCTCGTGAGGGACCCCGTCCGGTCCCACCTCATCCCGTACACGAGCACGACGCGCGAGCGTGACCTGGCGCTGATGCTCGGCGTCCCCATGTATGCCGCGGACCCCCGCCTCTATCCGCTCGGCACCAAGACCGGTTGCCGGCGTGTCTTCGCCGAGGCCGGCGTCGCCCATCCCTTCGGCGCCGAGGACGTCCACTCCGTCGACGACGTGGTCGACGCCGTGCTCGAGCTGCACGCGTCGCGGCCCGCCGCGCAGTGGGCGATGGTCAAGCTCGACGAGGGTGTCTCCGGCTCGGGCAACGCCCTCGTCGACCTGACCGACGTGGACGCGGCGGCCGCGGATCCGGGCGGGACGGGCACCCTGCGCGCGGTCGTGACCGAACGGGTGCTGGGCATGCAGCTCGAGGACGGACGCATCGAGACCGGCGCCTACCTCGGGAGGCTGGACGAGCGCGGTGGCATCGTCGAGGAGCGCATCGTCGGAGACGAGGTGCGGAGCCCGAGCGTGCAGCTGCGCGTGACGCCCCTGGGGGAGCTGGAGATCCTCTCGACCCACGACCAGGTCCTCGGCGGCCCGACGGGCCAGATGTACCTCGGGGCGCGGTTCCCGGCGGACCCGGCCTACGCGACGACGATCACGCGGGAGGCGGAGAAGGTGGGTCGCGTCCTCGCGGACAAAGGGGTGCTCGGGCGGTTCGCCCTCGACTTCGTCGTCGTCCGCCAGGGCGAGCAGTGGCAGAGCCACGCCATCGAGATCAACCTGCGCAGGGGCGGCACGACGCACCCGTTCCTCACCCTGCAGTTCCTGACCGACGGCAGGTACGTCCACGAGGAAGGGCGGTTCGTCACCCCGTCCGGCGCCGAACGTCACCTCGTGGCGACCGACCACCTCGAGGACGCGACGCTCCGGGGCATGGGTGTCGACGACCTCTTCGACCTCGTGGCCCGCGCCGGGCTCCACTTCGACCAGTCGCGCCAGACGGGCGTGGTCTTCCACATGATCAGCTCGATCACCGAGTGCGGCCGCGTCGGCATGACCGCGATCGGGGACACGCCAGACTCCGCCCAGGATGTGTTCGACCGGGCGGAGTCGGCGTTGCTCGCCGAGGCGCGGGCGTCGCTGACGCCGCTCCCAGTGCCCCTGCGGGGGCGCCTCGGCGAGGGTCTGCGGTGACCGTTCAGGGGGCGATCGAGGCCGAGTGGATGAGGGCACCCACGAACGCCTGGTGCCAGGTCAGGCGAGCCACGACGGAGCGGGCCGAGGCGCCGCCACAGTCGCACTCCCACGTCCAACCGCCTCGGGGCAGGCGCGTCACCCGGGGGTGGTGGTGCGCCAGGTCCGGGTGGACCCGTCGTCGTGCCGTTGTCGTCGTCATGGAAGTGCCTTCCCTCGGTGAGGGGTTCGCTGCCCCTCGTGCTGCGGATGTCCCGGTGCGGTCACGTTGCGGTGTCTTCTCCCACGACGGTCCCGCCGACGCCGGACGCTGTCTGTGCGCGCGGCGACACCCCGGGAGTGCTCGCGGGAACCGGGTCCGGGCGGCAGGACGACCGTGACCCTCGACCTCGGGCTGCTGTCCGACCTCGCGCCGGCCGAGCGTCGGGAGGTCGTGGCGACGATGCACCGGCACACGTACGACGCGGGCGAGGTGGTCTTCCACGAGGGCGACGCCGCCGACACCGTGCACTTCGTCGTCGAGGGCCGTGTCGTGGCGCGTCGGTCGTCGGAGCAGGGGGACCGGCTGGCCTATGCCGTCATGGGACCGGGCCAGGCCTTCGGCGAGCTCGCGATGATCGTGCGCGCAGGGCGGCGGACCGCGACGATCGAGGCGGTCGAGCGGACCGTGACCCTGGCCCTGTCCTTCGCGGACTTCGAGCGGCTGTGCGACCGGCACCCCGAGGTCAACCGTCTGCTCGTGCGCCTACTCGCAGCCCGGGTCAGCCGCCTGACCGACGCCCTCATGGAGGCCCTGCACACGCCCGCCGAGCTCCGTGTCGTGCGCAGCCTCGTGTCCCTGTGTGGGGTGTATGCCGTTGCCGCACCGTCACGCTCACCGGTGACGGTGCACCTCAACCAGTCCGAGCTGGCCGAGCTGGCGGGCGTCACCCGGCCGACGGCCAACAGGGTCCTGCGTCGCCTCGAGGCGGTCGGGGTCGTGGTCCTCGACCGCGGACGCGTCACCGTCGTGGACCCCTCGGCTCTCCGCCGGTCGGCGACCGGCGCCAGCGGGTCCGGGCCCGCCTGACGGCATACGACCGGGACGGACGCGACCCGCCCGCTCCGGGCCTGGAGCGGGCGGGTCTGCCGAGCGGGTCCTGACGAGCCGGTCAGTCCTGGCGGGCGAGCCGGTAGCGCGCCGTGTCGTCGGACATCGGTGCCGCGTCGACGAACTGCGTGCAGGCGCCGGCGAGTGTGCAGGTCTGCAGGTTACTCACGGTCCCCGGCCGGCCGTACTGGTGGACGAGGCCGAGCGCCACGGTCACGTCATCGACGAATCGCGTGTCGAGGAACCCGGCGCCCTTGAGACGCAGGACGATCCGCCCTGTGGCGACGTCGAGCACGTCCGTGACGGCTGCGGCGTAGCCGTCGGTCTCGATGGGGTGGCCGACGAGGTGACGTCCGTCGGGCGAGAAGCCGGTCGGGACGAACGCCCCGCACGAGCGGGCCACGACGCGAGCGTCGCCCGACACGTCCAGCACCGAGAGGCAGCCGGACGTCGAGTCGGCGTTCGTCGTGAAGGTCACGGCCTGCCGGGTGCGCTCGTTCACCGCTCGCACTACGCCGGCGTCGGTGTAGCGGTCGATGACGTTGGTGCCGAGGTCCCACACGTAGCTGCGCCTGACCTCCTTGTTGCCGAGGAAGACCCGGTCTCCGACGATGCCGGCGAGGTCGACGGCGTGCAGAAGGTTGCGTTTCGAGGCCACGACCGCCCCGTCGGCGTCGAAGGTCGTGATCATGGCACCGGTGCCCGGTGTCGACGGGACGTTGACGAGCACGGTGAAGCGCGTCCCGGCGGCGTTGACCGCGACCTGGGTCGCGTGCTTGGCGGGGACGGCCACCACATCGGTGACGGAACGGCCTGCGGCGTCGACGATCCGGACGGAGCCTCCCCGGTCCCAGGTGGCGTCGATGACGACCCCACGGCCGTCGGCGAGAGCGGAGTAGGACCACTGGCTGCCCACGGCGAGCGTCGTGGTGCGGCCGTCGCGCGTCACGGTGTCGTCGAAGGTCCAGGCCGTGTCGGGGGCGGCGCCCCGGGGCGCCGAGCTCGTGACGGTGACGACACGGGCCGGCGGGGCGTCGTTGTCGCTGGCCGGGACGGCATCGGCGGCGGGCGGGACGGCTGTCCCCGGGGCCGCCGAGCCCGTGCCGCCCGTGGCCGACCCCGTCGACGTGGGTGCCGGCGGTGTCGAGGTCGCCGGCTCGGACTGCGTCGGGACGCTGGTCGTCGGCGACGACGTGCGGAGCTCGGTCTGCGAGCTGCTCGCCGGCACGAAGGGCTTCTCGTCCGTGCCGCGCAGGCTGCTCCAGGCGAGCGGGGTCGCGACGGCGAGGACCGCCACGGCAGCCACGGCTCCCGTGGCGAGGGAGCGGTTGCGGCGGATCCGGCGCGAGCGGGCGACGGCCGGACCGGTGAGGTCGCTCGTCGCGCCCACGCGGTCGAGGCCTCCGTGGAGGGCCGCGCCGAGGCGTCGCTCCAGGTCGTCGTGGTTCGTCGGGTCGGTGGTCATGCGGGGACCTCCTCGAGCTTGGTCCGCAAGGATGCGAGGGCACGGTGGGTCTGGCTCTTGACCGTGCCGATGGAGCAGCCGAGGATCTCGGCGGTCTGGGCCTCGGTGAGGTCCTCGTAGTAGCGCAGCGCGACGGCGGCCCGCTGGCGGGGTGGCAGCGTCATCACCTGGCGCCACAGGTCGTCGTCGACGGGTCCGTGGTCCGAGCCGAGCGAGCCCGGACGGGTGTCCGAGTGGGCCGTGTCGAAGTCGAGCCGTTCCCGGTGGCGCCAGGCGCGGCGCCACCACGTCGTGTGCTCGTTGACCATGACCTTGCGCACCCAGGCCTCGACGGCCTCGCTGGCGCGGATGGTCTCCCACTTGAGGTAGAGCTTCGCGAGGGCCGTCTGGGTCAGGTCCTCGCCGCTCATCCGGTCGCCCGTGAGGAGGTAGCCGAACCGCACGAGCGCGTCCTGTCGGGCTCGGACGAACGCGGCGAAGTCGTCCTCGTCCTGAGGTGTTTGCATCGTGAGTGCCTCTCTGGCGGTTCCCCCTGTCGGAACCGACGACCACAGGACGCGGTCAGCCCCGCGAATGGTTGCACGCCGCCCGGACCTCTTCACCCCGAGCACGTATGCCGTCCGCCCGGGTAAGGGCGGACGGCATACGTGGGTGGTGGGCCGGCTGGAACGCCTTCGGCGCGGTCAGCGCGGCAGGGTGTAGCGGGGTTCCGCGGCCCCGGCGGCGTCGCGAGTCGGGAGCTCGCTGCGGAGGTCGGAACAGGCCCCGGAGAGGCTGCACCGCTGGAGCGTGTTGCGGGTCGCGGGCGACAGCGGCGTCGAGGTGTTGCGCGAGATGACGAAGCTGGTCTCGTCGTCGGCGAGGTGCCAGGTCCATCCGGAGACGACGCGGTCACCCGTGCCGCCGAGCACGGTCGCGCCGTCGCTGACCCGGACGACGCCGGCGCTGAACCAGAAGCCGCCGTCGACGTAGTGCGAGCCGACGAGGTAGGTGCCCCCGCTCGAGAAGGCGGTCGGCATGAACATGGCAGGGTTCTCGCCGGCACCGCACCGCTCGACGGTCTTCGGGAACGACGGCTTCGTCAGGTCGACGACGGCCCAGCAGGCCTCGTCCATCGCGTCGGTCGCGACGAACCACTGGAGGGCGGCCCGGGTGCGGTCCGGCGAGACGGCGACGACGTGGGCGGGCAGCGCCCGCGTCGTTCCGGTGGTGACGTCCCATTCCAGCGAGCCCTGGGACGCGTCGCCGGTGAGGTAGGCGACGTCGCCGACGATCGCCCCGACCTCGCGGGCATCCGTGCGCCGGGCCACCGTCGAGCCGTCCGCGGCGTGGACGACGACCGTGTCGCCGTCCCCGCTCTTGGAGAGCACCAGCGAGCCGTCCGATGACACGGCGTACGTCCCACTGGCCCCGAGCGAGGCGACCGTGCGTCCGGTGGGGGAGAGGATCTCCATCTCGCTCCGGGACACACCGCTCGACAGGTGCGACTGGAGGACGAACCCGCCGTTCCCGAGGACCGCGAAGGTCTCCACGACGGTCCCCTTCTCCAGGCCGACCACGGTGTCCCCGAAGCGGAGCGTGTCGTCGAGGGCGTATGCCGTGTCGCGCGTCGCCGTCGCCCGCACCGTCTCGGGGGCCGTCCGGACGTGCGGGGCAGCGGACCCGGTCGGGCCGGTGGTGGTCGCGGGTGCCGTCGCCGAGGGCTGCGGGCCGGTCGTGGTCGGGGCGCCCTCGGTCGGCACGGAGCTCGACGACGACGACGGGAGCGAGGTCGTCGAGGTGGTCCGTGCCGGGACGGGTGCCGTGCCGCGACCGGCCGACCACACGGTCGGGACGGCCACCGCGATGACGGCGACGGCCGCAGCGGCTCCGAGCGCCGCCCGGGTGCGCTGGTCCCGACGGCGGCGCGCGATGGCGCCGGGCGCGAAGTCCCCGGACACCTCGACGCCGTCGGCGTGCTGCCGGAGCAGCGCCTGGAACTCGTTCTCCTGGTCTGGCGTGGTCACGACGTGACCTCCTTCATGCTGCTGCGCAGCGAGCTGATCGCTCGGCTCGTGTGGCTCTTGACGGTGCCGACGGAGACCCCGAGGATCTCCGCGGTCTGGGCCTCGGTGAGGTCCTCGTAGTAGCGCAGGACGACGGCGGCCCGTTGCTGCGGTGCGAGGGACCGGACGTGCGCCCACAGCTCCGAGTCGTGCGCGGTGGTCGGCGCGGCCGCCGGGTCCATG
The DNA here is from genome assembly GCF_000383675.1 of Terracoccus sp. 273MFTsu3.1. Taxonomy (GTDB): domain Bacteria; phylum Actinomycetota; class Actinomycetes; order Actinomycetales; family Dermatophilaceae; genus Terrabacter. Next base: position 961,983 of record NZ_KB911821.1, on the reverse strand, counting down.
ACGCGGATCAGCTCGCTGTCGGTGCGCTCCCGGTGGCGCCAGGCGCGCCGCCACCACGTCGTGTGCTCGTTGACCATGACCTTGCGCACGTAGGCGTCGGGCGCCTCGACCGTGCTGATGTGGTCCCACTTGGCGTAGACCTTCGCCAGCGACGACTGGACGAGGTCCTCGGCGCTGTGCGGGTCCCCCGTGAGCAGGTACGCGAAGCGTGCGAGCGACGTCTGCCGCGCTCGCACGTAGGCCGAGAAGTCGACCTCGCGCTCGGTGTTTCCCACTGGACGTCCCCTGTCTGAAGTGGTTGGACGCACTCTCAACGCGGTGAGGCCCCCGGAGGTTGTCATCCCGCACGATCTTCACCGAGAACGGCGCCCGGACACGTCGACATCACACGGCGTTTCCGGCGCTCGGCGCCGGCTCCGGCGCCGCCGCGTCAGCCGTGGATGAACCGCTCGAGGACGCTCGCGAAGCGGTCCGGCTGCTCGAGGTGCGGGAAGTGGCCGGCGCCCTCGAAGAGCACGACCTCGGCGCCGGGGAAGACCTCGTGGGCGCGCTCGGCGTGGCCCACGGGGATCATCCGGTCCCGCGTGCCCCAGATGACGAGGGTGCGGATGTGGTCCGCGGTCGTCAGCTGCCCGTGGGCGTTGACCGTCTGGCCGCCGGGGTCGATGACGCCCCGGGTCGTGGCCAGGAACGCCCGACGGCTCTCGGCGTCCGAGAGGGAGGTGAAGCCCTTCCACGCCGCGGAGACGTCGGCGCTCGGTCGCCAGCCCAGGCCGCGGACGGCGCGCCCGACGGTCTCGACCCGGTCGCGCACCCAGGCCGAGGCGATGACGGGCAGCACGAGCTCGGCACCGGGAAGGGTCGCCGAGCGCAGCAGTGGGCTGACGGCTCTCCCGAGGCCTCCGCTGGACACGAGGACGAGGGCCTCGACGCGTTCGGGGAAGAGGTAGCAGAACTGCATGGCGATGCCGCCGCCGAGGGAGTGGCCCACGAGCGCCACCTTCGCGATGCCGAGCCGGTCGATGAGGTCGCGCAGGATGGCGGCGTGCGACCCGAGCGAGTAGTCGCCGACGGGCTTGGCCGAGGCGCCGTGCCCGAAGAGGTCGGGGATGACGACACGGTGCTCGGTGTCGAGCCGGTCGACGAGGTGGGTCCAGTTGTCGTGCGAGCCGAGCAGGCCGTGGATGAAGAGGATCGCCGAACCGTGGCCGGTGTCGACGTAGGAGAGGTCGTGGCCGCCGAGGCTCGCCACGCTCGGCGGGTATCTCAGCTCGACCTCGTCCCGAGGGTCCTGCGTCCTGGTCATGGTGCGCCGTCCTCCCAGCAGGTGCGTGCGGCCGGGGACTGCGGTCGACCGCGATCCACACCTCCAGCCTCTCTCTCCTCAGGGGAAGTGGGGGCTGCCTGAGATACACGTCACCGCATGCGGGCGGGCTTGGTAGCGTCGCGCCGCATGATCTACCACCTGGCCGAGCAGGCCGACTGGCAGCAGGCCCTCCGGGACGGCGCCTATGCGCGTTCGACGCGCGGCCGCTCGCTCGCCGAGGAGGGTTTCGTCCACGCCTCGTCGGCGGAGCAGTGGCCCGTCGTGCGCTCGCGCTTCTACGCCGACCTCGGCGAACCCCTCGTGCTGCTGCACATCGACGAGTCGCGGCTGACCTCGCGCGTGGTCCACGAGGTCGGTGACCCGGCGACGGGTGAGACGTTCCCGCACGTCTACGGCCCCATCGACGTCGCCGCCGTCGTCGACACGACGCTGTTGGAGCCGCCCCACGGCTGACCGACCGCCCGGCTCGGGCTCAGCTTCCGGGCGTATCCGAAGCCCGCGTATGCCGTCCGGTCGGGTGCCCGTCGAGCGGTGTCGTCGCGCTGCCGTCAGTCGGGTCGGATCCGACCCCGACCGGACTTGACCTCGGAGCGGCGCTTCTTGCCCTCGATCCGCCGCCGCTGCGAGCCTCGCGTCGGCTTCGTCGCCCGTCGGGCCGGAGGCGGGGGAGCAAGGCCCTCGCGCAGCAGGTCGGTGAGCCGCTCGCGGGCGGCGGCCCGGTTGCGCAGCTGGGACCGCTGCTCGGAGGCGACGATCGTGATCCGTCCGCCGACGAGGCGACCCTCCAGCGCGGTGGCGAGGCGCTCGCGCTGGGTCTGCGTCAGCGCGCTCGAGGCCTCCGGGTCGAAGACGAGCTCGACCCGGCTGTCGGTCGTGTTGACGCCCTGACCGCCGGGGCCGGACGACCGGCTGAAACGCTCGACGAGCTCGGCCGCCGGGATGACGAGACCGTGTCGCAGGCCGGGTCCGGCCGCGATCACGAGGTCACCGCCGGGCTCGTTCACCTCGCCATTGTGCCCGCCCGGTCGGCCACCTCGCTGCGAGACATGGACCCGGCGTATCTCACGGGGACGCTGCTCACTCCGTCCGGTGACGGCAACAGAGGGCGCGCACCCATCCACCGTTCCGCCGTCGCCGCGCGCCCTCGGCTGGTACGGGCGCCGAGGATGCCCGGAGGGGACAGGTCATGCACACGGACCACTCGACACACGTCACCGTTCTCGCGCCCGAGTCGGATCACGACCGGCGCTACCGGCTCGGTGAGGACGACCTTCTCGTCGGGCGCGCCGAGGCGTGCGACCTGCGCTTCGACGACCCCTACCTCAGCCGGGTCCACGCCAAGCTCGAGGTCAGGTCCGGTCGGGTGCTCATCCGGGACCTCGGCTCCTCGGGAGGCACCTGGGTCAACGACGAGCGGGTCGAAGGCGTGGTCGAGCTGCACGTCGGCGACGTCGTGACCATGGGTCGGGTCCGGCTCAGGGTCTCGACCGACGGATCGGGGACGCGCGTGCTACCACCGGTCGGGCCGACACCGGCCGAGGCTCTGCCGCGAACCGGTGCCGACCGCCGCCCTGAGCCCGGAGTTCGCTACGACGTCGACGAGCAACGCGCCGGCACCATCAACAACGTCGGGCGTGACCAGTTCAACGCCTACATCCACCAGCGCGAGAGCTTCCTGCGTGAGATCGCTGCGACGCGGACGAGGGCCCGATGGCTCCTGTGGAGCGGTTTCGTCGTCTTCGCTCTCGGTTTCGGCGTCCAGCTGTTCGGCTCCGTGGGTTTCATGCAGGGCATCACGGGAGCCCTCGATGAGGGCTTCACCGCGGCGCCGGGAACGACGAACCCGCCAGCCCTGCCGTCGATGGGCAGCTTCCAGCTCGCCTTCATCGGCGCCGCGGTCTCGTCGGTCGGCGTCGTGCTGTTCGTCATCGGACTCGTGCTGCACGTCGTCGCCGCCTCGCGACGCAAGCGGGTCGACCGGGACATGCCCGCACGGCCCTGGTCACACGACAGCTGAGGAGACCGCCATGACCTTCAACATCAACAACCAGAACGCAGGCACGATCAACAACGTCGACGGCGACCAGCACGTCCACGGCGGGCAGCGCTCGACGGTCCGCCTGCACCAGGACCTCAACCAGGGTCGAGACGCCGTGGCCGACCTCCGATCAGCCATCGACGCGTGCCCCGAGGCGACGGCAGACCCGGTGACGCGGCACGAGGCCCGGTGCATCGACGAGGCACTCGAAGGGGAGGAGCCCGACCGGGCGGCGGCGGCGTCGGCGCTCGAGCGACTGACGCAGCGGCTCAGGTCGCTCGGCGCCCTGGCGTCGGCCGGTGCCGCCCTCGTGGAGCCGATCCGCGCCCTCGCCGGCTGGCTCGGACCTCTGGCCAGCGGCGTGTCGACGATGCTGCCCCTGTGAGGCTCGCCCGGAAGACGCGTGTGCCGCCCCGCGGCAACGTCAGGTGGCACACGTCGGACGGGGCGGCGGGGCCTCAGCGCGGCGGCATACGCAGGGCGCCGTCGAGGCGGATGACCTCGCCGTTGAGCATGGGGTTGTCGACGATGTGGCGCACGAGGTTGGCGTACTCCTCGGGGCGGCCGAGGCGCGAGGGGTGGGGGACCTGCTTCTCGAGGACCTCCTTGACCTCGCCCGGCAGTCCGGCGAGCATCGGCGTCTCGAAGGTGCCGGGGGCGACCGTCATGACGCGGATCGCCTTGTCCGCCAGGTCTCGAGCAGCCGACAGGGTGAGGCCGACGATGCCGCCCTTGCTCGCGGCGTACGCGGCCTGGCCGATCTGGCCGTCGAAGGCGGCGATGCTGGCCGTGTTGACGATGACGCCGCGGTCGCCGTCGACGGGCTCGTTGCCGAGCATGGCCGCTGCCGCGAGACGCAGGACGTTGAACGACCCGACGAGGTTGATGTCGATGACCGTCCGGAACGTCTCGAGGGAGAGCGGGCCGCCTCGCCCGATGACGCGACCGGGGGTGGCGACACCAGCGCAGTTGACGGCGATGCGCAGCTCGCCGAGCGCGGTGGCCCGGTCGATCGCGGCCTGCACCTGGGTCTCGTCGCGCACGTCGGCCGCGACGAAGACGGCGCTGCCCTCGCGCTGCGCGTTGAGCTCGTCGACGAGCGCCGGCGCGGTGGAGCCCTCGAGGTCGATGATGACGACGGTGGCGCCGTCGGCGACGAGGCGGCGTACGGTGGCACCGCCGAGGCCGGAGCCCCCACCGGTGACGACGGCGACGGTGGACGAGTTCAGCTGCATGACAAGCCTTTCGGGCGTCGGGAGGTCAGCGGGAGCAGATGCCGGTCGGGGTCAACGGGCGAGGAGCTGGCGCGAGATGACGAGGCGCTGGATCTGGTTGGTGCCCTCGAAGATCTGGGTCACCTTCGCCTCGCGCATGTAGCGCTCGAGCGGGAAGTCCTCGGTGTAGCCGGCGCCGCCGAGCACCTGGACGGCGTCGGTGGTCACCTTCATGGCCGCGTCGGTCGCGACGAGCTTCGCGACGGCGGCCTCCTTGCCGAAGCCCCGCCCCGCGTCCTTGAGGCGGGCGGCATGGAGGTAGGTGGCGCGCGCCGAGGTGACCGCGGCCTCCATGTCGGCGATGAGGAAGGCGAGTCCCTGGAAGTCTGCGATGCGTCGGCCGAACTGCTGTCGCTCGGTCGCGTAGTCGGCGGCGGCGTCGAGGGCGGCCTGGGCCAGGCCCGTGGCGGCGGCGGCGATGCCGAGGCGTCCGGCGTCGAGGGCCGACAGGGCCATCTTCATGCCGTCGCCCTCGTGACCGACGAGCCGCGAGCCGTCGACGGGAACGCCGTCGAACATGACCTGGGCGACGGGGTCGCAGTGCAGCCCCATCTTGCGCTCGGGCTCGGCGAAGGTCAGGCCAGTGGCGTCACCGGGGACGATGAAGGTCGACAGGCCCTTGCCGCCCTCGTCGGACGTGCGCGCGAAGGTCGTGTAGTAGTCGGCGTGCCCGGCGTGCGAGATCCACGCCTTGGTGCCCTTGAGCGACCAGCCGTCGCCGGAGCGGGTTGCCCGCGTCGTCATCGAGGCGATGTCGGAACCGGCCAGGGGCTCGGAGAGGCAGTAGGCACCGAGCTGCGCACCCGAGAGCATCCCCGGCAGGAGGGCCTCCTGCTGCTCGCGGGTGCCGAAGGTCGCGACGGGATAGGCCGTGAGGCTGTGCACGCTGACCCCGACGGCCACGCTCATCCAGACCGAGGCGATCTCCTCGACGACCTGGAGGTAGACCTCGTAGGGCTGGTCGGCCCCACCGAACTCCTCGGCATAGGGCAGTGACAGCAGGCCGGCCCGGCCCAGCGTGCGGAAGGTCTCCTCGGGAAAGGTGCGGGCGCGTTCGGCGTCGTCGACCTTGGGCGCGAGGTCCTTGCGGCAGATCTCTCGCGTCAGCTCGATCAGGTCGGTGGCTTCGTCGGTCGGCATCAGCCTCGTCGCTGGCATGGCTCGATACTAGGACGTCCGAGCATTTCGTCCAAAGTGTGAGACGGACCCGGTGGGCGGACGGGCTGGCAAGGGGTTAGCCGCTTGTTAGGCCACGCCGGTTCAGTGGCCGTACAGGGCACCACCTCACCGCTCGGAAGGACACGAGATGTTCAGGAGATTCGCAGTCGGACTGGTCGCCGTGCTCGGCGTCGCAGCCGCCCTCGTCGGCACCGCGCCGAACGCCAACGCCACGGCCCGCAACGGGGTGTGCGAGTCCGGCGAGTTCTGTCTCTACTACAACAGCGGCAACGCCGGGTCGCGCGTCGACCTCGTCAACTCGCAGCGCGACTACGGCACCGGCTCGGGGTGCATCGAGTTCGTCAGCAGCGGCTCGGGCCAGGGCCAGTGCGTCAAGAACAACACCGCGTCGGTCTGGAACCGCACGGGGAAGTCGGTCTTCGTCTTCTACAACAGCGACTTCGGCGGCACCTACGACGAGGTGCCCAACGGCGCCCAGGTCGACCTCAACGCCAACGTCAAGAACAACAACGCCTCGCAGATCATCGGCGACGCGTCGCTGCGCTTCCCGCTCGCCGTCAACCAGGCCGACATCAAGAACCGCACGCCGCACTGGTGCTGGGACAGCAAGGTCAACTGCCACCACGACTACAACGCCTCCGACATCTTCGCCGCGACCGGTACCTCGGTCCTCTCCCCGGTCAACGGGACGGTCATGACGAAGAACATCCGCGCGGGCAGCACCGGCTGCGACAGCGTCGGCAGCACCGTCACGGTCAAGGACGGCTTCGGCCGCCTCTGGTACTTCGCCCACATGGACGACAGCCCCGCCCCGGTCGTCTCGGTCGGGCAGTCGGTGACCAAGGGCCAGCGCATCGGCTACGTCGGGACGAAGTACCACGCCCTCTGCACCGACTCGCACCTGCACATCGACATGCGGGTCGGCGTCGACTCGCGTGTCTCGTGCAGCGCGGCCGCGTGCGCGAGCTACGGCTTCGTCAACAACCAGCCCCTCCTGCGCAACGCCTTCCTCGCGCTCCCCTGAGCGCCCGACCGGTGGCCGGGACCGCTGAGGTCCCGGCCACCGCCGCGCCCAGCGGGCGGGCGTCCCGGAAACCCCGGGGACGCGGGCACCCCGCAGGCCCTACCGTCGGAGCGTGCTCACGCTCCTGCGGCGTCCGCTGCGCGAGGCGGACGCGACGTCCACCTTCTACGTGCTGACGGCTGTCGCCGCCTTCGCCTTCGCGGCGTGCTTCACCCTGAACCTCGTGTTCCAGTACCGCGTCGTCGGCCTCGACCCGTTCCAGATGGTCCTCGTCGGCACGGTGCTCGAGGCGACGTGCTTCGTCTTCGAGGTGCCGACGGGGATCGTCGCCGACCTGCACAGCCGCCGCGTCTCGGTCATCATCGGCTTCCTCCTCGTCGGGGTCGGCTTCGCCGTCGAGGGCGTCGTCGCGACCTTCGCTGCCGCGCTCGTCGGCAACGTCGTCTGGGGCATCGGCTACACCTTCACGTCCGGTGCGCTGCAGGCGTGGATCACCGACGAGGTGGGTGAGGAGCACGTCGCGCCCGTCTTCACGCGCGAGACCCAGCTCGACCTCGCCTTCGGCTTCCTCGGCACGCTGGCCGCGGGCGGTCTGGGTCTCATCGCCCTGCGGGTGCCGATCGTCGTGGCCGGCGTGACGCTCGTGCTCCTTGCCGTGGGCCTGGCGGTGGCGATGCCCGAGCGCCACTTCCACCCGACGCCACGCGGTGACCGCGAGACGTTCGGACACCTCAGGGACCAGTTCGTCGCGGGTCTCGCCGTGGCTCGCGGACGACGGGTCGTGCGCGTCTTCCTCCTCGTCAGCGTGCTCGTCGGCCTGTCGAGCGAGGTCTTCGACCGGCTCTGGCAGGTGCGCGTGCTCGACACCTTCGCGATGCCGGCGGTCTTCGGCAGCGACCCCGCCGTGGCGTTCACGGTCTTCGCGCTCATCGGGTCGGTCGTGTCGCTGCTCGCGTCGGGGGCGAGCAGCCGCTGGCTGCCGGCACGGGTGGTCGAGGAGAACCCGGGACTGCCGGTGGCGCTCGCCGCCGCGGCGCAGGTCGTCGCCGTCGTCGGGGTCGCCCTGCTCGGGAACCTGTGGCTCGTCCTCATCGCGCTGTGGCTGCACAACGCGAGCAGCGCCTTCAGCGCGCCGATCCAGGCGACGTGGCTCAACCGCAACCTCGAGTCGTCGTCGCGGGCGACGGTGCTGTCGATGAACAGCCAGGCCAACGCGATCGGCCAGGTCGCGGGCGGGCCGCCCCTCGGGGCGCTCGCGACCCGGACGTCGATCCCCGTGGCGCTCATCGTGGCGGCGGTCGTGCAGCTGCCGTCCGTGCTCGCCTTCCTCCGCGTCCGCCACGCGGCCACCCCGTCGAGTGAGCGCCCCGTCACCGTCGAGTGAGCGCGCGGCACCGCGAAGGATGGGGCCACGCGCTCACTCGAGCGGGGCCGAGCGCTCACTCGAGTGGGACCACGCGCTCACTCGAGTGGGTGGGAGGGGAGGCTCAGCGGGGGTAGGTGCGCACCTCGGTGGCCTTGACGGCCGCCCACACGTCCTGACCGACCTGCAGCCCCAGCGCCGTGACCGACTCGAGCGTCACCTCGGCGGTGAGCGGCACCTCGCCGACGAGACCGATGCGGGCCGACTGGCCCTGCATGGTCACGGACGCGATGCGCAGCCGCCAGGTGTTGCGTGGGGACCCTTCCGGGTGGTGACGGTGCAGCGACACGGCACTCGGTGGCACCGTCGCCCACACGGCCCCCTCCGTCGGGCTCGTCGTGACGATGAGCCCACCGTCCGCGGTGTGCACGTGACCGTGCGAGTCTCCCTGCGCGGCATACAGGTTGAGCCCGACGACGGTGCCCACGTAGGCACTCCGTGGCTCGCTCAGCACCTCGGCGGGTGTGCCGAACTGGGTGACCCGTCCGTCCTCGACGAAGACGAGGTGGTCGGCGAGCGTCAGTGCGTCGAGGGGGTCGTGGGTGACGAGCACCGTCACGCCGTCGTATGCCGTGAGGCGGGCTGCGAGGTCGCTGCGTGTCCGTGCGCGCGTGTCGGGGTCGAGGGCAGCGAGCGGCTCGTCGAGGAGGAGGAGCGCCGGGTCGGTGGCCAGGGCGCGGGCGAGGGCCACGCGGGCCTGCTGTCCCGACGAGAGCTCGCGGGGGCGTGCGGCGGTGCGGTCGGAGAGGCCGACGCGCTCGAGCTCGGTGCGCGCGCGGTCTCGCGCCTCGTGCCGCCCGACGCCGCGGCTGCGCGGGCCGAAGGCGACGTTGTCGAGGGCCCTCAGGTGAGGGAAGAGCAGGCTGTCGGCGAGCATGAGCCCGACCGCGCGCTGCTCCGGCGCGAGGCGCCGCCGCCCGTCGTCCCACACCTGGCCGCCGACCCGGACGTGGCCCTCGGCGAGGGGCAGCACGCCGGCGAGCGCGAGCACCGTGGTCGTCTTGCCGCCGCCGTTGGGGCCGAGGACGCCGATGACCTGTCCGGGCTCGGCGGTCAGGGTCACGTCGACCTCGATCTCGCCGCGGGACAGGCGGATCCGCGCGTCGAGTCCGTCCCCGACGCGGCTCGGAGCGCTCATCGGAGCCACCGCCCGCGCAGCACTCCGAGGACGAGCACGCTGACCGCGAGCAGCATGATGCTGATCGAGATCGCCACCTGCGGGTCGCGCTCGAGCTCGACGTAGACGAGCAGCGGCAGGGTCTGGGTGCGGCCCTGGAAGTTGCCGGCGAACGTGATCGTGGCGCCGAACTCGCCGAGCGCCCGCGCCCAGGCCAGCGCGAGGCCGCTCGCGATCCCGGGCAGGACGAGCGGGATCCCGACGGTGCGCAGGTAGCGCAGGTCGCTCGCCCCGAGCGTGCGGGCCACGGACTCGAGCCGGGGGTCGAGCCCGCGCATCGCCCCCTCGACGGCGAGGACGTAGTAGGGCATGGCGACGAAGGTCTCCGCGAGCACGACGGCCACCGTCGTGAACGGGATCTGGATGCCGAAGGGCGTCAGGTACTGGCCGATGAGGCCGTTGCGTCCCCACGTCATGAGCAGGGCCACGCCGCCGACGACGGGTGGCAGGACGAGGGGCACCGTGAGCAGAGCGCGGACCCAGCTTGTCGCCCGGTGCTCGGAGCGCGCGAGGAACCAGGCCAGGGGAGTGCCGAGCAGGAGGCACAGGACGGCCGTCACCGACGTCGTCGTCAGCGACAGGCGCAGCGCCGGCAGGACCGTCGGGGTCGCGAGGTCGGCGGGGATGCGCGCCCAGTCGGCGCGGAGCAGCAGGGCGACGAGCGGCACGACGAGCAGCAGCAGGGCGAGTGCCGCCGGCACGCCGAGCGCGACGCGCGAACGCCACCGGACGGCATACCTCATGTCACGCCATCCTGCCGGTGGCCGGCCGAGCCGCTGCTCAGGGCGCGCCGAAGCCGAACGACTGCACGGTCGCCAGACCCTCGGCGCTCAGCAGGTAGGCGACGAAGGCCTTCGTCGCCGCGTCGTCGGACAGCGTGATGACGGGGTAGGACAGGCTCGTGTTGAACTGCGAGGGGATCTCGACGCCCGTGACGGCGTCCTTCGCGGCGACGACGTCGGAGTGGTAGACCACCGCGGCGTCCGCCTCGGCGAGCTTGATCTTGGAGAGGGTCGCCTTGACGTCGACCTCCTTGCTCACGACGTTGGGCACGATCCGGGCCTTGGCGAAGGTGGCCTGCGCGGCCTTGCCGCACGGGACGGTGTCGGCGCAGAGGACGACCTTGACGGTCGGCTTCGCGAGGTCGTTGATCGAGGTGACCGCTCCCGGGTTGCTCGGCGGCACGGCGATCTCGAGGACGTTGGTGGCGAAGTTCTTGGTGTCCTTGACCATGCTCTGGTCGAGCGGCTTGGCCGCGGCCGTGCCGGCGAGGGCGATGACCGACGCGGGCGCTCCGTTGTCGACCTGCTGCACGAGGGTCGCGCTGGAGCCGTAGGACGTCTCCACGGTGACCCTGGGGTGGGCCGCCTCGAAGTCCTTCTTCAGCTGGTCGAACGACTCGGTCAGCGACGCTGCGGCGAGGACCGTCACGGTGCCCTGGAGGGAGGCCGCCGAGGCACCGGACTTCCCCGGTTGCCCGGTGCCGTCGGCGGACGGGGTGGAGCTGCCGCAGCCGGCGAGGAGCACGGCGGCGGCGGCAGCGAGGGCGGTGACGGTGGGAGCGAGGGTACAGCGGAGGCTCCGGGGGGCTCGCGGGGCTCGGGGGAGCGGCGTGCTCATGCGGGGACCTCCACGACGACGTGGGTCGACTTGACGCTCGCGACGGCGACGGAACCGACCTCGAGCGCGAGGTCGTCGACGGACTCGCTCGAGAGCAGCGAGACGATGCGGAACGGCCCGCACTGCAGCTCCACCTTGGCCATGACGGTGTCCTTCGTGATGGCGGTGACGATGCCGCGCATCCGGTTGCGCGCGGACGCACCCCCGATGGTGCCGACCGCAGCCGGATGCGCGAGCTCCTGGGCCACGGCTGCGAGCTGGGCGCCGTCCACCGTCCGGCGGCCGGCGTCGTCGGTGGACCCGTCGAGGCGGCCGGAGTCGACCATCCGACGGACGGTGTCGTCGGAGACGCCGAGGAGGGAGGCAGCCTCGGTGATACGCAGATGCGGCATGAGCGTGACTCTACACCCGCACGTGCGGAGAAACAGTGCTGATGTATGCCGCGTGCGCGCCTTGAGCGCGCTCGCTCGCTGCGTGGTCGGCGGGCGTCGTCGGGGAACAGGGGTTGACGGAGCGGTGCCCGACGGCTTTAATCAACGTATTAGTTGATCAAGGAGTTAGTTGACAATGATTCTCTCGCCCGTCTCGGATGCGGACCTCGACCGCGCCTTCGCGGCACTGGCCGATCCCGTCCGGCGCGCCATCATCGCCCGACTCAGCCGGGGCGCGGCGACCGTCAACGAGCTCGCCGAACCGTTCGAGATCAGCAAGCAGGCCGTCAGCAAGCACATCCAGGTGCTCGAGCAGGCCGGCCTCGTGAGCCGGACCCGCGACGCCCAGCGCCGCCCGGTCCATCTCGAGGCCGCCCGCCTTGAGGCGATGACGGCCTGGATCGACCGCTACCGGCTCGCCGCCGAGCAGCGCTTCCGGTCGCTCGACGCCGTCCTCGAGCGGACCACCTCACCTGCAGGGCCCACAGCACCTGCAGCAACCACACCGAACACCGACAAGGAGCAGCAGTCATGACCAACCCACTCACCCTCGACATCCCCGCCGGCGTGCCGTGGATCGACTTCACGCGCGAGTTCGACGCCCCCGTCGAGGCCGTGTTCAACGCCCACCGCGACCCCGAGCTCGTCCGCCAGTGGCTCGGCCCGCGGGGCTACGAGATGCAGATCGAGCGCTGGGACTTCACGTCCGGCGGCGGCTACCGCTACACCCACCGCGACGGCGACAACGTCTACGGCTTCCACGGCACCTTCCACACGGTCCGCGACAACGACTTCGCCGTCCAGACCTTCGAGTTCGAGGGGGCTCCCGACGAGGTCGCCATCGAGTTCATGCACTTCGTCGACCTGGGCGGCGGCCGCTGCCGGCTCGAGGGCCGCAGCGTCGGGCGCACGGTCGAGGGCCGCGACATGATGGTCGAGAGCGGCATGGAGCAGGGCATGGCCCAGGGCTACGAGCGGCTCGACGAGCTCGTCGCCGCGTCGGCGTCGTCGTCGGCCTCCGCACCCGCCCCGGCCCAGGGCTGACCGCCGTGGACTGGACGCTCGAGGTCGTCATCGTCCCGGTCAGCGATCTCGGGGCCGCGATCGCCTTCTACCGCGACCAGGTCGGCTTCGACCTCGACCACGAGACGCAGAACGAGCACATGCACGTCGCCCAGCTGACGCCGCGCGGCTCCGGGTGCTCGATCGTCGTCGGCGACCTCCCGTCGCAGCAGGCGATGGCGCCCGGTTCGCTCCACGGCATCCAGCTCGTCGTGGCCGATGCCGCCGCGGCTCGGGACGAGCTCGTCGGTCGGGGCGTCGAGTGCTCCGACGTCCAGGTCATCGACCCACGCGACGGGGGCACGTTCTTCGGCTTCTCCGACCCCGACGGCAACTCGTGGGCCGTCCAGGAGCTCAAGGTCCGCGCCGAGAAGCCGCTCATCCCGCACGAGGCGCGAGGCCGCTTCGGCGAGGGCGTCGAGCTCTGACCCAACCGACCGGCGGCGCGACGACAGGGTGCGCCGCCGGTCCCCGGCCCAGCGATCCAGGAGGACCATGAGCACCGTCGTCTTCGACATCAGCCTGTCGCTCGACGGCTTCGTCACCGCCGCCCCGCAGACCCCGGCGAAGCCGCTCGGACCGGGCGGCGAGCAGCTGCACGGCTGGCTCGTCGACCGCGAGTACCTCGAGCGCGCCGTCAGCGCCCTCGGAGCCGTCGTCGCCGGACGCACCACCTACGACCACTCGATCCACGGGTGGGGAGCCGACGGACCCTCCGGCGACGCCCGACGTCCGGTCTTCGTCGTCACCCACGAGGCGCCGGACCCCGGCACCGTCCCGGAGGGTGGTGTCTACACGTTCGTCACCGACGGGCTCGAGTCCGCGATCGAGCAGGCTCGGGCCGCGGCCGAGGGGCGCATCGTCACCGTCATGGGCGGCGCCGACCTCGGGCGCCAGTGCATCGGCGCCGGCCTCGTCGACGAGGTGTCGCTCCACCTCGCCCCGGTCCTCTTCGGCAGCGGCACCCCGATGTTCGCCGGTCTCGACGTCGGCCACGTCCAGCTCGAGCTGCTCGAGGCGGCCAGCACCCCCGAGACCGTCCACCTGCGCTACCGGGTGCTCACTCCCGCCGGCTGACCCGCCGCCACCCTCACCGAACGACGCGTTCGGTCGTGAACTCAGGGTTCTGCCGCTGAGTTCGTGACCGAACGCGGCGTTCGGATGCGGATTGCGAAGGTGTGCCGCGCCCGACCCGGGTTCCGCTGGGGGGCCCGCGGACGGCATACTGACGGGCATGAGCAACGTCCCCCAGCAGCGGCTCCTGCAGACCGCGATCCCCGGCCCCAAGTCGGCCGCGCTCCAGGCCCGCAAGACGGCGGCCGTGTCCGCCGGCGTCTCCACCGGCCTGCCGGTCTACATCGAGCGCGCCGGCGGCGGCATCCTCGTCGACGTCGACGGCAACCAGCTCATCGACTTCGGCTCCGGCATCGCCGTGACGACCGTCGGCAACGCCGCGCCGCGCGTCGTCGACCGCGTCACCGCGCAGGTGCAGGACTTCACCCACACGTGCTTCATGGTGACCCCCTACGAGGAGTACCTCGAGGTCGCCGAGGCCCTCAACGACCTGACGCCCGGCGACCACGACAAGCGCACGGCGCTCTTCAACTCCGGCGCCGAGGCCGTCGAGAACGCCGTCAAGGTCGCCCGTCACTTCACCGGCCGCAATGCCGTCGTCGCCTTCGACCACGCCTACCACGGGCGCACCAACCTCACGATGGCGCTCACGGCCAAGAACATGCCCTACAAGCACCGGTTCGGCCCCTTCGCCGGTGAGGTCTACCGCGCACCGATGAGCTACCCGTACCGCTGGCCCGGCGGCGCCGCCGACTGTGCCAAGGAGAGCTTCGACGCGTTCGTCACGCAGGTGCACGCGCAGGTGGGGGAGGACAACCTCGCCGCCGTCATCCTCGAGCCGATCCAGGGTGAGGGCGGGTTCATCGTCCCCGCACCGGGATTCGTCAAGCAGGTCGCCGACTGGTGCGCCGACAACGGCATCCTCTTCATCGCCGACGAGGTGCAGACCGGCTTCTGCCGCACCGGTGACTGGTTCGCGAGCGAGCACGAGGGCGTCGTGCCCGACCTCATCACGACCGCCAAGGGCATGGCAGGCGGCCTGCCGCTCGCCGGTGTCACGGGCCGAGCCGACGTCATGGACTCCGTCCACGGTGGCGGCCTCGGCGGCACCTACGGCGGCAACCCCGTCGCGTGCGCGTCCGCGCTCGGTGCCATCGAGACGATGAAGGAGGAGGACCTCTGCGCCCGGGCCAAGCAGGTCGAGGCCCTCTTCGTGCCGCGCCTGCAGGCCCTCGCCGAGCGCTACCCGCAGATCGGCGACGTCCGCGGCCGTGGGGCCATGCTCGCCGTCGAGCTCGTCAACGGCCCCGGCGACCTCACGCCCAACGCCACCCTGACCGGCGCCGTCAACAAGGCCTGCCACGCCGAGGGCCTCGTCACGCTGACGTGCGGCACCTACGGCAACGTCTTCCGTTTCCTCCCGCCGCTCGCCGCCAGCGACGAGCTGCTCTCCGAGGGTCTCGACATCTTCGAGAAGGCGTTCGCCGCCTCCGTCTGAGGCGCGACGCCCCGAGGGGGTATGCCGTCCGGTTGCCTTCCAGCGCACCCGAGCCGGACGGCATACCTCCTCAACGACAGTGAGGCCCGTCCCAAGATGGGGACGGGCCTCACTGTCTCACAAGGGGATCCGCGTCAGCGCTTCCAGACCTTGATCGTCATCGACGTGCCGTTCTGACCGGTGATACCGATGTTGACACCGTTGTTCTGGACCTTCACACCCGTCGTCGGGGTGCTCGAGTACCAGTACTGCTTGCTGTCGTCGAACACCGGCTGGGCGGGCTTGCCCGTGATCCGGTAGCCGACGCTGTTCTTGTGGTACGTGAACGAGTCGGACGTCTCCAGCGAGAACGGGGCGTCGTAACCGGCGATGCGCGGACGCAGGAGCGTGCCGTCACCGACTGGCACCGGCGCCGGGTTGGCGTCGATCGGCAGGATCTCGCCCTCACCCGGGTGCGCGCCCGTGTTGTTGTCGGCCTGCGAGAGGTCCCAGTAGCTGATGAGCAGGCCATCCTGGTAGGGGAAGTGCTCGACGAAGTCGGGCTTCGTGTTGAGCCAGCCGAAGTTGTACGGACCGCTCTGGAGGTACTGGTCGAACGAGACGTAGTCACGGTGCGACGCGATGTAGTAGTTCGGGTAGTCCGTGGTCGTCTCGCTGCCGACGGCCGAGAAGCCGTCGAGGGTCCAGCCCTCGTCGCCCGTCTCGGCACCGGAGCTGACGATCGTGGTGCCACCCGAGACGACCTTGACCTCGTCGACGAAGAAGCCGCGCTCGGTGTAGGCCGGGTCGGTCGCGTAGCGGAAGCGCAGGCTCACCGTCTTGCCCGCGTAGGCGGACAAGTCGAACGTGGCGGGAACCCACGTGTCGTTCGTGGAGCCGGTGATGCCGTTGTTCTCGTTGCCGGTGATGTTGCCCGGGATGGTCGCCCAGCCGGAGCCGTCGTTGACCTCGACGTAGGCGAAGTCGCAGGTGCAGTCCTCGATGAAGTAGTTCGTCTGGAACGACAGCGTCGAGGTGCCTGCGGCGAGGGTGACGTCACGCGTCATGGTCGCGTTGGTCGCGTCCTCGCGTCCGCCGTACCAGGTCTTCGACCCGGCGTAGGGCGCAGCGAGCTTCGTGACGACGGTCTTGTCGGGCAGGCCCACGATGACGGCCTGCTTCTTGGCCGTGTTGTACTCGTGCGGGCCGAGGTCGACCGTGGTGCCGGCGGCAGTGGCGGCCGGGATGTACTGGTAGTCGAGCCAGCCGAGGAAGAGCTTCTCCCAGGCGCCGAAGTCGGAGCCGCGCGAGCCGATCGACTTGTCCTTCGGGCCGGCCTGGCGGCTCTGGGACATCATCGACCACCAGTTGACGCCGTTGTCAGCGCCGGTGGCGGTGTCGTAGAGGTCGGGCAGACCGAGGTCGTGGCCGTACTCGTGCGTGAAGACGGACATGCCGCCGTTCTCGGGCTGGATCGTGTAGTCGCCGACCCAGATGCCGGTGGCGCCGATCTGCGTGCCACCGTTGAGGTTGCCCGCGGGGCCCTGGCTGCCGGCCGTGTTGTAGTAGGCGAACCAGCGGTGCGACCAGATGGCGTCCTCGCCCTGGATCGGGTCGCCGTCGGCCTGGTCGCCGCCCGCGTGCACGATCTGGAAGTGGTCGATGTAGCCGTCGGGCTCGTTGAAGTTGCCATCACCATCGGCGTCGTAGCGGTCCCACTGGTCGTACGTCGCAAGAGTCGCCTTGATCTGGGCGTCGGACTGGCCCTTGGCCTTCTGGTCGGCGACCCACTGGTTCACGGCATCGCGAACGAGGGCCCACGTGTTGGTGCACACGTGCGAGCCGCAGACGTCGCGGCCGTAGCGGGCCTCGTTGTAGGGCACCTTGACCCAGTCGGAGACCTGGCCGTCGATGCTGTAGCGGCCCGAGCTCTGGCGCTCGTACCACTGCTTGACGGTCTCCTGGGTGCCTCCGGCGCCGATGGTGCCGCCGTTGCCGAAGTAGAGGTTCTGGAAGTAGTCGCGGCTGTAGTTCGCGTTCCAGTTCGTGGAGTTGTCGAGCGTGCGGTTCGGCTGCGGGATCGCGTTGTGCAGCGGGCCGTCCCACGTCGTCGGGCCGGGCGTCGCCGGGTCGGAGTCGACGTCGGGGTAGCTGGCGCTGCGCTGGTTCCCGAACTCGGCGAGCACCACGAAGATCTTGTCGGTGCCCGTGCGGCTGAGCTCGACGTACTCATCCGTCGCGCCCGTGCCCCGCTTGCCGGTCGAGATCTTGGCGACGGTGCTCTTGCCCTGCTTGACGGCGGTGGCCTTGCCGTCCAGCACCTGGGTGAGGGCGCGCTGCTTGAGGGCGCGGGCCTTGTCCTGCTGCGGGCTCGAGAACTCGTCCGAGCCGGCCGGTGCCGGGGCGTCGCCGACGTGCACGTTGTTCGGGCCGGCCGTGGGGAGGGCGCCGACCATCGGGGCTCCGACGGACACCCCCATCCCTGCGGCGAGGGCGAGGCTGAGAAGCCCCAAAGATGTCCTACGCACGAAACCTCCTTGTTTCGACGGCACGGGTGGCCGTCAGTGCGCAAACACGTGCGGCCCCGATCGGGAGCCGCACGCTGTGTGTGGGATGGACGGCCGGCGCCCCCGCGCACGACCCGAGGGAGACCTAATCACTTCCCCGCCACCCGGCACCAGAGGTGGAGTCCGAAAATTTCAGGAGATCCTCAGGACGTTCCCGACATGTTCCGAAGGTCTGGCGGTACCGAGCCGGGTCGCCTGCAGGACCTCCCACTCCGAGTCTGTGAGTTGACTGGGAGTCGGCTGAGTCGTGGCCCGGTTCGGCAAGTGCGTGATCAGTCGAACGGGGTCACGTCAGGACGCTTGGCCTGGCGGTGGTCGCCCGAGCTGCGGCCGGTGAGGCGGCGGTGGACCCACGGGCCGACGTACTCCTTGGCCCACTGAGCGTTCGCCTGCAGCGCCTCGCGGCGGCCGATCGGGGGAGCGGGCTCGAGCGGTGTCGCCCAGTCGGTCTCGGCCGGGGTGTGGCCGAGGGTCTCGAGGGCCGCGAGGGCGACGCGGCGGTGGCCCTCGGTCGTCATGTGGATGCGGTCCTCGCTCCACATCCGCCAGTCGCGCACCGCGTGCAGGCCCCACTGGTCGATGACGTGGGCGCCGTTGCGTCGGGCGATGCTCCAGATGTTGGCGGTGTGGATCGCTGCTCGGCCGCGGGTGGCCTTGACGAGCGGGGCGTCCGCGGGGTCGACGGGGGTCGCCATGAGCACGTCGGCACCGGTCGCCCGGATGCGGGCCACGGCGGCCTCGAGGCGCGCGGCGAGGCCGTCGAGGTCGGCCTTGGGCCGGAGGATGTCGTTGCCGCCACCGACGATGCTGACGAGGTCGGGCTGGAGCGACAGGGCGTCCTCGAGCTGGGGGCCGACGACGTCGGCGAGCTTGCGCCCGCGGACGGCGAGGTTGGCGTAGCCGAAGTCGAGCCCGTCGGCACGGGCGATCTCCGAGAGGTGCGACGCGAGCCGGTCGGCCCAGCCGGCGAACTCGCCGTCGTGGCCGAACGTCGGGTCGTCGTCGCACATGCCTTCGGTGAAGGAGTCGCCGATGGCGACGAAACGGGTCCAGACCGTCGGCCCGGAGACCTCGGGGGTGGGCTGGGTCATGTCAGCCTCCAGTCGATGGGAGCCGCGCCCTGCTGGGCGAGGAGGTCGTTGGTGCGGCTGAAGGGCCGCGAGCCGAAGAAGCCGGAACGGGCCGAGAGCGGCGACGGGTGGGCCGACTCGATGCGCGGCACGTCGTCGAGCATCGGCGCGAGCGACTGCGCCTGCCGTCCCCAGAGGATGGCGACGAGCGGCCCGCCACGTGACACCAGGGCCGAGATCGCTTGTGCCGTAACGGTTTCCCAACCCTTGCCCTGGTGGCTGGCGCTCGCCCCGGGGCGCACCGTCAGGACCCGGTTGAGCAGCATGACGCCGCGCTCGAACCATGGCGTGAGGTCGCCGTTGCCCGGCGTCGGGAGGCCGAGGTCGGTGCCGAGCTCCTGGTAGATGTTCTGCAGCGACCGCGGGACCGGCCGCACGTCCGGCGCGACGCTGAAGCTGAGCCCCACCGGGTGGCCGGGCGTCGGGTAGGGGTCCTGGCCGACGACGAGCACTCGCACGTCCGGCAGCGGCAGCGAGAAGGCCCGCAGCACCCGGTCGCCGGCGGGCAGGTAGCCGCGGCCGGCCGCGACCTCGGCGCGCAGGAACTCGCCCATCGCGGTGATGGTGTCGGCCACCGGCTCGAGCGCCGGGACCCACGTCGGGTGGACGAGGTCGCTGAGGGGTCGGGCTGGCACGGCCTCACGCTACCCCCGCCCGGCGTGCGACAGAATCGACCCCGATGAACCTCACACTGCGCGGACCCGCCCTCGTCGACGACACCGTGCTGCCCGACGTCCTCGTCCACGTCGAGGGCGAGCGCATCACGGCGGTCACCCCGGTCACCGCGGGCGACGGGCCCCCACCCGGCGACGGCGCGACCGAGCGGGTGAGCGGGACGATGGTGCCGGCATACGTCGACATCCACTGCCACGGCGGCGGCGGGACGGCGTTCACCGACCTGCGCGACGACGCCGCGGCCGCTGCGGCCGAGCACCACCACGCCCACGGCTCGACGAGCCTGCTCGCGAGCCTCGTCACGATGAGCCCGCGCGACCTCGAGCGTGGGGTCGCGATGCTCGCCGAGCTCGCCGACGACGGCGTCGTCGACGGCATCCACCTCGAGGGCCCGTGGCTGTCGGAAGCCCGCTGCGGTGCCCACGACCCGGCGCTGCTCCGTGACCCGTCGCTCGCCGAGGTCGAACGCCTCATCGCCCTCGGCCGCGGTCACCTGCGCCAGGTGACGCTCGCCCCGGAGCGCGCCCACGGCCTCGACCTCGTCCGCTGGCTCACGACGGCCGGCATCCACGCGGCGATCGGCCACACGACGGCGTCCTACGCGCAGGTCGAGCAGGCCGTCGTCGCCGGCGCCGACCTCGCCACCCACCTCTTCAACGGCATGGACCCGTGGCACCACCGCAAGCCGGGCGCCGCCCCGGCACTGATGCGTGCGGCCGCCCGGGGCCACGTCACCGTCGAGCTCATCGCCGACGGCGCCCACCTCTCGGACGACACCGTGCGCACCGTCCTCGACCTCGTCGGCGCCGACCACGTCGCCTTCGTCTCCGACGCGATGGCCGCGGCCGGGGTGGGGGACGGCGCCTACGTCCTCGGCGGCCTCTCGGTCGTCGTCGACCGTGGCATCGCGCGCCTCGCGCGCGACCCCGACGGCACGAGCCCCGGGTCCATCGCCGGTGGCACGAGCCACGTCTCCGACATCGTCGCGCGCGCCGTCGCGTCGGGCGTCCCGATGGCGTATGCCGTCCGCCCCGCCACGCGCACGCCCGCCCGCGCGCTCGGGCTGGCCGACCGGGGCTCGATCGCGGTCGGGGCCCGGGCTGACGTCGTGGTCGTCGACGACGCCGCCCGGCCGACCCGGGTCATGAGACGAGGGCGGTGGCTGGAGCCGTCGCTGCTCTAGGCTCGGCCGGTGACGTTTCCCCGCTGGTCCACCGCCGTCTTCGACCTCGACGGCACCCTGGCCGACACGATCAACCTCATCGTCGAGTCCTACCAGCACGCGTTCCGCACGGTCCTCGGGCACGAGGAGGATCCGGACGTCATCCGCTCGTGGATCGGCCGCCCCCTCATCGGCGCCTTCCGCGACCACTCGCCCGAGCACGCCGACGAGCTGTACGCGACGTACCTCCAGTGGAACGCCGACAACACCGAGCGCCTCATCCGCGGCTACGACGGCGTCGTCGACGTCCTCGGTGACCTGCGTACCGCCGGTGTCCACGTCGGGGTCGCCACGTCGAAGCGACGCGAGTCGGCGCAGCAGGCCATGGACATCCTCGGCATCAGCGAGCACGTCGACGTCCTCGTCGCCATGGAGGACACCGAGCGGCACAAGCCCGACCCGACTCCGCTGCTGCTCGCCCTCGACCGGATGGGCCGCGGGTCCAACGACGCCGTCTACGTCGGAGACGCCGTGGTCGACGTCCTCGCCGGCAAGGCCGCGGGCATGGACACCGTGGCGGTGACGTGGGGTGCCGGCATGCCCGACGCGCTCCACGGTGTGCGGCCCACCGCCGTCGTCGCTTCCGCCGACGAGCTGCGCACCGCCCTCCTCGGCTGAGGCCCCGCAGACACTCCGCGAACGCGGCGTTCGGTGCTGAACGCGCTGCTCTGACACTGCGTTCGAGACCGAACGCCGCGTTCGGTGAGGGGGGTGGGTCGCCGTCGGCGGAGTGCGGCTCGGGCCGCAGGGCCTAGCATCTGTGCGTGCACAGCTTCGACAAGGACGCCGACCACGTCGCCGTCGACAAGGTCCTCAGCTACGCCCGCGAGCGCCTGCTCATGGACCCCATCCCGCTCGACGGAGCGCAGCCGGAGGCCTACCTCCGGGCGGCCGCCGGCCAGACCATCACCGCCAGTGGCCTCGGCTCGACGCGGGCCATGGAGCTCTTCGAGCACACCCTCGCGCCCGCGTGCCTCTCGACCGACCACCCGCGCTACCTCTCCTTCATCCCGTGCGCCCCGACGCGTGAGGCCGCGGCCTTCGACGTCGTCGTCGGCGCCTCGTCGATCTACGGCGGGTCGTGGATGGAGGGCGCGGGCGCGGTCTACGCCGAGAACCAGGCGCTGCGCTGGATCAGCGACCTGGCGGGCCTACCGTCCGAGGCCGGTGGCGTCTTCGTCCCGGGTGGGACGGTGGGCAACCTCTCGGCGCTCGTCGTGGCACGGCACACGGCCCGGGCGAAGGCCAGGGAGGCGGGCACGGGAGCGCGTCCCTACCGGATCGCCGCCACGGACAACGCCCACTCGTCCGTCGTCTCGATGGCGGCCGTCATGGACGCCGAGGTCTGCGGCGTGCACGTCGACGACAAGCTGCGCCTCACCGGTTCAGAGCTGCGAAAGACCTTGGAGGAGAACGGTCCCGAGACGTTCTTCGCCGTCGTCGCGACGAGCGGCACGACGAACTTCGGCGTCGTCGACGACCTCGAGTCGGTCGCCGAGGTGTGCCGCGAGTACGGCCTCTGGCTTCACGTCGACGGGGCCTACGGAGGCGCCGGCCTCGCCGCACCATCGGTGCGCCACCTCTTCAACGGCATCGAGCACGCGGACTCGTTCATCGTCGACCCGCACAAGTGGCTCTTCGCGCCGTTCGACTGCTGCGCCCTCATCTACCGCCGGCCGGAGCTGGCGCGCGTCGCGCACACGCAGGAGGCGGGCTACCTCGACGTCATCACGAAGTCGGCCGAGTGGAACCCGACCGACTACTCCATCGGCCTGACGCGCCGGGCGCGCGGCCTGCCGCTCTGGTACTCCCTCGCCGTGCACGGCACCGACGCCTACGTCGACGCCATCGAGAGCACCCTCGAGGTGACCCGCTTCGCCGCCGACGAGATCGGGCGCCGCGACTACCTCGAGGCGGTGCGCGAGCCCGACCTGTCGGTCGTCGTCTTCCGCCGCCTCGGCTGGGAGGCCGAGGACTACCAGGCGTGGACCGACCGGCTCCTGGCCCAGGAGTTCGCCTTCGTCGTGCCGACGACCTTCCGCGGTGAGACGCTGACCCGCTTCGCCATCGTCAACCCGCACACCACCAAGGAGGACGTCAACGCCATCCTCGATACGATGGCCTGACCCGGGTGGGTCGTCGGGTCGTCGTGGACGACCGCCGGCACCGACCCGGCACCGACGCGATGGAGCGTCACGGGTGGGGCGCGCGAGGCTCGTGGGACGCATGTTCCGGGCGGTGCGGCGACCTGCCGACGACATGCCGCGCCACGCCTGAACTGAATGACACCCTTGTCATTTCGGTCTAGGGTGTGACCGGAGCCAACGCACGACGCGACACGCAGCACGACTGCAGCGAGACGGGGACATGAGCACAGAACACGCCACGGCGCAGCCGCAGCGCCACGAGTCCGAGGACGGCCTCAGCGCGCGCGACCTCGAGATCCTGGCGTTCGAGCGCCAGTGGTGGAAGTACGCCGGCTCGAAGGAGCAGGCCATCAAGGAGCTCTTCGACATGAGCTCCACGCGTTACTACCAGGTGCTCAACGCGCTGCTCGACAGCCCCGAGGCCCTCGAGGCCGACCCGATGCTCATCAAGCGCCTGCGCCGGATGCGCGCGAGCCGCCAGCGGGCGCGTACGACCCGCCGCCTCGGCATCAACGTCTGACGCCTGCCGCCTGACGCGTCCCACCCGCTGGGCCGCGCGCCCCGGCCGGGCCGTGGTTGCGCGCCGCCAGGGCGCGCCCGTGGTTCACTTCCCTCATGGCCGAGGTGACGATCCGCCGTGCGTCCGCCGACGACGCGCTCATCGTCGCCGCGCTCCACCTCCAGTTCGCCCGCGAGCTGGGTATGCCGTCCGAGACCGGCTACCTCGACCGTTTCGTCGACGCGTGGCTGGCCGAGCGGCCCGACCGCCCGACGTGGATCGCCGAGAGCCGGGGCGACCATGCCGGCATCCTCGAGACCCGGCGCATCCGCGCGCTGCCGTGGCCCGGGCGCAAGGACGTCTCGTGGCTGCATGTCGGCGGCCTCTTCGTCGCGCCGGGCTGCCGTGACCGCGGCGTCGGCCGGGCCCTGACCGAGGCGATGATCGAGTGGTCCCGCACGACCGACGTCAAGTGGATCCGGCTCAACGCCCCCGACGACCGCGCGCAGGAGTTCTACGAGCGGCTCGGCTTCAGCTCGCCGGGACGCCTCATGGAGTTCGACCTCAGGGACCCGCAGTGAGCGATGCTCCCTTCGTCGTGGCCCCGGGTCCGACGAACTCCCTCGTCGACGTCGCGGGCCTGCGGGTGGGCCACTGCACCCGTGACGAGCCGGGCTGGCTCACCGGCGTCACCGTCGTGCTCGCGCCGGACGGAGGCGCCGTCGCCGGCGTCGACGTGCGCGGCGGCGGTCCGGGCACCCGAGAGACCGACCTGCTCGACCCGCGCAACCTCGTCGACCGCGTCGATGCGGTCGTCCTCGGCGGTGGGTCCGCGCTCGGCCTCGCCGCCGCGGACGGAGTCGCCGACGCCCTGCTCGACGACGGGATCGGCTGGCCGATGGGCGAGTCGGGACACGTCGTGCCGATCGTGCCGTCCGCGATCCTCTTCGACCTGGGACGCGCCGGCACGTGGGGCCACCGTCCGCGCGCGGAGGACGGGAGGGCGGCATACGCCGACGCGTCGGCCGCCGCGGTCGCCCAGGGCTGCGTCGGTGCCGGGACCGGCGCCGCGGTGGGTGGCTTCAAGGGTGGGATCGGCTCCGCGAGCGTCGTGCTCGAGTCGGGCACGACCGTCGCCGCGCTCGTCGCCGTCAACGCCGTCGGCTCGGCCGTCGACCCGGCCACCGGGCTGCCGTATGCCGTGGGGCTCGGTCTCGGCGACGAGCTGGCCCACGTCGGTCGGCCGGGTGCCGCCGAGCTCGAGTCGTCGCGCGCCCGGGCCGAGGCGCTGCCGGCGAACGCCGGCCGACCGGGGCTCGCCACGACGGTCGGGGTCATCGCGACGGACGCCACCCTGACCAAGGCCCAGTGCCAGAAGATGTCCGGCATCGGGCACGACGGCTACGCGCGGGCCCTCAAACCGGTGCACACCCTCTTCGACGGCGACACGCTCTTCACGCTGGCGACGGGTGCGCAGCCGGCACCCGACCCCGTCGAGCAGACCCTGCTCATGGAGGCGGGCGCGGACTGCGTCGCCCGGGCGATCGTCCACGCACTGGTCGAGGCGACGTCGGTCGACCGGACGGCCGACGGCGGTGTCGCGCTGCGCTCCTGGTCCGACGCCTTCCCGTCCGCGCTCGCGCGCTGACGCCGGCGCCCGCGCGCCGACGCCGGCGCCCGCGCGACGGCCTGTTGCTTGCGGGTCTCAGGTCGTGGAGTTCTTCCGGCTCCTGGTGCCGAGAGATCTCCTCGACCGGTCATTCGGGTGGTCCACAGCCCCCGCGGCGCGCCAGGTGTCGTCCACAGGTGTGGCCCTCTACCTCGTGGCTGGTGGGAGCCGCAGCGACCCTCGAGGCATGGACCTGGCGAGTGCGCATGACGTCCTTCGCTCGCAGGACGGGGTCATCTCGAGGACGCAGGCCTTCGACTGCGGCCTCGACGACAGCGACCTGGAACGGCTGTTGCGCCGTCGGGAGCTCGCGCGGATCCATCCCGGTGTTTACGTCGACCACACCGGCCGGCCCACCTGGACCCAGCGAGCCTGGGCGGGCGTGCTCTTCCACTGGCCGGCTGCGCTCGGCGGGAGCTCCGCGCTTCGAGCGCACGGCGTCAGATCGGCCGCGGGCGAGGGGACTGGTGTGTCCTTGCTCGATCGCGAGATGTCGCCCGGGCGGCCCGCTCTGGAACCTGTTGAGGTCGTCGTCGACGCGAGCCGCCGGGTCGCTCCACCTGAGGGGGTGCTCGTGACCCGCCGAACCGACTTCGAGCGCCGCGTGCAGCTCCATCTCTCGCCGCCGCGCCTGCGGCTGGACGAGGCACTGCTCGACGTCGCCTCCTCCTGCCCTGACGAGGCTACGGCCGTCGCCGTCCTGGCCGACGCCTGCCAGCAGCGGGTGACGACGGCCGCCCGACTGCACGACGTGCTGTCGTCGCGGGGTCGGCTCTCGCGCCGACAGCTGCTGCTCCCGATCCTCGACGACGTGGCCGCGGGCACGATGTCGGTGTTCGAGCGGCGCTACCTGCACGGTGTGGAGCGGTCTCACGGGCTGCCGACGGCGAGGCGGCAGGTCAAGGTCGTCACACGGCGGGGCGTGACGTACCGCGACGTCGAGTACTCCGACTTCGCCGTCGTCGTGGAACTGGACGGGCGGTTCGTCCACGCCGGACCGGGGCGTGAGTGGGCCGACCTCGAGCGCGATGTCGATGCCGTCGCCCGCGGCGAGTCCACGCTGCGGCTCGGGTGGGCCCACATCCTCGAGCCCTGCCGGGCGAGCGTGCTCGTCGGACGGCTCCTCCGGTCCCGCGGCTGGGAGGGTGAGCCCGGCTCGTGCGGTCGGGACTGCCGTGCGGGCGGAGGTGGGAGGCGGGCGGCATGAACCGCCTGTCGTGCTACGGGTTCGTGGAGTTCTTCCGGCACCAGGTGCCGGAAGAACTCCACGAACGGGCCACGCAAGGGTTGGCGAGGCGCGCGATACCGCGGGGAGGGTTTCAGGCCGGGGGTGGGGTGAGGTGGTCCCAGCCTCGGCGGATGGCGGAGCTCACGTGATCGACCGGGTAGGGCAGGCGCGGGTCCGGCTCGTTCAGCGCGTCCGTCAGCGAGATCCCGCCGAGCCGGCGCTCGCGGATGACGGCGGCGACAGCGGCGATCTCGTCGCGCTGGCGGCCCACGAAGGCGCCGTCCACGGGGTGCCCGTGCCCGGGCACGACGATCGTGCGGTCCTCGGCCTGGACGAGGTGCGAGGTGAGGGTGTCGGCCCACTCGAGCGGCCAGCAGTCGTCACCGAACGACGGGTGGGCGCTCTCCTCCACGAGGTCGCCGAGGAACATCGCGTCGGTGTCGGGCACGAGCACGGCCACGTCTCCGTCGGTGTGGCCGCGGCCGGCATACGTCATCGTGACGACGCGGTCACCGAGGTCGATCGTCGCGTTCGACCCGAAGGTGCGGTCGGGCCCGCGGACGACGGTCGCGATGACCTCCTCGGCGTCGCGGGCGGTGTAGCCGTACTCCGGGCCGTCCCCGGGGTCGGCCCGGAGGGCGGCCTTGATCCGCTCGGCATCGGCCTCGATGGTGCGTCCGACGTTGTCGTGGGCGTGGACGATGGCGGTCTCGAAGGCGGTGTTGCCGAAGGTGTGGTCGAAGTGGACGTGCGTGTTGACGACATGGCGGACCTCGATGTCGCGGCCGAGGCGTCGCACGTCGTCGACCACCTGGCGGCCCTGGACGCCGCTCGCCCGCGTGTCGATGACGACGGCGCCGTGGCGGCCGAGCACGAGGCCGACGTTGACGTCCCACTGCCGGTAGCGCGCGACGAAGACCCGGTCGGCGACCTCGACGAAGCCGCTCGTCGTCGCGGGACGGTCCCCGGCCGGCGGCACGCTCACGCTGCGTCCCTCGGTGTGATCCACGTCTCCCCGAGCATGGGACCACCGTAGCGGCCGCCCTCTGAGGAGGCGTCTCCCGCCCGATTCCTCTACGTTTGTGGACCATGTCGACCGAGAACCACACCTCCACTCCTGGCTCGAAGTCCCGACGCAAGGTCATCATCGCCGCTGTCCTCGCGGCCGTCGCCCTGCTCTCGACCGGCGCCGTCGCCTACTGGTCGGGCGACAGCTGGAGCGACGAGGCGATGTCGTCCAGCGGCTTCCCCGGCCTGCCCGGCGGTGACTGGACGAGCACGACCTCCGACGACGGCTGGGGCTCGGCCGACACCACCTCCGCCGCGACCGGCACGACCGGCACGACCATCGCCGCGACCGGGACCACCCGTCCCGCGACCACGCAGGTCCCGGCGACCGCTGTCGTCCAGCCGGCCTCCGACCCGACCTCGTCGGTGCCGACCACCTCGGCGCCCGCCCCGTCGTCGAGCCGGGCCACGACGCCGCCCGCGCCGAGCTCGACCCTGGCCCCGAGCCCGTCGTCGACGCCCACGAGGGGCAACCCGAGCCCGAAGCCGAAGCCGACCTCGACGAAGAAGCCCACCCCGACGCCGACCCCCTCGCCGACGTCGAGCGACGGCGGCTGCTTCCTGCTCATCATCTGCTGAGCGTCCGCACGCCCGGCGCGACACGGGGCGCGACACGGGCGCGACACCGGCGCGACACCGGGGCGACCCCGGCGTGGGAGCCTGTCGCCATGGACTGCGTCTTCTGCTCGATCGTGGCGGGGGAGGTGCCGGCCGACATCGTGCTCGACGAGCCGGACCTCGTCGCCTTCCTCGACCGCCGCCCGGTCTTCAAGGGTCACGTCCTGCTCGTCCCGCGACGGCACGTCGACACCCTGCTCGACCTGCCGGCCGAGCTGCACGCCACGGTGCTCGGGGCCACCCAGCGCCTCGCCGCGGCCGTCGTCGGGGCGCTCGGCGCGCAGGGCACGTTCGTGGCGATGAACAACGTCGTGAGCCAGTCCGTGCCGCACCTGCACGTGCACGTCGTCCCGCGCACCAAGGGCGACGGGCTGCGCGGTTTCTTCTGGCCGCGGACGACCTATGCCTCGGACCAGGAGTCCGCCGAGCACGCCGCCCGGATCGCCGCCGCGCTGGCACCGGTCGGCGACGCCTGACCCGAGCGGGCGGCATACGCCCTCACCCGCGGGTGAGACGTTTGCACTCTCACCCCGAGAGTGCCAATAATGGCGTTAGCACTCTCCCTAGGGGAGTGACAGAAATGGGCCGTATGCCGAGGGGCTGGGTTCGCAGCTACATGAAGCTGGGGAGACCGGTCCCGTCCGTCGCGGGCGTCATGCGGGCCACCACCAACGATTCGCGTGGAGGACCACCCGAATGGCCAAGACCATTGCGTTTGACGAAGAGGCGCGTCGCGGGCTCGAGCGGGGAATGAACATCCTCGCCGACGCCGTCCGCGTGACCCTCGGCCCCAAGGGCCGCAACGTCGTCCTGGAGAAGAAGTGGGGCGCCCCCACGATCACCAACGACGGCGTCTCGATCGCCAAGGAGATCGAGCTCGACGACCCGTACGAGAAGATCGGCGCGGAGCTCGTCAAGGAAGTTGCCAAGAAGACCGACGACGTCGCCGGTGACGGCACGACGACGGCGACCGTGCTCGCCCAGGCGATGGTGAAGGAAGGCCTGCGCAACGTGGCCGCCGGCGCCAACCCGATGGCGCTCAAGCGCGGCATCGAGAAGGCCGTCGAGGCCGTCACCGCCCGCCTGCTCGAGCAGGCCAAGGAGATCGAGACCAAGGAGCAGATCGCCTCGACCGCCAGCATCTCGGCGGCCGACGAGGAGATCGGTGGTCTCATCGCCGAGGCGATGGACAAGGTCGGCAAGGAAGGTGTCATCACCGTCGAGGACTCCAACACCATGGGCCTCGAGCTGGAGATGACGGAGGGTATGCGCTTTGACAAGGGCTACATCTCCGCCTACT
The DNA here is from genome assembly GCF_000383675.1 of Terracoccus sp. 273MFTsu3.1. Classification (GTDB taxonomy): domain Bacteria; phylum Actinomycetota; class Actinomycetes; order Actinomycetales; family Dermatophilaceae; genus Terrabacter. The sequence continues at coordinate 932,754 of NZ_KB911821.1, read as the reverse complement.
TCGTCACCGACACCGAGCGCATGGAGGCCGTCCTCGACGACGCCTACGTGCTCGTCGCGAACTCCAAGATCGGCAACATCAAGGACCTCATCCCGCTCCTCGAGAAGGTCATGCAGTCGGGCAAGCCGCTGCTGATCATCGCCGAGGACATCGAGGGTGAGGCCCTCGCGACGCTCGTCGTGAACAAGATCAAGGGCACGTTCAAGTCGGTCGCCGTCAAGGCTCCCGGCTTCGGCGACCGCCGCAAGGCCATGCTCACCGACATCGCCATCCTCACCGGTGGTCAGGTCATCTCCGAGGAGGTCGGTCTCAAGCTCGAGAACGCCACCCTCGACCTGCTCGGCCGCGCTCGCAAGGTCGTGGTCACCAAGGACGAGACGACCATCGTCGAGGACGCCGAGGACCGCTCCCAGATCGAGGGCCGCATCGCCCAGATCAAGGCCGAGATCGAGAAGTCGGACTCCGACTACGACCGCGAGAAGCTCCAGGAGCGCCTCGCCAAGCTCGCCGGCGGCGTCGCCGTCATCAAGGCGGGCGCGGCCACCGAGGTCGAGCTCAAGGAGCGCAAGCACCGCATCGAGGACGCCGTCCGCAACGCGAAGGCTGCCGTCGAGGAGGGCATCGTCGCCGGTGGTGGCGTGGCCCTCATCCAGGCCGCCAAGGCGCTCGACGAGCTCGTGCTCGAGGGTGACGAGGCGACCGGCGCCAACATCGTGCGCGTCGCGACCGAGGCCCCGCTCAAGCAGATCGCGATCAACGCCGGTCTCGAGGGTGGAGTCGTCGCGGAGAAGGTGCGCGGTCTCGAGGCCGGTCACGGTCTCAACGCCGCGTCGGGTGAGTACGTCGACCTGCTCGCCGCCGGCATCATCGACCCGGTCAAGGTGACCCGCTCGGCGCTGCAGAACGCAGCCTCGATCGCGGCGCTCTTCCTCACGACCGAGGCCGTCATCGCCGACAAGCCCGAGAAGCACGCGCCGGCCATGCCCGGTGGCGACGACATGGGCGGCATGGGCGGCATGGGCTTCTGAGCCCACCCGTCTGAGCAGCACCGCAGCACGCCGCAAGGGCGGCTCCTCCTCACGGGGGAGCCGCCCTTCGCCGTCCGCCGCCCGACGTCCTGCGGCGCCGGAAGGGCGTGTGCCGGGTGCCCGGGGAGGGGTCAGCGCGCGAAGAGGGCGCGGGTCGCGTTCTCGTGCTCGGCGTAGGCCGACGACGCCTTGAGGGTGAGGCGGCCGACGTCGGCCAGGGCCTCGGTCATCTGCGCCTGGATGCGCTGGTAGTCGTGCATGACGCGCTCGAACTCGACCTTGGCCGGGCCCTGCCAGTCCGCACCCATGCCGGCGAGGCGCCCGCGCAGCTCGGCGGTGCTCGACGTGATGGTGTCGGCGAGCCGGTGGATGTCGCCGGCTGCGGCGGCGATGCGTTCGGTGTCAACGACGGAACGGGACATGGGTGCTCTCCTCGATCGTGGGCCGCCCGGACGGTGGCCGCGTTCGTCCGAGGCTAGGTCGGGCGCGGGAGACTCAACCGGCGTCGTCCACAGGGCACCGGACGGCACGCGTCGGCGGCCTGGCCTAGGCTTCGAGGCATGACCGTGTGGATCGACCAGCCGATCTGGCCCGCCCACGGTCGGCTCTTCGCCCACCTCGTCAGCGACGCCTCCTACGACGAGCTGCACGAGGTCGCCCGGGCCGCCCGGCTGCACCCGCGGTCGTTCGACGGCGACCACTACGACGTGCCGCAGGGGCGCTGGCAGGACGCCGTGGACGCGGGCGCGACGCCGACGACCGGGGTCGACCTCGCCCGCCGGCTCAACGCGTCCGGGCTGCGGCTGCGCAAGCGCAAACGCGACCGGGGGGTGCGGCGCATCCTCGACGTGTCCTTCCCCAACGGCCCGAGCGACGTCGACCTCGTGGCCTCCGACGACCCGCTCGACCCGGCGCGGGTGCTCGCGGCGATGGTCTTCGTCCGCGACCGACGAGGAGACTTCGTCGTCGTGCACAGCGTCCGTCGCGACCAGTGGGGCTCGCCGGGAGGCTGGCGCGAGGGCGACGAGACGCCGGTCGAGAACGCCGTCCGGGAGACCTTCGAGGAGACCGGCCTCAGGCTGCGGCACCCCGACGTGCTCTCGTGCGGCTACGAGCGGTTCACGCCGAAGACCGATGACAACGTCTTCGGCCGCGACAAGCCGTTCCTCCAGGTCTTCCGCACCCGGCTCGACGACGTGCGGCCCGAGCTCACCGACGGCGACGACGGCATCCACGAGACGCGCTGGGTCACGCCGCAGGAGTACGCCGAGCTGTGCGGCCACCTCTTCTGGTGGCCCCTCGCCGTCGAGGTCTTCCCCGACCTGCGCGACCTCGCCCGCCCGCTCTGAGACGCACGTATGCCGCCCACCGGGGTGGGCGGCATACGTGGTCTGTCGTGGTCGGCTCGCCTGTCACACAGGCGAACCGAGGGGTCAGCGCTGGTTCGTGAAGGTGAGCGCGACGTCGAGGTCGGCCTCGCGAAGCATCCGCTGGACGGCCTGGAGGTCGTCGCGGGACTTGCTCGAGACGCGCAGCTCGTCGCCCTGGATCTGGCTCTTGACGCCCTTGGGCCACTCGTCGCGGATCAGCTTGTTGATCTTCTTCGCGTTCTCCTGGGAGATGCCCTCCTTGAGGGGCGCGTCGAGGTGGTACTCCTTGCCCGAGAGGCGCGGTCCGGCCTCGGGGACGTCGAGGTGCTTGAGGCTGACCTTGCGCTTGACGAGGTGCGTCTGCACGACGTCGAGCACGGCGAGGCAACGCTCCTCGGTGTTCGCCTTCATCTTGATGACCTCGCCGGCGAGGTCGACGGAGGCGCCGACGTTCTTGAAGTCGTAGCGCGTCGCGATCTCCTTGCTGGCGCTGTTGACCGCGTTCGCGATCTCCTGCTTGTCGAACTTGCTGACGATGTCGAACGAGGAGTCGGCCATCGGTGGGGTCCTTCCGGATGCTGTTGTCTGGTCTGTCGGGCGGGTGCGCGGAGGCGGTGCGGACACGACGAAGTGGTCGCCGCAGCCCCGATTTCGGACCGCGCCCGATCTCTTGCTATCCTTCCAGACGCACCAAGGCAGGTTGTCCGAGCGGCCAATGGAAACGGACTGTAAATCCGTCGCGAGAGCTACGAAGGTTCGAATCCTTCACCTGCCACCCAGTGCTCGGAAGGGCCTCTGACCAGCGGAAACGCCGGTCAGGGGCCCTTCCGTCGTCCTAGGGGCGTGTCCGACCGTCGGCGGCCGTCGCGGCACTTCACGGGCAGGCGTGCCGCGAGGGCGGCGATGATGTCGACGGCCTCTCGGAGGGTCGTCGACACGCTCAAGCAAGACCCGGATGAGCGCCGTGCCTAAGGCGGGAGAATGTTGATCACCCGGGACAGCACCACGACGAGAACGGCCAGGGAGATCATCGACTGGATCGCCATCAGTCCTTTGACGCGATGGGTCAACGGGAGCGTGTCGGTGGGGCTGAACGCGACCACGTTGGTGAACGCCAGGTAGAGGTGGTCTGGGAACCGTGGCTGCCAGTCGGGTGGCGCGAGTCCCTCGACGCCGGTTTGGGGGAACTGGAAGTCGGGATAGCGCGCGGCACCGACCTGGCGCACGTCGGGGCCGCCGCCGTCGATCTGCCAGTAGAGCAGCCCGAAGGTCACGATGTTCGTGGCGAGCAGGGTGACGGCAGTGACGAGTAGCTGTGTCACGGTGGGAGGCGTCTCACCCTCGGGCGTGCTTCGCAGGACGAGCGCCACGAGCCTGGCGGCGGCGCCGGTGTTCGCCACGATGAGGACGGCCACGAGCGAGAGGACCAGCGGACGAGCAGCCCGTGGGACCGGGCCCGGTTTCGCAGCCACGGCGAGGAGTATCAGGACCACCGCCGCCTCGGTCGCGGGCACGGCGATCGGGGGCCCTTCTCGCATCCTCTCCGGCACCAGAACCTGCGGAAGGATGACCACGATGAGGGCGACCAGGGGCCACACGTACGTCTCCGGCGCCGCCACGACACCCATCTGTCCGGAACCGGTGTCGCCAGGTGGCCCTGGCCGGGGATCCGTCGACGGCTCGTTGGGCATGGGCCCATCATGCGCCGGAAGATGTCGGTCGTCAGCAGATCACGGCGGAGTGAACGGGATGTGCGGCCTTGCGCTGCAGGAGCCCTGGCATCGCTTGCCCCTCAACCAGGGACCACTGCGAGACCAGCGCATCACCATGGCCCGACGTGGCGAAGCCCACCCCGCGCCAATCCCTCATAGGGACAAGCCTGCTCGTGGCCGGCCGGCGGCGGTACGTGTGCGGCCGTCACTGTCGAGGGCCAGGCTGCCCGCGGTGCTGAGATGCGTGCGGGGGTGACCCGGCTGGACGGGCAACCGCTGGAGCTGTAGCCCCACCCCATCGGGGTGATGCGCGCCCGCCCCGACGAGGCCGAGAATGGTGCCCGGTGCTCTCGAGCGGGAGGGGTCAGCGATGACACGAGTGCGAGCGCAGATGCCCGAGATGTCGGCCGTCAGGAGGGCCGAACATCATGGCTGACGGCCCGCCGCCCGTCGGCGCGACCGGGGCGGAGGCATCGACCCAGCCGAAGCGCGCGGGGCTCGTCCTGCTCGCCCTGATCACGGTCGCAGCGGTCGCGAACCTCAACCTGTCGGTCGCCAACGTCGCGCTGCCGTCGATCGGCCGCGCCTTCAACTCCTCCCAGACGACGCTCGATCTCATCGCGGTCGGGTACTCCCTCGGGCTCGCCGGATCGGTGCTCTACCTGGGAGCGATCGGCGACCGCTACGGGCGCAAGCTGCTGCTCATCCTCGGTATGGCGCTGTCCGTGCCGGCCTGCCTGTTGGCGGCCTACGCCGCTTCAGACGTCGTGCTGTTCCTGGCGCGGGTGCTCGGCGGCGTGTCGGCAGGCATGGCCTATCCGACCACCCTCGCGCTGATCGCCGCCCTGTGGGCGGGCCCCGCGCGGACCCGATCGATCGCCTTGTGGTCTGCGATCGGTGGTGGCATCGCCGCCGTGGGACCGCTGGTCGCCGGCTTCCTGCTCGAGCGCTTCTGGTGGGGGTCGGTCTTCCTCGTCACGCTTCCGTTGGCCGCGGTCGCGCTCGTCATGGCCGTGATGCTCGTGCCGGCCCACGTGAACGAGACCACCGATCCGGTCGACAACCTCGGCGGCATACTGTCCGTCGTCCTCGTCGGCGCGCTGATCCTCGCGATCAACTTCGCTCCCGTCCCCGGCAAGGGCACGCTGGCACTCGGCCTCGCGGTCCTCGCGACCGCCGCGCTGGTCGCCTTCGTCGCGCGACAGCGTCGGGCCTCCGTGCCGCTCTACGACCTCCACATCGCTGGGCGCCGCGTCTTCTGGGTGGCGGCGTGCGCGGGGATCATCGTCTTCGGCTCGCTGATGGCGTCCGCCTTCGTCAGCCAGCAGTACCTCCAGAACGTCCTCGGCTACTCCACCTTCGAGGCCGGTGCGGCCTTCCTGCCAGCAGTGGTCCTGATGGTCCTCGTCGCGCCGCGCTCGGCGACGCTGATCGAGCGACGCGGATCCCGGTTCACGCTGCTCGCCGGCTACGTGTTCCTGTTGGTCGCGTTCGCCTGGATGCTCGTCTTCTGGTCCGAAGGCAGCTCCTACTGGCAGATCGCACTCGCCTACGCCTTCATCGGGATCGGCGTCGGGTTCGCGGGCACGCCGGCGTCGCACTCGCTCACCGGCGCCGTCCCGGTGCAGCGGGCCGGAATGGCCTCGGGCACCGCCGACCTGCAACGTGACCTCGGCGGTGCCATCATGCAGTCCATCTTCGGGGCACTGCTCACGGCGGGGTATGCCGCCGCCGTCAGTGCCAGCATCGCCGCCGCCCCGAACGGCGACGAGATCACGAGCAGCGTGCAGAACGAGCTCACGAAGTCGTTCGCCGGTGCCGACGCCGTGGCCGGGCAGTACCCGCAGTACTCGGCGCAGATCATCGCCGCGGCCCGGGAGTCGTTCCTGTCGGGCGCCGACTGGGCCTACACGGCAGGCATCATCGCGATCCTCGTGGGTGCCGTCATCGTGTTCGTCCTGTTCCCGAAGCATGCGGGAGAGCTGGAGCTGCTGGCGCGGTATCGCTCGGAGGACGCCCGGCCCACCAAGGAGGGAAGCCGCACATGAGTACGGATCGGCCCGACAGGGCGTCCAGGCTGGCTCCGGAGTCGCTGCGCGGATACCAACGATCGTGGCTGAGGGCGGACATCATCGCGGGGCTGACCCTCGCGGCGGTGGCCATCCCCGAGACCATGGGCTACACCTCGATCGCTCAGGTGCCGGTGATCACCGGTCTCTACACCATTCTCTTCCCGGCGCTCGTCTTCGCGCTGCTCGGCTCATCCCGGCTGCTCGTCGTCGGCGCCGACTCCGCCACCGCAGCGATCCTCGCCGGCGGCCTCGCCGCCCTCGGCATCGCCGGGCTCGCGCCGAGCTCGCCGCAGTGGCTCGCCCTCACCTCGTTGACCGCGCTCATCTGCGGCGTCCTGCTCGTGCTCGCCCGTCTTCTGCGGCTGGGGTTCCTCGGCGACTTCCTGTCCGCCTCGGTGCTGATCGGTTTCCTCACCGGGGTGGGCATCCAGGTCTTCACCGGCCAGCTGCCCGACATGCTCGGGATCCCCAAGGGAAAGGGCGGCTGGTTCGAGCAGCAGTGGTCGACGCTGACCCATCTGGGCGACGCCAGCCTGCCCACCCTGGGCTTCGCCCTGGGAACGCTCGCCATCATCCTCGGCTTCAAGCGCTTCGTGCCGAAGGTCCCGGGCGCGATCGTCGCGGTGATCCTGTCGATCATCCTGGCCTCCACCCTGCAGGTCTCGGCACACGGGGTGGCGGTCGTCGGGCCGATGCAGGGCGGGTTTCCGCCGATCGGACTGCCCCACGGAGTGGGCTGGTCCGACGTGCCTCCGCTGCTGGGCGTGGCCTTCTCGTGCTTCGTCCTCATCATCGCCCAGAGCGCCGCGACGTCGCGCAGCTTCGCCACGCGACATGGCCAGCGGGTCGACATCAACCGAGACATCGTCGGCCTGAGCGGTGCCAACCTCGCCGCAGGCCTGAGCGGCACGTTCGTGGTCAACGGCAGCCCCACCAAGACAGAGATCCTCGATGAGCAGAAGGGCAAGACCCAGCTGGCCAACGCCACCATGGCACTGGTGGTGCTCGTCATCGTGCTGTTCTTCACCAGCGCCCTGACCAACCTGCCCAAGCCGGTGCTCGGGGCGATCGTGTTCCTCATCGGCTTCAACCTCATCGACATCGCCGGGCTGCGACGGATCTGGCTGAGCCGCCCCAGCGAGTTCTACATCGCGATCCTCACCGCGATCGTCGTCTTCGCGGTCGGCGTGGAGCAGGGCATCGTCCTGGCGGTGGTGCTCTCCATCGTGGAGATGGTGCGGCGCCAGTACCGACCACACCGGTTCGTCATGGGCATCGACGCCGAGGGCGAGCCGACCTACGCCCGAGCGCAGCAGGGCATGCAGAGTGCGCCGGGGCTGCTCGTCTTCCGCTACGACGCCGACCTCTTCTACGCCAACGCCAACCAGTTCTCCGACGGGGTCCAGCAGCTCATCATGGCGACGCCGGACCCCGTGCGGTGGCTGGTGCTCGACTGTTCGTCGATCCCCGACGTGGACTACTCGGCAGGGGCAGCGCTCCACCAGCTCGTGACGTTCGTCCACAACCGAGGAGCGACGGTGGCTCTGGCCGCCCTCGACCCGGACCTGCGCACGACCCTCGAGAAGCTCGGCGTCCTGCAGATGCTCTCGGTCGACCAGATCTACCCGACCGTCAGGGACGCCGTCGTGGCGTTCCGCTCGTCGTCGCCGAGGCCCGGGCCCGACGCTCGACCAACCGAGGCGTAGGAGTCGTCATGACCGTTTCAGTGACCCCACCGCACCTGAGCGCTGCCGAGCGACAGGCGCTCGGCAGGCGGGCGCGGGACCGCGCGCCGCTCGAGGCACAGGCCGGCTGGCACCCACCGCCCGGACGGCCAGACCCTGTGAGCCTGCTCGAGGCCCAGAACGCCACACGAGATCCAGACCTCGTCCCGGTCCGGCACGGCCGGATGATGGCGTCCGCGTTCACCTTCTACCGCGGCTCGGCCGCGATCATGGCCGCAGACCTCGCCACCCGGCGGACCGCAGGGCTCGACGTGCAGCTGTGTGGCGACGCCCACCTGTCGAACTTCGGGGTCTATGCATCGCCGGAACGGCAGCTGCTCTTCGACCTCAACGACTTCGACGAGACGCTGCCCGGCCCGTTCGAGTTCGACGTCTGGCGGTTGGCCGCCAGCTTCGTCATCGCGGCGCGCCACAACCAGTTCGAGCCCTCGGACGTCCGCGAGATCTGCCGGACGGTTGGCAGGTCCTACCGAGAGGCGATGACGGAGTTCGCGCAACAGGACACGCTGGACGTCTGGTACGCCCGCCTGTCCGAAGCCGAGCTGCGACACGCGATGAAGCGGGCCCGCCGGAGCTTCGTGGCCCTGGACAAGGACACCAAGGGCCACGAGCGCCCCTCGGCCAAACACGAGGGCCCGTCGATCAAGGCAGGCGAGGCCTTCCTGCGGAAGGCACACCGCCGGACCAACCTGCAGGCACTGGCCAAGCTCACCGAGGTCGTCGACGGAAAGCAGCGCATCGTCAGCCAACCACCCGTGCTCATCCCGCGCCGCGAGCTCGAGAAGTACTACGAGCTGGACGCCGCCGACATCGAGGACGTCATCACCCAGTTCTTCGCGCGCTACAAGGTGACGCTGAGCGACAGCCGGCGGCGCCTGCTCGACCGCTACACGATCGTCGACGTCGCCCGCAAGGTCGTCGGCGTCGGCTCCGTCGGGACCCGGGCCTTCGTGGCGCTGCTGGAGGGGCGCGACGAGAAGGACCCCCTGTTCCTCCAGGTGAAAGAGGCCACCCGGTCCGTCCTCGAGGCGCACCTGCCCAGATCCGCGTACGCCGACTCGGGCCAGCGCGTGGTCGAGGGCCAGCACCTTCTCCAGTCGGCGTCCGACATCTTCCTCGGCTGGTCCGCGGGCATCGAGACGGACCGCTACTACTACTGGCGCCAGCTCAGGGACATGAAGGGGGCGGCGGTCGTGGAGGCGATGATCCCGGCAGGCATGACCTTCTACGCCCAGATCTGCGGCTGGACGCTGGCCCGCGCACACGCGCGGACGGGCGACCCCATCGCCATCGCGGCCTACCTCGGCAGCAAGAGGCGGTTCGACAAGGCAGTCGCCGAGTTCGCGGAACGGTACGCCGTCCAGAACGACCACGACTACGAGGCCTTTCTGGACGCCATCAGCTCGGGCCGGATCGACGCCCGTGAAGGGGTCTGAGGTGATGGTCGAACCCCCGCCGCAGCACGCTGAAGAACCCGCGTCGAGTGTGACAGTCGCCCTGTTCGCGCCCCCGCGTCGAGCGGTCGTCGTGGCGCTGCTCCGGGTCATGCTGTCGCTGGTCGTGGCCGTCGTCGTCTACTTCCGCATCCCGCTCACGTGGTCGTCGGAGGCGCGGTCGATCATGATCTTCGTCTCCGGGTTGGTCATCGTCGTCGTGGTGCTCGCCTTCCAGACCCGCAGCATCGTTCGTTCGCCGTATCCCCTGCTCCGGACGGTGGAAGCCCTCGCGACGACGGGTCCGCTGTTCCTCATCGTGTTCGCGAGCTCGCACTACGTGATCGACAACATCGACCCGGGCAGCTACACCCAACCGATGACACGTCTCGATGCCCTCTACTACACGGTGACGACGTTCGCGACCGTCGGATACGGCGACATCGCACCCGTGTCGGAGACGGCACGACTGGCGGCAACGCTGCAGATGCTGCTCGGTCTCGTCTTCCTGGGCCTCGTGGCCCGGGTCATCACAGGAGCAACGCGGCTCGGGATGAGGCGGCGGCGCGAGGGCCACGAGAGCTGACCGCCAGATCACGGCGGACGACCACGCCCAGTCCCACCTGCCGGGTCGATCGACCCTGCGGTAGGAGAGCAGCCGGGTCGCGCCGGTCACGGTCGCCGAGGCGTGAGAGCCGGCACTCGAGCCCGTCACGTGGCCGGCGAGAGCACCCGCTCGATGACCGGCGGTGCACGCAACGCGCCGACGAGCTTCGTGAGGTTCCTGCTCCCGCCCACACGGCAGCCGCGAGCTCCCGGTCGCTCGCGCCCCGACGTCGCCAGACCCCAGCAGGATCAGCGCGGCGAACACGACGATGCCGTACCTCGCGTAGCGACGGCGGGTGCGTGCAGACCCGTGGACGCGCGGGCCAGGTCGTTGGTCCGCAGGTACAGCCCGTCCGTGTCGGTGCCCGTGGGCGACCCGGCGGACGGCTCATTCGCCGGTGGGGCCTCCCGCGAGCTCGGAGACGATGTCGAGGTGGCCCGCGTGCCTCGCGTACTCCTGGACCAGGTGCAGCAGCACCCTGTCCAGCCGTGCCGGTGGCTGGCCGTTCCACCTGGGTCCGGGACGTCCCACGTCGGTCAGGTCGTGGGACCTGACGACGGTGTTGCTCCGTGCAGCCTGGCTCCGGAAGGCGGCCAGCAGCTCTGCCAGCGACTCGTCGTCGTCGACGAACCACCGCCCATCGCGGCTGTCGGCCCAGGGTTCAGCAACGGCGGCGCCCTCGAATCCCCAGTCGAGCCATCGCCGCTCCACGTACGTCAGATGCTTGACGAGCTGTACCGGCGTCCAACCCGACGGCAGCCGGCTGGTTCGCTGCTCGTGCTCGGACAGACCCTCGACCCGTTGGGTGACCTGGTCGCGAAAGTAGTCGAGGTAGCGAAGCAGGACCTCAGCCGACGATGACGCGGGCTGGGTCGGTTCGGGAAAAGGCGTACTCATCCGGGGTCTACCTCCTGCGCCTCGTCGTGCTGACGGTCCTGGCGGCCGGCGGGCAGGGCACCGCAGCTGGTGTCTGCCACATCGCCTGACGAGCCATTCTCTCCGATGCCTGACGAGGTCGGGCTCGAGCAGCTCAGCGATCCCGATGTCGCCGAAGCTCCACCAACCCGGCGCCCGCGTCGATAGCCTCAAGCGTCCGGAACGGGGGCCGTACCTCAACAACCAACAGAGGTGGAGTTCATGGGCAGGTTCCTGGGATCGAGAACACGTCGCGCTGCGGTGATCATGTCGGCCGTCGGGGCACTGGGGGCAGCGGGGCTGAGCGCCCCGCAGGCGCTCGGCGCGCCGAACGCCGGCGCTGCGTCAGGGAAGCAGTCACAGCTGGGCAAGCATGACCGCGAACTGCTCGCCACCGCTCGAGCCAACGGCTCGCGGACGGTGACGCTGCTCATCGCGGCCGTACCGGGGCAGAACAACACGGTCACGACCGGTCTGCGGTCGCTCGGTGCGGTGATCAGCAAGGCAGACAGCGACGTGAGCTACATCCGCGCCGTCGTGCCGATCGACAAGGCTGAGGCAGCAGCCAACGTCAACGGCGTCGTGGCCGCGGACCTGGACGAGGTCATTCCTCTGGACGACCCGAGCCCCCAGGGTGCGCAGTCGCCTTCCCCGCAGACACCTCCTGGCGCGAGCACCCCCAGGAACAACGCCTACATGCCGATCGGTGACACGGGCGCCGCACAGTTCACCGCAGCCCACCCCACGTGGGACGGCCGGGGCACCACCATCGGCATCGTCGACTCCGGCATCGACCTGGACCACCCTGCCCTGGCCACGACGACGACCGGGGAACGCAAGATCACCGACTGGGTCACGGCCACCGACCCGTTCACCGACGACGACCCGACGTGGCTCAACATGTCCACCCAGGTCAGCGGTCCGAGCTTCACCTACGGCGGCGTGGCCTACGTCGCCCCACCCGGAAGCTATCGGGTCTCGGTCTTCGACGAGGGTGACCCGCGCCTCGGCGGCGAGGTCGGCAGCGACGTCAACCGTGACGGCGACAGCACCGACAGGTTCGCGGTCCTGTGGGACGCGGTTGCCGGCACCGTCCGGGTCGACACCAACCAGGACGACAACCTGACCGACGACCAGGTCCTCACCGACTACGCCAAGAAGTTCGACGTCGGGCACTTCGGCACGGACGACCCGGCGACGCCTGAGCACGAGTCCATGCCGTTCGTCGTCCAGACCGACGGCAAGAACAAGGTGGTCAACATCGGCATCGTCTCGGGTGAGCACGGCACCCACGTCGCCGGCATCACCGCGGCCAACCAGATGTTCGGCGGCGCGATGTCCGGTGCGGCCCCGGGTGCCAAGCTGAAGTCCGTCCGGGTCTGCATGTTCATCACCGGGTGCACCTCGCACGCCCTCATCGAGGGAATGACGTTCATCGCCAAGCAGGGCAACGTCGACGTCATCAACATGTCGATCGGTGGGCTGCCGGCGCTCAACGACGGCAACAACACCCGTGCGGTCCTCTACAACCGGCTCATCGAGCAGTACAACGTCCAGATGTTCATCTCGGCCGGCAACAACGGCTCGGGCCTCAACACGATCGGCGACCCGGCCGTCGCGTCCAAGGTGCTCGCGGTCGGGTCCTACATCAGCAAGGAGACGTGGCGGAAGAACTACGGCTCCGACTCCGCCTACGTCGACAACCTGCACGGCTTCTCCTCACGGGGACCCCGCGAGGACGGCGGCTTCAAGCCTGAGATCGTCGCGCCGGGCGCTGCGATCTCGACCACCCCGATGTGGGAGACCTCGTCCCCGGTGGCGGGCACCTACGACCTCCCGGCCGGCTACTCGATGCTGCAGGGCACCTCCATGGCGTCCCCCCAGGCCGCGGGAGCGGGCGCGCTGCTCGTGAGTGCGGCGAAGCAGTCAGGAGTGCAGGTCAAGCCGGCGCAGCTGCGCGAGGCCCTGACCTCCTCTGCCCGCTACCTGGACCCCACGCGGTTCGGCGCCTACGAGCAGGGCAACGGCCTGATCAGGGTCGGTGCGGCCTGGGACCTGCTCAAGACGAACCTCAAGCCGGTCGACATCAGCTCGTCCGTCGCGGTTCACACGCTGCTGTCGGGGTTCCTCGCGACGCCCGGGCGCGGCGAGGGCATCTTCGACCGTGAGGGAGTCGCACCGGGCGCCTCCTACACGCGCACCTACACCTTCACCCGGACCTCCGGCGGCGGCGGGAGCCGCACCTACGCCCTGAGCTGGGTGGGCAACGACGGCACCTTCTCGTCGCCTGCCTCGGTGGCACTGCCCCTGAACAGCCCGACCGCGGTCGCCGTCACCGTCCACCCCGTCAGTGCGGGCACGCACTCGGCGATCCTCAACCTCGACGACCCGTCCACGGCGGGCATCGAGAAGGCGACCCTGAACACCGTCGTGGCCGCTGAGGCGTTCAGCGCGGCGAACAACTTCTCGGTGGCCCACTCGGGCAGCATCGGCCGGAACCAGGTGACCAGCTACTTCTACTCGGTCCCGGCCAACACCCCCGCCCTCAAGGTCGACCTCGATGGCGGAGGCAGCACCCCCGGCGCGGGGCAGGTCCGGTTCCTCCGGTTCCACCCCTACGGAGTGGCGATCGACGACAACTCGTCGCTCAGCTGCTACAACCCGTCCTCGGGCGGCTGCGCCACCGGTTCGCCGACGAGTCGCACGACGAGCAACCCGCAGGCCGGCGTCTGGGAGGTCACCGTGGAGGCGAGGCGCACCTCCGACACCGAGGTCGCCCCGTACACCCTGACGACGTCCATCCTCGGAGCGACGGTCTCGCCCAACCCCGACATCATCGCCTCAGCGACCCTCGGAGTCCCGGTGGCGCGCAGCTACACGCTGACCAACGGCTTCGGCGCCTTCACCGGCCGCGCCGTCGGCTCGACACTGGGCAGCGCGACGATGGTCAGGCCGACCATCGCGGCGGGCGCTCAACAGCAGCGCCCGATCACTGTCGCGGCCGGGTCGACGTCGCTGCGGGCCACCATCGGGTCCGCCGCTGACACGGGCGCCGACCTCGACCTGTACGTCTACAACTGCACGACGGGCAGCTGCGTGCTCGCCGGGCAGTCGGCCGACGGGGACAGCGAGGAGTCGGTGACCATCGCCAACCCGGCAGCGGGCACGTGGCTGACCCTCGTCGACGGCTTTGCCGTCCCGCAAGGGACGACGGCGTTCGACTACGTCGACGTGTTCACCAATGCAGCGTTCGGTGCCGTCGTCGTCACCGACGCGAACGCCCTCCGACCCGCGGGGTCGTCGTGGACCGTCCCCGGCACCGTGACGGCCAACGCTGCGCCCGCCACCGGTCGGGTCCTGCTGGGCGCGGTGCAGGTCCGCACCGACACCAACATCCTGGTCGGAAGCGGCACCGTGATCGTGAGTGCCGTGAACCCGTAGCGTCCGCGCTCGGCCGCGACACCCACCACGGAGGGCCTCCCCGGACGATGACCGGAGAGGCCTTCCGTGTGCGTGCCCCGACGGTGGTCGATCGCAGACCCGGGCGTCCGCGGCAGGGCGGCAAGCGACGAGGCCACGCCGTACGCGTCCCCCGGCGGGGCGCCGCGGCGTGGCCACGAGCGACCGGTGGGCTCGACAGCCCGGACATCCTCGCGCCGCCCGGCGAGGTCCTACCGGGGGTCGTTCTCGCTCACGCCGAGGCGCACCTTTCCCTTGCGGGGGCACTCGTCGGAGTGCGCGAGCGCGTCCTTGCGGGCCTTGTCCCGGGCCCGGCGAGCGGGGCCGGTCCAGTCGCAGCTCTTGCAGTAGCCGAGCACGAACGAGCCGTCCTCCTGCGTCGAGTCGGCGTCGACGCGTTCGAGCGTCGCGTGGTGCTTGTTGCCCTCGCCGTCCTTGACCGTGAGCTCGTCACCGCGGCGCTTGAAGAACCGCGGACCACCCCCAGACTTCGCCATGGCGCCATCGTCGCCTGCTTCGGCGCCGGGGCCAAGTCGCTGCCCAGCGCGCGGATGCCGCCTGCGCGTGCCCGGCCGGCGCGACACGCGGGTCGACCCCTTGGATGGACACATTCCGGTCAACTGGCGAGGGTGGGCATTTGTTCGAATCATGCTCTTGCACAGACGAACTCGTCGGTGCTACAACATTCCTACAGCGCATGCCACGACTCGTGAGATGCGGTCGTGGCCACCATGGAGCATCTGGACATGATGGAGGTGACGACGATGCTGATGCGCACCGAACCCTTCCGCGACCCCTTCCGCGACCTCGACCGGATGGCTCAGCTGGCCCTCGGGACCAGCGGCACCTTGGCCAGGCCCTCGGCCATGCCGATGGACGCCTGGCGCGACGGGGACACCTTCCACGTCGAGCTGGACCTGCCGGGCGTCGACCCTCAGTCCATCGACCTCGACGTCGAACGCAACG
Organism: Terracoccus sp. 273MFTsu3.1; assembly: GCF_000383675.1. Classification (GTDB taxonomy): domain Bacteria; phylum Actinomycetota; class Actinomycetes; order Actinomycetales; family Dermatophilaceae; genus Terrabacter. The sequence continues at coordinate 917,447 of NZ_KB911821.1, read as the reverse complement.
TCGTCACGGTCAAGGCCGAGCGACCCACCCGCGCCAGCGATGCCGACCTCATCGCCGCCGAACGGCCACGGGGCGTCTGCAGCCGCCAGCTCGTGCTGGGCGACAGCCTCGACACCGAGCACATCCGCGCGAGCTACGACGCGGGAGTCCTCCGGCTCGCGATCCCGGTGGCGGAGCGCGCCAAGCCGCGCCGGATCGCGATCTCGCACGACGCCGACCCAGCCGACGACCGGAAGACCATCACCGCCTGAGGACGTGACGGTCATGGTCACACGAACCGAGTCGGTCACCGACGTCGACGAGGCTTTCCTGGCCCTCGTCTGCGACGACGAGGAGCTGCTGCGCGCGGAGTTCGACGCGATCGTGGGTGCCGCCTGGCCGCCGAGCGGCACGCACAGCCGACCCGACGACGGCGATGGAACGCCTCGCGAGCGGGCACGTCTCGAGGACCGGCGCCGCATGGCGACGCTGCGTGCCGTGCGGCGCGAGGGTGGTCCCGTCGACCGCGGCCGGGAGCGCGCCCCGCCGCCGCCGTAGTCCGAGCCTCGGGCTCGCCTCGCTGCAGGCCCACCGGGTGGTTCGCGCCGCCCGGTGGGCCTTCGACGTCACGTCGTCGGCGAGGACGCAGCCCCGAGCACGCTACGGGCGCTGGTCGCAGCGCGCCGGAGGGCCTCGCCGACCGGCAGGGCCCGGTGCTCGTCCGAGAGGATCTCGACCCCCCACGGTCCGGTCCAGCCCGCGCTCCGGAGGGCGGTGACCATGCCCGTGAGGTCGAAGTCGCCCTCGCCGCAGTACCGCCGGCGGTGGACGGTGTCCTCGAAGAGCGTGCCGACCACCTGCTCGTCCGCGTCGTCCAGCTCGACCCCGACGATGCGCTCGAGCGGCACCGCCGCGAGATCCCCAGCAGGAGTGCCGGCGCGCGCGACGTGCCACGTGTCGATGATGACGCCACCGGCCGGGTGGCCGGCCTCCGTGACGAGCCGGAGGCCGTCGTGGAGCGAGGCGATGTTCGACCACGGGAAGAACTCGATGCCGAGCCGGGCCCCCACGCCGTCGGCCTGGGCCGCGAGCTCGGCGAACCGCGCCGCCCAGAGGCCGCGGTCCCACGGTGCGGCATCGCCGTCGGGGGTGACCTTCAGGTGTCGGGCGCCGAGGGCCTCAGCCGCACCGAGGAGGGCGCTGCGCACCCGCGAGGACTCCGCCTCGTGGGCGCCGTCGTCCCACCACCACGGGATGCCCTCGAGCTCCAGGTGGGTGATCCCGTTGTCGGCGAGCAGGTCACGGATCCCCTTGAGCCCGTATGCCGCCACCGCCGCCGGGAGGTCGTCGGAGAGCAGGCCGAAGCCTCGGAAGCCGGCCGCCGACGCGGCCTCGACGCGCTCGCGCAGGCTCAGCGGGCTGCGCAGGTCGGGCCGGTCGGAGGCTGCGTCGCCGGCGCTGCTCCAGCACGTGGCCATGAGCTCGTCGGCTGCCGTGGTGGTCGTCACCGGAGGTCCTCCGCGAGGTCGGCGTGGGTGGGGCGCGGGCCGAGGCCGACCGCGTCGTAGCACTGGTCGATGAGGCGCATCGTCAGCACGGCGTCGTCGGCGTCGGTGCGGGCGGGGACGCCGGTCCGGATCGCCGTCGTCAGGGCCTCGAGCTGGTAGGTGTAGGAGGAGCGTCGCCCGAGCCGTTCGGTGCGGGTGCCGGCCGAGGTGGTCACGACGAGACGGTCGTCGTCGTGCGGGTTGACGAAGTCCTTGATGACCGCCTCGCCCTCGGTCCCCACGAGACGATGGCTCATCTGGTGGTGGTCGCTCGACATGTGGCAGCCCGCGGATCCCGTGACACCGCCGGGGAACTCGAGCCGGGCGGTCATCCACTCGTCGACGCCGGGGTGCCCGGCTCGCTCGGCGCCCGCGGCGCCGACGAGCACCGGCTCGCCCCCCGCGTACGGCGCGAGCAGGCGCATCGTGTGCAGGCTGTAGCAGCCGAGGTCCATCAGCGCCCCGCCACTCAGCTCCAGGGACCACCGGGGGTCGGAGGGCGCCGGTGCGGGCATGTCCATGACGGTCTCGACGTGCCGCAGCTCGCCGAGCTCCCCGCTCTCGAGGACGGCGTGCAGTCGAGCCACGAGCGGGTGCCAGAGGTAGTGGAACCCCTCGAAGAGCTGCCGCCCGCTCCGACGGGCGACGGCAGCGACCTCCTCGGCCTCGGCGGCGTTGCTCGCGGAGGGCTTCTCGGTGAAGACGTGCTTGCCCGCGGCCAGCGCCGCGACGTTCCACGGGCCGTGCAGGCTGTTGGCCAGGGGGTTGTAGACCACCTCGACCTCGGGATCCTCGATGACGTCGAGGTAGGAGTCGTGGACGCGTTCGACCCCGTGCGCCTCGGCGAAGGTGGACGCGCGTCCGCGGTCGCGGGCGGCCACGGCCACGATCTCGGTTCCGAGGAGCCGCGCCGGCTCGACGAGGGCGAGCTCGGTGATGCGGGCGGCGCCGAGGACACCGACGCGGAGCGGCTCCGTCGCCGGGGCGGCGTCGTCCGGACCGGTCACGGGAGCCTGACCTCGTCCACGCGCACCGGGCGGTGCTCGCGCAACGACAGCACGGCGGCCTCGGCGACATGCGCCACGGCCAACGCGTCGTCCACCGTGCACGGTGAGGTCCGTCGCCCGGCGACGACGTCGGTGAACGCCTGCAGCTCGGCGCGGAAGGCGGCCGTGAGCCGGTCGATGAAGAAGGTGGCCGGCGGACCGGCGGGCCAGGTGGCCCCGGGCTCGAGGTTGCGCAGCGGGGTGGTGTCGCTCCAGCCCGCCGCGACACTGTCCTCGGTGCCGTGCAGCTCGAGGCGCACGTCGTAGCCGCGCGGGTTGTAGCGGGTGTTCGACACGACCGCGGTCGCACCGTCGTCGAAGGTCAGCAGGGTCGCCGCGGTGGCGACGTCGCCGAGCTCGGCGAAGAGCTCGTCGCCCCGGGCGCTCCCCGTCGCGTAGACCTCGATGACCTCCCTCCCGGTGACCCACCGGACGGTGTCGAAGTCGTGGACGCTGCAGTCGCGGAAGATCCCGCCGGAGGTCTTGAGGTAGGCGCGGGGCGCCGGTGCCGGGTCGAGGGTCGTCGACCGCACCGTGTGGACCCAGCCGAGCTCGCCGGTCTCGACGGCCTGCCGGGCGGCGCTGAAGGCCGGGTCGAAGCGGCGCGGGTAGCCGACCTGCACGTCCGCACCGCGCTCGGTGACGAAGCGGGCGATCGCCGCGGCCTCGCCGAGGTCGCCGGACAGGGGCTTCTCGCAGAAGACGGGCACTCCGGCCTCGACCCCGGCCCGGATGAGCTCCGTGTGCGCGCCGGTGGCGGCCGCGATGACGATCCCGTCGACCCCGCTGGCGAGCAGGGCGGCCGGCGAGTCGGCCCGGTCGGCCCCGACCCGCTCGGCGACGGCCCGCGTCGCCTCCGCGACCACGTCGGTGACGACGAGGGACTCGACGTCGGGCAGCTGGGAGAGGGTGTCGGCGTGGAACGAGCCGATCCGGCCGAGACCGATGAGGCCGAGACGCATGGGAGCTCCTGGGGGCGGGGGTGTCGGTGCCACGGCACCCGGTCCGCCGAGGCGACCGAGGACGTCGTGGTCCCGGTTGATGACCCCAGCGTGCGGGCTGCCGCACCCCCGTGGGCCCGCTCGGACCCGTCAGAAAGACCTCAGCGTCTCCGGGGTGGACCTCAGTGCGCGTGGATGCGCGGGGGGATGTTGTATGCCGTCACGACCTCGACGTTCGCCGCGACCGAGGTGGGCGCCCCGGGCACGAGACGGTGGGCGCGCATGACCTGGCGCACGCCGGCCCGCATGTCGGCGTGGAGGTCGTGGTGGAGCACGGCGGTCAGGGCTCCCGAACGCAGCAGGTCGAGGTTGTCCTCGTCGAGGTCGTGGCCGATGAAGACGCGCGGTGGCCGCCCCGCCGCGTCGAAGGCGCCGACGAGGGCGCGGTTGCCGCCGCCGACGGAGTAGACCGCGCGGACGTCCGGCTCGGACCTGAGCACCTCGCCGACGAGGGAGGCCGTCGTCGCGTCGAGGCCGTCGCTGTCCGTGATCGTGTGCACGCGCCGGCCCGGCGCCAGGCGGCCGAGGGCGGCGGTGAAGGCCTCGGCCCGCTCGCGCTCGCCGAAGAAGAACGACCGGCTGAGGCTCAGCAGCACGTCTCCGGGCCGGTCGCCGAGCACCTGCGACACGAGGTAGGCGGCGGTGGCCCCGGCCGCGGCGTTGTCGAGCCCGACGTACGCCACCCGCGCGCTGTCGCGCACGTCGGTGACGAGCGTGACGACGGGGATGCCGCGCCCCGCCAGGCGGCCCACGGCGGCGGCCACGGCCGGGTCGTCGGGCGCCTTGAGCACGACGCCGTGGCAGATGCGTCCGCGCCGCCCGAGGCCGTCGAGCAGCTCGACGGCGGCGTCGACGTCGGCGTTCTCGCGCAGGTGGAATCGGGCCCGCACCGCAGCCGGGCGCAAGGCCGGCAGCTCGTCCTCGAGGGCGGACCGGACGGCCGAGCTGAAGCGCGAGGGAGCCTGGATGACGACGTCGAGCAGCAGGGTCCTGGCCGCGAGCCGCAGCTGGGTCTGCTGGCGGTCGAGGTCGAGCACGGCCTGCTCGACGGCCCGCACCGCCCGCGCGCTCGCGCCGGGCCGCCCGTGGAGCACCCGGTCGATGGTCGCCTCGGACAGGCCGGACTGCTCGGCGATGTCACGGACGCGGTGCGACCTGGCACGGTGCTCGACCATCTCCGGAGCGTAGTACCGAGCGCCATGGCCTGAGGTGTTTCTGAGGTCATCCGCTGGGTCGTCGACGACGCCGCGGACCGCATCCTTGAGGCACGGCAAGCGCCGCCCGAGCGGCGCACCGCCGGCCCCCGATCACCGTCGATCCGCCCGAGGAGGGCCCCATGACCACCACGTCGACCAGCTCACGCCCGGGCTGGATCCGTCCCGAGGACGCCCGTCTGCCCGACCTGCTCGAGGTGCTCGCCGAGCGCACCGACCTCGCCGACTACCCGCACGCGAACCGCGTCGAGCAGGAGGTGCTCGTCTACGACTGGGCCACGCTGCGGCATACCGTGGCGGACGACGCGACCAGGCGTGACGTCCAGGCCGAGCTGGCGCGGGCCCTGTCCGACGGCCCCGGAATCGTCGTGCTCGCAGGCGCTTTCGGGACCGAGCCCCTGGACCGGGCGACCGCCGCCTTCGAGCGGATGATCGCCGAGCAGCGCGCGAGCGGCACCGCCGCGGGCGACCACTTCGCGAAGCCGGGCGCCAACGACCGCATCTGGAACGCCCTCGAGAAGCTCGCCGTGGCCGACCCCGGGGCGTTCGTCGACTACTACGCCAACGACGCCGTCGCGCTCGCCGCGCAGGCGTGGCTCGGGCCGGGCTACCAGGTCACCTCGCAGCTCAACGTCGTCAACCCCGGCGGCGCCGGGCAGACGGTGCACCGCGACTACCACCTGGGCTTCCAGTCCGCCGAGACGTGCGCCCGCTACCCGTCGCACGTCCACGCCCTCTCCCAGGCGCTGACCCTGCAGGGCGCCGTCGCGCACGTCGACATGCCGGTGGAGTCCGGTCCGACGCTCTACCTGCCGCACAGCCAGAAGTACACGCACGGCTACGTCGCCTACCAGCAGCCCGAGTTCCAGTCCTATTTCGTGGCCCACCACGTGCAGCTGCCGCTGTCGGCCGGTGACGCCGTCTTCTTCAACCCCGCGCTGCTCCACGCCGCGGGCACGAACCACACGACGGACGTGCGCCGGATGGCCAACCTGCTGCAGGTCAGCTCGGCCTTCGGCAGGGCGATGGAGACCGTCGACCGCGCGCGGGTCGTCGAGGCGATCCACCCGGCACTGGTGGCGGCGCGCTCTGCCGGGATGACGCCGCGAGAACTCGGCAACGTCGTCGCCGCGAGCGCCGAGGGCTATGCGTTCCCGACGAACCTCGACCGCGACCAGCCCGTCGACGGCCTCTCGCCGCGGACGCAGGCCGAGCTGGTCACCGAGGCCCTCGCCGCCGACCAGCCCCTCGACGAGCTGCGCGCCGCCCTGACGCGCCAGCTGTCCGGGCGTGACAGCCACTGACGAGGGGCGCAGTAACCTGACCCCACACCCTGACCGTCCACCAGCAGATCCGGAGACCCCAGCACCGTGACGTCGCAGCCCGAATGGAGAAGCGGAACCCGCCACCCCACGGGCGGCTACGACAAGGTCATCGTCGCGCGGGGAGACACCCTCTACTTCACGGCCGCGCGGCTGCACCGGCTCGACGGCCCGGCCGTCGAGGCCGAGGACGGCTCGGTCCAGTACTGGGTGCACGGCAAGCAGGTGACCGAGCAGGAGTACCACGACCGCCCGCAGGCGTAGCCGCTGACGCGGTCCGCCGAGACGCCGGGTCCCGGCGACGTGCCAACGACCGGCTACCGGTGGGCGTCGTCGTACGCCGTGACCACGGCCTGTGGGATCCGCCCGCGTGCGGGGGCGTGGTGTCCCGTCTCGGCCGCCCAGGCCCGGATCAACGCGTTGCGGGACTCGCCCACCGCGGGCAGCACCGTCGTCGACCGCGCGGGTGCCGTGTGCGTCCGGCGCTCGTCCCCGGCGCGCCGGGCTCGGGCCACCCAGCCCTCGAGCGCCCCGCGGAGGGCGTCGGCGTTCACCTCGGAGAGGTCGATCTCGAAGGAGTTCCCGTCGATGCCGAAGGTGACGGTCTCGGCGGCCTCGGTGCCGTCGAGGTCGTCGACGAGGGAGACGATGGTCCGGCGCATGGGACGAGCCTAGTGGGCCGCCGGGGGGTGGACGGAGGCACTCCCAACCGTGTGTAAGGTAAGGCTTACCTACTCAGGCGCGCCGTCCGACGGGACCGGCGCGCCCCTCCGGATCCACGAAGGCAGCTCACATGACCTCCCGCCCCCGCACCACCATCGGCGTCGCCATCGCGGCCGCCGGCGCCCTCGCCCTGACGGCCTGCGGCTCCGGCTCCTCCTCCGGCAACGGCGCGACCGACGGATCGGGCAGCATCACCGTCTACAACGCGCAGCACGAGAGCCTCACCAAGGAGTGGGTCGACGCGTTCACGAAGCAGACCGGCATCAAGGTCACCGTCCGCAACGGCGACGACTCCGAGATGTCCAACCAGATCGTCCAGGAGGGCGCGGCGTCGCCGGCCGACGTCTTCCTCACCGAGAACAGCCCCGCCATGACGCAGGTCGAGAACGCCGGGCTCTTCGCCGACGTCGACAAGGCCACCCTCGACCAGGTCCCCGCCGGGTTCCGCCCGTCCACCGGCAAGTGGACCGGGATCGCGGCCCGCTCGACGGTCCTCGTCTACGACAAGCGCAAGCTGCAGGAGAACCAGCTCCCTGCCTCGATGCTCGACCTCGCCAAGCCCGAGTGGAAGGGCCGCTGGGCGGCCTCGCCCTCCGGCGCCGACTTCCAGGCCATCGTCTCGGCACTGCTCGAGCTCAAGGGCGAGACGGTGACGAACGACTGGCTCACCGCGATGAAGACCAACGCCAAGGCCTACAAGGGCAACAGCACCGCGATGAAGGCGGTCAACTCCGGCGAGGTCGAGACCGCGCTGATCTACCACTACTACTACTACGGGGACCAGGCGAAGACCGGCGAGAACTCGGCCAACGTCGGCACCCACTACTTCAAGAACCAGGACCCGGGCGCCTTCGTGTCCGTCTCCGGTGGTGGCGTGCTCAAGGCCTCGAAGAACGCCGCGGCCGCCCAGTCCTTCCTGAAGTTCGTCACCGGCAAGGCCGGGCAGGAGGTCCTCCAGAAGGGCACCTCCTTCGAGTACGCCATCGGCTCCGACGTGCCTTCCAACCCGGCGCTCGTGCCCCTGAAGGACCTCCAGGCCCCGACGGTCGACCCCGCCAAGCTCAACTCCGCCACGGTCACCGATCTGATGACCAAGGCGGGTCTGCTGTAGTTCTCGGGTGACCACCGACCTCACCGCACCCGGCGCGCACCGCGCGTCCGGCACCGGCACGGCTCCCACGCCGGGCCCGGGCACCCGCCCGGGCCCGGCGTCCGGGCGTCGGCGACCGCCCGCCCTCGCGGTCATCGCCGTGCTCATCGCGCTCTTCTCGCTCGTGCCCCTCGGCTACGTCATCGCCATGACGGTCGCCACCGGGTGGGATACCGCGGTCAGTCTCATCTTCCGAGCGCGCGTCGGTGAGCTGCTCCTCAACACCATCCTGCTCATGGCCGTCTCCGTGCCGCTGTGCCTCGTCCTCGGCGTCGGTGGCGCCTGGCTCGTCGAGCGGACCGCCTTGCGCGGCAACAGGTTCTGGGCACTCGCGCTGGCCGCGCCGCTTGCCATCCCGGCGTTCGTCAACAGCTACGGGTGGGTGTCGGCCGTGCCGTCCCTCGCCGGCCTCTGGTCGGGCGTGCTCATCTCGGTGCTGTCGTACTTCCCACTCGTCTACATCCCGGCGGCGGCGACCCTGAGCCGCCTCGACCCCTCGCTCGAGGAGTCCGCGGCCTCCTTCGGGCTCGGACCGTGGCAGGTCTTCCGCCGCGTCGTGCTGCCCCAGCTGCGTCTCGCGATGACGGGTGGCGCGCTGCTCGTCGGACTGCACCTGCTCGCCGAGTACGGTGCCTTCGCCATGATCCGCTTCGACACGTTCACGACGGCGATCATGGTGCAGTACCAGTCGACCTTCAACGGCGCGGCCGGCAACATGCTCGCCAGCGTCCTCGTCGTCCTGTGTCTGCTGCTGCTCGTCGCCGAGGTCCGCAGCCGCGGCACCGCTCGCTACGCCCGCGTCGGCTCCGGCGGGCAGGCGGCCCCGGGGCGTATGCCGCTCCGCCGGCTCCACGTGCCGGCGCAGCTCGCGCTCCTGCTCCTCGTCGTGCTCGCCGTCGGCGTCCCGATGTGGTTCGTCGTCCGTTGGGTCGTGCTCGGCGGATCGGAGATCTGGGCCCCCGACGAGATCGTCCCGGCCCTGCTCCAGACGCTGCTCTACGGCGTGGCCGGTGCAGCGGCGACGACGCTCGTCGCCTTCCCGATGGCCTTCCTCGCGGTGCGCCGACCGAGCTGGTTCACCCGCTCCCTCGAGCTGTCCAACTACATCACGAGCTCGATGCCCGGCATCGTCGTCGGCCTCGCCTTCGTCACCGTGAGCATCCGCTTCCTGCCGGCGTTCTACCAGACGGCCGTCGTCCTCGTCGCGGCCTACGTGCTGCTCTTCCTGCCGCGTGCGCTGGTCAGTCTCCGCTCGGGGCTCGCGCAGGCGCCGCGGGAGCTCGAGGAAGCCGCTCAGGCGCTCGGGGTGCGTCCCCTCGGCGCATTCGTCCGGGTCACGCTGCGGCTGACGGCGCCGGCCGCGGCCGGGGGAGCCGCATTGGTCTTCCTCGCCATCGTCAACGAGCTGACGGCGACCCTCCTGCTCGCACCGAACGGCACGCGTACCCTCGCGACGGAGTTCTGGGCCAAGAGCAGCGAGATCGACTACGCCGGCGCCGCACCGTACGCCCTGCTCATGGTCGTGCTGTCGGCGCCGATGACCTACCTGCTCTTCCAGCAGTCGAAGAAAGCGGCCGGACAATGACCACGACACCCCCGTCGACCTCCTCGCACGCGCCGGTCGACTACCACGACCCGTCGGCCCGGGGCCGTCTCGAGGTCAAGGGACTGACGAAGAGCTTCGGCCCGCAGCAGGTGCTGCGCGGCGTCACCCTGTCGGTCGACCCGGGGAGCACGACGGCGATCGTCGGTCCGTCGGGCTCGGGCAAGACGACCCTGCTGCGCCTCATCGCCGGCTTCGAGCGCGCCGACGCGGGCTCGGTCACGCTGAGCGGGCGCGCGCTCGCCGGTGCGGACGCCTGGGTGCCCGCGCACCACCGCGACGTCGGCTACGTCGCCCAGGACGGCGCGCTCTTCCCGCACCTCACCGTCGGCCAGAACATCGCCTTCGGCATCGACGCCTCCGACCTGGCCGGCGGCCGCAAGGCCGTGCGGGCGCGTGTCGCCGAGCTGCTCGAGATGGTCTCGCTCGACAGTGCGCTCGCGGCGCGGCGACCGCACGAGATCTCGGGCGGGCAGCAGCAGCGGGTGGCGCTCGCGCGGGCCCTCGCCCGCGAACCCGAGCTCATGCTCCTCGACGAGTCCTTCTCGGCCCTCGACGCGGGTCTGCGGGTCGCGACCCGGCGCACCGTGGCCAAGGTGCTGCACGACGCCGGCATCACGACGGTCCTCGTCACCCACGACCAGGCCGAGGCGCTGAGCTTCGCCGACCAGGTCGCCGTGATGCGCGACGGTCTGCTGGCGCAGGTCGACAGCCCGCTCGAGGTCTACACGCGGCCCGTCGACCGGGCCACGGCCGAGTTCCTCGGCGACGCGGTGATGCTCGAGGCGTGGGTCGACGGCGACACGGCGACGTGCTCGCTCGGGTCCGTCCCGCTCGCGGCGACGACCCTCCGCGGACACGTGCAGCTGATGCTCCGACCGGAGCAGATCCGCGTCGACGAGCAGGGACCGATCCGTGGGGTCGTCGTCGACACCGACTACTTCGGTCCCGAGAGCACGGTCCGTCTCGAGCTGACGTCGAGCCGCGAACCCGGTTGTGAGACCTCGGCGCTCGCGCGCGAGGGAGAGATCATCAGCATCCGCCACTCCAACGCGTTCATCGCCGCGAAGGGCACCGAGCTCCGGTTGCGCATCGAGGGCGAGGCCATCGCCTTCCCGGTAGCGGCACCACCGCCGCCCGCCTGACGCAGCGTCGCCGGACCGGCGTCCGAGGTCGTGCCCTCAGGGCATCGGCACCGGGACGTCGGTGCCGCCCTGCGGGGTGATCCGTCCACGGACCTGCACGACGCTCGGCATCGGGACGAAGCCACCGGCGAGCAGGGCCTCACCCTGACGGAAGCGAGCGGCCTGGGCGAGCAGTCCGCGGGGCACGAACCCGAAGACCGACGCCAGCTGGTCGAGGTCCTCCCGCGAGTTCATCCGCATCAGCGTCAGGTTGTCGCACTGGGACACGACGCCCGGGTGGACCTTCGACGGACGCTGGGTCGACAGGAGCAGCCAGAGGCCGTACTTGCGGCCCTCGGCGGCGATCTGGATGAGCCGGTCGCGCACCGCGACCCCGAGGGGGGTCTCGGGCTCCGGGGGGCAGAGGTTGTGCGCCTCGTCGACGACGATGAGGAGGGGGCGGCGTTCGGTGCGCCGGGCCCACAGGTCGTCGAGGACGGCCAGGGCCACGGTGAGCTGCTCCTCGGGCCGGTCGTAGCCACCGAGGTCGACGACCGTCGCAGCCGGTCGGCGCGCGATGACGTCCGTCACGGCCGTGGCGCCGAAGGCCCACGTCTTCGTCCACTCGGTGAGGCCGAGGTTCTCCAGGCGCTGGGCCAGGGCTTCGGCGTCCGGGTCGCCGAGCGATCGCAGGTACGGGACGATCTGCCCGGCGTCCACGGTCTGGAAGTCTCCTCCGAAGAGACGCAGCAGCGCGTTGTACTCGGCCCGGTCGACGACCGGGTCGAGACGCAGGACCGCGGCCTTGGCCCGGGACGTGAGCTCGGTGAAGCGCACCCGCAGCGGGTTCTGCTCGTCGTCGGGCCGCAGGATGACGACCCCACGGTCCTGGAGTGCGTGGGCCTGCTCGTCGTCCTCCGAGCCGGCCTGGACGGCCTGCTCGTGCAGGCGCACGAAGTCGCTGTTGGGGTCGAAGACGACCATGGGGAGGCGGGTCGTCAGGAGGATCCGCTCGAGCAGCACGCCGAGGGCGTACGTCTTGCCCGAGCCGCTCTGCCCGCACCAGAACGTGTGTCGGTTGAGGCGGTTGGGCACGAGCGCGACGCCCACCGACTCCTGGCCCGCGAGGTGGCCGAGGTGCAGCTGGGGGTCGCCGGCCGACAGCAGCCGCTGCACGGCGTCGGGTCGGGTCGGCCGCACCGGGACCTCGTGCCACGGGGAGTCCGCGGGTCGCCCCGAACCGGAGCCGCCCCCGACCTGCACCAGCGTGCCGGTGGCGGCGAAGCCGGAGCCCGACGCCTCGTCCGTGACCTCCTCGACGAACGCGAGGATGCCCTCCTCGCCGTCGAGCTCGAGGTAGTCGCCCGGCAGCGGGCGTTCGCTCCCGGGCCCGCGGGCCACGAAGGACCGGCCGTCCGGGGACTCCAGATGGGTCAGCGCCGGCGGCACGGAGGTCGGAGCGGTGGGCGGGTCGACCTCGACGTTCGCAGTCATGGATCCATGATGCTCACGGCTGACGCCCGATGGGCACCCCTTGGCGCAGAAGGCTGCCCGACGCGCCCGAAGATCACCCTGGTGGGGTGAGCGCAACGCGTCCCCGCGTGACCATGCTCGAAGGTGGGCGGGTGTGACGTCGGGTCCACCTGCAGCCGGTCAGTGCCGGGAGGGCTCATGGAGCAGTCGGACTTCGTCCACACCGGGCAGAAGGTCGGCCTCGTCATGGCCTCCTTCGTCACGCCGTCGACGCTGGCGCCGTCGCTGTCGAAGCGCTCCTGGCAGGACCAGGGCATCATCACCGGCCTGTCGACAGGCGCCCACTACCTCGTCGCGCTCTCCTCGCAGGACGTCATCGACGTCGTCGCGAACGCCGCAGCGACCTGGCCCGTCTTCCCGGACGGATGGTCCGACGAGCGCCGCCGGTCCGCCGCCGCCCTGGGGTGCGAGCTCGTCATGGCACCGCTGGGACTCGGCCTTGCGGCCTACCTCGACCGGCGTGGCGTCGCGACGGCGAAGGACGGGCTCCTGCGACAGGGGGCGTGGCGGATGGGCGCCACGGGCCTGTGCGGGTCCGTGCTCATCGGAGCCACGGCCGGCGCGCGCCGGCTCGATCGGGCCGTCGGTGCGGACGGACGTCTCGCCGCCCTGCCGCTGTCGATCCCGGTGGGGCTGGCCACCTCGGCGCTCATCGAGCGGGTCCGGCGCGAGTCCGCCTCGGAGACAGGGCTCGACACCGTCGACGACGTGCCCACCCTCCGTGGGCTGGCCGCCGGTGGTGGCGTCCTCGCGGTGCTCTACGGCGCGGGCTGGGTCGAACGGTGGACCGCCGAACAGGTGCGCCGGCTCGCACCCGGGCAGGCGCCCGGTGCCGGGCTGGCCTGGCAGCTGGCCTCGCACGCGGCCTTCGTGGCCGGCGCGGGCCTGGCCGTCAGCGCGCTCTGGACCCGGGTCATGCAGCGGATCGAAGCAGTGACGACGACGGTGGACCCGTGGATGCAGGCCGCACCCGGCGTCTGGACGCACCCGATGACGAGCGGAGACCCCGCGAGCCTCGTGTCGTGGGAGTCGCTGGGGCGGGAGGGGCGGCGGCACGCCGTCACCTACGTGCGACCCGAACCCGTGACCGACCGCCAGCCGCTGCCCGACGGCCGGACCCCGCCCGACCTCTCGATCGCGACGGTGATGGGCGAGCGCGCCCGCGCCCACCCCGTGCAGGTCTTCGTCGGTCTCGACAGCGCGGCGACACCCACCGAGCGCGTCGAGCTCGCCATCGCCGAGATGGACCGCACCGACGCCTGGTCACGCTCGCTGCTCATGCTCGTGTCGCCCACCGGGACGGGCTACGTCAACTACGTCGCGATCGCCGCCGCCCAGTACCTCACCCGCGGCGACGTCGCGAGCGTCACGATGCAGTACTCCAAGCGCCCGTCGCCTCTGTCGCTCGGCAAGGTCCGCGACGCGCGCGAGCAGAACCGCTTGCTGTGGCTGCGCATCTTCCAGCGGGTGCGCGACATGGCCCCGGACGAGCGGCCTGAGGTCGTGCTCTTCGGCGAGTCGCTCGGTGCGCACACGAGCCAGGACGTGCTGCTCGGCTGGGGCACCCTGGGGCCGCAGGCCCTCGGGATCGACCGGGCCCTGTGGATCGGCACGCCGGGTGGCAGCAAGTGGATGCACGAGGTGACGGGCGCCCCGCGCCCCGACGTGGACGCGAGCCTCGTCACCGTCGTCAACGACCACGAGCAGCTCGTCGCCCTGGGGCAGGAGGCCCGCGACCGGCTGCGCTACGTGCTCCTGAGCCACGACAACGACGGCGTCACGAAGTTCGGCCCCGACCTGCTCAACCGCAGACCCTCCTGGCTGGGACCCGACCGGCCGCGCCGCGAGGAGGTGCCGCTGCGGTCGCCACGCGGCATACCCGCGGGGATGCGGTGGCGTCCCGTCACGACCTTCTTCCAGACGCTCGTCGACATGAAGAACGCACAGGTGCCGGGCTCCTTCAGGGCCTGGGCCCACGACTACCGGGCCGACCTGCCTGAGTTCATCCGCGACGTCTACGACCTCGAGTGCACGGACGAGCAGATGCAGGCCATCCAGGCCGCGGTGCGTGTGCGCGAGGAGTTCCGCGAGGGGGTCTTCGCCTGAGCGGCCTTCAGCAGCAAGAGCATCCGCCCGAACCTGACCGCCAGAAAGAAACCTGAACGGAGGACGCCATGGCAGGCGCCAGTCCCACCGCCCCCACTCGCCGTGCCCGCACGCTCTGGGCTGCGGGCGCGAGCACCTTCGCCGCGACGATCATGCTCGTCGTGGGTCTGTTCCAGTTCGTCGAGGGCCTCGTCGCCGTCGTCAACGGGCCCGAGTTCTACGTCAGCACGCCGAGCTACGTCTTCACCTTCAACGCGACCGCGTGGGGCTGGTTCCACATGGTCATCGGCCTGGCGGCGGCCGTCGCGGGTGGCTTCATCTTCACCGGCAACCTGCTGGCCCGGTCGGTCGGCGTCGCGCTCGCGGTGCTGTCGGCACTCGCGAACTTCCTGTGGCTGCCGCACTACCCGCTCTGGGGGATCATCATCATCGCCCTCGACGTGCTCGTCATCTGGGGACTGACGTCGGTGGACCTCAGCGACCTCTGAACCGGCGGCGTCAGTCGTGGGGGAGCATCGCCGGACCGAGCCGGAGCAGCTCGGCACGCAGCGTCTCGTCGTCGACGTCGGCGAGCATCGGGTCGATCCCGGCCTGGGCGACGCCGGCCCCGACGACCGATACGGCGATCCGACGCCGCAGGTCGGGCGACGGCCCGAGGAGCAGGGAGGTCAGTCGTCCGATGAGCGAGGTGAGGTCCTCGTGGCCGGCCATGATGCGCTCGACCTCGGGGTCGCGCATCAGCGCGGCCACGACCTGGCGGTGGCTGATCATGAGGTCGACGAGGCCCCGCAGCGCTGCGGTCGCGGCCGCGTCGGGAGTCGCCTCCGCCTCGGCGGCCGTGACGAAGGCCGTCATGTCGACGAGCGCCTCCTCGAGGACGGCCAGGACGATGTCCTCCTTGGCGTGGAACTGGTAGTAGACCGCCGCCTTGGTGACCCCGAGGTGGTCGGCGATCATCTGCAACGACGTCCCGGTGACGCCGTGCTCGGCGAAGAGCTCGACGGCAGCCTCGATGACGCGCCGGCGGCCGTGGCCCCGCGGGGCCTGGGGTCGCGCCATGGTCGCCTCCTCGTCGGTCGTCCACGCGGGTGCCGTATGCCGTCGACCACCGCGCCGCGGGTGGTGGCCGTCGACGGGCACGGCGTGGTGCGCGTCACCCTAGCGGAGCCGGCCGATCGGCTTGTCATCAAGTTAGCCGAACGGTTAACTTGAGGATCGCTGGTCAGCGACGCCCGGCACCGAAGCACCTCGAGACCCTTGGAGTCACCTCGATGGCCACCCTGCTCTACCGGATCGGACGTCTCGCGTTCGGTCGTCGCGGCGTCGTCACGTCCGCCTGGTTCGTCCTTCTCGCCGTGCTCGCCGGTGTGCTGCTGACGCTCGGCAGTGCCCCGACCTCGAGCGTCACGATCCCCGGCACCGAGTCCCAGCGGGCCCTCGAGGCGCTGGCCAAGGAGTTCCCGCAGGCGAGCGGGGCCTCGGGCACCGTCGTCGTCCGGGCGCCCGAGGGGCAGACCGTCGTCGCCCCTGCCGGCAAGGCGGTCGTCGACGACGTCGTCGCGCGGGCCGGAAAGGTCCCGGGGGTCGTCGGTGCCCTCAGCCCCTTCGACACCAAGGCGCTCAGCCCGGACGGCCGCTACGGCCTCGTCACGGTCCAGTTCGACCGGACGGCCGACGAGCTGACCGCCGAGCAGCGCTCTGCCTACGAGGCGCTCGGCGACGGCGCCCCGAGCGGCTGGGCCGTGGCCGCCGGTGGGGAGCCCCTGCTCGCGACACCCGAGATCGGCTCGACCGAGGGCATCGGCGTCCTCGTCGCGCTCGTCGTGCTCGTCATCACCTTCGGCTCGCTCGTCGCGGCGGGCATGACGATGGTCAACGCGCTCATCGGGGTGGGCGTCGGCATGATCGGGCTGCTCATCGTCGGGCACGCCGTCGAGCTCTCGAGCGTGACTCCGGTGCTCGCGCTCATGCTCGGTCTCGCGGTCGGCATCGACTACTCGCTCTTCATCACCTCGCGCTACCGGCACAACCTCGCCCTCGGCCTCGAGCGCCAGGAGGCGGCAGGGCGTGCCGTCGGCACCGCCGGCACCGCCGTCGTCTTCGCCGGCCTCACCGTCATCATCGCCCTCGCGGGCCTGTCGGTCGTCGGCATCCCGTTCCTCACCGCGATGGGCCTCGCGGCGGCCGGGACCGTGCTCGTCGCCGTCCTCGTGGCCGTGACGCTGCTACCGGCCCTGCTCGGTCTCGCCGGCGACCGGGTGCTCTCACGCCGGCAGCGCCGGGCCGACGCCGCCGGCACGGACCTCGACGAGGGGGCCGACAACCGCGGCTTCGCCTGGGGCCGCTTCACGGTGCGGCACCGCGTCCCGGTGCTCCTCGCCGGCATCGTCGTCCTCGGCGCGGTCGCGCTACCGGCCGCCGGCATGCGCCTCGCCCTGCCGGACGACGGCACGGCGCCGGCCGCGAGCAGCAAGCGGATCGCCTACGACCTCATCTCGGACGGCTTCGGCGAGGGTTTCAACGGCCGTCTCGTCATGGTGGTCCACGGCGACACCCAGCAGCAGGTGCAGCAGGCCACGGAGGGTGCGGCCAAGGCGGCCTCCGGCCTGTCCGACGTGCTCGCCGTCGCGCCCGGGCAGACGAGCGCCGACGGACGCACGACGATCCTCGCGGTCATCCCGAGGTCAGGCCCCACGGCGGAGGCGACCTTCGACCTCGTCCGCGACCTGCGCTCGGCTCTCGCCGTGACGGCCGGCGCGACCGGAGCCGAGATCTCGGTCACCGGCGTCACGGCAGTCGGCGTCGACGTGTCCGACAAGCTCTCCGCGGCCCTGCCCGTCTACCTGCTCGTCGTCGTCGGGCTCGGCTTCGTCCTGCTCATGCTGATGTTCCGGTCGCTGCTCGTGCCGCTCACGGCGACCCTCGGCTTCCTCCTGACGATCGGTGCCGCGTTCGGAGCGACCGTCGCGATCTTCCAGTGGGGCTGGCTGTCCTCGCTCGTGGGGCTCGACACTGCCGGGCCGCTCGTCAGCTTCCTGCCGATCCTGCTCATCGGCATCCTCTTCGGTCTGGCCATGGACTACGAGGTCTTCCTCGTCTCGCGGATGCGCGAGGACTTCGTGCACGGGGAGACCGCGCGCGAGGCGGTCGTCGCCGGTGTCGGGCACGGTGCTCGGGTCGTCGTCGCCGCGGCGCTCATCATGATGTCGGTCTTCGCCGGCTTCGTCCTCGTCGAGGACCCGATCATCAAGTCCATGGGCTTCGCCCTCGCGTTCGGGGTCGCGGTCGACGCCTTCGTCGTGCGCCTGTCCCTCGTCCCGGCGGTCATGTCGTTCCTGGGCGACAGGGCCTGGTGGCTGCCGCGGTGGCTGGACCGCGTCATGCCCAACGTCGACATCGAGGGCGAGAAGCTTCGTCCCGCAAGCGGATCCGGTGACCCTGAGGGTGCCGAGCGACCGGCGGTCCAGACCGCCCCGTGACGTCGCCGACCTCGTATGCCGCGTGTCGGAGGGGACACGGCATACGAGGTCGTCAGCGGCTCGCGATGACGATGACGAGTGCGAGGGCTCCGATCGCGAGGACGCCGGCGATCGCGGCCGTCCTCGCGATCGGCACCGCGGCCACCGCGCGACCGTCCGGGTCGTCACGCAGGCGCACGAGGCGGCTGCCGTCGCGGTAGCGACGTCGTGCCGTCAGTGCGATGTCGACGCTCCACAGCAGGCCGAGGAGGGCGACGGCATACCCGAGGGGTCCGAGCTGCGGGGGGAGCACCCGCATCGCGACGAGCGAGCCGACGGCCACCGAGAGCGCCGTGCGGCGCCAGGCGAGCGAGGTGCGTTCCGCCTGCAGCCCGGGGTCCGCCGGCGAGGTCACAGCAGCAAGCCGACGACGACGGCGAGGGCGACGAGCCCGAGCAGCAGTGCGATGGGCAGCTTGAGGCCCGACGAGGGCAGCGGGGCGAGGCGCCGCATGGCGCGCTCGGTGCGCACCCACGAGAGCCAGGCCTGCACCGTGGCGGCCATCCCGGCGAGGACGAGCAGGAGGGAGATGGTCACGCGGAGCCACTCGGTGACCGGCAGCTGGAGGGCCTCGACGGCGAGCCCGGCCGCGACGAAAGCGAGCCCGGTCCGGATCCAGGCGAGGAAGGTGCGCTCGTTGGCGAGGCTGAAGCGGGGGTCGGGGTCCTCGCCGTGCTCGAAGACGGATCGTGGGAAGCGTCCGCGGTCCTGCGGCATGGGTGGTCGCCCTCCTCGTCGTCGACGTCCCCGCTCGGTCGCCGGGGTCGCTCACGATCATCCTCCGGGGCGAGCGGGTCGTGCCGCGTCGGGGCCCCCGGGCGCGTCCCTCGGGGTGGGTGAGGGCAGCTGCGTCACAGTTGCCCGCCGAGGGGTGCGGCACGGAGGAGGATCGAAGAGGGACCGGACCGAGACGCCGTCGGCGGTCGGCCGGGAGAGCGGTCACCGGCGCGTGGCCGGAGGGGAGAGGGTCATGGAGATCGAGGGAAGGGTCTTCGTCGTCACCGGGGGTGGCAACGGCATCGGTCGCGAGGTCGTGCTGGGTCTGCTCGCGAAAGGCGCGCGCGTCGCGGCCGTCGACCTGCGCGCCGACGGGCTCGCCGAGACGGTGCAGGCGGCCCGGGCCGGTGACCGGCTGAGCACCCACGTCGTCGACGTGACCGACCGCGCCGCCGTCGAGGCGCTCGCGGTCGCGGTCGTCGACGTGTACGGCAGGGTCGACGGACTGCTCAACGTCGCCGGCATCATCCAGCCCTTCGTGCCCTTCTCCGAGCTCGACCTCGCCGCGATGGACAAGGTCATGGCGGTCAACTTCTGGGGCGTCGTCCACACCGTCAAGGCGTTCCTCCCTCACCTCGTGACCCGTCCGCAGGCGTGCGTCGTCAACGTCTCGAGCATGGGCGCCTTCGCGCCCGTGCCCGGTCAGACGGTCTATGGCGCGAGCAAGGCCGCCGTCATGCTCCTCACCGAGGGGCTCTGGGCCGAGCAGCGCGGCACGTCGGTGGCGGTGACGTGCGTCTTCCCGGGTGGAGTCGCCACCGACATCGGCGGGCACAGCGGTGTGCCGGTGCCGGGCGGCGCCTCCGCCGACGAGGACGCCCCGACGTCGATGACCTCACCGGTCGAGGCGGCCCGCCGGATCATCGTCGACGGCGTCGGGGAGGGACGCTTCCGCGTCGTCATCGGCAAGGACGCCCGGATGCTCGACCGGCTGACCCGACTCGCACCCCGGCGCGCCACGGAGCTCGTGGCCAGGAGGATGGCGTCGCTGCTCGACCCCTGACTCGCGAGCGACCTCTGCCGCGGGTCGGCCGGCCCTCGCGCCCCGGGCCCGCCGAGTGCCTAGGTTGGACCCATGACCCAGGTTCCGGCACGCACCCTCGGCGACGGCACGACGCTCCCCGCCACCGGCTTCGGCACGTACCCGCTCACGGGCGAGGACGGCATACGCGCCATAGTGTCGGCGCTCGAGGCCGGCTACCGACTGCTCGACACGGCGGTCAACTACGGCAACGAGGCGGAGGTCGGCGAGGCCATCCGCCGCTCGGGGGTGCCTCGCGACGAGATCGTCGTCCAGACGAAGGTGCCGGGGCGCGACCACGCGTACGACCGTGCCATCGCCTCCGTCGAGGGCTCGCTCGAGCGCCTCGGCCTCGAGCAGGTGGACGTCGCCGTCATCCACTGGCCCAACCCGAGCGTGGGGCTCTACACCGACGCCTATCGGGCGCTCGTCGAGTGTCGCGAACGCGGCCTCGTGCGGTCGGTCGGCGTCAGCAACTTCACCGAGCAGCACCTCGCCGACGTCATCGAGGCGACGGGTGTCACGCCGGTGCTCAACCAGGTCGAGCTGCACCCGCTCTTCCCGCAGGAGCGTCTGCGCGCGGTCCACGAGCGGCTCGGGGTCGTCACCGAGGCGTGGAGCCCGCTCGGCAAGCGGAACGCCCCCTTCGCGGCCGATCCGGTCGCTGCCGCCGCGCAGGCTCACGGGGTCACCCCGGCCCAGGCGATCCTGCGCTGGCACGTGCAGCTCGGCGTCGTGCCCCTGCCGAAGTCGTCGGACCCCGAGCGGCAGCGCGCCAACCTCGACATCTTCGGCTTCGAGCTGAGCCAGGCCGAGGTCACCGCGATCTCGGCGCTCGCGCGCGCGGACGGGCGCCTCTTCGGGGGCGACCCGGACACCCACGAGGAGATGTGAGGCCCGAACCGGCGCGCTAGGCCAGGAAGCCGCGCACCGCGGCGAGCTGCTCGACGTCGAGCCGGAACCACGCCCAGCTGCCACGGCGCTCGCGGGTGAGCAGGCCCGCGTCGACCAGGGTCTTGAGGTGGTGGCTGACGGTCGGCTGGGAGACCTGCACGGCCTCGGTCATGTCGCACACGCAGGCCTCGCGCCCGGGTGCGGCGCTGATGATGCTGAGCAGCTGGAGGCGCACGGGGTCGGCGAGGGCCTTGAGCAGTACGGCCCGGCGGTCGGCCTCCACGCGGTCGAGGACGTCGACGAGAGAGGTGCCGCAGGCGGAGACCTCCTGCGGGGTCGTGCTCAACGTGGTCACGCTCACGGGTTCACCTTCCGTTCACCGACATCGACGATGGTCCATATTGACACAGGCCGATGCGGCTGCCAACGTTGAGCGATCGAGGGCGGTCGATGCGGCAGGCCCGCGACCCCGACCCAGCGTTCGAAGGACACCGGTGACCGACCCGACCAGCCCTTCTGCACGCCCCGCGTCTCCCGCCCACGACCCGGTGGCCGCGCAGCTCTCGACCCTCGACCGGTTCCTGCCGGTCTGGATCGGGCTCGCCATGGTGGCCGGCCTGCTGCTCGGGCGTCTCGTGCCCGGACTCGGCGACGGCCTCGCGCGCGTCGAGGTGGACGGCGTCTCGCTGCCCATCGCCCTCGGTCTGCTCGTCATGATGTATCCCGTCCTCGCCAAGGTCCGATACGACCGGCTCGACTCGGTGACCGGCGACACGCGCCTCCTGCTGAGCTCGGTCGTGCTCAACTGGGTCCTCGGGCCGGCCCTGATGTTCGCCCTGGCGTGGATCTTCCTGCCTGACCTTCCCGCCTACCGCACCGGCCTGATCATCGTCGGGCTCGCTCGGTGCATCGCCATGGTCATCATCTGGAACGATCTCGCGTGTGGTGACCGGGAGGCAGCGGCGGTCCTCGTGGCGATCAACTCCGTCTTCCAGGTCGTCGCCTTCGCCGGGCTCGGCTGGTTCTACCTCTCCGTCCTGCCCGGGTGGCTCGGCCTCGAGCAGACCGGCATCGACGCGTCGACGTGGGACATCGCACGGTCCGTGCTGGTCTTCCTCGGCATCCCGCTGCTGGCCGGTTTCCTGTCCCGCCGCATCGGGGAGAGGCGTCGCGGACGGGAGTGGTACGAGACGAGGTTCATCCCGAGGGTCGCCCCGTGGGCGCTGTACGGCCTGCTCTTCACGATCGTCATCCTCTTCGCCCTGCAGGGTGAGGCCATCACCTCGCAGCCGCTGGACGTCGTGCGCATCGCCCTCCCGCTCCTCGTCTACTTCGCCCTCATGTGGGGCGGCGGCTTCGGTCTCGGAGCGGGCCTCGGGCTCGGCTACGAGCGCACGGCGACCCTCGCCTTCACGGCGGCGGGCAACAACTTCGAGCTCGCCATCGCGGTGGCCATCGCCACCTTCGGCGCGACCTCCGGACAGGCCCTCGCGGGCGTCGTCGGTCCCCTCATCGAGGTGCCGGCCCTCGTCGCGCTCGTCTACGTGAGCCTGGCGCTGCGCAGGCGCTTCACCGCCCGACCCGGCAGCCGGGGCGCGCTGCCCGCGTCACTGCGACCATCGACCCAGGAGCTCTCATGACCGACAAGCCCTCCGTCCTGTTCGTCTGCATCCACAATGCCGGGCGCTCCCAGATGGCCGCCGCCTATCTCGCCCACCTCTCCGGCGGCGCCGTCGAGGTGCGCTCCGCCGGGTCCGCGCCCGCCGACGAGGTCAACCCCTCCGCCGTCGCCGCCATGGCGGAGGAGGGCATCGACATCACCGAAGAGACCCCCAAGATCCTCACGACCGAGGCGGTCAAGGAGTCCGACGTCGTCATCACCATGGGGTGCGGCGACACGTGCCCGATCTTCCCCGGCAAGCGCTACGAGGACTGGGAGCTCGCGGACCCCGCCGGCAAGGGCCTCGAGGCGGTGCGGCCGATCCGCGACGAGATCCGGCAGCGCGTCCTGGGGCTGCTCGAGTCACTCGGCGTCACCCCCGTCGACGCCTGACACCCTCCTGCCTCGACCTGACCGGGAGGCCGCGCGTCCGGGGCGATTCGCCGTCTTGGCAACGGCCGTCGCGCGACACTGGGGCATGGCCACCGTGGCGTCCGTCGACCGGCAACGCCTGCACGAGGATCTGGAGAGAGTCCGAGCCGACCTTCACCAGATCGTCGCAGCCGCGAGCCCTCGGGAGCTCCGCTGGCGCAGCGACGGAACGCGCTGGACCAATGGGCAGCTGTTGTGGCACATGGTCTTCGGCTTCCTCATCGTGGCTCGGCTGCTGCCGCTGGTCAGGCTGTTCGGGCGGCTGCCGGACGGCTTCAGCCGGGTCTTCGCAGCGCTGCTCGACGCGGGGACCCGGCCCTTCCATGCGATCAACTACCTCGGGTCCGTCGGTGGCGCGCTCGTCTTCCACGGCCCTCGGCTGACCCTCCGGCTCGACCACACCATCGCCCGGCTGCACCGCCGACTCGACGCCGAGTCGGCCGAAGCCCTCGGTAGGCGGATGCACTTCCCGCTCGGATGGGATCCCTTCTTCCGGGACACGATGACGCTGGCCGACGTGTACGCGTATGGCATGCAGCACTACGACTTCCACCGGCAGCAGCTCACGATCGACAGGTAGCGATGCGCCCAGCACGACAGGGGGGCCGGGAGAGGCCCCGGGTGGATCAGCCGTCGACCGGCGCGAGCAGGTCCGACATGACCCTGAGCGCTGACGGGGCCAAGCGGTAGTAGACCCAGCTACCCCGCCGTTCTGACTCGAGAAGGCCCGCCTCGCGCAGCTTCCTGAGGTGGTGCGACACGGTCGGCTGCGAGACCCCGACGTCCTGGATGTCGCAGACGCAGGCCTCGCCGCCCTCGGCAGAGGCGACGTTCGAGAAGAGCCGCAGCCGCACCGGGTCGCCCAGGGCCCTGAACATCGCAGCCACGCGCTCCGCGTCCGTCTCGCCGATCGGGGACCGGGTCAGCGGCGCACAGCAGGGCGTCGCGACGACGTCGAGGAGAGATCGCGGATTCGACATCCGTCTATGTTGACATCTGTCTATGCCGGTCGCAAGATGGCGATGTCGACATCGACAACCATCGAAACGGTGTGGGTCCCGCCCAGCCTCGGGACGCCACCCACCGAACTGGAGGCCGTCCCGTGACCAGCACCCACCGCGCACCCACCGAGGCCGTCGCCGGCGCGTCGTCACCGGTCGACGCTGCCGTCGCCGTCATCGGTGCCGGCCCGGTCGGTCTGGCCGCCGCGGCCCGCCTCCTCGAGCAGGCGCTCGAGCCGGTCGTGTTCGAGCGCGGAGACCGCGCGGGCGCCGCCGTGGCGTCATGGGGCCACGTGCGGCTCTTCTCCCGCTGGTCCGAGCTCATCGACCCGGCCGCCCGTCGCCTGCTGTCCGGCCGGGGCTGGGTCGAGCCCGACGCGGACCACTACCCGACGGGTGCCGAGTGGGCCGACGAGTACCTCCGACCGCTGGCCGAGGCGCTCGGCGACCGCGTCCACTACGAGACCACGGTGACCGGCGTGGCCCGGAAGGGGCGGGACCGGGTCGTCGACTCCGGCCGCGAGGGGCAGCCGTTCACGGTCCACGTCCGTCACGCGGACGGGCGCACGAGCCGGGTCACGGCCGGCGCCGTCGTCGACGCCTCGGGCACGTGGACGCACCCGAACCCGCTCGGAAGCGATGGTTACCCGGCAGACGGAGAGCACGAGCCCGCCATCGCGGCTCGCGTCTCCTACCGTGTCCCCGACGTCAGTGCCGCACGCGACGTCGCGCGTTTCGGGGGGCGGCGCACGGCAGTCGTCGGGGCGGGCCACTCCGCCCTGACGGCGCTGGTCGCCCTGGCCACGCTCGCCGAGCAGGAGCCCGGTACGAAGGCGGTGTGGGTGCTGCGACGGGGGGCCGTCGGCAGCGCCTACGGCGGCGGTGACGCGGACCAGCTGCCGGCCCGCGGCGCCCTCGGCCTTCGCGCACGCGACGCCGTCGCGGCCGGGCTCGTCGAGGTCGTCACCGGGTTCCGGACGCTGGCCGTCGAGCACGTCGCCGAAGGCTCCTTGGCCCTGGTCAGCGAGGAGGGGCGCCGCATCGACGGCCTCGACGAGGTCGTCGGGCTCACCGGGTTCCGCCCGGACCACTCGATCATGGCGGAGCTGCGCCTGCGCCTCGACGCCCGGCTCGAGGCGCCCCTCGGACTCGCACCGCTCATCGACCCCAACGTCCACTCGTGCGGCACCGTCTACCCGCACGGTGCAGGCGAGCTGGCCCACGACGAGCAGGGGGTCTACGTCGTCGGGATGAAGGCGTACGGTCGCGCGCCGACGTTCCTGGCGCTCACCGGCTACGAGCAGGTCCGCTCCGTGGCGGCCGCCCTGGCCGGTGATCACGAGGCGGCCGCCCGGGTCGAGCTCACGCTCCCGGAGACCGGGGTCTGCGGCGGGGCGGGGCTGTTCGACGAGCCGGCCGTCACCCGGGCGGACGCCGACGGTGAAGGGGCAGTCGGCGGCTGCTGTGCCCCGGCCGTGCCGCAGCTCGTCCGGATCGGCGCCTCGACGGGCAGCGGTGGAGCGTGCGGACCCGTCGGCTGCTGAAGCCTCCCGCCGGCCGCGGCCGCGGCCACCGCCCAGACTGCGCCCACGACTGCGCCCACGACTGCGCGGTGAGCGCCGTGAGAGCGTCATCGCCGTGACGCCCGACAACGTCTCGACCGTGACCCCAGGGCGTCAGTCGCGGGGCTCGTCGTCGTCGTCCCAGTGACACGTGCACGAGCACGTGTGGTCCACCGTTCCGTTCGCCGGGCACCTCTTGTGCCAGCCGTTCTCGCACTCTGCACTCATGGACATCGGCTCACCCCTGTGAGGTCTCCACGCTCGACCAGCCGGGCCACCGAGGGCGGTTCGCCCGGTGGGTGCGTCCCGGCCGCTCGGCCCGGCAACCGGTGGTCACACCGGTGGACGCACTCATGAGGAAACGCCTCAATCCTGAACGACGGCTGTGGGCAGGGGTACGGTGAAACCGGGCCGAGCGGCCGGTCACCGCGGTGGCCTGCGGTTCAAGCGGTCGGCCCGAACGTGTCGCAGGCGTGACCCCTCACGAAAGTGCACCGTGATGCCCCTCCCAGCACGTCCCCCCTCCAGCCGACCGGCCACCGACCCCCCGGAGACGTTCGGGCGACCTCCAGCGTCCTCCGGCAAGGACTGACGCCGTGCACTCGGGGACTGCGCGCACGACCGACGGCGACAGCGACGTCGGCTCCGCCGCCCTCCGGCGCCCGCCCAAGCACCGACCGCCCGGCCTTACGGTCCGCACGGTGCGCCGGGCCACGATCCCGGCACCTCGCGCGCTGGACTCGGCGACGGAGCGTGCCTGCGGCACGGTCGTGCTCGTCGCCGGCTCCGTCGGCACGGGCAAGACGACGTTGCTCGCGGACTGGTCGAACGCCTTGGAGCAGCGCGGCGACCTCGTCGGCTGGGCCTCGCTCGACCGTGAGGACAACGACCCCCAGGTCATGGGCGAGACGCTCCTCGGCGCCCTCAAGGCCGCCGTCGGCGCCCACCTGCCCGCCGTCGACGCGGAGACGGTCCCGAGCCGTGCCGGGCACGCGTTCGTGACCCGGCTCGTCCAGCTCGCGGGTGAGGCGCCGGCGGACACCTGGCTCGTCCTCGACGACCTGCACCTCGTCCGCGACCCGCGGTGCGTGGAGCTCGTCGAGCTGGTCGTCCGCTGGGCCCCGGCGCACCTGCACGTCGTCGTCGGCACGCGTGCCGACCCGGGGCTGCACCTGGCCCGTCTGCGCCTCGAGGAGCGGCTCGTCGAGGTGCGCGAGCACCAGCTGCGCTTCTCCATCGACGACACCCGTGAGCTGCTGTCCCGTCACGACGTCGCCCTCGACGACGGCCAGGTGCGCCACCTGCAGGAGCTCACCGAGGGGTGGGCGGCCGGGGTCGCCCTGGCGGCCGTCTCGTTGGCGCGCGGCCGCGACGCCGACGCCTTCCTCCGCGAGTTCGCGCGGAGCCACCGCGCGATGTCAGGCTACCTCGTCGAGGAGGTGCTCGCGAGCCTCGACGGGGAGGTGCGCGACTTCCTCGTCTCGACCTCGGTCCTCGAGGACCTCACGCCCGAGCTCGCCGCCGCCGTGACCGGGCGCGACGACGCGGGTGCGCTGCTCGAGGCGCTCTCGTCGGACAACGCCATGGTCACGGTCGACCGAGTCGGTCCGCCGACCTACCGCTACCACGTGCTGCTGCGCAGCTACCTCGGCGCGATGCTCGAGTCCCGCAGCCTCCGTGGCGCTCGGGAGGTCCACGCCCGCGCCGCTCGGTGGTATGCCGCCCACGACGTCCCGGGACAGGCGCTGCGTC
The DNA here is from genome assembly GCF_000383675.1 of Terracoccus sp. 273MFTsu3.1. Taxonomy (GTDB): domain Bacteria; phylum Actinomycetota; class Actinomycetes; order Actinomycetales; family Dermatophilaceae; genus Terrabacter. The sequence goes on along the minus strand of NZ_KB911821.1, from coordinate 890,482 downwards.
ACGCGGAGGCGGCGGGGGACCTCGACCTCATGAGCGACGTCATCCACCACCACGCGCTCCACCTGCTGCTCGACGGCCGGGCCGCCGACATCGACGCCGCCGTGCGCACGGTCCCGATCGGTGACCCCGTCATGACGGCGGTCGCAGCCCTCGCGAGCCTCGACCTGTCCGACCCGGAGGCCGCCCGGATCCAGCTCGTGTCCCTCGCGACGCAGCCCGACACATGGCTCGCGGGCGAGGGAGAGGGTGCCCGGGCGGAGGCCATGCCGGAGCCCGACGGCCCGGGACGCGACGACGCGGGGGCGCTACCCCTCGAGCGCCTGCTGGCGGTCGGCCTGCGCTGGCTCTCCTTCGTCGGTGACGACGTGGGCCGACGGTCGGCTGCGGACCCGGCCGCGCGCCTCGGCGCCCGGCCCAGTGGCGACGAGCGGGTCGCGGACGGGCTGACCGCCGAGCTGTCCTCCACCCTCCGGACGTGGTCGGGCAGCCGGTCCGCACGCGGCCACGTCGTGCCGACCTTCGACGATCCCGTCCCCGGTCACGGTGTGGGAGAGACGTCTTCGGCGCGGAGTCGTCAGATGGGTCGCGTGCCCCACGAGCATGCCCAGGCCGATCTCGACCTCCTCGACGAGCTGACGAGTGGTGGCGTCCTCTTCGGCGCGGGCCGTCTCGACGACGCGCGGACGGCCTACGGGGCGGCCCTCGGCACCGCTCGCCGTGCCGGGCACCTGCTGTCCGCCCTCCAGGCCATGGTCGGGCTCGCCTCGGTCGCGGCCGGCAAGGAGGACCTCGTCGAGATGACGGCATGGTCCGAGCGTGTGCTCGCGGAGGCGCAGGGCACACCGTGGGCCCTGTCACCCCGACTGCTGCCCGCTCATGTCTTCGCGGCGTGGGGCGCCCACCAGGTCCTCGACGTCGCGACCGCGCGGGACCGCAACCAGACCGCCCTGGCGCTGATCGCCGAGGTCTCTTCGATGATGCCCGCCCTCGTGTCCGGGGACGCGGAGTCCGGCGACGACGCCTCCACGACCGCGGCGCGCGGCCTCGTCCAGCTGGGTCGGCTCGCGCGGATGCTCGAGGCCGACCTCGACCTCGAGGAGGCCGCGGACGAGCCCGGTGCGCGGCAGGACGTGGCGACCCGCGTCATGGCCGGAGCCAGGGACGTGTCGCGACTGTCGATGACCACGGACCTCGCCGTGGGCGAGCTGTCGCGGGCGCACCGGATCGTGCTTCTCGCGGGCTTCCCGCGACTCGCTCTCGAGGTCGAGCAGCTGAGTGCCGGACTGCCCGGGTGCGAGGTCGAGGTCGCCGTCATGTCATCGGTGCGTCACCTCTGGGACGGCGACGACGCCGCTGCCCGATCGGCGGTCGCGCCCCTGCTCGCCGTCGACCCCGCGGTGCTTCCCCTGCGCGCGGCGGTCACGGCGCACCTCGTCAAGGCGGTGGTGGCCCACCGCAATGCCCAGCCCACCGTCGCGCACGAGGGACTCGTCGCCGCTCTCACCCGGGCTGCCCCCCAGCGCGCGCTCCGGACGGTGCTCGAGGTCGCGCCGGAGGTCGCCGACGTCCTCGCCGTCGGTGCCGGACGGTTCGGCGAGCTCGAGCCCTTCGCCCTCGAGCTGCGCGAGCATTCCCGTCCGGGTGTGGACCTGCGCCCCGATCCGCTGCTCGACGTCGCCCTCAGCGCCCGCGAGCTGAGCCTGCTGCGCGAGCTGCCGTCGCTCCTGACCGTCGCCGAGATCGCCGACGCGCGAGCCGTGAGCCGCAACACCGTCAAGACGCAGATGCGCTCGCTCTTCCAGAAGCTCGGCGTCGGGTCGCGCCGCGACGCCGTGGCCGCAGCGCGTCGTCTCGGGCTCCTCTAGGTCGCCGGCGGGTCGAGGTCACCCGCCCGGGGTGACGCCACGACGGACCCGGACCGGCACGATCGGAGCAAGAGCCTTCGGCATCCGGTCCGACCTGCGAAGGGGGCGGCGTGCGCTACGAGTTCATCCTGGCCGAGCAGATCCCCGAGGTCGCGCGCGCGGCCTTCCCGGAGCTCGACGAGTCGACCGTCCCGGTCGGCGCGCTGGGCTCGGTCATGTACGGCGACGTCGTCGACGCACCGCACCTGCACGGCATCCTCGACCGCTTCCAGGACCTCGGCTTCACGCTCCTCGAGCTGCGGCGCCTCCCGGACTAGCGTCGGTGGCCCAGGAGTCCGTGGGGGACTCTGCGGTTGGTCCCCCTGAGCCATGGCGGTCCGAGCAGCCGCACCCGAAGGAGCCGCCGTCGCGAGCCGAGGGACGGCGACGGTCGACGCGACGGCGGGGGTTGCTCGTCGGTGCCCTGCGCATCGGCCTGACGCTCGTCGCGCTGTGGTGGTTCTCCCGCGTCGTGCGCCGGGTCAACTGGTCGGCCGTGTGGGACGCCGTCACCAGCCTCGCTCCGGCCCAGGTCGTGGCCCTGTTGGGCGTGGTCGCGCTGCGCCAGTGCCTCAATGCCGGGCCGCTCGCCGTCTTCGTGCCCTCCCTCGGACTGCGCCGGGCCGTGTCGAACGACCTGTCGGCGAACCTCGTCGCGACGGTCGCACCCCCGCCGGGCGACGTCGTGCTGCGCATCGCGATGCTCCGGTCGTGGGGGATCCCCCCGTCCGAGGGCATCGCGGGCATCACGCTCAACACCCTGACCTACTACGTGGCGCGCTTCGGCGCGCCGGTCCTGGGGCTGGGACTGGCGGCGGTCGCGGGACAGGCCGAGCCGGCATACGTCTGGACCGCTGTCTCGAGCGGGGCGGTCAGCCTCGTCGTCGTCGTGGGGCTCGTCATCGCGTCGCGCGGCGAGCGGCCCGCCGCGCGTGCCGCCGGGTGGGTCGGCCGCCAGCTGCGGCGCGTCACCCCGCGGGTCGACCCCGCGGCGTGGTCGACCCGCGCCACGGAGTTCGTCCGGCAGGCCGGCGACGTCCTGCGCCGCGGTTGGGGCCGGGCCATGGCCTGCCAGGTCGGGCTGGTCCTCAGCGAGGCGCTGCTGCTCGTGCTGTCGCTCCGGTTCGCGGGCGTGCCGGCGATCGCCGCGCCCACCGTCACCATCGTCGTGGCGCTGCTCGTCAGCTACCCCCTCACGGCCCTGCCCTTCGGCGGCGTCGGGGTGCTCGACGCGGCCGTCATCGCCGTCCTCGGCCTGGAGCAGGGCCCGTTCGAGGCGCGGGCCGTCGCGGGCCTCGTCGTCTTCCGGGTCTGCTGGATGCTCGTCCCGCTCGCGCTCGGTGCCGTGACGGTCGCGTGGTGGCGACGCGGCCACGCCGCCGAGTCTGCGGCCGTCAGAAGCGCCACACGAGAGGGATGACGACGACGGCGACGACGAGCCAGAGGAGCAGGACCGGCAGCCCGAGGCGCCAGTAGTCGCCGAAGCGGTAGCCCCCCGGCCCCATGATCATCATGTTGCCCGGCGTGGCGATGGGCGTGAGCAGCGACGCGGCTCCGGCGACCGCGACGAGCATGAGCACCGGCAGCACCGAGACGCCGGTCTCCTGCGCCGCGGCCACCGCGATCGGCACGATGATCAGGACCGTGGCGGTGTTGCTGACGACCTGGCCGAGGACCGCGGTGAGGGCGAAGAGCGCGACGAGCAGCACGTAGGGCCGTCCCTCGCCGACGACGTCGATGAGCCCCCTGGCCACGAGGTCGGCGGCGCCGCTCGTCTCGATCGCGGTCGACAGCGGGATGAGGCCGCCGATGAGCACGACGGTCTGCCACGAGACGGCTCGGTAGGCCTGGTTGACGCTGATGACCCGCGTCAGCACCATCGCGGTCGCGGCAGCGAGGCCTGCGATCGCCGGGGGCACGACTCCGAGCGCGAGCAGGAGGACCATGACGAGGAGGACGACGATCGCCCGACCCGACCGCGGACCGAGCGGAACTGCTTGCCGCCGAACGAGATCCGGGGAGTCGACGAGCAGCACGTCACGGTCGTGCACGAGCTCCTCGATCGACGTCCACGTGCCGTGGAGCAGGAGACTGTCCCCGGCCGCCAGCTCGTGCGGCGTCGGACCCAGGTCCTTCCCGAGCCGGCGGATCCCGAGCACGACGAGGTCGCTGCCGCGCACCTGGCCGGGGAAGGACGTCTCACCGACGAGGGGAGAGCGTGGCGGCACGACGACCTCCGCCACGCCGACCTCGCGGTTCATGATGCCGGCCGACTCGACCGTGATCGGTCGCATCGCGACGGCGAGGCGCAGCTCGGGCACGAGGCGGCTCACGGCCTCGCTCGCCCCGCTGACGACGACGACGTCGTCGTCACCGACCGGGGTCGCCCCCGTCACGGCGTGACCGCCGGCACTCTGCACGCCGATCAGCGTCACCCCCGGGTATGCCGTGAGGTCGAGTCTCGACGCGGGGACCCCGACGACGGGCGACCCCGGGCGCACCCGGAGGCGGTAGAAGCCGTCGTGGAGCTCGTAGTAGGCGGCGAGCCGGCTCGCGTGCCGACCGAGGTCGCGGACCGGCTGGGAGGAGGACCGGTGGGGCAGCACCCGTGGCCCGAGCAGGACCCCGAGGGTCACCGTGCCGATGACGAGGGGGAGGCCGACGACGGCGAAGTCGAAGAAGCCGAAGGGCTCGACACCGGCGTCGACGGCAGCGTTGGAGACGATGACGTTGACCGGGCTACCCGTCAGCGCGAGGAGGGATCCGGCGCTCCCGGCGAAGGCCATCGGCATGAGCATGAGCGAGGGCGACCGCCGGATCCGGGTGGCGAGGACGAGAACCATGGGCAGGAGGGCGGCCACCGAGCCGTTGAGGGTGATGACGGCGGTCAGGACCGCACACAGGCCGAGCACGGCGACCATGACGCGCACCGGTCCGTCACCGACGACGTCGATGAGGCGCTGGCCGGCCCACGTCGTCACGCCGGCCGAGTCGATGGCCTCGCTGACGACGAAGAGGGAAGCGATGAAGACGACGACGGGGTCGCCGAAGCCCGACAGGGCCGTGTCCGCGTCGACGAGTCCCGTCGCGTACAGCGCGAGGCAGGTGATGACGGCCACCCCGCCCACGGGCAGCCGGTTCCAGATGAAGAGGACGACGGTCACCGCGAGGACCACCAGGCTCGTCGTCGCGGGGCTCATAGCCCCATCGTCGGGGCCCGGGGGCCGTCGTGCGGTCACCCACGACGGGTGAATCGGGCGCAGGGCGGCGCGGCCATGCTCGGAAGGACCAAGACCTACGTCTCCGGAAGGAGTCGGCGTGAGCACTCCTGCCATGCGCTCTCTGGATCCCATCCCGTCCACGCGGTCGTCCGCCACGGTCGACGTCGTCACCCAGCTGCCCGGGGCCGACGAGGTCACGGCGGTCGCCGTGCCGGTGGCCGAGGGAGGCGAGCCGCCGCCCGACCTCGGTCAGGACGCGGCCGCCCTGGCCGCCGTGGGCTTCACCGGCAAGCGCGGGCAGACGATCGTGATCCCGAGTGGCGGCCGTGCCCTCGTGGCCGTCGGGATCGGGGCGGCCGACGACGTGGACGAGGCCGCGGTGCGCGACCTCGCGGCGACGTTCGCGCGGGCCGTGCCCCAGCACACTCGCCTCGCGATCGAGCTGCCCGCCCGGGAGATCGGTCTGTCACCGGGCGCCTTCGCCCGCGCCGTCACCGAGGGAGTCCTCCTGGCCCGATGGCGCTTCCGGATCAGCGAGACCGAGGACGAACCGGTCCTCGAGCGGCTCGTCGTCGTCGTGGAGTCGGAGCACTCGGAGGCCGCGGTCGAGGGCGTCCGCCGGGGTGAGGTGCTCGCCCGAGCGGCAGCCCTCGGCCGCGATCTCGCGAACTGTCCTGCCGCGGCGCTCACCGCGACCCGGATGGGCCAGGTCGCCCAGGAGGTCGGGCCGCCCGCCGGTCTCGAGGTCGACGTCGTCGGCCCCGATGAGCTCGTCGAGATGGGGTGCGGCGGGCTGCTCGGGGTCAACCTCGGCAGCGTCGAGGAGCCCCGCATGGTCCGCCTGCACTACGTGCCCGAGGGGACGTCGCGCGGACACCTCGCCCTCGTGGGCAAGGGGATCATGTACGACTCCGGGGGGATCAGCATCAAGCCGAGCGACGAGTCGCACGCGCAGATGAAGAACGACATGACGGGCGCCGCCACGGTGCTCGCGGCGATGACGGCGCTGCGTGACCTCGGCTGCCAGACCGAGGTGACCGGCTACCTCATGTGCACCGACAACATGCCTTCGGGCTCTGCGCTCAAGCTCGGCGACGTGCTCCGGATGCGCAACGGCAAGACCGTCGAGGTCAAGAACACCGACGCGGAGGGCCGCCTGGTCATGGCCGACGCGCTCGCCCTCGCCGTCGAGCTCGACGTCGACGCCATCGTCGACATCGCCACCCTGACCGGTGCGTGCCTCCGGGCCCTCGGCGTCGACATCGCCGGGGTCATGGGCAACTCCGATGCCCTCGTCGACCAGGTCCGGGCGGCCGGCGACGCCGTCGACGAGCCGGTCTGGCCACTGCCGCTGCACCGCCGCTACCGCTCGCAGCTCGACTCGCCGATCGCCGACATGACCAACCTCGGCGGGCCGAACGCCGGGCAGATCACGGCGGCCCTCTTCCTCGAGGAGTTCGTCGGCGACAAACCGTGGGCCCACATCGACATCGCCGGCACGGCACAGCTGCCGGAGGCGCGCGGCTGGCGCAACAAGGGCGCCACCGGGTTCGGGAGCCGGCTGCTCATCGAGCTGGCCTGTGCGTTCGAGAGGCCGGCCGAGGGGGACGCGTGAGCACCACGGCGAACACACCGGAGTCACGCGCCGACGAGGAGGCGACCGAAGCCGGCACGTCCGGCGGGACCCAGCGCTTCCTCGACGCGATCGAGCGCCTCGGCAACAAGGTGCCGCACCCGGCGCTCATCTTCCTCGGGCTCATCATCGCCGTCATCGTGCTGTCGCACGTGCTCTACCTCACCGGCGCCAGCGTCACGACCGACGTGGCCGAGCCCGGCTCGGTCCCCGCGGTCCCGGACTACGAGGGCGGCACCTCGCTGCCGGGCTACCCGCACCCGCCCACCGGTGCGGTCCCGGACTACGAGATCGAACGAGAGACGATCACGGCCAACAGCCTGCTGACGGGCGACGGCATCCGTTTCATCTTCACGACGGCCGTGCAGAACTTCAACGACTTCGGCGTCGTGGCCGTCATCCTCGTCGCCATGATCGGCGTCGGGGTCGCAGAGGAGGCCGGACTCATCGCCGCCCTCATCCGCAAGATGGTCAAGGTCGCCCCGCGGGGCGCGATCACCTTCATCATCGTGCTCCTCGGCGGCATCTCGAGCGTCGCCTCCGACGCCGGCTACCTCGTACTGATCCCGCTCGGTGCCGCGGCGTTCGTGTCGCTCGGGCGCCATCCCCTGGCCGGGATCGCGGCGGCCTACGCAGGGGTCAGCGCCGCCTTCTTCGTCAACGTCCTCATCACCCCCGCCGACGGCATCATCACCGAGGTGACCAACGAGACCATCGGACTGGTCGCGCCGAACGTCGAGCTCAACGTCACCCAGAACTTCTTCTTCAGCACGGCGTCACTCCTCTTCTGCGCCGTCGTCATGACGTGGGTCACCGAGCGCGTCCTCGAGCCACGACTCGGCCGGTGGAACCGCGCGGAGGCCCCCGACGACGTGCCGCCCGAGACGGTGCCGACCGACGAGGACCTCGCGCTCGAGTCCAAGGGCCTGCGGATGTCACTCATCTGGACCCTCGTCGCCGTTGCCGGGGTCACCCTGCTCACGGCGCTGCCGAACGCCCCGCTGCGCAACCCTGAGACCGGCGAGATCTTCGGGTCCTCGCCCTTCATGAGCAGCCTGCTCTTCATCATCTCGATGCTCTTCCTCGCGGCGGGACTCGGCTACGGCCGTGGGGCACAGACGCTCACGGGCAGCACGAACGTCATCAACGCGATCGTCAAGACCTTCAACGGCCTCGGCGGGCTGATCTTCCTCATGCTGCTCATCGCCCAGTTCATCGCGTACTTCAACTACTCGAACATGAGCAGGCTCGCGGCGACCGGGCTGGCCGACATCCTCGAGAGCGCCAACATCGGGGCGCTCGCGCTCCTCGTCGGCTTCATCCTGCTCGTGGCCGTCATCGACCTGATCATGCCGGGCGTCATCCCCAAGTGGGCGATCCTCGCGCCGATCTTCATCCCGCTCTTCTACCGGCTGGGCATCGCGCCGCAGACGGTCATCGCGGCCTACCGCGTTGGAGACGGGCCCATGAACGTCATCACCCCGCTCATGGTCTACCTCCCGTTCATCGTGCTCGTGTGCCAGCGCTACCAGAAGAAGGCGGGTCTCGGCACCGTCGTGTCGATGATGATCCCGTACACGGCCATCGTGCTCGTCACGTGGATCCTCTTCTTCGTCGCGTGGTACCTCATCGGGATCCCCTGGGGCCCCGGCGCTCCCGTCCACCTCAACTGAGCCGTCGGCAGCCGGTGACGTGACGTGGACGTGCGGGCCGACGGGGACGGGGATGACAGGGGCAGCGACAGCGACCCCGGCTCCGTCGGCGATCCCCGGTCGGTGCCGCCCGACGGCCCGGTCACGCGGGTGTCGACGGGTCACCTGCCCGACGACACCACGGTCGGGGAGCTCCTGCACGCGGCATACGACCGGCACCGCCACGTCGAGGACGGGACGGTGGCGACGTACATCCCCCAGCTCGCCCGGGCCGACCCCGCCTGGTGCGCAGCGTCGGTCGTCTCGGTCGCGGGGCGCGCCTTCGAGGTCGGCGACGTCGGGGTGCGCTTCTCGGTCCAGAGCGTCTCGAAGCCGTTCGTGCTGGCACTCGTCGTCGAGGCGCTCGGGGCCGACCGGTCACGAGAGCTGTTGGGCGCCAACGCGACCGGGCTTCCCTTCAACTCGGTCATGGCCGTCGAGGTGCACGACCACCGCACGATGAACCCGATGGTCAACGCCGGAGCGATCGCCGCGACGAGCCTCGTGCCCGAGGTGGCCGGGCTAGGCCACCACGACACCGGGGTCGAGGCGGCCTGGGGTGTCGTCGTCGACGGGCTGTCGGCCTTCGCCGGCCGGCGCCTGGTCGTCGACGAGGACGTCTACGCCGGGGAGTCGGCCACCAACCTTCGCAACCGCGGGATCGCCCACCTGCTGCACAGCTACGGGCGGGTGCACTGCGACCCCGACGACGCGACCGACCTCTACACCCGGCAGTGCTCGCTGTCCGTCGACGTGCACGACCTCGCCGTGATGGCCGCGACGCTCGCCGACGGTGGCGTCAACCCGATGACGGGGGAGCGGGTCGTCTCGGACGCGACGTGCGCTCGCGTCCTGGCCGTCATGGCGACGGCGGGCCTCTACGAGCTGTCGGGCGACTGGCTCTGGGAGGTCGGGCTCCCGGGCAAGAGCGGCGTCAGCGGCGCCGTCGTGACGGTCGCGCCCGGCAAGGGTGGCCTCGCCGCCTGGTCGCCGCCGCTCGACGAGGCCGGCAACAGCGTGCGGGGGCAGCTCATCACGCGTTCGCTGAGCCGGGCCCTGGGACTCAACGTCTTCGCGTCCGCACCCGATCCGCACACCGCCCCGCCGGGGGGATGACGCCCGTCAAAGCACTGGCACCGTGGCCGGGGGCGCGGCGACAATCGTCGGGTGGACATCGACGTCGAGGTCACGGGTGGCGTCGTCCGCGGCGCCACCGAGGGCGGCCTCGCCGTCTTCCGCGGCATCCCGTACGCGGCGCCGCCCGCGCCCTTCGCCGCCCCCGAACCGGTGCAGCCCTGGGCGGGCACCCGCCCGGCCCGGGCGTTCGGTCCGCCGCCGCCACAGTCGGCGGCCTTCGGGATGGACGCCCTGACCGACGAGGGCGACGACTGGCTGACCGTCAACGTCTGGTCGCCGGGGCTCGGGAGCCGGTCACCCGTCATGGTCTGGATCCAGGGAGGCGCCTACCTCTTCGGCACGTCCGGCCTGCCCGAGTACGACGGGAGCACGCTCGCGCAGGGCGGGGTCGTCGTCGTGACGTTCAACTACCGGGTCGGCCTGGAGGGTTTCGGCTGGGTCGACGGCACGCCGGCGAACCGCGGCCTGCTGGACCAGGTCGATGCGCTCGAGTGGGTGCGCGACAACATCGGCGCCTTCGGGGGCGACCCCGAGCGGGTCACGGTCTTCGGCCAGTCCGCGGGTGGCGGTTCGGTGGCCGCGCTGCTCGCCATGCCCCGCGCCGCAGGGCTCTTCCAGCGGGCCGTCGCGCAGAGCCTGCCCGGCACGTTCTTCACCCCCCGGTTGGCCGCCGACATCACGCGGGCCTGCGCGGCCGAGCTGGGTCTCGACCCCGCTGAGCTGCCTGCTGCCGACCGCCGGAGGCTGCCCGCCGCCGCCGACGCCGTGGCGGCGACGATGGAGCTCCACGCGGACCGCTGGGGGCGCGCGGCGCACGCCCACGTCCCCCTGGCACCGGTCGTCGACGGTGACGTGCTCCCGACGACGCCGTGGCTCGGGCTGACCGGGCGCGTCGCGCTGATGGTCGGCCACACCCGCCACGAGCAGCGGCTGCTCACGGCGCTGAGCGGGCAGCTGGGCGCGATCACGGAGGCACAGGCCGCCGAGGCGGCCGAGACCTTCGGCCCCGACCCGGCGCGCTACTGCGAGAGCTTCCCCGACCCCGAGGAGCTCTACGACGTGGTGCGCTCGGACTGGCTCTTCCGTATGCCGTCCCTGCACCTCGCGGAGGCCCAGCTGGCCGCAGGCGGCCGGGTCCACCTCTACGAGCTGACCTGGCCGGCGCCCGGCATGGGCGGGGTCCTCGGTGCCTGTCACGGCCTCGACGTGCCGCTCGTGTTCGGCACCCTCACGGTCGGTCAGCCGGCGCTGCTCATCGGCGACCCCACGGCCGAGGCCGAGGCGGTGTCGGAGCAGATGCGGAGCGCGTGGACGGCCTTCGCCACGACGGGCGACCCCGGGTGGCCCTCGTACGACACCGGAGCGACTCGACTGTTCGACGCCGAGCCGGAGGTCACGAGCTATCCCGAGCAGGTCTCCCGCCGGATCTGGAGCGAGCCTCCGCAGGTGCTCGACCTGGCCTGAACAGCGAGGCTCCCGTCAGCTCGTCGCGGGCGCGACGGGGGAGACCGGTGAGACGGTCGGAAGGCCGAAGCCGTCGACGAAGACGTTGACCGTCACGCTGCCCGCCTTCTCGAAACGGAAGGAGACCGGCAGGAGACGTCCAGCCCGTACGTCGAGCTTGAGGTCGACCATCTCGAGGTGCAGGCCGCCCGGGTACTGCAAAGACACGACGCCGTTGCCCGGGACGTCGACCTGCACGGGGGCCTCGGCTCCGTCGGTGCCCTGGCGCATGATGACCTGACGCGCGTAGACCGAGCTGACGCCCACGAGCCGGTCGGCGGCGTCGCCGTCGTTGGCGAGCGTCGTGAAGAGGCCGGTGTTGGACCCCCCGAGCAGCTTGCGGTCCTCGGGTGCGTCGATGCGGGTCGCGAGGAGCCGGATGCGGCCCACCTCGGCGTTGACGCTCGTGCCGCGCGCCGGGTTGGTGATGCGCGCCTGCACGGGGTCCGGCTGCGAGGTGCACGCGGCGAGCGGGACGGCGCTGACCGACAGGAGCGCGGCGACGACGATCGGGCTGGTCCTCATGCACGTCACGCTAGGCGGCGACCACGTCGGGCGATTCCCCCGTCGAGGGTGATCCTCAGGCGACGGAGGTGCTCGCCCGCGAGGGACGACCGGGAGCGGCGGGCTCCTGCTCGCCCCTCAGCACTGCGCGTACGGCGTCGTCGTCGGGCTCGGCGTCGCGGGGGTGCGCGGCGTCCGGGTCACCGTGGGGGTGCCGCCCGCCGAGCCGGCCGTCGTGGACGTCGGCGTCGGCGTCTTCGCCGGCTTCGGCGCGGCGATCCCCTTCCTGACGAGGGCGCGGATCCTCGCGTAGTCGGGGTCCCACGGCTTGATGCCGTCGTCGAGGGTCAGCGTCACGCTGTTGACCCTGGCCTTCTGCACCCGCTCGACGAGGTCGACGAACGCCGGCAGGCTCCGGGCGGGGATGTCGGTGTAGATGTTGTCGCGCGCGATGCGGGCCAGCTGGGGGTACCGGCCCACCATCTCGGCCGGGTTCACCTGCTCGACGATCGCCTGGACCACGCACCGCTGCCGGGCCTGCCGGAACGTGTCGCTGTCGGCGGCACGCGAGCGGGCGTACCAGAGCGAGTGCCACCCGTCGAGGTGCTGGCGCCCGGGTGTGAACCACGCCTTGACGCCGACGATGCGCTGGTCGGCCGTCACGCGCCCACCGATCGGCAGCGGGCCACCCGTGCCGGCGTTCTTGACATTGATGTCGAGGCCGCCCATGGCGTCGATGAGCAGCGAGAAGCCCTTGAGGTCGATGACGACGACGTGGTCGATGGTCAGCCCGACGATCTGCTGGACGGTGCCGCGGATCTCCTCCCGACCCGGCACGACGCCCTTGGGGTACGCGCCCGGGTGGTCGACGGCATACGCCTCCGCCTCGCTGTAGAGGTTGGTGAGCATGCACTGGCCGGTCGCGCCGGGCTCGTTCTGGGCGCAGGACCGCTCGGGTGAGCCGAAGCGGCCGGACGGGTAGCGGGCGAGGAGGGGGCTGCCGGGGGCGAGCGGCGCCTTGAGCAGGTTGCGGGGCATCGAGATGAGCGTCGTGCGCCCGGAGTGCGTGTCGATGCTCGCGACGATCATCGAGTCCGTCCGGGTGCCGATTCGGTCGGAGCCCGCGTCGGAGCCGAGCAGCAGGAGATTGACGCGGGCCTGCTCGGCCCACGGGTCGTCGCCCTCGACGACCTTCGCGCCCACACCCGGTCGCGACGGCGGCGCGGAGAAGACGACCTCGACGGTGTCCTGGGTGATGAGGGCGTAGTTCGCGGCGGTGATGGCCCCGCCGCCCACGACGAGCACCATGAGCGTCGTGAAGGCGGCGAGCAGGAAGGTGCGGCCGCGGTCGAGCGTGCCCGGTCGTGCCTGGACGGCGGTCAGGACGATCGACGCGCACCAGACGAGGCCCCAGACCGCGATGACGACGACGGCGCCGCGGAGCCATTCGGGGCGGGCGACGACCGCGAGCGCGGCACTCGTGACGCCCTGGCTCAGCAGGGCGTAGGCCCCGCCGGCGGCCGCGACGAGGGTGATGCCGAGGATGACCCAGCCGACCCATCGGCTGCGGGTCTGGGTCAGTCCGGCGCCGGGCAGGACGGTGCCGAGGGCGGTGAGTCCGAGTGCGCGGCGCAAGCCGGTCCCGGGCTCACGGCGCGCCTGGCTGCGACCCGGCTCACCGGGCCCACTCGGCTCTCCCGGCTCTCCCGGCTCTCCCGGTCCGTGCGCGGCGCCGTCCGGCTGCATCCTGCTCCTTCCGGCCTGGCCCCGTGCGCAGGTCACCGAGCGCCATCATCTCTCTCGGGGGCGCCGAGCAGAAGCACCTCGGCGAGAGGCACTCCGGAGGGAGGGCGGACGACGTGCCGGGAGACCGGCGCGGCCGGCAATCCCTCCGGTCACGACCGGTCGATGCGCCCCGTCTCGACGACCTCGAGCGCCAGCACGTGCAGCTTGACGTTGCGCTCCATGCTGGCCCGCCGCAGCTGGTCGAACGCCTGCTCCCGGGTCACCCGGCGCAACGCCATGAGGATGCCGATGGCGGCGCCGATGTCACGGCTGTGGGCGAGGGCGGTCTCGAGCTGAAGGGCGCGCGACTCGGCGGCGTCGAGGCGCTCGAGCGCCTCGAGGAGATAGGTCTCGACCGGGGTCAGCTGCTCGTCGGCGTCGTCGGACGACCCGAAGACCGTGTCGACCCCGGCTCGGGGCGAGGTGCCCGCCACGACGTGTGGCTCCATGCGAAAACTCCTACTGCTACCCCGTCGCCGGCCTTTGCTCGACCGCGATTGGCGCCCTTCAAGCCTAGGGGACAGGTCCGACAGATGGTGCCGAGCGGGTCGGCTGTCCGCTTCGTCCGGCACGGCGCGGCGCACGGCGGCGACTGACGCGGCCCTCGCTGGGTACTCGTCACCCGGCGGCATCGTCGCTCTTCAACCAGGCAGGGGCGGCGGTGACGTCGCAGGACGGACGGCTCCGGACAGGCAGCGAGACGGCACCCGCTCGGGGGATCGGGTGCCGCCTCACCCACACCATCGCGGCCGGCGTGCATCCGTTACAGCCTCCGGCACCCGTATGCCGTCACGGACGGTCGTGGTGCTCCGCGGGCTCCGCGCCGTGCTGGGCGCCGTAGACCGCGGCCTGGGTGCGGCGCTCGAAGCCGAGCTTGGCGAGCAGACCGGACACGTAGTTCTTGACGGTCTTCTCGGCGAGGTGCAGGCGTTCGCCGATCTGGCGGTTGGTCAGTCCCTCGGCGATGAGGGTGAGGATCTCCTGCTCCCGGTCGGTCAGGGTCTCGGTGTTCGAGCCCGGTCGCGCCGACCCGACCCGTCCCGACGCGGGGTGACGAGCACGGTCAGCGGTGTCGGCGTCCTGGGGGCGGCGGATCCGCTCGAGCAGGCGCTCGACGAGGGCCGGGTCGATGAGGGAGTGGCCCGCGGCGACGTGCGCCACCGCCTCGGTGAGGGACGTGCCACGGATCTGCTTGAGCAGGTAGCCCGAGGCCCCGGCCATGACCGCGGCGAAGAGGGCGTCGTCGTCGTCGTAGGAGGTGAGGATGAGACAGCGCGTGCCGGGGCTGCTCACCTGGACGTCGCGGCACACGTCGATGCCGCTCCCGTCGGGCAGCCGCGCGTCGAGCAGTGCCACCTGCGGGGCGAGCGTCGGGATCCGTCGCAGGGCCTCGGCGGCGGTGCCGGCCTCCCCGACGACCCGGAAGCCGTCGTGCGACTCGAGCAGGTCGACGAGGCCCCGACGGACGATCTCGTGGTCGTCGAGCAGGAACACCGTGACCGGCGTCGTCACGGGGTCAGCAGGGCGGTCCATCTCAGCACCGTCTCCCTCTCGTCGGTCGTCAGCGTGCAGTCCCCGCCACGGTCGCGGGCGCGCTTCGTGAGGTTGGCGAGCCCGCGGTGCCGTCGCTCGGGCTGCCGGGTGGTCCGTCCGGCGGCGGCGTCGGTGGCGTCGCGGTCACCCGGTGTCCCCGTGACGTCGCGGCGCGTTCCGTCAGGCCCCACGCCCCGCGGGGCCGGGCCGTCATCAATCACCTCGACCGTGACGGCCTCGGCCGTGACGGCGACGCGGACGGAGACGGCCGAGCACCGAGCGTGCTTGACGACGTTGGTCAGCGCCTCGCGGAGGACGGCTGTGACGTCGTGCAGCAGCACGGGGTCGATGACCGTCGCGACCGGCCCCTCGAGCGTCAGGGCCGGCTCGACGCCGAGACCCGTGGTCGCGGCTGCGACCACCTCGAGGAGCACGGCGCGGGCGTCGAGGGACGACGGGGGTTCCTGCAGCTCGAAGATCGAGGCCCGGATCTGTCGGATCGTCTCGTCGAGGTCCTCGACCGCCCGACCCAGGGCGCTCCGGACCGTCGTGTCGTCGGTCCGCTCGGTCACCGCCTCGAGCGACAAGGCCGTGGCGAAGATGCGCTGGATGACGTGGTCGTGCAGGTCGCGGGCGATGCGGTGCCGGTCCTCGAGCACCGCGATGCGCTCCTCGTCGGCGCGGCCGTCCGCGAGCTCGAGCGCGAGCGCGGCGTGGGTCGCGAGCTGCTCGGCCATCTCGACGTCGGTGGGGGTGAACGGGCGGCTCCCGGCCCGTCGGGCGACGACGACGGCGCCGCGCACCCCGGCCTCACCGACGAGCGGACAGGCCATGGCCGGACCGCCGGGCCCCGCCTCGGCGACCGAGGCGAGGGTCGCGTCGGCGGGCCCGGACGCTTCGGCGAGGACCACCCGACGCTCGCGCATCGCCGTGCCGGCCAGCGAGGGACCGGAGCGGTATGCCGTGCCGACGAGGCCGTCGGCACCCACCCCGCGCGCGACCCCGACGACGAGGCGGACGGCATACGCCAGCGGTTCGTCGGCGTCGGTGAGGACGGCGTCGGTCTCGCGGTCGGGGAAGTCGAGGGTGACGACGTCGGCGTCCGCGAGACGCAGCACCGCGTCGGCGATGCGGACGAGGACCTGCTCGCCGAGGCCGGGTCGGAGCAGGTCGCGGCTGATCTCGGCCGACGCCCGCAGCCACTCCTGGCGTCGTCGCGACTCCTCGTAGAGACGGGCGTTCTCGATGGCCACGCCGGCGCTCGCGGCAAGGGCCACGACGAGGTCCTCGTCGTCGGACGAGAAGTCCGAGCCGTCGACGCGCTCGGCCAGGTAGAGGTTGCCGAAGACCTCGCCGCGGGAGCGCACCGGCACCCCGAGGAAGCCGTGCATCGGCGGGTGACCGGCCGGGAAGCCGACGGACCGCGGGTCGTCGGAGATGGCGTGCAGGCGGATCGGCTCCGGCTCCTCGATGAGCGCTCCGAGCACGCCGCGCCCCGTGGGCAGGTGGCCGATCAGCTCGACCACCTCGGCGTCCATGCCCGAGTGGACGAACTGCTCGAGCCGGCCGTCGATCCCGATGACCCCGAGCGCGGCGTAGCGGGCGCCGGCGACGGTGCGTGCTGCCTCGACGATGCGCCGCAGCACGGCCGGGAGCGCGAGCTCCGAGACGACGGAGCGGTTGGCCGCGAGCAGGCCGCGCAGCCGGTCCTCCGCCGAGCCCGCCGAGCCCACCGAGCCCACCGAGCCCACCGAGCCCACCGTGCCTGCCGAGCCCGTCGCGCCTGCCGAGCCGCGAGATGCGGGTGCGCCGGTCGGGCGGGGCGCCGGCACACGCTCGACCATCAGCGTGTCGTCCGCGCAGGACAGGCGTCCGCCCGCACCCGTCGTCCGGTCGCGCGCGTCGCCGTCATCACCCAAGGCTAGGCCCGCGCGGCCGCGCCGGTGGCTCGATGCCGCAGGACGGGCAGGGCCGTCAGCGGGCACCGCGTCGCGCGGCGGGTGGCACGCGCTGCGACCCGAAGGAACGGCCGGTGATCCGCTCGACGCTGATCCCGATGAAGACGTTGCGCACGCCACCAGCCCACGGCTCTGCACCCTCGACGGTCCACAGGTGCGTGAGCAGCGCCGGTGAGGCGACGGCCTGGGCGCGACCACGGGCGATGACGCTCCAGCCCGTGTGTGCCACGTCGTCGAGGTCGTCGACCTCGAAGACCACCTGGGTCGGCCGCACGAGCTCCGAGAGCACGCCGAAGGGCGAGGTCCGGAAGACGATGAGGTCGGCCGCGCAGGCATAGCTGACGGGGAAGATCTGCGGGCCGTGGCCGGCATTCCACCCGATGCGTCCGACGTTGCGGGACTCGAGCAGGGCCTGGGACTCGGCCGGGGTCAGGTCGGCGTAGTTGATCCGTCGGCTCGAGCGCTGCCCGCGGTCCGCGTGGTCGGGGCTCTGGCCGGTTGGCCGGTCGGTCGTCGTCATCTCAGGACCTCCGTGTCGGCCCGGCCGAGGCCAGGCGCTGGGGATGGTGGGCGCGGCCGGAGTCGCGTCCCACGGGCCGTCCGAGCTCCACGGCGCTGACCGGACGAGGCTCGGGCGTCACGGCGCGGAGCATCGCACGGCACCGGTCGAGCTCGGCCCGCACCCGGGCCAGCTCGGTGCGCACCTCGAGGAAGTGCACGAGGTGGTCGCCGACGCTGCGCGCCCACGCGTCGACGGCGCGCCAGTCCGCGCACCACGTCATCGGGATGGTGGACCGGCCGTCCTCCGGTCCCGCCTCGCCCCCGCCAGCAGGTGGCTCCGTGGGCCGGACGGGGACCGGCGGCCGGGCGCTCCAGTGACTGACGTGCAGGTGGTCGACGGCGACGACGAGGTCGAAGCCCTCCGTCGAGGTGACCGCGACGCACGGGCGGCACGTGACGCGGTGCCCCGCGTGCGAGAGCTCGTCGGCGATCGACGCGGCGATGGCCTCGTCGATCCCCGCGGTCGTCGCCGCGAACGATGGGGTCGGGGCCGGCGCGCCCGTGGCCCCTGCGGCCGGGAGCACGCCCGTGACGTTCGGCTCGGGCAGCGCCTCCGGCGGGGGCGGTGGGGTCGAGTAGGTGATGAGGACGGTGCACATGGCGCGCTCCCTGGTCGGCGGCGCCGGGCGTGGCGCTGCATCGATGGTGCGCGCCGGTGGGCGAGTGACGACACGGCCAAAGGTCGCCACGTGCCGGGACCAAGGTCCCGGATCGGACAGGACCGATGGATCTGTCGGCGGGCCGGGTCGCGGCGGAGGCTGGACCCAGAGGTGAGCACCATGGACGAGACGAGACGGCGCGACCCGGGTCCTGCGCGCTCCGGCGAGGCACGTGCGGCGACACGGCCTGCCGAGGCGTGGGGGGCCGACGCGGCTCGGCAGAGGGGCAGGATCATCGTGGGCGTGGACGGCTCGAAGCAGAGCCGGACCGCGCTGCGCTGGGCCTGTGCCGATGCCCGCGCCACGGGGTCGACGGTCGTCGCGGTCGCGGTCTGGCACCTCTACCCCCTGGCGCCGCCCGAGCGTGTCGGTACGTCGCCGTGGTGGTTCACGGCCGACCCCGAGGAGGCCACCCGGGCCTTCCTCGGGGAGGTCGTGGACGAGGTGGCCGACGACTTCCCGGACGTCGTCGTCGAGCAGAAGGTGCTCTCGGGACATGCTGCCGAGCAGCTGATCAGCCTGTCCGCGGTCGCGGACCTCGTCGTCCTCGGGGCGACCGGCAGCGGTGGCTTCGCCGGTATGTCGCTCGGCTCGACGAGCCGGGCCGTCGTCGAGCACGCCCTGAGCACCGTGGTCCTCGCCCGCTGACGGTCAGTCCGGCACGTCTCCCGTGACCCGCCACGTGCCGTCGGGTTCGCGCCGGGTGAGCCCCCGCGTGGCGAACGCGTCGAGCCACCCCTCCATCGGCCACCAGCCCCACCGGCGGGCGAACCGGTTCGCGTTGTCGACGACGTCCTGCACGTGCTGGACGGGCGGTGAGCTCGTCGGGTGGTGCTGGTGGTGTGCGGCAGCACCTCCGACCCAGAGCAGGCGCCCGCCGCAGGCGCCGAGGCGCTGGCCGAAGTCGGTGTCCTCGCCGCCGTAGCCGACGTACGCCTCGTCGAAGCCTCCGACGGCGTCCCACGAGCGCACGGTCAGCGCGAAGGACAGCGACCAGAAGAGCCGCAGGTCCTCGGCGGGACGCACCTCGTCCGGCGCCAGCACCGGCCGGGCGGGGTGCGGCGCCGCGAGGGCAGCGAGATCGAGGTCCCGGTAGTCGCGTCCCGTCGGCGCCGGCGGTAGGTAGGCCACCTCGCCGGAGAGGACGAGCGGTGCGCCGCCCGGCTCGGGACTGCGGCGGTGCTCGTCGACCAGCACGGCCGCATACCGCTCGACGAGCCGCGGCGACGGGATGCAGTCGACGTCGAGGAGCACGACCTGCTCGGCGCCGGCGCCGGCAGCGACGGCGACCCCGAGGTTGCGCGCCGCGGCCAGGGGCAGCCTGCCCTCGCGTCGCGGCAGGCTGGCGACCCGCACGTCCCACGGCCCCGCCTGCGACCGGGCGAGCGGCTCGACGTCCGGGTCGTCCATCGCGACGACCACCTGCAGGTCGGGCTGCCGGCTCTGGCGACGCAGGCCCCACAGCTGGCGGGCGAGGTGCGTGTGGCGCCCGTGCACGATCGTCACCACGGCCACCCGGGGCGCGCTGCACGTGGTCGCCCGGACTGCCGGCGAGTCGGCGGGGGTCACGACGCCGTGCGGATGTCGTCGCCGGTGCGGTGGAGGCGGTGGAGGCGGTCGTGGCGGGCGGCGAGCTCGTCCAGCCTCGCTGCCGCGGAGGCCGCCCCGTTGCCGGTGGACCACCGGCGCCAGCCCTCCCCGCCACGGTCGAGAGCCTGCTCGAGCAGCCCGGGCCACGCCGTGGCGAGCGGCCAGGCGGGGACGCCGACCGCGGCCCCGAGCCGGTCGACGGCGGCGGCCGTCGCCACCTGCTCGTCGAAGGGCCGCGGCTGGGCCACGACGATGGCGGGACGTCGCGCCGCCGCGACCTCGGCGACGGCGTTCTGGCCGCCGTGCGTGACGACGACGTCGGCGGACTCGAGGTCGGCCCACAGGTCGGGCGACGGCGAGTCGGGTCCGCGCTCGACCCACTCCCAGCCCGGCGTCGCGGCCCGCGCCGCGGCCACCTCGACGGCGGACGTCGACCGACCGCCGCCGCCCCAGAGGACGAGGACCCGTCGCGACGAGGCCTCCTCGGGCTCCGGCCCGGCTTCGGGTCCGTCCGCCAACGCCTCGATGCCGCCCGCGGACGAGCCGAGGGACGTGCGTCGACGCGCCGGGACCCGGTCGTCGAATCGCGAGATCCCCCCGACCGCCCACAGCTTGTCGCGCCACGACGCGGGCCAGCCGGTCGCATGGGCTGCCTCGGGCCACGGGGCGAGCAGGGCATCGGCCAGATCGTAGGCGAGGACGTGGGGCCGGTCGGTGCGCTCTCCGGGCATCGCCAGCACGACCACGGGTACCCCGCACAGCCGGACGAGCGTCGCGACCTCCACCGACACGTCGACGACGACGAGCGAGGGCCGTGTCCGCGTGACCCACTCGGTCAGCGCCGCGGCACGGCGGGCCAGTCCGGCGTCGTGCCGCGGGACCCAGTGCAGCACGTCACCCGCCGTGGGGTCGGCGCGGGCGACCTCGTCGGCAGGCATCCGGTCGTCGCGGTCGAGCTGCAGCCACTCGGACGCCCATCCGTCGGGGGCCGGCAGGGAGCTGATGCCCGTGACCGGTGTCCCGAGGTGCTCGGCGACGGCCTGCAGGCGGGTCAGGTGGCCGAGCCCCTGGTGGTGGACGTACCAGCCGATCATGCGGCACCCGACATCGCGCTGAGGGACTCGTAGATCCCGAGGTAGCTCTCGACCATGCGGTCCACCGAGCAGGCGACGACGGCATGGGCGCGGCACGCGGCGCGGTCGAGGTCGACGGCTGCGGCCACGGCGTCGGCAGCAGCCGCGTCGTCGCAGTCGCGGGGGAGCAGCACCCCGACCCCGGGCACGACGAACTCGCGCAGGCCACCACGGTCGAGGGCCACGACCGGCGTGCCGCACGCGAGAGACTCCGCGGCGACGAGGCCGTACGGCTCGTCCCACTCCGGCGTCACGAGCATGGCGGCGCTCGCCCCGACGAGGGCGACGAGGCCGTCGGTACCGAGGTGGCCGACGTACTCGACGTCGTCCCCGAGCTCGCCCGCTACGTGCTGGGTGAAGTAGTCCGCGTCGCCGACGGGGCCCGCCAGGCGAAGCCGTCGGCCTGCCGCGCGCGCCATGGCGATGGCTCGGTGCGGCGCCTTCTCCGGCACGAGCCGTCCCACCCAGACGAGGTCGTCGCCGCCGGGTCCTTCGACCCACCGGTCGACGTCGACGCCGTTGTGCACGACGTGCGCGGGCGTGACATGCGCCCACGACCGCGCGGTGTGCTCGCTCACGGCGACGAAATGGCTGTGCCGCATGGGGTTTCGTGACCGGGAGCCGATCTCGATCGCGGGCTCGAGCCACGGGGTCGGCGGAGTGTGCAGGGTCGTGAGCACGGGTGACGGCAGCGAGTCGGCCATCGCGACGGGCAGGTGGTGGAGGCTGTTGTTGTGCACGACCGCGACATCCGGACGTCGCTGGAGCGCCAGCATGACCTGCAGGTACGCGTGGTGCTCGCGCAGCCAGGCCTCCGGCACCATCGACGTGTCGCTCCGGGCGGTGTGGCTCAGGCGCAGGGGCTCGACGTCGAGCGCGGTCGCCCCCAGCGTCGGGTCGCTCCCCGGGCCGGCGAAGAAGGACACGTCGACACCGCGTCGCCTCAGCCCCCGCACGAGGTGCCACGTCAGCGACTCCAGGCCACCGGCGAACGGCTCCGCGATGGGGTGCCTCGCGGCAGCGAGGATCACGACGCGCATGCGACACCCCGCTCCGCAGCCGCGGCCAGCACGGCGGCATACACCTGCTCGTGGGCGCGCGAGACGTCATGGCGCTCGCGCCTGCGCTCCTCCGGCTCGGCCCGCCACGAGGGGCGCTCGTGGTACGCGCTCAGGAGGGCGTCCCGGAGCGTCGGGGCCGCGGCCGCCAGGGATCCCGGCGCGCCGTAGAGGAGGCACGGACGCTGGTCGGCGTAGTGGCCGCAGTCCGGGGCGACGACCGTCGTCCCGAGGTCGTGACACGCCTCGAGCCACCCCGAGTGCGTGCCGAAGCGGTAGGGCAGCACCGACACGTCGAGGGACTGGAGGTAGTCCCACAGGTCGTCGTCGCTGAAGTAGTCGTGCACGTGCAGGTCGACGCCGTCGGTCGCTGCGAGCTCCCGGAGCCGGGGCTCGAGGTCGGTCGCGTGCCGAGGGCCGCCCGGCGTCATGACGTCGGTGTGGGCGTCGACGCGCAGCCGGGCGCCGGGCATCTCGGGCAGCGTGGCGACGATGCCCTCGATGACGGGCAGGGGGTCCATGCCCGCGCGCAGGCTCTTGGCGTGGACCCCGATGACGAAGCCACGGTGCGGCGCCCGGGGCCGGGACAGGCGCGGCTCCTCGACGACGTGCGGGTGCGGCACGACGAGCGCCTCACGTCCCCACCGCTCGGCGATCTCCGCCGCGGCGCCGGGAGTGAGCGTGATGAGGGCGTCCGCCGCCTCGACGAGGACCCCGAGCTGTGCGTCGTGCAGCTCGCGCTCGTGGTGGTGCGGGTTGCGCAGGTCGTGCACGGTCAGCACGAGGGGCTTTCCGTGGCGGCGCAGGCTCGAGGCGACCCGGGTGAGGTCGTCGGGTGACACGGCGTCGAAGCCGAAGTGCACGTGCATGACGTCGAAGTCGGCGGCGTGGGCGTCGACCCAGCCGGGCTCGAGCATCCGCGGCGGCCACCACTGGGCGTCGGGCACGTCGGCGCGGGGACGGGGGTCGGGCAGCCGCGTCACCGTCGTGTCGCCGTCAGGAGGAGCGAGGTGACGGACGTAGACGTGGCCTGCGGGGACGGATGCGATGACGGGGCTCAAACCGGTTTGCCTCTCGGTGCACGCCGCCCGACGCACCGATGGAGGGGGCGCCGGCGCGGGTTCGGGGGGCCGCTGGGCTGGAGCCTCCACGCAGGCCCATACCCGAGTGGCGGCCCGGCCACACGGATCCGGCGGATCGTGCGCGGTATGGGGTGGTTTCGCCCGACCCGTGGGCGTATGCCGTCAGGCCGGGCCGGGCGCCCCGGCGCGCTCCCGCCGGCGCTCGAGGTAGCGCATGACAGGGGTGGCGAGCGTGCCGTGGACCATGACCGACAGCAGGATGGTGAAGGCGACGGTCGACCACAGCCACCGCTCGTCGGCGAAGGCGTGCTCACCCGCAGCGAAGGCGAGGTAGTAGAGCGAGCCGATGCCGCGAACCCCGAAGAACGCCGTCGCCAGCGTCTCGCGGCGTCCGAGTCCGCCCGGGAGGTCGGCCGGGCGCGCACGCAGCCGCAGGCTCGCCCATCCGGACAGCGGGCGGACGACGAAGACGAGGGCGACGGCGATGATGACGCCGCGCCAGTCGAGCTCGCCGAGCACGCCCTTGGTCATCGCCATGCCGAGCATGAGCAGGATGATCAGGGTTAGCAGACGCTCGAGCCGCTGGACGACCTCGTGCATCGAGCGGTGGTAGCGGTGGTTGCGCTCGGCCGCCCGCAGGGTCATGCCGCACGCGAAGACCGAGAGGAAGCCGTAGCCGCCGACGAGCTGGCTCAGGCCGTAGGTCATGACGAGCGCCGCGAGGGCGAGCAGGGGTTCGCCCTGCTCGGCGAGTCGCAGCGACCGGCGCGGCGACCGGAAGGCGATCCTGGCCAGGCCCCACCCGACGGCCACGCCGACGAGCACGCCGACGACGACCTTGCCGACGAGGTCCCAGGCCAGCCAGTGCAGGCCCCACGACGAGAAGCTCCCGGCCGACGCGAGGAGCACCGCGGCCGTGACGAAGGGGAACGCGAGCCCGTCGTTGAGACCGGCCTCGGACGTCAGCGCGAAGCGGACGTCGTCCTGCTCGTCGACCGGCTCGCCGAGGGCCTCTCCGTCGTCGGCGCCGTCGTCACCGGCCTCGCCCGCGTGGCCCGAGCCGTCGACCCGCGGACCCTCCACCTGGACGTCGCTGGCGAGCACCGGGTCGGTCGGTGCGAGGGCGGCGCCGAGCAGCAGGGCAGCCGCCGGCGCGACGCCGAGACCCCACCCGAGCAGGGCCACCGACGCGATCGTCAGGGGCATGGCGATGGCGAGCAGCCGCCACGTCGGCGACCACGAGGCCCAGGCGGAGCGGCTGCGCCAGTCGAACGAGCGGTCGATCGCGAGACCGACGCCCATGAGCGCGACGAGGATGGTGAACTCGGTGACGCGCTCGACCTGCGGGCGGATGACGACCGGGTCGAGGCGCATCCCCTCGGGCAGCGGCAGCAGGCCGATGCCCATGCCGAGGAGGAGGAGCACCATCGCGGCCGACACGGCATACCGGTCGAGGACGGCCGGGAGGACGGCCGCGAGGAACATCGCCACACCGGCGATGAGATAGATCAGGTTGATCGACATGACGACATGCGGGAGCTGCTCCTCGGGTGGGCCTCCTGATGACCTACCCGCGACGGTCGCCCTCCGATCGCCGCGACCGGGACACGTCTCGCGCGGACCGGCCCTCGGCGGTCCCTCAGCCGTGGGACGCTGTCCTCCTGGCGCCCGCAAGGGTGCCCGACGACCAGCAGCACCGACCGTGGACCCCTCGCCCGCCGCGTACCGGTCCATTCGGCACGGATCGAAGGTGGGGTGGACCCGTGAGCGTGGACCAGCAGGCCGACGACGTCGTGCGCGAGATCGCCGAGACGTTCGCGAAGCTCGGCTCCGAGCTCGGCTCCCTGGGGCCGGCCGACACGCTCGACGCGGTCGCCCGGATCGCGGTCGAGCGGGTGCCGGGAGCCAAGTGGGCCAGCATCACGAGCTACCAGCACGGCCGCTTCCGGACGGTCGCGGCGACGGACGACCTGGCCCGCCGGGCCGACGCGATCCAGTATGCCGTGGGGTCGGGGCCGTGCCTCGACGCCATCATCGACGACACCCTCTACCGCCCGCGGGACCTGCGGCGCGACGGCCGGTGGCCGGAGTTCGGTGAGAGAGTGTCGCGCGAGCTCGGGATGCGCAGCATGCTCTCGTACCGCCTGGGTCACGAGGTCGGTGACGGCATCGACGGGCTCAACATCTACTCCGACGAGGTCGGCGGCTTCACCGAGCAGTCAGAGCTCGTCGGCCTGATGCTGGCGACGCACGGCGCCCTGGCCGCGGCGCTCTCGGCCCACCAGGAGCAGGTCGAGAACCTCCAGCGGGCGCTGCTGTCGAACCGCGAGATCGGCGTCGCGATGGGGGTGCTCATGACCCGGCACCACGTGACGCGCGACCAGGCGTTCGGGCTGCTGCGGATGGCGAGCCAGAACTCGAACCGCAAGCTGCACGACGTGGCGCTCGAGGTGACCGACACCGGTGCGTTGCCCGCGATCACGGGTGACCGACCCCGGCGGGCGACCACTGCGGACTGACGGCGTCGGCAGCCCCTGCCGTCTCCGCCGGTGACTCAGGAGGCGGTGCCCATCTCCGTGGCGGCCTCGGCGGACGGGGTGGGCGCGACCTGCTCGGCGAGCTGGTCGTGGAGCCGGACGGTGATCCGCCGCAGTGTCCGGGACACCTGCATCTGGCTCACCCCTCGCGCCTCACCGATCTCGCGCTGGGTCATGCCCTCGACGTAGCGCATGAGCAGCAGCTCGCGCTCGTCGTCGTCGAGCTCGGTCAGCGCATCGGCGAGGCAGACGCGGTCGTCCGCCCCGGCGAGGTCGTCGTCGTCCGCGGCGAGGAAGGCCGCGAGGCCGGGGCGCTCCTCGTCCGACGGGCTGCAGTCCAGCGACAGCGGACGGAAGCCGGTGGCTGCCGTGGCCACCTCGCGGACCTCCTCCACCGTCGCGCCGACGGCCTGGGCCAGCTCGGCGTCCGTGGGGGTGGCGCCGAGCTCCTGCTCGAGACGGCCTCGAACGGACTGCAGGTTGGCGCGCAGCTCCTGGAGGCGTCGAGGTGGCCGCACGACCCAGCCGCGGTCGCGGAACCAGCGCTTCAGCTCGCCCGAGATGGTGGGCACGGCGTAGGCGGCGAACGACGGGGCGTGGCCGGGCTCGTAGCGGCGGACGGCCTTGACGAGGGCCAGCCGGGCGACCTGGACGAGGTCGTCGTGCTCGACGCCCCGTCCGTCGTAGCGTCCGGCCATGGAGGCGCAGAGGTCGAGGTAGAGGTGGACGATCTCCTCGACGATCGGCTCGGAGGCTTCCGGTGTGCGGGCGGCGGCGAGGCGGCGGAAGAGCTCGGACGTCTCGGCGTCACGCTCGGCGAACGACAGTCGGGGAGGCTGAAGGTGCTGCGACATGACTCATCTCCGGGTTCCGGTGACGGAGTCGGCGCTGTGATTGGACCGCTCAGACGACTCGACAGTGCCACGCAGCAGCCCCTTCGCGCAACGGGTCCCCGCGGACGCGTCGGGTCTGCGTCGGTTCGGATCGCGCACCCGCTCGTGACGTCGAGCGTCCCGGAGCGCGTCGCCGGACCCGCGGTGGGTAGGAGGAGGGGAGCAGCGAACCCGAAGGAAAGGCACCGACCGTGTCCGAGATCGCCGACCGCGCCGAGAGCATGGTGCGCCACGACGACCAGGGCGGATTTCCCGCCCAGCAGCAGGAACCGCCCGGGCTGACGAGCGAGATGCACCCGGTTCCGGACCACGGGGAGGAGACCTACGTCGGCCATGGCCGTCTCGAGGGCAGACGCGCGCTCATCACCGGTGGGGACTCCGGCATCGGCCGGGCCATCGCGATCGCGTACGCCCGTGAGGGTGCCGACGTCGCGATCAGCTACCTGCCCGCAGAGCAGTCCGACGCCGAGGACACCCTGCGCTGGATCGAGGAGGCCGGCCGCACGGGCGTCCTCGTGCCGGGAGACCTCGTCGAGCGCCAGGCCTGCATGCGGGCGGTCGCCGACGCGGTCCGTGGGCTCGGGGGCCTCGACATCCTCGTCAACAACGCCGGCTACCACTGGGACCGGGGACCCGAGGGGCTCGAGGGGCTCCAGCCGGAGCACGTCGAGCGGGTGATGCGCACCAACCTCTACGCGGTGATCTGGCTGTGCCAGGCAGCACTGCCGCACCTTCGTCCCGGCTCGTCGATCATCAACACGACGTCCATCCAGGCCTACGACCCGTCGCCCGCACTGCTCGACTACGCAGCCACCAAGGCAGCGCTCAACAATCTCACCGTCAATCTCGCGGCGTCCCTCGGCCCCAAGGGGATTCGGGTGAATGCCGTGGCGCCCGGACCGATCTGGACGCCCTTGCAGCCCGCGACGCGGGACAGCAGGAAGATCGAGACGTTCGGTGCCGACACGCCGCTGGGACGCGCCGGTCAGCCGGGTGAGGTCGCTCCGGCATACGTCTTCCTCGCGTCCCCGACGGAGGCCAGCTACGTGTCCGGCACCGTGCTCGGGGTGACGGGTGGCGGAGCCGTCTTCTGAGCCCGGCGGGCTCAGCGGTCAGCCGTCCCGTTCCCAGGGAGCCTCCTCGCCCATCTTCGCGTAGTACTTCGCGAGGTGGCTGCGGACCCGGTCGCGGTCCTTGGCCGGCAGGTCGACCCCGCCGCGTGAGCCCTGCATGACCGCGGCAGCGGCCATGACTCCGCGCGGGACGGCCTTGAGTCGGCCATCGACCACGTCGGCGACGAGAAGCTTGTAGGCCGTGAAGTTCGCCTTGCTCTCCGCGTCGTACCAGACGTGCGCGTCGCGGTACTTCTCGTTCGGTTCGTCCTCGGCGCCGGCCCACGCCCGCACCCGCTTCTCGGCGGCGTCGCCGTCCCACTCCCGGTCGCGGTCCGCGAGGGGAAGGTCCTGGAAGCTCGTCACGCTCATGGATGGGTCTCCTTGTCGGGTGTTCTGTGGCGCGGTGGCGGAAGCCGGTGAGCCCATCGGCTCAGGGGTGCAGGACGACCTTGAGGCACTCGTCCTGCTTCTCCTGGAAGATGCGGTAGAGGTCCGGCGCGTCCGCGAGGCTGCCGTGGTGCGTCGCCAGGCTCTCGAGTCCCAGGACGTCGTCGTCGGCCCGGACGATGTCGAGCAGCTCGTCGCTCCAGCGGCGGACGTGGCACTGGCCCATCCGGATGGTCAGGCCCTTGTCGAAGAGCTCCATCATCGGCATCGGGTCGGCCATGCCCCCGTAGACGCCGCTGATGGACAGGGTGCCGCCACGGCGCACCGCTGCGACCGCGGTGTGCAGGGCC
This sequence comes from Terracoccus sp. 273MFTsu3.1, assembly GCF_000383675.1. GTDB lineage: Bacteria > Actinomycetota > Actinomycetes > Actinomycetales > Dermatophilaceae > Terrabacter. The sequence goes on along the minus strand of NZ_KB911821.1, from coordinate 862,248 downwards.
GCGAGCCGGTCGATGCCGAAGCTCTCGATCGCACCCCTGGCGATGGGCTTGGGCAAGCGGCTGGCGCCGGCGATGAGCTTCTCCGAGAACGGGTTCCCGTGGGCCTCCATGCCGACGGCATCGATGACTGCGTCCGGCCCTCGACCGTCGGTCAGGTCCTTGAGGGCCTGCGCCACATCGGTGTCGGACGCATCGATGACCTCGGCGCCGCTGGCCTGGGCCTTCTCGAGGCGATCGGGCACGAGGTCGACGCCGACGACCCGTCCGACGCCGCGGTGCAGTGCCGACCTCACGGCGAGCTGGCCCACCGGGCCCAGCCCCAGCACGGCCAGCGTGTCGTTGCCGTTGACGTCGGCGTACTCCACGGCCTGCCACGCGGTGGGCAGGATGTCTGAGAGGTAGAGGAAGCGCTCGTCGGGCATCTCGTGGGGGATGACGATGGGACCGAAGTCGGCGTGCGGCACCAGGACCCTCTCCGCCTGGCCGCCGGGGACCGAACCGTAGAGACTCGTGTAGCCGAAGAGGCTGGCGCCCTTGCCGGAGTCGGTGTTCTGCGTCGTCTCGCACTGGGCGAACAGACCACGCTGGCACATCCAGCAGCGACCGCACGAGATGTTGAACGGGACGACGACGCGGTCGCCGACGGCGAGGGTGGCGACCCCCGGACCGACCTCCTCGACGATGCCCATGAACTCGTGCCCCAGCACGTCGCCAGGCTCCAGGTACGGCGCGAGCACCCGGTAGAGGTGCAGGTCGGAGCCGCAGATGGCGGTCGAGGTGACCCGCACGACGGCGTCGGTGGTGTGGGCGATGACGGGCTCGGGTACGTCGGTCACACGAACGTCCTCGATGCCGTGCCAGGTCAGAGCCTTCATGGAGCGGACCTACCCACGGTGGCCCACCGGAAACCCGCGTGGGCAGCGAGCAGGTCACACACGTCAGGAGGCGAGCATGAGCCAGACCGACGACACCGACCGCGACCAACCCGTCGCCGTCGTCATCGGTGCCTCGCGCGGGTTGGGCTTCCTCGTCGCGAAGGAGTTGCTGACGCGGGGTCATCGGGTCGTCGTGGCGGCCCGCGACGAGGCGGAGGTCGAGGCTGCCGCCCAGGCTCTGGGCAAGTACGGACCGGTCACGGCGGAGCGCTGTGACGTGCGCGACCGGCACGATGTGGGAGAGCTGGTCGGCCGCGTGGAGCACTCGGTCGGACCCATCGAGGTGCTCGTCACCGTGGCGGGCGTCATCCAGACCGCACCGCTCGAGTCGTTGGCCCTGCACGAGTTCGAGGACGCGATGGACACGATGGCGTGGGGACCGATCCATGCCGCCCTGACGGTCCTGCCGCACATGCGCCGGCGCGGCCGCGGCCACATCGGGACGGTCACCTCGGTCGGCGGGATGGTCTCGCCGCCGCACCTGCTGCCCTACGCAACGGCGAAGTTCGCGGCGGTCGGCTTCTCGGACGGCCTTGCCGCGGCGCTGAGTGGTACCGGCGTGACGGCCACGACGATCGTGCCCGGCCTGATGCGCACGGGCGGCCACCTGCACGCGCGATTCGGCGGAGACCCAGCCGCCGAGTACGCGTGGTTCGCCCCCGCGGCCTCGCTCCCGCTGCTCTCGATCGACGCCGACCGTGCCGCCCGCCGCATCGTCGACGCGGTGGTGGCCGGGAGTCCGATGGTGGTGCTGACGCCCTTGGCCTGGCTCGGGATCCGGGTGCGAGGTCTCGCGCCGGGGACGACGACCCGCGTGCTGGGTCAGATGGGTCGTCTCCTGCCGAGGGCGCCGGCGCGCGCGGGTGCCCGCACCGTTGACGGTGCCGAGGCGCGACGTCGGCTCGGCTCTGGCGTCGTAGACCGGCTGACAGCACTCGGGGACCGCGCGGCACGACGCAACAGGGGTTGAGGCCGCGACGTGTGGGAGCGCCGGGAGGTGGGTAGGCCAGAGGTGAGGAACCCGCAGAAGGAGGCACCATGCCACGCAGGACACCCGGACCCTCGGTGAAGGACCAGCACCTCTACGAGTCGCTCCGCGACGACGGGGCGAGCAAGGAGAAGGCTGCCCGCGTCGCGAACGCGGCGGCCGCGAGCTCTCGCTCCGCCGTCAGCCGCAAGGGTGGCCGGGCCGGCGACTACGAGGACATGACGAAGGACCAGCTGATGAAACGCGCCCGTGAGGTGGGTGTCGAAGGTCGGTCGAGCATGAACAAGTCGCAGCTCATCTCAGCTCTGCGTCACCACTGACGGGCTCGCGGGACGCCCTCCTCAGAGGAGCGGGTCCTCTCCGTCGCGGACGACGAGCAGCCACCTGTAGCCGTACGGCTCGAGGTCGACATCGAGCCGCCCCGAGGCGGTGGCGGCCAGGTCGGGTCGGCCACCGAGCACGTCGACGAGCCGGGCGCCGGCGGGCAGGTCGGCCACGGTGAGGGGCACGACGACCCCCTCCTCGCCGAGGTTGTGCACGGCGAGCATGGCCCAGTCCTCGCAGCGGCTGACGTGGGCCAGGACCGACGCCACCGGGTGGTCGAGCACCTCGACGGTCGCCCACCCGCTCTCGGGCAGCTGTCGGTAGCGACGCGCCAGGCTCCGTACGAACCACCACAGCGAGCCGGGGTCCCGGCGCTGGTCGGCGACGTTGACGTGCTCCGGTCCCCAGACCCCGTCGGGCATGGGTCGGGTGAGACGGCGTGGGGTGGCGGTCGAGAAGCCGCCGCTCGGTGCGGACGTCCACTGCATGGGGGTGCGCACCGCGAGGCGGCCCGGCACGTCGAGGTTCTCGCCCATGCCGATCTCCTCGCCGTAGAAGAGCACCGGCGTGCCGGGCAGGGAGAACATCAGGGAGTACGCGAGCCGCACCCTCCGCTCGTCACCGCTGACCATGGGCGGGAGGCGGCGCCGCAGACCGCGGTCGTAGAGCTGCATGTCAGGGTCGGGCCCGAAGGCGTCGAAGACCTCGTGCCGCTCCTTCTTCGTGAGCTTGTCGAGCGTCAGCTCGTCGTGGTTGCGCACGAAGCTGGCCCACTGGCTCGTGACGTCGAGCGGGGGCCTCTCACGCAGGGCAGCGGCGAGCGGGCCGGCGTCGCCGCGGGCCAGGGAGAGGTAGAAGCGCTGCATCCCGATGAAGTCGAACTGCATGTTGAGCCCGTCCCCGTCGTCGCCGCCGAAGAACCGTCGCTGCTCCGGGTAGGGCAGGTTGACCTCGCCGAGGAGCACGGCGTCGCCCACTCGCCGGGTCACGAAGGACCGGACGTCACCGAGGTAGCGGTCGGGGTTGAAGGCGTCGGCGTCGTCGACGCCGGGCACGCCGTCACGGGCGAAGAGGAACGGCACGGCATCGACCCGGAACCCGGACACACCGAGCGCGAGCCAGAAGCCGAGGGTCCTTGAGATCTCCTCCTGGACAGCCGGATTCGCGACGTTGAGGTCCGGCTGGTGCTTGTAGAAGTGATGCAGGTAGTAGTCGCCCGTCCGATCGTCCCGCTCCCAGATGCTGTCCTCCTCGTCCGGGAAGACGACGTCCTTCGCGCTCGACCGCGGCTTCGTCCGGCTCCACACGTAGTAGTCGCGGTACGGGTCCTCGCGGCTGCGTCGGGCGGACTTGAACCAGGGGTGCTGGTCGGAGGTGTGGTTCATGACGAAGTCGACGATGATCCGGATGCCGTGGGCGCGCGCGGTGCGCACGAGCTCGACGAAGTCGCCCAGGGTGCCGAGCCGGGGGTCGACGCCGAAGAAGTCGGTGATGTCGTAGCCGTCGTCCTTGCGGGCGGTCGGGTAGAAGGGCATCAGCCAGAGGCAGGTCACCCCGAGGTCGGCGAGGTACTCGATGCGGTCGGTCATCCCGCGCAGGTCGCCCACGCCGTCGCCGTCGGAGTCCTGGAACGTCTCGATGTCGGCGCAGTAGAGGACGGCGTTCTTCCACCACACGTCGCCCGTGTCGCTCATCCTCATCGATCCGTCTCCCGTGCGTCCTGGCGCGAGGAACCTTGCGCCGCGGGGCTGGTCACCGACAGCTGAGGCAGCACGGAGGTGCCGAACGCGTCGACGAAGGGTGCCTAGTGCTGGCCGACGAAGTGCACGTAGAGCTCGTCCCAGCCCATGTCGGCGAAGTCCTGGAGCCACTGTGCGTGTCGGTCGAGGTCGGCCGAGACGAGGACCGAGCCCCGGACCTGGTCCGGCGAGACCGTCTCTCCGATGAGGTCGAAGGCCTCGACCGTCTCGGTGTCCCAGGCGACGGGCGGGCCGAGCACGTTGCTGCGCCACTGGTCGTGGGCGACGTGCAGTGCCTCCTCCTCCGTGGCGGCCCAGCTCACGTGCACCTGCAGGCGGGCGGGACCGCGTCCGCCGGCGTCGCGGTAGGCCGCCAGGACCCTGCGCAGCGTCTCGGGTGGCTGGTTCACCGTGATGAGGCCGTCGGCCCAACCGGCGTGACGCGCGGCAGTCTCTGCGGTCACCGCCGGGCCGACGAGGTCGGGAACGGGATCCGGCAGCGTCCAGAGTCGCGCCCGGTTGACCGCGACGAGCCCGTCGTGGCTGACCTCCTCTCCGGCGAGGAGCCGTCGGATCACGTCGACGCACTCGACGAGGCGCGCGTCCCGGACCTCCTTGCGCGGCCACACGGCACCGGTCACCCGTTCGTTCGAGGCCTCGCCCGACCCCAGCGCGGCCCAGAAGCGTCCGGGGAACATCTGCCCGAGCGTCGCGATGGACTGGGCGGTGACGGCGGGGTGGTAGCGCTGCCCCGGAGCCGTGACGACGCCGAACGGCAGGGAGGTCGTGGCGAGGGCCGCGCCGAGCCAGCTCCACGCGTACCCGGACTCGCCCTGGCGGCTGCTCCACGGCGAGATGTGGTCGGACGACATGGCCGCGGTGAAGCCGGCGTCCTGCGCCGAGCGGACGTCCCGGAGCAGCTGGGCGGGGTCGATCTGCTCGTGCGAGCAGTGGAAGCCGATGACGGTCATGCCTCCCCACGCAACCGCACCCGAGGGCGCGCCGTCAACGCCCCGCGGACCGGCGTGATTGCGGCTGTCGGGATCTCGACGGAGTGGGTATGAGGCAGGATCCTGTCGGTCCGGGCGCGTGCCCGGCGACCCCTCAGGACGCCCCACGCCAGGCCGCGACCGCCCCCGCCGTGGCGAGCTCGTTGACGACGGCGGTCGACAGGAGGGTGTGGCCGCTCGCGTTCGGGTGGTCACCGTCGTCGAGGAGGTCACCCGTCGGGTCCCGGCTGCCCGCGGTGCCCTTGAGCGGGCTGTACGCGTCCACGTAGACCGCGCCCGTCGTGGCAGCCACCTGGTGGACCGTGTCGTTGACCAGGCGGGTGAGCTCGTCGCTGCCGAGCACGAAGTCCTCGCCGAGAGCCCGGCCGACCGAGCCGTCGACGGTGACGTTCCAGTAGCCGAGCAGGGCGATGCGCAGGTCCGGACGGTGGTCGACGCGACGGATCGCCGCGATGATCCGGGTCAGGCCGTCGCGCAGGCCGGCGATCGTGGCGGTCCAGCAGTCCGACCCGGCGGCCGGGAAGCAGCCCTGGTCGTCGACCCGGTCGAGGTCGAAGTCGTTGGCCCCCACCTCGACGAGGACGAGGTCGGCGTTCGCGAGGTGGTCGCGGGTGGACGAGGAGCCGAGGTCGTCCTCGACGTCCGCCGTGGTCCAGCCGCCGTTCGCGTCGTTGTGCACCACCCAGCTCCGGTGGGTCAGCGCGCCGAGCCGCTGACCGACCTGTTCGACGTAGCCGGTGCAGCCGCACGTCTCGGCCGATGGCACGGAGTCCCCGAGTCCCACGAGCGTCAGCGGTCCGGACGGCGTCGTCTCGGAGGCCGACGGCGTCACGGGAGCCGGGGCCACCGTCGTGGCAGACGTCGCCGGCGCCGCGCCGGAACCGCCCAGCAGGGTCGATGGTCCGAGCCCGGGCACCACGCCGCTCAGGCCGAGGGCGGCGAGGACGGCCAGGCCGAGCAGCGCCGCGACGAGGTGGCGAGGTCGCGCGCGCACCCTGCGCCCTCGCCCCCGCCGCCGACGGCGTCCCGGCGGCCCGTCAGCGTCCCGGCCCGACGGCATACGTCCCCTGACCTCAGGCACGGAAGCCCGGCAGGGTCTGGGCCAGCCACGCGAGGGCGGCCGGGACGTAGGGAGTGAACACCGAGTCCCGGTGGCCACCGTGGGCGAGGACCGTGCCCGTCACGTCGAGCGGGCTCCGGGCGACGCTGAGGAACTTCGACGTCGTGGGGTAGGACAACGGGTCCTCGCGAGACGTGAGGACCCACATCGCCACGGGCGGCGGCGCGGCGTGCGCCATCGTGACGAGGTCGTAGCCGCGCTGGGTCGCCGTCGTCAGCGGGTCGTAGGCGGCGCTGAAGTCGGGACGGAAGTAGCCGAGGAGCACGACCGCGGCGCCGAAGACGTCGGGGTGGCGCATCGACAGCGACGCCGCGCACCAGGCGCCGTAGGAGTAGCCGAGCGTGGCCCACGACGTCCGAGCCAGCCTGACCCGGAAGTGGTGCGCGGTCCACGCCGGGATGTCGTGCGCGAGCCACGTGTCCGTCTGCGGCTGTCCGACCCCGCCGTTGACGCACTCGGTGTCGAGGCTCGCCGGGGTGTCGATGCGAGGGACGACGACGATCGAGGGGGCCAGCCGGTGCTCGGCGGTGAGGGCGTCGACGGAGCTGAGGAAGTCGAGCTTGAGGAAGCCCTTCGGCCCGCTCGGGAAGCCGTGCAGGCCGAGGATCACCGGATAGGTGCGCGAGGACCTCGGGTCGTAGCCGACGGGCAGGTGGACGTAGACCTGGCCCTCGGCGTCCGACCGAGTGTCGACGACCGTGTAGGTCTGCAGCCGCGAGCCCGGCTGCGGTAGGGGCGGCAGCACGGCCGGGGTCGTGACGCCGCGGAGGCCGGGACCGGCCACGGCGGCCGTGACGACCTCGGGGCTCGTCCCGCCGTGGTGCACCTGGACCGACGTCGAGCGGGAGCCGAAGAGGTCGCCCCAGCTGGAGTAGAAGAGGTACTGGTCGTTCAGCGCGGCGCCTGCGAGAGCGAGGACGAGGACGTTGAGCAGCACGACCTGCACGCCTCGGACGACGCCGCGCGCGATGCCCGAGCCCCACCGGGGCAGGCCGGCGACGACCAGTCCGAAGACGACGAGCGCGAGCCCGGAGAGCAGGACGATGGGGCCGGGATCGGTCAGCTCCATGCGGGGCTCGTCTCGCGGTCGGCCCGGCGCGTGCTCATCGGACGCACGAACGGGAAGGTCAGCACCGAGCGGATCGAGCTGTGGGTCAGCAGCATGACGAGCCGGTCGACACCGATCCCGAGGCCTCCGCTGGGTGGCATCCCCAGCTCGAGGGCGTGGAGGAAGTCCTCGTCGACCTCCATCGCCTCCGGGTCTCCTGCGGCCGCCTTGAGCGACTGCTCGGTGAGCCGCGCCCGCTGGTCGACGGGGTCGGTCAGCTCGCTGTATGCCGTGCCGACCTCCATCCCCGCCACGACGAGGTCCCAGCGCTCGACGAGCCCGGGCTCCGTCCGGTGCGGCCGGGTCAGGGGCGAGGTCTCGACGGGGAAGTCGGTGTAGAAGGTGGGCAGCACCGTGACCGGCTCGACGAGCTCGGCGTAGAGCTCCTCGATGAGGGCCCCGGCGCCCATCTCGGGGCGCACCGTGATGCCGTGGACCTCGGCGAGGCCGAGCAGCACGTCGATGTCGGTGTCGACGGTGACCCGCTGTCCGACCGCGTCGGAGACCGCGTCGAGGACCGTCACCACCGGCCACTCGCCGCTGATGTCGACGAGGTCGACACCCTGCCTGCTGTCGTCGTCGGGCCCCTCGCGTCCGGGACTGGGGACGGGGAGCGGGATGACCTCCCGGCCGTGGACGGTGCGTGCGGCCTCACGGACGAGTCGCTCGGTGAGGTGGCGCATCGTCGTGTAGTCGGCGTGCGGCTGGTAGACCTCGAGCGAGGTGAACTCCGGGTTGTGGGTGGCGTCCGCCCCCTCGTTGCGGAAGTTGCGACCGAGCTCGAAGACGGGACCGAGCCCGGCGACGAGGAGCCGTTTGAGGTGCAGCTCGGGCGCGATCCGTAGCGACAGGTCGACGCCGTACGCGTTGATGAACGTCCGGAACGGGCGCGCGCTCGCGCCGCCGTGAGTCGTGTGCAGCATCGGGGTCTCCACCTCCAGGAAGCCGGCGTCGCCGAGCGTCCTCCGGATCGATCCGACGACCGCCGAGCGGCGCCGGAGCAGCTCGACGTCGCGCGGGTGGACGAGCAGGTCGGTCGAGCGCCGGCGCGCCCGGGCGGCCGGGTCCTCGAAGGCCCGGAAGGGAAGGGGATGCAGGCACTTGGCCTCCATCCGCCAGTCGTCGGCGAGCAGGCTCGGGGTGCCGGTGCGGGAGCGGCCCGGCGTGCCGCCGACGCGAACGAGGTCGCCGACGTCGACGTACGAGGTGAGCCGGTCGAGGCAGGTCCGCCCGAGGCGGGCAGCGTCGAGGACCACCTGGAGCCGTGCCTCCCCGTCGACGAGGGTGACGAAGGCGACGCCGCCGTGGTCGCGAACCTCCCGCACCCGTCCTACGACGGACACGGGACGGGGGACCTCCCAGGCGTCGGGCCCGAGGGCCGCGATCGGTGTCGTCGTGACGGACGCCGCGCCGACCGGGTAGGCCTCGATCCCGGCCTCGCGCATCCGGTCCAGCGCGGCGGCGCGGTGGCGGAACTGGTCGGACCGGCGCGGTCCGAGCGCCTCGACGTCGACGGCCTGTGCGCTGACCTCGGCCACCCTCGCGAGGTGCTCGGCGTCGAGCTCGGTGGGCACGGAGCGGATCGACGGGTGACGCACGAAGCCCTCAGCCGCACCGGCGGCGAGCGCGACCTGCGGGAGGGACACGGCGTCGTCGTAGCAGAGGAAGCGCGGCTGCCACGCCGGCTCGTACTTCTCGTTGGCCCGGTAGAGGCGCTCGAGCTGCCAGACGCGGTCGAAGAAGCCGAGGACCGACGCACCCACGCGTGTCAGCGACCGGGACCCGAGGCGCTCGGCGTCCTCGAACACGGAGCGGAACATGCAGAAGTTGAGCGAGACCCGTGCCAGGCCCAGCTGGCGGGCGTGAGCCAGCAGCTCGCTCACCATGAGCTCCGTGACGCCGTTGGGGGCGTCGGGGGAGCGCCGCATGACGTCGAGCGAGACGCCTGTGCGGCCCCACGGCACGAGGGAGAGCACGCCGACGAGCGACCCGTCGGCGGCGTGGGCGGTCACGTGCAGGACGTCCCCGTCGGCGGCGTCACCGCCGCGCCCGAGGGCCATCGAGAAGCCGCGGTCGGTCTCGCCCCCGCGCCACGCCTCGGCGCGGTCGGTGATCTCGGCGACCTCGTCGGCCCGCAGCTCGCGCTGGCGACGGACACGGACCTCGAGTCCGGCTCGGGCCGCCCGCGCCACGGCGTGCCGGACCGGTGAGAGCGAGGCCCTCCGGAGGTCGAAGCGCGCGGGGTCGAGGATCGCCTCGTCGCCGAGGAGCAGCACCCGCATTCCCCCGGTGGCGGCGTACGCCCGGGCGCCACGCTCGCTCGCGCCGAGCACGGCCGGCACCCAGCCGAACTCGCGGGCCTCGGCCCGCCATGCCTCGATGGCCGGCTGCCAGCTGTCCGGGTGTCCGACCGGGTCGGCGCTGGCCAGGGAGACCCCGGCGACGACCCGGTAGGTCACGGCGGCCCGACCGTCGGGGGAGAAGACGGAGGCCTTGTCGCGGCGCGTCGCGAAGTAGCCGAGGGAGTCCTCGGACCCGTGGCGGGCGAGGAGGCCGCGGAGGGCCACCTCGCGGTCCGGCGACCAGCGGCTGCGTGGGCGGGCCGAGGCGAGGAAGAGGGTGACGGCCGCGAGGATCGTCAGGCCGGCGCAGACCGCCACGACGTCGACGACCCAGGGTGGGACGAGCTCGAGGGTGCGGCGGCTCACGCCCCCGAAGACGGCGAACACGGTGTCGAGCAGGGGGTCGACCTGGGAGCGGGGAGCGCCGACGGCGCCGAGGAGCAGCCAGGCCACCCCCAGCGTCACGGCGGAACCGACGGCGAGCGCGGCGAACGCGAGGCCCCACGAGCCCCGCTGGAGCCGCCCGGTGAACTCGTGACGGATCCGCCAGAGCCACCACAGGGCCAGGACTGCGACGAGGGTCGACACGATGTCGAGTCCTCGCCCGAGCTCGCCGCGGCTCACCCACATCTCGGTCCGCGGGAGCCGTGCGGCCGGCACGAGCGCCACGAACCCGACGTAGATGCCGAGGACCTGGAAGACGGCGACGAACCACAGCCCGATCCGCTTGCGGCCCAGCAGAGCTCGGGTGGCCAGGGCGAGGGCGACCACCGACACGAAGGTCGGGGCCACCGGCACGTTGAGGAGGCCGAAGATGCCCTCGGCGAGGAACGGGTGCGGTCGACGTCGGGCCAGCAGGGTGAGCAGCAGCGCGACGAGGGTGGCGAGCGCGTAGAGGCCGGTGAGCAGTCGCGCGGGACGGTGCGAGGCCGGCGCCCGCAAGGTTCGGGTGCCCATGACGCAGACGATCCACCCGCCCGCTGGACGGTCGCTGGGCGTTGCCTGCGAGCGGTCCCACAGCGCGCGCCCAGCCCGCGCCCAGTCTCCTGCGGGGTCGGCCGGCTCAGGAACCTCTCAGGTAGGCGGTCCACCGTCGCGGGTAGGTCGCGGGTGGACGCGAACGTCGGAGTGCCCGTCCCGTGCGGGCACCCGGGGCGAACGAGCACGGGCCGCGCAGGCGGCACGTCGGGCGAGGAGGCTGTCGTGGGTCGAAGCAGGTGGGTGGTCGGCGGAGCCGGGGCAGGTGCGGTCGGACTCGCGGCCTGGGACCTCCTCCAGCGCAAGCACACGATCCTGCGGCGCTATCCCGTCGTCGGACACCTGCGCTACCTCCTCGAGGACATCCGGCCCGAGCTCCAGCAGTACTTCATCGAGCGGGACTGGGACGGCCGTCCCTTCGACCGCGACACGAGGTCGGTCGTCTACGAGCGGGCCAAGGGCATCCACGGCGAGCGCCCGTTCGGCACCGAGCTCGACGTCAACGAGGTCGGCTACGAGTACCTCGTGCACTCCGCCGCGCCGGCCGACCCACCCGACGAGCCGGCCCGCGTCGTGGTCGGAGGCCCCGACTGCTCGAGGCCCTACTCCATGGCGCTGCTCAACGTCTCGGCGATGAGCTTCGGTGCCCTGTCCGCCAACGCGATCCGCGCGCTCAACAAGGGTGCTGCCCTCGGCGGCTTCGCCCACGACACCGGCGAGGGTGGACTGTCGCCCTACCACCTCGAACACGGCGGCGACATCGTCTGGGAGATCGGCACCGGCTACTTCGGTGCGCGCACCAAGGACGGTGACTTCGACCCGGCGACCTTCTCGGACAAGGCGTCCGGTGACTCGGTCAAGTGCGTCTCCCTCAAGCTGAGCCAGGGCGCCAAGCCCGGCATCGGCGGAGTGCTGCCGGGGGCGAAGGTGACGAAGGAGATCGCCGACATCAGGCAGGTGCCGCAGGGGGAGAAGTGCGTCAGCCCGTCGAGCCACCGCGTCTTCCACACGCCGGTGGAGCTCATCGAGTTCATCGGCCGCATGCGTGAGCTGGCCGGCGGAAAGCCGGCCGGATTCAAGCTCTGCGTCGGCTCCCGCGTCGACGTCCTCGCCATCTGCAAGGCGATGCTCGAGGTCGGCACGACGCCGGACTTCATCGTCGTCGACGGCTCCGAGGGTGGCACCGGTGCTGCGCCGCTGGAGTTCGAGGACCACGTCGGGATGCCCCTCACCCACGGCCTCATGACCGTGCACAACGCGCTCGTCGGCGTCGGCCTGCGTGACCGCGTGCGCATCGGCGCGAGCGGCAAGGTCGCGGCGGGCAACGACATCGTCAAGCGCGTCATCCAGGGCGCGGACTACACCAACTCGGCACGCGCCATGATGATGGCCGCCGGCTGCATCCAGGCCCAGCGCTGTCACACCGACAAGTGCCCGAGCGGCGTCGCCACCCAGAACCCGCGCCGCGCGCGGGCGCTCGACGTCGGCGACAAGAGCGAGCGCGTCCACCGCTACCAGCAGGCCACGGTCGACGAGGCGATGCGGATCATGGCGGCCATGGGCGTCACCGATCCCTCGCGCCTGACGCCCCACCACCTGCGGCTCAACGTGTCGGCGACGAGGAACCAGTCCTACGCCGAGCTCTACGACTGGCTCGAGCCGGGGCAGCTGCTGGCCGAGCCTCCACGGGACTGGGCCCATGACTGGGCCTCGGCGAGCGCCGACCACTTCGGCGGGAGGCAGTCATGACCACCGTCGCCGAGCACATCATCACCTCGTTGGCGGACGCCGGTGTGACGCAGGTCTGGGGCGTCGTCGGCGACGCCCTCAACCCGCTGACCGACGCCATCCGCACGGAGGAGCGAATCGAGTGGGTCGGGGTGCGCCACGAGGAGGTGGCAGCCTTCGCCGTCAGTGCCCAGGCGCAGCTGACCGGCACGCTCGGGGTGTGCATGGGCACGGTGGGACCGGGGTCGATCCACCTGCTCAACGGGCTCTACGACGCGAAGAAGTCGCATGCGCCGGTTCTCGCCATCTGCGGCCAGGTGCCGAGCCCCGAGATCGGCACTGACTTCTTCCAGGAGGTCGACAACAACGCCCTCTTCGCCGACGTCTCGGTGTGGTCCCAGACGCTGACCTCACCGGGGCAGCTGCCCTACCTGCTCGAGCAGGCCGTCAACGCGGCTCAGTCGATGCGCGGCGTCGCCGTGCTGACGTTGCCGGGCGACGTCGGCGACCTCGCGCTCGACAAGGGCGTGCGTCCCGCGACGTTCGCACCGGCTGCCGTGCCGGCGCCCGCACCGAGCGCGCAGGTCGAGGCCGCCGTCACCGCCCTCGCCGGTGACGCCACCGTGACGCTCCTCGTCGGGTGCGGTGCGCGCGAGGCCCGTGCGCAGGTGCTCGAGCTGGCCGACGTCCTCGCGGCCCCGATGGTGCTGACGCTCAAGGCGAAGGAGGGCCTCGAGCACGACAACCCCTTCGAGGTCGGCCAGTCCGGTCTCATCGGCAACCCCGCCGCCGCCAAGGCGATGGACGACTGCGAGGTGCTCGTCCTCGTCGGCACCGACTTCCCCTACCGCGACTGGTATCCCACCGGCAAGACCGTGATCCAGCTCGACGCACGAGGGGAGCACGTCGGCCGGCGCACCCCCGTCCAGCACGCCCTCGTCGGCGACGCCGCGTCGACGCTGGACGAGCTCGTGCCGCGCCTCCGCCGACGCGAGGACCGCGGGCACCTCGAGAGCGCGCGCACGGCATACCAGAGCTGGCACGAGCGTCAGCGCTCGTTGCTCGACCCGGACCACGACCGCACGCTCCTCGGGCGCGCCCGAGCCGTCCTCGACAACCCCGACGAGCGCATCCGGCCGGAGGCGTTGGCGGCCGCCGTCGACCGGCTGGCGCCCGACACGACGATCTTCACGAGCGACACCGGCATGTCCACCGCGTGGCTCGCCAGGTTCGTGACGATGCGTGGCACGCGTCGGCTCGTCGGCTCCTACAACCTCGGCTCGATGGCCAACGCGATGCCGATGGCCCTCGGGGCGCAGGCGCTCGACCGCACCCGGCCGGTCGTGGCCTTCGCCGGCGACGGTGGACTGATGATGCTGCTCGGCGACCTGCGCACCGCGGTGACCTATCGCCTGCCCGTCGTCGTCGTGGTCTTCGACAACGGCCGGCTCGGCATGGTCAAGCTCGAGCAGGAGCAAGGTGGCCTGCCGGAGTTCGGGACCGAGCTCGACAACCCCGACCTCGCAGCCGTCGCCGCAGCCATGGGTCTGACGAGCCGTCGGGTCACCGAGGCCGACGAGCTCGACGACGCCGTCACGTGGGCCCTCGCCGCAGACGGCCCCGTGCTGCTCGACGTCGTGACCAACCCCGACGAGGTCGCGATCCCGCCCAAGCCCAAGCTCGCCCAGGGCTGGGGCTTCGCCATCGCCAAGGCCAAGGAGGCCGTGGAGAGCAGGTAGCCGTGTGTCGTCTCTTCGGGATGAGTGCCGGTCGCGCGCGGGTGTCCGCGACGTTCTGGCTCCTCGACGCCCCGGACAGCCTGAGCCGTCAGTCGCACCGCAACCCCGACGGCACGGGCCTCGGCACCTTCGACGAGGCCGGCCGCTCGGTCGTGGAGAAGCAGGCACTGGCGGCCTGGGACGACGCGGACTTCGCGAGCGAGGCCATGGAACGGCGCAGTGCGACGTTCGTCGCGCACGTCCGCCACTCGTCCGGCACCGGGCCCCGTCCCGAGAACACCCATCCCTTCGAGCTCGACGGCCGGCTCTTCGCGCACAACGGTGTGGTCAGGGGGCTGTCCCGTCTCGAGAAGCACCTCGGCGCCGCGATGTCGACGGTTCAGGGCGACACCGACTCCGAGCGCCTCTTCGCGCTCGTCACGGCCGAGACCGCCGCGGCGGGTGGGGACGTGGCCGTCGGGATGGAGCGCGCCCTCGGCTGGGTGGCCCGCAACCTGCCCGTGTATGCCGTCAACGTCGTCCTGACGACGCCCACCGAGCTGTGGGCGTGCCGCTACCCCGACACGCACGCCCTGTGGCTGCTCGACCGCCGGCAGCCCGTCGAAGGCCTCGACCACCGCAGTGACGCCGGCACGCACGTCGTCAGCGACGACCTGGCCGACGCACCGTGCGTCGTCGTCGCGAGCGAGCGCCTCGACGACGACCCCGCGTGGCGGATGCTCGACCCCGGAGTCCTCGTCCGGGTCGGCCCCGACCTGTCGGTGACCGAACGGGCCGTCGTCGACCCGGAGCCGCGGCACCGCCTGCAGCCGGCCGACCTCGGCGCGGCGGCGGCGTCTCAGCGACCGACGGGGCGGTGAGGCTCAGCCGGCCTCGACGACGCGTCGCACGAGGTCGGTCCACGTGGCGAGGATGCGCTCGCGGGTCACGCCGGCCTCGAGCTGGGGCAGGACGAAGGCCACGTCGAGCGGCGCGAGGAGGGAGAGGGCCAGGACCGGCAGGTCCCCGGTCACGTCGAGCTCGGCGAGCAGATGGCGCACGTGGGCCACGAGGAAGGCGACCGCCGGCAGCGACCGGCCGTGGCGACCGGCTGCAGCGACCATGAGGTCGCCGCTGACGAGGGTGCGCTCGAGCCGGGACTCGCCGAAGGCGAGGAGCCGGTCGAGGGCGGGTGCGCCCGGGCCGAGGGGTGGTGGGCCCGAGATGACCCGGCCCTGCCACCGTGCCTCGCCGTGGTCGAGGAGGGCTGACATGAGGCCGGCACGGCTGCCGAAGCGACGGAACACCGTGCCCTTGCCCACCCCGGCCTCGGCTGCGACGGCGTCCATCGTCACGGCGTCGACGCCGTCGCGGTCGACGAGCCGGTGCGCGGCATCGAGGAGGAGCTCGCGGTTGCGTGCCGCGTCACGCCGCTCCGGGCGGCTGCGCAGGTCGAAGAGCGGTGGCTCGGTGGACACGGTCGTGATCCTAGGTCGGACGTCGGACGGCGCAGGGTGACCCGCTGCGCCCTGTCGGCGGGGGAATAGAAGCGGACCACGGTCCGTTTGAGGTCGCATGACCACTGCTGCCACCCCCCGCACGCGCGTCGCCGTCCTCGTCGGAAGCCTGCGCACCGAGTCCGTCAACCGTCGCATCGCCGAGTCGCTGCGCGACCAGGCGCCCGAGGGTGTCGAGATCGACATCATCGACGGCCTCGGCGCCCTGCCGTTCTACAACGAGGACATCGACGGCGACGACGTGCCTGCCACGGCCGCCCAGCTGCGCGAGAGCGTCGCGGGCGCCGACCGTGTGCTCGCCGTGACGCCGGAGTACAACGGCACCATGCCGGCCGTGCTCAACAACGCCATCGACTGGCTGTCCCGCCCCTACGGTCAGGGCGCCATCGCCGGAAAGCCCTTCGCCGTCGTCGGCGCGACCCCCACCCCCTACGGGGGCAAGTGGGCCCACGACGACACCCGTCGGTCGGCCGGCATCGCCGGTGCCGTCGTGCTCGACGAGGTCATCGTGTCGCAGACGACCATCGACACCGACGTGCTCGGCGACCCGGAGGTCTTCGGGCGTCTGCAGGACGCGCTCAGCGCCCTCGTCGACCACCGGCCCGCCGCCTGACCGACCGACCGGCCCGACGGGCCTGATCCGCCCCGACCCGCACCCGACCACCCGGCTCGTGACGAGCCGACAGCCCGCTGGGCCCGGACCGATGTCCGGGCCCAGCGGCATACCCGGGCCGTCGTCCCTGATGGGCGCGCTCAGTCGGTCGCCGTCGTCGCGGCGATGACCCGGCTGAGCGAGGCGTGCAGCGCCTGGAGGTCCTCGATCCGCACCCCGAGCCGTTCGACGATCTGCGGCGGCACGTCGAGCGCCTGCTCGCGCAGCCGCCGACCGCGCGCCGTCAGGGTGATGGCGAGGGCGCGCTCGTCGTCGGGGTGCCGGTCGCGCCGGACGAGGCCCGCGGCCTCGAGCCGCTTGAGCAGGGGCGAGAGCGTGGCCGGCTCGAGGCTGAGGAGACGACCGATCTCGCGGACCGTGAGCGGTGACCGCTCCCAGAGGGCGAGCATCACGAGGTACTGCGGGTGCGTGAGCCCGAGGGGCTCGAGGACCGGGCGGTAGAGCCCGATGACGTTGCGTGCTGCCACGGCGAGGGCGAAGCAGACCTGCTGGTCGAGCTTGAGCAGGTCGTCGGGGGAGACGGGGGACTCCGGGGAGTCGGGCGAGACGGTGGGAACGGTGGACCCGGCGGTCTCCCCGGTGCGGGTGGTCGGTCGCGGCGTGGTGCGGGCGGTGGCGCTGCGGGTCATCGGAGCCTCGTCGTCGGTGTGGCGGGATCTGTGTACACTAACAGTTAGTACACTAACTAATTGGAGGCACCATCGTGTCGAGATCGACGCCCCGTGACGGACTCTCGATCGGGTACCGCATCGGTTACCGCCTGCGCCTGGTCGCGCTGACCGTCTTCGGCCCGGCTCAGCTGGGCGAGGGCAACGACCCCACGGCCCGGCTCGCGCGCGAGCGCGCGGCGAAGGTCGCAGCGGCCCGGGCCGCCCGCGACCCGCACTGACCGGGTCACTCCCAGCGGCCTCGGGCCACTTCCTCCCGCTTCGAGGGGTGCGACCGGGCGACATCCTTTCGCGCACAACGGGCCTCACCCGAAGCCGACGGGAGTACCGTCGGGAGTGACGCATCGGACCCTGGAGGTGCCCATGGGTGATCGGGTAGGACTCATCGTCATGCTGGCCGTCGTCGTGATCCTCGTGATCGGACTCCTCGTCGTCGGACCCCGTCGAGCCGGACGTGACACCAGCGAGTCCCTCAACAAGCATCGCGACGACACCGAGCAGGCGCGTCGCGACCACCCGGAGGGGGCCGAGCGCTCCCACCTCGTCGGCAACCCGCCCGTGGACACCATCACCCCCGACGGCTGGGGCGTGGCCCGCCCGGGCGAGGGGGCCGAGCCCGAGGAGCTGCCCGAGGACGTCCATCCCGAGCTCCACGAGGACCGCAGCCACCGCCGGCGTCACCAGACCTGACACCGCCGTCCTCGCCTCGGCGCCCGCGGGCAGACTGGGCCCATGGCGGAGACGAACTGGGCCGGCAGCCACACCTACCGGTCCCCGATCGAACGGGTGCGCTCGGTCGAGCACCTGCAGGAGCTCGTCGCGGCGAGCCCGCGCGTGCGTGCCCTCGGGTCGCGGCACAGCTTCACCGACCTGACCGACATCACGGACACCGACGACGGCGTGCTCGTCTCGCTCGTCGACCTGCCCACGGCCGTGGCCGTCGACCCCAGGACCCGCACGGCGCGCGTGACCGGCCATGCGGCATACGGCCAGGTGGCGACCCGGCTGCATGCGGCAGGATGGGCCCTCGGCAACCTCGCGTCGCTCCCGCACATCTCCGTCGCGGGCGCCGTCGCCACCGGCACGCACGGCTCGGGGACCGGGAACGGCTCTCTCGCAACGGCCGTCGCCTCCCTCGACCTCGTCGGTCCCGACGGTGAGCTGCGCACCGTCAGCCGTGGGGACGCCGACTTCGAGGGCAGCGTCGTCGCCCTCGGTGCGCTCGGGATCGTCACCTCCCTCACCCTCGACATCGAGCCCACCTACGACGTGCGACAGGACGTCTTCACCGGCCTGTCGTGGGACGCGCTCACCTGCGGGCTCGACGCGGTCGCGAGCAGCGCCTACAGCGTCAGCCTCTTCACCCGGTGGGGCGAGGCGGGCATCGACCAGGTCTGGCTCAAGAGCCGCGGCGAGCAGGTGCCGAGCGCGCCGCGCGGCGCGGCACCGGCCACGACGACGATGCACATGCTCGACGGCGCGGACCCGGACTCGGTGACACCCCAGGGCGGCGTGCCGGGGCCGTGGCTCGACCGACTGCCGCACTTCAGGATGGGCTTCACCCCGAGCCGCGGCGAGGAGCTCCAGAGCGAGTACCTCCTGCCCTGCGAGCACGCCCTCACCGCGATCGAGCGCCTGCGCGGCCTCAGGGACCGCCTGGCCCCGGTGCTCCAGGTCTCCGAGCTGCGCACCGTGGCCGCCGACGGCCACTGGCTCAGCGGCTCGCACGGCCACGACGTCGTGGCCGTGCACTTCACGTGGGTCCGCGACCTCGAACGGGTGTATGCCGTCCTGCCGGCGGTCGAGGCAGCCCTCCTGCCGCTCGGGGCGCGGCCGCACTGGGGCAAGTGCTTCGTGGCGGGAGTCGAGCAGCTCGAGCCGCTCTACCCGCAGATGGCCGACTTCCGGTCGCTGCGGGCGAGAGTCGACCCGGATGGCGTCTTCGGCAACGGCTTCCTCGACCGCGTCCTCGGCTGAGGGTCCGGTCCGGACGACGCCGCGCTCAGTGGCGCTTGCGGCGACCGGGGCTCGCCGGGTGCGAGGCGTCGATCCGGGTGGTGACCTCGCGCAGCGACGCGGCGAGGGTCCCGAGCGTGGTGGCCACGTCGTGCAGGTCGTCCCCGTCGAACGCGTCGAAGGCCTGGGGCAGCCAGTCCCGGACCTCGCGGAGCCGGAGCACGCCGGACTCGGGGATCTCCACCGAGCTGCGCCTCCGGTCGCTCGGGTCGGGGACGCGTCGCACCATCTCGCGCTGCTCGAGACGGTCGAGGAGCGTCGTCGTCGAGCTCGTCGTCAGGCCGAGGGCGGTCGAGAGCTCGGTCTGGCCCATGGGACCCCGGGCCAGGAGGTAGCTGATGGTCCGGCTCTCGTTGACCGTGAGGTCGAGGCGCGCCGCCACGGCGATGCGGTAGCGCTCGCCGGCGAGGATCAGCTCTCTCAGGGCGACCGTCGCGTCGTCGCGGGCCTGGGCGCGGGGGCTCATGCGCCCAATCTACTGAAGGCCATCTCGCTCGTTGGTCTGGTCGCTTGATTGTCGAATGAACTGTCCGTACCGTGACAGGTGTCGGGAGCCCGGCGACGACCGCCCAGAGCGTGCCGGGATCGGGATCCTTCGGACTCGGGGTTGAGCAGCCAGCCCCGAGTCCGTGACCTCCACTGACGCTGCGATCGCGCGAGGCGGACTGACATGGACGGAAATGACACAGCGGTCGAGAGGCTGTTGACCCCGGCAGAGGTCGCGACGATCTTCCGCGTCGATCCCAAGACCGTCAGCCGGTGGGCACGGACCGGCCGGCTCCATGCGCTGCGGACCCTCGGCGGACACCGCCGCTACCCGGAGAGCGAGATCTGGGCCCTCGTCGACCGCCAGCAGGACTAGGCGGTCCGCGCGGACTGGAGGTGCCCGTCCCGAAGGGCGCCGGCGAACGACGTGATCTCGCCGAGCGCGCCGACGAGGCAGGCCTGGTAGGCGTGGTAGACGTCCGGGCGCCCCTGCCAGACGACGCTCGACGGCACGAGCTCGGGTGAGAGCTCGTGGCGCCACGAGCCCTGCTCGGGGTCGACGAACCACGTGTGGGCGTGCTCCCACCACCGGTCGTACCACGCGGCATACGTCGGGTCGCCGGTCGCGAGGTGGAGCGTGCGGGCGGCGCCGATGGCCTCGGTGACGACCCAGTGCAGGCGGTCCCGCACGACGGGCCGACCGTCGAAGTCGGTCGTGTAGACGAAGCCCTCGTGGCCGTCGACGTCCCAGCCCTCGTGCACCGCGACGTCGAAGAGCGAGCGCGCCTCGTCGAGCAGCCACGCCGGCGCCTCGGCCCCGAGGGCGTGACGCAGGTGCAGCGAGAGCCTCGACCACTCGAGCAGGTGGCCCGGGGTCACGCCGAACGGGCGGAACTTGTCGGTCGGACGGTCGCGGTTGTAGTCGGGGCGCGGCTGCCAGGACGAGTCGAAGTGCTCGGGGAGGCGGTAGTTCCACTCCCGGGCGAAGCCGTGCACGACGCGCTCGGTGATCCGGAGCGCGTGGCCGAGCCAGCGGGGGTCGCGCGTCACGTCCCACGCGGCGAGCAGCGCCTCGAGCGAGTGCATGTTGGCGTTGACGCCGCGGTAGTCCTCGAGGTCGGTCCACGTGCGGTCCCACACGTCGACGGCGAGGCCGTCGGACTCCCGCCAGAAGCGCTGCTCGTAGGTCTGCAACGCCCGGTCGAGCAGCTCGTCGGCCCCGGGCCGACGAGCCGCTGACGCCGAGGTCGCGGCGAGGACGACGAACGCGTGCTCGTAGGCCCGCTTGTCGGAGACGTCCGGAGTGCCGTCGGCGTGGACGGACGCGAACCAGCCGCCGTGCTCGGGGTCGTGGAGCAGGCCGCCGGCGGCGAAGGTCGCGACGCCGTGGTCGACGACGTCCTCGAACGACGTGTCGCCCTCGAGCACCGCGAGGGCGGCGACGTGGGTCATCCGAGCCGTGATCCACAGCTCGACGCCATAGGCCGGGTCGAGCCGGCCGTCGTCGCCGAGCCACCCGAACCCGCCGCCGGGCCGCTGCGCGGCGCGGGCGAGGGCGCGCAACGCCCGTCGCTGCTCCGCGAGCCGGTCGAGGTGGTCCGGGGGCAGCGGGGTGTCGGGCATGAGCCCAGTCTGCCGACGTCGCGGCCCGGCCGCTGCCGGTCCGCGTAACGAACTGGGGTCAGAAGTCGCCGGCGTCGCGTCGCAGCCGGGTCAGGACGTCGACGAGCGAGCGGACGTCGGTCGGCCCGAGGTCGGGCTGCTCGAAGACCTCCGCGTTGAGGGCCTTGGTGGCCCGCTCCGCGAGCTCGCGGCCGGTCGGGGTGAGGGCGACGAGCATCGCGCGGCGGTCTTCGGGGTGCGTCGAGCGTGTGACGAGCCCGGCGTCCTCGAGGCGGTCGACGGCGTTGGTCACGCTCGTGGGGTGGACCTGCAGACGACTGCCGATGACCTTCATCGGGAGCGACCCGCGCCTGCTGAACCACAGGAGCATGAGCACCTCGTAGCGCGCGAAGGTCACCCCGAGTGGCCGGAGCGTCGCCTCGACCCGGGCGAGCACGATCTGGTGCGCGCGCATGAGCGAGGTGATGGCGGCCATCCCGTCGGCGGCCGGGCCCCAGCCCTGCTCGACCCACTGCTCCCGCGCCCGGGCGATCGGGTCGAAGCCGAGGCCGGACCCGGCGGCGACGCCGGCGCTCACCGCGCCGCCCGCTCCGGCGTGCGTGCCGCCCGCGGCGTTGGTCTGCGCACTCATGGCGCCATCGTAGGACGCGGACGCGTTGACGTCCATTAGTAGGAAGTCCTACTATTTTTGCATGTCCGACGCAGCGAAGCGCGATCACCACCAGCCGTCCCACCACGTCCGCCTCGTCACGGCGAGCAGCCTCTTCGACGGGCACGACGCGTCGATCAACATCATGCGGCGCATCATGCAGACGCAGGGGGCCGAGGTCATCCACCTCGGCCACAACCGCTCGGTCCAGGAGGTCGTCGACGCGGCGATCGAGGAGGACGTGCAGGGCGTCGCCGTCAGCTCCTACCAGGGCGGGCACGTCGAGTACTTCGAGTACCTCGTGCAGCTGCTCCGCGAGAACGGCGCGGGACACATCCGCGTCGTGGGCGGTGGGGGCGGCGTCATCGTCCCCGAGGAGATCGCGCGGCTGCGCGAGTCCGGGGTCACGATCTTCAGCCCCGAGGACGGCCAGCGCCTGGGCCTCGCGGGCATGATCAACACCGTCGTCGCCGACTGCGACTTCGACCCGTGGGAGCTCGGTGCGCCCGCGCTCGAGGCCGTGCTCGCCGGCGATCGGGCCGCCGTGGCGCGCGCCGTCACCGGCGCGCAGGAGGGTGACATCGACGACGCCATGCTGTCGGGCATCCGCGAGGCCGCGGGACGTCGTCGCGTGCCGGTCCTCGGCATCACCGGCACCGGCGGCTCCGGCAAGTCGAGCCTCACCGACGAGCTGATCCGCCGCCTGCGCCTCGACCAGCAGGACAAGCTGCGCGTCGCCGTCCTCGCCGTCGACCCGACCCGCAGCCGTGGCGGTGGTGCGCTCCTCGGCGACCGCATCCGGATGAGCTCCCTCGACGGCGACCGCGTCTTCTTCCGGAGCCTCGCGACGCGCGGCGGCTCGCAGGTGCCGACCCACCTCGATGACGTCCTCGACGTGGTGCGCGCCGCCGGATTCGACCTCGTCATCCTCGAGACCCCGGGCATCGGTCAGGGCGATGCCGCCGTCATCGACTACGCCGACGTCTCCCTCTACGTCATGACGCCGGAGTTCGGCGCCAGCAGCCAGCTCGAGAAGATCGACATGCTCGACCGCGCCGACGTCGTGGCCATCAACAAGTTCGAGCGCCGCGGCGCCGAGGACGCCCTGCGCGACGTCGGCCGCCAGATGGTGCGCAACCGCGAGGCGTTCGGCAAGAGCCCGGCCGACATGCCCGTCTACGGCACGTCGGCGGCCACCTTCAACGACGACGGCGTCACCGCGCTCTACCAGGAGCTGCGCGAGCTGCTGGCGGCGAAGGGGATGCCCGTCGACGAGGGCGTGCTGCCGAGGGTCGCCACGAGGCAGTCCACCCGCATCGCGACCATCGTGCCCGCGTCTAGGGTGCGCTACCTCGCCGAGATCAGCGACACCGTGCGCGGCTACCACGAGGCCACCGAGCGGTATGCCGCCGCGGCCACGAGGGTGCAGCAGCTCGAGTCCGTGCGGGGACAGCTCGAGGCCGCAGCCGCGGCTGACGACGTCGACAGCGCCGAGAGCGCGCTCGATGCCGTCGAGGCGCTCCTCGACCGGGCCCGCACCGACGTGCCGACCGAGGTCGCGAGCGCGCTGGCGGCCTGGCCCTCGGTGGTCGAGTCCTACTCCGGCGACGAGCAGGTCGTGACGATCCGGGGCAAGGAGATCCGCAACACCCTGACCCGGGAGTCGTTGTCGGGCAACAAGATCCCTCGCGTCTCCCTGCCGCGCTACCGCGACCACGGTGAGCTCGTCAGTTTCCTGCGCCGCGAGAACCTCCCCGGCTACTACCCCTTCACCGCCGGTGTCTTCCCGTTCAAGCGCGAGGGGGAGGACCCCGCCCGCATGTTCGCGGGGGAGGGCGACCCGTTCCGCACCAACCGTCGCTTCAAGCTCGTCTCCGAGGGCCAGCCGGCCACCCGCTTGTCCACGGCCTTCGACTCCGTGACCCTCTACGGCCGCGACCCCGACCCGCGCCCCGACGTCTACGGCAAGGTCGGCACCTCGGGCGTCTCCGTCGCCACGCTCGACGACATGAAGGCCCTCTACGACGGCTTCGACCTCGTCTCGCCGACGACGAGCGTCTCCATGACGATCAACGGTCCGGCACCGACGATCCTCGCCTTCTTCCTCAACACCGCCATCGACCAGCAGGTCGACGCCTTCCGGGCGCGGGAGGGCAGGGAGCCGGGCGACGTCGAGCGCGAGGAGCTGACGGCATACGCCCTCGCCAACGTCCGCGGCACGGTGCAGGCCGACATCCTCAAGGAGGACCAGGGCCAGAACACCTGCATCTTCAGCACCGAGTTCAGCCTCAAGATGATGGCCGACATCCAGGAGTGGTTCATCGAGCGGAAGGTCCGCAACTTCTACTCCGTGTCGATCTCCGGCTACCACATCGCCGAGGCCGGGGCGAACCCCATCAGCCAGCTCGCCTTCACCCTCGCCAACGGCTTCACCTACGTCGAGAGCTACCTCGCGCGCGGCATGGCGGTCGACGACTTCGCGCCGAACCTGTCGTTCTTCTTCAGCAACGGCATGGACCCCGAGTACTCCGTCCTCGGACGCGTCGCCCGTCGCATCTGGGCCGTGGCGATGAAGGAGAAGTACGGCGCCGGCGAGCGGTCCCAGAAGCTGAAGTACCACGTGCAGACGTCGGGCCGGTCGCTGCACGCGCAGGAGATGGACTTCAACGACATCCGCACGACGCTGCAGGCGCTCATCGCGATC
Organism: Terracoccus sp. 273MFTsu3.1; assembly: GCF_000383675.1. Lineage (GTDB taxonomy): Bacteria > Actinomycetota > Actinomycetes > Actinomycetales > Dermatophilaceae > Terrabacter. Next base: position 837,922 of record NZ_KB911821.1, on the reverse strand, counting down.
TATGACAACGCGAACTCCTTGCACACCAACGCTTTCGACGAGGCCGTGACGACTCCGTCGGAGGAGTCGGTGCGTCGTGCGCTCGCGATCCAGCTCATCATCAACCGTGAGTGGGGGCTCGCCATGAACGAGAACCCGCTCCAGGGCTCGTTCGTCATCGACGAGCTCACCGATCTCGTCGAGGCGGCCGTCCTCAAGGAGTTCGACCGCATCACCGAGCGCGGCGGCGTGCTCGGCGCCATGGAGACCGGCTACCAGCGTGGCCGCATCCAGGACGAGTCGATGCTCTACGAGCACCGCAAGCACGACGGCAGCCTGCCGATCGTCGGCGTCAACACCTTCCGCAACCCGCACGAGGGTGAGGTGCCCCGCACGGTCGTGCTCGCCCGCGGCACCGAGGAGGAGAAGCAGAGCCAGCTCTCGCGCGTGCGTGCCTTCCGCACTGCGCACGAGGTCGAGGCGACGGCAGCGCTCGAGGAGCTCAAGGCCGTCGCCATCGAGGGCGGCAACGTCTTCGACGTCCTCATGCGGGCGGCACGGGTGTGCTCGCTCCAGCAGGTGACCGAGGCCTTCTTCGAGGTCGGCGGCCAGTACCGCCGCAACGTCTGACCCGCCGCCACCGTCGAAAGGCCACGAACCGTGCCGGTGACACTCGCCGACGACCTGGCGTATGCCGTGTCGTTGGCGACACCTCCACGGCGGGTCGTGTCGCTGGTGCCGTCGATCACCGAGGCGCTGGCGACGACGTGCCCGGAGCGGCTCGTCGGTGCGACCGACTGGTGCACGCATCCGGAAGGTCTTGCGGTGCAAAGGGTTCGGGGCACCAAGAATCCCGACCTCAAGGCCATCGCGGCTCTCGACCCCGACCTCGTCGTGGCCAACAAGGAGGAGAACCGCGAGCTCGACGTCCGACGGCTGAGGGCTGAGGGCATACCCGTCTGGGTCACCGACATCGAGACGGTGCCGGGGGCTCTCGACTCGCTCGAGCGACTCTTCGTCGAGGTGCTCGAGGTCGGCACGCCCGACTGGCTCGTCGCCGCACGGCGCGAGTGGGACGGGCCGGTCCCCGAGCCCGTCGTCGACGTGGTCGTGGCGATCTGGCGAGACCCGTGGATGGCCGTGGGTCGCGACACCTTCACCGGTGACCTCGTGTCGCGGCTCGGCTGGCGCAACGTCCTCGCCGACGACGCGGGCCGCTATCCGCACGTCGAGGTGGCCGACCTCGACCGTGAGGGCGTGACCGTCCTGCTGCCCGACGAGCCGTACGTCTTCACGGCGGCCGACGGCCCGGAGGCCTTCACGCGGGCCCGCACGGCGCTCGTCAGCGGACGTCTGCTCACGTGGTACGGCCCGAGCCTCGTCGGGGCCAAGGCGTCACTCACCACAGCGGTCGAGGGCTGAGCCCGGCGCGACAGCACGCGTCTGACGGCCCCCCCGCGACAGGGGACCGTCCGACGACGGGGGAGTCGAGGCGGCGTGGCCCGTCAGTCGTCGGCGACGACGAGCAGGCCGGCGAGCATCAGCCGGCGAGCCAGCTCGAGCCCGACCATGTCGGCGCGCAGGACGCCGTCGTCGATCAGTGCGACGAACGTGCCGACGTCGTGCGACTCGACCGGGAAGTCGGCGAGGCGGCTGCGCAGCTGGGCCGGGCCGTCACCCGAGGGCACGAGCCGCGCGGCCACGTGCGGCCGCAGCCGGAGCGTCGTCTCCGGGCGTAGGGCCGCCGCGGCCGCCACCTGGGCGAGGGGGCTGATCGGGGCGGGGCGCTGCGAGCCACGGGCTCGTGCCTCGAGGGCGTCGACGACCGTGGCCACGTCGATCTCGCCCAGGGCGCGCACGAGCGATTGACGCACGAGCTCGACGTCGGGGGCGATGGCCTCGTGGTCGAAGCCCGTCGGTGCGATGTCGAGCGAGGCGCGCACGCTCTCGTCGCGACTGGCCTCGGCCAGTGCGATCGACACGAGCTCGTCGGCCACGTGACGGCGCGTCCAGACGTGGACGCCCAGGGTGAGGTGCGTGCTCACGCCGCCGAGCGCGGTGGCCGAGTGCACCCAGCCGCGCGGCAGGTAGAGCACGTCACCGGGGCGGAGCGTGAACTCGTGGTCAGGTGCTCGCCGTCCAGCCTCCTCGACCTCGGCCCGGTGGTCGGTCCACGGCTCGTCGCGCAACGGTGAGTCGTGCACGGGGGGCCGGACCCGCCAGCGCTTCTCCCCGGCCATCTGGAGCACGAAGACGTCGTGCACGTCGTAGTGGTCGCTGAAGCCGGTGTTCTGGCTCGGCGTGACGTAGGCGTTGGCCTGGACCGGGTGCCCCAGCTCCTCCGCGAGCTGCTGGGTGAAGTCGATGAGGGGCCCCCACGTGCGGTGCAGCCCCTGCAGGACGATGGTGGCACCGTCGGCGAAGAGCCCGAGCAGCTTGTCGTCACTCACCTGGTCGGCGACGGATGCACCGACGCCCCCGCCCTGGGTGAACTCGCGGTCGCCGAGCGTCCGGCCGTTCTGGGCGACCCGCAGGAAGGGGGCGCGCAGCCCGCGTCGGGAGACGAGCTCGTCGACCGAGTCCTCGCCGAAGAGGTCGAGCAGCCCGGCGGGCAGGTCGGCTGCCCTCGTGACGACCGGCGTGTGCGCCCAGTGGTCCTTGGCGAACTCCTCGGCGGCGAAGGGGACGAGACGCGCCAGCGCCGAGCGCCCACGCTCGCGCGTGGGCACCCGGCTCGTCGTGCCGGCGGTCATCAGATCGAGCTGGTCGGGTCCGCTCCGGCCCCACCGTCGGCGCCACCGTCGTGGCTGCTCGTGTCGGCTCCGCCGTCAGCGGGGCCCTCGGTGTCGGCGCCACCGTCGGCGCCGCCGTCGTGGCTGCTCGTGTCGGCTCCGCCGTCAGCGGGGCCCTCGGTGTCGGCGCCTCCGTCGGCGCCGCCGTCGTGGCTGCTCGTGTCGGCTCCGCCGTCAGCGGGGCCCTCGGTCGTCGGGTCGTCGCTCACGGGGTCCAGCGGGTTGTCGCTCATGGCTTCTCCTCCACGGGGTGTGGCGCGGCGCCGGACGACGCCGTCGAGGTGCACCTACCCACTGGGCGCGTCGCGGGCACGACCTGACGCCGCGTCCTCAGGTCAGGTGGTCGAAGTCGCCACGCGTCCAGGCTGCATGGCGGTCGGCGGAACGGCGCAGCATGGCCTTGGCCCCTGACGGCACGACGGTGCCGAAGTTGTTGTAGAGGCGGTCGAAGTGCAGGGTCTCCAGCCGACCGGCAACGCGCTGGACGATGTTGCCCGACAAGGGAATCCGGTTCGGATAGCTGCGCATGAAGCTCATCGACCGGCGGTCCGGGTTGGGGAAGACGGCATCGCCGGCCAGCAGGACCCCACGTCCCTCGGCGCCCGCCGTCCACTCCACGACGGCCTGACCCCGGAAGTGCCCTCCGACGCGGTGCAGCGTCAGGCCCGGCGCGACCTGCCGCTGCTCGTCGTAGAGCTCGACCAACGGGTCTCGGCGCCGCACCCACTCGGCGTCGGGCGCGGCCACGAGCACCGGGACGCCGCCGAGCGCGCGGGCCCACTCCGTCTGCACGCCGTACATGTGCGGGTGGCTCGCGGCCACCGCGAGCGTGGGCCCGAGCGACAGCACGAGCTCGACGGCGGCGTCGTCGATGTACCCGACGCAGTCGAAGAGGAGCACCCCCTCGGGCACGCGCACGACCATCGTCTGCTGCCCGATGCCGACCTCGGGCTCCGCGCGCAGCCCCCAGAGGTCGTCCTCGACGACCTCGACGCGGATGCGCGTCCCGGCCTTCCGCAGCTGGCCCACCGTCGTCCAGCGCTGCCCCTGTTCGGGCACCCACTGTCGCTCGTCCTCGCAGACGGCGCACGCGTCCGGAGGTTCGGTCAGGTCATCGGTCTCGACGGCGCACGTCGCACAGATCCAGATCACGGCCCCAGCCTGCCCGTCCCGCGCGGGCCGCACCAGCGGGTTTGCGGGAGGATGCAGAGGTGATCCTGCACCTGCGCGCCGCCGTCGAGCAGCTGTATGCCGCCCCGCCCGCTCGCTTCACCCCGCTGCGCTCCGAGCTCGTGGCGCAGGCGAGGTCCGCGGGCGAGAAGGACCTCGCCGCCTCGGTGGGAGCCCTGCGCAAGCCGACCCTCGCAGCCTGGGCGGTGAACCACTTCGTGCGCGAGCACGCGGACGAGCTCGAGGAGCTCCGGTCGTTCGCCGAGCTGCTCCGTGAGGCCCAGCGCACCCTGGACGCCGACCAGCTGCGGCTGCTCGGCCGGGAGCGCGCCACCCGTGTCGACGCCCTGGCCGACCGCATCGCCGAGGTCGCGGCCGAGGACGGCCAGAAGCTCGGCGCCGGCGCGGCCCAGGAGGTGCGCGAGACGCTGACCGCGCTCATCGCCGACGAGGACGCCGAGGCCTCGGTCCTCACCGGCGCGCTCGTCAAGGCGCTCAGCTACTCCGGCTTCGGCTCGGTCGACGTGGCCGACGTCGTCGCCATCACCGACCCCGACGACCTCCGCTCCTCCGCGCCCGACCGCGCCCGACCGTCGCTCTCGGTCCTGCCCGGTGGAGGTGGGGACCCCGTCGACCTCGAGGAGCGACGACGCGGCCGGCGTGCCGCCGAGCGGGCCCGGCTCCAGTCGGCGCTCGAGACCGCACGGACCGACCTCCGGGCCGCCGACCGGCAGGTGGCGGTCCTCACGGCCCGTCAGGAGGAGGTCGTCGAGGGCATCGCCGACCTCGAGCGGCGGCTCGCGACGGCGAGGGCCCGGCTCGAGAAGGTCACCGGTGAGCTCGACGAGGCGGGCGGCATACGCACTCGCCGCGAGGAGGAGGAGGCGGCGGCCCAGCAGGCGCTGGACGCCCACGACGCGAACGACAGCGAGTGACAGCGGCCGTCAGGGCGTCGGGTGCCGGCCACGGGTCGAGGCCACGTCTCCGGGCCACGTCATCGGGCTACGTCTTCGGGCCGGACGGGTCGTGCCGCGAGAACCAGTGGTGCAGCGTCGCGCGCAGACCCGTCGGCTTCGGTTCGGCAGCGGGTGTCGGCGAGCCGACCGCAGTCCGGGGCCGGGGCAGCACGGGGAGGCGGGCGGTGAAGGACGCGTGCTGGTGGTCGGCGTGCCGGCGCTCCCCGGGCTGCGGAGCGGCCAGCTGGGGGAGCAGCTCGTACTTGCGCGAGTAGATGTCGAAGAGGGCGAGCATCAGCGCGGCCACGGGCACCGCCACGAAGGCTCCCGCGACGCCGAAGAGCGCGGCCCCGAACATCACGGCGGCGAAGGACACCGCGGGGTGCACGTCGACGGCGTCGGCCGAGATGCGCGGCTCGATCGTCACGTTCTCGATCTGCTGGTAGACGAGCGCGAAGCCGAGCAGCGCCAGCCCCTGCCACGGCTCGGGCCCGACGAGGCCGACGAAGACGGGCAGCGCGATCGCGATGTAGGTCCCGATGGTCGGCACGAACTGGGCCACGAGACCGGTCCAGATGCCCAGGGCCAGCCAGTAGTCCATGCCGATGATGAGCATGAACAGGCTGGAGAGGCCGCCGCAGATCGCGGCGAGCACGAGCCGTGCCGAGACGTAGCCGCCGGTCTTGATCACCGCGAGGTCCCACGCGACACCGATGACCTCCTGCTGGCGCGGCGGGGCGAGCTGGGCGACCCAGCGACGGAGGCGCAGGCTGTCGGCGGAGAAGTAGAAGGTGAAGAAGAAGAAGGTGATCGACGAGAAGAAGGCGCCGAGCACGGCGGCGATGGCACCGATGAGGCCGCCGGCCACGCTGCCCGCCAGGCTGCTCAGGCCGCCGACGTCGCTCGTGAACTGGGCCAGCAGCTTGTCGGGGCTGAGCTCGACACCGAACGTCTCGTTGGCCCATGCCGTCGCGCTCTCGACGAGCGCCGGGATCGAGGCGACGAAGGTGGCCAGCTGGTCGGCCAGCAGGTTGCCGAAGGCGAGCATGAAGACGATGCAGAAGACGAGCACGCCGAGCATGACGATCATGGTCGCCAGGCCGCGGCGCATCCGCCGCGAGAGCCGCGCGACGGCCGGCTCCATCGCGATCGAGGCGAGCATGGCCATGATGAGCGTGAAGATGACCGAACCGCCGTCGTCGATGACGAACTTGCCGAGCGCGGCGATCGCGAAGATGGCGACCGCGAGCCAGCCCGCACGCCACACGCTGCGCCGGTCGAAGCGCACCTGCACGTCGACCAGCCGGGTGTCGACGGCACCGACGTCGGTGCCGCCCGGCCCGTCCCCGGACCCGACCGGCGGGTCCGGCGGTTCGGTGGCCGGACCCGGGTCGTGCTGGCCGTCGATGAGACCGCTCATGCCCTGATCCTCCCAGTTGGGACGTCGGCCGTCGGTCATCTACTCGATTTCGTATCCGCGCCGCCGACCGTGTAGTCTCACCGTCGCACAACAGGTCGTCCTGAAGGCGTTCTCGCAACGTTTCTCGGTGTCGGCCGTGCCCCAATAGCTCAGTCGGCAGAGCGTTTCCATGGTAAGGAAAAGGTCTAGGGTTCGATTCCCTATTGGGGCTCTGGTCGGTCGCTCCCCGGCCTCGTCGCTTCTGCGGCGAGCCGGGGGACGACAGCCCATGGCGGGGTAGCTCAGCTGGTTAGAGCGCACGACTCATAATCGTGAGGTCGCGGGATCGAGCCCCGCTCCCGCTACCACTTCCGCGTGCACCCGGTTCGATTTCTCGAATCATCGGGGTGTCGCGTAACCTTGGACGTCGCGCCTGCGTGTCACCCCGGGATGCCGCCCGGAACGCGTGACGCGCCGCGCGACACCCGTCGCAAGACGACCGAACACCCAAGTACGTTCCCGAAAGAGCAGGTTGCCGTGGCCAGCAAGAGCAGCGACGTCCGTCCGAAGATCACGATGGCGTGTGTGGACTGCAAGGACCGCAACTACATCACCAAGAAGAACCGTCGGAACAACCCCGACCGTCTCGCCATGAACAAGTTCTGCCCGAAGTGCGGCAAGCACACGGAGCACCGCGAGACCCGCTGAACCATCGCGTTCCTCGACGCTCCCTCGGCCACCGGCCGGGGGAGCGTCGTCGTTCCCGGGCGCCCACCGGGCGGCGCGGGTGCCGACCGGGCGGCGCGGGCGCCGGTCCGCAGCGGTCGATAGGCTGCCCGTATGCCGGTGAACGCAGACTTCCAGGGCCGGGTCTACCCGCCCACCGAGACCTATCGGGTCAGTGCCGCCAAGATCCGTGAGTTCGCCGAGGCCGTCGGCTCGGCCGACCCGGTCCACGTCGACGCCGAGGTCGCCCGCTCTCGCGGCTATGCCGACGTCATCGCGCCGCCGACGTTCGCGGTCCTCATCGCCCAGCAGTGCGACGGCCAGCTCATCCGCGACCCCGAGGCCGGCATCGACTTCTCCCGCGTCGTGCACGGCGAGCAGCGCTTCGTCCACCACCGTCCCCTGACGGCCGGCGACGCCGTCGTCGGCACGCTCCACGTCGACACCGTGCGCGAGGCCGGCGGCCACGCCATGGTGACGACCCGCACCGAGCTCGCCACCGAGGCGGGCGAGGCCGTCTGCACGGCCACGTCGACCATCGTCATCCGAGGGGGCGAGTGATGAGCACCCAGCCGAGCACTCCGAGCACGCTGAGCACTCCGAGCGCGGCACCGGCGGCCGTGCGGACCTTCTCCGAGGTCTCCGTCGGTGACGCGCTGCCCGCGATGACCGTCCACGTCGACCGTGCGCGCCTCGTCCAGTACGCCGGCGCCTCCCTCGACCGCAACCGCATCCACTGGGACGAGCCCTTCGCCAAGGCGGTCGGGCTGCCCGACGTCATCGCGCACGGCATGTTCACGATGGGCTCGGCCGTCACGCTCGTCACCGCCTGGGTCGGCGACGCGGGTCGGGTCGTCGAGTACGGCGTGCGCTTCACCCGCCCCGTCGTCGTGCCCTACGACGCCGGCGCCGACATCGAGGTCTCGGGCGTCGTCAAGTCCACAGACCCCGAGACGAAGCGGGTCACCGTCGAGCTGACTGCCACGGCGGCCGGCGAGAAGGTCCTCGGTCGGGCGCTCGCCGTCGCGGTCCTCGACTGAGCCGGCCGGTCCACCGCGTGCAGGAGCAACACGACGTCCCCTTCTCGACCCTCACGACGATGCGGGTCGGCGGCCCGGCCGCGCGCGTCGTGACGGCCACGACCACCGACGAGCTCGTCGACGCCGTCCGTGAGGTCGACGACGCCGACGAGCCGCTGCTCGTCGTCTCGGGAGGGTCCAACCTCCTCGTGTCCGACGACGGCTTCGCGGGCACGGTCGTGCGCGTCGCCACGTCGGGCATCACGCCCGAGTCCGCCGACTACTGCGGCGGCGCCGTGGTCCGGGTGGCCGCGGGCGAGGTGTGGGACGACGTCGTGGCCCACTCCGTCACGCAGGGATGGGCGGGCGTCGAGGGGCTGAGCGGCATACCCGGCCTCACGGGAGCCACGCCCATCCAGAACGTCGGCGCCTACGGTCAGGACGTCTCGCAGACGGTCGCGCAGGTGCGCACGTGGGACCGCCAGGAGCAGGCCGTGCGCACCTTCATGAACGCCGACTGCGCCTTCACCTACCGCCACTCGCGCTTCAAGGGGCACTCGCGCTACGTCGTGCTCGACGTCGTGTTCCAGTTCGAGCTCGCCGACCTCAGCCGCCCGGTGGCGTATGCCGCCCTGGCGAAGGGTCTCGGGGTCGAGCTCGGCACGCGCGTGCCCCTCCAGGACGCCCGTGAGGCCGTCCTCGAGCAGCGCCGGTCCCGTGGCATGGTGCTCGACGACGCCGACCCCGACACGTGGTCGTGCGGGTCGTTCTTCACCAACCCGATCCTCAGCCGGCACGAGTTCGACGACCTCGTCGAGCGGGTGGGCGAGCGGCTCGGGTGGGAGGGGCCGACGCCTCCGCGCTTCCCCGAGCCCGACGGCCGGGTCAAGACGAGCGCCGCCTGGCTCATCGACCACGCCGGGTTCACCAAGGGCTTCGGCCTGCCGGCGCCGGCGGCGCTGTCCACGAAGCACACCCTCGCCGTGACCAACCGGGGCGGCGCGACGACCGCCGACGTCCTCGCCCTCGCCCGGCAGGTGCGCGACGGGGTGCGCGACACCTTCGGCGTGACGCTCGTCAACGAGCCGGTCATCGTGGGCGACCAGCTCTGACGCCGGTTCCCCGAGTGCCCGTCAGACTGGCAAAGGCCCCGGTTCCGTTGGGAACCGGGGCCTTTCGCGTCAGACCGGACTCGGCGACTACTTCGTCAGGACGACGGAGAAGGTCTTGGCCGGGATGCTCTTGTCCGTCGTGCTGACGGCGTAGGCCGGTCGGTTGAAGGCCAGTCGCAGGGCCGTCGACGTGCCCTTGTCGACCTTGAAGAAGACCCAGCCGCGGTCGCGGTCGTCGCGCTTCGTCGTCAGCAGCGGGTCGGCCTTGTACGCCTTGCCGAACTCGGCCGTCGGCGCGACGTTCTGCTTGGGGTTCGTCGCGATGAGCGTCAGCATCTTCGGGTCGAGCGCGGCGGAGTAGCGCGAGCCCGCGGCGAACTCGACCTTGACCCCGACGATCTCGAAGGCCTCGGCCCCGACGGGCTGGTTCTTCGGGAACGGCAGGCCGCGCGAGATGCGCAGGGCCGTGATCGTGTGGCCCAGCTGGGGGTCCTTGATGACGGCCTTGATGGTGCGCGTCGAGTACTTCACCGGGGCGGCGGTCGTCGGTGCGGCCGTCGTGGGCGGTGCGGTCGTGGTGGACGTCGTCGACGTGCTCGTGGCGGCCGGGGTCGTGGCGGCCGGGGCCGTCGGGTCGGCGGTCACGGGCGACTCCCCGCTGCACGCCGCGAGCGCGACGACGGGGGCGACGAGACCGACCACGGCGAGTCGTCGCAGACGGGCGCCGGAGGCGGTCGATGGGCGGGTGGTGGCGGGGGCAGAAGTCTTCATCTCCCGACCAGCATGACCGGGCGCACCGATCCTGAGCAAACCCGGTGGGGGTGCGCGACGAGGTCGGCTCCGTGGGGAGCGGCCCGTTATGACCGGTTACGACCCGGTCCGGCGTGTGGTCGGTGTCACGCCGGACCGACGAGCCAGGCGTCCACGTCGGCGAGCGCGGCCTTGCGCAGGCGCTCGGGCATCCGGCTGCCCTCGAGGGAGCCGCGGGCGAGCGCGGCGAGTCCCTCGTCGTCGAAGCCGAGCTCACGGGCCGCGGCGTACTGCGCGGCCAGGCGGGAGCCGAAGAGGAGCGGGTCGTCCGCGCCCAGTGCCACGGGGATGCCGGCCTCGACGATCCGGCGCAGCGGTACGTCGCTCGGGTCGGCGTAGACCCCGAGGGCGACGTTGCTGCCCGGGCACACCTCGAGCGTCACCCCGGCCTCGGCGACGGCGTCGAGCACCTGGGGGTCCTCGACGCTCCGCACGCCGTGCCCGATGCGGTCGGGGTCGAGGTGCTCGAGCGTCTCCATGACGGACTGGGCGCCGAGGAGCTCGCCGCCGTGCGGCACGAGGGCCAGACCGGCCCGCCGGGCGATGGCGAAGGCCGGCGCGAAGTCGGCGACCGCCCCGCGCCGCTCGTCGTTGGACAGGCCGAAGCCGACGACGTCGCCGGCCTCCTCGCCCGCGTGGTGCGCGGCGAGGCGAGCGAGCGTGCGGGCCTCGAGGGGGTGGCGCATGCGGCTGGCCGCGACGACGACGCCGACCCCGATGTCCCCGACGGCCGACACGGCCCGAGCCTCGTCGAGCACGATCTCGAGCGCGGGCGTGATGCCTCCGACGAAGGGGGCGTACGACGTCGGGTCGACCTGGATCTCGAGCCAGCGCGACCCCTCGGCCGCGTCGTCGGCCGCAGCCTCGCGCACGATCCGGCGCATGTCGTCCTCGCCGCGCACGCAGGCCCGGGCGGCGTCGTAGAGGCGCTGGAAGCGGAACCAGCCGCGTTCATCGGTCGCCCGGGCGAGACGGGGCGGCCAGCCCGTCACGAGGGCGTCGGGCAGGCGGATGCCGTGCCGGGCCGCGAGGTCTCGCACCGTGTCGATGCGCATCGAGCCCGTGAAGTGCAGATGCAGGTGGGCCTTGGGCAGGTCCTGCACCGCACGCGTCATGCGCGCCAGTCTCTCACCCGGCTGCTCTCGTTTCGCGCGCTCATGGTGCGAGCGCGCGCTCCTGGGTCCGGGCGCGGGACATGTCACGCGCCGACTCCCCGCTTCGCGCGCTCATGGTCCGAGCGCGCGAAACGGGCGGGGTCGGCGGGGGTGGGCGGGGCGGGGACTGCCAGCGGGGTCAGTCGTCCTCGGGCTCGTCGGCGATCTCGTCGACGATGTGCATCGCGGCCTCCTCGGCCGACGCGCCGGCCCCGTCGACGCCGACGTCGCTGGCCCAGGCCTGCTTCTCGTCGTCGTCGTGCGCGCCCTCGTCGTCGGCCACGAGGCGACCGGCGCGGGCGTCGCCCACCTCGTGGTCGCCGAGCCAGTCGTCCTCGGCGTCGATGGCGTCGGGGTCGTCGCCACCGACTCGGTCGCCGTCGAGGCCGCTCTCGTTGTCGGGTGCGCCGTAGGCGGAGTCGGGGTCTGGCACCTCCTGGCGGATACGCTCGTCGATGGTCTCGTCGACGGACTCCTCGTAGGCGGTCGTGCCGTGGGCGGTGACGCCCTGGGGCCGGTCGTTGGGCGAGTAGCCGCGGTCGAGCACGTCCTCGAGGTCGCCGTCGTCGAGGGTGTCCTCGGGCTGGAGCTGGTCCTCGTCGTCGACGCTGTACGTCGTCAGGTCGTCGTCGATGGTCTCGTTGGGATCCTGGTCGCTCATCGCGAGGCTCCTTCGCTGGCGGTGTGCGAGGGGCTCGTGGCGTCCCCGGCCGACGGCGTCGCGCCGTCGCCCTCTGCCCCTACCCCCGTGGCCCGGTCCTGCGTCAGCTTCTCGGCCGCGGCGAGGGCGACGCACGTCGCGACGCCGGCCATGGCCGTGCGCACCTCGTCGAGCACGGGGAAGGTCGGGGCGAGGCGGATGTTGCGGTCGCGCGGGTCGTGGCCGAGCGGGAAGGACGCGCCCGCGGGGGTCAGCGCGATGCCGGCCTCCTTGGCCAGCGCGACGACCCGCGACGCCGTGCCGTCGAGCACGTCGAGGTTGACGAAGTAGCCGCCGGTCGGGTGGCTCCACTCGGCGACCCCGAGCCCGGCGAGGCCGCTCGTCAGGGCCTCGTCGACCGCAGCGAACTTCGGCGCGATGATCTCGCGGTGCTTGCGCATGTGGGCTCGCACGCCGTCGGCGTCGTGGAAGAACTCGACGTGGCGCAGGTGGTTGACCTTGTCGGGGCCGATCGAGCCCATCGCGAGGTGGCCGAGGTACCACTTGACGTTGGCCTCGCTCGCAGCGAGGACGGCCACGCCGGCGCCGGCGAAGGTGATCTTCGAGGTCGACGCGAACATGATCGGCCGGTTCGGGTGCCCGGAGGCCGCGGCGAGGCTGAGGATGTCGGCGCTCTTGGCCTCGTCCTCGGTGAGGTGGTGGAAGGCGTAGGCGTTGTCCCAGAAGATCGTGAAGTCGGGCGCCGCGGTCGGCATGGCGGCGAGGCGGGCGGCGATCGCCTGCGACACGACCGCGCCGGTCGGGTTGGCGTACGTCGGGACGATCCAGATGCCCTTGACGCTCGGGTCGTCCTTGACGAGCGCCTCGACGGCGGCGATGTCCGGCCCGTCCTCGTGCATCTCGACGGTGACCATCTCGATGCCGAACGACGCGAGCATGGAGAAGTGCCGGTCGTAGCCGGGCACGGGGCAGATGAAGCGGACCGTCTCCTCCTGGCTCCAGGGCCGGGGAGAGTCGACGCCGCCGAAGAGCAGGAAGTCGACGATGGTGCTGTACATCATCGTCAGGCTCGAGTTGCCGCCGGCGATGACCTGGGCCGGCTCGACCCAGAGCAGCTCGGCGAAGAGCTCCCGCAGCTCGGCGAGGCCCTCGAGTCCGCCGTAGTTGCGCACGTCGACCCCGGCGCGGTCCTTTGTCGTGGTGGGCAGGCGCAGGAGGTCGTCGGAGAGGTCGAGCTGCGCGGCGGACGGCTTGCCCCGCGTCAGGTCGAGCCTGAGGCCGCGGGTCTGCAGGGCCGCGTAGGCTTCACGCTGCTCGGCGAGGAAGCCGGCCAGGTCGTCGTCGGACAGGGACGCGAGGGGGGTGCGCGGGTTCGTCACCTCTCGATCCTGCCACTGCGACGCCGGGGTCGGGCGGCCGAGTCCGTATGCCGGGTCGCCCCGTTGCCGCCGCCGGCGCGGCAGGTGCCCGGAGGGTGTCCGGCGGGCGCCGGACGGGTGTCGCGGGAGAGCCGCGGAAGGGGTTTCGGGTCGGTTCGCGTTGTGGCGCATCCGTCCCGTATGATCGTCCCTCGGACGGCTTCGCTGGCCATGCTGACGCATGCCGTTCCGCCGTGGACACCCAACGTCCCCGGCGAAGGGCAATAGCTCAATTGGTAGAGCACTGGTCTCCAAAACCAGCGGTTGGGGGTTCGAGTCCCTCTTGCCCTGCGCAGCCCAGTGATGTGGTCGTCGTGCAAGGCGGCACGCGGCTTCTGCCCTGACGTGGGACTCCACGGTCCGGGTGCGGCGCCCGCGGGCCGACACCCAGGCAGAAAGAAGGAATCGTGACGGAGACGAGCGCCAAGCGCGGGTCCGGCCGTGCCGACAAGGCTCGCGGCGGCAACCCCGTATCGCGCCTCTTCGGCGCGATCAGCCTCTTCGTGCGCCAGATCCTCGACGAGCTGCGCAAGGTCGTGCGGCCGACGGGTCCTGAACTCGTGCGCTACACGACCGTCGTGGTCGTGTTCGTCGTGATCATGATGGCGCTCGTGTCAGCGCTCGACTTCGGTCTGAGCCGGCTGATCTCCTGGGTCTTCACCGGGTCGGCCACCTGAGGCACGAGCCACCGGCCCCCTCACGGGATGTCACCGCCGGCCGTCACGGCCGGTCCACGAGCAAGGAAGTAGGTCAGAGCGTGTCCGAGCAGTTCGCCCACGAGGGCGCCCCGAACGGCGAGAGCACCGAGAGCGACGTCGTCGACCCCGCGGTCGAGACCGACGACCTCTCGGCCTCCGACGTCGAGTCGGGTGCTGAGGACGACGCCACCGACCTCGACACCGTCGACGAGGCCGAGTCGGCCGACGACGAGACCGCCGAGTCCGCCGAGTCCGCCGACGAGACGTCCGAGGACGACGAGCCGGTGGCCCAGGGCAGCGGCGACCCCGTCGCCGACTTCAAGGCCGACCTGCGCACGCGGTTCGGTGACTGGTACGTCATCCACTCCTACGCCGGCTACGAGAACCGCGTGAAGGCCAACCTCGAGACGCGCATCCAGACCCTCAACATGGAGGACTTCATCTTCGAGATCGAGGTCCCCATGGAGGAAGTCACCGAGATCAAGAACGGCCAGAAGAAGCAGGTCCGTCGCGTCCGGATGCCCGGTTACGTCCTCGTCCGCATGGACCTCACCGACGAGAGCTGGGGCGCCGTGCGCCACACGCCCGGCGTCACCGGGTTCGTCGGCAACGCCCACCAGCCGGTGCCGCTGTCGATCGACGAGGTCTTCACGATGCTCGCCCCGAACTTCGAGGCCGCTGCGGCCGCCGACGGCTCCGGCGCGTCGACGAGCTCGAGCGCCGGCAAGGACGTGCGGGTCGTCGACTTCGAGGTCGGCGAGTCCGTCACCGTCATGGAGGGCCCCTTCGAGACCCTCCCCGCGACGATCTCCGAGATCAACCCCGACACCCAGAAGCTCAAGGTGCTCGTCTCCATCTTCGGCCGGGAGACCCCGGTCGAGCTCTCCTTCGCCCAGGTCGCCAAGATCTGATCGAGGGTCGTACGACCTCGTGCGGCTGACCGCACGAGGACATGCAACCGGGTCATCGCCCAAGGCGTCGGCCCAGCAATACAGAAGGTAGGCACCCATGCCCCCCAAGAAGAAGGTCTCCGGCTTCATCAAGCTGCAGATCCAGGCCGGCCAGGCCACCCCCGCCCCGCCCGTCGGCCCCGCCCTCGGTCAGCACGGCGTCAACATCATGGAGTTCGTCAAGGCGTACAACGCCGCGACGGAGTCCCAGCGCGGCAACGTCATCCCGGTCGAGATCACGGTCTACGAGGACCGCTCGTTCACCTTCGTGACGAAGACCCCGCCGGCCGCCGAGCTCATCAAGAAGGCCGCCGGCGTCGCCAAGGGCTCGGGCGAGCCGCACAAGACCAAGGTCGCCAAGCTCTCGCGCGACCAGGTCTTCGAGATCGCCCGTCAGAAGATGGAAGACCTCAACGCCCACGACGAGGAGATGGCGGCGCGCATCATCGCCGGCACCGCCCGCTCGATGGGCATCGACACCGAGCTCTGACGAGCCCGGGTCCACCAGACGTCGGGACGCCCGCCCTCCGCGTGAGGGCGGGCACCCCCGAACCGGGCCACACGGCATACGGCCGTGAGGCCCCGTGGGAGACCAGCGCACGGTCGCACCACGACTCCACGAAGAAAGCAGGAGCACCATGAAGCGCAGCAAGAACTACCGCGCAGCCGCCGAGCTCATCACGCCCGGCAAGGTCTACGCCCCGCTCGAGGCCGTCCGCGTCGCCAAGCAGACCGCCAAGGCCAAGTACGACGAGACCGTCGAGGTCGCCATGCGTCTCGGCGTCGACCCCCGCAAGGCCGACCAGGCCGTCCGCGGCACGGTCAACCTGCCGCACGGCACGGGCAAGACCGCCCGCGTCCTCGTCTTCGCCAACGGCGACAAGGCCGAGGCCGCCCGTGAGGCCGGCGCCGACCACGTCGGCTCCGACGACCTGCTCGAGAAGGTCCAGGGTGGCTGGCTCGACTTCGACGCCGTCGTCGCCACGCCTGACCTCATGGGCAAGGTCGGTCGTCTCGGCAAGGTCCTCGGCCCGCGTGGCCTCATGCCGAACCCGAAGACCGGCACCGTGACGATGGACGTCGCCAAGGCCGTCGCCGACATCAAGGGCGGCAAGATCGAGTTCCGCGTCGACAAGCACGCGAACCTCCACTTCATCATCGGCAAGGCCTCCTTCGACGAGACGAAGCTCGTCGAGAACTACGCGGCTGCCCTCGAGGAGATCCTGCGTCTGAAGCCGGCCAGCTCCAAGGGCCGCTACATCGAGAAGGCCACCGTCTCCACGACGATGGGCCCGGGCATCCCGCTCGACTTCTCCAAGACGCGCAACCTCCTCGCCGAGGAGGAGCAGGCCTGATCGCCTGACCCAGCAGTCCGAGAGCCCGTCACCCCTCGTGGGCGGCGGGCTCTCGCGCGTCGTGGCCGGCCCGGGCGCGACCCGCGCCGGCTACTGCCCGGGTATTGCTCGGGCCGTGGCCCGCTCCCGTCGCCGACGGCCGGGAGCGGCGTGGAGCGTCGACGGGCATATGCCGGCACGCTCGCTTCCCGGGGCACGGTGCCCGTCGCCGATGCCGCCCCCGACCGCCGACGCCACTCGCTCACACTCGAGTGAGCGCCCCGTCCCACTCGAGTGAGCGCCCCGTCCCAGTCGAGGGAGCGCTCCGCTCCGTCCCAGTCGAGTGGCCTCGTGGTCACGCCCGTCCCGGACTTCGGATCGGCAGGTTCTCGGCGCGATCTGGGGCGTTTGCGCGGGTACGGTCGAAAGATGAGTCGTCACAGCGCACGCACCACGACACGTTCCCGATGGGTCCTCGGCGCTCTCGTCGTCGGGCTCCCTCTGTCCCTGTTGCCGGCCACGGCCGGCGCCCAGCCATCAGTGGCTCCAGCCTCCGCAACGTCCGACCGAGGCTGGCACGGGCGGCCCACCACGCTGCCCAAGGTCCCGGTCATGACCGGCTCCGGAGGCGCCGTCAGCTCGGTCGACCGTGATGCCTCGCAGGTCGGCATCGACGTGCTGGCCCGGGGTGGCAACGCGGCCGACGCCGCTGTCGCGACGGCCGCGGCCCTCGGCGTCACGGAGCCCTACAGCGCCGGCATCGGCGGTGGTGGCTTCCTCGTCTACTACGACGCCCGCAGCCGGAAGGTCTCGACCATCGACGGCCGCGAGACGGCGCCCGCGACCTTCACCGAGAAGACGTTCACCGACCCGGCCACGGGCAAGGCGATGGACTTCAACACGGTCGTGAACTCGGGGCTGTCGATCGGCGTGCCCGGTACGCCGGCGCTGTGGGCCAAGGCGCTGCGCGACTACGGCACCCTGTCGCTCAACGCGGCGCTCAAGCCGGCCGAGCGGCTCGCCGCCCAGGGCTTCGTCGTCGACCAGACGTTCGCCGACCAGACGGCGGCCAACGCCGCCCGCTTCTCGGTGTTCCCCGAGACGGCCAAGGTGTTCCTCCGCGGCGGTCAGGCCCCGGCCGTCGGCTCCGTCTTCACCAACCCCGACATGGCCCGGGCGTACCGGACGCTGCGCACCCAGGGCACCGAGGCGCTGTATGCCGGCACGCTGGGACGGGCGATCGTCGCCGAGTCCCGGGCGCCGCACACCAAGGCGGGGTCCTCGGTCAGGGGCGGCCAGATGACGACGGCCGACCTGCGGGCCTACCGTGCGCTGACGAAGGCGCCGATCCACTCGCAGTACAAGGGCTACGACGTCTACGGCATGCCGGTCCCGAGCTCGGGCGGTATCGCTGTGGCCGAGATCCTCAACCTCATCCAGGCCTACGAGGACCGCACGGGCGTCGCCACGTCCGCCCTGTCCGACGTCGACTACCTGCACCGGTTCTCGGAGGCGTCGGCGACGGCCTTCGCCGACCGCAACCGCTGGGTCGGTGACGTCCCGGGCGTGCCGGTCAAGGAGCTGACCGACCCGGCCTTCGCCGCGGAGCGCGCCTGCCTCTTCGACCCGATGAAGGCTCAGGCCCGTCCGATCCCGTTCGGCTCGCCCGACGGTTCCTACACCTCCTGCGCGCCCGGTACGGTCGCGCAGAGCGAGCCCTACGAGGGGCAGTCGACGACGCACCTGACGGCCACCGATCGCTGGGGCAACGTCGCGTCCTACACCCTCACCATCGAGCAGACCGGTGGCTCCGGCATCACGGTCCCGGGGTACGGGTTCCTGCTCAACAACGAGCTCACCGACTTCAACTTCACGCCGCTGAACGCAGACGTGCCCGACCCGAACCTGCCCGGCCCGGGCAAGCGTCCGCGGTCGTCGATGAGCCCGACGATCCTGCTCGACGGCGGCAAGCCCTTCCTCGCGGTGGGTTCGCCGGGCGGCGCCACGATCATCACGTCGGTGTCGCAGACGATCCTCGGCTACCTCGACCGCGACCTGTCGCTCGTCGACGCCATCGCGGCGCCTCGCCTCAGCTCGCGCAACGGCGCCAGCGAGGGCGCGGAGCCGGCGATCCTGAACGGTCCCACGGGCGCAGCCCTCACGGCGGTGGGGCACCAGCTCGCCTCGGCCGGCACGCCCAACGAGATCGGTGCGGTGACCGCGATCCGCAGCCTGCGCGGGGGCCTGTTCGAGGCGGCCGCGGAGACGACGCGTCGTGGCGGCGGCTCGGCGATGGTCGTCCACCCGCGCTGACCTGACGAGAAACCACGAGACGCGTGAGGTCGGTCCCCGACGGGGGCCGACCTCACGCGTGTGCCGGGTGCCGGCAGGTGCTTGAAATGACAAGTGTCGCAATACCACACAAACCTTGCGATTGACGCATCCGACCCATAACACGCCGAGAGTTCGTGTCGTTGAAGTGAGTACATCGGTCAGGGGATCGATGAGCAGGGCATCGATGACAGGAGCACCACCATGAACAGGAAACTCACGGCGATCCTCGCGGCAGCGGCCATCTCCACGATGGCCGCGCCCCTCGGTGCCGCACCGGCATCCGCAGCAGCTCCCGCTACCGGCGTCTCGGCCTCCGCGTACGGCACCTACATCGTGGTCGGGGGCGTCGTGCGCTCCGGGCCCACGGCCCTCGCCTCCATCGGCTGCACGACGGCCTTCGGCAGGACGGCCACGGGCTCCACGGCAGCCGTCACCGTCCCGGCGGCCGGCTCGGTGGGGGCGACGCGCACCTCGGCCGCGACCTCGACGACCACGACCTACAAGATCAGCCGCGCCACGGCGACCACCGGGGCGGTCAACCTGCTCGGCGGGCTCGTCCGGGCCGATGCCGTCACCGGAGCGAGCACGGCGACGTTGAGCACGTCAGGCGTCTACAGCGGCGGCAACCGCGCCGAGCGGATCGGCCTCACGATCGGCGGCCGTGCCGTCAACGCGAACCCGGCTCCGAACTCGGCGATCGCGCTGCGGACGTCGGCGGGGGCCGCGCTCGCCACGGTCTACCTCAACACGCAGACCAAGGCGTTCTCCGGCAACGACTGGCGGGTCGGCACGACCGCCATGCGGGTCGTCATCACGGCCCA
Organism: Terracoccus sp. 273MFTsu3.1; assembly: GCF_000383675.1. Classification (GTDB taxonomy): domain Bacteria; phylum Actinomycetota; class Actinomycetes; order Actinomycetales; family Dermatophilaceae; genus Terrabacter. Next base: position 818,589 of record NZ_KB911821.1, on the reverse strand, counting down.
GAACTCCCTCGGCCTCCCGGTCGGGTCACGCATCGACGTCGGAGTCGCCAACACCTCCCTCTCCCGACCGGTGGTCGGGCTCGTCTCCGGCATGGGCTACGCGACGTCGGCCAACCTCGCCAACGGCGCCGTGTCCTCGAGCCGGACGGCTCTCGCGTACCCACCGTGCACCGGAGGCTCGGGGCGCGCGACCGTGGCCACCGCAGGGGTGCCGGGGGTCGTGTCGACCGGGACGACGACGACTGACGTCCTCTCCACCATCACGGCCACGTCGCGTCGCAGCCAGGTCACGAACACCATCGGTGCGCCTCGCGTGCTGAACAGCCTCATCAGCGCCGACACCATCGTCGCCGAGACCTCAGCGTCCCAGCCGACTGCCGGCGCGACCCCCGTGACCACCGACACCTCGCGGTTCGTCGGGCTGCGCATCACGGGCCTGCCGTCCGTCACCTCGGCGGTCAAGCCCAACACGGTCGTCACCGTGCCGGGGCTCGGCCGCGTCACCCTGCACAAGGTGACCCGCACCGCGAAGTCGGTCGAGGTCGTCATGATCGAGGTCGTCACCGACCGTGTGCTCGGCTCGCTGCCGACGGGCTCCGTCGTCCGGGTCGGCTACTCCGCGAGCTCGCTGCTCTGACGCGGCACTACTCGTGACGAGGCCGCGGTCGCATCGCCGATCGCGGCCTCGTCACGAGCGGAGAGGGCGTATGCCGGCGGCGCGGACGGAGGTCAGGCCGGCTCGGGAGTCGGCCAGGGCCACGCCGTGCAGCCCTTGAGGCCGTACGTCTGCTGCATCATGACCGGGGCCACCTTGCCCGGCCCGCCGCAGTAGGCGTGCGCGTGACCGATGCCGTGGCCGACCTCGTGGTTGACGAGATAGGTGCGGTAGCCGGCGATGTCGCTGCCGTAGGCCTGCGCGCCGAGGACCCACCGGCGCAGGTTGAGCACGACCCGCCCGGAGTTGTGGCAGCTGACCTGGCCCCGGGTCTGCAGCGGTGCGCAGAGCCTGTCGGTCGTGTCGGGGCTCGCGAGCGTGATGCGCAGGTCGACGGGGGCACCCTTGGCGGCCGCAGCCGGGGAGACGTTGACGAAGCGGACGCCGTCCTTGACCTGCCAGCCCCGCGGGTCGGTCAGCACGCTCCCCACCGTCGTCGCGAGGTCCGCGGCCTTGATGTCGAGACCACCTTCGAGCTCCACGGTGTAGCGCACCGTGCGGCCGCTCGTGGGCGCCGGGCGCAGGGCGGCCGCCGGCATGGCCACGACCGTGAACCGGCCGGACCCGGCCTGGATGACCGCACCCTTGTCGTCCTTGCCGTCGTTCTTGCCCGCGGCCGTCGCGCCGTTCGAGCTCGTCGAGCTCGTCGAGCCCGTGGTGCCCGTCGCACTCGTCGAGGAGGACCCGTCGACCTGCGAGTCGGTCGCGGCCTCGGGTATGCGCTCGACCTGGTCGATCGGGACCGCGGGTGCCGTCCCGGCCGTCATGGAGACCCGCGCGGCGCGTGAGACCGCGCCCTCGGGGACCGGCTCGTCGGCGCCGGCCGACGTCACGACCCAGAGGTCCGCGGCCACGCACAGCACGACGGCCAGGCCCGCCCCCGTTCGGCGGCGACGGATCGCCTGCCGCTCTGACGGGGTCGGGCGGCGGACTGCGCTGCCACTCGCCATGAGGGTCACGCTAGGTCACGTACCCCGTGTGGTGGGGGATCGTGCGTCGGACCCGCCGACGGGTCGCGGGCTCGATTTGGTCCGCAGCGGTCCAGCCCGTACTGTGGTCCACGACCAATGACCGCCGGTTGGAGGGCGTGGGCAACCACGATCTCCCGAAGGTTCCGCACGATGCGGGCAGCCAGCGCAGGACACTCAGCCTCACGGCATACCTCGAGTATGCCGCTGCGAGCCCCGAGCGCCCTGCGCCGGGGCTCTTTTCGTGCAGGCCCTCCGGGCCCCTTCGACGGGCGGCACCACGCAAGGGAAGGAGGCCCAGATGGCGAACTCCGAGAAGACGGCTGCCATTGCCGAGATCGCGGACAAGTTCCGTGAGTCCGGTGCGGCCGTTCTCACCGAGTACCGCGGTCTGACCGTGGCCCAGCTCTCGCAGCTGCGCACCTCGATCCGGGAACACGCCACCTACGCCGTGGTCAAGAACACGCTCACGGAGCGCGCCGCCAAGGAGGCCGGTATCACGGCCTTCGACGGTCACCTCCAGGGCCCGTCGGCCATCGCCTTCATCACCGGTGACCCGGTCGAGGCGGCCAAGGGTCTGCGTGACTTCGCCAAGGCACACCCCCTCCTCGTGATCAAGGCTGGCGTCCTCGACGGCAAGACCTTGTCCCCCGAGGAGATCACGAAGCTCGCGGACCTCGAGTCCCGCGAGGTTCTCCTGGCCAAGCTTGCGGGCGCCATGAAGGGCTCCCTCAACAAGGCCGCCTACCTCTTCGTCGCTCCTCTGTCGCAGACGGCCCGCGTGGTCGACGCCCTGCGCCAGAAGGTCGAGGCGCAGGGTCCCGCCACGCCGGCTGCCGCCGACGAGGCAACCACCGACGTCGCCGAGGGTGGCGACGAGAGCTGATTGCGCTCCTGCGCAGCAGCTCGATTCAACAACACGCCACTCACGGCAATATCTAGGAAGGAAGCCACCATGGCGAAGCTCAGCACCGACGAGCTCCTTGACGCTTTCAAGGAGATGACCCTCATCGAGCTCTCCGAGTTCGTGAAGCAGTTCGAGGAGACCTTCGAGGTCACCGCTGCTGCCCCCGTTGCCGCGGTTGCCGCCGCTGCCGGTGGCGGCGCTGCCGCCGTCGAGGAGGAGGAGAAGGACTCGTTCGACGTCGTTCTCACCGCCGCGGGCGAGAAGAAGATCCAGGTCATCAAGGAGGTCCGCGCGCTCACGAGCCTCGGCCTCAAGGAGGCCAAGGACCTCGTTGACGGCGCCCCCAAGCCCGTCCTCGAGGGTGTCGACAAGGCTGCGGCCGAGAAGGCCAAGGAGCAGCTCGAGGGCGCCGGCGCGACCGTCGAGCTCAAGTGATCTGACCCGGCTCTGCCGGGATCACTGCTCTACCGCGAAGGCGGGTCCGACCATCAGGTCGGGCCCGCCTTTCGCATGCCCGGGCGCGGTGGTCGTCGTGACCCGGGGGCGCGGGGCGTACCGGCGCTCGCGGCGTGGAGCGTCGGCGGGCGTATGCCGGCACGCTCGCTCCCAGCGTCAGCGCCCGCCGCCGATGCCGCGACCACCGCCACGCCCCGCTCCCTGCGTGGCGGGGCGTGGCGGCCCCGCGGTCAGGCGGTGTGGGTCAGGGCGTCCTTGAGGGCGGCGAGGACGAGGGCGACGCGGTCGGGTCTGGCGTTGTGGCCCATCAGGCCGATGCGCCAGACGGTGGCTGCGAACTCGCCCACGCCGGCGCCGATCTCGAGGTTGTGGCGCTCGAGCAGGTAGGCGCGCACGGCGGCCGAGTCGACACCGTCGGGGACGCGGACGGTCGTCAGCTCCGGGAGCCGGGCACCGTCGGCGGCGAAGAGGGACAGGCCCATCTCCTCGAGGCCGTCCTGCAGGAGGCGGCCGGCCTCGGCGTGGCGGTCCCAGACCTTCTCGAGGCCCTCGTCGGCGATGCGCTGCAGGCCGGCGTGGAGGCTCGCGACCATCGCGGTCGGGGCCGTGTGGTGGTAGGTGCGCTTGCCGGAGCCGGAAGCCTCGCCGACGTAACCGCCGAGCAGGCCGAGGTCGAGGTACCAGGACGACGGCTTCTCGACCCGGCGCTCGAAGGCACGGTCGCTGATGGTGAACGGCGCGAGCCCGGGGGCGACGCCGAGGCACTTCTGGGTGCCCGCGTAGCCGATGTCGATGCCCCAGTCGTCGGCGCGCAGCTCGATGCCGCCGATGCTCGTGACGGCATCGACGAGCAGGAGGGCATCGCCCTTGACCGCGCCGAGCGCTGCGATGTCCGACCGGACGCCGGTGGACGTCTCCGCGTGGACCGCGGCGATGATCTTCGGGGAGGGATGGGCGGCAGCGACGCGTGCGGCGTCGACCGGCGTGCCCCACGCGTGGTCGACCCGGACGACCTCGGCGCCGTGGCGGCCCGCGACGTCGACCATGCGCTCGCCGAAGAGCCCGTTGACGGCCACGACGACGACGTCGCCGGGGGAGACGGTGTTGACGAACGCGGCCTCCATGCCCGCCGACCCGGTCGCCGAGAGCGGGAGAGTGCGGCGGTTGTCGGTGCCCCAGGCGTACCGGAGCAGGTCGCACGTCTCGTCCATGATCGCGAGGAAGTCGGGGTCGAGGTGTCCGAGCAGGGGTGCGGCGAGGGCGAGGGTCGCCTCGGGGTAGGGGTTGCACGGTCCGGGGCCGAAGAGGTGCCGGTCGGCGATCGGGCGGCGGGTGGTGACGGGCGGGGTCGCGGTCATCAGAATCCTGCTCCGGGGTTGAGGATGCCCTGCGGGTCGAGGGCGTTCTTGATGCGGTGGGTGAGGGCCATGACGTCGGGCCCGAGCTGCTCGGGCAGCGCCGCGCGCTTGAGGCGGCCGACGCCGTGCTCGCCGGTGATGGTGCCGCCGAGACCGATCGCGAGGCTCATGACCTCCGAGAAGGCTTGTGCCGCACGGGAACCGGCGTCCGCGTCGCCCGCCGGATAGACGATGACGGGGTGCGTGTTGCCGTCGCCGGCGTGGGCCACGACGGGGATCTCGAGGTCGTACCGGCGCGAGATGTCGGCGATGCCGGTCAGCAGGTCGGGGAGGCGCGGCACCGGCACGCCGACGTCCTCGAGCATGATCGCGCCTCGCCGCTCGATGGCGACGATGGCGGCTCTGCGGGCCGCGACGAACATCTCGCCCTCGGCGGCGTCCGTGGTCGTGAAGCACTCGCGCGCGCCACCGTCCTGGCACAGCCGCTCCATCACCGCGATCTCCTCGCCGCGGGCCGCGCCGGGGGCGTCGGACTGCGCGAGGAGCATGGCGCCGGCCCCGCGGTCGAGCCCCATGCTGCGGTGGTCCTCGACGGCGTTGACCGACGCCTGGTCCATGAGCTCCATCATCGACGCGCGGAGGGTGTTGCCGATGGCGACGACGACCCGGGCCGCGTCCTCGACGGTGCCGAACGTGGCGACGAGGGTGGCGGGCGGCGCCTGCGCCGGGACGAGCCGCAGCGTCGCTCGGGTCACGACGCCCAGAGTCCCCTCGCTGCCGACGAAGAGCTTGACGAGCGAGAGGCCCGCGGTGTCCTTGACGCGCTGGCCACCGAGGTGCACGAGCGTCCCGTCGGCGAGGACGACGTCGAGACCGAGCACGTAGTCGGTCGTGACGCCGTACTTGACGCAGCACAGGCCGCCCGCGTTCGTCGCGACGTTCCCGCCGATCGAGCAGATCTCGAAGGACGACGGGTCGGGCGGGTACCATAGCCCGTGCTCGGCGGCCGCCCGCTTGACCTCCACGTTGAGGGCGCCGGCCTCGACGACCGCCGTGCGCGTGGTCGGGTCGATCTCGACGGCGCGCATCCGCTCGAGGCTCAGCACGATGCAGCCGTCGACGGCGTTCGAGCCCCCCGAGAGCCCGCTGCCGGCACCGCGGGGCACGACGGCGACCTCGTGCTCTCCGGCCCAGCGCACGGTGGCCTGGACGTCGGCCGCGCTCGTCGCGCGGACCACGGCGAGCGGCATACCGGCGCCGGCGTCAGCCGTGTAGTCGAAGCGGTAGGCCGCGACGCTGTCGGGGTCGGTCAGCAACGCACCGGTCGTCAGGGACTCGGCGAGCCCCTCGAGCGCGCGCAGGTCGGGAGCGTCCTTGCTCACTGTCGTCACCGCTCCACCGTAACCACGACCGGCCGGGGCTCGCGTCCCGGGCGAGGAGATGGCGTATGCCGTCCGGCCGGGTCGCGGGTCAGCGCCCAGCCGCGCGAGCTCGATCACCGGCTCACTGCGTGCTCGGTGCGTGCCCCCGACACCGCGACGAACCGAGGACGGGATGTCGGGCCGCCACGCCTCGCCGATCCGTCGACCGGCCCCGGTAGGTTTGCCCGCATGGGATGGCTGTCGCGCACCTTCAGGCCCGCTGCTGACGACCGTGCGGACACCGCTGCCCAGCAGGCGCCGCCCGCCGACGCCGCTGCGCCCGCGGTGCCCGCCGATTCGCACAACCCCGCCGTCGAGCCCAGCCCTGCTGCGGCACCGAGCCCTCTAGCGGCGCCGGCCGCCTCGAGCCCGACGGCGCCCTCCGCCCCGACGACCGACGCCGCGAGCCCGACGGGACGCTACGGGCCGCTCGTGTGCGTGACGCGCTTCGACACCGCTCCGCCCGAGCTGGAGTGGCAGCTGCCGCTCAACGGCGAGCTGTACCGGCTCATGCCGGGCTCCGACCGGCCGGACTACTCGTTGCTCGTCCTCGAACGCCCGCTGCACTTCTACCCCCATGACGGGTTCGACCTGCGTCGCGTCGAGCCGGAGCAGCAGGTGCAGGACCGCAAGGGCCGGACGATGGTCCGCGTGCACGCGCTGCTGCTGTGTGCGCGCTTCGTCGGCCAGCAGCTGCACCCGGGCATGGTCGACCTCGCCGTCAACCTCGCCTACGTCATCGACAACTCGCTGGCCCGCGACGCCGAGGTCGACTTCGCCAAGATCCAGTTCGCCGCGATCGGCTTCCTCAGCGAGGGCCACGCCCCGCGGGCCACGACGGAGTCGGCGACCGAGGCATCAGCGGCGCCCGTCCCCGAGCCGGTCCCCGAGCCGGTCGACGAGCCGGTCGACGGGCCGGTCGACGAGCCGGTCAGCGAGCCCGCCATGGAGCCCTCCGCGCCGACCCCGCCGGTCACGGCGGACGCGGCGGCGAGCGGACGGCATACGCCCGTCACGCCGCTCGACGACCTGCTCGACGAGCTGGCGACGACCCTGCGTCGCGGTGTCGAGGAGCAGCGGGGTGCGCCGGTCCAGCGGATGACCGCAGCCCTGACGATGGACGCAGACCACCGACTCACCGGGCTGTCGGGCAACGCCGACGGCCAGGCACCCGTGCCCAGCCCCGACACCTTCGGCCGGATCGCCGACGTGCTCGCCCGCCTCGTGGACCTCGAAGGCGGCGACCGCGTCGCCGCGGTCACCCTGCGGGTCGACGGGGACTCCGTGACCCACGACGTCACGGCCACGCTCGACCGAGGTCAGTCGCCGGAGACCTCGCGGTAGCTGCGCACCTGTGCCGGGTCGGCGAGCCGTCCGACGCTGATCTCCCACATGCCGCCGTCGAAGCTCTCGTAGACGAGCACGGCCTCGGGTGAGTCCGTCGCGACGAACTCGACGAACTCGCACGTGCCCCGGACGCCGAGACCGGTGTCGCCCTCGGCCGTGTAGGTGAGCGACCCCGCCTCGAGCAGCGCCCAGTCGCGACCGTCGAGACTCATGCCGCCCTGGTCCGGGTCGCCGAAGAGGTCGTCCCGGGTCCGCCAGTGGATGACGCACCCGGCGCCGCGCGGCTGGAGCGAGAGCCACTCCCGCGGGCCCGACGAGGTGATGCAGTGCTCGCCCCACCGGGTGCCGTCGAGGTCGAACCGGACGGAGCCGACCACGCGGTACGTGCTGCCCTCGACCTCGAGCACCGCCCCCGGTGCGACCTGTGACGGCCGCAGTTCTGCGCGCATGCATCCTCCTGGCTCCACATGACTCGCACAGGTTAACCGCGGGTGAGCCGCCCGAGCGGTAAGAACCCGACTGGCGCGTAACTTCCGCCCGGCGCCCTCGTTTCCCCCGTAGCCGAGTCGAGACGGCCAGGAAGACATAGGTGGATGCCACATGGGTGTGGAGATCGCGGTGCAAGGTCTGACCAAGACCTTCGGTTCGCAGACGATCTGGCGGGACGTGACCCTCACGCTTCCCGCGGGAGAGATCTCGGTCATGCTCGGGCCCTCGGGCACCGGCAAGTCCGTCTTCCTCAAGACGCTCGTCGGCCTGCTCAAGCCGGATGCCGGGTCGATCGTCATCAACGGACGTGACCTGACCCGCCTGCGCGAGGCCGACCTCTACGAGGTGCGCAAGCTCTTCGGCGTCCTCTTCCAGGACGGCGCCCTGTTCGGGTCGATGACCCTCTACGACAACGTCGCCTTCCCGCTGCGCGAGCACACGAAGAAGACCGAGGCCGAGATCAGGCGCATCGTGACCGAGAAGATGGACCTCGTCGGTCTCTCCGGTGCCGAGGGCAAGCTCCCGGGAGAGATCTCCGGCGGCATGCGCAAGCGCGCCGGACTCGCCAGGGCGCTCGTGCTGGACCCTGAGATCCTCCTCATCGACGAGCCGGACTCCGGACTCGACCCGGTGCGCACGAGCTACATCAACCAGCTCTTCGTCGACCTCAACGCGCAGATCGACGCGACGTTCCTCATCGTCACCCACGACATCAACACGGCCCGCACGGTGCCCGACAACATCGGCCTGCTCTACCACAAGCACCTCGCGATGTTCGGCCCGCGCGAGATGCTGCTCAGCTCGGAGGAGCCGGTCGTGCGGCAGTTCCTCAACGCGCAGACGATCGGCCCGATCGGCATGTCGGAGGAGAAGGACGCCGACGAGCTGGCGGCCGAGTCCGGACAGGAGCTGCCGCCCCTGCCGCCCATCGCGCTCCAGCTCCCGACGAGCGACGGCAAACCGCGTCGCGCCGAGCGGCCCGCCGGCGGCTGGTGCCGCGACAACGGCATCACCCCGCCCCCCGGGTCCTTCGAGTCGCGCAACGCCGGCATCCCCGGTGTCCGGGCGGGGGTGAGCTGACGTGGCCACACCCGTCACGGGCGCCCTGCGCCAGTCCGGCTCGCTCTTCGCGCTCGCGCTCGACGTGTTCCGGGCCATGCCGAAGCGCCCCTTCCAGGTCAAGGAGTTCATCCAGCAGGCGTGGTTCATCGCCAGCGTCACCATCCTGCCGACCGCCCTCGTCTCCATCCCGTTCGGCGCGGTCATCGCCCTCCAGCTCGGCACCCTGACCCGTCAGCTCGGCGCCCAGTCCTACACCGGCGCCGCGAGCGTCCTCGCCGTGCTGCGCGAGGCCAGCCCCATCGTCACGGCCCTGCTCATCGCGGGCGCCGGTGGCTCGGCCATCTGCGCGGACCTCGGGTCGCGCAAGATCCGCGAGGAGATCGACGCGATGGAGGTGCTCGGCATCAGCCCGATCCAGCGCCTCGTCGTGCCGCGCGTGCTCGCCTCGATGCTCGTCGCGCTCCTGCTCAACGGGCTCGTGTCCGTCGTCGGCGTCGTCGGCGGCTACGTCTTCAACGTCATCGTCCAGGGCGGCACCCCGGGCGCCTACATCGCGAGCTTCACGGCGCTGGCCCAGCTGCCCGACCTCTGGACCGCCGAGATCAAGGCCCTGATCTTCGGCGCCATCGCGGCTGTCGTCGCGGCCTTCAAGGGGCTCAACGCAGGCGGTGGCCCCAAGGGCGTCGGCGACGCGGTGAACCAGAGCGTCGTCATCACGTTCATGCTGCTCTTCGTCGTCAACTTCGTCATCACGGCCGTGTACTTCCAAGTCGTCCCGCAGAAGATCTGAGGAGAGGGCGATGGCGACCAAGACCCAGAACCGGGCTCGTCCGGGCTCGGAGCGGCTGCTCCACCTCGCGAGCCGGCCCTCACGCGCGCTCGACTCGCTCGGTGAGCAGATGCGCTTCTACGTGCGCTCCCTCGCGTGGAGCGGACGCACCATTCGCCGGTACAAGAAGGAGGTCATCCGGCTGCTCGCCGAGGTCTCCCTCGGCACCGGTGCGCTCTCGGTCATCGGCGGCACGGTGGGCGTCATCGCCTTCCTCGCCTTCTTCACCGGCACCGAGGTCGGCCTGCAGGGCTACTCCTCGCTCGAGCAGCTCGGCACCGGCGCCTTCACGGGCTTCTTCTCGGCCTACCTCAACACCCGGGAGATCGCGCCGCTCGTCGCCGGGCTGGCGCTCGCGGCCACGGTCGGCTGCGGCTTCACCGCCCAGCTCGGCGCCATGCGCATCTCGGAGGAGGTCGACGCGCTCGAGGTCATGGGCATCCCGTCGCTGCCGTTCCTCGTCACGACGCGCATGATCGCCGGCTTCATCGCCGTCATCCCGCTCTACGTGCTCGGGCTGCTCAGCTCGTATGCCGCGACGCGCTTCATCTCGACGGCGTACTTCGGGCAGTCGGAAGGCACCTACGACCACTACTTCCACCTGTTCCTGCCGCCGGGTGACGTGTTCTGGTCGTTCGCGAAGGTCATGGTCTTCGCAGTCGTCATCATCCTCATCCACTGCTACTACGGCTACACCGCGTCGGGCGGCCCGGCGGGGGTCGGCGTCGCCGTCGGCACCGCGGTGCGCACGTCGATCGTCGCCATCAACATCGTCGACTTCTTCCTCTCCCTCGCCATCTGGGGCGCGACGACGAGCGTGAGGATCGCCGGATGAGCGACACCAGCCCCGGCCCGATCACCCAGCTGACGCGGTGGCGCATCGGCGTCAAGGCCTACGGCATCGTCTTCCTCCTCGTGCTGGCGCTGCTCGTGGGCCTGGCCATCGCGTCCTTCCAGAAGCGCTTCACGCCCGTCGTCATGGTCACGCTCGAGACCGACCGCCTCGGCAGCCAGCTGCAGGAGAGCTCCGACGTCAAGCTGCGTGGCCTGCTCGTCGGCGAGGTGCGCCACGTCGAGGCCACTCCCACGGGGGCGCGTCTCGAGCTGGCGCTCCAGCCCGACGAGGTCGCCAAGATCCCGTCCAACGTCAGTGCCCGGCTGCTGCCCAAGACGCTCTTCGGCGAGCGCTACGTCGACCTCGTCACCGCGACGTCCAACGCGCGGCCCATCGAGGCGGGGGACACCATCCCGCAGGACCGCAGCCGGGTGTCGATCGAGCTCGAGACGGTCCTCGACAACCTCTACCCGCTGCTGCGCACCGTGCAGCCGGCCAAGCTCGCCACGACCCTCAACGCCCTGTCGACGACCCTCGACGGCCGCGGTGACCAGATCGGCCGCAACCTCGTGCTCGTCGACCGCTACCTCAAGGCGCTCAACCCCAGCATGCCGACGATCCAGAAGGACATCTCGCTGCTCGCCGACACCGCAGACCTCTACGCGGGCGTCGCGCCCGACTTCTTCCGCCTCACCGAGTCGCTCCGTGTCACGAACAAGACCATCGTCGAGAAGGACCAGCAGCTCGCCGCCTTCCTCGTCGGTACGGCGGGGTTCGCCAACGAGGCGGCCGGCTTCCTGCGCGACAACGAGCAGCGGATCATCCAGGTCGGCCAGGTCAGCAAGCCGACGCTGCAGCTGCTTGCCGAGTACTCCCCGATCTACCCGTGCGTGGCGTCGGGCCTGGTCAACTGGCTCCCGCGCGCCAACGCGGCCTTCGCGGGTGGCACCTTCCACATCACCCTCGAGGTCGTTCCTCCCCGGCAGGCGTACAAGCCGGGGGAGGAGCCGCGCTGGGACGACAAGCGGGGTCCGCACTGCTACGGGCTTCCATCGCCCGACGGTTCACAGTCCAACCCCTTCGCGGGCAACCACTTCGACGACGGCACCCAGCCGGCGAGCGACGGGACGCCCTTCTCTGCCGTGCCCCAGGCACTCCTCGGCAACGCCTCCGCCGCCGACTCGGGCAGCGCCGGCACGGTCGACGAGCAGCGCGTCGTCGGAGCCCTCCTCAACCGTGACGGACAGCCGTCCGACGGGGGCTCGAGCGGCATCCAGACCCTGCTCGCCGGGCCGATGATGCGTGGCACGGTGGTGAGCACCCGATGAAGGTCAAGGGCTCACTCATCAAGCTCATCGTCTTCGCGGCGGTGACCCTCTTCGCGACGAGCATCCTCGCGCTGACGATCGCCAACATCCAGCTCGGCTCCAAGGCGACCTACACGGCCGTCGTCACCGACGCCACGGGCGTCATCGCCGGGCAGGACGTCCGCATCGCCGGCGTCCGGGTCGGCGAGGTGACCGACGTCCGGGTCGCCCACGACGCGACATCCGAGGGCGCCACCGCCGAGATCGACTTCTCGGTGCTCAAGAGCTCGGTGCTGACCCAGGGCACCGAGGTGACGGTCAAGTACCGCAACCTCGTCGGCCAGCGCTACCTCGCGCTGAGCCAGGGCACCGGAGCCCCTGCCCCGCTCGCCGACGGCTCGACGATCCCGCTCTCGCGCACCCACCCCGCGCTCGACCTCACGGTCCTCTTCAACGGCTTCAAGCCGCTCTTCGCCGCGCTGTCGCCGAGCGATGTCAACGAGCTCTCGGGCCTGCTCATCCAGACGCTGCAGGGGGAGGGCGGCGACGTCAACACCCTGCTCGCCAAGACGGCCAGTCTCACGTCCGCCATCGCCGACCGCGACGCGGTCATCGGCCGGACCATCGACAACCTCAACACCGTGCTCGGCACCGTCGACGCCCACGACCAGCAGCTGCTCTCGCTCATCGACCAGCTCCAGCGCTTCACGAGCGGGCTCGCGGCCGACCGCGAGACGATCGGCCGGTCGCTGTCCGGGATCAACACGCTCTCGGCCGAGACGGCCGACCTGCTCGTCTCGACGCGTCCGCTCATCAAGGACGACGTCTCCCAGCTGCGCACGCTGGCCACGACGCTCAACAAGCCTGCCAACGTCAAGGAGTTCGAGGACTTCATCACCGGCGCGCCGGGCCGCATCGCCACGCTGACGCGCACGGCGACCTACGGGTCGTGGTTCAACTTCTACCTCTGCAAGTTCGACACCAAGAGCCCGATCCTCCCGGGCGTGAGCCCCACCTACGACGTCTCGTCAGCGAGGTGCCAGTCATGAGCATCCCTTTCCGAGAGCGCAACCCGGTCCCGATCGGTGCGATCGGCCTGCTCGTCATCGCGGTCCTGCTCTACCTGGCGTTCAACGCCTCCAGCCTGCCGCTCATCGGCGGCGGGACGGCATACAGCGCGGCCTTCACGGAGGCCGGCGGCATCAAGCCCGACGACGACGTGCGCATCGCCGGCGTCAAGGTCGGCAAGGTGACCGGTGTCGACCTCGAGGACGGCCACGTCCGCGTCGACTTCACCATCACGGAGGACGCGACCTTCGGCCCGCAGACCGGTGCCTCGGTCCGGATGAAGACGATCCTCGGTGAGAAGTACGTGGCCCTCGACCCCAAGGGCCAGGGGCAGCTCGACGCCGACGCGCAGATCCCCGTCTCGCGCACCGTCAGCTCCTACGACGTCATCAACGCCTTCCAGGACCTCACGACGACGACCGAGCGCATCGACACCGACCAGCTCGCGAAGTCCCTGACGGTCATCGCGACGGAGTTCAAGGACAGCCCGCAGTACGTCAAGGCCACCCTCGACGGCCTCTCACGCCTCTCCCGCACGGTGGCGAGCCGCGACGCCGAGCTCGGCTCGCTGCTCCAGCGGGCCAACAGCGTCACCGGCCTCGTCCGCAGCCGCAACGAGCAGGTCAGCACGCTGATCCGGGACGCCGACCTGCTCATGGTCGAGCTCGTCAAGCGTCGCGACGACATCCGCACGCTCTTCCGCAACACGTCGGCGCTCGCCAAGCAGCTGACCGGCCTCGCGCGCGACAACCGGGCGCAGCTGAAGCCGGCCCTCGCCCAGCTCGACACGACGCTCGCCATGCTCCAGAAGCACGACGCCGACCTCCAGAAGACGATCCAGGCGATGGCGCCGTTCACGCGGGTCTACGCCAACACGCTGGGCACCGGACGCTGGTTCGACACGTGGGTCTCCAACCTCGTCGTGCCCGTCGGCACACCCGGGCTCGCCCTGCCCGGCACGAAGCTGCCCGACCTGCTCCTTCCCGGCGCCTCCGGAGGTGGTCGCTGATGCCCGCGCCCGAGAGATCCCGTATGCCGTTCGGCCGGCTCCACGGCCCCGCCACCGTGCTCGGCAAGGTCGTCACCGGCCTCGTCGTCGTCGCGCTCGTCGCGGCCGGCATCGTCTTCTGGCCCCGCCAGGGCCAGACGTCGGTCAGCGCCGACTTCACCCGCGCCGTCGGGCTCTACCCGGGGTCCGACGTGCGCATCCTCGGGGTCAAGGTCGGCCAGGTCGACACCGTGACCCCCGAGGGCGACCACGTGCACGTCACCTTCAGCTACGACGACAAGTACCGCGTCCCCGCCTCGGCCAAGGCCGCGATCGTCGCGCCGTCCCTCGTGTCGGACCGCTACGTCCAGCTGCTCCCCGTCTACGAGGCGGGCCCGGCGCTTGCTGCCGGGACGCGAATCCCCTTGGAGCGCACGGCCGTTCCGGTCGAGCTCGACCGGGTGTCGCAGAGCCTCGACGACCTCATGGTGGCGCTCGGTCCCGACGGGGCCAACAAGGACGGTGCCCTCAACGAGCTGCTGCGCACCTCTGCCGCCAACCTCGACGGCAACGGCGACAAGATCAACGGCACGGTGCACGACCTCTCGACCGCGCTCTCGACCCTGTCCGGCAGCCGCGACGACCTCTTCGGCACCGTGAAGAACCTCCAGTCCTTCACCTCGATGCTTGCGACGAACAACACGCAGGTGCGGCGGCTCAACACCGACCTCGCGACCGTCGCGACCCAGCTGAGCGAGGAGCGCGAGAACCTCAAGGCGACGCTCGAGAGCCTCGGGGTCGCGGTCGACGAGGTGTCGGGCTTCGTCTCCGACAACCGGGCGCTGCTCAAGAGCAACCTCGACCGCGCGGTCACCGTCACCAACGCCTTCGCGAAGAACCGTCAGGCCCTGGCCCAGCTCCTCGAGAACGCCCCGGTCGCGCTGTCGAACCTCCAGAACGCCTACCACCCCGAGACCGGCACCCTCGACACCCGCAACAACGCCAAGGGCCTCGACGACCCGCTGCTGCTCGTGTGCTCGATCCTGACCGGCCCGACGCACACGGGAAACACCACGCTGTGCGACTCCCTCAAGAAGGCCCTGCTGCCGAAGCTGCCCACCCTGCCGTCGCTGCCGAGCGGCACTGCGCTGCAAGGCACCCCGCAGTCGAGTGGCCTCGTCAACCTGCGTGGCGCCGACCCGACCCTCGGCGGACTGCTCGGAGGCTCCCGATGACGTATGCCGTCCGCTCCCGTTCGCGACGCCGTTCCGCCGTCGTCGTGCTGGCCTCCCTCGCTCTGGGGGGATGCAGCGCGTACGACCTCCCGCTCCCGGGTGGCGCCGGCACCGGCGACGACTCCTACACGGTCACGGCAGAGTTCGCCGACGTGCTCGACCTCGTGCCGCAGTCGTCGGTCAAGGTCAACCAGGTCACCGTGGGGTCCGTCGAGGACATCCAGGTGACCGGCTGGACCGCGACGGTCCGGCTGCGGCTCCCCGGCAACGTCGTGCTGCCCGACAACGCCACGGCCGAGCTCAAGCAGACCTCGCTGCTCGGCGAGAAGTACGTCGCGCTGGCCGCCCCCACCGACGTGCCGGCCCAGGGCCGCCTCGGGCAGGGCGACCGCATCCCGCTGTCGCGCACGAGCCGCAACCCCGAGGTCGAGGAGGTCCTCGGCGCGATGTCGTTGCTGCTCAACGGTGGTGGCGTCGCACAGCTGAAGACCATCGAGGCCGAGCTCAACAACGCCCTCCGCGGGCGCACCGGCGACGTGAAGGACCTCGTCACGCAGCTCAACACGTTCGTCGGCGGGCTCGACGCCCAGAAGGGCGAGATCGTCCGGGCCATCGACAGCATCGACCGGCTCTCGTCGACCCTGGCCCGGAACCAGGCCAAGATCGCCGCGGCTCTGGACGAGCTGCCCAAGGGCCTGAAGATCCTCGCCGACCAGCGTCGGCAGCTGACGGCGATGCTGACGGCGCTGCGCGACCTCGGCGAGGTCGGCACCCGGGTGATCCGAGGGTCGCGCAGCGACCTCGAGGCCAACCTCCGGGCCGTGAGCCCGATCCTGCGCCAGCTCAACAAGGCCGGTGACGACCTGCCGAAGAGCTACCAGCTGCTCCTGACCTACCCCTTCCCCAACAACGCCCAGAACACCATCAAGGGTGACTTCACGAACCTCTGGGCCACCCTCGACACCAACCTCGACACCATCGCCGGCAACCTCGGCGTCGGGAAGCTCCCGAACCTGCCGGGCATCCCCGGCGTCCCGCTCCCCTCCGTGCCGCTGCCGTCGGTGCCGGTGCCTTCGGTCCCGCTCCCGAGCGTCACCGTCCCGTCGGTGCCCGGAGTGCCCCTGCCGACGACGCTGCCGGGCGGCCTGCTCGGCTCGGGCCGGCCCGGCTCCGGAGCCGGCACGGCCGACGCGGCGTCGTGGTCCACGCTCTTCCCCACGGGAGGCTCCCGATGATCACCCGCACCGTCCGGCTCCAGCTGGCCGCCTTCGCCCTGCTGTCCATCACCCTCGTCGCGATCCTGTCGGCCAACTACGTCGGTCTCACCGACAAGATCGCCGGCGGCAGCTACGTCGTGTCCGCCGACCTCGCACAGTCGGGTGGCATCTTCGTCGGCGCCGAGGTCACCTACCGGGGCGTCACCGTCGGCAAGGTCGACGGGATGCGGCTGTCGGGCGACGGCGTCGTCGTCGACGCCCGCCTCGACCGTGGCACCGAGGTCCCCAAGGACACGAAGGCCGTCGTCGAGAACCGCTCGGCGGTGGGGGAGCAGTACCTCGACCTCCAGCCCCGCACGCCCCGGGCGCCCTACCTGGCAGCCGGCGACGTCATCCCCCGTGAGCGCACCGCGTTCCCGCTCCGCATCGACCAGCTGCTCCAGCACGTGGACGACACGGTGTCGTCGGTGCCGCGCGACGACCTCGTGACGACGGTCGACGAGCTGGCCGAGGCGTTCAAGGGTGGCGGCTCCGACCTGCAGCGACTCATCGACTCGGGTGACGCCCTGACCACGGCCGCCTCCGAGGCGCTCCCCGAGACGACCCGTCTCATCGACGACGGACGGATCGTCCTCGACACGCAGGTCAAGAGCGGCGACGACATCCGCACCAGCGTGTCCGGCTTCGCGAACGTCGCAGACGCGCTCCGGCAGGCCGACCCCGACCTGCGCGTCGTCCTCGACCGAGGGTCCGTCGCGGTCGAGCAGCTCGACGCGCTCATCTCGGAGAACAAGGCGAGCCTGGCCGCGCTCCTCGCCAACTTCATCACCATCGGCAACGTGACGACGGCCCGGCTCGACGGCATCGAGCAGCTGCTCGTCACCTACCCCGACGTCGTGACGGGTGGCTTCAGCGTCGTGCCCGGCGACGGCACCGCGCACTTCGGGCTCGTGCTCAACGTCGACGACCCCAAGGCGTGCACAGCCGGCTACGAGGGCACGACGAAGGTCGACCCGCACCGCACGACCGGCCTGCCGCCCGTCAACCTCGACGCGCACTGCGCGGCCTCGCGGGGCTCGGGCATCAACGTGCGCGGCGCCCAGAACGCCCCCAAACCCACCCGAGGGGGTCAGAGCGGGCAGAGCTACCCGATGTCCTTCGGGGCGACGCCGGTCGCCCTCGGCAACCGGGCCGTGACCTCCGGCAGCCCTGCGTCGTTGTCAGTCCAGTCGCCGGTCGCTCCGGCCGGTGGCGACGAACGGACCGACAACGGCACGAGCTGGCTCTGGATGATGCAGGAGGCGCTCCGCTAGCCGGTGACGGAAGGAAACCCCCTCGATGACGATGGTCACCACCCGCTCGGAGACCGAGCGACCGCCACGATCCCAGCGGTCGCCCGAGAGCTCCACCGACCGCGAGCCCCACGGGCTCCACGAGCGCCACGAGCCTCATGACCCCAGTGACGCCGCAGTGGGGTCCGGTCCCCCCGACGCGCCACGTGCGGGCCTTAGGGGTGTCCGCACGTGGCGTCCCACCTCGCGCCTGCTGTGGACCGTCACGGCCGTGCTGCTGCTCGCGGCGTTCGCCGTCACGGCGACGTTGGGGCGCTCGGCCTTGCAGCAGCAGCGCGACGCCGACAACCGCGCCGCTGCCCTGGCCGCCGGGCGCCAGATCGCCGTCAACTTCGTGACGATGAACGCCACGACGTTCGACGCCGACACCCAGCGCGTGCTCGACGACTCGACCGGGGCCTTCCGCAAGGAGTACGCCTCCACCCTGGCCCAGCTCAAGCCCGTCGTCACCGCCAACAAGACGGTCTCGACGGTCGAGCGGGCCGAGGCCTCGCTCGTGTCGGGCGACGACGACTCGGCCAAGGTCATCGTCGGGGTCGTCGCCCCCACCTCGAACGCATCGACCCCCAAGGCCGAGAAGAAGACGTACCGGCTCCGGCTCGACCTCGTGAAGGTCGGCGACGCCTGGAAGGTGAGCACCCTTGACTTCGTCAGCTGACCCCCGCCGTCCCGTCGCAGCGTCGGCTGCATCGGGCGCGAGCCCACGCAAGCGCGTGGCCGGTGCCCGCCGCCGGTCCTCGGGTGCCGGCGCGCCCGCGTCCTCGACGATCGTCCTCGACCGGGGCCCGTCCACGACCGGCGAGAGCACGGGCGGCGCCTCCGGTGCCAGCCCCGAGATCACCACCGGAACCACCGCGGGCGACCGCGGGACCGCGGTCGACGAGCGCCGGGTGGGCCCGACCAGCGGCCAGGAGGCGGCCGCGGACGACGGGCAGACCGACGTCGGCACGCGCTCGCGCGGCTCCGCCGGACTGTGGGCGTCCGCCATCGGCGCCACCCTGGCGCTCGCCGTGCTCGCGGCCTCGCTCGTCTACGGCCTGCGCCCCGGGGTGTCCGACACCGACCGGACCGCCGCCGTGGGTTCGGCACGGACCACGCTGGAGAGCCTGCTCAGCTACAGCGGCTCCGCGTTCGACAAGCACATCGGCGAGGTCACCCCGCAGCTGACCTCCCCGTTCAAGGACCAGTTCACCAAGGTCGCCGCCACCGACATCAAGCCGATGGCCGTCAGGAACGACGCCACCGTCCAGGCCAAGGTCTACGACGCGGGTGTCATGGACGCCGACGGCGACGGCGGCGAGGGCACGACGGTGCGGGTCATGGCGTTCGTCAACCAGGCCACGACCACCAAGGCACAGCAGGCACCTGCGATCGACCAGAACCGGGTCATCGCCACGATGCGGAAGGTGGGCGACCGCTGGCTCGTCAGCGAGCTGTCCGCCTTCTGACGGGGGAACGAGGGGGAAGGTCCCGGGCGCCCGAGAGGTCGTCCGGGACCGAGCGGCCCACGGCGGCGTGCGCGGTGCTGCGCCCGGGGTGGTGACGGCGCCGGGCACCGGGCGTCGAGGCCCGAACCGCCTGCCGGGCGCTGCGGCATACTGCACGCTGTGAAGCTCATCCAGGCCAATGGCGTCCCAGAGTCCCTCGCCCGCGTCGACCAGCCGGAGGCCACGCCGGTGCGCGTCGGCGTCGTGCAGCACGAATGGGTCGACGACCCGGCAGCCCTCGTCGAGACCCTCCGCGACGGCATCCGAACGGCCGCGGAGGCCGGTGCCAGCATCGTGTTCCTGCCCGAGCTGACCCTGTCGCGCTACCCCGCCGACACCCTCCCCGAGGGCACCCCGTCCGCGACGGCCGAGGACCTCGAGACGGGACCCACCGTGACCTTCGCCCGTGAGGCGGCCCGCGACTTCGGCGTCCACGTCCACGCCTCGCTCTACGAACGTGCCGACGAGGGCGACGGGCTCGGTTTCAACACCGCGGTCGTCGTCGCCCCGAGCGGGGAGGTCGTGGCCCGCACCCGCAAGACCCACATCCCCGTCACGGCCGGCTACTACGAGGACAAGTACTTCCGGCCGGGTCCGCCCGACGACGCGTATCCGGTTGTGGCACTGGGCGACCCGTCGCTCAAGCTCGGCCTGCCGACCTGCTGGGACGAGTGGTTCCCCGAGGTCGCCCGTCTCTACTCGCTCGGCGGCGCCGAGGTGCTCTGCTACCCCACGGCGATCGGCTCCGAGCCCGACCACCCGGACTTCGACACGCAGCCGCTGTGGCAGCAGGTCATCGTCGGCAACGGCATCGCCAACGGCCTCTTCATGGTCGTGCCCAACCGCTTCGGCACGGAGGGTCTCATCACCTTCTACGGCAGCTCGTTCATCTCCGACCCCTACGGCCGCGTCCTGGTCCAGGCCCCCCGCGACGAGGCCGCCGTCCTCGTCGCCGACCTCGACCTCGCGCAGCGGCGCGACTGGCTCGAGCTCTTCCCCTTCCTCGCCACCCGTCGTCCCGACTCGTATGCCGCCCTCACCGCCCCCGTGCGCGAGGAGCACCGTCGCGAGGTGGCGCCGTGACCGACGCCGCCGTGACCGGCGCCGCCGCGGCGGAGGCCGGTGGGGCAGGGTCGGGGCCCGGCTGGACGATGCCGTCCGAGACGGACCGGCACGACCGCACGTGGATGGCGTGGCCGAGCCAGGGCTACACCCTCGGCGAGACCCCGGAGGAGGTGGCCGCGGCGCGTCGCACGTGGGCCGCCGTGGCCAACGCGGTCGTCGAGTTCGAGCCGGTGCGCATGGTCGTCGTCCCCGCCGATCTCGACGTCGCCGCGGGCCACCTGCACCCCGACGTCGAGCTCGTCCCGGCCGCCCTCGACGACGCGTGGATGCGCGACATCGGCCCGACCTTCGTCCGCTCGGCCGACGGCTCGCGGCTCGGGGCGGTCGACTGGGTCTTCAACGGCTGGGGCGCGCAGTCGTGGGCCACGTGGGAGCACGACGCGCGCATCGGTGCCTTCGTCGGCGGCCTGTCCGGGGCCGAGATCGTCGGCTCGTCCCTCGTCAACGAGGGCGGTGGGATCCACGTCGACGGGCTGGGCACGGTGCTGCTCACCGAGACCGTCCAGCTCGACCCGGGCCGCAACCCGGGGCTGACGCGCAGCGACGTCGAGGCGGAGCTCGCCCGCACCATCGGCGCCACGACGTGCATCTGGCTGCCGCGAGGCCTGACCCGCGACTACGACGAGTTCGGCACCCGGGGCCACGTCGACATCGTGGCCACCATCGCGAGCCCGGGCGTCGTGCTGCTCCACGAGCAGCAGGACCCCTCGCACCCCGACCACGCCGTGTCACGCACCCTTCGCGAGCTTCTCGAGGAGGCGCGGGACGCTCGGGGCGAGCGTCTCGAGGTCGTCGGCGTGCCGGCGCCGCGCACCCTGGCCGACTCCGATGGGCCCGTCGACTGGTCCTACATCAACCACCTCGTCGTCAACGACGGCGTCATCGCCTGCACCTTCGGGGACGAGCAGGACGACGCGTCCCTCGGTGTCCTCGCCGACGCGTACCCGGGGCGACGGGTGGTCGGCGTCGACGCACGGCCGCTGTTCGACCGTGGCGGCGGCATCCACTGCATCACCCAGCAGCAGCCCTCGCTCTGAGGCCGGCCGCACCGTCCGTCCGAGGCGTGCCCGGGAACGCCGAGTGGGCACGTCCCCGGGGGGACGTGCCCACTCGACGTGGCGGAGCCGGGCGTCGGCCGGGCCCGGTCAGGCCTGGGGGAGGCGCTTGTGGATGTCCTCGCTCATCCGGACGACCGACAGGTAGAACTCGAGGGTCATGCGGATGACGGCGAGGTAGATGATCACGAAGATCGGACCGAGGATGAGCGCGGCCAGACCGGTGCCGACGCTGTTGGCGAAGCCGGCGAAGACGAAGATGAGCCAGCTCGCGACGAGTGCCACGGTCGCCAGCAGGTAGACGAAGCGCACGAGGATCGGCGTCACGAAGTTCGTGAAGCTGAAGTCGAAGAGGGCCGTGAAGAAGCCGGCCCCCTCGCGCGCGGGGTCGGGGATGCTCGACATCCCGCTCGGTCCACCGGTCGGTGCGACGGGCGGCGGCGGGGGAGGCGTGCTGCCGCCGACGGGTGCGCCGGTTGCGCCAGGTGCCCCGGTCGCGCCCGGTGCGCCCGGTGCGCCGGGCGCGGGCGAGCTGGGCTGGCTGCTCGGGATCGGCGTGGTCGGGTCGCTCCCGGCCGGCTGGTTGAAGGACGGTTGCTCGGGCGGGTTCGGATCGGACATGGCTTCCCTCTCGGAAGGAGACGTCAACGGATCTCTGGCGTGCTCCATGCTAGGGCGGAGGCCCTCCCGACGGTCCTGATCGAGGCCCGGCGCCGCCGTGTTCGTGCAGGTCAGCGGGGTTCCGGGCGGTGCTCGGCGGCGTGTCGCGACGCGCCTGCGAGGGCGTGGGTCTTGACGTCCGGCCCGCGGAGGGCCATATTCGTCGCGTTCGCATCGCGAGCTCCCGGTCCGGGGGGCGTGGCAGGTCACGTCGAGGGCGCCCGGTCGTTCGAGACCGGGTGGGCACCTCGGGAGACGATCTCCGTCCCTTGACCCGGCTGGACACTCCTGCCCTTTACCGGTAGGCTAGGCCTTTGCGCTGCCCATGCCCACCCTTCGCGACCTCGGTCAGGCCAAACACCATGCCATCCGGCATCCGGTATGACCTCGGGACCCGCGAGCGGAGCCATGCGGCAACGCGGATCTGAAGATTCGAAAAAGGCCCGTGGAAGGACCCTCCTTGGCTGCCTCGCGTACTGCGACGAACATGTCCACCGCACAGACCCCTTCGGGGCGTCTGTCCTTCGCGAAGATTCGCGAACCACTCGAGGTCCCCGACCTCCTGGCGCTTCAGACGGAGAGCTTCGACTGGCTGCTCGGCAACGAGCGCTGGCAGGCTCGCGTCGCCGCGGCCAAGGCCGAGGGGCGCACCGACGTCCCGGACCGGTCCGGGCTCGAGGAGATCTTCGAGGAGATCTCCCCGATCGAGGACTTCAGCGGCTCGATGTCGCTGTCGTTCCGCGACCACCGCTTCGAGGAGACCCGCAAGACGATCGAGTCGTGCAAGGAGCGCGACCAGACGTACGACGCACCGCTCTTCGTCACCGCCGAGTTCATGAACGCCCAGACGGGTGAGATCAAGAGCCAGACGGTCTTCATGGGCGACTTCCCGCTCATGACCGAGCGCGGCACCTTCATCATCAACGGCACCGAGCGTGTCGTCGTCTCGCAGCTCGTCCGCAGCCCGGGCGTCTACTTCGAGCGCACGCCCGACAAGACGTCCGACAAGGACATCTACACGGCCAAGATCATCCCGAGCCGCGGCGCCTGGCTCGAGTTCGAGATCGACAAGCGCGACATGGTCGGCGTCCGCGTCGACCGCAAGCGCAAGCAGTCGGTCACCGTGCTCCTCAAGGCCCTCGGCTGGACCGAGGCCCAGATCCTCGAGGAGTTCG
The DNA here is from genome assembly GCF_000383675.1 of Terracoccus sp. 273MFTsu3.1. GTDB lineage: Bacteria > Actinomycetota > Actinomycetes > Actinomycetales > Dermatophilaceae > Terrabacter. Next base: position 795,533 of record NZ_KB911821.1, on the reverse strand, counting down.
GCGAGTTCGAGTCGATGCGCCTCACCCTGGAGAAGGACCACACCCAGGGCCAGGACGACGCGCTGCTCGACATCTACCGCAAGCTGCGCCCGGGCGAGCCGCCGACGAAGGAGGCCGCGCAGACGCTGCTCGACAACCTCTACTTCAACGGCAAGCGCTACGACCTCGCCAAGGTCGGTCGCTACAAGGTGAACAAGAAGCTCGGTCTCGACGCCTCGATCAACGACTCGACCCTGTCGATCGACGACATCGTCAAGACGATCAAGTTCATCGTCACGCTGCACGACGGCCAGGACTCGATGAAGGGCGTCAAGAACGGCGAGGAGATCGACGTCCGCGTCGAGGTCGATGACATCGACCACTTCGGCAACCGTCGCCTCCGCTCCGTCGGCGAGCTCATCCAGAACCAGGTCCGCACCGGCCTGTCGCGCATGGAGCGCGTCGTCCGCGAGCGCATGACGACGCAGGACGTCGAGGCGATCACCCCGCAGACCCTGATCAACATCCGCCCCGTGGTGGCCTCGATCAAGGAGTTCTTCGGCACGTCGCAGCTCTCGCAGTTCATGGACCAGAACAACCCGCTCGCGGGTCTGACGCACAAGCGTCGTCTGTCCGCGCTCGGCCCGGGTGGTATCTCCCGTGACCGCGCCCAGATGGAGGTCCGTGACGTCCACCCGTCGCACTACGGCCGCATGTGCCCGATCGAGACGCCGGAAGGCCCGAACATCGGCCTCATCGGCTCGCTCGCGTCCTACGGTCGCATCAACGCGTTCGGCTTCATCGAGACGCCGTACCGCAAGGTGACCGGCGGCCACGTGACCGACGACGTCGACTACCTGTCCGCCGACGAGGAGGACCGCTACGTCGTCGCCCAGGCCAACGCGCCGCTCGACAAGCAGAACAACTTCACCGAGGACCGCGTGCTCGTGCGCACCAAGGGTGGAGAGGTCGAGCTCGTCCCCGGCGACGAGGTCGACTACATGGACGTCTCGCCGCGCCAGATGGTCTCGGCCGCGACCGCGATGATCCCGTTCCTCGAGCACGACGACGCCAACCGTGCCCTCATGGGTGCCAACATGCAGCGTCAGGCCGTCCCGCTCGTCAAGAGCGAGGCGCCCATCGTCGGTACCGGCATGGAGTTCCGCGCCGCCCTCGACTCGGGCGACGTCGTCCGTGCCGAGAAGGCCGGTGTCGTCCAGGAGGTGTCGGCTGACCTCGTCACCGTCGCCAACGACGACGGCACGTACCAGACGTACCGCATCGCCAAGTTCGCGCGCTCCAACCAGGGCACGAGCTACAACCAGGTCGTCGTCGTCAACGAGGGCGACCGTCTCGAGGCCGGTGGCGTCATCGCCGACGGTCCCGCGACCGAGGGTGGCGAGATGGCGCTCGGGCGCAACCTGCTCGTGGCGTTCATGTCGTGGGAGGGCCACAACTACGAGGACGCGATCATCCTCAGCCAGCGTCTCGTCCAGGACGACGTCCTCTCCTCGATCCACATCGAGGAGCACGAGGTCGACGCCCGCGACACGAAGCTCGGCCCCGAGGAGATCACCCGGGACATCCCGAACGTCTCCGAGGAGGTCCTCGCCGACCTCGACGAGCGCGGCATCATCCGCGTCGGCGCCGAGGTCCGCGACGGCGACCTGCTCGTCGGCAAGGTCACGCCCAAGGGTGAGACCGAGCTGACGCCGGAGGAGCGCCTGCTGCGCGCCATCTTCGGTGAGAAGGCCCGCGAGGTCCGCGACACGTCGCTCAAGGTGCCCCACGGCGAGACCGGCACGGTCATCGGCGTCAAGGAGTTCCGTGCCGACCTGGGCGACGACCTGCCGCCCGGTGTCAACCAGCTCGTCCGCGTCTACGTGGCCAACAAGCGCAAGATCACCGACGGTGACAAGCTCGCCGGCCGCCACGGCAACAAGGGTGTCATCTCCAAGATCCTCCCGGTCGAGGACATGCCCTTCCTCGAGGACGGTACGCCGGTCGACGTCGTGCTCAACCCGCACGGTGTTCCCCGTCGTATGAACCTCGGCCAGATCCTCGAGCTGCACCTCGGCTGGGCCGCCTCGCGCGGTTGGAAGATCGAGGGCAGCCCGGAGTGGGCCAAGGAGATCGCGCCCGACGCGCACGAGGCCCCTGCGGGCACGCGCGTGGCGACGCCGGTCTTCGACGGTGCCTCCGAGGACGTCGTCACGGGTCTGCTCGACTCGACGCTCAAGACGCGCGACGGGGTTCGCCTCATCGACGCCTCGGGCAAGACGCGCCTCTTCGACGGCCGCTCCGGCGAGCCGTTCCCGGAGCCCGTCGCCGTCGGCTACATGTACATCCTCAAGCTCCACCACCTCGTCGACGACAAGATCCACGCTCGTTCGACCGGTCCGTACTCCATGATCACCCAGCAGCCGCTCGGCGGTAAGGCCCAGTTCGGTGGCCAGCGCTTCGGTGAGATGGAGGTCTGGGCCCTCGAGGCGTACGGCGCCGCCTACACGCTCCAGGAGCTGCTGACGATCAAGTCGGACGACGTTCCCGGCCGCGTGAAGGTCTACGAGGCCATCGTCAAGGGCGAGAACATCCCCGACTCGGGCATCCCGGAGTCGTTCAAGGTCCTCCTCAAGGAGATGCAGTCCCTGTGTCTCAACGTCGAGGTCCTGAGCAGCGACGGCACCACGATCGAGATGAAGGAGTCCGACGAGGAGGTCTTCCGCGCTGCGGAGGAGCTCGGCATCGACCTGAGCCGGCGCGAGCCGTCCAGCGTCGAAGAGGTCTGAGAAGGCCACCTAACGACAAGCGGTGCGTATGCCGCTGAGCCCGCTCGGCGGCATACGCCCCCTCGTCAACGAACACCACTCAGACCAAAGACTTAACGAGAGTTACGAGAGAAGGAACCACGTGCTCGACGTCAACTTCTTCGACGAGCTGCGCATCGGCCTCGCCACCGCGGAATCCATCCGCCAGTGGAGCCATGGCGAGGTCAAGAAGCCCGAGACCATCAACTACCGCACGCTCAAGCCCGAGAAGGAGGGCCTGTTCTGCGAGCGCATCTTCGGCCCCACCCGGGACTGGGAGTGCAACTGCGGCAAGTACAAGCGTGTCCGCTTCAAGGGCATCATCTGTGAGCGCTGTGGCGTCGAGGTCACGCGCGCCAAGGTGCGCCGTGAGCGGATGGGCCACATCGAGCTCGCCGCCCCCGTCACCCACATCTGGTACTTCAAGGGTGTCCCGAGCCGCCTCGGCTACCTGCTCGACCTGGCCCCGAAGGACCTCGAGAAGGTCATCTACTTCGCGGCCTACATGATCACGTCCGTCGACGAGGACCAGCGCCACGCTGACCTGCCGTCGCTCGAGGCGCAGATCCAGGTCGAGAAGAAGGAGATCGAGAACCGCCGCGACGCCGACGTCGAGTCGCGCGCGCAGCTGCTCGAGCGCAACGTCGCCGAGCTCGAGGCCGAGGGTGCCAAGGCCGACGCGAAGCGCAAGGTCCGCGACCAGGCCGAGCGCGAGATGAACAACATCCGCAAGCGTGCCGACCAGCAGGTCGAGCGCCTCGAGCAGGTCTGGGACCGCTTCAAGAACCTCAAGGTCCAGGACCTCGAGGGCGACGAGATCCTCTACCGCGAGATGCGTGACCGTTTCGGTCTGTACTTCGAGGGTGGCATGGGCGCCGCGGCGATCCAGAAGCGCCTCGAGTCCTTCGACCTCGACGCCGAGGCGGACCTCCTCCAGGAGATCATCGCCACCGGCAAGGGCCAGAAGAAGACCCGTGCGATCAAGCGCCTCAAGGTCGTCAACGCCTTCCAGATGACGACGAACCACCCGTCGGGCATGGTCCTCGACGCGATCCCGGTCATCCCGCCGGACCTGCGCCCGATGGTGCAGCTCGACGGTGGCCGCTTCGCGACCTCGGACCTCAACGACCTCTACCGTCGCGTCATCAACCGCAACAACCGCCTCAAGCGCCTGCTCGACCTCGGTGCCCCCGAGATCATCGTCAACAACGAGAAGCGCATGCTCCAGGAGGCCGTCGACAGCCTCTTCGACAACGGCCGTCGTGGTCGCCCGGTCACGGGTCCCGGCAACCGTCCGCTCAAGTCGCTGTCCGACATGCTCAAGGGCAAGCAGGGTCGTTTCCGTCAGAACCTGCTCGGCAAGCGCGTCGACTACTCCGGCCGTTCGGTCATCGTCGTCGGCCCGCAGCTGAAGCTGCACCAGTGCGGTCTGCCCAAGCAGATGGCGCTCGAGCTGTTCAAGCCGTTCGTGATGAAGCGTCTGGTCGACCTCGACCACGCGCAGAACATCAAGTCGGCCAAGCGCATGGTCGAGCGTGCCCGCCCGGTCGTGTGGGACGTCCTCGAAGAGGTCATCACGGAGCACCCGGTGCTGCTCAACCGCGCACCCACGCTGCACCGTCTCGGCATCCAGGCGTTCGAGCCGCAGCTCGTCGAGGGCAAGGCCATCCAGATCCACCCGCTCGTCTGCTCGGCCTTCAACGCCGACTTCGACGGTGACCAGATGGCCGTCCACGTGCCGCTGTCGGCAGAGGCGCAGGCCGAGGCCCGCATCCTCATGCTGTCGAGCAACAACATCCTCAAGCCGGCTGACGGTCGCCCCGTGACCATGCCGACCCAGGACATGATCACCGGCATCTACCACCTGACCGACGCGGTCGACGGTGGCGGCATCGGTGCGGGTCGCGCGTTCTCGTCCCCCTCGGAGGCCCGCATGGCCTTCGACCGTGGCGAGATCCTGCTCGGCTCGGCGATCAAGCTGCGCCTGACGGACGCGGTGCCCCCGGCCGGCTTCGAGCTGCCCGAGGGTGTCGAGGCCGGCGAGGACGGCATCGTCAAGAGCATCACGCTCGAGACGACGCTCGGCCGCGCCATCTTCAACGACACGCTGCCGCTCGACTACCCGTTCGAGAACCGCCCGGTCGACCGCAAGCGCCTCTCGGCGATCGTCAACGACCTCGCGGAGCGCTACTCCAAGGTCCAGGTCGCCGCGTCCCTCGACGCCCTGAAGGAGGCCGGTTTCCACTGGTCCACCCGCTCGGGCTGCACCGTCGCCATCTCCGACGTCACGACGCCGGACAACAAGACGGCGATCCTCGAGGGCTACGAGACGAAGGCCGCCAAGGTCCAGACGCAGTACGAGCGCGGTCTCATCACCGACGACGAGCGTCGTCAGGAGCTCGTCGAGATCTGGACGCAGGCGTCCAACCAGGTCGCCAAGGAGATGGAGACCAACTTCCCGCGCACGAACCCCATCTACCGGATGGTGTCCTCGGGTGCTGGTGGTAACTGGTTCCAGATCCGTCAGATCGCCGGTATGCGTGGCCTCATGGCCAACCCGAAGGGCGAGATCATCCCGCGCCCGATCAAGGCGAACTTCCGTGAGGGCCTCACGGTGCTCGAGTTCTTCATCTCGACGCACGGTGCCCGTAAGGGTCTGGCCGACACGGCTCTTCGTACCGCCGACTCGGGTTACCTCACGCGTCGTCTCGTCGACGTGTCGCAGGACGTCATCATCCGTGAGGACGACTGTGGCACCGAGCGCGGCCTCAAGCTGCCGATCGCCCAGGTCAACGAGACCACGGGCACCCGGTCGCCGAGCGAGGTCGTCGAGGCCTCGGTCTACGCCCGCACGCTGGCCGAGGACGTCGTCGTCGACGGCGAGACGCTGGCCGTGGCCGGCATCGACCTCGGTGACGTCGTCATCGACGCGCTCTACGCGGCAGGTGTCGACGAGGTCCGGATCCGTTCGGTCCTCACGTGCGACAGCAAGGTCGGCACGTGTGCGGCCTGCTACGGCCGGTCGCTCGCGACGGGCAAGCTCGTCGACATCGGCGAGGCCGTCGGCATCATCGCGGCCCAGTCGATCGGTGAGCCCGGCACGCAGCTGACGATGCGTACCTTCCACACCGGTGGTGCGGCCGCGGCCGACGACATCACCCAGGGTCTGCCGCGTGTCGTCGAGCTCTTCGAGGCGCGTACGCCCAAGGGTGTCGCCCCGATCGCCGAGGCCACCGGCCGCGTCGAGATCGAGGACACCGACAAGGCGCGTCGCGTCCTGCTCACGCCGGACGACGGCTCCGAGCAGCACGCCTACCCGGTGAGCAAGCGTTCGCGCCTGCTCGTCGGCGACGGTGACCACGTGACCGTGGGTGACAAGCTCGTCCAGGGTGCGATCGACCCGAAGCAGGTCCTTCGCATCCTCGGCCCACGCGCCGCCCAGAAGCACCTCGTCGACGAGGTGCAGCGGGTCTACCGTCAGCAGGGTGTGTCGATCCACGACAAGCACATCGAGGTCATCGTCCGACAGATGCTGCGTCGCGTGACGATCATCGAGGCCGGCGACGCCGACCTGCTGCCCGGCGAGCTCGCCGAGCGTGGTCGCTTCGAGGAGGAGAACCGCAAGGTCATGGCCGAGGGTGGGCGTCCGGCTGCCGGTCGTCCCGAGCTCATGGGCATCACCAAGGCCTCGCTCGCGACCGAGTCGTGGCTGTCGGCCGCGTCCTTCCAGGAGACGACCCGCGTGCTCACGCAGGCCGCCATGGAGGCCAAGTCCGACCCGCTGCTCGGCCTCAAGGAGAACGTCATCCTCGGAAAGCTCATCCCTGCCGGCACGGGCCTGCCCCGCTACCGGAACGTCAAGGTCGAGCCCACCGAGGAAGCCAAGGCCGCGATGTACTCGCTGCCGAACTACGACGCCTACGACTACGCAGGCTTCGGTTCGGGCACCGGCGAGGCCATCCGTCTCGACGACGAGGCTCTCGGTCTCGACCAGTTCTGACCGGTCCCGTCCGCCGCGCGAGCGGCGGACGACGACCACCACGTATGCCGCTGGGCCGGCTCCCCGACCGGGGAGCCGGCCCTCGGCGTATCCGGGCTCGACGGCCGGTTTCGACGCGCCGGAAACGGACAAATCGGACTAGTCTCTCGGGCGAGGTGAGAGTCCGGCGGCGCCAGGGCCGGCCGGCGACACCCTCCGGAGGTCGTCATGTTCGGTGCTCCTCGTTCGCTCAAGGTCGTCCGCGGCTCGGCCGGCCCGCGTCGCGCGGTGCGCTGGCCGTTCCTCGTCGCCGTGGTCATGCTGGCCGTGGCGGCGCTCGTGGCGACGGCCCCGCCGGGTTCCGGCGCCACGGTCTACTCCTCGCGCGACGCCGCCCTGCGCCGCGAGGTGGGCCGGCTCATGACCGACCCGAGCGTGACGGCCTCGACGGCGCACGTCGGAGTCGTCGTGGCCGACGCCGCCACGCGCACACCGGTCTACGTCCGCTACGCCAACACCCCGCTCGCCCCGGCGTCGACGCAGAAGACGTTCACGGCCGCCGCTGCGATGTACACCCTCGGCAGCGCCTACCGGTGGCGCACCGACGTCTTCGCACCGTCGGCCCCGAACGGGGGAGTGGTCTCCCGCCTCTACCTCAGGGGCACCGGCGACCCGACGCTGCTCGAGCGCGACCTGACCTCGCTCGCGAGCGCCCTGCGGGCCAAGGGGGTCACCCGGGTCACGGGTGACGTCGTCGGCGACGCGTCCGCCTTCGACGAGGTGCGCTACAACCCGTACTGGTCGACGTCGTACGCGTCGAGCTACTACGCCGCGCAGGTGTCGGCCCTGACGTTGGCACCCGACACCGACTACGACGCGGGCACCGTCATCGTCACCGCGACGCCCGCCACGAGCATCGCGAGCGCGCCACGGCTCACCGTGACGCCGCCGGCCGCCGCCTCGCACGTGCGTCTGGTCAACAAGGCGCGCACCTCCGCCGCCGGGTCCGCGACCACGATCTCGGTCGCCCGAGCGGCCGGCACCAACACGCTGACCGTCACCGGCCAGGTGCCCCTCGAGCACGCGGCGGCCAAGAAGTGGGTCACCGTCGACGACCCCGCCCTCATGACCGCGCGGGCCCTGCGCGCGCGGCTCGTCGCCGCGGGCATCCGGGTCGACGGGACCGCCGTGCGCGGCAGGACGCCGGCCGGTCAGGCGCTGCTGGCACGGCACACGTCGATGACCCTGGGGCAGCTGCTCGTGCCGTTCCTCAAGCTGAGCAACAACGGCCACGCCGAGGCCATCACGAAGACGCTCGGGGCCCGGTCGGGACGTCCGGGCAGCTGGGTCGACGGCACGAAGGCGCTGCGCGACTACGCGGCTCGCATCGGGATCCCCACCGCGGGCCTGCGGTTCGTCGACGGCTCGGGACTCGCTCGCGCCGACCGCCTGACGCCCAACCAGCTGTCGACCCTCCTCGACAAGGTCCAGCGCACGTCGTGGTGGCCCACCTTCCGTGCGGCGCTGCCGGTCGCAGGGGCCGACCCGGTCCGGTGGACCGGCGGGACCCTGGCGAGCCGCATGCGGGGCACCGCGGCTGCGGGCAACCTGCGCGCGAAGAACGGGAGCCTGACGGGAGTCACGTCGCTCGCAGGCTACGTCTCGGGCGCGGACGGCCGGCGCTACGTCTTCGTCATGATGAGCAACTACTCCGCCACCTCGCCGCGACCGGTCGAGGACCGTCTCGGCGTGCTGCTCGCGCGCTGGCGCATGACCAACCGCTGAGCCGCGAGACCTGCTGCCTCGGTAGGGTGGTCGCATGACCGAGCCCACGGCCGACGTGCCGAACGCGCCCGAGCCCGCCGAGCGCGCGGCGACCGAGCCCACCACCGCCGCGCCTGGTGTCGAGTCTGCCGCGGCGTCCGCTGACGCACCGGCCGGCCGTCGCGCCGACGAGACCGACAGCGGTCCGGCTCCGACGATCATCGTGCTCACCGAGGAGGCGCTCAAGCCGGTCGACGTCGACAAGATCCTCGGGCTGCACGAGGACGACGCGCCGACCTACCGGGTCCTCGTGCCCGCCGACACGGAGCGCAACCTGCTCAGCTCCTTCCTCAACCACCTCAGCCTCTTCGAGATGCGTGAGGCGCTCGAGTCGCTGCGCCCGGTCGACCGGAGCGAGGCCCACACCGACGCCGACGCCGCGCTGTCGACGACGCTGGCCGAGTTCGGGGGCCACGACGTCGTCGCGACCGGCGAGATCACCGCCGACGACCCCATGCCGACGCTCGTCGAGGAGGTGGCCCGCCTCGGCGCCCTCGAGGTCGTCGTCGTCACGGAGCCGCACGCCGTCGAGGACACCTTCCACACCGACTGGGCCTCCCGGGCCCGGGAGGCTCTCGGCGTGCCTGTCCTGCACATGTACGCCGGTGACTGGCGCCTGGGCTGACGAGCGTCCCCGATGCCGTGGCGGGGTGCGCGTCGGACGGCATACCGCATCGGCCCCGTGGGGGCCGGTCTAACCGATTTGGTCGGCGTGCCGCGCCCCGGTACGCTTGAACACTGTGTCTGAGGCACGTACTCAGGCATGCGCGATGACGGCCTCGGTGCCCTGTCCGCCCGCTCACCGCGGGACGTGACATCACTGCGGTCCAGAGCACACCTTTCGCCGGGCAACCCTTCCCACCGACTGCCTCCCGGCCGTCGTGAAGCAGGGGAGTGCAGGGGGAAGTACCGGTACCGACACACCCGACCTCGGGGGTCGAGGGACCGAACAGTCAAGGAGTCGCCCGCCAGGGTGACTGACCACGAGCAACGTTATGGAGTAACCAGGTTGCCTACCATCAACCAGCTGGTCCGCAAGGGCCGCCAGGACAAGGCCAGCAAGGCCAAGACCCCGGCGCTCAAGGGCTCGCCCCAGCGCCGCGGTGTGTGCACCCGCGTGTACACCACCACCCCCAAGAAGCCGAACTCTGCCCTCCGCAAGGTCGCCCGTGTGCGCCTCAGCTCGGGCATCGAGGTCACGGCCTACATCCCCGGCGTCGGCCACAACCTGCAGGAGCACTCGATCGTGCTCGTGCGTGGTGGTCGTGTGAAGGACCTCCCGGGTGTGCGTTACAAGATCGTCCGCGGCACGCTCGACACCCAGGGTGTCAAGAACCGCAAGCAGGCTCGTAGCCGTTACGGCGCGAAGAAGGAGAAGAGCTGATGCCTCGTAAGGGACCCGCTCCGAAGCGCCCGCTCGTCGTCGACCCGGTCTACCAGAGCCCGCTCGTCACGCAGCTCGTCAACAAGATCCTCCTCGACGGCAAGAAGTCGATCGCCGAGATGATCGTCTACGGCGCCCTCGAGGGTGCTCGCCAGAAGACCGGCACCGACCCCGTCGCCACGCTCAAGCGCGCGCTCGACAACGTCAAGCCGGCCATGGAGGTCAAGAGCCGTCGCGTCGGTGGCGCGACCTACCAGGTGCCGATCGAGGTCAAGCCGAACCGCTCGACCACGCTCGCCCTGCGCTGGCTCGTCGGCTACTCGCGGCAGCGTCGCGAGAAGACGATGACCGAGCGCCTCATGAACGAGATCCTCGACGCGAGCAACGGCCTCGGTGCCGCTGTCAAGCGCCGCGAGGACACGCACAAGATGGCCGAGTCCAACAAGGCCTTCGCGCACTACCGCTGGTGACCCAGCGGTCCGGTCGGTATGCCGGGGAGCTCGCTCCACGGCATACCGCCGGGCACGCGCCCGCCCGTCACACGACGCGGCCCGCGGCGCCCACGATTTTCACTCCACGACGAATGAGACGAGAAACCTGACGTGGCACTCGACGTCCTGACGGACCTCAAGAAGGTCCGCAACATCGGCATCATGGCGCACATCGACGCTGGCAAGACCACGGTGACGGAGCGCATCCTCTTCTACACCGGTGTCAACCACAAGATCGGTGAGACCCACGACGGTGCGTCGACGACCGACTGGATGGAGCAGGAGAAGGAGCGCGGCATCACGATCACGTCTGCCGCCGTGACCTCCTTCTGGGAGGGCACCCAGATCAACATCATCGACACCCCCGGACACGTGGACTTCACGGTCGAGGTCGAGCGCTCGCTGCGCGTCCTCGACGGTGCCGTCGCCGTGTTCGACGGCAAGGAGGGTGTCGAGCCGCAGTCCGAGACGGTGTGGCGTCAGGCCGACAAGTACGACGTGCCGCGCATCTGCTTCGTCAACAAGATGGACAAGCTCGGCGCCGACTTCTACTTCACCGTGGCGACCATCAAGGACCGCCTCGGTGCCGAGCCGCTCGTCATGCAGCTGCCGATCGGTGCCGAGAACGACTTCCTCGGTGTCATCGACCTCGTCTACATGCGTGCCCTCGTGTGGCCCGGCGACGCCAAGGGCGACGTGACCATGGGCGCCAAGTACGAGATCGCCGAGATCCCGGCCGACCTCCAGGCGAAGGCCGAGGAGTACCGGATGGCCCTCGTCGAGCGCGTCGCCGAGTCCGACGACGAGCTCATGGAGAAGTACCTCGGTGGCGAGGAGCTGACCCCCGAGGAGCTCAAGGCCGGCATCCGCAAGCTCACGGTCAACTCCGAGCTCTACCCGGTCTTCTGTGGCTCCGCGTTCAAGAACCGCGGCGTCCAGCCGATGCTCGACGCCGTCGTCGACTACCTTCCGTCGCCGCTCGACGTCCCGCCGATGATCGGTCACAAGCCGGGCGACGAGGCCGTCGAGCTGACCCGTGCGCCGTCCACCGAGGAGCCCTTCTCCGCGCTGGCGTTCAAGGTCGCGACGCACCCGTTCTTCGGCACGCTGACCTTCATCCGCGTCTACTCGGGCCACATCAGCTCGGGCACGAGCGTCATCAACTCGACGAAGGGCCGCAAGGAGCGCATCGGGAAGCTCTTCCAGATGCACGCCAACAAGGAGAACCCCGTGGAGGAGGCCCTCGCCGGCCACATCTACGCGGCCATCGGCCTCAAGGACACGACGACCGGCGACACGCTGTCGGACATCAACGAGCAGATCGTGCTCGAGTCGATGACCTTCCCGGACCCCGTGATCCAGGTCGCCATCGAGCCCAAGACCAAGGGCGACCAGGAGAAGCTCGGTACGGCCATCCAGAAGCTCTCGGCCGAGGACCCGACCTTCCAGGTCCACCACGACGAGGACACCGGCCAGACGATCATCGCCGGCATGGGCGAGCTGCACCTCGACATCCTCGTCGACCGCATGAAGCGCGAGTTCAAGGTCGAGGCCAACGTCGGCAAGCCGCAGGTGGCCTACCGCGAGACGATCCGCCGCGCCGTGCTCAAGTACGACTACACGCACAAGAAGCAGACCGGTGGCTCGGGCCAGTTCGCCAAGGTCCAGGTCAGCTTCGAGCCGCTGGGTGAGACCGAGGACGGCTCGATGTACGAGTTCGTCAACGGTGTCACCGGTGGTCGTGTCCCGCGTGAGTACATCCCGTCGGTCGACGCCGGTATCCAGGACGCCATGCAGTACGGCGTGCTCGCCGGATACCCCCTCGTGGGCATCAAGGCGACCCTGAACGACGGCGCCTACCACGACGTCGACTCCTCGGAGATGGCGTTCAAGATCGCCGGCTCGATGGTCCTCAAGGAGGCCATCAGGCAGGCGGACCCCGTCCTGCTCGAGCCGATGATGGCCGTCGAGGTCCGGACGCCCGAGGACTACATGGGCGACGTCATCGGTGACATCAACTCCCGCCGTGGCCAGATCCAGGGCATGGAGGACATCAGCGGCGCCAAGGTCGTCAAGGGCCTCGTCCCGCTGTCCGAGATGTTCGGCTACGTCGGCGACCTGCGCTCCAAGACGCAGGGCCGCGCGAGCTTCTCCATGGAGTTCGACTCCTACGCAGAGGTCCCCAAGGCCGTTGCCGAGGAGATCATCAAGAAGACCCGCGGGGAGTGACTGCGGGACATCCCGTAGTCTCTTCCATCGGAAACCACCCCAACAGCGCCACGTCCTGCCCTGGTCGTACGGCGTAACACGAGATAGTCCTGAGGAGGACCACAGTGGCGAAGGCAAAGTTCGAGCGGACCAAGCCGCACGTCAACATCGGCACCATCGGTCACATTGACCACGGCAAGACGACGCTGACGGCTGCGATTTCCAAGGTTCTGCACGACAAGTACCCCGACCTGAACCCCCAGTTCGCGTTCGAGGACATCGACAAGGCTCCCGAGGAGCGCCAGCGCGGTATCACGATCTCGATCGCGCACATCGAGTACCAGACGGAGGGTCGTCACTACGCCCACGTCGACTGCCCGGGCCACGCTGACTACGTGAAGAACATGATCACGGGTGCGGCTCAGATGGACGGCGCGATCCTCGTGGTCGCCGCCACCGACGGCCCCATGCCGCAGACGAAGGAGCACGTCCTCCTGGCCCGCCAGGTCGGCGTCCCCTACATCGTCGTGGCGCTCAACAAGGCCGACATGGTCGACGACGAGGAGATCCTCGAGCTCGTCGAGATGGAGGTCCGTGAGCTCCTGTCGCAGTACGAGTTCCCGGGCGACGACCTTCCGGTCGTGCAGGTCTCGGCGCTCAAGGCGCTCGAGGGCGACGAGAAGTGGGGCCAGTCGGTCCTCGACCTCATGGACGCCGTCGACAACTCCATCCCCGAGCCGGAGCGCGACGTCGACAAGCCGTTCCTCATGCCCGTCGAGGACGTCTTCACGATCACCGGTCGTGGCACCGTCGTCACCGGTCGTATCGAGCGCGGCATCCTCAAGGTCAACGAGGAGATCGAGATCGTCGGCATCCACACCGGTCCGCCGGCCAAGACGACCGTCACGGGCGTCGAGATGTTCCGCAAGCTCCTCGACGAGGGTCGCGCCGGTGAGAACGTCGGTCTGCTCCTTCGTGGCACCAAGCGCGAGGACGTCGAGCGCGGGCAGGTCATCTGCAAGCCGGGCTCGATCACCCCGCACACGGACTTCGAGGCTCAGGTCTACATCCTCTCGAAGGACGAGGGCGGCCGTCACACGCCGTTCTACGACAACTACCGTCCGCAGTTCTACTTCCGTACCACGGACGTGACGGGTGTCGTGCACCTCCCCGAGGGCACCGAGATGGTCATGCCCGGCGACAACACCGACATGACGGTCGAGCTCATCCAGCCGATCGCCATGGAGGACGGCCTCAAGTTCGCCATCCGTGAGGGTGGCCGCACGGTCGGCGCCGGTCGCGTCACCAAGATCATCAAGTGATCTGACGCAGCACCTGCTTCACCTGCAGTTCCGGTAGGGCCCGTTCCGCTTCGGCGGGGCGGGCCCTTCCGCGTACCCGGCGATGGTGCTGCGTTCCCGGTCGCGTGGCCGTCGCGGGGCGCTCGAGGCGACTCGCGGCGTGGAGCGTCGTCGGCCGCTACCAGCGTCCGTGCCGCTTGCGTTTGTCGTCGGCCGCCGCCGATGCCGCTCCTCGCCCCGAACGCCCCGCTCCTCGGTTCCGTATGCCGTGTGGGCACCCTCGGCGCGCACGCTCCCTCTCACTCCGGTCAGGGTCTCGCGGCTGTGGTGTAGCGGACCTGCTGGGTGAGGTGGAGCCGGCCGTCGTCGCCGCGGTCCGGCTCGAGGGCCGATTCGATGCGGGTGAGGACGGCGGGCAGCTCGCGGTCGGGAACGGCGGCCCACAGCTGCCGCAGCCCGAGCGTCATCGTCCAGGCACGCCAGGCCTCGGCGTCGGGGAGAATGACCTCGAGCGGCTCGTCGTGGCTGTCGACCTCGGTGGCGCCGGCCGCCTCGAGGAGGGCTGCCGTGGCGTCGGTGGTCGCGAAGGGTCCCGAGCGCCCCGTGGTTCGCGCGTCGAGGACCTGGGGCGGATACGCCATGAGCGCGGCCTCGGCGGCGGCCCAGGCCGCGTCGGTGGGCCCGAACGTCGACAGGCCGATGCGCCCGCCGGCGCGCAGCAGACGCACCCAGCCCGCCAGCGTCTCGGCCGGCTGGGGGTCGAAGAAGAGCACGAGCGACGCGGTGACGACGTCGAAGGTGTCGGCCGGCAGGGTGTCGGGCGACGCCTCGCCGACGACGGCCTCGACCCGCGCGCCGCGTCCTTCGGCCTCGGCGCGGAGGTGCTCGAGCATGGCAGGGGAGAGGTCGACCGCGGTCACGTGTCCGGTGGGGCCGACGGCGTCGACGAGCGGGAAGGTCGCGGCTCCGCGACCCGCGCCGACGTCGAGGGCGCGGTCCCCGGGCCGTGGCGCGGTCAGCTCGACGAGCCGGGCGCCGATGGGCCCGAACCACGGCACGCCGCTCCGGTCGTAGCCCGGAGCGAGGTGGTCGAAGAGGGCGGCGACGCCGGCGCGGCGTTCGGAGGGGTCCATGGCCCGATGGTCCTCCTCGCGGGAGCCGGCCGACAGGGTGCGGGGCCTCCGATCCGGCGGCTACTGGCCGAGGGCGACGAGGACGACCGTGTCGGAGTCGGCCGCGAGGTAGGCCTTGGCGCGGAAGGATCCCTGGGCGAAGAGCGCGTCGAGCGAGGTCGAGCGGAGCAGCTGCCCCGACGGCACGGCGGAGCGGACGCCGTCCTCGACATCGGGTGCCTCGGTGGTGGGCGCCGGTGAGGCTGCGCGAAGGGTGGCCGCGGTCTCGGGAGTGACCTCGACGACGGCGTCGATCCAGTACGTCGAGGGTCCCGGCGCGTCACCGCCGAGGGTTCCCGACATCCACGTCGCGGAAACCGGCGTGCCGAGCGCGCTGAAGCGCTTGGTCAGCGGCTCGAGGTCGGTGCGCACGTCGCCGGTGCCGGTCTTGTTCGCGCTGCTCACGGTGCTCCTCGTGCGGTCGTCGGTCGGGGCGGGGTCGGTGCTGCACCCCGCGCTCACGGTGAGGGTCAGGGCGGCCGCGAGAGCGGCCAGGGTGGGACGGGTCCTCATCGGCTGCTCCCTCGTTCGTCGGCTCGGTCCTCCCGACCCAGGCCGGGGGTGCGCTCGACATCCCCCGGTCCCACGTCGATGCCCGGCGGCGGAGAGCCGACCGGCCACGTGATCGTACGTGTGACGTCGCCGCTCGACGGGAAGGGCTTGGCCCAGCCGATCTCGGTGAAGCGCCCGTTCTCGTTGTCACCGGCGCCGCTCGCGATGTCGGACTGGTCCGGGTTGAAGTTGTAGTAGTCCTCGGCGTGGACGGTGACCTGCATCGAGACCTGGCCGTTCTCGACGGTGACGTCGGCGCTGCTCCACTGCTGGTAGCCGCCGATCGTCTTCTGCCAGTTCTCGGTGGTCGGGTAGGCGGTCGCCGGATGGGCGTCCCCGGTCATGCTGAAGTGCGAGTTGCCGTTGCGGACCATCTCGTCGACGGCCGCGGCGGTGCGGGCCACCTCGGTGTTGACGTTGGCCGCGATCGACGGGTCCTCCCTGTAGCCCTCCTCGTAGTCGAACCGCACCGGCTCGCCGTCGTTGTCCCAGTAGTGGGCGTACATCGCCGTCGCGTCGTCGAGGTCCGACTTGACGATGCGGCTGCCCTCGAGCTTCGCCATCCACTCGAGCTTCGCGATGTGGTCGTGCCAGTTCGAGTCCTTGGAGTCGTACTCGAACCCCTCGTCCCACTCGATGTCGGGCTTGGTCGGCTCACCGAAGTCGTAGCCGTCGACGGGACCACCCGTGCCCGTCGTGGCAGGTGGCGGAGGAGCGGACGGGGTGGGCGCGGGTCCGGGCGACGGTGACGGAGTGGGGCCGAACGACATCAAGACTCCGCCGCCGAAGGGGCCTCCACCTGCGTTGCCGGCGGATCCGCTTGTCCCACCGGCGTTCCCGCTGGCGCCGCGCTGCTTGGCGGCGTTCTCGCGCAGCTTCGCGCCCAGCCCGTGCAGGGCGCGTTCCAGTGCGTCGATGCTGGGGGCGGACGACCGCCAGTCTCCACGGAAGGAGTCGAAGTCCCTTCCGCCACAAGCGGTTCCGAGCGCGCCGAACGCGTGGTCGACGGCGGTGCGGGCCGCCCGGCACTCGCCGGCGAAGCGGTCGAGCTCGCCGGCGCTGCGATCGAGGGCATCCGGATCGGCGCCCTTCCTGTACACGACCACGGCTGATGCCCTCCCCGAGCTGTCGGCGTCCGTGGCGGCCGGGGGTGGCCGCTCCCCAAACCCTAGGCAGGGCGGGCCGGCTCGGCCAATGGGGAGCGCTCCCCGTCGAGTCAGGAGGTCCGCGCCCGCCAGAACCACGGCGTCACGTGGGAGAGGAGCGAGGCGACCTCCCGTCGGACGAGGTCATCGTGCGGGACGGCGACCGGCTGACCGTGGCGCAGCACCTGCTCACCGAGGGCCACGTGCAGCGAGCGCAGCGTCCGCATCGTGTTGCTCGCCTCGGCGGGCACCGGACCCGGAGATCCCGCCGCGAACGTGGCGCGGACATGACCGAGCCACCCGACGGCCGTGGCCGCGTCGACGTCGTCGCGGGCGAGCACCAGGGCGATCGCGCAGGCGACCCGATCGTCCTCCTGGTCGCGCCACACGACGCTCGTCGGCGCCACGAGCCGACGGCCCAGGGCGTCGAGCAGGGCGGCGGGGTCGCCGACGCCGGCGGCGCCGCACGCCCCGAAGAAGTCGGCACCGTGGGCGACGGCGTGCACCCACCCGAGGACGGGGTCGTGCCCGCGGAGGTCCGGCTCGGCGACGTACCACCGGGTGACGTCCTCGACCCATCCCTGCTCGAAGTCGCCGGAGTCGACGAGTGCGGCGAGGACGAGCGGCGCGAAGGCGCGGGCCTCCACCCGGGCGTGGTCGAGCCGCTCGAGCATCTCCCGGGCGAGCCACGAGCGGTCGTCCGCGCCGAGGTCACGCCCGCGCACGAGGCGCGCCAGGGCGGCATACGCCCCGTCGTCCCGCACCGCGGGGTCGGGGGAGGCCAGGTCGGCGACGAGGGTCCGGAGCGCGGGAACGGGCATGCGGGCGATCCTGCCATCCGCCACGACGGCACGGCCGCGACGATCGTTGCCGCCGGTGCCCGGATGCCGTATGACTTGCCGCATGGTCTCGACAGGGGAGAGGGTGTCGGCGTGCTGCACGCGGCGTCCGGCAGGTGGCAGGGGATCCAGCCGTGGGAGTGGGAGCCGGTGGGCCGCGGCCCTGGGCGTCGTGCTGGCGCTCTCCGTGTCCGGGTGCGCCAAGGACGGTGGCTCCGCCTTCACCGTGCCGCGGGCGGGATCGCAGCCGGGTCCGTCCACCGCGGAGGTGACGTCCCCGGCACGGACCGACCCGACCGCGACCTCACCCTCGACCGCCACGTCGGCCGCGACCGTGGCCACGGCGACGCCGAACCCTGCTGCGCCGGTGGTCGTCGCGGGTCGCGTGACGGCCCGGAGGGCCGGCCTGTCCTTCGAGGTGCCGGACGGGTGGCAGGCCGTCGACCCGTCGGCGGCCACTCGAGCCGGCGCCTCCGTGCTGCCCGACTCGTTCCGGACGCTCGCCGAGCAGTCCGGGATGACCGCGGACGAGTTCATGAGGCGGATCGGCACCGCCATGGACGTCATGGTCATGGGCCGTCCGCGCCGCGGGTTCGCCGACAACGTGTCCGTCATCCCGACTCCCGGCACCCGGCTCCCCAGTCCGGCCGACCTGCGCTCCCAGCTCGAGCTGGCGGGGCTTCGGTCGACCGCGTCGACCGCACGACGACGGCGGTCGGCGAGGCCCTCGTCGCGAGGTCGCGGGTGCCCCTCGCGACGATGATCGTCGCGAGCCGTTCCCTCGCGGTCGAGCTGGACGGGCAGGTCACCTACATCACCGTCTCGGCCTCCGACTGGGACGCGGCCGACGCCATCGCCGACGGCATCCTGCGCACCCTCCGCCGCGTCTGACCGCCGTGCCGCCCTCCGGCCCGGCCCTGCCCGAGCGGCCGGTCGACCGGCGGATAGGGTCGGGAGCCATGGCGCACTCGTTCGACACCGACACCGAAGCCCAGGGCCTCATCGACTACGTCGACGCCTCACCGACGCCCTTCCACGCCTGCGAGCAGGCGGCGGCCCGGCTCGTCGCCGAGGGCTTCACCGAGGTCGTCGAGACCGAGCCGTGGCCCACCGAGCCGGGCCGGCACTACCTCGTGCGGGGCGGGTCGCTCATCGCCTGGGACACCACCGGTGCGCACGGGGCCGGGGCCGGTCCCGCCGCGGGCTTCCGCGTCGTCGGGGCGCACACCGACAGCCCGAACCTGCGCGTCAAGCCCAACCCCGACCACGCGCGCGCCGGCTGGCAGATGCTCGGCATCGAGCCCTACGGGGGCCTCATCCTCAGCTCGTGGCTCGACCGCGACCTCGGCCTCGCAGGCCGGGTCGCCGTGCGTGGCGCCGAGGGTGTCGAGTCGCGGACCTTCCACGGGCGAGACGCGCTGCTGCGCGTGGCACAGCTCGCCATCCACCTCGACCGCACCCAGAACGAGGCGCTCACCCTCAACAAGCAGGCCCACATGGAGCCGCTCTGGGGCGTCGGCGACGAGCCCGGCGACTTCGTCGGCTACCTCGCGGAGCAGGTCGGGGTCGACCGCGAGGACGTCCTGTCGTGGGACGTCATGACCCACCCGGTCCAGCCGTCCACCCGCCTCGGCCGGGCGCGTGAGCTCATCGCGGCCCCGCGCCTCGACAACCTCGCGACGTCGTATGCCGGGGTGCGGGCGCTGCTCGACGCCGTGGCCACCGAGCCCGCCCACGTGCCGGTCCTCGTGCTCTTCGACCACGAGGAGATCGGCAGCACGTCCGAGCGCGGCGCGACCTCGACGTTGCTGCCCTCGGTGCTCGAGCGCATCGTCACGGCGGGCGGCGGCACCCGCGACGACTACTGGCGGGCCCTCGCGGCGACCGTCATCGCGTCCGGCGACATGGGACACGCCACCCACCCGAACTACGCTGACCGCCACGAGCCGATGCACCAGATCCGTGTCAACGGCGGGCCCGTGCTCAAGGTCAACACCAACCTTCGCTACGCGACGGACTCGGTCGGTGCGGCGGCGTTCCGCCTCGCCTGCGAGCAGGCCGGCGTCCCCATGCAGACCTTCGTGACCCGCAGCGACCTGCCGTGCGGGTCGACGGTCGGGCCGGTGACGTCGTCCCTGACGGGCGCGACGACCGTCGACTTCGGGGCGGCGGCCCTGTCGATGCACAGCACGCGCGAGCTCATGGGAGCCGAGGACCCGGCGATGTATGCCGGAGCGCTGAGCGCGTTCCTCGCCCCTGCCTGAGCGCTCGGCGGGGGAGTCGCACCACGCTCCCGCCGGACGGTCGGTGGACACCGGGCGCGACGGCATACGTCCTCGGCCGAGGTGGCGCCGAGGTGGCTCCGGGCGGGCCTGCTGCTGCGGGGTGCGATGATCGAGGCGTGGAGACCACGCTCGTCGTGCCGGACCGGCCGACCCTCGTCTACGACGCCGACTGCGGGTTCTGCACGCGCAGTGTGCAGTTCATCGAGCGATGGGTCGACCGGCGCGACCGCTACGACGTGCGTCCCTGGCAGTCGATCGATCTCGCCGCCGTGGGACTCACCGTGCAGGACTGCGACGAGGCGGCCCAGTTCATCACCGCCGACGGCCGCATCCTGTCGGGCCACCGCGCCATCGCGAGCGCCGCGACCCACGGCGCCCCCGCCTGGCGACCGGCCGGTCACCTCCTCATGGCGCCGGGGGTCTCGTGGCTGGCCGCCCGGGCCTACCGCTGGGTGGCCGCGCACCGGCACCAGCTGCCGGGCGGCACCCCCGCGTGCGCCCGCCCCGGTGCCTGACGACGCGCCACGTGCGCTGCCCTGCGATGCCGGGCCGGCTCGATTTGATAGTGCGGTGCGGGCTCTGGCACACTGTTCAGGTTGCTTGACGCGCGTCGCTGACCCATGTCGGTGCCGCCGCCCCTTGAGAGCCTCCTGACGGGGACTCGCCCGGACTCCTCTCGGAGGCCCGAGGGAAGCGCAAGTTACCCGGTTCGGCCGGGCATTCCACACGAAAGTGGCACTCAGGTGCGCACCTTTCACCGCGAAGCGGGCGCGACACGCCCGACCTCGGGGGTCGGATGGCCAAGGGAACCGGTAGTCAGAAGCGAGAGAGAGACGTTCATCAGATGGCGGGACAGAAGATCCGCATCCGGCTGAAGTCGTACGACCACGAGGTCATCGACAACTCGGCCCGGAAGATCGTTGACACAGTGACGCGCGCCGGCGCGACCGTGGTGGGACCCGTCCCGCTGCCGACGGAGAAGAACGTCTTCGTCGTCATCCGGTCGCCGCACAAGTACAAGGACAGCCGCGAGCACTTCGAGATGCGCACGCACAAGCGCCTCATCGACATCATCGACCCGACGCCCAAGGCCGTCGACTCGCTGATGCGTCTCGACCTGCCGGCGGACGTCAACATCGAGATCAAGCTCTGAGGCGGTTGTAGAGATGACTGTTGCTCAGAAGAACGTCAAGGGCGTGCTCGGCGAGAAGCTCGGCATGACCCAGGTGTGGGACGCAGACAACAAGCTCGTCCCCGTGACCGTGGTCAAGGCCGGCCCCTGCGTCGTGACGCAGGTGCGTGCCGACGAGACCGACGGCTACTCCGCGGTCCAGATCGCCTTCGGTGCGATCGACCCGCGCAAGGTGAACAAGCCGATGAGCGGCCACTTCGAGAAGGCCGGCGTCACGCCGCGCCGTCACCTCGTCGAGCTCCGCACGGCGGACGCCGCCGACTACGAGCTCGGCCAGGAGATCACGGCCGAGTCCTTCGAGGCCGGCCAGCGCGTCGACGCGACGGGTACGACCAAGGGCAAGGGCTTCGCCGGTGTCATGAAGCGTCACGGCTTCCACGGCGTCAGCTCCTCGCACGGTGCGCACCGCAACCACCGCAAGCCGGGCTCCATCGGCGGCTGCTCGACCCCGGGCCGTGTCTTCAAGGGCATGCGCATGGCTGGTCGCATGGGTGGCGTTCGCCAGACGACCCAGAACCTCCAGATCCACGCCGTTGACGCCGAGAAGGGCCTCCTGCTCATCAAGGGTGCCGTTCCCGGTCCCCGCGGTGGCATCGTCCTGATCCGCACGGCTGCGAAGGGTGCATGATCCACATGGCCACGAAGACCCCCACGCTTCCCGCTGACATCTTCGACGTCCAGACCAACGTCCCGCTGATCCACCAGGTCGTGGTCGCTCAGCTCGCGGCCGCTCGTCAGGGCACGCACTCGACGAAGACCCGCGGCGAGGTCCGCGGCGGTGGGCGCAAGCCCTACCGCCAGAAGGGCACCGGTCGCGCCCGTCAGGGCTCGACCCGCGCCCCGCAGTTCGCCGGCGGTGGCGTCGTCCACGGCCCGCAGCCGCGTGACTACTCGCAGCGCACCCCCAAGAAGATGAAGGCGGCCGCCCTGCGCGGTGCCCTCTCCGACCGGGCCCGCTTCGACCGCATCCACGTCGTCGACTCCATCGTCTCGGGCGACCTGCCCTCGGCGAAGGACGCCGCCGCGCTGCTCGCCGGTCTGACCCAGCGCCCCAACCTGCTCGTCGTGCTCGAGCGCGGTGACGAGGTGGCGTTCAAGTCGGTCCGCAACCTGCAGAACGTCCACGTCCTGGTCGCCGACCAGCTCAACACGTACGACGTCCTGTGCGCCGACGACATCGTCTTCACCCAGGCCGCCCTCGACGCGTTCGTCGCCGGTCCCGTGAAGGCTGACAAGGCCGACAAGGAGGCCACCAAGTGAGCATCCACACCAAGGACCCCCGCGACATCCTGATCGCGCCGGTCGTCTCCGAGAAGTCGTACGGTCTGCTCGACGAGGGCAAGTACACCTTCATCGTCGACCCCCGTGCGAACAAGACGGAGATCAAGATCGCCATCGAGCAGATCTTCAACGTCAAGGTCGACAAGGTCCACACCCTGAACCGTCAGGGCAAGACCCGTCGCACCCGTTTCGGCCTCGGCAAGCGCAAGGACACCAAGCGTGCGATCGTCTCCCTCCGCGAGGGATCGATCGACATCTTCGGTGCGGGCGCCTGAGATCGACGAAGAATAAGGACACACGAACATGGGTATCCGTAAGTACAAGCCGACCACGCCGGGCCGTCGTGGCTCGTCGGTCGCCGACTTCGTCGAGATCACGCGTTCCACCCCGGAGAAGTCGCTCGTCCGCCCCCTGTCGAAGACGGGTGGCCGCAACAACGCGGGCCGCATCACCACGCGTCACATCGGTGGCGGCCACAAGCGTGCCTACCGCGTCATCGACTTCCGTCGCCACGACAAGGACGGCGTGCCGGCCAAGGTCGCTCACATCGAGTACGACCCCAACCGCACCGCGCGCATCGCGCTCGTCCAGTACTCCGACGGCGAGAAGCGCTACATCCTGGCTCCGAACAAGCTGAAGCAGGGCGACCCGATCGAGAACGGCCCCGCGGCCGACATCAAGCCGGGCAACTCGCTTCCGCTGCGCAACATCCCGGTGGGTACGGTCGTCCACGCGATCGAGCTCAAGCCCGGTGGTGGCGCGAAGATCGCCCGCTCCGCGGGTGCTCGCGTGCAGCTCGTCGCCAAGGACGGCCCCTACGCCCAGCTGCGTATGCCGTCCGGTGAGATCCGCAACGTCGACGCGCGCTGCCGCGCGACCGTCGGCGAGGTGGGCAACGCCGAGCAGAGCAACATCAACTGGGGCAAGGCCGGCCGCATGCGCTGGAAGGGCAAGCGCCCGACCGTCCGTGGTGTCGCCATGAACCCGGTCGACCACCCGCACGGTGGTGGTGAGGGCAAGACGTCCGGTGGACGTCACCCCGTCAGCCCGTGGGGTCAGGCCGAGGGCCGGACCCGCAAGGGACACAAGGAAAGCGACAAGCTGATCGTTCGTCGCCGCCGTACTGGCAAGAAGCGCTGATAAGGAGCCTTTGGAATGCCTCGTAGCCTGAAGAAGGGCCCCTTCATCGACGACCACCTTCAGAAGAAGGTGGACGCCCAGAACGAAGCGGGCACCAAGAACGTCATCAAGACCTGGTCGCGTCGTTCGGTCATCAGCCCGGACATGCTGAGCCACACCTTCGCCGTCCACGACGGCCGCAAGCACGTCCCGGTGTTCGTCACCGAGTCGATGGTCGGCCACAAGCTCGGCGAGTTCGCACCGACCCGCACGTTCAAGGGTCACGTGAAGGACGACAAGAAGGGTCGTCGTCGCTGATGGCCACCGAATCCAAGGAAGAAGTCATGGAAGCCAAGGCTTCGGCGCGGCACGTCCGTGTCAGCCCGCAGAAGGCTCGCCGTGTCGTGGACCTAATCCGCGGCAAGGCCGCCACCGACGCCGTCACGGTGCTCACCTTCGCCCCGCAGTCGGCCTCCGAGCCGGTCAAGAAGGTGCTCGAGAGCGCCATCGCCAACGCCCGGGTCAAGGCTGACCGTGAGTCGGTCGCCTTCGACGAGCGCAACCTCGTCATCACGGCCGCGTTCGTCGACGAGGGCCCGACGATGAAGCGATTCCGGCCGCGCGCCCAGGGCCGCGCCGGTCGCATCAACAAGCGGACGAGCCACATCACCGTGGTCGTCACGCAGCCGGAGAACACGAAGGGAGCCCGCTGATGGGTCAGAAGGTCAACCCGCACGGCTTCCGTCTGGGCATCACCACCGACCACAAGAGCCGCTGGTTCGCAGACTCGACGAAGTCGGGTCAGCGCTACCGCGACTACGTCAAGGAAGATGTCTCGATCCGTCGCCTGATGGAGAAGGGCATGGAGCGCGCCGGCATCGCATCGGTCGAGATCGAGCGCACCCGTGACCGCGTCCGCGTGGACATCCACACCGCCCGCCCCGGCATCGTCATCGGTCGCCGCGGCGCCGAGGCCGACCGCATCCGCGGCGAGCTCGAGAAGCTCACGGGCAAGCAGGTCCAGCTCAACATCCTCGAGGTCAAGAACCCCGAGATCGTGTCGCAGCTGGTCGCCCAGGGCATCGCCGAGCAGCTCTCGGCCCGTGTCGCGTTCCGTCGCGCCATGCGCAAGGGCATGCAGTCCGCCCAGCGCGCCGGTGCCAAGGGCATCCGCGTGCAGGTCTCCGGCCGCCTCAACGGCGCCGAGATGAGCCGCACCGAGTTCTACCGCGAGGGCCGCGTCCCGCTGCACACCCTGCGTGCGCAGATCGACTACGGCTTCTACGAGGCCCGCACCACGTTCGGCCGCATCGGCGTCAAGGTGTGGATCTACAAGGGCGACATGACGGCCAAGGAGCTCGCTGCCCAGCAGGCCGCCGCTCCGCGCCCGTCGCGTGGTCCGCGTCGTGACGGCGGTGACCGTCCGAACCGCGCCCGTCGTGGTGACCGCAACGAGACCGCCGCTGCTCCGGCAGTGAACGAGACCGCTGCTGCCGAGGCCCCCGCCGCGGCCAGCACCGAGAATGAGCAGGCCTGACCATGTTGATTCCCCGTCGAGTCAAGCACCGCAAGCAGCACCACCCGAACCGCCACGGTGCGGCGAAGGGTGGCACGACGATCGCCTTCGGTGACTACGGCATCCAGGCTCTCGAGCCGGCCTACGTGACCAACCGTCAGATCGAGTCCGCTCGTATCGCGATGACCCGCTACATGAAGCGTGGCGGCAAGGTGTGGATCAACATCTACCCCGACCGTCCGCTCACCAAGAAGCCCGCCGAGACCCGCATGGGTTCCGGTAAGGGTTCGCCGGAGTGGTGGATCGCCAACGTCAAGCCGGGTCGCGTCATGTTCGAGATCTCGGGCGTGGCGGAGCCGGTGGCGCGTGAGGCCATGCGTCTCGCGATGCACAAGCTCCCCATGAAGTGCCGCTTCGTTCAGCGTGAGGGTGGTGACATCTGATGGCAGTCGGAACCAAGGACCTGGCTCCCGAGCAGCTGCGTGGTCTGGACGACACGAAGCTGGCGGACGAGCTGAAGAAGGCCAAGGAAGAACTGTTCAACCTGCGTTTCCAGTCGGCCACCGGCCAGCTGGACAACCACGGCCGTCTGCGCGCCGTCAAGAAGGACATCGCGCGCATCTACACCGAGATGCGTGAGCGCGAGCTCGGCATCGGCTCGGCCCCCGCCGCCCCCAAGGCGCCGGAGAAGGCCGAGAAGGTCGAGAAGAAGGCTGCCAAGGCCGACAAGAAGGCCGACAAGGCTGACAAGCCCGAGAAGGCTGACAAGGCCGAGAAGAAGGCCAAGAAGGCTGACAAGGCGCAGGAGGCTGACGCATGAGCGAGCAGGAGAAGGTCGTGAGCGACCAGGCGAGTGAGCGCAACTACCGCAAGACCCGTCAGGGCTACGTGGTGAGCGACAAGATGGACAAGACCGTCGTCGTCGAGGTCGAGGACCGCGTCAAGCACGCGCTCTACAGCAAGGTCATCCGCCGCACCAGCAAGGTCAAGGCGCACGACGAGCAGAACGAGGCCGGCGTGGGCGACCGCGTGCTCATCATGGAGACGCGTCCGCTCTCCGCGACGAAGCACTGGCGCATTGTCGAGATCCTCGAGAAGGCCAAGTAAGCCACCCCCCATTTCCGTTCGGCAAGGCTCATCCGGGCAACCGGTGAGAACCAGCACGACGACAGGAGTTAGACAGTGATTCAGCAGGAGTCGCGGCTGCGCGTCGCCGACAACACCGGTGCCAAGGAAATCCTTTGCATCCGTGTTCTCGGCGGCTCGGGCCGTCGCTACGCCGGCATCGGCGACACCATCGTCGCCACCGTCAAGGACGCGATCCCTGGCGGCAACGTGAAGAAGGGTGACGTCGTCAAGGCCGTCATCGTCCGCACCGTCAAGGAGCGTCGCCGCGCCGACGGTTCCTACATCAAGTTCGACGAGAACGCTGCGGTGATCCTCAAGGCCGACGGTGACCCTCGTGGTACCCGCATCTTCGGCCCGGTGGGCCGCGAGCTGCGCGAGAAGAAGTTCATGAAGATCATCTCGCTCGCGCCGGAGGTGCTGTGAACATGGCGAAGACCACCATCACCAAGATGAAGATCAAGAAGGGTGACCTCGTCCAGGTCATCTCCGGCCGCAGCCAGAAGAACGGCGGCGACCGGGGCAAGCAGGGCAAGGTCATCGCTGTCTACCCCGAGACCCAGCGTGTGCTGGTCGAGGGCATCAACCGCGTCACCAAGCACGTCAAGGCCGGCGCGACCGCCCGTGGCACGCGCACCGGTGGCCTGACGCACACCGAGGCCGCGATCCACGTGAGCAACGTGGCGATCGTCGACCCCGAGTCGAAGAAGCCGACCCGCGTCAAGACGCGTGTCGAGACCGTCGAGCGCAATGGCCGTCAGAAGGCGTCCCGCGTCCGTGTCGCGGTCAAGTCGGACAAGGACCTCTGAGAATGACTGACACCAGCACCAAGCCGCGCCTTCAGCAGCGCTACCAGGACGAGATCAAGAGCTCGATGCTCGAGCAGTTCGGCTACGCCAACGTCATGCAGGTTCCCGGCGTCGTCAAGGTCGTCGTCAACATGGGTGTCGGCGACGCGGCCAAGGACAGCAAGCTCATCGAGGGTGCCGTCCGTGACCTCACCGCCATCACCGGTCAGAAGCCGATCGTGACGAAGGCTCGCAAGTCGATCGCCCAGTTCAAGCTGCGTGAGGGCATGCCCATCGGCGCCCACACGACGCTTCGCGGTGACCGCATGTGGGAGTTCCTCGACCGTCTCGTGACGATCGCCCTCCCGCGCATCCGTGACTTCCGCGGCCTCTCGCCGAAGCAGTTCGACGGCAACGGCAACTACACGTTCGGCCTGACCGAGCAGTCGATGTTCCACGAGATCGACCAGGACCGGATCGACCGCGTGCGAGGCATGGACATCACCGTGGTCACCACGGCGACCAACGATGACGAGGGTCGCGCGCTGCTCAAGCAGCTCGGCTTCCCCTTCAAGGAGAACTGACATGGCCAAGACCGCGCTCGTTAACAAGGCGAACCGGAAGCCGAAGTTCAAGGTCCGCGCGTACACCCGTTGCCAGAAGTGCGGTCGCCCGCACTCGGTGTACCGCAAGTTCGGCCTCTGCCGCATCTGCCTTCGCGAGATGGCTCACGCGGGCGAGCTGCCGGGCGTGACCAAGAGCTCCTGGTAATCGGCTCCCCGAGCCCAGAGCAACCCCAAGACCAACACACCTCTGACACCGTAGGTCGGCCACACGACGGCCCAGCCGTCGCCGGGCAGATAGCCCCGGTCGAAACCCCGGTGAGGAAGGGCGGAGAGCCCACATGACCATGACTGACCCGATTGCGGACATGCTGACCCGCGTCCGGAACGCCAACTCGGCGCACCACGACGTCGTCTCCATGCCGTACTCGAAGCTGAAGAAGAACATCGCCGAGATCCTCCAGAGCGAGGGCTACATCGCCTCGTGGAAGATCGAGGAGGCCGAGGTCGGCCAGACGCTGACCATCGACCTCAAGTACGGCCCGAACCGCGAGCGCTCCATCGCCGGCGTGCGTCGCGTGAGCAAGCCCGGTCTGCGCGTCTACGCCAAGTCGACGAACCTGCCCAAGGTTCTCGGTGGCCTCGGCGTCGCGATCCTGTCGACGTCGAACGGTCTGCTGACCGACCGCCAGGCACACGAGAAGGGCGTGGGTGGGGAAGTCCTCGCCTACGTCTGGTAAGGAGACACTGACATGTCGCGAATCGGACGACTTCCGGTCTCCATCCCCTCGGGTGTGGACGTCAAGGTCGAGGGCCAGGACGTCATCGTCAAGGGCCCCAAGGGTGAGCTCTCCCTGACTGTCGTGCAGCCGATCACGGTCGAGCTGGGCGAGGGCAACCTCGAGGTCAAGCGCCCCAACGACGAGCGCGACTCGCGCTCGCGCCACGGCCTGACCCGGTCGCTCATCAACAACATGGTCCTCGGTGTCACCGAGGGCTACGAGAAGAAGATGGAGATCCACGGCACGGGTTACCGTGTCGCCGCGAAGGGCTCGGACCTCGAGTTCTCGCTCGGATACTCGCACCCGATCCTCATCCAGGCTCCCGCCGGCATCAGCTTCGCCGTCGAGAACCCGACCCGCTTCTCGGTGCAGGGCATCGACAAGCAGCTCGTCGGTGAGGTCGCGGCGAACATCCGCAAGCTGCGCAAGCCCGACCCGTACAAGGGCAAGGGCGTTCGCTACGCGGGCGAGCAGATCCGTCGCAAGGTTGGAAAGGCCGGTAAGTAAGCCATGGCAATGATCATCAAGCGCGGTAAGTCCAAGGCTGCCGCCCGCATCCGTCGCCAGGTTCGCGGTCGCAAGAAGATTGCCGGCACCGCGGCCCGTCCCCGCCTCGTCGTGTCGCGCTCGAGCCGTCACCTCTTCGTCCAGGTCGTCGACGACACCGTCGGCAAGACCGTGGCCTCGGCCTCGACGATGGAGGCCGACCTGCGCTCCTTCGACGGTGACAAGACCGCCAAGGCCAAGAAGGTCGGCGAGCTCGTGGCCGCCCGTGCCAAGGACGCCGGTGTCGAGGCCGTCGTGTTCGACCGTGGTGGCAACAAGTACCACGGCCGTGTCGCGGCGATCGCCGAGGGCGCCCGCGAAGGCGGTCTGACCCTGTGAGCAACTTCGTGAACGCAATTGTTGAGATGAGGAACATCTGATGCCCGGACAGCAGCGTCGAGGCACCGGCCCCGCCGGTGGCGGCGAGCGCACCGAGCGCGGAGACCGCCGTGACAACCGCGGCGGCCGCGACAACCGCGACAGCCGTGACGACAAGAACCAGTACGTCGAGCGCGTCGTGACCATCAACCGTGTCGCCAAGGTCGTCAAGGGTGGTCGTCGCTTCAGCTTCACCGCCCTCGTCGTCGTCGGTGACGGTGACGGCACGGTGGGTGTCGGCTACGGCAAGGCCAAGGAAGTTCCCGCGGCCATCGCCAAGGGTGTCGAGGAGGCCAAGAAGAACTTCTTCAAGGTCCCGCGCATCCAGGGCACCATCCCGCACCCCGTCCAGGGTGAGGCCGCCGCAGGTGTCGTCATGCTCCGCCCCGCCGCCCCCGGTACCGGTGTCATCGCCGGTGGCCCGGTGCGTGCGGTGCTCGAGTGCGCCGGCGTCCACGACGTCCTCAGCAAGTCGCTGGGCTCCGACAACGCCATCAACATCGTGCACGCCACGGCCCAGGCCCTGCGCGAGCTCGAGCGCCCCGAGTCGGTCGCTGCCCGTCGTGGCAAGACCCTCGAGGAGGTCGCTCCGGCGGCCATGCTCAAGGCCCGTGCCGCCGGTATGGCCGAGGCCCAGGCTGCGAAGGCTGGTGCGTGATGGCTCGTCTCAAGGTGACCCAGACCCGTTCCGAGATCGGTGGCAAGCAGAACCAGCGTGACACGCTGCGCAGCCTCGGTCTGAAGCGCATTGGCGACGTCGTCGTCAAGGAGGACCGTCCCGAGATCCGCGGGATGGTCAAGACGGTCACGCACCTCGTGTCCGTCGAGGAGGTTGACTGACCATGGCCGACAACGCCAAGAAGTCGGGCGAGTCCGCCCTCAAGGTCCACCACCTGCGTCCGGCCCCCGGAGCCAAGACCGCCAAGACCCGCGTCGGTCGTGGTGAGGGCTCCAAGGGCAAGACCGCCGGTCGTGGTACCAAGGGCACGAAGGCCCGTTACCAGGTCCCGGAGCGTTTCGAGGGCGGCTCGATGCCGATGCACATGCGCCTCCCGAAGCTCCGCGGATTCAAGAACCCGTTCCGCACGGAGTACCAGGTCGTTAACCTGGACCGCCTGCAGCTGCTCTTCCCGGAGGGTGGTCAGGTGTCCGTCGCCGACCTCGTCGCCAAGGGTGCCGTCCGTGACGGCTTCCCGGTGAAGGTGCTCGGCACGGGCGAGATCTCCGTCAAGGTCGAGGTCGAGGCACACAAGTTCTCGGCGTCCGCCAAGGAGAAGATCGAGGCCGCCGGCGGCACGGTCACGGCCCTCGCCGGCTGAGACCAGGCTCGAGTGACCACCACACATCTCGTGTGAGCAGCGCCCCGGGCGCCCGACCCGCGAGCCGACGTGACGTCGGCCACCGCGGTGGGGAGCCCGGGGCGTTGCGCCTTTGCGTTAACCTTCCACGGATTGCATGACTTACGCCGCGCCACCGCGCGGCCCCCCAGGAGGACCCAGTGCTCGCCGCCTTCGCCCGCGCGTTCCGTACCCCGGACCTGCGCAAGAAGCTGCTCTTCACGCTCGGCATCATCGTGCTGTTCCGGCTCGGATCGCACGTGCCGACGCCGGGCATCAGCTACAGCCTCGTGCAGAACTGCCTGGAGGCCAGCAAGGGTCAGAGCGGCGACCAGAGCGGCTTCCTGAACCTGGCCAACCTCTTCAGCGGCGGTGCGCTGCTGCAGCTGTCGGTGTTCGCGCTCGGGATCATGCCGTACATCACGGCCAGCATCATCATCCAGCTGCTCACGGTCGTCATCCCGCGCTTCGAGGCGCTCAAGGAAGAGGGCCAGTCGGGGCAGAGCAAGCTGACGCAGTACACCCGATACCTGACGATCGGTCTCGCGATCCTCCAGTCGGCGACCCTCGTCACCTTCGCGCGCAACCCGTCCAGCCTCTTCGGCGGCTCCTGCGACACGATCATGACCGACCAGTCGATGGTCACGATTCTCATCATGGTCCTGACGATGACGGCCGGCACCGGCCTCATCATGTGGTTCGGCGAGCTCATCACCGACAAGGGCGTCGGCAACGGCATGTCCCTGATGATCTTCACCTCGATCGCCGCCGGCTTCCCCGCCTCGCTCTGGGCCATCAAGGAGAACAAGGGCTGGGGCACCTTCCTCGGCATCCTCATCCTCGGTGTCTTCGTCATCGCCGCGGTGGTCTTCGTCGAGCAGTCCCAGCGCCGCATCCCGGTGCAGTACGCCAAGCGGATGGTCGGACGCCGGATGTACGGCGGCACGTCCACGTACATCCCGCTCAAGGTCAACATGGCGGGCGTCATCCCGGTCATCTTCGCCAGCTCCCTGCTCGCCCTCCCGGGCCTCATCGCGCAGTTCAACACCCGCGCCGACGGCAACAACCCGGGCTGGGTCTCGTGGGTCCAGGAGAACCTCGTCAAGGGCGACCACCCCTTCTACATGGCGACCTACGTCGCGCTCATCCTCTTCTTCACGTTCTTCTACGTGTCCATCACGTTCAACCCGACCGAGGTCGCGGACAACATGAAGAAGTACGGCGGCTTCATCCCGGGTATCCGGGCCGGGCGACCCACGGCCGAGTACCTCAACTACGTCCTGACCCGAATCACCGTGCCGGGTGCCATCTACCTCGCCATCGTCTCGCTCATCCCGCTCGTGGCCCTCGTCCTCGTCGGCGCCAACCAGAACTTCCCGTTCGGTGGCACGTCGATCCTCATCGTCGTCGGTGTGGGCCTGGAGACGGTGAAGCAGATCGAGGCGCAGCTGCAGCAGCGTCACTACGAAGGGTTCCTCCGTTAATGCGACTGATCATCCTCGGCCCGCCCGGCGCCGGTAAGGGCACGCAGGCCGCCCGGATCGCCGAGCGCCTGGGCATCCCGGCCATCTCGACCGGCGACATCTTCCGCGCCAACATCAAGGACCAGACCCCGCTCGGCGTCAAGGTCCACGAGATCATCACGTCGGGTGGCTACGTCTCCGACGACATCACCAACGAGATCGTCGAGGACCGGCTCACCTGGGACGACGCCACCCACGGCTTCCTCCTCGACGGCTACCCGCGCACCGCGGGCCAGGTCGACGCGCTCGACGAGATGCTGGCGCGGCACGGCCACGCGCTCGACGCGGTCCTCGAGCTCGAGGTCGACGAGGACGCCATCGTCGAGCGTCTGCTCAAGCGCGCCGAGACCGAGGGTCGCGCCGACGACACCGAGGACGTCATCCGCGAGCGCCAGGCGATCTACCGCAAGGAGACCGCGCCCCTCGCGGAGCACTACGAGGTCGCCGGACTGCTCGTCAAGGTCGACGGCATGGGTGCTGTCGACGACGTCACCGACCGTGTCATCGCGGCCCTGCCGCAGCACGCCTGAGCACACCGCAGCGACGTCGCCGTCAGGGCGTCGTCCTGGTGTCGTCACCGAGAAGGACCACCGATGTTCGGACGCCGGAACCGGCTCCAGGGCCGCACCGACGAGCAGCTCCGCCTCATGCGTGAGGCGGGCCTGCTCGTCGGGCGCACGCTCGAGCTGCTCGCCAGCGAGCTGCGTCCGGGTCTGACGACGCTCGAGCTGGA
Source organism: Terracoccus sp. 273MFTsu3.1 (assembly GCF_000383675.1). GTDB lineage: Bacteria > Actinomycetota > Actinomycetes > Actinomycetales > Dermatophilaceae > Terrabacter. The sequence goes on along the minus strand of NZ_KB911821.1, from coordinate 762,684 downwards.
CCGTCTCGCGGAGGAGTTCATCCGCAGCAACGGCGGCATCCCCAACTTCCAGCTCGTCCCGGGCTACAGCCACACGCTGTGCACGAGCGTCAACGACGAGGTCGTCCACGGCATCCCGGGCCCGCGCGTCCTCGAGGCCGGCGACATCGTCTCGGTCGACTGCGGCGCCGAGGTCAAGGGCTGGAACGGCGACGCGGCCTTCACCGCGGTCGTCGGCGGGCGCGAGGCGGGTCGCCCCGAGGACCTCGCCCTCATCGACGCCACCGAGGCCAGCCTCTACGCCGGGATCGCCGCGATGCAGGTCGGCGGTCGTCTCTATGCCGTCGGTGACGCCGTCGAGGCGAGCATCGAGGCCGCCGCCGAGCGCGACGGTCGCACCTACGGCGTCATCGACGAGTACGTCGGCCACGGCATCGGCACCCAGATGCACATGGACCCCCAGATCCCGAACTACGCGGTGCGCGAGACGGGACCCAAGCTCGTCGACGGCTTCACCGGCGCCATCGAGCCGATGGTCACCCTCGGCGGCATCGACACCAAGGTGCTCGCCGACGACTGGACCGTCGTGACGGTCGACGGCACCCGGGCCGCGCACTGGGAGCACTCGGTCGCCGTCCGCGAGGACGGCCTGTGGATCCTCACGGCCGTCGACGGTGGCCAGGCTGCGCTCGCGGCTGCCGGGGCGGCATACGCCCCCCTCGACGTCACCGCCTGACCGCGCGCGACTCGGGGCCGTCACCGGCCCACCCGCGGCCTGCGGACGCGTAGCCTCACGCTCGTGAGCCTTCCCCGCAGCACCCCGTCGGCGCAGGGCGTCGACGCCGCCGGCATCCATGCGTTCGTCGACGCCGCCGAGCGTGACAACCTCGGGCTGCACAGCCTCATGGTCGTGCGTCACGGACACGTCGTCGCGGAGGGCTGGTGGAGGCCGTATGCCGCGAGCCGCGTCCATCTCGCGTACTCCCTCTCGAAGACGGTGACGGCCACGGCCGTCGGCTTCCTCGTCCAGGAGGGCCGCCTGTCGCTCGACGACCGCGTCCTCGACCACTTCCCCGAGCTCGACCGCGCCCTGGTGGCCGACGGCTGGGAGGACGTGCGGATCGCCCACTGTCTGTCGATGACCGTGGGGCACGAGGAGGACGCCTGGGCACACGTCTTCGACCGGCTGGGCGGCAGCGAGGGCGGCGACGGGGACGACTGGGTCCCGCGCGTCTTCGCGACCCGGCCGACCCGGCGCCCGGGAACGGTCTTCGCGTACAACCAGGTGGCGACCTATCTGCTCGCCGTCATCGTGCGGCGTGTCGCCGGGGTCGGCGTGGCCGAGATGCTGCGCCCGCGGCTGCTCGCGCCCCTGGGTCTGCCCGACATCCCCTGGCACCGCGACCCGCTCGGGCGCGAGCTCGGGTTCACCGGGTCGCACCTGACCACCGAGGCCATCGCCTCCATCGCCCAGCTCTACCTCGACCGCGGCCGGTGGGAGGGGCGGCAGCTGCTGTCCGAGGCGTGGGTCGCCGAGGCGACTCGCGGCTTCGGGCCGGTCAGCGAGGACCCCGGCGCCGACGAGGACTGGCGCCGCGGCTACGGCTACTCGTTCTGGATGCAGCGCCACGGCTTCCGCGGCGACGGTGCCTACGGCCAGTTCCTCATCGTCCTGCCCGAGCACGGCACGGTCGTGGCGATCACCGCGGAGCAGTCGCGCATGCAGTCCACCCTCGACGGGCTGTGGGCCCACGTCGTGCCGGCCATCGGCGGGAGCGGTTCCGCTGACGCCGACCGCGCCCTGGCCGAGCGGCTCGCCGGTCTCGAGATCCCCGCCATGTCCGGCGACGCTCTCGGGCCGGAGTACGCCGAGTTCAACCGGTCCGACGGCTCGGACCTGTCGAAGGACTACACCGCGGTCTCCGTGACCCGCGACGGGCCCGACGTCGTGCTCGGACTCAGTCGGCGGGGTGAGTGGCTGCGCGTGCCGGTGGGCCGTGGTCTGTGGCGCGAGGGCGAGCTGGTGGCCGGGGGAGCGACCCTGCCCGTCGTCTCGAGCGGCGGCTGGGTCGACGAGGACACCTTCCGCGCCGAGGTCGTCGTGATCGAGACGCCCCACCGCTTCCGCATCGAGGCCCGTCTCCGCAGCGCCGACGCCGACCTGACGTGGCGGATGGTGCCGCTCACCGGCTACGACCCGCTGTGGCTGGCGACGCGCTGGTCGTACGCCTGAGGCGGGGCCGTCCTGTCGTGGGCCGGTCGGGCGTCCTGGCCCCTCGTGGGACCGGTGGCGGTCGCCGGCCGCCGCGACGCGGGGCGCGGACGGACCCTGGACGGGAGCCTGACGGCTGTCGGTGCCCGGGTGGACAATCAGAGGTGCTGCGTCAGGCAGCGGAAGGGGGGCCACCGTGGCCGGCGAGGACAGCACCACCGACGTGACCGGACGCGACGCGACAGGAGAGGTGACGGCCCCGGCCACCGCCCGCGTGGCGCCGCTGGGCGGGGTGCCCGACGGGCACAACCCGTGGCCGGCCCTCTGGGCGATGGTCATCGGCTTCTTCATGATCCTCGTCGACTCGACCATCGTGTCGGTGGCGACGCCCGCGATCCTCAGGGGACTGGACACCGACGTCAACAGCGTCATCTGGGTCACGAGCGCCTACCTGCTCGCCTACGCCACGCCGCTGCTCATCACGGGCCGGCTCGGCGACCGCTACGGACCGAAGAACCTCTACCTCGTGGGGCTGACGGTCTTCACCCTCGCCTCGCTGTGGTGCGGGCTCACCGGCACCATCACCGGGCTCATCGTCGCCCGCGTCGTGCAGGGACTCGGCGCCTCGATGCTGACGCCCCAGACGATGGCCGTCATCACCCGCACGTTCCCGGCGGCCTCCCGTGGTCAGGCCATGGCGCTGTGGGGCGCCACGGCAGGCGTGGCGATCCTCGTCGGTCCCGTCGTCGGTGGACTGCTCGTGGACGGTCCCGGATGGGAGTGGATCTTCTTCATCAACGTGCCCGTCGGCGTCGTCGCGTTCGCGCTCGCCGCCCGTCTCGTGCCGCGGCTCGAGACGCACAGCCACAGCTTCGACTGGATCGGCGTCGCGCTGTCGGCGGTCGGGATGTTCCTCGTCGTGTTCGGCGTCCAGGAGGGCGAGACCTACGACTGGGGCACCATCTCCGGGTTCGTCTCCGTGCCGCTCATCATCGGCGTCGGCCTGCTCGTGCTCGGCGTCTTCATCTGGTGGCAGGCGCACAACACCCGCGAGCCGCTGTTGCCCCTGCGGCTCTTCGACGACCGCAACTTCTCGCTCGCCAACGTCGCGATCACCACCATCGGGTTCTCCATCACGGCGATGGCCTTCCCCCTCATGCTCTACGCCCAGGCGGTGCGTGGGATGTCGCCGACCGCCTCGGCGCTCCTGCTCGCGCCGATGGCCGTCATCTCGGGCGGACTCGCTCCCGTCTCCGGCCGGCTCGCCGACCGGGTCCACCCGCGCGGCATCACCGCGGCCGGGATCGGCCTCACGGCACTGTCACTGCTCTGGCTTGCCCTCGTCATGCACCCGGAGACCGAGACGTGGGTGCTGCTCCTGCCCATGGCTCTCATGGGCGTCGGCAACGCCTTCATGTGGGGTCCGCTCGGCGCGACCGCCACCCGCAACCTGCCGCTGTCGTCGGCCGGTGCCGGGTCGGGCGTCTACAACACGACCCGCCAGGTCGGCGCCGTCCTCGGCAGCGCGGCCATCGCGGCCCTCATCGAGGCCCGCCTCGCCGCCGACCTGCCCGGCGTCTCCGGACAGCTCAGCGGGCTGCAGGGGTCGGGGGCGACGATGCCGGCGCAGGTCGCGAGCGGCTTTGCCGATGCGATGGCCGAGTCGATGCTGCTGCCCGCTGCGGCCCTGCTCATCGGCGTCGTCGCCGTGCTCTTCTTCGAGCGGCCCGCGAGCCACGCGCACTGAGGGCGGGCCTGGTCGGCGGTCGACGGGTCGCGGACGGAACCGAACCGGGCGCTGGTGGGTATCCACCACGACAGCAGCCGGCGAGGGAGGACGACGATGGGGCGACAGCCCGTGTGGGAGAGCGACTACTGCGCGTACTACGCGGCGCGGCAGCGGGCGTTCATGAGGACGGCGTACGCCATCCTCGGCAGTTGGGCAGCGGCGGAGGACGCGGCGCAGTCGACGTTCACCCAGCTCTACGTCCACTGGCCGCGGATCCACGACGAGACCCGCGACGCCTATGCCCGACGGGCCCTCGTCAACTCCTGCTACACCGCGGCCCGCAAGGCGCGGCGAGAGCCTCTCGTCGCCGAGGTCCCCGACCGGGCCGCGGACGTCCGGGAGCGTGTGGACCCCGAGCTGATGGCGGCCCTCGCCCAGCTCTCGGCGAAGCACCGAGCCGTCGTCGTCCTGCGCTACCTCGACGACCTGTCCGTCGCCGAGGTGGCCCGCGTGCTCGACCTGCCCGAGGGCACCGTCAAGAGCCAGGCCGCGCGGGCGCTGTCACGCCTGGAGACCGTGTTGACGAGCAGCGAAGGAGCGCGCGCATGACCCTGCACAGCACCATCGAGGAAGAGCTGAGGAACCGCCTCGACCGGGCGACCACCGACGTGCTCGGCGCACCGGACCTCCACGCGACGCTCGTGGGCGGCCGCCGCCGGCGAGCCGGGCGAAGGCGCGCGGCGGTGGCGTCGGGCGTGACCGGGGTCGCCGTCGTCGCGATGGTCGGCGTCGTGGGGACCGGTGCCCTCCATCCTCCGGCGACGTCGACCCCCGCGGCAGCCGGGGTGGCGTCGTCGGCCACGGACTGGGTTCCGGGCACGACGGTCGACGAGACCCTGGCGCAGGTCGTCGCCGACCACGTGGCGCGCCCGGGTCGCGCCACCGGCATCTACGCGAGTGACTGGACCCGTTCGACCCCCCTGCCCGACACCGAGGCGTCGAGGGCCACCGAGTGGCAGGCGCACTACCGCGTCGCCGGCGACGACACCCTCACCGTGCTGATGTCCCAGCGGCCGACCGACGCGCCGGCCGGGCCGCCGGTCTGTGACCCATCCGTCCGGGTGGTCGACGGCACCGGCACGCGCCTGAGGACAGGAGACATCGCCCCCGACGGGTCGGTGACGCTCACTCCCGGGCGCTCTGCCGAGGGGGCGACGTCCTGCGTCGTGACCCGGAAGGACGGAGGGACGCTGGTGCTGTCCCACGACGGGCTCCGGACCACAGCCACGTTCTGGCGCACCGCCGACGCGACCGTCGTGACCGCGACGGCGCACCGGGGGAGCGGCACCGAGACCACCGCCCACGGGGTGACGGACGCCGAGCTCGCGGGGGTGGCGACCGACCCGCGCCTCGTGTTCGCCCACGTGGCCGACCCGCCCGCCTGGCCCGCCGCCAACGGGCCCGGATGGCCGTCCGGCCTCTGACCCGGTGCCCTCGTGCAGCCGGTCGCGCCGCTGTCGGGCTAGCGGCCGAGTGCTCCGGTGGTGCCACCGACGTGGACGACCATCCGCTCGGCGACCACGCGCGCATTCGTCCGGAGCACGTCGAGGGGGACCCGGGGGAGGTTCTCCTCCCAGTCGATGAGGGGTGACCCGCGGAACTGGAGCATGCGCGCGGGACGGCCGAGGAAGAACAGGTGCAGGTGCGCCCCGCCGTCGCCGTACTTCGCCAGCTGGACCCGGCCGACGCTCGGTACGTGCTCGACGGCGTCGGAGACCGCCACGACGAGCTGTCCCATCTCGGCGGCGAGGTCGCCCGGCAGGGAGGGCAGGTCGTGGTGCGCGAGGGGCATGAGCATGAGCATCACCGGCAGGCCGGTGTCGACGGAGAACGTGAGGCGCCAGCGGGCGTTCGACCAGACGAGCCGGTCGTCGGTGTCCCCGAAGCCGTCGGCACACCAGCAGTCGGCGGCGAGCTCGCCGCGCCGGGGCGGCTCCTCGTCGGCCGGGGGCTGCACCGGCTTGAGGCGCAGGCCCTCGATCTCGTAGGGGTAGATATCCCAGCCGGGCATCTCCTCGACGGCGACGGGAAGGCGGCCGTCGTCGCCGGCCGCGGCCGCGATGCGCGCGAAGTAGTCCTCGACGCTCTCGGCCTCCGAGGGGGCCGTCACGCGACCAGTGCTCTCGGGCGACGTGGCCGGGGCCTCCGACGGCGTGGAGGTGGCGGGTGGGACGGGGGCGTCAGCGCCGGGCTCGGTCACCCGGCCAGTATGCCGCGCCCACCCGCCTCGCTCACGGCCTAGTTCGAGGGCTGGGGGGTCGAGCAGCCGATGCGCGGGTCGAGGCCGACGTAGTTGAGCGGGCCGGCCACGATCGTGACGGCCGTCGTGGCCAGCCGGCTGCAGCTCGGGTCCGCCGAGCCGAGGTAGCCGCGCTGGAAGGCGGCGAAGACGCCGATGAGGAGCCAGAGGAGCACGACGATCGTCGAGGTCCGGGTGCGCGTACGGGTGCGAGCGCTCATGATGGCCTTTCGTGGAGGGGTCGTCGTGACGACGGCCGTGGAGGGGTCGTCCACCCATACCCGGGGGAGCAGGTGCGTCGAACAGGCCCGCGGCAACCGCGGTGGTGCCACGATGGCCGGGTGGGAACCATCGGTGACTACCTCGTCGGTCTCGAGCCGGACCAGCGCGCAGCCCTGCAGCACGTGGTCGACGTCGCCCGGAGGGTGGCGCCCGACGCTGACGAGGGGACGAGCTACGGCATGCCGGCCCTGCGTCTCGCCGGCCGTCCGCTCCTGGGGATCACCGCGGCGGCCAAGCACCTCTCGGTCTTCCCGTTCAGCCCCGCTGTCGTCGAGTCCGTCGCGCCCGACCTGGCGGGGCACTCCCTGAGCAAGGGCACGATCCGTTTCAGCGTCGACCAGCCGATCCCCGACGAGGTCATCGAGCGGGTCGTCACGCTCCGCCGGGCCGAGCTCGAGGGCTGAGGCTCGGGGCAGCGTCCGTGACGTGGTCGGGGGCAGCCACCGGACCGTGGACCGCGAAGGGGCTACCCGTGACATGGGCCCAGTAGCGGTCCCCGAACGACCAGTGCCACCACTCGGTCGGGTAGTTCACGAGGCCCGCCGGTCCCAGGGCGCCGGCGAGCACGCGCCGCAGGTGGCGCGCCTCGTCGTCGAGGCCGGGGGCGTCGAAGTAGCACGCCCCGCCGCTCTCCTCCGGGGTCGCGTCGACGGGACAGCCGAGGTCGAGGGGCCGGCCGTCGCCGTCGGCGAGCGTCAGGTCGACGGCCGCGCCGCTGACGTGTGGCGCCGTGGCCGGTGGGGCGACGAACCTGCTCGCGAGCCGGTCGAGCACGTGCGCGTCGATGCCTGGTCGCTCGGTCGCGAGACGGGCTCGGTACGCCGAGTGGATCATCCGCTGAGTCGCCAGGGGTCGCAGCCCCTCGACGACGAGCAGGCGCAGGCCGTCGGGGAGCAGGGCCTCCGCCTCCGCGAGGCGCTCGGCCAGCGTGCGCCGGACCAGCCCGTGCGATCCGGGCCGTGCCCCCGGGACCGCATCAGTCGGTGTCGACGTCAGACCGAGACCGGGCGGCGGTGCCGGTGGCAGACGCCTGACCTGAAGCCCGAGTGCGGCGAGGTCGACGAGAGGGGAGCCGTCCTCGACGACGGGGATGCCGCTGACCCTCGGGTCGGCGAGCAGCACCGGACCCGTGGACCGGGCCGGCGTGACGGTGCTCGGCGACGCACTCATCCGACGACCACGCCGCGCGTCGCGTCCACCGCATGGCCGGTCGCTGCGGCCGGCCGTCCTGCCGCGGTGCGCACGAGGACGTCGACGAGCTCGGGGTAGGTCAGTCCCGCGGCGGCCCACATCCGCGGGAACTGCGAGGCAGGCGTGAAGCCCGGGAAGGTGTTGACCTCGTTGAGCACGGGCCCGTCCGGCCCGACGAGGAAGTCGACGCGGGCGAGGCCCCGGCACCCGAGGGCCCGGTAGGCCGTGGTCGCGAGCCGCTCGAGGCGTCGGGTCTGCTCCACGGGGAGCCCGGCGGGCACGGTGAACCGCGTCCCGGCACTGGCGTACTTGGCGGTCTCGGTGAAGAACGGCTCGTCGGGGTCGCTCTCGACGAGCAGCGCCGGGCCGCACCGCACCTGCCCGTCGGGCAGCTCGAGCACCGGCACGTCGACCTCGAGCCCGACAACCTCCGCCTCGACGACCACGGCGTCCGGTCCGCCCTCCAGTGCGGTCGACAGGGCTGTCGACAGAGCCCTCGACAGCGAGGTCGCGAGAGCCCCTGGCCCCCCGCCGTCCGCGTGGTCGACGACGACGTCGATCCGGGTGACCCCCATGCTCGACCCGCCGTGCGCCGGCTTGACGAAGAGCGCGCCGAGCAGGCCAGCCGCGGTCACGTCGTCGACGAGCCGTTCGAGCTCCTCGGCCGATCGCGTCGCGGCGACCGCCTGCTCGGAGGGGACGAGCAGGCCCGGTGCGACGGGCACCCCGGCCGCGGCCACGACGAGCTTGGTCAGCTGCTTGTCCAGGCAGACGGCGCTCGCCGCGACGGGCGAGCCGACGTAGGGCACGCCGAGGATCTCGAGGAACCCCTGGACGGTGCCGTCCTCGCCGACGACCCCGTGCAGCGCGGGCACCGCCACGTCACAGCCCAGCAGCGTCTCGGCGGCGTGCAGGACGCCCGAGCCGCTGCCGGTCCGCCACTCGCCCGACCGCTCGACGAGCACGGGAACGACGTCGTGGCCGGCGCTGCGCAGGCCGGCGACGATCCCCTCGCCGCTCGCGACGGACACGTCGTGCTCGGTGCTCGTGCCTCCGTGGATGACCGCGACCCTCATCGTTCCTCTGTTCCGACGCCGGGCCTCTGGATGCCCGTGACGCCCCCGACGTGCCGGCGCTCGACGCGTGCGCCGATGCCCGTGTAGATCTCGTGCTCGTTCGTGCCGGCCCAGGCCGCCCAGTCGCGAGCGGTCGGCTCGCCGCGGTCACCCGCTCCGAGGACGAGCACCTCGGCGCCGACCGGGACCGGCTCCGCGCCCACGTCGACCACGACCTGGTCCATGCTGACCCGGCCGATGAGCGGGGCCCGTCGCCCGCCGACCCACACGCTTGCCCGGCCCGTCGCGGCTCGTGGCAACCCGTCGGCGTAGCCGAGCGGGACGAGCGCCAGATGGGTGTCGCGCGTCGTGCGGCCGACGTGTTCGTAGCCGACCCCGCGACCCGACGCGACACGGCGGACCTGCACGACCCGGGTGCGCAGGGTCAGAGCGGGGCGCAGCCCGTCGCCGATCCCGTAGATCCCGGCTCCGACCCGGACGAGGTCGTATGCCGTGTGGCGTGGGTCGGCCTGCACCGCAGCGGTGTTCGCGAGGTGCACGACCTCGGGGCGCAGTCCGGCGGCACGCGCGAGGTCGATGCCGACGCGGAACATGAGCAGCTGGCGGTGGGTCGCGACCGCGTCCGGGTCGCCGCCGTGCGACAGGTGGGACCACAGACCGACGACCCGGACCCGTCCGGCCGACTCCAGCGCTGCGGCGGCGGCCACGAGCCGGGCCCAGTCCTCGCCCGGGCAGCCGCTGCGGTGCAGGCCGGTGTCGAGCTTGAGGTGGAGGCGGGCACGTCCCGTCGCGCGGGCGACCGCGGCGAGGTCGCCGGGGCTGCTCACGGACAGGTCCACGTCTGCGACGACCGCCTCCTCGGTCCGGGCCGGCTCGAAGAGCCACGCGAGGACCGGAGCCGTGATGCCGGCCCGACGCAGCTCGAGCGCCTCGGCGACGCGGGTCACCCCGAGCCAGGACGCACCGGCGGCGAGGCAGGTGCGGGCGACCGGCACGGCGCCGTGCCCGAAGGCGTCGGCCTTGACGACGGCCATGAGCCGGGTGCCTGCGGCCGCGCGGAGGGTGCGGACGTTCGCCGCGAGGGCCCCGTGGTCGACGACGGCCTCCGCGAGCTCGCCTGCCAGCGAGGTGGACGCCGGAGGTGCGAGCGCGACCGTGGCCCGAGGGTCTGTCTCGATCATGACTCGACGCTAGGAGCGCGACCCCGCGGCCCGCATCGGGCCGCGGACCGAGCTCGGCGTCCTCCCCCGGGAGGAGCGCGGCGCGGCGCGGGTGGAGACGCGGCTGTGGCCTCGACCGTCGTTCGGCTCAGGACAGCGCCACGGCGCCCGTCTGGTAGGCCAGCACGACGAGCGCGACGCGGTCGCGGACGCCGGTCTTGGCGAGGATGTGGCCGACGTGCGTCTTGACCGTCGTCTCGGAGACGAAGAGCGCCTCGGCGATCTCGGAGTTCGTCAGGCCGTTGGCGATGGCCACCCAGACCTCGCGCTCACGGTCGGTCAGGGCCGTCGTGCGGTCGAGGAGCGCCGGCGCCACGGGAGCGCTCCGGACGTACGTCTCGACGAGGCGTCGCGTGGTCGAGGGCGCGATGACGGCGTCGCCGGCGTGCACCGTGCGGATCGCCGCAAGGAGGTCCTCGGGTGGCGCGTCCTTGAGGAGGAAGCCGGAGGCTCCGGCACGCAGGGCCGTGAAGGCGTACTCGTCCAGGTCGAACGTCGTCAGCACGAGAACTCTTGTGGCGCAGTCGCGTTCGACGATCAGGCGGGTGGCCTCGATGCCGTCCATCCGTGGCATACGGACGTCCATGAGGACGACGTCCACCGGCAGCGTCGAGAGGGTGTCGAGGCACTGCTGGCCGTCGGCGCACTCCGCCACCACGACGAGGTCGGGCTGCGACCGCACGAGCATGGCGAAGCCCGCTCGCACGAGCGCCTGGTCGTCGACGATCATGACGCGGATCACGGCGTGACCTCGATGGGTCGGGTCGCCCCGGCCGCGAGTCGCGGCAGCGTCGCCACGACCCGGTAGCCCCCACGAGGATCGGGTCCGGTGACGAGAGAGCCGCCCAGCACCTCGACCCGCTCGGCCATGCCGCGCAGCCCGTGGCCCGCGCCACCGTCGACGTGGCCCCCGCCGACGCCGTCGTCGACGACCTCGACGACGACACGGCTCGGTCCGACGGTCACGCTGACCCAGGCCGTCGCGTCGTCGCCGGCGTGCTTCATGACGTTCGTCAGGGCCTCCAGGACGATCCGGTATGCCGTCAGCCCGGTCGCGGCGTCGCCCTCGCTCGCGTCGTGGGTCACCAGCTCGCCCTCCTGGCGCAGGTGCACGATCCTCCCTCCCGCGGTGAGGCCGGCCACGAGCGTCTCGATGTCGGCCAGTCCGGGCTGCGGCGCCTCCGGGATGCCGGCCGTGTCGTCGCGGAGCACGCCCAGCAGCCGCCGCATCTCGGCCAGCGAGGCCCGCCCCGTCGCGGCGATCGTCGCGAGCGCGGTCGTCGCGGCGTCCGGGTCGGAGGCGGCCGCGAAGCGCGCACCGTCCGCCTGCACGATCATGACCGAGAGTCCGTGCGCCACGACGTCGTGCATCTCGCGGGCTATCCTCTGCCGGTCCGCCAGCCCGTCAGCGCGGCTCACTGCAGCGCGCTCGGCCTGTTCGTGGGCGGCCGCGTCGGCGGCGTGCGACGCGGACTCGTGCTGGAGCGCGGCGCGCTCCCGGGCCGCGCGGACCTGGTCGGCCACGGCCCAGGTGAGCACGACGACGGCGGCACTGTTGAAGAGGAAGACGGCGACCCGGTCGGACAGGAAGGTCTCGAGCGGTGGCAGGAGGTAGCCGAAGCGGAGGAGGAGCAGCACGGTGGCGACGCCGATCGAGCCCAGCGCCGCCGCGAGGGCCCACAGGCCGCCGCGCCGGTCGGTCCAGAGGGTGACGCCGAAGAGCGCGACCAGTGCCATGAGCACCGTCGGCAGCCCGACCATGGCACCGACGGCGTACAGCAGGTAGGCGAGCACGCCGCACGCGGCGAACGTCGCGCGCGGGAAGCGGGGGAGCAGGAGCAGGGCGAGGGCGCCGAGCCCGATGCCGACGTAGCCGAGGACCGCGGGCTGGTCCCGCACGTTGACCCACCAGGCGCTGCGGCCCAGCCCCGCGGCGACCGTGATCGACGCGACGAAGTAGAGCAGGGCGATGATCGCCCCGACGCGGTCGACGAGCGGCCGTGCCGCCCCGCCGGGTGCGGCCGGCGCAGTGGGAGCCTGGGGTGCGGGCCGGACGGTCACGCGAGCACGCTACCCAAGGCGACGGCATACGGGATCCTCCCGTGGGAGGACCCTCCCCGGGTCCGGGCGCGGGGCCTTCCGGCCAGGTGGTCGGCCGCGGCCACGATTTCGGGGAACGGGCCCGCGTGGCGTAGTCTTGTGCGTTGGGTGTCGTGTGCCTCGGCGCCTGAGTTCTCGCTGTGCGACGAGCGCGGCACCCAGGCACGTCCCAAAGGCCGGTTCAGTCCGGGTCGGCCACCAACAGATAGACGGAGGATATGGCCAAGAAGGACGGTGTCATCGAGATCGAGGGCACGATCGTCGAGGCTCTCCCGAACGCGATGTTCCGGGTGGAGCTCTCCAACGGTCACAAGGTGCTCGCACACATCTCGGGCAAGATGCGACAGCACTACATCAGGATCCTCCCGGAGGACCGTGTGGTGGTCGAGCTCTCGCCCTATGACCTGACCCGCGGTCGGATCGTCTTCCGCTACCGCTGAGCACCAGGGTCGGCCGCGACCGTCCGTGAGAGCGGGCACGTCGGGCCGGGACGAGTGCACAGCACCAACTCCCGATTACACAACCAAGCACCTGATCGTCACGTGCCCTCCGGGGCCCGCGGTGGCAGGCGCGCGATCTGAAGACAGCAGGCAGATGAAGGTTCAGCCGAGCGTCAAGAAGATCTGCGACAAGTGCAAGGTGATCCGCCGCAACGGTCGGGTCATGGTGATCTGCGAGAACCTGCGCCACAAGCAGCGCCAGGGCTGAGCAGAAGCACCACCTCGCCGTCGACAGAACTTCGACAGCACGCAAGACAAGTGAATGAAAGCAGCACCCGGCCCCTGATGACCGACCGTCGTGTCGGCGCAGGACGTCACCCCCGGCACGGAGGCCGGGGACCGGTGGCCCGTCCTTCTGTGTGGCGGACCGTGACCCCGGATCGGTGCCTTGCTCCAGACCTCCGCGTAACAGAAATCAGGAGACAACCCAACATGGCTCGTCTTGTTGGAGTCGACCTTCCGCGCGAGAAGCGCGTCGAGGTCGCACTGACCTACATCTTCGGTGTCGGTCGCACCCGTTCCAAGGAGGCGCTGGTTGCCACCGGCGTCGACCCCAACACCCGCGTCAAGGACCTCGGTGAGACCGAGCTCGTTGCGCTTCGTGACTTCCTCGAGGGCAACTACCGCCTCGAGGGTGACCTTCGCCGTGAGGTGCAGGCCGACATCCGCCGCAAGGTCGAGATCGGCTCCTACGAAGGTCTCCGTCACCGTCGTGGTCTGCCCGTGCGCGGTCAGCGCACCAAGACCAACGCGCGCACCCGCAAGGGCCCGAAGCGCACCGTGGCCGGCAAGAAGAAGGCCAAGTGACGCTGATCGCCTCGCGATCACGTCTCACCGACATTCAGTTCTGACGTAGGAGAAAAATGCCTCCCAAGGCTCGTGTGACGAAGGTTCGTCGCAAGGAGAAGAAGAACGTCGCCCACGGGCACGCTCACATCAAGAGCACGTTCAACAACACGATCATCTCGATCACGGACCCCACCGGCGCCGTGATCGCGTGGGCCTCTGCCGGCCAGGTCGGCTTCAAGGGCTCGCGCAAGTCCACCCCGTTCGCCGCCCAGATGGCTGCCGAGGCTGCTGCCCGCCGCGCCATGGAGCACGGCATGCGCAAGGTCGACGTCTTCGTCAAGGGCCCGGGCTCGGGCCGCGAGACGGCGATCCGCTCGCTCACCGCCACCGGCCTCGAGGTCGGCGCGATCAGCGACGTCACGCCCACGCCGCACAACGGTGTCCGCCCGCCCAAGCGCCGTCGCGTCTGATCCGGCCTGAGCGAGAGAGAGAACTAGAAACATGGCTCGTTACACCGGCCCGATCACCAAGAAGTCCCGCCGCCTCAAGATGGACCTCGTCGGCGGCGACAAGAACTTCGAGCTCCGTCCCTTCCCGCCCGGCCAGCACGGCCGTCGCCGGATCCAGGAGAAGGAGTACCTCACCCAGCTCCAGGAGAAGCAGCGCGCCCGCTTCCAGTACGGCGTCATGGAGAAGCAGTTCGTCCGCTACTACAAGGAAGCGGCGAAGCGCCCCGGCAAGACCGGCGAGAACCTTCTCCAGATCCTCGAGTCGCGCCTGGACAACGTGGTCTACCGCGCGGGCCTGGCCCGCACGCGTCGCCACGCCCGCCAGCTCGTGACGCACGGTCACTTCGAGGTCAACGGCGTGCGCGTCGACGTCCCGAGCTACCGCGTCGAGCAGTACGACATCATCACGGTCCGCAAGCAGTCGGTCGAGACCTTCCCGTTCGAGCTGGCTCGCCAGACGTTCGGCGAGCGTCCCGTCCCGGCCTGGATGCAGGTCGTCGACGGCTCGCTGCAGATCCTCATCCACCAGCTCCCGGTGCGCGCGCAGATCGACTCGCAGCTCACCGAGCAGCTGATCGTCGAGCTCTACTCGAAGAACTGATGCAAGGCGGCGTATGCCGCTGGGCTCGCCCAGCGGCATACGCCCCCCTTGTGCGTGGGGTCGCGCTCGCAGACAGAGCCGAGCCGGCCCGCCCGGATCACGACCGGGCAGTTTCACGAGGCGTCATATGGCGGTCGCCCGTGGGAAGGAAATGAACAGTGCTCATCGCACAGCGTCCCGTGCTCTCCGAAGAGGTCGTGGTCGAGAACCGCAGCCGCTTCACCATCGAGCCGCTCGAGCCCGGCTTCGGCTACACGCTCGGCAACTCCCTCCGTCGCACCCTGCTCTCGAGCATCCCGGGCGCGGCGGTCACCTCCATCCGCATCGACGGCGTGCTCCACGAGTTCACGACCGTGCCGGGCGTGAAGGAGGACGTCACCGAGATGATCCTCAACATCAAGGGCCTCGTCGTCTCCTCGGAGCACGACGAGCCGGTCGTCATGTACCTGCGCAAGCAGGGCCCGGGTGCGGTCACCGCCGCCGACATCACGCCTCCGGCGGGTGTCGAGGTGCACAACCCCGACCTGCACATCGCGACGCTCAACGACAAGGGCAAGCTCGAGATGGAGCTGACCGTGGAGCGTGGCCGTGGCTACGTCTCGGCGCAGCAGAACAAGTCCGGTGACCAGGAGATCGGCCGCATCCCGGTCGACTCGATCTACAGCCCGGTGCTCACCGTGACCTACAAGGTCGAGGCGACCCGTGTCGAGCAGCGCACCGACTTCGACAAGCTCATCGTCGACGTCGAGACGAAGAACTCGATGACCCCGCGTGACGCCATGGCCTCGGCCGGCAAGACGCTGGTCGAGCTCTTCGGTCTGGCTCGCGAGCTCAACGTCGAGGCCGAGGGCATCGACATGGGCCCGTCGCCGACGGACGCCGCGCTCGCCGCGGACCTCGCCCTGCCGATCGAGGACCTCGACCTCACCGTTCGTTCCTACAACTGCCTCAAGCGCGAGGGCATCCACACCGTGGGTGAGCTCGTGGGCCGCAGCGAGGCCGACCTGCTCGACATCCGCAACTTCGGTGCGAAGTCGATCGACGAGGTCAAGGCCAAGCTCGTCGGCATGGGTCTGGCCCTCAAGGACAGCCCGCCCGGGTTCGACCCGTCTGCCCTCGTCGACGGCTACGGCGAGGACGACTACAGCGACGACGACGACCAGTCGTTCGTCGAGGACGAGCGTCTCTGACCAACCGCTTCTTGACCGAGCCCTCGGCGAACAGCTCGAGAACGGCCTGGTCGGACTTCTAGGAGAAACGAAATGCCCACCCCCACCAAGGGTCCCCGCGTCGGTGGCGGCCCAGCCCACGAGCGGCTGATCCTGGCCAACCTCGCGACGTCGCTCTTCGAGCACGACAAGATCACGACGACCGCGGCCAAGGCCAAGCGTCTGCGCCCGCTCGCCGAGCGTCTCATCACGTTCGCCAAGCGCGGCGACCTGCACGCCCGTCGCCGCGTCCTCACGGTCGTGCGCGACAAGGGTGTCGTCCACCGCCTGTTCGCGGAGATCGCCCCTGACATGGCGGCCCGCGACGGTGGCTACACCCGTATCACGAAGATCGCCGCCCGCAAGGGCGACAACGCCCCCATGGTCGTCATCGAGCTCGTCCGCGAGCCGCTGTCGGCCAAGAAGGCGACGGTCAAGGAGGCCGAGGCCGCCACGAAGCGCGCTGCGAAGCAGAGCGAGTCGAAGCAGGCTGCTGCCGACACCAAGGCCGCCGAGGACGCCGAGAAGGCTGAGGCGACCGAGGCCACCGAGGCCACCGAGGCCGCGGTCGAGCTGCCGAAGGGCGCCGTCGCTGCGAACGAGGACGGCTCGTCGCCTGAGGACGGCTACACCGTCAAGGGCAACGCGGACTCCGGCAAGTACCACGAGCCCGACGGCCAGTGGTACGACCAGACGATCGCCGAGTTCTGGTTCAAGTCGGCCGAGGACGCCGAGGCCGCCGGCTTCACGAAGGCCGGCTCCGGCTCCTGAGCCACCGTGAGCCACCGTGAGCCACCCCGAGTGACTCACGCTCCGGCGCGACGAGAAGGGCCCCGCACCACTGGTGCGGGGCCCTTCTCGCGTTCACCACCGGTGCGCGACGTCGATGACGAGACGGCGGCCGCCGTCGGTGTCGGCCAGGACGAAGGCGCGCATCGGCAGTCGAGCTCGCACGCCGAGGCCGTAGTCCGTGTAGCCCTCGAAGCTGCCGATGCCCCGGAGCTGCCGGAACGTGGTCCAGCCGGAGAAGGTCGTCGTGGTCCGGCCGAGGACCGACGGCGCGTCGACGGTGACCTGGATCCTCGCGCCACCGTTCACGGCGACGGGGAGGCCGCTGCCCGGCGCGGTGACGGCGCTGACGTAGCGGACGTCGTAGCCCAGGCTGCCACGGCCATGGGCGAGGTCGATGACGAGCCGGTCGTAGCAGGCGTGCCGGCCGGCCCGGACGCCGGTGACGGCGCCGGTCCAGAGCTGGGTGGGGCTCGTCGCCTTCGCGCTCGATCCCCAGGTGATGCCGCAGTACGGCGCGGTCGACGCCGTGGCGGGTGTGATGGTGCCGGCGGACGCGACCGGGGCCGCGAGTGCGGCCGCGCACGCGGCGACGAGGAGCCGGCGGGTGACGGTGTGCATGGAGGTTCCCCCTTCTGGTGGGCCCGGACCGGGTCGTCCGGTGCCCACTCATAGGACGTGCACGGCCCCGGCGTGGTTGACGGGCGCGAGTCACGGACGCCCGTCGGATCCCGTTAGGCTCGGGCGCCATGAACGAGTCGAGCGGGTCCACGCTGCGCGTGCGCCTCGACCTGGCCTACGACGGGACGGCCTTCTCGGGGTGGGCCGCCCAGCCGGCGCTGAGGACGGTCCAGGGTGAGCTGACCGCCGCCCTGTCCACCGTGCTGCGCAGCCCCGAGCCCGTCCGGGTCACCGTGGCCGGTCGCACCGACGCCGGCGTCCACGCGCGCGGTCAGGTCGCACACGTCGACCTCGACGCCCGGGCGTGGGCGGCCCTGCCGGGCCGCTCCGACCGCGAGCCTGGGGTGGCCCTCGTCAGTCGCCTCGGCGGCCTGCTGGGCACGGACGTCGTCGTTCGCCGTGCCGCGGTGGCCCCCGTCGGCTTCGACGCACGCTTCTCGGCGGTCGAACGCCGCTACCTCTACCGGCTTGCCGACGTCGACGCAGACCGTGACCCGCTCCGGCGCCATGACACCGTGTGGTGGCGTCGACCCCTCGACGTCGCGGCCATGGACGAGGCGTCACGCTCGCTCGTCGGACTGCGGGACTTCGCGGCGTTCTGCAAGCAGCGGGAGGGTGCGACGACCGTGCGTACCCTGATCGACTTCTCGTGGGTCCGCCTGCCCGACGGCGTGCTCGCCGCCACGGTGCGGGCTGACGCGTTCTGCCACTCGATGGTGCGGTCGCTCGTCGGTGCCGTCGTGCCCGTCGGCGAGGGCCGTCGCGCCGTGGACTGGCCGCGGGCTCTCCGGGACGGGGCCCAGCGCACGGCGGGGATCCACGTCATGCCGCCGCACGGCCTCAGTCTCGAGGAGGTCGTCTACCCGGGCGACGACGACCTCGCCGCGCGCGCCGCGGCCACGCGAGCGCGGCGTTCTCCCGTCTGAGCGGTGTCTCAGGCCCGAGACCGGACCGGCGGCCACCGACCACCTGTGGTTGGATCGTCCGCATGAAGGCCCGCCCGACCCGCGTCGTCTCGGTGGGCGTCCTCACCTGCGCTCTGGTGCTCACGGGCTGCTCGAAGGACACCACCGCCTCGCCGCCCGCGAGCAGCCCGGCCTCAGCGTCGGGTTCGACGGCGACCGGCTCGGCCACGACGTCCGCGGGCGACGAGGTCCGGGGCCGCTCGGGTGCCTTCACGGTCGTGCCTCCGGAGGGGTGGACCGAGGCGACCGACAAGGCCACCGGCGTGGCCGACATCGACCTCGTGCTCCTGTCGTCCAAGAAGGTCGGTGCCTTCGCCAACAACCTCGTCGTCACCTCGGCCGCCGGCGACCAGTCGGTCCTCGACGGCGAGCTGGCCAAGGGGCGCCAGCAGCTCGGAGCCGCGGGACGCACCGTGTCCTCGGCCCCCGACAAGAGCGTGTCGGGCTCTTCGGCCGTCGGCTTCACGACGACCTTCGAGCAGCAGGGCATCAAGGTGCTCGCCCGCTCCTACGGCGTCGCGCGGGCAGGCCGCATCTACCTGCTCACCCTCAGCTCCTCGCAGGCCGATGCGACGCACGCGATGGCCGAGTTCGACGAGCTCCTCTCGACCTGGGCGTGGACGTAGCCCCATGGCGTCTCGCGTGAGGACGTCGGCGGCACTCCTCCCGGCGATCGCCCTGGTGGTGGGCCCGGGCCTCGCCGGGTGCTCCGCCGACCCCGCCCCGGTGGCGCCGACCCCGACCGACGTCGGCGTCGTCCACCTGCCGACGTCCGCGGCGCCGACGACCGACAGCGGCGGCCACCGCATCGAGCCGCTCCCGTCAGCGGTCGGCCCGGTGGCGATGACCGAGGACCGTGTCCGCGGGGTCGACTACAGCTATCTCCAACCCGTCGGGTGGAGCCGGGCCGAGCGCGACCTCGACCCGCCACCGGACAGCCTCGTGCAGCCCGACGACGACGGCGTGCCGGCGTTCATCGCCGTCGAGCGCCCCATCAAGGTGGGCTCGCACTCGCTGGCCGAGGTCGTCGACGGGATCCGTCAGGGCTTCGAGGCCAAGGGTCTGACGCCCATGGCGGCGCCCGAGCGCGAGATCGCCGGCTACCGGGCGATGGGCATCGTCGTCGACCAGTCGGAGCAGGTGCGCCATGTCTACTACGTCGTGGCCTACACCGAGCAGGCCTTCGCGATCCGGCTCACCTACGATCCTGCCCACCCGGAGGCGCTCGACGTCTACCGCGCCGTGCTCGACTCCTGGGCGTGGGGGTGACGCGTGCGCGCTGGGATGCTTAACCGGGTGACGCGGCCACACGGCATACGTCAGGCTTGACCCTCGTGGGCCATGTCGACGTCAACTCCGTCTCGTTCAGCCTGCCTGACGGCAGGCCGCTGCTCAACGACGTCTCCGTGCGGGTCGGGGAGGGCGCCAAGGTCGCGCTCATCGGCCCCAACGGCACCGGGAAGACGACGCTGACGCGGATCATCGCCGGCGACATCGCGGCCCACGAGGGAGCGGTGACGCGCTCGGGCGGACTGGGCGTCATGCGCCAGTTCATCGGCAAGGTGCGCGACGACACGACGGTGCGCGACCTGCTCGTCTCGGTGGCCCCCGACCGCATCCGCGCCGCCGCCGAGGAGATCGACCGCAGCGAGCTGCTCATGATGGAGCGCGACTCCGAGGACGACCAGATGGCCTACGCCCACGCGCTCGTCGAGTGGGGCGAGGCCGGCGGCTACGAGCAGGAGACGCTCTGGGACCAGTGCACCGTCGCGGCCCTCGGCATCCCCTACGAGCAGGCGCAGTGGCGCACGGTCACGACGCTCTCCGGTGGTGAGCAGAAGCGGCTCGTGCTCGAGGCGCTGCTGCGCGGGCCCGAGGAGGTGCTGCTCCTCGACGAGCCGGACAACTACCTCGACGTGCCGACGAAGCGCTGGCTCGAGGAGGCGCTCGTGGCATCGCCCAAGACGGTGCTCTTCATCAGCCACGACCGCGAGCTGCTCGACCGGGTCGCGACCCGCGTCGCGACGCTCGAGCCCGGTGCCGCCGGCGCCACCCTCTGGGTGCACCCGGGCCGTTTCGCGACGTACGCGCAGGCCCGCACCGACCGCAACGACCGCCTCGAGGAGCTGCGGCGCCGCTGGGACGAGGAGCACGTCAAGCTCAAGACCCTCGTGCAGACGCTCAAGGTCAAGGCCAAGTTCAACGACGGCATGGCGTCGCGCTACCAGGCCGCGCAGACCCGCCTCGCGAAGTTCGAGCAGGCCGGGCCGCCCGAGGAGACGCCGATGACGCAGTCGGTCAAGATGCGCCTCACGGGAGGCCGCACGGCCAAGCGGGCCATCGTCGCGACGGGGCTCGAGCTGACCGGTCTGATGAAGCCCTTCGACCTCGAGGTCTGGTACGGCGAGCGCGTCGCGATCCTCGGCAGCAACGGCTCCGGCAAGTCGCACTTCCTGCGGCTGCTCGCGTGCGGCGGCACCGATCCCGAGCGCGAGCACCAGCCCGTCGGCGACGTGCGGCCGGTCCCCGTCGATCACTCCGGCGTCGTGCGACTGGGGTCGCGGGTGCGTCCGGGATGGTTCGCGCAGACGCACGAGCACCCCTCGCTCATGGGGCGCACGCTGCTCGAGATCCTGCACCGGGGCGACGAGCACCGCGAGGGCCGCCCGCGCGAGCAGGCCGCCCGCGCCCTCGACCGCTACGAGCTGGCGCGTTCGGGCGAGCAGAAGTTCGAGTCGCTGTCAGGAGGCCAGCAGGCCCGCTTCCAGATCCTGCTGCTCGAGCTCTCGGGCGCGACGATGCTGCTGCTCGACGAGCCCACCGACAACCTCGACCTCCAGTCGGCCGAGGCGCTCGAGGAGGGGCTCGACCGCTTCGAGGGCACGGTCGTGGCCGTCACCCACGACCGGTGGTTCGCGCGCGGCTTCGACCGCTTCCTCGTCTTCGGTGCCGACGGCCGCGTCTACGAGTCGACCGAGCCGGTGTGGGACGAGGGGCGGGTCGTCCGACCGCGGTGACCCCGCCCACACCCGCGACGCCGGCCGCACGGCCCGGTGCCCCGGGCGGGGGAGCGGAGTAGCGTCGGGGCATGCTGCTGCGAACCCTGGAGACCGGTGTCGTCGGCGCCCCGATGGCGGGAGGCCCGACGACTCCCGAGCTCGTCGCCGCTGTCGGCGAGGCCGGCGGGCTGGGCTTCCTCGCTGCCGGCTACCTCACGGCACCCCAGCTCGCGTCGGCGATCGCCGAGGTGTGGGACGCGAGCTCGCGCCCCTTCGGCGTCAACCTCTTCGTGCCCGCCCAGGCGAACGCGTATGCCGTCGGGCCGGGCGAGCTGACCGGCGCCGAGCGCGCCGACGCGGTGGCCGCCTACCGCGAGACGCTCGGAGACGACGCGCGGTCCGTCGGCGTCGAGCCCGGTGAGCCGAGACCCGGCGACGACGACGACTGGGAACGCAAGCTCGACCTCGTCGTGCGGGAGCGAGTTCCCTTGGTGTCCTTCACCTTCGGGCTGCCGAGCACCGCAGTTCTCGGTGAGCTGCGCCGTGCTGGCATCGAGACCGTCGCGACGGTCACCGACGTCGACGAGGCGGCGGCGGCCCTCGGTGCCGGCGTCGACGGGCTCTGCCTCCAAGGACCGGAGGGCGGCGGACACCGTGGCACCCTAGACCCGGCCAAGGAGCCGTCGACCTCCGACCTGCTCGACCTCGTCGCCGCCGTGCGGTCGCAGACGGACGCGCCGATCGTCGCCGCGGGCGGGATCTCGACCCCCGAGCGAGCCGCGCAGGTGCGAGCCGCCGGGGCCGACGCCGTCCAGGTCGGGACCGCGCTGCTGCTCACTCCCGAGGCCGGGACCGGCCTCGCCTACCGCCGCGCGCTCGCCGACCCCTCGTACGAGCGCACCGCCGTGACCCGGGCCTACTCGGGCCGCCTCGCCCGCGGTCTCGAGACCGAGTTCCTGCGTCGGCACGACGGCCACGCCCCCGCCGCCTACCCGGAGGTCCACCACCTCACGGTGCCGTTGCGGCGGGCGTCGGCACAGGCGGAGCGCTCGGACCTGCTGGCCCTGTGGGCCGGTTCGGGCTGGAGGTCGGCACGACCGGTGCCCGCCGCCACCGTCGTCGCCGAGCTCTCGCACTGAGGCGGGCGGGGCCGCGGCGGCGACCTTCCGGAGGCTGCCGCCCGCTGCGCTGACGGCATACGGGGATGACGGCCTGCGGACCCCCGGGGCGTCGGGGGAGCCCGCGGCATACGCTCGGGCCATGCCCAGCGCCGAAGGAAACCTGACGTGGGTGGCCGCCTCCGAGCGCCCCGACCTGCTCGCCCCGCCCGTCGCGGCAGCGCTCGAGCACGTGCCCGGGGTCCGGGTCGCGCCGATCGACGCCACGCTCGCCGACACGGCGGCCTTCTGCGAGGCCTACGACGTCGCGCCCGAGGCGTCTGCCAACTGTGTCGTCGTGGAGGCACGGCGCGGTGAGGGGACGACCCTCGCGGCCGTCATGGTGCTCGCGACCGACCGGGCCGACATCAACCGCGTCGTGCGCAAGCACCTCGGGGCCCGCAAGATCTCCTTCGCCGACCAGGCGAAGGCCCAGGAGCTGACCGGGATGCAGCAGGGTGGGATCACCCCCGTCGGACTGCCGGCTGGCTGGCCGGTGCTCGTCGACGAAGCCGTCGTCGCAGCAGGTCCGGTCGTCATCGGAGCGGGTCTCCGCGGCGCCAAGCTGCTCCTCGACGGGGCCGCACTGGCCGGGCTGCCGATGGCGCAGGTCATCGCCCTCGCCGTGCGCTGACGGCTCGGTCAGCCGGCGACGTCCCAGAGCATCTGGGCGCGCTCGGTCGGCGTCGTGCCGCCCCAGATGCCGAAGGTCTCGGGAACCCGGAGCGCGTGGTCGAGGCACCGCTCACGGACGGGACACGAGGCGCACACCATGCGGGCGGCCTCGGTCTGCTCGCGGCGCTCGCGCTGGTCGAGCTCCTGGTCGTCGGCGAAGAACTGCTCGACGGCCTTGGTGCGGCACCGACCCTGCTCCTGCCACTCGTACGAGGAGTAGGTGGGGCGCGGAAGGCGGGTGATCGTCATGGCTTCCTCCGTCGGGTCCGGTCGAGCGATCTGATGCAGAACCTACGCAGAACTTATGCATTGCACAAGAGGTCTGCATAAGTTTATGATCTGGGGAGCCCGATCGGCGCTGGAGCGGTCCATGACGGGAATCTCGGACCGCTCCGCCCGACGCGGGTGACCAACGTGAAACGGTGATGATCGACATGAACCCGCAGCCGGCAGCCTCGAGGGAGCCTGGCCAGACGGAGCCCGACGACCCCGAGCTGGGGGAGTCGGCGCCCGAGCTGGGCTGGCCCGTCGGAGTCGTGTCCGAGCGGCTCGCCATCGCCGCCCCGACGCTCCGGTCCTGGGACCGCCGCCACGGCGTCGGACCGAGCCTGAGGACCCGGGGCAACCACCGCCGCTACACCGAGCTCGACATCCGGCGCGTGCTCCTGATGTCCCGCCTGACCGCCCAGGGTGTGCCCGCGCAGAGCGCCGCCGACTCGGTGCTAGCGATGGACGCCGGGGCGATCGTCGAACGTCTCGACGGGGATCGCGAGCTCGCGGGCTCGGGCAAGGGGGGCGGGACCGGCCTGCCTGGCGGGACCGGTCTGCCCGGCGGGCTCCCCGTCGGTGGTGCACCCGCGACTGAGGTGGAGGGCGCCGAGCAGGATGCGACCGACCTCGTCGAGGCCATCGTGGGCGCGGCCCGAGCACTCGACCCCCGCACGATGGCGCTGCTCTACCGTCAGGTCATGCGCCGCCGCGACGTCGGCAGGGCCTGGGTGGAGGTCTTCGCGCCGGCGCTGCGCCGCGTCGGTGACCTCTGGGAGGAGGGGCGACTCGGGGTGCAGTCCGAGCACCTGACGAGCGAGCTGCTCCAGTCCGAGCTGCGCGCGGTCGTGCGGGCCAACCGGCTCCACGTCGCGGGTCTGCCGGTCGTGCTGGCCAGCGCCGACGACGAGCAGCACCACCTACCACTGCTCGCGCTCGAGGCGGAGCTCGCACGCCACGGGGTGGCGAGCCTCTTCCTCGGCCCGCGCGTGCCGTCCGACGCCCTCGTGTCGGCGCTGCGTGAGTCGCAACCACGTGCGGTCTTCCTCTGGGCCTCGCTCGCGCGTCCGCAGGCCGAGCCGTTCTGGCGCGACCTGGAGGTCATCGACTGGCCGCTCGAGGTCGTCATCGGCGGCCCCGGCTGGCCCGACGGGATCGTCGCGCCCGAGGGGCCCGTGACCGTGACGCGGGCCGCCGACTTCCGTGCGGCCGTGGCCGCCCTCGTGCCGCACCCGGGTGCCTCGGTGGGCTGAACGGTTGCCGTTCGGCGCAAGAAACCGCAACATCCTGAGCCTGAGTGCAAGATTTTGCAGGCCAGGGCTGGCGTGGTGTCCGATTCGGGCGCTAGGTTCTCCCCGGTGGTCGAGCGTCCAGACACGGGCGTGAGCGACCCAGCCCACAAAGGAGTGCGCATGCGCCGTCGCCCGACCCTGTCCGTCGCCAGCATCTCGGCCCTCGTCCTGGCCGGACTCGCCGTCCCGTTGGCCGGGGCACCGACCGCCCGGGCCGACGCCCCGCGCACCGCGACGGTCGTCGGGTCGCTGCAGGACGAGCTCGGCTGCAGCGGCGACTGGCAGCCCGACTGCACCGCCACCGACCTCGTGCTCGAGCCGGGCACGACGACGTATGCCGCAGAGTTCCGTCTGCCCAAGGGCAGCTACGAGCTCAAGGTGGCCATCAACCACTCGTGGGACGAGAGCTACGGCCAGGGCGGCGGCAACGTGCCGCTCGTCCTCGCCGGCCCGGCCACGCTGCGCTTCACCTACGACGACACGACGCACGCCATCGGCGTCGCGCCCACCGACCTGCCCGGCGCCGCCACGAAGGCCGACGCGACGCTCGCCGCGTCGTCGCTGCGTTCGCTCGCGACCAAGGAGCGCTTCTACTTCGTCATGGCCGACCGCTTCGCCAACGGCGACACGGCCAACGACCACGGTGGCCTGACGGGTGGACCCCTGACGACCGGCTTCGACCCGACGAACGAGGGGTTCTACCACGGTGGTGACCTCAAGGGCCTGACCGGCAAGCTCGACTACATCAAGGGCCTCGGCACGACCGCGATCTGGCTCACGCCGTCGTTCAAGAACCGCGCCGTCCAGGGCAGCGGCTCCGACGCGAGCGCCGGCTACCACGGCTACTGGATCACCGACTTCACCCGGATCGACCCGCACCTGGGCACGAACGCCGACATGAAGGCGCTCATCTCGGCCGCCCATGCGAAGGGGATGAAGGTCTACTTCGACATCATCACCAACCACACGGCCGACGTCATCTCCTACGAGGGTGGCACGTACACCTACGTCAACAAGGAGACGAGTCCCTACAAGGACGCCCGCGGCAAGGCCTTCGACGACGCCGCCGTCGCCGGCAAGCCGGCCTGCGCCGGCGACACCGTGCCCGACTGCTTCCCGACGATGGCGGCGGGCAGGTCCTTCCCGTACGTGCCGAAGGTCGCCGACGCCGACAAGGACGTCAAGGTCCCGGCGTGGCTCAACGACACGACGCTCTACCACAACCGTGGTGACTCGACCTATGCCGGAGAGTCCTCGACCTACGGTGACTTCTCCGGTCTCGACGACCTCTTCACCGAGAACCCCAAGGTCGTCACGGGCATGGAGGACATCTACAAGTCCTGGGTCGACTTCGGCGTCGACGGCTTCCGCATCGACACCGTCAAGCACGTCAACATGCAGTTCTGGCAGGCGTTCTCCCCGGCGATCCTGAGCCATGCCAAGGCGATCGGCAACGACGACTTCTTCATGTTCGGTGAGGTCTACGACGGCAACCCCGCCTACACGAGCCAGTTCACGACGAAGGGTGCGCTGCCGGCGACCCTCGACTTCGGCTTCCAGGGTGCGGCGCTCGGCTTCGCCCAGGGCAAGGCGACCACCGGCATCCGCGACCTCTTCGCGGGCGACGACTACTACACCGACACCGACTCCAACGCCTACGAGCTGCCGACCTTCCTCGGCAACCACGACATGGGTCGCGTCGGCGCGATGCTGCTCGCCGGCGGCGCCACGGGCGACGACCTGCTGGCCCGGGACCGGCTCGCGACGTCCCTGATGTTCCTGACCCGCGGCAACCCGGTCGTCTACTACGGCGACGAGCAGGGCTTCACCGGTCCGACGAGCGACTTCGGCGACAAGCGTGCGCGTCAGGACATGTTCGCCAGCCAGACGCCGACCT
Source organism: Terracoccus sp. 273MFTsu3.1 (assembly GCF_000383675.1). Classification (GTDB taxonomy): domain Bacteria; phylum Actinomycetota; class Actinomycetes; order Actinomycetales; family Dermatophilaceae; genus Terrabacter. The sequence continues at coordinate 736,267 of NZ_KB911821.1, read as the reverse complement.
ACCAGGACGACGTCGTGATCGGGAGCAGCAAGCCCGCCGGCTCCGGCTCGCACTACGACACGTCCGCGCCGCTCTACCGCGAGATCAAGGCGCTCTCCGCCCTCCGCGCGGCCAACCCGGCCCTCGCGGACGGGGCGCAGGTGCACCGCTACGCCTCGGACGCTGCCGGCATCTACGCGATCAGCCGCATCGACAAGGCGGCCAAGCGCGAGTACGTCGTCGTCGCCAACAACGCCACGACCGCGAAGACCGCGACCTTCTCGACCTACTCCGCCGGATCGAAGCTCGTGCCGCTCCTCGGCGCCACCTCGGACCTGCGCGCCGCGGCGGACGGCCGTGTCACGGTGACCGTGCCGCCGCTGTCGGTGGCGGTCTATCGGGCGAACTCGACCATGGCGCAGCCGAAGTCGGCGCCCGCGATCTACCCGACGTCGCCCAGCGCGGGTGGTGTCGTGGGTGGTCGGGCCGAGATCGGCGCGGCCCTGCCCGGCAACACCTTCGCGGAGGTCTCCTTCCTCCAGCGCCCGGTCGGCACCTCCGCCTGGACGCCTCTGGGCACGGACGACAACGCGCCCTACCGCGTGTTCCACGACGTGTCCGGCCTCGCCAAGGGCACGCTCGTCGAGTACCGCATCGTGGCGAAGGACATCGCCGGCCACGTCTCGGCCACCTCCACCTACGGCATCGTGGGCGAGCCCGAGACGTCCGGTGGCGGTGGCGGCGGAGGCGTCGGGCCCGTGACCCAGCCCGACAACGTCAGCGTCCCCGGCAACCACAACTCCGAGATGGGCTGCTCGGGCGACTGGCAGCCGGACTGTGCTCAGGCACAGCTCGCCCTCGATGCCAAGGACGACATCTGGAAGGGCACCTTCGACTCCATCCCGGCCGGCGACTACGAGTACAAGGCCGCGATCAACAAGTCGTGGGACGAGAACTACGGCGCCGGAGCGGTCAAGGGCGGCGGCAACATCCCCTACACGGCCGCCGGCAAGCCCATCACGTTCTACTACGACCACCGCACCCACTGGGTCACGAACGACGCGACGAGCCCGATCATCACGGCTCCCGGCAGCTTCCAGAGCGAGCTCGGCTGCCCCGGAGACTGGGCACCTGACTGCATGCGGTCGTGGCTGCAGGACCCCGACGGTGACGGCACGTACGTCTTCACCACCGACCAGATCCCCGCGGGCTCCTACGAGTTCAAGGTCGCCGTGGCTCTGTCCTGGTCCGAGGCCTACCCGGCCAACAACGTCGCCTTCTCGGTCCCGGCCGACGGCGTGCTCACCACCATCACCTACAAGACGTCGACGCACGAGGTCACGGTCAAGACCTCCAAGGCGGGCGCTGCGCCCGACCTGACGAAGTCGAAGGCCTACGTCGTGGGTCCTGACCTCGTCGCCTGGCCCGCGTCGGCGCTGCCGGCCGGCACCGACCCGGCGACCCTCGACTGGCGCCTGCACTGGTCGGCCGACGGTGGTCTCGCCGTCGACGCGGAGGCCGTCACCGGCGGCTCCGTCGCGAGCCTGACGCGCGACCCGGCAGGGCTGCCCGCCTCGTTCGTGGCCGCCCACCCGGAGCTCAAGGGCGCCGTGGCCCTGCGTCTCGACAAGGCGACCGCCGCGCGGATGCCCGAGATCCTCAAGGGCCAGGTCGCCGTCGCGATGTACGCCTCCACGGGCCAGCTGCTCGACGCGTCGGGCGCGCAGACGGCCATCGCCCTCGATGCGATCTACGCGCCCAAGGCGGCCGCTCGCACCTACGGTGTCGGCTTCACGCGCAGCCGCGCGACGTTCAGTCTCTGGGCCCCCACGGCCCAGCAGGTCACCCTGCTGACCTGGCCGGCCCGCTCGGCCGACCGGCCGGTCGACACGGCCCGACGCACGACGATGACCCGCTCGTCCGACGGTGCGTGGACGACGAGCCTCAGCACCTCGACGGCGCTCAACGCCCGCTACCTCTACGAGGTCAAGGTGTGGGCTCCGACGACGGGCAAGGTCGAGACCAACGTCGTCACCGACCCGAGCTCGGTGGCGCTGACGCCGAACTCCACGCGGTCCGTCGCGGTCGACCTGACGAGCCCGGCGTTCATGCCGTCGGTGTGGAGCCGCACGCCGTCGCCGAAGCTGGCCCAGGACGTCGACTCGACGATCTACGAGCTGCACATCCGCGACTACTCCATGTCGGACGCGAAGGTCCCGGCGGCCCTGCGTGGCAGCTATCTCGCCTTCGCCGCGGACGGTGACGGCAGGGCGCACCTCAAGGCGCTCGCCAAGGCGGGTCTCAACACCGTGCACCTGCTGCCGAGCTTCGACATCGCCTCGATCGAGGAGGACAAGGCCAAGCAGCAGACGCCGCAGTGCGACCTCGCCTCCTACGCGCCCGACAGCGAGGAGCAGCAGAAGTGCGTCGGGGCCGTCGCGGCCAAGGACGCCTTCAACTGGGGCTACGACCCGTACCACTACAGCGTGCCCGACGGCTCGTACGCGTCGAGCACCAGTGCGGCCGACGGCGGCACCCGGGTCGCCGAGTTCCGCACCATGGTCGGCGCCCTGCACCAGGACGGCCTCCGCGTCGTGCTCGACCAGGTCTTCAACCACACGGCCCAGTCGGGACAGGGTGACAAGTCCGTGCTCGACAAGGTCGTGCCCGGCTACTACCACCGCCTCAACGCGACCGGCGCCGTCGAGACCTCGACGTGCTGCCAGAACGTCGCGACCGAGCACGCCATGGGCCAGAAGCTCATGGTCGACTCGGTCGTGTCGTGGGCCCGCAACTACAAGGTCGACGGCTTCCGCTTCGACCTCATGGGCCACCACAGCAAGGCCAACATGCTCGCGGTGCGCTCGGCCCTCGACGCCCTGACGCTCTCCAAGGACGGCGTCGACGGCCGGTCGATCTACCTCTACGGCGAGGGGTGGAACTTCGGCGAGGTCGCCGACAACAAGCTCTTCGTCCAGGCGACGCAGGGCCAGCTGGGTGGCACGGGCATCGGCACCTTCTCCGACCGCCTCCGTGACGGCGTCCGCGGAGGCGGACCGTTCGACGAGGACCCGCGCCGTCAGGGCTTCGGCTCGGGCGAGGCGACCGACCCCAACGGTGCCGCGATCAACGCCGACGCGGCCACCCGCCTCGGCAGCGACACCGACCTCGTCCAGCTCGGGCTGGCCGGCAACCTCAAGACGTTCACCTTCCGCAGCCAGAAGACCGGGACGGTCGTCAACGGCACGCAGGTCGACTACAACGGGTCACCGGCGGGCTACGCCGACCAGCCCGACGAGGTCGTCAGCTACGTCGACGCCCACGACAACGAGACGCTCTTCGACTCGCTGACGTACAAGCTGCCGGTCGCGACGTCGATGCAGGACCGGGTGCGGATGAACACCGTGTCCCTCGCGACGACCGCTCTGGCACAGACGCCGTCGTTCTGGCACGCCGGCGCCGACCTGCTCCGCAGCAAGTCGCTCAACCGCGACTCGTACGACAGCGGTGACTGGTTCAACCGGCTCGACTGGACCGGTGCCGACAACGGCTTCGGCCACGGTCTGCCGCCGCAGGAGCAGAACTCCGCCAAGTGGCCGTTCATGAAGCCGCTGCTCGCCAACCCGGCGCTCAAGCCGACCGCCGCCGACGTGCGCAGCGCCGACGCGATGGCGCAGGACCTGCTGCGACTTCGCTTCAGCACGAAGCTGTTCCGTCTCGGCAACGCAGCCGCCATCAACGCCAAGGTGACCTTCCCGGTCTCGGGCACGACGGACGCGAAGCAGGGTGTCATCGTCATGCGGATCGACGACACGAAGGGGGTCGACGTCGACCCGGCCCTGCGTGGGGCCGTCGTCGTCTTCAACGCGACCCCCGACGCGGTGACGCAGAAGGTGCCCGGCCTCACCGGTTCGGTGCGACTGAGCCCGGTCCAGGCGAACGGCGCCGACAGCGTCGTCAAGCAGGCGGCATACGACGCAGGCAGCACCTCGTTCTCCGTGCCCGCGCGCACGGTCGCGGTCTTCGTCCAGCCGAACTGAGCGCGCAGCCTCCTCGAGGGCCGGTCCCCGCCACGCGGGGGCCGGCCCTCGTCGTGGGTGCGGGACCTGCCGACCGGCCGGGCGCGGGCATAGGTTGGACGGGTGACTGCGACTCCTGACATGACCTACCGGCAGCTCGGCGACAGCGGGCTCACCGTCTCGACCGTCGGCGTCGGCTGCAACAACTTCGGCCGACGCCTCGACCAGGACGGCACGAACGCCGTCGTGCGCCAGGCACTCGACAGCGGCATCACCCTCTTCGACACCGCCGACATCTACGGCCAGGGTGCCAGCGAGGAGATGCTCGGCCTCGCGCTGGGATCTGAGCGCGAGAACGTCGTGGTGGCAACGAAGTTCGGCATGGACATGCAGGGTGCCAACGGCCCCGACTGGGGGGTGCGTGGCTCGCGCCGCTACGTCCGCAAGGCCGTCGAAGCGAGCCTGCGACGGCTCGGCACCGACTGGATCGACCTCTACCAGCTTCACCGACCCGACCCGCAGACCCCGATCGACGAGACGCTGGCGGCCCTCGACGAGCTGGTCCGCGAGGGCAAGGTGCGCTATCTCGGCAGCAGCAACTTCACCGGCTGGCAGGTCGTCGACGCCGACTGGACAGCGCGGGCCGCAGGCACCTCCCGGTTCGTCTCGGCGCAGAACGAGTACTCCCTGCTCGAGCGTGACGTCGAGGACGAGCTCGTGCCCGCGTGCGAGCACGTCGGAGTCGGGCTGCTCCCGTTCTTCCCGCTCGCCTCCGGCCTGCTCACCGGAAAGTACCGCCGCGGCGAGCCGGCCCCGGAGGGCACCCGCCTCGCCGGGATGGCCGACCGCCTCGACGGCGCCGACTGGGACACGATCGAGGCCCTCGAGGCGTATGCCGCCCAGCGCGGTCTGCGCCCCATCGACGTCGCGATCGGCGGCCTCGCGGCCCAGCCCGCGGTCGCCTCGGTGATCGCGGGGGCGACGCGCCCCGAGCAGGTCGTCGACAACGTCCGGGCCGGCCTGTGGGAGCCGACCGCCGAGGACCTGGCCGAGCTCGACCAGATCACGACCCCGACCGCCTGACGGCCCCGAGATCCACTCGAGTGAGCGCCCCGTCCCACTCGAGTGAGCGCCCCGTCCCACTCGAGTGAGCGCCCGGTCCCACTCGAGTGAGCGCGCCGTCCCACACGTCCCGTCGAGTGGCCCCGCCGTCACTGGCCCCATGGGGCTGGTGTGTCGTCGGGGCCACTCGACTGTGACTGGGCGCTCACTCGACTGTGACTGGGCGCTCACTCGACGTGAGGGTGGGTGGCGGACTAGTCGGTGGCTGCGTGGAGCGTGGGCTCGGGAACCACGTCCGTGTCGGCGGTGCGCGTCTTCTCGGCGCGCAGGGCGTACCGGTAGAACCATGCGCCGAGGATGCTGACCGCTCCGGCGGTCACCATGGCCAGCTGTGTCGAGGTGCGCTCGGCCAGCAGGCCCAGGAGCGGGGCCGCGATGCCGAAGGCGGCCGAGGCGACCATCGAGTTCATCGAGAGGACCGTGGCGCGGTTGCGGGCCCGGGCCTCGCGGTGGAGCAGGGCGGAGTGGGCCGGACCGGCAGCGCCGTGCAGCAGGTACGTCACGCCGTAGGCGGCGATGAGCGCGGCAGGCCCGGCGACGAGCCCCATGACGACCGCGCCGAGCCCGTTGAGCACGCGTGCGGCTATCGCGGTGCGGGTGACACCGATGCGTCGGCTCGACCAACCCGAGAGGGCCGCGCCGAGGGCGAAGACGGCCCACCCGGCGGCGGCCACCGGGCCCATGATCGCGCCGGCGCGCTCCTCGCCCCCGACGAGCTCGGCCAGGCGGATCGGCTGGAACGTCTCGAAGACGATCATCGCCACCGACCAGAAGACCTCGACGCAGACGATGCCGCGCAGCGCTCGGTTGCTCCGCAGCAGGCCGAGGCCGTCACGCACGACGGCGGGAGCCTCCTTCGCGGAGGCGAGGGCACGGCGGGCACCCGAGGCGTCGAGGTGCTCGGCACCGCGCGGCTCGCGCAGCAGGACGAGGACGGCGACGAGGTGCACGACGTTGAGCGCGACGAAGACGGCCACGGGGAGGACGAGCGCCGACGCGCCCGAGAAGGGGTGCCACCAGACGAGGGCGCCGGAGACGAGGGCCCCGGAGGCGATCGCTCCGCCGAGCACGGTGCCCTGGGCCGCGAGGGCACCGTCGACGTCGGCGCCGGGAGTCGTGGCGTGCACCGTGTCGACGTACCACGCCTCGAGGGGACCGGAGTCGAGGGCACGGAAGATGCCGGTGAGCACGGCGGCCGCGAAGAAGGCCCAGAAGGAGTGCGCCACGAGCAGGATGCTGCTCGCGACGACGTTGACGACGGCCGAGACGACGAAGACCGGCCGACGACCGAAGGCGTCCGCGAAGCCGCTCGTGGGCAGCTCGAGCGCGAAGATCGTCAGACCCGCGGCCGACGAGATCGTCATCGCCTGCGCCACGGTGAGACCGCGCTCGAGCTGCCACAGGGTGAGCAGGCCGACGACGAGCCCGACCGGGAACCACCGGGTGAAGCTCAGGGCGAGGAAGACGCGGCGGGCCGCGGTGGGGGAGAGCAGGGTGTCGCGTGGGCTCATCGGGCTCACTCCTTCGTCGTCGGGGGTCGGTCGAGGTCGAGCGGGTAGGCGAAGGCGTAGACGGCGATGCGTCGCGCCTGCGGGTTGCCCTGTCCGACGCGGCGGTAGCGCTCGATGAGGTCCCACATCTCCTCCCGCATCGCCTCGAGCGACTCAGCGGTGACGAGCACGGCGGCGTCGCTCGAACCGCAGGCGTCCTGCCAGGCGGTGGGCCACGTCGTCGAGACGTCGAGCCACTTGTCGTACTGCTCGCTGAAGTGGCGGGCGTAGTCGCGGGTCAGCCAGTTGAGGGCGGTCTCGGAGTCCTCGTCGCCCTCGAAGTCGCTCGGGTGCCAGGAGTGGTACTCCGAGCTCGCGCGCCACAGCCGGCGCTTGCCCTCACCCTCCTCGGTGTCGTGGACGAGCCCGACCGACTCGAGCTTGCGCAGGTGGTAGCTCGTGGCGCCGGAGTTGGTGCCGAGGAGCGTGGCGAGGTCGGTGGCGGTCGCCGGGCCGCCGCGACGCAGGGCCCCGAGCAGGCGCGACCGGAGCGGGTGGGCGAGGACGCGCACGCTCTCCGGCGTGAGCCAGACGTTCTCGTCGTCGGAGGGGCCGGACGCGGTCCGAGGGGAGGGGGTCGAGGAGTCCTGTGCAGCCATAGTGTGCACAATACCTGTGCACACTATGGCTGCACAAGATCTTTGCACGACCGGTTTTCAGGGACATCGCTGCAGGTCAGCCCGCGTTTTCGGTCCCGGTGCACATGATTTGGGCACGAGGGCCCGACCCCGTAACATGGATGAAGTTGTGCACCGGGCCGTCAGGCGAACCCAGCATCCCCATCACGTGGACTCCACGAGGGCGGGGCCGGGCGACGCGGACCGAGCCCAGCGGCATTCACTGCTCCACCATTTCAGAAGCGAAGGCAGACTCCATTGCGCACGTACACCCCGAAGCCCGGCGAGGTCACTCGCACGTGGCACGTCATCGACGCGACCGACGTCGTGCTCGGCCGTCTCGCGAGCCAGGCCGCTGTCCTGCTCCGGGGCAAGCACAAGCCGCAGTTCGCACCGCACGTCGACACCGGTGACTTCGTCATCATCATCAACGCCGACAAGGTCGCCCTGACCGGCGCCAAGCTCGAGCAGAAGAAGGCCTACCGCCACTCGGGCTTCCCGGGCGGTCTGCGGTCGACCTCCTACACCGAGCTGCTCGCCAAGAGCCCCGAGAAGGCCGTCGAGAAGGCCATCCGCGGCATGCTCCCGAAGAACTCGCTGGCCCGCCAGCAGCTCTCCAAGCTCAAGGTCTACCGCGGTGCCGAGCACCCCCACGCGGCCCAGCAGCCCGTCCCCTTCGAGATCACCCAGGTTGCGCAGTAAGCCCCCCCGGCTGCTGCGTAGAAAGCGACAAGACACGTGACTGACATCGTGAACGAGGAAGTCCTCGACACCGACGAGCCCGAGCTGACCGAGTACACCTCGGAGTCCGACGGCTCCGTCGCCGGCGAGCCGAAGCGCGCCCGTGAGGTCTCGACCCCCGGCGCTGCCACCGGTCGCCGCAAGCAGGCCATCGCCCGCGTGCGCATCGTCCCCGGCACCGGCGAGTGGAAGATCAACGGCCGTACCCTCGACGCCTACTTCCCCAACAAGGTGCACCAGCAGATCGTCAAGGAGCCGCTGACGCTCCTCGAGCTGGACGGCTCCTACGACGTGCTCGTCCGCGTGCACGGCGGTGGCCCCTCCGGCCAGGCCGGCGCGGTGCGCCTCGGCGTCGCCCGCTCGCTGAACGGCATCGACGAGGAGCTCAACCGTCCCGCCCTCAAGAAGGCCGGCTTCCTCACCCGTGACCCCCGCGTCCCGGAGCGCAAGAAGGCCGGTCTCAAGAAGGCCCGCAAGGCTCCCCAGTACTCCAAGCGCTGATGCTTCGGCTGGCGCCGAGCATCACCGCTTGGCTCCAGTCGCGCTGATGCTTCGACTGGCGCCGAGCATCACCGCTTGGCTCCAGTCGCGCTGAAGGTGCGAACGAAGGCCCCCGAGCACTGCTCGGGGGCCTTCGTCGTGCCCGATGGCGTATGCCGTCAGGCGGGGTCGGTGCCCCGTCAGCCCACCGTCACGTGGCTGAGGTCGCACCGGTTCGTGTCGTTGGACCACGTCGCCTGCATCGCGAAGCTGCCCGACGTCGTCGAGACGTTGCCCGCCCCGCCCGCGCTGCCGGGGGCGATCCACGCGCACTCGTCGGCGTTCTCCTGGCCGGAGTAGGTGCGTGACGTGGTGTTCGTCCATCCGCCGGCCGGGTTCTGGTCGGTGATCGTCTCGGCGTACTCGTGGCCCTCGACCATGGAGTAGCCGTCGTCGGTGCCCGCGGCGCCGGTGTTGACGAAGTTCTGCCCGCAGCTCGTGCCCATGTCCATGACGTAGGGCATGTTCGTGAAGGCGATGTCACCGTAGGGGCTGGTCGACCCGACGTAGGGGTCCCCGTTGTAGTCGTGCCAGGCGCAGAACTGCCCGGACGAGGTGTTGAAGCCGTCCGGGTGCGTGCCGGTCGGGGAGAGGACGACGTACTGCGCGTCGCGGTTGCTCGCGGCGGTGGTGTTGCCGAAATGCGCTGCGGCGCGGACGGCCTCGTCGCCGAGCTGCTTGGCCGTGGCGTTGGCGGGCGCCGCGACCGAGGGGTCGAACCACACGCCGGCGAGGGCCCCGCCGGTCGGGTACCGCACGTGAGTAGCGCCCGACGGGCAGGATGTCGCGCCCCTGGCCACGAGCGGACCGTCGCAGTACTGCGTCATGACGCCCGACCAGGCCTCGCCGCCCGTCCCCAGGCCCTTGAAGAGCTTCTGGACGATCGGTGCGCCCGCCTTGGGGTCGCCGGTGAAGGTGAGGTTGCCGCCTGCGTCGGTGCCCTGGCTGCCCCACTGGCTGCCGTAGAACACGAGGTAGACCTTCTCGGCGCCGCCGCTCGTGACCCCGGTCCCGTCGACGCCGCCGCCGTAGGAGAGGGTCTTGGACTGGGTGGGCCGCGCGCCCTTGGTCTGGGCCTCCCACCGGTGCATCTGGGTGTTGAGTTCGCGGGTCGGGACCGCGCCGTGGCGGTAGGGGTGGCCGTAGGCCGGAGAGTAGGGGTTGGTCACGCCCGCGGCGGACGCCCCTGCAGCGGGCGTGGACGGCGCCGCGCTCGGTGCCGCGGCGGACGCGCCGAACGCCGTCGCCACGCTGAGGATGGTGGCGGCCGTTGCGGTGGCTGCGGCCACACGCCCTGAACGTCGAGTGCTCATCGAGTGCCTCTCTGGGAAGGACCCGGGAAGGCCCGCGGGTGTCGGGCCCCGGGGATGGGCACATCGTCGCGGGGTATGTCTGGGAAGTGGATGGGTGCCACCTGCCAGTTCCCTGCCACTTTCCGGCACCGTCGGAGCGGGTATGTCCGTTGTGACCCGTTCTGGCTGGGCCGGATGGCCGTATGCCGTCGGGGCGGTATCGTCGTGCGAGCACATCTCTCGGCCCAGTGGGTCGGACCCCTCGGGAAGGCACACAAGCGTGGCTCGACTCTTCGGCACGGACGGCGTCCGTGGTGTGGCGAACAAGGACATCACCGCCGAGCTCGCGCTCGACCTCTCCGTCGCCGCGGCGCACGTCCTCGGCGAGGTTGGCGCCTTCAACGGTCACCGCCCCGTCGCCGTCGTCGGCCGCGACCCCCGGGCGTCCGGCGAGTTCCTCGCCGCGGCTACGGTGGCCGGCCTCGCCTCGGCGGGCATCGACGTGCGCGACGCTGGCGTGCTGCCCACACCGGCGATCGCCTACCTCGTGGGCGAGCAGGACGCCGACCTCGGTGCCATGCTCTCGGCGTCGCACAACCCGATGCCCGACAACGGCATCAAGTTCTTCGCCCGGGGCGGGCACAAGCTCGCCGACGACCTCGAGGACCGCATCGAGGCCCGGCTGCGCGACGAGTGGCAGCGTCCCACGGGCGGTGACGTCGGCCGCATCACGCCCCTGCTCGACGGTGCGGACCGCTACGTCGCGCACCTGCTCTCGGTGCTGCCGCACCGGCTCGAGGGCCTGCACGTCGTCGTCGACGCCGCGCACGGTGCTGCGTCGGAGGTCGCCCCACGCGCCTTTCGCGAGGCCGGCGCGCAGGTGACGCTCATCGGCGGCGAGCCGGACGGGCTCAACATCAATGACGGCTACGGCTCCACCCACCTCGAGCACCTCAAGGAGACCGTCATCTCGGTCGGCGCCGACTTCGGCATCGCCCTCGACGGCGACGCCGACCGCTGCCTCGCCGTCGACGCCGCCGGGCACGAGGTGGACGGCGACCAGATCATGGCGATCCTCGCGCTCGCCATGAAGGAGCAGGGCGTGCTGCGCGGTGACACGCTCGTCGCGACCGTCATGTCCAACCTCGGCATGATCCAGGCTCTCGGTGGAGCCGGCATCAAGGTGCTGCAGACCGCTGTCGGCGACCGCTACGTCCTCGAGGGGATGAAGTCCGGCGGCTACGTGCTCGGCGGCGAGCAGTCCGGCCACGTCGTCATGCTCGACCACGGCACGACGGGCGACGGCACCCTCACCGGGCTCATGCTCGCCTCGCGCGTCGCCGCGACCGGTCGGGCGCTCGCCGACCTCGCCGGCATCATGACCCACTTCCCGCAGGTGCTCGTCAACGTCAAGGACGTCGACAAGTCGGCTCTCGAGGCCAACACGGCCGTCGCCGACGCCGTGCGTGCGGCCGAGGGAGAGCTCGGGGAGAGCGGCCGGGTCCTGCTGCGCAAGTCCGGCACCGAGCCCGTCGTCCGCGTCATGGTCGAGGCTGCCGACGGCGACCAGGCCCGCACCCTCGCCGACCGCCTCGTCGGGGTGGTCAGGGCCGAGCTGTCGCTCTGAGCCGACCGGACGGCAAACGTCCTCCGGGGTCCGGTCGAAACCGGGTCGAGGGCGGGGCGGCTCCTGCGTAGGGTTCGGTCCATGCCCGACGAGATCCCGGCCGCCAACCCGCTGCTCGCCCCGAGCCCGCTGCCCCACGGGCTGCCGCCCTTCGCCCTGATCCGCGACGAGCACTACCGCGAGGCCTTCGACCGCGGCATGGCCGAGCACCTCGCCGAGGTCGACTCGATCGCGGGCGACCCGGCGCCCCCGACCTTCGAGAACACGCTCGTCGCACTGGAGCGCTCGGGGCAGACGCTGAGCCGGACGAGCCTCGCCTTCTTCGGGACGTCGAGCTCCCTCGCCACCGACGCCGTGCAGGCGATCGAGGAGGAGTACGCGCCGCGCCTCACCGCTCACGCCGACGCGGTCCGGCTCGACCCGCGCCTCTACGCCCGGATCAGGGCCCTCCACGACGACGAGGCGGCGATGGCCGCCCTCGACCCGGAGTCTCGACGTCTCGTCGAGCGGCACCTCACCGAGATGACCGTCGCCGGGGCGGGGCTCGACGAGAGCGCGAAGGACCGCCTGCGCGAGCTCAACGGCCGGCTGGCGAGCCTCGGCACCCAGTTCGAGAAGCGGCTGCTCGCCGACTCCAACGACCTCGCCGTCCTCGTCGACGACGTGACGGCGCTCGACGGGCTGACCGCGGGCGAGATCTCGGCCGCCGCGGCGGCTGCGGCCGAGCACGGGCACGAAGGGGCCTGGCTGCTCACCCTCGTCCTGCCGACCGGGCATCCCCACCTCGCCTCGCTCACCGACCGTCACCTGCGCCGTCGGCTCCACGAGGCGCAGGGCTCCCGCGGCAACCGGGACAACGCCAACGACACCAAGGCGCTCGTCCTCGAGACCGTCCGGCTCCGGGCCGAGCGGGCCCGGCTCCTCGGCTACGACACGCATGCCGCTGCAGCGCTCGCCGACTCCACGGCGCGCACCCCTGAACGCGTCATGGACCTGCTGGGGCGCCTCGCCCCGGCCGCGGCCCGCAACATCGAGGCCGAGCGGGCCCTCCTCGAGGAGGAGGCCGGCCACCCCGTGGAGGCGCACGACTGGGCGTTCTGGGCCGAACGCGTCCGCGCGTCGAGGTATGCCGTCGACCTCGCGGCGATGCGACCCTACTTCGAGGCCGAGCGGGTGCTCCACGACGGGATCTTCCACGCGGCCGGGCTGCTGTACGGCCTGACCTTCCACGAGCGCGACGACCTCGAGGGCTACCACCCCGACGTCCGCGTCTTCGAGGTGCACGACTCCGACGGGACGCCCTTCGGGCTCTACCTGCTCGACCTCCACACCCGCGACACGAAGAAGGGCGGGGCGTGGATGAACAGCCTCGTCCACCAGAACACCCTGCTGGGTCAGACGAGCGCCGTCGTGTGCAACAACCTCAACGTGCCCAAGCCCGGCCCGGGTGAGCCGACGCTGCTCACCTTCGACGAGACCCGCACCTTCTTCCACGAGTTCGGGCACGCGATCCACGGCCTGCTCGCGCGGGTGACCTACCCGCACTTCGCCGGCACCCGCGTCTTCCGCGACTTCGTCGAGTACCCGAGCCAGGTCAACGAGATGTGGATGCTCTGGCCCGAGGTGCTCGGGAGCTACGCGGTGCACCACGAGACGGGGGAGCCCCTGCCGCAGGAGCTCGTCGACCGCCTCGTCGCGGCGCAGTCCTTCGGGGAGGGCTTCGCGACGGGTGAGTACCTCGCGGCAGCGCTGCTGGACCAGGCGTGGCACGCCATCGACGTCGAGGAGGCCGCGACGGTGACGGACGTCGAGGCCTTCGAGGCGTCCGCCCTCGCCGCGGTCGGGCTCGCGAACCCCCTCGTGCCGCCGCGCTACCGGTCGACGTACTTCGCGCACACCTTCTCGTACGCGTACGACGCCCAGTACTACGCCTACATCTGGAGCGAGGTGCTCGATGCCGACACCGTGGCGTGGTTCCGCGAGAACGGCGGCCTGACCCGCGCCAACGGCGACCGCTACCGCCGCCACGTGGTCGGGATCGGCGGCGCCGCCGACCCGCTCGAGTCCTACCGCGAGTTCCGCGGCGCCGACGCGGACATCCGGCACCTGCTCGAGCGTCGCGGCCTCGGCTGACGGGGACGCCGCGGGGCGCGGCTGGCAGACTCGGTCCGTGAGCCACGTCAACGTCGTGCCCCTCTCACGGCGCATGCAGCCTCGTGACCCCCACGAGCCGCATCGCGTCGCGACCCCGCTCGAGCTGCTCTTCGACCTCGTCTTCGTCGTGGCCATCGCGAGCGCCGCCGCGCAGTGGCACCACGGCCTGGCCCAGGGGCACCTCGGCGACCTCGTCAACTTCGTCATGGTCTTCTTCGCCATCTGGTGGGCGTGGATGAACTACACGTGGTTCGCATCGTCGTACGACTGCGACGACGTGACCTACCGCCTCCTCACCTTCGCGATCATGGCCGGCTCGCTCATGCTCGCCGCAGGCATCCCCGAGCTCTTCAGCACCGAGCAGTCCGGGCTCGTCGTCGGCGGCTACGCCGTGATGCGCTTCGCGATGGTGGCGATGTGGCTCCGGGCGGCGGCCGGCCACCCGGAGGGGCGGCGGACCGCCTTGACGTATGCGGCGGGCATCGCTGTCGTCCAGGTGCTGTGGATCGCCCGGCTGCTCCTCGACGGTCGGACGGCCCTGCTCGTGTCGTTCTTCGCCCTCGTCGTCCTGGAGCTGCTCGTGCCCATCGTGGCCGAGCGCCACGGCATCACCCCGTTCCACCCGCACCACATCGCCGAGCGCTACGCGCTGCTGACGATCATCGTGCTCGGCGAGGTCATCCTCGCCTCGGTGCAGGCGGTCCAGGGAGCACTGGAACAGGGCGCGGAGGTGGGGCTGCTCGCCATCGTCGTCGGCGGGCTGCTCATCGTCTTCTCGATGTGGTGGCTCTACTTCAAGCGCGAGCACGCCGGCCTCTTCGAGGGCGGTATCCGCAGCACGTTCATCACCGGCTACGGCCACTACCTCGTCTTCGTCTCGGTGGCGGCGACCGGCGCCGCCCTTGCCGCCGCCGTCGACCTCGTCCAGGGAGAGGCGACCACGACGGACCGGGTGGTCGGACTCGCGCTCGCCGGTGCCGTGGCCGTCTACGTGTGGTGTCTGACGGCCATGCACGCCATGGCGGGGGCGCCCGTCGTCGAGACCCGGGTGGGCGTCCTCGTCGGGCTCGTCCTGCTGGCCGTCGCCGCGGTGGGCCCGCCGGTCGGCGTGACGGTGCTGATCACCGGGCTCGTGCTGGCCGCCGCCGTCGCCCACCACGTCTGGACCACCCGCGTCGAGGCGTGACCGGACCGACGTGCCCACTCGACGACGAGTCGAGCGGGCACGTCGGGAGGCGGGTCAGTCGACGGGCTGGAGCAGCCCGGAGTCGACGTCGTAGATGAACCCGCCGACGAGCGTCCCGTCGGCGATGAGCGGGTGGCTGCGCACCCGTGCGACGTCGGCACGCAGCGTGCGCACCTGGTCCTCGATGACGCCGAAGCTCATCCACGACGCGTCCTTGCCGGCGCTCGCACCGACCTTCTCGCGCAGCTCGGCCTCGGAGTTCGAGGCGACGGCGCACCGCGTGTGCGGCACGACGAGCACGCGCTCCACGTTGAGCAGGTGGGTGCCGAGCACGAGCGCCTCGAGCGCCGCGTCGGTCACGCGTCCACCCGGGTTGCGGAAGATCTTGGCGTCGCCGGGCGAGAGGCCGAGCATGCGCAAGGGGTCGATGCGCGAGTCCATGCACGTCACGACGGCCACGCCGGCGTGGGCCACGCCGTCGAAGCCGTTCAGGGAGAAGTCTTCGGCCCACGTGCGGTTGGCGGCTAGGAGGTCATCGAATCCCGCTGTCGCAGAGGCGTTCTCGCTCATGTCTGTCCTTTCGGTCACTGGAGTCCGGGTCGCTTGGAGATGGTGAAGGCCATCGGCTTGCTCACCTCGGCGAAGAAGTCGTTGCCCTTGTCGTCGACGACGATGAAGGCGGGGAAGTCCTCGACGTCGATCTTCCAGACCGCCTCCATGCCGAGCTCTTCGTACTCGAGCACCTCGACGTGCTTGATGCAGTCCTGGGCCAGTCGGGCCGCCGGCCCGCCGATCGAGCCGAGGTAGAAGCCGCCGTGTGCGTCGCACGCCTCGGTGACCTGCTTGCTCCGGTTGCCCTTGGCGAGCATCACCTTGGACCCGCCGGCGGCCTGGAACTGGTCGACGTAGGAGTCCATCCGCCCGGCGGTCGTGGGACCGAACGAGCCGGACGGCATGCCTTCCGGTGTCTTGGCCGGGCCGGCGTAGTAGACGGGGTGGTCCTTGAGGTACTGCGGCATCTCCTCGCCCGCGTCGAGCCGCTCCTTGATCTTGGCGTGCGCGATGTCGCGCGCCACGACGAGCGGGCCGGTGAGCGAGAGCCGGGTCTTGACCGGGTGCCTGGAGAGCTCGGCGAGGATGTCGTCCATCGGCTGCGTGAGGTCGACCTTGACGACGACGTTCCTGCTGGTGGAGCTGACGCCCACCGCGTCGTCCTCGTGCTCGCCGAGGTCGACGGCGCCGGCGTCGGGCAGGAAGCGCGCCGGGTCGGTCTCGAGCTGCTCGATGAACACGCCCTCGGCGGTGATCTTGCCGAGCACCTGCCGGTCGGCCGAGCACGAGACGGCGATGGCCACCGGGAGGCTCGCGCCGTGTCGGGGGAGGCGGACCACGCGCACGTCGTGGCAGAAGTACTTGCCGCCGAACTGGGCGCCGATGCCGAACTGACGGGTCAGCTCGAGCACCTTCTCCTCGAGCTCGGTGTCGCGGAAGCCGTGGGCCGTCATGGAGCCCGACGTCGGCAACGTGTCGAGGTACTTCGCCGACGCGTACTTGGCTGTCTTCAGGGCGAACTCGGCGCTCGTGCCGCCGATGACGATGGCGAGGTGGTAGGGCGGGCACGCTGCCGTGCCCAGGGAGCGGAGCTTCTCGTCGAGGAAGCGCATCATGGCGTCCTCGTTGAGGATCGCCTTCGTCTCCTGGTAGAGGTAGCTCTTGTTGGCCGAGCCGCCACCCTTGGCCATGAAGAGGAACTTGTACTGCGCCTCGTGGCCCGGCAGCGTGTCGGCGTAGAGCTCGACCTGCGCCGGCAGGTTGGAGCCGGTGTTCTTCTCCTCCCACGTCGTGATGGGGGCCATCTGCGAGTAGCGCAGGTTGAGGCGGGTGTACGCGTCGTAGACGCCCTCGCTGATCGCCTGCTCGTCGGTGCCCGGCGTCAGCACGTGCTGGCCCCGCTTGCCCATGACGATCGCGGTGCCGGTGTCCTGGCACATCGGCAGCACGCCACCGGCCGCGATGTTGGCGTTCTTGAGCAGGTCGAGCGCGACGAACTTGTCGTTGTTGCTGGCCTCGTCGTCCTCGAGGATGTTGCGCAGCTGCTGGAGGTGCGCCGGGCGCAGGTAGTGCGCGATGTCGTGCATCGCCGTCTCGGTGAGCAGCCGCAGCGCCTCTGGGTCGACCTCGAGGAACGTGCGCCCTCCCGGCCCGTCGACGGCGCGCACGCCCTCGGTCGTCAGCAGCCGGTACGGCGTCTCGTCGGCGCCGATGGGCAGCAGGTCCTCGTAGGCGAAGTCGGCCACGAAACGCTCCTTGCGATACAGATGGGCTCGAGCTGGTCAGGCGTATGCCGCCGAGCCCCACGGCATACGACAGTCCCCTCCCAGCCTAGTGACGGCCGGGAGGGGACTGGCGAGCAGGTCGGTGCGGGTGCCGAGGCGGCGCCTCAGCCCTTGACCGCGCCGGACGTCATGCCGCGGATCATGTAGCGCTGCAGCGTGACGAAGACGATCATCGGGACGATGATCGTGATGAACGCGCCCGCGGTCAGGAGCTCCTGACCCTGCCCCTGCGAGCCCAGGAGCTGCTGGAGCTTGACGATGACGGTCGTGTTCTCGCTCTTGAGGAAGAGCTTGGCGATGAGCAGGTCGTTCCACACCCAGAGGAACTGGAGCGTGGCGAACGCCGCGATGGCCGGGATCGACATCGGTGCCACGAGCTTCCAGAACGTCTGGAAGTGGCTGCACCCGTCGATCTTGGCCGACTCGACGACGCTGCGCGGCAGGGTGCTCATGTAGTTGCGCAGGGTGTAGATGCACAGCGGCATGCCGAAGCCCGTGTGCAGCAGCCACACCGCGATGTACTGCCCGCTGATGCCGAGGCCACGCGGGCCGAGGATGTTGAGCATCGGCTGGAAGGCCACCTGGATGGGGACCACCATGACCGCGATGATGAGCAGGAAGAAGAACTCCTTGAAGGGGAAGTCCATGAAGGTGAACGCGTAGGCCGCGAACGCCGCGAACATGATCGGGATGACGGTGGCCGGGATCGCCACGATGATGCTGTTGACGAATCCCGAGCTGAGGTCCGCCCCGGTCCACGCCCCCGAGTAGTTGCTCGTCGTCCAGTCGGCGCCGAAGGGGTTGAACAGCGCGGTCCACCAGCCGGAGGTCGCCGCGTCGTCCCGGGTGCGGAACGAGGTGACGAGCAGTCCCAGCGTCGGGATCGTCCAGAGGAGCGCCAGGATCGTCATGGTGACGATCGAGAAGGGGCTGCGGGGCCGCCCGTCCTTCATCAGGGATCGGCTCATCGACCTGCCTCCTCGTCGCGGAAGTGCTTGACCTGGTACCAGATGAGCGGAATCACCGCGATCAGCAGGACGACGACGATGGCCGTCGCCTGTCCGGCCTCGCTGGCCGCGAACAGCTTGTTGAAGAAGAGGTTCGCGATGACGTTGGTGCCGTAGGCACCGTTCGTCGTGACGTAGACGATGTCGAAGACCTTGAGGACGGTGATGAAGACCGTGACGAACACCGTGATGATCGTGCCCTTGATCTGCGGGATGATCACCTGCCAGAAGATCTGGAACTCGCCGGCGCCGTCGATGCGCGCCGCCTCGACGGTGTCCTCGGGGACGCCCTTGATGGCCGAGGAGAGCAGGACCATGGCAAAACCCGCCTGGAGCCAGATGAGGATGACCATGAGCAGGATCGAGTTGAGCTTGAGTGTGTCGATGGCGAGCCACGTCTGCGGGTCGCCGCCGAGGCCGGTCCAGATCGCGTTGAGCAGACCGGTCTGCGGCTGGCCCGGGTTGTTGTAGGCGTAGACGAGCAGCCAGATGGCGGAGGCGCCGACGGCCGAGATCGCCATCGGCAGGAAGACCATGCTCTTGGCGACCTTCTCACCGGTGGCGGACAGCTTGTCGGCGAGCACCGCGACGACGACCCCGAACGCGACGACGAGCGCCGGCACGATGAGCAGCCACAGGATGTTGTTGACGATGGACTGCCAGAACTCGCTGCTGCCGAAGATCGTCTTGTAGTTCTCCAGACCCACGTAGGCGGTGCTGTCGGCGTTGGCGAACGAGTAGTTGATCGTCTGGAACGTCGGGTAGATGAGCATGAGCCCGACGAGCAGGAGCCCGGGCAGGAGGAAGGCGTAGGGGATCGCGCCCTCCGACAGCCGCCGCGGCAGGCCCTCGACGAACATGTTGAGGAAGTAGAAGAGCAGGGCTGCCCCACCCACTCCCGCGACGATCGCCAGGATGCCGATGACGAACTTGTTGCCGAACCACTCGGGGTAGTAGCCGAACGCGAGGAAGAGGTTGGCCAGCGCCCAGATCACGGCGATCATGCCGACGAGTCCGACGCCGATCTTCACCGGGTTGGTGCGCAGGTGCGCGTCGGGGTCGTCCCCGGTGCGCACTCGTTGACGCGGCGCTGCCGCGCTGGTGTCGGCAGTCATGACTTCGGCCAGGACGCTTCGATGTTGTCAGCGGTCTGCTGCGAGCTCTGCCCGCTCTCCCACTTGACCATCTCGGTCCAGAAGGTGCCCGACCCGACGGCCTTGGGCATGAGGTCCGAGCCGTCGAAGCGCAGCACGGCCGACCGGTTGGCGATCAGCGCGATCTTCTTCGTCGTCTCGTTGGGGTAGTTGCTGAGGTCGAAGGTCTTGTGCGGTGACAGCCAGCCACCGGCCTTGGCCCAGGGTGCGCCGAACTTGTCGGAGGTGATGAAGTCCATGACCTTCTTGGCATCGGGGTCGGTGCCGTTGAAGAGGGCCGCGAGGTCGCCGCCACCGAGGATCGCCTGACCGTCGTAGCCGCCCGAGAACTTCGGGAAGACGTAGATGCCCACCGAGTTGTCGAGGTCGGCCTGGACGTTCTTCGGGTAGAACGTCGTGGCGAAGTTGCCCTGGCGGTGCAGCATGCACTTCGGCGGGTTGGAGAACGCCGGGGTCATGGCGTCACCGAACTTGGTGTTGAGCACGCCCTTGGTGCCGCCGAGGACCATCTTCGGGTCCTTGTTGAACTTGGCCGCCTCGTCGAGGGCCTTGACGACCCGCGGGTCGTTGAAGGGGATGCGGTGCGAGGTCCAGTCGTCGTAGACGTCGGGTCCCCACATCCGGAGCATGAGCTCCTCGACCCAGTCGGTGCCGACCCAGCCGGTGGCCTGGTCGGACCCCCAGCCGATGCACCACGGGGTGATGCCGGTCGCCGCGATCTTGCCGGCGACGTCGCTCTGCAGCTGCTGGATGGTGTCGGGCGACTGGTTGTAGCCGCCCTTCTCGTAGGCTGCCTTGGGGTACCACACGATGCTCTTGACCGCGTTGCGCATCGGGGCGCCGTAGACCCGGCCCTTGTAGCGGGCGGCGTCGAGGAAGCCCGGGAGCAGGGTGCCCTGGAGCTTGTCGTAGTCGAGGTACGTGTCGATCGGCCAGACCTTCTTCTGGGCCGCGAACTCGAGCATGCCGCCCGGCTGTGGGAAGAGGCCGATGTCGGGGGAGTCTCCCGCGGCGACCTTCTGCTTGACGGTCGTCGTGAAGTCCTGGTCACCGGTGTACTGGATCTTGATGCCGCTGCTCTTCTCGAAGTCGGCGAGCGAGGCGTTGAAGTTCTTCTCCTCGTCGCCGCCGAAGGCACCGAGGATCGTGACGACCTTGTCGCCGTCGGCCGTGCCGCTGTCGATGAAGCCGCCGGCGCCTCCTGCTCCGCCCGAGCCGTCACCGCCACTGGCGTTGGGGTTCTGCAGACAGCCGGTCAGCACCAACGCTGCCGCGGCGACCACCCCGCCTGCTTGCAGTGCGCGTCTGGGAAAACCGCTCATGGTCGCTCCTCGTCGTTGAGTTGTGCGTCGATCCCCACCGATCAACGTGACCACGGTCACGTGAAGTAACTCATTCCTACCGCGTCGTAGCAGGTGGGTCTAGTGCGAGTGATCACCCCGTGACCTACCCCGGACGGATGCTGACGAGACACCCCGGGTACGCCGACGGCCCCCGGGTGGCCGGGGGCCGTCGATGTTTCGCGTGTGAAAGGTGGGACGAGGCGTCACCGGGCGCCGAGCGTCAGACGCAGCGACCGTTCTTGCATTCGTGGTCGAAGAGCGCCCGGGCGAGGACGGTGGTCATGTCGGCCGGGGAGGGCGCCGCGTAGAAGTCCGAATAGGTCATCTTCGAGATCTGCGACAGCGCCTTGGGGTCGACGTCGGGCCCGATGCCGATGGTCGTGATGGCGATCGGCTTGGACGGGTCGCTCGCGGCGCGCAGGTTGGCCTTGAGCTGCTCGAGCGAGATGCCCTTCGGGTCCTCGTTGCGGCCGTCCGTGAGGATGACGACGGCGTTGACCCGGTTGGGGTCGTACTGCTGCTTGACCTTCTGGTAGGCGGCCCAGATCGTGTCGTAGAGGCCGGTGCCGCCGCCGACGTTCTTGGCGAGGGTGCTCGCGGCGGTCGCGACGACGGCTCGGTGGGAGTCGTCGTCGAGGCGACCGATGGGGGCGAGCTCGCGCCAGTCCTGGCCCTTGCCACCCTTGTCGATGGAGAAGATCCAGAGCCCGAGCTTCGTCGTCTTGGGCAGGGCCGCCAGGGCGATGCCGGCCGCCTCCTGCGTGATGGCGACGCGCGTCGTGTCCCCGACCTTGTCGTTCATCGAGCCGGAGACGTCGAAGACGGACAGGATCGAGAAGTCGGTCGTCGCCGACTGCCAGACGTTGGTGGCCGCGGTGACGGTGTCGGCGTCGGGGCTCGGCCCGATCTTGACCTCGCCCACGCTGCCCGCCGGTGTCGGCATCGTGACGGGGACGGCCGTCGAGCGGATGCCGTACTGCGCGAAGATCTTCGCTGCCGTCGGCGTCATGAGGTAGGCGCGGAGCAGCTCGACCGCCTGGTCGCGGACCGGGTCGGTCGCGACGTTGACGAGGGAGAACTCGAAGGCCGGGGTGCCCTCGCTCGGGGTGACCGACACCATCTTGTGGTCGGGGTAGAGCCGGTTGTGGTCGATGAGGTCGGCCTCGGAGACCGGGAAGGCGGCCGCGGTCGCGGGGTCGGCGTTGTAGGCGCTGAAGAGGTCGTCGACCGAGGCGGCCGCACCCTTGGCGAGCTTGGGGATGACGACGCGTCCCTGCTCGTTGGACAGCTCCGGCAGGGCCGAGGCGAGCGTCAGCATGCCGGCCGTGGTCGAGCGTGGGTCGCTCATCCGGATCGGGCTGTCGGAGGCGACGAGCTCGAGCCACTTCGGCTGGTCCCCGAGCTTGTCGGCCTGGGTGGGGTCCATCGCGATGACGAGGGGGCTCTTGGCGAAGGCGCCCGCCGGCTTGGCGTTGAGCTTGGCGGCCTCGTTGACGCGCTCGACCCAGCGCGGGGAGTCGGGGATCCAGGCGTCGGGCCGGTCCGGCTGACCCTGGCCCAGACCGATCATGGCCTCGATCGGTGCCTTGCCCTTGACGACGTAGTCGACGCACGGGGAGTCCGGGTCGGCCTGGTACTCCTTGGCGAGCGCGAGCACCGCGGGCTGGGCCGCCTCGGACACCCAGACGGAGACGGGGGTGCGGTCGGGGCACGACTTGCCCGGGGTCGCCGTGAGGGCGGCGACGGGTGCCACCTCGCGGCCCTTCCACCAGACGAAGCCGCCGGCGCCGGCTCCGGCGAGCAGCACGACGCCGAGCACGGCCGCGATGATGCGGTTGCGCCGCGCCGCGGCGATCCGGGCCTCGAGGGCCTTACGGTTGGCACGGCTCTCGATGAGACTCTGCTCGTACGGGCCGACAGGGCGTTGTGGAGGGGTGGGGTTGGACACGAGGTTTCCTCACATGAGGACGCCCCGGCACCGGGGCGTCAGGGTGAACCACCGGCCAAAACTACCCGGCGAGTCGCGCAGAATGGTGCCCGACTGCTTGCCTTCTTGTCGAATGCCCGAATTGTCCTCAGGTCAGGTCGTTTCGGGTCGGCGCGTGGGCCCCGGCCCGCTCGACGGTGAGCGCGCCCGTGTGCAGCGCGCGCTCCACCGAGGGCACGACCTCGGCCAGGGAGGCCGCCCGCAGACGGGTCCTCGCGGCCGACCCACCGAGCAGGCCGGCATCGATGAGGCCCGACACGAGCCCCGCCATGAACGAGTCACCGGCCCCGACCGTGTCGACGACGGTGACGGTGGGCGCCGCGAGCGCCTGCTGCTCGCCGGTGCGGGTGACACGGAAGACCGCGCCCTCGCCCCCGCGGGTCACGACGACGAGGGAGGGTCCGAGCTCGCCCCACGCGCGGATGACGTCGTCGATGGCCTCGCCGGGGCACAGCCACTCGATGTCCTCGTCGCTGACCTTGACGACGTCGGACAGCGCGATCGAGCTCTCGATGGTGTGCCTGGCCTGCTCGGGACGCCCCATGAGCGACGGTCGTGCGTTCGGGTCGTAGGACACCGTCGCACCCAGCTCGCGGGCCTCGGTGAGGATCTCGCGCACCTGACTGCCGCCGGGCTCGAGGACGGCGGCGATGCTGCCGGTGTGGACGTGGCCGTATGCCGTGAGGCCGGGGACCGCGGCCACCTGCCACTCGAGGTCGAAGACGTACGTCGCGGCACCCGTGGCGTCGAGCGTCGCGTGCGCGACGGAGGTGAAGGGTGCACCCTGGGAGCCCGCGGTCAGGGCGACGCCGCGCTCACGGCATACGTCCTCGATGCGGCGACCGCGCTCGTCGGTCGCGATCCACGTCGCGAGGTCGACCGGGTGCTCGAGGGCCGCCAGGCCGAAGGCGACGTTGGCGGGGCTGCCGCCGACGTGCTCGGCGGTGTCGCCGGCAGCGGTCGTCACCGCGTCGACGAGGGCTTCGCCGACGACGAGGGTGCGCACGGGCGACGAGGGGGGCGTCGGGTCGGACATCGTGGCGATCCTCACTCCTCGATCATGTCGGTGCTGCCGAACCAGCCCGGGCGGTCGAAGCGGTGCTCGCTGTCGATCGTGCGGATCGTGCCGCTGCGCGAGCGCATGACGAGGGAGTTGGTCCGCGCCGACTTCGCGCCGTAGCGCACGCCGCGGAGCAGCTCGCCGTCGGTGATGCCGGTCGCGACGAAGAAGCACTCACCGACGACGAGGTCGTCGGTGGACAGGACCCGCTCAAGGTCGTGACCGGCATCGAGGGCCTTCTGGCGCTCCTCGTCGTCCTTGGGCCAGAGCCGACCCTGGATGACGCCGCCGGTGCACTTGATGGCGCAGGCGGCGATGATCCCCTCGGGGGTGCCGCCGATGCCGAGGAGCAGGTCGACACCGGTGCCCGGGCGGGCCGCCATGACGGCGCCGGCGACGTCGCCGTCGACGATGTAGCGGATGCGGGCGCCCGTGTCGCGGATCTGCTCGGCGAGGTGGTCGTGGCGCGGCCGGTCGAGCATGACGACCGTGACGTCGGCCGGCGTCTCCTTCTTGGCCTTGGCGATGCGACGGATGTTCTCGGCGACGGGGAGCCGGATGTCGACGACCTCGGCCGCCTCGGGACCGGTCGCGAGCTTGTCCATGTAGAACACGGCGGAGGGGTCGTACATCGCGCCCCGGTTGGCGACGGCCATCACCGCGACGGCGTTGTTCATGCCCTTGGCCGTCAGCGTCGTGCCGTCGATCGGGTCGACGGCGACGTCGACCTCCGGGCCGGTGCCGTCACCGACCTGCTCGCCGTTGAAGAGCATCGGGGCGTTGTCCTTCTCGCCCTCGCCGATGACGACGACGCCGCGCATGCTGACGGTCGAGATCATGGCCCGCATCGCCTCGACGGCAGCACCGTCGGCCTTGTTCTTCTCGCCGCGGCCGACCCAGCGGCCCCCGGCCATGGCTGCTGCCTCGGTCACCCGGACCAGCTCGAGAGCGAGGTTGCGATCCGGCTGGCTGTGCTTCATCAAAGGTCCTCCGTCGGCGCAGAACGAGTCGGCGCCAGCCTATCGGTGGCCACACCCGCGTTTGGACCGCGTCCGGGAGTCGGGGACCATGGGGGCATGAGCACCCCGTCGACGCCGTCGACACCCCCGGCAGAGACCACCCCCGCTCCGGTGACCGAGTCACCGGAGGCCGCGGGCTCCACGACGTCTGCCGCTCCGCCGAGCCGCTACTCGCTCGGGACCTTCCCCAACATGTTCCGCTCGATGTTCGTCATCGGGCTGTTCGTGCTCGCGCTCGTCGCGATCGTCCCCCGCATCACCCAGGTCCAGCGCCCGGCCGTCGACGCGGCCGGCAAGGCGAGCCAGGTCGCGGCGCAGACGTCCTGGCCGGTCCAGCTGCCGAAGGGCCTCGGCGAAGGCTGGGTGCCGACCGTGGCGACGTACGCGCCGGGGACCGAGAAGGTCCAGACCTTCACGACGGTCTGGACGACCCCGAGCGGCAAGGACATCGCCCTCAAGCAGGCGGCGGGCGCGACCCCGGGGTGGGTCGCTCGCTCGGTCAATGACGGGGACGCCGCCGGCACCGTGACGGTCTCGGGCCGCACCTTCGAGAAGTTCGTCGCGAACGACGCCGGCCAGGTCGCCTACGTCGCGCGCGGAGACGGTGCTCGCGGGCTGACGCTCGTGGCGGGCGGCACCGCGCCCGAGGACGAGCTCAAGGCGTTCGTCGCGGCCCTCGCGCCCGTGGCGCCAGCGGCCGGCGTGACGCCCGTGCCGTCGACCACGACCGGCTGACCCGACCGCCTCAGGAGCCGTCGGTCAGGAGCCGTTTCAGGGGCCGTTGGACAGGGGCCGTCGGTCAGGGGCCGTCGGTCAGGGGCCGTCGGTCAGGGGCCGTCGGTCAGGGGCCGTCGGTCAGGGGCCTCGGTCAGGGGCCGTCGGTCAGGGGCCGTCGGTCAGGACTCGTCGTCCTCGTCGAAGATCTCGTCGTCGGCGTGCAGCTCACCGGCCGGTGCGGCCGGAGACGCCGGCCGCGTCGCGAGCTCGATCTCGGCCTGCGCGCCGTCGAGCCACGTCGCGCAGTGCGCTGCGAGCGCCTCGCCGCGACGCCAGAGGTGCATCGAGTCCTCGAGCGGGGCCTGCCCGGCCTCGAGCTTGGCGACGATCGCGATGAGCTCCTCACGGGCGTCCTCGTAGCGCATCCCGGCGATGTCGGGGAAGCCGTCGGTGGTCGTCGCGTCAGCCATGGGCGCCACCCTACGGCGTGGCGGCGTCACCGCCGCCGGCCGGCTCCGGCGGGGTGTCGGGTCGCTGGCCGGCGCGGGGCGGGCGTGGCGGGCGTGGCGAGGCCGCCTTCCCGGCAGGGGCGCTCGTCGCCTTCCGAGTCGCCGTCCTGCGCGTCGAGGCCTTCGGTGGGGCGTCCTCGGCGCCAGCGGTCACGGGGCGTACGCCGAAGTCGCCGCGGGCGACGCGGACCCGGAGCAGCTCGCCGACCCCGACGTCGTCCTGGTCCATGACGATGCGGCCGTCGCGGTGCTGCACGACGGCATATCCGCGCTCGAGGGTCGACTGGGGGGAGAGCGCCACGACCTGGCGACGGAGGTGTTCGGCCTGGTCGGCGGCACGGTGCAGTCGGGCCTCGATGCGCGTGGTCGCCCGCGCCCGGAGGGCGGCGACCTCCTGACGACGCACGCGGACCAGGGCGACCGGGTCGGCCATGACGGGACGGGAGACGAGGGAGCGCAGCCCGGACCGCTCGGCCTCGACACGACGCACGAGCGCGCGGCGCACCCGGTCGCGTGCCGCGTCGACGAGGGCGCGCTCGTGGGCCGCGTCGGGGACGACCTTCTTGCCGGCGTCGGTCGGTGTCGAGGCCCGCCAGTCGGCGACGAGGTCGAGCAGCGGGGTGTCGACGTCGTGCCCGATGGCGCTGATCACGGGGGTGCGGGCCTGGGCGACGGCACGGACCATCGCCTCGTTGGAGAAGGGGAGCAGCTCCTCGAGCGCACCACCGCCGCGGGCGATGACGATGACGTCGACGGACGGCATCGCGTCCAGCTCGCGGAGCGCCTCGACGACCTCGGTGACGGCTGACGTGCCCTGCACGGCGACCTCGCGGATCTCGAAGACGACGGCGGGCCACCGGCGCCGGGCGTTCTCGACGACGTCCTTCTCGGCCGCGGAGTTGCGTCCGGTGATGAGGCCGACTCGGTGCGGGAGGAAGGGGATCGGTCGCTTGCGTCCCGCGTCGAAGACGCCCTCGGCAGCGAGCGTGCGCTTGAGGATCTCGACGCGGGCGAGGAGGTCGCCGATGCCGACGGGACGGATCTGGCGTGCCTCGAGCTGGAGGGTGCCGCGCTTGGTCCAGAACGTGGGCTTCGCCTGGAGCACGACCCGGGCGCCCTGGGCGAGCGGGATCGGCATGGCGTTGACGGCGTTCATCGGCACGGAGACCGACAGGGACATGTCGACGTCGGGGTCGCGCAGGGTGAGGAACGCGGTGCCTCCGCGCGGGTTGAACTGGACGACCTGTCCCTCGACCCACAGCTGGCTCATCCGGTCGACGTAGTCGGAGATCTTGAGGCTGAGCACCCGCACCGGCCACGGCTGCTCGGCCGTCGTCTCGGCAGCCTTGTCGGGCAGCGGGCTCGTCATGCTCACCCGCGTCACCCTAGAGGTGTGGGGGGACGGAGTGACCCACCCGGCATCGGGTGGCGGTCCCCGAGCCGGAGGGGTCTGCGCCTGGATGGCCGACCGGTCGGCGCTCGCCGCTCGGCCCGGACGGCGAATCGGGGGCGAGCCGTGCGCCACCGTACGATGGGGCCATGAGCGAGCCAGCCGACCAGACGTCCGCCAAGAAGGTCCTCCTCGCGGCGCCACGCGGCTACTGCGCGGGTGTCGACCGGGCGGTCGTGACCGTCGAGAAGGCCCTCGAGCTCTACGGCCCGCCGGTCTACGTGCGCAAGCAGATCGTGCACAACAAGCACGTCGTCACCACGCTCGAGAAGCGCGGCGCGATCTTCGTCGACGAGACCGACGAGGTGCCCGAGGGCGCCACCGTCATCTTCTCCGCGCACGGTGTGGCCCCCGTGGTGCACGAGGAGGCGCGGGTCCGCAGCCTCAAGACGATCGACGCGACGTGTCCCCTCGTGACGAAGGTGCACCGCGAGGCCGTCCGCTTCGCCGACGACGACTTCGACATCCTCCTCATCGGGCACGAGGGGCACGAGGAGGTCGTCGGCACCGCGGGCGAGGCCCCTGAGCACATCACCCTCGTCGACGGTCCTGACGACGTCGAGAACGTCACCGTGCGCGACCCGGAGAAGGTCGTCTGGCTCTCCCAGACGACCCTGTCGGTCGACGAGACGATGCAGACGGTCGCCCGCCTCAAGGAGAAGTTCCCGGCGCTGCAGAGCCCGCCGTCCGACGACATCTGCTACGCCACCCAGAACCGCCAGCTCGCCGTCAAGCAGATGGCCAAGGACACCGATCTCATGATCGTCGTCGGGTCGCGCAACTCGTCCAACTCGGTGCGCCTCGTCGAGGTCGCGATCGAGCACGGCGCCCGGGACGGGCATCTCGTCGACTTCGCCGACGAGATCGACGAGACGTGGCTCGACGGCGTCTCCACCGTGGGCGTCACGTCGGGTGCCAGCGTGCCGGAGGTGCTCGTGCGCGACGTGCTGACGTGGCTCGCGGAGCGTGGCTACGGCGAGGTCGAGGCGGTCATCGCCGCCGAGGAGTCACTGCTCTTCTCGCTGCCCAACGAGCTGCGCCGCGACCTCAAGGCCGCCAGGGGCGAGGACGCCGGCACGGTGCGCCACGACGCCGCCTTCGAGGACTCCGGCTCGCTCCACTGACGCGGGGACGTCCGCGACCCCGAGACTCGCAGCCCCGTCAGCCGCCGAGCGCCGTGGTCAGGGCCGGCTGGAGGTCCTCGACCGTCCGGGTCGAGACGTACTGACCGCCCGTGATCGCCACGACCTGGCGCATCGCGGCCTCGTCCGCGCGACCGCCGATGCCGAGCACGACGACCCGGACCGGTCGCGCCGGGTCCTTCGCGGCAGCGAGCCGCTTCTTGAGCAGCTCGAGGGTCAGGCCGTAGTCGTCCTCGTTGGGGCCGTCGGCGACGACGATGAGGGTGTTGGCGTAGCCGGGCCGCCACGCTGAGCGGGCGCGGTCGTAGGCGGCCGCGATGGTGTCGTAGAGCCCGCTCCCACCGCCGACGTACGTGTCGAGGCGGGCGACCGCGTCGTCCAGCGCGCCGAGGCTCTTGCTCACGCCGAGCCCGCCGTAGTCGGTGAGCTGCCGGTAGTCGTCGGCGCGGCTGCCGACGTGGAGCGAGTAGATCCACAGTGACGCGATCGTGGTCGGGGAGACGGCGGCCACGGCGCGTGCCGTCGACTTCTGCACGATCGCCAGACGGGTGCCCTTGTCGGTGCGCTCGAGCATCGAACCGGAGACGTCGACGGCGAGCAGGGCCTGGGTCTTCCGGGCCGCGGCGTTCCACAGCCCGGCGGCCTTCGTGATCGAGGCACCCTCCGCCTCACCGTCCACGCGGATCTCGCCGTACAGCGGCGACGGGTCCTTGGGGTTGCCGTCGGCTGTGCGGAACCCGCTGTCCTGCAGGACCTTCCTCACGTCCGCGGACGTGAGGTAGTGCTCCAGCGCGGTGACGGCACCGGTCTTGGTCGGATCCTTGGTCAGCGACACGAGGGAGTACTCCAGGGCCGGGGCTCCCTCGGACGGCCCCACGGCCGCCAGCTCCTCGTCGGGGTGGGCGGCGTTCCACGCGACGAGCTGGGCCTGCGAGACGACGGCGCCGACGCTGCGGTCGGCCGTGGCGATGCCGGCGAGCGACACGCCACCGGTGCCCGTGGGCGCCGACGCCGCCGCGAGCGTGCGCAACCTCGCGTCCGGCAGCGACGTCGACGCGACGCCGAGGGCGATCCGGGCGATCGCCGACCGGTTCGGGTCGGGGATGCGCATCGGCACGGGACCACCGAGCAGGTCGGCCCAGCGCAGTCGGCTGCCGAGGCCGGACGCGGTCTCGTCCTTCATCGCCACGAGGACGGCGCTCGAGGCGAAGGGCTCGCCGGGGGTGACCGTGGAACCGGAGACGGCGTTCGCGCGCCCGACCCAGACGGAGGAGTCGGTGATCCAGGCGTCCGGACGTCCCGCTCCGCCGAGGGAACCGGCGACGGAGAAGGGCTCCTCGGAGTCGATCGTGTAGGCCGCGCACGGGCCGTCCGGACGTCCGGCGAGGGACTCGGCGGCAGCGGCCACCGCGGGCGCGATGGCCGGCGCCACGGACACGCGGACCTTGACCGGGTCGGCGCACGACGTCGGCTGGGCAGCGGTGGTGGGCAAGGCGGTCGGGACCTCACGGAGTCCGACGTAGCGGAAGGCGCCGTAGCCGACGCCGGCGACCACGGCGAGAGTCGCGACGGCGGCGATGACGCGCGTGCGTCGGCGCCGGCGCGCATGCTCGCGCTCGGCCGCCTCGAGACGCTCGCGCGACTCGCGCAGGCTCTGCTCGTACGGACCGATGCGCCGGCTCGGCGCGCTGGAGTCCTCCGGACCCGGGCCCCCCGCCCCGGTCACGATCTACCCAATCCCACGCGCGTATTGTCCGCGGCGTCCTAGCGGGTGTCCACTTCCCGGACAAATCGGACATCGCCGACGAGCGGCCGACCTGCCTGCGGCACAAGACAGCTCACGGCTGCGCACCGACGAGCCCTCGACCGGGCCGGCGCCGTGGAAGCGGCCGCGACGGACCCTCCGGCTCAGGCGGACTGCTCGCGGGAGTCGTCGGACCCCTGACGGGAGTCGCGGTCGGCGGCATCCGCGCCCCCCGGTGCAGCCACCCCGGATCGTCCGACGGTTCGGCCGAGGAACGCGTCGTCCCGGGCCATGCGCCCGAGGTCGTCGGTGAGCTCCGCCGCGCTGAGCGAACGCGGTGCGACCTCGAGCGGCTCGAGCGTCGGCGGCGCCTCGGTGGCCAGGTGCAGCTCGTGCATCCGCCGCGCCGTGACGAGCACTCGCGACTCGAGGGTGCCGACGAACCGGTTGTACTGCTCGACGGAGCGCGAGAGGGACTGGCCCATCGTCGTCACGTGTCCGCCGAGGGTCGTCAGACGCGCGTAGAGGTCCTGGCCGATGACGAGCAGCTCGCGAGCGTTCTGCTCGAGGGCGTCCTGCTGCCAGATCGCCCCGATGGTGCGCAGCACGGCGAAGAGCGTGCCGGGGGAGGCGAGGACGACCTTGCGCGACAGGGCGTGCTCGTAGAGGCCGGGATCGTCGGAGAGGGCCGTCGCGAGGATCGCCTCGCCGGGGACGAAGCAGATGACGACCTCGGGGGAGCGGGTGAAGGCCGTCCAGTACGCCTTGGCGGCCAGGCCCTCGACGTGCCGCCGCAGGGAGGTCGCGTGGGCGGCGAGCAGCTCGGCACGCTCGACCTCGGACACGGTGTCGCCGTGGGCCTGGAGGAAGTGCGCCATCGGCGCCTTGGAGTCGACGACGACGTGACGGGACCCGGGGAGGTTGATGACCGCGTCGGGTCGCACCGTCGCGCCGTGGCGGCTGACACGCGTCACCTGCTCGTCGAAGTCGCAGCGGGCGATGAGACCCGCCAGCTCGAGAACGCGCCTCAGCTGGACCTCGCCCCACGCGCCGCGGACGGTGGAGGCGTTGAGGGCGCTCGCGAGCGTCGCCGTCTCGGAGCGGAGCGACTCCGTGGACCGGCTCACCTCGGTGAGCCGCTCGCCCAGCTGGCCGAACTGGAGGGACCGGTCGCGCTCGAGCGCCCCGACCTGGCGCTCGACCCGGCCGATGGTGTCGCGCAGCGGAGCGAGCAGGCTCGCAGTCGTGTCGTCGACGTCGCGGGCGGCCTCGAGGTCGGCCACGCGCTCCCGGAGCACGTCGCGCTCGGCCTCGGCGCCGGCCGATCGGGCCAGCAGGGCGGAGCGCGCCGAGAGCCAGGCGAGCAGGCCCCCGACGAGTGCCCCGATGACGAGCCCGACGAGCAGAGCGGTGAGGTCCATGCGAGCACCGTCCCAGACGGCGCCGACACCATGGGGACGCGACACCCGGCCACGTCGCAACGGCTGGGGCGGACCGGACGTGGCGGACGGCATACGCCCGGGGTGGACGGGACGTCGGGGACGTCTGTTACACCTTGTCCGTGAGCGAGTACGACGACGCGACCCGGCTCGAGACGGGCGACGACCCCACGCAGCGGCACGGCACCTTCCACGAGGAGTGGATGATCGGCAACGCCGTCAACGGCGGCCTCGTCATGACGACGGCCCTCCGGGCGCTCGGCGAGCACCTCGCCGCCGACCCGACCGAGACGACCGAGCACGTCGACCCGGTCGTGCTCTCCGCCTACTTCATGACGGCCTCGCAGCCCGGGCCGTTCACCGTCACGACCGAGGTGATGCGGTGCGGACGGAAGCTCTCGACGGGGCAGATGACGATCCACCAGACCGGAGACGACGGCCGGCCCGTCGAGCGGATGCGCGCCATCGGCTCGTTCGGCAACCTCACCGACCTCGACGTGCAGCGCCAGGCGAGCCCGCCAGAGATGCCGCCGCCCGAGCAGTGCGTCTCGGCCGAGCAGGCACCGCCCGACTTCCTCGCCAACGCGAAGTTCCTCGAGCGCCTCGACCTGCGCCTCGACCCGAGCACGGCCGGGTGGGCGCTCGGCAAGCCCTCGATGCGCGGGGTCATGCGCGGCTGGCTGCGGCTGCGCGACGGCCGCGAGCCCGACACGACGATGCTCATGATGGCGCTCGACGCCCTCCCGCCCGTCGCGTTCGACCTCGGGCTCTTCGGCTGGACGCCGACGCTGGAGTTCACCGGCCACGTGCGCCGTCGCCCCGAGCCGGGCTGGCTGCAGGTGACGCTCGGGAGCGACACCCTCGGCGGCGGGATGATGGAGGAGGACGCGATGATCTGGGACTCGGGCGGCAACCTCGTCGCGCAGTCCCGCCAGCTGTGCGGCGTCCGACTGCCCAAGGCCGGCGGGTGAGCGTCGAGCTCGTCTACGAGACCCACTCGATCACCGACGACAACGAGGCCGGGATCGCGACCGGCTGGCTGCCGGGCCGGCTCTCGGACGAAGGCCGTCGCCTCGCCGTCGAGCTCGGCAGACGGCGACCGGCGGCCGGGTTCGCCGCGGTCTACACCTCGGACCTGGCCCGTGCGGTCGAGACGGCCGAGCTCGCCTACGGTGGCACCGACGTGCCCCGGCACACCGACGCGCGGCTGCGCGAGTGCGACTACGGCGAGCTGAACGGTGGGCCCGTCGCCGACCTCGAACGCGTGCGGCTCGACCACGTCGACGTGCCCTTCCCGGGCGGCGGGCAGAGCTACCGTGACGTCGTCGACGCGATGGCGGACGTGCTGCGCGACCTGCGCCGCGTCCACGAGGGCGAGCGCGTGCTCCTCATCGCCCATTCGGCCAACCGCTGGGCACTCCAGCACCTGCTCGACGGGGTGCCGCTCGAGCAGCTCGTCACCGCGCCCTTCGCGTGGCAGCCCGGCTGGGACTGGACGCTGGCGTGAGCGGGGGAGGGCGGCATACGCCCTCGTGGTCGGCGTGGCCTCAGATCGCCACTAAACTCTTGTCCTCGTGGCACTCACCATCGGAATCGTCGGTCTCCCCAACGTCGGCAAGTCGACGCTCTTCAACGCGCTGACCAAGAACAACGTGCTCGCCGCGAACTACCCGTTCGCGACCATCGAGCCCAACGTCGGCGTCGTCCCGCTGCCGGACTCGCGCCTCGGCGCGCTCGCCGAGATCTTCAGCTCGGAGAAGATCCTCCCGGCCACGGTGAGCTTCGTCGACATCGCCGGCATCGTCCGCGGCGCCTCCGAGGGGGAGGGGCTCGGCAACAAGTTCCTCGCCAACATCCGTGAGGCCGACGCGATCTGCCAGGTCGTCCGCGCCTTCGAGGACGGCGACGTCGTCCACGTCGACGGCAAGGTGAGCCCCGCGAGCGACATCGAGACGATCCACACCGAGCTCATCCTCGCCGACCTCCAGACGCTCGAGAAGGCCGTGCCCCGCCTCGAGAAGGAGGCCCGGGTCAACAAGGACAAGAAGGCTGCCGTCGACCTCGCGCTCGCCGCGCAGAAGGTCCTCGAGGAGGGCCACACGCTGTATGCCGCCGGGCCGGCCGCCGGGGTGGACCTGGCCGAGGCCAAGCAGCTCGGTCTGCTGACGACCAAGCCCTTCATCTACGTCTTCAACCTCGACGAGGACCAGCTCGCGGACGCGGACCTCCAGGCGTCGCTGCGTGAGCTCGCGGCGCCGGCCGACGCGGTCTTCCTCAACGCCAAGCTCGAGATGGACCTCATGGAGATGGAGCCCGACGAGGCGCTCGAGCTGCTCCAGAGCTTCGGGGCCGAGGAGTCCGGCATGGACCAGCTCGCCCGCACCGGCTTCCACACGCTCGGGCTGCAGACGTACCTCACGGCCGGCCCCAAGGAGTCGCGCGCGTGGACGATCGGCAAGGGGTGGACCGCGCCGATGGCCGCCGGGGTCATCCACACCGACTTCCAGCGCGGCTTCATCAAGGCCGAGGTCGTCTCGTTCGACGACCTCGTCGCGGCGGGGAACATGAACGCAGCCAAGGCCGCCGGCAAGGTCCGCATCGAGGGCAAGGACTACGTCATGGCCGACGGCGACGTCGTGGAGTTCCGCTTCAACGTCTGACCCGCTCGACGACACCGGACCTGCCGCGTCTAGCGGAGCGTCGTGCAGAGGTTCTCGAACGAGCCGGTGACACGGGTGAGCTGGAAGTCGGTGAAGACCGTCGGACCGTGGAACACGAACAGTCCCTGTCCGACCGCTCCCGTGGCGTCGTGTCCCGCGAGCACGGGTGAGAGTGACGAACCCGTGAGAACGACCACCGTCTCACCGCTCGTCCCCGAAGAGCTGAGGACTGGCCCCGAGACGTCCCGGACCACCGACGCGCCTGTCGTCTCGTTCGTGACTCTCACGACGAGCCGGCCTGTGACCAGGGTGTTCCCGTTCGGGAAGGTGCGCGCGAACTCATGGTTCGCCACCTCCGAGAGGGTGGCCGCGAACGGGCAGACGTCTCCTGCGCCGAACGTGAACGGAAGACCCGAGGGGACGAAGACGCGCGGGCTCGGCTGTCCACCTCCGCCGACGAGCCCCGCCGCGGCGGATCCCGCATTGACCGTCGGGACTGCGAGGAGGGCGGCGCCCAGTGCCGCCATGACGATTCGGTGAGATGACATGTGATCACCCTTTCCCTGGAAGTTCTGCCGCCTGCTGCTGCAGGTGAGTCATGTCCGGCGGCTCTCTCCCCACGCCGGCGGGGAGGGAGTCACACCCAGGGTCGGTCGGCGCTGTCACGCATGCGCTTGACCGCGAGGAGCTCCCGGTTGCCGCACCGCTGGCAGACGATCACGTCCTTGTCACCCGGCTGGCGTCGATACATGTGCCCCATGACCCAGCACGGGGCGTTCCTCAGTCGCATGATCGGTCCTCTCTCCCGCGCTCAACAGCCGCCGCCGCCGTCGCCACCGCAGCCGCCGCCGTCGAATCCGCCACCGAACCCGTCGAAGCCGCCGCTGAACCCGTCGCCGTTGGAGTAGCCCCAACCGCTCTCGGCCCCGAAGCCGGCGCAGTGGCCTCGGCCTTCCCCGTGCCGGGCGCCTCGCGCACCGGGACGGTGCCTACCGCACTCCGTGCAGGTGTGGCCGTGCGTCGGGTCGTCCGTGGCCGGCTCCCAGCGGTGGCGGCCGATCATGCACGTGAAGCTCTTCGTCGTGTCCATGCCTCAGGATCGGCTGAGACCGGTCCCGCCGTCTGTGCGCGTCGCGACACATGGCGAGGGTGCGTGCTCCGTGTGGACCTCCGGGCACCGGGCCGTCGTCGGGGTGGGCGCTGGCACTTGCCCGTCAAAAAAGCAGATCCCCGACCAGATGGCCGGGGATCTGCGCGGGACCGAAGTCACCGAAGGCTGTGGGGGGTCAGATGCCCTTGACCTTCTCCGCCTGAGGACCCTTCGGGCCCTGCGTGACGTCGAACTCGACCTTCTGGCCCTCCTGGAGCTCGCGGTAGCCGCCGCTCTCGATGGCCGAGTAGTGAACGAAGACATCGGCGCCGCCGCCGTCCTGCTCAATGAAGCCGAAGCCCTTTTCGCTGTTGAACCACTTCACGGTGCCTGTTGCCACTGGTGTTGCCTCTTCTTGTCTGCGAGGCCTCCCGTGCGGAGACCTCAGGCTGCCGCTGGTCACGACGGGCGCGTCACGCGAACCTTCGCGCAGCCGCTTCGTCGTGCCGAGCCCGCACATGGCGGACTGGGACGGCAACTGGGAACGAAGGTAGCAGCCGCAGGCGCCCCTGACCCCGTCCCGGTGGGTGCGAGCCCGGTGTGTCCGGGCCTCGAGATGCGCCGAGGACCGCGCGGAGCCCCCTTCGCGCGCACTCGGTGCCGCGCCTGACTCGCAGTTCTGACGAAGGCCTGTCGCGCGCGACAGCGACGAGTAGCGTTCCTTGGAGTCACATGGGAGCCGGGACAAGGGAGATCGAGATGCCGAACCAGGCTGACGGAGCACTGCTCGTGCAGGTGGCCCAGTGGGGCTCCACGATGGGCATCGAGGAGGCCCAGCAGGCGATCTGGTCCGACGACTTCGATCCCGAGACCGCCTCCACCGACGACGTGCTCGTCTCCCGTGTCCTCAACTGGGGCGAGACGATCGGGACGCTCACGAAGAACGGGCTCCTCGACACCGACCTCGTCCTCGACTGGCTCTGGATGGCGGGACTGTGGTCGCGCGTCGGGCCCGCGGCGAAGAAGCTGCGCGAAGAGCACGGTGTGCCCGAGCTGTACGAGAACTTCGAGGCCCTGGCCACGCGGCAGGTCTGACGCCCTCCGACACTCAGTCGCCGACGCCGGTGTACCGGGCGAGCGTCGAACCGTGGGTGCCCCCACCGGGACTGCGGGCGAAGAGCGAGGGGTCGACCTGTGCGGCCTCCGGCGAGTTGGAGAAGCCCGCGAGCCACTCCGTCACGGCAGGCGACACGGCCACCGAGGCGGCGACGGACGCGAGGAGCGAGTGCGCGTAGAGCAGCGCACTCTCCGGCGTGGCGCCGGAACCGACCGCGTGCCCTTCGGTGACGCCCTGGCCCGGGCGGCGCAGGATCCTCACCAGGTGTCCGGGGTCGAGCAGCTGCGCCGAGAAGGCGGCCTGGGCGAGGTCGGCCGGCTCTGCCGTCGGCGGACGAAGTCCGTCCGGCAGGTCGTGGCGGAGACGCAGGAAGAGAGCCTCCGACTGCTCCGACGAGAGCGTGGCGAAGGCTTCGCGGTGCGCCTGGCGGAGCGCGTCGGACGACGCCACGCGCAGGAGGTAGGTGTATCGGGCGACGTCCATCGCCTCCCCGTCGGGTGCATCGGCCCGCTTCCGTGGCCTGACCTTGCCGAGCCTGTCGCGAATCCCCATGTGCGCTCCTCGAGCACCTCGCGTCGTCGACGCGGACCGCCCTGGCCCGTCGATCGTCCTCCCATGCCGTGCCGGGGGACAAGGGCTGAGCAACCCCGGGCCGCCCGGTGCGTCGCCGCCCGCCGCTAGGGTGCGGGCCATGAGCGACGTCACGATCCTGCACAACAAGCGCTGTTCGACGTCCCGGGCTGCCGTCGAGCGCCTCGATGACGCGCACGTCGAGGCCGAGGTCGTCGACTACCTGCGCCACCCGCTCGACGCGGCCGCACTCGAGGACCTGCTCGACAAGCTCGAGGACCCGCCGACCGACCTCGTCCGCCGTGACGCCTACTTCGCCGAGCTCGGGCTGACCGACGCCGACGTCGAGAGCCGCCAGCAGGTCGTCGCCGTCCTGGCCGAGCACCCGCGGCTGCTCCAGAGACCTGTCCTCGTCAAGGGTGACCGTGCCATCATCGGCCGGCCCAAGGAGCGGGTCGCGGCCTTCCTCGCCGACTGAGCTCAGTCGAGCCCGAGCCCGCGGCGTCCCGTCTCGTTGAGCTGCTCGGGGGCGAACCGGTCGGGCCAGCTGCGCTCGTAGTCCTCCTCCGGGAAGTCGCTCGGGCTGGAACCGGTGAGGAACGCCTCGCGCACGCTGGCGGCATACCGCTCGTTGCGCTCGCACCAGGGCGCGGCGGGGATGTACATGACGTTGCCCCAGCCCTGCTGGTCGGTGACGGGCGCGACGCTGTGGATCATGTCGCAGTGCCACCACACGGAGTCGCCGGCGCGCACGTCGGGGATGCCGCTCAGAGCCTCGAGCAGGAGCGGGTGCCAGCGCTCGCTGGCCGGGAAGACCTGGTTGGTCGTGACCCCGCACATGTCGTCGTCCGGGACGTCGTCGAGCAGCGGGCGAAGCATGAGGTATGCCATCGCCTCGGGGATCGGGACCGTGTGCAGGACGCCCTGGTCGTGGTCCATGTCGGACAGCGCGGTCCAGCCCTGGAACGTGCGGAAGGCCGAGCACATCGTCGTGCCCGGGTACTGCGGGCCGGAGGTGCGGTGGGCGGCGTCCCAGGGGTCGTACTGCTCCACGCTGCCGTCGAAGAGGTGGCGGAAGGCCTGCTGGTAGCCCTGCGTCATCCAGAGGTCCAGCGTGCCCGGGTCGCAGTGCGCCCCGAGGCCGTTCGAGTCGGCGCCCGGAGGGCGGCGGCGGATGCGGTCGGGGTAGAGCGAGTCGCGGTCGGGGTCGAACCACTGCACGCCGTCGGACTCGTGCGTCCACTGCGCGTTGAGCAGCGACTGGACCGTGGCCATGCGCTCGCTCTGTCGGGCCTCCATCTGCGCAGGGGACCAGTACACGGGGTAGATCTCGGGCTTCGACCCGACGCTGCCGAAGAAGTCGTCACCCGGCCCCCGGTAGCTCTCGAAGAAGGCGTTGCCCTCGACGTAGTCGACGATGCCGGCATTCCAGGCGAGCGCCTGCTCGCGCGGGAAGTGGCCGCGGACGACGAGGCAGCCACGCCGGCGGAGCGCCGCGAGCTGCTCCGGGGTGACCGTGCCCTGCTCGATGTCGGCGTAGTCGATGACGGGCCAGACGTCCTCGCCGCGCTCGCGGGCCGCGCGGATCTCGGCGACGCGCTCGGCGACACGAGCCTCGACGACGGCGAAGACCTCGGCGACGGACCGGCCGGACGCCTCGATGCGCGCCCGGATCGCGCTCTTGACCTCACGGATCGCCGCGGGCAGGTCCTCGGGTGGGGTCTCCCAGTGCGGGAGGTCGGTGTCGGCGGGGGTGACGTGCGTGGTGGTCATGGTGGTTCCTTTGGTCAGGACTCCTTACGAAGAATGACGGTAGCGCGTCACCCTCCATTTGGGCAAGAGTCCTAACTAGAATGGGCGCATGTCGTCCGCGAAACCGAGCCTCGACCTGCTCCGCTCGCTCACCGAGGAGCACGTGCTGCACGCCCTGATGGAGCACGGGCGACTCACCCGGGCCGAGGTCGCGGCCCGGACCGGCATCTCGAAACCGACGATCTCCGAGGGGGTCCGGCGTCTCGTCGACGCCGGCCTCGTCGTCGACACGGGGGAGCGCAGCTCGGGCCGGGGTCGGGCCGGGTCCTACTTCACGCTCGCGCCCGATTCCGGCGCCGCCCTCGTCGTCGGCATCACGCCGCAGGGGGTCGTGGCCGAGGCCGTCGACGCCTTCGGCGTGGTCGTCGGGTCGGCCGACGTGGCGCTCCCCCGAGACGCAGGCGTCGGTGCCGTGGGCCTCGCCCTGACGCGAGCGGCGAACGCCGCCGCGGCCAGGGTGACCGGGAGGCTGCGGCTGGCCGTCGTCAGCGCGGCCGACCCCGTCGACCGCGAGACGGGGCGGCTCGTGCACCTGCCCGACGCCCCGTTCCTCGTCGGCGACCTCGACGCGCCGTCGTTGCTCGCCACCGCCGTCGACGGGCCCGTCCTCGTCGACAACGACGTCAACTGGGCGGCCCGAGCCGAGCGCGCCGCGGGTGGGGCCGGCGCCGTCGACGGCTCCCACGACTTCGTCTACCTCTACCTCGATGAGGGGCTCGGGCTCGCCGTCGTCTCCGACGGCGAGGTGCGGCGCGGCCACTCCGGCCTGGCCGGCGAGATCGCCCACCTCACGACGCAGGGCCCCGACGGCCGGGCGACGCGACTGACCGAGGTCTTCGCCCAGCTGGGCCTGCGCCGGGCCGGCTCGACCGCCATCGACGTCGGGCGTCTGAGGACGACGATCGCCGACTCGGGCCGCGGCGCGTCGACCCTCGACGCCCTCGGGGCCGCCGTCTCGGGCGTCCTCGAGGCGGCCGTCGCGCTCGTGGACCCCGAGAAGGTCGTCGTCGGGGGCGCGTGGGGGAGCGACGAGGCGATGGTCGGCGAGCTGCGTCGCCGGTCGGCAGACCTTCCGCGCCGGGTGCCCGTGGTGGTGGCGGCCGTCACCCAGCAGCCCCAGCTCGTCGGCGCGCGAGCCGAGGCCCTCCAGCGGCTGAGAGATGTCATCATCACCACCGTCCGGACACCGGACCCGGTCTAGGTTGGTGAGCGGGTCAGGGGGCGAGCGCGCGGACGCATCCGGAACACGGGGAGCCCTCGGCGTCCATCCGGCGGACGTGCCGGTCGGACGTGCAGGCCGTCCGACGAAGGAGAGCGCACATGCCCGGTACGGAACGCGCCAGGGTGGACTCGTTCGGTCACCCCGAGGACGGTCTGCACGAGGCCACCCCGTGGTACGACTGGGGCCCCTATCTCTCCGAGCGGGCCTGGGGAACGGTGCGCGAGGACTACAGCGCCGACGGCTCGGCCTGGGACTACTTCCCGCACGACCACGCGCGCTCCCGTGCGTACCGCTGGGGCGAGGACGGCATGGCCGGCGTCAGCGACGTCGGCCAGAACCTGTGCATGGCGCTGGCCCTGTGGAACGGTCGGGACCCGATCATCAAGGAGCGGATGTTCGGCCTGACCGGTCCCGAGGGCAACCACGGCGAGGACGTCAAGGAGTACTGGTGGTTCCTCGACGCCCTGCCCAGCCACGCCTGGCTGCGCTGGCGCTACCACTACCCGCAGGCCGAGTACCCGTATGCCGCCCTCGTGGCCGAGAGTGCCCGGCGTGACCACACGCAGCCGGAGTACGAGCTCATGGACACCGGGGTCTTCGACGACGACCGCTACTGGGTGGTCGACGTCGTGCACGCCAAGGCCGACCCGCACGACCTGCTCATGGAGGTTCGCGTCACCAACGCGGGTCCGGACGTCGCGACGCTGCACGTGCTGCCCCAGCTGTGGTTCCGCAACACGTGGTCGTGGGACGTGGGTGCCATCCGGCCCGCGCTGAGGGCGACGGGTCCCGATCGGGTCCAGGTGCAGCACCCGCGGTTCGGCGAGCTCGAGTGGGAGCTCGCGCCCGCACCCGCGGGAGGACCGCCCGACCTGCTGTTCTGCGAGAACGAGACCAACGGCCGGCGACTGTACGGGTCGGACTCGTCAGCGGACTACCCGAAGGACGGCGTCAACGACCACGTCGTGTCCGGCGCGCGCACGGTCAACCCGGACCGGGTCGGGTCGAAGAGTGCGGCCTGGTACCGCCTGACCGTGGCGCCGGGCGAGACGCAGGTCGTACGCGTCCGCCTCCGTGCACCGTCCACGGCACCCGCCTTCGGCGCTGCGTTCGACACGGTGCTCGAGCAGCGTCGCGCCGAGGCCGACGAGTTCTATGCCGAGGTCATCCCCGCCGACGTCGACGAGGACGCCCGCCTCGTGGCGCGACAAGCCTTCGCCGGGATGATCTGGGGCAAGCAGTTCTACCGATACGACGTGAAGCGCTGGCTCGAGGGCGATCCCACGCAGCCTCCGCCTCCGCCGGAGCGACGGTCCGGGCGCAACGCCGGTTGGCTCAACGTGGACGCTCGCGACATCCTGTCGATGCCGGACCCGTGGGAGTACCCGTGGTTCGCCGCCTGGGACATGGCGTTCCACACCGTCGCCCTGGCCCACCTCGACCCGGCGTTCGCCAAGTACCAGCTGCTCGTGCTGTGCCGGGAGTGGTTCCAGAACCCCAACGGCGCGCTCCCGGCCTACGAATGGTCCTTCAGCGACGCCAACCCACCCGTTCACGCGTGGGCTGCCCTGCACGTGTGGGACATCGACGGAAGGCGCGACACCGACTTCCTGGGCCGACTCATGCCCAAGCTGCTCATGAACTTCACGTGGTGGGTCAACCGGATGGACCCGGAGGGAGACCACCTCTTCGCCGGTGGCTTCCTGGGCCTGGACAACATCAGCGCCATCGACCGGTCCCACCTGCCACCGGGTGGCCGCCTCGAGCAGGCCGACGGGACGAGCTGGATGGCGTTCTACTCGCTCACCCTCCTCGAGATCGCCAGGATCCTCGCCGAGAAGGACGACGCGTGGACCGACATCGAGGTGAAGTTCGTCGAGCACTTCGTGCTCATCGTCGACGCCATGCACTCCCAGGGTCTCTGGGACGGGGAGGACGGCTTCTTCTACGACGTCTTCCACGGCGCAGACGGCAGCACGGTCCCGATCAGGGCACGGTCGATGGTCGGCGTGCTGCCGCTGCTCGGGATGGTCGTCGTCAGGCCGGAGCTGCTCCGGACGCTCGGCACCCTCCAGAAGCGCTTCTCGGGGTTCCTCGGGCACCAGGGACCGACCTCCGGTGAGCGCGGTCGCGGTCGGGTCGTCGAGATCCCCGGCACGGAGGCCGTCGCGATCGGTGTCGTGCCGCCGAGAGCAGCGCGTCGGGTCCTGGGCCGGGTCTTCGACGAGGACGAGTTCCTGTCGCCGCACGGGCTGCGTGGGCTCTCGCGCTTCCACCTCGAGCACCCGCTGTCGGTCGAGCTCGCCGGGTCGACGGTCACGGTCGACTACGAGCCCGCGGAGTCCACGACAGGCATGTTCGGCGGCAACTCCAACTGGCGCGGACCCGTGTGGATGCCCGTCAACTACCTCGTGCTGCGCAACCTCCAACGGTATGCCCGGTCGCTCGGGTCCGCGAGCGAGGTCGAGTACCCCACCGGAAGCGGGCACACGCAGGGGCTGGCCGACTGCGCCGAGGACCTGCGTCGGCGCCTGATCTCGTTGTTCCTCCGAGGTCCGGACGGCCGACGCCCGTGCCACGGGCACGTCGAGAAGCTGCAGGCCGACCCCCGCTGGCGGGACAACGTGACCTTCTTCGAGTACTTCCACGGTGACAACGGTGCCGGGCTGGGGGCCAGCCACCAGACCGGGTGGACCGGGCTCGTGGCCGACCTGATCTGCCGGCCCGACCCGTTCGCGGGCGACCAGCGGCCGTGGGGCCTCTGAGGCCCCGGCGCCGCCGCGACGGCTCGTCGTGCGCCCGGGATCAGGCCACGAGCGGCGAACGGGACGGTGGTGGGGACAGGTCGCTCGTCAGCGAGCGGTCGCCGAAGTCGGGACGCACCGGGGTGTAGTCGCCCGAGAGCAGGGGCGAGGAGATCATGAGGTCGGCGCTCGCGACGTTGCAGGCGACGGCGGTGTTCCAGACCGCGGCCACACGCAGCAGCGCCTTGACGTCCGGATCGTGCGGCTGGGGCTCCAGCGGGTCCCAGAAGAAGACGAGCAGGTCGATGAGACCCTCGGCGATCCGGGCGCCGATCTGCTGGTCACCACCGACCGGACCGCTGAGCAGCCGGGTGACGGGAAGGCCCAGCTCATACTGCAGCAGGGTGCCCGTCGTGCCCGTGGCGAAGAGGCGGTGCTCCGCCAGGGTCTCGCTGTTGAAGGCGGCCCACCGAAGCAGGTCGGGCTTCTTGTTGTCGTGGGCGACGAGGGCGATCCCTCGTTCGGTCGTCGTCATGGCGTCTGGCCTCCGTGGTCGGGGCGGGTCACACCACGGTGACCGACCGACGTGACGCGGCCGTTGCCGCCGTGTGAGCGACATGTTGCGGGCTGGGCGCGACG
Organism: Terracoccus sp. 273MFTsu3.1; assembly: GCF_000383675.1. Classification (GTDB taxonomy): domain Bacteria; phylum Actinomycetota; class Actinomycetes; order Actinomycetales; family Dermatophilaceae; genus Terrabacter. The sequence goes on along the minus strand of NZ_KB911821.1, from coordinate 692,679 downwards.
TCGCCGAAAAAACTTCCCGGACGGTGTAACGCTCCGGTGCGCACCGCCGATGGAGCGGTCAGAAGAGGCGCCACTCGGACCCCCGAGCGAGTGGCGCCTCTCCTGTGTCCGGGAGGCCTGCTCGCGTCTGCGTGTGGCGGCCTCAGCCCGCCGGTGGCAGCACGACGCCGAAGCCCGCCACGGCCAGCCGGAGCAGCACCTGTCCGGGGGCGAGCAGGTCGGCGATGCGAGCGGCGCTGAGCACCTCGAGCTCGGCGAGCCGGACGGCATACGCCTCCGGGCCGGCGACGCGAGCCCGCTGGAGCTCGGTCGTGTTGTGCCACACCTTGGTGCGGGCCTCGCGCAGGAAGCGGGTCGAGGCCGCGCGGTTGAGCGGCGTCAGCACCCGGTCGAGCGCGCTCTTGGCGCTCAGGGCGGCCAGCTCGTCGTCCTCCGCGGCGACCCGGGCGGACAGCACCGCGTCGATGCGCTCGTGGTCGCGTCGCCGCCGGTCGAGCAGGACGAGGTCGGCGAAGTCGGCGTCGCTGATGACGCCGAGGAGGGCCTGTGGCAGGTCGTAGTTGATGTGGGCGTTGATGCCGAGGAGCACCTGCCGCAGCGGCGGCAGGTCGGCGGGGGCCCCGAACGCGAGGCGCCACGGCCGCGGCGCCTGCCGTCCCGGGTCGCCTGACAGGTCGGCGTCGAGGGCGTCGAGGTAGAGGTCGGCGAAGACGACGTCCCACTGCTCGACCCACTCCGGGTCCTCGAAGGCGGCGGCCTCGATGGCCGCGCCGACGGCCCGCGTCGTGCGCTGGTAGGTCGCGAGGAACGCGCGTCGGGCGGAGAGCTCCGGTGGCATCTGCTCGAGGGTCGCGGTCATCCGCTCGAGGACGTCGTCGATGGTGCGACCGCCCACGGTTCCGGTCATCGCGTTTCTCCTCACGCACGCCGCCCCTCGCTCCTATTCTGGATCGGGAGTCGCACGGTGTCAGTCGAATCCGAACGCCGTCGCGCGGGGGCGCTCCTGGTCGAGGAGGCCGGATGAGAGCACGGACGCACGGGCCCAGGTCGTTCGACGCGGTCACCGTCGGGCAGCGGGAGACGGACGCGTGGGTGGCCTACTACAGGCACGAGTGGGCAGCCTTCCTGCGGGCGTCGGTGGCGATGGTGGCGGCGGGTTTCGGGATGAACAAGGCCGACACGCTGCGCGGTGCGTGGCTCGTGCTGCGGGCCAACCAGGCGTGGGCGCCCTTTCCCGACAACGACGCCCAGCGTGCGCGCGACCTGATGCGTCGCTTCTACGCGCTGGTCGCGGAGACGGCCGGTCTCGACCTCGATCCGGTGCGGGCCGCCACCCTCGAGGTCGAGTGGTGGCGCGTGCACCGCGAGCACCAGCACGACGGCGACGTGACCAAGGACCAGCTCGTCGGCGCCCTCGTCGACCTCTACTCCTACGTGTACGCGGCCGATCCCGACCGTGTGCGGCCCGCGGCCGCGTGGCGGGTCGAGGCGATGGATCTCTCCGACGCCTGGGTGCGCGGGGGCTGCTCGCTCACCGACCCTCTGGTGGCCGCCGAGCGCCGGGCACTCGTCGCGTCGTATGCCGCCCTGCTCGACGCCGTCGGACGGTCGAGGGGGTGAGCGGCTGTGTCGCGCGTCGACCCTGTGTCCCCGCCCTCGACGACGCGGAGGGACGACCGCGTCCTGCCGGCCACGCGGGTGCTCGCGATCGTGCTCGTGCCGATCCTCGTGACGGCGTTCGCCATCCTCTACGGCTTCCCGTCCGACACCGGGCGGCTCTTCGCCTGGACGATCAGGCCGAGCCTGACCCCCATGGTGCTGGCGTCGGCCTATCTCGGCGGGGCGTGGTTCTTCGTCCGCGTCGTGCGTGAGCGGCGGTGGGCCCGGGTCGGTGCGGGCCTGCTGTCCGTCACGCTCTTCGCTGCCCTGCTCTGCGTGGCCACGGTCCTCCACTGGGACCGGTTCAACCACGGACACGTCGCCTTCTGGCTCTGGGCCACGCTCTACTTCGTCGCTCCGTTCCTCGTGCTCGCGGCCTGGGTGGGCAACACCAGGGTCGCCGCGCTGCCCCGACCCGACGAGCTGCGCCTCAGGCCCGGCGCCCGGGCGGTCGTCGCCGGCGGTGCTGGCCTCGCGCTCGCGCAGGGTCTCGTGATGTTCGCGTTCCCGAGCCTCGTGATCCCGGTCTGGCCGTGGCTGCTGACTCCGCTCACGTGTCGCGTCGTCGGCGCGGTCTTCTGCCTCGGCAGCGCCGGTCTCGTCGTGCTCCGTGACAGCAGGTGGATACGCCTGCGGCTCATGGTCGAGGTGGAGGTCGTCATGCTGACGCTCATCCTCGTCGGGGCCGTGCGAGCGCGGACCGACCTCTACACCGACCGTCCCCTGACGTGGCTGCTCCTGACGGGCTTCGCCGCCACGCTCGGGGCCTCGCTGCTCCTCTGGAGCTCCATGGCGAGACGTGAGCGGGCGCGAGGGACGTCCGCGCGGCCGGCGCCCCGGCGGACGTCCGCACGCTGACCCGGAGCCTCAGCGCGGGGAGAGCACGAGGAACGGCAGTCCCTCGCAGCGGGTCGCCGACCATGCTGCGTGGTCGACCTCGTCTCCGGACAGCCAGGCCTCGATCGGCAGTCCCCGGAGGAGGTCGCCGGTCACCCACGTCGGGTCCGACGACGTGACGACGCGGCCGGCGGCGTTGACGAGGACGCAGGTGCGCTCGACGGCCTCCATGACGTCGAGGAGGTGCTCCTCGAACCAGGCGACGAGGACGTCGACCCCGACGACGCCGGCGAACGTGCCGTCGACGACGAGGGGCTGGGTGAAGGTCAGGGTGTACTGGTCGGTGCAGAGGTAGTCGACGTACGGTCCGGTGACATGGCGCTGGCCGCTCTCGAAAGGCTTTGCGTACCAAGGCAGCTCGGTGTAGTCACGAAACCCGACCGCGCGTGGGTCGGTCTCGGCGGCAAGCTTGGCGATCACCGTCGTGCCGCCGCGGGACTCGACGGTCCACCACTCCAGCCAGTAGGGCGCGTCCGCGAGGACATCGGGAGCGAGCACAGCGCCCGCCCCGGCCACCGGCGTCTGTGGGTCGGCGAGGAGCTCGTGGCAGCGCTGTTCGATGGCGAGGTCGGAACGCCTCGGGGCCGGCGCCGACAGCGGGGCCTCGAGCAGCCCGGCGATGTCGTCGAGCTGACCGAAGACCCACTGCCCGAAGTCCGAGACCCACCGGGCGACGTCGGTGTCGGTCATCGTGGTCGTCATGGGGCCCTCCGCGATCGGGTCTCGCGGTGCAGGGACTTCACCGCGTCGAACAGGTGCCTGACATGATCCTCCGCCCGGGCCCGTGCCGCCGCGGGATCGCCGAGCGCCACGGCCTCGACGACGGCCTCGTGCTCACGGTGCCGCACGGCGCCCGACTCGGCGTCCGCGAGCCAGAGCACGGGTCCGATCTCCCTCTGGAGCACCATCTCCTCACGGGTCAGGCGCGCCGACTGCGCGGTTGCGGCCAGCTCGAGATGGAAGGTGCCCTCCTGTCGGGGCGTGGCGCTCGGTTCGTCCGGCTCGGGGCGCAGCGCCGCCAGGCGGCGCAGGCGCGCCACGTCGTCGGGGTCGGCCCGCTCGGCCGCGAGGGCGGCGCAGTGGCCGCTGATGGCGCAGTAGTGGTCGGCGAGGTCACGCAGCTCGCCGAGGCCGACCCGGGTGAGCCGGGTCAGCAGGGCCGCCCGGCCACCGTCATGAGGCGCCTTGACGAAGGACCCGCCCCCGCGGCCGCGGCGCGTCACGATGAGGTCGTCGTCGCGCAGGGTGCCGAGCGCCTCACGGACCGTGACCGTGGCGACGCCGAACCGGTCGGCGAGGTCGCTCTCGGGCGGGAGCATGCTGCCGTCGGGGAGCAGACCGAGCGCGATCGCCTCGCCCAGGCGGCGGCGAACGGCCTCGGCGCGGCCCGCGGTGGGCAACGGCGCGAACACGGCGGCATACGGGCCGAGCGGCATCGACCGATCCGCCATCGGGCCCTCCCTAACAGTTTGGTCATTTCCCTTGCGCTTAAACATATGGACCCATACCTTTTCCGTCCAGAAGCAACACCGACGACCAGAGGAGTCCGCATGGCTGCCGAGACGGCGTCCGGCACGCCGGCCATCCGGCTGAACGGTCTGCGCAAGGAGTTCGCCGGCACGCCCCCGGTCGTCGCCGTCCACGACGTCGACCTCGACGTCCGCGCCGGGGAGTTCTTCTCGATGCTCGGTCCGTCGGGCTCCGGCAAGACGACCGTGCTGCGGATGATCGCCGGTTTCGAGGAGCCGACGAGCGGCCGCATCGAGCTCGCCGGCGAGGACGTCACCGGTCGTCAGCCCTACGAGCGCGACGTCAACACCGTCTTCCAGGACTACGCGCTCTTCCCGCACATGAGCGTCGCGGAGAACGTCGAGTACGGGCTCCTCGTCACGAAGGTCGGCCGCGCGGAGCGTCGCTCCCGCGTGGCGGAGGCGCTCGAGCAGGTGCGGCTCGGTGACCACGGGTCGCGCCGCCCGTCGCAGCTCTCCGGCGGCCAGCGCCAGCGGGTCGCCCTCGCCCGGGCGCTCGTCAACCGACCGACCGTCCTGCTCCTCGACGAGCCGCTCGGTGCCCTCGACCTCAAGCTCCGCGAGCAGATGCAGGTCGAGCTCAAGGGCATCCAGCGTGACGTCGGCATCACCTTCCTCTTCGTCACCCACGACCAGGAGGAGGCGCTCACCCTGTCCGACCGGATCGCCGTCTTCGACGCCGGACGCATCGAGCAGGTGGGCACGGCGCACGAGGTCTACGAGAGCCCCGCGTCCGCGTTCGTCGCCGGCTTCGTCGGCACCTCGAACCTCCTGACGGGGGACGCCGCCCGTGCCGTGATCCGGCGGGACGGCTCGTTCGCCATCCGTCCCGAGAAGGTCGCCGTCATGGCGGTGGGATCCCCGGCGGACACGGGGATGATGAGCGCCGACGGCACCCTCGAGGAGGTCGTCTACGGCGGCCCCGTCACCCGCTACGTCGTCGCCCTCGACGCGGGCGGCCGGCTCACCGCCCTCGAGCAGAACGCCGGGACGCGTCCCGACGTCGCCGCCCTGCGTCGCGGTGAGCGCGTCGCGCTCCGCTGGCGGGCCGACCACGTCATCGACGTACCGGGCCCACCCGCGCCCGAGCGGTCGCCGCTCGGCGCATCACCACAGCAGTCACCCACCACCACATGAAGGAGATCGGCGTGCGCACGTCAAAGAAGTCCCTGCGGGGGACCGTCGGGACCGTCGCGGCCGTGGCCGTCCTCGCCCTGGCCGGATGCGGCAGCTCCACCCCGAGCACCCCGGGGGGCAGTGCAGCGCCCGGTGGGATGCAGGTGCCCGACCTCAAGGCCCTCGACAAGCTCGGCACCCCCGAGGGCCAGGTCAACGTCCTCGCATGGCCCGGCTACGTCGAGGACGGCAGCAACGACCCCAAGGTCGACTGGGTCAGCGACTTCGAGAAGTCCTCCGGCTGCACCGTCAACATCAAGACCTTCGGCACGTCCGACGAGGCCGTCCAGCTGATGCGGACCGGTCAGTACGACACCGTCTCGGCCTCGGGCGACGCGACCCTGCGCCTCATCGCTGCCGGGGACGTCGAGCCCGTCAACACCTCGCTCATCCCGAACTATGCCGACATCTTCGACGCGCTCAAGATGAAGCCCTGGAACTCGGTGAACGGGGTCGCCTACGGCATCCCGCACGGGCGCGGCGCCAACCTGCTGATGTACCGCACCGACATGGTCAAGCCGGCCCCCGACTCGTGGGCCGCCGTCTTCGACCAGGCCGGGGCGCAGAAGGGCAAGGTGACGGCCTACGACTCGCCGATCTACATCGCCGACGCGGCGCTCTACCTCATGACGACCAAGCCCGAGCTCGGCATCAAGGACCCCTACGCCCTCGACGAGACCCAGCTCGCCGCTGCCGTCGACCTGCTCAAGGCCCAGAAGGCCAACATCAGCGAGTACTGGTCGGACTACCTCAAGGAGGTCCAGGCCTTCAAGAACGGCTCGACGACCATCGGCACGACGTGGCAGGTCATCGCCAACGTCGCGCAGTCCGAGAAGGCCCCGGTCGAGGCGGTCCTGCCCAAGGAGGGTGCGACCGGCTGGTCGGACACGTGGATGGTCTCCGCCAAGTCGAAGAACAAGACCTGCGCCTACACGTTCATCGACCACATCGTCTCGCCCAAGGTCAACGCCCAGATCGCCGAGTACTTCGGTGAGGCACCCGCCAACAAGAAGGCCTGCGCCGAGACGGCGGATCCCAACCACTGCAAGGTCTTCCATGCAGAGGACGAGGCGTACTTCTCCAAGGTGCGCTACTGGAACACGCCGATCAGTGCCTGCCTCGACGGCCGCACCGACGTCAAGTGCACCGACTACGCGACGTGGACGAAGGCCTGGACCGAGATCCGCAACAGCTGAACGCCGTCCGGCGACACAGCACCCACGCACCACTCACACCTGACCGCGACCGCGCCGAGGAGGCGACGATGAGACCTCGCAGAGGGCTCGCGATACTGCTCGGGCCACCGATGCTGTGGCTCGTCGTCGTCTACCTCGGCGCGCTGGCGGTGATCTTCGCGACGGCGTTCTGGACGACCGACCCGTTCACGAACCTCGTCGTGCGCACCTTCACGCTCGAGAACTTCCGCGAGCTCCTCACGCCGACCTACCTCGGCATCATCGGTCGGACCCTGCTCATCGCGGTGCTCGTCACGGTGCTGTGCATGGTCGTCGCGATCCCGTTCGCCTTCTTCATGGCTCGGGTCGCGCCCCGCCGCCTCCGCGGCCTGCTGCTCGCGGCCGTGCTCGTCCCGCTGTGGGCCAGCTACCTCGTCAAGGCGTATGCGTGGCGCACGATGCTCCAGCCGGACGGGGTCATCGACAGCACCTTCGGAGCGACGCCCGGGTTCGGTCTGGCGGCAGTCGTGCTCACGCTGACCTACCTCTGGCTGCCCTACATGGTCCTGCCGGTGTACGCCGCGTTCGAGCGGCTGCCCGAGAGCCACCTCGAGGCCAGCGCCGACCTCGGTGGACGGCCGTGGACGACGTTCCGCCGTGTCGTGCTGCCCGCTCTCCTCCCGGCTGTCGCGGCGGGGTCGGTCTTCACGTTCTCCCTGTCGCTCGGCGACTACATCGCCGTGCAGATCGTCGGGGGCAAGCTCCAAGTCCTCGGCACCGCCGTGCTCCAGAACATCACGCTCGACCTCCCCTTCGCCGCGGCACTGGGCACGGCGTCGGTCGTGATCATGGTCCTCTACCTGCTCGCCGTGCGGCGCACGGGCGCGCTCGACAACCTGTGAGGGGCCTGCGATGAGACTCGGACGTGGCGCGAGGATCGGCATGACCGTCTTCGCCACCCTCGTGCTGACCTTCGTCTACGTGCCGCTCGTCGTCGTCGGGGTCAACTCGTTCAACAGCGACCGGACCTTCGGGTGGCCACCGCCCGGCTTCACGACGAAGTGGTGGGAGGCGGCCCTGCAGGCACAGGGGCCGCGCGACGCGCTGCTCACCTCGGTCAAGGCGGGTCTCGGTGCGACCGCGATCGCCCTCGTGCTCGGCACGCTGCTGGCGCTCGCCCTCTCCCGCTACGACTTCTTCGGCAAGCACGCGGTCTCGATCCTCGTCGTCCTGCCGATCGCCCTGCCCGGCATCGTCACCGGTGTCGCCCTGCAGTCGGTCATCCAGAACGTCCTGAGCCCGGTCTTCGGGATCGGTGCCGGCCTCTTCACGATCATCGTCGGGCACGCGACGTTCTGTATCGTCATCGCGTTCAACAACGTGACCGCCCGGCTGCGCCGGCTCGGCGGATCGCTCGAGCAGGCGTCGGCCGACCTCGGGGCACGGCCCCTGACGACCTTCCGTCGCGTGACGTTCCCGCTGCTGCGCTCGAGCCTGCTCGCGGGGGCGCTGCTCGCCTTCGCCCTCAGCTTCGACGAGATCGTCGTCACGACGTTCACGGCGGGCCCGGAGAGCCAGACCCTCCCGATCTGGATCTTCAACAACCTCTTCCGGCCCAACCAGGCGCCCGTCGTCAACGTCGTCGCCGTCGTGCTCATCGTCCTGTCGATCATCCCGGTCTGGCTGGCGCAGCGACTCGGTGGGGCCGACGCGGCCGAGAGCCGCCTCTGACCCGGGCGTCGCTCCCAGTGCGGAAGGACCGGCGGCCGGCGCCGGGTCGCGCGGCGGGACCGAGTCCTAGACGACGTCGAACAGCTCGGTGTGGATGCGCCGCGAGGGCACTCCGCGGTCGCCGATGATCTCGGTCGCGGCGGCCACCATCGGGCCGGGACCGCAGACGAAGTAGTCGACGACCTCCTTGGTGCGACGCCGGGGGAGCGCCCGATCGAGCACCGCGGCCGTGAAGCGCCCGACCTCGCCGTCCCACTCGTCCGGCGGCTCCTCGAGGATCTCGACCACGTGGAGGTCGAGCCGCTCGCCGAGGTGCTCCCCGTCGGCCCGGTGGAGCAGGTCGTCGGCCGTGCGGCCGGCGACGACGAGCAGCACGGGCCGCTCGTCGCCACGGTCGGCAAGGGTGCGGATCATGCTCAGCATCGGGGTGATGCCGACGCCACCGGCGATGAGGACGAAGCGGTCGGATCGCAGTCCGTCGAGGGTGAACGACCCGTGCGGGCCGTCGATGAAGACGCTGCGTCCGGGGCGCAGGCCCGCGATGAGCTCGCTGAAGTCGCCCATGCCCTTGATCGTGAACTCCTTGCGCCACGGCTCGGTCGCGGCCGAGGCGATGGTGAAGGGGTGCTCCTCGAAGACGTACGGCGACGTGCCGATCTTGAGCCAGGCGAACTGTCCGGGCCGGAAGGCCACCCCGGGGTGACCGGCAGCATGCAGCACCAGGGTCGTCGCGGTGGGCGAGACGTGCCGCACCTCGTCGACGACGTAGCGGTTGCGGTAGGACCGAAGCGGGCGCCAGACCCAGCGGTGCAGGAAGGCGAGGACGAGGAGGACGGCCAGGGCCTGGAACCAGAGCCGTGCCGACGAGAAGCGGGTCAGGTCCCCGAGCCACAGGACGTGCAGGGCCGTGGCGAGGAGAACGATGTGGGCGAGCAGGACGTGGACGAGGCGCCACCCCTCGTAGCGCGGCCGACGGCGCCGACGACTCATGCCGAGGACCACGATGCCGACCAGGCCCGCGGTGGCGATGAGAGCCGCCCAGACGCGAGGAGGTGCCGATCGCAGGTCGAGCACGGCCATCCCCGGTCCGGGACGGACGATGACCACACCGACGTGCACCGCGACGAGCGTCACGGCAGCGAGCGCCAGCGCCCGGTGGTTGCGCAGGAGTCGCTCGACGCCGAGATAGCCCGTGACGGGGCGGAAGCGGCTCGGCAGCACGAACGTCAGCACGAGCAGGGAGGCGGCCGCGAGGGCCGCGACGAGCGAGACCACCCTCAGCGGCCCCTGGTGCGCGCCGTCGGGCGCCGACCACAGAGCCCACAACGGCACGACGAGGGCAGCGGCGACCAGTAGCGCCCACAGTGCAGGGGCGAGTCGTCGCCGGGATGCGCCGCCCCTGCCGCCCCACCACATGCGCCGACCGCCGACGGGGGTCGAGGCCACGATGACTCCATCCGGAGGCGGAAGATCCTCCCGAGCCTACGGAGTCGCTCGGCACGCCGCCTCAAGCCCGGGTCAAGAATCCCTTAAGCCGGAACGCCCGGATCCGCGCCCGTCGGCGGCGAGGGCGGCGTGACAAGGGGCGAGCGCTCAGCAGCCGTCGGGCCCGCAGGCGACCGTGTCGGTGGCGTCGGTGGCGATCCCCGTCGCGACGGGCTGGAGCATGACGAGGGGGTGCGACTCGCGCCACGCCTGCTCGAGCGCCTGGGTGAAGAGCTCGGTGGGCTGAGCACCGGACACGCCGTACTTCTCGTCGAGCACGAAGAACGGAACACCTCTGATGCCAAGGGAGTTCGCGGCGGTGATGTCGGCGACGACCGCGTCCCGCCACGTGTGCGTCGCGAGGCCGCGCGCGATCTCCTCGGCGTCGAGGCCGACCTGCGTGCCGATGCGGACGAGGACCTCGCGGTCACCGATGTCCTCCCCGTGCTCGAAGTGCGCCGACAGCAGCGCCTCCTTGACCTCGTCGCCCACACCGCGGGCCTGCGCGAGGTGGAGCAGCTCGTGGCCGGCGAAGCTGTTGGCCACGACGACGGACGCGAAGTCGTAGCGCAGGCCCTCGTCGGCGGCGATCGCCGTCACCTGGTCGAACATCTGGCTCACCTGGGCGCGCGACATGCCCTTGCGGTCCACGAGGTAGTCGAGCTCCGTGCCGTCGTGGCGGTCCGGCAGCGTGGGGTCGAGCTGGTAGCTGCGCCACTCCACCTCGACCTCGTCCCGGTGCGGGAACGCGTCGAGCGCCTTCTCGAAGCGGCGCTTGCCGATGTAGCACCACGGGCAGGCGATGTCAGACCAGATCTCGACCTTCATGCACCGCTCAACGACGGCGACGGGGGATTGCTTCCCGCCCGTCAGGCTGGTGCGCCGTCGCCGTCCCCGGAGGCGTCGCGCCGGGGCGTGACGGGGGTGCCGGTGGCGTCGGCCCGGGGGGCGTCGTCGGGCACGATGTCGCCGAGCGGGGCGCCGGCCGGCGGGGCGGGAGCCTCGGTGTTCTCCGGGAAGTGGCAGGCGACCTGGTGCAGGGGCGCGAGCTCGACGAGCGGCGGCTCCTGCGTCTTGCAGATCTCCTGGGCCTTCCAGCAGCGCGTGTGGAACCGGCAGGCCGGCGGCGGGTTGACCGGGCTCGGGACGTCGCCCTCGAGGCGGATGCGTTCGCGCTTCGTGCGGCGCTGCGTGTCGGGGATCGGCACGGCCGAGAGCAGGGCGGTCGTGTACGGGTGCATCGGTCGCGTGTAGAGCTCGTCCCGCTCGGCGATCTCCACGAGCTTGCCGAGGTACATCACGGCCACCCGGTCGGACATGTGACGCACGACCGACAGGTCGTGAGCGATGACGACGTAGGTCAGGCCCAGCTCGTCCTGGAGGTCCTCGAGGAGGTTGATGACCTGCGCCTGGATCGACACGTCCAGGGCCGAGACCGGCTCGTCGGCGACGATGAGCTTCGGCTTGAGGGCGAGCGAGCGCGCGATGCCGATGCGCTGCCGCTGGCCGCCGGAGAACTCGTGCGGGTAGCGGTTGTAGTGCTCCGGGTTGAGACCGACGAGCTCGAGGAGGTCCTGGACCTCGCGCTTGATGCCGTGCTCGGTCTTGATCCCCTGCAGTCGGTACGGCGCCCCGACGATGGTGCCGACGGTGTGGCGCGGGTTCAGCGACCCGTAGGGGTCCTGGAAGATCATCTGCACGTCGCGACGCAGCGGCCGCATCTTGCCGGCCGACCAGTGGGTGATGTCCTCGCCCTCGAGCAGGATCGTGCCACCGGTGGGCTCGAGCAGGCGCGTCAGCATGCGTCCGGTCGTCGTCTTGCCGCAGCCGGACTCGCCCACGAGCGAGAGCGTCTCGCCGCGCACGACGTTGAACGTCAGGCCGTCGACGGCCTGGACGGCTCCGACCTGGCGTTGCAGCAGACCGCGCGTGATCGGGAAGTGCTTCGTCAGGTCGGTGACCTGCAGGAGCGACTCGCCCGCCTGCTTCGACGCGGTCGGCTTGACGTGGGTGGTGGTCACGATGGGGCTCCTGTGCTGAGGTCGCGAGGTGTGCGACCGGACCGGGCGTGGACGGACGGTGCAGTCATCACAGCGTCGGCCTGATGTCGTTCTCCCAGATGGTGGCCCGCTCCTCGCGGCTGAGGTGGCACGCGGAGTAGTGGCCGGGGTACGTCTCGGCGAAGGGGGGACGCTCGGACTGGCTCAGCCCGTTCGTGCGGTCGGCGTACGCGCACCGCGGGTGGAACGGACAGCCCGAGGGCACGTTGATGAGGCTGGGTGGGGCGCCCTTGATGGGGCGCAGGCGCTCGGTGCGCACGCGGTCGAGGCGCGGCATCGAGCTGAGCAGACCCCACGTGTACGGGTGCTGCGGCCGAGTGAAGACCTCGTCCGCGGTGGCGTACTCGACCGAGCGACCGGCGTACATCACCATGATGTCGTCGGAGAGCTCCGCGACGACCCCGAGGTCGTGGGTGATGAGGATGACGGCCGAGTTGAACTCCGACTGGAGGTCGCGGATGAGGTCGAGGATCTGGGCCTGCACCGTGACGTCGAGCGCGGTCGTCGGCTCGTCGGCGATGAGCAGGTCGGGGTCGCACGACAGGGCCATCGCGATCATGGCGCGCTGGCGCATCCCGCCCGAGAACTGGTGCGGGTAGTCGTCGACGCGGCTCGACGGCTGGGGGATGCCGACGCGGCCGAGCATGTCGACCGCGTGCTTCTTCGCGACCGACGTGCTCACCTTGTTGTGGATCCGGTAGGCCTCGATGATCTGGTGGCCCACCGTGTAGAAGGGGTGCATCGCCGAGAGCGGGTCCTGGAAGATCATCGCCATGCGCTTGCCGCGCAGCTCGCGCACGCGCTCCGGCTTGGCACCGATGAGCTCGGTGTCGTCGAGCTTGATCGAGCCCGTCATCCGGACCGTGCCCGGCTTGTGCAGGCCCATGATCGACATGCTCGTGACGCTCTTGCCCGAGCCGGACTCACCGACGATGCCCAGGGTCTTGCCGCGGGCCACGTCGAACGACAGTCCGTCGACGGACTTGACGATGCCGTCGTCGGTGGGGAAGTGGACGCGGAGGTCACGCACCGACAGGAACGCGTCGGCGGCCGGGGCGCCCAGGCCCCCGATGCCGTCGAGCGTGTTCGCGGCCGTGGCGCCGACCTTGTCGTCCCGGCGGGTGCGGTCGTTCGTGCGGCTCGTGGTCTCGTTGGTGGACTGGCTCATGAGGTGCGCACCCTGGGGTCGAGGACGGCGTAGAGGAGGTCGACGATGAGGCTCGCGAAGATGACGAACACGGCGCCGAAGAGCGTCACGCCGAGCACCTTCGGGAGGTCGTTGTTCGTGATCGCCTGGACAGCGTAGTAGCCGATGCCCTGGAGCGAGAACGTCGTCTCGGTCAGCACCGCGCCACCGAGCAGGAGCCCGAGGTCGAGGCCGAAGATCGTGAGGATGGGCGTCAGCGCCGAGCGCAGCCCGTGCTTGACGACGACGTCGTGCTCCCGCAGCCCCTTGGCACGGGCCGTGCGGATGTAGTCCTCGTTCATCGTCTCGAGCATGCCGGCGCGGGTCAGGCGGGCGTACGAGGCCGCGTAGAGGAACGCGAGCGTGATCCAGGGCAGCAGCATGCGATGGACGAGGTCGAGCGGACTGGTGGCGTCCATGGGACTCGCGCCACCGGCATACGTCCATTTGAGGCCGTAGCTGAAGATCGTCAGCGAGAGCAGCCCGGTGAAGAAGATGGGGAGGGACACGCCGGCGAGGGCGATGCCCATGAAGCCGCGGTCGAGCGCGCTGCCGCGCTTGAGCGCGGAGATGACGCCGGTGCCGACGCCGCCGACGAGCCACAGGAACGCGGCGCCGGCCGCGAGGATCGCGGTGACGGGCAGCCGGTCGAGGATGTCGGGCAGCACGGGGTTCTGCGTGATGTAGGAGTAGCCGAGGCACGGGGCCGGGCAGTGGTCGATGCCCGCACCGGTGTCGTAGTCGGATCCCGTGAGGACGCCCTTGACGAAGCGGCCGTACTGCACCCAGATCGGGTCGGTGAAGCCGAGCTTGATCGCCTGTGCGTGGATCTGGGCCTCGCCGGCGCTCTTGCCGACGTAGCGCGAGGCGAGGTCGTCCGCCGTCGCACCGCCGATGCGGGGCACGAGGAAGAAGATGACGAAGACGACCGCGCTCACGATGAAGAGCAGCAGGACGGCGGCGAAGAGCCGGCGGATCAGGTACGTCAGCACGATGTGGTGGCCGGACGCGGCGACGAGCAGCCTGTGGCTACCCGTCGCCGCGTCACGCCTTCACCTACTTTCGATGAAAAGGTTCGAACCGGAGGGCCCCCGGAAGGGCCTGTGGGTCACGGGTTGGCGACACCCGTCGAGGCGTAGTCGTAGTAGGAGTAGCCGTCGTTGACGAACACGTTGGCGATGGTGTCGGGGCGGAAGAGCAGCGACTTGGGCCAGACGCCGGGGATGACCTGGGCGTTCTCCATGACGACCTTGTCGATCTGGCCCCAGATGGCCTCGCGCTTGGTCGTGTCGGCCTCGTTGAGCGCCTGGTCCATGAGCTTGTCGACCTCAGGGAGCTTGATGCCGAGGTTCGTGTTGCCCGCGGGGCGGATGACGCGGCTGTCGACGATCTGCTGGAGGAAGCCGAAACCGTCGGGCCAGTCAGCACCCCAGCTCATCACCATGAGGCCGAGCTTGTTGGCCTTGGCGAAGTCCGGCTTGCCGGCGTAGAGCTTGAAGTAGTCACCGGCCGGGTAGGGCTTGAGCGTCAGCTTGACGCCGATCTTGGCGAGCGACTGCTGCATGGACTCGGCTGCGGCCTTCTCCTTCGGGCGCTCCGGGCGGTAGGAGATGTTCGTCTCGAAGCCGTTCGGCTGACCACACTTGGCGAGCGCGGCCTTCGCCGAGTCGACGTCACCGGTCGGCTTGGACTTCGAGTTGTAGAGGTCCATCTCCTGGAAGCCCGGGATGATCGGGGGCAGCAGGCCGGTGGCGATGGTGCCACCGATGTCGCCGCCGTAGGCGCGCTGGTAGCCCGTCTTGTCAGCGGCGAAGATGACGGCCTTGCGGCAGTCGATGTTGTCGAACGGTGCGACGTCGCTGTTGATCTGCGCGTAGTTGGCGCGCGCGGTCGTCGGGTTGTCCGTGTGGGCCTTGAGGGCCGGGTCGGCGAGGATCTTGCCCTGCGCCGCGGCCTGCACACCGGTGCCGGCGAGGTCGATGTCGAGGTCACCGGCCATGAGGCGGTTGTCGAGGTCGGCGGCGTTGACGCCGATCTCGACGGTGATCTTGTCCGGGAGCGCCTTGCGGCCCGTGTCCGGGTCCGTCGCGGGGTCGTACTGGTCGTTGCGGACGAGCTCGATGCGCTTGCCCGTCTGGTAGACCGAGAACTTGTACGGGCCGCTCGAGACGACGTGCTCCTTGTACTTCGAGCCGGTGTCCTTGGCCTGCGGCACGGGGGAGGTGGACGACAGCTGAGCGAAGTAGTCGAAGCCGGCGAACGGCTTGCTCAGGTGGAAGATGATCGTCTTGTCGTCGGGCGTCTCGATGGCCTTGAGGCTGTCGAGGTTCTTGTCCTTGTAGACCGAGTAGCCCTCGGGCACGTTGGCGAGGAAGTCGTTGAAGTACGTCGGGCCGTTGGGGAACGTGCCCTTGTCGAGCTGGCGCGCGACGCCGTACTTGATGTCCTTGCTCGTGATCGGCGTGCCGTCCTCGTACTTCAGGCCGTCACGAAGGGTGTAGGTCCACGTCTTGTTGCCGTCGCTGGCCTTGCCGAGCGACGTGGCGAGGTCGGGCACGAGCTGCGCACCCTCCTTGCCCGGGGCCGACTTGAACGACACGAGCTGGCGGGCGTAGTTGCGCAGGAAGTCCCACGACAGGCCGTAGTACGTGTCACCGGGGTCGACGGAGTCCCAGTCGCTGGAGATGCCGAAACGAAGCGTTCCGCCCTTCTTGTCGGACGGGTTGAAGACTGCGGTCAGGGCGGCGTTCGCTGCAGGTGCCGCGCCCGAACCACCTCCGGCCGTGCCGCTGGGCGTCGTGCCCGGCGTCGTGCTGCCCGCACAGGCGGACAGACCCAGGGCGAGGGCGGCCGCGGTTGCGACCACCATCACGCGTGTGTTCTTCATGAGTGGATGCGCTCCTTCGTGTTGCGGGATGCGGGCTGCGGTGGGTTACCGAGACCGCGGATCGAGGGCGTCACGCAGGCCGTCCCCGAAGAGGTTGAAGGCCAGCACCGTCACGAAGATGGCGAGGCCGGGCCAGAGCATGAACCAGGGGTCGATCTGGTACCACTGGGCGGCGTCGGAGAGCATGCCGCCCCAGGTGGCGGTGGGCGGCTGCACGCCCACACCGAGGAAGGAGAGGCCCGCCTCGAAGAGGATGTTGCTCGGGATGAGCAGCGTCGCGTAGACGAGGATCGGCGCCAGGAGGTTGGGCAGCAGCTCCTTGAAGAGGATGTAGGGCGTGCGCGCCCCGAGGCTGCGCGCCGCGTCGACGAACTCGCGCTCGCGCAGCGACAGCGTCTGGCCGCGCACGATGCGGCCGATGTAGGGCCAGTTGAAGAAGCCGATGATGAAGACGATGACGGAGATGCGCAGGGCGTCTCCCTTGAGGCCGAACGCCTGGTCGGGCACGACACCGGCGAGAGCCAGCGCGAAGACGAGCAGTGGGAAGGCGAGGAAGACGTCCATCGTGCGGCTGATCAGGGTGTCGATGGTGCCGCCGAAGAAGCCGGCGACGACGCCGAGGACCGTGCCGATGACGACGGAGAGCAGTGTCGCGAGGAAGGCGATGAGCAGGGAGACCTGGGAGCCGTAGATGACGCGGCTGAAGATGTCGCGCCCGTTGACCGGCTCGAGCCCGTAGAGGAAGTCCCACGACATGCCGCCGTAGGGGCCGATCGGGATCTGGGTGTTGGGGTCGATGAGGTCCTGGTGGAACTCGTTCGGCGGGTGGCCGAGCAGGCCGACGACGAGCGGGGCGGCGATCGCGACGACGATGAGGTAGAGGACGAAGATGCCACCCGCGAGGGCGACCTTGTCGCGCTTGAGCCGGGTCCAGGCGATCTGGCCGAGCGATCTGCCCTCGATGCGCTTCTCGCCCTGCAGGACGGACTCGGGCTCAGCCGAGGTCGCGCCGGGCTCGAGCTCAAGGGGAGTGCTCATGGGTGCCGTCACCTCCGGGTCGTGATCGGTGCCGGAGACCGGGTCGGCCCTCCAACATGCTGGGTAGCAGCCGCAACCTACCGCCCCCGCGACCGCGCGCTTCATCATTCAGCGGTGCGACACGGTCAGCAACCGACTTGGCCGAATCGTGACTCGGAGGAGATCTTCCGGCGACCTGGCGCGCCGGACCGGAAGATCGCCCGCACCCGTCGCCGCGCGTCGTGAGCCCGTCCCGAGGTCGGCCGGCAGCCCAGAGCGGATCCGCCGACGCCCTCCGACGGCCACGAGGCCCCCTCCGAGCGGGCTCGGAGGGGGCCTGGAGGTGGCTCGGAGGGAACGACCAGCGGGAGCCCAGCATCGCCCGTGACGCACGGCCACACGCCCGGAGCCGGCTGGAGACGGACGAGCGCTACGCGTCCGTCTCGTCGTCGAACTGACCGAGGACGCGCTCGAGGAGGTCCTCCATCGTCACGAGACCGGCCGGGCCCGACGGGCCGTCGACGAGGACGAGCTGGACGTGCTGCGCCCGCATCGCCGACACCGTGTCGAGCAGCGAGAGGCCGGCGTCGACGTGGACCGCCGGCGACGTGACGGTCGTGACGGGCGCGCCGGGAGCGGCCCGGACCACGTCGCGCACGTGGGCGATGCCCACCGGCGTGTCGCCCTCCCGGACGACCAGCCTCGAGCGACCGGTGTCGCGCGAGACGGCCTCGGCCTCGGCGCAGGTCGCGGTCGTGGCGACCCCGACGGCGCGCTCGATGGGGACGAGGACCTCACGGACCGGTGTCGTGTCGAGGTCGATGGCACCGGCGAGGACGCGGTGCTCGGGCTCGGCGAGCATGCCGTGGTCCTTCGAGCTCGCGATGAGCAGCTGCAGCTCCTTGGGGCCGTGGACCTGGCCCAGCTCGTCCTGCGGCGTCACGCCGACGAGGCGCAGGCAGCCGTTGGCCATGGCGTTGAGCAGGCTGAGCGCCGGGCGCATGACCCGGGCGAAGCCGCGGAACGGCAGCGCGAGCAGGACCGCCGACCGCTCGGGGTGGGCGATGGCCCACGACTTGGGCGCCATCTCGCCGACGACCATGTGCAGGAACACGACGATGCCGACGGCCAGCACGACGGAGATGACGTATGCCGCCGCCTCCGGGACGCGCGCGAAGGTGAACACCGGGGTGAGCAGCTCCGCGACCGCCGGCTTGGCCAGCGAGCCGAGCCCCAGGGTGCACAGCGTGATGCCGAGCTGGGCGCCGGCGAGCATGAGCGAGAGCTCGCGGCTGCCGCGCACGGCGGCCCGCGCCGCGACGCTGCCGCGCTCGGCGAGGTCCTCGAGCCGGTGGCGCTTGCTCGCCACGAGCGCGAACTCCGCCGCGACGAAGAACGCGTTGAGGACGAGGAGCAGGAGGGAGACGAGCAGGGCGGTCGTCATCGGCCGGCCTCCGTCCGCGAGCCGCCCCTGCGGTCGGTCGCATCGCCGCCGACCGCGTCCGACGCGTCGGCGTCGGCATCAGAGCCGTTGTCGGTGTCGTCGTCGGTGCCGAGGGCCTCGAGGTCGGACATGAGGTCGAGCACCTCGACGCGCACCGCCGACGGGACGTGGCGCTCGACGGCCTCGACGGTGAGTCGGACCGAGACCGGCAGGTGCCGGTGCTCGCGGTCGTGCTCGCGGTCGTCGCGGTCGTGCACGACCGGGTCGCCCGAGCGCCCCTGCGACTCGTGGTCGCCGGACGGCTCGGCGCCCCCGTCGGCGTCGCCCGCGCGGACGTCGGCGCCGTCTGCCGCGGACTCGTGGTGACCGTCGGACACGACCTCCCGGCGTGCCTCGACGTGGACCTCGTCGCCGACGACGGCCGTGCGGCCCAGGTCCTCGAGGATGAGCCCGCTGATGGTGGAGTACTCGTCGCTGCTGGCGAGGCGCAGCTCGGTCGCGGTGTCGAGCTCGTCGAGGCGCAGGTGCCCCGGGACGAGCCACGAGTCGGCGCCCGTCTCGACGACGCCCGGCTCCGGGGAGTCGTCCTCGTCGAGGATCTCGCCGACGACCTCCTCGGCGATGTCCTCGAAGGTGACGATGCCGGCGAAGCCACCGTGCTCGTCGACGACGACGGCCAGCTGCCGGTGGTCGGCGCGGATCTGTTCGAGCACGCGTGGCAGCGGAGCGCTCGTCGGGACCACGGTCGGGTCCGAGACGACGGAGCCCACGGTGGTCGTGCTGCGCAGGTCGGGCTCGACGGCCAGCACCTCGGCGATGCCGGCGACGCCGACGATGTCGTCACCGTCGCGGCCGGTCACGGGGAAGCGCGACCAGCCGGTGTCGAGCAGGTCGACGAGGGCCGAGACCGGGGCGTCGGCGTGGATCGTCGTGACGCGCACCCGCGGCGTCATGACGTCTCCCGCGTCGAGCTCGCGGAAGCGCAGGCCGCCCTCGAGCACGTCGGAGAGGTCGTCGTCGAGCAGGCCGCCGGCGTGCGACTCGTCGATGATGCGGGTGAGGTCCTCGGCTGTCGCGCCCTGCTCGAGCTCCTCGACGGGCTCGATGCCGACCTTGCGCAGCAGGGCCGTCGACGAGCGGTCGAAGAGTCGCACGATCGGGCCCGCCACGGTGAGGTAGGCGAGCGTCGACCGACTCAGGGAGCGGGCCAGGGGCACGGTCCGCGCGATGGCGAGGTTCTTGGGCGCGAGCTCGCCGAAGACCATCTGCACCACGGTCGAGAAGACGAGGACGGCGGTGACCGAGAGGCTGAGCCGGGCGGCATACGACATCGAGGGGTCGAGCAGCTCGGCGATGCCGGCGCCGACGAGGGGCTCGGAGACGTAGCCGACGAGCAGGGCGGTCACGGTGATGCCGAACTGGGCGGCCGACAAGGTGAACGACAGCTGCGACGTGACGCGCAGGGCGCGTTGGGCCGGGGCGTCACCCTCGGCCGCGAGCTGCTTGAGGGCGTTGCGGTCGACGGCGACGTAGGCGAACTCCTGGGCCACGAAGTAGCCGGTCGCCGCGGTCAGGGCGAGGATCAGTGCGATGCCCAGGCCGATGCCGAGGGCGGTGCTCATGCGTTCACCACCCGGGCGAGCGAGTGGTGCGTCTGGGGCGGCCGGATCTGGTCCGGCCAGGGACTATGGCCCTCCCGGGACTCGGCGCGCGAGTCGGAGCGTGAGTGGGATCGCATGAGGCAATCCTAAGTTACGAGGCCGCATCGGCCGGAGCCGGCACGGCTCAGCCGGTCGCGGCGGCGCCCCGACGGGCGGCCTCCTGGCTGATCTGGTGCGCGAGCTCGACGTCGAGCTGGGTCAGGCCGCCCTCGGAGTGGGTCGAGAGCGCGAAGGCGACGGTGCGCCAGCGGATGTCGATGTCGGGATGGTGGTCCATGGTCTCCGCGGCGGACGCGACCTCCTGGACGAGCGCGATGCCGGTCAGGAAGTCCGGCGCCTCGAAGGAAGCCCGGATCGTGTCGTCGTCACGCGTCCAGTCGGGCAGGTCGCCCAGCTGGCGCTCGATCTCCTCGTCGGTGAGCCGTCGTGTCATGCCACCAGTAAACGCCCCACCGTGCTCGCCCGGTCGTCCTGGACCTCGTGCTGTGGCACCATCGGTGGCGCCATGAGCAGCCCAGACCCCGTCCAGCACCCGGTACGCCTCGTCGTCGGGGCCGCCGTCGTCGACGACCTGGAGCGTCCGACCCGACTGCTGTCGGCCCGACGTACGGAGCCCTCGGCGCTCGCCGGCGGTTGGGAGCTGCCCGGCGGCAAGGTCGACGAGGGCGAGTCCCCGCTGTCGGCCCTGCACCGCGAGCTGTTCGAGGAGCTCGGCGTCCGCGTGCGCCTCGGTGCGCACGTCCCCGGCCCCAGGCCGGGCTCCACGTGGCCGCTGGGCGACCGGTACGAGATGCTGGTGTGGTTCGCCGAGGTCGTCGAGGGCACGCCCGAGCCCCTCGAGGACCACGACGAGCTGCGCTGGCTCGACCGGGGCGACCTCCGTGCTGTCGGGTGGCTCCCCGCCGACCTGCCCATCGTCGAGCAGCTCGAGCGGCTGCTGCGCCCGCCCGCGTCCGACCCGAACGCCCGAAGCGCCTCCTGAACCACACGAGAACCACCCACGACGCCGTGGTCCGAAGCACCCTCGAAACCCTGAGAGACTGTCCCTCATGCCCATGAAGACCCGCGCGGACATCCGCAACGTCGCCATCGTCGCCCACGTCGACCACGGCAAGACCACCCTCGTCGACAAGATGCTCTGGCAGTCCGGCGCGTTCGGCGAGCACCAGCACGTCGACGAGCGCGCGATGGACTCCGGCGACCTCGAGCGCGAGAAGGGCATCACGATCCTCGCGAAGAACACCGCGGTGCACTACACGGGCAAGGCCGCCCAGGACCGCGGCCTGAACGACGGCGTCACCATCAACATCATCGACACCCCCGGCCACGCCGACTTCGGTGGTGAGGTCGAGCGCGGCCTGTCCATGGTCGACGGCGTCGTCCTGCTCGTCGACGCGTCCGAGGGCCCGCTGCCCCAGACGCGCTTCGTGCTGCGCAAGGCGCTCGCCGCCAAGATGCCGGTCATCCTGTGCATCAACAAGGTCGACCGTCCCGACTCGCGCATCGCCGAGGTCGTCGACGAGGCCTACGAGCTCTTCCTCGACCTCGACGCGACGGAGGAGCAGATCGACTTCCCGATCGTCTACGCGTCGGCCAAGGCCGGCCGCGCCTCCCTGGAGCGCCCCGACAACGGTGGCCTGCCGGAGGGCGAGGACCTCGAGGCCCTCTTCGAGACCATCCTCCAGACGATCCCGGCGCCGACGTACGACGACGAGGCGCCCCTGCAGGCGCACGTGACCAACCTCGACGCCTCCAACTTCCTCGGCCGCCTCGCCCTGCTCCGTGTCTTCAACGGCACGATCAAGAAGGGCCAGCAGGTCATGTGGTGCCGCCACGACGGCTCGCAGCAGCGCGTCAAGATCACCGAGCTGCTCATGACCGAGGCCCTCGAGCGCAAGCCCGCCGAGAGCGCCGGCCCCGGCGACATCATCGCCGTCGCCGGCATCCCCGAAATCACGATCGGCGAGACGCTCGCCGATGCCGAGAACCCGATCCCGCTGCCGCTCATCACGGTCGACGAGCCGGCCATCTCGATGACCATCGGCACGAACACGAGCCCGATGGTCGGCCAGGTCCGCGGCTCGAAGGTCACGGCCCGCATGGTCAAGGACCGCCTCGACAAGGAGCTCATCGGCAACGTCTCGCTGCGCATCCTCAACACCGAGCGCCCCGACGCCTGGGAGGTCCAGGGCCGTGGTGAGCTCGCGCTCGCCATCCTCGTCGAGCAGATGCGCCGCGAGGGCTACGAGCTGACCGTCGGCAAGCCGCAGGTCGTCACGCGCGAGGTCGACGGCAAGGTCCACGAGCCCGTCGAGCGCCTCACCATCGACACCCCCGAGGAGTTCCTCGGCGCCATCACGCAGATCATGGCCGCTCGCAAGGGCCGCATGGAGCAGATGACCAACCACGGGACCGGCTGGATCCGCATGGAGTTCCTCGTGCCCAGCCGTGGCCTCATCGGCTTCCGCACCGAGTTCCTCACCGAGACGCGCGGCACGGGCATCGCCCACCACGTCTTCGAGGACTACGAGCCGTGGTTCGGCACCATCACGACCCGCACGAGCGGTTCGCTGGTCTCCGACCGCAAGGGCGTCGTCACCTCCTACGCCATGGTCAACCTCCAGGAGCGCGGCACGCTCTTCGTCGACCCGACGACCGAGGTCTACGAGGGCATGATCGTCGGCGAGAACTCCCGCGCCGACGACATGGACGTCAACATCACCAAGGAGAAGAAGCTCACCAACGTGCGCGCCTCCTCCTCGG
Source organism: Terracoccus sp. 273MFTsu3.1 (assembly GCF_000383675.1). Taxonomy (GTDB): domain Bacteria; phylum Actinomycetota; class Actinomycetes; order Actinomycetales; family Dermatophilaceae; genus Terrabacter. Next base: position 670,009 of record NZ_KB911821.1, on the reverse strand, counting down.
ACAACTTCGAGAAGATCGTCCCGCCGCGCAAGCTGAGCCTCGAGCAGAGCCTCGAGTTCTGCCGCGAGGACGAGTGCGTCGAGGTCACGCCCGAGTCGGTTCGCATCCGCAAGGTCGTCCTCGACGCCGGCGAGCGCGCCCGAACCGCGTCACGGGCGCGTTCGGCGGCGAAGGCCGAGGGCTGACCGAGCCGTGCGCAACGTGGTGCGCGGGCTGAGGAGGTCGTCGGCCGTCGCGGTCGTCGCTGCCGTCCTGGCAGCGGGCGCCGCGGCGTGCACCGGGTCGAGCGACCCGACGAACACCCAGGAGGCACTGGGGGCCGCCCCGTCGGCAGCGACGGGGCACCCCGAGCCGGGCGGCACGCTGCAGGTCCTCGTCTCGGGCACCATCGCGACGTGGGACCCGCAGCTGATGTACGTCGGGCCCGAGGCGTTCTTCGCCCAGCGCACCTTCGCCCGCGGCCTGACGGCATACGGCACGGGTGAGCACCAGCGCGACATCGAGGCCGACCTCGCCACCGACACCGGGACCCCGAGCGACGGGGCGCGCACGTGGTCCTTCACCCTGCGCGAGGGGCTGACCTGGCAGGACGGCTCGCCGATCACGTGCGACGACGTGCGCCACGGCGTCGCCCGCACCTTCGACCGGCGCACGCACGTCGGCGGCACCAACTACGCGAGCTACCTGCTCGCGATGCCGACGAAGGTGACGCCCGAGGGGCTCGAGAAGCCCGTCTACGCCGGGCCGTCCGACACGTCCCACCAGGCCGACTTCGACCGCGCCGTGTCGTGCAAGGGCCGCACCATCACCTTCCGGCTGCGCGACGCCGAGCCCGACTTCGCGCACATCGTGGCGCTGCCCGAGTTCGCGCCGCGCAAGGTCGCGGCCGACACCACGAGCGACAAGGCGTCGTATGCCGTCATGTCGAGCGGCCCGTACCGGCTCAAGGAGCCGTGGGTCGTCGGCAAGGGCGGCACCTTCGTGCGCAACGAGCACTGGGACGCCCGCACCGACCCGATCCGGCAGGCCTACCCCGACGAGATCCACGTGACGTCCGGGCTGGGGGAGTCGACGGTCATCCAGCGGCTGCTCAACCAGCAGGACGACGACACGTACGCCGTGTCGTGGGTCCAGGCGAGCCCCACCCTGCGCAACCAGGCCGGCACCGACCTCCAGACGCGGCTCACGTTCCCCTACACCGGCAACGTCGACTACCTCGCCGTCAACATGCGCAGCAAGGTCATGTCCGACCCGGCCGTGCGCAAGGCGCTGTCCCTGTCGACGAACCGCGCCACGTACGTGACGGCGACCGGTGGCGAGGGGGCGGGCACGCCGACGTGGTCGGTCCTGTCGCCGACGGTCGACCCCGAGTCCGTGACGCCGCCGCCCGGCCTCGGCGTGGAGGGCGACCCCGAGGGCGCCCGGAAGCTGCTCGAGAAGTCCGGGGTCAAGCTGCCCGTCCCGCTGCGCGTCGTCTACGCCCGCTCGGTGCTCGGCGACAAGGCGTATGCCGCCCTCGCCGCCGGGTGGGAGCGCGCGGGCTTCAAGGTGCAGCTCACGGGCGTGCCGCCCGAGGAGTACTACGAGACGATCGAGAAGCCGACGTCGGTCGACTCCTACGACGTCTTCCGCGGCGTGTGGACCCCCGACTGGCCGTCCGCCGGAGGGGTGCTGCCGGCGCTCTTCGACCCCCGGATCAACATCGACTCGTCGGGTCCGGGCCAGGACGTCGGCTACTTCAGCAGCGACGCCGTCAACGCGCTCATCGACCAGGCCGACGCCACAGCCGACCCCGCGGCACGGGCCAAGGTGTGGGAGCAGGCCGACCGGTCGATCCGCGACGAGGGCGGCTACATCGCGCTGTCGGCGACGAAGGCCCTCTACCTGCACGGCGCGGGCGTCAAGACCTACGAGGACCACAGCGTCGGCGGCATCGTCGACCTCGCCACCGTGTCCGTGCGCTGACTCGCCGAGCACCGACGCTTCGAGAGGACCCCCGTGCCCCGACTGCTCTTCGTCCACGCCCACCCCGACGACGAGACGCTGACGTGCGGCATCGCGATGGCCCACCACGTCGCCCGCGGCGACGAGGTGCACGTGCTGACGTGCACCCTGGGTGAGGAGGGCGAGGTCATCCCCCCGGGGCTCGCCGAGCTCGAGGGTGATCCCGACGACCGGCTCGGACCGTACCGCCACGGTGAGCTGACGCGCGCTCTCGACCGGATCGGGGCCGTCATGCACGTCCTGGGGGCCGACGAGGCAGCCGGACGTCTCTCGCGCTACCGCGACTCCGGCATGGTCGGCTCCCCGGCGGCGGCTCGCCCCGAGGCCTTCGCCGCAGCGGACCTCGACGTGGCCGGCGGTCTCGTCGCCGAGCTCGTGCGCGAGCTGCGCCCCGACGTCGTCGTCACCTACGACGAGCACGGCGGCTACGGCCACCCCGACCACGTCCAGACCCACCGGGTCACGCGCCGCGCCCTCGAGCTCCTCGAGGCCGACGACCGGCCGACGCGCGTGTACGAGATCCTCACGCCCCTCGGCTGGGCGCGCGAGGACCGCGCGTGGTTGGCCGCCGCCGACCCCGTCCTGCTCGACACCACCACGTGGTGGAGCCGTCAGGACCTCGGGCCGGAGCCGCCCGCGCCGCCGCGGCTCGTCGTGCCGGCGGCCGACGACGCGTTCCCACCGTCGGTCGTCGACGACGACCGCCTCACGCACGCCGTGGTCGACGAGGCCGCCCGCACGGTCCAGAGCGACGCGCTGCAGGAGCACGCGACCCAGGTCGTCGTCGCGAGCGCGGACGTGCACGCCCTGTCCAACCTCGTCGCCGTGCGGACGACGGCCCGTGAGGGCTTCCGGCGCGTCGACCCGCTGACGTGGGAGACCGTGGGTGGACCCGTCGAGGTCGGCGAGGCCGGTCTGCTCGCCTGACGACGGCAACGATCTCGTCACGGGGCCGACACCTCGCGGTGCTTCGCCGAAATCGGGCAGCCGCAGCGTTACCTTCGTGCCACACGATGTCCCCTGCCCGGAGAACCGATGGCCCACGACTGGTCCGACGACACGCGCCGCGAGCGGCGCTCGACCGTGCTGCGCCTGCTCGTGGCCACGATCGTCCTCGGTGGCGGCTATGCCGGCCTCTGCGTGTGGTCCTCGCAGCACGTCCCGGCATCCGTGTCGGTGGGGGGCATCCGGGTCGGCGGGATGACGCCCGAGTCCGCCCGCGCCGCCATCGCGAGGGGCTCGCGGTCGCTCCTCGACACGCCCATCGTCCTCAGCGTGCCGGGCCGTCCCGCGCCGATCGAGGTCGTGCCGCGTGACGCCGGACTCACCGTCGACGCGGACCGCTCCCTCGAGGGGCTCACCGGGTTCACGCTCGACCCGCGGGTCGTGTGGGACAAGCTCACGGGGTCGGTCCGGACACCGCTGCTCACCACCGCGGACGACGAGGCCCTCACGGCCTACCTCGACCGGCTCGCGCCCGGACTGGCCGTCGCCCCCGTGGAGGGCCGAGTGTCCTTCCCTGACGGCGCCGTGTCCGTCGACATGCCGGCCCCGGGCAGCACGCTCGACGTGGCCGCGACGAAGCTCGCGTTGCGCCGCGCCTTCCCCGACTCCACCCAGGCCACGGCAGTGGTGCGCGAGGTGCCGCCCGCCGTGAGTGCGGACGTCGTCCAGCAGGTCGGCTCGCAGTTCGGCAGCACGGCGATGTCCCGGCCGCTCACGCTCGTGTCCGGCGCGACACGCGTGCTGCTCTCCCCGGCCGAGTACGCCCCGATGGTCTCGGTCGTGCCGGACGGGTCGGGCGGCCTCACGCCGCGCTTCGACGAGCCCGGCCTCGCCCGGCTCGTCGCCGGCAAGGTGACGGTGCCGAGCCGAACGGCGAGCAGCGCCCGCTGGGTCTTCGAGCCGAACAACGGCAAGCCGCGCCTCGTGCCCTCCGTCGACGGGCTGACCTTCGACGAGGACGCGGTCGCCCGGCAGGTCGTCGCCGCCATCTCCGGCACCGAGCGCACGGTGGACGTGCGGGCCGCGGTCGCCCAGCCACCCTTCACCACCGAGGACGCCCAGAAGGCCGGGGTCACCACCCTCGTGGTCGACTTCCGCTCACCCTTCCCGACGAACGACGCGACGCGCACCAACAACCTCGTCGTCGCGACGAAGCGCATCAACGGCACCTACGTGCCGCCCGGGGGGACCTTCAGCCTCAACGGGATCCTCGGCGAGCGCACGGAGGACAAGGGGTATGCCGACGGCACCGTCATCATCGACGGCCGGCTGACGCGCGGCACCGGGGGTGGCATCAGCCAGGTGTCCACCGTCGTCTACAACCTGGCCTACTTCGCCGGCGTGGACTTCCTCCAGTTCAGCCCGCACGCGTTCTTCATCCCGCGCTACCCGGAGGGCCGTGAGGCCACCGTCTACTGGCCGACGATCGACAACAAGTGGAAGAACGACACCCCCTACGGGATGCTCCTGCAGACCTGGGTCGAGGGCGGCTTCGTCCACGGACGGGTGTGGAGCACGAAGACGTGGGACATCACGTCGGTCAAGGGGCCGCGGCGAAACGTCGTGCCCCCCAAGACGATTCGCACCGACAGCCTGAAGTGCTACCCGCAGCAGCCCAACCCGGGATTCGACGTCACCGTGACCCGCGAGTGGCGCCGACCGGGTTCGGCCGCCCTCGTCCGGAGCGAGCCGGTCAGCACCCACTACGTGCCCGAGGACCACATCATCTGCACGAACCCCGCCGCCACGCCGCCGTGACCGACATGGGGCCGCGACGGTGCTTCGTCGCGTGCGCCTCGTTCCTCAGGTCCTGAGGTCCTCAGGCGGTCGGACGGGCGAGGTAGGTGTACTCGTGGTGCACGCCGAACCCGAGACGCTCCCAGAACGCGACGCCGTCGGCGTTGTCGGCCGAGACCTGCAGGTAGATCGCCGGCATGTTGTTCTCGCGGGCGACCATGGCGATCGCCGAGACGATGGTCGTGGCCAGGCCCTTGCGGCGGTGGTCGGGATGCACCCAGAGCCCGAAGATGCCGGCCCACCCCGGGTGGATCGCCATGCGCGCCAAGGCGATGATCCGCTTCGACTCGGGGTCGGTGACCGAGAGGAAGAGCTGCCCGTCGCTGCCCGTGAGGACCGCCTCGGTCGCTCCCGGCACGACGGTGCGCTGCTCGGCGTAGCTCATGAGCCAGTCGAGCTTGAGCTCCGCGTCGGCGGTGACCGGCACCGACTCCTCGGTGAGGGGCGGGACGGCGGCGGACGGACCCGTCATGACGAGCACCCGCTGCCAGTCGTCGCGGCCGCCACCGACCGCATAGCCGCGCTCGAGCAGGGCTGCGGCAGTGGGGATCCCGTCGACCGCGAACCCGCGCTCGCCGTGGACCTGGAAGATCGGCGGGCGGTCGCGCTCGGCGTACCACTTCTCGACGAAGTCGATCGCCTTGTCGACCGGCAGGCTCGGGTCGCCCACGACGAGGGCCGAGTTGGCCCGACCCGTGAAGCCGTCGGAGGCGCGGAGGACCCAGTCGCCGATGCCCCCGCGGTCGAGCGCCTGCCAGCCCTTGGCCATGAGCTTCTCGAGGTCGTCGGCCGACACCCGCTCGTGCGGCGGGCCGGGGCGGCTGGCAGGGGGCGGCACGTCCTTGGCGGCCACGACGTCCGCACGGATCAGCTTCACGCGCTCCGTCTTCGTGTCGACGATGAGGAAGTCGTCGTTGCGGGCGACGAGCTCACCGACGAAGTCGGTGGCGGCCGCCTCGGCGCCCTCGGCGAGCCGATAGCGCACGACGACCCTGCTGCCGATCGTCAGGCCCGCGGTGAGGCGGTGGCCGGGGGTGTCCGCGGCAGCGGTGGGGGAGAGCGGCGCCGCCTCCGAGCCCGTCGTGGTGTCCTCCGAGGACGTCGTCTCCGGGTCGGTCTCATCCGTGGGGCCGTGCGTGGGCTCGCCGTTCATGTCCGGCATACTAGGCCGTGCAGCATCCGCTCCCGAACGCTCCACAGCAGGAGGTCCGCTCCCCATGACCTATGTCATCGCCCAGCCTTGCGTCGATCTCAAGGACCGTGCCTGCATCGAGGAGTGTCCGGTCGACTGCATCTACGAGGGCAAGCGGTCGCTCTACATCCACCCCGACGAGTGCGTCGACTGCGGCGCCTGTGAGCCCGTGTGCCCCGTCGAGGCGATCTACTACGAGGACGACGTCCCCGAGCAGTGGGCCGACTACTACAACGCCAACGTCGAGTTCTTCAACGACCTCGGCAGCCCCGGTGGTGCCGCCAAGCTCGGCGTCATCGACAAGGACCACCCGCTCATCGAGGCGCTCCCGCCGCAGGAACACGACGAGTGACCACGCCCGGCGCGCCCAGCGCGCCCGTGCGGGGTCTCGACCTCCCGGACTTCCCGTGGGACTCGCTCGCGCCCTACAAGGCGCGAGCGGTCGCGCATCCGGAGGGCATCGTCGACCTGTCGGTCGGCACGCCGGTCGACCCGACCCCCCAGGTCGTGCGCCGGGCGCTCGCCGAGGCGTCCGACGCCCCGGGCTACCCGCTGACCGTGGGCACCGCCGACCTCCGGGCCGCGATCTGCGAGTGGTTCGAGCGTCGCCGCGGCGTCCCCGGCCTGACCGCCGACGCCGTCCTGCCGACCATCGGCAGCAAGGAGCTCGTGGCCTGGCTGCCCACCCTGCTCGGCCTGCGCGCCGGTGACGTCGTCGGCATCCCCGCGGTCGCCTACCCGACCTACGACATCGGCGCGCGCATCGCCGGCGCGACGGGCGTCGTCGCCCAGTCGCTGACGAGCCTCGGCCCGCTCACGGCGGCCACGACGCCGAAGCTGTTGTGGCTCAACAGCCCCGGCAACCCCAACGGCCAGGTGCTGGGGGTCCCGCACCTGCGCAAGGTCGTCGAGTGGGCGCGGGAGCACGGGGTCGTCGTCGCCGGCGACGAGTGCTACGCCGAGCTCGACTGGCGCGACGGCCACGTCGGCACCGCGACCCCGAGCATCCTCCACCCGGACGTCTGCGGCGGTTCCCACGAAGGCCTGCTCGCCGTCTACTCCCTGTCCAAGCAGTCCAACCTCGCCGGCTACCGCGCCGCGTTCGTCGCGGGCGACCCCGCGCTCATCGGCGCGATCCTCGAGGTGCGCAAGCACGCGGGCATGATCATGCCCACACCCGTCCAGCACGCCATGGCGGTCGCCCTGCGCGACGACACCCACGTGCAGACGCAGCGGGCGGCATACGCCCGCCGTCGCGAGCTGCTGCTCGCGGCCGTCACCCGAGCGGGGCTGCGCGTCGACCACTCGGAGGCCGGGCTCTACCTCTGGGCCACCCGCGAAGAGGACTGCTGGACAACGGTTTCCGATCTCGCCGACCGCGGCATCCTCGTCGCGCCGGGCGCGTTCTACGGCGCGGCCGGCAGCCAGCACGTGCGCATCGCGCTGACGGCCACCGACGAACGCATCGCCGCCGCCTGCTCCCGGCTCTGACTCCCAGGCATCGCCGGCCCGGTTCCGGCCCGCGTCCGGCCCGTGGTCGTGCGGTGGTATGGGGTGGACCTGTTTTCTCAGCCGACCCGACGCTGGGGTAACGTCGCTCGCGGATACGTCCGGCGCCGTTGGGCCGGAGTTACAGGAGGCGAGGAACAGTGACGAAGGCAGTGGACGCGACACTCAAGGTCGCAGACAAGGAACTCACGTTCCCGGGAGTCGACGCCGTCGAGGGCAACGACGGGCTCGGGGTGGGGTCCCTGCTGAAGGAGACCGGCCTCGTCACCTATGACGTCGGCTTCGTCAACACCGCGTCGTGCAAGAGCGCGATCACCTACATCGACGGCGACGAGGGCATCCTGCGCTACCGCGGGTACCCCATCGCCGAGCTGGCCGAGAAGTCCACGTTCGTCGAGGTCTCCTACCTGCTCATCTACGGCGAGCTGCCCACGCCCGAGGAGCTGACCCGCTTCGAGGACTCGATCCGCCGGCACACGATGCTGCACGAGGACCTCCGCGCGTTCTTCAACGGCTTCCCGCGCGACGCGCACCCGATGCCCGTGCTCAGCTCGGCCGTCTCGGCGCTCGGCACGTTCTACCAGGACAGCCTCGACCCCTTCGACCAGGAGCAGGTCGAGATCTCGACCGTCCGGCTCCTCGCCAAGCTGCCGACCATCGCGGCCATGGCGCACAAGAAGAGCGTCGGCCAGCCGTACATGTACCCCGACAACTCGCTGTCGTTCGTCGAGAACTTCCTGCGGATGACGTTCGGCTACCCCGTCGAGCCCTACGAGGTCGACCCGACCGTCGCCAAGGCCCTCGACCTGCTCTTCATCCTGCACGCCGACCACGAGCAGAACTGCTCGACGTCGACGGTGCGCCTCGTGGGCTCGGCCCACGCGAACCTCTTCAACTCGGTCTCGGCCGGCATCCACGCCCTGTCCGGCCCGCTCCACGGCGGCGCCAACCAGGCGGTCCTCGAGATGCTCGGCAAGCTCCACGAGTCGGGCGACGACCCGAAGAAGTTCATGGAGAAGGTCAAGAACAAGGAGGACGGTGTCCGCCTCATGGGCTTCGGGCACCGCGTCTACAAGAACTACGACCCGCGCGCCGCGATCATCAAGAAGGCCGCGGACGACATCCTCGAGAAGCTCGGCCAGAACGACCCGCTCCTCGAGATCGCCAAGGGCCTCGAGGAGATCGCCCTGGCCGACGACTACTTCGTCGAGCGCAAGCTCTACCCGAACGTCGACTTCTACACCGGCCTCATCTACAAGGCCATGGGCTTCGAGTCGAAGATGTTCACGGTGCTCTTCGCCATCGGCCGTCTCCCGGGCTGGATCGCCCAGTGGCGCGAGATGATGACCGACCCCGAGACGAAGATCGGCCGTCCGCGCCAGATCTACACCGGTGAGGCCCAGCGCAGCTACCCTGCCTGACCCGCCGGCTCGACCGAGATCCACCCGATGCCCCCGCCCCTTCCGGGACGGGGGCATCGGCATGATGGGGCGATGGCCAAGTACCTCGTCAACGACGCGGCCGTCGCCCGGTGCCGCGACCTCATCGACAAGCGGCAGTACGTCCTCGACAGCGACTGGGGCCAGGTCCAGCCGGATGCAGAGGCGCAGAACGCCTACCTCGAGCGGCACTCGTGGGACGAGTACGCCGCGTGGCACCTGGGCCTCACCGAGGGCGCGAACGACGGCACCAAGGCGCGCTACGCCTTCGTCGTCGGCGACTTCCGCCGGGTGCACCGCACGGCGCTCATCGCCTGTGTCTACCGGGCGAGCGAGTGGCGGCACAAGGACGTCGAGCTCGCCGCGCACGACCTGCTCCAGCACCTCGACCACGTGTCCGGCTGACCGCGGGCGCACCCGCCGGGGCGGACCGCGCCCCGCGCACCGCTCACCACGGGGCGTGCGTATGCCGTGGGGCTCAGCCGAGCGTGATCGTGACCGTCGTGCCGTCGGAGCCGGTCGACCAGCCGTCGTTGCCCTTCGCGCGGTCCCAGGTGCGGTCGCCGATGCTGACCGTGCTCGCCCCGTAGATCTCGGCGCGCGCCACGGCCCACTGCGCGACGGCCCAGGCGGTCGTGCGGTCGCGGGCCGTCACGGTGAGCAGGCCCTCGCCGGTTCGGACCGAGGTGACGCCCATCTGCTCGGACAGGTCGGCAGCCACGCGCTGCGGACCGAGGCTGGTCTTCACCGCGTCGAGCCGGCACGTCAGGCCGGCGGGGGAGTGTCCGGTCAGGGTCGAGGCGAGCACCCGGCCCTGGCCCTCGTGGTCGCGGTAGGCCTCGGGGAAGCCGCTCTTCTGGACGCGCTGGGCGATCTTCGTGATGTCGGCGGTCTCGTAGCCCTGGTACTTCTCGAGGGCGTCGTAGAACGCGTTGGTCGCGTGGACGGGGTCGAGGATCTGCTCCTTCGTGCCCCAGCCCTGGCTCGGCCGCTGCTGGAAGAGGCCGAGCGAGTCGCGGTCGCCGTAGCGCAGGTTGCGGATCTTCGACTCCTGGAACGCCGTCGTCAACGCGATCGTGGCCGCACGCGGTGGCATCTCGCGCTTGATCGACAGCGCCGCGACGAGGGCGGCGTTGGCCGTCTGGTCGGGGTCGAACGTCTCGGTGATCCCGCCGGCCTTGATCGTGCACTGCGGGTTGACGACGCTCTGGATGAGGAAGCGGGCGCCGAACCACCCGGCGGTGCCGACGACCGCCAGCACGAGCAGGATCGGCACCCAGCGGGGGCGGCGACGAGCGCGCGGGCGGCCCCTGGAGTCGGCAAGGGTCGGGCCCGGTCGGTTCTTCGGCATGGGGTCCTCAGGTGGTCCGGCTCTGGTCTGAACCGGTGGCGTCGGTCTCGGTCAGTCGTTGGCGTGCAGTGCGGCGTTGAGGGTGATGCCCGTCCCCGCGCGGTCGCGGGCCTCGACGGCACCGCTCACGCTGTTGCGGATGAACAGGATGTTGCTCGACCCCGACAGCTCCTTGGCCTTGACCACGGTGCCGTCGGGCAGGGTCACCTTGGTGCCCGCCGTCACGTAGAGCCCGGCCTCGACCACGCAGTCGTCCCCGAGCGCGATGCCGATGCCGCCGTTGGCTCCGACCAGACAACGCTCGCCGATGCTGACGCGTTCCGTCCCGCCACCGGACAGGGTGCCCATGATCGAGGCACCGGCGCCGATGTCGGACCCATCTCCGACGACGACGCCCTGCACGATGCGGCCCTCGACCATCGAGGTGCCGAGCGTGCCGGCGTTGAAGTTGCAGAAGCCCTCGTGCATGACCGTCGTGCCCGCCGAGAGGTGCGCGCCGAGACGCACCCGGTCGGCGTCGGCGATGCGCACGCCCTGCGGCACGACGAAGTCGGTCATCCGCGGGAACTTGTCGACGCCGTAGACGGCGACGTGCTGGCCTCGGGCCCGCAGCCGCATTCGCGTCGCCTCGAAGCCGTCGACGGCGCACGCACCCGCGCTCGTCCAGACGATGTTCGGCAGCGCGCCGAAGACGCCGTCGAGGTTGATGGTGTTGGGCTGGACGAGGCAGTGCGACAGCAGGTGCAGACGCAGGTAGGCGTCGGGCGCGTCGGCCGGCGGAGCGTCGAGGTCGATCTCGACGAGCCGCACCTCGGTGCGCACGCGACGCGCCTCGTCGGCGCCGACGAGGGCGTCGAGGCCCTCAGGGACCATCGCGTCGGCCGGGCGCTCACCGAGAGCCGGCTGCGGGAACCACGTGTCGAGCACCTGCCCGTCGTCCGTGGTCGTCGTCAGTCCGTGTCCCCATGCGTTGCGCTCCGACATGGCCGCAAGGATATGGGGACGGCCCATACCGGTGGAACACGGACCCGCACCGTGGTCACCGGACGGTGGCGGTCGGACGGTCCCGGGGGCGCCGCGACGAGGTGGCCTCCGGATAACCTTCGCGTATGCCGTCGACCTCACCGTCCGCCGAACCGACCACCGTGCCCGCCGGGACGGGGGCCCGCGCCGCCACCCTCGACCTGTCCGCCGACGTCACGACGCTCACGGCCGCGATCTGCGACATCGAGTCGGTCAGCCAGGACGAGGCGGCCCTCGCCGACGCGATCGAGGCCGCCCTGCGGCCCCTCGCGCACCTCGAGGTCGTCCGCGACGGCAACACCGTCGTCGCCCGAACCTCCCTCGGTCGCTCGGAGCGAGTCGTGCTGGCCGGGCACATCGACACCGTGCCGCTCACCGCCGTGCCCAACCTGCCCACGCGCCGCGTCGACGGCGAGCTGTGGGGTCGGGGCACCGTCGACATGAAGGGCGGTGTCGGGGTCATGCTCCGCATCGCGTCGCAGGTGCCCGAGCCGAGTCGCGACCTGACCTTCCTCTTCTACGAGTGCGAGGAGATCGACGGCACGTACAACGGTCTGGCTCGGCTCGCCGACACCTCGCCCGAGCTGCTGGCCGGCGACTTCGCCGTCCTGCTCGAGCCGACCGACGGCGCCATCGAGGGCGGCTGCAAGGGCACCCTGCGCGCCGAGGTCGTCACCAAGGGAGTCGCCGCCCACTCGGCCCGCCCGTGGAAGGGCCACAACGCCATCCACGACGCCGCCGCCGTGCTCTCGCGGCTGACCGCCTACGAGGCAGAGACGATCACCGTGGACGGGCTCGACTACCACGAGGCCCTGCAGGCCGTCGGGATCAGCGGCGGGATCGCCGGCAACGTCATCCCCGACCGGTGCACCGTCACGGTCAACTACCGCTACGCGCCCGACAAGAACACCGAGGAGGCCTTCGCCCACGTGCGCCAGGTCTTCGACGGCTTCGACGTGACGCTCGGCGACGCGGCCGACGGTGCCCGGCCCGGTCTGCTGCTGCCCGCCGCCAAGGCGTTCATCGATGCGCTCGGCGTCCCCGTCAACCCGAAGGAGGGGTGGACCGACGTCGCGCGCTTCTCGGCGCTCGGCATCCCCGCCGTCAACTTCGGGCCGGGTGACCCCAACCTCGCGCACATGGACGACGAGCGCTGCCCGGTCGAGCAGTACGTCGAGGCCGAGGCCGCCCTGCTGCGCTGGCTCGGCTGACCTCTCCGCATAGGGTGGCGCTGTGACCGACCACCAGCCTGCACCCGTCACCCCGGGGAGCCCGCACGAGGACCGGCGCCAGACCGGTCCGGTGACGCTGCGCCGTCACAAGGTGCCCGTGACGACGACCGACCAGCGACTGCTCGAGGCGCACCAGCCCAACGAGTGGCTGCACGCCGACCCGTGGCGTGTCATGCGCATCCAGTCCGAGTTCGTCGAGGGTTTCGGCACGCTCTCGGAGCTCGGCCCCGCGGCCGCGGTGTTCGGCTCGGCGCGCACGCGACCCGACGACCCGGCATACGCCATCGGGGTCGAGGTGGGCCGCCTGCTGGCGGAAGCGGGCTACGCCGTCATCACCGGCGGTGGGCCGGGCGCGATGGAGGCGGCCAACAAGGGCGCCTTCGAGGCGAAGGGGACGTCGGTCGGGCTCGGCATCGAGCTGCCCTTCGAGACGGGCCTCAACGAGTACGTCGACCTCGGCATCAACTTCCGCTACTTCTTCGCCCGCAAGGTCATGTTCCTCAAGTACTCCCGCGGCTTCATCGTGCTGCCGGGAGGCTTCGGCACGCTCGACGAGCTCTTCGAGGCACTGACCCTCGCGCAGACGCAGAAGGTCACCGAGTTCCCCATCGTGCTCATGGGCGTCGCGTACTGGCAGGGGCTCATCGACTGGCTGCGCGACACGGTGCTCGACCACGGCATGATCAGCCCGGCCGACCTCAAGCGCCTCGTCCTCACGGACGACCCGGACGAGGCCGTCAAGGCGATCCGCACGTACGAGGAGAGGCGCGCGTGAAGTGGTTCATCCTCTTCGTCGGGATCGTCGTCCTGTGCTTCGTCGTCGCGCTCATCCTCGGGCTCGCCGGGGGCGGTCTCGGCCGCAACACGACGAGCCTGAGCCACGAGCCCCTGCCGGACGAGCCCATTCGTGACACCGACTTCGACGACCTCGTCTTCGACGTGGGCGCCCGGGGCTACCGGATGAGCCAGGTCGACGGGGTCGTCGACCGGCTGAGGCGCGAGCTCCGCGAGAAGGACGAGGAGATCGCCGTGCTGCGTGGGGACACCTCGGCCGAGTCCGCGCCCGAGCCCGCCGAGCCCGCCGAGCACGCGGTCGAGCCCGCCGGGCCGGCCGAGCAGGGCGAGCCGGTCGAGCAGGGCGAGCCCGCCGAGGCGTCGACGGAGGGGGTCGAGCCGACGCCCGATCCGGCGGAGCAGTCCGATCCGACGGTCGGCCGCGAACGCACCACATGACCGAGGTGCTCTTGCTGCGTTCGCGCGGCGTCTTCGTCGCCTGGGTGCTCGCGGTCTACGCGCTGGCCCGGGTCGTCACGACGACGATCCTGCTGCTCGTCATGCAGCACCAGGTCCCGTCCGGCATGACCGGCGGCGACGACGTGCCCGTGTCCTACTTCCCGTTCACCGCGCTATGGGACGGCCAGTGGTACCAGACGATCGCCCAGCACGGATACCCCTCGGAGCTTCCCGTCGGCGAGGGCGGCGCCGTCCAGCAGAACCCGTGGGCCTTCTACCCGCTCTTCCCGTTCATGGCCCGCGCCGGCATGGCGCTGACCGGGCTCGACTTCCCAGCGGTGGGCTCGACGATCGCGCTCCTCTGCGGGGCCGGCGCGGCCGTGCTCATGGGACTGCTGCTGCGCGATCGCATCGGCGACCCGGCGGCATACCTCGTCGTCGCCCTGTGGGCGAGCTTCCCCGCGTCGGTGACACTGCAGCTGGCCTACACCGAGTCGCTCGCCATGCTGCTGCTCGTCGGCTACCTCTACGCGCTGGCCAAGGAGCGCTGGCTCGTCGCGACCGCCGTGGCCCTGCTCGTCGGGCTCTCGAGGCCGATCGCCGTACCGTTGGGACTCGTGACGCTCGTCGTGGTCTTCCTGCGCTGGCGGGCACGTCGCGAGCGCCCGATCAGTCGCGGGACGTATGCCGCGATGCTCGCCTCCCTCGTCGGCTGCGGCGTCGCCGGGCTGCTGTGGCCCGCCATCGCGTGGTGGCGCACCGGGGTGCCGTCGGCCTACACCGACACGATGGCGTCGTGGCGTGGCTCGGGCACCGTCGAGCCGTTCACGCCGTGGGTCGGCATGTCGGAGTATGCGTTCGGCGAGACGTGGGGGCCGGTGATGCTCGTCGTCGTGCCGCTCGTCCTCATCGCCATGGTGGCCGGACCGTGGGCCCGCAACCTCGGCGCCGACCTGCGCACGTGGACGCTGGCCTACCCGGCCTACCTCGCGGCGGTGCTCGACCCGTTCACGAGCATATTCCGCTACCTCATCCCGCTCTTCCCGCTCCTCGTCGTCCTGCTCGGGGCAGGTTGGGCCGACCGTCGCGGCAACACGTGGAAGCGGCTGTTGTGGCGCTTCGTCCCGCTCCTCGTGCTCAGCATCGTCGGCCAGTACTACTGGACCGACATCCTGTGGCGCTTCATCCCCCCGAGCGACTACCCGCCGTGATCTGAGACGGTTCGGTTGACCCCGGCTGTGACATCCGCAGCCCGGCTCAACCCGTGGAGCGCGTTGTGCGCGGCACAGCCACGTGGTGCGGCAGATGGTGCTGCATGCGGTGTGATGATCACCCCACCGCTGGCAGCACCATCCCGCTCGTTATGGCTACGTCGGAAGGTGTGCTCTGGCGGCTGCCGGGAACGGGACGGCCTGGCGTGCAACGGCGATGACCGGCGCTCGGGTGCCGGAGCGCCGGGCCGAGGCGTGGGCGTGCTCGATGCGATGCAGCTGCCCCCGCGGGTCTCTGGCGAGAGCGGCTGGTGTCACCCCGACCACGACGACTCGCGCCGCCGACAGGTCCGAACCAGCCACTACCGTCGCATCCCAGTCGAGGCCGCTGGCGTGGAATTCGTGGGACTGCACGAGCACTGCCATGCCTACGTCGTCGAACCACACGTCAGGCGAGGTCAGCGCCGTGCCGTCCGGGCCCGTGAGGAGCGGGTTGGTCATCGGCTCGGGCAGGCTGAGGGAGGTGTGGATGAGCGAGAGCAGGTCGGACTCGGGGACCGACCATGCCCCGGCCGCGGCTTCGCCCAACAACCGCCGCAGCCGCACCGATCCTCGACGTCCTCGGGCGTCGACCCAGTGCTCGAGGTCGTCGAGCCTCACGAACCGGCGCTGCACGGCCTCGATCACGAGGGCCCGGGCGTTCCTCTCGTCGGGAATCTGGGACGCCGCGTCCACGACGGCCCTCGGCAGGCAGCCGACGCGCAGCGGACCACGCTCGACCACCGGTTCGCGGAGCAAGGACGTCGCGCGGACGTCGACCCAGGCGACTCGCCGCGACCGCTGCGGTCTGGGCACCAGCACCCGGATCGGAACGCCCAGAGAGCAGGACGTCAGACCGTGCAAGGCCGCAGCGGTGGTGCCCGCCAACCACGAGTCATCCCCAGCGACGAGCTGCGCGGCCACGAGGCGCTGCTGCGTGGACGGGATTCCCGTCTGCAGGGCGTAGACGCCCGGTAGCAGCAGACGCCAGTCGCGTCCGATCCGCCAGCGCAGGGTCTCGCGCGAGACGCCTGCGGCGAGCAGCTGGTCCCGTGACAGGACGCCGATCTGACGCGCACCCAGAGTCAGGGCCGGTTCGGGTAGATGCATGCAGCGAGCGTGGCCCGTCCATGCCGCTCGTCCCAGCGGATACAACGGGCTGTGGATGAGCCGGTGCCGGGCTGCCGGAGATGTGGACGGCCCGATGCGTGTTCAGGCTGCGGACGGTGTGGCGGATGGTGCTGCACTCCGTGGGGTGATCACCACACCGGCTGCAGCACCATGGGCAGGTTCATGCGGGGACCGGCGTCCGCGCGCGGCGTCTGCGGTCGGTCAGGTGCCGGTGTAGGTGGGCTTCTCCTTGGCGAGGAAGGCGTCGACGGCGGCCCGGTGGTCGCTGCTGCGTCCGGTGAGGGCCATCAGCTCGGCCTCGTGGGCCAGGGCGGCGGGCAGGCCGGCGCCGGCCGAGTAGGCGACGGCCCGCCGGATCGAGCCGTAGGCCAGCGTCGGGCCGTCGGCGAGCGTCCGGGCCAGCTCCGTCACCGTCGCCTCGAGCTCGTCGGCGGGCACGACCTTCGTGACGAGCCCCATCGCCAGCGCCTCCGCCGCCGACACCGTGCGCGGCAGGAGCAGCAGCTCCTTGGCGCGGGCCGGCCCGACGAGGCGGGGCAGCGTCCACGAGGCCCCCGAGTCGCACGAGAGCGCGATGCCCGCGAAGGACGTGTTGAGCCCGGCCTGCTCCGAGGCGACCCGGAAGTCGCACGCCAGCGCGAAGCTCATCCCCGCCCCGGCCGCCACCCCGTTGAGGGCCGCGACGACGGGCTTGTTCATCGTCGACAGCGCGATGACGATCGGGTTGTAGTGGTCGGTCACCGTCGTCTCGAGCGTCGACGTCGGGTCGCCGAGGCTGCGGACGTGCTCCTTGAGGTCCTGCCCGACGCAGAAGGCCCGCCCGGTCCCCGTGAGCACGACGCACCGCACGGCGGGGTCCTCGCCGACCTCGCGGAGAGCCGCCACGAGGGCGTCCTTGAGGGCGTTGTCGAGGCTGTTCATGGCGTCCGGACGGTTGAGCCGGAGCCAGGCGATGCCGTCGGCGACCTCGACGAGCAGGGGCTCGGGGGCGGGCGTGGAGGGGGAGTCGGACGTCTGCGTCATGGGCGCCACTCTGTCCCAATCCGTCCCGAGGCGGAAGCGTGACGAGCCCCGGAGGGCCCGGACGTGCCCTCTGTCACATCCCCAATTAGGTCTCGCAAACGAGACACGGAATAATGGGGCCAAAGACCGAGGATTCCTAGGGAAGGGGAACCATGGCAGCAATGAAGCCGAGGACCGGCGATGGCCCGCTCGAGGTCGTCAAGGAGGGCCGCGGCATCGTGCTGCGGATGCCCCTTGAGGGCGGCGGGCGTCTCGTCGTCGAGATGACCCCCGACGAGGCTGCAGCTCTGCGTGACGCGATCCAGGGTTGTGACGGCGTCAACTGACCCTTCCGCCTGATCCAGGTTCGACGGCCCCTGACCTCACGGTCGGGGGCCGTTTCGCATGCCCGCCCCGGGCGAAGGACGGCGTATGCCGTCCGGCCGGACGGCATACGTGCCCTCAGCGCTTGACGGCCACGAGCAGGCCCTCGCCCACCGGCAGCAGCGACACGGTGAACTGGTCGTGCTCGCGGATCGTGCGTCCGACCTCGCGGAGGGTCCGAGTCTCGGCGTCCCGGTTGGCGGGGTCGGACTCCTTGTCGGTCCACGTCATGACGAGGGTGCCGCCGGAGCGCAGCAGGCGGGTGGCCTGCGTGAGGTAGTCGGGGTACTCCTCCTTGTCGGCGTCGACGACGACGAGGTCGTACGCGCCGTCGGTCATCCGGGGGAGCACCTCGAGGGCGCGGCCGGCGATGCAACGCGTGCGCTGGTGGGCGATGCCCGCTGCGGCGAAGGCGTCGCGGGCGGCCCGCTGGTGCTCGGTCTCGAGGTCGATCGTCGTGAGGATGCCGTCGGCGGGCATCCCGCCGAGCAGCCAGAGACCCGAGGCGCCTGCGCCGGTGCCGATCTCCATGACGGCCTTGGCCCCGGTGGCGGCAGCAAGCATCTGGAGCACGGCCCCGACGCCGTTGCCGACGGCCGGCGCCCCGAGCTCCTCACCGCGGTGGGTCGCCTCCTCGACGTGCTCGCTCGGGGTGACGAACTCCTCGGCGTGCGACCATGCGGCGACCTTCTGGGTGCTCATGTTCGTCACCCTACTGTGACGTGCCGGACCGATTCGGCACCCCGTCGCACTGAAGCGGGTAAGGATCAGGTCATGGACGAACAGGACAGGCCGACCGCGGAACACCTGCGTCCGGACGGCGTCGACGATGCCACGGTCGAGGCCCTCGGCAAGCTGTCCGAGGCGCTCGAGGTCGTCGAGGACGCCCGCGGACACCTCTACGGCTTCCACCGGCTCACCGGGATGGCGGACCTCGCCCTGGGCGAGGCCGTCGACCTCTTCCGCGAGGCCGGGCACCCCGAGCTCGCCGACCGGCTCCAGACCGAGCTCGTCGGGCGCAACGTCGTGCAGGGACGGTGGACCTTCCAGATCGTCGAGGAGTACGACGACGGCTACTACGCGACCTTCAAGGAACTCGAGAAGACGGCCCGCGACGACCTCGTCGGTGGTCGGCGCCACCTCTTCGAGGCCGAGATGAAGGAGGACCGGCGCACGCACGGGCGGGCCCACCACGAGGCGGTCCCGCACGACGGCAGCGAGCAGTCCCGCTGACCGGCCCGGCCACTGCCCCACGGCTCCGTCCACAGCAGAACCACAGGTTCTGGCTGGCGGCCGGACAGGGCAATCCGAGACGATCGACGGGAACGAAACGAGATCTGACGGCGTTCTTGTCGTTGACCCCTCTCCGTGAAAGGCCCAGCCCCCTGTGAGCACCAGCGTGACGTCCACCTCTCCCACCTCGGTGGAGCAGGCCGACTCGACGTGGACTCCTCCCACGTGGGAGGAGATCGTCGAGCAGCACTCGGCGCGCGTCTACCGCCTGGCCTACCGCCTCACGGGCAACCCGCACGACGCCGAGGACCTGACGCACGACGTCTTCGTCCGCGTCTTCCGGTCGCTGCACTCCTACCAGCCGGGCACCTTCGAGGGCTGGCTGCACCGCATCACGACGAACGTCTTCCTCGACAAGATGCGTCGCAAGCAGCGCATCCGCTTCGACGCCCTGCCCGACGACGCCGCCGGTCGGCTCCCGAGCACCGAGAAGGGGCCGGAGCAGACCTACCACGACGCCCGGTTCGACGACGACGTGCAGCGTGCGCTCGACGCCCTGGCGCCGGAGTTCCGCGCGGCCGTCGTCCTGTGCGACATCGAGGGCCTCAGCTACGAGGAGATCAGCGCGACGCTCGGCGTCAAGCTCGGCACCGTCCGCTCGCGCATCCACCGTGGCCGCGCCCAGCTGCGCGAGGCGCTCGCGCACCGCGCCCCCGAGGTGGCCGCCGCCGCCCGTCCTGCCAAGCCCGAGTCGCGCGCCGCTCGCGCCGGCCTGCGCCTTCCCGGCCGCCGAGTCGCGGCGAGCTCGCGCTGATGGGCCGGAGGTGATGTCGTGACGCCGCACCTCAAGGGATACGTCCGCGCCTACGTCGACCGCGCCCTGCCGCCGGCGATGCTGCACCTCTACGACAAGCACCTCGTGTGCTGCACCGTCTGCCGCGCCGCCGCCGACCAGGAGCGACGCATCGTCGCGTCGCTGCGCTCCGACACCGGCGTCCCGATGAGCCTGCGCACCTCCCTCATGGGTCTCGGTGCCGCTCCGTCGGGCGAGCCCCAGCCCGCACCCGCTCCCTCGCGAGAGACCAGGGCCCCGCGCATCCCGCTGCCGCCCGTCGGCTTCCGTATGCCGTCGACGCCGTCCTACGAGCCCGTGCCCACCGTCCGTCCCACCGCTCCTGCCCTGCACCGCTCGCCGATGCGTGCTGCGGTGGTGGCCTCGATCGCGGCCGGCGCGTCGGTCGCTGCCGCGTGGGGGCTCGCGATCGCCCCGGTGCCCGGCTCGCGCACTCCTTCGGTCCGCGGCCCCGTCGCGAACTTCGGGCCCGGTCCCGTCAGTGCCGTGAACTTCGGCGGCGCCGTGCTCCCCGGCAACAGGATCACGCCCGTCACGCGTCAGGTGCAGGGTCTCGGTGACGTCGGCTCCGGCAACGTCCCGTACTGGGTCGTCACGACCCGCACGTCGGCCCGCACCGCGGCGCTGACGGTCGGCCCGACCTCGGCTCTCGTGGCCCCGGTTCGGGTCACCAACGTCCGTTCGGCACAATCAGGGCCATGAGCGACGAGTCGACGACGCCGGACCCCGATCCGACGGCAGCTCCCGAGCCCCGCGAGCTCGCTCAGGCCCCCGGCACCGCCGGCGAGCCGGAGGTGGAGCAGACCGGCATCATCGACCTGCACGACACCCGGGCCATCCCGTCCGCGTCGCCGACGACCACGGCCCCCGTCCCGTCCGCGACGGAGGCCCAGCCTCCGGTCAGCGCTTCCGGCGCCCGTCCCGCCGACACGGGTGACGACGCCTGGTTCGACGTCTTCGGAGCCGAGCACCCGACCGAGGGCGCAGGTGTCCCGGCACGGGCGGATGCCGCCTGGGGCAGCGACCGTGCCGACTCCCTCGCCGAGGAGGCTCACCGCTCGGCCTACGCCCCGCCGACCCCCGCCCCCGACCCGTCTGCGACCGGGCCCGGTGGGTCCACCCACCCGGGCGAGGGAGTGGCCGGCGCCGCCGCGGCAGCTGGCGGGACGGCATACCTCGGCTCCGTGCCCCACGCACCCGCGGGGGGCGACCCTGCGTTCGGGAGCGGGCCGCTGACGCCCGGGGGCGTCGCGCTCACCGACCCGCCGGCGACGTCCGCCCGCCGCGGCCGCGGCAAGGTGGTCGCTGCCGTCGTCGGCCTCTGTCTGCTCTCCGGCGTCATCGGTGGCATCGCGAGCCAGGTCGCCGAGGACCGCATCAACCTCGCCGGGACGACCCTGCCCGAGCCCGGACCGGGCGCGACGCAGCGACCGGCGGGATCGGTCGCCAACATCGCCGCCGTCGCCCTGCCGAGCGTGGTGACCATCAAGGTCGACGCCGGCAGCGAGGGATCGGCGACCGGATCCGGCTTCGTCATCGACGCCAAGGGTCACGTCCTGACGAACAACCACGTCGTCGAGCCCGGCGTCAACGGCGACATCGAGATCGTCCTCAGCAACGGCGACACCGAGAAGGCGACGATCGTCGGGCGCGATGCGAGCTACGACCTCGCCGTGCTCAAGATCAACCGCACCGACCTCAAGCCCCTGACGCTCGGGGCGTCCGACAAGGTCGTCGTCGGCGACCAGGTCATCGCGGTCGGTGCGCCGCTCGGCCTCGACCAGACCGTCACGACGGGCATCGTCAGCGCGCTCAACCGCCCCGTGACGCCGGGAGATGGCACGGAGTCCTCCTACATCAACGCCATCCAGACGGACGCGGCGATCAACCCCGGCAACTCCGGCGGCCCGCTGCTCGACATGACGGGCAAGGTCATCGGCGTCAACAGCGCCATCGCCCGCGTGCCGGGGACGAGCGGCTCCACCGGCGGCAGCATCGGGCTCGGCTTCGCCATCCCGAGCGACCAGGCCCGGCGCACCGCCGACCAGCTCATCGCGACGGGCAAGGCCACCCACCCGGTCATCGGGGTGAACCTCGACCGAACCTTCGTCGGTGAAGGGGCCAAGGTCCGCGGCGAGTCCAACGCCGTCACGGCCGGCGGGCCGGCGGCCAAGGCCGGCGTCAAGCCGGGTGATGTCATCACCGGCTTCGAGGGCAAGCGGGTCCGCAACAACGACCAGCTCATCGTCTCGATCCGCGCGCGGGCCATCGGTGACACGGTGACGCTCAAGGTCGAGCGCGGCGGCCAGGAGCTCGAGCTCCGGATGACGCTCGAAGCGGATCCGGCCAACTAGCTCCCCGGTCGCCACCGTAGGATGGCGCAGCCGGTACGCGTGGAAGCGAGGGACTGTGTTCGACATCAACGGGTGGGAGCTGCTCCTGCTCGGTCTGCTCGCGATCCTCATCCTGGGTCCGGAGCGCCTGCCCGAGTACGCCGCCAAGTTCGGCAAGTTCGTCCGCCAGGCTCGCGGCATGGCCGACCGGGCCAAGCAGCAGCTCAAGGACGAGATGGGGCCGGAGTTCTCCGACGTCGACTGGCGGGCCTACGACCCGCGCCAGTACGACCCGCGCAAGATCGTGCGGGACGCGCTCTCCGCGCCACCTGACGAGGACGACCAGCCGTCGCCCGTCGTCGACAAGCCCGTGAGCACGCCGCGCGGCCACGACCCGTCGGTCCCGACGCCCTGGGACAGCGAAGCGACGTGAATCTCTGACCCAGAGGTATCTCTGTCGGCGGTCGGGGTTATCGTCACTCCTTGATGCCTGCTGATCCTGCCTCTCAACCGCCCGCCTCCGTCCGGTCCCTCTGGCGCCTGCGCGGCTACCTGCGCCCGCACCGCTGGGCCCTCGTCGTCATGTTCGCCGCGTCGCTCGCCGGCGTCGGCCTCTCCATCGCCATCCCGCTCGTGACGCGAGCCATCATCGACGGGCCGATCACGCGGCACGAGCTCGCGCCGGTGCTGCCTCTCGGCCTGCTCGCCCTCGGCCTCGGGGTGCTCGAGGCCGTCCTCATCTTCGTGCGGCGGTGGGTCCAGTCCAACGCCGTGCTCGGGCTCGAGACGGAGCTGCGCCGCGACCTCTACGAGCGCCTCCAGGCGCTGCCGATGAGCTTCCACACCCGGTGGCAGTCGGGGCAGCTGCTCTCCCGCGCGACGACCGACCTCTCGGCCATCCGTCGGTTCAGCGGGTTCGGCCTGCTCTTCCTCGTCGTCAACGTCCTGCAGGTCACGGCCGTCACGATCGTGCTCCTGACGATGTACTGGCCGCTCGGGCTCGTCGTCGCCGCGACGGCGGCGCCGATCATCTGGCTCTCGATGCGCTTCGAGAAGGCCTACGTCGTCGTCTCCCGTCGCGTCCAGGACCAGCAGGGCGACCTCGCGACGCAGGCGGAGGAGGGCGCGGTCGGCATCCGCGTCATCAAGTCGTTCGGTCGCAGCGACCACATGGCCCGGCGCTACGACGACGCAGCGCTCGAGCTGCGCGCGACGAGCCTCGCCAAGGTCCGCCTGTCGGCGAAGTTCTGGACCTTCCTCGAGGTCATCCCCAACCTCGCCGTGGTCGTCGTGCTCCTGCTCGGCGCCATCGGCGTCGGCCACGGTGACCTGACGCCGGGCGAGCTCGTCGCGTTCATCACCCTGATGCTCTCGCTCGTGTGGCCCGTGTCCTCCCTCGGCGTCATCCTCGCGATGGCGCAGGAGGCGATGACCGCGGCCGCGCGCGTCCTCGAGATCTTCGACACCGAGCCCGACATCGTCTCGGGCCCGCACGAGGTCGCTGCGCGCCGCGGGCACCTGCGCTTCGAGCACGTCGACTTCGCCTTCCCCGACGCGCCCGACCAGCCCGTGCTGCGCGACGTCAACCTCGACGTCGCGCCCGGCGAGACCCTCGCGCTCGTCGGCGCCACCGGCTCGGGCAAGACCGCCCTCACCGCGCTCGTCCCACGCCTGTTCGACGTCTGCGGAGGGCGCATCACCATCGACGGCGTCGACGTGCGCGACCTCGACCTCGCCGCGCTGCGCAGCCTCGTCGCGACCGCCTTCGAGGAGCCGACGCTCTTCTCGATGAGCGCTCGCGAGAACGTCACCCTCGGCCGTGCCGACGCCCCCGACGACGACGTGCTCGCGGCCCTCGAGATCGCCCAGGCCGGCTTCGTCCACGACCTCCCCTGGGGCCTCGACACCCGCATCGGCGAGCAGGGGCTGTCGCTCTCCGGCGGTCAGCGACAGCGGCTCGCCCTGGCCCGAGCCGTGCTCTCGCGCCCTGCCGTCCTCGTCCTCGACGACACCCTCTCCGCCCTCGACGTGCACACCGAGAAGCTCGTCGAGGAGGCGCTCTCGCGGGTGCTGTCCGAGACCACCGGTCTCGTCGTGGCCCACCGTGCGTCGACCGTCATGCTCGCCGACCGGGTCGCCCTTCTCGAGCACGGCACCATCACCCACGTCGGCACCCATCGCGAGCTGCTCGATGGCGTGCCGGCCTACCGCGAGCTGCTCGCGGCCGACGCCTTCGACGAGACGGACGCGCCCGGCTCCGACGACCACGCCCGCGACGCGAACGAGGAGGTGCGGGCATGACCGCCCCGACCCAGCAGTGGCGCGGCGTCGCCGCCGACGACATCGACGGTGAGCTGTCGGCCGAGACCTCGGCCCGGCTCGCCGGCCGCTCCCGGCGGCTGCTGCGCGACGTGCTCCGGCCCTGGCGCCGGGCGCTCTGGTGGCTCATGGTCGTCGTCGTCATCGAGAACGCCGCGCGCCTGTCGATCCCGTACCTCGTCAAGGAGGGCATCGACACCGGCATCCCGCCGATCCGGGAGTCGGGCGACCTCGGCCCGCTCCTGCTCGTCGTCGGGCTCGTCCTCGTCGCGACGATCACCCAGGCCGTCTCGCGCAACCTCTTCCTCGTCCGGTCCGGCCTCATCGGCCAGGACATCCTCCTGTCGATCCGGCGACGGGTCTTCCGCCACTTCCAGCACCTGAGCCCGGCCTTCCACGACCGCTACACGTCCGGGCGCGTCATCTCCCGGCAGACCTCCGACGTCGACGCCATCTACGAGATGCTCGAGACCGGGTTCGACGGGCTCGTCACGGCGGCGCTGACCCTCGTGGGCACGTCGGTGCTGCTCCTCGTCCTCGACGTCAAGCTCGGCCTCGTGGCGCTGCTCTGCGGCCCCGCCCTCGCGCTGCTCACCAACTGGTTCCGCAAGGAGTCGGCCAAGAGCTACCGCGCCACCCGCGAGAAGGTCGCCCTCGTCATCGTCCACTTCGTCGAGTCGATGAACGGCATCCGGGCCGTGCAGGCCTTCCGTCGCGAACCGCGCAACCAGGCGATCTTCGAGGACGTCAACGACCAGTACCGCCGCGCCAACCTCGTGGCCTTCCGACTCGTCGCGTGGTTCATGCCGGCGATCCGCCTCATCGGCAACGTCACGATCGCCGTCGTCCTGCTCTACGGCGGCTACCTCGCCTACCACGGCGAGGTCACCGTCGGCGTGCTCGCGGCCTTCCTGCTCTACCTGCGGCAGTTCTTCGAGCCGATGATGGAGATCTCGCAGTTCTACAACACCTTCCAGTCGGCCTCGGCCGCTCTCGAGAAGCTCTCCGGCGTGCTCGAGGAGGTGCCCGACGTCCCCGTGCCGTCCGACCCGTTGCCTCTCGAGGCGCCCCGCGGCGAGGTCCGGTTCGACGACGTGCGGTTCGAGTACGTCGCGGGCACCGCGGTGCTTCCCGGCCTCGACCTGACGGTGCCGGCCGGGCAGACGGTCGCGCTCGTCGGCACGACCGGCGCGGGCAAGACCACCATCGCCAAGCTCGCCACCCGCTTCTACGACCCGACCTCCGGCACGGTGAGCCTCGACGGGGTCGACCTCACCCGCCTCGCGTCCGACGACCTGCACCGCGCCGTCGTCATGGTGACGCAGGAGAACTACCTCTTCAGCGGCACCGTCGCCGACAACATCCGCTTCGGCCGGCCCGATGCCACCGACGCCGAGGTCGAGGCGGCGGCCCGCTCGCTCGGCGCGCACGAGTTCATCGCGGAGCTGCCGCAGGGGTATGCCACGCCGGTGTCCAACCGGGGTGGGCTGCTGAGCGCCGGTCAACGCCAGCTCGTCGCCTTCGCGCGGGCCTTCCTCGCCGATCCCGCGGTGCTCATCCTCGACGAGGCGACGTCGTCACTCGACGTCCCCTCGGAGCGGCTCGTGCAGCAGGCGCTCGGGACGATCCTCGCCGGGCGCACCGCCATCGTCATCGCGCACCGACTCTCGACGGTCGAGATCGCCGACCGGGTGCTCGTGCTCGAGCACGGCCGTATCGTCGAGGACGGCGCGCCGGGCGACCTCGTCGCGGCCGGCGACGGCCGCTACTCGGACCTGCACCGAGCCTGGGTCGACTCGCTCGCCTGACCCGAGTCAGCCGCCCACGAACCCGCCCGTCGCCGCGTCCCCGGGCGAGCACCTCGTCGAACGCCGCGTTCGGTCGCGAGCTCCCTGGTCGAGCAGCGCCTTCGCCACCGAACGCGGCGTTCGACGGCGAAGCGAGGGGGCCGGGGGTCGTCCGGTCTCTGGTTGTCAGCCTCGGCCGATGCGTCGGTCAGCGGCCGGCGGGAGTGAGGCCGAGCGACCGGCCGGCGAGGCCGCGGGCGCGCGAGCCGAGGCTGCGGGCGATGCCGCGCAGCGCGACGGCAGCAGCGGTGTCGGGATCGCCGAGCACGACCGGCGTGCCGTTGTCGCCGCCCTCGCGCAGGCGCGTGTCGAGAGGGATCTGGCCGAGCAGCTCGACCGGGGCGCCGATGCTCTTGGTCAGCGAGTCGGCGACCGCCTGCCCGCCGCCGGATCCGAAGATCTCCTGGCGGGTGCCGTCCGGCAGCTCGAGCCAGCTCATGTTCTCGATGACGCCGACGACCCGCTGGTGGGTCTGCAGTGCGATCGAGCCGGCCCGCTCGGCCACCTCGGCGGCGGCCTGCTGCGGGGTCGTCACGACGAGGATCTCGGCCGTCGGGATGAGCTGCGCGACCGAGATCGCGATGTCGCCGGTGCCGGGCGGCAGGTCGAGCAGGAGGACGTCGAGGTCGCCCCAGAAGACGTCGCCGAGGAACTGCTGGAGGGCGCGGTGCAGCATCGGGCCACGCCACACGACGGGCTGGTTGCCGGGCACGAACATGCCGATCGAGATGACCTTCACGTCGTGGCTGATGGGCGGCAGGATCATGTCGTCGACCTGGGTCGGTCGCTGCTCGACGCCGAGCATGCGCGGCACCGAGAAGCCGTAGACGTCGGCGTCGACGACGCCCACCCGCAGGCCCTGCGCGGCCATCGCCGCGGCGAGGTTGACGGTCACCGACGACTTGCCGACGCCGCCCTTGCCGGAGGCGACGGCATACACCCGCGTCAGGCTGTTGGGCTTGGCGAAGGGGATCTCCTTCTCCGGGGCGCCGCCACGCAGCTGCGAGCGCAGCTCGGCGCGCTGCTCGTCGCTCATGACGTCGAGCTCGACCTCGACCGAGGTCACGCCGTCGAGGGCGAGGAGCGCGTTGCTCGAGTCCCTGGTGAGCGTCTCCTTCATGGGGCAGCCGGAGACGGTGAGGAAGATCGCGAGGTCGACCTTGCCGGCGTCGTCGATCTCGACCGACTTGACCATGCCGAGCTCGGTGATCGGCTTGCGGATCTCGGGGTCGTTGACCTTCGACAGCGCCGTGAGCATGGCGTCACGGCTGGGCAGTGCGGCGACAGACATGTGTTCCATCGTATGCCGCCCTGCCGGGCCCCCCGACCACGGCCGGGGTGCGCTCGCTCACGGTCAGTGCCGGTTGTCCCTGGGCTCGTCGTCGGCGCCGCGGACGAACCCGCGGTCCTCCATCTCCTCGAGCAGCGAACGCAGCTCGGAGCGCACGAAGTCACGCGTGGCCTGCTCACGCAGGGCGAGGCGCAGCGAGGCCACCTCGCGGGTCAGGAACTCGGTGTCGGCGAGGTTGCGCTCGTCGCGGGCCCGGTCCTGCTCGAGGGCGACGCGGTCGCGGTCGGCCTGACGGTTCTGCGCGAGCAGGATGAGTGGCGCGGCATACGACGCCTGCAAGCTCAGCATGAGCGTCAGGAAGATGAACGGGAACTCGTCGAAGACGAGCGCCGGCGGCGCGAGGACGTTCCAGGCGATCCACGCGGCGACGAAGACCGTCATCCCGATGAGGAACTGGGCCGTGCCCATGAAGCGGGCGAACTGCTCGGACAGGACGCCGAAGGCCTCCTGGGTCAGGGTGATCCGCGGCAGGACCCGGGCGCGCTTCTCCTGGGGCTGGTCGAGCTTGTCTCCACGGACGGCCCGGGGGCCAGGACGACGCTCGGCGCGCTCGCTCACGGCTTCACCCCCAGCTCGTGCCGCTCCTCACGCCAGTCCTCCGGGAGGATGTGGTCGAGCACGTCGTCGACGGTGACCGCTCCGATGAGGCGTCCGTCGTCGTCGACGACGGGTAGCGAGACGAGGTTGTAGGTCGCGAGGGTGCGCGTCACGGTCTCGAGCGACGCGGTGGCCACGACGGGCTCGATCTCCTTGTCGATGATCGACCCCACGGCGCCGTGCGGCGGCTCGCGCAGCAGGCGCTGGATGTGGACGAGGCCGAGGTAGCGGCCGGTCGGCGCCTCGAGCGGCGGGCGGCAGACGTAGACCATCGACGCGAGCGCGGGGGCGAGCTCCTCGCGGCGCACGGTCGCGAGCGCCTCGGCGATCGTCGCCTCGGGACCGAGGATGACGGGCTCGGTCGTCATCATGCCTCCGGCGGTCTTCTCGTCGTACGCGAGCAGACGACGCAGGGGAGCGGCCTCGTCGGGCTCCATGAGCTGGAGCAGCTCCTCGGCCTGCTCGGGCGGCAGGTCGGCGAGCAGGTCGGCGGCGTCGTCGGGCTCCATGGCCTCGAGGACGTCGGCCGCGCGCTCGTTGGCCAGGCCGGCGAGGATCTCGACCTGGTCGTCCTCCGGCAGCTCCTCGAGGACGTCGGCGAGGCGCTCGTCGTCGAGGGCGGCGGCCACCTCGGCCCGGCGCTTGGGGTTGAGGTCGTGGATGACCTCGGCGAGGTCGGCGACCTTGAGGTCGTCGTAGGTCTCGAGGAGACGCTCGGCGCTCTGGGCGCCCGCCTGCTCGTGGAGGCCGACGACGTCGCGGATGTCGACGAGCATCGTCTTGCCCGACCGGCGACGCGTGAGCCGGGACATCGCCTTGGACGCCGACGAGACCCCGGCCGGCGCCTGCCGGACGAAGACCCGGGTGCCGATCCAGTCGCGCCGCGGTCCCTGCTCGATGGCGAGGTCCTCGACGAGCGAGTCGGCGAAACCGGCCTCGACGGCCTCGGCCGTCGTGACGCGAACGGTGCGGTCGAACAGCTCGGCGGCGACGAGCACCTCGTTGGTGCGCTGCTCGAAGCGGCGCATGTTGACCAGGCCGGTCGTGATGACGGCGCCGGCATCGATCGAGGTGACCCGGGTCATCGGCACGAAGACCCGGCGACGACCGGGCACCTCGACCACGAGGCCGATGACGCGAGGCTCGGGTCGGTTGACCGAGAACATCACGACGACGTCGCGGACGCGCCCGACCTGGTCACCGAGCGGGTCGAAGACGCTCAGTCCGGTCAGGCGCGCGACGAAGACGCGGGTGCTCGCACTCATGGCCCAAGGCTATGGGGTCAGCGTCCGCGGCGACGGGTGCCACGTCGCTGGCGCTTCTTGCGCAGCTTCGCCCGCTCCTTCGCGGCGCGTCTGCCGGCCTTGGCCTCGTCACGCGCGCGCTTGCGCTCGGCCTTCTCCTCACCGCGCCCACCCCAGTGCCACGGGCGCCACGACGTCGTCGTCGCCGCGGTGCGGGCCGGAGGCTCACGGTGGTCGTGGGCGGCATAGGCCCCCGGGGACTCGAGCGGACTGTCGAAGGGCACGAGCGCGGTGACGGTGCACTCCGCCGCCCAGCGGGTCAGCGAGTCGTCCACCGAGTTGAGCCGCGATGCGCGGAGCAGCTCGGCGGCGCGCTGCCACTCGGGGGTGCCGGGCTCGAGGACGTGGACGTGCGCGCGGACCGTGAGCAGGCGACCCCCGGTGTCCTTGCTGCGCAGGATCACCCTGACCTCCTTGGGCAGCCACGGGAGTGGCTGCTCGCCCGGTCCGCTCACGACGAGGGCGGCCCCGTCGTCCCACACGTGCCAGGCCGGCCAGGTGCGGTCGTCGGCGACCTCGATCCAGAGCAGACCGGACTTCGCCATCGCCTCGCCGAGCAGGGCGGTCGCAGAGGCCGTGGCCGCTGCCGACGGCGGGTCGGACGGCGGGTCCGACTGCGGGTCCGACTGCGGGTCGGACGGCGAGGAGGGTCCTGGCGCGGACGGCACCGGTTCGGTGCCCGTCCCCGTCCCGGGTCTCGTCCCTGCGCCCTGCTCGGTCACAGGCTCGGTCGCGCGCTCGGTCACACCGCCACCATAGTGATCCCGCCCTCATCGGCGACGCGCGTGACTG
Source organism: Terracoccus sp. 273MFTsu3.1 (assembly GCF_000383675.1). Taxonomy (GTDB): domain Bacteria; phylum Actinomycetota; class Actinomycetes; order Actinomycetales; family Dermatophilaceae; genus Terrabacter. The sequence continues at coordinate 639,828 of NZ_KB911821.1, read as the reverse complement.
TCGTCATAACGCGGGCCGTCCGGCCGTTGCTACGTTGACGCCCATGCGCAGCGCCAAGGACTTCTTCCGGCCGCTCGCGGTGGGGGCGCCAACGCCTCTGACGCAGGTGCCGGCCCGCCCCTCCCGGGTCATCCACTTCTTCGACCCGAGCAACCCGAAGATGGCGGCCAAGGTCCCGGACCTCGTCGGGACCGTCGACGTGCTCCTCGGCAACCTCGAGGACGCCGTCAAGGCCGACCGCAAGGAGGCGGCCCGCGCCGGCCTCGTCGAGATCGCGAGGGCCACCGACTTCGGCGAGAACACCCAGCTGTGGACGCGCATCAACGCGCTCGACAGCCCGTGGGCGCTCGACGACCTGACGACGCTCGTCACCGAGATCGGCGACAAGCTCGACGTCGTCATGGTGCCGAAGGTGCAGGGCGCCGAGGACATCCACTACGTCGACCGACTCCTCGCCCAGCTCGAGGCGAAGGCGGGGCTGACCCGTCCGATCCTCGTGCACGCGATCCTCGAGACGGCACGCGGCATGGTCAACGTCGAGGAGATCTGCGGCGCCTCGCCGCGCATGCAGGGCCTGTCGCTGGGTCCCGCCGACCTCGCCGCCGATCGCCGCATGAAGACGACCCGCGTCGGCGGCGGGCACCCCGGCTACCTCGTGCGCACCGACCCCGTCGACGGCGACATCACGGGAGCGCGCGCGACGGCGCAGCAGGACCTCTGGCACTACACGATCGCCCGCATGGTCGATGCGTGCGCGATGCACGGGATCTACCCCTACTACGGACCGTTCGGCGACATCCAGGACGTCGTCGCCTGCGAGGACCAGTTCCGCAACGCGTTCCTGCTCGGCTGCGTCGGCACGTGGTCGCTCCACCCCGTCCAGATCGAGATCGCCAAGCGTGTCTTCAGCCCGTCCGCCGAGGACGTCGCCCACGCGCGCCGCGTCGTCGCCGCGATGGGCGACGGCACGGGCGCCGTCATGCTCGACGGCAAGATGGAGGACGACGCCAGCCTCAAGCAGTGCCTCGTCATCGTCGAGCTCGCCGAGCGTCTCTCCCAGACCGACCCCGCGCTCGCCGAGCTGTATGCCGGCGAGCCCGCCACGCAGGAAGGCTGACTGCCGTGCCCGTCGAGCCCGACGCATACCGTCCACGTCGCTCCGTGCTCTACATGCCGAGCTCCAACGAGCGAGCCCTGGAGAAGGCGAAGACCCTTCCCGTCGATGCCCTCATCCTCGACCTCGAGGACGCCGTCGCCCCGGACGCGAAGGAGGAGGCGCGCGAAAAGGCCTGTGCCGCAGTGCAGTCGGGAGAATACGGCCGACGGGAGCTGACGATCCGGGTCAACGGCCTGGGGTCACAGTGGCACGACGCCGACCTCTCGGCGGCAGCCGCGGCCGGACCGGACGCGATCGTCGTGCCCAAGGTCGGGTCGGCCGACGAGGTGCGCGGCCTCGTCGCCGCGATGGAGGCCGCCGGCGCTCCCGAGCACACGCGGCTCTGGGCGATGGTCGAGACGCCGGTGGCCGTGCTGCACGCGGAGGAGATCGCGCGCGCGTCCGACCGGCTCGGCTGTCTCGTCCTCGGCACGAACGATCTCTACAAGGAGCTCGGGGCGAGCTTCGCCCCGGGACGGGCGGCGATCCAGACCTCGCTCCAGCTCGCGGTCCTCGCGGCGCGGACCGCCGGGGTGGCCGTCGTCGACGGCGTCTACAACGACGTGAAGGACGCCGATGGCTTCCTCGCCGAGGCGCACCAGGGCCGGGAGATGGGCTACGACGGCAAGACGCTGATCCACCCGGGGCAGGTCGAGGCGTGCAACGCGGTCTTTGCGCCGAGCGCCGAGCAGGTGCAGCAGGCGCGAGCCGTGATCGAGGCCTTCGAGACCGCGCAGGCCCAGGGCAAGGGCGTCGTGACCCTCGACGGGAGGCTCATCGAGAGCCTGCACGTCGACACCGCGCACAAGGTCCTCGCCACCGCAGAGGCCATCGCCGCGCTGTCCTGACGACGCCGTCGACGCCGCTCGGCGCAGGGGGGTGCCGTCGCAAAACGAGGTGTGGGCTCGCCCGGTGACGGTGTTGGATCGGTGCATGTCGATCGAGCTGAGCACGCCGGGAGTCCAGGGCCTCGTCGAGGCCGTGCGCGAGATGCGCGAGTGGCAGCAGGACGGGATGCCGGTCCAGCTGCACCCCGGCGACCTCGGCTGGAACTGGCGCTTCGGCGCCGACGCGACCGCGGCGGCCGTTCGCACGTGGAGTCGCGACGGGCGCCTCGTCGCCGTCGGGTTCCTCGACGACCCGCGCGCGCTCCGGATGGCGATCGCGCCGGCGGCCGGAGACGACGACGAGCTGGCGCACCAGCTGCTCACCGACGTGTCGCGCCCCGAGCGTGGCGTGCTCCCTGCCGGGGAGGCCTTGGTCGAGGCGCGTTTCGGTGACGCCTTCCGTGCCTCGCTCGTGGACGCCGGATGGGGCGACGGCGAGCCGTGGACGCCGCTCGTCCGGGACCTGACCGAGCCCGTCGAGGACAGCGGACTGCGGGTGGAGGCCGTCGGCACCGACCCGGGGCCGGAGCTGCTCCGTGACCGGGTTGCCGTGCAGCGCGCGTCGTTCGACACCTCGACGTTCAGCGAGGCACGGTGGCGGGAGATGGCGTCCGGACCGGCCTACGTCGACGCGAGGTGCCTCGTCGCCTACGACGAGTCCGGAGCCGCGGTGGCCACCGCCACCGTGTGGTCGGCCGGCCGGGGGCGACCCGGTCTCATCGAGCCGTTGGGGGCGCACCGCGACCACCGGGGCCGCGGCCACGGACGCTCGATCACGCTCGCGTGCGCGGCCGCCCTCCGGGAGCTGGGCGCGTCGAGCTGCCTGGTCTGCACCCCGAGCGCCAACGTCGGTGCGGTCGCCGCCTACGTCTCGGCCGGCTTCCGCCGCCTGCCGGACGCCCACGACCTGCACCGCGCCGCCTGAGCCGCGACGCGGCTCGCCCGGCCCCGTGCCGGTTCGACGTTCCTGCGCACCGTCTGCGACGCGCGGACACATGGGATCGGCCACGGGAGGAGGGGAGGAGGACAGGGGAGCACGAGGTCAGGAGTGGGCGGCGGCCCAGGCCATCTCGGCGCGCACGTTGCCGCTCCAGAAGTCGTCGTCGTGGCCGCCAGCCGTGAAGTGGGCCTCCGCCGCGGGCAACCGGCGCGACAGCTCCCGGTTCGCCGCGATGAACGGGTCGGCGGTGCCACAGTCCAGGCGCACCGGGATGCCGCGAAGCCGGTCGATCCGGTTGAAGATCGAGTGTGAGTCGAAGTCGGCGCGCCCGTCGTACGCGCGGGCCGGGGTGTCACTGCCCCGGAGCCAGAGAGCCGCGCTCGCGGCGACGACGCCACTGACCCGCGCGCGGCCGAGCTCGGTCGCCAGCAGGAGTGCGCCGAAACCGCCCATCGACCAGCCGAGCAGGGTCACAGGCGAGGAGGCGGGCAGGCCGGCCGCGTCGAGGGCCAAGGGGATGAGCTCCTCCCGGACCATCGCGCCGGTGTCGCTGCCGTCGCGCCGCGCGTGCCAGTAGCCGCGGCCCCCGTCGACGGAGACGAGCGCCATCCGGGAGGACTCGACCTCGTCGGGGAAGCCGAGCCCGAAGGCGTCGTCGGCACCGCCGCCGGAGCCGTGGAGCGCGACGACGAGCCCGCGCGGTCGCCCGGTCCGTGGCAGGGCGAGCCGCCACCGCGCCGAGTCGACCCCGAAGCGGTCCGGGAGCACCCCGTCTCGCAGGATGGGCCCGTCGGTGGCCGAGCAGCCGGTCAGGGCGGTGGACGCCGTCACCAGCCCTGGCGCCCCGAGCGCCCCGAGCAGCACGGCACGCCGCGACGGGCCGGGGGCGCAGGACATGCGGGCAGCGTAGGACTCGGGCGGCCACGCGAGGGGGCGACGCGCGCCGGGAGGCACACGGCATACGCGCACCGCCCCGGCCTGGAGGGGCCGGGGCGGTGGGCGTGCATCGACGGTCGGTGCCGTCGGAGCGGTCCGTCAGCTCAGGTGGTGCGGCTTGACCTCGCTGCGCTTCTCGGAGTCGTCACCGGCCTCGAGGTCGTCGCTGGCCGAGTGTGGCGGAGCCTGCCCGGCCGGGACGAGGCGCACGAGGACCGCCTTGGAGACCGGGCAGTTGCTGCCGACGGCCGTGGACTCGAGGGCCACGAGGGGGTTGACCTCGGGGTAGTAGGCGGCGACGCAGCCACGGACGGTGGGGTAGGAGACCACCCGGAAGTCGCGGACGACCCGCTGGGTGCCGTCGGGCCAGGGCGCGATGACGTCGACGTGGTCGCCGTCGGAGAAGCCGAGGGTGGCGAGGTCGTCGGGATGGACCATGACGATCTCGCGGCCACCGGAGATGCCCCGGTAGCGGTCGTCGTGGCCGTAGATCGTCGTGTTGAACTGGTCGTGGCTGCGCAGCGACTGGAGCACGAGGTGGCCCTCGGGCGCCGACACCATCTGCAGCGGGCTCACGGTGAGGACGGCGCGCTTCGAGGGCGTCTCGAACGTCCTCGAGTCCCGCGGCGGGTGCGGCAGCACGAAGCCGCCCGGGCGGTGCACCTTCTCGTCGTAGGCCTCGCAGCCGGGCACGACGCGCTCGATGTGGCGCCGGATGACGGAGTAGTCGTCGGCCATGGCGGCCCAGTCGATCTCGCCGGCCGCGCCGCGCCCGGAGAGCGTGGCCGCGGCGATGCCGCTGATGATCGACACCTCCGAGCGCAGCTCCGGGCCGGCGGGCTCGAGCCTGCCGTGCGAGAGGTGCACGCTCGACATGCTGTCCTCGACGGTGACGCCCTGCAGACCGCTGCGCTGCTCGTCGCGCTCGGTGCGCCCGAGCGTCGGCAGGATCAGGGAGGTGTGACCGACGACGACGTGCGAGCGGTTGAGCTTGGTCGAGATGTTGACGACGAGGTCGACCGACCGGAGCGCGTCGTGGGTCACCTCGGTGTCGGGTGTCGCCGCGGCGAAGTTGCCGCCGAGCCCGACGAGGACCTTGGCGTCGCCGTCGCGCATCGCACGGATCGAGTTGACGACATCGAGGCCGCGCTCGCGTGGGACGTCGATACCGAACTCGGCCTCGAGCGCGTCACCGAAGTGGGGGGGCAGCTTCTCCCAGATGCCCATCGTGCGGTCGCCCTGGACGTTCGAGTGCCCGCGCACGGGGCACAGGCCGGCGCCGGGCTTGCCGATGTTGCCCTGCACGAGGGCGACGTTGGCCATCTCCTTGATCGTCGCGACGGCGTGGCGGTGCTGCGTGACACCCATGGCCCAGCAGAGCACCGTCCTGCGCGACCGGGCGAAGAGCTCGGTGACGCGCTCGATCTGGGCGCGGTCGAGCGAGGTGGCCTCGGCGACGAGGTCCCAGTCGAGCTCGCGCATGTGGGCGGCCCAGGCCTCGAAACCCTCGGTGTGGCGCTCGATGAAGTCGGTGTCGAAGACGTCCTCGCCGGCGTCGTGCCGGGCCACGAGGAGCGAACCGATCGCCTGGAAGAGGGCCAGGTCGCCGCCGAGCCGGATCGGCAGGAACTCATCGGCGAGCTCGGTGCCGACGCCGACGATGCCGCGGACCTTCTGGGGGTTGTCGAAGCCGCGCAGGCCGGTCTCCGGCAGCGGGTTGACGGCGACGATCTTCGCTCCGGCGCGCTTGGCGATCTCGAGGGCGGTGAGCATGCGCGGGTGGTTGGTGCCGGGGTTCTGCCCGGCGATGAGGATGAGCTCGGCCTCGTGGATGTCGTCGAGACTCACGGAGCCCTTGCCGATGCCGATGACCTCGGCCAGCGCCACGGACGTCGACTCGTGGCACATGTTGGAGCAGTCGGGGAGGTTGTTCGTGCCGAAGGCCCGGGCGAAGAGCTGGTAGGCGAACGCCGCCTCGTTGGAGGCACGGCCGCTCGTGTAGAAGACCGCCTCGTCGGGCGACGCGAGCCCGCGCAGCCGTTCGGCGATGAGGGCGTACGCGTCGTCCCACGAGATGGGCTCGTAGTGGGTGCCACCCTCGCGCAGCACCATCGGGTGCGTGATGCGGCCCTGCTGGCCCAGGAGGTAGTCCGTCCAGCCGGACAGCTCGGCAACGGGGTGCTCGGCGAAGAACGAGGGGTCGACCCGCCGCAGGGTGGCCTCCTCGGCGACGGCCTTGGCGCCGTTCTCGCAGAACTCGGCGAAGCTGCGCTCCTCCGGGTGCGGGTCGGGCCACGCGCAGCCCATGCAGTCGAAGCCGTCGGGCTGGTTGATCCGCCGCAGGGTCGCGAACGACCGGCGGGCGCCCATCTGCTCCATGCCGCGCTGCGCCGTGACGGCGATGGCGGTCAGGCCGGCGGCCTTGGACTTGATCTTGCCCCGGTCGACCTGGGTGGGGTCGACGTCGTGGGTGGGGGCCGCTGTCGGCCGCACGGGCACGATCGGGATCATGGTGCGGCGCCGGTGCTCGGACATGGTCTAACCCCTCGTCGGATCGGTTGTCACAAGACTCGTTCCCCGTTCGTCCCCGCACGTCACCATGCAGGACTGGCAGTTTCCTGTGAGTCTGCCCCATCGGCTTCGTCCCCTGCGGGATACCTCCGGCCGCCTCGCGCGTTGGACCAGGCATGGGCCAGCAGATGCGGACGGGGGAGCCGACGGCCCGGCGCCCCGACCCGGAGGCACCCCCGTCGGGCGAGAGCGGACTGACGCGCCGTCGCCTGCTGACGCTCGGCGCGGTGGGAGCCGTCGCCGCCGGCGGGGCGTATGCCGTGTCGCGCGGTCCCGGCCTCGCCTCCCTCCCTCGGCTGGCGGGTCTGGGCGAGCCGACGCCGCCGGAGCTGCGCATCGACCCGCAGCCGGTCGACCGCTCGGCCCTGCAGGCGAGGCAGCGCATCGGGGCCGCGGCGTACGTCTACGAGGTGACGGGCCGCCCTGCCACGTACTACGTCACCGAGCCGTTCGGGGCGCGCCTGGACCAGTGGCTCGCCCTGCACCGCCGCCACGTCGGGCAGGTGCCCGACGAGGTGCGCTCGTACGGGGCCTGGGTCCGCGGCTCGGCGACGTCCTGGCACAGCTCGGGGGAGGCCATCGACATCGCGCGGCTCCGCGCCGACGGCCGCGACCTGACGAGCCTGCGCTACGACCTCTGGCGTGACGCGCCGGCGCCCGAGCTGCGTCGCCGCCTCGCGCTCTACTGGCGCACCGCCGCCGGACTGCACCATGAGTTCGCCGACGTGCTGACCTACCTCTTCGATGCCGCGCACAGCAACCACATCCACGTCGACCTCGGCCGGTTCGGCCCGGAGCGTCCGCGCCTCATCCGGCGTTCCGACGCCCAGGTCCAGGCCGTCCAGGCGATGTGCCGGCACGTCTGGGGTCGCACCGACGTGGAGATCACCGGCGACTTCGACGACGTGACGCGGGACGCGACCACGCGCATCCTCGAGCAGGCCGGGAGCCCGGGGGAGCTCGGCGACAGTCGCGAGGCCTGGCAGGCGTTCATGGTCGCGACGATGGAGCGCGTGTAGGCCAACACCGACGTGACGGGGCCCCTGCGCCCGATCATAGGATCGGGGCCATGGCCAAGACCGTGCTCACTCCTCAGTCAGAGGACTTCCCCCGTTGGTACCAGGACGTCGTCGCGAAGGCGGAGCTCGCCGACAACGGTCCGGTTCGGGGCACGATGGTCATCCGACCGTACGGCTACGCGATCTGGGAGCGGATGCAGGCCGACATGGACCGGCGCATCAAGGAGGCCGGTGCGCGCAACGCGTACTTCCCCCTCTTCATCCCGGAGTCCTACCTCAGCCGTGAGGCCGAGCACGTCGAGGGCTTCAGCCCCGAGCTCGCGGTCGTGACGCACGCCGGCGGGAAGGAGCTCGAGGAGAAGGTCGTCGTGCGTCCGACCTCCGAGACGGTCATCGGTGAGTACATGGCGAAGTGGACGCAGAGCTACCGTGACCTGCCGCTGCTGCTCAACCAGTGGGCCAACGTCGTCCGGTGGGAGCTGCGCCCGCGGATCTTCCTGCGCACGAGCGAGTTCCTCTGGCAGGAGGGCCACACGGCGCACGCGACCGAGGAGGACGCTCGTCTCTACGCGAAGCGCATCCACGAGGAGGTCTACGCGCCGTTCATGCGCGAGATGCTCGCCATGCCCGTCGTCCTCGGTCGCAAGACGAAGCGCGAACGCTTCGCTGGTGCGACGAACACCCTTGCGCTGGAAGGGATGATGCGCGACGGCAAGGCCCTCCAGATGGGCACGAGCCACGAGCTCGGCCAGAACTTCGCCAAGGCCTTCGACATCACGTACCTGTCCGAGCAGGGCCGCCAGGAGACGTGCTGGACGACGTCGTGGGGCAGCTCGACCCGCCTGCTCGGCGGTCTCATCATGGGCCACGGCGACGACCACGGTCTGCGCGTGCCGCCGAGACTCGCTCCCGTCCAGGCGCTCGTCATGGTCGTCAAGGACGGCGAGGGCGTCGTCGAGGCGGCCCGTCAGGTCGTCGCCGACCTCCTCACGCGCGGGGTGCGGGCCGAGCTCGACGCCCGCGTCGACACGCCCTTCGGACGTCGCGCCGTCGATGCCGAGCTCAAAGGCATCCCGCTGCGGGTCGAGGTCGGTCCCCGTGACCTCGCCGAGGGCTCCGTGACCGTCGCCCGACGCATCGCCGGTGGCAAGTCGTCGGTGCCGCTCGGCGGCGTCGTCGACACGGTGACCGCGGCGCTCGACGAGGACCACGACGCGCTGTATGCCGCCGCGCTCGCCCACCGCGACACGAACACCGCCGCCGTGAGCACCATCGAGGAGGCCGCCGAGGCCGCTCGCACCGGCTGGGCCACCATCCCGTGGTCGACGCTCGGTGAGCAGGGAGAGTCGCTGCTCGCGGAGTCCGCCGTCACGGTGCGGTGCCTGACGATGCCCGACGGCACCGTGCCGACCTCGGAGTCCGACGACGGCGTGCTCGCGGTCGTCGGCCGCGCCTACTGACGTGGCGCCCCCGTCCGTCGGCCACCGGCGTGGTCCCGCCCACACCCGGGCCGGGAAGACGCCGGGCTGCGGCATGGTTGACGAGTGCGTGAGGACGGCGATCGAGACGTGAGCGACGAGACGGTGGTCGGCGGACGGCATACGCCGCCCGCGGTTCCCCTGGCGCCGACGGCGCAGCCGGAGACGTTGACACCCCTGCTGCGCGACCGGGAGAGCGTCATGGTATACGACCGCTCGCACGTGCTCGGCCCCGACGCCCTGCGCGCGATCCTCGAGGCCGCGCGGTGGTCGCCGTCGGCCGGCAACTCACAGCCCTGGGGCTTCATCGTCGGCCTGCGCGGCGACGACACCCACGCCGCCATGGTCGACGTCCTCTCGTCAGCGAACCAGGTGTGGGCGCCGTCCGCCTCGGCGATCATCCTGACGCTGCACCAGGTCGCGACCGACGAGGACCATGAGCTCGCCTACAGCGACTACGCGATGTTCGACCTCGGGCAGGCGGTCGCCCACATCACGGTGCAGGCGCGCTCGATGGGCCTGCAGGTGCGCCAGTTCGGCGGCTTCGACCACCGCGCTGCGACCGAGCGGTTCGCCGTCCCGCCGCACTGGGCCGTCACGACGGGCATCGCGCTCGGACTGCCCGCCGGCCCGGACGACGACGGCGAGATGCCGGACTGGGTGCTGGCCCGGGCGCGGCTGCCGCGGTCGCGCCTGCCGCTCGAGGCCTTCGTCCACTCCGGGAAGTTCGGCCACCCGGCGGACTTCCTCACCGACTGACCGCGTCGAGAGGCCACGAGCCGGCGGCCGCCCGCGGGACGGTCCGGTTCGCGGCCTCTCGCCGGTCGAAGGACGATGGAGGCCACCCCACGAACGGGTGGCCTCCATCTGGTCCGTGGCCCTTCGGTGCGACGCTGAGGTCATCACCACCGCGACGTCGCCGCCGCGATGAGGTCACCGAAGAGCAGGCCCTCGTCGACCGCATACCCACGACGGGTGAACCACTCACACATGTTGTGGGTGTCGCGCTCGAGGAACTCCGGGCCGTGCGGGTTGCCGATGACGTCGACGATCTGCGGCCAGTCGATGAGGACGAGCCGGGCGTCGTCCCCCTCGCCCTCGAGCAGCACGTTGTACGGGGAGAGGTCGCCGTGCGCCCAACCGAGCTCGGCGAGCCGCAGCATCGCCTCGCGCAGCTGCTCGAAGAGCACCGGTAGCAGGTCCGGGTCCGGACGCACCTGCGCCAGCCGTGGCGCGGCCTGCCCGTCGGGCGTGCCGATGAACTCCATCAGCATCTCGTCGTCGGACATCTGCACCGGGTAGGGCACCGGCAGCCCCTCGTGCCAGAGGCGGACCAGCGTCTCGAACTCGGCGAAGGCCCAGAGACCGCTGATCAGCTCCTTGCCGAACGAGGTGCGGGTCAGCATGGCCCGCGTCTCGCGCGACTTCCGCACGCGCCGGCCCTCGAGGTAGCCCGAGTCGCGGTGGAACATGCGGTGCTTGCTCGACCGGTAGCGCTTCCCGGCCATGAGCACGTCCCGGTCGGAGGATCCGGGCACCCACCGTCGGACGAGGTGGACGTCGGCCTCCTTGCCGGTCTTGAGCACCCCGAGGTCGGCCTCGACGGCGCCGAGGTCGGTGATGACCCAGTCGGGGCGCGGCTTCGGGCCGTGGGTGGCTCCGTCCCAGCTCGACCACCGGTCACCCTCGGGAGGGCCGTCGGGGTCGGTGTCGACCGCGTACTGCTCGTCCTCGAGGCCGAGGGTGCGCCGAGCGGTCAGTCGGGTGTCGACGACCGCGAGGTCGTCGTCGTGAAAAGCGTTGAATGACAAGAGAACTCCAAGGAAGAAGAGATGTGGGCAGGCATGCCCGGGGCCGTGATGGTCATGTCACCCTCCTTGGGTCCCGGCGTGCGGCCGTGTGCCGCTGCGCTCGCGAAGAGACTGGCGCATCCAGCGGGTCCTGCGCAACGGATTTGATTCCGCGCCGCGTTCGAGGCGTTTGCCGCGATCTGTATCACCGAGCACCCCGTTCACCTCTACCGTGGCAAGGAGCAGGGGAGACGTCTCGGAGGGAGCCCAGGTATGCCGTCCGCGTCCTTCGGCGGGGGAGCGGTGCGCGTGCGCGCGCCCCGCGGCTACGACGCGTCCGCCGCGACCGACCGCGCCGACAGGGACCTGCCCTCGGGTGACCGCCGGGCGGCTGAGCGGGCGGCCCTCGTCGAGGCCCTGCGCACCGACGACTTCGTCGTGGTCGACCGGATCGACCTGACACCACAGCGATCTCGCGACCTGGGTGGTCCCGCACCGGCCAACAGGGCGGGCACCGTGAAGCTCGACGTCGACGTGCCGGCCGGCAACGACGCCGTCGTCCTGCTCGAGCGCGACGGGGTCTACTCGTGGCACCTGCCGGTCGATGCCGCCGAACGCACGCGGTCGATCGACCCCGGTCCCCGCACCGTGTCGTTCGCCCTGTCGGTGCAACCGGAGCGCCCGCGGCGTCCGCGACCGCGGTCGCGGGGCCTCGAGCGACCTGGTGCGGGACCGGCTGACCGCGGGCTGCTCGGGGACCTGGCCCACGGCGTCCTCCAGGCGATCGTGCTGCGCTTCGCCGCACCCGTCATCGTCGACAAGGTCGTCGAGCGACTCGAGTCGGGCGTGCGCACCGGGCTCGTCCACGTGACGGGGGGAACGCTCGACGCGTGGAAGCCGGTCGGCTCGCTCGCGGAGGTGGGCCTCCCCACCGACCGGGCGGCACGGGTCCTGCTCCTCGTCCACGGCACGTTCTCGTCGACCACCAGCGCCTTCGGGGCCCTCGCTGTCACGCCCGGCGCGGAGGGCTTCGTCGACACCCTCGTGTCGGCGTACGACGCCGTCATCGGCTTCGACCACCGAACGCTCAGCGTCGACCCGGAGCGCAACGCGCGCGACCTGCTCGCCCTGCTCGCGCCCCACGACGGCGAGCTCGTCATCGACGTCATCACGCACAGCCGCGGCGGGCTGGTCACGAGGTCCTTCGTCGAGTCGGTGCTGCCGGGTGCGGGACTGCGCGTCGCCGTCGACTCCATCGTCTTCGTGGCCTCCACCAACGGCGGCACCCACCTCGCCGACCCCGAGCGCTGGCACGACCTCGTCGACCTCTACACGAACCTCGTCATGGTGACCGCTGCCGGCCTGTCCCTCGTGCCCGGCGGAGCTCCCTTCGCGGCTGTCGTCACCGGTGTCGTTTGTGGCGTCGGCGCGCTCGTGAAGTACCTCGTGTCGTACGCCGCCGGCGACGACGGCGTGCCCGGTCTCGCCGCGATGACGCCCGACGGGCCCTTCGTCACGACCCTCAACGAGGACCAGCCGGGCCAGCCCCGGCCCGGGACGAGCTGGTACGTCGTCTCGTCCGACTTCCACGTGTCGCTCTTCGACGACCACCACAACCCGCCCGAGTTCCCGCGCGAGCTCGCCGTCCGTCTCGCCGAGGGCTTCGTCGACGGGATCTTCAAGGGGCGCAACGACCTCGTCGTCGACACCGACTCGATGTCGGCGATCGGCCTGCCGAGCGGCGGCTACGTGCGCGACACGTTCGCCCTCGGCACCAACGACGTCGTCCACCACGTCAACTACTTCGCGCAGCTCCCGGTCATCGGTGCGATCTCGCAGTGGCTGCCGCTCGGGCTCGGCGCGTCGGACGAGGAGGCTCACCTGCCCGGGTGGATGACCGCGGGGCCGGTCCTCGGCGCCGACGGTGGTGGTGACGAGCGTGGACTCGAGATGGCCGAGGTGGAGGCGCCGACCACCGCCGCCCGACCGCCGACAGCCGCCCGTCCGCCGTCCGCGACGAGGCCTCCCGGCACCCATGCGCGTCCGCCCGCGCGACCCGCCACCGGCCCCCGGGCGGAGCCGCCGGCGAGGACGGCCGCCGGGAGGGCGACGGGGAAGACGGCGAAGAAGGCGACGGCGGAGAAGGCGACGGCGAAGAAGGCGACGGCGAAGAAGGCGACGCGCCGCGACCGGGAGAAGCCCGCGAACGCTGGACCCACGAGCCCTCTCGAGGGCACGACGGAGGCCGAGCTCGCGGTGGAGATGCCTGCGACGGTCACCCCGGGTGCCGACGTGACGGTCCGGGTCCGGCTCGCGCGACAGGCGGTGGCGCCGACGGAGGGCACGGTCCACGAGTCCAGGACGCTCCACGTCGACGCGGAGCGCCCGATCAGCGTGCAGGTCTACGCCAAGGACAACGTGCAGGTCCTCGAGACGGACGCCAAGGTCTTCGGCCTGCCGAGCGGCGACTGGGCCAGCGAGCTGACCTTCCGGGTGCGAGCCCTGGCGCCCGGGCCCGTCCGCGTGTCCATCATCCTCCGGCAGGGCTGGGTGCCGCTCGCCACCGTCACCCTCGAGTCGACGGCGGCCGCCGCGGGGATGGTCGCCCCGACGCCCGTCACCGCCACCGTCCACACGGGCATCGACGCCCCGGAGCTCGACGGCCTGCCCTGCCTCGACATCGTCGAGTGCCGGCGCGTCACGGGTGAGCGCGTCTACAGCTACGCGCTCCGGCTCGTGCCGGGCGAGCCCGAGCGGGTCTTCGAGTCGGCGCCGATCCTCGGGCGTGACGAGTTCGTGCGCGAACGGATCGCCGAGGTGGAGCGGGTCATCAAGGATCCCGACCTGACACCGCGCCAGCGGATGTCGCAGCTGCAGAACACCGGCACGATGCTCTTCGACCAGTTCTTCCCCGAGGACATGCAGGCCTACCTCTGGGAGCACCGCGACCTCGTGCACGACCTCATCGTCTACACCGACGAGCCGTTCGTGCCGTGGGAGCTCGTCCACCTCAAGCCCGCTCGCGGCAAGCGCGGCACGACGCCACGCTTCCTCGCCTCCGGTGGGCTCGTGCGCTGGCAGCTCGGCAGCTTCCCTCCCCGGGCCGTCCGCGTGCGCCGGGGCCACGCACGGTCGATCTGTCCCGTCTACGCCAACCCGATGTTCAAGAACGACGTCGGTGTCGCCGAGGCCGGCTACCTCAAGGACCGGTTCGGCGCCAAGCCCGTGACGGCCACCCCGAGCGGCGTCGAGAAGCTCCTGCGCGGCGGCGGCTTCGACCTGCTCCACTTCTCGGGCCACGGGGCGGCACGTTCCGAGGACATCGCCGAGGCGAAAGTGCTGCTCAAGGGCCAGCGGCGCGGCACCACCGTGCGCGAGCAGTACCTCAGCTCGACCGACGTCTCCCAGAACCTCGACTGGACCGGACCGGACAGCGTCGGTCCCATCGTCGTGCTCAACGCCTGCCAGACCGGACGGTCCGGCGAGCTCTTCACGACGGTTGGCGGCTTCGCCAAGGCGTTCCTCGACGCCGGCGCCTCGGCCTTCGTCTCGTGCCTGTGGTCGGTCCAGGAGGAGCCGGCTCGGGTCTTCGTCGAGACGTTGTACGAGGAGCTGCTCAAGGGCACCCAGATGTCCCGGGCGAGTGCTCTTGCCCGGGCGGCAGCGCGGGACGCGGACGACCCGACCTGGCTCGCCTACGTCGTGTACGCGAGACCCGACGCGGTCCTCGAGACAGTGTGAAACGGCATACACCCCAGTCGAACCCGCTCACCCGAGGGGTTCCGAGAAGGAAGGAACGGCCATGGCAAGCAGGGCTCTGTGCGTGGGGATCAACGAGTTCGAGTCGCTGCCGCAGACGAGCTGGCTCAACGGCTGCGTCAACGACGCGAACGACATCGCCAAGGCGCTGCGGCCGCTCGGCTTCACTGCGCGCGCGACGACGGTGCTCACCGATGCCGGCGCGACGAAGAAGGCCGTCATGGCAGCGCTGACGACGCTCGTCGACACCGCGAAGGCCGGCGACCACCTGATCTTCACCTTCTCCAGCCACGGCACGCAGGTGCCCAACGAGCCCGGTGGCGACGACGAGCCGGACGGTCTCGACGAGGCCTTCGCGTGCCACGACATCCGCCAGAAGGGCGACCAGTGGGACCGCGACACCGTCATCGTCGACGACGAGCTGCGCGACCTCTTTTCCCGCGTGCCCGCAGGCGTCCTGCTCGAGGTGCTGCTCGACACGTGCCACAGCGGCACCGGCCTCAAGGACCTCGACGAGATCCTGCAGGCGCAGCTCCTCGGCCGCAAGCCGCGCTACCTGCCGCCACCCACGCGTCGCGGACTCGACCAGGCCCGGTCGATCCGCGCCGTCACGCCGGTGCGCACCGTCGACCGCAAGGCGCTCGTCGAGCTGACGAAGAGCCGCACCACGGCCTCGAAGCCCGTCCTCTTCGCGGCGTGCAAGCCCAACCAGACGGCGTCGGACGCGACGTTCGACGGCCGCTCCAACGGGGCCTTCACGTACCTCTTCCTCAAGGCCATGAAGGCCAGCCCGACGGCGACCCGCACCGAGCTGCTCCGCAGCGTGACGGCCGGGCTCAAGGACGGCGACTTCAGCCAGCGCTCGACGCTCGAGGGACCGGTCAAGGCCAAGAAGGTCGCCTTCGGACAGCTGTGGTGACCGAACCGGCCCTGGCCGCATCGTGACGCGGTCTGCGTTGTGCGTCGGCATCAACGAGTTCGCCTCGCTGCGCGAGACGGACTGGTTGCGAGGGTGTGTCAACGACGCCCATGACGTGGCCGAGGCGCTCACTGCGCTGCACTTCGGGGTCTCCGACGTCGTCGTGCTGTGTGATGGCACGGCGACCAGGAAGGACGTGTGGTCGCGGCTCACCCGCCTCGTCTCCACGTCCCGTCCGGGCGACACGGTGGTCTTCAGCATCTCGACCCACGGAGTCCAGGTGCCGAACCTGCCCGGCGACGTCGACGACGAGCCCGACGGGCTCGACGAGGCGCTGGCCTGCGCCGACCTGCGGGTCGGTGCCGACGGCTGGGACCGCGACACCATCATCCTCGACGACGAGCTCCGCGACCTCATGGGCAGCGTGCCGAGCGGGGTCCTGCTCGAGGTGCTGCTCGACACGTGCCACAGCGGCACCGGTCTCAGGGACGCTGACGACGACCGCGACGGCTCCGGTCTCGGTCTCCCTGGCCAGGGGCGGCCACGCTTCCTCCCGAGCCCCGTGCAGACGGGGCTGCCGCGGCGACTTGCTCCGGCCGGCCCGCGCCGAGAGGCCGACGTGCGCCGCCGCCCCTACCGGTCCGTGCCACTGCGGGCGGTCGTCCACTCGGCGTGCCGTCCCGACCAGACCGCGAGGGACGCGACGTTCGACGGGCGCTCCAACGGGGCCTTCACCCACTTCTTCCTCGAGGCCATCAAGGCGAGCCCGACGGCGACCCGCAGCGAGCTGCTCCGCAGCGTGACGGCCGGGCTCGAGGAGGGCGGCTTCAGCCAGCGCTCGACGCTCGAGGGACCGGTCAAGGCCAAGAAGCTGTCCTTCGGACAGCTGTGGTGAGTGGTGGCTCCGACGATCTCCGGTGACCGAGGACACAGGTGTCGACACTCACACGCGGGCGCACTGACCGCGTGCCCGGCGCGACGGCATACTCGGTCGCAGTTGTCCGAGAGCCCAGACGCAAGGTGGCGATCCGAGCATGTCCCGACTGCAGCAGACCGACGGCCTCACCGAGGAGCAGACCGAGCTGATCAAGCTCGTCCGTGAGTTCGTCGACGAGCAGATCATCCCTGTCGCCATGGAGCTCGAGCACAAGGACGAGTACCCCCAGGCCATCGTCGACGGCATGAAGGAGATGGGGATCTTCGGGCTGATGATCCCCGAGGAGTACGGCGGCCTCGGTGAGTCCCTGCTGACCTACGCCCTGTGCGTCGAGGAGATCGCGCGCGGCTGGATGAGCGTCAGCGGCATCATCAACACCCACTTCATCGTCGCCTACATGGTGCTCCAGCACGGGACCGAGGAGCAGAAGCAGCACTACCTGCCGAAGATGGCGACGGGCGAGATCCGGGGCGCGTTCTCGATGAGCGAGCCGGGCTGCGGTTCGGACGTGGCCGCCATCAAGACCAAGGCCGTCAAGGGCGACGACGGCGAGTGGTCCATCACCGGGCAGAAGATGTGGCTGACCAACGGTGGCTCGGCCAACCTCGTCGCCGTCCTCGTCAAGACCGACACGGGCGCCGACTCCGTCTACAAGAACATGACGACCTTCCTCGTCGACAAGGAGTCGGGCTTCGGCGAGACCGCCCAGGGCGTCACGGTTCCCGGCAAGATCGACAAGATGGGCTACAAGGGCGTCGACACGACCGAGCTCATCTTCGACGGGCACCGCACGACCGACGCGCAAATCCTCGGCGGCGAGCCGGGCAAGGGCTTCTACCAGATGATGGACGGCGTCGAGGTCGGCCGCGTCAACGTCGCTGCTCGCGGATGTGGTGTCGCGAGAAGGGCTTTCGAGCTCGGCGTCTCCTACGCCCAGCAGCGCGAGACCTTCGGCAAGAAGATCGTCGACCACCAGGCCGTTCTCTTCCGCCTCGCCGACATGGCCGTCAAGGTCGAGGCCGCGCACGAAATGATGGTCAAGGCGGCCCGCAAGAAGGACTCGGGTCAGCGCAACGACCTCGAGGCCGGCATGGCGAAGTACCTTGCGTCCGAGTACTGCTCGCAGGTCGTCGAGGACAGCTTCCGCATCCACGGCGGCTACGGCTACTCCAAGGAGTACGAGATCGAGCGCCTCTACCGCGAGGCGCCGATGCTGCTCATCGGCGAGGGCACGGCCGACATCCAGCGGATGATCATCGGCCGCCGCCTCGTCGAGGACTACAAGCTCAAGGCCTGAGGGCCCCTCTGCGCCGAGCCGGGGATGCGAGGATGGACGTATGAGCCTGCAACCGAAGGGTCCGGGGGGACGCCAGGGATTCGCGACACTCTCCCTGGAGTACCCCATGTCGCTGGGTGTGTTCGAGCAGTACGTCGACGCGCAGAAGGCCGTCGACACGCTGTCCGACAACCAGTTCCCGGTCGAGAACTGCCTCATCGTCGGCACCGACCTCAAGCAGATGGAGCGGGTCACCGCGCGCCTCACGTGGGGACGTGTCGCGCTCGGCGGTCTGCTCTCCGGAGTGTGGCTCGGACTCTTCGTCGGTCTGATCCTCTCGCTCTTCTCGCGTCCCTCGAACCCGTTGACCCTGCTGCTCTCCACCGCCCTCTACGGCGCCGTCTTCGGCCTGATCTGGTCGCTCGCCGGCTACGCCTTCACCCGCGGAGCACGCGACTTCTCGTCGGTCAGCCAGGTCGTCGCGACGCGCTACGAGGTCTTCTGCGAGCACAAGTTCGCCCAGCAGGGTCGCCAGATCCTCGCCGACGCGGGGATCGACGTCGGTGGCCGGGCGGGCATCGGCATCGCCCCGGTCACCCCGACGTCGCCGCCGATCCAGCCGTCGCAGCCGTCGCAGCCGTCGAGTCCGGACCAGCCGGGCCCGCCGCCTCCCGCTGGCTGACGCGGCTGCAACGAAAGCGCGCGCCCAGGTGTCCTTCCCGGTGACGGATCCCCGACGAAGGAGCGCCCGATGGAGTCCCGAAGGCCCCGCCCGTACGCCGTCTGCCGCGTCCTGCTGACCGGAGCCGCCGCATTCGCGCTCGTCGCGTGCGGCACGGCCACCACGCCCCAGCCGGGGGAGACGTCGCTCGCCTCCGGCCCGGTCCGGCCGGTCACCAGCCAGCCCGTGGAGGCCGACGGGGCCCTGCAGTGCCCCGAGTCGGTCGCCGCCGCGGCCGTGGACAAGCCGGTGCCCGTGCCGCAGAAGCCGCAGGGCGTCGACGGCGCCGCTCGCCTGCTGCCCGACCGCGACCCGACCTCCCTCGTCGTGTGCGCCTATCCCGTCGTCGACATCATGAAGCCGATCCAGCCCCCGTTCCGCCTCGCGAAGCGCACCGTGGCGAGCGACGGCCAGCGGGTCGAGCTCGTCGAGGCCCTGACGTGGTCGCCGCGCGACTCCGGGGCCCGGCGGGTGTGCACGTTGATGGCCGGCAACGAGACGGCATACGTGGTCGGTGCGTCCTACGGCGACGCCGTCGTATGGGTCAGCGCGCTGGCCGACGCGAACGCCTGCTCGACGTCGACGAACGGCGACTTCCGGTCGGGTCCCGGTCCTGCGGTCGTGCTCGAAAGGATGTTCGGCACGCGCACCCCTCCTTCCGCCGACGTCGTCGCGTGCAACCGGACGTCGTGGGGACGCCTCGGCGACGACCGGAGCCTGGCCCCCGAGGGCGACCCGACGGCGACCGTGTGCCGTGACGCGGCTGACGGCACGGTGAAGGCGACGCCGCTGGACGCCACGCAGTCTGCCGAGGTCGTCGCGGCGCTGCGCGCCCTGCCGACGAGGCCGACGGGGCAGACGTGCCAGGGCCGGGACAACCCGGGCAACGGGCGGTTCACGCTCCTGCTCACGTATGCCGTCGGGCCGCCCGTGCGCCTCACCGTCGACCCGGACTGCGCACCGGCCGTGCTCGGCACCAACCTCGAGTCCGCCGACGCGTCATCGCTCGTCGAGCTCGTCGAGCAGTGGAGCCCGCGGATCCCCGGCCCCGACCTGAACGGCTCGGTGTCGTCGGACGGCACGGTCGTGCCGCCGGCGCCCGACGCGACGGCACCGGCCGAGGTGCCCGGCTCGACGGGCGGTGGCGGGGCCGGCACCGGCATCGAGCCAGCGACCCCGACCGAGATCCCCATGACGAAGTGACCCCTCCTGACACACCGAACGCGGCGTTCGGTCTAGAGAGCGGTGTTGTGCCGCTGCGCTCGAGACCGAACGCCGCGTTCGGTCAGGTGGGGGAGAGCCGGCCAGGCGGTCAGGCCTTGGCGCTGCCCCAGATCCGGGCGATCCACTGCTCGACCTCGTCGGAGCTGCGTGGCATCGCCGCCGAGAGGTTCTCGCAGCCGTCGTCGGTGATGAGGATGTCGTCCTCGATGCGCACACCGTTGCCCCGGAACTCGTCGGGGACGAGCTCGTCGTCGGACTTGAAGTAGAGGCCCGGCTCGACGGTGAGGACCATCCCGGGCTTCAGCTCGGCGTCGGAGTACTCCTCGCGGGTCGCCAGCGCGCAGTCGTGGACGTCGATGCCGAGGTGGTGGCTCGTGCCGTGGACCATCCAGCGGCGGTGGTGCTGCCCGTGGTCGGCGTCGAGCGTGCCCTCGACGTCGATGCCCTCGGGCAGCAGGCCCCACTCGTGAAGGTGCTCGGCGATGACGCGGATGGCCGCCGCGTGGACGTCGCTGAACCTGTTGCCGGGCTTGCAGGCAGCGATGCCGGCCTCCTGGGCGGCGTACACGGCGTCGTAGATCTTGCGCTGCGCGTCGGTGAAGGTGCCGCTCACCGGCAGGGTGCGGGTGATGTCGGCGGTGAAGAGGGAGTCGACCTCGACGCCGGCGTCGAGGAGCAGCAGGTCGCCGTCCTTGATGTCGCCGGTGTTCTTGATCCAGTGCAGCGTGTTGGCGTGGTCGCCGCTGGCGCAGATCGAGTCGTAGCCGACGCCGTTGCCGTGGTGGCGGGCGTGCAGTCCGAAGACGCCCTCGACCCAGCGCTCGCCGCGGCCGCGGCGGACCGCCTCGGGGAGGTCTGCGATGACGGCGTCGAAGCCCTTGTGGGTGCCGTCGACGGCGTCGCGCATCTGCTCGACCTCCCACTCGTCCTTGACGAAGCGGAGCGTCGAGAGGAACGCGGCAAGCTGCTCGTCGGCCTCGCGCTGGCGGTCGACGCGGGTCTCGGCCTCGCCGGACTCCTGCGTCTCGGCCGCGGCGGCGCGGGCCTTGTCGACGCGGGTCGCGACCTCGGCATCGGCGTCGCGCACCACGCGGATCGTCACCTGGCCGGCGTCCTTGCCCACGGCCTCACCGAACTCGTCGATGTGACGGGCCGTGACGCCGAGCTCGGACTCGATGTCGGCCAGGGTGGGGCGGGCACCGACCCAGAACTCGCCGTAGCGCGAGTCGCCGAAGAACTCCTCGGTGTCCCGGTCGGCGAGCGGGCGGAAGTAGAGCACGGCCTCGTGCCCGTCGCTGGCCTCACCGTCGGCGGAGGGCCGCGGCTCGAGCACGAGCACGGCGTCGGGCTCGCGGTCGCTGCCGAGGCCCGTCAGGTGGGCGAAGGCGCTGTGCGGGCGGAAGACGTAGTCGCAGTCGTTGCTGCGCACCTTGAGGCCGCCGGCCGGGACGACGAGGCGCTCGCCGGGAAAGGCGGCACTGACGGCGTCACGGCGACGGGCTGCGTGGTCGGCGACCTCGGCCCGGGGGGTCACCCCGGTGTCGCGCGGCGCCCAACCGCTCGCGACGAAGGCCCGGAACTCGTCGGTCGTCGGGCGCTTGCGGCTCGGAGAGGTCTTCTGCTCTTCACTCATCACCCCGTCATGGTGCCACGAAGCGCGGACCCCGCCGAACCCGGTTTCCGGCTCGCTGGGCACCCCGGTGGGGTACCCCCGCGACCGGGGCGGTGGCATACGGTCTGGGGGTGGCCCGCACCGACCGACCCGCCCGGCCGACCACCGCCCACCGGAGCCTGCCCTCGTTGAGGGCGAGCACCCGGCGCGCCATGAGGCCGAGTGGGCCGCCGACCGACGAGATCCCCATCTGGACGACGCCGGACGGGGTGGACTCGGTGACCGCCCAGGCCGTCATCGACCTCGCCATGCGCGCCGGCGTCGCGATGATCGCCACCGGTGCCGCCGCTGCGGACGTCACGGCGACCGTGCTCACCCTGACCAAGGCGTACGGCCTCAGCTCGGTCCACGTCGACGTCACCTACACGTCGGTCACCGTCTCCTACCACCGCGGCCCGAACGCCGACCCGATCACGGTGATGCGCATCGTGCGCTTCCGCGTGCAGGACTACACGCGTCTCGAGCGCCTCCGCGGGCTCATCGTCGACCTCTCGCAGGACCCGGTGCCGGTCGACGAGGCCCGGGTGCGCTTCGACTCGGTCATCACGGCGCCTCACCCCTACCGTCGCTGGCTCGTCACCGTCGCCGGTGGTGCGCTCGCTGCCGGTGCGGCCGGCCTCGTCGGGGCCGGGCCGTTCATCATCCTGCTCAGCTTCCTCACCGCGACGGTCGTCGGCCGCGTCCTCAGCTGGCTCACCGGCGCTGGCGTCGCGGCGTTCTTCGCGCAGTGCGTCGGCGCGGCCATCCCGACCGCGGTGGCGACGCTCGTCGTCGCGGCCCAGTCGGCCGGCATGACCTTCGTCGGCGACGTGTCGCCGTCCCTCGTCGTCGCGTCCGGCATCGTCCTGCTCCTGTCCGGGCTGTCGGTCGTCGGCGCCGCCGAGGACGCGCTCGAGGGCTACTACGTCACGGCCGGAGCGCGCGGGTTCGAGGTCGTCGTGCTCTCGCTCGGCATCGCCGTCGGGATCTCGGTCGTGCTCTCGCTCGGCAAGCGGCTCGACTACCCGATCGCGATCAGCTCGCAGACCCTGCTCAGCGACGACGTCGTCGTCCAGGTCGTCTGCGCCGTCATCATCTCGGTCGCCTTCGCGGTGCTGTCCTACTCGAGTGGCACCGCAGTGGTCGTCGCAGGCGTCGCCGGCGGAGTCGGGTGGGTCGTGCTCGCCCTGGCCGAGCGGCTGCTCCAGCTCGGCGCGGTCACGGCGTCCGCGTCCGCGGCGCTCGTCATCGGTTTCGCGGCGCGCCTCGTCGCCCGGCGGCTCACCATCTCCGCGCTCGCCGTCACGACGGCCGCGATCGTCCCGCTGCTCCCGGGCCGGATGGCCTACGAGGGGATCTCGCAGCTCGTCACGAATCCCGACGGCAACGGTTTCGCGGTGGGCGTCCCGACGCTGCTCCAGGCGTTCGGGCTCGGGCTGGGACTCGCGGCCGGGGTGTCGCTCGGCACCTACTTCGCGAGCCTGCTCGTCGCCAAGAGCCAGGGCGTGCGGCCCCGTCCGGCCGCCGGCGCGACCCTTCCCGCCGACCCCGACCCCGAGGCGACCGGCAGCACCGCGCCGGTGCTCTCCGAGACGAGCGACCTCGCTGCCACGAGCGACGCCGACGCGCAGGCGTGAGCAAGCACACGGCATACGACCATGGGCGTATGCCGCCTGCTCCGGCAGGCTGGGAGCGGCTCGTCCCAGCGGGGCCGGGTGACCACCGTCGACGAGGAGCGGGCATGCAGTTCGGACGCAGCTACGAGGAGTTCGAGGTCGGTGCGGTCTACCAGCACTGGCCCGGCAAGACGGTCACGGAGTACGACGACCACCTCTTCTGCCTGCTGACGATGAACCACCACCCGCTGCACCTCGACACCCACTACGCCGCGGGATCGACGCAGTTCGGGCAGAACGTCGTCGTCGGCAACTACGTCTACTCGCTGCTCCTCGGCATGTCGGTGCCGGACGTGTCGGGCAAGGCCATCGCCAACCTCGAGATCGAGTCGCTGCGCCACGTCGCGCCGACCTTCCACGGCGACACGATCTACGGCGAGACGACGGTCCTCGACAAGTGGGAGTCGACGTCGAAGGACGACCGCGGCGTCGTGCACGTCGAGACGATCGGCTACAAGCAGGACGGCACCGTCGTGTGCATCTTCCGACGCAAGGTCATGGTGCCCAAGGAGAACTACCTCGAGGCCCGCGGCGGCGAGCAGCCCGGTCGCCCCGTGCCGGTGCCGGACAGGAACTGGCCCGGTCGCGAGGCCACTCCCGAGCCACCCGCCCGGCCCTGACCGCGTCGGCTGTCTGGAGGTCCTCCGGCGCCCGGTGCCGGACGACCTCCACGCAGCTCGTTAGCCGGCCTCAGCCCTGACGTTCGGTGGCGAAGTCGACGGTGCTGGACGTGCCCCCGCCGGTGATCGTCAGCTGCCCCTTGACCTGCTGCGCCGACGTGGGCGCCACGACGAAGGCCGTTCGGCCGTCGACCTGCTGGGTGGACACCACGACGTGGTCGGCGGGGTCCGACGACGTCGCCCTGACCTCCTCCGTGCCGTCGGCCCACCCGAAGACGAGGTCCGGCGTCGGCTCGACGCCGATCTTGGACGACACGAGGAGCAGCCGCAGCGGGCCCGCGCCGCTCGGGCCCTGGATCGCCCCGGGCACCCAGAGAAGGCCGGACTGCTTGTCGTCGGTCCACAGGATCCGCATGGTGCCGTCCGGGGTCGTGAGGACCGCCCGGTGGAGATCCGTGCGGGCGTTCGCCGTCAGCGCCGCCCGGTAACCGACCTTGGTCGGGTCGGCATCGTCCAGGGCGTCGCTCCACACGACGCCCGCGAGCTGGGTGGGGTCGAGGCCCTCGGCCTGCGTCACGAAGAGGTAGCGCGTGGGGGCCGGCCCACCCGCGGCCGGCACGAGCCGGGTGGTGGACCCCGAGCCTCCCATCGTGACGTCCGGCGCGAAGACGGGCCCGGCGATGACGGTGCGTGGTGTCCCGGTCTCGACCCAACCGGCGATGACACCCGGGAGCCCGCTCTCGGCCGGCAGCAGCAGGCTCGACTCACCCACCTTCGGTCGGGGCACCTCCCGGCGCACGGCCTTGACGGGCTTGAAGCCCTCGAGCACGATCCACGTCTCGTGCACCCTGCCGCCGGGGGCGGACGCGATCTCGACGCGGACGCCCGTCGCGTTCGACGACTGCGTGGACCCGTCGGGGTAGAGCTGGGCCGACTCGTCCAGGGCCGCCGCGACGGCCGTCTGGCTCGCGCTCGGGTCGCCGGCGGGGAGGGCGCGGGGCTGGCCGGTGCCGAGCTGGACGGCGACGACGGCGACGACCGCGGTGGCGGCCGCGACAGCGGCGCCGGCGGCGATCCGCCGACGACGCACGACCCGGTGACCCTCGGCGAGCACGGCCTCGGGGCTGAAGGTCAGCCCTGCCTCGTGGCTGGCCTCGCCGAGGGCAGCGCGGATGTCGGTCTCCGGTGTGGCGTTCATCGGACGCTCCTGTCTCGCTCGGTCGGGGTGGGGCTCGCCGAGGTCGGCCCCACGCTGGCATCCGCGGCCTCGGCTGCGGCGAGCGCCGACCGGAGCGCGGCGAGGCCTCGCGAGCCGGCACTCTTGACGGCGCCGACCGAGATGCCGAGCACCTCGGCGGTCGCCTGCTCCGAGAGGTCGGTGTAGTAGCGGAGCACGACGACGGTGCGCTGCTGCTCGGGAAGGGTGCGCAGCAGCCGGACGACGAGGTCACGGTCGTCGCTCGTCGTGACCGCGTCGCGCCGCGACGTGCCGGAGCCCGCCTCCGGAGGGCTGTCGGTCACCAGCTCGCGTCGTGTCGCCCGCCACACGTCGGTGCGGTAGTTGACGAGGACCCGTCGGGCGTACGCCAAGGCCTCGCCCTCGCGCACCCGCGGCCAGGCGACGTACGTCTTGACGAGCGAGGCCTGGGTCAGCTCCTGCGCCCGGTGGTGGTCGCCCGTCAGCAGCCACGCCGTGCGCAGCAGCGCCGGGCCCGCCTGCTCCATGAAGGCCGTGAAGTCGGCGTCGCGCGCGGCACTGCGGCGGCTCACGTCGTTCCCCTGTCCAAGCTCGTCATGCCCTACCTACGGGCCGTGCTCCACAAAGGTTGCCAGTGACCGTGACCGACCGCTCGCCGGCACGGACGGGTCGTGTCCGGGGCGGGCTGCGGACGCCCCTACGCTTGGGGCGTGACTCCGACCGGGACCGACAGTGCAGGGCACGCACGCCCGGTCATCGACCTGCACACCCACTCGGCGGTCAGCGACGGCACGGAGACGCCGACCGAGCTCGTGGCCGCTGCGGCCGCGGCCGGCGTCGACGTCCTCGCCATCACCGACCACGACACGGTCGGCGGCTGGGCCGAGGCGGCCGAGGCCGCCCGCCTCCACGGCGTGACGCTCGTGCGCGGCATCGAGATCTCGTGCGCCTGGCGCCACTCCTCGATCCACCTGCTCGGCTACCTCCCCGACGCGGACGACCGGCCGCTCCGGCACGAGCTCGCTCGCGCCCGCGACTCCCGCTCGACGCGTCTCGAACGGATGGTCGCGCTCATGGCGGCGGACGGCATACCCCTGGGCTACGACGAGGTGCTCGCGCAGGTCGGCCCCGGTGCCACCCCGGGACGCCCCCACATCGCCGACGCGCTCATCGCCAACGGCACGATCCGTCACCGCGACGAGGCCTTCCGCTCCTGGCTCGGCGACGACTCGCCCTACTACGTCGGCCACTACGCGCCCGACCCCGTGCGGGCCGTCGAGCTCGTGCGCGCAGCGGGTGGGGTGCCGGTCATCGCGCACCCCTTCACGCGGACCCGGTCGGGCGACCTCGACGACGCCCTCGTGGCGCGGATGCGTGGGGCCGGGCTCGCGGGCCTCGAGGCGTACCACCGCGACCACGGCCCCGAGGAGGTCGCGCGCGCGACGGCGCTCGCCGACCGGCTCGGCCTCGTCCTCACGGGCTCGAGCGACTACCACGGCGAGGGCAAGCGCAACCGCCTCGCCGAGAACACGACGACCCTCGAGGTGCTCGACGCGATCGAGGCG
Organism: Terracoccus sp. 273MFTsu3.1; assembly: GCF_000383675.1. GTDB lineage: Bacteria > Actinomycetota > Actinomycetes > Actinomycetales > Dermatophilaceae > Terrabacter. The sequence goes on along the minus strand of NZ_KB911821.1, from coordinate 613,505 downwards.
GCCTCGAGCGGGGCCACGGAGGTCATCAGGCCGTGAGCGTCTTCGACACGACCGTCTTCCTCAGCACCTTCATCACCCTGGTCGTCATCCTCGACCCACCCGGCGCCGTGCCGATCTTCCTCGCCCTGACCGGGTCGCTGACGAGGGTCCAGCGCCACGTCGCGGCGCGGCGTGCCTCGCTCGTCGCCGTCTTCGTCATCGGGATGTTCGCGCTCTTCGGCAAGAGCATCCTCGACTACCTCCACATCTCGATCGCCGCGCTCCAGGGCGCCGGTGGCCTGCTCCTGCTCCTCGTCGCGCTCGAGCTGCTGACCGGCAAGGAGTCCGACTCGCTCGCCGACGCCGGCGTCAACGTGGCGCTCGTGCCGCTCGGGACGCCGCTGCTCGCGGGTCCGGGCGCCATCGTCGCGACGATGCTCGCGGTACAGGCATCGGACACGACGGGGGCCTACGTCGCCGTCGGCGCCGCCCTCGTCGGCGCGATGCTCGTCGTCTACCTCGTGCTCCGCTTCGCCGGACAGGTGCGCCGGCTGCTGCGCGAGAGCGGCACGATGCTGCTCACCCGCATCGCCGGCCTGCTGCTGTCGGCGATCGCCGTGCAGATGGTCGCCGACTCCGTGCGGGCCTTCGTGGCAGGCGAGGGCTGACGGCCGACGGGCCGATGCCGCTCAGCCGTCGACGCGCTCGACGAGGACGGCCGTGCCGAGACCGGCCGCGCCGCTGACGGCCGCGACGCCCCAGCGCCCGCCGCGACGCTCGAGCGCCTCGACGCACTGACCGACGAGGATCGCCCCGGTGGCGCCGAACGCGTGACCCATCGCCATCGTGCCGCCGTCGGGGTTCATCCGGTCGGGGCCGGCGTCGAGGTCGCGACGGAAGCGCAGGCACAGCGCCGAGAAGGCCTCGGCGAACTCGAAGACGTCGATGTCGCTGGGAGACAGGCCGGCCCGGGCGAGCACCTGCTCGACGGCCGACTGCCCGGCCGTGAGCATGACGACCGGGTCCACGGCGGTCGACGCGGCAGAGACGATCCGTGCCCGTGGCGCGAGACCGGTCGTCCGGGCTGCGCGAGCCGACCCGATGAGCACCAGCGCTGCCGCGTCAGCGACGGCGGGGGACGTGCCCACCGTGTGCAGGTGGTCGATCCGGTCGAGGGGGCGTATGCCGTCCGCCGCCGCCAGCGCGATGGCGTCCTGGCCGTCCGCACCCAGCTGCGCGAAGGCGGGCGCCAGCATCGCCAGCGACTCGGCGCTCGTCCCGGGCCGGACGAGCTCGTCGTGGTCGAGGCCGGGGCCGCGGTCGTCGGCCGGGACCGGGACGAGCGATCGGGCGAAGGCACCCTCCGCGCGGGCCCGGGTCGCCTTGGCCTGCGTCTCGAGGGCGTAGGCGTCGAGCTGCTCGCGGGTGAAGCCCTCGAGCGTCGCGTTGAGGTCTGCAGCGATGCCCATGTGGACCGAGCCGAGCCGGCGCACCAGTGCCGGGTCGGCATACAACGCGCCGCGGTCGGCGAACATCGGCACGCGCGACACGCTCTCGACGCCCCCGGCGACGGCGAGCCCGAGGTCGCCGGCGCGCACCCGGGCGGCGGTCTGGCCGACGGCGTCGATGCCGGACGCGCAGAAGCGGTTGAGCGTGGCGCCGGGCACGGAGGCGCCCCAGCCGGCGACGAGGGTGGCCGTGCGGGCGAGGTCGGCGCCCTGCTCGTCCACCTGGGTCGCGCAGCCCAGCGTCACGTCGTCGACGCGCTCCGGGTCGATGCCGGTGCGTTCGACGAGGGCCCGTTGGAGGTGCACGACGAGGTCGATGGCGGTGAGGCCGTGCAGCGATCCGCGGGCGGAGGCGCGACCCCGGGGCGTGCGCACGACGTCGAGGACGTATGCGTCGTCGACGTCGCCCATGCATCCTCCCCATCGGTCCTGCCAGAGCGTGCGGGACCCGCCGCTCCGGGTCGCCCGGCCCGGGGGTGGGTCGGATCATCACACCCGGCGAGTCACTCTGCTAGTTGTAGTACCGTGCCCGGAGAACGGCAAGGCTGGGCACCGACGGCGGCGTCGGGAGCGGAGGCGGACATGACGGCCGGCAGCTCGAGCACCTCCCCGACGGGGGTCTGGGTGCTCGGTGGCTCGCAGACGGACTTCGCGCGCCACCTGACCCGCGAGGGCCGAGACGTCTCCGACCTCGTCGGCGAGATCGTCGACCGCACCCTCGAGGCGAGCCGCACCGGGGCGGCCGACGTCGAGGTCATCCACGTCGCCAACGCCTTCGGACAGCTCTTCACCGGACAGGGGCACCTCGGTGCCATGCCGGCGACGGTCCGTCCCGACCTGTGGGGCCTGCCCGCCACGCGGCACGAGGCCGCGTGCGCATCGGGCGGGGTGGCCCTGCTCGCCGCCATGGCCGACCTCAGGGCCGGGCACTACGACTGCGCCCTCGTGCTCGGCGTCGAGCTCGAGAAGACCGTGCCTGGCGACGAGGCAGCCACGCACCTCGGCGCCGCCGCCTGGGTGGGGCACGACGGGGAGGGCGCCCGCTTCATGTGGCCGCACGTCTTCAGCGCCATCGCCGACGAGTACGACCGGCGCCACGGTCTCGACGACGCCCACCTGCGCGCCATCGCCGCGCTCAACCTCGCGAACGCCGGGCGCAACCCCCACGCGCAGACACGCGGATGGGACGTCCCGGACCTCACCGGTCCCGACGCCACGGACGAGACGCGGAACCCCGTGGTCGAGGGCCGGATCCGCCGCTACGACTGCAGCCAGGTCACCGACGGGGCCGCCGGGGTGGTCCTCGTCTCCGACACCTGGCTCCGTGACCACCCGGGACGCCGACCGGTCGCGTGCGTCGAGGGCTGGGGCCACCGAACCGTCGGCCTCGGGCTCCGCCAGAAGCTCGACCGAGACCGCGACGAGCTCTACGTCCTGCCCCACGTGCGGCTGGCCGTGACCGACGCGTTCGACCGGGCCCACGTCACCCTCGAGGACCTCGACGGCTTCGAGGTGCACGACTGCTTCACCCCGACCGAGTACCTCGCCATCGACCACATCGGCCTCACCGGCCCGGGGGAGTCGTGGAAGGCCGTCGAGGACGGCTCCATCGCCCTCGGTGGTCGCCTGCCCATCAACCCGAGCGGTGGGCTCATCGGCGGCGGGCACCCGGTGGGAGCCAGTGGCATCCGAATGCTCGTCGACGCGGCCAAGCAGGTCAGCGGCACCGCCGGTGACTACCAGGTCGAGGGTGCCCGCACCTTCGGCACGCTCAACTTCGGGGGCAGCACCGCCACCACCGTCAGCCTCGTGGTCGGCGCCGTCGCCGACTGAACGCGAACTCCCGAACCACGGAAACCACTGCGAGCCAAGGAGACCCGAATGGATGTCGACATCGTCGGTCGGATGCTCTCGACCCTGCCCGCGGACGACGACCACCCCTACCGCACCGGTCCGTGGCAGCCGCAGACGACCGAGTGGAGGGCGGAGGACCTCGACGTCGTCGAGGGCGAGGTGCCGGCCGACCTCGACGGCGTCTACCTCCGGAACACGGAGAACCCCGTCCATCCGTCGCTCAAGCACTACCACCCGTTCGACGGTGACGGGATGGTCCACGTCGTCGGCTTCCGGGACGGAAAGGCCTTCTACCGCAACCGGTTCGTGCGCACGGACGGCTTCCTCGCCGAGCAGGAGGCAGGACAGTCGCTGTGGGCCGGTCTCGCCGAGCCGCCCTACCTCTCGCTCCGCGAGGACGGCTGGGGCGCCCGCCGCCAGATGAAGGACGCGTCGTCGACCGACGTCATCGTCCACCGTGGCACCGCCCTGACGAGCTTCTACCAGTGCGGTGACCTCTACCGCGTCGACCCGATGTCGGCCGAGACCCTCGGCAAGGCGACGTGGAACGGCCGCTTCCCCTTCGACTGGGGCGTCTCGGCACACCCGAAGGTCGACGACCGCACGGGCGAGCTCCTCTTCTTCAACTACAGCAAGGAGGCGCCGTACATGCACTACGGCGTCGTCGACGAGGCGGACGACCTCGTCCACTACGTCGACGTCCCCCTGCCGGGGCCGCGGCTGCCGCACGACATGGCCTTCACCGAGAACTACGTGGTCCTCAACGACTTCCCGCTCTTCTGGGAGCCCGAGGCCCTTGCCAAGGGCGCACACGTCGCGCGCTTCCACCGTGACATGCCGAGCCGCTTCGCCGTCATCCCGCGGCGCGGTCGGACGAGCGACATCCGGTGGTTCGAGGCCGACCCGACGTACGTCCTGCACTTCGTCAACGCCTACGAGGACGGCGACGAGATCGTCCTCGACGGCTTCTTCCAGGGCGACCCCGAGCCGCAGGACAACGGCATGGGCAACCGGTGGGAGCGGGCCTTCCGCTTCCTCGCCCTCGACCGCATGCAGGCACGTCTGCACCGCTGGCGGCTCAACCTCCGCACCGGCCTCGTCACCGAGTCGCCGCTCTCCGACAGCATCACCGAGTTCGGCATGATGAACGGCTCGTACGCCGGTGGGAAGTACCGGTATGCCTACGCCGCTACGGGCAAGCCCGCATGGTTCCTCTTCGACGGTCTCGTCAAGCACGACCTCCACTCAGGCACGGAGGAGCGGTACTCCTTCGGGGACAACGTCTTCGGCAGCGAGACCGCGATGGCGCCGCGCATCGGCAGCGCCGCCGAGGACGACGGCTACCTCGTGACCCTGACGACCGACATGAACGACGACGCCTCCTACTGCGTCGTGTTCGACGCGGCACGGGTCTCCGACGGACCGGTGTGCAAGCTCCGGCTGCCCGAGCGGATCTCGAGCGGCACCCACTCCACGTGGGCCCCCGGTTCGGAGCTGCGACGGTGGAACACGGCGGACACGGCAGCGGATGCGATCGGTCTCTGAGCCGGTGGTCGACGACGTCGACCCCGGCACCGTGCCCACCCGGCTCGATGCCGGGTCGACGAACGCCATCGGCCGCATGCTCGGGCTGCTCGGCGACGAGTGGACCCTCCTCATCCTCCAGCGGGCGCTGCGAGGCACGACCCGCTACGGCCAGTTCCTCGACGAGGTCGCCATCTCGAACGCCGTCCTCACCTCGCGACTCGCGACGATGGAGCGCGAGGGACTGCTGCGCCGCGTCGTCTACCAGGAGCGGCCGGTGCGGGCCGAGTACGTCCTGACGCAGCGGGGCCGAGGGCTGTGGCCGGTCACCATCGCGATCTGGGACTGGGAGCGACGCTGGGTGCCGCGGCACGCCGCGACCCTGCCGGCGATGCGCCACGCCCTCTGCGGCCAGAACTTCGCACCGGTCCTGACGTGCACGAGCTGCCGCGAGGTCGTGCGCTCCGGCGACGTCCACGCCGAGTGGGGGCCGAGCGGCTCCTGGGAGCGGTCCGTCCCGGAGTCGACGACGCGGCGGCGCTCCGACCCTCGCGTGGACCGGACCTCCGCCGGACTCTTTCCCGAGACGATGGCGATCTTCGGCAACCGGTGGTCCTCCGCCCTCATCGGTGCCTCCCTACGCGGGCTGACGCGCTTCGGGGACTTCGAGGAGGCCCTCGGTGCGCCGCCGAGCCTCGTCGCCGAGCGGCTGCGCGCCTTCTGCGACATCGGCGTGCTCGAGGCCAGGGGCCGCCGGACGAGCGGAGCCGACGGCCGCGCCGAGTACCACCTCACCGACAAGGGCCACGCCTTCTACCCGGTGGTCGCCGTGGCCATCGACTGGGCACAGCACTGGTATGCCGCCGAGGAGGGCCCCGCGCTCGTCCAGCGGCACGTGCCGTGCGGCGCCGCGCTCGCCGTAGCGCTCGCCTGCGACCAGTGCTCGGCGGACCTCCACGGCAGCGACATCGAGGTCGTGCCACGCGCGCACCGCCGGTCCGACCGGTAGCGGCGACCAGCCACTCCCGAGAAGACAGACCCACAGCCGCACGTCAGCCCAGGCACACGTACACGTAGATCTCGCAGTGACCACCTCACGCCGAACCACGAAGGAGCGCCGAGCCATGGCGAACGCACGGGGACTGCACGCGCCGGTGAAGGTCGCCGACTACCGCGCCCGGGGATGGTGGGGCGAGGACACCCTCGACGGGCTCTTCGCCGAGCGGGTACGCGCCCGCGGCGACGCCCTCGCCGTCGTCGACCCCGCCAACCGCGAGGCGCTGCTCGGCTCGGCGCCGCGACGGCTGACGTGGCGCGAGCTCGACGACGAGGTGACGGCCCTGGCCGCGCGGCTGCTGTCGCTCGGGCTCGTCCGAGGTGACGTGGTCGGGGTCCAGCTCGCCAACTCGGTCGAGCTCGTCGAGGTCTACCTCGCGGCCTGGCGCATCGGCGTCGTCGTGTCGCCGATGCCCGTGCAGCTGCGCGAGCGCGAGGTGGCCGCCATGTGCGCGAGGGCCGCCGTCACGGCATACCTCAGCAGCGCCCGGTTCGGCGACCGGTCCCTCGTCGTGGACGCGGCCACGGCGCTCGGGGGCGTGGAGTCGGTGCGGGCCGTCGTCGCGTACGGCCCCGAGGAGGAGACGGCCGACGTGCCCATCGGTATCCGTGTGTGGCACCCGCGTCCCGCGACGGACGCGGACCGCGAGGCGGTCGAGGCACGCGCCGCCGCCGACCCCAACGAGGCCAACGACGCCGTGACGATCTGCTGGACGTCGGGCACCGAGAGCGCGCCGAAGGGCGTGCCGCGCTGCCACATGGACTGGCTCGCCGTCGGCGTCGCGACCACCGAGGCGCCGCAGGTGACGGTCGACGACGTGCTGCTCAACCCCTTCCCGATGATCAACATGGCCGGCATCAGCGGGATGTTCCTGCCGTGGCTGCTCACCGGCTGCGTCCTCGTGCAGCACCACCCCTTCGACCTGCCGACGTTCCTCGGTCAGGTCGCCGCCGAGCGCGCCACCTACACGTGCGCCCCTCCCGCGCTGCTGTGGATGCTGCTCGGCAACGAGGCGCTCATGGCGACGGTCGACGTCAGCAGCCTGACCCGCATCGGCTCCGGCTCGGCGCCGCTGCAGCCGGCGATGGTGCGCGGCTGGCAGGAGCGGCACGGCATCAGTGTCATCAACTTCTTCGGGTCCAACGAGGGGATCGGCCTGCTGTCGAGTCCCGTCGACTTCCCCGACCCCGACGACCGCGCGCAGTACTTCCCGCGCTTCGGCGCGCCGGGGGTCACGTGGTCGACCCGGGCCGGCGACTGGACCGACACCCGGCTCGTCGACATCGTCACCGGCGAGGACGTCACCGAGCCCGGCCACCCCGGGGAGCTGCACATCAGCGGGCCGAGCGTCTTCGCCGGCTACCTCCACGGCGAGGACCTGCCGAGCCCCTTCGACGACCGGGGCTACCTGCGCACCGGCGACCTCTTCGAGATCGCGGGGGACCGCGGGCAGTTCCTCCGCTACCTCGACCGGGCCCGCGACCAGGTGATCCGCGGCGGCATGAACATCGCCCCGGCCGAGCTCGAAGGACTCATCGCCGACCACCCGGCGGTCGCCGACGTCGCCGTCATCGGCGACCCTGACGAGCGGCTGGGCGAGCGTGTCGCGGCCGTCGTCGTGCTCCGCCCCGGGGAGTCGCTGACGCTCGAGTCGCTCGTGGCCTGGCTCCGCGAGCGGAGCATCGCCTCGTTCAAGCTGCCCGAGCGGCTCGAGGTGCGCGAGGAGCTGCCCCGCAACCCCGTCGGCAAGGTGCTCAAGCGGCTGCTGCGGCAGCCGGACGCGCCCGCGGTCCGCGAGCTCCAGGGCGGTGGCGGAGCAGGGACGCCGGGGGCGAGCGGGTGACGCCGCAGGAGCTGCTCGCGGCGCTGCGGCTGCCCGTCGTGGCGGCGCCGATGTTCCTCGTCTCGGGGCCCGAGCTCGTCGTCGCCGCGGCCCGGGCGGGCATCCTCGGGGCATTCCCGACGCAGAACTGCCGCACGCCCGAACAGCTCGACGAGTGGCTCGGGGCCATCGCGTCCGGGTCGGGAGACGCACCGTGGGCCGTCAACCTCGTCACGCACCGGAGCAACACGCGCCTGGCCGACGACCTCGCCCTCGTCGCGGCGCACCGGCCGCCCGTCGTCATCACCGCCCTCGGCTCGCCGCGGCCGGTCATCGACACCGTCAAGGCGTACGGCGGGCTCGTCGTGGCCGACGTCATCGACCTCGTCCTCGCCCGCAAGGCGATCGCGGCGGGCGTCGACGGTCTCGCCTGCATCAGCGCCGGAGCAGGCGGACACACCGGCCACCTCTCGCCCTTCGCGTTCGTCTCGGCGGTGCGCGACCTCTTCGACGGCCTCGTCACCGTGGGCGGGGGCATCGCGGACGGTGCCGGCGTCGCGGGCGCCGTGGCCGCCGGCGCCGACCTCGTCTACATGGGCACCCGCTTCCTCGCGACGACGGAGAGCCGGGCCGCCGACGACTACAAGCAGATGGTCGTCGCGCACGGCCCCGACGACCTCGTCGTCAGCGACGGCATCACGGGAGCCGATGCGTCCTGGCTCCGGCCGAGCCTGCAGGCTCACGGCCTCGACCCCGACCACCTCGTGCACGACGGTGTCCGCAGCTACGACGCCGCGCAGTCACCGGCGAAGAAGTGGTCGCAGCTGTGGGCGGCCGGGCAAGGGCTCCAGAGCATCCGGTCGGTGACCCCGGTCGCCGACGTCGTGGACGAGCTCGAGCGCGAGTTCCGGGCCGCTGCGGCCCGCCTCGACCGCGTCGCCTCCCGCAACCACTGACGGGTGGGGACGTCGTCGCGTGGATGTCGCCGGCGGGTCGTAGGGTGTCGGCGTGACGATGGGACCGGCTGAGCAGACGACCTTTGCGGGCATGCCCACACCGCTCTACTCCGGCTCGCCGTCACGGCTGCTCGCCTGGCTCGACTGCCCGCGGCGCTACCGCATGCAGTACCTCGACCGACCACGCCCGCAGGCCCGCCCGCAGCGCGCCCACACCTCGGTCGGCATCGCGACCCACAACGCCCTCCGCGACTTCTGGGACCTCCCGGTCGGCCAGCGGACGCCGGCCGGCGTCGCCGAGCTCGTCCGCTCGTCGTGGATCGACGTCGGCTTCCGCGACCCCGAGCAGTCCGCCGGATGGCGGCTGCGGGTCCGCGACGCCGTCACCGACTACCTCCGCACGAGCGACCGCGACAACCAGCCCGTCGGCATCGAGCGCAGCGTCTCGCTCAAGACCGACGAGGTCGCCATCACCGGCCGCATCGACCGGCTCGACGACCGCGAGGGCGAGCTCGTCGTCGTCGACTACAAGACGGGCCGCCAGGTCCCCACCGACGACGACGCGCGCACCTCGCTGCCCCTCGCGCTGTATGCCGTCGCGGCCTCCCGGATGTTCCGCCGGCCGTGCCACCGGGTCGAGCTGCACCACGTGCCCTCCGGCACGATCGCCGCGCACGAGCACACCGACGAGTCGCTGGCGCGCAAGATCGCCGAGGCCGAGTCGATCGCCTCCGACCTGCGCCGCGCGGACGCCGAGTTCAAGGAGCTCGGCGTCGAGTCGACGAGGTTCGCGCCCCGCACGTCGGCGATCTGCTCGTGGTGCGACTTCCGGGCGCACTGCCCCGAGGGCCAGCAGATGGGCCCCGAGAAGTCCGACTGGGCCGGCCTCGAGCCCACCGGCTACGAGACCACCCCACCGGAGCGCGACGATGCCTGAGCCCGCCACCGAGCCCGCCACCGAACCCACCACCGAGACCACCACCGAGACCACCACCGAGACCACCACAGGGTCCGCGCCCGAGCGCGACCTGCGGGCGGCGTTCCTCGCGGCCACCGACCACGTCATCGCCATCCTGTCCCGGGACGACGTCGCCGCCGCCTGGCACCAGCCGAGCGCGCTGCCCGAGTGGAGCGTCGGCGGACTCGTGGCCCACCTCGCGAGCCAGCCCCTCACGGCCCTGACGCTGCTGCGCGCCGATCCCGTGACCGACGCCATCGCGCTCGACGAGCACTACGCCCGCTCGGCGTGGGTGTCGGGCGGCCTCGACGACGACGTCAACGTCTCCATCCGGTCCGGCAGCGACGAGCAGGCCGAGGCCGGGCGCGATGCCGTCCTCGCACGGGTCGTCGCGGCGCGGGACGAGCTGCCCGACCTGCTGGCCGACCAGCACGCCGACCGAGCCGTCCTCATCCCGTGGACGGGCTGGGCGCTGCGCCGCGACGACTTCCTCACCGGACGGATGATGGAGATCGTCGTCCACGGTGAGGACGCCGCCGCCAGCGTCGGCTTCACCGCGCCGACGCTGCCCGACGAGGTGCTCGCGCCCGTCGTGGCCCTGCTGACCCGACTGGCCGCGCGCCGGCACGGCCAGGGAGCCCTGGTGTCGGCCCTGTCACGTTCCGAGCGCACCCCCCGGACCATCTCGGCCTTCTGATCGGCCGACCTGACACACTGGGCCGCATGGCGCCCCGCACCCGCACCTCCGGCCCGTCCACGGCGCGTCAGGGCCCGGCAAGCTCCTCCGACGGCGGCGGGCCCACGGTCATCGCCCTCGCGAACCAGAAGGGTGGCGTGGCCAAGACGACCTCGGTCGCGAGCATCGGCGCCGCGCTCGCCGAGCTCGGGCAGCGCGTCCTCCTCGTCGACCTCGACCCGCAGGCCTGCCTCACCTTCTCGTTGGGCGTCGACCCCGACACCGTCGAGCGCTCGATCCACGACGTCCTCACCGGCTCCGCCGAGCTCGGTGACGTCGTCGTCACGTGCGAGGAGGGCGTCGACCTCGTGCCGTCGGCGATCGACCTCGCCGGTGCCGAGGCCATGCTGCTGCCGCGACCCGGTCGCGAGTACGTCCTGCGCTCGGCCCTCGAAGGCGCCGACACGGCATACGACGTCGTGCTGCTCGACTGCTCGCCGAGCCTCGGGGTGCTGACGCTCAACGCGCTCACGGCCGCCGACGCACTCATCATCCCGATGCCGTGCGAGATGCTCAGCCACCGCGGCGTCGGACAGCTGCTCGACACCGTCGCCGACGTGCAGAAGATCCTCAACCGCGACCTCGAGGTGTGGGGCATCCTGCCGACCCTGTTCGACGGCCGCAGCAACCACGCCCGCGAGGTGCTCGCCGACGTGGGGGAGCGCTACGACCTGCCGGTCCTCGAGCCACCGATCCCCAAGACGGTGCGCTTCGCCGAGGCGCCCGCCGTGGGCCGCTCGATCCTCGCGACGGCTCGCACGTCGAAGGGCGCCCAGGCCTACCGCGACGTCGCGACCGCCCTGCTCGCGAGGCTGTGACCAAGGTCCCAGACGTTCGACCCGACCCGCCGACGGGGAATGAACCGTGGTGACGGCGTGCTGCACCCAGGAGCGTCGCCATCCCACCACGAAGGAGAAACCCCTTGATTTCCACCCCCGCACTGGTCGCACCGAGCGCCGGAGCCGCCTTCGAGGCCCGGACCGTCGAGCACCGTGACCTGCGTGACGACGACGTCCTCATCGACATCGCGTTCGCCGGCATCTGCCACAGCGACATCCACCAGGTCCGCGAGGAGTGGGGCAGCGCGATCTTCCCCATGGTCCCCGGCCACGAGATCGCCGGTGTCGTGTCCGCCGTCGGTGACGGCGTCACGAGGTACCAGGTCGGCGACCGCGTCGGGGTCGGCTGCATGGTCGACTCGTGCGGCGAGTGCGAGCACTGCAAGGACGGCGAGGAGCAGTTCTGCGCCAAGGGCGCGGTCATGACCTACAACGGCACGGGCTACGACGGCGAGCCGACCAAGGGTGGCTACGCCCAGCAGGTCGTCGTCTCCGAGCGCTTCGCCGTCGGCATCCCCGACGGCATCGAGCTCGACGTCGCCGCCCCGCTGCTCTGCGCCGGCATCACCGTGTGGTCGCCGCTCAAGCGCTGGGGTGCCGGCCCCGGCAAGAAGGTCGCCGTCATCGGGCTCGGCGGCCTGGGCCACATGGCCGTCAAGCTCGCCGCCGCCATGGGCGCCGAGGTCAGCGTGCTCAGCCGCACCGACGCCAAGAAGGGCGACGGCGAGGCGCTCGGCGCGACGCACTACTTCGCGACCGGCGACGACGGTGTCCTCAAGGGCCTCAAGGGGACCTTCGACATCATCATCAACACGGTGAGCGCCGACCTGCCGATGCAGACCTACATCGGCCTGCTGCGCCCGCTCGGTGTCATCGCCAACGTCGGGCTGCCCACGGGCAACTACGACTTCGCACCCGGTGCCGTCGTCGGCGGCAGCCGCGTCGTGGCCGGCTCGAACATCGGCGGCATCCCCGCGACCGCCGAGATGCTGGCCTTCTGTGCCGAGCACGGCATCGGCGCGACGGTCGAGACGATCTCGGCCGACGAGGTCGACGCGGCCTACGACCGCGTCGTGGCCGGCGACGTGCGCTACCGCTTCGTCATCGACACCGCGACGATCAACGCCTGACGCGAGACCCGTAGCCGCCGCAACACACCGAACAGGTCACAACACCCCGGGATCCGATCCCGGGGTGTTGTGACTTCCACGGTGTGTTGCGTCAGGACGGGGCGGGGGTGGACGGCGGGTCGAGCGCGGGGAGGCCGTCGATGGACGTCGCGTTCTTCGTCGCGCGGTAGGTCGCCAGGCCGTCGTCGCCCCGGTTGCCCGCCCACCGCGTGAGCAGGTCCCGGTCGCGGTCGTGGCTCATGAACGGCACGGCATAGCCGCACGAGTCGGAGACGCGCTCGACGTCGATGACGACGACGCCCCGGGCGCCGGGGTGGTCGGCGAAGAGCCCGCGGTACGAGTCGAACTCGGCCTCACCGAGCGGCACGTGGCGGCCCGTCCCGTGCAGCCGCACGATGTTCGGTGGCCCCTCGAACGCGCAGAACATGACGGTGATGCGACCGTTCTCGCGCAGGTGGGCCACGGTCTCGGAGCCGCTGCCCGTGAGGTCGAGGTAGGCGACCTCGTGCTCGCCGAGCACCGCGAAGGTGCCGGGCAGGCCCTTGGGGGAGAGGTTGACGTGACCGTCGGCGGCGAGCGGCGCCGTCGCGACGAAGAAGAGGTGCTGCGCCTCGATGAAGGCACGCAGCCTCTCGTCGATGCCATCGTGCAGCTTCATGGGTGGGCCTCCTCGGTGCCGGCGTCTCGCTCCAGCGTAGGAGCCCCGTCGCGAGGCCGACCCGGGCTGACCGCAGCGTGGACCGCCCGGGTGCTCCGGAGGCGTCGGGATGCGCGAAGGCCCGGGCGGGACACCGTCTGGTGTCGACCGCCCGGGCCTCTCACGTGCTCGGTGCGACGTCAGCCGATGCGGCTCGACGTCGCGGCGTCACTCGGCTGCTGCCGTCGCCGGCGCGGACTCACCGCGACCGGCACCACCACGGCCGGCGCCGCCACGACGGCGACGACGCGGCGGGCGCGAGCCACCCTCGGCGGCGTCGGACCCGCTGTCGGGACCGTTGCCGGCAGGAGCCGACGCCTCGGAGCCACCGGCCTCGCCTGCGGCTCCGGCGGCCGCAGCGCCGGCACCACGGGTGCGACGGCGGTTGCGGCTGCGACGGGGGCGGCTCTCGCCACCGTCGCCGGCCGGCGTCTCACCGGCGTCGGACGGGCCGGACGCTGCGTGGACCTCGGCCTCGCCGCGGTCGGAGCGCGAGCGCCCACGGTCGCCGCGGTCACCACGGTCACGGTCGCCACCTCGGTCACGGTCGCCACGACCGGCACCGGCGCGCGCGCCGGACTTGCCGTGGCGCTTGCCCGTCTCCCCGAGGTCCTCGATCTCCTCGGCACCGAGGCCCGCGAGCTTCTGCTGCGAGCGACGCAGGCGGCCCTTGGCGTCGGTGGGGATGTCGAGGTCGCTGTAGAGGTGGTCGGAGCTGGAGTAGGTCTCCTGCGGCTCGGGGATGCCGAGGTCGAGCGTCTTGTTGATGAGCGCCCAGCGGTGCAGGTCGTCCCAGTCGACGAAGGTCACGGCGACGCCGGTGTTGCCGGCACGGGCCGTGCGGCCGATGCGGTGCAGGTAGGTCTTCTCGTCCTCGGGGCACTGGTAGTTGATGACGTGCGTGACGTTCTCGACGTCGATGCCGCGGGCCGCGACGTCGGTGGCGACGAGGATGTCGACCTTGCCGTTGCGGAAGGCGCGCAGCGCCTGCTCGCGGGCACCCTGCCCGAGGTCGCCGTGGATCGCGGCAGCCGCGAAGCCACGCTCGACGAGCTCGTCGGACACCTTGGCGGCGGTGCGCTTGGTGCGGCTGAAGATGATCGTCAGCCCGCGGCCGTTGGCCTGGAGCATGCGCGAGAGCATCTCGACCTTGTCCATGGCGTGCGCACGGTAGACGAACTGCTCGACGGCCTTGACCGTGTGGGCGTTCTCGTTCTCGTCGCCCATCGCGCGGATGTGAGTCGGCTGGGACATGTAGCGGCGGGCGAGGGCCACGATGGCGCCCGGCATCGTCGCGGAGAAGAGCATCGTCTGGCGCGAGGCCGGCGTCAGCGACATGAGGGTCTCGACGTCCGGCAGGAAGCCGAGGTCGAGCATCTCGTCGGCCTCGTCGAGCACGACGGTGCGCGCCTGCGACAGGTCGAGGTGGCCCTGCTTGGCCAGGTCGATGAGGCGGCCGGGCGTGCCGACGACGACCTCGACGCCCTTCTTGAGGGCCTCGATCTGCGGCTCGTAGGCGCGGCCGCCGTAGACGGTGAGGACGCGGACGCCGCGCTTGCGGCCGGCCCGCTCGAGGTCGCTCGCGACCTGGACGGCGAGCTCGCGCGTCGGGGCTACGGCGAGGGCCTGCGGCTTGCCCGGACGGGCCTGCTCGTCGAAGCCGGCGTCGCCGGGGGCGAGGACGCGGTTGAGGATCGGCACGCCGAACCCGAGGGTCTTGCCGGTGCCGGTCTTGGCCTGGCCGATGATGTCGTGGCCGCCGAGGGCGACCGGAAGCGTCATCGCCTGGATGGGGAAGGGGTGGACGATCCCGTGCTCGGCGAGCGAGGCGACGATGTCGGGGTGGACGTCGAAGTCGGCGAAGGTCAGCTCGGGGGCGACCGGCTCCTCGGCCGCGGGGGTGAGCGGCTCGGCCGACTCGGTGGGGGCCTCGGGAGCCGTGTCCGCGACCGTCTCGGCGACGGTGGGCTCGGGCGCGTCCGTGGCGACCCCCGCGTCGGCGGGGGTCTCGTGGGGCTGGGTCATGGGCATCTCTCGATCGGCACGAGCACCCCGACGGTGCGGGAGCTCAGTGGCGCGTGACGGGCCGATCGGAGACTGTCAGGGACGGTGGGTGGCTCTCGCACTGCATGGACGCGGTGCGGGCTCCACCGGTGCGCGGGAACTCCGCGAGCACCATCTGGGCAAACCATCGGGCCGACCGGGCACCGAGTTGTCAAGCCCAGTCTACCGGCATGCGGGCAGAACGCCCGAACTCCTTCACTAGATTGGGCGCATGAGCGACGACGCGACGCCCGGACCCCACGTCGACACGGACGGTGAGAGCCACGAGGAGAGCATCGACGAGCCCGGCTACCTCGCTGCCGTCACGGACCTGCTCGGTGCACTCGCGTACGGCGAGCTGCGTGCCTTCAGCCAGCTGGCCAAGGACGCCGAGCTCGCGCCCACGCTGCGTCACAAGTCGGCGCTCGCCGTCCTCGCCGCCCACGAGCTGAAGAACTACTCAGTGCTCACCGAGCGCCTCCAGTCCCTCGGTGTCGAGCCGGAGTCGGCCATGGAGCCGTTCGTGCCGGCCGTCGACGCCTTCCACGAGCGGACGGCGGCCTCGGACTTCCTCGAGGGACTCGTCAAGGCCTACGTCGGCGAGGGCATCGCCCAGGACTTCTACCGCGAGATCTCGCGCTACGTCGACGAGGACACCCGCTCGCTCGTCGTCAGCGTCCTCGAGGACACCGGTCAGGCCGACTTCGCGGTCACCGTCGTCCGCGAGGCCATCGCCGCCGACCCGCGTCTCGCGGGCCGGCTCGCCCTCTGGGGCCGTCGTCTCGTCGGGGAGGCCATCACCCAGGCCCAGCGCGTCGGCGTCGAGCGTGACGCCCTCGCAAGCATTCTCGTCGGTGCCCCCGGGCGTGCCGGGGCGGACCTCGCCGAGCTCGGCCGCATGTTCGCGCGCCTCACCGACGAGCACTCCCGCCGGATGGAGCGCCTCGGCCTGTCGGCCTGAGAGGGCGTATGCCGTCCCGCCGGCCACCCGACGGAGGCCGGAGTGCCCGGGACCGGTCGACACGGCATACCCGTGCGTCGGGTGGATATGCCGAAGGGCCCGACCGCGTGCGGTCGGGCCCTTCGGTCGTGCGGTCGGTCAGACCGACTTGTGGCTCATGCGTCCGTAGAGAACGATGATGATCGCCGCCACGATGGCGCCGAGGATCAGCGGGATCCACGCGATGCCCGAGTTGTTGGAGTAGCCGAGCTGACGCACGACGAACGTCACGATGACGTTGGCGACGATACCGATGAGGATCGTCACGACGAGCGAGATGTTCTGCTTGCCAGGGAGGATGAGGCGGCCGAGTGCACCGATGATGGCACCGACGATGATGGCCCCGATGATTGTTCCGATCATGTGACGCTCCTTCTGGCCGCCACGTGGGCGACCGCTTGGTCCGCGAGGGGTGCGGACAACACATGCGACGAGATCAATGTCCCATCGCGTGGGGCTGGTGTGGTGGATGTGGCGCCTGCCAATTCCACGAGGATTCGCCCGCGAGGGGACGAAGGGGACGAGCGACCCGGGTCCGGGGCCCGTCGGAAAGCGTCAGCGCGTCTGGCGGTTGCCGGTGATCATGCCGTAGCCGACGATGAGCGCGGCTGCGACGACGACGCCGATGAGGCCGGAGATCCAGTCGATCCCCTTGGTGTCGTTGACCCCGGTGGCCTTGTAGTAGATGAACGCGCCGATCAAGGAGCCGATGGCACCGAGGACGACGGTGAGCAGGACGCTCATGTCCTGCTTCCCGGGGAGCACCAGCCGGGCGAGCGGTCCCACGATCGCACCCGCGACGAGGGCGGCAAGGATGGTTCCGATCATGTCTACGCTTCCTCCTTCGAGCCCGCCGGGCGGGCGGGGACGAACCGGCGATCCCGGCTCGTTCCTCCACCTTGTACCCGCATGGTCGCTTTGGGCCACACCCGACGTGAGACGTGTCGGGACGCCGGTCCGACGGGCATGACGAAGGCCGCCGACCATGGTGGTCGGCGGCCTTCGTCATGCCTGTACAGCCCCGTGCTCGGGCGGTGGCCCTCCGGCGGGTCACACGGCGGTCGCCGTGGCCGGGACCGGGACTGTCGGCAGGGTCGTGCTCCTCGGGTGCGTTCAATGAGCGCCGAAGCCGACTCCTGACTTGCGCTCGGCACCTGTCGTCACGTAGCCGATCGAGGCGGACGGGACCATGATGCGACCGCCCTTGTCGTCGGTCAGCTCGAGGGCCTCGGAGCCGAGCGACGCCTTGACGGCGGCGAAGATCTCGTCGCTGCTCTGGCTCGTCTCGAAGGTGATCTCGCGTGCCACGTTCTGCACGCCGATGCGGACCTCCACGTCAAACCTGCTTTCTCAGTTCTGGTGGACGCGGTCGACCGCGTCCTGTCGTCACCTTAACGAGCCGGCGTGCCGACCGATTCCCTGGCCGCGCCGCCGGGCCTGTCGCCCTCGTCGCCCCGGCCCTCGCCCCGTCCGACGACCGGGAACGCACCGAAGCCCCGGCGGATCAGCGCGGCGGTGAGGCGGACGGCCGTCTCCTTGGAGAGCGTCGCCTCGTGGGTCAGCCAGTGACGGGCCGACGTCTGCGCCAGGCCGACGAAGGCCACGCCGACCAGGACGGCCTCCTCCTGGTCCATCGAGGTCTCGCTGCGGATGATCTCGGCCATCGCCTCGGCGCACGTCAGGTCGATCTGGTCGAGGCGCCGACGCACCTCGGGCTCGTTGGCGAGGTCGGACTCGAAGATGAGCCGGAACGCCGCGCCCTCCTGACCGACGAAGTCGAAGTAGGCGCGCGTCATCGTGTTGATGCGGGCCTTGTTGTCCGACAGGGCCAGGGCGTCGCGGACGAGCTGCTCGAGCTCGCCGGTGTGCTGGTCGATGAGCGCGAGGTAGAGCTCGAGCTTGCCGGGGAAGTGCTGGTAGAGCACCGGCTTGGACACCCCGGCCCGCGCGGCGATGTCGTCCATCGCTGCAGCGTGGTAGCCGTTCTCGACGAAGACGCCGAGCGCGGCGTCGAGCAGCTGGGCGCGCCGCTCCGATCGGGGCAGCCGCTGGCCGCGGCCCGGCGGGGTGGTCTCGTCTGCCATGCGGATCCTCTTCGGGTGTCGGCGCGATGCTCGTCGGTCCTCGGCGTCCGCCCCCGCAGACGACCGTGTCCGTCTCACCATACCGAGCAGTACGGTGAGGACATGTCGACGGATCCGCTGGTCAAGACGGGTCGGGCGCTCAGCAAGGCCGAGACGACGAGGTACGCCCGCCACGTGCTGCTGCCCGACGTGGGCCGCGACGGACAGGAGCGCCTGGCCGCCGCCCGGGTGCTCGTCGTCGGTGCCGGTGGTCTCGGGTCGCCCGCGCTGCTCTACCTCGCCGCCGCGGGGGTCGGCACGATCGGGGTCGTCGACGCCGACGTCGTCGACCTCACCAACCTGCACCGTCAGGTCATCCACTCGGACGCCGACATCGGCCGACTCAAGACCGAGTCCGCGGAGGCGGCCGTCCACCGCGTCAACCCGCACGTCGAGGTGGTGCGTCACGACGTCGCGCTCGACTCGGCCAACGCCCTGGGGATCATCGGCGACTACGACCTCGTCGTCGACGGCACCGACAACTTCCCCACTCGCTACCTCGTCAACGACGCCTGCGTCATGCTCGGCAAGCCGCACGTGTGGGGCTCGATCCTCCGCTTCGACGGCCAGGTCTCGGTGTGGTGGGCCGGGCAGGGGCCGTGCTATCGCTGCGTCTTCCCCGACCCGCCGCCGCCCGGCTCGGTCCCGAGCTGCGCCGAGGGCGGCGTGCTCGGGGTCCTGTGCGCCGCCATCGGGTCGATCCAGTCGACCGAGGCCATCAAGCTCCTGCTCGGCATCGGCGAGCCGCTCGTCGGGCGGCTCGTGGTGCACGACGCGCTACGCCAGACCTGGGACACCCTGACGGTCCGGGCCGACCCCGAGTGCCCGGTCTGCGGCGACGAGCCGACCGTCACCGAGCTCATCGACTACGTCGAGTTCTGCGGCGTGCCCGGTGCTGCGGCCCACGACGAGGGCGACCTGCCGACGGTCACCGTCCGCGACATGGTGGGAGAGCTCGCCGCCGACGACCCGCCCCTTCTCGTCGACGTCCGCGGCGACGAGGAGCGGGCCATCGCCTCGATCCCCGGTGCCGTCGCCATCCACCTCGACCGCTTCCGGTCCGGGGAGGCGTTCGACGAGCTGCCCACGGACAGAAGGGTGCTCATCCACTGCAAGGTCGGGGGCCGCTCGGCCGAGGCGACGCGGCTCGCGCTGCGCGCGGGGCTCACGGACGTCGCGAACGTCGAGGGCGGCATACTCGCCTACCTCCGGGAGATCGACCCGAGCCAACCCGAGTACTGAGAGGACGCCCGTGCCGCTGGAGGACCACGCCGAGCGCGTGCTCGACCTCGTCGCGACCATCCCCGAGGGGCGGGTGCTCGCCTACGGCGACATCGCCAAGCGCCTCGGCGGCATGGGTCCGCGCACGGTCGGCACGGTGATGAGCCGCTACGGGTCCGACCTGCCGTGGTGGCGGGTCATCCGGTCCGATGGTCGGCCGCCGCAGGGCCTCGAGGACGAGGCGCTCGAGCACTGGCGGGCCGAGGGGACGCCCATGGTGGGCGGGCTCGTCGAGGGTGGCCGCGCCGACATGGGTCGGGCGCGCTGGGACTTCGGCGGAGCGCCGGCCGCGTCCGGTGACGGCGGGGGAGCGGGGCCGCGCGGTGGCCTCCACCACGTCGAGATCTGGGTCGACGACATCACGGCGGCGACGCGCGAGTGGGGCTGGCTGCTCGGACGGCTCGGCTACCGCCTCGGTGACGACTGGGGGCACGGACAGGCGTGGGAGCTCGGCTCGCTCTACGTCGTGGTCGAGGCCGGCCCCGACGTCGTCGCCGGACGCCACGAGCGCACCCGTGCGGGCCTGAACCACCTTGCCTTCCATGGCGGTTCGCGCGCCGAGGTCGACGCGCTCGTCGACGCCTGCGGCGAGGGCGGCTGGACTCTGATGTTCGCCGACACGCACCCGTATGCCGGTGGCACGCAGCACTACGCCGCCTACCTCGAGAGCGGCGAGGGCTTCGAGGTCGAGGTCGTCGCAGGCTGAGCAGGGACGGCCCGGGTCCGCCGGCCCGGACCTGCGGGACGGGCTCTTCGGAGCAGTCAAAGACTTGATTTGTTCCAGAAAGGGCGGAAGACTCGGGACATGACCGGAGCCGACGTCGAGGTGCAGCTGCGCGAGGCGGGTCTGCGCGTGACGCGCCAGCGCGTCGCCGTCCTCACGGTCCTGCGCGACCACCCGCACACGGACACCGACACCGTCATCCGTCGAGTCCGCGAGGTCGCCGGCGACGTGTCCCATCAGGCCGTCTACGACGTCCTGCGCGCCCTCACCGACGCCAGTCTCGTGCGCCGCATCCAGCCGACGGGCTCCGTCGCCCGCTACGAGGTGCGCGTCGGCGACAACCACCACCACGTCGTGTGCCGGTCGTGCGGTGCCATCGCCGACGTCGACTGCGCCGTCGGCCACGCCCCCTGCCTCACGGCATCCGACCCTCACGGATTCGTGATCGACGAGGCCGAGGTGACGTACTGGGGCACCTGCCCTGCGTGCGCCGCCGCGGCCGCCTCCTGAAGTTGCCCACCCCAGAAAGAGAAGGACGTCCTCGTGTCTGAGCTCAACCAGCCCAACGCCGAAGTCGGCGAGATGAACGAGCCCGAGGCCAGCAAGTGCCCCGTGGCCCACGACCGGTCGACCCGCCCCGCGGGCACGAGCAACGAGGACTGGTGGCCCAATCGCCTCGACCTCAAGATCCTGGCCAAGAACCCCGCGGTGGCCAACCCCAACGGGGCCGACTTCGACTACGCCGCGGCCTTCAACAGCCTCGACCTCGCCGCCGTCAAGGCTGACATCGCCGCCGTGCTCACCGACTCGCAGGACTGGTGGCCCGCCGACTTCGGCCACTACGGCCCCTTCATGATCCGCATGGCGTGGCACAGCGCGGGCACCTACCGCGTGCAGGACGGCCGCGGCGGCGCCGGCTCCGGGCAGCAGCGCTTCGCCCCGCTCAACTCCTGGCCCGACAACGGCAACCTCGACAAGGCCCGCCGCCTGCTCTGGCCGGTCAAGAAGAAGTACGGCCAGAAGCTCTCGTGGGCCGACCTCATGGTCCTCACCGGCAACGTCGCCCTCGAGACGATGGGCTTCGAGACGTTCGGGTTCGGCGGCGGACGCGAGGACGTCTGGGAGCCGGACGCCGACGTCTACTGGGGCTCGGAGGCCGAGTGGCTCGGCGACGAGCGCTACACCGGCGACCGTGACCTCGAGAACCCCCTCGCCGCCGTCCAGATGGGCCTCATCTACGTCAACCCCGAGGGCCCCAACGGCAACCCGGACCCGCTGTCCGCAGCCCGCGACATCCGCGAGACCTTCGCCCGCATGGCGATGAACGACGAGGAGACCGTCGCCCTCATCGCCGGCGGCCACACGTTCGGCAAGACGCACGGCGCCGCCGACCCGCTGAAGTACGTCGGCACCGAGCCCGAGGGCGCACCGCTCGAGGAGCAGGGCCTCGGCTGGAAGCAGTCCTACGGCACCGGCAAGCTCCAGGACGCCATCACCTCCGGCCTCGAGGTCACGTGGACGCCCACGCCCACGCAGTGGGACAACACCTTCTTCGACATGCTCTTCGGCCACGAGTGGGAGCTGTCCGAGAGCCCCGCGGGCGCGGCCCAGTGGGTGGCCAAGGACGCCGAGGCGATCATCCCGGCGCCCGACGAGGGCGGCGCCAAGCGACTGCCCACGATGCTGACGACGGACCTGTCGCTCCGGGTCGACCCGGCGTACGAGCAGATCTCCCGCCGCTTCCACGAGAACCCGGCCGAGTTCGCCGACGCCTTCGCCCGCGCGTGGTTCAAGCTGACCCACCGCGACATGGGCCCGGTCGAGCGCTACCTCGGCCCCGAGGTCCCGCAGGAGGAGCTGCTCTGGCAGGACCCGCTGCCCGCGGCCACCGGCCAGGCGATCGGTGCCGACGACGTCGCGACCCTCAAGCAGGCCATCGCCGACTCCGACCTGACCGTCACCCAGCTCGTCAAGGCCGCGTGGGCGTCCGCGTCGACGTTCCGCAGCAGCGACAAGCGCGGGGGTGCCAACGGTGCCCGCGTCCGACTCGAGCCGCAGAGCGGCTGGGACGTCAACGACCCCGCCGAGCTCGCCACCGTCCTGCGCACTCTCGAGGGCATCCAGGCCGACTTCAACGGCCGCGGTGGCGCCACCGTCTCGCTCGCCGACCTCATCGTCCTCGGCGGCAACGTCGCGGTCGAGCAGGCCGCTGCCGCAGGCGGCGTCACCGTCGAGGTGCCCTTCCGCGCCGGCCGCGTCGACGCCACGCAGGAGCAGACCGACGTCGAGTCGTTCGGCTACCTCGAGCCGAGGCACGACGGCTTCCGCAACTACGTCGGCAAGCCCGGTCGCGTGCCCGCCGAGTACCTCCTCGTCGACCGCGCCAACCTGCTCGGCCTCTCGGCCCCGCAGATGACGGTCCTCGTCGGCGGCCTCCGCGTCCTCGGCGCCAACACCGGCGGCTCGAGCACGGGTGTGTTCACCGACCGGGTCGGCACGCTGACGAACGACTTCTTCGTCAACCTCCTCGAGCTCGGCACGACGTGGACCGCCGCGAACGAGGGCGGCGACACGTTCACCGCGACGAACGCCGCCGGCGAGCAGACCTGGACCGGCAGCCGCGTCGACCTGCTCTTCGGCTCCAACTCCGAGCTGCGGGCCCTCGCCGAGGTCTACGCGAGCGACGACGCCGCCGAGAAGTTCGTCCACGACTTCGTCTCCGCGTGGTCGCAGGTCATGGAGGCCGACCGCTTCGACGTCAGGTGACGGCCTGACGCACCGCACGGGGCCCGGGACGGCGTATGCCGGCCCGGGCCTTCGCGTGCCCGCTCGGCAGCGGGCGGCTGGGTCCCGGGCGGGTCAGCGAGGGCCCGGGTCGCCGCGGAGGGAGCACCGGGCCGGTCCGCTGGGACGGGGCGGACGGCATACGGCGTCGGGTCGTGCGCGGGTGTCGGTCGGGCGTGATGGAATCCTCCGGTGGTCATCCTCCGTCGAGCTCCAGCCCTCGCCCCGGCGCAGGTGCGGCTCGACGAGCGGCAGCAGGCCGCGCTCGACTCCTCGGCCCGGGTGCTGCGGGTCCTCGGCGGACCGGGCACCGGCAAGTCGACCCTCGCGGTCGAGCTCGTCGTCGACGCCGTGCGCCGGCAGGGGCTGCGGGCTGACTCGTGCCTCGTGCTCACCTCGAGCCGCAGCGCGGCGGCCGCGCTGCGCCAGCAGGTCACGGCGCGGCTCGGCGGCACGTCGACCGAGTCGCTCGCGCGGACGTGGCAGGCCTTCGGCTTCGGGGTGCTCCGGGCCGAGGCGGCGCTGCGCGGCGACCCACCGCCGAGGCTGCTCAACGGCCCCGAGCAGGACGTCATCCTGCGCGACCTGCTCGCCGGGCACGCCTCGGGGGAGGTGCGCGGGCCGGCGTGGCCCGAGCAGCTGCGCGAGGCGCTGACGACCCGCGGCTTCCGCAACGAGCTGCGCGACCTGCTCATGCGCTCGGTCGAGCTGGGGCAGGGCCCCGACGATCTCGCCCGTCTGGCCGACGAGCACGACCGGCCCGAGTGGGCGGCGGCGGCGCACGTGCTGCGCGAGTACGACCAGGTCACCTCGTTCAGCCGGCACGGCTCCTACGACCCCGCCTGGGTGCTCACGGCGGTCGCCGAGCTGCTCGACGACGACCCGTCCGCGCTCGACCGGCTCCACGACCGCATCCGCCTCGTCGTCGTCGACGAGGCCCAGGAGCTGACGTCTGCGG
Organism: Terracoccus sp. 273MFTsu3.1; assembly: GCF_000383675.1. Lineage (GTDB taxonomy): Bacteria > Actinomycetota > Actinomycetes > Actinomycetales > Dermatophilaceae > Terrabacter. Next base: position 589,532 of record NZ_KB911821.1, on the reverse strand, counting down.
CCGCACGGCTGCTGCGCGTCGTCGCCCGCGCGGGTAGCCCCCGGGTGGTCCTCCTCGGCGACCCCGACGTCGCCGTCCAGACCTTCCGCGGCGCCGACCCGCGCTTCCTCGCCGACGGCTGGACCGATCTCGTCGGGAGTGGGCGCGACCCCCGCTTCGTCGGCGGGCTCTTCGACCTCATCGACGACGCGGCGGACGGTGCCGAGACCGTCGTGCTCGACCGCACCCACAGGCTGGGTGAGGACATGGTGGGGGTGGCCGACCGCGTCTCGCGTCGCATCGGGGCGCTCGGCGGCGGCGAGCAGCGCCGGGTGTCGTCGGCGACCGCCGACCCGTCGCGGGGCACCGTCGAGGTGGCGCTGCTGCGCTCCGCCGCCCAGGAGACGGCTCATGTCGCGGCCCTGCTGCGCCGGGCCCACCTCGTCGAGGGCGTGCCCTGGACCGACATGGCCGTCGTCGTGCGCGGATCGGGGCGCGCCGACGCGATGCGTCGCCTGCTCGGGCAGGCCGGGGTGCCGGTCCAGGCCGGCAGCGCCGAGACCCCGGTCCGCGACGAGAGCGCGGTGCGCCCGCTGCTGCAGCTGCTCGACGAGAGCATCGCCATCGCCCGCGCCGAGCACCGCGGCGAGACCCACGTCATCGACCCCGTGCGGGCCGCCGACCTCGTGCTGTCCCCGGTCGGGGGGAGCGACACCGTCGGCCTGCGACGCCTGCGACGGCTGCTCCGACAGGACGAGCTCGCCTCGGGCGGTGGGCGGTCCAGCGACGAGCTGCTCGCCGAGCTGCTCCAGTCGCAGCCCCGCGCCCGGATGCTCGGGTCGACCGCACGGCCCGCCGAACGCATCGCGACGGCGCTCGCCGCCGGCGCCGCGGCAGCGCGCGTCGCCGACGACGGCCGGTGGGCGCGCGGGGTCACGGCCGAGTCCGTGCTGTGGGCCATCTGGCAGGGTGCGGGGGTCGCCGACGGGTGGCGGCGACAGGCGCTCTCCGGCGGCACGTCGGGCGAGCGGGCCGACCGCGATCTCGACGCCGTGCTCGCGCTCTTCGACGCTGCGGGCGCGTTCGTCGACCGGTTGCCGACCGCCGGCCCCGACAAGTTCCTCGAGCACATCCAGGGCCAGGACGTCCCCGGCGACACCCTGCTCGTGGGAGGTCAGTCCGGTGGCCGGGTCGCGCTGCTGACGCCGCAGACCGCCGCCGGCCGGCAGTGGCGCATCGTCGTCGTCGCCGGCGTGCAGGAGGGCGTGTGGCCAGACCTCCGCCTGCGCGGCTCCGTGCTCGGGTCCGAGGACCTCGTCGACGTCGTCGCCCAGCGACCGCTCGGCTTCCGCGCCGCCCAGGCGGCGGTGCGCTACGACGAGACGCGCCTCTTCCTCGTGGCCGTCACGCGCGCCACGGAGCGCCTGCTCGTCACCGCCGTGGGCAACGAGGACGAGCAGCCGTCGGTCTACCTCGACCTCGTCGACCCTCCCGCGACGACGCGGCTCGCCGACGAGGTGAGGCCGCACTCCGAGGTCGCGCGCACCATGACCCTGCCGGGGCTCGTCGGCGAGCTGCGGCGCGAGGCCGTCAGCCCCGACCCCGGCGTCGCCGAGCCCGCCCTCAACCTGCTCGCAGCCGCGGCGCGCGAGGGCGTGCGCGGAGCCGACCCGACGTCCTGGTGGGCGCTCCGGTCGGTCACGAGCGAGCGTCCCGTGCGCCGACCCGACGAGCCGGTGCCGGTGTCGCCCTCGAAGGTCACCTACTTCGCCGAGTGCGGGCTGCGCTGGTTCCTCACGTCGGTCGGCGGCGAGGGCGTCTCCCTCGGCGCGGCCTCCGTGGGCACCTTCGTCCACGACATCGTCGCCGAGCTGCCCGACGCGCCGCTCGAGGAGCTCAAGCAGGAGGTCGACGACCGCTGGGGACGCCTCGGGCTCAAGCCGGGCTGGGTCACCGATCGCACCCACCAGGAGGCGCACGACATGGTGGCGCGGTTCGTGGCCTACCGGGCCGGCGCCGAGCGGGACTGGGAGCGCGTCGGCATCGAAACCGACTTCCGCGTGGAGGTCGGGCGTGCCGTCGTGGCCGGGCGCGTCGACCGCATCGAGCGCGACGCCGAGGGGCGCCTGCGCATCGTCGACCTCAAGACCGGCAAGTCCAAGCCGACCAAGGCCGAGCTCGCCCAGCACGGCCAGCTCGGGGCCTACCAGGTGGCCGTCGAGGAGGGCGGTTTCCCCGCGCTCGGCGACCGCAGTGCCGGCGCAGCGCTCGCCTTCATCGGCAAGGGCGGTCTGTCCGGACTCAAGCCGAGCGTGATGCCGCAGCCACCGCTCGCAAGCAGCGACGACCCGACGTGGGCACGGACGCTCGTCGAGTCGACGGCCGAGGGGATGGGCGCCGCTGAGTTCCGCGCCGCCCAGGGCAAGGCGTGCGAGACGTGTCCCGTGCGGTCGTCCTGCCCGGTCCAGCCCGAGGGGGACGCGCTGTGACCACCACTGCTGACGCCACGGAGGCACGGTCCGCGACGACCGTGCGGCACAGCGCTTTCGACATCGCCGCGGCCCTCGAGATGCCACCGCCCACCGCCGAGCAGGCGGCCGTCATCGAGGCGGGGGCCCGTCCGTTGCTCGTCGTCGCCGGCGCCGGCTCGGGCAAGACCGAGACGATGGCGGCCCGGGTCGTGTGGCTCGTCGCCAACGGCCTCGTCGACCCCGACCAGGTGCTCGGCCTCACCTTCACCCGCAAGGCCGCGGCCGAGCTCTCCCAGCGCATCGCCAAGCGCCTGCGTGGCCTCGAGCGGGCCGGCATCTGGACACCGCCTGCCGACGACGGCACGGGCGCCGAGGTGCTCGGCGGCACCCCGACCGTCTCCACCTACCACGCGTATGCCGGCCGGCTCGTCCGCGAGCACGCGCTCCGGGTGGGCATCGAGCCGGAGTTCCGCATCCTCACCGAGGCCGGGGCGTGGCAGCTCGCCGCCGAGGCGGTGTCGCGCTGGGACGGCCCGATGGACGACGTCGTCAAGAGCGAGGCGACCGTCATCCAGGCCGTCATGGCGCTCGCCGGCGAGATGGCAGAGCACGTCCGCACGCCGGTCGAGGTGATGGACCACCTCGACGCCGTGCTCGCGCGCCTCGACGCCCTGCCCGACGGGGAGGGCCGTGGATCGCTCACCGCCGCGCGAGACGCGGTCGGGGTCCTGCGCGAGCGCCGCACGGTGCTGCCGATCGTCGAGGCCTTCCTCGCCCTCAAGCGTGAGCGTGAGTCCCTCGACTTCGCCGACCAGATGGCCATCGCCGCCCGGCTCACCCGGTCGGTGCCGGCCGTCGGTCAGATCGAGCGCGAGCGGTTCCGGGCCGTGCTGCTCGACGAGTTCCAGGACACGTCCGAGGCCCAGCTCGAGCTGCTCCGCTCGCTCTTCCACCACCCCGGGGTGGCGCTGACCGCCGTCGGCGACCCCAACCAGTCGATCTACGGATGGCGCGGCGCGAGCGCGACCACCCTGCTGCGCTTCCCGTCCGAGTTCGGCGGCGACGAGGGTCCCGCCGACGTCCTGCCGCTGTCGACGAGCTGGCGCAACGACTCGCTCATCCTCGACGCGGCCAACGCCGTCGCCGCGCCGCTCGCGACCGAGCACGTGCAGCCGCTGCGACCACGGCCCGGGGCGGGGGTGGGGACCATCGAGGTGGCCCGGCTCGAGACCGCCGAGGAGGAGGCCGACCACCTCGCCGCCTGGATCGCCGCGCACTGGTTCAGCCCGAGCGGCCGGCGCACGGGACGCAGCGCGGCCGTGCTGTGCCGGCGACGCTCGACCTTCCCCGTCGTCCTCGAGGCGCTCCGCCGCCACCAGCTGCCCGTCGAGGTCGTCGGCCTCGGCGGCCTGCTCGTCACCCCCGAGGTCAGCGACCTCGTCGCCGCCCTGTGGGTGGTGCAGGACCCCAGCCGGGGCGACCAGCTGATGCGCCTGCTGACCGGGCCCGTCGTGCGCCTCGGCGCGGCCGACCTGGCCGGGCTGTGGGCCTGGGCACGTGAGCTGCACCAGCGGGCACCGCGAGCAGGGACCACGACCTCGACCGCACCCGACCGGGCGGAGGCCGGCGCCGCCTCCGCGCAGGCGAGCCCGGGGCCAGTGGCCTCGGGCGGCCAGCCACCTGCGGGTGACCGCGCAGTCGACGACGGCGTCGCGGGCGACGGCGTGCCGGACGACGGCGTGGCGGACGACGGCGTGGCGGACGACGGCATGGCGGACGACGGCGTGGCGGAGGCGGCGAGTGCCGATGGCGCCGAGGCCCCCACCGGCGACCGCCGGGGCTCGGACCTCGCGGCCGACAGTGCCGACACCGCCACCCTCGTCGAGGCCCTCGACGACCTGCCTCGCGCCGGGTGGACCGGGCGCGACGGCACCCGCATCGGCGACGAGGCGCTGGCCCGCCTGCACGACCTCGGCGACGTCGTGCGGCGGCTGCGTCGGCTCACGGCCCTGCCCCTCGTCGACCTCGTCGCCGAGGCCGAGGTCGCCATCGGGCTCGACATCGAGGTGCTCTCACGACCCGAGCACACGGCCTCCACCGCCCGCGTGCACCTCGACGCCTTCGCCGACGTCGCGGCGCGCTACGCCACGACGGCCGACCGGCCCACCCTGTCCGGCTTCCTCAGCTGGCTCGACGCCGCGCGCGACCAGGAGCGCGGCCTCGACGCCGGGCACTCCGAGTCCGACGCCGACGCCGTCCAGGTCCTGACCGTCCACGCGGCGAAGGGGCTCGAGTGGGACGTCGTGGCGGTCCCGACCCTCGTCGAGGGTGTCTTCCCGGCGCACGGCGCGACCGCGGTGGCGCCCGTCGCCGACAGCGAGCCCACGGCATACGCCTGCTCGGGGGACGTCAAGGACAAGGGCTGGCTCATCGGTCTCGACTCGCTGCCCTACGACCTGCGCGGTGACCGGGCCGGCCTGCCGCACCTCGACTGGCGCGGTGTGCCCGACCGCAAGGCGCTGAGCGTCGCCATCGACGCGTTCGTCCTCGAGGGCGGGCGGCATGCCGTGGCCGAGGAGCGGCGTCTCGCCTACGTCGCGCTGACCCGAGCGCGCGCCTCGATGCTCCTGACGACCCACCTCTGGGGTGCGGCGAAGAAGACGTTGTCGGTGCCGTCACGCTTCCTGACCGAGGTCGAGGAGACCCTGCCCGGGTCCGTCGTGCGCACCGCCTGGGCACCCGACCCCGAGCCGGTCCTCGACGCCAAGGGCAAGGCGTCGGCACCGACCAACCCGCACCTCGCCGTGCCGATCTCACAGCTGTGGCCGCACGACCCGATGGGGGCGAGGCGCGCCGGCCTGCTCGGCGCGCACCGACGGATCGCCGCCCTCGTCGACGCGGGTCTCACCGTGCCGCAAGGGGATCCACGCGTCGACGACCTCCGCATCCTGCTCGCCGAGCAGGCGGCCCGACGGTCTCGTGCTGAGGCCGTCGTCGATGTCCCGCGCCACCTCTCGGCATCCGCGGTCGTGTCGCTGGCCCGGGACGCGGAGGCGTTCGCCATGTCCCTGAGGCGCCCCATGCCGAGCCCGCCGGCCGTCGCCGCGCGGCAGGGCACGGCCTTCCACGCATGGATCGAGGAGCACTACTCGCGCGCCGCCTTCGTCGACCTGCTCGACCTCCCGGGCAGCGCCGACGAGGGGGCGGCCGACGACGGCCACCTGGACGGGATGAAGGAACGCTTCCTCGTCAGCGAGTGGGCCGACCGCATCCCCGAGGAGATCGAGATGTCGATCGAGACGGTCATCGACGGGATCGCCGTCCGCGGCAGGGTCGACGCCGTCTTCCCGCGCGACGACGGCGGCTGGACGGTCGTCGACTGGAAGACGGGTGCCAGGCCGACCGGGCGCGACGCGACCGTCCGTGCGCTCCAGCTCGGCGCGTATGCCGTCGCCTTCGCCCGGCTGCGCGGTGTCGACCCGTCGCTCGTCGACGCGGCGTTCTACTACGCGGGGGAAGGCGTCACCGTGCGTCCCGACCTGCCGGGCGAGGCCGCCCTCGTCGACCTGCTCCGCACCCTCCCCGACTAGCCGTCGCTCGAGTGAGCGCCCCGTCCCACTCGAGTGAGCGCCCGGTCCCAGTCGAGTGAGCGCCCCGTCCCAGTCGAGTGAGCGCCCCGTCGCAGTCGAGTGAGCGCCCCGTCTCAGTCGAGTGAGCGCCCCGTCGCAGTCGAGTGAGCGCCCGGTCCCAGTCGAGTGAGCGCCCGGTCCCAGTCGAGTGAGCGCCCCGTCCCAGTCGAGTGAGCATGTCGTCACTCTGGCCCCAATCCGGGGCGCACGTGTCGGGTGTGCACGCGGGGTCAGTTCGACGTGCAGGGGTGGCAGGCCCCGCGGGCGCGTGGGGTGAGGGCTCACTCGAGTGGGGTTGGGCGCTCACTCGAGTGGGAACAAGCGCTCACTCGAGTGGGAATAGGCGCTCACTCGAGTTGGTGGTGGGTGGGTCAGGGGTGCTCGTGGGGGCGGTGCTCGACGGGGACGAAGTCGGAGGCGCCCTCGTGGAGGTCGAGCACGCCGTCGGCGTCCTCGGGCAGGGCCTCGACCTCGTCGATCTCGAAGGTGGAGGCGTCGGCGTCCGCGGCCATGAGCGGCACCGGCTGGGACTCCTTGACGGCCTCGCCGTGCCACGGCTCCGGCTCCGGCTCCGGCGCAGACGCGCCGTCGGCGACCGGGGCCACGCCGTCAGGGCTGGCGCCCGCCCCCGGTGACCCATCCTCCGTCGCCCGCGGGGTCGCGGGCGGCTCGGTGTCCCACGGGTCCGACGTGACGGTGGGCTCGGGTGGTGGTGACTGCAGGGATGGGTCCGCCGTCGGCTCGACGCTCCAGGCTGTCCCCGCCGGGGGTGTCTGCGGGTCGTCGAGCAGGGAGGTCATCGAGATCGCCTGGGTCTCGCCGAGCATCGGGAAGGGCACGTGCGGCTGGGTCGCGTCCCACTCGGGCTCGGGTCGCTCGGGGTCGTCGGGGTCGAGGACAGCCGCGGCGCGCTCTCGGGCCTGCCGGGTGCGCTCGCTGCGTTCGGCGTCCTCCTGCGCGTGGCGGCGGTCGTCGTCCTCGACCCGGCCGTCGAGCGCGCGCAGCTCGTCCGCCGTGCGCTCGACGACGTCGAGCTGCCCGGAGGCGAGAGCGTGGAGCAGGGTCCGCAGCGGCGCCATCTCGGCCGCGAGCCGAGCGCGGCGCACAAGGTGCACGTCGGGTCGCTCGATGCGCGACTCGGCATAGGCCTCGAGCACGGCATCGAGCGTCTCGGCCGGCGCGAGACTGGCGAGCTCGGCGAAGTCGTCCGCCGGGTCGCCGACGCGGCTGGCTTCCCAGGCCAGGACGCCGCGCACGTGACCGCTCGATGAATCGTCATCGTCGTCGAAGGAGGCGAGGACGTTCTCGCCGGTGAAGGTGCCGTGGACCGTGGTCGGGGCGAAGCGCCACAGCGAGACGTCCTCGAGGGCGTGCTCCCACCGCGTGAGGAGCCCGGTGGGCACGTGTCCTGTCGCGGCGGCCCGGTCGAGCTCGGACAGCTGGCGCCGGCGGTACGCCTCGGCGTCGTACGTGGGTCGCCCGGCCTCCTCGTAGAGCAGGTGCTCGACGTTGTGGATGTGCGCGAGGGTGCGACCCACCTCGGCCGTCAACGGTCCCGGACGGAGCCCCGCGAAGTCGAGGGGGCGACCGGGGACCCGCAGGTAGACGGCCGCTCGGCCCTCCGGCACCTGGGCGAGGCCACGGACCATGGGCATGGCCACGTCGAGCCGCCGCCCGAGCAGACCGGACAGCGCGGAGATGTCGTCGAGCATCGCGCCGGCCGCCGACGTGCACGGCGCCTTGACGACCCAGCGGCGGTCCTGGCTGTCCTGGACGTAGGCGATCTCGAAGAGGTCGCCGGAACGGCCCGGGACACCCTCCACCGTCACCGGGTCGAGGCCCGGCACGGCCGAGCTCGCCAGGGCGGCGAGGAAGAGCGGGCTGCGCGTCACGTGTCCACCGTAGGTCGAGCAGCGCGCCGAGCGTGGGAGGCGACGCCCGCGCCGGTCGGTTCGGTGCAGGCTCGACACCGGTGCTCCGGTGCCGGCTCGCCGCCCTAGGGTGGGTCGCGTGGCAGTGACCGACGAGACCCTGGCCGACCTCGCGCTCTCGCGCAGCTCACTGGACCGGGTGGCGCTCGAGCGTCGGCGACCCGAGGTCCTCACCGAGCTGCTCGACGACCCGCAGACCCGGGTCGCCGAGGTCCGCGGTGACCGCATGCGGGTGTCAGCCCTGGGTGCAGCCGGCGCAGGGGGCGGTGGTGACGACGGTCTGACGCTCGTCCTGCGCGCCCCCGAGCCCGAGGACCACGCCCGTCTCGGACTGCACCTCGGCCGCGACGGCGACGGGACGGCATACGTGGGCGTCGTCTCGACGGACGACGAGAACCCGGCCGACGACCCCGACCGGCGGCCCGACGGCTGGCTCACCCTGCGGCAGGCGGGCGAGGCGCTCGCACCCCGCGACGCAGGAGTCTTCACGACCGCGCTGGCGCTGGCCAACTGGCACGCGACACACCGCTTCTGCCCGCGCTGTGGCGCCCCGACCGAGCCCCGGCAGGGTGGCTGGGTGCGGCGCTGCGAGCGCGAGGGCAGCGAGCACTACCCGCGCACCGACCCGGCGGTCATCATGTCGGTCGTCGACCCGGACGACCGGCTGCTGCTCGGGCGGGGGGCGCACTGGCCCGAAGGGCGCTTCTCGGTGCTCGCCGGCTTCGTCGAGCCGGGGGAGTCGTTCGAGTCCGCGGTCGCCCGCGAGGTCGCCGAGGAGGTCGGCATCACCGTCCAGGCGGCGCGCTACCTCGGCAACCAGCCGTGGCCGTTCCCCTCGTCGGTGATGATCGGTTTCGAGGCGACGACGCGCGCGACGGAGCTGACGATCGACCCCGTCGAGATGGCCGAGGCGCGCTGGGTGAGCCGTGAGGAGTACCGCGACCTGCTCCGCGACGGCTCGATCCGCACGCCGAGCGGCATCTCCATCGCCAAGCGGATCATCGAGCACTGGCTCGGCCAGACGGTCGAGTCCGTCGTCGAGCCGGGGACGCCGACGGGCTTCTGAGCGCGGTGGGCGCGGCCCTCAGCCCGCGAGGCGCGAGCGCACCTCGGCGAGCGAGGGGTTCGTCGCGGCCGAGCCGTCGGGGAAGACGACCGTGGGGACCGTGCGGTTGCCGCCGTTGACGTGCTCGACGAAGTCGACGTGCTCGGGGTTGGCCTCGAGGTCGATCTCGGTGAACGGCACCCCCTCGCGGGTCAGCTGGCCCTTGAGGCGGGTGCAGTAGCCGCACCACGTCGTCGTGAACATCGTGATCGAGCCCTCGTCGGGCGTGACCTGCGTGGACTGGGGCATCGGTTCCTACTCGTGTCGCGACGTCGTGCGTGGTGGTGGGGACGGTCGACCGCGGGCGTCCTCCCTCGGTGCAAGGATGACCCCATGGCCAAGCGCGGCGCAAAACGATCCCCGAGGATGGACCTCGACGTCTACGAGACCGAGGTCCGTCGACTGCAGGCCGAGCTCGTCGCGTTCCAGGAGTGGGTGCGCGCGACGGGTCAGCGGGTCGTCGTCGTCTTCGAGGGGCGGGACGCCGCCGGCAAGGGATCTGCGATCAAGCGGATCACCGAGTACCTCAGCCCTCGCGTCGCCCGCATCGCCGCCCTCCCGGCGCCGACCGACCGCGAGAAGACGCAGTGGTACTTCCAGCGCTACATCGCGCACCTGCCCGCGGCCGGCGAGATCGTGCTCTTCGACCGCTCCTGGTACAACCGCGCCGGCGTCGAGCGGGTCATGGGCTTCTGCACCGACGAGCAGTACGTCCGCTTCCTCGAGCAGGCCCCGCTCTTCGAGCAGATGCTCGTCGACGACGGAGTCATCCTGCGCAAGTACTGGTTCAGCGTCTCCGACGTCGAGCAGGAGCGACGCTTCCGCAGCCGCGCCAAGGATCCGATGCGCCAGTGGAAGCTCTCACCGATGGACCTCGAGTCCATCACCCGGTGGGAGGACTACTCCGAGGCCAAGGACATCATGATGGCGGCGACGAGCACCGACTGGGCGCCGTGGCACGTCGTCGAGTCCGAGGACAAGCGGCGCTCGCGGGTCAACGTCATGCACCACCTGCTCAGCTCGATCCCGCACGCCGCGGTGGCTCCCGTCGTGCCGCCCGTGCCCGAGCGCCCGGCGCCGCGCGGCTACGAGCGCCCACCGCAGCACGAGCAGAACTACGTGCCGGACCACGCCGCGAGCGTGCTGGCCACCTCGAAGGGAGATCACTCCTGAGCGCAGTCCCCTCCGCAGACCAGATCCTTGCCGGTCTCGACCCCGAGCAGCGCGAGGTCGCGATGGCCCCGCCGGGTCCGCTGTGCATCCTCGCGGGTGCCGGCACGGGCAAGACCCGCGCCATCACCCATCGCATCGCGTATGCCGTCCACTCGGGTGCGCAGCAGCCGCAACGGGTGCTCGCGCTGACCTTCACGGCCCGCGCCGCGGGCGAGATGCGCACGCGCCTGCGCGGGCTCGGGGTGCAGGGCGTCCAGGCCCGCACCTTCCACGCCGCCGCGCTGCGGCAGCTGCACTTCTTCTGGCCGCAGGCCATCGGGGGAGCGGCGCCCGAGGTGATGAGCCACAAGGCGGCGGCCGTCGCCGAGGCGGCGAGCCGGCTGCGCATGCAGTTCGACCGCACCACCGTCCGCGACCTCGCCGCCGAGATCGAGTGGGCCAAGGTCAACCTGCTGACGCCGCAGTCGTATGCCGCGCGCGCCCGTGAGCAGCGCCGCGAGCCCCCGGGCCTCGACCTCACGGCCATGGCACGCCTCTTCGAGGCGTACGAGGACGTCAAGCAGCGCCGAGGCGTCATCGACTTCGAGGACGTGCTGCTCCTGACCGTCGGCATCCTCGACGAGCGCGAGGACATCGCCCGCACGGTGCGCGGCCAGTACCGCCAGTTCGTCGTCGACGAGTACCAGGACGTCAACGACCTTCAGCAGCGCCTGCTCGACCAGTGGCTGGGGGAGCGCAAGGACCTCTGCGTCGTCGGCGACCCGGCCCAGACGATCTACTCCTTCACCGGGGCGAGCCCGCGGCACCTCGTCGGCTTCCCCCAGCGCTTCCCGGGCGCCCAGGTCGTGCGCCTCGTGCGCAACTACCGCTCGACGCCGCAGATCGTCGGGCTCGCCAACACCATCGTCGCGTCCGGCACCCAGGCGGCGCGCGACGGGGCGATGCGCCTGCTCGCCCAGTCCGAGCCGGGCCCGGCGCCGGAGCTGACGAGCTATCCCGACGACCCTTCGGAGGCCGCGGCGGTCGCCGAGCGGATCCGCACGCTCGTCGCCAACGGCCACCAGGCGGCCGAGATCGCGATCCTCTTCCGCACCAACGCGCAGTCCGAGGCCTTCGAGTCGGCTCTCACGGACGCCGGGGTGGCCTACCTCGTGCGGGGCGGCGACCGCTTCTTCGCCCGCAAGGAGGTGCGCGACGCCGTCCTGCTCCTGCGCGGTGCCGCCCGCAGCGACGACGGCGAGAAGCCGCTCGGTGAGATCGCCCGCGACGTCATCACCGGCGCGGGCTGGTCGCACGAGCCCCCGTCGGGCAGCGGGGCCACCCGCGAGCGCTGGGAGTCGCTGACGGCCCTCGCGACGCTCGCCGACGACATCGCCGCAGCGGCACCGGAGGCCCGGCTGCCCGAGCTCGTCGCCGAGCTGGAGCGGCGGGCGGCCGAGCAGCACGCCCCGGCCGTGCAGGGCGTGACGCTCGCCAGCCTGCACGCCGCCAAGGGCCTGGAGTGGGACACCGTCTTCCTCGTCGGTGCCTCCGACGGCCTCATGCCCATCTCGATGGCGGAGGGCCCCGACGCCGTGGAGGAGGAGCGGCGCCTGCTCTACGTCGGGCTCACGCGCGCCCGCAAGCAGCTGTTCCTGTCATGGTCCGGTGCCCGGACGCCCGGAGCCCGGGCCACGCGCCGCGTCTCGAGGTTCCTCGCGCCGGCGGCCGACATCCTCGGCCAGGGCGCCCGCAGCGAAGCGCGGTCGGGCGGGTCCAAGCGGTCCGCGCCGAAGGTGGCACCCCTCGCGCACTGCCGCAGCTGTGGCGCCGAGCTCGCGTCCGCGGCGCAACGCAAGACCGGGCGCTGCGACGACTGCCCGCCCACCTACGACGAGGCGACGTTCGAGCGGCTGCGCACCTGGCGCCTGGCCGTTGCGCGAGAGGCGAGCGTGCCGGCATTCGTCGTCTTCACCGACGCGACGCTCACCGCGATCGCCGAGGACGCGCCCTCCGACGAAGGAGGTCTGTCGGTCATCAGCGGCGTCGGCGCGCGCAAGATCGAGCAGTACGGCAGCGACGTGCTCGCCATCCTGGCCGGTGCAGACCCGCAGGATCTCATCGAAACCCGTTCTGCGGCAAAGGAATCCGCGGGTTAGGGGCATCGGCGCAAAATAAGTTCGGAAAACTTCGTTAAATCAGTTGTTCGCCCGCGAGGCGCACGCGTACCCTTGACGAAGTCAAGCCCAGTGGTCTCGGTGGCCAGCTGGGGCCCGTGAGCAGAAGTGAGGAGGTCGGCCTGATGGACAACACCACGATGACGATGAACGCAGTCTCCTGCGTCCTTTCCGTGCGTCTGCGGCCGACCACCGGCGATGTCCGCCTGGCGGCCACGCACGCTCCGGAGCAGGGGACCACTGTGTCCATCGCCGCCGTCATGGGCGGCCGCGTCGCCGACTTCCGCGCTCCGATCCAGGGAGACGTCTCGGTCGCCGGCCTCACGTTCGCCCGCGCCTACAAGACTCTCGATGTCGTTCGCTCCCGCTCTGGGAGGCCACCGGTCTGACAAGACCAGAAGCCTCACCTCCAGGCCGCGAACCCGACATCACCGGGTCCGCGGCCTTCGTGTTTCCCGGGGGAGTTCCCCGGCCGAATGCCGCTCCCACGCCGCACCACCCGACACCGACAGATGAGCACCCGACCGGGTGCCTAACAGATCAGGGACACAGATGACTCCCCGGATGCCGAGCAGCAGGACCGAGACGCGCACCACCGGTGCAGGTCTTCGGGCCAGACCAGACACGAGTGAGCAGGGGCTCCCCACCACGGGCGCCCAGGAGACGGAGGTGAGAACGATGCAGCTGAGCGAACTGATCGACATGAGAACCGAGGCGGAGCAGGTCGGCGAGACCATTCCGTGCCGCGACTACGACGCGGAGCTCTGGTTCGCCGAGCGACCCGAGGACGTCGAGTTCGCCAAGACGCTCTGCGGGCTCTGCCCGGCGCGCGTCCAGTGCCTCGCCGGCGCCCTCGAGCGCCAGGAGCCGTGGGGAGTCTGGGGCGGCCAGCTGCTCGTCCAGGGCGCCATCGTGGCTCGCAAGCGGCCCCGCGGCCGTCCGCGCAAGCACCCCGTGGCTGCCTGAGCCTGCGTGACCGCGCATGACCCAGACACCCACGCCCACCACCAGCACTTTTCTTCACAGACCAGGAGATCGTCATGAACCAGCTCGAGATGCTGGCTCGCGAGCGGATCAACCAGCGCAGTCAGCGCCAGGAACGCAGCGGCATCCGTCGCAGCGCCCGGCTGATCGCCCAGGAGATCCGCGCCAGTCGACGCCACAGCCAGAAGTGAACGACCGCGCCACGAGGCGCGTTGCAGGACAACTGAATCGAGTGAGCGAGCCGCGGGTGACGCGCACGTCACCCGCGGTTCCGCACGTCCGGGGCCGTTCGCTCCGGTCCTGATGCTCGTGCACAGCCCCCTCCTGCCCGACCCGAGATCGCGCGTGGCGCCACGAACGGCCCCGCCGTCGGCGGATACTCGCAGGAGGAGAAGGGAGAACCCCGTGAACACCTCTACCGAAGCGGCCACCGACGCCGCAGCCCGAGACGAGACCCTCGTCTGCTCCGCGTGTGGCACGACCCCGCAGCCCGAGCACCAGGCCGCCGCCCGGCTCACGTGGAGCCGAGGGACCGACGCCGGCCGCACCACGTGGACCTGCGAGCGGTGCAGCCGCGAGAACCTCCGCTCGATCGAGAGCAAGCTCGACCCCGTCTGGTGGTGACGAGCGGGCCCGCGTGAGCGCGCGACGTCAGCGTGGGTCGTCCCGACCGGACGTCCGTCAGTCGGCGTCGCCCACGGGCGGCAGCTCCGCACCGGGGAGCAGCTCGTCGACGATGGCGCGCCCGTGGACGGTGCCGCCGAGCTGGCTGAGCACGCCGATCCCGCCACCCCACACCCGGTGGATGAGGAGGTACTCCGGCGGCAGGTTGAGCTTGTAGGCGACGGCGTAGTTGGGCTGACGCGGGTCGTTGATGTGCGCGAAGACGCCACGGAGCCAGTCCCGGCTGAAGGTGAACGTGTCGGTGCGGAACGGCGCCATGAAGGGCTCGAGGTAGTCGAGCAGCCGCTGGGGGTCGAGGTCGATGTTGTCCTTGACGAAGCCGATCCCGCGCAGGCCCTCGAGCACGTCCTCGGCGCTGCCCTCGAGGCCGGTGGTCAGCAGCGGCCCGATCTCGGGCGGCATACCGTCCGGGAGCCGGTTCACGGCCCCGAAGTCGATGACGCCGAGGCGCCCGTCGGGTGTCATCCGGAAGTTGCCGGGGTGCGGGTCGGCGTGCAACAGCCCCGCTCGTGCCGGCCCGGCGAGCAGGAAGCGCAGGTAGAGCTGCGAGGCGGTGTCACGCTGCTCCTGGGTGCCCTCGGCGATGATCCGTGAGAGGGGGAGCCCCTCGAGCCACTCCGAGACGATGACGTGCTCACGGCCGTCGACGACGTGCGGCACGGCGAAGTCCGGGTCGCCGTCGAAGGCGGCCGCGAAGGTGGCCTGGGACTCGGCCTCGAGGCGGTAGTCGAGCTCCTCCGCCATCCGGTCGCGCAGCTCGTCGAGGATCGGACCGAGCTCGATGCCGGGCACCCAGCTCGCTGCGACCTTGGCGACCCGGCTGATCTGGCGGATGTCGCTCATCAGTGCGGCGCCGGCGCCGGGGTACTGGATCTTCACCGCGACGTCGCGACCGTCCTTCCAGACGGCCCGGTGCACCTGCCCGATGGACGCGGAGGCCACGGGGTGGTCGTCGAAGGACTCGAACCTGCTGCGCCACCGTGTGCCCATCTGGGCGCGGAGCACGCCGTGCACGGAGGTCGTCGGCATCGGTGGGGCGCTGTCCTGCAGCTTCGTCAGCATGGTCCGGTAGTGCACGGCGAGGTCCTCGGGCAGCGCGGCCTCGAAGATCGAGAGCGCCTGTCCGAACTTCATGGCGCCGCCCTTGAGCTCGCCGAGGACCTGGAAGAGCTGCTGCGCCGTCCGGGCCTGCAGCTCGGCTGCCACGATCTCCGCGGGGCGACCGCCGAGCCGTTTGCCGAGGCCGAGGGCGGTCCTGCCGGCGAAACCGAGCGGCACCGAGGCGAGCTTGGCCGAGCGTACGACGGCCTTGCGTGGCAGGTCGGTCACGGCGCACCTCCTCGGGCGGGTCGACGGTCGTGCGGGCGCGAGCGGTCGGCCCGGCGCCGGTGAACGAGACAGCATCACGCGGCGGCGGGTCGAGCCCCACCCTCGACTCTATGTGTACCCGCCAGGGCGGGTACGTCAGACCATCTGTCCAGCGTTGCGCTGGGAGTCGGGTCACGCCCCGCGACGGAGCGACGCGCCTCCGGTGCCCGGCCATGCGCCGACGGGGCCGACGGGGCCGGCCGGGTCGCTCGTGCCGCCCGGGGAGGGGTGCGCCGGGCAGAGCGGGTGCGTCGGCCAGCGTCGGTGGTCCATCCGCGGCCACGGCGGGCTCACCTCGACCGAGACCCCGGGCGGGGGAGGGTGGCCCTCGAGGACCCCGTTGACGAGGAGGGTCACGCTGCCGACGACGAGATGGGACAGGCCCGGAGCGAGACCGTCGTGCTCGCCCTCGGGCGACCCGGCCGGCGTGAGAGCCCGTGTCGGCGTCGCCTGGCTCATCAGCGTCGGCCATGCGTCGTCGCGGTCGGCCCGGTGTCGGTCGAGGCACCAGAGGCACGGGGCGCCGGGGGAGCCGTCCACGAGGGGACCGATCACCGTACGCGGCCCGGCCGGAGCCACGGGCAGGTGCGGGATGCCGTGACGCAGCCAGAGGTCGCCTCGACGAGGGTCGACGACAGGCGACCCCACGAGGACGACGAGGTCTGGTCGTGGGCGGAGCGGGGCGGCGACCGCTCGGTCGACCGCGGTCCGGCCGTGCACGACGGTGGCGCCGGTGTGCGCCACGGCCTCGGCGATGTCGGTGGCGACGTGGCCACAGCCGTCGACGACGACCCGCCCGCGGGCGCTGACGCGTGCTGTGGTCGCGGCTCCGGACAGCGACGTCCCCGCCGGGAGCCGGTCGGTGAGCACGCCGAGCTCGGCGACGAGCTCGAGCAGGGCACGCCATCGTGCAGGAGGGATTCCCGCGTCGGCCGCCACGCGCTCGGTCGAGAGGAGGGGGAGGGCGCCGTCGAGGCGGCCGAGCAGGTCGGCCTCGGTGTCGCTGACCCCCGTGACGACAGGACCGCCCGGGAGCACGCCGAACTGGACCTCCCCGCGTCGTCTCGTCATCGGACGCAGCCACACGGGCACGCGGGGGTGGGGTGGGACCTCAGCAGCGGACATCGGACCTCCAGACCCGGTGGCGCCACCAGCGTGCGCCACCCTCGGTCGTCAGGCTCGCAGCCGCCCGGGTGCGGCCGTGGTCGTCGTCCACAGCCCCGTCAGGCCGGGACCGAGGACCCCAGACCTCCGGTCGAGCCTGGGGAGGCGTGAGTCTGCCGGGGGCGGTTCGCGGTGGGTACGCGCGAGGGGGCGGGACCGTGTGGTCCCGCCCCCTCGATCTGCGGCGTCAGCGACGCCGCCGCGACCTGGTCAGGCCTTGCCCAGAATGCGGTTCAGGTTCGTGCCACAGACGGGGCACTGTCCCTTGGCCATGCGGCGACCGTTGTCAGAAACGACAACCTTGCCCTCGGCCTCGCGCTTCTCCTTGCACTTCACGCAGTAGAACTCGCCCTTGTAGGTCTCGTCAGCCATTGATGTCTCCTTGTAGATGGCACCCATCCGACGGGTGCCTCGACTCGTTCAACCCTAGAGCACGCTGAGCACGAAATCATGCTCATCCCCGCTTGGCGCGCCCGTCCGCGATGAGGTATGACGCGCGAGCGCGGCCGTGTCGGGGCCGTGCTCCGGACCGTTGTCCCCGCGCTGGCCTACCCTGCCCTCATGGCGACGGTGCGACGTGAGGTGGTGCACACGGTGGTCGACGGGGTGACCGTCGAGGTCCGCCGCAGCGCCAAGCGTCGCCGCACCGTGTCGGCCTACCGCCAGGAGGGTCGCCTCGTCGTCCTCGTCCCGGCGCGGATGAGCCGCGCCGAGGAGGGGGAGTGGGTGCGCACCATGGTGGCGCGGGTGGCCGCGTCCGAGCAGCGCCGCCAGCGCAGCGACGGCGACCTCGAGCAGCGCGCGCTCGCCCTGTCGCGCGACCACCTGGGCGGACGGGCCGTTCCCGCGAGCGTGCGCTGGGTCTCCAACCAGAACTCCCGCTGGGGGTCGTGCACTCCGGCCGAGGGCTCGATTCGCTTGTCCGACAAGCTCCGTGGCATGCCGAGCTGGGTCGTCGACTACGTCCTGCTCCACGAGCTGGCCCACCTGCTGCAGCCGGGGCACGGCGCGGAGTTCTGGGCCCTGCTGCAGGGCTACCCGCGTCTCGAGCGCGCCCGCGGCTACCTCCAGGGCGTCTCCGCTGCCGCCGGCCTCGGCCTCAGTGACGAGTGAACGCCACCCCGCGCTCCGCCTGACGGCAGACGGCCGACGTATGCCGTGACGTCCCGCGCGGCGGCCCCGTCGGTCAGCGCCGGTGCAGTCTCAGGCCGGCGTCCACGAGGGGGCGCAGGTCCTCTCGCGTCCCCTCCGGAAGGGCGTCCACCGGCCACCACCGGACGTCGATCGACTCGGTGCTGACGGCCGACTCGGTCGACCTCGGAGTACGCGCCGCGAAACGGATGTCGAGGTGCTCACGGCACGTGCCGAAATTCCCGGAAAGAATGTGTCGATCGAGCTGCGCGATCTCCGGAAAGGCCGTGATGTCCGCAATGCCCGACTCCTCACGCGCCTCACGAGTGGCCGCGTGCCACACCGTCGCGTCGCCCGGCTCGAAGTGTCCGCCGAACTGGAACCAGGCCAGGGCCCGGCGGTGCAGGGTCAGCAGCGCGGCGTCGCCGTCGTCGTCGAGCACGATGACGCTTCCCGTCAGGTGTGCCGGCGGTCCGGCCTTGCTCATCGCGTCCGGATGAGCGCGGAGGTGGTCGAGGAACTCCGTGCGCAGGCGCTCCTGCTGCTCGTCGGGTGCCACCCATGACTCCAGCCGAGCGAGGGCGTCGTCGTGCAGTCGGCGCCAGGCGACCCCGTCCGGCCCGGCAAGGGGCCCGAGGGACCCGTGCGGGCCCGCCTGCGCTGAAGGGCGGTGCGCCCCCGTCACCGCTGAGGGCCGGCGCCGGTGTCGCCGTCGCCGCCGGTGTCGCCGTCGTCGTCCCCGGCGGCCGTGCCGGTGCCGGTCCCAGTGCCGGTGTCGGTGCCGCGCTCGCGGTCGGCCTCCTCGAGGATGCCCTGAAGCACGGAGTCGAGGTCGGCGCCCAGGTTGTCACCGCCCTCGGGCAGCGCGCCCGTCGAGGAGGTGCCCGTGGCCCGCTCGACGTAGCCGATCGGGTCGTCGAGGTCGGCCGAGGTGGGGGCGAGGTCCGGGTGGGCCCAGCGGCCGTCACGCAGGGTCGCGCCGCCGGCGCTCTCGAGCGCAGCCCAGAGGTTCGCGGCGTCGCGCAGCCGGCGCGGGCGCAGCTCGAGCCCGACGAGCCCGGCGAACGTCTTCTGAGCCGCTCCGCCCACGCGTCGTCGGCGGATCGTCTCGGCCAGGGCCGCCGACAGCGGCAGGTGCCGGGCCGTCGTGCGGTCGGTCACGTGGTCGACCCAGCCCTCGGCCAGGGCGAGGAGCGTCTCGAGCCGGTCGAGCGCCGCGCGCTGGGCAGGGGTGGGCTGCGGCCGGAAGAGGTTGCCCTGCAGGGCGGTGCGCAGCGCCTCGGGGTCCGAGGGGTCGATCGTCGACAGAGCCGACTCGATGGCGTCGGTGTCGATCGTGATGTTGCGGGCGTAGTCGGAGACGGCCGAGAGCAGCTGCGGCCCGAGCCACGGCACCTCGGAGAAGAGGCGGACGCGGGCCGCCTCGCGCACCGCGAGGTAGAGACGGACCTGCGCGATGTCGATCTCGAGCGACTCGGCGAGCTCGGCGACGTTGCCGGGAAGCAGGGCGACGACGCCCGGCTCGGTGAGGGGGAGGCCGACCTCGGTGCCGGTCACGACCTCGGTGGCGAGCGTGCCGACGGCCTGGCCGAGCTGGGCCGAGAACATCTGGCGGCTGAGGTTGCCGAGCATCGGCGCCCACTGCTCGACCATCTGCCGCGGGTCGAAGCCCTCCGGCAGCCCCTCGGGCAGGGACTCGCCGAAGGCCTCCGGGCCGAGCTCGCCGACCTGCTTGCGCATGGCGTCGGACGTCGCGGCCGTGACGCCGTCGGAGACGGGCTCGATGAGCTCGAACCAGCGCGGCATCGTCGCCTCGACCCACTCGGCGCGGCTCAGGCCGGTCGCACGCCAGGCGGGGGAGGCCAGTGTCGTCTGCTCGTCGAGCCACAGGGTCGCCACGGCGACCGCGTCGGCGACCGCCCGTGCGGCGGCCTCGTCGTGCACGTCGTTGCCCTGCGCGGCCATCACGTGACGGCGGGCGACCTCGGTCGCCAGGTCGCGTGAGCCGGTCGGGGAGTCCTGGGCAGCCATGAAGGTGCCGAGCTGGGCACGCATCGCGGCCTGCGTGGCCGGGTCGCGGGGGTCGACGCCCATGCTCTTCATGGCCTCGGCGAGCTCGGGGTTGTCGGCGGCCTCGCCGAGCACCTTCTCGAGCATGGCCCCGAGGTCGGACGGGTCCATCCCGCCCAGGTCCGGCAGGCCGGGGAAGCCCTCACCGAAGCCGCCCCCGAAGCCGCTGCCGAAGCCGACCGGTCCGGCTCCTGAGCCGGGGGAGCCGCCGCCGGGGCGGTTCAGCGGCAGGCCGAAGGGGGACTCGCCGGGCGCCCGACCTGCGTCCGGTGGGCCGACCTGGTCGCCGGCGTCACCGGGCTGGTCGCCAGGCTGACCGGCGGTGTCGCCAGGCTGGCCGGCGGCGTCCTGCTGGCCCGCCTCGCCCTGGTCCTCGCCGGACACGTCGTCCTTGTCGCTGTGGTTGTCGTCACCGCGTCCACGGTCGTCGGCCATGCCTGCTCATCCCCACTCGAACGGATCTCGTGCCGGCCGTCTGGCCGTACACCAAGACAACCACGGATCGACCTCGTTGGTTCCCCGCCCCGGGCACGTGCACGGGCGCGGCCGCGGGCGCGGGACGCGGGGGCCCGCGCGGCGGCATACGATTGCGGGCGTGACGGTCACCCTTGCCGAGATCCGTGAGACACCTCTGTCGGTCGACGAGGTGCTCACGAGCGTCTCCTCGCCCAGGGCCGGCGGCGTCTGCCTCTTCGTCGGCACGGTGCGCGACCACGACGGGCCGGCGGGCGAAGTCGCCGTGGAGACCGCGGACAAGACGGTGGCCGCCCTCGACTACTCGGCGCACCCGCAGGCGGCCGAGGCGGCCCGTGCGCTCGCCGAGCGTCTCGCGGCCGACGGACGCTCCGTGCGCCTGGCCGTCGTCCACCGGGTGGGCCACCTCGAGGTCGGCGACGTCGCGGTGGTCGTCGGTGTCAGCGCCGAGCACCGCGGCGAGGCGTTCGACGTCTGCCGCGAGCTCATCGACGAGTTCAAGGCGACGATCCCGATCTGGAAGCACCAACGCTTCGCCGACGGCGCCGACGAGTGGGTCGGGCTGCCGTGAGGACGATCAAGCGCGTGCCGGAGCAGCCCACCGGTACCGACCTGCCGACCCGTGCCGAGGTGCTCGAGGCCGAGGACACCGGCAGGCTCACCCGCGGCAACAAGGCGGTCCTGGCGGCGTTCTTCGTCTTCCTCGTCCTGATGGTCGTCGGCTCGGTCGTCCACCTGCCGTATGCCGTCATGAGCCCCGGGCCGACGCAGGACACCCTCGGCACGTCCGGCGCCCAGAACAAGCCGATCATCGCGATCTCGGGTTTGCCCACCTATCCGACCGACGGAGCCCTGCGCTTCACGACGGTGCGCGTCGAGGGCGGGCCGGGCTACCCCGTCGACGCGTGGGACATCCTGCAGGCATGGGTCGACCCCGCCCGCGACGTCTTCCCGGTCGACGACGTCTTCGACCCGCAGGTCACCCAGGAGCAGGTGGCCGAGGAGAACGCCGTCCAGATGGAGGGCTCCCAGGAGGAGGCCACGGCCGTCGCGCTGCGCGCGATCGGCAAGGACGTGCCGACCCACGTCGCCATCGCCGGCATCACCGACTCGTCGAAGGCCAAGGGCCTGCTCAAGGTCGGCGACCGTCTCGACAGCATCGACGGCGAGCCCGTGACGACGACGCAGGCCCTGCGCGACACCCTCCAGAAGACGAAGCCCGGAGACAGCGTCTCCCTCGCGGTCACGCGCGCCGGCAAGGAGGTGACGGTCGACGTCCCGACCGTCGAGGGCCAGGGTGGCCGCACGGCCCTCGGGGTCCTGCTCGGGCTCGACCACGACTTCCCTGCCACGGTGACCATCGACGCCGGCGCCATCGGCGGTCCGTCCGCGGGACTGATGTTCTCCCTCGGCATCTACGACAAGCTGACGCCGGGCCCGCTGGCCGGGGGTCGCCAGATCGCCGGCACCGGCACGATCGACGACGAGGGCAAGGTCGGCCCCATCGGCGGCATCCGCCAGAAGCTCGCCGGTGCCAGGTCGGACGGCGCCGCCTACTTCCTCGCCCCGGCCGACAACTGCACCGAGGTGGTCGGGCACGTGCCCGACGGGCTCGAGGTCTTCAAGGTGGGCACGTTCGACGAGGCCCGCACCGCGGTCGAGGCCATCGCCAAGGGCCAGACGGGCTCGCTGCCCCGCTGCTGACGACGCAGGAGCGGGCCGCGCTCCGGCGGTCAGTCCTCGAAGGTCGCCTTGAGGGCCTCGACGAGACCCGGGGCGATGTCCTTGCCGGTCGCGACGGCGTCGTCCGAGTCGTGGTCGCGCTGGCGCAGCAGGCAGATCGAGGTGCCGTCGCGCAGGACCGCCACGACGAGCCGCACGTCCTTGCGGTCCGGGTGGGCCGCGAGGTGGTCGACGGCGTCGTCGTCCCGGGAAGGCAGCTCGCGCTCGGCCTCCGGCGGAACGACCATGCGCTCGATGGCGAAGGCGCAGCCGTCGACCTCGTCGGGCCAGGCGAGCCGGCCGAGCAGCGTCTCGAGCGAGCTCGTCGTGGGCAGACCCTCCTGCTCGATGGCGGTCAGGGCGCCGTCGGCGAGGTCGGAGGGTCCCATCTGGTCGCGCAGCTGCGGCTCGCGCTCGAGCAGGTCGGCCGTGCGCACGAGCGCGAAGAGCCGCGCGGGCTGGTCCCAGCCGGAGGCCGCGACGTGCCGCTCGGTGTCGAGGGCGGCGATGGCGAGTGGGTCGATGACGGGCTGCGCGTTCACGCCCCCATGCTGCCGTATGCCGTGGGGTGGCCGGCGCGGACCCGGCGCGGACCGGGCGCCGGGCTCGGGACGAGCCTGACGCGTACGCCGTCGACGCTCGGGGTCTCGTGCCGGTCACGTTGCGGTATCGCGCCGCGGGTGCCGCACGAGCGCGGGTTATGGTTGCCGCAGGCGGCCTCAGGAGGCTGCCCACGGGTCCGCCCGACCACCTGCCCGCCCCAGCACCCAAGGCACTCCACGTGAGCGACAGCAACTTCGGCCCCCCGCCGGGCAACTTCAACGACGACGACTCGGGCCCGCCCCGACGCCCCGACGCGGCCACGCTGCCGCCCACCCGACGCCCGCTCGTCACCTCTCTGGTCGTGGCGGCCGCGCTGCTCGTGGTCATCGCCATCGCGGCGCAGTTCTGGACCGAGGTGCTGTGGTACCAGTCGGTCGGCTTCGCGGGCGTCTTCAGCACCCAGATCGTCACCAAGCTCCTGCTCGGTCTCGTCGGTGGCCTGCTCACGGCGGCGATGGTGTGGTCGAGCATCCACTTCGCGTTCCGCAACCGCCCGATCTACGCCCCGTCGCCCGACACGCAGGCCATGGAGCACTACCGCCAGCTCGTCGAGCCGATGCGTCGCACCGCGACGATCGCGGCACCGCTCGCGGTCGGTCTCTTCGCCGGTCTGTCGGCAGCGACGCAGTGGGACACCTTCCTGCTGTGGCGCAACGGCAGCCCGTTCGGCACCACCGACCCCGAGTTCGGCCTCGACATCGGTTTCTTCGTCTTCGACCTGCCGTGGATCAACTTCGTCGTCGCGTTCCTGACGATGATCCTCGTCATCGGCTTCATCACGGCTGCGTTCACGCACTACCTCTACGGCGGCATCGTCGCCGGCAACAAGATGCGCTCGACCCAGGCCGCCCGCGTGCACCTGTCGGTCATCGCGGCCGCCCTCGTGCTCGTGCGCGCCGTCGCCTTCTGGGTCGACCGCTACAACCTCGCGACCGCGCAGTCGACGAAGATCACCGGCATCCAGTACACCGAGTCGCACGCGATCATCCCGACGAAGGGCATCCTCGCGCTCGCCGCCGTCATGTGCGCGATCATGTTCCTCACGACGATCTGGACGCGCTCGTGGCGCCTTCCACTCGTCGGCGTCGCGGTGCTCGCGGTCATCGTGGTCGCGGTCGGCGGCATCTACCCGGCCCTCGTGCAGTCGCTCAAGGTGCGCCCCTCGGAGAAGTCCCTCGAGGTCCCGTACATCCAGCGCAACATCAACGCCACACGGGCGGCCTACGGCTTCAGTGACATCAAGGTGGACTCCTACGACACGAAGACCGTCGCGGCGCCCGGTCAGCTGCGTGGCGACGCGGCCACGGTGCCGGGCATCCGCCTCATCGACCCCAACGTCGTCGGCCCGACGTTCAAGCAGCTCGAGGCGAGCAAGGGCTACTACCAGTTCGCCGACGTGCTCGACGTCGACCGCTACCAGATCGACGGGAAGTCCCAGGACACCGTCATCGCGGCCCGCGAGCTCGACCTCAGCGGCGTTCCCGACGGCCAGCGCAACTGGCTCAACGACCACACCGTCTACACCCACGGCTACGGCGTCGTCGCGGCCAAGGGCAACACCCGTGAGGCCGACGGTCGACCGACCTTCATCGAGTCCCAGATCGGCACCGAGGGAGCCCTCGGGAAGTACGAGCCGCGCATCTACTTCGGTGAGAACTCGCCGGAGTACTCCGTCGTCGGCGGCAACAAGCAGGAGTTCGACTACCCGGACCCGCAGGGCACCGGGCAGATCAACTACACGTACGCCGGAGCCGGTGGCGTGCAGCTCGACGCCCTCAGGCGGCTCGCGTATGCCGTGAAGTACCGCGAGATCAACTTCCTCCTCTCCGACGCGGTGACCAACGACTCGCGCGTCCTCGACCACCGCACGCCGCGTGAGCGCGTGCAGCGGGTCGCGCCGTGGCTGACGCTCGACGGCAACGCCTACCCCGCGGTCGTCGACGGTCGGGTCCAGTGGATCCTCGACGGCTACACGACGTCGGCGAACTACCCGTACTCCCAGACGACGACGCTCGACACGGCGACCGAGGACGCCGTGACGAGCACCCGCAACTCGGTGCGTGCCGTGCAGGCCGGCCAGGTCAACTACGTCCGCAACTCCGTCAAGGCGACGGTGGACGCCTACGACGGCACGGTGACGCTGTACCAGTGGGACGAGCAGGACCCGGTGCTCAAGGCGTGGATGTCGATCTTCCCGGGCACGGTCAAGCCGCTCAGCGACATCAACGGCTCGCTCATGGCGCACCTGCGCTACCCGGAGGACCTCTTCAAGGTGCAGCGCACGCTGTTGGAGAAGTACCACGACCAGGACGCCGCGTCGTTCTACGGCGGCCAGAACTTCTGGCGCGTGCCCGACGACCCGACGCAGCCGGCCGACAACCTGCTCCAGCCGCCGTACTACCTCTCGCTCGCGATGCCCGACCAGTCGAGCCCGGCGTTCTCGCTGACGTCGACGTTCATGCCGACCGGTGACCGCAACGTGCTCTCCGGCTTCCTCGCGGTGGACGGCGACGCGGGCACCCAGGACGGCAAGAAGTCGCCGGCTTACGGCAAGATGCGCCTGCTCGAGACGACCGGTGGGTCGGTCAACGGTCCGGGTCAGGTCTACAACGACATGCGGACCTCGACCGTCACCTCCAACGACGCGTCGCTCGGTCGCCAGCTGACCCTCGCGCAGTTCATCTCGACGACGTCGTCGACCGGGGCCAGCGTCATCTTCGGCAACCAGCTGACCCTCCCGGTCGGTGGGGGACTGCTCTACGTCCAGCCGATCTACGTGCAGGCCAGGTCGAGCGGCTCGGGCACCTACCCGCGTCTCTCGGCCGTCGCGGTCGCCTTCGGCGACAAGATCGCCTGGGCCGGGTCGCTCGATGCGGCTCTCAACGACCTCTTCGGTGGGTCGTCGGGCGCGCAGGCGGGTGACACCGGCACGGGCACGACTCCGACCCCGACGCCGACGCCGACGCCGGGCAGCACGGCCACGCCCACGCCGACGCCGTCGTCGACCGCGACGCCCGGGAGCCCGGACGCGGCGGCGCTGTCGAAGGCGCTCAAGGACGCCCAGGCGGCCTACGTCGAGGGCGAGGCTGCCCTCAAGCGGGGTGACTTCGCCGCCTACGGCCAGGCGCAGGCCAAGCTCAAGGAGGCGCTGACGCGCGCGGTCGAGGCCTCACCGCGGTCGGCGCCGACAGCGACACCCTGAGCGACCGAACTCGATCACGACCTGTGGCAGCACGCGAATCGCGTGCTGCCACAGGTCGTTCCGGTGTCGACGGCGCTTGATCCGTGCACGACGGGGCCTCGATTTGGTCCTGCGCGAGGTTTCGCGTAACGTTGCTCTTGCCGACGCGGGGTGGAGCAGCTCGGTAGCTCGCCGGGCTCATAACCCGGAGGTCGCAGGTTCAAATCCTGCCCCCGCTACTGATCGCGTCAGCGACACGAAGGGCCCCAGAGAGATCTGGGGCCCTTCGTCGTTCTCCGGACGGAGCCACTGGCGCAACGACCTGCCGTCGCGGGAGGCTGGGCCCGAGGCGCCGCGTCCGGTGGCGCCCGCCGAGGGGGGCACCGTGGTGGAGGAGACAGCCCGGGAACGGGCCACGCGACTCATCGCCCGGGGCAACCCGGCTGGACTGCTCTACGGCGCCATCATCACCGGCGCCGTCATGAGCGCGACCGCGAACCACGCACCGTCGACGGGGCGCGTCGTCGTCGCGGCGGTCTTCGTCCTCGTCGTCTACTGGCTCGCCGACGTCTACGTGCGCGCCTTCTCCGACCAGTTCATCCACGCCGGGTCGCCGTTGCCCCGGCGGATGGTCGCCGCGGTGCGCCACGAGTCCCGGGTGCTCCTCGGGGGTGTGCCCGCCTTCGTGGTCGTGCTCGTGGCGACCCTGCTCGGCGCCGACACCGCGCTCGCGGTGAACCTCGCCCTGTGGCTCACCGTCGTCGAGCTCGGTGCGGTGGGCTACCTGGGGGCGCGCGCCGTCGGTTCGAGCCCGGGCACGGCCGCCCGGGAGTCGCTCGCTGCAGCGCTCCTGGGCGTCGTCATGGTCGCGGCCAAGACGTTCCTGCACTGAGGGTCCGCCACAGGCTGCCGGCGCCCCTCCGCGGGCGCGCGGCGCGACGCGTGGTTCAGGACGCCCGGACCAGCGCTTCCAGGGACCTCAGGTAGCGACCTGCGACGAGCCGCTGGGCCCGGCGGCCGACGGGGCCGCTGAGGCGCGTCAGGGCGCCGTCCGGGCGCGAGAAGGCGCGCACCGTGAACGTGACGGCGCCGTCCTCCCCGAGCGACACGACGAACGACTCCTCGCCGGCCTCCGGGTGACCCGGCAGCGTGCCGTAGGCGAAGCCGCGGCGCCGCGGTCCCTCGACGACGTCGACGACGCGTACGGGTGCCCGGAGGGACAGCGGCCCCGGGCCGAGGCGCAGATCGGCGACGACGGCGGGCAGCACGACTGGGCTCGATGCGACCACGCGTACGCCGGCGCCGCGCTGGACGGCCCAGCCGAGCAGCGCCTCCGACGCACGGTCGAAGGCATCCGTGCCCTGGCCCACGACGGCGCGCCGTCGCAGGTGCCCGTAGCCGGCCGGGAGGGGCCCCTTGCGCAGGCTCGCGCCCACCTCGGCATAGGTCAGCGGCGCCAGCGCCAGCTCGGCAAGGCGGTCGCCCGCGAGAAGGAGGGGCCCGTTCATGCGCCCAGCATGCCCGATCACCGCGGTCCTGCGACGAGGACGGCTCATCCTCTGCAGACGCGCGCGTCGCCCGACCTCCCCTCTCGTGGCGTGCACAATGAGCGCGTGCTGCTGACCATCACGACGACGGCGACCCGGACCACGGTCGCGAGCGACCTGGGCTACCTGCTGCACAAGCACCCGGACCGCGTGCAGTCCTTCGAGCTGCCGGTCGGCACGGCCCACGTCTTCTACCCCGAGTCGGACGAGCAGCGGTGCACGGCAGCGTTGCTGCTCGAGGTCGACCCCGTCGGCATCGTCCGGGGCAAGCGCTTCGGCGGCGACGGCTTCGCCCTCGCGCAGTACGTCAACGACCGGCCGTATGCCGCGTCGTCGATGCTCGCGGTGGCGCTCGGCAAGGTGTGGGGCACGGCGCTCAAGGGCCGCTGCCCGGCCCGGCCCGACCTGGAGGGCGTCGCCCTGCCGCTCACGGTCACCGTGCCCGCGCTGCCCTGCTCGGGGGGCGTCGAGCTCGTCGAGCGACTCTTCGCACCGATCGGCTGGCAGGTCCGGGCCGACGCCGTCGCCCTCGACCCCGAGGTGCCGCGGTGGGGCGACTCGCGCTACGCCGACGTGACGCTGACGGGCACGCTGCCGCTCGCCGACGCCCTGAGCCACCTCTACGTCCTCCTGCCGGTGCTCGACGGCGCGAAGCACTACTGGGTCAGCACCGACGAGGTCGACAAGCTCGTCCGGAACGCGGGCGCCTGGCTCGCCAGCCACCCGGAGCGCGACCTCGTCACCCGCCGCTACCTCAAGCACCAGGGCGTGTTCGTCGCGGAGGCCACCGAGCGCCTCGACGCGCTCGACGACGTCGCCGCCGAGTCGCAGCAGCCCGAGCCCACCGTCGTAGGTGACGAGGTCGAGTCGGCGACCCCGCTCGTCCGGCTCCGGTCCGCCGCCGTCCTCGCCGCCCTGCGCGACACGGCCTCGCACCGCGTCGTCGACCTCGGCTGCGGCGAGGGCGCGCTGTTGCGCGAGCTGCTGGCCGATCCCGCGTTCACCGAGGTCGTCGGCGTCGACGTCGCCGCCGGTGCCCTCGAGCGTGCCGAGCGGCGTCTGGCGCTGGAGCGGATGCCCGACAGCGTCCGTGCTCGCCTGACCCTGCGCCAGTCGTCGGCCACCTACCGCGACCGCGCGCTCGAGGGCTTCGACGCCATCGTCCTCATGGAGGTGGTCGAGCACCTCGACCCCGACCGGCTGCCGGCCCTCGAGCGCAGCGTCTTCGGCCACGCGCGCCCGGCGTCGGTCGTCGTGACCACTCCGAACGCCGAGTTCAACGTGCGCTACGAGCGTCTCGCGGCCGGCGCGATGCGCCACCTCGACCACCGGTTCGAGTGGACCCGCACCGAGTTCGGGCAGTGGGCCACGGCCGTCGCCGAGACCCACGGGTATGCCGTCGAGCTGCGTCCCGTGGGCGAGAACGACCCGGAGCTCGGGTCACCGACCCAGCTCGCGCTCTTCCGACGCGTGGACCTCCGCCGGGACGGTCCCGCCCACGCGACGGCGGAAGGTGGTGCGGCATGACGACGATCGCGATCCCCGAGCTCGCCCTCGTCGCCCTCGTCGGTGCGTCCGGGTCGGGCAAGTCGACGTTCGCGGCCCAGCACTTCGGCCGCTTCGAGGTCATCTCGAGCGACCTCTGCCGCGGGCTCGTGTCCGACGACGAGAACGACCAGGCGGCCTCGAAGGACGCCTTCGACGTGCTCGCCTACATCGCCGGCAAGCGACTCGCCGCCGGACGGCTCACGGTCGTCGACGCGACCAACGTCTCGAAGGACGCGCGGCGCCAGCTCGTCGAGCTCGCCAAGGCGCACGACGTGCTGCCCGTCGCCGTCGTCCTCGACGTGCCGGTGTCCGTCGCCGTCGAGCGCAACCGTGAACGGCCCGACCGCGACTTCGGTGCCCATGTCGTCAAACGGCACCACGACCAGCTCCGCCGGTCACTGAAAGGCCTTGGGAGAGAGGGCTTCCGCAAGGTCCACGTCCTGAACGGCGTCGACGAGATCGCCTCGGTCGAGGTGATCCGCGAGCGACTGCTCAACGACCGGCGCGACGAGCACGGCCCGTTCGACGTCATCGGTGACGTGCACGGTTGCCGGGTCGAGCTGGAGCAGCTGCTCGACCGGCTCGGCTACGCGCTGGTCCGCGACGACGAGGGGCGAGCCGTCGACGCCGAGCACCCCGAGGGCCGTCGCGCCGTGTTCGTCGGCGACCTCGTCGACCGGGGTCCCGACACCCCGGGGGTGCTGCGCCTCGCCATGGGCATGACGGCGTCGGGGCACGCGCTCGCGGTCCCGGGCAACCACGAGCACAAGCTCGTCCGGGCGCTGGACGGCGCCCGGGTCCAGGTGAGCCACGGGCTCGAGACGACGCTCGCGCAGCTCGAGCAGGAGCCCGCCGAGTTCCGCGCGGCCGTGCGCGACTGGTGCTACGGCCTCGTGTCGCACCTCGTGCTCGACGACGGCCGGCTCGTCGTCGCCCACGCGGGGCTCAAGGAGGCCTACCACGGGCGCGCCTCCGGGCGGGTCCGGTCCTTCGCCCTCTACGGCGACACGACGGGGGAGACCGACGAGTTCGGGCTGCCCGTCCGCTACCCGTGGGCGCGCGACTACCGAGGCCGGGCCATGGTGCTCTACGGCCACACGCCGACACCCGACCCCGAGTGGGTCAACAACACGATGTGCCTCGACACCGGATGTGCCTTCGGAGGTCATCTCACCGCCCTGCGTTACCCGGAGAAGGAGGTCGTGCAGGTCGCCGCCGAGCAGGTCTGGTACGCGCCGTCCAAGCCCTTCCCGGTCGCCGGCGGGAGCACGGACGCAGCGGGCGACACCCGCGCCGGGCAGGCCCGTGGCGACGACGACCTCGACCTCACGGACGTCCTCGGGCGCCGTGTCGTCGAGACGGCCCACCACGGGCGGATCTCGATCCGCGGCGAGAACGCCGCCGGCGCGCTCGAGGTGATGAGCCGTTTCGCCGTGCACCCGCGCTGGCTCGGTTACCTCCCGCCGACCATGGCGCCGGTCGCGACGTCGCGCCGCCCCGACGTGCTCGAGCACCCTGACGAGGCCTTCGGCGCCTACGCCCAGGCCGGCGTCGGAGAGGTCGTGTGCGAGGAGAAACACATGGGCTCGCGGGCCGTCGTGCTCGTGTGCCGCGACGCCGCCACGGCCGCGCGGCGCTTCGGGGCCCCGGCGGGCGAGACCGGGGTCGTGCACACGCGTACGGGTCGGTCCTTCCTCGACGGCCCGCTCACGGAGTCCCTGCTCGGGCGGGTGCGCACGGCCGTCGGGGAGGCCGGCCTGTGGGACGAGCTCGGCACCGACTGGCTGCTGCTCGACGCAGAGCTGCTGCCGTGGTCGCTCAAGGCCGACGTGCTGCTGCGCGAGCAGTACGCCTCCGTCGGCGCTGCGGCCCGCGCCGCGTTGCCCGCCGCCGTCGACGTGCTCGAGCGGGCCGCCGGCCGCGGTCTCGACGTCGCCGACCTGCTCGGTCGCACCACGGCGCGGCGGGCCAACGCCGAGGCGTTCACGGCGGCATACCGCCGGTACTGCTGGGATGTCGACGGTCTCGACGGCGTGCAGCTCGCACCCTTCCAGCTGCTCGCGGGCGAGGGCAGCACGTGGCACGACCGCGGGCACCGGTGGCACCTCGAGCGCATCGACCGCCTCGTCGAGGCCGACGCGCAGACCTTCCGCACGACGCGCCGTCTCGTCGTCGACACCGGCGACCCGGCGTCGGTCGCGGCCGGGGTGCGGTGGTGGGAGGAGCTCACCGCCTCGGGTGGCGAGGGCATGGTGGTCAAGCCGGCCGCCGGCCTGCTGCGCACCCGGTCGGGTCTCGTGCAACCGGGCCTCAAGGTGCGCGGTCGGGAGTACCTCCGCATCATCTACGGGCCCGACTACACGCTGCCGCAGCACCTCGAGCGGCTCCGGGAGCGCAACCTCGGGCACAAGCGGTCCCTCGCCCTGCGCGAGTACGCGCTCGGGCTCGAGTCCCTGGAGCGACTGGCCCGGGGTGAGCCGCTGTGGCGCGTCCACGAGCCCGTCTTCGCCGTGCTCGCCCTCGAGTCGGAGCCGGTCGACCCCCGTCTCTGACGCATTCCCCTGCCCCGCCGGGCATGCCGGGGGTTCCGACGGACCCCCGGCATCGCCGTCCACGACTCGACGGGGTACGCCACGATGGCGCCGTGACGGCGGTGGTCGCTGGGCGGTCGCTCTGCCCAGGGACCGGACGCGACGGCATACGCGAGCGGTCCACGTCGTTGTCGTGGTGACGTCGCCCGCCGGGCGGCCCGGGCAGCAGGAGGCACCATGAAGGCCATCGTCATCGACCGGTTCGGCGGACCCGAGGAGCTGCACGAGGCGCAGCGGCCCGACCCTCAGCCGGCCCCCGGCCAGGTCCGGGTCCGGGTCGAGGCCGTCGGGGTCAACCCCGCCGACGGCAAGGCCCGCGGCGGCCTCATGGCCTCACCGGACACGGTGTTCCCGCTCGTGCTCGGTCTCGAGGCGGCTGGAGTCGTCGACGCGCTGGGGGACGGGGTCGCCGACGTCGCCGTGGGCGACCGCGTCGTCGGCTTCGCGGAGGGCGGCGCCTACGCCGAGCTCGCCGTGCTGAGCACGTATGCCGTCCTGCCCGACGCGCTCGACGCCACCGTCGCCGTGTCGCTGCCCGTCGCGGGCGAGACGTCCAGACGCGTCCTGCGCCTGCTCGGCGTGCAGCCTGGCGAGACCCTGCTCGTGCACGGTGCCAGTGGGGTCGTCGGCGAGGTCGCGACCCAGCTCGCCGTCGCGGGCGGTGCCACCGTCATCGGCACGGCCTCGGCCGCCAACCAGGAGCGTGTCGCCGCGCTCGGCGCCACGCCGACGACGTACGGCGACGGCTGGCTCGAGCGCGTGCGGGCCCTGGCGCCGAACGGGGTGGACGCCGTGTTCGACGCGAGCGGCGCCGGCGTGCTCGACGAGTCGGTCGAGCTGCTCGGCGGCTCCGACCGGCTCGTCACGATCGCCGACCCGGCCGCCTTCACCACGGGCATCACCTTCAGCGGCACGTCGGAGCGTTCGGCGCAGGAGCTCGCCGACCTCGTGGCCCAGCGGGCGTCCGGTGCCGTGACGACGACCATCTCGCGCGTGCTGCCGCTCGCCGAGGCGTCCGCGGCGCAGGCCCTGAGCGACAGCGGCCGCGCCGGCGGCAAGCTCGTGCTCGTCCCCTGACCTCGGGCGGCCGCCCGCTCAGCGCGAGACGCTGCTGACGGGCAGCTCGAACCACCTGAGGTGGTCGAAGTCGACGTTGACGTGCGCCTCGTCGCATCGCTGGGGGGTGGCGGCGGCGAGGACCGCACGCGCGTCGGCGAGGTGTCCCGCGAGCGCGTCCTCCCCGGCCCGCTCGAGCTGCGCGGGGTAGGTCAGGCGACCCTGCTCGAAGCTCACCTGGTGCAGCCGGAGCGGGGGCTCGACCGGGCCTTCCCGGTGGCGCCAGATCCCCGTCGCGGGCTCGAAGTCGTAGTCGCCGAGCAGGCGCCAACCGTCACGGGACACGAGGCGGACGGCCTCGATGACGTAGTCGGCGACGACGTCGGAGATGAAGTAGTTGAAGTTGACGCGCACCCAGCCCGGCTTGATGCCCTCGCAGCCGCGCCCGATCTCGCGCTCGAACTCGTGCGAGCGCTCGAGGTCGATGCCGAGGAGGTGGTGGCCGTAGGGCCCTGCGCACGAGCAGCCGCCGCGGGCCTGGATGCCGAAGAGGTCGTTGAGCACGGCGACGACGAAGTTGTGGTGGAGGTAGCGCTCGCCCTGGGCGTGGACGACGAACGACACGATCGACAGACGCTCGGCGTCGAGGTTGCCGAGGATCTCGATCGCCGGTTCGTCGCGCCAGGCAGCGACCGCGCGCTGGAGGAAGCGGTCCTCGCGGGCGCGGATGGTCTCCACGCCGACGGCCTCCTTGAGCTTGAAGACGAGCCCGGCGCGGATGGCCTCGATGATGGCGGGCGTGCCGCCCTCCTCCCGGTGCGCGGGGTCGGTGAGGTAGTCGTGGGCGTCGGGGTTGACGAAGGCGACGGTCCCGCCGCCGGGCACGTCGGGCACCCGGTTGGTCATGAGGTCGCGGCGCACGACGAGGACGCCCGGCGTGCTCGGGCCGCCGATGAACTTGTGCGGGCTGAGGAAGACGGCGTCCTTGTAGGCCGTCGGGTCGGCGACGCCCCGCCCACCCCGGCCGTACATCTCGATGTCGACGTACGGCGCGGCTGCGGCGTAGTCCCAGAACGCGAGCGCGCCGTGCTCGTGCAGGAGCGAGGAGATCGCGTCGGTGTCGGTGACGATGCCGGTGACGTTGCTCGCGGCCGAGAAGGAGCCGATGAGCAGCGGGCGGTCGGCGTGCTCGACGAGGCGCTCGCGGAGCACCTCGATGTCGACGTGCCCGTCGAGGTCCTGCGGGATGACGACGACGTCGGCGACGCACTCGCGCCACATCACCTCGTTGGAGTGGTGCTCGTAGGGGCCGATGAAGATGACGGGCCGTTGGTCGGCGGGCACGAGATCGCTGGCGTGCCAACGGTCCTCGAAGTTCGACGGGACGCGCAGGCCGAGGATGCCGACGAGCTTGTCGATGGCTCCGGTGCAGCCCGAGCCGGCGAAGACGACGACCGTCTCGTCGTCGCCACCCACGGCGTCGCGGATGGTGCGCCGGGCGTCCTCGCGCAGACGCGTCGTCTGCAGGCCGGTGCCCGAGCTCTCGGTGTGGGTGTTGGCGTAGCGGGGGAGCACCTCGTCGCGGATGAAGTCCTCGATGAAGGTCAGGCCGCGGCCCGAGGCGGTGTAGTCCGCGTACGTGACGCGGCGCGGGCCGTAGGGGCCGTGCATTACCTGGTCGTCACCGATGACGCTGGCGCGGATCGTGGTCAGCAGGTCGTTCTCCGGGGCTCCAGCCATGACCCGATCATACCGTGTGGTGATGCTAGAGGAAAACAGCATAACCAAGAGTTACCTGACGGATGGCATGACAGAGGGGCGCCCCGCCATGGCCGGGCGCCCCTCGTCGACGTGCTCGTGCGTCGCCTACTTCGGGTCGGCGACGCAGATGATCGTGCCGGCCCCACCGTCCGAGGTGGCGCTCGTGAAGGCGTTGCCGGCGTCGTGCTTCGCGCAGAGGGCCAGCGCCGACGTCTCGTCGGTGGGGGCGTTCTTCTCGATGAAGGTGACCGAGCCGAGCGACGTCGAGTCCCCGCAGTCGACCTTCTTGAAGTCGTCGGTCCCGACCGAGGCGATGCACTCGCCGGTCTTGATGCCGTGGGTGCCGTCGTCGGCGGTCAGCGCCCGGAAGAGGAAGAAGGCGAGGATCGCGAAGAGGAAGCCGCCGAAGCGCTTGAGCCCCGACAGGCGACGCGACGTGCCGCCCGTCTGAGCGTGAGCCGGCGGGGCCGGAGTCGGCTCGTCGGGAGCCGGCTGCGCGGAAGTCGGCTGCGCGGAGTCCGGCTGCGCGGGAGTCGGCTGCGCGGGAGCCGACGGGACCCCCGTCGACGGCGCCGGCTGGGCCACGGGCTCTGGCGAGGTGGCCTCGGGAACGGGGTGGTCGGTCATGGGGTGAGGGTGCTCCTGACGGAAGAGGGCGGCGGTGTGCCGAGTTCGGCCCCCGCATTCTGCACCTACTCGACGCCCTCGTGTGCGTTCACGACTCGTCACCCCCCGCGCTCCGTCGCATAGGGTCGAGCCGTGACAGCGATCTCCTACCCGCTCGCGGAGCACACGCTCGCCAACGGCCTGCGCGTCATCGTCAGCGAGGACCACACGGTGCCCAACGTCGCGGTGAACCTGTGGGTCGGCGTCGGCTCCCGCCACGAGACCCCCGGACGCACCGGCTTCGCCCACCTCTTCGAGCACCTGATGTTCCAGGGCAGCCGCAACGTCGCGTCGGGCGAGCACTTCTCGGCCCTCATGGACGAGGGCGCCCGGCTCAACGCCACGACGTGGTTCGACCGGACGAACTACTTCGAGACGGTGCCGACCGGGGCGCTCGAGCTCGCGCTGTGGCTCGAGGCAGACCGGCACGGCTACCTCCTCGACGCCGTGACGCAGGAGAACCTCGACAACCAGCGCGACGTCGTCAAGGAGGAGAAGCGCCAGCGCTACGACAACGTGCCCTACGGCTCGGCGCTCATCGACATCTACGCCACCGCGTTCCCCGAGGACCACCCCTACCACCATCCGACGATCGGCTCGATGGAAGACCTCGACGCCGCAACGCTCGAGGACGTCCACGCCTTCTTCCGCGCCCACTACGGGCCGAACAACACCGTCCTCACCCTCGTCGGCGACCTGACCCCGGAGGAGGGCTTCGCCGCTGCCGAGAAGTACTTCGGCGGCCTCCCGGCCATCGAGCTGCACCCGCGGGAGCGGCACGCGCAGCTGCCACCGCTCTCGGAGCCCGTCCGGCTGGATCGCGTCGGTGACGTCCCCAACGACCGGATCTACGTCTCCTTCCGGCTCCCCGTCGACACGACGCCCGACTACCTCGCCTGCCAGGTGGCCGTCGACGTCCTCGGTGGCCTGGCGAGCTCCCGGCTCGTGCGCCGTCTGGTTCGCACGGACGAGACCGCCGTGGCCGTGGGCGGTTGGACGATGGGTCTCGTCGACGGCGTCGGCCTCGGCACCATCACCGTCGACGTGTCCGCCGGCGCCGACGTCGAGCAGGTCGAGGCCGCGGTGTGCGAGGAGGTCCGCCGCTTCATCGCCGAGGGGCCGGATGCCGCCGAGCTCGAGTCGGTCATCGCCGACACCGAACGCTCGTGGCTGAGCGCGCTCGCGAGCATCGAGGAGCGCGCCGACCACATCAGCCACCACGCCCTGCTGACGGGCGACCCGGCATACGTCAACTCCTTCGTCGAGCGGATCCGCGCGGTGACCGCCGAGCAGACCCGCGCCGCTGCGGCGGCGTGGCTCGACCCCGCGTCGCGGGCGGTCGTGCGCTACCTCGCCGACACGAGCAAGGACGCCGACCAGCCCGACGACACCGACCGCACCGACAAGGACTCGGAGGAGGCCGCATGACCGCCGTTGCCCGCCCCGTCGTCGCGCCGCCCGAGCCGTGGGACTTCCCCGCGGGCAGCGCCCACGACCTGCCCAACGGCCTGCGCCTGCTCACCTACGACGTCCCCGGCCAGTACGTCGTCTCGGTACGCCTCGGGCTGCCCGTGTCGCTCCGGGACGAGCCGCTCGAGCGCGAGGGCGTCGCCTCGATCATGTCCCGCACCCTCGACGAGGGCACCGCGCAGCACACGGCCGAGGAGTTCGCCCGGCTGCTCGAGCGCAAGGGCGTCAGCTTCGGCGCGGGGATGGCCGACGCCGGTCTGTCCCTCGACCTCGATGTCGTCAAGGGCAACCTTGAGCCCGCCCTCGACCTGCTCCGGCAGATCCTCACCGAGCCGGCCTTCCCGCAGACCGAGGTCGCCCGACAGGTGCGCACGCGTCTCGCCGAGATCGAGCAGGAGCGCTCCGTCGCTGCGCACCGCGCCGGCCTCGAGTTCGTCCGCACGTTCTACGCCCCCGACGACCGCTCGTCGCGGCCCACGGGCGGCACGCGCGAGACCGTCGCGTCGATCACGCGAGACGACGTCGTGGCCTTCCACGCGGAGCACGTCGTCGCCGCCGGCGGCACGGTGGTCGTCGCCGGCGACCTCGACGGGCTCGACGTGCCCGCTCTCGTCGAGGCCGCCCTCGGCGGGTGGGCCCGCGGTCCCCGGGACCGGGAGCGCTACCTCCAGCACGCCGCCGCCCTCGCGCCCGACCGCGGTCGCATCGTCCTCGTGTCCCGTCCGGGCTCGGTGCAGACCGAGTTCGTCATCGGCGCGCCGGGACCCGACCGCTCCGTCGAGGGCGGGTGGGCGCCCTACCCGGTGCTCGGCTTCGTCCTGGGAGGCTCTCCGAACGCCCGCATCGACGCCGTCCTGCGCGAGGAGAAGGGCTACACCTACGGCATCCGGTCGAGCTTCCGCCCGCGACGTCGTGGTGGCGTGTTCCTCACGTCCGGCTCCGTGCGCGCAGACTCGACGGCCGAGTCGCTGAGGCTGCTCGTCGAGATCCTCGAGAGCGGACGGGACGGGTTCAGCGACAAGGAGATCCGCTCCGGTGTCGACTTCATCTCCAAGACCGCGCCCGGTCGCTACGCCACCGCTGACTCCATCGCGGACGAGGCGGTGGGCATGGCTCTGGACGGTCGCACGACGGCGTTCACGACCGACAACCTCCGCGACCTCGCCACCGTCGACCGCGGTCGGGTCGAGGCGGCCTACGCCCGCTTCGTCGAGGGCGCCGGCGTCGGGACGGGTGGACCCGGAGCGGGGTGGACGATCGTCATGGTCGGTGACGCTGCCCACCTGCCTGCCATCGAGGCACTCGGCCTCGGCGACGTCACGGTCGTCACCGACGCCTGAACGTCCTCGGTCGCTCTCCACCCCACCGAACGCCGCGTTCGGTCGTGAACTCACGGTCAGAGCAGTGAGTCCCTGACCGAACGCGGCGTTCGGTCAGGGAAGCGGCGGCAGGGGGCGCTCCATGACGTAGTCGTCCTCGTAGACGCCGCCGACGAGGAAGCGCTTGGTGCCGACCCGGTCGAAGCCGCTCTTGCCGTAGAACCGTTGGGCGCGCTCGTTCTGCTGGTTGACGCCCAGCCACACACCGGCTGCGCCGGAGTCGCGTGCCCAGTCCAGGGCCCGGCTCATGAGCAGGGCCGCGGCGCCCGTCCCATGGGCCTGGGGCAGGACGTAGATCTTGGACAGCTCGACGGTCGGGCGGAGGCGGATCGCGGCCCTGACGTCCTCGTCCTGCGGGTCGCCGGCGACGAGCATCGCGTAGCCCAGTGCGGTCCCGTCGCGTTCGGCGAGGAGGACGTGGCGACGGGCGTCGGTGAGGTAGTCGGTGAAGCGAGCAGGGGAGAGGACCTCCTCGACGAACGCGTCGACGCGGTCCACGGTCATCGACGGCGGACACGCGAGCACGAACGTCGCCGCAGCGACCTCGGCCAGCGCCGGCACGTCAGCCTCGCGGGCAGGGCGGACCGACGCGACGGGGACCGCCGGGGCGGGGACATCGGGGTCGGCGGGGTCGGCAGAGTCGGTGCTCATGCCGAAAGGCTATGCCGGACAGCGCAGCCCGCCCAGTTCGGCCTCAGGACGGAGAGCCCTCAGGACGCCGTGGCCTCACGCGGACGCGGTGCCGATGCGCGAGAGCACCTCGTCATGCAGCAGGCCGTTGGTCGCGAGCGCGTTGCCGCTCCAGCAGCCGTCCTTGCCGTCGAGTCCGGTGAACCGACCACCGGCCTCCTGCACGATCGCGACGAGGGCCGCCATGTCGTGGACGGCGAGCTCGGGCTCGGCCGCGATGTCGGCGGCACCCTCGGCCACGAGCATGTAGGACCAGAAGTCGCCGTAGGCCCGGGTGCGCCAGCAGTCGTCCATGAGGTCGAGGAAGTCGTCACGCCGTCCGCGCACCCGCCAGCTCGCAAGTGACGAGTACGACAGGGAGGCGTCGCCGAGCCGTCCGACCTGGGACACCGAGATGCGCTTGGCCGACGACAGGGAGCGGCCGCTCCAGGCGCCGGAGCCGGTCGCGGCCCACCAGCGTCGCTGCAGCGCGGGCGCGGCGACGAGTCCGAGCACCGGCACGTTGTCGACGACGAGGCCGATGAGCGTGGCCCAGACGGGCACGCCGCGGACGAAGTTCTTCGTCCCGTCGATCGGGTCGATGATCCACCGCCGCGGACCGTGCCCGGTCGTGTCGAACTCCTCGCCCTCGACGGCGTCACGCGGTCGGGTGCGCTTCAGCTGGTGCCGGACGAGCTCTTCTGCGGCTCGGTCGGCGTCGGTGACGGGCGTGAGGTCCGGCTTGCTCTCGACGACGAGGTCGGCGGCGCGGAAGCGTGCCATCGTCACCCTCTCGACGGCATCCGCGAGGACATGGGCCAGACGAAGGTCGTCGTCGTAGGAGGTCACCGGCTCAACCTAGCGGCATCGGTCCGGGCAGTGGCGCCGAGCCGGCGACGAAGGCCGCTGCGGCTCAGTGCTCCTCGGTCGTGCTCCGGCTGCTGAGCAGGCGACGCAGCGACTCGAGACGGGACGCGCCGGCGGGTCCGGCGTGGCCGTCGGCCACCCAGGCGTCGAGTGCGCACTCCTCCTCGTCGTGCGTGCAGCCGCGGGGGCAGTTGTCGGTGCCCTCGGCGAGGTCGGGGAAGTGGTCGATGATGTGATCGACGTCGATGTGGGCGAGTCCGAACGACCGGATGCCCGGCGTGTCGATGACCCAGCCGTCGTCGGAGCCGTCGGCGCCGTGCAGCCGCAGTGCC
Source organism: Terracoccus sp. 273MFTsu3.1 (assembly GCF_000383675.1). Lineage (GTDB taxonomy): Bacteria > Actinomycetota > Actinomycetes > Actinomycetales > Dermatophilaceae > Terrabacter. Next base: position 549,821 of record NZ_KB911821.1, on the reverse strand, counting down.
ACCGCGTTCGTCGAGGTGTGGCGCCCACGGCCGGTCGTGTCGTTGACGACGCCGGTGGCGCGCAGGGCGCCGGGGACGAGGCCGTTGACGAGCGTGCTCTTGCCCACGCCGGAGTGACCGACGAGGACGGAGACCTTGCCGGAGAGCCTGGCGCGAAGGTCCTCGAGGCCGGAGAAGTCGCCGTCCTTCCACGACGTCACGACGTGCTCGACCTCGAGCGGCGTGTAGTGCGCGAGGAAGTCGCTCGGGTCGACGAGATCGGCCTTCGTCAGCGCGAGCAGCGGCTCTAGGTCCGCGTCGTAGGCCGCGACGAGGCAGCGGTCGACCATGCGCGGCCGCGGCTCGGGGTCGGCCAGGGCCGTCACGATGACGAGCTGGTCGGCGTTGGCCACGATGATCCGCTCGTAGGGGTCGGTGTCGTCGGCGGTGCGCCGCAGCACCGACCGCCGCTCCTCGATGCGCACGATCCGGGCCAGTGCGTCCGGACCACCTGCCAGGTCGCCGACGAGGGCGACGTCGTCACCGACGACGACCCGGGTGCGGCCGATCTCCCGGGCCTTCATGGCCGTGACGACGCGCTCGGGCTCCTTCTTGCCGAGCGAACCCTTGGGGATGAGGCACGTGTAGCGGCCACGGTCGACGCCGATGACCATGGCGACGACGGCGTCCGCGTGGGCGGGGCGCTCCTTCGTGCGGGGCCGGGACCCCTTGCGGCTGGGGCGGACCCGGATGTCTCCCTCGTCGAGGTCCCGCCAGCTCATCGAGAGAGCACCACGGGGCGCGAGCCGTCGAGCATGCCCTGCCACAGCCCGACGAAGTCGGGCAGCGTCTTGCGCGTCGTGTCGACGTCCTCGACGTGCACGCCGGGCACGCGCAGTCCGATGATCGCGCCCGCGGTGGCCATACGGTGGTCGTGGTAGGTGCGGAAACGCCCACCGTGCAAGGCCGCCGGCGAGATGCGCAGCCCGTCGTCGGTCTCGGTGACATGCGACCCGACCCGTCCGAGCTCTGCCGTGAGCGCCGCGAGACGGTCCGTCTCGTGGCCGCGGATGTGGGCCACCCCGCGGATCCACGTGGGTGTCGACGCGAGCGCTGCGAGCGCGGCCACGGTGGGGGTCAGCTCGGCGGCGTCGTGCAGGTCGATGTCGATGCCGACGAGCTCACCGCTGCCGACCACCGTGAGCCCCGAGCGGTCGAGGCGCACGTCGGCGCCCATGGTGTCGAGGATCTCGCGGAGGAGGTCGCCGGCCTGGGTCGTGTGCTGGGGCCACCCGGGCACCCGCACTGTCCCGCCGACGACGAGGGCCGCCGCGACGAAGGGCCCGGCGTTGGACAGGTCCGGCTCGACGGACACGTCGAGGGCGTTGATCTCGGACGGCTCGACACGCCACGTGTTCGGCTCGCTGTCGTCGACGATCGCGCCTGCGTCGCGCAGGGTCTCGACCGTCATGAGGATGTGCGGCTCGCTCGGCACCGGCTTGCCGTCGTGGTGCACGGTGACGCCCTCGTCGTAGCGTGCCCCGGCGAGGAGCAGAGCCGAGATGAACTGCGACGAGGCCGAGGCGTCCATCGTCACCGACCCGCCCGGCACCCGTCCGCGCCCGTGGACCGTGACCGGCAGGTGCCCGTCGTGGTCGTCGACGGTGACCCCGAGCGCGCGCAGCGCGTCGGTGACCGGCCCCATCGGGCGCACCCGTGCCTGGGGGTCGCCGTCGAGCCGCACCGGCCCGTCGGCGAGCGCCGCCACGGCGGGCAGGAAGCGCATCACGGTGCCGGCCAGGCCGCAGTCGACCGTCACGCCACCGCTCAGCGTCTCAGGGGGCGTCACCACCCAGTCGAGCACTCCGCCGACCGCACCGGCCCCACCGCCGCCGGACTCACCTTCCGGCGCGACGTCGTCGATGCGTACCCCCAGGGCGCGCAGCGCGTCGGCCATGAGCAGCGTGTCACGCGAGCGCAGCGGCGCCCGCAGCCTCGAACGGTCGCTCGCCAGTGCTGCGAGCACGAGGTAGCGGTTGGTCAGGGACTTGCTCCCCGGCAGGACGACCGTGGCATCGAGCGGTCCGGGCGCGAGCGGCGCCGCCCAGTCGGGCTCCTCGGTCAGGGTGGCGCCGTCGCCGGCGCCGTCGGTGGCGCCGTCCGTCACGGACAGGGGGTGGGGCGATGGATCAGCGGGACTCAACTCAGCTCACGACGTCCTGGGCTCGATGGGCGAGCAGGCGCGCCTCACGCTTGGCGGCCCGCTGGGCGTGACGGGCCTCGCGGCGCGTCGTCTTCGTGGCGTGCTGGGCGCGCCAGGCCAGGCCCGGCTTGCCCTCGGTGTCGACAGCGGCGAGGAGCAGGCCGCCGAGCAGGCCGACGTTCTTGAGGAAGAGGCTGCGGCTCTGCGCCTTGCGGGTGGGGTCGGTTTCCTCCCAGAAGGCGTGTTCGATCGCCGTCGTCGGCACGATCGAGGCGGCGAGCACCGTCGAGGCGAGCCGCGGCATCCGGCCGGTGGCGAGCAGGAGCCCTCCGCCGAGCAGGGCGGCGCCGTTGACCCGGACGAAGAGGTCGGGGTCCTTCGCGGCCACCTCGGCTCCCGGGACCTGGTCCGGCACCTTCTGGAGCAGGTGGGCGGCCTGGTCGGTGCGCGCAGCCGGGTGGCGGAGGGCCTCCACGCCGGCGGCGACGAAGACGGATGCGAGCAGCGGGCGGGCGAGACGACGGACGATCATGCGTTTCCTCCTCTGGCCGCGACCCGTTCGAACGCGTCATGACCATCGTGGACCTGTGGACACCTACGGTATCGACATACCCGCGCCGCAGGACGCGCTGCCCACGCCGACCTCCGGGGCCGTCGCCGGCCCGACCCGTCACGTGTGCCGTCGCGATCCCTGTCGTCGGCCACCCGGCATACGCTGTGGCGCATGTGCGGGAGGTATGCCGCGAGCGCGCGGCCCGACGAGCTCATCGAGGCCTTCGACGTCGAGGAGGACCACACCGACGAGCCCGCGCGCAGCGTGCTCAAGAACCCCCAGAGCCCGCCGGCGGGCGAACCCGACTGGAACATGGCCCCGTCCAAGCAGGCGCCGGTCGTGCTCACCCGGAGGCCCCGCAGCGCCGACGCAGACGAGGAGACCGTCCCCGCCCGGCAGCTCCGGATGCTCACGTGGGGGCTCGTGCCGGCGTGGTCCAAGGACGTCTCGACGGGTCTGCGCATGACGAACGCCCGCGCGGAGTCGGTGCTCGGCAAGGGTGCCTTCGCCAAGGCCGCCCTCTCTCGCCGCTGCCTCGTGCCGGCCGACGGGTGGTACGAGTGGCAGGTCTCGCCGACCGCGGTCGACGCCAAGGGCAAGCCACGCAAGCAGCCCTTCTTCATCCACCGCGCCGACGGCGCGCCCGTCGCCTTCGCCGGGCTCTACGAGTTCTGGCGCGACCGCGAGCTGCCCGAGGGCGACCCGGCGGCGTGGCTGACGACCTTCACGATCATCACGACCGCCGCCGACCCCGGCATGGACCGCATCCACGACCGCCAGCCGCTCGTCCTCGAGCCTGCCCAGTGGGAGCAGTGGCTCGACCCCGACGAGAAGGACCCGGCCTACGTCCAGAGCGTCCTCGACTTCGCCGAGCCCGGGCGCTTCGAGGCGCACCCGGTCAGCCGCGCGGTGGGCGCGACGCGCAACAACGGTCCGGCTCTCGTCGAACCCGTTCCCGAGTCCGAGCTCGAGGGTGTCGTCGACCCGATGACCGGCGAGGTGGTCGGCGCGTGAGCGCACCGGCCCGTGAGACGGTCCGCGAGATCGAGACGCCCGGCGGTCCCGGACGCGCCCACATCCAGCGACCCGCGCGGCCACGCGGCACCGTCGTCCTCGGCCACGGCGCCGGGGGAGGGCTCGGAGCGATCGACCTCGCGATCGCCCGCGAGGTGCTCGTCGGCGCGGGATGGGCCGTCGTGCTCGTCGAGCAGCCGTGGCTCGTGGCGGGTCGCAAGGTGGCCGGCCGCCCGCCCACGCTCGATGTCGCCTGGGTGCCGATCGTCGAGGCCCTCGTGACCGGCAGGGGCCGGCTGCCGCGACCCCTGGTCGTCGGCGGCCGCAGTGCGGGCGCGCGCGTGGCGTGCCGCACGGCCGGACCGCTCGAGGCCGATGCCGGCCTCCTGCTCAGCTTCCCCCTCCACCTGCCGGGCCAGCCGGAGAAGCTGCGCGCCGGCGAACTCGCGCTCGCACCCGCGCCGTCATGGGTCGTGCAGGGCACCCACGACACGTTCGGCACGCCGGACGAGGTGCGCCAGCACCTGCCGGTGGGCACGACCCTCATCGAGGTCCCCGGAGCCCACAGCTTCCCGAAAGGCTCGCGCAGCGCCCTCACCGAGGCGCTCGGCACGATCGCGGGAATGCTGCCCGGCTAGGTGTCGTTGCACCCAGCATGGTCACCTGCCCCACCCGTGAGCCCGAGAGCGTCGCGACCGTGCCGACCGAGCACGGTCTGCTGTCGCAGCCCACCGGTCTAGGCTGGGAGGCGATGGCAAAGGACAAGAAGACCGATCCGAGCGCCGCCCTGCGGCTGACGGACCCGAGCACCGACACGAGCGCGACGACCCGGGGGTCGGCGCCTGCACCGTCTGCCGACCCCGACGACCTCGCCCGCGCCGACGCGACCGTCGACGTCGCGAGCGAGAGCGAGCACGATCGTCGGGCGCGCTTCGAGCGCGAGGCGATGCCCCTGCTCGACCAGCTCTACAGCGCTGCTCTGCGCACGACGCGCAACCCGAGCGACGCCGAGGACCTCGTGCAGGAGACGTTCGCCAAGGCGTACGCCGCGTTCCACCAGTACAAGCCGGGCACCAACCTCAAGGCGTGGATGTACCGCATCCTCACCAACACGTACATCAACAGCTACCGCAAGAAGCAGCGCCAGCCCCTCGAGTCCGACTCGGCCGAGATCGAGGACTACCAGCTGGCGCGGGCCGAGTCGCACACGTCGGTCGGGCTCCGGTCCGCCGAGGCCGAGGCGCTCGACCACCTCCCCGACAGCGACGTCAAGCGCGCGCTGCAGGCGATCCCCGAGGAGTTCCGCCTGGCGGTCTACTTCGCCGACGTCGAGGGCTACGCCTACAAGGAGATCGCCGAGATCATGGACACGCCCATCGGCACCGTCATGAGCAGGCTGCACCGCGGACGCCGACAGCTGCGCGAGCTCCTCTCGGAGTACGCCGCCGACCGCGGTTTCGCTGCGGCCGGCACCTCCGACGGTGCCGCGATGGGCGCGGGGATCGCTGCTGGCACGGAAGGAAGCCGGTCATGAAGGACCACACGACGGGTGGACAGGGTGCGTCGGACAGCGCGACGACGCGCACCGACTGCTCCGAGGCCTTGCTGCGGGTCTACGAGTACCTCGACGGCGAGCTGGGGCCCGACGAGTGCGCCAAGATCCAGGCGCACCTCGACGAGTGCGGGCCGTGCCTCAAGGAGTACGACCTCGACACGACGCTCAAGTCCCTCATCAAGCGTTCGTGCGAGTGCGAGCAGGCCCCGGAGGCGCTGCGCCTGACGATCATGTCGCGCATCTCGATGACCGTGATCCAGGTCGACCGCGGCTGATCACCGGCCCAGGACGTCACGTCGGGTCCCCGGACACGACGAAGGCCCGCCCCGAGCTGCTCGGGTGCGGGCCTCTGACGTCTGCGGCTCAGGCGTTGGGCTTGCGGCCGTGGTTGGCGGCGTTGCCCTTGCGGGAGCGGCGCTTGCGGGCGCGCTTGCTCATCGTCGGCTCCTAATGGGTCGTACAGTGGTCTCGGGCCCCGGTGCGGGACACGAAGACCTGATTCTTCCACATTGCGCGCGAGTGGCCCAATTGGTCGCGGGGTTGCCCCGCAAACCTTAAAATCTTCGTATAGATCCGGCATGGATACGCCGGATCTGCTTCCGTGCGCCCGCGCGCGCACGGCATCCTGAGCATCGAGGGAAACCTCTGTTGTTCTGTGCTGCCGCAGCAACGCCCCTCCATGGCGCACGCATCCGGAACATCCATCTATGAAGGAGCCCCCCAATGTTCGCTGCCCTCCTGTCGGCACTCACGTCCAACGACCTCGCCACCCGCGCCATCATCTCCCTCGCCGGCGTCTGGGGCTGGGGCGGCTGAGCCGCTCCAGAGCCGCTGGACGGCACCGGGGTTCCCTGAAGACTCCGGTGCCGTCGCGCTACCGTGACTGATGTGAGTCAGGCAGCCACCGCAACCGTCCGGTCCCGGTGGCTGCCGGCCTATCTCGCGCTCGTCGTCGCGACCTCGATCGCCACCGGTGTGGTGTCGTGGCTCGTGCTGCCCCGACCCGAGCTCGGACCCCTTCTGCTGCTGTGCCTCATGGGTATCGTCAGCTTCCAGATCCGCGAACCCGACGTCGGACTGCGGATCAGCTTCTCGTTCCTGTCGATCATCCTCGTCGCCTCGGCCGCCATCGTCGGCGTCTTCGGCGCGTGGGTGGTCGGCTCGGTGTCGATGCTCATCGACCGACGTCAGCCGCGATGGACGGCGACGATGTTCAACGCCGCCATGTGCGGTCTGCTCGGCGCTGCCGCGGCCCTGACCTACCGGCTGCTCGGCGGCGCCGAGGGATCCGGCATGACCAACATGAGCACCGCCGAGCTCGGGCTGCACGTCGGACTGCCCCTGCTCGCGGCCGACGTGGTGGGCTGCCTCGTCAACGCCAGCCTCATCTCCGGCGTCCTGCACCTCGACCAGGGGATCCCCTTCGGCGTCCAGCTCCGCCGCGTCCTCAGCGGATCCGGTGTCGCCTACGTCGGCTACGGCATCATCGGCCTGCTGTTCGTCATCCTCTGGTTCCCCGCGGGCCTGGACGCGTTCAGCGCCCTCCTCGTCCTCGCCCCGCTCCTCGCGGCCCGCTGGGCCTTCATCCAGTACGGCGAGGAGCTTCGCTCGCACGAACGGACGATCGACACCCTCGTCACCGCCCTCGGCACCAAGGAGCCCGCAGCCGTGGACCGGAGCCGGCGCGCCGCCGTGCTCGCCGAGTGGATCGCCGAGGAGCTCGGCCTGCCACCGGGCCAGATCGGCACGGTGCGATATGCCGCGACGCTCCACGAGATCGGCCACCTCGGGGTCGCCACCCGACTGCTGCGCCGGTCTCCGTCCTCGCTGAGCCCCACCGAGCGCCGGGTCATCGACGGCCACTGCGTCGTGGGCGCCCGGATGATCGAGGGCATCGACTTCCTCGAGGACGCGAGATCCGGGATCCGTCACCAGCACGAGCGCTTCGACGGGACGGGCCGGCCCGACGGACGGGCCGGACACGACATCCCCATCGCCGCGCGCATCGTCGCCGTGACCACCGCCATCGACGACCTCGTGCGCGACCCCGACGCCGCACCCGTCGTGTCGGTCGCCGACGTCGCGCGCCGGCTGCGTGCCGACCCGGGACGTTTCGACCCCGACGTCGTGGCCGCCGCCGTCGTCGCCCTGGACAAGCACGGGTGGCCCGCGTCTGCACCAGCGGAGGTGGCCTCGTGAACGGCGCCCTGAGACGTGAGCCCGTGGCCGGGGTCTTCGGGGTCCTGTGCCTGCTCGCGTCGGCCATCGCCGCGATCCAGACCGGGGACGTCCCCTCGCTGAACGACTCGACCACGGTCTGGGTCGTCGCGGCCTTCGGCGTCACGATCGTGCTCGGTGAGTGGTTCCACATCTCGGCACCCGGCTTCCGAGGGGCGGCCCCCATCGCGATGGCAGCCGCCTTCGGGTTGGCCCTGACCACCGAGCTCCCCGGCGAGGTCCCCGTTCCGTACGGCGCCCCCTTCGCACTCACGGTGACGGCGACGGCGATGGCGCTCGGGACGACCGTGCGGGTCGCGGCCCGCCGCGACACGAGCCTCGTCGACACGGCCGGCCGGTTCGTGGCCATCGTTGTGGCCACGATCGTCTACCGCGTCGTGGTGCTCGGGCAGCAACCGGGCGAGCCCGCCCGGGAGACGGCGGTCGCTCCGTGGCAGCAGGCGGCCCTGCTGCTCGGGATCTGCCTGCTCGCCCTCGTCACGGATGCTCTCTTCACCTCCCTGCTCCGTGGGCTGTCGGCCGGGGCGAACGTGCGCCGGACGTTCATCGAGGAGTTCCGCTCGTCGTTCGCGCTGTCGATCGCGGTCGCGGTCACGGGCGTCCTCATCGCGCTCGCCGCCCCACCCCTCGGTATCGCCGCCCTGCCGCTCTTCCTCATCCCGCTCGTCCTGACGCTCTTCGCGTTCCGCCGCTACGTCAGCATCCGCGCCACCTACCTCCAGAGCATCAGGACGCTCTCGCGCCTCACCGACGCGGCGGGCTACACCCCGTCAGGGCACTCCGAACGCGTGGCAGCCCTGTCGGTCCAGGTGGGCCGTGAGCTGGGCCTGTCGGAGCGCGAGCTGCTCGACCTCGAGTACGCCGCGCTGCTCCACGACATCGGACAGGTGGCCCTCGTCGAGCCGATCCCCGGTGGCGCCACGGTCCTCGCGGCGCCGGCCGACCAACGTCGCATCGAGGCCGACACCGTCGCGATCGTCCGGGAGACCGGCGTCTTCGAGGGGGTCGCGCGGATCCTCGAGCACCAGACGACGCCCTACCGCCAGGTGCGCGAGCTCGGCGAGGAGATCCCCCTGACGAGCCGCATCGTCAAGGTCGTCAACGCCTACGAGGACCTCACGGCCGGGGCCCGCAGCGCTCGGGCGCGCGAGGCGGCCGTCGAACGCATCTACCTCGGCCTCGGCTACGAGTACGACCCGCGGGTCGTCGACGCCCTCCTGAAGTCCCTCGGCTCCTCGGCCCACGCCTGAGACAGGCGTCACACCGCGCCGGCGGCCCTTGGGTCGGTCCGTGTCGTCGTGCCATGATGGCACCTTCGGGCAACCCCCGTCGCGAGAACGAAACCTGCAGGCCAGACCCCCGGCGCTGTCCACCAGTGAGGGCGCCTGCCCTCTTCGTCTCCATGCGAACGAGGTGTTCCAGCATGAGTGCGTTGCCCACCAGCCAGCTCTTCGACCCCAGCGACCCGGTCTTCCGGGCCCACGTGGGCGGGAAGCTCGGGGTACACGCCACGTCGGAGCTGCGCGATGCTGCCGACCTCTCCCTCCTCTACACGCCGGGGGTCGCTCAGGTCTCCCTCGCCATCGCCGCCGACCCGACGCTGGCCGCCGTCTACACGAGCCGCCGCAACACCGTCGCCGTCGTCAGCGACGGCACCGCCGTCCTCGGGCTCGGCGACGTCGGACCGCTGGCGGCCATGCCCGTGATGGAGGGCAAGGCGGTGCTCTTCAAGCACTTCGCCGACGTCGACGCCGTCCCCGTGTGCATGGAGACCGGCACCGTCGACGAGATCGTCGACGCGGTGGCGCGGATCGCACCGACGTACGGCGGCATCAACCTCGAGGACATCTCGGCGCCGCGGTGCTTCGAGATCGAGCGTCGGCTCCAGGACCGTCTCGACATCCCGGTCTTCCACGACGACCAGCACGGCACGGCGATCGTGGCCCTGGCCGCCCTGCTCAACGCGGTCCGGGTCGTCGACAAGGACCTCGCCGACCTCACCGTCGTCGTCTCGGGCGCCGGCGCCGCCGGAGTGGCCGTGAGCCGCATCCTCGTGTCGGCCGGCGTGGGCGACGTCGTGGTCGTCGACTCCCGTGGCGTGCTCGGTCCCGACCGCCACGACCTCGCCACCCACAAGCGCGAGCTCCTCGACGTGACCAACCGGCGCGGGGTCACCGGCACCATCGGCGACGCGCTCTCCGGGGCCGACGTCCTCATCGGCGTCTCCGGGGGCACGGTCGCCGAGCGCGACCTCCTGCGGATGGCGCCGCGCGCGATCATCTTCGCCCTCGCCAACCCCGACCCCGAGGTGCACCCGGTCGTCGCCGCCCGCTTCGCCGAGGTGGTCGCGACCGGCCGCTCCGACTTCCCGAACCAGATCAACAACGTCCTCGCCTTCCCCGGCATCTTCCGTGGCGCGCTCGACTCCGGGGCCCGGCGGATCACCGAGGAGATGAAGCTGGCGGCGGCGTATGCCATCGCCGGGCTCGTCGACGCGCCGACGGCCGACCGGATCGTGCCGAGCGTGTTCGACGAGCGCGTGGCGCCGGCCGTGGCCGAGGCCGTCTCGGGCCGGGTGCTCGGGCGAGCGCGCTAGCGGGACGACCGTGGCGACGCTTCCGGTCCGTCCCGGCCGGGAGCGTCGTCGTCGGCCGGGTCGGTGAGACCTCTGGCCGCGAGGGCCTCACCCGTCGACCGTGCGAAGGCGACGACGTGCACGACGGTCGGCACCACGACGGCCCGAGGGTCGCGGTCGAGGCCTCGCGCGCGGGCCGACTCGCGAACGCTGGAGAACGACCCGGCCACCCAGGGCACCGAGCGCACGACGACGCCGAGGGTGAGCGCCACGACCTCGGGGTCGACGACGCGACGCAGCGGACGGGCCGCCCGCACGACGCCGTCGAGCAGGTCGGTGACCGGTGTCGTCGCCGTGAGTACGCCCGCCGCGACGAACGCGTTGACGATCCCGAGGACGACACGGACGGCATACGCGAGGTCGCGCGACCACCACTGGAAGGCCAGCAGGACGGCGAGGACGGGGATCAGCCCACGCATCGACCGCAGCAGACGGCGCGCCGGAAGGCGTGCTGCCAGGACGACCCCGACCAGGACGACGGTCGTGACGGCGAGCGGCCAGACCGACTGCGTGAACCACGGCATCGCCCCGACGGCGAGAACGCCGATCAGCTTGAGCCACAGCGGCATTCGATGCACCACGGACGTACCGGGGACGTGCGCCGTGAACAGGCCGGGATCGTTCACGGGGCGTCGGACAACGTGAGGTAGCGCTCCACGGCCGTTGCCGGCTCACCGTCGAAGACGATGCGCCCGTCGTCCACGACAAGGGTCCGGTCGGCGTGGAGGGCGAGGTCGAGGTCGTGGGTCGCGACGACGACGGACTGGGGGAGCGAGTCGAGCAGGGAGCGCAGCCGGAGGGTGTTGCGTCGGTCGAGGAGCGTCGTCGGCTCGTCGAGGACGAGCAGGTCCGGTTCCGTGGCGAGGACGACGGCGAGGGCCATGAGCTGGCGCTCACCGCCGGACAGGTCGTAGACGCTCTGGTCGGCGAGGTGCGCCATCCCGAAGCGCTCGAGCACCCGCTCGGCGGCCGCCCGACGGTCGGCGCGCGACCGGTGCAGCCGGCGCAGCGAGAGCTCGACGTCCTCGCGCCCCGTGGGCATGACGAGCTGGGAGATCGGGTCGGTGAAGGCGAACGCGACGCGGCGGCGCACGCGGGCCCCGTGACGCACCGTGTCGAGGGCGTCGACGGTGACGGTGCCCGACGTCGGGGCGACGAGGCCGTTGAGGAGGCGGAGCAAGGTCGACTTGCCCGACCCGTTGGCGCCGATGACCGTCACCCGGGACTCGGTCAGGACGAGGTCGACGGGCCCGAGGATGGTGCGCGCCCTCTGCCCGGGTGAGCCGTCGACGGGCACCGTCACCGTCACGGCCTCGAGGCGGACCTCCGTCACGGACGGGTCACGCGCGGGGGCGCCTCAGGCGCACGAGGACGTCCGGGAAGGCGCGGTGCACGGCGACGGCGGCGACGACCGCGACGACGTCCTTGACGAGGTCGCCCGGGAGGAAGGGCAGGTCGGCGCTGATCGCGGCCGACAGCGGCAGCCGGAGGTTGACCATGAGCCCGAGGACCCCGAGCGCGTGGACGACCGCGACGGTCGTCGCGAAGGAGGCGACCAGCAGCAGCGGCACCCAGAGCGACCGGTTGCTGCGTCGGACGACCACCCGAGCGGCGACCCCCACGACGAGCGCCGCGACGAGGAACGACACGAGATAGCCGGCCGTCGGACCGCTCAGCACCTGCAGGCCGGACTGACCCCGGCTGAAGACCGGCAGCCCGACGAAGCCGAGCAGCAGGTAGAGCGCGACGGCGAGGCCCCCGCGGAGCGGCCCGAGGACGAGACCGGTGAGCACGACGGCGAGGGTCTGCAGCGTGATCGGCACCCCGAACCCGCCGACGGGGATGCCCGGCACGACCGCGGCCGCGACGAGGAGCGCCGTGAAGACGGCGACGAGGGCGACCGACTGCGCGTCGACGCCGCGGGCCTGCGGACCGGCGCCGCGTTCGACAGACGTGGGGGCCGCCACGTTCGTGGACGTGCCCGACTCGGTGCGGTCCCGGGTCGCCGTCGTCGTCTGCTGGGGCTCGTGGCGCACGGGGGTGTTGTCGGTCACGGGCAGGACCCTACCGGGGCGCCGTCCGGCCTCCGGTCACTATGGTGCTGGAATGCTCGCTGCCTACGCCGCCGGTCAGTCCGCCTCCGACCCGCTCTCCGGTCTCGTCGTCGGGGACCGTCCCGACCCGGAGGCCCGACCGGGCTGGACCGTCGTGGACCTGCGCGCCGCCGCGCTCAACCACCACGACGTGTGGTCGTTGCGTGGCGTCGGCCTCGCGCCGGACCGGCTCCCGATGGTCCTCGGCTGCGACGGCGCAGGCGTCGACGCCGACGGAAACGAGGTCATCGTGCACGCCGTCGTCCCCTCGGAGGGCTGGCGCGGCGACGAGACCCTCGACCCGCGACGCACCCTCCTGTCGGAGCTGCACGACGGCACCCTGGCCGAGAAGGTCCTCGTCCCCGAGGGCAACGTCGTGCCGAAGCCGGCGTCGATGTCGTGGGAGACGGCCGCCTGCCTCTCGACGGCGTGGCTCACGGCCTACCGCATGCTCTTCACCAACTCCGGCGTGCAGCCGGGGGGCACGGTGCTCGTCCAGGGCGCCGGTGGTGGTGTCGCCACGGCACTGATCCAGCTCGGCTCGGCGGCCGGCTACCGGATGTGGGCCACGTCCCGCGACGAGGCCCGGGGTCAGCGGGCCCTCGAGATCGGCGCCGACCGCGTCTTCGGCTCGGGCGAGCGGCTGCCCGACCGTGTGGATGCCGTCATGGAGACCGTCGGTGCCGCGACGTGGTCGCACTCCGTCAACTCGCTCCGCCCCGGCGGGACGATCGTCATCTCCGGGGCCACCTCGGGCGACGCGCCGGCGAAGGCGGAGCTGACGAAGATCTTCTTCAAGCAGCTGCGCGTGGTCGGCTCGACGATGGGCACGCGTGAGGAGCTCGGTCAGCTGGCCCGCCTCGTCGAGCAGGCACGCATCGATCCGGTCGTCGACTCGGTCATGCCGCTCGCCCAGGCCCGTGACGGCTTCGCGCGGATGGTCGACGGCGACGTCTTCGGCAAGGTCGTCTTCACCGTCGGGTGACGTCTGCGGGCTCGTCCCGTCCTGACCCCGGCGGGTCAGGACCCGTGCGCGCCCGAGACGTGCACGACCGCGGACAGGCCGTCCGCCGACGGCGGGCCCGCCTCCCCGGTCAGCCACTCGCACCACAGCGCGGACCGCAGCCGGGCGACGAGCTGGCCGAGCTCGTAGGGGCTGTCGGCGCCGAGGGTGACCGAGAGCCGGCCGACGTCGGCGGTGCCGGACTCGACGCCGTGCAGGGCCGCCCTGACCGCCCGCGACACCGCGTCGAGGCGGGTGTCGGTGCCGGCGGGGGCGATGCCCACCGCAACCGCCTCCGGGCTGCCCGGCTCGATGCCCAGGGCCGCCCGCACGGCCTCGACCCGGCCGTAGCCGAACCAGTCCCCGGGGCCGGTGCGCACGAGGTCGCGTCCGCGGGGGTGGGACTCGAGGGGCTCGTCGACGAGGATCCCCGGCACCCCTCGCACCACGGCGGCGGGCACGGCCGACACCTTGCCCTTGGCCAGGTCTGCCGCGGCGGCGATCTCGTCGGCGACCGCGCGGGTCGTCACCTCGAGCGGCTTGCCGTCGGCGTCGCTGCCGCCGCGCAGGTCGTCGAGGACGCGCAGCCCGTGCGCGCCGAGGGCGAAGTCGACCTGTCCGACGCGCCAGGCACGTCCTGCGGTGTCGCTCAGGACCACACCGACCCGGACGCCGTGCCGTGCGACGAGGGCGTCATGGATCTGCTCGCAGATGCCGTCGGGGTCGTGGGGGAGCAGCAGCCATCCACCACGGGCCCCCGTGTTGGAGCCGTCGACACCTGCCGCCGCCATGATGGGCCCGGCCTTGGCGCGGACGATCCGCGTGACGCGGTCGCCCGTGGACCGCTCGGCCACGACGTACTCGGTCTCGCCGTGCACGACGCGGTCCTTGTCCGGGTCGTGCGTCACGAGGCCGAGGGCCTTGCTCGCGATCTTGCTCGAGACGACGACGACGTCGCCGTCGGCGAGCCGGACACCCGCGTGGTCGAGACCGACCTCGAGCACGTCGGCGAGGTCGTCTCCCTCACGCACCTCGGGTATGCCGGTGAGCGGGGTGATCGTGATCGGCGCGGTCACGCCCGCGCTCGCTCCGTGCGCAGCCGCAGACCGAGGTCGAGGGCCGCCCCGGCCATGTCGGCGGCCGCCTCGATCGAGCTCATGAGGAGCGGGCGGCGCAGGACCTCGAGACCGCGGCGTGCCGGCATGGGGTCGTCCTCGTCGACGAGCCAGCCGTCGAGGAAGTCGGCGTAGAGCCCGGCGACGCCGGCGCTCGACTCCTCGACCCCGATCGTGCGCAGGCACACGTCGGCGTGACCCCGCACCGGGCGTCCACCGACGAGGGGCGAGACCCCGACGACGGGCGCGCGGGTGCCGCGCAGCGCGTCACGCACACCCGGGACGCCGAGGATGATGCCGATCGACACGACGGGGTTGCTCGGCGGCAGGATGACGACGTCGGCCTCGCGGATCGCGTCGAGCACGCCGGGAGCCGGCGTGGCTCGGTCGAGGCCGGCCACGACGAACCGGTCGGCCGCGAGCTCGGCGCGGTGGCGCACCCACCACTCCTGGAAGTGGATCGCGCGCTGCTCACCGTCCTGCTCGACGACGACGTGCGTCTCGACGGGGGTGTCGGTCATAGGCAGGAGGCGTACGCCGAGCTCACCGAGCCCCCAGCGGGCGGAGAGCCGCTCGACGACGCCGCTGAGCGGCATACCCTGACCGAGCAGCTGCGAGCGGTAGACGTGGGTGCCGAAGTCCTTGTCTCCCAAGGTGAACCACTGTGGCTCGGCGCCGAGCGCAGCGAGCTCCTCGGCGAGGTGGTGCGACTCGTCGGCGCGGCCCCAGCCCTGTCCCTCGTGGATGCCGCCGCCCAGGGTGTAGAGCAGCGTGTCGATGTCGGGGCACACCCGCAGGCCGAAGAGCGTGATGTCGTCGCCGGTGTTGCCGATGACGGTCAGCTCGAGCGGATCGGGACGGTCGGGATCGGCGACCAGTGGGTAGGTCTGTCGGGCGTGGTGGAGCAGGCCCCGGAGGAACCGGGCGCCGCCGACTCCTCCGGCCAGGGCGGTGATGCGCATGCGCCGATCCTCTCAGCAGTGTGCCCACGTCACGTCGTGCGGGGTCGGCCCGGACATTTCGAACCTGCGAATATCACCAACGGGCTTGACGTGGGGCGTATGACACGCATGTAATTTCATTGTTGTATTCGGTCGGGGTTGGATCGCTGGGACTCTTGGACGTATTTGTCCGGAACCTCCGGAGAACGGTGCCGCTCGGTGCGACAGTGCTGACACAAAGTGCAGTCAGGGTCGAGGAGGGGTCATGCACGAGTTGATGGTGGTTTGGTCGGACACGGGCGAGCAGGAGGGTGAGCTCTCCTGGCAGGAGCGTTCGCTCTGCGCCCAGACCGACCCGGAGGCGTTCTTCCCTGAGAAGGGCGGCTCCACCCGCGAGGCCAAGAAGGTCTGCGTGGGATGCGAGGTGCGATCCGAGTGCCTCGAGTACGCCCTGTCCAATGACGAGAGATTCGGCATCTGGGGCGGACTGTCCGAGCGAGAGCGCCGCAAGCTGAAGAAGCGCGCGGTCTGATCGTGAGGTTCCAGCCCGGCACCTCGCTGGTGTCCGGGTGCAGGTAGCCGCTGTGCCCGACGAGCTCACCGAAGACCTGAGCACCCCCGCTGGCGCGGGGCGTGCGTCGTCCGTGTCGTTGTCCGCCCCTCCCTCCACCGGGCAGCGACCGAACGGAACGGTCGACGCGATCGTCGTCGTGCACAACGGAGCTGCGTGGCTGGCGCAGTGTCTCGACGGCCTGGCCGCCCAGACACTGCCGCCAGCGCGGCTCGTCATCGTCGACGTCGCGAGCAGCGACACGTCGAACGCCATCGCGCGCGCCCACTCCGGCGTGCGCCGGGCGATCCCGTCCGTGGAGATCGTGCGTCTCGACGGCCGCGTGCCGATCGGTCGCGCCATCGCCGCCGGGGTCGCGGCGCTCCCCGTCGGCGCCGACGCGTCCACGAGCTGGGTGTGGGTGCTCCACGACGACACCGTGCCGCGCGCCAACGCGCTCGCCCAGCTGCTCCAGGCCGGGCTCCGCTCGAAGTCCGTCGGGGTGGCCGGCCCGAAGATCGTCGCCTGGGACGACCCGCGACGACTCGTCGAGATGGGCATCCAGATCACCCGCACGGGCCGCCGTCTGGCCTCGCCCGCCCGCGGGGAGGCCGACCAGGGCCAGTACGACCACCGCGCGGACGTCCTCGCGGTGAGCACGAGCGGCATGCTGGTGCGACGCTCCGCCTACGACGACATCGGTGGCTTCGACCCCGCGTTCGTCGAGCACGGAGCCGATCTCGACTTCGGCTGGCGGGCCCAGCTCGCCGGCCACCGCGTCGTCGTCGTCCCGGGTGCGGTCGTGCGCGACGCGTCCGCCGGCATCGACGGTGAGCGACCGGGTGTCCCCAGGCCTCGTGAGCTCGAACGCCGTGGACGCCGGGCCGCCCGACAGGTCACGCTGGCCCGCTGCTCGCCGCTGGCCGCCCCGTTCCTCGCCGTCTGGATGGCGCTGTCCGCCCTCGTGTCGTCCGTGACGCTGCTCGTGGCCAAGCGCCCGAGGCAGGCCTGGCGCGAGCTGACCGACGTCAGCGCGCTGCTCCACCCGTTCGCGACCTTCGGCGCCCGCTGGCGCGGTCGCCGGACCAAGCGGTTGCGACGCGACCACCTCGGCACGCTCTTCGTCGCACCTGCCGTGGCCGCCCGCACCACCATCGACCACATCCAGGACGCCATCACACCCGAGCGCAGTCGCGCCCGGCGCGAGGCGGCCCTCACCACCGAGACCGGCCCGGTCGCCGACGACTCCGAGTCGCTCGACCACCTGCCGGCGTCGCTGCCGCGTCGCATCGTCTCCCACCCCGGGTTCCTCGCCGTCCTCGCGGTGCTCGTCGCGACGACGGCCGCCTGGCGCGACACCATCCGGGCCGGCGCGCTGTCACCCACGAACGCCGGTGTGGCCGGAGGCGAGCTGCGCCCCGTGTCGACCGACGCCTCCGGCCTCTGGCACGCGTTCCGCGACGCCTGGCACGGCGCGGGACTCGGCACCGGAGCCGAGTCCGGCCCCCACCTCGCCGTGCTCTCCGCCCTGACCTGGCTCGCCGAGCGGGTCCCCGGCGTCGCCGAGAGCCGCTCGAGCGCCGGCGTGACCATCGCCTGGCTGCTCTTCCTCGCGCCGGTGCTCGCCACGTGGTCGGCCTACCTCGCCGGACGTGTCGTCACGTCCTCACGGGTCGCCCGGGCGCTGGGTGCCCTGGCCTGGGGCACGGCCGGCGTCGCCGCGGCCGGCATCTCGCAGGGTCGGGTCGGCGTGGCCGTCGTCCACGTCCTGCTGCCCTTCGTCCTGGCCGGCTTCTGCCTCGCGGCCCGCCGCGACGGCACCTTCACCGCCTCGTTCGCCACGGCGCTCGCGACGGCGGTGGTCGGAGCCTTCGCCCCGCCGCTGCTCGCGCTCTCGGTCGTCGCGGCCCTGCTGCTCCTCGTCCTCGGTCCCGGCCTGCGCCGGGCCCGCGCTCTCGTGCTGCTCGTCGTGCCCACCGCGCTGCTCGGACCGTGGGTGGCGCAGTTCGTCCAGGACGCACGGCTGCTCCTCTCGGGCCCGGGCCTCGTCACGACCGCCGACGACCGCGGCCCGTCGGGAGTGCTCGCGCTCGTCCTCGGCGAGCCGGGGGCGACGAGCTGGGTCGTGTGGCTCGGCGCGCCGCTCGTCGTGCTCGGGGTCCTCGGGTTCGCGACGCGGGGACGCAGCCGCGCCGAGTCCCTCGGTCTGCTCGTCGGCGGACTCCTCGCGCTGATCGGGCTCGCCGCCGCCCTCGGGTCCGGGGCGGTGGTCCTCGGCTCGGCCGAGACCGGGGTCGGACAGTCCGCCACGGCACACCTGTGGGCGGGCCTCGGCGTACAGCTCTGGCTGGCCGGCCTGCTCGTCGGGGTGCTGGCGGGCAGCCGGCCCGTGCTCGAGTCACTGAGCCGTCCGGGCCGTCGCTGGGGGTTCGCGGCAGCCGTCGCAGCCGCGACGCTCGCCGTCGTCCCGGTCCTGGCCGGGGCCGCCGCCTGGGGCGTCCAGGGCATCGGTCGCACGCTCTCGGTGGGGCAGGCGACCCTCCCCGCCGTCGCGATCGAGCAGGGCAGCGGCCCGCTCGGCAACCGCCTGCTGCTCCTGCGCCCGTCCGACGACGTCGTGGACTTCGTCCTCGCCGGTCAGGAGCCGGGCGAGCTGCTGCGTGACCTCGACCGCACACCCGACGCCGACGACGCGCCGCTCGTCGACGCCGTCGCCAACCTCGTGGGCGGCCGCGGGGCCGACTCGCTCGACTCCACCGCCCTCGCGCGCCTCGGCGTCGGTTTCGTGCAGGTGCGGGCGACGGCCGACTCCGCCCTCGCCCGCCGCCTCGACTCCTCGGAGGGTCTGAGCCGTCTCGGCACGAGCGAGCGCGGCATCCTCTGGAAGGTGCAGCCGCTGCCGGTCGCCGATGGTGGGGTCTCTGCGACCGCCCCGTCGCGGGCCCGCCTCGTCGATGCCGACGGAGCGCTGCTGCGTGTCGTGCCCACGTCGGGACCGCACGCCGCGGTCGGCACGACGCTTCCCGCCGGGACCGCTGCGCGCTTCGTCGTCCTGGCCGAGCCCGCCGAGTGGTCGCAGCAGGCGCTCGTGACCTTCGACGGGCGAGAGCTCCGGCCGGTGGCCGGGGCCGCGCAGCCCACGTATGCCGTGCCACCCACCGCCGGAGAGCTCGAGATCGATCTCGCTGCAGCACAGCCGTGGTGGCGCCTCGGCCAGGGTCTGCTCCTCGGCTTCGTGGTGTTCATGGCCGTGCCCTTCGGC
Organism: Terracoccus sp. 273MFTsu3.1; assembly: GCF_000383675.1. Lineage (GTDB taxonomy): Bacteria > Actinomycetota > Actinomycetes > Actinomycetales > Dermatophilaceae > Terrabacter. Next base: position 530,680 of record NZ_KB911821.1, on the reverse strand, counting down.
AACCGACGCTCGAGGAGGCGCACATGACGAACGTGTCCGGAATGGTCCGGGCGGGCGCCGTGGCGCTCGTCGCCGCGGGACTCGCGGTCGGGGCGACCCGGGTGAGCGGCTCCGTGCAGCTCGCGACCCCGGGCGAGCAGGCCGGCCTGCCCGAGTCCTCCACGGTCCTGCTCGACGAGTCCTCCCTCGTGTGCCCGGGCCAGCAGCGCCTCGGAGCCACGGGACTGAGGGACGTCGAGGGCACCGTCACCGTCGCAGCGGCCACTCCCGACCAGGGTGTCGTCGCGGGTGCGCCGACAGGCGGCTCCGGCACCGTGGCGCTGCTCGGAGGCTCGTCGTCCACCGGCCTCGCCCAGAGCTCGGAGCGGGCCGCGGAGGTCAGGGCCGGCATCGCGGCCCCCGACGTCGTCATCGCGAGGGCGCGGGGCGCGTTCGCCCCCGGGCTCGTGGCCACGCAGGTGTGGCGCCACAGCGGTGACGACGACCGCGGCCTGGCCGTGACCCCCTGCCAGCTGCCGTCGTCCGACGTCTGGCTCGTCGGCGGCGGCGGGGGCCCGTCGCGGACCGAGCGCGTCATCGTCAGCAACCCCGGCGCGAACGCCGTGTCCGTCTCTCTCGAGCTGCTGGGCCGAGGCGGACCCGTCGACGCCGCCGGAGCGCGCAGCATCTCCATCCCTCCGCTCTCGCGCGAGGTCGTCTCGCTCGACGCCCTCGCGCCCGACGAGGCCGGTCCGGTCGTCCACGTCACCGCCACGGGCGGCGTCGTGTCGGCCGTCCTCGACGAGCAGTGGATCCTCGGCGCCACCGGCCGCGGCATCGACGACTCCACCCGCGCTGCCTCACCGAGCACCGACCTCGTCGTGCCCGGTGTCGAGACCGGCGGCGGGGTCTGGCTACGGCTGGCCAACCCGGGCAGCACCGAGGCCCTGGCCCAGGTGCGACTGCTCACCGCCCAGGGGGCGGTCCAGCCCGAGGACCTCCGGGCCGTACGCGTGCCGGCGGGCTCGACGGTCGACCTGGCCATCCCGTCCAACCCGGCAGCGCTGGGTCTGGGTGTCCGGTCCGACCAGCCCCTCGTGGCGGCAGCCTGGACCGAACGCCGCGCGACGACCGGCGACCAGATGGGCGACTTCGCCTGGGCTCCCGCGACCCCGCCCCTTCGGGGCATCGCCGGAGTCCTGCTCCCCGGACTCGACGGCACCACGAAACGCCTTCTCCTGACAGCAGGTTCGGCTCCCGCGACGGCGCAGGTGCGCCTCGGCTCCGGTGCCGACGCCCAGGTGTCGACGGTCGACGTGCCGGCCGACTCGACCGTGGCCGTCGACGCCAAGGACGCGAAGGGCGTCTGGGTGGTGCCGACGAAGGGGACGCTGCGAGGCGCCGTCTCCGTGGCCGGGGTCGACGGGGGAGTGCCGTTCTTCTCGGTGGCCTCGCTCAGCGACGCGCCCGTGCGGGCCCTGTCGGTGCCGGTGCGTCAGGTGCGCAACTAGCCACGGCACCGCCCGGCCCGGTGGCGGAGGGTCACTCCCCGAAGCCGGGGTCGAGCTCCTCGGGCGCGACCCCGAGCAGCCCGGCGACCTGCTCCGTCACGATGTCGGCCACGAGGGCGGCCACGTCTCGACGGTCGGTGACGCGCGTCTCGACCGGCCGGCGGTAGACGACGATCCTCGCCGGACGTGCGCTCGTCGCCGGGTAGAGCCGGCCGAGCGGCACCTCGCGGTGGTCCCAGGGGGCTGGTCCTCGAGGCACGTCCTCGACGGCGAACTCCACTGCGGGAAAAGCACGCCCGCACGTCGCCTCGAGCCGGGCCGCGGCGTCGAGGACGAAGTCGTCGAACTCGTCGCGGCGCGAGGTCATGGCGGGGACCGGCGGCCAGGCCAGAGGTCCCCGGCGGCCACGTCCGTGCCGGTCACGCCGACGACGGCGCCCGGGCGTGCGGGGTGAGGCGGTGTCCACGTCTCCACTCTAGATCGACCGCCACCACACGCACGGACGCCACCCGGCGGCATACGCCCTCGGTGATCTCGTGCTCGGTCGGCGTGGTGATTCGTCCTCTTCGGGAGGGCGGACTAGAGTCCCGGATCGTGGGTCTGACACGTGGTTGCTCGAAGACGGGATGCGCCCGTCCTGCCGTCGCGACCCTGACGTACGCCTACGCCGACCGTGCCGTCGTCGTGGGGCCGCTCGCGACCTACGCCGAGCCGCACACGTACGACCTGTGCCTCGAGCACGCCGAGCGCATGACGGCTCCCCGTGGGTGGGAGGTCGTGCGCGTGGGCGGCGACTTCCCCGAGCCGGCCCTGGCCGCCGACGACCTCCTGGCCCTGGCCGACGCCGTGCGCGAGGCCGGCCGGCCGCGCACGAGCCGCCCCGGAGAGAACCGCACGACGTCACGGGGCCAGGCCACCGCGGAGGCCGAGTCCGGCGCCGTCGAGTCCGGCCGCCGCGGACACCTGCGCATCCTCAAGGACTCCTGACCACTAGGGTGTTCGGCGTGCCCCACCTCGCAGACTTCGTCAAGGCCTACGACGTACGTGGAATCGTGCCCGACCAGCTCTCGCCCGACGTGGCCCACGCCATCGGTGCCGCGTTCGCCGAGGTCGTCGCCGTCCCGGACGGGGCCAGCGGTGTCGTCATCGGCCACGACATGCGGCCGAGCTCGCCGGAGCTCTCCGCGGCCTTCGCCGCCGGTGTGACCTCTCGCGGTGTCGACGTGACCGTCATCGGGCTCTGCTCGACCGACGGGCTCTACTACGCCAGCGGCGCGCTCGACCTCCCGGGCGCCATGTTCACCGCGAGCCACAACCCGGCCCAGTACAACGGCATCAAGCTGTGCCGGTCGGCGGCGCGCCCCGTCGGCCAGGACTCCGGTCTCGCCGAGATCCGCGACCTCGCCCAGTGGCTGCTCGACGGCGGCACCGGTCTCGCGCACCCGGCCGGGGGCCCCGGCTCGGTGACGACGCGCGACCTGCTGGGCGACTACGCCGCCTTCCTGCGCGGCCTCGTCGACCTGTCCGGCTCGCGCCCGCTCAAGGTCGTCGTCGACGCCGGCAACGGCATGGGCGGCCACACCGTGCCGGCGGTGCTCGGCACGGGCGCCGGCCTGCCCGAGCTGCCCCTCGAGATCGTCCCGCTCTACTTCGAGCTCGACGGCACCTTCCCGAACCACGAGGCCAACCCGCTCGACCCGGCCAACCTCGTCGACCTGCAGGCCGCCGTGCGCGAGCACGGCGCCGACATCGGCCTGGCCTTCGACGGCGACGCGGACCGCTGCTTCGTCGTCGACGCCGACGGCGAGCCGGTCTCGCCCAGCGCCGTCACGGGGCTCGTCGCGGTCCGCGAGATCCTCCGCGCCCGCGAGGGTGGCGACACCGAGGTGTCCATCGTGCACAACGTCATCTCGAGCGCCGCGGTGCGCGAGATCGTCGTCGAGCACGACGCGACGCCCGTGCGCACCAGGGTCGGCCACTCGTTCATCAAGGCCGAGATGGCCCGCGCCGGAGCCGTCTTCGGCGGCGAGCACTCGGCCCACTACTACTTCCGCGACTTCTGGTACGCCGACACCGGCATGCTCGCCGCCATGCACGTGCTCGCCGCGCTCGGGGAGCAGGACGGCCCGCTGTCCGACCTCTGCGACGAGTACGAGCGCTACGTCGCGTCCGGTGAGATCAACTCGACGGTGACCGACCAGGCCGCCGTCGTCGAGCAGGTGCGGGCCTGGGCCCAGGTGCGCGGCTCCGGCACCGACGAGCTCGACGGACTCACCGTCACGAGCCCCGAGGGCGACGGCCCGATGTGGTGGTTCAACGTGCGCGCCTCCAACACCGAGCCGCTCCTGAGGCTCAACGTCGAGGCCGCCGACCGTGAGACGATGCAGGACGTGCGCGACGAGCTGCTCGCCCTCATCCGGTCGGGTGCCACCGCGGGCGACGAGACCGGCACGACCCCCGCCCAGGACGCAGGAGACGCTTCGTGAGCCAGAGCCAGCAGACGATCGAGCCGTGGCTGCGCGGCATCCTCCGGTGCCCGCAGTGCAAGGGCGAGCTCGTCGACGCCGTGCACGCCGCGGGTGAGCACGCCGACCCGAGCGCAACGGCCGAGACCGCCGCGACCACCGCGACCACCGCGACCGCCGAGCTGCGCTGCGACGCGTGCCACCTCGCCTACCCCGTCGAGGGCGGCGTCCCCGTCCTGCTCGTCGACCTCGCCCGCCGCACCGACGGCTGAGACCCGTGGGCGCCGTGTTCGACGAAGCCCGCCTCGACGACGAGGGCGCCCTGGCCTCTCTCGACTCCAGCGACACACTGCGCGCGCTCGCCGGCGCGGGCGCCCAGGTGCGGCGCACGGTCGCGGCCTCGGCCGAGGCCGGTCTCGACCGGCTCCGTGACGTCGAGCCCCGTGGGGTCGTCGTCGCGGCCGCGGGCGGGTCCGTCGCCGTGGCCGACCTCTTCGAGGCCGTCTCCCGCGGCGCGGCTGCCCTGCCGGTCCAGAGCTGCTCGTCGGGGTCGCTGCCCGGCTGGGTGGGGGCCCTCGACGTCGTCATCGCCGTGTCCCAGTCCGGCCGGGCGGCCGGCACGCTCGCCCTGGCCGCCGAGGCGGCGCGGCGCGGCGCGTTCCTCGTCACCGTCGGGGCGGCCGACTCGCCGCTGGCCGACGTCTGTGCCCGGGCCCACGGCGTGCACGTCCCCATCGCGGTCAGCGGGGCGTCCTCGCGGACGTCGGTGTGGGCCCAGGCCACTCCCGCGTTGCTCGCCGCCGACGCCATGGGCATCGCGTCCGTCAGCCACGAGACGCTCGCCGAGCTCGCCGACGTGCTCGACCGCACGGCCACCGACGCACGACCGTCGTCCGAGTCCTTCGTCAACCCCGCCAAGGTGCTCGCGACCGAGCTGGCCGAGTCGACGCCCATCGTCCTCGGCGAGGGACCCTTCGGCGACGTCACGGCCCGCCGGGCCGCCGCGATGTTCGGCCGCACGGGCCGTGTGCCCGTCGCGCACGGCGCCCTGCCGGACGCCGCGAGCCAGATCGTCGCGTGCTTCGACGGCCCCCTCGCGCCGGGCCAGTCCGGTGGCGGTGGTAGCGACGACATCTTCGCCGACCCGTTCCTCGACGGCCCGACGCGGCCGCCGCTGCGGCTCATCATGCTTCGTGACACCTCCCCGGGTGAGCGGCACGGTCTGGCCGACACCGTCGTGTCCGTGGCGGAGGACGCCGGCGTGCGCGTCTCGCTCGTCGACGCCCCCGCAGCCGACCCCCTGCTGCGCCTCGCGCACCACGTCGCGCTGACCGACTTCGCCGCGACCTACCTCGCGCTCGGCTTCGGCTTCGACCCCGCGAACTCGCCCCACGTGCGCCTGCTCCGCGGCGCGCGCGACACCTGACCGCCCGCCACCAAAGGGGCCGTATGCCGTGTGCCGACCGCGCGCAGACGGATGCCGTCCGGGGTCGGTCGGGTCTCCCACGTAGGCTGCCACGGTGACGGAGCACTACGACCTGGCCATCATCGGCAGCGGCTCGGGCAACTCGCTCGTGACCCCCGACTTCGACGACAAGCGCGTCGCGATCATCGAGGGCGGGACGTTCGGCGGCACCTGCCTCAACGTCGGCTGCATCCCGACGAAGATGTTCGTCTACGCCGCGGACCTCGCGCGCGACGTGCGCGAGGCCGGCCGCTACGGCGTCGACGCCACGCTCGACGGTGTGCGCTGGGCCGACGTCCGCGACCGCGTCTTCGGGCGCATCGACCCCATCTCGGACGGTGGCCGGCGCTACCGCGTCGAGGGTCCCAACACGACGGCCTACCTCGGGCACGCGCGCTTCACCGGTGACCGGAGGCTCACGGTCGACCTCGGCGACGGCCGCGAGGAGACGCTGACGGCCGACCAGGTGGTCGTGGCCGCCGGCGCCCACCCGCTCGTGCCCGACGTCGTCATCGAGTCGGGCGTGCCGTTCCACACCTCCGACACGATCATGCGCATCGACGCGCTGCCCGAGCGGCTCGCGATCATCGGGGGCGGTTTCATCGCGGCCGAGATGGCCCACGTCTTCGCCTCGTTCGGCGTGCACGTGACGGTCGTGGCGCGGTCGTCGCTGCTGCTGCGCCATCTCGACACCGACGTCGCGCAGCGTTTCACCGACCTGGCCCGCGAGCAGTGGGACGTGCGCACCGAGACGACGGTCACGGCCGTCGAGACCGGCGCCGGGGGAGCGGGCGTGCGCCTGCGCCTCGACGACGACACCGCCGTCGACGCGGACCTGCTGCTCGTCGCGACCGGCCGCGTGCCCAACAGCGGGGGCCTCGGCGTCGAGGCGGGGGGCCTGCGGCTGCTCGACGACGGACGCGTCGAGGTCGACTCGTACGGTCGGACGAGCGCCCCGGGTGTCTGGGCCCTCGGCGACATCAGCGCGCCGCACCAGCTCAAGCACCTGGCGAACGCCGAGGCCCGGACCGTCGCGCACAACCTCGTGCACCCCGACGACCTGCGCGTCCTGCCGCACGAGAACGTGCCGTCCGGCGTCTTCAGCCACCCGCAGATCGCCACGGTCGGCCTGACCGAGCAGGAGTGCGTCGAGCAGGGCCGCGCGCACACGGCGTACGTCCAGGCCTACGGCGACACGGCATACGGCTGGGCCATGGAGGACACGACGGGCATCTGCAAGCTCGTGGCCGACCCCACGACGGGTCTCCTCCTCGGAGCCCACCTCATGGGTCCCCAGGCGACCTCCCTCATCCAGCCGCTCGTGCAGGGGATGGCGTTCGGCACGACCGTCCACGACCTCGCCCGCGGGCAGTACTGGATCCACCCGGCTCTCGCGGAGGTCGTCGAGAACGCGCTGCTCGGGCTGAAGCTCGACGACCCGGCCTGAGCGCGTTCCCAGCGGGCTCCCAGACCACCCTAGGATGACGCCATGGCAGGCGGACTCGTAGCGCTCCTCGACGACATCGCGGCACTCGTGAAGCTCGCGGCGGCCTCCGTCGACGACGTGGGCGCCGCGGCGGCGAAGGCCAGCGTCAAGGCCACCGGCGTCGTCGTCGACGACACGGCCGTGACCCCCCGCTACGTGCAGGGCCTGGCACCCGAGCGTGAGCTGCCGATCATCAAGCGGATCGCGCTCGGCTCGCTGCGCAACAAGCTCCTCGTCATCCTGCCGGTCATCATGGTGCTGAGCCAGTTCCTGCCCTGGCTGCTGACGCCGATCCTCATGGTCGGCGGCGCCTACCTCGCCTACGAGGGCGCCGAGAAGGTCTGGGAGATCGTCTCGGGCCACGAGGAGGAGGAGGCCGAGGTCGGCGAGGTCGACGAGAAGGCCGTGGTCTCCGGCGCGATCCGCACCGACTTCATCCTGTCGGCCGAGATCATGGTCATCGCCCTCAACGAGGTCGACACCGAGCCGTTCGTCTCGCGCCTCATCATCCTCGTCATCGTGGCGCTGCTCATCACGGCGCTCGTCTACGGCGTCGTCGGCCTCATCGTCAAGATGGACGACGTCGGCCTGCACCTCGCCGGGCGCGAGTCGGGTGCCTCGCAGCGCATCGGCCGCGGCCTCGTCAAGGGCATGCCCAAGCTGCTCTCGGTGCTCTCGACCGTCGGCATCGCGGCGATGCTCTGGGTCGGTGGCCACATCCTGCTCGTCGGCGTCGACGAGCTCGGCTGGCAAACGCTCTACGACCTCGTCCACCACCTCGAGGAGGGGGTGTCCGGGGTGGCCGGCATCGGCGGCTTCCTCGCCTGGGTCGTCAACACGCTCGCCTCGGCCCTCATCGGCCTCGTCGTCGGCGCCCTCGTCGTCGCCGTCCTGCACGTCATCCCACGCCGCCGCAAGCACGACGAGCCCGCGCCCTCGCACTGACACGTCCCCGCGACGCAGCTGCACCCGCCGAGGCGGACGGCTGGGTCGGGCACCCTCGACACGTGATTCGAGGCCGAGGGGGCGCGCGGCTAGACTGGGCGACTGCCGGCGTGGGTGATGACCCGCCAGATGAGCCCAGAGGGGCGCGCCGGGTCTGCAGACCGACGATCAAAGGAAACGATCACTCATGTCCTTCGACTACAAGGTTGCCGACCTGAGCCTCGCCGAGGCCGGCCGACACCAGCTCCGACTCGCCGAGCACGAGATGCCCGGCCTCATGGCGATCCGCGAGGAGTACGCCGAGGCCCAGCCCCTCAAGGGTGCCCGCATCGCCGGCTCGCTCCACATGACCGTCCAGACGGCCGTGCTCATCGAGACGCTCACCGCGCTCGGCGCGGAGGTCCGCTGGGCCTCCTGCAACATCTACTCGACGCAGGACGAGGCCGCCGCGGCCGTCGTCGTGGGCCCGCAGGGCAGCGCGGACGACCTCCAGGGCGTCCCCGTCTTCGCCTGGAAGGGCGAGACGCTCCCCGAGTACTGGTGGTGCACCGACCAGATCCTCACGTGGCCCGGCGGTGAGGGTCCGAACATGATCCTCGACGACGGCGGCGACGCGACGATGCTCGTGCACAAGGGCCGCGAGTGGGAGAAGGCCGGCCAGGTGCCGCCCACCACCGAGGAGGACTCCGAGGAGTTCGGCGTCTTCAAGGAGCTGGTGCGCCAGACCCTGGCCACCGACCCGCAGAAGTGGACGACGGTCGCCGCCGGCATCAAGGGCGTCACCGAGGAGACCACCACCGGTGTCCACCGCCTCTACCAGCTGGCCGAGGCCGGCGAGCTGCTCTTCCCGGCCATCAACGTCAACGACGCGGTGACCAAGAGCAAGTTCGACAACACCTACGGCTGCCGCCACTCGCTCATCGACGGCCTCAACCGCGCCACCGACGTCCTCATCGGTGGCAAGGTCGCCGTCGTCGCCGGCTTCGGCGACGTGGGCAAGGGCTGCGCCGAGTCGCTCCGTGGCCAGGGCGCTCGCGTCATCGTCACCGAGATCGACCCGATCTGCGCCCTGCAGGCCGCCATGGAGGGCTTCCAGGTCGCCCGCCTCGAGGACGTCGTCGAGTCCGCCGACATCTTCATCACGACGACCGGCTGCTACGACGTCATCACGGCCGACCACATGACGAAGATGAAGAACAAGGCGATCGTGGCCAACATCGGCCACTTCGACAACGAGATCGACATGGCCGGCCTCGCTCGCGTCCCCGGCATCCAGAAGACCGAGATCAAGCCGCAGGTCCACGAGTGGACCTTCACCTCGGGCAGCTCGATCATCGTGCTCTCCGAGGGCCGCCTGATGAACCTCGGCAACGCCACGGGCCACCCGAGCTTCGTCATGAGCAACAGCTTCTCCAACCAGACGATCGCCCAGATCGAGCTCTTCACGAAGACCGGCGACTACGCCAAGCAGGTCTACACCCTGCCGAAGCACCTCGACGAGAAGGTCGCGCGCCTGCACCTCGACGCCCTCGGCGTCCGGCTCACCGAGCTGACCAAGGGCCAGGCCGAGTACCTCGGCGTCGACGTGGCCGGCCCGTACAAGCCGGAGCACTACCGCTACTGAGCCCCCCGGACCGCCCCGCACCGGGGCGGTACGTGACGGCGTACGGATGCCGCCCACCTCACGAGGTGGGCGGCATCCGTGTGTCCGGGGTGGGGACTACGGCCGGTCAGCGCGGAGCGCGGAGCAGGACGTACTCCGAGCCGCGCTGCACGACGGTCCACCGCGCCTGCTCCGTCAGAGCCTCGACGACCGGCTGCCCCTTCGTGAGCAGGGCGTACCTGCAGCCCGTCCGGCGCACGTAGGCCTGCCAGCCCGGGGCTGCTCGCTCGAAGTCGATGTGCTCCTTGACGTGCCCGGTCGCGTAGACCTCGACGCGCCCGTCGATGGTGGGTCGCACGTTCGGGTGGCGCCAGATGAGCCAGCCGCCGACCCCGTAGTCGTTGCACACGACGGTGCCCCGGGGCAGCGCGGACAGGGGCGGGTCGAGGTCGTTGGCGCCCCACGTCGGGACAGCGGCCCGGGTCGGCAGGACCAGGGCCGCGACGAGCAGCCCGAGCGCCGCGAGGCCGAGGGTCAGGCCGACCTCGCGCCGCGTCACCGGCTCGCGGTCCGGCGGGAGCAGGCCCTGGATCGTCGCCGCGGCGACCGGGGCGATGACGGCGGCGCCGACGGCGACGGTCCGGCTGTAGAGCAGGGCCAGCCCGATCGCCAGTCCGACGAGGAGGATGTCGGTCCACCGGGCGCGGTGCCGGGCGCGGGCCCAGACGAGGACGACGGCCCCGGCCAGGGCGAGGAAGGCGAGGAAACCGGGCTGCCGGAGCGACGGCGGCATCCACTCCTCGATGAACTGGGTCGTCTCGTTGACGGCGAAGGGCGACAGGAGCAGCTCGGGGCCCGTCGGCGTGATGGCCGCGGCCGCGAGGGAGGCCAACGGCACGAGCGCGAGGCGCAGCCACTGTCGGCGGGTCACGGCACGGTCGAGCGCGATCCCGAGCAGCGCGACGACCCCGATGACGACGCCGAAGAACCACATCCCGTGGCTGCAGGCCCAGACCCACGTGACGGGCACGAGCCACCAGCGCGGACGGGCGTCCGCGGCGGAGCGCAGCCAGGCCGCCGTGAAGGCCACGGCGAAGGCGAAGGAGAGCAGGTGCGGTCGCAGCGACAGGCTCTGGCTCATCGCCACGAGCGCGACGGACGTGACGGCGGCCGAGGCGAGGAGCGAGGCCCGCGGCCGGGTCGCGCGCCACAGGGTGAGGCCGATGGCGGCCCCGCCGAGGGGGAGCAGCCACGCCACACCCGGGAGCCCGAGGAACTGCTGGACGACGCTCATGAGCAGCTCGGGCAGCCACTCGTGCAGTCGCCACGGCTGCGTCGACATGGTGCTCCACGGGTCGGGCCCGTTGAACGTCCACGTCTCGCGGAGCCGGTCGCCGGCCGCGAGGTGCCAGAAGGTGTCCGGGTCGCCGATCGGACGGGCGATCTGGACGACGGCGACGAGGATGACGAGGCCGGGCAGCGCCTGGCGCACGCCGAGCGGCAGCGGGCCGCGTCGGCCTCGCGGTGTCGGGTCCGGCCCCCGGTCGACAGGTCCATCGAGCCGTCCGTCGACCGGCCCCTGGACCGGCCGGTCGACCGGTCGAACCGGGCCGGTGTCCGGGGCCAGCTCGGCGGCCGGGGTGGTGCCCCTCGTGTCGCTCGTCACCGGGCGATCATCCCCGCTCACCGGACGGGACGGGGGCTTTTGGGCGGATTGGCGCGCGCCGCCGCTGGTCGCGCGCACCGCTCCTGCCGAGCTCCTCGACGCTCTCCGACGGCCCTCCCGTGGGAGGATCGGGGGACTCACCGACCACCCGTCTGGCAGGGACCCTCCATGAAGAAGCTCCTGACCGGTGCGCTCGCACTGGCTCTCTCCGTCTCGCTCGCCTCCTGCTCGAAGTCCGTCGACCCGGGAGCGACACCGACCGCTCCGGCCGCCTCGACCTCGAGCGCGACGACGCCGTCCGACACGATGTCGTCGGGCACGACCGACGACACCGGCGCCACCGGCACGGCCACGACGAGCGCGACGGCCGGTCCCGTCGACCAGGCGACGCCCGAGGCCGCGATGACCTCGTGGCTCGGCGCCATGGTCGCCGGCGACGGCAACACCGTGTGTGCGCTCATGGCCACGGGAGGCAAGGCCATCTCGAGCATCCCGGGTGCCGCTGCGGCCTGCGGCAAGACCATCACGCCGATGCTCGACCAGATCAAGGAGCTCGGGGCGGCCTTCCAGGGACTGAAGATCAGCGGCGCCACCGTCAACGGCAACAACGCCACCTTCGAGAGCGTGACGACCGAGCCGGCGCTGGCTGCCGACGTCGTCTCGAGCTTCAAGGCCGTCAAGATCGGCGGCAAGTGGTACGTCACCCAGAGCTGACGGCCTGACGCCGCACCGCTCCACGAGGGGTCCCGACGCCGTCGGGGCCCCTCGCCACGTCCCGGCCCGTATGCCGCGTGGCCCGCTCACGGCGCCGTGCCCGCGGAGGGTGCGCGGACGGCATACGGCCCCCGTCACGACTCGGATGGGTCAGCAGGTCGTCAGGCGTGTGTGATGATTTGGTCAGGACGTACGGGGCGCGTGGTCCGCGGTCCCGGGAAGGAGTGTGTCGTGAAGGGTCGGGTACTGGTCGTCGACGACGACCTCGCACTCGCCGAGATGCTCGGGATCGTGCTGCGCAACGAGGGGCTCGAGGTCACGCACGTGGCCGACGGTTCCGAGGCGGTCGGTGCGTTCCGTGAGTCGCGGCCCGACCTCGTGCTGCTCGACGTCATGCTCCCGGGGCTCGACGGCATGGAGGTGTGCCGCCGCATCCGTGCCGAGAGCGGGGTGCCCATCGTCATGCTCACCGCGCGCACCGACACCGTCGACGTCGTCGTGGGCCTCGAGTCCGGTGCCGACGACTATGTCGTCAAGCCCTTCAAGCCGCAGGAGCTCATCGCCCGCGTCCGCGCCCGGCTGCGCCGCGGCGACGAGCCCGCGCCAGAGAAGCTGTCGATCGGCGATCTCGAGATCGACGTGGCCGGACACTCCGTCAAGCGCGACGGCGAGTCGCTGTCCCTGACCCCGCTCGAGTTCGACCTGCTCGTCGCACTGGCGCGCAAGCCCTGGCAGGTCTTCACCCGCGAGGTGCTCCTCGAGCAGGTGTGGGGCTACCGCCACGCGGGCGACACCCGCCTCGTCAACGTCCACGTCCAGCGACTGCGCTCCAAGATCGAGCACGACCCCGAGCGACCCGAGATCGTCGTGACCGTCCGTGGCGTCGGTTACAAGGCCGGCCCGTCCTGACATGACGGAGCGCGCGGCCCGGAGTGGACCCGCGGGGCTGGCCTCGCGGGCCGTTGCGGCGTTGCGCGGGGCCTGGCGCCGGCTGCTCCACCTCTGGCGGGCCTCCCTCGGCTTCCGCGTCGTCGTCGTGACGATGCTCCTCGGCATCCTCGTGCTCACCGCGGTGGGCACCTACCTCTACGGCTCGATCGCCCAGGGGCTCGTCGACAGCCGCCAGCGCATCGCGTCGGAGGACAGCCTGCGTGACGCCACCGACGCCCAGGGACAGTTCGACTCGACCGACCAGACTGACACGCAGGAGAAGCTGACCCAGTTCGCGACGACGCTCATCAACACCTACCGGCGCGACGCGGGCAACGAGACGCGCTACGTCGTGCTGACGCGCTTCGACGACAACACGTCACCGTTCATCGTCAGGACGGTCGAGAGCGGCAGCGTCGGCGTCCGGTTCATCCCGGACGAGCTGCGCCAGCAGGTCGCGGCCCAGCCAGACCGCCAGCACCTCCAGGTCGCGACCATCGAGGAGGGCAACGACAGCATCTCCGCCGTCATCGTCGGCCAGAAGGTCGTGCTCCCGGTGGCGGGCAACTACGGCCTCTACTTCATCTACCCGATGGACCGTGAGCGCGAGATCATCAGCTTCATCGGGCAGACCTTCCTCTTCGGCGGTGCCGCCCTCATCCTGCTCATCGGTGCCATCGCCTTCGTCGTGACGCGTCTCGTCGCCGACCCGGTGCGTCGCGCCGCCTCCGTCGCCGAGCGCTTCGCCGAGGGCAACCTCAACGAGCGCATGCAGGCCAAGGGCGAGGACGACCTCGCCCGACTCGGCACGTCCTTCAACGGGATGGCCGCCTCGATCCAGCAGCAGATCGCCCAGCTCGAGAACCTCTCGCGCGTGCAGCAGCGCTTCGTCTCGGACGTCTCGCACGAGCTGCGGACGCCGCTCACGACGATCCGCATGGCCGGTGACCTCATCCACGACTCCAGGCACGACTTCGAGCCCACGGTCGCCCGCTCGGCAGAGCTGCTCCGCGGCGAGCTCGACCGCTTCGAGTCGCTGCTCAGCGACCTGCTCGAGATCTCGCGGTTCGACGCCGGCGCAGCCGTGCTCGAGGTCGAGGCGAGCGACCTGCGTGCCTGCGTCGAGCGGGCCGTCGACGCGCACCGCACCCTCGCCGCCCGCAAGGGGACCCAGCTCGTCGTCAACGCGCCCTCGAGCGCCGTCGTCGCCGACATGGACTCGCGCCGGATCGAGCGCATCCTGCGCAACCTCGTGTCCAACGCCATCGAGCACGGGGAGGGCAAGCCCGTCGAGGTGACGATCGGGTCCAACGACTCCGCCGTCGCCGTGACGGTGCGCGACCACGGCGTCGGGCTCCGGCCTGGCGAGGCAGCGCTCGTCTTCACCCGTTTCTGGCGTGCGGACCCCGCCCGGGCCCGCACGACGGGTGGCACCGGCCTCGGCCTCGCCATCGCGCTCGAGGACGCCCGGCTGCACGCCGGCCGTCTCGAGGCCTGGGGAGCACGAGGAGAGGGGTCGTGCTTCCGACTCACCCTGCCGCGCCAGGCCGACGCGACCATCACGAGCTCGCCCCTGCCGCTCAGCCCGCTCGCGGCGGAGGCCGCCAGGGCCCGCGCGGCCGGAGGAGACGACTCGACGGAACCCGGGAGCGGCGACGGGTCCTCGGACGCCGGCGGCCCCGCCGATGACGACACGCTGCGTCTGCGACGCATCGTCGTGGAGCGCGCACCGTGAGAGCCCGCGGTCTCGCGGCGCTGCTGCTCGCAGCCTCCACCGCCCTCGCGGCGTGCGGCGGCCTCCCCAGCACCGGTCCGGTCGTCGAGGGGCGCGCGCTGGGCGAGGTGCTCAACGAGCCGGTCCGCGTCGTGGCCGTCGGTCCGTTCGACGGTGCGAGCCAGGAGGCCGTCGTCCGGGGGTTCCTCCGGGCGGGCGAGGACACCGACGAGACCCATGCCACGGGTCAGGCGTTCCTCACGCCGCAGTCGGTCGACCTCTGGCGGTGGTCGAGCGAGGACGTCGTCGTCTACGACGGTGACCTGACGGTGCGCCGTCTCGGCGACGACACCGTCGAGGTGAGCGCCGACGCCCTGGCCCGGCTCACGCCGGACGGACGATACGTGGAGCAGCCGCCGGGCACCCGCGAGAAGGTCACCTTCGGGCTGACCAAGGTCGGCGGCGAGTGGCGCGTCGAGCTGCCCAAGTCCGGCTTCGGCCTGTGGCTCGACAACGACCAGTTCAACCGCGTCTACGTCAACCGGGTCGTCCACTACGTGACGCGCACCGGGCGCGACCTCGTGCCCGACTCCAGGTGGTTCCCGATCGGGTCCCGACTGGCCACGACCCTGGCGCGCGCCCAGCTGAGCGCCGTGCCCAGCCACCTCGCGGGTGCGGTCTCCACAGGGGTCCCCGCGGGCACCCGTCTGGCCGTCAACGCCGTCCCGGTGACGAACGGCAGGGCCCAGGTCAACCTCAGCAGCGAGGCGCTGTCGGCCGACCCGGCCGGTCGCGCCGCGATGTGGGCCCAGCTGAGCAAGACGCTGAGCCAGATCGCGTCGGTGAGCTCGGTGTCGCTCGCCGTCGACAGCACCCAGCTCGAGCTGCCCGGCGGTGTGACCACGGTGTCGTCCGCGGCCGAGCTCGGCTACGACGTCGTCCCCAAGACCTTCCTCGACACGGCGCAGCTGCGCACGGGCGATGCCCTGAGGCGCTTCGACCCGCGCTACGTTCCCGACACCCAGGACGCGAAGCGGCCCGACCTCAAGCCCAAGGACGGCGACATCGCGCGCATCCCCGACACGTGGCGCAGCCTGGCGCTCTCCGTCGACAGCAAGCAGGTGGCGGCGGTGTCGGCCAACGGGCGCGACCTGTCGATCTGGCGTGCGACCGAGCAGCCGAGGACGGTGGCCTCCTTCGCGACGTCGCTCATCCGACCGGTCTACGACGCCGACGGCTACCTGTGGATCGCCGGCAGCGACGAGCAGGGCGACGACCGCGTGTTCGTGCTCGACTCCGTCTCGAGCGACCCCGACTCAGCCCCGAAGCCGATCAGCACGCCGTGGCTGGGGGACCGCCGCGTCAAGGCCATCGCCGTCGCCGCGGACGCGACCCGCGTGCTCATCGTCACCACCGACCGGTCGGGAGGCGACGAGCAGCTCGGTCTCAGCGGCATCGTCCGCGCGACGAACGGTGAGCCGCAGGCGCTCGCGCAACCGCTGCGCCAGGCCCAGTCGCTGACCCGGATCCAGGACGTCACCTGGCTCGACCCGGTCGGCTACGCCGTCCTCGGGCAGGAGCGCAAGGGTGATCCGATGCGCGCGTGGCTCGCGACGATCGGCGCCGGTGTCGACGGCACGCGGACGGGCGCAGCGCGGCTCGGCGCCGTCCCCGGAGCCGTGACCATCACGACCGTCGGCGGTCCGCGCGGCATCATCATCGTCACGAGCGACAACCGGGTGCTCGCCAGGGCCGGCTCCAACTGGCCCCTCATCGAGCGCGGCAGCGACGTCCTCGTCCCCGGCGGCTGAGCGCCGCGCGGGCCGTCCACACCCCGGCACGCCCGACGGCACTCGTCCCCAGTGACGGCCGCGGGTCTGGACCCTCGCACCCGCCGTGAGGTGGGCTGGATGCGTGCGAAGACGTCGCGGGTCAGGGCTGGCGGGCCCTCCGCACCGCGACGGGGGCGCGGGGCGAAGGATCGGGGACCTCGGGCGAGCGATCGGTGCCGTCCTCTCGGACGGCGTGGCCAGGGTGCGCGACAGCGACCTCGTCGACCTCGTCCTGCCGCGGGAGTGCGGCGGGTGCCTCCGTCCGGGTGCCGTCTGGTGTGCTCGGTGCAGACGTGCCCTCGAGGGCCTGGCCTTCGGGGCACCCCCCGCGCGTGACGCCGGTGGTCACCCGGCGCGTCCGCGCGGGGCGCAGGGCGACGCGCGCGTGCACGGCGGCGGACCCTGGGTCGTGCCGCATCCCGTCCCGGACGGCATGCCGCCCGTGCACGCCTGGGGCGTCTACGCCGACCCGCTCCGCGCGGCCGTGTCCGCGTGGAAGGACGCCGGCCGGCGCGACCTCGAGGCCGTCCTCGTGCCCCTCCTCGCCGGGTCGCTCGACGCAGCGCTGGCCGGCGTCGGTTGGGACGCCGGGGTCGTGCTCGTCGTCCCGGCTCCCTCCTCGCGACGCGCCGTCCGTGAGCGGGGCGACACGCCGATGACGGGCCTGTGCGAGGCAGCGGTCGCACAGCTCGTCGGGCGACCCGGGCCGGCGCTCCGGGTGGCCCCTGCCCTGCGTCATGTGCGGCGGGTGGAGGACCAGTCCGGACTGGGGACGGTCGAACGCCGCGGCAACCTCGCTGGGGCCCTCTCAGTGATCCCCTTGTGGCACAACGTGATCCGGGGCCGACGATGCCTGCTCGTCGATGACGTGGTGACCACGGGGGCCACCTTCGCCGAGGCCGCCCGGGCGCTGCGGGCTGCCGGTGCCGAGTCCGTCGTGGGGGCCTCGCTGGCAGCCACCCAGCGGACCCGCGGTTGACGCGTGGCGGCCGGCGAGGCGCCGGCGGGCGCCGTGCGTGTGATGGTGCAGGGGGATGTCCGGCACGCCTTCCAGTGGGCGCGCGGCCCCAGTAGTGTCGAGTCATGGACCCCCGTCCCACGGGGAACGGCCTGCCGGCCGACCTCGGGGACGTGATCGACAGGAAGGGGTGGTGCCGCGTCGACCGCGGGCCCGTCCTAGGTGACCAGAGGCCCGGAAACACTCTCACTGCCCGCACGAAGAAGACGTGCGCGATCAAGGAGGAACCGTGGAGATCGTCGTCACTGGACGCCACGTCCAGATCCCCGACCGATTCCGTGAGCAGCTCGACGAGCGACTGGCCAAGGTGCCCGCGCTCGCGCCCAAGGTGCACCGCATCGACGTCGTCGTCACCCACGAGCGGGTCGCCCGTGGGTCCGAGAAGGTCGAGATCACGTGCCACGCCAAGGGTCCCGTGATCCGGGCGGAGGCTTGTCTCGACGACAAGTACGCCGCTCTCGACGCGGCCGTGGACAAGCTCATGGACCGCCTGAGGCGGGTGCACGACAAGCGCAAGGTCAGTCGCGGACGACGCATCCCCGAATCGGTCGCGCAGGCGACCGCCCGTATCGACGCCTCGGCGAACGGCGCGGCCCCCGACGACTCCGCAGCCGGCGACGCCGGTGACGGTCGCGTCGACGACCTCGAGCGTTTCGGTGCGCTCGGCAACTCACCCATCGAGGTCCGCGAGAAGATCCACACGGCCGCGCCCATGTCGCTCGAGGACGCCGTCAACCAGATGGAGCTCGTCGGACACGACTTCTTCCTCTTCCACGACGCAGACACCGACCGTCCGAGCGTGGTCTACCGGCGCCGCGGCTGGAGCTACGGGGTGCTGCACCTCGAGACCGACGCGGACGCCGCCGTCGCCGCCACGGGCTGATCCCCTGCTCCCCGGACGTCGACGGCGTCGGGGCGTCCCCGTGCCGGGGGCGCCCCGACGGGCGTCCGGGCCCCGCCGCGCCGACGCGGGCGCTCCATCGGGCGTCGTGTCCGTGGTCTGGGCCAAGATGGAGCGGTGAACCCACCCCCCGACGTCATCCGTGTCCTCATCGTCGACGACCACGCCCTCTACCGTCGGGGTCTGCAGACCGTCCTGTCGACGGAGGACGGCATCGAGGTCGTCGGTGAGGCGGCCGACGGGATCGAGGCGGTCGACCAGGCCGAGGAGATCCTCCCCGACGTCATCGTCATGGACGTCGGCATGCCCAAGCGTGGGGGCATCGACGCGTGCCGGGTCATCAAGCAGCGGGTGCCCTCGGCGCGCATCCTCATGCTGACGAGCTCCGACGACGAGGCCAACCTCTTCGAGGCCGTCCGAGCCGGAGCCAACGGCTACCTCCTCAAGGACGTGCCTCCCGAGGAGGTGGCAGCCGGCATCCGCAGCGTCTTCCAAGGCCAGTCGCTCCTCTCGCCCCTCATGGCGTCCAAGCTGCTCGAGGAGTTCAAGGCGATCAGCCAGAAGGACGTGCCGCCCGCCCCGACGCCGGGGCTGGAGCTGCCGCGGCTGACGCACCGCGAGCTCGAGATCCTCCGCAGCGTCGCCAAGGGCAAGCTCAACCGTGAGATCGGCGCCGAGCTGTTCATCTCCGAGAACACCGTGCGCAACCACATCCGCAACATCCTCGACAAGCTGCAGATGCACTCGCGCATGGAGGCGGCGATGTATGCCGTCCGCCAGCGGCTCATCGACCCCGACTGACGCCGACCGGCCGCGAGCACACGACCACCACGACCGACCACCACGCCGACCGGGCCGAGTCGCCCAGGAGCACCGTCCATGACCGTTGCCACGCGCCGGATGACGCGGGCGCAGGCGCGCCGCACCGCCATCGCCGCCCAGGGCTTCCTCGATCCCCGCCCCGAGCCCTTCAGCGCGACGATGCGCCACGTCCAGCGCGTCGTCGACCGGGTCGGGGTCGTCCAGATCGACAGCGTCAACGTGCTCGCCCGGAGCCAGTACCTCCCGTTCTTCTCCCGGCTGGGGCCCTACGACCCGGGGCTGCTCGACCGGGCCCGCGACCGCGCCCCGAGACGTCTCGTCGAGTACTGGGCCCACGAGGCGAGCCTCGTCCCGCCCTCGACGTGGCCGCTGCTCGACTTCCGCATGCGCGCGGCCGCCGAGAAGGCCTGGGGCGGCATGCGGCGCATCCTCGAGGAGCGCCCTGACTACGTCGACCTCGTGCGGGCCGAGGTCGAGGCCCGCGGCCCGATGACGGCGCGGGAGGTCGAGGTGGCCCTCGCGCACGACCAGCCCCGGCGCACCGACCACTGGGGCTGGAACTGGTCCGACGTCAAGCAGGCCCTCGAGTACCTCTTCTGGGCCGGACAGATCAGCTCGGCGGGGCGCACCTCCCAGTTCGAGCGACGCTACGCCGCGCTCGCGACCACCGGGCCGCCGCCGCTGCGTGAGAGCTGGATCGACCGTCCCGGCCCGGATGCCGACCCCGACCGCTACCTCGATCTCGTCCGCATCGCCGCCCGGGCCCACGGTGTCGGCACCGAGCTGTGCCTGGCCGACTACTTCCGGATCAGGCGCGAGGACGCCCGCCCGGCCATCGCCCGCCTCGTCGCCGACGGCGAGCTCGTCCCGGTCACCGTGCCGGGCTGGAAGCCGGCCTGGCTGCACGCCGAGGCCCGGCTGCCCCGACGCGTCCACGCCGAAGCCCTCCTCAGCCCCTTCGACTCGCTCGTCTGGCAGCGTGAGCGCATCCACGCCCTCTGGGACTTCCACTACCGCATCGAGATCTACACACCCGCCGAGAAGCGCGTCCACGGCTACTACGTCCTGCCCTTCCTCCACGGAGACGCCCTCGTGGCGCGGTGCGACCTCAAGGCCGACCGCGTCGCCGGCGTGCTGCGCTGCCACCGCGTCACCTGGGAGCCCGGGGCGCCCGCCGAGGCGCGCCCGGCCCTGCTCGCCAACCTCGAGTCGATGGCCGCCTGGCTCGGGCTCGGTCGCGTCGACCTGCCGACCGACCGGTCCGTCGACCCGACGGGCGCGGCCGCGGGCGGTTGAGCGCGTCCCGGCCACCCGGCATACGCCCTCGGGCAGCGGCGCGGACGGGGCCGCCCACGGCGCCGGAACCGGGCCGCGCGCCGATGCGTTGGTCGTTGTGTCCGGAAGGCGGCTAGCCTAGGCGGGTCCCGTGACCCATCACGGGCGATGGAGCCCGCCCACCGGGCGAGTCCACACGTTCAGTCGGGAGTGAGATCACCAGATGGCCGTCATCGAGAAGCTGCTTCGCGCCGGCGAAGGCCGGACCCTGAAGAAGCTCCAGGGCATCGCCAAGCAGGTCAACGCCCTCGAGGCCGACTTCGAGAAGCTCACCGACGAGGAGCTGCGCGACGAGACCAAGGGTTTCCGTGAGCGCCTCGACAAGGGCGAGACCCTCGACATGCTGCTGCCGGAGGCGTTCGCGGCCGTCCGCGAGGCGAGCAAGCGCACCCTCGGCAAGCGGCACTTCGACGTCCAGGTCATGGGCGGCGCCGCGCTGCACATGGGCAACGTCGCCGAGATGAAGACCGGTGAGGGCAAGACCCTCGTCGCGACGCTCCCCAGCTACCTCAACGCCCTGTCGGGCAAGGGCGTCCACGTCATCACCGTCAACGACTTCCTCGCCGAGTACCAGTCCGAGCTCATGGGTCGCGTCCACCGCGCCCTCGGCATGGAGACCGGCTGCATCCTTAGCCAGATGACGCCCGAGCAGCGGCGCGCCGAGTACGCCAAGGACATCACGTACGGCACGAACAACGAGTTCGGCTTCGACTACCTCCGCGACAACATGGCGTGGGACCCCGCCGAGCTCGTCCAGCGCGGCCACAACTTCTGCATCGTCGACGAGGTCGACTCGATCCTCATCGACGAGGCCCGCACGCCGCTCATCATCTCCGGCCCGGCCGACCTCGCGACGAAGTGGTACGTCGAGTTCGCCCGCATCGCGGCCCGCCTCAACCGTGGCGAGGACGGACGCGGCGACTACGAGGTCGACGAGAAGAAGCGCACCGTCGGCGTGCTCGAGTCCGGCATCGCGCGCGTCGAGGACCTCCTCGGCATCGACAACCTCTACGACACGGTCAACACGCCGCTCATCGGCTACCTCAACAACTCCATCAAGGCCAAGGAGCTGTTCAAGAAGGACAAGGACTACGTCGTCATGAACGGCGAGATCCTCATCGTCGACGAGCACACGGGACGCATGCTCCCGGGCCGCCGCTACAACGAGGGCATGCACCAGGCCATCGAGGCGAAGGAGGGCGTCGAGATCAAGAACGAGAACCAGACGCTCGCCACGATCACCCTGCAGAACTACTTCCGCATGTACGGCAAGCTCTCGGGCATGACGGGTACGGCCCAGACCGAGGCCGCCGAGCTCAACTCGATCTACAAGCTCGGCGTCATCCCGATCCCGACGAACCGCCCGATGATCCGCAAGGACCAGGCCGACCTCGTCTACCGCACGGAGGTCGCCAAGTACGACGCCGTCGTCGACGACATCGCCGAGAAGTACGCCGTCGGTCAGCCCGTGCTCGTCGGCACCGTGTCGGTCGAGAAGAGCGAGTACCTCTCGCAGCAGCTGAAGAAGCGCGGCATCAAGCACGAGGTCCTCAACGCCAAGCAGCACGAGCGAGAGGCCGCCATCGTCGCCGAAGCCGGCCGCAAGGGCGCTGTCACCGTCGCGACGAACATGGCCGGTCGAGGCACCGACATCATGCTCGGCGGCAACTCCGAGTTCCGGGCCGTCGCCGAGCTGAAGCGCCGCGGGCTCGACCCGCACGAGACGCCGGAGGAGTACGAAGCCGCCTGGGACGAGGCGCTCGCCACCGCCGAGCGCGAGGTCGCGGCCGAGCACGAGGAGGTCACCGAGCTCGGCGGCCTCTACGTCCTCGGCACCGAGCGCCACGAGTCGCGCCGCATCGACAACCAGCTGCGTGGCCGTTCCGGTCGCCAGGGCGACCCGGGCGAGTCGCGCTTCTACCTCTCGCTCAACGACGACCTCATGCGCCTGTTCAACGCGGGTCTCGTCGACCGCTTCATGCAGACCGCCGGCATGGAGGACAACGTGCCGATCGAGTCCAAGATGGTGACGAACTCGATCCAGAAGGCCCAGGGCTCGGTCGAGGCGCAGAACTACGAGATCCGCAAGAACGTCCTCAAGTACGACGACGTCATGAACCGCCAGCGCCAGGTCATCTACGACGAGCGCCGCGCGGTGCTGGAGGGTGAGGACCTCCACGAGCAGCTGCGCCTCTTCGTCAACGACGTCGTCGGCTCGTACGTCGACGCCGCCACCGCCGAGGGCTTCGCGGCCGACTGGGACCTCGAGAAGCTCTGGGACGCGATGCGTCAGGTCTACCCCGTCTCGGTCACCATCGAGGCGGTCGAGGACATGGCGGGCGGTCGCCAGGCCATCACCGCCGACCTGCTCCGCGAGCAGCTGATGTCCGACGCCCACCACGCGTACGACCAGCGGGAGGAGACGCTCGGCTCGGAGACGATGCGCGAGGTCGAGCGCCGGGTCGTCCTGTCGGTCCTGGACCGCAAGTGGCGCGAGCACCTCTACGAGATGGACTACCTCCAGGAGGGCATCGGCCTGCGGGCCATGGCCCAGCGCGACCCGCTCATCGAGTACCAGCGCGAGGGTTTCCAGCTCTTCGAGGCGA
The DNA here is from genome assembly GCF_000383675.1 of Terracoccus sp. 273MFTsu3.1. Taxonomy (GTDB): domain Bacteria; phylum Actinomycetota; class Actinomycetes; order Actinomycetales; family Dermatophilaceae; genus Terrabacter. The sequence continues at coordinate 507,688 of NZ_KB911821.1, read as the reverse complement.
TGATGGAGGCCATCAAGGAGGAGTCGGTGAGCCACCTCTTCTCCGTCGAGGTGCAGCTGCCCGAGGCGGCCGCCGCTCCCGTCGGCGCAGCGCCGATGTCGGTCGGGGACCTCGTCGGCGGCCTCGCCGCCGCCGCCGCCCACGTGGCCGACGACGCGACCGGTGCCGCCGCCCGCAACGGCGAGACGGACGAGGAGGCTGAGGCCGCCGCCGCGGGACGTCGCCCGTTCGGCTCCGGCGTGCGGGTCTCCGGCGTCGACCTCGACCCCGAGTCGCAGCGCCCGGCTGCCCTGCACTACACCGCCCCCGGTGAGGACGGCCGCGCCGTCGAGACCGGCGGCCAGCAGACGGTCGAGCGCAAGGCCGACCGTCGCGGCAAGAAGGTCAAGCGCAAGCGCCGCTGACGCAGCGTGGACGACGGCCCGGGCCCCTGAGGGAGCCCGGGCCGTCTGCACGCCCACCCGGGTCGTGTGACGCGTGCGCGGCCGCCGACGTCGCGGGCGGTCAGCCGATGGTGAGCGCCGTGACGAGCCACCGTCCGTCGAGGCCCTCGAGCCGCAGGGCCAGGGCCCGGACCCGCCCATGGGACACGACGACCGCGCAGGCCTCGACGATGCCGTCGGCGGGCTCGCACACGCGCACCCGACGCACGACCGCCGAGCGGCGCGGGCCGGGAGTGCGACGCCGGCCGGCGACCATGGCCTGCCGGGCGATGACCGAGTAGATCGTCGGCGCGGTGTGCCGGATGAGCTGCGGAGCGGGGCGCTGGCCAGAGACGACCTCGACGATGGCCTGCGCGAGGCGCGCCACGAGCGGTCCCGGCTCCGGGAGCAGGCTCGTGCGGGTCGGCTGCCGGCCGAAGTCCTCGTCGTCGCGCGCGCCGAAGAAGTCGAGGGCGAGGGCGTCCTGGGCGTAGGGCGGCTCCCCGTGCCAGGCCTCGTCGGCGCTGATGATGCGAGGCGCCGTCTGGGGGATGCGCCGGACGGTGAAGCCGTCCCGGGCGGACCTGCCGGCCGGGCCGCGTGCGGTGCTCGCTCGCGTCATCACCGCGCTCCCTGCTCTGCGGGGGCGCCGTCGCCGGTGCGGACGTCGGTGCCGGACAGTCGCGGCACGGCTGCGCGGGCCTCGCTGGTGTCCGGCGCTGACGAGGCGCTCGAGGGTGGACGCAGCTGCACTCCCGGGATGATCAGGTCGGGGTCGTCACCCACGACCTCGCGGTTGGCGGCATACCACCTCGGCCACTCGCGGGAGATCTGTGCGTCGGAGGCGTCCGGACCGAGATGTCGGGCGGCGATCGTCCACAGCGAGTCGCCACGGCGCACGGTGACGAGGTCGTGCGCCGAAGCGGCGGGACGCGGGGTCGGCGCCATGAGCTGTGACCGGTCCGCCTGGAGCACCGGGACGGGCTGGGTCGGGAGGTAGCCGGGTCCGTCGGGCGGCCTCGGGGGCGCAGGTGCGTCGCTGCCCTGCCGGGTGCGTGGGGTGGGGGAATAGCCCGGATCGTTGGACAGCCGGGGGAGGTCGGGGACGCCGGCGAGCAGCGAGTCGGACGACCGTGACGGGACGGTGGACGCGGTGGACCCGGCGCTCGGCGTGTAGCCGGGCGTCAGGTCCGGTGCGGCGATCGGGTCGGTGAGCGACGTCTGAGCTCCGGGGCCGTGTGCCGTCGGAGCGGCACCGGCGCCCGAGACGGGCGGCGGGGGCAGGGCGATCGAGCCGACCGAGGCGCCGAGCACGAGGGTCAGCACCTTGCGCACCGTGGTCGGGGTGACCCGGTCGGCGACCTCTCGGGCCACCCGTCCTGCTGCGCCCGGGAGCAGGGAGGCAACGGCGAACAGGCACCCGAGAGCCAGCCACGCCGCGAGCACGACGCCCGTCCAGGCGAGAGCGAGCAGGAGGACGTCGTCCGGCCGGCCCGGGTCGACCGTGCGACTGCCGCGCTGTGCCACGGTCACGAGGGTCAGGAGGGTCATGACGGCGACGGCCAGCCCGACGGCGCCGGCCCCGACCTCACGCAGGAGCGGGGCGTTCGGGCCGGGCCGGCGCCGCTGGGCGGGGTGGGGCCCGCCCGCGTGGTCGAGCTCCTGGCCTTGTCGAGCCTCGGTGCGCACTTCCGGTCCGTGACGTGTTGCCGACCGCATTCCCCTGTTCATGTCTTCATTGAATGCAGTTTGCTTGCGTTTGGTCAAGTATGATGTTGGTCAAGAATCGTCGGGTGGCTCGCGCCGCCGGGGCAGGGGAGGGTGTGCGCATGCGCTGGGACCGGCTCTTCGACGACCTCGAGGCGCAGCTCGCGCTGGGCGACGTGCGCGAGCTCGAGGCCGAGGTCGCCGACCGCACGCGGCGCGAGCGCGCGCTGCTCGACGCGCACACCCGGCTGCTCGCGAACGTCGGTGCGACGCACGTCGGGCTGCGGGTGCGCCACGGCGTGCTCACGGGTCGGCTCGTCGACGTGGGGCCCGACTGGGCACTCCTCGAGATCGCACCGGGACGTCCCGTCCTCGTGGCTCTCCCGGCGGTCCGCGGGGTGGCGGGGCTGTTGCCGGGGGCTCGGACGCCCTCGGTCGTGGCCCGGCGGTTCGGCCTGGGGGCGGCCCTCCGGGCGGTGAGCCGCGACCGCGCGGTCGTCGAGGTCGTGGACGTCGACGGGCACGCCTCCACGGGGACCATCGACGTCGTGGGATCCGATCACCTCGAGATCGCCGAGCACGCGGCCGACGAGGCCCGTCGATCGGCCAACGTCACCGGGCGGTCGCTCGTGCCCTTCTGGTCGCTCGGCTCGGTCCGCCGGCTCTGAGGAGCCGGGACCGGGCTGGCGTCACTCCTCGGCGGAGCCCCCGAACGGGTGCGCCTGCACGAACGACTTCGTCTCGGCGTACATCCGCTGGATGTAGCCCTCGAGCTCGGTGGCCTCGACGCGCCACTGGCCCCGTCCGCCGATCTTGATGGCCGGCAGCTCTCCGGAGCGCACGAGGGCGTACGCCTGGGCGGAGGAGATGTTGAGGATCTCCGACACCTCGGCGAGCTGCAGGAACCGCTGGGCCACGTTGACTCCTCCTCTGGGCACCGTCTGTCGACGGCCTCGACCACACCCGTACCCCCCGCGGCGCGTCCGGACACGGCCGGTGCCTCCCGACTGCGGCACGGGCTCGCGGGTCGAGGGCAGGGAACGACCCCATCCTAGGGATCCGGGCCGTCGTCATTCGCCGGTCGTCCCCAGCCGTGCATCCTGACGGGCGGTCTGCGCCCGCCTGATGCAAGATGTTGCCGCGTCCGCCCGGTGTCGTGCGGCGGGCCGCAGCCATCGCCGAGCGGACCACAGGGGGCCCACATGACCGAGCTGGCCAGTCCCAGCGCCAAGCGCCTGCAACGACCGTCCTGGCGCGACAGCCGACTCGTCGTCGGTGTGCTGCTCGTCGTCGTCGCCGCGACGCTGGGGGCCAAGGCCGTCGCCAGCGCCGACGACCGCGTGCCGGTGTGGGTCGCGGCGAGCAACCTCGTGACCGGCGACGAGGTCGAGGAGGCCTCCTTCGTGCGCGCCGACGTGCGACTCGCGGATGGGATGAACGCCTACCTCACCGCCGACGCCCCGCCGCCGACCGGCTCGTTCATGGTGCGTGACGTGCGCGCTGGTGAGCTGGTGCCCGTGTCCGCCGTCGGCGACGCTGATGCCGTCGCCGTCCAGCGGGTCACGGTCCGCGCCGACGCGATGTCGACGACGGGACTGGCCCGGGGGAGCCGCGTCGACGTCTTCGTCACGCCCAAGGCCGCGTCCACGAGCGACGCGGCCACCACCCCGACGAAGAAGGTGCTCGAGTCCGCGGCCGTGGCCGCGGTGATGACGAGCAGCGGAGGCTTCGGCTCGGGCTCGATGACGTCGGTGCAGATCTACGTGCCGGCCGACAAGGTCCAGCCGCTCGTCGAAGCCGTGGACGGCGAGGCGAAGCTGACCCTCGTCCCCTCCGTCGGGGCGGTCTCCGGCGGCGGCGCATGACCGAGGTCCTGACCGCCCTCAGCCACCAGTGGGAGTCGTCGGTCGCGACGACGCTCGAGGGTCTGCGCGACGTGACCGTGACGCGGCGGTGTGCCGACGTGTCCGAGCTGCTGTCGGTCGCCGACGCGGGTCTCGGCGACACCGCCGTCGTCTCCTCCGACCTGCGGGGCCTCGACCTCATGGTGGTGAATCGCCTGCGCGCCAACCGGATCCGCGTGATCGGGGTGCACCCAGCCGACGACGAGACCGCCGAGCGACGTCTGCGCCAGCTGACGGTCACGGTGACTCTCCCGGTCGACGCGGGGACCGACCGGTGGGAGCTTTCGCTGCAGGAGGGCGCGGGCGCGGCCGACGACCTCGAGGCGGCTCTGAGTGGCGAGGACGGCGTCGGCGCCGGCCAGCACGCCGCACCCGACCACCCGCAGGGCCCGACCGACGGCGCGGGGTGGCGTCCTGCAGGCTCCGACGGCGTCACCGCGGGCCGTGAGCGCGTCGGCTCGCTCGATGCCGGCGACCCGTCCGGGGACGACACGGCCGTGGGGCGAGGGACCGGTTCGCGGCGTGGCCCCGAGCGTGCGCCCGTCATCGCGGTCTGGGGGCCGACCGGCGCGCCCGGTCGCACGACCGTCGCGACGACCTTGGCCGCAGAGGTCGCCGGCCGTGGCGTCGAGGTGCTGCTCGTCGACGCCGACACCTACGGGGGCTGCGTTGCCCAGACCCTGGGGCTGCTCGACGAGGCGCCGGGCGTCGCGGCGGCCTGTCGTGCTGCCGACCAGGGCCTGCTCGACCTGCCCGCGCTCTCGCGCATCGCCCCAATGGTCGTCCCTGGACTCCGCGTGCTGACCGGCCTGCCCAAGGCGGAGCGGTGGCCCGAGGTGCGCGCCGCGGCGCTCGAGCGGGTCCTCGAGCTGAGCCGGTCGCTCGTGCAGGTCGTCGTCGTCGACTGCGGCTTCTGCCTCGAGGACGACGAGGAGCTCAGCTACGACACGGTGGCCCCGCGACGCAACGAGGCCACGCTGACCTCCTTGGCCGCCTCCGACCTCGTCGTCGCGGTGGGCGGCGCCGACCCGGTCGCGCTCCAGCGTTTCGTCCGGGGCCTCCAGGAGCTCGGCACGGTGCCGTCCGGCGAGCCCGTGCCCGTCGTCAACCGGGTGCGCAGCGGCGCGGTCGGCTCCCGTCCCCAGTCCCGCATCGCCGACTCGCTCCTGCGGTTCGCCGGGCTCGCGTCCGTGCGGTTCGTGCCCGACGACACCGCGGCCGTCGACTCGGCCCTGCTCGCCGGGCGTTCGGTCGTCGAGCACGTGCCGGACTCGCCCGTCCGTCATGCCGTGGCCGACCTCGCGACCGGGCTGCTGCCGTGGACGGTGACGCCGACCGAGCGTGGCGAGCGGAGCGAGCGGGCCCGCCGCCGGGGTCGTGGGCGCCGGTCGTCGAGTGCCGTCCGAGCCTGAGGCAACGCGCCGGGTCAGGGTGCGAAGAGGATCGTCAGGCCTCCGAGCGTGTAGAAGACCATGACCACCATGAGCGGGACCTGACCGAGGACGGCCGAGCGACGGTCGAGGACCGTGATCGCCCGCTCGTGGGCGGCGAGGACGCCGAGCAGGTGCCCGACGACGATGCTCACGGCCTGGATCGTCGCTACGAGCGTCGGCTGGATGAGCAGGTCGTTCGGGGTGAGGTCCGCGGTCCCGAGCAGGTCGGCGCCCGTGCCCAGCGGGTCGGTGAGCAGACGCCACGCGTACTGCCCCTGATAGACCCAGAGCGACCAGTAGTGCGCGATGACGTAGCCGCCGGCGATGGGGATCAGCGACGGGGCGATGTCGCTGACGAAGGAGAACGAGCGGGAGAAGGGCTCGCGGGCGAGCCTCATCGACACGACCGAGGCCAGCCAGATCGTCACGGCCACGAAGCCGAAGAAGGCGAGGAGGGTGGCCGTCCTGAGCAGTGCCGACGGCACGGGGGAGGACTGCACGAAGGTCGCCCACGAGAGGTTGGCCGAGAAGCCGTCGTATGCCGTCCCGCCGAGCATGACGGCGACCGTGGGCACGAGGCCCCGCTGGCCGCGCAGGCCGTTGACGCCGTGCAGGGGGGTGCGCAGCACCCAGCGACCGTCGCGGCGCCGACCGAGCGGCGAGAGCAGGCCGAGCAGCCGTGACCACGCCTCGAAGGGGTCCGCGTGGTCGAACCACGTGCGACCGAAGACCGCCGCGCCGAGCAGCGACACGGCGACGAAGCCGGCGACGAGCACGCGCAGGAAGCCCAGCGACGTGTTGTCCTCGGCGACGAGCTCGACCCACGTGAAGGTCCCGAGCCCGAGGGCCGCGGGCCACAGTCCCCAGCGGTAGGGCAGGGCCGCCAGGTCGGGTGAGACACGGGCGAGGCGGAGCAGCCCGGCGTGCAGCGCGCGGAGTGGGTTGATGACGCGCCACACCGGGCCGAGGAGCATCGAGGAGAAGGCGAGCCCCACCCACAGCCACACGTAGACGACGTGGGGCACGGGGTTGCGGGCCGAGTCGGGCCCGAGCACGAGCGCCGCGAGGGTCCACACCGTGACGATCCACGTGAGGACCCGGGCCACGACACGCAGCCAGCGCGAGTCGAGGAGGGCGGTGACCGGCGCGGGCAGCAGCACCCCGTCGGTGTCGCGCAGCCGCGGCTCGCGCCACAGCGTGCCGATGGCCACGAACGAGATGACGAGCGCCGCCACCGCCGCGATGACGAGGGCCGTGAACGGCAGGGGAAGGTCTCCCCGGCTACCGACGCCGTGGGCGGGGACGACAGCCGGGGCGACCTGATGAAGGGCTGGTGGGAGGGCGGAGGCGAGTGCGGCCGAGGGGGACGCCACGGTCAGCGGACGGCGACCGTGAGCAGGGTCAGGGCCGGCTCGTGGGTCTCGACCTCGTAGAGGCCGGCCTCGGTGCCGGTGAGACGCAGGGTCGTCGGGGTGCCGGCCTTGAGCGTCGCCTCGACGTCGAAGCCGTGGGCGTGCAGCTCGTCGTCGTGGTCGCTCGTCACGACGAGCTCGAGCGTCGAGCCGATCGGCAGGTCGACCTGCGCCGGGGCAGGCGTCACGGTCGTCCCGGTCACGGTCACCTCGAGGCGCTTGACGCTGCCCGTCGAGACGACGCCGGTGCCTCCGCTCGGCCCGGGATCGGGGGTGCCGGACGAGCAGGCGGCGGCGCCGACGAGCGCGAGGGCGCACACGGCATACGGGAGGGCGCGAAACGTACGCATGGCCACGATCCTAGGCAAGAGCGTCTGGCAGAGTGTGAGCATGTCTGACCGCCTGACCTCGCTCGACGCGTCGTTCCTCTACCTCGAGGAGTCCACCACGTCGATGCACGTCGGGTCGGTCATGGTCTTCCAGCCTCCTCGCGACGGCTTCGACTACGACCAGCTCGTCCGCATCATCGAGAGCCGGATCGGGGCGATCCCGCGCTTCCGGCAGAAGGTCCGCGACGTCCCGGGCCGGATCGGCAACCCCGTCTGGGTCGACGACGAGGCCTTCGACATGGGCTACCACGTGCGCCGCGCGGGCCTGCCGCGGCCGGGAAGCGACCGGCAGCTGCAGGACTTCGTGGCCCGGGTCCAGCCGCGCAAGCTCGACCGCACCCGCCCGTTGTGGGAGGTCTACCTCGTGGAGGGCCTGCACGACGGACGGTTCGCGATCGTCACGAAGACCCACCACGCGCTCATCGACGGCGTCAATGCCCTCGACATCGCCCACGTCATCGTCGACGCCGTCAAGGGCGAGGGCCAGGACGACGTCGTCGCGCCGTGGGAGCCGAGCCGGTCGCCGTCGTCGGTCGAGCTCGTCACGGGCGCTGTCATCGACGCGGTACGCCGTCCGACGCAGGTCGTCGACCTCGTCCGCGGCGGCCTCAACGACGCCCTCAACGTCGGCCTGCGTGCGGTCGAGTCGGCCGGCCAGGTCCTCTCGACGGTCGCGCGCACCGCCGCGCGCCCCGCGCCCGACTCGCCCCTCAACGCCGAGATCGGCTCGGCCCGCCGGTGGGTCATGATCGCGACCGATCTCGAGGACTACCGCCTCGTGCGCAAGCGGCTGGCCCGCGGCGCGTACGCCGAGGACGTGACGATCAACGACGTCGTGCTCGCGACGATCGCGGGCGGCTTCCGGGCGTGGCTGCTCGGACGCGGCGAGGCCGTCAGCCCCCACACGTCGGTGCGTGCCATGGTGCCGGTCAGCATCTACGGCGACGACCCGGCGGGGATGTACGCCAACCAGGTCATGGCGTGCGTCGTCAACCTCCCGGTCGGCGAGCCCGGGGCCTCGATGCGCCTGCACCAGATCGCGTTCGCGATGCGTCAGCAGATGGAGGGTGGCCAGGCGGTCGGGGCGACGTCGCTCGCCAACCTCGCCGGTTTCGCCCCGCCGACCCTGCACGCCCTCGGGGCGCGCCTCGGCTCCGCGATGTCGCGCCGCCTCTACAACGTCATGATCACCAACGTGCCCGGGCCACAGACGCCGCTCTACGCCGGAGAGGCCGAGATGCTCTCGACCTACCCGGTGACGCCCCTCGCCAAGGGCCAGGCCCTCTCGATCGGCATCACGTCCTACAACGGAGGGGTCTACTTCGGTCTCAACGCCGACCGCGATGCGATGCCCGACGTCGACGTGCTCGGCCAGTCCATCGTCGAGTCGCTCGCCGAGCTGACGAGCGGGAGGGAGTCCTGATGCCGGTCGTGCGCGTCTACGTGCCGCTCGGACGGGCGGCCCTCGAGGAGCTCGCCACCGCAGGCTCGCTCGCTGCCGGGCCGGGCACCCCACGGACGGCGTATGCCGTGACGTCGGGTCTCGAGCAGGCCGCGCCGGGTCTCGACGTCGAGGACCTCGAGTACGCCGCCTTCAGCGACGCCGTGGAAGCGGCGGCCGGTCTGCGGTCCGTGCGCTCCGACCGTCGAGTCGTCGCCTCCGCGGACGCGGATGCCGCGTGGGTCTCACCGCGTGACGGTGCGCCCGTGTCGAAGGTCGTGCTCACGGCACCGGTGCCGCTCTCGCGGGTCGCGTCCTTCCACGTCGACGACGAGGTGACCGGCGACGTCGACGAGGAGGCCGACGAGCTGCTCTGGTACGACGTCACCGAGCTCGACGACGTGCGTTCCTTCTTCGGCTGAGCCCCACATGGCCGACGACGAGGTGGTCGCGCTCTACGACGAGGCCGGTCGGGTGTCGGGATCGTCCCCGCGCTCGGTCATGCGCGCCCGCAACCTGCGACACGCGGCGTCGTCGATCGTCGTGCGCGACCCGCTCGGCCGCGTCTACCTCCACCGCCGCACGACGACGAAGGACGTCTACCCGGGTCTGCTCGACCTCGCGGCCGGAGGGGTCGTCCTGGCGGGTGAGGATCCCGCGGTCGGCGCGGTGCGGGAGGTCGAGGAGGAGCTCGGTGTCTCCGGGGTCCCGCTCGAGCCCCTGGGCGTGGCGGACTACGCCGACGAGCACACGCGCTACCGGGCCTTCCGCTTCGTCGTGACGTGGGACGGCCCGATCCGGTGGCAGCCCGAGGAGGTGTCGTGGGGCGAGTGGGTCACGGTCGAGGAGCTCGTGCGCCGGTTCGACGACGAGTCCGACAGCATCGTGCCGGACAGCGTGGCCGTCTGGTCGTCCCTCGTGCGCGGATGGCATGCCGACCGGGTCCCGCTCCCACAGGGGTGGGACAGCGTGGCGACGCTCGTGGAGCAGCGCTGGGTCGACCGCAGCGCGCGCCGGCCCGAGGTCGAGACGGCCCTGCTCGCCGAGGCGGTCCTGCTTCCGGCGATCGCGGACGGGCTCCCGGTGGAGGTGCCCCGCCCGGTCGTGCTCGACCGTGCGCCGCTGCGGCTGCGGCACGTCCTCGTGGCGGGCGGGCCCGTCCACCCGGCGCGCCTGACCTCGGCGGACGGCGAGGTCTTCGCCGCCTTCCTCGACGCCCTGCACGCCACGCCGCTTCCCCTCGCGGCCGATGCGGGCTGCCCGTCGGCAGCCGACGACCACGTGGAGCGAGCCGCCCGGGTGGAGCGGTTCCGGCACGTCGTGCTGCCCCTCCTGCCGCCCGAGCACCGCTCGACCGCGGAGGCGCTGCTCGAGCGGGTGGCGACGGTGGGTGAGCAGGCCCTGTGCCACGGGGACCTCGTGAGCGAGCACGTCCTCGCGCGAGACGGGCGGCTGTCCGGGGTCATCGACTGGGGCGACGCACGGGTCACCGACCCGGCTCTCGACCTCGCGTGGGCGCTCAACGCGACATCGGCCGCCTTCGCGGACGCCGTGGCCGGGGCCGCCGACGTCGACGACGCCGCCCGGGCGCGTGCCCGGGACTGGTGGGCGCTCGCACCGTGGTTCGCGGCGCTCCGACGCGCCGCGCACCCGGCGACGGAGGGTCACGACGACCCCTCCCGGGCGCTCCGGCGCGACCTCGACCTCGTGGTGACGCGACTGGAGTGGGGGCGCGACGCCCGGGGCCCGGCTGCGCCAATGCCCTGACCCCTTGTCCTGACCGAACGGTCGTGCTTTTATTAGGCCATGGGCAAGGGTGAGAGCACGAGGACGGCGATTCTCGACGAGGCGACCGAGCTCGCGTCGCTCGTCGGGCTCGGTGGGCTGACCATCGGCACGCTGGCCGCGGCGACGAAGCTGAGCAAGAGCGGGCTCTACGCCCACTTCGCCTCCAAGGAGGCGCTGCAGGTGCAGGTTCTGCAGCACGCCCGTGACATGTTCACCGACGTCGTCATGCGCCCGACCGTGGCCGCCCCTCGGGGCGAGCCTCGCGTGCGCGAGTTCTTCGACCGCTGGATCGCGTGGCAGTCCACGGGGTTCGACGGCGGCTGCATCTTCGTCGACGCGGCGAGCGAGTTCGACGACCAGGAGGGGCCCGTCCGTGACGAGCTCGTGCGCGCCGAGCGCGACAAGCTCGAGTCGGTGAGCCTCATCGTCGGCACGGCCGTGGCCGAGGGGCACTTCCGTGACGACGTCGACCCCGAGCAGTTCGCCTACGAGCTCGAGGGCATCGTGCTCGCGCACCACCATGCGCGTCGGCTGATGCGCGACGGTCGGGCCGAGGAGCGCGCGCGCCGGGCCTTCGACCGTCTCGTCGACGACTGCCGGGCCGTCGCCCGCTCGGCCTGACCCTCAGTCTCACACCCGGTCCGGTGCGGACCACACGTCCCGACCCACCACCCCGAAGGAACAGTCATGGCACTCTCATCTCCGCAGAAAAGCACGAACGATCGGTCGATTCATCGTCTCGCCACTCACGTCGCCTTCCGGATCTCGGAGGCACTGGCACCTCACGTCGGAGCGCGGGTCGCCGAACGGCTCTGGTTCCGCCTGCCCCCGGCCCGACCCTCGGTCGCCACGCCCGTGAGGGCGACGCCGATCCGGGAGCTGCTCGGCTCGGCCTTCGAGGTCGCGCTGCGCGGCCGATCCGTGCGGGGCTGGGTCTGGGGCGAGGGCCCGGTCGTCTACCTCGTGCACGGCTGGGGCGGGTCGCTCGAGCAGCTGACCCCGCTCGTGGCGCCCCTGCTGGACCGTGGCCTGCAGGTCGTCGCCTTCGACGGGCTCGGTCACGGCCGTTCGGACCCGGGCGTCCACGGCTCCGGCTCGTCCGACGCGGTCGAGCTCGGTCGTTCGCTCGACGCCGTCGCCGCGCGCTTCGGCCCGGCCCGGGCCGTCGTCGCACACTCGATGGGCGCCCTGTCCGCGCTGCTGGCGATCCGTGACGGCTGGGTGGCAGCCGAGCGGCTCGTCCTCATCGCCCCGCCGAGCGGCATACCCGACCTGCTCGTCCGCGTTCGGGGCGAGCTGGGGCTGGGCGCGCGGACGACGCGCCGGCTCGTCGAGCGCGTCCGCCTGCGCACCGGCTACGCGCCCGACGATCTCGACCTCGTGACGATCGCGACCTCGCTCGAGCGGCGCGATCGACCCGAGCTGCTCGTCGTCCACGACCTGCTCGACCGCGAGGTGCCGCACGAGCCCTCGGCGCGCCTCGTGCATTCCTGGCCGGGGGCCGAGCTGCTCTCGACCGCCGGGCTCGGGCATCGCCGGGTGCTCGCGGACGCCGCGGTCGGGGGCGCCGTCGCCCGCTTCGTCGACCGCCTCCCGCTCGAGGCCAGCCTGCACGGCGACGACCGTCCCCAGCCGTGGCCGGACCTCGTCGCCGCCGACCGTTCGGCAACGGGCGCGGGGGCCCGCGCCGGGGCCGCCTGACCGTCCCACGTGCTGGTCCGGGGGAGTCGCGGGCGCGTCATCCCTTGTTACGTTGCGCGGATGGACTTCACCGCTGACGAGTACGCCCGCCGCGATGCCGACCGCCTCCGCGAGATCCTGGCCGGACCACCCGTGACGTGGGTCTTCCTCGGCGACAGCATCACGCAGGGTGTCGTGCACACGCACGGCCACCGCAGCTACGTCGAGCACTTCGCCGAGCGCGTCCGCGGTGAGCTCGGCCGCCGTGGGGACGCCGTCATCAACTCCGGCGTGTCGGGGGCCACGACCGAAGACCTTCTGCCCGAGTTCCACTGGCGGGCAGGGCGATTCGCGCCCGACGTGGTCTTCGTGATGTTCGGCACCAACGACATCCTGGCGGGGGAGGACGGCGTGCGCGGCTTCCGCTACCGCCTGGACCAGATCGTCCAGCGCTCGCGCGACGTCGGAGCGACGGTCGTGCTCCAGACGCCCCCGCCGGTGCTCGAGGACGGCGGCCGCGGGCCTCGCCTCATCGCGCTCTACGCCGAGGCGGTGCGTGAGGTCGCGCGCGACCTCGGGGTGCTCGTCGTCGACCATGCCGCCGCTTGGGAGGCGGCCGCTGCCGAGGCCGGACGGGACGTCGCGCCCGACGGATGGCTCGACGACACCTTCCACCCCGGCGCTCGCGGCCACCACGAGCTCACCCTCACCCTCCTGTCGGCCATCGGCGTCGCCGACCCCACGAGCGAGGTCTGCTCCCTCGTCGTCGACGACGCCGTGGGCGCGACCGCCTGACGGCGCCGCCTGAGGCGGCCGACGCCCGCACCGCGTCGGACCCCGGCGCGACCGCTGCACCACCCCGACGCCGGCCGCCGGCGGTCAGGGGCGGCTCAGGGTCGGGTCAGGGCGCTCCCCGGCAGCGCCGAGGCCCCGGGTCGCGCGACGATGGGGTCATGACACAACCGATCCCGAACCCGTCCGGCCAGTCCCTGACCCCGAGCAGCGACGAGCGCACGTGGGCCGTCCTCGGCCACCTCGCCGCCATCGTCGCCGCCGTCATCTCCGTCGGCTGGCTCAGCTTCGTCGGCCCGCTGCTCATCTGGGCCGTCTACAAGGACCGCAGCGCCTTCGTCCGCAAGGCTGCCGCCGACTCCTTCAACTTCAACCTCGCCGTCTGGGCCGCGATCATCGCCGGCTGGATCATGCTCTTCACCGTGATCCTCATCCCGGTCGCGATCATCGTGTGGATCGTCGCCGTCGTGGCCGCGCTGTGGTTCCACATCAGGGCGGCGATGGCGGCCGGCCGCGGAGAGAGCTTCCGCTACCCGTGGAGCATCCCCGTCCTGCACTGAGCCCTCCGGCAGGGCTGACGGGCACGGTGGCCGGCATGGAACGATGGGGTGGCTCCGCCCACGAGGCGGACCACCCCACTCGCCTGCAACCGGGCGAGACCCCGTGCCAACCGCAGGAGAACTTGATGGACGCCGTGACCCACGTGCCCGCACCGGCCAACGAGCCGGTGCTCGACTACGCGCCGGGCTCGCCCGAGCGAGCCGCGCTCGAGGTCGCTCTCGCCGAGCTGGGGTCGACCCAGACCGAGCTGCCCCACACGATCAACGGCGAGCGCGTCACCGGCACCGGTCGCAAGATCGCCGTCCGCCAGCCGCACGCCCACCGCAAGGTCCTAGGCGCGCTGCGCAACGCCACCGTCAAGGAGGGCCAGGCCGCCGTCGACGCCGCCAAGGCCGCCGCCCCGATGTGGCGCGAGCTGTCCTTCGACGACCGTGCCGCCATCCTGCTCAAGGCCGCCGAGCTGCTCTCCGGCCCGTGGCGCGCCCGGCTCAACGCGGCGACGATGCTCGGCCAGAGCAAGACCGCCTACCAGGCCGAGATCGACGCCGCGTGCGAGCTCATCGACTTCTGGCGCATCAACGTCCACTTCGCCCGCCAGATCCTCGAGCAGCAGCCGCCGCTCAACGCCAAGGGCATCTGGAACCGCTCCGACTACCGGTCGCTCGAGGGCTTCGTCTACGCCGTCACGCCGTTCAACTTCACCGCGATCGCCGGCAACCTGCCGACCGCCCCGGCCCTCATGGGCAACACCGTCGTGTGGAAGCCGAGCCCGACCCAGCAGCTCGCGGCGCAGCTGACGATGGAGCTGCTCGAGGAGGCCGGCATGCCCCCGGGCGTCATCAACATGGTGACGGGCGACGGCATCAACGTCAGCAAGGCGGCCCTGCGCGACGAGGACCTCGCGGGCATCCACTTCACCGGCTCCACGCCGACGTTCAAGCACCTGTGGCACGAGGTCGGCACGAACCTCAACCGCTATCGCACCTACCCGCGCCTCGTCGGCGAGACCGGCGGCAAGGACTTCATCCTCGCCCACCCGAGTGCCGACCCGGCCGTCCTGCGCACCGCGATGATCCGTGGCGCCTTCGAGTTCCAGGGCCAGAAGTGCTCGGCCGCCTCGCGCGCCTACGTCCCCGCCTCGGTGTGGAGGCAGATCAAGGGCGATCTCGTCGACATCACCAACGGCCTGACCCAGGGTGACGTCACCGACCTGTCCAACTTCATGGGTGCCGTCATCGACGACCGCGCGTTCGCCAAGCACAAGGACGCCATCGACCGGGCCCACGCGACCCGGGGCATCGACGTCGTGGCCGGCGGCACCTACGACGACTCCGTCGGCTACTTCGTGCGCCCGACGGTGCTCGAGATCAAGGACGCCACCGACGAGTCCTTCCGCACCGAGTACTTCGGCCCGATCCTGTCGGTCCACGTCTTCCCCGACGCGCAGTACGACGCGGTGCTCGACCAGATGGAGCGCTTCGCGCCCTTCGGGCTGACCGGCTCGATCATCGCCCAGGACCGCCGCGCCATCGCCGACGCCACGAAGCGCCTGCGCTTCGCCGCCGGCAACTTCTACGTCAACGACAAGCCCACCGGCGCCGTCGTCGGCCAGCAGCCGTTCGGCGGGGGCCGCGCGTCCGGCACCAACGACAAGGCAGGCGCCGCGCAGAACCTGCTGCGCTGGACGAGCGTCCGCTCGATCAAGGAGACGTTCGTCCCCCCGACGAACCACACCTACCCGCACATGGGCTGACCCGCCCGAGGACGTATACCGCTGGGCCCGTCTCCGTCAGGAGGCGGGCCCAGCGTCGTGCAGGCGGTCAGGCGCGCTCGGACAGCCAGGCGTTGCCGGTGCGCTGCTCGCTGCGGATCGCGTCGATGACGGCAGGCGCGGCGGCCTTCTCGACCTTGCCACCGAAGAGCGGGATCGAGGCCTTGAGGTCGCCGTCGATGCTGATCTGGGTGCCGCCGCCGGCCGGGGCCAGCCGCACGCTCGACCGCATCGCGACGGGAGCCCCGGCCACCTCGACCGTGAGGGTGCCGGTGCGCGTGCCGTCACCGGCGGCCCCACCCCACTCGTAGGTCTCCGTCACCGAGAGGGTCGGGCCGACGATCGACTTCGCGAAGTCGGGGAGGTCGTCGGCGGGCAGGTCGCGCTTCGTCACGACGCGGGCGCCGTCGCCCGCCGGGCTGACCGCGGCCTCGTGCCGCTGGGCGTGGGCCTCGACGCACTTGCGCTCCTGGAAGGCCGCGTCGGTGACCATGGCGTAGACGGTCTCGGGCGGGGCGGCATACGTGATCGTCTCGGAGATCTTCATGGCCGACACGCTATTGCACCGTCCACCACACCCCGAGGACGTATGCCGTGAGGCCGGGTCGCGGGCCCGGCACCGGGTGGCGCTCAGGTGCCCGAACGGGCGCGGTCGGACAAGGTCGCGAGTGTCGTGCCGGAGGTCTCGAGCTCGCGGCGGAGCCGGGCCAGCTCGCGCGAACGCGCCGCCGTCACGCGGTTGAGCAGCTCCTGGAGCCGCTCGCGCTCGGCGAGGCGCTCGCCCGGCTCGACGCGGCTCGGGCCCGAGCACTCGACGACAATCCGACCGTCGATCGTCAGGTCGCAGCGCGTCAGGGCCGGCTCGAGGGCGCGGACGCGGGCCGCCGACTCGACGGCGGTCGTGGTCCAGGACTGGAGCAGACCGCCGACCCGGTCGAGCTCGGTCGCGACGCGGGTCACGAGGTCGCGCTCGTGGCCTGTCGGGTCGGGCGCCCCGGTGCGCCCCGCCCGCCGCGCGGCCGTGTCGAGGTCGACGACGAGGTCGGCGAGCCGGTGGGCCTGGGTGCGCAGGGCACCGCCGAGCGCCGACGTCGAGCCGGGGTCACCGGGGGAGAGGCTCATCGGGTGTCACCCGCCTGCGGGGCAGGGCGGGCGTCGCGCGGCAGGTGCTCGTCGACGCCGGCGGGTGCCCGCCCGGGGCCGGCGCCGAGGTCGAGCAGCCGCTCCTCGAGCGCCTCCGACAGGGCCCGGAGGGTGTCGGCCGCCTGCTCGACCCACGTGTCGAGCGCGCGCTGCGTGGGCAGGTCGCCGAGGTCGGGAAGGTGCGTCAGCACGTCGTCGGAGAGCGTCCGCGTCGTCGACCGGCCGGCGGCGAGGGCTCGGAGCGTCGCGGGGTCCGCAGCACCCGCCACCCGGCTCCCCTCGGTCATGGCACCACTCTAGGGACTGCGCGTCCAGGCGCCCCGGAGTTCTCCACCGCCTGTCCCGTCCATCACTCGCGTCACAGTCGCGCCGTGTCCGGCGGGGGTGGTTCGGGCCTGGACGCCGACGGGGATAGGCTCACATGGTGAGATGGGCGGCACAACGACGTGCCGCCGTACGGGCCACACGGTGAGGAATCCGACGACCGCATGTCAGCGTCACTCGAACAGACTCGAATCGACGTCATGAAGGCCGCTGCCGCGGCCGTGGCGCCTCCCCCTCGACGGGGTCGAGGCCGATCCGGCGGCACCGCGTCCCGCGACCTCGAGGAGTTCCTCCTCGCGTACTACCGCCTCGTCGCGACCGAGGACCTGCTCGCGCGCCCGGCTCGCGAGCTCGCGACCATCGCCAGCGAGCACCGCGCCTTCGCCCAGGAGCGCCCGGTCGGCACGTTCAACGTGCGCGCCTTCAACCCGACCGCCGACGACGAGGGCTGGTCCACGGGACACTCGGTCGTGCAGATCGTCGTCGACGACATGCCGTTCCTCGTCGACTCCGTCGTGGCCGCGCTCGGCGGTTTCGACCGCGGTGTCCACCTCATCGTGCACCCGCAGATGACCGTCTCGCGCACCATCACCGGTGAGCTCAAGTCGGTGATCACCGACGGCTCGACGACCGTGCAGTCCAGCTCCCTCGGGCTCGTGCGCGAGTCGTGGATGCACCTCGAGATCGACCGCCTGCCGGCCGACGCCCTGCCCGACGTCGAGGCCCGGCTGCGGCACGTCCTCGAGAACGTCCGTGACTCCGTCGAGGACTGGCCCAAGATGCGCGCCCACGCGCTGACCCTCGCGAGCGAGCTCCGCTCGGCGACGCCACCCGGCACCGACCCGCACCAGGCGCGCGAGGCGAGCCGCTTCCTCGAGTGGCTCGCCCACAACAACTTCACCTTCCTCGGCTACCGCGAGTACTCCCTCTCGCACGAGAACGGCAAGGACGTCTCGCGCCAGGTGCCCGGCACGGGTCTCGGGCTGCTGCGCTACGACCGGCCTTCTGCCGGAAAGGGACTCGTGCTGACGCCGGCCGCCAGCCGCGCCGCTCGCGACTCCACCATCCTCATCATCACCAAGGCCAACTCACGCGCGACGGTCCACCGCGACGTCTACCTCGACTACATCTCGGTCAAGCGCTTCGACGCCCGCGGCGAGTGCGTCGGCGAGCAGCGCTTCCTCGGCCTCTACGCCTCGGCCGCCTACAACGACACGATCCACGACATCCCGCTCATCGACGTGCGGGCGCAGGAGGTGCTGCGCCTCACCGGGCTCAGCGCCGACAGCCACTCCGGCAAGGACATCCTCCAGATCCTCGAGACCTACCCGCGCGACGAGCTCTTCCAGACGAGCTCCGCACAGCTGGCCGAGATCGCGACGAGCGTCCTGCACCTGCAGGAGCGCCGCAAGACCAAGCTCTTCCTGCGGCGCGACGAGTTCGGCCGTTTCGTCTCGTGCCTCGTCTACCTCCCGCGCGACCGCTACAACACGACGGTCCGCCTGCGCATCGAGGCGATCCTGCTCGAGGCCTTCGGCGGCGAGAACATCGACAACACGACGCGGGTCAGCGAGTCGACGCTCGCGCGCCTCCACTTCGTCGTACGCATGCCGGCAGGCACCGACATCCCCGACATCGACGAGGCGGAGCTCGAGAAGCGCGTCATCGACGCGACCCGCACCTGGGACGAGGACCTCTCCGAGGCGCTCGGTCAGGCCCGCGGTCTCGAGGGCGCGGCCCGCACGATGGCGGCGTACGCCAAGGCCCTGCCCGAGGCGTACAAGGAGGACTTCGACGTCGAGACGGCGGTCGAGGACCTCGACCGCATCGACGCGCTCGGCGACGGTGACCGCACGACCGGCCTGCACCTCTACGACGACCCGGCGTCCGACGACCCGCGCGAGCGGCGCTTCAAGCTCTACCGCCGCGCCGACCTGTCGCTGACGCAGGTGCTGCCCCTCTTCACCCACCTCGGCGTCGAGGTGACCGACGAGCGCCCCTACGAGGTGCCCGGACCCGACGGCCGCACGCTGCACATCTTCGACTTCGGCCTGTGCGCCGACGCCCGCACGTGGGGGTCCGGCGACGCTGCGCTCTCGGCCGACGTCCGCGAGCGCTTCGAGGAGGCCTTCCGGGCCGTCTGGGACGGCCGGGCCGAGTCCGACGGCTTCAACGCACTCGTGCTCGCCGCGGGTCTCACCTGGCGTCAGGTCGTCATCCTGCGCACCGTGGCGAAGTACCTCCGCCAGACCGGCTCGACCTTCTCGCAGGACTACGTCGAGTCGGCGCTCGCCGCCAACACCGGGATCGCCCGCAGCCTCGTCGAGCTCTTCGAGGCGCGCTTCGATCCCGACGCCTTCCCCGAGACCGAGGCCGGCCACGACAAGCGGGCGGCGCGGCAGAAGCAGGTCGTCACGCGCATCAAGGAGGCGCTCGACGACGTCGCGAGCCTCGACCACGACCGCATCGTGCGTGCCCTGCTGGGGGTCATCCAGGCCAGCCTGCGCACGAACTTCTACCAGCCCGACGAGAACGGCCGCGACAAGTCGTACGTCTCGCTCAAGCTCAACCCCAAGAAGGTCCCCGACCTGCCGGCCCCGCGGCCGATGTTCGAGATCTGGGTCTACAGCCCCCGGGTCGAGGGCGTGCACCTGCGCTTCGGCAAGGTCGCGCGCGGCGGGCTGCGCTGGTCCGACCGGCGCGAGGACTTCCGCACCGAGGTCCTCGGGCTCGTCAAGGCGCAGATGGTCAAGAACGCCGTCATCGTGCCGACCGGCAGCAAGGGTGGCTTCTACGCCAAGCAGCTGCCCGACCCCGCCGTCGACCGCGCCGCGTGGATGGACGAGGGCATCGCGTCCTACAAGCTCTTCATCTCCGGGCTGCTCGACCTCACCGACAATCTCGTCTCGGGTGCCGCCGTGCCGCCGCACCGGGTCGTGCGCCACGACGAGGACGACACCTACCTCGTCGTCGCCGCCGACAAGGGCACCGCCAAGTTCTCCGACATCGCCAACGGCATCTCCGCCGACTACGGCTTCTGGCTCGACGACGCCTTCGCGTCGGGCGGCTCTGCCGGCTACGACCACAAGGGCATGGGCATCACGGCGCGCGGCGCGTGGGAGTCGGTCAAGCGCCACTTCCGCGAGCTCGGCGTCGACACCCAGACCCAGGAGTTCACCGTCGTCGGCGTCGGCGACATGAGCGGCGACGTCTTCGGCAACGGGATGCTGCTCTCGGAGCACATCCGGCTTCTCGCGGCCTTCGACCACCGGCACATCTTCGTCGACCCCGACCCGGACGCAGCGACGTCGTATGCCGAGCGCCGGCGGATGTTCGACCTGCCCGGCTCGTCGTGGGCCGACTACGACGAGAAGCTCATCAGCAAGGGCGGCGGCATCTTCCCGCGTTCGGCCAAGTCCGTGCCGGTGAGCCCGCAGATGGTCGCGGCACTGGGTCTGCGCTCCGGCACGAAGTCGATGACGCCTGCCGACCTCATGAAGGCGATCCTCCTCGCGCCGGTCGACCTGCTGTGGAACGGCGGCATCGGCACCTACGTCAAGGCGGCGGCCGAGACCAACTCCGAGATCGGTGACCGGGCCAACGACGCCATCCGTGTCAACGGCAGCGACCTTCGCTGCAAGGTCGTCGGCGAGGGCGGCAACCTCGGGGCGAGCCAGCTCGGGCGCATCGAGGCCGCGCTGGCGGGTGTCCGGATCAACACCGACGCCATCGACAACAGTGCCGGTGTCGACACCTCCGACCACGAGGTCAACATCAAGATCCTGCTCACCGAGCTGACCCGCTCCGGCGAGCTGACGACCAAGCGTCGCAACACGCTCCTCGCCTCGATGACCGACGAGGTCGCCGAGCAGGTGCTGCGCGACAACTACGAGCAGAACGTCCTGCTCGGCAACGCGCGCGCACAGCAGCACGCGATGCTCGGCGTGCACGAGCGCCTCATCCAGTTCCTCGAGGCGAACGGCGACCTCGACCGATCGCTCGAGTTCCTCCCGAGCGACGCCGAGATCGCGCGCCGCCAGAAGGACGGACTGGGCCTCGCATCGCCGGAGTTCTCGGTGCTCGTCGCCTACGCGAAGCTCTACCTCAAGAACCAGCTCATCACGACGTCGCTGCCCGACGACCCGTGGTTCGAGTCGACCCTCGCCGAGTACTTCCCGAAGCCGTTGCGCGGCAAGCACGCCGACGAGATCGCCGCGCACCCGCTGCGCCGCGAGATCATCACCAACGCGGTGGCGAACTCGATGGTCAACCGGGGCGGCATCACCTTCGCCTACCGGGCGGGGGAAGAGACCGGGGCCACGCCGGAGCAGGTCGCCCGCGCGTACGTCGTCTGCCGTGAGGTGTTCGACCTCGCCGGTTTCGTGCGGCGCGTCGAGGCCACCGACAACGTCGTGAGCACGGCGGCACAGACCGCGCTCTACCTCGAGTTCCGTCGACTCATCGACCGCTCGGTGCGCTGGTTCCTCACCTCGCGTCCCGCGACGCTCGACATCGCGGCCGAGGTGGCGCGCTTCCGCCCCGGCATCGAGGCCTTCTCCGGCCGCATCGCCGAGCTGCTCCAGGGCAGTGAGCGCACCCGCCTGCAGCGGCGGGCCCGCGAGCTCGAGGGCAAGGGCGTGCCCGAGGAGCTCGCGCTCGTCGCGGCGTCGCTGCTCGACCTCTACTCGCTGCTCGACTGCATCGAGATCGCCGAGGACACGGGCGAGAAGCTCGACGACGTCGTCGGGGTCTACTTCCTGACCTCCGAGACGTTCTCCATCGACGCGATGCTGACGCGGGTCACGATGCTGCCGCGCGACGACCGCTGGGACGCCATGGCCCGCGGCGCGCTGCGCGACGACCTCTACGCCGTCCTCGAGAGCCTGACCCGGTCGGTGCTCGAGGTGAGCAACCCGCGTCACGACGCCGCGGCCCGACTCGCCGAGTGGTCCGAGCTCAACGCCGACGCGCTCGGTCGGGCCCGGGCCGCCCTCGGCGGGATCGAGCGGATGAGCCACGCCGGCATCGCCGCCCTCTCGGTCGCCCTGCGCACGCTGCGCACCGTGACGAAGCCGGCGTCGTCCGGCCAGCCCGCTCCGGTGGGGGCCGAGGCGCCATCGGGTGCGGCTCCGGCGAAGAAGGCGTCCGCCACCAAGGGGACCGCCACGAAGGCACCTGCGAAGAAGGCGCCCGCCGCGAAGAAGGCGCCCAGCGCGGCCTCGAAGTCCGAGGTCAAGCAGCCCGCCACCAAGACGGCGGACGCGAAGACCGCGGCCTCGAAGAAGGCCCCGGCCACGAAGACCGCCACAAAGACCGCGACGAAGCAGGCGGCCCGTGCCGCTGCGGCCCGAGTCGCCGCCGAGTCCCGCAGCTGACGCCCCCCTTCGTCGAGTGAGCGCTTGACCACACACGAGTGAGCGCGTCGTCCCACCTGTCACGAGGCAGGAGGGACGGGGCGCTCACTCGAGTGGGACGGGGCGCTCACTCGAGTGGGACGGGGCGCTCACTCGAGGGGGTGCGTGAGGCCACCGGACGCGTGGCTGCCGTGGCTCACTAGGCTCGGGACGTGGCAACCCTGAGCGAGCTCCTGCGCGGGCGGACGAACCTGCCCGACCACGACGTCGAGTGGCTGCAGCTGCTCGTCGGCGACTGGCAGCTCGTCGCGGACCTCTCGTTCGCCGACCTCGTGCTCTGGGTCCGCTCGATCAGCGACCGTTGGGAGGCCGTGGCCCACGTGCGCCCGACGACGGGCCAGCTCGTCTTCGTCGACGACCAGGTGGGCCGCATCGCCGATCCCGGCCGCACCCGCGACCTGCTCGACGAGGCCGCGGCCGAGCAGCGCATCCTGCGCGTGCGCCAGGTCGTCGTCCCGCACGAGCACGGCGCCGACCAGTCGGTGCGCGAGGAGTACATCCCCGTCGTCCGGGGTGGCCACGTCGTCGCCGTCCTGACCCGTCACACGAACCTCTGGACGACCCGCACGCCGAGCCGCCTCGAGCTGACCTACCTCGCCACGGCCGACGCCCTGTGCCGGATGGTCACCGGGGGAGAGTTCCCGCACAGCGGTGCGCCGACGGGCCTGCGGCGCGGCGCACCCCGGGTCGGCGACGGCGTCATCCGACTCGACGTCGACGGCATCGTCACCTACGCGAGCCCGAATGCCGTGTCCGCCCTGCACCGGCTCGGGCACCTCGGCGAGGTGGTCGGGGCGAGCCTGGCCCAGATCGTCACCGACAACGTCCGCGAGTCCTATCCCGTCGACGAGGGGCTGCCGCTCGTCGTGACGGGACGTCAGCCCTGGCGCACCGAGGTCGTGGCAGGTGGCACGACCGTCTCGATGCGGGCGATCCCTCTCACCGAGGCTGGGCAGCGGTTCGGTGCCATCGTGCTCATGCGCGACGTCGGCGAGCTGCGCCGCCGCGAGCGCGAGCTCATGACGAAGGACGCGACGATCCGCGAGATCCACCACCGCGTCAAGAACAACCTCCAGTCCGTGGCCGCGCTGCTCCGCCTCCAGTCGCGCCGGCTCCCGGACGGCGAGGCCAAGATCGCGCTCGCCGAGGCCGAGCGCCGGGTCGGGACCATCGCCATGGTGCACGACCAGCTGAGCCAGGGCTTCGACGAGACGGTCGAGTTCGACACCATCGCCCAACGCGGGCTCAACGCCGTCGTCGAGGTCTCGGCGAACGGTGCGCCGGTCCACACCGTCACGGAGGGGTCCTTCGGGCGCCTGCGCGCCGAGGACGCGACGTCGCTCGCCATGATCATGAGCGAGCTCGTGCAGAACGCCATCGAGCACGGCCTCGGCGACGCCGGGGGAGAGGTGCGCATCTTCATCGACCGTCAGGCCGACGAGCGCGGCCAGCAGATGGTCGTCGTCTCGGTCGAGGACGACGGCAAGGGGATCGACCCGGCACGCCGGCCCGGCTCGGGTCTCGGGACCCAGATCGTCCAGTCGCTCGTCAGCGACCTCCAGGGCCGCATCACGTGGGAGCCCGTGGTGCCGCACGGCACCCGTGCCCGGTTCACCGCGAGCCTGCGCCCCATCACCTGAGGGGCTCTTCACCTTCAGGGCCAGGGGCACCCCCGGTCGTCAACGGACGGCATGCACGGGCAGCCAAAAGCCCGGCGACCTGACAGGGTCACCGGGCTCGACGACGATGGTCGTGCGCGGCTCAGCCGGCGCGGCGGGCCCGCGCGTTGCGGCGCTTCAGGGCGCGGCGCTCGTCCTCGGAGAGGCCGCCCCAGACGCCGGCATCCTGGCCGGTCTCGAGGGCCCACTTGAGGCAGGTGTCCATGACCGGACAGGTCCGGCACACAGCCTTCGCCTCCTCGATCTGCAGGATGGCCGGGCCGGTGTTCCCGATGGGGAAGAACAGCTCCGGATCGGCCTCCAGGCAGGCAGCGCGGTCGCGCCAATCCATGTGGATCGTGCTCCTTCATGTATCTCGGTTCGCACCGACGCCGGGTATCGGTCGCGGTGCATGTGCTCGGGGCGCCAGCGTCGTTGTCGGAGCCAAGTCATGGTGTCGTCATGCGGGGGATGACCCCCTGACCAACGGAAACGCGCACGAAGTTGTTCCGTACGCGTTGAGGGCCATGATCCAGTGTGACCAGCAACCATGTCCGTGTTCAACGCCTGGGCGCGGATCACACCAAGGATTGAGTCTATCGGCAGACGGCTCCCAGTTCCAGACCTCCGGCCCGTCCGTGGGGCCCGGGACCCGCCCGGACGGTCCGGATCCGCCGGATCGCTAGTCTGTCGAGGTGACCGAATCGACCACTCCGAGCCGCGAGGTGCGCGGATCCCACCGCGCCGCAGGGCTGCTCACGCTCCTCGAGGCGCTCACCGTCCTCGGCTTCGCCGGCTTCTACGTCTACGAGATGGTGACGGGCGCCACAGACGACGTCACGCGGGCGGCGACCTCGGGAGCACTCATCCTCGTCTTCGGGCTGGGGCTGCTCGCGCTCGCGCGGGGCTGGGCCCGCGCCGCCGACTGGCCGCGCACGCCCACGGTGCTCTGGAACGCCCTCCTGTTGCCGGTCGCGTGGTCGCTCCACGAGTCGGACCGAACTCCGGTGGCCCTGGCCGTCGGGCTCGTCGCGCTGGCGAGCATCGTGGCCGCCGTGTCGGCTCCCGGGCGCCGGGCCGACGGCAGCCCGGACGGCGAGCGCGACACGGACGTCGTCAGCTGAGCGAGAGCCAGTCGTTCCACCCGTTGTGGAGCACGAGCCAGGCGATGAGGCCGTAGCCGGCCTGCCCGGGGTGGGCACGGTCGGGGCTGGCTGCGAGGTCGGCCATCCACTGGTCGTGCGTCGCGAGCGGGCGGTAGCAGTCGACGTAGGTGATGCCGCGACGTGAGCACACGTCGGCCTGGGCCTCGGCGAGCGCCTCGATCTTGCGGTTCATCTCGTCGTCGAGCGTCGGGGTCAGGCCGACGACGAAGACGCCGATGCCGGCGTTGGTCGCCTCGTCGAGAACGTTGGCGAGGTTGAGCCTCGAGCGGGCCATCGTCATGCCCGACAGCACGTCGTTGGTGCCCACGTTGAGCACGAGACGGCGCTCTGCGCGGCCCTTCCAGCGCGGGTGGCACTCGGCGCCCCAACGGGTGACGACGTCGCCCGAGGTGTTGCCGCGGACGCCGAGGTTGTAGGCCGTCAGGTCGAGGTCGGGGTGCTGTGTGCGGGCCACGACACGTCCGACCCAGCCCAGACCCTTGGGGTCGCCGTAGCCGGCCGTCATCGAGGCGCCGACGAACACCATGCCGACGTCGCGGATGCCCTCGGCGACGGTGAACTCGGCGCTCGGGGCGTAGTAGGGGTCCTCCGTCGGGGCCACGTCGGCCGGGGGCTGCTGGGACGCCGCGGGTGCGGCAGGCGAGCTGGAGGCAGCGGGCTCGGAGGTGGAGGCGGGAGCCGACGCGGCGGCATACCGCCCCGGGGCGTCGGTCGTGAACTGCGTGTGAGACGAGGGGTAGGCCGGGCCCACGCCGTAGGGCTCCCTCGGTGCCTCGCCGTGCGTCTGGGCCCTGTCGCTGCGGTCGCTCACTGCTCAGTCCTCGTCGTCGTCCAGCCGGGCGAGCCATGTCGCGAGTCGCTCGACCGGCACCTCGAACTCGGGGTTGAGGTCGACGAACGTGCGCAGCTGCTCGGCGAGCCACTCGATGGTGACCTCGTCCTCGCCGCGGCGCGCCGCGAGCTCCTCGATGCCCCTGTCGGTGAAGTACACGTGGGGAGGTTATCGCGTGCGGGGGTGGGGCTGGCGGAGGCGGGCCGAGGACCGGGCACATCGGCCCACGTGCCAGGGGACCGGGCCCGCTTGCGTATGCCGTCACGTCGGTGACGCAGCGAGGGACCCCGCCGTCGTGGCGGGGTCCCTCGGGTGCTCGGGTGTGCCCGGGCCGGCGGGTGCGGCTCAGCGCCCGAACGCGCGCTCCATGAGCTCGGCCTGCTCGGCCGCGTGCTTCTTCGACGAGCCGGTGGCCGGGGAGGCCGCGGCCTTGCGGGCCACGACGCGCCACGGACGGGTCTCGCCGAGGTCGCAGAGGTCCTCGTGCAGCCACTGCGCCATGAGCGGCCACGCACCCTGGTTGCGCGGTTCGTCCTGCACCCACACGAGTTCGGCGCCGGGGTACTTCGAGGCGGCGTCGATCATCTCCTTCTCGGGGATGGGGTAG
This sequence comes from Terracoccus sp. 273MFTsu3.1, assembly GCF_000383675.1. GTDB lineage: Bacteria > Actinomycetota > Actinomycetes > Actinomycetales > Dermatophilaceae > Terrabacter. The sequence goes on along the minus strand of NZ_KB911821.1, from coordinate 481,244 downwards.
AGCTGCTCGACGCGGATGACGGCCGTCGAGGTGTCGCCGCGCTTCTCGCGCTCGGCGTCGAGCTCGTGGACGATCTTGCCGCTGGCGAAGAGCACCCGCGTGACGTCCTTCGTGACGCCCTCGTGGTCGGCCAGCACCGGCTGGAAGCCACCCTGCGTGAAGGCCTCGACCGAGCTGGCCGCCGCCTTGCTGCGCAGCATCGACTTCGGGGTGAAGACGACGAGCGGCGTGCGCGGGCGGGCGTAGGCCTGTCGACGCAGGAGGTGGAAGTAGCTCGCAGCGGTCGAGGGGTAGGCGACCGTCATGTTGTTCTCGGCGCAGAGCTGGAGGTAGCGCTCGATGCGCGCCGAGCTGTGGTCGGGACCCTGGCCCTCGTAGCCGTGCGGCAGGAGCAGCACGACCGAGCTGCGCTGACCCCACTTCTGCTCGGAGCTGGAGATGAACTCGTCGACGATCGTCTGCGCGCCGTTGCCGAAGTCGCCGAACTGCGCCTCCCACAGCACGAGCGCGTCGGGGCGCTCGACGGAGTAGCCGTACTCGAAGCCCATCGCGGCGTACTCGGACAGCAGCGAGTCGTAGACCCAGAAGCGGGCCTGGCCCTCGCCGAGGTAGAGCAGCGGGGTCCACTCCTCCGCGTTGTTCTTGTCGATGAGCACCGCGTGGCGCTGCACGAACGTGCCGCGGCGGCTGTCCTGACCGGCGAGCCGGATCGGGGTGCCCTCCTTGAGGAGCGTGCCGAAGGCGAGCAGCTCGGCCATCGGCCAGTCGATGCCACCCTCGTGGACCATCTGGGCGCGCTTGTCCATGAGCTGCTTGAGCTTCGGGTGGATCGTGAAGCCCTCGGGCGGGCTCGCGAAGGTCTCCCCGATGTGGACGAGCTCGCTCGCCTCGACTCCGGTCTCGGTCGCGGAGCGCACCGGCGCCTCGTCGTCCTGGACCTGCGCCGTGGGGCGCTCGAGGCCGGCGTTGTCGGGGGCGTCGGAGTCGCGGTCGGTCGGCGGGGCCGGGGTGGCGGCCTGGGCCTTCTTCGCCTCGCGGGTCTCGACGAAGACGCGCTCGAGCTGCTGCTGGTAGTCGCGCAACGCGGCCTCGGCGTCCTCGACGCTGATGTCGCCGCGACCGATGAGCGACTCCGTGTAGAGCTTGCGGACCGAGCGCTTGGCCTCGATGAGGTTGTACATCAGCGGCTGGGTCATCGACGGGTCGTCGCCCTCGTTGTGACCGCGGCGGCGGTAGCACACCATGTCGATGACGACGTCCTTGTTGAACTCCTGGCGGAACTCGTAGGCCAGCTCGGCCACGCGCACGCAGGCCTCGGGGTCGTCGCCGTTCACGTGGAAGATCGGTGCCTGGATCATGCGGGCGACGTCGGTCGAGTAGACCGACGAGCGCGAGCTGCTCGGCGAGGTCGTGAACCCGACCTGGTTGTTGATGACGACGTGGATCGTGCCGCCCGTGCGGTAGCCGCGCAGCTGCGAGAGGTTGAGCGTCTCGGCCACGACGCCCTGGCCGGCGAACGCGGCGTCGCCGTGCATGAGCACGGGCAGCACGGTGAACGACTCGCCGGCGAGGTTGAGCCGGTCCTGCTTGGCCCGGACGATGCCCTCGAGCACGGGGTTGACGGCCTCGAGGTGGCTCGGGTTGGCGGCGAGGTAGACCTTGGTCTTGCTGCCGTCCTCGGAGACGAACTCGCCCTCGGTACCGAGGTGGTACTTCACGTCGCCCGAGCCCTGGACCGACTTGGGGTCCTGGGTGCCCTCGAACTCGCGGAAGATCTGGCCGTAGGACTTGCCGGCGATGTTGGCCAGCACGTTGAGACGGCCACGGTGCGGCATGCCGATGCAGACCTCGTCGAGGTTCTCGCTCGCGGCCCGGCACAGGATGCGGTCGAGGAGCGCGATGACGGACTCGCCGCCCTCGAGCGAGAAGCGCTTCTGCCCGACGAACTTCGTCTGGAGGAACGTCTCGAAGGCCTCGGCGGCGTTGAGGCGGCGCATGATCCGCATCTGCTCGTCGCGGTTGGCCTTCTCGTAGGGCCGCTCGACCTTGTTCTGGATCCACTTGCGCTGCTCGGGGTCCTGGATGTGCATGTACTCGATGCCGACGGTGCGGCAGTACGAGTCACGCAGGATGCCGAGGATCTTGCGGAGCTTGAGGAACGGGTAGCCGCCGAAGCCGCCGGTCGCGAAGGTGCGGTCGAGGTCCCAGAGGCTCAGGCCGTGCGTCGTGACGTCGAGGTCGTGGTGGCGGCGCTGCTTGTACTCGAGCGGGTCGGTGTCGGCCATGAGGTGGCCGCGCACGCGGTAGGCGTGGATGAGCTCCTGGACGCGGGCGACCTTGTTGATGTCGTCGTCGTGCGAGGAGTCGACGTCCTGGATCCAGCGGATCGGCTCGTAGGGGATGCGCAGCGACTCGAAGATCTCGTCGTAGAACTGGTTGTCGCCGAGGAGCAGCTGATGCATGATCCGCAGGTAGTCGCCGGACTGCGCGCCCTGGATGATGCGGTGGTCGTACGTCGAGGTGAGCGTGAGGATCTTGCTCACGGCGTTGCGGTTGAGGGTCTCGGTGCTCGCGCCCTGCCACTCGGCGGGGTAGTCGAGGGCGCCGACGCCGATGATGGCGCCCTGGCCCTTCATGAGGCGCGGGACCGAGTGCACCGTGCCGATGCCGCCCGGGTTGGTCAACGAGATCGTCGTGCCCTGGAAGTCCTCGACGGTCAGCTTGTTGGCGCGGGCCTTGCGGACGATGTCCTCGTAGGCGGTCCAGAAGTGGACGAAGTCCATCTCCTCGGCCGACTTGATCGAGGGCACGACGAGCGTGCGGCTGCCGTCGTCCTTCTGGAGGTCGATGGCCAGGCCGAAGTTGACGTGGGCCGGCACGACGAGGGCGGGCTTGCCGTCCTTCTCGGTGAAGCCGTTGTTCATCTCGGGCATGAGCGCCAGAGCCTTGACCATGGCGTAGCCGATGATGTGGGTGAAGCTCACCTTGCCGCCGCGCGAGCGGGCGAGGTGGTTGTTGATGACGACACGGTTGTCGATGAGCAGCTTGGCCGGGACGGCGCGCACGCTCGTCGCGGTCGGGACGGTGAGCGAGACCTCCATGTTGGCCACGACGCGGGAGGACGCGCCGCGCAGCGGGGTCACCCGGTCGTCGTTGACCGGGCCGGTGCCCTTGACCGCGGGGATGTCGCGCGGCTTGGGGGTCTCGGCGGCGGGCTCGTCCTTGGGTGCCGCCTTGGGCTCGGTCTTGGGCTCGGTCCTGGGCTCGGCCTTCGGGGCGGCCTTCGCCGCCGGTGCGGCGGGGGCCTGGGCAGGCGGCGCGGGCGCCACCTTCGGCCGGGTCGCCGCAGGCGGCGTGGGGGCGGGGCTCTGCGCAGCGGTCGACGGGGCCTTCGCGGGGGCACCGTTGGCCGACCCGTTGGTGGACCCGGTGGCCGAGCCGCCGGTCGGCGTGTGCGTCGTCTGCTGCTTGGTCGCGGTCGCCGTGCGGCCCGGGGCCGCGCTCGTGTCGGCCTCACCCGGCCGGTAGTCCTCGAAGAACCCCCACCAGGCCTTGTCGACCGACGTCTTGTCGGTCAGGAACTGCTGGTAGAGCTCGTCGACGAGCCATTCGTTCGGCCCGAATGCTGCAATCGGGTCACCGGACGTGGACTGATCGGACACGGCGAATGCGCCTCTTTCGTTTGGCTCGGGTGCGTCTTTGCCTATACAGGGGTCAAGCCTAGACCCGAATGCTCCGATACCGGACGGGGGCTCGGATGTCGAGCCCGACCATCGACGAGGCGTTCCTCACGTCCGCAGGGCTGGCCCTCGGCGGCACCGTCGGGTATCGCCGGTGCCCGCTGGAAGCCCGCGTCAGCTGATGTCGGCGCGCAGCGTCCGCCACGTGCCGAGACCGGCCAGCACGGCGGCATACGCCATGAGCACGAGGGCCCCCGCCCACCAGGAGAGCTGGGAGACCGGTTGGCCGTCGAAGCCGCTGCTCGTCGACTCGAGCATCGCGCTCGTGGCGCGGCTCGGCAGGTAGGGGGAGATGCTCTTGCCCCAGTCGGTCAGGGCGAGCACGAGCCCCAGCACCGGTTCGACGATCCACGCCACGGCGACGGAGATGAGCAGCGCGGCGACCTGGTTGGGGATGAGGATGCCGGCGCCGAGACCGATGAGGGCCCAGAGGCCGAGCACGAGGAGGGAGAGCGCGAGGGTGCGCCAGATCGCCGGGTCGGCGAAGGGGGCGACACCCTTGGACGTCAGCACGAGGGTGCCCGCGCCGACGGCGCCCGCGAGGGACAGCAGGCCGTAGAGGACGCCGATCGCAAGCAGCGAGATGACCTTGGCCGCCATGACGCGACCGCGCCGCGGGATGGCCAGGAAGGTCGCGGTGATGGTCTGGTGGCGGTACTCCGAACCGATGGTGAGCACGCCGATCGACAACGTCAGGAGGTAGCCGACCTGCAGGCCCCCCGTGAAGACCGCCTTGGCGATGGCGACGTCGGTGGTGGGAGCCGCCGCAGCCTGCGGCCCGCGCAGGGCGTCGCTCGTGAACACGAAGGCGAAGAGGACGGCGAAGGCGGCGCCGCTGACGAACACGGCGATGGCCATGCCCCACCAGAGACGGGTCGTGAAGAGCTTGCGGAGCTCGGCCCGCACCGCAGCGGTCATCGCGCGTCTCCTTCGCGGTCCGCCGGACCTGCCACCGGAGCGGGCTCGGCGAGCAGGGCGGGGTCGATCGGGGGCCCGCTCGGTGGCGGGAGGTCGACGGGCACGCTGCCCTCTGACGGCGCGTCGAGCCCCAGGTTGCGGTTGCGGTGCTCGTCGCTCTCGGTGAGGTTGAAGAAGAGCTCCTCGAGGTGGGTCTGCTCGCTGCGCAGCTCGTGGATCGCGACGTCGCTGGCGTGGGCCACGTCCCCGACGACGGCGAGGTCCTCGGTGGTGACGCGCAGACCCCGCCCGCTCGGCGTGACCGTGAGGCCGCGACCGCGCAGCGCCTCGGACAGTCGGTCGGGGTCGGACGTGCGGACGTATGCCGTCGGCTCGCCGCGCAGCTCGGCGACCGTGCCCTGGGCGACCCGCTTCCCGTTGGCGATGATGACGACGTCGTCGACGGTCTGCTCGACCTCGGAGAGCATGTGGCTCGAGATGAGCAGCGTGCGACCCTCGTCGGCGAGGTGCCGCAGGAAGCCGCGCAGCCAACGGATGCCCTCGGGGTCGAGGCCGTTGGCCGGCTCGTCGAGGATGATGACGCGCGGGTCGCCGAGCAGGGCGCCGGCGAGCCCGAGACGCTGACGCATGCCCATGGAGTAGCCGCCGGCGCGCTTGCGGGCAGCGGCCGGGATGCCCACGAGCTCGAGCAGCTCGTCGACGCGGGAGTCCGGGACACCGGCGACCGCCGCCTGCACGCGCAGGTGGTTGCGCCCCGTGCGACCGGGGTGGAAGTTCGTCGCCTCGAGGGCGGAGCCGACGACGGTGAGCGGGTTGGGGATCTCGGCGTAGCGGTGGCCGTCGATCGTCGCCGTGCCGTCGGTGGCCCGGACGAGCCCGAGCAGCATGCGCAGGGTCGTCGTCTTGCCGCTGCCGTTGGGTCCGAGGAAGCCGGTCACGCGTCCGGGCTCGACATCGAAGTCGAGGTGGTCGACGGCGGTGAAGGAGCCGAACCGCTTCGTCAGCCCGCGCACCTCGATGCGCCCGGTGAACTCCGGTCGTCCGTGCACCACCGTGCTCCCTCCGTCGGCCCACGCGGGCGCCACGGCCCCCGCCGTGATGCGCCCAACTCAACCACACCGCATACCCCGTCCACACGGAGGTCGGGGCGAGCGGTCCGCGCCGCCGCGGGCCGGTGCGCCTCCCTATAGTTGTGCGCACCATGACCTCCCCCCGCGACCAGGGTCCGGCCACCCCCGCCACCAGCCAGGTCACCCCTCCCGTCACCGCACGCACCCCCGGACGGGTGGCCCGGCCGTGACCGAGTGGCTCCTCGTCCTCGGCGCCGTGCTGCTCACGGCCGGCACCGCGCTCTTCGTCGCGGCCGAGTTCTCGCTCGTGGCCCTCGACCGGCCCACGGTCCAGCGGGCCATCGACGAGGGTGACTCGCGGGCCCGTGTCGTGCTCCAGTCGCTCAAGCAGCTCTCGACCCAGCTGTCGGCGGCCCAGGTCGGCATCACGATCACCACCCTCGTCGTCGGCTACCTCGCGCAGCCCTCGATCGGGGTCCTCGTCGCCGGCCCTCTCGAGGCCCTCGGTCTCGGCGCCGGAGCGGTGGAGGCCGTCTCGAGCGCCCTCGCCCTCCTGCTGGCCACGATCTTCTCGATGGTCTTCGGTGAGCTGCTGCCGCAGTTCCTCGGCATCTCCGCGCCGCTCGCGACGGCCAAGGTCGTGGCGCTGCCCGTGCGCGTCTTCGCCGTCATCGCCAAGCCGCTCATCATCGTGCTCAACGGATCGGCCAACGCGTTCCTCCGCGCGCTCGGGATCGAGCCGCAGGAGGAGCTGTCGGGCGCGCGCACGCCGCAGGAGCTCGCGAGCCTCGTGCAGCGCTCCGCCGAGGCCGGCACCCTCGACGTCACGACCGCGCGGATGCTGACACGCTCGCTCGGTTTCGGCGAGCGCACGGCCGACGACGTCATGACGCCGCGCGTGCGGTGCACCGGCATCCACCGTGAGGAGTCCGCCGACGACGTGCTGCGACTCTCGCGGCGCACCGGGCACTCGCGCTTCCCGGTTCTCGGCGAGGACTGGGACGACATCGACGGGGTCGTCCACGTCAAGAAGGCGATGGCCGTGCCGCACGAGCGGCGCAAGGACGTGCCCGTCTCGGCCCTGATGTCCGACCGCCTCGTCGTCCCCGAGACGATCCGGCTCGACCCACTCCTGCGCGAGCTGCGCGAGGGCGGCTTCCAGATGGCCGTCGTCGTCGACGAGTACGGCGGCACCTCGGGCATCGTCACGCTCGAGGACGTCGTCGAGGAGATCGTCGGCGAGGTCTCCGACGAGCACGACCGCAGCCGGCAGGGTGGCCGCGAGCTCATCGACGGGTCGTGGACCGTGCCCGGTCTGTGGCGCCCGGACGAGGTGCGCGACGCCTTCGACGCAGAGGTCCCTGACGGGTCGACCTACGAGACGATGGGCGGCTTCGTCATGACGAGCCTCGGCCGGGTGCCCGTGGTCGGTGACGTCGTCCGGCTGCCCGGCTGGCGCATCAACGTCGTCGGGATGGAGGGGCGCCGCGTCGACCGCCTGCGCTTCGTGCCCGACCCGGAGTCACTGCCCCCGGGCGACGGCGAGGACGGGCGTGACGCGTCCGCGGCGTCCGGCCACCCGGACCGGGCCGGTCGTATGCCGTCAGCGCGCGAGACGGGGGATGGATCGTGAGCGGCGCCTGGGTCTACCTCGTCTCGGTCCTCCTCCTGCTCGGCAACGCCTTCTTCGTCGGCGCCGAGTTCGCCGCCATGGCCGTGCGACGATCCACGCTCGAGCCGCTGGCCGACGCGGGCAGCAAGCGCGCCCAGTCGTGCCTGCTCGCGCTCGAGCGGCTCGGGTCGATGCTCGCGACCGCCCAGCTCGGCATCACCGTGTGCTCGGTCGGCCTCGGTGCGCTGGCCGAGGCGGCGCTGCACCACCTGCTCGAGCCGATCTTCCACGGCTGGGGCCTCTCCGACGCCTGGGCGAGCGGCGTGGCCCTCGCGCTCGCGCTGCTCATCGTGTCCTACCTCCACGTCGTCGTGGGCGAGATGATCCCGAAGAACCTCGCCATCGCGGGGCCCGACCGGGCCGCCCTCGTCCTCGTGCCGGCGCTCTTCTTCATCGCCAGCGCGCTGCGCCCGATCATCCACGCCATGGAGGCGATCGCGAAGGCGCTGGTCCGCCTCTTCGGCGTCGAGCCCAAGGACGAGATCACGTCGGCCTTCACCGTCGAGGAGGTGGCGCACATCGTCGGGGAGTCCCGCCGGGAGGGCCTCATCGAGGAGGAGCGGCACGGGCTGGTCGCCAAGACGCTCGAGTTCTCGGACAAGCGCGCCCGGGAGGTGGCGGTCGACGTGCGGTCGCTGACGACCGTCGAGCTGGGCGCGACGCCCGCCGACATCGAGCGGCTCGTCGCCAAGCAGGGCTTCTCGCGCTACCCGGTCCGCGACGCCGCGGGCGAGATCGCCGGCTACCTCCACCTCAAGGACATCCTCTACGCCGACGACGAGCGTCACGAGCAGCCGATCCCGCCCAAGCGCGTCCGCCGCCTGGCCACCGTGCGCGAGGACGACGACATCGAGGACGTGCTCGCCACGATGCAGCTGACGGGCGCGCACCTCGCACGCGTCATCGACGACGACGCCGCGGTGACGGGCGTCGTCTTCCTCGAGGACGTCCTCGAGGAGCTCGTCGGCGAGGTCACCGACACGACCCAGCGCTGACCAGCCGTCGGGGTCGTGCCCATCGCGGTCAGCCGGGCTGCCGCTCGAGCCACTCGAGGTATGCCGTCCCGCGCGGTGAGAGCTCGTAGCCGACGTCGTGGCTGATCGTGAGCCCGAGGGCCTTGAGCTTGCGGATGTCGACCTTCATCGGGAGCAGCTCGACGCCGCGCAGGGCCGCCAGCTCCTTCGAGACGACGTGCGGGTTGTCGCGGATCCACTCGAGGATCTCGCGGGTCCACGGACCGCTCGGCCGCGCGTCGAGCCGTCGGAGTCGAGTCGCGATGTCGCTCAGCGAGTCGTCGTCGGGCAGGCTCTCGCGCAAGGCGATCCGCGGGTCCTCGCCGGCCCAGCTGAGCCGGATGCGGTAGACGGTGTCACCTCCCTTGCCGCCTCGAGGTGAGGGCTTGCGCTCCCTCGGGGCGAGGAACCGCTGCAGGGTGGCGAGGTCCTTGACGCCGGCCGTGCGCGCGTCCCGCTCGGTGAGCTTCTCCGGGTCCCGCACCCGGCTGACGGCGTCGAAGCGGACGAGGCCGGCCGGGGTGAGCTGCAGGCCGCCGACCCTGACCCTCGGGGCGTCCCACCGGCGGAAGGCCTGCGTCACCGTGCCGGCACGGATGGCCTCGGCGACGGGCTTGGAGATGAGCACGACCTCATCGTGGCACGGGCCGGACGGCTGTGGCGCGCCCGCACGGACCCACGCATACGTCTTCGCGCGACGTTCTTCGGGCGGTGGTCAGGACCGGGCGGCCTTGCGGATGAACGCGATTCCGGGGTGCACGTGCACCTCTGCCACGTCTGTGCCGACGAGGGTGTGAGGCCGCGGTCCCCAGTCGGGGTGGTCGACGTAGATCGGGTCGTCGACCTGGCAGTCGCTGACGAGCGCCCCGAGCAGACCGACGGCCGTCGTGGAGTCGGCCGGGATCATGCCGCGAAAGTCCGGCCAGTAGCTCGTCGAGAGGTCCTCGAGGACGTACCAGCCTCCCGGGGCCAGCGCGGGGAAGAGCGCCTGGAAGCTCGCCCACTGGTGCTCGCCGACGTGCGAACCGTCGTCGACGACGACGTCGAGCCGACCGCCCAGGGCTTCGACGACGCCCGCGAGGTCCTCGCCCGACGACTGGTCGGCCTGGAAGAACTTCACGCGAGGGCCGAGCTCGACCACCTTGTGCGAGATGTCGACCCCGGCGACGACCGAGCGCGGGAAGTAGTCGCGCCACAGCTTGAGCGAGCCCCCGGGCACCGGCGACTCGTAGTTGCCCACGCCGATCTCGACCACGACGTTGCGTCGCATCCGGATCGGTCCGACGTAGCGGGCGTAGAGGGGCAGGTAGCCGTGCGACGTCTTGTCGGTGCCGCCGTAGCACCGCGCGGCCCAGTACGGCTGGTTGACGGCGCCGAGGGCGAGGCCGACGGCGCGGTGCCGCGCGGCGTCCCGGGCGAGGCGGCGGATCGTGGGCTGCATCGACGCAGTCTGGCCGACCCGGACGCCGGGCGGGGCGCTATCGACGGACGGCCGTCACGCACGCCATCGGGACGGTGAGCTCGAGCGCACCCTGCTCGGCCGCGACGGCGTCGAGCCGGGCCGCGACGAGCGCGAGGACACGGTCGGCATCCGGCGCGGGGACGACGGACCGCCAGCCCGGCACGAAGCCGAGACGGACGAACCAGTGGCCGAGCAGTGCACGCCCGTCGGCGAAGCGCATCCGGAAGGCGTCGGTCGCGACGTCGACGACCTCCAGACCGGCACCCGTCAGCTGGTCGGTGACCGAGGCGACCGTCGCGCGGTGCTGCTCCTGCGCGTCGAGGGCGGGCCGGTGCTCGTCGAGACCGAGCTCGGACAGCGCGGTGCGGTAGGCGGCGTACACCTGCTCCATGTGACCGACGAGGTTCGTCGTCGTCACGAGCCGGCCGCCGGGGCGCAGCAAGAGCGCGCACTCCCGGAGCACGGCCGGTGGGTCGTCGAGGTTGTTGATGCCGAGGTTGGAGACGACGAGGTCGACGGACGCGTCCGCCAGCGGGAGGTGCTCGGCGGGGGCCACGACGAGGTCGACGTTCGTCAGCCCGAGGAAGGCCACCTTCGCGGCGAGGCGGTCCATGGCCGCCGCCCACGGGTCGACGGCCGTCACGCGCGACTCGGGCCCGCACCGCTGCGCGAGCTCGACGGTGACGAAGCCGGTGCCCGCGCCGACGTCGACGACGACCTGGCCCCGGCGCAGCGGGACCCGGTCGAGCAGCATGAGCCCGAACGGCGCCGACCAGAGCGGCAGCTCGTCGTAGTGGGCAGCCACCTCGGGGGCGCCCCAGTCGATGTCGTCGTGCCTCGTCACCCGGTCATCGTCGTAGCGGCGGGGCGTCCGGGCGCCCGACGCGGGGGTGCATTCCGCGTCCACCGCCGTCTGCTGCTAATCTCACCGGGCGCACGAAAGTGCGTGCCGCCCCCGTAGCTCAGGGGATAGAGCACCGCCCTCCGGAGGCGGGAGCGCAGGTTCGAATCCTGCCGGGGGCACACTTCAGGGCCCAGCCGTGGACCGACGCGATGCGGGGTCCACGACTGGGCCCTTCCGTGTGCCCGGCAGCCTCGTGGAGGTGTCCTCCGAGGAACGAGGAGTGCTGCCGGGGTGCCCGGGCGTCGCGGGTCGCCCCGGGCGCCCGAGGGCGCGCCGGTCGGGCTCGTAGACTCGGCCGCATGACGCCGGAGCAGCTGCGCGCCCTCCTCGAGGAGGTCGCCGCGCAGGCGGCCCGGACCGGGGAGCTGCCCGACGAGGCGCAGGCGGGCCCACCCGCCGGCCCGCTCTTCCGTCCCACGGACACCCGCGTCGCCGGCGTCGTCGCCGACTGGGTCACGCCGGTCGCCCAGCGGTGGGCCCCGCAGATCGACCTCGAGCCCCGCGACCTGGCGCGCGTGCTCGCCGTGGGACTGACGCGCCAGAAGCCGGTCGCGGCCGTGGAGGTGGCGCCCAGCGGCCTCATCGCCCTCACCCTGGAGGACTCCGCGCGCTCGGCGATCGTCCCTCTCGTCATCGAGGACCAGGACCACTACGCCCTGGCCGCGGGTGAGGGTCGGCGCGACCTCGTCGAGACGCCCGGTTCCCGGGCCGTCGACGACCCCGTCCGCTGCGCCCAGCTCGCGCACGCCCGGCTGTGCCGCATCATCCGCAACGCGGAGGCCGCGGGGGTCGACCGGCGTCCGTCGAGCCGGCTCGGCGAGCTGACCCACGTGGCCGAACGCCACCTGCTCGTGGCCCTCGCGGACCTTCCGCAACGCCTCGCGACCCACGTCGGCGACGAGGCCCAGCAACGTCGGGCCGTGACCGACCTCGCGGCGCTCGCCGACGCCTGGGACCATCCGGTGCGACCGACGGTCGTCGGGGCGCACCCGCAGTCCGTCCACGGGGCTCGGCTGCTCCTCGCCGACGCCGTCCGCATCGTCTTGCGCAATGGACTCGCCCGCCTGGGCGCGGCAGCCCCCGAGAGGATGTAGTCATGCGCGCACACGAAGCAGGAGCGCTGCACGCTGAGGGCTATCGCGGCCCCGCGTGGCTCCAGACCCCCGTCGACGTCAACGCCCTCGTCCCGTCCCTCTGGGCGACCTCGGTCGGTCGGGGCGCCGATGGCGTCCTCACGGTCGGAGGCGTGAGCGTCACCGAGCTGGCGCGTGAGTTCGGCACCCCGGCATACATCATCGACGAGGACGACTTCCGTTCGCGCGCAAGGGACTTCAAGAGAACGTATGCCGAGGTGTTCGACGGGTTGTCCGGCGGCGCTGACGTGTTCTACGCCGGTAAGGCCTTCCTCTGCACCGAGGTGGCGCGGTGGATCCACGACGAGGGCCTGCACCTGGACGTCTGCACCGGCGGCGAGCTGGCGGTGGCCAAGCGGGCCGGCGTGCCCGGCGACCGGATCGGCCTGCACGGCAACAACAAGAGCGTCGGCGAGATCCGAGACGCCCTCGAGTACGGCGTGAGCCGCATCGTCATCGACTCCTTCGACGAGATCGAGCGCGTCGCCGCGGTCGCCACTGAGCTCGGCGTCGTCGCACCGGTCCTCATCCGCGTCACGGTCGGGGTCGAGGCGCACACGCACGAGTTCATCGCGACGGCCCACGAGGACCAGAAGTTCGGGCTGTCGCTGTCCGGCGGACACGCCTTCGAGGCCGCGCGCCGCATCCTCGACCGGCCCGAGTCGCTGCGCCTCCTCGGTCTGCACAGCCACATCGGCTCGCAGATCTTCGACACCGCCGGCTTCGAGGTGTCGGCCAGACGCATCGTCGGGCTGCACACCCGCATCGCGCGCGAGCTCGGCGTCGAGCTGCCGGAGCTCGACCTCGGCGGGGGCTTCGGCATCGCCTACACGACCGAGCACGACCCGCTGCCGCCCAAGAACCTCGCCGCCGGCATGGCCGAGATCATCGAGCGCGAGTGCCGTGCCGAGGAGGTGGCCGTGCCACGCATCTCGGTCGAGCCGGGACGCGCCATCGCAGGCCCGACGACGTTCACGCTCTACGAGGTCGGCACGGTCAAGCCGGTCGACCTCGACGGGGGAGCGGAGCGCGTCTACGTCTCCGTCGACGGCGGCATGAGCGACAACGTCCGCACCGCGCTCTACGACGCCAACTACTCGTGCACGCTCGCGAGCCGGGCCTCGACGGCTCCTCCCGTGCTCGCCCGCGTCGTCGGCAGGCACTGCGAGAGCGGCGACATCGTCGTCAAGGACGAGTTCCTCCCCGCCGACATCGGCGCGGGTGACCTCATCGCCGTCCCCGGCACCGGCGCCTACTGCCGCTCGCTGTCGAGCCAGTACAACCACACGCCGCGCCCGCCCGTCGTCGCGGTCCGCGACGGGGTCGCCCGCGTCATCGTGCGGCGCGAGACCATCGACGACCTGCTCGCCCTCGACGTCTGATGGATCTGCAGATCCTGCGCCACGGATGTCCGGATCGCGAAACAATGACCGTCCAGCACCCGGACAGGCGGCAGGATTCGCACCGTGGACAGCGCCGTGAGTGACACCCAGCCGTTGCGCGTCGCCCTGCTCGGGGCCGGCGTCGTGGGCGGAGCCGTCGCGCGCCTGCTCACCGAGCACGCGGACGACATGGCCGCACGGGTCGGCGCCCCGCTCGAGATCGTCGGCATCGCCGTGCGCCGCGCGGGCCGGGACCGCGGCGCCCTCGGGGTCGACCCCGCCCTCGTCACGACCGACGCCGAGGAGCTCGTGACCCGGGCCGACGTCGTCGTCGAGGTCATCGGCGGCATCGAGCCGGCTCGCTCGCTCATCCTGCGCGCGATGGAGCACGGCGCCTCGGTCGTCACGGCCAACAAGGCCCTCCTCGCCGAGGACGGTCCCGCCCTCTACGACGCCGCGGCCCGCCACGGTGTCGACCTCTACTACGAGGCCGCCGTCGCCGGGGCGATCCCGCTGCTGCGCCCGCTGCGCGAGTCGCTCGCCGGTGACGAGGTGCGCAAGGTGCTCGGCATCGTCAACGGCACGACGAACTACGTCCTCGACAAGATGGACACGACCGGGGCCGGCTTCGCCGACGCCGTCGAGCAGGCCCAGGCCCTCGGCTACGCCGAGGCCGACCCGACCGCCGACGTCGAGGGTTTCGACGCCGCCGCCAAGGCCGCCATCCTCGCCTCACTCGCCTTCCACACCCGGGTCTCGGGCACGGACGTCTACCGCGAGGGCATCACCGAGGTCTCGGCGGCCGACGTCGCTGCGGCGCGCGAGATGGACTCCGTCGTCAAGCTCCTCGCGATCTGCGAGCACACCGACAAGGGCGTCAGCGTCCGCGTGCACCCGGCGATGATCCCGCGCTCGCACCCGCTGGCCGGCGTCCGCGAGGCGTTCAACGCCGTCTTCGTCGAGGCCGACGCCGCCGGTGAGCTGATGTTCTACGGCAAGGGCGCCGGCGGCGACCCGACGGCCTCGGCGGTCCTCGGTGACCTCGTCGCCGTCGCTCGCCACCGCGTCGGGGGTGGCCTCGGGCCGGGGGAGTCGAGCTATGCCGACCTGCCCGTCCTGACCATGGGCGATGCCCAGACGAGGTACCACATCAGCCTCGACGTCGAGGACCGGTCAGGTGTCCTCGCCCAGGTCGCGGCCGCCTTCGCCGACCACGACGTGTCGATCGAGACGGTGCGCCAGCAGCTCGTCCCCGCCGGCGACGGCGAGGCGGCCCGGGCCAACCTCATCATCGTCACGCACACCGCGAGCGACGCCGCGCTCTCGTCCACGGTCGAGCGACTGCGCACGCTCGACGTCGTCCGTGGTGTCAACTCCGTCATGCGCGTGGAAGGTTCGTGATGGCCCACCAGTGGCGCGGAGTGATCCGCGAGTACGCCGACCGCCTTCCCATGCTCGAGGGTGCGCCCGTCGTCACGCTCCACGAGGGTGGCACGCCACTCATCCACGCCGAGAAGCTCTCCGAGCGCGTCGGCGCCGAGGTCCACCTGAAGTACGAGGGACTCAACCCCACCGGCTCGTTCAAGGACCGCGGCATGACGACGGCGATCAGTGTCGCCGCGCGCAAGGGCGCCAAGGCCGTCATCTGTGCGAGCACGGGCAACACGAGCGCGTCGGCCGCCGCCTATGCGACGAAGGCCGGCATGACGTGCGGTGTCCTCGTGCCCGACGGCAAGATCGCGATGGGCAAGCTGAGCCAGGCGATCGCCCACGGGGCCACGTTGCTGCAGGTCGACGGCAACTTCGACGACTGCCTGACCCTGGCGCGCAAGCTCGCCGAGGCCTACCCGGTCGAGCTCGTCAACTCGGTCAACCCCGCACGCATCGAGGGGCAGAAGACCGCGAGCTTCGAGGTCGTCGACGCGCTCGGCGACGCCCCCGACATCCACTGCCTCCCGGTCGGCAACGCCGGCAACATCACGGCGTACTGGCGTGGCTACCGCGAGTACCTCGCCCAGCCGGTCACCGACGCGCCCGCGGGACCGGCCACGCACCTGCCGAGGATGTGGGGCTTCCAGGCTGCCGGTGCCGCGCCGATCGTCCTCGGCCACCCGGTCGACCACCCCGAGACGATCGCGACGGCGATCCGCATCGGCAACCCCGCGTCGTGGGAGCAGGCCGTGGCCGCCCGCGACGAGTCAGGGGGCCGCATCGAGGCCGTCACCGACGAGCAGATCCTCGACGCCCATCGCTACCTCTCGTCGCAGGAGGGGGTCTTCGTCGAGCCCGGCTCGGCCGCGTCGGTCGCGGGCCTGCTGGCGAGCCACGCCGCGGGGCTCGTGCCCTCCGGGGCGCGCATCGTGTGCACGGTGACCGGCCACGGGCTCAAGGACCCCCAGTGGGCGCTGCGCACCGCCGACGGGAGCGACGTCGTGCCGACCCGCGTCTCGGTCGACGCCTTCTCGGCGGCCCAGGCCCTCGGTCTCGAGGGCTGACGGCGTGAACCGGGTGCCCGCGGGCCGCTCCGTCAGCGTGCGGGTGCCCGCGAGCAGCGCCAACCTCGGTCCCGGCTTCGACTCCATCGGCCTGGCCCTCGGTCTCTGGGACGACTACGTCGTCACGACCTCCGAGCGAGCCGGTCTCGCCATCGAGGTCACCGGCGAGGGCGCGGCCGACGTGCCCACCGACGGGCGTCACCTCGTGCACGCCACCATCCAGCACACGTGGCGGGCCCTCGGGGCCGAGCCGCCCTCGGGCCTGCACATCGTGGCCACCAACGGTGTCCCGCACAGCCGCGGGCTGGGTTCGTCGGCGACCGCCATCGTCGCGGGCGTCGTTGCCGCACAGGCGCTTTCGTGGGGCCTCGACGGGACCGGGTATGCCGCGTGGCCGGCTCCCGGTGCCACCGTGCCCGTCGACCTCGGGCTGGCGACGCACCTGTCGAGCGAGCTCGAGGGGCACCCCGACAACGCGTCCGCGAGCGTGCACGGCGGCCTCACGGTGAGCTGGATGCCGGACGGCAGTGGCCTCGACCGCGGCGAACGCACCGTCACCGCCCGTCTCGACCCGCACCCGGACGTCGAGGTCGTCGTCTTCGTCCCCGAGACGCAGCTCGCGACGCGGACGGCGCGCGCCGTGCTGCCGGCCACGGTCCCGCTCGCGGCGGCTGCCGCCGGTGCCGGACGCGCCGCCCTGCTCGTGCACGCGCTGACGGCCGACCCCTCGCACCTGCACGCGGCGACCCGTGACTGGCTCCACCAGGAGGCCCGGCGCCCCTCCTATCCGGCCACGATGGAGCTCGTCGACCTCCTCCGCTCTCAGGGGCACGCGGCCGTCGTGTCCGGGGCCGGTCCGAGCGTCCTCGTCCTCACGACGACCGAGGCCGCCGGCGGCGTGCAGGCCGGACCCCTCGCCGCCCGGTGGGAGCGGCTCACGCCCGGGGTGCCGGCAGGGGGCGCCACGGTCCACGCTCGCTGAGGCGCGGGAGCCGCGACACCCGTGTCCTTCCTCACCCGTGCGAGGGTCCCTGGGTGGTATCCTGAGCCCGCACCACTCGCCGCGACATCGCAGGCCGGTGCATCACCCCCACACTGAGGCGAAATCCTTTGCCTCTGGGCGCGTTCTGCGCCGAAGTGGATCTCAGACGGCCAGGTCACCTGGTCCAAGTCCGGCCCGCTGGAATGTCCCGGGCCGCAAACGAGGGGGAAGGATCCTTCGTGTCAGAAACAACCACCCGTCCGCTCTCTGGCCTGTCGGCCATGAAGCTGGACGAGCTCAAGGGCGTCGCGTCGTCGATGGGCATCACCGGCACGACGAAGATGCGCAAGAGCGACCTCGTCGAGGCGATCAAGGCGCGCCAGTCGGGCGGCTCGACCGCTCCGGCCGCCTCGACGCCCTCGTCGGCGTCCACGGCATCGACGACCTCCGACGCCGAGGCACCCACCGAGGCCGCCCCGGCCCGGGCGTCGCGCCGGGTCAGCCGCCCGGCGGGCTCCGCCACGACGGCCGAGGCGTCCACCGAGGCGTCCACCCCGTCGTCCACCGAGTCGGCCGGCCAGGCGCCCGTCGAGGATCGCGGGCAGAGCCGTGACGAGGTCCCGGCCGGGGACCGGGCCCCGCGTGCCGAGCGAGGTGCCCGCGGCTCCCGTGAGAACCGGGCGGCGCGTGCCGACGCCCAGGACTCCACGTCGTCCGAGCGCACCGACGCCGGCGACCAGCAGGTGTCCGACGGCGAGGACCACGAGGGTCGTCAGCGTGACCGGGGTCGCGGACAGCAGTCCGACCGCGGTCAGCAGGGCGACCGTCAGCAGTCCGGCCGTGGGGACCGCGCGGACCGTCAGCAGGGCGACCGTCCGCAGGGCGACCGCCAGCAGTCGCGCCAGCAGGATCGTCAGCAGGGCGACCGTCAGCACGACCGCGGCCAGCAGTCCGACCGCCAGCAGTCGCGTCAGCAGGACCGCCAGGACCGTCAGCAGGCGGACCGTCAGCAGGGCGACCGCCAGGACCGTCAGCAGTCCGACCGTCAACAGGACCGTCAGGAGCGCCAGCAGGGCGACGTCAACGACCAGAACCGTGGTCAGCAGTCGCCGTACGACGACGAGGGTGGCAGCCGTCGCAGCCGCAACCGCCAGCGCAGCCGGGACCGCAAGCGCGGCCGCGGCCGTGAGGGTGGGCAGGACTGGAACGACGCCGACCTGCAGGTCGGCGACGACGACGTGCTCGTCCCCGTCGGCGGCATCCTCGACGTCCTCGACAACTACGCCTTCGTCCGCACGTCCGGCTACCTCGCCGGTCCGAACGACGTATACGTGCCGCTCGGCATGGTCAAGAAGAACGGTCTGCGCAAGGGCGACGCGGTCACCGGCGCCGTCAAGGCGCTGCGCGAGGGCGAGCAGCCCTCGGGCAACGTCGGACGCCAGAAGTTCAACGCGCTCGTCCGCCTCGACACGGTCAACGGCCAGACGCCGGAGGAGGCCGCCAAGCGCGTCGACTTCGGCAAGCTGACGCCGCTCTACCCGCAGCAGCGCCTGCGCCTCGAGACCGAGCCCAACGTGCTGACGACGCGGATCATCGACCTCGTCGCACCGATCGGCAAGGGCCAGCGCGGCCTCATCGTCGCCCCGGCCAAGGCCGGCAAGACGATGATCATGCAGACCCTCGCCAACGCGATCACGACGAACAACCCGGAGTGCCACCTCATGGTCGTCCTCGTCGACGAGCGTCCCGAGGAGGTCACCGACATGCAGCGCGCCGTCAAGGGCGAGGTCATCTCCTCGACCTTCGACCGGCCGGCCGAGGACCACACGACGGTCGCCGAGCTCGCCATCGAGCGGGCCAAGCGCCTCGTCGAGCTCGGGCACGACGTCGTCGTGCTCCTCGACTCGATCACCAAGCTGGGCCGCGCCTACAACCTCGCCGCGCCGGCGAGCGGCCGGATCCTCTCCGGTGGTGTCGACTCGGCTGCGCTCTACCCGCCGAAGAAGTTCTTCGGCGCCGCGCGCAACATCGAGAACGGCGGCTCGCTCACCATCCTCGCGACCGCCCTCGTCGAGACCGGCTCGAAGATGGACGAGGTGATCTTCGAGGAGTTCAAGGGCACCGGCAACATGGAGCTGCGCCTGAGCCGCGACCTGGCCAACCGCCGGATCTTCCCGGCCGTCGACATCAACAGCTCGGGCACGCGCCGCGAGGAGATCCTCCTCGCGAGCGAGGAGCTGAAGATCATGTGGAAGCTGCGCAGGGTCCTCGGCGGCCTCGACGCGCAGCAGGCCATCGAGCTGCTCATCGACCGCCTCAAGAAGACGCGGACGAACTACGAGTTCCTCACCCAGGTCCAGCAGACGAGCGGCTCCAAGCTCGACGACGAGTCCTGAGAGACACCGCAGGGGGACGGCGCCACATCGGCGCCGTCCCCTTTCGGCGTTTCATGGGCTATTCGGGTCAAATGTTCCTAAAATGGACGCACCACCCCGAACCCACCATGGAGAACCATGTCTGCGCCTGCCGGCGACCCTGATGCCAGCCCCGTCCGCGTCCTCGTGGCCGATGACGACGCAGACATCCGAGACCTCGTCGAGTTCAAGCTGACCCAGGCGGGGTATGCCGTCGAGGCCGTTCCCGACGGCATCAGCGCCTGGGAGGCGTTCGCGGCCAACCCACCGCAGCTGGCGGTGCTCGACGTCATGATGCCCGGACTGTCCGGCATCGACGTCCTCCGCAAGATCCGCGAGAGCGAGTTCTCCACGGTCCCGGTGCTGCTGCTGAGCGCCAAGTCGCGCGACTCCGACGTCGACACCGGTTTCGCGGTCGGCGCCGACGACTACGTCATCAAGCCGTTCAGCCCGCGCGAGCTGCTCCATCGCGTCAACGGCATGCTCGCCCGGGCCCGATGAAGGGCGGGGCGTCGTGATCATCGGTGCGGCGCTGCTCGTCGGTGCCACGGTCGTCATCCTCGGCGCGTGCGTCCTGCTCATCCTCGCCGTCGTCGCCGTCCGAGCGCGACGGCACAGCCGCACCCAGCGCGACGAGATGCTGCTCTCCCCGCTCCGGCCACCCCTGATCACGGTGGCCTCGGGCGAGGACGACGACGGCGCGGCCGCCGAGCAGCTGACGTGGGCGACCGGCGTCTCGCGCACCGTCCTCGACCGCAACATCGTCGAGATGCTGACGAAGATCCGCGGTGTCCCCGCCGAGCAGCTCGTCCACGTCCTCGAGGTCCACGGCGCCGTCGACGCGGCGGTCGTGGAGATGTCGAGCCGTTCCACCGTGAAGCGCGCCAGGGCGGCCCAGCTGCTGGGTCTGGCCCGCGCGGGGCACACGGTCCCATTGCTTGTCGAGGCCCTCGGCGACGAGGCCGTCGAGGTGCGCAACAGCGCCGCCTACGCGCTCGGGCTCATCGGCGACCCCGCGGCCGCCGGGCCGGTGCTCGCCGCGATCGGGGCGCCCGAGCGCGGGCTGCCGGCAGCGACGGCGGCCGAGGCCCTGCAGTCGATGGGTGTCGGCATCTCCGAGGTGCTGCGCGACGGGATGGCCGACCCCAACGCGCGCACCCGCATGGTCGCCGCCCACCTCAGCGGCGAGCGCAGCTTCACCCGCGGGCTCCCTGAGCTGCGCGCACTCCTCGACGCCGACCCCGACCTCACGGTCCGCGAGACGAGCGCAACGGCCATCGGCCGCCTCGGCCGCAGCGAGGACGTCGGCATCCTCGTGCGACACACGGTCCCCTCCGAGCCGCTGGCCCTGCGCCGAGCCTGCGTCATCGCCCTGGACGACCTCGGTGAGGCGGAGGCGATCCCCGCACTCGCCGTCCTGCTCGACGACTCGGACCCCCGCCTCGCCGAGCTCGCCGCGACGGCCCTGCTGTCGATGGGTCCCGACGGCCGCGACGCCCTGGCGGGCCACGAGAACGACCCTGCCGTGCGCTCCGCACGCCTGCTCGCCGGCCTGCAGAAGGCGTCTGCATGAGCTGGGACGGCTTCGTCGAGGGGCTGCGGTCCTTCGTCCTGTGGAGCATGGACGTCACCGCGGTGCCGATCATCGTCTACTTCATCCTCATCAACACCTCGCTGCTCGTGCTCATCGTGCTGGCCTACCTCGAGTTCCGCGCCCAGCAGCGTCGTCGGTCGACGGCGGTCTCGTGGCAGGGAGCGGGCCTGGCCCCCGGGGTGTCGTTGCTCGTCCCGGCCTACAACGAGGAGGCCGGCATCGTCATGGCGGTCAAGTCGTTCCTCACGCTGCGCTACCCGCGGCACGAGGTCGTCGTCGTCGACGACGGCAGCAGCGACCAGACCTTCGCCCGCCTCGAGGAGGCCTTCGACCTCGTCCAGGTCCCGCGCGAGCTGCCGCACGAGGTCCCGATCCGGGCCAAGGTGCTCGGCATCTTCGTCCCCCGCGACGGCCGCACCCGCCTCGTCGTGGTCCGCAAGGAGAACTCCGGCCGCTCGGAGGCGATCAACGTCGCGATCAACGCCGCGAGCGAGCCGCTCGTCGCGATGATCGACGGGGACTCCATCCTCGAGCCCGACGGCCTGCTCCACGTCACACGTCCTTTCGCCGACGACCCCACGCGCATGGTCGCGACGGGCGGCGCCATCCGCCCGGTCAACGGCAGCCGGGTCGTGTCGGGCCGCATCGTGCGCGTCGAGATGCCGCAGACGTGGATCCCGCGGATCCAGCTCGTCGAGTACCTCCGGGCCTTCCTCCTCGGTCGCACCGGGTGGTCCCGCCTGGGCAGCCTCATCCTCATCAGCGGGGCCTTCGGTCTCTTCCGGCGCGACGTCGTCGTCGAGGTCGGCGGTCTCGACCCGAACAGCATCGGCGAGGACTTCGAGCTCGTCATGCGCATCCACAAGCGGCTGCGCGACGAGGGCCGCGAGTACTCCATCGAGTTCGTGCCCGAGCCGGTCTCCTGGACCGAGGTCCCGGTCACCGCCAAGGTGCTGCGCAACCAGCGTCGCCGGTGGCACCGCGGTCTCTGGGAGACGCTCTGGGCCTACCGCTCGATGCTCTTCCGCCCGAAGTACGGCCGCATCGGCTGGCTCGCGCTGCCCTACTACTGGCTCTTCGAGCTGTTCGCACCGCTGCTCGAGCTATTCGGGATCATCATCGTGCCGCTCGCACTGGCGCTCGGCATCGTCAACGTGCCCTTCGCCATCCTCTTCCTCGTGCTCGCCTACGGGTATGCCGTGCTCGTCACCCTGTCCGCGATGGTCGTCGACGAGTGGGCCTTCCACAAGCACGACCGGTGGCGCGCCATCTGGCAGACCATCGCCGCCTCGATCCTCGAGAACATCGGCTACCGCCAGGCCACCGTGTGGTGGCGCCTCGAGGGGTGGTGGTCGAGCCTGCGCGGGAAGAAGCACGTCTGGGGAGTCATGACCCGCACGGGCTTCGACGAGGACCCGGCGTGACGGGCGGGCTGCCCGTCGTCTCGAGGCGCTCGGTCGGCAGCCAGATCCGGCTGCTCATCGGCATCCTCGTCGTCCTCGTGCCGATCGGTGCCATCATCTCGGTGGCCACGATCCACTCGCAGGGAGCCTCGGTGCGCGCCCTGACGCTCGCGCTCGGGCCGGCCCGCGAGGCCAACAGTGCGGTGCTGCTCGACATGACCCGCGCGGAGGGGGCCTGGCGCGAGAGGGTCGTCGGCGCCCCGGCCCCGCTCGACCCGCTCTCGCTGCGCCCCCGGGTCGAGCAGGAGCTGGCCGACATCGAGGCCGGCACGCAGCACCAGGAGCTCGCAGCGGAGGATCGGGCCAGGTTCGCACCGCTCGTCGCTGCGCAGCGCACCGCCGTCGAGGGCTGGTTCACGGCCGCCGAGGCCTCGCTCGAGAACGCCCCCAGCGGTCCTCCGACGCAGGCTCCGACGGGGCCTCCCCCCACCACCCCCGCGCCGGGGAGCACCGGCACCGCACCGACCACGCCCGAGGCGCAGCAGCGCACCCGGGTCGAGACGGCATACGCCGTCTTCCAGCGCGCCAACGGCACGCTCGAGGAGGCCATCCGCTCCCAGCGCGACACGGCCCGCGTCGAGTCGCGCGAGGCGACCGGCATCACGTCGGGCGTCATCATCGCCGTCGCGGCCGTCGTCGTCCTCGTGCTCATCGCGGCGGGCTTCGGCATGGACCGCGCGGTCGGCCTCCCGCTCGCCCGTCTGCGTGAGGTCGTGCGCCGGCAGGCCGAGGAGGACGTCATCGCGATGGCCAACCAGGAGGAGGGCGCGCTCGAGGTCCGCATGCTCGCGCGCGACTTCAACGACCTGACGCGCGCCAACGCCCGCCTCGTCGACCAGCAGGCCGCGGTGCTCGAGATGCAGGAGCTCGTGCTCGACGTCGGCCGGGGCGCGCGATCGGCCGTCGACGTCCACGAGGCGCTGCAGCGGGTCACCACCAAGCTCGGTGCGGGTCTGGGCGCCGACCGCGTGCTCCTCTACACGCTCGGGGACGACGGGCAGACGATCGAGGACCGCCTCCAGTGGCACACCGACGACCTGCCCGACCTGCCGCCGCTGCCGCGCTCGCTCGCCCAGCAGGTGGGTGCCGTCAACGACGAGCTGCGCCGCGACGTGGGCTTCTTCGACCTCGGCGACCTGCTGGCCCACCAGGCCTACGACGACGAGCGCGCCCGTGCCTTCCACCGCGCCACCGGGGCCCGGTCCCTGCTCATGCTCCCGGTCGGGACGGGCGGCCGGGGCCTCGGCATCCTCTCGGTGATGATGGTGAGCGCCCCGCGCCGCTGGCACCGCCACGAGATCCAGGCCGCGCAGCAGTGCGCGGCCATCGCCGCCCAGTCGATCGTCGCGCTGCGCCTGTCGCAGATGCAGGACGAGCAGGTGCGACGCCTCACCGAGCTCGACCGCCAGAAGACCGACTTCATGGCGACCGTCAGCCACGAGCTGCGCACCCCGCTGACCTCGATCAGCGGCTATCTCGAGCTGCTCGTCGACGGCGACTTCGGCGACGTCTCCGACGGCCAGCACGTCGCCCTCGACATCATCGGACGCAACGCGACCCGGCTGCGCGGGCTCATCGAGGACCTCCTCGTCCTCAACAAGATCGAGATCAGCGGCCTGCAGGCCGTGTCCGAGGAGGTCCCCGTCCGTGACCTCCTGCGCACGGTCACCGAGACGATGGAGCCGGTGGCCGCCGCGGGGGGAGTGCAGCTGGTCTGCACCGACGTGCCCGACGACCTCGTCGTCCGGGTCGACCGAGGTCAGGTCGAGCGAGCGCTGATCAACCTCGGCTCCAACGCCGTGAAGTTCACCCCCGAGGGTGGCCAGGTGCTGCTCACGGCCGAGCGCTCCGGTGACTCCACGATCATCTCCGTCCACGACACCGGCATCGGCATCCCCGCCTCCGACCTCGCGCGCCTGTCCGAGCGCTTCTTCCGCGCCGGCAACGCCACGGCCGCAGCCATCCCCGGCACGGGTCTCGGGCTCGCGATCGTCCGCGCCATCGTCGAGGGCCACGGTGGTGAGCTCGTCATCGCGTCCGTCGAGGGGGAGGGCACGACGATGCAGGTGGTGCTCCCCGTCGCCCAGCCGGCGAAGGTCCCGGCCAGGCGCTGACGTCCGGGTGCGACGGCAACCGGGAGCCGCACCGGGAGCCGCACCGGGAGCCGCGGGCATCCTCAGAAGCAGCCGCCCCGGGGGCGGTCCCGCAGCCGCTGCGTGACGGTCCATCCGGTCACCGGGTCGCGGAGCACGTCCCCGGCCGGCGTCGTCGGCCGCGACCTCGTCCCGGTGCTCGTCACCCGAGGCGAACGGGGCTCGCCGGTGCGCGCGTCGAGCGACCAGCGCTCGGTGACCCAGAGCGGCTCGCCGGTGACGGCCGCCGTCGTGCGTGGATACCAGACCTCGACGGCGACGTCACGGCCCGCGAGGCGCACGCTGACGTCCGCCGGAGCGTCGGGTCGCGTCGGCAGCACACGCCACGTCACCGATCGGGCCGCGAGGTCGACCCCGAGGACCGAGCCGTCCGAGCCCGGGACGACGACGTGGGTGTCGTCGGCCGCCACGAGGCGCTGCCCGGACCGGGCACCGACCGGCAGTGCCACGTCGACCGGTTCCCACGAGCCCGAGTCCGGCGACCATGCGACGAGCGTCTGCCGGCGGACGCCGACGACGGCGGTGGTCGTCACGACGGTCGACGCGCGGTAGGCACGGTCGGCGTCGCCGTCCACCGGCGACTCCTGCCACGACCAGCCGCCCGGGCCGCCGTCGAGCCGCTCGGCGGCGAGGATGGCGTCACCCTCGGCAGGCGCCCCCACGGCATACCCCTGCACGACGCCCATGACCTCGCCCAGGCCCGTCGGCGTCGAGACGGAGCCGGACGTGAGCTCGACGACGTGGGTGGCGTGGCAGCCGACGATGACGACGTGGCTGTTGCTGACGACCACGGGCTCACTGAGCAGGTCGGGCACCGTCGTCGTCCAGCGCACGGCCCCGGACGGGTCGGCGCCGGTGACCCGCCCGGCCTCCGCCGGGGACACCTCGGGGCAGTCGTCGAACGAGCAGCCCGTGCCGGAGCACGCCGCGGTCGCGAGCAGCACGGCGACCGCCCCGGCCACCGCGGCGCGGCGCCGACCCACCCTGCCCCTGACACCCATGCGCGCATCCTCGTCCTCGACCGGTCCCGTCGTGGTGGAAGACACCCGAACGACCCCGGTTCGATGCACGTCCGGTACGCCTCGTCGCAGCGGCCGGTGGGGGAATGCCGCGACCCTCCCGTGCGTTTGGGAGGAGGTGCGCCTTTCTGGCACACTCTTCCTTTGGACCGGTTCACGGGAGAGCAGCTCCCCAAGCGTGAGCAGCGATGACACCGACCCGGCCGACTAACTCTAGGAGACTACGTTGAAGAAGGACCTTCACCCCGAGTACGTCGAGACCACGGTGACCTGCACCTGTGGCAGCACGTTCGTCACGCGCAGCACCGAGACCTCCGGCAAGATCGCTGCCGACGTCTGCTCGCAGTGTCACCCGTTCTACACGGGCAAGCAGAAGATCCTCGACACCGGTGGCCGCGTGGCCCGGTTCGAGGCCCGTTACGGCAAGAAGGCCGCCAAGTAGGTCTCCCGCACGCCGGCTCCCACGACTTCGGTCGTCGGGGGCCGGCGTTCGCTTTACCCCGACCCGTCCCCTGAGCCGAAGGGCCTGCCGTGCTCGATTCCGTCCAGTCGATCCTCGACGAGTACGCCGAGCTCGAGCTGCAGCTCGCCGACCCGGCCGTGCACGGTGACCAGGACCTCGTGCGCACCCTCAACAAGCGGTATGCCGCCCTGGCGCCGACCGTCGCCGCCGCCCGCGAGTGGACGGCGGCCGGTGACGACCTCGCGGCCGCACGTGAGCTCGCTGCCGACGACGCGTCGTTCGCCGAGGAGGTGCCCTCGCTCGAGGCCCGCCTCGCCACGGCGGAGGAGCACCTGCGGCGGATGCTCGTGCCCCGCGACCCCGACGACGACCGCGACGTCATCCTCGAGGTCAAGGCGGGGGAGGGCGGCGACGAGTCAGCCCTCTTCGCGGGCGACCTGCTGCGGATGTACCTCCGTTACTCCGAGCAGCGTGGCTGGCGCACCGCCGTCGAGGACGCGACCGAGAGCGACCTCGGTGGGTACAAGGACGTCCGGGTCTCGGTGCGCGCCAGGAGCGCTCCCGGGCTGGGCGAGGGGCCCTGGGCCCGCCTCAAGTACGAAGGCGGCGTCCACCGTGTCCAGCGCGTGCCCGTGACCGAGAGCCAGGGGCGCATCCACACCTCGGCGGCCGGCGTCCTCGTCATGCCGGAGGCCGAGGAGGTCGAGGTGACGATCGACCCCAACGACCTGCGCATCGACGTCTACCGCAGCAGCGGGCCCGGCGGCCAGAGCGTCAACACGACCGACTCGGCGGTGCGCATCACCCACCTGCCCTCGGGGCTCGTCGTGTCGTGCCAGAACGAGAAGTCGCAGCTGCAGAACAAGGAGGCCGCGATGCGCGTGCTCCGGGCGCGGCTGCACCAGATGGCCAAGGACGAGGCCGACGCGGAGGCGAGCGCCGCCCGCCGGTCGCAGGTGCGCACCGTCGACCGGTCGGAGCGCATCCGGACCTACAACTTCCCCGAGAACCGCATCTCCGACCACCGCACCGGCTACAAGTCCTACAACCTCGACGCGGTGCTCGACGGCGACCTCGACCCCGTCGTGCAGTCGGCGCTCGACGCCGACGAGGCCGCCAAGCTCGCCGCGCTCGCCGACGGTGACGGGCCGCGCGCGTGACGGACCTGCGCGACGGTGTCCGGGCCGCCGCCGCACGGCTCCGCGAGGCGGGGGTGGCCTCCGCCGACGTCGACGCCGTCGAGCTCGCGGCCCACGTGCTCGAGGTCGACGCCTCCGAGGTGCGCCGCCTCATGGTGCTCGGCGGTCGCACGCTCCCGGTGTCGTATGCCGTCCTCGTCGACGAGCGGGCCCGCCGGGTCCCGCTGCAGCACCTGACGGGCCGCGCCCACTTCCGCCGCCTGACCCTGTCGGTGGGCCCCGGCGTCTTCGTGCCGCGGCCCGAGACCGAGGTCCTCGTCGACCTGGCGCTCGTCGAGGTCGACCGGCTGTCGGCAGCCGGCGCCGGGGCCGCGAGGGTCGTCGACCTCTGCTCGGGCTCCGGCGCCATCGCCCTGTCCGTCAAGGCGGAGCGGCCGGACGCCGACGTGCGCGGCCTCGAGCTGTCGCCCGACGCCTGCGCCTGGGCGCTGGCCAACCGCGACCGCCTGGGCCTCGACGTGCGCCTCGAGCGGGGCGACGCGACGCGGCCCTGCTTCGAGGACTGGTCGGGTGCCGTCGACGTCGTGACGGTCAACCCGCCGTACATCCCCGTCGGTGCCGTCCCCGTCGACCCCGAGGTGCGTGACCACGACCCCGACGTCGCGCTCTACGGCGGCAGCGAGGACGGGCTCGCGATCCCGCTCGCCGTGGCCCGGACCGCCGCGCGGCTGCTCCGGCCCGGCGGTCTCGTCCTCGTCGAGCACGCCGACTCGCAGGGCCGGAGCCTGCCGCGCCGCCTCGGGGCGACGGGGGAGTGGGCCGACGTCACCGACCACGAGGACCTGTCCGGCCGCCCGCGGGTGACGGCGGCGCGCCGAGCGTGACCCGCGGGTCGGCCCGGCGCCCGGCGGCTCGACCGCACCCCAGTAGGCTCTGCCCGTGAGCGAGCGCTACGACTGCACCGACCCCGAGGGGCGTGCCGAGGGCATCCCGGCCGCGGCCTCGGCCGTCCGACGCGGCGAGATCGTCGTCCTGCCGACCGACACGGTCTACGGCATCGGCTGCGACGCCTTCGACGCGACCGCCGTCGCCTCCGTCCTCGCCGCGAAGGGTCGCGGCCGCGACATGCCGCCGCCGGTCCTCATCCCGACCGCGCGCACGGCCCAGGGTCTCGCGACGCAGGTGCCCGACTACGCCCAGCGGCTCATGGAGAAGTTCTGGCCCGGACCGCTGACGCTCGTGCTCAAGGCGCAGACGTCGCTGCACTGGGACCTCGGCGAGACCAACGGGACCGTGGCCCTGCGCGTGCCCGCCCACGAGCTCACGCTCGAGCTGCTCGGTGACATCGGTCCCATGGCGGTCACGAGCGCCAACACGACCGGCGACCCCGCCGCCCGCACGGTCGACGAGGCGGTCGGGATGCTCGGCGAGTCCGTCGGGGTCTACCTCGACGGTGGCCCGGCCGGCGAGGGGCTGGCGTCGACCATCGTCGACTGCACCGGCGAGACCCCGGTGACCCTGCGTCTCGGTGCCGTGAGCCAGGCGGAGCTCGACGCGGCCCTCGTGCCCGAGCCCGTCCTCGAGGCGCCCGAGCCCGACGCCGAGCCGGCCGCCGAGGCCGACGCGACGCCCGCGGAGGACCCCGCGACCGAGCCGGACCCCGCGGAGGACACCGCGACCGAGGCGGAGCCCGCGACCGAGGCGGACCCCGCGACCGAGCCGGAGCCCGCGACCGAGCCGGGCCCGGAGGCCGACGTCGAGCCGCGAGCCGAGGCGCCCGCCGAGGACTCCGCGGCCGCCGGAGACGTGCCCGTGGAGGGCACGTCGGACGAGGCTGCCGAGACGCTCGGCGAGTGGCACGACGTGTCCACGACCGAGCGGCCGTCCGACGGTGCCAGCACGACGCAATAGAGTTGGCTCGCGCTCGCGCCCCACTCCCGACCCACCCGGAGAACTCCCATGGCTGACGACACGTTCTACGGCTCCGACTTCGGTGCCCTGCAGTCCTTCGACCCCGACATCGCGGGGGTGCTCCTGTCCGAGCTCGACCGCATCCGCGGCGGACTGCAGCTCATCGCGAGCGAGAACATCAGCTCGCCCGCGGTCCTGACGGCCCTCGGGTCGACGTTGTCGAACAAGTACGCCGAGGGCTACCCCGGCCGTCGCTACTACGGCGGCTGCTCCGAGGTCGACAAGGCCGAGACGATCGCGATCGAGCGCGCCAAGGCCCTCTTCGGCGCCGACCACGCCAACGTCCAGGCACACTCCGGCGCGAGCGCCAACCAGGCCGTCTACGGCGCCTTCATGGCACCTGGCGACACGATCCTCGCGATGGCGCTGCCGATGGGCGGCCACCTGACGCACGGCACCAAGGTCTCCTTCTCCGGCAAGTGGTTCAACGCCGTGCACTACGGGGTCGACCAGCAGACCGAGGACATCGACTACGACCAGGTCGAGGCGCTCGCCCGTGAGCACCGCCCCAAGGTCATCTGTGCGGGCGGCTCGGCCATCCCGCGGCTCATCGACTTCGAGCGCTTCCGGGCCATCGCCGACGAGGTCGGCGCGATCCTCTGGGTCGACGCCGCCCACTTCATCGGCCTCGTGGCGGGCAAGGCCATCCCTTCACCCGTGCCGTACGCCGACGTCGTCACGTTCACGACGCACAAGGTGCTGCGCGGCCCGCGCTCCGGCGCCCTCGTCTGCAAGGCCGAGCACGCGGCCGCCATGGACAAGGCGATCTTCCCGATGATGCAGGGCGGCCCGCAGATGCACACCATCGCGGCCAAGGCGGTCAACTTCAAGGAGGCCGCGACGCCCGAGTACGCCCAGTACGCCAAGGACGTCATCGCCAACAGCCAGCAGCTCGCGGCCAGCCTGCTCGAGCTCGGCATCCGACCGACGACGGGCGGCACCGACACCCACCTGGCGCTGCTCGACCTGCAGGGCGTCGGCGTCACCGGCAAGGAGGCCGAGGAGCGGGCCGACGCGGCCGGGATCGTGCTGAACAAGAACGCCATCCCCTTCGACCCGCAGAAGCCCAACATCGCCTCGGGCATCCGCGTCGGCACGCCGTCGGTCACGACCCAGGGCATGGGCCTGGAGGAGATGAAGCAGATCGCCTCGCTCATCCACCGAGCCGTCACCGAGGGTGACGCCGACCCCGACCACGCGGTGAGCAAGGACGTCCGTGCGCAGGTCACCGACCTCGTGACGCGCTTCCCGGCATACCCTCGCTGAGTCAGTCCCCCCGCCAGCGTCGGCGCCCGAGCGAAGGTCGGTAGGTGCACGAGTACGTCCTCGTCCTCATCGTGGCCGCTGCGGTCACGTACCTCGCCACACCCTTCGTCCGGAGCCTCGCCGTCGCGACCGGGGCGTTCACGGCCGTTCGCGAGCGCGACGTCCACAAGACCCCGATCCCCCGGCTCGGGGGAGTCGGGATCTACATCGGCTTCGTGGCGGCGGCACTCGTGGCCAGGGCGCTGCCCTACCTCGGGACGCTCTTCTCGACGAAACAGATCTTCGGCGTCGTCGCCGCAGCCGGCATCGTGTGCCTGCTCGGTGCGTTCGACGACATCCGTGAGCTCGACTGGCTGACCAAGCTGGCGGGACAGATGCTCGCGGCGGGCCTCATGGCCTACACCGGGGTGCAGCTGCTGTCGCTGCCGATCTTCGGCACGACCATCCTGCCGACCCCGGTCCTCGTGCTCTTCACGGTGCTCGTCGTCATCGCGTCGACGAACGCCGTCAACTTCATCGACGGGCTCGACGGGCTCGCCGCGGGGGTCGTCTGCATCGCGGCGTTCGCCTTCTTCGTCTACAGCTACATGGTGTCGCGGTCCTTCGTGCCGGCCAACGTGTTCTCGACCGCGACCTTCATCTCGGCCGCTCTCGTCGGGTGCTGTGCCGGCTTCCTGCCGCACAACTTCCACCCGGCCCGGCTCTTCATGGGCGACTCGGGAGCGCTGACGCTCGGCCTGCTGCTGTCGGCGGCGACGATCACTCTGACCGGCAACGTCGACCCGGCGGAGGTCAGCGCCAACGACGTGTCGGCCGCCTTCCTGCCGATCCTCGTCCCGCTCGCGGTCCTGCTGCTGCCGCTGCTCGACATGCTGCTCGCCGTGGTCCGGCGCACCCGTGCCGGCCAGCGACCGTGGCACCCCGACGCGATGCACCTGCACCACCGCATGCTGCGCATCGGTCACGGCCACCGCCGTGCCGTGCTCATCCTCTACCTGTGGGCCGCCATCGTGGCCCTGGGTTCGGTGTCCTTCGTCATCTGGGACGGACCCCGTCCGCTCGCGGTCGTCGGGGCGGCCGCCGCGATGGGGGTCGTGCTGACCGTCTGGCTTCCTCGGTGGAGGCCCTCGGAGCGCTTGTGATAGCATTCACAAGCACCTGAGGGGAGTCTGGGAAGACCGCCACAGGAGCCCGGAAGTCCTTTCCACACAAGCGATCCGAGCCTGATCCGGATCAGTCCGAACCCCGCCCGCACTACGCCTCACGACGCACCCAGGCAGGTTTACTTGAGCGCCACACCGGCACGCGACGCATCACAGTCAGATGCCTTCGCGCAGCTCCTCCGGGGCTCCCTGCTGCCGACGGCCGTGGCCGGGCTCGTCTGCGTGGTAGTCGGCCTCTTCTCGAGCCCCAAGGCCGCATGGTCGGCCGCGCTCGGCGCCGCCATCGTCCTCTTCTTCTTCAGCCTGACGCTGCTCGTCATGAAGCGCACGGCCGACCTGCCACCCACGACGACGATGATGATCGTCATGGTGACCTACACCTTCAAGGTGCTGGTGCTCGGTGTCGTCATGTTCGCGCTGCGCGACGTCACGTGGGCCTCGGGCTTCGCGATCGGCCTGTCGATCACGGTGTGCGCCGTCGTGTGGCTCTTCTTCGAGATGCGCGCCTACAAGCGCCTGCGCATCTTCGCGTACGACCCCGACGGGGCGGCCTCGCTCGACGCGACGCCCGACTCGGCGTCCGACGCCTCGCCCGACCCGGCACCCCACCGGGAGCCGCGTGATGAGCCGTGACACGGGAGGTCGACATGACCACACCACCGACGCCGGAGCCCGGCGACCAGAGCGAGCCCACGGTGCCGAGCGAGCCCAGCGAGCCCGTCGAGCCCTCTGCGGAGGACAAGGCCGAGGAGCTGCGCCGGTTCAACACCCGCGAGCAGGACTCCGCCTGGCGTGCCGTCGCGTACATGCTCACGGGTCCGCTCATCTACGGCGGTCTCGGTGCCCTGGCCGACCACTGGCTGGGCACGACCTGGCTCGTCGGGGTCGGGA
The DNA here is from genome assembly GCF_000383675.1 of Terracoccus sp. 273MFTsu3.1. Classification (GTDB taxonomy): domain Bacteria; phylum Actinomycetota; class Actinomycetes; order Actinomycetales; family Dermatophilaceae; genus Terrabacter. The sequence continues at coordinate 448,937 of NZ_KB911821.1, read as the reverse complement.
TCGTGGGTGGAATGGCCCTGTCGCTCTACCTGATCTGGTTCCGATACGGTACCCATTGAGCCCGACGGCCTCCGTGCCGCACGTCAGCGCGTCGCCCGCCGGCCCGCCGACCTGGAGCCCCACCGGGAGCCCGCTCCCGCGCACCGACTCTCCACCCCTGACGCAGGTCGTCAGCCGAAGTGCCCAGAACCTACAAAGGAGTAACCCGTGAGCATCGTGGCCGCCGCCCCGACGGACTACACCGCCCCCGGCGTCGAGGAGTTCTGGCAGCCCCTCTTCGGGACCGACGGCCCCTGGGCGGTCACGCGGCCCATCCTCCTCATGGTCGTCGCGACCGGCCTCGTCGTCTGGTGGCTGCTCGCCACGACGAAGAAGAAGGCGCTCGTGCCGGGCCGTGGCCAGATGGGCACCGAGGCCGTCTACGGCCTGGTCCGCAACGGCATCGCCCGCGACCTCATCGGCAGCAAGGAGTTCATGCGGTTCGTGCCGCTGCTCTTCGCGCTCTTCACGACGATCCTCGTCAACAACTTCTTCGGCGTCATCCCGCCGTTCAGCTACCCGACCTTCAGCCGCATCGGCTTCCCGATCGCCCTGTCGCTCATCGTCTGGGTCGTCTTCCACGTCGTGGGCATGCGCAAGCACGGGTTCATCGGCTACTGGAAGTCGCTCGTGCCCGCGGGTCTGCCGAAGGCGATGATCCCCGCGATCTTCTTCCTCGAGCTGATCACCGACCTCTTCACGCGACCGGTCACCCTCGCCCTGCGACTCTTCGGCAACATGTTCGCCGGCCACATCCTCATCGTCCTGTTCATCACCGGTGGCTGGTACATGCTCAACTCCGGCGGTGTCCTCGTCGTCGCCGGTGGCGTCACGTGGATCTTCGCCTTCGTGATGACGCTCTTCGAGCTGCTGGTCGAGTTCCTCCAGGCCTACGTCTTCACCCTGCTGGCCGCCCTCTACATCGGCGGCGCGGTCGCCGACGAGCACTGAGGCCGCCGTCTCCCTGCGCCTCCGGCGCCCCACGAACTGCACCACCGCACGAGCACCACACACCAGCTTCGCCCCCGCCCGTCTGGTAACCGCCAGCCGGACAAGACAAGAAGGAATGGAATAAACATGACTGGCAACATCGCCATCCTCGGTTACGGCCTCTCCGCCATCGGCCCCGGTATCGGTGTCGGTCTGATCTTCGCCGCCTACATCAACGGCGTCGCCCGTCAGCCCGAGGCTCGCGGCATGCTGCAGCCGATCGCCTTCCTGGGCATGGCCATCACCGAGGCGCTCGCCATCTTCGGTATCGCGCTCGCGTTCGTCTTCAAGGGCTGACGCCCCTTTCCGGGGCAGCCCGAAGCACCGATCGTCTTTCTCTCTAGGAGAACCTCATGCAAGCAGTGACCGTGACCGCCGAGGGCGGCGAGGGCGGCTTCTGGGCCACCGCGGCACCGATCATCCCGCACCCGCTCGAGTTCTTCTTCGGCCTGGCGTGCTTCGCGATCCTCTACGTCGTCGTGAAGCAGAAGGTCGTGCCGCGCCTCGAGCAGATCTACGCCGAGCGCACTGCTGCGATCGAGGGCGGGATGAACAAGGCCGAGGAGGCCCAGGCGCAGGCCCAGGCCGCGCTCGAGCAGTACCAGGCCCAGCTCGTCGAGGCCCGCTCCGAGGCCGCCCGCATCCGCGAGGACGCGAAGGCCCAGGGCGCGCAGATCATCGCCGAGATGCGCGAGCACGCGGCGTCCGAGGCTTCTCGGATCACCGAGACGGCGCACAAGCAGATCGAGGCCGAGCGCCAGCAGGCGGTCGTCTCGCTCCGTGGTGACGTCGGCCGCATCTCGACCGACCTCGCGAGCCGCATCGTCGGGGAGTCCCTCCACGAGGAGACCCGTCAGAAGGGCATCGTCGAGCGCTTCCTCGCCGAGCTCGAGTCGGGCGACGTCGTGCGCGAGAAGGTCGGCGGCGCCGCCGGCAGCCAGGGCGGGGACGCCTGATGCAGGGACCCTCACGCGCAGCAGCGGCGGCGAGCCGCGAGGCTCTCACCGGCGTCCTCGCTGCCGGTGCCGACCGTTCGCGGTTGGCCGAGGAGCTCTTCGCGGCCGTCGGGATCATCGACGGCAGCGCGACCCTGCGTCGCGCCGTGGCCGACCCGTCCCGCGAGGGCGTCGACAAGGCCCAGCTCGCCGAGCGGCTCTTCGCGGGCAAGGTCAGCGCCGAGACGCTGGTCGTGCTCAAGGGTGCCTTCGGCCAGCGCTGGAGCTCCGAGCGTGACCTGACCGACACGGTCGAGTCGTATGCCGTCGAGGCCGTCATCGCCGAGGCGGAGGCCCAGGGCCGCGCCGACCGCGTCGAGGACGAGCTGTTCCGCTTCGAGCGCATCGTGGCGGCCGACGCCCCGCTGCGCTCGGCACTGGCCGACGTGCAGGCTCCGGCCGACAAGCGGGCCGACCTCGTGTCCTCGCTCCTGCGCGAGAAGGTCTCCCCGGAAACCCTCGTGCTGGCTCGTCAGGCCGTGGTCGCCCCGCGCGGCCTGCGCTTCGACCGGGTCCTCGAGAAGTACCTCGAGACGGCCTCGCGCCGCCGCGAGCAGCAGACGGCCACCGTCACCTCGGCCGTCCCGCTCACCGACGACGACCGTGCCCGCCTCGCCGCGGGCCTGGCTGCCATCTACGGCGGCACGGTCCACGTCAACACCGTCGTGGACCCCCGGGTCATGGGCGGGGTCAAGGTCGAGATCGGTGACGAGCTCATCGACGGAACCGTCATCCGCAAGCTCGACGCGGCCCGCCGGGCCATGGGTGCCTGAAGCACCCACCACCAGCTGTGATCAACCACCGGCCCGCCCTGCGGGTCGAAACCGAGGAGAAGATCTGACATGACGGAGCTTTCGATCCGTCCGGAGGAGATCCGGGACGCTCTGGACTCGTTCGTCCAGTCCTACGAGCCCGGCGCGGCCTCCCGCGAAGAGGTCGGCCGCGTCACCGACGCCGGTGACGGCATCGCTCACGTCGAGGGTCTGCCCTCGGCCATGACCAACGAGCTGCTCCAGTTCGAGGACGGCACGCTCGGCCTCGCGCTGAACCTCGACGTCCACGAGATCGGCGTCGTCGTCCTCGGTGACTTCGCCGGCATCGAGGAGGGCCAGACCGTCAAGCGCACGGGCGAGGTCCTCTCGGTCCCGGTCGGTGACGACTTCCTCGGCCGTGTCGTCGACCCGCTCGGCAACCCGATCGACGGCCTCGGCGACATCAAGACCGAGGAGCGTCGCGCCCTCGAGCTGCAGGCGCCCAACGTCGTCCAGCGCAAGTCGGTCCACGAGCCGCTCCAGACCGGCATCAAGTCGATCGACGCGATGACGCCGATCGGCCGTGGCCAGCGCCAGCTCATCATCGGCGACCGCCAGACCGGCAAGACGACGGTCGCGATCGACACGATCATCAACCAGAAGCGCAACTGGGAGTCGGGCGACCCCGACGCCCAGGTCCGCTGCATCTACGTCGCCATCGGCCAGAAGGGCTCGACCATCGCGTCGGTCCGCGGCACGCTCGAAGAGGCCGGCGCGCTGGAGTACACCACGATCGTCGCGGCTCCCGCGTCCGACTCGGCGGGCTTCAAGTACCTCGCGCCCTACACCGGCTCGGCCATCGGCCAGCACTGGATGTACCAGGGCAAGCACGTCCTCATCGTCTTCGATGACCTGAGCAAGCAGGCCGAGGCCTACCGCGCCGTGTCGCTGCTGCTGCGCCGTCCGCCGGGCCGCGAGGCCTACCCGGGTGACGTCTTCTACCTGCACAGCCGGCTCCTCGAGCGTTGCGCCAAGCTCTCCGACGACCTCGGCCACGGCTCGATGACGGGTCTGCCCATCATCGAGACCAAGGCGGGCGACGTCTCGGCGTACATCCCGACCAACGTCATCTCGATCACGGACGGCCAGATCTACCTCCAGGCCGACCTGTTCAACGCCAACGTGCGTCCGGCCATCGACGTGGGTGTCTCGGTCTCCCGAGTCGGCGGTGCCGCGCAGATCAAGGCGATGAAGTCCGTCGCCGGTCGACTCAAGCTCGACCTCGCGCAGTTCCGTGCCATGGAGGCGTTCGCGATGTTCGCGTCCGACCTCGACCCCGCCTCGCGAGCCCAGCTCGCCCGTGGTGCGCGCCTCGTCGAGCTGCTCAAGCAGCCGCAGAGCTCGCCGTACCCCGTCGAGGAGCAGGTCGTCTCGATCTGGACCGGTACGACCGGCAGGCTCGACGACGTCGCGGTCGAGGACGTCCGCACCTTCGAGACCGAGCTGCTCGAGACGCTGCGTCGCGACGGCAAGATCCTCCAGACGATCCGCGAGACCCTCAAGCTCGACGAGGACACCGAGACGGCCCTCGCCAAGGTCGTCGACGAGGTCAAGTTCACCTTCCGGGGCACCGGCAAGGACGGCCTCGAGGCCGGCAACGAGGAGTTCGACGAGATCGCCGACGACCAGATCACCCAGGCGAAGATCGTCAAGCAGAAGTGACCACCTTCCGTGTGCCGCCCGGCCAGCCGGGCGGCACACGGAAGCGGGCGTGAGCCCACCCTGCAGGCAACCACAGACTTTTAGAGACCAAGAGAGGCGGAGCACATGGGAGCGCAGATGCGGATCTACCGCCAGCGCATCAAGTCCGTCAACTCCATCAAGAAGATCACCAACGCGATGGAGCTGATCGCGGCCGCACGCGTCGTCAAGGCCCGCCAGCGGGCCACCGAGGCGATGCCGTACACGACCGCGCTGACGCGTGCCGTGTCCGCGGTGGCGACCAACACGAACGAGGACCACCCGTTGACGACGGCGAAGGAGACCGCGAAGCGGGCCGGCGTCGTCATCATCACGGCGGACCGCGGACTTGCCGGTGCCTACTCCGTCGCGGCGATCAAGGAGAGCGCGGAGCTCATCTCCAAACTGACCGCCGAGGGCAAGGAGGTCGTGCCCTACCTCGTCGGTCGCAAGGCCGTGAGCTACTTCAAGTTCCGCAAGCGCGACTACGCCGCCGAGTGGACCGGCTTCTCCGACGCCCCGACGTTCGAGAACGCCAAGGAGATCGCCGACCGCATCACGGCCGACTTCCTCAAGCCCACGGAGGAGGGCGGCCACGACGAGATCCACGTCGTGTTCACCCGCTTCCGCTCCATGGTCCGCCAGGACCCGTTCGTGCTGCGCCTGCTGCCTCTCGAAGTCGTCGAGGCCGACGAGGCGGGCGACGACGAGAGCCTGGACCTCAGCGTCAACCGCTACGAGGAGGGCCAGATCCCGCCGGAGTACTCCTTCGAGCCGAGCGCGTCCGAGGTCCTCGACCTGCTGCTGCCGAAGTACGTCCGCAACCGCATCTTCACCGCGCTGCTCAGCTCGGCGGCCTCCGAGCTCGCCGCCCGCCAGCGGGCGATGAAGTCGGCCACCGACAACGCGACGGAGCTGATCAAGACCTATCAGCGCCTCGCCAACCAGGCCCGTCAGGCCGGCATCACCCAAGAGATCAGCGAAATCGTGGGCGGCGCCAACGCCCTCGCCGACGCCAAGAAGTAACGCCCACAGGTAAGGAAGCAGACCACCATGACTGCAACTGTCAGCGACACCACGTGGACGGCCCCGCCCGCGGGCGGCGTCGGACGCATCTCCCGCATCATCGGCCCGGTCGTGGACGTGGAGTTCCCCGTCGACGCCATGCCGGAGCAGTACAACCTGCTCACGACCGAGGTCACCCTCGCCGGCGAGACGAAGAACCTCAACCTCGAGGTCGCCCAGCACATCGGCGACAACATGGTCCGTGCGATCTCGCTGCAGCCGACCGACGGTCTCGTGCGCGGCTCGGCCGTGCAGGACACCGGCGGCCCGATCACCGTCCCCGTCGGTGACGTGACCCTCGGCCACGTGTTCAACACGACCGGCGAGTGCATGAACCTCGCCGAGGGCGAGAAGCTCGAGGTCAAGGAGCGGTGGGGCATCCACCGCAAGGCTCCCGCCTTCGACCAGCTCGAGTCCAAGACCACGATGTTCGAGACGGGCATCAAGGTCATCGACCTGATGACTCCGTACGTCCAGGGTGGCAAGATCGGCCTCTTCGGTGGTGCCGGCGTCGGCAAGACGGTGCTCATCCAGGAGATGATCGCCCGTGTCGCCCGTGACCACGGTGGTGTGTCGGTGTTCGCCGGTGTCGGTGAGCGCACCCGTGAGGGCAACGACCTCATGGTCGAGATGGAGGAGGCGGGCGTCCTCGGACAGACCGCCCTCGTCTTCGGTCAGATGGACGAGCCGCCGGGCACGCGTCTGCGCGTCGCCCTGTCGGCACTGACGATGGCGGAGTACTTCCGCGACGTCCAGAAGCAGGACGTGCTCCTCTTCATCGACAACATCTTCCGCTTCACGCAGGCCGGCTCGGAGGTCTCGACCCTCCTCGGTCGCATGCCGTCCGCCGTGGGCTACCAGCCCACCCTGGCCGACGAGATGGGCACCCTGCAGGAGCGCATCACGTCCACGCGTGGTCACTCGATCACCTCGATGCAGGCGATCTACGTGCCGGCCGACGACTACACCGACCCGGCTCCGGCCACGACCTTCGCGCACCTCGACGCGACGACCGAGCTCTCGCGTGACATCGCGTCGATGGGTATCTACCCGGCTGTCGACCCGCTGTCCTCGACCTCGCGAATCCTCGACCCGCGCTACGTGGCGGCCGACCACTACAACACGGCCGTGCGCATCCGGTCGATCCTGCAGCGCAACAAGGAGCTTCAGGACATCATCGCGATCCTCGGTATCGACGAGCTCTCCGAAGAGGACAAGATCCTCGTCAACCGCGCCCGTCGCATCCAGCGCTTCCTGTCGCAGAACACCTACGTCGCCAAGCAGTTCACCGGCATCGAGGGTTCGACCGTGCCGCTGTCCGACACGATCGAGGCGTTCACGAAGATCGCCGACGGCGAGTACGACCACGTCGCCGAGCAGGCCTTCTTCATGTGTGGTGGCCTCGACGACGTCGAACGCCAGTGGGCGGAGATCCAGAAGAACCTCTGATCTGGATGGATCGATTCACCCGACGACGGGGAGGTGCCCTCTGGGCCCTCCCCGTTCGTCGTGTGTGGGTGCCGTGCTTCGCGGTCGCCGTCGCGGCCGTCGCGATCGCCCGCGCCCGCTACGGGGTGGACCTCAGCGACAGCTCGCACGCCGTGGAGCTGGCGCTCCGGCTCGCCCAGGGTGACGTCCCGTTCCGGGACGAGATGAACGTCCAGGCGCTCGGTGCCTGGCCCGCGGTCCCGTTCGTCTGGACGTGGGAGCACGCCGTCGGGCTGGACGGCCTCGTGCTCGCCTCGCGGGTGTGGTTCGTGCTCGTGTGCGCCGGCGTCGGTGCCGTGTGCTGGCGCGCGGTCGCGCCCGCTCTCGGTCGGGGCACGAGCGCGTGCGCGCTGGCCGTGGCGCTGCTGCCGGCGGCATACAACCAGCAGGTCGTGTCCTACAACACGACGCCGGCGCTGATGTACCTCCTCGCCGTGTGCTGCGGGCTCGGCGCCACCGTCCGCTGCGTCCGCTGCGCGCGCCCGTATGCCGTGTCGGCGGGGGCGGCGACCGCCCTCGGGGCGGTGAGCCACCCGGTGACCGCGCCCGCTGCTGCAGCGCTCCTCGTCGTGCTCGGTCTGCTGCTGTGGCGCCTCGACGTGACGACGTCGAGGTCGGGCGCCACGCCCGGCGAACGGCGTCCCGGTGTGCTCGGCCTCGTCTCGGCCCGGCCCGGGGTGCTGGCGGTCGCCGCCGGTGCGCTCGTCGTCGGGGCCGTCGTCGGGTTCCTCGCGCTCGTGGTCTGGGGCCCGGCCGACATCTCGGCGACCGTGGCCTTCACCGACGCCTACCAGGCCACGCGCCCGAGCCGCTGGGACCGGCTCGGGCGGTGGACCGACCAGGTCGGGACCGCCCTCGCGAGCCCCTGGGTCCTGCTCGCGGTGCCGCTCGCGGTGCTCGCCGCGGTTCCCGCTGCGCGACGCCTGAGGGTGCCGCTCCTGCTCCTCGCCGTCGGCGCGGTCACGGTCCAGGCTCTCCAGAGCGGGGTGGTCTCGACGACCTACACCGTGCTGTCGTGGCTCACCCCGCTGCTCGGCACCGTCCTCGTCGTCGTCCTGCTGCCCGTCCTCCTCGTCGTCGCGGTTCGGGCCCGGGGTCCCGTGGCGCGCCTGGCCGTCCTCGGCCTGACACCGACGCTCGTCGGCATGCCCTTCCTCGCCGCCTTCACCTCGTCCGGCCCGGTGTGGGGAGCGACGGGGGCGGTGCTGGCGCCGGGACTGCTCGCCGTGACCGTCGCCGCCCTCGTGCACGTCGGCACGCGTCCGGCGAAGGTGGCGGTGGCCGGTCTCCTGCTCGCCTCCCTCGGGACGGTCCACGCGCTCAACAGCTTCCGCGACGGACCACCCACCGCCCTCGTGACGGACGCACCGGGAGGTGCCTTCGCCGGGCTCCGGACCACCGAGCAGCACCGCGCCGAGCTCGAGGCGGACCAGCAGGCCGTGCAGGCGTGTGCGCGACCCGGCGACGGGGCGCTCGACTACATCCACCCCGCGGCCTTCCTCTACGCCGACCTCCGCTTCGACACCCCCATCGTCTGGATGGACTTCTTCGGCACGACGAGCCAGGACGTGCTCGACTGGGTGCAGCGCTCGGGACGCGTGCCCGACTGCGTGGTGGCGGCCCGGGACTTCTGGCCGGGATACGGCCACCACCGCTACATCGACGACGCCGACCCGCTGCGTGACTGGGTCGTCGCCCACTACCGCGTCGTGTCGCAGACCTCGCAGATCGTCGTCCTGAGGCGGGTCGGATGAGCCCCGCGACGACGTGCGCCGAGTGTGACGAGAACCGCAGCGCCTGGACGCCCTCGGCGTCGCCCACGGGGCATGCGGGTACGACTCATGGTGTTGACACAGATGCACCCGTCAGCGCCGACGAGCCCATCACCTCGCACCAGGACACAGCTCAAGGACAAGGAGAAACGTGAGCACGCCCACCCAGCAGGCCCCGCGCCACCGGGTCGTGGTCATCGGATCGGGTTTCGGCGGTCTGTTCAGCACGCAGAAGCTGAAGCGCGCCGACGTCGACGTGACCCTCATCGCCCGCACGACGCACCACCTCTTCCAGCCGTTGCTCTACCAGGTGGCCACCGGGATCCTCTCCGAGGGCGAGATCGCGCCCTCGACGCGCGAGGTGCTGCACCGTCAGGACAACGCGAAGGTGCTGCTCGGTGAGGTCGAGACGATCGACCTCGAGGCGCGCACCGTGACCCACACCGCGGTCGGCCGGGAGACGGTCACCCCGTACGACTCGCTCATCGTCGCCGCGGGCGCCGGCCAGTCGTGGTTCGGCAACGACCAGTTCGCCCGGCACGCCCCCGGCATGAAGTCCATCGACGACGCCCTCGAGCTGCGCGGCCGCATCTTCGGCTCGTTCGAGCTGGCCGAGCTCGCCACGACGCAGGCCGAGGTCGACCGCCTCATGACGTTCGTCGTCGTCGGTGCGGGTCCGACCGGTGTCGAGATGGCGGGGCAGATCTCCGAGCTCGCGCGACGCACGCTCAAGCGCGACTTCCGTCGGATCGACCCGACGAAGGCCCGGGTCGTCCTGCTCGACGCAGCGCCCGCGGTGCTCGGCTCCTTCGGCGAGAAGCTCGGCGACCGCGCCGTCAAGCGCCTGTCCGAGATGGGCGTCGAGGTGCGCCTCGGCGCCAAGGTCGTCGACGTCGACGCGACGGGGATCGAGGTCGAGCACGGCGACGGCAGCCGCGAGCGCATCGAGTCGGTGTGCAAGGTGTGGGCCGCAGGCGTCAGCGCGTCGCCGCTCGGTCGCCAGCTCGCCGACCAGTCCGGTGCCCACCTCGACCGGGCCGGCCGCGTCGAGGTCCGCGGCGACCTCACGCTCCCGGGCCACCCCGAGGTCTTCGTCGTCGGCGACATGATGGCGCTCGACGGGCTGCCGGGCGTCGCCCAGGTCGCCATCCAGGGCGGTCGCTACGCCGCGGAGCAGATCGAGCGACGCCTCGACGGCAAGGAGCCCAATGGACCGTTCGAGTACTTCGACAAGGGCTCGATGGCCACGATCTCGCGCTTCTCGGCCGTCGCGTCGGTCGGCAAGGCGCAGTTCAGCGGGTTCTTCGCGTGGATCCTGTGGCTGGCGGTGCACCTCGTCTACATCATCGGCTTCAAGCACCGCATCACGACGCTGCTGCACTGGGCCGTCACCTTCATCGGACGCGGCCGGTCCGAGCGTGTCGTCACCGAGCAGCAGGTGTTCGCCCGGCAGGCCATCGCCGACCTGGGCGAGGAGTTCAGTCCCGAGCTGCCGCGCGTCGCGACGGACCGCGCGCACGACGAGTCCTGACCGGCCCGCCTGCGACCCGGACCCACGACCGGGCCGGCTCCTCGAGGGGAGCCGGCCCGGCAGCATACGTGGTCGGCGTCGTGCCCGCGGTCGCGCGCGGTGGAGACGTCAGGACACGTCAGGGGACGAGACGCTCCACCGCGGCGCCGAGGCGGGGGAGCGCGGCGACGACATGGCCCTTGGCCTTGCCGCGCAGCGAGCCGTAGACCTTGGCGGCCGAGCCGTGCGAGGTTGCGGCGGCCTTCGCGTCGGTCACCGCGAGGAGGGCGTCCGCCGCGGCGTCGGGCTGGGCCGCGAGGTGCGCCCCGAACGACGTGTCACCCTTGGTGGCCCAGAAGGGGTCGAGGGCGCTCGCGAACTGGGGCAGCAGACGGTCGGTGGCGCTCGTGACGAAGTTGCCACCGAGCTTCTTGGCGGCGGCGTAGCCGGCCTTGACGGCGGCTCCGCCCAGCCCGGACTTGTCGGCCACCTCGGCGTCGATGACGTCGGTCAGGGTCTCGACGGCCACCGGGCGGCGGGTCGGCTCGAGAAGGGCGTCGGACACGGCAGTGCTCATGGATGGGACTCCTGTGGAGGATGGGGAATCGGCGCGAGCGGCCTGCGCCACCTCGCGTACGGAGCATCCTCGCAGAGGCACTAAACTGCAGAGCACACCCCCACGATCCGGAGGAAACGTGAGTTCGCTCAAGGTTGAGATGGTTGCCGCCGACCGGAAGGTCTGGGAGGGCGAGGCCAAGTTCGTACGCGCCCGGTCCATCTCGGGCGAGCTGGGCATCCTGCCCGGCCACACCCCGTTGCTCGGTGTCCTCGTCGAGGGCGAGGTCTCCATCGAGTCCCTCGAGGGCGAGCGTCGCACGGTGACGGTCGACGGCGGGTTCCTCTCGGTCGACTCCGACGTCGTGACCATCGTCGCCGAGCACGTCGACGCCTCGTCGCTGCAGACGAGCTGAGGTCGCGCGTGCCGTCCGTTCTCGTCTCTACCGAGATCGTGATCGGCACGCTCCTGGTGGTCGCGGTGGTCGTCCTCGCGACGACCTACCTGCGCCGGCGCTACATCGCCAAGGGCCTGCCCCTGACCCTCTGCGGCATGCGCCGCACGGAGTCCGACCGCTGGCGCCTGGGTCTCATCAGGTTCGGTGACAACGCCCTCGAGTGGTATGCCCTCGGGGGCGTCTCCGTGCGCCCCAAGCACCGCTGGCTGCGCCAGCGCCTGCTGCTCGACGCCCCGGAGCCGCTGAGCGGCAGCGACTCGATCCCGCTGCTGCCCGACGCGAGCCGGGTGCCGTGCAGCGACGGCGACCGGGACTTCGAGCTGGCCCTGCAGGGTCCCGCCTACACCGCGCTGCGCTCGTGGCAGGAAGCCGCACCCCCCGGCTACAACGTCAACGTCGCCTGACGCCGGACCGACCCGGACGAGGGCCGCTGCTCGGGCGCTCCTCGCCGCCGTTTGGCCGCTCGGTCGTCAGGCGCGAGATCGTGCGCCCGCTGCGACCCAGCGATACCAGCTGCACGATCTCACGCACGACCAGGCGCAGGACCGTCGTGCTCCCTCTGCATCGGCACCGTTCGGCCGGTCGACCACGGGTCGTGCGGGGTCGCCACCACGTTCGCTCGCACGCCGGACGCCCGCGCCTCGAGGTAGGCCGCCTCGATCCGATCAAGGACCCACCGTGGTCGCGCAGCGATCGAGTGCGGCGTCACGCCGACGACCACGACCCGAGCCGTCTGCAGATCCGTGTCGTGCTCGACCGTCGACTCCCACGCCAGGCTGTCGGCGTGCCACTGGCGGCTGTGCACCATGACGGCGAGGGCCACGTCGTCGATCCACGCATCGGGTGTCGTGAGGCGGCGCCCCCTCTGGTCGCGCACCTCGGGGTTGGCCCACACCGGAGGCAGGACCGTGGACGAGGAGAGCAGGCGCAGCAGGTCGGCCTCGGGCACGGACCACGCACCGGACGCTGCGAGCTCCAGACCCTCGTGCAGGCGTCGGGAGCCCACCTGCCCACGAGCGAGCGTCCAGTGCGCGAGGTCGCTCAGCCGTGCCTTGCGCGACTGGGCCGCGGCGACGAGCACGCCTCGGGCCTGCTCGGTCGACGGTGCGGCAGCCGCGGCGTCGACGGCCGCACGCGCGGGACACGAGAGACGGAGCGGGCCACGTCGGTGAACGGGCTCGTCGAGAAGGGTCGTGTTGCGGACGAGGACCCAGGCGTGAGCGCGGGAGCGCTGTGGCGCCGGGACGAGGACGTGGATCGGGTTGCTCACGCAGAGCCCGGCGATGCCGTGCACCGCTGCGGCGGTCGGGCCCGCGAGCCAGCTCCTCGGTCCAGCGAAGAGCAGGGCGGCCACCAGCCGCTGCTGGTCTGAGGGAACCCCGTTGGACAGCAGGACGACGCCCCGCAGGAGCAGTCGCCACTCGCGCCCGAGCCGCGTGCGCAGCTGAGCGGGCGTCAGGCCGCCCTCGAGCAGCTGTCGGCGAGTCAGGACACCGTGCTGGTGCAGCGCGAGCTCGTGCAGCGCGGTGGGGAGTCTGGGGTCCACCCGAGCAGCGTGCGCTCCGCCGCTGCGTCAGTCGCGCCTCGGCAGGACGGTGTGGACGGTGCGCGTCCGGCGTCGGGGGGTGTGGACGACGTCATGGTCGGGCGCGAGGTCGCGCACCTGCTGCGTCCAGACGACACCGGTCGCACGATCTCGCGCGCGACGAGGTGCCGAGCAGGAGGCACCCGCGGCCGTATGCCGTGGGGCGGGTCAGTGCTTCTTCGTGCGCTCGGGCTTCTCGACGCGGCCGCCACCGGGCTGCCACAGCACGTCGCCGCCGATCGGCTTGTTGGCGATCCGGGCGAGGATGAAGAGCAGGTCCGAGAGGCGGTTGAGGTACTTCGCCGTCAGGACGTTGACGCCGCCGACGCCCCTCGCGTCGGTGCCCTCGGGGGCCGGTTCGGTGCCGTGCTGGTCGGCGGCCGCCCACGCGGAACGCTCGGCGCGACGCACGATGGTCGTCGCGAGGTGCAGGTGCGCCGACCCGGCCGTGCCTCCGGGGAGGATGAACGACCGGAGCTTCTCGACCTGCTCGAGGTAGTGGTCGCAGTCCGCCTCGAGGTCGTCGATCCACGGCTGCTCGACGCGCAGGGGCGGGTAGTCGTAGGAGTGCCGCAGGGGCGTCGACAGGTCGGCGCCGACGTCGAAGAGCTCGTTCTGCACGCGCTGGAGGGTGGTCCTGACCTCGTCGGGCAGGTCGCCGCACGCGACGGCGATGCCGATGGCCGCGTTGGCCTCGTTGGAGTCGGCGTAGGCGTGCAGCCGGGCGTCGTTCTTGCTGACCCGCGAGAAGTCGCCGAGGCTCGTCGTCCCGTCGTCGCCGGTGCGCGTGTAGATCCGCGTCAGGTTGACCATGGGGCCACTCTCTCACCCGTCGTGGAGGCGCCGTCCGTCGGTCGGTGCCCCGATAGGGTTCGGTGGGTGAGAGAGCGATTCCGTGTCGTCGGTGGTGCCCACCTCGTGGGCGAGGTCGCCGTCGTCGGCGCCAAGAACAGCGCCCTGAAGCTGATGGCCGTGGCCCTGCTGGCCGTGGGCCGCACGACGCTGACGAACGTGCCGGCGATCGCCGACGTGACGATCATGGCCGAGCTGCTGCGCCGGCTCGGGGTGGGTGTCGACTACGACGCGGCCGCGGGCGTCGTCGTCCTCGACGTGCCCGAGCGCATCGGTCACCGGGCCGACTACGAGCTCGTCCGGGCGCTGCGCGCCTCCATCTCGGTGCTGGGCCCGCTCGTGGCCCGCGTCGGCGAGGCCGACGTCGCCGTCCCGGGTGGGGACGCGATCGGCTCGCGCGGCCTCGACCTGCACGCGGCCGGTCTCGAGGCCCTCGGCGCCGAGGTGCACGTGACGCACGGCTACCTCGTCGCCACGGCGCCCAACGGCCTGCGCGGCGCCGACATCCGGCTCGACTTCCCGAGCGTCGGGGCCACCGAGAACATCCTCACGGCGGCGGTCCTGGCCCGCGGCACGACGACGATCGACAACGTCGCCAAGGAGCCGGAGATCATCGACATCGCCGAGATGCTCGTGTCGATGGGCGCCCGCCTCGAGGGCGCCGGCACGTCGCGCATCACCGTCCACGGCGTCGAGGCCCTCGCCCCGACCGAGCACGCCGTCGTCTCCGACCGGATCGCGGCCGGCACGTGGGCCTTCGCCGCTGCCACCACACGGGGCGACATCGAGGTCGTCGGTGGGGTCGCCGAGCACCTCAGGGCGCCGCTGGGCGCGCTCGAGGAGGCGGGGTGCCACGTCGAGGTCACGCCGCGCGGGTTCAGGGTGTCGGCGGTCGACCGGCGTCCGCGCGCCTTCGACGTCGCGACGCTGCCCTACCCGGGCTTCCCGACCGACCTGCAGCCCTTCGCGCTGTCGTACAACGCCGTGGCAGACGGCTCCGCCATGGTCACGGAGAACCTCTTCGAGGCCCGCTTCCGCACGGTCCAGGAGCTCGCCCGTCTCGGCGCCGACGCGCAGATCGACGGGCACCACGTCATGACGCACGGCGTCCCGATGCTGTCCGGCGCCCCCGTCGAGAGCAGCGACATCCGCTCGGGCGCCGCCCTCGTCATCGCCGGCCTCGTGGCCGAGGGGGACACCCTCGTCAGCGGTGTCCACCACATCGACCGGGGCTACCCGCGGTTCGAGCAGGCGCTCCGCGCACTCGGCGCCGACGTGTCGCGCGAGCCCGACGACGAGCCTCCGTTCGAGTAGTCGAAGCCCCGAGACCCGCCGCGCCGGTTCCGCGGCTGCGGGGCGGATCGTCCCTTTTGTCAGGAGCGTTCAGTACCGGCACGGAGGCCGACGGAGTTCTTCGCTCGATGTTCGTATTTTCTTGACCACTTCTTGACTCCTAGGGGCAACGTTTTGGCTGGCTGAGGCGTCATCATGGTGACGGCACAGCGTTGAGAGGGGTCTACATGACGCTGAACACCCACCGCAGGGGTCCGGTCAGAGTGCTCGACGCACCCGACGGCCACGATGTCATCATCGAGGGGCGTCTCGACGTCCACACGGTGCCCGACATCCGCGACGCGATCCACGCGGTCATCAACCAGGGTCCGGGCGAGCTGCGCCTGCATCTCGGCGACGCCGAGATCGGCGACGCGACGGGCCTCGGCGTCATCGTCCACCTCCACCGGCGGGCCACCCGTGCCGAGCGCCGGCTGCTGCTCGTCGACGCGAGCGATCGCACGACGCGTCTGCTGCGCGGCTGCCGCCTCGAGCGCATCCTCGCCCCGCGCCACCCGGCTCCGGCGAGCCTGACTGTGGCGCCTCTCACCGCCTGAGCGCCTCCCCACGGCTGCACCCCGCCGCTACCGTCGAGCCATGTCTTCGACGGAGAGCACGCCGCGTCCGGCCGCCCGGGTGACGCCCGACCGGCCGTGGGTCATGCGCACGTATGCCGGCCACTCGAGTGCCGCTGCGAGCAACGCGCTCTACCGCCGCAACCTCTCCAAGGGGCAGACGGGTCTCTCCGTCGCCTTCGACCTGCCGACCCAGACGGGCTACGACCCGGACCACGTCCTCGCGCGCGGCGAGGTGGGCAAGGTCGGGGTCCCGATCAGCCACATCGGCGACATGTCAGCCCTCTTCGACGCCATCCCGCTGCGCGAGATGAACACCTCGATGACGATCAACGCGACGGCGATGTGGATGCTCGCGCTCTACCAGGTCGCCGCCGAGCGCCAGGCCGAGGCTGCGGGCGAGGACCCCGCCGCCTGGGTGCACGACCTCGCCGGCACGACCCAGAACGACATCATCAAGGAGTACCTCTCGCGGGGGACCTACGTCTTCCCGCCCGCCCCGTCGCTCCGCCTCATCACCGACATGGTCACCTACACGGTGCGCGAGATCCCGAAGTGGAACCCCATCAACATCTGCAGCTACCACCTGCAGGAGGCGGGGGCGACCCCCGTGCAGGAGATCGCCTACGCCATGTCGACGGCGGTCGCCGTGCTCGACGCCGTGCGCGACTCGGGGCAGGTGCCGCCCGAGGAGCTCGCCAGCGTCGTCGCCCGGATCTCCTTCTTCGTCAACGCCGGCGTGCGGTTCGTCGAGGAGATGTGCAAGATGCGCGCCTTCGTGCAGCTGTGGGACGAGCTGACCCGGGAGCGCTACGGCGTGACCGACGCGAAGGCCCGCCGCTTCCGCTACGGCGTCCAGGTCAACAGCCTGGGCCTCACCGAGGCCCAGCCCGAGAACAACGTCCAGCGCATCGTCCTCGAGATGCTCGCCGTGACGCTCTCCAAGGACGCCAGGGCCCGCGCCATCCAGCTGCCGGCGTGGAACGAGGCGCTCGGCCTGCCGCGCCCGTGGGACCAGCAGTGGAGCCTGCGCATGCAGCAGGTGCTCGCCTACGAGTCCGACCTGCTCGAGCACGACGACCTCTTCACCGGGTCGGTCGTCGTCGAGGCCAAGGTCGCCGAGCTCGTGGCCGGGGCGAAGGCGGAGATGGCCCGGGTCGAGGAGATGGGCGGCGCCGTCGCCGCCGTCGAGTCCGGCTACATGAAGTCCGCGCTCGTCGCCTCCCACGCCGAGCGTCGCCGCCGCATCGAGACGGGCGAGGCCGTCATCGTCGGCCTCAACCGATTCGAGACCACCGAGCCCAACCCGCTCACGGCCGACCTCGACACCGCGATCCAGACCGTCGACGCCGACGTCGAGCGCCACGCCTCCGAGGCCGTGCGCGCGTGGCGCGAGGCGCGTGACGCCGACCCCGAGCGCCGGGCGCGTGCGGCGGCGGCTCTCGAGCGTCTGCGCGCCGACGCGGCGACCGACGTCAACCTCATGGCGGCCTCGCTCGAGTGCGCCCGTGCCGAGGTGACGACGGGGGAGTGGGCCGCCGCCCTGCGCGAGCAGTTCGGCGAGTACCGCGCCCCCACGGGGGTCTCCGGCTCGGTGGGCGTCGGCTCGAGCGAGCCCGGCGACGCCCTGTCCCAGGTCCGTCGGCTCGTCGCGCGCACCGGCGAGGAGCTCGGCGAGAAGCTGCGCATCCTCGTCGGCAAGCCCGGCCTCGACGGCCACAGCAACGGCGCCGAGCAGGTGGCCGTGCGCGCCCGCGACGCCGGCTTCGAGGTGGTCTACCAGGGCATCCGGCTGACGCCCGAGCAGATCGTCGCGGCCGCCGTCGCCGAGGACGTCCACCTCGTCGGGCTCTCGATCCTCAGCGGCTCGCACATGGAGCTCGTGCCCGAGGTCCTCCGGGGCCTGCGCGAGGCCGGTGCCGGGGACGTGCCGGTCATCGTGGGAGGCATCATCCCCGAGTCCGATGCCGCAGCGCTGCGGACCGCCGGCGTCGCCATGGTCTTCACGCCGAAGGACTTCGGCCTCAACGACATCATGGGCGAGATGGTGGGTGTGATCCGCGCCGCACGGGGTCTTGCGCCCCTCGAGTCCGCGCCCGTCTGAGCAGGCGTAGCGTCGCAGGTATGAGCGACCTGCAGTGCGCCGCGCGCGTCATCGTCGTCAACCCTCCGGGGCTGTCCGACGTCGCGTGGCTGGCGTCCGCGATCCATCTCGAGAAGGTCCAGGCGGTGTATGCCGCCGACGACGTCCCCGACACCGGCCCGGTCGAGTCGCTGGCCGACGACCTCGGCGTCCCCTCACACCTCGGGCACGGCGACCTCCACGACGGGTCGTCCGGCCTCGAGGAGCTCGTCGACCGGCACCGCGGCGAGACCGTCGTCGTCGTGCGCGGAGGGGACGCGCCCGACCCGGTCCTGCTGCTCGTCGACGCCGACGGCGTCACGGCCCAGCCGATCGAGGGCCTGTCCTGATGGCGTCGGCGACCGCCGGGGCCGTGGTCGCCGAGCTCGGGGCCGAGGCCTCGCCGGAGGCGCTCGCTTCCGTGCGCAAGCGACTCGCCCCCGACGAGGAGGCTCTCGGCGTGCGGATGGGAACGCTCTTCGCCATCGCCAAGAGACACACCGCGCTCCCGCTCAGCGAGGTGCAGCAGCTGCTCGCCCACCCGGCCTACGAGCCCCGGCTCGCTGCCCTATGCATCCTCGACTTCAAGGCGCGGCGCAAGCGGATCGACGGTCACGGGCGCGGCACCCTCGCCCGGACCTACCTCGGCCACCACGACCGGATCACGACGTGGGACATGGTCGACCGGGCTGCGCCGCGCGTCATCGGCCTGTGGCTCGTCGGCCGTGACAAGCAGATCCTGCGCGACCTCGCGCTCTCGCCCGAGCCACTGCGCCGGCGCACCGCCATGACGGCGCCGCTCGGCTTCCTCGACACCGACGACGTGGAGGTGGGCTGGGAGCTCGCAGCCCAGCTCGCGACCGACCGGGATCCGTTGGTGCACAAGCCCGTCGGGATCTTCGCCAAGCACGCCGGCGAGCGTGACCGAGACCGGTTGGTGGCCTTCCTGGAGGAGCACGTCGAGGGGATGGCGCGCCCCGCCGTCCGGCTCGCCGTCGCGAAGCTTCCGCCGGAGCTGCGCTCACGCTGGGTGTGACCACCATCGCGCCGCCGCGCGCTCCCGCACCCGGGCGGCCGCACGGCATACGCCCTCGGGTGGTCAGAAGAGGCGGGACTCCGCGTCGTCGATGCCCTTGAGGGCGTCGTAGTCGAGCACGACGCACCGGATGCCGCGGTCCTCGGCGAGCGTGCGTGCCTGCGGCTTGATCTGCTGGGCGGCGAAGACCCCGGTGACGGGCGCGAGGTGCGGGTCGCGGTTCATCAGCTCGAGGTAGCGGGTCAGCTGCTCGACGCCGTCGATCTCTCCGCGGCGCTTGATCTCCACGGCGACGCTCGTGCCGGCCGAGTCCTTCGCGAGGATGTCGACCGGACCGATGGCCGTCATGTACTCACGGCGCACGAGCGACCAGCCGTGGCCGAGGGTGTGGATGTGCTCGGCGAGCAGCTTCTGCAGGTGCGCCTCGACGCCGTCCTTGACGAGGCCCGGGTCGACGCCGAGCTCGTGGTCCGAGTCGTGGAGGACCTCGTGCAGCAGGACGGTGAGGCGGTCCTCGCTCTTGGCGTGCTGGACCCGCCACACCGCGACGACACCCTCGGCGGCCTGGACCTCGTCGGGCTCGACCTCGGCCATCGTGCAGGGCGGCGACATCCAGTTGAGCGGCTTGTAGGAGCCGCCGTCGCTGTGGACGAGCACCGAGCCGTCCGCCTTGACGACGAGCAGACGGGTCGCGAGCGGGAGGTGGGCGGTGAGGCGACCGTCGTAGTCGACGCTGCACCGGGCTATGACGAGACGCACCGGTCCACCCTAGAGGAGGGTGCGTGGGCAGCGTCACGCCCCGGGCGGGTGTGGGTGGCGCACACCCTCTGCGAGACTCCACCCATGGCTCGTGAGTTCACCAAGGTTGGCGTCATCGGACTCGGCACCATGGGTGCCGGCATCGTCGAGGTCTTCGCGCGCAACGGCATCGACGTCGTCGCGGTGGAGGTTACCGACGAGGCGGTCGAGAAGGGCAAGGGCGTCCTGCAGCACTCGACCGACCGGGCCGTGTCGCGCGGCAAGCTCGCGGCCGAGGACCAGGCCGCGCTGCACGCCCGGGTCCTCTTCACGAGCGACATGGCCGACCTCAAGGAGTGCCAGCTCGTCGTCGAGGCCGTGCCCGAGCACCTCGACCTCAAGAAGGACATCTTCGCCAAGCTCGACGCGATCGTCTCCGACGACGCGATCCTCGCGACGAACACGAGCTCGCTGCCCGTCACCGAGATCGCCGTCGCGACGATCAACCCCAAGCGCGTCGTCGGCATGCACTTCTTCAACCCGGCCCCGGTGCTCCAGTTCGTCGAGGTCATCAAGACCGTCATCACGAGCGACGAGATCTTCGAGGACGTCAAGGCGCTCGCCGAGCGCCTCGGCAAGAAGCCGGTCATCGTCGGCGACAAGGCCGGCTTCATCGCCAACGCGCTGCTCTTCGGCTACCTCAACCACGCCGTCGCGATGTACGAGAGCAAGTACGCCACCCGCGAGGACATCGACGCCGCGATGAAGCTCGGCTGCGGCTACCCCATGGGCCCGCTGGCCCTCATGGACCTCATCGGCCTCGACACCGCATACGAGATCCTCGACACGATGTACAAGCAGGGCCGTGACCGCCTGCACGCGCCGAGCCCGATCATCAAGCAGATGGTCAGCGCGGGGCTCAAGGGCCGCAAGAGCGGTCGTGGCTTCTACACGTATGCCGCACCGGGCAGCTCGGCGGTCGTCGACGACGCGCTGACGCCGGCCGCGGTCGCGGACTCGACGGCGGGCACGCGCCCGATCCGGACGGTCGGCGTCGTCGGCTCCGGCACGATGGCCACGGGGATGGTCGAGGTCTTCGCCAAGGCCGGCCTCGACGTGACGTTCGTGGCCCGCAGCGACGCCAAGGTGGAGGCTGTCCGCGCCGCGCTCGCCAAGAGCCTCGAGAAGGCCGTCCAGCGCGGCAAGGCCACCGAGGAGGAGCGCGACGAGGCCCTCGCCCACGTGCGCGGCACGACCCGCCTCGAGGACCTCGCCCAGGTCGACCTCGTCGTCGAGGCCGTCGTCGAGGACCTCACCGTCAAGCGCGCGCTCTTCGAGAACCTCGACGAGATCTGCCGTCCGGGAGCCATCCTCGCGACGACGACGAGCTCCCTGCCCGTCGTCGAGTGCGCGGCCGCCACGAAGCGTCCCCAGGACGTCGTCGGCATGCACTTCTTCAACCCGGCCCAGGTGATGAAGCTCGTCGAGGTCGTGCACACCGTCTCGACCGCCGACGACGTCATCGCGACCGTGCAGGCCCTCTGCGCGACGGTCGGCAAGCACGCCGTGACGTGCGGGGACCGCGCCGGCTTCATCGTCAACGCCCTGCTCTTCCCCTACCTCAACGACGCCGTGAAGATGCTCGAGGCCAACTACTCGACGGCCGACGACATCGACACGGCCATGAAGACGGGCTGCGGCCTGCCGATGGGACCCTTCGAGCTGCTCGACGTCGTCGGTCTCGACGTGTCGCTCGCCATCGAGCGCGAGCTCTACCTCGAGTTCCGTGAGCGCGGCTACGCGCCGGCGCCGCTGCTCGAGCACCTCGTCACGGCCGGCTACCTCGGCCGCAAGACGGGGCGTGGCTTCCGCACCTACGCCTGACACCTACGCTGGAGCCATGCCCTCGCGTCGTCGTCCCAGCAAGCACGCGCGCGAGCACGTGCCGCTCGACGTGACGCGGATCCAGGGCGGCTCCACCCGTGAGGAGTCGTATGCCGGCACGCGCTGGACCGTGCGCTCGGTGAGCGGCGCGTCCGCCACGCGTGACTACCTGTGCCCGGGCTGCCAGCAGGACATCCCCCCGGGCGTCCCGCACGTCGTCGTGTGGCCGGCCGAGGGCGTGGGCGGGCTCGGGGACCGGCGGCACTGGCACACGGGCTGCTGGCAGAAGCGCGACGCCCGTCCGAGCGGCAACTCCTACCGCTGACCCACGTCACGCGTCGAGGACGGGCGCGAGCTCGCGGGCCACGAGGCGCAGGGGAGCGGTGTCACGCTGCGCCCGGGCCAGCACGATGGCTCCTTCGAGGGCGCACAGCATGAGGGTCGAGAGGGCCTGGGCCCGTCGCGGGCCACGGCCCATCGCGACGAGGGCCTCGGTGATGGGGCGTTGCCAGGTCTGCAGGGCCGCGCTCGCCGCCTGTCGCACGGCGTCGTTGGTGTCCGCGCAGTCGACGACCGCGGCGGCGACCGGGCAGCCTCGTTCGAAGTCACGTGACGCGAGGTCGGTCGCCCAGTCGTCGGTGATCGCGTCGAAGAGGCGGGACGCGCTCGGCCGCCTCATCCGGGCCAGGTGCTCGTCGACACGTTCGGCGGCCCAGGTTCCGGCCCACTCGAGAGCCTCACCGACGAGCTGGTCCTTGCCACCCGGGAAGTAGTGCTGGAGGGAGCCGCGCGGTGCAGCCGCGGCGGACACGACCTCTCGCAGCCCCGTGCCCGCGACTCCGGTTCGCCGCAGGTGCTGGGCGGCCTCGTAGACGATGCGCTCGCGGGGGCCGTGCGTGCTGGCTGACATGGCGCCTTCCCGGTGCTCGACGAGAGCCTCGACTATGACACCTGTCATGACCGAACCGCTACTATGACGGGTGTCATAAACGCGAGTGGACTCGGAGGATGCCATGGAGATGCGAGTCGGGTTCATCGGTCTCGGCATCATGGGCCGACCCATGGCCGGCAACCTACGGCGCGCGGGTGTCCCTCTCTCCGTGTGGAACCGGTCGCCCCGAGCTGCGGCTGACCTGGCGACGCTCGGCGCCGTCGAGCGTCCCACGCCGTCAGCGGTCTTCGAGGCGAGTGACGTCGTGATGCTCATGCTCGCCCACGAGGCAGCGGTCGACGAGGTGCTGCAGCGGGGGAGCGAGGCGTTCGCACGGATGGTGTCGGGGCGCACGCTCGTGCACCTCGGCACGACCTCGCCGGGATTCTCGGCCGCGCTCGGTCGGGACGTCGAGGCGGCCGGAGGCGACTATGTCGAGGCGCCCGTCTCGGGGTCGCGCATCCCGGCAGAGCGGGCGGAGCTCGTGGCTCTCGCCGGCGGGCGACCGGAGGTCGTCGACCGGGTGGAACCGTTGCTCGCGCCCATGTGCCGCGAGGTCGTCCGGTGCGGCGACGTGCCAGCGGGGACGGGGACCAAGCTCGCCGTCAACCTCTACCTGTGCACGATGGTCGCCGGGCTCGCGGAGGCCGTCCACCTCGCGGATCGCCTCGACCTCGACCTCGAGGTCCTCCGGCGTGCCCTCGACTCCGGTCCGATGGCGAGCGCGGTGTCTGCCGTCAAGCTCGCCAAGCTCGTGGCCCGTGACTTCGAGGCCCAGGCGGCGGTGCGTGACGTCCACACCAACACCCGGCTCATCGCCGAGGCGGCCCGGGCCGTCGGGGCGCACAGCCCGGTGCTCGAGGCGACCCGGGAGCTCTTCCGCGAGACCGAGGCCGCCGGGCTGGGGGCGCTCGACATGGCGGCCGTCGTGACGGCGTTGGAGCGGCGGGACGCTGGCCGCACGGGGTAGGGAGGTTCCCATCGGGTCCCCGGCTCACGGCATACGCCCTCGCGGAGCGAGCCCGGCTAGTGCCGGCGCTGGCGAGGGACGAGCACCTCCTCGTAGAGCAGCAGCGCTCCGGCGGCGAACGGGATCGCGAGGAGCGCGCCGAGGATGCCGAGCAGCGCTCCACCGGCGAGCGCGGCGACGACCGTCACGGCGCCCGGGACCGCCACGGTGCGCTGCATGATGCGCGGCATGACGGCGTAGTTCTCGATCTGCTGGTAGACGATGAAGTAGATGATGACGATGAGCGCCTTCTTGGGCTCGTCGAAGAAGGCGACGATGGCGACGACGGTCGCCCCGAGCGTCGCGCCGATCATCGGGATGAGCCCGAGGAAGCCGACGAGCACGGCCAGCACGGCGGCGAACTGGAGCCCGATGAGGCTCATCATGATCCAGGCGAAGAACGCGTTGATCGCGGCGACGGCGACCTGACCGATGGCATACGACCCGACCCGGCGCATCACCTCCTCGGCGAGCGAGACGGTGCGCGGGCGCCGGCTGGCCGGGACGAGGGCGTAGGCCGCCTGCTTCACCGCCGGGAGGGAGGCGAGGAAGTAGAGGGTGAGGACGAGGACGGTCAACACGCTGAAGACGCCGGTCGCGATGACCTTGCCCGCGTCGAGGACACCACCGAAGACCACGGCCCACAGGTTGCCGTCGGCGACGCGCTTGTTGACCTCCTCCTGGATGCGCTGGACGAGCTGGTAGCGGTGGTCGACGTCCTGCACCCACGGGTTCGCGAGGAGGTTGTCGAAGAGCCGGGGGGCGTTCGTGGCGAGCTCGCTGGCCTGGTCTGCCACCGGCGGGATCACGACCCAGCCGACGAGCGCGAAGACGGCGAGCACGCCGAGGAAGACGATGGTGACGGCCCACCCCCGGCGCAGGTTGCGCCGGGCCAGCGCCTCGACGAGCGGGTTGAGCGCGAGCGTCAGGAAGAACGAGATGACGAGCAGCGTGATGACGGTGCCGAGCCGGCCGACCGCCTGCACGACGCCATACGCCGTGAGCACGCCCACGGCACCGACGAAGCCGATGTAGAAGGGCGACTGCCGGTTGAACGGGGTGCCGCTCTGACCGAAGTCGCGCCGGCCGCCCTTGCCCCGCTTGCCGCTGCCGGTCCCCGACGGGCCGTGGTCGGCAGCGCCGGGCCCGTGGGACCCGGCCGTGGGGCCGGAGGCGTCGGTCGGGGCACCGGAGGGCGGGCTGCCGGCGGTGCCGTCCGACGACCCGACCCCGAGCGGGAGCGTGGTCGTGAGGAGGTCAGGCTCGGGTGGCGCGTCAGGTGACGCCGGGGGCTCGCCGTACGCGGCTCGCGACGCACGTTCGTCGAAGCCCAGGTCGCGGGCCCGGAACTCGTCCATCCGGGCGCGCTGGGCGCGGCGGTACCGCGTCCAGCGTCCCCAGATGCTCACGTCCGCGAGCCTACGTCAGGCGCCCTCCGGGGCGCCGGTTGCCCGTGGTGTGTCAGCCCGGGCCCCGTCGCGGAGCGGGGCTGGGGTGTCGGGCCCTCGGTGCGGAGCGGGACTGGGGTCCCGGGCCGCGGTGCGGGACCGCGGTGCCGGGCCGCGGCCCGCGCGGGACGGCATACGGGTACGGGACAGGTGAACGAGAACACGACGGCACCCGCCGCGGCGGGGTCGCTCACACACCCGACCAGCCCGAGGAGCACCATGCCCAGCGTGACCCGCAGCTTCACCGTCCACCCCGCGCCCGCAGTCGTCATCGACTACCTCAAGGACTTCGCGAACGCCGAGGAGTGGGATCCCGGCACCGAGTCGTGCACGCGGGTGGGCGACGGCCCGGTCGCGGTCGGCGCGCGGTGGCACAACGTCTCGAAGATCGCCGGCGTGACGACCGAGCTCGACTACGAGCTGACCGAGCTCAGCGACTCGCGGATCGTCCTCGTCGGCCGCAACGACAGCGCGACGTCGACCGACACGATCACCGTCCTGCCCGCCGGTGAGGGCAGCGAGATCACCTACCACGCGGACCTCGACATGCACGGGCTCGCCAACCTCGCCGCGCCTGCGATGAAGGTCGTCTTCGAGAAGCTCGCGAACGACACCGAGGAGCAGCTGACCCGGGTGCTCGAGTCCCGCTGACGCGACCGACGAGGGCCGGCCCACCCTCACGGTGGGCCGGCCCTCGTGCGAAGGTTGCCGGACGGCTACTGGTCGGCGAAGCGGTTGATCGCCGACTCGAAGCCGGCGCGCTTCTCGGGGTCGGTGACGCCGAGGCCCGGCTCGGGGGAGAGCGTCAGCACGCCGACCTTGCCCTGGTGGGCGTTCCGGTGGACGTCGAGTGCCGCCTGGCCCACCTCGTCGAGCGTGTACGTCTTGCTCAGCGTCGGGTGGATGAGTCCTCGGTTGACGAGCTCGTTGGCCTCCCACGCCTCGCGGTAGTTGGCGAAGTGCGAGCTGACGATGCGCTTGAGGTTCATCCAGAGGTAGCGGTTGTCGTACTCGTGCATGTAGCCCGACGTCGACGCGCAGGTGACGATGGTGCCGCCCTTGCGCGCCACGTAGACGCTCGCGCCGAACGTCTCGCGGCCCGGGTGCTCGAAGACGATGTCGACGTCGTAGCCGCCGGTCAGCTCGCGGATCTTCTTGCCGAGCCGCTGCCACTCGCGCGGGTTCTGCTCGGTGCCCTCGTCGTTCCAGAAGCGGTAGTCCTCGGCGTTGCGGTCGATGATGAGCTCGGCGCCCATGGCGCGGCAGATCTCGGCCTTCTCGGGCGAGGAGACCACACAGATCGGGGTCGCGCCGCCGGCGAGGGCCATCTGCGTGGCGTAGGAGCCGAGGCCGCCCGACGCGCCCCAGATGAGCACGCGGTCGCCGAGCTTCATGGCGGCGCCGTTCTTGGAGACGAGCTGGCGGTAGGCGGTGCTGTTGACGAGCCCCGGGGAGGCGGCCTCCTCCCACGTCAGGTGGCCGGGCTTGGGCATCAGCTGGTTGGCCTTGACGATCGCGAGCTCGGCGAGTCCGCCGAAGTTCGTCTCGAAGCCCCAGATGCGCTGCTGCGGGTCGAGCATCGTGTCGTTGTGGCCCTCGGCGTCCTCGAGCTCGACCGAGAGGCAGTGCGCGACGACCTCGGTGCCGGGCTTCCACTTCGTCACGCCCGGTCCGGTGCGCAGGATGACACCGGACAGGTCGGACCCGACGACGTGGTACGGCAGGTCGTGGCGCTTGGAGAACTCCGACATGCGGCCGTAGCGCTCGAGGAAGCCGAAGGTCGAGACGGGCTCGAAGATCGAGGTCCACACGGTGTTGTAGTTGATCGCGCTGGCCATGACGGCGACGAGCGCCTCACCCGGTGCGAGCTCTGGCACGGGTACCTCGTCGATGTGCAGCGACTTGCGCGGGTCCTTGTCGCGCGTGGCGAGTCCCTCGAACATGCCGACCTCGTCCTTGTGGACGGTCGCCCCGCGGTACGTGGCGGGGATCTCGATGTTCGCGTAGGTCTCCTGGGTGCGGTCGCCGGAGAGGATGGCGTCGCGGATGGCCTGCATTGAAGGTCCTTACGTCGCAGCGTCATTGGTGGGTCGAGACAGAGTCGATCCAGTGCGGTGTGTCCCCGAACGTAGCGAGACGTGACCCGCGGGTAGCCGCTTCTGAGACGGCCACCACAGGTGACCTGGGTCACGACCCCGTCTCTCGTGCTTCGGGCGCGTCGACGGACCGCAACGAGGTCGTATGCCGTGTCGTCGCCGAGCGTGGGTGACGGCGCCACGGGCGCGTGGTGGCGGTCCGTCGCTCTGGGGCGGGGGCCCGCGGGATACGGTCGGCGCGTGCGACGGATGACAGCGGGTCTCGGCTGCTGGCTCGTCCAGCCGGTCTACCTGCTCGTCGAGCTCCTCGTCGCGGCCGCCGCCTCGGCGGCCTACAGCCTGCGCGACGACACGATCAGCGCGCTCGGGATGCTGACGTGTGCACCCGGCCACGCGGGGGCGACGGTCGACGTCTGCTCCTCGGGCCATGTCGCGCTCGACGTCGCGTTCGTCGTCTTCGGCCTCCTGCGGGCAGCGGGCGCCGTGCTGCTGCGACCGCGTCTCGGCACCGACGGATGGGTGCTCGCCGCCGTCTGCCTGTGGGTCGTGTCCGCGCTCTTCGCCGCCGCCGTCGGCCTCGTGCCCGTCGACCAGCACCCTGGGTGGCACGCGGTCGTGGCGCTTCCGGTCTTCCTCCTCCAGCCGCTCGCCGTCCTCACCACGGCAGAGGCGCTGCGGAGGTCACGCGTCGTCTCACGGGGCGTCGCCGTGTCGGGCCTCGTGCTCGGCGGTCTCATGGTGGCCGCGGCCGCCGCGTTCGGGCTGCGTCTCGGGGACCCGACGTGGGTCGGTGCCCTCGAGCGCCTCGCGCTGTGGCCGACCTATCCGTGGCTGGCCGTGGTCGCCTGGGCGCTGCTCGTCGCCAGGAGGTCCGAGACGGTCGCGAAGGTGTAGCCGTCCCCGCGGAGCCTGCGGATGATCGCGACGAGCCGGTCGATGGTGATGAGCCGGTCGTCCGAGCCCGTGTCGTGGGCGAGGATGATCGAGCCGGGACGCACCTGCGACGCGATGTCGTCGACGATGCCGTCCGGATGGCTTGCCACGAGGTCCTCGCGTGCCTGGGCAGACCACAGGACCGTCGTGAGGTCCGACTCGGCGGCCGAGAGGAGTGACGCCCCGCCGACGTGTCCGTAGGGCGGCCGGAAGAGGGTCGGTGCCACGCCGTACGTCTCCGCCATGAGCCGGGTCGTCCTCATGATCTCGTCCCTGCACCGGGACCAGTCGAGTCGACCGAGGTCGGGGTGCTCGAAGGTGTGGTTCGCGAGCTCGTGCCGACCGATGCTGTCGCGGTGCAGGGCGCCGTGGTCGCGCACGTTGCGCCCGAGGCAGAAGAACGTGGCAGGCACGTCCTCCGCCCCGAGCGCGGCCAGCACCCGTGGGGTCCAGTCCGGGTGCGGACCGTCGTCGAAGGTCAGCGCGACGCGGCGCTCAGGGCCCGCGCCTGCCCAGACGACCGACGTGGCTGCCGCAGAGGGGGTGGACCGGTCGGGACGGACGGCGCTGACCGGGCTGCCGTAGAAGGGCAGCGGGGTGTTCTCGTCGAGCCGCTCCACGAGTCGCACCGCTCCGACGGCCCCGGCCGCTCCGACGGCTGCGCCGGCCGCCGCGGTCAGGGCCTGACGGCGTGTGACCTCCATGTCAGCCGATGCTACGGGCAGCCCGCCACGATCCTCGGGCGAGTCGGCACCACGCGTGCCACACTGGCGGCCGGTCGGCGGGGAGGTCGACCGCGGGTGGAGGGAGGTGGACGTGCGGCGTGCCGTGGTGGGCGCACTGGCTGCGGTCGTGGTGGCCGGTGCCGGACTCGTCCCGCTCCTCGTCGCGGACGATCCGCTCCCGGTCCTGCGCAACGACGCGGGCTGGCGCGCGACCTCCGTCCTGGCATCGTCCTCGCTCGGCGACCGGCTCGTGGAGCCGCTCGCCGAAGCCCTCTGGCTCGTCGACGGCACGGTCCCGGCCGCCGGGGCGCGCAGACAGGTCGCGGCCCAGGCCCTGCAGGACCTGCACGCGCTGACCCGGCCGAACGGGGCCGTCGCTGCCGGCCCCGACGCCCCGTGGGCGTACGCGTGGCCGCGGGACTCCGCCTTCGTCGCCGTGGCCTACGCCGAGACCGGGCACGTGGCCGATGCCGAGCGCGTCCTGGGCTTCCTCGCACGCGTCCAGCGGCCCGAGGGCGGCTTCGAGGCGCGCTACCGGCTCGACGGGACCGGTCCGCCGGACGACCGTCCTCGACAGAGCGACGGCGCGGGATGGGTGCTCTGGTCCCTCGAGCAGGTCAGGACGGCCAGCCCCGGTCGGGTCCTGCCGGTTGGGCTGCGCGGGCTGCGCGACCGGGCCTTCCGTTTCGTCCTGGCGCAGACGGCGACGGGCACGCGGCTGCCCGAGGTGTCGCCCGACTACTGGGAGGTGCCGGAGCGGCGAGTCACCCTCGGGACGGCGGCCCCGCTCGCTGCCGGCCTCGAGGCGGCTGCCGGGACCCTCGCGGCCGAGGGCGACGCCGGCCGGGAGCAGCTGGCCAGGCGGGCGGCTCGGGGGCTGCGGTCCCTGATCCGGGCGGAGTTCGGCCCGGGCTACGAGCGCCACGGGCGGTCCGGAGGGCTCGACGCGGGCGTCACCATGCTCATGCCACCTTTCGCCGCCGCGGGCGACGTGGGCGACGTGGCCGCGGAGCGTGCCTGGGAGCACTACCCCGTGCTCGCCCTGCGCGCCGCGGGCGGCCTCGCCCCGGGTGTCGACTGGAAGGGCGACGGCGTCTCGTGGACGCCCGAGACCGCGATGGTCGCCTACACCGCCGCGGCCTCCGGCCACGCCCTCGTCGCCGAGCGCTGGCTGACGTGGCTCGACGCGCACTGCACGTCGTGGGGGAGCCTGCCGGAGAAGGTCCTGCCGGACGGGAGCCCTGCCGGACCGGCACCCCTCGCCTGGACGGCCGCGCTCGTCGTCCTCACCGAGGCCGAGCTGGCGACGCAGCGTTCGGGTGTGGCCGGGGCCTCAGTGCCCGGCGTGGCCTGACGGCTCGACGAGCTCGACGAGGACGCCGCCGGCGTCCTTGGGGTGGATGAAGTTGACGCGGCTGTCGCTCGTGCCGCGCTTCGGGGTGTCGTAGAGCAGCCGGAGCCCGCGCTCGCGGAGGGTCGCGCACACGGCGTCGATGTCGGTGACCCGGTAGGCGAGCTGCTGGATGCCCGGCCCGCTGCGGTCGAGGAACTTCGCGATCGTCGACTCGGGGGAGAGGGGCGCGAGCAGCTGGATGCACGAGCCCGAGTCGCCGACGCCCATCATCGCCTCACGGACTCCCTGCTCCGTGTTCGTCTCCTCGTGGAGCATCCGCATCCCGTACGTCCCCTCGTAGAACGCGATGGCCGCGTCGAGGTCGGGGACAGCGATGCCGACGTGGTCGATGTGGGTGAAGAGGGGGTCGGGAGTCGCGCTCATGGTCCCAACGTAGGGCGGCGTGACGGCATACGGCTGCCGTATGCCGTGTGCGCTTGGTCATGCTCGTCAGGGGCCCCGCGGAGGCGCGACTAGAGTTGACGGCGACATCCCCAATGACGTCGGAAGAGGCTTCACCCATGACTGCTGACCGTCCCACCTCCGTGATCGTCGCGGGCGCCCGCACCCCCATGGGTCGGCTGCTCGGCTCGCTCAAGGACTTCTCCGGGTCCGACCTCGGTGGCGTCGCCATCAAGGGCGCTCTCGAGAAGGCGGGCGTCGCCCCGGAGCAGGTCGACTACGTCATCATGGGCCAGGTGCTGCAGGCCGGTGCCGGCCAGATCCCCGCCCGCCAGGCCGCGCACGCCGCCGGCATCCCGATGACCGTCCCGGCCCTGACCATCAACAAGGTCTGTCTCTCGGGCATCAACGCCATCGCCATGGCCGACCAGCTCATCCGCGCCGGCGAGTGCGACGTCGTCGTCGCCGGAGGCCAGGAGTCGATGACCAACGCGCCGCACCTCATGACGAAGTCGCGCGAGGGCTACAAGTACGGCGACGTCACGATGCGCGACCACATGGCCTTCGACGGCCTCTGGGACGCCTTCACCGACCAGGCGATGGGCCTGCTGACCGAGCAGGCCAACACGGGCGAGCAGGCCTTCACGCGCGAGGAGCAGGACGAGTTCTCGGCGCGCAGTCACCAGCTCGCCGCCAAGGCGTGGAAGGACGGCCTCTTCGACGACGAGGTCGTCCCGGTGAGCATCCCGCAGCGCAAGGGCGACCCGGTCGTCTTCAAGACCGACGAGGGCATCCGCGCCGACACGACGACCGCGTCGCTCGGCGGTCTCCGCCCGGCGTTCAGCAAGGACGGCACGATCACGGCCGGCTCGGCGTCGCAGATCTCCGACGGTGCCGCAGCGGTCGTCGTCATGAGCAAGGCGAAGGCCGAGGAGCTCGGTCTCACGTGGCTCGCCGAGATCGGCGCGCACGGCATGGTGGCCGGGCCCGACTCGACCCTCCAGCAGCAGCCCGCTCGCGCCATCGCGCGTGCCTGCGAGAAGGAGGGCATCACGCCCGCGGACCTCGACCTCGTCGAGATCAACGAGGCCTTCGCGGCCGTCGGCCTCGCGTCGGCCAAGGAGCTCGGCATCGACGTCGACAAGGTCAACGTCAACGGCGGCGCCATCGCCCTCGGCCACCCGATCGGCATGTCCGGTGCCCGCATCGCCCTGCACCTCGCGCTCGAGCTGAAGCGTCGCGGCGGCGGAGTCGGCGCGGCTGCCCTCTGCGGTGGCGGCGGTCAGGGTGACGCCCTCATCGTCCGCGTGCCCGCGACCGCCTGATCGCCCGGGTCCTGCACCGCGTGGCGCGCCGATCCGTCGACGTCCCCGCCCTGGTCGAGTCGGCCAGGGCGGGTTCGCCGCGCGCCGTCGCACGCCTCATCTCCCTCGTCGAGGACGGGCACGAGTCCCTCCGCGAGGTGATGGCGGCGCTCGCGCCGCATGCCGGCAACGCGTGGGTCATCGGTCTCACCGGCTCGCCTGGCGTCGGCAAGTCGACGACGACGACGGCGCTCGTCGGCGCCTTCCGCGAACGCGGCCTGCGGGTCGGCGTGCTCGCGGTCGACCCGAGCTCGCCGTTCTCTGGCGGGGCGCTCCTCGGCGACCGCGTCCGCATGCAGGACCACGCCCTCGACCCCGAGGTCTACATCCGTTCGATGGCCTCGCGCGGCCACCTCGGCGGACTGTCGTTCACGACGCCGCAGGCCATCCGGGTGCTCGACGCGGCCGGGTGCGACGTGGTGCTCGTCGAGACCGTCGGGGTGGGTCAGTCCGAGGTCGAGATCGCCGGGCTCGCCGACACGTCGGTCGTGCTGCTCGCGCCCGGCATGGGCGACGGCATCCAGGCGGCCAAGGCCGGCATCCTTGAGATCGGCGACGTCTTCGTCGTCAACAAGGCAGACCGCGACGGCGCCGACGCGACGGTCCGCGACCTGCGCCACATGATCTCGCTCGGCGACCGCACCGAGCCCGGGCTGTGGCGGCCCCCGGTCGTGAAGACCGTTGCGGCACAGAAGGTCGGCATCGACGAGGTCATGGAGGCGCTCGACAAGCACCGGGCGTTCGTCGAGGAGAACGGGGAGCTGGCACGGCGCCGCGAACGTCGCGTCGCCGACGAGATCGAGACGATCGCGTTGACGACGCTGCGCGCCCGGCTCGGGCACGTCGGTGGTCACGAGGGTGTCGCCGCGCTGGCGCGTGACGTCATCGCCGGGCGCACCGACCCGTATGCCGCCGCCGACCGTCTCGTCGAGCAGCTCGGCCCCTGAGCGGCGGGCGCGGGCCCGGTGTTCACCGCGACACATGAAGCCGGGTCGGACGGTGTAGCCCGTGCTCAGGACCTGAGAGCTGCGTGGAGCTGCTGTGTCGCGCGGGCCTTCGCCTCGGCGCGGAGGAGCACGGAGGCGACCCACCCCTGACGCCGCATCACCTGCTCGTAGGTGAACCGGTAGACGTCCCAGTCGGCCAGTGTCAGCTCGTCGTATCGCCAGCAGTCGACGACGAGCTGTTCTCTGCCGGTGTGGAACTCGTGGCTGTCCGCCTCGACGACGATTCCCAGGGCCACGTCGACGAGATCCGGGGTGACCCGCTCACCGCCGGCCACGGCGATGCCGACCTGGGGGCGGAGGTCGAGGCCCGGTACGTCGAGCGCGATGGCACGCAGCACGGACTCGAAGGGGTTGGCCGCCTTGCCCGACGCGTGTGCGAGAACGCGCAGCACGCGCGGTCGTCCGGGGCCGCGGACCTGCCGCGCCGCAGTCGCGAGGTCGCCGGCCGCCACCCGACGGGACCGAAGCGCCGAGTCGGCGATGGCGAGAGCCTCGTCGAAGGGGAGATGACGGGCGCAGTCCACCACGGTGCGAACCGGTGACGTGACGCCCGCGGCCGCGTCCCGAGGGTCGATGAGGGAGGACCAGATCCGCGCCCGCGGCCGGATCTCGGCCGCGATCTTGCGCCCACGGGGCACGGTGATCTCCGGCGTCGGCGGCACCGTCTTGACCTTCCAGCCGTGCGCGAGCGCTGCGGAGCGGTGCGAGACGACGGCACTCAGCTCGTGCGCGACAGCCGTGGCCGCGTCGACGTCGCGAAGCAGGTATCGCCCCGGGCGCGGGCGCAGGACACGCCCCTCCGCCACCGCTCGCCGGAGCCGCCCCTTCGAGACGAAGGAGCGCAGCTCGGCGCGCGTCGCGACGCCACCGAGTCGCCACAGCGCGTCCACCACCAGATCCACGACGCCAGCCTGCCGACCGGTAGAGGAGCATCGAGCGCGCTGTCCACAGGGCCTCGGAACACACGAAGTGCGCGTCGTCGGTCAGGCTCGTGCGTGCGGAGAGCACGCGATCGTGCTTGCTGTGTCGAGGGGGCCGCTCGCGGGGCGCGCGGGGACGCGTGGGGAGCAGGCGGCATACGGACGCGGGGAACGGACGGCGGACGTAAATGGATGGCGCCGTGGACGCCGCGGTGTCACCGTCGAGGGATGGACATCATCCCGCTCGACCATGACGACGACGTCATGCTCAAGGAGCTCTTCGGCGTGGCCACGCGCAGCGAGTCCGTCTCGCGCGTCCAGCCGATCCAGCGCACCGAGGGCGAGTTCCTCAAGATGGTGCGCTTCTCGTTCCCCGGCGAGCGCGAGGAGAGCGCGGTCGCGGTCGTCGACGGCTCACCCGTCGGCTGGGCGCGCGTCTTCTTCCCCGAGCGCGACAACCTGGACAAGTGCTGGTCGCACCTCGAGGTCGACCCGCAGCACCGCCGGCAGGGCGTGGGGACCGCCCTCGTCGACTGGATGGAGCAGCAGGCCCGGGCAGCGGGCCGGGAGATGCTCCTGACCGAGGTCTTCGTGCCGGTGGGCGACCGCGAGTCGCACGCGGACCGCGAGTTCGCCCTTCGCCGTGGCTTCACGGTGTCGAGCGTCGAGATCGTGCGCTCGCTCCCGCTCCCGGTCGCGGCCGAGGTCATGGCCGAGCACGAGCGTCGTGCCGCGGAGGCGATGGGCGACCTCTACGAGCTCACCGTCCACGTCGACGGCGTGCCGGCCGAGCTGCGGCAGGGCGTCTGCGACGCATCGAACCGCCTCATCCTCGACGCCCCCACGGGGGACGTCGAGTTCGAGCCCGAGTCGATGACCGTCGACGACTACGAGACGCTGCTGCAGCACCTGCGCGACACCGGTCGCACGATGGTCACGGCGGTCGCCGTGCACCGCGAGTCCGGCGTCGTCGCGGCCTACACAGACCTCTCCATCCCGTCCGGGGACCCGCACGTCGTCTTCCAGTGGGGCACCCTCGTGCTGCCCGAGCACCGCGGTCACCGGCTCGGCATGGCCGTCAAGGTCGCGAACCTCAAGGAGCTGGCCCGCCTTGCGCCAGAACGGCGTTCGGTCCAGACGATGAACGACGAGCAGAACCCGTGGATGGTCCAGATCAACAAGGACCTGGGCTTCGCCATCATCGAGGAAGCGCTGACGATGAAGAGGGCCTTCTAGGCCGAGCGGCGCGGTGGGGTGCTCGCGCGACGACGGCGGAGGCGGCATACGGTGAGGTCATGCTGATCGCCTTCTCCGTCGCTCCCACCGTCGCGGCCGACGACACGGGGTCCGTGTCCGACGCCGTCGCCCGAGCCATTCGCGTCGTGCGCGACTCCGGTCTGCCGCACCGCACCGACGCGATGTTCACGACGATCGAAGGGGAGTGGGACGAGTGCATGGCTGTCGTGAAGCAGTGCTGCGACGTGCTGGCGGAGACCTCGCCACGTGTCGGGCTCGTGCTCAAGGCCGACATCCGTCCCGGCTGGACGGGCGAGCTCGACGGCAAGCTCGAGCGGCTCGAGGATGCGCTCGGCCGTCAGCAGGGTGACTGAGCAGGACTGGCGCCTCAGGCCGCTCGAGCCCGATGACTGCGACGAGCTCGGCCGCGTGCACATGGCCGTGGCGCGACGCGTACGCAGACCTCATGCCGGCCGACTACCTCGCTGGGCTGAGTGACGAGCGCTGCGCGGACCGCTGGCGTGAGCGGGTCGCCCTGCCGGCGGACGCTCCGGAGCGCACCCTCGTGGTCGTGGACCCGGGCGGCCGGCTCGCGGGCTTCGGCAGTGCCGGCCCGAGCCGTGACGAGGACGCACCCACCGACTCGGAGCTGTATGCCGTCAACCTCGCCCCGCACGCCCGTGGCACAGGCGTCGCCGACCGGCTCGTCGACGAGCTCCTCGGTGACCGCGAGGCCACCCTGTGGGTCATCGAGGGCAACGCGAGGGCTCGGGCCTTCTACACGCGGCGTGGCTTCGTCGACGAGGGCAGACGCGAGGTGCACGCACCGACCGGCACCCCGGAGATCCGGATGGTCCGCCGTCTCGCCTGACGCGCGCAGGACAATCTGCGCATAACGGGCATGCGGTGTTGCTGCCGAGCGTGACCTGTCTGACATTGGCTCGTGTTGCTGCACGAACTGCGTCAGGAGTGTCCGGAAATGTCCTCGGCGAGCCGTTCCCGCGGATTGGGGATGCGGCATGGTCCGTGCGTATCGTGGGTCGCGGCCGAACGTGCTCGGCCGATCCCCTTGCGTCACCGAAAGGCTTTTCCATGCCCCGCACCGCGACTCGTCGACGTGCTCTTGCCGCCGCGCTCGCCTGCGCTGCCATGCTCTCCGCCTGCACCGGCAACTCCGACGACGGCACCGCCGGCACCGGCGTCTCGGCGACTCCTGTGGTCGCGGCCGACGCGGCTGACACGACCGCCGCCTCGGCCGTCGGTGCCGCAGCGACGGCCTCGCTCGACGCCTCGGCCGCCGGTGCGGCTGCTCGCAGCAAGGCCTTCGTCGGCGCTGCGCTCCAGTCGGCGAACGCGTACGCCAAGACGCTGCCCGGGCGCACCGCCGCGGAGAAGGCCGACGCCGAGCTCGCCACGACCGGCGTCAAGGTGCTCGCGCTGTCCCGCGCCGGCGACGCCCCCGCGCAGATCCTCGCCCAGACGACGCTGAAGAAGACCGGTGCGGCCGTCCTCGTGCTGCTCGTCGGTGGCCAGTCCGGTGCGCCGTTCAAGGCGGCCGCGGTCACGCCGATGCTGCCGGACGCCAAGCTCGACGCCCTCGACCCGACGAGCGACGGCTCTGCCGCCATCGCCGACGGCAAGGGCCTGAGCGCCAAGCCCGACGACGTCGTCAAGGCGTTCGCCGCCTCGGTGAAGTACCCCGACCCGACGGCGACCAAGGTGCTGGCCGACGACCCGCTCTCGGAGCAGCTGCGCCAGTCGGCGCGCGCGCAGTCGCAGGCCCTCAACAACCAGGGTGCCTTCACCCAGGAGCACGAGCCCAAGGGCGTCATCGGCGGCCTGCGCCTCAAGGACGGCAACGGCGCCATCGTCTTCGCCCACCTCGTGCGCAGCGACGCCATCGCCATGCGGACGCCCGTCAAGCTCACCCCGGCCAAGGACCTGACGCTCCTGACCGGCATCAAGCAGATCACGACCGAGGCGAACCTCACCTCCAACGAGATCGTCGCCATCGTCATCCCTGCGTCCGGACAGGCGCGCATCGTCGCCGCTTCGGACCAGCTCGTCGCCGGCTCGGGTCGGTGAGGCAGGATTGATCTATGAGTCACCAGCCATTCACCGCAGCAGCACTTCGCGGTGCCGTCGACCTGTCATCGCTCAAGCGTCCGGCCCAGCCGGCTGGCCCCGCATCCGCAGGGGCCTCCACCTCCGCGGACGGTGCTGGCCTCGTCATCGAGGGCACTGACGCCTCGATCCGTGACGTCATCGCGGCGTCCGACCGGCACCCCGTCGTCATGGTGCTGTGGTCGCCGCGGCTGCAGGAGTCGGCCGACTTCGTCACGACCTTGGGCTCGGTGGCCCGCCGCTACGCGGGTCGCTTCCAGCTCGTCACCGTCGACGTCGACGCGAACCCCACGATCCTGCAGGCCTTCCAGGTCCAGGCCGTGCCGGTGAGCTTCGCCTTCGTGCAGAGCCAACCCGTGCCGCTGTTCGAGGGCGTGCAGCCCGAGGCCCAGGTCACGGCCGTCATCGACCAGGTGCTCCAGCTCGCGGCCCAGCACGGGGTCACCGGCACCGTCACCGTCGGGGACGACGTCGAGGCATCGGCCGACGAGGCCGAGCAGGAGCAGCCGCTGCCGCCGCTGCACCAGAAGGCCTTCGACGCCATCGAGGCGGGTGACCTCGACGGAGCCGCCTCGGCCTACCGTGAGGCCCTCGTCCAGAGCCCTGCCGACACCGACGCCAAGCTCGGCCTCGCCCAGGTCGGGCTGCTGCAGCGCACCCAGGGCGCCGACCTCCAGGCCGCCCGTGCCGCTGCGGCCGCCGCACCGACCGACGTCGACGCGCAGATCCTCGTCGCCGACCTCGACCTGCTCGGGGGACACGTCGAGGACGCCTTCATGAGGCTCATCGACACGGTGCGCGTCACGGCGGACGCCGACCGCAACAAGGCACGCGAGCACCTCGTCGAGCTCTTCGAGGTCATCGGCGTCACCGACGAGCGCGTCGCGAAGGCACGCAAGTCGCTCATGAGCGCCCTCTTCTGAGGGCCCGACACGAAGCGGGCCGTCCTCCACGTCGGAGGGTGGCCCGCTGTGCTGTGTGGGTGCGGTCGCGTGCCGTCGGGTGTCAGGTGGCCGACGTGGCGACGAGCGCGTCGGCCAGCCGGCTGACGACGTCGGCGGCCGTGGCCCCGACCGGGTCCGTGCCGTCGACCCACAGGCCCCAGTGCGGCGTGGCAGGGTCGGCGCCGTCACGGACGACGACCACGTGGACGGGCTCGGGCTCGACGAGGTCGAGGAAGTCCTCGAGCCGGTCCCCGAGCGCGTCCTCGGCGACGACCGCGTCGAGCCCCTCGAGCTGGTAGGTCTCGGCGACGGCCAGGGCCGCCGACCAGCGCAGCAGCCGCCTCCGCAGCTGCTCCGACGTCGGCGGCTCGTCCCACCCGGGGACGGCGCCGCTCGTGACCGCTGCCTCGAGTGCCGCGCCGTCGACGACGACCGCCCCGTGGAGACGAGCAGCCACGGCCGATGCGAGGGCGGCCCGGGCCTGGGGCCGGGCCGCCGTCACGAGGACCAGCCGGCCCCGCGGACCGGACTCGTCGAGCTCGCTCATCCGCCGAGGGCCGCCGACACGACGTCCTTGGCCTCGGCCTGGACGCGGGCGAGGTGCTCGGCGCCCTGGAAGGACTCGGCGTAGATCTTGTAGACGTCCTCGGTGCCCGACGGGCGTGCGGCGAACCACGCGCTCTCGGTCGTCACCTTGAGGCCACCGATCTTGGCGCCGTTGCCCGGGGCCTCGGTCAGCTTGCCGGTGATCGGCTCTCCCGCCAGGGTCTCGGCCGTCACGTCGCTGGGGGAGAGGGCGCCGAGCTTGGCCTTCTCCTCACGCGACGCCGCTGCGTCGATGCGGGCGTATGCCGGGTCGCCGTGTCGCGCTGTCAGCTCGGCGTAGTGCTGGCTGGGAGTCCTGCCGGTCGCCGCGAGGATCTCGGACGCGAGGAGGGCGAGCAGGATGCCGTCCTTGTCGGTCGACCACACCGTGCCGTCCTGGCGCAGGAAGCTCGCTCCGGCGGACTCCTCCCCGCCGAACCCGACCGACCCGTCGAGCAGCCCGGGCACGAACCACTTGAAGCCCACGGGGACCTCGAGGAGCGTGCGTCCGAGGTCGGAGGCGACGCGGTCGATCATCGACGAGGACACGAGGGTCTTGCCGATGGCGGTGGTCTCGGGCCACCCCGGACGGGCGCCGCCGTAGAGGTACTGGATGGCGACGGCGAGGTAGTGGTTGGGGTTCATGAGGCCGGCGTCGGGCGTGACGATGCCGTGCCGATCGGCGTCGGCGTCGTTGCCCGTCGAGATGTCGTAGGCGTCCTTGGCGTGGATGAGCGAGGCCATGGCGGACGGGGAGCTGCAGTCCATCCGGATCTTGCCGTCCCAGTCGAGGGTCATGAAGGCCCACTGCGGGTCGACGCGCGGGTTGACGACGGTGAGGTCGAGCCCGTGACGCTCGCCGATCTCGCCCCAGTACGCGACGGACGCGCCGCCGAGCGGGTCGGCTCCGATGCGTATGCCGGCCTCGCGGACCCGGGCGAGGTCGACGACGTTCGGCAGGTCGTCGACGTAGGTGCCCATGAAGTCGTAGGAGCCGGCCTCGCTGCGCGCTCTCTCGAAGGCGACGCGGCGGACCTCGCGCAGCCCCCCGCGGATGAGGGCGTTGGCGCGCTCGGCGATGACCGAGGTCGCGTCGGTGTCGGCCGGTCCGCCGTGCGGCGGGTTGTACTTGAAACCGCCGTCGGCCGGGGGGTTGTGGGACGGCGTGACGACGATGCCGTCGGCCAGTCCGGTGGCCCCGGAGCCCTTCCCGCGGTTGGCGCGGAGGATGGCGTGGGACACGGCCGGGGTCGGCGTGAACCCGTCGCGGTCGTCGACGAGCACCTGCACGCCGTTGGCGACGAGCACCTCGAGCGCCGAGCGCCAGGCCGGCTCGGACAGGGCATGCGTGTCGCGGCCGATGAAGAGCGGCCCGTCGAAGCCCTGCGAGACGCGGTAGTCGACGATGGCCTGCGTCGCGGCGAGGATGTGGTCCTCGTTGAACGCCGTGCGCAGGCTCGACCCGCGATGGCCAGACGTGCCGAACGCGACCTGCTGGTCGGGGTCGTCGACGTCGGGGTGCCGGTCGTAGTACGCCCCCACGAGGGCGTCGACGTCGACGAGGTCCTCGGCCTGGGCGGGCTGACCGGCGCGCGGGTGGGTCATGAGGGGTCTCCGTTCGGGGTCGGGTCGGCGTCGCTGCTCGCGAGGGTCCCGGCCACGACGGTCGGGACGGAGGGCTCGTCGACGGGGACGAGCCAGACGGTCGACAGGCGCGGGACGGTGAGGTCGGCGGCATACGGCTGCTGGTGCCAGGACTCCTCGCGCGCCTCGACGACGATGCCGGTGCTGCTCGGGGCGTCCGGGTGGTAGCCGGCCGTGTCGAGGACGACCGTCCACCGGCCGCCGCGCGGAAGACCGATGCGGTAGGACTGCTGCGTCTCGCCGCTGAAGTTCATGACGCACGCCACGACGGGGGCGTCGGTCGCCCGGTCGCCCTTGCCGAAGCGCAGCCACGAGAACGTGTTGTGGGCTGCGTCGTCGGCCTCGAGCCACTCGAAGCCCGAGCGGTCGGCGTCGAGCTCCCACAGCGCCCGGTTGCCGCGGTAGATGCCGTTGAGGTCCTTGACGAGGTTGTGGACGCGGTAGTGCAGCGGCTGCTCGAGCAGCCACCAGTCCAGGCTGCGGCCCTCGGACCACTCGGACTCCTGGCCGAACTCGCAGCCCATGAAGAGCAGCTGCTTGCCGGGGTGGCACCAGAGGTAGGCGAGGAAGGCGCGGAGGGTCGCGACCTGCTCCTCGCGGGAGCCGCGCGACTTGCGCAGCAGCGAGCCCTTGCCGTGGACGACCTCGTCGTGGCTGATCGGCAGCACGAAGTTCTCGTCGAAGGCGTACATGAGCGAGAACGTCAGCTTGCCGTGGTGGTAGCTGCGGTAGATCGGCTCCTCGCCGAGGTACTTCAGCGAGTCGTTCATCCAGCCCATGTTCCACTTGAAGCCGAAACCGAGGCCGCCCTCGTTGGTCGGCTTCGTGACGCCCGGCCACGTCGTCGACTCCTCGGCGATCGTGACGATCCCGCCGACGCGCTTGTACGCGGTGCCGTTCGTCTCCTTGAGCAGTTCGACGGCCTCGAGGTTCTCGCGCCCGCCGTCCTTGTTGGGCACCCAGGCCCCGGCGTCGCGGGCGTAGTCGAGGTAGAGCATCGAGGCGACGCCGTCGACGCGCAGGCCGTCGAGGTGGAACTCCTCGAGCCAGTAGATGGCGTTGGCGACGAGGAAGTTGCGCACCTCGGGCCGGCCGTAGTCGAAGATGTTGGAGCCCCACTCGGGGTGCCAGCCCTTGCGGGGGTCCGGGTGCTCGTAGAGCGGCAGGCCGTCGAAGCGAGCCAGGGCCCACTCGTCGGTGGCGAAGTGGCCGGGCACCCAGTCGAGCAGGACCCCGATGCCGGCCCGGTGCAGCTCGTCGACGAGGAAGCGGAAGTCGTCGGGGCGGCCCCAGCGGGAGCTCGGGGCGTAGTAGCCGGTCACGTGGTAGCCCCACGACGGGACGTACGGGTGCTCCATGACGGGCAGGAACTCGACGTGCGTGAAGCCGAGGTCGCGCACGTAGTTGACGAGGTGCTCGGCGAGACCGCGGTAGCCGAGCTCCTGGCGCCACGAGCCGAGGTGGACCTCGTAGATGCTCATCGGACCCTCGTGGGCGTTGCTCGTGCGGCGGCGTTCCATCCAGTCGTCGTCGCGCCAGTCGTAGTGGGTCTCGGTGACGATGGCCGCCTGCTTGGGCGCGACCTCCGTCATCCGCGCCATCGGGTCGCTCTTGAGCCGGACGAGCTCGTCGGGTCCGCGCACGGCGAACTGGTAGTTCATCCCCTCCTGGGCGCCGGGCAGGAAGAGCTCCCAGATGCCGCTCTCGCCGAGTGCCCGCATCGGGTGCGAGCGGCGGTCCCAGTCGTTGAAGTCGCCGATGACGTGGACGGCCCGTGCGCGGGGCGCCCACACCGCGAAGGACACCCCCCAGACGTCGCCGAGCGGTCCGGGGTAGTGGCGCACGTGCGCGCCGAGCACGGTCCACAGCTGCTCGTGGCGCCCCTCGTTGATGAGGTGGCGGTCGATCTCCCCGAGGGTCGGGGCGAAGCGGTAGGGGTCGTCCTGCTCGTGCTCCACGCCGTCGCCGTACTCGACGAGGAGGCGGTAGTCGTGGGTCGTGCCGAAGTCCGGCGAGGTCATCGACCAGATGCCGTCGCGGACGTGCTGCAGCTCGACCCGCTCGCCCGAGTCGATCCGGGCGCCGACCCGGGTCGCGAAGGGGCGGTATGCCGTGATCGTCAGGCCGCCGGGGCCGACGTGGTGGCCGAGCAGGTCGTGCGGCTGGCCGTTGCGGCCCTGGAGGAAGGCCGTGATGGCGGCGTCGTCGAGGGAGGGACCGTGGGCGGTCTCGGTGGTCATGGCGTGCCTTCCTCGGTGGTGAGTCGCTCGACGGCGCCGAGCGGGATCGGCAGCCACGAGGGCCGGTTGCGGGCCTCGTAGACAACCTCGTAGAGCGCCTTGTCGAGCTCGAGCGCGCGAGTCAGTGCCTGCGCGTCGGCGTCGGGCGCCCCTGCGACGGAGGCGTACCCGTCGAGGAAGGCGGCCCGGCAGGCTGCCGCCCAGGCGGTCGCGTCCACCGGCGACTCGGCCAGCGCCACGGAGCCCGCGGCGTAGTCGAAGGAGCGCAGCATCCCGGCGACGTCGCGCGCCGTGAGATCGGGGAGTACGCGTTCGGCGAGCGGGCGCAGCGGCTCGCCCTCGAAGTCGAGGGCCACCCACCCGCGCTCGGGCACGTCGAGCACCTGGCCGAGGTGGTAGTCGCCGTGGATCCGCTGCAGCGACGGCCAGTGCACGTCGCGCACGGACGCGACGACCCGCTCGACGGCGGCCGAGCGCGAGGCGAGGTCGGGCACGAGGGCCACGGCGGCGGCATACCGCTGGCGCATCGACGCGACGACGGCCTCTCGCGCCTCGGGCGTCACCTCGTGGGTGCCGAGGGCGTGCGCGAGCGCGGTGTGGATCTGGGCCGTGACGACGCCGAGGTCACGGGCACGGTCGGTGAAGTCCGTGCCCGACGCGGCGGCCACGAGGGCGACCCGCCACGCGTCCTCGACCCCGGGGATGAACTCCTGCGCGAAGGCGAGGTGGCCGTGCATGGGGGCGGCGTCGGACGGGCCGTCCCAGGAACCGGAGAGGTGGCCGATGGCCATCGGGACGCGGTCCGAGCCCTCCTGGGTCAGCGCGGACTGGACGACGACGTCGGGGTTCTCGCCGTCCTGGAGGGTGCGGAAGACCTTGACGATGACCGGCTCGGCCGGGCCGCCGTGGGGAGTGGTCATG
The DNA here is from genome assembly GCF_000383675.1 of Terracoccus sp. 273MFTsu3.1. GTDB lineage: Bacteria > Actinomycetota > Actinomycetes > Actinomycetales > Dermatophilaceae > Terrabacter. Next base: position 405,527 of record NZ_KB911821.1, on the reverse strand, counting down.
CGGCAGATCACCGACGTGTTGGACTGCTCGCCCCTGAGCACGGTCGACGACGACACCGACCCGTCGGCGTGGCCGGTCGAGGAGCCCGTGGCGAGCGCGTTGCTGCCGACCGAGGCCTGCGCCTCGTCGGAGACGCCGCCGCCGAGGATCGTCGCCATGAGCTGGCTGACGTAGACCGGGTCGTGCGGTCCGTCGTAGACCCACCGCGTGCCGAGGACGCTGTGCTCCATCGTGCCGAGCAGCGCGTGTTCGGCGCCCTCCAGAGGGGCCGAGCGGTAGGTGAGGGGGACCTGGTAGACGACGGCCGGGGCCACGGCCTCGTCGGCGAGGAGCAGCGTCTCGCAGCCCACCTCGCCCTCGGGGTCCTCGAAGCGGAACCCGCCGACGCGGCGCAGCTGCGGCACGTGGCCCTTGCCGTGGTACCACCGCTGGTGCGGCATCCACTCGGTGACCATCTCGGTCTTGGTCGGCACGATCGTCGCGCCCTTGTGCACGATGGCCATCAGCCGCGGTCCTCCCCGCCCCGCAGGCGGAGCCAGAAGAAGTCGCGCGAGCCGAGCGTCAGGGTGACGCGGCCGTCGCCCGCCACCCACGGGAAGCCGCTGCCGCCGAAGAGGTCGATGAGCTCACGTCCGGCGAGCTCCTCCGGGAGCTGGATCGTCGCCGCCTGGGGACGGCTCGAGAGGTTGTTGACGCAGAGCACGGCCTCGCCGGGCTCGTTGCCGTCGGCCTCCATCGTGCGCGTGAAGGCGAGGATGGCCTCGTTGTCGGCCTCGACGATCGTGAAGTCGCCGAGCCCGAAGACGGGGTGGCGCCCGCGGATCTGGAGCATGCCGCGCACCCAGTGCAGGAGCGAGGCCGAGGAGGCCATCTGCGCCTCGACGTTGATGTTGTTGTAGTGGTAGACGAGGCTGCTGATGACGGGCAGGTAGAGCTTGCCCGGGTCGACGCTCGAGAAGCCGGCGTTGCGGTCGGGGGTCCACTGCATCGGCGTGCGCACCGCGTCGCGGTCGGTGAGCCAGATGTTGTCGCCCATGCCGATCTCGTCGCCGTAGTAGAGGCACGGCGACCCCGGCAGCGAGAGGATGAGCGCGTGGATGAGCTCGATCTCGGGCCGTGAGTTGTCGAGGAGGGGAGCGAGGCGGCGGCGGATCCCGACGTTCGCACGCATGCGCGGGTCGGGGGCGTACCAGCCGTACATCGCGGCGCGCTCCTCGGGCGTGACCATCTCGAGCGTCAGCTCGTCGTGGTTGCGCAGGAACGTGCCCCACTGGGTGCCCGACGGGATGGCCGGCGTGTCCGCCAGCACGTCGATGATCGGGGCGGCGGTCTCCTCGCGGAGCGAGTAGTAGAGCCGGGGCATGACCGGGAAGTGGAAGCACATCTGGCACTCCGGCGCCTCCTCGGTGCCGAAGTAGTCGACGACCTCGGCGGGCGGCTGGTTCGCCTCCGCGAGCAGGATCCGGCCGGGGTACTCGGCATCGACCATGGCGCGCAGCTTGGCGAGGAACTCGTGCGTCCTCGGGAGGTTCTCGCAGTTGGTGCCCTCCTCCTCGAAGAGGTAGGGGACCGCGTCGAGGCGGAAGCCGTCGATGCCGAGGTCCATCCAGAAGCGCACGATGTCGAACATCGCCTCCTGCACGGCCTCGTTCTCGAAGTTGAGGTCGGGCTGGTGGCTGAAGAAGCGGTGCCAGAAGAACTGCCGGCGGACCGGGTCGAAGGTCCAGTTCGACACCTCGGTGTCGACGAAGATGATGCGCGCGTCGTCGTAGCCGTCGTCGGTGTCGGACCAGACGTAGAAGTCGCCGTAGGGGCCGTCGGGCTCGGCACGGCTCGCCTGGAACCACGGGTGCTGGTCGCTCGTGTGGTTCATGACGAAGTCGGTGACGATGCGGATGCCGCGGGCATGGGCCTGCGAGACGAGCTCGGTGAACTCCGGCAGCGTGCCGAACTCGGGCAGGACCGCCTTGTAGTCGGCGATGTCGTAGCCACCGTCGCGCAGCGGTGACGCGTAGAAGGGCGGCAGCCAGAGGCAGTCGACCCCGAGCCACTGGAGGTAGTCGAGCCGGTTGATGAGACCGGTGAAGTCACCGGCGCCGGAGCCCTTCGAGTCGGCGAAGGCGCGGACGAGCACCTCGTAGAAGACCGCCTTCTTGAACCACTGCGGGTCGTGCTTGAGGCCGGGCTGGGACAGGTTGAGGCCCTGCATGCGTCAGTGGCTCCTCACGTGGATGATGTGGACGGGTTCGGAGTCGGGGCCGAGCCGGACGAAGTTGTCCTGGCGCCACTCCCACGTCTGGTTGGTGATGTGGTCGTGTGCGTCGAACGTCGACCACGTGGCCATACCCAGTGCCTCCATGTCGAGGTGCACCCACGTCTCACGCGTGGCGTGCGGGTCGAGGTTGGCGATGACGAGGACGGTGTCGCGCTCACCCGTGGCCCGGTCGACGACACGGGACTTGCTGAAGACCATGACGTTCTCGTCGTCGGCGGCGTGGAAGCGCAGGTTGCGCAGCCAGTGCAGCGCGGGGTGCCAGCCGCGGATGTCGTTGAGCCGCTTGAGGTACCAGGCGAGCGATCGGCTCTCGAGGGGGCCGCCCGGCTCGTAGAGATACCACTGGCGGTCCTTGTACTCGTACTTCTCGTTGTCGATCTGCTCCTCGGCGCCGGGGCGGGCGACGTGCTCCATGAGCTCGTAGCCGGCGTAGATGCCGTAGGTCGGCGACATGGTGGCCGCGACGGCCGCGCGGAGCTTCCACGCGGTCGGTCCGCCGTACTGCATGTAGGGGGTGAGGATGTCGTGCGTCGTCGGCCAGAACGCGGGTCGCATGTACGCCGACCCGGTGTCCTCCCCGGCGAGCTCGGTGCCGTACTCCTCGAGCTCCCACTTCGCGTTGCGCCACGCGTAGTAGGTGTAGCTCTGCTGGAAGCCGGCCTTGGCGAGGTGGTGCATCATCGCCGGCTTCGTGAAGGCCTCGGACAGCCAGATGGTGTCGGGGTGGTCCTGCGCGACATCGGCGATGAGCCACTGCCAGAAGGCGACCGGCTTGGTGTGGGGGTTGTCGACGCGGAAGATGCGGACCCCGTGGTCGAGCCACACCTGGATGACCCGGCGTACCTCGGCGTAGGACCCGGCCGGGTCGTTGTCGAAGTTGAGCGGGTAGATGTCCTGGTACTTCTTCGGCGGGTTCTCGGCGTAGGCGATGGTGCCGTCGGCCCGCGTCGTGAAGAGGTCCGGGTGGGTCTGGACCCACGGGTGGTCGGGGGAGGCCTGCAGCGCGATGTCGAGGGCGACCTCCATGCCGAGCCGTCGCGTCTCGGCGACGAAGTGGTCGAAGTCCTCGAACGTGCCGAGGTCGGGATGGATCGCGTCGTGCCCACCGTCGGGCGAACCGATGGCATAAGGGGATCCGGGGTCGCCGGGCTGGGCCGTGAGCGAGTTGTTGCGACCCTTGCGGGCCGTCGTGCCGATCGGGTGGATCGGCGTCAGGTAGACGACGTCGAAGCCCATGTCGGCGATGGCGGGTAGCCGCTCGGCCGCGGACCGGAAGGTCCCCGAGACCCACTCGCCCGTCTTCTCGTCGCGGTGGGCGCCCTCGGACCGGGGGAAGATCTCGTACCAGGCGCCGTAGAGCGCGCGCTCGCGCTCGACGAGCAGGGAGTACGCCGGTGATGCCGACACGAACTCCCGCAGCGGCACGAGGGCCGCCAGGCCGGTGATCTCCGGTGACGTGGCCGCGCCGAAGCGGTGCGCGGCAGGGGCCCGGTTGTCGCCCAGGGCGACGACGCCCTTGTCGATCTCGGAGGCGTCGACGCCGAGGCCTCGGACGGCCGCGGCGAACCGCTCGAGCACGCGGACGCCCTCGGCGCACATGAGGTCCTCGTCGACGCCGGCGGCGATCTTGATGCCGGCGTCGTGCACCCACGTCGCGTAGGGGTCGGACCAGCCCTCGACGCGGTAGGTCCACCAGCCCTCGCGGTCGGCCACGACGGTGGCAGCCCACTCGGACAGGCCGGGGTTGACGCTGTGCATGGCGAAGTAGTGGTCGGTGCCGTCGGGGTCGGTGAGCACGGCGGTCGCGTTGACCGCGTCGTGGCCCTCGCGGAAGACCTTGGCCCGGACGGTGAACTCCTCGCCGACGACCGACTTCGCCGGGCGGGTCCCGCCGTCGACGAGCGGACGGACGTCGCTCACGGGGATGCGTCCCATCGGAAGCGCGTCACCCGGCATACCCTCGACGGTCGGCGGGGCGCTCACGGGGTGGTCGGGGGCGAGGTGGACGGCTCCTGCCTCGGTGTCGTCGACGAACGCGGTGTCTGCGGTCGGGGTGGCATCGTCGCGTCGTGGAGCTGGGGGAGCGGCGCTGCGCACGCGGTTCGGCTTGCTGGAACGGGGCTTCTTCGCTGAGCCAGTCACGTGATCGACCGTATCGAAGTTGCAGCGTTTGGCCCATGACGCGCCGAGGCCCCGTCCGATGGGTGAAACCTCGCTGCAAGGGTTGCAAGAAGCCGTCATCGCGACCCCTATGCTGTCCCCTTGTGAAGGCCATCCGTCGCTTCAGCGTCCGTACCGTCCTGCCGAGCCGCATCGAGGGACTCGGCGTCCTCGCGAGCAACCTGCGCTGGTCCTGGCACCCGCCGACCCGCGACCTGTTCGAGAGCATCAGCGCCCGCAAGTGGGCCCAGGCCGGTGAGGACCCCGTCAAGCTCCTCTCCCGCCTGTCCTCCGACGAGCTGGCCGCGCTGGCCGCCGACGACGAGTTCGTCGGCAGCGTCGTGGCCGCCAACGAGGACCTGCACCACTACCTCTCCGACGAGCGCTGGTACCAGTCGTGGAGCCGCGAGCAGGAGGCCGCCGGCAAGGCCGCCCCGGCCGCCATCGCGTACTTCAGCCCGGAGTTCGGCATCACGTCCGTGCTGCCGCAGTACTCCGGCGGCCTCGGCATCCTCGCCGGTGACCACCTCAAGACCGCGTCGGACCTCGGCGTGCCGATCGTCGGCGTCGGCCTCTTCTACAAGACCGGCTACTTCAAGCAGTCGCTCAACCGCGACGGGTGGCAGGTCGAGACCTACCCCGTCCTCGACCCCGACGGCCTCCCGCTGTCGCTGCTGCGCGAGGAGGACGGCACGCCCGCCGTCGTCACCGTGAGCCTGCCCGCGGGCCGCCAGCTGCACGCCCACGTCTGGAAGGCGCAGGTCGGCCGCGTGCCCCTGCTGCTCCTCGACTCCGACGTGCCCGGCAACGACGAGCAGACCCGCAAGGTCACCGAGTCGCTGTACGGCGGTGGCGGCGACACCCGCCTCGAGCAGGAGCTGCTCCTCGGCATCGGTGGCGTGCGCGCCCTGCGTCTGTGGTCCCGACTGTCCGGCGACCCGACGCCGGAGGTCTACCACACCAACGAGGGCCACGCCGGCTTCCTCGGCGTCGAGCGCATCACCGAGCTGGTCCGCGACCACGGCCTGACCTTCGACGAGGCTCTCGAGGCCGTGCGCGCCGCGACGGTCTTCACGACCCACACGCCCGTGCCCGCTGGCATCGACCGCTTCGACGCCGCGAAGATCAACCTCTTCTTCGGCGGCGCCAACGCCATCCCCGGAGTGCCGGTCGAGCGCCTGCTCGCCCTCGGCGCCGAGGACTACGAGGGCGGCCAGCCGGGCATCTTCAACATGGCCGTCATGGGCCTGCGTCTCGCGCAGCGCGCCAACGGTGTGTCCCAGCTCCACGGCGTCGTGAGCCGCGAGATGTTCGACGGCCTGTGGCCGGGCTTCGACGACGTCGAGGTCCCGATCTCCAGCATCACCAACGGTGTCCACGCCCCGACGTGGGTCGACCGGGCCGTCTACGACGTCGCCCGCAAGCACCTCGGCACGACCGACATCTCCGGCGAGAACGCCTGGGAGCGCATCGACGAGGTGCCCGCCGACGCCGTGTGGTCGACCAAGCGCGTCATGCGCGAGAAGCTCGTCGCCGACGCCCGACGTCGCGTCAAGGCCTCGTGGCAGAAGCGTGGCGCGAGCGACGCCGAGCTCGGCTGGGTCGAGGACATCCTCGACCCCGACGTGCTGACGATCGGCTTCGCCCGGCGCGTGCCGACCTACAAGCGCCTCACCCTGATGCTGCGCGACCCCGAGCGGCTCAAGCGCCTCCTGCTCCACCCGGAGCGTCCGGTGCAGCTCGTCATCGCCGGCAAGTCGCACCCGGCCGACGAGACGGGCAAGCGCCTCATCCAGGAGATGGTCCGCTTCGCGGACGACCCCGAGGTGCGTCACCGGATCGTGTTCCTGCCCAACTACGACATCGCGATGGCCCAGCACCTCTACCCGGGCTGCGACGTCTGGCTCAACAACCCGCTGCGCCCGTTCGAGGCGTGCGGCACGTCGGGCATGAAGGCGGCTCTCAACGGCGGCCTCAACCTCTCGATCCTCGACGGCTGGTGGGACGAGTGGTTCGACGGTCGCAACGGCTGGGCGATCCCGACCGCCGACGGCGTCGAGGACGCCGACCGGCGTGACGACATCGAGGCCTCGGCGCTCTACGACCTCATCGAGAACGACGTCGCCGCGAAGTTCTACGACCGGGACGCCGCGGGGCTGCCGCAGGGGTGGATCGCCATGATGACCCACACCCTCAAGACGCTCGGCCCGAAGGTGCTCGCGAGCCGCATGGTGCAGGACTACACGGAGCAGCTCTACAGCCCCGCGGCCGGAGCCGGTCGCTCGGTGTCCGGGTCGGAGTTCGCCGGTGCCAAGGACCTCGCCGCCTACAAGACGAAGATCCGCACCGCCTGGACCAAGGTCAAGGTCGAGCACGTCGAGCCCTCGGGCCTGTCGGACTCGCCGCAGATCGGCGACGTCCTCGACCTGCGCGCCTACGTCGCCCTCGACGGGCTCACCCCCGACGACGTCGAGGTGCAGCTCGTCCACGGGCACGTCAACGACGTCGACGAGCTGTGGGGCATGGAGGTCGCCCCGCTCGCCCTCGTCGAGTCCTACGCCGACGGCCGGCACCAGTTCGCCGGCTCGCAGCCGCTGCGCCGCACCGGGTCGTTCGGCTACAGCGTCCGCGTCGTCCCGAAGCACCCCGGGCTCGCCGGCCCGGCCGAGCTGGGACTCGCGCGCAACGCCTGAGGCTCGTTGACCGAGAGCCCGGACCCCTCGTGGGGTCCGGGCTCTCGTCGTCAGAGGGCGTATGCCGTGTGGCGGGGTCTCGACCTCAGCCGGCGGTCGAGCGCCAGACACGCATCGAGGCCGCACCCATCATGACGGGGACGCCGGCGGCGATGGCGTCCGACGGGGGAGCGGGCCGCTCCTCGGCGCTGTCCCAGAGCAGCTCGTAGGCCGTGGCTCCCGGTGCCGTCGGCAGGGTGACCTCGACCGGGTGCGCCGACCCGTTGACGGCGATGAGCACCGACCGCTGGGAGAGGCGCGCCCCGTCGTAGAGGCCCTGCAGGACGTGGGCTGCAGGGCCGTCCCAGCGGTCGCCCATGGGGTGTCCGTCGGCCGCGAACCAGGCGAGGTCGGTCGAGCCGTCGGCATGGATCTGCCTGCCGGAGAAGAACGCCCGTTGCCGGAGCACGGGGTGTTCGTGCCGCAGTCGGACGAGGTGCCGCGTCGTGTCGAGGAGGTCGTCCTGCCAGGGCTCGAGGTCCCACGACATCCAGCTGATCTCGTTGTCCTGGGAGTAGGGGTTGTTGTTGCCGCGTTGGCTGCGGCCCACCTCGTCACCGGCGTTGAGCATCGGCACGCCGGTCGACAGCAGGAGCGTGCCGAGCAGGTTGCGGATCGAGCGGCGCCGCGCCGTCGTGACGGCGGGGTCGTCGGTGCGACCCTCGACCCCGTGGTTCCACGACCGGTTGTCGTTGGAGCCGTCGGCGCCGCTGTGGCCGTTGGCGCCGTTGTGCTTCGTGTCGTAGGTCGTGAGGTCGGCGAGCGTGAAGCCGTCGTGGGCCGTCACGAAGTTGACGGAGGCGATGGCGCCGCGGTCGTGGCGGTCGAAGAGGTCCTGCGACCCGGCCAGGCGGGTCGCCAGCTCGCGGACTCCGTGGCCCACACCCCCCGAGGCGGAGGCCGCGAGGTCGCGCAGCCAGAAGGTGCGCGTCGCGTCGCGGTAGCGGTCGTTCCACTCCGAGAACGGAGGCGGGAACTGGCCCGTGCGCCATCCGTGGATGCCGAGGTCCCACGGCTCGGCCACGAGCTTGGCGCGGGACAGGACGGGGTCGGTGCGCAGGGCCACGAGGAACGGGTGGTCGCGGTCGTAGCCGTCGTCCTTGCCGCGACCGAGGGCGACGGCGAGGTCGAAGCGGAAGCCGTCGACGTGGCACTCCTGCACCCAGTACCGGAGGGAGTCGAGGACCATCCTGGCGACGACGGGGTGCGTCAGGTCGAGGGTGTTGCCGCACCCGGTGACGTCGATGTCGCGGCCCCGGCCGTCGACGCGGTAGTACGCCCGCTGGTCGAGCCCGCGCCACGAGAGCGTCATCCCCTCGCGGGCGTTCTCGGCCGTGTGGTTGTAGACGACGTCGAGGAGGACCTCGATGCCGGCCGCGTGGAGGTCCTTGACCATCGTCTTGAACTCGTCGAGGGCGCCCTGTGGGTCCGCCGTCGACGCGTAGGCGGCGTGCGGGGAGAAGAACCCGAGCGTGTTGTAGCCCCAGTGGTTCGTCAGCCCGCGCAGCACGAGGTCGGGCTCGTGCGTGAAGGTGTGCACGGGCAGGAGCTCGACGGCGGTGACACCCAGCCCGAGCAGGTGGTCGACGAACGCGGGGTGGGCGAGGCCGGCATACGTCCCCCTGAGCTCCTCGGGGACGCCCGGGTGCAGCCGGGTGGCGTTCTTGACGTGGACCTCGTAGATGAGCGACTCGGTGAGTGAACGCCGGGGGAACTCGTCTGCGCCCCAGTCGAACTCGTCCTCGACGATGACGCAGCGGGGCATGTGCGGCGCCGAGTCGCGGTCGTCCCGCACCCAGAGGTCACCGCGCAGGTCCGGGCCGACGCGGTGGGCGTAGACGGCCGGGTCGAGCCGGACCCCGCCCTCGACGGCCCGGGCGTAGGGGTCGAGGAGCAGCTTGGCGGGGTTGTGCAGCAGGGACCGGTCCGGGTCCCAGTCGCCGTCGACGCGGAAGCCGTAGCGCTGCCCGGCCCCGACCCCGGGCACGGTGTCGAACCACGTGCCGTGCGCCCGGTGGCGCAGCGGCACCCGGCGCTCGGTCTCGGAGCCGTCGGCGGCGGTGTCGAAGAGGCAGACCTCGACGGCCCGGGCATGGCCGGCGTAGACGGAGAACTGGGCTCCTTCGGCGGTGAGCCGGACCCCGTGCTCGGGAGGCAGGTCTGGCGTCGCGGGAGGGGGCGGGCACATGTGTCCGAGCGTAGGGGGTGGCCGATCGCACCCCCGGGCCGGATCGACCTCGTCGCGCAGGCTCGTTACGGTTGGCGCATGACCGATCCGACTTCGCTGCCCAACTTCATGCCGAGCGCGCCCGACGCCGGCCCCAACGGAGCCCCCGTCAGTGACGCGCCCGTGCGCGACCGCATCCTCGACGTGCTCAAGGGCCTCGGCATCGAGGCCAGCATCGACGGTGACGGCGACCTCGAGTTCGCCATCGTCGACGACCAGGGCACGAGCACGACGCTCTTCGCCCGCATCGCCGAGGGTGACCTCGCCCTCGTCCGTTTCTTCGGCCAGTGGCAGCTGGCCGAGCCCGTCTCGTCCGACCGCAACGAGCGCCTCGCCCGCTGCAACGACCTGACGATGCAGCTCAACATCGTCAAGCTCTCGCTCGTCCAGGAGAGCCTCGTCGTCTCGGCCGAGCACGTCGTGACCCCCAACGCCGACCTCGACATCCTCGTGCCGCTGTCGGTCAACCACATCCTCCAGAGCGTCGGCTTCTTCTTCCAGTCCTGGCTGCCGATGGACGACGCGCCCGCTCCCGGCGACGCCTGATGGGCGAGTTCGTCCGGCTCGAGGTCGAGGACGGCGTCGGCACGATCCGTCTCGACCGGCCGAAGATGAACGCCCTCAACGTCCAGGTCCAGGAGGAGATCCGCGAGGCCGCCGCCGAGGCGACCGCGCGCACCGACGTCAAGGCCGTCATCGTCTACGGCGGTGAGCGGGTCTTCGCCGCGGGCGCGGACATCAAGGAGATGCAGACGATGTCGTACACCGACATGGTCGAGCGCTCCGGTCCGCTCATGAGCTCGATCAGCGCCGTGGCGCGCATCCCCAAGCCGGTCATCGCCGCGATCACCGGTTATGCGCTCGGCGGCGGCTGCGAGCTGGCGCTCGCGTGCGACTTCCGTGTCGTCGCCGACGACGCCAAGCTCGGCCAGCCCGAGATCCTGCTCGGCATCATCCCCGGGGCCGGCGGCACGCAGCGCCTCTCGCGTCTCGTCGGAGCCTCGCGCGCCAAGGAGATCATCTTCAGCGGCCGCTTCGTCGACGCCCAGGAGGCGCTCGCCATCGGCCTCGCCGACAAGGTCGTGCCGGCCGCCGACGTCTACACCGCCTCCCGGGAGTGGGCGTCGACCTTCGTCGGCGCAGCGTCGTATGCCGTCCGCGCCGCCAAGGAGGCCATCGACCGTGGTCTCGAGGTCGACCTCGAGACCGGGCTCGAGATCGAGCGCCTGCTGTTCGCCTCGCTCTTCGCGACGAAGGACCGGGAGATCGGCATGTCCTCGTTCGTCGAGCACGGACCCGGCAAGGCGCAGTTCGAGGGTCGATGACCCTCACCCGTGCACCGCTCGAGGCGGACCCGCGGCACCCGTGCCGGTGGGTCCGCCTCGGGCGTCCGCGGGAGCTCGGCAGGACCCTGCCGTGACCGCCGAGCCGGGCCGCGGGCCCCTCGACGTCCTCGTCGTCTACGTCCCGGTCGGTGACACCGACGCGGTGCTCCAGGCGCTCTTCGCCGCCGGGGCCGGGACGGTCGGCGACTACCGCGAGTGCGCCTTCGTCACCCGTGGCACGGGACAGTTCCGACCGGTCGCCGGCGCGGCGCCGACGATCGGCACGGTCGGCGACCTCGAGAGGGTCCCCGAGAACCGCGTCGAGCTCGTCCTCGACCGGGCGCTCCGGGCCGACGTCGTCGCCGCGCTCCGGGCCGCGCACCCCTACGAGGAGCCGGCCTTCCACGTCCTCGAGACCGCCGACGTCGACCCCGCCTGACGGGTTCGGGGGCCGCGGCGCCCAAGGGGTGCCTGATCCGGTCGTGGGCCCGACGGTTCGGGGGCCGTGGCGCGCAAGTGGGGCGTGATCGGGTCGTGGGCCCGACGGTTCGGGGGCCGCGGCGCGCAAGGCGGCCTGAACGGGTCGTAGGCCGACGTTTTGGGGGCCGCGGCGCCCCGGCGAGTGCGATTCCGTATGCCGTCCGGCGGCGTCCGTGCGCCGCGGCCGGGTGCGCCTCAGGAGGTCTTGAAGCCGCCGTTGCTGAGCAGGAGCTGGCCGTTGATCCAACCGCCCTGCTCCGAGAGCAGGAAGCGCACAAGGTCGGCCGTGTCGCGGGGTGTGCCGAGCCGGCCCGCCGGGGTGTCGGCGGCGCCGAGCGCCCGGATCCGGTCGTCCATCCAGCCCGTGTCGATCGGGCCGGGGTTGATGACGTTGGCACGCACCCCGCGGGCGGCCAGCTCGATCGCCGCCGCGATGACGATGCGGTCCAGGGCCCCCTTGCTCGAGCCGTAGGGCAGGTTGTGCGCCGTGTGGTCGCTCGTCAGGGCCACGACGTGCGCGGCCGCGGGTCCACCCGGCGCCTGCTCGGGGAGCCGCCCGGCGAAGGCGCGGATGAGGAGCCACGTCGCACGGGCGTTGACGGCGTAGTGCCGCTCCCAGCTCTCGAGCGAGGTCGTGAGGATCCCGCTGTCGACCGACTCGCAGTGCGACATGACGAGGCCGGTCACGGGTCCGAGCCGCTCCGTCGCCGCGGCAACGAGGGCCTCGGGGACAGCGGGGTCCGCGAGGTCGCCGGGCAGGATCTCGACGCGGCTACCCAGGGCCCGGCACTCGTCGGCGACGGCCGCCGGGTCGTCGGCGCCTCGCTCGTAGCCGAGTCGCTCGTCGTAGGGCTGCCAGTGGCCGAGGGCGAGGTCCCAGCCGTCCGCTGCGAGCCCGACGGCGAGCTCGGAGCCGATCGAACGACGCCTGCCGACCCCGGTGACGAGGGCGACCCGGTGGCGCGTGGACGGGGCGGCGGAGGCGGAGGACATGGCGCCCATCCTCCGCAGGCCCGGCAACCCTCGACAACCGGTTTTGCCTCGTCCGAGCCCACCCGACAGGCACGCCCGTGCGCGCGGACGAGACGGGCGGCATACGCACGGGGTCTGGTGGTGAGCGTCACGCCAGAGGCGTGCGGGCTGAGCGGGCGCTCAGTGAGAGGATGGACGGCAGTGCCGGAGCGACCTCCGGCAGTTCCATGAGCACCACCACCAGCAACGGAAGAGGACGTTCACCCATGAACATCGTCGTCTGTGTCAAGTACGTGCCGGACGCCCAGGCCGAGCGCACGTTCAACGCATCTGACAACACGACCGACCGCGAGAACGTCGACGGCCTGCTGTCGGAGCTCGACGAGTACGCGGTCGAGGAGGCCCTCAAGATCGTCGAGGCCGGCGAGGGTGAGGTCACCGTCCTGACGGTGGGCCCCGACGCCGCCGCCGACGCCATCAAGAAGGCCCTGCAGATGGGCGCCGACAAGGGTGTGCACGTCAACGACGCCGCCATCCACGGCTCCGACGCCATCGCGACCTCCCTCGTCCTCGCCGAGGCCATCAAGAAGATCGGGGACGTCGACCTCGTCGTCACCGGCATGGCCTCGACCGACGGCACCATGGGTGTCGTGCCCGCGATGCTCGCCGAGCGACTCGGCCTGCCGGCCGTGACGTTCGCGTCCGAGCTGAGCGTCGAGGGCACCACGGCCACGATCCGCCGTGACGGTGACGCCTCCACCCAGACGATCACGGCCACGCTGCCGGCCCTCGTGTCGGTCACCGACCAGATCAACGAGCCGCGCTACCCCTCCTTCAAGGGGATCATGGCCGCAAAGAAGAAGCCCGTCGAGCAGTGGAGCCTCGCCGACCTCGGCGTGGACGCCACGCAGGTCGGCCTCGACGCCGCCTGGACGAAGGTCGAGTCCTTCGCCGCGCGCCCGCCGCGCTCGCAGGGCGAGATCGTCGCCGACGAGGGCGACGGCGGCAGCAAGCTCGCCGCCTTCCTCACCGAGCGCAAGTTCGTCTGACCTGCCCCTGACCTTCCCAGCCAGCAAAGGAGATCCGCACCATGGCTGAAGTACTCGTGCTCGTCGACCACGTCGAGGGCAAGGTCCGCAAGACCACGTCCGAGCTGCTGACGATCGCCCGCCGCCTCGGTGAGCCGTCCGCCGTCTTCGTCGGCTCCGGATTCGACGCCGCCAAGGAGACCCTCGCCCGCTTCGGCGCCGAGAAGATCTACCGCGTCGAGTCGCCCGAGGTGCTCGAGCACCTCGTCGTCCCGCAGGCCGAGCTGCTCGCCCAGCTCGTCTCCTCGGCGTCCCCGGCCGCGGTCCTCGTGCCGTCCTCGCCGGAGGGCAAGGAGATCGCCGCACGCCTCGCCGTCAAGACCGAGTCGGGCCTCATCACCGACGCCGTCGACGTCCAGGCCGCCGACGGTGGCGTCGCGACGACGCAGTCGGTCTTCGCCGGCTCCTACACCGTGTCGGCCACGGTCACGAAGGGCACGCCCATCGTCGCCGTCAAGCCCAACTCGGCCACCCCCGAGGAGGTCGCCGGTGCGGCCGCCGACGAGGTCGTCGACTTCACCCCGTCCGACGCCGCCAAGGGCGCGAAGATCACCGAGTCCAAGCCGAAGCAGGCCACCGGGCGCCCCGAGCTGACCGAGGCCGCCATCGTGGTCTCCGGTGGCCGCGGCACCGGCGGTGACTTCTCCAAGGTCGAGGAGTTCGCCGACTCGCTCGGTGCTGCTGTCGGTGCCTCGCGTGCCGCGGTCGACGCCGGGTGGTACCCCCACACCTCGCAGGTCGGCCAGACCGGCAAGCAGGTGAGCCCGCAGCTCTACGTCGCGTGCGGCATCTCCGGTGCCATCCAGCACCGCGCCGGCATGCAGACGTCCAAGACGATCGTGGCCGTCAACAAGGACAACGAGGCCCCGATCTTCGAGCTCGTCGACTTCGGCGTCGTGGGTGACCTCTTCACCGTCCTCCCGCAGGCGACCGAGGCGATCACGGCCGCCAAGGACTGACCGCCCCGTCGGGCCGGTGCCCGGCGCCGCACGACAGCGACCCCCGACCAGCACGGTCGGGGGTCGCTGTCGTGCGAGCACGTCGACCGGCCGGCTCTCAGGCAGCCTCGGAGTCGAGGTCGACCCGCGACGACAGCCGGATCCAGCTCTCGAGCCGCTGCCGGTTGAAGGCGTATGCCGCACGTCCCGTCCCGAGGGTCCACCACGCGCCGCGCAGCGCCTCCGACGGCAGGCGCACGGGACGACCCTGGCCGCGGCGCCACTCGAGGCGCCCGCTCGACGACACGCGGCGGACGTCGCGACGGTCGATCGTCGTCGTCGCGAGCGTGTTGTGCACGCGCAGGCTCTTCGTCCCGAGGTCGATGCGGGCCGACCACGCGCGCCAGCCGAGCGCCAGCGCGAGGGCCAGGCACACGGCATACGTGATCGTCGCGGGCAGGGACGGGACGAGCCGTACGAGCAGTCGGGCCACGAAGTAGCCGATGACGGGACAGGCCAGGGCCGCGACGGCCCGGTGGGCGGCGGGAGCACGCAGCCGGCTGCCGCCGGTGCCCTCGTGCCTGCCACCCATGGGGCCGATCATAGGCAGACCGGCCCCACAGGTGGGGTGGACGGGTCGCGCAGGTGGTGCTGCTGCGCCCGGCGTCAGGGACGGATCGCGGTGGCCGCCGCGACGACGTCGACGAGGCCGTGACCCTTGTCGAACGACGTCGTGCCGTTGCCGGCCGGGTCGCTGACGTAGGCGGCTCCGTCGGCGTACTTCCAGGCCGTCGCCTTGATGACGGCCTCGACCTGGGCCGGCGTCGCGCTCGGGTTGGCCTGGAAGAGCTGGGCCACGATGCCCGAGATGTGCGGCGTCGCCATCGAGGTGCCGCTGATCGTGTTGTAGTCGCCGTTGTCGCGCGGGTCGCCGCCCGTCGTGCAGATCGGCAGGTAGATGCGGCACGACGACGTGATGCCCTCACCCGGGGCCGAGATGTCGGGGTAGCTCGCGAACTGCCCCGAGCGGCCGCGCGAGCTGAAGTCGCTGACCGTGCCGTTGCGGGTGCCCGTGTCCTGGTCGTTGTACGACGCGACGGAGATGATGCCGCCCGTCGGGTCCTGGCCGGGAGGGTTGGAGAGGTTCGCGGAGCCGTCTCCGCCGTCGTTGCCGTTGGCCCAGACCGAGACGACGCCCTCGCTGACGAGCGCACGCTGGAGCTTGACCGTCGCCGAGTTCGGGTCGAACTCGCCGCCGCCCGTCGGCCCGTAGGAGTTGCTCGTGACCTTGATCGGCGGGCACGTGCTGGCCGGGACGCCCGCTCCGCAGGGCGCGGCGTGGTGCTCGAGGACCCAGTTGAGCGCCGAGTCGGCGCCGACGATGAGCAGCACGGCCCCGGTGCTCAGGCTGACGATGCTCGCACCGGGTGCGGCCCCGTGCATCCTCGTGCCGTCGGACAGGGTGACGTCGCGCCCGGCGACGATGCCGGAGACGTGCATGCCGTGGCCGCCCGCAGCGAGCAGGTCGGTGTTGAGGCTGCCGGCGTCGACGGGCTGGCAGGGGAGCAGCTCGAGTGGGTCGCACACCATCTTGAGGTTCTTCACGACGGCCGAGGTGCCGTCGGCGTTCTGGAGGAACGGGTGCGTCGGGTCGACGCCGGAGTCGATGACGGCCACGCTCACACCGGAACCGTCGAGGGCCTTGCCGTTCGCCCCCGTGAGGGTCGCCCTGGCCTCGGAGCCGCGGGTGGCCGTGTTGGACGTCGACAGGAACATGTCGATGGGCTGGTTGCCCTCGACGTACGTGACGCCGGGGACGGAGCGCACGGCGTCGATCTGCACGGGGAGCCCGGCCGCGACGACGACACCGATCTTGTCGTAGGTGTCGCGGACCGTGAGCCCGGACGCGGTGGCGGCACGGCGCGCGGCCCCGATGTCCGTCGCGTGGACGAGCACGGTCGTCGGCGTGACGGCCGACAGGGTCGACCAGTGCTGTGCGAGCCACGTCGACAACGGTGCGCGGGCCTGGCCGGTGCCCAGCACGCCGGCAGCGGCGCCGGACGGCGCGGACTGCGGACCGGACGAGGCCGGCGAGGCGGCGGCGACGGTGGCCGAGGTCAGGGCGGTGGCTGCTGCCACGGTGACCGCTCCGAGACGGAGGCGGCGTGAGGCGGTCAATCGCATGAGATCCCTCTCTGCTGGGCCACCCCACGTCAGTGGAGGGTGGCGACGTGACTGACCAACGAGGGGGCGCGGTGTGAGGTTACGCACGGGTAGCCGGCGGGCCGGCACATGCCGTCGCCCACGGGGGTGGGTGGACGCGTCGCCCTGAGCCCGTCCGGCCGGGGTGTCAAGGAGTCCTAGAATCGGTGGGTGACTGCCTATCTCGACCATGCGGCGACCACGCCGATGCTCCCCGCCGCCCTCGCGGCGATGACGGAGCAGCTGGCGGTCGTGGGCAACGCCTCGTCCCTGCACCGCACGGGTCGCGCCGCTCGCCGGGCCGTCGAGGAGTCGCGCGAGCGGATCGCCCGCTGCCTCGGTGCGCGACCCTCCGAGATCGTCTTCACCTCGGGCGGCACGGAGTCGGACAACCTCGCCGTCAAGGGCACCTACTGGGCTCGCCGAGACCGCGACCCTGCTCGCGTCCGGCTCCTCGTCGGCGCGACGGAGCACCACGCCGTGCTCGACTGCGTCGACTTCCTCGTCGCGCACGAGGGCGCCAAGGTCACCTGGCTCGAGTGCACCCCAGACGGGGTCGTCGAGCCCGCGACCGTGCGCGCCGCCATCGAGTCCGACCCCGACTCGGTCGCCCTCGTCTCGGTGATGTGGGCCAACAACGAGGTCGGGGCCGTCCAGGACGTCCGTGCCATCGCCGACGTGGCGCACGAGTTCGGGGTGCCGTTCCACACCGACGCCGTGCAGGCGGCCGGGCACGTGGCCGTCGACTTCGAGGCGAGCGGCGCCGACCTCATGTCGGTGACCGCGCACAAGCTCGGCGGCCCCATCGGCGTCGGCGCCCTCGTGCTGCGTCGTGACGCGAGGCTCGTCCCGCTGACGCACGGTGGCGGACAGGAGCGGCAGGTGCGCTCCGGCACCCTCGACACCCCGGCCATCGTCGGCTTCGCCACCGCGCTCACCGAGGCCACGGCCTCGATCGAGGCCGAGTCGGCCCGGCTCGTCGCCCTGCGCGACGACCTCATCGAGCGCGCCATGGCGATCTCCCCTGACATCCGGCCGTCCGGTGTCTGGCACCGTGGCGACGGCGTGAGCCGGCTCCCCGGCAACGTGCACCTGCTCGTGCCCGGGTGTGACGGTGACTCCCTGCTCTACCTGCTCGACGCTGCCGGTGTCTCCTGCTCGACGGGGTCGGCGTGCCAGGCCGGCGTGCCGCAGCCCAGCCACGTGCTGCTCGCGATGGGGGTCGCCGAGAGCGACGCCCGGGGCGCCCTGCGCCTGACGCTCGGGCACACCTCGACCCAGGCCGACGTCGACACGTTCGTCGACGCGCTGCCCGCTGCCATCGAGCGCGCGCGCCGTGCGCGGGAGGCGACCGCGTCGTGAGGGTCGTGGCGGCGATGAGCGGTGGCGTCGACTCGGCGGTCGCCGCCGCCCGCATGCTCGACGCCGGCCACGAGGTCGTCGGCGTCCACCTCGCCCTGAGCCAGAGCGCAGCGACGCTGCGCGAGTCGGCGCGCGGCTGCTGCACCATCGAGGACGCCGGCGACGCGCGCCGGGTGGCCGACGTGCTCGGGATCCCCTTCTACGTCTGGGACATGGCGGCCCGCTTCAAGCGCGACGTCGTCGACGACTTCCGCGCCGAGTACGCCGCCGGGCGCACGCCCAACCCGTGCCTGCGCTGCAACGAGAAGATCAAGTTCGCCGCGCTGCTCGACAAGGCCCTGGCCCTCGGCTTCGACGCGGTGGCGACGGGCCACTACGCCCAGGTCGTCGAGGCCGAGGACGCTCACGGGGGAGTGCGGCGCGAGCTGCACCGCGCCGTCGACATGGCCAAGGACCAGAGCTACGTCCTCGGGGTGCTCGACGCCGACCAGCTGGCCCACTCGTTCTTCCCGCTCGGTGACACGACCAAGCCGCGCATCCGCGAGGAGGCGGCCGAGCGGGGCTTCTTCATCGCCAGGAAGCCCGACAGCCACGACATCTGCTTCATCGCCGACGGCGACACCCGAGGGTGGCTCACCCGCGAGCTCGGGGAAGCCCCCGGGGACATCGTCGACACGTCCGGCGAGGTCGTCGGCCGGCACGCCGGGGCCTTCGCCTACACGGTCGGGCAGCGCCGCGGGCTCGCGCTCTCCCGGCCCGCCGCCGACGGCGAGCCGCGCTACGTCGTCGAGGTCCGCCCCGAGACCAACCAGGTGGTCGTCGGCGCCGCCGACCTGCTCGGCGTCAACGCGATCACCGGCGACCATGCCCGCTGGTGCGGCCCGGCGCCCGAGGGCGTCGTGCACGTCGGCGCGCAGGTGCGCGCCCACGGCGAGGAGTATGCCGCGACGGCCTGGGCCGACGGCGACCGCGTCGAGGTGCGGCTCGAGGGCCGCGTCCGCGGCGTCGCGCCGGGACAGTCCGTCGTGCTCTACGAGGGGACGCGGGTCGTCGGCTCGGCCACGATCTCCGCGTCCCGACTCGAGCGAGCCCCCGTCGGGTCGCCGGGAGACGACCTCAGTCCAGCGACCGGGTCCACGTGACGGTGCGGGCGCGCGGCCGGAAGCCCAGGGCGCGGTAGAGACGCTGCGGACCCGGATAGTCGTCGTCGCCGCGCGGGCTCACCTGTGCGACAGACGCGCCCACCTCGGCCGCCCGGTGCAGAGCTGCGAGCGTCACGGCGCCCGCGAGTCCGCGACCACGGTGCTCGGGCACACACCCCACCGGCTCGACGAGACCCGCAGCGTGGGCAGGGTCGAGCCACACGAGGGCCGAGGCCACCATGGTGTCGTCGGCGTCGACGGCGACCCAGTCGAGGTCGTGGCGGTAGGGCCAGGCAGCCATGAGCTGCTCGTAGGCCCGCTCGTCGACCTTCGACGGACCGACGTCGGACCACGAGGCGGCGTGGACGGCGGCGCGGGTGCGGGCCTCGTGCCGCTCGACGTGGCGGAAGGTGTAGCCCGGGACGTCGGGCACCGGCGGTAGGTCGGCGAGGTCGAGCACGTGGTGCGTGAAGAAGGGCTCGTCGGTGCGCGGTTCGAATCCTGCTGCGGCGAGGGCCTGCTCGGCGACGTCTCCCTCCATGACGAGGGCCGCCTGAGTCCGCGCGTCGCTGACCTCCTCGAACCAGTCGACGACCGCTTCGGCGACGTCGGGCCGCGCCGGGTCGACCTGGAGCTCGAGCCAGTCGGGTGCCTCGGCCCAACCGAAGCCGACCACCTCGCCGCCGTCGGTCCAGAAAGCGATGGCCTCGCCGTCGTCGAGGCCCATCGGGTCGACCGGCCGGTAGTAGCGGCTCCACGCGAGCTGACCGGGGTGAAAGCGCGAATCGGGTGTCCAGAGCCGCGAGGCGTGGCCTTGCATCGCTCGCAGGTCGGCGGGTCCCGAGAAGTCATGGCGGCGCACCGGCACCACGCTACTGCCGCGGCCACTCGCCGACCGGTACCGCTGCTTGCTGCCCCTCACGCACTCGGATCCCGAACCGGACCCGCAGGCGGCGGAAGCGTCGCACACTGTCCCCATGGAGCGCAGACGGGGGAGCGTTGCGGGGGTGTGGGTGCGGACCGGCGTCGTCATGGGCGCTGTGCTCGCGGTGTCGGCGTGCGGCCACCCCTCCGGCCCGGGTGCCGCGGCCCTGACAAGCGTCCCGGTGACGACCTCGTGTCTGGACGTCGACGGGCACGGCCGGCCGGTCTGGGCCGGAGGGCCTCCGGGGACCGGGGCCGCCGGCGTCGCCAACGCGCTCCAGGAGGTCGGCAACGCCTACCCGCACGAGGTGGCGGGCGTGGCGCTGTGCAGCGACGGGTCCGGCGCCGACATCTACCTCACCGCCGAGCGGGGCGCGGCCCGGGCGAAGGCGGTCGAGCTCGCTGGGCGGCACCCCGGCACCGTCCACCTCGTCGAGGTGCCGTACTCGCTCGCCGACCAGCTCTCGGCGATGGACGCCATCAGGCCGCTCATGGACGCGGAGCCGAGAATCACCGGCCTCGGGCCCGAACCCTGGACCGGGGGCCTCGTGATCCGGGTCGTGCCCGTCTCGGGGACCTTCGAGGACATCGCGGCGCAGCGCGGCCCGGACGTGGCAGACGTTCGCGCCCGCATCGTCGCGGCGATCGGACCCGGGCTGCCGGTGCGCTTCGAGCGGGGCGACGGCTCGGGGGTCCTGCTCTAGCCCCCTCGCCGTCCCGGAGCCGCGCCGCGTGCGCCTAGGCTGGCGCGGTGACTCTCGCTACCGGCATCGGCTCCTGGCCCGGCACCTCGGTGCGCGACGCGGTGCGGCAGGTGCGCGAGATCCTGGACGGCCACGTGCCCTACCTCCCGGAGCTTCCCGCGCGGGGGCCGGGCGCCGACATGGTGGGCCGCACGGCGGGCCTGCTCGTCGAGCTGCCCGTCGACCTCCAGCCCGTCGGCTGGCGGCTCGTCGACCGTCCCGGACGTGACGCGTCGCGCACGGCGGCGATGCTCCGCGAGGACCTCGACGAGCTCGCCGAGGCCTTCGACGGGCACACCGGGGCGCTCAAGCTCCAGGTCGTCGGGCCGTGGACCCTGGCTGCCAACGTCTGGCTCTCGCGCGGCGAGCGCGTCATCGTCGACGACGGCGCCAGCCGTGACCTCGTCGAGTCGCTCGCCGAGGGCGTACGCCTCCACGTCGCTGCGGTGCGCAGCCTCGTCCCCGGGGCGCAGGTCGTGCTCCAGGTGGACGAGCCCAGCCTGCCCACCGTGCTCGCGGGCCGGCTGCCGACCTCGTCGGGCTTCGGCCGTCTGCCGAGCCTCGACCCCCAGGTGGCCGCGGCCGGCCTGATGACGGTGCTCCGCGCACACGACGGCGAGACGGTCGTGCACTGCTGTGCGGCCAACCCGCCGCTGCCACTCCTGCGTGCCACCGCGCCGACCACGCTGTCGCTCGACACCTCCCTGCTGCGCCCCCGCGAGTGGGAGGGCGTCGCCGTCGCGGTCGAGGACGGCATACGCCTCCATGCCGGCGCCGTGCCCACCGACGGGAGCCGGACGCGACCGCAGGACCTGGCTGCCGACCTCGTCGGGGCGTGGACGCGGACCGGCCTGCCGCTCCGGTCGCTCGCGGACGTCGTCGTGACGCCCGCCTGTGGCCTCGCCACGGGGTCACCGGAGGTCGCGAGGGCCGTGCAGCGAGCAGCCGTGGAGACCGCCCGCGAGCTCGAGGAGCGCAGCGCCGGCTGACGGTCGCCGACGGGCTCCCAGCCCCGAACAGCAGGGCCGGCCACCCCTAAGGGTGGCCGGCCCTGCTCGGTGAGCTCGGTGGTCAGCTCAGAGCGCGGAGCCCGCGCTCCACCTGGCCCAGCTGAGGTTCCAGTCCGAGTAGCCGTTGCCCATCGTCATCGGACGGTTGGTTCCCGTCGTCTCGACGACGTCGCCGATCCGCATCTGACCGAAGAGCCACTGGCCGTTGGCATCGCTCATGCCCGTGCAGCCGTGGCTGACGTTGCGCTTGCCCTGGTCGGCGACCGACCACGGCGCCGTGTGGAGGAACTCACCGGAGTTCGTGACACGCATGGCGTACTTCACCGGGGTGTCGGCGTAGTAGTTCGGGTCGTCCTTCTTCAGGCCGATGGTCTCGGCACGCATCGTGATGTTGGTCTGCTTGTCCATGATGACCTTGACACCCGAGCGGGTGACGAAGCCCGGACGACCACCGGTGACGGGGATGCGCTTGACCCACTTGCCGTCGATGAAGACGTCCAGCTGGTCCGTCTTGAGGTTGACCTTGGCCACGACGGCGCGGCCGATCGTGAAGTCCGACGTGCGGCTCATCTGGCCGTAACGGTTGCCGCCGGCGGGCACGCCGTTGAGGTTGGCCTCGACGTGCACCTTGGTGCCGGCCTTCCAGTACGTCTTGGGACGCCAGTGCGCCTCGCGCGAGCTGAGCCAGTACCAGGACCCGGCCTGGGCGGGGGTCGAGGTCACCTTCATGTGCTTCTCGAAGCTCGCCTTGTCGACGACCGGGAGGTCGAAGCGGACGACGACCGGCATGCCGATGCCGACGGTGCCTCCGTCACGCGGGGAGACGGCGACGTAGACCTGGTCGTCGAGCGTGAGGTTCGCGGTGCGGAACGTCTGCGTCGACTCGGTGGTCTTTCCGTCGGAGTCCTCGGCCGTGAGGTCGAGGGTGTACTTGACGCCGGGCTCGAGCAGGTCGGACGCGGTCCACGTGCCGCCCTCGAGGGTGCCGTCGACCGGGACGCGGTTGCCCTTCTTGCTCTTGTACGAGAGCGAGGCCTTCTTGAGCGTGCCCTTCTCGGCCGAGGCGGTGACCCGCGTGTCGACGGAGACGTCCTCGGACTCGTCGCCCGGGGTCGTCTTGAAGACCACCGGGTCGGTGGTCGGCGTGGGTGCCGCCGACGTCGTGCCACCAGCGGTCGCCGACGAGGAGCCCGCGGGCTTGCCGTTCTCGGCCGTGGCAGTTGCATTGCAGGCCGTGACGCCGAGCATGGCCAGGACGGCCATCCCCGAGACTGCGGCGGAACGGATGCTCAACTTCACGCGTGAATACCCTTCGCAGACGTGACGCCGGGCGTCCCAGGGCGGGACGGGGTGCGGCACGTCGATAGTGACCCTGCTCCAGTGTCACCGATGCCGCGCAATACGCCAAAACGTACGGCGAGTCCAAACCCCTGCGTGTCGCAGGGTTTGGCGGCGCGTCAGGACGTCGTCCGCGGACGCACCTCGCGGCGCAGGATCTTGCCGGTGGGGCCCTTCGGCAGCTCGTCGAGCGACCAGATGCGGCGGGGGTACTTGTAGGCCGCCAGGCGCTCCTTGACGTAGCCCTGGACGTCCTCGAGCGTCGCCGTCGAGCCGGGGCGCAGCACGACGGCGGCACCGACCTCCTCGCCCATGAGGTCGTCGGGGACGCCCACCACCGCGGCCTCGAGCACGTCGGGATGCGTGTAGAGCACCTCCTCGACCTCGCGCGGGTAGACGTTCAGGCCGCCGCGGATGATCATGTCCTTCTTGCGGTCCACGATCGTGTAGTAGCCCTCGTCGTCGACGGTCGCGAGGTCGCCCGAGCGGAACCACCCGTCGGGGATGGCCTCCTTCGTGGCCTCGGGCCGGTTCCAGTAGCCCTTCATGATGTTCTCGCCGCGGATCGCGATCTCGCCGATCTCGCCCGCCGGGGTGTCGTTGCCCTCGAGGTCGACGAGCTTCATCTCGCAGCCCGGGATGGCGCGGCCGATGGTGCCCGGCTTCGTGGGCTTGTCGGGCATGTTGAACGAGGCGACGGGGGAGGTCTCGGACAGGCCGTAGCCCTCGAGGATCTGGCAGTGGAACTTCTCCTCGAAGGCCTTCATGACCGCCTCGGGCATCGCCGAGCCTCCCGAGGCGCACGTGCGCAGGCTGCTCGTGTCGGCCTCGTCGGCGTTCGGGTGGTTGAGGATCGCGGCATACATCGTCGGGACGCCCTGGAAGATCGTGACGTGGTCGCGGCCGAGGACCTCGATGGCCTTGGCCGGGTCGAACCGGGGGATGAGCGATAGGGTCGCGCCGCGCTGGACCGACGTGTTGAGCCCGCACGTGAGGCCGAAGACGTGGAAGAGGGGCAGGCAGCCCATGATGACGTCGTCCTCGGTGATCTCCATGATGTCGGTGGCCGAGCGCTCGGCGTTGCGGTGGAGGTTGAAGTGCGTCAGCTCGGCGCCCTTGGGCTTGCCGGTGGTGCCGCTCGTGTAGAGGATCACGGCGGTGTCGTCGTCGGCGCGCTCGACCGGCTCGAGCACCGGAGGGCCCGCCGTCTCGGACGCGTCGAACTGGCCGTCGGCCGGCCCCATCGGGCCGCACACGACGAGGCGGGTCCCGGTCTCGGCCGCCGCCTTCCCGGCCTCGTCGGCGAAGTCCGGCCACACGAAGCTGAAGCGGGCCCCGCTGTCCTCGTAGAAGTACTGGATCTCGCCGGACTTGAGCAGCGGGTTCATCGGCACGACGACGCCGCCCGCGAGCAGGGTGCCGTAGAAGGCGACGGGGTAGGCCGGCACGTTGGGGAGGATGAGCGAGACCCGGTCGCCGGGCTCGAGTCCCGCCGCGCGCAGCTGGCCGGCCACGGCCGCCGCCGCGCGGTGCAGCGCCGACCACGACAGCTCGACCTGGTCGAGCTTGATGCCCACCTTGTCGGGGACGCGTGCCGCGGTGGCGGTGAGGTTGGCGGCGAGGTTGGTCATCTCTGCTCCTTCGCAGGGGGCGGGCTCCGGCCCATTGTCACTGCTGGGTCGCCCGGTGAACAGACCCGCCGCCACGTGAGGAGTGTCATCGGGCGGTGACCGTCGGAACCGGCTGGCAGGATGAGCGGGTGAGCGAGAGCAGCGGCCCCACGCCCGTCACCGACGACGTCCCGACCGAGGTCCACCAGGAGTGGGCCGAGCTCGCCGAGCAGGCCGCCGCGGCGCAGTTCGCCTACCACGTCAAGGACGCGCCGACGATCAGCGACGGCGAGTACGACGCGCTGATCCGGCGGCTCAACGCCATCGAGGACGAGCACCCGTCCCTGCGCACCCCCGAGAGCCCGACCCAGAACGTCGGGGGCGCGTCGTTCGCGACCGGCTTCGAGACGGTCGACCACGTCGAGCGGATGCTGAGCCTCGACAACGCCTTCTCCTTCGAGGAGCTGCAGACGTGGGCCGAGCGCGTCGAGCGCGAGGTCGGGGCGGGCGCCCACTTCCTCACCGAGCTGAAGATCGACGGCCTCGCCATCAACCTGCTCTACGAGCAGGGCCGCCTCGTGCGCGCCCTGACCCGCGGCGACGGCCGCACGGGCGAGGACGTCACCAACAACGTCCGGACCATCGAGGGCATCCCCGAGCGGCTCGCGGGCGACGACGTTCCCGACCTCGTCGAGATCCGCGGGGAGGTGTTCTTCCCGACGGCGGCGTTCGCCGACCTCAACGCGAGCCTCGTCGAGGCGGGCAAGGCGCCCTTCGCCAACCCCCGCAACGCCGCGGCGGGCTCGCTGCGCCAGAAGGACCCCAAGGTCACCGCCACCCGCCCGCTGCGGATGCTCGTCCACGGCATCGGGGCGCGCCGGGGCTTCGACATCGAGCGACAGAGCGAGGGGTATGCCGCCCTCCGCGGCTGGGGGCTGCCGACCTCCGACGAGGTGCGCGTGCTCGACGACATCGCCGCCGTCCAGGAGTTCGTCACCTACCACGGCGAGCACCGCCACGACCGCTCGCACGAGATCGACGGGATCGTCGTCAAGGTCGACGAGGTGCCCCTGCAGCGCCAGCTCGGTGCCACCTCCCGTGCGCCCCGGTGGGCCATCGCCTTCAAGTACCCGCCCGAGGAGGTCAACACCAAGCTGCTCGACATCCGGGTCAACGTCGGGCGCACCGGTCGGGTCACCCCCTACGGCGTCATGGAGCCCGTCGTCGTCGCCGGGTCCACGGTCGAGAACGCGACGCTGCACAACGCGTACGAGGTCGAGCGCAAGGGCGTGCTCATCGGCGACACCGTCGTGCTGCGCAAGGCGGGCGACGTCATCCCCGAGATCGTCGGTCCCGTCGTCGACCTGCGCGACGGCACCGAGCGCGCGTTCGTCATGCCGACGGACTGCCCGGCCTGCGGCACCCCGCTCGCCCCCGAGAAGGAGGGCGACAAGGACATCCGCTGTCCCAACACCCGCTCGTGCCCGAGCCAGCTGCGCGAGCGGGTCTTCGCGCTCGCCGCCCGCGGCGGGCTCGACATCGAGGCGCTGGGCTGGGAGGGCTCCATCGCGCTGCTCGAGTCAGGGATCATCACGGACGAGGGTGACCTCTTCGCGCCGTCCGCCGACAGCCCCCACGCGGGGGAGTACGGCATCACCCGCGAGAAGCTCGCGCGGGTCCCGCTCTACACGAGGGCCGCCAAGAAGACCGACCCCGACGAGACCGTCGTCGGCGGGCGCGTGCTCTCGGCCGGTGGCGACAAGCTGCTCGCCGAGCTCGAGAAGGCCAAGAGCCAGCCGCTGTGGCGGGTGGTCGTGGCCCTCTCGATCCGGCACGTCGGACCCACGGCGGCCCGGGCGCTGGCGACCCACTTCGGCTCGATGGAGGCGATCCGATCGGCGACGACCGAGGAGCTCGCCCAGGCCGAGGGTGTGGGCGGGGTCATCGCCGAAGCCGTCACCGCGTGGTTCGAGGTCGACTGGCACCAGGAGATCGTGCGCAAGTGGGCCGACGCCGGCGTCCGGATGGCCGACGAGGTCGACGAGTCCGTCGAGCGCACGCTCGAGGGCAAGACCGTCGTCGTCACCGGCTCGCTCGAGGGCTTCTCCCGTGACGAGACGAAGGAGGCCATCATCAGCCGAGGCGGCAAGGCCTCCGGCTCGGTGTCGAAGAAGACCGACTTCGTCGTCATCGGCGCCAACGCCGGGTCCAAGGCGGCCAAGGCCGAGGAGCTGGGTCTGACGATCCTCGACGAGGACGGCTTCCGCCGCCTGCTCGAGACGGGTGCGCCCTGACTGACCCGCGCAGCACGACCCCGTCGGGGCTGCTCGCACTCCGTCGAGCCGGCGTGAGCGCGCCCGCCCCCGCGGGGTCCGGCGGCCGGCTCGCATGTGTCGCGAGCCCACAGAACCGCGTCAGGTGTGTGGGTCCCCACCGTCCTTTCGGCGTGCAGCCCTCCTAGGCTTTGCCGAAGTTTCCCGGACTTTCCGGAGTCGTCGCCAGCCAGTCACACCGACCGGCTCGGCCCGACACCACGCTCACCCGAGCGCGACGCACGAGGAGGTGCAGGTCTTGACGGGTACCCCGTTGCTCGAGACCAGGGCCCTGACCAAGGAGTTCCGTGGTTTCCGGGCCGTCTCGGAGGTCGACCTCACGGTCGCCCGCGGCACCGTCCACGCGCTCGTCGGACCCAACGGTGCGGGCAAGACCACGCTCTTCAACCTCCTCACCGGCTTCCTGGCCCCGACGTCCGGCGCCGTGCTCTTCGACGGTCAGGACATCACCGGCAAGGCGCCGGAGCAGATCGCGCCGCTCGGCATCGCGCGCTCCTTCCAGATCACGAGCCTCTTCGAGGCGATGACCCTGCGCGAGCACCTCGAGCTGGCCCTGGCCAGCCCGACCGGCATGGGCAAGCAGTGGTGGCGCTCGGTCACCCGCATGGCCACGTTCAAGGACCGCGCCATGGAGCTGCTCGAGCAGGTCGGCCTCGCCGACCGCGCCGGGGCACCGGCGTCGTCGCTGGCCTACGGCCAGAAGCGCGCGCTCGAGCTTGCGATCGCCATGGCCCTCGACCCCAAGCTGCTGCTCCTCGACGAGCCGACCGCCGGCATGGGGATCGAGGACGTCGACCGCACCATCGCCCTCGTCAAGCAGCTCGCCGAGGGGCGCACCGTCGTCTTCGTCGACCACAACATGCACGTCGTCGGATCGCTCGCGGACCGCGTCACCGTGCTCCAGTCGGGGCAGGTGCTCGCGGAGGGACCCTACGAGCAGGTGCGCGCCGACGAGCGGGTCATCACGGCATACCTCGGAGCAGCCCATGAGTGACGACACGACCGCCACGACGACGACGGAGCAGCCGGCGCCCGACCGCGCCGGTGCGCCTGAGCCCGCGAGCCCCCGGCGCGGCGCCGCACGGATGCTCGAGGTGTCCGGGCTCTCCGCCTGGTACGGCGAGGCCCGCGTCCTCACCGACGTCAGCATCGACGTGGCCCCCGGTGAGGTCGTCACCCTCGTCGGGCGCAACGGGGCCGGCAAGACGACTCTGCTGCGCTCGGTCATGGGGCTGCACCGGCAGATCGAGGGCTCGATCACGCTCGACGGGTCCGACCTCGCCAAGCGGTCGGCCGACGCCCGCGCCCGGGCCGGCATCGGCTGGGTCCCGGACGACCGCGGCATCTACGCCAGCCTCACCGTCGCCGAGAACCTCCTGCTGCCGCCGGTCGTCCACGCGGACGCCTGGTCCCTCGAGCGGGTCTACGAATTCTTCCCCGTGCTCCACGAGCGCCGTGACTTCCCGGGCACGAAGCTGTCGGGCGGCGAGCAGCAGATGCTCGCGATGGCCCGCGTGCTGCGGATGGGCTCGCGGCTCCTGCTGCTCGACGAGCCGAGCGAGGGCCTGGCCCCGGTCATCGTCCAGCGCATCGGCGAGATCATCCGCGAGATCAAGGGCCAGGGCGTCGGCGTCCTCCTCGTCGAGCAGAACGTCGCGTTCGCCTCGACGGTCGCGGACCGGCACTACCTGCTCGCCCAGGGCAAGGTCGTCGAGCACCTCGGCAACGACGACTTCAGGGCCCGCGAGGGAGAGCTGCTCACCTACCTCGGGATGTAGCCCCCGCCCACGTCCCGGCCGCAGCACCCGCCGGGCGCACCACGACCACGCCACGACCACGACACGACCACGCCACGACCACGACGCCCTTGCGTCATCCCGTCACACCGCCCCACCCCGTCAGCACCGTCACATCTCGTCACAACCCCAGGAGGGGACATGCGTAGCAGGACAGTCCAGGGCACCGTCGCCATCGCCGCGACCGCGTCGCTCGCGCTCGCCGCGTGCGGAGGGGCCGGCGGCCCCCAGTCCGGCGGCTCGAGCAAGCTGACCGACGACAAGGTCGTCATCGGCCTGCTCAACGACCAGTCGGGCGTCTACAAGGACCTGTCCGGTCCCAACAGCAAGGTCGCCATCGAGATGGCGATCGCGGACTACAAGGCGAAGTACGGCGACAAGGCCGTCGCCAAGGACATCGAGGTCGTCACGGCCGACCACCAGAACAAGGCCGACATCGCCAACTCCAAGGCGCAGGAGATGTACGACCGCCAGAAGGCCGACATCATCCTCGACGTGCCCAACTCGGCCGCGGCCCTCGCCGTCGCCACGCAGGCCAAGAACAAGAAGAAGCTCTACATCAACATCGGTGCGGGCACGACGGCCCTGACCGGCGCGAGCTGCAACAAGTACACCTTCCACTGGGCCTACAACACCGCCGTCCTCGCGCGCGGCACGGCCGGCACCATCACCAAGGAGGGCGGGACGAGCTGGAACATCGTCTACCCCGACTACGCCTTCGGCCAGGACATGAACAAGTCGTTCAGCGCCGAGGTCACCAAGAACGGCGGCACCGTCGGACAGTCGATCGCGTCGCCCTTCCCGAGCGACAACTTCGCCACCTTCATCACCAAGGCCGGCGAGGGCAGCCCGAAGGTCATCGGCTCGATGCACGCCGGCGGCGACCTCATCAACTTCGTCAAGCAGTTCAACCAGAGCTCGCTCAAGGGCAAGGTGCAGCTCGCGGTCGGCCTGATGTTCATCACCGACATCCACTCGCTCGGTGTCGACCAGTTCGCCGGCACGCAGTTCACCGACGCGTGGTACTGGAACTTCGACGCGCAGAACAAGAAGTGGGCCGACCAGTTCAAGGAGAAGACGAACACCCGTCCGTCCTTCGCCCACGCCGCGAACTACTCCGCCGCGATGAACTACCTCGAGGCCGTCCAGGAGGCCGGCACCGACGACGCCGACACGATCGTGGGCAAGCTCGAGGGCAAGAAGATCAACGACGTCTTCCTGCGCAACGGCGAGATCCGCAAGGCCGACCACGCCGTCATCCACGACGTCTACCTCGCCAAGGTCAAGAGCTCCGCTCCGGAGGAGTGGGACTACGAGGACATCGAGAAGACGATCCCGGCCGCCGAGGCCTACGGCGCGGCCAACCCCGCCTGCTCGATGAGCTGATCCCAGGGGCCTGAGCCGGCGCCCTGCGTCGGTATGCCGTCCGGTGGCGTCCACGAGGACGCGCCGGACGGCATACGGCACCACGCGGCTGTCGAGGCAGCCGCACCCAGCCCGATCGACCGCGAACCGAGCGAGAGACATGAGCGAATTCATCCAGTACACCCTCCAGGGGCTCGCCGCCGGCGGCTTCTACGCGCTCTCCGCGCTGGGCCTCGCCGTCATCTTCGGCGTCCTCGGGGTCGTCAACTTCTCCCACGGCGCCTGCTACATGCTCGGCGCCGTCCTGTCAGCCGTCCTGCTCGCCGAGCTGAACGTCGGTTTCTGGGCGGCGCTCATCATCGTCCCCGTCCTCATGTTCGGGTTCGGCGTGCTCATGGAGCGCCTGCTCGTGCGCTGGCTGCTCGAGCTCGACCCGCTCTACAACTTCCTGCTGACGTTCGGCCTCACGCTCGTGATCGTCGAGGCGGTCAAGCAGCGCTACGGCGTCTCCGGTCTGCCCTACCAGGTGCCGGCCGGGCTCGGCGGCCAGGTCTCGGTCGGATCGGTCAACCTCTCCGTCTACGCGATCTTCGCCTGTCTCTTCTCGGTCGTCGTGTGCGTCGCCGTCGGGCTGCTGCTGACGAAGACGCGCATCGGCATGATCGTGCGCGCCGCGACCGAGGCGCCCGACCGCACGCGAGCCCTCGGCATCAACGTGGGGCTGTGGGTCACCCCCGTCTTCGGCTTCGGCATCGCGCTCGCGGGCCTCGCCGGTGTGCTCGCCGCGCCGACCCGCGCCATCACCGCCGAGATGGGCAGCAACTTCATCATCATCCTCTTCGCCGTCGTCGTCATCGGCGGCCTCGGATCCATCCTCGGGGCGGTGGTCGCAGGCTTCCTCGTCGGACTCGTCGAGGCCTACGGCATCGCCTACGCCCCCACGTACGCCCAGATCGTCATCTTCGTGCTGATGGCGCTCGTCGTTCTCGTCCGGCCCTCGGGGCTCTTCGGACGGGAGGAGGTCGCATGAGCGAGCAGATGACCGCCAAGGTCGACGTCGACCTGGCCCAGCCCTCGATCCTCTCGCGGCGCAACCCGCTGCGCTACGTCATGCTCCTGGCCGGCCTCGCCGTGCTCGTGATGCTGCCGTACTGGATCTACCCGCCGGTCGCGATGGACATCCTGTGCTGGGGCCTCTTCGCGATCAGCGTCGACCTGCTCCTCGGCTTCACGGGCCTGCTCAGCTTCGGCCACGCCGCGTTCTGGGGCGGCTCGGCGTACTGCACCGGCCTCATCGCCACCCACTGGGGCGTGCCGTTCCCGGTCGCCGTCATCGGCGGCGCCGTCTTCGCGATGCTCATCGCCTGGCCCATCGGCTACCTCTCGGTGCGGCGGACCGGCATCTACTTCGCCATGGTCACCCTGGCCTTCGCGCAGATGCTCTACTTCATCGCCAACCAGGCGCGTGACCTGACGGGCGGCGAGAACGGCCTCCAGGGCATCCCGCGCAACTTCTTCGGCATCGAGCTCGTCGAGACCGACCCGTTCTACTTCTACTACGTCGGCGCCGCGATGATCCTCGTCGGCATCCTCGTCGCGTGGCGCGTCGTCAACTCGCCCTTCGGCCGGGTGCTGACGGCCGTCCGCGACAACCCGGCCAGGGCGCGCGCCCTCGGCTACGACGTCGAGCGCTACAAGATCACGGTGTTCATCATCTCGGCCGGCCTGGCCGGCCTCGCCGGTGGCGTCTTCGCGGTCAGCCACCAGTTCGCGTCGCTGCAGGAGCTGATGTGGACGACATCGGGCAAGGTCGTGCTCATCACGGTCCTCGGCGGCATCGGCACGCTCTGGGGCGGCCTCGTCGGCGCCGGCGTCGTCGTGACGCTCGAGGACTACCTCGCGAGCTCCGGCTTCGAGGGCATCGGCCTCATCACCGGCACGATCTTCGTCGTCATCGTCCTGCTCTTCCGCCACGGCATCTGGGGCACGGCGCGCAACGTCCTGCGCCGCTACGTCCTCGACCGCCGCACGCGCTCCCGCGACTGACCCCGACCCCGGGCCTCCCGCCGTTCGATGTGTGCGCGTCCGCTGGACGGCGACGCGAACACATCGAACGCGGGATGGAGAGGGGGTCAGGGGGTGAGGATGCGGCGGGCGACGCGGCCGACGACGAGCCACGCAACGGCGCCGAGACCCCAGTTGGTGATGGTGTTCTTGACGACGGCGCCGTCCCCGGTGAACTGCTTGATGCCGGCGGTGCGGCTGAAGACGCCCAGGTCGGCCCAGTCGGCGGCGCGCATGACGGCCGCCACGAGGGCGTTGTTCGTGTTGGCGTCCAGCAGCACGAGGACGGCTCCGAGCAGGAGCGCGGTGGCGGCGAGCAGGCAGGCGAACCACACGATCTCGCCGAGCAGGGTGCGCACGCGCCGGATGCCGGCCCCGGTGAGGGTCGCCGCCCGGCGGGCGCCGGCCCGGACGTCGGGGGTCCGGCGCGCCCGTGGGGCGACCTCGGCCATCTCGGCCTTGGCGGAGGCCCGGTCGGACGGCGCGTCGGTCGTCGTACCGGTCGTCCCGGTCGTCGTCTCGGTCGTCGTCTCGGCGGACGGCTCGGTCGTCGTCGGGGTGGGGGCTGGACCGGCCGAGGCGGTCGGGGCCGGGTCGGCCGCTTCGGTCGCGTGGGCGGGAGCCGCCGGCTCGTCCTGCGTGGGCGCGGTCGTCGTGGTCGTCGGGCTGGCCGGGCTCGTCATCGAGGGTTCTCCTTGGGTGGTTCGTGGATCCGCCGTGGTCAACGAGCGAGACCGGCGCCAGGACACGCCCGACCCCCGACGACTTCCGGGGCACGGAGCACGAGAGGCGCGCGCGGGTGTCGGTGCGGGGCTCCGGACCGTGGTCCGGGCCCGAGGGGCTGCCCCATAGACTGGCCCGCATGTCATCCCTGTCCCGCGACGACGTAGCCCACCTGGCCGGCCTCGCCCGGATCGAGCTCTCGGACGCCGAGCTCGACCGCATGGTGGGTGAGCTCGGAGTCATCCTCGAGTCCGTCGCCAAGGTCCAGCAGGCCCCGACCGACGGCGTCGCCCCGATGTCGCACCCGATGCCGCTGACCAACGTGACCCGCCCCGACGTCGTGCGCCCCAGCCTCGGCGCGGAGGCCGTGCTGGCCGGGGCGCCCGAGTCCGAGCAGCAGCGCTTCTCGGTGCCGCGCATCCTCGACGAGGACTGAGCAACCACGCAAGCCTGCGTATGCCGCCCCTGCCGAGCACCCGGCATACGCCCCGCCCGTGACGGGCACCACGAAAACTCCTGTCGCAGCTACGAACCGAAGGCACTGACGTGACCGACCTGCCAACTGACCTGACGAGGGCCACCGCCGCCGACCTGGCCGGCGCGCTCGCGAGCGGGGCCATCAGCTCCGTCGAGGTGACCCAGGCGCACCTCGACCGGATCGCCGCCGTCGATGGCCAGGTGCACTCCTACCTCCACGTCGACGAGGCCGGGGCGCTCGCCCAGGCGCGGGCGATCGACGACCGGCGTCAGGCCGGCGAGACCCTCGGCGCGCTCGCCGGGGTGCCGATCGCCGTCAAGGACGTCATGACGACGAAGGGGCTGCCGACGACGTGCGGCAGCAGGATCCTCGAGGGGTGGATCCCGCCCTACGACGCGACCGTCGTGTCGAAGCTGCGCGAGGCCGGCCTGCCGATCCTCGGCAAGACGAACATGGACGAGTTCGCCATGGGCTCCTCGACGGAGCACTCGGCCTACGGGCCGTCGCACAACCCGTGGGACCTCGCCCGCATCCCCGGTGGCTCTGGCGGTGGCTCGAGCTCGGTGCTCGCCTCCTTCCAGGCGCCGCTCGCGACCGGCACCGACACCGGCGGCTCGATCCGCCAGCCGGCCGCCGTGACGGCGACCGT
The DNA here is from genome assembly GCF_000383675.1 of Terracoccus sp. 273MFTsu3.1. Classification (GTDB taxonomy): domain Bacteria; phylum Actinomycetota; class Actinomycetes; order Actinomycetales; family Dermatophilaceae; genus Terrabacter. The sequence goes on along the minus strand of NZ_KB911821.1, from coordinate 371,591 downwards.
CGGCACCAAGCCGACCTACGGCGGCGTCTCGCGCTACGGCCTCGTGGCGCTCGCCAGCTCGCTCGACCAGGCCGGCCCGTGCGGTCGCACGGTCCTCGACACCGCCCTGCTCCACGCCGTCATGGGTGGCCACGACCCGATGGACTCGACGTCCATCGACGCGCCGGTCCCGCCCGTCGTCGAGGCCGCTCGCGCCGCCAGCGTCAAGGGCATGCGCATCGGCGTCGTCAAGGAGCTCGGCGGCGAGGGCTACCAGCCCGGCGTGCGCGCCCGCTTCGACGAGTCCGTCGCGCTGCTCGAGGAGCTCGGCGCCGAGGTCGTCGAGGTGAGCTGCCCCAACTTCGAGTACGCCCTCGCGGCCTACTACCTCATCCTCCCGAGCGAGGCCTCGAGCAACCTCGCCAAGTTCGACGCGATGCGCTACGGCATGCGCGTGCTGCCCGAGGGTGTCGACGCGCCGAGCGCCGAACAGGTCATGGCCGCGACGCGGGACGCGGGCTTCGGGCCCGAGGTCAAGCGCCGCATCATCCTCGGCACCTACGCCCTCAGCTCCGGCTACTACGACGCCTACTACGGCTCGGCGCAGAAGGTCCGCGCGCTCATCGCGCAGGACTTCGACAACGCGTACGCCCAGGTCGACGTGCTCGTCAGCCCGACCGCGCCGACGACGGCGTTCAAGCTCGGCGACAAGCTCGAGGACCCGATGGCGATGTACCTCAACGACATCGCCACCATCCCGGCCAACCTCGCGGGCGTCCCCGGCATGTCGATCCCGTCCGGCCTCGCCGACGAGGACGGCCTGCCCGCGGGCATCCAGATGCTCGCGCCGGCCACCAAGGACGATCGTCTCTACTCCGTCGGTGCCGCCCTCGAGGCTGCGCTCGTCGACCGCTGGGGCGGTCCGATCCTCGACCGCGCGCCCGTGCTGGGCGCCGCTGCTGCGAAGGGAGCCTGACATGACCACCGTCGCGACCGATGCCGTCATGGACTACGACGAGGCCATGACGAAGTTCGACCCGGTCATGGGTCTCGAGGTCCACGTCGAGCTGCACACGGCCACGAAGATGTTCTGCGGCTGCCCGACCGAGTTCGGCGCCGAGCCCAACTCCCAGGTCTGCCCGGTCTGCCTCGGCCTGCCCGGCGCACTGCCCGTCGTCAACGAGAAGGCCGTCGAGTCGGCCATCCGCATCGGTCTGGCGCTCAACTGCGAGATCGCCGAGTGGTGCCGCTTCGCCCGGAAGAACTACTTCTACCCGGACATGCCGAAGAACTTCCAGACGTCGCAGTACGACGAGCCGATCGCCTTCGAGGGCCACCTCGACGTCGAGCTCGAGGACGGCAGCGTCTACCGCGTCGAGATCGAGCGCGCGCACATGGAGGAGGACACCGGCAAGTCGCTGCACATCGGGGGCGCGACCGGTCGCATCCACGGCGCCGACCACTCGCTCGTCGACTACAACCGCGCCGGCATCCCGCTCATCGAGATCGTCACCAAGCCCATGGTCGGGGCGGGGGAGCGCGCGCCCGAGGTCGCCAAGGCCTACGTCTCCGCGCTTCGTGAGCTGCTGCGCGCCCTCGACGTCAGCGACGTCAAGATGGAGCAGGGCTCGATGCGCTGCGACGCCAACGTGTCGCTGCGTCCGCGCGTCGGTGACCCGCTCGACCAGGCCCAGCTCGCGGTGCCGCTCGGCACGCGCACCGAGACCAAGAACGTCAACTCGCTTCGCTCCGTCGAGCGTGCGGTGCGCTACGAGATCTCGCGGCACGCGGCGATCCTCGACGGTGGGGGCTCGATCCTCCAGGAGACCCGGCACTGGCACGAGGACACCGGCATCACGACCTCGGGTCGCGTCAAGTCCGACGCCGAGGACTACCGCTACTTCCCCGAGCCGGACCTCGTGCCGGTCGCGCCGACGCGTGAGACCGTCGAGACGCTGCGGGGCACGCTCCCCGAGCCTCCCGGACTCCGCCGCAAGCGGCTCCAGTCCGACTGGGGCTACAGCGATCTCGAGATGCGCGACGTCGTCAACGCCGGAGCGGTCGAGCTCATCGAGGAGACCGTCGCCGCCGGCGCGAGCGCCGGCGCCGCGAAGAAGTGGTGGCTCGGTGAGCCGTCACGGCGAGCCAACGCCGAGGGTCAGGACATCGTCACGTACGCCGCCGGGTTGGGTCTGACGCCGGCGCACATCGCCGAGCTCGACGGGCTCGTCGCAGCCGGGCGCCTCAACGACTCGATGGCGCGGCAGGTGCTCGACGGGGTGCTCGCCGGTGAGGGCACGCCGACGGCGGTGGCCGACGCCCGTGGTCTCGAGCTCGTCCAGGACGACGGCGCCCTCGAGGCCGCCGTCGACAAGGTCATCGAGGCCAACCCCGACCTCGCGGCCAAGATCCGCGACGGCAAGGTGGCGGCCGCGGGCGCGCTCATCGGTCAGGTCATGAAGGAGATGAAGGGCCAGGCCGACGCGGGCAAGGCTCGCGAGCTCATCCTCGCCAAGCTCCAGTAGCCCCGCTCCACCCGTCGAGAGGCCACGTTCCGGCCGGCCCAGAGGTCCGTGACCTCGGGAGCCCCCGGAGCGTGGCCTCTCGCACGTGACGAGGATGTCGGCCGAGGGTCAGCGCCTGCCGCCACCGAGGAGGCCTCCGAGCAGGCCTCCGAGGATGTCACCGGCGCCGCCGCTGCCACCGGACGAGCCGGCGCCGCCACCGAGCACCTGGCCGAGGATGTCCTGGAGCGGGTTCGAGCCGCCGGACGCGGCGCCCGTCGACGTCGCGCTGCCCGGAGCCTGGACGGGCCCGCTGTCGGCGCCCACGCCGCCGGGGAAGAGCGGACCACCGTCCGTCGACCCGCTGCCCGCCGTGGTGGTCGTGCCGGTCGAGCCCGCCCCGCCGCCGAGCATGCCGCCCAGGCCGCCCTGGCCCAGCTTGTTGGCGAGCCACGACATGACGATCGGGGCGAGGATCGGCAGCAGCTTCTGCACGAGGCTGCCGGACGACCCGCCGAGGCCGCCGAGCTGGCTGACGACCTGGTCGGTGCTGCCGCCGAAGATGTTGCCGACGATGGCCTTCCCGTCCTGCTCGTCGACGTCGTCGAGGCCGTTGATCGTGCCCTGGTGGTCCGAGAGCGCCGTGAGCAGCGAGTCGGCGCCGGCCGGGTCGGAGGCATTGGCCTGGAGCCCGCCGAGCAGCGCGGGCAGGGCGCTCTCCGCCGCCTGGCGGACCTCGTCACTCCCGACCCCGAGCTGGCCCGCCAGCTGGTCGATCGGTACCTGGTCGAGGATCTCGTCGTACGAACCCATGGGTGCCCCTCCTGCTCGTGGGTGGCGCCGGTGCCGACCCCTGATCGTCAGGCTAGTCAGGTCCGGGCGCCGGCGGCGGGCCCGCGCGCTGCGAGGCGAGCTGCGAGAGGGTCAGCCGGCTCCGACCGCGGACAGGGGCAGCGAGATGAGCCGGTCGGCGCCGTCGTTGTTGCTCGTCGTGATCCACACGCGGCGGCCGACGAAGTGGATGTCGCGGATGCGGCCGTAGGTGCCTTGGAGGTGGCGGGTCGGTGTGCCGGCGGAGCCGTCGGCGTTGACCGGCACCCGCCACACCGACTGCCCGCGCAGGGCTGCCATGTAGACGGCGCCGTCGGGGCCGACGGCGATGCCGCTCGGCGACATCTCGGAGGTCGGCCACTCGGCGACGGGGTCGACGTAGTCGGGGTTGTCGGCCCGGCCCTCGACCTCGGGCCAGCCGTAGTTCTTGCCGGGCTCGACGAGGTTGAGCTCGTCGAACGTGTTCTGTCCGAACTCGCTGGCCCAGAGGCGTTTCCGACTGTCCCAGGCCAGCCCCTGGACGTTTCGGTGTCCGTAGGACCAGATAGGGGAGCCACCGAAAGGGTTGCCCGGGGCCGGGTCGCCGTCCGGGGTGATGCGCAGGATCTTCCCTCCGAGCGAGTCGAGGTTCTGCGAGAGCGAGGTGTCGCCCGCCTCACCCGTGCCGACGTAGAGGTAGCCGTCGGGCCCGAAGGCGATGCGGCCCCCGTTGTGGTTCCGGCCACGCGGGATGCCGGAGAAGATGACGACGGGTTCACCGATCGTGCCGTCGCGCCACGGCACGGCGGCGATGCGGTTGTCGCTCTCGGTCGAGTAGTACGCGTAGAAGACGGGGTCGGCGTCGAAGTCCTCGGGCACGGCGAGCCCCAGGAGTCCGCCCTCGCCCTCCGTGCGGGTGATCGGCAGCTTCCCGGCGACCGTAGGCCTGCCCCCGGAGCCGGGCTTGGGCACGTGGTGGATGAGCCCGGTGTTGCGCTCGCTCACGAGGGCGCTGCTGTCGGGCAGCACGGCCACCGACCAGGCGATGTCGAGGCCGCCCATCAGGGTCACAGGTCCGGCCGGCTGGGCTGCGGGTGGACGCGCCGGGGTCGTGGGGGCCGCCGACGCCGAGGTGCTCCCCGTCTCGGTGGTGGCGCTCGAGGTCGCCGAGGCGGTCGTGCCGGCACCCGTGGCAGGCGCGGACGGTTCAGCCGTCGAGCACGCGGCCGTGACCAGGGCGACGACGACGCCGCCCACGAGCGCGCGGCCGGTCGGTCGGGAGGTGTGCGGCATACCTCATTGTGTCCCACGTGGCGTCTGGGACTGCGGTGTCTCAGCCGCCGCGTCGTTCGAGCGTCTCGACGAGCCCGTCGCGCACCTCGGGGTGGACGACGTCGGCGTCGACGACCCGTCGGGCGGCGGCGAGGTCACCGGTGAGGGCGCGGAAGAGCACGAGCAGGTCGATGTCGTGGTCGGGCCGTTCGATCTGGATGGTCGCGCCGGCGTGCACGGCGCCGGCGGTCACGACCGAGAGGTAGGCGCCGGTGCGCCCGGCCTCCGTGAAGCGGCGCACCCAGCGGGGCTCACCCAGGTGCGCGGCGAAGGTGCTGCACGGGATGCGCGGCACCTCGACCCGGAGCACGACCTCCCCGATGCGCCACTGCTCGCCGACGAGCGCGTGTGTCGTGTCCACGCCGAGCGTCGTGATGTTCTCGCCGAATCCCCCTGAGGGGATGGCACGCCCGATCTGCTGCTCCCAGAACTCCTGGTCCTCGCGCGGGTAGGCGTAGACCGCCTGGAGCGCGCCGCCGTGGTGCTTCGGGTTGCCGATCTCGTCCCCGACGACGCCGCTGCCGAGGCCGCCGTGCTTGGGGCCGGGGTCGCGCACCTCGAACGACGCGACGGACCGCTTGTCGATCGCGGTGGGTCGGCCGCCGCCCGCGGGGGCGGTGCGTCGGCCCGAGCCGAGGGCGAGGACGTGGGGGTGGTTCGTCACCCGGGGAGCCTAGCGGCGTGGCGCCGGACGGGTCCGGGCCTCCCCGACCTGTTCCCGGTCACCTCCCGGGCGCTCCGCCCGTCCTGACTAGCGTGGGCCTCATGGCCGCCCAACCCGTCGTCGTGTCCGTCCCCGACCCCGAGTTCGCCGACGCGCTCGCCGACCTCGACGGCGTCGACACGGTCGTGTGGGACATGGAGGGGTCGCACCCACGCGGTCCCGAGATCCGCTATGCCGTCATGCCGTACATGACGAGCCTCGACCTCGCCGACGTCACCCGCGGGCTCGATGCCCTCGAGGTCGTGCAGCTGCAGAGCGCCGGCTACGAGCGGTTCGTGGCCCGGCTCCCCGACGGTGTGACCCTGTGCAACGCCGCGGGGGTGCACGACGCGTCGACGGCGGAGCTCGCGCTGACCCTGACCCTGGCGTCGATCCGTGACATCCCGGAGTTCGTCGGCTCCCAGCGGCACGGGCGCTGGGAACCGCTGCGCCTCCGCTCGTCGCTGGCAGACCGGCGGGTGCTCGTCGTCGGCTACGGCCGGATCGGCGGGGCGATCGCGCGGCGCCTCGCCCCCTTCGAGGTCACGCTGACGGCAGTGGCTTCCCGGGCGCGCGCCGGCGACGACCTCGTGTCGCACGTGCACGGCATCGACGAGCTGCCCGACCTCCTGCCCGACCACGAGGTCGTCGTCGTCATCGTCCCGTTGACGGACGCCACGCGCGGACTGTTCGACGCGGCGCTGCTCGGCCGTATGCGCGACGGCGCCCTTCTCGTCAACGTGGCCCGGGGGCTGGTCGTCGACACCGACGCCCTCATGGCCGAGTGCGCCTCCGGCCGGCTGCGGGCGGCGCTCGACGTGACCGACCCCGAGCCGCTGCCGCAGGAGCACCCGCTGTGGACGACGCCGGGGGTCCTCGTCACGCCGCACGTCGGGGGAGCGACGGACGCGATGCGGCCGCGCGCCATCGCCCTCGTGCGCCGACAGGTCGAGGCGCTGCTCGCTGGCGACCCGGTCGACAACGCCGTCGCCGGACCCTTGTCTGCCCCTCGGCCATAGTGGACACTGTCAACATGACCGAGACCATCGTCGCCATCGGCACGCGCAAGGGGCTCTGGATCGCCCGCAGCGCCGACCGGCAGGACTGGACCCTCGAGGGTCCGCACTTCCTCATGAGCGAGGTCGCCTCCGTGGCCGTCGACACCCGCCAGGGGCGCTCGACCGTCCTGGCGGGCGTCAAGTCGTGGCACTGGGGACCCACGGTCCAGGCCTCCACCGACGGTGGCCGCACGTGGACCGAGAGCGCCGAGCGGGCGCTGGCCTTCCCGGCCGACACCGACACCGCGCTCGAGCGCGTCTGGCAGCTGACGCCCGACCCCAACGACGCCGACGTCGTGTGGGCGGGGGTCGAGCCGCACGCCCTCTTCAAGAGCACCGACCGCGGGGAGCACTACGAGCTCGTCCGCGGCCTGTGGGACCACCCGCACCGCCCGACCTGGGAGCCCGGTTTCGGCGGTGGGGCGGTGCACACGATCGTGCCCGAGCCCGGCCATCCCGAGTCGGTGCTCGTCGCGATGAGCGCGGGCGGCGTCTACCGCTCGGGCGACGGTGGGCAGACGTGGGCTCCGAGCAACCCCGGCATCCGGGCCGGCTTCATGCCCGACAACGAGTACCCGGAGTACGGCCAGTGCGTGCACAAGGTGGCTCGAGGCCAGGGCGAGGGGGAGCTCTTCGCCCAGAACCACAACGGTGTCTACCGCTCGCACGACAACGGCGCGACGTGGGACTCCATCGCCGAGGGGCTGCCCACGGACTTCGGCTTCACGGTGCTCGCGCACCCGCGCCGTCCCGGTGTCGTCTGGGTGGTGCCCGTGGCCGACTCCGGTGAGCGCATCCCGCCGGACGCCCAGCTCCAGGTCCAGCGGTCCGACGACGCCGGCGCGACGTGGCGCCAGCAGGCGAGCGGGCTGCCCGACCACAGCTACACGTGCGTCCTGCGCGACGCCGCCTCGCTCGACGCGGCCGACCCCGTCGGCATCTACATCGGCACGCGCAACGGCGACGTCTTCGCGTCCGCCGACGAGGGTGAGACCTTCCAGCGCATCGCGACCCAGCTGCCCGACGTGCTCGTCGTGCGCGCCGCCCAGCTCGCCTGACACGCAAGGGATTCCGTATGCCGTCCGCCCCCGTCCGCGTCATCCTCCCCGGCATGCTCCGCGACCTCGTCGGCGGTGTCGCCGAGATCGAGGTCGAGTCGCCGTCCGAGTCGCAGACCGTGGCCGAACTCCTCGACCGGGCGTTCTCCGGTCATCGCATCCTCGACGGGAAGGTGCGTGACGAGCGCGGGCAGATCCGTCGGCACGTCAAGGTCTTCGTCAACGGCGAGGACGCCACGCGCGGCGAGGGCATCGGCGCACCGGTCCCGGCCGGAGCCCGCGTCCACATCATCAACGCCGTCTCAGGAGGCTGACGGCACCCCGGACGTCGGCCCGAGCACGGCGAAGTCGGCCCGCAGCACCGCCCCGCCCGGGGGCTCGTGGCGCAGGGTCAGGTCACCACCCACCGACCGCAGGGTGTCTCGCAGCAGCCGGAGCCCGAGGTGCCCACGGTTCGATCCGGACGGAGGCTCGTCGATCGTGGCCGACGGGCCCACGCCGTCGTCGCGCACCTCGACGACAACGCGCTCGCCCCGGAGGGCGGCCGAGACCGCCACGGTCGACGCGTCCGCGTGCTTGTCGACGTTGCGCAGCCCTTCGCGCACGACCCGGAAGGTGAGCTGGGCGACGGCCAGCGAGTCGTCGAGCCGGGGGTCGACCGAGACGTCGACGTCGGTCCCGTGCCGGCGCTGCCGGTCTGCCAGCTCCTCGACCGCGGCCACGAGGCCCCCGCTGCGCAGGTCCGCCGGGTAGACGTCGGTGAGCAGCTCGCGTGCCCCTGCGGCGCTGCGTGCGAGGTCGGCCGTGGCCTGCTCGAGCAGGCGCCGCTCCGCGGTCGCCTCCTCCGGCAGGGCGGCCGCGACGGTCGGCAACGCGTACCCGAGCCCCACGATGTCCTGCACGAGTCCGTCGTGGAGGTCCTGCGAGAGGCGGCGTCGCTCGAGGTCCGAGGCCGACAGTGCGTGGGCCATCATCTCCTCCCGCTCGGCGAGGCCGCGGTCGACGCGGCGGGCGAGGGACAGGGCGAGCGGGAGCAGGGCGAGGGCGAGCAGCAGGAGCGAGACGAGGCCCAGCGCGGTGAACTGCCAGCGGATGTCGGCGACGTCGTGCTGGATGCGCTCGGTGGGCCAGTAGGCCTCGAAGACGAGGGGATGGCCGTCGGTGGCGCGGAAGCCGACGTAGACCTCGATGAGCTCCTCGTGGGACTGCTCGGCGGCGTTCTCGGGCTTGTCGAGGTCGGACACCTCGGCGGTCGCTCCGGTGCCCCCGAAGAGGGCCGCGACGTCGGGGTCGAGGTCGTACGTCCTGCCGGTCATGCCGGCCTCGTCGGTCCACAGCACGAGCCCGTCCGCGGTCCAGATCTTCATGTGGGCGATGGAGCCGTCGGCCATCCGTGCCCGCATGAGGCGCTCGAGGGGTGCCATCGCCTCCGGCCGACCGGCCCGCACCCCCTCGTCGACGAGGGGTGCCACGACCGAGTTGGCGAACGCCACGCTGCGCACGTCGGCCTCATGGAGGGAGAGGGACTCGGCCAGGGGCTTGGACAGCAGCAGCGTGCCCGAGGCGACGACGAGCAGCACCGCCACGCTCCAGACCACGAACCGGGTCACGGCGCTGCGCACGACGGTCGACCGGCCGGGCGGGGGCGACCCTCGGCTCGCCCTGCCGGAGGCAAGGTCAGATCTCATCGTCGAGCCGGATCAGCTTGCGCCGCAGAGCGATCATGACGGCCTCGAGCTGGCTGTGCGCGTCGAGCTTGACGAGGATGTTCTTGATGTAGCCGCGGCAGGTGAGCACCGAGATGCCGAGGGTGCGGGCGATGGCCGTGGGGTCCCGCCCCTGGGCGAGCAGGGCCAGGACCTGCTGCTCTCGAGCGGTCAGCAGCTCCGGGGTGCCCGGTCTGCGGGGCCCGTTGCCGACGAGCGTCCGCAGCAGCACCGGGTGCACGGCGAAGGTCTCGCGACTGGCCTCGCGCACCGCCTGGATCAGCTCCCCGAGCGGGCCTCCCTTGGGCAGCAGGGCGGAGGCTCCCGCCTCGGCGGCGCGGGCCAGCAACGCGTGGGTCACGTGCGCGGTGAGCACGACCACGCGCACCTGCGGGTGGTCGTCGGTGACGCGGCGGGTCAGCTCGATGCCGTCACCGTCGTCGAGGTGCACGTCCATGACGATCGCGTCGGGCAGCGCACGGTCGATGATCGCGAGCGCGTCGACCACCCCGCCCGCGGTGCCGACGCTCTCCATGTCCGGTTGCGCGGACACGGCGAGCGACAGGGCGTCGGCGACCGTTCGGTGGTCGTCGACGACCAGGACACGCATCAGCTGGGACGACATCGAGCCCCCTCGTCGTCAGGACGGTGCGCTCCCCGGCGCACCGCTCCGCGAACCAGTATCACGGCTGGAGGCCCCGCGTGCGGGGAAACGGCCCTCGAAAAGTGGGGGTCTGGACACCCGCCGCTGGGTGGTCCGGCGTCGTCCGGCCGCGCCCACCATGGGAGGAGTTCTGCAAGGGGGGATCGTGATGAACGGAACTGCTGTGCTGCGCGTACGCCTGTGTGGGGGACTCGTCGTGGGAGACGGGGACCTCACCCTCGGCCCGCGCGACGTCGGGGGAGCCAAGGCGCGTCAGGTGCTCATGGCCCTGCTGTTCGAGGCCGGTGCGGGTGTCTCGAAGGGACGCCTCATCGAGTACCTCTGGGGTGGAAGACCGCCCGCCGGTGCACTCGGCACGCTGGAGGCGTACGTCAGTGTGCTCCGGAAGCGGCTCGCGACGGTGTTCCCCGGCGCGACGCCGCTCGTCACCGTCCCGGGCGGCTACCGCTGGGACGTGGACGGGGCGCCCGTCGACGTCGTCGAGTTCACCCGGCTCGTCGCCGCCGCACGTGCGGTCGACACGTCCGGCACAGATGCGCTCGACGCGTATGCCGCAGCCCTCGCCCTCGTCGAGCGTCCTCTGGCGCCGGTGGACGGCGACCTGCCCTGGCTCGAGGAGCACGTCTCCGGTCACCACTCCCGGGTGCTCCGCGTCCTCACCGACGCCGCGCGGCTGGCGCTGGACGAGGGCGACCCGTCCCGCGCCGAGGCCTGGGCCCGGGACGCGATCGAGCGCGACCTGCTCGTCGAGGCGGCCTGGCAGGTGCTGCTCGAGTCGCTGGAGCGCCAGGGACGCCAGGCCGAGGCGATGAGGGAGTACGAGACCTGCCGCTCGGTCTTCGCCGAGGAGCTGGGCTGCGACCCGGGACCGGGACTGCGCACGGTCTTCACGCGTCTGCTCGCGGCGACGTCGTCGGACGACGACGGGCTGCGCGACCTCGTCGACGCCGTCGTGCGCCTGCACGTGCGGCTGCTCGCCCACGGGGCGACCGGTCACGGGGCGGGCCGGCTGCCCGTCACGCCCGAGGCCGGCGGTCGTGGGGCCCGGGGCGTCGCGCGGCCCGAGGCGCTCGCCTCCCTCGAGGAGGACTGCCGGCGCCTCCGGTCGCTGCTCCGCGCCGCGAGCGAGGTGGTGCCGGCGGCGGCCCTTCCGGGTGGGCGGCCGGCCGACGGCGTCAGGAGAGCGGCCACGGCGTGACGACGCGTCCGTCGAGCTCGTCGAGGAGCGCCGGCCCGAGGGCCCGGGAGTCCACCGACCGGGCGCGGTCGTCGCCCATGAGGAAGACGGCGCCTGCAGGCACGGCGACGGGGCCGAACCAGACGCCGTCCATCGACTCCTCGTCGACCCACGGCTCGGTCACCGGGACGCCGTCGACGACGAGCCTCCCGTCCTCGAGGCCGACGACGTCGCCGCCGACCGCGACGACGCGCTTGACCCACGACGTGCCGGTGGGCACCTGGGCGGCGCCGGCGTTCGTCGTGGCGGCCGCCCGATCGGCCCACCCGGGGCCGACGACGACCACGTCGCCGCGAGACACGGTCCCGGCCCACGGCGTGCGGAGCAGGACCACGTGGTCGCCCGGCGACAGCGTCGGGCTCATCGAGTCGGACGAGACACGGATCGGCTCGACCACCCAGTGGGAGCCGACGGCGAGACCGACGGCGAGCACGGCGAGCGTCCGACCCACGCGGCGCGAGCCGCGTGGGAGGCCACGACGACGACCTGGCGGTGGCGACGGCACCTCGGGCGTCGTGGGGGCAGTCACGGTCCCGGTTGCCGACGCGCCCTCTCTCAGCGGCCGTCCCGACGAGGACATCGGCCGGCTCACGTGAACCGGACCGCGGCCCAGGCGACCCAGCCACAGACGCCGACCGCGAGCAGCAGGTTGGTGACGGACCGGCGCTGGGCCACGGCCATCAGGCCGACGAGGAGGGCCAGGGCCGCGAACTCGGCGGTGACGCAGACGGCATCGAGCAGTCCCACGGGCTCGACGGTCGAGCCGCCCTCGGACCCCGGGATGACCGGCATCCCGTTGCCGTGGCCGCCCGGCACGAGCAGGGGGCCGTGGTGACCGCCACCGGACACGGCCGCACCGTCGCTGTGGAAGGGCAGTCCCACGGTGCGGGACACGACGTAGAGGGCGATGAGGCCGGCCGTCGAGAGCACCGCAGCGGGAAGGACCCGCTTCGCGGTGCCGCGCCACAGGGCCTGGCCCAACCACAGCTGGGCGGTGGCGACGACGGCGAAGAAGACGCCGGCCGGTGCCCACTCGTCGACGTGCTCCGGTGTCACGACCACGTGCACGAGCCCGGCCACCCCGAGGAGTGCGCCGGCCGTGCGGGCCTCGACCGACGGCGTACGCCAGCGGTGTGCCCGCAGCGGCTCGCCCTCGTCGTCGACCGCGGCTGCGGGAAGGCCCTCGCGGGCCGTCGCGGTCACAGCTCACCGTCCTCGGGCAGCGACCTGCACGGATCGCTCATCGGGTCGGTCGACTCCCCGGCCACGACCTCGAACTGGCTCATCATGTCGTGGTCCTCGTGGACGAGGTTGTGGCAGTGGATCATGTACTTCCCCCGCCCCTCGAAGCGCATGACGACGCGCACCGTCTCGTTCTCGCCGACGTAGACGACGTCCTTGGGCCCGAGCTCGTGGGCCATCGGCGCGACGCCGTTGCGGTCGAGCACGCGGAAGTCCACGAGGTGGATGTGGACCGGGTGGAACCAGCCGCCCGACGAGTTGCGGATCTCCCACACCTCGACGTCCCCCTCCGCCGGGTTCGCCTCGACGAGTGCGAACCGGCTGCGCACGACGTCGTCCCACGTGTGGCCGTTGATCGTCCACTGACTGTTCTTGCGCACGAGGTCGAGCCGCCTGGTGCGCACGGCGTCACCGGCCGTCAGTGCCATGACCGGGTTGGTCGGGTTGAGCTGGTCGGGAACGGCGTTGTCGGCCGGGTCGAAGTCGTCGCCGACGACGTCGAAGGCCATGACCTTGTTCGTGTTGTCGTAGTCGATGTTGTTCTTCGGGCTCGAGTTGCCGAGCACGACCCGCCGGCCCACGGGGTAGCGGCTGAAGTCGACGACGACCTCGTAGCGCTCGGCCATGCCCTGCCGGAAGCTCTTGACCCGCTGGGGTTCCGGCATCAGGCCCCCGTCCGTCGCGATGACGACGAACGGGTCCCCGGAGTCGAGCGACCACCGGTAGGACCGTGAGATCGAGGCGTTGAGCAGCCGGAAGCGGTAGCGGCGCCGCTTGACCTTCATGACCGGCCACGGCACCCCGTTGACGAGGACGACGTCGCCGAACATGCCGGACTCGTCGTGGTTGTCGAAGTAGAGCTGCCCGTCCGTCGCGAACATCGCGTCGCTGACGATCAACGGGACGTCGAACTCGCCGTGGGGGATCGGCAACGACTGCTCCAGCGGGTCCGTGAGGTGGTACTGCGCGGCCAGGCCCATGAGGACGTTCTCCGCCGTGTGGTGCAGACCGTGGTCGTGGTACCAGAGCGTCCGGGCCGTCGGGGTGTTCGGGTAGACGTAGTCCTTGTACTGACCCGGGTTCGTGATGTCGCTGGCGTACCCGTCGTACTCCGGGGCCGACGGCGATCCGTGCAGGTGTACCGAGGTCCACGGCGTGTAGCGCAGGAGCGGGTGCGTCGCCGGCAGGTTGTTGACCTGGCGCATGACGGTGCGGCGGCCCTGCGCGACCTTGACCGTCGGCCCGGGCACGCTGCCGTTGTAGCCCCACAGCGGCGTCTTGAGGCCCGGGACCACGTCGGCCATGATCGGCTTCATGTAGACCTTGTAGTAGTCGGTCGTGCTGTCGACCCGGCTGGGCTGGAGCACGGGCGGCACCCGGAAGGGCAGGGTGAACGGCTTCGGCAGCCGGCTGCTCGCGAGCCGGCTCTGCGTGCTCGTGCCCGCCCGGACGGTGCGCTCCAGCGGCAGGGCCAGGGCGGCGCCACCCACGACGCCCAGCTTCAACAGGTCACGACGCGACAGTGACATGGTTCCTCCTCGATCGACTCCGACGGTCTCTAGGACAGCGGGACGACCTTGGGATCTCCTTGTGGGTCAGGTGCGCCGGCGCCCAAGGTTTCCGCAAGGCCGCGCGCGCAGCCTGACGGGAACGCCCGTACCGGGCGCCCGTCACCGGACCTACGCGTGAGAAGGCAAGTCATGAGACGTCCAACCGCAGCGGCGCTCGCCGCAGTCATCGGCCTCCCGGTCGTCATCGGTGTCAGCGCATCCGCCGCCGTCGTCGGCGGTACCCCCGGGCCGGGCCTCGCGGCCGTCGGGCCCGTGAGCGCGACCAACGGCTACCCCACCTGGTACAAGGACAAGAACGGGCTGCGGCTCGAGCTGTGCGTCGCCGCCGCCGACCCCCTGTGCCCCGCTCGAGGCGACCTGCCAGACGAGACGGCGCCCGTCGCCTTTCCTGACAACTACCCGGACGAGGCGTTCTACTCGCTGACCGGCGCCCAGGTCGACACGGCGAGCGCCGGCGTCGCGCGCCTCGACATGGCCCTCGAAGGAGCGTTCTCCGCAGGGCCGGTCGTCGACGGCGAGCAGGTCGTCTTCGCGCGGACGCGGATCAAGATGACGAACGTCCGCAACGGCACCGACTACACGTTCACGACCCCCGTGGGGACCAAGACCCTCAAGGCCAACCGCGACGGGTTGATCTTCGACACCGAGGACATCGGCATCGGTGCGCCGGGCGACTTCTCCGGAGCCCTGGGCGGCCGCATCGGGCCGTTCCTGACGTGGGACACGTTCGGCACGCGGACGGACCCCGCGCTCAAGGGCGACACCTACGTCGGCGATGGCATCACCGACCACCGGATCAAGGGCAGCCCGTACGGCACGAACGTCTTCCGGATCCAGGGGCCGGCCGTCAACCCGTCCGCGACGACCGACGCGTGCCCGACCGTGGCCGGGCCGGTCACCGACTGCATCGAGACGGACCTCTTCACCGTCCAGGGGAAGGTGGCGACGACCTCCGGCGTGTCGGCCGACGCCGCGACCTACGCCCGCTCGTCCGGCGGTGCCTCGCTCGTCGACGTCTTCGCCTCGTCGGAGCCCGGGGAGCTGCAGGCCATCGAGGTCGGCGACGCCTCGAGCGTCGTCGGCTTCGCCGCCACGGCCCTGACCGGGGGCGACGGGCGGTACTTCGCCCGGGTCGCCGCCGACGGGCTGCCGACCCGCGTCCAGGTCTCGAACGTCGGCGACGTGCCGCCCTCGCGCAAGACCGTCGCCGTCGTCGACCGGGTGTCCGGCACCGCCGTCTTCGATGCGGGCCGGCACGTGCTGTCGGTCGGAGCCAGCTCGAGCGACACGTTCGCCGACCCGACTCTCACGGCCGTCGGCCTCGGTGACCTCGTGGGCGGCACGCTCGTCGTCGACCCGCTCGCGGCGCCACCCGTCACGGTCACGGTCACCTCTGCCGCCGGTGGCGCCGTCACGATCCCGGTGACGGTGACCGGCCCCGCCACGGACCCGATCCCGGTCAGGGCCCAGGCCGGACCCGACCAGACGGTCCAGCCGGGACAGGTCGTCACGCTCGACGGGTCCTCGTCCCGCGGCACGATCCTGTCGTATGCGTGGGAGAGCCCCGAAGGCATATCCCTGACCTCGCCGAACAGCGCCGTGGCGTCCTTCACGGCCCCTGACGCTCCGGGCGACTACGAGCTCGCCCTCACCGTGACCGGACCCGGGGGTACGAGCGACCGGGCCACGGTCACCGTCACGGTCACGCCGCCGGTGACGGTCGTCGTCGCGAGCGCCGGGTCCGACCAGACGGTGCGGCGAGGGACCGTCGTGACCCTCGACGGTGGGGCGTCGCAGGGAGCCGCGACCTATGCCTGGGCGCAGGTGGCCGGCCCCACGAGGCCCGCGGTGACGCTCTCCGGCGCCGCCTCCGCCCGACCGACGTTCACCTTCCCGCTCTTCCACGCCTCGGACGGCAACGCGGGTCCGCTGACGTTCCGGCTCACGGTGCGCGACGCCACGGGGGCCCTCTCGTCGACGGACGACGTGGTGGTGACGCCCACCTCCGACACCGTGGTCGTGACGACGGCGCGCTTCAAGGGCCAGTGGCGCATCGACGGCACGAGCAGCGTCGTGGCGGGACAGCGGGTGACGGCGCACCTGGGTGGGGTGAGCGGGACGGTCATCGGATCAGCGGTCGTCGACGCTGCCGGTGGGTTCTCGATCCGGCCCGCCACCGGACCCGTCGCGACCCAGGGTGCCACGGTCGTCGTCGAGTCGGAGCTGGGCGGTGTCTCCTCCCCGTTCACCGTGCGGCTGAACTGACTCCTCCCCGGGGTGGGCGCAGATACCCCCGGCCGTCCACCCCCGCGGTGGCCCCCTCCCCACGGAGGGGGCCACCGTCGTTCGTGCCGGCTCGGGCCGACCGCCTCGGTCCGGCGGTGGTCAGCGACCGACGCCGAGGAGGACGGGCAGGACGGTGCGCTCGAGCCCTCCGACCGCGAGGGAGCGCGGTTCGACGAGCCGCTGGGTCATCGAACCCTGGGCAAGGGCGATCGCGGCGCGGACAAAGAGGTCGGTGGGGATGGGCAGGGTGAGCCCCTGTCGCGACACGGCCTCGTCGACGACGGACACCAGCTCGTCGCGGACCCGACGCTGCTGAGCAGCCCAGGTGCGTCGCGCGTCGGGGTCACGGATGGCGTGGAGGGTGAACTCGGTCGTGAGGACGAGCCAGCGCTCTCGGCTGTCGTCGGCGAGCGCCGCGAAGACGTCGCGGAGCACCTCGTCGGCGCTCGCGTGCTCGCGTTTGCTCGCGCGGCGGATCCGGTCGACGAGCGCCTCCGAGTGGCGTCGGGAGAGCTCGACGACGAGGTCGTCCTTGGAGCTGAAGTTGGAGTAGAAGGCGCCTCGCGTGAAGCCGGCGCGCTCGCAGATGTCCTCGACCGTGGCGCCGTGGAACCCGCGCTCGGCGAAGACCTCGCTCGCGGCCTCGAGGACGCGGTCGCGCGTGGCCTGGCGACGCGCGCTGATGCGTGGAGCGGTGGACGGTGCTGTGGCGGACGGCATACGGCAAGGATACAACCTCGAATTGAATACAACCTCGTATCGGAGCATACTCGAGGGGTGACCACTTCCAGCTCAGCACGACCCACGGACCCCGACCGACGCACGGTCGTCGTCGACGACGTCAGCGTCGCCGGAACGCACGAGCCGTTCGTCGAGCACGTGAGCTTCGAGGCGCCGGCAGGTGTCGTCACCTTCGTCCCGACCGACCCGGGCATCCCCCAGGTCGCACTCGCCCTCGCGATCGGAGGCAGGGTCTCCCTGCTGCGCGGACGGGTCAGCATCGGCGGGGTCGCGGAGCGAGCAGAGCTGCAGCTGCGCACCCGGCTCGTCGACGTCGCCGACGTGACGGCCCCCGAGGACTCCTTGACGGTGCGGGCCGTCGTGCAGGAGGAGCTCGCGCTCGCCGAGCATCCCGCCTCCCGCTCGGCCGTCGCCACGTTCCTGGCCGACCACGACGTCGCCGACCGCTCCGACGTGCCCTGGGAGCAGCTGCCCGCCGGCGTGCGCACGAGCCTGCTGCTCGAGCTCGGAGCCCTCCACCCCCACGTACGCGTCCTCGTCCTCGCCGGTGCCGAGCGACACGGCGGGGACCACGCCGTCTGGCTCCAGACCTGCCACCGGCTCGCCCTGGAGGGCTTCGCCGTCATCGTCCTGACGACAGCTGCCCTCGTGTCCACGCTGCCGCCCCCCGTCGAGGTCGAGATGGAAACCGAGGCCGAGGCCGCGCCGCGGCCGGAGCTCGCGTCCAGGCAGCCCGATCCCGACCCAGAGCTCGCGCCAGAACCCGAGCCAGAACCGGCAACCGAGACGGCGCCCGACCCGGCGACCGAGCCCGAGGCCGAGGCCGAGCCGGCGTCCCCGACCGAGCCCGAGGCCGAGGCCGAGCCGGCGTCCCCGACCGAGCCCGAGACCGGCACTGAGCCGTCGACCGAGACCGAGCCGGCGACGACGCCCGACCCGCAGGCCGTCACCACAACCACCCCGAAGGAGCCCTCGGCATGAACCCCGTCCGCCTCGCGGTCGCCGAGCTGCGCCGCCTCACGAGCTCGCGACTGGCCCGGCTCGCCCTCGCTGCCCTCGTGCTCATCCCCACGCTCTACGGCGGTCTCTACCTCTACGCCAACCACGACCCGTACGGCGGCTTCCCCCAGGTGCCTGCGGCCGTCGTGAGCGACGACACCGGCACCACCCTCAGCACGGGGGAGAAGCTGCAGGTCGGCGGGCAGGTCGCCGACCAGCTCGTCGACTCGAAGTCCTTCGACTGGCACCGGGTCTCGCACGAGGAGGCGATGCGCGGGGTCGACGACGGGACCTACGCCTTCGCCGTCATCCTCCCTCGGACCTTCTCGGCCGACCTGGCGTCGACCGCCGAGTTCCGGCCGCGGCAGGCCACGGTCGTGCTCGAGACGAACGACGCCAACAACTACATGACCTCGACCATCGGCAACCAGGTCATCAAGCAGGTGACGTCATCGGTCGCGAGCGAGGTGAGCCGGACCGCGGCCAGCAAGCTGCTCCTCGGCTTCAGCGACGTCCACGACCAGCTCGTCAAGGCCGCCGACGGCTCAGAGCAGCTGCGGGCCGGGGCCGTCAAGGCCGACGACGGCGCCAAGAAGCTCGCGAGCGGGGCCCGCACCCTCGCGACCGGCCTCGAGGACCTCGCCTCTGGGGCCAGGCGTCTCGACACCGGCGTGGGCCAGGCGGCCTCCGGTGCCGACAGCCTCGAGGCGGGCGCCGGCCAACTCGCCTCCGGGCTCGCCACGCTGCAGTCCCGCACCGCCAACCTGCCGGCCCAGACGGACCGTCTCGCCGACGGCGCCGAGCAGGTCGCCGCGGGCAACCGGACCATCGCCTCCTACGGCAGCAAGGCCGCGACCGCGTCGACCCAGCTCAAGAGCCGGGTCGCCGCCGACCGGTCGAGCTTCCTGTCGGCCCTGCGCGCCCAGGGCCTCACCGACGCCCAGGTCGCCGTCGTCGAGTCGCGGCTCGACGTCATCGACGGCTATGTCGACACAGCTGACAGCACGATCCAGTCGGCCTCGGGCAGCCTGACCAGACTCTCCAAGGGCGCCGACCAGGTCGCGACCGGCGCCCGGACGCTCGCCTCGGCCACGCCGGCCCTGACGAGTGGCATCGCCGCGGCCCACTCCGGCGCCGTCCAGGTCCGCGAGGGTGCGAGCACGCTCGCGACCGGTCTCGACCAGCTCAAGACCGGGTCGAGCGCGCTCGCGTCCGGCGCGACGAAAGCCTCCACCGGTGCCGACCAGCTCTCGTCGGGCGCGACCTCCCTCGCCTCGGGGCTCGACTCGCTCGTCAAGGGCGCCACGGACCTGCACGCCGGTCTCGTCAAGGGCCGTGACGCCGTGCCCGACCCTTCCGACGCCCAGCGCAAGGCGATGGCGCAGACGATCGGCAACCCCGTCGGCGTCTCGTCCGACTCCCTGTCGTCGGCGGGCTCCTACGGCGCCGGGCTCGCGCCGTTCTTCATGAGCCTCGCGCTCTGGATCGGCGCCTACGTCCTCTTCCTCTTCGTCCGGCCCCTGTCGACGCGTGCCCTCGCGACGAGCCAGCGATCGGTCCGCACGGCCGTCGGCGGCTGGCTCGCACCGGCGCTCGTCGGTGTGCTCCAGGCCGCGGCACTCGTGCTCGTCGTCGGCAGGGGCGTCGACATCCGGATCGCCCATCCGGTGCTCGCCTTCCTCTTCCTCGTCTTCGTGTCCATGACGTTCGTCGCGATCCTGCACGCCCTCGCCGCACGGCTCGGGGCCGTCGGGAAGTTCCTCGGCCTCGTCCTCATGGTCGTCCAGCTCGTCAGCGCAGGCGGCACGTTCCCCTGGCAGACGTTGCCCGCGCCGCTCCAGGCCATCCACCACGTCGTACCGATGACGTACGCGATCGACGGGCTCCGCCGGCTCATGTACGGCGCCGACCTCGGTCCGGTGCCGGGCAGCATCGCGGTGCTCACGGCATACCTCGTCGGTGCCCTCGCCGTGTCGACGGTCGCCGCCCGGCGCTCGAGGATGTGGACGGCGTCGCGGATCAAGCCCGAGCTGAGCCTCTGAGCGATCCGGGCTGACAACGCGGCCGGTCCGGAGCATGCTCGGAGTCATGAGCAGCGCCTCGAGAGAGAAGACCCTCATCCTCATGCGTCACGCCAAGGCCGAGGAAGGAGCCGGCAAGGTCGACCACGACCGCGAGCTCGCGGCCCGAGGTCGCCGGGACGCCAAGGCGGCGGGCAAGTGGCTCCATGCCGAAGGCCTCGTGCCCGACCTGGTCATCTGCTCGACCGCGCAGCGCACGCGGCAGACGTGGGAGGAGGCGTGCCGAGGCGGCGCGCACACGGAGTTCGTCGAGTTCCGTCGCAGCGTCTACCTCGGCGGCTCCGAGCAGACGCTCGAGACCGTGCGCGAGGACGCCGGTGACACCTCGACCGTCCTCGTCGTCGGCCACAACCCGACGATGGCGCAGCTGACGAGTCTGCTCACCGACGGCGAGGGCTCGCGCGAGGCGCACGAGGCCCTCGGGGAGGGCTTCGTCACGAGCGGTCTCGCGGTCCTGCGCTACGCGGGGGACTGGGCCGACCTCGACCTCGGCACGTGCGAGCTGGCGCGGTTCCACGTCAGCCGTGGCCACGAGGACTGAGGGGCGCCCCGGCCCGGCCACGCACGGGCTCAGGCTGTGAGATGCGGTGTCCACCCAGCGGACACGGTTCTATGCTGCTCGCATGACGCAGACGCCTGACATCAAGCCCCGCAGCCGCGACGTCACCGACGGTCTCGAGAAGACCGCCGCGCGGGGGATGCTCCGGGCTGTAGGCCTCGGTGACGACGACTGGGTCAAGCCGCAGATCGGCGTCGCGAGCTCGTGGAACGAGATCACGCCCTGCAACCTCTCGCTCGACCGGCTGGCCAAGGCGGTCAAGGACGGCGTGCACGCCGGTGGTGGCTACCCGCTCGAGTTCGGCACGATCTCGGTCTCCGACGGCATCTCGATGGGCCACGAGGGCATGCACTTCAGCCTCGTCTCCCGCGAGATCATCGCCGACTCCGTCGAGACGGTCATGAACGCCGAGCGCCTCGACGGGTCAGTGCTGCTCGCCGGCTGCGACAAGTCGCTGCCGGGCATGCTCATGGCTGCCGCGCGCCTCGACCTCGCGTCGGTCTTCCTCTACGCCGGCACGATCCTGCCCGGCATCGCCAAGCTCTCCGACGGCACCGAGAAGGAGGTCACGATCATCGACGCCTTCGAGGCGGTCGGGGCGTGCAACGCCGGGAAGATGTCGCTCGAGGACGTCGACGCCATCGAGCGGGCGATCTGCCCGGGCGAGGGCGCCTGCGGCGGCTTCTACACCGCCAACACGATGGCTGCCGTGGCCGAGGCCATCGGCATGTCGATCCCCGGCTCGGCGGCGCCGCCCGCGACCGACCGCCGGCGCGACATGTACGCCCGCAAGTCGGGGGAGGCGGTCGTCGAGCTGCTCCGCAAGGGCATCACCGCACGCGACATCATGACGAAGCCGGCCTTCGAGAACGCCATCGCCGTCGTCATGGCCTTCGGGGGCTCGACGAACGCCGTGCTCCATCTGCTGGCGATCGCCCACGAGGCCGAGGTCGACCTGACGATCGAGGACTTCCGGCGCATCGGTGCGAAGGTGCCGCACCTGGCCGACGTCAAGCCGTTCGGCAGCTTCGTCATGAAGGACATCGACCACATCGGCGGCATCCCCGTCGTCATGAAGACCCTCCTCGAGGCCGGACTGCTCGACGGCGACTGCCTCACCGTGACGGGCCGCACGATGGCCGAGAACCTCGACGCCATCAACCCGCCGCACATCGACGGCCGTGTCATCCGCGAGATGGCGACGCCGATCCACAAGACCGGTGGCCTGACGATCCTCACCGGGTCGCTCGCGCCCGAGGGTGCCGTCGTGAAGTCGGCGGGCTTCGACGAGTCCGTCTTCGAGGGCACTGCCCGCGTCTTCGACGGCGAGCGCGCTGCGATGGACGCCGTCGAGCAGGGCTCGCTCGAGAAGAACGACGTCGTCGTCATTCGCTACGAGGGCCCCAAGGGTGGTCCCGGGATGCGCGAGATGCTCGCCGTCACCGGCGCCATCAAGGGCGCCGGCCTCGGCAAGGACGTCCTCCTGCTCACGGACGGTCGCTTCTCCGGCGGCACGACCGGACTCTGCGTCGGCCACATCGCCCCCGAGGCCGTCGACGACGGGCCCATCGCCTTCGTCCACGACGGCGACACGATCCGCCTCGACGTCGCGAACGGCACGCTGGACGTGCTCGTCGACGACGACGAGATGGAGCGTCGCCGCGCGGCCGGCGTCACGCACCCCGAGCCGAAGTACACCCGCGGCGTGCTCGCGAAGTACCGCAAGCTCGTCGGCAGCGCCAGCCGAGGCGCCGTCTGCGGCTGACCCTCGCTCGGGTCGAGGTGACGGCGACGCCCGGGTGGGTGCGCCGTCACCTCGCCCCTCGGTGGGGCGGCCGATGGCGTATGCCGGGTGGCCGGGTCAGTGTCCGGCGTCGCGGAAGGCGCGGGGCGTCACCCCGGTGTGCTCGCGGAACCGGCGGATGAGGTGTCGCTCGTCGCTGAAACCGGTTGCCGCAGCGATGTCCCGGACGCCGAGCCCGGTGTGGACGAGCAGGTCGGTCGCGGCCTCGAGCCGGCGTGCGGCGCGGTGGGCGTAGGGGCTCGTGCCGGTCTCCGACCGGAACCGGCGGCGCCACGTCCCGTAGGCCATCCCGACCTCCTCGGCCACGGACGGCAGGTCCAGCGGCTCGTCGAGGTCGCGGTCGAGCAGCTCGAGGGAGCGATCGAGCCAGTCGCTGCTCGCCGGGGCGCGAGGACCTCTGCCCGCACCTCCGGTCGCGATCGCCTCGAGCAGGGCCGTGAGCAGGTCGAGGGCCTCGGCGTCTCGTCCGGCAACGGACGTCGGACGGGTTCGCTCGCCGAAGGCCGCGAACCGGCGGCGCCACCGGGCGACCACCAGAGCGTGCACGAGGGGGTGGTCGGGCGTGAGCGCCCCACGTCGCCGAGCCAGCTCGAACGCGACCCCGTCGAAGACCACGAAGAGCTCGTCCCAGCCGGCGCGGTCGGCGCCGTACCAGTGCGGGTGCCCGGGGTGCACGACGACGAGGGAGCCGGGGCCCAGGGGCTCGTCGTGGGTCGCGTCCCGGTAGCGGCCCGTGCCCGCGGTGACGAAGGTCAGGCCCCACGTCGGGTGACGCCGCGTCGTGCCCACGGGTAGCCCGCTGCCGCCCGTGATGCGTCCGGCCACGAGCACCTCCCCGAGCCGGCCGGACGGCACGCGTCGAGCGCCGTCGCCGTGCGCTGCCCCCTCGTCCATGAGGTCATCGAACCAGATCGTTCCCCTGTGACCATGATGTTCCGGGTCTGGCCCGAGGTGGACTGGTGTTCTTGGACCTGCGACGACCGCTCGGGTCGTTCACGATCCACGGAGGACGAGCCGCAACATGCCCACCGACCTGCTGCCCGCGCTGACCACGGCATACCCCGTCTCCGATGATGCCGTCGCGGCGTACCGCGCGAACGGCCACGTTCGGCTGACGCAGGTGGCCACCTACGAGGAGGCCGCGGCCTACCGCGTGCCGGTGGCGGCGGCCGTCGAGCGCCTCAGCACCGAGACCCGGCCGCTCGCCGAGCGCGACAGCTACGGCATGGCGTTCCTCCAAGTGATGAACCTCTGGCGGCACGACGAGGACGTGGCGCGTTTCGTCATGGCATCCCGCTTCGCCGGCGTGGCAGCCCGCCTGCTCGGCGTCCCGAAGGTGCGGCTCTACCACGACCAGGCCCTCTTCAAGGAGCCCGGCGGGGGCTACACGCCCTGGCACCAGGACGCGATGTACTGGCCGCTGGACGGCTCGCGGTGCCTGACCATGTGGATGCCGCTCGTCGACATCACGCCCGCCCACGGCGGGCTCGCCTTCGCCTCCGGCAGCCACGTCGACGGGCCGCTCAGCGACATCGGCATCTCCGACGCGTCGGAGGACCACTTCGACCGGCTGCTCACGGAGCGCCGCCTCGTCGTCGACGAACCCGTCGCGATGCGTGCCGGCGACGCGTCCTTCCACTCGGGCTGGACGGTGCACAAGGCCCTCGGCAACTCCTCGGACCGGATGCGGGAGGTCATGACCGTCATCTGGTTCGCCGACGGACTGTCGGTGCTCGAACCGGCCAACTCGTCGCAGGCCAACGACCTCGCCTCGTGGCTGCCCGGGCTCGCACCGGGCGACGTCGCGGCCTCGGACGCGAACCCCGTGCTCACGTCGTGACCCCGCAACACACCGAGAAGGTCACGACGCACCGGCTTCCGATCCCGGTGCGTCGGGACCTTCTCGGTGCGTTGCGCCAGCGCGGGGCGTCGGGGAGCTAGGGGTTCTCGCCGGGCGTCGGCGCCTCGGCGCGCGCCTTGAGACCCGCGGCCTCCATCGCGAGGTAGCGGTCGGTGAGCGAGCGGTAGCCGCGCCCGACGACCGCGCCGAGCCAGCCGGACTGGGTGATCGAGAGCGTCGCCCGGCACGTGCCGGGGCCCGTCGCCTCGACGCCGTGGCGTCCGGTCGTCAGCGTCCCGGGCCCGCCCGCCTCCCACGTGAAGTCGTGCCCCTCGGTGAGTCCGGTGACGGTCCAGACCGTCGTCGGGATCCGCGGCTGGTCGATGCGGGCCCGCGCCCCGACCCGCAGCCCGTCGTCCAGCAGCGTCACCGACCGCACCGACGCGGTCCACTCGGGCCAGCGCTCGACGTCGCGCATCACGGCCCACACGCGGGCGACCGGGGCGTCGATGTCGATGCTCGTGTGCTGCTCCACGGCGTCTCCTCAGGCTGGTGCGGCCCCCGGTTCCGGTGTCACGTCGGCCGCCCAGTGGCGCCACACCGACGTGACCTGCATGCCGACCTTCTCATAGAGGCCGAGGGCGCCGGTGCGGGAATCGGTCGACAGCTCGGACCGCTCGCCACCGTGCGCACGGGCGACCTCGAACGCGTCGACGAGCAGCGCCCTGGCCAGACCCTTGCCGCGCTCGTCGCGGCGCACCGCGAGCTTGTCGACGTAGGCGCAGCCGCTCGACACGACGACGAAGGCCATCCCGACGACGGTGTCGGAGGCGTCGACCATGAGCCGAAGCTGCCACGGCTCGTAGCCGGGGCGTCGGGAGACGGTGGCCGTCCACTCCTCGAAGGTCGAGCGTTCGCGTTCGGACCACTCGAGGAAGGCGTCCTCGTTGACCGTCCACGTCGCGCGGAGGTCGTCCTCGTCGCGCGGCTCGCGGACGGCATACCCCTCCGGGACGGGCTGCGGCTCGATCGCCTGCCCGGCCGGCAGCTCGAGCACCCACGACGTCCAGAGGGTGCGGTAGCCGAGGGCCGAGAGGAGGCGCTCGCCCGCCGAGTCGCCGGGCACCGGCTGGCCGACGACGGTGCCCCCGTCACGCGCGCCGACGGCTCGGGTCCAGCGCGACAGAGCAGTCCCGAGGCCCAGCCCCCGGTGGGTCGGTGCGACGGCCGCGTCGGCCCAGCGCCCCTTGTAGACCTCTGCGTACGCGACGAGCCGGTCGCCGTCGAGCACGCCGACCGACTGCGTGGCGAGGTCGAAGGCGGGGCGCTGCCAGTCGCCGACGATGTCAGCCTCCTCGATGAGGACCTCGCCGACGTCGTGCAGCTCGCACGCGGCCATGAGCGCGGTGACGGCCGCCGCGTCGTCCTGCGCCAGCGGGCGGGTCGTCAGGGTGCTGACGGTCTCGGGAAGGTGCAGCGGCACGGCTTGGTGCGTGCCGGTCCGCGGCGTCAGGTCGCCCGACGTCTCGGTGGTCATGGGGTCTCCTCGGTGGAGTCGGGTGATCGGTCGGGGGATCGGTCGGGGGAGTCCTCGGTGTCGAGGCCGATCGAGCGGCGGAAGGCCGGCAGGCCCTCGACGGTCACGGGATGGTCCCCGCGCACGAGGTCCTCGGGCAGCAGCACGAGCTGCTGGTTGACGGCCAGCTCGCCCTCGCGGCGGCGCAGCCGCTTCTGGCCGCCGAGCCGGTAGCCCACCTTGCGGCTCACGGCGAGCGACGCCGCGTTGTCCGTGAAGGCGCCCGACGTGACCTCCTCGGCGTCGAGGTGGTCGAAGGCGAAGGCGCAGATCGCGCGACGCATCATCGTGCCGATGCCCTTGCCCTGGTGGGCCAGACCCAGCCACGAGCCGGTCTCGCCCGTTCGGGTCACGAGGTAGTCGCGCGTCGAGATCCCCTGCGTCCCGACGAGCGTGCCCTCGTGCCAGACGCCGAGGTTCAGCTCCCAGCTCTCCGGGGAGAAGTCGGCCCGGCAGCGCCACTGGTACTGAGCCATCCGACGGCGGAGCGTGTCCGGGTCGGTGTCGGTCCAGGGGTGGTAGAAGGGCATCCGGTCGGCGGGGTGGATGCCCTCGGCCGCGAGGTCGGCGAGCGTCCCGAGGTCGTCGTCGCCCAGACCGCGCAGCTCGACCGGTCCGGCGACGACCCGCAGGCCGAGGGCGGGCAGGAGGTCGGCCACGGTGCTCGTCATGCCGGCCAGTGTCCCGAGCCGGTCGCGCCGACGACAACCGACTTTCGCGCCCGGGCCCTCGGCTGGGGGCACGGGCCTCGTGGTGACAGTGGGTGAGATCACGAGGTCACATGTTGAGACGCGTGAGATGGTCGATTGACACCGCTGGGGCTTGGTAGGACGGTTGTCACGTGGCCCGACTCCTCGTACTTCCCTAGCGCGCCGACCAGCTCGAACGGTCAGCGCGCTCCCTTCCGTCCCACCGCGGGACCGGAGGGTTTTTTTGTGGCTGGAGTCAGCCCGAACCGGCATCACCATGCAGTGCTCGAGACAAGGAAGAGATCGTGAGCGACACGACGAAGCAGGCGCCCTCGCCCGCCGACGTGGCCTCCCTGGCCCGTCCCCGACCCGCGGCGGAGGCCAAGCCCG
Source organism: Terracoccus sp. 273MFTsu3.1 (assembly GCF_000383675.1). Classification (GTDB taxonomy): domain Bacteria; phylum Actinomycetota; class Actinomycetes; order Actinomycetales; family Dermatophilaceae; genus Terrabacter. The sequence continues at coordinate 344,762 of NZ_KB911821.1, read as the reverse complement.
TCGGGCCCGTCACGCCGGCCCGTGAGGTCACCGGGGCGCAGGCGCTCGTACTCTCCCTCGAGGCCATCGGCTGCGACACGGTCTTCGGGATCCCCGGCGGCGCGATCCTGCCCGCCTACGACCCGATGCTCGACTCCAAGAAGGTCCGTCACATCCTCGTGCGCCACGAGCAGGGTGCCGGCCACGCGGCCGAGGGGTACGCGTCGGCGACCGGCAGGGTCGGCGTCTGCATGGCGACCTCGGGGCCCGGCGCGACGAACCTCGTGACGCCGCTCGCCGACGCGCACATGGACTCCGTGCCCGTCGTCGCCATCACCGGTCAGGTCGCGAGCGGCGCCATCGGCACGGACGCCTTCCAGGAGGCCGACATCCGCGGCATCACGATGCCGATCACGAAGCACAACTACCTCGTGACCGACCCGGCGAAGATCCCGCAGGCGATCGCCGAGGCGTTCCACGTCGCGAGCACGGGCCGCCCCGGCCCGGTCCTCGTCGACATCAGCAAGGACGCGCTCCAGGCGACGACGACCTTCAGCTGGCCGCCGCAGATCGACCTGCCCGGCTACCGTCCCGTGCTCCGTCCGCACGGCAAGCAGATCCGTGAGGCGTCGCGCCTCATGGCGGCGGCCAAGCGGCCCGTCCTCTACGTCGGCGGCGGCGTCGTGCGCGCCCGCGCCAGCGACGCCTTGCGCCGGCTCGTCGAGCTGACCGGCATCCCCGTCGTGACGACCCTCATGGCGCGTGGCACGGTGCCCGACAGCGAGCCGCTCAACCTCGGCATGCCCGGCATGCACGGCACGGTCGCCGCGGTGACGGGCCTGCAGAAGTCCGACCTGCTCATCGCGCTCGGTGCCCGTTTCGACGACCGCGTCACCGGCCAGCTCTCGACGTTCGCCCCGCACGCCAAGGTGATCCACGCCGACATCGACCCCGCCGAGATCTCCAAGAACCGCATCGCCGACGTGCCGATCGTCGGGGACGTGGGCGAGGTCATCAAGGACCTCATCGAGCAGATCACGCTCGACCGAGCGACGGCGGACGACGACACCGATGCCTGGGACTACGCCGACTGGCGCGATCGGGTCGCCGACTGGAAGCGGACGTTCCCGCTCGGCTGGACCGACAGTGAGGACGGCACGCTCTCGCCGCAGTACGTCATCGAGCGGATCGGTGCACTCACCGGACCGGAGGCGACCTACGTGGCAGGTGTCGGCCAGCACCAGATGTGGGCCGCGCAGTTTGTCAAGTACGAACGCCCGAACGCGTGGATCAACTCCGGTGGCCTCGGCACGATGGGCTTCTCGGTCCCGGCGGCCATGGGCGCCAAGGTCGCCGAGCCCGAGCGCACGGTCTGGGCCATCGACGGCGACGGCTGCTTCCAGATGACGAACCAGGAGCTCGCCACCTGCGTCATCAACAACATCCCGATCAAGGTCGCGATCATCAACAACAGCTCGCTCGGCATGGTCCGGCAGTGGCAGACCCTCTTCTACAACGAGCGCTACTCCAACACCGACCTGCAGCCGATGAGCCAGCGCGTGCCCGACTTCGTCAAGCTCGCCGACGCGTACGGCTGCCTCGGCCTGCGGGCCGAGACGCCCGAGGAGGTCGACGCCGTCATCAAGCAGGCGCTCGAGACCAACGACCGCCCGGTCGTCATCGACTTCATCGTGCACCGGGACGCCATGGTGTGGCCGATGGTGCCGGCCGGTGTCAGCAACGACATGATCCAGGCGGCGCGCCACGAGGCGCCGGTCTGGGAGCGGGAGGACTGAGCATGAGCAAGCACACACTGTCGGTCCTCGTCGAGGACAAGCCCGGCGTCCTGACCCGCGTCGCCGCGCTCTTCTCCCGACGCGGCTTCAACATCAACTCCCTCGCGGTCGGTCCGACCGAGCTGCGCGACATCTCGCGCATCACGGTCGTCGTCGAGGTCGAGGGCGCGGCCCTCGAGCAGGTGACGAAGCAGCTCAACAAGCTCATCGAGGTGCTCAAGGTCGTCGAGCTCGACCCGCACGCCTCGGTGCAGCGCGAGATCCTGCTCGTCAAGGTCCGCGCCGACCCGGCGACCCGCAGCCAGGTCATCGACACGATCCAGCTCTTCAAGGCGAAGGTCGTCGACGTGACGACCGACGCGATCGTCATCGAGGCGACCGGGACCTCCGACAAGCTCAGAGCCCTGCTCGACGTCCTCGAGCCGTTCGGCATCAAGGAGCTCGTCCAGTCCGGCATGGTCGCCGTCGGGCGCGGCTCGCGCTCGATCACCGACCGCAGCCTGCGCAGCGCCTGATCCGAGCTCGACCCGAGCTCGACCCGAGCTCGACCCGGCCGGGCTCCACCCACCGCACCACCAGACCCACCGCACACCGCAACCGAAGGAGAAGGCCACCATGGCCGAGATGTTCTACGACGACGACGCCGACCTGTCGATCATCCAGGGCAAGAAGGTCGCCGTCATCGGCTACGGCAGCCAGGGCCACGCCCACGCCCTCAACCTTCGCGACTCCGGCGTCGACGTGCGCGTCGGCCTCGCCGAGGGCAGCAAGAGCAAGGCCAAGGCCGAGGCCGAGGGGCTGACGGTCACGTCGGTCGCCGACGCGGTGAAGGAGGCCGACCTCGTCGTCATCCTCACGCCTGACCAGGTGCAGCGGACGGTCTACGCCAACGACATCCAGCCCAACCTCAAGGACGGCGCCGCGCTCCTCTTCGGCCACGGCTTCAACATCCGCTTCGGCTACATCAAGCCCGAGGCCGACGCCGACGTGCTCATGGTCGCCCCCAAGGGGCCCGGCCACATCGTCCGCCGCGAGTTCGCCGACGGCCGTGGGGTGCCCGTGCTCCTCGCCGTCGAGCAGGACGCGTCGGGCACGGCCTGGGACCTCGCCAAGGCCTACGGCAAGGCGATCGGTGGCCTGCGTGCCGGCGGTATCAAGACGACGTTCACCGAGGAGACCGAGACCGACCTCTTCGGCGAGCAGGCCGTCCTCTGCGGCGGTGCGAGCCAGCTCGTCATGTACGGCTTCGAGACCCTCGTCGAGGCGGGCTACCAGCCCGAGGTCGCCTACTTCGAGTGCCTCCACGAGCTCAAGCTCATCGTCGACCTCATGATCGAGGGCGGCATCGCGAAGCAGCGCTGGTCGGTGTCCGACACCGCCGAGTACGGCGACTACGTCTCGGGTCCGCGCGTCATCGACCCGCACGTCAAGGAGAACATGAAGGCTGTTCTCGGGGACATCCAGAACGGCACCTTCGCCAAGCGCTTCATCGACGACCAGGACGCCGGCGCCCCGGAGTTCAAGCAGCTGCGCGAGAAGGGTGCCCAGCACCCGATCGAGGGCACGGGCCGCGAGCTGCGCAAGCTCATGGCGTGGGTCAAGCAGACCGACTCCGACTACGTCGAGGGCAGTGCGGCTCGCTGACGCACCTGCACCGCTCGGCGGCCGGCGTCCCGTTCGTGGGGACGCCGGCCGTTCGCGTACCGCGACGTGTCACCGACCGCTGAGTCGCTGCGGCTGGGGCGCGAGCCAGTCGGCGAACGTGTGGCCGCCGGTCTGCGCGTCACCGGGGAAGGGGACGTTGCGTCGCTCGGCGAAGGCCTTGAGGACCCCGCCGACGGCCGGCAGGCGCACGACCTTCGGGGCCCGCCCGCCTCGGTGCGCGCGCAGCAGGCCGGCGAGCTCGCCGACCGTCAGCACGTCGGGACCCGCGACGTCCGTCGCCCTCGCGTATGCCGTGGGGCGCTCTCCCAGCGCGAGGTCGGCCAGGCGCCCGGCGACGAAGTCGGTGTCGACGGGTTGGAAGGCCATGTCGCCGATGGTCACGGTGATCGGGCCGATGCTCAGCTTCCGGGCGAAGAACGCTGCGAGGGAATGGAACTGGGTGGCGCGCATCACCGAGGCCGGCCCGCCTGCAGCCTCGATGCCCTGCTCGGCGCGCAGCTTGCGGCGGTAGTAGGCCAGGGGGTGCTCGTCGATGCCGACGATCGAGATGTGCACGAGGTGCACGTCGTGCGCGGCTGCCGCATCGGCCAGCCGGCGCGTCCCGTAGACCGTGACGGTGTCGCCCAGAGATGTGTCGTCGGCGCAGTGGACGACGGCGTCGGCGCCCGCCAGGACGGCCTCGAGACCCTCGCCGGTCGCCAGGTCCACGCCGGTCCTCCGGCTGGCCGGGACGGCCTGGTGTCCGCGGGACACGACCTCGCGGACGACCCGCGACCCGAGGTCCCCGGCGCCACCTGTCACGACGATGCGCATGACCCCACCCTGACGTGCCCGCACCTGCCGGCGCAATGCCTCGCATGTGGTCCACGGCGTCGACGCGTCCGGCATACGGAATCGGTGTTCCAGCAACTGAACCCCCGGGGCACCCCTCGGACCCGTGTTCACATCTTGGTTACGGCCCGTGATTCTGCGCGGACGACGGCCTAGACTCGCCGACGGCACACCGCGGTGCCGCCGACGGCCCGCGCCCCCTGTCGTGCGTCAGGGCCCCGCCCGTCCGGAAGGGTTCCTCTGTGACCAAGCCCGTTGTCCTCATCGCCGAAGAGCTGTCACCCGCCACGATCGAGGCACTGGGACCGGACTTCGAGGTGCGCTCGGTCGACGGGGCCGACCGTGAGGCGCTCCTGCCGGCGCTCGCCGACGTCGAGGCGATCCTCATCCGCTCGGCCACGAGGATGGACGCCGAGGCCATCGCTGCCGCCAAGCGGCTCAAGGTCATCGCCCGCGCCGGTGTCGGCCTCGACAACGTCGACGTCCAGTCGGCGACGCAGGCCGGGGTCATGGTCGTCAACGCGCCGACGTCCAACATCACCTCCGCCGCCGAGCTCGCCGTGGCCCTGCTGCTGGCGACGGCCCGCAACATCGCGCCGGCCAACCAGGCCCTCAAGGCCGGGGCGTGGAAGCGCAGCCAGTTCTCCGGCGTGGAGCTGCTCGACAAGACCGTCGGGGTCGTCGGCCTCGGCCGCATCGGCGCCCTCGTCGCCGAGCGCCTCAAGGGCTTCGGCATGAAGATCCTCGCCTACGACCCCTACGCGTCGCCGGCCAAGGCCGGACAGCTCGGGGCCCAGCTCGTGGGCCTCGACGAGCTGCTCGCCCAGTCCGACTTCATCACCATCCACCTGCCCAAGACACCCGAGACGCTCGGCCTCATCGGGGAGGAGGCCCTGGCCAAGGTCAAGCCCTCGGTCCGCATCGTCAACGCCGCCCGTGGCGGCATCGTCGACGAGGCCGCCCTGGCGCGCGCCATCGCCGAGGGCCGGGTCGCCGGCGCCGGCATCGACGTGTTCGCCACCGAGCCGACCACCGAGTCACCGCTCTTCGAGCACGACTCCGTCGTCGTGACACCACACCTCGGTGCCTCGACCGAGGAGGCTCAGGAGAAGGCCGGCATCGCCGTCGCCCGGTCGGTGCGTCTCGCGCTCGGTGGAGAGCTCGTCCCGGACGCCGTCAACGTCAGCAGTGGCTTCATCGCCGAGGAGGTCCGCCCGGGCATCCCGCTCGTCGAGAAGCTCGGTCGCATCTTCACCGCGGTGTCCGGCAGCGTGCCGGCCCAGCTCGACGTGGACGTCCGCGGCGAGATCACCGCCCACGACGTCAGCGTGTGGAAGCTCGTCGCGCTCAAGGGACTGTTCACCGACGTCGTGGAGGACGCCGTCACCTACGTCAACGCCCCCGTCCTCGCCGAGCAACGTGGCTGCGTCGTGCGGCTCGTCACCGATCCCGACTCCGGTGACTTCCGCAACGTCACGACCCTGCGCGGCACCCTCGCCGACGGGTCGGTCGTCTCCGTCTCGGGCACGCTGACCGGCCCGAAGATGGTCGAGAAGCTCGTCGGTGTCAACGGCTACGACCTCGAGGTCCCGCTCTCGGACCACATGCTCGTCTTCGAGTACTCCGACCGTCCGGGCGTCATCGGCGCGGTCGGCCGGATCCTCGGTGACGCAGGCATCAACATCGGCGGCATGCAGGTCTCACGCCAGGACGACCGGGCCATCGGCGTGCTCAACGTCGACAGCGCCGTGCCCGCTGCCATGGCCGCCGAGCTGTCCGAGGTCATCGAGGCCAAGACCTTCTCGGTCATCGGCCTGCAGGACTGAGTCGACGCGGGCCACGTCCGCCGGTCAGCTCCGTCGGCCGGCGTCCGTCTCGACGCGGTGCGGCCTCTCGCCGTCGCGCCCGTCCTCGCCGGCCTCGTGCTCGCCGGCCTCGTCCTCGTCGTCCTTCTCGTCGGCCGGCTCGAGGTCGGCGAGCTCGGGGACGAGCTCGTGCCGCTTGCTGAACGTGTCGACGATGGCGAGGGCGACCGCCGCGATGGGGATCCCGATGAGGGCACCGATCGGGCCGAAGAGCGCGGCGCCGGCGATGACCGACCCCAGGGCGACGGCCGGGTGCACGTCCATGGTGCGGCGGCTGATCCGCGGCGTGAAGACGTAGTTCTCGAGCTGCTGGTACACGGTCGCGAACACCGCGATCCACAGGGCGTTGATCGGCTTGTCGAGGAGGGCGAAGAGGGCCGGCAGGGCGACGCCGATGTACGTGCCGATCGTCGGGATGAACTGGCCGACGATGCCGGCGAAGATGCCGAGGGGCAGCCAGAACGGCACGTCGATGAACCAGAAGAAGGCGACGTGGAAGACGGCCGAGAGCGAGGCCAGGACGAGCTTGGACACGACGTAGCCGCCGGTCTTCTCGACCGAGATCGTCCACACCGTGATGAAGACGCGCTGGTAGCGCTGGGGGAGCCACGAGCCGATCGTCTGGCGCAGCCGCGGACTGTCGGCCGAGAAGTAGTAGGCGAAGACGAGGATCGTCAGGGCGTCGAAGAGAAAGGTGACGACGGAGCCGAAGACCCCGATGATCCCGCCGCCGTACTTGCCCGCGAGCTCACCGAGCTTGTCGGGCGTCAGGCTCAGGGCGGTCTGGATCTGCTCGATGTCGAACTGGGTGCCGAACGTGGAGTTGACCCAGTCGATCGCCGACGTGATCGCGCCGGGAAGCTGCGACCCGAGCTGCGAGAGCTGCGACACGAAGACCTGTCCGAAGAGCTCGGCGAGCCCGGCGAAGAGCAGGAGCATCCCGAGCATCGTCATCCCCGTGGCGAGGCCCCGCTTCATGCCGCGCTGGCTCAGCCACAGCACGACCGGTTCCATGGCGATCGACAGCAGCCAGGCGAGCAGCAGCAGGAAGAGGAAGCTGCCCATGGCGTGGAAGGCCCAGGTCGCCACGGAGAGCAGGACGACGGCGACGAACACCGTGACGATGATGCGCCGGGCGTTGCCGGGCGTGATGGCGATCCACCGCGCCTCGTCGTCGAACGGCACCCCCGGGACCGCGTGGCTGGTGTGCCGGACGCGAGGAGCAGTGGCCCGGTGGTCCGGGTGGTCGGCGTGGTGGCGAGCGGTGCCGGTGGAGGGGTCGGCAGGCGCGTCGGGGTGGTCGGCGCTCACGCGGCGAGCCTACGACTCCGAGCGGGGGGAGCGGGGGATGCGCGGCCCGTGCCGCGGCCCCGCCCCCGGACGAATGGCGGACACCGCGTCTCATCCAGTGGAAACCCCCTTTACCCGTGGGTAGCCGGGCGTACCGTGAAACGCATGACGCGGCAGGTCGTACTTATTCCCAGCCGCGGCGAGTCCAGGTAGTCAGCACCTCGCCGCGGAGATCCCGCGCACCCCTCTGCTGACCGGTTCGCCCACCCGGGCTGGAGCCACCTGAGACCACCACACCGCACGCAACTCGAAAGACGTGATCACCATGAGCGAAGACGCCAAGGCTGCCCGTCAGGCCCTGCAGGAGTCGATGGACCTGCGCGACCAGGGTCACACCGAAGACTGAGCCGGACCCGACGACGTCCGCGGTCGAGCCGCGACATCGTGACGACGGCCCCTGCCCTCACGGGCGGGGGCCGTCGTCGGTTCAATAATTGAGACGCAGATTCCACATCACAAGACGGGTTCTAGGCTGACGACATGGCACAGACGCAGGTCAAGGACGCCTACTCCATCGCCGTGATCGGCGGTGACGGCATCGGTCCCGAGGTGGTCGCGGAGGGCCTCAAGGTCCTCGACGCGGTCACCGGCGAGAGCGGTCCGAAGTTCGCGACGACCGAGTACGACCTCGGCGCCCGTCGCTGGCACGCCACCGGCGAGACGCTGCCCGACTCCGTCCTCGAGGAGCTGCGCGGGCACGACGCGATCCTCCTCGGCGCCATCGGTGACCCGAGCGTCCCGAGCGGCTTCCTGGAGCGGGGCGTGCTGCTGCCGCTGCGCTTCGCCCTCGACCACTACGTCAACCTGCGCCCCGCCAAGCTCTTTCCCGGGGTCGCGAGCCCGCTCGACGTCGCGCGCGTCGCCCCCGACGGCATCGACTTCGTCGTCGTCCGCGAGGGCACGGAGGGTCCCTACACCGGCAACGGCGGCGCCCTGCGCGTCGGGACCCCGGCCGAGATCGCGACCGAGGTCAGCGTCAACACCCGTTTCGGGGTCGAGCGCGTCGTCCGCGACGCCTTCTCACGCGCCCAGGCGCGCCCGCGTCGCCACCTCACCCTCGTGCACAAGCACAACGTCCTCACGTATGCCGGCCACCTCTGGCGCCGCACCGTCGAGGAGGTCGGAGCCGAGTTCCTCGACGTCGAGACCGCCTACCAGCACGTCGACGCCGCGACGATCTTCATGGCGACCGACCCCGGTCGCTTCGACGTCATCGTCACCGACAACCTCTTCGGCGACATCCTCACCGACATCGCCGCGGCGATCGCCGGCGGCATCGGGCTCGCCGCGTCGGGCAACATCAACCCGGCGCGCACGACCCCGAGCATGTTCGAGCCCGTCCACGGCTCGGCCCCCGACATCGCCGGTCAGTCCAAGGCCGACCCGACCGCCGCCATCCTCTCGGTCGGCATGCTCCTCGCGCACCTCGGCCTCGACGCCGAGGCGGGTCGGGTGGACGCGGCCGTCGCCGCCGACCTGGCTGAGCGTGGCGACGCCGTACGCAGCACGACGGCCGTCGGCGACGCCGTCGTCGCGCGCCTCTGACAGCGACGCCACACGGCATACGCCCGACGGGCGTCTCGCGGGGGGACGGAGCCGTACGCGTGGTGCGCCGCGGGGTCCGGACCGGGCCCGCGGGCGGTGCCCGACGTCGTCGTCTCACGATGTGGGCGATAGCCTGACAACCGGATCACCGTTGATTTTGCTCCTGGAGGTTTGTCATGTCCCAGCTGTCCTTCGCGGTCACACGCCGCGACGACGTCACGTCGCCCGAGCGCATCGCCGAGGTCCTCGAGAACCCCGGCTTCGGCAAGACCTTCACCGACCACATGGTCGTCGCGACGTGGACCGCCGACGGTGGCTGGGGCGACGCCCAGGTCAAGCCCTACGGGCCCTTCCAGCTCGACCCGGCGGCGGCGGTGCTGCACTACGCCCAGGAGATCTTCGAGGGCATGAAGGCCTACCGTCACGCCGACGGGTCGATCTGGACGTTCCGCCCCGAGGCCAACGCCGCCCGCTTCGCCCGCTCGGCCCGCCGCCTCGCGCTGCCGGAGCTGCCCGAGGCCGACTTCATCGAGTCGCTGCGCCAGCTCGTCGGCGTGGACCAGGCGTGGGTCCCCGCCGGGGACGCCGGCGAGAAGAGCCTCTACCTGCGGCCCTTCATGTTCGCCTCCGAGGCCTTCCTCGGCGTGCGGCCGGCCCAGCAGGTCACCTACTCCGTCATCGCCTCCCCGGCCGGCGCCTACTTCTCCGGCGGCCTCAAGCCCGTCACGCTGTGGATCTCCACCGACTACGCCCGCGCGGGCGAGGGCGGCACCGGCGCGGCCAAGTGCGGCGGCAACTACGCCAGCTCGCTCGCCGGACAGCTCGAGGGCATCGAGCACGGCTGTGACCAGGCCGTCTTCCTCGACTCCTCGACGCACACGTACATCGAGGAGCTGGGGGGCATGAACCTCTTCCTCGTGACCAAGGACGGCCGCATCGTCACCCCGGAGCTGACCGGCTCGATCCTCGAGGGCGTGACTCGGAGCTCGATCCTCGAGATCGCCAAGGAGCTCGACCTCGAGCCCGAGGAGCGGCGCATCCCGATCGAGGAGTGGAAGGAGGGCGCGGCCAGCGGCGACATCGTCGAGATCTTCGCGTGCGGCACCGCCGCCGTCGTCACCCCCGTCGGCGAGCTGCGTTGGGCCGGCGGCTCCGTCGACCACCGTCGTGAGGGCCACGAGGACCGCTACGCCGAGGCCATCCGCGCCAAGCTCCTCGACATCCAGTACGGCCGCGCCGAGGACTCGCACGGCTGGCTGACCCGGCTCGTCTGAGGCCGCGAGTGGCGCCTGCTGGCGACGCGCCGTTGCGTCGGCCGCGCCTCGTCGCCACCGACCTCGACGGGACGCTGCTGCGCTCCGACGGGGTGATCTCCCCGCGGACGCCCGCCGCTCTGCGCGCGGCCGAGTCCGCCGGCATCGGTGTCGTCTTCGTGACGGCGCGTCCACCGCGGTGGCTCGACGCGCTCGCCGACGCCGTCGGTGGCGACGGCACGGTCATCAGCGCCAACGGCGCCTTCGACTACGACGTGCGCACGCGGACGGTCGTCGCGTCCTGTCCCCTCGACCGTGGCCTGCTGCTCGAGATCGTCGCGGACCTGCGGGCCGCGGTGCCGGGCATCGGCTTCAGCGCCGAGCTGAGCAGCGGTGTGCACACCGAGCCGAACTACCCCGAGCTGCACCCCCGCTGGGTGCCGGACGACCTCGTGCCGGCCCCCATCGAGGATCTCCCTCCGGACGCAGTCGTTGGCAAGCTCCTCGCCCGCACCGAGCACCTGCCCGCGGACGAGGTCATCCCGCGCGTGGCCGAGGTGCTCGGCGACCGCGCCCTCGTGCAGCACTCGGGCGCCGGGGGTCTCGCGGAGATCTCGGCCCCGGGCGTGACGAAGGCGGCAGGCCTCGTGCGGTGGTGCGCCCGCGCCGGCATCGGCCCCGCCGACGTGTGGGCCTTCGGCGACATGCCCAACGACATCCCGATGCTCGAGTGGGCCGGAGTCGGGTGGGCCGTCGCCAACGCCCACCCGGACGCACGCGCCGCCGCGTCCCGCACGTGCGCGTCCAACGACGAGGACGGCGTCGCGCGCACCCTGGAGTGGGCGCTCGGACTCTGACTCCCGCGGCACGCCGCCCGCAAGCCTGGCGCGGTGTGTCCGAATGGTCTGTTGTGGCTCCATTGGCCCGATCACCCGGCCGAAACGCATCGGAAACCTGCCTGTCCCAGCACCGAAGAGGTCGCTCCGAGGTCTGTTCGGCTGCGGTGCGCGGCGCTAGCATCGGTCCAACTTCATACCGAAGATGGGAGTGCAGGGCATGGCTCAGGCAACTGGTCTCTCCGACGACGAACGCCGCCTGGCGGAACTCGGCTACAAGCAGGAGCTCGACCGCTCGTGGTCGGGTTTCTCGAACTTCGCGATCTCCTTCTCCATCATCTCGATCCTCGCCGGCTGCTTCACGACGTTCGGCCAGGGCTTCAACAACGGCGGCCCGATCGCGATCTCGTGGGGCTGGCCGATCGTGGCCGCCTTCATCCTCGTCATCGGTCTGACGATGTCCGAGCTCGTCTCGGCCTATCCGACCTCCGGTGGGATCTATTGGTGGGCCAACAAGATGGGCGGCGCGCGTGCCGGCTTCTTCACCGGCTGGCTCAACCTCATCGGCCTCGTCGCCGTCACCGCGTCCGTCGCGTACGGCTGCGCGACCTTCATCGACCTGGCCCTCAGCACGTGGTCCAAGGACTACGCCGACGGCTACTCGCTGACGCGCGTCTTCTGGATCTTCCTCGTCGTGCTCATCGCGGCCGCGGTGCTCAACATCTTCAGTGGCCACCTCATGGCCGTCATGAACAACGTCTCCGTGTGGTGGCACGTCGTCGGGGCCGCCGTCATCATCCTCATCCTCATCGTCGTGCCCGACAACCACCAGAGCTTCTCCTACGTCTTCACCGAGAGGTTCAACAACTCCGGCTACGCCGACGGCTCGACGAGCTCGCCCACCTACTGGCTCCTCATCGTCCCGTTCGGACTGCTCCTGACGCAGTACACGATCACCGGCTTCGACGCCTCCGCGCACCTGTCGGAGGAGACCTCGGCCGCGTCCAAGGCTGCGGCACAAGGGATCTGGCGCTCGATCTTCTACTCCGCCATCGGCGGCTGGATCCTCCTGCTCTGCTTCCTCTTCGCGATCCCCAACGGCGCCGACGGCAAGCCGGACAACGCCGGCGTCGGCGGCGGGGGCGTGGCCTACATCTTCACGCACGCCATGGACTCGAAGTGGGCGGCCGCGATCCTCACGATCTCGGCGGTCGGGCAGTTCTTCTGCACGACCTCGTGCATGACGAGCGCCTCGCGCATGACGTTCGCCTTCAGCCGAGACGGCGCCGTGCCCGGCTCGCGCCTCTGGTCGACACTGACCGGGGCGAAGGTCCCGGCCAACGCCGTCATGCTCGTCGGCGTCGTCAGCGCGATCATCACGCTGCCCGCGCTCGTCGAGGTCAACATCGGCACCGAGGAGGCGCCGCTCATCGTGCCGACCGCCTTCTACGCGGTCGTCTCGGTCGCCGTCATCGGCCTCTACCTGGCCTTCCTCATCCCGATCTGGCTCCGCTGGAAGATGGGCGACGCGTTCGTGCCCGGGTCGTGGACCAACGGGCCGAAGTACAAGTGGATGAACCTCGTGGCCGTCATCGAGATCGCGATCATCTCGATCTACTTCATCCTGCCGTTCGTGCCCGGCGGTGTGCCCTTCACCGACGGCTTCGAGTGGAAGTTCGTCAACTACGCACCGATCCTCACACTGGGGTCGCTGCTCGTGCTCGCCATCTGGTGGCGGGTCTCGGCACGGCACTGGTTCAAGGGTCCGAAGACCAACATCGACCCCGAGGTCGTCGACGCGTTCAGCGAGTGACCACGGAGCCGCGGGCCCGGCCGGACCCCGCTCCCGGTCCGGCCGACCAGCTCGCCACCGCCCTCGCTCGGCTGTCCCGCGCCGGACAGCCGAGCGAGGTGACGGAGCTCCCGGGCGGCCTGACGAACCACAACTACCGCGTGCGGACCGGCGACCTCGACGTCGTCGTGCGGGTGTCGTCGCCGACGAGCGCCCTGCTCGCCGTCGACCACGAGCACGAGTGGCTCAACTCGATCGCCGCGGCCGAGGCCGGGGTGGGTGCCCCGGTCGTCGACTACGTGCCCGGGGCAGGCATCCTCGTCGTCGAGTTCCTCCCGGGGCGCACGTATGCCGCCACGGACGTGGGTGCCAACCTGCCCCGCATCGCGGCGTCCCTGCGCCGGCTGCACGCCGGTCCGCCCTTCGCCTCGCGGTTCGACATGTTCGACATCCAGAGGTCGTATGCAGGCATCGTCCGGGACCGCGGCCTGCGGGTGCCCGAGGGCTACTGGCGGTTCGAGGCCGCGGCGGCCCGCGTCGAGCAGGCGCTGCGGGTCCACCCCGACCCGCTCGTGCCGTGCCACAACGACCTGCTCGCCGCGAACTTCCTCGACGACGGCGGGGACGTGCGGATCATCGACTACGAGTACTCCGGCACCAACGAAGCGTCGTTCGAGCTCGGCAACCTGGTCAACGAGTCGCGTCTGGGTCACGACCACCTCGTCGAGCTGGTCGACGCGTACCACGGCAGGGTCAGCGACCGAGTGCTCGCGCGGGCCGAGCTCTGGGGACTGGCCGGGCAGTACGCCTGGACCCTCTGGGGTGCGATCCAGCACGGCGTCTCCGACCTCGACGCCGACTTCTGGGGCTTCGCGACGGAGCGCTTCGAGCCGGCCGCGTCCCTGCTGACGAGTCGGCGTCTGGACTCGCTCGTCGGTGCGGCCGTCGGTGACGACCCCGAAGGACCCCGATGACCGAGCTTCCTTCTCGCGCCGAGATCGTCGTCATCGGTGGCGGTGTCATCGGCGCCAGCGTCGCCTACCACCTGGCCCATCTCGGCCGCACCGACGTGCTCCTCGTCGAGCAGGGCAGCCTCTCCTGCGGGACGACGTGGCACGCTGCCGGGCTCGTCGGCCAGCTGCGGGCGAGCGAGGCCGGGACCCGGCTCGTGCAGTACTCGACCGACCTCTACTCGCGCCTCGAGGCCGAGACGGGCCTCGGCACCGGGTACCGGGTCTGCGGCGGCCTGACCGTGGCCCGCACCCCCGAGCGCATGGTCGCGCTGCGGCGCACGGCGGCCAGCGCGGCGGCATACGACCTCGACTGCGAGCTGCTGACGCCCGATCAGGCGCGCGAGCGCTACCCGCTCATCCGGGTCGACGACGTCGTCGGCGCCATCTGGCTCCCCGGTGACGGCAAGGCCAACCCGACCGACCTCACCCAGGCCCTCGCCAAAGGGGCCCGGCAGCTCGGCGTGCGCATCACCGAGCGGGTCCGGGTCACGGACGTGCTGACGCGTGACGGACGGGCCGCGGGCGTGCGCACCGACCACGGAGACGTCGAGGCCGACGTCGTCGTCAACTGTGCCGGTCAGTGGGCGAGGGCGGTCGGTGCGATGGCCGGGGTCAACGTCCCGCTCCACTCGGCGGAGCACTTCTACGTCGTGACCGAGCCGATCGAGGGCGTGCACCGCGACCTGCCCGTGCTGCGCGACCCCGACGGCTGGACCTACGTCAAGGAGGAGGTCGGGGGTCTCCTCGTCGGCGGTTTCGAGCCCGAGGCCAAGCCGTGGGTCTCGCCCGACCGGATCCCGTACCCCTTCGAGTTCGCGCTCCTCGACGAGGACTGGGAGCACTTCGAGGTGCTCATGGAGAGCGCGATCCACCGCCTGCCGGTGCTGGCCGAGACGGGGATCCGCAAGTTCTACAACGGCCCCGAGAGCTTCACCCCCGACAACCAGTTCATCGTCGGCGAGGCGCCCGAGCTGCCGGGATTCTTCGTCGGGGCGGGCTTCAACTCGGTGGGGATCGCGAGCGCAGGGGGTGCCGGACGCGCCCTGGCCGAGTGGGTCGTCGAGGGCGGTCCGACGCTCGACCTCGTCAGCGCCGACATCCGTCGCTTCTCGCCGCTCGCCGGCAACCACGCCTGGCTGCACGAGCGCGTCGTCGAGGTGCTGGGCCTGCACTACGCCGTGCCGTGGCCCAACCGCGAGCCCGAGACGGGCCGCGCGCAGCGGCTCTCGCCGGTGCACGACCGGCTCGTCACCCAGGGGGCGGTGTTCGGCACCCGCAACCACTGGGAGCGTGCCAACGTCTTTGCGCCGCAAGGGCGGTCGCCGCGGCTCGACTACTCGTGGGATCGGCCGACCTGGGTGGACTGGTGTGTCGCGGAGCAGCGGGCCACGCGCGAGGCGGTTGCCGTCTTCGACCAGACGTCCTTCTCGAAGTACCTCATCGTCGGCGCGGACGCCGAGCGGGCGCTGCAGTGGATCTGCACGGCCGACGTCGCCGTCCCCGTGGGGCGCACCGTCTACACGGGCGTCCTCAACGGTGGGGGCACCTACGAGTCCGACGTCACCGTGACCCGGACCGCCGACCGCGAGTTCCTCGTCGTCAGCAGCGCGGCCACCACGGTGCGCGACCTCGACTGGCTGAGGCGGCACGTCCCCGTCGGCGCCGATGCGAGCGTCGTCGACGTCACGAGCGCGTATGCCGTCCTGGGCGTCATGGGACCCCGCTCGGCCGACCTGCTGTCGGGCCTGTCGGACGACTCGTTCGACGACGCGTCCTTCCCGTTCGGCACGAGCCGCGAGGTGCGTCTCGGGTCGGCTGTCGTGCGGGCGACCCGGATCACGTACGTCGGTGAGCTCGGGTGGGAGCTCTACGTGCCGACCGAGCTCGCCGTCAGGGTCTACGACGACCTCTTCCGTGCGGGCGCCCACCTCGGCGTGCTGCCGGCCGGCTACTACGCGATCGAGGCGATGCGGCTCGAGAAGGGCTACCGCGCGTTCGGGCGCGAGCTGACGACCGAGACCGGTCCCGTGGCGGCCGGGCTGGCCTTCGCCTGCAAGCTCGGCACGGACGTCGACTTCCTCGGACGGAAGGCGGTCGAGGCCGCGAAGGTCGTGACCCCGCCGCGACGGCTCGTGTCCTTCGTCGTGGGGGACCCGGAGGCATACCCGTGGGGCGGTGAGCTCGTCCTGAGGGACGGTCGACCCGTCGGCCAGGTGACGAGCGCGGCGTGGGGGGCGACCGTGGCGGCCGGCGTCGGGCTGGCGCTCGTCGGGGAGCGGGGGACGGGCGGGGCCGCGGCGGAGTGGGTACGCACGGGGGAGTGGGAGATCGACATCGCGGGCCACCGAAGTCCCCTGACGGTGGGGCTCCGGGCCCCGCTCGACCCGGAGGGCCTGCGACTCCGGCAGGCTGGGTCCGACAAGCCCTAATGGTGCTTTCTCAGACCATTGACGAGGTGGAGGTGACGGTATTGGATCGACACGTGAGTGCAGCCGAACGACAGCCGTCCCTGCCTGACGTCGTGCTGCGACCCGCCACCGGCAACGTCTTCGAGGGCACCGTCGAGCAGCTCGCGACGGCCATCCGGCTCGGCGTCTTCAGCCGGGGCGAGCAGCTCCCGCCGGAGCGCGAGCTCGCCGAACGGCTCGGCGTCAGCCGCAACACGCTGCGCGAGGCGATCGCGGCACTGAGGGACTCCAGCCTGGTGACGACCCGACGAGGTCGTGGCGGGGGCACGTGGGTCACCGAGTCCGCCGAGCTGCCCTCGAGCACCTCCGGCGCCTTCGTCCGCAGCGGCGCTGCCATGCGCGACGCGCTGACCTTCCGCCGCGTCGTCGAGCCCGGGGCCGCCTGGCTCGCGGCGACCCAGTCGCTCGCCGGCGACCAACGGGCGTGGCTCGCCGACAGCCTCGCCGAGGTCGACGACGCCCCCGACCCCTCCGCGCACCGCGTCGCCGACTCGCGCCTGCACCTGGCCGTCGCGACCCTTTCCGGGTCGCCGATGCTCATCGACGCCGTGACGCGGTCGCAGGCGGCCCTGCACGACATGCTCATGGCGATCCCCGTGCTCCGACGCAACATCGAGCACTCGAACGCCCAGCACCACCAGATCGTCGGGGCCATCCTCGGCGGGAACGCGGAACGCGCCCGGGCGGTCATGGAGGAGCACTGCGATGCCACCTCCGCGCTGCTCCGTGGCCTCATCGGCTGAGACGACAGGAAGGCACGACATGGCGCCCACACCCACGCTCACGCTCGACCGGCTCCGCGAGGAGATCGAGTCCGGCGACATCGACACCGTCGTCGTCGCCTTCACCGACATGCAGGGGCGGCTGCAGGGCAAGCGTCTGCACGGCCACTACTTCCTCGACCACGTGCTCGAGGACGGCACCGAGGGCTGCAACTACCTCCTCGCCGTCGACGTCGACATGAACACCGTCGACGGCTATGCCATCTCCTCGTGGGAGCGCGGCTACGGCGACATGTTCTTCGACCTCGACCTCGACACCCTGCGGCGCACGCCCGGCAGCCGTCACTCGGCCACCGTGCAGTGCGACCTGACCTGGCTCGACGGCAGCGGCGCCGTGGCGCAGTCGCCCCGGTCGGTGCTCAAGGCGCAGGTCGACCGGGCCGCCGGGCTCGGCATGGCCGCGCACTGCGGCACCGAGCTCGAGTTCATCGTCTTCCAGGAGTCCTACGAGCAGGCCTGGGACGCGAACTACACGGGCCTGACCCCGGCGAACCGCTACAACGTCGACTACTCGATCCTCGGGGGCGACCGCGTCGAGCCGCTGCTGCGCGAGATTCGCAACGAGATGTATGCCGCCGGTGCCGTCGTCGAGAGCGCCAAGGGCGAGTGCAACTACGGCCAGCACGAGATCGGCTTCCTCTTCGACGAGGCGGTGCGCACCTGCGACAACCACGTCGTCTACCGCAACGCGGCCAAGGAGATCGCGGCCCACCACGGCCAGTCCCTGACCTTCATGGCCAAGTTCGACCAGCGCGAGGGCAGCTCGTGCCACATCCACCTCTCGCTGCGCGGCCTCGACGGAGAGACCGTCTTCGTCGACGAGGAGCGCGAGCACGGGCACAGCGCGATGTTCGAGCACTTCCTCGCCGGCATCCTCGCGACGCAGCGTGAGCTGACCTACTTCTACGCGCCGAACATCAACTCGTACAAGCGATTCGCATCGGCGAGCTTCGCCCCGACGACGGTGGCGTGGGGCCGCGACAACCGCACGTGCGCGCTGCGCGTCGTCGGCCACGGAGCCGGCCTGCGCGTCGAGAACCGCATCGGTGGCGGTGACCTCAACCCCTACCTCGCCGTCGCGGCCATGCTCGCCGGGGGCCTCCACGGCATCGAGCACGAGCTCGAGCTCGAGCCGGCGCTCGAGGGGAACGCCTACACGTCGGACAAGCCACGCGTGCCCTCGACGCTCCAGGAGGCCCGTGACCTGCTCGCGGGGTCGGCCATCGCCCGGAAGGCCTTCGGGGACGAGGTCGTCGACCACTACGTCAACGCCGCCGACGTCGAGATCACGGCCTTCAACGCTGCCGTCACCGACTGGGAGCGCAGGAGAGGATTCGAGCGACTGTGACCACCACGCACGACGTCATCAACCCGGCCACCGAGGAGGTGGTCCGCACCGTCGAGCTCGCCTCGCTGGAGCAGACCGACGCCGCGATCGCCCGGGCCTCGGCCGCGAGCCCCGCGTGGCGCGCCGTGAGCCCCGCCGACCGGTCGCTGCTCCTGCGCCGCTTCTCCGACCTCGTCGGCGAGCACCAGGAGGAGCTCGCCCAGCTGGAGGTCGAGAACGCCGGCCACACGATCGGCAACGCACGCTGGGAGGCGGGCAACGTCCGCGACGTCCTCGCGTACTACTCCGGGGCGCCCGAGCGGCACTTCGGCCGGCAGATCCCCGTCGCAGGCGGGATCGACGTCACGTTCCGCGAGCCGCTCGGGGTCGTCGGCATCATCGTCCCGTGGAACTTCCCCATGCCGATCGCCGGCTGGGGATTCGCGCCGGCGCTCGCCGCCGGGAACACGGTCGTGCTCAAGCCTGCCGAGCTGACCCCGCTGACCGCGGTCCGCCTCGGTGAGCTGGCGCTCGAGGCCGGGATCCCCGAGGGGGTCTTCACCGTCGTCCCCGGCAAGGGCACGGTCGTCGGGGAGCGTTTCGTCACGCATCCCGACGTGCGCAAGGTCTGCTTCACCGGCTCCACGGCCGTCGGCCAGCGGATCATGCGCGGGGCCGCCGACCAGGTCAAGCGCGTCACCCTCGAGCTCGGCGGCAAGAGCGCCAACATCGTCTTCGCCGACTCCGACCTCGAGCTCGCCGCGGCGCGGGCCCCGTACGGGGTCTTCGACAACGCCGGCCAGGACTGCTGCGCGCGCAGCCGCATCCTCGTCGAGCGCAGCGCCTTCGACACCTTCATGGAGCACTTCGAGACGGCGGTGCGCGGCGTCGTCGTCACCGACCCTCGCGACGAGGCCGCCGAGATGGGGCCGCTCATCAGCTCCGGGCAGCGCGACACGGTGCGCTCCTACGTCGAGGACGCCACCGAGGACGTCGACGTCGCCTTCCGCGGGGATGCCCCCGAGGGAAGCGGCTACTGGTATCCCGCGACGGTCGTCCTGCCGCGCTCGACGACGGACCGGGTCTGGCAGGAGGAGGTCTTCGGCCCCGTCGTCGCGGTCATGCCGTTCGACGACGAGGCCGACGCGGTCGCCAAGGCCAACGACACGGCATACGGCCTGTCGGGGTCCATCTGGACCCGCGACATCGGTCGCGGCCTGCGGGTCGCGCGTGCTGTCGAGGCCGGCAACCTCTCCGTCAACTCGCACAGCAGCGTCCGCTACTCGACGCCGTTCGGCGGCTTCAAGCAGAGCGGGATCGGCCGCGAGCTCGGCCCCGACGCGCTCGACGCGTTCTCCGAGGTCAAGAACGTCTTCATCTCGACCGACTGACGGTCGACGCACACCAACACGTAGATCCACTGGGCTGGAAGGGAATCACATGGCAGGCAGGCTCGACGGCAAGGTCGCGGTCATCACGGGCGGGTGCTCGGGCATCGGTCTCGCGACCGTGCGGCGGTTCGCCGAGGAGGGCGCGAAGGTCGTCATCGGCGACCTCGACGAGGCGAACGGCACCCGCATCGCCGAGGAGGTCGGCGGCACGTTCGTGCGGGTCGACGTCGTGAGCAAGGAGGACGTCGACGCGCTCTTCCGCACGGCCAAGGAGACGTACGGCTCGGTCGACATCGCGTTCAACAACGCCGGCATCAGCCCGCCCGAGGACGACTCGATCCTCGACACCGACCTCGACGCCTGGCGCAGGGTGCAGGAGGTCAACCTCACGTCGGTCTACCTGTGCTGCAAGGCCGCCCTGCCCTACATGCTCGAGCAGGGCAAGGGCTCGATCATCAACACGGCCTCGTTCGTCGCCGTCATGGGCGCGGCGACGTCGCAGATCTCCTACAGCGCGAGCAAGGGCGGCGTGCTCTCGATGTCCCGCGAGCTCGGCGTGCAGTTCGCCCGGGAGGGGGTCCGCGTCAACGCCCTGTGCCCCGGTCCGGTCAACACCCCGCTCCTCCAGGAGCTCTTCGCCAAGGACGAGGAGCGCGCCGCGCGGCGCCTCGTCCACGTGCCGATGGGCCGGTTCGGCGAGCCGGAGGAGATGGCCAACGCCGTGCTCTTCCTCGCCTCCGACGAGTCCAGCTTCATCACGGCGTCGACCTTCCTCGTCGACGGCGGCATCTCGGGCGCGTACGTCACGCCGCTCTGAGGGCGAGTGGGACGCTGGAGGAGGAGGTCGTCATGGGTCGTCCGGTCATCGGGATCACCGCCTACGTCGAGCGTGCGTCGTGGGGTCGCTGGGTCGACGTGCCCGGGGCCCTCGTGCCGCACCGCTACGTCCGACAGGTCGAGGAGGCGGGCGGGATCGCGATCGTCATCCCGCCGCGCCCGGACTTCGACGACGGGACGGCGCTCGAGATCGTCGAGCGCCTCGACGGCGTCATCCTCGCCGGTGGGGTCGACGTGGCGCCCGAGCTCTACGCGGACGAACGGCACGCCTCCGTCCAGGCCTCGCGTCCCGACCGGGACTCCACGGAGCTCGCCATCGCCCGGGCGACGGCGGGAACCGACCTGCCGGTCCTCGGCATCTGCCGGGGGATGCAGGTCATGGCGGTCGCGGCCGGGGGGCTCCTCGAGCAGCACGTGCCCGACCGCGTCGGCCACGACGAGCACTCACCGGCGCCGGCGACGTACGGCAACCACGCGGTGCGCACCGTCGTGGGGACCCGGCTGGCCGAGATCCTCGGCGAGGAGGCCGACGTGCCGAGCTACCACCACCAGTCCGTCCTGACCCACCCGGGCTACGAGGCCTCGGCGTGGGCTGACGACGGCACGCTGGAGGCGATGGAGGACCCGGACGCCTTCTTCCGGCTCGCCGTCCAGTGGCACCCGGAGGTGGGCACGGACCCGCGCCTCTTCCGGGCCCTCGTGGAGGCCGCCGGCACGAGCCGATGACGTTGCCCGTCCCGCCGGGTCGAGGCGTGTCGGACGCCGGGCGGGTGGCGGGATCACCGTGGCCCGCGCAGTGGGACGACGGTCCCACGATCCGGACGTGCTGTTTCGCGGATGTTTCGCGAGCCCTACCGTGAGCGTGTGATGAAGCGACCCGTGCCTACCGGCACCCTCATTATCGAATAGCGCGACGAGCACCCCTCGTCGCGCAGACCTCCCAACCCTGGGGGGTCTTTTTGTTTCCCGAACCACCCCGAGGGAGACACCGCGAAGGCCACCACCCCGGCCGCCGCGACCACGAGAAGAGACCGGAACGCCTCCCACACCCGCGTCGCCCGCCCCTGAACCGGCGGTCGGCCGAACCCCCGAGATCGAGGACAATGAAGGCCATGGAAGCGCTGCACGTCTACGACACCACCCTGCGCGACGGCGCCCAGCAGGAGGGGCTCAACCTCTCGGTGTCGGACAAGCTCGCCATCGCCGGGCTGCTCGACGATCTCGGGGTCGACTTCATCGAGGGCGGCTGGCCCGGGGCCAACCCGAAGGACACCGAGTTCTTCGAGCGGGCCCGCACCGAGCTCGACCTGCGTCACGCGACCCTCGCCGCCTTCGGGGCCACCCGTCGCGCCGGCGGGGTCGCGGCGGAGGACCCCCTCGTGCGTGCCCTCGTCGACTCCGAGGCGTCGGTCGTGTGCCTCGTCGCGAAGTCCCACACCGGCCACGTCGAACGGGCCCTGCGCACGACGCTCGAGGAGAACCTCGAGATGGTCCGCGACACGGTCGGGCACCTCGTCGCCCAGGGTCGCCGCGTCTTCCTCGACTGCGAGCACTTCTTCGACGGCTGGCACCTCGACCGCGACTACGCCCTCTCGGTCGTGCGCACCGCGCACGACGCCGGCGCCGAGGTCGTCGTGCTGTGCGACACCAACGGGGGCATGCTCCCGCACCAGGTCGAGGAGGTCGTCGCTGACGTCATCGCCTCGACGGGTGCTCGCGTCGGCGCCCACTGCCACAACGACACCGGCTGCGCGGCCGCCAACTCCGTCGCGGCGGTCCGGGCCGGGGCGACCCACGTCCAGGGCACCGTCAACGGCTACGGCGAGCGCACCGGCAACGCCGACCTGCTCACGGTCGCCGCCAACCTCCAGTTCAAGCTGGGGCTCGACGCCATGGAGCCCGACTCGTTCCGCCGGGCCATGCACATCGCGCACGCCATCAGCGAGGTGACCAACGTCCCCGCCTACAGCCGCCAGCCCTACGTCGGCGCCAGCGCCTTCGCGCACAAGGCGGGTCTGCACGCGAGCGCGCTCAAGGTCGACCCCGACCTCTACCAGCACATGGACCCGTCGCTCGTCGGCAACGGCATGCGCACCCTCGTCTCCGACATGGCCGGGCGCGCGAGCATCGAGCTCAAGGCCCGTGAGGCCGGGCTCGACCTGTCCGACCGACCCGACGTCGTCGCCGCCGTGCTCGCCGAGGTCAAGGACCTCGAGCTGCGGGGCTGGACGTTCGACGCCGCAGACGCGACGGTCGAGCTGATGCTCCGCGAGGCGCTCGAGCCGGGGTGCACCGACTACTTCGAGGTCGAGTCCTGGCGGGTCATCACCGACTCCTCGGGCGAGGGTGACGCGACGTCCGAGGCGACCGTCAAGCTGCGTGCCGACGGCGCCCGCCTCATCGCGACGGGCGAGGGCAACGGTCCGGTCAACGCGCTCGACCACGCGCTGCGCGAGGCCCTGGCCCGCGCCTACCCCGAGATCGAGAAGATCGAGCTCATCGACTTCAAGGTGCGCATCCTCGACGCCTCGCACGGCACCGACGCCGTGACGCGCGTGCTCATCGAGACGTCCGACGGTGAGACGTCGTGGGACACCATCGGTGTCGCCGGCTCGATCCTCGCCGCGTCGTGGCGTGCTCTCACCGACGGCATCGTGCACGGTCTGCTGCGTCAGGGTGTCCCGAGGCGCTGAGCCAGTCCCGGCAGCCAGTCGGGAGCGTCGGCGGTGAAGATCGCCGCGTCGAGGCGCGGGGCACCGAGCGGCACGGCGCCGACCAGGCCCTCGGGAAGCGCGCCGAGGTAGTCGCGGTTCGTCGTCTCGATGACGTCGGGATGGTCCGGCCACGCGCCGATGACGATGCCGAGCGGCCGGACTCCTCGGTGGGACAGTGCTTCTCGCGTCAACATGGTGTGGTTGAGAGTGCCGAGCGCACTGCGGGCGACGACGAGCACCCCGCTGTCCGGCAGGACGGTCGCGAGGTCGGCCAGCGTCTCACCGGCGTCGGTGAGCTCGACGAGCAGACCGCCCGCGCCCTCGACGACGACGAGGTCGTGATCGCGGACCAGGTCCGCGACGCGGGCCACGTGGTCGGCCAGGGTGGGCAGGACCGCGCCCTCGAGGGCGGCTGCCGGCCTCGGCGCCATGGGCGCCCGAAGGCGCACGCCCTCGACGGTCGCCACGCCCGTCAGTCGCTCCACCTCGGCCATGTCTCCCGGCTCGCCGGGTGCCACCCCGGTCTGCGTGGGCTTGTATGCCGTGACGCTGCGTCCTGCGGCCCGTGCCGTGGCGACGACGGCCGCCGAGACGACGGTCTTGCCCACGTCGGTGTCGGTGCCCGTGACGAGGACGACGCGGGGCAGGTGCACCTCAGTCATCGTCGCCGTGCGGGGGGATGGACCCGAGGGGCGAGGACGGTGCCGGTGGCTGCACACCCTCGACGGCCGCGACCGACGGGAGGCCACGGACGGGGGAGGGAGCGTCCCCTGCCCGTGGCCCCTCGACGGTATCGGGGTCGTGGGCCCCGCCGTGAATCGCGGCTGCCCGGGACACGAGCCGGGCGGCCTCGTAGAGGTCGTCGCCCGACAGGTCCGCCCGAGCCGTGACGCGGAGCCGGGACACCCCGTCGGGCACGCTGGGCGGCCGGAAGCAGCCGACGAGGACACCCTGCGCGCGCAGCTCGAGGGCCGCGGCCACGGCGCTCGCGGGCGACGGCATCGGCAGCGACTGGACGGCTCCGGCCGCCTGGTCGATGCCGCAGATCGCCGCGATGGTGCCGGCGTTGGCGCGGACCGCGGCCGCCAGGCTCGGGTCGTCCGCGACGAGGCCCGCGGCGGCGCAGGCTGCGGCGGCCGACGCGGGCGCGAGCCCGGTGTCGAAGATGAAGCTGCGCGCGGTGTTGACGAGGTGGTGGCGCACCGCGGTCGGGCCCAGCACGGCACCCCCTTGGGATCCCAGCGCCTTCGACAGGGTCAGCGTCACGACGACGTCGCGGGCCTCGACGAGGCCGAGCTCGTGGACGAGGCCGCGGCCGTGACCGGCCACCCCGATGCCGTGTGCCTCGTCGACGACGAGCAGGGCGCCGTGACGGTGGCAGACGTCCGCCAGGGCGCGCAGGGGCGCGGCGTCGCCGAGGACGGAGTAGATCGACTCGACGGCGACGAGGACTCGCCGGTCGGGCCGCGCTGCGAGCTCACGGTCGAGGGCAGCGGCGTCGTTGTGGGCGAACGTGGCGTAGGGCACCCGCGACATGCGGGCCGCGTCGTGGAGGGAGGCGTGCGCGTGGGCGTCGAGGAGAATCTCGGCCCCACGCCCACTGAGCGCCGTCAGCACCCCGAGGTTGGCGGCATACCCCGTCGAGAAGGCGAGTGCGCTCGGCTGGCCCGTGAGCCGGCACAGGGCGGCCTCGAGGTCACGGTGGACGGGAAGGGTCCCGGTGACGAGCCGGCTGGCCGTCGCCGAGGCCCCGTAGCGCTCGAGGGCCTCGCGGGCTGCCGCCACGACGCGGTCGTCGCGCGACAGGCCGAGGTAGTCGTTGGAGGCGAGGTCGAGCGGGTCACGCGACCCGCGCCGCGGACCGCCCAGTCGCAGGACGGGGTCGAAGCGCTCGGTGCCGCGTTCGGCGCGGAGGTCGGAGCGCTCCGCCAGCCACGCGTCCCAGCTGCTCATGCGTGGACCTCCGCCACCGCGCCGACGACCCCTTCGGCGATGACGCGGACCTCGTCGTCCGTGCAGACGTAGGGCGGCATCGTGTAGACGAGGTCGCGGAAGGGGCGCACCCAGACACCACGGCGCAGCGCGGCGCGGGTGACGCGGGTGACGTCGACGGGAGACGTCAGCTGCACGACGCCGACGGCTCCGAGGGTCCGCACGTCGGCGACGTGGGGGAGCGCGGCCGCGGCAGACAGGTGCTCGGCGAGAAGGCGCCCGACGCGCGGCACGTGGTCCTTCCAGGTGGTCTCGACGAGCTCGACGGAGGCATTGGCCACGGCGCAGGCGAGCGGGTTGGCCATGAAGGTCGGGCCGTGCAGGAGGGCGCGGAACTCCGACCGGGTGATCGCATCGCCGACCTCGCGGGTCATGAGCACTGCTGCGAGAGAAAGGTATCCACCCGTCAGAGCCTTGCCGACGCAGATCACGTCGGGGGCGACGTCGGCCCACTCCGAGGCGAAGAGGCGACCGGTGCGACCGAAACCGGTCGCGATCTCGTCGACGACGAGGAGCAGGCCGTGCTCGTCGGCGACCTCGCGCAGCACCCGCAGGCAGTCGGGGTGGTACACGTGCATGCCGCCGGCGCCCTGGAGGACCGGTTCGACGACGACCGCGGCCAGCTCGTCGGTGTGTGTCTGCGCGAGGGGCCGCACCTCGGCCGCCCAGGCGTCGAGCGCGAGCCGGTCCGTCTCCCAGTGGTCCTCACCGGTGGGGGTCGTGACGAGCCGCGCGGCCGGAGGGCGTGGGGCGAAGACCTGGCGCGCCAGGGCGCCCGGGAAGGCCGAGTGCATGCCGTCGACGGGGTCGCACACGCTCATCGCCGCGAAGGTGTCACCGTGGTAGCCGCCGCGCACGGTGAGGAAGCGCTGGCGGTTCGGACGCCCGAGCGCGGCCTGGTACTGCAGGGCCAGCTTGAGCGCGACCTCGACCGAGACCGAGCCGGAGTCGGCGAAGAAGACGTGCGCCATCGGACCGGGAGCCATCTCCGTGAGTCGCTCGGCGAGCCGGACCGCGGGCTCGTGCGTCAGCCCGCCGAACATGACGTGGCTGAAGCGGTCGACCTGCTCGTGGGCGGCGGCGTCGAGGACCGGGTTGCGGTAGCCGTGGACGGCGCACCACCAGGAGGCCATCGCGTCGACCGCCTCGAACCGTTCCCCGTCGGGTGCCGTGAGGGTCAGACGGACGCCCGAGGCGCCCTCGACCGCATACGGCTCGGGTCCGTCGAGCGGAGCGTAGGGGTGCCAGACGAGCCCGCCGTCACGGACGGCGAGGGGCGATCCCGGGGCGTCAGGCATTGGCGGGAACGTCCGTGCCGGCCCCCCGACGCCGCTTTGCCGGGTCGTGCGTGGCTCCGGGGACGCGGCCCGGGGCGGAGGTGTCCTCGTCGGCGCCGAGGACGACGAAGCCGTGGTCGCGGATCAGCTCGAGGTCGGCCTCCGCGGCCTGGCCCTCGGACGTCAGGTAGTCGCCGAGGAAGATCGAGTTGGCGACGTGGAGGGCCAGCCCCTGGAGTGAGCGGAGATGCATCTCGCGACCTCCGGCGATGCGGATCTCTTTGTCCGGGTTCACGATCCGTGCCATCGCGAGGATGCGCAGGCAGCGTCCTGGCGTGAGCTCCCACGTGCCCTCGAGCGGCGTGCCGTCGAACGGCATGAGGAAGTTGACGGGGATCGAGTCGGACCCGAGGTCGCGGAGGGCGAAGAGGGCCTCGACGAGCTGCTCGTCGGTCTCGCCGAGTCCGGCGATGAGGCCCGAGCACGGTGACAGGCCGGCATCCTTGGCCTTGGTCACGGTGTCGACGCGGTCCGCGTACGTGTGGCTCGTGACGATGTCGTCGTGGTGGGACTCGGCCGTGTTGATGTTGTGGTTGTACGCGTCGACGCCGGCCTCACGCAGCCGCTCGGCCTGCCCGTCCTTGAGCAGTCCGAGGCAGGCGCAGACCTCGACGTCAGGGTGCTCCTGCTTGAGCGCGCCGACCATCCCGGCCACGCGTTCGACATCGCGGTCGGTGGGGCCGCGTCCGCTCGAGACCATGCAGATCCGGGTCGCGCCGCCGCGCAGTCCGGCTGCCGCCTGCTCGATCGCCTCGTCGGGCTTGAGCCAGGTGTACTTGAGGATGTCCGCCCGCGAGCCGAGCCGCTGCGAGCAGTAGTGGCAGTCCTCGGGGCAGAGGCCCGACTTGAGGTTGACGAGGTAGTTGACCTTGACGGTGTTGCCGAAGTGCCTGCGGCGCAGGCGTGCCGCGGCCGCCACCACGGCCAGCAGCTCCTCGTCCGTGGCGCGCAGGACGTCGAGGGCGTCGTCGGTGCTCGCGGGGGTGCCGGCGAGGACGGCATCGGCGAGATCGTCGAATCGGCGGGTCATGCGGGCTCCTTGCGCACGGCGTTGAACGGTGTTCAACTTGAACGGTGTTCAGTATGCCGAGTCGCTAGGCTCGGCTGTCAACGCGGGTCCGCCGGACCCGCATGCCGAGGGCAGGGGAGCGCGTGGCACTCAGTCGGGAGCAGGTCGTCGCGACCGCCGTCGACCTGCTGCGCCGCTACGGGCTCGGCGACCTCTCGATGCGTCGCCTGGCCCGCGAGCTCGGCGTCGCGCCCGGGGCCCTCTACTGGCACGTGGCGAACAAGCAGGAGCTGCTCGTCGAGGTGGCCGACGTGCTCCTCGCCGAGATCCCACCCCCGGCGGACGGCCGCCCGCCGGCCGAGGCGCTCGTCGGTCTGGCCGTCGCCGTGCGCGACGCGCTCGTGCACGTGCCGGACGCTGCCGACGTCGTCGGGCTCGCGTATGCCGTCGAGCCGAGTGCCGCGCGGGCGCTCCGCGACCTCGCGCGCCTCGTCCACGACGCCGGGGCACCGGCGTCCGAGCGGGACGAGGTCGCGGCACTCGTCGTGCATCACATCTTGGGATCCGTTGCGGGGCAGCAGGATCGGGCTCTCGCTGCGTCTGTCGATCCCGACCTGCCGACGCCCGACGCGACGACCGAGGCCAAGGCCTTCGAGGTCGGGCTCTCCGTCATCGTCCGCGGGCTCGGGGGCCCTCGACAGGCGTTCCGGACGACGTAAGTGCTGGGCGGTCCAGGCCCCGCCCAGCACCACCCCCTGAAGGGTGGAGATCGTCGACGCGCGTGCCTGGACCTTCGCCGACACCCTTCAGAGCACGTGCTGCCACGCCTGATACGCCGTGCCTGACTTTTTCTCCATGGCCCTCCACGGCACTCCGCCTTGGCATGCTGGTGCGATGCCGCTACGAACGACGAAGCACTGGTTCGGCGTCGTGCTCGACGCCCCCGACGCGTCTGCCCTGGCGCACTTCTACGAGCGTCTGCTCGGCTGGACGCTCTACAAGGACACCCCGGGCTGGGCGACGCTCGCGCCCTCGGAGACCCACGGCTACAACCTCTCGTTCCAGACCGAGCCGAACTACGTGCGACCGGTCTGGCCCAGCGAGCCGGGGCAGCCACTCATGATGCTCCACCTCGACCTCGAGGTGGACGACCTGGATGCTGCGGTCGCGTATGCCGTCGAGGTCGGCGCGGAGCTCGCCGAGTTCCAGCCCCAGCAGGACGTCCGGGTCCTGCTAGATCCCGCCGGCCATCCCTTCTGTCTCTATGTCGACGACTCCGACTGAGGCGAATTTCGCTCTCCGCGAACCGAATTGGGTGTGGGTAGGTCTGGCGATGTGCGTACGGTTCACGTATAATCGAACACATGTTCGATGACGCGGAGGCGGTGACGACCGAGGGCCTCGAGGCTCTCGTGTCGGCGCTGTCGAGGGTCGGGCATGAGGTCGGGTCGACGCCGGACCAGGTGCGGGTCGACCAGGTCGCGGTGCTCGAGCGGGTCAAGGCCGCCGTGGCGGCCGCTCAGGTGCGGCTCACGGCGGCCTTCGTCGACTCCCAGGAGCAGGTCGCGCAGGCCTGGCTGGAACGGGCGCGGGAGTGCTCCGACGCCGGCGACTTCGACGGATGGCGCGCCGCGCGGGAGCAGGCCCGGGCCGCGTCGTTCGACGACGGTGTCACGGGCGACGAGGCACGGACGGCGCGATCGGGGCGGCGGCGAGCGTCCGGGATGACCGGGGTCGCGGCACAGGTCGCGCTCGCCCGGCGCGAGTCCCCGGTCCGGGGCGCGCAGCACGTGCGGTTGGCGCTCGCGCTGACCAACGAGATGCCGCACACCCTGGCCGCGCTCGAGGTCGGCGAGCTCAGCGAGTGGCGCGCCCAGATCCTCGTCACCGAGACCGCGACGCTGACGACCGAGCAGCGATCCCTCGTGGACGCCGAGGTCGTCGGTCCCGTGGCTGACTCGGGCGAGACGACCTGTCGAGTCGGGGGCGTGGGCGACCGGGAGCTGGCCCGTCGGGTCCGGGCGGTCGCGTGCCGCCTCGACGCGGCGTCCGTCATGGCCCGAGCGGCGAAGGCCGAGGCGGAGCGGCGGGTGACGATCCGTCCCGCCCCCGACACCATGGCCTACGTCACGGCGCTGCTCCCCGTCGCGCAGGCCGTCGCCGCCCATGCGGCTCTCACCGCGGCCGCCGACACCGCACGAGCCGCAGGCGACGAGCGCGGCAAGGGCCAGGTCATGGCCGACATCTTCGTCACCCGGGTCACAGGGCAGACCACCGCGGACGCGGTGCCCGTCGAGGTGCAGCTCGTCATGACCGACCGGGCGCTCCTTGCCGGTGACGCCACGCCGGCGCAGGTGCCCGGCTACGGCACCGTCCCCGCGGCGTGGGCGCGCGACCTGCTGGGCTCGCCACTCGCCGACGAGCTCACCCAGGACCCGATCCGGGCGCGGGTGTGGCTCCGACGGCGGCTCTTCAGCCATCCGGCCACCGGCACTCTCGTGGCCATGGACTCCAACCGCCGGACCTTCGAGGCCGGACTGCGCCGCTACGTGCTCACCCGCGACGCCGGCTCGTGCCGCACCCCCTGGTGCGACGCTCCCGCCCGACACCTCGACCACGTCCACGACCACGCCGACGGCGGACCCACCACCGACACCAACGGCCAGAGCCTCTGCGTGCGGTGCAACCACACCAAGCAGCTCCCCGGCTTCACCGCCGAGACCCTTCGAGCTCGACAACCCGGCGCGGCTCACGCAGTGCGCACCACCACCCCGACCGGACACACGTACACCTCGCACGCCCCACCTCTGCTGCCCGGGCTCACCGCGCCGGACGCGGACCCCCAGCTCGGGACCCGCGAGCGACTGGCCGGTGACGTGCTCCGCCAGGTCGAGCGCTTCATCGCCCTCACCGACGCGGCCTGACCGGCTCCCGCTCACCGCTGCCGTCCGCTCACCAGCCCCGACCGCTCGTGGCAACGTCCGCTGAACGCGGCTCGTGTGCGACCACGCTCGGGGGACAAGGAGGTAGCGTGCACGCATGTCGCCCGACGGCCCTGCCGGCGTGAGGTCCGAGGGCTACGCCACCCACCTGGGCGCGGTGCCTTGGGCTCGACGGGGGACCCCGCTGACCCTGCTGGTGGTCGTGAGCCTTGTCGTCATGGCTGCCGCTCTGCTGACCGACGGCATGGGGGGACCGGTCCTGCTGCACCAGGTCCGCGAGCACGTCGTCGTCGTGGGCGTCGTCGTCGCCGGAGCCTCGTTCGCGACGATCCGCTCCGGCGTGCGCGCCGAGACGGTCCTGCTCGGGGCGTTGGGTGCGTCCCTCCTCACGATCGCGGGGGTGGTGAACCCGGTCAGCGTGGTGGGAGACGCGGCACGTCCCGCGTCGGATGGCCGTGCCCTCGTCGTGCACGCCGCTGACGGCCTCGACGGCGAGGACTGCGTCGTCGTCCAGTCCGGCTCCGCGCCGTGGTCGTCCCAGAAGCGGGTGCTCTGTCGGTCCGGCGACGTTCCGGAGTCAGCGATCGTGCAGGCGCGGTGGGACTCCTACGATCACCTACGGGTCACCTTCGGCGACAGGTCGTTCGTCGACCGCATCGTCCGCTGACCCTCACCGAATCGCGAGCGAGGCCTCCGGACCCGTCCTCTCCGTCCAGCGCCGGCCAATGCCTGGGTCCGCATGCGGTGCTCAGCGACCGTCAGGCGTGCGGCGCGGCCTCGACGACCGTCACGCCGTCGACGGCGTCGATGGCGTCGACGAGGCGGGCGCGCAGCGCCTGACCGCGCACCGAGAAGCCGCGCTGCGCGGCGGCATACTCCGCCTTGCCCTCGGCGGTCTCGATGCGCACCGGCTCGTAGCCGAGCTCGCGCAGGTCGTACGGTGCCGCGCGCATGTCGAGGGTGCGGATGTCGCGGGCCAGCTCGAAGCAGTCCATGACGAGGTCGCTCGACACGGCCGGCACGAGCTTGTGCGCCCACTTGTAGAGGTCCATCCCGGCGTGGAGGCACCCCTGCTGCTCGAGGGCCGTCTGGCTGTCCCGGGTCGGCGTCAACGCATTGAGGGGAGCGGCCTCCGGGGTGAAGAAGCGGTACGCGTCGAAGTGCGAGCAGGCGATCTGGTGGCTCTCGACCACGGCATCGGTCCCCGGGCCGCCGAGCCGCAGCGGCCACCCGGAGTGCCGCACGTCGGTCGGATCGAGCCGGTAGACCATGGCCCACTCGTGCAGCCCGAAGCAGCCGAACCGCGCCGGCCGTCCAGCCGTGCGCACGAGCAGCTCGCGGACGAAGCGCAGCGTGTCGCTCCGGGCGGACGTGAAGGCGTCGACGTCGACGCGGACGACGTCGTCGTCTACCTCGTAGAAGCGCCAGTCGACGTGCGGCGCGCGCGCTGCCCCCACGAGGGACGTGCCGGCCCCGGGGTGCCAGCGGCGCAGCTGCGCGGGCTTGAAGGAGTAGTAGGTGAAGAGGAAGTCCTCGACCGGGTGCTTGCGGTGGTCGCGTCGGCGAGCCAGGTGCGCCGAGGTGGCGGCGTCGACCCGCGCTTCGTGCGCCGCCGTCCGCTCGCGCCACTCCGGCTCGCTCATCACCTGCACCCCAGCAGGGTAGGCGAGTCGCGGCCTCGAACCCCACCGCGCACCGGCGGCGCGAGGGCAGGATGGCCTCATGGCACCGGACGCCGAGCGACCCACCCACCTGCTGCACCGCCTGACCTCCTACTCGACGGAGCGCGAGTGGACCGAGGTCCCCGACGACGACCGGCTCGTGCAGGACCTCGTGCCCAACGACCTGACGCGGCGTCCGCAGTCCTACAAGCGCTACGACGACGACCTGCGACGAGTCCTCCTGCCGCCCGACCTCCCCGCGTCGTCGGCTGCGGCCACGGCCGTGCTCGCCGGCACGGCGACCGTCGCGCCGAGTCGGCTCGACCTACCCGGTCTGGCCCGCCTGCTCTTCCTGTCGTCCGGCGTCACCCGGCGCACGACGCGCCCCGACGGCGGGGTCATGCTCTTCCGCGCCGCCGGCTCGGCCGGGGCCCGCTTCCCGCTCGAGCTCTACGTCGCCGTGCCGCGCGGGGCGGACGTCGAGGGGCTCGAGCCGGGCCTGTACTGGTACGACCCCGAGGCCCACGCCCTCGTCGTCCTCGGCCCCGCGCCGTCGGGCGACGCCGTGACCGTCGTCGTGACGGGGGTGCCGTGGCGCACCGGCTGGCGCTACCGCGAGCGCGGCTTCCGCCACATCTACTGGGATGCCGGCACGATGCTGGCCCAGACCCTCGCCCTCGCCGACGCGGCGGGCCTGACGGCACGGCTCTTCACGACCTTCCCCGATGCCGAGGTGTCCGCCCTCGTCGGCGCCGACCGCGTGCACGAGTTCCCGGTCGCCCTCGTGGCCCTCGGTCCGGGCGACCCGGCCGTGCACCTGACGG
This sequence comes from Terracoccus sp. 273MFTsu3.1, assembly GCF_000383675.1. Lineage (GTDB taxonomy): Bacteria > Actinomycetota > Actinomycetes > Actinomycetales > Dermatophilaceae > Terrabacter. The sequence continues at coordinate 311,553 of NZ_KB911821.1, read as the reverse complement.
GCGACCCGATGTCGGGCCACCACGACGCCGACGGTCTCGAGTTCCCGCTCGTCACCGCTGCCCAACGTGCTGGAGAGCAGCGCACCCTGGGCGCCGAGCTCGAGCGCGGGGCGCCGGTCGCGCTCACCGCCGAGGGAGGACCCAGCACCGATGCCGTCGTCGTGAGCAAGGGGTCGATCCGTCGGCTCCACCCCGACCGGTCGCTCCCGCGCCACGTGCTCGTCGACGCGATGAGCGCTTCGCTGCGCGGCATCGACGTCCCGCACTGGGTCGGCGTCAGCGGCGTCGACGACGTGCCCACCGGCATCCACCGGTGGCCCGACATCTCGTCGCCCGTGCGCCGTCTCGACGAACAGTCCGTCCGCGACGAGCTCTTCGTGGCCGCCCTCGAGCAGGGACTCGCCCGCGACGCCGCCTTCGTCGCCATGAGCGGCACGCCCCTGGACGACCTCGACGACCACGCCTACCGCGAGGCCCAGCTGCTCGCCGGGCTCGCCGAGGGTCGCCTCCACCTCATGGCGTACGCGTTGGGCGCGGCCGCGTCGGGCATGACCTTCCGCGACTCCGACCTCGCGCACCTCCTCGGGACGGACGTGGCCGGGCTGCTGTGGACGTGCGTCGGCGTCCCGGAGTACCGCACCCGGCCCAGCGGGCAACCCGGGTCGCCGGCGGACGTCACCATCGTCTGGCCGCGCTGACCGCCCTCCGCGGGGAAGTCTCACCCGTCGTAGGGTGGGCGCGTGCGCATCGCGAGGTTCACGACCGGGGACGACCCGGCATACGGCATCGTCCAGGGCGACCCCGGCAGCGAGGTGATCACGCCGCTGGCCGGCGACCCGCTCTACATCGGCCTCCAGCCGAGCGGACAGCCGCCGGTCATGCTCGACGACGTGCGCCTCCTCGCCCCCGTCATCCCGCGCTCCAAGATCGTGGCGATCGGCAAGAACTACGCAGACCACGCCAAGGAGATGGGCGGCGAGGCCCCGGCCGAGCCGATGATGTTCTTCAAGCCCAACACCGCCGTCGTCGGTCCGTTCGACCCGGTCGTGCTCCCGGCCGGCAGCAGCGAGATCTCCTACGAGGGCGAGCTCGCGGTCGTCATCAAGACGATCACGAAGGGCGTCAAGGCCAAGGACGCGGCCGAGTGCATCTACGGCTACACCATCGCCAACGACGTCACGGCCCGGGACTGGCAGCGCAGCGACGGCCAGTGGGCCCGCGCCAAGGGCTTCGACACGAGCTGCCCGCTCGGCCCGTGGGTCGAGACCGAGCTCGACACCGCCGACCTCTCGATCGTCACGACGCTCGACGGCGACGTGAAGCAGGACGGCACGACCGCCGACATGATCCACGGCATCGCGACGATCATCGAGTACGCCTCGGCGGCGTTCACGCTGCTGCCCGGTGACGTCATCCTGACCGGCACCCCGGCCGGCGTCGGGCTCGTCGAGGCGGGTCAGCAGGTCACGGTCGAGATCGCCGGCATCGGGTCGCTGACCAACACCTTCGTGCGTCGCTGACCCTTTCGGGCTCCCACTAGGCTGGGTCGCACCATGAGCGACAACACGACCAGCACAGGTATGCCGTCTTCCCCCGCCAGCGACGCCGGCGAGCACGTCGAGATCCGCACCGAGGAGCACGTCCGCGTCTCGACCTCGGACGGCTCCGGCCCGGTGCGCACCCGTGTCGCCCCGAGCCCGACCGGCGACCCGCACGTGGGCACGGCCTACATGTCGCTCTTCAACCTCGCCTTCACCCGGCAGCAGGGCGGCCAGTTCGTCCTCCGCGTCGAGGACACCGACCGGGCGCGCTTCCGCGAGGACTCCGAGGCCCAGCTCTACGACACCCTCGCGTGGCTCGGGCTGCACTGGGACGAGGGGCCGGACATCGGTGGGCCCTTCGCGCCGTACCGCCAGTCCGAGCGTCTGGACACGTACCGCCCCTACGTCGAGCGCCTCCTCGAGGACGGCCACGCGTACCACTGCTGGTGCTCCAAGGAGCGCCTCGACCAGATGCGCGAGATCCAGCAGAAGACGAAGCAGCCGACCGGCTACGACCGTCTCTGCGTCGGCAAGACCCGTGAGGAGCGCGCCGCGCTGCCCGGCTTCAGCGAGACGCCGGTCGTGCGCATGCTCGTCCCCGACGACGTGCCGCTCGTCTTCGACGACGTCATCCGCGGCAAGGTCTCGGCGCCCCGCCCCGACGACCAGGTGATCCTCAAGGCCGACGGGTTCCCGACCTACCACCTCGCGGTCGTCGTCGACGACCACCTCATGGGCATCACCCACGTCGTGCGCGGCGAGGAGTGGATCAGCTCCACGCCGAAGCACGTCCTGCTCTACCGCTGGCTCGGGCTCGAGCCGCCGGCGTTCGCGCACATGCCGCTGCTGCGCAACACCGACAAGTCCAAGATCTCCAAGCGGAAGAACCCCGCCGCGCGTCTCACGTGGTTCCGCGAGCAGGGCTACCTACCCGAGGCTCTCGTGAACTTCCTTGCGCTGCTGGCCTACCCGCCGCAGCAGGACGCCGAGGGAGCAGACGTCGAGGTCTTCACCTTCGAGGAGTTCAGCCGCACCTTCGACTGGGCCAAGGTCAACCCGATCGGCCCGATCTTCGACCTCAAGAAGCTCGACTGGCTCAACGGCGTCTACATCCGCTCGCTCGAGGTGGGCGAGTTCGCGAGCCGGCTGCTGCCCTATCTCGTCGCCGACGGCGTGCTCGGCGAGACGCAGTCGCTCGGTGAGCTGGCGCGCCTCAAGTCCGTGGCGGAGCTCATCCAGACCCGCATGGCCCTGCTCACCGAGGCGCCGGCGCTCGTGCGTCCGTTCTTCGTCGCCGACGACCAGCTCGTCATCGACGACGACGCGCGTGCCCAGCTCAAGGACGACGCGCCGGCCGTGCTCGACGCGGCGCTCAAGGTGCTCGGCGACATCGACGACCACGGCACCGGTGTCCTCGGCACGGGCAGCCCCTGGCATGCCGCGGGCATCGAGGAGGCGCTGCGCGCCGCGATCGTCGACGGGCTCGGCATCAAGCCGCGCCTCGCCTTCGGCCCGCTGCGCACGGCCGTCTCGGGCGCGCGGATCTCGCCGCCGCTGTTCGAGTCGATGGAGATCCTCGGCAAGACCTCGACCCTGAGCCGCCTCCGGTCGCTGCGCGACTCGCTCTGAGGACACCGGCGTGGAGGGCGTGGGGGGCTGGTCCTGGCCGCTGCACGGCATCCGCCTGCGAACGGCCGACCTCGACCTGACGGTCATGACCGAGGCGGACCTGCCGACGGTGTGGGCCCTGCTGCCCGACGACCTCGAGCTCAACCCGCACGCGACGACGTATGCCGGCCTCGACGTCCCGGCGAACCGTCGGGCCGTCGTCGCGCAGGGCTACTGGCGCGCTCTCGGGATGTGGTCGCCCGACGACTGGGCGTTGCCCTTCGTCGTCCGTTCGGCCGGTGTCGTCGTGGGCGCCCAGTGGCTCGAGGGACCCGACTGGCGCTCCGACCGCACTGTCGACTCCTCGTCCTGGCTCGTCGCCCGGGCGCGGGGGAGGGGGCTCGGCAGGCAGATGCGCGCCGCGGTGCTCGCCCTCGCCTTCGGCCCGCTGGGGGCCGAGGCGGCGATCAGTTCGGCAGTGGTCGACAACGCGGCGTCCCTCGGCGTCTCGCGCTCCCTCGGCTACCGCGACACCCACCGTTCGGTGCTCGAGCACTCGGGGCAGACGCTGCAGCACGTGCGTCTCGACCGGGCGACGTGGGATGCCTCGGGCTGGTCGCGGCACGTCGTCGTCGAGGGTGTCGACGCGGCCCTGCCCCTCTTCGGCCTCGATCCGTGACAGGAGTCCACTCGTGAACCCGCCCACCCTCGCCGCCGTCCTCGACGGCGTGCACGCCGTGCTGCTCGACGTCGACGACACCATCGTGGACACGCAGGAGGCGATGGTCGCCGCCGGGACCGAGGCGGCGGCGGCGATCTGGCCGCACCGCTCGGGCGTGGACCACCGCGCCATGGCGCAGCGCTACTACGACGACCCGGAGCGCTGGTTCCCGCGCTACGCCTCCGGCGACGTCCCGTTCGACACGATGCGGTCGGGTCGTCTCGCCGAGGTGGCCGTGGCCTTCGGCCTCGAGGTCCCCGACGGCGCGCACCAGTCCTTCGAGGACGCGTACGCCCCCGCCTTCCGCAGCGCGCAGCGCCTCTTCCCGGACGTGCCGGGCCTGCTGTCCACCGCCGAGCAGGAGGGGCTTCCCGTCGCGCTGCTGACGAACTCGGCGCACGCGCCGACCCGCGTCAAGCTCGAGGCCCTGGACCTCGCCGAGCGCTTCGAGGTCGTCGTCACGACCGACACGCTCGGCTTCGGCAAGCCCGACCTGCGCGTCTACCTCGAGGCGTGCCGGCTCGTCGGTGCCCAGCCCCACCGGGTGGTCTGCATCGGAGACAGCATCGAGTGGGACGTGCTCGGGGCCCAGGCTGCCGGCCTGCGTGCCGTCTGGCTCGATCGACGGGGTCTCGGGACGAGCGAGCCGGTGGCCAGCGTGCGCGGTCTGGACGAGGTATCGGCTGCGCTCGACCGCCGATTTGGGCCACCGCTCACGGACCGGTAGTATTCCCATTCGGTTCACCCCGTACCGGCCGCGAGGCAGGCTCGGAGTGAAACCCCTTGGGGTATGGTGTAATTGGCAACACTACGGTTTCTGGTTCCGTCATTCTAGGTTCGAGTCCTGGTACCCCAGCTCTGGTTCACGGCAACGTGAGCCGATTCGGAGAAATCCAGCCTTCACGGTAAGGTTTCTTCTCGTGCCGAGTCCGCTCGGCACCGCTCACGGCCCCGTTGTGTAGCGGCCTAGCACGCCGCCCTCTCAAGGCGGTAGCGCGGGTTCGAATCCCGTCGGGGCTACGTGATGCTCGCGAGAGCACAGGAAGACCCCGGTCCACACGGACCGGGGTCTTCGTGCGTGTCAGGGCGCCCACGGTCGACGCACCCTATGCTGACGCTCGTCATAGGCACGCCGAGCAAGGAGCCGCCGCATGACTGCAACGACCGCCGTCGCCCCTCCGGAGGTCACCGCCCGTCGCCGCTCCTGGCGCCCCGCACTCGGCGCTCCCCGCCGAGTCTTCGACATGACGTTCTCCGGTGTGGGCCTGACCGTGGCGGCGTGGTTCTTCGCGCTGTCGCTGCTGCCCTCGCTGCTGCCTCGTGGCGCGGTGGTGCAGGGCATCGCCTCGGGTGTCACGGTGATGATCGGCTACGGCATCGGTGCGGGAGCCCAGGCGCTCTGGCGCTACCTCGGGATCCCGAGCGTGCCCGGCCGGGCGCGGCGCGTGCTCGTGGCGATCTTCGTGGGCCTCGGTCTCTGGGCGGCGGTCTTCACCGGGTGGCGCCAGGTCGGCTGGCAGAACGAGATCCGCACGCTCTACGGGATGGAGCCGGCGTCGCCGACCCAGTGGCCCGTCGTCATCGTGGTCACGGTGCTGCTGGCCGTCCTCATCCTCGTCGTCGCGCGGAGCCTGCGCCTGCTCTTCCGCACCGTGTTCGGCTGGCTCGGTCGCCGGCTGCCCCGCCGGGTCGCGGTCGTCGTCGGCTCGGCGGTCCTGCTCGCCCTGATCTGGTCGCTGCTGACCGGCGTCCTCGTCAACGGTTTCTTCGCCGTGGCCAACAACACCTTCGCGCCACGGGACACCCTCATCGCCGAGGACATGAACCGTCCGCAGGTCCCCGAGCGGTCCGGCAGCCCGCAGTCGCTGTCCAGCTGGGACCTGCTCGGCCGCCAGGGCCGCTACTTCGTCGGCGGGGGACCGACCGTCGCCGAGCTCGACGCCGTGAACGGCGGCGGCGCCAAGGAGCCGATCCGGGTCTATGCCGGTCTCCGCTCCGCCGACACGGTCCAGGGGCGGGCCGACGTCGTCCTGGCCGAGCTGAGACGCACCGGCGCGTTCGACCGGAAGGTCCTCGTCGTCGCCACGACGACCGGGACCGGCTTCCTCGACCAGAACGGCACCGACCCGCTCGAGTTCCTCTGGAACGGTGACACCGCCATCGCCGGCGTGCAGTACTCCTACCTGCCGTCGTGGATCTCGCTGCTGGCCGACCAGGACGCCGTCCGGGAGACCTCCCGGGTCGTCTTCGACACCATCCACCAGTACTGGTCGACGCTGCCCGAGGCGTCCCGGCCCAAGCTCTACCTCTACGGCCTGTCGCTCGGCTCGTTCGGGGTCGAGAGCATCCTGTCCTCGATCAACGTCATCAACGAGCCGATCGACGGCGCCCTCATGTCGGGACCGCCGTTCGTCAACGACCTGCACGCCCGGCTCACCGCGCAGCGTCAACCCGACAGCCCGGCATACCTGCCGGTCTACGAGCAGGGCCGCACGGTGCGCTTCACCGCGGAGGAGAACGGTCTCGACCGCGGGGGCGCGACCTGGGGCCCGACCCGGCTGGTCTACCTCCAGCACGCGAGCGACCCGATCGTCTTCTTCTCACCGAGCATGGCCTTCAGCCAGCCGGAGTGGCTCACGGACGGCGACCGGGGCCCGGACGTGTCGGCGCGGATGGGCTGGTTCCCGCTCGTGACGATGTGGCAGGTGCTGCTCGACCTGCCCGGCGCGGGCAGCATCCCGATGGGCTACGGCCACCTCTACTCCGCGACGTCCAACCTCGAGTCCTGGGTCGCCGTGACGAACCCACCCGGCTGGACCCCCGACAAGACCGCCACGCTGGCCTCCGTCCTCGAGAAGCGGCCCTACAAGGACACCTGAGCCTCGTCCCGGCGCGACTGGAGCCCCGCGCGGGCCAGGTCACGCAGGGAGGCGCCGGGGAGGTACGCCGACGTGAGAGCGAGTCCGATGCGCGGCAGGGCGGCCTCGTCGGCGAAGACGAGGTAGACCGGCTCGTGCCGGGGCCGGAACTTCTGCTTGAAGCTGTCGAGCGACCGGAAACCGTACAGGGGCTCCATCGCCTCACCGAGCTGGTCGAGCAGCCGCTCGAGCGCGGCCCGCTCGGCCGTCCCGTCGCCCGAGTGCGCCAGCGGAGCGCCCGAGAGCGAGACGAACGAGGCGCCCTGCTCGCGGAAGGACAGGCAGGCACTCGCGATGAGGAACTCGGTGACCGGCCGGAAGCCGTCCGGCAGCCGGCGCATGACGTCGAGCGTCCAGCCGCGGACCTCGCCGCCGGGGGAGTGGACGGGCAGCCAGGAGGTCACGCCGTGGACCGTCATGTCGGCATCGACGGCCAGCCCGACCCGCGTGTCAGGGTCGAGGGCCTCGTCGACGCCCCCGAGCGTGAAGCCCATCTCGGGCAGGCCCTTGTCCGAGACCCAGAGCTCGGAGATGGCGCGCACCTGGGTCAGCAGCCCGCGCGGCATCTCGGCGAGCTTCCCCTCGCGGTAGCTGATCCCGTCCTTCGTCGCGCGGTTGAGGGCCGTGCGGACGCTCTGCCAGGACTTGCCCTTGAACTCGAGGTCGGGCAGGTCGATGATCGCCTCCTCGGCCACGAGCACGTCGCGCCTGCCGTGGGCACGTCCCCAGTCCGCCACCTCCTGCGTCACGGAGAAGAAGCACACCATGAGGCCGTGCGTCTCCTGCTCGTCGACGAAGCCCTGCAGCACGTCAGCACGCGTCGCGGCGTCTGCGGCGACGGGATCGCCGAGGGCGATGGCCGTGCCCCGGTGGACCTGGAAGGCGACGTAGCCGACGGGCGCACCCGACGGGTCGCGGTGGACGTACCAGTGGTTGTCGGGCCAGGTGCCCATCCACGACATCGTCGACCCCCCGTGCTCCTTGAGCAGGGCGACCGCGGTGTCCCTGTCGCTCGCGCCGGTCGCGAGCTGTGCGCGCCGCTTGCGGCGTGACCGTGCCTGGAAGGCCGACCGACCGAGCACGAGGACGGTGAGCTGGAGCAGCGTGATGACCACCGTGACGACGAGCTCGGGGATGGACGTGGCGACCTGTCCGTCGCCGTTGAGCTGGTCCGGGGCCACGACCTCGACGACGATGAGCAGGGACTGGGCCAGCAGGGAGAGGGTCGCGAGGCCGCCGGCGAGGAACCACACCCGACGCGAGCCGCGCCGCAGGCCGTCGGCGAGCAGGAGCGAGATGGCCGCGCTGATGAGGACGCTGAAGGCGTCCGTGTCGTCGGAGGTCGCTCCGAGCGGCCCGTCCGACGGTGTGAAGTAGAGCAACGTCTGGACCAGTGCGCTGACGAGGTAGAAGGCCGATGAGACGACCCGCCACTCGTGCCGGCTGAAGCGGGGCATCGACAGCGACGGCCGGCGGCCGAGGAGAACCGGCCCGAGCGCGAGCCCGACCGAGATGCCGATGGCGTGCTCGAGGTCCCAGAGGCGTCCGACGTAGAGGAGCGCGACGACGGCGTAGAGCGACAGGCCGGCTCGCAGGCGCCCGCGCCACGGCGGGGTCAGGGTCGCGCTCGCCGCGGCGACCGCTCCGAGGGCACCGGCGCTGAACCCGGCGTCCAGCTCTGCCGCGAGTCGGGCAGCCCACTCCCAGCCGGTGCCGCCCACGACGAGCAGGAAGAGCGAGGCCAGCAGGACGCCCGCCAGATGCGTCGACGTCGCGGCGACGACGACCCGACGCGTGCCCAGACGCCACTCCGACCAGCCGACCATGATCAGGGCCCCGCCGGCCACGGGGAGGTATTGCCCCGGGGTGAGGGCGAAGAAGGCTCCGGTGACCGGGGTCCACCAGCGGCCGTCCTGGAGAGCCGGGAGACCGTATGCGACGTGGTCGACGAGGTCCCGGTCCTCGAGCGCGTTCCACAGCGTGCCTGTCGCCACCGCCAGGACGAGCATGGTGCCGACGACCGCGATCGTGAAGGGCAGGCGGCGGGCCAGGGCGGCCGCCCGGGTCGTCAGACCGGGGTCCCGTGCGGCGTCGGGGTCGTCCGAAGCTGTCGTCACGCGCGCGGCCCCTTCCCGGGTCTCCGGTCCGCGGTGGACCTGTTGCGATGCTAGTGCGCGGTGCTCGCGGAGGGGCCGGTCGTCGTCGGTGGACCGCCGAGCCTTCGGGCACTGACCGACTCCTGCCCCACACGTCTCAGGGCGAGCAGCACCGGGTCGGTCAGGACGGTGCCCACGATCGCGTAGCGCAGGGCCTCCTCGGGCGGGGCGGTGGCGAGCGCGGGGGCGACGTCGGTCTCGGCGACCGACAGCATGGCCCGGTGCCACGTGTCGAGTGTCGCGTCGTCGACGCTCCACCCTCCCGCGGCAACGGCCGTGAGTGCCTGGGCGAGCTGGAGACCGGCCGGGGAGTGCTCGCACCCCGGCGGTCCGAGGGCGCGCACCCGCTCGAGCGACTCGGGCGTGACGTCCCCCGGGACCCCCGGGGTGACGTGCGGACGCAGGGCCTCGTGCGCTGCCCCGAGGAGCTCGTGCCGGCTGGCGGGCGGCTCGTCGAGGGCGTGGACGACCTCACGCACCCGCTCGATCGAGAGCCGGCCCACGTCGACGAGGGTGCGCACGAGGCGGACCCGCTCGACGTGGGTCTCGTCGTAGGAGGCGCGGGTGGCGCCCTGCGCCACGCCGGCGTGGAGCAGTCCTTCCCGCAGGTAGTACTTGAGCGTGGGGATGCTGACGCCGGTGGTGTCGGCGAGCTCGGAGATGCGCATGAGGTCCTCCCTTGACTTTGGATAGTATGACTACCCAAACTTGGATAGCACCACTATCCGAGAGGCGTGTCATGAGCGGTTTCGTCCACACCAGCCACACCCACGACGGCGAGCTGGCCGTCTTCCTCATCGGCATGCGGGTCAACCACCCGTGGCGCCCCGACCTCTGGGGTCCGGTGTTCGCCGCGATGCCGGGCATGATCAGCGAGCTGTATGCCGCCAAGGCCGCCGCCGCACGCGGGGAGGGGCCGGACCTCGGCTTCCTCGAGGCCCGCACGCTCATCGGCGCAGGAGGGCCCACGCTCGTTCAGTACTGGCGGGACGTCGAGTCGGTGTACGCGTACGCCAACGACCCCGAGCGACGCCACCGGCCGGCCTGGACGGCCTTCTACCGTCGGAGCCGAAGGGCGACCGGCGCCGTCGGCATCTGGCACGAGACGTATGCCGTCCCGGCCGGTGCGCACGAGAGCCTCTACGTCGGGATGCCGCCGACGGGGCTCGGCAAGGCCTTCGGTCTGACCGAGGACCGCAGCCGTCGACGGCACGCCCGGATCGGCCGGAGCGAGGTCGCCGTCCCCGACGTGGCCCCGGAGGGCGCCGTCAGCTGAGCTCGCGCAGGCCGGGCAGGACGTCGGCCGAGAAGTGCTCGAGGAAGCGGCCCTGGTCGTGGCCGGGCGCGTGGAAGACGACGTGGTTGAATCCCCAGTCGACGTACTGGCGCACGGCGTCGACGGCCTCGGCGGGGTCGCTCGTGACGATCCAGCGCTTGGCGATCTCCTCATCGGACAGCTCGTCGGCCAGGCGTTCCATCTCCACCGGGTCGTCGACACCGTGCTTCTGCTCGGCACTGAGCGACAGGGGCGCCCAGAAGCGCACGTTGTGCAGCGCCTGGTCGGGGTCACGGTCGTAGGAGAGCTTGATCTCGATCATCCGGTCGATGTCGTCACGCGTGCGCCCGGACTTGGCCAGGCCCTCGTCGACGGCAGGCAGCAGCTTGTCCTCGTAGAGCTCGCGGCCCTTGCCGGACGTGCAGATGAAACCCTCACCCGACCGGCCGGCATACCTTGCGACGAGCGGACCGCCGGCCGCGACGTAGACGGGGATGGGCTGCTCCGGGCGGTCGTAGACCGTCGCCGCGTGCGTGCGGTAGTAGTCGCCCTCGAAGTCGACGCGCTCCTCGGTCCACAGCCTGCGCATGAGCGTCACGGCCTCGCGCAGGCGCGCGAAGCGCTCCTTGAACTCCGGCCACGGCGAGCCCGCGGCACCGACGGCCACCTCGTTGAGGGCTTCCCCGGTACCGATGCCGAGGACGATGCGTCCGGGGTTGAGGGCTCCGAGCGTCCCGAAGGCCTGCGCCACGACGGCCGGGTTGTAGCGGAACGTCGGGGTCATGACCGACGTCCCGAGCTGGATCCGCTCGGTGCGCTCGCCCGCAGCCGCGAGCCAGCTCATCGCGAAGGGCGCGTGACCCTGCTGGTGCCGCCAGGGCTGGAAGTGGTCGGAGATGAAGGCCGAGTCGAGCCCGACCTGCTCGGCCTGCGTGGCCAACGTGACGAGGTCGCGCGGACCGAACTGCTCCGCGGACGCCTTCCAACCAACCTTGAGCACACCGACTCCTTCGGGCCGTGGGGGAGTGACCGTGGCCAGCCTACGTCGGGGCGCTCGGGGTCCGTCACCAGTGGACGACGACCTTGTCGCCGATCCGCACCTCGCCGTAGAGCTGGACGAGCAGCGGCTTGTTGCGGACGTTGACGCAGCCGTGCGAGGCCCCGGCGTAGCCGAGGCGGGCGAAGTTCGAGGAGTAGTGCACGGCCTGGCCGCCGGAGAAGAACATCGAGTACGGCATGGGCGTGTGGTAGAGGTTCGAGATGACGTCGACCTTCTTCTTGTAGACGGAGAAGACGCCCTCGCGGGTGGGTAGCTCGTCGCTGCCGAACCGGACGTCGAAGCCGTACTGCGGCACGCCGTCGACGACCCAGGTGAGGCGCTTCGTCGACTTGCTGACGCACATGACCCGACCGGTCATGCAGCGCTCGTCGACGTCCCACGAGACGGTCGCGGGGGTGGGCTCGACGGGCTTCGGTCTGACGTTGGCGAGCTCGTCGGCCGTCGGGCGGTGCGTCATCGAGACGAGGCGGTCCCAGGTGCGCTCGTCGAGCATGCCGGTCGCGTCGAAGCCGCGCTTGGCCTGGAAGCCGCGGACGGCGGCCGTCGTCCGGGAGCCGTAGCGGTCGCTGACATCGCCGTCGAACCAGCTCAGTTGTCGCAGCCGGGCCTGCAGGGAGCGCACCTTCGGGCCGGTGTCGCCGGCGCGGAGCATGATGACCGGTGCCGGCTCGGGCTCGGCCGTCTCGGACGGAGTGGGCTTCGAGGGCTGCGTCGGTCGCGTGGGCGTCTGCTGCGCGGGCGTCGGCGGAGTGGTGGTCGGCGGCGTGACCGCTGACGGGGTGGACGGCGGCGTCTCGCTCGCGGTGCCGGTGGGGCTCTCGGTCGTGGCTGCCGGTGTGCCGGACGGTCCGGACGCTGCGGTTCGGCCGACGTGCGTGGCGGCCGCCCCGACTCCCTGGTCCGGGCTGCAGGCCGTCGTGGCCGCGACGAGGGCGACGAGGCCGCCGAGCGCGAGGGCGCGGCGCAGACCGCCGGTGGCCCGGAGCGGTGTGGTGGCTGTCTGCATCGTGACCCCTTGTCTGAACGCGACGGTGCCGTGCGTCGGTGCACTTGCACTGAGGGTGACGCGACGACGCCCGGAATGGTTGTCCGGGTCGGGGTGTCGATCCGGATCGTGACCGATCCGTTGTGCAGGGCGAGCCGTCCCCGACGCCCTTGTCGGGAGGCGGCTGCAGCCGTAGGTGGGTCAGGCGTTGTGCTGCTGCTGTTGCTGCTGCTGCATGGCGTGGTGGCGCCGCAGCACCTCGGTCAGCTTGTTGGCTCCGGCGACGACCGTCGCCGCGTGGAGCCGACCGGGCTGGCGGGAGAGCCGCTCGATGGGTCCCGAGATGGAGACCGCGGCGACGACGCGACCCGACGGGCCGCGGACCGGCGCCGACACCGACGCGACGCCGGCCTCGCGCTCGGCGACGCTCTGGGCCCACCCGCGACGCCGGACGCCGGACAGTGCGGTGGCCGTGAAGGCCGCGCCCTGCAGGCCGCGGTGCAGCCGGTCGGGCTCCTCCCACGCGAGCAGGACCTGGGCGGCGGAGCCGGCGAGCATCGAGAGCGTCGCGCCGACCGGGATCGAGTCGCGCAGACCGACGGGCCGCTCGGCCGCGGCGACGCAGATGCGCTGGTCGCCCTGACGGCGGAAGAGCTGCGCGCTCTCGTTCGTGTGGTCGCGCAGGGCGCCGAGCACCGGGCCGGCCGCGGCCAGCAGACGGTCCTCGCCCGCGGCCGAGGCGAGCTCGCCGAGGCGCGGACCGAGCACGAAGCGTCCCTGCATGTCCCGCGACACGAGACGGTGGTGCTCGAGCGCGACGGCCAGACGGTGGGCCGTCGGACGGGCGAGCCCGGTGGCTCCGACGAGCTGGGCGAGGGTGGCCGGACCGGCCTCGAGGGCGCCCAGCACCGTGGCCGCCTTGTCGAGAACACCGACCCCTGAAGAGTTGTCCATGCACTGATACTGACGTCTCAGGCACTGAGACGTCAATCCACCGCGCCCACAAAAGGTTCAGGCTTGCCGAAGAGCGATGTCGCGACCAGGTCCTCGATGGCGCACGCGCTCGAGCACCGGAACGCCGCCGCGGAGGGAAGTCAGAGGGAAGTCATGGCAGGGACACTGGCCGAGAAGGTCTGGGACGCACACGTCGTCCGTCGCGCCGAAGGGGAGCCCGATCTCCTCTACATCGACCTCCACCTCCTCCATGAGGTGACCAGCCCCCAGGCCTTCGACGGGCTGCGGCTCGCCGGCCGGGCCGTGCGCCGCCCGGACCTGACGCTCGCGACCGAGGACCACAACGTCCCCACGACGCCCGGACCGATCACCGACCCGGTGTCGAAGATCCAGGTCGAGACCCTCCGCCGCAACTGCGAGGAGTTCGGTGTCCGCCTCTATCCGATGGGTGACGCCGACCAGGGCATCGTCCACGTCGTCGGCCCGCAGCTCGGCCTGACCCAGCCGGGCATGACCGTCGTCTGCGGCGACAGCCACACCTCGACGCACGGCGCCTTCGGAGCGCTCGCCTTCGGCATCGGCACCTCCGAGGTCGAGCACGTGCTCGCCACGCAGACGCTGCCCCTCAAGCCCTTCCGCACCCTTGCCGTGAACGTGCGCGGCGAGCTGCCCGACGGCGTCACCGCCAAGGACATCGTCCTGGCCGTCATCGCCAAGATCGGCACCGGCGGTGGCCAGGGCTACGTCATCGAGTACCGCGGCGAGGCCATCGAGGCCCTGTCGATGGAGGCCCGGATGACGGTCTGCAACATGTCCATCGAGGCCGGCGCGCGCGCCGGCATGATCGCGCCCGACCAGACGACCTTCGACTACCTCCGGAATCGCCCGCACGCCCCGACCGGCGCTGACTGGGACGCGGCGGTCGCCGAGTGGACCTCGCTGCGCACGGACGACGACGCCGTCTTCGACGCCGAGGTCGACCTCGACGCCGCCGAGCTGACTCCCTTCGTCACGTGGGGCACCAACCCCGGCCAGGGTCTGCCGCTCTCGGCGTCGGTGCCCGACCCGGAGGAGTTCGCCGACGAGAGCGACCGCCTCGCCGCCGCCAACGCGCTCGCCTACATGGGCCTCGAGCCCGGCACGCCGCTGCGTGACATCAAGGTCGACACGGTCTTCGTCGGGTCGTGCACCAACGGCCGCATCGAGGACCTCAGGGCGGCCGCCGCCGTCGTCCAGGGCCACCGGGTCGCCGACGGCGTCCGCATGCTCGTCGTCCCCGGGTCGGCCAAGGTCCGACTCCAGGCCGAGTCCGAGGGGCTCGACAAGGTCTTCACCGAGGCCGGCGCGGAGTGGCGCCTGCCCGGCTGCTCGATGTGCCTCGGCATGAACCCCGACACCCTCGCCCCCGGCGAGCGCAGCGCGTCGACGTCCAACCGCAACTTCGAGGGCCGGCAGGGCAAGGGTGGCCGCACCCACCTCGTCAGCCCCCTCGTGGCGGCAGCGACCGCCGTCCGGGGCACGCTGTCGAGCCCCTCCGACCTCGACAGTGCCAGCCGTCCGCACGGTCAGCTGGCGTCCGCGACGACCGGGGAGGCCTGAGCCATGGACGCGTTCACGACCCACACGGGCATCGGTGTGCCGCTGCGCCGCAGCAACGTCGACACCGACCAGATCATCCCTGCCGAGTACCTCAAGCGCGTGACGCGCACCGGCTTCGAGGACGGCCTCTTCGCCGCCTGGCGCAAGGACGAGTCGTTCGTCCTCAACAACCCGGTGTATGCCGAGGGCTCGGTCCTCGTGGCCGGCCCCGACTTCGGCACCGGCTCGAGTCGCGAGCACGCCGTGTGGGCCCTGATGAACTGGGGCTTCCGGGTCGTCATCAGCTCGCGCTTCGCCGACATCTTCCGCGGGAACAGCGGCAAGCAGGGCCTGCTCACCGCGATCGTCTCGCAGGACGACGTCGAGCTGATCTGGAAGTACCTCGAGAACAACCCCGGCACCGAGATCTCGGTCGACCTCGTGGCTCGCACCGTCCACGCCGGGGAGATCGTCGCGCCCTTCGAGATCGACGACTACACGCGCTGGCGCCTGCTCGAGGGCCTCGACGACATCGGACTGACCCTGCGACACGAGGATCTCGTCGCCGATTTCGAGTCGCACCGGCCGAGCCACAAGCCGGTGACGACCCCCGCCTGACGCCACGCCCCTCAGGCGCCCGGTTGGCACCTGAGACCGAACGGATCCCCTTGTCAGACAAGGGGATCCGTTTTCCTTTCCCGGCGCGTCGGATGCGCCGGAGATGTCCTCGAGCCGTCCCCGAATCCGCTCAGAACCCGTCAAACTCCTTGCGACACAACGAAAAACCCACCGACCGGTGATGGACGTGCCTGCCGCGGCGGCCTAACGTCAGGAGGTAGCCGGACCGGTTCCGGACGCACATCGTCGGGTCGCCTGACGCCGACAGTCCTTCTGGAGGGGAAGACGTGAACAAGGCAGAACTGATCGACGCGCTCGAGGTCAAGCTCGGCAGCAAGAAGGTCGCATCCGACGCGCTGGAGGCGTTCCTCGACGTCGTCATCCGCGAGGTCGCCAAGGGTGGCAAGGTCGGCATCACCGGCTTCGGCACCTTCGAGCGGGCCGACCGGGCCGCACGCACCGGCCGCAACCCCAAGACGGGGGCGACCGTGAGGATCAAGAAGACCCGCGTCCCCAAGTTCCGTTCGGGCACGAACTTCAAGGAGGTCGTGTCGGGCGCCAAGAAGCTCTCCAAGACCGAGTCGGCCGCCTCACGCGCCTCCGCCGGCACCTCGGTGGCCGCGGCACCGGCCACGCGGGCGACGGCGAAGAAGACCGCCACGAAGGCCGCCCCGGCCAAGGCTGCGGCCAAGAAGACGACGACGAAGGCCGCTGCCACGAAGGCTGCTCCGGCCAAGCGCGCCACGGCGACCAAGGCCGCCCCGGCCAGGGCTGCCGCGAAGAAGACGACGACGAAGGCCGCTGCCACGAAGGCTGCCCCGGCCAAGCGCGCCACGGCGACCAAGGCCGCCCCGGCCAGGGCTGCCGCGAAGAAGACGACGACGAAGGCGGCCGCCACGAGGACCACGGCCGCCAAGAAGACGACGACGGCCCGCAAGACGACCGCGAAGAAGACCGCCTCGAGGTGAGGCCACGCGTCGGCGCCCGGCAGCGCCGCCGCCGGACGTGACGTGGGCCCGACCGGCGACGGTCGGGCCCACGCGTGCGTCAGCGGATGGGTTGGCCCGGCCCGACGCCCACGATGTGCAGCGCGATGACGAGGTCGTCGACGACCTCGACCGTGAGGCGCTGGCCGAGGCGCAACAGACGCAGGCCGCTCGCCTCGAACGCGGGTGCCTCGAAGCGCAGCTCGACGCCGTCGTCGCGTAGCACGCTCCCGGTGTGGGTCTCGGGGTCGAAGCGGTGGACGGTGGCCTGCATGCTCCTGATCCAACCAGACGCGCGGTGCTCGAGGACGGTGCGTGTCGCCGGGCCGAGCCCGAGCCGGCGTGCCCGAGCGAGGCTGCGGGCGTCGTCGACGTCGGTGCGCAAACGGGGGAGCGGCAGCTCCAGGCGCACCGCCCCGTCGGCCTCGTGGCGCGCGGCGCTGTCGGTGCCGAACCGCGGTGTGAAGCCGCGGCCGCAGCGCAGCACGGTCCCCGTGCCGTCCGCGTCGGGCACGAACGACTCCTCGACGGACGACGCGGCGTCGAGGGCGGACCGCAGTGAGGCGGCGTCGAGCGAGGGCACGTCACCGAGCAGGGCGGCCACGCGGGCACCGGGCCCGGCGTGCCGCACACCTGCGGAGACGGCGTCGTTGAGACCGGCGCCGGGGTCGGCCACGACGTGGACCCCACGCGTACTCCACCGGGCCGCCAGGCCCACGTCGCTCGTCACGAGCACGAGGTGGTCCGGCCCGACTGCCGCGGCGGCTGCCTCGAGCGTGTCGGTCGCGATCGCGGCACTGAGCTCGGCGCGGTCCGAGCCGACGGCGCGGGCGAGGCGCGACTTGCCGTGGCTCGTGTCCTTGACGGGGACGACGACGTGCCAGCCGGCGGACGGCTCTGCCGGGGGATGCGCGTGCGAGGAGGTCGTCATGCTGGCGATATCGTCCCACTCGCCGCCCTGCTGCTCGACACCGCGCCGTGAGGTGGACAAGATGAAGCCCAGCCACGTCGACCGGCGTGCGCACGACGAGGAGGACGTGACACCGTGACTGCCGGCGCACCCCAGAGTCGGCTGCCGTGGGCCTACCGGCTCGTGGCCCTCCTGCTCCGGCCGCTGCTGATGTGGGTCACCAAGCGCGACTGGCGCGGGCTCGAGAACATCCCGGCCGAGGGCGGGTTCGTCGTCTCGACGAACCACATCTCCTACGCCGACCCACTGGTCTTCGCGCACTTCATGTTCGACAGCGGACGCGAGGCCTACTTCCTCGGCAAGGACAGTCTCTTCGCGATCCCGGTCGTCGGTTGGCTGCTCAAGAAGTGCGGACAGATCCCCGTCTACCGCAACTCCGCCGCGGCGACCGACTCCTACCGGGCCGCGGTCGAGGGCGTGCGCGCCGGCAAGGCGCTCGGCATCTTCCCCGAGGGCACCATCACGCGCGACCCCGACCTCTGGCCGATGCGCGGCAAGACCGGCGCGGCCAGGGTCGCCCTCGAGACGCGCTGCCCGCTGATCCCCGTGGCGCAGTGGGGTGCTCAGGAGATCCTGTCCCCCTACGGCCACAGGCCCTCGCTCTTCCCGCGCAAGACGATGATGATGTACGCCGGTCCGCCCGTCGACCTGTCCGACCTCTACGACCGCCCGATCGACACCAAGGTGCTGCGCGAGGCGACCGACCGGCTCATGGACCGCATCACCGAGCTGCTCGAGGTGCTCCGGGACGAGAAGCGTCCGACCGAGCGCTTCGACCCGCGCCAGCACGGCGTCCCCGAGATCGGTGACCCCCTCAAGCACCACGAGATCGGGCGCCCCAAGCGTCGCGGCGGCCGGGACGGGAGCCCGTCGTGACGACTCGCGTCGCCGTCATGGGCAGTGGCAACTGGGGCACGGCCTTCGGGATGATCCTGGCCGACGCCGGGTGCGACGTGACGATGTGGGCGCGTCGACCGGAGGTCGCCGACGCCATCAACGCCGGCCGTAACGAGGCGTACCTGCCCGAGCTCGAGCTGCCGTCGGCCGTCCGGGCCACCGTCGACCCGGCCGAGGCCCTCCACCGGGCCGACGTCGTCGTGCTCGCCGTGCCGTCGCAGACGCTGCGCGACAACCTGACCCGCTGGGGTGCCTCGATCCCCGCCGACGCCCCGGTCGTGTCGCTCATGAAGGGCGTCGAGCTCGGCACGACGATGCGGATGAGCGAGGTCATCGCCGAGGCCGCCGACATCGCGACCGACCGCATCGTCGTCGTGTCGGGCCCCAACCTCGCCCCCGAGATCGCCCGTCGCCAGCCGGCCGCGGGCGTCGTCGCGTGCCGTGACATGGCGACCGCCGAGCGCGTCGCCAGCGCCTGCGCAACCCCGTGGTTCCGCCCGTACACCGACACCGACGTCATCGGGGCCGAGGTGTGCGGGGCCACGAAGAACGTCGTCGCGCTCGCGTCCGGCATGGCCGAGGGGATGGGCTTCGGCGACAACACCAAGGCCACGATCATCACCCGTGGTCTCGCCGAGACGACACGCCTGGGCCTGGCTCTCGGCGCGCACCCCCAGACGTTCATGGGCCTCGCGGGGGTCGGCGACCTCATCGCGACGTGCATGTCGCCGCTCTCGCGCAACCACAGCTTCGGCGTGCGGCTCGGGCGCGGCCGCACCGTCGAGGAGGCGACCGCCGAGCTGCGCACGACCACCGAGGGCGTCAAGTCGTGCGAGTCGATCCTCACGCTGGCCGGCCAGCACGACGTCGACATGCCGATCTGCGAGCAGGTCGTCGCCGTGATCCGTGACGGTCACTCGGCGAGCGAGGTCGGCCCGCGCCTCATGTCACGTGACCTCAAGGCCGAGAAGCACTGAGGGAGTATGCCGTCCGCCTGGTCCGGTGTGCCGTGAAGGGCGCGTCCGCCGGCTACTGACCCGCCGAGCCGCCGAGGGGACCGGGCGTCAGGCGTGGCCGAGCGTCAGGCGTGGTCGAGCGTCAGACGTGGTCGAGTGCCTGTGCGAGGTCGGCCCAGAGGTCGTCGACGTGCTCGATGCCGACCGACAGCCGGACGAGGTTGACCGGCACCTGCTCCGACTCCGACGGGTGCCGCCGACGGCGTTCGAGCTGTGACTCGACGCCGCCGAGGCTGGTCGCGTGCAGCCAGAGACGCGTCGAGGCGCAGACCCGCTCGGCGGCGTCGGCGTCACCGGCCACGTCGATCGAGACCATGGCGCCGGTGCCCGGGTAGCGCACGCGCTCCACAGCCGGATGGCCCTCGAGGCGACGGGCCAGCTCGGCCGCGCTGGCGCCGGCCCGCTCGAACCGCACGGACAGCGTCCGCAGTCCGCGCAGCGCGAGGAAGACCTCCATCGGCCCGGCGATCGCCCCGTGCAGGGTGCGGTGGCGACGCAGCCGCTCGCCGATCTCGCGCCCGCGCTCGGTGTCGGCGACGACGGTCGCGCCGAGCACGACGTCGCTGTGACCCGAGAGGTACTTCGTCACGGAGTGCACGACGACGTCGGCGCCGAGCGAGAGGGGTCGGCACAGCAGCGGTGTCGAGAGGGTGTTGTCGACGACGCTCGTCACGCCGAGCTCGCGTGACCGGGCGAGGACGACGTCGAGCTCGGTGACGTCCATGAGCGGGTTCGTCGGCGACTCGAGCCAGAGCAGGTCGGCCGACTCGAGGGCGGCGAGGAAGCCGGCCGTGTCGGTGGCGTGCACGCGGAGGACCGTGCCGCCGCCCTTCTCGTGAGCGACGAGCAGGTCGCCCGTGCCGTTGTACGTCGTGTCGGGGGCGACGACCGTGCCGCCCGCCGGGACCAGCGCGAGGGCCGCCGAGATGGCTCCCATGCCCGACGCGTGCACGAGCGCGTGACCACCCTCGAGGCCGCCGAGCGCCTCCTCGAACGCGTTCCACGTCGGGTTGCCCGACCGGGCGTAGTTGACGGGCCCGTCCGCGGCATACGTCGAGGTCAGCTCGACGGCGACGTTCGCGGGCGAGCCGGGGGAGCGCTCGGGGCGTCCCGCCGCCACGAGGAAGGTCTCGACGTGCAGGTGCTGTGAATCCGCTTCGGTGCCCACGCCCTCAGCGTACGAGCGGCCCCTGCGGTCTTCGATAGAGTCTCGTCTGATGACCACGGACCAGCCCCAGCCCGACCTGCCGAGCCGCCCCCGCGTCGCCATCGTCTTCGGAGGGCGCTCCTCGGAGCACGCAGTCTCCTGCGCCACCGCTGCCGGGGTGCTGCGCGCCATCGACCGCAGCAAGTACGACATCATCCCGATCGGCATCTCCCGCGACGGTCAGTGGGTCCTCGCCGCCGACGAGCCGAGCCGCTTCGAGCTGACGGCCGGGCGCACGCCCGAGGTCGAGTCGAGCGCCGCCCACGTCGTCCTGCCGCTCTCCACGCGCGAGAGCTCACTCACCTCGCTCGAGGCCGGCCGGCCGCCCCAGGAGCTCGGCCAGGTCGACGTCGTCTTCCCCCTGCTGCACGGGCCGT
Organism: Terracoccus sp. 273MFTsu3.1; assembly: GCF_000383675.1. Lineage (GTDB taxonomy): Bacteria > Actinomycetota > Actinomycetes > Actinomycetales > Dermatophilaceae > Terrabacter. The sequence continues at coordinate 290,685 of NZ_KB911821.1, read as the reverse complement.
TCGGCGAGGACGGCACGCTCCAGGGCTTCCTCGAGCTCTCCGACGTCCGCTACGTCGGCTCCGGCGTGTTCGCCTCCGCAGCGGGCATGGACAAGCACTACATGAAGGTCGTCTTCGCCGGCCACGGGCTGCCCGTCGGGCCGTATGCCGTCATCACCGACCGCGCGTGGCGCACCGACCCGGCCGCCGCCATGGATGCCTGTGCCGGTCTGGCCTACCCGCTCTTCGTCAAGCCCGCCCGGGCCGGCTCGTCGATGGGGATCACCCGGGTCGACGACCCCGCCGAGCTCCAGGCCGCGATCGAGGTGGCGCGCGAGCACGACCCCAAGGTCCTCGTCGAGGCGGGGATCGCCGGCCGTGAGATCGAGTGCGCCGTGCTCGAGGGCCACGGCACGTCCGGGCCGCGCACGTCCGAGGTGGGCGAGGTCGCCGTCCACGACAACCACGGCTTCTACGACTTCGAGGCGAAGTACCTCGCCGAGGCCGACGTCGACCTCTCCTGTCCCGCCGACGTGCCCGAGGAGATCTCCAAGGAGGTCCGGCGGCTCGCCGCCGAGGCGTTCGAGGCGCTCGGCTGCGAGGGGCTCGCGCGCGTCGACTGCTTCTACACCGACGACGGCCGAGTGCTCATCAACGAGATCAACACGATGCCAGGGTTCACGCCGCACTCGATGTACCCGCGGATGTGGGCGGCGTCGGGCGTCGACTACCCCGACCTCATCGACGAGCTCATCTCCCTCGCCCTCGAGCGGCGCACCGGCCTGCGCTGAAGCGAGCCGACCCCGCCAGTGCGGGCACGGCCGGTCACGCCCGGGCCGGCCACACGGCATACGCCCTCAGGAGCAGTGCCGGCCGTTGGCCGGCAGGGACGTCGCGACGTCGGTGAAGGCCGGCAGCAGCAGCGGCACCGCGCCGTAGGCGCCGGGGGCCAGCACCTCGATGGCCGGGTCGCGGCCGTAGGTCGTCGCGACCGACCCGTCGCTCAGGGGCCGGACGACCCAGTCGACGCCGTCGACGGTCACGCAGTCGTCGGTGGTCGGGCCGAGGGGGTCGAGGCCGCAGCGGGCGATGATCGCCGGGTCGCCCCAGGCCGCCACCGACCCGTCGTCGGGCTGCGTCGTGACGCGCGCGTGGCCGCTGACGTCGGCGGGCCACCGTGCCGACGCGCAGACCGGGGCCGACGCCTGGGGCGCGAGCGCCACCTCGGGGGCGCGGCTGCACGCGGACAGCACGACGGCGGCGCCGATGAGCGCCGCCGTCGTGAGGTACGGTCGTCCGGTCAGGGGGCTGGCCTCAGACGTGGACGACCGTGCAGGTCAGGGTCCGGGTGATGCCGGGGACGTCCTGGAGCTTGGCGATGACGAGACGACCGAGGTCGTCGACGTTGGAGGCCTCGACGCGCGCGATGACGTCGTAGGGACCCGTGACGTCCTCGGCGAGAGTCACGCCCGAGATGCCCGCGATCGCCTCCGCCACGCTCGCGGCCTTGCCGACTTCGGTCTGGATCAGGATGTAGGCCTGGACCACGTGTCACCTCACTGTGTGTCGATCGTTGGACGGTCGTGCACGCGCGGTGCGCTGGCCCGACCGCTCGGAACGGCAGGTCCCAGTGTGACTGCGACCGTGCCCTGACGCTACCTTGCCATGGGGCCTCACGTCCCATGGAAACCGGGGGCCTGAGACGGCCGTCCACCGAAAGGGTGTGTGAACCGTGCCGAACGGGCAGCGGCTCCAGCGTGGGCCGATGATGACGGGCGGGACGCCCCTGCGCGACCTCGACGAGGACGAGCTGCTCGGGCGGATCCTCCCGGGCTTCCCGGGCACCGACGAGCTGCTCGTGGCCCCGGGTGACGACGCCGCGGTCCTGCGCACGTCCGAGCGCACGATCGCCACGACGGACACCGTCGTCCTCGGCCGCGACTGGCTCGACGCGTGGTCCTCCGGCGCGGACATCGGGCACAAGGTCGTGGCCCAGAACCTCGCCGACGTCGCTGCCATGGGCGGCCGGCCCACGGGGATCCTCGTCACGCTCGTCGCCGACCCCGAGCTGTCGCTGGAGTGGGTGCTCGACCACGTGGGTGGCCTGGCGCAGGCGTGTGCCGCCGCGGGCGTGGCCGTGCTCGGTGGAGACCTCTCGTCCGCGCCGCCGGGGGTCGTCATGGTCTCCGTCACGGCGCTCGGTCGCCTCGACGGCGAGCCGGTCCTCCGGTCCGGGGCGAGGCCCGGGGACGTCCTCGCCGTCCACGGGTCGCTCGGCCTCGCCGACGCGGGCCTGCGCCTGCTCCGGGCCGACGCCGCCGAGCGGCACCCGGTCGCGGTCGCCCGTCAGCGACGTCCAGAGCCCCCGCTCGCGGCGGGACCCGAGGCGGCGGCCGCCGGGGCCACGGCGATGCTCGACCTCAGCGACGGCCTGCTGCGCGACGGCGGGCGGATCGCCCGGGCCAGCCGCGTCGTCATCGACCTCGACCGGCGGGCGCTCGCCGCGGACGTCGACGCGCTGACCGAGGCCCTCGGGGCCGACGCCGCGCTCGACTGCGTGCTGGCCGGCGGAGAGGAGCACTCGCTGCTCGCGACCTTCCCCGCGGGGCAGCTGCCGAGCGGGTGGCGCCGCATCGGGTCGGTGCGAGCCCCCGGTGACGGTGAGGGCGCGGGCATCCTCGTCGATGGCCGCGTCGTCACCCACACGGGCTGGGACCACTTCCGCGGCGCCTGACCGGCGCGGTCGCGGGACCGCTGCGGGCGGGCGCGCGCTTGAGGTCGGGCGCGAGATGGCGCGGGCGGTGCGTCAGGACGACAGCAGGTGCGCGATCACGCGCGCGACGAGGGATGCCACCCGCGGGTACGACAAAGGCCGGCCCCCCGGGGGACCGGCCTTCAGCGTTTGGTGAGGGACGTTCAGCGAACGACCTTGCCCGCCTTGAGGCAGGAGGTGCAGACGTTGAGTCGCTTCGGCGTCACACCGTCCACCAGCGTCCGAACGCGCTGGATGTTGGGGTTCCAGCGGCGCTTGGTGCGGCGGTGCGAGTGCGAGATGTTGTGACCGAAGCTCGGTCCCTTGCCGCAGACGTCGCAGTTGGCAGCCACGGGTATCTCCTGAAATTCGATGTTGACGAAGTGCTGAGCTCCACCACCGGATCGGGGCAGACGCACGAGGGCGCGCGTCACCCCGCAGTCACGGGGGGAACCGGTAAAGCGTAGCCGACGAGATGCTCGGACGACAAAACGGCGAGAGCACGTCGCCGACCCCACCTCACGCGAACGTCCGGGCCGTCTCGACGAGCTGGGCGGCATACGCAGGTCCGTGCGACGCCGCGTGCACGGCGAGCGGGTGCAGCTGGTGCAGTCCCACGAGCTCGCGCCACCCGGGGCGGAGTCCGGCGGCCTCCTCGTAGGCGGCGACGACGCGGCCCAGGCCCGGGCACCCGAAGAGGGCCAGCATCGCGACGTCGGTGAGGCCGTGCCCGCCGTGCGCGGCCGGGTCGATGAGGACGGCGCCGTCGGAGGTGAACACGACGTTGCCTGACCACAGGTCGCCGTGGATGCGAGCCACGAGACGGTCGTCGTCGAAGTCGCCGGACGAGAGCCGGTCGCAGACGCGGTCGACGGTGCGGGCGCCGGCGGCGTCGAGGTGACCGCGCTCGAGCGCCCGACGCACGAAGGGCCGCACCCGCTGCTCGGCGTAGAACGGGCCCCACGTCGGCGTCGGGTCGTTGCTCTGCGTCTGGCGCCCGATCCAGGCGTCACCGGACCAGCCCGCGGGGGGAGACCCGAAGGCCGGCGCGCCCGCAGCGTGCGTCACGGCGAGACCTCGCCCGAGGGCCTCGGCCGCGTCCTCCGTGGGACGAGCGGGATGCAGCCGGGCGAGGTCGATGTGACCGGGACCGACGCCGCGGACCTCGACGACACGGGCGCCGCCGTGCGCCTGGGGCTCCCCGAGCCAGCGCAGGCCGGCCGCCTCGACCGTGAAGAAGCCCTCAGGGGCTGCGGGCCACGACTTCCGGTGGGAGGGGGCGTCGCTCGGCACCGCACCCACGCTAGTCGCTCGGTGTCGTCGACGGTCCGACCGTCGTGAGCGCCCACGACGCCGGTGCGGCACGGGACTGGTGCATGCGACCGTCCGGACGAGGCGCTAGCCTGCCGAGCATCGGCGAGGCGATCCCCACGGCCGATGGACACGCACGACGAGCAGGAGGTCCGATGCCCGGCGCAGCGCCGCCGCCCGACGGGCCGCTCAGCCTGCTCGACCTCGTCGCGGTCCGCCGTTGGGCCGTGCTGACGCGGTCGCTCTTCGCGGCCCGCCGCGCCGAGATCGACGCCCTCAACGTCTTCCCCGTCCCCGACGGCGACACGGGCACGAACCTCTACCTCACCTTCGACGGCGCGGTCGAGCGCACCCTCGCCACCGCGGACGTCACGACGCCCGACGCCCTGCTCGCCGTCTTCGCCCGCCACCTGCTGTGGACCGCCCGCGGCAACTCGGGCGTCATCCTCAGCCAGCTGGCCCGCGGACTCGCCGAGGGCTGCGCGGGGGCGGCGGAGATCGACGGCCGGGTGCTCGCCGAAGGCCTGCAGCACGCGGAGAAGCGCGCCCGTCAGGCCGTGACGGACCCCAAGGAGGGGACGATCCTCACGGTGGCCCGCGCCATGGCCGAGGCCGCCGCCCGGGCCGCCGGGTCCGCCACCCCGGGGTCGTATGCCGTCACCCACGTCGCCGACGACCCCCACCCAGGTGCCCCTGCGGCAGGCGATGGGCCCGTCGGCGTCCACGCCGTCGCCCTGGCGGCTCTCGACGCCTCCAGAGAGGCCCTCGAGCACACGCCCGAGCAGCTCGAGGTGCTGGCGCGCGCCGGCGTCGTCGACGCCGGGGGAGCCGGGCTCGTCGTGCTCCTCGAGTGTCTCGAGCGGGTGTGCGCCGGCCAACGCGCCCGCTCCGGGGGCGAGGCCTCCGACCGCCGGTCCCGGCGCCGGCCCGACCCCCGGAGCGCGGCGCTCAGCGCGGCTCGACCGGTCGACGGCGACGAGGCCCCCGGCATCCCGGAGTTCGAGGTGATGTACCTCCTGCGCGACTCCGACGACATCGCGGTGGACGCCCTGCGTGCCCGCCTCGTCGAGCTCGGCGACTCGGTGCTCGTCGTCGGTGGCGACGGCGAGTGGAACGTCCACGCCCACGTCGACGACGCCGGCGCGGCCGTCGAGGCGGGCATCGAGGCCGGGCGCCCGCACCGGGTGCGCATCACCCGCCTCGCCGACGAGCTCGGTCACGGTTCCCGCGTTCACCGGGGCGACGGTGCCGGCACGTCGGCCGTCCGTGGGGCCGCCATCGTCGCGTGCGCCGCCGGGGTCGGCCTCGAGGGGCTCTTCGAGGACGCCGGTGCGGTCGTGGTCCGCTCCGGTCCCGGTCGGCGCGCCTCGACCGGTGGGCTCATCGACGCCATCCGCCAGCAGCACGCGCGCGGCGCCTCGGGCGTCGTCGTCCTGCCCAACGACGGCGACACCCTCCTGGCCGCGGCCGCCGCCGTGCGTGCGGTGGCCGACGACGGCATCGAGGCCCACCTCGTCCACGTCCGCACGGCCGTGCAGGGCATCGCCGCCCTCGCCGTCTTCGAGCCGACGGCGCCGGCGTCCGCCAACGTGCTCGCCATGCAGGCGGCGGCGTCGGCGACCCGGCACGGCGCGGTCACCGTGGCCAACCGGGCGGCGCTCACGAGCGGCGGTCCGTGCGAGGCGGGTGACGTGCTCGGCGTCGTCGACGGTGACGTCGTCATCGTCGGCTCCGACCAGCTCGACGTCTCCCGCCAGGTCGTGCAGCGGCTGCTCGCGAGCGGCGGGGAGCTCCTGACGGTCGTGGCAGGTGTCGACGCGCCCGACGGGCTGCTCGAGGCCGTGACCGCCGAGGCCCGCGTCGCCCACCACGGCATCGAGGTCTCCCTCCTCGACGGCGGGCAGGCGGTCTACCCCGTCCTGCTGGGGGTGGAGTGAGGTGCCGGTGCTCACCGAGGACTCGCCGCTGACCAAGCTCGTCAAGAAGAACGAGGCCGAGCAGCTGGCCCGCACCAAGGGGCTGCTCAGCGTCGCCGACCTCTTCGAGTTCGTGCCCCGTCGCTACGTCCGCCCCGGGCAGCTGACCGACCTCTCCTCGCTCCGCGTCGGCGAGGACGTCCTCGTCGTCGCAGAGGTCAAGAAGGCCACGTCACGGCCCATGCGCAACCGGCGCGGCAAGATGCTCACCGTCGTCATCGGCGACGATCGCGGCAACGAGCTCGACGTCACCTTCTTCAGCGCCTACGGCCACGAGGGCAAGCTCACCGTGGGCGTGCGCGGCTTCTTCGTCGGTCAGATCGGCGCCTACGGCCAGCGCCTGCAGCTGACCCATCCGGAGTACGAGCTCTTCGACGACGACGCCGAGGGGGAGGCCGCCGTCGAGTGGTACCGGACGCACCGTGTCCCGGTCTACTCGACGACGGGCAAGCTCAACTCGCTGCGCCTGCGCAAGCTCGTGCACACCGCGCTCGACAGCGTCGACCGCATCCGCGAGCCCGTCCCCGACGACGTACGCGCCGCGCGCGGACTCGTCGACCGTGCCGTCGCGCTCGAGCTCGTCCACCGGCCCGCCGTCGACGACCAGCCGTCCCGCGGGCTCGACCGGCTCAAGTACGACGAGGCGTTCGTCCTCCAGACGATCCTCGCCCAGCGCCGCAAGGCCGCCGAGTCCGAGCTCGCGACCCCCCGGCCCCCGCGTCCCGGCGGTCTGCTCGCCGCCTTCGACGACCGGCTGCCCTTCGAGCTCACGGCCGGCCAGCGCGAGATCGGCGAGGTGCTCACGACCGAGCTCGCGTCCGACCGCCCGATGCACCGGCTCCTCCAGGGCGAGGTCGGCTCGGGCAAGACGGTGGTCGCACTGCGGGCCATGCTCGCCGCGATCGACGCGGGTGGCCAGGCGGCCCTGCTCGCCCCCACCGAGGTCCTGGCGGCCCAGCACCACCGCTCGATCACGGCCATGCTCGGCGACCTCGCGCAGGGCGGAATGCTCGGCGGCTCCGAGTTCGGGACCACCGTGGCGCTGCTCACCGGGAGCCAGAACACCGCGACCCGCCGCCGCTCCCTGCTCGACGCGGCCTCCGGCGAGGCCGGCATCGTCGTCGGCACCCACGCGCTCATCCAGAAGCACGTCCAGTTCGCCGACCTCGCCCTCGTCGTCGTCGACGAGCAGCACCGCTTCGGTGTCGAGCAGCGGGATGCCCTGCGAGAGAAGGGCATCCGGCCACCTCACGTGCTCGTCATGACCGCGACCCCGATCCCGCGCACCGTCGCGATGACGGTCTTCGGTGACATGGAGACCTCGACACTGCGTGAGCTGCCGCGCGGTCGCTCGCCCATCACGACGCACGTCGTCGACGCCGACCGGCCCGGCTGGGTCGACCGCACGTGGCAGCGCGTCGCCGAGGAGGTCGCCAAGGGCCACCAGGCCTACGTCGTCTGCCCGCGCATCGGTGACGTCGACGACGAGGCCGCTCTCGCGACGGGCAGCAGCGCCGCCTCCCGCGACACGTCCGACGAGGACGCCGGCTGGGAGGCCCACTGGGAGGGCGACGAGGGTGAGGCCGAGGGCGACGCACCCGAGCGGGAGCTGACGGGCGTCTACGCGATGCTCAGCACGCTGCGCGCCAACCCGGCCCTCGACGGCACCCGCATCGGGGTGCTCCACGGCCGGCTCGACCCCGACGCCAAGGACGCCACGATGCGTGCCTTCGGTGCGGGCGAGATCGACGTCCTCGTCGCCACGACGGTCATCGAGGTCGGCGTCGACGTGCCGAACGCCTCCGTCATGGTCGTCGTCGACGCCGACCGGTTCGGCATCTCGCAGCTGCACCAGCTGCGCGGACGCGTCGGCCGCGGTGCGGTGCCCGGACTCTGCCTGCTCATGACCCAGGGCGCGGGGGAGCGGGCCGCCGAGCGCCTCGACCAGGTCGCCGCGACGACCGACGGCTTCGAGCTCGCCCGCGCCGACCTGCTCCTGCGGCGCGAGGGCGACGTGCTCGGGGCGCGCCAGAGCGGCCGCGGCAACTCGGTGCGTCACCTGCGCCTCGGGAGACTCGAGGACGAACAGATCATCGCCGACGCCCGCGAGGACGCCTTCGCGCTCGTCGACGCCGACCCCGGGCTGCGCGAGCACCCGGCGCTCGCCGCCGCCGTCGCGATGCGGCTCGACGAGGAGCAGGCCGTATGGCTCGAGCGGGGCTGACATGACACGGATCATCAGCGGCACGGCGGGCGGTCGTCGCCTCCAGACCCCGCCCGGGACCTCGACCCGGCCCACGTCCGACCGGGTCCGCGAGGCGCTCTTCAGCCGACTCGAGCACCGCGGGCTGCTCGAGGGTGCGCGCGTCCTCGACCTCTACGCCGGGTCCGGTGCGCTCGGTCTCGAGGCCGCGAGCCGCGGTGCCGCGCAGGTCCTGCTCGTCGAGTCGCACAAGGCTGCCGCGAAGGTCATCCGCGCCAACGTCGCCGTCATCGGGCACCCGGCCGTCCGCGTCCTCGCCGACACCGTCGAGCGCGCCCTCGCCGCAGGCCCGCCCGCCGGCGTGCGGATGGACCTCGTGCTCATCGACCCGCCCTACGACGTGTCCGAGGATGCGCTGTCGGCCGTGCTCGCCGCGCTCGTCGGTCACCAGTGGCTCGCGCGGGACGCGTTCGTCGTCGTCGAGCGCTCGAGCCGCTCACCGCAACCGACGTGGCCCGAGGGGCTCGAGCTCTCCGGCGAGAAGCGCTACGGCGAGACCGCGATGTGGTTCGCCGAGCCGCCCCCGAGCGACGTCGTCGCGTGATCGCGTGGCGCGAGGTTCACGCGCCGTCCGGGACCCGGACGGTAGGTTGGGCCGCGTGACGAGCGAAGCGCGCCGCTGTGTCTGCCCCGGCTCCTACGACCCGATCACCAACGGTCACGTCGACGTGGTGACCCGGGCCAGCAGGTTGTTCGACGAGGTCGTCGTCGCGATCCTGCACAACCCGAGCAAGCACGGCACGTTCGACGTCGAGGAGCGCACCGCCCTCATCGAGCAGTCCGTCGGCCACCTGCCCAACGTCCGCATCGGCGCCTGGGCCGGCACCCTCGTCGTCGACGTGTGTCGCGAGGTCGGAGCGGCGACGATGGTCAAGGGACTGCGGGGCGGCACCGACTTCGCCTACGAGCTGCCGATGGCGCACATGAACCACCACCTCACCGGCGTCGAGACGCTCTTCATCGCTGCCGACCCCACGCTCCAGCACGTCTCGAGCTCGCTCATCAAGGAGGTCGTGCGCTACGGCGGCGACGTGAGCGGCCTCGTGCCGGACCCGGTCCTGGCGGCCCTGACCGAGCGGCTGGGGGAGCGTTCGGGCTGATTTGGGCGCACGGCGCGCCTCTAGTAGCCTTGGAGGTCGGTCCACGTCCGTCTTGGCGCGGGCCGAATCCTCAACTGTGCGCAGGAGTCATGAACCGTCCCGATCCCCGTTCTCCTCTGGTGCTCGACACCAGAGAGCTTGTTCGGCGACCGGGCACGATGCACGAGATCTCGCGCACGGTGACGTTGCCCGACGACCTCGGAACCGACGTCATCTCGATCCAGACCGGCCAGCCGGTCCAGGTCGAGGTGCGCCTCGAGTCCGTCGTCGAAGGTGTCCTCGTCACGGGTTCGGCCAGTGGCACGGCGACCGGCGCCTGCGTGCGGTGCCTGGATCCCCTCGAGCTCGATGTCGAGGGGACCTTCCAGGAGCTGTTCGCCTACGCCGACCGGGCGGCGCACCACCACGAGGTGGGTGCCGACTCGGACGAGGACGAGGTGCACGAGCTGGTCGGTGATCTCATCGACCTCGAGCCCGTGCTCCGGGACGCTGTCGTGCCGACGCTGCCGTTCCAACCGGTGTGTCGGCCTGACTGCCCGGGGTTGTGTTCCGAGTGTGGGATGCACCTCGCGGAGGACCCCGACCATCATCATGAAGTGATCGACCCGAGGTGGTCGTCCCTCAGCGGACTGCTGGGGAACGACCCGCAAGAGAAGAGGAACTGACGTGGCTGTCCCGAAGCGGAAGATGTCGCGCTCCAACACCCGTTCGCGTCGCGCGAACTGGAAGGCAACGCCGACGACGCTCACCACGTGCCCCCAATGCGGTGCGGCGACCCAGCCGCACATCGCGTGCCCCTCGTGCGGCACGTACAAGGGCCGTCACTACGCCGCTGCCGAGCGCACCGAGCACCAGGCCTGATCACCTCGTGAGCAGCCCCGTGAGCAGCCTTGGTGCTGGGGGTGTTCCGGCGGTGCCGCAGCGGCCCGTCGATGCTCTGATCGCCCACCTCCGCGAGGTGGTCGGCCGGGACATCGACGAGCCGCTGCTCCTGCGTGCCCTGACGCACCGGTCGTACGCCTACGAGAACGGCGGCCTGCCCAACAACGAGCGCCTCGAGTTCCTCGGCGACTCCGTGCTGGGCCTCGTCGTCACCGAGTCGCTCTATCGTGAGCACCCCGACCTCGCGGAGGGGCAGCTCGCCAAGCTGCGCGCCGCGGTCGTCAACATGCGGGCGCTCGCCGACGTCGCCCGGGTCTTCGACCTCGGGCAGTACGTCATGCTCGGCAAGGGCGAGGAGGCCACCGGGGGCCGCGACAAGGCCTCGATCCTGGCCGACACGCTCGAGGCCCTCATCGGCACCGTGTTCCTGTCGACCGACATCGACTTCGCCGCTCGCTTCGTGCACCACCACTTCGATCCGCTGATCGAGGAGGCGGCCACGCTCGGCGCGGGTCTCGACTGGAAGACGAGCCTGCAGGAGATGGCGGCCGGCTCGGCCCTCGGGTCGCCCGAGTACCGCGTCAGCGAGCAGGGACCCGACCACGAGAAGGAGTTCCACGCCCGCGTCGTCGTGGGCGAGGAGATCCTCGGCGAGGGTCGCGGCCGCTCGAAGAAGGAAGCCGAGCAGAAGGCCGCCAAGGAGGCCTGGCACACGCTCGACGGTCGTCGCAGCGCCGCCGTGTCGTCGGCGGCCACGGGCCAGACGCAGTCCTGAGCCGCGCGTGCCGGAGCTGCCCGAGGTCGAGGTCGTCCGTCGCGGTCTGGCCGACCACGTCGTGGGTCGCCATGTCACGCGCGCCCGGATCACGGGCGTCCGCGTCGCGCGTCGTCACGACGCCGGGCCGGAGGACCTCGCCGCGCGACTGCACGACGTGACCGTCACCGCCGCCTCGCGTCGGGGCAAGTACCTCTGGCTCGCCCTCGACGGCGAGGACGCGCTCATCGTGCACCTCGGCATGAGCGGCCAGATGCTCGTCGAGCCCGCTGACGCCCCGCTCGAGAAGCACTGTCATGCCCGCTTCGACTTCGCCGACGGCGGCCCGCAGCTGCGCTTCGTCGACCAGCGCACGTTCGGCGGGCTCGCGCTGTCGCCGCTGCGGCCCGATGGCATCCCCGATTCCGTGGCCCACATCGCGCCTGACCCCTTCGAGCCGGTCTACGACCAGGCGGCCGTCGTGCGGCGGATGAAGCAGCGCGACAGTGCGGTCAAGCGGGCCCTGCTCGACCAGTCGCTCGTGTCCGGCATCGGCAACATCTACGCCGACGAGGCGCTGTGGCGAGCCAAGGTGCACGGCGAGCGGCTGTGCTCGTCGCTGACCAAGCCGACGCTCTCCGCGATCCTCGACCGAGCGCGCGAGGTCATGGCGGAGGCGCTGGGTCAGGGCGGCACGAGCTTCGACTCTCTCTACGTCAACGTCAACGGGGCGAGCGGCTACTTCGACCGGTCGCTCCACGCATACGGCCGCGCGGGCACGCCCTGCGACCGCTGCGGCACGATCATGCGGCGCGAGCAGTTCATGAACCGCTCGTCCTTCTCGTGCCCCGTCTGTCAGCCTCGCCCGAGACGCCGAAGCCCGTCCTGACCGTCGGGGACGGTGGACGGGCCGGGCGTTCTCGTCGGTCCGTCGGTGGACCTCGCCGTTCGGTCAGCTCCCGGTGGGGCGACGCTTCGGCGCGGGACGCACCGGGTCGTCGTCGACGGGCTCGACGTGCTCTGGCACGACGATCGGCTTGATCCGCGCCCAGACGAAGAAGAACGCGCTCATGAGGAGCAGGACGATGCCGGCCCACAGGTTGGCGTTGACGCCGCCGGTCTTCTGCAGCGCCTGGTCCCCGAAGATCCCCATGACGAGGAGGATCAGGCCGTAGAGGCCCAGCAGGGCGCCGATGAAGTTGCGGATGTCGAAGGCCCCCGCGGTGTGCTTCTCGCCCCGCGTGCCGTCGGGGTCAGGGGCGTCGAGCCGGTGTTGGTCACTCATGTCGAGGCTCCTGTCAGAACAAGAAGTTGAGGACGATGACGAGGCCGAGGGAGATGCCGGCCAGCGGAAGGGTGCGACGGAACCACGGCATGTTGCGCTCCTCGGGGTCGACGAGCTCCTCCTTCGGCGTCTCGGAGTAGACGAGACCGCGCAGCTCGGCGGACGACTTGGGCTCGGTCACGAGCGACACCCCGACGCTGAGCACGATGTCGACGACGAACGCCGCGGACGCCGCGACGAACGCCGCGCCCTGGCCGCTCAGCGGGATGACCCCGAGGCTCGCCGACCCGAAGCCGTCCTCGCTGAGGAAGGCGACGAGCACGGCCGAGAGCGTGCCGGCCGTGAGGCCGACCCATCCGGCGGTCGCCGTCATCCGCTTCCAGAACATGCCGAGGATGAAGGTGGCGAACAGCGGTGCGTTGAAGAACCCGAACAGCGACTGGAGGTAGTCCATGACGTTGCTGAAGGAGCTGGCGATGGTGGCCGTGAAGATCGCGACGATCGTCGCTCCCACCGTGGCCAGACGGCCGATGCGCAGGTAGTAGTCGTCGCTGTGGTCCTTGCGGATGTAGCGCTGCCACAGGTCATAGCTGAAGACGGTGTTGAAGGCCGAGATGTTGGCGGCCATGCCGGCCATGAACGCCGCGAGCAGTCCGGCGATCGCGACGCCGAGCAGCCCGTTGGGCAGGATGTCGCGCATGAGCAGGAGCAGCGAGTCGTTGTACTTCACACCCTCGCCCGACGCTCCGCCGGGTGGGGTGCCGCCCGCCTTGAGCTCACCGATCTCCTTGACGAGCACGGCGGCGACCATGCCGGGGATGATGACGATGAAGGGCACGAACATCTTGGCGAACGACCCGATGATGGGGGTCTTGCGAGCAGCCGACATCGAGTTGGAGGCCATGGCCCGCTGCACCTCGACGAAGTTCGTCGTCCAGTAGCCGAAGGACAGGACGAAGCCCAGGCCGAAGACGATGCCGACGACCGACCAGAACGGCGAGTCGAAGCCCGAGAGCGCCTGGCCCGGCCACGAGTGGAGCTGCTGCTCGGCCGGCGGGACGCCCGCCGACGCCGGAGCCGACGTGGCGAACTCGGTGATCTTGTCCTTGAGGCCCTGGTAGCCGCCGACGCGGTGCAGGCCGATCAGGGTCAGCGGCAGCAGGGCGGCCACGATGACGAAGAACTGGAGCACCTCGTTGTAGATCGCGGCCGACAGTCCACCGAGCGTGATGTACGACAGGACGATCGCGGCGGCGACGAGGAGCGCCACCCAGAGCGGCCAGCCGAGCAGCGCGTGCACGATCGAGCCGAGCAGGTAGAGGTTGACGCCGGCGATGAGCAGCTGCGCGACGGCGAAGCTGATCGAGTTGACGAGGTGGGCCCCGGTGCCGAAGCGGCGGAACATGAACTCGGGGACGGAGCGCACCTTCGAGCCGTAGTAGAAGGGCATCATCACGACGCCGAGGAAGAGCATGGCGGGGATGGCGCCGACCCAGAAGTAGTGCACGGTCGAGATGCCGAGCTCGGCCCCGTTGGCCGACATGCCCATGATCTCGACGGCACCGAGGTTCGCCGAGATGAAGGCGAGGCCGGTGACCCAGGCCGGAAGCGACCGGCCGGAGAGGAAGAAGTCGATGGAGTCGGACACCGCGCGCCTCGCCATGACCCCGATGCCGAGGACGAAGACGAAGTAGAGGGCGATGATGACGTAGTCGACCGGTTTGGCGCTGATGAGGGCGTCCGCCGTGGGCAGACCCGCCAGTGCGTGCATGCGTTCAGTCCCTTCGTTGGGCGACGACTGACGCTAGCGCAGCCCCTGACCCCGGGCGAGTCAGGATGTGCGAGTGCCGCGTGCCCTCGTGATGAGCCGTTTGAGCGGGACGGAGGTGTCCGCCGCGGAGTCGGCCTCGATCGTCATACCCTTCTCGAGCGCCCGTTTCACGGCGAGGTAGTCGGTCGGGACGCCGACCGACTCGATGGCGATGAGCAGCCCGTCGCGGTAGCTGAGCAGCGAGAAGCGTTCGGCTTCGACGTCGCCTCGCACGACGGTCCGGTCGGCGCCGTGCGGGAGCCCCGCCATCTGGAGTCGCAGGTCGCCCTGGTCGCTCCAGAACCACGGCACGCGGTCGTATGCCGACCGGTGGCCCGTGAGGGTCGCCGCTGCCGTCCGCGCCTGGTCGGTCGCGTGCGGAACGCTCTCCAGCCGCATCGATCCGGCTGCGCCGCGGTCGAACGGGTTGGGTCCGACGGCGCAGTCACCGGCCGCGACGGTGACCCCGTCCGAGGTGAGGGCGTACTCGTCGACGACGATGCCTCGAGGTTCGACGAGCAGGCCGAGCTGCTCGGCGAGCGCCGTGCTGGGCACGGCCCCGATCCCGACGATCAGGAGGTCGGCAGGCAGCTCCGTGCCGTCGGCGAGCTCGACTCCCGTGGTGCGGCCGCCCTCGCCGGTCACGCGAACGACCTGCGAGCGCAGCAGGATCCGGGTGCCGCGGCGCTCGTGTGCCCGTAGCGCGGCCTCGGACAGCTCCGGGGTGACGGCGCGCCCGAGCAGGCGGTCGGTCACCTCGACGACGGTGACGCCGGCCCCGAGTGCCCGGGCACCGGCGGCGATCTCGAGCCCGATGAAGCCACCGCCGACGACGACGACCTCACGTGCGGCGCGGAGCCGGGGTGCCAGCCGGTCGGCGTCCGCGAGCGTGCGCACCGAGTGGACCCCGTCGAGGTCGGCGCCCTCGACGCCGAGGCCGCGGTTGACCGCGCCCGTGGTCAGGGCGAGGCGCTCGAAGGTGAGGGCCCGGCCCGACGCCGTCGTGGCGCTCCCTCCCGAGGCGTCCCGGCCGACCGACACGACGGGGTCACCGGTGACGAGCTCGATCCCGAGGTCGGCGAACCACGCGGCGTCGTGGAAGACGAGGGAGTCGCGGTCGTGCTCGCCGCGCAGGTAGCTCTTCGACAGGGGTGGGCGCTCGTAGGGCGGCCCGGGCTCGGCGCCGACGAGCACGACGGTCTGCGTGTCACCGAGCTCGCGCAGGGCCGTGACGAGCGAGATGCCGGCCTGCCCGGCGCCGACGACGAGGGTGCTGGTGGTCGCGGCGGTGGCCATGGGCCCACCCTAGGGTGGGCCCCATGACGTGGTCTCCTGCGAACCCCGAGTCCGTCTTCACCTACGGCGCCCCGCAGCTGAAGTTCGGGGCAGGCGCGGCGGACGAGATCGGTCACGACCTGCTGGGGCTCGGTGCGTCCCGCGTCCTCGTCGTCACCGACGCCGGGGTGCTCGCGACCGGCTGGCCGGAGCGCGTCGCCGAGGGCATCCGCGGCTTCGGGATCGAGGTCCTCGTCCACGACTCGGCGCACGTCGAGCCGACCGATGCGAGCCTCCTCGCTGCGGTCGAGCGGGCCCGCGCGGACGGACCGTTCGACGGCTACGTCGCCGTCGGCGGCGGCTCGGCCATCGACACCGCCAAGGCGGTGGACCTGCTCCTCAGCGACGGCGGGGAGCTCATGGACTACGTCAACGCGCCGGTCGGCGCCGGTCGTGCGCCGACGCGCCCGCTCGCGCCGCTCGTCGCGGTGCCGACGACGACGGGGACCGGCGCCGAGAGCACGACCATCTGCGTCCTCGACGTGCTCTCGCTCAAGGTCAAGACGGGCATCAGCCACGTGCGCCTCCGGCCGAGCCTCGCTGTCGTCGACCCGCGCCTCACGGCCACCCAGCCCGCGGGGGTGACGGCGAGCGCCGGCATGGACATCCTCTGTCACGCCCTCGAGAGCTGGACGGCCCGGCCGTTCACGAGCTACGAGCGCAAGCAGGCCGCCGAGCGCGTCCCCTACTGCGGCAGCAACCCGATCGCCGACATGTGGTCCGAGCGCTCGATGTCCTTGCTGGCCAGGGCGTTTCGGAAGGCCGTCCGTGACGGCTCCGACGAGTCCGCCCGCAGCGAGATGGCGCTCGCGGCGACGTTCGCCGGCCTCGGGTTCGGCAACGCGGGCGTCCACGTGCCCCACGCCAACGCGTACCCCATCGCCGGTCGGGTGCGCGACTTCCACCCGGACGGGTACCCGAGCGACGAGCCGATGGTGCCGCACGGCATGGCGGTCGCGCTCACGGCGCCCGAGGCGTTCCGGTGGACCTTCGGGTCCGACCCCGAACGGCACCTCGCCGCGGCCCGGCTCCTCGACCCGGCGCACGGCAGCCGGTGGGAGTCCGACCCCTGCGACGTGCTGCCGGGCGTCCTCGTCGACCTCATGCGCGACATCGGCATGCCGAACGGCCTCCGTGCCGTCGGCTACGACGAGCGCGACGTCGACGCCCTCGTCGAGGGCTCGCTCAAGCAGCAGCGGCTGCTCGCGACGAGCCCGCGCGAGGTCGGGCCGGACGACCTCGCCGACATCATGACCCGCTCGCTGGAGCTCTGGGAATAGCAATCGACGCGAGGGGAGGGGGGCGGCATACAGTGCCGTCTGTGACCACGGAGCCCACGCACCTGCCCCTGCCCCTCGACAGCGACTGGCTCGACTGGGTCGGCGCCCGCGGCGAGCAGCAGCTCGCGCTGGCGCGGTCCCTCGTCGAGGGCCTGCGCAGCGACCCGCCGAAGGAGCCGCTCGAGGCGCTCCGCGTCTGGAACGACGCACAGACGGCCCTGTCCAACGCCGCGTCCGTCGGGTCGCTCTTCTCCGAGGTGCACCCCGACCCGACCGTGCGCGAGCGCGCCGAGTCCGTGGCTCAGCAGGTGCAGAAGCTCGACACCGACCTCGGTCTCGACACCCAGCTGTATGCCGTCCTCGCCGGGCTCGACGCGAGCGGTCTCGACGCCGACGCGACGAGGGTGCTCGAGCGGACGCTGCGCGACTTCCGCCGCTCGGGCGTCGACCGTGACGAGGAGACCCGCGACCGCCTCCGTGCCCTGAGCGAGCGAGCGATCCTGCTCAGCCAGGAGTTCAGCAAGAACATCCGCGAGAACGTCCGCAGCATCCGCGTGACGCCCGACCGGCTCGCCGGGCTGCCGCAGGACTGGGTCGAGGCGCACCCGGTCGACGACGACGGACTCGTCACCGTGACGACCGACTACCCCGACGTCGTGCCGTTCCGGACCTTCGCCCACGACGCGCAGGCCCGGCGAGACCTCGTCACCGAGTTCCTCACCATCGCGTGGCCGGACAACGACCGCGTCCTGCAGGAGATCTTCTCGGTCCGGCGTGAGCACGCCTCTCTCCTCGGCTACGCCTCCTGGGCCGACTACGACGCCGAGGTCAAGATGATCGGCAGCGGCGACGCCATCGGCGAGTTCATCGACCGCATCACCGAGCTGTCGACCACGAGCGCCGAGCGCGACAAGGCCGTGCTGCTCGAGCGGCTGCGTCAGGACCGTCCCGA
Source organism: Terracoccus sp. 273MFTsu3.1 (assembly GCF_000383675.1). Lineage (GTDB taxonomy): Bacteria > Actinomycetota > Actinomycetes > Actinomycetales > Dermatophilaceae > Terrabacter. The sequence continues at coordinate 273,006 of NZ_KB911821.1, read as the reverse complement.
CGCCACGGACATCGACGGGGCCGACGTCTCCTACTACGCGGAGCTCGTCCGCAAGGAGGACCTCGCCGTCGACGCCCAGCGCGTGCGCACGTACTTCCCGTTCGAGTCGGTGCGCCAGGGGCTGCTCGACGTGACCGGCCGGCTCTTCGGGCTCGAGTGGTCGCCGGTGCCGCGCGAGGACGCCCGCACGTGGCACGAGGAGGTGGCGACGTACGACGTCTCCTTCCACGGCGAGCGCATCGGCCGCATCCACCTCGACCTGCACCCCCGCGACGGGAAGTACAAGCACGCAGCCCAGTTCGACCTCGCGCGCGGTGTCGCCGGCACGCAGCTCGCCGAGGGCGTGCTCGTCTGCAACTTCAACCGCGGCCTCATGGAGCACGACGAGGTCGTCACCCTCTTCCACGAGTTCGGCCACCTCGTGCACCACGTGCTCGCCGGCCGCACCGAGTGGGTGCGCTTCTCGGGTGTCGCGACCGAGTGGGACTTCGTCGAGGCCCCGAGCCAGATGCTCGAGGAGTGGGCCTGGGATGCCGACGTGCTCGCGACCTTCGCCCGCAACGCCGACGGCGAGACCATCCCCGCCGAGCTCGTCGAGGCGATGCGCCGGGCTGACGACTTCGGCAAGGGCTACGACGCGCGGACGCAGATGTTCTACGCGGCGCTCTCCTACGACTTCCACGTCAACGAGACCGACGACCTCACGGCCCGTCTGCGGGAGCTCATGGAGCGCTACTCGGTGTTCCCGTACCTCGACGGCACGCACATGCAGTGCCACTTCGGTCACCTCGACGGCTACAGCTCGGCGTACTACACGTACATGTGGTCGCTCGTCATCGCCAAGGACATGTTCTCGGCCTTCGACAAGGGCGACCTCTTCGACCCCGAGGTCGCCGGCGCCTACCGCGACAAGGTCCTCGCGCAGGGCGGCCGACGCGACGCGGCCGACCTCGTCGAGGACTTCCTCGGGCGTCCCTACACGTTCGACGCGTATGCCGCGTGGCTCGCGGAGTGACCGCAGCGACGCCTGAGGGCCTGCACGTCACGGCGCTGACGGTCTACCCCGTCAAGTCGCTCGCCGGGATCCCGGTCGACGAGGCCTTGGTCGAGACCCGCGGGCTCCACGGCGACCGGCGCTGGGCGGTCGTCGATCCGGAGGGCACCAAGGTCACGGCGCGCGAGGAGCACGCGCTCCTCGGCCTGCGGGCCGAGCCGCTCGACGACGGGGGAGTGCGCCTCGTCGCACCCGGTGCCGACGCGCTCGAGCTCGCCGCGCCGCGGGGAGCGGCGCCCGTCCCCGTCGCGTTCTCCGGGCAGGAGCAGGCGCTCTCCGCTGGCGCTCACGCCGACGCGTGGCTCACCGCCCGGGTCGGCCGCCCGCTCCGACTCGTGTGGCAGGACGACGAGACGCACCGACCCATTCGCCCGGACATGGGTGGCGCCGACGGCGACAGCAACTCGCTGTCCGACGCCGCACCCCTCCACGTCACGTCGGAGTCGTCCCTCGCCAGGCTCAACGACTGGCTGCTCGAGACTGCGGCCGAGCGTGGCGAGCAGCCGCGAGATCCCTTGGGACACGACCGTTTTCGACCCAACGTCGTCGTCTCCGGGAGTGAGCCGTTCGCCGAGGACTCCTGGACGACGGTGCGTCTGGGGGACGTGCCGTTCCGCGCGACCATGGTGTGTGACCGCTGCGTCATGACGACGGTCGACCGGGTCGAGCTGCGCACCGGCAAGGAGCCGATCCGCACGCTCGCCCGACACCGGAAGTGGGACGGCGCCACGTGGTTCGGCATCCGGCTGACCCCGGTGCTGCCGCTTGTCGAGGGGGCGGTGCTGCGGGTCGGTGACCCCGTCGATCCGGCCTGAACGGTCATCGCGCCGTGCCGTGCCGAGCCGGTGCGGGCGGGGGGCGTCAGGTGAGACGGGACAGGACCTCGCGCAGGTCGGTGAGGCGGCGTGCCTCCTCGGGGCTGAGCGCCGCCAGCGGCGTGGTCGCGAGCCGACGGTAGACCGCGGCCATCCCCTCGAAGAGCTCGGGCGAGACGCCGGCCGAGCGCTGGGTGGCCGCGATGCTCTCCATCTCGTCGACGAAGCGCCCGCTCTTGGCCGCAGCCACGGCGACCCGTCGGGCGGCGCCCTCGACCTGGGCAGGGAGCTCCTCGGCGAGGTCGTCGAGGACCGGCGCGAGCACCCCGAGCGCCTCGGCCGCCTGGAGGGCCTGCGCCCAGACGGCCGTCGTGCCCTTGTAGACGGACGCCGTGCACATCTTCACGGCCGAGGCCTGGCCGACGCGGTCGCCGACGATGCGCCGTCTCAGCCCGAGGGCCGCGACCCTGGCTACCTCTGCCGCGCGGGCTCCGGAGAGGTAGAGCATCGTGTCACCGTCCGGCTCGGGCGGTCCGCCGCTGACGGACCCGTCGACGAGGTCGAGGCCCGCGGCCGCAGCCAGCTCGGCAAGGCCGGACACCCGGTCGGGCGAGACGGCGTTGGCGTCGAGGAGCAGCGGTGTCGAACCGGTCGCCCCCGCCGCGTCGATGACCGACCGGAGCACGGCGTCGGCAGCGGCGGGAGGGCAGATGCTGACGACGAGGTCTGCGGCGGCGACGACGGCCTCGAGGTCGGGCAGCAGCTCCAGACCGGTGGCCAGGGCGGCCGTGCGCTCGCTCCGTCCCTGCACGGTCGCGACGACGCGGCTGCCCCCCGCTGCCCAGGCGCGCCCCAGTGCCGCCCCCATGGCTCCCGGCGAGACGATCGCGATGGTCCGGACGGCGCGGGCTCCCGGCAGGAGCTCGCCCGACGGGGAGGGTCCGCGCGCAGGCCCGACGCTCACGGGATCGGGAGCTCCTTGAGCACGACCGCCTTGCCGGTGCTGCGCTGCGACAGGTCGGCCATCGCCTGGCGCACCGTCCTGGAGAAGAGGTGCGCACCCTTGATCGTCGGGTGGACGCGGTCGGACTGGACCTGCTCGGGGTGGGCCCGGATGGCGTCGGCCCAGTCGGCCACGATGACGTTGGGCCGCCCGCGGGCGATGAGGTCGAGCGTCGCGTTGTCGGTGTCGACGCGGGCGAACGGCCCCATGATGTTGACGAGCACGACCATGCGGTCGGGGCCGAGGACGTCGAGCACCTGCTTGACGCGGTCCTCGTCGACACCGGCGTTGGTGCCGAAGGCGAGGATGATCGCCCGGCGGTTGTCGTCACCGCGCGCCGAGACCTCGGCGAGGCCGTCGGACCAGCGTCGGTTGGACTTCGCGTCGATGCGGATGCCCGGGAAGTAGTAGCGCAGCGCCTGGAGGCTGCCGACCATGATCGAGTCGCCGTACGCGTCGATCTCGGGCCCGGAGGGCATGGTGAACGAGGCCAGGGTGGCCGGTGTGGCGCCCGACGCGGACGGCCCCGCCCCGACCGTTGCAGCAGGACGCGACGCCGTCGCACCCGGCGCCGTGGTCGCGGGGGAGTGGCTCGCCATCGCGTCGGCAGCGGCCTCATTGGCTGCGAGCATGCGAGCGGTCTCGCTCTGGTCGGGGGCGGTGAGGACGATGACGGCCGTCACGACGGCCAGGGCGGCGAGTCCGGCACCGACCACCTGCTTGGTGCGCCGGCTCAGGCCCGAGACCCGAGCGCCCAGCCTGGTCGCCACGCCCCGGAAGCCGAGGGTGCGGAACGGCGTCTCGACGAATCGGAACGAGAGGTCGGCGAGCGCGAACGTCACGAGCACGCACCACAGGCGGGTCAGCAGGTGCGACGTCGTGCCGGGGGCCGACGGGTTGTCGAGTGCGACGAGCAGGATGACCGGCCAGTGCCAGAGGTAGATGGAATAGGACCGGGCCCCGACCCAGCCCGCAACCGGGTGCCGCATGGCTCGCTGGACGGCGGTGACCCGGTCGGGGCGGCGCTCGATGACGCCCATGACGAGGACCGCCGTCGCGAGCGACGCGAGCACGATCCCGCCCCGGAAGGTCAGGGTGGACTGCTCGTCGAGCAGGGCCATCTCGGCGAGGAGGACGACGAGGGCCAGCGGGACGGCATACGACCCGAGGCGACCCCACCGGGAGGGTGCCACCCAGAGCGCCAGCTGCGGGCTGGCCCAGGCGAACGCGAGAGCGGCTCCGGCCATGAGTCCCATGACGTGGGTGTCGGTGCCGTAGTAGACGCGGGTCGCGTCGGTGCCGGGGGCGAAGAGCAGCGCCATGAGGAGGGACGAGCCCACCCCCACGGCGACCGCCACGCCGACGCGCACCCGGCTCGCGACGGCCAGCAGCGCGAGGGTGACGAGCGGCCAGAGCAGGTAGAACTGCTCCTCGACGGCCAGGGACCAGAAGTTCATGAACAGCTGCGGTGCCGTCTGGTCGAAGTAGCTCGTCCCGGCCGTGATCTCGGTCCAGTTCGTCGAGAAGGTCAGCGCGCCGACGATCTGGCGGCCGATGTCGACGAGGAGGTCCTGGCTCACGGCGCGGGCGATGAGGACGCTCGCGACGACGCAGAGCACGAGTGCCGGAACGAGGCGGCGCGCTCGTCGCACCCAGAACTGCGAGAGGGCGATGCGGCCGGTGCGGTGGTGCTCGCGGACGAGCAGCGTCGTGATGAGGAAGCCCGAGACGACGAAGAAGACGTCGACGCCGAGGAAGCCGCCGGGCAGCCACGAGGCGTTGAGGTGGTAGACGAGGACCCCGGCGATGGCGAGGGCCCGGAGGCCGTCGAGTCCCTCGATCCGGGCGGGGCCTCCCGGCCGCGCACGCCCCGATCGCGGGGTGGCCCCCGTGGCCGTGTCGGCGGTCTGACCCGTGCCAGCCGCCCGTGAAATCGCCGACGTCGTCAACGTCGCTCCTTCCGTGGGCCGCGGTGAGTGGAGTCACCGCCGTGCCTGTTGTGAGCATAGGTACGCGTGGGGCTCCCGTTGCGGCGCCACGCGGCATACCGTGTCGGGGTGGCTGTCGAGCAGGATGCCGAGGTGACCGGCGCGCCCGTGCGCGTGACGATGTTCGTGCGCGGGGAGGTGCAGGGCGTCGGGTTCCGCTGGTGGACGCGCGCCCGCGCGCTCGAGCTCGGTCTGGACGGGCACGCCCGCAACACCGCCGACGGCCGCGTCGAGGTCGTCGCCCAGGGCCGCCCCGAGGACGTCGACGCGCTCGAGGCGCTGCTGCGCGAGACCCCGTCGACGACCCGACGGCCGGGACACGTCGAGAGCGTCGTCGTGCAGCAGGGCGTTCCGAGGGACGGAATCTCCGGCTTCGTCGAGCGCTGACCCGCCTAGGCTGGCCCGGTGAGCGACGTGCCCGAGGTCCCCGCCGAGCTCGCTCGGCTGCGCAGCAGCATCGACAACATCGACGCCGCGCTCGTCCACCTGCTCGCGGAGCGCTTCAAGTGCACCCAGCAGGTCGGCCGGCTCAAGGCCGAGGAGCACCTGCCTGCCGCCGACCCGCAGCGCGAGGAGCGGCAGATCGCGAGGCTGCGCGCGCTCGCCGACAGTGCCGGCCTCGACCCGGTGTTCGCCGAGGCCTTCCTCAACTTCATCATCGCCGAGGTCATCCACCACCACGAGCGCATCGCCAACGGCGACTCGTAGGCCTTCGTCGGTGTCGCACCGGCGCCCTCAGTAGAGCGTCGCGTCCTGCCGCGCGTCGAGGGCCTCGTCGTACGCCGCCGCCTCGGCGTCGGAGGCGAACCCGCCGGTCTCACGCGTCATCTCCCCCGCGGTCGGCAAGGTCTTCGGGTCGACCCGGGACTCGCTGTCCCACAAGCGACTTCGCTTGATCGCCCGCGCGCACTGGAAGTAGACCCGCTCGACGGTGACGACGAGCACCGAGGCCGGCAGCACACCCTTGACCTCGTGGCGGGCCAGCTCGTCAGGGTCGGTCGAGACGACCGCGACGCCGCGCACGCGGAGCTCCTCGCCGAGGCCCGGCACGAGGAAGATCAGACCCACCCTCGGGTCGACGACGACGTTGCGCAGGGTGTCGAGGCGGTTGTTGCCGCGACGGTCGGGGATGACGAGCGTGCGCTCGTCGCGCACGACGACGAATCCGGGGCGGTCGCCCCGCGGCGACTGGTCGAGGCCGCCGTCACCGACCGTGGCCACGACGACGAACGGCGCCGCCTCGATGATCCGCGCCTGGCTCGGCGTGATGGTCGCCGACTCCTTGGCGAGGCTGTTGGCGGCCGGCGCCGTGGGGTAGACCTCGAGCAGCCGCTCGAGGGACGTCACCGTGTGTTCGTCGTGCGCTGCGCGCTCCTCGGCATCCACCCGACCACGGTATGCCGTCCGTCCCCGCACGCGCAGGCGCTCACCTCCCCGGAGCACGGCCCCGCGACTAGTACGCTGACCGGGATCGCTGGCTGGCTGGACAAAGGATTTCTCGGGTCGTGTACGTCAAGAGCCTCACTCTGAAGGGCTTCAAGTCCTTCGCCTCGGCGACCCACCTGCGTCTCGAGCCCGGCATCACCTGCATCGTCGGCCCCAACGGCTCCGGCAAGAGCAACGTCGTCGACGCGCTCGCCTGGGTCATGGGAGAGCAGGGCGCCAAGTCGCTGCGCGGCGGCAAGATGGAGGACGTCATCTTCGCCGGCACGTCCGGCCGAGCCCCGCTCGGCCGCGCCGAGGTGGCCCTGACCATCGACAACACCGACGGCGCGCTCCCGATCGACTACACCGAGGTGACGATCGCCCGCACGATGTTCCGCAACGGCGGCTCGGAGTACGCCATCAACGGCACCCCCTGCCGCCTGCTCGACGTGCAGGAGCTGCTCTCCGACAGCGGCATCGGCCGCGAGATGCACGTCATCGTCGGCCAGGGCCAGCTCGACACCGTGCTGCGCGCGACCCCCGAGGAGCGTCGCGGGTTCATCGAGGAGGCCGCGGGCGTCCTCAAGCACCGCAAGCGCAAGGAGCGCGCGCTCCGCAAGCTCGACACGATGGAGGCCAACCTCACCCGGGTCCAGGACCTCACCGGTGAGATCCGCCGCCAGCTCGGTCCGCTCGGACGCCAGGCCGAGACGGCGCGCAGGGCGGCCGTCATCCAGACCGACGCCCGCGACGCGCGCCTGCGCCTCGTCGCCGACGACCTCGTCCAGCTGACGTCGACGCTCGAGCAGGAGGTCGCCGACGAGTCCGCCCTCATCGAGCGCCGCTCCGAGGTCGAGGCGTCCATCGGCGACCTCGGCCACCGGCTCTCCACCCTCGAGGAGGCCGCCGAGGCCGCTCGTCCGGCCCTGTCCCGGGCCCAGGACGAGTACGTCTCGCTCGGCCGGCTCGTCGAGCGGATGGCCTCGACCCGGTCGCTCGCCGCCGAGCGCGTGCGCCTGCTCAGCGAGGACGACGAGCCCGAGGCCCCCGGCCAGAGCCGCGACCCCGAGCAGCTGCGCGCCCAGGCCGCCGACGTCCGCGAGCAGGAGGCGTTCCTCCTCGAGGAGATCGCCGAGGCCAAGGCCGCTCTCGAGAACGCCGTCCTGTCCCGCACCGAGGCCGAGCGCGGTCACGCCGAGGAGACGACCCGCCTCCAGCGCGAGGCCCGGGCCGCGGCCGACCGACGTGAGGGCCTGGCCAAGCTCGGCGGCCAGGTCGGTGCCAAGGCATCGCGCATCGAGGCCCGCGAGGCCGAGGTCGGACGGCTGCGCGGCACCATCGAGGCCGCCCAGGCCCGAGCCGCCGAGGCCGAGCACGAGTTCTCCCGCCTCGAGTCCAGCGTCGCCCAGGACGAGGAGGGCGAGGAGGGGCTCGACACCGCCTACGAGGAGGCAGCCGCGCGTCTCGACGCGGCCGAGGCCGAGCTCGCCCGCTGGAAGGAGGCCGAGGCGACCGCCGAGCGTGCCCGCACCACGGCCGCCGCCCGCGTCGAGGCCCTCGGGCTCAGCCTGAGCCGCAAGGACGGCGCGGCCGCCCTTCTCGCCGCTGCCGACGAGGGCCACCGCATCCTCGGTTCCGTCGCGTCGCTCGTGACCGTCGAGCCCGGCCTCGAGAACGCCGTGGCCGCCGCCCTCGGGACGGCTGCCGAGGCCCTCGCCGTCGGTTCGCTCGACGCCGCCGCAGCGGCCCTCGACGCGCTGCGTGACGGCGACAACGGCCGCGCCAGCCTCCTCGTCGCGGAGTCCGCGACCCGCGTCGACCCCGCGTCGTGGCCGGCTCTCACGGGCGACGCCCGCTGGGTCCGCGACGTCGTGGAGTGCCCCGACTCGGTGCGCCCGGCCGTCGAGCAGGTGCTCGAGCGCGTCGCCCTGGTGCCCGACGGCGCGGCCGCCCGCACCCTCGTCCGCACCCACGCCGGGGTCACCGCCGTGACCCGCGGTGGCGACGTCTACGCCCCCGGAGCGGTCCGCGGCGGCAGCACGACGGCGCCCAGCCTGCTCGAGCTGCAGGCCGCGTTCGACGACGCCCAGGACGCGATGGCCCGAGCCACCCGCGAGGGCGAGGAGGCCCGCTTCCGCCTCTCGGGTGCCGACGCGACGCGCGCCGAGCTCGCCGACGCCGTCGAGGCCGCGCTCGAGCGCCTCAACGAGAGCGACGCCCGGATGGCCGCGATCGCCGAGAAGCTCGGCTCGCTCGGACAGACCCTGCGCGCGGCACGCTCCGAGGTGGAGCGCACCGAGAAGGCCATCGCCGACGCCACTGCGGCCCTCGAGGCCGACCAGACCGAGCACGCTGCCCTGCTCGAGCGGCTCGAGGCGGCGAGCGGTGAGGGCGACTTCGCCGACGAGCCGTCGACCGAGGAGCGCGACCGGCTCGAGGCCGTGGCCCGCGAGGCCCGTGCGGCCGAGACCGAGCTGCGTCTGGCGCTGCGCACCCGAGAGGAGCGGGCGCGCGCCCTCAAGGACCGCGCCGACGCGCTCGAGCGCGGCGCCCGCCACGAGGAGGAGGCACGCCAGCGCCTCGCCGAGAAGCGGGCCCGTCGCCGGCGCGAGGCCGCCGTCGCCGGGGCCGTCCGCACGGCGGCTGCCTGGGCGCACGAGCTGCTCGTCGAGTCGGCCGAGCAGGCGGGCCGCGCCCGCGCCGCCGGGGAGGCCGAGCGCACCGAGCGGGACGCCGAGCTCGCCGTCGTGCGCCGTGACATCGCGACGCTCCAGGCCGAGCTGCGCGAGCTCACCGACACCGTCCACCGCGACGAGGTCGCCCGCACCCAGCAGCGTCTGCGCATCGAGCAGCTCGAGACGAAGGCCGTCGAGGAGCTCGGCATCTCGCCGTCCGACCTCGTCGAGGAGTACGGCCCCCACCAGCTCGTCCCGGCCGTGCCCGACCCCGACGCCGACCCCGATGCACCGCAGCCCGAACCGGTGCCCTTCGTCCGCGAGGCGCAGGAGAAGCGGCTGCGCCAGGCCGAGCGCAAGCTGAACGCCCTCGGTCGCATCAACCCGCTCGCGCTCGAGGAGTTCACGGCGCTCGAGGAGCGGCACAAGTTCCTCACCGAGCAGCTCGAGGACCTCAAGAACTCCAAGCGTGACCTGCTCGACATCGTCAAGGAGGTCGACGAGCGCGTCGAGCGCGTCTTCGCCGAGGCCTTCGAGGACACCGCCGTCCAGTTCGAGCGCGTCTTCCAGCGGCTCTTCCCGGGTGGCGAGGGACGTCTCGTCCTCACCGACCCGTCCAACATGCTGACGACCGGTCTCGAGGTGGAGGCGCGCCCACCGGGCAAGAAGATCAAGCGGCTCTCGCTGCTCTCCGGTGGCGAACGCTCGCTCGTGGCCGTGGCGCTGCTCGTCGCCATCTTCAAGGCCCGGCCGTCGCCCTTCTACATCATGGACGAGGTCGAGGCCGCCCTCGACGACGCCAACCTCGGCCGCCTCATCACCCTCTTCGAGGAGCTGCGGGACAGCTCGCAGCTCATCGTCATCACGCACCAGAAGAAGACGATGGAGATCGCCGACGCCCTCTACGGCGTCAGCATGCGCGGCGACGGCGTCACGACCGTCGTGTCCCAGCGACTGCGCGACGTCGCCGAGCGCACCGCCTGACGGCACGGCATACGCCGTCCGTGCGCGGGCCCTCGGGCCGCGGCGGTGGTTGCGTGTGCGTCGCGCACGTCGAGGTGCGGAATCGTCACTCTGTGGTATTTGCGTCACACGGGTCACATGCGTCACTCTTGTCACATGGTTTACCTGGTCATCTCGATGCTCGTCGTCACCGTGCTCGCTGTGGCGGTCGTCGGCGTCGTCGCGGTGCCTGCGCACCGTGGCGGCCGGGACCTGCTCACCGCCAAGGGGGAAGGGGTCGCACGCTCGGCACGTCGCCGCGCGGGCACCCTCGGTCGTCCGCGCGCCCGCACGCACTAGCCGCGCTCGACCGCCTGCCCAGCCCTCCTCGGCCACCGGCACCCCCGGTGGCCGAGCCGTGTCCGGCCCCTCCGACGCAGTGCTCGAGCCCCTGGTCGCGACGTCCGGGACCGCGTCGCCAGCGTGGTTGGATGGCTGACGTGGACACTGTCTGGACATACGTCATCATCGGCGTCGCCATCCTCGTCGGCGCGGTCGCCTACGGCGTCAGCCTCGTTCGCGGTCGCGGCCGCACCATCGAGCGCGAGGCCCCACCGGCCCGCCCGGGGCTGCCGGGTGAGGACCTCGACCGCCGGCCGCCCACCGACTCGACCGACACCGTCGCTCCGCCCGCAGGCCCGCCCGCGACCACGACGCTCCAGCCCGAGGCCCCCACGGCGCCGGTTCCGACTCCCGCCCCCGAGCCGACCCTCGAGCGACCGGAGTCCGCACGGGGTCGCCTGCAGCGCCTGCGGGCGCGTCTGGCCCGGTCCAACTCCTCCATCGGTCAGGGACTGCTCGCCCTGCTCTCCCGCGGCAAGCTCGACGAGGAGGCCTGGGAAGAGGTCGAGGACACCCTCATCTCCTCCGACCTCGGCGTCGAGGCCACGACCGAGCTCGTCGACTCGCTGCGCACCCGCGTCAAGATCGACGGCACCACCGACGAGGCCACGGTGCGTGGCTGGCTCCGTGACGACCTCCTCGCCCTCGTCCAGCCCGACATGGACCGCCGCATCGCGAGCAGCCGCATCGGCGACCGACCCGCCGTCATCCTCGTCGTGGGCGTCAACGGCACCGGCAAGACGACGACCGTGGGCAAGCTGGCCCGCGTCCTCGTCGCCGAGGACCGTGAGGTCCTGCTCGGCGCGGCCGACACCTTCCGCGCCGCGGCCGCCGACCAGCTCGAGACGTGGGGGGCCCGCGTCGGCGTCGCCACCGTGCGCTCCGACAAGGACGGTGCCGACCCCGCCGCTGTCGCCTTCGACGCCGTCAAGGCCGGCATCGAGGAGGAGGTCGACGTCGTCATCATCGACACCGCCGGACGCCTCCACAACAAGGTCGGCCTCATGGACGAGCTCGGCAAGGTCAAGCGCGTCATCGAGAAGCAGAGCCCCATCGACGAGGTGCTCCTCGTCCTCGACGCGACGACCGGGCAGAACGGACTCCAGCAGGCCAAGGTCTTCTCCGAGGCGGTCGACGTGACGGGCATCGTGCTGACCAAGCTCGACGGCACCGCCAAAGGCGGCATCGTCGTCGCGGTCCAGCGCCAGCTCGGTGTCCCGGTCAAGCTCGTCGGCCTCGGCGAGGGCCCCGACGACCTCGCCCCCTTCGACCCCGAGGCCTTCGTCGACGCCATCGTCATGTGACGACGCGCGCTCCCGGGCGACGACTCACGAGCACGTGTGCCGGACGGCATACGTGCTCGTGGCGTCCGGTGGACGAACGGGGGAGTCCACGATCCGGACGGCCACGGTGGGGGAAACCATCCGCTAACACCCTCCGCCGGTTGTTGACACGGCTGTAACAAACGACGCGGTCGCCCGACATCCGGCCCGTCCATCGTTCTCGCCATGAGCGCACTTACCTTCGTGACGGCAGACGCGCCGTTCACCGACAGCGGGAACACCGCGTGGGTCCTCGCAGCGGCCGCCCTGGTCCTGTTCATGACCCCCGGTCTCGCCCTCTTCTACGGCGGCATGGTTCGCACCAAGAGCGTCCTCAACATGATGATGATGTCGTTCATCACGATGGGCACGGTCGGCACGGTGTGGATCCTCTGGGGCTACAGCCAGACGTTCGGCCCCGACATCGGCGGCGGCCTCATGGGCAACCCCTTCACGCACTTCGGCCTGAGTGGCGTCATCGACCAGATCTACGGCTACGTCCCGGCTGACGCCGCGGCGGGCACGGCAGCGGCCGGCGGCATCCCCGCGACCGCCTTCGTCGCCTTCCAGGTCGTCTTCGCGATCATCGCCGTGGCCCTCGTCTCGGGCGCCATCGCCGACCGTGCGAAGTTCAGCACGTGGACGATCTTCACGGTCGTCTGGGCCACCCTCGTCTACTTCCCGGCCGCCCACTGGGTGTTCGCCTTCAGCGGCTACGCGGCGGAGACGGGCGGCTGGATCGCCAACAAGGCCGACGGCCTCTTCCTCGGCGGCGCCGGCGCCTACGACTTCGCGGGTGGCACGGCCATCCACATCAACGCCGGAGCGGCGGGCCTCGCCCTCGCGCTCGTCCTCGGCAAGCGCATCGGTTTCAAGCGTGACCCGATGCGTCCCCACAACCTGACCCTCGTCATGATCGGCGCGGGCATCCTCTGGTTCGGCTGGTTCGGCTTCAACGCCGGTTCGGCGCTCGGCGCCGGTGTCCAGGCTGCCGGCGTCTGGGTCAACACCCTCGCCGCCACCGCGACCGCCATGCTCGGCTGGCTCCTCACGGAGAAGCTGCGCGACGGTCACGCGACCTCGCTCGGTGCGGCCTCCGGTGTCGTCGCCGGCCTCGTCGCCATCACCCCGGCCTGTGCCACGGTCTCGCCCATCGGTGCCCTCGTCGTGGGTCTCGTCGCCGGTGTCGGCTGTGCGCTGGCGGTCGGCCTGAAGTTCAAGCTCGGCTTCGACGACAGCCTCGACGTCGTCGGCGTCCACCTCGTCGGTGGTCTCATCGGCACCCTGCTCATCGGCTTCCTCGCCACCAAGGGCAGCCCGACCGGTGCTGCCGGGCTCGACGTCAACGAGGGACTCTTCTACGGCGGTGGCGGCTCGCAGCTCGTCGCCCAGCTCGAGGGAGCGCTCGTCGTCATGGTGTTCTCCTTCGTGGTCACCTACCTCATCGGTCTCGCCCTCCACAAGACGATCGGCTTCCGCGTGACGCCGGAGGAGGAGACCAGCGGTATCGACCTCGCCCAGCACGCTGAGACCGGGTACGACTTCGGTTCCTTCGGTGGGTCCCGCACCGGTGTCGTCGCCGGCCAAACCGCCACCGCCACCGCACCCGCCCCGTCCGCCGAGAAGGCGCCCAAGGAAGAGGCCTCCGCATGAAGCTCATCACCGCCATCATCAAGCCCCACCAGCTCGACGAGGTGAAGGAGGCCCTGGAGGCCTTCGGGGTGGCCGGCATGACCATCAGCGAGGCCAGCGGCTACGGCCGCCAGCGCGGCCACAGCGAGGTCTACCGCGGCGCCGAGTACACCGTCGACTTCGTGCCGAAGGTGCGCCTGGAGGTCCTCGTCGACGACGTCGACTCCGCGGACGTCCTCGAGGTCATCCTCAAGGCGGCCCAGACCGGTCGCATCGGTGACGGCAAGATCTGGTCCGTCCCGGTCGAGGAGGTCGTGCGGGTCCGCACCGGCGAGCGGGGCGTCGACGCTCTCTGAGCGTCGGCGGTCCGCCCGCAGCACCGAAGAAACACCACACGCAACTCAAGGGGACGGCGAGACCTGACATGACGGATGTGACCTCACGACGTCTCGACCTCGCCGGCACCCGAACCTTCGCGACGCCCGGCGCGGGCCAGACCCGCCGCCGGGCGCTCGCGGAGTTCGGGTTCGGGTGGCTCCAGGAGCTCTGGCGCGAGGCGTGCGCGGGGCGTCGGCACGAAGGAGTCGCCCTCGCAGCGGTCGGCTCGCTCGCCCGCGGCGACGGCGGACCGCTCAGCGACTACGACCTGGTCCTCGTCCACCACCCACGAGGCCTGTCGGGCAAGGAGGTCGGCGCCTTCGCCGACAAGCTCTGGTACCCGATCTGGGACGCCGGGGTCCGGCTCGACCACAGTGTCCGCACCGTGGCCGAGTGCCGGGCCGTCGCGTCCGACGACCTCTCCGCGGCGGTCGGGCTGCTCGACCTCACGCACGTGGCCGGTGATGCCGACGTCGTCAACGCGGCCCGGTCCACCGTGGCGCACGACTGGAGGGCCAACGCCCGCACCCGGCTCGGTGAGATGCACGAGTCGGTGATCCAGCGCCACGCCCGCCAGGGCGACCTCGCCCACCTCATCGAGCCGGACCTCAAGGAGGCCCACGGCGGCCTCCGTGACATGTCGGTGCTGCGGGCGCTCACCGCGGCCTGGCTGACCGACCGGCCGCACGGCGAGGTCGACGAGGCCTACGAGCGCATCCTCGACGTGCGTGACGCCATCCACGTCGTCACCGGGCGGGGGAGGGACCGGCTCACCCGTGACGACCAGGACGCGTGCGCCGCGCTGCTCGGCTACACCGACGCCGACGACCTCCTCACCGACCTCTCGACGTCGGCACGCACCATCGCGTATGCCGTCGACGGCACCCTGCGCCGGGCCATGCAGTCCCAGCGCGCCCGCACCCTGCGCGTCGGCCCCCGTCGTCCGCAGCTGGCACCGCTCGGCTACGGCCTCTACCGGCACGACGGCGAGGCCGTCCTCGGACCGTCCGCCGACCTCTCGTCCGACCCGATCATCCCGCTGCGCGCCGCCGTCGTGGCCGCGCGGGGCGGCATACCCCTCTCGCCCACGACGCTGAAGAACCTCGCCGCCACCGCTCCGGTCCTGCCGGAGCCCTGGCCGGAGGTCGCCCGCAACCTCTTCGCCGACCTGCTCGCGTCGGGCCCCGGGCTCGTCACCGTGTGGGAGGGCCTCGATCTCGCGGGCGTCATCGAGCGGTGGATCCCGGAGTGGAAGGCGGTGCGCAGCCGTCCGCAGCGCAACGCCGTGCACCGGCACACGGTCGACCGCCACCTCATCGAGACCGTCGTGGCGGCGAGCGGCATGGTCCGCGACGTCGCGCGGCCCGACCTGCTCATGCTCGCCGCGGTGCTCCACGACATCGGCAAGGTGCCGGGGTCGCAGGACCACAGCGTCACCGGGGCCGAGCTCGCCGACACGGTGCTGCAGCGGATGGGCGTCACCGACGCCGACCGCCGGACCGTCGTGCGGCTCGTGCGCGAGCACCTCACGCTCGTCGACCTCGCGACCCGCCGCGACCCCGAGGACCCGGCCACCATCGCCGCGCTCTCCGAGGCCGTCGACGGGTCCGCCATGACCCTCGACCTGCTGCGCGCCCTCACCGAGGCGGACGCGTCCGCCGCCGGCCCCAAGGCCTGGAGCGACTGGCGCGCCGGTCTCGTCCAGCGCCTCTACCAGGCCTGCCGCACCGCCCTGACCACCCAGACCCCAGGAGAGGGGCCTCTCGTCGTGGAACCGATCGAGACCCTGCCGCTCTCCGACGACGCGCTCGACCGCATCGCGTCCGGAGAGCCCTACGTCACCGTGTCATCCCTCGGTGGCGCCCACCGCATCGACATCATCGACCGCGACCGTGCCGGCCTCTTCGCCGACACGGCCGGGCTGCTCGCAGCGCACGGCTTCGTCGTGCGCTCGGCCATCGTCCGCACCATCGACGGCCTCGCCGTCAACGAGTGGTGGGTCGACTCACCGGGCAGCGAGACACCGCTTCCCGAGGTCATCTCGCGCGACCTCGTCCGCGTCGCCAAGGGGGACCGCTCGCCCCTCGGCAAGCTCCAGCGGCGCAAGTCGAGCGGGGTGCGCAGCCCCGGCTCGGGCTCCGTCGACTCGACGCGCGCGATGGTCATCAGCAGCGCGTCCGACAGCGCGACCGTGGTCGAGGTCCGCGCGACCGACCGTCCCGGACTGCTCCAGGACATCGGCATCACGCTCGCCCGGGCGTCGTTGTCGGTGCGCTCCGCGCACATCGCGACGTATGCCGGCCAGACGCTCGACACGTTCTACGTCACCGAGTTCGGCGGAGGCCAGCTCGCCCCCGCCCGGGCCGCCCAGGCCGTCGCGATGATCATCGACACCTGCGACGCCGACTGACCCGACGGGTCAACCAACCGGACGGACGGCGTCTCCGGCGACCGACCGAGCACGGCCGCGCGCGAACGTCCTGTCGGTCGACCCGTCAGTCGAGCAGGCCCGCGTCGTGGAGGTGGTCGAGGACGAGCCGGTCGACGGCCGACACCCGGTCGCCGTCGCCCGCCGTCAGCCAGGCGATCTCGTCGATCTCCCGAGACGGCACGAGCTCGCCCGTGTGCGTCGCCGTGTAGCAGGTGAGGCGCACGACGAGCCCGTCCGTGCGGGCATCGGCGAGCGCCTCGAACGTTCCGACGTGCGCCGCGGTCGCCGGGTCGACGGCCACCGCGAGCTCCTCGTCGAGCTCGCGGACCAGCGTCTCGAGGTCGCTCTCGCCCGGCTCGCGCTTGCCACCCGGCAGGTAGAAGCGGTCCCGCCCGGCGTTGCGGGCCGTGAGGAGCCGGCGTTCCTCGAGGTGGATCCACGCGATCTTGTCGATGAACGGGGGCTGGGCGCTGGGGTCACTCACGTGCGCGACCCTACGCGGCGGCATACGCCCTCGGGCCCGCGGGAGCCGGCCGAGTCGGAAGTGGTCGGCGGAGCGGATAACCTTGCCGGGTGTTTGCATCCCTGTCTGACCGCCTGACCGCGACGTTCAAGAACCTCCGCGGCAAGGGCCGGCTCACGGAGTCCGACGTCAACGCGACGATCCGCGACATCCGCCTCGCCCTGCTCGACGCCGACGTCGCCCTGCCTGTCGTCAAGCGGTTCACCCACTCGGTGCGCGAGCGCGCCCTCGGCGCCGAGGTCAGCCAGGCGCTCAACCCCGCCCAGCAGGTCGTCAAGATCGTGCAGGAGGAGCTCGTCGCCATCCTCGGCGGGCAGACGCGGACCATCCGCTTCGCCAAGCAGCCGCCGACGGTCATCATGCTCGCCGGCCTCCAGGGCTCCGGCAAGACGACGTTCGCCGGCAAGCTCGGCAAGTGGCTCAAGGACCAGGGCCACACGCCCCTCCTCGTCGCCGCCGACCTCCAGCGCCCCAACGCCGTCACCCAGCTCGAGGTCGTCGGCGAGCGCGCCGGTGTCCCCGTCTTCGCTCCCGAGCGCGGCAACATGGGCGGCCACGACGCGGTCCTCGACTCCGGCGAGGGCACCCGGTCGTTCGGCGACCCCGTCACCGTGTCGCGGATGGGCATCGAGCAGGCCCGCGCCAAGCAGTACGACGTCGTCATCGTCGACACCGCCGGCCGTCTCGCCGTCGACGCCAACCTCATGCAGCAGGCGTCCGACATCCGGGAGGCCATCTCGCCCGACGAGGTCCTCTTCGTCATCGACGCGATGATCGGCCAGGCGGCCGTCGAGACCGCCCAGGCCTTCCACGAGGGCGTCGCCTTCACCGGTGTCGTCCTGTCCAAGCTCGACGGCGACGCCCGCGGTGGTGCGGCCCTGTCGGTCGCCGAGATCACCGGCGAGCCCATCATGTTCGCCTCGACCGGTGAGAAGGTCACCGACGTCGAGGTCTTCCACCCCGACCGCATGGCGAGCCGCATCCTCGACATGGGTGACGTCCTGACGCTCATCGAGCAGGCCGAGCGCGCGTTCGACAGGCGCGAGGCCGACGAGATGGCCCGCAAGTTCCTCGCGGAGGAGGACTTCACCTTCGAGGACTTCCTCTCGCAGATGAACGCCATCAAGAAGATGGGCTCGCTCAAGTCGATGCTCAAGATGATGCCGGGCATGCAGGGGATGCGTGACCAGCTCGACGCCTTCGACGACCGTGAGTTCGACCGCGTCGAGGCCATGGTCCGCTCGATGACGCCCTTCGAGCGCACCCACCCCAAGCAGATCAACGGCTCGCGCCGCGCCCGCATCGCCAAGGGCTCCGGCGTCACCGTCACCGAGGTCAACCAGCTCCTCGAGCGCTTCGGCCAGGCCCAGAAGATGATGAAGTCGATGGCGCGCGGCGGCGGGGGTGGCCTGCCGGGCATGCCCGGCATCCCCGGCACGGGCAAGCGCGGCAAGCAGCAGCAGCCGCAGCGCAAGAAGAGCAAGAGCGGCAACCCGGCCAAGCGCGCCGCCGAGGAGCGGGCCGCCGCGGAGAAGGCCGCCTCCGGGCGTGCCGCGTCTGCGGCCAGCGCCTTCGGTGCGCCGGGTGCGACCGGCGCCAACGGCGCCGGTGCAGCCGAGGAGGACCCGCTGGCCGGCTTCGACCCGTCGAACCTGCCCAAGGGCTTCGAGAAGTTCCTCGGCGGTCGCTGACCGGTCACGACCCGCGACCGACGGACGAGCACGCGCGAGCGCAGCGTCCACGCCGGCTCGGCAGGTTCGTCAATCCCGGAAGATTCTGCGCCGGCCGAGGGATCCGACGACGTCCGTGAGGCGTCGGAGGCGCGTCCTGGCGAGTCGTCTGGACGACCCCGGAGCCTGAGGAGACGCGTACCCGCATGCCCATGACCCGCAAGTCCGCCGCCGTCACCGTCGGTGCGGTCGCGCTCGCCTCGCTCGGCATCTATGCCGCGGCGCAGGACGACGACCACGACTACGCCGGGGTCTGCGTCGACGAGGCCACCCAGACGCGCATCGCCGACGAGCGGTGCGACGACCACCACACCGCCGGCTTCCATGGTGGTCACGGCTGGTACTTCGTGCCTCGTGGCGTCGCAGCGCCGGCCATCGGCGCGCACGTGGCCGGCGGCTCGTACACCGCCCCGCCGTCGTCGAAGTCGTGGGGGACGGGGTTCAGGGCCGAGGGTGGGGTCGTGACCCGTGGCGGCTTCTCCGGGCACGGTTTCTCCGTGGGCGGCTGAGCGTGGACCGCGTCCCGAGCACCCCGCGTGACGGCTGGCTGGACACCGTCGAGCAGCAGGGGCTGTCGTATGCCGTCGACCGCGCGGCCGACGGCGCCGCCGTCCCGTACTGGGACGAGACCGCCTGCTACGAGCTGACCGAGGCCGATGTGGAGGTGCTCGAGCGGGCCACCGGTGATCTTCACCGGATGACCGTCGCGGCGGTGCACCGGATGGCCCACGACCCGGAGGTCATCGCCCGGCACGGCCTGCCCGACGGAGCCGGTGCCTGGCTCGCGGCGTCCCTGTCCGACCCCGACGCGACCTCGGTCTACGGCCGGTTCGACCTCGCCTGGGACGGCGACGGACCGCCGAGGCTGCTCGAGTACAACGCCGACACCCCGGCCGGGCTCGTCGAGGCCGCTGTGACCCAGTGGTTCTGGCTCGAGGACCTGCACCCGGGCCACGACCAGTGGAACCTGCTCCACGAGCGCCTCGTCGAGGGCTGGCACCGGATGAAGGCGCGCAGCGGGGTCGAGGTCGTCCACTTCGCCGTCGGGCAGGACGAGCCGACCGAGGACTGGGCGACGGTCGCCTACCTGCGCGACACGGCGCAGGAGGCCGGCCTCGTCGCGCTCGGCATCACGATGGAGGACATCGGCTGGCACCACGGGCAGCGCCGTTTCGTCGACGTGCACGGCCAGCCGATCACGCACTGTTTCAAGATGTACCCGACCGAGTGGATGCTCGGCTCGCCGTTCGGTGGCTACCTGCTCGGCGGCTCGTCGACGACGCAGTGGATCGAGCCGCCGTGGAAGCTCCTCGCCGGCTCCAAGGCCCTGCTGCCGGTGCTGTGGGAGATGTTCCCCGGCCACCCCAACCTGCTGCCGGCGTACTTCGACCATGCCCACGGCATGTCCGCCTACGTGTCGAAGCCGCTCTTCGGCTGGGAGGGGGACGGCGTCGACGTCGTCGGACCCGACGGCGTCGAGCGCTCGCCGCGGCTGCGGACCCAGGGCCAGCAGCGCGTCTACCAGCAGTACGTGCCGCTGCCCGACTTCGAGGGCAACCGGCCGGTGCTCGGCACGTGGGTCGTCGACGGCAAGCCCGCGGGACTCGGCATCCGCGAGTCGACCAACCTCGTGACCAACACCGGCGCCCGGTTCGTGCCGCACCGGATGCTCACCCCGCGCTCGACCCCGGAGCAGGTGGCCTCCTGGGTCGCCGAGCCCTGACCGCCGCCGACCCCGCCGCGACACCCGCCACCCCACTCACACCTGGAGCCTGCATGGACCTGCTCGTCCACACCGGATACGCCCTCGTCTACGCCGCCGTCGGCATCGCCGTCCTCGGGCTCGGCTACGCCGCGCTCGACCTCGTGACGCCGGGCCACCTGGGCTCGCACATCTGGACCGAGCGGTCCGTCAACGCCGCGATCGTCCTGGCGGCCGGCCTCCTCGGTCTCGGGCTCGTCGTCTTCGCGGCCATCTGGACCAACGGCACCGGCTCGCTGGGTGTGGCGCTCGGCTGGTCGGTCGTCTTCGGCCTGCTCGGCGTCGTGCTCCAGGCGCTCGCCTTCCGGCTCCTCGACCTCGTGACCCCCGGCGACATGGCCGAGCTCGTGACGCAGCGCGACTTCCACCCCGCCTCCATCGTGGCCGCTGCCGTGCAGCTCGCCGTGTCGCTCATCGTCGTGGCCTCGATCGCCTGAGCCGTCCAAGCCGCAAGCCGGCTGGAGCGGGACCCGACGCCCGTGACGGTGCCCGCCGGGCGGCATACGCTCGATGCGTGGTCACCACCGACGGACGCTCGCGGGTGCGGCTGCCCGACGGGCGGCGTCTCGACGTGTGGCACGGCGGTGACCCGCAGGGCGCCCCGCTCGTCTTCTTCCACGGCACCCCGGGCGGGCGGCTGCAGGCCGCGCTCGGCGACGGCGCAGCCTCTCGCGCGGGCGTCCGGCTGGTCGCGTTCTCCCGTCCGGGCTACGGCGGTTCGACGGACGGGCCCACGACGCTGACCTCCGTCGGGTCGGACGCCGGCTCGGTCGCGGACGCGCTCGGGATCGACGCCTTCGCGGTGCTCGGCGTCTCCGGGGGAGGGCCGTATGCCGTCGCGGCCGCAGCCGTCCTGCCCGACCGCGTGCGCGTGGTCGGGGTCGTCGCCGGGGTCGGGCCACTGCTCGAGCTCGACCCGTCCGCGGCCGACGACCCCGCGGTCCGCGCGGCGCTCGCCGGGGACCTCGACGCGGCGGTCGCCCTCCAGGACGATGCGATGACCGGCGGCGGACGGGGGAGCGGACCGGGTGATCGCGCGAAGGTCCGCGTGGGCGGCTTCGTGTCGCCCGAGATCCTCGAGCCGTGGACCGGCAGCGGCCGCCCCGGGGTGCCGTCCTACCGCGGGGTGTCGCGGGACGCGCTCGCCTTCACGGCCGGCTGGGACGTCGACCTCGGGGACGTCCGCGCCCCGGTCCACCTCTGGTACGGCGACCGTGACCGGACGGTCGGCCTCGAGCACGGGCAGTGGCTCCACGCCCACCTGCCGACGTCGCGGCTCGTCGTCCGGGAGGGCGCCGGACACCTCGCGACGCTCCTGGCGCACTGGGCGGACGTCCTCACGGATCTGGCGCGCGACGGAGGTTAGGGTCGGTGCCATGAGTGCACCGGTGCTCCACGTCCGCGGTCGGGTGCTCGTCGGTCCCGACGACGTCGTCGACGAGCTGTGGGTCATCGGGGGACGGGTGTCGTTCACGCCACCGAGCGACGGAACCGACGTGCAGACGCTCGAGGGCTGGGTGCTGCCGGGCCTCGTCGACGCGCACTGCCACGTCGGTCTGGGGCCGCACGGTGGCGTGCCGCGCGAGGAGGCCGAGCAGCAGGCGCTCACCGACCGTGACCGCGGCACGCTGCTCATCCGCGACGCGGGGCAGCCCGGAGACACGCACTGGGTCGACGATCGCGACGACCTGCCCAAGATCATCCGCGCCGGCCGCCACATCGCCCGCACCCGGCGCTACATCCGCAACTACGCCCACGAGGTCGAGGAGGACGAGCTCGTCCGCCACGTCCGGCTCGAGGCGCACCGCGGCGACGGGTGGGTCAAGCTCGTCGGCGACTGGATCGACCGCGACGTCGGCGACCTCGCGCCGAGCTGGTCGCGACAGGCCGTCGCCGACGCGGTCGCGGCCGCGCACCAGGAGGGGGTCCGCGTCACGGCGCACTGCTTCGGCGAGGAGTCCCTGCGCGACCTCGCCGCCGCCGGGATCGACTGCATCGAGCACGCGACCGGCCTGCGCGAGGACTCCATCGACACCTTCGCCGCCCAGGGCATCGCCATCGTGCCGACCCTCGTCAACATCGCGCAGTTCCCCGACCTCGCGGAGCCGGCCAAGGAGAAGTTCCCCGACTACCACCGCCACATGCTCGACCTGCACGAGCGTCGCCACGCCACGGTCGGCGCGGCCCACGAAGCCGGGGTGCCGATCTACGTCGGCACCGACGCCGGTGGCAGCCTCCCGCACGGCCTCGTCGCGCAGGAGATGGTCGAGCTGACGAAGGCGGGCCTCACGAACGCCGAGGTCGTCGCGGCCGCGACGTGGGGTGCGCGCGAGTGGCTGGGACGCCCCGGCATCGTCGAGGGGGAGGACGCCGACCTCGTCGTCTACGCCGCCGACCCGATCGCCGACGTCACCGTCGTCGGCGACCCACGGGGTGTCGTGCTGCGAGGTCGCGTTGTCGTCTGAGCACCTGCCCGAGCCCGCCGCCGACGAGCCGCCGCTCAGCGCCGTGGGCGAGCGCGTCGAGGTGCGTCCCCCGTCGACGGCCGACATCGAGCCGTATGCCGCGGCCGTGACCCTCTCGGAGCGACGCCTCGCGGACTTCGCGATGCCGAACCCGCACAACCTCCCGGTCGTCATCGACAGCCAGTCGCCGACCTACCGCACCTTCATGGTGCACGCGCTCGACCCCGAGGGCTCGCACGGCCTCGTCGGGCGGATCAACGTCGCGAACGTCGTCGAGGGGGCCTTCCGCAGCGCGACCGTGGGCTACGACGCCTACGACCCGTATGCCGGCCGCGGGCTCTTCGTCGAGGGGCTGCGCCTCACGCTCGACCTCGTCTTCGCCGACCAGCCGCACGGGATGGGCCTGCACCGCGTCGAGGCGAACATCCAGCCGGCCAACCACCGGTCCGCCGGGCTCGTGCGGTCGCTCGGCTTCGTCCACGAGGGCTTCGCGCGCGACTTCCTGCACCTTCCCGGCATCGACGGGCGCCGGGACTGGCGCGACCACGACCGGTTCACCCTGCTGTCGACCGACTGGCCGGCCGTGCCCTACCGCCCGCACGGCCACCGCCGCATCGCCTGCGTGGTGAGCGGTTCGGGGTCCACGGCCTTCGGCGCCTACGGCGGCACGAGCCTCGCCTCGGCCCTGGCAGCCGAGCTCGGCATCCCGCTCTTCTCCTCGTCCATGGTCGAGAGCGCGGCGACCCTCTTCGAGCTGCTCCGCGTCTCGCCCGTCGGCGGGGTCGTCGAGTGCCGGCTCGGCGGGCCGGAGCTGCGGATGGGCCTGGCCCGCGCGGGCTTCGAGCCCTCCCGGGTGCCGGTCCTCGAGGGCGCCACCGACGTGTCCCGTCGCGAGGTCGTGCGTCACGCCCTCGCGGTCCGCGCGGCCCACGCCTGAGGGCGCGGACGGCATACGCCCTGGGGTGGACGGCTCGCTCGCTCGCTCACCGCGGGGGTGCGTGTCCGGAGCACCCCTCGGGGTCTGGCAGAATGGAGGGCTGTACCCGTCCGGCCGCTCCTGGCTGGACCGGACGCCTACACACCGAGCGTCGGCACCCCGGCTGAACCCAGCCGGTCTCGCCGCGCTCACTACTGGTTGAGGAGACCGCCACCATGGCAGTCAAGATCCGTCTGAAGCGCATGGGCAAGATCCGTGCTCCGTTCTACCGCGTCGTCGTCATGGACTCGCGCACCAAGCGCGACGGCCGTGCCATCGAGGAGATCGGCAAGTACCACCCCACCGAGCAGCCGTCGCTCATCGACATCGACATCGAGCGCGCGCACTACTGGCTCGGCCAGGGCGCGCAGCCGACCGAGGCCGTCGCGGCGCTCATCAAGATCGTCGACGAGGGCAAGCTCCAGACCAAGCAGCCGAAGACCCCGAAGAAGGACCTCTACGAGGCCGCGATCGCCGCTGCCGGCGGCAAGAACGACGCCGGCACCGACGGCCCGACGCCGCGCAAGAAGGCCGCCAAGAAGACCGAGCCCAAGGCTGAGGCCAAGGCCGACGAGCCCAAGGCCGAGGAGCCCAAGGCCGACGAGGCGACCGAGGCTCCGGCCGAGGCTGCCGGCGACGACGCCGCGAAGGCCGAGGCCTGAGCATGCTCGAGGAGGCGCTCGAGCACCTCGTCAAGGGCATCGTCGACCACGACGAGGACGTCGTCGTGGTCCGCAAGGAGCTGCGCCGCGGTGAGCTGCTCGAGGTCCGGGTCCACCCCGACGACCTCGGCCGCGTCATCGGCCGCTCCGGCCGCACGGCGAGCGCGCTGCGCACCGTCGTCGGCGCCCTCGCGGGCAACAACAACGTGCGCGTCGACATCGTCGACACCGACCGCGTGCGCTGAGCGCCGACTCTGACAGAGTCACCGAGAGGGGCGTCCCGGACCACCGGGGCGCCCCTCTCGCGTCCCCGCGCCCGACCTTCGCGCACCGGTCTCCGACCGCCCCCAAACCTGAGAGGATTCGGCCCATGAACGTCGTCCTCGCCCGCATCGGCAAGCCCCACGGTCTGCGTGGAGAGGTGACCGTCCAGCTGCACACGGACGACCCCGAGACCCGCTTCGCGGTCGGCACCGTCATCGAGACCGAGGCCGAACCGGGATCCGGTGTGCCCACCGCGCTGACCATCGCGTCGACGCGCGTGCACCGCGGCATCTGGCTCATCACCTTCGAGGAGATCCCCGACCGCAGCGGCGCCGAGAGCCTGCGCGGCGCGCGGCTCGTGCTGCCCGAGTCGAACCCCCAGGTCGAGGACGAGGCCTTCTACGAGGAGGACCTCGTCGGGCTCGAGGCCCGCGACCTGAGCGGCGAGAAGGTCGGAACCGTGAGCGGCCTCGAGATCGGTCCCGCGCAGGACCGGCTCGTGCTCACCCTCACCGACGGCGTCACGGCCTACGTCCCGTTCGTCAAGCGCATCGTGCCCGTCGTCGCCGAGGACCACGTCGTCGTCGACCCGCCGCCGGGTCTCTTCGACCTCTACCGCGAGGGCACCGAGTGACCGTGCCCGACCCGCGTCCGGCCCTGCGCGTCGACGTCGTCTCGATCTTCCCCGACTACCTCGCCCCGCTCGACCTGTCGCTCATCGGCAAGGCGCGTGAGGACGGCCTCCTCGACGTCCGCGTCCACGACCTGCGCGACTTCACGCACGACCGGCACCGCAGCGTCGACGACACCCCGTACGGCGGGGGAGCCGGCATGGTCATGAAGGCCCAACCCTGGTCCGAGGCGCTCGACCACGTTCTCGCACAGGACAACCCGTCGCAGGCGAAGCCCCGGCTGATCGTCCCCGGGCCCGGCGGCCAGCCGTTCACGCAGGCGCTCGCCCGCGAGCTCGCCGACGAGCCGTGGCTCGCGTTCGCGTGTGGACGCTACGAGGGCATCGACGAGCGCGTCTACGACCACGCCCGCGAGGACCTCGGGCTCGAGGTGTCGGTCGTGAGCCTCGGCGACTACGTCCTCAACGGCGGCGAGGTGGCCGTCCTCGCCATGGTCGAGGCCGTCGGTCGCCTCGTCCCCGGCGTCATCGGCAACGCCGAGTCGCTCGTCGAGGAGTCGCACGAGGACGGGCTGCTCGAGTACCCCATCTACACCAAGCCCGCCTCGTGGAACGGCCGCGACGTCCCGCCGGTCCTCCTCTCGGGCAACCACGGCGCCATCGCCGCCTGGCGCCACGAGCAGCGGCTCGCCCGCACCGCGGCGCGTCGGCCCGACCTGCTCCACGCCTCGCACGCCGCCCCCGACGGCGGTGACGTCGTCATCAGTGCCGCGACGCCGGGCGACGTGCCGGAGCTCGCCGTGCTCATGCGCGCCTGCTGGGTCCAGGAGGCCGTCGCCAACGACACGCTCGACATCCCGGCCCTGCACGAGAGCCTCGACGACGTCCGGGCGAGCCTCGACACGACGCAGACGTGGGTCGCACGCGGCGGCGGCCGCCTCGTCGGAGCCGTCCGCACGAGCGCGGGCGCGTCCGAGGACGACTGGTTCGTCGGGCGCCTCTGCGTCGTTCCCGACCTGCAGGGTCGTGGACTCGGCCGACGCCTCCTCGAGCACGCCGAGTCGACGGCGCCGGACGGCATACGCACGTTGACGCTGCACACGGGCGCGCGGAGCACCGACAACCTACGGATGTACAAGAAGGCCGGCTACCGCCTCGTCGACACGGCCGCGCCGATCCCGGGCGCGGTCACCCTCGTCAAGCGCCGCCGCTGACGGCGGGGCCGCGTCAGGAGACGAGGGCCACGCCGAGGTCGGCGGGCAGCAGGAGGCGCCGGCGGATCAGCGCCGCCTGCACCCCGGCCGTGATCGACTGCGTCGCCATGATGGCGAAGAGGACGAGCACCTGGGCCGTGGCGGCCTGGACGGCGCTGCCGCCACCGAGCATGACGCCGATGAAGGCGCCGGGCAGCGTGACGATGCCCGACGTGCGCACCTGGTCGAGGCTCGGGACGATGCCCTCGGGCACCCGTCGGGCGATGATCTCGTCGATCGCCTGGCTCGAGGTGAGCCCGAGCGACAGCGACGCCTCGTACTGCCCGTGCTCCTCGCGCAGGGCGGCGAAGGTCCGCCGCCCGACGAGCGTGTGGACCGTCATCGTGTTGCCGATGACGATGCCCGCGACCGGGATCACGGCGATCCCCGTCAGCGGGACCGCGCCGGTGGCGAGCACGATGGCGACGACGGGCACGACGCCACAGGCCATCGCCGCCGCGGCCCACGGCCACGTGCGTGGCGCACCGACCCGCTTGGACGTCGTCGCCACCGCCGTCGCGAACATGGCGCCCACGGCGAGGAACGACAGCCACAGCGACCCGACCACGGCGGTGATGACGAGGGCCACGAGGGAGAGCTGGACGACCGCCCGGGCGCCGGCGATCGCCGACTGGCGTCCGAGACCCACGCCGCTCAGCCGGTTGGCGAGCAGCGTCACGACGAGCAGGACGACGAGACAGAGGTACACGGGCCAGCCGGGGGAGACGTCCACGGGGCCACGCTAGGGCACCGACGGGCGGGGCCGACCTCTGCCGATTTCTGGTATGCCGTGTGCTCTGGCAGACTTGCTCCTTGCGTCCGGCACACGACGGCCCCTGCCACAGGGGGAGTCGGGTCACCACCTGTTCGACCAGATCCACCGGTGACTCGACGCGGCCCGACGGACGCGACCCACACCTTTGTGACGAGGTGGCCTGTGGCACCCAGGAAAGCGAAGCATCATGCACACGTTTGACGACATCAACGCGGCATCGCTGCGCTCGGACGTTCCCGACTTCCGCGCCGGCGACACCCTCAAGGTCCACGTCAAGGTCATCGAGGGCACGCGCTCGCGTGTCCAGGTGTTCCAGGGCATCGTCATCCGTCGCCACGGCGGCGGCATCGGCGAGACCTTCACGGTCCGCAAGATCTCCTTCGGTGTCGGCGTCGAGCGCACCTTCCCGGTGCACACCCCCGTCATCGACAAGATCGAGGTCGTGACCCGCGGTGACGTCCGCCGCGCGAAGCTCTACTACCTGCGCGGTCTGCGCGGCAAGGCTGCCAAGATCCGCGAGAAGCGCGACAGCATCCCGGCCAAGACCGGCGCCAAGAGCTGACGACCTGCTGACGCAGACGTCCGTCGAGTAACGCGAGGCGCGGTGGACCCCGAGCGGGCCGTTCCGGAACGATCCGGTACGTCCCCAGAGACGGGGTCCGCCGCGCCTTCGTCGCGTCCGGGCAGCCTCGCGACGTCGGCGCCGACGTCAGGGAGCGGCGATCGCCGGCCCCCCCACGCGGCGTATGCCGCCGCGCGACGTCACCGGTGGCTGCTCGGCCCCGCTCTGCTCCTGCTCGCGATCGTCGTCGTCCGGGCCTTCCTCGTGACGCCCTTCGGCATCCCGAGCGAGTCGATGCAGGACACGTTGCTCATCGGCGACCGGATCCTCGTCAGCCGGACCACGGCGCCGGCTGACCTCCAGCGTGGCGACATCATCGTCTTCGACGCCTCCCAGGCGTTCAACCTGCGGGTGCCCGAGCGCGGCATCGTGCAGACCCTCGTCGAGGCCGTCGAGAGCCTCGCCGGCAAGGGCCAGCCGACCGACTACGTCAAGCGGATCATCGGCCTGCCGGGCGACCGGGTCCGGTGCTGTGCGACCGACGGACGGCTCGAGGTCAACGGCGTCGCCGTCAGCGAGCCCTACGTCGCACCGGGCCAGAAACCGAGTGCCCTGACCTTCGACGTGACGGTGCCCGCGGACCGGTTCTGGGTCATGGGCGACAACCGTGGCTCGTCCTCCGACTCGCGTGCGCACCTCGGCGATCCGGGTGGCGGCATGGTGCCGGGGGACGACATCATCGGCAAGGTTTGGGTGCGATACTGGCCGCTCGGTCGGCTCGGATCGGTCGACCAAGGACAAATTGCCTCCGTCCCACGAAATGGTGAGTGATGTCGCAGTACACCGGACGCCCCGAGGACCCGACGCGCGGGCGCAGTGCTGACGACACCGACGGCGACCTCGACGACGACACCCTCGACGACGACTACGACGACGAGCCCCGCGGTTTCGGCGCGACTCTCTTCGCCGGCATCAAGGAGCTCGTCATCGTCGTCGTCCTCGCGATGGCGCTCAGCTTCGTCGTCAAGACGTGGCTCTTCCAGGCCTTCTACATCCCGTCCGGGTCGATGGAGAACACCCTCGTCAAGGACGACCGCGTCATCGTCAGCAAGCTGACACCCGGGCCGCTCGACCTCAAGCGCGGCGACGTCGTCGTCTTCGAGGACCCGGGCGTGCCCAGCCCGTGGCTCGGCGACCTCGGTGAGCAGCACAGCACCGTCGGTGGCCCCTTCCACGACGCCCTCGTCTTCGTCGGCCTGCTGCCCGAGGACTCCGAGAACCACCTCATCAAGCGCGTCATCGGCCTCCCGGGCGACCACGTCCAGGCCGACGGCGACACCGGCAAGCTCAAGGTCAACGGGGTCGAGATCACCGAGCCCTACGTCAAGCCCGGCGACTACCCCAGCGAGGGCAAGAAGTTCGACATCACGGTCCCCGCCGGGCGCGTGTGGGTCATGGGCGACCACCGGAGCGACTCCTCCGACAGCCGCTGGCACGACGACGGCACCGGGGCCACGGGCTCCGTGCCGATGGACAAGATCGTGGGTCGCGCCCTCTTCGTCGTCTGGCCGATCGACCACGTGACGTGGCTCGGGGTCCCCGAGCGCACCTTCTCGCAGGTCCCGACGCCCACGACGCCGTCGACGACCCCGACGAAGAAGGCCACGGTCAACCCCAGCCAGAGCGGCAAGCCGAGCGCCACGACGACGAAGGCCGCGGCGGGCTGAGCCGCTCGAGCAGCACGATGGCACGCCCCGCCCCCTCCAAGAAGCCCTCGCTGCGCGTCGAGCGCGCGCTGCAGCGATCCGGTCACCGACTCCTCGCCGGCATGGACGAGGTGGGCCGTGGCGCGCTCGCCGGGCCGGTCAGCGTCGGCATCGTCGTCATCGACGAGACGGTGCGCTCGGCGCCCATCGGCGTCAAGGACTCCAAGCTGCTGACCGAGCGCGCGCGCACGGTCCTCGTGCCGCGCATCCAGCGCTGGGCCGTGGCCCACGCCGTCGGGCACGCGAGTCCTGACGAGATCGACGAGATCGGCATCATGGGTGCCCTGCGCCTGGCCGGGACGCGAGCCCTCGCGGGACTCGGCGTCGTGCCGGACCTCGTCATCCTCGACGGCAACCACGACTGGCTGACGGCCCCGACCGAGGTGGGACTCTTCGCCTTCGCCGACGACTCCGCACCGACGACGCCGCCGGTGACGACGATGATCAAGGCTGACATGAAGTGTTCGTCGGTCGCGGCCGCGAGCGTGCTGGCCAAGGTCGAGCGCGACGACATGATGGTGGCCCTCTCGGCCGACCACCCGGCATACGGCTGGTCGCTCAACAAGGGCTACTCCGCACCCGAGCACATGGACGCGCTGGCCCGTCTGGGCCCGTGCGAGCTGCACCGCCGCTCGTGGCGCCTGCCCGGCGTGTACTCCGACGGGCCGGTCGAGGTGTTGAATGAGGGGACGGAGTCGTTCGCTCCGGCGCCCATCACGGCAGAGCAGACAGGGACGGCAATCAGGTGAGTTCGGAAGATCTCGAGAAGTACGAGACCGAGATGGAGCTCCAGCTCTACAAGGAGTACCGCGACGTCGTCGGCCTCTTCACCCACGTCGTCGAGACCGAGCGCCGCTTCTACCTCGCCAACTCGGTCGACGTGAAGGTGCGCAGCGACGGTGGTGAGGTCTTCTTCGACGTCACCATGGCCGACGCGTGGGTCTGGGACATCTACCGGCCGGCACGGTTCGTCAAGAACGTGCGGGTCGTGACGTTCAAGGACGTCAACGTCGAGGAGCTGCCCAAGCCCGACATCAAGCTCCCGGAGAACGGCGACTTCAGCTGAGCCGCCGGGCTCCGTCCACACCCCCTCGCCGATCGCGTATGCCGTCCACAGCCTCACGCTGACCGGTGTCCTCGCCGGGTCGGCGCCGGGAGGGTGGTCGTCATGGACCTCTCCACCCGCGACCTCGGCGACTACGGCGAACGGCTCGCCTGCCGCTACCTGCTCGCTCAGGGCCTGACGATCATCGACCGCAACTGGCGCTGCGCGCGCGGCGAGATCGACGTCGTCGCCGTCGACGGCCTCGAGCTCGTCGTCTGCGAGGTCAAGACCCGGACGAGCGAGGCCTTCGGGGCGCCGTTCGAGGCCGTGACGTGGCGCAAGCAGCGCCGGCTGCGGCGACTGGCCGGGCTCTGGCGCGACGAGCACGACGAGCTCGCGCGCGGGCTCGCGCTACGCATCGACGTCATCTCGATCCTGCGTCCGCGCACGGGACGGGCCAGCCTCGAGCACCTGCGCGGGGTGTGCTGATGGGCACCGGCCTCGGTCGCACGCGGTCGGTCGGGCTGCGTGGGGTGCACGGGTTCGTCGTCGACGTCGAGGCGCACGTGACGCCCGGCCTGCCCGGCTTCGCGATCAGCGGGCTCGGGGACTCGGCGGTCAAGCAGTCGTCCGACCGAATCAAGGCCGCTGCCGCCCTCATCGACGACATGCCCGTCAGCCAGCGTCGCGTCACCGTCAACCTCTCGCCCGCTGGTGAGCGCAAGATCGGCACCGGCTTCGACCTGGCCATCTTCGTCGCGGTCGCCGCCGCGATGCGACTGGTGCCACCCGCGGTCGTGCGCGACCTCGTGCACATCGGCGAGGTGGGTCTCGACGGCACGGTGCGGCCCGTCCCCGGCGTGCTGCCCCTGGTCCGGGCGGCCGCGATGACCGGGGTGCGTCACGTCGTCGTCCCCGTCGCCAACGCCGGCGAGGCCCGTCTCGTCTCGGACGTCCGAGTCCACCCCGTGGCCGACGTGACCGAGCTCGTCCGGCGCTACGACGCGCTGGGGAGGGGCCGGGCCGTCGAGGAGGTCCCGGTGCCGCTCGTCGTGCCGCCGGCTCCCGAGCCGGTGCGGGACCTCAGCGAGGTCGTCGGCCAGGCCGACGCCAAGCTCGCCCTCGAGATCGCGGCGGCCGGCGGTCACCACCTGCTGCTCGCCGGTCCACCCGGTGCGGGCAAGACGATGCTCGCCGAACGGCTGCCGGGTCTGCTGCCGGCCCTCGACGAGGCCGAGTCGATGGAGGTCACGGCGATCCACTCCGTCCTGGGTGCGCTCGGCGCCGGTGAGGACGTGCGCCTCATCACGAGACCGCCGTTCGTCGCGCCGCACCACGGTGCGTCACAGGCCGCCGTCATCGGTGGTGGCAGCGGGCACATCCGGCCCGGAGCCATCACCCAGGCCCACCGGGGCGTGCTGTTCCTCGACGAGACCCCCGAGTTCGACAAGGGGGTCCTGCAGTCGCTGCGCACGCCGCTCGAGCGCGGGTCCGTCTCCATCGCCCGCGCCCAGGAGACTGTGACGTTCCCGTCCCGCTTCCAGCTCGTCCTCGCCGCGAACCCGTGCC
Source organism: Terracoccus sp. 273MFTsu3.1 (assembly GCF_000383675.1). Classification (GTDB taxonomy): domain Bacteria; phylum Actinomycetota; class Actinomycetes; order Actinomycetales; family Dermatophilaceae; genus Terrabacter. The sequence goes on along the minus strand of NZ_KB911821.1, from coordinate 240,956 downwards.
CGTGCGGCAACGGGTGGGGCAAGGGTCTCGACTGCACGTGCACGCCCCTCATGCGCCGCTCCTACTTCGGCAAGCTGAGCGGTCCGCTCCTCGACCGGGTCGACCTGCAGGTCCACGTCCAGCCGCCGGGACTGTCGATGGCGGGTGCACCCGCGGGCGAGTCCACGACGTCGGTCGCCGCGCGCGTGGCCGGGGCCCGCGATGCCCAGGGCGAGCGCTGGCGCGAGGTGCTCGAGCGCCGTCGCGGGGTCAACGCCGACGTCCCGGGCTCGGTCCTGCGCGGTCGGCCGTGGCGGCTCCCGAGCTCGGCGACGACCACTCTCGACCGCGCCCTCGAGAGCGGGTCGCTCAGCCTGCGCGGCTATGACCGCACCCTGCGCTGTGCGTGGACCATCGCCGACGTCATGGGGCTCCAACGCCCCGGGCGTGAGGAGGTCGACCTCGCTCTGTCGCTGCGCCACCGGGCGGGGGTGGCCGCGTGAACGCGCGAGGACGGCATCGTCGGCATGCTCACGGTCGGATGGGCTCGATGGCGGGGGTCCGTCGTGGACGCTGACCGGTTCGCCCGAGCCGCGCTGTCGCGTCTCGCGGAGCCGTGCGACAAGGAGGTGCCCGGCCTCATCGACGAGCTCGGCGCCGTCGAGACGTTCGAGCGCATCCGGGCTGGTCGGGGCACGTTGACCCGGTTCCGGGCCCGGCTCGCCAGCCTCGACACCGAGCGCGACCTCGACATCGCGGCGAAAGTCGGCGCGCGGGTCGTCGTGCCCGGCGACGACGAGTGGCCGGAACGGCTCGGGCAGATCCCCGTACCGCCCTACTGCCTCTGGGTCCGCGGACCGCTCGATCTCGCCGAGACGGTGGAGCGGTCCGTCGCGATCGTCGGCTCACGGGCCGCCACCGGCTACGGCGAGCAGGTCGCCGCCGACCTCGCGGCCGGCGTCGCACGGAGGGGATGGACCGTCGTGTCCGGCGCCGCGTTCGGCATCGACGGCAGCGCCCACCGCGGTGCGCTCGCCGTCGACGGTGCCACGGTCGCCGTCCTCGCCGGAGGGGTGGAGCGGCCCTACCCCTCGGCGCATGCCACCCTCATCTCGCGGATCGCCCGCGACGGACTCGTCGTGTCGGAGGTGGCCCCCGGGTCGGCGCCGATGAAGTCACGGTTCCTCGCCCGCAACCGGCTCATCGCCGGGATGACGCGCGGCACGGTCGTGGTCGAGGCCGACCTGCGCTCCGGCTCGCGCAACACCGTCAAGCACGCGATCGAGGCCGGCCGCCACGTCGGCGCCGTGCCCGGTCCGACGACGTCGATGACGTCGGCCGGCTGTCACCAGGAGATCCGCGACGGCCGGGCGGTCCTCGTCACGAGTGCCGACGAGGTCATCGACCTCGTGGGCGACCTCGGCGACGACGCGTGCGGGCCGGCCCGTGGGCCCGTCCGGCCCGAAGACGACCTGCCGCCCCTCGATGCGTCCGTCCTCGAGGTCGTGCCCTTCCGATCCGGACTGACCCTCGACGCCATCGTCCGCCAGGTCGCCCTCGCGCCGCTCATGGTGCGGGCGGCGCTCGGACGACTCGAGCGGATGGGCCTCGTGACCGAGTCCGCCGGCACCTGGCGCAAACGCCCCCAGCCCCGCCGAGCCAAGCCCGAGCAAGCGCTCCGCCCACTCGAGTGAGCGCTCCGCCCACTCGAGTGAGCGCCCCGCCCCACTCGAGTGAGCGCCCCGCCCCACTCGAGTGAGCGCCCCGTCCCACTCGAACGAGCGCGCGGTCCCACTCGAGTGAGCGCGCGGTCCCACTCGAGTGAACGCCCCGCCCCACTCGAGTGAGCGCGCGGTCCCACTCGAGTGAGCGCTCGGTCCCAGTCGAACAAGCGCTCCGTCCTACTCGAGTGGCCTCGCCGTCACTCGCGTCCCACTTGAGTCGGAGACGGGCGAGCCCCCGCGGCCACCCGAGCTGGGAGCCGTCTTCGTCGTGTCGGCGTCATGGCTGGTGTCGGAGCAGTACTTGCCTAACCCTCCGCGCTTTGCGATGGTGCGGGAGTGACGGATGTGGTCAAGGCGGTACCAGACGTGCTCGAGCGGCACTCGGAGCTGCTCCACGCGTACTCCCGTCACCTCGGCGCCGAGCGAGGGCGTTCGGTCCACACCCGACGGGCCTACCTCGGGGACGTCCGACACCTGCTGACCTTCGCCGCTGCCCGCGGGATCGACGAGATCGGCGACCTGCGCATCGGTGACCTCCGGGCGTGGCTCGGGGTCCAGGCCGACGCGGGCGCCGCCCGGGCGACGATCGCGCGCCGCGCCGCCTCCGCACGCACCTTCCTCCGGTGGGCCGAGCACACCGGTCGCATCCCCACCGATCCGTCCCTACGCCTCGTCGCACCCAAGCGGCATGCCACGCTTCCGGGCGTCCTTCGTCAGGACGAGGCCAGCGAGATGCTCGACCTCGCCGCCACCCGAGCCGACGACGAGGACCCGATCCACGTGCGCGACCGCGCCATGCTCGAGCTGTTGTACGCGAGCGGCATCCGGGTGGGGGAGCTCGCCGCGCTCGACATCGACGACCTCGATCTGGCGCAAGGTGTCGTGCGCGTCATGGGCAAGGGTGCCAAGGAGCGGATCGTGCCGTTCGGCGCGCCGGCGGGCCGCGCCATCGAGGCGTGGCTGGCGGTCCGGTCCCGGCTCGTCGGTGAGCACTCCGGACCTGCGCTCTTCCTGGGGCGACGCGGTCGCCGGGTGGATGCCCGGCAGGTCCGGTCTGCCGTGCACGAGCTGCTCTCGCATCTGCCTGACGCGCCGGACCTGGGTCCGCACGGGCTGCGACACAGCGCCGCCACGCACCTGCTGGAGGGTGGCGCGGACCTCCGCATGGTGCAGGAGATCCTCGGCCACGCGAGTCTCGCAACGACGCAGATCTACACGCACGTCTCCGTCGACCGGCTGCGGCGCAGCTACGAGCAGGCCCACCCGCGGGCGTGACCGGCGGGTCGGCGGCGCTACGAGAGCGGGAGCAGGACGACCGGCGCTCGACCCACGAACGACAGCGGATCGAGGTAGGACTCACCCCTCAGCACGCCCCAGTGCAGGCAAGTGCGCGGCGCACAGTGTCCCGGGGTCGACGTCACGATGCCGACCCTGTCTCCGCGAGCGACCGTCGTGCCGGCTGGTGCGGCCGCGGCCGCCGGCTCGAAGGTGCTCCGCAGTCCTCCGTCGTGCGCCACGACGACGACCGCACGCCCGGCGATGACGCCGGTCCAGGCGATCCGACCCGCTGTCGGGGCCCTGACGGACTGGCCCACAGTGGCGGCCAGGTCGACACCGCGATGGCCGGGTAGCCACGGCTGGTCCGGAGGGTCGAACCGCCGCACCACCTCCGGGCGTGGGTCGAGCGGCCATGCCCAGTGGGCCGACGTCGCCGGTGAGGAGAAGGGTCCGCGAGCGGAGCCCGGTGTCCCGGACGTGACGGACACCGAGCTCGCACTCGTCAGGGATGCCGCCGCGAGGACGGCGCTGAGCAGGGCTGAACCGATCGACATGGCCTCATCGTCGTCCGGGTTCGGCCGGGACAGCACGTGTGTCAGCGCACCTGTGGATGAAGGGGCGCGTCTCCCGAAGACATGTGGACGGCGAACGGGCCGTGTGGATGTGGGACCGAGCGCTCACTCGAGTGGGACGGAGCGCTCACTCGAGTGTGATTGCGCGCTCACTCGATGGGTCAGGGGGTGGTGGAGGGTGCGGTCGGGGAGGTCGGGGAGGTCGGGGAGGTCGGGGAGGTCGGGATGCCGGCGGCGGCGAGGCGGCGGCTGGCCTCGAGCAGGACCTCGTCCTTCTTGCAGAAGGCGAACCGCACCAACGTGCGCGCCGCCTCCTGGTCGTCGTGGAAGACGGACACCGGCACCCCGACCACCCCGGCCAGGTCCGGCAGCCGCCGGGCGAACTCCAGCCCGTCGACGGCGCCGAGCGGTGCCGCGTCCGCGATGACGAAGTACGTGCCGGACGGGCGGGCGACCCGGAGCCCGGACGCCTCGAGCGCCGAGCACAGCAGGTCTCGCTTGGCCTGGAGCGAGTCCCGCAGGCCGGCGTACACCTCGTCGCCGAGCCCGAGGGCGAGAGCGACGGCCGGCTGGAACGGCCCGGACGCGACGTAGGTGAGGAACTGCTTGACGGTGCGCGCCGCCGCGACCGCCTCGGCGGGACCCGAGAGCCAGCCGACCTTCCAGCCCGTGGCCGAGAACGTCTTGCCGCCGGAGCTGATCGTGAGGGTGCGGTCGGCCATGCCCGGCAGGGTCGCCATCGGCACGTGCTCGGCGTCGTCGAAGACGAGGTGCTCGTAGACCTCGTCGGTGACGACCCAGGCGTCGTGCTCGCGCGCGAGCGACGCGATGAGGTCGAGCTCGGGCCGCGTGAAGACCTTCCCCGTCGGGTTGTGCGGCGTGTTGAGCAGCACGAGACGGGTCCGCGACGAGAAGGCCGCCCGCAGCGACGCCTCGTCGACCGCGAAGTCGGGGAAGCGGAGCACGGACGTGCGGCGGGTCGCTCCCGCGAGGGCGATCGTGGCGGCATACGAGTCGTAGTAGGGCTCGAAGGTGACGACCTCGTCGCCCGGGTCGCAGAGCGCGAGGACGACCGACGCGATCGCCTCGGTCGCACCGGCGGTGACGAGCACCTGCGACGCGGGGTCGAGCGAGATCCCGTAGAAGCGCTCCTGGTGCGCGGCGACCGCCTCGAGCAGCTCCGGGACCCCGGGCCCCGGCGGGTACTGGTTGCGACCGCCGTCGATCGCGGCCTTCGCCGCCTCGAGCATCTCCCGGGGTCCGTCCGTGTCGGGGAAGCCCTGTCCGAGGTTGATCGCACCGGTCCGGGTCGCGAGCGCCGACATCTCGGCGAAGATCGTCGTCCCGAAGGGCTGCATGCGCGAGATCAGCGGCGAGCTCATGGACCGAGCGTAGCCACGACGGACGTGCCGACACGGGAGAGCCCCCGCCGGGGCACGTGGCGGGGGCTCTGCGCCCTGCGGCGGCTGTGGAGGGGTCCGTGCCGCGGACGTGAGTGGAGATCCCACCCGGTCAGGGGGTCCTGGTGGGATCTCCACCCCCACCATCGCGCGCGGGCCGAGAGCGTTACGCGCCGTCCACGAGTCGGATCGGCAGACCCGAGGGCGTATGCCGTCCGGCCGGTTCAGGAGGCCGCCGCGGCACCCAGCCCGCACCCGGTGACGCGGTAGAGCGTGTAGTCCCCGTCGGTCCGGACGGGCTCGACGCCGTCGACGTCGGCGAGGTCCTTGAGTCCGGACGAGCGCTCCGGGCGGTCGAGCCAGTAGACGTGCGTCGAGTCGATGGCCCAGCGGATGTCGTGGCGCGCCATGGCCGCGCAGACGTCCGGCCGGTTCGCCATGTCGTCGAAGCCGGTGCCGATGACGATCTCGTCGCCGGTCGTCGGGATGGGGATGGAGCGATAGAGCGTGTTGGTGCCGAAGAGCGGCCACATGAGCGGTGAGCCGTTCTCGGGGCGGCCGACGACACCCTGGCCGGGCGGGATGAGGGCGTCGAGCCGGCGCAGGGAGTCCTGGGCCTCGAACGACAGGATGACCTTCTTCGGCTCGTCGGGCTGGAAGAAGCCGGTGAGCATCCGCTCGCGGGTGGCCCCGTTGAGCCCGAGGGTGAGGAGCGGGATGACGAGCACCGCGGTGAGACCGACGACGGCGGGACGCGACCCGAGGCCGGGCACCTTGCGCAGCAGCTCACGCAGGGCGGGGGCGGCCGCGGCGACGAGGACGACGCCGGGGACGGCGGCGAGCGAGGCGAGCCGGACCTTGTCGTTGTACCAGTAGCCCGTGACGAGGGAGGTCCACGACGTCGTCGACGACGCCGCCATGACGTAGAGGACGACGACGGCGCCCCACATGGCCACGACCGGCAGGGCTGCCCTGGCGCGCAGCGCGATCCAGCCGATCCCGAGCGCGATGAGCACGACGACGCCCCAGAGCAGGTCGGGGATCTGCAGCCGGCCGCCGACGACCTCGACGAGGGCGGTCCAGACCGAGACGCGGTCCTTCCACTCGTAGGACTGGGTCGAGGCCAGCTGGGCCGACACGACGGGGGCGGCCACGAGCCCGGCCACACCGACGACGGCGACGATCGCGAGGTCGCGCGCGACGACCCACCACGAGACGTGGTGCAGCAGCCCCGCCCGCACCCTCGCGGTGACGAACCAGACGAGCGCGAAGAGCACGAGGGCCACGAGCGCGTTGGGCTGGATCATGGCGAGGCCCGGCATCGCGGCGACGAAGGCGAGCCACTGCCCGATGCGCCCGGACCGCGCCGCCTGGAGCATGAGGGCGAGCGCGCCGGGGGTCAGCGCCGTCGCCATGAGGTTGGGCCACAGGACGCCCCAGCCGAGGAGGATCGTCGGGAAGGCGATGAAGGCGGCGGAGGCGAACCCGGCGGCATACGTCACGAGGCGGGAGGTGCCGAGCGCGTGGCGCACGAGGGCCACGCAGCCGATCGGCCAGACGAGAGCCGCGAGCACGATCGTCGCGACGTTGGTGCCGGGCAGCACGTCGGCGACACCGGGCAGGAGGCTGGTCGCGATCCACGAGTGGAAGCCGTTGGGGTAGAAGGTCGGGTTGGCGATCGAGAAGTTGCCGGTCTCGAGGAAGGTCTTGATGCGCCCGAGGTGGTAGACGGCGTCGGGGGAGTCGACGAGCTCGTCGGGTCGACCGATCGCCGGGAGGATCGTGGCGAGCGCGAGGACGGCACCGATGGCGATGGCGACGACCGCGTCGGGCCGGGGCCGGCCGAGGAGACGGCGGGTCGCGCCGAGCTCCGGGTCGTGGCGGCCGAAGAGCCGCATCCCGAGCCAGGCGACGGCCACGGCGAGCGCCGTGACGACGACGAGCGGCAGCAGCCCCCAGCGCACCCCGACCCGCTGCGCGAGCGTGGCGCAGACGGCGATGATGCCGACGGAGACCGCGGGGGAGACGGCCAGCGCCTCGAGCCCGCGTGCGCCCAGAGCGCGCACGACGAGCCAGCCGGGCAGGAAGAGCACCACCGTGAGGACGACGAAGGCCGGGATCGTCTCCACCCAGTGCGCCATGCGGGCCATTCTGTCGGGTCGCCACGATTTCTCCACCACCCGGGTCAGGACGTACGATGGTCGGCGGTCCCGTGTGCTCGTCGCACGGACCGCAATTCGCGCGTCTTCTGCCGGTCCGCCGGACCGGGTCACACCACGGCAGTCCCCACCGTTCGCGGCGGGGCGGGGTGTGTCAGGCGCCAGGAGTGAGGTCGTATGCCGCAGGTCGGGCCACGTGCTCCACGTGACCGTCCGGCGTCCGCGCCCACGCACAACTGACAACAACGACACTAGGGAGAACACGGCATGGCCGTCGTCACCATGCGCCAGCTCCTCGAGAGCGGCGTCCACTTCGGGCACCAGACCCGTCGCTGGAACCCCAAGATGAAGCGCTTCATCATGACCGAGCGCAATGGCATCTACATCATCGACCTGCAGCAGTCGCTGACGTACATCAACAACGCGTACGACTTCGTCAAGGAGACGGTCGCCCACGGTGGCACCATCCTCTTCGTCGGCACGAAGAAGCAGGCCCAGGAGCCCATCGCCGAGCAGGCGACGCGCGTCGGCATGCCGTACGTCAACCACCGCTGGCTCGGTGGCATGCTCACCAACTTCCAGACGATCTCCAAGCGCCTCACGCGCCTCAAGGAGCTCGAGGAGCTGAACTTCGACGACGTGGCCGGCTCGGGCTACACGAAGAAGGAGCTGCTCATCCTCAAGCGCGAGATGATCAAGCTCGAGCGCACCCTGGGCGGCATCCGCACCATGGCCAAGGTCCCCTCGGCCGTGTGGATCGTCGACACCAAGAAGGAGCACCTCGCCGTCGACGAGGCGCGCAAGCTCGGCCTCCCGGTCATCGCGATCCTCGACACGAACTGCGACCCCGACGAGGTCGACTACAAGATCCCCGGCAACGACGACGCGATCCGCTCCGTCACGCTGCTGACCCGGGTCATCGCCGACGCCGTCGCCGACGGCCTCGTCCAGCGCTCGTCGGGCAAGTCCGGTGGCGACGCGCAGGCCGAGGAGCCGCTGGCCGAGTGGGAGCGCGAGCTCTACGCCGACGCTGCTGCCACGACGGAGACCACCGAGGCCCCCGCCGCCGAGGCGACCGAGGCTCCGGCCGCTGACGCCACGGAGGCGCCGGCCGCTGAGGCTCCGGCTGCTCTGGCTCCGGCCACCGATGCCACCGAGGCTCCGGCCACCGAGGCCACCGAGGCTCCCGCCGAGGCGACGGCCGGTGCCGAGAAGGCCTGAAGGCCTTCCGCACCAGCCGCATCACACGAGTCAATCTCCACTGACGAAAAGAGCGATACAGAGCATGGCGAACTACACCGCCGCTGACATCAAGGCGCTGCGCGAGCAGACGGGCGCCGGCATGATGGACGTCAAGAAGGCGCTCGACGAGGCCGAGGGCGACCGCGCCAAGGCCATCGAGATCCTGCGCGTCAAGGGCCTCAAGGGCGTCACGAAGCGTGAGGGCCGCTCGGCCTCCAACGGCCTCGTGGCGGCCTCGGCCACCGACGGCGTCGGCACCCTGGTCGAGGTCAACTGCGAGACCGACTTCGTCGCGAAGGGCGAGAAGTTCATCGCCCTGGCCGACCAGGTCCTCACCCAGGCCGTCGCCGCCGGTGCCACCGACGCCGACTCGCTCCTCGCGAGCACGCTCGAGGACGGCAAGACCGTCAAGGAGCTGCTCGACGAGGCCAACGCCACCATCGGCGAGAAGATCGAGGTCCGCCGCGTGGCGCGTCTCGAGGGCGACAAGGTCGTCTCCTACCTCCACAAGACGAGCCCCGACCTGCCCGCGCAGATCGGTGTCCTCGTCGCGCTCGAGGGCGGCGACGAGACCGTCGGTCGCGACGTCGCGATGCACATCGCCGCGTTCAGCCCCACGGTGCTGACGCGCGAGGAGGTCCCGGCCGAGACGGTCGAGAACGAGCGTCGCGTCGCCGAGGCCACGGCCAAGGAGGAGGGCAAGCCCGAGGCTGCTCTTCCCCGCATCATCGAGGGTCGCGTCAACGGCTTCTTCAAGGAGAACGTCCTGCTCGAGCAGGCGTTCGCCAAGGACGCCAAGAAGACCGTCGGCAAGGTGCTCGAGGAGGGCGGCGCCACGGCGAAGTCCTTCGCGCGCTTCCGCGTCGGCCAGTGAGGTCCTGACCTCCCTCGTGCCGTCGCACCACGCGTAGCGCAGAACCCGCGCATCACGACGACGTATGCCGGTCGCCCCCTCCGGGGCGGCCGGCATCGTCGCGTTCCGGGGCCGACACCGGCCGATCGGACCCAGCCCCAGGAGGACAGCCCATGAGCACCACCACCGACTCGCCGGCCGGCGCCGCGGTCGACGGTCCGCTGACCGTCTCGATCACCCGTCGCGTGGCCCCCGAGGACGAGATGCTCATGCAGGCCTGGGTCCACGCCGGAACGTCGATGGCCGAGCGCTTCGAGGGCTTCCTCGGCGCCGGGTGGGTGCGGTCCGGCACCGAGGACTGGCACATGCTCTACCGCTTCGACTCGCGCGCCCACCTCGACACGTGGGAGCGGTCGCCCGAGCGGCTGCGGTGGCTGCGCTCGGCGGCGGACCTCGTCGAGCACCGCCGCACGGAGTACCGCACCGGCATCGAGGGCTGGTTCGACGAGCCGGCGTCGTCCTCGGTGCACGAGGCCGGGGCCGACGGACCGACCGGACCGCCGCCGCGCTGGAAGCAGGCGAGCGTCATCTGGATCGCCTTCTTCCCGACCAGCCTCGCGCTGTCCTACCTTCTGTCGCCGTTCAGTGGCGACTGGCCGGTCGTCCTGCGCGTCCTCGTGACGACCCTGCTCGCGACGCCCTGGATGACCTACGTCCTCCTCCCGTTCGTGACCCGGCTCTTCGGTCGGTGGCTCACGGCCGACTGACGTCCGCCCCGTGGCAACGTCGGCGAAATCGCTTGTGAGGCAAGCCTTTGTCTCACACCTCACAGCCGCGTTGTCTCGTGGCTCACAGCGCTCCTGATACCCACGGGGGTACTTTCGGAGCATGACCACCACCATGAGAACGCTCGTGGTCCTGGGAGCGGGCACGGCCGGCACCATGGTCGTGAACAAGCTGAGGCACCGCCTCCCCACCAGCGAGTGGCGCATCGTCGTCGTCGACAGGGACGACGTCCACGACTACCAGCCGGGCTACCTCTTCCTTCCCTTCGGGCTCATCGAGCCGGAGCAGGTCAGGCGCAGCCGGCACGGCCTCATCACCGACGGGGTCGAGCTCGTGCTCGGCGACGTCGACCGCGTCGACCCGCAGGGCCGGGAGGTCTCACTCGTCGACGGACGCACGCTCACCTACGACGAGCTCGTCGTCGCCTCCGGCACGAGCCCGCGACCCGACCAGACGCCCGGGATGCTCGGGGCCGAGTGGCACCGCAGCGTCGGCGAGTTCTACACCTATGAGGGCGCCCTGTCCCTGCGCGAGTCGCTCGCCGCCTTCTCGGGCGGCCGGCTCGTCGTGCACGTCACCGAGATGCCCATCAAGTGCCCGGTGGCACCCCTCGAGTTCGCCTTCCTCGCCGACGACTTCCTGCGGCGCCGGGGCCTGCGCGACCACTCCGAGATCGTCTACGTGACACCGCTCGACGGTGCCTTCACCAAGCCGGTCGCGAGCCGCGAGCTCGGCCACCTGCTCACCGACAAGGGGATCACCCTCGAGGCGGACTTCATGGTCGAGCACGTGGACCAGGAGCGGCGCGTCCTCGTGTCCTACGACGAGCGCGAGATCGCCTACGACCAGCTCGTGACGGTCCCGGTCAACATGGGCGCCGACTTCGTCGCCCGGTCGGGACTCGGCGACGAGCTGAACTACGTCCCGGTCGACAGGCACACGATGCGCTCCACCGCGCACCCGGAGATCTGGGTCCTCGGCGACGCGAGCACGATCCCGACGTCGAAGGCCGGCTCCGTCGCGCACTTCTCCGTCGAGGTCTTCGTCGACAACTTCGTCGAGCACGCTCGCGGGCAGGCCATGACGCACTCCTTCGACGGCCACGCCAACTGCTTCGTCGAGTCCGGTGGCGGCAAGGCCATGCTCCTCGACTTCAACTACGACACCGAGCCGCTGACCGGCACCTTCCCGCTACCCCTCCTCGGTCCGATGACCCTGCTCAAGCAGTCGCGCGCCAACCACCTCGGCAAGCTCGCGTTCCGCCACCTCTACTGGAACCTCCTGCTCCCCGGACGACCTCTCGGCCTGCCCGCACAGATGTCGATGGCGGGGAAGGTCCCCGCCGCCTGAGCTCGACCAGACACAGACAAGGAGCGTCAACCATGCCCACCACGACGATCGCCGGCCACGCCGTCGAGGTCAACGACGAGGGCTTCCTCACCCGTCCCGACCAGTGGTCCGACGACCTCGGCACCGAGCTCGCCCGGCTCATCGGGATCGAGCTGACGGCCGACCACTGGAAGCTCGTCCACTTCCTCCGCGACGACTTCGCCCACCAGGGCGAGACCGCGACCCTCCGCCGCGTCAGCACGCAGACCGGCACCCCGATCAAGTCCCTCTTCGACCTCTTCCCCGGCAAGCCGGCCAAGAAGATGGCCTACGTCGCGGGGCTGCCCAAGCCGAAGGGATGTGTGTGATGACCACGCACGCCGACCAGACCACGCCGTTCGTGCCGAGGTTCGACGCGCCCGAGTCGCAGGGCCGCAAGCTGGCGATCATCTGCAGCAAGGGCAACCTCGACATGGCCTACCCGGGCCTCATCCTCGCCAACGCGGCGCTCGGTGAGGGCGTCGAGACCCACCTGTTCTTCACCTTCTGGGGCTTCGACATGATCAACAAGAAGACCTCGGGTGACCTGAAGTTCACGATGCTCGGCAACACCGCGACCCACCTGCCGCAGGGCCTCGGCGGCATCCCCGGCATGACGCACCTCGCCACGTCGCAGATGAAGAAGGCCATCGCCGAGCTCGACGTGCCCGAGGTCCCGGAGTTCCTCGACCAGATCGTCGGCTCGGGTGGGCACCTCTGGGCCTGCCGGATGTCGGCCGACATGCAGCACCTGACCGAGGGCGACCTCCGCGACGACGTCGAGGGGATCATCTCGGCCTCGGACTTCATCGAGCTGACGGAGGGCGCGCAGCTGCTCTTCATCTGAGCCACCGTGGTGAGTGGTGCGGCCGGTCGGGCCGGTGTGGGCCCGGCCGGCCTTCACACGATCTCCACACGTCGCACCCTCGCCACCCGCGCGCCCGCTCCTAGGCTCAGGGGCATGAACCAGGGGTATGCCGCACCGTCCTCGAGCGCCAGCGCTCCCGTGCTGCTCGTCGTCGAGGACGACCCGACGATCAACCAGGCCGTCACGGATCGACTTGTGGCAGAGGGTTTCCGGGTGGTCCAGGCCTTCGACGGGCCCGGCGCGGTCACTGCCCACGGGGAGCACGCCCCCGACCTCGTCGTCCTCGACCTCATGTTGCCCGGCTTCGACGGGCTCGAGGTGTGCCGACGCATCCAGGGCGAGCGCCCGGTGCCGGTCCTCATGCTGACGGCGCGCGCGGACGAGACCGACCTGCTCGTCGGTCTCGGCGTCGGCGCCGACGACTACGTGACCAAGCCGTTCCGGATGCGTGAGGTCGTCGCCCGCATCCGTGCCCTGCTGCGTCGCGTCGAGCGGGCGCGCGAGCTGGCCGCCGAGCAGCCCCCCGTGCTCACGGTCGGCGACCTGACCGTCGACCGGGGGTCGCGACGGGTGTCGGCCCGGGGCAGTGAGGTGCACCTGACGCCGCTCGAGTTCGACCTGCTGCTGGCCCTCGCCGCCGAGCCGGGCGCGGTGCGCGAGCGCGACGAGCTGATGCGCGAGGTCTGGGGCTGGGCGGACGCCGGCGGCACCCGGACCCTCGACAGCCACGTCAAGTCGCTCCGCGCCAAGATCGGGGCCGACCGCGTCCGCACCGTCCACGGCGTCGGCTACGCGCTCGAGGCCGGTGCCGCCGCCGACCACGTCGAGGCCCCCGAGGCGTCCGGCGAGGCGGGGTCGTGAACGCCGACCGGCCGCTCGACGGCATCCGCTCGATCAAGGCCAAGCTCGGTCTGCTCGTCGCGGCCAGCATCGTGGCCGCGTCGCTCGTCTCCGTCATCGGCGACCGGGCCGGGGTGCCCGGCTGGCTCACCCTCCCGGTGACCGTCGCGGCCGCTCTCGGGGTCACCCAGTGGCTGGCTCGCGGGATGACCTCACCGCTGCGCGAGATGACGACGGCGGCATCGCGGATGGCGACGGGGGACTACTCGCAGCGCGTCACGGCGACGTCCGCCGACGAGGTGGGAGTGCTCGCCGACGCCTTCAACACCATGGCGGCCGACCTCGCCGGCGCCGACCAGCAGCGACGCCAGCTCGTCGCCACCGTCTCCCACGAGCTGCGCACGCCGCTCGCCGCCCAGCAGGCCCTGCTCGAGAACCTCGTCGACGGTGTCGTGCGCCCCGACGACGCCGTCCTGCGCACCGCGCTGGCCCAGGCCGAGCGACTCGGCACGCTCGTCGGCGACCTGCTCGACCTCAGCCGCGTCGACGGCGGCCGCGCCCCGCTCGCGCTCGCGGACGTCGACGTCCGCGAGCTCGTCGAGGGCGCCGTGGCCGAGGCAGGCGTCTCCCGGCGCGGCACCGTCCACGTCGTCGACGTCCCCGCCGACCTGCGCGTCACCGGGGACGCGGCCCGCCTCGCCCAGCTGCTCGCCAACCTGCTCGACAACGCCGACCGGCACAGCCCGGCCGGTGGCCGTGTCACCGTGAGCGCGGGCCCCGACGGCCCGGACCGCTGGTGGCTCATGGTCGCCGACGAGGGGCCGGGCATCCCGCCCGAGCACGTGCACCGGATCTTCGACCGCTTCGGGTCGGGCGACGACTCCGGGGGAGGCACGGGCATCGGGCTCGCCATCGCGAGCTGGGTGTGCGAGCTGCACGGCGGCTCCATCTCGGCAGTCGCGCCTCCCGAGGGAGAGCGCGGCGCCCGCCTCCGGGCCGTCCTGCCCCGCACCCCCGCCCGCACCGCGCCGTATGCCACCGAGGGCCTCGAGGACGTGCCCTCCCGTCCCGCGAGCCCCACCGTCACCACCGACGCGACCGCGCCCGCCGCGGCGCCCGACACCGAGGAGCCCACCGTGCCCGCACCCGTCCCCGCTGCGGCGGGACCCACCCCGGCCGGAGGGCCCGGCGCCCCGGGCTCCGAGGCCCGCCCGGCGGCATACGCCCGCGTTCCGGTGGGGGAGCCCAAGCCCGTCGTCGACTCGCTCTTCGGCGACCTCTGGCCCGAGGCCGGCCTCGGGCCGCAGGTGCGCCTGCTGCTGCTCTGCCTCGGGGTCGGCGTCCTGTCCGCCGTCGTGCTGCCCTACCGCGACATCGGGGTGGCCCTCTTCGGGGTGCTCCTGCTCGGCGGCGTCGTGCTCTGGCGCACGACGCGCCACCGGGCCAGCCGCTGGACCACGGTCAGCAGCGTGCTCTGCGTCGGCCTCGCGTCCTTCTCGGTGCTGCGAGCCGCCGAGTGGCTCACGGTCCTCTCGATCATGCTCGGGGTCGTCGTGCTGACCACGGCCCTCACCGACGCCAGGGGAGTCCTCTCCGTCGTTGCCGGCCTCGCCTCCTGGCCCCTCGCCGCCGTGCGCGGACTGCCGCTCCTCGGGCGGACCGTCGCCGCGACGAGCCGCATCAACGTCGTCTGGCCGGTCGTGCGCACCGCCGCCATCTCGCTCGTCGCGCTCGTCGTCTTCGGCGGTCTCTTCGCCTCCGGCGACGCGGTCTTCGGGTCGTGGGCGCAGGCGATCGTGCCGAACTTCGCGTGGGACGGGCTGACCTTCCGCTTCTTCGTCGGCTTCGTCATGGGCGGCGCCCTGCTCGCCGCCGGCTACGTCGCCCTCAACCCACCGCGCGTCGACCGCGTCGTCCTGCCGGCGGGACGACCTGTGGCCCGGCTCTGGGAGTGGGTCGTGCCCGTCGGTCTCGTCGTCGCCCTCTTCGCCGCGTTCGTCGTCGCCCAGGCCGCGGCCCTGTTCGGCGGTCACGACTACGTCCAGCGCACGACCGGGCTGACGTACGCCGAGTACGTCCACCAGGGCTTCGGCCAGCTCACGGCCGCCACGGTGCTCACCCTCGCGACCGTGGCGCTCGCGGTCCGCAAGGCGCCCCGCTCCACGTCCCGCGAGCGTCTCGTGCTGCGGGTCTCGCTCGGAGCGCTGTGCGCCCTGACGCTCGTCGTCGTCGGCTCGGCCCTGCACCGGATGGACCTCTACCAGCAGGCCTACGGCTTCACGCTGCTCCGGGTGCTCGTCGACGGGTTCGAGCTCTGGCTCGGCCTCCTCGTCGTGCTGGTCCTCGTCGCAGGGATCCGTCTCTCGGGCTGGTGGCTGCCGCGGGCGGCGCTCGTCTCTGCCGTGGCCATCCTGCTCGTCGGGGGGCTGGCCAACCCCGAGGCGTGGGTCGCACAGCGCAACATCGACCGCTACCAGGCGACGGGCAAGCTCGATGCGGCCTACCTCCGGACGCTGGGGGCCGACGCCACCCCGGCGATCGTCGCCGGCCTCCCGCGCGACGTCTCGGCCTGCATCGTGCTCCCGTCGACGATCTCGGCGCGCGCCTCCCGCGAGGACGCCCTGTCGTGGAACCTCGGCCGCTCCCGGGAGGCCTCGGTCGACGTCGCGCCGATGACCCCCACCGAGGCGGCCCGGTGCCCGGGTCTGATGTCCGGCGGTCTCAACCCCTGAGGCAGGATGTCCGGGTGCGCCGCGACATCGCCGACCTGTTCGAGCTCGACCCGACCCTGACCCACCTCAACCACGGTGCGTTCGGGGCCGTGCCCCGGTCGGTCCGCGAGGCGCAGGACCGCGCCCGGGCCCGCATCGAGGGAGCGCCGATGCGGGCCTTCCGCGACGAGCTCCCGGCGACGCTCGCAGGTGCCCGCGAGGCCGCCGCGACCTTCGTCGGCGTTGCGGCGGGGTCGACCGCCCTCGTGCGCAACGTCACTGAGGCGGTCGGGGTCGTGCTCCAGGGTCTGCGCGTCGGCCCCGGTGACGACGTCGTCGTCGGCAACCACGGCTACCTCACGGCCGGTTGGTCCGCCGAGGCACGCGGTGCGACGTTGCGCACGGCGGTCTTCGACGTCGACAGCGACCCGGACGACGTCGTGGCCGCGTTCGCGGCCGCCGTGACCGACCGCACCCGCCTCGTCGTCATCGACCAGATCACGTCCCCGACGGCCCTCGTCCTCCCGGTCGCCGAGGTGGCAGCCGCCGTCGCACCCGTCCCGGTGCTCGTCGACGCCGCTCACGTGCCCGGTGCCCTGCCGGACCTCGACGTCGAGGCGCTCGGCGTGGCGTTCTGGGCGGGCAACCTGCACAAGTGGGCCTACACGCCGCGCGCCGCGGCCACGCTCTGGGTGGCTCCCGAGCACCGCGACGCGATGCGTCCGCTCGTCACCTCGTGGAGCCACGGGCTGCCCTTCCCCGAGCGGTTCGACCTCCAGGGCACCGTCGACCACTCGTCGTGGGTGGCCGTGCCCGACGGTCTGGCCGCCTGGGAGGCCCTCGGTGGCTGGCAGCAGGTCGACCGCAACGCCGACCTGCTCCTGCGTGGGTCCGAGCTCGTCCGGGACGCCCTGGGCACGGACGGCCCGCACGGCGGCATACCCTCCGCCCCGTGCCTGCGCCTCGTCGCGCTGCCCGTCGGGGTGGCGACGACGACCGAGGACGCGGAGGCCCTGTGGCAGCGGCTGTATGCCGCCGGGATCGTCGTGCCCCCCGTGGCCTTCGGCGGTCGTGGCTACGTGCGGCTCGCCGCCGCGCCGTACAACGACGAGGACGACTACGTCCGCCTCGCGGCCGTGCTCCCGGGCCTGCTGTCCGAGGTCCGTACCGCCTGAACCCGATGCGGCCGAAGTCCGCGGGATGTGGAAAGATCGACCGACCGCCGGAACGCTGCCCACGAGGAGGCCCTGCGCCATGACCGACGCCCAGACAACCCCCTTCCACCGGGTCCTTCTCAAGCTCTCCGGTGAGGTGTTCGGGGGCGGGAGCATCGGCCTCGACCCGGCCGTCGTCTCCGGGATCGCCAAGCAGATCGCCGACGCCGTGCGCGGGGGCGTCGAGGTCGCCGTCGTCATCGGCGGCGGCAACTTCTTCCGTGGCGCCGAGCTCCAGCAGCGCGGCATGGACCGCACGCGTGCCGACTACATGGGCATGCTCGGCACGGTCATGAACTGCCTCGCCCTGCAGGACTTCCTCGAGAAGGAGGGCATCGAGACGCGCGTGCAGTCCGCGATCGCCATGCAGCAGGTCGCCGAGCCGTACATCCCGCGTCGGGCCATCCGCCACCTCGAGAAGCACCGCGTCGTCATCTTCGGCGCCGGCGCCGGCATGCCGTTCTTCTCCACCGACACGGTCAGCGCCCAGCGCGCCCTCGAGATCAAGTGCGACGCCGTGCTCATCGCCAAGAACGGCGTCGACGGTGTCTACGACTCCGACCCGCGCACCAACCCCGACGCCAAGAAGCTCGAGACGGTCACGTTCCAGGACGCCATCGTCGAGGGGCTCAAGGTCGTCGACGCGGCGGCCTTCAGCCTCTGCATGGAGAACAAGCTGCCCATGGTCGTCTTCGGCATGGAGGGCGCGGGTAACATCACGCGCGCCCTGCTCGGTGAGAAGATCGGCACGCTGGTCACCAACGCCTGAGCGCCGCGGCTGCGGCCGCGCGCGAGCCCGACCGCCGCGAAGCACCCGAACCACCTGTCACCCCTGCACCACGCCGCAGCACCCCGCAGCACCCACGAACGAGGGACGAGGAAGCCAGAGCCATGATCGAAGAGACGATGTTCGAGGCCGAGGAGAAGATGGACAAGGCCGTCGAGGTCCTCAAGGAGGACTTCGCGGGCATCCGCACCGGTCGCGCCAACCCGGGCCTGTTCAACAAGCTCACGGTCGAGTACTACGGCGCGCCGACGCCGCTGCAGCAGCTCGCCTCGTTCCAGAACCCCGAGCCCCGCACGATCCTCGTCATCCCGTTCGACAAGGCGGCGATGCACGAGATCGAGCGCGCCATCCGTGACTCCGACCTCGGCGTCAACCCGAGCAGCGACGGCAACCAGATCCGCTGCGTCATGCCGGAGCTGACCGAGGAGCGCCGCCGCGAGTACATCAAGCTCGCCAACCACAAGGCCGAGGAGGCGCGCGTCTCGGTGCGCAACATCCGTCGCAAGGCCAAGACCGACCTCGACAAGCTCGTCAAGGACGGCGAGGTGGGGGAGGACGACGGGTCGCGTGCCGAGAAGGAGCTCGACGGCCTGACCAAGAAGCACACCGACCTCGTCGAGGGACTCGTCAAGGCCAAGGAGGCCGAGCTGCTCGAGGTGTGACCTCGATGCTCGACCGATGATGACGACTGACTCCCCGTCGGACCCCGTGGACCCCGCACCCGCGGCCCAGGCCGGCGACGGCGGGGCCGGGCCGCTCGAGCCCGTCCCCTACAACCCCGCTCTCGACGAGCTCGCCGGCCTCCCCGCCGAGGAGGTCATCGAGCACAAGCAGAGCCGGGCGGGACGCAACCTGCCCGCGGCCATCGGGGTGGGCGTCGGCCTCGGAGTGCTCATCGTCGCGACCCTGCTCATCCGCAAGGAGTCGTTCATCGTCCTCGTCGCGCTCGCCGTGGCCGTGGGCATCTGGGAGCTGCGTGCGGCCCTGCGGCACGCCGCCGTCCGGGCTCCGCTCGTGCCACCCGTCGTCGGCATGGTAGCGATCCTGTGGGCGGCGTTCGTCCACGGTCCTGCCGGTCTCGTCGTCGCCTGGGCGCTGACGTGCCTGGCCGTTGTGCTCTGGCGGGGCACCGGACGCCTCGACGGAGCCGGCCGCGACGTCCTCGGCGGCATCTTCATCGCCACCTACCCGACCTTCCTCGTCGGCTTCGCCATCCTGCTGCTCGCACCCGAGGACGGCGTCGGCCGCGTCTTCGTCTTCCTCATCACGACGGTGTGCAGTGACGTCGGCGGGTATGCCGCGGGCGTCCTCTTCGGCAAGCACCCGATGGCTCCCACCATCAGTCCCAAGAAGTCGTGGGAGGGCTTCGCGGGCTCGGTGCTGCTGTGCATCGTCGGTGGCTCGCTGACCGTCCACTTCCTGCTCGACCACTCGTGGGTCATCGGGATCGCCCTCGGTGTCGGGGTGGCAGTCGCTGCAACGGTCGGTGACCTCATGGAGTCGCTCATCAAGCGCGACCTCGGCATCAAGGACATGTCCAACATCCTCCCCGGGCACGGCGGGGTCATGGATCGGCTCGACTCGCTCGTCGTCGTGGCCCCCATCGTCTGGGCCGTGCTGACGCTCCTCGCCGCCAAGCCGGGCTGACCGGGTGGCCGCGGACCGGGCGTCCGGCTCCGAAGCCGCGCCCTTCGACCAGACCGGCCGGGTCGTGCTCGTGACCGGGGCCGGCAGCGCGAGCGGCATCGGCTTCGCCACCGCACGGATGCTCGGCCGGCTCGGTGCCGCCGTCGTCGTCGCGGCCACGACCGACCGGGTGCACGAACGCGTCACCGAGCTCCGGCGTGACGGCGTGACGGCCAGCGGCCACGTCGGCGACCTGACCCGCGAGCCCGAGGCCGGAGCGCTCGTGGCCGCCTGCATCGCTGAGCACGGTCGTCTCGACGTCGTCGTCAACAACGCCGGGATGACGAGCGCCGCCCACCCCGACCCGCTCGGCGGAGACCTGGGGTCCACCGACCCGTCGCGCTGGCGCGGCTCGCTCGCCCGCAACCTCGACACCGCCTATCTCGTGAGCCGGGCCGCCCTGCCGCACCTTCGGGCGTCCGGGGCAGGCAGGCTCGTGCTCGTCAGCAGCGTCACCGGCGGCGTCATGGCGATGCGTGGCGAGGTCGCCTATGCCACGGCCAAGGCTGCGCTCGTCGGGCTCGCACGGGCCCTCGCGGTCGACGAGGGTCCGCACGGCACCACGGTCAACGCCGTCGCGCCGGGGTGGGTCGCCACCGGCTCGCAGACCGACGAGGAGGCCGGAGAGGGGCGGGCCACTCCGCTCGGCCGCTCCGGCAGCGCCGACGAGGTGGCCGCGGCCATCGCCTTCCTCGCCAGCCGTGAGGCGTCCTACGTCACCGGCCAGGTCCTCGTCGTCGACGGCGGCAACGCGGTCAGCGAGCAGCGCGCGCAGGCGTGACCCTGACGCGGGCACCTGCTGCGGGAGGGCGGCATACGCCCTCGGTGGCGGCCACGGCGCCGGGGCGACCCGTTTTGACTCCACCTGAGAGACTGGACGGGAGATGACCGACACCCCAGCCCCCGCGTCCGAGTCCGCCCCCGAGCCCGCTTCCGTGCCGGCGCCCGTCGTGCTGCCCGAGCCGACGACCGCCCGCCCCGTGCCGGGGCAGCTGACCTTCCAGGCGCCCCGTCGCGGCAAGCCGCCGCGGCACCTCGCCGACTTCACGCCGGCCGAGCGCAAGGAGGCCGTCGAGTCGCTGGGGCACAAGGGTTTCCGCGCCAAGCAGCTCTCGACCCACTACTTCGAGCGGCTCGAGGTCGACCCCGAGCAGATGACCGACCTGCCGAAGGCCGTGCGGTCCGAGCTCGTCGCCGGCCTGCTCCCGACGCTGCTGACGCCGATCGTCCAGCGTGTCGCCGACGACGGCCAGACGATGAAGTACGCGTGGCGGCTGCACGACGGCGCGATCGTCGAGTCCGTGCTCATGCGCTACCCCAAGCGCGTCACGATCTGCATCTCGAGCCAGGCCGGGTGCGGCATGAACTGCCCGTTCTGCGCGACCGGCCAGGCCGGCCTGACCCGCAACATGTCGGCCGGCGAGATCGTCGAGCAGGTCGTCTGGGCGGCCCGGGCGCTGCGGCGCGGCGAGCTCGCCGGCGGCGGCGAGGAGGACCGTGAGACGCCGCTGCGCGTCAGCAACGTCGTCTTCATGGGCATGGGCGAGGCCCTCGCCAACTACAAGGCGTCCATCGGCGCGATCCGCCGGCTCACCGACCCGGCGCCCGACGGTCTCGGCATGTCGGCCCGCGGTATCACGATGTCGACGGTCGGCCTCGTCCCCGGCATCGACAAGCTGACGGCCGAGGGCATTCCGGTGACCCTCGCCCTCTCCCTGCACGCCCCCGACGACGAGCTGCGCAACGAGCTCGTGCCGATCAACACCCGGTGGTCCGTCGACGAGGCGCTCGACGCCGCCTACCGCTACTTCGAGGCGACCGGTCGTCGCGTGTCCATCGAGTACGCCCTCATCCGCGACATCAACGACCAGGGCTGGCGTGCCGACCTGCTCGGCGAGAAGCTCAATCGGCGTGGCCGCGGGTGGGTGCACGTCAACCCGATCCCGCTCAACCCGACGCCCGGCTCGAAGTGGACGGCGAGCCGACCCGGCGTCGAGCAGAACTTCGTCGAGCGCCTGCGCGCCCACGGCATACCGACGACGATCCGCGACACGCGGGGCCAGGACATCGACGGGGCCTGCGGCCAGCTCGCTGCCTCGACCGCCTGACACGCGTACGCTGGCGGGGTCGTGCCCTCGCTCGGGGACTGGTGACGAGTCGCCCGGTCGAGCGCGGGGCGACCCACCAGGAGGTCCTCGCATGGTCCAGCTCAGCCTCGGCGTCATGGCCCGGTCCCTCAAGGAGAACGAGCACCGGCTGCCGCTGCACCCCAAGCACGTCGACCGCATCCCCGAGGAGCTGCGCGGACGGATCTTCCTCGAGACCGGCTACGGCGAGCGCCACGGCGTCTCCGACGACCAGCTCGAGCGCTACGTCGGCGGCTTCCTCAGCCGCGAGGAGCTCGTCGCGCAGTGCGACGTCATCCTCGCGCCGAAGCCTCTCCTCAGCGACATCGCGGCCCTGCGGGTCGGCCAGGTGCTCTGGGGCTGGCCGCACTGCGTGCAGGACGCCGAGCTCACCCAGGTCGCCATCGACCGGGAGCTGACGCTCATCGCCTTCGAGGCGATGAACCACTGGAACAAGGACGGCTCGTTCAGCCTCCACGTCTTCCACAAGAACAACGAGCTCGCCGGCTACTGCTCGGTGCTCCACGCCCTCCAGATCGCCGGGATCACCGGTGACTACGGCCCCCAGCGCCGCGCGGTCGTCATCGGCTTCGGAGCCACCGCCCGCGGCGCCGTCACCGCACTCAACGCGCTGGGTATCGGCGACGTCGACGTGCTGACCCACCGCCAGAAGGCGGCCGTGGCCTCGCCCATCCACTCGGCCCGGATCGTGCACTTCGACACCGACGACACGACGGCGCGCGTCAGCCACGCCGTCACCGAGGACGGCCCGGTGGCCCTCGGGGAGTTCCTCGCCGAGCACGACATCGTCGTCAACTGCGTGCTCCAGGACACCGACGCCCCGATCACCTTCATGACGGACGACGACCTCAAGCGGATGACGCCGGGCAGCATCGTCATCGACGTGTCGTGCGACGAGGGCATGGGTTTCAGCTGGGCCAGGCCGACGACCTTCACCGAGCCGACCTTCGTCGTCGGCGACCACGTGCTCTACTACGCCGTCGACCACAGCCCGTCCTACCTCTGGGACGCTGCCACGTGGGAGATCAGCGAGGCGCTGCTGCCCTTCCTGCCGACCGTCATGGGTGGACCCGACGCGTGGGACGCGGACCCGACGGTCCGGCGGGCGATCGAGATCCGGGACGGCGAGATCCAGAACCCGGCGATCCTGTCGTTCCAGGGCCGCTCGCCGAAGCATCCGCACCTGCCGCTCGCCACGTGACGAGGGGCCGTATGCCGCGTGCTGCGGCCCGGTCGGGCCCGGCCGGCGTGGGCCCAGCCGGCGTGGGCCCTGCCGGCGTGGGCGTGGCCGAGGTCGCCGGCGCGGCTGGCGCGGTCGTTGCCGGGGCCTCCGGCCCGGCCGGCGCGGACGGTCAGGCGGGCTCTGCCCGGTAGGTGCGACGGTAGGCGAGGGGCGAGAGCCCCACGGCGGCCGCGAGGTGCTGGCGCAGCGAGGCGCTCGTGCCGAAGCCGGCCGCGGCGGCCACCCTGTCCACGGGCAGGTCGGTCGTCTCGAGCAGGTGCCGAGCGCGGTCGACGCGAGCCCTCGCGAGCCAGGTCCCCGCCGTCTCGCCCGTCTCCTCGCGGAAGCGCCGGGTGAAGGTGCGCACGCTCGTCCCGGCGTGCCGGGCCAGGTCGGTCAGGCCGATCGGCTCGTCGAGGTGCTCGAGGGCCCACGACCGCGTCGCCCCCGTGCCGCCGTCGGACGCGTCGGGGACGGGCCGCTCGATGAACTGGGCCTGCCCGCCCGCCCGCCACGGCGCGACGACGGCGCCACGGGCGACCCGGTTCGCCGCCTCGGTGCCGAGGTCGGCGCGCAGCACGTGCAACAGCAGGTCGATGCCGGCGGCGTTGCCGGCGGAGGTGAGGACGTCGCCGTGGTCGACGTAGAGCACGTCGGGGTCGAGGTGGACGTCGGGGAAGTGACGGCGGAAGAGGTCCTCGTAGACCCAGTGGGTCGTCGCCTCGCGCCCGTCGAGCTTGCCGAGGCCCGCGAGGACGAAGGCCCCCGTGCAGATCGAGAGCCACCGCGCGTCGGGGCGAGCCGTGCCGGCGAGCGCGACGAGGTCGGCGGGCAGCTCGCCCCGCGTGACGATGGCGGAGTTCGTGATGCCGGGAATGACGACTGTGTCAGCCTGCGCGACAACGGAGTTCGGGTGCGTCGGCAGCGCGGCATAGCCGGCCGACGTCATGACGGGTCCGTCGTCGAGCGTGCACATCGACACCTCGTAGAGCGGGGGAGCGCCGGTGAGTCGACCGGGCCAGCCGGGGTCGAGGGCGCTCGCGCTGAAGAAGCGGTGCGGCAGCCCGAGCTCGAAGGCCACGACGCCGTCGAGGGCGAGGACGGCGACGCGGTGCGGTCGCGCGAGCGCAGCGGTCATGGCCAGATCTTTGCACATCGTGTCCTTCCGGCCACTCGTCGTGGCGGGCTTCGACGCTGCACAGTGGGATCCGTGAGCCTGACCGACCGCCGCCCTGACGTCCCCGACGACGCCACGCCGGACCCCGCGAGCACCCCGAGCCGCTCCCGTCACCGGATCCACCCGGCCTGGTGGGTCGCCGTCGTCACCTTCCTGACGATCATCGGCGCGGCCGGCTTCCGTTCCACGCCCGGCGTGCTCATGACGCCGCTCCACGAGGAGTTCGGCTGGCCGATGGGGGTCATCGGCGGCGCCGTCTCGGTCAACCTCGTCCTCTTCGGGCTCGCTGCACCCTTCTCGGCGGCCCTCATGGAGCGCCTCGGGATCCAAAGGGTCGTCGCCGTCGCCCTCGTCCTCGTCAGCGTCGGCTCCCTGCTGCCCATCTGGATGACGGCCTCGTGGCAGCTCGTCCTGTGCTGGGGCATCGTCGTCGGCCTCGGCACCGGTGCCATGGCGATGAGCCTCGTCGCGACCGTCACGGGGCGGTGGTTCGTCGAGCGGCGCGGCCTCGTCACCGGCGTGCTCACGGCCGCGGGTGCCACGGGCCAGCTCGTCTTCCTGCCCGTCCTCGCGTGGCTCGCCGAGAACCACGGATGGCGCACCGCGGCGATCGCCACCTCGGCCGCTGCCCTGACCGTCGTCCCGCTCGTGCTGTGGAAGCTGCACGACCACCCGAGCGTCCTCGGCATCACGGCCTACGGGGCCCCGGCCGGCACCCCGGTCGGACGCCCGCCCCGCCCGACGGGCCATCCGGCGCACCTGGCCCTGGCGACGCTGCGGGACGCCGCCCGCACCAGGGTGTTCTGGCTGCTCGCCGGCAGCTTCGCCGTGTGCGGCGCCTCGACGAACGGCCTCGTCGGCACGCACTTCATCCCGGCGGCCCACGACCACGGCATGGCGACGACGACCGCCGCCGGGCTCCTGGCCCTCGTCGGCGTCTTCGACATCGTCGGCACCGTCTTCTCCGGCTGGCTCACCGACCGGGTCGACCCGCGGATCCTCCTCGCGGCCTACTACACGCTGCGCGGTGGCTCGCTCTTCCTGTTGCCGGCGCTCTTCAGCGACTCGATGCACGTCAACATGCTTGCGTTCGTGCTCTTCTACGGCCTCGACTGGGTCGCGACGGTGCCCCCGACCATCGCCCTGTGCCGCAGCGCGTACGGCGAGCGCGCGCCGATCGTCTTCGGCTGGGTCTTCGCCTCGCACCAGATCGGGGCCGCCGCCGCGGCCCTCGGCGCGGGGCTCGTCCGCGACCAGCTCGGCACCTACGACCTCGCCTGGTACGTCGCAGGCGCGCTGTGCCTCGTCGCCGCCGTGATGTGCGTCGCGATCACGACCGCTCGTCTGTCAGATGCGTCACCTCGGCGCACCGACTCTGGCGCGGAGGCTCCACCGGCGGCACAGTGAGCCCATGAGCGACGGCGCTTCGACGGCATACGAACGCATCCACGGCGAGAGCCTGCGCGACCCCGAGGGGTTCTGGCGCGCGGCCGCCGAGGGCATCGACTGGGTGACGCCGCCGACGCGCATCCTCGACAACTCGCGCCCGCCGTTCTACCGGTGGTATCCCGACGCCGAGCTCAACGTCTGCTTCAACGCCGTCGACCGCCACGTGGCCGCCGGTCGCGGTGAGCAGCCCGCGATCCACTACGACTCGCCGGTGACGGGCACGAAGAGCACGCTGACGTATGCCGTCCTGCTCGAGCGGGTGCGCGCGGTGGCCGGTGGGCTCCGTGGGCTCGGCGTCGGCAAGGGCGACCGGGTCGTCATCTACATGCCGATGGTCCCCGAGGCCGCCATCGCAATGCTCGCGTGCGCCCGCATCGGTGCCATCCACTCCGTCGTCTTCGGCGGCTTCGCCCCGCAGGAGCTCGCCGCGCGCATCGACGACGCCGCACCGAAGGTCGTGCTGTCGGCGTCGTGCGGCGTCGAGCCGACCCGTGTCGTGCCCTACAAGCCCTTCCTCGACGAGGCCATCCGGCGCTCAGCGCACCAGCCCGAGCACTGCGTCGTGCTCCAGCGCGAGCAGCTCGTCGCCGAGCTCGGAGAGCGGGACATCGACTGGACCGACTTCGAGTCCGGCGACGCGGCCCGCGAGGGGAGCGAGTGCGTCACGGTCGCGGCCACCGACCCGCTCTACATCCTCTACACGTCCGGGACGACCGGGAAGCCGAAGGGCATCTACCGCGACAGCGGTGGCTACGCCGTGGCGCTCCGGTGGTCGATGGCCAACATCTACGACGTCGCCCCGGGCGAGACGATGTTCACGGCGAGCGACGTGGGCTGGGTCGTCGGGCACTCCTACATCGTCTACGCGCCCCTGCTGACGGGCGCGACGACGGTGCTCTACGAGGGCAAGCCGGTCGGCACCCCGGACGCCGGTGCGTTCTGGCGGGTCATCGCCGAGTACGGCGCCGTCTGCATGTTCACCGCGCCGACCGCCTTCCGGGCCATCAAGAAGGACGACTCGACGGCGTCCAAGGTCGCCGAGCACGACCTCTCCCGCTTCCGCGCGCTCTTCCTCGCGGGCGAACGGCTCGACCCCGACACGTACGAGTGGGCGTCCGCCGCGCTCGGCAAACCGGTCATCGACAACTGGTGGCAGACCGAGACGGGGTGGCCGATCGCCAGCAACCCCGTGGGGATCGGGCTGCTGCCGACGAAGGCCGGCTCGCCGACCGTCGCCGTGCCGGGCTACGACGTGCGGGTGCTCGACGCCATGGGCGAGCAGGTCGAGCCGGGCACGGAGGGGGCGATCTGCATCAAGCTGCCGATGCCGCCCGGCACGCTGCCGACGCTGTGGGGCGACGACGACCGCTACGTCAGCTCCTACCTGTCGGCCTATCCCGGCTACTACCTCACCGGCGACGGGGGCTACCTCGACGAGGACGGCTACCTCTACGTCATGGGTCGCACCGACGACGTCCTCAACGTCGCCGGCCACCGCCTCTCGACGGGTTCGCTCGAGGCCGCCCTCGCGGGCCACGAGGCGGTCGCCGAGTGCGCGGTCATCGGGGTCCACGACGACCTCAAGGGGCAGGTGCCGCGCGCGCTCGTCGTCCTGAAGTCAGGAGTCGACGCCGAGGCCGACGGCGACCGGATCAAGCGCGAGCTCGTCGCCCGCGTGCGGGCCGAGGTCGGGGCCGTGGCAGCCCTGCACCAGGTCGACATCGTGGCCGGCCTGCCCAAGACGCGGTCGGGCAAGATCCTGCGCAAGACGATGCGTGAGCTCGCCGACGGCAAGGCGCCGGCCGTGCCCGCGACGATCGAGGACGCATCGGTCCTCGAGACCCTGACCCCGGTGCTTCGGGGCCCGTCCTCCTAGCGCCCCGCCGCACCGAACGCCGCGCTCGGTGTCGAACTCACGGTTCTGCCGGTGCTTTCGACGCCGAACGCGGTGTTCGGTCAGGGGATCGGGGGGAGCAGGGGGAGGACCTCGTCGATCGAGTCGACGAGGTGGACGGCCTCCTCCATCGGGCGACCGGCGGCGATGGCGCGCAGTGCCGGCCAGACCGGCACGCGCTCGGTCCAGTGCTCGCGTCCGACGAGGACGAGCGGTGGCAGCGGCGCCCCCTCGGGCGCGTAGTAGAGCGGCGTCACGGCCTGGAAGATCTCCTGCACCGTGCCGGCCGCACCGTCGAGCACGACGATGCCGCCGTTCGACCGGGCGAGCAGGCCCTCCTCGCGGATCGCGTTGGAGAAGTACTTCGCGATGACGTCGCAGAAGACGTTGGGCGGCTCGTGGCCGTAGAACCACGTCGGGATGCCGAGCGACCGGGCTGACGGGCCCAGCGTCTCGGACGGCGCCTGGGGCTCGTCCCCGACGACGACGTGCCGTGCGGCGAGGGCCGTCGTGGCCCAGGCCGTCACGTCGGGTCGGAAGCCGGGCACGTGCGCGATGCGACCGACGGTCTCCTCGACGGCGGCTGCGCTCCGGCACAGCGCGCCGAGGTTGGCCGCCTCCATCGCCCCCGGCCCGCCGCCGGTCGCGACGAGGTGTCCCTCCTCGGCGAGCGCGTGCCCCAATCCTGCCGCACCGGCGTACGCCGCCGAGTCCCGTTGCAGCGCATGGCCGCCCATGATCCCGACGACCGATCGGCCCTGGACGAACTCGTCGAGCTCGTCCGTCACCGAGTCGTCGTGGATCGCGCGGACGAGGGTGGCGTACGCGTCGGTGCGCAGCCGCGCGTCGACGAACCACGCGTAGGCCCTCGCGTCGGGCGTCGCCGCGTAGCCGTGCTCGAGACCGGCGTAGAGGTCGGCCGCGAAGTAGAGGCCGCGCCACGGGTCGACCGGGGCGTCGGCGACGCCCGGGAAGAGGATGGCGCCCCGGGTCAGCAGCACCTCGGCCACCGGGACCGGCACCGTGCCCCCGAGCACGACCAGGCCGGTCAGGTCGCCGTGGGCCGCGAGGCGGTCGCCGTAGCCGGTGAGGTCGAGGTCCTGGAGCCGCAGGCCGCGCAGCGGTCCGTCGGAGGCGAGGTGGTCGTCCAGCTCGTCGAGCGTCTCGATCTCCATGCGCCCCATCCTGCCCCGGCCGGGTGGCCGAGGAACGGACCCGGGCGACGTCGCGTGGTCCGTGGCTGACAGGATCGGCGGCATGGTCGGCGTGCTCGAGGGATTCGCGACGATCGCGATCATCGTCGCGGTCGGCTGGCTCCTGGCCGACCGCCGCGTGCTCGACGACTCCGCCCAGGTCAACCTCTCGCGCCTCGCCTTCCACGTCGCCTCGCCGGCGCTGCTCCTCACCGTCATGCAGCGCACCTCGCTCGACGCCGTCCTGTCGGCCAACCTCGTCACGTCGCTCATCAGCTTTGCGATCGTGGTCGGCCTCTACCTGCTCATCGCCCGGTTCCGTTGGGCGGGAGGCACGCTCGGGTCTCGGCTCATCGGCAGCCTCTCGGCGGCATACGTCAATGCGGGCAACCTCGGCATCCCGATCGCGCTCTACGTCCTCGGCGACGTCGCGTGGGTCGCGCCGACGCTGCTCATGCAGCTGCTCATCATCACGCCGGTCTACATGGCGCTTTTCGACAGCGACGCCCGTGGCGAGCCGCCGACGCTCGGCCGCAGCCTGCGCCGGATGTTCAGCAACCCGATCACCCTCGGGGCGGTGGCCGGCCTGCTCATCGCCGTCTTCGACATCCACCTCCCACGCGTCATCGCGGCGCCCATCGACCTGCTCGGCGCCATGGCCGTGCCGTCGATGCTCGTCGCGTTCGGCATCTCGCTGCGGCGCGGACCGCGCCCGGCGACGGACCGGACCGCCGAGCACGTGTGGACGATCGTCGTCCTCAAGACCCTGCTCATGCCGGCCATCGCGCTCGGCGTCGGCCTGGCGCTCGGGCTGCGGGGCGAGGCGCTCTTCGCCGTGGTCGTGACCGCGGCCCTGCCGACGGCGCAGAACATCTTCACGTATGCCGTCCGCTACCGGCGCGAGGTGAACCTCGCCCGCGACGTCATCTTCGTCAGCACCTTCGCGTCGGTCCCTGTGATCCTCGGGATCGCCGCCCTCTTCCACTGGCTCGTCGGCGTCTGACGCCCGGCGGCCCACTCGAGTGATCGCCCCGTCCCAGTCGAGTGAGCGCCCCGTCACACGCTGGCGGGTCTCGTGCTCCTTGATTGGGAGCACGCGCTCACTCGAGTGGGAGCACGCGCTCACTCGAGTGGGAGTACGCGCTCACTCGAGTGGGAGTACGCGCTCACTCGAGTGGGAGTACGCGCTCACTCGAGTGGGAGTACGCGCTCACTCGAGTGTGCTTGGGCGCTCACTCGAGTGTGGTTACGCGCTCACTCGAGTGGGTGGGGGTCAGGCCCAGTTGGCGGCTTGCGTGAGACAGAAGGGGTGACCGCTCGGGTCGAGCAGCACCCGCCACGTCTCGCCGGGCTGCTCGTCGGGCAGCGTCGCGCCGGCCGTCACGCACTCCGCGGCCGCCGCGTCGAGGTCGTCGACCGCGAGGTCGAGATGGAACTGCTTGGTGCCGCGATCGTTCGGCCACGCCGGCGGCTCGTGGTCCTCGACGAGGCCGAGGCCCAGGGCCAGGCCACCGGGGCCGGCGAGCATCGCGTACTCGTCCTGCGCGTGCGCGACCTCCCAGCCGAGCACGGCCGACCAGAACGCGGCGTCGCGGCGCGCGTCCGAGCTGTCGAGGGTGAGCATCTTGAGGGCGGCGATGGCCATCGTGGTCCCTTTCGTCGGTGACGGTGAGCGGCCAGCATCGCTCGTGCCGACCGCCCCCGTCTTGGACGAAACCGACACCGGCGGAGGGCCGGTGCGCAGCTGCTCGGGGCGACCGGTTCCGTGGCCACGAACGCGTCGTGGACCACGGGAACCGAATGCCGCGTGGCGATCCCGGCTACGGAGTGGTCAGAAACCCCCGAAGTCCCCACCGCCGCCGAAGTCGCCACCCCCGAAGTCGCCCCCGCCACCGAAGTCGCCGAAGTCCGAGCCCCCTGCGTCGCCACCGGCATCGCCCGTGTCGCCACCGTCGCCCGCATCGCCACCGGCATCGCCCGTGTCACCGGCGTCGGCGTTCGCGTCGCCGGCCTCCTGGGCCTCGGGTGAGGAGTCGTAGCCCCCGAGCATCATGTCGGCGAGCGCCGATCCGACGACGACGCCGGCGATCGTGCCGAGCATCGAGCCCGCGATCATGCCACCCATGCCCATGCCGCCGCCCATGCCGCCTCGACCCCCGCCGAAGGCGCCCTGGAGGTAGCCGGGACGGCTCATCTCGGCGCGGGTCGCACTGCGGGCGAGGTCAGCCGGCTGGTCGCTGCGCGGGCGCTCACCCTCGGGGAGGTCCTCGTTGAGGCGCTGGAGGACCATCTGGCGCTGCTCGGGGGAGAGCTTCGCGAAGGCCTCGGTGTGCACCTTCTCGATGTCCTCCGGCGGCGCGGTGCGCAGGAGGTACTTGTAGCGGGCGATGGCCCGCTCGTCCTCGGACGACGCGCCTCCGCGCGGCGGCGGGACGGCATACGGCGCCCCCGTGGGCGGCTGCTGGGCCCGCTGCTGCTGCTGGAGGGGCTCACGGCCCAGGAGCTTGTCGAGGAATCCCATGTCTTCTCCTTCGTCGGCGGTGCGTCGGCGTCGCACTCGTCGGATACCTACCCCAACGAACGGCACTGGCCAGCGTTCCGGCCCGTGGGAGCCCACCGACGCACGAAGCCACCCGCGAACGGGTGGCTTCGTGGCCGGCGACACCCCCACGGCATACGCACGGAGTGGTGAAGGCTGGGGTCAGAGGTGGTTCTCGGCCTCCGTCAGCACCGAGCGCAGCCGCGACTCGATGTCGTCGAACTGCTCCGGGCCCATGATGAGCGGCGGCGCGAGCTGGATGACGGGGTCGCCACGGTCGTCGGCACGGCAGTAGAGGCCGGCGTCGAAGAGCGCCTTGGAGAGGAAGCCGCGCAGCAGCCGCTCGGACTCGGCGTCGTTGAACGTCTCGCGGGTGGCCTTGTCCTTGACGAGCTCGATGCCGTAGAAGTAGCCGGCGCCGCGGACGTCACCGACGAGGGGCAGGTCGAGCAGCTTGTCGAGCGTCGCCTTGAAGATCGGGGCGTTCTGCTTGACCCGGTCGTTGAGGCCCTCGCGCTCGAAGATGTCGAGGTTGGCCATCGCCACCGCGGCCGAGACGGGGTGGCCACCGAAGGTGTAGCCGTGCGGGAAGTACGTCGTGCCGTGCTTGAACGGCTCGAAGAGGCGGTCGCTCGCGATCATCGCGCCGATGGGGGAGTAGCCGCTCGTCATGCCCTTGGCGCAGGTGATGATGTCGGGCACGTAGCCGAAGTCGTCGCACGCGAACATCGAGCCGATGCGGCCGAAAGAGCAGATGACCTCGTCGGACACGAGCAGCACGTCGTACTCGTCGCAGATCTCGCGGACCCGCTCGAAGTAGCCGGCGGGCGGCGGGAAGCAGCCACCGGAGTTCTGGACCGGCTCGAGGAAGACGGCGGCCACGGTGTCGGGACCCTCGAACTCGATGGCCTCGGCGATGCGGTCGGCGGCCCAGCGGCCGAAGGCCTTCTCGTCGTCGCGCAGGTGCTCGGGGGCGCGGTAGAGGTTGGTGTTCGGGACCTTGTGCGCACCGGGCACGAGCGGCTCGAACATCTCCTTGGCCGCCGGGATGCCGGTGATCGACAGGGCGCCCTGGGGTGTGCCGTGGTAGGCGACGGCGCGCGAGATGACCTTGTGCTTCGTCGGCTTGCCGGTCAGCTTGAAGTACTGCTTCGCGAGCTTCCACGCGGTCTCGACGGCCTCGCCACCACCCGTCGTGAAGAAGACCCGGTTGAGGTCGCCGGGTGCGTGGCTCGCGAGGCGCTCGGCGAGCTCGATGGCCTTGGGGTGCGCGTAGCTCCACAGCGGGAAGAACGCGAGCTCCTTGGCCTGCTTGGCGGCCGCCTCGGCGAGCTCCTCACGGCCGTGGCCGGCCTGGACGACGAAGAGGCCGGCGAGTCCGTCGATGTACTCGTTGCCGCGGTCGTCCCAGATCTTCCAGCCCTGGCCCTTGGTGATGATCGGCACGGTGTGGCCGAGACCGCCCTCGGTGCGGTCCTCGAACACCGAGTGGCGCGTGAAGTGCATCCACAGGTGGTCGCGGGCGGCCTCGGAGTGGAGGGTGCCCATGGGCGTGCGGTGGTCCGAGGTGGGTTCCCAGACCTCGTTCGGGTTGATGCTCATCGTGTACCCCAGTTGTAGAGCTGTTTGTTGAGTTTCAGGTAGACGAACGTCTCGGTGGCCGTGACGCCCGGGAGCGGGCGGATGCGGGTCGTGAGCAGCTCGAGCAGGTGGGTGTCGTTCTCGCAGACGACCTCGGCGAGGACGTCGAAGCTCCCCGCCGTCGTCACGACGTAGGAGACCTCTTCCATGTCGGTGAGCGCGTCGGCGACCGACGTCATGTCTCCCGACACCCGCAGGCCGACCATCGCCTGGCGCTGGAAGCCGACCTGCAGCGGGTCCGTCACGGCCACGATCTGCATGACGTCGGCGTCGAGGAGTCGCTGCACGCGTTGGCGCACCGCGGCCTCGGAGAGCCCGACCTCCTGGGCGATGGATGCGTAGGACTTGCGGCCGTCGTGCTGGAGGAGCTCGATGATGGTCTTGCTCACGTCGTCGAGATTGACCGAGGGTTTCTTGGCCCCGTTTCCCCCGGTGTTGGCCACACCTCGGATCGTCGTCATGGGGCGATACTGACCTGTGGAACACGCTGTTGGCAAGTCCCTGCACAACTGATTCCGAAGATTTATCTCGACAAGTCTTCACGATTGCGAAGGTATGTGTTTAGCATTCCGGCATGACTTCGCAGCCGCGCCAGCTCCGCAACTTCATCGGTGGCCAGTACGTCGACCCCGAGGGCGACGCGACGACCGACGTCGTCGACCCGTCCACCGCACAGGTGGTGGCCACGGCCCCCGTCAGCTCCCAGGCTGACGTCGACCGGGCGTATGCCGCCGCGGCCACCGCGTTCGAGACGTGGGGCGACACGACCCCCGCCGAGCGGCAGGCCGCCCTTCTGAAGTTCGCCGACGCCATCGAGGCCCGCGCCGACGACTTCATCCGCCTCGAGGGCGAGAACACCGGCAAGCCGCACGCGCTGACGCAGAGCGAGGAGATCCCTCCGATGCTCGACCAGCTGCGCTTCTTCGCCGGCGCCGCCCGGGTCCTCGAGGGCAAGTCGGCGGGGGAGTACATGAAGGGCCACACGTCCTTCGTCCGGCGCGAGCCGATCGGCGTCGTCGGCCAGGTGACGCCGTGGAACTACCCGATGATGATGGCGATGTGGAAGATCGCCCCGGCGCTCGCCGCGGGCAACACCATCGTCCTCAAGCCCTCCGACACGACCCCCGAGACGACCCTGCTCCTCGCCGAGCTCGCCTCGGAGTTCCTGCCCGAGGGCACCTTCAACGTCATCACCGGTGACCGCGAGACCGGCCGCATGCTCGTCGAGCACCGCACGCCCGCCCTCGTCGCCATCACCGGCTCGGTGCGCGCGGGCATGCAGGTCGCCGAGAGCGCGTCGCACGACCTCAAGCGCGTCCACCTCGAGCTCGGCGGCAAGGCGCCGGTCATCGTCTTCGACGACGCCGACATCCAGGCGGCCGTCGAGGGCATCGCCATCGGTGGCTACTTCAACGCCGGGCAGGACTGCACCGCCGCGACGCGTGTCCTCGCCGGCCCGCGCATCCACGACGACTTCGTCGCCGCACTCGCCGAGTACGCCAAGGGCTCGGCCAAGGTCGGCATGCCCGACGACCCCGACGCCCTCTTCGGCCCGGTCAACAACCCGAACCAGGTCGCGCACGTCGGCGGCATGATCGACCGCCTGCCCGACCACGCGCGCATCGAGGCCGGCGGTCGCCGTGCCGAGGGCCTCGGCGAGGGCTACTTCTTCGAGCCCACCGTGCTCGCCGGCCTGCGCCAGGACGACGAGCAGATCCAGAACGAGATCTTCGGACCCGTCATCACGGTGCAGCAGTTCAGCGACGAGGCCGAGGCGCTCGCGTGGGCCAACGGCGTGCAGTACGGCCTCGCGTCGTCGGTGTGGACGCGTGACTTCGGCAAGGCCATGCGCATGAGCAAGCGGCTCGACTTCGGGTGCGTCTGGATCAACACCCACATCCCGGTCGTCGCCGAGATGCCGCACGGGGGTTTCAAGCACAGCGGCTACGGCAAGGACCTGTCCATGTACGGGCTGGAGGACTACACCCGCATCAAGCACGTCATGGCCAACATCGACTCATGAGCACCCGCGCCGTCCGCACCAGACGGCGCGAACTCGTCTGTCGCACATGGCATCCAACAGCAGCACTGTCGCGGGTCAGCGTTGATCCCCTCCACCACCCGACCCCCACGAAACCCCTGGAGATGAACCCCATGAACGAGAGCTCCTTCGACAAGGACAACCCGATCCTGCGTGCCGCCCTCATGCGCGGTCTCGTCAGCCGGCGATCGGCCATGATGGGGGCGGCCGGCGTCAGCGCGGCGGCCTTCCTCGCAGCCTGCGGCTCGGCGGGGAAGAACCCGTCATCGGGTGCTGCCGGGACGGGCGCGGCGAAGAAGACCGCGGCGGCCGCGACCGACCTGTCCGACAGCGAGAAGATCATCAACTGGTCGAACTGGACCGAGTACATCGACGTCAACGACAAGACCAAGTCACGGCCGACCCTCGAGGCGTTCACGAAGCAGACCGGCATCAAGGTCAACTACTCCGAGGACTACCTCGACAACGACGAGTTCTACGCCAAGGTCCGTCCGCTCCTCGACGGCGGCAAGGACACCGGCCGCGACGTGTGGTGCAGCACCGACTGGATGGTCGCGCGTCTCATCCGCCAGGGCTACGTCCAGAAGCTCGACCTCGCCAACATCCCGAACGCCAAGAACCTCGATCCCTCCCTCCAGGAGGTCGAGTTCGACCCCGGTCGGCAGTACTCGCTGCCCTGGCAGAGCGGCTTCGCCGGGATCGGCTACAACCTCAAGGCGACCGGCGGCAAGAAGATCGAGACGATCACGCAGCTGCTCACCGACCCGGAGCTCAAGGGCAAGGTGACCCTGCTGACCGAGATGCGCGACACCGTCGGCCTCGTGATGATGGAGCAGGGCAAGGACATCTCGAAGTTCACCGATGCCGACTTCCAGGCCGCGATCGACGTGATCCAGCAGGCCAAGGACGCGGGTCAGATCAAGGGGTTCACCGGCAACGAGTACACCGACGGCCTCGCCAAGGGCGACATCGCGGCCTGCGTGGCCTGGACCGGCGACGTCGTCCAGCTCCAGTTCGCCGACCCCAACATCCAGTACACGCTGCCCCAGAAGGGCTTCACGCTCTGGTCCGACAACTTCGTCATCCCGGCGCTGGCCAAGCACAAGAAGAACGCCGAGAAGCTCATCGACTACTACTACGACCCGGCCGTCATGGCCCAGGTCGAGGCCTACGTCAACTACATCGCGCCGGTCGCGGGGACGAAGGAGGAGCTGGTGAAGATCGACAAGTCGCTCGCCTCCAACCCGCTCATCGTCCCGCCCGCCGACGTGCTGGCCCGGGCCCAGGTGTTCCGTGGCCTCAGCCCGGCCGAGGAGACGAAGTACTCCAAGATGTACGCGTCGATCACCGCCGGCTGATGGTGGACACGGGCAAGGGCGACCTCTCGCTGGTCGCGCTGACGAAGTCGTACGGGTCGTTCACGGCGGTGCAGCCGCTCGACCTCACCATCGAGGCCGGCTCGTTCTTCGCGCTGCTCGGGCCGTCGGGCTGCGGCAAGACGACGACGCTGCGGATGATCGCCGGTCTCGACGCCCCGACGAGCGGCCGGATCCGGATCGGCGAGAAGGACATCACCGACACCAAGGCCTACCAGCGCAACGTCAACACCGTCTTCCAGTCCTACGCGCTCTTCCCGCACATGACGGTCCTGGACAACGTCATGTTCGGCCTGAAGCGTCGGGGCGACAAGGACGCCAAGCGCAAGGCGCAGGAGACGCTCGAGCTGGTGCAGCTGGCCCAGGTCGGCGACAAGCGCCCGACGCAGCTCTCCGGTGGCATGCAGCAGCGCGTCGCGCTCGCCCGTGCCCTCGTCAACCGTCCGGACGTGCTCCTGCTCGACGAGCCGCTCGGAGCCCTCGATCTCAAGCTGCGACGCCAGATGCAGATCGAGCTCAAGCGGATCCAGCAGGAGGTCGGGCTGACGTTCATCCACGTCACGCACGACCAGGAGGAGGCCATGACGATGGCCGACCGGATCGCCGTGATGAACGCCGGGAGGCTCGAGCAGCTCGGCGACCCCGCGACGCTCTACGAGATGCCGCGGTCGACCTTCGTCGCGAACTTCCTCGGCCAGTCCAACCTGCTGAGGGCCCAGGTGCTCGGTGGGCCGTCCGACGACGGCGTGGTCCGCGTGCGCAGCCACGACACCGACCTCGAGGTGTCCCGTGAGCACCTGCCCGACGGCGTGACCGACGTGTGGCTCGGCGTGCGCCCGGAGAAGCTGCGTCTCGGCGAGGCCGGTGGTCCCAACCGGCTGCGCGGCATCGTGCGGGACGTCTCCTTCACCGGCGTGGCCACGCAGTACATCGTCGAGATGCCGTGGCGCCAGGAGCTGACGGTCGTCCAGCAGAACGACGGCACGGCGCGGGCCACGCTCGGGGAGACCGTCACCGTCTCGTGGGCCGCGACGCACGGGTTCGCCCTCGACGCGTCGCAGGACGCCGAGGCCGGTGCGGAGCTGGTGGACGAGCATGGCTGAGTCCGGGGTCCTTCCGGCCCCGCCCACGAGCGCGCCACCGGCGGCCAGACCCCTGGCCGAGCCGCGGAAGCGGCGCAACTGGGTGCCCTACGCCCTGCTCCTGCCCGGGATGCTGTGGCTCGTCGTGTTCTTCGTCCTGCCGATGATCACGCTCGGGTCGCAGTCCCTGCAGGAGGGGAACGTCGACGACGGCTACGTGTTCACGGGCAACGTCGGCATCTACGTCGACGCCTTCCAGCAGTACTGGCCGCAGATGGTCCGGTCGCTGCTCTACGCGGGGACCGCGACGGTCCTCGCGCTGCTGCTCGGCTACCCGTTGGCGTACTTCATCGCGCAGAAGGCCGGACGCTGGAAGAACGTCGTCCTCGTGCTCGTCGTCGCCCCGTTCTTCACGAGCTTCCTCATCCGCACGCTGGCCTGGCGCACCATCCTGTCCGACGACTGGTTCATCACCCAGTGGGCGCGCAAGCTGCACATCACCGACCTGCTGCAGGCCGTGGGCCTGACGAGCAACGACTCGCTGCTGTTCTCGCAGTTCGCGGTGATCATGGGACTGACGTACAACTTCCTGCCGTTCATGATCCTGCCGCTCTACACCTCGCTCGAGCGCCTCGACCCACGGCTGCTCGAGGCGGCCGGCGACCTCTACGCGTCGCCGTGGCAGACGTTCCGCAAGGTCACCTGGCCGCTGTCCCTTCCCGGCGTCGTCGCCGGCACGCTGCTGACCTTCATCCCGGCGGCCGGTGACTTCATCAACGCTCGCCTGCTCGGCAACACGCAGACGACGATGCTCGGGTCGGTCATCGACGCCCAGTTCCTCCGGGTGCTCGACTACCCGCTGGCCGCGGCCCTGTCGTTCATCATGCTCCTGACCATCGTGACGATGGTGACCATCTACGTCCGCAAGGCCGGAACGGAGGAACTGCTCTGATGGCCTGGATCAAGAGGCACCTCATCGCCTTCGCCGCGCTCGCGGTCCTCGTCTACATGCTCGTGCCCAACATCGTCGTGGCGGTCTTCTCCTTCAACGAGCCGAAGGGCAAGTTCAACTACAGCTTCAACGAGTTCTCGACCGCGGCGTGGACCAACCCGTGTGGCACGCAGGGCATCTGCGAGTCGCTCGGGCTGAGCCTGCAGATCGGGCTCATCGCGTCGATCACGGCGGCGATCCTCGGCTCCATGATCGCGTTCGCGCTCGGGCGCTACCGGTTCCGGGGCCGCTCGGCGACCAACCTGCTCATCTTCATGCCGATGGCCACGCCCGAGGTCGTCATGGGCTCGAGCCTGCTGACGCTCTTCCTCGCCCTGGGAGTGCCCTCCGGCGAGGGCGCGATCCTCATCGCGCACATCATGTTCTGCGTGTCGTTCGTCGTCGTGGCCGTCAAGGCCCGCGTCGCCACGCTCGACCCGAAGCTCGAGGAGGCGGCGGCCGACCTCGGTGCCAACCCGACCCAGACGTTCCTCCGCGTCACCCTGCCGCTCGCGGCCCCGGGCATCGCCGCAGGCACGCTGCTGGCGTTCTCGCTCAGCTTCGACGACTACATCATCACCAACTTCAACGCGAGCCCGAGCTCGATCACGTTCCCGATGTTCGTCTGGGGCGCGACGGCTCGCGGCGTCCCCGTGCAGGTGTACGTCATCGGCACCGTCATGTTCCTCCTCGCCCTGCTGTTCGTCGTGACCGGCCAGGTCATCGGCAAGCGGCGCAACCGTCAGGTGGCCTGAACGCCCATGCGTGTCCTCATGATCGGCTCCGGCGGGGTCGGTGACGCCGCCGCGCGCATCGCCGCCGAGCGTGGCTTCTTCGAGCGCTGGGTCGTCGCCGACTACGACGTGACGCGTGCCGAGCGCACCGTGGCGGCCGTGGCCGGGCAGCACCCGGGCGAGTCGCGCTTCGTCGCCGCCCAGGTCGACGCCTCGTCGGCCGAGGCCGTGACGGCGCTGGCCCGGGAGCACGCGGCGACGCACGTCTTCAACGCCGTCGACCCGAAGTTCAACATGCCGATCTTCCACGGCGCCAAGGCCGCCGGGGCCGACTACCTCGACATGGCGATGAGCCTGTCGCAGCGTCACCCCGAGCAGCCCTACGAGAAGGTCGGCGTCATGCTCGGCGACGAGCAGTTCGCCGTGGCGGGGGAGTGGGAGGCCGACGGCCGCCTCGCGCTCGTCGGGATCGGCGTCGAGCCAGGGCTCTCCGACGTCTTCGCGCGGTGTGCGGCCGACCACCTCTTCGACGAGATCGACGAGCTCGGCACGCGCGACGGTGCCAACCTCGTCGTGCACGACGACGACGGCCACGAGATCTTCGCACCGAGCTTCTCGATGTGGACGACGATCGAGGAGTGCCTCAACCCTCCCGTCGTGTGGGAGAAGGACCGCGGCTGGTTCACCACCGCGCCCTTCAGCGAACCCGAGGTCTTCGACTTCCCGGAGGGCATCGGGCCGGTCGAGTGCGTCAACGTCGAGCACGAGGAGGTGCTCCTCATGCCGCGCTGGGTCGACGCCAAGCGGGTCACCTTCAAGTACGGCCTCGGCGACGAGTTCATCGGCATCCTCAAGGTGCTCCACACGCTCGGCCTCGACCGGACCGAACCGATCACCGTCAAGGGCGTGCAGGTCTCGCCCCGTGACGTCGTCGCGGCGGCGCTGCCGGACCCCGCCACGATCGGACCCCGGATGACGGGCAAGACGTGTGCCGGCCTCTTTGTGACCGGCACCGGCAAGGACGGTCAGCCCAGGCGCACGTACCTCTACCACGTCGTCGACAACGCCGAGACGATGGCGGCCTACGGCGCGCAGTGCGTCGTCTGGCAGACGGCGGTCAACCCCGTCGTCGCCCTCGAGCTGCTGGCTCGGGGCACCTGGAAGGGGGCGGGCGTGCTCGGTCCCGAGGCGTTCGACGCCGTCCCGTTCCTCGACCTGCTCGCGGCACCCAAGCCCGAGGGCTACGGATCCCCGTGGGGTCTCGACGACCGCTGACGGCTGGACCCGGGGCGGGCGCCCGACACATGACGAATCACCAACGAGGACTAGGGTTCAGGCATGGCAGCGGTGACGCAGAAGTCAGTGATCGACGCGGTGCCCAAGGGCCTGCTCATCGGCGGGCAGTGGCGCGACGGCAGCGACGGCCAGACCATCGCGGTCGACGACCCGTCGAGCGGCCGGGTGCTGACCCACGTCGCGGCGGCCTCGGTCGCCGACGGCCGGGCCGCCCTCGACGCCGCCGTGGCGGCGCAGGCCGACTGGGCCCGCACGGCGCCGCGCGACCGCGGCGAGCTGCTGCGGGCGGCATACGAGAAAATCACCGAGCGCGCGGAGGAGTTCGCGATGCTCATGACCCTCGAGATGGGCAAGACGCTCGCCGAGAGCCGTGGTGAGGTCGCCTACGGCGCCGAGTTCTTCCGCTGGTTCTCCGAGGAGGCCGTGCGCATCTCGGGTCGCTGGTCGACGGCCCCCAACGGCGCGACCCGGCTCATGACGATGAAGCAGCCCGTCGGCCCGACCCTGATGATCACGCCGTGGAACTTCCCGCTGGCGATGGGCACCCGCAAGATCGGCCCGGCCATCGCGGCCGGCTGCACCATGGTCGTCAAGCCGGCCAGCCAGACACCGCTGACGATGCTCGCCCTGGCCGAGCTGCTCCGCGAGTGCGGGCTGCCCGACGGCGTCCTCAACGTCGTCATGACGACGCACGCGACGACGGGCGACGTCATGGAGCCGCTCATCCGCGACCCGCGCCTGCGCAAGCTGACCTTCACGGGCTCGACGCCCGTGGGGCGTTCGCTCATGGAGCAGGCGTCGCAAGGCATCCTGCGGGTCTCGATGGAGCTCGGCGGCAACGCCCCGTTCCTCGTCTTCGAGGACGCCGACCTCGACCGAGCCGTCGACGGCGCGATGCTCGCCAAGATGCGCAACATGGGCGAGGCGTGCACCGCGGCCAACCGCTTCTACGTCCACGAGTCGCTCGCCGACGAGTTCAGCGCCAGGCTGGCCCGCCGGATGGGCGCGCTGACGCTCGGCAAGGGCACGAAGAAGGGCGTCGACGTCGGCCCCCTCGTCGACGAGAAGGCCCGCGACAAGGTGTCGGCGCTCGTCGACGACGCCGTCGCCAAGGGCGCGAAGGTCCTCGTGGGCGGCTCGGCACCGAAGGGCGCCGGCTGGTTCTACAGCCCGACCGTCCTCGCCGACGTGCCGACCGACGCCGACATGGCCCGCGAGGAGATCTTCGGACCGGTCGCGCCGGTCACGACCTTCCGCACCGACGCCGAGGCCATCCGCCTCGCCAACGACACCGAGTACGGCCTCGTCGCCTACCTCTTCACCCAGGACCTCTCGCGAGCCATCACGATGAGCGAGGCGCTCGAGTACGGCATGGTCGGCGTCAACCAGGGCATCGTCTCCAACCCGGCGGCCCCCTTCGGCGGCGTCAAGGCGTCCGGCGTCGGGCGTGAGGGCGGCTTCGAGGGCATCGACGAGTACCTCGAGACGAAGTACGTCGGCATCGCCCTCTGACAGACCGCTCGGCCAGCGGCCCTCGCGCCCCGGGACATTCAC
Source organism: Terracoccus sp. 273MFTsu3.1 (assembly GCF_000383675.1). Classification (GTDB taxonomy): domain Bacteria; phylum Actinomycetota; class Actinomycetes; order Actinomycetales; family Dermatophilaceae; genus Terrabacter. Next base: position 199,153 of record NZ_KB911821.1, on the reverse strand, counting down.
CGAACCGGCCCGGCGCGCGGTCGCCCTGTGGTGCAATCTGCGCATGGTGACACCAGCCGGCCCCCGCGACGCGGGATCCCTGCGCCCGCTCGGCGCCCTGCTCAGCGAGACCGACGACGTCCTGCGACGCGGGTCGCCGGCCGGTGCGCGCGTCTGGGCCACCGGCTTCCCGGCGCTCGACGCCGTCCTGACCGGTGGCCTGCGCTCCGGTGAGCTCGTCCTGCTCGGGGGCCCGGCCGGCCACGGCAAGACGACGATCGGCCTCCAGCTGGCCCGCAACGTCGTCGCCGCCGGAGCCAGCGCTCTCGTCCTGTCCTACGAGCACGAGAGCCACACGCTGCTCGAACGGCTCATCTCGATGGAGGCCGCCGAGGGCGACCCGGGCGAGGTGGCCGGGGTCATCGACGTGCGGCGCGCGCTCGAGACGGCCGACCACGGCGGCTCGCTCGACACCGTCCTCGGCAGCCTGCCCGGCGGCCACCGGGCCCTCGCGGCGCTCGGCAGCTACGGTGACCGTCTCCAGATCCACGAGTCGTCCGGCGCGACGACGACGCTGGCCGCCGTCGGCGAGACGGTCGACCGCGTCACGGAGGCCACCGGCCAGGCGCCCTTCGTGCTGCTCGACTACATCCAGAAGGTGCCTGCCGACCGCGCCGACGAGGACGAGCGCATCACCGCGGTGGCCGAGGGGCTCAAGGACCTCGCCTTGTCCGCGAGGGTGCCGGTCGTCGCCATCTCGGCGGCCGACAAGGCGGCGCTCGCCTCCGGCCACCGGATGCGCACCCACGACCTGCGTGGGTCGTCGGCGCTGGCCTTCGAGGCCGACGTCGTCCTCATCGTCAACGACAAGGTCGACGTCGTCTCGCGCGAGCACCTCGTCTACAACCTCGGCAACATCCAGCGCTTCCGTGGCTGGTCGGTCGTCAGCGTCGAGAAGAACCGCCACGGCAAGGCCCACGTCGAGCTCGAGTTCGCCAAGGACTTCGAGCACGGCCGCTTCCACACGGAGGGCCAGGAGGTCACCGAGCGGCTCATCGACGACCGGGTCTTCGTCTCCTGAGCCGTCCCACACGATGGCGTATGCCGTCCCGTGGCGTCCGCGCGCCCGCGCCGTCGCGCGCGGGGTGGCGTGCCGGCATACGGGAGCCCGGCCGGCCCGTCGGCTAGCGGGTGATGACGGTGACGTGGAGGTCGTCGCGCTCGTCGGCGACCTGCTCGAGGATCTCGACGACGGTGTCGTAGGCCCCGCGGTCACGCTCGCGGAGGGTGGCCGCGTGGTCCCAGACGAGCTCGATCGGCACGCCGCGGACGCCGTCGAGGTCGCGCAGCGCGTCGAGGAGGGCGTCCCAGTTGTGCCCGAACCAGTCGGGCAGCTCGAGCCCCGACGCGAAGGCGTCGAGCACGCCGGCCCTGTCGTCCCCGCCCGAGACGACGCGCACGTCGTGCCCGAGCCAGACGAGCTGCGCGATGTGGTCGTCGGCCTCGCAGTGCCGACCCAGGAACGTCGTCACGTGCCCTCCCTGATCCGGCTGAACGACGCGTAGTGGTCGTCGGTCCAGTATCGCTCGCCACTGCTCCCGGTGATGATGCGCCGGGCCCCGCGGTCGGCGGATCCCGGTGTCATGACCGTGAATTCGCGGTAGTAGCCGCTCGCCCGCGGCGGCAGGATCCGCTCGCGGTTGGAGAAGGTCCTGTTGTCGCTGCGGGGGTAGGGGAAGGGGCCGCCGGCGCGGATCAGGGCGAGGATCTCGCGGGCCTGCTGGGGCAGGGCGGACTCGTCGACCCAGGGCAGCCCCGACACGGGGTCGGTGTCGCCGGCCGTCTCGCTGCCGCTCACCGAGGGCCCGCTCGCCGTCGTGTCCCTCGCCGAGGGTCCGGCGGGTGTGGCGGGCCCCTGTGCGGCGCGCACGACGACCCACGCCAGCACGACGAGGGCCACGGCGAGCACGCCGAGGAGGACCTGGCGCGAGCCGAGCGTCTTCACGTCGCCATCATGCCCGAGGAGGCAAAGGCACCAATCCTCTGACGGCGCCGCGCCGCTGCGGGAGACTGCCGCTCGTGAGCCTTCTGCGCGGCCTCTTCGGTGAGCGGGGCGGTCGCCGTGACGAGCCGCCACCGGCGGTGGTCGCGCGCGACGTCGGCCACCGGGTCTTCATCGAGCGCCCGCCCGAGCAGGTCTGGCCGCATCTCGTCGCACCCGGGCCGGGGGCCGAGCTCGGCGTCGACTGCGTGCGGGTCGTCGCCCTCCGCGCCCCGGGCCCGGCCGGGCTGCCCGAGTTCGCCGGGGTGTGGAGGCGGTCCAACGGCCGGCTCTGGGTCGGGCTCAGCACGGTCGTCGCCGTCGAGCACGGGGTCCAGGTCGTGTCCCGGTCGGCCGACGGCGCGACGGCGCTCACCCTGACGACGACGGTCGAGCCGCTCGACAGCGGCTGCGTCGTCGCCCAGCGGCTCGACGGGCTCGCGCCCACCGACCCCGTGGCGGAGTTCGCCCGGGCCTGGATGGCGCGGGCGCTGCTCGGGCTCAAGGCGGACGTCGACGGGACGCCGCGTGGCCGGACGGCGGACCCGACGTCCGACGGGCCGGTGGAGGAGGCGATGGCGAGCGGCTTCGTCGGACACGGCGTCGCCACGGCCGGCGGTCCGGGGGTCATGCCCGTGCACGAGACGGCCTCGATCGAGATCGCCGTCGCCCCGGACCGACTTCGCGAGCTGCTCGAGCAGCCGTCGTCCGAGCAGCTGCTCAAGCCCTCGCTCGAGCAGCTCGTTCGCCTCGAGCTCGCCGACGAGCCCGGACGCGAGCACGTGCTCGCGGTCCACCGCCACGACGACGGGCGTCGGGCCGGCTCGGTCTCGCTCGTCGTCGGTTCGTCGGAGCCCGGCCGGACCGTCGAGCGGGACCTCACCTCCTCCCACGAGGCCGATGTCGTCACGACGGTCGAGCCGTGCCAGCTCGGCGCCCGTCTCACCGAGACCTTCACGGGCTGGCTCCCCGCCGGGCCCGGTCGCGTCGTCGACGGCTCCGGGATCGCCGCGCTCATGGCCACCCGTCTCGCCGTCGTCAAGAACCTCGCCGAGGCCGGCGTCGTCCCGCAGCGTGACCCGAGCACCGGCTTCCTGCCGCCGGGACAGGCGCCGGACCTACCGCCTCCGTCGGGCGCGCCGACGGGGCACGCGCCGCCGCCCGTGAACCCCGGGGCGTCGGCACCGGGCGCCGTGGCGGGCGCCTCGCCCGCCGTGGCCGCCCGCACGTCGGTGCCGTCGAGCGTCCTGCTCCCGCCGCCCCACGTCGCGGCGCCCGCCGCCGGCTACGACGTCGGGCCGTGGCGGATGTGGACCGACGACGGCTTCTACGCCGCGAGCGAGGCCACGTGGTGGTGAGGTCGAGCTCCCGGACAGCAAGGACGGTCAGGTCCGTCGTCGGTGCTCGGCGCTAGCGTCGGAGGATGCTCGAGACACCTGAGGAGACAGCCGCGCTCCAGGGCCTGCTCGACGCCTCGCACGCCGGGGCGACGGGTCACCTGCGCAGCATCATCAACGACGACCGCACCCTCACCGCCGAGCAGCTCGTCGCGCTGCTGACCGGCATGAAGGTGCTCTCCGTGGCCACCGTCACGGCGGCGGGGGAGCCGCGCATCAGCGCCCTCGACGGCCATTTCCTCCACGGCACGTGGACCTTCAGCACCGCCGGCTCGTCGGCCAAGGCGAAACACCTCGAGACGCGCCCGGCGGTCAGCGTCGCCCATGTGGACGGGGAGGACCTCGCCCTCTTCAGCCACGGCTACGCCGACCTCATGGCCCCCGGACCGGAGCGCGACGAGGTCGAGGCCCACTGGACCTCGCACTACGGCAGCAGCCCGTGGTCGTGGGGCGACGACATCCGGATGTACCGCCTGCGCATGACGTGGGCCGTCGCCTACGCCTTCAAGCGCGACGAGCTGCTCCGGGCCAGGGGGGTGACCGACTGACGCGCCACACCGGGGCCTGCGCGAGAATGCCGGGGTGACTGACACGCCCTCGCGTCCCCGCCGCATCGTCCTGCTCGGCTCGACCGGCTCGATCGGCACGCAGGCCATCGACCTCGTCCGGCGCAACCGCGACCGCTTCGAGGTCGTCGGTCTCTCCGCGGGCTCCAACCTCGACCTGCTCGCCGAGCAGGCCGTTGGGCTCCGGGTGCCCGTCGTGGCCGTGGCGAGCGGGACGCAGGACGAGCTCGCCACAGCACTCGCGCGCGCGTGCGACGCGGCCGGCGTGACGGCATACGACCCCGAGCTGCTCGTCGGCCCTGAGGCGAGCACAGCCCTCGCCGCGCGCGAGGCCGACGTCGTCGTCAACGGCATCACCGGGGCCATCGGCCTCGAGCCCACCCTCGCCGCGTTGCGCGCCGGCACGACGCTCGCGCTCGCCAACAAGGAGTCGCTCATCATCGGCGGCCCCCTCGTCAAGGCGCTCGCGGCCCCGGGGCAGATCGTGCCCGTCGACAGCGAGCACTCGGCGATCGCCCAGTGCCTGCGCGGCGGCGGCGCCGACGAGGTGCGTCGGCTCGTCGTCACCGCCAGCGGTGGCCCGTTCCGCGGCCGCTCGCGCGCCGAGCTCGCGGACGTCACGCCGGAGCAGGCCCTCGCGCACCCGAACTTCTCGATGGGTCGCGTCATCACGACGAACTCCGCCACGCTCGTCAACAAGGGGCTCGAGGTCATCGAGGCCCACCTGCTCTTCGACATCCCCTTCGAGCGCATCGACGTCGTCGTCCACCCGCAGCAGATGATCCACTCGATGGTCGAGTTCGTCGACGGCTCGACGATCGCGCAGGCCGGTCCGCCGCGGATGCTCGTGCCGATCGCCCTCGGGATGTCCTGGCCCGAGCGCATCGCCGACGCCGACGTCCCCGTCGACTGGACGCAGGCACAGTCGTGGGAGTTCGAGCCGCTCGACGACGAGGCCTTCCCGGCCGTCGCCCTCGCCCGCCGCGTGGGGGAGGCCGGGGGCACGTGGCCGGCCGTCTACAACGCCGCCAACGAGATCGCCGTCGACGCCTTCCACGAGGGCCGCATCGGCTTCGTCGACATCGTCGACACCGTCGCGCACGTCGTGGACGAGTATGCCGCCGAGCCGGCCTCCGGGGTCACCGACCTCACGCTCGACGACGTCCTCGGCGCCGACACCTGGGCACGCGCCGCCGCCCGCCGCTCCATCACCGGGTAGGCCAAGGGTCCCGCGGTGTCCCGGTCACCGGTGACCGGTGAACCCGTCGACGCATGAATCACAGGGAGTCGATGTGACAATGGATGGGTGCTGTTCTTCCTAGGGGTCCTGGTCGTCGTCGTCGGCGTGGCGCTCAGCATCGCGCTGCACGAGATCGGCCACCTCGTGCCGGCCAAGAAGTTCGGGGTCAAGGTGACCCAGTACATGGTCGGTTTCGGCCCGACGGTCTGGTCACGCAAGCGCGGCGAGACCGAGTACGGCATCAAGGCCATCCCGCTCGGCGGCTACGTCCGGATGATCGGCATGCTCCCGCCCCGCCCCGGCGACAAGCCCGGTGAGCTGCGCACCCTCTCGACCGGCCGGTTCAGCCAGATGGTCGACCAGGCCCGGGCCGACTCGATGGAGGAGGTCAAGCCCGGCGACGAGGATCGCGTCTTCTACAAGCTGAGCCCCGGCAAGAAGATCGTCATCATGCTCGGCGGGCCGGTCATGAACCTCATCATCGCGTTCGTCCTCATCACCGGCGTCATCACGCTCTACGGCCTGCCGCAGGTGGCCCCCAAGGTCGGGCTGCTCTCGGCGTGCGTGCCGACCACGGCCCCGACGCTGCAGGTGCCGCAGCCGGCGTGCAAGCCGGGCGACCCCGTCGCGCCGGCCAAGGCCGCGGGCCTGCAGGAGCGCGACCGCATCCTCTCCGTCGACGGCAAGCAGGTCAGCACGTGGGACCAGGTCACCGCTGCCATCCGCGACAGCAAGGGCGCCACGATGGCGTGGGTCGTCGAGCGCGGCGGTCAGCAGGTCACGATCGCGATCACGCCCGCCGTCCTCGAGCGCGCCACCTACGACGACCAGGGCAACCCCGTCGCCAAGGACGGCAAGCCCGTCCTCGCCTCGATGGGCTTCGCGGGCATCACGCCCGGCCAGGAGCTCGTCCGCACCCCGATCGCCCAGGCGCCGGGCTTCGTCTGGGACCGCCTCGTCGACACCGCCTCGATCATCGTCAAGATCCCCGAGAAGATGACGGGTGTCGTCCAGGCCGCCTTCGGCACCCAGGAGCGCGATCCCAACGGACCCATCTCGGTCGTCGGCGTTGGGCGCATCGGCGGCGAGGTCGCGGCGCTCGACATCCCGGCCGACGAGGGCGGCAACTGGGTCAAGCTGGCCCAGCTGATCCTGCTCATCGCCTCGCTCAACCTCGCGCTCTTCGTCTTCAACCTCGTGCCGCTGCTGCCGCTTGACGGAGGTCACGTCGCCGGGGCCGTCTGGGAGGCGATCAAGCGGGGTTGGGCGCGACTGCGCCACCGTCCCGACCCCGGCTTCGTCGACGTCGCCAAGGGGCTGCCCATCGCCTACGGCATGAGCCTCGTGCTCATCACCATGTCGGTGCTGCTCATCTACGCCGACATCGTCAAGCCGATCAAGCTCTTCGGCTGAGCCGGCCGCGGATGCCGGGCCCGTGCGAGTGCGCCGGACGCCATACGGGACGGTCTGCTCGGGCCCCGCGCGCCCGGTCGCGTCACCTCCCCGGCTCCCGCCTCGGCGTGGCGCGACATAATGGCGCCATGAGCGTCTCCCTCGGTATGCCGCCCCTGCCCCCGCCGGTCCTCGCCCCGCGGCGACAGACCCGCCAGATCCAGGTCGGCAAGGTCGGTGTCGGGAGCGACTTCCCGGTCTCGGTGCAGTCGATGACGACGACGCCGACGACCGACATCAACGCGACCCTCCAGCAGATCGCCGAGCTCACCGCCTCGGGCTGCGACATCGTGCGGGTGGCCTGCCCGAGCCAGGACGACGCCGACGCACTGCCGGCCATCGCGCGCAAGAGCCAGATCCCGGTCATCGCCGACATCCACTTCCAGCCGAAGTACGTCTACGCAGCCATCGACGCCGGCTGTGCGGCCGTGCGCGTCAACCCCGGCAACATCCGCCAGTTCGACGACCAGGTCAAGGAGATCGCCAGGGCGGCCAAGGACGCCGGCGTCTCCATCCGCATCGGCGTCAACGCGGGCAGCCTCGACAAGCGGATCATGGAGAAGTACGGCAAGGCGACGCCCGAGGCGCTCGTCGAGTCGGCGGTCTGGGAGGCGAGCCTGTTCGAGGAGCACGACTTCCACGACTTCAAGATCTCGGTCAAGCACAACGACCCGGTCATCATGGTGCGCGCCTACGAGCTGCTCGCCGAGCGCGGCGACTGGCCCCTCCACCTCGGCGTCACCGAGGCCGGCCCCGCGTTCCAGGGCACGATCAAGTCGGCGACGGCCTTCGGCGCCCTCCTCTCGCGGGGCATCGGCGACACGATCCGCGTCTCGCTCTCGGCCCCGCCGGTCGAGGAGGTCAAGGTCGGCATCCAGATCCTCCAGAGCCTCAACCTGCGCCCGCGCAAGCTCGAGATCGTCTCGTGCCCGTCGTGCGGCCGCGCCCAGGTCGACGTCTACACGCTCGCCGACCAGGTCACCGCCGGCCTCGAGGGCATGACGGTCCCGTTGCGCGTCGCCGTCATGGGCTGCGTCGTCAACGGCCCGGGGGAGGCCCGCGAGGCCGACCTCGGGGTCGCCTCCGGCAACGGCAAGGGCCAGATCTTCGTCAAGGGCGAGGTCATCAAGACCGTCCCCGAGGCGCAGATCGTCGAGACGCTCATCGAGGAGGCCATGCGCCTCGCCGAGGAGATGGGCGAGCCGGTCGACGAGGAGTCGGCCGGGGCCCCGAGCGTCACCGTCAGCTGAGGTGCGCGGGCCCGTCCGCTCGACCGAGCGGTATGCCGTCCTGCGCGACCTCGCCGAGCGTGTCGTCGCGCTGCGCCCCGGTGAGCGCGTCGCCGTGGCGGTCGACGGTTTCGACGGTGCCGGCAAGACGGTCCTCGCCGACCAGCTCGCTGAGGTGATCGGCGGACTCGACGCCGCGCGCGACGTGCTGCGCGTCTCCATCGACGGATTCCACCGCCCCCGGGCCGAGCGCATCGCGCGGGGTCGCGGGCCGGAGACCTTCTACGAGGACTCATACGACTACGACGCGTTCCGGCGCGCCGTCGTCGAGCCCTTCCGTGGCGGCGAACCGGTGACCCCGGCCGTCAACGACGTCGAGGCCGACGAGCCGGTGCGGCCCGCCCCCGTCGCAGTCAGGCCCGCCACGGTGCTGCTCGTCGACGGGATCTTCCTCCAGCGGCCGGAGCTCGCCGACGTCTGGGACGCCGCGGTGTGGGTCGAGGTGCCCTTCGCCGTCTCGGTGCCCCGCGGCAACGCCCGCTTCGGGGACGGACACGACCCCGACCCGGAGGCGGCGTCGAACCGCCGCTACGTCGAGGGCCAGCGCCTCTACCTCGCGGCTGCCGACCCCCGGGCCCGTGCGACGTGGGTGCTGGACAACACCGACCTCGAGCGGCCCGTCCTCGTCTCGCCACGCTGAGACCTCGCCCTGAGCGGCTGAGGGGCTGCCGGGAGCCGCCCGTCACGGTGGTCGTGACGCGTTCGTGAGGCGCGCCGGGGTGACACCCGGGCCGCAGACGGGCACTCTTGGGTGGTGCTCCGCCAACGCCTCCCTGTGCGACCGCTGTCGGTGGCCGACCACGACGCCGCGCTCGAGGTGTGCGCGCGTGACCGGGTGGCCAACGCCTTCGTCGCCGCCCGCATCGTCGAGGGATCGCTGCGCACGTCCCCGGGCGCGCTCCTCGGGCACTGGGGTGACGGTGAGCTGCGCGGCCTCGCCTGGGTCAGCGCCAACGTCGTGCCGGTGGAGCTCGACGACGACGGCGTCGCGGCCGTCGCGTCGCGGATCAGCAGGATGCGTCGTCAGTGCGCCTCGATCTTCGGCCCGAGCGGGCAGGTCGTCGGCCTGTGGGACCGGCTCGGCCCCACGTGGGGACCCGTTCGCGCGATCCGCACCCACCAGCCGTTGCTGACGACGCGCACGCGTCCCTCGACGCTCGGCCTGAGCCTCGATCCGGGAGTGCGCCCGGCCCGGATGGACGAGGTCGACCTCGTCCTGCCCGCCGCGGCGCACATGTTCACCGAGGAGATCGGCTACCCGCCCTACTTCGGCTCCGACCGCGGCTACCGGGCGAGCATCGCCGCGTTGGTCCGCGCCGGCCACACCTTCGTCAAGATCGAGGACGGCGAGGTCGTCTTCAAGGCCGACGTCGGTTCGCTCGCCCTCGGCTGCGCCCAGGTCCAGGGGGTCTGGCTCCACCCTCGACTGCGCGGACAGGGTCTCTCGGTGCCCGCCATGGCGAGCGTCGTCGAGCAGGTGCTGTCGGGCCTGGCCGACGAGGTGTCGCTCTACGTCAACGACTTCAACGTCGCGGCCCGAGCGACGTACGAACGCTGCGGTTTCCGCGAGGTCGGGTCGTTCACGACGGTGCTGCTCTAGCGTCCTCGAGAGCCCGGCCTAGGGTGGGGCTCATGAAGACCGCGACGAACGCCCCGCTCGGCAAGGACGCCATCGCCCTCGCCGGTCTCTTCCTCACCTCGGGCACGATGCACTTCGTCAAGCCCGAGCCCTTCGAGGCGATGGTGCCGAGGCAGCTTCCGTCACGCCGCGCACTCGTGTATGCCTCGGGCGCGCTCGAGATCGCTTGTGCCGTGGGGCTGTTCATCCCTCGCACGCGTCGCGCGGCCGGTCTCGCGTCAGCGGCCCTTCTCGTCGCGGTCTTCCCGGCGAACGTCACGATGACGGGCCAGGCCAAGCGTCGCCTCGACCGGAAGCCGGACGACGCGAAGCGGCAGGGCTACCTCGCCGCGACCGTCGCGCGGCTTCCGCTCCAGTGGCCGATGATCCGCACGGCGCTGCGCGCCGGGGGAGTGATGCGCTGAGGCGTCAGACCCGCGCGCCGAACGCGATGCTGATGCTGTCACCGACGCGGCGATACCCCATCGCCGTGTAGATGGCGTTCGACGTCGGGTTGGCGAGGTCGGTGTAGAGCATGCAGCTCTCGCCCGCGTCGAGGCGATCGGCGCTGAGCGCCGCGACGACTCCACTCGCGTAGCCGCGCCCGCGCAGGTCCGGCGGGGTCCACACCCCCGAGATCCGGGTGACTCCGCCGTTGGCCGTGGAGGCGTACGCCATCGACACCGCGCGCCCGGCGTCCTCCCAGAGCCCGACCCGTCCGGAGGCGACGTGCCGGTCGAGCGACGGGACGACCCGTGCCACGCCGTCGATCGCCTCGACGAACCGCTGGTGCCAGTCGTCGACGAGGGCGGTGTCGGCCTCCGTCGCGAGCCGGAAGGAGCCGCTCACCTGGAAGGGCACGTGCGGCCGGGTCGGCAGGTCGAAGCGGCCCACCTCCATGGCGACCCGCGACGTCGCTCCCGTGCGCGCGACCCACTCCGTGGCGAAGGCCTCGGCCGGGCCACGCTGGCCGCCGACGCCGGGCAGCACGTCGCGCTGGGCCACGAGCAGGGCTGCGAGGTCGCGGGCCTCGTCGGCGCTGGCGAGCGCGATGTGCAGCGGATGGGGAGGCGTGTGCATGAACGCTCCGACGACCTCACCCGACCCGTCGGTGGTCGCCCACCAGCGGGGCCCGCGGTAGCGGTTCCGGTCGACGACGAGACCCTCCGTCACACTCGCGACGACGCTGAGCGCCTCGGGCTCGCGCGACACGAGGTCGGCGAACCACGCCTGTGCCTCGGCGGGGTCGGTGACGAGCGTGAACGTCCTGGTGGGGCGCGGCATACGGCAACTCTCGCGCAGGAGACGGCCCGTCGCGAGCCCGTTTCCGTGCCGCGTGCGGGGCCGTCAGACGTGGGCGATGACCTCGGCGTGGGTCATCGCGAACCACGCGTCGGGGTGGGTCGACCAGGCCTGCCAGGCGGCGCTGATCCTCGCGAGCTCGTCGTCCGTCGTGAGCCCGCGCCCCAGCGCCTGGGTCGCGAACGTCGACTCGAGGGTGCGACGCGCCCACGTGCCGCCCCACCACGCGCACTGCTCCGGCGTCGCGTACGTCCACAGCGACGCCGACGGGGTGAGCCGGGTGAGGCCGGCGGCGTGCGCCCAGGCGACGAGGTGGCGGCCGGCGTCCGGCTCGGCGTGGTTGAGTCGTGCGAGGTGGCGGTAGAGGTCGAGCCAGCGGGTCATTCCCGGCGATGCCGGGTGCCACACCATCGAGGCGTAGTCGACGTCGCGCACCGCGACGATGCCCCCGGGGCGTGCGACCCGAGCCATCTCGCGCAGCGCTCCCACGGGATCGGTGAGGTGCTGGAGCACCTGGTGCGCGTGGACGACGTCGAAGGACGCGGCGGCATACGGAAGGGCCATGACGTCGGCGCGCTCGAAGCGGGTGCGCTCGTCGCCACGCGCTGCCGCGTGGCGGCGGGCCTGCTCGAGGGGACCGTCGACGTTCTCGATCCCGACGACCACGCCCGACGGGCCGACGGCCCCGGCGAGGTCGAGGGTGATCGTGCCGGGCCCGCAGCCGACGTCGAGGACCTGCAGGCCGTCGTGCAGGTGGGGGAGCAGGTAGGCCGCCGAGTCGGCGGCGGTGCGCGCGCCGTGCGACGCGAGGACGCTCGCGTGGTGACCGTGGAGGTAGACGTCCGCCATGGCGCGACGCTACGCCTCGTCCCCGGCGCGAGGTGGGGTCGTCCACGCACGACGAAGGCCCGCCCCTGGAAAGGGGCGGGCCTCCACCGAGTGCGGTGACCGGGTGGTCTCAGCTCACTTGGTGAGCGGGGCCAGCGTCGGGTCGTTCGCGTAGGCCTCGGCTGCGTTCTCCTTGGTCACGATGACCGGGGGGAGCAGGTTGGCCGGGACGACCTTGACACCGTTGTTGTAGGACTTGGTGTCGTTGACCGTCGGGGCCTGGCCCTTCTGGAGGGCGGAGACCATGGCGATGGTCTCCTTGACGAGGTTGCGGGTGTCCTTGTTGATCGTGGAGTACTGCTCACCCGCCATGATCGACTTGACCGACTCGACCTCGGAGTCCTGGCCGGTCACGATCGGCACGGGCTTGCCGGCCGCCTTGACCGACGTGATGATCGCGCGGGCCAGCGTGTCGTTGGGCGACAGGACGCCGTCGAGCGCAGCGCTCGTGTAGTTGGCCGCGAGGAGCGTGTCCATGCGCTTCTGGGCGTTCTCGGCCTTCCAGCCCTGGGTGACGACCTGGTTGAAGTCCTTCTGGCCGGACGTGACCTTGAGCGTGCCGTCGTCGATCTTCGGCTTGAGCACCTTCATGGCGCCGTCGAAGAAGACCTGGGCGTTCGCGTCGTCGGGCGATCCGGCGAAGAGCTCGATGTTGTACGGGCCGTTCGGCTTCTTCTTGGCCATGCCGTCGAGCAGGGCCTGGCCCTGCAGCTCGCCGACCTTGAAGTTGTCGTAGGCCACGTAGTAGTCGACCGCGGGCGTGTTCTTCACGAGACGGTCGTACGCGATGACCATGGCGCCGGCGTCCTTGGCGGCCTTGAGCTGGGTGCCCAGCTGCGAGCCGTCGATGGCGCCGACGACGATGACCTTGGCGCCCTTGGTGACCATGGCCGAGATCTGGTTCTGCTGCTCCGACACGCCGCCGTTGGCGAACTGGACGTCGCCCTGGAAGCCGGCGGCGGACAGGCCGTCCTTGAACAGCTGCTCGGCGAGCACCCAGTTCTCGGAGGTCTTCTGCGGCAGGGCGACGCCGATGACGGCGTTGGCGGGGAAGCCCGCCGCAGCGGATCCGCCGTTCGATGCGCCCGGCGTCGTGCCGGTGTCGCTGCTCCGACCGCAACCGGTCAGAACAAGGGCGGCCACAGCCGTGACGCCCAGCACCTTGGTGAAGGTACGCATGTGCTCTCTTTCCTCTCATCGCGTCCGGGCGGAGCGCGGATCCCTCTCGGTCGCGGGCGGGCGCCCTGACCGGGTCTTTGGTGTTGCTTGGGTGGGTCTTGGGGTGTTCGTCGGGCCGAGCCGGGGCTCAGCTGGACTGGCGGATGGTCTCGGAGACGGGAGTCGTCTCGGTGGCCGCGGAGGGCGGCGGCGGCGCCGCGGAGTCGTCGTCGGTGCCGCCCCGCCGGAAGCCACGGGTCAGCATGCCGAGGAGTGAGACCCGGCCCTGCGACTTGTTGTAGACGTCGAAGGCGACGGCGACGAGCAGGACGAGGCCCTTGATCATCTGGGTCGCGTCGGCGCCGATGCCCTGCAGCTGCAGGCCGTTGTTGAGCACGGCCATGACGAGGCCTCCGACGATGGAGCCGACGACGGTGCCGACTCCGCCGGTGACGGCGGCGCCACCGATGAAGACGGCCGCGATCGCGTCGAGCTCCCAGCCGACACCGTCGGACGGGCCGGAGGCGGTCGAGCGCGCCACGAAGATCATGCCGGCGAGGGCCGCCAGGATCGACATGTTCATCATGACGAGGAAGTTGACCTTCTTGCTCTTCACACCGGAGAGCTCGGCTGCGTGCCGGTTGCCGCCGACGGCGTAGATGTGGCGGCCGATGACCGTGCGGTTGGAGATGAAGCCGTAGACCAGGACGAGGACGGCGAGGATGATGCCGGCGATCGGGAACGACGTGCCGGGCCGGCCGGAGCCGAAGAGCAGGGTCGCCCCGATGATGGCGGCGCAGATGAGGCCGAGGCGCACCCACATGACCCACGCCTCCTCGACCTCGGCGCCGAGCTTGACGAGGGCGCGGCGGCTGCGGAGGCTGCCGACGACGATCCCGATGGCCAGCAGCAGGCCGATGAGGACGGTGAGGTTGTTGTAGCCGGTGTTGGGACCGACCTCGGGGAGGTATCCGCCGCCGATGACCTGGAAGTCCTCGGAGACGGGCACCGAGTTGGACTTGCCGACGTACTGGTTCGCGCCGCGGAAGAGGAGCATGCCCGAGAGTGTCACGATGAACGCCGGGATGCCGACGTAGGCGGTCCACATCCCGTGCCACGCGCCGACGAGGGCGCCGATCGCGAGGCCGAGGAGGATGCCCATCCACCAGCTGAGGTTCCAGTCACGCATCGCGATGGCCACGCAGATGCCGACGAACGCCGCGACGGAGCCGACGGAGAGGTCGATGTGGCCGGCGATGATGACGAGCACCATGCCGATGGCGAGCACGAGGATGTAGGAGTTCTGCTGGAAGATGTTGATGACGTTGTCCGGTGTGAGCGTCAGCCCGCCGGTCCAGATCTGGAAGAAGATGATCAACGCCACGAGGGCGAAGATCATGCCGAGCTGACGGGTGTCGCCACCGAAGATCTTCTTGACCTTGTCCATGGGTGCAGTCCTGGCTGTGTCGGGTGTGGATGGGGGAGGTGTCGGGTCCGGCGTCTCGGCGCCGGTCAGGCGCTCTCGCGCGTGGTCGCCTGGGAGCCCCCGTGGGTGCGCCGGGTCATGAGTCGCATCAGGGACTCCTGGTCGGCCTCCTCACGGGACAGCACGCCGGTGACCGCGCCCTCGGCGATCGTGTAGATGCGGTCGGACAGGCCGATCAGCTCGGGGAGCTCGGACGAGACGAGGATGACGCCCTTGCCCTCGGAGGCCATCCTCTGGATGATCCCGTAGATCTCGAACTTGGCGCCGACGTCGATGCCGCGCGTGGGCTCGTCGAGGATGAGCAGGTCCGGCTCGGTGAAGAGCCACTTCGCGAGGACGACCTTCTGCTGGTTGCCGCCCGAGAGCTTCGCGACCCCTTCGTCCACGTTGGGAGCCTTGGTGCGCAAGGACTTGCGGTAGGACTCGGCGTAGTTGTACTCCTCGCGCTCGTCGACGACGAAGCCGTGGGTGATGCGCGAGAGCCGTGCCGAGACCGTGGTGCGCTTGATGTCGTCGAGGAGGTTGAGACCGAGCGTCTTGCGGTCCTCCGTGACGTAGGCGAGGCCGGCGTCGATGGCGTCGGAGACCGACCGCAGCCGCACCTCCTTGCCGTCCTTGAGGATGGTGCCGTCGACGTACGTGCCGTAGGAGCGACCGAAGAGGCTGCGCATGAGCTCGGTGCGTCCGGCGCCCATGAGGCCGGCGAAACCGACGATCTCGCCGCGGCGGACGAAGAAGTCGCTGTGCTTGGCGACGAGGCGGTCGGCGACGCTCGGGTGGCGCACCGTCCAGTTCCGGACCTCGAAGAAGACCTCGCCGATGTCGGGGGTGTGGTCGGGGAAGCGCGACTCGAGGTCGCGGCCGACCATGCCGCGGATGATGCGGTTCTCGTCGACGCCGTCCTCCTTGACGCGGAGGGTCTCGATCGACTTGCCGTCGCGGATGATGGTGATGGAGTCGGCGATCTGCTCGATCTCGTTGAGCTTGTGGCTGATCATGATGCAGGTGACGCCCTTGGAGCGCAGGCCCGCGATGAGGTCGAGCAGGTGCTGCGAGTCGCCCTCGTTGAGGGCGGCGGTCGGCTCGTCGAGGATGAGCAGCTTGACGTCCTTGGACAGCGCCTTGGCGATCTCGACGAGCTGCTGCTTGCCGACGCCGATGTCGCGGATCTTGGTGTCGGGCTCCTCCTCGAGGCCGACGCGGGCGAGCAGCTCGCGCGCCTTGACGCGGGTCGAGAGCCAGTTGATGACGCCGCTCTTGGCCGTCTCGTTGCCGAGGAAGATGTTCTCGGCGATCGACATCTCCGGGATGAGCGCGAGCTCCTGGTGGATGATGACGATGCCGGCGTGCTCGCTGTCGCGGATGTTGTTGAACTCGCAGAGCTGACCCTCGAAGTGGATCTCGCCGTCGTAGGTGCCGGCGGGGTGCACCCCGGAGAGCACCTTCATGAGGGTCGACTTGCCGGCGCCGTTCTCCCCGCAGATCGCGTGGACCTCTCCGCGGCGGACGGCCATGGAGACGTTCGAGAGCGCCTTGACGCCGGGGAACTCCTTGGTGATGTCCCGCATCTCGAGGATGACGCTGCCGGGCGGGTTCGCGGCGGTGGTGGCCGCGGCGCCGGTGCGGTCCGCACCCGATGATCCAGGAGCCGGGATGGAGGGGTCGCTCATCTGGTCGTCAACACTCCTTTGTGGTGTTTCGTGAGGCGCGAACGCCCTCCCCGATTGTTGCTCACCGTTCACCCGTGCGTGGCCGAACACCCCGTCGTGTTGTCACAAGGACGTCACGATGTCTGGACGAGTTCGACCGCACCTGCCGATCCGGCAGGCTCACTGAACACGCGGGGCTACTCGCCGGTCAAGCCCGTGACCGGTTCCTGTCCGGTCAGGACGGGAAGTGGACAAGACACGGGCCAACGGGACATCACGGGCGGCCGATATCCTGCCGGGGTTCCGCACCCCGCGCGCCGGTCCCGCCGCGCCGTGCACCCTGCACCACTCGAGGAGTCCCGGTGGCCCTGCACATGTCGTCCCTGTTCCTGCGAACCCTTCGTGAGGACCCGGCGGACGCAGAGGTCCCGAGCCACCGGCTGCTCGTCCGCGCCGGCTACGTGCGCCGGGTCAGCCCCGGCGTCTACACGTGGCTGCCCCTCGGCCTGCGCGTGCTCCGCAACGTCGAGAAGATCGTCCGCGAGGAGATGGACGCCATCGGCGCCCAGGAGCTGCTCTTCCCGGCCCTGCTGCCCAAGGAGCCCTTCGAGGCCACCGGTCGCTGGACCGAGTACGGCGACAACATCTTCCGCCTCCAGGACCGCAAGGGCGCCGACCACCTCCTCGGCCCGACCCACGAGGAGATGTTCACCCTCACGGTCAAGGACCTCTACAGCTCCTACAAGGACCTGCCGCTCTCGATCTACCAGATCCAGACGAAGTACCGCGACGAGGCCCGTCCGCGCGCCGGCGTCCTGCGGGGCCGCGAGTTCGTCATGAAGGACAGCTACTCCTTCGACGTCGACGCCGCAGGTCTCGAGAAGAGCTACCAGCTGCACCGTGAGGCCTACGTCCGCATCTTCGACCGCCTCGGCTTCCACTACGTCATCGTCGAGGCGATGGCGGGCGCCATGGGTGGCAGCAAGAGTGAGGAGTTCCTCGCGACGGCCGAGGTCGGCGAGGACACCTACGTGCGGTGCACGAGCTGCGGCTACGCCGCCAACGTCGAGGCCGTACGCGTGCCCACCCCCGACCCGGTCGGCTGGGACGGCGTGCCCGCCGCGCACGCCGAGGACACCCCCGACACCCCGACCATCGACACGCTCGTCGCGCACCTCAACGAGCGCTTCCCGCGCGAGGACCGCCCGTGGGCCGCGGGCGACACGTTGAAGAACGTCGTCGTGACGCTCGTCCAGCCCGACGGGACCCGCGAGCCGCTCGCCATCGGCGTCCCCGGTGACCGCGAGGTCGACGAGAAGCGCCTCGGCGCGCAGGTCGAGCCGGCGGAGGTGGAGGCCTTCACCGAGGCCGACTTCGCCGCCAACCCGGCGCTCGTCAAGGGCTACATCGGCCCGGGTGCGCTCGGGCTCGAGGGCACGACCGGCATCCGCTACCTCCTCGACCCCCGGATCGCCGAGGGCAGCCGCTGGGTCACTGGTGCCAACGTCGCCGGCCAGCACGTCATCGACCTCGTCGCCGGCCGCGACTTCACGGCCGACGGCATCATCGAGGCCGCCGAGGTCCGCGCCGGTGACGCCTGCCCGAACTGCGACCACACGCTGTCGACGGCCCGCGGCATCGAGATGGGCCACGTCTTCCAGCTCGGCACGAAGTACGCCGAGGCGCTCGACCTCAAGGTGCTCGACCAGAACGGCAAGCTCGTCACGGTCGTCATGGGCTCCTACGGGGTCGGCGTCTCACGGGCCGTCGCCTGCGTCGTCGAGGGCAACCACGACGAGTCCGGCATCATCTGGCCGCGCGAGCTCGCGCCCGCCGACGTCCACATCGTCGTCGCCGGCAAGGACGAGGTTCTCTTCGTCAAGGCCGAGGAGCTCGCCCGCGAGCTCGAGATCCAGGGCCTCACGGTCCTCGTCGACGACCGCAAGGGCGTCAGCCCCGGCGTGAAGTTCAAGGACTCCGAGCTCGTCGGCATCCCGACGATCCTCGTCATCGGTCGCGGCCTCGCCGACGGCACGGTCGAGATCAAGGACCGGCGCACGGGCGAGCGCCGGGAGGTCGCCGTCGACGACGCCGTCGCCGCCCTGACCGCCGAGGTCACCGCGGAGGTCGAGCGCTCGTGACGGCCGTCCCGCCCGTGCGGGCCGTCCTCTTCGACTGGGGCGGCACCATCACGCCCTGGCACGAGGTGGACTTCCACGCCACGTGGGGGGCGTATGCCGCCGGGCTCGGTCACACGGGCGACGCGCACGCCGCGTTCGTCGCGGCCATCTGCGCCGCCGAGGACGCCGCGTGGCGCCGCGGGCGCGGCGGGTGTGGCAGCGCACGTCTGCACGAGCTGCTCGAGTCGGTCGGCGTCACGGACGACCACCCGGGCGCCGAGGAGGCGCTCACGGCATACCGCGCCCTGTGGGAGCCACACACCATCACGGCACCGGAGATCCGCCCTCTGTGGGAAGGCTTGCGCGAGAAGGGGATCCGTGTCGGCGTGCTGTCCAACACGCTGTGGGACCGCGACTACCACCGGTCGATCTTCGAGCGGGACGGCGTGCTCGACCTCGTCGACGTCGACGTCTATTCCAGCGAGACCCCGTGGGTGAAGCCGCAGCCCGAGATCTTCGCCCACGCCGCCCGTGCGGCCGGTGTCGAGCCCGCTGAGTGCGCCTACGTCGGCGACCGGTCCTACGAGGACGTGCACGGTCCCCAGCAGGTCGGCATGCGCGCCATCTGGGTGCCGCACTCGAGCATCCCGCTCGACCAGCAGGTCTCGCACGACGCGACGCCCGACGCCGTGGCGCACGAGCTCGGCGACGTGCTCACCATCGTCGAGTCGTGGAACGCCCGCGTCCACGGTGCGGACGCGTGAGCGACCCGACCCTCACGACCCTCGCCTTCCTCGGGGCCGCGGCGTTCGTCGCGGGCTGGATCGACGCCGTCGTGGGCGGGGGTGGCCTCGTGCAGCTGCCGGCACTGCTCATCGGCCTCCCCGGCGCGTCCCCGGCGCAGCTGCTCGCGACGAACAAGTTCGGCTCGATCTTCGGCACGGCGACGAGCTCGGTCACCTTCTACCGGCGCGTGCGCCCCGACCTGCGCACGGCGCTGCCGATGGCGGCCGTCGCCTACGTCGGGTCGATCGGCGGAGCGCTCATCGGGCTGCACATCCCCAAGTCGGCCTTCAACCCGATCATCCTCGTGCTCCTGGTCCTCGTCGGCGCCTACACGCTCTTCAAGCCGGACCTCGGCACGCAGTCGATCCGCCGCTTCCACGGCGCCAAGCACACCGTGCTCGCGATGCTGACCGGCTTCAGCATCGGGGTCTACGACGGAGCGCTGGGTCCGGGCACGGGCAGCTTCCTCGTCTTCGCCCTCGTGGGCCTGCTCGGCTACAACTTCCTCGAGGCGAGCGCCAAGGCCAAGATCGCGAACTTCGCGACGAACCTCGGGGCGCTGACGGTTTTCCTGCCGATGGGTCTCGTGATCTTCAAGGTCGGGTTCGTCATCGCCGGGGCCAACCTGCTCGGCGGCTACGTCGGGGCCCGCACGGCGGTGGCCAAGGGGAGCGGCTTCGTGCGCGTCGTCTTCGTCCTCGTCGTCAGCGCCTTCATCGTCAAGATCGGCGGGAGCCTGCTCGGCTGGTGGCCCTGACGCGTCGGGCCGGTCGGGTCGGGTCTCAGGCCCGGGCCACGACGAGGCGGCGGTAGGTCGGGATGAGCACCCGGCGAGCGGGCTCACGGTCGACGACGGTCCACGGGCCCGCGTCGACGAGCGCGGTGAGCACGGCCCGCAGCTCGGCACGCGCCACCGGAGCGCCGAGGCAGAGGTGTCGTCCCGCCCCGAACCACAGGTGCCGGTTGTCGGGCAGGTAGGGCCGGTCGAGGTCGAAGGCCCCGAGGGCGGTGTTGGCGACGTAGGTCAGGGCCAGGACGCGGTCTCCGGCCCGGAGCCGTCGACCGCCCACGGTGACGTCCTTCGCCACGTGCCGCCCGATCACCGGGGCCGGTGTCGTGACCCGCAGTCCTTCGCGGACGGCGACGTCGACGAGGGCGTGCCGCTCGGTGCCCGTCGCCGCACACATCCGTGCCGCCTGCCGCGTGTCGGCGAGCAGGGCCGTGGTGCGGGCGATCGCGCTCGCCGCCGTCTCCGTCCCGGCGACGAGCAGCAGCGAGGCCAGGCCCGTCGCCTCCTGCTCGGTGACGCCGAGCTCGCGGCAGCGACCGAGGACCGTCGTGCCGGGGGAGGAGCGGTATGCCGCGGCGACCCCCGCCGTGAGCCCGCCGAGGAGGTGCGTGGCGCGGCGCACGGTGTCGGCGGACAGCGTCGTGTCGGACTGCGTGCCGAGGGCCAGCGCGGCGAGCTCCTCCCCGCGGGCGAAGACGAGGCGGTAGGGGCCCCAGCCGTCGTCGTCGAGGCCGGAGGCGGCAGACTCGACGGCGAAGGTCGCGACGTCGATGCCGAGCATGGCCACGACGAGCCGGCCGACGAGGACCCGCGCGAGGTCGGTGACGTCGACGGCTCCTCCCTCGCGCAGGCGTCGCCCGAGCAGCTCGGTCACGGGGCCGGCAGCCTCCGCGACGAGGTCGTGGGCCGCCGCCTCGGTGAAGAGGTCGCGGGCCCGTGTGCGCAGGGAGTGGTGGCCGCGGCCGTCGAAGAGGTCCTCGACCCAGTCGCCGAGCACCTGCGACCAGAGGTGGCCGACGCCGCCCTCGCCGAGCAGCGACATCGACCGGTGGTCGACGAGCAGCTCCCTGATGAGGACGGGGTCGCGTACCAGCCAGCCGAGTCGCGGCACCCGGAGGATCGGGGGCCCGAGCCGCGCTGCGGTGACGAGCAGTCCCAGACGCGGGTCGGCCGACCAGATGACGCGTCGCTCGTGGCCGGCGGCCGCCCGCTCGACCGCCCGCGCGAGCGCGCGCTCGACCGCCCGCTCGGTGCCGACGCCGCGGGCCTGAGTACGTCGGCTCAGCGCGGGTGGCATGGGCTCACCGTAAACTGCCCGCACGGCTCCGGAGGGGCCACGACGCCGAGTCAGGGAGGGCCGCGTTCGCATGTCCAGTCGCCCGTCCAGCCGGATCACCGGGGTCAGCGCGCACGTCGCCGAGCACGTCCTCACCGTCGAGGAGGTCGAGGCCCGCGTCGTCGGCGCGAGTGACGGGTTCGTGCCTCCGACCGGGGTCCTCGGACGCCTCACCGGGGTGCGGCGCATCCACCACGCCGGTCACGACACGCAGGCGTCCGACCTGGCCGCACAGGCGGCGTCCGCGTCGCTGGCGTTGCTCGGCCTCGACGTCGCCGACGTCGACCTCCTCGTCTTCGCCTCGGCGTCGCAGGACCTCGTCGAGCCCGCCACCTCGCACATCGTGGCCGACCTGCTCGGTGCGCGGTGCCCCGTCATGGACGTCAAGAACGCGTGCAACTCCTGGCTCAACGGCGTCCAAGTCGCCGAGGCCCTCGTCGCCATGGGTCAGTACGAACGCGTGCTCGTCGTCACCGGTGAGATGCCGTCGCGTGCCGCGCGCTGGAGCGTGCGGGACGCCCGCCAGTTCGTCGAGTCGGTGCCCGGCTACACGATGAGTGATGCCGGGGCCGCAGCGCTCGTCGAGCGAGCCGCTCCGGGCGCACGCGGCGAGATCCTGCACCGTTGGTTCACCGCGGAGTCGCGGCACTGGTCCGTCGGCCAGCTCCCCGCCGGCGGCACCCGCCATCCCCGCGACGTCGACAAGGGCTACTTCGTCATGGACGGCGCGCGCCTGCGCCGGGCCTTCGACAGCGTCGACGTCGAGGAGATCCACCGAGCCCTCAAGGCCGACGGGCTCGGGTTCGAGGACTTCGCGGCCGTCGCCGTCCACCAGGTCGCCATGCCCTACCTCGACGTCTTCGCCGCACGCCTCGGCCTCCGTCGCGACCTCGTCGTCGAGACGCTGCCCGACCACGGCAACTGCGCCTCGGCCACGCTGCCCCTCCAGTGGCAGCAGATCGAGCGGCTCGACCTGGCCCGACCGGGCCAGCCCGTCCTGCTCGTGGGCCTGGCCGGTGGCATCAGCGTGGGCACGATGGCGGTGCGCTGGTGACCTCTCCCGCGGCCTCGGGCGCCGGGGGAGTCCGCCTCTGGGTCGTCGTGCCGGCCTTCAACGAACAGGCGGGCATCGGGCGGACCGTCGCAGCGATCGCAGCCCAGCGTGACCGAGACTTCCGGCTCGTCGTCGTCGACAACGCCAGCACGGACGGGACCGCGGACGAGGTCGAAAGAGCCTGTGCGGCATACGATCTCGACGTCACGGTCGTCGCCGAGCCGCGCAAGGGGACCGGCGCGGCCTCCGACACGGGTGTGCGCCACGCCATCGCGCACGGAGCGACGCACGTGCTGCGCACGGACGCCGACACGCTGCCGGTCCGCGAGTGGACCGCCGTCGGTCGGCGTGCCTTCGCCGGTGGCGCCGACCTCGTGACCGGGCCGATGCGCGCCCGCACCGACGAGGTGCGCCTGCAGCCGTGGGAGCGGGTCGTGCTTCCCGGGGTCATCGGGCTGTGCCAGACGTTCGGCCGCTTCCGTCCGAGCAACCGGTCTCCCGAGCTGCACGGGCCCTACCGGATGAGCCCCGGCTGCAACATCGGCGTCAGCGCCGCGGCCTACGAGGCGAGCGGTGGCTTCCCCCGCACCGCCATCGAGGAGCTCCACGAGGACCGCGAGCTCGTCAACCGGGTGCGGCGGGTCAGCTCCCGCATCGAGTACCACCGTGGCCTCGTCGTGCACGCGTCGGTGCGACGCCTCCGGGCCTACGGCCTGCGCAACACCCTGCGGTGGTACCTCGACCACGGCCACCGCCCCGACGTCGTCGACGTCCGGGGCGTCGCGTGAGGGCGCTCGCACCGACCGACCCCGGGAGCCGCTGGGAGTCCCGGCTGATCCGCTCGGCACACCCCGTCGTCGCCCGCGTCGTCGACGCGGCGGTGTCGCGGCGCGGTGTCGTACGCGTCCCCGGCGTCGGCGTGCTCGTCGCCGATCCGCGGTCGGCTCGGGCGGTGCTCACCGACACGGAGACGTTCGCCAAGAACGGCCCGGGGTCGTCCGGGGCGCTCTGGACCTCGGTGCTCGGCGACCGGGTGCTGCTCAACATGGAGGGCGACGACCACCGCCGCCTGCGGCACTCCCTCGCCGACCTCTTCTCGCCCCGTGTCGTGCGCGAGGTCTGTGACTCTGCGGCCCGTCCCATCGTCGCGGAAACCGGAGCGCGGCTGCGGCAGGGGGAGGAGGTCGACGTCGTGCGGCTCGCACGTGAGGTGTCCGCCGCCGTGATCGGGGCAGTCGTCGGGCTCGACCCCGAGACGCCGCCGGCGGTGCTCCTCGAGGCGAGCGACGCCATCGAGTCGATGGTCACGTGGCGCACGCGCAGCTTCGACGCGGGTGCGACCCACCGGGCGCGCGCGGCCCTCACCGTCGTGCAGGACGCCGCCGAGTCCGCCCATGCTGCAGCCTCGTCCGACACGGTCATGGGTCGGCTGGCGCAGCAGGGCGCCCCGATCGACGACGCCCGGTCCCTGGCCGCCGCGCTCTTCCTCACCGGCACGGGCACGGTCAGCAGCGCCGTGCCGCGGATCGTGGGCCAGCTGGCCGACGCGGGCCTCCTCGAGCCGCGCGCGGCGCAGGTGTGCCGACTCGACGACGTCGTCGCCGAGGGCCTGCGCATGACGACGCCGAGTCTCGCGACCCTGCGTCGGGTCGTTCGCCCGACCGAGATCGACGGGGTCCGGTTGCGTGCCGACGAGCGCGTCGTCGTGCTGCTGTGGTGGGCGACCCGACGCGACGGGGGCTTCGACCCGGGACGACCCGCCGCGGGCGACCTGCGCCACCTGTGGTTCGGGGCCGGCCCGCACTTCTGCTTCGGTGCGCCACTCGCTCTGGCCGAGCTGCGGGCCATGACCGGCATGCTCCTGGAGGTCGCAGCAGATCAGGGCCTCGTCGTGACGGGCCGACGTGCCGCCCGACGCGTTCTCGTGCCGAGATACGCCGAGCTGACGGTCCGCAGCCCGGACACCCACCGTGCGAAGGCGAAGGCGAAGGTGACTGCGAGCGCGGGGGCGGGCGCGGCGGCGCGCGCGAGCGCCAGCGGCGCCGGGAGCGCGGGCCGCACCGCATGACCGGCGGGGCTGACCTCGTCACGGCGCTCCTGACCCGGGCGGCGGGCGAGCCGGACCGGGTGGCGATCCGGGACCACCGGTCCCGGGCGGTCACCTACGGCGAGCTCGGCCGCGACGTCCGTGCCGTGGCGGCCCACCTCACCGCCCACGGCATCGGCCCGGGGGACGGGGTGCTGCTCGCGGTCCGGCCCTCGCCGCGGGCCGTCGCAGCCGCGCTCGGTGTCGTCCTGGCCGGGGGCGTGGTCGTCGTGGCCGACCCCGGGGCGGGGCAGGCGCTGCTCGACGTCCGGCGTCGCGTCGTGCCCGTGCGCGCGGCGGTCGCGGACACCCTCGTCCACGCCGCCGGTCGCCGACCTCTGTCGTCACTGCTCGCGCGGCTGCCTGCCACGTCGGGCCTGCAGCTGCCCGACCTGTCGACGGCGGGGCTCGTCCACGTCGTCACCGGCCCACGACTTCCCGGGGTGCCGCGCTCTGCGACCCGGTGGGAGCACCTGGCAGCGGTGCAGTCGGCGCCCGTCGTGGATGATCCCGGGTGCGACGCGCTCGTCGTCTTCACGTCGGGCTCGACCGCAGCGCCGCGTGCGGTCGTGCACACCCTCGCGTCGCTCTCGGCAGGGGTCCGCGCCGCCGTCTCGGGACTCGACCTCGACACCGACGTCATCATGCACACGGACCAGCTGATGATCGGCCTGCCGACCCTCGTGGCCGGGGCCGTCTGGTCGCTCCCGCCGGTCACGGCGTCACCGGAGGCGTGGCTGCGCCAGGCGGCTCGCGAGGCAGCGACCCACGTGTATGCCGTGCCGGCCAAGGTGCTCGCGGCGGCCACCCGGGGGCTGCCACCGACCGTGCGGCACGTCGCCATGGGCGGGGCGCCCGTGCTGCCGGCCATGGTGGGACGTCTCGAGTCCCTCGCCCCGGGTTTGGACGTGCGCGCGGTCTACGGGCTCACCGAAGCGCTGCCGGTCTCCGTCGCCACCGGGGCCGACGTCCTGGCGTCACCCTCCGGGCGCACGAGCCTCGGACGGCCGCTTCCCGGTGTCTCGGTGCGCGTCGACGAGCCGGGCCCCGACGGGGTGGGCGAGCTCGTCGTGCGGGCGGCGCAGGCGCGACACCGTCTGGCGGGGGAGCCGCCGAGCCGGGAGGTGCACACCGGAGACCTCGGCGAGCTGGCCGCCGACGGCACGCTCCTGCTCGCCGGTCGGGCCAAGAACATGATCATCCGCGGACAGGCCAACATCTACCCGGAGCTCGTCGAGCCGCTCCTCCTCGACGGGCTCGCAGACGTCGTCAGCGACTGCGCCCTCGTCGGGCTGCCCGACGCGGTCACGGGCGACGAGCAGGTGGTCCTCGCCGTCGTCCCGGTAGGCGAGCTCGGCAGGGCCCACGCATCGACGGCGTCACGGGTGAGCCGTCTCGTGCACGCCGCGTGGGCGGCGCTCGCCGACGAGGCCTGGCGACCCGACGACGTCGTCCTCGTCGACGCGGTGCCGCGGCGGGGCCGGTCCGGGGCGGTCGACCTCGATGCCCTGCGGACCGTCGTCTCGCACGACCGGTCGGGAGTGGTCCGATGAGGGTCGCCGTGTCCGGCGCCAGCGGCTTCGTGGGCGCCGCCGTCGTCGACCGGCTGCTCGACCGCGGACACGAGGTGCTCGCCCTGTCCCGGCGACCGGTTCAGGCGCGTCCCGGGCTCGTGCACCGTGCGTGGGACCTCACGACCGGCGTGCTGCCCGACCCGTCGCCGGTCGACGTCGTCGTCCATGCCGCCGCCCACGTCGACGAGTGGGCACCCAGGGAGGTCCACGACGCCGTCACCGTGGGTGGCACGCGTGCGGTCCTCGCGACGTGGCCGCGCGCCCGGGTCGTGCTCGTCTCGTCGTGCAGCGTCTACCCCCTTCGTGCCCCGGCCGGCTCGGGGCACGTCTTCACCGAGGACGTGCCGGTGACGACGCGCCACCTGTCCTCCTACTCGCGCGCCAAGGCCGAGCAGGAGCGGCTCGTCCTCGGGCGCGCGGGCAGCGTCGTGCTGCGACCCCATGCCGTCCACGGTCCCGGCGACCCGACGCTGCTCCCGCGGCTCGAGCGCGCCCGTCGTCACGGCCGGCTGCTGTGCCCGGGCGGCGCCGACACGCTCGTCCACCTCACCGACGTCCGGCTGGTCGCTGAGGCCGCCGTCGCCTCCAGCGAATTCGAATGCGACACAACGGTTCTCAACATCGCTGATGCCCATGCTCTGCCGCTCTCCGTGGTCGCGGCCGGTGTCGCCGCGGCCAACGGATGGCCCGAGCGGCCACTCTTCACCGGAGCGGGGATCGCCTGGGCCGCGGCGCTGGCCCTGGAGGCCACCGCCCGGCTGACGCGGGCGTCCACCCCGCCGCTGCTCACGGCATACGCCGTCTCGCATCTCGCGGTCAGTCGGGTCTTCGACACGACCAGGCTGCGGCAGCGGCTCGGCGTCGAGCCGGGCCCGACCGACCTGTCCCGATGGCGCCACGAGGGCACGGGCCACGGGGACGGCGACTCATACGACTGACACCCCGTCGACACAGCGCGCGCACAGGGTCCGTCACAAATGTGTGTGACATGACCTCACTCGCCCTCCCCGAGAGCCGCGACCTCTCGGTGCCGGCCGCGTCACGACGCCAGGCCCACGCCCCCACGCCCCGCTGGTGGCGCGACGCCTCGGGCGTGTTCGCCTGGGCGGTCACGCTGTTCGTCGTGGCCCTCTGGGTCGCCGGGGGAGGTCTGACCGCCTTCGGCTCCCTCGGTGAGAGCCTCACCAACGTCGGCCGCCTCGCCGGGCTCGTCGCCTCGGTGCTGATGCTCCTGCAGGTGCTGCTCATGGCGCGTATCCCGCTCGTCGAGCAGGCCTGGGGCCAGGACGAGCTCGCCCGTGTGCACCGGCTCGTCGGCTTCACCTCGTTCAACCTCATGCTCGCCCACATCGTCCTCGTCACCGTCGGCTACAGCGCCGGCACCGCCCTCGGCGTCGTCGCCACCTTCGTCGACCTCGTCCTGCACTCACCGGGCATGCTGCTCGCCCTCGCCGGCACGATCGCGCTCGTCATGGTCGTCGTCACCTCCGTGAAGAAGGCCCGGGCCAAGCTGCGCTACGAGTCGTGGCACCTGCTGCACCTCTACGCCTACCTCGGGGCCGGTCTCGCGCTGCCGCACCAGCTCTGGACCGGGGCGGACTTCAACGCGAACGTCACCGCGACGGTGTTCTGGTGGGGTCTGTACGCCTTCGCCCTGGTCGCCGTCCTCGTCTACCGGGTGGGGCTGCCACTCGTCCGTTCGCGCCGCCACCGTCTGGTCGTCTCCGCGGTCGTCGCCGAGTCCCCGACCGTGACCTCCGTCGTCATGACGGGCCGCCGCCTCGACCGCCTGCCCGTCCGCGCCGGCCAGTTCTTCCAGTGGCGCTTCCTCGACGGGGCGGGCTGGACGCGAGGCAACCCGTACTCGCTGTCCGCCGCGCCCGACGGTCGCTCGCTCCGGATCACGGCGGAGGCCGTCGGTGGCTCCAGCGCGCGCCTCGCGACCCTCCGCCCGGGCACCAAGGTCCTCGTCGAGGGCCCGTACGGCCGCCTGCACGCCGGGGTCCGCACGAGCGAGAAGGCCGTCCTCATCGGAGCCGGCATCGGCATCACGCCGCTGCGCGCCATCCTCGAGGAGCTGCCTGCGTCTCCGGACGGCGTCGTCGTCATCTACCGCGTCGGCAGCCAGTCCGACATCGTCCTCGGCGACGAGCTGCTCGACCTCGCCCGCGCCAAGGGCGGCCGCGTCGTCGCCGTCGTCGGCCACCGCAACCGTGAGCGCGAGAGCTGGCTGCCTGTCGACTCGCGACACCTCAGCGACGTCGAGGCCCTGACCCGGATCGTCCCCGACATCGCCGAGCGCGACGTCTACGTGTGCGGCAACCCCGCCTGGATGGACGCCGTCATCACCGCCGCCCACGAGGCCGGCGTGCCCTCCAGCGCCGTGCACCACGAGCGATTCGCCTACTGAGACCTCGCAGCCGTCGCGTCCGCCTCCGCGACCTGCACCGACCCGTACCGAACCGAATCGAGCCCCCCAATGCGTCGCATCGTCCTCTGGGCCATGAGCACCCTGACCGTGCTCGTCCTCCTCTTCAGCTACAGCACGTCCCGCAGCTCGTCCGCCATCGTGGCCGCGGAGACCCGTCAGGTGACGACGAGCAGCAAGACCTCCGAGAGCACCGGCTCCGCGTCCGGGTCGTCGTCCGCGTCCTCGACCGACTCGTCCGGCCAGGAGCCGGCCGACGACACCACCGCTGACGACTCGACCACCTCGGGCACGTCCTCGTCCGGCTCGTCCTCGTCCGGCTCGTCGTCGGGTTCGTCCGGTTCATCCGGTTCATCCGGTTCGACGAGCACCTCGTCCGCGGCCAAGACGTACGCCGGTGACGCCGTCATGACCCGTTACGGCAACGTCCAGGTCCAGATCACCGTCGAGAGCGGCAAGATCACGGCCGCCGAGGTGCTCCAGGTCCCCTGGAACGACCGTCACGACCAGATGATCAACTCGGCCGCCGTCCCGGTCTACAACCAGGAGGCCGTCAGCGCCCAGTCGGCGCAGATCGACGTCGTGTCCGGTGCCACGTACACGTGGGACGGCTACACGCAGTCCCTGCAGTCCGCCATCGACCAGGCCAACCTCTGAGGCACTCTTGAGACAGGCGACCAAGGAGCGAACCATGAGCCGACCCGCCACCCGACCGCGCCAGCCCGGCGTCCCCGACCCCGCCCCAGCCCCGGCACGGCGTGCGTGGGTCGAGCAGATCATGGGCATGCCGATCTCCATCCACCTGCGCGGCGACGACGTCGACGGTCTCGCCGCCCAGGAGGCGGTGGCGTCGGCCTTCCGCATCCTGCGCGAGATGGACTCGATCTTCTCGACCTACCGCGACGACTCCGACCTCATGCGGCTGCGCCGCGAGGAGGTCCAGCTCTCGCAGTGCAGTCCCCTCGTGGAGGAGGCGCTGCGCCTCGGGCAGGAGGCCGAGGTGCTCACCGAGGGGGCGTTCACGACCCTGCTGCCCACGGGCGACGGTGACCTCGCGTTCGACCCGACCGGCCTCGTCAAGGGGTGGGCCGTCGACCGTGCGTCCGTGCCCCTGTCCGCGCTGGAGCGGATCTCCTTCTGCATCAACGCCGGTGGCGACATCCTGATCGGTGCCCATCCCGACATGCCCGCCGACGGACCCGAGGCCATCGTCTGGCGGGTCGGCATCGAGGACCCCCTCGACCGGCAGCGGATCGCGAACACCCTGACGCTGACGCGTGGGGCCGTGGCGACCTCCGGGACCGCGGCCCGGGGAGCCCACCTCTACGACCCGGCGTCCGGTGAGCTCGTCGGACGTCCCGGATCCGTGACGGTGACCGGACCGACCCTGCTGTGGGCCGACATCTGGGCCACGGCGCTCTTCGTCGGCTCGGAGCGCACGAGCGAGGCCTTCGCGACGCACGCGACGGACTACCTGTCGACGGCCCTCTGACCCACCTGGCCTGCTCGGGGGCACGGTGCCCGGCCACCCGTCGTGGCGCTCTGCAAGGACAAAAGGCGCACGCCCGGCCGAACCGGGATGGCCTTGAGGCTTTCTTGCGGAAACCATGCGCGCCCAGGGGTTCGCCCCTTGCACTTGGCGCGGCAGAGTCGTCCTCATCAGCAGCAACGGTCGGGGGACGGGCTCGCTGACTCAGAGACCTTCGGGCGAGTGCCCGCCGATCCGGGGAGGAGAGCGCCATGGCCATCAGCACCCACACTGACCCTGCAGTGACGGTGCGCGGTCGCGGCACCCTCTCCGGTCGGCGGGCCCACTCGAAGCTTTCGGTGGGGGGAGTGGACCGGAGCGGGACGGGCCGGCCGGTGGGAGGCCGGCCCGTCCCGACCCGGGACATCGCCCGACCTGCGCGGCGCCCCGGGACGGCTCTGGTCCCGGACGCCTTCGGCGCCGGCCGTGGCCGCTGAGCGGATCGTGAGCCCGGCCTGTCCGGGGCTCACGGTCGACGAGCTCGACCCGAGGGCCCTGACCCGGCTCGCGTCGGAGCTCGAGAGCGACGACCTCGCCCGCTCCATCGCCCAGACCTACCTGCGGATGCTCGATGCGCGGCTGGCCCGCGCCGCGTCTGCGCTCGACCGCCGCGACGAGGTCGCGGCCATGGACGTGCTGCTCAGCCTGCGCGTCTCGTCGGCCACCGTCGGACTCGTCCGGCTCGAGTCGGCCGTGCTCTGCGTCATCGACGCGGTCAGTCGTGGGGAGACCGAGCTGGCCCGCGAACGAGGGACGTCGATGCTGGGCCTGGCCCCGGGGGCGCGCGTCGCGCTGCGGTCGCACCTCGACCGCTCGGCACCGCCCGTCGTCGCCTGACCTCGGACGCCTCGTCCCGTCCGGGCGGCCCAGCGGCCCCAGCACCACACCGGAGGCGTCAGAACGCGTCGGGCTCCTCCATGCGGTAGCCCACGCCCCGCACGGTCCGGATCGGGGCGCGCGTGCCGTCGGGGCCGAGACGGCTCAGCTTGCGGCGGAGGTTGCCCACGTGCACCTCGACGAGGTGCTCCTCGGACCAGCCGGGTCCCCACAGGCTGTCGAGCAGGACGGCGCGCGACCACACGCGCCGCGGTGCGCTGATCAGGGTCGACAGCAGGTCGAACTCGGTGCGGGTCAGGTCGACCTCCTGGTCGTCGACCATGGCGACCCGTCCCTCCGGGTCGACGGCGATGCGGCCGTGACGGACGAGCTCGGGTGCCGGCTCGTCCGGCGTCGCGCCGTCCGTGGACGACCCCCCGGCTGAGGCGGCCGCCAGGACGCCGGACGACCCCGTCGCGTCGTCGGAGCCGTTGGGCCCGCCGGTGCGCGGCCGGCGGAACATCGCGTTGACGCGGGCCTGCAGCTCGCGAGGGCTGAACGGCTTGGTGAGGTAGTCGTCGGCGCCGATCTCCAGGCCCATGAGGCGGTCGATCTCGTCGGTGCGTGCGCTGATCATGACGACGTAGGCCTGGCTCACGTCGCGCACCCGGCGACACACCTCGATCCCGTCGAGATCGGGCAGGCCCAGGTCGAGGGTGACGAGGTCGGGGTCGGTCGCGACGACGAGCTCGAGGCCCGCCTGTCCCGAGGACGCTGCCGAGACCTCGAAGCCCTGCATGGTGAGGCTGTGCGTGATGAGCTCACGGATGTCGTCGTCGTCCTCGACGACGACCGCGGTGCGCGCTGAGCCCATCATGCGGTGATTCTTGCAGAATGCGGCGGTTTGGCCCGCCAGATGCGAATGTCGGGCGGTTCGTCGCCTCAGTCGACCACTCCACCTGGCCCCTCGGCCGCCCCGGCACGCAGCTGCGCAGCCAGCACGTCGGGGTCGGTCGTGGGCAGCTCGCAGACCATCCCGCGACAGACGTAGGCCGCAGCGCGTCCGCCGACGAGCGGGCGGTCGGCCAGCAGGGGGACGCCTGGCGCGTCCGGCTCGCCGCGCACGACGACGAGTCCGGGGCTCGGGGACCGCCGCGCTACCGCCTCGAGCGCGTCGGCGTCGCGACCGGACCCGACGACGGCGACCTGCAGCGGTCCGGCGACGAGGGACTCGGCCACCGCGAGCGACCACCCGCCGAACCGCGGCTCGCGGACGGCCAGCCCCATCCCCGCAGCGGTGGAGGTGGCGCCGGCCGCGAGGGCGGCCGAGTCACCGGTCACCGCGCCGAGGGTCACGAGCGCTCCCGCCAGGGCGGACTGCCCCGCCGGCTCGGCGTTGTCCGCGGCGCTGCGAGGGCGCAGGTAGAGCGGCTCGGCGTCCGAGGCGGTGTCGTGGAACCCGCCGTCGTCGGCCGCGAAGTCGCGCGCGGTGTCCAGGACGCGTCGGGCGGCCTCCAGCCAGCGCTGGTCACCCGACACCTGGTGCAGCACGAGCAGGCCGTCCGCGAGGTTGCCGTGGTCGTCCGCGACGGCGCGAGCGGTCCCGACCATGCCGCCTCGTGACGCACGCCGCAGCTGCCCGTCGACGACGTGGACGTCGAGGACGTGCTCGGCGCACCGGGTCGCGGCCGCCACCCAGTCCCGTCGCCCGAAGGCGGCTCCCGCACCCGCCAGCGCGGCGACCGTCAGGCCGTTCCACGACGTCACCACCTTGTCGTCACGACCGGGCTGAGGGCGCTCGGCGCGGGCTGCCAGCAGTCGTGCTCGCACGTCGTCGAACCAGCCGCGGTCAACCGGCTCGGACGGTAGCTGCAGCGTCGAGGCGCCGTGCTCGAAGGTGCCCTCCCTCGTCACGCCGAGGAGCTCGGCCGCGACAGGGCCGTCGTCGTCGCCGAGGACCTCGCACAGCTGCTCCGGTGTCCACGCGTACGTCAGCCCCTCGACGCCGGCAGCGTCGGCGTCGAGCGACGACGCGAAACCTCCGGTCTCGGTGCCGAGCTCGCGCACGACGAAGTCGGCCGTCTCGCGGACGATGCGCTCGGCCAGCGGGTCGCGGGACACCTTCCACCACGAGGTGTAGGCGCGCAGCAGCAGGGCGTTGTCGTAGAGCATCTTCTCGAAGTGGGGCACGACCCAGCCGGCGTCGACGGCGTAGCGCGCGAAGCCACCGGCGAGCTGGTCGTAGAGGCCGCTGCGCGCCATCGCCTCGAGGGTGCGGGACGCCATCGTGAGCGCGTCCCGGTCGCCGGTCCGAGCGTGGTGGCGCAGCAGGAACTCGAGCACCATCGACGGCGGGAACTTCGGTGCGCCGCCGAAACCGCCTGCCACGCGGTCGAACTGGCGGGCGAGAAGCCCGACCGCGGACGACAACGCTCCCGGCTCGACGGCATACGGCGTCGGCGGCCGGAGGGCCTCGGCGAGACTGGTGGCGATGTGCGCACCCGACGCGCGCACCTCGTCCTCGCGCGTGCGCCAGGCCTCGTCGAGGGCCGCCAGGACGTGGAGGAAGTGGTCGCGCGGGAAGTAGGTGCCGCAGAAGAACGGCTCGCCCTCGGGGGTGAGGAAGACCGTCATCGGCCAGCCGCCGTGGCCGGTCGTCGCCGTGACCGCCGACATGTAGACGGCGTCGATGTCGGGTCGCTCCTCGCGGTCGACCTTGACAGAGACGAAACGGTCGTTGAGCGCGGCCGCGACGGCCTCGTCCTCGAACGACTCGTGGGCCATGACGTGGCACCAGTGGCAGGCCGCATAGCCCACCGACAGGAGCACAGGGACGTTGCGTTCGCGCGCCTCGACGAACGCCGCGTCGCCCCACTCCTGCCAGTGCACCGGGTTGTCGCGGTGCTGGAGCAGGTAGGGGCTCGTCGCTCGGTCGAGGCGGTTGGGCATGCCCCCACTCTCGCGCACCCGAGTCGCCGGCTGGGGACTGGTGCGTCACAGACGCGGTCCACGCATACCCCCCGGGGTTAGTGTCGAGACATGGCCAGAAGCCGCCGGATCCGTCGCTCGTGCACGGGCGGGGCTGTGTTCGCAGCTGTCGCCCTCGCGCTCGCGGGCTGCTCGGCAGCGCCCGTGGCCACGACCCCGATGGGCGCAGCCATGGGTGGCGCGCGCGCCGGGTCGAGCAGCGGCGTCCGGATGGGGGCACCGCTGTCGTGCGAGGCCCCGACCGACCTTCCCGGGTCACGGGTGACCGTCAGCCTCGTCGACATGGGCATGTCGCGGATGATGGGCGGTGTCGCCCGGGTGGGAGCCCGGATGCTGCTCGTCGCGCGGCCCGCGACCGTCCACTCCGGACCCGTGAGCGTCGTCGTGGAGAACTCCGGGTGGCGCACCCACGAGCTCGTCGTCCTGCCGCTCGTCGCCGGCGCCGGCGCCGGACAGCGCGTGCCCGGCCGGGACGGCACGGTCGACGAGTCGGGCAGCCTCGGGGAGGCCTCGGCGTCCTGCGCCGCGGGCCACGGTGAGGGCATCGTCTCCGGCGCCGTCGGCTGGGTGACCGTCACCTTGGCGCCGGGCCACTACGAGCTCGTCTGCAACCTCGAGAACCACTACGCCGACGGGATGCGCCAGGAGCTCCTCGTCACCGGCTGATGGCAGGGGCGACCGGCCGGCCCGTCAGGCGGCGACGGCCTCGCGCGGCACGACGAGGCGCTCCCAGCGGATGCGACGCGCCCGCCACGTGAAGATGGCGAGCTTGGCCAGCTCCTCGAGGATGCGGGCCACGAAGATGCCGACGTAGCCGAGCGGCGTGTGCAGGCCGAGGAGGACGGCGAGCGGCAGCCCGATCAGGAAGGCCCCGACGACGTCGCCCATGATCACCCCACGCACGTCGTTGGCGCTGGGCAGCACGCCCGCACCGACGATCATGTTGCGCACCTTGACCACCTGGAACGCCGCGTTGATGAGGATGCCGACGCCGGCCATGGTGCGCACGTCGCGACCCGCCTCCCCGAAGAGGATGTCGAGCAGCAGCACCGAGGCGGCGAAGAGGACCCCGAAGACCGCAGCCGTCCCGAGGCCCGCGCGGGTCAGCCGCCGCACCCAGGCCATCGCGTCGTCGACGTCCCCGCGCCCGACGGATCGGCCGACGAGGGTGGTCGTGGCGCTCATGAGCCCGATGCTGCCGACGACGAAGACGCCCTCCAGCGTCGTGACGATCTGCGCGGCGGCCAGCGCCTCGTCGCCGAGCTGCTGGAACACGACGTTGTAGAGGAAGGTCCCGACCGTCCAGAAGAGCTCGGTGACGCCGAGCGGGAGCGCGAGGACGAAGAGAGGCACGATGACGGCCCGCCACTGCCGGACGCTGTCGGGCAGGCTCCAGCCGACGACGGCGCGTCGTCCGTAGGCCATCCACAGCAGGATGAGCGACTTGACGACGGCCGTCACGAGGGTGGCCCAGCCGGCGCCCGCGACACCGAGCGAGGGCAGCGGGCCGAGCCCGACGACGAGGGAGTACGCGATCGCCGAGTTCGCGACCACGGTGACCATCGTCGCGATCATGGGGCTCGTCGGCCGGCCGGCCGAGCGGAGGACGCCCGAGAGGATCGCGCTGAGCATGACCGGCAGCGTCGCGAGGACGGTGAGGCGGAAGTAGTCGGTGCCCGCGGCCGCCACCGACGGGGAGGCCCCGACGAGCGACATCAGGTGGTCGGCGAGGAGCCACGGCACGAGCGAGACGACGACGCCGAGCCCCAAGGCGACGAGCAGCGCCGCCGTGACCGTGTGGTCGAGGGCGTCCCGGCGACCGGCGCCGTGCGCCCGCGCCACGAGGATGCTCACCGACGTGCCGAGACAGCCGAGCGTCACCGCGAGGATGAAGGTGAGGCTGTTGGAGAAGCCCACCGCGGCGATCGCGGTGGCCCCGAGGCTCCCGACGACGATCTGGTTGACGAAGTTGAGCACGAGCATGAGGACGAACTCCATGCTCACCGGCACGGCGATGCGCGCGATCTCGCGAGCAGGCGTCGGCGTGGCCGAGCGCTGGTCGCGGGAGGTGGGCATGGCAAGGCGAGGCATGCGAGTGCCTTTCGACAACGAAGGTGGGGAGCGCGACAAGGTTAAGGCTTCAAGCACCTCGGAGTCGAAACGATTTGATCGACGACGTCGATCGCGTGTCGCCGACGTGTGGCGGGGCTGTCCCGCGGTCGTCGTGTCGGCGCTCGCGAGCCCGGCGGCTCAGTCGTTCATCGCCTTGATGATCGTCACCGCGAGGCTGATCCGGTCGTGCGCCCAGGCGTCGCCGGACGGGCCCTTCGCCAAGGCCTCGGCTGCGTCGAGGGCGTTGTCGGCCTCGCGGACGATGGTCCACGCGCGGGCCCGCCCCTCGTCGAGGCCGGCGCGCTCGCAGATGATCTCGAGGCGCCGTCGCAGCGACCAGCGCACCTCGGATCCCGTCCCGAGCTCGTCGGCCCGGTTCCACAGCGCCGGAGCCACCTCGAACGCCGGGTCACCGGCCATCGGCTTGGGGTCGATGGCGAGCCACGGGGATCGGTAGGCGGCGAGCACGTTCGTGTAGTGCAGGTCGGTGTGCAGCAGCCGGTCCTCGGCGGGGGCTCGCTCGACGAGCTCACGCGCGAGCGTCGAGGCCTGGTCGAGGTAGCGCCGCGGCAGCACCGCAGGTGCGACCGCCAGCTCCTCGGCCTGACGGAGGGCGTATGCCGTGAGGCTGGGCACGCGCGGGTGCGGGGGGCGTCGCAGGATCCGGAGCAGGTCACCGATGACGCCGCACGCCTCGTCGATGTCGACGCGGGTCAGGTCGCGGGTGTGCAGCCGTTCGAGGAGCAGGGCGAAGCGCGCGGGGTCGGCCCGCACGAGGCGCGCCGCACCGTGCCCGTTCCACGTCTGGAGCGCCAGGTGCTCGGTCGCGGCCTCCGGGTGCGGCCAGGTGATCTTGAGGATGCCCTCGCCGCTCACGCCGACGACGTCGCGGCCCGAGCCGAGCAGTCGCACCGGGATGGCCACCGCGCACACGCCGTTCGTGGCTCGCCCGATGGGCTCGAGCTCCCAGTCGGCGAGCAGGTCGGTGATGAGCCCCGGCAGCGCGTCGATCCAGTCCTCGCCGGAGACGTAGCCGTCGGGCTCGTAGCCGCTCACCTCGTGGGCGAAGAGGGCGGGGATGAGGTCGTACATCGGGTCGTAGCTCACGCGGTGGCTCCCGGGAAGGCGGTCAGGGGCACGTCCCAGTCGACGGCGAGTGCCTGGATGGCGGCGCTCCAGCGCGCGACGTCCTCGAGGGAGGCGGCGCTCGGCCCCGGGCCCGCCACCTCGGTGCCCGCGTCCACGGCGGACGACAGGGTCTCGGTCGCGAGCCGTCCGGCCGCCTCGGGCGTCGTGACCGGGTAGGGCAGCGCCCACCCGGCAGGCGTCGTCGAGCTCGCGCCCGACACGGCGACGTCGAGGCGCACCAGGGCGGTGAGCGTGTCCTCGGCCCTCGACCGCTGGTCACCCGAGCTCTGGGCCGCGACGACCTCGAAGGCGTACACGAGGGGGGAGGTCCGGGACACGATCTCGGGTCGCACCGGGCTCGGCGACGACATGGCGACGTCCCGTCCGAGGAGCACTGCGCCGGCGAGGCGTTGTCCGTACGCGGCCGCGAGCAGCTGGCGGGTGTCGACGGTCGCCGTCGTGAGCGCGGACCAGTCGTCGGGCCCGAGCGAGTCGAGCAGGGCGGCGAGCTCCCGGCGGGTACGGACGGGCCGCTGGCTCGTCGGCGCGGCGGCAGAGGGCGCAGGGGTTCCCGTGGAGCCGGCTCGCGACGACGGCGCAGGCCCGGCGGCCACAGCGGCGTCGATGACGGTCGTCGGCACGCCGGCGTTCGTGAGCCGACCCCGCAGGACGCGCAGCTGCTCCCGGTTGACGGTGCGCAGGCGACGGACCAGGCCGCCACCCTCCTCGCCCGCGAGGACCGAGGTCTCGGCCGCCACGATGTGTTCGAGGTCGGCCACGGCCGAGAGCAGGAGCGCCTCGTCCGGGGCCGGACGGCGCGTCGGCACCGGTGGGGGAGGCGGCGGCACGTCGAGGCGCAGGCCGCGGTCGACGAGCAGGGCGAGCGCGGTGGCACCCCCGCCGAGCACGAGAAGGCGGCGCGGGGGACGGCCGAGACCGTCCATCACCCGTGACCCGAGCCCACGGGTGTCGCCGTCCATGCCGAGATCTTCGCACGCGGGCGGCGGTCTGCGACGACCCCCCGGCGCCGATAGAGTGGTGGGCACGCGGTGCCCGTCGCGTCCTTCGGGGCGTCGGCGCCGGACATTCGAGAAGAGCAGGAGGCGTCGACTGATGAGCACGGCCCAGGAGATCAGAGCGACGCTCGAGCCGGTGCTCGCGCCCCTCGGGCTCGTCGTCGAGGACGTCTCCGTGTCTCCCGCCGGCAAGCGGCGGCTCGTGCGCGTGCTCGTCGACTCCGACATCGCCGGCCTCGACGCGGCCGACACGACGAGTGCCGTCCCGCCGCTCTCGCTCGACGCCGTCGCCGAGGCGACCCGTGCCGTGAGCGACGAGCTGGACGCGAGCGACGTGATGGGTCAGGCCCCGTACGTCCTCGAGGTGTCCTCACCCGGGGTCGGCCGGCCGCTCACCTCTCGCGACCAGCTCCGACGCCAGGTGGGGCGACTCGTCGAGGTCGTCCACCAGGACGGCACCGACGCCGGGCGGCTCACCGAGGTCGGCACGGACTCGCTCACCCTCGAGGTCCAGGCCACGAAGAAGACTCCCGCACGCCACGTGACCCTCGATCTCGACACCGTCCAGCGCGGCACCGTGCAGGTCGAGTTCTCGCGCGCCGGGACCGCGAACGACGCCGCCGTCGACGACGCCGGGGACGACTCCTCCGACGACTCGGCCGACGACGCACCCGACGACACCCACGACCCGGACGAGACGTCCGCCCTGGAAGGGGACCACTGATGGACATCGACCTCGCAGCCCTGCGCGCCCTCGAACGAGAGCGCGACATCAGCCTCGACGTGCTCATCCCCGCCATCGAGCAGGCGCTCCTCGTCGCCTACCACCGCACCGACGGCAGCCAGCGCATCGCGCGGGTCGAGCTGGACCGCAAGACCGGCCACGTCATCGTCTGGGCCCGTGAGGAGGGCGACCTGCTCCCGGCCACCGAGGAGGGCGAGCGTCCCCAGCGTGGCGAGCCCGGACCCGAGTTCGACGACACCCCGGTCGGCTTCGGCCGCATCGCCGCCTCCACGGCGCGTCAGGTCATCGTCCAGCGTCTGCGCGACCTCGAGGACGAGGCGATCCTCGGCGACTTCAAGGGCCGCGAGGGTGACGTCATCTCCGGCATCATCCAGCAGAGCCAGGACCCCCGGAACGTCCTCGTCGACTTCGGCACGGTCGAGGGCATCCTGCCGCTGGCCGAGCAGGTGCCGGGGGAGCGCTACGTCCACGGCGAGCGCCTGCGCTGCTTCGTCGTCAGTGTCAAGCGTGGCCCCAAGGGCCCCCAGGTGGGCCTGAGCCGTACGCACCCCAACCTCGTGCGCACGCTCTTCAAGTTCGAGGTGCCCGAGATCGCCGACGGCACCGTCGAGATCGCCGCTCTGGCCCGTGAGGCCGGTCACCGCACCAAGATCGCGGTCCACAGCCGGGTCGCCGGCGTCAACGCCAAGGGCGCATGCATCGGCCCGATGGGCGCCCGCGTCCGTGCGGTCATGACCGAGCTCCGCGGCGAGAAGATCGACATCGTCGACTACGCCGACGACCCCGCCACCTTCGTCGCGGCCGCCCTGTCGCCCGCCCGGGTGCAGTCCGTCGAGATCGTCGACGCCGCGGCCCGCGCCGCGCGTGTCGTCGTGCCCGACTACCAGCTGAGCCTCGCGATCGGCAAGGAGGGCCAGAACGCCCGCCTGGCCGCCAAGCTCACCGGATGGCGCATCGACATCCGTCCCGACACCGAGGCCGCCGACGCTGCAGCGGAGCGCGGGACGACCGACGGCTCCTGAGGTCGGCTCGCGCCGACGGGCTCAGGAGTCCTTGAGGACGAGCACCGGCCGGCCGGAGCGGCAGGCCACGAGGAGGCGGTCCTCGCGCGCGTCGCTCTTGAACGTCGCCCGGAGGCCGTCGTCCTCGCGCTCCACCTCGTAGCGGTAGCCGTTGCTCGGGGTGACCGAGCGCAGCTGGACCTGCCCGTCGGAGCAACGCGCCGTCAGGGAGCCGCCCGTCGCCGAGAAGCTCGCGGTGGGGCTCGTCGACGCCGTGCCGCCGGTCGGTGCGGTGGTGGCCGACCCGGAGGGCGAGCCCGAGGTGGACGGCGGACCGTCGGGCGCCTGCACCCCGGCGCCGGTGTCCCCGTCGGCGGGCCGACGGTCGGTCCGGCCGGCGGCGACAGGGCCGATCGGCGCCACGGACACCGCGGTGCCGGTGGGCGGCTCGCGGGGTGGCAGGGTCGCTGTGCCTCCCGGCCCCGTCGTCGGGGGCAGGCCCGCGTCCGGCGACAGCCCCGTGGTCGCGGGTCGCGGCGCAACGCTGCCGCCGGCGGTGGACGTGACGGTGGTGCTCGGCACCATGGCCGTCGCGGAGGGGAGTGGCTGCTCGAGCTCGCCCGCGACGTCCTGACCGACGCGCGTCACGACGGTCGTCGTCAGTGTGGCGGTGACCGCCACGACGGCCAGCCAACCGAGCGCCAGGCGCACCGGACCCGCGCGTCCGGACGTCATCACGGACCCCCGTCCCGTGCGCCGAGCGGATGCGTCCCGACCGTGTCTGCGCAGGTCGGCCCGGGCGTACCGTGAGGCGTGTGACCCACGTGCTCGTCATCGAGGACGACCCCGCGATCCGGGGATCGCTCGTACGGGCCCTGACCGGCCGTGGGCACGCCGTGTCGAGCGCTGCGAGCGGCCTCGGTGGGCTCGAGCAGGTGCTCAACGAGCACCCGGACGTCGTCCTGCTCGACCTGGGGCTGCCCGACGTCGACGGCCACACGGTGCTGACGATGCTGCGCTCGGTCACCGCGACCCCGGTCATCGTCGTCACGGCGCGCGACGACGACCCCTCGATCGTCCGCGCCCTCGACTCGGGGGCCGACGACTACGTGCCGAAGCCCTTCACCGTCGACCAGCTCGAGGCCCGGATGCGGGCGGTGCTGCGGCGCAGCGAGCCGGCCCACGCCGACGAGCGGATCACCGTCGGTGGTCTCGTCATCGACCCGTCCCGCAGGGGAGTGACCCTCGACGGCGTGCCCGTCGACCTCTCGCGACGTGAGTTCGACCTCCTCCTCATGCTCGCCGGGCGGGTCGGTGAGGTCGTGACCAAGCGCGAGATCATCGTGGAGGTGTGGCAGCAGGTCTACGGAGGCGGAGAGCGCACCGTCGACGTGCACCTGTCGTGGCTGCGTCGCAAGCTCGGTGAGTCGGCGGCTCATCCGCGGTACCTCCACAGCGTCCGGGGGGTGGGGGTTCGGCTGGCGGCCCCGGAGGACGTGCCCTGATGCGTCGTCAGATCACGTGGCTCGTGGCCGCGACGACGTCTGCGGTCGTCGTCGCCTTCATCATCCCCCTCTGCCTGCTCGTGTCGAACGTCGCCGAGGACCGTGCCGTGAACCGGGCCCGTCAGCAGGCGCACAGCGTCGCCACGGTCGTGGCCAGCGTCGACAGCGAGCAGGTGCTGTCCGAGGCCGTCGGGCTCTTCACGGCACAGGGCATGGTCGTTGCCGTGCACACGCCGTCCGGTCGGGTCATCGGTCGTGACACCTCGGTGGGGGACGACGACGCCGAGGTCGCCCAGGCACGGTCGACCCGCACGGCGTTCACCCATCGCACCGACACGGGCCTCGACGTCATCATCCCGGTGCAGACCGAGAGCGGGGTGACGGTCGTCGAGTCCACCGTGAGCAACGACGAGATGCGCCAGGGGGTCGCGGCCGCCTGGGCCACGATCATCTGCCTCGGGCTGCTCCTCGTCGGGGTGGCGGCCCTGATCGCCCTCCGTCTGGGTCGCCGGGTGAGCGTGCCCGTGACCCGGCTGGCCGCGGTCGCGCACCGGATTCGCGAGGGCGAGGTCGGCACCCGTGCCGTGCCCGAAGGGCCTCCCGAGACGGTCGAGCTCGCGGGTGCCCTCAACCAGCTCGCCGACCGCATCGACGTGCTCGTGACGTCCGAGCGCGCGGCCGTCGCAGACCTGGGTCACCGACTGCGGACACCCGTCACCGCGCTGCGGCTCGACAGCGACCTCGTCACGGACCCGGAGGTCTCGAGCCGGCTGCGTCACCACGTCGACGAGCTCCAGCGCAGCGTCGACGCGATCGTCCACGAGGCACGCCGCCCGTTGCGCCGTGCGATGCCGAGCGGCTGTGACCTCGGGGTCGTCGTCCGCCGGCGAGCCGCCTTCTGGGAGCCCCTCGCCCAGGACCAGGAACGTGCCTTCGCGGTGAGCGGCCCCGACGGCCCGTGCCCGGTCGGCGTCCCGGAGGAGGACGTGAGCGACGTCGTGGACGTGCTGCTCGACAACGTCTTCGCGCACACGCCCGAGGGAGCCGGCGTCGAGGTCGCCGTGCGCGTCCACGAGGGCCGGGCCCAGCTCACCGTGGCCGACGGCGGGCCGGGCGCCCCGCAGTCCGCCCTCGACCGGGGCCGCAGCGGCAGTGGATCGACGGGTCTCGGGCTCGACATCGCCCGACGGGTCGCGGAGGCCGCCGGTGGCTCGGTCGCTCTGGACCGATCCGACCTGGGCGGCCTGCTGGTGCGGGTCTCTCTCCCCCTGCAACCCGAGGGCGGCACGCGTCACGGCTAGGCGGACGAGCACGGATGTGCGCTGCGCCCCACGGCCCTGCTCCACGCATACGATGGCAGCAGCAGCGGGTTCTCGGCCTCGTCCGGGCGGGGGGCAGCATGCCCGATGCGCGGTCTCGCGCTGCGGCGCGGTAGACTTACCTGTGGCCGACCGGACTGGACTCCGTGCTGAGCCGTCCCGCACCTGTGTGGGATGTCGAGGAATGGATAGCTGGTCGGCCCTGCTGCGAGTGGTCGCGGCGACGGACAGAGACGCCGGGGACACCTCCCCGGTCAGGCTCCGTCCCGACCCGAGACACCGGATGCCGGGACGTGGTGCATGGCTGCACCCGACGCCCGACTGCTTCGAGCTGGCAGTGCGCCGCAAGGCGTTCGGACGTGCCCTGCGCCTGCAGGTCGCTCTCGACGTCAGCGCGGTGGCACGACATCTCGGGGTCCAGGACACGCAGCAACGCTCCGGTGCCCCACACGGGTCGCACCGATCAGTCAGAGATCAGTCAACGAACCAAGGCGGGTTGAAAACGCTATGAGCACCCGATGAGTACTCAGCGATGAGCAAGCCCCAGCAATAACCCACGGTTCGGCCACTTCCTGTTCAGGCCGGACCAGGAACAGGAGAGATGTGGCTAAGGTCCGGGTCTACGAGCTCGCAAAGGAGCTCGGAGTCGAGAGCAAGACACTGCTCGCACACTTGAAGAGCCAGGGAGAGTTCGTCCGGTCGGCATCGTCGACCATCGAGCCCCCCGTCGTCCGCAAGATCATCGAGACCTTCCCCCGGGAAGGCTCGTCCAGCGGCGACAAGAAGCCGGCGGCCCCCAAGGCCGCCCCCACGAGCGCGGCGCCCGCCGCGCCCCAGAAGGCTGCTCCGGCGCCGTCGGCCCCCGCGCCGGCGCCTCCCGCAGCCGCAGCACCCGCGGCTCCCGCCCCGGCTGCTCCCGCAGCGCCTGCCGCCCGCGAGGCCGCTCCGGCCCCCGCCAAGGCAGCCCCCGCACCCGCCGCCCCGGCACCGAAGGCTCCGGCCCCGGCTGCTCCGGCGCCCGCCGCTCCCGCGGCCCCGGCTCGGGTGCAGTCCAGCCGTGACGGTGGTCAGCAGACCTCCGGCGTCCCGGCCTCCCCGCGTCCGGCTCCCCGTCCGGGTCAGCCGCGTCCGGGCAACAACCCGTTCGCCCCGAGCCAGGGCATGGGCCAGTCCCGCGCCCCGCGTCCCGGTGGCGACACCGCGCCGCGTCCGGGCAACAACCCGTTCAGCCCCAGCCAGGGCATGCCGCGTCCGCAGCAGCGCCAGGGCGGTCAGGGCGGCCAGGGTGGCCAGCGTCCGGGTGCTCCCGGTGGCGCCCCGCGTCCCGGTGCCCCCGCCGCAGGCGGTCGTCCCGGTGCTCCCGGTGGCGCCCCGCGTCCCGGTGGTCCGCGTCCCAGCCCGGGCATGATGCCCGAGCGCAGCACCGTCGGCCGTCCGGGCCAGCGCCCGGCAGGCGGCCCCGGCCGTGGCGGCCCCGGTGGCGCCGGTGGCCGTGGTGGCTTCGGTGGTGGCCCCGGCGGCGCCCCCGGCGGCGGTCGTCCCGGTGGCTTCGGTGGTCCCCGCGGTGGCGGTGGCGGTCGTGGCTCGACGGCTGGTGCCTTCGGCCGCGGCGGCGGTCGTCCAGTCCGTGGCCGCAAGTCCAAGCGCGCGAAGCGCCAGGAGTTCGAGCAGATGCAGGCGCCGAGCCTGGGTGGCGTCAGCGTCCCCCGTGGCGACGGCAAGACGACCATCCGCGTCCGTCGTGGTGCCTCGCTGACCGACTTCGCCGACAAGATCAACGCCAACCCGGCGTCGCTCGTCACCGTGCTGTTCCACCTCGGCGAGATGGCCACGGCCACGCAGTCCCTCGACGAGGAGACCTTCAAGGTGCTCGGCGCCGAGCTCGGCTACGAGATCGAGGTCGTGTCGCCCGAGGACGAGGAGCGCGAGCTGCTCGGCTCGTTCAACATCGACCTCGACGCCGAGCTCGAGGCCGAGGAGGACGAGGACCTCGAGGCGCGTCCACCGGTCGTGACCGTCATGGGCCACGTCGACCACGGAAAGACGAAGCTCCTCGACGCGATCCGCTCCGAGGAGGTCGCCGAGGGCGAGGCCGGTGGCATCACCCAGCACATCGGTGCCTACCAGGTCGCCACGACACACGAGGGCGAGAAGCGCGCCATCACGTTCATCGACACCCCCGGTCACGAGGCCTTCACGGCCATGCGTGCCCGTGGTGCGTCGGTGACGGACATCGCGATCCTCGTCGTGGCCGCCGACGACGGCGTCATGCCGCA
Organism: Terracoccus sp. 273MFTsu3.1; assembly: GCF_000383675.1. Classification (GTDB taxonomy): domain Bacteria; phylum Actinomycetota; class Actinomycetes; order Actinomycetales; family Dermatophilaceae; genus Terrabacter. The sequence goes on along the minus strand of NZ_KB911821.1, from coordinate 154,480 downwards.
GACCATCGAGGCGCTCAACCACGCCCAGGCGGCCAACGTGCCGATCGTCGTGGCCGTCAACAAGGTCGACAAGCCGGACGCCAACCCGGCCAAGATCCGGCAGCAGCTGACCGAGTACAACCTCATCGCGGAGGAGTACGGCGGCGACACGATGTTCGTCGACGTCTCGGCCAAGAACGGCACGAACATCGACGGGCTCCTCGAGGCCGTCCTGCTCACCGCCGATGCGGCTCTCGACCTGCGCGCCAACCCCGACAAGGACGCCCGTGGTGTCGCCATCGAGGCGCACCTCGACAAGGGCCGCGGCCCGGTCGCGACCGTCCTCGTCCAGTCGGGAACCCTCAGCGTCGGTGACTCGATCGTGGCCGGCAGCGGTCACGGCCGCGTGCGTGCCATGCTCGACGAGCACGGCAACAACGTCGAGCAGGCCGGTCCCTCGCGTCCGGTCATGGTGCTCGGTCTGACGTCGGTGCCCGGCGCCGGTGACACGTTCCTCGTGGCACCCGACGACCGCACCGCGCGCCAGATCGCCGAGCGTCGTGAGGCCGCGTCGCGTGCGGCGAGCCTCGCCAAGCGCCGCAAGCGCATCTCGCTCGAGGACCTCAACGAGGCTCTCGCCGCGGGCAAGGTCGACACCCTCAACCTCATCCTCAAGGGTGACGTGTCGGGTTCGGTCGAGGCGCTCGAGGACGCGCTGCTCAAGATCGACGTGGGCGACGAGGTCGACCTGCGGATCATCCACCGCGGTGTCGGTGCGATCACGCAGAACGACGTCAACCTCGCGACGGTCGACAACGCGATCATCATCGGCTTCAACGTCCGCCCCGCGGAGCGTGTCGCCGAGCTGGCCGACCGGGAGGGCGTCGACATGCGCTTCTACTCGGTCATCTACCAGGCGATCGACGACGTCGAGGCAGCCCTCAAGGGCATGCTCAAGCCGGAGTACGAAGAGGTCCAGCTGGGCACGGCCGAGGTCCGCGAGGTCTTCAAGTCGAGCAAGTTCGGCAACGTCGCGGGTTCGCTCGTGCGCTCCGGCGAGATCAAGCGCGGGACCCGTGCGCGGATCATCCGCGACGGCACCGTCATCGGCGAGGGCATCGAGATCACCGGTCTGCGTCGCTTCAAGGACGACGTCACCGAGGTCCGCGAGGGCTTCGAGTGCGGTATCAACCTCGGCAACTTCAACAACATCGAGATCGACGACGTCATCGAGACGTTCGAGATGCGCGAGAAGCCGCGCGCCTGAGCTCGACCGGTCCGACGGCGCCGGCCCCCACGGGGGTCGGCGCCGTCGCCGTCCGCGGCGGTCCCCACCCGCCCCGCGGACGCCCGGGTGGGAATGCGCGGGGCCCCCGGCCCGCTACTAGGGTGAACACCACGTCGGCCCGGCTGTCACGGCCCGACCGCACAGCACACGAAAGAGGTAGTCATGGCTGACCCCGCCCGCGCCCGCAAGATCGCCGACCGGATCAAGGTCATCGTCGCCGAGTACCTCGAGTTCCGGCTCAAGGACGAGCGCCTCGGTTTCGTCACCATCACCGACGCTCGCGTCACGGGTGACCTCCAGCAGGCCTCCGTCTTCTACACCGTCTTCGGCAGCAACGAGGACCGCCAGGCCACGGCCGAGGTGCTCGAGGCCAACAAGGGCCGCATCCGCTCGGCCGTCGGCAAGGGCATCGGCATCCGTCTGACGCCGTCGATCGAGTTCATCGCCGACGCGCTGCCCGAGGGCGCTGCCCACCTGGAGGACCTCGTGGCCCAGACGCGCGCCCGGGACGAGGAGCTGGCCCGTGCCGCGGCGAACGCCAAGCCCGCCGGCGACCCCGACCCCTACCGCAAGCCGGTCGACCGCTCCGCGGACGACGAGGACACCGACGACGTGGACGCCGAGGTGGACGCGGACGTCGACGCCCGATGACAGACCGCTCGGGTGGCCTGCTCGTCGTCGACAAGCCGGCCGGATGGACGAGCCATGACGTCGTCGCGCGCGCCCGTCGCCTCTGCGGCACCCGCCGGGTCGGCCATGCCGGCACGCTCGACCCCATGGCGACCGGCGTCCTCGTGCTCGGCGTCGAGCGCGGCACGAAGCTGTTGACCTTCCTCGTCGGCTGCGACAAGTCGTATGCCGCCACGATCCGTCTCGGGATGGCGACCCTCACCGACGACGCCGAGGGCGAGACGACCCAGGCGCTCGGGGTCGACGACCTGCCCGCCCTCGAGGCGGCCCTGCCCGCGGCCGTCGCGGCCCTGACGGGCGACATCCAGCAGGTGCCGAGCTCGGTCAGCGCCATCAAGGTCAAGGGCGTGCGCAGCTACACGCGCGTCCGGCAGGGCGACGAGGTCGACCTGCCGGCGCGCCCGGTCACGGTGAGCCGTTTCGACGTGCTCTCGGTGCGCCCCGGCACCGCGACCGTCGAGGTCGGCCCGCCGATCGACGTCGTCGACGTCGAGGTCGAGGTCGACGTGTCGTCCGGCACCTACGTCCGCGCGCTCGCCCGCGACCTCGGTGAGGCGCTCGGCGTCGGTGGCCACCTGACGGCGCTCCGGCGTACGCGGGTCGGCCGCTTCGCGCTCGACGCCGCGGTCTCGCTCGACGACCTCACGGCCACCTCGGAGGCCGACGGGCCGGACGGCATACCCCTGCTCCCGATCGCCGACGCGGCCCGGGCGCAGCTGCCCGTCCACGAGGTGACGGCCGAGGAGGCCGTCGCCCTGGGCTACGGCCAGCGGATCCAGAGCGCGGTGGACGGCTCCGACGCCGTGGCCGCCATCGACCCCGACGGGCGACTCGTCGCCGTGCTCGACGAGACGCGTCCGACCGCCCGGGCCAAGGTGGTCTTCGCCGCGTCCGGGGCGGGGGCCTGACCCTCGTGCCCGAGCCCTCGGACGTCCGCTCCGACGGGGCCACTACAGTGGTCGCCGTGCAGCGCTGGTACGGACTCGACGACATCCCGGCCGACCTCGGCCCCACCGTCGTCACCCTCGGCAACTTCGACGGGGTGCACCGCGGACACCGCGAGGTCCTGACCCGCGTCGTGCGCGACGCCGCCGACCGCGACGCCCTTCCCGTCGCCGTCACCTTCGAGCCGCACCCGATCGCCGTGCTCTACCCCGACCGCGCCCCGGCCGCCGTCATGTCGCTCGAGCAGCGACTCGACGCCCTCGCGTCGGTGGGCCTCGGTGCGGTGCTCGTCATCGAGTTCACCCGTGAGTTCGCCCAGCAGACCCCTGAGGAGTTCGTGCGCGGCACCTTCGTGGACGCCCTCGGAGCGTGCGCCGTCGTCGTCGGCAAGGACACCCGCTTCGGCGTGCGCAACTCCGGCGACGTCGGCACGCTGCGCGAGCTCGGCGCCGTGCACGGCTTCGAGGTCATCGCCCTCGACGACATCGGCGAGGGGGCCGACGAGGGCGCGCGCTGGAGCTCGACGCAGCTGCGCGCCGAGCTGCTCGCCGGCAACGTCGACCACGCCGCCCAGATCCTCGGTCGTCCGCACCGGGTCACCGGCACGGTCGTGCACGGCGACCACCGGGGCCGCGAGCTCGGCTACCCCACGGCCAACCTCTCGCAGGACCACGAGGGCCTCGTGCCGGCCGACGGGGTGTATGCCGGGTGGCTCGTCCGTCTCGGCCTCGACGAGGGTGCCCCCGACCGCACCCTCCCGGCGGCCGTCTCCGTGGGCACCAACCCGACGTTCGACGGTCACCAGCGCAGGGTCGAGGCCTACGTCCTCGACCGCACCGACCTCGACCTCTACGGCGAGCGCGTCGCGGTGGAGTTCGTCTCGCACCTGCGGCCCACCCTGAAGTTCGAGTCGATCGACACCCTCGTCGAGCAGATGGCCCAGGACGTGGTCCGGTGTCGCGAGATCCTCTCGGCGATCGTCCCGTCGTAGCCGGGCCGCTCCTGCCGCCGACGCGCCCTGCCGGCGGCGTCCGGCGGGCGGCACGCACCCCCACTGGACCGTCGTGGCTTCGGGTCGACCTCGGACTGCTCATCGGCGCCCTCGGCCTCTCGGTCGTCGGCGTCGTCCTCGTCTGGTCGGCCACCCGCGCGTCGGTCGGAGGGACCGCGGCGCTCAAGCAGCTCGTCGCGGTGGGCGTCGGCGTCGCGTGCGCCGCCGTGGTGACGCGGCTCGACGTGCGCGTGGTGCGAGCGGTCGCTCCCGTCGTCTACGTCGTCGCCGTCCTCGGGCTCGCGGCCGTCGTGTCGCCGCTCGGGTCGACCGTCAACGGGTCGCGCTCCTGGATCCGGCTACCGGGCGGCACGAGCCTGCAGCCGTCGGAGCTCATGAAGGTGGCCCTGGCGATCGGTCTCGCGATGCTCCTGGCGGAGCGGGCCGAGCGCGGGCTGCGCCAACGCCACCGGGACGTGGCGCTCGCGTGGGTCGTGGCCGGCATACCCGTCGTCCTCGTGCTCGCCCAGCCCGACCTCGGCTCGGCCCTCGTGCTCGTCGCCATGGCGGTCGTCATCATCGCGGCGGCCGGAGCTCCCGCGCTGTGGACGCTCGGTGTCCTCGTCGCCGGTGCGGCGGCCGTGGCCGCTGCCTTCCTGACTCCGGTCCTGTCGGCCTACCAGCGCAACCGGCTGCGCGCCTTCCTCGACCCCTCGCTCGACCCGCAGGGCATTGGCTACCAGACGCGTCAGGTGCGCGTCGCCATCGGCTCGGGTGGGCTCGGTGGCCAGGGGCTCTTCGAGGGTCGCCAGACCCAGGGCGGGTTCATCCCGTTCCAGGAGACCGACTTCGTCTTCTCCGTCGCGGGGGAGGAGCTCGGCTTCCTCGGGGCGGCCGGGCTCGTCGTGCTCATCGGGTTCATCGTCGTGCGGTGCGTCGTCGTGGCGCGCCGCGCCGACGCCTTCGGGCGCCTCGTCGCGATCGGGGTCGCCGTCTGGCTCGGCGTGCAGGCCTTCGAGAACATCGGGATGAACCTCGGGCTCATGCCCGTCACGGGGCTGCCGTTGCCGTTCGTGTCGAGCGGCGGCTCCTCGCTCATCGCCTCGTGGATCGCCGTCGGCCTCGTCGGCAACGTCGCCGCGGCGTCGCAGCGACGGGGCGGGCGACCCGTGGCGGGTCGCCTCCGGCTGGGTTGAGCCCCGCGTCCGGTTACCGAGGGGTCACGTTTCGACGAGGACACCGAGGGATGCGTGACTGGCACGACGTTTGTTGACATCATCCCGGCATGGCGGTCGCCCGCAGACGCCGATGACGGGCAACCGCAGTGACAAAGGAGTCCACATGCCCCTCCAGGCCCTTGCCGACCGGGACGTCGACCAGAACGTCCTCGACGGACGCGCTCCCAGCGTGGGTGCGCTGTTCCGCAGCCGGGTCCGGGCGACGCCCGACGCACCGGCCTACCTCTACTTCGCGGAGGGGTCGAGCGAGCTGACCACCCTGACGTGGCGGCAGACGCACGAGGTCGTGGAGCAGTGGGCCGCCGGGCTCGTCAGCCTCGGGGTGGCGCTCGAGGACCGCGTCGCCATCGCGTCGACGACCCGCGTCGAGTGGATCCTCGCCGACCTCGCCGTCATCTGCGCCGGGGGTGCGACGACGACCGTCTACCCGACGACGATCGCCGAGGACGTCGCCTACATCCTCACCGACTCCGGCAGCGGCATCGTCTTCGCCGAGAACGCGGAGCAGGTCGCCAAGCTCCAGCACGTGCGCTCGGAGGTGCCCGGCGTCCGGCAGGTCATCGCCCTGACCGGGCCGGGCAGCGACGACGGCTGGGTCATCACCACCGACGAGCTCGCAGAGCGCGGCCGCGAGTGGCTCGCCGCGACGCCCGACCTCGTCGACTCGCGCATCGACCAGCTCGGTCCCGAGTCCCTCGCCGTCGTCATCTACACGTCCGGCACGACCGGCCGGCCCAAGGGGGTGCGCCTCGTCCAGGACAGCGTCGTCTACGAGGGCGCCGTCATCGATGCCATCGGCACCTTCACCAAGGACGACCTCCAGTTCCTCTGGCTGCCGCTGTCGCACGTGTTCGGCAAGATGCTCGTCGCGACCGGGCTCCAGATCGGCTTCCCGACCGCCGTCGACGGCCGGGTCGACAAGATCGTCGAGAACATGGCCGTCATCAAGCCGACCTTCATGGCCGGCCCGCCGCGCATCTTCGAGAAGGCGCACGGGCGCATCGCCCTGATGTTCGCCGGCGAGAAGGGTGTCAAGAAGAAGCTCATCGACTGGGCGCTCAAGGTGGGCGGCGAGATGCGCGACGTGCAGGCCCGCGGCGAGCAGCCCTCGTCGGGCCTCCGGCGCCGTCACGCGCTCGCGACGAGGCTCGTGCTGCACAAGGTGCAGGAGCGTTTCGGCGGGCGGGTCCGCTTCATGATCAGCGGTTCCGCGCCGCTCAACGCGGACGTCGCGCGCTGGTTCGGCTCGGTCGGCCTGCTGGTCCAGGAGGGGTACGGCCTGACCGAGACGTCGTCGGGCACGACGGTCAACGCCCCCGAGCACGGCTCGTACCAGTACGGTTCCGTGGGCTGGCCGCTGCCGGGCACGGAGGTCCGCATCGCCGACGAGGACGGCGAGATCCTCGTCAAGGGTCCGGGCGTCATGCGCGGCTACCACAACAACCCCGAGGCGACCGCCGAGGTGCTGACCGAGGACGGCTGGTTCCACACCGGCGACATCGGGCGCATCGACGAGCGCGGCTTCCTCTACGTCACCGACCGCAAGAAGGACGTCTTCAAGACCTCGGGCGGCAAGTACGTCGCCCCGGCCGAGATCGAGGCGCGCTTCAAGGGCCTGTGCCCGTTCGTCAGCCAGTTCCTCGTGCACGGGGCGGGCCACAACTACGCGACGGCGCTCGTGACGCTCGACCCCGACGCGGTGGCCGGATGGGCCCCGACCGTCGGGCTCGCCGGCAAGACGTACGCCGAGGTGGTGGCCTCGCCGCAGGCCCACGCACTCGTCCAGCGCTACGTCGACCAGCTCAACGACGGCCTCAACCGCTGGGAGACCATCAAGAAGTTCACCATCCTCGACAAGGACCTCACCGTCGAGGAGGGCGACCTCACCCCGAGCATGAAGCTGCGCCGCAAGGCCGTGACCGAGAAGCACCGGGCCGAGCTCGATGCGATGTACGACGGCTCCTGACAGGAGCCTTGACGCCGGGGCCCGACGCGGGGGCCTGACGCCGGCGCTCAGCGCCGCGCCGGGAGGTCGATGACGGCCCCGGCGTCGGCGTGCCCCGGGTCGGGGAACGCGACGTGGTGCCCGTGGCTCGCGACGAGTCGCGGGTCGGCCCACCGCTCGGTGCGTGGGGTGCGGTAGTTGAACCACAGGGTCGGTCCGGCCGGGGCGTCGAGCACGACCCGGGCCACGGCCGCGTCGTCCGGGTGGTGGAAGACGTCGCCGTTCGTCGAGACGAGGTAGTGCCGAGCCGGTGCCGCCCGGAGAAGCGCTGCGACGACGTTGGCCTCGCTGCCGTGATGGGGCAGCTTGAACGCGTCGACCCTGAGGTCCTCACCCCCACGGGCCCGGGCGACGCCCAGCAGGGCCGCCGCGAGCACCCCGCCGTGGGCGTCGGCGCCGAGCACGACGCTCGCCCCGCGGTGCTCGACGAGCAGGGCGATGCTGCTGCCGTTGGGCACCGACGAGTCCTGGGGCGTCCGGGCGTCGGCCAGGTGCCTCAGGTCGTCGAGGGGCCCGAGCACGTCGACACCCACCTCACGGTCACGTGCGCCGAGTGCAGCGCGCAGGCTCTTCGACCACGTGTCGGCCAGCCGTGCGAGCCGCTTCGTCGTCGGGGAGAGCACGGTCACGGTCGGCCCACCCGGCACCGCGACCTCGACGAAGCCCCCGGCCGCGCCGGTGTCGACCGGCCCGCCACCGAACGCGGCGTTCCACGGAAGGGGGCGGGACGTACGCGCGGCGGGGCCGCCGGCCAGGGGGTCCTCGGCCGAGCCGTTGAGCGCGGCGACGAGGCTCTCGCCCTGGTCGACGCTGCGGGGCCGGTCGGGGGCCGTGACGGGGAGGTGCGGGCGCCCGTTGAACCAGAAGTCCCCGACGTCGGCGGCCAGGTCGCTCGCGAGGAAGGGCAGCATGCCGCCGATGTGGTCGTTGTCGATGTGCGTGATGACGGCGACGTCGATGTGTCGGTCAGCCGGGTCGAGGCGACGCAGCCGCGCCTCGAGCAGGGGCCACGTGTCCGGGGGGCCGCCGTCCACGAGCATCCGCCACGTCGTGCCGTCGGGGCGCGGGCACTCGACGAGGAGGCAGTCGCCCAGTCGGGCGGGCAGCACCTCCACGTGGATCGCCGTCGGCACCGTCGCCACCTCTCCACCTCCGCCCACCCAGACTAGGTCCGGCGCCCCGGCGTGTCCGGGCCTTGGCCGAGGGTGCGCGGTTCGCCGTGTTTTCGGTGCGGCGGCTGACCCACGTACCATGGCGGGATGCCCGGAGAGTCCCTGTTCAACGCCCTCGAGCCCCTGCTGGAGCGGGTCAACAAGCCCATCCAGTACGTCGGCGGCGAGCTCAACTCCACGGTCAAGGACTGGCACGTCGGCGGTCACGGCCCCGACGGCGAGGAGCTGACCACGCGGTGGGCGCTGATGTACCCCGACGCGTACGAGGTCGGCGTCCCCAACCAGGGCGTCATGATCCTCTACGAGGTCCTCAACGAGCGCGCCGACGCCCTCGCCGAGCGCACGTATGCCGTGTGGCCCGACATGGAGGCGCAGCTGCGGGAGGCGGGCCTGCCGCAGTTCACCGTCGACGGGCACCGTTCGGTGCGTGACTTCGACCTCTTCGGCCTCAGCTTCTCGACGGAGCTCGGCTACACCAACATGTTGACGGCGCTCGACCTCGCCGGCATCCCGCTGCACGCGGTCGACCGCGGTGTCGACGACCCGATCGTCATCGCGGGCGGTCACGCGGCCTTCAACCCCGAGCCGATCGCCTCGTTCATCGATGCCGCGATCGTCGGCGACGGCGAGCAGGCCGTCCTCACCGTCACCGACATCGTCGGGGAGTGGAAGGCCCAGGGCCGGCCCGGCGGTCGCCGCGAGGTGCTGCTGCGCCTCGCCCGCACCGGCGGCGTCTACGTCCCGGCCTTCTACGACGTCTCCTACCTGCCCGACGGGCGGATCCAGCGGGTGGCACCGGCGGCCGACGCCACGGGGGTGCCGTGGCGCGTGTCCAAGCACACCGTCATGGACCTCGACGCGTGGCCCTACCCGAAGCAGCCTCTCGTGCCGCTCGCGGAGTCCGTGCACGAGCGCATGTCCGTCGAGATCTTCCGCGGCTGCACGCGCGGCTGCCGCTTCTGCCAGGCCGGCATGATCACGCGCCCGGTGCGCGAGCGGTCGATCACCGGCATCGGCGAGATGGTCGAGCGTGGCCTGGCCGCAACGGGGTTCGAGGAGGTGGGTCTGCTCTCGCTGAGCTCGGCCGACCACTCGGAGATCGCCGACCTCACCAAGGGGCTCGCCGACCGTTACGAGGGCACCCAGACCGGCCTGTCGCTCCCGTCGACCCGCGTCGACGCCTTCAACATCGACCTCGCCAACGAGCTGACCCGCAACGGTCGGCGGTCGGGCCTGACGTTCGCGCCCGAGGGCGGGTCCGAGCGCATCCGCAAGGTCATCAACAAGATGGTGTCCGAGGAGGACCTCATCAACACCGTCGCCGCGGCCTACGGCGCCGGCTGGCGGCAGGTCAAGCTCTACTTCATGTGCGGCCTGCCCACCGAGACCGACGAGGACGTGCTCCAGATCGCCGAGCTCGCCAAGAAGGTCATCGAGACCGGCCGGCAGGTCTCGGGTCGTCGCGACATCCGCTGCACCGTCTCGATCGGCGGCTTCGTGCCCAAGCCGCACACGCCGTTCCAGTGGGCGTCGCAGCTCGGCGTCGAGGAGACCGACACGCGTCTGGCCAAGCTCCGCGAGGCGATCCGCGCCGACAAGCGCTACGGGTCGTCCATCGGGTTCCGCTACCACGACGGCCAGCCCGGCATCGTCGAGGGGCTGCTCTCCCGCGGTGACCGCCGGGTCGGCAAGGTCATCGAGGCCGTGTGGCGCGACGGCGGCCGCTTCGACGGGTGGAGCGAGCACTTCTCCTACGAGCGCTGGATGCGCAGCGCCGACGAGGCCTTCGCCGACGTGCCCGTCGACCTCGCCTGGTACACCACGCGCGAGCGCGGCGAGTCCGAGGTGCTGCCGTGGGACCACCTCGACTCCGGTCTCGACAAGGACTGGCTCTGGGAGGACTGGCAGGACGCGCTCGACGAGACCGAGGTCGACGACTGCCGCTGGACCCCGTGCTTCGACTGCGGCGTCTGCCCGCAGATGGGCACGGAGATCGAGATCGGGCCCACGGGCAAGACCCTGCTGCCGCTCACGGTCCTCGGCTCCGGCCGGGAGGACCTCCTGGAGCACCAGCACTGAGCTCCCGACACCCGAGGGGCCTCGACCGGAGGTGTCCGTAGGGCCGAGGAGTCGCTGGGGCCCGCCGAGCGTGCGCTCGACGGGCCCCAGCGCCTGTGGTCTCCCGGTCGTGGTCCGGCCTCCCCGTCGGCCGGGCCACGATCAGGTGGAGGGTCTCACCTCACGGGCTCGAGACCGAGCCGCCGTTGGCGATGGTGAGCGTGAAGTTCTCCGCGCCGCACGAACCGCTGATCGGCAGGTGGTTCCCGTCACCGGCGTACGTGACGAGCCACTTGTAGGTCGATGCGCTCGCCGTGGCGATCTCGAAGGACGAGTTGGCCGTGACGGCCGTCCCCGCGCCGCTCAGCGCCTTCGTCTCGGTGTACGCCGGGGTTCCGGTGCACGTCGAGCTGGCATAGAGCGAGAACGTCACGTTGCCGCTGGGCGTCCCGCCCACGCCGGCGGTGACGGTGACCGAGTCCTGCGGCCGGAGCGTCTGCGCCGTGGTGAGGGAGGCTGGTGCCCTCGTGACCATGCTGGCCTCGTTGGCGTCGCCACACGTCCCGGAGGCCGGGTCGTTCTGGCTGTTGCCCGCGTAGCTGGCCACCCAGGCGTACTTGCCCGGAGCGGTCGGCGTGAAGGCCGTGGCGGTGGCGGTGGCGGTCGTGCCCGTCGAGCGGGTCGCCGCGACGGTGCTCGTGGCGGCAGCGATGAGGTTGGCACCGGTGCCCGAGTCCACGCACGACGTCGAGGTGATCGTGTCGCCGGCGGCGAACGGACCGTAGAGCTTGAACGTCACGTTCCCCGGAGCGATGCCGCCCGAGGGGAAGTAGCCGTTCGAGATCGTCGCGACGTCACTGATCGAGGTGCCGAGGACGACGGTGGCGGTCGCCTGGGTCGTCAGCGACGGGTGTGCCGGAGCGGCGACGACATCCTCGTTGACGTCGGTGCACCCGGTGTTGTGGCTGGCCGCGTTGTTGTTCGGCGCGTTGCCGCTGTAGGAGGCCACCCAGTGGTACGTGCCGGGTGCTGCGGCCAGGAACTGCGGACTCGGCGTGTTGTAGGTGCCGTTCCCGCTGACGGTGACGGCGCTCGAGGTGTAGGCGACGGTCGTGCAGTCGTCCGGACCGTAGAGCGTGAACGTGATCGTGCCACCCGCGGCCGCGCCTGCCGTGTTGGTGGTGTTGATCACCGGGCTGGCGGGCTGGGTCGCCAGGCCGCTGATGCTCGCCTGGTCGGTGATCGCCTCGCCGATGTTGACGTCCGCGCCCGCCGTGGTGCCGAGCGTCGGGGTGACCGGGTCGACGGTGAAGCACTCGGTGCTGCTGGAGTCGCTCGAGCTGGGGATGCCGTTGGCCGAGTCGCCGCCGAAGGTGGCGCGCCAGCAGTAGCGTCCTGCCGAGGTGACGTATGCCGTCGGGGAGAGGACCGTCACGGGGTAGGCCGTTCCGGTGAGGTTCGTCGAACCCACCGACGTGCCGCCCGAGGTGCACAGCCCGGGTGAGTCCACCTTGCACAGGGAGAAGGCGACCGAGCCGGCTGGGGTGGCCGTGCCTCCGGTGAGGCTGACGACGGCAGAGTCCTTCACCGGGACGACGCCGGTCCCGATGGACAGGTTGCCCACGATCGGGTTGCCGGCGCCCGTCTTGGGCGTCGTCACGGTCGTGGAGGTGCAGTTGGTGATCGGCGGCGCGTTCTTGAGGATCGTGTCCTTGTAGTCGGCCGTGTCGGAGTTGCCGGTCACGGTGCTCGGGATCGTGTTGGCGAACGACTTGCATGCCGTCCCACCGCCGAAGATCGTGGCGGTCAGGTCGACCGCCGCCTCGCCCTTGAAGCCGTCCGTGCTGAAGGCGGCCTGCGAGACGGTGGCGTCGAGCGTCGTCCCGGCGCTCAGGGTGAGGTTCGGCTTGGTGCCGGACCACGTGCGCAGGATGAGGTCACGACTGCCACCCTGCTGGTCCCAGAGGATCATGAAGTCGCCGGCCCGGCGGTTGGCCCACGGGTTGCAGCTCGCGGTGAGCTGCGCGTCCGTCGCGGTGTCGTAGGCGCAGGCGGCAGGAGGTGGGTCCTGCATGAACTCGTACGCGATGAAGCCGCTGCCGCTGTTGGCGTCCCGCTCCCACGCGAAGTAGAGCCAGTCGTGGCCGGTGCTCGTGTCACGCTCGGTGTCGAGCCACGCGTTGCGCAGGTCGACCTGGGCGTTGGGGTTGGTGAGCCCCAGCATCGGGGACGTGGCGTTGTGGATGACGCCGATCTTCGTCGTGTTCGAGTTGATCGGCCCGAGCTCCTTGACGTTGCCCGAGAGGTCGGTGAGCTGGGTCGTGCCTGCGTCGGGCACGACGCCGTCGATGGTGAACGGGCCGTCCGCGGCCCGAGCGATGAGCGGGTTCATCAGGACTCCCGCCATGACCAGCGCGGTCGCCGCGAGCATGCCCGTGGCCTTGCGCCTGAAGCTGCGATGTGTCCGTCCTGCCGATGTGCTGGACTTCCCCCGAGACACGATCCATGAACGATTCATGCTGCGTCTCCAATGTGTGCCGGTTGTCCGGCCCCCGATCCGGGTGGAGAGCATCCGTCGACGGTGTGCCTGCGGCTCGGGTGGCAGAGAGGACCACGAGAGCTCCGCCCCCACGGAGTCGCCGCGCAGGGCCGACCGGTGCTCAACTCTCGACGTTAAGCACGTGGGTCGGGCCGCACAGCGGTTCCCAGGATCCCGTCCCTTTTGCGATTGAAGTCCGCAACGAAGTCGCGAACTGTCCTGCCTTTCAAGCCATTCCGCGAAATGCCCGCCTTTAGACCGGGAAACCCACGTGCGCCAGAGCCTGCCGGACGAGGACGCCGTGCGAGCCGGGCATCTCCCCGCGCACGGCCAGCGACGCGGCCTCCTCCGGCGTGACCCAGGAGAGGTCGAGGGCGTCCTGCTGCGGCCGGCAGTCACCCATGACGGCGACGACGAACGCGAGCGAGACGGCGTGCTGCCGCGGGTCGTGGAAGGGCGTGACGCCGGGCGTCGGGAAGAACTCGGCGACGGTGAACGGCTGCGGCGACAGGGGGATGCGGGGCAGCGCCATCGGACCGAGGTCGCTCTCGACGTGCCGGGTCAGGGCGTCGCGGATGCGCTCGTGGTAGAGCACCCGACCGCCGACGACCTCCTGGCCGATGCCGCCGTCGCTGTCGGCGCGGAGCAGCAGCCCGACGTGGGTGACGACGCCGCGGTCGTCGACGCGGACCGGGATCGCGTGGACGTAGAGGATCGGCAGTCGGTCACGGGCGTTGTCGAGGTCCTCGCGGCTCAGCCACGCACCCGTCGTGTCCACTTCGGTCATGACGTCATCCTGCCAAACGCGTGAGCCGAGCCCGGGCGCGGTCCATCCGCGGCGCGTCGGAGGTCACCGGAGCGATCGGATCCACGCCCAGAGGACGGCCCCCGAGCGGGCGAGCTGTCCCCGGTCCACCACGGCGGGCACGTCGGTGGACGAGTGGTACGCCGCATACGGCACGCTGCCGATCCGGACGGCGGGGATGCCGACCCGCTCGAACGACACGTGGTCGCTCGCCCTGTTGAGGCAGGCCCTGGTCGCAGCGACGCGGGACGCCGCACGACGGATCGCGTCGGCGAGGGAGGGGTCGGCGCCCGCGACGTGGCACACCGGCACCGCGGTGGCGCGCACACCCACTCGGTCGAGAGCGACCATGCCGCGGACCGCACGTCGTTCGGGCGCACCCAGTCCGGCGACGAAGTGCCGCGAGCCGAACGCGTACAGCGTGCCGTTGCCGCCGCGCGCCTCCTCGGCGCCGAACGCGACGAACCGCACGGGGAGCGCGCCGGGCTGCTGGCGCGTCATCCGGGCCACCTCGGCCATGACCATGAGCCCGGACGCGTTGTCCTCGGCCCCGGGCGACTGCGGCACCGTGTCGAGGTGCGCACCCACGACGACGTGCGGCTTGGTGGGGTCGAGGCCGGGCGGGTCGGCGACGACGTCCACCGTCGTGCCGGCGGGGACCCGCACGCCCCACGACACCCCGGCGGGCACGGCGACGGGCTGGAGGGTGACGCGGTAGCCGGACGCACGCAGTCGGCCGGCGACGTAGGCCGCGGCCCGGTCGCTCGCGCGGCTCGCAGCGTCGCGCGGACCGATGGCCGCCAGAGCACGTATGCCGCCCAGCACCGTGTCGACGTCGAAGGGGTCCGCGACGGGCGGGACGACAGGTGAGGCCGCCGAGGGTGAGGGCGAGGGTGAGGCGGAGGGGGTGCTCGCAGTAGGAGTCGGTGTGGCGGCCGCCGTCGGCGCCGAGCGCGGCGAGGAGGTCGGGGCGGACGAGCCGGAGGCGCTCTCGGACCCGGGACCCGGCGTTCCGCCGGTGCACGCGGTCGCAGCCGCGACGAGGGCGACGACGGCCAGCGCGGTGCGCGACCGGCGCCGGCGACGGGTCGAGGCGGCCATCCGGCACGCTAACCCGGTCACCTGTGGGTAGGCCCCCCCGAGCCGCACGGTCGTGGAGATCCGCCGGCACCTGGTGCCGACAGGGCTCCACGACCCCGCGACGCGGGCCTCAGGCGCCGGGAACGGCGAAGACCTTGCCGGGGTTCATGATCCCGAGCGGGTCGAAGACGGCCTTGAGGCGGCGCTGCCGGTCGAGCTCCGCGTCCCCGAGCTCGAGGCCGAGCCACGGCACCTTGACCGATCCGATGCCGTGCTCGCCGGTGATGGTGCCGTCGAGCGAGAGCCCGAGCCGGATGAGGTCGTCGAAGGCCTCCCACGCGCGCGCCAGGCTGTCGGGGTCGTCGTGGGCGAAGACGATCGAGGGGTGCAGGTTGCCGTCGCCGCCGTGGCCGCTCACCGGGATGAGCACCGACCGGCGCTCGGAGATGGCCTCGATGCCACGGACGAACTCGGCGAGCCGGCCGATGGGCACGCACATGTCCTCGGCGAGGCGGCCGCCCATCGCCTCGAACGCGGTGCTCATGACGCGACGCCCCGCGAGCAGCGCCTCCGACTCCTGCGCGTCGTCAGCCACCGCGACGTCGGTCGCGCCCGCGGACTCAAGCAGGGCGGCATACCTCGCGACGTCCTCGGCGACGTGGCCCGGGCGGTCGGACTGGACGAGCAGGACCGCCGCGCAGTCGTCGGGGAAGCCGAAGTCCCCGAACGCCTGGATGGCCCGCACGCTCGTGCGGTCGATGATCTCGAGCAGGCACGGGCGGTGCGGGTCGCGGCGCAGCGCGACGATGCCGGCGACGGCGGCGTCGAGCGAGTCGAAGACGGCCAGGGCCGTCAGGGCGGCGTCGGGCGCCGGGTCGAGCCGCACGACGGCCTCGGTGACGACGCCGAGCGTGCCCTCGGACCCGACGAAGAGACCGGTCAGGTCGTAGCCGGCGACGCCCTTGGCGGTGCGGTGACCCGTGCGCATGACCTCGCCGCCCGGGAGCACGACCTGCAGGGCCTTGACCCAGTCGGACGTGACGCCGTACTTGACGCAGCACAGGCCGCCCGCGTTCGTCGCGATGTTGCCGCCGATGGTGCACGTCTCCCACGACGCGGGGTCCGGGCCGTAGAAGAGGCCGGCCGCCGCCGCCGCACGTTTGAGGTCCGCGTTGACGACGCCGGGGCCGACGACGGCATACCCCTCGAGCTCGTTCACCTCGTGGATGGTGTCGAGCGCCTCGACGTTGAGCACGATGGAGTGCTCGCTGGCGACGGCGCCGCCCGACCGCGACGTGCGCGCGCCCTGCGGGACGACCGGGGTGCCGGTGGCCTGGGCGTGCTCGAGCACGGCCACGACGTCGCTGACGTCGCGCGCCCGGACGACGGCGAAGTCCTCGGGCGGGGGAGCGAGGGCGACGGTCGCGTCGAGCGCGTACGACCGGCGCACGTCCGCGTCGGTGACCTCACGATGGGCGATCTGCTCGGGCAGGCTGGGCATGACGACAGGCTAGACTGGTCCGCACAGGCGTCGGAGCCGTGTATCAGCGGCGAGCCTCCGGAAGAACGGGGTCACCCTCCACGGCGGGTGACCCTCACTAGAACCGGACGGGTGGGCCCGTCACAGCCTTCGACAAGAGCGGTCGTACGCGGTCTGCCCGAGCGGGCGGGAGCGTGCGGCAAGCGGGGTGGTACCGCGGCAGCCTCCGGCAGGAGACGTCGTCCTCGTGGCAGAGACGAGCGACCAACAGACGCGAACGCAGGAGACCACGAGCATGACCTATCCCAAGGTCACCACGAACGACGCCGACCAGCCCACGACGGGCGGGGTCACGTCCAGCCCGCGCTTCCCCGAGATCGAGCAGCGGGTCCTGAAGTACTGGGACGAGGACGGCACGTTCATCGCCTCGGTCGAGGGCCGCGACGCGGGCACCGACGGCTCCAACGAGTTCGTCTTCTACGACGGACCGCCCTTCGCCAACGGCCTGCCGCACTACGGCCACCTGCTCACCGGCTACGTCAAGGACATCGTCCCGCGCTACCAGACGATGCGCGGCAAGCGCGTCGAGCGCCGCTTCGGCTGGGACACCCACGGCCTCCCGGCCGAGCTCGAGGCGCAGCGCCAGCTCGGCCTCAAGACGAAGCAGGACATCGTCGAGCTCGGCATCGACACGTTCAACGACGCCTGCCGCAGCTCGGTGCTCAAGTACACCGGTGAGTGGCGCGACTACGTGACGCGCCAGGCGCGCTGGGTCGACTTCGACCACGACTACAAGACGCTCGAGCCCTCCTACATGGAGTCGGTCATCTGGGCCTTCAAGCAGCTGCACGACAAGGGCCTCGTCTACGAGGGCTTCCGCGTCCTGCCCTACTGCTGGAACGACCAGACACCGCTGTCCAACCACGAGCTGCGCATGGACGACGACGTCTACAAGATGCGCCAGGACCCCGCCGTCACCATCGGCCTGCGCCTCGAGACCGGCGAGCTCGCGCTCGTGTGGACGACGACGCCGTGGACGCTGCCGGCCAACCTCGGCATCATGGTCGGCCCGGACATCGACTACGTCGTCGTCGAGTCCGACGTCACCGGCGCCACCGAGCGCTACGTCATCGGTGCGGCCCGGCTCGCGGCCTACGCCAAGGACCTCTTCGGGCCCGACGTCGACCTGTCCACCCTGGACGAGCGCGTCGTCGAGCGGCTCACCGGCAGCGACCTGCTCGGCCGCTCGTTCACGCCGCCGTTCTCCTACTACCAGGGGCACGAGCGCGCGCACCACGTCTTCCCCGCGGACTTCGTCACCACGGAGGACGGCACCGGGCTCGTCCACACCGCCGGTGCCTTCGGTGAGGAGGACAAGATCGTCACCGACGCGGCCGGCATCGAGCCCGTCGTCCCCGTGGGCGCCGACGGCCGGTTCCTCTGGCCCGTCACCGACTACGAGGGCATGCACGTCTTCGACGCCAACGCCCACATCATCGACCACCTCAAGGCGGCGACGCGGGGCGAGGGGGAGACCGGCTCGGTGACGGCCGGCACGGTGCTGCTGCGCCGCGAGACCTACGACCACAGCTACCCGCACTGCTGGCGCTGCCGCGAGCCCCTCATCTACATGGCGGTCTCGTCGTGGTTCGTCGAGGTCACGAAGATCAAGGAGCGGATGCTCGAGCTCAACCAGGAGATCGAGTGGACGCCCTCGCACATCAAGGACGGCCAGTTCGGCAAGTGGCTCGCCAACGCCCGCGACTGGTCCATCTCGCGCAACCGCTTCTGGGGCAGCCCGATCCCGGTGTGGAAGTCCGACAACCCGGAGTTCCCGCGCCTCGACGTCTACGGCTCGTTCGAGGAGCTCGAGCGTGACTTCGGCGTCGAGGTCACCGACCTGCACCGCCCCTTCATCGACAGCCTGACGCGTCCGAACCCCGACGACCCGTCCGGCCGGTCGACGATGCGCCGCGTGGAGGACGTCCTCGACGTCTGGTTCGACTCCGGCTCGATGAGCTTCGCCCAGGTGCACTACCCGTTCGAGAACGCCGACTGGTTCGAGCACCACTTCCCGGGCGACTTCATCGTCGAGTACATCGGCCAGACGCGCGGCTGGTTCTACACCCTGCACATCCTCGCGACGGCGCTCTTCGACCGACCCGCCTTCAAGACCTGCGTCAGCCACGGCATCGTGCTCGGCTCGGACGGGCAGAAGATGAGCAAGTCGCTGCGCAACTACCCCGACGTCCGCGAGGTCTTCGACCGCGACGGCGCCGACGCGATGCGCTGGTTCCTCATGAGCAGCCCGATCCTGCGCGGCGGCAACCTCGTCGTCACCGAGCAGGGCATCCGTGACGGCGTGCGCCAGGTGATGATCCCGCTGTGGAACGCGTGGTCGTTCTTCTCGCTCTACGCCAACACCGCGCGCGGTGGCGAGGGCTACGAGGCCAAGCGCTCGACGAGCTCGACCGACGTCCTCGACCGCTACCTGCTGGCCAAGCTGCGCGAGTTCGTCGGCGACATGACCGAGCAGCTCGACGCCTACGAGATCGCGGCGGCGTGCGACACGATGCGCGGCTTCCTCGACGTGCTGACCAACTGGTACATCCGCCGCTCCCGCGACCGCTTCTGGGGCGGGGAGACCGACGAGTCGCTCGCGGCCTTCGACACCCTGTGGACCGCGCTCGAGACGGTCACGCGGGCCACGGCGCCCCTCCTGCCGCTCGTGACCGAGGAGATCTGGCGCGGCCTGACAGGCGAGCGCTCGGTGCACCTCGCCGACTACCCGACCGTCGACGACCTGCCTGCCGACCACGAGCTCGTCGTGGCGATGGACCGGGCCCGGGAGATCTGCTCGACGGGCTCGAGCCTGCGCAAGGCCCGAGGCCTGCGCGCGCGGCTCCCGCTCGCCGAGCTGACCGTCGTCGCGGCCGAGCCCGCGAGCCTCGAGCCGTTCCGGGCGATCATCCAGGACGAGCTCAACGTCAAGGCGCTGACCCTCGTCGACGTCGCTACGGCGAGCGAGGCCGACTTCGGCGTCAGCCAGCGCCTGACCGTCAACGCCCGCGCGGCCGGGCCGCGTCTGGGCAAGGACGTCCAGCGCGCCATCAAGGGCAGCAAGTCGGGCGACTGGACCGTCGACGCCGACGGCACGGTGACCTCCGGGGGCCTCGCGCTCGTCGAGGGCGAGTACGCCCTCGAGACCGTCGTCGCCGGTGACGCCGACGCGGGGGCCACGGCCATGCTGCCCTCGGGTGGCTTCGTCGTGCTCGACACGACGGTGACGTCCGCACTGGCCTCCGAAGGCCTGGCCCGAGACCTCGTCCGGGCGGTCCAGCAGGCCAGGCGCGACACCGGCCTGCACGTCAGCGACCGCATCAGCCTGACCGTCCAGGGCGGGGCCGAGGTGTTCGAGGCCACGGTGACGCACCGTGACCTCATCGTCGGTGAGACGCTCGCGACGCAGTTCGCCGCTGCCGGACCCGACCACGCCCTGCCCGACGGGCTGCCGGGCACGCCGACCGACGTCGTCGTCGGCGACAACCACCCCGCGACGATCGTCGTGGTCAAGCGATGATCGCCGCGAACCGCGAGGACGAGCTGGAGGCCGCCGACGTGAGCCCGACCCCCGACGACGACCCGACCCCCGGCCCCACCGACTCCGGGACCCGCACCGACACGCAGCCGACTGACGGGGTCGTGGTGCGCGGCGCCGTCGGCGACGACCTGGCGGGCGTCCTGTCCGTCGGGCACCGCACCTGGCTCGCGACCTACGAGCCGATCGCCGGACCCGAGTACGTCGCCATGGGCCTCGCGAAGTGGTGGACGAGCGACGTCGTCACCGACTCCATCCGCAAGGGCCGCACCCTCGTGGCCGTCCAGGGTGACGAGGTCGTCGGGGTCGCGACCTTCGGCCCCCAGGACGAGTCCTTCGTCCTGTGGAAGCTCTACGTCCTGCCCGGGCACCACGGGCACGGGATCGGCTCCCGCCTCATGGACGCCGTCGTCGAGCGGGCCCGCGAGAACGAGCACCCGCGCATCACGCTCTCCTACCTCGAGGGCAACCAGCAGGCGGCGCGCTTCTACGCGCGCCACGGCTTCGTCGAGACGCACCGCGAGACGCCGGGGTCGGGCCTGCCCGAGAGCGTGTGGATGGTCCGCGAGCTCGAGAAGGGGGAGCCGTCATGAACGGCCGCCCCGACGCCGCTGCCGTCGAGGCCGCGCGCAACCTCGAGGAGATGAAGCGGATGCGCGAGATCGAGGAGGAGATCCTCGCGCGGGCGCCCGAGAACGACATCGGTCCGTCGCTGGACCGCATCCGCGCTGTCATGGAGCTCGCCGGCGACCCGCAGCGCACCTATCCCTCGATCCACCTGACCGGCACGAACGGCAAGACGTCGACGAGCCGTATGATCGACTCGATCCTGCGCGAGACCGGGCTGTCCACCGGCCGGTTCACGTCGCCCCACCTGCATGACATCCGTGAGCGGATCACGCTGTCGGGCAAGCCGATCCCGCGTGAGAAGTTCATCGCCGCCTACGACGAGGTGGCGCCTCTCATCGAGCTCGTCGATGCCCGGTCGCTCGAGTCGGGCGGTCGCCGGATGAACTTCTTCGAGGTGCTCGTGGCCCTCGCCTACGCCGCGTTCGCCGACGCCCCCGTCGACGTGGCGATCATCGAGGTGGGTCTCGGCGGCTCGTGGGACGCCACCAACGTCATCGACGCCCAGGTCGCCGTCGTCACCCCGGTCGACCTCGACCACACCCACCTCCTCGGTGACGACGTCGTCTCCATCGCCGAGGAGAAGAGCGGCATCATCAAGGCCGACTCCGTCACCGTCTCGGGCGTGCAGGACGAGGACGTCGCGCGCGTCCTCATCGACCGTGTCGAGGAGGTCGGCGGGGCCCGGATCGTCTTCGAGGGCAACGACTTCGGTGTCCTTGCGCGCGAGGTCGCGATCGGCGGCCAGCAGGTGTCGATCCGGGGGCTCGCGGGGGAGTACGCCGACCTCTTCCTCCCGCTCCACGGCGCGCACCAGGCGAGCAACCTCGCCACCGCCGTCGCGGCGGTCGAGTCCTTCCTCGGGGGAGGCGAGCAGCGCATCGAGCCAGACGTGCTGACCGCGGCCGTCGCCGGCATGACCTCGCCGGGGCGCCTCGAGATCGTCCGACGGTCTCCGACGGTCCTCGTCGACGCGGCACACAACCCGCACGGCGCCCGTTCCCTCGTGGCCGCCCTCGGGGAGGCGTTCTCCTTCACCCGTCTCGTCGGGCTCGTCGGCATCGTCGCCGACAAGGACGCCGCCGGGATGCTCGAGGTGCTCGAGCCGGCCCTCGACCACATCGTCGTCACCCGCAGCTCCTCACCACGCGCGATGCGGCCCGAGGCCCTCGGTGCGCTCGCCGTGGAGCTCTTCGGCGAGTCCCGGGTCACGGTCGTCCGCGACCTGCCGGACGCCCTCGAGCAGGCCGTGACGATCGCCGAGTCCGAGGGCATGGGTGGCGGTGTCGTCGCCACCGGGTCGGTCATCACCGCGGGCGAGGTCCGGATGCTCCTCGGCCACACCGATCTCTGACCCGACCACCCCGCGACCCCGACCTAGGCTGGCCCCATGCACCCCCTGGTGAAGCTCGTCCTCATCGTCATCATCGTCGTCCTCGCGATCGTCGTCTGGGGACGGGTCATGGGACGCAAGGACCCCGACCGTGAGCTCGTCGGCCTGACCGACACCGTCCGCGCCAGGGTGAGCCGCGAGATCAGCGCCGGTCACAAGATCAACGCCATCAAGATCTACCGCGAGGCGACCGGGGCGCCGCTCGCCGACGCCAAGCGGGCCGTCGACAGCTGGTTCGTCCCGGGCCAGGGGCCGGGCGTTCGCGACGCCGCGGCCTCCTACACCGACGGCCGGCTCACCGACGAGGCCCGGTCGCGGATCAGCGAGCTCATCCTCGCCGGTCGGCGCGAGGACGCGATGAGCCTCTACGCCGAGGCGACGGGGGCGAGCGGGGCCGAGGCCCAGGCCATCATCCGCACCTGGGACACCACCCAGAACTACTGAGCCCACCGGCACGAGACCACCGAGGCGAGACCCACTCCGATGCGTTCGATCATCTTCTACGGCCAGACCGGCAAGTTCACCTTCCGCATGCTCGCGACCGTGCTCGGCGGCCAGGCCATCTGCATCCTGCTCGGTGCCCTCGTGGCCCGGGCCATCGCGGCCACCGACGAGGGAAGCGGGCCGAGCACGGCATACCTCGTCGTCGGCCTCGGGCTCGGCGCGCTGAGCATCGTGGCCGCCGGCCTCATGCGCCGCCCGTGGGGCGTCACGCTGGGCTGGGTCGTCCAGGCGCTGACCCTGCTCAGTGCCCTCGTCGTGCCGATGATGCTCATCGTCGGTCTCTTCTTCCTCGCGCTGTGGGTCACCTGTCTCGTCAAGGGCGCCCAGGTCGACGCCGTCGTGGCCCGTCGTGAAGCGGCCGCGGCCGACGGCGAGGCGGCCGATAGGGTGGACGGGTGACCACCGAACGTTCCCTCGTCCTCGTCAAGCCCGACGGTTTCCAGCGCGGCCTCACCGGTGAGGTGCTGCGTCGCATCGAGGGGAAGGGCTACCGACTGGTCGCTCTCTCCGTGCTGACGCCGACCCGCGAGCAGCTCGCCGCGCACTACGCGGAGCACGAGGGCAAGCCCTTCTACGAGCCGCTCGTCGAGTTCATGAGCTCCGGCGCCGTCACGGCGGTCGTCGTCGAGGGCGAGGACTGCGTCAAGGGCTTCCGCAACCTCGCCGGCGCCACCAACCCGACGGAGGCCGCGCCCGGGACGATCCGCGGCGACCTCGGCCGCGACTGGGGCACCAAGGTGCAGCAGAACATCGTGCACGGATCCGACTCCCACGAGTCCGCCACACGCGAGATCGGCATCTGGTTCCCCGATCTCGAGGGCTGATCGGGGCACAATCGCGGCATGACCTCCCGACCGTGGCTGCGCCCCTTGGGGCGTGACCTCGCGATCGACCTCGGCACCGCCAACACCCTGATCCACGTCCGGGGTCGCGGGGTCGTCGTCGAGGAGCCGTCGGTCGTGGCCGTGGAGGTGGGCACCGGTCGCCTCGTCGCCGCCGGCACCCGGGCCAAGGAGATGCTCGGGCGAGCACCGGGCACCATCCGGGCGGTCCGGCCGCTGCGTGACGGCGTCGTCTCCGACGCCGACGAGACCGAGCGCATGCTGCGTTGGTTCATCGACCAGGTGCGCACCTCGCGACTCGTCCGCCCCCGCATGGTGCTCTGCGTGCCGAGCGAGGTGACCGGTGTCGAGCGCCGGGCCCTCGAGGACGCCGCGACCCGGTGCGGCGCGCGCCGCGTCTACATGATCGAGGAGCCGATGGCGGCCGCCATCGGTGCCGGCCTGCCCGTCTACGAGACGGCCGCGAGCATGGTCGTCGACATCGGCGGCGGCACGACCGACGTCGCGGTCATCAGCCTCGGCGGCATCGTCACGTCGAACTCGCTGCGGATCGCCGGTGACGAGATCGACGAGGCCCTCATCGGCTACGTCAAGAGCGAGTACTCCCTCCTGCTGGGGGAGCGCAGCGCGGAGGACATCAAGGTCGCCGTCGGGTCGGTCTTCCCGTTGCGGGAGGAGCTGACGACGCGCCTGCGCGGACGCGACCTCGTGACCGGTCTGCCCAAGACGGTGCAGGTGAGCTCGGTCGAGGTGCGCCGGGCCATCGAGACGCCGGTCCTGCAGATCATCGAGCTCGTCCGGGCGACGCTCGACGTGTGCCCACCCGAGCTCGCCGGCGACATCCTCGACCGCGGCATCACGCTGACCGGGGGAGGTGCCCTGCTGCGCGGCCTCGACGAGCGGATGCGCCACGAGCTCGGCGTGCCGGTCCAGGTCGCCGACGACCCGCTCCGGGCCGTGGCCCGCGGTGCCGGCCGGTGCGTCGACGAGTTCGCCGGCCTCGAACGCGTCCTCGTCGGGGACCACCGCCTCTAGTCGCATGCAGCCGACCGTCCGCCGCCGCCTCCTCGTCGTCCTCGCCTCGCTCACGGTCGCCCTGCTCGTCGCAGACCTCGCCCACCTCGCGGTCGCGGACGGGGTGCGCCGAGCCGGCGGGCTCGTGCTGGGGCCGGTGCAACGTGCGCTCGCCGGAGCGCCGCGCGACGACCTCGCCGCCATCGAGAGCGAGAACGTCCGTCTGCGGGCCCTGGCGGCTGACCAGCAGCACCGCCTCGACGAGCTCGGACGGCTCGACGAGCTGCTCGGCGGGGGCGCCGCCACGGGGCGCACCCTTCTGCCGGCCCGCGTCGTCGCTACCGACGTCAGCGCGCTCGGCGGCCGGAGCGTGACGATCGACGTCGGCTCCCGGGACGGGGTCAGGACCGACTCGACGGTCGTGGCCGCCGACGGTCTCGTCGGTCGCGTCGTGTCCGTGTCGCCGTGGACGAGCGACGTGCAGGTGCTCGGCAGCGCCGACTCGGTCGTGGCGGTGCGCGTCGGGCCCGCCGGCACGCTCGGCACGGTCTCGCCGCCGGCGCCGGGGGACTCGGAGTCCCGGCCCCGCGGCTCGCTCCGGCTCGTGGGCATCGCGCCGTCCACTCCCGTCGTCGGGGACGTCGTGCGCACCCTCGGCAGCGTCGACGAGACGCCGTATGCCGCCGGGATCGTCGTCGGCACCGTGAGCGCCGTCGACCCCGACCGCGGCCAGCTGACGCGTGGTGCCACGGTGCGGCCGAGCGTCGACCCCGACGCGATCGACGTCGTCGCCGTCGTCGTCCCGGTCGCGCGCTCGACCCCCCGCTCGCCGACGGGCGCCCGACGATGAGGCCGACGCTGCTGGGAGTGCTGCGGACGGCATACGTCCTCGTGGCGGCGCTCGTCGTCGCGACGCTGTTGCCGCGCCTCGGTGCGGAGCCCCGATGGGTGCCAGACCTCGTGCTCGTCGGGGTCGTGGCGACCGCCGTGCTCCGCGGTCCGGTGCACGGTGCCCTCGTGGGGCTGCTGGCCGGGTGGGTCGTCGAGCTCGTGCCACCCGTCGGCAGCCCGCTCGGGCTGGCCCCGCTCGTCATGATGCTCGCGGGGCTCGTCGCAGGCTTCTTCCGCAGGTCGTCGTCGCGCTCGCCGCTGCGCGCCCCGGCGGCGCTGCTCGCCGCCGCTGCCGTCGTCCTCGTCGGACGCCTCGGCTCGGCCGTGCTCGCCAAGGGCAGCGTGGAGCTGGTCGACGGGGTGTGGCGGCTGCTCGTGACGGTGCTCGTCGGCGGTCTGCTGCTGCCGGCCCTCCTCGCCCTCGACCGGGCCCTCGTGCGGCGGAGACTCGGGTGAGGCGCGGCTCGCGCCGGCGGGTCGGCGTCGCCGGTGTCGTGCTCGTCCTGCTCGTCACGCTCTTCGGCCTGCTGCTCGGCCGTCTGGGACAGCTCCAGCTCGTCGACGGGCCCGAGCTCGCCCGCGCCGCGGTCACGGTCAACACGCGGACCGTCACCGAGCACGCCCTGCGCGGCCGGATCCTCGACCGCAGCGGCACGCCCTTCGTCGCCAACAGCTTCGACACCGTCCTCACGGTGCAGCGCTCGGTGCTCGTCGGGTCGGACGACGGCGGACGCGACCTCGTGACCCGCCTCGCACAGGCCGTGGGGCAGCCGTTCGAGCGTCTGTGGGGCAAGACGATGCTGTGCGGCACGGCGGGGGCGCCGCCGTCTCCGGCCTGCTTCAACGGGTCGCCCTACGTGCCGATCCCCGTCGCGACCGGCGTCGACGCGCGCCGGGCGCTGACGCTGCTCGAGCAGCCCGAGAAGTACCCCGGTGTCGGCGTCACGACCGAGCCCGCGCGGGCCTACCCCCGGCCCGACGGAGCCCTCGCCGCCCACCTGCTCGGCTGGGTCGCCCGAGCCGGCGCCGACGACGTGACCGGGAGCGGGGGGCGCATCGACGCGGAGGACGTCGTCGGGCGCTCCGGACTCGAGGCGCAGTACGACGGGGTGCTGCGCGGCACGAACGGGCGCACCGTCGTCGCGATCGACCCGCGTGGCATCGTCACCGACACCGTCAGCTCGGTCGCCCCGGTGGCCGGACGCGACGTCGTGACCCACCTCGACGCCGGGCTGCAGGCCCGCACCGAGGCCGCGCTCGTGCGAGCCGTCGCGTCGGCCCGGGCGCAGAAGCTGCGCGCCGACACGGCGGCCGCGGTCGTCGTGGACGTGACGAACGGTGCGGTGGTCGCGGCGGCCAGCTACCCGTCCTACGACCCCGCCGTCTTCTCCGGCGGCATCAGCACGACCGAGCTCGCCCGTCTCACCGACGCTCGGACCGGCTCACCACTGCGCTCCCGGCTGACGGCCGAGACGTTCCCGCCGGCGTCGACCTTCAAGGTGATCTCGGTGCCCGCTGCCGTCAGCTCCGGGGCCCGGCTCGACGGGACGTACGACTGCTCGCCCAACGTCTCCGTCGGCGGTCGGCTCTTCAACAACTTCGAGTCGCGGGGCTACGGCCCCATCGACCTGCACCGCGCCCTCGTCGTCTCGTGCGACACCGTCTTCTACCGGCTCGCGTATGCCGCGTGGCTCGAGCAGGGCGGTCTCGCCGCGCCGGTCGGCGCCGCCGACCCGTTCGTCTCGATGGCGAAGGCCTTCGGGCTGGGGCGGCGCACCGGCGTCGACGTGCCGGGCGAGGCGGCCGGACGGGTCCCCGACCGAGCCTGGAAGGAGCAGTACTGGCTCGCGACGAAGGGCGAGACGTGCCGCCGGGCGAGCACGGGCTATCCGGAGGTCGCCCGCACCGACCGGGCGCGTGCCGACTACCTCAAGCGGCTCGCCGGCGAGAACTGCTCGGCCGGCTACCAGTACCGCGCCGGCGACGCCGTGAACTTCTCCATCGGACAGGGCGACACGGCCGTGACGATCCTCCAGATGGCGGGGGTCTACGCCGCGATCGCCAACGGGGGCACCCTGTGGCAGCCCCAGGTGGCGGCTGGCTACCGCACGGCCGCCGGCGCGACGACGGTGATCGCGCCGAAGCGCGTGGCCACGGTGCCGCTGCGACGCGACGTGCTGGCCTACGTCCGCTCAGCCCTGGGCGACGTGACCCGACCCGGAGGTTCGGCGGGCACGGCCTTCACCGGCTTCCCGCAGGACCGCTACCCGCTCGCGGGCAAGACGGGCACGGGCGAGGTCTTCGGCAAGCAGGCCACCGCCTGGTTCGCCGGCTACGGACCGACGACGAAGCCGAAGTATGCCGTCGTGGTCGTCGTCGGCCAGGGCGGCTCGGGCTCGAAGGTGGCCGCCCCTGCCGTGCGGCAGATCTTCGATGCGATCCTTGCCCTGGGGCTCTAGCCCCGTCCCCGTGGCTCCCGCCGCAGGGACCGACCGAGAGGCGCGTTCGTGGACGACTACCTGAGGAGCGACGCCCCGGTCGTCGAGGCGCTCGACCGGGCCTGGGACCGGAGCCGGCTCAGCGTCCGCACCCGGTTCGAGCGGCTCCGCTCGCGGGTCTTCCTCCTCGTCCAGTGCGCCGTCTCGGCGGGTGTGGCGTGGTGGCTCGCGACCGACGTCTTCGGCCACACGTCCCCCTTCTTCGCGCCCATCGTCGCCGTCGTCTGCCTCGGCATGTCCTACGGTCAACGGCTGCGCCGGGTCTTCGAGGTCGCGATCGGCGTGGCGGTCGGCGTCTTCACGGCGGACGTCTTCGTGCACGTCGCCGGCAGCGGGCCGTGGCAGATCGCCGCCGTGGTGCTCGTGTCGATGGCGATCGCCACCCTGCTCGACGGTGGCCCGGTCATCGTCACCCAGTCGGCCGTCCAAGGCATCGTCATCGCCGCCCTCGTCGCGAGCCCTGGCCAGGCCTTCGGCCGGTGGACCGACGCGCTCATCGGCGGCGGCATCGCCCTCGTCGCCGCGACGGTCGTGCCCCAGGCGCCGCTTCGGCGACCCCGGGTCGCGGCGGCCGAGGCCGTCCGCAAGATCGGTGAGCTGCTCCGCCGCGCGGCCGCGAGCGCGCACGACGGCGACGTCGAGGGGGCGGCCGAGGTGCTGGCCTCGGCCCGAGGCACCGAGTCGCTGCTGCGCGAGCTGCGACAGGCGGCCGACGAGGGGCTGTCGGTCATCAGCTCGTCGCCCTTCAAGCGTCACCACGCGGCCGGGGTGCGCAAGATGGTCGATCTCGTCGAGCCGCTCGACCGTGCGGTGCGGAGCACTCGCGTGCTCGTCCGCCGTGTCACGGTCGCGGTCGGTCGAGGGGAGCAGCTGCCGCCGGGCTACGAGACGCTTCTGCTCGAGCTCGCTGCGGCGACGGACATCATCGGACGTGCCCTGTCGGAGAACGCCTCTCCCGAGATCGGTCGGCCCGCGCTGCTGGCGGTCGCCGCGGCGACGGGGGAGGTGCCACGCACCCCGAGCCTCGCCACCGAGACGGTGCTCGCCCAGGTCCGCTCCACCGTCGTCGACCTGCTCCAGGTCACGGGTCTCGACGTCGACGAGGCCATCGCCGCCCTGCCGCCCGAGCGCCCCCGCGACGCCTGACAGACGTCGAGTGAGCGCCCCGTCCCACTCGAGTGAGCGCCCCGTCCCACTCGAGTGAGCGCTCGGTCACGCGCTCCGGGACCGGTGTGACGGCGTACTCACTCGACTGTGATCGGGCGCTCACTCGACTGTGGTTGGGCGCTCACTCGACGGGGAGTGGGGTGGGGGTGGGACGTGCGGAGGGCCGGGTCCTTGCGGACCCGGCCCTGCGGCATATGTGCTCGGACGCGTCAGGCGGAGGGTGTGTACTCGTGCGGCCCGACGGGCAGCTTCTCGACGCGGGGGTCCCCGGCCTCGGCGAAGTAGTCGGCCGGGATCGTCGCGTCCTTGCCCTCGGGCGCCTTGGCGGCCCGGAGCGCGAGCGTGAGGATCGCGGCGACGACGACGTTGAACGCGAAGGCGGTCACCGCGATGTAGCCGAGCTGGCCGATGAGCGGCATGTTCGCGACCGAGCCCGCGAACGGTGCACCGGTGGCCTTGTTCGTCACGTTGTACGCGGCCACCGTGCCGTAGACCATGCCGACGGCCCAGCCGGCGAGCAGTGCCCACCGGTGGAACCACCGCGTGTAGAGGTAGAACACGAGGGCCGGGAACGTCTGGAGGATCCAGATGCCACCGAGGAGCTGGAAGTTGATCGCGTTGCTCTTGTCGAGGGTGAGCACGAAGATCAGCGCGAACGCCTTGACGACGAGCGAGGTGAGCTTGCTGACCTTGGCTTCCTGCTGGACGGTCGCGTTGGGCTTGATCCACGCCTTGTAGATGTTGCGTGTGAAGGTGTTGGCCGCCGCGATCGACATGATCGCTGCCGGGACGAGGGCGCCGATGGCGATCGCCGCGAACGCCACGCCCGCGAACCACGACGGGAACATGTCCTCGAAGAGCTGCGGGATGACGAGCTGCCCGTTGACCTTGCCGTCGAGGCCGACCGGCTTCGTGCCCGCTGCGATGGCCACCCAGCCGAGCAGGGCGAGCAGGCCGAGCAGGAAGGAGTACGCCGGCAGGATCGAGGCGTTCTTGCGGATCGTGTTGCGGCTCTTGGCCGACAGCGTCGCCGTGATCGAGTGGGGGTACATGAACAGAGCCAGAGCCGAGCCGAGGGCGAGCGTGCCGTAGGCCCAGTAGGCCTTGGGGCCCGGGATGAAGACGTTCGGGTTGCCCGTCGCCGGGTTGGTCGTCGTCGTCATCTTCTTCTCGGCCGAGTCGAAGACATGGCCCCAGCCGCCGACCTTCGAGGGAAGGTAGATGACCGCGACGATGATGACGAGGTAGATGAGGATGTCCTTGACGAACGCGATGATCGCCGGAGCGCGCAGCCCCGAGGTGTAGGTGTAGAGCGCGAGGACGAGGAACGCGATGAAGAGCGGCAGGTCCTTGGCGACCCAGTTGTTGCCGCCGCCGACGCCCGCGACCTCGAGGACCGCCTGGATGCCGACGAGCTGGAGGGCGATGTAGGGCATCGTCGCGAGGAACCCGGTGACGGCGACCGCGAGGGACAGGACCCTGGACCCGGAGCGGCCCTCGACGAAGTCGGCGGGCGTCACGTAGCCGTGACGGTGCGACACCGACCAGAGGCGCGACATGAAGACGAAGATGATGGGGTAGAGGATGATCGTGTAGGGCACGGCGAAGAACCCGTTGACCGCGCCGAAGGCCCACATGGCGGCGGGGACCGCGACGAACGTGTAGGCCGTGTAGAGGTCGCCGCCGAGCAGGAACCACGTGATCCACGTGCCGAACGAGCGACCGCCGAGGCCCCACTCCTCGAGGCTCTCCATGCTCTCCGGGCGACGCCAGCGGGCAGCCCAGAAGCCGGCTCCGGCGACGAGGACGAAGAAGAAGATGAGCACGGTGAGGGCCACGCCGTTGACACCACCGGTGTCGGCCGCCGGTGCGACGGTCGGGGCGAGGGAGGGTGCGATGGCGGTCATCGGATGCCGTCCTCTCGGGGGAGGTCGTCGTCGAAGGAGTCGCCTTCGCGGCTCATCGGCACGTGGGGTCGTGCCTTGAGCACGATGCGGTACGCCGTGTAGGTCAGGGCCGAGCAGAGCACCACCCAGACGAACTGGTACCAGATGAAGAAGGGGAACCCGAGCACGCGCGGCTCGTCCTTGGCGTAGGTGCCGACGAGGAGCAGGGCGACGATGGGGATGGCGAGGAGCACGCCGGCGAGGGCCAGCAGGCCCTTGTTCGCCGGTGGCGCCTCGTGACGGTGCGGAGTGGTGCTCACGAGGTGACCTCCGTTGGTCGGGCCGGACGAGTGCGGCCGTGCGTCGCGGAAACTTACTCTCGCCACGGCGGCCCATGTGCTCTGCGACACAGCGAGTTGTGCGGTTCTGTGCAGATCGTGATGTGCGGGCGGGCACCCTCTCGGAGCGCTCCCGCTCACGGATAGGGTGTCGCCATGGCTGATTTCGATGTCGTTGTGCTCGGTGCCGGTCCTGGTGGCTACGTCGCGGCGATCCGCGCGTCCCAGCTCGGCAAGAAGGTCGCGGTCGTGGAGAAGCAGTACTGGGGCGGCGTCTGCCTCAACGTCGGCTGCATCCCGAGCAAGGCCCTCCTCAAGAACGCCGAGCTCTCGCACACGCTGACCCACGAGAAGGCGAAGTTCGGCATCGAGGGCGACGCCACGATGAGCTACGGCCCGACGCACGCCCGCAGCCGCAAGGTCTCGGAGGGCATCGTCAGGGGCGTCCACTTCCTCATGAAGAAGAACAAGATCGAGGAGATCGACGGCTGGGGCACCCTGACGTCGGCGTCCTCGATGGACATCGCCCTCAACTCGGGCGAGAAGCGCACGATCACCTTCGACAACCTCATCCTCGCGACCGGCTCGGTCACCCGCATGATCCCCGGAGTCGAGGTCAGCAAGAACGTCGTCACCTACGAGGAGCAGATCCTCGACCCCGAGCTGCCCGGCTCGATCATCATCGCCGGGTCCGGCGCCATCGGCGTCGAGTTCGCCTACGTCATGAAGAACTTCGGCGTCGACGTGACGATCGTCGAGTTCCTCGACCGCATGGTCCCCACCGAGGACGCGGATGTGTCCAAGGAGCTGCTCAAGCACTACAAGAAGCTCGGCGTGAAGGTCATGCTCGGCACCAAGGTCGAGTCCGTCGAGGACACCGGCTCGGGCGTCAAGGTCACGGTCAGCCCGGCGGCCGGCGGCGACCAGCAGGTCCTCGAGGCCGACCGGCTGCTGTCGGCCATCGGCTTCGCGCCGCGCACCGAGGGCTTCGGTCTCGAGGCGACGGGCGTCGAGCTCACCGACCGCGGCGCCATCGCCATCGACGAGTACGGCCGCACCAACGTCCCCAACGTCTACGCGATCGGTGACGTGACGGCCAAGCTCATGCTCGCCCACGTGGCCGAGGCCATGGGCATCGTCGCCGCCGAGACGATCGCCGGCGTCGAGACGATGGCCATCGACTTCGCCTTCATCCCGCGGGCGACCTACTGCCAGCCGCAGATCGGCTCGATGGGTCTCTCGGAGGCGCAGGCCAAGGAGGCCGGTCACGACGTCAAGACGGCGACGTTCCCCTTCTCGGCCAACGGCAAGGCGATGGGCCTCGGCGAGCCCGTCGGCTTCGTCAAGGTCATTGCCGACGCGGAGCACAACGAGATCCTCGGCGCGGCGATGATCGGGCCCGACGTCACCGAGCTGCTCCCGGTCCTCAACCTCGCGCAGACGTGGGACCTCACCGCGGACGAGGTGTCGCGCACGGTCTTCGCGCACCCGACGCTCGGCGAGGCCGTCAAGGAGGCCGTCCACGGCATCGCCGGCCACATGATCAACTTCTGAGCATCGCCCGGACAGGCGTGCGTATGCCGTCCGGCCGGCTCGCGAGGGCGCTCCCGTTCGTCGGGGGCGCCCTCGCTCGTCTGGGTGGCCCTCGACGGAGGTCCGTGGTCGACCACGAGCACCGAGCGGGCGGTCCGCCTCACGCTCGACCGGCTGCGGACGTCCTGAACGATCGCCCGACGCACGGGGTCGTGGGGCGAAGGCCCGGCGGACGGCATAGGACCCCTCCCGCACGCGAGCGGTGCGGGCCGGGGATGCAAGACGCCCCCGCGGAGACCGCGGGGGCGTCTGGTTCCAGCTGGTGGTGCGACCGATCAGTACCAGTGCTTCCGGCCACCGATGGCGCGACCAGACGCGCCGAGGATGAAGAGCACCGCGCCCACGACGACAAGAATGATGCCGATCGTGGTCAGAATGCTGATCTTGGCGAAGATGCCAATGAGCAGCAGGATGAGTCCGAGAACGATCATGGTGTCGCTTGTCTCCTTCAAGAGGGTTTCCCCGAGCAATCTCTGTCGTACCCGCGGGCCGGGCCCACCCAACACGGCGATGGTCACGAAACGGTCACGCGCTTCGGCAGGTCGGGCGGCCCCACCCTCCGAGGCTCGATTAGGGCGGCAGGTACCCCACTGTTACGCTTGGAGACGCCGTCGAACGGCCGCGGATTCGATAGCGCCCAGGTGGACATGCCCTGGAGCACCGCGCAACGAGATGAGAAGGAGTCGGTTCATCCATGCCTTTGGACGCTGACGTGAAGAAGCAGATCATGACCGAGTACGCCACGGTCGAGGGCGACACCGGCTCTCCCGAGGTCCAGATCGCGATGCTGACGCAGCGCATCAAGGACCTGACCGAGCACGCTCGGGCCCACAAGCACGACCACCACAGCCGTCGTGGTCTCCTCCTGCTGGTCGGCCGCCGCAAGCGCATGCTGCGCTACCTCGAGGCGACCGACATCGAGCGCTACCGTTCGCTGATCAAGCGACTCGGCCTGCGTCGATGAGTTCGTGACGAAAGGCGGTCACCGCGTCCTGCGGAGACCGCCTTTCGTCGTAGGTGCAGGCGGGCGACGCCCGTCGTCCGCCGCACCAGGGCCAGCCGGCCCGAAGAAGGAAACCACGCACACAACGACGATGTGCGCGGGCACATGAGAAAAAGAAAGCGAGGGCCCACATGGAGGGTCCAGACATCACCTTCGCCGAGGCCGTCATCGACAACGGCAGCTTCGGCACCCGCACGGTCCGGTTCGAGACCGGCCGCCTGGCCCGTCAGGCCGGCGGCGCCGTCACGGCGTACCTCGACGACGACACGATGCTCCTGTCGACGACGTCCGCCGGCAAGCAGCCGAAGGACCAGTTCGACTTCTTCCCGCTGACCGTCGACGTCGAAGAGCGCATGTACGCCATCGGCAAGATCCCCGGCAGCTTCTTCCGCCGTGAGGGTCGCCCGTCGACCGAGGCCATCCTCACCTGCCGCCTCATCGACCGCCCGCTGCGCCCGACCTTCAAGAAGGGTCTGCGCAACGAGGTCCAGGTCATCATCTCGGTGTTCTCGCTGAACCCCGACCACCAGTACGACGTGCTCGCCATCAACGCGGCCAGCGCCTCGACGCAGATCTCCGGCCTCCCGTTCTCGGGCCCCATCGGTGGCGTGCGTGTCTCGCTCATCGACGGCCAGTGGGTCGCCTTCCCGAACTTCTCCGACATCGAGCGCTCGGTCTTCGACATGGTCGTCGCCGGTCGTGTCGTCGGTGACGACGTCGCGATCATGATGGTCGAGGCCGAGTCCACCGAGTCGACGTGGGACCTCGTCAAGAACGAGGGCAAGCAGGCTCCGACCGAGGAGGTCGTGGCCGAGGGCCTCGAGGCCTCGAAGAAGTTCATCAAGCAGCTCTGCGAGGCCCAGGCCCAGCTCGCTGCCGAGGCCGCCAAGCCGGTCCAGGACTTCCCGATCTTCCTCGACTACGAGGACGACGTGTACGCCGCCGTCGAGTCCGCCATCGAGGCCGACACGACCGCTGCCCTCACCATCGCCGGCAAGCAGGAGCGCGAGGAGCGCCTCGACGAGATCAAGGCCGCCGTCAAGGCGCAGCTCGCCGAGCAGTTCGAGGGGCGTGAGAAGGAGGTCTCGGCCGCCTTCCGCTCCGTGCAGAAGAAGCTCATCCGCCAGCGCATCCTGCGCGACAAGGTTCGCATCGACGGCCGTGGCCTCGCCGACATCCGCGCCCTCGGCGCCGAGGTCGAGGTCCTGCCGCGCGTGCACGGCTCGGCGATCTTCGAGCGTGGCGAGACCCAGATCATGGGTGTCACGACGCTCAACATGCTCAAGATGGAGCAGCAGCTCGACACGCTGAGCCCCGTCACGCGCAAGCGCTACATGCACAACTACAACTTCCCGCCCTACAGCACCGGTGAGACCGGCCGCGTCGGTTCGCCGAAGCGCCGCGAGATCGGTCACGGCGCCCTGGCCGAGCGCGCGCTCATGCCGGTCCTGCCGACGCGCGAGGAGTTCCCGTACGCCATCCGTCAGGTGTCCGAGGCTCTCGGCTCCAACGGCTCGACGTCCATGGGCTCGGTCTGTGCCTCGACCCTGTCGCTGCTCAACGCCGGTGTGCCGCTGCGCGCCCCGGTCGCCGGCATCGCCATGGGCCTCGTGTCCGACACCGTCGACGGTGAGACGCAGTACGCCGCGCTCACCGACATCCTCGGTGCCGAGGACGCCTTCGGCGACATGGACTTCAAGGTCGCCGGCACCAAGGAGTTCGTCACGGCCATCCAGCTCGACACGAAGCTCGACGGCATCCCCGCGTCGGTCCTCGCCGGCGCGCTGACCCAGGCCCGCGACGCGCGTCTGCACATCCTCGACGTCATGGCCGAGGCCATCGACGTGCCCGACGAGATGAGCCCGTACGCCCCGCGCATCATCACGGTGAAGGTCCCCGTCGACAAGATCGGTGAGGTCATCGGCCCGAAGGGCAAGATGATCAACCAGATCCAGGACGACACGGGCGCCGACATCTCGATCGAGGACGACGGCACCGTGTTCATCGGTGCGGTCGACGGCCCCTCGGCCGAGGCGGCTCGCGCGGCGATCAACGCCATCGCGAACCCGCAGATGCCCGAGGTCGGCGAGCGCTTCCTCGGCACCGTCGTCAAGACGACGACGTTCGGCGCGTTCGTCTCGCTGCTGCCCGGCAAGGACGGCCTGCTGCACATCTCCGAGGTGCGCAAGCTCGTCGGCGGCAAGCGGATCGACAGCGTCGACGACGTCGTCAAGGTCGGCCAGAAGGTCCAGGTCGAGCTCAAGGAGATCGACCCGCGCGGCAAGCTCAGCCTCGCTGCGGTCCTCGCCGACGGTGACACCGGTGACTCGGCCGCCGAGGCCGACGCCCCGGCCACGGAGCCTGCCGACGCCTGATCGACCTCACGTCGACCGGTCCCGGTCACGAAGCGGCCCGTCACCCCTCAGGGGGTGGCGGGCCGCTCCGTCGTGCCGCGACGGGTCGAGCAACAGGCTGCAGCCGCCCGTAGGGGCCGAGAGCCCTGGTCCGGAGCGCAGCGTCCTGTTGGTTGACCCGTCGGGTCAGAAGATCGCGTTGACGATGTTCCAGCCCGTGCTGACGAGCACGCGCGGGCTCCAGCCGCCCGCGGCGGTACGCGGGTAGAGCCAGAGGCGCCCCGAGCCGTCACGGGCCAGCACGTCCGGCACGCGGTCACCGTTGAGGTCGCCGGGGCTCATGATCGCCGTCATGCCGTTCCAGCCCGTGCCGGCCTGCACGCGGGTGCCCAGCGTGCCGGTGGAGGTGCCCGGGACGAGCCAGAGGATGCCGGTCGACGTCTCGCGGGCGAGCAGGTCGGGCCGACCGTCGCCGGTGAGGTCACCCGGTCCGACGACGACGTCGTAGCGGTTCCACCCGGTGCCGAGGCTCGACCGCGGCTTCCAACCGCCGCTGCCCGTGCCGGGGTAGAGGTAGAGCTCGCCGGTGGTGGCCCGCCGGGCCACGATGTCCATCCTGCCGTCGCCGGTGAGGTCGCCGACACCGACGACGGCGTTCATGACCTGCCAGCCGGTGCCGACGCGCACGCGGGGGAGGCGCCACCCGCCGGCGCCGTTGCCCTTGTACATCCAGAGGTCGCCGGTCGACGTCTCCCGGACGAGCACGTCCTGCGCGCCGTCGCCGCTCAGGTCACCCGGCGTCTCGAGAAGGGACATGCCGCCCCAACCGGTGCCGACCTGGGTGCCGAGCGACAGGCTCCCCGTCCCCATGCCGGCGTAGAGCTTGAGGGCCGCCGTCGAGGTCCAGCGCGCGAGGACGTCGTTGTTCCAGTCGCCGTTGACGTCACCGGTGCCGCCCGACAGCGACGCCGGTGCCACCGGGAGACGGGTAAAGGCGTACGGGTCGCACGTCCTGTCGTAGTCCCACGTGGCGTCCCACCACTGGGCGAGGTAGACCTTGCCGCCCGAGAAGCTCGGCTGGGTGCACCGGTCGAGCGCCTCGTCGGGGTAGTCGAGGGTGCCGGCCGTCGCCCACACGGGAACTCCGGGCAGCCACCACGAGCCCGTGATCGTCTGCCAGCCCGAGGTGTTGGAGTAGACGCCGTAGGAGTAGCCCGCGGCCCTCAGGCCACGCATGATCCCCTCGACGACGTAGCGGTTCTCGAGGCGCTGCACGAACGTCGACGTGGGCCACGGCTGTCTCCGTGGCGCCGTGTCGCGGGGTTCGACGTCGATCCAGATCATCCGTGGCGCCCAGCCGGGCACGTCGCGCACGGTCGCGACGGCATATGTCGCCTCGGCGTAGCCGACGTTGCTGAGGCGCCCGCCGCGCGTCGAGGGCGACCACGGACCGCTGCCGCCGTAGGTCGTCAGCTGCGCGGCCGTCGGGAAGCCCGCCATGGTGTACGCGTGCGTTGGCTTGGCGTTCGTGGTCGCCCAGGCGGCCTGCGTTGCGACGCAAGGGTTCTCGGTGAAGGGCAGGCCGTTGGTCAGACCGATGACGAGGAGCTGCGTCGACGTCGGCGGGAGGGTCGACGGACACTGCGGCCACGAGACGTCGTACCCGAACAGGACGGCCGCCTCGGCGCTGGGAGCGACGAGGATGCCGGCGATGAGCCCGATGGCCGCGAGAGGAGCCAGGGCCAGGCGACGGAGCCGGCCCACGACGGTGCTGCTGCGCGGACGGACGGACATGCGGACCACTTCCTCGGTCCCCTCCAGTGTGCGCCTCACAGCCGGCTCCCAGCACGGCTTCGTGACGCACGAGTCCGTATGCCGTGTGCCCGCGTCCCGCGCTCGCGTGGGCTCGTTAGGCTGGCCGCGTGAGCGACACGACAGGCCAGCCGTCCCGGGACACGAAGGTCGCCGTCATCGGTGCGAGCGGCCGGATGGGGTCGGAGGCGGTGCGTGCCGTCGAGGGCGCCGCCGGTCTGACCGTCGTCGGTGCCTACGGCTCGGACGACGACCTCGGCGACCTCGGTGGGGCGGAGGTCGCCATCGAGCTGACCGTCCCCGCGGCCTCACCCGCCAACGTCGCGCACTGCGTCGAGCGAGGCGTCCACGTCGTCGTCGGCACGACCGGGTGGGACGACGCGCGCCTCGAGACGCTCCGCGGCCACCTGGCCGACGCGCCCCCGGCGTCCTCCGGTGCCGGGGTCGGCGTCCTCATCGCGCCGAACTTCGCGATCGGCGCGCTGCTCATGATGTCGTTCGCCGCCAAGGCTGCTCCCTTCTTCGAGTCCGTCGAGGTCATCGAGCTGCACCACCCGGCCAAGGTCGATGCTCCGTCCGGCACCGCCGCGCGGACGGCGGCGATGATCGGTCGGGCGCGGTCCGAGGCCGGCTGCGCGCCGGTGCCGGACGCGACGACCGACGACCCCGACGGTGCCCGCGGCGCCCGGGTGGACGGCATACCCGTGCACTCCGTGCGGCTGCGCGGCCTCACGGCGCACCAGGAGGTGCTGCTCGGCAACGCGGGGGAGATGCTGACGCTTCGGCACGACTCCTTCGACCGCGGCAGCTTCATGCCGGGCGTCATCGCCGCGGTGCGCGCGGTCGCGGACCACCCCGGCCTGACCGTCGGGCTCGAGCACTACCTCGGCCTCGCCTGAGCCCCCGCGCAGCCGACGAGACCGACATGGCCATCCCCAAGGTCGTCCTCTTCTACGCGTTCCGCCCGCTCGCCGACCCCGACGCGCTGCGCCTCTGGCAGCGCGACCTCTGCGAGGGACTGGGCCTGCGCGGGCGGATCCTGCTCTCTCCCCACGGGATCAACGCCACGGTGGGTGGCGACGTCACCGTGCTCAAGACGTACGTCCGCAAGACGAGGGAGTACGCGCCCTTCCACGACGTCGACGTCCGCTGGAGCGACGGCACCGGGCTCGACGACGAGGGCCGCAGCCTCGACTTCCCGCGGCTCGTCGTCAAGGCGCGTGAGGAGATCGTCTCGTTCGGCGTTCCCGACGAGGTCGTCGTCGACGCGCAGGGCGTCGTCGGGGGCGGCACCCGGCTGCGCCCGGCGGAGCTCGACGCCCTCGTGGCGGAGCGCGGCGACGACGTCGTGCTCTTCGACGGGCGCAACGCCGTGGAGGCCGAGGTGGGGCGCTTCCGCGGAGCCGTCGTGCCCGACATCCGCCACACGAGCGACTTCGTGCGCGAGCTCGACGCCGGTCGGTGGGACGAGCTCAAGGGCCGCCCCGTCGTCACGTACTGCACGGGCGGCATCCGTTGCGAGGTGCTGACGAGCCTCATGCGCGCGCGGGGTTTCGAGGAGATCTACCAGCTCGACGGCGGCATCGTGCGCTACGGCGAGGAGCGGGGGGACCGCGGACTCTGGGAGGGCCACCTCTACGTCTTCGACGAGCGGATGAGCGTCGGGTTCAGCGACGAGGCGGCGCACCTCGCGGCCTGCCACGAGTGCGGCGCTCCGA
Organism: Terracoccus sp. 273MFTsu3.1; assembly: GCF_000383675.1. Taxonomy (GTDB): domain Bacteria; phylum Actinomycetota; class Actinomycetes; order Actinomycetales; family Dermatophilaceae; genus Terrabacter. Next base: position 114,972 of record NZ_KB911821.1, on the reverse strand, counting down.
CGAGCCGGATGCACAACCGCGAGGACCTGCCGGGTCGTCCCCTCCAGCCGGTCTGCGACGCCCACGCCTGAGGGGCCCACGCCTGAGGGGCCCTCCGGACACACCATCTCCGCCCACGCGGGGGTGCGCGTGCGGTGGGGACAGCATCGGGCCCGGGTTCGTGTGTCCTGCGGGCCCGCCCCTGGGGGTCGCCTCAGTCGTCGAGCAGGTCCGCGGGTGCTCGCATGCGCCACGCGTCCGTCACGAGCTCCTCGAGCCGGTCGACGTCGACGCGATCGAGCCGGACCATCGCGAGGGGTGACCCGTCGTAGGCGGGCGTCGTGAAGAAGAGGTCCGGCTCACCGAGGACGAGCGCCTGCTTCTCGGCCTCGTCACCGACGTAGAGCACGGCGATGTCGGTGCGGATGACGCGCCGCTGTCCGGGGACGCGCTCGGGATAGGACCAGACGAAGCCGTGCCCGCCCACCCGGAAGTCGAAGCCCGCACTGGCGATCTCCTCGACGCCGGGCAGCGCGAGGGCCAGCCGGCGCACGTCGTCCGCACCGGCCACCGGTCAGGCCCAACCCAGGGCGCGCAGGAGGGCCGCGGTGGCGGCGCCCAGCACGACGACGACGATGAACGGGGCGCGCAGCAGGAGAGCCACGACGGCGACGCCCACGGCAGCCGCCCGCGCATCGAGGACGAACGACCCGTCGGGCCCGGTGAACGCCTGGGTCGCGACGAGGGCGGCGAGCAGCGCGATGGGCAGGGCGCCGGTGATGCGGCGGACGCGTGGCGCGTCGAGCAGGTGCGCGGGGACGAGGTGTCCGGCGAGCTTGAGCCCGAAGGCGATCGCGGCCGCGACGAGGACGGCGGTCCAGAGGCTCATGCCGCCTCCCTCGACGGGGCACGCCACGCCAGCAGCGAGGCCGCAGCTGCCGCCACGACGGGTATGCCGGGTGGCACCGTCGGCGACAGCAGCACGGCCACGACGGCGCCGACGACGGCGACGGCGACCGCGTCGCGGTCCCGCAGCCGCGGCCAGAGCAGGGCGGTGAAGGCGGCGCAGGCGGCGGCGTCGAGGCCGTACGTGCGTGGGTCGCCGACGTGGCCGCCGACGAGTGCCCCGGCGAACGTGCTGAGGTTCCAGAGGGCGAAGACGGTGAGGCCCGTGAGCCAGAAGCCCAGCCGTGACGTGCGCAGGTCGTCCTGGGCCACCGCGACCGCGGTCGACTCGTCGATGGTCAGGTGCGCGGCCGCCACCCGGCGGGTGCCACGCACGCCGAGCAGGTGCGTCAGCTCGAGGGCGTAGAGGCCGTTGCGGATGCCGAGCATCGACGAGGCGGCGATCGCCGCAGGCGCAGCGTGGAGGCCGTTCGCGATGATGCCGACGAAGGCGAACTGCGAACCGCCGGTGAACATCAGCAGGGAGAGCGCCATCGCCTGCCACGTGTCGAGCCCGGCCGCGACGGCGAGGGCGCCGAAGCTGATGCCGTAGGCGCCGGTGGCGACCCCGACCGACAGGCTCTGGCGCACGACGTCCCGTCGCGCCCCCGGGTCGGCCGTCGCGGTCACGGGCCCTCCGGGGTCCTGACGTCGGCCGCGGCCTGGTCGTTGGCGGACGGGTGGGCGGACGCGTCGGGGGACGGGTGGGCGGACGCGTCGGGGGTCGCCTCGGCAGTGTCGTCGGCGGGTGCGTCGGCGAGGACCGCGGACAGGCGGAGCTCGCCCGCCGTCCCGCCGTCCGGCGACACCACGCGTTGGCGGTGCGCCCCGTCGGCCACCATGCCCGCCGCGGTGAGGAAGCCGCGGGTCGCGTCGTCCGTGGCGAGCAGCCAGGCGGCGAGCTCGTGGCGGCCACGAGCGCGGGCCGTGTCGACGACCGCGTGCAGCAGGCGCGAGCCGTGCCCCTGGCGGCGTGCGTCGGGGTGGACCCCGAGGACGATCAGCTCGGCGGTGCCGGCATCGGTGTCGGCGTCGTCGGACGCGCCGACCGCGGCGAAGCCGACGACCTGCTCACCCGCGCACGCCACGAGCAGCACGCCGTCCCCGGATCGCTCGCCCTCGAGCGTCGCGCGCCAGGCGTTCGCGAAGGCCCGGGGCTCGAAGGTGGCGAGTACCTCGGGAGCGAGCACGGCGGCATACGCATCCCGGAAGACGACGGCCTGCACGAGGCCCACCGCGGGGGCGTCGGAGCCGCGAGCGACCCGGACGGACGCGTCGGCGACGGGACCGCGCTCGTGCGCGTGGTCGTGTGCCTCGTCGGGTCCGTGGTCGTGCCCGTGCTGATGTGCGTTCGCGTCCTCGTGTGCCACCCCGGCATCCTCTCAGGCGTGGACGCGCCCGATGTCCACCCCGGCGCACCCCGGCTTTGGACGCCCTCCCCTCCATCTCGCATACTGGACTCATGTATGGCAATGACGTCATCGACCCGAACGAACCGCTGAACGCGGCCGAGACCGCCGCCTACGACGCGGCGGCCGAGCACGACGACCAGCGGGACGGTCGGGACGCCGTCGGTGACGACTTCGACGCCCTCCTCGCCGCCGACCAGCGCATCGAGCCGCGCGACGCGATGCCGGACGAGTACCGCGAGACGCTGATCCGCCAGATCGCCCAGCACGCGCACTCCGAGATCATCGGCATGCAGCCCGAGGGCAACTGGATCACGCGAGCCCCCTCGCTGCGCCGCAAGGCGATCCTCATCGCCAAGGTCCAGGACGAGGCCGGCCACGGGCTCTACCTCTACTCCGCGGCCGAGACGCTCGGCATCGACCGGCAGGAGCTGCTCGACCGGCTCCACAACGGCAAGCAGAAGTACTCCTCGATCTTCAACTACCCGACGCTCACGTGGGCCGACTGCGGCGCCATCGGCTGGCTCGTCGACGGTGCCGCGATCATGAACCAGGTGCCGCTCTGCCGGTGCTCCTACGGTCCCTACGCCCGCGCCATGATCCGCGTGTGCAAGGAGGAGTCCTTCCACCAGCGGCAGGGTTTCGAGATCCTCTGGAACCTCATGCGCGGCACCGAGTCCCAGCAGGCGATGGCGCAGGACGCCGCCGACCGCTGGTGGTGGCCGGCGCTGGCGATGTTCGGCCCGCCCGACACCGGTGAGGCCGCCAAGGGTGGCCACACCGAGCAGTCGATGGCCTGGGGCATCAAGCGGTTCAGCAACGACGACCTCCGCCAGAAGTTCGTCGACATGACCGTCCCGCAGGCCCAGAAGCTCGGCCTCACGCTGCCCGACCCCGACCTGCGCTGGAACGAGGAGCGCGGCCACTGGGACTTCGGCGAGATCGACTGGGACGAGTTCTGGCAGGTCCTGCGCGGCGACGGCCCGTGCAACGCCGAGCGCATCGAGCACCGCCGCCGGGCCCACGACGAGGGCGCCTGGGTGCGCGAGGCCGCCAACGCGTACGCCGCCAAGCAGGCGTCCCGGGAGCAGCAGCAGAAGGAGAGTGCCGCGTGAGCGGAGCCACCACCCCGTCCACCGGTGCCGGGGCCCCGTCCGAGCCTGCCCAGGGGGAGCGCAGCTGGCCCCTCTGGGAGGTGTTCGTCCGCGGCAAGCGCGGACTGTCGCACGTGCACGTGGGCTCCCTCCACGCCCCGGACGCCGAGCTCGCCCTGCGCAACGCACGCGACGTCTACACCCGCCGCCAGGAGGGCGTCTCCATCTGGGTCGTCAAGGCCGACGACGTCACCGCGAGCAGCCCGTCCGAGAAGGACTCCTTCTTCGACCCGGCCGGCGACAAGATCTACCGGCACCCCACGTTCTACGACGTGCCCGAGGATGTCGAGTACCTGTGAGCACCCCAGCCAGCCCGTCCTCGACCGACACCGGCACCGAGCCGGTCACCGAGCCGGTCACCGGCGCCGCGGCCTCCGCCTCGGAGTCCGCGCAGCGTGAGTCGCTGCCCGGCGCCGCCGAGAACACCGGCGCCGACCCCGGCGCCAAGCCGTATGCCGCCTACCTCCTCGGGCTGGCCGACGACGCCATGGTCTACGCCCAGCGCCTCGGCGAGTGGATGACGAACGCCCCGCAGATCGAGGAGGACATGGCGCTCGGCAACGTCGCGCTCGACCTCCTCGGTCAGGCGCGCGGGCTCTACCCCTACATCGGCTCCATCGACGGCACCGGTCGCGGCGAGGACGACTACGCCATGCAGCGCGACGAGCGGGAGTGGCACAACGTCCACCTCGTCGAGCAGGAGCGCGGTGACTTCGCCGACGAGATGGCCCGGCTGCTCTGGTTCTCCGCCTACCAGGTCGAGCTGCACTCAGCCCTCACCGGCTCGGGCGACGACGTCGTCGCGGGCGTCGCGGGCAAGGCCCTCAAGGAGGTGCGCTACCACCTCGACCATGCCTCGCTCTGGGTCGTGCGCCTCGGCGACGGCACCGAGGAGTCCCACCGGCGCATGCAGGCGGCGCTCGAGCGCGTGCTGCCGCACCTCGCCGAGCTCTTCGACGACGACGAGGCCTCGGTGCTCGCGGCCGACCTCGACGTCGGCGTGCTGCCCTCGACCCTCCATGACGCCGTCGTGGCCCGGGTCGCGCGTGTCGTCGAGCAGGGGACGCTGACGCTGCCCGACGGCTCGCGGTGGCGCTCGCGCGGCGGCCGCGCCGGCATCCACTCGCGCCCCATGGGCTCGCTCCTGGCCGAGATGCAGCACATCGCACGGTCGCATCCCGGCGCGACGTGGTGACCGCCGTGGCCGTGGAGTCCTCTGTGGCAGAGACGATCTCGCGCATCCCGGACCCCGAGGTGCCCGTCATCAGCATCGCCGACCTCGGCATCCTGCGAGCCGTCGACGTCGACGAGCAGGCGCACACCGTCGCCGTGACGATCACCCCGACCTACAGCGGGTGCCCCGCCATGGAGGCGATCGCCTCACGCATCGTCTTCGAGGCCGCACGACAGGGATATGCCGCCGACGTCCGCACGCAGCTGTCGCCCGCGTGGACGACCGACTGGATGAGCGACGAAGGCCGAGCGGCCCTGCTGCGTTTCGGGATCGCGCCCCCCGGCGCGGTGCCGGTGGGGGAGCCGCACGGTCCCGTCGCCGTGACCCTGAGCCGCCACGTCGTCGCCTGCCCCCGCTGCGGCTCCGCCGACACGACCGAGATCGCCCACTTCGGCTCGACCGCGTGCAAGGCCCTGCGCCGCTGCAACGCGTGCCTCGAGCCCTTCGACGAGTTCAAGGCCATCTGAATGACCGACGTCTCCACCCCGACCGCAACCGGTCCCGCCCCGGACACGGCGGCTGCCCAGGCCACGAGCGCCCGCCACCGCGCGCGGTTCCACCCGCTCACCGTGACCTCCGTCGAGCGCCTCACCGACGAGGCCGTGGCCGTCACCTTCGCGGTGCCCGAGGACCTCGTCGACGAGTTCGTCTTCGAGCCCGGCCAGCACCTGACGCTCCGCGCCGAGATCCGCGGTGAGGACGTGCGCCAGTCCTACTCGATCTGCCAGTCACGTCGAGCCGACCCCGCCGGACGCAGCCTCCGGGTCGCGGCCGCGCGCGTGCCCGAGGGTCGCATGTCGAACTGGCTCAACGACGGTGTCTCGCCCGGCGTGGTGGTCGAGGTCATGACCCCGCAGGGGTCCTTCACGTGCCAGACCCGGCCGGACGGCACACGCCATCACGTCGCGATCGCGGCCGGCTCGGGCATCACGCCCGTCATCTCGCTGCTCACCACGGCGCTCGAGGAGGAGCCCGGGTCGCGCGCGACGCTGCTCTTCGGCAACCGCCGCACCAGCTCGATCATGTTCCTCGAGGAGCTCGAGGACCTCAAGAACCGCTTCCCGGGGCGCTTCCACCTCGTCAACGTCCTGTCCCGCGAGGCCCAGGACGTCGAGCTCTTCCACGGGCGGCTCGACAGCGAGCGGCTCGAGGCGATCTTCGGCACGCTGCTCCCGGTCGGGTCTGTCGACGAGTGGTACCTCTGCGGGCCGTTCGGCATGGTGACGGGCGCCGAGGCGCTGCTCACCGCGCGCGGCGTCGACCCGCGGCACATCCACCACGAGATCTTCCACGTCGACGACGGCACCGAGCCGAGGCGCAAGGTCGTCGTCGACGCCGGCGCGCCGCCCGAGGCCACGGTCACGGTCAACCTCGACGGGCGCACGACGGTCATCCCCATGCCGAGCCGCGAGGAGACGATCCTCGACGCGACCCTGCGCGCCCGCCCCGACGCTCCCTACTCGTGCACGGGTGGCGTGTGCGGCACCTGTCGCGCCCGGCTCGTGTCCGGCGAGGTCCGGATGGATCGCAACTACGCGCTGGAGCCGGAGGAGGTGGCGGCCGGCATCGTGCTCGCCTGCCAGAGCCACCCGGTCACCGACGAGGTCAGCCTCGACTACGACGCCTGACCGACCCGGCGGTCGCGAGTTGCCGAATGTCGCGCAGGCGGCGGTCGGTCGGCGCACACTGGGGACGAAGGCGAGGCGGTGACAGATGAGCAACAACGCGGGCGCCGCGGGTGGGGGCGCGATCTACGGCCTGGGCATCTTCGGGGCCCTGGTCTACTTCTGGCAGCAGGCGGACCAGTTCTGGGAGTACCTGCTCGCCGTCTTCCAAGGCCTCTTCTGGCCGGCCTTCATGGTCTACGAGGTCTTCGCCGCGCTGGGAAGGTGAGCAGCGGTGTCGGACGTCGGTGTTAGGTTGCCGACGTGCGGCAGTACCTCGATCTCCTCGACCACGTCCTGACCCACGGTCAGGAGAAGTCCGACCGGACGGGCACGGGCACGCTCAGCGTGTTCGGCCACCAGATGCGTTTCGACCTCGCCGACGGCTTCCCGGCCATGACGACGAAGAAGCTGCACCTGCGCTCGATCATCGGCGAGCTGCTGTGGTTCCTGCGGGGCGACACCAACGTGCGCTGGCTCCAGGAGCGCGGGATCTCGATCTGGGACGAGTGGGCCGACCCCGCCACGGGCGACCTCGGCCCGATCTACGGCTACCAGTGGCGCTCGTGGCCCACGCCCGACGGGCGCCGCGTCGACCAGATCGCCAATGCCATCGAGCAGATCCGCACCAACCCCGACAGTCGTCGCCTCATCGTCTCGGCCTGGAACGTCGCCGACGTCGACGACATGGCCCTGCCGCCGTGCCACACGATGTTCCAGTTCTATGTCTCGCCGCCCGGGCCCGATGGCCGCCGACGCCTCTCGTGCCAGCTCTACCAGCGCAGCGCCGACATCTTCCTCGGCGTGCCGTTCAACATCGCGAGCTACGCCCTGCTGACGCAGATGGTGGCCCAGCTGACCGACCTCGAGCCGGGGGAGTTCGTGCACACGCTCGGCGACGCCCACCTCTACCTCAACCACCTCGACCAGGCCCGCCTGCAGCTGACCCGCACGCCGCACGCCCTGCCGACGATGCGCATCACGCCCGGCAAGACGAACATCGACGACTTCGACCTCGACGACTTCGAGCTCGTCGACTACGTCGCCGAGCCCGGCATCAGGGCACCCATCGCCGTCTGAGCCGCCCGAGTCTGGGAGCCTTGCCGCCATGACCACCGCGCTGCCGAACGTGACGATGATCGCCGCCGTCGGACGCAACGGCGTCATCGGTGACGGGCTGACGATGCCGTGGCACCTGTCCGAGGACCTCAAGTTCTTCAAGCGCACGACGATGGGCCACCCGATGGTCATGGGTCGGCGCACCTTCGACTCGATGGGCGCGCTCCCCGGTCGGCGCAGCATAGTCATCACCCGCCAGCGCGACTGGAGCGCTCCCGGCGTCGAGGTCGCGCACTCCCTCCCCGAGGCGCTCGCGCTCGTGGCCGACGCCGAGCAGGTCTTCGTCGTCGGCGGGGGAGAGGTCTACCGACAGGCCATGCCGTATGCCGTCCGCCTCCTCGTGACGGACGTCGACCAGTCCCCGGAGGGCTCGGTCACCTTCCCGGCCATCGACCCGGCCGTCTGGACCGAGACGGCCCGCGACGAGCAGCCCGGCTTCGCCTGGGTCACCTACGAGCGGCGCGGCTGACACGGCATACGCGATCTCTCGGAAAGAAAGCCCGGATCGGGCTGTAACGCCCGGGCGCACCCACCGATATAGGAGATGGCGAGGCACTACTCGGACCCCCGAGCGAGTAGTGCCTCGCCTCTGTCGTGCCCGCCCCCCGTTTCGCGCGCTCATGGACCAGTCGCGCGACACGGACTCGAGGCGCGCGACACAGCCCGCGCTCGACGGCAGGATCGCGCGCTTCACGACGGAGCGCGCGAAACCTCGGTCCGCCGGGGGCGCGGGTGGGCGTTCGACGAACCTCCCGATGGTGGGCGCTAACCTTGGCCTCATGGCTGACGCACCCGCCCTCGGACGTGTTCTCTCGGCGATGGTCACGCCCATGCGGCCTGACGGCTCGATCGACCTCGACGCCGCCCAGCGGGTCGCGACCCACCTCGTCGAGGCCGGTCACGACGGGCTCGTCGTCTCGGGCACCACCGGCGAGTCGCCCACCACCTCGTCCGACGAGAAGGACGAGCTGCTCCGCGCCGTCATCGAGGCCGTCGGCGACCGCTGCGTCGTCATCGCCGGAGCCGGCAGCAACGACACCGCCAAGAGCGTCGAGGCGGTGCGGCACGCGCAGAAGGCCGGTGCCGACGCCGTGCTTGCCGTGACGCCGTACTACAACAAGCCGCCGCAGGCAGGCCTCGTCGCCCACTTCACGGCCCTCGCCGACGCGAGCGACCTGCCGGTCATGGTCTACGACATCCCCGGGCGCTCGGGCATCGCCATCGCGCGCGAGACCTACCTGCGCATCGCCGAGCACGACCGCATCGCTGCCGTGAAGGACGCCCGCGGCGACCTCTGGTTCGCGAGCGAGATGATGCAGGAGACGGGCCTCGACTGGTACTCCGGCGACGACGCCATGAACCTCGGTCACTTCGTCAACGGGGCCGTCGGCTTCGTCGGCGTCACGTCCCAGGTGGCCCCGGCGGCCTACCGCGAGATGGCCGACGCCGTCGTCGACGGTCGCTGGGACGACGCCCGGGCCGTGCACCGACGACTCACCCCGATCGTCAACGCCGTCATGAACGTCACCCAGGGCGCCATCATGGCCAAGGCCGGCCTCGCCGAGCAGGGCATCATCGAGTCGACGGCCGTGCGCCTCCCGCTCGTGCCCGCCGACGAGGAGCAGACCGCCCTCGTCCGTGTCGCTCTCGCCGCCGTCGCGGCCCACCCGGCGGTCTGATGACCGCCCGCCTCACCTCTGACCGGAGCCCCCGACGGCCCGGCAGCACCACCGAATGACAGGACACCTGTGAGCCACCCCCACCCCGAGCTGACCACGCCCCCAGCCCTTCCCGACAACGGCCTGCGGGTCGTCGCGCTCGGTGGGCTCGGCGAGGTCGGCCGCAACATGGCCGTGCTGGAGACGAAGGGCAAGCTGCTCGTCATCGACTGCGGTGTGCTCTTCCCCGAGGACCACCACCCCGGAGTCGACCTCATCCTGCCGGACTTCACCTACATCGCCGACCGGCTCGACGACATCGAGGCCATCGTGCTCACGCACGGCCACGAGGACCACATCGGCGCAGTTCCCTACCTGCTCAAGCTCAAGGGCGACATCCCGATCATCGGCTCGACGCTGACCCTCGCGCTCATCGAGGCCAAGCTCAAGGAGCACCGCATCCGGCCGTACACCATGGCCGTCAAGGAGGGACAGCGCGAGAAGCTCGGCGTCTTCGACCTCGAGTTCGTCGCGGTCAACCACTCGATCCCCGACGCGCTCGCCGTCTTCGTGCGCACCGAGGCCGGCACGCTGCTGCACACCGGCGACTTCAAGATGGACCAGCTGCCGCTCGACGGCCGCCTCACCGACCTGCGTGCCTTCGCCCGCCTCGGCGAGGAGGGGGTCGACCTCTTCCTCACCGACTCGACGAACGCCGACGTCCCCGGCTTCACGACCCCTGAGCTCGAGATCGCGCCGGCCATCGACAAGGTCTTCCGGCACGCCGAGCGGCGGATCATCGTCGCCTGCTTCAGCAGCCACGTGCACCGGGTCCAGCAGGTGCTCGACGCGGCGGAGAAGGCCGGTCGGAAGGTTGCGATGGTCGGCCGGTCGATGGTGCGCAACATGGGCATCGCCGCCGAGCTCGGCTACCTCAAGGTGCCCGACGGCATCCTCATCGACATCAAGAAGATCGACAGCCTGCGCGACGACGAGCTCGTCCTCATCTGCACCGGCTCCCAGGGCGAGCCGATGGCGGCGCTGTCGCGGATGGCGAACCGCGAGCACCGCATCGACGTCGGCCCCGGCGACACGGTCCTGCTCGCGAGCAGCCTCATCCCCGGCAACGAGAACGCCGTCTACCGCATCATCAACGGCCTCATGCGCCTCGGCGCCAATGTCGTGCACAAGGGCAATGCCAAGGTGCACGTCTCGGGCCACGCGAGCGCGGGCGAGCTGCTCTACTGCTACAACATCGTCAAGCCGCGCAACGTCCTGCCCGTCCACGGCGAGTGGCGGCACATGTATGCCAACGCCCAGCTCGCCATCGCCTCCGGCGTCCACGAGGACAACGTCGTGCTCGCCGAGGACGGCATCGTCGTCGACCTCGTCAACGGGGTCGCCGAGGTGACCGGTGTCGTCGAGTGCGGCTACGTCTACGTCGACGGCAGCAGCGTGGGCGGCGCCGACGAGGCGCTGCTCAAGGACCGCCGGATCCTGCGCGACGAGGGCTTCATCACCTGCGTCGTCGTGCTCGACGCGGCCACCGGCAAGATCGCGAGCGGCCCGGAGATCACGGCCCGGGGTTTCGTCGAGGACGACGAGATCTTCCAGCAGGTCATCCCCAAGGTGGAGCGCGCCATCGAAGAGGCCGTCGCCAAGGGTGTCCGCGACGACCAGCAGCTGCAGCAGGTCATCCGGCGCGCGGTCGGCTCGTGGGTCGGTGGCAAGATCCGCCGCCGGCCAATGATCATCCCGGTCGTGCTGCAGGCCTGACGTGACGGTCCAGGAGGTCGCCGGGGAGACCCCGCACGTCGAACGCGACGACGCCCACGACGCCCACGAGGCACACGACGGGCCCCCCGGTCCGCCGGGGGAGCCCGCCGAGCCGTCGACGGCGGAGCCCGCGGGGCGTCGTCCCGGCCGGCGGTGGGTCGACATCGTCCTCGGCGTCCTCCTGCTCGGGCTGGTCGCGGTCGGGGCGTTGCGCTGGTACGACTCGACGGCATACGTGGTCGTCGTGCTCCAGACGGCAGGGCCCTTCGTCGTCATCGGCCTGGGCCTGCTCGCCGTGGCGACGCTGGTGCTGCGCCGGTGGTGGGTGCTCGTCCCCGTCGTCGTCGCCCTCGTCGTGGCCGCGACGGTCGCGGCGCCGGCCTTCCGGGCCACCTCCTCGCCGAAGGCCGACCGCGACCTCACGGTCATGTCGGCCAACGTCTGGATCGGGTCGGCCAACGCCGGCCAGCTCATGGACGCCGTGCGCTTCCACTCCGTCGACGTCCTCGTCCTCACCGAGGCGACACCCGCGATCCTGAGGCGGCTCGACGCCGAGGGGGCGGCCGACTACTTCAGTCAGCGCGAGGGTGTCGCCCGGGCCAGCACCTACACGGGGACGATGGTCCTGTCGCGCTACCCGCTCTCGGTGCGCAGCCTCGGCACCGACCCGGCGGTCGAGGGCACCCGGAGCGTCCAGCCCGAGGTCGACGTCACCGTGCCCAACGGCACGGTGCGTCTCAAGGTCGCCCACCCCACGGCGCCACTGCGTGGTGACACTGTCGAGTGGCGGGCGGGCCTGCGGGCGCTCCAGTCGTGGAAGCAGCGTCTCGACAGCGACGAGCTCCTCGTCATGGCCGGCGACTTCAACGCCGGCTTCGGCCACCCCGGCTTCCGCGACCTCGCGGCGGGCCTCGACGACGCGCAGCGCACCGACGGGCAGGGATGGGTGCGCACCTGGCCCTTCGCGGGCAACCGGCTCCCGGCCTTCGTGCAGCTCGACCACCTGCTGAGTCGCCGCCTCACGGTCGTCGAAGCCGGGCAGGTGGCCCTCAACCGGGCCGACCACGCCGCGGTCTGGGCCAGCTACGCCCTGCCGGCGCGCTGACCGACCCCGGGACCCCGAGCGCACCGACAAGGGCCAGCGTGCTGACGCACGGATCGGATCAGGCGCGAACGCCAGCGGTTCACCAGGGTCGCTCGACCTCGACGTCACGCGGGTCGGTGCCCTCGAGCGCCCAGCCGGTCTCGGTGAGCGTCCACTCGGCGTCGGTGCCGTGCTCGACGAGCCGCGCGACGGCCGCGACGAGACGCTCGACCCCCTCGAGCGTGCTGCCCAGGCCGATGCTGGCGCGGACGGCGGTGGCGGAACGCTCGCCCCACGGGTCCTCGAGGAGCTCGTCGACGAGCAGGTGGGCGCAGAACTTGCCGTCCCGCACGCCGATGCCGTGCTCGACGGAGAGGACCTGCGAGACGAGCGAGGAGTCCCAGCCGTCGACGGTGAACGCGACGACGCCGACGCGGTCGCTGTCGTCACCGAAGATCGAGAGGACCTCGACACCGGCGACGTCGTCGAGACCGGCGCGGAGCCGCTCGAGCAGGCGGGTCTCGTGCTCCTCGATCGCCTCGCGGTGACGGCTGATCGTCGAGCAGGCCGCGGCGAGGGCGATGGCGCCGATGACGTTGGGGCTGCCGCCCTCGTGGCGCGCCGGACCCGTGGCCCACGTCGTGCCGTCCTCGGTCACCGAGCGCGTCGCGCCGCCACCGAGCAGGTAGGGGTTGCCGGCGTCGAGCCAGTCGGAGCGCCCGGCGAGGACGCCCGCGCCGTAGGGGGCGTACGTCTTGTGCCCCGAGAACGCGACGTAGTCCGCGTCCCACCCGGCCAGGTCGACGGTGCGGTGCGCCGAGAGCTGGGCGGCGTCGACGGCGATCCGGGCGCCGTGCTCGTGCGCCAGGGTGGCGAAGCGCTCGACCGGCCAGACCTCGCCCGTGACGTTCGAGGCGGCCGCGACGACGACGAGGCGGTGGCGCGACGGGTGGTCGGACAGCGCCTCCTCGAGCAGGGCGTGCGCGTCCTCGACCGTCTGCGGGACCGGGAGGCGCACGGTGCGGAAGCGCCCCCACGGCAGCAGGGTCGAGTGGTGCTCGGTGCCGAAGACGAAGACCGTCGTGCGGCTCGGCAGCGCCTTGCTCAGCAACGCCCAGGAGTCGGTCGTCGTCCGGGTGAAGATGACGGAGTCACCCTCACGGGCGCCGACGAAGGCAGCGACCTCGGCCCGGGCCTGCTCGTACCACGCGCTCGTCAGCCGCGAGGCGAACCCGGCACCGCGGTGGACGGAGGAGTAGGTCTCGAGGGCTCGGTCGACGGCGGCCTTGACCGTCTCGAGCGCGGGCGTCGAGGCCGCGTGGTCGAGGTTGGCGTATGCCGTGTCGCCGTGGAGCGTGGGCACGCGCAGCCCCGCGCCGACGACGGTCGGCAGGCTGCGCGCCTCCGGCACGACGTGCAGGGCGCGGGTGCGCAGGACGGGTGCGGGGGAGCCGCCACAGAGGGAGGCGGCGGGGTGCGTCGAGGGAAGGACCGACATGGGGGTGCTCCTGGGTCATGGGACCCACCCGGTGCAGGTCCGCGCTTGCCGACCTCGATGACGTTCGGACCGAGGGCGGCCTGGTCGTCACCCGGAGCACCCCACCGCGGAGGAGGGTTGCTGGCCAGCGAGCCGGGGCTTGTCACTGGCACTCATGACCTGCGCACGACGATAAACGGCTCGGTCGCCGACTGTCCACCGGTCGGTCCCCGGGTGTCGCGATCTGAGACGCCGAGCCCGCCGGGGACCTGGCGCGACGACGGCAGGCCCGCCCACGGCATACGACACCGTCGCCCGACTGGTCAGCCCTGTTGCGCGTGTGACGCGTGAGTTCAGCGGTGCGTTGACGTACGGTGCGAGCATGGCGTCACGTCCGTCCACCAGCCAGCGCTCGAGCTCCGCCGCGGCCACCCGCGCCAAGGGGTCCGCGGGCAGCGCCTCGTCACGCCCTCCGGCAGCCCGGGGCGGCCGGCCCGCGCAGCGCAAGCCCGCGGCCCGCAAGCCCGCCGCCAAGACCGCGTCCAAGACGCGGGGCGGAGGCCTCCCGTTCCCGCTCGGTGCCATGCGCAACACGTGGATGGGCGTCTCGCACATGGCCGGTGGAGCGGTGCGCCGCGTCGGCCACAGCGCCGCCGACCTCGAGCCGGAGCACCGCCGCGACGGCATCGGCTTCGCGCTCATCGCGCTCGCCGTCGTCGTCGCCGCCCGCGAGTGGTGGGGCGTCTCCGGCACCTTCGGCCAGGTCGTGCACGCCGTCTTCGCCGGCACCTTCGGCCGCGTCGCGTACGCCGTCCCGCTCGTGCTGCTCGCGCTCGGCCTGCGCATGCTGCGCGCTCCCCAGGACGACGCGGCGACCAACCGGATCGTCGTCGGCACGATCGCGCTGACCTTCGCCGCGTGCGGTCTGTCGCACCTCGCCGACGGCATTCCGAACCCGCCCGACGGCGCCGACGGCATGCGTGCAGCCGGCGGCATCCTCGGCTTCCTCGCGTCGAGCCCCCTCGCGGCGGCCGTCTCGACCTACGGCGCGCTCGTCCTGCTCATCCTGCTGGGACTCTTCGGCCTGCTCGTCATCACGGCGACGCCGGTCAACATGATCCCGACCCGCCTACGGCAGCTGCGCGCCCTCGTGATCGACCGCGACCACGTCGACGAGCAGCCGGACGAGGAGCTCGACGCCCCGGCCGCCGCGGTCAAGCGGGCCCGACGCAAGGCCGTCGACCTCGCCGACCGGGACGGCGACGAGGCGTTCCGCCAGGCTGCGCAGAAGGCCCTCGAGGACGAGGCGACGACGCAGCTCCGGCCGGGCGAGAAGCGCCCGACCCCTCCCGGTCTGCTCGCCCCGCGTCCCGGCGGCGAGAAGGGGGTCGAGAAGGTCATCGACGCGACCGACCCGAAGACGCTCGGGGCGCCCGACACGAGTCGGGTCGGACCCAAGGCGGAGCTCATCCCGCCGCCCATGTCCGACCTGCCGGCCCGCGTCGAGCAGCTGAGCCTCGGCGGCGACATCACCTACCAGCTGCCCGACCACGCGATGCTGACGCCGGGCCCGCCGCACAAGACGCGCAGCGAGACCAACGACCGCGTCGTCGAGTCGCTGACCAACGTCTTCGACCAGTTCGACATCGACGCCGCCGTCACGGGGTTCACCCGAGGCCCGACGGTGACGCGGTACGAGGTCGAGCTCGGCTCGGGCACCAAGGTCGAGCGCGTCACCGCGCTCTCCAAGAACATCGCGTATGCCGTCGCCTCGGCCGACGTGCGCATCCTCAGCCCCATCCCGGGCAAGTCCGCCATCGGCATCGAGATCCCGAACCTCGACCGCGAGAACGTGTCGCTCGGCGACGTGCTGCGCAGCAACACGGCCCGCACCAACGAGCACCCGATGGTCATGGGCGTCGGCAAGGACGTCGAGGGCGCGTACGTCATCGCCAACCTCGCGAAGATGCCGCACCTGCTCGTCGCGGGCGCCACCGGTTCCGGCAAGTCGAGCTTCGTCAACTCGATGATCACCTCGATCCTCATGCGCTCGACGCCCGAGGAGGTCCGGATGATCCTCGTCGACCCGAAGCGCGTCGAGCTGACGGCCTACGAGGGCATCCCGCACCTCATCACGCCGATCATCACCAACCCGAAGAAGGCCGCCGAGGCCCTCGCGTGGGTCGTCAAGGAGATGGACCAGCGCTACGACGACCTCGCGGCGTTCGGCTTCAAGCACGTCGACGACTTCAACAAGGCGGTCCGGGCCGGCAAGGTCAAGCCGCTGCCGGGCTCCGAGCGCCAGATCACGACGTACCCGTACCTCCTCGTCGTCGTCGACGAGCTCGCCGACCTCATGATGGTCGCCCCGCGCGACGTCGAGGAGTCGGTGGTGCGCATCACCCAGCTCGCGCGCGCCGCCGGCATCCACCTCGTCCTCGCGACGCAGCGTCCGTCGGTCGACGTCGTCACGGGACTCATCAAGGCCAACGTCCCCTCGCGCATGGCGTTCGCGACGTCCTCGCTCGCGGACTCCCGCGTCGTGCTGGACCAGCCGGGGGCCGAGAAGCTCATCGGCCAGGGAGACGCGCTCTTCCTGCCGATGGGCGCGAGCAAGCCGATGCGTGTGCAGGGTGCGTGGGTCAACGAGTCCGAGATCCACGAGGTCGTCAAGTTCGTCACGACCCAGCTCAAGCCCAACTACGTCGAGAACGTCACCGTCGCGGCGCCGAAGAAGCAGATCGACGACGACATCGGCGACGACCTCGACGTGCTGCTCCAGGCCACCGAGCTCGTCGTCACGACCCAGTTCGGCTCGACGTCGATGCTCCAGCGCAAGCTGCGCGTCGGCTTCGCCAAGGCCGGCCGGCTCATGGACCTGCTCGAGTCGCGCGGCGTCGTCGGCCCGAGCGAGGGGTCCAAGGCCCGCGACGTGCTCGTGCGCCCCGACGACCTCGAGCAGACCCTCGCGCTGCTGCGTGGCGAGGACGTGCCGCACCCCAACGAGCCCATCGACGACGACGACCTCGCCGACATCATCGAGCCCGCCGAGCCGTATGCCGCCCCGCCCGTCGACGTGGAGCCCCCGCAGATGTCGGCCGGCTACGCCGACGAGCCCGAGGAGGCCGCGCCCCAGCGCACGGCGGCACTCGTCGCCGAGCGCGGCGAGCAGCGTGCCCACGAGGACGAGACGACCGCCGTGCCGACCGCCCGGTGGACGCCCGGTGACCTGACGCGCACGGTCGACGAGGACGACGAGGAGTCCGAGGACGCCTGGAACCTCACCGACCGCGGGCCCCGCGAGCGCTACTGACTCCGGGGGCGCGACGGCCCTCGCGCTTCAGGGGTTGAAGCGGTAGCCGAGGCCGGGTTCGGTGACGAGGTGCCGCGGGTTCGCCGGGTCGGGCTCGAGCTTGCGGCGCAGCTGGTTGGCATAGACGCGCAGGTAGTTCGACTCGCGACCGTAGGACGGGCCCCAGACGGCTCGGAGCAGGTCCTGCTGCTGGACGAGGTGACCGGGCTCGCGGCACAACGCCTCGAGCACCCGCCACTCGGTCGGCGTGAGCCGGACGTCCTCGCCCTCGACGGTCGCCCTCCGCTCGGCGAAGTCGAGGACGAAGTGGTCGGTCACGACCGGTCCGAGGTGTCGGCCGAGGTCGCCGCCGCGGCGCACGGCCGCGCGCACTCGAGCCAGGAGCTCCTCGACGCCGAAGGGCTTCGTGACGTAGTCGTCGGCACCGAGGTCGAGCGCCTCGATCTTGTCGTCGGACTCGTGCCGCGCCGACAGCACGATGACGGGGACGACGGACGCGGCCCGGATGCGGCGCAGCACCTCGGTGCCGTCGAGGTCGGGCAGTCCGAGGTCGAGGATGACGACGTCGGGTGCGTCCTCGAGGACCGACTGCACGGCGGTGCGACCGTCGGCGGCCGTGACGACCTCGTTGCCGTGGGCCCGCAGCGCGATCGTCAGGGTGCGCTGCAGCCGCGGGTCGTCGTCGACGACGAGCACTCGGGTCACGCGTCCTCCTTCGTCTGGGTCGGCCCGGCCAGCCCGGTGGGCCCGGTCGGCTCGGTCGGCTCGGTCGGGGTGATGCCGTCAGCCACGTCCGTGCCGCCCTCACCTCGAACCGAGGGACCCGGCGGGGTGCTGGTCGGCGTGCTGGTCGGCGTGAGGGGCAGCTCGACGACCATCGTGAGGCCACCCCCCGGGGTGTCCTCCGGCACGAGCGAGCCGCCCAGCACGGTCGTCAGCCCCCGGGCGACGGCGAGGCCGAGGCCGAGGCCGTCGCCCTGCGGTGCGTCCCCGGCCCGCTGGAACGCAGCGAAGATCCGCTCCTTGTCGGCATCGGACACGCCCGGTCCGCGGTCGATGACCCGCAGCTGCACGGTGTCCCCGATGCGACCCGCGGTGATGCGCACCTCCGCGTCGCCGCTGTGCCGCAGCGCGTTCTCGACGACGTTGGCGAGCACGCGGTCGAGCAGTCCCAGGTCGGTCCGCACGAGGGGGAGGTCCGGCTCGAGGTCGACCTCGACGCGCTGGGGGGCGGAGGTCGTGCGCACCGTCGACACGACGGCGTCGAGCAGGTCGATCGAGTGGTGGTGTGCGCGCACGGCTCCGGTCTCGAGACGGGACAGGTCGAGGAGGTTGCCGATGAGGGCGTCGAGGCGGTCCGCGCTCTCCTCGATCGACTCGAGCAGCTCCGCCTCGTCGTCGGCCGTCAGGTCGAGACCGGACTGGCGCAACGTCGAGACGCCCGCCTTGATGCTCGCGAGGGGCGTGCGGAGGTCGTGCGAGACGGCGGCGAGCAGGGTGGTGCGTGCGGCGTTGTCGCGGGCGAGCCCTGCCGCCTCTCGCGCGGCCCGGACGAGCTGCTCGCGTCCGTGCAGGATCGCGGCGTGGGCCGCGTACGCGTTGACGACGCGCTGGTCCTCTGCCGCCACGGGTGGTCCGTCGAGGAGCAGGTGGACGCCGTCGTCGACGGTGACGTCGAGCGCCCAGCCCGTGTCGGCCGGTAGGACGCTTCCCACTGGCAGGTCGGGGTCGGTCGAGGCGACGACGGTCGGGGGCCGGTCCGGGTGCACGTCGGCGAGCACGGCGGCCCGCATGCCGAGGTCCTCCCGCGCCCGGTCGAGCAGGGCAGGCAGGGGCCGGGGCTCCGCGAGCAGGTCACGGCTCATCGCGGCGAGCGCCGACGACTCGCGCTCGGCCGAGACCGCCTGCTCGGTGCGGCGGGCGGCGACGTTGACGACCGACGAGACGGCCATGGCCACGAGCACGAAGACGGCGAGGGCCAGGGCGTTGGGTGGGTCGCTGATCGTCAGGGTGCCGCGCGGCTCGGTGAAGAACCAGTTGACGACGAGCGAGCCGACGACGGCGCAGAAGAGCGCGGGCCAGATGCCACCGACGAGCGCGCAGAGGACCGTCAGCGCGAGGTAGAGGAGCAGGTCGAGCGAGAGGGTGTGCCCCTCCTGGGTCGCGACGAGCGCGGCGGTCAGGCCGACGAGGGCGACGACAGCGAAGAGCATCCCGCCGACGACCCTGCGCGCGGGCAGGCCGGTGGTGCTCCGCCGACGGCTGGCGACCTTCGACCCCTCGTGAGGGACCAGGTGGACGTCGATGTCGCCCGAGCCGTCGGCCACCTCGGAGGCGATGCTCGGACGCAGGATCTGCTGCCACCGGCCTCGCCGGCTGACGCCGACGACGATCTGCGTCGCGTTGACGCCGCGGGCGTGGTCGAGGATCGCCTCCGCGACGTCCTGGCCGGAGACGTCCTGGAACTCCGCGCCGAGGTCGCGAGCCAGCTGGCGCAGCCGGACCAGCACGGCGGGGTCGGTCGACGTGAGGCCCTCGGACGACCGGACGTGACAGGCGATGAGGTCACCGCCGGCCGCGCGGGTGGCGATCCGCGCCCCTCGTCGGAGGAGGGTCTCGCTGCCGGCACCCCCGGTGAGCGCCACGACGACGCGCTCTCGAGTGGGCCACTGCTCGCTGATCCCCTGGTCGGCCCGGTAGCGTTCGAGCGCCTCGTCGACCCGGTCGGCCAGCCACAGCAGCGCGATCTCGCGCAACGCGGAGAGGTTGCCGGTGCGGAAGTAGTTGGCCAGGGCGGCGTCGACCTTGTCCGGTCCGTAGATGTTGCCGTGGGCCATCCGGCGGCGCAGGGCCTCGGGCGACATGTCGACGAGCTCCACCTGGTCAGCCCGGCGCACGATCTCGTCGGGGACGGTCTCCTGCTGGCGGATGCCCGTGATCGACTCGACCACGTCGTTGAGCGACTCGAGGTGCTGGATGTTGACGGTCGAGATGACGTCGATGCCGGCCTCGAGGATCTCCTCGACGTCCTGCCAGCGCTTCTCGTGCCCGTCACGCGACGCCCCGGCCCCGTCGACCGGCGGGACGGACGAGCCGGGGACGTTGGTGTGGGCGAGCTCGTCGACGAGGACGACGTGAGGCCGACGCGCGAGGACCGCGGCGACGTCGAGCTCGGTGAGCCGGCTGCCGCGGTACTCGACCGTGCGACGGGGGAGGACCTCGAGGCCCTCGAGCATGGCCGCCGTGTGGGGCCTGTCGTGCGTCTCGACGTAGCCGACGACGACGTCCGTGCCCCGCGAGAGGCGTCGGTGGGCCTCGTCGAGCATGGCCACCGTCTTGCCGACTCCCGGCGCTGCCCCGAGATAGATCCGCAGCGAGCCACGCCCCATACGGCGATCCTCTCAGGTCACCCGGCGCTCGGCGCCGTGAGGCGCGCGAGCGCGAGGTTCAGCTCGAGGACGTCGACCCGAGGCTGGCCGAGGAACCCGGCCTCGCGTCCCTGCGTGTGGGCGGTCACGAGAGACCGCACCCGGCTGACGTCGAGGCCCCTTGCCGCGGCGACGCGCTCGACCTGGGCTGCGGCATACGCCGGCGAGACGTGCGGGTCGAGCCCGCTGCCGGATGCCGTGAGCGCGTCGGCGGGCGCCGTGCGCGGCTCGAGGCCGGCGGCCCGGGCTCTCTCGGCCACCGCCGTGTCGAGCTCGGGGCCGGCACCGAGGTTGGTGCCGCCGCTCGTGTCCCCGGCGTAGTCACTCGCCGAGGGCCGGCCGTGGAACCACTCGTCGCCCCGCCACTGCTGGCCGAGGAGGCTGGAGCCGACGACGCGGCCGCCGAGCGACACGAGGGACCCGGCGGACTGGTCCCGGGCCACGACCTGGCCCACGCCCCACACGACGGCGGGGTAGAGGAGACCGAGCAGCACGGTGAGGACGAGCATGGCCCGGAGGCCGGCGACGGACTGCTTGAGGACGGTGTTCACAGGACTCACATCATTCCGGGGAGGTGGCTCACGACGAGGTCGATCAGCTTGATGCCGATGAACGGGGCGATGACGCCGCCGACCCCGTAGACGAGGAGGTTGCGTCGCAGCAGGGCGGTGCTGCCGGCGGGCCGGTAGCGAACACCCCTCAACGACAGGGGGATCAGTGCGACGATGATGAGCGCGTTGAAGATGACGGCCGAGAGCATCGCCGACTTCGGGGTCGACAGGCCCATGACGTTGAGCGCGTCGAGGCCGGGGAAGAGCACGACGAACATCGCCGGGATGATCGCGAAGTACTTCGCGATGTCGTTGGCGATCGAGAAGGTCGTCAGGGCGCCGCGCGTGATGAGCAGCTGCTTGCCGATCGAGACGATGTCGATGAGCTTCGTCGGGTCCGAGTCGAGGTCGACCATGTTGGCGGCCTCCTTGGCCGCGGACGTGCCGGTGTTCATCGCCACGCCGACGTCCGACTGCGCCAGGGCCGGGGCGTCGTTGGTGCCGTCTCCGGTCATCGCGACGAGCCGGCCGCCCTCCTGCTCCTTCCGGATGAGCGCCATCTTGTCCTCGGGCGTCGCCTCGGCGAGGAAGTCGTCGACGCCGGCCTCGGCCGCGATCGACCTCGCCGTGAGCGGGTTGTCGCCGGTGATCATGACGGTCCGGATGCCCATGGCGCGCAGCTGGGCGAAGCGCTCCTTCATCCCGGGCTTGACGACGTCCTTGAGGTGCACGACGCCGAGCACCCGAGGCTGCTCGCCCGGCCGCGCGGAGGCGACGACGAGCGGCGTGCCTCCCGCGGTCGCGATCGCATCGACGATGGTCAGCACTCCCCGGGGCACGTCGCCGCCGTGCTCCGAGACCCAGCGGCACACGGCGTCCGAGGCGCCCTTGCGCACGGCCGTGCCGTCCGGCAGGTCCACCCCGGACATGCGGGTCTGCGCGGTGAACTCGACGAACGTCGCGCCGTCGCTCCGCGCCTCGTCGGCCCGCGTCCGGGTCCCCTCGGACAGCCCTGCGGCGGCCAGCTCGACGATCGAGCGCCCCTCGGGCGTCTCGTCCGCCAGCGACGAGAGGTATGCGGCCTCGGTGACCTCGGCATCGCCGAGGCCGGGGGCGGCGAGCAGCTCGGTGGCCCGCCGGTTGCCGAAGGTGATGGTGCCGGTCTTGTCGAGCAGGAGGGTCGACACGTCGCCGGCCGCCTCGACGGCGCGCCCCGACATGGCGAGGACGTTGTGCTGGACGAGCCGGTCCATGCCGGCGATGCCGATCGCCGAGAGCAGGGCTCCGATGGTCGTCGGGATGAGGCACACGAGGAGGGCGACGAGGACGACGACCGACTGCTCCTGGCCGGAGTAGATCGCGAGCGGCTGGATCGCCATGACGGCGAGGACGAAGATGATCGTCAGCGTCGTGAGCAGGATCGTCAGGGCGACCTCGTTCGGCGTCTTCTGTCGGGCCGCTCCCTCGACGAGCGAGATCATCCGGTCGATGAAGGTCTCGCCGGGCCTGGTCGTGATGCGCACGGTGATGCCGTCGGAGAGCACCGTCGTGCCGCCCGTGACGGCCGACCGGTCGCCGCCCGACTCGCGGATGACGGGCGCGGACTCGCCGGTGATCGCCGACTCGTCCACCGTCGCCATGCCCTCGACGACGTCACCGTCGCCGGGAATCACCTCACCGGGCCGCACGACGACGAGGTCACCGATCGTGAGGTCCGAGGCGGCGACCGTCTCGGTGGATCCGTCGGCGCTCCGGCGGCTCGCGGTCGTCGTGGTCCGCGTGGCTCGAAGCGTGGCCGCCTGCGCCTTGCCGCGGCCCTCGGCGACGGCCTCGGCCATGTTGGCGAAGAGGACGGTCGCCCAGAGCCAGACCGTGACGCTCCACGCGAACCAGGACGGGTCGACGACGGCGACGACGGTGGTCAGCAGCGAGCCGACCCACACGACGAAGACGACGGGGCTGCGCCAGACGTGGCGTGGATCGAGCTTGCGGACGGCCTCCGGGAAGGTCGCGACGAGCTGTCGACCCAGCGACCTGAGCGACAGCGCCGCCGTCGACCGCCCGTTCGAGTGCCTGGACGGCACCGGGTCCCGTTCTGCGGCAGCACTGTCCGGTCCGGCGGACCGCGTGTCACCGGGTGGGGTCGACGACGGGTCCGTCATGCGTGACGGGATGACGGAAGGGGTCATGACAGTGCCTCCGCGAGGGGACCGAGAGCCAGGGCCGGGAAGAACGTGAGTCCGGTGACGACGACCGCCACCCCGACGAAGAGGCCCGCGAACGTGGGTGTGTGGGTGGGTAGGGTGCCGGCGTTGACCGGCCGACGTCGTTGCGCCACCAGGGAACCGGCGAGTGCCAGGACGAGGACGATCGGGACGAAGCGTCCGAGGAACATGCAGAGCGCGAGGGTGAGGTTCGTGTAGGGGGAGTCCGCGGAGAAGCCCGCGAACGCGCTGCCGTTGTTGTTGGCGGCGGAGGCGTACGCGTACATCACCTCGGTGAGCCCGTGCGGGCCCGAGGCGGACATCTGCGACGAGACGAGTGGAGCCACCATCCCGATGCCGGTGAAGACGAGCACGAGGGCCGGCATGACGAGCAGGGCGAGCGCGGTCAGGGTGATCTCGCGGCGCCCGACCTGCTTGCCGAGCAGCTCGGGCGTGCGCCCGACCATGAGGCCCGCGATGAAGACGGTCAGCACGGCCAGCAGCAGCGCGCCGTAGAGCCCCGACCCGACGCCGCCGGGGGAGACCTCGCCGAGGAGCATCGAGAAGAGGACGCCGCCTCCACCGAGGGGGCTGAAGCTCTCGTGCATCGAGTTGACCGCCCCGGTCGAGGTGCCGGTCGTGCTGGCCGCGAAGAGGGCGGACGGCCAGACGCCGAAGCGCAGCTCCTTGCCCTCGAGGCCGCCGAGGGGGCCGCTCGCCGCGCTCACCTCGGCCCAGGTCACGGCGGCGACCATGAGACCCCACAGCGTCGCCATGAACGCGAGCACGGTCCAGCCCTGCCGGCGGTCGCCGACGAGGATCCCGTAGGTCCGCGGCAGCGAGAACGGGATGACGAGGAGCAGGAAGATCTCGATGAGGTTCGTCACCGCGGTGGGGTTCTCGAAGGGGTGGGCCGAGTTGGCGTTGAAGTAGCCACCGCCGTTCGTGCCGAGCTCCTTGATGGCCTCCTGCGAGGCGACGAGGCCGCCCTGGACGACCTGTGAGCCGCCGGAGAGCGTCGTGACGCTGGTCGGCGACGTGAGGTTCTGGATGACGCCGCCGAGCAGGAGGACGACGGCTCCGGCGACGGCGAGCGGCAGCAGGACGCGCACGGTGCCGCGCACGAGGTCGACCCAGAAGTTGCCGATCTGCGCCCCGCTCGAGCGGGCCAGGCCGCGCACGAGCGCGACGGCCACGGCGAGGCCCACGGCAGGTGAGACGAAGTTCTGCACGGTCAGCCCGAGCGTCTGGACGAGTGGCGACGCGCCGGACTCACCGACATACGACTGCCAGTTCGTGTTCGTCACGAACGACACGGCCGTGTTGAGCGCGGTGTCGAGGTTCATCGAGGCGCCGCGCGCGAGCGGAAGGACGCCCTGCAGGGCGATGAGCGCGACGAGCAGGACGATGCCCACGACGGAGAAGCCGAGGACGGCGACGGCATACGTGCTCCAGCGCTGCTCGGACGCGGGGTCGATGCGGCACAGCCGGTAGACGAGGCGCTCGACGCGCCAGTGGCGGGCGTCGGTGAAGACCCGGGCCATCCACGACCCGAGGGGCACGTGGGCGGCGGCGAGGGCGGCGACGAGGACGGCGATCGTGAGCAGCCCGCTGACGGTGTCGCTCATCAGAAGCGGTCCGGGTGGAGGAGCACGTGGACGAGGTAGGCCAGCACGGCGACCCCGGCCACGAGCAGGACGATGGAGGTGAACATGACTCCTTCCTAGGGTCGCCACCGGGCCGCTCCACGTCCGTTGACCTCGCGCTGATGGCTCTTGACGCGTTCTTGACGGGCCCGCCACTAGAGTCCGAGTCGTGAGTGCGTCGCTGGAGCTCTGGCCGTCATCGCCCCGTCGTGCGGGGCCGCCGTCACGGCTCGACCAGCTACGGCGCAAGGTCAACGAGCTGCCGTGCGCCCTGCTCCTCTTCGTCCAGCTCGCAGCCCTGCTGACCTATCCCTTCGTCGA
Organism: Terracoccus sp. 273MFTsu3.1; assembly: GCF_000383675.1. Classification (GTDB taxonomy): domain Bacteria; phylum Actinomycetota; class Actinomycetes; order Actinomycetales; family Dermatophilaceae; genus Terrabacter. The sequence continues at coordinate 90,010 of NZ_KB911821.1, read as the reverse complement.
GACCGCGACGCTCGGGGACTACCGGGAGGCGGGACGCGCGGTCTTCGGCCTCATCGGCCTCCTCGTGCTCTTCCTCGCCGTGCGCGCGGTGCGGGCGACCCCTGCGCTCACGTGGGTCGCCGTCGTGCTGGGCGGGCCGGTGGTCCTGCTCACCGTGGCCGAGGCCGTGTGGCCCGACAACAGCCCGGTCGCCTTCTGGAGCGCCCTGCTGCACGCGCTCTTCTACTTCTACACGGGCTACGGCCTGCTCCGGTACATGTTCGCCGACAACTGGGTGACCCGCGACGAGCTCTATGCCACCGGCGCGACCTTCACCGTCGTCGCCTGGGGCTTCGCCTACCTCTACGTCGCCGTGCAGTTCATCTGGCCGAACTCGTTCACCATCTACGGCGAGACGCTGCCCGGGGTGCGCACCTGGTACGAGCTGCTCTACCTATCGATCACGACGATGACCTCGACCGGTCTCTCCGACATCTACGCCGTGACCCCCCACGCCCGCTCGTTCGTGCTGCTCCAGCAGATCGCCGGCATGCTCTACGTCGCGCTCGTCGTCGCCCGCCTCGTCGGGCTGACGATCGCCCGCTTCCGTCAGTAGGGCTGCGCCCCACCGAGGGCGTATGCCGCGTGCCCGGGTCGCGCTCGAGCGGTGCTCAGCCGTGACCGTCGAGCTCGGCGAAGGTCCTGAGGCTCGGGGTGCGGGTCGTCTGGAGGTCGCGGGCCACGGCCTCGACGTCGCGCATGACACGCAGCGTGTTGCCGCGCACGAGCTGGACGACGTCGGCCTCGGACCACGACCGCGCGAGCAGGGCGGCGACGAGCCGCGGGTAGCCGCTGACGTCCTCGAGCCCGACGGGGAAGGTGTCGGTGCCGTCGTAGTCGCCGCCGATGCCGATGTGGTCGATGCCGGCGACCTCGCGGACGTGCTCGAGGTGGGCGACGACCTGATCGACCGTCGCGTCGGGCTTGGGGTGCTCACGCTGCCAGCCGGCGGTGAACCGGCCGAACGCCTCCCAGTCACGCGCCTCGACGCCGACCTCCGCCGCGGCGGCGGCGGCCTCGACGCGCCAGGCGGCGGTCGCGGGCGACACGAACTCGGGGACGAAGGTCACCATGCACACGCCGCCGTTGGCGGACAGCGCGCCGAGCACGTCGTCGGGCACGTTGCGGGGGGTGTCGCACAGGGCCAGGGCCGAGGAGTGGCTGAAGATGACCGGGGCGTCGGTGGTCTCGAGCGCGTCGCGCATCGTCGTGGCGGCGACGTGACTGAGGTCGACCATCATCCCGAGGCGGTTCATCTCACGCACGACCTCCCGGCCGAACTCGCTGAGGCCGCCGACGACGGGCACGTCGGTGGCCGAGTCGGCCCACGGCGTGTTGTCGTTGTGCGTCAGCGTCAGGTAGCGCACACCGAGCACGTGGAGCATCCGCAGGGTGCCGAGCGAGCAGCCGATCGAGTGCCCGCCCTCGGCGCCGAGCAGCGACGCGACGCGACCCGTCGCGGTGGCAGCCTCCACCTCGTCCGCGGTGCGGGCGAGCGCCAGCCGGTCGGCATACGACCCGATCATCCGGTGCACGCCGTCGACCTGCTCGAGCGTGGCGGTGACGGCCGAGTCGCCCTGGAGGGTGCTCGGCACGAAGACGGACCAGAACTGCGCGCCGACCCCGCCCTCGGTGAGGCGAGGCAGGTCGGTCTGCGTCGTCGTGAGGCGGCCGGAGATGTCGAGCGTCTCGAAGTCGTAGCCCGTCTGCTCGCGCGCCTCCCACGGGAGGTCGTTGTGGCCGTCGACGAGGGGGTGCGCTCGCAGCAGGTCGCGCGCCTTCATGAGCAGGTCGTCGTGGCCGTGGGGGGCGGTTCCGAGCATGTCGGCCATTGAACACCCCGGCATCTAGAGTGGACGCATGACCCCTCCCCACCCGAGCGCCGACAAGAGCGTCGCACTCGTCACCCTCGGGTGCACGCGCAACGAGGTCGACTCCGAGGAGCTGGCCGGTCGGCTGCTCGCGGAGGGATGGCGTCTCGTCGACGACGCGTCCGAGGCCGACGTCGCCGTCGTCAACACGTGCGGCTTCGTCGAGCAGGCCAAGAAGGACTCCATCGACGCCCTGCTCGAGGCCTCCGACCTCAAGGGCGAGGGCAGCCGCACGCAGAAGGTCGTCGCCGTCGGCTGCCTCGCCGAGCGCTACGGCAAGGAGCTCGCCGACCAGCTGCCCGAGGCCGACGCCGTGCTCGGCTTCGACTCCTACCGCGACATGAGCGCACACCTGCAGACGATCCTCGCGGGCGGCCACGTCGAGAGCCACACCCCCGGCGACCGCCGCACGCTGCTCCCGCTGACCCCGGTCGAGCGCCAGCAGGGCTCCGCGTCCGTCGCGCTGCCGGGCCACGGCGACGCCCGCCCCGACCTTGCCGACGCCGACGTGCCGACCCCCGCCTCCGGTCCCCGCGTCATCCGCGCGCGCCTCGACGGTCGCCCGTGGGCGCCGCTCAAGATCGCGTCGGGCTGCGACCGGCGCTGCTCGTTCTGCGCCATCCCGATGTTCCGTGGCGCCTTCCTCTCGCGCCGTCCCGCCGACATCGTCGCCGAGGGCCGCTGGCTCGCCGAGCAGGGCGTCAAGGAGCTCTTCCTCGTCTCCGAGAACTCCACGAGCTACGGCAAGGACCTCGGCGACCTCGCCCTCCTCGAGAAGCTGCTGCCCGAGCTGACCGCGATCGAGGGCATCGAGCGCGTCCGCGTCTCCTACCTCCAGCCGGCCGAGATCCGTCCCGGCCTGCTGCGCGCCATGGCCGACACCCCCGGCGTCGTGCCCTACTACGACATCTCCTTCCAGCACGCGTCCGAGCCGCTCCTGCGCTCGATGCGCCGGTTCGGCTCGCGCGAGGTCTTCCTCGAGCTCCTCGGCCGGGTGCGCGCCGACGCCCCCGAGGCCGGCATCCGCTGCAACGTCATCGTCGGCTTCCCCGGCGAGACCGAGGCCGACCTCGACGAGCTCGAGGCCTTCCTCACCGAGGCCCGCCTCGACGTCGTCGGCGTCTTCGGCTACTCCGACGAGGACGGCACCGAGGCCGAGGGGTATGCCGGCAAGCTGGCCCCCGAGGTCGTCGCCGAGCGCCTCGACCGCTTCACCCGCCTCGTCGAGGAGCTCAACGCCCAGCGCGCCGAGGAGCGCGTCGGCGAGCGCGTCCTCGTCCTCGTCGAGGAGATCGAGGAGGCGGAGGGCACCGTCGTCGGGCGCGCCGACTTCCAGGGCCCCGACGTCGACGGCGTCACCATCGTGCACGTCCCCGAGGGCGCTCCCGCCCCTCAGGTCGGCGACCTCGTGCCGGCTGTCGTCGTCGGCACCGAGGGGATCGACCTCGTCGCGGAGCCGCGATGACGCCACAGACCTTCCACCGGGGGGAGGGGCCGGCGCCCCGACCGACCGACTGGAACCTGCCCAACGCCCTGACGGTCCTGCGCTTCCTGCTCGTCCCGGTCTACGCCGTGCTGCTCTTCCAGGACGGCGGCAACGAGCCGTGGTGGCGCTTCTGGGCCTGGGTGGTCTTCGCGCTCGCAGCCGTCACCGACGGTGTCGACGGCAAGATCGCCCGGCGACGTGGGGAGATCACGAACTTCGGCAAGGTCGCCGACCCCATCGCCGACAAAGCGCTGACCGGCACGGCCTTCATCGGGCTGTCGCTGCTCGGGGTCGTCTGGTGGTGGGTGACCGTCGTCATCCTCGTCCGCGAGATCGGCATCACCGTGCTGCGCTTCGTCGTCATCCGGCACGGCGTCATGCCGGCCGGTCGCGGCGGCAAGCTCAAGACGATGCTCCAGACGCTGTCGCTCGGGGCCCTGACCTTCCCGCTCTGGGTGCTCCCGTTCGGTAGCGCGTGGTTGCTCGTGGCCTACGTCGTGCTCGGCGCGGCGCTCGTCATGACCGTGGTCAGCGGCATCGACTACGTCTTCAAGGCGGCACGGCTGCGCGAGACGAGCGAGCGCACGCTGGCCCGGCGGGCGGCGCGCGCCGCCGCCCGGGAGACGAGGGCCGGGGCGACCGAGGGCTCCACCGGCGACCCGGCGCCACCCCGGACGGCGAAGCGGGACTGACGTGGACGACGCGTCCGAGGCGCCGGGGGCACGTCTCGTGGCCCGGCTGACCGAGGCGCACGAGACCGTGGCCTGCGCCGAGTCGCTGACGGCGGGACTCGTCGCCGCCACCGTGGCCGACACCCCCGGCGCGTCCGCGGTGCTGCTCGGTGGGGTCGTCGCGTACGCCCCGGAGGTGAAGACGGCGCTGCTCGACGTGCCCGCCGAGCTCGTCGCGCGGGTGGGCACCGTCGACCCCGAGGTGGCCGCGCTCATGGCCGAGGGCGTACGCCGTCGGCTGGGCTCCACGTGGGGCCTGGCCACGACCGGTGTGGCCGGGCCGGGACCGGCGGAGGGCAAGCCCGCGGGCACCGTCCACGTGGCCGTCTCCGGTCCGTCGGGAACAGCGACGCGCGCCCTGGAGTTGAACGGGACCAGGGCCGAGATCCGGTCGGCCACCGTCGACGCGGTGCTCCGGCTCGCGGTGGAGGAGACGGGCGCCACGCGCCAAACACCTGCGCCGCCGTGGGACCCTCGGGGTACGGTAGGGCTGTCAGGTCACCCCGACGACGGCACGGCATCCGAACGCACGACACCAGCGACCTGAAGGAGGACGACATGACGACACTGCTGCGGCGCGAGCTCGGCGACGTCCTCCGTGAGCGCCGGCGCGCCCAGGGCCGCACCCTCCGTGAGGTCTCCGCGACGGCATCCGTCTCCCTCGGCTACCTCAGCGAGGTCGAGCGCGGCGAGAAGGAGGCCTCGTCGGAGCTGCTCGCCTCGATCTGCGGGGCGCTGGCGCTGCCCTTGTCGCAGGTCCTCATCGACGTGTCCAGCCGGATGGCCGAGAGCGAGGGCCTCGCCCCGACCGTCTCGCTGCCCGTCCCGTCGGGCGACGTGGTGTCGGCCTCCGCTGCCTGATCGTCTACCGTGCTGGGGTGCCCAGCCCCTTCTCGGACCTCGACTCACGTCTGGACCGTGCCGTCTCGGCCTCGGACCCCTCGGACCCCTCGAACCCTGACGCCGCGCTGTCGGTGTGGCTGGGAGACCTCGACGGCCGACCCCGCTACGAGCACGACGCGTTCGCGCCGCACTACGCCGCGTCCACGATGAAGCTCCCACTCGTCATCGCGGCCTTCCGGCGCATCGTGCGAGGCGAGCTCCACCTCGACGCGCCGGTCACGGTCACCGGCACCTTCGCCTCCGTGCTCGACGGCTCCCCGTTCGACCTCGACGAGGCCGAGGACCAGGACCCGCAGACGTGGGCGGCGCTCGGCGGCACCTGCACGCTGGGCGAGCTCGCGGAGCGGGCCATCACCCACTCGAGCAACATCGCCACCAACCTGCTCGTCGACGTCGTCGGTCTCGACGAGGTCGCCGAGGTGCTGCGCATCGTCGGCTGCTCGCCGGCCACCGTGGTCGGGCGCGGCATCGAGGACGCCGTGGCCCGTCGAGCAGGCATCACCAACACCGTGACCGCCGCCGACCTCGGGCTCGTCATGGCCGCGGTCGGGCGCCGCGAGCCCGCGCTCGGTGGCGCCGAGGTGCTGGCGCCCGTCGAGGAGATGCTGGCCCGCCAAGTGCACGTCGACCAGGTGCCGGCGGGCCTGCCGCCTGGCACCCCGACCGCGAGCAAGTCGGGCTGGATCCCGGGCGTCTCCCACGACGTCGCGCTCGTGCGTCCGGTGGGCGAGGAGCCGTTCGTCATCGCCGTCTGCACGACGATCGACCTCGACGAGACGGAGGCCGCCGTCTTCGTCGCCGGCATCGCCCGGGACGTCTGGCGCGCCGAGCACCCCACCGAGGGGGAGCGGGCATGACGACCGTCGCGCGGGTCACGACGACGACCTCGTCCGTGCGGCTCCACACGCCGTTCGTCACGGCCCTGCGCCGGACCGAGACCACCGACACCGTCGTCGTGACGGTCACCGACAGCGACGGGCGCACGGGGTGGGGCGAGGCGCCCCAGGTGTGGCAGGTGACGGGTGAGTCGCTCGCGAGCGCCACGGCGTGCATCGAGCAGATGCTCGCGCCCGCCGTGACGGGTCACCGGCTCGACGACCGCAGCGACCTCGCCGCTGCCGCCGGCGTCGTCCAGCGCGCCGTGGCCCGCAACTTCGGTGCCAAGGCCGCTGTCGACGCGGCCCTGCACGACCTCGTCGCCCGGGCGGAGGGCACGTCGGTGGCGGCGCTGCTCTCGACCCGGCCGGACGGCATACGCGAGGTGCTGACGACCGACGTCACCCTGTCGGCCGGTGCGGCTGACGCGCTCGCCGACACGGCTCGCGCGCGGGTCTCCGACGGCTTCCGCACCCTGAAGATGAAGGTCGGCACCGATGCCAGCACCGACGTGCAGCGCGTCGCGTCGGTGCGCGACGCAGTCGGCCCCGACGTCGCCATCCGGCTCGACGCCAACCAGGGGTGGACACGCGAGGAGGCCGTCCAGGTCATCCGGGCGCTCGAGGTCGCCGACCTCGGGGTCGAGTTCGTCGAGCAGCCGGTCGTGGCCGACGACGTCGAGGGTCTGGCCTGGGTGCGGGAGCGGGTCGGGCTGCCGGTCATGGCCGACGAGTCCTGCTACGGGCCCTACGACCTCGAACGGATCATCCGGCTCGGCGCCGCGGACCTCGTCAACGTCAAGCTCGCCAAGTGCGGCTCGCTCACCGTGGGTCGCGACATGCTGCGCCGCGCCCATGACGCCGGCCTGCGCACCATCGTGGGATCGATGATGGAGAGCCACGTCGGAGTCGGGGCCGCGGCAGCGCTGGTGGCTGCCGAACCGACGACCGAGGTGAGCGACCTCGACGCCGCCTGGTGGTCGGTGGCCTCACCTGTCGTGGGCGGAATCTCGTACTCGGGCAACCAGATCCGTGTGCCGATGGCGGACGGTCTCGGGATCAGCGGTTTCGTCGACCACGGCTGACCCAGCGCACACGCCGCACGCACGAAGGGCCCCGCCGGAGCGGGGCCCTTCGCGCGGATCCGACGGTGTCAGTCGCCGAGGACGCGGAGGCTGAAGGAGCCTTCACCGTTGCCGGTGTTGGTGGCGGTGAAGCCCACGGCGCGCAGCGACTCGAGGAAGGACTTGGCCTCGCCGTGGACGTCGCCCTTGACGATGGCGTCGACCTTGTCGAGGTCGACGAAGAGCGTCGCCGTCGCGTTGCTGACGTCACCGACGGCGAGCTTGAAGGTGTCGCCGTCGCCGAGCCTGCCGCCCGACTTGAGGTCGTCGGCGTAGTCGGGCGTCGTGGCCACGTAGACCTTGTCGCCCTCGACCTTGTGGGTCAGCACGTCGCTGCCGACACCGGCCGACTCCATGAGTCGGCCCACGAGCTCGTCGGCGCGCTTGGCGTCGCTGGAGACGACCTTGGCACCGAGGACGGGCACGTCGCTCTTGAGGTTCTGCTCGGGCATGGCCACGGTGAAGGACCGGCCGAGCAGCACCTTGAGGTCGTCGGGCAGCTTGATTCCGAGCTGCTGCTCGACCTGCCCGATCGGGTCGGACTCGCCGTCGGCCGCGGCGAGGCTCTCGATCTGCTTCTTCAGCTGGGGCCACGCGGAGTCGAGCATCAGGTCGGCCCCGGAGACGTTGAGGGCAGCCATCGTGTTGGCCGGCAGCGAGGCCACCTCGCTGCCGTCGCCCTTGACGGACTTCGTGGCGTCGGCGCCGCGCACGACGCCGGCCATCTCGACGTAGTCGGCGTCGAACCGGACCGCCGTCGCGAAGCGTCCCTTGGCCGAGGCCAGGGCCGTCGCGTCCATGCCGGTCGTGCCGCTGAACTTCTGGATCTCCTTCAGGCCCGTGCCCATGTCGAACCAGGCCGACAGGATGCCCTGCTCGCCGAGAGCCGCCATGTCGGAGGTGAAGTCGGCGTTCTGCGCGAGCGTCCCCTTGGCGGCTGCCGCGAGGGTGGCGTCGCCGACGCCGGGCGGCGTGACGATGGCGTAGCCGTCCTTCATGCGCAGCTCGGTGTCGGATCCGCCCTTGTCGCAGGCGAACAGCCTGGTCAGGGTGTCCTTGGCCGCGGACTCGTCCTTGACCTGGATCGCGACGGCGACGTTGGGCGCGTCCGCGGTGCCACCGGGACGGATGGCGGCGCCGACCCGGTCGCCGAGCCAGGGCGCGATGTCCGTGTCGTAGCTGAACTTGGCGACGCAGTCGTTGCTCGCGTCCTTCGAGACGAGCTGCCACAGCTGCTTGCGGGGGTCGTCGGCACCGAGCGTGTCCTTGACCTGGGGCAGCTTGCCCAAGAAGCGCACGGCGGCGATCTTCTGGCCGGCCGACGGGTCGATGTCGAGACGGAAGTAGGCGTAGGCGTCGCCGGGCAGTACGTCGGCCGGCTGGGAGCCGCCCCCGCTCAGCGTCTGGAAGGCGAAGGCGCCGGCGCCGCCGAGGACGAGGGCGGTGACGACGCCACCGACGAGCAGACCCGTGCGCTTGCGACCGCCGGACGCGGGCGCCTCCGGGTCGTCGGAGAGGGTGACCTCGCCGGGGACGGTCTCGGCCGCCCCGGCGGGAGTCGGGTACGCGTAGGGTCGGCTCGCTCCGTGCGGGTCGGCGCCGGCGTCGGTGGGCTCGCTGGGCCTCGTGGGCTCGGTCATGGTGTGCTCCCCTGAAGAGTTCGATGTGCCCCGCGGCGGTGCGCGGGACGAGAGGACGATACCGGCAGCGCCGGACGTTCGCGGCCGGTTGCGGTAACGCTCCGACGACGGGTTCGCGCGGAACGGTTCCGGCGCAACGGGTGGCACACTGCAGGGGTGCGGATCAGCCACTTCTGGACCTTGATGGACGACGAGTTCGGCGCGGCGTATGCCGGGTCGCTCGCCCGCGACCACGTGCTGGGTGCGCTCGGCAACCGCACCGTCGTGCAGGCCCTCGCCGAGGGCGAGGCGCCGCGCGCCGTGTGGGAGGCGCTGTGCGTCGACATGGACGTGCCGCCGGAGCGACGGCTCGGACGTGACACCCGCGTCGCCCGGGGAGCCCAGGGCGGTCAGGCCGGTCGCTGATGCGGGCGTCGCTCGAGCCCGGCCTGTCGCGGATCACCCTGCGGCACGGCGACATCACGAGCGACGACTCGGCCGACGCCATCGTCAACGCCGCGAACCGGTCCCTGCTGGGCGGCGGCGGTGTCGACGGGGCGATCCACCGGGCGGCGGGGCCGACCCTGCTCGCCGAGTGCCGGCTGCTCGGCGGCTGCGACACCGGCGACGCGAAGATCACCGGCGCCGGTCGGCTGCCCGTGCGGCACGTCATCCACACGGTCGGCCCGGTCTGGCGCGGGGGAGGGGACGGTGAGCCGGAGCTGCTGGCGAGCTGCTACGTGCGGTCGGTCGAGGTCGGCGACGCCGCCGGCTGCGCGGTGCTCGCCTTCCCTGCCGTCTCGTGCGGGGTCTACGGCTACCCGCTCGACGCGGCGGCGGCGGTGTCGCTCGAGGCGCTGGCGGCCGCGCTGTCGGTGCACGTCGGCGTGCGCGAGGCGCGGTTCTGGCTCTACTCCGACCCGGCGTACGCCGCCTTCGACCGGGCGCTGACGCAGCTGAGAGAGACACGCTGACGCTGGATCGGCGTGTCGTGCAGACTTCGAACACCTGTTCGGTAGTGTTCTCCACAGGTCCTGCGCCACCACCCGCATCGTCCACAGGCCGTCTCGTGGATCCTCCCGATGTCGGCGCCGGCACCTAGCGTCTGACCCGACAGCGGACCTCGCAGCACGAGGCCGTGGCCCGGGTCGAAGGTAGACGACCGCAACGCAGACGGCAGATAGGTGACCGACATGGCTTCGGTGCAGGAAAAGGACAAGGACAAGGCCCTCTCCTCGGTGATGGGCCAGATCGAGAAGAGCTACGGCAAGGGCGCGGTGATGCGCCTCGGCGACGACATCCGTCCCCCCATCGAGGTGATCCCCACCGGGTCGATCGCCCTCGACGTCGCTCTCGGCATCGGCGGTCTGCCGCGCGGACGCGTCGTCGAGATCTACGGCCCGGAGTCCTCGGGCAAGACGACCGTCGCGCTCCACGCGGTCGCCAACGCGCAGAAGGCCGGCGGCATCGCGGCGTTCATCGACGCCGAGCACGCGCTCGACCCGGACTACGCGAAGAAGCTCGGTGTCGACACCGACGCCCTGCTCGTGTCGCAGCCCGACACCGGCGAGCAGGCGCTCGAGATCGCCGACATGCTGATCCGCTCGGGCGCCATCGACATCATCGTCATCGACTCCGTGGCCGCACTCGTGCCCCGCGCCGAGATCGAGGGCGAGATGGGCGACAGCCACGTCGGTCTGCAGGCGCGACTCATGAGCCAGGCGCTGCGCAAGCTCACCGGTGCCCTCAACAACACCGGCACCACGGCGATCTTCATCAACCAGCTCCGCGAGAAGATCGGCGTCATGTTCGGCTCGCCCGAGACGACGACCGGTGGCAAGGCGCTGAAGTTCTACGCCTCGGTCCGCCTCGACGTGCGTCGCATCGAGACCCTCAAGGACGGCACCGAGCCGGTCGGCAACCGCACCCGCGTCAAGGTCGTCAAGAACAAGGTCTCCCCGCCGTTCAAGCAGGCCGAGTTCGACATCCTCTACGGCCACGGCATCTCGCGTGAGGGCGGCCTCATCGACATGGGCGTCGAGCACGGCTTCGTCCGCAAGGCCGGTGCCTGGTACACCTACGACGGCGACCAGCTCGGCCAGGGCAAGGAGAACGCCCGCAACTTCCTCAAGGACAACCCCGACCTCGCCGACGAGATCGAGAAGAAGGTCAAGGAGAAGCTCGGCGTCGGGCCGCGCGTCGACCAGCCCGCCGAGGTCTCGGACGTGCCTGTCGACTTCTGACGATGGGTCGCTCCGAGGAGGAGACCGCACGGGACCGTCTGGCTCGCGCCGCGGCCGCCCTGGCTGAGGCCGAGGGTGTGGCCGGGGTGCGGGCCGGCGGCGCGTCCGGTGAAGGATCGGGCGCAGAGTCGGGGGAGTCGGTGTCCGAGGACGGTGCGAGCCGACCCGGACTGCCGTGGTCGGTGTCGGCCCCCGCCGAGCCGACCGGCCACGAGAGGGGTCGTCCCGCGAGCACGCGCGCGACCCGACCCGGCGGGTCGGGATCGTCGGGCGGATCGGGCTCGTCGGGAGGGTCTCGCGGCGGCGGACGTTCGGGCCGGTCGGGCGGCGCCAGTGGCTCCGGCCGTCAGCGGCGCCGGTCTGCCACACCGCGCTCGGGCTGGGGTTCCGATGACGTGGGGGAGCGACCTGACTGGGCGCCCCCGCCGGAGGACGTCGAGACGGTGGTGCCCGAGGCCGATGCCGAGTCGGTGGCTCGCGCGATCGTCCTGCGGCAGCTGAGCATGGCGCCGCGCAGCCGTGCCCAGCTCGAGAAGAAGCTGCGTCAGCGCGGCTGCGAGGACGACGTGGCCGCGAAGGTCCTCGACCGGATGACCGAGGTCGGTCTCATCGACGACGAGGCGTACGCCCAGATGCTCGTCCGCTCGAAGCAGTCGGACAAGGGCCTGGCCAAGCGCGCGCTCGCGCACGAGCTGCGCAAGCAGGGCATCGACCAGGAGATCGCCGACGAGGCGCTCGGTCAGGTGGGTGCCGGGGACGAGAGGCTTCGGGCCGAGCAGCTCGTGGCCAAGAAGCTGCGCTCGATGCGCGGGCTGGCTCCCGAGGTCCAGACCCGACGTCTGGCCGGGCTGCTCGCTCGCAAGGGCTACTCGGGGGAGGTCGCGTGGCCGATCATCCGTGACGCGGTGGACGGGCTGCCCGAGCATCGTCGCGACTGAGGGGCGGCGCGGTGCGCTCGGCCTGCCCCGAGGACACCACGAGGGGGTGAGGACCGTGTGGTCCTCACCCCCTTGGGGCGTGCTGTGGTGCGGTGCGGCTCAGACCTCGGCGGGCACGTTGGCGATCGCGGAGACGTCGAACTCGAGCTTGACCTTCTCGCTCACGAGGACGCCACCGGTCTCGAGGGCCGCGTTGAAGGAGAGGTTCCACTCGGTGCGGTCGATGGTGACGTCACCCTCGAAGCCGACGCGCGTGTTGCCGAACGGGTCCTTGGCCGAGCCGGTCTCCTCGAAGGGGATCGTCACGGACTTGGTGACACCGTTGATGGTCAGGTCGCCGGTGATGTCCCACTCGGCGCCGTCGCGCTCGACGTTCGTCGAGACGAACGTGATCTGCGGGTAGTTGGCGATGTCGAAGAAGTCCGGGGTCTTGAGGTGACCGTCGCGCTGCTCGTTGCCGGTGGTGACGCTGGCGGCCTGGATCGTGACGGTGACCGAGGAGTTCGCCGGCGTCACGGTGTCGACGTGGGCCGAGCCCTCGAACTCGTCGAAGTGGCCGCGGACCTTCGTGACCATCGCGTGGCGGGCGGAGAAGCCGATGCGGGTGTGGCTCGGGTCGAGGGTGTAGTCGCCGGAGATGTTCTCGACGGCGACCGACGGGGTCTCGGTGACGGTCTCGTCCTTGGTGCGGTTGAACAGGCCCATGATGTGTCCTTCGAGGTAGGTTATTGAATCTTCAACAACTAGGATGCACCCAAGTTGTTGAACTGTCAAGCAATGGTCTCAACAGGGCGGTCACCGCCCCTATTCCTTCGTCTCGCTCGCTGGGACCGAGGCCGTAGCGGAGCGTCGGTCGTGCCCGGCGGTGGGAGCCGGCTGCACGACGTACCCTTGTCGGTGCCATGACAATGCAGAACTTCGCGCCCACGCCCGAGGCCGCCACCGCGCCCGCCGGCTCGCCCCGCACCTACGACGTCCGCACCCACGGGTGCCAGATGAACGTCCACGACAGCGAGCGTCTCGCCGGGCTGCTCGAGACGGCGGGCTACGTCGACCTCGCGAGCCTGCCGACGGGGGAGCGGCCGGAGGTCGCCGACGTCGTCGTCTTCAACACGTGCGCCGTGCGCGAGAACGCCGACAACAAGCTGTACGGCAATCTCGGACAGCTGCGCCCGGCCAAGCAGAAGAACCCCGACATGCAGATCGCCGTCGGCGGCTGCATGGCCCAGAAGGACCGCGGCACCATCGTCGAGCGCGCGCCGTGGGTCGACGTCGTCTTCGGCACCCACAACATCGGCTCGTTGCCCGCCCTGCTCGACCGGGCGGCGCACAACAAGCGGGCCGAGGTCGAGATCCTCGAGAGCCTCGAGGTCTTCCCCTCGACCCTGCCGACCCGTCGTGACTCGGCCTACAGCGCCTGGGTCTCCATCTCGGTCGGCTGCAACAACACGTGCACCTTCTGCATCGTGCCGAGCCTGCGCGGCAAGGAGCAGGACCGTCGCCCGGGTGAGATCCTCGCCGAGATCGAGGCGCTCGTGGCCCAGGGCGTCGTCGAGGTGACCCTGCTCGGTCAGAACGTCAACACCTACGGCGTGGAGTTCGGCGACCGCCTCGCCTTCGGCAAGCTGCTGCGTGCCTGCGGCGAGATCGAGGGCCTCGAGCGCGTCCGCTTCACGAGCCCGCACCCGGCCGCCTTCACCGAGGACGTCATCCTCGCGATGGCCGAGACGCCCAACGTCATGCCGAGCCTGCACATGCCGCTGCAGTCCGGCTCGGACAAGGTGCTCAAGGACATGCGCCGCTCCTACCGGAGCGCGAAGTTCCTCGGGATCATCGAGAACGTCCGCCGGCACATCCCGGACGCGGCGATCACGACCGACATCATCGTCGGCTTCCCCGGTGAGACCGAGGAGGACTTCCAGGGCACGCTCGACGTCGTGCGCGAGTCCCGCTTCTCCAGCGCCTTCACCTTCCAGTACTCCATCCGGCCCGGCACTCCCGCTGCGACGATGGAGGACCAGATCCCCAAGGCCGTCGTGCAGGAGCGCTTCGAGCGGCTCATCGCCGTGCAGGAGGAGGTCAGCTGGGCCGGCAACCGGGCCGTCGAGGGCCGTGAGGTCGAGGTGCTCGTCGCGCCGTCCGAGGGTCGCAAGGACGTCGAGACCAAGCGGCTGTCAGGGCGGGCCCGCGACAACCGGCTCGTCCACTTCGCCGTACCCGAGGGCGCCGAGGTGCCTCGCCCCGGCGACATGGTCACCGTGAAGGTCACCTATGGCGCGCCGCACCACCTCGTGGCCGACTCGGGCCTCGACGGCGGGACGTATGCCGTCCGGCGCACTCCCGGCGGCGACGCCTGGGCGGCGCTCCAGGACGCGCCGCAGGGGACGGGCAAGCCGGCCGTCAGCCTCGGCATGCCGTCGATCGGTCGACCGGCCGTCACCGCGGCGGCGCCGGGCTGCTCTGTCGTCTGAGCCGATTCGGGTCAGCACGTCCCCACGTGCTTGACTTGGCGCATGAGTGTGCGTCCCATCGTCATCACGGGTGAGCCCGTCCTGCACCGGGCCGCGGCCCTCGTCACGGACTTCGACGACGAGCTCCGCACGCTCGTCGAGGACATGTACGAGACGAACGTCGCGGCCAACGGCGTCGGCCTCGCGGCACCCCAGATCGGGGTCGGGCTGCGGGTCTTCATCTGGAAGATGGCCAACGAGGACGGCGTGCCCGAGCAGGGGCACGTCATCAACCCCACCGTCACCACCTCGAAGATCCCGCAGGAGCGCCCGAACCCCGACGAGGAGACCGAGGGCTGCCTCTCGGTGCCCGGTGAGGCCTTCCCCCTCAAGCGGGCCGACCGCGCCCACGTCATCGGCTTCGACGTCGACGGCAACCGTGTCGAGTTCGACGCGACCGGATGGTTCGCGCGGTGCATGCAGCACGAGTACGACCACCTCAACGGCACCCTCTACGTCGACCGTCTCGACGACCGCCAGTCCAAGAAGGCCCGCAAGGCCGTCAAGCGCAACGGCTGGGGCAAGCCCGGCAGCTCGTGGCACCCGGGCGTCGACAAGGACCCCTTCGGTCACGACGAGGACGAGGCCGACGAGTACGCCGACGACCTCATCGGCTGAGTGCCGGCCTCGTGACAGCAACGACCTGCTCGCGTCCGGACCCTCGTGACTCCTGAGAGCGCGCCGACGGTCACCGCCCCCGCGTCGACGGTCGCCGCCCCTGTGGTGGCGGTCGTCGGGCCGACGGCGACGGGCAAGTCCGACCTGGCCCTCGACCTCGCCGCGCGGCTCGGCGGTGAGGTCGTCAACGCCGACGCCATGCAGTTCTACCGTGGCATGGACATCGGCACGGCCAAGCTCCCGGCCGCCGAGCGGCGCGGCATCGCGCACCACCAGCTCGACGTCCTCGACGTGACCGAGGAGGCCAGCGTCGCCGGCTACCAAGCGGCGGCGCGCGCCGACATCGCCGCGATCCGCGGTCGGGGCCACCGGCCACTCCTCGTCGGCGGTTCGGGACTCTACGTCCGGGCCGCCCTCGACCGGCTCGAGATCCCGCCCACCGACGCCGTGGTGCGCGGGCGCCTCGAGGCCGAGGCCGAGGCCGTCGGCGGGGACGCGATGCATGCCCGGCTGCTCGCTCTCGACCCACGGGCCGCCGCCGCGATCCTGCCCGGCAACCGCCGACGCGTGATCCGGGCCCTCGAGGTCATCGAGCTCACCGGCCGTCCCTTCAGTGCGTCGATGCCGACGCGCGAGTTCGTCTCTCCGGCAGTGGTCCTGGGCCTCCGCGTCGACCGCGACCTGCTCGTGCAACGCATCGAGCGGCGTGTCGAGCGCATGTGGGAGGAGGGGCTGCGTGGCGAGACCGAGACCCTGCTCGCGCAGGGTCTGCGCGAGGGCGTCACCGCGAGTCGGGCCATCGGCTACAGCCAGGCCATCGCTGTCGTCGACGGCACCCTCGACGAGGCCACGGCGCGCACCGAGACCGCCCAGGCGACGCGCCGCTACGCCCGTCGGCAGGAGTCGTGGTTCCGGCCCGATCCGCGGATCGAGTGGCTCGACGCCACGAGCCCGGACCTGCTCGACCGGGCGCTCACGGCGGTTCGCGAGGCGGATGCGCTGGTGCGCGACGGCATACCGGAGAATGACTGACATGACGCGCTTCACCAAGGGCCACGGCACCGAGAACGACTTCGTCCTCGTCCCCGACCTCGAGGGCTCGCTCGAGCTCACCCCCGCCCAGGTGCAGCGCATCGCCGACCGGCACGCCGGACTCGGGGCCGACGGGGTCATCAGGGTCGTGCGGACGGCGCTGTCGACCGACGAGACCGTCCGCGCCCAGTCGCGCGAGGCCGAGTGGTTCATGGACTACCGCAACGCCGACGGGTCGCTCGCCGAGATGTGCGGCAACGGCACGCGGGTCTTCGCCGAGTACCTGCGGCGGGAGGGGCTCGCCTTCGGCTCGACGTTCAGCATCGCCACGCGTGCCGGCGTCAAGACGGTGCGCGTCGTCGAGCAGGGGTATGCCGTCGACCTCGGTCCGTGGCGCCTCGGCGACGAGGAGGGTGCCCGCCGCGACGGCTTCGACGTCATGGTGAAGCCGCGCCACGGCAAGCCCGTGCCGGCCCTGACCCTCGACCTGGGCAACCCGCACGCGGTCGTCATGCTGCCCGAGGGCATCGCCCTCGAGAACCTCGACCTCGGTGAGGCTCCCGAGCTCCACCCGGAGCCGGCCGACGGGTCCAACGTCGAGTTCGTCCGGGCCGTCGGACCCGGTCACATCGCCATGCGCGTCCACGAGCGTGGGGTCGGTGAGACCCGGTCGTGCGGCACGGGGGCTGCCGCGGCCGCCCTCGCGACGCGCTTCTGGTCCGGCGTGGAGGACCTCAGCCCGTGGACGGTCGACGTGCCGGGTGGGCGCCTCACGGTCACACCCCTGGCGGGCCAGCGGGTCGAGCTCGCAGGACCCGCGGTCCTCGTCGCCGACGGGGAGTTCCCGCTCTGACCGTTTCGCGACGGATGACACTCGGTGCGAACTAGGGTGCGGATGTCCTGGAACCGACGTCTGGAGCCGCCGTGGCGCTCGCCTCGTACCTCTCGCGCGACGACCTGCGCGCGGCGCCGGTGCGCCTCGTCGGCCGGAGGGTGCGTCTCGAGCTGACGCAGCGCCTCCGTCCGTCCCTCCTCTCGCGCGAGCGCACGTTCACCTACGCCGGGGGAGCCCTGACGGCGCGGATGCCGCTGGACGACTCCATCGGTCGGGCGCTCTACCTCTACGACGTCTACGAGTGGCCCACCGCACTGACGCTCGCCACGCTCGCGCGACCGGGCACGACGTGCGTCGACGTCGGTGCCCACGTCGGGTCGTACGCCGCCCTCGCGTCGCTCGCCGTGGGCCCCGCCGGGCGCGTGCTGGCCTTCGAGCCCGACGCCACCAACCGCGAGCGGCTCGAGCGACACGTGCGGCTCAACGACCTGGCCAACGTCGTCGTCCTCGACCACGGGCTGGCCGACGTCGAGTCAGAGGTCGCCATGGTGCGGCCCGTGGCGGCGAACTCCGGCATGACGCGCCTCGCCCGCTCTGGGGAGACCCCCGACTTCTCGATGGGGGTCCGACGGTTGGACGACGTGCTGGCGGGTCGGGAGGCCCCGTCGGTGTCGGTCGTGAAGATCGACGTCGAGGGCGCGGAGGTCGCGGTCGTCCGCGGCGCAGCAGACCTCAT
Source organism: Terracoccus sp. 273MFTsu3.1 (assembly GCF_000383675.1). Lineage (GTDB taxonomy): Bacteria > Actinomycetota > Actinomycetes > Actinomycetales > Dermatophilaceae > Terrabacter. The sequence continues at coordinate 72,450 of NZ_KB911821.1, read as the reverse complement.
CGCGCGCGACCAGCCCTTCGTCGTCTTCGAGGAGAACGATCCCGAGTGCGGCGCCCATCTCACCGACACCCACGGCTACCGCCTCTACCGGATCACGCCCGACGGCTACGTGGACCGGGCGTCCACCGCGGCACGGCGCGACGACGCCATGGCGCCCAACGTCCTCGCCGTCCCGCCGGGGGCAGAGCTCCCACGTCTGCCGCGCCCGTCACAGGTCTGGCCGCGCCTGCGTCACGACCGGCGCCGCTGAGCCTCGGCGACCTCGCAGGCCTGAGGCAACTCGCTCGACCTGATGCCGGCACGCGCGTCGGGCTCGGGATCACCTCGGGCGGGGAGCCGGTGGTGCTGCCGGATCGGTGCCCGCGAGCCGGTGGCCCTCGAAGAGCGGTCCCCCGTTGCGGGCGAGCACGTCGTCGGCGAACGCCAGCAGCAGGGACACGTCGCCGGCAGCTGCCGTGACGAGCGCCCGCTCGTGGCGCTCGCGCCAGGTGCCGCCCTCGCGCTCGTCGAGGTCGGCCAGCTCGCGCGCCACCCACTTGCCGCGGCCCCACCAGTGACCCGACCCGTGCAGGAGCAGGTGGGCGGCCTCGTCGGCGAGCAGCACGGCGCAGACGAGTCGCTCGTGGGCGTCGTGCGCGTGGGTCACGTCGTCGAGCAGGTCGGTGACGGCATACCTCATGGTGTCGAGGTCGTCGCCGGTGAGCCGGGGAGGTCCGGCGGCGAGGAGCTGCTGGGCCGTGAGCTGCCACTGGGCACCGGAGCCGTCGCTGTCGAGGAGGACGACCGAGCGCCCGAGGAGCCGCACCATGGTGGGCCGTCCGACGGCGACGTCGCGCCGCACGTAGTGGCCGAGCGACGTCTCGGTGTGCACGAAGAGCTCCACTGGCCAGTCGCGGAAGCGCCGCGCGTCGCGGTACAGCGCTGGAGGTCCGGGCAGGAGCACGGTCACGTCGAGGTCCGAGCCCGGCGTGGCGGAGCCGAGGACGACGCTTCCGCCGAGCCAGGCGGCCCGCGCCTCGGGGAACCAGCTCGCCACGAGGGCCCGCGCGTCGTCGACGGCCTGGTCCACGTCAGGCACGACGCACCTCGAGGATGCGGAACGCCTTGGCGGACGACAGGCGCGTGCACCTGAGGCCCCAGTCCTGCTCGGTGATCCACCGCTGGAGCGAGTCGGAGCCGAGGTGCTTCTGGACGACGAGGTGGGCCACGCCGTCGTCGGTGAGGCGGGGGAGCCACCGCTCGAGGAGGGCGTGGAGGGCGGGCTTGCCGACGTGGATGGGCGGGTTGGACCAGATCGTCGTGAAGCGCACGTCGTCCGGGACGTCGTCCGGCTCGCAGAAGGTCGCGTTGTCGACCCCCACCGCCACCGCGTTGGTCCGTGCCAGGTCGAGCGAGCGGCGGTTGACGTCGACGCCCCAGACCCGGGCGCCGGGGGAGCGGAGCGCGAGGGTCAGGGAGATCGGCCCCCATCCGCAGCCGATGTCGAGCAGGTCGCCGGTCGGGCTCGGGTCGGGAGCGCCCTGGAGCAGCACGGCCGTGCCCGGGTCGAGGCGGTCGGGGGAGTAGACGCCGCGGGCCGTGGTCAGGGTGAACCGGTGCTCGTCGAGGGTGACCTCGATGGTGCGACGCTCCTCCGGGGTGGCCGGCTCGGCGGTGAAGTAGTGGTCGGTCGGCTCGCTCATCACGGTCACCGTATCGGCCCCCACCAGCCCTGCGCGCAGCCCGGCCCGCTAGGCGATGCACGTCGGTTCGGGCACAAACGAGTGGCTCGTGGCGTTGGACGAGTGGGACCATAGGGAGAACATGACGAGCAACCACACGAAGCACCCCAGCGAGACCGACCGCGCCGTGCAGCGCGAGCGCACCCTCTTCGCCACCCGCGCCGATGCGCTGGCCGAGGAGCTCCACGAGACCGACGAGACGGCATACCCGCTCTACGACGGCGACCAGCTCGACCGTGAGGAGCGCGCCGCGCTCCGCCGCGTCCAGGGCCTCTCGACCGAGCTCGAGGACATCACCGAGGTCGAGTACCGCCAGCTGCGCCTCGAGCGCGTCGTGCTCGCCGGTGTCTGGACCGAGGGCACTTCCGACGACGCCGAGAACTCCATCCGTGAGCTCGCTGCGCTCGCCGAGACGGCCGGCTCGACCGTGCTCGAGGGCGTCGTCCAGCGTCGTCAGAAGCCCGACCCGGCGACCTGGCTCGGCAAGGGCAAGGCGATCGAGCTGCGCGACATCGTCGTCGAGGAGGGCGCCGACACCGTCATCTGCGACGGCGAGCTGGCCCCGAGCCAGCGACGCGCCCTCGAGGACGTCGTCAAGGTCAAGGTCATCGACCGCACCGCGCTGATCCTCGACATCTTCGCCCAGCACGCCAAGAGCCGCGAGGGCCGCGCGCAGGTCGAGCTGGCCCAGCTCCAGTACCTCCTGCCGCGCCTGCGTGGCTGGGGTGAGTCGATGTCCCGTCAGGCCGGTGGCCGCGTCGCCGGCGGTGAGGGCATCGGCTCGCGTGGACCCGGTGAGACGAAGATCGAGCTCGACCGCCGTCGCATCAACACGAAGATCGCCAAGCTGCGCCGCGACATCAAGGGCATGAAGACGAGCCGCGACACGCGTCGCCACTCGCGCCGCGCCGGAGGCGTGCCGTCGGTGGCCATCGCCGGCTACACCAACGCCGGCAAGAGCTCGCTGCTCAACCGCCTCACGGGCGCCGGCGTCCTCGTCGAGAACCAGCTCTTCGCGACCCTCGACCCGACGGTGCGCCGCACCGAGACCGAGGACGGGCGCGTCTACACGCTCGCCGACACCGTCGGCTTCGTGCGGAGCCTGCCCCACCAGCTCGTCGAGGCCTTCCGGTCGACGCTCGAGGAGGTCAGCGACTCCGACCTGCTCCTGCACGTCGTCGACGGCTCGCACCCCGACCCCGAGGGCCAGATCTCGGCCGTGCGCGAGGTGCTCGCGGAGGTCGGCGGCGACCAGATCAAGGAGATCATCGTCGTCAACAAGGCCGACATCGCCGACCCGGAGGTGCTCGACCGGCTCCGCCGCCACGAGAAGCACTGCATCACGGTCTCGGCTCGCACCGGCGCCGGGCTCGACGAGCTCCGCGCCCTCATCGACCACGAGTTGCCGAAGCCCGACATCGAGGTGGACGTCCTCGTGCCCTACGAGCGCGGCGACCTCATCTCGCGCCTCCACGAGGAGGGGGAGATCCTCGAGAGCGAGCACGTGGCCGAGGGGACCCGTCTGCGCGCGAAGGTGACGCCGAGCATGGAGCCCGACCTCGCGGCCTACGCCGTCGTCGCCAGCTGAGACCGCTCGGCGCCGAAGGGCCTCCGACCGGGGGCCCTTCGGCATGTCGGGGGGAGGGGGCTCGGTCGCGTCGGGGAGGATGGGAGGCATGGCCCTCGAGATCCCGTGCCCCTACTGCGGCACCCAGATGTATGCCGAGCAGGCGCACAACCGCTGCCCGAAGTGCCTCTACATCGAGCCCTGCTGCGACGGCGCGCCCCTTGCCGCCTGTGAGACCCGCGCGCCCGAGCGACAGGCGCCGTGACCGCACCCGCCGGGGAGGCATCCGTCTGGCTGACGACCGAGCGCCTCGTCCTGCGACGTCCGCGGGCCGAGGACCTCGACGACTACGTCCGCCTGCACAGCGACCCGCGCACCTACGCCCACTCGCCGTCGAGCATGACGAGCCCCGAGCGCTGCCGTGAGCGTCTCGCGGACGACGTCGCCGACTGGGAGCGGGACGGGCTCGGGTATGCCGCGGTCGTCGACCGCGGCACCGGCGCGGTCATCGGGTGGGCGGGTCTGCGGCACAAGGACTCCGACGCCTCGAGCCTCAACCTCTACTACCGGCTCGCGCACGACCGCCTGGGTGCGGGACTCGGGCGGGAGATCTCGCGTGCGGTCGTCGCCTGGGGCGTCGAGCACTGCCCGGACGCGCTCGTGACGGCGATGGTCGACACGGTCAACACGGCGTCGCTGCGGACGGCGGTGTCGGCGGGACTCGTCCAGGTCGGCTCGCGGCAGATGAAGGGCGAGCCGGACAGCGAGCCGATGCCGTACTTCGTGGCCCCGAGCGTCGCGTCCGTGCCTCGTGAGGCAGTCGGTCCCGAGCTGTGCGGTGCCGTCGTCGACCTCTGGGTGCGCGTCAACGACGCCGGTGGGTCGGTCGGCTTCCTGCCAGGGGCGGCGAGGCGCGACGTGGCGGCCGCGCTCGACCGGCACCTCGCCGACGTCCACGAGCGACGCTCGCAGCTCTGTGTGCTGAGGGAGCCCACCGGGGCCCTGCTCGGCCTCGGCTTCTGGGAGCACTCGAGAGGGTTTCCCTACGACCACGTGGCCGGCCTCAAGCGCCTCATGGTCGACCCGGCCGCCCAGAGGCGCAACCTCGGGCGCATCCTCCTCGGTGGCATGGTCGGCATCGCCCGACGAGAGCTGCCGTGGGTCGAGCTGCTGCGCCTCGACTACCGCGACGGTCTGGGGCTGGGCGACTTCTACGCCCGTGCGGGCTGGACCGAGGTGGGTCGGGTGCCGCGCGGGCTCCGCCTCAGCGCGACGGACTACCGCGACGACGTCGCGATGGCCCGTCGTGTCGACGGCCGGTCCCTGCGCTGACCGGTCACGACTGGGCCGTGGTCCGTCGTGACGCGTCCGGGCCGTCGACGCGAGAGGCCACCAGTCGCACCCAGGTCACGAGAGGCCGGTGACGGCGCCGTCCTCGTCGATGTCGATGCGTTCGGCGTTGGGGGAGGTCGGCAGCCCGGGCATGGTCCGCATGTCCCCGCAGATGGCGTAGACGTAGCCGGCGCCGACCGCAGCCCTGACCTCGCGCACCGGCATCCGCCACCCGCGCGGCGCCCCGCGCAGCGAGGGGTCGGACGAGATGGACAGGTGCGTCTTGGCGATGACGACGGGCAGCCCGCCGTAGCCGAGGCGCTCGTAGTCCTTGAGTGCCCTGGCTGCCGCCGGGCTCACGTCGATGCCGTCGGCGCCGTAGATCTGCGTGGCGATCGCCTCGATCTTCTGCTCGAGCGGCAGGTCGAGGGGATAGAGGAACTCGAAGCTCGTCGGCTCGTGCGCGGCCTCGATGACGACCTGCGCGAGCTCCAGCGCGCCCGCTCCGCCCTCGGCGACGTGACGGGTCACTGCAGAGCGGACCCCGAGGCTGTTGCAGAAGCGGCGGATGACGGCGTGCTCGGAGTCGTGGTCGTCGGGGAACGCGTTGATCGCGACGACGGGCTGCACGCCGAAGCGCCGCACGATCTCGATGTGCTTGCGCAGGTTGGCCAGGCCGGCCTCGACGTCCTTGGGGCTCTCCTTGAGCAGGCCCGCGGGCAGTGGCTTTCCGGCCTTGACGGCATACCTCCCCGAATGGGTCTTGAGCGCGCGGACCGTCGCCACGATGACGGCGACGTCGGGCTTGAGCCCGCTGACCCGGCACTTGACGTCGAAGAAGCGCTCGGCCCCCATGTCGGCCCCGAAGCCGGCCTCGGTGATGGCGTAGTCACTGCCGCGCATGGCGATGAGGTCGGCCGTGACGGACGACGTGCCCGTCGCGATGTTGCCGAACGGCCCGCAGTGGATGATGGCCGGTCCGCCCTCGAGCGTCTGGAGCAGGTTGGGCTTGAGAGCGTCCGCGAGGATCGCCGTCATCGCCCCGGCGGCGTGCAGGTCGTCGGCGCTGACTCCCTTGCCCTCGGTCGTGTAGCCGACGACGATCCGGCCGAGGCGCTCGCGCAGGTCGCGCAGCGAGGTCGCGAGGGTGAGCAGCACCATGACCTCGCTCGCCGCCGTGATGTCGAACCCCGTCTCGCGGGCCACGCCGTCCTGACGTGCACCGAGACCGATGACGACGTTGCGCAGGGCCCGGTCGTTGACGTCGAGCACCCGGCGCCACGTGATGTTGCGGACGTCGAGGCCGAGCGTGTTGCCGTGGTGCAGGTGGTTGTCGATCATCGCGGCGAGCAGGTTGTGGGCCGACGTGACGGCGTGGAAGTCGCCCGTCAGGTGCAGGTTGAGCCGCGCCATCGGGACGACCTGGCTGTAGCCGCCTCCGGCCGCGCCGCCCTTGATCCCGAACGTCGGACCCATGGACGGCTGGCGCAGCGCGACGACGGCACGCTTGTCGAGCCGCTGGAGCGCCTGGGCGAGCCCGACCGAGGTCGTCGTCTTGCCCTCGCCGAGCGGCGTCGGCGTGATCGCCGTGACGACGACGTACTTAGCGTCGGGCTGGTGGCGCGGCTCGTCGAGGACGGCGAGGTCGATCTTCGCGACGTCACGCCCCCACGGCTCGAGGTGGTCGGAAGTGACGCCGAGATCGGCCGCGACGTCGGCGAGCGGACGCAGGGTCGCCGCGTTCGCGATGTCGAGGTCGGTGGGCAGGGGTGCGCTCATGCTTCGATACAACCCCCGGACCTGCCTCCGCACAACGAGATCGGCGAACCCGTGGCGTGACGTGCGTCCCAGAAGGGCCGACCCGGGCGTGCGTCGACGACGACCGCGCGGCGCCGCTCAGGCCGTGGGTGACCAGCGGGGATCGCGTCCGAGGTAGCGCAGCAGCCGGTCGACGGCATCTCCGTCGTCGCCGGGAAGTGCTGCGGCATAGGCGAATCCGCGCAGGGGTTCGACGATCTCGACAGCAACGGCGTACAGCTGCTCGGCGAGCGCTGCGTCCATCGGGGAGTGCTGACCGGTCGCGACCGCGATGTCCCAGGCGTGCACCGCTGCGTCCAGCGCAGCCGCGCCGACGGCGACCGGGGCGGCCAGTCGTGCCTGCGGGAGGGGCACGGCGACCGCGGCGTCGTCCGCACCGACGCGCGAGAAGGCGTGACGGGATGCCGTGAGCGGCGGGTCGAGCAGCTCGAGCGCGCTCGTCTCCACCGTGCCGGAGGGGGAGAAGGGGTCGTATGCCGGGAAGTCGCCTTCGCCGAGCACCGCGGCGTAGGCCTGCTGGTCGCCGGCTGCGTGCTGGAGCACCTGCGTCACGGTCCAGCCGGAGCACGGGGTGGGACCGTCCCACTGGTCGGTGCGCACTCCGGTCACGGCGTCTCGCAGGGCCGTGTGCGCCGCGTCGAGGATCGTCCAGGTGGTCGGCGTCGTGTCCATCAGTGGGCCTCTCTATCGGAATGAATCGTTCCGTATTGAGCGTAACGGAATGCATCATTCCGTTCAAGTGGTACGGTCGACCCATGTCGAGCCGCACGCCACGGAAGGCCGCCACCGATGAGGCACCGGACCGCCCGCGACGTGGTCGCCAGGCCGAGGCGACCCGCAACGACAGCGCCATCGTCGAGGCGGCGCGGGAGGCGCTGCTGCGCGACCCTGAGGCCTCGATGGCCGCGATCGCCCAGGCGGCCGGCGTCGGTGTCGGTGGGCTCTACCGCCGGTATGCCGGCCGGGACGAGCTGCTGCAGAAGGTGTGCGGCGACGGGCTGCGTCGTTTCGTCGAGCTGGCCGAGCAGGCGCTCGCCGATGACCGTGACGCGTGGTCGGCCTTCGAGGCGTTCCTCGGCCACGTCGTCGAGGCCGACGTCCACGCCCTGACCGTCCGGCTGGCCGGCACGTTCCGGTCGACGGTCGAGCTGCGCGAGCTCGCCGTCCGCGGCGGCGACCTCGTCGACGACCTGGTGCGGCGGGCGCAGGCCACCGGTCGCCTGCGCCGCGACGTCGAGGCGGCCGACGTTCCCATGCTCCTCGAGCAGCTGACCGCCGTACGCGTCAACGACCCCGAGCGGACCGTCGCCCTCCGGCGCCGCTACCTCGGCCTGCAGCTCGACGCGTTGCGCACGCCCGAGCCCTCGATGCTCGACGCGACCGCGCCCACGGGCACCGAGCTCGGCGAACGCTGGGCACGGAGTCACTGAGCCTCGGGTTCACAGCGACCCAACGGCAACGCCCGGACCGCGGGTCACGCGACGCGGGGGACGGGTGGCACGGCGAGTCGGCCCTGCGGCATACGCTGATCCAATGCCTCAGCGACCCGCGCTCGACGACCTCCTCCACGCCGCGGTGTCGGGGGTCGGCGGTGCCGAGCGCCCCGGGCAGGTCGAGATGGCCAAGGCCGTCGCCCACGCCATCGACGGCGGTGAGCACCTGCTCGTGCAGGCCGGCACCGGCACCGGCAAGTCGCTCGCCTACCTCGTGCCCGCCGTCGCGCACGCCTTCGAGGCGGGCAAGCCGGCCGTCGTCGCGACCGCCACGTTGGCGCTGCAGGCGCAGATCGTCGACCGCGACATGCCGCGCGTCGCCGACGCGCTCGCGCCGGTGCTCGGCCGACGACCGACGTACGCCCTCGTCAAGGGCCGGCGCAACTACGTGTGCCTCAACAAGCTCGAGGGCGGCTTCCCCGACGACGAGGACGGGCTCCTGTCGGTCGGGCAGGTCGACGCCGCCGTCGGCCGTCTGGGCCAGGAGGTCGTCCGGCTGCGCGAGTGGGCGAGCACGACGGACTCCGGGGACCGCGACGAGCTCGTGCCCGGCGTCTCGGAGCGCGCGTGGCGGCAGGTCTCGGTGTCGGCGCACGAGTGCATGGGTGGCAAGTGCCCGCTCGTCGCCGAGTGCTTCGTCGAGCGCGCCCGCGAGGCCGCCAAGGACGTCGACGTCGTCGTCACCAACCACTCCTTCATGGCCATCGACTCCTTCGAGGGCCGGCAGATGCTGCCCGAGCACGACGTCCTCGTCGTCGACGAGGCCCACGAGCTCGTCGACCGCGTCACCGCGACGATCACCGACGAGCTGACCGGCACGATGGTCATGACGGCCGCGAAGAAGGCCGGCCGCATGTCCGAGAACACCGCCGCCATGGACGAGGCGGGAGAGATGCTCGCCCAGGCGCTCGAGCCGCTCGAGGAGGGACGGATGCTCGGCGTCCCCGACTCCGTCGGGCTCGCGCTCGCCCGGGTCCGCGACACGGCCCGCATCGTCCAGAGCGACCTCAAGCCACCACCCGGGCAGGAGGCCGACGGCGCCCGCCAGGTGGCCCGCGCCGCCGTCGACGAGATCCACGAGAACGCCGAGCGGATCCTCGAGGAGCGCGAGCTCGACGTCGTCTGGCTCAATCGCGACCAGCGCCGCGGACCCGTGCTGCGCGTCGCACCGATGAGCGTCGCGATGCTCGTGCGCGACAAGGTCTTCGACGAGCGCACCGTCGTCCTGACCTCCGCGACGCTCGAGCTCGGCGGCACGTTCGACGCCGTGGCCGGCACCATCGGGCTGCGCGGCGAGGGCGCCCCGAAATGGCAGGGCCTCGACGTCGGCAGCCCGTTCGACTACCCGAAGCAGGCCATCGCCTACGTCGCCGCCCACCTGCCGCCGCCCGGCCGTGACGGCGCCGGCGACGACACGCTCGACGAGATCGAGGAGCTCGTGCGTGCCGCCGGCGGCCGCACCCTCGGTCTCTTCTCGTCGATGCGCGCGGCCCAGACGGCCGCCGAGGTCATGCGCGCGCGGTTCGGCGACGACATCCCGGTCCTCTGCCAGGGCGAGGACCAGATCACGACCCTCGTGCGGCAGTTCGCGCGCGACCCGCGCACGTGCCTCTTCGGCACGCTCACCCTCTGGCAGGGCGTCGACGTGCCGGGCTCGTCGTGCCAGCTCGTCATCATCGACCGCATCCCGTTCCCGCGACCCGACGACCCGCTCGCCTCCGCCCGGTCGCAGGCGATCGCGCGGATGGGCGGCAACGGCTTCATGGCTGTCTCGGCCACCCACGCCGCGCTTCGCCTCGCCCAGGGCGCCGGGCGTCTCGTGCGCCGAGCCGACGACCGTGGCGTCGTGGCCTTCCTCGACTCCCGGATGATGACGGCGAGGTATGCCGGCTTCCTCCAGCGATCGCTGCCGCCCTTCTACCCGACGACCGACAAGACGATGGTGCTCTCCGCGCTGGCCCGGCTCGACGCCATGGCGCCCCCGCCCGTCGCCGTCGAGGAGCCGGCCCTGCGGTCGCTCACCGGGGCCCGGTCCGACGCCGACGGCACGGAGCACCCGAGGCCGGTCGCGGTGGCCCCACCGGCCCCGGTCTCCTCGCGCAGCGCGGTCACGTCCGGGCACGCGTGGACCGACGAGCAGGACGAGGAGCTGCGCGACGCAGCGGAGACGGGCATGCAGCTCGACGAGCTCGTCGACCACTTCGAGCTGCCCGAGGAGACGATCGCCGCCCGCGTCGCGCAGCTCGGGCTCACCATCGCGTCGGGCGCGCTCTTCGACTGACTGTGAGGATCGCCCCCCTCCCGCAACACACCGAGAAGGTCACAACACCCCGGCATCCGATCCCGGGGCGTCGTGACCTTCTCGGTGTGTTTGGAGGTGGGTGGCGGCGCCGTCGGGGCGTGGCGGCCAGGTGTGGGCGTCCCATGACAGAGTTGGGGCCATGACCGATCCGGCCATCCTTCCCTTCGTGCTCGTGACCGGCCCCGAGGGCGTCCTCGTCGAGCGGGCCGTCGCCGGCGTCCTCACCGGCGCGAAGGAGGCCGACGTCGAGGTCATCCGCATCGAGGCCGCGACCTACGAGTCCGGCGCCCTGCAGATGCACGCCAGCCCCTCGCTCTTCGGCGGCACCAAGACGATCGTCGTGCGCGACCTCCACGAGTCACCCGACGAGCTCCAGCTCGACCTGCTCGCGCTCCTTGCGGCGCCCGACCCCGACGTCGGTCTCGTCGTCGCACACGGGGGAGGGATGAAGGGCAAGAAGGTCCTGGACACGATGAAGAAGGCCGGGGCCCGCGTCATCGAGTGCCCCGCGATCAAGACCGACCGCGACAAGACCGACTTCGTCATGAAGGAGTTCTCGGCCGCCCGGCGCAAGATCACGAGCGAGGGCGTGCGAGCCCTCATCGAGGCCGTGGGCAAGGACGTCCGCGAGCTCGCCGCCGCCTGCTCCCAGCTCGTCTCCGACACCGAGGGCACCGTCGACGACGCCGTCGTCGACACCTACCACGGGGGCAAGGTCGAGGCCACGGGCTTCCGCGTCGCCGACGCGACGATCGCCGGGCACTCCGGAGAGGCGCTGCGCCTGCTCCGACACGCCATCGCCACCGGGGTCGACCCCGTCCCGATCGTCGCCGTCATCGCCTCGCAGCTGCGCCAGCTCATCAAGGTCGGCGCGGCCGGCCGGGGCAGCTCGGCCCAGCTCGCCAAGAGCCTCGGCATGGCCCCCTGGCAGATCGACAAGGCTCGCCGCGCCGTCGGCCACTGGACCGCCGACGGGCTCGCCGTCGCCGTGCGGGCCGTCGCCGCTGCGGACTTCGAGGTCAAGGGCGGCGGCCGCGACCCCGTGTATGCCGTCGAGCGGGCGATCCTGACCATCTCCCGCGCGCGAGCCGCCCGCTGAGGACGAGCCCACCGAGGGAGCGCGCGGACCGTCCCGGACGGCATACCTCCGGTTTGGTCGAGCGCCCCGCCCGCTGGTAACTTTGACCCTTGCGTGCGCGCTCAGGTCGTGCGCGCATGCATGCACCATCCAGAGCCGCTCACGCAGGGTGTCCCCACGCCCGGTCCCGAGCAGCTTTGCCGCCCTCTAACGGCAACCATCCGACCGAACGAAAGAAACCATCAACGTGGCAAACATCAAGTCGCAGCTCAAGCGCATCAAGACGAACGCGACGCGCACCGAGCGCAACAAGGCCGTCAAGAGCGAGCTTCGCACGTGGGTCCGCAAGGTCCGCGAGGCCACGGCCTCCGGCGACAAGGACGCTGCTGCCGAGGCCCTCAAGACCGCCTCGAAGAAGCTCGACAAGGCTGTCAGCAAGGGTGTCATCCACCAGAACCAGGCTGCCAACAAGAAGTCGGCGCTGGCGAAGAAGGTCGCGTCGCTCTGACGCACCACCCTCGCGTCTGAACGGGCCCGTCACCTCGTGGTGACGGGCCCGATCTGCGTCTCAGCCGTGGTGGGCGCGCGCGGCGGCCACGACCTCGTCGTAGCGGTCGCGGGGGAGCACCGCACCCTCGCGGCGCACCCCGCCGGGGTCGACCCGCACGAGCCGGTTGACCCGGACCTCGCTCGGGCGTCCTCTGCCGTCCCACGCGCCGGTGCCGATGTCGACCCACTCCCGGCCGGAGTGCCGCTCCTGCCGCTCGTCACGGTCGTGGTCCTTGCTCGTCAGCGGCAGCGCCACGAGCCAGTCCCCCTCGCGCCCGATGACGAGGACCGGCCGGTCCTTGCCCTGGCTGTGGTCCTCCTCGTAGGGCACCCACGTCCAGACGATCTCGCCGGGATCGGGGCGGCCGTCCGGTCGCGGCGCATACGTCGTGTCCGGCAGGGTCGTCGCGTCGCCGGGGTAGGGCGTCGCAGTTGCGGACGGTGCCGCGGCACCGGGACCCTCCGGCGCGCTGGGCGCTGACGAACGGGTGCGGGTCGTGGAGGGCGAGGCTCGCACGAGGCCGCGCAGGCGACCGACCAGGCGTTCGAAGGTGCTGGGCATGGGAATCACCGTAGCCGCGCCGCCGTTACCGTTGGCGTCCGAGACCGGGTCGACGGCGATCCGCACCACTCCTGCACGCCGCCACGATCGTGGATGCCGACGAACGACCGAACCCGGAGAACCCTGTGAGTCCCGCAGCACGCCGCACGACCCTCGCCATCCTCGCCATCGCGGTCGGCGGCTTCGCCATCGGCACGACCGAGTTCGTGACGATGGGGCTGCTGCCGCAGATCGCCGACGGGACCGGAGTCGGCATCGCCACCGCCGGTCACTACGTCTCCGCCTACGCCCTCGGTGTCGTGGTCGGTGCGCCGCTCATCGCCATCGCGTTCGCCAAGGCGCCGCGCAAGGGTCTGCTCATGGGGCTCATGGCCTTCTTCGCCGTCGCGCACCTGGCGATCCTCGCGGCTAACACGTACCCGACCGTCATGGCGGCCCGTTTCCTCGCGGGTATGCCGCACGGTGCCTTCTTCGGCATCGGCTCGGTCGTCGCCGCGTCCCTCGTGTCGCACCGGCGCCGCACCGCGGCCGTCGCCGCCATCCTCGGTGGCCTCGGGGTCGCCAACGTCGTCGGCGTGCCGCTCGCGACCCTGCTCGGACAACGCTTCTCCTGGCACCTGCCCTACGTCCTCGTCGGCGTCATCGCGGCCGTGACCGTCGCGGCCATCGCCGTGTTCCTGCCGCACCAGCCGCCGAGCGGCGAGGAGTCGATGCGGGCCGAGATGCAGGCGCTGCGCCGGCCCCAGGTCTGGCTCGCGCTCCTCATCGGCGTCGTCGGCTTCGGCGGCATGTTCGCGATGTACTCCTTCATCACCCCGACCATGACCGAGCTCGCCGGGCTCGACGAGCGCTACATCCCGTGGGTGCTCGCGGCCTACGGCGTCGGCATGGTCGTCGGCATGGTGCTGAGCGGCCGCGTCGCAAACCGTGTCGGCGTGCTCAAGGGGATCATCGGAGCGCTCGCCGCCATCGCCGTGCTCCTCGCCCTCTTCGGGTGGGCCGCCCAGATCCTCTGGCTCGCGGTGCTCATGGTCTTCGTCCTGGGCCTGCTGCCCTCGATCGTCGTGCCGCTGCTCCAGACGCGCCTCATGGACGTCGCGCACGAGGGCCAGTCGCTGGCGGCTGCCCTCAACCACTCGACGCTCAACACCGCGAACGCCCTCGGCGCCTGGCTCGGCTCGATCGTGCTCGCCGCGGGCTGGGGCTACGGCGCTCCGAGTCTCGTCGGTGCCGGTCTCGCGGTGCTCGGTGTCGGCGTCGCCGTGCTGTCAGCGGTGCTCGAGCGGCGCTCCAGGGTCGCCGCGACCGGCTCAGGTCCTCAGGTCGAGCAGGCGGCCACCGTGTCGGCCGCGACGAACGCCTGACGTCCGAGCGGGTCGGTCACTCGAGCCATTCGGTGACGAAGCGATCGTTGGCGTGGATGTGGACCGCTTCGTAGCCATCCGGCCCCGTGCGGAACCGGTGCGGTGTCGCAGCCGGCACGACGAGCACCTGACCGGCGTGGCCGACGACCTCCTCCGTCCCGACCGTGAACGTCGCCGACCCGCGCCGGATGATGAAGGTCTCGGCGTAGGGATGCCGGTGCAGGCGGGGTCCCACACCCTCGCGCGTCGTCGACTCGAGGATGATGCTGATGCCCGCACCGCCAGGCAGCTGCTCGTAGTTCTCGGTCCAGTCCTCGCCGTCGTCGCGGCCGTCGGCCCGCTCGATCAGGGTCTCCATCGCTCGTCCTCTCGGTTCGGCGGCGCCGCCGTCGGCGCCGTCGCATCGGGGTAGGGCGCGGCGACGCCCTCACCGTCACGTCGAACGGCGGGAACGACGTTCGACATGGCATCGACCTGGACGCCCTGGGTGACCTCCCGGGTGGACCGGACCTCGGGGAGCGGGGTCGGCGAGAAGCCGACCATCGCGGGAAGGGCGTACGCGCCGGGCGCCGCGGGAGCGCCCCACAGCCACGGTTCCCTCGGACGCCAGAGCAGCCGCCCCGGACGGCGCCGGTCGCGCAGGGCGTGCATGCGCCACAGCAGCGCCGGGTGGCTCGCCGCCGCGTTGGTCACCCACACGAAGAAGCCCGGCTCCGTGACGGCGCGGTCCGCCATCGCGTCGACGTCGACCGACCGGCCGAGGTACTTGCCCCCGGCGAGGGTCGCCATCGCCGACCGGGCGCCCTGGGGCGCGAGTGCGTGGCCGTAGTTGTCGGCGGTGTACTCCTGGGCCCGGCTCAGCGTCGAGCCGACGAGCGGGATCCACTGTGAGGCGAACGTGCCGAGGATGCGCCAGTAGCTGACGTGACCCGCGGCGATGTGCCCGACCTCGTGGGCGATGACGAACCGGAGCGCGTCGGGCTCTCGCGCTGCTCCACCGACCTCGAGGAGGTCGCTGTTGACGAAGACGAACCGCCGGAAGCCGTGTCCGGACGCCGCCGCGTTGATGACACCGTTGCCGAGCACGACGTACGCGTCGGGCACGTAGGAGAGGCCGGAGCGTCCCGCGGCGTCGACGAGCATCGCGTACGCCTCGGGGAACTGCTCGGGGGTCAGCTTGATGCCGGTGAGCCGCTGCTGCGCCCACAGCTGCCCGCGCGCGAACCAGACGAGCAGCGGGGCGAAGACGAGCGCCAGCGCGTAGACGTCCGGCGTGCGCTGCTCGTCGATGGCGGCCGACACCTCCGCGAAGGCGGCCAGGAGCAGGAGCAGCGAGGCGATGATCGCGACGACGAGCGTCAGGATCTCCCGCGGGTGCCGCACGTGACGGCGCAGCGGCACGTGCGACCCGGGGGCCACGGGCAGGACCTGCATGGGTTGGGCGCGCATGGCCGCCATTGTGCGTCACGACCCGGGTCGGTGGTGGGCACGGGCCACGAGGGCGTGAGCGCCGCGTCCCCAAAGCATGGGAGACTGTGGTGGCTGCAGCCGCGTCCGACGCCGGCCGCCCACCGACCAGCACCATCCCCGTCACCCTGACTCTGCGAGGTTCGTCCCACGTGTCGCCCATGGCCCGCTCCGCGTTGGCTCCCAACGCAACGCCGCCGGACCTGATCCGCAACTTCTGCATCATCGCGCACATCGACCACGGCAAGTCCACGCTGGCCGACCGCATGCTGCAGCTGACCGGTGTCGTCGACGCGCGCGCCATGCGCGCGCAGTACCTCGACCGGATGGACATCGAGCGCGAGCGCGGCATCACCATCAAGAGCCAGGCCGTGCGCATGCCGTGGGAGCTCGACGGCACGACGTACGCCCTCAACATGATCGACACCCCCGGGCACGTCGACTTCACCTACGAGGTGTCCCGGTCGCTCGCGGCCTGCGAGGGTGCGGTGCTCCTCGTCGACGCCGCCCAGGGCATCGAGGCGCAGACCCTCGCGAACCTCTACCTCGCGATGGAGAACGACCTCACGATCATCCCGGTCCTCAACAAGATCGACCTCCCGGCCGCGCAGCCCGAGAAGTACGCCGAGGAGCTGGCCAAGCTCATCGGCTGCGAGCCCGAGGACTGCCTCCAGGTCTCCGGCAAGACCGGTGTGGGCGTCGAGCCGCTGCTCGACAAGATCGTCGGCACCCTGCCGGCCCCCGTGGGCGACCCGGACGCCCCGGCGCGCGCCATGATCTTCGACTCGGTCTACGACACCTACCGCGGTGTCGTCACCTACGTCCGCGTCGTCGACGGCAACCTCAGCCCACGCGAGAAGATCGTCATGATGTCGACGCGGGCGACCCACGAGCTGCTCGAGATCGGCGTCATCAGCCCGGAGCCGGTCCCCGGCAAGGGCCTCGGCGTCGGTGAGGTCGGCTACCTCATCACCGGCGTCAAGGACGTGCGCCAGTCGCGCGTCGGTGACACGGTGACCAACGCCAGCAAGCCGGCGACGAAGGACCTCGGCGGCTACCGCGACCCGAAGCCGATGGTCTTCTCGGGTCTCTATCCCATCGACGGGTCCGACTACCCCGACCTGCGCGACGCGCTCGACAGGCTCAAGCTCAACGACGCCGCGCTCGTCTACGAGCCCGAGACGTCCGCGGCCCTCGGTTTCGGCTTCCGCGTCGGCTTCCTCGGGCTGCTGCACCTCGAGATCGTCCGTGAGCGGCTCGAGCGCGAGTTCGACCTCGACCTCATCTCGACCCAGCCCAACGTGGTCTACGACGTCACGCTGGACGACGGCAAGGCCGTGCACGTGACCAACCCCAGCGAGTACCCCGACGGCAAGATCCGCGAGGTGAGCGAGCCGATCGTGCGCGCCACGATCCTCGCGCCCTCGGAGTTCGTCGGCGCGATCATGGAGCTGTGCCAGCAGAAGCGCGGCAACCTGCGCGGCATGGACTACCTCTCCGAGGACCGCGTCGAGATGCGCTACACCCTGCCGCTCGCCGAGATCGTCTTCGACTTCTTCGACCAGCTGAAGTCGCGCACCCGCGGCTACGCCTCGCTCGACTACGAGCCCGACGGCGAGCAGGTCGCCGACCTCGTCAAGGTCGAGATCCTGCTCCAGGGCGAGACCGTCGACGCGTTCTCGGCCATCGTCCACAAGGACAAGGCGTACGCCTACGGCGTCATGATGGCGAGCAAGCTCAAGGACCTCATCCCGCGTCAGCAGTTCGAGGTTCCGATCCAGGCGGCCATCGGCTCACGGATCATCGCCCGAGAGAACATCCGCGCCATCCGCAAGGACGTGCTCGCCAAGTGCTACGGCGGCGACATCAGCCGCAAGCGCAAGCTCCTCGAGAAGCAGAAGGAGGGCAAGAAGCGCATGAAGATGGTCGGTCGGGTCGAGGTGCCGCAGGAGGCCTTCGTCGCTGCGCTGTCGAGCGACGGCGACAAGGGCGACAAGAAGAAGTAGCCCGCGGCGCCGGGCACTCGAGGGCGCCGGACGGCATACGGCACTGCACGGCATACGGCATGGGGTGGGTACGGCCCGCCAGCCCACGCTGTCGGCTGGGGTGGCAGTTGGGTTACCTGTCGGTAACCTCATCCCATGATCGACGCCTACGCGCTCTACCGCCGTCTCGAGCACCGCCCCCTCGGCAAGAGGGTCTTCGCCAGGGCCTTCACGGCCGCGGCGCCCTACTTCGCCTCCGTGCATCCGCGGGTCGTCGAGGTGGGGCCGGACCGTGCGGTCGTCGTGGTGCCGAAGCGACGTCGCGTGCACAACCACATCGGCACGGTCCATGCCATCGCAGCCTGCAACGGTCTCGAGGCGGCGATGGGACTGCTGGCGGAGGCGAGCATCCCGCCGACCCATCGTTGGATCCCGCGCGGGATGGAGGTGCGCTACCTCGCGAAGTCGACGACCGACCTGACGTGCGCGGCCGAGACCGACCCGCAGGTGTGGCGCGACGGGCGGGCGGAGGTGCTGGTGCGCGTGACCGCGACGCGAGCCGACGGCGTCGTGACGGTCGAGGGGACGATCCACCTCTACGTGAGCCGTCGGGAGTGAGCCTCCGCCGAGGCTCCGGGCGTGGCGGCTCAGGCCTCGAGGAGCTTGCGGCGCAGGCGCTCCGTGTCGGCCGCCGTCCAGCCCTGGGAGTCGAGCCAGCCCAGCGGGCCGCCGTAGCGCTCGTCGAGCGTGGCGAGCAGCAGGCGCATCGTGTCGGTGGTCGGCGACTGCTGCGCCACCGTCTTGTCCTTGAGGTTCGCGGCGTACGCCTCCTTGGCGCGCAGCCGGTCCATGATCGCGGCGACGCGCTCGGCCGATGCCGCGTAGTCGGCCACGACGAGGTCGTCGGGCACTCCCACGACCTTGAGCGCGAGTCCCACGACGGTGCCGGTGCGGTCCTTGCCGGCGGCGCAGTGCACGATCGCGGCACCCTCGCTCGCAGCGATGGCGTGCAGTGCCGCGACGACCGAGTCGGGACGGCTCGCGAGGTAGCCGAGGTAGTGCTCCGACCAGAACTGGTCGTGGCTCGGGGAGTGTCCACCGTTCCTCTCGGCAGCCGCAGCGGCGGCGGCGTCCCGACGCTCGTCGGTCTCCCACGGGAGGGCGCGCTCCGCGGCCGGGATGCCCGACTCGGTCGTGTCCTCGCGGTAGAGCGTGTGGTGGTGGTGTCGGATGCCGTCCAGCGCGCGGAGCGGGCCGTCGCCCTCCTTCGCGACCTCGACGTCGGTGCGCAGGTCCACGACGTCACTGACGCCGTAGCGGTTGACGAGGGCGTCGACGGAGCCGGGGGTGAGGTCCTGGAGGTTGTCGGAGCGCAGCAGCCGGCGCGGTCGGAGGGTGTCGCCGTCCGCGGTCACCATGCCTCCCAGGTCACGCATGTTGACGACGCCGTCGAGCTCGATCCAGTTGGGGCGGTACACCCCAGCACCCTATGCGACGGTCGACAACGACTTGCACCGATGTGCCCACCGCCAGATATCTTGACGTCGAGAGAAAATTGGGACGAGGGAGAGTGCCATGACGTCGACGACGACCCAACCGCTGACCAGCCGGGGCATCCCGGTGGACCGCGACCTGCGCATCCTCGCGCTGGGGTCGTTCGCCAACCGTTTCGGCGCTGGCGCCGTCCTCACGACCAGCGCCCTCTACTTCACCCGCCAGGTCGGCTTCAGCGCCACCGAGGTGGCCCTCGCGATGTCGGTGTCGGCGGTGGTGGGCATCGTCGTCCAGGTGCCGGCCGGCCACCTCGGGGACACACGCGGCCCGCGCCGGGTGCTCACGGCGTTCATGGTCGGCGCGGCCGTCTTCAGCGCGCCGCCGGTCCTGGCGACGACCCCGTGGATGCTGGCGCTCCTGCTCGGCGTCCTCGCCTTCTTCGAGCGGGGGGCGGGCGCGGTCAACCAGGGTGTCATCGCCCAGCTCGCCACCGGTGGTCGGGGCGTGCTCTTCAAGGCCTACCTCCGGGCCGTCACGAACACGGCGCTCGGCCTCGGGTCCGTCTTCGGTGGTGCGGCGCTCATCATCGACGAGCGGTGGGCCTACGTCACCGTCTTCGTCCTCAACGCCG
Organism: Terracoccus sp. 273MFTsu3.1; assembly: GCF_000383675.1. GTDB lineage: Bacteria > Actinomycetota > Actinomycetes > Actinomycetales > Dermatophilaceae > Terrabacter. The sequence goes on along the minus strand of NZ_KB911821.1, from coordinate 53,087 downwards.
TCTTCACGGGGTTTGCCGCCTGGAACTCGACGCGGCTGCCCGACATCGCACCTCACGCGCGGGCCGTCGGCGAGCCGCGGCTCGCGGTCATCCGCGACTGGCCCTACGTCGTCATCACCGTCATCACGGGGCTCTTCTCCCTCCACTTCTTCGTCATGGAGCTCGGCCTGGCGCTCTACGTCTCGGCCCACACGGCCGCACCGACGGTCATGGTGGCCGTCCTGCTCATCATCAACACTGCCGCCGTCGCGCTCTTCCAGGTCCGGCTCTCACGTCGCGCCGACTCCGTCGTGGCCGGTGCCCGGGCGCTCGTGCGCGGGGCGTGGTGGATCGCCGCGGGCTTCGCGATCGTCGCCCTCGCCGACCGGGGGTCGATGTGGCTCGCCGTCGCCGCCCTCGTCGCCGGCTCCCTCGTTCACGTCGTCGGCGAGATGATCGGCTCGGGTGGGCAGTGGGGACTGCAGATGGGCCTCGCGCCGCACGAGCGGCAGGGGCAGTACCAAGGCTTCGCCGGTCTCGGTTTCAGCGTGCTCGCGGTCGTCGCACCCCCGGTCGTCACCTACCTCTGCGTCGACCTCGGCGAGACCGGCTGGCTGGTCCTGGCGGCCTTCATGGTCGTCATCGCGCTCGTGTCGGTGCCTGCTGCCCGCTGGGCGCTCGCCTCCCGGGGCCGCTACGGCGTCACGACGCACTCGGGCTGAGCCCGCCCTGTGAGGTCTCCGGCAACCGCCCCGTCCTGACGTGCCCGGTGGCGACGGCGTGCTTGGATGTCCCCTGTGCCAGCCACGCGACCAACGGACAGTGATGCCGCCGGCCCCGTCGTGGGGGAGCCTGCAGTGCACCCGGCGAGCGAGCTGGTCCGGCGTGCCGACCAGCAGCGGTGGGCCGACGTGCGGCCGCACCTCGCTGCCATGGAGGTCGTCGTCGACGCCCTGCGGGGTCGCACGGACGGTGCCGTTCTCGTCGTGGGCGGCCGCGACGCCGCGCCGTGGGCGGCGATCCTCGCGGACCAGTGGCCGAGCCTGCGCGTGTCGACGGTGCAGCTGCCCGACGACGCCTCGACGACACATGCGCGGCTCACCGTCGAAGGACCCTTCGACCTCGTCGTCGACGCGTCCGACGAGACCGGCAACGAGCAGGCTCTGCTCTTCGAGCGGGTCTTCATGCACCTGCGCCGGGGCGGCGAGTACGTCGCCCGACGTCTCGTGCCCCAGGTGGGTCCGTCGGCCGCGACGACCGACTCCCAGGCGCAGGGCCGGGCGAGCGACGCCGTGACCGACGGAGCCGCGACCCTCGAGGTGGCTGACCCCCCCAACGAGAACCCCACTCCTGGACCGCCCTACGCGGGTGACCTCTGGACCCTGCTGAGCGCGGCCCAGTCGGCCCGGACGCGCGACTTCACGAACATCGAGAGCGAGACGGGGGTCTATCCCGACGCCGAAGGCGTCGGGCGGTGCCTCGAGCGGCTCCAGGTCAGCAGCAAGGTGCTCCGTGTCGTCAACGGCGCGCGTGTGGCGTCCCTGGTGCGGGAGGAGGAGCTCTCGGTGGTTCTCGAGGGCCGTCCAGAGCTCGGCGCGGTGCTGGAGTCACGCCCGGCCGTCACGTGGGACGCCGCCTTCCACTACTCCGTGAACCGGTCGGACGACCCCTTCGTGCGGCGGCGATACGCCGTCCCGGAGCTGTCCCTCCGTCGGTACGACAGCCCGGTCTGCAGCCGAGGCCAGCTCGTCACGAGGGATGACGTCATCTTCCCGGACTCGTTCCGTCAGAGCTGGATGTCGCGGTTCTCCAATGTCTACATGGTCGATGCCGCCCCCCGCTTCGGCAGGGTCCGCAGAGATCTGAGCGACCCCGACGAGCTGCCGGGCGCCTGGTTTCACCTCGACTGCGAGTGGCCCGGTCAGTTCGGTCACCTCATGACGGAGCAGCTCGGGCGGATGTGGGCCTGGGAGGCTGCCAAGCGCCGCGAGCCCGAGCTCAAGGTGCTCCTCACGCTCGAGCCCGAGCGAGACCCAGCAGTGCTCGCCGACTTCGAGATCGACATCCTGGGGGCCTTCGGTGTGCGGCCCGAGGACGTGCACATCTTCCAGAAGCCATGCCGTCCCGAGCGGCTCTACTCGGCCACCTCGATGTTCGCGCTTTCCCGATATGTGCACCCTGACATGGGACGGTTGTGGACACAGATCGGCGACGCGGTGGTGCGTGACGCACCGCGTGCTCGGCGCCCCCGTCGAATCTTCGTGTCACGTTCGAAGACGCTGAAGCGGTCGTGCCACAACGTGGAGGTCGTCGAGCAGATCTTCGCCTCGCGCGGCTTCCACGTGTTCCGACCGGAGGAGCACCCCCTCTCGGAGCAGGTCGCCCTGTTCAGGTCCGCTGACGTCGTCGCCGGTCTCGCCGGAAGCGCCTTGTTCTCGCTCGGTTTCTGCACGACGGGAAAGCGGGTCATCCTGCTCGCACCAGATGCGTACACGGCGCGCAACGAGCACCTCATCTCGGCGGTCCGAGGCCACGATCTCACAGCGGTCCACAGCCGCTCCGACGTCGAGCATCCGCCCGGGGGCTGGAGCTGGGAGGCCTTCGCCACGAGCTTCACCTTTGATGTCGACGACGAGGGGCGCTACCTCGAGAAGGTCCTGGACGGGCTGGACCGATGACCCACCACGACGGCATCAGTCGCGGCGCACTTCGACTCCGAGCACGCTGATCGACTGGAAGGGTGGCGCGTCGGACCGGAAGTCCTCGCCGCCGAGTCCAGCGATGTGCTCCACGACCTGCTGCCCCGAGGTCGCCCTCCCGATGAGGGAGTAGACCGGCGCCTCGGGTGGCACCGTGAAGTCCCGGTAGACGACGAAGAACTCCCCGGCGGTGCCCGGGTAGCCGTCTCCCCGGGCCAGCCCGACGTCGCCGACCCGGTAGGTGCGGTCCGCGGGCACGTTCTCGAGGGGCAGGTCGTAGCCGGGCTCGGCCGTGCTGCGTCCCGACGGGTCACCGCACTGGAGAAAGGCGGTCGGGGCCGGCTCCGAGGTGAGCCGGTGGCAGACGCTGTCGGTCCAGTAGCCCGCCCGGGCCAGCGTGACGAACGACGCGACGCTCCTGGGAGCGCGCCTCCCGTCGAGGCGGAGCGTCAGGTCGCCACACGTCGAGCGGACGTGGGCGGTCCAGCTCGAGCCCGCTGCCACGGACGCATCCGGCGCTGCCGTGAAGGTCGGGAACGCCGTGGGCGGCAGCGGGGGAGCCGTGCACGAGATGTCGTCCGCGGCAGGCGTGGGTGCCGGCTCCCCGCCGCGCACCGCGACGGCGGCGACGTACAGCGCGGCCGCCAGCGCTGCGACGACCAGCGCGACCGTCGCGAGGAACCGCACGTTCCTGCGTCGCGGCGACGGCGCCTCGGGCATGGGGGCAGCGTACGACCGGCGGAGTGGACGGGACATGCCTTCCGGGCTGGGACAATGGACGTATGCCGCCCTCCGCCCTTCCCGACGGCGACCCCGCCCCCAGCACGGGTGAGCTGCCCGCCGCGGCCCTGGCCGGCCTCCCGGGCACCGACCTCGGCATCTACGTGCACGTGCCGTTCTGCACGGTCCGATGCGGCTACTGCGACTTCAACACCTACACGCTGACCGAGCTCGGCGGCCCCGGCGCGAGCATCGGCATCGACACGTACGCCGACGCGGCCCTGCACGAGCTCGACCTGGCCCGCTCGGTGCTGGGCGACGAAGCGCCCCTGGTGTCAACGGTGTTCGTCGGCGGTGGCACTCCCACGATGCTGAGGTCCGCCGACCTCGTGACGGTGCTGGACGGCATACGCACGCGGTTCGGGCTGGCCCCCGACGCGGAGGTCACGACCGAGGCCAACCCCGACTCCGTGACGCCCGACTCGTTGCGGGAGCTTGCCGAGGGCGGCTTCACGCGCGTCTCCGTCGGGATGCAGTCGGCGGTGCCCCACGTGCTCCGCACGCTCGAGCGCACGCACGACCCGGACAACGTCGCGCGAGCCGTCGCCGCGACGAGGGCGGCCGGGATGCAGGTCAGCGTCGACCTCATCTACGGCACGCCGGGGGAGTCGCTCGAGGACTGGCGCCGCAGCCTCGAGGCCGCCGTCGCCCTCGAGCCCGACCACATCTCGGCCTACGCGCTCGTCGTCGAGGACGGCACCAAGCTCGCGGCCCAGGTGCGCCGCGGGGTCGTGCCCGCCCCCGAGGACGATGACGAGGCCGACAAGTACGAGCTCGCAGACGAGCTGCTCTCCGCCGCCGGGTTCGGGTGGTACGAAGTGAGCAACTGGGCGCGCTCGGAGCAGACCCGGTGCCGTCACAACGTCGCGTACTGGTCGGGGACGAACTGGTGGGGTGTCGGGCCGGGCGCGCACAGCCACGTCGGCGGCCTCCGCTGGTGGAACGTCAAGCACCCGAGTGCGTATGCCGCCCGGCTTGGCGCGGGGGAGTCGCCCGCCCAGGCGCGCGAGATGCTCACGGACGACCAGCGCTACGACGAGCGTGTGCTGCTCGGCACACGCCTCGTCGAGGGACTGCCGGTCTCCGATCTGCGAGGATCGGGTCGCACCGCCGTGGCCGGACTCATCGCCGACGGCCTGCTCGACGGCACGGCCGTCCTGCGGGACTCGCGCCTCGTGCTGACCCGGCGCGGGCGCCTGCTCGCGGACACGGTGGTGCATCGGCTCCTCGCCTCCTGAGGAGCCCTCGACGAGGAAGGCCCCGATGAGCGAGACCCTGTCGACGACCACCGGTGACGCGGCGGACTCCCACGCGAGCCGCGGCGCGGTCTCGCACGCGGCGGAGGTCGTCGCCGCGGCCCGACGTGCCTTCGACGACGGGGTCACCAAGCCCCGGGACTGGCGGGTCGCCCAGCTGCGGGCCCTCCGTGCGCTGCTCGTCGACCACGAGGACGAGATCGCCGAGGCGCTGCACGCCGACCTCGGCAAGAGCGCCACCGAGGCCTGGGTCACCGAGACCGGGTTCGTCGTCCGCGAGATCGACCACACGCTGCGACACCTCCGGTCGTGGACCGCCCCGCGCCGCGTGCCCGTGCCGCTCTCGCTCGCACCGGGCCGAGCCAGGGTCGTGCGGGAGCCGCTCGGCGTCGTCCTCGTCATCGCGCCGTGGAACTACCCGGTCCAGCTGTGCCTCGCTCCGCTCGTCGGCGCGCTCGCCGCCGGCAACGCGGTCGTCCTCAAGCCGAGCGAGGTCGCCCCGGCCACCTCACGCGTGCTCGCGCGCCTGCTGCCCCAGCGCCTCGACGCCGCGGCGGTCCACGTCGTCGAGGGGGCGGTCCCGGAGACGACGGCGCTGCTCGCGGAGCGGTTCGACCACATCTTCTACACCGGCAACGGAGCCGTCGGCCGGGTCGTCCTCGAGGCCGCCGCCCGACACCTGACGCCGGTGACGCTCGAGCTCGGCGGCAAGTCCCCGGCCTACGTCGCCGACGACGCCGACCTCGAGGTGACCGCACGCCGGCTCGTCTGGGGCAAGTTCACCAACGCCGGCCAGACGTGCGTGGCGCCGGACTACGTGCTCGCGAGCCGTCCGACGCTCGATGCCCTCAAACCCCTTCTCGGACAAGCGATCCGGGAAGCGTTCGGTGACGACCCGTCGACGTCGGCCGACTACGGCCGGATCGTCAACACCCGCCACTTCGAGCGGCTCACTGCTCTCGTCGACCCGGCCAGGGTCGTCGCCGGCGGTCGGTCCGACGCGTCCACGCGCTACCTCGAGCCCACTCTCGTCGAGGTCGACGACGCGGACGACCCGCGTGAGGTCGTCATGCGTGAGGAGATCTTCGGGCCCGTCCTGCCCCTCGTCGCCGTCGACGGACTCGACGCGGCGATCGACGTCGTCAACCGGCGTGACAAGCCCCTGGCGCTCTACGTCTTCACCAGCTCCGACGAGGTGCGTCAGCGCTTCGTGCGCGACACCTCGTCCGGCGCGCTCGGCGTCAACATTCCCCTCGCGCACCTCGCCGTCCCCGGCCTTCCCTTCGGTGGGGTGGGTCCCAGCGGCATGGGCGCCTACCACGGCGAGCGGTCCGTCGCGCTCTTCTCGCACGACAAGGCCGTGCTCGCACTGCCCACCCGACCCGACACCACGGTCTGGGTGCGGCCGCCCTTCACCTCGCTCAAGGAGCAGGTCATCGCCCGCGTCGCCGTCCCCGGCCGCCGGCGACGCAGGGACCGCTCGCAGCCGCAGCAGGGCGAATGACAGTGGTGTCATTAACACAGGAGTGGCCCGAGGTCACGTAGATCGCTCGCGTGTCGCATGGGATTTCTGGGAAACCAGTGATCGTGTAGCCCGATTGTCCTAGATTGCCGAGTGCACCCACGGCGACCACGGGAGACACCTATGCCACGCGAGCGCGACCTCATGGCCGAGCCCCGTCTCTCCGGAGCCGGGACGGCCTCCACCCGGGACTCGCGTCCCGCACGGACGCGCACCGGCGCCGTGCTCCTCGCAGTGGTCGCGCTCCTGCTCGGGGCGGTCGGGACGGTCGGTCTGGCGGGACCTGCTCGCTCCGCCGAGTGGATCGTGCTGTGCACCGGCTACGACCCGTGCCAAGCGGCGGGCTACCCGAACTCCGGCTACAAGGACAACAGCGCCACGAGCTACTGGCGCCAGTCGACGGGGCACAACTGCACGAACTACGTCGCCTACCGCCTCGTCAGGAACGGCCTGCCCAACACCAAGCCCGCCACCCTGTCGGGCAACGCCTACAACTGGGGTCCGGCCTTCCCGAGCCAGACCAACGACGACCCAGCCGTCGGCTCGGTCGCCTGGTGGAACACCTCCTTCTCCTCGACGGGACACGTCGCCTACGTCGAGAAGGTCGTGTCGGCCGACGAGATCCTCGTGTCCGAGGACAACTGGGGTGGCGACTTCAGGTGGCGCAAGGTCACGAGGGCCGGCGGCAAGTGGCCCAACGGCTTCATCCACCTCAGGGACCAGGGCGCGACGGTCGTCGACACCGACGTCTACCGCCCCCTGACCCCCACCCGGCTGCTCGACACCCGCACCGGCCTCGGGGCCCCGGCCGCCAAGGTCGCGGCCGGCACGTCGCTCGCCCTGCAGGTCAGCGGCCGGGCCGGCGTCCCGAGCGGCGGGGTCGGCACCGCGATCCTCAACGTGACGGTCACCGCGCCCGCTGCGGCCGGCTACCTCACGAGCTACCCGTCCGGCGCGACCCGCCCCGGATCCCGCAGCGTCACCTACCCGGCCGCCGGCACGATCAGCGAGCTCGTCCCGGCCCGCCTCGGCGCCGACGGCAAGGTCCGGCTCTACACCTCGGCGGCGGCGCACCTCGTCGCAGAGGTCGTCGGGTGGTACCCCACGACGGGGCACCTCGTCTCCGTCACGCCCACCCGAGTCCTCGACACGCGCACCGGCCTGGGCACCGCCCAGGTGCGCGTGCCCGCCAACGGCAGCGTCGACCTCCCGGTGGCCGGCGCCGGCATCGTCCCGAGCACGGGGGCGTCGGCCGTCGTCCTCGCCGTGTCGGCGGCCGCCCCCAGTGCGGGCGGGTGGCTGACGGCATACCCGACGGGGACGACCCGGCCGACGACGGCGCACGTGCGCTACGACGCCGACGCCGCCATGACGGGCGTCGTCGTGTCGCGGATGGGCACCGGCGGCAAGGTGACCATCCAGTCCACGGCCGAGACCGACCTGCTCGTCGACGTGGTCGGCTGGTTCAGGACGGGCGGCGACCACGTGGCCCTCGCCCCGTCACGAGTGCTCGACACGCGCATCGGGCTCGGTGCCCCGACGGGGCGGGTCGCGGCGGGCTCGACCGTCTCGGTGCCCGTCCTCGGCCGGGCAGGGGTGCCCACGGTCGGGGTGGCGGCGGTGTCGATCACCCTGACGCCCATCGCGCCGACGGCGACGACCGCAGTGACGGCGTACGCCTCGGGCACGACCCGACCGACCCCCGCGAACGTCACGGTGGCCTCGGGTCGCACCAGGGTCAACGCCGTCGTCGTCCCGGTCGGCGCCGACGGGTCGATCACGGTGCACACGAGCGCGGCGTCCTACCTCGTCGTCGACGTCCAGGGCTACCTCAAGAAGTGAGCTGGGCGCCTCGGGCGCCCGGCGGGCCGCCGCCGGTCAGGCGCCGGGCTCGGTGACGAAGTCGATGAGCTCCTCGACGCTCGCGAGCAGCGTGGGCTCGAGGTCGGCGTAGGTGCGCACCGTGCCGAGGATCCGTTTCCACGCGTTGGCGATGTCGGCCTGGCTCGCGTGCGCCCAGCCGAGCTCGGCACAGATGCCGTGCTTCCACGACGTCCCGCGCGGGATGACGGGCCACTGCTGCCAGCCGAGCCGCTCGGGGCGCACGGACTGCCAGACGTCGACGTAGGGGTGGCCGAGGATGCGCACGTGCTGGGACAGGCCCGGGAGTGCCTGGGCCTGCGCGACGATGCGGGCCTCCTTGGTGCCGGGGACGAGGTGGTCGACGAGCACGCCGAGGCGCCGTCCGGGGCCCGGCTGGAAGTCGGCGATGATGCCGGCGAGGTCGTCGACGCCGTCCATGAGCTCGACGACGACGCCCTCGACGCGCAGGTCGTCGCCCCAGACCTTCTCGACGAGCTCGGCGTCGTGGCGACCCTCGACGTAGATCCGCGACCCGCTCGCGATGCGCGCTCGCGCGCCCTCGACGGCCACCGATCCGCTCGCGGTCCGGGACGCGGCCCGGCGTGCGTCGGCGAGGGCGGCGCCCGCGGCGGCCTGCGGGGGAGTGAGCGTCACCGGGGCCCCGTCGACGAGGAAGCCCGGGCCGAGGGGGAAGGCCTTGGTGCGCCCGCGGCGGTCCTCGAGGTGGACGACGTGCATCCCGCCGGCCTTCTCGACGCGCACGACGGCCCCGACCCAGCCGGTCTCGACCTCCTCGACGACGAGGTCGGGCTCCGCCGGGGTCGGGGTCGACCGGCCGCGCCGCGGGGCACGCCAGTCACCGGTGAGCACGTCGGATCCGTAGCGATCGTTGGGGGACACGACCAGTGAGGGTATGCCGCCGGGTGGGTTCGGACGCAGCCGCCACGCGGGCGGGGGCGCAGGTGCCCCGACGGCATACGGTTGGATGAAATCGGAGATCCGCGAGGCACGACGTAGACTTGGCACTCGTCGATCGAGAGTGCCAGACCCGTGAAGGAGGGGACGCGATGAGCGAGGACCGCAGGCTGATGGTGCTGCGCGCGATCGTGCAGGACTACGTCCAGACCTCCGAGCCCGTGGGGAGCCGGGCCCTCGTCGAACGCCACCACCTCGGCGTCAGCGCCGCGACCGTGCGCAACGACATGGCCCTGCTCGAGGAGGAGGGCCTCATCCACGCGCCGCACACGTCGGCCGGGCGCGTCCCGACCGACGCCGGCTACCGCGTCTTCGTCGACCGGCTCAGCGCCGTCAAGCCTCTCGGGTCGGGCGAGCGCCGGGCCATCGGCCAGTTCCTCGAGGGCGCCGTCGACCTCGACGACGTCGTCGACCGCACCGTGCGCCTGCTCGCGAGCCTGACCCGCCAGGTCGCCGTCGTGCAGTACCCCTCGCTCACCCGCTCGACGGTGCGCCACATCGAGCTCGTGCCGATGGGGTCCTCGCACCTGATGATCGTGCTCATCGTCAACACCGGTCGCGTCGAGCAGCGCGTCGTCGACACGGGCCGCGTGCTCTCCGACGGCACGGGCGAGTCGCTCGTCGCCACGATCCGCGCTCGCATCAACGAGGTGGCGGCGGGAGTCCCGTTCACCGTGGCTGCGACCCGCCTCCGGCGCCTCGTCGACGAGGCCGACGATGCCGACCGCGCAGCCATGGAGGCCGTCGTGTCCGCCCTCGGCGACGCCCTCGTCGAGGAGCGTGAGGAGCGCGTCGTCCTCGCCGGTCAGGCCAACCTCGCGCGAGCCGGCACCGACTTCCCCCGCACCATCGGCCCGATCCTCGAGGCGCTCGAGGAGCACGTGACGCTGCTGCGCCTGCTCGGCCAGCTCGGCGACGACCCCGACCTCGTCTCCGTGCGCATCGGGACCGAGAACCCCGTGACCGGGCTCCAGTCGACGTCCCTCGTGTCGATGGGCTACGGCTCCGGCGCCGAGCGTGTCGCGAGCCTCGGGGTCCTGGGCCCGACGCGCATGGACTACCCCACGACGATGGCCTCGGTCCGCGCCGTCGCGCGCTACGTCTCCGAGATCCTCGACGAGAACCAGGCCACCTGACCCTCTGCAGCACAGCGGCCAGTCCGCCGGCGCAGCGCCGCGCCGGAACCGAAAGCACCACGTACCAAAAGGAATCTCAGCTTGAACGACTACTACGCCGTCCTCGGGGTCTCGCGCGACGCGAGCCAGGAGGAGATCAAGAAGGCCTACCGTCGGCTCGCCCGCAAGCTGCACCCGGACGTGAACCCCGGCGCCGAGGCCGAGGAGGAGTTCAAGCGGGTCTCGCAGGCCTACGACGTGCTCTCCGACCCGCAGAAGCGCCAGTCCTTCGACATGGGCGCCGACCCGTTCGCCTCGGGTGGCGGCGCCGGTTTCGGTGCGGGACAGGGCTTCTCGTTCAGCGATGTCATGGACGCCTTCTTCGGCGCCGGCGCCCAGGCGGGCACGCGCGGCCCCCGGGCGCGCGTGCAGCGCGGTCAGGACGCACTCGTGCGGCTCGACATCGACCTCTCGAAGGCCGTCTTCGGCTCCGAGGAGGAGCTGACGCTCGACACCGCGGTCGGCTGCAAGCGCTGCGACGGCGACGGCGCCGAGCCCGGCACGGGCCGCCAGACCTGCCAGATCTGCAAGGGCGCCGGTGAGGTGCAGCAGATCCAGCGGAGCTTCCTCGGCCAGGTCATGACCTCGCGCCCCTGCGTCAACTGCCAGGGCTACGGCTCGACCCTGACCGACCCGTGCCACGACTGCTCGGGTGACGGCCGCGTGCGCACCCGTCGCTCGCTCAAGCTCAAGGTCCCCGCGGGCGTCGACACCGGCACCCGCATCCAGCTGACCGGAGAGGGCGAGGTCGGCCCCGGCAACGGACCCAAGGCCGACCTCTACGTCGAGATCCGCGTCGTCAACCACGACACCTACACCCGTCGCGGTGACGACCTGCACTGCAACGTCGAGCTGCCCATGGCCGCGGCCGCGCTCGGTACGAGCTTCAAGCTGTCGACCTTCGACGGCATGCAGGACCTCGAGATCAAGCCCGGCACCCAGAGCGGTGACGTGCTGACCCTGCGCGGTCTCGGCGTCACCCACCTGCGCCACGGGGGTCGCGGCGACCTGCTCGTGCACGCCACGGTGCAGACGCCGACCCGGCTCACCGAGGAGCAGCGGGAGCTGCTGCACCAGTTCGCGACCCTGCGCGGCGAGGAGCGGCACGAAGGTCGCCTCACCCCCGCCAACAAGGGGCTCTTCGGCAAGCTGCGCGACGCCTTCAAGGAGAAGTGACCCCCACGTGAGCGCCCGGTGACCCACCAGCTCTTCCTCGGCGAGCCGTCCGCGGTCGCCGGGGCCGTGGTCGGGGCGTCCCTGCTCCTCGAGGGTGACGAGGGGCGCCACGCCGCGACGGTCGTGCGCATCCGCCCGGGTGAGCGCTACTTCGTCGCCGACGGCGCGGGCCGGCGCGCCCTGCTCGAGGCCACCGACGTCGACCGGGCCTGGGTGCGCGGCCGCGTGGTCGAGGTGAGCGAGGAGGCCGAGCCCTCCCCACGACTCGTCCTCGTCCAGGCCCTCGCCAAGGGAGACCGTGACGAGCAGGCCGTCGAGGCCGCCACCGAGCTCGGTGTCGACGAGGTCGTACCCTGGCAGGCGGAGCGCTCCGTCGTGGTCTGGCGCGGGGACCGCGCCGCCAAGTCGCTCGCCAAGTGGGCCGCGGTCGTGGCCCGGGCGACCAAGCAGTCGCGCCGCTCGCGTATGCCGGTGACGTCCCCCGCGGTCGGGCTCGCTCCGCTCGTGGCCCGTGTCGGGGAGGCGGCCCTCACGCTCGTGCTCCACGAGGACGCCACCGAGGCCCTCGCGTCCGTCGAGCTGCCGACATCGGGCGACGTGCTCGTGGTCGTCGGACCGGAGGGCGGCATCACCGACCGCGAGATCGAGGCCCTCACGCTCGCCGGGGCGCGTCCAGTCCGACTCGGGTCGACGATCCTGCGGGCGTCATCCGCCGGTCCCGCCGCCCTCGCCGTCCTCAGCGCACACGCCCGCTGGACCTGACGGCATACGCCCTCTGGTCCGCGGTGGTCACGCCACGCACGTGGTGCCGCGATCACCTCGAACCGGGTGGAGCGGTCCGGTTCAGCGAGCGGTCACGGGGACGAGCTGCTCGGCGATCGGCGACCCGTCCTTCGCGCTGCTGGCGAAGACGCGGACGACGTAGGCGCCCGGCGTCAGGGACGCCTTCGTGGTGAACCGGTACGTGCCGCGGTCCGGTGCACCTGCCGAGGCCGTCGTGAAGCCGCGGTCGACGCGCTGGCCGTCGCGGAGGAGCTCCCACTCGACGGTGGCCTCGAACGTGCTGGCGACGCCCTTGACGGTGAGGCGGTTGCCGGCCGAGACGGCCGAGCCACGGGCCGGCTCGTCGACCCAGACGGGGGCGACCTGGTCGAGGACCGCCATCGGGTCGGTTGGCCGGGTGAAGACCGAGGAGACGGGGTGGCCGGGCGAGACCTCGGCGCCTCCGTCGGCGAGCTCGAAACGTACGGGCCGTGCCAGGCCAGCCGCGGCCTGGGCGGTCCAGCCGAGCTGCTCCGCCGCGAGGGAGTCCGTGCTGGTCGTGCCCGACGAGAGCCGGACGGTGATCGCGCCCGGGCCGATCGACACGGACTCGACGGTCACCCCTGACCACGCGGAGGCGTAGGAGGAGCCCTCCGGTGGGGCGGCCGTCGCGAGGCGGAGCGCGGCGAGGGCCTTGCCCTCACCGGTCGCGGGGGCCGGGATGCTCGTCGACACGAACTCGCGGAAGAGGCGGAGCTGGTCGCTGCCGGCCACGACCGGTCCGAGGTAGTAGACCGGCACGCTCGCGGTCGTCGTGGCCGGAGGCGGGACCGCGGTCGTCGCCGGGGAGGTCGGCGTCTGAGCGGTCTGCGTCGGGACGCTCGAGGGTGCGCCGGACGATGTCGGGGACGTCGCCCTCGCGGTCGACGTGGCCACGGCGGTCGGAGTGCCGGCGACCGGCGGCGTCGGCGCGGACGGCCGGTTCACGGCCCAGACGGTGCCGGCGACGAGGACGGCGGCGGCCGCCGCCACCGCGGGTACGAGCCACCGGTGGCGCCGGGACCCGGCGAGTCCGCTGCCGCTACCCCAGGACGACTCGTCCGACGCGTGGGCGTCGGCGAGGATCGCGCCGAGGCGGTCGGTCGGGGTGATCGACCGCGCCTCGGCATCGAGGGCGCGGCGCACCCGGTCCTCGACCGGGCGCAGGCCGGCACCGATGAGGGTCGGCTCCTCGCCGGGCGTCTCGCCCGGTCGCGTCGGCTCGGTGTTCATGACAGCTCCAGGGGGTCGATGGTGCGGCGCAGGGCCGTCAGGCCGCGATGGGCGTGGGTCTTCACGGCGCCCGGGGAGATCTCGAGGGTGTGAGCGATCTGGGCCTCGGAGAGGTCGGAGTAGTAGCGCAGCACCAGCACCTCCCGCTGGCGGTCCGGGAGGGTGCGCAGAGCGTCCAGGACCGCGTCGCGGTCGGCCGTGTGCAGCACCTGCGTCTCGGCGCTGCCGTGGCTGCCCCGCCCCGGGGCGTCGGCTGCGCCCGCCTCGCGGACGTTCTGTCGGTCGACGACGACGTTGTGACGCTGGACCGACCGGCAGCCGTTGACGACGGCGGTCTGGAGGTAGCCGACGACGCGGCCACCGTCCCGGATGGCCGACCAGCTGCGATGCGTGGCGACGAACGCGTCCTGGACGACGTCCTCGGCGGCGAGCTGGTCGCGCAGCAGCAGCCACGCGAGGCGCACGAGGCGTTGCCAGTGTGCGTGGTAGAGCTCGGTGATGCCCACGTCGGGGTCGGTCGGCAGCTCGGACCCGCCGACCCCTCCGGTCGGGCCCGGCGCAGGGCGCCCGGGGCTGCCCGCGGCAGAACGCCCAGCAGCCTCCGAGGCCCCGGGGTCACTGAGCTGGCCGGCCGGCATACCCAACGTTCTCACGGACAGATGACGCGCACCGGGAGCACGGGGTTGACACGTCGGTGGGGGAAATGTCCCGGATGCCCGGCGGCCCGCCGCCACCCGGCCGAGCAGCGCCGCGCCGGGCGGGACGGATGCGCGTGGTCCACGTCGTGCCTAGGGTGCAGTCATGACCTCGCAGACCCCCAGTGACTGCCTCTTCTGCAAGATCGTCGCCGGTGAGATCCCGTCCGACCGGGTCGCCGAGAGCGAGCGGTCGATCGCCTTCCGCGACATCAGCCCGGCCGCGCCGGTCCACGTCCTCGTCGTGCCCAGGCGGCACGAGCCGACCGTCGGGGCGCTGGCGGCAGCGTCCGGTGACGACCTCACCGACGTGTTCCTGCTCGCCGCGCGCGTCGCGGAGCAGGAGGGCGTGTCCGACGCCCACCGGATGATCGTCAACACGGGAAGCGGCGCCGGCCAGACCGTCTTCCACGCGCACGTCCACGTGCTCGCCGGCGCGGCCTTCACCGAGGGGAGGATGGTGTGAGCGACGAGCGCCCCACCACCGACGAGAAGCCCACGGCGACAGCGGGATCGGCGGACGAGACGCCGAAGCCGGCCGACGCCGAGGCGAAGCCGGTCGATCCCGTCGACGACCTCGTGACGACCCACCACACGCTCAAGATCGGCCGACGCCGGCTGCGCTACACCGCGACGACGGGGCGGGTCGTGCTCCGCGAGGAGGAGCACAAGGACGGCACCTTCGGCGGCCACAAGGCGCGCGCGGAGCTGTCGATGACGAGCTACGTCCTCGACGACGCCGATGCGCGCTCACGTCCGGTCACCTTCGCCTTCAACGGTGGTCCCGGCAGCTCGAGCGTCTGGCTGCACCTCGGCCTGCTCGGCCCGCGCCGCGTCGTCACCGGTGACGTCGGCGCTCTCGAGCCGCCGCCCTACGACCTCGTCGACAACCCCGAGTCGCTCCTCGCGGTCAGCGACCTCGTCTTCATCGACCCCATGTCGACCGGCTACTCGCGAGCCGTCGAGGGCGGCAAGCCGGGGGACTACCACGGCTACCAGAAGGACATCGAGTCCGTCGGCGAGCTGATCCGGCTCTGGACGTCGCGCAACGGCCGCTGGATGTCGCCGAAGTTCGTCGCGGGTGAGTCCTACGGCACGCTCCGCGGCGCGGCGCTCGCCGAGCACCTCCAGTCCCGCTACGGGATGTACCTCAACGGGCTCGTCCTCATCAGCAGCGTCCTCGACCTCAGCTCGGTCGACTTCGAGAACCAGCGCAACGACCGCGCACACGCGCTCTACCTGCCGACGTATGCCGCCGTGGCCCACTTCCACGGCAAGCACGGCCGCCGCTCCCTCCGGTCCGTCCTCGACGAGGCCGAGGCGTATGCCGCCCGCGACTACCCGTGGGTGCTATCCCGCGGGCACCGGCTGACGAAGGCCGAGCGAGCCGAGGCGGTCTCGACGCTGGCTCGGCTGTCGGGGCTGACCGAGGACTACGTCGACCGCGCCGATCTGCGCATCGAGCACTGGCGCTACTTCACCGAGCTGCTGCGCGACGAGCGTCTGTCCGTGGGGCGCCTCGACGCGCGCTTCACCGGACCGGCCGCCGCGGCCATCGCCGAGAACATGGACGCCGACCCGTCGCACGACGCCATCGCCGGCCCCTACGCCGCGGCCTGGAACCACTACGTCCGCGACGAGCTCGGCTACGTCAGCGACCTGCACTACGAGCAGATCTCGCGCCTCGTGCACCCGTGGAGCTTCAAGGACTTCGAGGGGCGGCCCATCGACGTTTCACCGAAGCTCGAGCGCGCGATGCGCCAGAACCCGCACCTCAAGGTCCACATCGCCTACGGCTACTACGACGGGGCCACCCCGCACTTCGCCGCGGAGGACGTCGTGGCCCACCTCCAGCTGCCCGCCGACCGGCTCGCCGACGTCGAGCACGCCTACTACGAGGCCGGCCACATGATGTACGTCCACGAGCCGTCACGCGTGCAGCAGAGCAAGGACCTCGCGGAATTCGTGGTGAGGAGCTCGGGCCGCGACACGTAGACTCGTCACCACGATGAATGACGCGCAACCTCGACCATCCGACAGCGCCGGCCCTGACGCCCCTGACGGCACGCAGCTCCCCGCGGGAGCCGAGAGCGGCGGCGACGCGCCGGTGCTGACCCGGCAGATCCCGCCGCCGATCGAGATGGTGACCCTCCTCGGTCCCCGGGACGAGCTGCTGCGCACCATGGAGCGCCAGTTCCCCCTCGTCGACACCCACGTGCGCGGCAACGAGATGACCTTCACGGGTCCGGCCGGGGAGCTCGAGATCATCGACACCCTCGTCGACGAGCTGCTGACGATCGTCTCGACCGGCCAGCCGCTCAACCGCGACGCCGTCGAGCGGTCGATCTCGATGCTGCGCGGACAGACCTCCGAGCGCCCGGCCGACGTGCTGACGATGAACATCGTCAGCAGCCGCGGTCGCACGATCCGTCCCAAGACGCTGAACCAGAAGCGCTACGTCGACGCGATCGACGAGCACACCGTCGTCTTCGGCATCGGCCCCGCCGGCACGGGCAAGACCTACCTCGCGATGGCCAAGGCCGTCGCGGCACTGCAGGCCAAGCAGGTCAACCGCATCATCCTGACCCGCCCCGCCGTCGAGGCCGGCGAGCGACTCGGCTTCCTGCCCGGCACGCTCAACGACAAGATCGACCCCTACCTGCGCCCGCTCTACGACGCGCTCCACGACATGGTCTCTCCCGAGACGATCCCGCGGCTCATGGCCTCCGGCACGATCGAGGTGGCGCCGCTCGCCTACATGCGCGGACGCACGCTCAACGACGCGTTCATCATCCTCGACGAGGCGCAGAACACCTCGAGCGAGCAGATGAAGATGTTCCTCACGCGTCTCGGTTTCGGCTCGAAGATGGTCGTGACGGGCGACATCACCCAGGTCGACCTGCCCGGTGGCACCCGGTCGGGACTGCGCGTCGTGCGCGACATCCTCGAGGGCGTCGAGGACGTCCACTTCGCCGAGCTGACCTCGCACGACGTCGTGCGCCACCGCCTCGTCAGCGCGATCGTCGACGCCTACGAGCGGGACGAGGTGCGTGCCGAGCGTCGCGCCCGGGCGCGAGCCGCGTCGGGCGACCACCGTGACCACCGCGGGTCGCGTCGGGCCTCCGACCGTTCCCCTGACCGGGGAGCCGACCGCGACGACCACGGTGGACGCCGTGACGCCACGGAGGCCGGCGCGTGAGCATCGACGTCCTCAACGAGACCGACCACGACGTCGACGAGCTCGAGCTGCTGGCCTGCGCCGCCTACGTCATGGAACAGATGCGTGTGCATTCTCAGGCCGACCTCTGCATCAAGCTCGTCGACGAGGACGCCATGGAGGTCCTCCACGTGCAGTGGATGGACCTGCCCGGGCCCACCGACGTCATGAGCTTCCCGATGGACGAGCTACGGCCCGGGCGTGAGGGCCAGGAGCCCGAGGAAGGCACCCTCGGCGACATCGTGCTGTGCCCGTCCGTCGCGACGAAGCAGGCGCTCGACGCCGGTCACGCGCCGATGGAGGAGATGCTGCTGCTCACGACGCACGGCATCCTCCACCTGCTCGGCTACGACCACGCCGAGCCGGACGAGGAACGCGAGATGTTCGAGCTGCAACGTCAGCTGCTCCTCACCTTCCTCGCCACGCGCAACCGCCCGAGCGTCTGACCGCGGACGAGAGACCGAGATGTTCCCGCAGTTCGCGCTCCCGGCCCTCATCAGCATCGTCGTGGCGTTCCTGCTGTCGGCCGCCGAGGCCGCCATCTTCCGCATGTCCCGCGTGCGCGCCCAGGAGCTGTTCGACGAAGGCCGGTCGGGCGCCAAGTCGCTGATGATTGTGGTCGGCGACTCCCCGGCATACCTCTCGGTCATCGCGTTCCTGCGCGTCGTCGCCGAGGCCACCGCGGCGGTCCTCGTCACCCTGGCCGTCGCCGGGCGGTTCGAGTCGACGTGGAGCCGTGCCCTCATCAGCATCACGATCATGGCCGTCGTGTCGTTCGTCGTCGTCGGCGTCTCCCCGCGCACCCTCGGACGCCAGAACTACGACACCGTCGCTCTGTGGAGCGCCCCCTTCGCCGTCGGCCTGCGGCGCGTGCTCGGGCCGGTGGCCAAGCTCCTCGTCGTCCTCGGCAACGCGGTCACCCCCGGCAAGGGCTACACCGACGGCCCCTTCCAGACCGAGTCCGAGCTGCGCGACCTCGTCGACATGGCCGGTGACTCCGACGTCATCGAGGCCGACGAGCGCGAGATGATCCACTCGGTCTTCGAGCTCGGCGACACCCTCGCCCGCGCGGTGATGGTGCCCCGCACCGACATGGTCGTCCTCGACGCGGACAAGACGCTGCGCAGCGCGATGTCGCTCTTCCTCCGCTCCGGCTTCTCCCGGATCCCGGTCGTCGGCGAGGACAGCGACGACGTCCGTGGCCTGCTCTACTTCAAGGACGTCGCCCGCCGGCTCAACGCCGCGCCCGAGGACGGCCGCCACCCCGCCACCGAGGTCATGCGGCCCATGCACTTCGTGCCCGAGAGCAAGCCCGTCGACGACCTGCTGCGCGAGATGCAGCGCGACCAGAACCACTTCGCCATCGTCGTCGACGAGTACGGCGGCACTGCCGGCCTCATCACGATCGAGGACATCATCGAGGAGATCGTCGGCGAGATCGCCGACGAGCACGACCGTGAGGCCCCCGGCGTCGAGCAGCTCGAGGACGGCACCCTGCGGGTACCGGCGTCGATGGACATCGACGACCTCGCCGAGCTCTTCGACGTCACCATCGACGAGGAGGACGTCGACACCGTCGGCGGTCTGCTCACGAAGGTGATCGGGCGGGTCCCGATCGTCGGGTCGTCCGGTACGGTCGCCGGGTTGGAGCTGACGGCCGAACGCATGGCCGGACGCCGCCACCGCGTCGCGTCGGTCATCGTGCACCGGGCCTCGGTGCCGGAGGACGACGCGGCGTACACCGAGACGGAGGACGCCCATGGGCACCCAGGACGCTGACCCGACGCACGGCGACACCTCGGCCTCGGGGACGACCGACCGATCCGACGACTACCGTGCGGGCTTCGCCTGCCTCGTGGGGCGGCCCAACGCGGGCAAGTCGACGCTGACCAACGCGCTGGTGGGGCAGAAGGTCGCGATCACGAGCTCGAAGCCGCAGACGACCCGCCACACGATCCGAGGCGTCACGACGACCGCGACGGCCCAGCTGATCCTCGTCGACACCCCGGGCCTGCACAAGCCGCGGACCCTCCTCGGCCAGCGCCTCAACGACCTCGTCCGCGAGACCCTGCTCGAGGTCGACGTCATCGGCTTCTGCCTGCCCGCCGACCAGCGCATCGGCCCCGGAGACACCTTCATCGCCCACGAGCTCGCCGAGCTGCGCTCGGTCCGACGCCGTCCGGTCGTCGCCATCGCCACGAAGGCCGACGCCGTCGACCGCGAACGGCTCGCGGAGCACCTCATCGCCATCGACCAGCTGGGGGAGTGGGACGCGATCATCCCGTGCTCCGCCGTCTCCGGGAGCCAGGTCGAGGAGGTGCGCGACGTCCTCGCGTCCTTCCTGCCGCGCTCGCCGCAGCTCTACCCCGACGGGATGCTCACGGATGAGCCCGAGATGGTCATGATCGCCGAGCTCGTGCGCGAGGCGGCGCTCGAGGGCGTGCGCGACGAGCTGCCGCACTCGCTCGCCGTCGTGGTCGAGGAGATGGTGCAGCGCGAGGGCCGGCCTGACGACAAGCCGCTGCTCGACGTGCGCGTCAACGTCTTCGTCGAGCGCCCCAGCCAGAAGGCCATCGTCATCGGCCGCGGCGGGTCCCGGCTGCGCGAGGTGGGCACCAACGCCCGTAAGGGCATCGAGGCCCTCCTCGGTCAGAAGGTCTACCTCGACCTCCACGTCAAGGTGGCCAAGGACTGGCAGCGCGACCCCAAGCAGCTCCAGCGCCTCGGCTTCTGACGCTCGACCGGCGCTGCGGCGCAACGGATTTCGGGCTCGCAGCGCGGTGCTCTAACCTGCCGCGATGAGCAGTCCCATCCAGCGCCGCGTCGGTCAGGTCTTCGTCCCCGTCCGCGACATGGCTGCCGCCATCCGGTGGTATGCCGCCGTGCTCGGTTTCGAGCCCGGCGCGGCCTCCCACGAGGACACGATCTACGACGTCCCCACCGACGGGGAGACCCGGCTCGCCCTCGACGCGAACCGCCCCGACTTCATCGCGTCCGGGCCGCCGCGCTTCTTCCTCTGGACCGACGACATGGCGGCGACGGTCGAGCACCTGCGGCGCCTCGAGGTCACGATCACCTCGGACGTCGAGGACATCGGCAGCGTCTTCTTCGTGCAGTTCGAGGACCCGGACGGCAACGCGCTCATGGTCTGCCAACGCACCTGAGGTCGGTGTCTCGCCCTACACTCCGGGCAAGGAGGCACACATGTCCGAGCAGGCAGCGCACGACCACGAGCTCGAGGTCCTCGAGGAGGACCAGACGGTGCCCCCACGTCCGGAGGAGCAGATCGCGGACGCCCGCGAGGACTCGACCGAGCCCGACACCACCCAGCTCACGGACACGCCTTGATGGACGACCCCTGGGGACTCCACGCGCCACCCGCCGTCGCCGAGGCGGACCTCGAGCCGCTCCCCGCGGTCCTCGCCGAGATCGCTTCGGCCATGGAGTCGGGTGAGCGGCTGGCCGCCTCTGAACGCGGGCACCTGGAACGACCCGGGGCGCGCGACCTCCCTGAGGTCGACGCTCTCGTCCGGCAGGGGTGGGAGCCGCTGGCCGCCCTGCGACTCGGCTCCGACGTCGGTCTTCTGCCGGCCGTGTGGCCTACCCAGCATCGGTGTTGGCTGCACGACCGGGTCCCCAGCTTCGGCGTGTGTGCATACGGACCCGGCGAGACGTACATCGAACCGGACATGCGCAACCCGCAGCGGGAGCACTGGGAGCTCGCGCGGCACGCGCGCTCCGCGGGTCTCCCGCCCCCGCCCTCGGGGCGACTGTGGCTGCTGCACTCACCGTGGCCCGGGATCAGTGCCGGCAGCCTCCTGCTCGCCATCAGACAGGTGCGCGACGCCGAGGCCTTCGGCTGGGACGCCGTCGGCATGATGCGGGCGGCCGCGGACGTGCTCGATCACGGCGAGGACGCCCTCTGGGACCGGTGGACCGGGCGCCAGGCGGATGCGGCCCTGGCCTGGCGTCCCGAGGGCGCCACCGGACCGGACGTCGACCAGTGGGTTCGTCTCGGGCTGCGACCCGACGACCTCGCCGCACTGACCGCGCCCCTCGGTGAGGGCGGAGCCGGTCTGTCGCCCAGGTCGGTGCCCGAATGGTGCGAGTCCGTCACCGCCATGATGGGAGAGCCGCGGGACGACGACGTCTCTCGCGTCATCGCCTGGCGGAGCATCGGGCTGTCGGAGGACGCGCCGGTATGGCGTCTGTCAGCAGTGATGTTCGAGCGCGAGCCGGCGTACGTCAAGGCCTGGCTCGACGCCGGCCTCACGGTCGAGGATGTCGCGGCCTGGGAGGCCGACGACCTGTCCCGGGCCCTGCGGTGGCGCGAGGCGGGCGTGGAAGCGGGCGACGCCAGGGCCCTGACCCTGGCAGACCCGACGCTGAGCCCGGAGGAGGCGCTCGCCTTCGACGCCGTGGGGATCGAGCGACGGGCCAGGCATCGCTGGGTCGAGGCCGGGTTCTCGGCCGAGGAGGCCCGGGCGTGGACGGAGCTCGACATCGTCGCGTCCGAGGCGCGCGTCTGGCGGTCCCTCGGTCGCGGACCCGACGAGGCCAGGGCCCAGAGAGCCGCCGGGGGAGGTGCGCTCCCCCTCGGCGTGGAGCTCGGATGGGCGGCGATGGGCTCGGATCGCGACGACGTCAGCTACGGCGTCACCGACCCACCGGGCACCCGCGGAAGCGCAGCCAACATCGGTCCGGACGGCATACCCCACTTCCCGTGAGCCTGACACAGGCTCTGGTCTCACGATCCGGGCAGCGGTCCCGAGGGGTGGACGGGGACGGAGCGACCGGCATACGGTGAACGGGTGCGAGCGGTGAGCCTCCTTCTTCTCTGCCGCGACGAGGCCTGATCCCGGCCCTCCTCGTCGCGGAGTTTCCCGTGTCCGGCCGGACACCGAGCGAAACGCAGACGAGAGAGTGACGCGATGATCCACCCCCAGCAGACGTCGGGAATGCCGTTCCAGAAGTACGTCCCGTTCCACGAGCAGATCCCGTTCGAGCTCCCGGACCGCACGTGGCCGACGAAACGCATCGAGTCGGCCCCGCGCTGGTGCGCCGTCGACCTGCGCGACGGCAACCAGGCGCTCATCGACCCGATGAACTCCGAGCGCAAGCTCCGGATGTTCCAGCTGCTCGTGAAGATGGGCTACAAGGAGATCGAGGTCGGCTTCCCGTCGGCGAGCCAGACCGACTTCGACTTCTGCCGCGAGCTCATCGAGGGTGGGCACATCCCCGACGACGTGACGATCCAGGTGCTGACGCAGTGTCGCGACCACCTCATCGAACGCACCTACGACGCGATCCGGGGCAGCAAGCAGGCCATCGTCCACTTCTACAACTCGACGTCGGCACTGCAGCGCAAGGTCGTCTTCGGCCTCGACCAGGACGGCATCATCGACATCGCCGTCCAGGCCGCGCGCCTGTGCAAGAAGCTCGAGGAGACGATCCCCGACACGACGATCTACTACGAGTACTCGCCGGAGTCCTACACCGGCACCGAGCTCGACTTCGCGATGCGGATCTGCAACGCCGTCGTCGACGTCATCGACCCGACGCCCGACCACAAGATCATCGTCAACCTGCCGGCGACCGTCGAGATGGCGACGCCCAACGTGTATGCCGACTCCATCGAGTGGATGGTCCGCCACCTCGAGCGCCGAGAGTCGATCGTCGTGAGCCTGCACCCCCACAACGACCGCGGCACCGGAGTGGCCGCGGCGGAGCTCGGCTACCTCGCCGGCGCCGACCGCATCGAGGGCTGCCTGTTCGGCAACGGTGAGCGCACCGGCAACGTCTGCCTCGTCACGCTCGGGATGAACCTCTTCAGCCAGGGCATCGACCCGCAGATCGACTTCAGCGACATCGACGAGGTACGCCGCACCGTCGAGTACTGCAACCAGCTGCCCGTGGGCGAGCGCCACCCCTACGGCGGCGACCTCGTCTTCACCGCCTTCTCCGGCTCGCACCAGGACGCCATCAAGAAGGGCTTCGAGGCCATGGCGTCCGAGGCCGAGGCGAAGGGCACGGGGATCGACGACCTCGTCTGGGGCGTCCCCTACCTCCCCATCGACCCGCACGACCTCGGCCGCTCCTACGAGGCCGTCGTGCGTGTCAACAGCCAGTCCGGCAAGGGCGGCGTCGCCTACATCATGAAGACCGAGCACCAGATGGACCTGCCGCGTCGGCTGCAGATCGAGTTCTCCGGTGTCGTCCAGCGCGGTGTCGACCAGGACGGCGGCGAGGTCGCTCCCGCCGACCTGTGGGCGAGGTTCCAGGACGAGTACCTCCCCGACCCGAGCCGGGCCTGGGGCCGCTTCGAGCTCGTCAACGTCGTCACCGACTCGACCGTCGACGGGGCGAGCACGATCGAGGCGACCGTCCGCGACGGTGGCGAGTCCCTGACCGTCACCGGCACGGGGAACGGCCCGATCGCGGCCTTCGTCGACGCCCTCTCGACCGTCGAGGGCACCCCTGACGTGCGGGTCCTCGACTACGCCGAGCACGCCCTCTCCGCCGGTGGCGACGCCCGTGCCGCCGCGTACGTCGAGTGCGCGGTGGGCGACCGCGTCCTGTGGGGTGTCGGTGTCGACCCGTCGATCGTCACGGCGTCCATCAAGGCGATCGTCTCGGCGGTCAACCGTGCACACCGGGACGCCGTTCCGAGCCCTTCGTCGGACGCCTGATCTGACGCCCACCCGCGTGGGGTAGCGTCTGGCGCCATGGAGTCCCCGGTCGGTCGAGCGCTGCTTCGACTGGCCGGGGTCTCGCTCGTCGCGGTCGCGGTCGTCGGACTCGTCGCGCCACGACCGGTCAACGTCGAGCACCGCTGGCAGGTGGTGGTGCCCGTCACACTCGGGCTGGTCCTGCTCGCTGCGGTCGTCCGTGTCCCGGGATGGGCGAAGCGGCGGTGGGTGCCTGTGGTGGTCGCGGTCGGCGGGGGCGTCGTGGCGACGCTCGTCGGCCTCATGACGCGTTACCGCTACGGCTGGGACGCGCGGATGGTGATGGACATGGCGCGCCACCTCCAAGGAGGGCTACCGCTCAGCCAGGGGGAGTACCACTACCTCTCCCTCTACCCCAACAACCTGCCGCTGCTTGCCATCGACCGAATGGGCGTCGCTGTGGGACAGGCGTTCTCGCTCGCACCCGAGGCCGTCCTCATCCCGCTCAACGGGATCTGCGTGGGCCTGACGCTGTATGCCGTCCACGACCTCGTCGGGCGCGTCGCAGGTCGCGGTCCTTCCCTCGGGGCCCAGCTCGCGACCCTCGTCCTCGTCGGCACGAGCCCGTGGCTGGCGGTGCCCTACACCGACTTCTACGCGATGCCGTTCGTCGTCGGGGGAGTCGCCCTGGCCGTCCGGGCCATGACCCCACGCCCGCGCACCGGACGAGTCGTCCTGTGGCTGCTCGCGATCGTGTCGGTGACCGTGGCCTACTCCATCAAGACCACACCGGTCGTCATCGCCATCGCCGCGGTCCTCACGGCGGTCGTCGCGATCTTCGACCACGACCTCCTCCCGGCCCGGCGCGCGCGCGTCATCCTCGCCTGCGCGGCCTCCGCCCTCGCGTTCGTCGTCCTCGGCGTGGGCCTGGGTGCCGCGGCCACCGCGGCCTCCGGGGTCGACTCCGCGCGCATCGACTCGGCGGTCTCGCCGCCGATCCTCTGGTGGGTCGCGCTCGGCGCCGACGAGCAGCGCTCGACCACGGGGGCGGTCAGCTACGGCGCGTACTCACGGGAGATGGTCGACGCGGTGACCGACCGCAGCCAGGCCGAGATGAAGACGTATGCCGCGGGCGTCCTCGCAGACCGGTGGGCCGCGCGAGGTCTCGGCGGCACGCTCGCCTTCTACGGCAGCAAGGCGGCCTGGAACTGGGGCGACGGGATGTTCTGGGCCTGGGGCGAGGGTCGCGACTCGCTGCCGGGCACCCTCGAGCCGGCGACCGGCGTGACCGGCATCGTCCACGACCTCAACGGCTACCACGGGGCGGCGTACGAGCTGCGCTCCGACCTGACCCAGGCCCTGTGGCTGGCCGTGCTTCTCGTGGCCGGGATCGGGCTGCTGCGCGCCCCCTACCGGCGGGAGACGCTGCTCGTCGCTGCCTCGGTGCTCGGCATCGCGGCCTTCACGCTCGTGCTCCAGGGACGCTCGCGCTACCTGTTCGCGTTCGTCCCCCTCGTCGTCGTCCTGGCGGCGATGGTCCACGCCTGGCTCCCGCGCCCGAGGCGATCAGGTCGCCTCGGGCGCCGCACTGGCTGAGCCGCCCCGGTCAGTCGATCGAGTCGGCGAGGACGGCGTCGACGGCGGCCAGCGCCGCCGCGTCGCCGTCGCGGCTGATCTCGCCCTCGACCGAGCGGTTCCACAGCCAGCAGTCGATGTCGGCCGCAGCCCCGCTGATCTCGGCAGCCGCGGCGTCGTCCGGTCCGTCGCTGACGAGGAAGCGAAGCACGTCGATCTCGTCGCCGTTCCACGTGCCGGTGATGCGGACGGGGGTGACCGTCCAGGCGTGCATGGCATCGACCGTCGCGATCGTCACCGGCGCCGAGACCGGCACGTGCGTCAGGTCGGGCTCGGGCTCGTGGCCGCGCATGATCCGCAGGGCCTCGTCGATGCCGTCGGCGGCGAGCCGACAGTCGAGCGGAGTCCGTTCACCGACTGTGAGCTCGGCGTCGACGCGGTGCACCATGGCCTCATGGGCCTGACGTCGGCGGATGTAGCCGGCGGTCTTGTCGTCGGACCACATCCAGAGCGGCGTCTCGGGGGGAAGCCCGCCGAGCACCCGGTGCAGCCGCTCGCTCGAGCGGTCGAAGAAGGCGAGCAGCCCGGCGCGGTCGGCCGGGCGCTCCTCACGGGTCGCGTTCATCGCGTCGAGGTCGTCCGGGTCGGTGAGCCCCCGCTCGGCGATCTCGCCCCAGAACCACTGCACCTCACCGAGGTGCCACAGCAGGTCGTCGGCGTCCCAGTCGGGACACGTCGGCACCCGGGCATCGGCCGGCGCCGTCGCGAGCACCGTCCGGAAGCGGGCCGAGTCGGCCGCGAGGTGGTCGAGGAAGGGAAGGGGGCCACCTGAGCGGCTGGACGGCATACGTGGGTCTCCTGTCAGCGAACGCCGGCTACACGGAACTGCACCGAGATGCGCGGCCCCATCGGCTCGGACGTCTTGGGGACCGAGTGGTCCCACGTCCGCTGGCACGTGCCGCCCATCACGACGAGGTCACCATGTCCGAGGGGATAGCGCAAGCTCTTTGACGTCGAGCCGGGGATCGGCCCCCCGTCACGGGGACGCAGGGCCAGGGTCCGTGCGGAACCGAGCGAGAGGATCGCGATCATCGTGTCGCTGTCGCGCGAGCGCCCGATGCGGTCGCCGTGCCAGGCGACGCTGTCGCGACCGTCGCGGTAGAGGCACAGGCCGGCCGTGACGAAAGGCTCGCCGAGCTCGGGCGCGTAGTGCCGGCTCAGGGCCTCGCGGGCCTCGACGAGCATCGGGTGGGGCAGCGTCTCGTCGCCGGCGTAGAACTTCGTCAGCCGGGGGACGTCGACGACGGAGTCGTACATCTGCCGGCGCTCGGCGTGCCACGGCACGTCACGCAGCAGGGCCGTGAAGAGCTCGTCGCCGGCCGCGAGCCAGCCGGGCCGGACGTCGACCCACGCGCCGTGGGCCAGGTGGTGGCGGGTCTTCCCGGTGCCGACGTCGCGCAGCGTCATCGCGTCGGTGAGGTCGAGGAGCGAACCCTGGAGGGAGAGGTCCATGATCCCACGATAGCCCACGGGATCGAACGGGTGTTCGAACCATGGCGGCGTTTCGCGGCGACCGAGTGAACACCGGCGCGTGCGGTGCCGCCCACGCCCCGGCGGGGGAGAGAATGGGTGCATGCCCCTCTACCGTGACGAGGCGATCGTCCTGCGCACCCACAAGCTGGGCGAGGCCGACCGCATCATCACGATGCTGACCCGCACGCGGGGTCGGGTCCGGGCCGTCGCCAAGGGTGTGCGTCGCACGAAGTCGCGCTTCGGGTCGCGCCTCGAGCCCGGCATGGTCATCGACGTGCAGTGCTACGAGGGTCGCAACCTCGACACCGTCACGCAGGTCGAGACCCTGGCGCCCTACGGCGACGCCATCGCCCGCGACTACATCGCCTACACGTGCGCCACCTCGATGCTCGAGACGGCGCTCCAGCTCACCGAGGAGCACGAGCCCCAGACGCAGCAGTACCTCCTGCTCGCGGGCGCGCTGCGCTCCCTCGCCGAGCACAGCCACGACGCCGGGCTCGTCCTCGACGCCTACCTGCTGCGCTCGCTCGCCGTCGCCGGCTGGGCACCGAGCTTCGTCGACTGCGCGAAGTGCGGTGCTCCGGGCCCGCACCGGGCCTTCAACGTGCAGGCCGGCGGCGCCGTCTGCTCCGTATGCCGTCCGCCCGGGTCGAGCGCCCCCGCCCCCGAGACCTTCGAGCTGCTCGCGTCACTGCTGACCGGCGACTGGGACGTCGCGGACGCCAGCGACGAGCGCTGCCGTCGACAGGGCAACGGCCTCGTCTCCGCCTTCCTCCAGTGGCACATCGAGCGAGGGTTGCGGTCGCTGCGCCTCGTCGAGCGCGCCTGAGCCAGCAGCGAACCCGATCCCGACCGACCGGAGACCCATGTACGCCAAGCCCTTCCCGCACCCGTCCGGCGCCACCCCGCCCGCCATCGCGCCTGCCCTGCTGCCCAAGCACGTCGCGATCGTCATGGACGGCAACGGCCGGTGGGCCAACGCGCGAGGGCTCCCGCGGACCAAGGGCCACGAGGCCGGGGAGGCGTCACTGCTCGACGTCGTCGCCGGAGCCATCGACATCGGCGTGACCCACCTGTCGGCCTATGCCTTCTCGACCGAGAACTGGCGGCGTTCTCCTGACGAGGTGCGCTTCCTCATGGGCTTCAACCGCGACGTCATCCGCCGCCGACGCGACCAGCTCCACGAGTGGGGCGTGCGGATGCGCTGGGTGGGACGCGCGCCGCGCCTGTGGCGCTCGGTGATCAAGGAGCTGGAGATCGCCCAGGAGCTGACGCAGCACAACTCCGGGCTCACCCTCTACTTCTGCGTCAACTACGGCGGTCGTGCCGAGATCGCCGACGCCGTGCAGCGGATCGCCCACGACGTCAAGGACGGTCGGCTCCGGCCGGGCTCGGTCGACGAGAAGACGATCAAGCGCTACCTCGACGAGCCGACGATGCCCGACGTGGACCTCTTCGTGCGCAGCTCGGGCGAGCAGCGCACGAGCAACTTCCTGCTGTGGCAGTCGGCCTACGCCGAGATGGTCTTCCAGAACCGGCTGTGGCCCGACTACGACCGTCGCGACCTCTGGGCCGCCATCGAGGAGTACGTCGACCGCGACCGCCGCTACGGCGGAGCCGTCGACACCCCGACAGCCAGCTCCTGACGGCAGCGGCACGCGGCCTTCTCGATCGAACGCCGCGTTCGGTGTCGAGAACCTCGGTGGAACACGGCTTTCGAGACCGAACGCGGCGTTCGGTGCGGAGAGCTGCTGGGGTCAGTCGGCGGTGGCGGTGCAGTCGGCGCAGGTGCCGAAGATCTCGAGGGTGTGTGTCACGCCGCTGAAGCCGTGGTCGCTCGCGACCTTGTCGGCCCATCTCTCGACGGCGGGACCCTCCACCTCGACGGTGCGACCACAGGCGCGGCACACGAGGTGATGGTGGTGGTGGGTGGAGCAGGCCCGGTAGACCGCCTCGCCGTCGTCGGTGCGCAGCACGTCGACCGTGCCGGCCTCGACCATCGACTGGAGCGTCCGGTAGACCGTTGCCAACCCGACGCCGGCTCCCGCGTCGCGGAGCCGGGCGTGAACCGTCTGGGCAGAGGTGAAGTCGTCCGAGCGCTCGAGCAGCTCGGCAACCGCCACCTGCTGCCGGGTCGGCTTGCGTGAGGTCGCCGCGGTGCTCGAGGTGTTGGTGCCGCTCGTCATGGTCTCGATCCTGTCGTCGGGCCGGCGGTCGTGCCGGCCGGGCCCGTGCTCGCCGTCTCCGGGCCGGGCGGTGCGGGGTGGTCGTGGTGGACGCCGTGCTCGTCGTAGTGGCCCTCGTGGGCGGCGTGCAGGTGCCCGTCGTGGACGTAGTCGACGTGGTCGCCGTGGGTCACTGCGGGGTGCCCGCACTCAGCGCCGTGCTCGTGCGCATGGGTCTCCGCGACGTCGTGCCTCCGACCGCCGACCCTGGCCATGACGCCGGTCACGAGGGCCGTGACGACGAAGAGCGCGACGGCGAGCAGCACGATGGTGCCGCCGGACGGGGTGTCGAGCGGGTAGGAGAGCGCCACGCCTCCGACGGACGAGACGAGACCGAAGGCGATGGCCCATCTCAGGCCACCGCTGAACGACCGGGCGACGAGCTGGCTCGCGGCGTTGGGCACGATCATGAGCGCGCTGATGAGCAGGAGCCCGACGACGCGCATGGCGACGACCACCGTGGTCGCGGTGAGGACGGCCAGCACGATGTTGAGCGGCAGCACGGGCAGGCCCACGGCGCGGGCGTACTCCTCGTCG
This sequence comes from Terracoccus sp. 273MFTsu3.1, assembly GCF_000383675.1. Classification (GTDB taxonomy): domain Bacteria; phylum Actinomycetota; class Actinomycetes; order Actinomycetales; family Dermatophilaceae; genus Terrabacter. Next base: position 23,178 of record NZ_KB911821.1, on the reverse strand, counting down.
TTGGCCACCGCGAAGAGGCGTGGCCGAAGCGCCCACGTGGTGACGGAGATGAGCAGGGCCAGTCCGGCGAAGACGTAGAGGTCGGTGCGCTGGGTCGTGAGGATCGACCCGAAAAGGTATTTCATGAGGTTCGCGGGAGTGCCGCTGGGGGACTTGCTGATGATGACGACGCCGCCCGCGATGCCGCCGTAGAAGATGACGGCGAGGGCCACGTCACCGTTGGTGCGGCCCCGGGCCCGGAGCAGCTCGATGACGACGGCGGCGACGACGGCGGCCAGCAGTGCCGTCAGCACGGGCGCGGCCCCGGCGACCAGGCCGATCGCGACGCCGGCGAGGGCGACGTGGCCCATGCCGTCACCGATGAGCGAGAGCCGGCGCTGGACGAGGAAGATCCCGACCATCGGGGCGACGGTGCCCACGAGCAGCGCGGCGATGAGCGCTCGCTGCATGAAGTCGACGGAGAGCAGGTCGATCACGGTCGGCTCCTGTCGGTGTGGTCGACGTCGAGCGGGCCGTGGGCCAGGGACGGGTGGTGCCCGTCGAGCTCGAGGTCGTGGTGGTGGCTGTCGTGGTCGTGGTGCACGCTGTCGCGCGCGGCGGCGTACGCCTGCGGTGTCCCGTCGAAGCGGATGCGTCCGCCGTCGATGACGACGATGCGGGTCAGCAGGCGCTCGAGGGCCCCGAGCTCGTGCGTGACGATGACCATGGTGACGTCCCGCTCGACGAGGCGGTCGAGGACGTCGGCGAGCACGTGCTGGTTCGCCGCGTCGACCCCGGCGGTGGGCTCGTCCATGATGAGGACCTCGGGCTGCCCGGCGAGGGCACGAGCGATGAGGACCCGGCGCTGCTGGCCGCCCGACAGCGTGCTCACCTCGGTGGCGGCGCGGTCGGCGAGGCCGACGACGTCGAGCGAGCGGGCCACGATCTGCCGATCGGTGGCGCGGAGCCGGCCGAGCCAGCCGATGCGGGGGAGGCGTCCTGTCGCGACGATCTCCTCGGCCGTCGCCCGCACCGACGCCGAGAGGGTGTGCCGTTGGGGCACGTAGCCGAGCCGGGCCCGGTCGTGGAACTCGGTGCTGTCGGTGCCGAAGAGCGTCACGGTGCCGGCCACCCGCTCGTTGAGGCCGAGCACGCCCTTCATGAGCGTCGACTTGCCCGACCCGTTCGGTCCGACGATCGCCACGATCTCACCCTTGCGGATGGACAGGTCGACGTCGCTGAGCACGGCGCCGTCGCCGTAGCCGAAGCTGGCGCCCTGCAGGGTGACGACCGCGTCCGACGGGGCGGCATCCGGGGAGACGAGCGGCGCCGACCTCATGAGCACTCCTGACCGTCGCGCAGGGTCACGAGGTTGCTCCGCATGACCTCGAAGTAGTCGGAGCCGACCGACGCGCTCGTGATCCCCTCGATGGGGTCGAGCGTCGCGACCTTCGCACCCGTCGACTCCGCGACCGTCTGCGCGAAGTGCGGCTCGACGAGCGTCTCCTGGTAGATCGTGGTCACGCCGGCAGACCTCACGAGGTCACCGACGGCCTTGAGGGCCGCCGCGCTCGGCTCGGCCTCGGGCGAGACGCCGGTGATGCCGTGCTGGTGGAAGCCGTAGCGCGCCGCGAGGTAGCCGAAGGCGGCGTGGCTCGTGACGAGCTCCTTGACCGTGCACTGGCGCAGGCCCGTCCGCATCTCGTCGTCGAGCTCGGAGAGCTTCTCGACGAAGACCGCGGTGTTCTTCGCGTACGTCGGGGCGTTCTCCGGGTCGTCCGCGGACAGGCGCGCGCTGATGGCCTCGGCCACGGCCGCGTAGCGCGACGGGTCGAGCCAGAAGTGGGGGTCGTCCGCGCCGTGGTCGTGGCCGTCGTGCCCGTCGCCGGTGCCGCCGGTGTCGTGCGGCTCCGTCTCGGTGCCCGACTCGTCGGCGTGGTCGCTGCCGTCGCTCGACGCGGGTACGAGCTTCGCGACGTCGGCGACGTCGAGCACCTTCGCGGCGTCGACGAGCCCGACGGCCTCGTCGACCGCCGGCTGGAAGCCGTCGGCGTAGACGACGAGGCGTGCCTTGGTCATGCCGCCGATGTCCTGAGGCGCCAGCTCGAGGTCGTGCGGTTCGGCGCCGGGCTTCGTCAGGACGGTCACGGGGAGCCGGCCGCCGGTGATCTGCTGCGTCGCGAACTGGATGGGGTAGAAGGACGTGACGATCGAGCCGTCCGCGGAGCCGGCGCCCGATCCGGTGTCCGGACCGCGCTGGCACGAAGCGGTCGTGAGCGCCAGTGCCGTCGCGGCGAGGATCGCGGACAGGGCTCGGCGTGGGGGAGCGGAGGGCATGGCACCCATCATTCTCAAAGTGAGAATGATTGTCAAAACCGTTCTCGCGAAGGAGGCGTCCGACTCAGCCGGCCGGGACGATCCTCACCACGGCGACGGCCACGGCGAGCACGAGCACTGCCGTGCGCATCAGCCGCTCCGGCAGGGTCAGTCGCTGCCACGTGAGGAAGAGCAGCCAGCCGACGAAGGCCGCGACGACGAGGAAGGCGATACCGCCCCACGGGCGCGGCGCGAGGATGCCGACCGCCAGCAGGACGACGAGGCCGCCGAGGGCGACGGGACGCGGGACGGCGTTGAGCCGCTCCACCCACGGGTAGGAGGCGTGCTCGAGACGGGAACGGAAGCTCAGGGCCACGCGACGAGCCTAGGGGACGCGACGGCATACCCCGGACGCGTGGCAAAGCAGTGGCGCCGGCCCGATAACCTGTCCCGCATGGCCAAGCAGACATCCATCGTGGACACCGTCGTCAGCCTCTGCAAGCGCAGGGGCTTCGTCTTCCCGAGCGGCGACATCTACGGAGGCACGCGGTCTGCCTGGGACTACGGTCCCCTCGGCGTCGAGCTCAAGGAGAACATCCGCCGGCAGTGGTGGAAGTCGATGGTGACGAGCCGCGACGACGTCGTCGGCCTCGACTCCTCGATCATCCTGCCGCGCGAGACGTGGGTCGCCTCAGGCCACGTCGGCACCTTCACCGACCCGCTCGTCGAGTGCCTCAGCTGCCACAAGCGCCGCCGCCAGGACCACCTCCAGGAGGCGCTCGCCGAGAAGAAGGGCATCGAGGACCCCGACTCGATCCCGATGTCCGACATCGTGTGCCCCGACTGCGGCACCAAGGGTCAGTGGACCGCGCCCCGCGAGTTCAACATGATGCTCAAGACCTACCTCGGCGTCATCGAGGACGAGTCGGGCCTGCACTACCTGCGCCCCGAGACCGCCCAGGGCATCTTCGTCAACTTCAACAACGTCATGCAGGCCTCGCGCAAGAAGCCGCCGTTCGGCATCGCCCAGACCGGCAAGAGCTTCCGCAACGAGATCACGCCGGGCAACTTCATCTTCCGCACCCGCGAGTTCGAGCAGATGGAGATGGAGTTCTTCGTCAAGCCGGGCGAGGACGACGAGTGGCTCCAGTACTGGCTCGAGGAGCGCACCCGCTGGTACGTCGACCTCGGCATCAACCCCGACAACCTGCGTCACTTCGAGCACCCCGCCGACAAGCTCTCGCACTACTCGAAGCGCACCGTCGACATCGAGTACCGCTTCAACTTCGTCGGCTCGGAGTGGGGCGAGCTCGAGGGCATCGCGAACCGCACCGACTTCGACCTGTCGACGCACAGCAAGCACTCGGGGACCGACCTCGTCTACTTCGACCAGCAGACGGGCGAGAAGTACACCCCGTACGTCATCGAGCCGGCGGCCGGTCTGTCCCGCTCGCTCATGACGTTCCTCGTCGACGCGTACCACGAGGACGAGGCCCCCAACACCAAGGGCGGGGTCGACAAGCGGGTCGTGCTGCGCCTCGACCCGCGCCTCGCGCCGGTCAAGGCCGCGGTGCTGCCGCTCTCGCGCAACGCCGACCTCTCGCCCAAGGCGCGCGACCTCGCGGCCACGCTGCGCAGGCACTGGAACATCGACTTCGACGACGCCGGCGCCATCGGCAAGCGCTACCGCCGCCACGACGAGATCGGCACGCCGTTCTGCATCACCGTCGACTTCGACACGCTCGAGGACCACGCCGTGACGATCCGCGAGCGCGACTCGATGGCCCAGGAGCGCGTCGCACTCGACCAGGTCGAGGGCTACCTCGCGCAGCGCCTCATCGGCTGCTGACGCCACGTCACGACACCGCCGACGTATGCCGTCCGCCCACCCGGGTGGGCGGCATACGTCCGTCCGGGGCGACGTGAGCCCCAAGCGCCGTCTGCCCCATGCGCGCGAATCATCACCGGTCACAAAGGGGTTCGCATCCTGAGCCGGGCGTCCTGACGATGAAATGGGTTTCAAGGACTTCTCTTGACCGAACCCGGAGGCAAGCCTGAGTCGGTCCATGGACCGGTCTTGGGCGGCCCTTCCTAGGTTCGACGTCGTCGGCCGGAACCGCGGCCGACGAGCCCGACACAGGAGAAGCGCGCCCATGATCCGCACCAGTCTCACCACCCTGGCCGCCACGGCCGCGATCGCCACCGCGATCACCGTGATGCCGGCCCAGGCATCGACCCTCGCGTCCGACCCGACCCCCGCGCCGACGCCAGCGGCGTCCACCGACTCAGGCCAGTCCGTCGCCGAGATGTCGGCGCGCTGGCTCGCGAAGGACCGTGCCATCAGCCTCGCCACGGCTCGCCAGCGCGTCGCGGCCCAGGACGGACAGACCCGCACGGCGGCCTCGCTCGAGCGCGCGCTCGGCGCCCGGGCCGCAGGGTCCTACATCGACGCCACCTCCGGCGCGCTCGTCGTCAACGTCGTCGACACCGCGTCCGTCGCCAGGGTGCTGTCTGCCGGTGCCGTCGCCAAGGTCGTCGACCGCTCGACGAGCGAGCTGTCCGCGACCGAGCGCGCGGCACGCGCACGTGCCGGGTCGGCCGTCGTGTCCTCCTACACCGACCCCGTCACCAACGGCGTCGTCCTGACCGTCCCCAGCGCGCGGGTCTCGGAGGTCCGCAGCGAGGTCGTTGGTCTCGACGGGGTGACCGTCGCAGGCACCGACGCACGGACGACGACGCAGGCCAACGTCTACGGCGGCCAGCAGATCGAGTTCAGCGGCTACGTCTGCTCGCTCGGCTTCAACGCCACCCGCGGCGGTGCTCCGGTGTTCGTCACCGCCGGCCACTGTGGTGAGGGTTACCAGACCTTCAGCAAGGGAGGCACGACGCTGGGGTCGACGCAGGCGTACTCCTTCCCGGGCAACGACTACGCCTACTCGACCCTGACGTCGAGCTGGACCGGGGTCGGTGCCGTCGACCTCTACGACGGCGTCAACGCCCGCCGGGTCTCGGGCTACTCGAACGCCCCGGTCGGGACCGCGATCTGCAAGTCGGGCCGCACGACCGGCTGGACCTGCGGCTCGGTGCAGGCCAAGAACGTCACCGTCAACTACAGCAACGCCGACGGCTCGACGAGCACCGTGAGCGGCCTGACGAAGAGCAACACCTGCACCGAGGGTGGCGACTCGGGCGGCTCGTGGATGGCGAGCACGTCGGCACAGGGCGTGACGAGCGGTGGTGCCGGCTACGGCGCCAACAGCGTCTGCGGCCAGAAGGTCGGCCAGCCCAACATCGCCTACTTCCAGCCCGTCGACGAGATCGTGTCGGCCTACGGCCTGACGCTCAAGACCTCCTGAGGTCCGCCTCCACCACCCGGACTCCGGGGGACGCGACCGCCGGCCCGCACCACGACGAGGTGGTGCGGGCCGGCGGCGTCCCGGGCGCCGGGCGTCCGGGATCGGCGGCATACTGCCGGCATGGTCGAGCCCGAGGTGCTGCGCGCCACGCCCGGCGACCGGGCGCGCGCGGCTGCGGATGCGCTCGGCGACGACGTGCTGACGGACTGGTGCGCCGATCTGCTGTCGGGCCGCGCCACCTGGGGCGACTCGGCCCTGCCCGACATCGGCTGGGTCGGGGGTCAGGTGGTGTCGGGCTGGGGGTCGCCCGACCACCTCGACGACGACACCCGCTACTGGTCACGCGTGTGGGCAGCGCGCACCCTGCTGTACGTCTGGAGCGAGCGGTGCGGTGCGGATGTCGTTGCGGCACTGGGCGATCCAGCGTGGCGTGTCCGCGAGATGTGCGCGAAGGTCGCGGCCCGCTGGGAGTTAGGTCCGGCGGCAGAGACCTGCGCCGACCTCGTCACGACCGATGCCGTGCCCAGGGTCCGGGTCGCCGCCGCGCGTGTCCTCGCGGTCACCGGGGAGGGAGAGCACGCCGACGCGCTGCACGAGGCCCTGGACGACCCGGACGAGTCCGTGCGCGTCGCGGCCGCCCGGGCGCTCAGCACGCTCGAGCGACGTCTCGACCGCGACCTCTGACCCGGCAACACACCGAGCAGGTCACAACCCGCCGGGATCCGATCGCGGTGAGTTGTGACCTGCTCGGTGTGTTGCGAGGTCGTCGGGGGGCTCAGCCGGGGGAGTGGCCGGTCGCGACCGGCCGCGCGGGATCGCGGATCCACTCGCTCCACGAGCCGGGGTAGAGCACCGTGTCGACGCCGAGCTCGGCCAGCGCGAGCATCTCGTGGGCCGCGGTCACACCCGACCCGCAGTAGACCCCGACCGCCCGGTCGCCGAGGTCGACGCCGTCCGTGACGCCGGCCCAGTGCTCCGCGAGATCCCGGCGGAACGTGCCGTCGGCGGTGATCCACGCCGCCGTGGGGCTGTTGCGCGCTCCCGGGACGTGCCCGGCCACGGGGTCGATCGGCTCGGTCTCGCCGGCGAAGCGCTCGGCCGCCCGGGCGTCGAGGAGCAGCCCGTCGCGGGCCAGGGCGGCGGCACCGGCGGCGTCGAGCGTCGGCAGGTGACCCGGCTGCACGACGACGTCGCCGTGCCGGTCGGCGGGTTGCTCGGTCGAGACGGGAAGCCCGGCCGCCAGCCACGCGGCATACCCCCCGTCGAGCACGCGGACGTCAGGGATGCCCACCCAGCGCAGCACCCACCAGGCGCGCGCGGCGGCATACGACTCCTTGCCGTCGTACGTCACGACACGGGTGTGCGCGGTGATGCCGGCGCGACGGAGCAGTGCCTCGACGACGGCGGGGTCGGGGAGCGGGTGGCGCCCGCCGTCCCCGGGGGGAGCGGCGAGCTCGGTGTCGAGGTCGACGAAGTAGGCGCCGGGCACGTGGCCGGCGTCGTAGTCCGCGCGGCCCGCAGACGTGTTCGCCGTCGTCAGCGCCCAGCGCACGTCGAGGACGACGACGTCCTCGATCTCTCGGGCGAGCTCGGTGGCGGTGATGAGGTGGGTCACCGGGCCATCGTGGCATCCTCACCGTGTGCGTGCTCACCTGGTCCTCGTGCACGGGTCGCGCCTGTCGAGCAGCCAGTGGGCGCCCCAGGTGCCGCTCCTGCGCGACCACGTCGACCTGACCCTCGTCGACCTGCCCGGGCACGGCGCCCGCGCCGACGAGGACTTCACGCTCGCGCGGTGCGTGGACGTCATCGGCGGTGCAGTGAGTACCGTCCCAGCCGGTGGCCCGGTCGTGCTCGTCGGCCACTCGCTCGGCGGCTACGCCGCGATGGCGTATGCCGCCGCCCACCCCGACACGCTCGACGGACTCGTCCTCGCCGGGGCCAGCGCGGTCCCGACCGGTCCCGGAGCCGCCGTGTACCGCGGCGTCGCGGCGCTGACGGACCGACTCGGCGCCGAGCGGATGACGCGCGTCAACGACCGCGTCCTGCACCTCCTCTACCCACCCGAGCGCATCGACCCGGTCATCGCCGGCGGCTACTTCTTCGCGCCGACGGCCGCCGCGTGGCGGGAGGTCATGGCGCACTGCCGGCCGTCGATGCTCGAGCACGTGCGGTGCCCGGTGCTGCTCCTCAACGGCCAGTTCGACCAGCTGCGGATCGGCGCGCGGGCCTACCTGCGCGCGTGCCCGAGCGCACGCGAGGAGATCGTGCGCCGGGCCGGGCACCTGTCCGGCCTGGACCAGCCCGAGGCCTTCGCCGACGCCCTGCTGCGCTTCACGCGCAGGGTCACCGATTCGGCCGAGCGCGCCTGATCGGGGACAATCGAGCCCGTGACCGACGTGATGACCCCTGTGACGCAGGCCGGTGAGGCCGCCCCCGCACACGCGGACGGCGCCGTGCTGCCCCCGCTGCGCATCGGCCGCCACGTCATCGAGTCACCCGTCGTGCTCGCGCCGATGGCCGGCATCACGAACCGTGCCTTCCGCCGACTGTGCCGCGAGTACGGCAACGAGGGGCGCGCGATCGGCGGCGCCAGCGGTGCGACGAGCCTCTACGTCAGCGAGATGATCACCTCTCGCGCCCTCGTCGAGCGCACCCCCGAGTCGATGCGCCTCATCGAGCACGACCCCGACGAGAACCCCCGCTCCATCCAGCTCTACAGCGTCGACCCCGCCACCGCGCGGGCCGCCGCCCGGATGCTCGTCAGCGAGGACCGGGCCGACCACATCGACCTCAACTTCGGCTGCCCCGTCCCGAAGGTCACCCGCAAGGGCGGCGGTTCTGCCCTGCCGTGGAAGAAGGACCTCTTCAAGGCCATCGTCGGGGCCGTCGTCGAGGAAGGCGCCAAGCGCGACATCCCGGTCACGGTCAAGATGCGCAAGGGCATCGACGACGTCCACCTCACCTTCCTCGACGCGGGCCTGACCGCCGAGGCCGAGGGCGTCGCGGCCGTCGCCCTGCACGGCCGCACCGCCGCGCAGGCCTACTCGGGCACTGCCGACTGGAGCGCCATCCGGATGCTCAAGGAGACCGTGACGAGCATCCCCGTCCTCGGCAACGGCGACATCTGGTCGGCCGAGGACGCCCTGCGCATGGTCCGCGAGACCGGCTGCGACGGCGTCGTCGTCGGTCGCGGCTGCCTCGGTCGGCCGTGGCTCTTCACCGACCTCGCGGCCGCCTTCGCCGGCACCTCGGCGCGCGTGACCCCGACGCTCGGGGAGGTCGCCGAGACGCTCCGGACGCACACGGCATACCTCTGCGACTTCTACGGCGAGGAGGAGCGCGCCTGCCGCGACATCCGCAAGCACATCGCGTGGTACCTCAAGGGATTCCCGGCCGGCTCGACGATCCGCAACTCGCTCGCGCTCGTCGACTCGATGGCGGCACTCGACCGCCTGCTCGCGACCCTCGACCCCGACGTGCCGTGGCCCGGTGAGGCCGCAGAGGGCCAGCGCGGGCGAGCCGGGTCGTCGCGCACCGTGGCACTGCCCGACCGCTGGCTCGAGTCGCGCGAGCTCTCCGAGGAGCACCGGCGCACCATCGCCGAGGCCGAGCTGTCCGTCAGCGGCGGCTGAGCCTCACTTCAGCCAGACGCTGAGCGGGCCGATCAGCTCGCAGCCGGCCGAGACCGCTGCGGCGACGCTCGCGCCGGCCTCCCAGCCGACGAGGGGTATGCCGCCCGCGACGTCTCGCGCGGCGGCAGCGGCCGCGCCCCACGCCCGCTCCACGTCGCCGTCGAGCGTGAAGACGTTGCCGAGGCCGGCGACGTCACCCGTCACGTTGACGATAGCCCCCGCGACGACGGGGGAGTGCGGGTCGTCGGACGCGCGCTGCGCGAGGAACGAGACGCCCGGCTCGTCGAGCAGGGACGGCCGCAGGATGGCCTCGGCGTCGGGGTCGCTCGCCCACGCGCGCACCCAGGCAGCCATCGCGTCGGGCGTCGTCACGCGCTGCCAGCGGCCGTCGGGAGCGCGCGCCGGTCGGGAGGGGTCGAGCCAGACCCACTCGCCGACGACGAGCCGGGCGAAGTCCTCCATCGACAGGTCCAGACGCGACCACGAGTCCTTGACCGAGCAGCCGTCCGAGTCGTCGACGCGCGCGAGGACGTCGTACTCGCCGGCGTCCGGCGACAGCGTCACGGCGTCGGGGTAGTAGGGCGGCGTGCGCGTGGACGCGGTCCACGCCTCGTCGTCGAGGGTGCACGCGACACCGTGCGAGCGGGCCACGGCGTCGCACCAGAGGGCGTTGTTGCGGGCGGCGAGCAGGATGCGGTCGGTCACGGCACCGATCCTCCCAGCGTCGGTGGCCGGTGGCAGGATCGGGTCATGCGACAGGGCGGATCGGGCGAGCGGCCCGCGATCTTCTTCAACGACGCAGAGGACTTCCGGGCCTGGCTCGAGGCCCACCACGAGAGCGCCACCGAGCTGTGGATGGGCCTCAACAAGAAGCACGTCGAGCCCCGCGGGCTGCAGTGGGCCGACGCCGTGCGCGAGGCCCTCTGCTTCGGCTGGATCGACTCGATGGCCCAGCGCATCGACGAGGACGCGGTGCGCCAGCGCTGGACCCCGCGCAAGCCGGGCAGCAACTGGAGCGCCATCAACATCAACGCCGTCGCGGAGCTCACAGCCGCCGGGCGCATGCGTCCGGCCGGCCTCGCGGCGTTCGCCAAACGGCGCGAGGACCGCTCCGGCGTCTACGCCTACGAGAACCGCGAGCTCACCTGGTCCGACGACTACGAGGCGATGCTGCGCGCCGACCCGCGCGCCTCGGCCTTCTGGGACGGCGCGACGCCGTCCTACCGCAAGCTCGCCACGAACTGGGTGCTCACGGCCAAGCAGGAGGCGACGCGCGACAAGCGCATGGCCGAGCTCGTGCAGGACTGCTCTGCGCTGCGCCTCATCAAGACGCAGCGCTACGGCACCGAGCCGGCCTGGGTGCGACGCATGCAGGCCGAGCTCGGCTGAGCCGCGGCGGTGTGGGACCAGGTCCCTGCCGCGTCAGGCCAGGATCAGCGCTTGGCCTTGGGCGGGATGATCTCGGTGTGGTCCTTGGCGGCGGACTTCGCGTGCTTGTCGGCACGCTTCTCCTTGAGCGATCTGGCCTTCGTGGACATGTGGGACTTCGGTGACTTGTCGCCCATGGCGCGCTCCTGAGTTCGGAAGCCTGAGCGGCTCCATCCCTGAAGTATGCGCCCCGGGAGCGGCGCCGTGGTCGGCCGTGCCGCGCCGCATAGAGTTCCCGTGTGGGCTACGAGGGTCGGGACCGGGAGCGCTGGGTCGCGGAGGACCCTGCCCAGAAGCGCGCCGACCGTGACGACTTCGCCCGCGACCGGGCGCGGGTCGTGCACTCGTCGTCGCTGCGGCGGCTCGCCGCCAAGACCCAGGTGCTCGCCCCCGGCCACGACGACTTCGTCCGCAACCGGCTGACCCACTCGCTCGAGGTCGCGCAGATCGGCCGCGAGTTCGGTGCCGCGCTCGGCTGCAACGCCGATGTCGTCGACACCGCGTGCCTGGCCCACGACCTCGGCCACCCGCCCTTCGGGCACAACGGAGAGACGGTCCTCGACGACATCGCGTCGGGGATCGGCGGTTTCGAGGGCAACGCGCAGACGCTGCGACTGCTGACGAGGCTCGAGGCCAAGCGGGCGCACCCCGACGGCACGTCCGCCGGGCTCAACCTGACGCGCGCGAGCCTGGACGCGACGACGAAGTACCCGTGGGCCCGCGGTCGGGGCCCCTACGAGACCCACAAGTTCGGCGTCTACCCGTCCGACCTGCCCGTCTTCGACTGGATCCGCGACGGCGCGCAGGAGCAGCGCCGGTGCCTCGAGGCCGAGGTCATGGACTGGTCCGACGACGTCGCCTACTCCGTCCACGACGTCGAGGACGCCATCGCCTCGGGCTGGATCGACCCCAGGCTGCTGCACTCCCGAGACATGGCCGACGTCATCGACGTCGCGGGCCGCACCTACGCGCCCGACCTCGGCGCCGACGCGCTCGGGGCCGCGCTCGAACGCATCCTCGCCTCGGGGGCGGTGCCGACGGCATACGACGGCTCGCGGGGCGACCTCGCGCGGCTCAAGGACATGACGAGCAGGCTCATCGGGCACTTCGTGCTCGTCGTCGAGCAGGCCACGCGCGAGCGGCACGGCCCGGGAGAGCTGTGCCGCTTCGAGGCCGACCTCGTCGTGCCCGACGACACGCGCGCCGAGTGCTCCGTGCTCAAGGCGATCGCGAACCACTTCGTCATGACGACCGACGAGCGCCTCGCGATCATGTCGGGGCAGCGCGACGTCGTGCGCGCCGTCGTCGAGGCGTATGCCGCCGCGCCCGAGGAGCGCCTCGACGTGGCCTTCCGGCTCGACCACGAGGCGGCCGCCGACGACGGGGAGCGGCTGCGCGTCGTCATCGACCAGGTGGCCTCGCTGACCGACGTCCGGGCTCTCTCCCTCCACAGCCGGTGGTGCCGGTGACGGGACGCACCCGGGCGAGCACCTAGAATCACGGATGGCGACAGGAGGCAGATGGCGGGGCTGATCAACAGCGAGGACATCGCGGCGGTCAAGGCGCGGTCGTCCATCGAGGACGTCGTGCGCGAGCACGTGACGCTCCGCTCCGCCGGTCCGGGATCGCTCAAGGGCCTGTGTCCCTTCCACGACGAGAAGTCGCCGTCGTTCAACATCCGCCCGGCCGTCGGTGCGTGGCACTGCTTCGGCTGCGGCGAGGGCGGCGACGTCATCTCCTTCATCCAGAAGGTCGACCACCTCAGCTTCTCCGAGGCCGTCGAGCGGCTCGCGCAGAAGCTCGGCATGGAGCTGCGCTACGAGAACGGCGACCGCCCGCGCGAGGAGGGGCTCGGCCGCCGCAGCCGGCTCGTCGAGGCCCACCGCGTCGCCGAGGAGTACTACACCGAGCTGCTCCTCGGCAGCCAGGGCGCGCGTCAGGCCCGTGACTTCCTCCGTGCCCGAGACTTCAACAGCGAGCACGTCAAGCAGTTCGGCGTCGGCTTCGCGCCGCGCGGGGGCGAGGACCTCGTGCGTCACCTGCGCGCCAAGGGCTTCACCGACGACGAGCTCGTCACCGGCGGCATCGCCGGGCGCGGATCGCGCGGGCTCTACGACCGCTTCCGCGGGCGTCTCGTCTGGCCGATCCGCGACATCACCGGCGACACCGTCGGCTTCGGTGCGCGCCGGATCTTCGACGACGACCGCATCGAGGCGAAGTACCTCAACACGTCCGAGACGCCGATCTACAAGAAGTCGACCGTGCTCTACGGCCTCGACCTCGCCAAGAAGAAGATCTCGCAGGGCCGTCGGGCCGTCGTCGTCGAGGGCTACACCGACGTCATGGCCTGCCACCTCGCCGGCGTCGAGACCGCCGTCGCCACGTGTGGCACGGCCTTCGGCGCGGACCACATCAAGACCCTGCGTCGCCTCATGCGTGACGAGGCCGGTCTCGCCCCGGCCCGGGTGATCTTCACCTTCGACGGTGACGCCGCCGGCCAGAAGGCGGCCATGCGTGCCTTCGCCGACGACGAGAAGTGGACCTCGCAGTCGTTCGTGGCCGTCGAGAAGTCGGGCAAGGATCCGTGCGAGCTGCGTCAGGCCGGGGGCGATCCGGCCGTCCAGGCGCTCATCGAGGACGCCGTCCCGATGTTCGAGTTCGCGGTGCGCACGACGATCAAGCGCTTCGACGTCGCGACGGCCGAGGGGCGCATCCAGGCCGTGCGCGCCGTCGCGCCCATCATCGCCTCGATCCGTGACCAGTCGCTCCGGCCGGAGTACACCCGCGAGGTGTCCGGCATGCTCGGGCTCGACGTCGAGCAGGTCGCGACCGAGGTCTCCCGGGCCGGCAAGATCAAGGTCGACGAGGACGCCCGGACGGAACGGAGCGATCGTGGCGACCGTGGTGACGGCCGGGACGACGCCGAACCGCACGTGGCCGACGGTGGAGGCATGCCGGTGCCCGACCGTCGCGACCCCGTCGTCCACGCCGAGCGACAGCTGCTCCAGGTCCTGCTCCAGTTCCCGACGGTCTTCAAGCCGGGGGCCATCGACCTGCTGACCCCCGAGGCCTTCTCGGCGCCGGCGCACCGAGCGGTCTTCGACGGCATCCGCATCGCCCACCACAGCGGCGACAAGGGCAACGCCCGCGCCTGGACCTCGGCCGTCACCGAGGCCGCACCGTCGCCCGTCGCCGGACTCGTCAGCGAGCTCGCCGTCGACACCCTGCCGACCCGGATGGACGCCTCGACCGGGCTGCCCACCTCGCGCTACGTCGACGAGCTCTTCGACCGGGTGCGCACCATCGCCCTGACCCGACAGATCGCCGACTCGATGAGCGAGATGCGCCGGCTCGACCACGCCGAGACACCGTCGCCCGAGCGCACGCGTGAGCTGGGCATCCAGCTGCAGACGCTCCAGCGCGAGCTCGCGGCGATCAAGGCGGGAATGGGCTGATGGCACTCTTCGAGCGGCGGCGTCGACCGGCGCTGCCCCCCGACGTCCGCGCGGTCGTCCCGCTCGACCCGGGCGAGCAGGTGCTCGCCTGGGCCCGGGACGAGACGACGGACGCGCACGTCGTCGCGACGACCTACCACCTGGCACTCGTCGACGCCGAGGGCCGGCTCCTCTGGCGGCGACCCTGGCACGAGGCGGAGTCCGGCACGTGGCAGGGCGAGTCCTCCCGGCTCACGGTCACGTGGGTCGACCGGGGCGTCCCGGCGCGCTGGCACCTGACCGAGCCCTCGCTGCTCCAGCAGGCCCTGCGTGAGCGGCTCCAGGCGAGCGTCGTGCTCGCCGACGAGTTCCGCACGGCCGGGCGGCGCACGGTGCGCGTCGTGATCCGTCAGGACCTCGCCAGCGGTGCCCTGCTCGAGCAGACGATCCCCGGCAAGGGGGCCGACCTCGACGACCCGCAGGTGGCCCGGGAGGCGGCTCAGCGCATGGCCCGACTGCGGTCCGAAGTGGGCCTCTGAGGGGGTCGCCCCGGCGCGGTCCGAGGCCCTTCGCGACACCGACGGCGACGCGCCGAACCCGATTTCTCGCCCGCCCGGATGCTTTGCTATGGTTGCGCAGCAGCATTCCCCTGTAGCTCAATTGGCAGAGCAGCCGGCTGTTAACCGGCAGGTTATTGGTTCGAGTCCAATCGGGGGAGCACCGAGCAGAAGGGCCCCGACACGATGGTGTCGGGGCCCTTCTTCGTCTGCCGTGCGGCCCGCTGGTGGCCCGCTGCCAGTGCCGCAGACGTGGAGCGCTGCCGGACCCCTGGCGGGTGTCCGGCGGCGCTCCACGGTGGTGCTGGTCGGCTCGTCAGCGGTTCGTCGCGTCACCGGTGTGGACGCCCGCGCCGGCGATGCCGTCGGTGGGGGTGTCCACGGTGCCGGCCCCGGTGACCCCGGTGGCCAGGGCACCCCTGCGGGGGCCACGGCCGCGACGGTTGAGCCGGCTCTCGACCCGGCCCGCCAAGGTGGTGAGACCGAAGTTGAGCGCGATGAAGATGGCCGCGGCGAGGACGTAGGCGGGGATGACCGTGGCGTAGGCCGTGCCCATGTCCCGCATGCTCTGGAGCAGCTCGGGATAGGTGATCGCAGCGCCGAGCGCGCTGTCCTTGAGGATGACGACGACCTGGCTGACGAGAGCAGGCAGCATGGCCGTCAGCGCCTGGGGCAGCTGGATCGACCGCATCGTCTGCGGCGCGGTGAGACCGATCGAGAGGCCGGCCTCGGACTGACCCTTCGGCAGCGAGTACACGCCCGAGCGGACGAGCTCGGCGATGACGGAACCGTTGTAGAGCGTCAGGGCGATGACGACCGCCATGAAGGAGTTCAGGCTCGCGACGAAGATGTTGTTGAAGGCGAAGAGCTGGAAGAGGAAGTACATCATCAGCAGCACCGGGACGGCCCGGAAGAACTCGACGATGATGCCGCTGAACCAGCGGATCGCGGCGTTCTGGGACAGGCGTCCCATGCCGAAGAGGACGCCGAACACCATCGCGGCGACGATCGAGACCGCGGCCGCCTTGAGGGTGTTGATCAGGCCGGGCACGACGTACGAGGTCCACACCTCGGGGTCGACGAGCGGCGACCACAGCGCTGCGGTCAGCTGACCCTGGGCGTTGAGCTTCCACAGCACGAGCGCGAGGGTCGCGAGGAGCAGGACGACTCCGAAGGCCGTGAGGATCGCGTGGCGGCGCCGGGCGCGGGGGCCGGGGGCGTCGAAGAGGACGTTCTCGGCACTCATCGCTTCACCGCCAGTCGACGTGAGAGGGACGTGAAGAAGACACCGACGGGCAGCGTGAGGATGACGAAGCCGAGCGCGAAGACGAGGAAGACGGCCACGCTGGCCGTCTCGTTCTCGATGATGACCTTCATGAGGGCCGACGCCTCGGCGACGCCGATGACGGAGGCGACCGTGGTGTTCTTGGTCAGGGCGATGAGCACCGAGCCGAGTGGGGCGATGGCGCCGCGGAACGCCTGCGGGAGGATCACCTCACGCAGGCTCTGGCCGAAGGTCAGCCCGATGGAGCGCGCTGCCTCGGCCTGGCCGAGCGGCACGGTGTTGAACCCGCTGCGGATGGCCTCGCAGACGAAGGCCGCGTGGTAGACGGCGAGGGCCACGATGGCCCAGCGGATCGCGTTGTCGCGCAGCGACGTGGAGGAGCTCTGGTCGACGAGGCTCACCTCGAGGACGATCCCGACTCCGGCGAGGGAGAAGAACATGATCAGCGTCAGGGGGGTGTTGCGCACGGTGTTGACGTAGAAGGCACCGAGTCGGCGGAGCACCGCGACCGGGGACACCCGCATGATCGCGAGGACCGTGCCGATGACGAGCGCGCCGATCGCCGAGAAGAACGTCAGCCTGATGGTCATCCAGAAGGCTTCGAGGATGTTGTATTTCTCGAGAATGTCGAGCATGTCCCTCCTTCACGCACAAGGGATCTGGCCCGCACGAGCCGCGGCGCCGGCGTGGCGCCGCGGCTCGCACGAGGAAGGAGTCAGGAGCAGGCGGCCGGGGTGGGCGGGTTGCCCGCGCCGGGCTTGTAGCCTGCCGGTCCGAGGTTGGCGTCGAGCGACTTCTGCCACGAGCCGTCGCTGATCATCTTCTTGATGGCGTCCGTGATCTTCGTGCACATCGCGGTGTCGCCCTTCTTGACGCCGATGCCGTAGTTCTCCTCGGAGAACGGCTTGCCGACGACCTTGAACTTGCCCTTGTACTGCTCCTGCGCGGCGTAGCCGGCGAGGATCGTGTCGTCCGTCGTCAGGGCGTCGACGCCGCCGGTCTGGAGGGCAGGGAGGCACTCGGAGTACGTGCCGAACTCCTGCAGCTGCACGCCGGGGTACTTGTCCTTGACCTTCTGGGCCGAGGTGGACCCGGTGACCGAGCAGAGCTTCTTGCCGGTGAGGCTGTCCGGGCCGGTGATCGACGAGTCGTCGGCACGGATGAGGAGGTCCTGGCCGGCGATGAAGTACGGACCGGCGAAGGAGACCTTCTCCTTGCGGGCGTCGGTGATCGAGTAGGTCGCGACGACGAAGTCGACCTGACCGGTCTGGATGAGCGTCTCGCGCTGGGCGCTCGGTGCCTGCACCCAGGTGATCTTGTCCTCGCTCGTGCCGAGCTCCTTGGCGACGTACTTGGCGACCTCGACGTCGAAGCCGCTGTACTCGCTGCCCTTCTTCAGGCCCATGCCTGGCTGGTCGAACTTGATGCCGATCTTGAGTCCGCTGTCGCCGCCGCCGCCGGTGGCGGCGGGCTGACCGGATCCGCACGCGGCGAGCGTGAGAGCCAGTGCCGCAGCCGCGGCCACGGCTCCGATTCGTCGTGCCTTCATCTGGGTTCCTCCCTGAGTGGTTGCTCGCGGCACGCGGTGCTGCGTGCCGCTCCCTGTCGCTAGGTCCCGTGGGTGGTGGGTTCGGTGGGTTCGGTGGGTGGGTCAGTGGGTGAGGATCTTGCCGAGGAAGTCCTTGGCCCGGTCGCTCTTCGGGGCGGTGAAGAACTCCTGGGGCGTGCCGATCTCGACGATCTGGCCGTCGGCCATGAAGACGACGCGATCGGCCGCCTTGCGGGCGAAGCCCATCTCGTGGGTGACGACGATCATCGTCATGCCCTCCTTGGCGAGGCCGACCATGACGTCGAGGACCTCGTTGACCATCTCCGGGTCGAGGGCCGAGGTGGGCTCGTCGAAGAGCATGACCTTGGGTCCCATGGCGAGCGAGCGCGCGATGGCGACACGCTGCTGCTGTCCACCGGAGAGCTGCGCGGGGTACTTGTCGGCCTGGGCCTCGACACCGACGCGCTTGAGCAGGTCGGTCGCCTGCTGGTCCGCCTCGGACTTGGACTTCTTGCGGACCTTGACCGGTCCGAGCGTCACGTTGTCGCGGATCGTCTTGTGCGCGAAGAGGTTGAAGGACTGGAAGACCATGCCGACGTCGGCACGCAGCTGCGCGAGCGGCTTGCCCTCCTCGGGCAGGGTCTTGCCGTCGATCGAGATGGTGCCCGACTCGATGGTCTCGAGGCGGTTGATGGCGCGGCACAGCGTCGACTTGCCCGAGCCGGACGGTCCGAGGACGACGACCACCTCGCCCTTGCCGACCGTGAGGTTGATGTCGCGCAGCACGTGCAGGTCACCGAAGTGCTTGTTGACGCCGTCGATGACGACCATGGGGTCACGAGGCGTGTCCGGGGTGCGATCGCTCGGCGCCGCGGTGTCGGGGTTCACGTCGTCCATCCCGGAAACCTATCGGCTCCGGGCACCGGCGAGCACCCTCCGCGCCGAGCGTGCTCGAATCGTGAGGAGTCCCGACGACGGACGCGCACCCGGTCCTCCGTCGCAGACGGGGCCGGTCAGTCGTCACGTACGGGCACGGCCCCGACGGCGGGAGGACTCAGGGCGTGCCCTCGGCCGCCGTCGTCGAGGAGGCGGTCGGCTGGTTCGTCGACGTGTCGGCAGCCGTCGCGATCGCGGTCGCGACCTCCGTGGCCGCCGTGAGCACCTGGGTCGCCGTCGCCGTCGCCGTGGCCGTCGGTGACGGTGCGGGGTCCGCCGCGACCGGCGCGGCCGCAGGAGCGCTCGGCGCGACCGATGTCGAAGGCGGCGGGGGCGGCGGGTCGCTCGTGGTCACGGGGGGCGGGTCCACCGTCGTCGTGGTCGACGGGGCGGTCGTCGTGGTCGACGGGGCGGTCGTCGTGGTCGACGGGGCGGTCGGAGCCGGGGTCGTCGGCGGGACCGTCGTGGACGGCGAGCTCGTCGTCGTGGTGGGCGACGGCTTGGTGGGCGTGGGCTTGGACGTGGTCGTCGGGCTCGGGGCGCTCGTCGTCGTCGAGGGGCGCGTCGTCGGCGTGCCTGTCGTGGTCCCGGGCTGCGACGTCGTCGGGGTCGTGGTCGGCGGACGACCACCCGTGCTCGGCGTGTCGGTCGGTGCCTGGGTCGCCTGGGGGATCGGCACGTCGCCGTCGGCGACGGTCCGGATGACGCGGCCGCCCGGGTCGAGCACGAGGTGCGGGACGACGGCATAGGGCACGGAGGCGGTGGCCGACGGCGCGAAGCCGAGGTACGGCGCAGGGTCGACGTAGCGGTCGTTGACGATGACGTCGAAGTGCAGGTGGCAGCCGGTCGACCATCCCGTGGTGCCGCTCAGCCCGATGACCTGGCCCTGCGTGACGTGCTGGCCCTCGGTGACGAGGAACTTCGACTGGTGGCCGTAGGCCGTCTTCAGCGTCGGGGTGTGCTGGATGATCGTGCGTCCACCCCACGACGCGGAGACCCGGGCGTAGATGACGGTGCCGTCGGCGGCCGCGTGGATCGGGGTGCCGCAGGCGGCGGCGAGGTCGATGCCCGTGTGGAACATCGGGCGACCGAGGAGCGGGTGGATGCGCGGTCCGAAGGGCGAGGTCTCGCCGCCCGGGACCGGGTGGATGAACAGCGGGCGGCCGATGATCGGGGCCGCGATGGCCTGGGCCGTGGCGGGTGCCAGGCTGATGGCCGGGAACATGAAGAGGCCGCCTCCGATGGCGGCGCTGAAGGCGGAGTCGACCGGGGCCAGGGCGACCGTCGGCGAGCCGGTGACCGATCCGGTCAGCTCCTTGCGGGCCTGGCTGACAACGGCGGCGGCGTCCTGGACGGCGGCCGGCGAGCCGGCCGCGAGCACGACCGAGGCGGTCGGGGGCGCGGGGGTGCTGCCCCCGAGAAACGGCAGCAGGGCGAACAGCAGCAGCATCGTCGCGAAGGGCACGAGTCGACCGCTCATCCTGATGTTCAGGACGAACGGACCACTGCGCTCATTGGCGTCTGTCACCGTCAAGCCACCCCCTCGAGGCACACCCACTGTCACCTTCGACACTCTCCCGGCGGTCGCGCCGCCGCAACCGGAAGGCCCCCACGAACGCCCCCACGTCCTGACCGGCCGGTCTCGACCACCATAGGTCGAGCCGTTGCGCAGGGGGCGGTTCCCGCGAAAATGCCTCGGGAATCGGTGACGTATGTGACTGATGGGGACAATGTCCGTCTCTCGGCCGGTCGGGAATCGGGGACGCCGTCGGGCGGTTGGCGCTTGAGAACCTATCCCGTAGAGCAGATGGAGCCAGCCATGACCCCGCAGGCAGCCTGGATCGATGCCGTCCGTACGTCCCACGAGCGCCTCCGCGGCGTCCTCGACCGCGTCCAGCCGCAGCAGTACGAGAGCAGGGCCTACCCCGACGACTGGAGCATCGCCCAGGTCGCGTCCCACCTGGGGAGCCAGGCCGAGATCTTCGGTCTCTTCCTCGACGCGGGTCTCGCCGACGGCAGCGCCCCGGACGGCGACGCCTTCAAGGCCGTGTGGGCGCGGTGGGACGCCATGGCACCGGCCGACCAGGTCAGCGAGAGCGTCGTGGCCAACGACCGCTTCGTCGCCCGGCTCGAGGAGGTCGCGTCGTCCGGTTGGCCCTTCGAGGTCGAGCTCTTCGGCGGACCGGCCGACCTCTCGGGCGTCGCCGCCGCCCGGCTGGCCGAGCACGCCGTGCACACGTGGGACGTCGAGGTCGTCCTCGACCCCGCCGCGACCGTGGGGCCGGAGGCCGTGGACCTGCTCGTCGACCGGCTCCCGGGCACGGTCGCCTTCGCCGCCCGACCGTCTGCGGACGTCGCCCCCACCTCGGTCGTCGTCGGGACGCACGGGACCGAGCGGCGCTTCCGGCTCGACGTCGACGCGGACACGATCCGGCTCGAGCCCGTCGACGAGGACGCCACGACGACGTCCGGAGGAGAGTCCTCGGACGACGCCACCGACGTGGTGCTGCCCGCGGAGTCGCTCGTTCGCCTCGTCTACGGCCGACTCGACGCCGAGCACACCCCCGACGACGTCACGGGCGCCGAGCACCTGCCGGCGCTGCGGGCGATCTTCCCGGGCTTCTGACCGCACGGAACGCACCCGAGCGCACTGGAGCCCGCCGGCCACGAGGCCGGCGGGCTCCGACGTCCGAAGCACACGGCATACGCCATCTGCCGAGCGGGGCAGCGACGGTCAGGTCGTCGGGACCTTGCGGAAGGCGACCCAGGCGTCGTTCATCCGCTCGACCTGGCCCTTCGTGAACATGTTCATGCAGGAGTCCTGGGTGTAGTCCATGAAGTTGTGGATCGGGTCGAGCCCGGGTGCGCTGCACGTGTCGGCGCCCGTGGGGCAGTCGAACTGAGCGATCGCCTCGCGCGGGGTGTCGGCCACGAAGTCGCCGCTGGCCGAGCAGGCGCCCTTGAAGGTGTGCTCGAGCATGAGCCAGTGGCCGACCTCGTGGGTCAGGGTGTCGCCCTCGGCGTACTTGCCGGCCGTCCCGCCGGGCATCGACTCGTCGAGCATGACGACGCCGTCGATGTAGTCGCGGCCGTTGTTGTAGCCCTTGGGGAAGTAGGCCCAGCCGAGCAGGCCCCCGCCGATGTCGGCGGAGTAGACGTTGAGCGTCTCGGAGTTGCCCGTGTAGAGGGCCTTCTTCATGTCGCGCTCGGTCTTGCCCGGCGTGACGGTGTACCACTGGGCGTTGACGGTGTAGTCGATCTTCGCCAGTGAGAACCGGAACGGGGAGTCGGCGGCGCCCGGCGCCGTCCTGCCGCTGTAGGAGTCGTTGAGCACCGTCATCTGCGCGGTGATGAGCCGCTGCCACCGTGCCTTCTCGGCGACCGAGAGCGCGTGGTCGGAGACGACGTGGAAGACCGTGGGGATGTGGACGCTGCCGTTGGCCATCCGTGGCGCGTCCTTGACGACGCCGTATGCGTTCGCCTCGTTCGTGGAGTAGAGCTCCGGCTCCTTGGCGGTGCTGCCGGCGCGGACGCGCGCGACGTCGGGCGCCGCCTCGCACGCAGCCGCGCCCGGCGAGGCCTCCGTGGGGGCGTGGGCGGCGGCACCGGTCGTGGCGGCGCTGACCGTCGCGCTGGAGGACCCGGCGGCGACGACGCTGAACGCGGCCGCGGTGACGGCCATCCAGCGCAGGGCGGGCTTGCGTGGCATACGTGATCTCCCATGTGGTGGTCCCGAGCGTGCAGTAGCCGGAACCTACTGCGCGCCGGGGCCGTCACGGGGCCTTGGGAGGTCACGAAGACGGACGGGCCTAACGACGGGCCTGTGCAGCGTGACGCGACGGATCCCGTCGTCCGGCTTGCGGCAATCTTGCGGAAACCACGGCATTTGGGGGGTTTCGATCTTGCAGTCCGCACGGCACAGTGGTCGCTGTGGGGGAAGAAGCCCGACCAGGACCGTGGGGGGACGGGTCGGGGTAGGACCGGCGGGGGAGCCGGCTGGGGGGTGAGGACGGGGCGGGTTCTGCCGGGGGAGTCGGCGGGACCCGCCCCGACCGCTGTCCGGCGACGTCGTGGCCCGGACGGCCGGTGTCCTGACTGCCCCGATCTGTGCGGTTTCCTCACGAGACATGCGTGGGCGGGTGGACACTGGGGGCAGGGCCCGCAGGCCCCCTCTCGGGAGAAGGGTCGGCGCGGCCCGGCGGACGGCGCGGCCCTCGTGGTCGACGAGCACCGGGCCCGACTCCCACCCCCGGGGCCCGTGCTCTCCCCTCAACACCGTCCGGGTGCCGACCGGTCCGCGAGCGGACCACTCGGTGCAGGACTGGCCGGCGGTGGTCGCACCCCGCCGGCCAGCCCCCACCGTTTCCGCGCCCGTTGCCACCGGTGTCCGGTGGGGCTGTCCGGTGGGGCTGTCCGGTGGGGCTGTACGGGTTCGGTTGATGGTTGACGGTTGTGTGTCGGTTGATCCTTGACACTCGTTGTTGGTGTTCATTCTGCTCTGGTCTTGGTCAGGGCACCTCCCAGGGGTCGCTTGTTGCGGACGGATCCGGTGCTCTCGCGTCGCACGGTGCGGAGCAGTTCGTTGCCGATCCAGAACTGCAGGATCTCCGGTCCGACGTGCACGTCGCAGCGTTCCCCGGCCCGGTGTCGTCCAACGGACACCTGCTGCCAGGAGACGCACACGACGCCGACGGTCGACACCTTCC
>NZ_KB911820.1 GCF_000383675.1 Terracoccus sp. 273MFTsu3.1 | reverse complement strand
AGATCCTGCAGTTCTGGATCGGCAACGAACTGCTCCGCACCGTGCGACGCGAGAGCACCGGATCCGTCCGCAACAAGCGACCCCTGGGAGGTGCCCTGACCAAGACCAGAGCAGAATGAACACCAACAACGAGTGTCAAGGATCAACCGACACACAACCGTCAACCATCAACCGAACCCGTACAGGCCCACGAGCGTGACGCCACGGCATACGTCAGGCGTGCGCCTGCTGTGTGCCGTCAGCCCCGACAGGAAGTCACGACCGTGAACGACGCGTTCGTCTACGACGCCGTCCGCACCCCGTTCGGCCGCTTCGGGGGCGCCCTCGCCGCGAGCCGGCCCGACGACCTCGGGGCGCTCGTCGTGCGCGCGGTCGTCGACCGGTCCCCCGGCCTCACCGCCGACGCGGGGCTCGTCGAGGAGGTCGTCTTCGGCAACGCCAACGGCGCCGGCGAGGAGAACCGCAACGTCGCGCGCATGGCGACCCTGCTCGCGGGTCTGCCGACGAGCATCCCGGGCACGACGGTCAACCGCCTCTGCGGTTCGAGCCTCGACGCGGCGAACATCGCATCTCGGCAGATCGAGACGGGTGACGCCGACGTCGTGCTAGTCGGCGGCGTCGAGTCCATGACGCGAGCCCCGTGGGTCATGCCGAAGACCGAGAAGCCCTATCCCGTGGGCAATCTCGAGCTCTCGTCGACGACGCTCGGCTGGCGTCTCGTCAACCCGAGGATGCCGTCGCAGTGGACGGTGTCGCTCGGTGAGGCCACCGAGCAGCTGCGTGAGCGGCACGGCGTGACCCGTGAGCGCCAGGACGAGTTCGCCGCTCGGTCGCACCGACTCGCGGACGCAGCGTGGACCGAGGGCTTCTACGACGATCTCGTCGTGCCGGTCCCCGGTGTCGAGCTCGCCCGCGACGAGTCGATCCGCGCGGACACGACGGCCGAGCGCCTCGCCGGCCTGCGCACCTCGTTCCGCCGGGAGGACGGCACCGTCACCGCCGGCAACGCGTCACCGCTCAACGACGGCGCCTCCGCGGTGCTGCTCGGGAGCGCCGGCGCGCAGGAGCGCCTCGGGCTCGCCCCGATCGCTCGCATCGCCGGTCGCGGCGCCAGCGCGCTCGACCCGCAGTACTTCGGCTTCGCGCCGGTCGAGGCCGCCGAGCGTGCCCTCTCCCGTGCGGGCATCACGTGGTCCGACGTGTCGGCGGTCGAGCTCAACGAGGCCTTCGCCGCGCAGTCGCTCGCCTGCGTCGACGCGTGGGACATCGACCCCGACATCGTCAACCGGCACGGCGGGGCCATCGCCATCGGCCACCCCCTCGGTGCCTCGGGCGGCCGCATCCTCGGCACGCTCGCGCGCGACCTGCAGCGCTCCGGAGGTCGGTGGGGCGTCGCGTGCATCTGCATCGGCGTCGGTCAGGGACTCGCCGTCGTCCTCGAGAACGTCACCGCCTGAGCCCTCGCCCGCCCGAGCCTCCGGCGCGGCCCAGCCACGCGGCATACGCTCGGCGGCGCCACCCGCCTCCACGCGAGTGCGGCCGCGCACCAGGAGTGCGCGCCCAACTCCCGGGTGCGGGTCGCATCGCGCACCCCTGCGGGGAACGCCCACCCCTGCAGGGAACGCGCACACGCGCGCAGACCGCGCACGGTCGCCCGGCGCGCCGGGCGCGGCTCACGGCAGGGACGCACCACCGCACATGACGATGGTCTGACCGGTCACCATCGCGCCGGTCGGCTCGAGCAGGAAGCGGGTCAGGGCGGCGACCTCCGACGGCTCGACGAGCCTGCCGAGGGGCGGCACGACGGGTGGCACCGACGCGCGGTTGGGATCGTCGAGCATCGCCGTCCGTGTCGGTCCGGGCGCGACGACGTTGACGGTGATCCGTCGTGGGGCCAGCTCCGCCGCCCACGCGCGGGCCATCGCGGCGAGCGCGGCCTTCGTCGCGGCGTACTGGCTCTTGCCGGGCACCCCCGTCATGGTGCGGCTGCCGACGAGGACGACGCGGCCCCCGTCGGAGAGCACGCCGGCGAGGCCGCCCACGACGAGCTCGGCGCCGCGCACGTGCACGGCCCACATCCGCTCACCCTGCTCCGGCCGCAGGTTGCCGACGCCGGCTGAGTACTGCACACCGGCGGCGTGGACGATGGCGTCCACGCCGCCGGTGGCGGTCCCGCGCACCGCGCGCACGGCCTCGTCGGTCGAGATCACGTCGGCCAGGTCGCACGGCACCCACGTGGCGGCGTCCGACAGCGCACCGCGCGAGCGGCTGAGCCCGAGGACGTGCCACCCGGCACCGACGAGGTCGTGGGCGATGGCGAGACCGATGCCCGAGCTGGTCCCCGTGACGACCGCGGTGCGTGTCGTGCGCTCGTCAGGTGGGGTGGGGGCCGGCTCGGGCCGCGTCGGCGCTGTCACCGGGATGGGCTCCGGCGGAGGCGGTCGACGACGTCGGCGGTCAGGTGCACGTGCTTGATGGCGCGCCGGTGGTAGGTGTAGGCGACGTGCAGGTCGCCGTCCGGGCCGGGCAGCACCGAGGGGTAGGACAGCTCGCGGTTGAGCCCGTCGCGTGAGTTGTTCGACATGCAGTAGCCGTCGCCGGTCTCGAGGTCCACCTGCACGGGCCAGCTGCGCCCGTCGTCGGGACTCAGGCCCAGCGTCATGGGCGCCCGCGGCGCACCCCAGAACGCCGTCCGTCGACCCGCAGCCTCGGCCGACTCGGGCGACGGTTCCGCGACGACCGGACCCTCGAGACCGTCGACGACGCCATCGTCGTCGATCTCGTCGTAGAGGGACACGCGGCGTTCGGTGGCGTCGAGCGCGGAGCTCCGGTTGAAGACGAGGGCGACCTCGCCGTCCCCCGTGGTGACAGCCTGGATCGAGGAGTTGTTGTTGGGCAGCGCGGTCGGGGTCGGCTCGGCCCACGTCAGGCCGTCGTCGGTCGACGTCGTCTCCCAGACGTGGTCGGCCCAGCGGCTCCGGAAGCAGGCCCAGAGCGAATTGTCCTGTCGCACTATGACGTTCATGTGCACGCAGCCGAGCGAGCCCGGCACCGGCGCCTCGGTCCAGGAGTCGCCGCCGTCGTCGCTCCACCACACGCTCGACGTGTCCTCGTTGCCGACCCACTTCTCGCCGGGGACGGTGACGCAGTTGAAGACAGGCAGCAGGATGCGGCCGCCGGCGGTCACGACGGGCGGCTGGCGCACGAAGACCCCACCGGCCTCGGTCGCCGGAAGCAGCACCGTCGGCTCCTCCCACGTGTCCCCGCCGTCGCGCGACACGCGGCGGCGTACCTCCGACGTGTCCTGGTTGCCGGCGAGCTGGGCCGTGTAGAGCAGCCAGACGTCACCGTCGGGGGCGGTGAAGAGGACCGGGTTCTGCTCCGACCGCGTCGGGTCGTCGCTCAGCGGCACCGGGGGGAGCCACGTGTCCGCGCCGGACGGCATACGACTCAGGTAGGCGGTGATGTCGCTGACGCCCTCCTGGGTGCCGCCGAACCACACGCACGCGAGATCGCCGTTCGGCAGCCATGCGAGGTTGGCCGCGTGGCACTGCACCGTCGGGGTGGGGAGGTATGCCGTGTGGCCGCCCCCGTCGCGCGGGCGCAGCACGCCGTCGGTCGGGAGCACCTCGGCGGACGCCCCGGCGACGCTCACGACTCGCCCCGCGCCGCCTTGAGGTGGGCCGTCGCGGCCTGCTCGAGGTGGATGAGGTCGGAGCTGACGGTGGCGAGGGTGAAGCCCTGACCGAGGCGCTTGGCGGCGACCTCACCGCTCGGCGTGTGGAAGCCTGCGGCGATGCCGGCATCCTTGGCAGCGTTGAGGATCCGGTCGACCGCTGACTCGAAGACGTCGTCGACAGCGGGGTCGGTCGAGGTCGCGCCGCCGACGGCGAGGCGCAGGTCGGAGGGGCCGATGTAGAGCCCGTCGATCCCCGGCGTCGCGGCGATGGCCTCGACGTTCTCGAGGCCCTGGGGCGTCTCGATCATCGCGAGCACCACGGTTGCCGCGTTGGCGTCTGCCGGGTTGGGGCCGATCCGCAGCTGCGAGCGCATCGGGCCGTAGGAGCGGACACCCTCCGGGCCGTACTTCGCGAACGACACGGCGCGAGCGGCGTCCTCGGCGTTGTTGACGAGCGGCACGATGACGCCGGCGGCGCCGGCGTCCAGAGCCTGGCCGATGAGGAACGGGTCGTTCGCGCCGACGCGCACCATCCCGACGGACTCGCCGCCGGCGTCGATGGCCTGCATGCCCGACAGGATGCCCTTGTAGTCGAGCAGGCCGTGCTGGGCGTCGAAGCAGACGTAGTCGTAGCCGAGCCGAGCGAGCCGCTCGGTCGACACCGGCGAGTCGATGATGACCCAGTAGCCGAGGATCGTCTCTCGCGCCCGGACTCGCCGGGCGTAGTCGAGCACCCGCTCACGGCTGCGCTCCATGGCCGTGCCTCCGCCGCTCATCGGTTGTACCCCGGCATGGACCCGGCGATCGCCAGGCCTGCCTCGTCGCACGCGGCGACGACGTCGTCGGGGAGCGGACCGGCTTGTGCAGCAGTGATGTTGGCCTCCAACTGGTGTGGTTTGGATCCCCCGAGCAGCACCGACGACACGACCGGCTTGCTCAGCAGCCAGCGCAGCGACAGCTCGGGGAGGGTGATGCCGGCCTCGGACGCGATGGCGCCGAGGGCCTCGATGACCGCGAACGTCTCGGCGTTCCAGTAGCGGTCCTTGTACATCGACGCGAGCGCCGACGAGCCGAAACGCCCTTCACCCGGCGACTCGGTGAAGGAGTGGCGCCCCGTGAGCAGGCCGCCGCCGAGCGGGTTGTAGACGATGGTCGCGAGCCCCTTCGTGGTGGCGAACTCGGAGTACTCCGCCTCGATGCGCCGCGCCACGAGGTTGTAGAGCTGCTGCGCGAGGATCGGCCGGGGCGTGCCGAGCGCATCGCACGCCGCGAAGACGTCGCCGATCTGCCAGGCCGAGAAGTTCGAGACGCCGATGGCGCGGACCGTGCCCTCCTTGACGAACTCCCCGAGGGCAGCGACGGTCTCGTCGATCGGGACCGAACGATCGGGCTGGTGGAGGTAGTAGACGTCGACGTGGTCGGTCTGCAGCCGGCGAAGGCTCGCCTCGAGCGAGGAGCGCAGACCGGCGGCCGACAGGAGCGGGGCGTCGCCTGCGTCAGCGGGGTAGATGCCGGCCTTGGTGGCGATCGTCGCGGCGTCACGCCGCCCGGCGAGGATCTCGGCGAGCATCTCCTCGCTGCGCCCGGCGGCATACCCGTTGGCGGTGTCGATCGAGGTGATGCCCGCGTCGAGCGCGGTGTCGACCATGGTGCGTGCAGTGTCGACGTCGACGGTGTCGCCGAACGTCATCGTCCCGAGGACGAGCCGCGAGAGCGGTCGCTCGAGACCCGGCAGGTCGGTGGTCGGGAGAGCTGCGGTGGTCATGAGGCCTTCTCGGTCTCGGCCGTTCGGGAGGCGGCGATGTGGCGGATGAGGTGACGCGGCTTGATGCCGGTCATGAGGCCCGGCTCGAGCGCGGAGCGGCGCAGGCGCTGGGTGTACTCCTCCTGCGGGCGCGAGAGGAGGTCGTCGGTGCGCCCGCTCTCGACGATCCGGCCGGCGCGCATGACGACCGTGTCCTGCGAGATGGCGCGGACGACGCCGAGGTTGTGCGAGATGAAGAGATAGGTGAGGCCCGTCTCGGCCTGGATGTCGGCGAGCAGCTCGAGGACCTGCGCCTGGACGGAGACGTCGAGCGCACTCGTCGCCTCGTCGCACACGAGCAGCTCCGGACCGGACGCGAGCGCCCGGGCGATGCCGATGCGCTGGCGCTGCCCGCCGGAGAACTCCGGGGGCTTGCGCTCGAGGGCCGTGCGCGGCAGCCCGACCCGCTCGATGAGCGCGGCCGCCTTGTCGCGCTGGGCCTTGCGTGACTTCTCCCCGCGCACCCTGATCGGCTCCGCGACGATCTCCTGGGCGGTCAGGTGCGGGTCGAGCGAACCGTACGGGTCCTGGAAGACCATCTGGACGCGGTGGCGGATCGGGCGCAGCTGCTTCTCGGAGAGTCGGGCGAGGTCGGTGCCGTCGAGGTCGATGACACCGGCGGTCGGCGTCAGCAGCCGGACGAGCGCCTTGGCGATCGTCGACTTGCCGCAGCCGGACTCCCCCACGATGGCGAGGGTGCCGCCGCGCGGGACGCTGAACGACACGTCGTCGACGGCGCGGAAGACGTCCTTGCCGGTGCCGTACTCGACGACGAGGTTGCTGACGGTGAGCAGGTCCTCAGCCATGGCTGGCCTCCTTCACGAGCGGCTCGCTGGCGCCCGGGTCAACCCAGGGGCCGAGCTCGGGGATCGCTCCGAGCAGCTTCTGGGTGTAGGGGTGCTGGGGGTGGTCGACGACGTCGGTGACCGGGCCGCCCTCGACGAAGGCGCCCGCCTTCATGACGTGGACACGGTCGCTCATGAGCCTCGCCACGCCGAGGTCGTGCGTGATGAGCAGCAGCGCGATGCCCGTCTGCTCCTGCAGCTCGAGGAGCAGGTCGAGGATGCCTGCCTGCACCGTGACGTCGAGCGCGCTCGTCGGCTCATCGGCGACGATGAGGTCGGCGTCGGTCGAGACCGCCATCGCGATGAGGACGCGCTGGAGCATGCCGCCCGAGAGCTGGTGCGGGTAGGCGTCGAACTGCTTGGCGGGGTTGCGGATGTGCACCTGCTCCATGAGCGACAGGGCCCGCGCCTTCGCCTCGGCCCGGCCGAGGTCGGGATACTTGATGCGGACGGCCTCGGTCATCTGCCGACCGATGGTGCGGATCGGGTTGAGGGCCGTCATGGGGTCCTGCGGGATGAGCGCCACGGCCCGGCCGCGGAGCTTGTCGATGACCTTCCGGCTGCCTGTGACGTCCTGGCCACCGATGCGGGCCTCCCCCGAGATGACCGCGAGGTCGTCGGGCAGCAGGCGCAGGATCGCCATCGCCGTGGTCGACTTGCCCGATCCGGACTCGCCGATGATCGTCACCGTCTCGCCCTGGTCGATGTGGAAGCTGACGCCGTCGACGGCGCGCACGACGCTCGTCCCGGTCAGCAGCTCGACCTGCAGGTCCGTGACCTCGAGGACTCTCATGTCTGGTCTCCCTTCGCGCGTCGCACCCGGTCGCGCAGGCCGTCGCCCACGAGGTTGACGCCGACGACGAGGAGCGCGATGGCCACGCCGGGCACGGTGACGAGCCAGGGCTTGCCCGTGACGAAGAGCTCGCGTCCGTCGGAGATGATGCCGCCCCACGTGGGGTAGGGCCGCTGGACGCCCGCCCCGAGGAACGACAGCGCGCTCTCGAGGAGGACGGCCTGGGCGAGCAGCAGGAGCACGACGACGAGCACCTGCTGGAGGATGTTGGGGACGACGTGCCGGCTGAGGATCGACAGCTTGGGCAGTCCGAGCACCCGTGCGGCCGCGACGTACGGCTTCTCCCGCTCGACGAGCACGAGCGCGCGGGTGATGCGCGCCGGCTCGGGCCACTGGGCGAAGGCGATGACGAGCGTGATGACGGGGATCGACGGGCCGAAGAGCGCGACGACGAGGAGCAGCATGAGCAGCAGCGGCAGTGCCATCTGCGCCTCGAGCAGTCGCGAGATGATCGTGTCGACCCAGCCGCCGAAGTAGCCGGCAGCGGCTCCGGCGACGATGCCGAAGAGGCCCGAGACGAAGATCGCGAGGAAGCCGATCACGAGGGACGTCTGGCCGCCGTGGAGGATGCGCGACAGCAGGTCGCGGCCGTTGGGGTCGGTGCCGAGCAGGTGACCCGCGCTGAACGGTGGCAGCGACGACTCGCTGAGCCGGCCGACGATCGGGTCGGGCAGCGGGAGGACGTTGGCCAGGACCACGGGGATGACGACGACGCCGGCGCAGACCGCCCCGACCCAGATCTTCACGGTGCTGTAGCGGGCCCGGCGTGCCGCCGCCGACCGGCGCAGCAGCACCTTCGTCACGGCGGAGTCGCGGCCGAGGATGGAGCCGGGGACCTCGGCGAGGTTCGGCACCTGCGGGTGGCCGGGCAGGTTCGTCGAGGTGGTCATGAGCTGGCCTCTCCGAGTCGGACCCGCGGGTCCATGAGCGGGTAGAGCAGGTCCACGAGCAGCTGCACGGCGAGTGCCAGCAGCACGGTGACGAGGACGGTCGCCTGGATGAGCGGGAAGTCGCGCTGCTTGAGCGCGTTGACGACGAGCTCGCCGACGCCCGGCCAGTTGAAGACGACCTCCACGATGACGACGCCGTTGAGCATCGCCGCGAAGCGGGTGCCCAGCGCGGTCACGACCGGCAGGGCGGCGTTGGCGAAGGCGTATCGCCAGGTCAGCGCCCGCTCGGAGACGCCGCGGGACCGGGCGACGGTGAGGTAGGGCGACGCGAGGTTGACGACCATCTCCCGGCGCACGAGCCGGGAGATGAGCGCGATCTGGAGGATCGCGATCGTGAGCGTCGGCAGGATGATCGAGGTGGCCGAGTCGAACCCCGACGGTGCGAACCAGTGGAGGTTCACCGCGAAGAGGATGAGCAGCACGAAGCCGATCCAGAAGTCCGGCATCGACTGACCGGCGATGGTGCCGATGTTGGCCCCCAGCTCGGGAGCCGTGTTGTTGCGGCGCGCCATCCACACCCCCAGCGGGATCGCGACGACCGACGTGACGACGATCGCCGCGACCGCGAGGGTGATCGTGTAGGGCAGGCGTTCCAGGACGACGTCGAGCGCGGGGCGCTTGAAGAAGAACGACGTGCCGACGTCACCCTGGAACAGGTGCTGCAGGAACGTCCAGAACTGCACGGGGATCGGCTGGTCGAGCCCGAACTGCTGGCGGATCGCCTCGAGCTGTTCCGAGCTGGGGTTCGGCGGCGCATAGTTGGCCGCGGGGTCGCCCGGGGCCATGCGGAGCAGGACGAACACGGTCGCCACGGCCAGGAAGGCCGTCAGGACCGTCTGGCCGACTCGTTTGAGGACGTACGTGAGCATGGGATCACCTTGGTCTGGTCGGCTGGGATCAGCCGGAGACGGTCACGGCGGCGAGGTCGTAGGAGTTCGTCGCCCGGAGGTTGAGGTTCTGGACGCGCTTGCGCTTGGCGAGGACGTTGTTGGGCGTCCAGGCCCACACGGCCGGCCACTGCGCCCAGATCTTCTCCTGGGCCTGCTTGAGCAGGTCGTTGCGCTTGGCCTCGTCGGACTCGGCGGCGGCCTGGTCGAGCAGCGCGGTGATCTCGGGGACGACGAAGCCGTGGTAGGTGTCGCGCGTCTTCTCCTTCTCCGCCGTGCCGCCGTACTGGCCCTGCAGGTTGGTCAGGGCGAGCCCGGTCTGGTTGCCGTAGCCGTTGGCGAGGATGTCCCAGTCACCGGCCTCGCCGCGACGCCAGGCGTTGATCTCGCCACCCTTGGGGATCATCTTCAGCTCGGCGGTGACACCGACGGCCGCGAACATCTGCGAGATGGCCTCGAGCACGCGCGAGGCACCGGCGAACTCGGAGTCCTCCCAGATGATCCGCACCTTGAGCCCGGAGGCGCCGTTGTCGGCGAGCATCTGCTTGGCCTTGGCGGGGTCGTAGGTGTAGTCGCCCGTCTTGGCGAAGCCCGCGAGGGTCGTCGGGACGACACCCTCGGCCGAGGTGACCTGGCCGTTCATGAGCGCCTTGATGAGCGACTCGTGGTCGACGGCGTAGGTGAGCGCCTCGCGCACCTTCGGGTTGGCGAGCGGGCTGCCTGCCGGCTTGCGGAAGTTGTAGAAGAGGTGGATCAGGCGCGTGCCCGGCGTCTCGATGACGTCGATGTCGGAGTTCGTCTTGAGCGACGTCGCGGACTCGGGCGTGATGGTGTCGATGACATCCGTCTGGCCGGAGGTGATGGCGATGACACGCGCACCCTCCTCCTCCTGGTAGCTGACGTTGACCGTCTCGAGCTTGGCCGGCGTGCCCCAGTAGTTGTCGTTGCGCACGAGGCGGTAGGTGCCCGTGCCGGAGTCGGCGCTCGCGATGGTGAACGGTCCGGTGCCGAGGCCGGTGCCGAGCTCCTCGGCCTTGTTGTCCTTGGCCGGGGTGATGAGGATGTTGGACATCAGCGAGTTGAGCGAGACGACCGGGCTCTTGGTCGTCAGGGTGAAGGTCGTGTCGTCGACCTTGGTGAAGGTGGGCTGCTCGGGGAACTGCGAGGCGACGTAGCCCGCCTTGACCTCGAAGTAGAGCTTGAGCGCGGTCTCGACGTCCTCGACCGTGACCTTCGACTTGTCGGAGTAGTGGATGTCGCTGCGCAGCTTGACCGTCCACTCGGTGGGCTTGGTCTGCTCGAACGACTCTGCCAGGACGAGCTCCGGGGTCAGCTTGTCGCCGATCTTCGTCAGGGCCTCGCGGACGGCACGCTGCACGGTGACGGCCGCGTCGTACTGGTTCAGCTTGTTGTCGAGGCTGACCAGGTTGCGGTTGAGCACGATGCTCAGTGTGCCCCCCGCAGCCCCTGCCCCGGCAGTGCTCGCGGTGGTGGCGGACTTGGGCCCGGCGCAGGCGGCGAGTGCGGGAGCGAAGAGCGCTCCGGCGCCGGCCAGCGAGGCGAGCTTGAGGATCGAGCGACGCGAGACCTCCCGCGTCGGCTGGTCAGACGTGGGAAGCAGAGCGGGCTGCTGGGGCATCGGGACTCCTCGTTGAGCGGTGGCCTCCCCGTCGGCGGCGCACGCTGCGCCCCTCGGGTTGAACCACCTTCGCACCATTGCGCGATTCGCGCAATACCTGTAGCGTTTTTTGTGAAGGGACGGTTGGTCGTATGCCGTCCAGTGCGCTCTCGGAGAGCACCGCGGCACCCTTCGCCCCCACCGGCAGGGTCGCCAATCTCCTTGTCGCACAGCCGTACACGCGCAACAAGTACCGTGAGGAGGAGACCGTGACTGCACTCGCCCTGGGCATCGTCGCCGACGACCTGAGCGGCGCCGCAGAGTGCGCAGCACACGCACTCGTGCGTGTTTCGCGCAGCACGGTTGTCCTCTCGACCTTGTCACCGGACATCGCGCGTGCAGCCGGCCACCGGCCCGACGCGAGCACCACGGGCGTCGGGGACGACCCCCGCGCCGTCCTCACCGTCGACACCGACTCGCGCCGTCTCCCCCACGCGGACGCCATGCGCGCGGTTCGCGCAGCCGCAGCCCTCGTCACGACCGCACCGGTCGTCGTCAAGAAGGTCGACTCGTTGCTCCGGGGTCACCTCGCCGCGGAGGTCGCCGCGCTCGCCGAGGAGCTGCAGCGCACCCCTGTCGTCGCCGTCGCCAATCCCGCGCTCGAGCGCGTCGTCGTCGACGGCGTGCTCCACGTCGGTGGCACGCCGCTCCACCACACCGACCTGTGGGCCGTCGAGCCGACCCCGGCTCCGGACCGGGTGGCGGCGGCGCTGCACCCGTTGGCCACGGTGCTCGTCCCGCACACGACCGTGCTGCGCGGCGTCGAGGCGGTCACCGCAGCCCTCGACGAGGCCGCCCGGACCGGGTTCGTCGCGGTCTGCGACGCCGTGACGGACGCCGACCTCGATGTCGTCCACGCCGCCGCCGTGGCCGCGAGCGCCGGGCAGGACGGCCGCACGCTCCTCGTCGGGTCGGGAGCGCTCGCCGACGCCGCCGTCCGAGCCCTCCCGCCGGACCAGGGCCGCGGACCTCGCCTGGCGGGCCAGGCTACTGACCACGCACCCGCTGAGGTCCGCGGCGCCGAGACGGAGGGTACGACGCCGTCCGCACCGTCCGCGCAGTCCGCCCGGTCGGTCGGGTCCGTCCGATCCGTGCTGATCGTGCTCGGCTCGCG
This sequence comes from Terracoccus sp. 273MFTsu3.1, assembly GCF_000383675.1. Classification (GTDB taxonomy): domain Bacteria; phylum Actinomycetota; class Actinomycetes; order Actinomycetales; family Dermatophilaceae; genus Terrabacter. The sequence continues at coordinate 1,117,652 of NZ_KB911820.1, read as the reverse complement.
CGCGCCGGGACTCCCGGCCCAGCTCGAGCGGCTCGCGACGGCGCGCTCCACGCACACGATCCTGCTGGAGCCCGACCGCCTCCGGCTCGACCCGGGGGCCGTATGCGCCCAGCTCGCCGAGCGCCCCCGTGAGGGTGTCGTCGTGGTGGCGCTCGACCCCACGGCCCCTGCCGACCCCAGCCGGTCGCGTGCCCTGACCGAGTCCCTCGCCGCCGCGGTCTCGCCCGTGCTCGACCGCTTCGACGCGGCGTTCCTCTCCGGCGGTGAGACCGCCCGCGCCGTCCTCGACCGCCTCGACGTGCACGACCTCGACGTCGTCGCCGAGGTCGAGACCGGCACCGTCGTGAGCCGCCGCCCGGGAGGGCGGCTCGTCGTCACGCGCCCGGGCAGCTTCGGCGACCCGACCTCGCTCGCCCGCGTCGTCGAGCACCTGCTGGGGCCCACCACCGCGCCGCCGCAGGCCTCGTCCCACCGCACCTCATCGACCACCACCGCACCCCGCGCCACCCCCGGCGCGACCACCGAGGAGAACTCATGAGCGTCGCCCTTCCCCGCATCGCCGTGACCATGGGAGACGGCGCCGGCATCGGCCCCGAGATCATCGTCAAGGCCCTGGCCGACCCGCACGTGGCCACGATGGCGCGCGTCGTCGTCGTCGGCGACGCCCTGCGTCTCAAGCAGGCCGCCGCCATCGCGGGCGTCCCCGTCGACATCGTCACCATCGACGACGTCGAGGAGGCGAGCGAGATCCCCGGCCGCATCAACGTCATCGACCTGGCGCTGCTGCCCGAGGACCTCCCCTTCGGGCAGCTGTCGGCCGTCGCCGGCGACGCCGCCTACCACTACATCCGCGTCGCCTCCGAGCTCGCGATGGCCGGCAAGGTCCAGGCCATCTGCACCGCCCCGCTCAACAAGGAGGCGCTGCACGCCGGCGGACACGTGTTCCCCGGCCACACCGAGCTGCTCGCCCACCTCACCGGCACCCCCGAGGTCTCGATGATGCTCTCGACCGAGAAGGTCAAGGTCATCCACGTGACCACCCACATCGGCCTCATCGATGCCGTCAACCGCATCGAGCCCGGTCTCGTCGAGCGGGTCATCCGCCGGGGCCACAAGGCCCTCGTCGACGCCGGCAACCCGACCCCGAAGATCGGCGTCTGCGGCATCAACCCGCACGCCGGCGAGAACGGCCTCTTCGGCTACGGCGAGGAGGCCGAGAAGATCGACCCCGCCGTGGAGGTCTGCCGCGCCGACGGCATCGACGTGCACGGCGCCCTGCCGGCCGACACGCTCTTCTTCCTCGCCGGTCGCGGCGACTACGACCTCGTCGTGGCGATGTACCACGACCAGGGCCACGGCCCGGTCAAGGTGCTCGGCCTCGAGGCGGGTGTCAACGTGACGATCGGTCTGCCCGTCATCCGCACGTCGGTCGACCACGGCACGGCCTTCGACATCGCCGGCACCGGCATCGCCGACCACCGCTCGATGATCGAGGCGCTGCGCCTCGGCGCGGAGATGGCGCCACGGCCCGTGGACGCCTAAGGTGCCCAGCGTGGCGAAGCACACCGCACAGACGCGTCGGGGCGAGATCGTCCGCCTCGCCACCACCAGTGGGCTCGCGAGCGTGGAGGAGCTCTCCGACCAGCTCGGCGTCACCGCGTCGACGATCCGGCGCGACCTCGCCAAGCTGACCGCGCAGGGCAAGCTGGCCCGCACCTACGGCGGGGTCATGAGCCTCGCCCACCACCCCGAGGCCTCGCTGCGCCAGCGTCTCGGCGAGGCGCACGCCGCCAAGCGCGACATCGCCCGCTGGGCCGCCGACCAGATCGAGCCAGGCGAGACGGTGCTCCTCGACGCCGGGTCGACGATGGGCGCGCTCGCCGATGCCATCACCAAGACGCCGGAGCTGACCGAGCTGACCGTCGTCACCGCCGGCATCAGCGCCATGGGCACCCTCGCCGACAGCGTCGGCATCGACGTCATCGCCCTGGGCGGCCGGCTGCGGCCGTTGAGCCAGGCCTTCGTCGGGCCGCTCGCCGAGGCCGCCGTCCAGCGCCTCAGCTTCGACCGGGCGTTCATGGGCGCCGACAGCGTCCACGCCGAGCGCGGCATCTGCGAGGCCGACCTCGAGCAGACCCGGCTCAAGGAGCTGATGATGGGCCGGGCCGAGCACACCTACGTCCTCGCGCACGCCGACAAGCTCGGCCAGTCGCCCTTCCACGCCTGGGCCGTCATGCCACGCACCTGGACCCTCGTCACCGACGAGTCCGCCGATCCCGTTGCGCTGCAAGCCTTCCGCGACAACGGCATCGAGGTCGTGCTCGCACCCAGGCGCGACTGACGAGACCACGTATGCCGCCGACTCGAGTGCGCGGCACACGCCCGCTGCCGTCGTGGCGGGCGGTCAGTCCTCGACGACCGTCGTCATGACCCAGTCACGCACCTCGGGCATGTCCTCGAGGTGCTCAACGATGTAGGCGTGGTGCCGGTCCAGCTGCACCTCGCACCAGGCCTTCACCTCGCTCGACCCGCGCACCTGCCGACCCGCGTTGTTGATGGCGTCCATGACGAGCGAGTAGCGGTCGACGCCGTTGCGCACGACCATGTCGAAGGGTGTCGTCGTCGTGCCCTCCTCGCTGAAGCCGCGGACGTGGAAGCGGTCGGCGTCAGGCCGTCCGTGGACGAGCTGGTGGATGGCGCCGTGGTAGCCGTGGAAGGCGAAGACGACGTCGACGTGGTCGGTGAAGAGCTCGCCGAAGCGCACGTCGTCCATGCCGTGCGGGTGGCTGCGCGCCCGCGGCAGGGTCATGAGGTCGACGACGTTGACGACGCGCACGCGCAGCTGCGGCAGCTTCTCCTTGAGGATCTGGGCCGCGGCGACGACCTCCATCGTCACGACGTCGCCCGCGCAGGCGAGCACGACGTCGGGGTCACGGTCGCCGTCGTCGGTCCCGGCCCAGTCCCAGATGCCTGCACCGGCCGCACAGTGCGCGACGGCCTCGTCCATCGTGAGCCACTGCGGCTGTGGCTGCTTGTCGATGACGACGAGGTTGACGTAGTTCTTCGACCGGAAGCAGTGATCGGCCACGGAGAGAAGGCAGTTCGCGTCCGGCGGGAGGTAGATCCGCGACACCTCGCCGCGCGCGTTGAGCACCGTCTGGATGAGACCGGGACCCTGGTGCGAGAAGCCGTTGTGGTCGTTGCGCCACGCCGTCGACGTCAGGAGGATGTTGAGGCTCGGCACCTTGGCCCGCCACTCGAGCTTGTTGGCCTCCTGCAGCCACTTGCTGTGCTGCACCGTCATCGACGCGCTCACCATCGCGAAGGCCTCGTACGTCGCGAAGAGCCCGTGCCGGCCGGTGAGCGTGTAGCCCTCGAGCCAGCCGTGGCACGAGTGCTCCGAGAGCACCTCCATGACCCGCCCGTCGTGCGAGAGCTTCTCGTCCTGCTCGAGCACCCGCTCGGCCGTCATCCGGTCGGACACGTCGAAGACGGCGCCGACCCGGTTGCTGTTCGTCTCGTCGGGGCTGAAGAGCCGGAACGTCGTCGGGTTGCGCACGTAGAGCTCGCGCATCAGCTCGCCGAGGGCTCGCGTCGACTCCTCCCGGACCGACGCCGGCGAGGGCACCTCCCGCGCGAAGTCGCGGAAGTCGGGGATGTCGAGCTCGGTGCTGAGGACGCCGCCGTTCGCGTGCGGCGAGGCGCTCATCCTCAGGTCGCCCTCCGGGTTCGCCTGCAGCACGATGTCGGTCGGGCTTCCCGACTCGTCGAAGAGCTCCTCCGGTCGGTACGAGCGCAGCCACGTCTCGAGGACCGCGAGGTGCTCCGGGTTGTCCTTGACCCCCGACAGGGGCACCTGGTGCGAGCGCCACGAGCCGGTGACGGGGATGTCGTCGACCTCCTCCGGGCCGGTCCAGCCCTTCGGGGTGCGCAGCACGATGAGCGGCCACCGCGGCCGCTCCCCCATCGTCCAGCCGTCCGCCCGTGCCTCCTGCTGGATGGCACGGATCCGGCTGTATGCCGTCGCCAGCGCCTCTGCGAAGCGCTCGTGCATGCCCGGGACGTCGTCACCCTCGACCTCGAGCACGTCGTAGCCGTGCCCCTCGAGGAGGCTGCGCACCTCGGCCGGGTCCTTGCGTCCGAGCACGGTCGGTCCGGCGATCTTGTAGCCGTTGAGGTGCAGGACCGGTAGCACCGCGCCGTCGCGCCGCGGGTTGAGGAACGAGATGCCCTTCCAGGATCCCTCGAGGGGCCCTGTCTCGGCCTCCCCGTCACCGACGACCGCCAGGGCCAGCAGGTCGGGGTTGTCCATGACGGCACCGAACGCGTGGACGAGGACGTAGCCGAGCTCGCCACCCTCGTGGATCGAGCCGGGCGTCGTCACGGAGACGTGGCTCGGGATGCCGCCCGGCGCCGAGAACTGGCGGAAGAGGCGACGCACGCCGTCCTCGTCGCACGTCACCTTCGGGTAGACCTGCGAGTAGGTGCCCTCGAGGTAGCCGGCCGCGACGAGCGCAGGACCACCGTGGCCGGGACCGGTGAGGTAGATCGTCTGCTGACCGGTGTGCCGGATGACCCGGGACATGTGGGTGTAGACGAAGGACAGCCCGGGGCTGGTGCCCCAGTGGCCGAGCAGTCGCGGCTTGATGTCCTCCGGCACGAGGGGCCGACGCAGCAGCGCGTTGTCCTTGAGGTAGATCTGACCGATCGTCAGGTAGTTGTCGGCCCGCCACCACGCGTCCATCGACGCGATCTCATCGGCGGTCGGGGCCGGCACGGCGGCAGTCGTCGGTGTCTGGGTCGTCGTCACGGCAGTGCCTCTCGAGGGTCGGCGATCGTGCGTCCCCACGAGCCTCACCGACGGGCGCCTTGCTGACAAGGGGTCGAAGGTCCCCGTCCCGCGGGACCGGGCGGCACGGCATACGCCCTCATCGACGCCACCGGACAGAGCAGTGGGCCGGCCCCCGTCGGGACCGACCCACCCCACTCCGGAAAGTCAGCGGTTGAAGGCGTCCTTGACGTCGTCGCCCGCGTCCTTGAGCTGCTCGCCCCGCTGCTTGAGGTCCGCCGAGGCCTGGTCACGCTCGCCCTCGGCCTCGAGTCGCTCGTTGTCGGTGACCTTTCCGGTGGCTTCCTTGGCCTTGCCCTTGAGGTCTTCACCCATGTTCTTGGCCTTGTCCGCGATACCCATGTCTGGGCTCCTTTCGCCGTCGATCGGATACCACTCCCCCTACCCGGTCGCCGTCGATCGCCACCAGATCCGGACCACGGACGTCCAGCGCTGGGTCGCGGGTCACAGGGCGTCGGCGCCTTTTGCGACACTGGGGTGGTGTCAGCGAACCCGAGTCCCGCGGCAGACCAGCCCGAAGCGTCCACGCCGTCCGACCGCGCGCCCCAGACCCGTGACCTGAGCCGGTTCGCCTACCTCTCCATCGCGGCCGCGATCGTCACCATCACGCTCAAGGTGATCGCCTGGCGCATCACCGGCTCGGTGGGACTGCTGTCCGACGCGGCCGAGTCGGTCGTCAACCTCGTCGCCGCCATCGCCGTGCTCATCGCGCTCAAGGTGGCTGCGATGCCCGCCGACAAGAACCACCACTTCGGCCACACCAAGGCCGAGTACTTCTCGGCGGCGGTCGAGGGGATGATGATCTTCGTCGCCGCCCTCGTCATCATGTACACCGCGGTCGAGCGCTTCCTGCACCCGCAGCCCATCGAGAACGTCGGCATCGGCCTCGCCATCTCGGTCGTCGCCTCGGCGGTCAACGGCGCCGTGGCCGTCGTGCTGCTGCGCGCCGGGCGCCGCTACCGCTCGCTGACGCTCACGGCCGACGGCAAGCACCTCATGACCGACGTCTGGACCTCCGCCGGGGTCGTCGTCGGCGTCGTGCTCGTCGCCCTCACGGGGATCGCTCGTCTCGACCCCGTCATCGCGTTCCTCGTCGGCATCAACATCGTCTGGACCGGCTGGAAGCTCATCCGCGAGTCCACCGAGGGCCTCATGGACATCTCGATGCCCAAGGCGGACAACAGCGCGATCGCCGAGATCCTCGCCCGGTTCGTCACGCGTGAGGTCCACTTCCACGCGTTGCGCACCCGCGTCTCGGGCCACCACCGCTTCGCCGAGGTGCACGTGCTCGTGCCCGGCGCATGGACGGTGCAGCAGGGACACGACCTCGTCGAGGAGGTCGAGGAGGCCGTCCACCGCGAGTTCGGCGAGATCGCCCTGACCTGTCACCTCGAGCCGTCCGAGGACCCCCGCGCCTACGGCGACTACGCGGCCGAGTTCCCCATCCCGACCCACGACGACATCGTCGCGTCCCACGGGGCGGCGACGCGAGGCGACGACCCGGCATGACCCGTGCGCACGTCGTCCTGCCCTCGCCCATCGGCGAGCTGACCGTCGTCGCCGAGGACGGCGCCATCACGCACCTGCTCATGGACGCCGCGAAGTACCGCCCGGACGACCCCGAGGTCCTCGGCGAGGTCGGTGACCCCGCCGACGAGCCGTTCGCGGCCGCGGCGGTCCAGCTCGCCGCGTACTTCACCGGCGCCCTGACCGAGTTCGACCTGCCGCTCGCGCCGCGCGGGGACGTCTTCCACCAGAAGGTGTGGGCGCTGCTCCGCGAGATCCCCTACGGAGAGACGCGCAGCTACGGTGACCTCGCCCGGGCGCTCGGCGACCGCAACCTCGCCCAGGCCGTCGGCACGGCCAACGGCCGCAACCCGATCGCCGTCGTCGTGCCGTGCCACCGCGTCATCGGCGCCGACGGCTCCCTCGTGGGGTATGCCGGCGGGCTGGGTCGCAAGCGCTTCCTCCTCGCGCTCGAGGAACCCCCCGCCGCCGACTCCGGCCGCCTCTTCTGACCCCGGTCGTCCGAGACGCACGGACGAAGCGCTCACTCGACGGGGACGAAGCGCTCACTCGACCGTCGAGTGAGCGCCCAACCTCACTCGAGTGAGCGCCCCGCCCCACTCGAGTGAGCGCCCAGCCCCACTCGAGTGGCCCGCTCGACCCGTCCGTCACACTGGGGACCTCACACTTCCGCGGGCCGGAGCGTCTACAGGGCATGAAGCGACCGTTCGAGCAGGCCGTCACCGAGCACGGGGCGGTGGTGCTGCGCGTCTGCCGCGCGGTGCTCGGCCCCATCGAGGCCGACGACGCGTGGTCCGAGACCTTCCTCTCGGCCCTGCGTGCCTGGCCCGACCTGCCCGACGACGCGAACGTCCGGGCGTGGCTCGTCACCATCGCGCACCGCAAGGCCGTCGACGTCGCCCGTGCGGGCGCCCGTCACGCGGTCCCGGTCGCGGCGGTGCCCGACGCAGCGGCCCCACGCGTCGACCAGCCGGAGGAGGCCCTGCCCGACAGGGACCTCTGGACGGCGGTCGCCGCACTCCCCGAGAAGCAGCGCCTCTGCGTGGCCTACCACCACGTCGCCGGGCTGCCCCACCCCGAGGTCGCCCGCATCGTCGGCGGCACGCCCGCGGCAGCACGCCGCGCGGCGGCCGACGGCATCGCGCGGCTCCGGACCACGTACGCCACCGACGGAAGGGTGAGCACCCATGTCTGACAATCCGATCCAGCTCCTGACGGAGCCCACGACCGGCGAGGCCGAGCGCCTCGCGGCCCTCCATGCACTCCTCGTCGACCGCGCCTCCGCAGAGGCTGCCGTCGACGTGACCTACCGCCGCCTCGACTCCCCCGTCGGCTCGCTCCTGCTCGCCGCGACCGACCTCGGGGTCGTACGCGTGGCCTTCGAGACCGAGGACCACGACCGGGTTCTCGAGTCGCTCGGGTCGTCGGTCGGCTCGCGGATCCTCCGCGGGGGTGACCGCCTCGACCCGCTGGCCCGCGAGCTCGACGACTACTTCGCCGGCCGTCGGCAGGGCTTCGACGTCCCGCTCGACCTGCGGCTGGCACGCGGCTTCCGGCTCACCGTGCTGCGACACCTGAGCGAGATCCCGTACGGCTCGACCGAGAGCTACGGCGAGGTCGCCGTGGCGTCCGGCAGCCCGCGGGCCGTGCGGGCCGTGGGCTCCGCCTGCGCGACGAACCCGCTGCCCATCGTCGTGCCGTGCCACCGGGTCGTCCGTTCGGACGGCTCGCTCGGTGGCTACCTCGGTGGCCTGCCGGCCAAGGAGCGCCTCCTCGCCCTCGAGCGAGCCGCCTGAGATGGGACGAGGCGCTCACTCGAGTGGGACCCAGCGCTCACTCGAGTGGGACCCAGCGCTCACTCGAGTGGGACTACGCGCTCACTCGAGTGGGACGGGGGCGGGTTCGGCGATCGCCGTCCTGCATCCGCCGGGCGGTGCCATGCTGAGGTCGTGACCGACCCGTCGAAGCCCGCGGTCGAGGAGGCCCTGGCCCCCGCCGCGATGGTCAAGATCGTCAACCCGGTGCTCCGATGGCTCCTGTCGTCGCCGCTGCACGGCATCGCGAGCAAGGGCCTGCTGGTGCTGCACGTGACCGGACGGCGTTCCGGCCGCGTCTACGACGTCCCCGTCGGCCGCCACGAGCTCGACGGGCAGCTCATGACCTACGGGGGCGGCGCGTGGCGCGCCAACCTGCGCGGCGGCGCCGACCTCGAGGTGACGATCGACGGCCGTCGCCGCCGCGCGCACGCCGTCCTCGAGGAGGATCCCGACCGTGTCGCGGAGATCTTCGACCGGCTCCTCGAGGAGCTCGGGCCCAGACGCGCCAACCGCGTGGCGCTCAAGGTCAACGTCGACCGGCCCCCGACCCTCGACGAAGTGCGCGCGGGCACGGCCGGCCGCGCCGTCGTGCTCATCACGCTCCTCGACTGACCGCTGCTCGCAACGGCTGGGGCGGGGCGCTCACCCGATGGGTGGGTGGCACGATCGGGACATGCACTCCGGAGACCCCTCGTGAGCTGGCCCGTGCGAGCGACGACGGTCGTCTACGAGAACCCGTGGATCCGGGTCCGGGAGGACGCCGTGACCCGGCCCGACGGTACCGACGGCATCTACGGGGTCATCGAGCTGCAACGCCCCGCCGTCTTCGTCGTCGCCCTCACCGACGCCGACGAGGTCGTCCTCGTCACGGTCGACCGGCACACCGTCGGCACCTCCGTCGAGGTCCCGGCCGGTGGCACCGACGGGGAGGACCCGCTCGTGGCCGCCCGGAGGGAACTCGCCGAGGAGACCGGTCTCGTCGCCCGGGACTGGCGACAGGTCGGCACGATGAACGCCCTCAACGGCGTGTGCCGCGCGCCCGAGGTCGTCTTCCTCGCGACCGGGCTCGAGCCGGCCCACGGCGCCCGTGACACCGCGGCCCGCGCCGAGGAGGGCATCCGCGAGGTCCGCCGCGTCCCGGTCCGCGAGGTCATCGGCCTCGTGCGCGACGGCGCCATCTCCGACGGCGAGACGATCGCCGCGCTCATGCTCGCGCTCGTCGCCCTCGGGCGCGTCTCCTGACCTCTCCTCGGAGCCCGCGACGCCCCGACGACCGAGCCACCCGGCATACGCCGTCGACAGCGGATCGAGACCCGAGTGCAACGGTTCGCCGTGCCCCTGTGTCTAGGGGGTGTACGACACTGACAGCCAGACGATCGGCACCACCGATGACGACCGGGACCGGCGGGAGCACATGAGACGGAGGGACGAGGCGGCGTTCCGCAGCTTCGTGGAGGAGCGGCAGACGATGCTGCGCCGACGCGCCTACCTGCTCTGCGGCAACTGGGCCGATGGCGACGAGCTCGTCCAGGAGGCCCTGGCGCGGGTCTACGTCGCCTGGCCCCGCATCGCCACGGGCGCCGAGACCGCCTACACGAGACGCACGATGATGAACCTCTACCTCAACGACCAGCGCAAACGGCGCCGCGAGGTCCTCACGGACGAGGCCCCCGAGCCGGCGACGACCGACCACGACCGCGAGCTCGCGATGACCCTCACCGACCTGCTGCGCGACCTCCCGGAGAAGCAGCGGGCCGTCCTCGTCCTCCGCTTCTGGGAGGACCTCACGGTGCCCCAGATCGCCGAGTGCACGGGCGTGGCCGAGGGCACCATCAAGAGCCAGATCTCGCGCGGGCTCGCCGCCCTGCGTGACCGGCTCGCCGAACCACCACTGACCGGGGCGGGAGCGTTTCCATGAGCGACGACACCACGAGCGGAGCCGGCGCCGCGCCGGAGGAGGGCGAGCTGCAGCTGCGAAAGGCGCTGTCCACGATGAACGACCTCGAACCACCCCGCGACGACCTCTTCGCCCAGCGCGCCCTGATGCGTGGGCGGGCCCGCACCTCACGCCGGCGCTCCACGCTGCTCGGCGCCGCCGCCGCGCTCGTCGTCGTGGGTGCCGTCGGCGCCTCCTGGGCGGCCGGCAACCACGGCGCGTCGTCGAGCACCGCGAGCGCCGGCTCGGCCCCCGAGGTCATGAAGGACGCGAGCGGGAGCGCCGGGGCCGACAACGGCGCCCGCGGACCCTCGACCCCCCTGAGCGGCAGCCTGGGCCCGACGGCCGTCGACCTCGTCCCGTCGGCGCCGCCCGCTCGCGACACCGCGCGTTGGTTCGGCGCCCTCTCGACCCCGCAGACGAACGCCTTCACCGCCGTCGAGCCCACCGTGGCCGCACGCTGGCCCGACGTCTTCTCGGGGGCGTATGCCGCCGACCCCGCAGGCGCCCACGTGACCGTCGTCGTCACCCGGCACGACCCCGACCTCGAGGCCTTCGTGGCCGCGGCGATGCCGTCACCGACCGATGTGGAGTTCGTCGTCATGAAGCACACCCTCGCCGAGAAGGAGAAGGTCGCCAAGGAGATCGTCGACCAGCGAATGCTCTGGCGCTCCAAGGGGATCGAGATCATCGCCGTCACCCAGGACGCTCGCGCGGACCAGGTGCTCGTCATGGCCGACGAGGGCTCCTCGCCCGGTCTCATCGCACAGCAGTACGGCGACATCGTCCGGGTCGTCCCTTCGACCCCGACGCCCCCGGGCAAGTTCCCCGACGGGAGCACGCTGCCGCCCCTGCAGCAGTAGCGAGGTGCGGCGTCGGCCACCGCGGTTAGGCTGCTCGACATGGAGCAGCCGACCCCTCCGCAGGCACCGATCAGCCCGCTCGACGCGCTGCGACGCATCTGCTTCCTCCTCGAGCGCGGTCGCGAGAGCAGCTACCGCGTCGACGCGTTCCGCAAGACCATCGAGGCGATCACGCTCGTCGGCGACGACGAGCTGAAGGAGCGCGTCGAGGCCGGAACTCTCAAGCAGATCAAGGGAATCGGCGACTCCAGCGCAGCGATCATCGGCCAGGCGGTGCGTGGAGTCCTGCCGGACTACCTCGTCTCCGCCGAGGCGAAGCACGGCGCACCGCTGACGACCGGGGGCGCCGAGCTCTACGCCGCGCTCCGCGGGGACCTCCACGCGCACTCCAACTGGAGCGACGGCGGCAGCCCGATCGAGGAGATGGTGCTCGCCGCCGTCGAGCTCGGACAGGAGTGGATGGCGCTGACCGACCACTCGCCGCGCCTCACCGTGGCCAACGGGCTGAGCCGGGCCCGCCTCACCGACCAGCTGAAACGTGTCGACGCCATCAACGCGAGCCTCGGCGAGGCGTTCACGCTCCTCCGGGGCATCGAGGTCGACATCCACCTCGACGGCACGCTCGACCAGGACGACGACATGCTCGACCAGCTCGACGTCGTCACCGCCTCGATCCACTCCAAGCTGCGGCAGCCCTCGTTCGAGATGACGCCCCGCATGGTGGCCGCCGTGCGCAACCCGCACACCAACGTCCTCGCCCACTGCACCGGCCAGCTCGTGACGGGCAACCGCGGCAAGCGTCCGCCGTCGCAGTTCGACGCCGAGAAGGTCTTCCGCGCGTGCCTCGAGCACGACGTGGCCGTCGAGATCAACTCGCGTCCCGAGCGGTGCGACCCGCCCGACGAGCTCATCGAGCTGGCACGCGACCTCGGCTGCCTCTTCACCATCGACTCCGACGCGCACGCCCCGGGGCAGCTCGACATGAAGTCGCTCGGCTGCGAACGCGCCGAGCGGCTCGGCATCCCGGCCGAGCGCATCGTCACGACGTGGCCCGTCGACGAGGTCCGGGCGTGGGCCAAGGGCTGATCCGAGAGGCCGTCCCGGCGGTGATCCGGCCGGCCCCGGACAGGGGTTCGGAGCCGATTTGGACGGTGCCAGAATCTCCCATATAGTTTCGACGTCCCAACGGATAGGTCGGGCAGGTCCCCATCGTCTAGCGGCCTAGGACTCCGCCCTTTCACGGCGGCAGCACGGGTTCGAATCCCGTTGGGGATACGCAGTACAGTTCGACACGCACCACCCAGTAAGGCCCCGTAGCGCAGTTGGTTAGCGCGCCGCCCTGTCACGGCGGAGGTCGCCGGTTCGAGCCCGGTCGGGGTCGCAAGACACCAGAAGCGCCGCTCTCCTCGGAGAGCGGCGCTTCTCGCATGTCCGGCCTCATAGGGTGGGCGGGTGCGCATCGCGGTGCTCGACGACTACCAGGGCGTGGCCCTGTCCAGCGCCGACTGGTCGCGGGTCACCGACCACCCGACCTCGCCGTGCACCGTCGACGTCTTCCGCGACCACGTCGCCGACGCCGCCGCCCTCACCGAACGGCTCGCGCCCTACGACGCCGTCGTCGTCATGCGCGAGCGCACCCCGCTCCCGGCCGCCGTGCTCGCCTCGCTCCCGCGACTCCGGCTCGTCGTGACGACCGGCCGCCGCAACCCGAGCATCGACGTCGCCGCGGCCACCGCCGCCGGCATCACCGTCTGCGGCACCGAGAGCCTCGCCACCGCCCCCGCCGAGCTGACCTGGGCACTCGTCCTCGGGCTCGCCCGGCAGCTCGTCCCCGAGGCCACGGCCGTGCGCGAGGGCGGCTGGCAGACGACGGTCGGCCGCGACCTCGCCGGGCACACGCTCGGCCTGCTCGGGCTCGGCCGCATCGGCACGCAGGTCGCCTCGGTGGGCCGCGCCTTCGGCATGGACGTCGTCGCCTGGAGCCGGAGCCTCACCCCGGAACGCGCCGCGCAGGCGGGGGTCCGGGCGGCCTCCCTCGATGACGTCCTGTCCGGTTCCGACGTGGTCTCGATCCATCTCGTCCTCGCCGAGGGGACCCGCGGACTCGTCGGCGGGCGCGAGCTGGCGCTCATGCGCCCGGACGCACTGCTCGTCAACACCTCCCGTGGCCCGATCGTCGACGAGCGAGCCCTGCTCGCGGCCCTCCGTCGCGGTCACCTCGGGGGCGTCGGCCTCGACGTCTTCGACGAGGAGCCGCTCCCCGTCGACCACCCGCTGCGCACCGCGCCGCGCACGCTCCTGACGCCCCACCTCGGCTACGTGACGCGTGACGTCTACGCGACGTTCTGGGCCGGCGTCGTCGAGGACGTGACGGCATACCTCGACGGCGCCCCGATCCGAACGCTCTGACCGCCCGTCCGGCGCGAGCCCGCCAGGCCACGGCTGCGCCGCGACGACCCGAGCCGCGCGATGTCGCGCACGACCTGGCCGCCGGGCGTATGCCGGCCGGCCGGCCCGAGCGGCCCGGTGACCTCAGCGGTGGCCGGCGCGCAGCACGAGCTCGAGCTCGAAGCGGACCTCGGGATCGTCGAGCGCCTCGCCGAAGAGCTCCTTGAGCTGCGCCACGCGGTAGCCGACGGTCTGCTGGTGGACGAAGAGCTCGGCCGCGATCGGGGCACGCTGGCCCTGGTGGCGCAGCCAGGACAGGAGCGTCTCGGTGAGGCGCTCGCGCACGGCCGGGCGCAGGCCGTCGAGAGGCGCGAGGCGGGTGCGGGCGAGGTCGTCGGTGGCGAGCGGCTCGGCGAGGACGACGAGCTCGGCGAGGTGGTCCTCGACCCACACGGGGGCGCCGTCCACGTCGGGGCGGTCCGGTCCGGGCGCGACGCCGTGGGCCCCGGCAGCCGTCGCGAGGTGCAGCGACTCGCCTGCCTGCTGCCACGGGCGCGCCGGCCCGACGATGGCGCGCCGCCCGCGCAGGGCACGCTCGAGGTCGCGACGACGCGCCTTGCGACTGACGAACGGGAAGACGATGAGGACGTCCGTGCCTCGCTCGGCGACGAGGCCGTCGGGGCCGAGCGCGCCGCGCAGCCCGTCGACGTGCGGGAAGGGCACGAGGGCGACGACGACGACCTCGGGCAGGGTCCAGCCGACAGCCGCCGCGAGACGCGCCACGCCGCCGTCGCTCGAGTCGCCGCGCAGGATCATCTCGAGCAGCTCGCCGCGCAGCCGCAGCTGCTCACCGGCGCGCTCGGACTGCTCCTGGGCGTAGCCCTGCGCGCTGGCCGCGGACAGCTCGTCGATGTAGGCGAAGAGCGACTCGCCCAGGGAGAGGAGCACGTCCGGCGGCAGCTGGGACACGTCGACGGTGCGCGAGATCGCGCGGAAGGTGACCCGCGCGCCGTAGCGGTAGGCGGCGAGGAGGGACTCGAGACTGCGCCCCGAGCGCACCTCCCCCCGACCGAGGTTCTCGTAGACCCACTTGCCGTCCTCGGACAGCGCCTGGAGGCGGGTGCCCGGCAGGTCGAGGAACCGGTTGAGCGCTACCGTGACACCGCGCCGGACACCTTGCCCGAAACGGCCCTCCATCGGCATCGCGTAGACCGGGACGTCACGCGGGATGCCCTCGATGATCGCCTCGACGATGTCGGTCACGACGGGACGCAGCACGGTCGTCACTTCGGCGGGGAGAGACAACCACGGCGGGTCGGACGTGGCGTGCGCCACTTCGGTCTCCTGCCTTTTGTCGTCACGCAACAGTTTCCTACTCCAAAGAGTACGCGCCACCCCAAGATCCGGAAGCCCCTCGGCGGGGAACATGGAAGCATGACCCAGATCAGAGCTCTCCGGCGTGTGGCGTCGATCCTGACGACCCCTCTCGCGCCCGAGGACATCATCAATCTGGTCAACCCGCTGGCCTCGGCCCGGCAGCTGCGCGGTGTCGTCACGAAGGTGGTCCGCGAGACCCCCGACTCGACGACCATCCACTTCCGTCCCGGCCGCGGCTGGAACCCCCACGCCGCCGGCCAGTGGGCCCGCATCGGCGTCGAGATCGACGGCGTGCGCCAGTGGCGCAGCTACTCCCTGTCGGCCGCCGTCGGCCACGACCCCGCCATCACCGTCACGGCGATCGGCTTCGTCTCGACGGCCCTGGCCCGCAGCACCAAGGTCGGCGACATCCTCTTCCTCGACACCCCGCAGGGCGACTTCGTGCTCCCGGAGCACCCCCGCCCGCTCCTCATGCTGACGGCCGGCAGCGGCCTGACGCCCGTCATGTCGATGATCCGCACGCTCGTGCCCCGCCGCCCCGACGCCGACGTCGTCCTCGTCCACTCGGCGCGCACCCGCGACGACGCGCTCTTCCACGACGAGCTGCTCGAGCTCGCCGACCAGTTCCCCGGCCTCACGGTCCGCCACTGGTTCACGCGTGAGGAGGGCGGTCGCCGCCTCGACCTGTCGGACGTCACCGACCTCGAGACGCTCTGTCCCGACTGGCGCGAGCGGGCGGCATACGCCTGCGGACCCACCGACTTCCTCGACGCGGCCACCGAGCTGTGGGAGCGCGACGGCGACGACGCGACCCACGCGGGCCTCACGATCGAGCGCTTCGCGCCCGTCCTGCTCGAGGGCTCCGGCGGTGAGGGCGGGCTGCTGACGTTCGAGAAGTCCGACAAGGAAGTGGAGGCGGGCGGCGACGTCCCCCTCCTCGAAGCCGGCGAGGACTGCGGCGTCGTCATGCCGAGCGGATGCCGCATGGGCATCTGCCGCAGCTGCCTCGTCCCGCTCGTCGCGGGCAAGGTCCGTGACCTGCGCACCGGCGAGGTCCACGGTGACGAGGGAGAGCTCATCCAGACCTGTGTCAACGCGGCCGCCGGACCCGTCCACCTGGACATCTGAGAAGGGAACCACCATGACAGCCACCACGAACCGACCGACGACGACGCCCCTCGAGGCCGCCGCCACCGGTGTCGCCGAGGGCACCGCCCCGATGACCCGGAACCGGAAGCCGGTCCTCGCGGCGTCCGGCGGCCCCGCCAAGCGACCGAGTGCCGCCGCGCACCTCAGCGACGCCGACGTCGAGCAGCTCGGACGAGAGCTCGACGCCCTGCGCGACCGCGTCATCGCGACGCGCGGTGCCGCCGACGCGGCCTACATCCGCCGCGTCATCCGCGTCCAGCGCACCCTGGAGGTCGCCGGCCGCGCGACCCTGCTCTTCTCGAAGAAGCGGACGGCGTTCGTCGCCGGCACCGCGATGCTGAGCGTCGCGAAGATCCTCGAGAACATGGAGATCGGCCACAACGTCCTGCACGGCCAGTGGGACTGGATGCGCGACCCCGACATCCACTCCACGACGTGGGAGTGGGACTTCGTCACCCCGGCCGCCGCGTGGAAGCACACGCACAACGACCTCCACCACACGTGGACCAACGTGCTGGGCAAGGACAAGGACGTCGGCTACTCGATCCTGCGCATGGACGAGGACCAGCCGTGGCACCCCGGCAACCTCGGCAACCCGCTCTACAACATGATCCTCGCGCCGTTCTTCGAGTGGGGCATCGCCATCTACGACCTCGAGCTCGAGGCGGTCAAGGACGGCGAGAAGTCCAAGGACGACCTCAAGAAGGACCTCAAGGCCATGGGCCGCAAGGTCGTTCGCCAGTTCACGAAGGACTACGCCGCGACCCCGCTCGCCGCCGTCCCCTTCGGCTCGGGCAAGCAGGCGCTCATCGGCACCTTCACGGCCAACGCCATCCGCAACGTCTGGGCGCACTCGGTCATCTTCTGCGGCCACTTCCCCGACGGCGTCGACACCTTCACCGAGGAGGAGATCGAGGGCGAGACCCGCGGCGACTGGTACATCCGCCAGATGCTCGGCTCCGCCAACATCTCCGGCAGCAAGCTGATGCACCTCATGACCGGCAACCTCAGCCACCAGATCGAGCACCACTGCTTCCCCGACCTGCCGAGCAACCGCTACCACGAGGTCGCCGTCGAGATGCGCGAGATCTGCGAGCGCTACGGCCTGCCGTACACGACCGGCCCGCTCCCCAAGCAGGTCTACCAGGCATGGGCCAAGGTCTTCCGTCTCGCCCTGCCGAACCGGCCGCGACCGCTGCCCAAGAACGCCGCCCGCGCCGTCAACGCCCCGGTCCCGCCGCGGCGTCCCGCCCTGCCGATGGTGGCCCGTGTCGGCTGAGGCGGGGGCACGACCGGTGCCGACGGCCGCCTTCTTCGACCTCGACCGCACCCTGATCAGAGGCTCCGCCAACTACCCGCTCGCGATCGCCGCGTTCCGTGGCGGTCACGTGCCGTGGAAGGACCTCGTCAAGGACACCGTCAACGCGATCTCCTTCCACCGCAAGGGATCCACCGACGAGGGATCGGAGGCCCTGCGCGAGCGCATCCTCCGGGCGGTGGCCGGCATCCGGCAGTCCGACATCATCCACCTCACCGACGCGATCACCCCGGGCATCGTGCGCAAGGCCATCCCGGCCTCCATGGGCCTGCTCGCCGAGGCGCGCGCCACCGGCCACGACCGCATCGTCGTGTCGGCCTCCCCCATCGAGCTCGTGAGCCGCATCGCGACCGCGCTGGGGCTCGAGGGCGCCGTCGCCACGCGCAGCGAGCTCGACGAGGAGGGCCGCTACACCGGGCACCTGACCGGCGAGTTCTGCTACGGCGCAGGCAAGGTCATCGAGATCGAGAAGCTGGCGGCCGAGCGCGGCTACGACCTCTCTCGATGCGTCGCCTACAGCGACTCGGTCAGCGACCTGCCCATGATGGAGCGCGTCGGCGAGGCGGTCGCGGTGAACCCCGATCGTGAGCTGCGAGAGCTCGCGCGCGAGCGCGGCTGGCGCATCGTCGAGGTCGGCCGCAAGCGGCACTGATCCTCCGGGGGCGTATGCCGTCCGGCCCGGTCAGAGCGTCCAGCTGGACGCCTCGCTGCCCACGGCCATGCACCGCGTCGGCACGCAGGCCATCGTGATCGCCTGGAACGACAGACGGTTCGGCGACTGGGCCCACGAGACGCCGTTCCACACGTAGACGACGCCGTCCGACGTGGTGGCCAGGCAGCGGGTGCTCGTCTGGCACGCCATGCTGCTCATGGAGTCCGGCATCGTGCGTCGGACCGACCATGCGGTGCCGTCGAACGTCGAGTAGGTGTTGTTCTGATCGACGACCATGCACGAGGTGCGCGACACGCAGCTGAGGAGGGTCGTCCGGACCAGTCCTGAACGGCGGGCGGCCGACCACGAGCTCCCGTTCCACGTGCGGAACTGACCATCGGCGGCCATGACCATGCAGAAGCCGCTCCGGCAGGCGAACCGGACGTCCTCGCTGGTCGTGAAGAGCGTCGTGGCCCGGGCCCAGGTGCTGCCGTTCCAGCGGCGCACGTCACCGCCCTGGAAGGTGAAGCACGCCGTCGTCGCCGCGCAGGCCGAGGGCCAGTGGACGTTGAGGTCGTCGAACACCACCGCGGGCTGCCACGTCCCGGACCACACTCTCGAGGTTCCCTGCTGGGCGTCGACCGTCATGCACCACGTGGCGGAGGTGCACGAGACCGCCGAGGCGAGGGTTCCGAGACGCGTTGGAGCCGTCCAGGTGCCGCCGGTCCAGCGTGCGGCGGTGCCGTAGTAGTCGGTGGCCATGCACGACGTCGACGTCGGGCAGGAGAGGTCGGCGACCTGGCCGGACGTGGGGTCGAAGGTGGCAGCGGCCGTCCACGTCGTGCGAGCCCCGCGGTAGTAGCGCCCCCGGTCGTCGACGACGACGCAGGCCGTGGAGGTGGCGCAGTCGACCACGAGGCCGCCGCCATAGTTGTTGGTCAGCTGGTCAACGGTCCACGTCGAGCCGTTCCAACGGCCCACCCGCATCTCGCCGGCGGCATGGCAGGACGTCGAGGAGGTGCAGGAGACGGACACCGGGTTGAGGCCGAGGTCGGCCCAGGTCGCACCTGCCGATCGCCACGACGTCCCGTTCCACGTCCAGGCCGTGCTCTCGTAGGACGTGGCCATGCAGAACAGCGCGCTGGAGCACGAGAGGTCGTAGTCCGCCCAGATGTGCCCGGCCCCGACGTACGTCGCCGACCAGGATCGTCCGACCGAGCGCAGACCGATGACCGACCCGTTCGCCGCCACGCCGAGGCCGAAGCAGTTCCAGGCCGTGGGGCACGACACCCCGTCGACGCCCTGCGCCCACGGCGCGTCGACGAAGCCCGTGAGCGTGTCACCGTCCCAGTAGCCGATCCGGTCCTCGGACCCGACGTCGCCGGCGACGACCGCGCACTTGTACGCGTTGAAGCAGTCGACCTCGTGCAGCGGTGCCAGCGCGGACCGGACCGTCGTCCACGTGCCTGACCGGTAGACGCCGTAGCCGAACTGGGACACGGCGAGGCAGAACGTCGTCGTGGGGCAGGAGACGGCCCGGACGCCCGGGTTCTGTCCGTCGACGCGGGCAAAGACCTGCTTCGGCGTGCTCCACGAGGTCCCGTTGAAGGTGGTCACCCGACCGGACAGGTCGACGGCCATGCACCAGGTCGCGGTCGGGCACGACACGTCGCTCGGCTTGCCACGGTCGGGGATGGCCGTCACCGGCGCGCTCCACACGGGGTCGGCCGAAGCGGCCGCAGCCTGAGCCGTTGTGGCGGCCACCGTCGGTGCGCTTGGCTGCACGGAGGCGAGGGCCGGCGACGTCGCCGCCCCACCGAGGACCGCGAGCGCGGCGACGACCTTGACCAGCACGCGGCTCCCGCGCATCTCTCACCCCTGTGCTCCGGACGCGACGTTCGCGCGGGCCGATGCTAGGGATCTGCGCCGCTCAGGGCAAGATCCGCCGCTGGTGTGGTCCCGCGTGAGGGATCCGGGGTGCCTCGGCGCCGAGGTCAGAGCGTCCAGCTGGCCTGGTCGTCGCTCATGGCCATGCACCGGGTCGGTGTGCACACCAGCTCTCGGGCCGCGAAACCGAGACGGTTGGCACTGGGCGCCCATGCGCCGCCGCTCCACCGGTAGACCGTCCCCTCGTAGGTGGACGCCAGACAGCGTGAGCTGCTCTGACAGCCGAAGGCACCGCCACCACCCGGCAAGGTCCGGCGCACCGCCCACGTCCGCCCGTCGAAGGTCGAGTAGAGGCGGTACTCGGACTCGACCATGCAGAAGGTGTTGGACGTGCAGGTCAGCCGGTCTGCCATGCTGATGCCGGAGCGGCGTGGCGCAGACCACGCCGTCCCGTTCCAGACGCTGAACAGTCCGTCGAAGTTCATGGCCACGCAGAACTTGGTGCCCGCGCAGGCGAGCTGGACCCGCTCGTCCGAGCCGGGCAGGAGCGGCACGAGTGCAGACCACGACGTACCGTTCCACCGGCGCACCTGACCGAACTCGATGGTGAAGCATGCCGTCGTGCTCGCGCACGCGACGGGTCGGTAGGGGCCCGGGAGATCGAAGGTCGTCCGTGACTGCCACGAACCCGTCCACACCCGTGATGTCCCCTGCTGCTCGTCGACGGTCATGCACCACGAGGCCGAGAGGCACGACACGTAGGACGACCGCGTGCCGAGGCGCGTCATGCCCGTCCATCCGGTGCCGTTCCAGCGAACCGCGTTGCCGGTGACGTCCGTGGCCATGCAGAAGGTGGCGGTCGGGCACGACAGATCGTTGAGCCCCACCGAGGTGAGGTCGAAGCTGGCGGCCGGTGTCCACGTCGAGCCGCCACCTCGCCAGAAGCGTCCGCGGTCATCGACGACGACGCACGTCGAGGCGGTCGCACAGTCGACCGCGTAGCTCGCTCCGATGATCGGGAAGAGGTCGAGGATCGACCACGAGCGGCCGTTCCAGCGGCCCACGCGTTCGCTGCCCACAGCCTGGCAGGAGGTCGCCGACGAGCACGACACGGAGACGGGCGACAGGAAGATGCCCGCGGACGTCTGCCCCGCGTCGGCCCAGGACGCGCCCGTCCACCGCCACGCGTGGGATGCGCTGCTCGTGGCGAGGCAGAACGTGGTGGTGGGGCACGACATGTCGAAGGTCGACTGCCAGGAGTCGCGTACGAGGAACGACGCGACCCACGTCGCCCCTGAGGACCTGAGCGCGATCGCGCCGCCCTTCGGCTCGACACCGATGGCGTGGCACGTCGTCGCCGAGACGCACGCCACGGAGTCGACCCGGACGGCCCACGGCATGTTGACCGAAGTGGTCAGGGTCGAGCCGTTCCAGTAGGCCATCCGGTGCGCCGACCAGGCGTCGCCCATGACCAGGGCGCAGCGCATCGCGCTGTAGCACCCGACGGTGCGGAAGGGCGCGAGGCTCGAGCGCACGACGGTCCAGGTGCCCGAGCGGTAGACGCCGTAGCCGTACGCCGACACCGCGAGGCAGAAGGAGGTCGTCGGGCAGGACACCGCCGCCTGCGGCTGCCCCGGTGCCTTCGGGAAAACCTTCCTCGGTGGGCTCCACCGGTGCCCGTCGAACGTCAGGGCTTGGCCCGAGAGGTCGACGGCCATGCACCACGTCGTCGTCGGGCACGAGACGTCACTCGGCTCACCGCGGTCGGGGACGGCCGTCACCGGCGCACTCCACACCGGGTCGGCCGCAGCGGCGACGACCTGAGCCTCGGTCCCCGCCGGCCCCGACGGACGTGTCGGCCACGCCCCCGTCACCGACGGCCCTGCCGGCGCCGCGGCAAGGGCCGGCGACGTGGCTGCGCCGGTGAGGACCGCGATCGTGGCGACGACCTGAAGCAGTACGCGGCTCGCGCGCATCTTTCACCCCTGTGTGCTCGTGCGCGCGACGACCGCGCTGGCTGATGCTAGGGAGGGATGCCCGGACCGGGCAAGAGCGCACGAGTCCACGTGTGCAGCCACCGCGGACGGACGCCTCGTGTCATGCTTCGCCGCATGCCCCTGACTCGCCGGGTCGGCCCCCTCGTCCTGGTGGTGCTCACCGCGCTGGCCAGCGCGTCGTGCGGCACGCCCTCCGGGCCGGCAGGCCCCGCGACGCCGGTCGCGCCGAGGTCGGTCGACGGCGGCGGATGGTTCTCCTACGAGCCGATGACCGGGACGGCCACCGCAGACGCGTCGCCGCCGGCCGGACCGACACCGACCACGGCCACGGCCACGGCCACGGCCACGGCCGCGCCCGCCACCGACGGAGGACGCGCCATGGACACGGACCAGTTCTGGCGGCTCGTGGACCGGGCCGCCTCGCCGGATGCCGCCGGCGCGGCGGAGTCGCTCTACGGCGCCCTCTCGGCGCTGCCGCCGGACGACGTGCTCGCCTTCGAGCGCGAGTTCGTCCGGCAGATGGACCGGTCCAACACCTTCCTGCACCACGCAGCCGCCGAGACGATGATGGGCTCCACGAGCCAGGACGTCTTCGTCGGCCTCCGCACGTGGGTGCTGGCCCAGGGGCGAGATGTCTACGACGCCTTCGTCGCCGACCCGGACTCCCTCGCAGCCCACGGGCCGGACGACGACGAGCAGATCGGCGCCGCCGAGTCGTTCGAGGGAGTCGCCCTCGACGTCTGGTCGACGCAGACCGGTCGTGACCCGTTCGCGGACGGGTCGGGCGTCCCGGTCGGGGACTCGGTCTCCGACGAGCCGCGAGGGACGCGGCTCGACGAGGCCCAGCGGCGGGCCCGCTTCCCGCGTCTCACGGCCGCCTACGTCGGTGGGGACCCGAGCGTCGGGCCGGCGCCGGTCCAGCGCCGCTGAGCGCGACGGGCTGCCCGTCGCGGACGAAGGGCGTCGCTCTCCGCCACGTCACCAGCGCAAGGCGTCCTCGCCCGACGTCACCAGGAGGTGTGGAGCGGGCGTCCCTCGGCGAAGCCGGCCGTGCTCTGGAGCCCGACAACCGCACGCTCGTGGAACTCCTCGAGCGTGCGCGCACCCGCATACGTGCAGCTGCTGCGCAGTCCGGCGACGATCTGGTCGATGACGTCCTCGACGGAGGGGCGCGCGGGGTCGATGTACATCCGCGCCGTGCTGATGCCCTCCTCGAAGAGCGACTTGCGGGCGCGGTCGTAGTCGGTGTCGGTGGCCGTGCGGTTGCGCACCGCGCGGCTGCTCGCCATGCCGAACGACTCCTTGTACTGGCGGCCGTCGTTGTCGGTGTAGAGGTCGCCCGGCGACTCGAGCGTGCCGGCGAACCACGAGCCGATCATGACGTTGGACGCCCCGGCCGCGAGCGCGAGGGCCACGTCGCGAGGGTGGCGGACCCCACCGTCGGCCCAGACGTGCTTGCCGAGCTCTCTTGCCGCCGCGGCACATTCGAGCACCGCGGAGAACTGCGGACGACCGACCGCGGTCATCATCCGGGTCGTGCACATCGCACCGGGGCCGACGCCCACCTTGACGATGTCGGCGCCGGCCTCGAGGAGCTCGCGCGTGCCGGCCGCCGACACGACGTTGCCGGCGACGACGGGCACGCGCGGGTCCAGGGCGCGCACGGCACGGAGCGCGTCGATCATCTTGTCCTGGTGGCCGTGGGCCGTGTCGATGACGAGGACGTCGGCGCCGGTGGCGAGCACCTCGGCCGCCTTGGCCGCGACGTCGCCGTTGATGCCGACCGCGGCGGCGACGCGCAGGCGGTGGGCATCGTCGACGGCCGGCTCGTAGAGGCCGGCCCGGATGGCGCCACCCCGGGTGAGGATGCCGACGAGCTCGCCGTGCTCGGACACGACGGGCGCGACCTTGCGCCGGGCCGCGGACAGGCGCTCGAAGGCCTCCTGCGGGTCGATGGAGTCGGGCAGCACGACCATGTCCTCGTGCATGACGTCGTGCATCTGCGTGTACCGGTCGACGCCGGTGAGGTCCTTCTCGGTGACGATGCCGACCGGCTTGGGTCCGTCGACGACGACCGCGGCGCCGTGGGCCCGCTTGCCGATGAGGACGAGCGCCTCACCGGCGGTCATGTGTCGCTCGAGCGTGATCGCCGTGTCGTGGACGAGGTGACGCTGCTTGACCCAGCCGACGACCTCGCGCACCACCTCGACGGGGATGTCCTGCGGGATGACGGCGATGCCGCCACGGCGCGCCACGGTCTCGGCCATCCGGCGACCGGCGATCGCGGTCATGTTGGCGACGACGAGGGGGATCGTCGTGCCCGAGCCGTCGACGGTCGACAGGTCGACGTCGAGGCGGCTCGTGACCGACGAGCGGCTGGGGACCATGAAGACGTCGTCGTAGGTGAGGTCGAGCTGGGGCTGGAGGCCGTTGAGGAACTGCACGATCACCAACTCTAGGCGCCCGACCCGGGCAGACCGCATCGGACGACCAGCACCCACGGCACCCGTGGACCTACCCGGCCGGACGGCATACGCCCGTTCCGCTGTGCGCGGGCGCGCGCGGGAGGACGATGGACGGTGGACGCGACTGCGCCCCGGATCGATTGGGGGAACGCCATGACGGATGCACCGCACGTGTGCTTCGACCGGATCCTTCCCAAGGACCTGATGCGCCCTCATCGGCGCGAGCGCGGCCCGGACGGCGCGGACCGCGCGATATCGCCCATCGGCAAGGCCTGGATGAACGGCACGACCCTCAAGGTCCGCTTCCTCGAGGGCACCCCCGCGCAGCAGGCGAAGGCACGCGAGCAGGCCGCGTGGTGGCAGGCCACGTGCAACATCTCCTTCGACTTCGGTGACCACCCGAACGCCGACCTCCGGGTCTCCTTCGACCCGAGCGACGGCGCGTGGTCCTACGTCGGCACCGACAACAAGGGCATCCCGAGCAACGAGGCGACGATGAACCTCGGCTTCCTCGACGGCGGCACGGCTGGACACGAGTTCGGCCACGCCATCGGGCTCGCCCACGAGCACTCGAACCCGCAGGGCGGCATCCAGTGGAACGAGCCGATCGTCATCGCGGCCCTCGCCGGACCGCCGAACCGCTGGGACGAGGCGAAGGTGCGCCACAACGTCTTCATGAAGTACGCCGTCGACCAGATCAAGGGGACGCAGTTCGACCCCGACTCGATCATGCTCTACGCGTTCCCGGCGACGTGGACCCTCAACGGCGTGGCGACGCACGCGAACGACGTGCTGTCCTCGCTCGACAAGGCCTTCGTCGCGGGAGCAGCCATGTACCCCAAGGGTGCTCCCGTCGTCACCGATGCGGCGACCCTGACGGTCGACGGCCCGAAGGTCGAGGGCTCGATCGGCGCCGCGGGTGAGGAGGACCTCTATGCCTTCGACGTCGCGAGCGACGGGCTCTACGAGGTGACGACCCGCGGCTCGACCGACGTCTACCTCTCGCTCTTCGGACCGAACAGCGACACCGACCTCGTCGGCGAGGACGACGACAGCGGCTACGGCGTCAACGCGCGCGTGCGGGCCGGGCTGACCCCCGGCCGCTACGTCGCCCAGGTGCGTCACTACCGGCCGAGCGGGACCGGGGCCTACTCGATCCGGGTCCGCCGGCGCTGAGCCGGCTCGCGCCACTCCGTCCCCACAGCCCGTTGGGGCGGACCTCCACCCCACCACCGAGGACGTATGCCGTCCGCACGCCACCGGGCGGCATACGTCCTCGCGCTCTGCCCCGGGCGTAACGCATTGACGATCATGCGTAATGGAGTAATCCTGATTACATGATTACCAATGAAGCACTGGAGCGGGTGCGCGGCTGGTTCGTCGGCCGCCTGCCCGAGGAGTGGCGCAGCACGCCGCCCGAGATCACCGTCGACCGCGAGGAGATCACCGTCGTCCTCACCGTCACCGACGTCGACCTGCCCGACGGGTCGAGCGACGCCGAGCGGGACGAGGCCCGCGCCGGGCGCGCCAAGGCGTTCCGCGAGGACACCCGTGGTCGCCGCATCGAGATCGCCCGCGAGGCCGAGCACCGCTTCGAGCGCAAGGTGTCGTGGGCCGTCCGCGTCGGCGACCGGACGGAGCTGTTCACCCACGTCGCCGCCCCGGCGATGACCCGGCTCCGCCAGCCGGAGCGACTCGTCCTCGACACGCTCGTCGATGCCGGCGTCGCGAGGTCGCGCGCCGAGGCCCTCGCCTGGTGCGTCAAGCTCGTCGGGCAGCACGAGAGCGACTGGCTCGGCGAGCTGCGCGAGGCGATGTCGCACGTCGCCGACGTGCGCACCAAGGGCCCGGGGGCCTGATCAGCCCTGCTGGTCGGTGCCGCGCTTGACCGCGGAGATCTCGAACTCGAGCGAGATCTTCTCGGAGACGAGGACGCCGCCGGCGTCGAGCGGCATGTTCCACTCCAGGCCGAAGTCGCGTCGGTTGATCCGGCGCGAGCCCTCGAAGCCGGCGCGCAGCGCACCCATGGCGTCGGTCTGCACGCCGATGAGCTCGATCGGGATCGTGACGGGCTTGGTGACGTCGCGGATCGTCAGGTTGCCGGAGACCATGTAGGCGTTCTCCTCGACCTCCTCGATCTGCGTGCTCTCGAAGCGGATGTCGGGCCACTTCTCGACGTCGAAGAAGTCCGCGCTGCGCAGGTGGTCGTCACGCTGCTGGTTGCGGGTGTCGACGCTCGAGGCCTTGAGCACGACCTCGGCGTAGGACTTGGCCATGTCGTCGAGGTCGGCGTAGAGGCGGCCGGTCACGTCGTTGAAGGAGCCGCGCACCGTCGTCACCATCGCGTGCCGGGCCGAGAAGCCGATACGGGTGTGGGCCGGGTCGAAGTCCCAGTCCCCGCTCAAGGCGGATCCGTGGTCGGTCATGGTCTCTCCCCTGCAGGTGGATGGATGAGTCGCGGCATCCTCTCACGACCCGGGGTGTTTGAAGCTTTCACTATCGCCTCGTTCGTTGGCAAGTGGAGCACGCAGTCCAGAGCCTGAGCCCCCGGCGGCCGTCCTTCCCATACCCCTCGACGATCCCGCACACGCGCGCGATGCGCCAGCCGCGGGCGGTTTGCCTGATGCCCCGAGGGGTCGGCTATAGTTCCACTCGTTGTCGCGGCCAGGTAGCTCAGTTGGTACGAGCGTCCGACTGAAAATCGGAAGGTCGGCGGTTCGACCCCGCCCCTGGCCACCACCCCCGAAACCGCAGGTCCCCGTCGTGTGGCCTGCGGTTTCGTCGTTCCCGGGATGGGCGAGGCTGGTACCAGACGTTCTGGGCACCACCCGACGATGAGGAGCGCTGGCGATGAGGTTGAGCGAGGCGACGGCCAGGTCCCGACTGGGCGAGCACGTCCATGGCGTGCTGTGCACCCTGCACCCCGAGCGAGGTCCCGACCCCGTGCCGGTCGTGTATGCCGTGAGCGACGACGGGCACGTCGGTGTTCCCATCGACACGGTCAAGCCCAAGACGTCGTCCCGTCTGCAGCGCGAGGACAACCTGGCCGCCGACCCCCGGGGGTCCCTCCTCGTCGAGCACTGGGAGACGGAGGACTGGTCGCGGCTGTGGTGGGTCCGGGCCCAGCTCGAGCACGTGCCCGACCCGCCGGCCTCGCTCACCGACGACCTCGCGGACCGGCTGGCCCGCGCGGTGCCGCAGTACGCCGACAAGCCCTTCCACCGGGTGCTCGTGTGCCGCATTGTCCAGGTCACCGGGTGGGCCGCCGGCGAGGCGTGACGCGCGGGCCCGCGCCCCTCAAGGCGGAGGCGCCCGATCCACCTCGAACCGGGACCGCCGTCCGGGTCACGAGCGCCCGACCGGATATCGGAAGGGTCTGCGGTTCGACCCCGCCCCTGGCCAGCACCCCCGAAGCCGCCGCTCGGGCCCACGTTCGAGACGTGTCGTCGTCCCTGGCACCCACCGAGCCGGACGGCGGATGCCGCCCTCCTCCGGGGAGGGGACGGCATCCGCCATGCTGTTACCTCTGTCGCTTCGTCAGCGCACCGCGTAAGCGGCCTTGACGACCTGCGTCACGGTTGCGCCCTTGCTGTCGGCGATCTCGACGCGCGTGGCCACCGTCTTGCCGCTGGCCCCCGTGTGGTCGACGACCGCGCTCCAGACGCCGGCCCGGTTGGACACCGGAGCATCCGTCCACGTCGTGCCACCGTCGTAGGAGAAGGCGAACTTCGCCGAGCGGATGTCGCCCGGGGCGTAGCCACCGTGACCGGTGACCCGGATCGGGAGCACCTGCCCGGCCGAGGCCGCGAGGGTCTTGCTGCCCACCTCGGGCAGGCCGACGCGCGGGAAGAGCAGCGGGAGACCGACGGAGAACGTGTCGGGATCGAGCGCGGAACGGAAGCCCCACGTGGTCTTGACCTCGGTTGAACGGGCCCACTGCCTCGCCGGCCCCCCGAACTTGCCGCTGTTCATCTCCAGCTCATAGGCCGAGTCCTCGGCCGGGACCTCGAAGACGCCGTAGGGGTCATAGCTGTAGCCGATCTTCTCGCCGTTGCGGCGCAGCGTGAGGTTGCCCTCGTCACCGAAGCTGCCGGGGTTGGCCACGTGCCCGAAGTCATCGCCCCACATCTGGGGGGCGAAGCCCATCAGGCCACCCTGCCGCTCGGCGGTCAGCTGCTCGAGACCCTGGTTGTTCTTGATCGCAGCCGGGGCGACGATGCCGCCGTACCAGCTGTCGGTGCGGACGCTGCCGGCTGGGTAGCTGCGCCAGGCCTCGGTCATCGCCTCTCCGAAGGGGAAGCTCGACGTGAGGTAGTGCAGCCACTTCGTGCCGCCGTCGGTGTAGAACTCGGTGCGCTTGGTCGCGACGTGGACCGCCTCATAGGCGGAGACACCGAAGGTGACACCGTTGTCACGACCGGCATAGACGTAGTCCAGGAGCGGCGTGTCGACACCCATGCCCTTGTAGTCCGCCTCCGTGCGGCCGAGCTTCTTGTCCTGGGCGACGAACGTCTTGTCGTCGGTCAGCGGGGTCGACTGGGTGAAGCCGAGGTTGTAGACGTACGGGCTACTGGCCGTCGCCTTCCAGGACAGCGTCACCTGACCATCGGGAGCCGCAGCGAGAAGCGCCCGGAGCTGGTCGCCCTCGGCCATCGGAAGGGAGTATGTGGCCACGCCGAGGGGCGCGTAGCCGGTCACGGGCACCCATTTGCCGGGAGCGGGAGCGTAGGCGAGCAGCGCCTTGACACCGGCTGCACGGGCTCGGTTGACCATCGACGGCGAGATGCCGTCGATGCTGACCTTCACGAGGACGACCTTGCCACTCGTGCGGGAGGCGTCGAAGACCGAGCCGGTGCCGCCGTCGACGAGGTCGGCGGTCCCGACACCGTCGAGGCCGGGCACCGCGTTCGGCGCAGCGATCGGGTGCAGCACCGGTCCGCCGAGGACCGAGAGCGACTCGACGGCAGGCGCGTAGCGGCGCGACCAGTCACCGAACTCCCAGGTGCCCTGCTGGGGGTTGCCCTGCACGTCGGCGTACACGGCGGTCGTCGTCGAACCACTGCTGAGGGAGCCGGCGTGGATCCACGTGTCGTCCCACGTGCGGGAGAACGAGAGGACCGATGCCTTGGGCTCACTGGGCCGGTCCGTCTTGACCGACAGCAGGTGCGCCTTCGTCGCGTCGAAGTCGACGGTCGTGTCGCCGGTGATCTTGATCTCCGGTCGGCCGAAGTAGGCGATGGAGCCGACGGTGTTGGCGGCCAGGTAGGTCGGGTCCGGGCTCCTGACGAAGCTCGACAGGAAGTAGGTGCCGGGACGCACCTGGAACGTCTGCTCCGCGGCGCCGTTGTTGAAGGCGCGCTGCGCCTTGATGGAGTCGATGTTGACCACGTCGACGCTCGAACCCAGGTTGGCGGGCTGACCGAGGCGGTCCTTCATCCGGACGGTGAGCTGCACCGTCTGGGGAGTGACGTAGAGCGAGAAGGGCGTCGACACGTTGGCGCCGCCGGTGGCCAGGATGCGGCCCGTGACGTCGCCGTACTGCGCGGCCGTGAGCTTCGCGGTCGGATCGACCTTCAGCGGGACCTTGACGGTGCCACCAGCGGGGATGGTCACCGACGAGGCTCCGAGGACGGCCGGCGTCGACGTGACGGCCGAACCGTCGTCACCCGTGACACCGGCGACGGACAGCTTGAGGGTGACCGGCTGGTCGGTGACGTTGGTGTAGGGAAGGTCGATGGTCGTGACCTGGGCGCTCGTGTGCGGCCACGCGAACGTCCCGGCCTGCACCGGCATGGTCGTGACCGGGGCCTTCGCCGCGGCGATCACATCCAGTCGACCCGCGCCCTGCGCGCGGACGTCACCGGGAACATCGGACCTCGCCGACGACACGAGAGCCGCCTTGAGCTGCTGCCCGGTCCAGGTCGGGTGGGTCTGCTTGACGATGGCGGCGGCACCGGCGACGTGCGGCGTCGCCATCGACGTGCCTGACATCGCGACGTACGCGTGGTCGCCCCGCCCGCCTGAGCGCGCCGCGGTGATGCCGACGCCCGGCGCCGAGATCTCCGGCTTGAGGGTGTGGTCGACCGCGGTGGGCCCGCGGCTGGAGAACCACGCCGGCACGTCCTGACCGTCCACGGCGCCCACCGTCAGCACGGCGGGCGCACAGCCGGGAGCCGAGACCGTGTTGTTCGCCGAGCCCGTGTTGCCCGCCGCAATGACGAAGAGCGTGGAGCTCGTGGTGGCGAGCTCCTGCGCAGCGGACGACATCGGGTCATTGCAGGCGGCAGGCGCCCCGTTGCTCCCCAGGCTCATGGACACGACGTCGGCCCCCTGCGAGACCGCCCACTCCATGCCGCCGATGATCATCGAGTCGGAACCACCACCGTTGTCACCGAGCACCTTGCCGATGAGCAGCTGGGTCTCGGGCGCGACGCCCTTCTCGACGCCCTCGCTCGCCGCGCCGGAGCCGCCGACGGTGGAGGCGGTGTGCGTGCCGTGACCGTGCACGTCCGACAGCGCTCCACCCGCTGATCCGGTGAAGTCCATGGACGCCACGATCCGCCCCTGCAGGTCAGGGTGC
Source organism: Terracoccus sp. 273MFTsu3.1 (assembly GCF_000383675.1). GTDB lineage: Bacteria > Actinomycetota > Actinomycetes > Actinomycetales > Dermatophilaceae > Terrabacter. The sequence continues at coordinate 1,086,847 of NZ_KB911820.1, read as the reverse complement.
TCGGCGTCGGCGCCCGTGTCGAGGACGGCGACCTTCGTGCCGGCCCCCTTGAGGCCCTCTGCCCAGGCCTTGTCGGCGTTGACCTGCTGGGTCGACTGGTCGAGGGTGGCGTACGCCTTGGCGTCGAGCCAGATCTTCTCGATCTTGGCACCCGCCGCGGTGGACGGGTCTGTCGCGTCGGCGAAGAAGTGAGCGGCCTGCGCCTTGCCGGCCTTGAGCGCGATGCCGTCGATCGAGTGCAGCGTCTGACCCTTCGCCGCGCCCTTCGGGGTGACCGGTGCCGAGCGGGCCCGGCTGAGGTCGGTGGTGTAGCGCGCGATGACCGGCACGCTGTCGGTGCTGGCGTCGTCGTAGCCCATGGCGACGAGCCCGGTCACGTTGAAGAGCTCCTCGTCCACCTTGCCCGAGGCCAGGGCGTCCACGGCATCGGCGGGATAGACGTAGACGTCCTTGCCGACGCGTCGCGTCTCGACAGACGGCACCGTGCCGTCCTCGCGCGGCAGCACGGTGACGATCGGCGCGTTGGTACCTGCCCCCGTGACGAGGACCTTGTCGCCCGTGATCAGGGTGACGGTCTTGGGGGCGTCGCTCTCCGCGTGGGCAGCGGGCGATCCGACGATCGGGCGGGGGGTGGCACCTGAGTCCTGGCCGAAGGCCGAGGTGGGGGCGGCCGCGGTGGCGGCAACGATGGCAACCGTTGCCACCCCTAGGGTGTGACGCCAGATGGGGCGCATGCTGGTCCTCCGGGGAGTGTGGCGCGAGCCCGCTGTTCGGGTCACGCTGCGTGAGGGTGGCGCCGGGGGTGGGATTCCGGCGCCGCGAGCCACAGTGCCCGAGGAGCGAACCGTCAGGAACAATGTGCCTGCGGCGGTTATGCGTCATGGCGCAGGTGCGCCACCCGCCCGAACGACGTCGGACGTACCGGAAGGAGCAGCGGTGGAAGCGCTTGCCGCGCTGGGGCTCGGCCCGGCGGAGTCCACGCTCTACCGCACCCTCGTCGGGCTGGGTGGCACGTTCGTCGACGACCTCACCCATCGGTGCCAGCTCTCGAGCGCGGAGGTCGAGGAGAGTCTCGTCGGCCTGGAGCGCATGGGGCTGGTGGCGCAGTCGGCCGCCACGCCCGGCCGCTGGGTGGCGGCACCGCCGGGAATCGCGCTGCGTGCCCTCCTCAACGACCGCCGGCACGAGCTCGATCAGGCTGAGCTCGTGGCTGCCCGGCTGGCGGAGGCGCACCGCACCGATGCTGCGGGGAGTGTCCACGATCTCGTCGAGGTGGTCGTCGGGGCCGGCGCAGTCGGTCAGCGCTTCCACCAGCTGCAGCTGGGCGCCGTCGAGGAGGTCTGCGTCCTCGTCACCGACAACCCGACGGCCGTGACGGCGGCGGAGAACCAGGCCGAGGACATCGCGGCGGCCCGCGGCGTCCGGTACCGGGTCGTGCTGGAGCGCGACGTGCTGGAGCAGACGTCGCAGACCGAGCTCGTGGCGGTGATACGCCGCGACGAGGAGGTCCGGATCAGCGACCGTGTCCCGACCAAGCTCGTCATCGCCGACCGTCGCACCGCGATGGTTCCCCTCGATGCCGACTCCCCGGAGCCGGCGGCCCTGGTCATCCACTCGACGGGGCTCGTCCAGTCCCTCCTGTCGCTGTTCGACTTCGTCTGGCGCGAAGCCTGGCCGCTCAACTTCGCCTCGCCGGAGAGCGACGAGCTCGTCCAGACGGCGCCGGGGCCGGACGAGACCGACCTCCAGGTGCTCTCGCTCCTCATCACCGGCGCCTCCGACGTCCTGGTCGCGAGGCAGCTCGACGTCGGCCTGCGCACCGTCCAGCGCCGCGTCCGTTCGCTCATGGATGCCACTGGTGCCAATAGCCGCATCCAGCTCGGTTGGGCGGCACACGAGAAGGGCTGGCTCCGGCGACCGTAGCTGTACGGCCACCGTCGCCGACAGGCGAGGTGGGCGACGCTTCCCCGCATGGTCGACCAACCTTGGACAAAGGTTGCACACTTTCGCGGTGAGGCACCTAGGGTCAGCAGCATGGACCCCCGCTCCGCCCTCGAGATGGTCCGGACCGCTCCCACCCTCCTCGAGGCCATGCGGGCGGCGTCGACGCTCGCCGACGTCACTGCGCGGTCCGGCGGTGACGTCCTCGGTGACCTGACCTCGGCGGCGCGCTCCGGCGACCCCCTCACCGCCCTCGCGGCCGTCCACGCGCTCGCCGTCTGCGGCGACCCCGCCGCGGCGCCGGTGCTCGCGGAGCTGGCGCGGGACGGACGGCGCCACGTGGCCGAGCACGCGCTCGACGCGCTGCGGCACACGACTCCGGTCGACGGCGCGCTGCCCCACCTCGTCGACGCGAGCCGCGACGGCGGCTTCACCGGAATGCTGGCCCAGCGCACCCTCGAGAGCTGGGCGGCACAGCAGCCGGACCGCGTGCGCGGGGCCGTGCTGGCCGGTCTGGCGGCATCGGCCGACGACGACGGCCGTGCGCGACTGGCCGAGACGCTGGGGCTGGTGCCCGGAGCGGCGACCACGACGGCGCTCATCGCTCTCGCGGCAGACGACACCGAGGTGCTCCCGGTGCGCGCGGCTGCGACGGCCGCCCTCGGCGAGGGACCTGCGGCCGGCCACAGCGCCGAGGCGCTCCTCGTCTCGTTGGCCCGCACGGTCGGCCCTCTGGCCCAGACCGCCCGGCTCGCCCTCTTCGACCTGAGACCGGCACCCGTGCCGCCCGTCCCCGACGGGCTGACCGTCGTGCAGCTCTTCCTCCACTCCGACATCGACGGGCGGCTGCACCACTCGGGCCAAGGCGACACCGGTGGCATCGCCACGCTGCTCGTCCACCTCGGGGACGCCCTGTTGCGCGGCGAGGCAGCGGTGTCTCGGGTCATCACCGTGTCGGGCGGCAGCCCCGACCCGGCCCAGTTCCCGTCGGGGCGCCCGTCCGCCGCACCCGGAGCCCCCGCCGGCTCCTCGCTGCTAGCGACCGGCCACCACTACGCCAGGGTGCCGCTGTCCGGCCCTCTCGGAGTGGCCCGGGCGTGGCCGGCGCGAGTCGCGGCGCGCCGCGGGATCCGCCGGGTCCTCCGGGCCGCGGGCCGTGTCGACGCGATCCACCTGCGGATGGCCGACGTCGGGTCCATGGCCGCCGCCGAGTTGGCGGGCGAGCTCGGCATCCCCGTCGTGCTGACCGTCGCCCCCGACCCCCAGGCCCTCATCGACGCGCGGGACCGCGCCGGGACCCTGACCCGGGCCCGGTTCGGCGAGGCCGATCTCAAGGAGCACCTGTGGTTCCGCGACCACCTGCTGCGCGACCTCGCCGCTCGCGCCTCCCACCTCGTGCTCTTCCCACGCCCCCGGGTCGGCGACGACCTGCGGCGCTACCTCGGGATCGACGTCGAGGCACAGCGAGAGCGCCTCGACGTCGTCGGCGAGGGCATCGACGTGGCAGGTGTCGACCGCATCGTCGGTGAGGCGCTGGACAGGTCCGGACGACCCCGCGGGTCCGGCGTCGCGGCCGCCCTCGACGAGCTCGACGCCCTCCTCGACACCCTGCCCGACGACCGCCGGGCGCTGCCGACCGTCGTGTCGGTGGGTCGGCTCAACCCCGTCAAGGGGATGGCGACCCTCGTGCGGGCCTGGCGCGAGGACGCCCGGCTGTGCGAGCGCTGCAACCTGCTCGTCGTGGGCGGCGACCTCGACCACCCGAGCGCCGAGGAGGCCGCCGAGCTGGCCCGCATCGACGCCGTCGTGCCGCCCGGCGAGGCGGCCGACCAGGGGCTCCTCCTGGCCGGGCACCGCCCCAACGCGACGACCATCGCGTGGCTCGCGCGGCTGCGCGGACGGCCGGGCGACACGGCGCCGCCCGGGGTCTACGTCAGCGCGAGCCTCAAGGAGGAGTTCGGCATCGCGATCCTCGAGGCGATGGCCGTCGGGCTCGTCGTCGTCGCGCCCGACGGTGGCGGCCCGGCGACCTACGTCGCGCACGGGAAGACAGGCATCCTGACCGACACGTCTACCGCCGCCGCCCTCGCGAGCGCCACCCATGCCGCGCTCGACCTCGCCGCGGAACCGGATGCCGGCACCAGGGCCGAGCAGGCCCGCGACATGGTGCGAACGAGGTTCGGCATCGACACGATGGCAGCATCGCTCGCCGCGGTCTACCGTCAGGTGGCACCGCAGCCGCACCGCGGGGCGCATCTGTCCGACGCCGTGGAGGGGGCCTCGTGACGCTGCTCGTCATCAGCCCCGACTACGCCTCCCACCTCTACCCGCTCGCCACCCTCGCCACAGCCTGGCGGGACGCGGGTGAGCGTGTCGTGGTGGCCACCGGCGCGGCCACCGGATCCCTCGTCACCGCCTTCGGCTACGAGCGCGAGCACCTCCAGCTGGGGCGCGGCTCGAACCCGGGCGTCATCCGCGCGGAGGAGCAGCCGGCCGGCGAGGACGACTCCCTGCGTGGCTTCTTCGAGGCGACGAGGCTCGGCGCCGTCGAGACGCTGGCCTACCAGGCGCGCGCCCGCGGCGTCGACCTGCTCTGGAACGCCGTGGGGGTGGCCCGGGCCGTGCACGACGTCGTCGACCGGGTGCGCCCCGACACGGTCATCGTCGACCATCTCGCCTTCGGGGCCCGGCTGGGTCTTGCCAGCCGCGGCACGAGCCACGCCGACGTCGTCCTGGGGCACCCGTCCGCCCTCACCGTCGGCGACGAGGTCTACGGCTACCCACCCGCGTGGCCGCGCGCTTTCACGCCCGAGGCGGGCTCCCTCGCCGAGCTGCGGAGCCTCTCGGAGCAGGTGCGCGACGACTTCACGGCGCAGTGGAACGCTGCGCTGGCGAAGCTGTCGCCCGGAGCCGCGCCGAGCACGGACGCCTTCGCCGAGACCGGCGACGTCCTCCTGCTCAACTACCCCGCGGAGCTGCACGACTCCGAGCGCACCGCGCTCCTGCCGCGGCACACCTTCCTCGGCTCCGCGGTGCGGGCCGAGGCCCCGGACGAGCAGGTCGAGGAGTGGCTCGGCCGCAGCGACGAGCCGGTCGTCTACGTCAGTCTCGGCAGCTTCCTGTCCGCCCGGTCGGACCTGCTCGCGACCATCGTCGAGGCGCTGCGCCCGCTGGACCTCCGCGTCGCCCTCGCCCACGGATCGACGCCGCGTGCCCTGCTGGGTGCACTCCCCGAGTCGTGGCTCGTACGCGAGATGCTCCCGCAGGTGACCCTGCTCGGTCACGCGTCCGTGGCCGTCTCGCACGGTGGCAACAACAGTGTCACCGAGTCACTGACGGCCGGTGTCCCCCTGCTGCTGCTCCCCCTCTCGACCGACCAGTTCGCCGGCGCCGCCGCCGTCGAGGACCAGCGGCTGGGCGAGGTGCTCGACCCCAACCGTGCCGACGCCGCGCAGATCCGCTCGGCGGTGGAGCGCCTCCTGGGCGACGCCGACATCCTGGACCGCCCGGCCCTGGACCGGCTGGCCGCGTCGCTGCGCAGCGAACCGGGGCCCCGGCGCGCGCAAGACGCCCTGTCGAGCTGAGGGCATACGCCTCCGTCGGACGGGAGCGGCTCAGCGGTGCCGGGGACTCCGCCACCGCCCGGCGGCGATCTGGTCGCCGCCGACCCAGACGCCTCCGACGTCGGACGTCGTCCCCAGCGCGAAGACCTTGGACAGGGCGTCGTCGGGTGATGACGCGTTGGCGAGGCCCACCGCCAGCGGGTCGCCCGGCTCCGGCAGCACCCAGACGGCGTCGAACTGCTTGCCGACCGAGAGGTCACCCACCTCGGCACCCAGCCCGAGCGCGTCGGCCCCCGCCCCGGTGCTCAGCCAGAGCAGGTGGGCCGAGGTGAGCAGCATCCCGTCCGGCCCGAGGAGCTGCTGGACGAAGTAGGCCTGCAGACCCTCCTTGAAGAGCGAGAAGCCGGTGCCGGCGCCGACGTCCGAGCCGAGGGCGACGCGTACTCCGGCCTCGACGTGACGGCGCAAGGGGAAGAGGCCGCTGCCCAGCGCCGCGTTGCTCGTGGGGCAGTGCGCCACGGCGGCGCCGCGCGCGGCGAGCGTCCTCAGCTCGGCGTCGGTCGGGTGGACGTCGTGCGCCAGCACCGACCTCGGCGTGACGAGGCCGAAGCGGTCGTAGGTGTCGACGTAGGAGGCCCCGCCGAAGAGCGCGGCGACCTCGCTGATCTCATGGAGGTTCTCGTTGAGGTGCGAGGTGAAGAGCGACCCACGCACCTCGGCAAAGGTGGCCGCGCAGGACTCGAGCATCGCCTCGCTCGCCGAGAGGGAGAAGCGGGGGGTGACGGCGTAGCGCAGTCGGCCCTTGCCGTGCCAGCGCGCCGCGAGGTCCAGCGACTCGGCGTGGGCACGCTCGGCGGTCGTGAGCAGCGGCTCGGGCAGCAGCCGGTCCGAGGTCACGAGGCCGGTCGTGACCCGCAGGCCCCAGTGGTCGGCCGCCTCGAACATCGCGTCGACGGCCGGGGCCTGGTGGGCCCCGAAGACGAGCGCGGTCGTCGTCCCGGCGTCGACGAGCCCTGCCACGAAGTCACGTGCCACGCCCCGGGCGTGGTCGACGTCGGCGAGCCGCATCTCCTCCGGCAGGGCGTAGCGGTCCAGCCAGTCGAGCAGCGGCAGGCCGAGCCCGCCGATGACGCGCACCTGGGGAAAGTGGACGTGCGTGTCGACGAGCCCGGGGAGGAGCAGGCCCTCGCGCAGGTCGAGGACCGGCTCGTCGGCGTGGCCGGCGCTCACGACGCCGAACGGGCCGCGCTCCGTGATGACGCCGTCGCAGACGAGCAGCCCGCAGTCGTCGTCGGACCGGAGCGAGCCGCCGGTGAAGGGGCTGGTCGGCGTGTCGAGGACACGCGCCCGGAAGATCGTCACGGACGGCTGCCCCGCGTCGGGAGTGTCGGGGGTGCAGGGCCTGTCGGGTGCTCCGCCTGCCGCTCCCGCTCGAAGAGCGCGAGCAGGTCTGCCGCGACCGCCACGGCGATGGTCGCCGGGCTCTTGCCGGTGAGCCCGGGCGCCCCGATCGGGGTCGTGATCCTGCTCAGCTCCTGCGCCGAGTGGCCCTCTGCCGCAAGGCGTTGCTCGAACCGGCGCCACTTCGCCGACGACCCGATGAGGCCGATCGAGCCCAGGTGCGAGCATCTCAGGGCGGCGTCGCACAACGCGACGTCCTCCGCGTGGTCATGGGTCATGACGAGCACGTGCGTGCCGCGGGGGACCTGCCCGAGCACGAGCTCCGGCACGGGCGCGTGGTGGACGTGGACGCCGGCCACAGCGTCGTCCAGCGCCGCAAGGCGATTCGGGGCGAGGCGGTCGGCGCGGCCGTCGATGAGGTGCAGCTCGAGATCGTGCCGGCTCAGGATGCGCGCCAGCTCGACGCCGACGTGCCCCATCCCGAAGATCGCCACCGAGGGCACGACGGGCAGCGGCTCGAGCAGCAGCGACACGTCGCCGCCGCAGCACTGCTGGCCGTGCTCGACGGGTGCTCGCTCGTTGAGGGCCAGGTCGAGCTCCGCGGGGTCGACCTCACCCCGCCCGAGCATCGCTCGAGCCCGCTCGATGGCCGTCGCCTCGAGGTTGCCGCCGCCGATGCTGCCCCACGTGTCGTCGGGCGAGACGACCATCTTGGCCCCGGGCTCTCGCGGAGCGTGGCCGCGGACGGCCGCGACCGTCACGAGCACGCCGGGGACCCGGTCCGCACGCAGCCGCTGGGCTGCCGAGAGCCAGTGCACGTCAGTCACCCCTGCCGGCGGCGACCTGCTCCGAGTGCGGGCGCAGCGGGTGCCCGTCGGGGTCCGCGCGCTCGGGCGCGACGCCCACGCCCTCCGAGCCTTCCCGCACGACCGCCACCGTGTGCGGCGGCTGGCCCGCTCCCCGCGCCTGCTGGACGGCCCAGAAGACCGCCTCGGGGGTGGCCGGTGACGCGAGGTCGACCTGCGTGCCGGCCGGCCCGAACGCCGCGGCCGCCTGACGCAGGGCCTCGCGGACGGAGATGGCGAGCATGAGCGGCGGCTCCCCGACGGCCTTGGACCCGTAGACGACACCGTCCTCGGTGGCGCGCTCGAGGAGGGCGACGTTGAAGACCTCGGGCATCTCGGAGAAGCTCGGCAGCTTGTAGGTGCTCGCCGACGCCGTGGCGAGGCGGCCGCGTGACGAGCCGGTGGAGTCGTCCCACCGGAGGTCCTCGAGAGTGAGCCAGCCCGCCCCCTGCACGAAGCCGCCCTCGACCTGTCCGACGTCGACGAGGGGGGAGAGCGAGTCACCCACGTCGTGCACGATGTCCACGCGGCGCAACCGGTAGGCACCGGTGAAGCCGTCGACCTCCACCTCGGCCGCGGCAGCACCGTAGGAGTAGTACTTGAACGGCGAGCCGTGCATCGTCGTCGAGTCCCAGTGGAGGCCCTCGGTGCGGTAGAAACCGGCGGCCCAGAGCTGGACCCGTTGGTAGTAGGCCTCGCTCACGAGATCGGCCCACGCCACCTCGGCCTCCCCCGATGCACCGGACGCACCGGACGCAGCCGACGCACCCGGTGCTTCTGCTGCCGCTCGCGCGTGCCCGTCCTCGAACCGAACGTCCTCGCCCGGCACGCCGAGCCGGGCAGCGGCCACGGCACGGAGCCGGTCCAGGATCTGCTCGCAGGCGTCCTTGACGGCCGCCCCGTTGAGGTCGGCGCCCGAGCTCGCCGCGGTGGCGGACGTGTTGGGAACCTTGTCGGTGCGCGTCGGCGCCAGCCGGACGAGCGACAGCGGCACGGCCAGCGACGTGGCGGCGACCTGCAGCATCTTCGTGTGCAGGCCCTGGCCCATCTCGGTCCCACCGTGCGTGATGAGGACCGAGCCGTCCTTGTAGACGTGCACGAGCGCCCCGGCCTGGTTGAAGGCGGTGAAGTTGAAGGAGATCCCGAACTTCACCGGCGTGACCGCCACGGCCCGCTTCGTGTGCTCGTGGGACGCGTTGAACGCGGCGATCGCCACCGAACGCTCCGCGAGCTCGCCGGTCGTGCGCACCTGGTCCCAGCAGGCGACCGCCCGCTCCGGGTGACGGACGACCTGGCCGTACGGCGTCTCCTGGCCCGCGGTGTAGAAGTTGCGGCGACGCAGCTCCACGGGGTCGATCCCGAGCAACGGAGCGCAGCGACCGAGGACGTCCTCGATGACGAGCATCCCCTGGGGCCCGCCGAACCCGCGGAATGCCGTCTGGGACGTCTTGTGGGTCAAGGCGATCCGCCCGTCGACGCGCAGGTGGGGGATCCAGTACGCGTTGTCGACGTGACAGAGCGCCCGGGCCAGGACGGGTTCGGAGAGGTCGAGGCTCCAGCCACCGTCGGAGGTCAGGGTGGCATCGAGCGCCTGGATGCGACCGTCGCCGTCGAACGCGGCACGCCACTGCGCGTGGAAGCCGTGTCGCTTGCCCGTCATCGTCAGGTCCTGGGTCCGGGTCAGGCGCAGGCGCACCGGCCGCCCGGTCAGGACGGCTCCCAGCGCCGCGACGGCCGCGTAGCCGTGCGGCTGCATCTCCTTGCCGCCGAAGCCGCCTCCCATCCGCAGGCACTGGACCGTGACGGCATGGCTCGCCAGGCCGAGCACGTGGGCCACGATCTGCTGGGTCTCCGTCGGGTGCTGGGTGCTGCTCTGGACGAAGACCTGCCCGCCCTCGTCGACGTGCGCGAGCGAGCAGTGCGTCTCGAGGTAGAAGTGCTCCTGGCCGGCCAGGTCGAGCTCGCCGCTGAACACGTGGTCGGCTGCGACGAAGGCGTCGTCGACGGCGCCGCGCTCGAGTCGAGGCTGGCCTCCCTGGAAGCTGCCCGCCTCGATCGCCTCGCGGACGCCGACGATCGAGGGAAGCGGCTCGTAGTCCACCTCGACCGCCAGGGCCCCGAGCCGTGCCGCCTCGAGGGTGTCGGCCAGGACCCAGCACACGGCGTGCCCGAAGAACATCACCTCGGACGGGAAGAGCGGCTCGTCGTGCTTGACGCCGGCGTCGTTGACGCCGGGCACGTCGGCGGCAGTGAGCACGCGCACGACGCCCGGAACGGTGAGCGCAGCGGTGGGGTCGAGGCGCGTCACGTGGGCGTGCGCATGGGGGGCCTGGACGGGGTGCGCGTGCAGGACCCCGTGGGTCCGCACGCTGAGGTCATCGGTGTAGAGGGCCGCGCCGGTGACGTGCAAGGTGGCGGACTCGTGCGGAATCGGCTGTCCGACAACTGGATCCGCAGGCTGGCGGGACAGGGTCGTCATGCGTCCACCCGCCGCTCGGGCTGCTCGTCCGCCAGCACGCGGAGGAGCGAGGTGCCGAGCACCGCGCTGCGGTAGGCCGCGCTGGCGCGGTGGTCGTCGAGAGGGGTACCTTCCCCCCGCATCACCTCGGCTGCGGCCTGCACCGTCGACGTCGTCCAGGCCCGACCTTCCAGGGCCGCCTCGGTGGCGAGCGCCCTGACGGGTGTGGCCGCCACGCCACCGAGACCGATGCGCGCCCGACGCACGGAGCCGTCGACGACGTCGAGGGCCACGGCGACGGCGACGCTGGAGATGTCGTCGTAGCGCCGCTTGGCGATCTTGTGGAAGGCGGTGGTCGGGCTGAGCGGCAGCGGGATCCGCACCGCACGGATGAGCTCGTCGGGGCGACGCACGCTCTGCCGGTACCCGGTCCAGTAGTCGGCGAGCGGCACCTGCCGGTCGCCGTCCGGGCTCGCGAGTACCACGACGGCCTCGAGCGCGAGCAGCGCGGGCGGGAGGTCACCGATCGGCGAGGCCGTGCCCACGTTTCCGCCGAGGGTCGCACCGTTGCGGATGAGCCGGGAAGCGAACTGGGGGAACACCTGGTCGAGCAGGGGGATCCGTCCCGCCAGCTCGCGTTCCAGCTCGGTGAGGGTCAACGCGGCGCCGATCTCGACGGCATCGTCACCGACCTCCACGCGGCGCAGCTCGGGCAGACGGTCGATGCCGATGACGAACCGCGCCCGGGCGCCGCGGAGGCTCACGTCGACGCCCCAGTCGGTCGAGCCCGCGACGACCACCGCGTCCGGATGGTCCGTGAGCAGGTCGAGCGCCTCGTCGAGGTCGGCAGCACGGGCATACGTGCCGGTGTCCCCCGAGAGCCGGGTCCCGACCGGGGGTCGCGGCGCATCCGACCGCCGCAAGGCGAGCACGTCGTCGGCCGCCGGGGACGCGAGCGCGAAGGCTGCGTCACGGATGGGCCGGTAGCCGGTGCACCGGCACAGGTTGCCGGACAGCGCCCCGAGCCGGAAACCGTTCGGCCCCGACTCGTGCGCGTCGCTGCCCACGCGGGCAGTGTCGTCCTGCCGGTCGGCGCGGTAGTACTCGGCAGCCATCGAGCAGACGAAGCCGGGCGTGCAGTAGCCGCACTGCGACCCACCTCGCACCGCCATCTCATGCTGTACGGGGTGCAGGTGGTCCGGCGTCCCCAGCCCCTCGGCGGTGACGACCTCCTGTCCGTCCAACGAGGCAGCCGGCACGAGACAGGCGTTGACGGCGGTCCACTCGGTGCCCGACCCACCGTCCGGGCGGGCCACGAGGACCGCGCAGGCGCCGCACTCGCCCTCGGCGCACCCCTCCTTGGCCCCGGTGAGCCCCTGCCCCCGCAGCCAGTCGAGGGCGTTGGTGGCAGGGTCAGTGCCCGCGAGACCGCGCTCGGTGCCGTTGACCGTCACCGAGAGGCGCTGCCCCGGCGTCATCCGAAAGTCCCGTCGTCCACGGACCCATGATGCACCGCCGGCGGCCGCGGTCAATCAGGGCTGGACGTGCAGGTCGAGGGTGTGTGCGCCGCGCACGGCCTTGGTCGCGAGGTAGTGGGCGTTCGCGTCGGACAGGTGGAGAGCGGTCGGGACGCGACGGGCCACCGTGACCCCGAGCGCCCGGAGCTGCTCGGCCTTGTCGGGGTTGTTGCTGAGCAGGGCGATCCGGCTGACGCCCAGCGCCCCGAGCATCTGGGCGGCCACGGTGTAGTCGCGCTCGTCCTCGCCGTAGCCGAGGGCGACGTTCGCCTCGTAGGTGTCGAGCCCCGCGTCCTGGAGCACGTAGGCGTCGAGCTTGGGATAGAGCCCGATGCCGCGCCCCTCCTGCCGCAGGTAGAGCAGGAACCCGCCGCTCGCGTCGAGGCGCTCGACCGACTCGCGCAGCTGGGCCCCGCAGTCGCACCTCCCGCTGCCGAAGACGTCACCGGTCAGGCACTCGCTGTGCAGTCGCGTCGGCGTCGGATCCCGGTCACACGCTCCCGGTCCGGGTGCCGCCGAGCGGTCCCCGAGACCGAGCGCGAGGTGCTCGCGGCCGTCCACCAGCCCCTCGAAGGTGAAGACACGCGCCGTCGTCGCGAAGCCGTCGGCGAAGGTGACCGGCACGAGCACGTGGGTCCGGATGCGGGCCGGTGGGAGTCCGGGCGCAGCCCCCGGGGCGCGACCCGGCGCTCCCGGGATCACGCGCTCTCCCGGAAACGCGGCGACAACGCATACCTCAGCAGGACCACGTCGCCGATCTGACGCACCTCGGCGAGGGTCGCCCGGCGGCCGGCGTTCCAGGGAAAGCGTCCGTCCCCGACGAACCGGCACGCCGTCGAGTCACCGACGAAGAAGGGCGCCACGACGAGCTGGAGCTCGTCGGCGAGGTCGTCGGTGAGCAGCTGCGTGTGCACGGTGCCGCCGCCCTCGACCATGAGCCGCTGCACCCCGCGGTCACCGAGGTCCTCGCAGACGCGCCGCATCGTCGCGGGACGGCCGGCGTCGACGACGGCCGCGGCCGCACCGAGCCGTCCGCGGGCCTCTGGCACGACGTCGCTGGGGCAGTAGACGATCTTGTCCGCACCGTCGGCCGCGAAGAAGCTTGCGGCGCAGTCGAGCTCGGCGTGTCTCGTGACCGTCACCTTCGTCGGCGACGGCGTGAGACCGCGGGCCACCCGTGCGGCCCGACGCTCGGGTGATCGGACGAGCAGACGCGGGTTGTCGTTGCGGATCGTGCTGGCACCCACGAGGATCGCGTCGCTCGCGGCACGCTCTCCGTCGACCCGGTCGAAGTCGGCGTCGTTGGACAGCATGAGCCGGGCCGAGGTGCCGGCGCTGAGGTAGCCGTCGATCGACATGCCACAGCTGAGCAGGGTGTAGGGACGGTCAGCCACGGACGGCTCCTTCCGGGGTCGGCTCGGTCGGGGTGCGGGAGCCTCCGCGCCGCGACACGACGAGCAGCGCCGCGCCCGGCAGGGCAGCGACGAACGACATCACGCCGTAGACGACGGCGGTCGCCACTCCCCCAGCGACGCCGAGTCCGGACATGCCGAAGACCCAGGCCGCCACGCCTTCACGCGGGCCCCAGCCGGCGACGTTGAGCGGCAGCGCCATCGCCACGAGGACGACGAGCGCGAGCGGCACAAGGTCACCCACGGGCGCCTCCACCCCCGCACTGCGGGCGGCGAGCACGAAGGTCGCGACGTGCCCGACGACGACGAGCGCCGACACCACGACGACTCCCGGCCACGTATGCCGTCCCAGCAGTCCGTGACGCACGTCGCCCGCCGCGACCCGCAGGACCTGCGAGACCCACGCGAGAGGTCCGGGTCGCACGGCAGGTGCGCGACCCGAGCCGAGCCGTCGTGTCACCACGACCCCCAGGAGGGCTGCGGTCACGGCGACGAGAACCGTGGTGGCCACAGGGGATCCGACCGGCTGGAGTCTCGACGGGAGCAGCAGCACGGCACCCAGCGTCAGACCGAGGAGGACGACCTGGCCGGCCGAGCGCTCCCACACGACCGACCGCACACCGCGGCCGACGTCGCCGCCGTCACGGCCGTGTCGCACGCCCCGGTGCACGTCGCCGAGCACGCCTCCGGGCAGGGTCACGTTGAGGAACTGCGACCGGTAGCACGCGGCGACCGCTGCGCGCAGCGAGAGCTCAGACCCGAGGCCCCTGGCCACAAGGACCCACCGCCACGCGCCGCAGATGGTCGTGACCACGGCGATGGCGGCCGCCGCAGCGACCGAACGGGCGTCGACGTGGCGCAGGCCGTCGACGAAGGCGCCTCCGCCGACGCGCCACACGAGGACGCCGAGGATCACGAGGCCCGCGAGGGGGCGCAGCCAGGCCCGGTCGCGCTGCATCTGCTCCGCCCTTTCTGCCCGGGATCTGCCGAGAATCCGCCCGGGACCCTGATGGTGACGACGTCCGGCTCCACGATCGGGTTCAGCGACCCCCTACCCTCTCGAGCACGGCCGACACGTGTCCTGTGGTCTCCGACCACGATGACAGGGTTTCCCGTCGTGCCAGGGCGTTCCGGCGCAGCCGGTCCCGCAGGGCCCCGTCGGTGAGCCACGACCGGAGCGCAGCCGCGAGCGCCTCGGGGCTCGCTGCAGGCACCAGCAGCCCGGGGAGCTCCTCGCCCGTCGGCCCGAACGCCTCGCGGACGCCACCGACGTCGGTCGCGAGCACCGGGATGCCGCGGGCGAGTGCCTCGGTCACGACCATCCCGTACGTCTCGACGTGGGAGGGCAGCACGAGGAGGTCGGCGGCCGCATACGTCCGCTCGAGGTCCGCGCCGACGCGCGGGCCGACGAGGTGCGCGCGGTCGCCGAGGCCTGCCGATGCGAGCTGCCGACGCAGCCCGTCGACGACGTCCGGCTCGCGCGTCAGGGCGCCGACGAGGACGCACGACCACGGGAGGTCCTCCACGAGTGTGAGCGCCGCGAGGAGGTCGGCCTGCCCCTTGAGCGCGGTCACCGCGCCGACGCAGATCAGCCGCCCACCGCCGGGACCGCGTGGCGCCACAGGCGCCCGGTCGACCCCCGGCCGGGCGACGTGCACGGCCGCGGGGGCGAGGCCGTATGCGTCGAGCAGGACGTCCCGGGTCCACCCACTCGTCGTCACGACGGCCGCGGCCACGGCCAGCACCGCGCCCTCCACCGCGGCCGCGCTCGGGTCTGCCGCCCCGAGCGGCAGGTGGACCACGACGACGAGGCGGATGCGGTCCGCCGCAGGCACGAGGACGGTGTCCGCCGCCGATGCGACG
Organism: Terracoccus sp. 273MFTsu3.1; assembly: GCF_000383675.1. Taxonomy (GTDB): domain Bacteria; phylum Actinomycetota; class Actinomycetes; order Actinomycetales; family Dermatophilaceae; genus Terrabacter. Next base: position 1,071,847 of record NZ_KB911820.1, on the reverse strand, counting down.
AGCCCGTCGACGAGCAGCACCGACCCTGTGGGGACGGCCGCGACGACCTCTGCCAGGCGGGCCGTCGCTGCCGCGTCCGGCCGTGGCCACGACCCGGGCACCGGGTGTTCGCTCGCCTGCCACCCGAGGGAACGCAGGCCGTCGAGCACCCTGCGGTCGTAGGTGTTCCCCCCGCTGGGGAGCAGGGGGTCGTCGATCCCGGCCGGGACGACGGCGTGGACCTCGCTCAGAGCTCGCACTCGTAGCTCGCCCAGGCGACGTGCGACTCGTGGAGGGTCACGGCGAGCGCGGTCACCCGGTCGGTGGCGCCGCCAAGGTCACCGGCGCGCACGCGACCCGCGATCCGCTCCGCGACGGTACGGGCCAGCACCTCGGTCGAGGTGTTGACCCCCGCGAAGTCCGGCTCGTCGTCGAGGTTGCGATAGCCCAGGGCAGCGACGACCTCGCGGACGTGCTGGGTCGCGAGACCGATGTCGACGAGGATGTCGTCGTCGTCGAGCTCGGGCCCGCGGAAGGTCACGTCGACGACGAACGTCGCACCGTGCAACCGCTGCGCCGGACCGAACACCTCCCCCCGGAAGCTGTGCGCGATCATCATGTGGTCCCGGACGGTCACGCTGAACATCGGCTCCCCGCTTCAGTGGGTGGGTCGGTAGGAGATCGTGTGGCAGACGGCCGGTAGGGAGCCGTCCGCGAGGCGAGGCATGAGCGTGGGCAGCTCCTCGAAGGGTGAGTCGCCGGTCAGCAGGGCGTCGAAGGCCGAGTCGCGCAGGAGGTCGAGCGCGAGCGCCAGCCGCTCGGCGTACGTGTACCGCGAGCGCCTCGCTGCCGCAACGGAACCCACCTGACTGGCTCGGATCCGCAGTCGCGACGAGTGGAACGACCCACCGAGCGACAGCTCGACCCGCGCGTCGCCGTACCAGCTGAGGTCGAGCACCGTCGCCTCCGGTGCGAGGAGGTCGAGGGAGAGCTGGAGCCCGGCCCCCGTGGCGCTCGTGTGGACGACGAGGTCGTGGTCCCCGCGTGCGTCGGCGAGGTCGGTCGGTCGCGCGAAGCCGACCCCGAGCGGTCCCGCGAACGCCTCCCGTGACGGGTCCACGTCGACGAGGGTCACCCGGCACCCCGGGATGCCGGCGAGCAGGCGCGCGACGCAGCACCCGACCATGCCCGCACCGACGACAGCGACCCGGTCACCGAGCCGCGGGGCCGCGTCCCACAGCGCGTTGACGGCGGTCTCGACCGTGCCGGCGAGCACGGCCCGCCGCGCAGGCACGTCGTCGGGGACGACGACGACCGACCCGACGGGGACGACGTACGCCGTCTGGTGCGGGTGCAGGCAGAAGACCGTCCTCCCGACGAGCCCCGTCGGGCCCTCCTCGACGACCCCGACCCCGAGGTAGCCGTACTTCACCGGACCGGGGAAGTCCCCCTCCTGGTGCGGGGCGCGCATGACGGCGTACTGGTCCTCGGGGACCTGCCCCCGGAAGACGAGCGTCTCGGTGCCGCGGCTCACGCCCGAGTGCAGGGCCCGGACGAGCACCTCGCCCGACCGGGGAGCGGGCACGGTGACCGGCCGGATCTCGCCCCTGCCGGGCTCGACCACCCAGAACGCCCGCGCTTCGGAGGACACGGGTCCAGACTAGGGCTGCCCGTGAACTCCGGCGGTGACGACGGCGTCCTTGGGTGAAACCTCTCAAGCCCGGTGGAGGCGCCAGTGCGTCACGTGACCCCTCACGGCCCGGTCGTCGGGCTCGTCGGCGTGCTGACCCTGCTCGCCGTCCTGGGTCGGGTGACCGGCCTCGGCGCTGCCGGCTGGATCGTCGGCCTGGCCTCGGGGGTCGCCCTCTGCGCCCTGCTCACGCTCGGGCTCGTCCGGGCCTCGCGCCGGCGCCTCCTGCCCGCCGACCGAGTCACCTTGTCGAGGGCGGTGCTCGTGTGCGGCGTCGCGGCCCTCGTCGCCGACACCGTGGCGGGCACCGACGAGCCGACCGGCGTCCTCGTGGCCCTCGCCTCCGTGGCTCTCGTCCTCGATGCAGTGGACGGCCGGGTCGCGCGCCGCACCGGGACCGTCCACCCGCTCGGCGCGCGCTTCGACATGGAGACCGACGCCTTCCTCATCCTCGTCCTCAGCGTGGCCGTCACCCGTGACCTCGGGTGGTGGGTGCTCGGCGTGGGGGTCGCCCGCTACCTGCTGCTGCTCGTCGCGCTCGCTGCCCGATGGGCGCCGTGGCTCCGCGGACAGGTCCCGGCCCGCATGTGGCGCAAGGTGATCGCGGCCTACCAGGGCATCGTCCTCACGGTGGCCGCCGCCGGCGTCCTGCCCGTCGTGGCGGCGTCGGTCGCCGTGGCGGCCGGGCTCGCGCTGCTCGTCCTCTCGTTCGGCACCGAGGTGCTCACGCTGCGCCGGATGTCGGCGTCCCGCCGCCACGAGGTCGAGGCCCTCGCTCCCTGGCCGGTGCTCGAGCCGACGGCCGTCGACGCGCGCGTGCTGCCGTGACGACGCAGACCCGGGCCAGGACCGGCCGCCGCGTCGCCGGCCACGTCCTCACCACTCTCGCCGTCCTGCTCGTCTGGGTCGCGCTCGTCGCCCCCAACCCCGCGGTCGGCTGGTCGCCGACACCGCTGGCGCTGCTCCGGATCCCCCTCGAGGCGCTCGTCCTCGTGGCCGGGCTCCTGCTCCTGCGCGGCGTGGCCGCGCGGTCCTTCACGATCGCGGTCGGCCTCGGCCTCGGCGTCCTCCTCGTCGTCCGGGTCCTCGACGCGGCCTTCCTCGCCACGCTCTACCGGACGTTCAACCCGCTCACCGACTGGCGCTACGCCGGGTCGGCCACCGACCTCCTCGGCGACTCGACCGGTCCGGCGACGGCCGTGCTGGCCGTCGTCGCGGCGGGGCTGTTCCTCCTCGGCATCGTCGTGCTGACCCCCCTGGCCGTGCAACGGGTCGGCCGGGTCGTCGAACGCCACCGGACCGGAGCGGTGCGCGCCCTCGTGGCCGGGGCGGTCGCCTGGGGCGTCTGCGCCTCGCTCGGACTCAGCGTCACGGGCGGCCTGCCCGCCGCCTCGTCGAGCACGGCGGCCCTCGCCGGCCGGGAGTTCACGTCGGTGCGCGACGGCCTTCACGACGAGGACGTCTTCGCCGCGCAGATCGCCGTCGACCCGTACCGCGACACCGCGCCGGGCGGCCTGCTGACCGCGTTGCGGGGCAAGGACGTCGTCGTCGTCTTCGTCGAGAGCTACGGCATGGTCGCCGTCGACGAGAGCCCCGACGTGGCACGGGCACTCACGGCCGGGACGAACGGGCTGCAGGCCTCCGGCTACCTGACGCGCAGCGCCTGGCTCACGTCCCCGACCTTCGGTGGGATCAGCTGGCTGGCCCACTCCACCCTCCAGTCCGGACTCTGGGTGAGCAGCCAGCAGCGCTACGACCAGCTCCTCGACACCGCGACGGGCGCCAACCACCGCCTCACCCTCGCCGGGGCCTTCGCCCGCGCCGGGTGGCGCACCGTCGACGTCATCCCGGCCAACCGCCACGACTGGCCCGAGGGCAAGGCCTTCTACGGCTACGACACCGTCTACGACGCACGCACCCTGGGCTATGCCGGCCCCGGCTTCGGCTACGCCCCGATGCCGGACCAGTACACCCTGTCGGCCTTCGACCGGCTCGAGCTGCAGCGCCACCCACCCGGTCGACGGCCGCCCGTCATGGCCGAGATCGACCTCGTGACGAGCCACGTCCCCTGGGCGCCGCTGCCGCGACTGCTCGACTGGGCGACGATCGGCGACGGCTCCCCCTACCTCGCCCAGGCGGGGCTCGCGACGCCACGCGACGTGGTCTGGAGCAGCCCCGAGAGGGTGCGGGCGGCATACGGCCAGACGGTCGCGTACTCCCTCGACAGCGTCGTGTCGTTCCTCCGGGCGACCCATGACGACGACCTCGTCGTCCTCGTGCTCGGCGACCACCAGCCGGTCAGCATCGTCTCGGGCGAGCACGCCGGGCACGACGTCCCCGTCAGCATCGTCACCCGCGACCCGGCGGTGCTCGCGCGCATCTCCTCGTGGGGCTGGCAGGACGGCCTGCGGCCCGGCCCCTCCGCCCCGGTCTGGCCGATGGACCGCTTCCGCGACCGCTTCCTCACCGCCTACGGGCCCGCGGCCAGCGGCTGAACCGGGGCCCACGACGAGGCGTCTTCAGGGGAAAGGAAGTCCAACACCGCGACGCCAACGGGACGCCGCGGCGCGACCCGGACGACAGGAGCGCATCATGAGACTCCGAGGCGTGGGAGCGGTGGCGTTGCTCGTCTCCGCCGGCGTGCACCTCTACCTGTGGTTCGACGGGGTGCGCAACCAGAGCGTGGGGCCGATGTTCCTCATCAACGTCGTGGCCGGCGTGGTCATCGCGATCATGCTGCTTCGTTGGGAGCACTGGGTCCCCGCGTTCCTGACCGCCGGCTTCGGGGCCGCGACGCTCGGGGCGTTCATCATCGCGTCCACCGTCGGACTGCTCGGCGTGCACACCGTCTGGTCAGGCCTCTCGGTCTGGACGGCCGCGATCGCCGAGGTGGTCTGCATCGTCGTCGGCGGGCTCCTGCTGCTGCGTGGGCGGTCGGTGGCCCCCCAGCTGGCGCAGCCGGCCAAGCGGCACGCCTGAGGCTCACCCGCATCGGGGGATGCGTGCGGCCCCCGCGCGGCGGGAGGCTCGGAGGACAGGTCGCAGGCCTGTCCCCGTGACACCCGGAGGTCGAGATGCCCGCACGACTGCGCTCGGTGCTGGCCGCCGTGCTCCTCGTCATCGGCGTCGTGCTCGTGCCGGTCGGGGCGACCGCGACGTGGCTGCGCACGACGGTGACCGACACCGACAACTGGGTCGAGACCGTGACACCGCTCGCCACCGACCCGGCCGTGACCGCGTTCATCGAGGACCGTGCGACGGCACGCGTCCTGGTCGCCATCAGCGACCAGCACCTCGTCGACCGAGCCCTCGAGGCGCTCGAGGCCGGAGGCCGACCGGTCGCGGCACGAGCACTCGGGCTGCTCAAAGCCCCCCTCGCGGCCCAGGTCGAGCAGGTCGTGCGCCGTGTCGTCACCGCCGTCGTCGGGAGCGACCAGTTCGCCACGGTCTGGGTCGCCGCCAACCAGGTCTCGCACGCCCAGCTCGTCGCCGTGCTCTCGCGGTCACCCGACGGCGCCATCGTCGACAACGGGACCGACGTCAGCATCGACATCGGCAACCTCGTCGAGCCCATCGAGCAGCGTCTCGTCGCCGCGGGGGTCCCGCTCGTCGACAAGCTGCCGCCGATCACCGTGTCGGTGCCCCTGCTCCCCAGCAGCGACCTCGACACGGCACGCACTGCGTACAACGCCCTGCGCCTCGGCGTGGCGCTGCCGTTGCTGGCGCTCGCGTTCATCGCCGGCGGGGTCGCCCTGGCGCGCGACCGCCGGAGAGCCCTGGTACGCGTGGGGCTCGGTGCCGCCGTCGCCTGCGTCGTGCTCGTGCTGGGGCTGTCGCTGGCCCGGTCGCACGTGGCGAGCAGCCTGCCGCCCGGCGCCTCCGCGGCCGCGGTCTCCGTCATCGACACGGTCACCGAGGGACTGCGCCAGCTCGTGCGCGTCGTCGTCGTGGTCGCCCTCGCGGTGGTGGTCGTCGCCCTCGTCGTCGGCCCGTCGCGCGGGGCCCGCCGGGTGCGGTCCCTGGCGGTCGCCGGGTGGAACGGCGCCCGCGGCGGGATGGACCGCGCCGCCGGCACGCCGCTCGCGATCCCGGTCTCCATCGGGGTCGCCGTCGTCTGCGTGCTCGTCGTCGTCTTCGCCGGCGACCTCGGAACCGGCTGGACGATCCTGCTCGCCGCCGTGGCCACGCTCGCGCTCGTCGTCGCCCTGCTCGCCGGCCGGACCCCCGCCTCGGAGGTCAGAGAGCCGGCAGCAGGAGCGTGACGCTCGTTCCGCGGCCGAGCTCGGAGTCGACGTCGATGCGCCCGCCGTGCCTCGTCACGACGCGCTGCGCGATGCTGAGGCCGAGCCCCGTGCCCGGCACCTGCAGGGTCTCCGGGTTCGTGCCTCGGAAGAACTCCGTGAAGAGGCCCTCCTGGTCCTCCGGTGAGATGCCGAGCCCGTCGTCGGTGCACTCGAGCACGACCCGGTCGCGGCGGCTCGCGACGGAGACCGCCACCTTCCCGCCGGCCGGGGTGAACTTCACCGCGTTGCTGACGAGGTTCTGCACCACCCGCTCGAGGTCCCCCGCGCTGCCCCGGACGAGCGGCAGCCGCTCCTCGAGGTCGAAGGTGAGACTGACCTGCTGGGTGTCCGCGCGCGGACGGAACATGTCGACGACGTCACGGGACACCTCGCCGAGGTCGACGTCGGCCTCGGGCATGGCCCGGTCGGGGTCGCTGACCCTCGACAGCGTCAGCAGGTCGTCGACGAGGCTCTGCAGCCGCTCGGTGTTGCGCTCGATGACCCCGAGCGACCAGTCGCCGTCGGCGTCCGGCTCCTGCCGGAGCAGCTCCACGTGACCGACGATCGAGGCGAGCGGGTTCTTCAGCTCGTGCGACACGGTCGAGAAGAGCTGGGTCTTGCTGCGGTCGGCCTCACGCAGCTCGGCCGCGACCCGCCGCTCGACGGCATACAACCGGGCGTTGCGGATGGCCCGCCCGAGGTCACGGCCCATCTCGAGCGCGGCCTGCGCCTCGGCGTCGGTCCAGTCCGGGTCACCGGGCCCGCGCGTGCAGGCGATGTAGCCGAAGCAGCTCGACCCCGACCCCATCGGCGCGATGAGGAGCGAGCGCGCGGCGGCGTCGGACAGGAAGACGCGCACCTGGGCGATGTCGTCGTCGCTCCAGAGGCGCGCCGGCGTCACGTGGCCGTCGGCGCCGACGACCGCGACGACACCGGCACGCCAGCAGCGGGCAGCCATCCGTCGGGCGATGGCGACGAGCGAGACCGGCGTGTGCACGCGCTCCCCGCTGCGTGCCGAGACGCTCTCACGCTCGTCGTCGTCCTCGCCGGCGAACGCCCGCAGCCACAGGCCTGCCGACGCGAGGCCGGCCGAGATCGGCATCGCCGCCACGTCGACGACGCGGGCTGGGTCGAGGTCCTCCTGGGCGATGCGCGCCACGGTCTGCACGGCCTCACCGAGGCGGACCCGCTCGGACAGGGCGTGGCGCTGGCGAGCGGCCGAGATGGCGATGCCCGTCTGGTTGGCGAAGAGCTCGAGCACGGCCCGTTGCGTCACGTCGGGGCGCCGTCCGCTGAGCGGCAGGTCGACCGAGAGGATGCCGAGCAGCTCCCCGACGGCGTCGAAGAACGGTGCGATGAGGGTGTCCTCGGGGTTCCACGCGTCGGGGTCTCCGGCAGGGGTCGGCGCGGTCCAGTCGGCCGACACCCAGCCCTCGGCCGACCCGTCGGGCAGCTCGCCGGCGGGAACGAAGCGCAGGCTCCCCCACCGCTCGGCCACGGCGAACTCGGCCTCGAGGACCGGACGCGGCGTCCGCCTGCCGAGCAGCTCGGTGCGCGCGTCGTCGTCGCCGGCCACGGCCACGACCTCGATGTCGCCCGAGGGCACGACGAGACTGATCGCCGCCACCTTGAAGCCGACCACGTCGGCGGCGCCGTCGACGACCATGTCGAAGAGGATCGACAGGTCGTCCTGCGCGCTGACCCGGTTCATCAGCTCGGTGAGCCGACTGAGCGCCAGCACCTCCCACACCACGCCGTCGCGCACCCTGTCCCCTTGTCTGCCTTATACCCCTGGATCGCGGCCGCCGCCACTAGGAATCGTCCCGATGGTCACGATATGTCCGAGAGGCCCCTTGCGTGGGTGGACCGGCAGAACCCGCGACAGGAAGGCACACCGTGAACGTCGATCCCTGCTCGGGGGCCGAGGCGACCGACACCGACCCGCCGTGCCCCTCGGCGATGGCCCGCACGATCGACAGTCCCAGACCGGAGCCCTGGATGGCGCGCTCGTTGGCCGCGCTCGAGCGGAAGAACCGCGCGAAGACGCGTTCGTGGTCGGACTCCGGGATGCCCATCCCCGAGTCGGAGACGACGAGGCGGACCGTGTCCGGACGGCGGTCGTCGGGGTGCGCCGCGAGCGCGACCCGGCCGCCGTCGGGGGTGAACTTCACGGCGTTGGACAGCAAATTGGTGACCATCCGCTCGAGCGCGGCGGGGTCGCCCTCGATCCACAGCGGTCGCGGCGACACCTCGACCTCTCGCACGAGGTCGCGCTGCGCCGTCACCGTCTCGACCGACGTCCACGCGCTGGCGACGACGTCGGACAGGTCGCACCGGCGCGGGGTGAGCTCGAGACGTCCGGCCTCGATGCGGGAGTTGAGCAGGAGGTCCTCGATGAGCGAGAGCAGGCGACGGCCGTTGCGGTCGACGCGGGCCACGAGCTCGAGCTGGCGGTCGGTGAGAGCGCCGGCTGCGCCGTCCTCGAGCATCTCGGTGTAGCCGAGCACGCTGGCGAGCGGGGTGCGCAGCTCGTGGCTGATCGACGACACGAAGTCGGACTTCGTCCGGTCGAGCTGGGTCAGCTCCTCGACCGCCTCGCGCTCCCGCTCGAGCGCGACCTGCAGCGTGACCTCGACCTGACGGCGTCTCGTGACGTCCTCGGCGACGCCGAGATAGCCCGTGAGCTGCCCGCCCTCGTCGCGGATGCCGCTCATCGTCAGGGACACCGTGCGACGGGTGCCGTCCTTGCGGACGTAGGTCCAGTCACGGGTCTCGGTCGCGGCGCCGCCCCGGACCCGGTTCACGAGCACGTCGAATCCGGGCTCGACGCCGAGCTCCTCGGCACGGCGGTCGATCTCGGCGGGGTCGTGCAGCAGCGACCAGTCCTTGCGGCTCACGACCTCGGACGCGCGCCAGCCGAGCACGGTCTCGGCGCCGCGGTTGAAGAGCGTGATGACGCCGTCGAGGTCGGTGCCGATGATCGCGGTGGCCGTAGCGGCCTCGAGCACGGCCTCGACGAAGGTCCGGGCCGCCCGCTCGTCGGTGACGTCGACGCCGGTCTTGACGAGGTGGGTGCGGTGCCCGGTGTCGTCGGTGAGGTAGGCGTTGGTCCACACGATGTGACGCACGCCGAGTCCCGGGACGCGCCAGTCCTGCTCCTCGTGGAGCGGCACGGCGCCCTCGCCGATGCCGGCCATCTGTGCCGTGACCCGGTCGTGGTCCTCGACGGGGAAGACCTCTGCGGCAGGACGTCCGACGAGCTCGGCCTCGGGCGCACCGAGCAGCCGCGCCGCTGTCGCGTTGAGGCGCGCGATGCCCCCGGCGCGGTCGACGACGATGATGGCGCTGGCGGCGGTGTCGAGCACGACGCTGCTGAGCTCGACCTCGCTGCGCAGGTCGAGCAGGGCCGCGCGACGCTGCGTCGAGGCGACGGCGAGCGAGAGCGCGGTGACGGCGGCCGTGACGAGGAAGGCCTGGGTGAGCGCCCCGACCGTCTCGGGCCGGAGTCCGCCGACCTGCGCCGCCGCGGCGAAGGGTCCTCCGCCGATGCTCGTCAGCGTGACCGCCAGGACACCGACGACGAGCAGCTGGATCGCGACGGTGCGCAGCCCGAGACGCAGGGCGCCCCAGACGAGGACGGGGATCGGCAGGAACGCGAGCGGCAGGGCCTGCCCGGTGTTGAAGACCCAGGCCGTGAGCCCGACGACGACGACCCACTGGACGAGGTCCTCGAAGCCCGGGCGGCGGGTGCGCCGCGTGCCCACGGCGATGCCGAGGGGCGCGAAGACGAGCACGGCGGCGGCGTGCGAGGCGATGACGGCGGACGCCGTGGCGAGGAACGGCCCCCCGAGACCGATGCTGACCGTGAGCCCGGCGAGCAGGCCGAAGACGACAGCTCCGGCGAGCGTCGCCGCGAGGAGGTTCCAGAGATCCTCCATCGACGCGAGCGCGGGACGCCGTCCGCCGCGGGTCAGCAACCCGTAGACGACCGCCACCTCGGCGGCGTTGGCCACGCCGAAGCACAGGGCCACGAGGGGCGGGCGCCCACCGTAGGCGTTGGCGGCCGCGCTGGAGACGAGGACGCCCACGACGAAGAGCCAGGCCCGGGCACCCCGTGAGGTGGCGAGCAGGAACGACACCGCGAGACCGGCCGCGGGCCACCAGACGGCGACGGTCGACCCGGGCGGGGCGAAACGCACCGCGGTCGCCCCGAGGACGAAGACGCCCACGAGCGCCAGGACCGCCGCCACCCACCAGCGCGCGCGGCCGAGGGGCGGGCGGATCACGCGGGCGCCCCGTTCGGGGCCAGCGTCCCGGAGCTCGTCGGTCGACGCGGGGCGTCACGTGCAGCCTTCTCCGCTGACCTCATTGACTCATGATGTCGCAGAGAGACCGGCAATCCGGCAAAAGGGACTTTTCACACCTCGTGTCGTCGGTCGGTGCGACCGGTCGTCACCAGCCGGACTGCATCGCCGAGTGCTCGGGGGCCGGCGCCCGGGTCAGCTGGAGGAAGCCGCCGGGCATGTCGCGGCGGTCGATCGCCCGCCGGGTCATCCCCTTCGCCGCGGCGAGGGCGACGGCCTTGTCGACGAAGGTCGGCTCGGTGCAGATGAACTCGCGCCCCTTCCAGCGGATGGTGCAGCCGTCGGCGGCGCGGACGTTGCGGACCCAGTCGGTGCCTCGTCCCCACGGGAGGGCGATGATGAACGTCGACGGCGTGGGGATGACGGCGACGGGGGTCGCGTAGTCCTTGCCGCTCGTGCGTCCCTGGTGGCGCAGCACCGCCCAGAGCGGGAAGACACGGTGCCCGGCGAGCCGGACGGCGACCTTGTTGAACTGCTTGGCGCTTGCGGGTGGACCTGCCATCCCCACAGCATCCTCCCCACCGGCCTCGACGGGGCTCCTTTGAGCGAGGGCGTATGCCGTCGGGCCGGGTGCGACCGCGCGTCAGCCCAGGTGCCCGCGCACCGACACGTGCCCCTTGAGCAGGTTGCGCGCGATGGTGCGGCGCTGGATCTCGTCGGTGCCCTCGTAGATGCGCAGCAGGCGGAGCTCGCGGTACCACCGCTCGACGGGGAGCTCGCGGGTGTAGCCCATGCCGCCGTGCATCTGGAGCACGCGGTCGACGATCTCGTTGGCCTTGACGCCGCCGTAGAGCTTGGCCATCGACTGCGACTGGCGCGAGTCCAGGCCGCGGTCGACCTGCCAGGCGGCCGTCAGCACGAGCCAGCGCAACGCCTCGATCTCGACGGCGGAGTCGGCGACCATCCACTGGATGGCCTGGCGCTCGGCGATGGGCTGGCCGAAGGTGACCCGGTTGCGGGCCCACTCCATCCCCATCTCGACGAGCCGCTCGCACGAGCCGAGCGCACGCGCGGGCAGCATGTAGCGGCCCTTGCCGATCCACCGCATCGCGAGGTCGAAGCCCTTGCCCTCCTCGCCGAGGATCGCGGAGTGCGGCACGCGGACGTCGTCGAAGACGAGCGCGGCCGGACCCCACTCGCCCATCGTGTCGATGGGGGTGCTCGTCCACCCGCGGTCGCGGTCGACGAGGAAGCACGTGACGCCGCCGTCGGCGCCCTTCTCCTTGTCCGTCACCGCGAAGACCATGACGAAGTCGGCCTCGTTGCCGCCGGTGATGAAGGTCTTCTCGCCGTTGATGACCCACTCGTCGCCCTCACGTCGGGCGCTCGTGCGGATGGCGCGGGCGTCGGACCCGGCCCCCGGCTCGGTGATCGCGAAGCACGACCTGCGCGTGCCCTCGATCGTCGGGCGGAGGTAGGTGTCCTGCTGCTCCTCGGTGGCCGAGAAGAGGATGTTGTCGGCCTCGCCGGCGAACCGGAACGGCACGAACGACCGGCCGAGCTCGATCTCGATGAGTGCGGCGACGACGGCGCCCTGCCCCATGCCGCCGTGGCTCTCTGGCGTCTGGATGCCGAAGAAGCCCGACGAGCGGGCCTTGTCCTGAAGGGCTTTCAGCTCCTCGGCCGTCAGGCCGCGCTCGCCCCGCCGCTCGCGCTCGAGCACCTGAGGCTCGAGCGGCATGATCTCCTTGCGCACGAAGGTGCGCACCCAGTCGCGGATCTCGCGCTCCTCGGTGCTGAGGTCGAAGTCCATCGTCGGTCCCTTCGTCGTGCGGTCGGATGGGTCGTGCCGTCGGGCGCCCGCCGGGCGGGTGCCGTACGGCGGTGGTCAGCGGGCGGCATACCTCCGCAGCTCGGCCTTGGCGAGCGCGTTCTTGTGCACCTCGTCGGGGCCGTCGGCGAAGCGCAGCGTGCGGATGCCGGCGAAGGCGGCCGCGAGCTCGGTGTCCTGGCTCAGCCCGGCGGCGCCGTGGGTCTGGATGGCCTTGTCGAGGATCCACTCGACGGTCTTGGGCGTCGCGATCTTGATCGCCTGGATCTCGGTGTGGGCGCCCTTGTTGCCGACGGTGTCCATGAGCCAGGCGGTCTTGAGCACGAGCAGGCGCAGCTGCTCGATGCGCACGCGGGACTCGGCGATCCAGTCGCGCACGACGCCCTGCTCGGCGATGGGCCGCCCGAAGGCGACGCGCTCGGAGGCGCGCCGGCACATGGCCTCGATGGCGACCTCGGCGAGGCCGATCGAGCGCATGCAGTGGTGGATCCGGCCGGGGCCGAGGCGGGCCTGGGCGATGGCGAAGCCGGTGCCCTCGTCGCCGATGAGGTTGCTCGCGGGCACGCGGACGTCGGTGAAGCGCAGCTCGGCGTGGCCGCCGTGGTCGTGGTCGTCGTAGCCGAAGACCTCCATGCCGCGGACGACCTCGACACCGGGGGTGTCGCGTGGGACGAGGACCATCGACTGCTGGCGGTGCCGGTCGGCGTCGGGATCGGTCTTGCCCATGACGATGAGGACCTCGCACTCGGGGTTCATCGCGCCGGTGATCCACCACTTGCGGCCGTTGATGACGTAGTCGTCGCCATCGCGCCGGATGCTCGTGGCGATGTTGGTCGCGTCGCTGCTCGCGACGTCGGGCTCGGTCATCGCGAAAGCCGAGCGGATCTCACCGCGCAGCAAGGGTTTCAGCCACCGCTCCTGCTGCTCGGGCGTGCCGAACTGCGCGAGCACCTCCATGTTGCCGGTGTCGGGGGCGGCGCAGTTGAGGACCGCCGGCGCGAGGCGGATGGAGCGGCCGGTGATCTCGGCGAGCGGGGCGTACTGGAGGTTCGTCAGGCCTGCGCCGTGCTCGCCGGGGAGGAAGACGTTCCACAGCCCGAGGTCACGCGCCTCCTGCCGGAGGTCCTGGAGCACGGGCGCGGTGCTCCAGGCCCACCGGTCGGGGAGCGCCGAGACCTGCTCGTCGAAGACGGGCAGCGACGGCACGATGCGCTCACCCATGAAGCCGAGCAGCTCCTGACGCAGCTCCTCGGTGCGGGAGTCGAATCCGAAGTCCATGGTCAGCTCTTCTCCTTGACGGCGGCGAGGCCGGCGGTGACGAGGGGGACGGTGGCCTCACCGATGCGGGCGAAGCCGCTCCCCACCGTCTGGCCCCGGGTGTAGCGGTAGTGGATGCCCTCGAGGATGACCGCGAGCTTGAAGTAGGCGAGCCCGAGGTGGAACGACAGGTGCCCGAGGTCGCGACCGCTCGCGGCGGCGTATCGCTGACGCAGCTCGGGGCCGCTGATGAAGCCCGGCGTCCGCGAGACGTCGGAGACGGCGACGCTGTCCATCATGAGCGGAAGGGTCTGGTACGCCTCGAGCAGGGCGACGTCGGTGAGGGGGTCACCCAGCGTGGCCATCTCCCAGTCGAGCACCGCGGAGACCTCGTCGTCGCCGGTGACGAGGAGGTTGTCGAGGCGGAAGTCGCCGTGCACGATCGTCGGGTCGCCTTGTGCCGGAACGGATTCCGCGAGCCGCTCGTGCAGCTCGTCGATGCCCGGGAGGTCCCGGCCGCGGGAGGCGTCGAGCTGCTGCTTCCAGCGCCGCACCTGGCGCTCGAGGAAGCCGTCGGGGCGGCCGAAGTCACCGAGCCCGACCGACTCGGGGTCGACGGCGTGCAGGGCGACGAGGGTGTCCACCATCCGCTCGCTGATCGCCCGCACCCGTGCGGCGCCGAGGGGCTGGAGCTGCGCCTCGAAGCGGTAGGGCGTGCCGTCGACGCGCTCCATGACGTAGAACGGCGCCCCGATGACGTCGGGGTCGTCGCAGACGGCATACGTCATGGGGACGGGGACGGCGGTGTCGCGCAGGGCGGTGATGACGCGGTGCTCGCGCCCCATGTCGTGCGCGGTGGCGAGCACGTGGCCGAGCGGCGGGCGGCGCACGATGACGGATCGGGTGCCGTCGCCGACCTCGTAGGTGAGGTTCGACTTCCCGCCCGCGACGACCCGCCCGCTGAGCGGGCCCGACAGCAGGTCGGGCACCGTGTCGTCGAGGAAGCCCCGGAGCCGGTCCAGCGGCAGGCCGGGCGGATCCCCGTCTGGGGCGGCGTCGCGGGCGTCGGTCACGTCAGTCCTTCGGTCCGCCGGCGACGTAGATGACCTGGCCGGAGACGAAGCCGGCCTCGTCGCGCACGAGGAAGGAGGTCGTCGCCGCGATGTCCTCGGGCTGGCCGACGCGGGCCACGGGGATCTCCTTGGCGGCACCCTCGAGGAACTGCTCGAAGGTTATGCCCATGCGCTCGGCCGTCTGGCGCGTCATGTCCGTCGCGATGAAACCGGGCGCGATGGCGTTGGCGGTGACGCCGAACTTGCCGAGCTCGATGGCGAGGGTCTTCGTGAAGCCCTGCAGGCCGGCCTTGGCGGCGGAGTAGTTGGCCTGGCCGCGGTTGCCGAGCGCCGAGGTGGAGCTGAGGTTGACGATGCGACCGAACTTCGCGTCGATCATGTGCTTCTGCGTCGCCCGCGTCATGAGGAAGGAGCCGCGCAGGTGGACGTTCATGACGGCGTCCCAGTCGTCGGCGCTCATCTTGAAGAGCATGTTGTCGCGGATGATGCCGGCGTTGTTGACGAGCACCGTCGGGGACCCGAGCTCGGACGCGACGCGGTCGACGGCCGTCTGCACGGCCGCCTCGTCGGAGACGTCGACACCGACGGCGAGACCCTTGCCACCCGCGGCCTCGATCTCGGAGACCACTGCGGCGCAGGCGGACTCGTCGAGGTCGAGGACGGCGACGGCATACCCGTCGGTGGCGAGGCGCTTGGCCACGGCGGCACCGATGCCGCGCGCGGCCCCGGTGACGATGGCGGTGCGCTTGGCGTCGGTCGTGGTGGCGGGCTGGTCGGTCATGCGGGCTCCTGGGTCGGGGTGGAGGTGGTGGTCTGCCGGGTCTGGTCGTCGAGCTTCTGCTGGAGCCGGTTCATGCCGGCGAGCCAGGCGTCGGGGTGGGCGGCCCGCTGCGCGTAGTAGCCGCCCACCTCGGGGTGCGGGAGGACGTAGAACTCGTCGCCCGCGAGCGCACGGAACGCGGCGTCGGCGACCTCGTCGGCGGTGAGCGTCGCATCGAGGGTCAGCAGGTCCTTGAGCGGGCCGGAGCCGTCGAGCATCCGGGTCTGCACCCCCTGGGGACAGATCGCCTGCACGACGATCCCGCGGTGGCGGTACGTCGCGCTCAGCCACTCGGCGAAGGCGACGGCACCGTGCTTGCTCACGGAGTAGGGCGCGTCGCCGAGCATCGTCAGCAGCCCGGCCGCCGACGCGGTGACGACGAGGCGTCCGCCGCCGGTGTCGAGCCAGCGCGGCACGAGGTGCCGGGCGGCGCGCACGTGGGCCAGGACGTTGGTCTCGAGGGTGCGGGTCCACTCGTCGTCCGAGGCGTCGAGCCCCTTGAGGGTGCCGATCCCGGCGTTGGCGAAGAAGACGTCGACGTGCCCGAGGCGGTCGTATGCCGTGTCGACGAGGTGCCGCACGCCGGCGTCGGTCGACGTGTCGCCCGGCACCGCGACGGCACCGATCAGCTCGGCGGTCGTCGCGAGCTCGGCCGCGTCGAGGTCGGCGACGACGACCTGCCAGCCCTCGCGGGCCAGGCGGGTGGCGATGGCGCGGCCGATCCCCCGGGCTGCTCCGGTGACGACGGCGGTGTCGGGCATGCTGCTCCTCGCGATGGACTAAGCGCTTGCTTACCTTGACGACAAGGAGCCCCCCACGTCAAGTGACCCCACCCCTCGACCATCGAGGGGCGACGGCTCGCGCGGTCGTCAGCCGGCGACGCGCTCGATGAAGGCGACGGCCCGGTCCAGCGCCTCACGCCCGTCGGCGGTGTCGAGGTCGAACTGGAACTCGTGCCCGAGCCGCGGCTCGTGGCCGTCGTCGAAGAGCAGGGCGTCGTGGTCGACGCCGTGCCGGTCCAGCGCCCCGACGAGCGCGACCGTGTGCGGGAGGAGCGGGTCGCCGTTCCCGGCCGAGACGAAGGCCGGGGGGAACGACGAGGTGACGTGCTCCGGCACCGAGCCCTGGCGGGTCGTCCGCTCGTCGTGGCGTCGGCTCGAGCCGAGGTAGGACCAGATGGCCGTGTCGACGAGCCAGCTGCCCAGCCGGGTCGACCCCTGCGCGAGGGTGAAGTCGTAGGCACCGCAGAAGAGCACGACACCCTTGAGGGACGCCGGTGGCACGTCGACCTCGATGCCGACGTCGCTCGCGTAGGCAGCGTCGCTGGCGAGCAACGCGACCTGGGCGGCGATCTGGGCGCCCGCCGAGTCGCCGGCGAGGACGATGCGCCCGGGGTCGACGCCGAGCCGGTCGGCGTGGTCGACGAGGTGGGCGAGTGCCGCCGCCACCTGTCGGACCGGCGTGGGGTAACGCGAGCCGGGGGCGATCGAGTAGTCCACGCCGACCGTCGTGAAACCGCGGCCGGCGAGCACCCGGAGGTAGTTGGCGACGTCGCGCTTCGACCCGGACACGAACGCACCCCCGTGCACCCAGACGACCGTGGGCAGCGGCTCGGTCCGAGGCGGCCGGAAGACGTCGAGCCGCCCGTCGGGGGAGGCGATGTCGTACGCCTCGTCGACGACCTCGACGAGGTCGCCAGGGACGTGCTTCTCCAGGGCGGCGCTCGCGCGCGCGGCCCCACGGTCGAAGACGGCCCGGATGAGCAGGGCCGACGGCCACGGCGTCGTCCGGGCGGTCACGAGCAGCGCGCCGGCCGCGGTTGCCGTGCCCAGCGCGGCCCTGCGCGCGAGACCGCGAGTCCGGTCGACGATGCCACCCATGCGGCGAATCTAGTCCGGACGGCCGGCAGGAGGTGAGCGCGCGACCGCGGAGGGCGACCCACGGGGCCTCTCGACCGCGGAGGTGGTGGGTGTCGGCGGGGCGGGGGAGGATCGGGGCATGCAGCTCTCCGACGTCGTCACCACCTCGCACACCGTCGCCGCCACGTCGTCGCGCACGGCGAAGGTCGAGTCGCTGGCGGCCTGCCTGCGGCGGGCGGCGCAGGACGGTCCCGACGTCGTCGAGGTCGTGACGGCCCACCTGTCGGGGGCGCTCCCCCAGCGGCGCATCGGCGTCAGCTGGCGCGGGCTGCAGGGTCTGCCCGACCCGGCGGAGACCTCGACCCTGACCGTCGAGGAGGTCGACGCCGCGGCCACCGCGATCGCCGCCATCGGCGGGTCCGGGTCGGGCGCGGCGCGCTCCTCCGCCGTGCGCGAGCTCTTCGCGCGCGCCACCGCCGACGAGCAGGCGTGGCTGCGCGGACTCATCACGGGCGAGACCCGTCAGGGCGCGGGCGACGGCGTCATGCTCCAGGCGATCGCCAAGGCCGCCGACGTCCCCGACGCCGCGGTGCGACGAGCCGTCATGGTCGCCGGCTTCGCGGGCCCGGTCGCCCGCGCCGCCCTCGCCGGGGGCACGGACGCCCTCGAGTCGCTGACCCTCGAGGTCGGCCGCCCGCTGCGACCGATGCTCGCCGGCTCGGCCCCCGACGTCGCCACGGCGCTCGCCACGCTGGGAGGCGAGGTCGTCGTCGAGACCAAGCTCGACGGCATACGCCTGCAGGCGCACGTCGACAACCGCACGAGCCCGGGCACCGTGCGCCTCTTCACGCGGACGCTCGACGAGGTCACCGACCGGATGCCCGAGATCACCGAGGCCCTCGCAGCCCTCGACGTCGAGACCCTCGTCCTCGACGGCGAGGTCATCGCCCTCGGCGACGGCGGTCGCCCCCAGCCCTTCCAGGTGACGGGCGCCCGCACGGCGAGCAGCGCCGACGTCGACCGGTTGCGCGAGGAGGTGCCGCTCACGCCGTACTTCTTCGACCTGCTCCACCTCGACGGCGAGGACCTCCTCGACGAGCCTGCCCACGTGCGCTGGGAGCGCCTGGCCGCGACGGTGCCGCCGGCGTGGCGGGTGCCACGGGAGCGCACCGACGACCCCCAACGCGCAGCGCGGTTCTTCACCGACCTCGTCGCTGCCGGCCACGAGGGCGTCGTCGTCAAGGACCCCGCGCTGCCGTATGCCGCCGGACGCCGGGGTCCGGGGTGGGTCAAGGTCAAGCCGCGGCACACCCTCGACCTCGTCGTGCTGGCGGTCGAGTGGGGCAGTGGCCGCCGTCAGGGATGGCTGTCCAACATCCACCTCGGCGCCCGCGACGCCGAGTCGGGCGAGCTCGTCATGCTCGGCAAGACGTTCAAGGGGATGACCGACGAGATGCTCACGTGGCAGACCGAACGGTTCAGCGGTCTGGCGCTCGACCCGGCGGACGTCGAGGCGGGACGTTCGGGCCAGCAGTGGGGCGTCGTCCCCCTCCGCCCCGAGCAGGTCGTCGAGATCGCCTTCGACGGCGTGCAGAAGTCGTCGCGCTACCCCGGCGGCATGGCCCTGCGCTTCGCCCGGGTGCTGCGCTACCGCGACGACAAGCCGGTCTCCGAGATCGACACCGTGCAGACCGTGAGGTCGCTCGCCGGCTGGTGAGCGGGGCCCCGCCGGGGGCCGCCGTCCGGCGCGTCGTGAGATGGCACGCCGCTATCTGTTGCCTACGCCACGGTACGTAGGTAAGTTCCGGCGCGACGACAGATTGCGTGAATTCTTCACATTCCTGGAGGCACCATGTCCATGTCCGAACTCTCACGTCGCTCCGTGATCGCGGGCGGCCTCGCCGCTGCGGCAGCCGGTGCCGCGGCCGGCAGCGCGCGTGCCGCGTCGGGCCCCGCCCCTGCAGCCACTGCCGGCGAGACGGGCTGGGTGACCGCCACGATCGCCCGGATGTCCTTGGAGGAGAAGGTCGGTCAGCTCTTCATCCAGAACGTCTACGGCAAGGACGCCACGACGCCCGACAGCCGCAACCTCCCGCTCTACGGCGTCGCGAGCCCGGCCGAGGTCGTGCAGAAGTACCACCTCGGCGGTGTCATCTACTTCGCCTGGACCGACAGCGTGCAGAACCCCGACCAGATCGTCGGCCTCTCCAACGGGCTGCAGAAGGCGGCCCTGACGCAGGCGAGCAAGGTCCGGGTCCCGCTCCAGATCGCGACCGACCAGGAGCAGGGCGTCGTGACACGCATCGGGCCGCCCGCCACGCAGTTCCCCGGCTCGATGGCCCTCGGGGCCGGCCGGAGCGCCGCCGACGCCCGCACCGCCGCGGCGATCACCGGCCGTGAGCTGCTCGCGATGGGCGTCAACACGAACTTCGCGCCCGACTGCGACGTCAACGTCAACCCGCTCAACCCCGTGATCGGCACCCGGTCCTTCTCGTCGCGGGCCGCCCTCGCCGCCGAGCTGGCGGCCGCGCAGGTGGCCGGCTACCAGCGCGACGGTGGCGTGGCGTCGTCGGCCAAGCACTTCCCCGGCCACGGTGACACCGCGACCGACAGCCACGTCGCGTTCCCGATCATCACCCACACGCGCGAGCAGTGGGAGTCGATCGACGCCCCGCCCTTCAAGGCCGCCATCAACGAGCAGATCGACATGATCATGACGGCGCACCTGTCGTTCCCGGCGCTCGACGACTCGGGCAACCCGGCCACGCTGAGCAAGCCGATCATGACCGGCGTGCTGCGCGGGGAGCTCGGCTACGAGGGCGTCATCGTCACCGACTCCCTCGCCATGCAGGGCGTCCGCGACCTCTACGGCGATGCCGAGGTGGCCGTCCGGGCGCTGCTCGCCGGCGTCGACCAGCTGCTCATGACCCCGGCGATGGACGACGCCTACGCCGCCGTCATCGCCGCGGTCCGCAGCGGTCGCATCCCGCGCAGCGAGCTCGACGCGAAGGTGCGCCGCGTGCTGGGCCTGAAGTACCGCCGCGGCATCGTGGCCCGCCCGTACGCCGACCCTGCCGCCCTCTCGGCGGTCGTCGGCACCCCCGCGCACCTCGCGTCGGCGAGCTCCGTCACCGACCGCACGACGACGCTCGTCAAGAACGACGCCAAGGCCCTCCCGATCGCCCCGGCCGGCAAGAAGGTCCTCGTCACCGGCTACGGCGTCTCGACGACGGCCACGCTCGCGGCGGCGATGACGGCCAAGGGTGCGACGGTGCAGACCGTCCAGACGGGCACGTCGCCCACCGACGCGGCAGTGGCCTCCGCCGTCGCCGCGGCCGCCGACAAGGACGTCGTCGTCGTCACGACGATGAAGGCCTGGGACACGAGCGTCACCGACACCCGTGGCGGTCAGCAGAAGCTCGTCAAGGCGCTGCTCGCGACCGGGAAGACCGTCGTCGTCGTCGCCGTGCGCGACCCCTACGACATCGCCTACTTCACGAGCGCCCCGACCTACGTCGCGACGTACTCCTACAGCCCGGTTGCGATCGAGGCGGCCGCTCGCGTCATCGTCGGGGACGTCGCGCCGACGGCCTCGCTGCCCGTCGACATCCCCGTCGCCGGCGACCCGGCCACGGTGCTCTACCCGTTCGGGCACGGGCTGACCTACTGACATGAGCGCCCTGCACCGGGTGGCCGCGGCGGCTCTCGTCGCCGCCGCGGCCACGGCCACCGCGCTCGTGCCTGCGAGCGCCCACGGCGTGCCGGCAGTCACCTCGTCCGTCCCGCCGGTCCGGGCCGTCGTCGCGACGTACAACATCCACGCGGGCGCAGGCAGCGACGACGTCTACGACCTCGACCGCACCGCGGCGGCGATCCGGGCCCTCGACGCCGACGTCGTGGGCCTCGAGGAGGCCGACGTCCACTGGGGCGAGCGCAGCCGCTTCGACGACACCGTCACCGAGCTCGGGCGCCGGCTCGGGATGCGCACCGCGTTCGCCCCGATCTACAGCCTCGAACCTCCGGCACCCGGCGCACCGCGCCGCGAGTTCGGCGTCGCCCTGCTCTCGCGCCATCCGATCGTCGCCGTGGAGAACCACGACCTGACCCGACTCTCGACCCAGGACCCGAACCCGTCGCCCGCCCCGGCACCGGGCTTCCTCGAGGCCACGGTGCAGATCGGAGGGGCCCGCACCCACGTCTACGTCACCCATCTCGACTACCGCGGCGACCCGACCGTCCGACGTCTCCAGGTCGCCGACACGCTCGCGATCCTCGACGAGGACCCGCCCGGCGCCGACCAGGTGCTGCTCGGGGACCTCAACGCCGACGCGAGGGCGCCCGAGCTGGCCGGCCTCTGGACCCGGCTGCGCGACGCCTGGGCCGTGGCCCCGGATCGCGACGGCGAGCCCGGCCTCAGCTACCCGGCCCTCGACCCCACCAAGCGCATCGACCTCGTCGCCGTCTCCCCCGGCATCGACGTCGTGCACGCCAGCACCGCCAACGACCCCGCCCACGTCGGCGCGAGCGACCACCGTGCCGTCGCCGCGACCGTCCTGCTCGACCAAGGATCGGAGAGCTCCAGATGACCAACCTCAACCGCAGGCAGCTGCTCACCGCCGGCGCACTCGGCGCCGTCGCCATCCCCGCCACCGCGGCCGGATCCGTTGCTGCACAGGCCGGCCCGACGGCATACGCCGGCAACTACCCCAACAACCCCGTCACGACGGGCGCGCAGAGCGCAGCCGCGGCCGGCTGGTCGGCGCTCTCGGGCCAGAAGGTCGGGGTCATCACCAACCCGACCGGCATCCTCACCAACCTGCGCACGATCGTCGACGAGATGCACGAGTCCGGAGCCGTCGACATCGTCGGCGTCTTCGGGCCCGAGCACGGCTTCCGCGGCACGGCGCAGGCCGGCGACTCCGAGGGCAACCACACCGACCCGCGCACCGGGCTCATGGTCTACGACGCCTACGGCGCCAACGCGGCCAAGATGACGACGCTCTTCCGCACGGCCGGGGTCGAGACCGTCGTCTTCGACATCCAGGACGTCGGCTCGCGCTTCTACACCTACATCTGGACGATGTACACGGCCATGCGCGCGGCCGTCGCCGTCGGCGCCCGCTTCGTCGTGCTCGACCGACCGAACCCCATCGGCGGCAAGGCGATCGGTCCGATGATGACGACGCCGTGGACCTCCGGTGTCGGCGCCAAGGAGATCGTCCAGGCCCACGGCATGACGGTCGGCGAGCTCGCCCGCTACTTCGACGGCGAGTTCCTCACGGCCGACGCCGGTGGCCGGCTCGCCGAGCTGTCCGTCATCGAGGTCAAGGGCTGGCGCAGGGACGTGCCGTATGCCGTCACCGGGCTCCCCTGGGTCATGCCGAGTCCCAACATGCCGACCCCCGACACCGCGCTCGTGTATCCCGGCACGGGGATGTTCGAGGGGACCAACCTGTCCGAGGGCCGCGGCACGACCCGGCCGTTCGAGCTCATCGGCGCGCCCTACGTGGACTACAGGTGGGCCGAACGCCTTGCGGCGCTGGACCTTCCGGGCGTCGGCTTCCGCGAGGCCTACTTCTCCCCCACGTTCAGCAAGCACACCGGTCTCGTGTGCGGCGGCATCCAGCTGCACGTCACCGACCCGTCGGCCTTCGACCCGATCCGCTCGACCGTCGAGATGCTCGTGGCTGCCAAGGCGCTCTACAGCGACTTCGCCTGGCGCTACGACTCCTACGACCCGGCTCGGCCCTACTGGATCGACAAGCTGACCGGCTCGCAGCGGCTGCGCACCCAGATCTCGGCCGGTGCCTCCGCCGACGAGGTCGTCGGCGCGTGGCGCGACGAGCTCGCAGCCTTCGACGCGCGGCGCCAGCAGTACCTCCTCTACCGCGGCCCCTCGAACTGACCTGTCCACCGGCTCACCACCCGCTGCACGACCTGTTGCACGATCTAGGAGTGACATGCGCCTGCGCACCCTCGTCCCCGCTGCCCTCGGCAGCCTCGCCCTCGCGGGCAGTCTCGTGACCGCGGGACCCGTCGGCTCCGCGACGGCCGACGACTTCAGCAAGCCCGACCGCGGTTTCGCGCCGCCCAACACCGTGCTGTCCGACGCGAGCCCCGCGTCGGTCGGGCTCGACCCGGCCCCGATCGCCGAGGCCGTCGACCGCATCCACGCCCACGAGCAGGTCGACGCGAGCGGCCACCCGCTCTTCGCCGGTGCCGTCGGGATCATGGGACACGAGGGACGCATCGTCGAACGCGACGCGAGCGGCTGGGCGCTGCGCTACGCCGACGCGAGCACCGAGCTCCCCCGCGACCAGTGGGAGCCGATGCGCACCGACACGATCTTCGACCTCGCCTCGGTCTCCAAGCTCTTCACCTCGATCGCCGTCGTCCAGCTCATCGAGGAGGGGCGCGTCTCCCTCGAGAGCCCGGTGGCGGCCTACCTCCCGGAGTTCGCCGCCAACGGCAAAGGGGCCGTCACGGTGCGCCAGCTGCTGACGCACACGTCCGGCTTCACGTCCTGGCTCCCGCTCTGGAGCAAGTGGCCCGACAAGGCCTCGCGCATCAAGGCCGTCATGGACCAGCCGCTGACCAACGCGCCGGGCACGACCTACCTCTACAGCGATCTCAACCTCATCACCCTCGGCGTCATGGTCGAGAAGCTGCGGGGCGAGCCGCTCGACGCCGTCGTCCACGACCGGATCACCGCGCCGCTCGGCATGAAGGACACCGGCTACAACCCCACGGAAAAGGCCCGGACGGCGGCGACCGAGTACCAGACGGCGCCGCCGCGCGGCATGGTCCGAGGCGAGGTCCACGACGAGAACGCCTGGTCGCTGGGCGGGGTCGCCGGGCATGCCGGCGTCTTCTCCACCGTCGACGACCTCGCGATCCTGTCCCAGGCGCTGCTCAACGGCGGCTCCTACCGCGGCGAGCGCATCCTCAGCCGCAAGAGCGTCGAGGCCCTCATCACGAACTTCAACGGCGCCTTCCCCGGCGACTCGCACGGTCTCGGCTTCGAGCTCGACCAGCGGTGGTACATGGACGCGCTGTCCGGGCCGCGCACCGCGGGCCACACCGGCTACACGGGCACATCGATCGTCATCGACTTCACGTCGCGGTCGTTCGCGATCCTGCTCACCAACCGCGTGCACCCCTCCCGCAACTGGGGATCGATCAACCTCGCCCGTCGCGAGTGGGCCCACGGACTCGCGGCGTCGATGGGCATCCGCCCGCGCCATGGCGACACCGCCTGGTTCACGGGGTCCGACAACGCGACGACCACCACCCTGACGACGCCCGCCCTCCCCGTGGGTCCGGGGGGCGCACGCCTCGGCTTCGACCTCTTCCTCGACACCGAGGAGACCGACCTGCTCCACCTCGAGCGCTCCACCGACGGTGGTGCGACGTGGACGGCTCTGCCGTTCGACGTCGTCGACCGTGGGCAGACCGAGACGGCCGACGGCGTCATCTCCGGCGCCGGCACGAGGCGCTGGGTGCAGGTGCGGGCCGACCTGCCGGCCGGGTCGCAGCTGCTGCGCTGGCGGCACACGACCGACGGGGGCTACCTCGGTCGCGGCGTCGCCGTCGACGACGTGGTCGTGCGGGGGCCCGGTGGCGTGCTGCTCGACGGGGAGAAGACACCCGACGCCTTCACGGCGGACGGTTGGCGGCTCGCCGGCCGCGACGCCGTAGCGTAGGCCCATGCCCAGGACCGAGGACGGGGCTTCGTCCCCCGCAGGTGCCGCGAGCGCGTCGCTGCTCATCCGCCTGCGGGGGATCAAGCCCTCCCTGTCGCCCGCCGAGGACCGTGTCGCCGACATCGTCCTCGCCGACGCGCGCCGAGCCGCCGGCCTGACCATCAGCGAGCTGGCCACGGCCGCACGCACGTCCGAGACGACGGTGCTGCGCTTCTGCCGACGGCTCGGGCTGCCCGGCTACCCGCAGCTGCGTCTCGCGCTCGCCGAGGAGTCGGCGCACCCGCGCACGATGAACCGCGGCGGCACCGACATCAGCGCGAGCGACACCATCGACGACATCATCGCCAAGGTGGCCTTCAGCGACGCGAGCGCCGTCGAGGAGACGGCCCAGCAGCTCGACCGCGACGCCCTCGCCTCGGCGGCGGCGGCCATCGCCCGGGCCGGTCGCGTCGACATCTACGGCATCGGCGCGAGCTCGATCGTCGGCACCGACCTCCAGCAGAAGCTGCACCGCATCGGCATCGTCGCCTTCGCGTGGAACGACCCCCACATCGCCCTGACGAGCGCGACGCTGCTCGGCCCCGGCGACATCGCGGTGGGCATCTCGCACTCCGGCACGACGACCGAGACCATCGAGGCGCTGGCCGCGGCGCGCTCGACGGGTGCGCGGACGCTCGCGATCACGAACTTCCCGCTGTCCCGGCTCGCCTCCGGCGTCGACATCCTGCTGACGACGGCGGCCCGCGAGACGAGCCTGCGTTCCGGCGCCACCGCGAGCCGCATCGCCGCCCTCACCGTCGTCGACTGCCTGTACATCGCCGTCGCCCAGCGCAACCTCCGCAAGGCCCGCAAGGCCGTCGCCGACACCCGTGAGGCCGTCGCCGGCCACCACGTCACCGACTGACCCGTCGAGCCGCCACCCTCGAGTGAGCGCCTGACCACAGTCGAGTGAGCGCCTGACCACCCTCGAGTGAGCGCCCGACCACACTCGAGTGAGCGCCCAGCCCCAGGCGCAGGGTCCCCGGACGCAACGCGTGGGACGGAGCGCTCACTCG
The DNA here is from genome assembly GCF_000383675.1 of Terracoccus sp. 273MFTsu3.1. GTDB lineage: Bacteria > Actinomycetota > Actinomycetes > Actinomycetales > Dermatophilaceae > Terrabacter. Next base: position 1,045,993 of record NZ_KB911820.1, on the reverse strand, counting down.
AGTGGGACGGAGCGTTCACTCGAGGGTCGGGGGACCGTGACGGGAATGTTACTCATTTACGGCATTGACGCTGACGACGTAGGAAACTAACCTCGCACGGGTGAGCAGCGAGGTGACCGTGGACGCCCCCACCGAGGAGCGCCATCCGGGGACGACGTCCATCGACACGCACACCTCTCTCGACATCCTCCGGGCACTCAACGCCGAGGACGCGACGGTGGCCGGTGCCGTGGGCGAGGTCCTCCCCGAGCTGGCCCTCCTCGTCGACCGCGCGGTCGAGTCGCTCCGCGCCGGCGGGGCCGTCCACTACTTCGGCGCCGGCACGTCCGGACGCCTCGCCGTGCTCGACGCCGCCGAGCTGCGCCCCACCTTCAACGCCCCGGCCGGCCTCGTCGTGGCCCACCACGCGGGCGGGCCCGGCGCGCTGCTCGAGGCCGTCGAGAACGTCGAGGACGACGTCGACCTCGGTCGCGAGGAGGCCGGGGCCCTGCGTCCCGGCGACATCGCCATCGGCCTCACGGCCTCCGGGCGTACGCCGTTCGTGGCCGGCGCTCTCGCGCGGGCTCGCGAGCTCGGCGCCGTCACGGCCCTCGTCACCGCCAACCCGGACGCCGAGGTCGCCGTCCACGCCGACCTGCTGCTCGCCGTGCGCACCGGGCCCGAGGCGTTGACCGGCTCGACGCGCCTCAAGGCCGGCACCGCCCAGAAGCTCGTCCTCAACTCGTTCTCGACCGCCGTGATGATCCGCCTCGGCCGCACGTGGAGCAACCTCATGGTCGACGTCGTCGCGACGAACGCCAAGCTCCGCGGCCGCGTCGTCCGGATCCTCCAGGAGGCCACCGGCGCCGACGCCGAGCAGGCCCGCCAGGCTCTCGACGACGCAGACGGCGAGCTCAAGCCCGCGTTGCTCTCGATGCTCGCGGGCGTCGACGCGGCCACGGCCCGCGACGCCATCGCCGCCCACGACGGATCCGTGGCCCACGCGCTGACGTCCCTCGGCGGCCACGCAGCCACCCCGACCGCTTCCGTGCCCGAACGCTGAACCCACCCTCCCACCCCACGTGCCGACCCCCAGGCACCCAGCAGAACCCGACAGGAGCACCACCATGACGTTCGCCTCACGCCTCCCCGGCTCGTCGCGGCGCGCACGCCGCACGGTCCTGACGATCGCCGCGCTCTCCGGAGCGCTCGTCGTGACCGCCTGCTCGCCGTCCTCCTCCGGCTCCTCGAGCACGGGCGACGACGGCAAGGTCACCCTGACGGTGTGGTCGTGGCGCGTGGAGGACGAGGCCGCATACAACAAGATCTTCGACGCCTACGAGAAGGCGCACCCGAACGTCAACGTCGACTTCAAGGCGTTCAAGGCGACGGAGTACAACAAGATCCTCGCGACCGGCCTCGCCGGCTCGAGCGGTCCCGACGTGCCCCAGGTGCGCTCCTACGGCCAGCTCCAGGGCACCGTCGCGAGCAAGTCGCTGCTGCCGCTCGACGGCAAGGTCGACCTCGCGGGCTGGGACGAGAACGTCGTCGCGAGCGCCAAGGGCAAGGAGGACGGCAAGACCTACTCCGTGCCGCTCGCCCGCCAGACGGTGCAGATGTTCTACAACCAGGGCCTCTTCGAGAAGAACGGCATCGCGGCCCCGACGACGTGGGCCGAGTTCATCGCCGCGAACGACAAGCTCATGGCCGCCGGCGTGACCCCGATCGCCATCGGCGCCAAGGACGACTGGACGCTCCCGATCGTCCACGAGGTCCTCGCCGGCGCGCGCTTCGGCGGCAAGGCGTTCCAGTCCCAGGTGCTCTCGGGCCAGAAGACGTTCACCGACCCCGACTGGGTCGGCTCCGTCAAGGTCGTCGGCGACCTCGAGAAGTACATGCCCAAGAACGCCACCGGAGTGGCCCAGACCGACGCCCAGACGCTCTTCTCGGCCGAGAAGGCCGCGATGATCCCCGGCGGCAGCTTCGACCTGTCCGTCTTCCAGAAGGCCAACCCAGCCATGAAGATCGGCATCTTCCAGGTGCCGCCGGCGCCCGGCTCGCCGAGCGGGTCCGAGGCGACGACGGCAGGATGGGCCGATGGCAACTTCGGCGTCTCCGCCAAGTCGAAGCACCCGACCGAGGCCACGGAGCTCGTGAAGTGGATGACCACGAAGGAGTTCGGCCAGATGGTCAGCGACGACATCAAGCAGCTCTCGGCCGTGCCGGGGGTCGAGCCCACCGACCCGCTGCTCAAGCAGATGAGCGAGAACTACACGAAGTCCGGCTCGCCGTACCTGCTGCTCACCGACTTCCGCTACGGCGCGCCCACGGGCACCGACCTGCTCGGCAAGGGCCTGCAGGAGATGCTGCTCGGCTCCAAGGACGCCGCCGCGGTGAGCGAGGACCTCGAGACCGGCGTCAAGACCTGGTTCAAGCCGAGCGCGTGACGGTTCCTGCATGAAGCGCCGCACCGGCCTGGTCTTCGTCGCTCCGGCGCTCGCGCTCTTCGCGGTGTTCGTGCTCTACCCGATGGTGACGGCGTTCTCCTACGCCTTCTTCCAGTGGCAGGGCACGACCCGCGGAGCGTTCGCGGGGGTCGAGAACTTCGTGACGCTCTTCACCAGGGCCCCGTTCACGACCGACCTGCCGCGAGCGCTGCTGCACAACGTGCTCTTCTTCGTCGGCACGATGCTCATCCAGAACACCTTCGGGCTGACGATCGCCTACCTGCTCTACACGCGCCCGCGCAGCCGCCGGATGCTGCAGACGCTCTACGCGATGCCCTACCTCGTGAGCCCGATCGTCATCGGCTACCTCTGGACGCTGCTGCTGTCGCCGACGTTCGGCCCGGTCAACACGCTGCTGACGAAGGTCGGCCTCGAGTCCTGGGCCCTCCCGTGGCTTGGCGACCCCAAGACGGCGATCTGGGTCGTCATCCTCGTCAGCGTGTGGCAGTGGATCGGCTTTCCCGTGCTGCTCTACGGCGCCGCACTGGGTGGCGTCCCGGAGGAGCTGACCGAGGCGGCGCGCGTCGACGGCGCGAGCAACCGGCAGGCGTTCTTCAAGATCACCTTGCCGCTGCTCGTGCCCGCCATCGGCACGGTGTCGGTGCTGACGTTCATCTTCGCCATGGAGGCCTTCGCGCTGCCCTACGCATTCGGTGGTTCCACCGGAAACCCCGCGGGCGCAACGGACTTCGTGTCACTGCTCTTCTACCGCACGGCGTTCGACTCGGGAGCGACCGACGCCATCGGCAGCTCGTCGGCGCTCGCCACGCTGCTCTTTCTCATCATCTTCGGTGGCGCCTACGCCGCCACGGCCGTGCTGCGCCGTCACGAGCGGAGGATCACCGCATGACCACGGCCGTCGTCACCACCGAGGCGCCTCAGGAGCAGGTGGCCGCCCGTCCTGCGCAGGGCAGCCGCCGCCCACCGCGGGTCAACCGTCCCGTGGGCGGCGCGGGGGCCAGCGTGCTCCTCTGGGGGTATGCCGCCCTGGCGCTCGTGCCGCTGCTGCTCATGGTGAGCAACAGCTTCCGCACCAACGCCGACCTCATCACCGACCCGCTCGGCCTCCCCGCTCCCCCGACGACGGCGAGCTACGTCGAGGCGTGGACCACCGGCAACTTCGCGACGTACTTCGGCAACTCGCTCCTCGTCACCGTGGGCGCGGTCGCGATCTCGACCGCCGTCGCGACGATGGCCGCCTACGCGCTGGCCCGCGGCCGGTCGCGGATCTTCCGGTGGCTCGAGGCGCTCTTCCTCTCCGGCCTGATGCTGCCGATCCACCTCGCGATCCTGCCGATCTTCTACCTCTTCGACGGGCTCGGGCTCATCGACTCACGGCTCGGCCTCATGCTCATGTACGCCGCGTCCGGCATCCCGTTCTCGATCTTCGTCCTCACGACGTTCTTCCGGCAGCTGCCGGAGGAGCTCGAGGAGGCGGCGGCGCTCGACGGCGCGAGCAGCTGGCAGACCTTCTGGCGGATCATGGTCCCGCTCGTGCGCCCGGCCCTCGCGACCGTGGCCGTCTTCCGGTTCGTGCCGATCTGGAACGACTTCCTCTTCCCGCTCGTGCTGCTGCGTAGCGAGGACAAGTACACCCTCCCGGTCGGCCTGACGAGCTTCTTCGGCGAGAACGCGACGAACTACTCGGCCGTCTTCGCCGGGCTCGTCATCACGACGGTCCCGCTCATCGTGCTCTTCCTCGTGGCCACGAAGCAGATCGTCGCGGGCTTGACCGCCGGCATGGCGAAGTGATCGGCTCGCTCGCGTGAGCGAGCAGCGGGTCGTGGCCGTCGACGTCGGCGGGTCGGGCCTGCGACTGCAGTTGTGTGCCGCGTCGCCCGGTCCCGTGCTCACGGCACCGGGCGTGCGGGTCGGTGCGGGCGGCATCGACGTCGCAGCCCTCGTATCTGACGCCCGCGCCCTGCTGGGAGCGAGTCCGGACGACGAGCGCGGCCGTGGCACCGCGGCTCCCGCGGTCGTCGTCTGGTCGATGCGCGGCCTGCTCTTCCTCGCCGACCGGGCGGAGGTGCTGCGCACCGTGGCGCAGGGCCTCGGCGCCGAGCGCACCGTCGTCGTCAGCGACGCCGTCGCCAACCTCGTCGGCGCGACGGGCCGCATCGGTCCGGGCGCGGTCGTCGCGGCGGGCACCGGGGCGGTCGCGTTCGGCACCGACTTCGAGCAGCAGTGGCGCCGGGTCGACGGGTGGGGGCACGTGCTCGGCGACGCGGGGTCGGCGGCGACCCTCGGCATGGCAGGACTCCGCGCAGCCCTGCGCGCGCACGACGGGCTGCCCGACGGGTCGTCCGCCCTGCTGGCCGCGGCCACCGACCTGCTCGGCCCTCCCGAGGGCTGGCCACGACTCGTCATGACGAGCCCCGACGCCCCCGAGCGCCTCGCCGCCGTCGCCCCGCTCGTCACGACAGCCGCCGCCGACGACGAGGTCGCCCGCGCCCTCTGCGTCCGCTCCGGCGTCGACCTCGCCGACTCGCTGCTTCGCGCAGCAGAGGGCCTGACCGACCCGATCCTCACCGCGACCGGTGGCCTCCTCGGCGCCCGACCGGTCACCGACGCCCTGGACGACCGTCTGGCCGCGGCCGGAGGCGGCGCCCGGCGTTCACCAGCCCTCGGAGGGGCGCTCGACGGTGCACTGCACCTGGCCCGGCACCTGCGCGACACCGGCAGCGTCCCCGAGCACCCGGCATACCTGCTCGTCGGCTGACACGGGGAGAGCGGGTACGTCACCCGTCGGTCCGAGCCGCCAGGTCTACGCTCGGGCTGCCCCCTCACGAGCCGACTGGAGCCCGCATGTCCGAGCACGACGCCCACCGCCCCGGCCTCGGGTCGATGCCACACGACGACGGGACCGCCTTCCGCGTCTGGGCGCCCCACGCCGACGCCGTCGCGGTGACCGGCAGCTTCACCGACTGGTCGGGCGACGGCCAGGCGATGGTCGCCGAGGGGAACGGGCACTGGTACGCCGATGTCCGCGATGCCCACCCGGGTGACGAGTACCAGTTCGTCATCACGAACGGCGACCAGCGCCTCATGCGGATCGACCCCCGCGCCCGCGTCGTCACGAACTCGTCGGGCAACGCCGTGGTCTACGACCGCGACGCCTTCGACTGGGGCGGCGACACGTTCGGCTGCCCGCCGCACGACGAGCTCGTCATCTACGAGACCCACATCGGCTCGTTCGTCGCCACCGAGGGCGACGCCGGTGACCTCGGCGGCCTGGCCGGCAAGCTCGGCTACCTCGCCGAGCTGGGCATCAACGCCATCGAGCTCATGCCCGTCGCCGAGTTCGCCGGCGACTACTCGTGGGGCTACAACCCGTCGAACCCGTTCGCCGTCGAGAGCAACTACGGCGGAGCCGACGCTCTCAAGGCGTTCGTCAAGGAGTCGCACCGGCACGGCATCGCCGTCATCCTCGACGTCGTCATCAACCACTACGGCCCGAGCGATCTCTCCCTCTGGCAGTTCGACGGCTGGAGCGAGGACGGCAAGGGCGGCATCTACTTCTACAACGACGAGCGCTCGTCGACCCCGTGGGGTGACACCCGGCCCGACTACGGCCGCGAGGAGGTCCGCGCCTACCTCCACGACAACGCCCTGATGTGGCTCGAGGAGTTCCACCTCGACGGGCTCCGGTTCGACGCGACCCTCTACGTGCGCACCATCGACGGTCTCGGCAGCGGCGACCTGCCCGAGGGCTGGGACCTCATGCGCTCGATCACGACGACGATCCGCGATCGGCACCCCGACAAGATCATCATCGCCGAGGACCTCCAGTCCGACCCGGCGATCACCTCCCCCGACGAGGGCGGCGCCGGTTTCCACGCGCAGTGGGACACGAGCTTCGTCCACCCGGTGAGGGCGATGCTGACGGCCGTCGACGACGCGGAGCGCTCGATGACCGGGCTCGCGGACGCCCTGCGGGGCAACGACGAGCCGTTCCGGCGGATCGTCTACACCGAGAGCCACGACGAGGTGGCCAACGGCAAGCTCCGGGTCCCCCACGAGGTCGACGGCGGCGACCCGAGCGGCTGGGCGGCGCAGAAGCGCGCGACGCTCGGCTACGCGATCGCCCTGACGGCGCCCGGGATCCCGATGCTCTTCCAGGGCCAGGAGTTCCTCGAGGACGAGTGGTTCCGCGACGACGTGCCGCTCGACTGGGAGCGGGCCGAGCAGTTCCGCGACATCGTGCGCCTCGGCCGTGACCTGATCCACCTGCGCCGCGACGTCGACGGCGTCTCCCGCGGCCTGCGCGGCGAGGGCTTCGAGGTGCTGCACCTCGACGACGAGGCCAAGGCGCTCGCCTGGGCCCGTCGCTCCGGCGACGACGTCGCCGTGGTCGTCGTCAACGCGAGCGCCGAGGCACGCGACATCACGACGGGTATGCCGTCCGCGGGCCCGTGGGCGGTCCGCTTCAACTCCGACGCAGCGACCTACAGCGCCCTCTTCGCGGGTCACGAGACCCACGACGTGGACGCGGTGGACGAGCCGCTCGACGACCAGCCCGCGACCGGCACCGTCTCGGTGGGCGCCTACACCCTCGTCGTCCTCACGCCCGCGTGAGTCCCGGACGGCTCGTCACGACGTCGTAAGGGTCTCGTCATGGCGCCGCGACGGCGGGGCCGGTCCACTGGGTCCATGAACCGACTCCGCTGGATCGCCGCCGCCGTCGTGACTGCCTCCGTCGTGCTCGTCGTCGGCCTCGCGCTCTTCCAGCCGTGGCGCCTGCTCACCCGCAGCGTCGTCGACGAGCCGCTCCCGGCCGCGGCCGCGACCGTCACGGGCCCGACGCCCGACGAGGGCGCGGCCCCGACACGGCCCACGCCCTCGGTCGCGTCAGCGGCTCCGCGCGTCATCGGTGAGGGCCGCTTCGTCGACGGTGAGCACGCCACCTCCGGCACGGCACGGGTGCTCGAGCTGGCCGACGGCGCGACGGTCCTGCGGCTCGAGGGCTTCTCGACGAGCGACGGGCCGGACGTCGTCGTGTGGCTGACCGACCAGCCGGCGGGTGGCGACGACTGGCACCGCTACGACGACGGCCGGTTCGTGCCGCTCGGCCACCTCAAGGGCACCGACGGCAACCAGAACTACGCCGTCCCGGCGGGCACGGACCTGTCGGGCCTGACCTCGGTCGTCATCTGGTGCGACCGTTTCGACGTCGCCTTCGGGTCGGCACCAATCCGGTCTGCCTGACGTCTCCGAAGCACGGTTGACGGCTGCCGCCGCACTGAGGGGTCCGGCGGCAGCCGTCTCGAGCGGCGCTGACGCGCCGCCGATGCGCGGGGGGACGCGCACGGAGGCCCACCTGACGATGTTCGTCAGGTGGGCCTTGTCCGTGTGCTCCCGGCGGCGCCGGTGAGCGCTCAGCGCAGCGGGTTGAAGGGCGCGAGCTGCTCGGGCGCGCGGCCGGTGACCATCTGCTCGGCGAGCAGGCGCCCGGTGACGGGGCCGAGGGTGATGCCCCACATGCCGTGGCCGCCGGCGACGAAGACCTTGGGGTTCTTCGAGGCGCCGATGAGCGGGAGACCGTCGATGGTGCAGGGACGCGAGCCCACCCACTCGTCCTGGCGGTGGTCGAGGTCGGCGCCCTGGAGCAGCGGACGGGCCGACTCGACGATGGCCTTGATGCGGCGCGGGTCGAGCGCGGCCTCGGGCTGGCGGAACTCCATCATGCCGGCGACGCGGAGGCGGTCGCCGACGGGCGTGCAGGCGACGCGCGCGGCCGGGAAGTAGACGGGGCCGTTGGGCAGGTCGTCGACGGCGACGCTGAAGGAGTAGCCACGGCCGGCCTGGACGACGCGCTTGACGCCGAAGTCCCGCGCGAGCTTGCCGAGCCACGCGCCGGTCGCGACGACGACGGCGTCGTAGTGCTCGGCCTGCCCGAAGTCGTTCGTGACGAGCACGCCGGTCGGCGTGTCGGTGATGCGCGAGACGGCGCTGCCGGTGACGATCTTGCCGCCGCGGGCGGTGACCGAGTCGGCGAGCGCGGCGACGTAGGCGCCGGGGTTGATGAAGCGCTGGCCGTGCAGGACGATCGCGGCGCCGATCTCGTCGGACAGGGCCGGCTCGATGGCGCGCGCCTCGTCGCCGCTCAGGACGTCGAAGGTGATGTCGCCGCCCGAGGCGTGGATGTGCTCGATCTCCTCGAGCAGGGTCTGGCGCTCCTCGGCGGTGCGGTAGGCGGCGGTGAACGACTTGGCCTCATAGGTGTCGGCGTCGACGCCGCCGGCCTTGAGCAGGTCGAAGCTCTGGAGCGACAGGTCGTTGACGGGCACGAGGGCGCCCATGGCCTTCTTCCAGGCCGTCATCGTGCTGTGCCGGGTGAACCCGGTGACGAAGCGGAGGAAGTCCGGGCGCGCGCTCGGCGGCACGTAGACGGGCGAGCTCGGGCTGAGGACGGCGCGCAGGCCGTACTTGAGCACGGCGGGCTCGGGCAGCGGCGTCGCGATGCCGGGCGTCAGCCAGCCCGCGTTGCCCCAGGAGGCGCCGGCGGCCACGCCGTCGCGGTCGATGACGGTGACCTCGACGCCACGCTCCTGGAGGAACCAGGCGGTGGCGAGACCGACCATGCCGGCGCCGACGACGGCGACGCGCTCGGGGACGGGGGTACCGGCGGGGGTCACAGCGGCCATGCGATCGACTCCTGGGTCTGGTGCTCGGGGTGGTGCCTTGCCTCCATGGTGGGGCCATGCGCGAGCGGTCTCGTGGTGCTGCAACACCAGTGTTTGCCTGGTACGTTGTGCCGCGCGCACCATGGCGGGCCACAATGGTCGTATGCCGTCAGCCCCGTCCCGCGCCTCCCGGCGGTCCGCGACCCGCACCTCGTCGACGACCCCGGTGGGCCTGCCCATCGCGCAGCTCGTCGGCACGCTCGGTGGGGGCCTGCTCACGGTGGTCGTCGACGTCGGCGGTCCGACGGTCGACGACGTCACGCTCGCCGAGCCCGGCTCGGGCGTCTTCGGCCAGGCGGGCGACCTGCTCCTCGGCGTCGGGGTGGAGCGACCGGCCGAGGCGGCAGCCCTGCTCGAGGGCGCGGCCGCGGTCGACTGCGGCGCCGTCGTGCTGCGGCGGGCGGCTGCCCGCAACCACCAGGTCCGCGCCGCGGCCACCCGCTTCCGCGTCAGCCTCGTCGAGCTCGCCGATCACGCGTCGTGGGCGCACGTCGTGTGGCTGCTGCGCGGTGTCCTCGACCGCGCCGCGAGCGGACCGGCCGTGCGCGCGGAGGGCCCGGTGCTCGACGAGCTCTTCGCGCTCGCCGACGCGTGCGCGGCCCTCGTCGCGGCACCCATCACCATCGAGGACACCCAGTCGCGGGTGCTCGCCTACTCCTCGACCCAGGACGTCGCCGACCCGGCACGCGTCTCGACCATCGTCGGCCGGCGGGTGCCCGACGAGGTCATCGCCAACCTCCGCGGGCGCGGTGTCTTCCGCCGGCTCGCGCGCTCCGACGAGCCCTTCTTCGTCCCGGCCGGGCGCGGCCTGCGGGCCCGCGTCGTCGTGCCGGTGCGAGCCGGCACCGAGTGGCTCGGCTCGATCTGGGCCGTCGTCGACGAGGAGCCACCCGAGCAGGTCATGGGCTCGCTCGCCCAGACGGCATCGGTCGTGGCCCTGCACCTGCTGCGCCTGCGGTCGCAGGCCGATCTCGCCCGACGGGTCTCGGCCGACCGGCTCCGGGCCGTGCTGAGCGGCGACACGCTCGAGGCCGAGGGCTGGCTGCCCGAGGCGCCGTGGCGGGTCGTCGTGCTCGCAGGTGCACACCGGCCACGCACCGACCCGACCGGTGAGGGCGCTCCCCGCGACACCGAGCACGAGCTCGACGTGTGGGAGTCGGCCGCGCGGCGCCGCTCGTGGCGCCAGCCGCTCCTCGCGATCTTCGACGGCGTCGCCCTGACCCTCGTGCGCGACGTGCCCGGCGACGCGTCCCCCGGCACGTGGGAGTGGCTGCTCGGCGTCGTCGAGGAGGTCGCGGGTGTCACGCCCACGGCCACGGCGAGCGCCGGAGGTCGGGTCTCGCGCACCGTCGACCTCGACCGCTCGCGACGCGAGGCCACCGAGGTGCAGCGCCTGCGCGACGTCGGTCGTGTCGCGGGCACGACGGCGACGGTCGAGGACGCCTGGGCGGCCGTCACCAACGCCCGCGCCCTCGGCGGCATCTGGACCGAGGAGCTGCTCGGTCCGGTCGCCGCCCTGCGCGAGCACGACGAGGCCCACCACACGGCATACCTCGAGACGGTCGCGGCGTGGCTCGACCACCCCGGCGACCCGCGGGCGGCCGCGGCGCGCGTCCACGTGCACCCCAACACGCTCCGCTACCGGATGCAGCGCCTGTCCGGTGTCGCCGAGCTCGACCTGCACGACCCCGAGACGCGCCTGGCCCTGCGACTCCAGCTGCGCGCGCTCGGCCACTGAGGCGGCCCACCGGCGCTAGCGTGGCGTCGTGGACGAGGACGACGCGGTGACCACCGTCGAGCAGCAATGGCTCGGACCGGAGGAGTTCCAGCGCATCTACGGTCCGCAGCGCTCGTGGACCCCGGTCGAGGTCCGGGACCTGCTCACCGGGCTCGACGTGCCGTGGTGGGTGGCCGGCGGATGGGCCGTCGAGGCGTTCACCGGCATCGCCCGCGACCACGAGGACATCGACGTCTCGGTGCTCCGTCGCGACGTCGGCGCGATCCGGGCCCATCTCGAGCCGCACTGGCACCTGTGGTCCGCCAGCGAGTCGGGCCTGCTGCACCTGCGGCCGGGACGGGAGGTACCCGAGGACTCCGGCCAGATCTGGGTCCGCGAGCACGCACTGGCCCCGTGGCGCGGGGAGATCCTGCTCAACCCGGACGTCGACGGACGGTGGCAGTTCAAGCGGGACCCCTCACTCGTGGTGGCACTGGACGACGCCACCTGGGAGCGCGACGGAGTGCGCTACCTGCGCCCCGAGCTCGTCCTCGCCCACAAGGCCGCCTCGCCCCGGCCCAAGGACGACGCCGACCTCGAGGCAGCGCTCCCCCTGCTCGGTCCCGCCCAGGTGGCGGTGCTCCGGCGCGTCGTCGACGCCCAACCGGCCGGCCATCCATGGCGGGCCCGCCTGGACGCGGTTCGGGGCATCAACTAGGCAGGCGCCTCGCCCAGGTGGACCGTGCCGTCGGTGTCGACCCGGAAGTTCGGGTTGTGCACGAGGTCCCACCGGAAGCCGTCCGGGTCGGCCACGCACGCACTGACGCCGCCCCACTCGCGCTCGGTCGGAGCGGAGACGGAGGTCGCTCCGGCCGCCAGCGCGGCGGCATACAACGTCTCGACCTGTCCGACCTCGGTGACGTTGTGGCCGAGCGACACGGGCGGCGCCGACGAGCCGTGCGCGACGTCGCCGTATTCGCTCGGCATCTGCTCGACGTCCCACAGGGCGAGGAGCACGCCCGGGGCGCCCTGGACGAAGGTGATCTCCGGCAGGTGCAGGACGGAGCGGAAGCCGAGCCCGTCGACGTAGAACGCGCGGGAGCGCTCGACGTCGCGGACGCCGAGGGTGATGGCGGTGATCTCGGGTGGGTTGGTCATCCCGCCACGATAGGACGGAGCGCCGACGTCGCCGAGCCGTAAGGACCGGATAACCACCTCGTCATGGAGCGCACGACCGGGACGGGATTGACTCGGTGGCGAGCCGGTCAGGGTGACCGGACGAAAGGTGAAAAGCCATGTCTCACAAGCTGACTCGCAGGACCATCCGGATTCTCTGCATCGCCACGGTCGCCCTCCCGGCCCTCGCGGCGGGCACCTCCGCCCAGGCGGGCGGGGTGTCGGGGCCGGCGTTCTACGTCGACCACCAGCTCTACCGGACGGTCGCGACCCCGACCGACCTGAGCGGCACGGGCGCCCCCGCGCAGTCGTGGGACACGATCTACAGCTTCGGCGCCGTGCAGCGCAGCGTCGCCACCGCCGCCCCCGGCGACCCCGGTTACAACGGCGGACGATGGCAGGTGCACGCCGTCTCCCCGACCGGCACGTACGCAGCGGCGCTGACGGCCGGCGACCTCGACGGCAACGGCGTGCTCGACGCCGCGGACGAGGTGCAGGCCGCCATCGGCGCCGGAGCCCTCGTCGACGGCGGCGTCGTGAAGTACTTCGTGTGCACCGTCAACCCCGTCCCCCACGGTCGGGCCTGAGCGCACGCTCCCCCGGTAGCAGTCGGGGGAGGACACCGCGTGGTGTGCCTCCCCCGACGATCTGACCGGTCTACCCCCAACTTGCCGTCGAGATCAGTGCCCGCCACCCAGAAGGTCGCGCACCTCTGACTCGCGATACCTCCGGTGCCCACCAAGGGTCCGGATGGACGTCAGCTTTCCTGCCTTGGCCCACCGGGTGACCGTCTTCGGGTCCACTCGGAACAGGGCCGCAACCTCGGCAGGAGTCAGTAGCTTCTCGGTCTCGTGTCGATCCTGAGTCGTCATTGTCATATCCCCACCACCCTGTCGCTAGGTGCAGCGACACGCATGCGCCCCAATCGGGGCTCAGTAAAGCAAGGGTAAAGTCTCGGCCTCTCTTATGGCGGTTAAACACTGAAAAGAGTCAAATCGTCCCGCTTCCGAGACACAAGGTGTATACGCCCTGCCGGCCGTCGGGAAGCGTACCGTCGAGCCCCGACGGTCCCTGGACGACCCCCGAACGGACCCCCGAACGACCCCCGAAGGAGCCTCGATCGACCCCCGGGCGACCGCTGCGCGGCCTCGGGCCGGTCCGCCCCGTTCGACGCGGCGCGACGCGCCGCCGATCAGGGGGTGGGGCGGGCGCAGGATTTGCCTCACTCATGTAGCGTTAGCACCACGAGAACACACACATTCCCGGGGCCGCTACGCGGACATCGAAGAACCACCCGGTTCTCCGAGGAGCGATGCCGTCCCGGCACGACGCACGAGGGGGTCACGCCATGGGGCGCGGCCGAGCCAAAGCCAAGCAGACCAAGGTCGCACGGCAGCTCAAGTACTACACACCTGACACGGACTTGAGCGCGCTGGAGCGTGAGCTGCACGGGCCGTCGCAACGCGACGTGTCCAACCAGCCACGATCCGTCGACGACGACGAGTACGACGAATACGGGAAGTGGGCCTCGGGCGGGCGCTGAGCCTGCCTTCCTCTTCCGTCTGCACCTCGTGCGTCGGGTGTTCGCACCCGGCGCGCGATCGGTGCTGCCCTCGAGGCCCCTGAGGCTCGCGTCCACGTGGCGAGAGCGTCGAGGTGACGTGTCGATGCCCGCACACCCTCCGGGGTGCTGCGGGCTTCGTCATGCGCGCGTCCAGTCGGCCACGTGCCGCGTCCGGACGGTCGGGGCCGGCGGACCGATCGGTTCGCGACGAGGGCCCGGTCTCCACCGTGGCCCGGTCTCCCACGCTGCCGGCGAACCGGCGCACGTCCCGGTGACGGAGGGGTCTCAGGCGGTCGGGTGCTGACCGACGACCTGCACGGCACCGCCGTCGACGCCCTTGGCGCCGCGCACGATCTCGGCACCGTCGGCGACGAGGCCATCGGCGTGCGCGCGCTCCTCGGTGGCGACCTCGCCGAGGCGCCACGCGCGGATGCCACGCGCCTCGCTCAGCTCGATGGCGCGCTCCGCGTGGGCCTCGGGGAGCACGGCGACGAAGCCGATGCCCTGGTTGAGCGTGCGCTCGATGTCGGCCTGCGGCACGTGGCCGAGGTCCTGCACCGTGCGGAAGACGGCCGGGGGCGTCCACGTCGAGCGGTCGACGCGGGCGAAGGTGCCGGTCGGGAGCACCCGGGCGAGGTTCGCCGCGAGCCCGCCGCCGGTGACGTGGCTCAGGGCGTGCACGTCGACGCCGTCGGCGGCGATGAGCTCGAGCAGCGGCCTGGTGTAGATGCGGGTCGGCTCGAGGAGCTCCTCGCCGAGGGTGCGGCCGAAGTCGTCGACGTGCCGGTCGAGCTGCCAGCCGGCACTCGCGATGACGCGGCGCACGAGGCTGTAGCCGTTGCTGTGCAGGCCACTGCTCGCGAGCGCGACCACGACGTCTCCGTCGGCGACGCGCTGGGGACCCAGCACGGCTGCATACTCCACGACGCCGGTGGCGGCTCCGGCGACGTCGTACTCGTCGGGCTCGAGCAGGCCCGGGTGCTCGGCGGTCTCGCCGCCGACGAGGGCGACCCCCGCCTCCTCGCACGCGCGGGCGATGCCGCCGACGATGGCGGCGATGCGCTCGGGCACGACCTTGCCGGTCGCGATGTAGTCGGTCATGAAGAGCGGCTCGGCCCCGCACACGACGATGTCGTCGACGACCATGCCGACGAGGTCGAAGCCGATCGTGTCGTGCACGTCGAGGGCCTGGGCGATGGCGACCTTGGTGCCGACGCCGTCGGTGCTCGTGGCGAGGATCGGGCGGGTCATCCGGGCGATCGCGCTCGCGTCGAACATGCCGGCGAAGCCGCCGAGGCCACCGACGACCTCCGGCCTGGTGGCGCGCCGCACCGATGCCTTCATCAGCTCGACGGCCTTGTCACCCGCCTCGACGTCGACTCCGGCCGAGGCATAGGTGATGGGGGCGTCGCTCACGGACCCCAGCCTACCGGCGCGCGAGGGACGCCCTCGCCGCCGTCCGGACGGCTGCCCGCTCGATCGCCGACTGCCCGGTCATCGCACGAGTGCCGGGGCATGCCACAGCCCTCGTGAGGTCCGCGCGCAGTCGATGCAGGCGGGAGCAGTCGACGCCGCCAGCACGTGCGCGGTCAGGGGTGCTGGAGCGCGTTCTCGCCGCCGAGACCGACCCCGAGGGTCACGCCGTCGACGTCGACCGAGCGGTCGTGGCCGGTGCGCACCGTCAGCGGCAGCGTCTCGAGGACGTGCTTGCCGATGCGGCCGTCCTCGGGCAGCTCGATGGGGTACTTCCCGGTGAAGCACGCGGAGCACAGCTCGTCGGCGGGCTGGTTCGTCGCGCCGATCATGCCCTCCTCGGAGATGTAGCCGAGCGAGTCGGCCCCGATCGAGGCGCGGATCTCCTCGACCTTGAGGCCGGTCGCGATGAGCTCGGCCCGCGTCGCGAAGTCGATGCCGTAGAAGCACGGCCACTGCACGGGCGGCGAGCTGATGCGCACGTGCACCTCGGCCGCCCCCGCCTCGCGGAGCATGCGGATCTGGGCGCGCTGGGTGTTGCCGCGCACGATCGAGTCGTCGACGACGACGAGGCGCTTGCCGCGGATCGTGTGCTCGAGCGGGTTGAGCTTGAGCCGGATGCCGAGCTGGCGCAGGGTCTGCGACGGCTGGATGAAGGTGCGACCGACATAGGCGTTCTTGACGAAACCCTGGCCGAACGGGATCCCCGACTCCTGCGAGTAGCCCACAGCCGCAGGCACGCCCGACTCCGGGACACCGATGACGAGGTCGGCGTCTACGGGGTGCTCTCGCGCGAGGACGCGCCCCATCTCGACGCGGGCCTCGTGCACGACGCGGCCGCGGATGACGGCGTCGGGACGGGCGAGGTAGACGTACTCGAAGACGCAGCCCTTGGGCTGCGGCTCGGCGAACCGGTGCGAGCGCAGGCCGTCCTCGTCGATGACGATGAGCTCGCCGGGCTCGACCTCACGGATGACGGCGGCGCCGATCGTCTGCAGGGCCGCGGTCTCGGACGCGACGACCCAGCCGCGCTCGAGGCGGCCGAGCGCGAGGGGACGCACCCCCCACGGGTCGCGGGCGGCATACAACGTCGTCTCGTCCATGAAGACGAAGGAGAACGCGCCCTTGAGCTTCGGCAGCAGCTCGAGGGCGGCCTGCTCGGGGGTGCGGTCCTCGTCGGCCGCGAGCAGCGTCGTGACGAGCGCGGTGTCGGACGTGTTGCCGCGGGCGAGCTCGCCGGTGATGCGGGCGCCGCCGAAGTGCTCGTCGACGAGGGCCTTGAGCTCGACCGTGTTGATGAGGTTGCCGTTGTGGGCCAGGGCCAGCGTGCTGTGGCCGGTGCCGCCGAGGGTCGGCTGGGCGTTCTCCCACGTCGAGCCGCCGGTCGTGGAGTAGCGCGTGTGGCCGATGGCGATGTGGCCGCGGAGCGAGCTGAGCGCGGTCTCGTCGAAGACCTGGGACACGAGGCCCATGTCCTTGTAGACGAGGATCTTCTCGCCGTCACCGGTCGCGATGCCGGCCGACTCCTGCCCGCGGTGCTGCAACGCATAGAGCCCGAAGTACGTCAGCTTCGCGACGTCCTCTCCGGGAGCCCAGACGCCGAAGACCCCGCAGGCGTCCTGCGGGCCTTTCTCGCCGGGGATGAGGTCATGGTTCAAACGACCGTCGCCACGTGCCACAGCGCCAGTGTCGCACACGCCGGCGGGCGACTCGTCCGCGGTTCAGGCCCGCAGCGGCAGCTCGGCGAGCACCTCGTAGCGCGGCCGCCGCCCCCGCCCCTCGCCGAGGTGGGACTCGACGAGCACGAGGTGGTCGACCCGCCAGGCCGGCCCCTCCCAGGCGTCGAGCGAGCGGATCCAGCGGGTCGCCTCGGTGGGGTGGTGGAAGCGGCCGAGTGTCAGGTGGGGGTGGAAGCGCGTCCCGTCGGGCGTCGCCCCCGCCGACGTCGACGCGCGCCGTATGCCGCCCGCCACCGCCCCGAGGTCACCGCGCACCACGTCGACCCCCGTCCAGAGCACGCGCGCGGCATAGGGGTTCGGGAAGGCGCCCGCCCCGGCGAGCTGCAGGACGAGGGGATCGCGCCGCGCCGCGGACCGGGCGAGAGCCTCGGTGAGGTCGTCGAGGCGCGCCTCCGGGACGGCGCCGAGGAAGGCGAGGGTGACGTGCCACTGGTGGCGGTCGGTCCAGCGGATCTCCGGCCCCGCCTCGCGCCGCGGTTCGACGTGCTCCTCGAGGTCGTCGAGCACGTCGTCGGGTGGGACGACGGCGACGAAGAGCCTCATGGCGCGGTCGCGGCGCCCGAGGCGATGAGCGCGTCGACGTCGTCGATGCCCCACGCGGCGAGGGCGGCGCGGGTGTCGGCGCCGGGCGTGGACGGCGGCGTGCCGAGCGCGGCCGGGGTGCGGGAGAAGCGGGGCGCCGGGGCCGGCTGGACGAGGCCGTGGTGCTCGACGTAGGTGCCGCGCGCAGCGAGGTGCGGGTGGCCGGGTGCCTCGGCGTAGCTGAGGACCGGCTCGACGCACGCGTCGGTGCCCTCGAAGACGACCGTCCAGTCGTCGCGGGTGCGGCTGCGGAAGGTGTCGGCGAGCAGGGCTCGGAGGGCGGGCCACGTGCGGGGGTCGAGGCGGTCCGGCGCGGTGTCGGTGAGGCCGGTCAGGCGCAGCAGCTCGGCGTAGAACGCGGGCTCGAGCGGGCCGACCGCGAGCCAGCCGCCGTCGCTCGTCTCGTAGACGTCGTAGAAGGGGGCGCCGGTGTCGAGGAGGTTGGTGCCGCGGCGGTCGGACCACAGGCCGGCCCCGACGAGGCTCATGACGAGCGAGGACAGGTGGGCGGTGCCATCGACGATCGCGGCGTCGACGACCTGTCCGCGGCCGCTCGTGCGGGCCTCGAGCAGGGCGGCGAGCACGCCGACGACGAGGTAGAGGGCTCCTCCCCCGAAGTCGCCGACGAGGTTGACGGGGACCTGCGGAGGCCCGTCGGCGCGGCCGATGGCGTGCAGCGCCCCGGTGACGGCGACGTAGCCGATGTCGTGCCCGGCAGCGTGGGCGAGGGGGCCGTCCTGCCCCCACCCGGTCATCCGACCGTAGACGAGGCCGGGGTTGCGACCGAGGCACTCGGTGGGCCCGAGCCCGAGACGTTCGGCGACGCCGGGCCGGTAGCCCTCGAGGAGCACGTCGGCCTGCTCGACGAGCGCGAGGGTCGTCGCGAGACCGTCGGGGTGCTTGAGGTCGAGGGCGACCGAGGGGCGACCGCGGCGCAGGAGGTCGGACTCGGGCGGTAGCGGGACGGGCAGGGAGCCCTCACCGGGCCGGTCGACGCGGATGACGTCGGCACCGAGGTCGGCGAGCAGCATCGCCGCGAAGGGCGCGGGGCCGATGCCGGCGAGCTCGACGACCCGCACACCGGCGAGCGGCCCGTGGCGCGCGCTCGTGGCGCCCTGCGCGCGCGTGGCGCCCTGCGCGTCCGGATCGCCCTCGGCGTCGCCGACCGGCGCGGTCACGACTGGTCGCGACCCGACCGGTCGAGGAGGATGCCGAGGACGCCGGCCAGGCCGGTGCCGATGAAGGCGCCGAGGGCGCCGATGTAGAGCGCGCCGGTGGTCGTGGTGTAGCCCTGCACCTCGTCACCCACGATCGAGATGACAGCACCCACGACGAAACCCAGCACGGCGCCCGTGATGAGGAAGCGCTTGAAGTTGGGGATGCGGGGACGCTCAGGACGGGTGGTCGGCGAGGGCTGGGTCACGAGTCCAGCCTAAGCGAGGTGAGCGGCAGCAGGCCGTCGAGGTGGGCCCGCTGACCGCTGGCCCGGACCCGTGCCCCGTCGAGGGCCGCCTCCCAGGCCAGGTCGCCGACGGCGAGGCGCAACCACGTCGCCGCGTCGGTCTCGATGACGTTGGGCGGTGTGCCGCGGGTGTGGACCGGGCCCTCGATGCACTGCACCGCACCGTGCGGGGGGACGCGCACCTCGACGGTGCGGCCGGGCGCGACGGTCGCGAGCTCCTCGAGCGTGTAGCGGACCGCCGTCGCCGTGGTGCGGCGGTCGGCCTCCCAGCCGGCCTCACGGCAGGCGACGAGGGCGGCGTGTCCCTCGGCGACGGGCGTACGACGGCGTGGCGGCATACCTCGCAGGCTAGCGGCGTCCGCCGACGGCGGACCCACGCCCTCAGCGCAGGCGGGGGATGACGTCGGCGACGACCTCGTCCAGGACCTCGCGGGTGGTGTGGAAGGGCTCCGTCGTGCGCGGCCAGTGGGTGATGACGTCGGTGAAGCCGAGGGCCGCGGCGCGGCCGACGGCGTCCTCGAACGCGGCGGCGCTCGACAGCGAGAAGGTCGGAGCCGAGTCGAGGTTGAGGTAGCGGCGCAAGCCCCCGGCATCGCGGCCGGAGACCTCGAGGGCGGCGTCGACCCGGCGGCTGTGACCGGCCACGAGCCCCCACCACTCGTCGTCGGTGTCGGCGGTGCCGCCGTAGGTCATCCAGCCGTCACCGCGCTCGACCGCCAGGCCGATCGACCTGGGGCCGTTGGCCGCGATGACGAGCGGCACCCGGTTGCCGGTGTCGCCGCCGCGGACGGGCCCGGGGAGGGTGCGCACGTCGCGGGCGGCGTAGAAGCGGCCGTCGACGGTGACGTGGTCGTCGCTCAGGAGGCGGTCGAGCAGGCCGGTGAACTCGGTGAAACGGACGACCCGGTCACGCAGCGCGAGGTCCTCACCCATGATCCGCGAGTCGAGGTCGCCGCCCGTCCCGATGCCGAGGAGGAAGCGGCCGCCGGAGATGTCGTCGAGGGCCAGCACCTCGCGCATGAACTGCACCGGGTGGTGGTTGTTGGGCGACGACACGAACGTGCCGAGACCGATGCGCTCCGTGACGGCGGCGGCCGCGGCGAGGGTGGGCACCGCAGCGAACCACGGCGACTCGGGCAGGCCTCCCCAGGTCACGTGGTCGAAGGTCCAGGCGTGGTCGAAGCCCATCTGCTCGGCCGCGCGCCACATCGCCTCGGCCTCGGACCACGGGTGCTCGGGCAGGATCGCCAGACCGAATCGCATCCCCCGACGGTAGTCCAGAAACCGTTGTCGCCGACGGTGCCGGGTCGTAGCGTCGGAGAGGACCACACGCACCCGCCGAAGGAGCAGCCATGTCCAATCTCGTCGTCCACTTCGAGATCCACGGCTCGGACCCCGCGCGCCTCGTCGACTTCTACGGCCGGCTGCTCGGCTGGTCCTTCCAGCAGTTCGGCGAGATGCCCTACTGGGCCATCGACACCGGCGAGGAGGCGGCGAGCCAGGGAGGCGTCGGCCACGGCATCAACGGCGGCCTGACGCAGCGCCAGGGCCCGAGACCCGAGATCGGCGGGGCCGTCAACGGCGCCAACCTCGTCATCGCCGTCGACGACGTCGACGGCCTCTTCGCCCAGGGCCTCGAGCTGGGCGGCTCCGAGGCCCTGGCACCGGCCGACATGCCCGGCGTCGGGCGCCTCGCCTACCTCCACGACCCCGACGGCAACGTCTTCGGCCTCATCTCGCCGGTCCTGTCCGACGGCACCACCGCGATGGGGTCCTGACGCCGCGGCCACCTACGCTGGTCGCGTGACACCAGACCGAGGAACCGACGCCGCGGCCCTGTCGTGCGCCGCGCGACCGACTGCTGCTCGACCTCTCGCCGCGGACCTCGCGTGAGCGCGGGATCGCCTGCGGCACAGCACGTCTCGCTCCAATGGGACGAGCGGGGCGGCGTCACGGTCCACATGGACGGTTCACCGCAGTCGCACGTCCAGCCCGACGACCCGACCCTGCTCGTCTTCGAGTACGTCCAGCACCTCGCCCTCACCATCGACGCGATGCCGCCCGGCCCGCTCGGCGTCACGCACGTCGGGGGCGCCGGGCTGACGTTGCCGCGCTGGGTCGAGGCCACCCGCCCGGGCTCGCCCCAGATCGTCCTCGAGCCGGACGAGTCCCTGACCGAGCTGGTCCGGCGCGAGGTCCCCCTCCCCAGACGCCACCGCATCCGCGTCCGCCCGGTCGACGGCCTGACGGGCGTGCGCGCCCTGAGGGACGGCTCCGCCGACGTCGTCGTGACGGACGCCTACGCGGGAGGGCGCGTGCCTGCGGAGCTCGTCGGGACGGCATACGCCCACGAGGTGGCGCGGGTGCTGTCACCGACGGGGATCGCCCTGTGGAACCTCGCCGACGAGCCCGGGATGCGGTGGGTCGCCAGGGTCGTCGCGACGGTGGCCACGTCGCTGCCGCACGTCGCGGTGATCGCGACGCACGAGGTGCTCAAGGGTCGGCGGTTCGGCAACTCGGTGCTCGTCGCCGGCGCCTCACCCTTGCCGGCAGAGGCGCTGAGACGTGAGGTGGCCCGAGCCAACCTGCCGACCGGGTTGCGTGAGGGTGCAGCGCTGACGCGGCTCCTCGCCGGCGCAAAACCTTTTGACGACAAGGGAATGCAGAGCCCGCCACCTCCCGAGGCCGGGAGATGGCGGGCGCGTTGACGAGCTGAGGCCGGGGCTCAGGAGCCGAAGACCGCCGGGAGCGTGAACTCGTGCGCCGACTTGAGCTCGGCGACCGACACGGAGAAGTGGCCGACGACGTCGAGGTCGCGCCCACCCGTCGCGCCGATGCGCGCGTGCGGCACGTCGCCGAGCATCGCCTCGAACTCGGCCGCGTGACCGGCCGGCACCGCAACGAGCGCGCGGGCGCTCGACTCGGAGAAGAGCGCCGTGAAGGCGTCGAGGGAGTTGCCCTCGGCGTCGGCACCGATCGCGTCGAGTCCGTCGACGGTGACCCCGACGCCGTGGCGCATGCACGCCTCGGCGAGGGCGATGGCGAGGCCACCCTCCGACAGGTCGTGGGCCGCTTCGACGATGCCGGCGCGCGCCGCCTCGACGAGGACCCGACCGAGGGCCTGCTCGGCCGCGAGGTCGACCTTCGGCGGGAGCCCGCCGAGGTGCTTGTGGATGACGTGCGCCCACTCGGACCCGTCGAGCTCGTCGCGCGTCGTGCCGAGGAGGTAGACGTGCGCGTCGTCGCTGCGGAAACCCGAGCCGGAGCGCTTGGAGACGTCGTCCATGACCCCGAGCACGCCGATGACGGGCGTCGGGTGGATCGCGACGTCGCCGGTCTGGTTGTAGAACGACACGTTGCCGCCGGTGACGGGGATGCCGAGGAAGCGGCACCCCTCGGCGATGCCACGGATGGCCTCACGGAACTGCCACATGACGCCCGGGTCCTCCGGCGAGCCGAAGTTGAGGCAGTCGGTGACGGCGAGCGGGGCGGCACCGGCGGTGGCGACGTTGCGGTAGGCCTCGGCGAG
Source organism: Terracoccus sp. 273MFTsu3.1 (assembly GCF_000383675.1). Lineage (GTDB taxonomy): Bacteria > Actinomycetota > Actinomycetes > Actinomycetales > Dermatophilaceae > Terrabacter. The sequence goes on along the minus strand of NZ_KB911820.1, from coordinate 1,023,582 downwards.
CGCGAGCTGCGCACCGGCGTACGGGTCGAGCTTGGCGAAGCGGCCGTTGCAGTCGGTCGACACGGCGACGCCGCGGCCGGTTGCCTCGTCGACGCGCACGACGCCCGAGTCATCGGGCTGCGCGAGGGCGGTGTTGCCGAGCACGTAGCGGTCGTACTGGTCGGTGATCCACGACTTGTCGCAGAGGTTGGGCGAGCCGACCAGCGTCAGCAGCTGTGCCCGGATCTCCTCGCCCGTCTGCGGCTTGGCCAGCTCGGCCGTGCCCGCGGCGTTGAGTCCGTCGAGGTATGCCGGCCGGGCCAGCGGGCGGTTGTACGTCGGGCCCTCGTGGGCGACCGAGCGCGGCGGCACGTCGACGATGACCTCGCCGTGCCAGGTGATGACGAGGTGGTCGCCGTCGGTGACCTCGCCGATGACGGTGGCCTCGACGTCCCACTTGTCGGTGATGGCCATGAACTCGTCGAGGTGCTTCGGCTCGACGACCGCCATCATGCGCTCCTGCGACTCCGACATGAGGATCTCCTGCGGCTGCAGGCTCGCGTCGCGCAGCGGGACGAGCGAGAGCTCGACCTGCATGCCGCCGTCACCGTTGGAGGCGAGCTCGCTGGTGGCACAGGAGAGCCCGGCACCGCCGAGGTCCTGGATGCCGTCGACGACGCCGGCCGCGTAGAGGTCGAGGCAGCACTCGATGAGCACCTTCTCGGCGAAGGGGTCGCCGACCTGGACGGCGGGGCGCTTGGCCGGGCCGCCCTCGTCGAACGTCTCGGACGCGAGCACCGAGACGCCGCCGATGCCGTCGCCGCCGGTCTTGGCACCGAAGAGGATGACCTTGTTGCCGGGACCGGACGCCTTGGCGAGGTGGATGTCCTCGATGCGCATGGCGCCGACGCAGAGGGCGTTGACGAGCGGGTTGCCCTGGTAGCAGTCGTCGAAGACGACCTCGCCGCCGATGTTGGGCAGGCCGATGCAGTTGCCGTAGCCGCCGACGCCCGCGACCACGCCCGGCAGGACGCGCTGGGTGTCGGGGTGGTGCAGGTTGCCGAAGCGGAGCGGGTCCATGACGGCGATCGGGCGGGCACCCATCGACATGATGTCGCGGATGATGCCGCCGACGCCGGTCGCGGCGCCCTGGTAGGGCTCGACGTAGGACGGGTGGTTGTGCGACTCGACCTTGAAGGTGACCGCCCAGCCGTCGCCGATGTCGACGACGCCGGCGTTCTCGCCGATGCCGACGAGGAGCTTCTCGCGCATCTCGTCGGTGGTGTTCTCGCCCCAGAGGGAGAAGTGGATCTTGCTCGACTTGTAGGAGCAGTGCTCGCTCCACATGACGGAGTACATCGCGAGCTCGGCGATGGTCGGACGGCGCCCGATGATCTCGCGGATGTTGGCGTACTCGTCGACCTTGAGGCCGAGCTCGGCCCACGGCTGCTCGACGTCGGGCGTGGCGGCGGCGTGCTCGACGGTGTCGAGGAGGGGCGCGGTCTGGGTGTCGCTCATGCGGTGGCTGCGCTCTCGAGGGTCTGCTTGATGATCGAGGTGAAGAAGCCGCGGCCGTCGAGGCTCGGGCCGTAGCCCTCCTCCACCGCGTGCTCCGGGTGCGGCATGAGCCCGACGACGTTGCCGCGCTCGTTCGTGATGCCGGCGATGTGGCGGTACGAGCCGTTGGGGTTGCGGCCCTGGGCGTCGGGGACGTAGCGGAAGACGACGCGGCCCTCGCCCTCGAGCGTGTCGAGCGTCTTCTCGTCGGCGACGAAGCCGCCCTCGCCGTTCTTGAGGACGATCGTGATCTCCTGGCCGGCCTCGAAGTCTGAGGTCCAGTCGGTGGAGGTGTTCTCGACGACGAGCCGCTGGTCGACGCAGTTGAACTTGCGGTGGTCGTTGCGGATCAGCGCGCCGGGGAGCAGGTGGCTCTCGGTGAGCACCTGGAAGCCGTTGCAGATGCCGAGGACGGGCAGACCGCCCCGGGCCGCGGGCACGAGGGCGTCCATGACCGGCGCGAAGCGGGCGATGGCGCCGCACCGGAGGTAGTCGCCGTAGGAGAAGCCGCCGGGCAGGATGACCGCGTCGACGCCCTTGAGGTCCGCGTCGCCGTGCCAGAGCGGGACGGCCTCGCCACCGCACTCACGGACGGCGCGCGCCGCGTCACGGTCGTCGAGCGAGCCGGGGAACGTGACGACGCCGATCCTCACTGCTCGCCGTCCTCCGCGTCGTCGGGCTCGCCGTCGGCGTCCTCTGCAGGAGCGTCGGCCTCGTCCGCCGGGGTCTCGTCTGCAGCGCTCTCGTCGAGCACGTGCACCGAGACGACGTCCTCGATGACGGGGTTGGAGAGCAGGGTCTCGGCGGCCTCCCGGGCCGCGGCGAGGTGCTCGTCCGTGACGTCACCGTCGACGGTGAGCACGAAGCGCTTGCCCTGACGGACGTCGGTGAAACCGTTGAACCCGAGTCGCGGCAGTGCGCCACCGACGGCCTGCCCCTGGGGGTCGAGGATCTCGGGCTTGAGCATGACGTCGACGACGATGCTTCCCATCAGTGGTGCTTCTCCCTGCGCTGGATGGGGGATGGAGGCGTCCCGAGGGACGGCCAGAGTCTATCGGGCGCCGTGCGGGCCCCCCGACAGCGTCTCAGCGCGACTGCAGGGCGTCGAGCGCGACGGCCATCGCCATGCCGACGCGCCAGTCGATGGGCTTGCCGTCGGCGAGCGCCGGGAGGGTCACGTGGTAGACGTCCTTGACGCCGGCCTTCTTCGTCGAGGTGAGCGCGACCGACCCGTCCTCGGCGACGAAGTCGAAGTGGAAGAGGAACGGCACGGGGATGTCGCCGACGACGGGAACGATGTCCCAGAGGCGGCGCACGACGGCGATCTTGGCGTTGCGCTCCCTGCCGACGAACTCGCGTCCGTCGGGGACTCCGAGCGTCCAGGTCGAGTTCACGAGCGAGGCCTTGAACTGCTTCTTGAACCAGCCGATCGGCTGGCCCTGGCTGTCGGTGACGTCGTAGCCGGAGCCGAGGTCGATGCGCTTGCGGGCCTTGAAACCGAAGAGCGGGTGGGTCTTGGCCGAGTCGGTGTAGAAGGTCACCTGCTCCTTGGCGGCCATCCGCTTCTGCTCGGCGAAGCACAGCAGCCCGAGCTCCTTGCCGAACTCGTCCTGACGGACGATCTCATAACGGTTGACCATCATCGTCAGCTTCTGGCGAAGCAGGTAGCGCTCGGCGGGGGCGTCGGAGGTGGCGTCGGCGACGGGCTCGGTCATGCGCCAAGCGTCCCACAGCGGCACCGCGCGACAGCGTGCGTATGCCGTCCGGCTCGGGAAGATGCTGACGCTCGCCGAGTCCGCGAAACGCATACGACAGCCACTCTCCCGGCTGGCAGGGTGGCTGCGTGTCCCACGTCGTGCGCCCCGCCCTCTCCAGCGACCTCGACCGGCTGCCCGGGCTCGAGGCGGAGGCGGACTCCCTCTTCGCGACCCAGCGCATCGGGCCGCTGCCCCCGGCGGCCACGACCGTGGACGAGCTGGCCCGGGCTGCCGCCGTGCTCGTGGTGGGCGACCCCGCGGTCGGCTTCGCCCGGATCGAGCACGTCGACGGCCAGGCCCACCTCGAGCAGCTGGCCGTGCAACCGGCGGAGATGCGCCAAGGGCTGGGGACGGCGTTGGTCGAGTCCGCCGCGGTCTGGGCGGCGCGAGACGGCTCCGAGGTGATGACGCTGTGCACGTTCGCCGACGTGCCGTGGAACGCGCCGTTCTACGCGGGTCGCGGGTTCGTCGAGCTCACCGACCTCGGTCCGGGGCTGGGCGCGCTGCGCGAGACGGAGCGACACCTGGGTCTGGACGGGCTCGGGCGACGGATCGTCATGGTGCGCGGAGTCGGGACGTCCGCCGTGCTCGGCGACCTCGCGGTGGGCCTGGCCTCCACCCTCGGCGGGGACCTGCTGGGGCTCTACGCCCACGGTTCGCTCGTGGTGGGCGACTTCTCACCCGCGCGCAGCGACCTCGATGTGCTCGCCGTCGTCGCGCGGCCGCCCGATGACGCGATGCTGGCTGCCGTCGCGCCGGTGCTCGCCGCGCTGGAGGGGCGGCACCCGGGCTGGCGTGGTCGGATCGAGGTCGAGACGGTCGCGCGCTCCACGGTGGAGTCGTACGCATCCGGGGCGCCGGAGACGTCCGAGGCCGGCCCCCCCGACGCCATCATGCGGATCAGCCCCGGCGAGGAGCTGCACCTGCTGCCGGCGACGTCGCACCGGGTCGTCACGTGGTCGGCGGTACGCCGGACGGGTCGCCGACTCGTGGGGCCGGAGGCCTCCGAGGTGCTCCCCGCCGTGTCGGCCCATGCCGTCCGCGATGCTCTGCTCGACCACGTCCGCGACTGGCCGACGTGGGTCGAGAGCATGAAGACCATTGGCGCACAGGCGTACTCCGTGCTCTCCATCTGTCGGGCCTGGTGTGCGGTCGTCGAGGGCGAGCAGCTGTCGAAACGCGCCGCGGCCGACCGCTTCATGGCGGAGCGACCCTCGGACGCCGACCTCGTCGAGTGGGCGCGGGACTGGTGGTACGAGGGCGGCTCGGACGGCGCGGAGGGCCGGTTCGCGCAGGTCAGCGCCTTCGTCACCCGCACCAGCCGCGCCATCCTCGGGTCCACGGCCTCTGACGAGCAGTGACCCCGTGGCGTCAGCCCGGGTGGTCAGTCCGGAGCGAGCCGGGCGTGGAGGTGCATGTCGTGCCATCCGTCGGGGTGCAGCAGGGCTGACCGGCGAGTGCCCTCGAGGTCGAAGCCGTTCTTCAGGGCCACCCGACACGACGGCTCGTTGAGGACCGAGTGCATGAGCTCGACGCGATGGAGCCCGAGGTCGAAGAGCCAGTCGGTCATGGCGGTGAGCGCCCGCCCGGCCACGCCGCGGCCGCGGCCCTCGGGCAGCACCCAGTAGCCGACCTCGGCGACCCCTTCGTCCAGGTGCAGGGCCGGGAGACCGACCCTCCCGACGACGACACCCGCTGCGACGACGGCCCACTCGGCCCCTGTCTCGGCCTGCCAGCGGTGCCACGCCCGCCCGCGGACCCACTCGAGGGCCTCCTCACGCGTCAGGGTGCGACGGTGCCACCGCTCGATGGCCGGGTCGGCATACGCCCGGACGAGCACGTCGGCGTCCGCCTCGACGAACGGGCGCAGGCTCAGCCCCGTGCCTGCATCGATGACCGGCTGGGGCCGGCCACTGACAGCTCCGGCCGGGACGGCCACGGGAAGCGACGACATGAGCCCATCCTCGCAGTCAGCACCGACAGGGCGGTCGACGCCGGAGATTCGCTGGCAGACAGAGGAATTCGCTGTGGACAAGCATTGTGGGGCACGTGACATCCACCTAGAATGGAACACATGTTCGAATCGGATGCCGTCACGGACGTGAGGAGAGCCCACCCGCTCGGCGACTCTGTCGACACGTCCGCCGTCGGGACGTCCGCACTGCTGCGCGGGGTGGCGGGCATCGACGGCGGAGACCTCGACGACGCCGACCTCATCTCGGCCATCGACGGGCTCGAGCGGGCCAAGGCGGCGTGCGCCGCGGCTCAGGCACGTCTGACCGCACAGTTCGTCGAGTCGCAGGCTCGAGCCGCCACACGTCTCCGGGCAGAGGCGCAGGCGTGCTCCGACGCCGGCGACTTCGACGACTGGGTGGCGGCCCGCGACCGGGCGTGCGCCCTGGAGCTCGAGCCACTGCCGTCCGGGACGACGGGCCGCCGCGGCGGTCCGTCGCGGTCCGAACGCCGGATGACGCTGTCGCGCACCGGGGTGTCGGCGCAGGTCGGCCTCGCCCGACGGGAGTCACCGTCCCGGGGTGCTCGACTCGCGAACGCGTCGGTCGCCCTGGTGCAGCACCTGCCCCACACGCTGGAAGCGCTCAGCGCCGGCGTCCTCAACGAGCGTCGCGCCGAGATCGTCGTGCGCTGCACGAGCCACCTCGACCCACACCTCAGGACGCAGGTCGACTGCGAGGTCGTCGGGGCGCACCTCGACCTCACCGACCCCACGGCCCCGGGGGACGTCGGTTCATGGGGAGACCGCGAGCTCGAGCGTCGCCTCCGCGCGTGCGCCGACCGCCTCGACGCGGCAGCCGCGGTCGAGCGGTGCCGCACCGCCGAGAGCGAGCGTCGGGTCACGATCCGACCGGTCCCCGACGCCATGGCCCTCGTCACTGCCCTGCTCCCCGTCGCCCAGGCCGTTGCGGTGCATGCCGCCCTGACGCGAGCGGCCCTGTCCGGCAAGGCGGCCGGCGACGAGCGCGGCAAGGGCCAGCAGATGGCCGACCGGCTCGTCGAGCTCGTCACCGGACAGTCCGTGGCCGACGAGGTCCCGGTCGAGGTTCAGGTCGTCATCACCGACCGGGCGATGCTCGCGGGAGACGACACTCCCGCCCACGTGCCCGGCTACGGGCCCGTCCCTGCCCGCTGGGTCCGCCGGATGCTCGACCCGGACCGTCAGGCCGGGACTCCGGACCCCGCAGCAGGCGGCGCTCCGGGTGACCGACCGGAGGACCGCCCTGGTAGCGGGAGTGCGACGGCGTGGATCCGGCGGCTCTTCACGCAACCTGCGACGGGCACGCTCGTGGCGATGGACAGTGCCCGTCGGCTCTTCCCGGCAGGCCTGCGCCGCTTCGTCGTCGCGCGCGACGGCACGTGCCGGACGCCCTGGTGCGACGCACCGATCGCGCACGCCGACCACGTCGAGCCGCATGCCGACGGTGGCCAGACGAGCGCGGCCAACGGCCAGGGTCTCTGCGTCCGCTGCAACCTCGTCAAGGAGGAGCCGGGCTGGTGCTCGGAGGTCCTGCACGACGGACTCGGCGTCACCGTCGCTCGCCCGCACACCGTGCGCACCACGACGCCGACCGGGCACCGCTACGGCTCGACCGCTCCCCCGATGCTCCCGATGCCGCCACCAGCAGCTGCGTGGCCCCGAGCAGGCCGACGGCCGCCTGACGGACGGGCTGACGGACGGGCTGACGGACGGGCTGACGGACGGGCTGACGGACGGGCCGAGGTCGTCCGGCTCGAGCTCTACCGGCGCCCCGGCCTGGAGGTCGAGCACGGGCTGACACCGTCAGAGCACGAGCTTCATCCTCGGCGCACTCGTCAGGGCGAAGCCGAGCCGTTCGTAGAGCCGCCGCCCGGCGGGCGTCGCGCTGAGATCCACGCGGTCGGCGCCGATCGACCGCGCCCACTCGAGCACGTCGCCGACGAGGAGGGTGCCGAACCCGTGCCCGCGCTGCTCCGGCACGGTGACGACGTTGGCGAGCCGCACCGTGCGGCCGCGAGCGCAGTGTGGGTTGGGGACGCCGAGCTCCAGCGTGCCGATCGCCGTCGCGACGATGGCGCCGTCCATCTCGACCACCGGGAAGCGAGCGACGGCGCCCTCGTCGACGACGCGTACGAACCAGTCCTGCGCGTGGCGCCGCCAGGCGGCACCCTCGCCCTCGCCGCCCTCGCCGCCCTCGCCCCCGTCGTAGACGATCGCCCACAACGAGAGCAGGCGGTCGAGATCGGACACCGTCGCAGCGCGCAGTCGTCCGACCGACGCACCGGTGCCGGCCTCGCTGCTCAGAAGGTCTCTCCCGTGAGCCGCTCGTAGGCCTCGACGTACTTCGCCCTCGTCTGGTCGACGACGTGCTGGGGCAGCTCGGGCGGAGGGCCGCCCGCCTTGCGGTCCCAGCCCGACTCGGGCGACGTCAGCCAGTCGCGGACGAACTGCTTGTCGTAGGACGGCTGCGGGTGTCCGGGCTCCCACCGCTCAGCCGGCCAGAAGCGCGACGAGTCCGGGGTCAGCACCTCGTCGGCGAGCACGAGCCCGCCCGTGCCGTCGGACGACAGCCCGAACTCGACCTTCGTGTCGGCGATGAGGATGCCGCGCTCGGCGGCGATCTCGTTGCCCCGGGCCAGGATCGCGCGCGTCAGGCGCGACACCTCGGCCGCGACCTCGGCACCGAGCTCGGCCTCGACCTCGTCGGGCGACATCGGCAGGTCGTGCTCTCCGACGGGCGCCTTGGTCGTCGGCGTGAAGACCGGCTCGGGCAGCTGCGAGCCGTCGACGAGCCCGTCGGGCAGCACGACTCCGGAGACGGATCCCTTCTCGCGGTACTCCTCGAGCCCCCCACCCGTCAGGTAGGCCCGCGCGATGGCCTCGACCTTGAGCATGTCGAGCCGGCGCACGAGCACCGCGCGTCCTGCGACGGCGTCCGGGACGTCGGTCGAGATGACGTGGTTGGGCACGAGGTCGGCGAGCTGGTCGAACCACCACAGCGACAGCCGGGTCAGCACGGCGCCCTTGTCCGGGATCTCGGGCGACATCATCCAGTCGTAGGCCGAGAGCCGGTTCGAGGCGACGAGGAGCAGCTGGTCCTCGACCACCTGGCCGTCGTCACCGACCGGTGCATAGAGGTCACGCACCTTGCCGGAGTAGATGTGCTCGTAGCCGGGCAGGTCGATCGGTAGGTCGGTCACGCGCACAGCCTGCCACCTGCCCAGCTGATCGGGCAGGGTGCGCTCAGGGGGAACGGGCAGGTTCACGACAGTGCCTCCTTGAGGGCATCGATCTCGATCACGGTGGACAGGCTCTGACGAGCCCGGTGGAGACGGGACTTCACGGTCCCCTCCGAGACACCGAGCGCGACGGCCGCCTCGGCGATGGAGCAGTGCGACCAGACGACGAGCTCGATCGCCTCGCGCTGGACCTGCGGGATGAGCCCCAGGGCTCGGTGCACCTCGCTCATCTGCAGCTCGTCGTCGACCCGCGCCGCCGTCGATCCGGCGTGGTCGGGCGAGACGGCGCCACCGGAGTCGGCCTCGATGCGCCCGTGGAGCAGCCGCTGCCGCCGCGCCGTACGCGCGACGTTGGCGCACTCCTGCCCCGCCATGACGAGCAGCACGGCCCGCGCCGTCTCGGACCGCAGCTCATCCACGGTGCCGGCGCGAGCCCGCCGCCAGACCGCGGTGAACGTCGCCTGCACCACGTCCTCCGCGGCCGCCCAGGACGCCGTGCGCCGAAACGCGAAGTTGTAGACGGCGTCGCAGTGCCGTCGGTACAGCTCTGTCAGCGCCGCATCGTCGGCCCCCGCCAGCCGCGACCACAGCACGCGGTCGTCCGCCGCCAGGGCGGCACGGCCCTCGTCTCGCCTCGGCTCGCGGTCGTGGTGCTCATGCCTAGGAGAGTCCGGATCGGCCGGAAGGGTTCGCCTCAGCCGACCGTGATCTCGCCTCGTTCGGCGCGGAGCGCGATGTCGGAGCGGTGGTGCGACCCCTCGAGCTCGATGACCGCGACGGCGTCGTAGGCCGCTTGGCGCGCCTTCGCCAGGGACGGCGCCACCGCGACGACGTCGAGCACGCGGCCGCCGGCCGAGACGAGCGCACCGGAACCGTCGATCGCCGTGCCGGCGTGCAGGACCACGGTGCCCGGCACCTCGGCCGCGGCGTCGAGCCCGGTGATGGGGTCTCCGGTGCGGGGCGATGCGGGGTAGTCCGAGGAGGCGATGACGACGACGACCGCGTGGTCCGACGACCAGCGCAGCCGGCCGAAGTCGCCGAGCCCGCCCGTGGCCGCGGCGAGGAGCAGCTGCGCGAACGGCGTCTCGAGGCGGGCGAGCGAGGCCTGCCCGTCGGGGTCGCCGAAGCGCGCGTTGAACTCGATGACCCGCGGCCCCCTCGACGTCAGGGCCAGGCCGACGTAGAGCACGCCGACGAAGGGCGTGCCGCGACGGCGCATCTCGTCGATGGTCGGCTGGGCCACGCGCCGCACGATGTCGTCGGCGAGACCGTCGGGCACCCAGTCGAGGGGCGAGTAGGCGCCCATGCCACCGGTGTTGGGCCCGGCGTCGTCGTCGCCGACGCGCTTGAAGTCCTGGGCGGGCGCGAGCGCGACGACGGTCTCGCCGTCGCTGATGCAGAAGACCGACACCTCGGGTCCGTCGAGGAACTCCTCGACCACGAGACGACCGTCGGGCTTGGCGAGGCAGGCTCGCGCGTGCTCGACGGCCACCTCACGTGAGTCGGTGACGACGACGCCCTTGCCGGCGGCGAGACCGTCGTCCTTGACGACGTGCGGTGCACCGAGCGCGTCGAGGGCGGCCTCGACCTCGTCCATCGTCGTGCAGACGTGGGCCAGGGCGGTCGGCACGTCGGCCGCGGCCATGACCTCCTTGGCGAAGGACTTGCTGCCCTCGAGACGGGCCGCCTCCGCGGAGGGCCCGAAGACGGCGAACCCGGCCGCACGGCATACGTCGGCGACGCCCGCGACGAGGGGGGCCTCGGGCCCCACGACGACGAGGTCGACGTCGTGCTCGCGGGCCAGCTCGGCCACGGCAGCGCCGTCGAGGATGTCGACGGGGACGCACAGCGCGGTCGCGTCGATGCCCGGGTTGCCCGGCGCGGCGATGACCGCGTCGACCTCGGGATCGGCCGCGACGGCCTTGACGAGAGCGTGTTCACGGGCGCCGGAGCCGAGGACGAGAACCTTCACGGCGCCCACCCTATTGGCTCACCGTGCCGGCCCTGCCACGCTGTCTCGATGCCCGACACCCATCCGGCACCCGACCACGACGCGTGGCTGGTGCAGACGCTCCAGTCCCATCGCGAGGCGGTGCTGTGGAAGCTCGACGGCCTGTCCGACCACGACGTCCGCCGACCGCTCACCCCGACGGGGACCAACCTCCTCGGACTCGTCAAGCACCTCGCGTACGTCGAGTTCGGCTATCTCGGCGAGACGTTCGGCCGACCCGCGGACCGACCGCTGCCCGCCTGGTCGGAGGACGCCGAGGTCAACGACGACCTCTACGCCCGCGCCGACGAGTCGCGCGAGGAGGTCGTCGACCTCTACCGCGCGGCCTGGCGGCACGGCGAGGGCACCATCGCCCTCGGTCTCGACACCATGGGCCGCGTGCCGCACTGGCCCGAGGAGCGGGCCCACGTCGACGTCCGCTTCGTGCTCGGTCACCTCGTCGCCGAGACCGCCCGGCACGCAGGGCACGCCGACATCCTGCGCGAGCAGCTCGACGGCTCGGTCGGGCGCTTCCGCGACCGCGACAACATGCCCGGGGTCGACGCCGACTGGTGGGACGCCTACCTCACTCGCGTCCAGGCCGCAGCAGACGCGCACCGCTGACGACCGCGCTCAGCCGAGCCGCTCGAGCAGGCCCGCCCGCACCCGCGGCCACTCGTCGACGAGGATCGAGTGGACGGCCGTGTCGCGCCACGACCCGTCGGCCCGCCTCACGTCGCGCCGCGTGATCCCCTCGAACGTCGCGCCGAGCTTGACGATGGCTGCCCGCGAGCGAGCGTTGACGACGTCGGTCTGGATCTTGACCCGCCCGAAGCCGCACGTCTCGAACGCGTGCGCGAGGAGCAGGAACTTCGCCTCCGGGTTGACCTGCGTGCCCCACCAGCGCGAGCCGTACATCGTCCAGCCGAGGTGCACGTGCTGCCGTTCGGTGTCGACGTCGCCGAGCGAGCTCGACCCGACGACGGTGCCCGCCGGGCCGAGGTCGCCGTCGGCGACGAGCCTGATCGTGTATGCCGTCCGGCCCGTCCCGTGGGCACCGCGCGCCGCGACCGCGGCGCCCACGAGCGCCTCGGTCTCGGCCACCGACGTGTGCGGTCGCATCATCGCGAAGCCCTGCTCGTAGCACCGCGGGTCGGAGTAGACGGCGAACAGTCCGGGGGCGTCGTCGGGGGTCGTCACGTCGAGGCGGACGAAGCGGCCGACGAGCGGCGCGCCGGTGGGCGGGACACAGACCTCGATGGGCATGAACTGACAGTAGACTTGATGGTTCCCGCGCCACCCGGCGCGTCCCTCAGAGTCCTTGGATGTCAGTGAGCACTTCGAACGCATCGTCCCAGCGGACCAGCGCCCCCGGATCGCGGGGCGCCTCGCCGGTGTCGACCAAGAGCATCCCCGACGAGCTCGCGCGCGAGATCGCCGTCGAGCAGTCCCACGTCGACCGCGTCCACGAGGAGCTGGAGAAGGCCGGCGTGCGCGCCGACAGCGTCCAGGCCGAGGGCCTCGCGCGCAGCCACTTCGGCCGGCAGGTGGAGGTCGGCGACGCCGAGGGCGCGGCCCTGTTCGAGCGCGACGCCCTGATGTTCCACGCCGCCAAGCGACGCACCGCCCTCGACACGCAGTACGAAGGCCTCGTCTTCGGGCGCCTCGACATCGACCACGCGATGCTGCGCGCGGCCGCGGTCGACGCCAACGGCAACGGCCACCGGCCGGCCGACGGCAGCTCGGGCGGGGACCGCGAGATCCGCTACATCGGTCGCCTCGGAGTCCGCGACGACGACTACGAGCCCCTCGTCATCGACTGGCGCGCCCCGGCCGCCTCCGCCTTCTACCGCGCGACCCCGACGCAGCCCATGGGTGTCCTGCGCCGCCGCGTCCTGCGCAGCCGCGGCACCGTCGTCATCGGCATCGAGGACGACCTCATGGTGCCCGAGGCCCCCGACGACCTCGTCATCGTCGGGGACGGCGCGCTCATGGCCGCCCTGACCCGCAGCCGCGGCGAGCGGATGCGCGACATCGTCGCGACGATCCAGGCCCACCAGGACGAGGCGATCCGCGCCAGCGCCCGCGGCATCACGGAGATCACGGGCGGCCCCGGCACCGGCAAGACGGTCGTCGCGCTGCACCGCGCGGCCTACCTGCTCTACTCCGACCGCCGCCGCTTCGAGTCCGGCGGCATCCTCGTCGTCGGCCCCTCGGGCGCCTACACCGCGTACATCGAGCGCGTGCTTCCCTCGCTCGGCGAGGACAGCGTCATCCTGCGCGCCCTCGGCGACGTCCTCGACGTCGTGCACACCGAGCGGTTCGACCCGCCGGCCGTCGCGCGCACGAAGGGCTCGACCCGCATCCGCGCCCTGCTCGGCGCCGCGGCACGCGGCCGCGTGCCGGGCACGCCGACCGAGTTCCGGGCCATGGTGGCGGGCCGCCCGGTCCGCCTCGAGGTGCGCGAGCTCGACCGCGTCCGCTCGCAGGTCCTTCGTCAGCACCAGCGCAACACGGGCACGGCCGCGGCCCAGGACGCCCTCGGGGAGGCCGCCTGGGCCTCCCTCGGCATCACGGGCGACCGGGAGGCCAAGGAGGAGTTCCTCGACAAGTGGGAGGACCACCTCGACGTCGAGGCGTTCATGCAGGTCTGGTGGCCGCAGGTCGACCCCCGCGAGGTGCTGCTGTGGCTCGGCGACCCCGAGCTCGTGCGCCGGCACGCCCGCGGCACCCTCCGCGACGACGAGATCGAGCCGCTGGCCGCCTCGTTCCGGCTCGCGCTGGAGACCGGCACGTGGTCGGTGGCCGACGTCGCGCTCGTCGACGACATCGCCGCCCGCGTCGGCCCGGTGCAGGAGCCCCCCAAGGAGGAGCGCGGCTTCTACGAGATCGAGGAGCTCGAGGACCTCAGCCAGTACGGCGTCACCGAGGTGCAGCCGGTCGTCAGCGCGGCGCGCGACGCCGGCGCGCCGCGGGTTCTCACCGACCCGCGCGACAAGCTCCTCGCCGGCCGCATCGGCAAGCCCGACGAGTACGCCCACGTCCTCGTCGACGAGGCCCAGGACCTCTCGCCCATGCAGTGGCGGATGATCGGCCGTCGCGGGCGGTATGCGTCGTGGACCGTCGTCGGTGACGCAGCCCAGGCCTCGTGGCCCGATGCCGCCGAGGCGGCTGCCGCGCGAGAGGAGGCCTTCGGGTCGCAGGCGCGCCAGCAGTTCCACATGGACACCAACTACCGCAACGCGCGCGAGATCTTCGACTACGCCGCCGAGGTCGTGCGCCGCGAGGTGCCCGACGCGGACATCCCGCAGGCCGTCCGCGAGACGGGGATCGACCCGCTGGAGGGTCCCCTCGGTCCGGACGCCCTGGCCTCGGTCCGGGCCGCCGTCGAGTCGCTGCTCGGGGAGGTCGAGGGGGCCATCGCGGTCATCACCCCGGCCGTGCACGCGGCGCTTCTCGAACCGGTCTCCCAGCTCGGCGAGGGCCGCGTCCAGGTCATCGACCCGATGTCGACGAAGGGCCTCGAGTACGACGCCACCGTCGTCGTCGACCCCGACGAGATCACTCGTGAGTCGCCCGGCGGGATCCGGGTGCTCTACGTCGCCCTGACCCGTGCGGCACACCGGATGACGATCCTGGCCTGACCGTGCAGGGCCGTCGCGGGCCCCGCACTCCGGCCTTCGGGACGTTTCGGCGTGATCGGTTCGTCCTGATCTCGGGGCCGTTCGGCGCAGACTTCGCCGTCTGCACGACGCACCGTCGCCCAATGTGGACCGGCAGCCTCGCCCGGGCGCAGGAAGGCTCGTCCGGCCGATTTTCCTTTAGGTAAAGACTTGTTCAAGGATTCCGCGAACCGTCGACTGTGCCCCCGCCCGGGGGGATGATTGCTTCAACGTCAAGGCGCGCGAACCTACCCTCCCCGCCGCCTCCTCCCCCCTGAGGCCCTTGGCGTTCGGCGAAGTCCCGCCCCCAATGTGGACGACGCACCGGGCGAGGGACGAGATGCAACCCCCCTGCATCTCGCCCCTCGCCCGCTTCCATGTCCGGGCTCGTCCGGCCGTCTCGCCCACTTCCTGAGAGAAGTCTGGGAACAGCCCTCGGCCCGGTTCATTTCTTGTTCAAGCAGCGGCAAACAATGACCCTGCTCTCTGGCGTCACGCCCGCAAACCGACAAATGTGGCGGAACGGTCATCCGACCGCCCTCGGGGGCACCTCGGTAGCCAGGAGTACGCCTTGAAGAAGAGCTTCATCACGACGTCGGTCGCCACCGCAGCGATCGCCGCCACCGCCCTTGCGACGATCGCCACGAGCGGCGCGCAGGCAGCCACCCAGTCCACCTCGGGAGCCGGCCAGGACCGGGCCGTCGCCGCCGCGAGGGCCCACGGTTCGGCCTTCGGCCTCGACCAGGACCAGGGCCTCACGTCCCGCAGCGTCGCGACCGACAAGGACGGCACGACGCACGTCCGCTTCGACCGCACGTTCAAGGGCCTGCCCGTCGTCGGTGGCGATCTCGTCGTCCACACCGACAAGGCCGGCACGTGGAAGGGCGCCAACGCGGCCTCCACGTCCGTCCGGGTCGCGTCCACCACTCCCACCGTCGCTCCGGCGACCGCCGCCGCCACCGCCGCCCGCACCGTCGACTTCAGCGTCAGCAGCAGCAGGCCCTCCCTCGCCGTCTACGCGATGGGCGGCCCGGCCCGCCTGGTCTGGAAGACACAGGTCGACGGGGTCGGCGCGCACGGGGAGCCGGCCGGCACGGTCGTCTTCGTCGATGCGCGCTCCGGCTCCGTCGTCGACCACTGGGCCACGGAGGTCAACGACGCCGGCACGGGCAACAGCCTCTACCTCGGCACCGTGACCGTGCAGACCACCCCGTCAGGCGGCCAGTGGCAGATGATCGACGCCACCCGCGGCGGCGCCCGCACCGAGGACGGCAACAACGGGTCGACGACCTCGACCACGGGCACGCTCTTCACCGACGCCGACAACGTCTGGGGCACCGCCGGCTCCAACACGAACCGGCAGACCGCCGCGGTCGACGCGGACTTCGGCGTCGGCGCCACCTGGGACTTCTACAAGAACACCTTCGGCCGCAACGGCATCAAGAACGACGGCAAGGGCGCCCGCAGCCTCGTCCACGTCGGCACCGGCTGGGTCAACGCCTCGTGGAGCGACACGTGCTTCTGCATGCGCTACGGCGACGGTGACGGCGTCAGCTACGGTCCGCTCGTCTCGCTCGACGTCGCCGGCCACGAGATGAGCCACGGCGTCACCTCGGCGACGGCAGGGCTGACGTACGCGCGCGAGTCCGGCGGCCTCAACGAGTCGACGTCCGACGTCATGGGCACGATGGTCGAGTTCACCGCCAACACGAGCGGCGACCCGGGCGACTACCTCATCGGTGAGCGCTTCGCCAAGAACGGAGCGGGCCCGCTGCGCTACATGGACAAGCCGAGCAAGGACGGCGCGTCCGCTGACTGCTGGAGCAAGCGGGTCGGCACTCTCGACGTCCACTACTCGTCGGGCGTGGGCAACCACCTCTTCTACCTGCTGTCCGAGGGCAGCGGGGCGAAGACGCTCAACGGCGTCAGCTACAACAGCCCGACGTGCAACGGCAGCACGGTGACCGGCATCGGCC
Organism: Terracoccus sp. 273MFTsu3.1; assembly: GCF_000383675.1. Taxonomy (GTDB): domain Bacteria; phylum Actinomycetota; class Actinomycetes; order Actinomycetales; family Dermatophilaceae; genus Terrabacter. The sequence continues at coordinate 1,007,429 of NZ_KB911820.1, read as the reverse complement.
GCGACGCCGCGGCCGCGATCTGGTACCGCGCCCTGACGACCTACTGGACCTCGTCGACGAACTACGCCGGTGCCCGCGCCGGCATGCTCTCGGCCGCGACCGACCTCTACGGCGCCGGCAGCACCCAGTACGCCGCCACCGCCGCCGCATGGTCCGCCGTGGGCGTCAGCTGACCAGGACCGCTCGCCGACCTGCGAGGGTCGACCAGCGGCAGACGTGCGAAGGCCCCGACCACAGACGTGGTCGGGGCCTTCCCCGTCGAGGGGGTGTGCCGGTGGCTCAGTGGCCGACGAGGGTGCGGACGCGGTCGGCGCCGACGGCCAGCAGCAGCGTCGGCAGGCGCGGGCCGGTGTCCTTCGACACCAGCAGTCGGTAGACGAGGACGAAGAAGGCGCGCTGGGCGGCCGACAGCTCCGGGTCCTTGACCTTCGCCTCGGGGTCGATGCCGCGCTGGATCTTCGGGACGCCGTAGACGAGGTGCGTCAGGCCGTCGAGGGACCAGTGCTCGTCGAGACCCTCGGCGAGCAGCCGCAGCGACTCCTGCTGCTGCTCGTCGAGGCTGCCGAGCAGCTCGGCGTCAGGCTCGGTGCGCACGATGGTGCGGTCCTCCGCGGGCACGTAGCCGAGCATCCAGCGCTCGGCGCAGTCGAGCCGGGGCCGCAGGTCGTCGGTGGACGCCACCGGGTTGTGGGGCTCGAGCTCGCTGAGGATGCGCACGGCCTGCTCCTCGTCGCCCTGCGTCACGTCGATGACCGACGCGATGGTGCGGAAGGGCATCGGGCGCGGCGTCGTCGGCAGCGGCCCTGCGGCTGTGGACGTGGCACGCAGGTGCGCGGCGAGGTCACCGGCCTGCGCCGAACCGTCGGCGACCTTGCGGCCCAACGCATCCCACTCGTCGTAGAGGCGCTGCAGCTCGGGTCCGAACGCGACGTCGAAGCTCTGGTTGGGCCGGCGTCGGGCATAGAGCCACCGCAGCACCGGCGCCTCCATGACCTCGAGCGCGTCGGTGGGGATCGGCACACCGCCCTTGCTCGAGCTCATCTTGGCCATGCCCGCGATGCCGACGAACGCGTACATCGGGCCGACCGGGCGCTCCCAGCCGAAGATCGGGGCGAGGTCCTTGCCGACGACGAAGCTGCTGCCCGGGCTCTGGTGGTCGACACCCGACGGCTCGAACAGCACGTGCTCGTGCCCCCAGCGCATCGGCCAGTCGACCTTCCACACGAGCTTGCCGTTCGTGAAGGTGTCGAGGTCGACGGTCTCGGTGTGCCCGCACCTCGTGCAGTCGTAGGTCAGCTCGTGGCTGTCGTCGTCGTAGGCCGTGACGGTCGTGAAGTCGGTGCCGCACGAGGAGCAGAAGGGCTTGAACGGGTAGTAGCCTGCCTTGCCCTCGCTGCCGTCGTCCTCGGACGCCGCGCCCGAGCCGCGCTCGGCCTCCGTCGCGGCGGCCGCCTGCTCCTCGGTCAGCTTGGCCGCCTTCTGCTGCTGCTGGCCCTTGCCCTTGCCGCTGGACTTCTGGCGTGCGGCCTCGACGGCCTCGAGCGTGCGGTACTGGTCGAGCACCTTGTCGATGGCGAAGCGCTCACGCATCGCGAGCAGCACCTGGTCGCGGTAGACACCGGCACGGTACTGCTCGGTCTGGCTGATCTGGCGCACCTCGATGCCCGTGGCCACCATGGCCTCGATGAGCGGCGCCTTGAAGTGGTCGGCCCAGCTCACGTGCGCCGAACCGGCGGGCGGCGGCACGGAGGTCAGCGGCATACCGATGTACTGCTCCCACGAGTCATCCACTCCCGCAAGGTTCTTCGGCACGCGACGGAAGCGGTCGAAGTCGTCCCAGCTGAGGATGTGCTCGCAGTCGATCCCGCGCCGCTTGATCTCGTCGGCGACGAGGTGCGGGGTGATGAGCTCGCGGAAGTTGCCGAGGTGGATCGGCCCGGACGGGCTGATGCCCGACGCGCAGACGATGGTCTCGCCGGGGTTGCGCTCCTGCGCCTCGGCGATCACGTCGTCGGCCAGACGCGTGACCCAGTCGAGCGGGGTGACCTCTTCAGTCATGGGTTTCCTTCAGTTACAGAGGCTTTCGTATGCCGTGTGCGTGCGACCGCGCGACCGCGTCAGTGCGCGACGGCCGGCTTGAGCGGGAAGCGCTCGATGATCTCGTCGCGGCCCGGGCCGACACCGATGGCCGAGACCCGCGCGCCGATGAGCTCCTCGACGCGCAGCACGTAGGCCTGGGCGTTGGCCGGCAGGTCCTCGAAGGAGCGGCAGCCGGTGATGTCCTCCCACCAGCCGTCGAGCTCCTCGTAGATCGGCGTCGCGTGGTGGAAGTCGGTCTGGTTGACCGGCATCTCGTCGTGGCGGACGCCGCCGACGTCGTAGGCGACGCAGACGGGGACCTTCTCGAGGCCGGTGAGGACGTCGAGCTTGGTGATGACGAAGTCGGTGACGCCGTTGATGCGGGTCGCGTATCGGCCGACCACGGTGTCCATCCAGCCGCACCGGCGCGGGCGTCCGGTCGTCGTGCCGTACTCGGCGCCCGTCTTGCGGAGGAACTCGCCGTTGTCGTCGTGCAGCTCGGTCGGGAACGGGCCCTCACCGACGCGGGTCGTGTAGGCCTTGAGGATCGCGATGACCGAGTCGATGCGGGTCGGCGGCACGCCGGAGCCGGTGCAGGCGCCGGCCGACACGGCGTTGCTCGACGTGACGTAGGGATAGGTGCCGTGGTCGACGTCGAGCAGGGTCGCCTGCCCCGCCTCGAAGAGCACCGTGTCGCCGCGGTCGAGCGCCTGGGTCAGCACCAGGCTCGTGTCGGCGACCATGGGAGCGAGGCGGGCGGCATACGACAGCAGCTCCTCGACGACGTCGTCGACGGCGGAGGCGCGGGTGTTGTAGATCTTCGCGAGCACCTGGTTCTTCAGCTCGAGGGCGGCCTCGACCTTCTGGCGCAGGATGCCCTCGTCGTAGAGGTCCTGGATGCGGATGCCGACGCGGTTCATCTTGTCGGCGTAGGTCGGGCCGATGCCGCGGCCGGTCGTGCCGATGCGGCGCTTGCCGAGGAAGCGCTCGGTCACCTTGTCGATGGTGCGGTTGTAGCTCGGGATGACGTGCGCGTTGGCGCTGACGAGCAGCTTGCTCGTGTCGACGCCGCGCGCCTCGAGACCCTCGAGCTCCTCGAAGAGGACGCCGAGGTCGATGACGACGCCGTTGCCGATGACCGGCACGCAGTTGGGGCTGAGGATGCCCGAGGGCAGCAGGTGCAGCGCGTACTTCTCGCGCTTGCCGTCCTTCTCGATGACGACGGTGTGGCCGGCGTTGTTGCCGCCGTTGAACTTGACGACGTAGTCGACGCTGCTGCCCAGCAGGTCGGTCGCCTTGCCCTTGCCCTCGTCACCCCACTGCGCTCCGACGAGCACGATTGCCGGCATCGGTCTGCCTTCCGGTTGTGGTCCAAGCCAACCGCAAGGTTATCGGTTCGAGACCGGTGCGACGGACGCCGCCCGCTCCCCGCCGGTCAGTGGCTCGCGAGCCAGTCCTCGAGGTAGGCGGCGACGCCGTCCTCGCGGTGGTGGCCCGTCACGACCGTGGCCGCGTCGAGGGCCGGGTCGACGGCGTTGGCGACCGCGACCGCAGTGCCCGCCACGGCGAAGGCCGAGACGTCGTTGTGGTTGTCGCCGAAGAAGACCGTGTCGGCGACGTCGATCCCGAGCTCGCCGGCGAGGGCGCGCAGCCCGTCCCCCTTGGAGCAAGTGGCGTTGGCGATCTCGAGGTAGGTGTCCTTGGACCGGTAGCTCACGAGGCCCGCCCGGCCGGCCAGCGCCGCCTCGAGCTCGTCGACGAGCCCCGGGTCGCCCATCGCCATGACCTTGTGCGGCGGCTGCCCGTCGACGCGACCGCTCGAGACGTAGTCGTGCGCCGACCGCGAACTCGGGTCGACAGCGGTGATCGTCGCCTCGCGCTCGGTCCACTCGTCGGGACCCCAGGCGTACCAGTCGTCCCCGGCGAAGAAGCTCGCGTGGAGCGCGAGCCGCTCGCACACGGCATACGTGGCCCTCGCGTCGTCGGGGGTGATCGCGACGTCAGTGACGACCGAGCGGTCGGCACGCAGCACGAGCCCGCCGTTGTACGCGATGAGCGGGGTGGGCTCGACGCCGCAGAGCCGCTCGAGACCCTCCAGCGACGCCGGCATGCGGGACGAACAGAGCACGAACGTGTGCCCGGCCTCCCGCACCGCCCGGATGGCGGCCACGGTGCGGGAGGACAGCGTGCGTCGGTGGTCGAGGAGCGTGCCGTCGACGTCGGAGCAGAAGAGCGTCATGCGGTGGGGTGCCCGGTCGGGCCGGTCAGAGACCGAGCTCGCGCGCCGCCTCGGCCGAGCTGTCGCGCAGGAACTGCGTGCAGCGCGCCTCCTCGTCGCTCTCGCCGATGGCGCGGGCCGCCCGGGCGAGCGCCGCGAGCGCCCGCAGGAAGCCGCGGTTGGGCTCGTGCGACCACGGCACCGGACCCTGCCCCCGCCAGCCGGACTTGCGCAGCGAGTCGAGCGCCCGGTGGTAGCCGGTGCGGGCGTACGCGTACGCCTCGACGTCGCGGTCACCGTCGGCGAGCGCGTCCTCGGCGAGGACGGCCCACGCGAGCGAGCTCGCGGGGTGGGTCGCCGCGACCTGCACCGGGTCGACCCCGGCGTCGAGCTTCTCGGCGGCCGGGTCGACGGCGAGCCGGGTCTCGGGGATGCCGAGCAGGTTGTCGCTCACTGGTGCGTCCCCGCCGAGCGCAGGGCGTCACAGGCCTCGACGACGCGCTTGGCCATGGCCTCCTCGGCCGACTTGCCCCAGGCGCGGGGGTCGTACTGCTTCTTGTTGCCGACCTCGCCGTCGATCTTGAGCACGCCGGCGTAGTTGCCGATCATCCAACCGGCGATGTCGCGCGTGAAGGCGTACTGCGTGTCGGTGTCGACGTTCATCTTGATGACGCCGTTGTCGACGGCGGCCGAGATCTCCTCGGGCAGCGAGCCCGAGCCGCCGTGGAAGACGAGGTCGAAGGGGCGCGCGTCGTCGGAGAGACCGAGCTCCTTGGCGGCGGCGTGCTGGGCCTGCAGGAGGATCTCGGGGCGCAGCTTGACGTTGCCCGGCTTGTAGACGCCGTGGACGTTGCCGAAGGTGAGGGCCGTGAGGTAGCGGCCGTTCTCACCGGAGCCGAGGGCCTTGATCGTCGCGATCGCGTCCTCGGGGGTCGAGTAGAGCTTGTCGTCGATGGCCCCCTCGACGCCGTCCTCCTCGCCGCCGACGACACCGACCTCGATCTCGAGGATGACGTGCGCGGCCTTGGCGAGCGCGAGCAGCTCTTGGGCGATCTGGAGGTTCTCGTCGAGGGGCACGGCCGAGCCGTCCCACATGTGCGACTGGAACCACGGCGTGCCGCCGGCCTGGACGCGCTCGGTGCTCGCCGCGAGGAGCGGGCGCACGAAGGTGTCGAGCTTGTCCTTGGGGCAGTGGTCGGTGTGCAGCGCGATGTTGACGGGGTAGTTCTTGGCCACCTCGTGCGCGTAGGCCGCGAAGGCCAGCGAGCCGCTCACCATGTTCTTGATGCTCGGGCCGGAGAGGTAGTCGGCCCCACCCGTCGAGACCTGGATGATGCCGTCGGAGCCGGCGTCGGCGAAGCCCTTGAGCGCGGCGTTCAGCGTCTGCGAGCTCGAGACGTTGATGGCGGGGTACGCGAAGGAGCCGGCCTTCGCGCGGTCGAGCATGTCGGCATACACCTCGGGGGTGGCGATGGGCATTGCTACTCCTGCTGTCTGGTGAGCGGGTTCACGATCCGCCGTGAATCCTGCCACGTATGCCGCTGCGTGCCCACGGGTGACCACCCACCGGTGAGCGCCCGCTCAGAGGAGGCGCGCGACGAGCACCGCGAGGGCCTTCTGCTGCTCCCCCGGATGCCACCCGCTGCCGTCGAGCGTGGCCCACACGAGGTGGGGTCCGCGGCGGAGGAGGACCACCTCGGCCGACCCGGCGCCGTACTCCGAGGGGACCGTCCCGATGCGGGCGGCGACACCGGCCACGCGGCTCGGCGACGCCTTCGCGCAGGTCGTGAACGCCGCGTCGAGGTAGGCGACGAGGCCTCGCGGGTCACCCGCGGCGAGGTCGACGAGGCTGAAGGTGACGACCTTCGTGCCGGCCGAGCTCTCCGGTGGGGCCTGGTTGCCGGCCTGCTTCGGCATCGTCAGGAGGTAGCCCTCGACGAGGCGCCGCACCCCGCTCGCCGGGACGAACGCGTCCGCGAGCAGGCCGGTCCACGGCACGAGGGCGTCGCACTGCGGCCGGGAGGGCAGCTCGCCGGGACACCGCGTCCGGTCGGCGGCGTCGGGCCCCGGCACCGCCTCCTTGGGGGCGGAGAACGCGCTCGTCTCGGCGCCGGGGAAGACGGCGTCGAGGGGGACGCGGCCCCTGCCGGTGAGCGGCCTCGTCGTGGTGCACCGCGGGGCGGCCTCGATGAACGTCATGCCCGGATCGGGCTGCGCCGGCCCCGTCGTCGACGTGGCACTGCGGCCAGAGGGGTCCGGGCTCTCCGTGGTGCAGGCGCCGAGCAGCGTGGCGGCCAGCGCCGCGGCGGCCACAGCGGACCGAGGGGTCGTGGCGGTGCGCCGCCGTGGTGCCCGCGTCACCACCGTCGCCCCGTCAGGCCGTGGGATCGAAGACGTACGGGGTCGTCGTCGCGACGCGGTGCAGGCCGAGGCGACGCAGGATCGGCTCGGAGTCGGGCGAGGCGTCGACGCGGACGTACTCCTTGCCGCGGTCGAGGCCCAGGCGGGCCCGGTGGAGCAGCGTGGCGCGGTAGAGCCCGCGGCCGCGCCACTCGGGCAGCGTCGAGCCACCCCACAGGCCGGTGAACCCGCTCGCGTCGTACTCGCCACGGGCCGCGCAGAGGACCGGCCCCTCACGGGACTCCTCGACGACGACGACGTCCATCGACTCGGGCCGGGCGACCCACTCGGGGTAGAGCGACTCGGTCACCCAGGCGTGGTCCTCCCCCCAGACCGTCTCGGACATCGTGCGCATCCGGGCGAAGTCCTCGAAGCCGTCTGCGGCACGCACGACGACGCCCTCGGGCAGTGCGAGGTCCTGCGCCGCGAGTGGCGAGGCCTCACCGAGGATCAGCGCCTCGTCGTCCTCGCGGACGAAGCCCGCTGCCTCGAGGCGCGCACCGAGGTCGCTCGGCTCGTCGTAGTCGTACGTCTTCCACTCGACCTTCTGCCCCCGCTCGGCGAAGAAGTCGCGCACCCGGGCGACGAGGCCGTCGGGGTCGTCACCGAGGCCGTCCGGGCTCTCGACCATCGCGAAGTGACCGGCCGGGTCGAGGTCGTAGTGCTTGCGCACGGGGCCGTCGAGCTCGAGCGGGCGCTCGGCCGTCCCGAGCGGGACGGGCGCGCGCGTCTGGTCGTGGAAGACCCGCAGCAGCTGCTCGGGCACGGGCGCCGACGCCGACGCGGCATCGCTCTGGAACGAACGGGGGTTCACAGGCACCAGCCAAGCATGGTCTGATCCGTCTCGTCATGCCTGTTTCCCCGCTCTCGCCCCGCGCCGCCGCTGCCCTCGCCGACGCGCGCCCCGTCCCGTTCTGGATCGACCGACCCGAGCGGCCCGACCCACGGGCGGCCCTGACCGGCGCGGCGCCCCGCACCGACCTGCTCGTCGTCGGCGGCGGGTTCACCGGGCTCTGGGCCGCGATCCAGGCCAAGGAGGCCGACCCGTCACGTGACGTCGTCGTCGTCGAGGCAGCCCGGCTGGCCGACGGTGCGTCCGGGCGCAACGGCGGCTTCATGGCGCCGTCACTGACCCACGGCCTCGCCCAGGGGGTCGGCTGCTGGCCCGACGAGATGGAGACCCTCGACCGGCTCGCGACCGAGAACGTCGCGGGCATCGAGAGGACGCTGACGGCATACGGCATCGACGCGGACCACCACGTGCCCGGCGAGCTGACGCTGGCCCTGACCGAGCACCAGATCCCTTCTGTCCGTGAGTCCTACGAGCTGCACCGGGCGCACGGCGTGCCGGCCCTGCTGCTCGACGCAGAGCAGGCGCGGGCGCGCGTCGACTCGCCGCGCTACCTCGCCGGGATGTACGACCCCGAGGTCGCGCTCGTCGACCCCGCGCGCCTCGTCTGGGGCCTGGCACGCGCGGCCGAGTCGCTGGGCGTGCGGCTCCACGAGCACACGCGTGCCACGCGATTCGACACGGAGGGCGACGGGGTGAGGGTGACGCTCGACGGCGGCTCGATCCACGCGCGACGCGTCGTCATCGGCACGAACGCGTCGCAGGGCGTGCTCAGGCGCTTCAGCGCGTGGGTGCTCCCGGTCTACGACCACGTCCTCATGACCGAGCCCCTGACGCCGGGCCAGCTCGACGCCATCGGGTGGAAGGGACGCGAGGGACTGACCGACGCGGGCAACCAGTTCCACTACTACAGAAGGACGCTCGACGACCGGGTGCTCTTCGGCGGCTACGACGCGAACTACCACTTCCCCGGACGCATCGACCCCGCGCTCGAGCAGTCGGACGCCTCCCACGGGCTGCTCGCCGACCACTTCCTCGACCTCTTCCCTCAGCTGGAGGGCATCCGCTTCACGCACCGCTGGGCCGGCGTCATCGACACGACGTCGCGCTTCACACCGGTCTTCGGCACGGCGCTCGGAGGACGGATGGCGTATGCCGTCGGCTACACCGGGCTGGGCGTCGCCTCGACCCGCTTCGGTGCGGCCGTCGCCCTCGACCTCGTCGACGGCAAGGACACCGAGCTGACCCGTCTCGAGATGGTGCGGCGCAAGCCGATCCCCTTCCCTCCCGAGCCGATCCGGTATGCCGCGGTGCGGGCCACGCGGTCGTCGCTCGCGGCCGAGGACCGCACCGGGCGCCGCAACCTGTGGCTCCGCGCTCTCGACCGGATCGGCGTCGGCTTCGACTCCTGAGGGCGCCCACCTGGCCCTGGGACGACGCGGCCACTCGACCGTCGAGTGGCCCCGTCGTCACGCGTGTCTGTCGTCAGAGGACGACGAGGTCGGTCGGCCTCGTGTTGAAGCGCTCGACACCGTCGTCGGTCACCGCGACGATGTCCTCGATCCGTGCACCCCAACGGCCCGCGAGGTAGACGCCGGGCTCGATGCTGAAGGTCATGCCGGGTTCGACCGGCAGGTCGTTGCCCGCGACGATGTAGGGCTCCTCGTGGCCGTCGAGGCCGATGCCGTGGCCGGTGCGGTGGATGAAGTGCTCGGCGAGGCCGGCCTCCGCGAGCACGTCGCGAGCCGCCCGGTCGATCTCCTCGCACGTGGCTCCGGGACGCACCGACTCGACGGACGCCTGCTGCGCCGCCTGGAGCGCGGCATACGCCTCGGCCACGCCGGGCTCACGGGGCGACCCGACGGCATACGTGCGCGTGCTGTCGGAGCCGTAGCCCGACGGCAGCGGGCCGCCGATGTCGACGACGACGACGTCGCCGTCCTCGATGACGCGGTCGCTGACGGAGTGGTGCGGGCTCGCACCGTTGGGACCCGACCCCACGATGACGAACTCGGCCGTGGCGTGGCCCTCCTCGACGATCGCGGCAGCGATGTCGGCGGCGACGTCGGCCTCGGTGCGACCGGGCCGGAGCCACTCGCCGACCCGCGCGTGCACCCGGTCGATCGCGGCTCCGGCCGCACGCAGCTCCGCGAGCTCGAGTGCGTCCTTGCGCATCCGCAGCTCGCGCAGGACCGGCCCTGCGAGCTGCTGGTCGCCGGCCCCCGCGTCGCGGAGCCGCAGCAGGTGCAGCGCCGGCGTCATGTCGGACACTGCGACGCGACCGCTCGGCACTCCGCCGAGCGCCAGGGCGTAGGGGTCCTCGCCGTCGACCCACGTGCGCACCTCGACGCCGAGCTCGCCGAGCGGCACGTGGCCGAGGCCGGCGTACTCGAGCGCCGGCGAGACGAAGACCGGGGCGACCGCGTCGTCGCTCGGGACGACGAGGGCCGTGAGGCGCTCGAAGGACGAGCCCGCGATGCCGGTGAGGTAGCGCAGGTCGGAGCCGGGCGACACGACCGTCGCGGCGACGCCGGCGTCGGCCGCGTGGTGGCGCAGCCGGTCGAGCCGGGAGCGCATCGTCGAGACGTCGAGGACGGAGGAGCTGACACCCATGCGCCGAACCTACCGCCGCCACGCCCTCCACCTCGAGGGGGAGCCGGCTCGGGCACCGGCCTGCCTAGGCTGGATCCCATGGACGGCCGGTGGACTGCCCTCGTGGCGCGGGTGAGGGCGTACTTCGGCGTCGACACCGACTGGGAGCGGGTGCCCGACGACTCGCCCCGCAAACGGCGCACCGACCTGTGGGTCGCCCTCGGCTTCCTCGTCGCGGGCTCCCTCGGCGTCGAGCTGCTGCGCAGCATCGACTCCCTCGGCGCCCAGCAGGACTCGTGGGTCTGGCCACATGTCGCGGTGGCTCTCGGCACGGTCCCGCTCATCTGGCGCCACCGGTGGCCGCTGCTCGTCGCGGCCGGGCTGTCGCTGCACCTCTTCGTCTTCGGACTGCTCATGCCCGCCGTCGCGGTCTCGATGCCGATGCAGGTGGTCTACTTCCTCGCCCTCTTCACCGGCGTCGCCTGGGCGCGGGACCGCCAGGCCATGCTCGGGGTCGTGGCCGGCGTCGTGCTGCTCATGTTCGGCTGGCTCGCCTGGCAGCTCGCGGTCGGCAGCGGGGTCGAGGAGGCGATGAGCCGCGGTGACGAGCCCCTCGTCCACCAGGGCCTCTTCAGCCCGGCGGGTGCCTACGTCGTCTACACCCTGCTCATCAACGTCTTCTACTTCGGCGGCGCCATCATCGGCGGCCAGGCCGCCTGGCGCGCCGCGCTCCAGCGCGACCGGCTCGCCGCCCAGGCCCGCACCATCGACGCCCAGGCCGCGAGCCTGCAGCGGCAGGCCGTCGTCGAGGAGCGGCTTCGGATCGCGCGCGAGCTCCACGACGTCGTCGCCCACCACGTGTCGGTCATCGGGATCCAGGCCGCTGCAGCCCGTCGCGTGCTCCGGCGCGACCCCGACGCCGCCGAGGGCGCCCTGCGGTCGGTCGAGACGTCGTCGCGCGATGCCGTGGCGCAGATGCGGGGGCTGCTCGGCACGCTGCGCGCCGACGACCAGGAGGTGGGCCCCGACGGGACGGGCCCGGGCGCCCGCACCCGCGCGCCCGAGCCCGGGCTCACGGACGTCGCGGCTCTCGCGCGGGATGCTGCGACCCACGGTCTCGAGGTCGAGTGCCACGTCGTCGAGGACGTGCCCGGCGCAGCCGCCTCCGTCCCGGCACCGCTGGGGCTGTCCCTCTACCGCACCGCGCAGGAGGCGCTGGCCAACGTGCGCCGGCACTCGACCGCCGCCTCCGCGACCGTCTTCGTCCGCGTCGACCGACGACCCGAGCACGGTTTCGCGCACGGGTACGCCGAGGTCGAGGTGCTCGACGGCGGGCGGCCGCGGTCGGGGACGTCGGGGACCGGGCTCGGGCTCCTCGGCGTCCGCGAGCGCCTCGCGACGCACGGCGGGGTGAGCGAGATCGGGCCCCGGGTCACCGGTGGCTACCGGGTCCGCGTGCGGATGCCGCTGCCCGAGGAGGCGCCGTGAGTGCGCCCGTACGCGTCCTGCTCGTCGACGACCAGCTGCTCGTGCGGTCCGGATTCTCGCTCATCCTCTCGGTGGAGGACGACATCGAGGTCATCGGGCAGGCGAGCGACGGCGAGGAGGCCGTGCGGCTCACGCGCGAGCTGCGACCCGACGTCGTGCTCATGGACGTGCAGATGCCGCTCATGGACGGCATCGAGGCGACCCGGCGCATCGTCGCCGACGACCTCGCCAGGGTCGTCATCCTCACGACGTTCGACCGGGACGACTACGTCTTCGCCGGCCTCGCCGCCGGGGCGAGCGGCTTCCTGCTCAAGAACGCCGACGCCGACCACCTCATCGAGGCGGTGCGTGCCGTCTCGGGTGGTCACGCCCTGCTCGCTCCGGAGGTCACCCGGCGCGTCATCGAGCAGATGACGAGCGGGCCGGTCGCCGACGATCGGGTCGCCCCACGGCGGGCCGAGCGGGACCCGCGGCTCGACGACCTGACACCCCGCGAGCTCGAGGTGCTCGGTCTCGTGGGACGTGGGCTCTCCAACGCCGAGATCGCCGGTCGGCTCTTCGTCGGCGAGGCCACCGTCAAGACGCACCTGTCCAACGTCTTCGCCAAGCTGCACCTGCGCGACCGCGTCCAGGCGGTCGTGCTGGCCTACGAGGCCGGTCTCATCCTCCGGGGGGACCCCGAGGATCAACCGAGCGGCTGATCCTGGGCGCTCCCGCGCGGCCTAGCGTGGGTGTCATGAGCGAAGACGGGGACCGACTCACCAGACCACGCGCCACGGCCGACATCGAGCTGCGGCACCTGAGCCGCACCTTCGGCGAGATCCGCGCCGTCGACGACATCAGCTTCACGGTCGGGGCCGGTCGGCTGACCGGCTTCGTCGGCGGCAACGGTGCCGGTAAGACGACGACGATGCGCATGGTCATGGGCGTCCTGTCGCCGAGCGGTGGCGAGGTGCTCTGGGACGGTCGTCCGATCACCGCCCTCGACCGGCGCCAGTTCGGCTACATGCCGGAGGAGCGCGGGCTCTATCCCAAGCAGGCGGTGCTCGACCAGCTCGTCTACCTCGGACGGCTCCGGGGGCTCAGCGCCTCGGCGGCCCGGTCGTCGGTCACGACCCACCTCGAGCGCCTCGGTCTCGCCGAGCGCGCCAAGGACCACGTCGAGAAGCTCTCCCTCGGCAACCAGCAGCGGGTCCAGATCATCGCCGCGCTCATGGGCCGACCCCGGGCGCTCGTGCTCGACGAGCCGTTCAGCGGCCTCGACCCCGCCGCGGTCGACAACATGGCCGACCTGCTGCGCGAGCACACGACGCAGGGCGTGCCGGTCCTCTTCTCCTCCCACCAGCTCGACCTCGTCGAGCGGCTCTGCGAGCGCCTCGTCGTGCTCGCCAAGGGTCGGGTCGTCGCGTCGGGTTCCCCGGACGAGCTGCGCTCCACCTCCGTCTCGCGGCACCGGCTCGTCCTGTCGGGCGACGCCGGATGGGTGCGCGGAGTCGGGGGCGTGCACGCCGTGGACGTCGAGGGGCACACGGCCCTGCTCGAGATCGTCGAGCACGGCGCCGAACGGACCCTGCTCGAGGAGGCCCTGAGACGCGGCGACGTGCACGAGTTCTCGCCGCAGCGACCCACCCTGGCCCAGATCTACCGTGAGGTGACGGCATGACCACCCTGCAGCACCGACCGGACCCCGACACCACCGGCGAGAGCGTCCGTGGCGCCGAGGCCGGGCTCACCGACGAGCCGTCGTCCGGCGGTGGGCGACCGTGGCTCATCGTGGCCGTGCGCGAGGTCGTCGTCCGCGTCACGAACCGCACGTTCCTCTTCTCCACCCTCTTCACGCTCGTGTTCATCGCCGGTTTCGCGGCCTTCTCGGCCTGGCAGGCGGGCAAGACGACGACCTACACGGTCGCCGTGTCGTCGGCCGAGGGCACGCGCCTCGTCGAGCACGCCGCGTCGACGGCCCGCTCGACGAGCGACACCGTCGTCATCACCCCGACGACCGTCGCCGGCGAGGACGCCGCGCACGCCGCCGTCGACCGGGGTGAGGTCGACGCGTGGCTGCACCAGACGTCGGCCGGCTGGACCGTGACGTCCGGCGACGACGTGGCAGCGTCGCTGCGGACGCCCCTCGAGGGAGCCGTCCGCGACGCCGCGCTCGACCGCAACGCGGCGGCCGCCGGCACGACGGTCGAGGCCCTCGAGCGCGGGGCGACGCTCGTCGCCGACCGCTTCGACGGGCAGACGACGAACCGGGGCTTCGTGCAGGCCGCGACCTTCGCCTTCGCGCTGCTCTTCTTCATGGGCGCCCTGATGTTCGGCCAGCAGATCGCTGCGAGCGTCGTCGAGGAGAAGCAGTCGCGCCTCGTCGAGATCATCGCGACGGCGATCCCGCTGCGCGCCCTGCTCGCCGGCAAGGTCGTCGGCAACGCCGTCATCGCGATGGCCCAGGTGGTGCTCTTCGCCGGGGTCGGGCTCGTGGCGGTGTCGTTCACCGAGTGGTCGTCGCTGCTGCCGGCCCTCTCGACCGCCGTCGTGTGGTTCGTCCTCTTCTTCGCGGTCGGCTTCTTCGCCCTGGCCTGCCTCTTCGCCGTCGCGGGCGCCCTCGCCTCGCGCACCGAGGACCTCCAGTCGACGACCTCCCCCCTGACGACGCTGCTCATGCTCGTCTACTTCGCGAGCTTCGCCCTGACCGGCACGCCGCTCAAGGTCGCATCCTTCGTGCCGATCGTGTCGGTCGTGGCGATGCCGGGCCGCATCATCGCGGGGGACGCCGCCTGGTGGGAGCCCGTCGTGGCCCTCCTGCTCATGGCAGCCTTCTCCGCGGTGACCGTCGTCATCGGCGAGAAGGTCTACCGACGGTCGCTCATGCAGACCCGGGGCCGGATGTCGTGGAAGCAGGCCCTGCGCACGGCGGACTGACCTCAGGCGCGGCCCTGCACCGCACCCCGCACGGGGCGCTCACCCGGCGCCGTGACGTGACGGTACGGCGAGCTCCAGAGCAGCAGGGCCGCGACCGCGAGCCCGACCACCCCGACGGCGATGGCGACCCGGTTGCCCCACGTCGCGGCGACGAGGCCACCGAGGGGAGCCGCGACGGCGATCGATCCCCAGTTGAGCGACCGGATCGTGGCGTTCATCCGTCCCCGCAGCCGGTCGGGCGTCACGAGGTTGCGGTAGCTCATGTCGAGCGGGTCGCGCAGCCCCATCGCCAGGCCGAAGAGCGCGTTGGCGACGAGCGGCCACACGATGGCATACGGCCCGGGCTGGGCGAGCAGCAGGAGGGCGTATGCCGCCGGGCTCAGCCACTCCGTCGTCGTGATCACCCGGCCGGTGCCGAAGCGCACGCCGAGTCGCGGGGACAGGCCGGCTCCGAGCACGCCGGTCACACCGGTCGCGGCGAGGACGAGCCCGACCGCGAGCGCGTCGAGGTGCAGCTCCGTCGTGGCGAAGTAGACGAGCACCGTCGTGACCATCGCGTTGGCGAAGAACCACAGGTGGAGCGAGATGGCGTACGGGCGCAGCACCGTGTGCCGGTAGACCCAGGCCGCGCCCTCGCGCAGCTCGCGCCACACGTGCCGCTCAGGAGCGCGCTCGGGAGCCCGCTCCGGGACACGGACGGTCAGGAGCACGAGGGCAGACACGGCATACGACACGGCGTCGACGAGCACCGCGACGGGCGCGGACAGCAGCCGCACGAGTGCACCGCCAATGAGCGGGCCGAGCGACTGCGTCGCGGAGTAGGTCTGGGCGAGCCGGGCATTAGCCGAGGCGAGGCGGGTCTCCGGCACGACCGTCGGCAGGAACGACAGGTGGGCGGCGCTGAAGAACATCGAGGCCGAGCCGGCGCCGAAGACGAGGACGGCGACGAGCGGCACCGTCAGGTGGCCGGTCAGGGCGAGCACCCCGATCGTACCGACGAGCAGAGCGCAGAGCAGGTCGGCCGCGACGAGCAGCGGCCGGCGCCGCATCCGGTCGACGACGACGCCGGCGAGCATGCCGAAGAGGAGGTACGGCAGCCACGTCGCCGCCCGGACGATCCCGAGCTCGGTCTGGTCGGCGTGGAGGGTCTCGATGAGGAGCAGCTGGAGGGCGAGCGCCGAGACGAAGGTGCCGAGGTTGGAGACGGCGTCGGCGACCCAGAAACGGACGAATGCCGCATTACCGGGCGATTCGACCGACGTTCGTGACACCCCGAGCCCACTCCTTACGCGATGCCTACCCTTCCTTGACACCACCTTGTCGAGTCCTGACCTGAACGTCGACCCGAGACTCCGATTCTGTCCTACCGTGGACGTGACGTTCGGAGGGCTCCGGGCGACCACCAGCGACCGGATGCTCCCCCGGTCGCGCCGAGCAGGCCCCGGCAACCGGATGCGTCGGGGCCTGCTCGATGCCCTCCCCCGGTCAGGCCGGTTGCGAGGCGCGCGTCCCGGTGGGGACGGGCTGGGGCGGCGGCGGCCCGACGTAGCGTGCGGCCGGCCGGATGATCTTCGGGTCGCGGCTCTGCTCGAGGACGTTGGCCGTCCAGCCGACGACGCGCGCGACGCAGAAGGTCGGCGTGAACATCGACGGCTCGAGCCCCGCGAGCTTCATGACGACGCCGGCGTAGAACTCGACGTTCGCGTGCAGCTCGCGCCCCGGCTTCAGCTCGGCGAGGGCGCGCTCGATGGCGTCCTCGACCCCGACGGCGAGGTCGACGAGCGGGTCGTCCCAGCCGCCGGCGACCTGCTTGAGCATCTCCGAGCGCGGGTCGCGCGTCCGGTAGACGGCGTGACCGAACCCCATGATCCGGTCGCCGGACCCGATGCGGTCGCGCACCCAGTCGTCGGCCCGGTCCAGGGTGCCGATCTCGTCGAGCGCCTCGAGCGCCCGGCTGGGCGCGCCGCCGTGCTTCGGGCCCGAGAAGGAGCCGATCGCCCCGACGAGGCAGGCCGCGAGGTCCGCGCCGGTGCTCGCGATGACCCGTGCGGTGAACGTCGAGGCATTGAAACCGTGGTCCATCGTCGCGACGAGGTACTGCTCGACGGCGCGGGCGTCTCGCGCCGAGGGCCGCCGCCCCGTCACCATGCGCAGGTAGTCCTCGGCGTGGCCCAGCGTCGGGTCGGCCGGCACCGGCTCGAGGCCGTGGTGGAGACGGTGCGCCGCCGCGAGGATCGTCGGTGTGACGGCGACGGCCGCCAGCGCCGCCGCGGCCTTCTCGTCCTCGTCGCAGTCGTAGAGCGGGCGCAGGCCGGCGATCCCGCCCCAGGCGGACAGCGTCGTGCGCAGCACCTGGAGCGAGTCCGTGGTCGTCGCGCAGATGGCCGGGAGCAGGTCGGCGAGACCGGGCGGCAGGACCCGAAGGCGCCCCACGTCTGCGGTGAAGGCCGCCAGCTCTGCGTCGTCGGGCAGGTGACCGCGCTCGAGCAGGTGCCAGGCCTGCTCGAAGCCGACCTGCTCGGCGAGCTCGACGGCGGAGTACTGCCGGTAGTGGAAGAAGCCCTCGTCGCCGCGGACGTCGCCGAGCTCGGTGTCGGTGACGACGACCTTGGCGAGACCCTTCGGGACGGTGATGAATCCGGTGGACGTGGTGGACATGGGGTCCTCCTTTCAGGTTCACTCGTCACTGTCAACGATGTTGATCAACATCGTCAATGTTGATCGTGTCAACGGGTTGACTCGATCAACCTCGTCGACGCCATCGACCCGACGCACCCGGAGGCGACGTGACGACCGCACGAGGCACGTGGATCACGACGACGGAGGCCGCCCAGCGACTCGGCGTCAAGCGCGCGACGCTCTACGCGTACGTCAGCCGTGGCCTGCTGCGGAGCGAGCGCCGCCCGGGCCAGCAGGAGAGCCTCTTCGACCGGGCGCAGATCGACGCCATGGCCTCGGCGACCCGCCCCCCGGGCGGCCCGCAGCCGGTCCTGCGCTTCCGGAGCATCGCCACCGCCGTGAGCCGACAGGCAGAGGGTGAGCTCTTCTACCGAGGACGCGCCCTGGGCGACGTCGTCGCCCTGCGATCGCTCGAGGAGGCGGCAGCGGTCGTGCTGGGGACGACGGTGCCGCAGGCCGTCTCGGGGGTGCCGGAGACGGCCGACCTCGACCTGACGGCCCTGCCGCTCGAACGGCGGATGCCCGTGGCCGTGCAGCTGCTCGCGGCGGCCGACCCCTTCGCCTCGGACACGGACCCCGAGAGGGTCAGGCACGCGGCGCTGCCCGTGGTGCGGGCCGCGGTCGCACTGGCCGGCGCCCCGTCGCTCCGTCCGGCGACCCGTCCCCGGTCCGGCGACCTCACGGGCCTGACGCTGACCGCCCTCGGCGGTGACCCGGCTGCCGGCGGCGACGTCGCCGTGCTCCGGGTGCTGCTCGTGGCCCTCCTCGACCACGGCCTGACCGCCTCCACCGTCGCCGCGCGGGTCGCCGCCTCGACGCGCGCCGGGCTCCACGACTGCCTGTCGGCCGCGTACGCCGCGATGGCCGGACCGCTCCACGGCGCGGCCCCCGTGGCCGCCCACGCGCTGCTCGCCGAGGGCGTCGACCCCGCCGTGCTCGTGGCGCGATCGCTGCGCGAGCGGGGCGTGGTGGCCGGCTTCGGGCACTTCCTCTACCCCGACGGCGACCCGCGGGCCGACGTCGTGCTCGAGGCCCTCTGGCGTCGGCGCGGCACCACCCGGCTGCGGCGGCGCGTCGACGCGCTCGCGGCGCTCGTCGCCGAGCGCACCGGAGCGCTGCCCAACATCGACCTCGCGAGCGCCGCCGTGCTCCACGCCCTCGGCCTGCCCGCCGAGTCGGGCGAGGTGGTCTTCCAGGTCGCGAGGTCGGTCGGCGTCGCCGCCCACGTCGTCGAGGAGTATGCCGAGGAGCCCCTGCGCTGGCGCGGCCGCGACCCCCAGGGCTGAGCTACACCCGCTGGTCGAAGACGTGCCGCCGCACCCAGGCGTGCATCGCGATCGCCGCGGCCGCGCCGGCGTTGATCGAGCGGGTGGAGCCGAACTGCTCGATGTGGAGCACGGCCGTGCACTCGGCCCGCATCGGCTCGGACAGCCCCGGGCCCTCCTGGCCGAAGACGAGGACGCACCGGCGCGGCAGGTCGAAGGTCTCGATGGGCACCGAGCCGGGCAGGTTGTCGACGCCGACGAGGGCGAGCCCCTCGCTGCGCGCCCATGCAGCGAGCGAGGCGGCGTCCGCGTGGTGGTGCTCGTGCTGGTAGCGGTCGGTGACCATGGCCCCGCGGCGGTTCCACCGCCGCTTGCCGACGATGTGGAACGCCCGGGCGCCCAGGGCGTTCGCCGTGCGGATGACGGACCCGATGTTGAAGTCGTGGCCCCAGTTCTCCACGGCGACGTGGAAGTCGTGGCGTCGGACGTCGAGGTCGGCGACGATCGCGTCGTGGCGCCAGTACCGGTAGGCGTCGACGACGTTGCGCCGGTCGCCGTGCTCGAGCAGCTCGGGATCCCAGTGGTCGCCGGACGGCCACGGTCCCGGCCAGGGGCCGACCCCGACGGCGGGGGTCACCTCGTCCGACTCGCTCGGGGTCTCACCCCCTTCAGGCGATGCCACGGATCCCCCTCCGGTTCAGTCTGGTGTCACATCGGATGCCCGGAAGACTAACCACCGGGCGACGGCCGGACGACCCACCGGGGGCGGCCCGGTGGCGACAGGAGACCTGCCATGCGTTCCACGACCCCGGCGACCGGCTCGGTCACCACCACCGCCACGGCCCTCCGGCGGGCGTCATGAGCACCGCAGCCACGGTGATCCTCATCGTGCTCCTCCTGCCGATCCTCGGCATCGTTGCGTTCATCGTGATCTCGGCCTCGTTGATCAAGGTGCCGGCCGGGGCCCTCGGACTCGTGCTCAAGAACGGCAAGGCGACCGAGCACTCCCTGACGCCCGGACGCCACTGGGTGCCCCTGCTGCGCAAGACGCTCGTCGTGGAGTACCCGTCGGTGGAGATGGCGTACCGGGCCGGCGAGGACGCCTCGTCGGCGGCGTCGCAGCTCGACAGCACCGGCCCCAGCCTCAGCTGCGCCCTCGGCGACCGGGCCCTGGCAGACGTCGCGTACACCGTGCGCTACGCGATCATCCCCGAGCGACTGCGCACGGTGCACGAACGGTTCGGGCCCGAGGGCATCCACGGACTCGTCCGGGACGCGAGCGGCCGGGCCGTCAGCCGGGCGCTGAGCGACCCCGCCGTCACGGTCGAGACGCTCTTCGGGCGGGCCCGGTCCGACACCGAGGCGAGGCTCGCGGAGGCCGTGACCGCGGCGCTGGAGGAGCACGGCCTCCGTGTCACCGGTTTCGTGCTCGGTCCGGTCGACCTCGGCCGCACGGGTGAGGTCATCCAGGCCACCGTGCGCGCCACGTTCGAGCTCGCCCTCGAGGAGGCCGAGGCCGCCACCCGGATCGCCCAGGCCCAGAACGACGGCCGGCTCGAGCAGGAGATCACGACGGTGCGCGAGGAGGCCTGGCGCTACCGCGAGACCGACCTGTGGCGTGACCTCGTGCAGCGTTCGGACGGCGTCCAGGTGGGCCGCCGCCGTCCGGGCTACGGTCCCGGCCGGCTGGGGCTCACGGTCCGTGAGGACACCCCCGCCGGCGAGCCCGCCCCCGCGTCCGAACAGCCGCCGGCGAGCACCGAACCGCGATGAAGAGCGAGGACTCCTTCGTCGACCGCCTCATCGAGATGGTCACGGTGCTCGTGCTCGGGCTCGCCACGGTCGGGACGGCATGGTGCGGCTACCAGGCCTCGCAGTGGAACGGCGTGCAGAGCGCCGCGACGAGCACCTCGACCGACCAGCGCGTCGAGGCCAGCCGGCTCTTCGGGGTGGCGACCCAGAAGGTCAGCTACGACAGCAGCATGATCGCGCAGTACGCCCAGGCGGTGCAGGCGAAGAACACCCCGCTCGTCGCCTTCTACCGCGCGACCCTCATCCGCGAGGAGCTGCTCCCGGTCATCGACCGGTGGGAGGCCGAGATCCGTGCGGGCGGCACCCCGACGAGGCTCATCGACGACACGAGCTACATCAACGACCAGCTCGGCCCCTACCGCACGTCCACGGCGAAGGCGGACGCCTCGAGCAAGGAGGCCCTGCACGCCGGGGACGTCGCGCACGAGTACGTCGTCAACACCATCCTGCTCGCCGTCGCACTCTTCTTCTCGGGCGTCCTGTCGAGCTTCCGCTACCGGCCGGCACGCCTGCTGCTCGTCGTGGCCGCCATCGCGACCGTGGCCGTGGCCGCCGTGAACCTCGCGGACCTGCCCGTCGCCTGACCGCCTGACCGCCTGACCGCCCGGCCGACCCACCGGCCGACCGCCCGCGGGCACGGAACGGGATCAGGAGGAGGACGGCACGTCCGCCGTCGTGTGCGCCAGAGCGCCCACGACCCCGAGTGTCCAGCAGGTGCCGCCACTCCTCCTTCGCTCCCGCGTCCATCGTGAACCGCGCGCGCGCACCGACGGAAGGGACGTCGTCCCATCGATATCCCTTCGAGACCCGCTCGAGACCCACAGCGCGCTGACAGCGCGGATTCAGGGGCTCCCGGGCACACGGCATACCCTGTCACCCATGCACGCACTCGCCTCCGTCCTGCCTGCCGTCGCGCCGGCCCTCGGTCCCAAGTGGATGGACCCCACCTACCTGCTCCAGCAGTACGGCGAGGCCTTCTTCTGGATCGCCGTCGCCATCGTCTTCATCGAGTGCGGACTCCTCTTCCCGATCCTGCCCGGCGACTCCCTCCTCTTCGCGGTGGGCCTGTTCATCGCCACCGGCCAGGTGCACGTCAACCTCGGCGTGGCCATCGTGATCCTGTGCGCGGCGGCCTTCCTCGGCAACGTCGTCGGCTACGAGATCGGTCGTGCCCTCGGCACACCGCTCTACTCGCGCGACGGCAAGGTGCTCAAGAAGAAGTACTTCGACCAGACGACGGACTTCTTCGACCGGCACGGCAACAAGGCCCTCGTCATCGGCCGGTTCGTCCCGATCGTGCGCACCTACATCACCGTCGTCGCCGGCGTCAGCCGGATGGAGCGCCGCCGCTTCTTCACGTGGAGCGCCGTCGGCGCCGTCCTGTGGGCGGCCGGGATCACCCTCCTCGGCTACTTCCTCGGGCAGGCCTTCCCGTGGCTCACCGACAAGCTCGAGGTCGCGATCCTGCTCGTCGTCGCGGTGTCGCTGCTGCCGATGGTCTACGAGTTCGTCAAGCACCGCCGCCGGGCCAAGGCCCTCGCCGTCGAGACCGCCGACGCGGCGGGTGACATCGCGGACCACGCGACGGACGGCGACCGCGCCTCCTGACCGCGTCCCGACCTCTTGACGTGATGTCCTGACGCGCCTCCCGAGCCCGGGGCACACTGGTGCTGCAGGGGCGATGGGAGGACGTCATGGCGGCAACGACCGAGACCCCGCAGACCGGGTCCGACCTCGGCGGCGCCTACCGCCGCAGCGTGCAGTGGTGGTCGCAGCAGGTCGCCTCGGTGGCCGACGACCAGTGGGGCCTGCCGACGCCGTGCAGCGAGTGGACGGTGCGGGACCTCGTGAACCACGTGACGGGCGAGGACCTCTGGACCTCACCGCTCATGCGCGGCCGCACCATCGCCGACGTCGGCAGCCGGCTCGACGGCGACCTCCTCGGTGAGGACGCCCGGGACGCCGCGGCGTCGGCCGCGACCGAGGCGCTAGGCACCGTCGCCGAGACGCTCCCCTCGCACGGCACCGTGCAGCTGTCCTACGGCGAGGAGTCGATGGACGAGTACGTCCGCCAGCTCGTGGCCGACCACCTCGTGCACGGCTGGGACCTCGCCGCGGCGATCGGGCAGGACCGCACGCTCGATCCGGGGCTCGTCGCCGACGTGGCGACGTGGTTCGACCGCATGGAGGAGGCCTACCGCTCCGGCGGGGCCGTCGGACCGCGTATGCCGTCCGGTGGCGACGCGCAGACCGACCTCCTCGCGCGCTTCGGACGGGATGCCGCATGGGGTCCGAACCACGCGGGTTTCACCGCCTTCGTCGCGGCGTTCGGCCGCGGCGACGTCGACGCGATCATGTCGCTCATGACCGACGACTGCGTCTTCGAGGCCACGGGGCCGGCGCCGGACGGCATACGCCACGAGGGAGCGGGCGACGTGCGCTCGGTGTGGGAGTCGCTCTTCACCGAGACGGGCAGCCCGCTCTTCACGGCCGAGGAGTCCTTCGTCGCCGGCGACCGCGGGGTGCTGCGCTGGCGCTTCTCCTGGGTCGCCCCCGACGGCTCGCCCGGTCACGTGCGCGGCATCGACGTCGTGCGCCTGCGCGACGGCCAGGTGTGCGAGAAGCTGTCGTACGTCAAGGGCTGACGCCCCGAGAACCCTCCGGTCAGGCGCCGGACGTGCCCGGGCCGGCCGAGTCGGACGTCGGGTCGGGCTGGGCAGCACCCGGGGCTTGGGCCTGCGGCAGCGCGCCCGGCGCGCCACCCGGCTGGGTCGACGAGCCGCCGACGGCGCCGGGCTGGGTCGACGCCGAGACCCCCGGGGTGCCGGAGCCCCCGGCGGCGCTGTCGCCCCCGAAGGAGACGCTCGGGGCGACGGCCTCGGTCGCGGGGGTCTCGAAGTACTCGGCGCGCTTGACGCCCGCCATGTTGGCGACGATGTTCGAGGGGACGGACTCGACCTTGGTGTTGAGCTCGCGCACGAGGGCGTTGTAGTAGCGGCGGGAGCTCGCGATGCGGTCCTCGGTGCTCGTCAGCTCCTGCTGGAGGGCGAGGAAGTTCTGGTTGGCCTTGAGGTCGGGGTAGGCCTCGGCGACGGCCATGAGGCGACCGAGCGCCTGGCTCAGCTGGCCCTCGGCCTGGGCCGCCGCGGCGGGTGTCGACGCGCCCGACATCGCGGCGGACCGGGCCTGCATGACCTCCTCGAGCGTGCCGCGCTCGTGCGACGCGTAGCCCTTGACCGTCTCGACGAGGTTGGGGATGAGGTCGTGGCGACGCTTCAGCTCGACGTCGATCTGGCGCCAGCCCTCCTCGACCTTGTTGCGCAGGCCGATGAGGCCGTTGTACATGACGACGCCGACAACGGCGAGGAGCACGACGAGGCCGAGCAGGATCCAGACGATGATCATGGGTTCTCCCGATAGAGGGCGGCGGGTCGGAGTGCCGATCGAACCGATCCTAGTGCTGGGCACACGCGTACGGACCGGGTCGCGGGTGCGACGCAGGCGCCGCTCCCCCGGTTCCTGTCGGTGCCGGGCCCTAGCGTGGACGCATGACGACGCTCCGGTTCACGGCCGACCTGTGGCGCTGGGAGTCCCAGACGGGATGGTTCTTCGTGACGGTCGGTGACGACGCGTCGGCGCGCATCCGTGAGGTCCCGCGTCCGCCGCGGGGCTTCGGGTCGGTGCGTGTCCGGGCCACCGTCGGGGCCACGTCGTGGACGACGTCCGTCTTCCCCGACTCCAGCCGGGGCGCCTACGTGCTCCCGGTCAAGAAGGCGGTCCGCCGGGCCGAGGGGCTCGACGAGGGCGACCCCGCGGACGTCGTCCTCGAGGTGCTCGAGTGAGCGGCACCGCCACCCCGGCCCGCAACCGCGTCGACCCCTTCGGGGACGTCGTCGCGGCCGCCGGGCGGGGCGCCCTCATGGGCAACCGCGGCCGCCTCCACGACGGCGCGGGCACCCGGGACGTGCGGCGCCACCACGTCGGGCGCGCGTGGATCACGTGCCTGCTCGACTTCCGCGACCGCCGTGTGCGGCAGTGGGACCCGAGCCACTACACGCCGCTCTTCTTCCTCGACGAGGCGCTCGCACTCGCGGCCGGGCACCGGCCGTGCGCCGAGTGCCGTCGCGCCGACTTCAGCCGGTTCCGCGACCTCGTCGCCGAGGCGCACCGCACGACCCACCTGCCGGCCCCCGGCCTCGACCGCCTGCTCCACGACGAGCGCTGGGACGCGCGCCGCCGCACCCGCCGGCTGCACGCCTACGCCTGGGACGACCTGCCCGACGGGACCTACGTGCTCCTGGGGTCAGGTCCTGCCGTCGTCACGAGCGGGGGCCTGCTGCCGTGGCTGCCCGACAACACGTATGCCGCCGCGACCGTCGAGCGCCCCCTCGGCGGCATCGCGACGGTGATCACGCCTCCGTCGTCGGTCGAGGCACTGCGGGCGGGGTTCGAGGTCCACGTCGGGCCGGGCCCGGGCGGGCCTCAGGCGAGCCCGAGCTCCTCGAGCGAGAAGGCGTAGCGGTACTCCACGCCGGCCTCGGCGGTGATCCGGTCGCCGGCCCCGGTGGCGCGGTCGGCGATGGTGGCGACGGCGACGACCTCGGCACCGTCCTCACGGGCCGCCTCGACGGCGGCGAGGGGCGACGCGCCCGTCGTCGTCGTGTCCTCGACGACGAGCACCCGTCGACCCGTGATCGACGGCCCCTCGATGCGCTGCTGGAGGCCGTGCGCCTTGCCGGCCTTGCGCACGACGAAGGCGTCGAGGCGCTCACCGGCGGCGGCCGCCGCGTGCAGCATCGAGGTCGCGACGGGGTCGGCGCCGAGCGTCAGGCCACCCACGGCGTCATATGTCAGGTCCCGCGTCAGCTCGCGCATGACGATCCCGACGAGGGGCGCGGCCTCCCCGTCGAGGGAGATGCGGCGCAGGTCGACGTAGTAGTCGGCCTCCTTGCCTGAGCTGAGGGTCACGCGACCGTGCACGATGGCGCGGCTTCGGATGATCTCGAGCAGGCGGGCACGGGCAGCGGCGGTGTCAGTGACGGTCACGAGGCTCCATCGTAGGGCCCACGTCGATCGGGTCGGCCCCCGATCTGCCACGGGTGCACCTCGACCCGACGTACCGGCCGGGGGCCAGACCTCGCGCGCGGTCCGTGTCGGACGCCTTCAGCAGGACGGCCCTCCGGGGTAGCGGTCGTGGCCCGTGACGGCGCACCGGGCGCGACCGTGCAGCATCAGATGGCGCCGCCTGGACCCGAAAAGCGCTGTCGGGTGGGCGCGGTCGGGTGGTAGACATCCGGCGTGACGAGTGAGCTCGGGTTCAGCGACCTGCTACGCCTCATCGACGACCGCTCGCGAGCGTTCCGCTCGGCCGTCTCGACGGCGGACGTGCTCGACGTGCAGGTGCCGACGTGTCCCGACTGGACGCTGCTCGACCTCGTGCACCACCTGGGCACCGGGCGCCGGTCCTGGGCCGCCACGGTCGCGGCCGGCCCGGACGCGACCTCCAAGCTCCCGGCTCCCACCGACGGCGACGGGGCCGTGCCGAGCGACCCCGAGGCACTCGACGCCTGGCTCGCCGCCTCCACCGGGCAGCTCGTGCAGTCGCTGCGCGAGGCCGGCCCCGAGCGCGGCTGCTGGACGTGGTGGGGCGACTCGCAGTCGCCACAGACCTGCGGAGCCGTCGCCCGGCACCAGCTCCAGGAGATCGCGGTGCACGCCTACGACGCCCAGCTCACGGCCGGCGCGCCCCAGCCGCTGCCCGACGACGTGGCCCTCGACGGTGTCGAGGAGTTCCTGTCCACGTGCTGTTCGACGACGAGCCCGTGGCCGCACGAGCCGGCCGTCGTCGACTACGTCGCGACCGAGGGCCGCGCCTGGCGCCAGTGGGTCGACGCCGACGGCTCTCGCTACGCCCCGCTCGACGCGGCCCACGTCGACGAGACCGGTGACGGCGAGGCTCGGGCAGACGCCCGCATGACAGGCTCGGCGAGCGACGTCGTCCTCGTCCTCTACGGCCGGCACCCGCTGGACTCCCTGACGCTGGAGGGCGACCGGGAGGTGTTCGACCGGCTCGTCGCCTGGGAGCCCGAGTAGGGCCGCCCGGGCGCGCCCCGTCGCACCGGGGTCGTCCGTCCTGGGCTCTCCTGCATTGGGCGTATGCCGTCCTCCTCCTTTCGCTCGGGGTGATCGTGCGAGCCGGTCGACAGACTGGAGGATCAGGCATCCGCAAGAAGGGATGGACGAGTCATGGCCCCCCCGCACACCCCCGCTCGACGAGCCGTCCTCGCCCTCAGCACCCTCGTCGCGGGCCTGGGCCTCGCGGTCAGCTCCGTCGGGGCCGCGGCAGGCGCCGCCGCCTACCTCTACGTGGGCGGCGGCGGCTGCTCGGACACCGGTTCGGGCACCGCCGCGGTGCCGTTCTGCACCATCGCCAAGGCCGCGAAGGTCGCCGTCGCGGGCCAGACGGTTCTCGTCTCATCGGGGACGTACACCGACGAGGTGTTCCCCTGGCACTCGGGCACCTCCGGCTCCCCCATCACCTTCCAGCCGGCCGCGGGGGCCGTCGTGACCATCGCAGGGGCGAAGCACGGGTTCACGATCTCCAACCAGAGCTGGATCACCGTGTCGGGCTTCACCGTCCGGGACACCACGAGCAACGCGTTCTACGTCTTCAACGCGACCGGCGTCCGGCTGTCGAACAACACGGCGCGGGGGTCAGGCAGCCCCGTGGAGGGCGCCACGGCATACGGCATGTACCTCAACTCGATGACCGGGTCGGTCGTCACCGGCAACCTCGTCACCGACAACTCGGCCTCCGGGATCTACCTGACGAACGGCTCGACCGGCAACCAGATCACCGGCAACGAGAGCTCGTGGAACGCGTACGGCTACGTGCGCAACGCGGTCGGCATCGACCTGCGGGCGCCCGGCAACCTCGTGAGCGGGAACCGCGTCCACGACAACGAGGACTCGGGCATCCAGTCCTACCCGGGCGGCGACCGCAACACGATCGTCGACAACGTCAGCTACCACAACAAGGGCTTCACGACCACGCCCCTGACCAACTGCAGCGCCCCGCCCACCGGCAACACGGCCGGGTGCATCACCGGCGACCACGGCATCGACGACTTCGGCGTCACCGGCAGCTCCGTCGTCGGCAACACCGTCTACGACAACGTGTCGGCCGGCATCAACCTCGAAGGGGTGGCATCGGGCACCCCGAGCGGGTTCACGTTCGCCGACAACATCTCCGTCGACAACGCCGCGTCGTGCCCCAACGGCGCGGGCGGCACGGTGAAGTGCCCCCGGACGAGAGGTGACATCCGCGTCGACGCGACGTCGCAGCTCGGCACGAGACTCGACTACGACCTCGTGAACCTCAGCGTCAGCGGCACGATGATGGTGTGGGGATCGACGTCCTACACCTCCCTCGCCGCCTTCCAGTCGGCGAGCGGACAGGAGTCGCACGGACGGCAGGCCGACCCGCGCTGGACCAGCCCCGCGCAGGCCGACTTCAGCCTCCGCGCAGGGTCGCCGGCGATCGACTCGGCCGACTCGAACGCGCCGGGCCAGCCGGCGCTCGATGCTGCCGGCCGACCTCGGGTCGACGACCCGAGCACCCCTGACAGCGGGGTCGGCGTGCGCTCCTACGACGACCGCGGCGCCTTCGAGTACCAACCTCCGACACCGAGCAGGGCGACATCATGAGCGCGTCGACGACCTCCACACACCGCTGGCAGCTCCTGCTCGGCGTCGCGCTGACGATCGTCGTCGCGCTCGGATCGGCCTTCGTCCTCAGCGGCGCGACACGCGGCGGCTCCCCGGCCGCGCCGAGCGCCGCGTCCCAGTCGGCGGCCGGTGACTGCGCCGTCATCGGGTCGCTCGTCGCGGCGGCCACGACGACGACCGCGTCAGCGCACGGCGTGCCCGCGGCGGCCGTCCGTACCGGGGTCGACACCGTGCTCTCCCGGGCCAGGGGCCTCGCGCGGACGGCGGCCTCGGACGACGCCCGCGAGTCCGTGCAGAACCTCGCCGACGACCTGGCCGCCTACCGCCTGAGTGTGGCCCGACCGGCCACCGACCGCCACGCCGACATCGCCGCGGCGGTTCGCGCCGACCTGACCGCCCTGCGCCGGCTGTGCGGGCACTGAGGCTCCGTCAAACGACGTAGACGCGGGTCGGGCCCACGCGGGTGTGCACAGCAGGCGCGGGGGCGGATCGTCGAGGCATGAACGGACCACTCGTCACCTCCCTCGGCCACGCCGGTCTGCGCATCGACGCACCCGGCGTGCGGATGCTGTGCGACCCGTGGATGTCGCCACGCGGCGCGTTCCTCGGGTCCTGGTTCCCGTTCCCCGACAACGCCCACGTGCGGACGCCGCGGATGCTCGACGCCGACTGGGTCGCCATCTCGCACGAGCACCTCGACCACCTGGATCTGCCACTGCTGCAAGGCCTCTCGCCGTCGACGCGTCTCGTCATCCCGCGCTACCCCTCGAGGGAGATGCGCAACCGCATCGCCGGAGCCGGCATCCGCAACGTCGTCATCGAGCTCGACGCGTGGGAGCGGCTGGCCCTGAACGACCGTGGCGACTGGGTCACCGTCATCCCCGAGCTGAGCCCGATGTGCCACGACGCCGCGATCCTCGTCCACGTCGACGGGCACGCCGTGCTGCACACCAACGACGCGCGCCTCAGCGTCAGCCAGCTCCGCCGGGCCGCTGAGGAGTCCGGACGTCCCCTCGACGTCATGGGCGTGCAGATGTCCGGGGCCTCCTGGCACCCCATCTGCTACGACTACCCACCCGAGGTCGTCGAGCGGATCAGCTCCGAGAAGCGCCTGGGCAAGTTCCGTGCGGTGACGCGCCTGCTGCGGTCGGCGCCGCCGAAGATCGTCATGCCGTATGCCGGCCCACCCGCCTTCCTCGACCCCGCCCTCGCGCACCACAACGCCGCGGTGCAGCCTCCCGGCATCTTCCCCGACCAGGCCCAGGCGCTCGCGTTCCTGCGCGACCGGCTCCCGGGCCAGACCTCGCTCTACCTGCTGCCCGGCGACCGCCTCCACGTCGGCTCCGGTGACGTCGAGCGCGACCCGACGTGGGCGGACTTCTCCTTCGACGACACCTCCGAGTACCTGACGGCGTATGCCGGCCGGCGCGCCGACGAGATCGCCGCGGTCTACGCAGAGCTGCCGGACCCGCCTCCGGAGAGCCGGCTGGGCGAGCGCTTCCGCGACCACTTCCTCGCCCTCGGAGCGCTGTCCGACTACTTCCTGCAGAGGATCGGCATGACGGTGCGGTTCGAGGTCCTCGGCCGGGCGGGCGGGACGTGGGACGTGCGCCTCGGACCCGAGACCACGGAGGTGGACCTGACCCCCGCCGGCGGGACGCCCGGCTACCACCTCACGGTCGAGGCCCGGTGGCTCGACGCGGTGCTCACGGGTCGCGTCCGGTGGGAGGACCTCTTCCTCTCGCTGCGCATCCGCGCCAGCCGGGACCCCGACGTCTACAACGACTACCTCGTCGGCCTGCTCAAGCACGCGGACCGGGACGCCCTCGAGGCCGTCGAGGGGTACGAGACGAGCCGCGACCCTGCCGAGACGGTCGTGCTCTCCGACGGGCGGACGGACTACGTCGTGAGCCGCTACTGCCCCCACGCCGGCGAGGACCTCCAGTACGGCGGCGTCGTCCGCGACGGGAGGCTCCGGTGCCTCGGGCACAACTTCGAGTTCGACCTCGAGACCGGTACGTGCCTCAACGCCAGGTGCGACCCGCTCCGGGTGAGCCCGGCGCCGGCACCGCTGGCGTCCGGTCGCTGACGAGCGGTCCGGCGGGCGGGTGGTCGCGCCGTCGGGGGCGCCTCACTGGGGGTGGAGCAGGTAGACCGCGGTCTCGATGAGCACGGCCACCGTGCGCGGCAGCGACGGAGCGCAGAGGTAGCCGGCGTCGAGGTCCACCCGGCGCGGGACGACGTGCTCCAGGTACCACGTCTCGGGGTCCGGGGCCGGGCCCGAAGGGACGGCGGCGAGCGGTGGCTCGAGCACGCGTGAGTCGCGCATCCTGATCTGCGCGGGGCCGGTCAGTCCCGGGGTGGCCTCGAGCACCCAGCGGCACGCCGACGGGTAGCGGCGCGCCAGCGCGACCGTCTCGGGCCTGGGGCCGACGAGGGTCATCTCGCCGCGAAGGACGTTGAGCAGCTGCGGCAGCTCGTCGAGCGAGGTGCGTCTGAGCACGGCCCCGACCCTCGTGACGCGAGGGTCGCGCCCCAACGTGATGTCGAGGCCCTCGCCACCCGAGGTCATGGTGCGCAGCTTGAGGATGGTGAAGGGTCGCCCGCCCGCGCCGACCCGCTCCTGACGGAACAGCACGGGCCCCGGGCTCGTCGTGCGGATCGCGACGGCCGCCACCATGACGAGCGGCGCGCTCAGCACGAGGGCCACCGCGGCGACCACGACGTCGAGCGCCCGACGAGCGGAGCTGACCCGAGCGGCCTCGGCTGTGCTCAGCCGGTTCCGGCCGCCACGAAGACGACGTCGAACTGGCTCGTCACCGCGCGGACGTCGTGTCCCCGGTCCACCACGTAGGCCGAGGGCGTCATGTGTGTCCACAGCTGCGCTCCCTTCTTCCGCCTCTGCTCGAGCGCCCTGGTCAGCGCGTTCGGGACGTCCCCCGGGTCGGCAAGGGTGACGAGCTGGCCCCGGTAGTGCTGCGCCCAGGTCCAGATGTCGACCGCTCTCGCACCCTCGGCGAGGGGGATGTCCACGTAGGTGTGCACGTCGGCCTCGGCCCGCGCGGCGTCGCCGGCGTACGCACCGGGGTGGGCCAGCGCCTTGCGCGCCTGGAGGGTCACCCGGGTGCCCCACCGGCGTACGGCCTCGCGCCAGCACTGGCGCATCGCCTCGTCGCGCGAGGTTCCCTGCTCGTCGTACCAGCCGTCGTCCTGCAGGCCCGTGCTGAGGTCGATGACGTCGACGCCCGCGGCCACGTATCCGTCCACGGCTCCGACGCTCGCCCCCGGGCTCGAGCTCTGCGCGTTCGCCCCGCACATCCGCATGGCAGGCGTCGACGTCGGGGTCCACGACAGGCATCCCAGCTCGGGGACGACGACGTCGATGAGCACCTTCGTCGTCGGGGACGCCGTGTGGATGTCCCGAACGGCTGCTCGCACCACCGCCAAGGCCTGTTCGGGGTCGGTGCCGTCGTGGTACCCGAGCTCGTCGGCGACCTTGATGCCGGACACCCCGGGACGTCGGGCGAGCGCCAGAGCGGCCTCGAGCACCTGGTGGTAGCGCGATGGTCCGTCCAGGTAGGCCTTGACGAAGTCGGACTCGATCCAGACGCCGGTGCCTCGGTGGTGCAGGTCCGCGACGAGCAGCGCGTACCTGCCGTCCGTCATCGACCGCGCCCCCTCGAGGCCTGCTGACGGCGAGGTGGCTCCGGGCGTCGGGGAGCTGCACCCGCCGACGAGCAGTGAGGCGAGCGCGAGCGCCACGACGGTGCGCCTACGTCGCATGGGTCCTCCGCGTGAGGCGACCGACGACGAAGATCGTCGTGAGGTCGGTGACGAGGTACGCGAGCGCACTCGCCACCGCTGCCCCGAGCAGACCGAACGGCGGGATGAGCACCAGGTCGAGCACGAGGGTCGTCACGAGGCCCGCGGTCTGCAGGACCGAGTTGGTGCCCGGACGGCGCGTGCCGAGCAGGTAGCCGCTCGCCAGACCGCCGGCTGGTGAGGCGACCAGGCCCACGGCGATGATCACGGCCGGTAGCACGGAGGCGAGGAACTCGGACCCGTAGAACGCGGGCAGGAGAGGTCTGGCGGCCAAGGCCAGCACGAGTGCACTGACGACCCCCAGACCCGCCAACCGCGGAAGCTGTCGGCGCGCCACCCTCGCGGACACCGCCGGGCCCATCCGTGCCATGCGCGGGTAGCTGACCCAGGTGACGGCGAGGGCCGGCAGCCTGGCGAGCTCCGCGAACTTCGAGGCGACCGCGTAGACGCCCAAGGGTGCCGGACCTGCCAGCGCACCGAGGACGAGGAAGTCGAGGCGGAGGTTGAGCAGGTTCACCAGACCCCCGACCTGGCCCAGCAGCCCGAAGGACACGATGCTTCGGGCCAGCCTGCGATCGGGACGTCCCGTCATCCGCGAGCCTCTGCGGTGCACCTCGCGCACGAGGCGCACCCAGCCCCCACCGGCCACGACGACGTCCGCGACGATGAGCACGACCACGAGCAGGAGCGGCCCACGCAGGCCGACGAGATAGGCGATGCCGAAGGCGGGGAGGAAGGCCACCTCCTCCGCGGCGGTGACCACGTTGGAACCGTGCCGGTCGCCCAGCCCCTGCAGGCTCGACTTCGCCACTCCCAGGGGCAGCTGGGTGCCGACGCTGACCCCTGCCAGGACCATGACCAGCGTGCTCGTCGTGCCGAAGAGGCTCGACGGGATGAGGGGCAGGAGCAGCAGCCAGGCCCCGGTGCCGAGCAGCACTCCCCCGGCGAGGAGGGCGATGATCGTCGGCCACAGCCGCGGGTCGTCGGAGTGGGGGCCCGCGAGGAAGTAGCCCATGGCTCCGGCCAGCCCACAGGCCGCCACGACCCCGACGAGACCAGGGACGACGCGCAGCAGGGCGAGGACACCCACGTCCTCGGCGCCCCCGACGCGGGCCACGATGATCGTTCCCACCCCCAGCGCGACCACGGCGACGAGACGGGCGGCGATGTTGTCCAGGACGTCGCGCCCCGGGATGCGCGGACGACGCCTCCCGGAGGGCGGTTCCCGGTCGGCGGGCCGGGAGGCCCTACCGAGGCCCCGCCCCGCTGCGACAGCGGGCTGCGGCGGGCGCGGCGGAGGGACGTCGGTCGGTCCGACCTGCGCCCGGGCGCCCGGAGCGCCCGGGGCATCTGGCACCGACGCCGCGCGAGCGCCCTCGCTCCGGAGCAGGTCCAGCCCGGCGAGCAGACCCAGGAAGGCCCAGAGGTGACGGAAGTGGAGAACCTCGTAGAACAGGCCCGCCATGACGAACGAGACGCCGATGGCGACGAGCCAGTGCGGGGCGGGAAGGAGCCTCCCGGAGAGCGGCACCCGCGTCGCGCGTCCGCGCGTCGTCGAGACACTCGCGAGCCGGACCGCCACCGAGGCGAGCAGCACCACGAGGCCGAGGCCGCCGACCGCCCCGAGCTCGACCAGCGTCGCCGTGTAGTCGTTGTGCGCCTCCTTGACGTAGGGGGCGGGGATCGAGGCGAGGACCTCCTGCGTCCGACCCGGCCCCACGCCGACGAGGGTGCCGTTCCAGAAGAGCCGTGTCGTCTCGGCGAACAGGACCTGCCGGTCCTGGCTGGAGGAGTCCCCTCGGCCGAACGAGTCGTGCAGGATCGGCCCACCCGAGGCTGCCTGGGCCTGCAGGGATCCCCAGTCGACCGACGTGACGAGAAGCCCTCCACCCACGGTGAGCACCGCGATGAGCACGATGGCGAGTGCTGCACCGCGGGAGCGCCAGACACCGACGACGACGCCCGCACCGACACCGGCCACCATCCCGAGCATGGCGCCGTTGGAGCCCGTGAAGACGACCGCCGCGACGACGAGGAGCACGGCCCCGCCCCGGAGGATGCGGCGCCGGGGGTAGCGGAAGGCGAGGAGGAGGAAGAGGGAGGCGACGAAGTAGTTGCCCGCCAGGTTGGGGTCGCCGAAGGTCAGGGCGGAGCGCGAGCCGTCGCGGGCGGTCTGGCCGGCGAGCCACGGAAGGTTGCCGAGGCGACCGACGACGAGCAACCCCGCGCAGACGATCCCGCTCCAGCACCACGTGACGCACACGAGGCGCACGAGCGACCGGTCCGCACGCACCGCGCAGGCGATGGCGCCGGCCCAGACGAGCAGGAAGAGGTCCTGGCCGAGCACAGCGATCGAACCCAGGTGCTGGTTGGCGAGCGCCGCGACGGCGCCGGCCACCATCATCAGCCACATGCCCGCGGCGTACGGCACGTGCAGGCGCGCACGGTTGCGCGACAGCCACAGCACGATGCCGACGACCGCGAGCACGATCGGCAGGTCGGCGGGAGACGTGTTGCCGGGCCCGGAGGGCACGAGGACGGGCATGCAGGCGATGGCGACCGCGATGAGACGGCGTAGGGACGGGGATGCCGGCGTCACCTCACGGCGACGCTCCGGCGACCTCCGGGCCGTGCTGCTGTGCGCGGTGGCCGCAGGGTCAGCGGTGGCCGCGGTGTCGGCGGTGTCGGCGGGGTCGGCGGTGTCCGTCGTTCTCGTCGGGGCCGTGGTCATGACCGCACCTCCGCGAGCAGCCGCACGTGTGCCCGGGCGAACTCGGGCTGGTCACTGCTCGCCGCGACCTCACCGAGACCGACGAGGAGCGCGTCACGCCACGTCGTGGTCGAGGGACCCGGCCCCAGCCCCGGGGCGATGAACGTGGCCACGCGCTCGGCGTACCAACCCCGTCCGGCCAGCAGGTGGCGCACGGGGTCACCCCAAGCCCCCGCCCTCAGGTCGCCGTGGCCGTGCACGCGGGCGCCAGCTGCGGTGTGCCGGTCGAGGTAGAGCGTGTAGGCCAACGCGAACCGGACGCGGTCCCAGAGCGGGGCGGCACCGAAGCGGACGTGCTCCCAGTCGACGACGCCGGTGACGCGCGGACCCGAGCGCAGGATGTTGCCGCACCAGAAGTCGCCGTGCACGACGTGTGCCGCGTCCAGCTCGCCGAGGCGCTCCCGCGCGCGACGACACACCTCTGCGGCCATCTCGGCGATCCCGTCGCCGGGCCAGCGGGCGAGCAGCGCGTCGCCGACGTCCGGCTCGGGCGCAGGGGGGACCACGACCGGGTGGAGCCGGGTGAGCCAGGCACTCGCCGCGTCGAAGTCGGCGCCCACGGCGCGCGGGCGCGCGCAGTGGTGCCACCGGTGGTAGTCCACGGAGAGCGGGCGGCCCGGCGCCACCGTGGTGACGAGGAGGGTGCAGCCCGAGGCCTCGTGCACGGCGACGAGACCCGGGACGGTGCCGTCGACGAGGCCCGGGTCGAGGTCGCGCACCCGCTCGAGCCCCGCCGCCTCGGTGCGCACCGACTCGACGGCAGCCGGCGTCAGCGCGACCTTCACGGCGAGGGCCGGCCCACGGGCCCCGACCGGGGTCGCGATGACGACCGCCTTGGGGTTGTCATCGCGCGACATGGCCACGACCGCGAGCCGGACGTCACGCGGCCCCAGGTGCTGCCGAAGGACGTCACCGACGAGGACGAGGTCGGGGGCGGATGCCGCGCCGGCGAAGGTGGTCATGGGCGGTGGCCGATGACCATGCGCCCGGGCACGAGACGGCCGACCCAGCGGACGACCGGGCGAGGGCGACCGGCGCGGGTCAGGGCGCTGACGATCAGGGAGCCTCTCGAGAGCCCGGGAGGCACGGTCGCGAACGCGTTCCAGAACCAGCTCATGCTCTCGACCGCATCCTCGACGACGAACGCGGCCGCGCGCAGGTTGGGCAGCACGACCAGCTCTCGGTCGACGACGAGACCTGCCTCCCGCGCAAGGTGTCGGAGACGGCGGGCACCGAGACGGCGGTCCGTGAGCAGGACGAGCTGGTCACCCGAGGAGACCTGCGGAACTGCGGTCCGCGCCGCCGACCCGGTGCCGGGCACGACGACCACCGGGGTCCCCGGGGGCACGAGCAGGGCGAGGGCGGCGTCGACGGCGGTCACGAGGCCCGGTCCCATCGGGCGACCGTTGCCGGATGCGGGCGGCCGGCGGCCGGTTCCGGCGTGTAGACCTCACAGAGGGTGGTGCCCAGCGTGCTCGCGTCGTAGCGGGCGCCGAGCTGCGCCATGGCCCGGTCCGCCCACGCGGCGGCCTGCAGCGGGTGCGTCAACGCGTGGTCGACCGCCCGGGCGAGCTCGCCCGGGTTCTGGGGCGCGACGAGCAGACCGGTCACTCCGGGCACGACGACGTCGGAGACGGCGTTGACCGATGTCGCCACCACCGGCACACCGCACCCCTGGGCCTCGACGATGGCGCACGGGAGGCCCTCGTAGCGGCTCGACATCGCGAAGACGTCGAAGGCGGGGAGGAGCCGGGCCACGTCGTCCCGGTTGCCCAGCAGCAGCACCCGGTCCTCGATCCCCAGGCTGCGCGCCCGGCGGGCCGTCTCCTCGAGGAGGGGGCCGCCACCCACCCAGACGAGCGTGGCGGGGACGGTCATCCGGGTCAACGCCTCGAGCATGACCTCGGGTGCCTTCTGGAAGTCCATCCGGCCCACCGTGCCGACGACGGTCGCGTCCTGGCGCAGTCCCAGGAGCGCCCGGGCGCGGGCGCGTGAGGCCGGAGACAGGGTGACCGACGCCGGCTCCACGGCTGGTCCGATCGTGACGAGCTGCTCGGGCCTCGCGACCCGGCGGCGCAGGGCCTCGACCGCGACGCCCGTGCCGACCGCGAGGTAGATGTCGGTGACGTGCGACAGTCGACGCTCGGTGCGAATGTAGGCCTGACGCACTGCGGCGGACTGGAAGTCGTGCCAAGGGAACCCGTGCATGGTGTGCACCACGCGCGGCACCCCCGCCCTGGCGGCGGCGACGCGACCGAGTACGCCGGCCTTGGCGCTGTGCGTGTGGACGACGTCGAACTCCCCGGCCCGGACGAGCCTGTCGAGCGACCTCAGGGCTCGGGCGTCCTGCATCGGGCTGATCGGGGACACCAGCTCGGGCACGACGACGACCTCGACCCCGTGGGCGCGAGCGGTGTCGAGCAGGATGTCCCCAGACCCGACGATGAGCGTGCTCCGGTAGAGGTCCGGGGGCAGGCTCACCGCGCCACGCACCGCAACACCTCCGGCGCCTGCAACGCACCGCGTGATGATGTGCGCCACCCGCTGGCTCATGGCCGTGCTCGCGTCAGCGGGGGGCCCGGGACCGCCAGGGGAGAGAGCTCGAGAGGCTCGAGCGGCTCGGTCTGCTCGGCGGCGGCGGGGTGACGACCGACGCCGACCGCGAGGTCGACGAGCTCGGCGAGGGAGGCCACCGGCCGGCCCGGCAGCACCACCTCCACGCAGGGTACGGACCGAGCCAGACGTTCTGCCCCGCTGACGATCGCGGGGTGCGCCGGCCCGAGACCCGTGCCGAGGGCGAGGGTGGCGGCGAAGGCCCAGTACCGTCGCAGCTCGCCGGCCGCGTAGGTACCGGTGACGAGCGCGCGGGCGGCCACGGCCGGTGGGATCGCCCGGAGGGCGGCCCGGTCGCCGGTGCCTCGCCGGAGCACGACCACGAGGGTGGGGACGATGCTGTCCTGCCGGGAGTCCCACGGCTGCTCGACGCGACCGTGCGGCATCCGCCGGTGCCCGGACCCCACCGTTGCGCCCTCGACGCGCCGCGGCTCGGGCAGCGCGTTGAGCTGCTCACCGTCGTAGGTGCAGAGGTTGTCGCTCACCGGGGTCCCGTCCTCGCGACCGAGGCCGGCGAGCAGGGTGGACTTGCCCACTCCCCCCGGGCCGGCGAGGACCACGCCCTGGCCCCGGACCTGGGCCGCCGACACGTGCAGCGGCACGTCCCCGCGGACCCCGCCCCACCAGAGCGTCGGGTACTGAAGGAGAGCGGCTCGCCACAGCAGCTCGGTCCGTCCCGGCGTCACGAGGCGCAGGGCACGGTGCCGGGCCAGCGGTCGGGACCTCGCGGTGACGGCGAGCGTCCCGGAGGACGGCTCGACGAGCAGGTCGAGTCCGCTGCCGCACGCATCCGCGAGGACCACCCGGCGGCCGTCCCCGGCGGCTCCGCGCGTGACCGGCGTCAGATCGCGGAGGTCGAAGGGCGCGTGCGTGGACTCGACCGTCACCACGACGTCCGGGGTGAGGAGTGCGGCCGTCCCGCGGGGAACCTCCGTCTCCTGCGAGGGAGGGGCCGCCCCTGACCGGTCGCCGAAGGCACGTTCCGTCACGCCCCTCATGGCCCTGGAGGACGAGCGAACCTCGAGGACCAGGCCGCACGACGTGGCTCGACGGCTCACGGCATGCTCCCGAGCTTCCGCCCGTTGAGCGCCCCGTGGTCGGCGGTCCGCCGCGCGGGCTCGGGCGCCGCCGTCCGTACACCCGCACCGGAGGGGACGGACGGCGTCGGGGCGGTCGTGGACGCCGGCGTCTCCTGCGTTTCGGGCGTGTCCGGCGAGTCCGGGTCCGTCGATGTCATCGACGTCGTCGACGTGGTGGGCGCCACCGGCGTGATGGGCGGTCGCGGCGCGCGGGGGCCGCCCCGGGCCAGGGTCCATCGGTCGAGCAGGAGCCGGCGCCGGAAGGTGAGCACGCCGACGATCGGCCACTGCATCGCAGCAGCCCTGCAGACCACGTCCTCGAGGC
The DNA here is from genome assembly GCF_000383675.1 of Terracoccus sp. 273MFTsu3.1. Taxonomy (GTDB): domain Bacteria; phylum Actinomycetota; class Actinomycetes; order Actinomycetales; family Dermatophilaceae; genus Terrabacter. The sequence continues at coordinate 968,790 of NZ_KB911820.1, read as the reverse complement.
TGCGTTGCGACTCGACCGCCGGGCTCAGGGCGATCACGACGGGTCCGTCGACGTCGCGCCCTGCGGAGCCGGACAGCGCGATCGCCGCATCGGGATCATGCTCGAGGCGCAGTCCGGTGAGCGCCTCGAGCTCGTCGCAGGCGTGTGCGGCCCACCGGTCGTGCGACGTCTCGACGGGGAGCAGCAGAACCGGCCGCCCGCCGTACCGAGCGGCGACCACGGTGGCTGCCGTGCCGAACTCCCGGAGTGCACGGGCCCCCTTCGTGCTGGTGAGGTTCAGGGTCGGAAGGTGGCCGAGCAGGGGCGCCTCGAGCTCGCCTGCGACCCACCGCCGGCCTCGGACCCGCGGGTGCACCGCCTCGATGAGGGCGACGATCCCCAGGGCGAGGATCAGCGCAGCCAGGGCCGCCAGCGCCACCAGCTGGCCCACCCGTGGACCGACCGGCTCCGTCGAGGCCACGGCGGGGTCGAGCAGACCGATGCTCGAGCGCTGCGACGAGGCGAGGACGAGGTCGGAGCGCTGGCGCAGCAGATCCGTCAGAGTGGGCGCGTCCGCCGCGATCCGGGCCTGCAGCTCGAGCACCGCCCCCGGGGACGCCGACGCCAGCTGGTGGATCAGACTGTCCCGCTCCTTGGTGAAGCGGTCGATCTGCTTGTTGAGCGAGGCCATCTTGACGGCGTCGCTCTGGTGGGTGGTGTTGGCGTACCTGAGGGCCTGCTGGACGAGCGAGTTCGCGACGATGACCGACCGGTCCGCGTTGCCCGTGGTGACGAGCACGTCGTTGACCGTGGAGACGCCCACCCGGTTCACGGCGATCGAGTGGGTGGCGAAGCGGCTCGGGTCGCCCGTGATCCCCGCCGCGGCCATCGCCTGACGCACCATGTTCGGGGTCGTGATGACACCCTGGAGCCACTGGGTCGCCGCGTCCGCCTGCACGTTGGTGCTCGCGAGGCCGCCCGACATCTGGACACGGGCAGAGGCCTGGTACTGCGCGTCCTGGTTCGTGGCGTAGACGCCTGCGGCCAGTGACGTCACCAGGACGAGCAACCCGATCAGCCACCAGTAGCCGCCGATCAGCCGGCGGAAGGCTTCGTCGAAGCGCATGTGCTCTCTCCTTCAGGACCAGGCGGGGACTAGTGCAGGACGGCGAAGGGCCGCATCCGGGCGACGGGACGGATGATCCGATGGCTCGAGAGCACGGACATCGCCGCGTTGACCCCGGCGTCGTCGAGGTGCGCCGTCTCGCACGGCGCGGTGTCGTCGTAGCGGAACCGGAGCGTGGAGCGCCCCGCGGGATCGGGCTGGGAGGCCCCGCTCGTCGCGAACTGGTCGATGACGGTGCCCGCCCCGTGGCAGGCGGAGTGGAGGCTCTGGCCGCTGGACGGGCCGGCGACCGCGAGGTACGAGGACGTCCGGTGCGTCCCGGGCAGCAGGACTGCCTGACCCGTCTGGGCGAAGGTGGTCCCGGGCGCCATGAGGTGCGCCGGGTAGGCGCGGCACGAGTTGTGGCGGTGCACGACGGCACGTTCCCCCGCGACGTCCTCCTCGTAGATCGAGTTGTGGGGCGAGTCGACGACGAGCCGGCCCGGGGCGCCGCCGAAGGCTTCTGTCGCCAGCTGCCGCAGCGCCTGGTAGGTCGCCATGCGGAACGCGAAGCCGTAGTTCATGGCCGCGGCGTTGGCGAGCATGAGCCGCTTCCCCTCGTCCGAGTCGAGACCGACCGGCGGGCACGCCGCGGTGAAGAAGAGGCGCATCCGCTCGCGGACCTGCTGCGTGGATCGCGCCGTGGCGAGGTGGAACAACGGCTTCTGGACCGCCATCGCCGCCCGCATGACGCGGGCGGTGTCACGTCGGCGGGCGAACAGGTGACCGATCTCGCCCGTCAGCACGCCGCCGCCCGCGTGGTACTGCAGCGTCACCTGGCCCTCGTGGACCCCGAGCTGCCGGGCGGCGACCGGGTCGAGGATCTCCTCGACCACCTGCAGCTCGACGAAGTGGTTCGTCGGACCCACGGTGCCGAAGCGGAGCCGGGCCAGCTGCCACGTCAGCGCGGGGACCTCTGCGACGAGACGCTCGCCGCCGCCCCACGGAGCGAGGTCGATCCGGCCGCTCTCTTCCACCCGCTCGAGCTCGGCGGGGTCGACCCCGTTCCGCTCGACGGCGAAGCCGGCGCCCTCGGTGGCAGCGGCGATGACGTCTCGGTACGACAGGTCGCGCCGGTTGGTCGTGGGATAGGGGTAGCGCTCGCGCACCCGACGGTAGAAGTCGCTGACGGCGGCATCGCTCGGTCGGTCGCAGCCCAGGGCGATGAGCGCCATGCCACAGTTGACCGAGGAGCTCGTCAGCGTCGGCCGGATCGTCCCTGCCGTCGCCACGGCGATGCTCGACGGCATCTCCATGGCCGACTTGTGGTGGAAGTCGGGAAGGACGACCGGTGGCGCCACGAGGTCCATCCCGAGCGTGGCGGAGTTCAGCGACGCGACGAGGTCTCGGTCCGCCGGGACGCGGTCGCTGTCGAACACCCGTGCCTCGTGGTGGCCTGACGGCCGGTCCGACGTGGGCTCGGCGGCGCGACCGGCGATGACGGTGATCTTCATGGGGCGAACCTGTCCTCGTGGGGTGCGGGATGCATCAGTAGTCGTCCGGGTACGGTGCGGACGTCTGGAGGGCGAACGCGTCGCCGGGTTCGGGGTGGTAGACGGGCAGCACCGCACCGAGGGCGCGGCGCACGTCGTCCGCCGCGTTCCGCCGGGCGGCGTCGTAGAGCGCGAGCATCAGGGCGTCGAAGTGCTCGTGCACGGGGACGGCCTGTGCGCCGAAGATGCGTGGATGACTCGTGGGGAGGCACTCCTCGTTGTCGCTGAACAGCGACTCGTGGAGCTTCTCGCCGGGACGGAGCCCGGTGAACTTGACGTGCACGTCGCGGACGCCGAGCTGTCGTGCGAAGTTGGCCACGAGGTCGACGATCCGGACGGGTGAGCCCATGTCGAGCACGAAGGTCTCCGAGCCGGTCGTCAGGTGCGCTGCCTCGAGCACGAGACCGACCGCCTCCTCGATCGTCATGAAGTACCTCGTGACGTCCGGATGCGTCACGGTCACATCCCGTCCCGCCGCCATCTGGGCCACGAGCACGGGAAGGAGCGAGCCGCGGCTGCCGAGCACGTTGCCGAAGCGCACGGCCGAGACCACGGTGCGCCCGCCTGCGTGCTTCTTGACCACCTGCTCGGCGAGGGCCTTCGTCGCGCCCAGCACGGAGGTCGGGTCAGCGGCCTTGTCGGTGGAGATGGCGACGAAGCGCTCGACCCCCGCCTCGACCGCCGCGACCAGCACGTTCTCGGTGCCCTGGACGTTCGACTTCACGCCTTCGCACGGATGCTCCTCGAGCATCGGGAGGTGCTTGAGGGCAGCCGCGTGGAAGACCACCTGCGGCCTGTACTGCCCCATGACCTGTCGCATGCGCTCGGCATCGCGGATGTCGGCCACGACGGTGTCGTGCGACTCGAGGAACGCCTCTCCCCGCAGCTCGAGCTGGAGGCGGTGGAGGTTGGACTCGTCGTGGTCGAGCATGACGAGGCGCTCCGGCACGAAGCCGTTGACCTGGCGGCACAGCTCGCTGCCGATCGAGCCACCGGCCCCGGTCACGAGCACCGTTCTGCCCGTGATGATCTCGGCGACCTCCGGTGACGCGACGTGCAGCTCGCAGCGGCCGATCAGGTTCGCGACGTCGAGCGAGCACATGTCCGTGCCCACGACGTCGCGTCGCAGCAGGGCCACGAACGACGGCAGCCTGCGGACACTGGCCCCGACCCGGGCGGCGGCGGTGGCCAGCCGGGTCACCTCGGCCTCGGGCAGCCCCGGGATCGCGAGCACGACGACGTCGATCCGTTCGGCCGTCGCGACCTGCAGGACGTCGGCCAGCCGGCCGAGCACGGGGAGGTGTCGAACCCGCCGCTTGGAGGGGTCGTCGTCGAGGAAACCCACGGGACACAGCCCGAAGTCGTCGACCCGCTGCAGGTCCCGCGCGAGAGCCTTGCCTGCTGCCCCGGCTCCCACGATGAGGGTCCGGAGCCTGAGGCCGGGACCGGCGCTGCCGAGCCCCGGCATGGTGACCACCTGGGAGGTCATCGCGCGCCCCCGATCCGCCAGAGAGCCGCACAGACCTCGTCGACGTCGTCGTCCGTGAGGTTCTGGTCGAAGGGCAGCGACAGGGTGGTGGCGAAGACGGCGTCGGCGCCGGGAAGGCCGCCGGCAGGCACGACGCAGTGCTCGACGTGCCAGGTCAGCCGGTGCAGCGGGATGAAGTGCACCGAGGTGCCGATCCCCAGGTCGTTGAGCCGGTCGATGAGCTCGTCGCGGGTGACCGCGAAGCCTGAGTGGACTCGCACGGCGTAGAGGTGCCAGGCGTGTCGGCCCTCGACCGGGCGCGGCGGCAGGCTGACCCAGGGGAGGCTGCTCAGCTGCGCGTCGTAGCGCGCAGCCACCTCGCGACGGCGTGCCTGGTCGATGTCGAACCGGCGCAGCTGCGCACGACCGATCGCTGCCTGGACGTCCGTGAGGTTCGCCTTGAGGCCGTCGTCCGCCACGTCGTAGCGCCAGCTCGCGCCGGGCGTGTAGCGCCGCCACGCGTCACGCGACATCCCGTGCAGCCGGGTGCGGGCCATGACCTCGGCGAAGTCCTCGTCGAGCGTCGTCACCATGCCGCCCTCCCCGATCGCCAGGTTCTTCGTGGCGTAGAAGCTGAAGCACGTCGCGCGGGAGATCGACCCGACCGGTCGCGACCCCACCCACGTGCCGAGCGCGTGCGCCGCGTCCTCGATGACGTGGTCGAGACCGATCCCGGCTGCCGCGGCGGCCGCCCCCACGTCGACCGGATTGCCGCCGAGGTGCATGACGACCATGGCCGACACACCACCGACGTCGCGCACGGCGGCGCGGATGTGCTCCTCGCTCGGGACGGCCGTCCACGGGTCGACGTCGGCCAGGACCGGCAGGAGGCCGGCGTGGGTGATGGCTCCGGCCGCGCCACAGAACGTGTTCGTCGACATGAGCACGCGCGACCCACGGGGCAGACCCAGGCCGCGCAGGGCGAGCTCCAGTCCCGCGGTGCAGGAGCTGACCGCGACGCCCCGGGCGGCACCGACGTGATCGGCGAACTCTCGCTCGAAGTCGACGACCTGCTGCCCCGTCGTCACCCACCCCGACTCGAGGACCTGGGCGACTGCGGAGCGGGCATCGGGACCGATCACCGTGCGCGCGAAGGGAATCGAGCGAGCCGCGGCCACTCGTGGTGCGGATGTGTGGACCGTCATGGCTACCCCTGGACGTGAAGAGACTGCGAACGTTGGCGCGGGCGGTGCCCGCTCCCTCGACGGTAGGAACAGGGCGGCGGACCCACACCCGCTCAGCGCCCGAGTCCGCCTACGCCATTCGCGGTAGACGCTCCCTCGGCACTCCGGCCGAGAAGGCCGCCGCGACGGGCCTCCGCCACGGCCGCGAGCGTCGAGTGGACCTGGAGCCGCCGCAGGATGGCTCCCACGTGCGTGCGGACGGTGTTGGGCGACATGTCGAGCAGCCGCCCCGTCTCGTCCCGCGTGCACCCGTCCATGAGGCACCGCAGGACGTCCTGCTGGCGCGGAGTCAGCCGCAGGACAAGGCGGTTCGACGCATCCGACCTCGTCACGCCGCTCGGTGGAGCGAGCACGGCGGTCATCCGGGACACCGGCATGAACACCTCGTGCGCCCCCACCTCCCGAACGGCGGCCACGAGCCGCTCGAGTGGCTCGTCGCTGCACACCCATCCACGGATGCCGGACTCGAGGGCATCACGCACCAGGTCGGCCGCGCCTGCCTCGGTCAGGAGCACGATGCCCAGGTCGTGATCGCGCGCGAGGGCACTGCGCACGAGGTCGGACGAGACCTCCTGGCGGGTGAGGGCGTGCAGGACCAGCACGTCCACGCGGCCCGACCCGAGGAGCTGGGGCAGACCCGCCGACGTGCTCGTCCGGCCGACCACCCGCATGTCGGGTCGGGTTTCGAGGGCCTCCGCCAACGCCTCCAGCACCAGCTGCTGTCGGGCGAAGACCGCAACCCGAACAGGTTGGGGCGCCATCGACCCAGCATCGATCGGGACGGCGCCGTACGCACCCGCCGTCTGGACGACCTGCGGCTACGTCACATGGCCGACCGTGTCGTCCTCAGGCGCGCAGTCGCGCCGGCCAGATCGCCGCGCTCCCGTGGTCGGCGAGCAGGGCTGCCGCCTCGAGCCGGGAGTGGACCCCGAGCTTGGTCAGCAGGTTCTGCACGTGCGTGCGCGCCGTGCTGTTCTGTACGCCGAGTCGATGAGCGATCTGCTGCGTCGCCAGTCCCCTCGTGATGCACCACAGCACGTCCCACTCCCGGTCGGTCAGGAAGCGGAGCGCCCAGAGCGGGTCGTGGGCGGACGGCGGCAGGAACGCCCGCTGCAGCAGCGTCGCCTCCACCGCGACCTGCCCCTCGACGGCCCGGTCGAGCATGAGGCAGATCGCATCGAGGGACATGGCCTTGCAGAGGAAGCCGGCGGCACCGACCGACAGGGCCCCGACGACCGCCTGCGGATCGGCCGTCGCCGAGAGGACGACGACCTTGGTGCCCGGATGGCGTGCCGTCAGCGCGCGCACCGCCTCGAGGCTCGTCCCCTCCGGGAAGTGCAGGTCGATGAGGCACACGTCGGGCGCGTGCTCGGCGACCGCGGCGACCGCGTCGTCGGGCGTGAGGGTCATCGCCACGACGTCGTGACCGCGGGCCTCGAGAGAGGCGCCGAGAGCCTCGAGCAGGAGGCGATGGTCGTCGCAGACCACGATTCTCATCGCGCCTCGGCCCACGGCAGGAGTGGCAGCTCGATGGTCGCGACAGCGCCTCCGTGGACACCGTTCTCGAGCCGGAGTCGTCCCCGACACTCCTCGAGGACCGCTGCCACGGTCACGAGACCGATGGAGTGCTGGGGCACGAGGCGACCCAGTCCTGGTCCGTCGTCGACGACCGTGAGCACAGCCCACGGGGCATCAGCACGGACGACGACCGCCACGTGTCCGTCCGTTCCTGCCGCGCGAGCAGCGTTGTCCAGCAAGCAGATCAACGCACGGACGAGCGAGATGCGCGACGCGAGCACGGGCACCGGCTCCTCCGCCTCGATCGTGACGGTGGACGACGTGACCAGTGCGCAGCAGGAGACCGCGTAGGCCGCGACGTCCCTGAGGTCGAGCATTCTCTGGTCGTCTCCGGGCCCGTCACCCAGGACGGATCCCACGAGCTCGGTGAGCCAGGCGACCTCGTGCTGGATCCGGGTCAGGCGCTCCGTGCTGTCGAGGACCTGTGGGTCGGCGAGGAGGCTGATCGTGGTCAACGGCTGGATGAGGTCGTGGCACAGGGCACGCATCGCGTCATCGCCGTGCCCGCGTATGGCGTCACCGGCGCCCGGACGACACGGCGCGCGGTGACCACCCTCGATGCGTACGTCGCGACGAGGCTGCGCGCCACGACGGATGTAGTCCGACTTTCGGTTCGACATGCGGTCCCCCCGGACATTGTCTTTGTGTACTCAGGCCGAGAGCCCCGCTCGGCCCGCCTCAGGGGTGACATGGCAGAGCACCGTCGCGACCGGCGACGGACCGTCAGTCACCCGATCGGGTGACGTGACGGGATCCGGCCGACGCGGCGGCAGTCGCCGGGCGCCCCACCCGACGCACATCCGACCCCCCAGGCCGGAAGGCTGCCGTCTCACTGTCATCACTGAGGTCCAGAACTGTAGGAGCCGAGGCCCACTCCCGACCCTCCGGCGGTCGCGGACCTAGTGTGAGGAGTCGGCGACCTCCTGCCGTTTCACGGTAACACCGGGTGGCGGCAACCGAGCGGGATCGCCGAGTTCCCTTGCACGAACTGGACATCCGACACAACTCCCCCCGTTCTCCGATGCAGCAACGCCGACGAGGAGCGCCTCGACTCAGCGGCGGACGAGGCGCGCCCGGCGGCGCACGACCGACCGCGGCACGACACGGAGCAGCCCGACGATCGCCTTGTACTGGAGGCCCGGGACCGAGACGACCCGTCCCTTGTCGACGTCGTCCAGGCAGTCGGAGACGAGCCGCGTCGGGTCGAGCCACATGAACTCGGGCCCGGGCTTGCTGATCCCCGCGCGCTGCTGGAACTCGGTGTTGGTGAACCCGGGGCACAGGGCCGTCACGGTGACGCCCGACCCGGTGAGCTCGCTGGCGAGCCCCTCGCTGAAGGTCGTGACCCACGCCTTGGCCGCGGAGTAGGAGCCGGAGGCGATGAAGCCGGCCACGGACGAGACGTTGACGATGCGGCCCCGTCCGCGTTCGCGCATCGCGACACCGGCCGCGTGCGAGAGGACGAGCACCGCCCGCGTCAACACGTCGAAGGCGGCCTCCTCGACGGCGACGTCGTTGCGCAGGAAGCTGCGGCGCTGGCCGTAGCCGGCGTTGTTGACGAGCACGTCGACGGGACGCTCGGGATCGGCGACGCGGTCGGCGACCGTCTGCAGGGCCGCCCGGTCCGAGAGGTCGGCGACGAGCACCTCGGCCGTCACGGCATACCTGCTCGTCAGCTCAGCGGCGACGGCGTCGAGGCGCTCACGGTCGCGCGCGACGAGGACCAGGTCGTGCTGGCGGGCGGCGAGCTGCCGCGCGAACTCGTGTCCGATGCCGGCGCTCGCGCCGGTGACGAGGGCGGTGGGTCGCGTCGTGCGCGGTGCAGTCATGTGGCTCACCCTAGGGATCGGCCGTCGGCCCCGCGGTCTAGGGTGGCCGACTGTGCGCATCGCCACCTGGAACGTCAACTCCATCCGATCCCGCGTCGACCGCGTCGCCGCCTGGCTGGAGCGCAGCGACGTCGACGTGCTCGCGATCCAGGAGACCAAGGCGCGCGCCGACCAGTTCCCGCTCGAGCGGTTCGAGGCTCTCGGCTACGAGGTCGCCCACCACGGGCTGAGCCAGTGGAACGGCGTCGCCGTCGTGTCGCGCGTCGGTCTCGAGGACGTGCAGGTCGGGTTCGACGGGATGCCGGGCTGGGGCGACCCGGTCGCGCCCGAGGCGCGCGCCATCAGCGCCCTGTGCGACGGCGTACGCGTGTGGTCCCTCTACGTCCCGAACGGCCGCTCGCTCGACGACCCGCACCTCGCCTACAAGCTGAGCTGGCTCGAGGCGCTGGCGGCGGCCGGTCGCGGGTGGCTGGCCGACGACCCCGGGGCGCAGATCGCCCTGCTCGGCGACTGGAACATCGCGCCGACGGACGCCGACGTGTGGAGCGTCCCCTACTACGAGGACAAGACCCACACCTCGCCCGGTGAGCGCGCCGCCTTCCAGGCCGTCGTCGACGCCGGCTTCAGCGACGTCGTGCGCCCGCACACGAGCGAGCCCGGCACCTTCACCTACTGGGACTACACGCAGCTGCGCTTCCAGAAGCGGCAGGGCATGCGCATCGACTTCGCGCTGTGCTCGCCCGCCCTCGCCGACCGCGTCGTCGGGGCCGCCATCGACCGCGAGGAGCGCAAGGGCAAGGGTGCCTCCGACCACGCGCCCGTCGTCTTCCAGGTCGGCGACACCGGACAGCCCGAGCACGTCGGGACGACGGGGGCTGACGCGTGAGGCGCCACGACCGCCGCGGCATCGTCACCCCCGACGGCGCCATCCTCTCGGTGCACACCCACGTCGACCCGCAGCTCCCGGCGGACGCGCCGACCCTCGTGCTGGCCCACGGGTGGGCCGTCGACCACGAGAGCTGGCTGCCGGTCGTCGAGCAGCTCGCCGACGAGCCGATCCGGGTCGTGCTCTGGGACCAGCGGGGGCACGGGCGCTCGACGATCGGGCTGCGTCGGGCCGAGATCGCGTCGATGTCGGTCGAGCACACGGGACGCGACCTCGACGTCGTGCTGCGCAGTGTCGTGCCGCCCTCCTCCCCGGTGCTGCTCGCCGGGCACTCGATGGGCGGCATGACGGTCATGGCCCTCGCCGAGCAGCGCCCCGACCTCTTCGGCACGCGCGTGCGGGCGGCGCTCCTCGTCGCGACCGCGGCCTCCCACGTCGCCCTCGGCGAGCGCACCGGTGAGGCCGCCGTGATGCGGATGGCTGCCCGCGGCCTGCCGCTGCCCCCCGGCGGCAACGCCCGGATCCGCTCCCTCGTGCGCGGCCTCTTCGGCGAGGACGCCGACCCGGCGGACGTCGAGACCGCGTGCGAGCAGGTGGCCTCCACGAAGCTCACGACCTTCGCCGCCTTCTACGGCGCGCTGCTCTCCGTCGACCAGCGGGCCGGCTTCCCCGCCCTCGAACGCGTCCGGGTCGCCATCGTCGCCGGACGTCTGGACCCGCTCATGCCGGTGACGCGGGCGCGCGCGCTGCGCGTCGCCCTGCCGCACGCGACGTTCGTCGACATCCCGCGCGCCGGCCACATGCTGCCGTGGGAGGCGACGGACGTCGTCGCCGACGAGGTACGCGGTCTGCTCGCCGAGCTGCGCGCCCGTCCCGCCACCGTCTGAGTCCGGACGGGACCTCCGACCGGCGTCGCCTCAGAGGGCGACGAAGCGGGGTGCGTCGGCGTCCGCCGGCTCGGCGGCGGACGTGCGGCGACCCAACCCGAGGGTGAACGCCACGCCGGCTCCGAGCAGGGCGGCGATCGCGCCCCCGAGGAAGACCGTCTGGACCTGCACGACGCCGGCCCCGATGAGGGCGTCCGTGTCGAGCTGGTCCGGCAGCCGGCGCACCGCCTCGAAGTAGCGGTTGAGCCCGATCGACGTGAGCAGCGCGAGCCCGACGACCATGCCGACCATCCGGGCCACGACGACGAGCGAGCTCGCGACCCCGTGCGCGTCGGCCGGGGAGTCCGCGAGCGCCGCGTTGTTGACGGGCGCGAGCGCGAGGCCCATGCCGAGGCCGACGACGACGAGGACGACCGTCGCCGGGACGGTGTCGCCGACCGACTCGAGCGTCCAGCGGGACATGACGACGAGGCCGACCCCGGCGAGGAGCAGGCCGGCACCGGCGACGGCACCGTCACCGAGTCGGCGCAGCGACCAGCCGCCGACGAGGGCACCGACGGGCACGGCGAGGAGGAAGCGGACGAGGACGAGCGCCGCGCCGGTCTCGTCGTAGGTGTCGGTGAGCCGCGCGAGGAGCGGCACGTCGACGACGACCGAGACGAGCGCCGCCCCGACGAGGAGGCTGACGACGAGCGAGCGGCCGCCGCGCGCCCCGACGACTCCCCGAGGGATGAGGGGGTCCGCCGCGTGACGGTGCCACCACACGAGGGCGAGGAGGGCGACGGCGCCGACGGGCAGCAGGCTGTAGCCGAGCGGGCCGACGACCTCCTTCTCCGGGTCGGACGACGCGAACGTCAGCACGAGGCTGCCGAGCGCGACCGCCACGAGCAGGGCGCCGACGAGGTCGGCCCGCCGCAGGACGGCCCACCACCGCGGCGCCGTCAGCACCGCGACGACGACGAGCAGCGCGAGGCCGACGACACCGACCGGGGTCAGCACGCGCGAGCTGCCGGCGAAGGGCACGAAGGGCGCACCGAGGGCCACGTCGGTGACGAGGGACTCGGGAGCGGCGAGCGCGAGCCCGGTGACGGCGAGACCGAGGACGAGCAGCACGGCCGTGATCGCCGACAGGACGCGGCGGCCACCCGAAGAGCGTTGGCGAGGCACGTCAGCCGACCCCCGCGAGGCGCCACGGGGACCGAGGAGGTGGATGACGGCATACAGCACGAGGGCGGCGGCGACGTTGAGCCAGAAGATCGCCCGCCATCCGGACCACGCCAGCACGACTGCGCCGAGGACCGGGCCGAGCACCGAGCCGAGCTCCTGCACGGCGCCGACGACCCCGAGCGGAGTCCCACGCCGGTGCGGCGGCCAGAGGTCCGCGACGAGGGCGAGGGTGGCCGGGACGAGACCGCCGCCACCGATGCCCTGCAGGACCCGACCGGTCACGAGCACCGGCATCTCGACGGCGAGCGCCGTGACCGCCGAGCCGACGACGAAGACGAGGAGGCACCCGAGCAGGATGCGCCGTCGGTCGAGCAGGTCGGAGAGCCGGCCGATGAGCGGCAGCACTGCGATGTAGCCCAGGAGGAAGCCTGAGATGATCGGTGTCGCCCGCTGGAGGGCGTCGATGCCGATGCCGACGCCGGCCATCATGTCGGTGAGCGCCAGGACGACGACGTACGTGTCGGCGGCGGCCAGCGCGACCGCGGCGGACGCGGCAGCGAGCAGCGCGAGGCGGTGCGTGCCGGCAGCGGCTCCGGACGGGTGTGGTGACGTCACCGGCGCGTCAGGGCTTGGTGATGGTCACGGGCTGGCCGTACTGGTCGAGCGTCAGGGTGTACGTCGACGTCGTGCCGGCGCCGAAGAACGGGCCCGTGATGACGACCTGGCGCAGCTCCTGGGAGTCCGTCAGGCCGTAGGTCGCCTGGAACGTGCCGTTGGGGTCACCGATGAGGAAGAGGTCGGTGACGGCCTTGCCCGGCACGCTGCCCTTGATCGTCGTCAGCACCTCGGAGCCCTGCCTCACCTTCTCGCCCGCGACCGGGGAGGCCGTCGCGGTGAGGAGCGTCGTCAGCCCCTTGTCGGGTGAGAAGAGGACGGCCGGGTCGGGGAGGCCGAAGGTCTTGGGGTCGATCTTGTTGGTGCCGGGGACGAGGGGCAGCTTGGCGTAGACGTCGCCGTCGAGCGAGGTGATCTCGGCGTCGGCCTGGATGCCCTTGAGCGTCACCTTGAAGGTGCCCTTGAACGCCGGCGGGTGCTTGCCCCAGCCGTCGGCCGACACGACGCCGCTCGCACCCTGGGGGACGTTGCTGCTCGCGAGCCTGAGGTGCACCGAGGGGGCAGCGTCGACCTTGGCCTTGGCGGCAGCGAGCTGCTGCGCCGGCGAGAGCAGCGACGCGCTCGGCGTCGACCCGTCCGGGCTGCTCGAGCAGGAGGCCACCCCGACGACGCAGAGCGCCGAGAGGGCAGCGGCGGCGAGCGTTCCCGTGATGCGCATGGGGGTCAGGCTAACCGAGGAGGCCTCTCCCCTCGGTCCGCCACGGCAATGTGGGTATGGCTAGGGTCGGGGACGATCACGGCGGGACAACCCTGCCACCAGACGAAGGAGCACGAACCCATGGCCCTGCTCGGAGTGATCCTGCTGCTGGTCGGCGCCGGAGTCGGCGTCGTCGCCTACCTGGCGACCCACGCCGCCGCCGGGACGGTCGCCGTCACGGCCTTCGGCTTCACGCGCAACGCGACGCCGCTCGAGCTCGTCGTCTACGGCGCAGCCGCGGTCCTGCTCTTCGCGCTCGGCTGGGCCATGGTCTCGGCCGCCGCCCGCCGCCGGGCCCGCCTGCGCCGCGAGGAGAAGGAGGCGACCCGCGTCACCGAGCTCGAGGAGAACGCCGAGGCCGCGCGCCTCGACCACGAGCGTCGCCTCGAGGAGGCCGGTCTGCGGGACGAGGACCTGCGCCGCCGCGAGAGCGAGCTGGCGGCTCGCCACGAGGGCCTCGACACCCATGAGGCCGAGCTGTCGCGCCGCGAGGCCGAGTGGCGCGAGCGCGAGGGCCCGTCGGTCGCCGACGTCGTGACCGGCCGCGCCGACGGGAGCGTCAACGAGGGCACCGCGTCGTGGGCGGACGAGCCGCGCTCGGCGGGCAACGTCGAGCGCCCGGCCGAGACGCGGAGCAGCCGTCGCGCCGACCGCACCGACGCGCTCGACCCGGCCGACACCACCCCCTCCGACGAGCGCGAGCAGCGCGACTCGACGGTGTGAGGGACCACACCGCCTACGTCTTCGACCTCGACGGCGTCGTCCGGGACTTCGCCCCGGGCGACGCGAACCCCGCGATCGAGGCAGCGCTCGGGCTGCCCGCGGGGCACGTGTCGGCGACGGCGTTCCGCAGCGAGCTGCTCCTGCCGACGATCACCGGTCGGCGCACCTTCGACGAGTGGTATGCCGCCATCTGCGCCGCGCTCGAGGAGGTCGTCCCCGAGCCGGCGCGGGTGCACGAGCACATGGCGCGGTGGCGTCAGCACCGTGGCACCGTCATCGACGAGACGGTCGAGCGCCTCGAGGCGCTGCGGTCCGGCGGCCACCGCACCTACGTCTTCACCAACGGCACCGACCACGTGCCCCAGGAGATGGAGCTGCTCGGGATCACCCGGCTCTTCGACGGCCTGCTCAACAGCGCCGACTTCGGCGTCGCCAAGCCGGACCCGCTCGCGTATGCCGCCGCCCACCGCGCCATCGAGGCCGACCTCGGGCGCGTGGTGACCCGTGACGAGGTCTGGTTCACCGACGACCGTGACGACAACGTCACCGCCGCCCGCGAGTTCGGCTGGGACGCAGAGCTCTTCACCCGCTGAGGGCTGTGACGAGTCAGGCGAGGACGAGCGCCTCGCCGTCCGGCTCGACACCCACCGTGACCGTCGCGCCGTCGCGCACCTCGCCCGAGAGCAGTCCGCGGGCGAGCCGGTCGCCGATCTCGCGCTGGACGAGGCGTCGCAGCGGCCGGGCGCCGTAGGCCGGGTCGTAGCCCCGCTCCGCGAGCCACTGGCGCGCGTCGTCGGTGACCTCGAGCGTGATGCGCCGGTCGAAGAGACGCTCGGCGAAGGCCCGCACCTGCAGGTCGACGATGTGGGCGAGGTCGTCGCGGCTCAGGGCGTCGAAGACGACGACCTCGTCGAGCCGGTTGAGGAACTCGGGCTTGAACGACGAGCGCACGACCCCCATGACCGACTCGCGCCGCGCGTCAGGGCTCAAGGTCGGGTCGGTGAGGAACTGCGACCCGAGGTTGGAGGTCAGCACGAGGATGACGTTGCGGAAGTCGACGGTGCGGCCCTGGCCGTCGGTGAGCCGACCGTCGTCGAGCACCTGGAGCAGGATGTCGAACGTCTCGGGGTGGGCCTTCTCGACCTCGTCGAGGAGGATCACCGAGTAGGGCCGACGGCGGACGGCCTCGGTGAGCTGTCCACCCTCCTCGTAGCCGACGTAGCCGGGGGGCGCACCGATGAGGCGCGCGACGGAGTGGCGCTCGGAGTACTCCGACATGTCGATGCGCACCATGGCCCGCTCGTCGTCGAAGAGGAAGTCGGCGAGGCTCTTGGCCAGCTCGGTCTTGCCGACGCCGGTGGGCCCGAGGAAGAGGAAGCTGCCCGTCGGCCGGTCGGGGTCGGAGACGCCGGCGCGGGTGCGGCGCACCGCGTCGGAGACGGCTCGCACCGCGTCGGCCTGGCCGATGAGCCGCGCGCCGATGTGCTGCTCCATGTGCAGCAGCTTCTCGGACTCTCCCTCCATGAGCCGGCCGGCGGGGATGCCGGTCCAGGCGGAGATGACGTCGGCGATGTCGTCGGCGCCGACCTCCTCCTTGACCATCGGCTCCTCCTCGCCGGTCGTGGCCGCGGCCTCGCGCTCCTGGGCGGTCGCGAGCTGCTTCTCGAGGGTCGGGATGTCGCCGTAGAGGATCTTCGAGGCGGCGCCGAGGTCGCCCTCGCGCTGGAGCCGGTCGGCCTGGGTGCGCAGGTCGTCGATGCGGGCCTTGAGGTCACCGACGGCGTTGAGCCCGGATTTCTCGGCCTCCCACCGGGCGTTGAGGGCGGCGAGCTCCTCGGACCGGTCGGCGAGGTCCTTGCGCAGGCGCTCGAGCCGGTCCTTGCTCGCCGCGTCGCTCTCCTGCTCGAGGGCGAACTCCTCCATCTTGAGCCGGTCGACGGCGCGCCGGAGCTCGTCGATCTCGACGGGGCTCGAGTCGATCTCCATGCGCAGCCGGGAGGCGGCCTCGTCGATGAGGTCGATGGCCTTGTCGGGCAGCTGGCGCCCGCTGATGTAGCGGTCGGAGAGGCTGGCCGCCGCGACGAGCGCCGAGTCGGCGATCGTCACCTTGTGGTGCCCCTCGTAGCGCTCCTTGAGCCCGCGGAGGATGGCGATGGTGTCCTCGACCGAGGGTTCGCCGACGAAGACCTGCTGGAAGCGGCGCTCGAGGGCGGCGTCCTTCTCGATGTGCTTGCGGTACTCGTCGAGGGTCGTCGCGCCGACGAGGCGCAGCTCGCCACGGGCGAGCATGGGCTTGAGCATGTTGCCGGCGTCCATCGCGCCCTCGCCACCGGCGCCCGCGCCGACGACGGTGTGGATCTCGTCGATGAAGGTGACGATCTGGCCGTCGCTGCCCTTGATCTCCTCGAGGACGGCCTTGAGCCGCTCCTCGAACTCGCCGCGGTACCTGGCCCCGGCGATCATCGAGCCGAGGTCGAGCGAGTAGAGGGTCTTGTCGCGCAGGCTCTCGGGCACGTCGCCCTCGACGATGCGCTGGGCGAGACCCTCGACGACGGCGGTCTTGCCGACGCCGGGCTCGCCGATGAGGACGGGGTTGTTCTTCGTCCGCCGCGAGAGGACCTGCACGACGCGGCGGATCTCGGCGTCACGGCCGATGACGGGGTCGAGCTTGCCCTCGCGCGCGCGGGCGGTGAGGTCGGTGCCGTACTTCGACAGCGCCTCGAAGGTGCCCTCGGGGTTGTCGGACGTCACAGGACGCCCGCCGCGGAGCCCCGGGATGGCCGCCTCGATCGCGTCGGCGTCGAGGGCGAACTGGCCCGTGCGCGCGAGCGCGAGCAGGAGGTGGTCGGTGGAGACGTAGGAGTCGCCCATCGCCGTCATGTACTGCTGAGCCTGCTGGACGACGCGTCCAGCCGTGGCCGAGAGCTGCGGCTGCTGGGCGCCGCCGGTGACCTGCGGCATGGCGGCCATGGCGCGCTCGGCGGCGGCGGTCGCGGCGGCGACGCTCGAGCCTCCGGCGGTGAGCAGGGCCGGGGTGGTCGTGCCGCTCTGGGCTGCCAACGCGAGCAGCAGGTGTGCCGGCTCGATGTTCGGGTGGTGCTTGCCGGTCGCGGTCGTCGCGGCCTGGGCGAAGGCCTCCTGAGCCTTGTTGGTCAGCTGTAGGTCCATGCGTACTCCTGGTGAGGGGATCGGTTCACTCGGATCAACTGGCGCTGACTTGAGTCTATTCCACTCAACTTCGAGCGACGTCGGAAGGGTGACGGATGCCGCGGGGCGCGCCGCCGCGCCGACGCGGGGCCGCCCCCTAGGCTCGCGGGATGGACCGCACCGCGATCGCCGACGAGCTGCGCACCGCACGCTTCCGCATGACCCAGTTCCGCCAGGGGTATGACGAGGGCGCCGTCGACGACCTCATCGAGGGACTCGTCCGGCGGCTGCTCTCGGGCGACGGCGACCGCGAGATCGTCGCCGAGGTGGACGCCTGCCGGTTCCCGACGACGAGCGCCCGGCGCGGCTACGACATGGCTGACGTCGATGCCGCCCTCGAGAGGGTCACCACCGCCCTCGGTGGGGCGCCGACGACGGCCGCGCCGCTCCCCTCCGCGGTCACGGAGCCTCCGCGCGGCTTCCTCGCCCGCCTCCTCGGTCGCTGACCCCGCCACGAGCCGCGCTCAGGTCAGGCAGAACTCGTTGCCCTCGGGGTCCTGCATGACGAGGTAGTGGTCCGCGTCCGTGAGCGTCTCGCGCACGATCGTGGCCCCGAGTGCGACGAGCCGGTCGGCCTCACCGTGCAGCTGCTCGCCCTTGCCCTCGGCGGGACCGGCCACCCCGCTGACCCGGACGTCGAGATGCAGGCGGTTCTTCGCCGTCTTGCCCTCCGGCACCTTCTGGAGGAAGACCCGCGGCCCCGCCCCGTCGGGGTCCACGACGGCGTACGCGTCGTTGTGCCGCTCGGGCGGCAGCCCCCAGGCGGTGAGCGCCTCGGGCCACGTCGCGAAGCCCGGCGGCGGAGCGTCCTCGACGTAGCCGAGGACCTCGGCCCAGAATCCACCGAGGGCGCGGGGGTCGCTGCTGTCGATCGTCACCTGGAACGCGCGGGCCATCATCACTCCTCAGTCGTGCGGGTCGGGGTCGTACCAGCCGTCGTGGGCGGCGGCCAGCGCGTGGAAGCGGACGGCATACGCCGGGTCGGGCGGGGTGCGCACGTAGACGGCCCACTCGTGGGCCTCTGAGTCGTCCTCGCCCGCGAGCGCCTCTCGCACGACGCGGACGTCGACGAGCCCCTCGGCCTCGAGCTGGTCGGCGAGCTCCTCGGCGGTGTCACGTTCCGGCAGCACGATGAGGTGCTGGGTCTCGTCCGTCGGGCTCACCCGTCCAGCCTAGGACCGACCGACGACCTCGTCCGGCTCGGCGCCGGTCTCGATGACGCGCTGGGCGATCTCGCGCAGCTTGACGTTGTGGTCCTGGGACGCGCGGCGGAGCACGTCAAAGGCCTCCTCCGACACGATCCGGTGCCGCTCGATGAGGATGCCCATGGCCTGGCCGACGAGCCGGTGGCTCTCGACGGCGCGCTCGAGGTTGGCCTCGTCCTGCCGGAAGCGGTCGACGGTGACGATCCGGTCGACGGCCTGCGCCAGGGAGTGCAGGAGCAGCTCCGCGACGGTCCGCTCGGCCACACCGGGAGACGACGTCCGGCCGACACCGGCCCACACCCGGCACGTGGCATGGATCCCCGACGACTCCATGAGGATGCCAGGGGACCCGGCGTCCACCGGGTCCATCGTCGCAGCGTCGACGTCGACGGGCCCGGAGAGAACCTCGCGGACGGCCGGGGGCAGCGCGGACGGCGGTACGACACCGGAGGCGCCGGCGAGCACGTCGTGCTGGGTCGTGGTCACCCGCATCACCGCCTCGCCGAGGAGCGCCTCACCGATGGCGGACGCGGCGAGCGAGAGCGCCTCCTCGAGGTCCTCCGCGCGCACCAGCAGCCGCGCGGCGGCGGTGATCCGCGCCGCGGCGTCGAGCCCGCGGTCGTCGTTCGCAGCGGTCGCCGGACGCAGGACGGTCACGGGGCCTCCAGGGTATGCGTGGGAAGGCCCGCGAACTTGGAGGCAGGACAGTGTTGCATCCCGTGACACCTCCGGCCAAAGCACGACACGAGGCAAAGGCGGAGCGACCAATTCCCCCGCGGCACAGAGCCGCACGCACGCGACCTCCGGAGCGGGGCCCCGGAGGTCGCGACTCGACGGCGGCGGTCAGGCCTGGTCGGGGTCCTGCCCGCTCTCGACGACACGTGCCGCGATCTCGCGCAGCTTGACGTTGCGGTTGAGCGAGGCCTGGCGCAGCATCTCGAAGCTCTGCGTCGCCGTGATCCGGTGGCGCTCGATGAGGACTCCGACGGCGTGGCCGATGAGCCGGTGGCTCTCGATGGCCTGCTCGAGCTGGTGCTCCTTCTGCGCGCGCGCCTGCCGCGCCACGACACGGTCGACGGCCTGGCCGAGCGACTGGGCGAGCAGGTCGCCGACGATGAGCTCGTCGCTCGAGACGAGACGCGGCTCGTCGAACTGCACCCAGGCGCGGCAGTCCGACTCGTGCGCCGTCGGCAGGAGCAGCAGGCCCTCTCGCTTGTCGCCGACGAGGACGTCGTGACGGTGCGGCGAGGAGTCGAGCCCCTGTCGGATTCCCGGTTCGAGGTCGCCGACGGCCACGCGTCCACGGGGGGACAGCACGACCGGCTCCCCCTTCGTCGGGGAGACGCGCAGGGTCACCGCACCGTCGAAGAGCACGGTGAATCCCGTGACGGCCGTGGCGAGCACCTGGTCGAGCTCCTCCGCGGTGGCGAGGTCGACGGCGATCCGCGCGGCGAGCTCGCGCCGCAGACGGGACTCACGCTCGCGCGTCTCGTCCCGGACGACGACGATGACGAAGCCGTCGTGCTCCGCGGTGCCCGACACGCTCGCCGACCGGACGTGGACCCAGGCCTCACCGCCCCCGCGCCGAAGGATGCGGTAGCGGTCGTCCTCGACGGGTCGGCCGGACTGGAGCAGCTCCATGCGTCGCTCGTGCTGCCGACGCTCGTCGGACGACTCCGACTCCGGGATCCACCACGGGTACGGCGGCACGAGCGGGCCGTCGGCGAGCGACCAGCCGAAGGTCCGGGTGAAGACGTCGTTGACCTGGACGACGAGGCCCTCCGCGTCGACGACGACGAACGGCTCCTGGATGGCGCCGAGGATGGCCCGAAGCCACGCGGCGTCGCGCGACCGCGAGCGCGCCCGCACGAGGTTGGCGGCCAGGCGCGCGCGGAGCTCCTGGGGCTGGAACGGCTTGATGACGTAGTCGTCGGCACCCTCGAGCAGCCCGGTGGTGCTGGCCTCGACACCGGCCCGCGCGGAGAGCAGGACGACGGGCAGGTCGCGCAGGCTCGGGTCGGCGCGGATCTCGCGCACGAGGGTCAGGCCGTCCATGCGCGGCATCATGACGTCGGCGAGGACGATCGACGGACGTCGGGCGCGCAGGTGCTCGAGGGCCTCGACCCCGTCGCGCACCGACACGACGTCGTAGTCCACGACGCAGTGGCGCGCGATGTAGTCGCGCATGTCGTGGTTGTCCTCGACGACGAGCAGGGTCGGACGCACGCCGTCCGGCCGAGTGGCCGGCGACATCGGGCCGGGGACGTGCTCGGTGTCCGCGGACGACGCCTGCATCTCGGCCGCGACCGCGTCGCGCACGACCCAGCTGCTCGCCTCGTGGATGAAGGACTCGGCCGACCGCGGCGTGATCGAGGGGCGCAGCGCGGCGCGTGCCGCGGGTCGGCCCCACGGGAAGGACACCGTGAAGGTGCTCCCCCGGCCCTGACGTGACTGCACGGCGACGCGGCCGCCCAGCAGGTCGACGAGCTGGCGCACGAGCGACAGGCCGATGCCGGCGCCCTCGCGCGAGCGTCGGTCGTCGCCGCGGTCGAGCTGCCGGAAGCGGTCGAAGACGAGGTCGAGGTCCTTCTCGGCGATGCCGATGCCGGTGTCGGTGACCGAGACGGCGAACCCGGTGTCGGTGCCGCCCAGGTGGAGCGAGATGCGTCCGCGCGCCGTGAACTTCAGGGCGTTCGACAGCAGGTTGAGCACGATGCGCTCGAACATGTCGACGTCGACGTAGGCCTCGTGGTCGAGGTCGTCGCACACCACCTCGAACTCGAGACCCGTGCGCTCGATGGCCGGGCGGAAGTTCGCGCCGAGGCCCGTGACGAGCTCCTCGACGTCGGCCTGGACCCAGTGCGGCTCGACGGCTCCGGCCTCGACCCGCGTGAGGTCGAGGATGCGGTCGACGAGGCCGGCGAGACGGTCGGTGTTGCGGCGGATCAGCTCGAAGCGCTGGCGCTGCTCGGGATCGAGACCGTCGGCGGCGAGGGCGTCCTGCACCGGTCCGGCGATGAGGGTCAGCGGCGTGCGCAGCTCGTGGCTGACGTTGGCGAAGAAGTCGGACTTGGCGACGTCGAGCTCGGCCAGGGCCTCGGACCGGTGCCGCTCCTCCTGGAGGCGGCGGATGCCGCTCAGCGCCATCGCCACGTGCGCGGCGCACAGCTCGGCATAGACCTGGAGCTGGGCGTCCCACGGGCGGCGCGGGTTCTCGGTGAGCAGCAGGTGCGCGGTGGGCTCGAGCAGGCCGGGCTCGACGACGGGCACGACGTGCACCGTGCGGCCCTCGCCGTCCACGGCGTCAGGAGTCGGGTCCCCCGGCGCGCACCAGCGCAGGTCGCTCGCGAGGTGGTCGAAACCGTCCGAGCCGAGCACGTCGAGGGCACGACGGCGTACGTCCTCGGCGTCCTCGGCGCCGGCCAGCGAGGCGAAGAGCCGCGACGCGACGTCGGCCCGGCGTTCGGCCACCACCTTCGCCGTGGTCTCGGTGGCGACGTTGAGCACGCCGACGACGGCACCCGAGTCGTCGTGGACGGCGCCGTAGGACCACGTGAAGTAGGCCTCCTCGAGGTAGCCGGCGCGGTCGACGACGAGGAGCTCGTCCTCGACCCACGTCGCCGGGCCGCCACTGGTGACCCCCTCGAACATCGGGCCGATGACGTCCCAGACCTCGGGCCAGACGTCCCGCACCGGCCGCGCCCACGCGTCAGGGTGCTTGCTCTCGCCGAGGAGGGTGCGGTAGCCGTCGTTGTAGAGCATGAGCAGGTCGGGTCCCCAGCAGACGAGCATGGGGAAGCGCGACGACAGGCAGACGTCGACGAGGATCTGCAGGTTGGCGGGCCAGGACTCGACCGGGCCCAGCGAGGTCGCCGACCAGTCCGTGCGCATGAACAGGTCACGCATGCTCGTCGCGGACGAGGGGACGCCGACGGTCGAGGCGTTCGTCGTGGGGGCGCCGGGCAGGCCGCCCTCAGGGTGGTGCGGGGTCACACGACCTCCGGGCTGGGGTCAAGAAGCTGCCTCCGGCGGCATTCCACAACGGCGCGCCCCGTCTGCTTGAGGCGTGCACAGTCTGACACACGAGCCCCTCCACGGGAGGCGGAGACCTAACGCTCGGGCCGCCACACGACGAGTGCCTGCGAGGACGGGGCGCGAGGCGGGCGCTGTCCCGGTCGGACCGCCACGACCTCGCCCCGTGGACCGACCGCGAAGACCCGGGCGCCGGCCGACAGCGCAGCCTGGGCCGCCGCCAGCTCGGCGGCGAGCTCCTCGACCCGTGACCGGAGGGCGGTCACGTGGTTCTCGAGGTCGAGGATGCGCTGGATGCCGGCCAGCGAGACACCCTCCTGCGACAGACGCTGCACCTCGCGGAGCAGCTCGACGTCGCGCGTGCTGTAGCGCCGTCCGCCCCCGCGCGTGCGCGACGGCGACACGAGGCCGAGCCGGTCGTACTGCCGCAGCGTCTGCGCGTGCATGCCGGCCAGCTCGGCCGCGACGGAGATGACGAAGACGGGTGCGTCGTCGTCGTGCCCACCGGGGCGGGCGCTCTTGCGGGCCATCGTCGTCACCTCGTTCGTCAGGCTCGGGCGCGCTGGAAGAGGTCGGCCCGGGGGTCGTGGCCGTTCTCGGCCGCAGCCATCCGCTCGATGGCCTCGCGGGCCTCGTCGGTCAGCCGTTGCGGCACGACGACCTGCACGCGGGCCAGCAGGTCGCCCACGTGGTCGCCCCGCTTGACGCCGCGTCCCTTGAGCCGGAGGACCCGGCCGCTCGGGGTGCCCGGCGCCACCTTGACCTTGACCGACCCGCCGTCGAGCGTCGGGACCGCGACGGTCGCGCCGAGCGCGGCCTCCGCGAAGGTGACGGGCAGGTCCAGTGTGAGGTTGTCGCCGTCACGTCCGTAGACTGGGTGCTTGTCGACCCCCACCGTGAGGATGAGGTCACCGGCGGGCGCGCCGGGGTCGCCCTGACGACCCTTGCCGCGCAGGCGGATCCGCTGGCCGTCCTTGACGCCCGCGGGGATGCGGGCATTGATGCGACCGAGGTCAGGGGAGCTGAGCGAGACCGTGGAGCCCTCGACGGCGTCGCGGAAGCCGATGCGCGTGTTGGCCTGGACGTCGGCTCCGGGGCGTGGACCGGCCGTCGCGCCGTAGCCGCCGTAGCCGGCTCCGGGCGCTGCACCGCCGAACATCTGCCCGAGGATGTCCTCGAGGTTCGGCTGCCCGCCGGCGCCACCGGTGTCGAAGCGCACGCGCTGCCCACCGGGACCGCCCGCGCCGCCGAAGGCGGAGAAGATGTCCTCGAAACCGGCGCCCTGGCCGCCCGCGCCGCCCGCGGTGAAGCGGGCACCGCCGTGCGACATCGCGCGGATCGCGTCGTACTCGCGCCGCTTCTCGGGGTCGGAGAGGACGGCATACGCCTCGCCGATCTCCTTGAAGCGCTCCTCCGCCTTCGCGTCGCCGACGTTGTGGTCGGGGTGCATCGTGCGCGCGACCTTGCGGTACGTCTTCTTGATCGTCGCGGCGTCGGCGTCCTGGGGCACGCCGAGGATCGCGTAGAAGTCCTTCTCGAACCAGTCCTGACTAGCCATGGCGCACCTCCTCGTTCACGGTGACTCTCACGCTGCTCCCATCATCGGGTATGCCGCCGGGCTGCGTGTGCAGCCCGGCGGCGGACGTCTCAGGCAGGGTCGGCAACCGAGACCCGGGCGGCGCGGACGAGCCGGTCGCCGATGCGGTAGCCGGGCTGGAGCACCTGGACGACGGTCGTGCCCGTCGCACCCTCGGGCAGCTCGGCCTCGACGTGCATGAGGGCCTCGTGCACGTTGGGGTCGAACTCCTGACCGGCCTCGCCGACCCGCTCGACGCCGAAGCGACCGAGGGTCGCCTCGAGCTTGTCGGCGATCGCGGCGAAGGGGCCTCCGGCGAGGTCGCCGGCCTGGCGGGCCATGTGGATGTCGTCGAGGACCGGGAGCAGGGACTCGACGACGCTGCCGACCGCGGTGTGACGGATGACCTCACGGTCGCGGTCGACGCGCTTCTTGTAGTTGACGTACTCGGCCTGCAGCCGCTGCAGGTCGGCGAGCAGCGTCGCCGCCATGGTGTCCTCCTCGGCGAGGGCCACGCCCTCGGTCTCCGAGGACTGCTCGGCGCCGCCGGTCTCGTTGGAATCGGTTGAGGTGTGGTCGAACTCGTCCTCACCACCGGGCTCGGACGACGCGCCGGGACCGCCCTCGTAGTACGTGTGGTGGCGCTCGCCGTGGGCGGAGTCTGCCCGCGGCGGGGTGCCGGCGGCGTCGCCGCCGGCACCCGTCGCGCCCGTCGCGGTCACGTCAGGCTGCTCGCCTGGCGTGCCGTGCTTCGGGGACTCGGTCACTTGGCGTCCTTGGCCTCTTCGTCGTCGACGACCTCGGCGTCGACCACGTCGTCGTCGGACGCGCCGGACCCGTCGGGCGTCGTGCCGTCGGCGGGGGCGCCGTCCTGGGCCCCGGCTGCGCCCGCGGCGTTCGCGGAGGCCTGCTCGGTGGCGTACACCGCCTGGCCCATGGCCTGCGACTTGGTGTTGAGGTCCTCGACCTTGGCCTTGATGTCGTCGGCGCTGGCCTCGGACCCCTCGGCGATGGCGGCCTTGAGGTCGGCGAGGGACTCCTCGACCGGCGTCTTGACGTCGGCCGGGACCTTGTCGCCCGACTCCTTGAGGAAGGACTCGGTCGAGAAGACGAGCTGCTCGGCCTGGTTCCTGACCTCGGCCTCCTCGCGACGCTTCCTGTCCTCGTCGGCGTGCGCCTCGGCGTCCTTGACCATCTTGTCGATCTCCTCCTTCGACAGGGCCGAGCCGCCGGTGATCGTCATCTTCTGCTCCTTGCCGGTGCCCTGGTCCTTGGCGGAGACGTTGACGATGCCGTTGGCGTCGATGTCGAAGGTGACCTCGATCTTCGGCACACCACGCGGCGCCGGCGCGATGCCGGTCAGCTCGAAGGTGCCGAGCGACTTGTTGTGCTGCGCGATCTCGCGCTCACCCTGGAAGACCTGGATGAGGACCGACGGCTGGTTGTCGTCGGCGGTGCTGAAGATCTCGGAGCGCTTCGTCGGGATCGCGGTGTTGCGCTCGATGAGCTTGGTGAACAGGCCACCCTTGGTCTCGATGCCGAGCGAGAGCGGCGTGACGTCGATGAGCAGGACGTCCTTGCGCTCACCCTTGAGGACGCCGGCCTGCAGGCTCGCGCCCATGGCGACGACCTCGTCGGGGTTGACGCCCTTGTTGGGGGCCTTGCCGCCGGTCAGCTCGGTGACGAGCGCGGTGACGGCCGGCATGCGGGTGGAGCCGCCGACGAGCACGACGTGGTCGATGTCGGCGACCTTGATGCCGGCGTCCTCGATGACCTTGTGGAACGGAGCCTTGGTGCGGTCGAGGAGCGACTTGGTCATCTGCTCGAACTGCGCGCGGGTGAGGTTCTCGTCGAGGTGGATCGGACCCTCGGGCGTCATCGAGATGTACTGCGCCGAGATGTTGGTGCTCGTCGCGGTCGAGAGCTCCTTCTTGGCGCGCTCGGCCTCGTCACGGAGGCGCTGCATCGCGATCTTGTCCTTGGACAGGTCCTGGCCCGTCTTGTTCTTCACCTGGGTGATGAGGTGCTGGACGACGACGTCGTCCCAGTCGTCACCACCGAGGTGGTTGTCGCCGTTGGTGGCGCGCACCTGGATCGTGGCGAAGCCGTCCTCGGCGTCCTTGCCGACCTCGAGGAGGGACACGTCGAACGTGCCGCCGCCGAGGTCGAAGACGAGGATGAGCTCGTCCTCCTTGCCCTTGTCGAGACCGTAGGCCAGCGCGGCCGCGGTGGGCTCGTTGACGATGCGCAGGACGTTGAGGCCCGCGATCTCGCCGGCCTCCTTCGTGGCCTGGCGCTCCGCGTCGTCGAAGTAGGCGGGCACCGTGATGACGGCGTCGGTGACGGTCTCACCGAGGTAGGACTCCGCGTCGCGCTTGAGCTTCTGGAGGATGCGCGCGCTGATCTCCTGGGCGGTGTACGTCTTGCCGTCGATCTCGGGCGACTTCCAGTCGGTGCCCATGTGGCGCTTGACCGAGCGGATCGTGCGGTCGACGTTCGTGACGGCCTGACGCTTGGCGACCTCGCCGACGAGAACCTCGCCGTTCTTGGAGAACGCGACGACGGAGGGAGTGGTCCGCCCGCCCTCGGCGTTCGCGATGATGCTCGGCTCGCCGCCCTCGAGGACGGAGACGGCCGAGTTGGTGGTACCGAGGTCGATTCCGACGGCACGTGCCATGGGTGACTCCTTGATGATCTAGGTGGAGACCGTGGTGCTGGTGGTCCGGGTGAAACAGGTCCTCGCTCAATCTGCTCCCGCTCCGACGTGATTGTCAAAACCGGACTCGCAAATCTTGCGTTCACTCGACTCAACTCTGGGGCTGGCCCGATTGTTCCCCGCCCCGATGACGCGCTCACCGTCGAGCGCACCTGTGTCCTCCCACAGGCGCGCTGGCTAGCGTCGGCACCGGAGGTGCCCATGCCGATGCACACGACGCCCTCGAGGCGCACGAGGCGGAGGACGCTCGCTGCGACCGTCGCCCTCGGTCTGACCGCGCTCTCCGCGGCCGCCTGCTCCACCGGCACCCGGGCCCCGCCGGTGCCACCACGGCGGACACGTCATCGACGTCGTCATCGGCAGCCTCGACGGTCGCGACGACGAGCGCGACGACGAGCGCGACGACCACCTCCTCGACGACGGGGACGACGCGTACGCCCTCGGCGACCTCGACCGGGCCGGCCACCCCGACGACCGTGCCACCCGCGTCGGCCCCGGGCCGGCCGACCGGCACGGCGACGGTGGTGCGCACCCTGGCCACCGGGATCGACGTGCCGTGGGGTCTGGCCCGGCTGCCCGACGGGACCGTCCTCGTCTCGGCGCGTGACAGCTTCCGGATCTACCGCCTCGACGTCGCAGCCGCCCGGCTGGACCGGGTCGGCACGGTCCCGGGCGTCGTCTCGAACGTCGCACAGCAGGGTGAGGCCGGCCTGCTCGGCATCGCCGTCTCGCCCGCCTTCACCCGCGACCACCTCGTCTACACGTACTACTCCACCGCGGACGACAACCGCATCGCGGCGATCCCGTGGGACTCCTCCGCACCTGCCGGCAGGCAGCTCGGCACGCCGCGGGTGCTCGTCACGGGCATCCCCCACAACGTGCACCACGACGGTGGTCGTCTCGCCTTCGGACCGGACGGCTACCTCTATGCCACGACGGGCGAGGCGCAGCAGCCGGCCCTGGCCCAGGACACCGGTTCGCTCGGAGGCAAGATCCTGCGGATGACGACCGCCGGACGTCCGGCCCCCGGCAACCCGTTCGGGACGCTCGTGTGGTCCTACGGCCACCGCAACGTCCAGGGCATCGCGTGGGACGCAGCCGGGCGCCTGTGGGCCTCCGAGTTCGGTGACCACAGCGAGGACGAGCTCAACCTCATCCGCCCCGGCCGCAACTACGGCTGGCCGCAGACGGAGGGGCGCACGAGTCGGGCGGGTGTCACGGGTCCCGTTGCCGAATGGGGCCCGCCGGAGGACTCACCGAGCGGGATCGCGATCGCCCGGGGGTCGGTCTGGATGGCGGCGCTTCGCGGGCAGCGGCTGTGGCGGATCCCGCTCGACGGCGCCGGGACCGCGGCGACGCCGCAGGACTTCCTCGTCGGTCGCTACGGGCGGCTGCGCAGCGTGCTCACCGTCGGACCGGACACCCTCCTCGTGACGACGAGCAACCGCGACGGGCGGCAGAGCCCGGGGGTGGGGGACGACCGCATCCTGCTCGTCCGGGTGACCTGAGGCGCGGCCGGGCCACCGCCCGGCCGCCGACGCTAGGTCCCGATGACGCGTCGCTGCTCGAACGCCGCCCGCAACGGGCCGACGTCGGCCTCGGGCACCCGCCCGTGCGCGAGGTCGTACGTCTCCTCGACGAGGGCGACCAGCGTCGCGACCGCGTCGTGCGGGGACGCGACGAGGAGCGACCGGATGCGCTCGACGAGACGGTCGGGGCGGTGGGCGAGCAGCGTCGCCTCACGGTCCAGCCACTTGTGGAAGGGATGGGGCATCCACACCCGGTTGACCGCGAAGAGCGCGTCGAGCACCCCCTGCACGCCGTCGAGCAGGTCGCGGTGGAGCAGCACGACGTCGTCCCGGGCCGCGAGCATCTCGAGCCGCTCGCGGGGCCTCAGGTCGAGGGCCTCGAGCACCTGGGCGACGGCCAGCGGCTCCGGGTAGCGGTCGCACCGGGTCCGCCACGCCTCGATGACCCGGTGGCCGTGCAGGGGTATGCCGTCGCGCACGGCCGTGACGCGCACCTGGAGCTCCGCGTCGGTGTCGCCTGCGAGGACGCGGTCGAGATAGGTGTCGATGGTCGACGTGACGAAGCCGCTGACGTCGGTCTTGACGCCGCCGACGAGCAGGCCGTCGGCCCACTCGTGGTCGTCCTCCTCCGCATACACGCGGGTGAGCCCGACGCCCTCGATCGCCGCCTGGCGGTCGGCGACGGTCGGCGGGGAGGACCAGTAGACGTCGAGCTCGATGTCGGACGACGCGTCGGCGAGCCCGCGCGCCACGGACCCGCCGATGAGCGCAGCAGCGACCTTGGGGTTCGCGGCATACGCCCGGACCGCCTTGCCCGCCAGCGCGATCCGCCGTTCGACCTCGTCCACGGCCATCCCGTCAGCCTGCTGCAGGGATGCGCACGCTCGACACCGTGGTGAGCACGGGGTGGGCGTCGTCGCCGTCGCGGATCTCGCCGCCGCGCCAGACGATCGAGAGGTCCCGGCCCTGGACGGTGAGCTCGGCGAGACAGTTGTCGAACCACGGACCGTCGGTGACGGCCCACGGGTAGGCCGGGTCGGGCACGTGCTTCGAGCGCTCGGCGACGAACCGCATGGGGCGCACGAGTCCGCGGGCGAAGGCGGACATCATGACGCGCACCATCCGCGGCATCGGGTTGCGGATCGGTGAGCAGACGGCCTGGATGACACGGGACGTCGCACCGTGGCGGGTCCTCGCGTCGACGACTTCCGCGACGTAGGAGTTGTGGACGTCGCCGGAGAGGAAGACGACGCTGGCCGGAGCCGCACCGCGCTCACCCCTCGCCACCTGCATGACCATGTCGAAGACCTCGACGAAACCGTCGTTGAAGGCTGCCCAGTGCTCGAGGTCGATGGACTGCCGGACCTTCTCGGCCCGGTCGGCGATGATCCGTCCGTGCGTGCCCATGGCGAGCACCTCGTCGATCGCCTCGAGGTCGTGCAGCCCGGGAGGCAGCATGAACGGCAGGGACGTCCCGATGAGCAGGTGCTCGACGTCGCCGGTCAGCTGCTCGTCGAGCCAGCTCATCTCGTCGGGGTCGAGCATCGAGCGGTGCGTCGGCTCGAGGACCCGGGCGGCGCGCGAGTCGACGACGACGAGGCGGACGTCGCCGAGGTCGCGCCGGAAGCTCCAGCGGTAGACCTCGGGGTGGCGGTCGGAACGGCGGGCGAGGTCGAAGACCGCCTCGGTCAGGTCGAGCTCCTCCCCGTCACGGTCGGCGCCGGCGAGGACCTGCGCGTAGATCTCGTCGTCGGCGAGCTGCGCCGGCGAGAGGTTGCCGATGTGCTGGTAGACCCAGTACGAGGAGAGGCCGCCCATGAGCCGCTCGTGCCACCAGGGGGTGCGGTTGATCTCCTCGTGCCAGGTCCACGACGTGTTCCAGTCGTCGCGGATGTCGTGGTCGTCGAAGATCATGCAGCTCGGCACCGTCGAGAGGAGCCAGCGGTTCGCCGCGTCGCCCCAGGCGAGCCCGTAGAGGTGGGAGTACTCCTCGTAGTCCTTGATCTCCTCCCCCGGCGGCTCGGTGATGTCGCGGCGGGCGGCGATGAACTCGCGCATCGCCTCGGACGTCTCGTCGGCGTAGACCTGGTCACCGAGGAAGGCCACGAGGTCGGGCCACATCTCCTCGCCCCGGGCCAGGGCGAGCGCGAGCGTGCGCAGCGCGTCGACGCCGTTGGTGCGGTGACCCTCGCGGTCGTGCGGCACGGTGGTGCGGCAGGACCCGAAGAGCAGCCGCGTGGGTCGACCGCGGTCGATGGTGCGGATGCGTGGCGGGGGGAAGGCGCTGTCAGGCTGCGGCCAGACCGGTGCGTCGTCGACGGTGACGGTGTAGTCCCACGAGCCGCCCGGCTCGAGGCCGTCGACGACGACGAGCGCGTAGTGGTGGCCCTTGACGGCGAAGGTCGGAGCCGTCCAGTCGCGACCGTCGGCGTGCACCGCGACGACTCCCCGAGCGGACGTCTCGACCCACACCGTCGCATCGGTCTCGCCGATGTAGCGCAGCATCGGGCCGAGGACGAGCGGCCCGGAGCTCGGCCCGGCGTCGGGCGTGGCGTCAGGCATGGCGTCCGGCGTGGAGTCAGGTGCGGAGTCGGATTCGGTCATGCCCCAGCATTGCTCCCACGAAGGGCAGCCGGGGACCGAACCGGCTGTGAGATCCCGGCGCGGAGGGGCGCGACGACCCGGCAGCCGGTCACGACGGCAGGTGCTCGTCGAAGAAGGCGAGCGTCCGGCCCCACGCGTCGGCGGCGACCTCGGCGTTGTACTTCGACGGCGAGGTGTCGTTGAAGAAGGCGTGCCCGACGCCGTGGTAGACGCGCGCCGTGAAGTCGACGCCCGCCTGCTCCATCCGTGACTCGAGCTCGGGCACCCC
Source organism: Terracoccus sp. 273MFTsu3.1 (assembly GCF_000383675.1). GTDB lineage: Bacteria > Actinomycetota > Actinomycetes > Actinomycetales > Dermatophilaceae > Terrabacter. Next base: position 937,862 of record NZ_KB911820.1, on the reverse strand, counting down.
GTCGGTGATGCCGTGGTCGTCCTCGCCGTAGAAGGCGAGGACGGGGCACCCGATCGTCGCGGGGTCGGCGTTCTCGGGGAAGTGGCCGTAGAAGGGCACGGCCGCGCGCAGCCGCGGGTCGGCAGCCGCGAGGGCGAAGGCGTACGTCCCGCCGAAGCAGAAGCCGACGACGCCCACCCGGCCGTCGACGCCCGGCTCGTCGACGAGCGCGTCGACGACCGCGCGCAGGGCCGGCACGGCCCACGCGGCGAACTCCGGCTGTCGCGCCGGCGTGGTGGCCGCGCGCATCTGCGGCTGAGCCGCGAGCCGGTCCTCCTCCGACGCGCTGAACATCAGCTCGAAGATCCGCGCCCCCACCTCGGGCGTCAGGCCGACGTGCCCGAGCAGGTCGGGCGCGACGGCGACGTAGCCCTGCGCGGCGACGCGGTCCGTGACGTCCTTGACGTGGTCGGCCAGGCCCCAGATCTCCTGGATGACGACCACGGCGCCGCGGGGTGTCCCGGGCGGGTCGGCGCGGTACGCGGTGAGGTCGTGCTCGGGGAGGTCGATCATCGTGCCCATGCCCCATTCCTACCCCCTGGTGCCGGGTCGCGGGTGTGAGGATGACGTCGTGCCCACCCAGCCCACCGCCGTCACGAGGGCGCTCGAGCACGTGCGCGGCCTCTCGACGGGACGCCCGCTCGACCCGACGCTGCGCGTCACCCTCAACTTCCACCCGGACCGGCTCGTGCGCGGCGAGCCGATCCTCGCCGTCCTGGCCCGCGACGGTGTCTACCGCTCCCAGTTCGAGACGGGCACGGGCAACGGCGGGCTGACGGCGCACCCCGGCGGTGACCGGTGGCGCTGGGAGAGCCGGATCTTCGGCGGCGCGTACGACGACGCCGAGCCGGCGCTCCGGCCGAAGTACGGCGCACTCGACCTGCACCGGCGCCCGTACGGCGCCGCGCCACGCTTCGGGTCGGCCCATCTGCGGCTCGCGGCGCACACGCTCGAGCGGACGACGTTCTGCTTCCCCGACAGCGTCTTCGAGCCCGAGCACTTCGGCACCGCAACGGCTTTCGCGCTCGGCGAGCAGGCCGAGGCCGCAGACCACGACCTCCTCGACGACTACGTCGAGGCCCACGCCCACGGGGTGCTCGAGCTCGCCCGTGACGTCGAGGCACTCGTGCTCGACCCCGGCTACCGAGGCACCGACGTCGAGGCCGACGCGCTCCGGCTCGGCGTGCCCGTCGAGTGGCACCCGGGCTACCGCCTCGATGTCGGGACCCTTCGCGCCCACCCGGGCTACCGCGGGCCGGAGTTCGTCGCGCTCGGTGAGTCGCTCGCCGTCGACGGCATCGTCACGCCGCAGGTCATCGGGGACGCCTCACGAGCCGGGCGGCACGACGAGCAGTCCCTCAAGCGGGTCTGGCACTACGTCGCGCGGTTCGGATCCGTCTCTGCCTGAAGGGTGCTCGTTTCGTCGCCGGTGACCACGGTCGTCACGACCGACGTCACCGACGGGCGGCGAGGCGTCGACGAGAAGCCGAACCGGCAGGGTGGGTCCACCGGCGCGAGAGCACCCAGCGCCGCACCGTCGAAGCGCCCGTCGAGCGCCGTCACGGCGTGCAGGTCGATGGCTCCGTAGAACTCCTGACGGCCCTCGAGCGCCGTGCCGCGGGTGCGGACCCCGCGCAGGACGACCCGGGCGACGGGGTCGACGACCGTCGCCCACGCGGGACTCGACGCGACGCGCGCGGGCACGACCCGCAGGAGCCGGCCGAGCGGCATACGCCCTCCGACCGTGAGGTCGAGCGAGAGGGAGGACGACGTGACCTGCCAGTGGTCGCGTCCGGCGCGCACGGTGATCGGCTCGAGGCGCACCTCGTCGAAGGCGTACGTCGCCCCGATGAACGCCGCGACCTCCGGGGTCGGCGCGACGAGCACGCGGTGCCCACCGGCCGTCTCGACCATCGCGTCGCCGAACGAGCCGAGTGGCGTGCGCAGCCACGACCCGATGACGACCCGGACGCCGGACGTGGAGCCGACGCCCGCGATCTGCCCGTGGAAACGCTGTGCTGGCACGGTCCGAGCGTAGGTCAGGCGAGGAGCCGCCCTCACTCGACCCGAGAGACCGTCTCCTCGATCCCCGCGACGAGCTTCGAGTAGTCGTCGGTGGGCGAGCCGCCGAGGACCGAGCCCCACGCCGGGACGAGCTCGGGACCGTAGCGGTGGCCGTAGCCGTCGGGCGGGTCGTGGCCGACGGCCATGTCGGTCGTCAGCTGCCAGAACGTCACGAAGGGGATCCACGTGACGTCGGGGTTGACGTCGTGACCCCGCGGCTCGCGCAGCCAGTCGGGCTCGGCACCGAGCAGGGCCGGGTTCCACCAGACGACGGGGTCGGACGGGTGCTGGGCGTAGACGAAGCGCGGGAAGTCCCACGCGCCGTAGTCGCGACCGTAGTAGTCGTGGGTCAGCTGGTCGCCGCTCGCGGCGAAGCGGATGTGCAGGCCCGCGTCGACGACCGGGACGATCTCGGGCGACCCCTCGTTGCGCCGGGCCGTCAGCGACTCCGCGATGTCGGTGAAGCTCGGGGTGCCGACCCAGACGCCACCCTGGGCACGCGCCAGCATGTCGTCCGCGTCGGTGAAGGCCGCCTGGCCGCCGTAGGACCCGAGCGACTCCCCGCCGACGACGAGCTGCGGACGGTCGTCGGGCGGCAGCGTGCGCCACACGGCATACACCTTGTCGAAGAGCGCCTTGCCCGCCTCGCGAGGGGTGTCGCGGTCGGTCATCATCGACATCGCGCTGGGCAGGTAGGAGTACTGCATCGCGGCGATCGCGCTGTCGCCGTTGCTGAGGTACTCGACGGACTGGGCCGACCAGTCGTCGACCCATCCGGTGCCCGTCGTCGTGAAGACCGCGAGCACCCGGCGGTTGAACGCCTTCGTGCGCTGCAGCTCGGCGACGACGGCGTCGGCGACGTCGTCGACCGTGCGGCCCGGCGTGCGTCCGGCATAGACGCGGATCGGCTCGATGGCCCCGCGGTCGGTCGCCGCGGTGATCTGGGCGGGCGTCGGCGCGCTCGTGACGAACATCTGGCCCTGGAAGCCGAGGCTGTCCCACGACTCGAGGGACCCCGGACCGCCCGACCGCAGCGGCGACGTCGGCGCGGCCCGGCCGGTCGGGGCGGTGTTGACCTGGGCCGCGACGCCGGCGAAGGCCTGCATGCCGCGGTGGAAGAGCACGCTGTCGGTCACCCACGCCGCCGCGAGGGCCACGACGACGACGGCGATGAGCGTCGCGATCGTCTTGGGCAGCACGTGACCGGCGGCCTCGGCGAGCTGGTGGGTGGCGCCGCGCAGACCACGCGCGATCGCGAGGAAGAGGACGGCGACGACGGCCGCGAGCGCGAGCGCGAGGGCCCAGTCGATCGGGTCGAGCGGAGTCAGGCGGACCACCGCAGCCGTGCGCGCCTGCGAGCGCACGTTGGCGACCGTGAGCCCGAGGACCGCGACCGCTCCGAAGACCGGTGCGGCGACGAGCAGCCAGTGCCGGGCCTCCCCGCTCACCGTGACGCGCAGGTCGATGAGGCGGGCGACCCGCCGGACGACCCACGCGACGAAGACGCCGAGCGCGTAGCCGGCGACGGCGCACAGGCCGCTGATGAGGCCCTGGTAGTACCACGTGCGCGGCAGCAGGCTCGGGGCCATCGACGTGAGGAAGTAGGCGGCACCGAAGAACAGCCCGGTGCGCGAGACGTGCCACCAGGCGCGGCCCGCTCCGGGCCGGATGCGCTGGTCGGACACGTCGGGCATGGATCCACAGTAGGTTGCCGCGGTGTCGCGCCGCCTCGGGTTTGGCCCCTAGGTGACGACCCTGACCCGGGTGCCCTGCCGGGCACGCGTCGGCCGGCCGGGGCACGATGGGCACATGCGAGCCCTCGAGAGCCGGATCACGACCTTCAGCCGCGACGGTCTCCGCTTCGACGTGACCGACACGGGACCGCTGGACGGCGACGTCGTCGTGCTGCTCCACGGCTTCCCGACCGACCGCACGAGCTGGGACCGGGTCGCCGCCCGGCTGCACGAGGCGGGCCTGCGCACCCTCGCCCCGGACCAGCGCGGCTACTCCCCCACGGCCTGCCCACCCGACCGGGACGCCTACCGCCTCGACGAGCTCGTCGGCGACGTCGTCGGCCTCATCGAGGCCTCCGGGCGGGAGCGGGTCCACCTCGTCGGCCACGACTGGGGCGGCGCCCTCGCGTGGCTCGTGGCGGGCAACCACCCGACGCGCATCGCGTCGCTGACCGTCCTGTCGACGCCGCACCCGGCCGCGATGTCGCGGGCCTGGCGGTCCGGCACCGAGCAGAAGCGCAAGTCCTGGTACATGGCGGCCTTCCAGGTGCCGCGGCTGCCCGAGCGGGCGCTCGCCGCCCGCTTCGACGGCCTCATGGCCCGCTCGGGCCTGCCGGCCGCCGACCGGAGCAGGTATGCCGTCCGGCTCGGTCACGCCGAGGCGCTCACGGGGCCGATCAACTGGTACCGGGCGGCCCGGCACTCCGGCGTCGGGGCGCACCGGGTCGAGGTGCCGACGACCTACGTCTGGGGCTCGCGCGACCCGTTCCTCGGCCGGACCGCGGCGGAGCTGACGCACGAGCACGTGACGGGCGACTACGAGCTCGTCGAGCTCGACGCGGGGCACTGGCTGCCCGAGACCCGGGATGCGGAGTCCGCCGCGGCGATCCTGCACCGGATCGCCCGAGCCGGCTGAACGGCATACGCCCGCTCACGCGGGGGGTGACGGACGCCTCGCCCGATGCGGGGAACAGGGGCGCGCGCGGGTAGGTTGCACGACCGTGAAGATCGACATCTGGTGTGAGACTGGTTCAAACTGCTCTTCGTCGGCGTGTCGTGTCGGCAGGCCTCTGACCTGCGCAAACGCCCTCAGACGCTGGGGAGATGGCTGACGCACAGGACGTCCAGAGCGAGGATCTGGCCCGCTACGACGACTTCTACCGGCACCTCAGCCCCGAGGTGTGGGCCGAGTGGAAGGCCGTTAGTCGGGAAAATCAGGGTAATTAGAGCCGCTCGTCGGCGGGCTCCGAACCCTCCTGCTTGCCGAACTGGTCCTCGTTGAGGAGCCTCTGCTTGTGCTCCTCGTTGAAGGGGTAGCCGAAGGTCCGCATGTCCGTGATGTGGCGCTTCATGCTGTCGGCGTTCATCAGGCTGCTCATCAGAGCCCCGGGAGGGTGGGGACGTTCCGATCCATGTGGATCTCCTGCCTTGCCCGCGCCGCTGTGCGCGCCATCGACTCGTCCGCCCCGTTGGGGACGCGACCCTCCATGGGACGCATCGCGTTGTACCCGGAGGCGAAGTGCTCCTTGGCGAACCGCGTACTCGCCTGCCGGTCGCTGGGCAGGTAGGGCAGCGTTCCTCGGCGGTCGTCGTCGAGCATCAACTTCTTGGCGGAGGGGTGGGGGTTGAAGTGCTTGTCGGCGTAGGCGTCCGCGAACCCCTCCTCCCGGCCGCGCTGGCTCGGAAGGGCGTACTCCGAGTGCTCAGTGCCTTGGGTGTGGCTGACGTGGTGGCCCAGTTCATGGATCACGGTGTCACCGTGGATCTGGTTGAGAGCCACACGGGCCCTCCCCCAGCCACCGCCGCCGGAGCGGTAGTCCCCGGCCTTGCCCTGCTCTGCCATCTCCTGAGACTCGGTGAGGCTTCCGACCTGCACGTGTAACTTCCGCATGTCCTCGACGGGAGCGGAAGATCTGGCGAGGTTGGAGAGCACGTCGTGGCGCGTGGCCATGTAGGGCCCAACGTTCGGCGAGATCTGTGCACCTTCGACCATGGTGGCGCTCTGCACCGCACGCATTCGCTCCGGGGTGTAGCCCCGGGGGTACCGCTTCTCGGCCGGGATCTGGCTCTTGCCGCCGGAGAAGAGGGTCCCCTGCGCGTTGGGCTTGGGCTTCAGGTTCGTCTGGAGGTTCCACTGCTCGGTCATGCCTTCGTCCCCCCGAAGTACGGCTTCGCCAGCCCCTTGTCGACGAGCATCTGGTTGACGGAGAGCGGCGTGCCGTCGGACTGCAGGACGACCGGCAGCGGCTCCACGAGCCCGAGGTACCGACCGTACTTGTCCTGCAGCGACTGGAAGGTCTGCACCTTCACCTTGGCCGCAGGAGGTGCAGCCGCAGTGGAGAACGCCGTCGCCTCGGCGTGGTTGGGCTGGCCGCGCTCAGGGGTGTCCACGCGCGCGAGACGGAAGCGGTCCTCGACCCACTTCTTGCGCTGCTCGAAGAAGCGGAAGCCGTAGTCCTGCGTGACGTCCTCCAAGATGACACGGAGGTCGACAGTGTCGCCGTCGACCCAGCGAAGGATCTCGGCGTCGTAGGTGTAGGTGGGGGTGTCGACGGCGACCATCAGAGACCCTTGGGCTTGGGCATCGCGGCGATGGCGGAGAGCGCAGCCTTCGGCTTCCCCTTGGCCGGGCGGTTCTCGGCGTCCCAGTCCCAGACACGGGCCGGGAAGGTCCCCAGACCCTCCTGACGGGCCGCGTGCATGCGGTGGTGGGCGTCGAGGGCGTAGAGCCGTCCGGCCTTCTTCATGATCCACGCGGGCTCGCGGATCTCCTCGCCGTTCTGCAGCGAGGCTCGCAGGCCCTGACTGGAGGGCTTCTCCATCTCCGTCTCGCCCGAGGACTGCGCGGAGTGGATGGGGGCGTCCGTGCGGATCTGCCGAAGCGGCTGGGAGGCCCAGTGCTCGTGCAGCGCCTTGGTGCGGTTGACGTCGCTCTCGATGGACCGCGTGTTCCAGCCGTCCTCGTGCTTCAGCCAACTCTCAGGCGTGGTGTGACCCTCCATCTCGAAGGGGCCCGGGCCGTGCGCCGACTGGAGGCGCTGGATGACGTTGTTGGCCAGCGCGCCACCGTGGGTGCCGTACATGAAGCGCGCGGGCTTGGAGTCGAAGAGGTGCTGCTCGGGGCCGGTGGTGGCCGGGCCACTCATCCGCGCGCCCGCCTTGACGTGCTCGCCGTCGTGGATCAGCACGTTCTCGTTGACCATGCCGGTCTTGTCGACCTCGTAGGTCACCTTGCGGGGACCGTCACCGCCGAGGTCGTGGACACCCATGACCTGCTGGCCCGGGATGGCCCCCGACCACTTGCTGCGGGCGTGCTCGACGAAGGGCAGGGCAGCCTTCGCGCGCTCGACCCGGGGAGCATCGTCCATGCCGGGGAGCGCGGGCTGAGAGAACTGCGCGGAGTTGAGCATCGAACCACCTGAATTGACGCGACAAGTGGTTCCATGGTATCGGTTACCGCTGGCTGATTAGCCACTCACGATAGGCCTCGACGAGGCGGTCGACGACCACGTCGCTCTGCAGGGGCTCGACCCACGTCTCGGGGTTCTCGACCACTGCCTCTTCGCCCGGGTCGATCCGCACGGTGAAGAAGGGCGGGCCCACACGAAGGAACCGCTCGTTGCCGGTCAGGTCTCCAGTCGTCTGGACCGTGCCGGTGTGGATGATCTGCTCGACTCGCATGCTGTAATGCTACACCGTCGAAGTGCTTGACACAAGGTGGACCCGGCTGGGCTCGAACCAGCGACCTTCGGATTAAGAGTCCGCCCCTCTACCAACTGAGGTACGGGTCCAGTGCTGCACGGTCTTGTGCCAGCGGCTCGTGGTGGCCCGCTACGGGAAGTGCCGTGCTGCGCTGGTGCGGCAGGGCTCGAACCTGCGACCTTCCGGTTAACAGCCGGACTCTCTGCCATCTGAGATACACACCAAGGTGGCAGCCCTCGCGCTGCCGCGCCTTCCACCCTTGATCGCCCGATACTCGCTCGCGGCTGTAGAGGCCGTCGGGTTGGTGCGGGAAGGATTGCACCTCTGCGTGGAGCGCTCGGGAGTCGAACCCGTCTCCGGCCGGTTCCGCATGCGGTCCTACCTGCCGTCGAAGCCTATTGCGCCCCGTGTTCTCGACTGGTCAGCCACGCGCTTCCCATCCCGGTTGGTTACGGGCCTAAGCCTTGTCCGCTGTGTCGAGAGTGGGCCCCCCGGGATTCGAACCCGGACTGAACGGATTTTGAGTCCGTCGCCTCTGCCGTTGGGCTAGAGGCCCGCCACGGCCTGATCGGTCCGCAGTTCGTCAACTGTATCACACGATCTGATTGCCTACTCCAGCCGACGCCGGGACATACCCATTCCGTAGGTCGCTCCCGCAAAAACTTGCGAGTACCACAAAGCGGACGTATGGTTCCACTCGCACGACTCTCCAGTGGGGTCTTGGAAGCAACGTGCACACCCCTCTCATCTCCGCTGAAGCAGCCCGGCGGGGGCCTCCGCTTTCCCCCCACCAGCCAAGAGAGACGCGCGCACATGCCATTCACCCACCGTCCCGAGGAAAGCACCGAGGACCGCAACACGCGGCTCGCCAACACCACGGATGCGTTCATCCTGTGGGCCTCCGAGTTCGGACTCATCGACACGGTCGTAGATGAGACAGGTCAGATCGCCTTCCTCCCCGCCGCGTGCGGGCACGAAGAGGTCGACGAGGAGGACGAGGTCCACTTCGCGCACTATGCGCCGAGGCATGCCGCCCCCCGTCGAACCACCCAGCGCCTTCGCCGCGCGGCCCTCCCTGTGGCAGCCAGCATGCTCGTCGGCTCGGCCGCGTACGCCGCGCAGCAAATGACCAGCAACCGGAGCGGCGCGGTTGCCCCGGCGGCGAGCGGTCACCTGAGCGCCAGCGCGGCCAAGAGAACGGCCGAGGCCATCACGAGCACCCCCACCCTCCGGCAGGCTGAAGAGCGCAAGCCGTCGGTGAGCGCGGGGATCGAAGCCATCACCACTCCCCTGTGGGTGCTGGTCTCCTTGCCAGCGAGCGGCGAGAAGCCCAAGGCCTCCCACCACACCGAGAAGATGTCCAGTCTCACGTACAAGGCCGTCAAGAACATCAGCAAGCCCGCCAAGACCCTCCCCGCGCAGGCAGCGCAGCAGGCGGTTGCCAAGGTCACGAGCCTCCCGAAGAAGATCACGAAGTCGGTCACCAAGGTCATCACCAACCCGCCGGTCACGCTGCCGTCGGTCCCCGTCGTCCCTATCCCCGAGGTGTCCCTCCCTCCGGTCGATGTTCCGGTTCCGGCGGTTCCGGTTCCCGAGGTGACCACGCCGGTCGTCGACCCCGTCGTGGACACTGTGACGGCGGTCGTCTCTTCGTCCTGATGCAGGTAACGCAGAAGCCCCGATCCGGTTCGGATCGGGGCTTCTGTCGTCGGGTGGTCAGGCGAGGCCGTTGGCCATCTTGTACCGCTCGATGTCGGAGTTCGGGATACGCCCCGAGGGGGAGGGCGCTTCACCTCTGCCTGCTGCGGCCTCGTCCTCCAGCCAGCGCCGGACGTCCTTGGTCGTGAACATCACCCCACCCTTGGCCCGCATCACTGCGCGGCCTCGTGCGTTCCTCGGGAGGCTGGTGCCAGATCGACGGGAGACCGCGATGAAGTCGGACACCGCCTCGGTCAGCGCGGCGCGGTGCTCGGTGCACAGGTCCGCCTCGTAGTCTCTGCCGTTCACTCGGAACTTCGTGCTCTGGCCGTCCTCGATGACCTCACCGTGTGGCTTCCGGTTCCGGCCCCGCCCGACCAGCAAGTCACAACGCTTGATGACTTCGTCTGCCATGGCTCCTCTTCCAATTTGTGTGTCGACCCTGTTGGAAACAGCGTGGCAGGAGCCGCTTGTCATGTCAATTCTCGCCGATATATGTAAGCCCTTTCATACGAATCTTGCACTTGGCTTGCGGATTCCGTTACCTGTCCGTAACGCACGAAGCGCCCCAGACAACCACTGTGTCTGGAGCGCTTCGCGGGTGGTGCTGTTGGTCAGGCGGCTGACGGGATCTCTTCGAGGGCCGACTTCGCCGCCGCGTAGAACTCGATCCAGTGCTGATGCATGAACTCCAGATCGGCCTTGGCGGCGTTGACCTCGTCCATGCCGTCGTAGAGCGGCACGCCGTGCTCGTCGGTGTCCACGGCCACGTTGAGGCGGACGCTCGTCACCTGTCCGGCGAAGCCGATCTGGTAGGCGATGTCGATCTGCGTGACGAACTGCTGGTTGTCCGTGAAGACCTCTCCCTTGATGGCGCGGAAGTGGTTCTCCGGCTCGGACGGGAACGGCGAGTAGTGCGAGTACGTGGTGGCCTCGGGCTGAACGGTCAAGACGGCTCCTGAAGGGTCTGTTGATGATGTCTGATGGGAGTGAATCACGTGGTGCTGACACCGGGGATGGTGCCGTGGTGCTCGCCGTGTCCGGTCCTACGACCCTGCCAGTAGGCGTTGTCGAGGTGCGCGTCGAGGACGTTCACGATGAGCGAGTTGACGAGGTTGTGGATCTGGTCGTGATCCTCGTCGTCGAGGACTTCGGTGAAGAAGCCCGCGAGGTCCTTGCTGAGGTTGGTCCGTGACACCGGAAGGGCGAGAAACCGACCCACGTGGGTGGCGACTCTCCCTGAGGCGTCTTCGACAATCGTATCAGGCAATCTGCTCACCCGATACGGTTGACGCCGCATTTTCGGATGAAATGTCCGAGATTGGGGCGTAGTGGGTACCGAGGCAGCAGCCGCAGCATCCGTGGGTCCAGTCCCAGAGGGGCTGGTCCGGGTCCGGATGACCGACGCCGTGCTCGGGGCAGTGGCGCTCCAGCATGTGGCGGTCTGCGCGCCACGAGACGTCCCAGTTCCGCATGTGGTGCGCGGAGGGCTTGTGGATCCAGCACGTCTCGCCGTGGCAGGTGAAGGGCAGGTGGACGTTGTGGAGCGTGACGCCACCGATGTGGACCTTGGTGCCCTTGACCTTCAGCGCGTTCTTGACGACCTGCTGAGCCGCCTTCTGGCGCTCCTGCTTCTCGGCCTCTCGCTCGTACTCCGCGATGGCGTACCCGGCGATCTGGCGGATCTGCACGGCGGTGTACTGCAGGCCCGGCTGGAACATGCCGATGACCTTCTTGATGGCCGCGATCTCTCGGTCGACGGGGCCCATCAGAAGTCACCGTCCGCGACCTGAAACACCGGGAGCCCGATGCGACGCCACTGCCGGACGACCTGCGCACGGTCGTCGAAGACGCCGAGGACGTGGTAGTCGTAGCGGACGTGCAGGTCGAACAACTCCTGCTTGACGATGTCGTCGCGTCGCCAGTCCCCCGCCGGGCGCATGTAGAGGGGGGCCGACACCAGCGTGTGCTTCTCCAGCCAGCGCTTGGTGCCCGCACGGGCCTCCTCACTGCGGCCGGACAGGAAAATGATCTCGTCGCCGCCCGACCACAGGTTGTTGACGACGTCGATGACTGCCGCGTTCGGGAGGTCCTGCTCGACCTTGTGCCACTGGAACGGACCACGGTTGTGCGGGCCCAGCGTGAGCGTCCCGTCGATGTCGACGACATAGGCCTCCGGCTTCCCCTTCGGCGCGACGTACGGCTCGACCGGCGGGGTCTCGATCTCGGGCAGGAGCGGGAACTCCCCGTTCTTGAAGTAGCGCTTGTGCATCTTCCGGATGGCGTCCTCCGGCACCTTGCGCCCGCCCTCGTACCAGCGGTGCATGGACCACGCGATGCACTTCTCGACGGGGATCTCGAAGTCGACCGAGCGGAAGTCGGCGTCGTGGTCGAACGCCATGCGCTGCCACTGCTTCACGGTCATCTTGTTGAGGTTGGTGTCGTCGATGACGACGCTGATGCCCGCCTTCAGAGCCCCGGAGACCTGCGCCTTGGCAAGGGTGGTGATCTGCTCCTCCTGCTCCTTGGTCAGGCCGTGGGTCTTGCCGAAGCGCATCTCGCGCAGGTCGTCGCGGTTGACCCGCTGCATCGGATGATTCGTCGACTGGACGAGGCTCTTGGCGAAGGTGGTCTTGCCCGAGCCGGGGAGTCCCCGGGTGATGATGAGGTCGGTCATGGTGGTCCTTTCAGGCTGCTGCGGTGTAGGTGAAGGGTCGGTTGCCCTCGGGCTGGCTCTCCGCCCATGAACGGATACGGAGGCGGTCGGGGTCGCCCGTGCGGACGTAGTGCAGGACCTCCTTGACGAGTGGGTGGTGCCGCAGAGCGGCGTGCTGCTCGAAGGGCGACATGTCCCGTACTGACTCCGCCAGTCCGAGCCCGTGCCGGAACAGGTTGCGGCGCTCGGCCGCGATCCTGCGGGTGGTCGCCTCGATCCACGGGAACACCTCGTCGGGGACCTTGCCGCCCGCGACGAGCCCGGCGAGCCAGTCGTCGCCGAGAGCGAGGGACGCGGCTGCGTCGGCCGGGTCCATGCGCAGGTACGAGCCCCAGTGGTTGGGCTCAGTGATGAGGTCCTTGCACGCGGCGACGGCCATGTGCGTCCAGATGACACGCTCGTTGAGGCCGAAGATGATCCGGTGCAGGGCGACGTAGTCCTCCTGCTTGACCTTCACACGCTCCTCGGAGCCGTTCAGGACGAGGACCATCCCCTCGGCGTTCTTCCGGTCCGGAGCCGCCATGACCTCAGCCATGGACCCGCGATGAAGCGTCTCCGTGATGGGCCCGGGCCAGCCGTCGACATCCCTGACGAACTTCGGGGTGTCGGTCAGGCCGGTGCTGATCTTCCGGCAGCCGAGGAGCACGAGGTCGTCCTGCTCGCCGTAGTTGAGGACGACGCGGTTCTCCGGGTAGATGATCTCGAAGAGGTACGTGAGGATCCCCAGATTGGCCGACTCCTCGTGCCACTTGCCCGCGTAGCGCTCCCGGTAGACACGGGTGGCATGAAGGGCCTGCTCGGACGTGAACGCGCCTCTGGTGGCCACGGAGAGCAGCCCGTCGGGCGCGACGTAGAGGATGCCCAGCGAGCCGTCCATCTTGTCGTACGCGGTCACCCACGTGTCCGGGAAGAGGGTCGGGGCCCACGCCTGACCGAGGTTGAAGAACTTGTCGAACGGGCGTGCACGGACGACGGCGGTCTCCCACGTCTTGCCGTGGACGATGAGCCCCCGGCACTGCAGCGTGGCGGGCGTCCAGTGGTCGTCGTACTGGGCGTTGTCGGTGTAGTTGAGGATCTTCAGGTCCGCGTCGTCGGGATGACTGCGGACGGTGATGTAGCCCGCGTCGATCTCGTTCTGGAGCAGCAGGGGCTCGATGAGTGAGCGAAGCAGCAAGAGGGTCTCCTTGGTCAGATGAAGGTGAAGAGGCTGAAGGGGAACGAGGCCATGCGCTCGACGTCGCGCTCGTCGTTGCGGTCGGTGCGCCCGCCGATGGAGATGGTCGAGTTCTCCAGCGCGACACGGGGGTCGACGTAGCCGAGCCCGTCCGTCCACTGCACGAGCAGGAGGGGCTCCACGCCGTCGCGGAGAGCGGTGCGGGCGAGGCGCTGAAGGCGGGACTCCCCGATCCAGTACGTGCTGTAGCGGCGGCGGGAGCAGAAGCGCTCCTTCACCTCGACGTAGAGGACGGTCTTGCCCTTGGCGCTGAGGATCGCGAAGTCGGCGTGGAAGTGGCGCTCCAACTTCTCGGCCGTGGCTCCGGGGAACTTGGCGAGGAAGCGGTCGATGGTGACCTGCTCGCGATGAAGGTCAGCGTCGGTCTCGTACATCACAGTGGTCATGTGAATCCCTTCTCCGAATCGGTTGCGTCAATCGTGACAGGTGTTCCGGTTTACGTCAAGACCCGGCACCCTACGTGGATGCCGGGCCTCGAACGTCAGATGGTGTTGTCAGATGAGGTGGAGCAGGTGATGCAGCGGCTCACGTGATCGGCGAGCAGCCGCTTGGTCTCTTGGATCTCTGCCTTCAGCCGGAGAGCCTCGGCCTCGTGCTTGGGGTTCCTCGTGCTCGCCGCCTTGCGGGCTGCACGGGCGAGAACCCCGTAGTCCGAGCGGGCCTTGTTGCGCTGGTTCAGGCCCTGCTGGCACATGACGCTCACGGCTCGATGTCCTCCCACGCGAGCGAGGAGCGCTGGATCTTCGACGTCTTCGTGATGCCGCGCTGGACGGAGTAGCCCCAGACCTGACCCTCACGCTTGGCGGCAGCCCGGGCAGCACCGATGTTCTGGTACGGGCCGTAGACGTTGATGACGACGGAAGCCTCTCGCCCATCGGAGGCGGGGTAGTGGGTCATGACGACCGCGCGGAAGGCCGCTGTGGCGTTCTCCTTGGTCTGGCGGCTCATGTCACTTCCCGTCGCAGGCCGGGTCGAGGGTGACCTGAATGGCCCGGGCCTCGGTCTGCCCGCCGACGGTCGCCGACGAGTAGCGGACGCCTGCCTTGCAGACCGTGGCGATGTTGGCGTAGCCGTCCGGCATCTCGACGATGGTGACGTCCTTGTTGATGCGCTGGCCGATGGGCGCGTCCTGATACTGCTCGACGGCCTTGTCACAGCCCTCAGCGGTCAGCGTGAAGAAGGCGAGGATGGCGGCTCCGACGGCGAGGGTGACCCTGCGCTTGCGGTTCACTTGTCCCCCGCCGTCTTGTCGTTGACGAAGGTGGCGGTGTACGGCGGCGTCACGCGGCGGATATGACCGCCGAGACCGAGCCCGTGTCCGTAGGGCGGGTCGACCCAGACGGTTCCCCCGGGGTTGTAGGTCGGGGTCTCGGTCGTCGTCTTGGTCTCCTTGACGACCCGGCCTGCGGCGTCGTACTCGATCTCGGTGACGGTCTTCACGGTCGTGCTCACTTGCTCTCCTTGGGAGTCGGGGTGTTCTTCGAGAAGACGCTGGGGGCGGATGACATCCCCTGTGCGCCGGTGTTCTTCTGCCGCAGGCACTCGCCGTACGACGCATGGTTCTTCGTCTTGCAGCCGGAGGAGCAGTTCGCTCCGAGAGGCTTGTCACTCATGGCGTTCCTCAGGTGTCGAGGTGGTGGTTGATGAACTTGTCGACGCGCTGCCGCTCGATCTGCAGGGCCTCCGTGTGGGCCTTCAGGAGGGCCGTGGAGCCCGCCAGACCGAAGTGCTCGGCGAGGGCCTCGTAGATGGCCCGTGCGGTCTCCTCGGACAGCCGCAGGTCCGCTTCCGGCCCCGGGCGAGTCCCCTCTGCCAGCGTGTATCCGAGGGCGTTCCAGTGGATGACCTGACCCGGTGCCGGGCTGACGATGAGGTTGAGCCCCATCAGGTCGCGACGCAGGATGGCGTGGGCGCTCATCGGCGCACCCGCCAGACGATGGCTCGGCGTCCGCTGGCGAGGCGCTCTCGCTCCCCCGAGTCCTCCACGAGCCCGAGCCGCACGAGTTCTGAGCGACGGGTGCGCAGCCCCGACGGGCTGATCGGGAACCCGAGGTTCTGGGTGGTGTTGACGAGCGCTTCGTCGGTCGCGCCGCCGGAGGCCTTCAGCAGGCTGTGGACGAACCGCTGGGACTCACGCACGTCGCCGACGGACGCGGCTGCCTCGTGGCTGGTCTCCGGGTCGGTAGCCCGGGCGACGGCCGTCACGTTGCCTCGACGATCATCTTGGCGAAGGCCGCGAAGGACGGCACGCGAGGGGCGTAGTCGAAGCGCTGGTTGTGCGGAGCGTCCACGAGGTACGCGACCCGGCCAGCCTCCGAGAGGGCCTTGATGTTGTGCACGCCGTCGTCCACGTAGATGTCGGCGAGGAAGCGGCGCTTGTCCTTCAGGAACGTCAGCGAGTCGTGCGCGAGGTCGTTCTCGAAGACGTAGTCGACGGTCTTCTTGCGGATGATGTCGCGCAGGTCGCCGATGACGCCCTCGCCCTGATGAAGGCCGCGCGCCGTGACGAAGTGGACCTCGTGACCGACCTCGCGCAGGAGGTCGAGCCAGTAGCCGACGTTCGGCAGCGGCGGGGCGGTGTAGAGGTCGCCGCCGAGGGTGGCCTCGTTGATGACCTTGACCCACTCGTCGAGGGGGACCTCGTAGGCCTCGTGCATGGTCCACGAGGTGGGCATGACGCTCCGTGCCTTGCCGAGGTTCGCCGCCACGCAGGCCTTGTGCGCGAGGGCGTACCACGGATGAATGACGTCGTCGATGTCGACGGCCAGCGCGAGCGGTCGGGTGATGTTGGGGGCGAGGTGGGAGAGGTCGTACTCCGGCTCCTCCAGCAGGACCGGCAGTTCCGGGTGCTGGGCGGGCGGTTCGAGCATTGCAGCGGTCATGGTTGCCTTTCGGTTCTGGTCATGCGGTTCGAGCGTGCCGGTTGACACTCACTCGAAGAGTTCGGCCGCGACTCGGGCTCTGACGACGCCCGTCGTGGTGTTCTTGATGTACGTGATGGTGTCCGGGCCCTTGAAGTAGGGGCCGTCGGGGTTCCACGCACGCTCGTTCTCGCCGATCTGGACGGTCACGGAGTGCTGGAAGCCCACGTAGGGGCGGAATCCGGCGCTGATGGCGTGCTCAGTGAGCCAGAGGGAGGCCGTTTCGGCGTCCACATCGAACGAAATCGCGTTTTCGTTCGTCATCAGGACCTCGGACCGACCAGAAGCACACTCTGGAAGGGGTAGGAGGCCGGATGGTGCGACGACAGAGGCGTTCCGTCGAGGGTGGAGACCCTCAGGTAGTACCCCTTGCGCTCCTGAACCACCTCGACGGCGTACTGGAGGCCGTCGGGGGCCGTGATGGTCACCCGCTCGGTCTCTGCGACGGTCGGGATGAGGCCTGCGACCCTCACTTCGCCATCCCCTCGACCAGCACGGAGGCGGTCACGAAGGCCGCGCGCTCCTTCTCGTCGGAACGGGCTGCTGCCTCGGCCCGGAGGCGCTCGACGACCCGGTTGATGGCCCCGTTCCAGCCCACCTTGGCGGCGCTATGAACGCTGGCGCGGATACCGTCCATGGTCTGAGCCATCTCAGGCCTCCCGGAGGGCGTTGATGCGGTTGATGGCCTCGTCGAAGAGGGCGCGGATGCCCGCCCACGTCGCGCCGTCCCACTTCAGGCGCATGTCGTCGAGGACGAAGACCGCCTCGTCGAGGGCGAGGTTGCGCTCCGAGCGCGGCTCGGCCGCGATCTTGGCCTCCAGACGCTCGACGAGCGCGGGGACCTCAGAGGGATGAAGGGGCCGGTCGGAACCAGTCGAGGGCTGCGCTGATGTTGTCACGCTTGATCTCCTTCAGGTAGGGCTCGGGGGTGCGGATGTTGCGGCGGATGTACCAGTCGGCGTAGAACGCGAAGGTGCTGTCCGGGCTGTCGATGTCGAGGATCTCCTTGAAGACGATTCCGCCGACGGGGTTCTTGCTGCCCTTCTTGTCGTCCAGCCCGGGCAGGGCGTTGAGCGCTGCGCGACCCTTATCGGCCTGCAGCATGCCGTGGAACTTGCGGGATCTCGCCGTCGACCAGTACCGCTCCACGGGCGGGTCGATGCTCGGGATGTGGAAGCAGACCCACTCGCTCTCGCCCGTCAATCCGAGGTCGAACGCCTCGCGGGCGCGATTCTGGCGGAGGGTGTCGAGGCGCTCCCAAACGTCGGTGACGCCCATGACGTAGAGCATCGCGTGGATGTCCTGCGCCACCTGTGGCTTCCAACCTCGGAACCAGTCGTCGAGGAAGAGCGCTCGGTTTACCCGGAAGCCCTGCGCGCGGTGAAGGGACGCGTCGCCGGTCAGGACGATGAACTCGCGTCGCTGCTCCGGCGAGATCTCACGCATGAAGTGCATGGCCTGCGCGTGGTGCATCGCGAAGAGGAGGGCCTTCACGCCGCCTGCTTCCCCACGTGCTCGCGGAGGGTCGCGACCGCGTCGCCCCACTCCATCCCGTCGTCCTGTGCGCGCTGAGCGCTCCCCATCCGAGTGAGCAGCACCTGATCGTCGATGGTGGGGATGGGCGCGATGAGTCGAGCGTCCGCCATGCGCCGGAGGAGTGTGCCGATGCGGAGGTCCTTGTTCTTGTCGAGGTACTCGGCGTCGGCGACCCCGAGGGCCAGCAGCGCCTGACCGAAGATGCAGGAGCCCTTGCCCTCGTGGACGTAGAGGCAGTCCTTGACGGGTCCGGTGAGCGGGGACTTGTAGACGAAGTGCGGGTTCTGGTCTGCGAGTTGAATCGCCTTCTCGGCGACCTGAAGTGCTGTGGTCATGTCATCAATGATGGGGTCTCGATCCGGTTCTGTCAACTCGTTCAGTTGATCCGATTGCTTCATCTGGCCAAAATGAAGGAGCCGTGGCTCCCCCTCCGGAACCACGGCTCCCGCCGACGGGTCAGTCTGGCTCGACCCGGCTGTACTCCGCCTTCTTCAAGGCGTCTCTGTGGCGCTCCAGATGCTCGTCGCACAGATGAATGTCTGAGGCTGCACGCGCCTTCCAGCGCGAGGTGGAGGGCATCCCACAGACCGTGCACGGGGGTGTCTCCCTTGCCGAGGCGCTGCTACGGATGACCCGGGCCACTACAGGTCCCGTACGCCCGGGAAGCCCATGTCGCGGCGTGCGTCCTTGGTCAGGTCGACGAAGACGCGTGGCTGCATGTCGAGACGGATGGACTCCATCGCCCGGTGGTACTGGCGGTCCTGCTCGGTCGCTTGGGCGGCGATCCCCTCGACCCACAGCGGCAGCATGGTGGCCAGCGTGTCGATGGCCGTCTTGAAGTAGGGGCTGTGCATGTAGAGGTGTCCCCGGTCGACGGTGAGCGCGCGTACGATGTCCCGGCTCACGAGGCCTCCTTGATGTCGCCTGAGTAGAGGACGACGCGCCGGTTGAGGATCTCGACGACCTGCGACTCGGGGATGACGATCACCACGGTCGCGTGGGCGTGCACGTCGTCGCCGCAGACCCGGATCGAGGTCTCCACGTCCTTGGCGTAGGCGTCGGGGGCCTCGTCGATGGCGTACTCGTCCCACGCGACCACGAGTTCCGGGACCTTCGGTGCGTCCTTGCGGCTGATGAAGGTGGCGTGGATCTTCACGCGAAGGCCTCCTGCCGCGCGGCCTTGCCATGAACGCGCGAGGCGTTGCCCGCACGGTAGAGCCGGGGGACGGCGGGGTCGCCAGCCCTCTCGGCCGCGTGGGCGACGTCGAGCGCGTCGAAGTGGGTCTTGGCGGTGACCCGGCGCTTCAGGTGGAAGCCGTCGTAGAACAGGGTCACGTCGAACTCCTCCTCCCGCGCGGGGGCGGGCTTGGGGATGCCGAAGTCGATGGCGAGCATGCGCTTCACCGGTCCTCCTCGATGGGTAGCCGCTCGTGCCAGTTCGGGTGGATCTCGAAGGGGCGAGCGGGGGTCTTGTTGCAGATGCAGCGTCGGAAGATGCTGCGGTAGCGGGGGCAGTAGCGCCGGTGCTGGCGCTTGATCCGGGGGAACATCAGATCTCCTCCATCTCGCCGAGCACGGCCCGCATGAGGGTCTTCTGCCACGGGAGCAGGTCGATCCCGAGACGCTCCTCGGCGAAGTTGATGATGTCCTCGACGAGCAGGTCGCGCGGCCGACCGCACGCGCACGGGCGCGAGGGATCCCCGGCGTTGGCGGGCAGCCCCCGGTGGTTGATCGGCATCGTGCAGCCACGCTCAGGGTCGTGGTAGCCGCTCGGGTGGTGGCACTTCTCGCAGTAGAAGGGCGCGCAGCGCTCGGCGTAGCGGTTCTTGATGCACACGCCCATGTCGTCGTGGACGTGGTCGGTGCGCGCGAGATCAGCCTGCTGGATCGGTCGCGGGAGGATGGTCGGGTCGGTCATGCAGAAATTGTCGCTTCCTCGTGTCGGCGTTGTCAAGTGGTTGGGTTGTTGTACTTCACGCGCGGGGGCAAAATTAGCCCAAAAGCGCGAACTCGGAACGGATGAGTTCGATGTCCTGCAGCCGCAGACCGACGGCCGGATCGGTCCGGAGCGCCGAGAACGGGCTGGAGATCCGGATCTGCATCTGGAAGACGTCGTCGGAGGTGCACTCGTCGTCGACCCAGATGGCCGGGCGCTTGGGGCTCCGCGTTCCGATCTCGTAGAAGATCGTTGGTGCCTTGGACCCACCCATCCACGGACTGATGGCCACGAAGGTGCACCGGGGCAGGCCGAGCATCTTGCCGAGGAGGTTGGCCCGGCTGTTCCAGTGCGACACCCAGCGGATCTCGACGTCGTCGCTGAGCGACCGGAGCCCTTCGCCGATTTCCTCGTTGATGAGCACGGTGCGCAGGTCCCCGTTGCGCAGGTCGACGCGCGCCTCGTGGAAGCCCGTGGGCGGGGCCTTCTTGGCCTTCAGCACCCCCGGGAGGATGTTGAGCACGCCGTCCACGTCGAGGAACAGCAGGGGCTTCACGGGATCTCCTTCAGCGCCTCGCGCAGCGCGCGGAGGTCCCGGCAGGGCCACGGCGGACGGTTCAGAAAGTCGTGGGACCCCCCGCACTCGTCGGCGTGGCCGTTGCACAGTTTGGGCGGCGCGCAGCAGCCCTTCGTGACGTTGGTCAGCACGGGGTGCTGCGCCTCGACGAGGTCCCGGGTCGCGAGGATCTGGGCTCGGAGTGTCTGCACACGCTGGTCTGCGGCGTAGAGGTCGGCGAGCAGCGACTTCTCCCCCGGCCCGAGCGGGCTGTTGGGGTGGCTCTCAGGCATCGGTCTCCTCCTTCGGCAGTTCGGTCAGTCGGGTGGGGAAGGTGTAGGCGGTGTCCTCGGGGCAGGCGGGGCTCGTCGACACCGTGTAGCCCAACTCCCTCAGGAGCGAGCCGTAGAGGGCGAACTGCTCGGCGTGACGCGGGTGGAACAGGAGCGTCTTGGGCTCGGGCTTCAGGGCCTCTCGCGCCTTCCTGATGTTGTCGAGGATGTCCTGCTTCCCGTACTGGCGCGCGTGGTGCACTCCCGCGCCGTAGCGGACACTGAACGATGCGTCGAGGTTCATCCAGCGCTCCTCGGCGTAGAGCCGCGCGACCTTCAGTTCGGTGTCGGTGTAGTCAGGCATCCTCGCCTCCGGCCGTGATCTCCCGGACGATCTGCGAGGGCTCGACGCCCAGCGCCTGCGCGCGGGACACGACCATGGCCTCGATGTCGGCCCGGGCCTTCTGGACGACGTTCTCGGTGTGCTCGGTCAGGGACTTCGCGGCGAACTCGACGTTCTTCGGGGCGTTCTCGATGGCGAAGTGCAGTCGACGCATGGCCTCGCGGCGGGCCTTGACACCGGCGTTGCTCGGGAGGGCCTCCAGCGCGTCCATCGCCTCCTTGATGCCCTCGAACGCGTGCTGAGCAGCGTCCTGCGTCTCCTTGGCGCTCAGGGCCAGCCGGGCGTCGAACGGCAGGTTGGGGATGTTGTGGTCGTTCTCCTTGGTGCGGATCGTGCACGGCACCCCGGAGGTGTTCATCGAGGACACGAACGACGCCCACTGGGCCTCGGACATGTCGACCTCCATCAGCGGCCGGTTGCCGGTGTGAAGCCAGTCGCGGTTGAGGTCGCGCTTGCGCTGCATCGGGGAGATGGTCACCCGCACGAAGTACGTGTGGCGGATCTCGGAGTCGAAGAGCACCGCGCCCGGGGTCGTGCTGATCCGGTGGGCGGTGATCGAGCCGAAGGCCGGGTGGTGCTCCCAGCCGTCAGCGTCGGTGGTCGGGTCTTCAGTCGGTCGTTGCATGTGACAACCGTACCAGTCGATCCGGTTGCCGTCCAGCGACTACAGCGCGAAACCCATCTCCTGCCCGTCGGGGTTCAGGCACCGCCCG
Organism: Terracoccus sp. 273MFTsu3.1; assembly: GCF_000383675.1. Classification (GTDB taxonomy): domain Bacteria; phylum Actinomycetota; class Actinomycetes; order Actinomycetales; family Dermatophilaceae; genus Terrabacter. Next base: position 916,339 of record NZ_KB911820.1, on the reverse strand, counting down.
GCTCCCCCGTTCATGGGTGCCTGCACGTAGGTCCCGCCCCACGACTCGCAGCGCTCTTGGTAGCCCGGCTTCGGGGCCTCCGGCCGGTCGGCGTTGCAGGACACCATGCCCGCTGCCAGACCGATCACCGTCAACACGCCCGCCACTGCACGCACCCCTGTGTCCATGGAGGGAGTGTACGTGCTACCAGACCTTTTCGCCGCGTTTGCGCATCTGCCCCTGCGACCACTGGACGCCCTGCACGGAACGGTCCCACGAGTGCTTCGGGTAGGCCATGCCGTGCTCGGACGCGAGGCGCTCTGCCGTCTCCAGCATCATGCCTGCGCCGTTGGGCACGTGGGACTTGACCATCCGGATCTCGCCCGCGTGGTAGGCGTTCACGTGGCCGACGCCGATGGTGTCGTTGTTGTCGCGGACGCCCTCCTCGGGGCGCTCGTTGCTGTAGGAGAGGTGCGCCTTCTCCGTGCCGCCGTAGCGGGCCCCTTCGGAGACGTCGTACAGCGACAGGCGGTGGCTGACCTTGCCGCTGTCGATCCGCGCCTCGTGGCCGGAGGCCTTGCTCAGGGCGTCGAGGTGGTCCTGCACCGACATCTCCATGCCCGGGAGCGCCTGCTGGCGGAGGCCGCTCGGCGGCTGGTGGTAGTAGCCGTCCGGAGCGGGCTCCACGCCGACCCGGTGCGCGCGCTCAGACTTGGTGCGCTCCTGACGGTCGAACGACGCGTTCAGGTGGTGCGTTCCGAGGTCGATCTTCGTCGCCTCGGGCTCGTACCGAAACTGCTGGGGGCTCAGGTTGCTCATGCGGCACCCCCGAACTGCAGCCGCGACAGCACCCGGCCGACCGGGCCGCGATCCTTGCCCGACACGGCGACCGACTGACTGGGGCCGCGCAACTGGTTCCGCCACGCGTCCGGCAGCAGCGGCTTGAACGCCGCGCCGGTGTGGTCCTGCCCCGAGTACGTCTGCCCGGAGTCCTCTCGACTGACCTGTGGCAGCCCGGTGGGCGCGGTGTAGCGGCTGTGTGATCGGCGGTTGCTCACGGTGACTCCTAGGGCTGAATGCTCTCCCTAGTGTCCCGTGAGCAACCGGAGCGATTGTACTGCTTGTCAGGTGGTATCCGTGTGGTAGCAGAACGTGTACCCAAGCCCGTCGCAATGACCGCACGGGTACGACTCCTTGAAGGCGTGCTTCGACTTGTGGCCGTAGCCTTGGTCGACCTTGCGGACCTCCACGACGTCGATGTACCCGCTGCCCTCGCAGTGCTCGCACTTGCAGTGGTCCGCGCGCATGCGTACGCCGCTCATCGGTACCACACCACGATCTCCAGCCGGAGCACCTGCACATAGACCGACCCGGCTCGGCGGTTGCGGCGAACCCTGAATCGGCGACCGTCCGGACGCGGGCGGCGGTGCCAGTCCACGATGAGGCGCTTGGTGTCGATGAACGCGCTCACTTGGTCTCCTTCCCCGAGCACGGCTGACCATCCGGGGTGTTGTGGCGCACGAAGATCTTCTTGTCCCCGTAGACCCTCGCGGCCACGCTCTCGGTGTCCCGGAAGTACGGGGTCGTGTAGGCGACGTCCCGGCCGCAGCCCGGGCACGCTGCGCGACGCCGCTTGGGCGTGTGTCGCACGTTAGGCACCGACGACCTCCCACGGTCCGGCCTTGCGGCGGCGCGCGATCTGCCAGTCGTGCGGGCGCTTCAGGTCGTCCAGCGCCTTCTGAGCCGCCTCGACCGTGTCGTAGCGCATGCCAGACACGTAGCCGTCGGTGCTCACGAAGGTGTAGTCGTACTCCGGCTCGGGGGTCTCGTCGAGGAGGGCCCGGATGGCCTTCGCGACGATCTCGGACTCGTCTTGGTCGTCGGTCAGTTTGCAGGGGCACGTCACGAGCACCGGCTGGTACGACAGCCTCGCGTAGCAGCCGAGCCCGTTGTGGTCGCTGCCCACGAAGTGCCCGCACTCGCATGTGATGCCCTCGCGCTCGAACCGGCTCGACAGCGCCGCGACGCCCTCCCGCAGGTCACGCAGCGCCTGCGACTGCCCCATCAGGCTCGCGATCCGCATGCCGTCGGCCTCGATCTGCTCCTGCAGCGGCTCGGTCTCAGCATCCACCAGCGCCAGCACCCGGTCGACGGCGCTCCGGACCCTGTCGTCCTTGTGGATCGCCTCGGAGTACTTCAGGTAACGCTCGTCCTCCATGCGCTGCTTGTCTCCGATGCCCATCAGATCTCCTCCCATTCCTGCGGCTTCGGTCGGCGCACGACCCTGTAGTGGTGGGGCTTCGTCCATGCCGACAACGCGCGCGTGGCCTGCTCCGGCGTCTCGTAGCGCTCGTCGTCGAGCACCTCCCGACTCAGGATGTACAGGTGGGCGTACTCGTACTTCGGCTTGGCCTCGTGCAGCAGCGCGAACGTCCGGTCGAACACCCCCTCGACCTCGTCACTCAGTTCGAGGAACCGGTCCCGCAGCGCCGTCAGCGGGTCGGGGTGCACGTGCTTCTCCGGCGGGGTCGTCTTGCCGAGCAGCGCCGTCTCCAGCGCCTCAGCCTCCCGCTCCTGCTCGATGGCCTCTTGGATCTCCGCGCTCATCCTGTCGTCGCTCACTTCTTCCCCTCCCGGATCGTGTCGGCCATGCTGCGTGCCGCGTCGAGCACCGACTCGGCCGAGCGCTCGTACCAGCCGCTGCCCTGATCGCCGTAGCCGTAGTCGCCGGTGTTCTCGCCAGCCGCGAAATCCTCCAGCGCCTCAGCCCGCTCGACGTCCACCGCCTTCAGCAGTTCCGGGAGCAGCGTCCCCATGCTGATGCGCCACGTGCCGTGCTTGGGCCCGAAGTGCCGCAGGATCAGTTCCTTGTAGGCATCCGCCCGGTCTGTCGTCGTGGGCTGCGCCACGCCCGGCTCAAAATCGCTCATATTCCTATGGTGACAGGTGATTTATGGGCCGTCAAGTCGTTCAGTCGATGTGCTTTGCAGTGGCAGCCGCGCGCTTCTTCGCGCGGTACTTGATGCCAGCGCGTCGGTTGTACTCACACACCTTCTCGATGTTTGCCCGACGCCACGCGTACTGCGACTCCCGCTCGCCCGCGTGCCAGCGCTTGCTCCGGTAGGTCTTCCAGCACGCCTTGCAGTACGTCTGAACGCCGTCGGCTGTGGCCTTGTTCGCGTAGAACTCGTCGATGGGCTTGGTCGTGTCGCAGCGCGAGCAGTGCTTCGTCTTGGTCATGCCCGCAACCGTATCACGCGAACCACTTGTCGGCCCTCGTGCTCCCCAGTGCCCCGACTCCCCCAATTCCCCCGATTTCCCTGTGCGCCAGCCCCTTCCGACCACTGTCCCGTACGCGTATGGGTTCGAGTCTCGCGAGTCATCAGGCCCCTCCCCCCAGCGCGGCGCGTTTAAGGGTACCCCCCTCGGGTATATTTAAATGCATTTCAGGTGCATTTCTTCGATAGCCGCAACTCATATCTGGTATGAGCCCACGCTTGCAAGGCACACCGACGATGTGGTTGTCAAGCCCAGATCCCATGATGCACACATCGGATGTGGATGCAACCGCCGAGCAATCGAACATAATGAACCTTATCAGCACATTCGCAGGGGGGACGCATGCTTATCGCCGCGTGTCAAGGCTTTCGGCCATACCAATTGTGAGTTATCGCCATTATCTCATATGTGAGTTATCGCGATTATCGAGTAAATCGACCACTGCACATATTCCGATTATTGAGACTCCGCGATTGTGCCCTGATCCTACACATATTCGAATTGTCAGTAGCAACTCATGAATGTATTCACGCATTAATCGCATGTAAATGCACAGCGCACGCTGAGCGTGCAGCCAGTGGCCGGGAGGGCTGTCGGTGCCATGGCGCTCGGTGGTGTGCTGTATGGGAGTGGTGGTGCTGGAGGACCTCTCAGCCTCGCCCGAAATCTGTTCGGGGGGCTCCTCGCCCTACGCTGTGCAGCATGGGCAAGAGGTGGCGTGAGGTCAGCCTGCGGGCGTCGTTCTGGTGGGACTCGTACCGGTGGTTCCGGGAGCACGAGGGGCGCACCGTGTGGGCCTCGATGTTCTGGACCTACCAGCGCGAGGTGCACGACCGGGTGCCCGAGGACAGCGACTGGTGACGACGGCAACCCCCGGACCGCGCGGCTGGGAAGGGGGTCAGCGCGTGGGCCGAGGACAGCGACTGGTGACGACGGCAACCCCCGGACCGCGCGGCTGGGAAGGGGGTCAGCGCGTGGGCCGGGGGCTGCAGGCCGACCGGTTGCTCGTCGACCGTATGGGGGTGTGGGTGGTGCCGCAACTGGAGGACCTCTCATCCCGCCCGAAATCGCTCCGTGTCGTGCTCGCGTACGCGTGACACGCGGGCTGCTGACGCCCTGAGCGTGCTTTATCAGGCGCATGTGGGTAATCTCGTCGCGACCCAATTCGCAGCGCAGAGGAGCGTTATCCCATGGCACAGAAAATCGAAGTCCTGCTGGTCGACGACATCGACGGCTCGGACGCCACCGAGACCGTGACGTTCGGGCTCGACGGCAAGGCCTACGAGATCGACCTGAACGACAAGAACGCTAAGGCGCTCCGTGCGGCCTTGGCGTCGTTCGTGGGGCACGCTCGAAAGGCGGGCTCGATCAGGCAGGCGAGCAAGTCGACGAGCAAGCCGAGCGGCTCGAAGAAGAGCGACGGCAACGCGGCGGCAATTCGCGAGTGGGCTGCCAAGGAGGGTGTGACGGTCGGTGCCAAGGGGCGTATCCCAGAGGACGTCCGCGCGCAATTCGAGAAGGCGACGGCCTGAGCCGCACGATGAACGCGACCGAGGAGAAGCCACGCCTACGGGACACCGTGGACGTGCTCGTCTCAGCGCCCTACGCGAAGTCGCGCTACCCACAGCGTGCGGCCCGTGGGGACCAGCGGCAGCCGCTCGACTACGCGCAGGTCATGGCCCTGCCGGACGAGATCTCGACCCACATCGTGAGGGCTGCAGGGCACGCGCGGGTGTGGGTCTACATGCTCGCGGACGAGGGTGCTGGAGTGGAGATCCTGAACGCTCCTCTTCGCGCGCACCACAAGCCCGTGCGTATTCCCCGATAATCAGCGCTGTGCGCCCATTTACGGCGATTAAACGGGCTGCTGGGTGTCCGTGGTCGTCGGAGGGGGCAAAGGGCGCTCAGCGGGCCACGCAGGTGCCTGAATGAGGCGGTCGCGCAATGCGCGGCTGGTGAAGTCGGACTCGTCTGGGATGTGCGCCATGGTGGCCCCCTGTGTGCTGGTGCTGCTGGGACCATTCTCCTCCGCCGAGATCCCCGCTCGATAACGCGAAGAGCCCCTAGCCAATTCGGCTGGGGGCTCTCGCTGTGTGGTGGTCAGTCGTCGTATGCGGCGAACTCGTGAGTCGCGCGCTTGGGCACGTGGACGAGGTCCGGCTGGTTGCTCATGCAGAGGTCGTAGTTGCCGCCCTCATCGCCGGAGAGCGTCTCCACCCAGCCCGTGTGTGGGCTCTCGAACCTGATGCGCTTCCCGCATTTGCGGCAGGTGGTGGTCTCAGCCATGGTCAGACCTCCTCGGTCAGTCGGATGGCGCGGGCGAGGGTCTCGATCTCCTCTTGGTAGTGGTCGTTCTTCTCCGAGCGCTCCAGACGCTCGTGTGCGGCCACCATGTCGTCGAGCGGGTAGTTGTGGTGCTCGGGGTTGCTCGCGATGCCGTGGGCCATGCTCAGGGCGGTCCAGACCAGCATGCTCAGTCCTCCTCTTCCTCGTCGTCGTCGTCGGTCTCTTCGGCTGCGCACTCCTCACACGCGTCCTTGGGCTGCTGCTCGTGGTCGGGGCAGATCTCGACGAGCGAGAGGTCACCCACGTTGTCGGGGTCCTCCTCGAAGTACTCGACGAGGCGGGCCTCGCCCTGCTCGGTGCTGTAGATCTGGGCCTCGATGAAGCCGCCGTCGTTCTCGGTCCAGATGCCCCACTCGCGCAGTGCCATGGTCAGCGCCCCTTCCGGCCGTAGAACTCGTCGTAGTCGAAGTCGGGCTCGACCTCGCGGACATCCTCGTAGTGGATCCCATCGTCCTTGCCGGACCAGTCGTCGGTGTGGACGACGGTGAGCCCGGCCTGCTCGATGCAGTGGACGTGGCCCCAGCCGTCCTGCCCCTCGTCGTCCTCGCTGCTGCGGCCGGTGGGGCCCTCGATGACCATGCCGTAGTCGTGGTCGACGGCGACGCGGCCACAGAAGTCGCAGCGGTCACGCTGAGGGCCGTCGTCGATGAAGTGGGGGGAGAGGTCGTCGCCGATCACCATGCGCGTCATCTCAGGCCTCCCGCACGTGCGCCGGGCCGTCGAGGTCCCAGTCCTCGTCCTCGTCGCCGTAGGGCTCGTCGTCCTGCTCGACGAAGACCCACGAGTGCGTGATGTCCAGCAGCACGCGCGCCGGGACGGTGATGATGCCGTCCTCGTCCGTCTCCGCCTGCCGGGGCAGCATGCCCGTGCTCTCGACGCCGTTGATGCAGATGAGCCGGTCAGCGTCGTCGTCCTGCGCGGCTGCGATGGCCTCGGTGACCGGTTCGACGTAGGCGGTCGGGATGGGCGGGTAGTGGTTGCTCTGCAGGTTCATCGCGACAGCGCGCTGGAGGCTGATGTCGCCGACGCGGGCGAGGTTGGCGGCGTCGGATGCGGTGCTGTGTCCCATGGTGTGTGCTCCTTCTCGGGCGGGTTGGTGGGTGGTGGGAGTGGTGGCGTTCAGGCCCAGATCTCGCCGGGCTTCGGGAACACCTCGACGGGCTCGCCGGGCTTGAGGTTGATGATGACGCCGGACCGGGCCGCGACGATCCGGGTGCTGTCGGCGGTGTGCTCGACGCTTCCGACGGTGACGACGTACGGGCGGACGTCGTACTCGGGGAGGCTGATCTTCATGCCGGGCTCGATGCTCATGCGGGAGATGCGGACGGAGTGGGTGCTGTTGGTGGCCATGGGTCCAGTGTGGGGCCTAGACCCATGGCGCGTCAAGCCGAACCGCCGAAGTGGTTGTCAGCGCAGCCCGTCGACCACGACACGGACGATGTCCGCGATCTCCTCGTAGATCTCCTCGACCCGGTGGTAGCCCTCGCTGTGGCCGTCGCTCCACGCCTTGTCGAAGATCTTCGTGGCGGCGTGGCGGGCTTCGTTCGGCAGGTACTCGCGGGAGAGGTCGGCCGAGAACTGGTCGCGGATGTCGTACCCCTGCTGGCGGTACGCGGCCATCGCCTCGCGGTCCTTGGGTCCGGGGTAGACGCGGGCCTTGTCAGCGGCGTCGGCGATCTCGTGGGGCTGCATGTCAGTTCTCCTCGTGGGTGGCGTGCTGGTGGACCTCGGCGAGGGTGGGGGTGTTGCCGAAGAGGCGCTCCCACACCTCCTGCAGTTCGTCGATGGCCGAGAGGCGTTCGGAGAGACGGCGGCTGTGCTGGTAGATGTCCTCGGGGCTGTAGGCGTGCTTCAGGCTCTCGCGCGTCTCGTCGCAGCGCTTGCTGTGGCGCAGGAGGCGCTTGGCCAGCAGGGTCTTCACGGTCTGCTCGGTGAGGTGCTCGTTCATGGCTGTGTGCTCCTTCGTGGGCTGTGTACGGGGCTGTGAGAGGCCGGGAGGGGCCGGAGCCCCTCCCGGGTCGTTCTGTGGGCTCAGAGGGCCTTGCAGCGGGTGAGCACCGTGCTCTTGGTGCCGTTGTACTCGTCGTGGTCCTTGATCGTGCCCTTGACCTTCACCTCGACGCCCTGCTTCTCGCCGAGGGCCTCGCGGGAGGCGAACCACTTGTAGACGTTCCCGTCCGTGGCGAGGAGGGTGTAGAGCACCGTGACGCCCCAGTTGGACTCGATGAAGTTGATGCGCGTGATGGTGGCCTCGATCTCGACCTTGTCGCCGACCGTGCCGACGTGGACGCTGTCAGCCGTGGCGTCCTTCTCGCGCTCGCGGATGAGCGTCTTCTCCATGGCCCGGGCGAAGGCCTGCGGAGCGGAGACGAGGAAGCCGATGTTCTTCGGCGTGACCGTCTCGGAGCCCACGATGGCCTTCAGGTTGAGGACGTAGTCGCTGGTGCCGGAGAAGGCGTCGGAGAGGATGAAGTCGCGCACCTCGACGGCAGCGGCGTCCGAGCCCTCGACGTACTCCGTGATGGCGGCACGGGCCTCGTTGTCCATCTTCGAGCGACCCCAGAGGATGCCGGAGACGACCTCCTTGGTGGAGCCGGAGAAGGCCGAGGCGGGGACGTAGCCGAAGGCGCGGGTGGCTGCCCACGCGATGGCGAGGACGTTCAGCGTGTCGGCGACCGGGTCACCGAACGAGCCGCCGCCCATGGCGTCCTCGGAGACCTCGCTGGAGGTGATGAAGACGACGGTGGCGTCGTGGCCGAGGAAGTCCTTGATGCACGAGGAGCCGACCTGCTTCTGCTCGCCCGCCTCGTTGACGACGACGTAGGTGTTCTTCCGGTAGCGCTGGACGCCACAGTGGTCGCAGTGGCCCTTGACGAGCGCGTCGCGGTCGACCTGCACGTCCTCCGAGAAGGCGCGGACGATGAGGCCGTCGGCGACGCTGTCCCAGTCGAGCGTGGCGAGGAAGGTCCAGCCGTTGTACTTGGGGGCCTCGCCCGTGATGGTGGTCTCCATGTAGGCGAGGCGGATCTCGAAGCCGGTGGACTCGTCGACCTTCGTGACCGTGACGGGCGTGCCGACGACCTCGAAGCGGCCGGTGAAGCCACGCTTGGCGGCGCGGGTGTTGATCTTGGCGACCTTGTCCTGCGTGGCGGCGAACTCTGCGTGCGTGAGGCGAATGCTCATCTGGGGCTCCTTCGTGGGCCGGTTGGGGTGGTGAGACCAGTATGGGGTCTGGCCCCACCACCCGTCAACTCAAACGCGCGAACTGGTTGTCAGCGTGTCGCGCTCGACCGTCACGTTGCGCTCGACGACCCGGGGGTCCCAGTGCGGGTGAGCGACGGCGGCGTGGTTCTCGACCCACCATGGGACGGTCTGCTCGAAGAGCCCGGACGCTGCTGCCGAGCAGCCCTTGCACGAGGTGCGGAAGGTGGGCGTCTCCACTCAGGCTCCCGGGAGGTTGATCTTGGCGAGCACACGGAGCAGCGGGCGGGCCTGCTCGACGGCGTAGTGGGCCACGTTGCTCGGCACCAGCGTGAGGGCGTCCTGCAGCCGCTGGGCAGCGATGGCGACCTCGTCCTTCCACGCGACGGCGTGGGGCCGGGAGGTGTGCTGCATGGTCGACCTGAGGGCCGTGCTGAGGTGCTGGGTCTTCATCGCGGGCACGTTGTTGAGGATGTGGAGCAGCAGGCGCTTGTCGTCCTCGTCGAGGGCGGAGAAGGCCGCACGCGCGCGCTCCGGCGTCGTGGTGGTGCCGACGTGGCCGATGACGCCGTCGGCGAGGCGGTCCCACGCGTTCGCGCTGTCCTGCGTGCTCGTCGGGGTGAAGTGCTGGGTGGGGAACTGGGACATGGTGATCTCCTTCTGGGGGTCGGTTGTGTGTGCGGGTCTGTGACGCCCTCCCACCTGCCCGAGATCCTCTTGGTGCTCGGTAGCCGGTGTGTCGTGCGAGGTGGCCCTGTAGGCCGTTGTGCCGTGGTCCAAACGGGCGTCGGGGTGGCTCAGAGGTGCAGGGTGTAGGCGTCGCTCGGGGGCTGCCCGGGGAGGCGCTGGAGGCGCTTCAGGTAGTCGGCCGCGACGTTGGCGTCGGCTGCGCGGAACCAGAGGGTCACGCCGTAGACCGAGGGGGCCAGACGCGGGGTTCCGAAGCGGACGATCTCGATCTCCTCGCCCGCCTCGTGCATGGCGTGCGTGGCGGCGTCACGGGCCTTCTCGCGGTCGTCGACCATGACGTTGAAGGTGATCCGGAACGCGCCCATCAGGCCGTGACCTCGAAGCCAGCGGCGAGGGCGAGGACGCGGAGCATGTCCTCCTGAACCTTCAGAATCTGCCGGTTCACGTCGTCGGCCTTGTTGGCGAAGTGCTGGGTCATGTTGACCGGGCCACGACGCTCGTCCATGTCGGCGACGAGAGCGTCCGCGTTGGCCGCGAGGTCGAGGCGCACATCCCGGATGATGTCGGCGAGGGCGTTGGCCTGAGCCAGCGCGTCGTCGATGCTCTGGCGGACCTCGGCCATACGGCGCTCGTTGCGACCGGCGGCAGTGGGGGCGGAGATGGCGGGGACGGAGAGGAACATGTGTGACTCCTTCATGGGTCGGGTTTGGTTGGGACTGAGTGCCTCCCGCTCGGCCGTGACACCGGTGCCGACCTACGTCGGGGCGGGGGCGGTGGGGCTCAGGAAGCGAGCCACTCCGCGTTGAAGGCGACCTCCGGGAGGCGGTAGCCGAAGGACCGCTCGCGCAGGAGACCGAGCCGGGCGAGCGACTTCGCGTGGGTGCGGATCGTCGAGATGCTCAGGCCGGTGAGGGCCGTCATGTCGGTGAACTGCGTCTGGTCGTAGCCCTCAGGCGAGGCGAGCGCGGCCTCGGCGTGCTGGGCGAAGGCGACGAGCACGAGCCCGGCCGTGATGGGGAGGCCCGCCTTGGTGATCTCCTTGCGGCCCTTGGCGAAGGCCCACGAGACCGCGTTGTACTGGGGGGCGTCGTCAGCGGCAGCGCGCGGGAGGGCGGTGGTGTGGGTGGCGTAGTTGTGGTTCATGTGGGGCTCCTTCGTGGGCCGGTCGGTTGGTGTGGGTCCATTATGCGCAGACGATGTGGGGGGCTGTCAACTCATTCAGCCGAAGTGGTTGTCGGCGTGTCGTCAGGCAGCCCTGCCCATGACCGCCCGACCCTCGCGCTCGCTGCCCTTGGCCACGTAGGCCTCCCACGACGCGAGGTTGCGGCGTGTGCCCTGCAGACGGAGCGTCAGCACCCGGCGGGCCTTCCGGTCCGGCTCGACGTCCAGAGCGGCCAGCAGGGCCTCGATCTCGGCCGTGCGCTCGGCGATGAGGGCGTGGGCCTCGTGGATGCGCGTGGTGCGCTTCGTGGCGCGGAAGGCGCTGGTCTCGCCGACGTGGTTCTTCATGCTGCTGGGTCGCACTGGAGGCTCCTTCGTGGGCCGGGTGGGTGCTCCGAGTATGAGGCCTCGGTGGGGCGACCGTCAAGCCGCCCCACCGAAGTGCTTGTCACCAGCCGCTGTTCTCCTTGGCGACCTTCTTCTCGACGCGGGCCTTGATCGGCTCCACGATGGCCTCCACGGTCGTCCCACGGCGGTCTGCGAGGGCCTGCGCGCAGTTCTGGACGTTGGTCTTCCACTGGGCAGCCCACGGGTGGTTCGGGGAGCGCGTGAGCGACGTGAGGTTGCTGCTGATCTCCAGTTCGACGGCGCGCTCGGTGTTGTAGGTCTTCGGGCGGTGGACGCCGTCCCGGTAGTTCTGGCCCATGCCCTCGACCGTCACCTTCAGGGCGTCCTTGGCAGCCTTGGCAGCAGCGCGCTCCTCGCGAGCAGCCTGCGCGGCCTTCTCGTCGTCGCTGAAGATCGAGCGGGGGCGCTTCAGGTCGTTGACCGGGGCGGACGGGTAGCAGACCGTGCAAGCGTCGCTGCCAGCCTTGGTGACGATCTCGGCCTCGTCGTGGCCCGAGAGGTCGACGAACCAGAAGAACTGGGTGGTCTCGTAGCAGGTCGAGCACTCGCGGCTGGAGTGGATGTGGCCGTTGGACGACGTCGCGAGGAAGGCGCGGGTCCAGCCGCCACGGCGCTTGAACTCGGCGTGCAGCGGGGCCTCCTCGGCCTTCAGCGCTGTCGCCTGCGCCATGGCGGCGTTCCACTCGTCGAGGGCCTTGACAGCAGCGCGGACCTCCCAGACCTCGCCGTCGCCCGCAGCGATCTCCTCGACGCGCTCGATGGCGGCGTCGAGGTCCATGCCCCAGCGCGTCTTGTAGGAGCCCCAGCGGCCGGTGTGGACGCGCACCTGCTCGTCCTTGGCCGCGCGGTGCAGCGAGTTGGTGAGGTGGGCGACCGTCGCGCCGAGGGTGGCCCGCGCGTCCCAGATGCGGGCGATCTCGGTGTCGATCTCGACGGGGGTGGCGGTGGTGAGGTTCATGCGGGGCTCCTTCGTGGGCCGGGTCGGTGTGTGCCCCCATTATGCGCAGACGCTGGGGGCTCGCGTCAAGTCGAACGCGCGAAGTGGTTGTCAGCCCTCGTGGCCACCAGCGCGGGTGAGGCGGAAGGGCAGTTCGAGGGCCTCGCCGGAGAGCGCCTCGTAGGCGTTGTGGCGGAACTCCCGCACGTGCATCGCGTCGGTGCCACCGGTGGGCATGTTGGTGATGTCGTCGACCTTCTCCATGGTCCGGCGGATGAAGTTGGTGGCGGAGTAGACGCGCATGTTCCGCGCGTCCTCTGCGCCCTGCTGAGCCTTCTCCACGTCCTCCGCGATCATCTCGACGTAGAGGGTGAAGTCGTCGAGACGGCGGAGCATGTCCCGCCGGATGGTGCGGAGGTTGTCGACGAGGGTGCGGGCGTTGTCGAGGGCCTGCTGGTCGGTGAGGTTCTTGGCGGACATGGTGAGACTCCTTCTCGGGTCGGGTTGTTGGGTCTGCGTACCCTCGCTCGGCCGTGACACCGGTGCCGACCTACGTCGGGGCGAGGGCTGAGGGCTACCAGCCCCGGACGATCCTGTCGGTCTCTTCGAGGAAGTCCGTGGCGGCGATGCGCTGCAGGTCCTCGGTCATGTTGGCCACGAGGCTCGTGGAGCGGCTGAGCAGGCGGTTGTGGTGCGGGTTGAGGGCGAACGTCGTCGCCTCCTCACGGACCCGGGCAACGGCGTCCAGCGGGCTGAGCGGCTCGGCCTCACCCTCGGGCGTCATCCAGTTGCCGACCTTCTCCCACCACAGCGAGGCGAGGAACGCGGTCTGCAGGTCGAGCGCGGCCTCGACGATTCCACGGCTGTTGTAGCGGAGGGTCGGCTTGGCCATGACCTCCATCATCTGCTTCTGGCGGAACTCCACGGACTGGTCGCGGTTCTCGACGCGGCTGATGACCTTGGACTCGCGGTGGGCCTCGTCGTTCGCCTTGCGCATCTGCTTCGCGAGCGGGGTGTCCTCCCAGTCGCCGTCAGCGATCTCCTCGATGGCCATGGCCTTCGACACCGACGAGCGCGGGGCGTCGATGTACTTCTCGACGGCGAGGTCGACAGCCGCCTCCTTGGTCATGCTCCGGGAGAGGGCCGCGATGCGCTCGGCCTTGAACTCGGCACGCTTGGCGTCGTGCTCTTCGCGCAGGGCGCGGGCGGCGTCGGCGAGGGGCGTGGGGTAGGTCTGCTGCTCGGTCACGGTGGACTCCTTCATGGGTCGGTTGGGGGCGAGGCACCATTATGCGCAGACGGCGGATGGGGGTGTCAAGTCCATCCGCCGAATTGGTTGTCACCCCTTGGGTGTGCACCATGCGACGGGGTCGGCGACCTTGCGCTCCAGCACGTCTCCCCAGCCCTGCTGGAACGAGGTCTTGCGCACCACGCCGGTGTTGAACTGGCGCTTGCCGTCACCGGTGGTCTTCCGGTTCCGCACGAGCATCGTGGTGTAGTTCGCGTCCTTGGGGCCCTTCAGGGGCGGGTAGCACTTCAGCCCGTCGCTCTTCTCGAAGCCGTGCACCTGCGCGCTCAGCATGTCGTCAGCGGCCTTGTACGTCCGCGTGAGCGCCTCCTGCTGGGTGTAGGGCGCGTGGGACCTCGGGTCGGCGTCTGGGGCTCCAGCGTCGTGCGGGACGCCCGTGAGACCGGCGGCGACAGCGCCGACGAGGCCGAGGGCTGGGAGGGTGTGGATGAAGCGGCTCATGAGGTGTTCCTCTCGTCGTGTCAATCGGTCTCATTGTCCCGGTTGACACGCGCGAGGAGGGAATCACCTAGCGCCGGAGGACTCCCTCACCACGCGGCGACGAGGGCGCTCCGTGGGCTCGCGAGGGACGGCGTACGGCGACGGTCGCATGCAGCCGGGGTCGGCATGAACCCACAGCCCCGTGGAGGGGCTGCGGGTCCAGTCCGACACGCGCCAGACGTGCGGGCAGGTGTCGCTCACGGCTCGACGGGCTCGACGCCCCAGATCTCTCCGGCGGGTGTCGCCTTCACGAGCACCGGGACGCCGAGGTTGGTCCGGTTGTCGATGCTGTAGCCGACCGACGAGTCGCGCTGGGTCTTCGCCGTCGCGCCGTCCGTGAACGTCACGAGCCAGCGGGGGTTGCCGTTGGTCGACGAGCGCAAGCGCTCGACCTTCTCGATGGTCTTCGTGTACTCGATGTGCTTGGCCATGGGGGGCTCCTTCTCGGGCTGGGATGGGTGGGGGTTCAGCGGAGGTCGGCCGCGACGGCCTTGGCGATGCGCTTGATGGTGGTGTACGGGTGCTCGCTCGTGTCCGAGCCGAGTTCGATCTTGGTGTCGGGCTCGGTCGGAAACTCCAGCCCCTCGACCCGCTCGATCCACTCGTCGTAGGAGGAGACGCGGCCGGACTCCATGTAGTTGGGGGCCCACGACTCCAGCAGGCTCTCCACGGCCTCTCGGACGGCGTGGCCCTTGGCCAGTTCCTCCTTGGTCGGGGTGCGCCACTTCTGGCCGTCCTTGTCGACGTAGATCTCGCTCATGCTGCTGACTCCTTCGGGGGTCGGTTGGTGCGGTGAGGCCAGTGTGAGGCCCGGCGTACCGGCGTGTCAAGTCGATACGCCGGACCGCTTGTCAGACCGCTCGGATGATCGCGCGCACCGCCTCTGCGGCCTCTGCGGGCAGTTCACCGAACGAGCGGGGCAGAGCGTTCCCCGTCCGGGTGCCGTTGCGGTACACGCGGATACAGAGGATCCGGGGGCGCTCGACGTCGCCGTCGTGCAGCATGATGACCTTGACCGCGAACGTCACGTTGTCGCGCTCGTAGGTGACCTGCTCGGCCTTGTCGAGCGTGATGGTGGTGGTGGTCCTGATGTCCATGTGGGTCATCCTCTCCTGTCGGCCCGGACGGCACCGACGCCCGTGCGGGTGCGGAGCAGCAGCGTGTGGCTGTACTCGGCGATCTCGTCGGCCGAGAGCGCCAGCCCGGTCTGCTGCAGGAAGCGCACGGGGTCGAAGCGGTCGTTCGTGGCGCAGAGGTTGGTGGCGATCTCCAGCGCGATGGTGACCTTGGTCTCCCGGTCCCCCTCGGCCTCGTTGATCCCGGAGGCGACGGCCTCGTACTCGGCTCGGTTCATCATGGTCAGTTTCCGATCTGCTTGGAGGAGGACAGGTGGGCGTTGGCACCGGCACGGTCACCGGCCTTGCGGGCTCCGTGGGACACGGTGCTGTTGCGGTTCGAGCGGCGCTCTCCACCCCACGAGCCACGGACCTTCTGGCGCTTCTTCTCGGCCTCGTAGAACTCGTCGACAGCGGTCTGCTTCTCGACGAGGGCGAGGGCCACGGAGGTGGGCAGGTTGGGCGTCTCAGGGGCGCTCTGGAGGGGCGCAGCGGCGATCTCTGCCACCGGGCCGCGCTCCTCGGTCTCAGCGTCCTTCACGGCCTCGTTGTGGGCCGCACGCAGGCGCGCGGTGATCCGGTTGACGAAGCCGACGTAGAAGTTCTGGCGGGCGGTGTGGCCGCTGATGGGCTTCTCCTCACCGTCGACCCAGACCTGCTTGCGGTAGGTCCACCCGCCGGTCGTGGGGTTAAACCGCTCCACGCCGTAGAGGTCATCCTCGGAGCAGGTGACCCACTTGTAGTGGCCGGGCTTCCTGACCATCTCGGACTTGTGCTCACCGGAGCGGATGTAGCGGTCTGCGGCGTGGACCATCTGGACCGAGAGCGAGGCGTAGAGGGCCTCGACGACCTCGATGTCGGACGGGAAGCCGTAGGCGTACACCACGGTGCTGTCGCCCGCGATGAGGCACTTGACGTCGTTGATGTCCGCGATGTTGACGAAGAGGCGCACGAGCCGGGCGAGGCCCTTGGTCCGGGAGGCACCGATGACGACGGTGCGCTCCTCCGGCTGCTCGCGCTGCTCGGCCTTGGCCGTGTGCTGGCGGGCGAGGGCGAGGTCGATGCTGTGGCGCGAGGCGAGCGTCTGGGCCCGGGAGAAGAGCATGTCGCGCTCGGACTCGTGGTTGGTGCGCTCCGCCTTGGCGAGGATCTTGGCGATGAGGTCGAGGTGGTCAGACACAGGTGACTCCTTCAAGGGTCGGTTGGTGTGTGCCCCCATTATGCGCAGACGCGCTCGGGGGCTGTCAAGTCGAAACGGCGAAGTGGTTGTCAGCGGTTCTTGGCGACGGGGAGCCCCGCCTCGAAGCAGGCGATCTCCGTCATGCGCGCGAGCACCGGGTGACCGGTGGCAGCGAGCAGGTCGACGTATGCGCGGGCGAAGCGGGCACCGTGTCCGTCGCCCCGGGTGAGGTGGTGGGCGATCTCGTGCAGCGCGGTGTCTTCCCGCAGGAAGTACGCGCCGCCGTTGTGCCGCGAGGGGATGGCGATGACGCCGTCGTCGTAGTGAGCGGCTGCGCTCCCCCGGCGACGACGCACCCGGATGGGCCTGTCACAGCCTACGAGGGCCAGCACCTTGTCGACGTACGGCTGGACTTCGGGGACGTCAGAGAAACGCACGAGCGGCTCCGGGTACCACTCCGCCCCGAACGTCCGCACAGGACCCTCCTGCTCCAGCCAGCGGTCCACCCGGCGCTCCATGGCGTAGAAGGCCTTCTCGGACACCGTGACGTTCACAGCAGCCCCGCACGGGTGAGGGCGGCGAGGGCGTCACGCTTGGTGTCGAAGGCGTCGAACCGCCCGGCGAGGTCGTCGCGCTCACCGTTGTGGAGGATGACCCACTCGGAGACCGTGCGGTTGTGGTAGCGCTCCGTCCACTCGCGCCAGACCGACACGTTCGCGGTCTGGATGAGGCCGGAGCACTTCTCCTCGACCATGAAGCGCTGGTGCAGTTGCTCGCAGAGCGGGTGCTCGCAGGGGACCTCGTACTCGTTCTTCGCGACGGTCCACACCTCGGCGGGCTCCTCGGTCATGCCCTCGGCCTGCGCGGCCTCCCAGATGGCGATGCCCTCGCGGAGCGCGTTGATCTCGGTGACGCGGTCGTCACTCTCGCCCCACGTCTCGTTCAGCGAGTGGAGAACAGCGATCCGGGCGGTAGCCGCGAGGGTGTCTGCGTACGTCTTGCCGAAAGCGGTGATCATGGGGGCTCCTTCATGGGCCGGGTGGGGGTGCGACACCATTATGCGCAGACGACGGACGGGTGTGTCAAGCCCGTCCGCCGAACTGCTTGTCAGGCGACTCCGCAGCCGCCGGTCTCGTTGCCGTGGTTCGCGCAGCGGAGCAGGTGCCACTTCTCCCGCGACGCGCGGTCGAGGTAGCCGTCCATCCACGCGTCCGAGCCGGAGCGCCCGTCGTTGTCAGCCGCGTCGAGCCCGTAGGCCGCGCGCCAGCCGCGCTCGTAGTCGCGGCGGTACTTCTCGATGCCGTGGCGCTCGATGAAGCGACCGGCGGGGCCCTCGGGGTCGGCTGCCGTGGTGGGGACTCGCTGTGCCATGTGTGACTCCTTCGTGGGTCGGGTGGGGTTGAGGCTTCAGTGTGGGGCATGGCGGGCCGGGCTGTCAACCCGACCCGCCGAAGTGCTTGTCAGGCGTTGTCGTCCCGGCGGAAGAGGACGGGCTCCGACGAGGCGTACAGCCCGGAGGAGAGGCGGTCGCGCTGCTGCTGGATGCGGCCCTCGCCGGTGCTGATGTGGTCGGCGTAGCGGACGTGCACCTTGTAGGAGTCGAAGGGCTCGTCGAGGTCGGACTCGGACTGCACGACCGTCGTGGTCATGAAGCCGGTGTACAGGTACCGGTTGACGATGCGCTGCGCGTCCTCGGCGCTGTCGGCCGAGCGGTAGGGGACGAAGACGTTGAAGTAGGCGACGAGGGCGGGGGCGTCAGTGGTGCGGATGGCCATGGTGGGACTCCTTCGTGGGTCGGTTGGGTTGGGGTGCGGGTCAGACGTGGACGCCGGAGTCCACGGTGGTCGAGTGGGCCGGGACGGGACGGACCTCGTGGACGCCGGAGGCGAGCCAGATGCCGAGGCCCAGCATCGCGACGACGAAGACGTCGAGCGAGTGGCGAACCACGCGCTTCTGGCGGGGCGTCATGCGGGAGATCTGAGCAGTGGTCATGGGTGGTCCTTTCGGGGAGCCGGTCGGTGTGTCCCCACAGTATGCGCAGACCTTCTGAGCCTCTGTCAAGCCGAACCGCTGAAGTACTTGACTTGCGACATTCGGATCCATGCCCCACACTGGTGTCTCCACCAACCGACCCAACAAGGAGTCACCATGGACCCGGTCATCGTCACCGCCACGAACGGCGGAGTCTTCACCCTCCGCGACGCGAAGCGCGGCACGGACAACCGAGGCGTCTTCGCCACGGACATCCAGCCCATCTCCGAGGTCGCCGTCGTCGACAAGGACGGCACGGTGCTGCACCTGTCGCGCTGGGACGACGAGCCGCACTGGATCGCCGACTCGGTGTTCCGGAAGAACGGCTTCCCGGTCTTCTCCAACGGTCGGGGCTCGCGCTTCACCGCCGCCTACACGATCACCGACGAGGCCCTCGTTGACGCGATCAACGCGCTCTTCCCGGGGGTGTGGGCATGAGCAGGATCCCCACCTTCGCCGAGATCCCGGCGGGCTTCGTCCACACGTCCATCCCGCTGGGGCTGACCGAGACCGGCATGCTGCTGTGGAACCCCGACGTCGAGCCGCACATGCTCCTCACGGGCCGCACGCGCACGGGCAAGACCTCGCTCGTCCGCACGGTCATCAAGGGCCTGAGCGAGCGGGGTGCGGACATCGTCCTCATCGACCCCAAGCGCAGCGCGCTGGTCGACGTGGCGAGCCTCCCGGGCGTGCTCGGCCGGGCCACCTCGCGTGACCTCGACGACGTCTCCCACAAGATCGGCTGGGTCGAGCGCCGCATGATGGAGCGCTACGACGCGCTGGAGCAGGGCGCTCGTGCCGAGGACCTCAACCGGCTCGTGCTCGTGGTCGATGAGGGTCGACTGCTCTACGAACTGACCAAGACGCACTGGAATACGGTCGTGAAGCCCCGGGAACTAGCCCGGGCGAAGGCCGTGAAGTCACCGGTGCGGCCGGTCGGCACGGAGCACCCGTGCATCGAGCAGATTAGGTCCATCCTCCGGCTCGGTGGTGAGGCGAAGGTCAGCGTCGTCCTCATCTCCCAGCAGGCGGATGCCTCGTGGCTCTCGACGGAGGCCCGCCAGAACCTCGGCATGCGCGTCGCGCTCGGCAACATGGACGACGACGGGCTCGGCATGATGTTCGGTCGGCGCACCCGTCTGGAGCCGCTCCCCACGGGCGAGGACGGAGCACCGATCAAGGGCCGGGCGTACGCCGCGACGGTGGGTGACCGGCCGGTGCAGATGCAGGCCTTCTGGACCCCGGAGATCCCCCGTCCGGACGCGAGGGTGCCCGGGTCCCTCCCGACCCAGCCGATCCCGGTACAGCAGCAGCGACGCAGTCTCCTCCGGCGGCTCGTCGGCTGAATAGGTGAGGCCCCCAACCGGTAGCGCATCGGTTGGGGGCCTCTCTGTTAGCCCATCCTAAGGGCGGCTCAGCGGGTCGACTTGACCTTCAGGACCTTCAGCAAACTAGGTCCGGGAACCGTGGCGTTCTTCGTCCAGCCCGCGTTCGGCTGCTTCTTGGCGAGGCTCCGGTAGAGCGCCTTGGTGCCCGCGCTCGTGGCCGTGCCGTAGTAGCCGTCCACGTAGCGCTTGGCGAGGAAGCCCCGCTTGTTCAGCGCGACCTCGTAGGCCTTGACCGAGGCGTTGGTCTTGCCTGCCTTCAGCGCGGCTCGGGAGACCGGCTTGACGACGACCACGGGCTTCGGCTTGGGCTTCACGACCGGCTTCGGCTTGGCCTTGACCACCGGCGACGGCGTGGGCTTCAGCGTGGGCTTCGCGGTGGGCGTGACGGCCGGGACGGTGTACGTCGAGGGCGGCGCGGTGACCACGGTGCCGGGCCGGACGACGTCGGGGTTGGAGATGTGGTTGAAGCCCGCGAGGACCGCCACCGTGACGCCGAGAGCGGCTGCGGCCTTGCCGAGCGTCCCGCCCTTGGGGATCGTGTACGTCCGGTGCGCGCCGGTGCTCGGAGCCTTGACGTCGAGTCGGTTGTCGTAGCGGCGGAGCATCTCGACCTTGTTGCCCCGGTAGTAGGTGTCGGGGTCGTAGCCAACTAGCCCCGTCTCTCCCCGGCGGTATTCCTCGACCTGCTTCATGGCGGCGTCCGAGAGATTAGGGCACTCGGGGTCGATGAGGTGGATGTGGTGGTTGGGCTTGTCCGCCGAGCCCCACGGACGGTCCTCGGTGATGAGGAACTCCTGCCGTCCTTCGTTGGTGCTCATGATGGCCTCGGAGCGGCTGTAGCCGTCCATCTCGACGTCGTAGACGCCGCCACCGGCGTGCGTGTTGCCCGAGGCCACGATGGCCGTCGAGTAGCAGCCCTGAATGCCCTTCAGGTAGACGCGGCCGGTGCGCTTGGCCCACGCGACCAACTTCGGCACCGAGTGCTTGCAGACGCGGATACCGCGCCAGATGACCGTCTCGCAGCGCGGCTGCGTCATTCCACCCATGGGTGTGTCCTCTCCAGAGTCATTGGTAACGAGTTCAACGGTACCGATTGACCTGAGAGGGGTGGGAACGCAGAACGGCCCCCAGCGCGATGCTGGAGGCCGTTCGGTGGTGCTGCGTCAGCGCAGGACGCTGTTGGGGTTCTGCGTCCGCTTGGCCGTGCCCTCGACGTCGTCGATGGGAGCCTTGCTCGGGCCGACGATGGGCAGGTCGTGAGCGCTGAGGCCCTGCATCCCTGCGGTGAACGAGGCGCTGCGACCGGCGGCTGCCTCGACCGCCTCGCCGCCGACGGCGGATCCGGCTGCTCGGGCGAGCATGGGGGCGATGAAGGACATCTGGGCTCCTGTGGTAAGCGGTTCGTCTGATTCAGGTTACCCCAGCGGGGCGGGGTGGTGAGATCAGGCTGCGATGCGCTGGTCGATGGCGACGATCTGCTCGAAGGTCGCAGCCACCCAGCGGTCGTGCTCCCAGACCCAGTGCTCGCCACCGTCGAACCAGACGTCGCCGTCGTGCACCGTGACGACCGGGGCCCACGGGCTGCGGAAGACGACGCCGCTGACGTGACCCCGCACCTTCCGCCGGGCCATCCACTTCAGGACGTAGAAGGTGATGACGAGGACCGCGCCCAAGGCGAGGTACTGAAGCGCGTCGGGGAGGGAGGTCTGCATGTCGGGGCCGTCAGCGAGGATCATCATGTGACAAGGGTGACGGACGAGACGGTTGTTGTCAACCGTGTCCGCCACGTCGGTTGACAGACCAGTCCACGCCGAGCCCGCCACAGAAGGCGCAGTCGTCGCCGTAGCGGTCGGTGCAGCGCCCGTGACAGGCCGTGCACGGTGCCTCCTCGGCGGCTGTGTCGTCCAGAACGAGCGACCATGTCTCTTCCACCAGTGTGCTGGCCATTACGAGTTACTCCTTGCTTCGATGACTTCGACGTCGATGATGTCGCTGAACTGGCTGGCCGCGATGGCGTCGGCCTTGACCGGGGCGGGCAGAGCGCGGGCCGTCTGCTCGGGCTGGGCACCGAACATCCGCTGCAGGATGCCCCCGCCATCGGAGCCTCCGCGACCCTTCGCCTCCATCTTGAAGGTGAAGCCGTCCTGCTCCAGTTCGGTCTTCGTCTTGATCATCTTCTGGAGCCGGTCCATCTCGCTGGAGAGGTTCGGATCGGGGTAGCCACCGGTGATTTCCTCGCTCATTCGTGCGAAGAGCACGCGCTGGGTCTGCATCTCGATGAGGCCGTTCTGCAGGGACTGCATCTGGTCCTTGGTCTTCACCTCGACCGGGATCTCGTACGCGCAGTTGGCCCCGTCCTCGAACATCGGGCACTTGTCGGCGAGGAAGCACGAGGCGCAGAGGCGCTGGCTCTGGGACCTGACGGTGAGGAGGTTGCGCGTCACCTCGGCCGGTTGACCGTCGTCGCCGAGGACCTTCTCGGTGGTCACGTTGACGCCCATGATGGGCAGCAGCGTGGTCTGACGGACCTTCCGGGTAGTTGCTACGGACTTCCGCATTTCCGAGGGGCTGGTAACAACTAGGGGGTCCTCGGTTTCCGCGAAACCGCTGTCAGACGGTTCGGCGCTTGTAGCAACTACTTCAGGGGCTGCAGTGGTCTGGTCGACGGATTCGACGAGCCGCTGCCACGACCAGAGGCTGAGGCGGAGCACCTCGTTGGTGTCGTCGCCCTCGATCTTCTCGGTGTCGAAGCCGTGGTCGCGCAGGTAGGTGCGGTGGCGCATGCGCGCCTGATCCTTCATCTTCTTCGGGTAGCGCTTCAACTCGCGGCCGGTCCAGATGATGGTGTCGCCGTACTGGGCAGGCGAGATCCACGACGTGCTGGCCACCGAGCCCCACTGGACCTCGGACATGAGTTCCGGGCGGGTCATGGCCACGCCGTGCAGATGAGTCCCGTACTTGCGCACGAGCCCGTTGAGGGTGGGGACGAGATTACGTCCGTCCATGGCCGTCTGCATGATGCCCACGCGCTTGTAGCGCTCGGCGAGGGACTCCAGTTCGGATAGGCCCCAGTCGGCGTGCCAGACGGGCAGGAACTTACCCTCGGGCAGGGAGTCGTAGAAGTCCTCGCGCTGGTCGCGGATCCACGACAGGCCGAGGGCGAGCGAGTCGAACTCGGACACCATCTCGACGCGGTCGATGTTCTGGAGCACGAAGCCCATGTAGGCCTCGCCGATCTCCTTCAGGTCGCGCTGGGAGTACTTCTCCCCCGCCGTGTCCTGATTGACCGTGAAGGCCCCCGAGTCGAGGAAGATCTTCTGCTCGGCCGGGAACTTGTCGTCCAGCAGCCACGGGCGTGCGAACTTCACCTTGCGGCGCAGGCCCATGTACGAGAGGGCGACGTGGCTGACGTCGGACTCGCTGAGCATCTTGCGCCACGAGGACACTTCGGCTCCGCCGAAGTAGAGGGCAGTCATCGGTTCTTTCTCCTGTGCTTGGTGATCAGGACCCCCACGGCTGCCGCGCAGACGAGGACCACGATGAGCCACACGGAGCCGTAGAAGACGTCCATGACGTCCCGTGGGATCACAGCACTTCGCCGATGCGGCTGTCGGTGCTCTTGGTCTCCCGCTGGCGTTCGACTTCGGCCTGCAGGACGCCCCAAGCGGTGGGTACGCGTCTGGCCCCGGGGAGGTCATCGGGGCTGCGGTAGGACGGCACGGCGAAGAAGAGCACCGGCGTGCCAGCGGCGACGACGTCGGCCGCGATGTCGGGGTCGGCCTCGACGATGAAGTCGATGGAGCCCCGGGTGCGCAGACGGGTCAGTTGGTCGGGGCGGGGGCTGCCCCCCTCGGCCACGAAGGCGTGCTCCGTGAAGCCGTGGGAGGCGAGCCACATGCCGTCCCGCTGGGCGCTGTCGTCAGAGACGAGCGCGAGACCATGGATGGACGTCAGGGCGCGGTAGAGCGTGCGTCCTGACGGAATTACCTCACGTGTGCCGGGATCCCTTAGGACCCCGTCAATGGCCATGACCAGCATCTATATAGGGTAACGGGTTCGAGTGGTCCGGTTTACCTCTTGCCGCTCGACAAGGCTTGCTGGACGCGTGAGTGCATCTGCTGCTCGCGCATCTGCTCCTGCATCGCCATGGCCTGCTGCTGCATGATCTGGGCCGTCTTGACCGCCGCGAGGGAGGTCTGGACGTCGGTCTGCAGAGCGGCCAGCGCGCCGATGACGTCGTCGTTGTGGGGCTCGCGCATGACGCGCACGTTCTTGACGAGCGACGGGTCGAGGCTGATCTGCCCGTCGAGGCCGATGACGACGGCGAAGGCCGTGCGGACCTGCGGGTAGGTCTCCTCGTCGTTCACCTTGGCGGCGAGGGCGTCGAGGTCAGCCTCGGGGAGGGAGTTGAGGTCGGGCATGGGAGCGGTCTTCGCTCCGGCCGGGATGATGATGTCGCCCATCAGCCGTTGCTCCGCGCGAGAGCCGCGTTCGCCCAGAACATGGCCTCCTCGATCTTGGTGATGGCGGTGGCCTTCTCCCGGCCATCCGGCACCTTGACGTTGACGAACTGCGCGAGTTCGTAGGCAGCGACGCGGACGCTCGTGTGGGCGTTGCGCTTCTCCTCGTCGGTGGCGGGGTGGAAGTCGAAGCGGTTCTGCAGGTCAGCGGGGTCGATCATGATGCTCCTCAGAGGTTCCGGTTCTTGTGGGCCATGACCATGGAGTGGACAGGGCAGTGGTCGCAGAGGAAGTGGTTCGAGCGAAGCGGCTGGAGACCGAGGCTCTTGCGCTCTCGGTCGGTGCCAGCGCTCAGGCGCTTGTCCTCGTCCCGGTAGTTGCTGCAGCCGGGGTTGCGACCGTGCTTCTCGAAGCACTTCAGGGCGTCCTCGCCGAGGGTGTCCTTGGTGTCGTAGAAGGACTGGTCGAGACCGGTGTGGCCCGCGCTGTCGCGGATCTGCTTCTCGATGGCCTCGCGGGTCGACGGGAGGTCCCAGTGCTTCTTCTCGACGCGGAGCATCTGGCCGAGATGAGGGTCACCGGAGGGGTAGCGGTGCTTCTCCAGCACGTACTTCAGGGCCCAGTCGTTGTGCGGGTCGCCCTCGTAGTCCTCGACCTGCTCCAGCGTCTTGTCCTCGTGGCAGAGCAGTAGGCGGACGTGGTCCGACATGTGTGATCCTTTTCGTTCAGCGAATTAGGTACAGGTGCGTAAATCAGATTAGGTGCTCCGCTTGACGCGGCGCAAGTCAGCGAACCGGCGGGGTCTCCACGTAGTCACGGGGCGGGAGGACGACACCGTCGCCGGACATCTGGTTCGGGGTCTCGTGGATGCCGTACCACGTGTCGTTGAGGGGCTGGCGCGCGGCGGTCGTGGTGGCCTCGACGAAGCCGCCACGGTTGCGGATGACCTTCTTGAAGGAGCCCTCGGTGGCACCGATGTGGAGGTCGGCGTTCATGCTGCGGGTGGGACCGTAGGTCATCAGTGGGCTCGCTTCCCCGCGCCATTCGCGTGGCGGCGGTCGTTGAACAGGGACGCAAGCGGGTTCGCCGAACCGGTCGAGGAGTCCTTCTGAGGATCCCTGACCTTGCCCTTACGGCGGTCGGTGGCGCGAAGCGGCTTACGAGACATGGTTCTAGGGTACTTACATCGAGCCGAGAGACTGTACTGACGACCCGCTGTAGCCGGGCTGCACGCGGGTGTAGTCGTTCTGGGCGGTGGGGTACTGGGTGCGCTGGCGGAAGCAGTCCTCGACGGAGGGCTCGACCTTCTCGAAGCCGAAGCGAGCCGGGAAGAGCACGGTGTTCGGCAGGGGCGGGCGCAGGGCTTGGATCTGCTCGGCCGAGGCACCGGCGAGGGCACCGAGAGTGGCGGTCAGCCGCGCCTCGGGCAGCGAGTTCCACGGCTTGGTGCGGTCGTAGACACCGTCGGCGTTCAGCATGTCAATCTCTCCCATCGAATGGCTTTACACGGTAGACTGGCTTGCATGACGACCAACGGACCTGTATATGACTCCCCCGGCGCGATGCCGGAGAAGGACGACTTCGAGAGCCGCGAGGCGTTCCTAGCCGTCTACCCGGACCAAGAACACCTCGCGGACATCTACTTCCCGCCGGACGAGGACCTCACTCCCCCGGCATGACCGGGTAGGGCTTGCTCTTCGTCGGGTTCACCAAGTGCGCCGTCTCCGGGCTCTTCGAGATGCCCGTGGTGTTCGGGTTGCTGCGGAACTGCGGACCCATGTGGGTGTGCGTCTCCCCACGCGAGAGCGCGCCCAGCACGTCGCCGTGGTTCGGGACGTTGATGCCCTCGTGGCCCCAGTCGCGGACGACGGGGTACTGGTCGGCGTGGCTGACCATGACGTCCTTGCGGATCATCTGCTGTGAGCCCCACGCCGCCGCCTGAGCCGGGTGGACGTTGTCGGCGTGGTTGACGCTCCGGGACAGCCCGTTGTCTGCCAGCGCGCGGCGCGTGGCGTGATCGTTGAGCGCGTGCACGTACGAGTCACCCTTGGCGAGCATCTCCTCGGTGCGGGCGAGGCCGACCTTGGGCTTCAGGGTGCCCTCACGGCTGTTGTTGGGCACGAAGACCTGCGTGAGCCCCTTGGTGGCGCTCTTGGGGTGGTCGGGGTGGATGTAGGTGTTCCCGCTCTTGCCGCCACCCACGTAGACCTTGGACTTCGACGTCGACAGGCCCGGGGCCACGACCGAGGCCTCGTGCACGTCGCTGACCTTGTAGGCGTCGGCGTGGTTGACGTCGGCCAGCGCGCCACGGAAGGCGACGGTCTTCGCCGCCTGCTTCGGGTTGCCGTAGCCGTGGGTGTCGAACTGGCCGGACTGGATCATGTCGGCAGCGCGGCCAGCGGCCTTGTCGTTGTTCTGGATCCGCCCGCCGATGAACTTCGGGGCCTCACCGGTGATGCCGGACTTGACGGCCTCCTCGGCCTGCTCGATGTTGGGCCAGCGGTGCTCGCCGTCGCGCCACTTGTTGTTGGGGCTCGTGTCGGCCGCTGCCTGATGCACGAGGGCCCGGGCTGCAGCCTGCCGGTCGCTGCGCTCCAGCCCTGCCGTCTGGGAGGCGAACTGGGGGTGGTTGGAGACCGTCTGGGTGGCCTGACGCAGCCGCGTCTGGGCAGCGTTGACGCCGTCGTAGTGCTTGGCGTCCATGTCGGGGTGCGAGGGGATCTCGGTCTGCGTGCGGCCCCCGTAGAACTTCTGGGAGGACGACTCCTCGACTCCGGCCTGATTGTGCTCGGCCATGACGCGGTGCAGGGTGCGCGAGTGGAGGTCGGCGAGCGAGCCGACGGGGTCCTTCGGGTCGTGGCCGAAGTGCGCGAGCACGGCGGTGCCCTTGCGGTACTCGCCGCCGGAGAGGTCCTCTGCTCGGCGCTGAACCGTCACCTCGGGGTGGTGGGCGTGGGGCTCGTTGATGGCGGCGTTGCCACGCTCGGCTCCCTCGTTGGGGAACATGTGGTGGCCACCGGAGAGCCACGTGAAGTGCCGGTCCGACATGCCCTCGGGCTTGCGGTAGCCCACCTGTGCGTCCGGGAGGCCCCCGGGCTTGGTGGCCTCGACGTGCTGGGCACGGAGACGGGAGGCCTCTCGGCCGTCGCCCTTCCATGCGCGCACGTTCGTCGGGGCGGGCAGCGAACGGCCCTCTCCGACAGCGCTGTAGGTGTTCGGCTCGCCACCCGTCAGGGGGTTGCGGCGTGCCCGGGTCTCTGCCGCCTTCTGGGCGGGGCTCTTCTTGGCAGCCATCGTTCTACTTCCATCGAGGCAGCGCTGAAGCCATCTGGGCTCGGCGCTGCGGGTTGACCATCTGGGTGTGGTTGTTGTCGGCGACGCCGTACTGCTGCTGGACGGCGAGCATCTCCTCGGGCGAGAGCGCGGGGACCTTGCCTCCGTGCGCCAACTTCTCGACCGCGCTGCCCTGCTGGGTCCACCGCTGGCCACGAGACTGAGCCTCGATGCCTGCCATGGGGTGGACGTTGCCTGCGGGCCACGCGTAGTCGCCGGGGTCGATCTTGTCGCCCTTGTGGACGCCGCGCTGGTACGAGCGCTGGGTGAGGCGGCTCTGCAGGTTCTTCAGCAGCCGGTCGCCTCGCCGGGAGTTGATCGTGCCGAGGTAGCCGTCGGGGTACTCCGCGCTCGGGGTGCGTGCACCCTGCCCGAGAGAGCGCTGGGCGTCGAGGACGCTGCGGTAGCCAACGACCTGCGTGCCGCCCCCACCGTTGGCGCGGACGACGGAGCCCGACTGGTCGACGGGCGGCAGGAACTGGAAGGACATGTCAGGCCTTCACGGCCCGCAGGTTGCTCTGGATCTTCGTGGAGCCGCGCGGGGTCTTCGAGACCGTCGGCTTGGGGGCCGCGACGTCCGGGGCCGGGGCGGTGTTGGTGTTCCCCTCGGGGACGCCCGGCGTCTTGTAGGACTCGATCTTCTTGGAGTCGAAGATCTCCCGCTCCCCGCGCTGCTTGGCGACGGGGACGGCGTCCTTCTTGCTGGCGTAGCGGGTGGACGCGTCGAGCACGGCCTTCCCGTCCTCGGCCCAGCCTCCGGCGTAGGCCTTGACGTCGCCGCCGGTGTTGACCGCCGTGCGGACGAAGTGCGCGTGGGCCTCGTGGCTGCCGAGCGGTGCGTCGTGGAAGGACTCGGGGATGCGGGTGTTGGTTCCCGCGAACTCGTGGCCCCCGACCATGTGCGCCCGGTCGACGCCGACGTTGAGGAACTGGCGGCTCAGGACGTGGTACGAGGACCCGCCGATGTCGGGGTTGTTGACCATTCCAGCGAACGTTGAAGCGTCCTTGGCCATGCTGTTGTCGAAGCGCTTCTCGTCGCTCATGTCATACTCCTTGGGTGGCACACACGATTGGGACCGTCATCGACGGCTACGGAGAGTTCTGGGCGCACTGCTCGGACTGCCTCTTCCGCGAGGGGCCCTTTGTCGACGAGGTCGACGCGGACTGGGCAGTGCTGAACCACCGCGAGATCACGACCCCGAAGGCGTCCTCAGACGCGTGAGCGGTCGCGCGAGGCCCAGAAGTCGCGGTTGCCGATGGCGGAGGGGACGAGTCGCACGTTGCGCTGCGTCGCGCTGGCCTCGGCCGCGTTCTGCTTGTAGAGGGTCGCGGTGATCTTGAAGGCCGCGCCGTGGGGCTCCATGACGCCCTGACGGTGGTTCGCCGTCGCGCCGTCGAGCATGCCACCGGCGCTGCCGTGCTTGGCGACCGGCGAGGTGTTGGCGGAGGGGGCGGCGGACGCGTTGACGGGGGCGGCGATCTTGCCCTGCGTGGCGAAGGCGGACTTGGGAGCGGTGCTGTTGGCCATGAGGTTCTCTTTCACTTTCCGCCGAATGTGCGGGGAGCCGAGCCCAGCCACAGACGCGACTGGAAGGTGGAATCGGAGAGGCCGTTGGTGCTGAAGCCGGGGCCCTTCAGGGGCTGCCGGGATCGGTCGGCCTCGGACTGTCCGTTGGCCGTCGTGAAGATCTGGTTCTCGTCCAGAGTCGACGACGGCTTGAACCCCTCGCGGCCCGCACCCTCCTGAATGGAGTGGATCCGAGACGCCGGGGACTGGGCCAGAGCACCGTCCGAGAACGACGACGTGCGACCGCCGGGTTGAAGGCTCATTAGGTGGCTCCTCAGGCACAGGATTAGGACGTTCCCCAGTGTATGGCGAATCGGCCCGTCAACTAGAGCCGACGAGCCGATTTACCCTGCGTGTCTTACTTGGCCTCCACCTTGAAGACCATGGCCGAGACCTCGCTCTGGTCCGGCAGCCGCACGGTGGCGAAGCCGATGCGCGTGCTGAGGGTGAGGGCCTGCGAGCCGACGAACGACTGGGCGATGGCGATGGCCTTGACGGCCTGATTCACCGGGCCCGCGCCGATGGCCCGGAGCGTCACGTGGCCCTTGTCGAGCACCGCGTGGGTGATCGCGCTGGCCAACTTGCTGGCGGGGGTCTTGCCTGCGACCCGGATGATGTCGTCAACCGGCCCGTCCGAGATCGAGATGTCACTCATGAGTACTCCAGAGGGTTCCGAGAAATGCTGCGTGTCCCTCTAGGTTATGAGTTCGGACGAGCCGGTTGACAACGAGCGCCTGATCGGCTAGAAGACGATCTTCGAGTCCAGCAACTTCTTGCCGGTCTCGGTGACCTTGATCGCCGCCTTGACCCGGTCGATCTGCTCGTTGCGCTGCACCTCGGCCGCGCGCATCTGGGCAGTCGACATCCCGAAGGACCACGCCGTGCGGACGAGGACTGGTGCGACGTCGAGGACGACCCGCTCGGTGCGCGCCTCAGCGGCCTGCAGGTCCTCCTTGGTGTTCTCGTGCTCGAACCTCTCGAAGGCGAGGTCTTCCTGCAGGTCCTCCGACTTGCGCCAGAAGACCGCCGTGGTGACGAAGAGCAGGGCGGCGAGGATGCCGAGCCCGATGAGGGTGTAGTCGGTGTGGGTGAGGTTCACTTGGTGCCTGCTTCCTTCAGAACGGTCTTGATGACTTCCTGCTCGTACTTGTGCTCGACCAGCCCGGGGTTGCTGATGAGGTGGGCGAGCCGGGCGAGGGCGTAGGAGTCGGCGGCGTTGTCGTCGTTGAACTCGGCGTCCCACTTCTTGAAGACCCCGAGGAGCATGAGGTTCTTCGTCTTGCCCGCCCCCGCGCCAAGGACGAACTTCTTCAGCGTGGAGGGCTGGACGATGTACGGCAGCCGCCCGTGCTTGTGCAGGGTCGCCTTCGTGACGCCACCCAGTTCGCCCAACTTCTCGCGGCCGAACTTCGAGCCCATGGAGTAGCCCTCCATGGCGGTGCACATGGGGGCCCGGTCGCTCAGGAGGTCCGCGACGTGCGTCTCCACAGCGGCGAGCCGGGATCCCTGCGAGATGTAGCGACCTGCCTCGAACGAGCGCACGAGGGTGTCGTGGGTGCCCGTCTCCGAGTCGAAGAAGGTCGTCGCGAAGCCGCCGTAGGACTGGTCGATGCCGAGGTAGAGCGTCACGCGGCGAACCGCTCGGCGTGGAGGACCTCGCCACGCAGGTCGTTGATCTCGCCGTCGTTGATGATCGTGAGGTTGATCATCTCGTCGGGCAGGCGGCGGTCGGACACGTGGTCGTTGACCGGGCCGACGCCGGGGCGCTTGATCTCGACGACGACGCCGCTGCGGTCGAGGATGGCCTGCGCCTCGTTGCGGAAGCGGGTGTCGGGGAAGGCGTACTTGCCGCCGTCCTTGACCTTCGCCATGGCGTAGTCGACCCACGTGTTCTCCCCGAGGATCTCACGCACGCCCTCCCCCAACTTCTGGAGGAACACTCGGGTGGTGCCGACCTTCTTGGCCTCCTCCCACGCCGCGTCGCCACGGATGTCCTCGTGCGCGAGGTCGTCGAAGATGTCCTGCAGGGTGAACACGCGACCGTGCGAGTCCGTCTGGACGACGGGGTTGACGAAGAGCGCGAGGCGCTTCAGGGGCTCGGCGAACGAGATCTGCGAGTAGCCGAGTTCCTCGGTGAGGATGTCGGCGGAGGTGTTCTTGCCCGTCTGCGCGTGGCCGTGCAGGCCGACGAGCCGGGTGCGGCGGTCGAGCGGGGAGTAGACGTCCTCCTCGTACATCATGGTCGGGGTCACCGGCGCACCTGCTCGCGGATGTACTTGGCCATGTCCCACAGGGTGTAGACGACGAAGAACCCCCAGCCGAGGGCGAGGGCCCGGGCGGCGTTCAGGTCGCCGGTCCATGCGGCGCGGACGGTGCTGCCGAGGCAGGCCACCATCAGGAGCCACAGGAGCACGGTCAGGACGACGATGACGGTGCGGAAGGCGGTCGCTCCGGGGAGCGACTCGGGATGACTGGTCACAGGGTGTTCCCTTCGTATCGGGTTTCGGGGACAGACCACATCTGCCCCCACTGGTTGGTCACTGCGGAACCGTATCGGGATGCCGAATCGAAGTCAATCCGCATGACTGATCCGGTTGACGGGTGGACGAACTCGATCCACAGGCACTGGTTGTCGCGGAGGAACTCCCACTCGTGCCGGAAGTAGCGGATACCCTCCTCGGCCGCGACCTGATTAGGTGTCACGCCGGAGTGCCGGTAGATCCGGTACATGCGGTCGAATAGCCCGAGTTCCACGTGGTCGCCGTCGGGGTTCTGGACGTAGACGGCGTCCTTGACGTTGGTCAGGAGCGTGCGGCCCTTGGCGTCGGTCCCCCGCTGCTCCCACGGGGCCTTGATCATCCGACGTCGGCGGCGAGCGACCCTACGCATTCCACTTCCCGTTCCGGCTGTCGCGCGGCTCGCGGCCGACGCGGCGGGTCAGTTCTCGGGACAGCAGGACCTGCTTCTTCTCGGTAGCCTCGTAGATGCCCCGGAGCATCTTCTGGTAGGCCTGCGCCTTGAAGTGGGCGTCCCGGGCGTCGATGTAGGCACTGTCCTCCCAGATGGCAGCCTTGGCGGCGGTAACCGTCTTCGCGCCGGAGTTGCGCGCGGCCGACATCGTCTCCATGCGCTTGACGTCCTCCGCCGTGCTCTGCTCCTCGACGTCGGCGACGGCCAACTGAGCGCCCTGATACGCCACCCACTCGGTGAACTCCCGGAAGAGGGTCATCAACTCCGGGTCGGTCAGGTCGGTCGGGTCAGGGGGCAACCTTGGAACGTCGCCGCCGGGGTGCTCCGGCAGTTCGATCTGCCGCTGCTGCAGACGCCCCTGCGCGTATGACGCGGCGGGGACGGTGCTCCACGTGTTCTCCGGCTTCTGCCGCGTTGTCTGACGGCGAACGGTCCTTGGCATTGCTCTCCTTGTCGGTCCAGCAGGTGGTCTGCCACGGGCACTCTTTGCAGCCCTTGGTGGTCTTCTCGCGGTCCCCGGGTCGGGGGACCTCGCGGTTCTTCTCCAGCGCGTACTTGATGTCGAGCGCGGTGTCGAGCATGGGCTTCGCGATCCGGGCGCTCGGCTTGACCCGGAACTCCTTCACGTCCTGATTCGACTTGTACTCGTAGAGGAAGACGATCTCGTCGATCTCGACGCCGTTCTCGATGAGGATGGCGGCGTAGATGTTCGTCTGGCGCAGGTGGCTCCCGAGGGGGCTCTTCAGGTCGCGCCAGATTCCGTCGAGGTCGTAGATCTTGCGGCCCTTGGGGCCCTCCACGGAGTTGGCCCGGAGCAGGTCCGGTGCGTCCATCCGCAGGGTCCCCTGACCGATGCTCTTGACCTCGACGAGGCTCTTGCGCACGAGGCCGTCCTCGTGGCCGACGATGAGGTAGCGCTCCTCGCCGTCGACCGGGACCTCGCGGTACTGCAGCACGCGCTTGGGAGCACTGCACTGGGGGCACTCCTGCGGTGCGGTATCCCACCACTTGTGCTCGCACACGAGGCAGCCCCACATGCCGTCGAGGATCCCCATGTCCCAGAGGCGGCGCTGCCACTTGTCGTGGATCGTGTGGCCCTCGTCGAAGATGTTCTCCAACTGGTAGCCGTGCTTCTTCTGGGGGTCCGACTCCGGCACCCCCGACAGCCGATACCACGACTGTCGAGGGCACCAGTCCGACTTGGCCATCTCGCTCGGATGAAGGATGTCCTGACGCCGGTCGGAGGGAGCGTCGATCTGCCTCAGCAGGTGCTTGCGGATGTCACCCAGCAGGACGTAGTTCGGCTTCGTCGCTTGCGCGAGATCGAAGAGCCTCCCTGTCGGCTTCGCGCGCCGCCGCCGCGTCGAGGAGGTCTTGCTGGGGCGTGGCATTGTCGAACTCCCATTCGATAGGTGCGGGCTTTCCCTTGCGGCGCTTGAACCGCTGCCGGAGATCGTGGCGCTGCTCGGGGTAGAGACCGCCGAAGACGCCGTAGTGCTCGTTGTTGATGAGCGCGAAGATGAGGCAGTCGTGGCGCTTCGGGCAGACCTTGCCGTCGATGTCGCCGTTGCAGACGGCCACGGCCTCGTCCATGTCGTCATCGACGAAGGCGTCGTACTCCCTCGTCGGGACGAAGTCGAGGCACTTGGCCCCGGTCCAGTCCGGCTGCGGGATGCGCAACTTCATGACCATCAGAGGGCCGTATCCAGCGAGTCGGCGCGCTCTCGCAGATCCTTGTAGTCGGCCTCGCGGACGACGACCCACTCCTCGCCGGAGAACGAGATGACGAAGGCGAACTCGCGACCGTCGACCAGCGCGTACCGCTCCCCCTTGTGCAGGTCGGCCTGCTTCAGGGTGAACTGCTTGGCGTCGGTGTACTTGGCCTCGATGCTGACCTCAGCGCTGCGCACGTCGTTCTTCCTGACCCACCCGTTTCCGGAACCGGCCGATATCGAGCCGCCGTACCGTCCGGCCAAGCGCTTTTCCTGCTGCTGCGACTTCTTCAGCGAGGTCTTCATGAGTCCTTCCGAGGATGTTGGTGATGAAGGTCGAGCGCTCCGCGAGGACTCGGGTCAGGCGTGCGATGTGCAGACGCTGGAAGAGCACGAGCGCCGCGAGGATGATGTTGAGGGCGACCGAGACCGTGCCCCACGTCACGCGGCTTCCTTCCGTGCGACGACCTTCACTCCGGCGCTTGCAGCCTCGGTGACGGCCTCCTCGGTGAGCGCGTGCTCTGCGGCCGGGTCGGCGGCGACGGCGAGGACCCGCTCGCGGATCTGGGCGAAGAGGTCGGGGCTCTCCATGACGCCCGCGTACATCGCGTCCTTGCCAGCCCAGCGATGAAGCGGCTTCTTCTTCGAGTCGAGTTCCCCGTTCTCGAAGACGAAGGTCGAGCCACGGCGCTCGATGACCCCGAAGAGCAGCGCGCACAGGGCGATGTCCTTGCTGAGGTCGTAGTCGCCGCGCTTCTTGTCGAGGCTGTCGGCGTCACGGAAGTAGAAGTCGAGGACCGCGACCTGCCCCGGGCTGTTGGACTTGTTCTTGGTCGTGGTGACCTTGATCGTCTGGCCGACGGGGACCTTCAGGCCGTTCTCGGTGATCTTGATGAACTCGTCACGCTGGACCTCGACGCGGACGTAGAAGGCGTAGTTCTTCGCGTTGCCGCCGGGACTCGTCTTCGGGGTGCCGTGCGGGCTCCACGCGCCGATCTTGTCGCGGAACTGGTTGATGATGATCGGGCCGAGCATCGGCTTGACGTCGGGGTCGGTGATGTCGATGCGGCACTGGCGTCCCCACTTGCGGAAGAACTTGCCGAAGAGCCGGGCCCCGATGGCCATGGAGTGCTCGTCCATGTCCTTGGCCGCTTCCTCGTCCGGCACGAGGGCCGGGTAGGAGTCGAGGATGATGGCATCGACGGCGCGCTCGGCACCGAAGGCGAGCATGACCTGAAAGGCCTCTTCCATCGCCTGCGTGTTGTGCACGATGACGCGGCTGCAGTCCACGCCGAGGGCCTCGGCCTGATCGACGTCGAAGTGCTCGGCGGCGACCCACAGGGCGGTGAACTCGGGGTCGATGTCCATGTTGGCCGCGAGGGTCTTCAGGACGACGGCGGTCTTGCCGTTGCTCTCTCGGCCGAGGACCTCGATGGGCTGGTTCGCGGGCCAGCCGCCACCGAGGGCGACGTCGAGGCCGAGGTGGCCGGTCGTGTAGCGCTTGTGGACCTGAATGTCCTTGGCCAGCACCAGCGCTCCGGTGCCGTAGTCCTTGTTGATCTTGGCCATGACGGCCAGCGCCTCCGGGGTGAAGGTGCTCACTGGGTGGCCTCGGTCACGAGGACGCTCGTCGTCGTGTCGTAGGCGTCGCAGTACTGCGGGTCGCGGAAGCGGACGGTCTCGGTCAGCGTGGCTTCGAGGTCGTGGATGCTGTCCTCATCGACGAACGGCTCGACGTAGGTGTAGGTCACGGTGCGCGTGACCGTGACATGAAGGCCCGGGTTGCCAGCCATAGTGTTCCCTTCTGGTCAATCGGTGCGACTGATCCAGTTACCTAGGGTATGCGCTGACGACCCGGGCCGTCCAGTTAAGTAGTTGCTACTACGCGGCGTACTTCAGGAGATCCTTGACCTCGCACGCGTCGGTGCTGCAGAAGGCCTCACCGATGGCGTCGATGGCCTTCATGTCCCCGTTGTAGAGGGGCTCGAAGTCGATGCCGAAGATGCTCTCCTCGGCCGCGATGTAGTCAGCCTCGGTGATCTCGGTGTAGGGCATCTGCGGGTACACCGCGTTGCCCATGGGCAGGAACGAGATCGTCTTCAGGTGGCCCGCGTGCATGGCCAGCACCCGCTTGACGTCGTCGGCTTCCTTCTCGGCGTCGAAGGAGACCGTGACGCTGACGGCGTTGTCGCTCCACCAACGCTGGGCCTCGACGGCGAGGTTGGCCTTCTCGTAGATCGAGACCTGCTTCTCCGAGCGTGACGCCTTCGACTTGACCGGGAAGAAGACCACGACGTTGTCGGGGTTCTCCTTGGCCTGCTCGACGCGGTACCCGGCGTCACCGGCGAGCACGACGATGGGGTCGTCCTTGCCGAAGCGCATGGCGCGGTCGAAGTACTTGCCGCCCGGCTGCCAGTGCACGCCCGGGGACGCCCCGGCCATGAGCGAGACGGTGCCGGAGGGCTTGACCGTCGTGGTGCGGATCGACTCGCGGACGCAGAGCCACTCGGAGTAGATCCGGTCGTACTGGTCGACGATGCCGTAGCCCGTGTCGAGCCACTCACGCAGGACGCTGAGGCCCTTGTCGTCGGCGAAGTTGGCGATGGCCGAGGCCGACGTCCCGATGCGGCGGTTGCGCTGCATGATCGCGTTCGTCTTGGGCCAGTGGGTCGGGATGAGGGTGACCGTCTTGGCGTAGAGGTAGGCGAACTTCAGGGTGCGGTGGAAGTCCTCCTTGGTCTCGTGGTTGTGCAGGTAGGTCTCCACGAGAGTGCACATCTCGCCGGACTCCAGCGGCTGCTCGGCGCAGGGGTTGAAGCCCATGACCCGGTAGTCCTTGTAGTCGGCGGGGTCCTTCAGTCGCCCGAAGTTGCGCGCGGTGTCGAGCCAGATGACCCCGGGCTCGCCGTTGATCGCGATCTTCTCCACAATGGCGTCGAGAGGGGTGTCGACGCCGACGACGACGGAGTTGTTGCTGAGTTGGCCCCAGCCGGTCGGGTAGGCCATGCGCTCGGGATTGACCTCCCAGTTCTTCAGGTCGAGGAAGGCCTCATCCTCGATGTCGCCGAGGAGGATCTCGGCCGAGCGGCGGACGTTGCCCGCGACGACGCACTTGCCGATGAGGTTGCCGATGTCAGCGATGTCGGTGGAGGTCAGCGGCTGGCCGTCACGTCCGCCAAGCAGGCGGCGGAGGGTCACATGAAGTTCGACGAGCGACCCGGGCCCGGCTGCCGTTCCCCCGAAGGTCTTGATGGGCTCACCGGCAGGGCGGATGAGGCTGTAGTCGAACTCCGGCAGGTGCTGGTTCGGCTTCAGGTAGGCCTCCAGCACGAGCCGGACGGAGTTCACCCAGCCCTCGCGGCTGTCGGGGATCACCACGGGGTCGTGCATGGGTGACGGCTCGTGGATCTTGAAGCCCTTGTCCGCGCCGCGAGTGTCGAAGCCGACGCCGACGCCGAGCATCGAGGCCTCCATGAGGAAGGTGAACGGCATCGACGGGTCGTTGACCGTCATGTCGTCGGTCGAGATGAAGGCGCAGTTCTGCAGCGGGGCGCTGTTCTTCTGCTCGTTGACCAGCGGGGTGCCCATGATCCACATGCCACGGCCCGGCGGGGTCCACTTCAGGTGGAAGAGGCGGTCGTAGGCCTCCTGCGCCGAGGCCTGAGCCTTGCGGTCGTTCCACGGCAGACGGTTGTCCTTGACGTAGTCCTTCTGCAGCGAGTACATGCCCTCGATGACGCGGCGGCAGGCCTCGTGCCAGCGCTCCTTGGTGCCGTCCTCACGCTTGCGCGAGTACTTGGTGATGAAGGTGATCTCGCCGAGGCTGCTGCCACCGGGGAGTTCGAACCCGAAGGGGACCGGGCGGTCGGTGTACCGGTCGACGAACTCGTCCGAGAGGCCGAACGAGAGGTAGTGCGGTCGTGCGTAGGTGGTCATGCTCTTCTTCCTGTTGGGGTTGGTCACGTACTAGAGGCGGGCGACGATCTCGCCGGGGTTGAAGTTGCTGCGCCCACCGGCACCGCCACCGCCACTGATCTGGCGGGCCTGCTGGGTCGGGCCGGAGGCCTCGGAGGGGAGCCCTCCCTCGCCGCCGGTCTGGCTGAAGCGGGGGTTCTCGCCGCAGTCGTAGCACTGCTCCATGGCGTTGGGCGTCGGACGGAAGACGTTGCCGGAGCCGCAGTTGCCGCAGACGGAGGTGAGTTTGGCGCTCTTCGCCTTGGCCAGCGATCCCTTGACGCTGCCCCACCCGTGGTGCTCGGGCTCCGGCGCGGGAACCTGCGGCATGGGCACCGGCGGGTACCCGGGGATGCCCGGAGCCTGCGGCATCGGGACGGGCTGGGGCACCGGTGCCGGGGCCCACCACGGGGCTCCGGGAGTGGCCACGGGGGCTGCCGGTTGAACCTGCTGCGGGGCGGGCTGCACGCCCAGCCGCTGGGCCCAGAAGTTGGTCATGTGGTTCCTATCTGCGAGTGACGATGCCCATGTCGAGCAGGCTGCTGACGACGGCGACGGTTACGGTCGACGCGATCTGCTTCTCGCGGTCCGTCATACCAAGGTTGCCGTCAATCAGAATAGCCTGTTCGGTTACCTGAAGCGATTCGGCGATGAGGAGACCCATGGCCGGGAGGATCTCCCTGATGACCTTCTTCCGCTCGACGAGACGGATTAGGTCGAGGGCCTGCACGTCGGGGCTCGGGTGGACGTACCCGAGCCCCTCTGCGACGCGAGGGTTCGCCAGCCGCTCCGGCGGGATGATGTCGGTGATGACCCGGTGGCGGATCGTCTCGCTGCTCTCGTAGCGCATCCCCGGGGCGTACTGCCAGCCGTCGGCGTGTGCCGGGTCGACGTCGTCGTGGTGGCTCACTTCGCCTCCGCCCAGACGTCCACGATCTTGCTGTCGGAGGTCATCGGGACGGAGAGCATCTTGGCGATGCCCTCACCCAGCATGGCCTCGCGCATGATCTCCTGCGTCGCCTCGGCCTCCGACTCGGGGGTGCGGACCACGAGTTCGTCGTGGACGCTGAGGATGAGCGAGGAGTGCGACGGCAGCGTCTTCGTCAGGCGCACCATGGCGGTCTTGATGAGGTCGGCTGCCGAGCCTTGAATGAGGCTGTTGATGGCCTGTCGCTCGGCCAGACCGCGCAGGCTCTTGTCCGAGTAGTTCAGGCCCGGCAGGCGGCGACGTCGGCCAGCCAGCGTGGTGATGTAGGGCACCGGCTTGCGCGAGCGTGCCAACTCCAGCACGGCGTCCTTGAAGACGTAGACCTCGGGGAACTCCTGCTGGTGGATCTTCAGGAAGCCCTTGGCCTTCTCGACCGAGGTGTCGGCCATGGCGGCGACCTTGTCCGGGCCCGCGCCGTAGACGACGGCGAAGTTGATGCCCTTGCTGGTCTGGCGCATCGGCGGCACGACCTCGTCGAACGGCACGGCGTAGACCTTGCTCGCAGTCAGGGTGTGGGCGTCGATGCCTGCCTCGAAGCCGTCGACCAGCGCGCCGCGACCGTCGAAGGCGTAGGCCCGGGCGTAGTGCGCGAGGACGACGAGTTCGATCTGGCCGTAGTCGGCGACGACCAACTTCTCGCCCGGGTCGGACATGAAGAGGCCACGGATCTGCTTGCCCTTCTCGGTCGACGGGCGGGGGATGTTCTGCAGGTTGGGGGCACGGCAGGAGAAGCGGCCGGTGACGGTGCCGTACTGGAGCAACTCGGCGTGCACCCGGCCGTCGAAGATCTGGCGGGGCTTCTTCGGGTCGCCCTCGACGCCGGTGTAGCCCTCGATGTAGGTGCTCTGGAGTTTCTGCACGTCGGTGTACTCCGTGAGCGCCTTGACCACTGGGTTGGCGGCGTGGTGGTCCAGCGCCTCGGCGTCGGTGGACGCGCCCCCGGTCTTGGTCTTCTTCATGACCTTCAGCCCCTGCCCGCCCTTCTTCTTCGGGTCGAAGAGGATGGCCTGCTTCTGGGGCACGCTGTTGAGGTTGAACTCCTTGCCAGCGGCGCGGTAGCAGTTGGCTTCGAGGTCGACGAGTTCGTCGGAGTACTGGGCATGAAGGCGGTCGAGTTCGGGCTCGTTGACCCGCACGCCGTCGAGGCGCATCTGGCTGACGATCCGGGTGACCTCGTTCTCCAGTTCGTAGACGCGCTGGAGGTTGAACTTGGCCAGCCGGGGCTCCAGCCCCTGCTTCAGGTGCCACGTGTAGGCCCCGTCGAGGTAGCCGTAGCGGTGGACCTTCCAGAAGGGGTGAGCCTCGACGCACTTGCCGACGCCCTCGGAGTCGTACTTGTGCCCGAAGTAGTGCTCGACGAGCGGCTTCAGGCCGTACTGGTTGCGGTTCTCGTCGAGCAGCCACTGGATGACGATGGTGTCTCGCAGCGAGCCAGCCGGGAGGTTGCCGTCGAGGTACTTGGCGGCGGTCGGGAAGTCGAAGGTCGCGTTGTGCGCGTAGAGGATCCGGTTCTCGTTCGTGAAGAGCGGGGCCATGATCTCCCACGCGACCGAGGGGCGCATCTGGGGCGGCGGGGCGTCGTAGACGGCCGGGATGTTGCGGAACTTCTTCGTCTCCGGGTCCTTCTTCTTCGTCGCCCGGGAGATGAGGACGTTGCCGTTCGGATGACCCGTCGGGATGGTGACCGTGCGCCCGTGCGTGGAGAGGATCGTCCACACGACGGGCGCGAGATGAGGGGTCCCTCGGTTGGGTCCGGTGGTCTCGAAGTCGACCACCATGTCGGGGAACTGCTTGAAGTAGTCGACGACCTCGACGAGCCGGTCAGGCGTCAGGATCGTGTTGCTGGAGAAGCGGGCCATGCGTGGTCCTTTCGTGGTCCGAGGATGCCGACGCCCCACCCCTCGGCTGAGAGATGGGGCGTCGGCGGGTGTTGCGGGCTGCCGTCAGGCAGCGGCCTTGTCGGCCTGCTGCTCCAGCACCGACATGGGGGTGTCCTCGGTGGACTCCCAGTCGTAGAGGCCACCGGCCTTCTCGATGGCCTCGTCGATGTCGTCGTCCGTCAGCGGCTCGATGTCGTAGTCGCTGTCGAGGTCGCGGGCCTTGATCGGCGTGACCGTCGTGACCGTCTTGTCGTTGGCCGTCTTCGCGCGCTTGACCTCGTAGTAGTAGTCCTCGCGGCTCAGCGGGGCGGTCTTCTCGCCCTTGACCGTGAACTCCTTGATGGTCTCGGCGATCTGGACGCCGGTGCGCCAGCGCTTCAGTTCCGGCTTGGCCGGGTCCGCGAGCGAGATCACGTTGAAGCAGATCTTGGCGTTCGGGCGGTTGCCGACCTCGCAGAGCGGGCAGTCCTCACCGGCGCAGGTGAAGGACTGCTTGCCCTTCTGCGGGACCCAGTGCTCCGCGTAGGAGTCGAACGGCTCGTCCTCGACGAACTTGATGATGATCTTGCCCTTCTCGGGCAACTTCAGGTCCTCGGCGAAGTTGCCGGTCGACGGGATGGCCTCGCGGACCTCCTCGGCGGCTCCCCAGCCGGATGCGGCGGCACGGCCGGACTTGCGCTTCGGCTCGTCCTTGACGCGGCTGGCGCGACGGGCGCGGGGCTTCTCCTCGGGCTCGTCGTCGTCATCGTCGTCGAAGCCGTTGTCGGTGTCCTCGTCACGGGAGCGGCCACGGCGGGCGGGTCGCTCCTCGCGATGACTGCCGCGACGGGTGGGGCGGTCCTCGTCCTGCTCGTCGATCTCGTCGCGCGAGCGGGTGGTACGGCGTACGGTGCGGGGCATTCAGTCCTCTTTCTCGGTGAATCGGTAGTCGTGCACGATGGAGTGCTCGTTGCTGGTCACGGCTGCGGCGGCGTCCATCTCGCCCTGTAGCAGCCGGTCGATCAGGCCGTCATAGCCCTGCGCCCACTCGTCGAGGTCCTTCGGCAGAACGTCGAACTCGTCCGCGACTGACGCGAACATCTCGATGGACTCGTAGCCGTTGATGACCGGGTTGACGACGACCTTGCGGGCTCGGGTGACGCGGATGCTCACTCGCCGCGAAGCCAGCGGTAGAGGTAGCGGTTCGCCTCTCCGATGGTCGGCTCGTCGGCCTCGGCGACGTACTCCGCGACGGTGACGAGCACGCTGCTCAGGTCCGAGCCCTTCTCGACGAGGGCGGCGACGTTGCGGCCGAACATCTCGGCGGACGCCTGCTCGCTGAGCAACTTGTCCTGAGCGCTCTGGGTGGGGTTGAACATGTGGATCTCCTTGTCAGGTGGTCTTCTTGAAGAGTTCGAGGACGCGTGCCTTGAACTCCGTGGTGGCGAAGGAGCGGCGGCGCTCGTGGAGCACGCCCTCCTCGTGGGCGATGCGGACGATCCCCTCGACCTGAGCCCTCGTGTAGAGGCGGCGTCGGCCTCGGGCGTCCCCCTCCTTGCCGGGGACTTGGAAGATCGCGACGGGGATCGTGCCCTCGCGCTCCCACTTGCGGATGGTGACCGCCTCACGACCGAGGGCCCGGGCCAACTGGCCGACGGTGAAGAACTCGGTCTCGACGCCGTTGGTCACGTACTTGCGGGGCTTCTCGTCCCACGAGTCGTCGATGGCGTACTGGTGGCGACGGGGGCGGTCCTCGACGTGCCGGTTCGGGTGCCGGATGATCGGGCGGCTCGACCCGGGGTAGAACCCCAACTGCTCGAAGGCAGCGTCGACCATCTGGGTGCTCACGCGGCCACCGTCACGAACGCGAACGTCTCCTTGTCCGCGAGGATCAGGTCCATCTCGGCCTCGGTGATCTTGTCGTCCATGTGGAGGGCGTAGACCTTGTCTTGGTCGATGACCTCGATGGTCTCGATGGCGTCTTCCCAGAGGCCCTTGGCCTTCAGGATCTCCTCGGCCTTCTCCTCGTCGAAGACCTTGCTGACGCGACGCTCCTGCTTCAGACCGGTGTAGGTCTTGCCGCCCATCTCGATGGGCTCGCGGAACGTCAGCGCGCGATGACCGCCGATGTCGTCGAGGTCACCGTCCTTGGCGACCTGAGGTTGAAGGACCTTCTGCAGGGCCTCCTTGCGGATCTTGATCTGCTTCTCCTCGTCGCGCAGCGCGAGGAACTGCAGGGCCTTGCGCTCGAACTGGCTCAGTCCGGATCGGCGCTGGACAACACGCGGCATAGGCTCACCTTTCGTCAATCGGTGTGGTCGGTTCGATTGTCAGTCGCCGCAGTGATGCGGCCACGAGACAAAGGTACCGGAGGAGTAACTATGAGTCAACCGGGCAGCGCGTTCCGATTGACGTCATAGGGTGCGCTTCAGGAACTCGGTTAGGGTCGCCACGCTGTTCTCGACGCGGCCCCGTCCGTCTGCTCCCTTGCCGTCGACCACGGCCGAGGCGGTGCGGCGCTTGTGGGCCAGCACCTCGGGCTTGCGGGCCTCGATGGTGTTCTCGCAGAGCATGTTGATGATGTAGACGCTCTTGAACTTCGAGGACGCGCGGACGTGGCGGGCGTTGATCTGGTCCATCGTCCCAGCCGACCACGGCAGGTCGAAGTTGATCAGGTAGTCGGCCATGTTCAGGTCGGTGCCGAAGGCTGCCGCGTGGGAGCAGATGATGACGCGGGTCTGCTCCTCGTTGCGGAACTTGGCCACCGCGCCGACCTTCTGGCTGGCGGACATCTCGCCGTGGTAGGAGACCGAGCCGATGCCGACCTCGGCGAGCCGCTGCTCGATGATCGCGCAGGCCCGGCGGTGGAACGAGAAGACGATGATCTTGCTGGCGGGGTTGCCCTCGGTGATCTCTCCGATGCGGGTGATGAGGTGATCCATCTTGGGGCTGCTCTTGACGGCGTCGAGCGCTCCGTTGCGGACGATCTGGGCCGCGTACTTCGACCCGGGCCACGTGGCGCGCTCCTCCCCCTCCTTCCGGCGACGGACGCTCTCCAAGTACTCGCGCGCGGACTGGCGCACGAGGTCGGGATGATTCAGCAGCATCTCGGTCGCGAGCATCCGCGCCATGATGTCGCCCGCCTCCTTGGTGCCGCCGGAGTCCCCGCCACCGTGGTAGTGGTTGAAGAGGTCGAAGTCGTTGACCGTCTTCTCCGCTGCCTTGGCGAGGGCCTCCAGCAGGTCCTGCCCGATGACCTTGTAGGCGTCCCGGGTGGGCTTGTCGATGGCCACCCACTCGGTCGTCTCGGTGACCTCCGGCAGGTAGGGCGCGACGTCGGGGTCGGTGCGGCGCTTGCGGGACATGACGCCCTGCAGTTTGCGGTTGAGCACCGGCATGTTCTTGTAGCGCACGACCGCGCCGTAGGAGTTGCGGGTGATGAAGGCCTTGTCGAACAGGTCGTAGCGGCCGAGCACCTTGGCGTCGACCCACTCCATGATCGAGAAGATCTCCTCCGGCTTGCCGTTCTCGATGGGCGAGCCGGTCAGCGCGACGCGCACGTCGGCGGTCCACCGCTTGATCTGCTTGGTGCGGTTGGCCTTGAACGTCTTGATGGCCGTGGCCTCGTCGAGCACGATGACGTCGGGGCGCAGCCGGGACACGAGCCGCCAGTCGTTGACGACGTTCTCGTAGCCGAGGATGACGTACGGCGGGCGCTGCTCCATGGCGTAGCGCAGTTGCTTGCGGCGCTTCTCCCGGTCGCCGTCGATGACGAGGCCGTGGTGCTCCTTGGGGATGGTGATGTCGTGGGACTCCCCGTTGAGCCGGATCTTCTTCGTCGTGGTGTCGACGTCGGTGTGCTTGGCGATCTCCTGCGCCCACTGCCACTTCAGGTTGGCGGGCACGACGATGGCGGCGACGGTCTCGCTGTCGCGGCCCATGATCTCCTCGCAGATCGCGAGGGCGCAGATGGTCTTGCCGAGCCCCATCTCGTAGGCGATGAGCGCGGAGCCGCGCTCGGTGGCCATGTCGACGGCCTCCTCCTGATAGGGCCGCAGCCCGGTGAGCATCACTTGAAGGTCCTCCCGTAGGTGAGCGCGGAGACGGCACCGGTGACGCCGGTGTGGATCTCGCCGTCGGTCATGTCGCCGATGTCCTTGACGTAGCCCTCGGGCTGGTCCTTCTTCGCGTCGTCGAGGGCGCGGTCCCACGGCACGGCGTATTTGAAGACGCGCTGGATGTTCGGGTAGCCCTTGTAGAGCGTGAGGATGGCCTTCAGCGCCTTCGCTCCGGCGCGGTCGTTGTCGAGGGCCCAGATGATGATGTCGAAGCGCTCGAAGAGGAACGCCAACTGCTCGTTGGTGATCTCCGCGCCGAAGGTGGCCACG
The DNA here is from genome assembly GCF_000383675.1 of Terracoccus sp. 273MFTsu3.1. GTDB lineage: Bacteria > Actinomycetota > Actinomycetes > Actinomycetales > Dermatophilaceae > Terrabacter. The sequence goes on along the minus strand of NZ_KB911820.1, from coordinate 871,604 downwards.
AAGTTGTCGTAGCCAGCCGTATGACCTCGGGGCACGTCGAGCGGAGACTCGACGACGATTACGGTGCGCTCCTCCGGGTCGATCTGGTGGATGCCGAAGAGGGTGTCCTGCTTGCGGACGTTGAAGGGCTTGTTCCGGAAGTACCGGGCGTTCTTCTCCTGCCAGCCCCACAACTTGCCGGTGTTGGGGTCGCGGATGGGTACGATCCAGCGCTCCTCGTCCTTGTCCCAGAGCACGCCGTAGTGGTCGGCGGAGTCGGGGGCGATGTTGCGGGTGGCGCAGGCCTTCTCGGGGACCTCGACGTAGAGCGCGAGGCTGGCCTCGTTGATCACCGTGGTGGTGTCGACAGCCCCGAACCTCAGACCGCCCTCCTCGCTGACGATGCGCTTCGCGCGCTCCACTCCCCCGCGCTTCTGGCACCACGCCACGGCCTGCTCTTGGGTCATGTCGGTCAGTTCCTTGACCAGTTCCCAGAACTTGCCTGTGAAGCCACACGAGAAGCAGTTGTAGAGGCCGTCCTCGATGTTGACCGAGAAGGAGGGGTGGCGGTCCTCCTTGCCCAGCCGACGGAAGTGCGCGGGGCACTTCATGTGGGCCTCTTCGAGCACGAGCCGGAAGTCGACGCCCAACTCGTCGAGGCACGCCGGGATGTCCCCGGGGATGGGGTTGGAGACCATGAGCGACATGGCCTCCCAGCCGGTCGCTGCCGGTCGGGTGCGGTGCTTCGCGCGGCGCATCAGTAGCCTCCGATGAGTGTGGGCATGGCGGGGTCGACGACCCGTCCCTTGCTGCCGAAGACAGCGAAGTCGGCCGGGTTGGTGTGGTAGACGCCGATGACGTCGGGCCGGTAGTTGAGGGTGCGGGCGAGCAGGTACTTGTCCTCGGTCCAGACCTTGCCGACGGGCAGGCCCCAGTGCTCGATCCGGTTGCGGACGTGGTCGACCATGTCGTCGCCGAGGAAGGTGACGACGTCGACCGAGTAGTTGCGCCGCCAGACCGTGTCCCAGACCACCTTCGAGGCCATCTCGTTGAGGTGGAACTGGCCGACCGCTGCCTCCCAGCGCTTGAAGCGGACGCTGCGAGAGAACTTCGCCTCCGCGCGCTTGTCCGGCAGGATCCCGATGAGCCCCTCGAAGACGAGGAGGAACCGGGCCGTGACCTCGTTGGAGATGTCGCCGCCCTGCATCAGAACTGCGCCTGCGGTTGATCGCCCGAGGCCTCTGCAGCCGACGTCATGTTGTACGTCTGCCAGTCCCACTGGACGTGGACGTTCGGCTTGTTGCCGTCTCGGAACTTCAGCACCTTGACCATCTGGCGGTCCGGGAGTTCCCCGTCGGGTTGAACACCGATCATGATGTCGGCGTCCTGCAGGAACGAGGACGAGTAGCCGACGCTGCCCTGCGTCACCTCGCCGCCGACCATCTTCGAGAGCAGCACCTGCGTGCTGATGAAGATCGGGCGATGATGCTTCAGGATGAGGTTCTTCATCGAGCGCGTGAGTTCGCTGAGTTTCTCCCACTGGGCCGCGTTCGCGCGGACGTTGGGCAGTTGCATCAGGTAGGCACCGTCGATGTAGATCGCGTCCGGGGCGAACTTCGCGACGAGGTCGTTGACCGTCTCCATCGACGCCAGTTCGGCGGGCACCTCCTGAATGATCAGGCGCTCCCCGTCGGCGATCTTCTCCAGCGCGGCGGCGATCTTCTGCTTCTGGCGCTGGTCGGGGGTGCCACGACGGATGGTCTTGTAGGGCACGCCCGAGTGCTTGGCCGCGAGGCGGGCCATCTGGTGCTCGTCGCTCATCTCGATGGTGATGAAGAGCGCGCGGTGGCCCGCCTTGGCAGCGGCGTCGGCGTACGACAGCAGGTGGGCGGACTTACCCGAGCCGGGAGGGCCGATGACGACGACGAACTGGTCGGAGAAGACGCCACCGGTCTCGTCGTCGATCTCCTTGATGCCGAACGGGATGCCCTTCTCGGTGTTGAGTCGGTCGTTCTCCCACTTCTCGGCGAGGGACCGGATGTCGAGGGTGCGCAGGCCGTTGGTCTTGTTGGCCTGCATCTGCTTCAGGCCGATCTCCATGGACAGGCGCGCGGCGTCGAAGTCCCCGCCGTCCCACGACTCGGCTGCCGCGTTGATCGTCAGCGAGAGCATCGAGCCGAGGTAGTCCCGCTGGACGCGCTCGACGAGGATCTCGATGTCGTCGGGGACCTTGATGAACTTGTACTCCGGGAAGTCCATCTTCAGCGTCTTCACGCTCAGGAGCGACCCGTGCCGCGTATGACTGTCGTGGAGGGTCTCGAAGACCTCGCGGTCGATCTCCACGGGGAAGTGCTGGGGGCCGATGCCCGCAGCGAGCAGGGGTTGAAGGCGCTGGGTCTCAACGACCTTCGAGAGGAGGTACCTGCCGTTGGCACTCACGTAAGCGGCTCGCAATCGTCGTAGTTCGGTCGGTTGGCGGCGAGGATCTGCTCGAAGCGCTCGGCAGCCTCACGCGGGTTGGTCGGTCGTGCTGGGCGGGCGTCACGCGTGGGCCACGCCGCGTAGAAGGCCTCGGCCTCCTGTCGTCCGCGCTCGAACACCTCGGGCGGGATGCGGACGGCGTGCCAGTGGTCGATGGCTTCAGGGATAAGCGTATCCCACCAATCGGAACTGACGAACTGGTTGACAAGCCGCCCCCGGCGAAGGTCGTTGTCGAGCCGGTCGAAGAAGTGCTTCATCGCGTACTCCACGACCTCGGCGATCTTCTCGTCGTCGCGACCCTCGAAGCGCTTCTCCGAGGCGACCTTGTCGCGGAGGATCTTGGCGATGAGTGGTCGGCCGGTGTCGCCCACCTCGATGGTCGGGACCGTCGCGGTGTTGCCTCGGTGCGTGGCGATCCAGTCCTGCGAGAGGAACTGCTCGGCGAGGGTGTCGTAGAGGCCGCTGGAGGCCTTGTTCTGAGGCTTGCCGTCCCGAACCTGCCGGACGGTCTCCTCGTCGCTCCTGCGGGCCGTGGCGCGCGTCTGGCGGGTGCTTCCGGTGCCGCCGGTGGAGCGGGGCTTGCCACGAGGGGCCGCAGGCGGCTTCTTCGAGCCGTACCGGTCGCCCGAGGGCTCATCACCGAGGAGCGCTCGGGGGTCGTTGTCCGCGTAGCGGGTCATGGTTGTCCTTCCTTCTCCGGCAGCGGCTGCCGCCAGCGCTCTGCCAGTGCTCTAAAAGCCAGTGCTCTTCCTTATAAGAGTGACCCACGAATGGGACACCCCCGACCCACCAGTGGGACACCCATGTGACCCACTGGTGGGACACCCCCGACTACTCGGAGGGCTCACCGGAGCGGAAGATCTCCGGCAGGGCTGCGGGGTCGTTGCGGACTTCCTCGCGCATGATGTCGTCGCTCTCGAACCACCAGATCTTGATGTCGCTGGGGCCGCTCCCGCGCGAGGTGGTCGTCGGCGAGATGGTGATGTACCCCTTCTCGCGCAGCCCCGCCATGGCGCGCTGGATCGACGAGCGGGACTTGCTCATCTGCTCGGCCGTGCGGCGGACGCTGGACCACTCGGAGCGCACGAAGCCGATGAGGTCATCACCCTGCTTGGTGTAACGGCCCCACGAGTGGCGGGAGAGATGAAGCAGGACGACGAACTCCTGCGGCGAGAGATGAGGGATCTGCTCGATGGCCCACGACATCCGGTCCTCGGGGAAGGGCTCGGTGTTGTCGGGGATCGAGTAGGGGGTTCGGCGGGTGCCGAGATCGGACATGGGTGTCACTGGTCCATTCTGTGTAGCGTTTCGGTAACGATTCGTGTAATCTGATGCTGCACAACCGGTTGTCCCTTTCCGGCCGGGTTGGTGCTCACGTTCTTCCCGGACACGGTCTGGTCCCCGTGGCAGCGGTTGGTCCCCGCACCGGCGAGAACGTCCCGCGCAGGAGCCCCGGTACTTGGTTGAAGGCGTTGCCTCCCAGTCCGGGGCTCCTGCTGCGTCATCTGGAGGTCAGTCCTCGATGAGTTCCTGCTTGGTGAGATCGTCGACCTGCTCCTGCGTCAACTCGACGCGGGTCTCGCCACGGCGGGGACGGCCACGACCGGCCTTGCGGTAGGTGCCCTCCGCCTCGTTGTGCAGGTAGGGGAACACCTCGGCCTTGGTGCGCGGGCGACCCCGGCGCTTGGGCTCCTCGGCGTTCTCCTCGACGCTGACCGGCTCCGTGGTGGTGGGCTCGCCGTTCTGGATGTTCTCCAGCGCGGACAGCGCCTTGCCGAGGAGCAGTGCGAGGGGCGAGGAGATCGTCTCGGCCGCGTCGTTCTTGATCGCGGTGCCGACGTCGATGTGGTCGATGTAGCGACGCGCCTTCTGCAGCGCCTCCCAGACGACCGGCGGGATGTCGGCCTTGGCGACGTGACCGGCACCGGCCTCGCCCCACGACTTCTCCTCGGCCACCGGCTCGTCCTTGACGGGCTCCGGCTCGGGAGCCTTCTCCTTGGCCTTGCGCGTGGTCTTGGGCTTCTCCTCCTTGACCGGCTCCGGGGCAGCCACGGGCTCGTCGTCGAGGGTCTCCTCGTCCTCGTCGAGCGCCTGCTCCTCGGCGACCGGCTCCGGCTTGGCACCACGGCGACGGCGCGGAGCCTCCTCAGCGGCGGGCTCCTCGGCCTTCTCCTCGGCCTTGGCACCGCGACGACCTCGGCGAGGGCGCTCCTCCGGCACGGGCTCCGGGTCCGGCTCGGGCTGAACCTCGGGCTCGTCCTCCTCGGGGTCGCCGTAGACGAGGTCGTCGAGCGCGGCGGACAGGTCCTTGGCGGGGATCCCGGCTGCCTCGGAGAAGGTCAGGACGGAGTCGGCCTCGTCGTCGCCCTCCTCGCCCCACAGCGCGACGATGAACTTCTCGTCCGCGTCGGTCTTGTCGAGGTTGTCGACGAGCGCCTTGCTGACGTTGGTCACCTCGATGACCTGCTCGGCGTCCTCGACGACGAACTCCAGCGAGTCGTCGTCCTTGCCGTGCTTGTCGAGGACGAGGTCGTATTCGAGGTTCGCCATGGCGGACCACTTCCAGACCTCCTCCAGCGCCGGGTTCCAGTGGTCCGGACCGGCGGGGAAGAGCAGGCTGACGTCGTACTTCGCCGACTCCTCGAAGAGGCCGTCCGCGTCGGGCTCGCCGAAGCCGAGCCAGTCGTTCAGGGCCGAGCGGATGGCGAGGGGTCGCACCGGGGCGCTGCCGACGAACGCGATGGCGATGGTCTTCTTGCTCAAATCAATGCTCCTTGGTCGATTTTGGAGCGGGTTTCGCTCCTCGACAAGCATAGCCTGTCAATCGGATCGGCTCAAGTAGTTGCTACCTGACGCGCGAAATGGTGCGCGAACTGCCGACGATGATGCGGTCGATGACGGCAGCGACGGAGGCGGCGGCGACCGCCATGAGGATCTCCTCGGAGGCGTACCGGTTGAGCAGCAGGGCGATCACCGGGAGGCCCAGAGCGTGGACGATGCCCGGCACGCGGTCGGGCAGGCTCGCCCTCCCGATCTCGTAGACGAGGAAGACCGAGAGGGCGAGCAGCGCGAAGTGGAACATCAGTCCCCGGCACTCCCGTACGACGGCGTGCCCGGCTTGCCGAGGAGCCAGCCGAGGTTGGGGAACTTCTCCTCGGCCCAGCGCACGAGCGCGTAGTAGCCGCTACCCACGAGGGCACCGAGGAGGTCGGCCGTGGCACCCTCGTCGAGGTGGACCCCGTAGCGGAGGCCGAAGGAGACCACAGCGGCGACTGCGACCGGGACGACGGAACGGATGACGGACTGAAGGTACTCAGCGAGCATTCGGGCCTGCTTTCAGAAACGCGGCTGAACCGCGAACTGCGGCACAGCGGGAATGACTCCCAGAGGGCAATTCTCCGCCAGTACCTGCTTCAGAAGGTAAGACCGAACGGCGTAGTCCTCGTAGTAGTAGGACCGCGCGCCCGGGGCAGCGCCGCCCTGCTCGAAGAGGTAGTCGGCTCCGCTCAGGCCGTCGAAGTAGGTGCCTGCCTTGACTGCCTGCTCGATGAGCATCCCGGCGAGGTCCATGGTGTCGCCGATGGCCCAGTTCGGGCCCGTGACGGAGTAGTACGTCACGAACGCGCGGGTGGCCCCGCTCGGCGGGACGAGCCCGTCGAACCGGAACTCGGTCCACGTGTTCGCCACCAGCGTCTTGGTGACGCTCGCCGTGTTGCCACCGATCTGCGCGCCCGACTGGTTGTACCAGCGCACGAGCGCGTTGACCCCGATAGCGGCGGAGGAGCGGACGAGGGCACGGACGGACCACGGCACGCCCGCGAGCACGGGGAGCAGGTCCGTCCCCGAGGAGCCGAAGCCGAAGCCTCCGCTCGCCAATGTGCTGGCCGTGCTGATGGTGCCGCGCAGGAACGCGCCGTTGTCGTCAGGAGCGCCTGAGGAGATGACGGTCGGGGCAGCGCCGGACCATGCGCCGCCACTGGGGGCCACGAGTGACCACCCCGTGGAGCCCTTCGTCCAGCCCCAGTTCAGCCGGTTCGGACGCACCCCGACCTGCAGGGAGCGCGCGGGGGCGTAGGTCGTCGGTGTCGTGGCTCCAGCCTGCGCGACCTCGACCTGCACGGAGTCGATGTTGACGCCGTTGTTCTGGGCCATGCCTGCGATGCGGACACCCGGTGCGACGTACGCCGCCCGCCGCTGGGAGTTGGAGTCGTTCGGGACCGTCAGGCTCATGCTGACGCGTCGGAAGCCACCGGTGGCAGCGCCGTCGTACGCAGCGCCGGAGGTCTTCGCCTTCACGAGGACGGCGTTGGGATCCAGCGTGCTCGCGAGGCTGTAGTGGGCGAAGTCGGTGAAGACGGCCCCGGCGTCGACCGAGCCCTTGACCCCACCCGGGAGCACCGTGGTGCTGAGCGCCGGAGTGTTGAGGGCGTACTTGTCGCTGGCGTGCCCGACGACGCCACCGGTGAGGATGACGGTCGGGTCGATGGAGCCATCCGGGGCGTAGCGGATCGTCCGGGCTATCCAGCCGGTGACCTTGTCCTCGACACCGAGGGCGGTGGTGTTGGGAGCGAAGTTCTTGTCGAAGCCGTAGGAGGTCATGACACCGAGATCCCGTGGTAGGTGGACGTCTGGTTGAAGGTCGAGGACGTCGTCAGGACCGTCGTCGTTCCCTTCTTCACCGTGATGTTCGCGCCCGACAGGGTGACGTAGATGCGCTCCCCGTCAGCGAACGGCGTGCTGTAGTTGGCGATGAGGGTGGGGGTGCCAGTCGAGACGCTGAAGAGCCCCACTCGCGTGGCGAGCAGGTAGGCGTTGATCGACGCGTAGCGCAGGATGAGGCCCTGCGTGAGCCCGGGGGACTGCTTCTCGAAGGTCGTCGAGACCACACCGTCAGCCGTGCCGATGAGGACCACGAGCGAGCCCTTGGGGAGCACCGCCCCGACGCCGCCGGTCTCGAAGCACTGGCCGGACACGCTCCACGTGCCGGTGCCGTACTCGGGTGCCGCACCGCTGAGGGTGGTGGTGACCCCGGGCGCGTTGCTGCGGAAGGAGTCGTACTTCAGCGCCGTGGTGTCCTTCGACCCGTCGACAGTCGTGATGAGAGCCCCGTGGTCGTCGAAGACGTCGAGCACCGGGTAGACCGTGCGGCCCTGCGAGGCAGCGTCGATCCCCTTGGCGTGCAGGCTCACCGTGACCTGCGTGCGACCGTCGGGGTCCGACACCATGACCCAGTCTCGGGTGTTCGTGCCGGGCGTGACGTTCTGGCTCTCGCTGGCCGCGACGTAGGCGCGGCTGCTGTAGGTGACGTAGTCGCCGATGCCGTACTCGACGGTCGCGTCCCACGGCAGCGGACGCGGCAGCGGCACACCGCGCTGGATGGCCGTGGCGGGGTCGCTGAGGTCCCCTCCGGCCGAGCGCGCGCCGAGGTCAGCCGTCGTGGCTGCGGTGTTGCGGATGAGCAGGGTGTTGGCGTAGTTGACCGTCGGGTCGGTCGGAGACTGCACCCCGACGCCGAGCGCCACCTGATCGGTGGGCGGGTTGACACCAGCGGTGAAGGAGACGGGCGACCACCCGGCGACCGAGCCGTCGGCTGCCTTCAGGGTGGTGTCCGCGAGGTTCGAGACGTTGGTCCACCACGTGTTGGTCGCGGTGGTGCCGGAGGGCTTCTGCGGGTCCCCGTAGGCCCCTCCCGTCTTGGCCGCGTACAGGAAGCCGTTGAACGAAACCCGCTCTCCCGCAGGGTAGTTCACGGCCGGATCCCACGTGGCGTAGGTGGGGTGGATGAAGGAGGCGGCGTCCTCGTGGAGCATCAGGTTGGAGCCGGTGTACACGTCAACGTCCCACCCGGTGGCGAGGGTGAGGATGTTGCGGATGCCCTCGTAGGTGCCCTTCTCGCGCGCGAGCGTGCCCGCGTTGAGCACCCGCTTGCGGAAGAGCCCCGACGGCGAAGCCGGAGAGAAGGAGATGCCGAACTGGTCTGCGAGAGAGGCCAACTGGGACACGCGGTTGCGCAGCGGGTCGTTCACGAAGAGCAGGCTCTTGTAGTAGGTCTTGGCGTAGTCCAAGCCCATGCCGAGCACGGTGAGGAAGCGGCGGAGGTCGTCGTTCTCGGCCTCCTCCGCGTTGTCGGTGAGGCCCTGCGTGAGTTGGTGGTACTTCGGCAGGGAGTCGAAGAGCCGCTGGGCGTAGCCGTGGTCCTCCAGCATGAGGGCGCAGGCCTGCGCCGACGGCTGCCACACACCGGCACCGGACTTGACCCAGATGGAGTAGTAGTGCCACGCGCCGGGCGTGACGTTGGTGTCGAGGAACGACGAGCGGGCCGAGGTGCTCTCGAAGAGGATCGTGCCGTCCTTCTCCGAGGAGGGGAAGCCCTTGAAGTTCTTCACCAGCCGGAACGCGGTCCAGTCGCCCTTCGGGCTGCGCCACGAGAGGCTGATGGTGCTGTAGTCCGTGGCCTCGGCGATGAAGGGCTCGACGAGGTAGTCGACCCAGATGCTCGTGGTGGGCCCGTACTTCGACCGCCCGTAGAGGGAGATCCCGTAGGTCGCCACGTCAGAGGTCCCTCACCTTGTAGCCGTTGAGACGACCCCAGCGGACGGGGAACTTGCCGGTGTCGGGGGTGTCGTTCTCCAACTGGCACCAGAGGGCGATCTTGTCGCCCTTGTTGAGCGGGTACAGGATCGAGGCGTTGCGCCGACCGTTGGTCCACCGGCCGTCCTTGACCTGAATGGTGAAGGAGTCGGTGACGAAGGTCGAGTAGGACGAGCCACCGCCCGGGTAGCGGCGCACGTACATGTGGCGGCTGCCACGGATCGCGACGCTGCCGAAGGAGAGGCCTGCGTTGATCTGGTAGAGCCCGCTCTCCTTGATCGTGTAGCCGGTGCCGTTCGAGCCACCGGCGTAGTCGAACCACTTGTTGCCGAGCGGGACGTTGTACGCGGTGGTGTTGGAGGCCGTGAAGGTGTTCGTGTCGAGGGTCTGGGCGAGGTAGAACGCGTCGGTGTGCGTCCCTCCCCGGACAGCGCTGATGCGCGCGTCGACCGTGGCGTAGGTGGCCCCGGTGACCTTGTCCTTGCCCGGGCTCGTGCCGAGCGCGTTCTGGAGGGCCACGATCTCGGACTGGATGTCGTTGATGTGCCCGGCATCGACGTCGTCGAGCAGGTTGCGCTTCTGCGTGAAGGTCTTCACGGCGAGGGGGTAAGTGGCCATCAGAGGATGCCTCCGGTTGCGGTGACGACGAGGTTGCCGAGGGTGGGGATCTCCCAGTCGCGGCAGACGATGTCGGCCGTTCCCGTCTGGGCGGAGTCGCTGCGCGCGATCATGGGGATGACGACGTACTGGACGCCGGGGACGGACATGATCGCCGAGTAGAAGTCGGAGACCGTGAGCCGCTGTGCAAAGTCGACGTTGGCGAGGGCGAGCAGGCTGCGGATGGCCGTCTCGACGTTGGCCTTGACGACGCCCTGCTTGACGTTGTCGTAGACCTTGACGACCAAGGCGTTGGCCCCGGCTGCGCCGACGTTGACCTTGACGAAGGTGGGGGTGCCCACGGTCGGGGTGACGCCCGCGAGGACCTTGCTGTTGAGGTTGGCCTGCACGCGGTTGATCAGGTCCGTGGTGGGCTGTCCCCCGCTCGCGCCGACGATCCACACGGAGACCGAGGAGAACGCCCCGGCGGAGGCGTTGGCGCGCAGCACGCCGGGCACAGCGATGGCTGCGTCGGCGAAGTCCTTCAGGGTGACCAGTCGGCGCTGGGACCGGAAGGCGCGCGGGGCGTTGGCGCGGATCTGGTCGTTCGTCTCGGGGTCAGCGCCACCGGCGGTGGCGGTGGAGAGGTACGCCCCGTTGGTGTCCTGCGCGACGTAGACGCCCGCGAGGCTGGGGCTGTCGACGGAGATGAGGTTCCCGGCGCTGAGGTTGCCAGCGCTGCCGCTGGTCGTCTTGTAGGTGGCGTAGACGTTGAGGCCGGTGTTGGGCACCATGCCGTCCGTCCCGTCGCCGAAGAGGATCGAGGAGGCCCCGTCCGCGTCCACCGAGACCGAGAAGGTGCGGCTGGTGGAGTCGGAGTCGACGAGGAAGTCGACCTGCGTCCACTCCTCGACGTTGGTGCCGGTTGCCGTCACTGCGCGGTCGACGAAGACGCGCACAGAGCCCGTCAGGACGCCCGTCTCGGGGAGGCGGAAGGACTGGCTCGGCAGGCCGTTGGAGGCTCCGAGAGAGACCATGGAGCGCGTCCCGCCCTCAGTCACCGTGACCTGCACCGTGCCGCCGTTGGCCGGGACCGTGACAGCCGTGTCGGTCTCGAAGACCAGTCGACCGTCGATGTCGGCGATGAAGTCGGTGACCACGTCGGTGCCAGCCGGGACGACGACTGCGGGCCCGGGGTTGGCGGACTGCAGCGTGACGGTGCCTGTGGCGCTCACGCCGTTGCTGGGCTGGTAGCCGAGCATCGCGGCGAGTTGTAGCAGGCTCTCGCGCCGGGTGGCGGTGCTGAGGAAGGCCTCGTCCTGAATCCGGTCCCCGTAGTACGACAGGATGTCGCCCTCGTAGGCGAGCAGTTCGACGAGGGCGACACCGAAGTCACCCTCGCTGCGCGAACGCCACTCGGGGATGACCTGCGCCGCGAAGTCGAGCATCGAGGCCTTCAGGCCGTCGTAGTCCTTCGAGGTGTAGTCGATGGTCGCTTGGACTGAACTCATCAGCCCCTCACAATCTCGCTGACGGTGCCGCCGATGCTGATGACGGCAGTGTTGGTGTTCCGGGACAGCCCGGCGTCGGTGGTCGCGGCCTCACGGCGCGAGTACGCCAAGGCGACGTCGACACCCCCGGCGTCGTCGGCCGAAGGGGTCACGTCGATGTTCTCGACGGCGACTCCGGGCTCGAAGACGGCGAGGGTGTCGCGCACCTGCCCGGCGAGGATGCCGCCGGTCAGAGCCGTCTTGTTCTCGAAGAGCATCGAGGTGGTCGGCACGCCGAAGGCGTAGTTGACGCGGCGTTCACCGGGCTGGGTGGAGAGCAGGGCCTTCACCCTCTGCGCGATCTGCGCGTCGGGGTTCGGGGTCGTCGAGACGCCGCCGTTGGCGGAGATCCGGAAGGGGTGAGACATCTCGATGGGCATGCCTCCGATTATCTCAGGGGAACCGGTTGAGTTGTGATGGTTGACGTGCTACAGGAACCACGAACCGGTGACCGACAGGTTTAGGGCGCTGAGCGTCTGGTTCTGGAACCCACCCGTGATCGTCAGGACTCCGGCTCCGGTCATCGCGTACCCGAGGGGCGGACCCGAGATGGACGGCGTGAGACCCCGGGACCAGCCGGAGGGGCGGATGTCAGTGGGCCAACCGGTGGTGACGTCGATGTTGGCACCGTCACCGGTGGCGCTGGTGGTGATGACGCGCCCTGCGGTGGTGTTCGAACCCGCCCACGACATCTCGGCGAGCCCGTCCTTGATGCGGTACCGCGCGAGCGTCGTCGTGAACCCGGGCTGTTCGGTCAGAGCGGCGGCGCAGTCGACCCAGCCGGTGTCCTCCCACGTCGTGCACCCGAGCGAGACGATGCGCCCGTTGTTGAACGCGATGGTGCCGGAGTCGGCGACGCGCGTGGCGACGAGCACCCAGTCGTTGGGCACCGTGAAGGTGGTCGTGTAGTTGACCACGCGGAGGTTGGCATCCACGCTGGTGTTCGCACTCCCGAACGGGAGCACGTAGTAGATGCTCTCCCAACTGTTGAGCGGGATGCCGTTGGCCGTGACCGTCTTGTTGGCCGCGCCGCCAACGCCGGGGATGACGACGCCGGTGGCGGGGCAGGTGATCTCGAAGAACCCGGCCGTGGCGATGTTCGGGCCTCGGCCTAGGCCGATGGTGATCAGGCGGGAACTCCAGCGGACTTCGCCGCTGGTACTGACGGTGATCTTGCCACCACCGGACAGCATGCCTTGCGCGCGAGCGACGTAGTACAACTGGTCGACTGCCTTGCCCGACAGAGCCGTAGCACCCGTGCCATTGATGTCGAGAGACTCACCGTGAAGGTAGCCGTCGCCACGCACGATCAACTTCGACTTGCTGTCGCTGCCGAGGTCTGTGGACTGGATGACCGCCGGTGCCGACGAAGGGAAGGTCGACGCCGTCAGGGGGTTGGTGGTGCCCGACCACTGCGGCATGGCTGTGAGCGTCACCGAGGTGGCGAGGTCGGCGGGCTGCGTGGCCTGCTTCCACAGCGTGGCGTTGGTGGGCTTGACCGACCCGCGCTGCATGTAGATGCGGAACGAGTTGACATCGTCGACTCCCCGCGCGGTGCCCTGTCCGGTCGCCGGGTCAGGCAGTGGGGGCGTCGTCACGGTCAGCCGAGCACGCTGCTTCATCGTCACGGACGCGAGCACCGAGACAGGCGTCTCGTGGGTGCCTGTGCCGGTCGGGTCCGAGTCGAACCACGAGTAGCCCGCCCACCACACCGGAGAGTCGGTGCTGGCCCAGTGGATGTTGGTGAACTTCGTGACGAGCCCGTCGCCGTCGGAGCCCCACTGGTACCCCCGGAAGCCGAGGAAGGCGTTGGCCCCGGAAGCCGTGCTCCCTGCCGCACAGGACACCCCGCAGTTCGGCCCCATGGGGAAGTCGAACGCAGGCAGCCGCGCACCTGCAGCGGTGAAGGCGTAGGCGCTCTTCGTGCCCAGCACGACCCAGATGTTCTGGTCGGTGCCCGGGAAGGACATCTTCGCCGACGAGCCGTAGACGACCCCGGAGAGTGTCTCGTCCTTGATGAGCGGGTTGGTCACCGAGATGTCCGAGCCCTGCTGCGTGAACGTCGTCTCGCTGACGTCGAACCGCCGCAGGGTGAGCGTGTTGGCCACGGCGTTTCGATCCGCCATGGCGATCTGCGACTGTAGCGTGCTGGTCCCTGTCGGAGAGAAGCACCGGCCGATCTGGTACTGCCGACCGTAGTCGTTCGTCCCGTAGGCGAGGTTCGCCTTCTGGACCGGAGCCACGGTGCCACCACTTGTGAGGGTCGAGACGTCGTAGGAGCGCAGGTAGTTGACCCCGGAGCCCCCGGCGGCGGTTCCGACACCGGTCATGACCATCCGCTGACCACCGCTGGTGTACACCATCGCCATGGACGAGGGGCACCACGTGCCTGCCTTGCCGCCGGACGCGGTGGTGATCTCGGGGAAGACGTAGGAGCCCGTAGGCGTGATGACCTTGCCGTAGCCGTAGAAGCCGAAGGCCGCGAATGCCCCCGCCGCGTCGACCTCCTGATGGAACCCCGCAGTGGCGTAGATCCCCTGCGGACCGGAGAGCCCAGCGTCGTAGCGCTCCCAGTCGACGGTGAAGCCTGCAGCAGTTGCGGAGGCTCCGGTGACGGAGGCCAGCGACGTGACGGAGGCCATGGCGAAGGTGTTGCCGGTGCCTCGGAGTTCGAGGCCGTCGTTGACCGTCACGCCGAAGGCGTTGATGATGCCGCTGAAGCGGGCCATCTTGTTCGGGTCGTTGGGAAGGTCGGTGAGGATCGCGCCGTTGGCAGCGATCTGCTGGATGCCGTCGCTGCCCATCACCGTGCGCTGCTTGCCGGGGTCGTCCGTTGCGAACTCGCCGGAGACGACGATGTTCGCGTTCATCTTGCCAGCCACCAACTTGCCGACGTCGAGGTTGGCGATCACATCGCTGGAGATCTGCGTCTGGTTCCACAGGTAGGAACTCGGGCCCGTCCCGCCACCGCCGAGCCACTGACCGATTACGTTGCCGTTGCTGTCCTGCTGGAACCAGATGTCGCCGAGGACGTTGGCGTCCGTGGCAGCCGGGGCGTTCGGCGAGTACTTGCTGGTGCTCTTGCCGTTGGCCGACTGCTGGGCCAGCACGGCCTTCTGGTCGGCCGCAGCCGCGTCGGCCGATGCGGCAGCAGCATCGGAGAAGGAGATGAGCCCGAAGGACATCTGGGAGTTGGGGTCCGCTGAGCCCGTGGCCAAGACGCGGTTGGGCAAGAAGCCCAACTTCGCGTAGGCGGTTCCCGGAGGCCATCCGGCGGCGAAGGACGCCCCCGCGCCGCCGGAGACGACACCCGTGATCGTCGAGGAGAACGTCGTCCACGTCTGCGGGACAACGGTGTTCGCGAAACCGGTCATGTAGATGTACGAACCGCCGGACGTCGCGTTGGACAGGCTGGTTCCGGAGGGCTTGGTAGTGCCCGCCCACGGGGTCCGCAGAGTGATGACGTTGCCGGTGATGCCACCATCGGCCCACATGTCGAAGGCCGTGACGTTACGACTGAAGGTCTCCGTGCCCCACGCCTTGCCGAGGGTGTCGGTGTAGTCCCAGAAGATGATGGCTCGGTTGTAGGTGTTCGTGCCTGCAGGCTTGCCCGAGGTGCCGTACCAGTTCGCCGACGACGTCAGGGTGATCGTCGTGTCACCCGGGTTGAGCGGGGCTGCAAGCGTCGTGGTCGTGCCTGCGATGAACATGTAGTTGTTGGGGCCGATGATTCCCTTGACCGAGTCGTAGGGCAACGCCGCGCCGTAGCAGGTAGCAGTGGTCGAGGAACCCTTCTGCTTGGCCTGAAGGGACATCTGCCAGCGCTTCGTCGGGTCGACCGTGATGAACTCGTCGGTGTTGAGCGACGCGTTACTCCCGAGGGCAGTCTTGAAGGCACCTATGGCACCTGTAGGCGCGTCGGTCTTGTCGAAGGTGAACCCCGTGCTGAAGTTCGTGTTGTTGCCGAGCAGGCCGGAGCCATTGGTGATGATGTTCGTCGCGCGCGACTGCAGGTAAGTCGAGGACACGACGTCGAGGACGGCCCATGCACCGGAGGTCCAGCGCTTGATCTGCTGCGGGACGACGCCGTTGTCGACCCAGAGGTCGCCCTCGGTGAAGCCACCGGTGGGAACGGTGGGCGTGCCGGTCGTCGTGTAGTACGTCGTGGTCTTCTTGGTGATGTCCGTAACGGCCTGTGCCACACGGGAATCCGCTTCGATCCACTTCGTGGTGCCGTCGACCCACGTCTTGATGACGCGTGGCGTGACGCCGTTGTTGATCCAGATGTCGCCCGCGTGCTCGGTGCCCCACGCCGGGGTCGCACCGGCGGAGGGGTCGCCGCTCTGGACGTACGTCTCGGCCTTGCCGTCGATCTTGCCCTGAATGCCGGTGTTGATGCTCTGCCAGTCGATGAGGTCGGCGGTGTTGTACTTCGGCGTCACGTCGACCCAGTTGGCTGCGCCGACCGCGCTGGCCCGCTTGATCTTGTTGTTCTGGTCGGTGATGATCCACAGGTCGCCGATGGCGGTCGCGGTGGGTGCGGATGCCGCCACCGCGTAGAAGGTCGTGATCTTCGAGGTGATGTCGGTGACGGCCTGCGCGAGGCGGGTGTCGTCGGACAGGATCCAGTCGCTGCCGTTGTAGGTCTTGATGACGCGGTTGTTGGCCGTGTCGATCCAGACGTCGCCCTTGTCCTTGGGGTCGTTGGAGTCGTGCGGCTGGGTGTCCTGCACGTAGACCGCTGCCTTGCCGTCGAGTTGCCCGGCCTGCGTCGTGAGGGTGGTCTGGATGTTGGTGAGCGTGGTGCTCTGCTGGCCGAGGACGGAGTCGCTGGGCGGCGTGGCAGCCGCGACGGTGACCTGCGCGGCCGAGGTGGTGGCGGAGCGCTGGAGCATCTCGTTGACCGCTGCCACACGCACGAAGTACGTGCGCCCGGGCAGGAGGGCCCGGCGGATCCACGAGGCGCTGTCGACGTAGTCGCCGGAGTCGTAGGTGACGCCGTCGGTCGAGAGGTAGACGACGTAGCCCGCGAGGTGCACGGGGACGGACCCGTCTTGGTTCTCCGTCGGGGCTACCCAGACGGCCGAGAGGTTGACGAGCGTGACTCCCTCGGCCGTGACGACGGTGGCCGGGGTCAGGTCGAGTGCCGTCGGCGGCTTCGGGATCGGCGTCGTGGTGGAGTCGATGGTCGTCTGTGGGGTGTAGACGGGCTGCGCGAGGTCCCCGCCCTCGAAGGTGACGTAGACGGTGTCACCGACGTTGGGCACGCCGGAGGCGAACGCGGAGGGGCGAGCCCATGCGCTCTCGGCGGTACCGAGGACCTGCGGGATCCGCAGAACGATGCGGGCGGATGCCTGCGGGTCGTTGGTGCGGACCACGAGGCCCCGGTACGTGGAATCGAACTTAGCCAACTCGAACGTCCTCCATCACTTCGGCTTCCCAGCGATAGCCATCTCTGATTCTCGCCGCAACCAGATCACGCGTGTTAATTGTCCTGAAGGCCGCGTTGAAGGACGGGGAGTAGATGCCGTCGCGCTCCAGATCGAGCGTCGTGAGGTACTCGAAGCCAGCGGCCGAGCCGTCGTTGAGGACGCGGTGGCTGACGCCGGTGACGAGCCACAGGCCGCGCTCGTAGGGCTTGATGCGGTCGCCCGCGACCTCGATGACGTCTCCCGGCTTGACCCCGGGGCTGCAGACGACGATGGCCTTGGCCGTGACCCACGCGCGGGCCTTCTTGCTGTTGGCGGACGCGCGCGAGACGGCCTGACCGGTGCCTGTCACGACGCTGTTGGTGTCGATCTTGGTGAGGCTCGGCAGTCCCGAGGGGGTCTGGTCGACGGCTGCACCGACAACCGTGCCGGTTCGCCGGTCGAGCCCGTAAACGCTCTGTGCCCCAGCGCTGCCCGTGGCGCGCGGGACCATGCTGCCCGCCTTGGTGCTCCACGAGATGATCCCGTCGGGAGTGCCGGGTCCGCCGCCCTTGTTGAACGAGCGGATGTCGAGGGTGCGTACGCCGGTGAGCAGGGTGTCGGGGTCGATGAAGCGCAGCGTGGAGCCATCCACCCAGAGGCGGTAGCCAGACTCGTCCGCCATCTGCTGTAGGAGGGCCATGTCGCTGTTGCCTGCCTGCGCGATGAAGGGCAGGATCTCGCCGTCGCGCTGCACCATGGTGCGGAACTTGTGGGCCCGGGCGACCTCGCGCACGACACCGGAGCGGGTCATGTTCTTCCACGAGCGCGTGCGCTGTTCGTTCAGTGGCAGGCTGGTGCCGATGAGGGTGTACCGGGTGTTCTGGTTCGACACGTCGGAGGCGCGGGTGTCGTCGACCTCGCCGTAGTGGTGCACGTAGCCGTACCAGCGGTCCATGGTGGCTCCCACGCGCAGGTCGACGACGACGGGGGTCCACTCGGGGAAGGCGATCCGCGCCGAGCCGGTGCGAAGGTCGAGGACGTTGACCGAGTGCTTCCCGAACGCGGCGTGCGTCTCGTAGCGGACGACCGGGGAGGTCGACCGGACACCGTTGAAGTAGACGGATACGGAGCGCTCAGTAGTCACTGGGGAGCCTCAGCAGGGTGCCTGCGGGCACGTCGGACCAGTCGAGGATCTCGGGGTTGGCGTCGGCGATCTTCCACCACAGTGCGCCATCGCCGTAGAGGCGCTCGGCGATGAGGTCGAGGCGGTCACCGTCCTCCAAGTAGATCGAGGTGTAGTTGAAGACGCGAGTGCTGGGGCGACGAGGCATGACCGTGAGGACCGATCCGCGCTCGGGCGAATCCGTCAGCGACACAGTGGAGTCGGCGTACCGGGAGAGAGGTCCGATCATCAGGCGATCCACGCAGTCTTCATGCTGGAGCGCTGCAGCATCTGGTCGTTGTGCCGCTGCCGCGCGTAGTCGGCGGTGTCGAAGGCGCTGGCCGCGTTGAACACGTTGTTGATCGTCTTGGTCGCCTTCTGGGTGGGCGAGTCCTCCGAGCGCGGGAGCACGGTCAGGCTCAGGTTGACGGCAGCGCGGACCGGGGTCATCTTCTGCGTGAAGTGGGTGAAGGTGACGTTGACCCCCCCGATCATCCCGTAGAACTGCATGAGGGGACCGAACGAGACCCACACGGGGGTCGCCTGAAGGACGCCGGTCGGGGACAGCGTGGCGATGGAGAGCGGGTCGCCCGTCGCGCCCCCGCCGCCCGATGCGTCGGAGGTGTAGTACAGCCCGAGCATGGCGTAGAGCGTCTTGATGTCGGCGAGCACACCCTGCGCGGAAGCGGGCTTGTCCTTGTTGTAGATCCACGTCTCGTAGGTGCGGTCGAAGAGCAGGGAGAAGTCCACCGACTGGCCGGTGCTGGCCATGAACGAGGCCCAGTCGACGTCCTTGCCGTTGGTGTCGACACCGAGGGCGGACATGTCAGTCTGCAGGCTCGCGGAGTGCGAGAAGGACGTGGGGTTGTACTGGAAGTTGAGCAGGTAGCGCTTCCCGAGGCTGCTCGGCTTGTCCGTGATGATGTAGCCGCGCTTCAACTTCTCACGGCTCGACTGGATGAACTTGCCGGTGGAGTCGACGGCCCCGCGCGATCCCGTGCGGGAGTCGAACGGAGGGTTGCTGATGAACCCCGTGGTGGCCGTGCTCTTCGCGCCCGACGACGTCTTCGAGGTGACGTACGTCCAGCCCCCGCCGCCGCTGCCGACGCCGGGCTTCTGGTTGCCGCCTCCGTTGAGGAATACGGACATCAGTTGCCTCCCATGATGGTGCTGACCTCGTCGTGGTTGTTGACGATGCTCAGGAACTGCTTCGCGAGGTCGGTTGCCGCGCTGTCGGTGAACTGGTGGGCCGTCTGGATCGTGAGGTTGTCGATCCGGATGCCTCCGCCCTTGCCGCCCTTCGAGCCGAAGAGGTCGGTGGGGCGGTTGGAGGAGAGCGCCTTGCGCATCTCGTCGGCGGTGACGGGGTCGAGGATCATCTCGCCCTTGTGGACCCGAGCGACCTGATCGACGTCGATGTTCGTGGAGCCCACGTCGTACGACTTCTGCTGTCCCCCAAGGTACTTCTTGTAGTCGCCGCGCTTGTAGGTGCTCCAGTCGTGCCAGTCGCTGCCGCCCTTGGACATGTCGTAGGCGACCTTGGCGTTCGTCAGCGGGTCGAAGAGCGCGTCGTTGTTCGCGAGGTGGAACTTCGACCGGCGCTCGGGGCCCATGCCACCGAGCATGTTGATCTGGAAGAGGCCGTAGGAGTTGTCGCCGGTGGCCTTGTTGGTGTTGTGCGCGTGGGCGTTGCCACCGGACTCGGCCATCATGATGGCGTAGGCCATGCCGAGGGAGGTGCCCTTGAAGCCCGCCCGGGCGAGGACGTCCCGGAACTGGCCGGAGGCAGCCGTGGCAGGGCTGGAGGGCGCGTCTGCTGCGCCACTGTCGCCCTCTCCGCTGGAGCCGGACCGCATGGAGCCGACTAGCGACCCGAGCGCCCCAGAGACGATCTGGCCCTCGCCGACGCCCCACGGGCTGGCGGTCATCGACCGGGCCGAGCCGAGGCCGTCGGCACCCTTGCCTGCGGAGCCCACAGAGGAGCCACTGCCTGCGTCGGCCGACACCGGTGCGGGGTTGTCTGCGCCCTTCAGGTAGGAGGAGGGGTCGACGGCGTTGCCCGTGCCACCACCACCCTTGCGGACCTCGAAGTGGAGGTGGGGGCCGGTCGAGTTGCCGCTGGAGCCGGACTTGCCGATGACGTCGCCAGCCTTGATCGTCTGGCCGACCCGCACGTTCAACTGCGAGAGGTGGCCGTAGATCTCGATGGTGCCGTCGCCGATGTCGATCCGGACGTGGTTGCCGAAGCCGGTGTTGGACCAGCCTGCGACGACGACCTTGCCGGAGCGGTTGGCGCGCACGGGGGTGCCCGAGGGCACGCCGAAGTCGATGCCGTAGTGAGCCTTGCCGCTCTTCTTGTAGCGGCCGAAGGGTGCCGTGATGGGAGCGTTGCCGACGGGCTTGACGGCCTGCCCGCCCTTCTCGCCGCCGGTGCCGAACATGCCGTAGCGCTCGCCTGCGGAGCCGCCGCTGGAGGGGTCCTGCGTGTCCGGTGCGCCGCCGTAGAGGCCGAAGGTGAGGTTGCTGGCGAAGGTGTCGCGCCACGACATGTAGGTGGCCATGCCGTCGCCCCAGCCGTGGCTCATGGCGTTCTGCTTGCGCCGGTCGCGCTCGTCGCCTTGGAAGGCCGTCGTGGCGGCGTCGATACCGAGCCCGAGCAGGGGCACGCCCTTCATGAACTTCCCGGCCTTGCCAGCCACGCTGGCGACGCCGCTCGCGCCCTTGGCCACGGCACCCGCGCCGGAGGAGGCAGCGTTGATCGCGGTGCCCTTGACGCCGTTCTTGGCGAGGGAGGAGGCCATCTTGCCGCCGAAGTAGCCGCCCGCCATGGAGCCGCCGATGTGGGTGGCGGAGCCGAGCAGGCCCGAGGAGCCTGCCCAGCCGTGCCCGTATCCGGCCATCGCGCCGAGGGGGCCGTCGGTGACCTTCTCCAGTGCCTCTTGGAACGCGCCGATGGCGTCCACGGCGTTGTTGAGTCCGGTCGAGAAGCCGCCAGCCATGTTGTCGTCGATGTTGCGCTGGCGGGCAGCCTTCTCCTTCGTCTTGTTCAGGTCGGTCTCGGAGAACCCGTACTGCTTCAAGGCGTCCCAGTTGCCGCTGTCGATGGCGCTGCGGTAGGCCTCCTTGGTCATGCCGTGCATCTGGGCCTGCATCGTGCCCTGCAGGCGGTCTTGGAAGAGCGCCGCCGCGTTGGGGTCGACCTTGGCGATCTGGTTGGTGGCGAGCCGCGCGCCGCCCTGCGCACCCCAGAGCGAGTCGTAGTCCTTCTGGGACCACGACTTGTTGCTCTTGATGAACTTGTCGACCATCTGGTCGGCGACGGCCATGCCGGTCTTCCCGCGCGTGTTGATGCCACGGCCGAGGAGGTAGTTCGTCGTCGCGATCTGCTGGGGGGCAGCAATACGCGCCCCGGCGTCGGCACCGCTGACGGTGGGGTCCATCATCGAGTAGTTCTTGGCCTGCGACATCTGGCTGTTCCATTGCCGCGAGCCGTAGGTGAAGCCGCTGGCGCGCAGGTTGGCCACTCCGGCGAATGCGTCCTGATCTGAGGTCGCCGTCCAGTTGTCGTGCACGACGCCGGTACGCAGGCGCTGCCAGTCCCCACCGATGACGGAGCGGGTCATGAGTTGCGCGGAGGTGTTGCTCGCGACGAAGGACTGGGTGCGGTCGAGCCCGGCCTGCACCGTGGCAGCACCCCACGCGCCACCGAGCGCGGCACCGTAGCGGGGCCAGTTGACGGCACCGCCGTTGCTCTTGCCGCCGGTCTGCGTGGGCGCACCGTACTGCTGCGTCATGGTGGGGATGTTCTGCTGGTACGGCATCCCCAAGAAGGAGTGCGGCGTGCCCGACGCCGCACCGTTGGAGGCCCCCGCACCGAGCATGCGGACGCCGCCGATGGAGGAGCCTCCACCGTTCTGCTTGCCGCCGTTGAGCGTCGTGCCGGAGCCCATCCCGGCCGTCGGGGCAGACATCTTCGCGAGCCGGTCGGACGCCTTGTCCAACCAGCCCGAGACCTTGTCCACGCTCTTGGACATGTGATCGACGGCCGACTGCAGCCGGTTCGTTCCGAGCAGCGGGGTGATGCTGCTGGGGCTGGGCTCAGTCGGCCGTCGGATCAGGCCTTCGATGTCACTCATTTACCGGTGTTCTTTCGCGTCGATGATGGCGGCGGTTTGGTAGCGGAATCGCTTGCGCCAGAAGCGCCTTTCGCGGACCGACAACCGGCGTGCATCGTCGAGTTTCCAAGCCGGGTTGTGCGTGATGATCGCTACATATTCGGAGTAGGCGAGGCCTCCGTCACAGTCCCGGAAACAGGTCCCCTGCCGTGAGCGGGAAGGGGACCTCCTTCTGGCAGACGTCGTGCGTGAAGGAGACGGCCTGAAGGTCAGGGCCGATGCGGCGCTTGGACAGTTCGGTGAGGATGGCCTTGCGGTCGGCCAGCCCGAGGGACCGGACGGCGTCGGCGGCACCGGCGACGAAGGTGACGTTGCCGCGCTCCTCGATGGTGTCGATGACGTTGGCGAGCATTGCGGTGCTGGCCTCTGCGTCCGTGGCGTCAGCCGGGAGCGTCGGGAGGTCCGCCATGCGCGGCAGGTGGCAGTGGGCCACACCTCCACGGCGCAGCGTCACGTCGAAGTTGCGGTCCTCGCTCTTGGCCAGCGTCGTCATCGGGATGTCGTCGATGGACAGGGTGAGGGCGAAGCGCTCACCGCAGTGCGGACAGGTGAGTTCGTCCCACTCCAGCGTGTCGCCGTAGGTGGCCCGACGGATCTCCAGCAGCACCTTCTCGCCGTCGCCGGTGAGGAGGAGGCCGATGTTGTCCTTCGAGGCCGGGGCGTCGCCGATGCTCACGAGACCACGCTCGATGAGCGCGTCCATGAACTTCTCGGGCTTGCCACGCTTGACGCGGTCGAGGTACTCCTCGTCCGCACCGGTGAGTTCGCGCACCTCGGCCTCGTAGACGACGTCCGCGCCCGCGCCACCCCGGGTGAAGCCACCGGGAAGCCGGAAGAATCCGGGCTCCGGGGACTCCAGCACCGGGGCGGCGGGGGCGTCGCCGGAGTGGAGGAACTTCTCGACGGCAGCGTTCGCTTCGGCGGTCTCTGTCAGGATGTCAGTCACGGGTAATGCTCCTCATGTGAATCAGATGGTGGGATCTACTTGACGATCTTGTCAGACGCGAGCCTCGGAATTGGCACCCAAGTCCTTCGCCACAGCGTGGTCGAAGCCCTCGTGGGCCAGCGTGATCTGGTTGACCATGATCGCGTTCGCGCCAGCGTCGAGGTCGGACCACGCGACGGCCGTCGGCCATGCGTTGTAGACCTTGAACTGGGCCTTGACGGGCACCTTGCCGCGCGTGACCGGGTGGTCCTTGACGTTGATCGTCAGCGTGGCGCGGAAGTCCGTGAGACCCGCCGAGCGCGTGCCGGTGCCCTGCTGCACGGTGAACAACTGCTTCACCCACTGCAGGACCGGCTGCGGCCCGACGATGACGCCGCGCGAGAGCGAGATCGGCGCGAAGTCCGTCTGCCCGGGCATCTTCTGCGTGGTGGTGTTCATGCCACCCTCGCGGTAGGGGATGACCTCGGTCGTCTGGGACAGGCCCGAGACGTTCATGAAGCCCATCTTCAGGAAGCCCGCCGGGAAGCCCGGGTGCGCGATGTTCACGTCGAACTTGAAGTTCCTCAGCGGGTCGGTGGCGATGTGTCCGATGGACGTGGTGGTTGCCATGTGATGTCTACCTC
This sequence comes from Terracoccus sp. 273MFTsu3.1, assembly GCF_000383675.1. Lineage (GTDB taxonomy): Bacteria > Actinomycetota > Actinomycetes > Actinomycetales > Dermatophilaceae > Terrabacter. The sequence goes on along the minus strand of NZ_KB911820.1, from coordinate 848,089 downwards.
TCAGACCGTCTGCGTGGTCGTGCCAGTGGCGGTCTGGCCGATGTTGAAGATGATGAACTCCGCCGGGGTCTGGAGGGCCAGACCGATCTGGATGTTCACGGCACCCGACGCGATGGTCGCGGGGGTGTTGTTGGTGTCGTCGCACACGACGAAGAACGCGTTGTCCTCCGTCTCGCCCGCGAGCATCCCGGACGCCCACTGGGTGCGCAGGTACTGCTCGCAGATGTCCTGCACCTGCTGGCGGAGGTCGTCGTCGTTGTTCTCGAAGATGGCGAAGCGGGTGATCTCCGTCAGGCCGTTCTTCAGGGCGATGAGCGTGCGCCGGATGTTGACGTAGCGGTCCGGCATGCCGTTGGACAGCGTCCGCGCGCCGAAGATGCAGGTGCCCGCACCCGGGATCGGCTTGATGATGTTCAGGCCGATGGGGGCCAGCGTGTCCTGCTGAGCGCTGGTGTAGCGGAACTGCGGACCGATGACGCCGTTGAGCGTCGTGTCGATGCCAGCGGCGACCTTCTGCACGCCCCGCGAGGCGTCCGTGCGGGCGTACTGGCCGAGGACGAAGCCACCCGGGGGCAGCAAGCGCGGGGAGCCCGCGACAGCGCCGATGGGGTCGACGGCCTGCAGCCACGGACCGTAGACGGCAGCCGTGCTCGTGGGCGTGAAGCCCTGCACGAGCGTCGACTGGGCCGTCTGGTTGAGCGCGGCGGTGTCGGTCGCGCTGCCCTTGACGCCGTCCACGACGAGGAAGACGTTGTTCTGCGTCGCGGCCCACGTGGTGAGGGCGTTGATCGTCGTCGCGTCGTTCACCCCCGGGAGGTTGATGTCGAAGATGCCGCTGATGTTGGCGATCTTCTGCGTGGCCGCGACGAGGTCCGGGGTGCCGGTGCCGTCGGTGCCGCCGACGAGGCTGACAGCCGCGACGAGCGCGGGGTTGTACGTCGGGAGGAACGCACCGGCCGGGAGGTTGGCCGAGACGGTGACGAGCGAGGACGCGCCGTTGATGATCGAGAGCAGGTTGCGCGGGGCGACCGGGTCGAGGGTGACGTCGTTGTAGACCTCGGTCATGCCGGTCTTGGTGTTGGTCACCGTGACGCTGACCGAGTTCGCGGCCGAGCCCGCCGTGACGTCGACCGTGATCGAGTTGCCGTAGAGGCCCGGGGCCTTCGCGGAGACCGTCAGGGTCTGGGTGGGGGCACCCTCGGTGTCGGCGAACGTCTTCGTCGCGACAGCAGCGTTCGCGTTCGTCGCGCGGATGATGTAGGCCGCGCCGCCGCCGTTGTTGAAGTACTCGAAGACCGAGAACGGGAGCAGGTCACCGCCGACGCCGAAGCCGCCGTAGAGGAGGTTGAACTCCGCCCACGAGGAGACGACGGTGGGGTCGACCGGGCCACCGGCGGCGTTGAGGCCGACGAAGACAGCCGAGGGACGGCCGGAGGTTGCGTCGATCTTGGGGAGCGGCGTGAGCGACTCGTTGATCGTGATTCCGGGCCTCTTGGGGAAAGGCATGGGGTCTCCTTTGGTAAGGGCTTGTTGCGTTGGGTTCGGTTGTGCTTACCGGCCCGTGGTCGTGAGGACGACCTCGGTGATCTCGTTCTCCGGCGCGATGACCGGCGGGATCTCGGTGGGGATGCGGACGACGTAGTGGGCCATGAAGACGCGCTTCCCGTCGTTGTCCATGGCGCTAGAGAACTCGGGCCCGCCGTCGAGGAACAGGCTGCGGACCGAGGAGTCCTCGTCGACCGTCAGGTAGCCGAAGCGCGCGGGCAGGAAGTCCTGCTGCGCCAGCGTGTTCACGATCTGCATGCGGTGCTCGATGCGCCGCGACATGACCGTGATCTGGTAGATGAGGTCCATGGGGACCGGGAACTCCACCTTGGGCGCGACCGCCGGGTCCAACCGAGCACTGTCCCCGGAAGGGTTTCCCTCCGGGTAGTAGGTCACTGCGGCGGATCCACGGTGCTCGCGGTCGCTGGCGCGCTCCATCTGCTGGGCGGAGAGGAGGACGCAGGGGTAGGTCAACTGCGCCAGTTCCATCTCAGGCGTGAGGAAGCGGGCGGTCACGGCACGACCGGAGGTGCCACTGTTGGCGTCCTCGACGGTGATGCTTGCGAACTTCCGCTTCAGCGCAGCATCTTCGTTCCGGAGCCACATCAGAGGCTCCCCGCCATACCGGTACGGCGGCACCGCGCGGCGTCGGTTACGACACTCGCGCGCACATGCTGGAAATCAGACACGACGCCTCGCTTGACCGGTATGGGAAGTTGTGATAACTGCTGTTCCCAAGGATACGGATCAGGCGGGTTCGGAAGATAACCCCGGAATCAGGCCGAGAAGCGCTCGAACTGCTTGTCTCCGACGAGTTCGTCCGGGCGTACTTGGTCGGCGTCGATGGTGAAGACGAGGTCGCGGCGCTGGATCTGGCCGAGCACGTCGACCTTGATGACCTTGAAGACCTTGCCGTCGTAGACGAGCCGGTCGAGCAGGTAGCGCTGGGATTCGACGTCCGTGCGGGTGAGCCCCACCTTGTCGAGCGAGTCGACGCTGAGGGTGACGTGGAGCCCGTCGTTGTAGTAGAGCCCGCCGTCCTGCTGCTCGCGACCGCCCTGCGTGTGGAGCACGTGCAGGCACGGGAGGTCGATGGGCCCGACGTAGACCTTGCCGCCACCGGTGCCCTCGTCGTAGACGTCGTCCATCTGCGAGTCCTCGCGAGAGAAGCGGTAGTAGTCGACGAAGTCGCCGTTCACCGTCTGCCAGCCGCGCAGCGCGCCGTTGATCTGGTTCGTCTCGAAGTCGATGCTGAAGCGACCGCGCCGGAAGTCCAGCCGGTTGGGCACCGAGGTGGTGTTCGTCGGGATGTAGGGCTGCGCGCCCCACTCGTTGGCGGGCACGGTTAGAAGAACCCTCCGCCGTTGATGCTGGACGGGATGTCGCTCTCGTCCGCGTTGCGGTTGTCGACCGGCGGCAGGATCCGGCGAGCGGGCGTGTTGTCGTCGTACTCACGCGACTCCCACACGGGCACAAGGCGACCCGTCTGTCGCGAGGTGCGACGCAGGTTCAGGGTCTCGACGCGGTGGAGGCCGACGTTCAACTGGGCGCAGAGGTCGTTGTACCTCTCCTCCAGCACGAGGATCTGGTTGCGCATCTGCGCGTAGCGCTGGGAGCGCGGGACGGACGTGCCGTCGGGCGTGTGCACATCGACGTCGAGGGACGCGTCGGTGGACAGGTCCCACATGGCCTCGATGGTGGCCAGCATGGCGACGAGCGGGACCTCTGCCTCGGGCAGGTCCTCGATCTCCATCTGGCGCTCGACGTACTTGACGAAGCCGCTCTGGTCGCGCACGCGCTCGCGCACGCTGCGGGAGTTGCTGTGGCGCACGAAGGCCTCGTGCACGTACTCCTCGATCTCGGAGTCGACGAACATGCCAGCGCTCTGACCCGAGACGATGAGGGTGTCGTTCTCGGGGAGCGGCCGGAGGTCGGCCCGCAGGACGTTGAGGGTGCCATCGACGGAGTCGACGGTGAAGTCGGTGCCCTCGACGAGAGGAGTCGTCACTCCCGCGCGAAGGTGAAGCACGGTCGCAGAGGTCACGCGGGTCTCGATGAGGTCCCAGCGTCCGTTGTCTGCGCCGAGGCCGACGAAGGTCGCCGTGAACGGCTGACCGAAGTCACCCAGTCCACGACGAACCTTCGCCACTGCCTCAGTAAGGATGCTCACGCAGCGCCCTGCACGAGGTCGCCGATGTTGATCGTGAACGTGTCGCCAGCCTTGGGCGTGAACGGCGTCGCCACCGGCCACACACGACGGATGGTGCCGGTCGTGCCCGCGAGGACGGTCACCAGCACGACATGAAGCACCGTCTGGGTGGCGTCAGCCGTGAAGGTGAACGTCGCGCTGTTGACGTTGCTCGACACGATGGGGTCACCCACGTTGGGAGCGGTCGGGACTGTCCACGTGACAGCGACGCGCGCGTAGCCAGCGCCGACGTACTCCTGCATCGTCGCCATGGTGTCGGTGTTGCCGATGTCGGCGACGAGCAGTCCGAGGTAGGTGGTAGCACCGCGCTTGGTGATCGTGTCGATCACCTCGGCGAGGGTGCTGTCAGGGGACAGAGCCACAGGTCACTCCTTCAGGGTGCCTAGGAGGGACGATCAGTGCCAGACGAAGCCGAGTTCGTCGAGGTAGTCGTAGACGTGCTGCTCGACCTTGTACTTCTGGCCGGGCTCGAACGTGTAGTTGGTGCCGTGACCGATGGTCGTGTTCTCCAGCAGGGTGTTGACGCGGAGTTCGGTCTTCTTGACCTTGACCTCCACGTCGTCGACCACGACGGAGTTGGGGCCGGAGACGTCGATGACGCCCTCCTTGACCTCCTTGGCCTCGGCGGTGATCGTCGCCATGCGCTGCGCGGCAGCCTTCTGCTCGGCGGCATGCGTCGCGGCGAGTTCGGCCTTCTTGCGACCCGTCAGGTCCTGCGGGTTGATGTTGGTGACCATGTGGTTCTCCTATGTCGTGTCACGAGATGTGCATTTCAAGGCTAGGTGAGGAACCGGTTCGAATGTGAACGCCAGAAGCCCCCAACCAAGCGGTTGGGGGCTTCCGGTTGACGCGAGGGCCTTTGATCAGGCGGTCTCGGCCTTCAGGACCGACTGGTCCGTGATGAGGCCGAGGCCCCAGATGGCGTACCACGCGAGGGCGTGCTCACGACCGAAGTCGAGGATACCGCCGTCGCGGAGTTCCACCGGCAGCGAGATCGCGTGGCCGAAGGCGTTGTCGCCGAGGAAGATCGACTGGTAGACCGGCAGACCGGCGGTACCGGCGACCTGCTTGATCTGGGTCGTCTCGATGAAGACGACGTCGTTGAGACGGCCGATCTCACCGAGCATGAAGTTGCCGGGGGCGGCGTACTTCGTGACCTCGATGAACTCCGGGTCGTCACGCAACTGACGCGACTGGTGCGGGTGGATGAAGCAGACGTACGTCTCGCCCAAGCGCGGGGTGTTCTTCGTCGCGAGGGTCTCGACGGCGTCCTTGACCGTGGCCGTGGTGAACTTGTGGTTCGCCGTGAGCGCCGCGCGGTTGGCGGCAGCCGTGCCGTGGTCGTACGGGCTGTTGGCACCGAACGTCAGGCCGGACTTGTCGTAGCCGTAGATCGTGCTGGAGGCCGTGAGGAGGGTGTCACGGGCCGACACGTCGAGGTAGGTGGCCATGTTGCGGCCGAGCAGGCGGGACGCCGACGCCATGATGTCGTCGAACGACGCGTTGAGCAGGAGTTCCGAGACGGCGACGGCGTAGCCGTGCTCCGCGACGGTGATGCTGAACTGCGTGGCGGAGAGCGCGTTCGTCTCCATGCGGACACCCTCGACCAACTGGCTGGCCTGACCGAGGTTGTTGTAGCGCATGAAGTTGATCGTCAGACCGGGCTGAACGCCGAGTTCGGTCTTCTTGACCGCGAACTGCTCGAACCGGAGGATCGGCATCGCCTGAAACAGGATCTCCTTGGACCAGATGGTCTGGATCGCCTGCGACAACTGCGAGTTCGCGCCGGAGTAGTTGGTCGGGCTGGCCGAGAGGGCGCTGGATCCCGTGATTGCATTCGCCATGGGGTTCTCTTTCGGGTTATGCGGACGGGCCTAGTGCCCCGCGTCGGTGGTGGGTTGAAACTTCTGGGTGCCTCAGCCGAAGAGGCCTCGGTGTGCCGACTCGCGCGCCGTGCCCAACTGGGGGCGCAACTTCGCGTACTCGGCGAGGGACATGTTCTGGATGTCAGCGGCGGACAGGGTCCGCGTGCCGCCGACCTGCTCCATCGGTCCGTTGCCAGCGGCGAATCCCGTGGGGGAGACGCCACGCGGGGCGGGAACGGCGGGGACCTGCTGGACGGCCTGCTGCATGTTGGCGACGAGCGCCTCGGTGGTGGCCTGCATCTGCGCGAGGCTCGCGTCGATCTCCTCGGCCGAGTTGCCGGTCACGAGACCGGCGAGTTCGGGGGCGATGGAACCGGCGTCGAGGGCTGCCTTGACCTTGCTCTGGGCGTAGTCGCGGAGCGAGTTGAAGGCGGACTCCTTCTCGCGAAGGGCCTTCTCCTCGTCACGCTCGCGCTGAAGGTCGGCCATCTTGGCCTCGAACTCCGCGCGCGTCTGCGCGACGAGGTCCTTGGCGGTCGACTCCTCGAACGTCTTGCGGGCCTGCTCCTCTGCGTCCTTGCGAGCCTGCTCAGCAGCGGCGGCGATCTCGGCCTGCTTGGAAGCAGTGAGGTCGGCGACCTGCGTCTTCAGGCCCTCGATGGTCGGGTACAACTTGTCCTTCTCCTCCTTGCGCACCGACGCGAGAAGCGCGGCGACAGCGGGGGACTTCAGGAAGGCCTCCTCGTCGAAACCCTGCGGCTGGGCCGGGGGCGTCGCGGGGACGTTGACCGTGATCGAGTCAGCGGGGATCTGGGGGGCGGCGGGGTCGATCTCCATGGTCGCGGTACCGAAGTTGGCTCGGTGAAGGGCGATCAGGTTCTCGATTGCACCGGGGGCCCGAAGGTCCATCGCTGCGAGGCGGGCGAGGTTCTTGCTCATGTCACATCTCCTGTGTTCAGCCGGTTCTACGAATGTGTCTCAGGTGGCGTACCGAAAGTTTCAACGTCTTTATGCTTGCACCATCCGAACCGACTTTTGTAATCTGGTCAGTTCGATCCGGTTGGCATCTTGCGCATGCCAGCGCGCGTGCCGTAGGCCTGCGTCACGATCTCGGCCAGAGCCTGCTGCTGACCCTCGGCCGTGACGGCCTCCATGGAGTTCAGCGGGTTGGGCGCGGCAGCCATCGGACCGGGGGCAGGCGCACCCTCCGAGCCACTGTCTCCGGTCGGAGCAGGAGCGGGGGGTAGGGGCTCCATCGAGCCGTCCGCGCCCGGGACCATGCCGGTGGCGGCGGTGATCGCCGAGGCGAACTGGGCCTTCAGGAGAGCGAGAGCGCCTTCGTACTTGGCGTCCGCGACCATCTCCTCGAAGATCTCCTGCTGCTTCTCGTCGGGGAAGGCGTTGCCGAGTTCGCGGATCGCGCCGCGCTTCGACTCCAGACCCATGGCCATCTTCATCTGCATCTCCTGCAACTTCAGGAGAGCGTCGACCGGCAGGGGCGGGGCCCACTCGATGTTGTGCTCGAAGACGAGGGGGTCGCGCGGGTCGATGGCCTCGGGCTGACCCTCTTGGATGATGCCGTCCGTCTGCGGGTCGTAGTAGAGCGTGTTGGGCTCCATGAGGAAGAGCGTCTCCAGCGCGAGCCGGTTGATCTTCTTCAGCAGCGCGCCGTAGGTCAACTTCTTGTGGTTCCAGCGCTGCATCATGGGCTGGAACATGATTGCGAGGGCGACTCCAGCGGTGTTGGAAATCGGCTGCATCTGCCCCAGCGCGCTCTCCGGCACGCCGGTCATCTCGTGCATGGCCCGCTTCAGGGTCTCCAAGAAGCCCATCGAGCCAGCGAGGTCACCCATGCCTTCGAGGTTGTGCACCTCGGCGTCCTTGGGCAGCCCGCCCCAGACCTTGTTCGCGCCCTTCTCCAGCGACCCGGGCTTCGCGCCCTTGATGATCGTGACCGGAGCGGCGTGGTAGTTGATGATGTCGGAGATGTCCGACGCCTTCTCGTTGAACTCGCGGTTGAGCCCGATGATGTCGCCGATGTCCGACAGGCCCCACGGCGAGCCGGAGACGCGGAAGTTCGGGGTGAAGGCGATGGGGATCTGGCCCAGCGGGTTCGGGCGCGAGTCGATCAACTCGTCGTTGAGGTACTCCTCGATGGCCTCGTCGGTCATCACCTCGGTGTAGGTGAACACCTGCCGCGTGCCGTCGGCCGTCGTGCTCCAGAAGCGGTACTTCAACTTGAAGCGCACGAGCCGGTTGCGGTCGTGGGGGTGGAACTCGGGGAAGCAGTGCTGGGGGTTCAGCGGAAGGATGCAGACACGCCCGGGATGAACCTGCCCGGCCGGGTCGGTCCACGCCTCCTCGTAGGCGACCTTGACGAAGACGTCGCCGGAGACCGAGCCGCCCTGCCCGATCTCCATGAGGGTGGCCATCTTGTCGTTGTCCGTCTCCCAGATGCGCTTGTAGAGCGAGGGGACGATGTGCTGGTACATCTTCGAGGTCGTGAACTCGACGCCGCGAGCGAAGCAGAAGTTGGTCGTGTAGTCGGAGAACGCACGGACGTAGTTGAACGTCAGGTTGTTGTCACCGGCGGGCTTCGCGACGGAGTAGTGGTGGCCGAGGTACCACGCCCAGTTGGTGGCGTAGCGGTTGAGGCGAGGCCCGTGGACCTCGAACTCCTCGTCCGCCAGTTCGACGAGACCGAGCGGCGAGATGGAGACGGCGAGGTCGGCCCCTGACGCCCTCGCTGAGGGGGCCGCGAACGAGATAGCCGACATCCGTACTCCGTCTCTGACAAGCGGTTGGGTGCGTCCGGTTGACGCTCTTCGAGTCTACTTTTGGCCCGAGTTCGTCTGTTAGCGCAGCGGGCGCACCGAGGAGGGCTCCATCTCGCGGGCGTCCCTCTTCGCGGCGTACGGGGTGGGGTAGCCGTCCATGCGGCGGACGGTCTCGCCGCTGGGGAGCACCTCGTGGATGGCGTACATGCGTTGGCCCTTGGTGAGCGGCCCTGCCTCGCTGGAGATGACGAAGCAGTCGTTGATGACCTTCCGGGACAGGAAGACCCCCGAACCTGAGTGCAGGTCGGGGGCCTCCTTGGGCGCGGTGAGCGCTACCCGGCGACGGTCGTGGAAGTCGACCATCGCAGCGGCTCAGTCGGTGACGACAGCCGGGCTGCGACGGGCGTAGTGACCACCGGAGCGGACGTCCTGCTCGAAGCGCTGGGCGGCGACCTCGGTGTTGGTGCCGTGGGCGAACGCGCCGAGGTACTGCGGGGACTCGACCCACGCAGCGGAGCCGACGTGGGCCCGCTCGGCCATGGTCTCCTCGGGGAACTTCTCGAAGACGTTGGCGTTGTGGTTCGGACGGCCCGGGGCGGTCAGGTAGCCCTGCATCGCACCCTTGGTGAACTCGTTGGGGACGTCGGTGTCGGTGCCGATGCCCTCCTCGAAGCGGAGGGGGCCACGGTTGCCCGGGATGGCGGGGGCGATCTTCGCCTCGTAGGCGGTGCCGACTCGCTCGGGGTACCCCGGGGTGGGCGCAAGGTTACTCGACATGGGGTGTCCTTTGCTGGAACGACTGGAAGAGGTGTCTTTCATATGGTATGGAAGGCGTTCCGAGGACTGTTAGTCCTCGACGCTGAAGGTGCCGCGACCGAGGGCGTAGAGCACCACGCGGTCCAGCGGGCCGTCCTTCTCGCGGCCGAGCGCGACGTGCCAGAGGCGCAGGGCGTCGGCGGTCTCGTCGTTGTAGTCGCCGGTGACGAAGCGGCCCTTCAGGAGACCGGCCGTGGCGAGGTTGTGCTGGATGAGCGCGACGGTCTTGTCGTCGGTGGCCTTCTTGGTGGAGAGGATCTTCTCGACCCGGGCGACGGACACGACGCCGTCGTAGACGCGGCCAGCACCGAGCGAGACCTCGTCCCCCTCGGCAAACTCGTGGGTGCGGGGCACCTCGTTGAGGAAGGCTACGGCGGCGTCCTGCAGGTCGCTGGCCAGCGCGACGGAGCGCGGGGTGTCGCCCTCGACGGCGACGTGCTTCAGGGGGTACGTGCGGGTGGTCTTGGTGGCCATCGGTGCTCCTAGTTGCGGGTGATGTCGTTGATGTCGATCTCGGGTGTCGCAGCCGGGAGGCTGCAGGTGAAGCGCTCGACGACCCGGTAGTTGACCGTGACGAGCACCTCGTACACGAAGGGGTTCGGGCTCAGCGCGGTGGCGTCGGTCGCGGGGATGTTCAGGATCGCGAGTCCATCCTGACCGATGGCGGCTGTCCACTTCGGCTTGATGATGTTCGCCTTGGTGGGGAGGTGTGTGAGCACGTCGACCATGGGGCGGAACTGCACGAAGCCTCGGGCCCGGCCACCGGAGGCGGACTGGTACTCGGCGGTGACCTTGACGGTCTGGATGTCGGCGGGGATCTTCCACGGCGCGAGCCCGCTGTTGTCAAAGGTGACGACGCCCTTCTGGGACGTCCAGCCGATGTTGTTCCACTCGTCAGCCACGGTCGGCCTCCCTTATTCCTAGAAACCCTTCTAGGGTATTGGTTTGGCTGATCCGCTTGTCACCCACGGAGCCACGAAGCGCTGGAGACCTCGACCGTCGGCATCGTCAGGTCGGTCGTCAGGCTGCACGCGATGGCGAGGCTGTCGGCGTAGTCGTCGTGCGCGTCGCGCTCGTTCGGGGCAGCACCGAGGACGTGTGGGCCCTCGAAGTGCTTCTCCAGATCGGCCATCTGCTGGATGAACCGCTGGTAGGCCTTCAGCCGTCGCGTCTTGGCGTGCGCGGGCCAGCCGATCTTGCCCCGGTCGATCAACTCCGACAGGTGCTTCCAGCGCTTGGACTGCTCCGGCCGGGAGGAGGAGACGTCCACGACCTCGGTGTGGGGCATGAGGATCCGCAGGCGTTGGGCCACGACGTCGCCCACTCCCCCGCTGTCGATGCCGACGGCCATGACGCGGTAGTTGGAGAGGAACTCGACGATGCGGAAGTACTGCTCCTCCCAGTTCATGCCGCCGAGGTCGAGCCACGAGAGGACCCGGTGCTCGTAGTAGCCGAACTGGTCGGGATGATCCCAGTCGACCCACACCACGGTGACGATGGTGGAGTCGATCTTGCGCGCTGGGTCGATGCCGACGATGACCGGCGAGTTGCTGTAGGCCGGGACGATCTCCATGCTCTTGTCGCCCAGTTCCTCCAGCCGCTCCGAGGTGACGAACATCCCTCGGTCGAGCAGCCACATGAGGCGGTAGGCCAACTTGAACTCGTCGGAGTCCTCGCCGATGCGGAGCATCTCCTTCAGCACGAACTTCTTGTAGTTCTCGCTGGTCTTCGCGACGGCCTTCCAGTCGGCGTCGAAGTGGTTCTGGCGGGCCCCGCGACGGGTGGCCTGCCGCTTGTTCATCTGGATCGTCTTGTAGAAGACGCCCTTGGTGTAGGTGGGGGTGCCGGTGAAGATCATCGTCGCGTTGGTCGAGGCACCCATCGGGCCGATGGACTTGTTGACCATGACCTCGTCCGCGCCCTGACACTCGTCGATGAGCATGAGGTGGTACGTGCGGCCTTCGATGGTGGCGCGCGGGTGGGCGGTCTGCTTGCGGACGAGCGAGCCGCACTTCTTCAGGTGGAACTCCTTCGACTTCGAGACGACCGTCTCGTCGATGTCGGGGTCCGCGAGGATGTCCATGGCGCGCTCGCTCTGGAGGTTGCGCGTGATGCGGGTGAAGAGGGTGTCGGCCTGATCGTCGACCGGCGCGAAGGCACCAACCCAGACGCCCTCGGAGAAGCGGCCGAGCAGGTCGGGGAAGATCTTCGCGAGGCGCGGGAACATGATCATGACGGCGGCGATGACGTTGGCCACCGTCTCCGACTTGCCGCTCTGGCGGGCGAAGAGGGCCGTGAGGGTCGCGCCGTCGTTGATGATCAGCGACTCCAAGATCCGCCGGGCGAAGGGGATCTGGTAGGGGCGCAGGGGGTGGCCGGAGAGTTCGTCGACCACGAGCATCATCTTGTCGATGAGCATCTCCACGGTCTCCATGGAGATGGAGTTGACGGCGTCTTCGAGCATCTCCCGGGCAGCACGCTCGGCCTCGGTCTCGTCGCCAAACTCGTCTTGCTCATCAACCAGATCGGACATGCCGGTTTACACCCATTCCCACGAAGAAGTTCTGCATCGTCTCCAAGGGTAGGGAAAAGGCCCCCGGCTCTTGTAGAACCGGAGGCCTTGTGGTAGATCCGCGCGTCACCTCACTTGGCGGCGGCGGTCTTCCTGATGTCCCTGTTGCTGCGCAACTGGTACATGCGCTGGCGGGTGAAGCCGAACTCGCGGGCCACCTCGGCCTGCGACTTGTCCGTGTCCCGGATGATGGCCTCGACGACCGCGTCACGCTGCTCGGTGTTCGAGACCCCGAAGTCCCACGCGTCGAACTCGTCGCAGAAGACCCCGTACTTGGAGACGCGGCTGACGCCGACCTGCCGCGCGCACCCGGCGCAGCGGACCTCGTAGAGGAACCCCTCAGGCGTCGTCGACATCTGCGGTCTCCTCCGTCAGGGTGGCCCCGACGCTCTTCGCGATGCGAGCCGGGAGCAGGATGCCGCGACCCCACTGGTTGATCGAGGGGACCCACTCGCGGATGTCGAGGTAGATGACGCCGTCCACCTCCACCCGGGAGACCCGGGCCGTGAGGTCGTGGCGGCGGGGGAACTCGGCGAGGACGGTGGCCTCGTAGGGGCCGAGGGGCTCAGTGTCAGGGGTTGTCGTCATGTCAATGACAATACCACCGTCGGGATCGGTTGACAATCCTCAGCGGCGGGAGAGCAGCGTCTCGATGGAGGCAAGCAGCACGAGCGCCTGCGTGTGGGCGTCGTCCAGTGCCAGCGGCTCGGAGGTGTTGACGTACTCCCCGAGCATCCGGTTGACCTGCGAGCAGGCGTTGTCACCGTAGCGCACGACGTCGGCGTCAGCGAGGCGGGACAGCCGCTTGCGCGCCTTGCGCGAGGTCGGGTGAAGGTCGGAGGCGGTCTGCGCCTTGCCGATGATCATGCGAGTCCCCAGTCCTGTAGTGCGAACCACTCTTCGTTGATGTCGCTCGATGTTCGAGCGAGCATGGCGCGCAGGCGATCCCGGCTCTCCGGGGTCAGTTCCTGCACGGCCTCCCGCTCCTGAGCCTCAGCGTCCACCGTAGAGGAGTCGGAGTCGTCCGTCGTCGTCGGTGTCGACGTCCCACTCCCAGTCGATGCCGCTAGCACCAGCAACGTGAGTAGCCCGGCGCAGAGCAGTCGTCTCGTCGAGCGCTTCATCGGTGTGCCACCTTCCAAGGACGAGTGCCCGCCCGAAGGGGAGCCTGATGATGTGCGAGTTCGAGAAGCGGAAGGGGTCGTCGTACTCCTGCGTCAGCGCGCGGTGATGGAGTGGCGTACCCTTCCGCACGCGGATGACGTGCCAGAAGAGCCGCCCCACGTCGTGTGTCGTTGTCTGTGCCATGCCGACCACGCTAGTCAAGCCGACAACCAGAGTGATAGTTCCGGTTGTCAGTGCTGCTCGAACATCGTCTCTCGCCAGTAGGGCTTGCCGTTGAAGGTGCGGTTGATCGCGCGGCCCGGGGACTTCACCCGGCGGAAGTTCGCCCACTCGCGGGGGGTCACGTCGGAGTAGCCGTAGACCGCACCCTCGCGGAAGCGCACCCGCATCACGCCGGTGTTCTTGTCGTAGCCCGCTGCCAACGTGCGCGGGCGAGGCGGGTTGATCGACGGGGTCGGCTGGTACGGCAGGAGGTTGTAGTCGTCGCCCTCCTTGGCCTCCTGCATGGCCATGGCGAGTTCGTGGTCCATCTTCTGCTGCGCCTGCGCGCGAGCGGACACACCGATGCCGTCTGCTCCCCGACCACGGCCGGAGACGCTGGGTTGATTTGCTGCGCCGAGGACTTCGCGCTCGTACGCAGTGAGGTTGGCCTTCTGGCCCCGCATCATGTCAGCGATGCTCGGGACCGAAACGCGCCTGCGGGCCATGGTGGCCTCCTTCGGATATGCCGATCCCCGGCTCAACAGTCAGTCGAACCGGGGATCGTGAACGGGGTGGGGTCAGGCAGCCTTGCCGGACTTGCGAGGGGCCTTGGCGGGAGCCTCGTCCTTCTCGTCGGCCTCGTCGGCGTCCTTCTCCTGCTCGGCCACGGCGTCCTCGGCCGAGACCTCCTCGACCTCGCCCGGCTTCTCGCCACGCGCGACGGCCTTCTCGTCCTCACCGGCGACGATGTGGAGGTTGGCGAAGTACTGCTTGGGGTCGACGCCCTGCTTCTCCAGCGAGGAGGCCAGCGGCAACTCCTCGGCCTTGATGACGTTGCCCGGGACGCTCTCCGGAGCCGCCGGAACGCCGCCCTGCTGGACCGTCCAACCGGTGAGGTGGTCGGTGTCGCTCACGATGTCACTCTTCGTTGCCATGGGTACTCCTTGATCGGGGTCTGCTGTGCTGTCCAGCCGCGCGCCACCACCGGTGTGCCGTCCTCCTCGCGCGAAGCGAAGTGAGGGCACCCCTTGGCGTGGTACAGCCAGACACCGTCTCGGTTCTGGCACGCGTCAACGAACATCGTTTACAAGGCTAGTTGCGGACGCGGTGAGGTTGTGAGTCTCGTGCAGCGCGAGGATGGTTCCCCGGATCCGACTCATGCGCTGGTCGACAGCGGCATGGTGGTCTTGCGTCATCTGCTGGAGCGAGTTCAGATCGCCGAGCAGAGAGAGGTAGCGCGCATCGCGCTCGTCCCTCGTGAGTACTGGTGTGCCAATGCTCATCTGCCTACCCATCGAGTCGATGACTCCGTAGTCCACCAAGCGACGAAGTCCTCCAGCGCCTTACCGGTGCTGTCGGTGACCTCGATCATCTTCTTGGAGAGGGACACCATCTCCTCGGCGACTGGGATGATCTTGGCGTTCATCTCGCGGAGTCGTGCGTTCTCCTCCACCTCGCGCTTGTAGGCCTTGCCCGACACGACCACCTCGAAGGTGAAGATCAGGAAGACGAAGGCAGCGAGGGGCCCGAGAACCCGTGGATCAACATCTACGCCCAGTTCGGAGGCGCTCTGCGAGAGCATGGTCAACACGGGTGTGTAGGCCTCCGAACTGGGCGTAGGAACTGTCCCCCTAAGGGTACGGCCAGCGGTGTGTCAAGTTGTACGGTCGAGCGGCTTGCCTCAGACTGCGAGACCGGCCTTGCGCAGTTGCCCCCGCAACTTGCGCTGACTGGTCACCGAGCCCGTGAGCGAGCCGGTGATGATGATGCGCGAGTGCGGAGGGAGGAACTGGATGTGGTTGCTCTTGGTCATACGGACGGACTGCTTGCCCCACGTCTTCGTGGCGGCGCGCATCATCTTCGCGGTGTCCTTGTCTGCGCCCAGATTGCTTGCCATGGTGTCCTACACCTTTCCTCGACCAGACAGTTTCCCTGCCTTCAAGCGCCGTGGTCCTTGGTGGCCACTGTAGATCGGAAGCGCCTGTCGTGCCTGTCTGGTAGTAACTAGTAGAACACCTTTGAAGGTATAGCGCAAGTAAAGCGACTGATCCGCTTGACGTTCTTGTCAGTCGCTTATCGGGTAGACCTCGATATCGTCCTGCGGAGGAAGCGAGCCTTCCATCTCCTCGGCGAACTGCTCCTGAGCAGCGGAAACGGCCACTGCCTCGGCCTCCTCGGGGCTATCGGCATAGACCGTGACGGTGCTATTCCACTCCCAGCGGACGTCGAACTTGAACTCGGGCATTTGGTGAATCTCCTTATTCGGTAATGGGATTAGAAGACGTTGACGTTGGACCAGCCGCGAGCGAGGTGGTCGCCGACCACTGCCCCGAACATGCCGGAAGGGCTCCATACGCCGAACTGGTGGAGCATGTACTCGGACGAGCGCTCGGCCTCCAGCGCGGGCATGCCGAAGAGCGTGCGGCCCTCGAACTCCTGCGCGTAGAAGTGGTGGTAGTGGGCCATCATCCAGAGCGGAACGGGCCCGAATCGCGGCGTGTCGCCTAGGATCTGGCGCTCGATGGCTGCCTTGGTGCGGATCTCCGTGGACTGCCCACGACCCTTCTCGATGTAGCCGTGGGAGAAGTAGGTGTCGATCCCGGACAGGTTGACGACGATGCCCGGGTGGTCCTCGCCGATGGTCCAGTCGATGTGCGGGATGCCGAAGGGCTCCAGCGTCGCGAAGGCCTTCTGCACCTGCCGGGCGATGTGGGTGCTGGCGTTGTCGTTCTTCGTCGTGACGACGTCCTTGGACCCATTGCGCGTCCACTCGCCGTGGTTGGAGATGACGGAGGACGCCGAGAGGGGGATGCCGAGTTCGAGCAACTCTCGCAGCGTCCACATGCGCAGGTCGAAGTCCAACTCCAACTGCTGCGTCTGGTTCAACTCCACCGTGTGGGGCTGGTTGCCGTAGTTGTTCGCGACGCCCTCGGTCTCGTCACCGAGCCACGCGACGTGCACGCGCTCCACGGGCGTCCCGAAGGCCGTCAGGCGCTTGATCTCTTCCTTGTGACAGCGCACACCGCGCTGCCAGTTCTCGACGGCCTCGGCCGTGCCCTTCTTGCCCAACTGCGGGTCTGCGATGTTCAGGTCGTACGTGCCTCGCGGGATCGCGAGCCTCGTATGAAGCACCGGCTCGAACGGGCGGTCGAGGATCTGCATGCGCCACTGCTCGAAGACCTCGGGCCGGATGGCCTCGTCGCTGCGGCGCTTGAACGCGGCCGAGTAGGAGTAGGCGCTCAGTTGCGCCATGTCGCGGTCGCCGTCCTCGGTGCGCTTGGACTGCTCCCACTTCGACATCTTCATGTTGACGGTGTCGCCGACGATGAAGAACTTCTCGGGGTCGAGGTTGAAGTGCTCGAAGACGTGGTCCCAGTTGTCGTTGACGATGGGCTCCGGGAGGCGGACCTCGAAGGTCCCCTCCTTGCCGCCGTCCTTCAGGGAGGCACTGCCCTCGATGCGCTTCTTGCTCTGGCTCTCGATGAGCCGGTCCGGGATCGAGTTGGGCGTCAGCCGCCCGTCGGGATGAGCCACCCGAGCCCGCAGCCGTCTCACCGCCCGCTCGCTGGTCTGGTACCCGGCGTCCGCGAGGTAGCGGGCCACCTCGGGCGAGGGTTGATCGGAGTCGAGGGCTTTTCGGACACGGGCGTCGGACTCGTAGAGCCCGCGCAGTCCGGGTGTCGAGAGGGCCAAGGTGGGGCCTTTCAGATTCGGAAAGCGTTGCGTGTCAATCGGTACCCTTGTACTGATTGACTCCACAAGTGAACCACGAGAGGTCACCCATGTCACGAACGGCCCAGTTCTGGGGCGCAGGCTCCGTCGAGAAGATGTTCCCGGACGGGTCTCCGACCACTGTCTCCCCCTTCCCGCAGGCGTCCCCCTCCCGCACCCACCGCACCTTCGACCCGCGCATGGTCGACGAGGCGCTGGCCAACCCCGAGGCCCACATGGTGAAGGTCGACCCCCGCAACCTTCACGGAAGCCAGCCGGGGCTGACCCGGGCAGGTGTCGAGCACTACATGAAGAACCCCGGCACTCTCTTCGCCGACGCGCATCAGGCGGGCAACCAGCACCCCGTCGTCTTCCATGACACTGTCCGGGACCGCGAGGTCCTGCTGTCGGGTACCCACCGCGCGGCCACGTCGCTGCTGGCAGGTGAGCAGTTCGACGCCGTGCGCGTCTCTGGCACCCCCGCGACCCACCGGGAGGCTGCCGACTACCAGCGCGAGCAGATCGCAGCC
This sequence comes from Terracoccus sp. 273MFTsu3.1, assembly GCF_000383675.1. Lineage (GTDB taxonomy): Bacteria > Actinomycetota > Actinomycetes > Actinomycetales > Dermatophilaceae > Terrabacter. The sequence continues at coordinate 830,738 of NZ_KB911820.1, read as the reverse complement.
CAGCGGGCCGCACGCATGGCAAGCGGGACCACTGTTCCGGTTGTCTGATATGGTTCCGGCCATGGACAAGGAACAGTGCTGGAACCGCTTCTGGGCCATCATGGGCCCCGCGCTCGTCGAACTTCATCAACAGGGCGACCTCCCCGCCCCAGAGCAGGAGATGGCGGAGGCCGCGTGACACACGAGAGCCCCAACCGGTGATTCCCGGTTGGGGCTCTTGCGTTACCCGTCAGACTGCGGTCAGATCCGCCTTCGCCGCCAGCGGCTTCCAGTTGACCTCCTCGGCAGCCTGACGCTTGGCCTCCTCTTGGACCTCGCGCATTCGGTCACGAAGACCCGGGGACACCATGTCCTCCCACTGTCCTACAACGCGCAGGCGCGAGCGGGCCCACCGCTGGTCCGCCTTGTAGACGAGCACCTCCCCGACCACTGCCTGCAGCGCTTCGTTCATGACGGCGGGAGAGAGGCGCTCCCAGCCTGCGAGCACTGCCCCGAAGACCGTGAGGGATGGGATGGCGTTGACCTTCACGGCGATGTTGGCACTGTCCTTGGCGGCTTCGAGTCGCTCGCGCTGTTCGAGGATCTCCGTCTCCTTCAACTTGTAGACGTGCTGCGCCACGCGGCCCGCCTCGTACTCGTTGTAGAGGCGCAGCATGGAGCGGTCGAGCCGCGAGATCTCCTTGTCGATCTTGGTCAGGTCCACCTCCGCGCGGTCGACGGCCATGGCTCGCGACATCTCAGTGTTCTTCGCCGACTCACCCTCGGCGTTCTCGCGCAGCCACTCCAGCATCGTCTTCTCGGCGCGGGTCTCGTCGACCAGTGCGGGGGCCGGGCAGACCATCCGGGAGGTCTTCTGGACGCGCCCGCACCGGAAGAAGCGGTACTTCTTCTGGGTCCTCTTGTTGGTGCGCCACTGGGCCACCATGCGCGTCCCGCAGGTGCCACAGAACAGCAGCCCTGCGAGCCTGAACGGGGCGGACTTGGTCCGAGGGTCCGACTTCTTCTTCGCACGCTGGAGGCAGGCTTCCCACGTCTCCGGCGACACAAGCGCCTCGTGCTTGCCGGGGCGGTACTCGACATCCTCTCCGCGACGGTCCACCACGAGCCCAGCAGCGAAGCCGCTCTCCAGCGTGCCGCGCAGGGACGTGACCCGGATGGGGTTGCCCCGCACCGACTTGATCCCGGCTGCCTCTAGCCGACGGACGATCTCGGGGTAGGACTCCCCGGCGGCGTACCACTCGAAGGCCTTGCGCACCCATGGACCCGTCTCCGGGTCGACCGCGTAGTCCGCGCCCTCCGGCATCGGGTAGCGGTCGACGGCGTCCTCCGGGATGTGCTTGGCGTAGACGTATCCCAGCCGAGGGGAGCCGTTGTGCGTCTTGCCGTTGGTGACCCGGTAGTCATGGATGTTGGCCCACGTCTTGCCGATCTCGTCCGAGTACATCTGGGCGATGGCGAGCAGGACGGTCAACTGGAACTTGCCCGCCGGGGTGTCGATCTCATCGAGGTTCTCGGAGGCCGAAGCGATGAAGCCACCCGCGTCCTGCAGTTCCCCGATGTTGAGCATCGAGTCGATGGTGTTGCGCCCCCAGCGGCTGATCTTCCAGACGACGACGCCGTCGGCCTCGCCCCGCTCGATGCGGTCGATGATCTTCCGGATGGCGCGCTTCTCGGAGGTCCGGCCAGAGAGGTCGATGTCGCTGATGACGTCGATGACGTCCAGCCCCTCGCGCTGGCTGAGCCGCGCGCACTGGTCCTCCTGCACCTTGTGCGAGATGAGGCGGTCCTCGCGGCCCGTGGTGTCCGACACTCGGATGTAGATGATGACGCGGTTGCCTCGCCGCTTGAACGCACTACGCTTCTTCTTGGTGGCCATTTCTCCCCATTTTCCGGAACCGGTTCTGGGTAGCAGTTTAGACCAGTTTCTGGTCCGACATCGTGTGCCCGTTCTGCTACCTCGGCAAGCGCCGCCTCGAGGGCGCGCTCGCGCAGTTCGAGCACGCCGACGAGGTCGAGGTGACGTGGCACAGCTTCGAGCTCGACCGCGGAGCCGAGCCGGCCCCGGACGTCGCGCTCGTCGACCTCGTGGCGGCCAAGTACGGCACGACGCGCGAGCAGGCCGTCGCGCAGCACCGGTCGATGGCCGCGGCGGCTGCCGAGCTGGGCCTCACGTTCAACTGGGAGCAGGCCCGTTACGGCAACACGTTCGACGCCCACCGGGTCGTCCACCTCGCCGCCGAGCAGGGACTGGCCGACGCCGCCCACGAGCGCCTCATGCGCGCCTACTTCACCGACGGCCTCGCGGTCGGTGACCACGAGGTGCTCGTGCGGCTCGCGACCGAGATCGGTCTCGACGACGGCGCCGTGCGCGCCATGCTCGACTCCGACGACTACGGCAACCACGTGCGCAGCGACGAGGCGACGGCCAAGATGCTCGGCATCGAGTCGGTCCCCTTCTTCGTCTTCGACCGGAAGTACGGCGTCTCGGGCGCCCAGCCCGTCGAGGTCTTCACCCAGGCCCTCGAGACCGCGTGGTCGACCAGGCACGAGGTGCCGGAGCCCGTCGCGGCGGGCGGGTGCGGCGGCGGCTGCGGCGCGGGTGGCTGCGGCGGAGTCTGCGGCGCCTGAGGCACCTCCCAGGGGTGCGCCGGCCCTACCGTGGTCGGGTGGCCCACCCCCTGATGTTCGACGGCGCGGACCCCTACCTGGCCCGGGTCCGCGAGATCTGTCTGGCGCTGCCGGGCGCCGACGAGAAGGTCTCGCACGGGCGGCCGAGCTTCTTCACGACGAAGGTCTTCCTCACCTACGGCGGCACCGTCAAGGGCGACCACGACCCGGAGCCCTACCGGCAGTCGGTCCTCGTGCTCCCCGACGCCGCCGAGCGGCCGGCCCTGCTCGGTGACGGACGCTTCTACGACCCCGCCTACGTCGGTCCCTCCGGCTGGGTCGGGCTCGACCTGCGTGCGTGCGGCCCGCCGGAGGAGGTCGACTGGCAGGAGGTCGCCGAGCTCGTCGACGCATCCTACCGACTGACGGCACCGGCCCGCCTCGTGCGCGAGCTCGACGCCGGCTGAGCCCGGGCGCGCCCATCGTCCACGCGTGGCCGGGGGGCGCGTAAGGTACCGCTCGCTGGACGACGAAAGGCGCACATGGGACGGCACACCGATCCCGCGGCCATGGGGTCGCGGCGCGCCGCGGTGGTGACCCTGACGGTGTCTGCGCTGCTCGTCGGAGGCGGCTTCGCGATCCTCCACGAGTCCGGTGGGCTGCGCCCCGGCCACCCGTCGACGCCGTCCACGCCCTCGGTACCGGTGGTCACCCCGAGCAGCCGCGTCGCCGACGCCACGGAGACCGGCCGCACGCCGTCGGCGACCTCGACCACCACCCCGACCGCATCCCCGACCACCGCCCCGACCACCGGCCCGACCGCATCCCCGACCGCCTCGCCGGAACCGTCGCTCACCACCCGCGCACCGGCTCCGCTCGTCACGGTGCCGACGCCGACGGAGGACTCCCTCCCGCGGCCGTCGGCCACCTCGAGACCGGCACCCCCACCACGGGCCGGCGTCGCCCAGCAGGTCGTGGCCCTCGTCAACGTCGAGCGCTCCCGCGCCGGCTGCGGCCCGGTGTCGGCGAACGCCGCCCTCCGGCGCGCTGCGCAGGGTCACAGCGACGACATGGCGAGCCGCGACTACTTCTCGCACACGAGCCCCGACGGGGTGACCTTCGCCGAGCGCATCCGCGCCGCCGGCTACGACGGCGGCGCCATCGCCGAGAACATCGCGGCCGGTCAGGTGAGCGCCCAGGAGGTCATGCGCAGCTGGATGGCGAGTCCCGGGCACCGGGCGAACATCCTGGACTGCACCTACCGGGACATCGGCGTCGGCTACGCGACCGGCGGCACCTACGGCACGTACTGGACCCAGACGTTCGGCGGCTGAGCCGCCCCTAGGTTGGTGCCATGCAGCAGTGGCACGCGCAGGACCGGCACGTCGTCCGCCTCGACTGGGGGCCCACCGCCGCGGAGGCCATGACGGCGTATGCCGTCGCCGCGGGCTCGCCCGTGTGCGCGGTCGTCGTCGACGTCCTCAGCTTCACGACGTGCGTGTCCGTCGCCGTCGACGCAGGCATCCGGGTGCACCCCTACCGGTGGAAGGACGAGTCGGCCCGGGCCTTCGCCGACGGGCTCGGCGCGACGCTCGCCCGGGGTCGGTCAGAGGCTCGCGTCGAGGGTGGCATCAGCCTGTCTCCTGCCTCGATCCGCACGGCGGGAGCCGTCGGCGACCTCGTCCTGCCCTCGCCCAACGGCTCGACGACCACCGCCGTGCTGGCCGGCGCCGGGGCCGACGTCGTGGCGGCCTCGCTGCGCAACCGTGCCGCGGTGGCCGCCTGGCTCGTCGACTGGCTCGACACGTCCCGGCGGTCGCACGGTCCGGCGTCGCAGCCGGCGGTCCTCGTCGTCCCGTCCGGTGAGCGCTGGCCCGACGGGTCCCTGCGGCCCGCCGTCGAGGACCTGTGGGGTGCGGGAGCCGTCGTCGCCGCCCTGGCCGGCCTCCTCGAGCACCGAGGCGGACCCCTGCTGCTCAGCCCCGAGGCCGAGGCCGCCGGCGCGGCGTGGCTCGCCGTGGAGCACCGGGTCGGCGAGGCCCTGCACGCGTGCGCGAGCGGCCGCGAGCTCGTCGAGCAGGGCTGGCCCGACGACGTGGCGGTCGCGGCGGAGCTCGACGCGTCGTCGCTCGTGCCGGTTCTGACGGACGGCGCCTACCGCGCGCACCGCGCCTGAGCCGACCCCACACGGCGGCTCGTCACGCGCCCACGGACCCGCCGGCCTACTGGCCGAGCGCCGTCCAGAAGGCCGAGGCGGCGCGCGACGGGCGGCCGGTGCGGCGCTCCGACCAGTCGGCCGAGGTCATGAGCGCGGTGACGGCGTTGACGCCGAGCCAGCGCAGCGGCTCGGGCTCCCAGTCGCGTGAGGTGCGCCCCGCCCAGGGGAGCGTGGCCAGGCCCTCGGGGTCGTCGCCGCGGATCATCGCGGCCAGGGTGCGGCCAGCGAGCGCCGAGGTGGCCACGCCGTCTCCGACGTAGCCGCCCGCGAAGGCGAGGCCGGTGTGTCGGTCGTGACGGACCGACGGGAACCAGTCGCGTGGCACGCCGAGGTTGCCACCCCAGGCATGCGTGAAGGTGACGCCGTCGAGGACCGGGAAGAGCTCGAGGAGGATCCTGCGCAGCGCTGCGTGGACGCGCTCGTCCCGGTCGTAGAGCGGGGAGACCTTGGAGGCGTAGTGGTACGGGGCGCCCCTGCCGCCGAAGGCGATCCGTCCGTCGCGGGTGCGCTGGCCGTAGATCGTCAGGTGCCGGTTGTCGGCGAACGTCGTGCGCTTGTCGAGCCCGATCTGCGCCCACGTGTCGTCGGGCAGGGGCTCCGTCGCCGTCATGAGCGAGTAGATCGGCGCGATGGCCCTCCGGCGGCCCGCGACGGTCGGCGTGTAGCCCTCGGTGGCGAGGACGACGTGCTCGGCGCGCACGGTGCCGTGCGGTGTGACCACACGGTGGCTGCGCACGTCGACGGCCGTCGTGCGCTCGTGGACGACGACCCCCCGGCGCTCGACGGCGTCGGCGAGCCCGCGGACGAGGCGGGCCGGGTGGATGGCTGCACAGTGTGGGGTGAACGAGCCGCCGAGCGCGTCGCTGACACCGGCGACCGCGGTGACCTCGTGCGCGTCGAGGAGGCGGTGGTCGTCCTCGCCGAAGCCCCACTCGCGGTGGTCGGCGACCTCCTCGCGGACCCGTTCGAGCTGGGCCGGGTTGCGCGCGACCGAGAGGTAGCCGCCTTGGTCGAAGTGGCAGTCGATGCCCTCCGCGTCGGCGATCCGGCCGACGTCGGCGACCGTGTCGTGCAGCAGGTGCTGCATCCGCACCGCCGCCTCCCGGCCGCGCTCGGCGGCCATCCGCTTGAGCGAGGCGGGGAAGAGGGCCGAGCACCATCCGCCGTTGCGGCCCGAGGCGCCGAAGCCGGCCACCTCCTTCTCGATGACGGCGACCCGGATCGTCGGGTCGGCCGCGACGAGGTGGTAGGCCGTCCACAGACCCGTGTAGCCGGCCCCGACGACGGCGACGTCCACGTCGATGTCGGTGTCGAGCGAGGGGCGCGGCTCGATGTCGTCGATCGTGTCGTGCCAGAGGCTGAGGCCGCGGTAACCGCTCGGGGGCATGGGCGGGATCATGCCACCTCACCGGCCCTCCGCAACCCCTGGGAACCTGTGCCTTTTCGCTTGAATCCCCTTCCAACACCTACGGAATCCGCGGTCCGGCCGGGTTCGTGGCATCACTTCCACCACGTGGCCCGGCAGGGCATGATGCGGGCATGAGCACCGTCGACCGCGCCCGTCTCGCCGAGCTGCACGCCCGCGAGCGGACAGCCTTCTCCGAGGCTCGCCCGCGCTCCCGGGCCCTGGCCGAGCAGGCGGCCGCGCACATGCCCGGTGGCGTCCCGATGAGCTGGATGGTCAAGTGGCCCGGCGACTTCCCGGTCTTCGTCGAGCACGCCGAGGGGGCGCACTTCACGTGCGTCGACGGCATCGACCACGTCGACCTCTGCCTCGGTGACACGGGGGCGATGATGGGGCACTCCCCCGCGCCGACGGTCGAGGCCGTGACCCGACAGCTCTCCCGCGGGATCACGACGATGCTGCCCACCGAGGACGCCATCGCGGTCTCGACCGGCCTTGCCGAGCGCTTCGGCCTCCCCTACTGGCAGTTCACGCTGACCGCCACGGACGCGAACCGCCACGCGATCCGCTACGCCCGCCACCTCACCGGCCGCAGCAAGGTCGTCGTCCACAACTGGTGCTACCACGGCTCCGTCGACGAGGCCTTCGCGACGCTGGGCCCCGACGGCTCGACGGTCGACCGGGGCAGCAACATCGGCGCGCCCGTCGACACGTCGGAGACGACGCGCGTCGTCGAGTTCAACGACCTCAAGGCGCTCGAACGCGCCCTGGCCCATGGCGACGTCGCGGCGATCCTCGTCGAGCCGGCGCTGACCAACATCGGCATCGTGCTGCCCGACCCCGGCTACAACGAGGGCGTGCGCGAGCTCGCGACGCGCTACGGCACGCTGCTCGTCAACGACGAGACCCACACGATCTGCGCTGGCCCCGGTGGCTACACCGGCGCCCACGGCCTCGAGCCCGACCTGCTCGTCATCGGCAAGTCCATCGGCGGCGGCATCCCGTGCGGCACCTTCGGTTTCAGCCGGGACATCGCCGACCGCATCGCGCGCTCCATCGAGCTGGAGGACATCGACGTGGGCGGCATCGGCGGCACGCTCGCCGGCAACGGCCTCTCGATGGCTGCCATGAAGGCCACGCTCGAGCACGTCATGACAGCCGAGGCGTTCGAGCACATGGTGCCGCTCGCCGACGCGTGGGCCGACGGCGTGCAGGCCGGCATCGACGCCGTCGGGGCCGACTGGCACGTGACGCGTCTCGGCGCCCGGGCCGAGTACAACTTCTCCGGCCGCCCCTCGCACGACGGCCAGGAGGCGCACGACGCCGACGACTTCGAGCTGCAGCAGTACCTCCACCTCTACGCGCTCAACCGCGGCATCCTCCTGACGCCCTTCCACAACATGGCGCTGATGAGCCCCGCGACGACCGCCGCCGACGTCGAGGCGCACACGACGATGTTCGGCGACTGCCTGCGCGAGCTCTTCGCCTGACCGACCCCTCCCGCACCTCAGGCCACGCGTGACGGGCGGCCGAACCGCGTGGCCACGCCCGGTGACCACAGGGCGCGCAGCCGCGGTCCGGAGGGGGTGACACGGCTCGCCCCGAGGAGGTCGTCGGCGAGCTCGACGACCTCGGCGGCATACAAGGACCACGGGTCGTGCTCGTTCGGCACCCAGAGCGTGCGCCCGGCCACGCGGGTGTGCGCGCCCCAGCGGGCGGTCAGCCACGTCTCGAGCGGCGTCGGGTCGACGGCCTCCCCGACGCGGACCGTGAGGAGGCTGCGCAGTCCGCGGGCCGGTGCCCGGCGCCGGCTCGTGTAGGTCACGACGTCACCGTCACGGCGCAGCCGCATCCTGGCCCACGTGTAGGGGATCCCGAGGCCGGCGCGAGCGCCGAGGACGACGAGGGACCGCTCGGTCTCCAGGGAGCGGAAGAGCACCCCGTGGCGCCCGGCGTCGTCGACCGAGTAGAGCCGGATGTTGGTCTCGAGGAAGCTTCCGAGCCATGGGAGCCGGGGCGAGGGTGCCCGACCGAGCCGCATGCCGTCCATGACGAAGGGGACGAGCGCGACGTACGTGCGCCCGTCGGCGAAGACGTCGGGGCGCGTGCCCGTCGGGAAGAGGTGGCGCACCGAGTCCGGGTCGACGGGCCAGTGGACGAACGTCAGGTCGCGCCAGACCTGGTCGAAGACGACGGGCGGGCGCAGTGGCGGGGGCTGCACGGGATACCCGTCCAGCGACGGGACGGCATCCAGGGGCAGGTCCACGACCCCATCGTCACACGCCTCGGCCGCGTGCCCGAGGACACCTCGAGCCGAAGGGTGGCCCCCGCTCGGCCCTGTCCGGGCTCGCCCACCTCTCGGCAGTCAGGCCGTGAGGCTGACACACTCGCAGCGACGACGGGCACGAGCGACGGAGGACCGACGATGACCGTGGAGACACCGGCAGGCAGCACCCGCCGCCGCACGACGAAGCTCGGGATCGTCGGGGCCGGCGCCGTCGGCGCCACGCTCGCGTATGCCGCGTTGATGCGCGGCGTCGCGCAGAACGTCGCGCTCTTCGACGTCAACGCCGCCAAGGTGCGCGCCGAGGCGCTCGACCTGAGCCACGGCATCCAGTTCGTCCCGATGGCGCACGTCGACGGCTCCGACGACGTCGAGGTGCTGTCCGACTCCGACGTCATCGTCTTCACGGCGGGGGCCAAGCAGAAGCCGGGGCAGTCCCGGCTCGACCTCGCCGAGTCGACGATCGGCATCATGCGCGCGATCCTGCCGCGGCTCGTCGAGGTCGCTCCCGACGCCGTGCACGTCATGGTCACCAACCCCGTCGACGTCGTCACGTATGCGGCGCTCCAGGTGTCCGGGCTGCCGGCCGAACGGCTCTTCGGGTCGGGCACGGTCCTCGACTCGTCACGCCTGCGCTTCCTCCTCGCCGAGCACACGGGCGTCGCGGCCCAGAGCGTGCACGCGTACGTCATCGGCGAGCACGGCGACTCCGAGCTGCCGTTGTGGTCGTCCGCGACCATCGGCTCCGTGCCGCTCCTGCAGTGGCGCGCGTCGGACGGACGCATCGCCCTCGACGAGGAGGCCCGCGACCGCATCGCGACCGACGTCGTGCAGTCGGCCTACCGGGTCATCGAGGGCAAGGGCGCGACGAACTACGCGATCGGCCTCGCCGCCACGCGCATCATCGAGGCGGTTCTCTACGACGAGCGCCGCATCCTTCCCGTCAGCTCGCTGCTCGACGACTACTACGGCATCGGCGACGTCTGCCTGTCGGTGCCGGCGATCGTCCACTCCGGCGGCGTCGGCGACCGGGTCGAGGTGCCGATGACCGACGCCGAGCTGGCGGGCCTGCGGGCGTCCGCGGAGGCCGTGCGTGCGACGGCCCGGCGCTTCGGGTTCTGACGTGGTGGCCACGCGAGGAGAGCCGCGTCCCTGCGCCGCCACGGCGCTCGCCGGCACGATCGTCCTCGCACTCGTCGCTCTCCTCGTGGCCGCCTGCGCAGGCGGCGGAGGGCCGCCCGCGGACGCCCCGACCAGACGGGCCGGCGCCTTCGACCTCCAGGCGCACCGCGGCGGTGCGGACCTGACGTCGGAGAACACCCTGGAGGCCTTCTCGCGCGCGCTCGACATCGGCGTCACGACCCTCGAGCTCGACGCGCAGGTCACCCGCGACGGTGCCGTCGTCGTCGCCCACGACAACCGGGTCAACCCCGACACGTGCCGCGACACGTCGCCGGCGAGCCCGTCCGACGACCTCTTTCCCTACTCCGGCAAGCCCTTCCGGCTCCTGACGCTCGCGCAGGTGAGCACGCTCGACTGCGGCTTCCAACCGACCCCCGACCACCCGGACCAGCGCGCGGTGTCCGGCGCGAGGGTGCCCGAGCTCCGCGAGGTCGTCGACCTGCTGCGCGAGCGCGGCGCCGACGACGTCGGGCTCAACGTCGAGATCAAGGTGCAGGCGGACGACCTCGGACTCACCGTGCCGCGCGACGAGTACGCCGCGAAGGTGTGGGCGGTGCTCGACGAGGGCGGCGTCGCGGACCGCGCGACGGTCCAGTCGTTCGACTGGGCGAGCCTCACCGCGGTCCACCGCATCGCGCCCCGCGCCCGGCTCGTCGCCCTCGTCTCGCCCGAGCGGCTAGAGCGCGGCGAGGAGGGCGCGTCCCCGTGGCTGGGCGGCATCGACATCGACGCCGTGGACGGCGACGTCGTGCGTGCCGCCTCCGGGATCGCCGGCGTCGTCGCCCTGTCACCGCGGCAGGACCTCCCCGTCGATGCCACGCTCGTCCGCACCGCGCACGCCGCGGGGCTCGTCGTCGTGCCGTGGACCGTCGACGACGAGGACGACATGGCACGTCTCGTCGACCTCGGCGTCGACGGTCTCATCACCAACCGCCCCGACCTGCTCCGCGCCGTGCTGACCCGGCGCGGCCTCGCGACACCCCCGTCCCATCCCGCAGCCGGGTGAGGCCCACCGGGACACCCCCGGAGCATGATGGGCCTGTGAGCACGTCCGCCGCCTTCGACGCCGACCCGGCACCCGGCACGGCACCCGACCCGTCGGGCACCCCGCCCGCGCGGGCGACGTACCACCACGGTGACCTGCGCCGCGCCCTGCTCGAGGCGGGCACCGACCTCGCCCGCGAGGGCGGGCCCGACAAGGTCGTCCTGCGCGAGGCCACGCGCCGCGTGGGGGTCTCGGCCAATGCGGCCTACCGCCACTTCGCCGACCGTGACGCGCTGTTGGGCGAGGTCGTCTCCCGCGCCCAGGCGCGTGCCGCTGACGTCATCAGCGCCACGATGGACGCCGTCCCCGACGACCTCGAGACGGGCCAGCGGGCGCGTGCCCGCTTCCGTGCCGTCGGTGTCGGCTACCTGCGCTTCGCGATGGACGAGCCGGGCCTGTTCCGGGCGGCGTTCGCCGTACCGGTCGACCTCAGCCGGGCCGCCTCCCCGGACGCTGCCGGCGCCGCCGGCCGCACCCCCTTCCAGCTGCTCGCCGACTCGCTCGACGCCATGGTCGACGCCGGCGTCATGTCCGACGACGAGCGTCCCGGTGCCGAGCTCCTCGCGTGGTCAGCCGTCCACGGCATGGCGATGCTCGCCCTCGAGGGCCCGCTGCGCGACCTGCCGCCCGGCGCCGTCGACGAGCTCGCACCGCGTCTCGTCCGCATGGTCGACCTCGGGCTCGGTCTCTCCGACGGCGCGGTCTGAGCGGCACCCACCGACACCTAGGGTGGGCGGGTGACCAGCGAGACCCGCGACAGCACCAACTTCGAGCTCGACCGCGACACCCCGGCCTTCTACCGCCGGCTGGATCGTGGCCTCTACGCCCCGACCGTGCACGTGCAGGGCGCCTGGCGCGACGACGAGCAGCACATGGCTCCCGTCAGCGGCATCCTCGCCCACGAGATCGACCTCCACGAGCCACGGGAGGGGATGCAGCTGGCGCGCATCTCCTTCGACATCCTCGGCATGATCCCGGCGCGGCCGAGCCGGGTCGAGGTGCGCACGACCCGCCCCGGTCGCACCATCGAGCTCGTCGAGGCGACGTTGCTCGTCGACGACCGTCCCGTCGTGCGCGCCCACGCGTGGAGACTCGCCGCCCACGACTCCGAGCCCGTGGCCGGCGTCGAGCTGGAGCCGATCCCCGGACCCGGCGAGATGCTGCCGTGGGCGGGGGCCGACACGTGGGAGGGCGGCTACATCGAGGGCCTCGAGTTCCGGGTGGACGCCGAGCGTCGCCCGGGCCGCACCCGGGCCTGGATCCGTGCGCTCAACCCGCTCGTCGACGGCGAGACCTGCTCTCCCACAGCCGATCTCGTGCGCCTCGCCGACACCGCCAACGGCATCGCCGTGCGCGTCTCGCCGCGGGAGTGGATGTTCCCCAACGTCGACCTCAGCGTGCACCTCTTCCGCGAGCCGGTCCGTGGATGGGTCGGATTCGACACCCGGGTGACGATGGGCCCCACGGGCCTCGGGCTGACGTCGACGACGCTGCACGACGTGCGCGGCCCGGTCGGTCGCGCCGAGCAGATCCTCACGGTCCGCCGCCTCCCGGGGGCCTGACGCCCGTCCTCCGGACCGGTCGCCGGTCCGCGACAACCTTCCGGCGCGCCGACGCGTCTGGGGAGGTGTCGGCACGCCGCGCCAAAGCCCGGTTCGCCTGCCACAATGAAGGGCGCGATCGCGCCGACTCACACCCGCCGTCGCGCGGTCAGGACACCAGGGGACACCATGAGGACCATCCGCATGGACAGGAATCGCACCGTGGGCAGCGTCGCTGCCACGCTGGCGGTCATCGCACTCGCCGTGACGGCTCCGGCCGCCCGTGCCGACGACCTCACCGGCACGCCGACACCGCCCGGCACCTCGACGTCCACGGGCTCGGTCGGCTCGACCGCCGGGAGCACGGTCGCCGACGCGACGACGACCTCGACGTCCGGCACCACCACGACCACCACGACGACGCCCCCCACGACGACGACCACGACGACGTCGAGCCCCACGACGACGACCCCGCCGCCGCCCGCGCCGAGCCCCGTCGTCATCCCGACCGGCAGCTCCGGCTGGAAGGTCAAGGACCTCCAGGTGCGCCTGCGCCTCGTCAAGGCGTCCTACTGGACGTACGCCGTGTCCGGCACCTACGGCTGGACCCTCGGCCAGAAGGTGCTCACCTTCCAGCGCGACCAGAACCTCCCCCAGTCCGGCGTGCTCGACCAGCGCACGTGGAGCCGGCTCGTCGCCCTCACCGCGACCACGACCCGTCTCAAGGAGGGCTCGACCGGCTACGCCGTCAAGGACCTCCAGTCGCGTCTGCGTGCCGTCAGGACCTCCTACTGGTCCTACGCCGTGTCCGGCACCTACGGCTGGACCCTCGGCCAGAAGGTGCTCACCTTCCAGCGCGACCAGAACCTCCCCCAGTCCGGCGTGCTCGACCAGCGCACGTGGAGCCGGCTGGTCTCGATGACGACGTCACCGGTGGTGCTCGGCACCACGGCGCCCGCCGCCAACGTCCGCGAGCTCCAGCGGCGCCTCGGCGCCAAGGGTCTGTGGCCGTATGCGTTCTCCGGCACCTACGGCTGGACGCTCGGCCAGAAGGTGCTCGCCTTCCAGCGCGCCTACGACGTGCCCCAGTCAGGTGTCGTCGACAGCCGCACGTGGGCGCGCCTGCGGGCCCTCACCTACACGCCCGGCACCTTCGACCAGCACCGCTACTACGCGGGCCTGCGCCCGCTCGTGCCCGCGCTCTCCTCGCTCGACAAGCGCTGCCGCACCGGCAGGGTCATGTGCGTCGACAAGTCCACCCGCACCCTCACGTGGGTCGTGAACGGCAAGCCGCTCACGTCGATGTGGGCCCGTTTCGGCCGGCCCGGCAAGGAGACGCGCGAGGGCACCTTCAGCGTCTCCCGGAAGTACGAGTACGTCATCTCCAACCTCTACTTCACGCCGATGCCCTACTCGATGTTCTTCTCCGGCGGCCAGGCCGTGCACTACTCGTCCAACTTCGCGCGCCTCGGCTACGCGAGCGCGAGCCACGGCTGCGTCAACATCGCCGACCACGCCCAGGTCAAGGCGCTCTTCTTCGCGGTGCGCATCGGTGACAAGGTCGTCGTCTACCCCTGAGCGGGCGGCCTCGCCGACGGAGCAAACCCGATCAAGTACGCCCGGGCCGAGGCGCGCAGGATCGTGACGTGACCGGCTCCCGTGACACCTTCAGCGCCTGGCTGGACGTGCTCGTCGACACCCTCGACGAGCCCGACCTGACCGGTGAGCAGATCGCGGGCCGGCTGCACCTGTCACGGTTCCACCTCGACCGCATCGTCAGCGCGGGCGCAGGCGAGGCGCCGAGCTCCCTGCGCCGCAGGGTGCTGCTCGAGCGTTCCGCCTACCGCCTCGCGGCCAGCCGCCTCTCCGTCCTCGACGTCGCGGTCGAGGCGGGCTACGGCTCGCACGAGGCGTTCACCCGGGCGTTCCGTCGCGCGTACGGCACGACGCCGAGCGCGTGGCGCGGACGTCCGGGGACGATCCGTCTCGAGGCGGCCAACGACATCCACTTCCACCCGCCCGGCGGCATACGCCTCCCGGCCCAGCGAAAGGTCACTGCCATGGACCTCGTGCAGAGGATGGTCGAGCACCACATCTGGCTGACCGGCCAGCTCATCGAGTGCGCCGGCCAGCTCACCGACGAACAGCTCGACGAGCCGATCGTCATCAACGTCGACGACGATCCCGACCCGTCCACGCTGCGTCGCATCATCAGCCGGCTCGTGGGCCAGATGGCGATGTGGAACGCGACGATGGCGAGCCGCGACTACGACTTCTCCGTCGAGGAGCACGAGTCGCTGACGTCGGCTCGCCGTCGTCTCGCCGACGCCGCACCCGTCTTCCTCGGCCACGTGCGCGAGGCGATCGAAGGGGGTCGGCTCGACGACGTCTTCGTCGACGCGTCCTGCGACCCGCCCTACGTCTGCTCCTACGGCGCGATGGTCGCGCACGTCCTGACGTTCGCGGCGCACCGGCGCACCCTCGCGGTGCGCGCGCTCGACAGGCACGGGGTCAGCCGGCTCGGGTGGGGCGACCCCATCGAGTGGCTCGACGCCGCCCACCACGCCTGACGGCCCACGCCGTCGGGGGACGGCGGGTCTTCGTCACTCGATGGTGGTCGTGACCTGCTGACCGAGCTCGACGGTGCGGCTCACGGTGCACCACTCGTCGTGCGAGCGCTTGACGAGCTTGGGCAGCATCTCGCGCGCCGCGTCGCCGCCGTCGCCCTCGGGGAAGCGCACGCGGAAGCGCACCTCGATGTCCTGGAGGTGGTTGCCGTGCTCGTCCTTGACCTTGTCGGCCGTCACCTCGATCTCGAACTGCTCGGGCTCGGCGCGCCGCGTCGTCACGGTGTCGACGTCGACCGCGGTGCAGCCGGCGATGCCGGCGAGCAGCAGCTCGACCGGCGAGAGCTCGTCGGTGCCGGAGCTCAGCGTGATCGAGCCGCCGCGGTCGTTGCGGGCGGTGTAGCGGCCGACGCTGTCGCGGGTCAGGGTGACGCGGCGCAGGTCCTTGGGGTCTCTTGCGGTCGTGCTCTCGCTCATGGGTGCAGCCTCTCAGAGGTCGTGGGTGGCGGCTCGTCGCGTCCGGAGCTCAGAGCCAGGCGTCGGCGAGGAGCTCGTAGGAGCGCAGCCGTGCCTCGTGGTCGTGGGCGCCGCACGTGACGATGACCTCGTCGACGCCCGTGGCCTCGACGAAGCCCGCGAGCCCGTCACGCACCTCGGCGGGTGTGCCGACGAGCGAGACCCGGGTCATCTCGTTCACCGCCTGGCGCTCCGCCGGTGACCACTGCGCCATGAGGCTCGCGATGTCGCCCTCCGGCTCGGGCAGCCCGGCCCGGCGGCCGGTGACGATGCCGTGGAAGCGCTGGAGCACGCTCGTGAAGAGGCGCTCGGCCTCGGCCGTCGTGTCGGCGACCATGACGTTGACGCCGGCCATCGAACGGGGGGCGTCGAGGCCGCCGGGCTCGGTCGACGGCGTGAACCGGGAGCGGTAGACCTCGAGAGCGCTCATCAGCGCGGCCGGCGCGAAGTGCGAGGCGAAGGAGTAGGGCAGGCCGAGGGCGGCCGCCACCTGGGCGCCACCGTGGCTCGACCCGAGGATCCAGATGGGCACGTGGGTGCCTTCACCGGGGATGGCACGGACCTTGGCGTCGGGGTCCGGGTCGCCGAGGTAGCCGATGAGCTCCTCGACCTCGCCGGCGAAGTTCATCGCGGCGGCCTCGTTGCGGCGCAGGGCGCGGGTCGTGAAGGGGTCGGTGCCCGGGGCGCGGCCGAGCCCGAGGTCGATGCGGCCCGGGTGGATCGTCGCGAGCGTGCCGAACTGCTCGGCGACGACGTACGGTGCGTGGTTGGGCAGCATGATCCCGCCGGCGCCGACGCGGATCGTCTCGGTCTGGTCGGCGACGTGGCCGATGAGCACGGCCGTCGAGCTCGACGCGACGCCGCGCATGTTGTGGTGCTCCGCCATCCAGTAGCGCTGGTACCCCCACTTCTCGGCGTGCCGGGCGATGTCGACCGTCGAGGCGATGGCCTCACCGGCGCTGCCACCGTCGAGGACGGGGACGAGATCGAGGATGTTCAACTGGGCTCTCGGGGCAGGACTCACGTGGGTGCCAACGGGCAGGCCGGGGCCCCGTATTCCGGGGACCCACGGTCCGGACGAGCCCCTGCGCACGTCTGAGAGGCGGGCACCGGATGCGGTGGAGGCGCACTTTGGGTACCTATGGTTCACCGACACGGACGGCAGGTCCGTGTCGTCCCGACCCCGTGAGCGCCACCACCATGTCGACCGAGACCCTCGCCCCCGCGTCCGAACGCCGAGGTGTGCGCCTGCCCGGCGTCACGCCGCGGGTCGGCGTGCGCCTGCGCGTCGCCGCCGTCATCGCCGCCGCGTTCGTCGTGACCGAGGGAGTCGCTCAGGCGGTGACTCCCTTCATCCGCCAGGACGACTGGGCGTTCCTGCTGCCCGAGGGCTCGCCGGGGGCGGTGCCACCGTCGTACTACAACGTGAGCGAGGGGCGGTGGCTCAACTCCGGCTGGTGGTGGCTGGTCGGACAGCACGGCACCGTCACGACCGCCGCCCTGACGTATGCCGCCGCGTACGCGCTCCTCGTGGCGGGCATCTGGCGGGTGCTCCACCGGACCGGGGTGCGTCCCCGGCCCGTCACCGACGCGCTCCTCGGCGCGGCGCTCTTCGCCTCGCCGGTCTGGGTCCAGCTGCTCTACTGGCCCGGGGCGTTGACGCCGTCGGCCCTCGTGGCCGCCGGCGCGGTCTGGCTCCTGCCCGGAGCCGCTCGCTCGGGGCGGTGGCTGGTGGCCTGGCTCGTCCTCAGCGGCATCGCCTCCGTGCTCACCTACCCACCGATCGCCCTCGTGCTGCTCGTCCTGGCCGTCGTGTCGCTGCGGGAGGCCCCGTGGCGCAGGGTGCTTCTCGTCGTCGTCGGCTGGGCCGCCGGATTCGCCGCTGGTGTCGCGGTGGCCTACTCGCTCAACTGGGTCGTCAACGGGCACTTCGGCATCGAGGTCGCCGGCTGGCGCCAGGCCAACCCGTTGACCTCGCTCGACGCCCTCGGCGTCAACGCTCGTCGGTGGCTGTCGGCCGCGGGCTCGCTCTGGGCTGCGCAGTGGTGGGTCGCAGTCGTGGCGATCGCCGCCGTGGCCCTCGGCTGGAGGGACGCGGTCGTGCGACCCCGGCTGCAGCGTCTCCTCCTCGCCCTCGCCGTCGCGTGCGGCATTGACGCTGCTCAGACCCTCGCGACGGGCCTCGTCACCGAGGCCCGTGGCCAGCTGTGGACGTGGCTCGCGGCGGTGGTGGCCGTCGCCCTGCTCCTCGTCGACCGCGGCGCGGTCGCGGGGGTGCACGTCGGGCGAGCGCCCACGCCTCAGCCCGGCGTGACGCCGACCGCCCGCGTCGCGACGGCGCTGCTCGCGGTGCTCGCTGCGTGCGGGGTCCTCGCGTGGCGAGCCGACATCGGCACGCACCAGGACACGCGCCGGCAGTATGCCGCGCTCGCCGAGGCCGCGACGGCGCACCCGACCGGGACCGCCCCGCCGACCGTCGTCGTCTACCAGGACCCCGCTCTCAAGGACACCCGCTCGGGCCGGCTCATGGCGAGCACCCTCTTCATGGCCGTCCGGGTCGAGCAGGACGGTCGCGTGCCGCGCTGGTGCATCGGCATCGAGTGCCGCGAGATCGCGGCGCGGTCCACGTCGGGCCCGGTCGTCGACCTGGGTCGGGCCGGGAGCCTGCCCGGCATCGTCGGCATCGTCGTGCCGGCCCCGCCCGGCTGGATCTGACGACCCGGGGCCGGCCCCGAGAGCGTGCTCGCGACCGCCGTCAGGGCAGGTCGAGCTGGGAGACCTGGTCGTCGTAGTCGGGGCAGAACGCCTGCACGCCGGCGGCCATCAGCTGCTTCGTGCGCAGCGCGTCCCCGGTGTTGCCGAGCGGCTTGTCCTCGTCGTCGACCGCGATCTGGGCCAGCTCGACGCCGCCGTTCTTCAGGGCCCAGCACGTCGTCGTCCCGGTCTCGATGTCGTCGTCGACCGTGGCGCCCGTCACCGACGCCCCGAGCTGCTGCGCGGCGAGGACGAACTGCGCTTCCTCCGCCGAGATGCTCGGCCGGGCGTCCGCCACTCCCGCCGGCAGGTCACCGAGGGTCGGGTCCGACCCGCCACAAGCGGCGATGGACAGGACGACGACGAGGCCGACCCCGGCAGCGAGCGCCCCGCGCAGAGCCGGGCGGACGGCATACGGTCGCGGAGCGTGCGCCGGTGTCTTCGTGTTCATCGTTACCCTGAACGCGTGAGCGAGCCTGATCGTCCCCGCGACGCCGCGTCCGCGAGACTGGCCGCCGGGGCGCCGATCGCCCGGGGTGCGGTCGTGGCGTCGCTGTCGGCGGTCGTCTTCGGGTTCGTCTTCCTGCCGCAGCTGCTCGGTCTGGCGCTTGCCGGGATCAGCCTCGTGCGCCGCGAGCCGGGCGGACGCCGACCCGCGCTGCTGGCCGCCGGCATCAGCCTGCTGCTCACCGTCGTGTGGGGCATCGTGCTCGGACTGCTCCTCAAGTGGTGGGCCACCTCGCGCTGACCCGAACGGCCTACTGGGAGTAGGTCGAGAGGAACTTCTCGAGGCGTCCGACGGCGTCCTCGAGGTCCTCGACGCGCGGCAGGAAGACGAGCCGGAAGTGGTCGGGTGTCGCCCAGTTGAAGCCCGTGCCGTGCACGATGAGCATCTTCTGGTCGCGCAGCAGGTCGAGGGCGAAGCGCTCGTCGTCACGGATGTCGTGGACCCTCGGGTCGAGCCGTGGGAAGAGGTAGAGCGCCCCCTCGGGCTTGGTCACCGACACGCCCGGGATCTGGTTGAGCATCTCCCAGGCGACGTTGCGCTGCTCGAGCAGGCGGCCGCCGGGCAGGATCAGCTCGTTGATCGACTGGTAGCCGCCGAGCGCCACCTGGATCGCGTGCTGCGCCGGGACGTTGGCGCACAGACGCATGTTGGCGAGGATGTCGAGGCCCTCGAGGTAGTTGCGCGCATGCTCCTTGGGTCCGGAGATGACGAGCCAGCCGGAGCGGAAACCGGCCACCCGGTAGGCCTTGGACAGGCCGTTGAAGGTCAGGCAGAGCAGGTCGGGAGCCAGGGCCGCGATCGAGGTGTGCGTCGCGCCGTCGTAGAGGATCTTGTCGTAGATCTCGTCGGCCATGATGATCAGCTCGTGCTCGCGGGCGACCTGCGCGATGGCCTCGAGGACCTCGCGCGGGTAGACGGCACCCGTCGGGTTGTTCGGGTTGATGACGACGATGGCCCGCGTGCGGTCGGTGATCTTGCTGCGGATGTCGTCGAGGTCGGGCGCCCAGCCGGCCTGCTCGTCGCAGACGTAGTGGACGGCGTTGCCGCCGGCGAGGCTCGCGGCCGCGGTCCACAGGGGGTAGTCGGGGGCCGGGATGAGCACCTCGTCGCCGTTGTCGAGCAGGCCCTGCATCGCCATGACGATGAGCTCGCTGACCCCGTTGCCGAGGTAGATGTCCTCGACACCGACGGGCGGGAAGTCGCGGACCTCGTAGTGCTGCTTGACGGCGCGCCGGGCCGACAGGATGCCCTTGCTGTCGCTGTAGCCCTGCGCGGTCGGCAGCTCCTGGATGACGTCGACGAGGATGTCCTCCGGCGCCTCGAAGCCGAATGGCGCGGGGTTGCCGATGTTGAGCTTGAGGATGCGGTGCCCCTCGTCCTCGAGCCGCTTGGCCTCGGCCAGCACGGGACCACGGATCTCGTAACAGACGTTCTGCAGCTTCTTGCTCTGGGTCACCGCGCGCATGTGGACCAGCGTCCCACCGCCGTGTGCCGTGGACCGCGTCATTCCCACCATGTGGCCCGTGCGGTGGATCACGCATCGGTGTGGCGGTCAGCGCAGGAGGCAGCCGAAGCCACCGGCGGGGCTCGTCGCGGTGAGCGACTCGACGAGCGAGGACTCGCTCGCCGCGACCACGTCGATGGTGAGCACGTGCCCCGACGCGGTGCGCGTCAGGTGGGCGAAGCCCGGCGGGGCGGCCGGCCGGACGGTCCAGCCCGACTGCTCGAGGTAACCGACGAGCTCGGCGGCCTGCGGCCCGGTCGAGGGCGGGTAGGTGCGGGTGATGCGCCCGTCCACCCCCTCGCGGCACGGTGGGAGCTCGCTGTGCCCGAGCGGGACCATGGAGCGGTCGAGCACGTCGACCTCGCGCGCGAGCGACTCGTAGGCGGCGACGTCGTCGGCGTGGACGCGGCTCGACCAGGCCCAGCCGCCGAAGGCCACGAGGCCGACGAGGAGCACGACGAGGACGATGGCCGCCGGGCCGGGACGCCGTCGGCTCCGTGCGGACCGGGGCCGCGCAGGGCGGTCGGAGGCACCGTCCGGGGAGCCGAGGGGGGCCTCGTCGACGAAGCCGGAGTCACTCACCGGGACAGTGTCCGGCACCGGGCCCCGTGCCGTCGGGGACGCCGGCAACTGTCGCCGATCCGTGACCCGGCAGCGTGCCGTCCACGGGGATCGCGGCACCCGCGACACCGGGCCCCGGTGCCGAGGTCACCGCGAACGGCGAAGGAGCGGGACGTCGAGGTCGAGCAGGTGCCGCCAGTCGGTGCGGCGGGCGGTGCGCAGCCCGCGCCGCAGCAGCAGCACGAGGACGACGAGCGCGACCGGGACCCCGACGGCCGTCGTCGTGAGACCGAGGCTGTAGCCCTCGGGCAGCGTCGCGAAGCACACGACGGTCGCGACGACGGCGAGGGGTCGTTCGAGCCGCGCCTGCCAGAGGGCGCCGAGCGACACCGCGAAGAACGGGAGCGCCCAGAGGTAGTACCACCCGAGGAAGACCGGGGCGAGCACGACGACGGCGAGCATGGCCCAGGCGACCCCGCGCACCGGTCGCAGGAGCGGCTCGGCCGCGGCATCCTCCGCAGCGAGGCCGCTGGTGTCCGCCGGCTTGAGCGCCGCGAGCCAGACGAGCGCGAGTAGCAGGGCCAGCACGACGAGTCCCAGGGCCCGCGCGGTCGCGATGCCCGTGTCGCGCCACTCGTCGTGGCCGAGCAGGTGCCCGACGGCACCGACGGTGATCCCGATCGACGTCGGCAGCGACGTCCACTGCTCGTTCTTGCCCGGGGTCCCCGTCGGGTTGAGCCACGAGAACCCGAGCCCGGTCACGACGCCGCCGAGCACCATGGGGACGCCCGAGCACAGCACGGTCAGCGCGCCCGCGCGCACGACGTCACCCCAGCGGGCGTATGCCGTCCCCTCCGTCCTCGGGGGGTGTGCGGCCGCGATGTGGCGGGCCCAGAGGATGACGACGAACGGCAGCGCGATGACGGCCGTGACCTTGACCATGGCCCCGAGCGCGACGACGACGCAGGCGAGGATGAACCGCCCGCGCAGCGCCAGGGCCAGCCCACCCAGCGCCGCGGCCACCATGAGGGCGTCGTTGTGGGCTCCCCCGACGAAGTGCGCACCGACGAGCGGCACCGCGACGCCGAGCCAGAGCGCCAGGACCGGCGACCAGCCGATCCGACGGGCGACGTCGGGCACCGCCCACGCCATGACGACGACGCCGGCCACGGCGAGGAGGCGGAGGAGCAGGAGCGCGACCCACAGCTCGCCCGAGACCGACGCGACGGCCCGGGCGAGGAGCAGCCAGACGGGCCCGTAGGGCGTCGGGCTGTCGAGCCACGTCGGCGCCGTCGAGTCGCGCCACGGCGAGTCGAGCTCACGGACGACGTGGTCGTAGGGGCTGAGGCCCTGGTCCCAGAGCAGGCCCTGGGCGGCGTAGGAGTAGAGGTCGCGGCTGTAGAGCGGCATTGCGGCCACGAGCGGCGCGAACCACAGCGCGATCGTCACCCACCACCAGCGCACGGACACGTCGGCGTCACGCAGGCGCCACCACGCGAGGACGAGCAGGCCCATCGCCAGCACCGCGACGGTGGCGAGCAGGGGTGAGCCACCCTTGGGCGTCCACCAGGCGACGCCAGGCCAGAGCACCCCGGTGTTGAGCCGCGGCAGGGCACCCGAGCCCCACGAGGCGGCCGCGAGCACGACGCCGGCGACGGCACCGGCCCAGCGCCACGGGCCGGCGGGCCGGGCGTCAGCCATGCGTGACCGGTTCGTCACCCCACGCGAGCAGGCGCCACCCGGCCTCGGGGTCGCCCTCCATCGTCACGACGTGGGCGTTGTCGAGCCGCCGGTCGTCGAAGAAGTCGGCCGGCAGGCTGAGCGAGGCCGAGCACCACACCCGCATGGCGGCCCCGTGGCTG
Organism: Terracoccus sp. 273MFTsu3.1; assembly: GCF_000383675.1. Lineage (GTDB taxonomy): Bacteria > Actinomycetota > Actinomycetes > Actinomycetales > Dermatophilaceae > Terrabacter. The sequence goes on along the minus strand of NZ_KB911820.1, from coordinate 808,184 downwards.
ACGGCCAGGGCGGACTCGTGGCCGTCGGAGGCGATCCGGGCGATCGCCGCGTCGTAGCGCTCCATGAAGCCGGCACCGCTGTCGCCGCCGGGGATCGCGTGGTCGGGCTCGTCGCGCCAGCGGATGACCGCGTCGATGTAGGGCTGCCACTCGGTCGACATCTCGTAGTCGCCGGCCTGGATCTCGCGCAGCCCGGGCAGGACGACCATCTCGAGACCGAGCATCCCGGCGAGCGGTGCCGCGGTCTGCTGGGTGCGCACGAGGTCGGAGGTGTAGATCGCGCCGAGGTCCTCGCCGCCGAGACGGTCGGCGAGGGCCTGTGCCTGCGCCCGCCCCTCGTCGGTGAGGTCGAGGCCGGGGACGGCCGTGTCGAGCTGACGGGCGACGTTGGCGTGGGTCTGCCCGTGCCGCACGAGGTAGAGCCGCACGTCAGAGGCCCTTCACCGTGACGCCGCTCAGGCACTCGACGCCCTTGCTCGGCCCGGTGTGGAAGTCCTTGATGGAGACCGGCGCGGTGGCTCCGGCGGCGAGCTTGACCTCGACCTCCTTGCCGGCGACGTCCGAGCCGTCGGAGGTCTTGACGATGAAGACCGCCACGGTGAACGTGTGCTCCTGCGTGTCGGAGTTCGTGAGGGTGCCGGTGAAGCTCCACGACTCGCCCGTGGGCGCACACGTCGCCCCGGTGAGGCTCGAAGCGGCGTCGAAGAGGCCACCGTCGCCGGGGTCGGTCGTGTCGACGGGGTCGGGCACGTCGTCGCTCGGGGTCTCGGCCGTGATCGTCGGCTGGACGGGGACGCTCACCGTCGGCGCCACGGCGTCGTCGGGCGACGACGGGGCGGGCTGGCCGCAGCCGGAGATCGCCAGCACGAGCGACACGGACAGGCCCAGCGCGATGGTCGGGACGGCATACGCCCTCGGGGTGCGGTGGGTCCGGGTGGCTCGGCGGGGTCGGCCTGGCATGGGCACGTGCGGCCCCTTCCTGTCGGCAGGTGTGCGCCGCCCATTGTGCCCCGCGAGGGCGTCAGGACAGCGTCAGCCGGGCCGCGACGGCCGCGGCGACCACGAGCAGGCCGGCGCCGAGGGCCAGCGTGTCGGGCAGGCGCCACGGCGCCGGCCCCGCCCAGGTGCGCCGGCGGGCCTCCGCGAAGCCCCGGGCGTCCATCGCGAGCGCGAGGGCCGAGGCCTGTCCGAGGGCACCGACGAGGAGCCCTCCGGTGACGACGACCGCCTCGCGGCCGCGGGCGAGGGCCCCGCGGTCGGCCCGGATGCCGCGCACCCGGCGGGTCGTCATGAGCTCGCCCCACAGGGTGTCGAAGGACTGGAGCCGTTGGAGCGCCGCCGTCGCGGCGACGACGGGTCGGGCCGGGAGACGGAGCCGCTGGGCGAGGTGGTCGCCGAGACGCTCCGGGTCGATGAAGCCGACGACGAAGGCCGAGGGCACGAGCAGGCAGAGGACGCGCAGGGCGGCTCCCGCGGCGACCTCGAGGTCCCGGCCGCCGAGGAGCCACGCCGACCAGGCGACGCCGACGACGGCGAGCGCCGCCGGGGCGAGGCGCGCGAGGACGCCCCGGAGGCGCCCCTCGGGGGCGCGGCCACGGCCCGGGGCGAGAAGGCCGACGAGGCCGAGGACGACCTCGACGACGAGGACGGCGAGTCCCTGGCGCCACGTCTCGAGCAGCGCGGGCAGGGGCAGGACGCACAGGGCCGCCCCGAGCAGGGCCAGGGGTCCGACCCGGGCGAGCAAGGGGTGACGCTCCGGCTCCGGGTCGGGCGGCGGCTGGGTGGGCGCCTCCAGCCGGACGACGCGGTCGGCGTCGTCGACGACGCCGGGGTCGTGGGTCGTGACGACGACGGCCGCGCCCTCGTCACGCGCGGCTGCCAGGACGCCGGACACGGCAGCCCACGTGAGTCGGTCCTGCCCGACGGTCGGCTCGTCGGCGAGCACGAGCGCGGGACCGTGCGCGACGGCCGATGCCATGGCGAGGCGCCGCTGCTCGCCGCCGGAGAGCTGGCGTGGGTCGGCCTGCGCGAGGTGCCCGAGCCCGAGCGCCGCGAGCAGCGCGTCGGCCCGTCGGCCGGCGGTCGCGGGGTCCTGCCCGAGCGCGAGCGGGGTGGTGAGCACGTCGTCGCGCACCGTGCGGCCGACGATGGAGGTCGCCGCGCGTTGCGGCACCCACGCGACGACGCGCGCGAGGTCGAGCGAGGACCACTCGTGCGGGGGCGTGAGCCGGTCCCGCGCGCCGGATCGGTCGCCGGTCTCGGCCGGGGTGAGCGGCAGCGCGACGTCGACCGTGCCGCGCGACGGCTCGACGAGGCCGCCGAGGGCGGCCATGAGCGAGGACTTGCCGGCGCCGCTGGGTCCGACGAGGGCCACGGACCGGCCGGCCCGCACCTCGAGGTCGGCGCCGTCGACGGCGAGCGTCGTGCGGGACCGCTCCCCCAGTCGCCGGCTCCGGTGCTCGACCCGGACGTCGGAGGCGGCTGCGACGACGCGACCCTGGGGCACCCGCCCGGCCGCCGCCTGCGGCGCCGGCTCGAGGTCGAGCGGCAGCGGTTCGGGGTCGGGCACGCCTGGGACCCAGATGCCCTGCGCCGCAAGGGATTCACCGTGGGTGGCAAGGACGGCGTGAGGCTTGCCGTCGGCCACGACCGAGCCGGCCGCGTCGAGGACGACGAGCCGGTCGACGAGGTCGAGCCAACCGTCGAGACGGTGCTCGACGACGACGAGCGTGAGACCGCGCCGCTCGACGACGTCGGCCACGACGGCCCGCACGTCGGCGGCCGTGTCGGCGTCGAGCATGGCCGTCGGCTCGTCGAGCAGGAGCACCGAGGGCTCCATGACGAGCGCCCCGGCGAGCGCGAGCCGCTGGGACTCACCCCCGCTCAGGGTCGACGGCGCGCTGTCCGGCGACATCGTCAGCCCGACCTCGCGCAGCACGGCCGCGACGCGGGAGGGCATCCCGTCCGGCGGCAGCACGACGTTCTCGAGGCCGAACGCGACGTCACGACCGATGCTCGAGGCGACGGTGCCCGCGCCCGGGTCCTGCAGGACGAGGCCCACCGATCCCGGAACCTCTTGTGGCGCAGAGCCGCCCACGGTCACCGTGCCCGACAGTTCGCCGGAGTCAGCCGTGAGCAGCAGTCCGGCGAGGCCCCGGAGCAGGGTCGACTTGCCCGACCCGCTCGGCCCGGCGAGCAGCACCCGCTCGCCGGGCTCGAGGGTGAGGTCGAGGCCGTCGAGGACCGGACGGGAGCGCCCGAAGGGTCTCCACGTCAGGTCCTGCACGCGCACGCCGACGCCCGATGACACCGACGGCGACGGCGCGTCGAGGTGTTCGGTCTTTCGTGCCATCGGCGCGTCCACGTCGACCGGGTCAGACGGCCCGCTGCTCGCGGACCTCCTGGCCCGGAGGGAACGGGTTGAGCGCACCCGCCGCGGCGAGCAGTCGCGTCAGGCCGACGGCGACGAGCGAGCCGAGGACGGCGACGCACGCACCGAGCAGGAGCAGGTAGGAGACCTTGTAGCCCCAGCCCCAGTCGGTCCAGTAGGAGTACCACTCGTAGACGGCCTCGAAGGCGCCACCGAGGAAGCCACCGAGCAGCAGCGGCGCCCAGCTGTAGACGGCATACGCGAAGGCGGCGAAGCCGAGCTCGACGCCGAGCCCCTGGACGAGGCCCGAGACGAGCGTGGTCAGGCCCCACTGCGTGCCGATGAGCGCCGACACGACGGCCGCCAGGAGCTCGGTGAAGACGGCCGCTCCGGGGCGCCGGATGATGAGCATGCCGACGATGCCGGCGACGAGCCAGGGCCAGTTGAAGAGGGCGCCGAGGGGCGGGAAGGCCGCCGACACGGCGTTCGACGGGACGGCGTAGACGAGCCCCCAGGCCCAGTACGCGACGCCGAAGGCGACGCCGAGAAAGGCACAGGTGAGCAGGTCGATGGTGCGCCAGCGGGTCAGCGGACCGCTCGCGGTGATGGTCGTGGACATGGTCTGTCTCCCGGGTTCCAGTGGATACGTGTGGATACCTGGGGGAAGCCAGCCGGACGGCACGCGTCGATGACGTGTGCCGTGCAGTGGCCTGAGAAATACCGACTTCCTTCGCCGGTGCTAACCGGAGCAGGTTCGAGGGTCTGCGGCTCGGCCCTTCGGGCTGCCGCACTCTCAGCGCGTGACGCGCTCCCCTGTCGTGATGGGTGGGTGGTGCTCTTCAGTTGTCGGGGGTGACTCTACTCCGCACCACGTGGGTACAGTCACGGCATGGGATCCAAGGACTCGAAGAAGGCCACCAAGGCGCTCGGCAGGGCCAAGGCCAGGACCGAGGACGCCGCCACGCCCCGCACGCCGCTCGGCGGCCCGGTGTGGAAGATCCTCAGCGTCGGCTCGACGATCCTCGCGACGAAGATCGCGACGGACGCGACGCAGAAGGGCTGGAAGCTCGCGACCGGCCGCAACGTGCCCGTCAAGGGTGACTTCGAGCGCGAGCGCACCCGCGACGTCATCCTCTTCACGGCGCTCTCGTCGATGGCCGTGGCCACGGCCCGCGTCGCCGTCGAGCGCGGCGCGGCGAGCTACTACCGCCGCTCGACCGGCCACCTGCCCAAGGCTCTCGAGGACGAGAAGGTGTCGCCCACCGACAAGAAGGCCTCGAAGCAGCTCGCCAGGGGCAAGGCCAAGGCCGAGCGCGCCACGAAGAAGGCCATCGACAAGGCCACCGGCGGCCGCTGACCCTCAGGCGTCGCCGACGCGCACGAGCCCCGTCTCGTACGCCAGCACGACCATCTGCACCCGGTCGCGCAGGCCCAGCTTGGCGAGGATGCGCCCCACGTGGGTCTTGACCGTCGCCTCGGCGACGAAGAACGCCGCGGCGATCTCGGTGTTGTTCAGGCCCCGACCGACGGCCTCGAGCACCTCGCGCTCTCGCTCCGTCAGGACGTCGAGCCGCTCGAGGCCGGACGGTTGCGCCGGGCTCGCGAGCACCGGCAGGAAGCGGTCGAGCAGCCGCCGGGTCGGGCCCGGGGCGACGACGGCGTCGCCGGTGTGGACGGCCCGGATCGCCGAGAGCAGCTCCGACGGGCCGGCGTCCTTGAGCAGGAAGCCGGCCGCCCCCGCCCGCAGGGCCGCGTAGACGTATTCGTCGAGGTCGAAGGTCGTCAGGACGAGCACCTTGGGGGTGTCGCCGCGCTCGACGACCCGACGTGTCGCCTCGATGCCGTCGAGCCGCGGCATCCGGATGTCCATGAGCACGACGTCGACGTCGCGGCCGGGCAGCGCGTCGAGCGCGGCCAGCCCGTCGGCACACTCGGCGACGACGGCGATGTCGGGCTCGGCGTCGAGGACCATCCGGAACCCCGCCCGCACGAGCGCCTGGTCGTCGACGATCATGACCCGGGTCGGCCGGTCCGTTCGTCGCTCCGTCGTCACCTCGGTCACCGCTCTCTGTCCGTCGGCATCGTCGCGAGCACCTCGAAGCCGCCGCCCGCACGCGGCCCGGCCGTCAGCGTGCCACCGTGCACGGCGACGCGCTCGCGCATCCCGGGCAGCCCGTGACCGCGCCCGTCGTCGACGCTGCGCGCCCCGACCCCGTCGTCGCACACGGAGATCCGCAGCACCTCGTCGGTCTGCTCGACGTCGACGACGGCGCTCGCGGCCGGACCGGCGTGCTTGATGACGTTGGTCAGCGCCTCTTGGACGACGCGGTATGCCGCGAGGTCGAGTCCCACGGGCCGGGCGCGCTCCGCGCCCCGGATTGTCAGCACCACCGGGACCCCGGCCGCGCGGACTCCTGAGACGAGGTCGTCGAGCTGGGCGACCCCACCCGTCGGTGCGAGCTCGACGCCCGACTCGGGGTCGCGCAGCACCCCGACGAGGCGACGGGTCTCGGTCAGGGCGTCGCGGGCCGTCGACCCGATGGTCTCGAGTGCGCCCACCGACCGGGCGAGCGCGCCCTCGGGGCTCCGCTCGGCGGCATACGCGGCGCCGTCGGCCTGCACGACGATGACCGACAGCGCGTGCGCCACGACGTCGTGCATCTCGCGGGCGATGGCCGCGCGCTCCTGCTGGGCGGCCAGCCGGAGGGCCTGCTCGCGCTCGCGCTCGACCCGCTCGGCGCGGTCCTGGAGGTCGGCGAGGCGCTGGAGGCGGGCACGCTTGAGGTCGCCGAGCGCCCACGCCGCGAGAGAGGCCGCGGCGCAGGCGACGAAGGTGAAGATGAACTCGCCGGGACCGGGCACGCGACCGCTGACGGCGCTGAACCGTGCACCGGCGATGGCCGACCCGAGGGCCGCGACGCCGAGACCGGCGAGGCGCACGCCGCGGCGACGGTCGTAGGCGGCGAGCGAGTAGAGCGCGACGAGGAAGGCGATGTCACCGGGAAGCAGGTTGGTCGTCGGGACGACCCGGAGCGCGAGGGCGACGCTGACGACCGCGAACGCCGTGGCCGGGTGGGAACGCCTCCAGATGAGCGCGAGGTTGGAGAGTCCCACGACTGCCCAGCCGAGGCCGTGACCCTCGCCGAGGACGACGAGCCCGAGGAGCGCGAGGCAGACCGCCAGCGGGACGTCGAGGAGCATCGGCCGGCGCTGCAGCCAGTCGTAGACACTCCCCTCGCTCACGCCCAGAAGCCTACGAGGACCTCGGGGTCGGGTCGTCAGACCGTGGTCGGAGACCGGCCCGACGTCGCCGACCGCCGGGCGGGTGTCTCCATCATCACGCAGCGAGCCCGGGTCATCGGCGCCCGGCCGGGAGGACGATGGAGGGGGACCCGAGGAGGGGCCATGAGCAGTCACGGGAGACCCGAACGGCACGGACCGGCGCCGGCACTGACGTTCCTCGGCGCGGCCGGGACCGTCACGGGCAGCAAGTTCCTCGTCGAGAGCGAGGGCGCGAGACTCATGGTCGACTGCGGCCTCTACCAGGGCGAGCGGCGCTGGCGGTCGCTCAACTGGGAGGCGCCGCCGGTCGACCCAGCATCGGTCGACGCCGTGGCCCTGACCCACGCCCACCTCGACCACTGCGGGTACCTGCCGGCGCTCGTCCGGGGCGGCTTCGGCGGACCGGTGCACGCGACGTCCGGGACCGCGGCGCTCGCGGCCGTCATCCTGCGCGACAGCGCGCACCTGCAGGAGGAGGAGGCCGAGGGCGCCCGGCGGGGCGGCTGGTCGCGGCACGACCCGCCTCTGCCGCTCTACACCGTCGGTGACGCCGACGTGGCCGTCGCGGCACTGCGCCCGGTCGGCGACGACGCGGCCGTACGCGTGGGCGGCCCGAACGGCGCCACCGTGACCTTCGTGCCGGCCGGCCACATCCTCGGCAGCTCGAGCGTGCTCGTCGAGGTCGACGGGGCGAGCGTCCTCTTCTCCGGTGACCTCGGGCGCCCGGACCACCCGGTGCTGCTTCCCCGCGCCCGACCGCCGGCGGCCCGCACCGTCGTCGTCGAGTCGACGTACGGCGACCGCGCACACCCCGAGGTCGACCCGGAGCACCACGTCATGGCCGACGCGATCCGGCGCACGATCAGGCGAGGCGGCAGCGTCGTCGTGCCGGCCTTCGCCGTCGACCGCACCGAGATCGTCCTGCTCGCCATCGCCGACCTCGTCCGGAGCGGCGCGATCCCCGACGTGCCGGTGTGGGTCGACAGCCCGATGGCCCTCGCGGCGCTCGACATCTACCGCGACCCGACCCACGCAGCGGAGGTGCGGCCGGGCGCCCTCGACCGGCTGCGTCGGCTGTCCGGCCTGCGGACCGCGCACACCGCCGAGGAGTCGATCCGGCTCAACACCCCGGGCACGCCGTGCATCATCGTGTCGGCCTCCGGCATGGCGACCGGCGGCCGGGTCGTGCACCACCTGCGCCACCTGCTGCCCCAGTCGCGGAACACCGTGCTGCTCACGGGCTACCAGGCCATCGGCACCCGGGGCCGCGACCTGCAGGAGGGGGCTCGCGAGCTGAAGATGGCCGGACGCTACGTGCCGGTGCGGGCCGAGGTCGTCACCCTCGACGACTTCTCGGTGCACGCCGACGCCGACGAGCTGCTCACCTGGATCGGCGAGATGCCACACCCCCCGGAGAGCGTCCACGTCGTCCACGGGGAGCCCGCGGCCGCGCGGGCGCTGGCGGACGGCATACGCGAACGGTTCGACTGTGCGGTCTCGGTGCCCCGCCTCGGCGAGCGGGTGCTGCTCGACTGAGGTTCGTCGGTCACTCGGCCCGCGAAGACCTTCCCGCGGGGGCGAAGAGGTGGTGTCCTTGGAGGGGATCCCCAGCGCGAGGAGGTGTGCCATGGAGGCACGGGTCGGTGACCGCATCACGATGGCCGCGGAGCACGTCGGTCAGAGCACGCGCGAGGGCGTCATCCGCGAGGTGAAGGGCGAGGGCGGTGCCCCTCCCTACGTCGTCGAGTGGTCCGACGGGCACACCGGGATCATCCATCCCGGACCTGGTTCGGTGCTCCGCTGCGAGCACCCGGCCGACGACGCAGCCGGCTCCTAGAGGTCGAGCGCGCGCACGATCGGCACCCCGGCCCGGTAGGCCAGGTGCAGGTGGCTCGGCGCGTCGATGACGGCCAGCTCGGCGGGCTGTCCCGGCGCGATGCGACGGTCGAGGCCGAGCGAGCGCGCCGACACCGCCGTCGCGGCGTGCAGCGCCTCGGCGGGCGTCATCCCCATCTCACGCACCGCGAGGGCGATGGCGAAGGGGATGGACGACGAGTAGCACGTGCCGGGGTTGCAGTCGGAGGCGAGCGCCACGTCCACTCCGGCGTCGATGAGGGCCCGCGCGTCGGGGTAGGGCGAGCGGGTCGAGAACTCGACGCCCGGGAGCAGGGTCGCGACGGTCGTGCCCCTGGCGGCGGCGAGCGCCTCGACATCGGCCTCGTCGAGGAACGTGCAGTGGTCGACGCTGCGCGCGCCGAGCTCGCAGGCCAGGCGGACGCCCGGGCCCGGGCCGAGCTGGTTGCCGTGGACGCGGAGCGACAGGCCCGCCGCGCGGCCGGCTTCGAGGATCGTGCGCGCCTCGTCGCCGTCGAAGGCGTGCGCCGAGTGGGGCTCGCAGAAGACGTCGATGCTCTCGGCGAGCGTGGTGGGGCCGTCGGCGGTGACCGCGTCGAGCATCGGGCCCGTCACGAGGTCGACGTAGGCCGCCCGGTCCGGGGCGTACTCCCGCGGCACGACGTGCGCTCCGAGGAAGGTCGTGTGCGAGGTGACCTCGCGGGCGATGCGGAGGCTGCGCAGCTCGTCGTCGAGGGTCAGGCCGTAGCCGCTCTTGATCTCGACGGTCGTCGTGCCCTGGGCACGCATCTCGGCGACGCGGGCGGCGACGAGGGCGCGCAGCTCGTCGTCGCTCGCGGCCCGGGTGGCGGCGACCGAGACGGCGATGCCGCCCCCGTCGTAGGGCGTGCCGGTCATGCGCGCGGCGAACTCCGCCGAGCGGTCGCCGGCGAAGACGAGGTGCGTGTGCGAGTCGACGAAGCCGGGGATGACCGCGCGCCCGCCGAGGTCGCGGCGGGTGTCGGCGTCAGGAGCCTCGGCGACCGGGCCGACCCACTCGACCACGCCGTCGGTCGAGACCACGAGGGCCGCGTCACGGATGACGCCGAGGAGGGCGTCGCCGGGGTCGGCGTGGCCGTCACCGCGGGCCGGGTCGTTCGTCGTCAGCTCCGAGATGCCGGTGAGGAGCAGGCTCACGCGTGCACCCCTCCGACGACCCCTCCCGCGACGCGGTCGATGGCACCGACGAGCATCCGTCCGACGTCGCCCATCCGGTGGTGGCCGTCGCTGACGACGACGTCGCCACCGACGACGACGGTGGAGACGTCGGAGGCGACGCACGCGTAGATGATCTGGTCGTGCGCGGCACCGGCGGTGTTGACCGTGTCGGTGCGCACCGTGACGAAGTCCGCGAGCGCGCCCTTGCTCAGGTGGCCGCCGTCGGACCAGCCGAGGGAGCGGTAGCCGTTGAAGGAGGCCGCGAGGAGCAGGTCGTTGGCCGAGAAGCGGTCGCGCTCGTTGGTGACGAGCCGCTCGTGCATCTCGAGACCGCGCAGCTCCTCGAAGGGGTCGATGATGACGTGCTGGTCGGAGCCGAGCGACAGCGGGCTGCCAGCATCGTGGAGCGCCCGGGCCGGGCCGATGCCGTCGGCGAGGTCGCGCTCGGTCGTCGGGCAGAAGCACGCGCCCGTGCCGGTGCCGCCGAGCAGGTCGATGTCGCGGTCCTCGAGGTGCGTCGCGTGCACGGCGGTCGAGTGGGCACCGAGGGCACCCGCCTCGTCGAGCAGCTGGGTCGGGCTCGCGCCGTAGAACATCTGGCAGGCGAGGTTCTCGCCGTGCTGCTCGGACAGGTGCACGTGGAGCGGCAGGTCGCCGGCCGCCTCGACGACCCGCGGCAGGTCCTCACGGCGGACCGCGCGGACCGAGTGGATGGCCGCACCGAGCCGCACGCGGTCGGTCTCGGGGCGGCGCTCCGACATCCGGGTGGCCCAGGCCTCGACGGTGCCGTCGCTGAAGCGTCGCTGACCGGGGTGCAGCTCGACGTGGCCGCCGCCGTTGAGGCCGCCCTCGAGATAGCAGGTGTCGAGGAGGGTGAGCCGGATGCCGGCCTCGTCGGCGGCCTGGCGCACCGCGAGCCCCATGGCGTTCGGGTCGCCGTAGGGGTGTCCGCCCGGACGGTGGTGGACGTAGTGGAACTCCCCCACGACGGTGATCCCGGCCTGCACCATCTCGGCGAAGACGGCTCGCGCGAGGGCGAAGTACGTGTCGGGGTTGAGCTGCTCCGCGGCGGCGTACATCTGCTCCCGCCAGCTCCAGAAGTTGCCACCCCCGCCGTTGACCCGGCCCCGCAGGGCGCGGTGGAAGGCGTGGCTGTGCGCGTTGGCCATGCCGGGCAGCGTCACGCCGGCGAGGCGGACGTCGTCGGGCTCGGGATCGGCATCGACGAGGACCTCCTTGAAGAGGCCGTCCTGGGTCACGAGACGGACCCGTCGCGCGAATCCTCCTGTGAGCCAGGCACTCTCGCACCAGAATGCAGTCATCGGGCGTCGCTCATCGACTCGGGGTCCTTCCCTGTGCACAGCTCGGTCACGACGGCTGTCAGGGCCGTGACCCCATGGTGACAGTCATCCGTGCTCGCGAGCTCGGCGGGTGAGTGTGAAACTCCTGTGGGGTTGCGGACGAAGAGCATCGCGCTCGGGACGCCGTGCGTCGCGAGGATGCCCGCGTCGTGCCCGGCGCCCGTCCCGAGCAGCGGCGCGTCGGGGAGGATCTCGCGCAGCCTGCCGACGAGCCCGGTGTCGAAGGTGGTCGTCGGCGTCCACGACTCGGGGGTCGTCGTGGCGCCCGATCGACCGGCCTCCGACGACACGGCGTCGACCGCCGCGTGCACGACGTGCTCGCTGCGGCCGCGGACGTCGAGCCAGGCCGTGACGTGGCTCGGGATCGCGTTGACGCCTCCCGGGACGACGTGGACCTTGCCCACCGTGGCCACGCAGCCGAGCCCGACGGCGTACGACCGGGCCGCCTGGATGACCGTGGCGAGGCCGATCATCGCGTCCTGCCGATCGGCGATGCGCGTCGTGCCGGCGTGGTTGGCCTCGCCGGGGATGTCGACCCGCCAGCGGCCGTGCGGCCAGATGTCGGTGCCGATCGCGACGGCCCGGCCGGGGTCGCCGAGGTCCTCGCTGCCGTCGGGGGCGAGGGCGAGCGCCTTGCCCTGCTCGACGTGCAGCTCGACGAAACGGCCGACGCGTCGCACGGTGTCGTCGTCACGGCCGAGCGTCTTCGGGTCCCGTCCCGCGCTGCGCCAGGCCTCCGCCATCGACACGCCGTCGGCGTCGGTCAGCGAGCGGGCGCGGTCGGCGTCGAGGGCCCCGGTGATGATCCGGGAGCCCGCGCAGGCGATGCCGAAGCGCGCCCCCTCCTCGTCGACGAAGTTGACGACACCGAGCGGCACGTCCGGCTCGAAGCCCGCGTCGCGCAGCGCATCGACGGTCGCGAGGGCGCTGACGACGCCGAGCGGGCCGTCGAACGCGCCGCCGTCGGGCACCGAGTCGAGGTGCGAGCCGATGACGACCCCCGGCGTCGTGTCGGGATCGCCCCACCAGCCCCACTGGTTGCCGGCCCGGTCCTCGACGAGGTCGAGACCGCGGGTGGCGCACTCGGCGGCGAACCACTCCCGCAGGTCGTGGTCGGTCCGGGTCCACGCGTAGCGGCGGTAGCCACCCGATCCGGCGTCGCGGCCGACGGGCTCGAGATCAGCCCACATCCGGTCGAAGCTCGTCGTCGTCACCTCGATCACCACTCCTCGCAACGCCGGCGTCTGCGTCCGGCTGTGTAACTAGGCTCTGTCCCATGGATCCTGACCGCGATGACACCGCCGAGCGTAGTGACTCGGGCCCGGAAGCGCCGATCCGCACGCCCGCGGTCGACGCGGTCCTCGCGGCGGGCATCGAGCACACGGTGACCCGGCACGGGCGCGTGTCGAGTCTCGAGGAGGCGGCCGCCGCTCGGGGCATCGAGCCGCGTGACCTCATCAAGACCCTCGTCGTGCGCCGGGCCGAGGACGACCACGTCTTCGTCCTCGTACCCGGTGACCGCACCTTCTCCTGGGCCAAGGTGCGTGCCCTGCTCGGCACGAACCGCATCTCGATGCCCGACGCCGCGACCGCCAAGGCCGTCACGGGCTACGAGCGCGGCACCATCACGCCCTTCGGCTCGGCCGCGCGCCTTCCCGTCATCGCCGACACGCACCTCGTCGGTCGCCGCATCTCGCTCGGCGGTGGCGGCCACGGCATCGGCCTCACCGTCAACGGCGACGACGTCATCCGCCTCTTCGAGGCGACGGTCGCCGACATCTCCGACGAGGAGGTCCGCACGGACCGTTGACGCCCCTACGGCCCCGAGGGCGCAGACTGTGCACATGTCACGCACCCCGCTGCCCACCAAACCGTGCGCTCGATGCGGTCGCACGATCACGTGGCGCAAGGCCTGGGAGCGCGACTGGGCCACGGTGCGCTGGTGCTCGGACAACTGCCGCAAGCACGGCCTGACCCCCGTCGACCTCGAGCTCGAGGACACCCTGGCCAAGCTCGTCAGGGCGCACGCCGCCTCGGCCACGGTCGACCCGGCGGAGGCGGCCAGGTCCGTCGGTGGCGCGGACTGGGAGGCGCTCGTCGAGCCGGCCCGGAACGCCGCCCGACGGCTCGTCGCCGCCGGGCGCGCCCAGATCATCCAGGGTGGTCGGGTCATCGACCCGGACCACGCCAAGGGCCCGATCACGGTGCGCCGCCCCCGCTGAGCGGCCCGCACGACCCCACCGGACGGCATACGCCCTCTCAGCCCTCCTGCATCGGGACACGGACACCGCGCTCGTGCGCGACGCGGTCGGCGATGTCGTAGCCGGCGTCGACGTGGCGGATGACACCCATGCCGGGGTCGTTCGACAGGACGCGTGCGAGCTTCTGCGCGGCGAGGTCGGTGCCGTCGGCGAGGGAGACCTGACCGGCGTGGAGGCTGCGGCCGATGCCGACGCCGCCGCCGTGGTGGATCGAGACCCAGCTCGCGCCCGAGCTCGTGTTGACGAGCGCGTTGAGCAGCGGCCAGTCGGCGATGGCGTCGGAGCCGTCGGCCATCGACTCGGTCTCGCGGTACGGGCTCGCGACGGAGCCGCTGTCGAGGTGGTCCCGGCCGATGACGATGGGCGCGGAGATCTCGCCCGTGCGCACCATCTCGTTGAACTTCAGGCCGGCCTTGTCACGCTCGCCGTAGCCGAGCCAGCAGATGCGGGCAGGCAGGCCCTGGAAGGCGATCCGCTCCTGCGCGCCCCGGATCCACTTGTGCAGGCGGTCGTTGTCGGGGAAGAGCTCGAGCACGGCCTTGTCGGTCGCGGCGATGTCGCGCGGGTCGCCCGACAGCGCGGCCCACCGGAACGGGCCCTTGCCCTCGCAGAAGAGCGGGCGGATGTAGGCTGGCACGAAGCCGGGGAACTCGAAGGCCCGGTCGTAGCCGCCCTGGCGGGCCTCGTCGCGGATCGAGTTGCCGTAGTCGAAGACCTCGGCGCCGGCGTCCTGGAACTCGACCATCGCCTTGACGTGCTTGGCCATCGAGGCGCGGGCGCGGTCGGTGAAGTCCTCGGGCTTCTTCTCGGCGTACTCGGCCCAGTCGGCGAGGTCGACGCCCTCGGGCAGATAGCTGAGCGGGTCGTGCGCCGACGTCTGGTCGGTGACGATGTCGATCTCGACGCCCCGGCGGAGCAGCTCGGGGAAGACCTCGGCGGCGTTGCCGACGACGCCGACCGACCAGCCGCGGCGCTCGCGCTTGGCCGCCAGCGCCTTATCGACGGCGTCGTCGAGGTCGGTCGCGACCTCGTCGAGGTAGCGGTGCTCGACGCGCCGCTGGAGGCGGGCGGGGTCGACGTCGACGATGAGGCAGGCGCCGTCGTTGAGCGTGACGGCGAGCGGCTGCGCGCCGCCCATGCCGCCACAGCCGCCGGTCAGGGTCAGCGTGCCGGCGAGGGTGCCGCCGAACTTCTTCTCGGCGACGGCGGCAAAGGTCTCGTAGGTGCCCTGGACGATGCCCTGGGTGCCGATGTAGATCCACGACCCGGCCGTCATCTGGCCGTACATCGTCAGGCCCAGGTGCTCGAGGCGGCGGAACTCGGGCCACGTCGCCCAGTCGCCGACGAGGTTGGAGTTGGCGATGAGGACGCGCGGCGCCCACTCGTGCGTCTGCATGACGCCGACGGGGCGGCCGCTCTGGACGAGCATCGTCTCGTCCTGCTTGAGCGTGGTCAGCGTGCGCACCATCGCGTCGAAGGACTTCCAGTCGCGAGCCGCGCGACCGGTGCCGCCGTAGACGACGAGGTCGTCGGGGCGCTCGGCCACCTCGGGGTCGAGGTTGTTCATGAGCATCCGCAGCGGGGCCTCGGTGGCCCACGACTGCGCCGTCAGGGTCGTCCCACGCGCCGCGCGGACGGGTCGTGCACCTTCCATGTCACTCTCCTTCGAGGTGGAAAAACGTTGGTGTGCCGGGTCGCTCAGCGGAGCGGGCCGGTGACGGACTCAGCGGCGGCGAGGACGTCCCCGTCGGTCACCGCCCGGTGGGCGCCCTCGATGTCGGGGGCGAGGAAGCGGTCGGGCCCCGGGGCCGCGTTCGTGCGAGCGGACAGCGCGGCGATGACCGCACCGGTGGCGGGCGACGGCTCGAGCGGGGACCTCAGCTGGATGCCGCGCGCCGCCGTCAGCACCTCGATGGCGAGGACGCGGCCGAGCGCGTCGACGGAGCGGCGCAGCTTGCGGGCACCCGACCAGCCCATCGACACGTGGTCCTCCTGCATGGCCGAGCTCGGGATGGAGTCGACCGACGCGGGGACGGCGAGGCGCTTCATCTCCGAGACCATGGCGGCCTGGGTGTACTGCGCGATCATGAGGCCCGAGTCGACGCCGGGGTCGTCGGCGAGGAAGGGCGGCAGGCCGTGGTTGCGAGCCTGGTCGAGGAAGCGGTCGGACCGGCGCTCGGACATCGAGGCGACGTCGGCCGCGACGATGGCGAGGAAGTCGAGGACGTAGGCGACGGGCGCGCCGTGGAAGTTGCCGTTGGACTCGACCCGGCCGTCGGGGGTGACGACGGGGTTGTCGACGGCCGAGGCCAGCTCGGCCGCGGCGACGCGGGCGGCGTGCTCGACCGTGTCACGGGCGCCGCCGTGCACCTGCGGCGCGCAGCGGAGCGAGTAGGCGTCCTGCACGCGGGTGCACTCCTCAGTGCGGTGCGAGTCCCGGATCGGCGAGTCCGCCATGACGGCCAGGATGTTCGCAGCCGACTCGCCCTGACCCACCTGGGGTCGCAGCGCGTGCAGGTCGGGCGCGAAGACGCTGTCGGAGCCGAGCAGGCCCTCGACGCTCATCGCGGCCGACACGTCGGCGACCTTGAGCAGGTGGCGCAGGTCGTGGATCGCGAGGACGAGCATGCCGAGCATGCCGTCGGTGCCGTTGATGAGGGCGAGGCCCTCCTTCTCGGCGAGGACGACCGGCTCGATCCCGTTGTCACGCAGGGCGGTTGCCGCGTCGGTGAGCGTGCCGTCGGCGAGGCGCACCGGCCCCTCGCCCATCGCGGCGAGCGCGCAGTGCGACAGCGGCGCGAGGTCGCCGGAGCAGCCGAGCGAACCGTACTCGTGCACGACGGGCGTGATGCCGGCACTGAGCAGGGCGGCATACGTCCTCGCGGTCTCGAGGCGGACGCCGGTGCGGCCCGTCGCGAGGGTCGACAGGCGCAGCAGCATGAGGGCGCGCACGACCTCGCGCTCGACCTCGGGCCCGGCGCCGGCGGCGTGCGAGCGCACGAGCGAGCGCTGCAGCTGGGCGCGCAGCGCCGTCGGGATGTGACGGGTCGCGAGCGCGCCGAAGCCGGTCGAGACGCCGTAGTGGGCGACGGTGTCGTTCGCGAGGTCCTCGATGACGGTGCGGCTGCGGGCGATCTCGGCCTCGGCGTCGGCGGACAGCTCGACCCGGGCGTCGTGGCGGGCGACGGCGACGACGTCGTCGAGGGAGAGCGGACCGGTGCCGACCGTGACGGTGCCGGCGCCGGTCACCGAGTGGGCGGCGGTGGCAGGTGCTGCGTTCATGGACCCATCGAACCGCCGAACGGCTGGCGCGGCGGGCCCCGAGGGGGGACAATTGTCTCGGATGCGAGACGTGCTCGATCGCGGACCGGAGGTGGCCCACATGTCCAACGCCCCGGCCGCCGCCAACGCCCTCGACGTCCTCGAGCACCTCTCCCGCCACGCCGAACCCGTGCCCGCGGCATCCATCGCCCGCGACCTCGGCCTGCCCCGGAGCTCGGTCTACCACCTGCTCAAGGTGCTGCACAGCCGCGGCTACGTCACCCACTACGTGGAGGAGCGGCGCTTCGGGCTCGGCCAGGCGGCGTACGAGCTCGGGTCCGCCTACCAGCGGCAGGCGCCCCTCGCCCGGGTCGCGCGGGCGGCCATGCGCCGGCTCGTCGACCAGTGCGGCCGCAACGCGCACTTCGCCACGCTCGACGGACGCGACGTCATCTACCTCCTCGAGGAACGCGCCCCGGGTCAGCCGATGCTCGTCACCGACGTCGGCGTGCGCCTGCCCGCCCACCTCACGGCCAGCGGTCTCGCCATGCTGTCCGCCCTCCCCGCGACGCAGGTGCGGGCGCTCTATCCCGACCGGGCGTCCTTCGTGCAACGCAGCGGTGGAGGGCCGCGGTCGCTCGGCGAGCTGCGGAGCGTGCTCACCCGCACGCGCACTGACGGCTACGCCCGCGAGGAGGGGACCGTGACGGCCGACCTGTCTTCGGTGGCCGTGCCCGTGCTCGACCGCGCCGGCCGGCCGCTCGCCGCGATCGCCCTGACGCTGCGGACACCCGACGCGAGCACGGAGCACGTCGCCGAGCTCGTGGCCCGGGCCCGTCTCGCCGCCGACGACATCGCCCGCCGTCTCAGTCCCAGCCCGACCGGTCGCCGCTGAGCCCCCACCGGGCACCGGGGTCTCCTAGGGTGCCGACATGGACGTCCACCTCATCGGCGGCGGCTGGGACGACACCCTCGCCCCCACGCTCTACGGACCCTTCGTCGAGGCCGCCGCGCGCCGCGCCGTCAACACCCCGCGCATCCTGCTCGTCGTCATGGGCACGGATCCCGAGTCGCTCGAGTACCACGAGAAGTACGTCCACACGCTCGGTCTCGTGGGTGGCCACGACCTCGTCGTCGAGCGGGTGGCCGAGGGCACGCCGCTGGACCCGGCGGTCCTCGACGGGGTCGACGGCCTCTTCGTCGGCGGCGGCCCCACGCCGGAGTACCACGCGTCACTCGCGGGCAGCTACCACCGGATCCGCGCGCTGGTGTCCGCAGGGATGCCGTATGCCGGGTTCTCCGCGGGTGCGGCCATCGCCGGCTCCCACGCCGTCATCGGCGGCTGGCTCCTCGACGGGCGGCCGGTCTGCCCGGAGGACAGCAACGAGGACCTCGACGACGTCGCCGTGGTCGGAGGCATCGGCCTCGTGCCGGGAGCCGTCGACGTGCACGCCGCCCAGTGGGGCAACGTCTCGCGACTCGTCGCCGCGGTGGCCGCGGGGCTGGCCCCGAGCGGAGTCGCGCTCGACGAGGGGACGCTCCTGCGGTCGGACGGCGCGGTGTCGGGCGCCGGGCGCGTGTGGCACGTCACGCCGGACCCGGCGACGCCCGGCGGGGCGCTCGTGCGTGCTCGGACCGCAGGTCAATAGGCTCGGCCTCATGCGCGCCATCACGATCCCCGAGCCCGGAGACGCCGACCACCTCGTCCTCGACGAGGTGCCTGACCCCGAGGTGGCGGCCGGCCACGTGCTCATCGACGTCGCCGCAGCGGGCGTCAACCGCGCCGACGTCATGCAGCGCCTCGGTCACTACCCTCCGCCGGCGGGCGCCTCGGAGTACCCGGGCCTCGAGGTGAGCGGCACCGTGGCGGCGCTCGGCGAGGGCGTACAGGACTGGCAGGTCGGCGACGAGGTGTGCGCCCTCATCGACGGAGGCGGCTACGCCGAGCGTGTCGTGGCGCCGGCCGAGCAGCTGCTGCCGGTGCCGCGCGGCGTCTCGCTCGTCGACGCCGCCGGACTGCCCGAGGTGACGTGCACCGTCTGGTCCAACGTCTTCCTCGTCGCCAACATCCAGCCGGGCCAGGTGCTCCTCGTCCACGGCGGCAGCTCCGGCATCGGCACCATGGCCATCCAGCTCGCCAAGGCGGTCGGCGCGCACGTCGCCGTCACGGCGGGCAGCCAGGCCAAGCTCGACGTGTGCCGCGACCTCGGTGCCGAGTTCCTGGTCAACTACCGCGAGGAGGACTTCGTCGAGCGCGTCCGCGAGCTGACGAAGGGTCACGGTGCCGACGTCATCCTCGACAACATGGGCGCGAAGTACCTCTCCCGCAACGTCGAGGCCCTCGCCATCAGCGGACGCCTCGTGACGATCGGCCTCATGGGCGGCCGCAAGGGCGAGCTCGACATGGGCCTGCTGCTGGCCAAGCGCGCCGCCGTCATCGCCACGTCGCTGCGGGCCCGCCCCGCGACGGAGAAGGCCGCCATCGTCGCCGCCGTGCGCGAGCACGTCTGGCCGCTCATCGAGGCCGGCGCGGTGCGCCCCGTCATCCACTCGCGCCACCCGCTCGAGCACGCCGCCGAGGCGCACCGCGAGATGGAGGCCTCGGGCCACATCGGCAAGATCCTCCTCACCACGTGAATCCGGTCGTGTCGGACTCGTCCACTGACGCGTCCGACACGACCGGCGTACCGTCGATCGATGGGCCACTTCGGCTCGGAGCGGCCCCCGATCGCAACGGGAGGTTCACGGTGTTCATCCAGGTCATCCAGGGTCGGTGCACTGACGCCGACGCCCTCCACCGGCAGATGGACCGGTGGAGCGAGCAGCTCGAGCCCGGCGCGTCCGGCTGGCTCGGGGGGACGTACGGGATCACGGACGACGGCGAGTTCGTCGGGGTCGTCCGCTTCGACTCGCGGGCCTCGGCCGAGGCCAACTCCGCCCGGCCCGAGCAGGGTGCGTGGTGGGAGGAGACGGCCCGGCTCTTCGACGGTGAGGTCAGCTTCCACGACTGCGACGACGTGACGATGATGCTCGACGGCGGCAGCGACGACGCCGGCTTCGTCCAGGTCATCCAGGGCCGACTCAGTGACCCGGAGCGCTTCCGTCACATGATGGAGGGGCCGATGGACATGCTCCACGAGGCCCGGCCCGACATCATCGGCGGCACGATCGCGATCGACGCCGACGGCTTCTTCACCCAGACGATGGCCTTCCGCACCGAGGACGCCGCGCGCGAGGGCGAGCAGAAGAGCCCGCCGCCCGAGGCCCAGGCGGAGATGGAGCAGATGATGGCGCTGATGAGCGACGTCAGCTACCACGACCTCCACCACCCGTGGTTCGCCTCGGCCGGCGCGCACTGACCGCGCGTCACCGCTTGCCATCCCCATGCATACTCGGTATACATGTCCTCACCTGAGACAATACCGAGTATGCAGGGGGCCTGTCGATGTCCGTCAAGCAGGGGTTGCTCGCACTGCTCGCCGAGGAGCCGATGTACGGCGCCCGGCTGCGCAGCGAGTTCGAGGCACGCACCGGCGGCACGTGGCCGCTCAACGTCGGTCAGGTCTACACGACCCTCGCCCGGCTCGAGCGCGACGGCCTCGTCGAGCCGGTCGGCGGCAGCGACGACGAGGGGCGCATCGCCTACCGACTCACCGACGCCGGTCGCACCGAGATCGACGCGTGGTGGCTCACCCCGGTCGACCGCGACTCGACGCCCCGCGACGAGCTCGTGATCAAGCTCGCCCTCGCCGTCACCGCGCCCGGTGTCGACGTCCCGCGTGTCGTCCAGACGCAGCGCACGGCCACGCTGAAGCACCTGCGCGACCTGACCCGGCTCAAGAGCCGGGCGAGCGACGAGCCCGACGCGCACGACCTCGCCTGGCAGCTCGTCCTCGAGAACCTCCTCTTCGCCGCCGAGGCGGAGGTCCGCTGGCTCGACCACGTCGAGTCCACCCTGAGCCGTATGCCGGCAGCCGCGGTCCGTCGCGCGCCCACGGTCGACGACGTGGCCGGGTCACCCGCCGCCCTCGCGAAGGGGGCGAGCGCATGAGCACCGACCCGACACCGGTCCTCGTCCTCGACCACGTCTCGCGCGTGCACGGCGAGGCCGAGACCGAGGTCGTCGCCCTGAGCCACGCGTCCCTCACCGTCGCCCGGGGTGAGCTCGTCGCCGTCATGGGTCCGTCGGGGTCGGGCAAGTCGAGCCTGCTCAACCTCGCCGGCGGTCTCGACCGCGCGACGTCGGGCAGGGTGGTCGTCGAGGGCGTCGACGTGACGTCCCTCGATGCCAAGGGCCTCGCCGCGCTGCGCCGCCGGTCGATCGGCTTCGTCTTCCAGGACCTCAACCTCATCCCGAGCCTGACCGCCGCCGAGAACATCGGCCTCCCGCTCGAGCTCGACGGGTGGTCGGTGCGCCGGGCCCGCTCGCAAGCCCTCGACGCCCTCGACCGGCTGCAGCTGCGTGAGCTCGCCGACCGCTTCCCCGACCAGATGTCCGGGGGTCAGCAGCAGCGGGTCGCCATCGCGCGAGCCCTCGTCGGCGAGCGCACGCTCGTGCTGGCCGACGAGCCGACCGGAGCGCTCGACTCCCACACGGGCGAGGGCGTGCTCAAGCTCCTGCGGCAGCGCTGCGACGCCGGGGCGGCGGGTCTGATCGTGACCCACGAGGCCCGGCACGCGGCGTGGGCCGACCGGGTCGTCTTCCTGCGCGACGGGGTCATCGTCGACGAGACGGGCGCGGCCCCGACGGCGGACTCCCTTCTCGCAGAGGCCCGCTGAGGTGGCGGCCCCGAGCTCCGAGGCGACGACACCGCGCCTCGCGCAGTGGCGGGCGGGGTGGCGCGTGTCGCTGCGGATGGCTCGCCGCGACGTCCGCCGCCACCGTGGCCGCAGCCTGCTCATCGTCATCATGGTCGGCCTCCCCGTCCTGCTCCTCACAGCCGGCAGCACCCTGTGGTTCAGCGAGGACGTCGACGCGGCCGAGCGCCTCCCGTTCCAGCTCGGCCAGACGCAGGGTTACCTCATCGACCCGATGGACTTCGCGATCCACCAGCTCGTCGATCCGCGGAGCTCGTACGGCAACGCCGCCCCCGAGGCCAAGGCGCGCCCCGTCCCCGGCTACGCGCCGGGCGCCGAGGGCGAGGCGCTCTCCCGCCTGCTGGGTGCGCAGCTCCACCCGGTCACCCTCGAGAACGGCACCGCGCGCGTCGGCACACGCCACACGAGTGCCGCGGTGCTCGGGATCGACCCTCGCGGAGCCGAGTCGGTGCTTGCGCCGCGAGCGACCCTCGAGAGCGGCCGGTGGCCCACCGCGGCTGACGAGGTCGTCGTCACCGATCTCGGCTTGGCCTCGGGGCTTCCCCGCTCCGGCACGATCCACCTCCAGGTCGCCACGGACACCGGCATGTCGGCCGAGCGCCCCGTCACCATCGTGGGCGTCGGCACGGGCTTCGGGACCTACGGAGCCGACGACGTGCACCCGGTCGAGCTCGTCCGCCTGCCGAGCGGCTCGGCCGAACGACAGTGGCTCGTCGACCGGGCGACGCCGATCACGTGGCCCGAGATCGAGCGTCTCAACACGTACGGGGTCGGTGCATTCTCCCGCCATGTGGTGGAGCACCCCGAGACCGTGGTCATCCCCGCCGACGCGTCCATGCCGAACAGCAACAGCACGTTGTTCCTCGTGCTGGCCGCCTCGACCGGTCTGCTCCTGCTCACGACGTTGCTGGCGGGACCGGCCTTCGCGGTGAGCGCCGCCAGGCAGCGCCACTCGCTGGCACTGGCCGCCTCCAACGGGGCAACCCTCGGACAGCTGCGCCGGACCGTCCTCGCCCAGGGCCTCGTCCTCGGGGTGCTGGCAGCGGTGGTGGGCGCGGCCCTCGGCCTGGCGGTCGGCCTCGTCGCCGTCCGCGGGGTCCACACCCTCTCGCCGGATCACTTCTTCGCGCCCTCCGAGATCTCGTGGGGGTCCGTCGCCATCGTCACCCTCGCCGGCGTGGTCAGCTCGGTCGTGGCCGCCCTCGTGCCCAGCCGCGGTCTCGGTCGACTCGACATCACCGCCGTCCTCAAGGGACAGCACGTGTCGCCACCCCTGCGCCGCCGCGTCCCGGCCACCGGCGTGCTCGTCGCCGCCCTCGGGGTGGGGGCGGTGTCCTACGCCTCCTACCGCTCGGCTGACGCCTACTTCTACGTCTTCGTCGGCGGCGTCCTGCTCATCGCCGTCGGCGCGATCCTCCTCGTGCCCCTGGTCCTCGCCGGCGTCGCCAGGTTCGGGCACCGGCTCCCCCTGCCTACCCGCATGGCCGCTCGGGAGGCCGGGCGCCTGCGCGGCAGGGCCACTCCGACCGTGGCCGCCATCATGGGCGGCGCCGCCGTGCTCACGACGGTCTGCATCGGGCTGCAGGCCGACACCGAGCGCGGGGCCCGGACCTACAGCCCCGAGATCGTCGAGGGGCAGGCGATCATCTACCCCGGCCCCGGTCCGTCCGCCGTCTCCGACGTCGCGCTGGCGGTGCACGCCGCCGACCCGTCGCTCAGGACGCTCGCCCCCAGGCGTCTCACGGACTCGCTGGACGGAACCTCGGTGCGTCTGGCCGCAGTCCGGCCCGGATGCTCCTTCGCCGAGACGGCCCCCGACCTCGTCTACTCCGGCGGCCTGACCATCGACGGCGACACGTTGCCTCCATGCGCGACCGTCTCTGCCGACGCGGTGGTACCCGGGGCGACCCTGCTCGTCGTCGACGAGGACGAGTTCGCCGACTTCGTGGGCCTCGACCCAGCGCAGCGGGCCACTTTCGCTCGGGGCGCGGTGGCTCTGCTCGACCCGAAGGAGGCCGCGCTGCTGCCGCCGAGCCACGCCGTCACGACCTCCGGCACGTCGGTGGAGGACCTCCGTCCGCTCGCCGTTCCCGTGACCGACGGCACCAGCGCGTGGCATCGCTACACGGTTCGGTACGGCACGGACGGGCTGCCGAAGCTCGACGACATCCCCCACTCGGTGGTGCGCCTGCCGACCATGACCCTGACCCACGAGCAGTGGGTGCGGGCCGTCGTTGCCGGCTACGGAGGGCCGGGAGCCTTCCTCCCGACCGCGGCCGCCGAGCGTCTCGGCCTGTCGAGCGAGGCGGAACGCCTGCTCGTCCGGGCCGACGCCGCGCTCACCGACTCGCAGGAGTCCGGACTGCGCGACAGCGTGCTGTCCCGCTTCCCGGGGTCCACCGTCACCGTCGAGCGGGGCTACCAGCGTCACGATGCCCTCATCATCGGGATCGTCATCGCGGTCATCGCGCTCATCATCCTCGTGGCGACGCTCATCGCCACGGCGTTGGGACAGGCCGAGGCGGCACCGATGCTGGGAACCCTCGCGGCCGTCGGAGCCACGCGAACGACTCGCCGTGCCCTCGGCGCGTCACAGGCCGGCTACCTCGCGCTCGTGGGGTCGGTCTTCGGCGTCCTCGTCGGCCTCGCACCGGGAGTCGCAGCCTCACGGATCCTGACCGCCTCGTACGCCGGCCCGGAGGTCAGCTACGACAGCGTCATCATCAGCATCCCCTGGGTGCAGATCCTGGCGCCGGTGCTGCTCGTGCCCATGGTGGCGGCTGCGCTCGCGTGGGTCTCGATCCGCCGAGCCCCGGTGGTGGTGCGCCGAGCCACCTGAGGCGACGTGACGCCACGTGACCACGTGACTCCACCACGCGGCATACCCCATGATCTCGGGGCCCGTGCGACCTGACGGGGGACGCACGGGCCCCGACCCCTGGGACCGGCGGGGTGAGGCAGGATGGTGCGCATGAGCGACGACGCGAGCCGACAGGGCCAGGGCACCGACACCGACTCCCCGCGCGACGAGCCGCGCATCGTCGTCGTCACGCCCGACGGCATGGGCGTCGCGGACGCCCAGGGCGAGGACCGCCCCGACGGACAGGACGCCCACCCGGAGGGACGCGAGGAGCGGCGCGAGCGGGAGCGCACCAACCCGGCCGACCTCGTCGAGGAGCCGGCCAAGGTGATGCGCATCGGGTCGATGATCAAGCAGCTGCTCGAGGAGGTGCGCAACGCGCCCCTCGACGAGGCCGGGCGCCGTCGCCTCGCCGACGTGCACCACCGCTCCATCGAGGAGCTCAAGGACGGTCTCGCTCCCGAGCTCGTCGCCGAGCTCGACCGGATCGCGCTGCCGTTCCGCGACGACTCGCCCAGCGATGCCGAGCTGCGCATCGCCCAGGCCCAGCTCGTCGGCTGGCTCGAGGGGCTCTTCCACGGCATCCAGACCGCGCTGGTCGCGCAGCAGATGGCGGCGCAGCAGCAGCTCCAGCAGATGCGCGCCCTGCCGCCCGGCCCCGGCAGCACCTACGGCACGCCCCCGGGCATGCAGCCCGGTGAGCCCCACCCCGGCGAGCCCGGGCCCACCGGCCAGTACCTCTGACGTCGGGCGCCGCACCACACGACAGTCCGCCACATGGCGGGTTGCTGCGGTGCCGAGGGCTGAGGGACCGCGTCAACCCGCCACGTGGCGGGTTGACGGGGCTAGAGCCAGCTCGAGCGCTCGCGCTCGGTCGGCACGACGTCGGTGTTCCACTGCGTGAACGGCGACTCGAGCCTGTAGCGGAAGTCCTTCTGGCGCAGCAGCACCACCGGCTGGGCGTTCTCCGGGTTGTCGAGCGACTCGAAGTAGTCGACGCTCCAGTGGAACCACCGCATGCAGAAGAGGCGCATCGTCAGGCCGTGCGTCACGATGACGACGTTGCGCGGCGCGGCCGGCGTCTCGAAGTTGCGGTGCATCGACTCGAGGAACGTCGACACCCGGTCGTAGACGTCCGACCCGGACTCGCCGTGGCTGAAGCGGTAGAAGAAGTGGCCGTAGAGGTCCCGCTCGGCCTTCTGCTCCGCGATGTCGACGGGGTCCTGGAAGTTGGCCCAGTCCTGCTCCCGCAGGCGCGGCTCCACCCGCACGTCCCGCTCGGCGACCGGCAGTCCGAGCGCATCGAGGGTCTGCCGCGTGCGGACGTAGGGCGAGACGTAGGCCTCGACCGACTCCCCGTCGAGCAGGTCGCGGATGGCGGCGCCCGTCTGGCGTGCCTGCTCGAAACCCCTGGGAGTCAGGCCGATCCGGTGGTCGGGGACCCGCTCGTAGATCGTGTCGTCGAGGTTCCCCTCGGACTCGCCGTGCCGCACGAGGATGATCCGGTTCGGTCGGTGCTCGAGGCTCACGGCCTCAGACTACGGTCGCGGCCGCGCGCCGCCCCTCGTGCCGCCCACGGAGCGACGAGCAGCACGAGCCAGGCGAAGCCCACGACGAAGCTCGCCACGAGGATGACGACCCCGGCCGACCCGCCGAGGACACGTGGCCCGACGGCGAGCAGGACGGCATACGCCATGAGCGCCGTGACGACGACGGCCTTGCGACGAGTCGACCCCATGACTCCCCCTCGCTGCGATGCGCTGACCACCCCATCGCACCACCCGCACGTGAACGGGCGGTGCCCTCCGGGTGACACGTCCCGGTCCGGTTAGGGTGAGGCGATGCGACAGGTGGGCGACCTGCTGACCGGTGACAGCCCCTGGCTGCGCCGGGCCTCGCACGTGCTCAAGTGGCTCGCGGTGCTCGCGGCCTGCTACCTCGGCGGCGTGGCCGCGACCAACCTCGCGCCGACCGTCGCCGAGACGTCGCAGTACCGCGCCGTCCTGCGGCTCGACCCGGTGCCGCGCCACTCCCCCGTGCTCCACGCGCCGACGATCGTCGGTGACGTCGACGTCCAGTTCGCCTCTCCCATCGTCGCGCCCGGCCTCGACGTGCAGGTCGCGGTGCGCGAGGAGATCACCAACCTCTTCACCCGGCCCGACGTCGACATCAAGGCGCTTCAACCCTCGCCCGACGAGATCTCGTCGGCGATCGCCCAGGCGGCGGTCGGCGTCGGCATCCGCTTCGTCCTCGGCGCGACGGCGATCGCGGTGCTCCTCGCCCTGGCCTCGCACTACATCCGGCAGCGCACCACCCGTCGCCACCACGTCCTCTTCGTCGCGTCGGCGATGGTCGTGGCGACGGCCGTGACCTTCGGCGGCATCGCCCTGACCTACCAGCCGAGCCGCTTCGCGGAGTACCGCACGAGCGGCGTCCTCGGCGTCGTCCAGCGCAACGCCGGCCTGCTCGCCGACGTCGAGGCGCGCGCCACCCAGGTGACGCCCTACTTCCGCAACCTCCTCGCGGTGACGCAGGCGCTCCAGCAGAAGTACGTCGCCGGCAACGTCAACGAGCCCGTCTCGGCGCGCTTGCTGCTCGTCTCCGACATCCACGGCGCGAACCAGTACGCCCTGATGCGCACGATCATCGCGGAGGAGGACATCGACGCCGTCATCGACAGCGGCGACCTCGTCAACTTCGGGCGCGTCCAGGAGGGCGACGCGGCGGGCCTCTACCGGTCCATCCAGTCGCTCGGCGTCCCTTACATCTTCACGAGCGGCAACCACGACCAGTCGTCGGCGAGCGACCGTGCCGTCGTCGCCCGCCTCGCGCGCATCCCCAACGTCGTGCTCCTCGAGGACGCCGCCGGGTCGCTGCGGGAGCTGACCTTCCACGGGCTGCGCATCACCGGCTTCAACGACCCGCGCTACTTCGGCGACGACAACGCCGACCCGACGGCCAAGGCCAAGCCCGCGGCCGACCGCTACAACGCGGCCGTCGCCGGTCAGCCCGAGCCCGACGTCGTCGTGACGCACGAGCCGTATGCCGCCGAGCAGGTCGAGCGGGGACGCCTGCTCATCAACGGGCACATGCACACCCCCGCGATCGAGGGCAACCGGATCCAGGTCGGCACCTTCACCGGTGGCGGGGTCGTCTCGCACTACTCCGAGGGCCCGGGGCAGGAGCTCGACGGGCAGCCGTACTCCTTCGACATCGCGCAGTTCGGCACGTCGTGCGAGCTGACCTCGCTGACCCGCTACTCCTTCCGTAACCTCCTCGAGGGCCGCCCCGCCTACGACAGCGTGCAGGTCATCAGCGGCGCCCGCATCGACCCCTACCGGCCCGCCGCACCGACCGTCCAGCAGCCCGGTCAGGACCAGCCGGACCCGGCCAAGCGCATCTGCAGCCGCATCGACGAGACGACGGTGCGGTCGCTGCCGCTCGCCTCGGACGACCCGACCCCGTCGGGCACGACGACCCCTGCCGCACCGTCCGGGCTGTCCGTCACCCCTTGAGGTCGGGGAACTGGTCGTCGCGCCACTCGTTGTCGGGCTGGTCGGCGCCGGCCGCCTCGAGGTCGGTCTCGCGGCCACGCAGCTCGACCCGGCGGATCTTGCCCGAGATCGTCTTGGGCAGCTCGAAGAACTCGATCCGCCGGACCCGCTGCCACGGCGCGAGCTTCTCGCGGGCGTGGGCGAGGATCGAGCGCGCGACGGCCTCGCCTGGCTCGTGGCCGGGGGCGAGGGCGATGTACGCCTTGGGCACGGCGAGGCGCACGGGGTCGGGCGCCGGCACGACGGCGGCCTCGGCGACGGCCGGGTGCTCGATGAGCACCGACTCGACCTCGAACGGGCTGATCTTGTAGTCGCTCGCCTTGAAGACGTCGTCGGTGCGTCCGACGAAGGAGATGTAGCCGTCGGCGTCGACCGAGGCGACGTCGCCCGTGTGGTAGAAACCGCCCGCCATGGCGTCGGCGTTGCGCTGCTCGTCACCCTGGTAGCCGGTCATGAGCGGGACGGGGTGCTGCGACAGGTCGAGGCAGATCTCGCCCTCACGGTTGCCGGCCGCGTCGGCCTCGGTGACGAGGACGTTCGTGATCGGGTCGACGACGACGACCGGGCAGCCGGGGAGCGGCCGACCCATCGAGCCGGGCTTGACGGTGGAGCCGGGGGTGTTGCCCACGGCAGCCGTCATCTCGGTCTGGCCGTAGCCGTCGCGGATCGTCAGGCCCCACGCCTTCTCGACCTGCGCGATGACCTCGGGGTTGAGCGGCTCGCCGGCACCGATGACCTCGCGCAGCGACCCCGGGCCGCCCGACAGGTCGCTCTTGATGAGCATCCGCCACACCGTCGGCGGCGCGCAGATCGAGGTGACCTCGTGCGTGCGCAGGACCCGCAGCAGGGCAGCCGGGTCGAACCGGCTGTAGTTGTAGACGAACGCCGTCGCCTCGGCCGCCCACGGTGCGAAGAACGACGACCACGCGTGCTTGGCCCATCCCGGGCTGCTGATGTTGAGGTGCACGTCGCCGGGCTGCAGCCCGATCCAGTACATCGTCGACAGGTGCCCGACGGGGTAGGAGCGCTGGGTGTGCTCGACGAGCTTGGGACGGCTCGTCGTGCCCGACGTGAAGTAGAGGAGCATCCGGTCGTCGGGCGCCGTGCCCGGGTGCTCGGTGGGCGGGATCTCGAGGTCGTATGCCGCCTCGTGGCGTTCCCAGCCGGCCGTGGCGGTCCCGGCTGGGTCGGCCCCACCGACGGCGACGCGGACGTAGTCGCCCGGCACGTCGTCGAGCTTGTGCACCTCGGACGCGTTGGTGATGACGGCTCGGGCGGCGCCGCGCTCCATCCGGTCGACGAGGTCGCCCGGGCCGACGGCGGTCGTCGTCGGCATGACGACGGCGCCGAGCTTGATGACGGCGAGCATCGACTCCCACAGCTCGACCTGGTTGCCGAGCATGAGGATGACCGAGTCACCGCGGCGCACACCGAGGGTGGCGAGGTGCGCGGCCACCTGGTCGGAGCGGCGGGCCATCTCGTCCCAGGAGTACGACGCAGACGACTCGTCCTGCTCGACGATCGTCAGGCAGGCGCCGTCGTTGCCCCGGGCGACGGCGTCGAACCAGTCGACGCCCCAGTTCCAGCGGTCTCCCACGTCGGGGAAGGTGAACTCGCGGACGGCACGGGCGTGGTCACCACGCAGGGCGAGCAGCTCGTCCCGGGCCGCCCGGTAGGTCGCGGTCACACCGGCTTCGTCGACAGTGGAGGTCATGACCCGACGATGCCACACGCGCCTGCCGTGCGGCAGGGGACGGCGACGGGCTCAGAGCGACTGGTCGCTGCCGTCACCGAGGTCGCGCGGGCGGCGACGCTCCTCCGCGAGCTCGGGCCGCTCGGGCCGCTGGCGTGGGATCGCCGTCGTGTCCTCGCTGTAGCCGTCGTCGCCGGCCGCGAAGGCCGGGTCCGAGCCGGGGGTGTCGACCGTGCCGCGGCCGTGGGTGCGCCGCCGCAGGTCGTCCTCGTCGATGAGGCGGTTGATGAGCTGCTGGACCTCGTTGCTGCGCGGGATGTTCGTGAGGTTCTCGTCGGGGCTGTCGCCGGCGGACTCGATGTGGAGCGAGCCCGCGCCGATGATCCGGTCCATCACCGTCTGCTGGAAGCTGACGTCGGTGATCTTCGAGAGCGTGATGTCCTTGCCGTTCTTCGTCAGGATGCCTCGGCGCACCATGACGCGGTGCGAGGTGATGACGTAGTGGGTCGTGCGCCAGCGCAGGTAGGGCACGAAGACCGCCGGGACGGCGACGAGGACGAACACCGCCACGGCGATCCACTGGATCCGGTTGCCCGTGTCGTCGTCGGGGGTGGCTCGGGCGACGGTGATGCAGGCCGCGGCCAGCAGCAGGCCGAAGATCGTGGGCACGACGACGGTGAGCCAGTGCGGGTGCAGGTCGCGCTCGACCTTCTCTCCCTTGGCGAGCACGTTCTCCGGGAAGCCCACGGTCATCCTCCTGCGTCACGGTCTCGTCGGACACCGTCGGTCACCTCGTCCGACACGAGTACGCGTTCAGCCTAGGCCGAAGCACGACCGCGGGCGCGCCATGACCGGTCCGGCGCGCGCTGTGTCGTCGGACTCAGCCCAGGATGCGGGCCTTCTGCTGCGCCAGCTCCTCGTCGGTCAGGATGCCCTGCGCGTGCAGGGCCGCCAGGCGCTCGAGCGAGCTCAGCATGTCGTCCGTTGCGGACGCGACCGGCGGGGGCGGCGGGGGCGGCGGGGCCGTCTGGGCAGCGGTCGCCTGGGCCTGCTGCTGTCGGAAGGCCTCGGCGTCCGCGGCCTGCTGTGCCTTGGCCTGCTGGCCCTGCTGCACCTTGCCGCTCACCGCGGTGGCGGTGCCGGCCACGACAGCCGTACGGGCCGCCACACCCAGCAGACCGGGCCGGCCCCTGCGTCCCCTCATGACCCCTCCTCGTTCGACGCGATGGCGCTGAGCGCCAGCTCGATGTCCTCACGCGGCAGGCGTTCCAGGACGAGCAGCCGCCCGTCCAGCTCGCGCACCTCGGCCGCGATGTCGGCGGCCCACGCGTTCTCCCAGGCGATGACGAGCACCGTCGTGCCCGGGTCCATCTCGGCCGCGATCGCCAGCGCGTCCTCCTCACCGACGAGATCGGGCATGACCGTCGGGAAGCCGAGCAGCTCCTCGGCGCCCTCGGGCGACTCGGCGTCGAACATCCGCACGCTGCCGTCGTCGTCCTTGCGGACGAGGAGCACGTCGAGCACCCGGACCGCGCCCTTGTCGACGGCTCGCGCCACCGCGTCGCGTATGCCGTCCTGCCGCAGCTCTCCGCGGAAGCCGATGACCGCCAGGTCCACTGGCCCGATCGGCCCTGTCGTCGCAGTCGACATGGGACTCCTCCCGGTTCGTGGCGGAGTCGCGACCGGCACCGCTCGCCTTCATGCTCCGGGGTGCCCGCGCCGGGGGCATCACCCCGACGGGGTGACGCCCGCCGTGCGCCCCGGTGGTGACATGACAGGCATGAGCGGAACGGACGTGCCGAGGGCGGGCGACCCCGAGGCTCCGGTCCCCGAGGCTCCGGTCCCCGAGGCGCCGTCCGGGATCGCTCCGGCGATGCGAGCGGTTCCCGCGATGCCGCGTGGGGTGCTCATCCTCGTGGCGCTCGCGGCCGGCTTCGTCGTCGCCTTCGGCATCCACCTCGTCTCGGGCATCCTCGGGCCGCTCTTCCTCGCCCTCGTCCTGACCATCGCGGCCTTCCCGGTGCGCAACGCCATGGTCAGGCGCGGGCTGCCCCACTGGCTGGGCACGCTCGCGGTCGTCCTCGCGATCTACGTCGGCATCGTGGGGCTCGCCCTGCTCGTCGTCGTGTCCGGCGCCGAGCTCGCGGGCCTCCTGCCCCAGTACGCCGACGACCTCGCGGCCCTCGTCGCCGACGTGACCGACTGGCTCGCCGCTCGCGGGGTCAAGCCCGAGCAGACGCAGGCGATCGCCTCGTCCTTCGACCTCGGGCGCGTCAGCGCGCTCATCACGTCGCTGCTCTCGGACATCCTGTCGCTCGTGACGAACCTCGTCTTCGTCCTCGCGCTCGTGCTCTTCTCCGCGATGGACGCCCGGGGCTTCTCCGAGACCCTCACGACCCTCCGCACCGAGCGCCCTGCGTTCGTGTCGGCGATGACGTCCTTCACGCACGGCACCCGCCGATACCTCGTGGTGGCAACGGTGTTCGGGGCCATCGTCGCCGTCTTCGACACCATGTTCCTGTGGCTCGTCGGGGTGCCGGGCGCGCTCCTCTGGGGCCTGCTCGCCTTCATCACGAACTACATCCCCAACATCGGCTTCGTCATCGGTCTCGTGCCACCGGCGATCCTCGCGCTGCTCGAGGGCGGGTGGAGCCTGTTCGCCCTCGTCGTCGTGGTCTACAGCGTCATCAACCTCATCATCCAGTCGGTCATCCAGCCGAAGATCGTCGGCGACGAGGTGGGCCTCTCGACGGTCGTGACCGTCCTGTCGCTCGTCGTCTGGTCCGTGCTGCTCGGCGGCATCGGCGCCGTGCTCGCCATCCCGCTGACGCTGCTCGTCAAGGCCCTGCTCGTCGACGTCGACCCCCACGCGCAATGGCTCGGCAGCCTTCTCGGGGACCGTCGCGAGGCGCCGTCCTGACGAGCCGGAGCGTCCGGCTGCCGTTCGGCTCGCGGGTCGGGCACGGTACCCCTACTGTCCGGTAGCGGGACGTGTGACGCAGGGCACAGCGTGGCCGGCGGCCGGCGCCCCGGCAGGTTGCAGTGCTCGGCGTCAGCAAGCCTTCCACCCACAAAGGAGTGTGTCGTGAAGAGCAGGTCCGTCATGTCATCCACCCGCCGGCGTGCCCTCGGGGCCGGTCTCTCCGCCCTCGTCGGAGCCGGAGCCGCCCTCGCCCTCGGCGCCCCGGCCGTCGCCGCGGGCACGGGCTACGTCGCCCTCGGCGACTCCTACTCCTCGGGCACCGGGACCCGGACGTACATCAGCGACGGCACGTCGTGCCAGCGATCCGTCTACGCCTACCCGTCGCTCGACGCCTCGGCCCTCGGGCTGGCACTGACGTTCCGCGCGTGCTCCGGCGCGACGGTCGCCGACGTGACGAACACCCAGCTGTCCGCACTGTCGAGCACGACGGCATACGTCACCATCTCGGTCGGCGGCAACGACGCCGGCTTCGCGAGCGTCCTGACGACGTGCGCGCAGCCGAGCTGGCTCAGCAACTGCAACGGCGCCATCGACACGGCCCAGGGCACCATCAACAACACCATCCCGGGGCGCCTCGCGACGCTCTACTCCTCGATCCGCGCCAAGGCCCCGAACGCCCGCGTCATCGTCGTCGGCTACCCGCGCATCTTCAACGGCGAGGACTGCAACGCCTTCACGTGGTTCTCACCCACCGAGGAGTCGCGCCTCAACGCGACGGCCGACCTGCTCAACTCCAGGACGGCCAGCGCCGCGGCCAACGCCGGGTTCACCTTCGTCAACCCGACCTCGAAGTTCGTCGGGCACGCCGTGTGCGACAGCGTCGAGTGGCTCAACGGCCTGTCCAACCCGGTCGGCGAGAGCTACCACCCCAACGTCGCCGGTCACCGGGACGGCTACGCCGTCGTCACGAAGCCCGCCTTCGGGCTCGCCCTCAAGCTGTCGGCGTCGCAGGCCGAGGCCAAGGCCACGGCATCCGCCGACTCCCTGGCCCGGGACGCGAGGCGGTATGCGGCCGTCGACCGCACGATCACCCCTGAGCGCTTCGTCGCTCCCGACCTCACGACGCCCGCGGCCCGCGCCGCCGCGGCCCGCGCCGGGGTCGACCTGAACAGCCGCGCGAGCATCGACGCCGCCGACCGGCTCTACTCGGCCCGTCAGGACGCCGCGAGGAGGTCCGCGGCTCAGCGGTGAAGCAGTGGTGAGGTCGTCGGGCGTCGCCCGGGCACGGCACCTAGTCTGACCGGGTGCGCTACGACGACATCATCATCGGGGCCGGTCACAACGGCCTCACGGCCGCCGCCTACCTGGCCCGCGCGGGAAGGACCGTCCTCCTCCTCGAGCGATCGGACCAGGTGGGCGGCGCTGCCGTGTCCGCCCGGGCCTTCGAGGGGGTCGACGCGCGGCTGTCGCGCTACTCCTACCTCGTCTCGTTGCTGCCGCGTCAGGTGCTCACCGACCTCGACCTCGACCTGCGGCTCATCCGGAGGCGGTTCTCGTCGTACACGCCGGTCCCGTCGGATCCCGACCGCGGCCTCCTCGTCGACCACGGTGACGAGGAGGCGACGCGCGCCGCCTTCCGCGCGCTCACCGGCGGGGACCACGCGTACGCCGGGTGGAGCGACTTCTACGGCCGGATGGCCGACGTCGCGGCGCGCGTCTTCCCGACGGTCCTCGAACCGCTGCGCTCGCGTGACGAGGTGCGTGCGCTCTCCGGCGACGCCGACCTCTTCGACGCCCTCACGACGCGTCCCATCGGCGAGCTCATCGAGTCGGTCACCGACGATGACACCCTCCGCGGCATCATCGCCACCGACGCCCTCATCGGCACCTTCGCCTCGCTCGGCGAGGCCGACCTGCGTCAGAACGTCTGCTTCCTCTACCACCTCATCGGTGGCGGCACCGGTGACTGGGACGTCCCCGTCGGCGGCATGGGAGCACTCACGGACTCCCTTGCGGCAGCAGCGGTCTCGGCCGGCGCGACGATCATCACCGGCGCCGAGGTCACGTCCGTCGACCCCTCGACGGGCGAGGTCGCCTGGTCCGGCGGGAGCGCCGGCAGTGGCAGCGCCGTCGGTGGCACCCTCGTGGCCGGTTGCGCGCCCACCGTCCTCAACCGCCTCCTCGCGGCTGCGGGTGCGGCACCGGTCGACACCGAGCCCGACGTCGAGGGCGCGCAGCTCAAGGTCAACATGCTGCTGACGCGCCTCCCCCGCCTCCGCGACGCGGCCGTCGACCCGGCCGCAGCCTTCGCCGGCACCTTCCACATCAACGAGGGCTACGGCCAGCTCGAGCGGACGTATGCCGCCGCGCGCGACGGGCGCATCCCGGACCTGCCGCCGTGCGAGATCTACTGCCACACCCTCTCGGACCGCTCGATCCTCGGCGCGGAGCTCGCCGCGACGGATGCGCAGACGCTGACCCTCTTCGGCCTGCACCTGCCAGCCCGCCTCTTCCGCGCCGACAACGAGACCGCGACGAAGGAGGCCCTCGCCGCGACCCTGCGCTCGCTCGACTCGGTGCTCGGCGAGCCGATCGAGTCGGTGCTCGCCCGCGACGGCAACGGCAACCCCTGCATCGAGGTCAAGAGCCCGGTCGACCTCGAGCAGTCGGTGGGCCTGCCCGGCGGCAACATCTTCCACCGCTCGCTGCAGTGGCCCTGGGCCGAGCGGGACTCCGAGGTGGGCACGTGGGGCGTCGAGACGGCATACGACAACGTGCTGCTAGGCGGTGCGGGGGCCCGGCGCGGAGGCGGGGTCAGCGCGATCCCCGGCCACAACGCGGCCACGGCGATCCTTCGCTGAGGGCTAGGCGGGCCAGACGCCCGAGCTGCCCCGCCGGTGGCTGCCCATGAGGTGGGTGTCGACGATGCCGACGGCCTCCATCAACGCATACATCGTCGTGGGGCCGACGAAGGCGAAACCCTTCTTGCGCAAGGCTTTGGAGAGCGCCTTGCTCTCGTCGGAGACGGTCGGCACCTCGGAATGGTCCTTCGGGCGCGGGGTGTCGGCCGGCTGGAAGCCCCAGACGAAGTCGACGAGACCGCCCTCGTCGCGCAGCGCGATCGTGGCACGGGCGTTGGTGATCGTCGCCTGGATCTTGCCGCGATGGCGGATGATGCCGGCATCGCCGAGCAGCCGCTCGACATCGGCCTCCGTGTAGGTCGCCACGACGTCGGGGTCGAAGTCGGCGAAGGCCGCCCGGAAGTTCGGGCGCTTGCGCAGGATCGTCGCCCACGACAAGCCGGCCTGGAAGCCCTCGAGGCAGATCCGCTCGTAGAGGCCTCGCTCATCGCGGATCGGCACCCCCCACTCGGTGTCGTAGTAGTCCATGAGCAGAGGGTCCACGGAGGCCCACGTGGGGCGGGCGAGCCCGTCAGCACCAACGACCGTCATGCCGCGACCCTAGGACAGCGACCGGCGCATGACGACGCGGGGGAAGCCGCCGGAGACGGAGGTCGTCTCGGCTGCCTTGGCGAAGCCCGCCCGCTCGAAGAGGGCCCGTGTGCCGACGTACGCCATCGTGAGGTCGACTTTCTTCCCGCGGTTGTCGACGGGGTATCCCTCGACGGCCGGGGCGCCACGGTCGCGTGCGTAGTCGACGGCGCCCTCGAGGAGCGGCAGGGAGATGCCGCGGCCGCGGTGGCCGGCGCGGACCCGGATGCACCAGATCGACCACACGGCGACGTCGTCGACGTGCGGGATCTTCGCCGAGCGGGCGAAGGGCAGCTCGGAGCGCGGCGCCAGCGCGGCCCAGCCGACGACCTCGTCGCCGTCGTAGGCGAGCACGCCGGGGGCGACCGGGCGACGCGTCAGCTCACGGACGAACTCGCCACGCTCGGGGCCGACGAGTCCCCTGCTCGTCCTCGAGTCGAGACGGTGGCTCAAGCACCAGCACACGGTCGAGGACGGGTTCTTCGGCGCGAGCATCGTCGCGACGTCGTCGAACCGCGCGAGGGTGGCGGGTCGCACGTCGAAGGTCATGACGTCGACGCTAGCCACGGGTGGTGACGATGGCTCCGACGGCGCGCGGCTCAGCCCGTCGTCGACGCGACGACGACGAGCACGGCGACGGCCTGGGCGGCGACGATCGCGCCATCGCTCCGACCCGCGACAGAATGGGCGCGTGACGCCGGACCCGTATGCCGGACTCGACCTCGAGTCGCTCGACCTGCGCGCGCATCCCGAGAACTACCGCGTCGGCCGCGGCGAGCAGGGCGTGCTGCGTGTGCAGCCCTACAAGGACGAGCTGCTGCCGCTGTGGCGGTTCCGCACCGCCGAGGTGGCCCGCGAGAGCGCTGCGGCGATCCGCTCCCGCTTCGACGAGTACGTCGCGGCCGGTGATCTCGTCGGCGCCGACATGGCGCGCAAGTTCCTCCAGATGGGCTACACCCGGGCTCGCCGCTACGCGAACCACCCGGGAGGCCGCAAGTACGACGGGCCGGTCCCCGACAGCCGGCGTGGGAGCGGCGCCCACGGTCGGAGCGAGCTGCCGCGAGGACCGGAGGACCCGGAGAAGGCCGCGGCGGCCCAGGTGTTCAAGGCGGCCTGGGACGCCGTCGAGGAGGTCACCGCGTACACCGACTGGCGAGCGGACCACCGGGCGCGCCACGGCTGACGCGTCTGCGGGTGGTTGGTTTGTCCGTTTTGTCGACAAGCGGCCGCTGTCCTCCGTACCGTGGCTGGACGGCATACGCCCGCAGTCACCTCGGAGGACCCATGCACCCCGCCAGCACTCCCACCCGCACCCGCGTCGGCCTCGTCGTCGCGGCTGCGGCCGCGCTCGCGGTCACGCCGGCGATCGGCTCGTCGCAGCCGGCCGAGGCGGCGACGGTGAGCGTCCAGAACCAGGTCATCCAGCTCGTCAACGTGCAGCGGGCCAAGGTCGGGTGCCGCGCCCTCGTGCTCGACGCGCGGCTCTCGCGAGCGGCCCAGGCGCACTCGATCGACATGGCGAAGCGCCGCTACTTCTCCCACACGAGCCTCGACGGACGCACCTTCGCGCAGCGCATCCGGGCCCAGGGCTACACGGGATCGATCATCGGCGAGAACATCGCGGCCGGCTACCCGACGCCCCAGGCCGTCATGGACGCGTGGATGAAGAGCCCGGGACACAAGGCCAACATCCTCAACTGCCGCTACACGGCCATCGGGGTCGGCTCGGCGGTCGGCGGGCCCTACCGCTACTACTGGACGCAGGACTTCGGCGGCTGACGACAGGCGACTCAGTCGTCGAAGACGTGCCAGCAGATGGCGCTACGGCGACGCTGGTCGTCGAGCACGAGGTCACGGATGTCGGCGGGCAGCTGCTCACGCTGCCAGTCACGTTCGGCCAGCCGGGCGCGCTCGGCCTCCCCGCCCGGCGCCGCCGCGCTGACCGCTCGGATGGCGTATGCCGCAGCGCCCAGCTCGTGCGCGGCGACGTGGGCCACCGCGACCGCCTGCCCCACCGACAGTGCCGCGAACTTCACGGAGTCGTCCTTGCCGCGGCCGGCAGCGTTGGCCTGGAAGGCTGCCCGGTGCGCATCACGCATCGGCGCCTCGCCCCTGATCCACGCGCGAGCGACCTCCATGGCATCCTGCGGACGGGTGTCGTCCGGGAGCGCGGACTCGAAGAGTGGCAGCACGTGCGTGGCGCACACGAGGGCCCACTCGGCCAGGAGCCGGTGGTGCTCGTCCGTCAGCGTGCCTCCGCGTCGGATCGTGATGAACCGCGGATCACGCTGGGCGGGCAGGATCGGCACGCCTCGTTCCTACCACGGAGCGTGGCTCTCGGGTTTATTACCCTTGCGGGTACATAACTGATTGGGTACATTCATGGCATGGACGCGGTGCTGCAAGCCTTGAGCGACCCGAGCCGACGCACGGTGCTGGAGATCCTGCGCGACCACCCGGCGACCGCCGGTGAGCTCGCCGACGCCCTGCCGATCGCCCGACCGGGCGTGTCCCGGCACCTGCGGGTGCTCCGCGAGGCCGGGCTCGTCGACGTGCGCCAGGAGGCGCAGCGCAGGATCTACAGCCTGCGCCCGGAGCCGCTCGTCGAGGTCGACGAGTGGCTGGACGGCTACCGCACCCTGTGGCAGAACCGGCTCGATGCCCTGCACACGGAGATCGCACGAGGAAAGAAGGCACGGAAGTGAAGATCATCGGCACGATGCGCGCCCTCGACGACACCCGCGGCGCGGTCCGCGTGGAAGACGTCTACGACACGGACATCGACGACCTCTGGGAGGCGTGCACGAACCCCGATCGGCTGGCCCGGTGGATCGCCGAGGTCTCCGGGGACCTGCGAGTGGGTGGGACGGTGCACGCCATCTTCACGAGCACGTGGACCGGACCGGCGACGGTCGAGGTCTGCGACGCGCCCCACCACCTGCTGCTCACGACCGAGCCGGGCACCGACGACGAGAGCCAGATCGAGGCCTGGCTCACGGCCGAAGGTGACCAGACCCGACTCGTCGTCGAGGAGCGCGGCCTGCCGGTCGGCCAGCTTCACTTCTACGGGGCAGGCTGGCAGGTGCACCTCGAGGACCTCGCGCGGTCACTCGCCACCGGAGGCCCGGCCCACGAGAGCGGCTGGTCGTCGGAGGCAGCCGCGCCCGCGTGGCAGGAGCGCTGGACGGCCCTGACCCCCGCCTACGAGAGCCCGGAGCGCTGATGTCCGGGACGATCCGCTTCGACGGGACCACGGTCAACGCTCCCGACGCCCTGGCGCTCGCGCACTTCTACGCGGAGCTCACCGGCGGGGTCGCCAAGGGCACGTCGCACTGGGCCGCCGTCAGCACCGGTGGCGCGCTCATCGCGTTCCAGCAGGTCGAGGACTTCGAGCCGCCGACCTGGCCGGGCGGGTCCGCGCCGATGCAGCTGCACCTCGACTTCTTCGTCGACGACCTCGCCGAGAGCGGCGCGCGGGCGACGGCAGCCGGGGCCCGGCTCCTCGAGGTCCAGCCGAACGACCACTGTCGCGTCTACGCCGACCCGGCAGGCCACCCGTTCTGCCTCTCCACGTGGGTGGGCCAGCAGCTCTTCGACCGCTGAGCGGGTCGCGCCGACGAGAACCGCGCCTGCATACAGGTCAGGTCGGGGTGAAGTCGACGAGGTGCAGGTGCAGGGTGCCGCCGGTGGCGGCGGGGTAGCGCCGCCCGAGTCGGGCGGGTGGTCTGCGCCGGTCCGGCTGTTCTGGCGGCTTCTGCTCGTCGGGGTCGGGGGCCGGGGCGAGTCGGGGTGCTTGTCGGGGTGGTCTCTGGGGTGGGCCGATGAGCAGGCCGGTGTCGGTGTGGAAGGTCAGCCCGTCGGGGCGGGTGGGGTCGCCGGTGATCGTGAGCTCGCCGCGGTGGTGTCCGTCGTGGTGGAACGGACAGAGGGCGAGCAGGTTGCCGGTGTCGGTGGGTCCGCCGTCGCGCCAGTGGGTCAGGTGGTGGATCTCGAGGTGATGGGTCGATCCGCAGCCGGGGAAGCGGCAGCCGCGGTCGCGGTCCAGGACCAGGACGCGGGTGCGGTGCGGGACGACGCGTTGGGTGCGCCCGACGTTGACGGGGTGCCCTTGTGTCTCCCAGACGGGGGTCAGGGTGCCGTCGCAGGTGAGGCCGTTCACGATGGTCTGGGGCAGGCGGGGTCGTCCGGTGAGCCAGCCGCCGTCGGTGTCGAGGTGGACCTGCACCCGGTACCGCGCCCGCCGCGCAGCGCCACCCGAAGTAGCACCACCCGCCCCGCCCGTTCCGTCGATGCCTGTCGTGGCGGCGTCGAGGGAGCGGGTGGCCAGCACGACGAGGGCGTCGGCCCAGGTGACGCGGGGCCGGCCGCCGTCGGTCTCGCTCCACGTCGGGTGCAGCACGTCCCCGTTCAGGACCCGCCGCTCCTCGTCGCTGACCTCGCCATGGATGTCGGTGCTGAGAATGTGGAAGAGGTGGTCCTTGGCCTCGGCGAGCGCGGCTTCGACGAGGGCGCCGACCTCGGCGGGGGCGTCGTAGCGCAGCCGGAACCGTCCGTCGGTGTCGAGGCCCATGCTCAGGTGCGCCGGCTCGACCGGCACCGGCTCGCGCCCGACCACGACCCTGCCCGCAGCATCCTCACCGCCCGCAGACTCCTGCGCACCCGGACCGTCCGCGCTGCCCCCACTGCTTTCGTCGGGTGGGATCTCGCCGGGCAGGCCGCGGCCGCGGTCGTCGACGCTGTCGGGCTGGAGGGTGAAGTCGTAGCGGGTGACGGTGCGCTGCAGCTGGGTCACCGTCGCGTGCTGGGCGAACTGGGCCACGCTCGTGTCGAACGCGGCCGGGGTGTGCCGGGCCACGACCGCGGCCTGGTCCAGGCTGATCCGTCCCTCCCGCAACGCCGCGACGGTGTCGGGCAGCTCCAGCGCCCGGCGGGCCAGCAGCACGATGGAGGCCGCCTGGCCCCGCGACAGCCCCGCCCGGAGCATCAGCCAGTGCTCGGGCGAGCGCAGCCCCGCCGCCTGCCACGACCCGTCCGCGAGGACAGCGACGAGGAGGTCGACGAGCCGGGCGTGCGCGTCGTGCAGGTCGGCGGCCAGGGACGCGACGTGGTCCCAGTCCCGCTCGATCTGCTGCACGCTCCGACTCTGCTCCATACCCTCAATCGTACACGTGTTCGAATTGACGTTCAAGAGTCGTCCACACGAAAACGACTGTCCCACAATGGTTTACGTCTCAATGGGACGTGCCGCACGGCATACCACTGCGGCCGGACGGCCGCTCATGGGTAAGGATGGGGCATGCCAGAGCTCACGCGCCCGCAGACCCCGGACGACACGATCGGGGCGCGCGACCTCACCGCCTGGCACACCCGCTTCGGCCGGTGGCTCGTCGACGTCTTCGCCGCCCTGGCCCGCCTCTCACGCCCCGCCGCACGGCGCGTCGCCTCATGGTCCTCCGCCCACGTGGCATTCGTCGTCTTCGCCGTCATCGCTCTCGTCGTCATGGTCGCCCTCGTCGAGGGCATCGAGACGGTCTACGAGGGTGTCGTCGGGCGCGATGGGCTGACGGCCGTCGACCAGCCGGTGCTCGATGCGGCGATCACGCTCCGCTCCCCCGCACTCGACTCCGCCGTGACGGCCTTCACCGACGTCGGGGGTCCGGTCGGCATGCCGATCCTCGCCCTCGTCGCCGTCGCGATCATCACGTGGCGTCGTCGCCGGTGGACGCCGATCGTCCTCACCGTCATCGCCGCGACCGGGTCGCTCGCCATGACGATCGTCGGCAAGAACGTCGTCGACCGCGCGCGGCCACCGGCCTCGCTCGCCGTGCCGCCGCTCGAGGTCTCGCCCTCGTTCCCGAGCGGCCACACCCTCAACGCCACGGTGCTGACGACGATCGTCGTCTACCTCGTCCTCATCGAGACGACGGCAGCCTGGCAGCGCACTCTCGCGATCACGCTCGGCACGATCTTCGTCCTCACGATGGGGCTCTCCCGTGTCTTCCTCGGGCACCACTGGCTCACCGACGTGCTCGCCGGCTGGCTCATCGGCCTCGCCTGGGCCCTCGCCGTCATCACCGCGCACCGCCTCTGGCTCACTCTCCGGCTCACACGGAACAGTGCTGAGGCTCCTCAAGCACAGACGCGACCGGATGGCACATAGGCTGCAGGGAGAAGTCCACGAAAGTGACACCTGGGAGGGCACATGAGCGCGCTAGATGCCGATGATTCCGGATGGCGTCGTTTGGCGCTGTACATATTGGTAATGGCAGTAAGCGTTTTGGCGCCCGGCGCAATAGTTCTGTCGCTCTTGATCCTCTGGCTTTCAAGGACTCAAGCTTTCCAAATCCCAACCATCTCGAAGGCCCTAGAAGGAAGCACTTCTTTCGGTTCGCTATTTCTTGCCGGCGCTGTCGGCCTAAGCTTTATTGTCGGTTACACGGCGCGCGCTCTAGGGTTTAGGATCATCAGAAGCATAGAGACTCCGCCGACGACCGGCGACAAGCGACTCCCGAGAGCCCTCAAGTCGGTTAGTTCACGGATGGCGAAGAAGATCTTCAAGACTGCGTTGCAGGGCGACACTTGTGAAGGTGCTCAGGTTTCGCTGAAGAATGGCTTTGGCGCCGCAGCGTGTCAGGACGCCCTGCGACTCCACCCCGCGTTGGGACTGATTCTAAATCCGACTCAACCTTCCGCTCTCCTTCGACACAGAGATTTCGATGAAGCTTTCGTCTACGCCAAACTATGGCTTCGCCGGATGGCGCCGCCTTTGAACATCGACTCTGTAGAGGTGGAAGTGAACATATTGTGCGCGAGCATAGTGCCGATCGCACTTTCTGGCCCAGTCATAGCTTCC
This sequence comes from Terracoccus sp. 273MFTsu3.1, assembly GCF_000383675.1. Classification (GTDB taxonomy): domain Bacteria; phylum Actinomycetota; class Actinomycetes; order Actinomycetales; family Dermatophilaceae; genus Terrabacter. The sequence goes on along the minus strand of NZ_KB911820.1, from coordinate 765,406 downwards.
GTCGTCGACGCACCGCTTTACATTCGCTGGCCCTTGGCCATTGCCAGCGCGCTACTCATCATCTATCTGGTCATAGAGAATGCATTGAATCTGCGAAAGTCTGAACGTTACGAGGCGTTCAGGAACCTGGTTGCTGATTGTGCGATGCGCCTCTCTGCCGAATCGTTTGCTGCGGTTGGCACATCAGGTACCGGTTCACCCGGCGCACAGGCTTGAGCCATATGAAGATCGACGAAGAGCTACACCCCCTGTCGACACCCCGGAGCCCCGCTCCATCAGGCGAGAACAACGCCCGACGATCCAAGCGCGACGCGCCGCTCCCCCCTCGCCAGCCCTGGCTGCACGAGCTGTCCATCGTCGTCGACGGGAACGCGACGGTGCTCTCGGACCGCTCGGGTGACGTGCGGCCCGGCACGAGCCAGGGGCTCTACGTCGACGACCGACGCATCCTCGGCACCCTGCGCCTCGAGGTCGCCGGCGAGACCCCGGCCTTCGTGGCCGAGCGCGCGTCGGGTGCCGGCGCCGACTACGCCGCAGCCGCGCGCGGGCTGGGCAACCCCGGCCCCGACCCGACCGTGGAGGTGCTCCGCAGCAGGCGCCTGCTCGGGTCGGGCGCCCGCACCCTCACCGAGCACGTCGCCATCACCTCGCGGGCCGCGCAGACGGTGCACGCTCCCGTGAGACTCGTCGTCGCCGGTGACGGTCTCGACATCGGCGCCGTGAAGTCCGGCCACCTCAGCGGTCCCGCCACCGCGGCCACCGCGACGGCCGACGGCCTCGTCCTCGCCGACGACTGGCACCGCACGACCGTCGCCCTCGAGGGGCTCCCGGCGGGCACCACCGTGGCCGTGCGGCCGGGAGACGACGGCTCCGTCGCGCTCGAGACGACGCTCGTCGTCGAGCCCGGCCGCACGGCCTCCGTCTGCCTCCGCGTCACCACCGAGCGGCTGCAGGCCTCCGCCTTCGACGCCGATCCCGGCTCCGACGCACTGGCCTGGGACGACGTGCGCGTCACCGCCCAGGACCACCGGCTCGCGCGCACGGTCGAGCACGGCCTCGACGACCTGCGACACCTCGTCCTGCGCGACCCGCTGTCGCCCGAGCACGTCTTCGCCGCAGCCGGAACCCCTTGGTACCTCACGCTCTTCGGCCGCGACTCCATCTGGACGGCACGCATGCTGCTGCCCTTCGGCACCGCGCTGGCCGAGGGCACGTTGCACACTCTCGCCCGACGCCAGGGCAGGACGCACGACCCCGTCACGGGCGAGGCGCCCGGCAAGATCCCGCACGAGCTGCGCCGCCACGTGCACCGCGACACGACCACGGGCATGACGCTGCCGCAGGTCTACTACGGCACCGTCGACGCGACCGCCCTCTGGGTCTGCCTGCTCGCCGAGGCGTGCGACTGGGGGCTGCCGCCCGAGCGGGCGCGCATCCTGCTGCCGGCCCTCCGGTCCGCCGTCGCGTGGCTGACCGGCGACGGCCAGCCCGACGACGACGGCCTGCTCAAGTACCTCGACACGTCCGGCACCGGCCTGGCCAACCAGGGCTGGAAGGACTCCGGCGACTCGATCCGGTGGCGCGACGGCACGGTCGCCGACGCCCCCATCGCGCTCGTCGAGGCGCAGGCGTATGCCGTCGAGGCCCTCCGCGCGGCCGCGCGCCTCCACCGGTCGCTCGGTGACGACGGCACCGAGGCCGACGCCGCCGGCGCCGCGGCGACGGCCCTCGAGGGCCGGCTGCGTGAGCGCTTCTGGGTCGACACCGACGCGGGCCACCACCTCGCGATCGCCCTCGACGGCGCGGGCCGAGCGGTCGACGGGCTCGGGTCCAACATGGGCCACGTGCTCGGCACGGGCGCCCTGACCCCGGCCGAGGCCGCGGCCGTGGCCGCGACCGTCACCGGCCCCGAGCTGCTCGACGACTTCGGGGTCCGCACCTTCGGCACGGGCAACGGCGGCTTCAACCCCATCGGCTACCACACCGGCTCGATCTGGACCCACGACACCGCGATCACGGCGATCGGCTTGTCCCGTGAGGGATTCGGCGCCGAGGCCAGCGAGGTCGCACGGACCCTGCTCGCGTCGGCCGAGGCCTTCTCCTACCGCTGGCCCGAGCTCTACTCGGGTCTCGCGCTGGCCGGCGCGCCGACGCCCTACCCGGCGTCGTGCCGGCCGCAGGCGTGGTCCGCCGCGTCCGCCGTCGCGCTGCTCACCGTGGCGCTCCGCCCGCGACCCGACGCGGCCACCCGCACGCTGCGTCTCTCTCCAGTGCGACCGGCTCCCTACGGGGCACTCCGCGTCGAGGGACTGCGATTCTGCGGCGGCCGCGTCGACCTCGCCGTCTCCGCCGACGGTGACGTCGAGGTGCTCAGCGCACCCGACGACGTCACGGTCGTCACGGACCGAGGCGACGGCATACTCCAGGAGGGCCGGGGCTCCTAGGATCGTCAGGGTGAAGCCGGCGATCATCCTCGTGTCCGAGACCCGCTGCGACGAGCTGCTCGACGAGTTCGGGCGCTACGCCCGCGACTACGAGCTGCCCACCGCGACCTCCGCCCACGAGGCGAAGCTGGCCGCGAAGCGTGTCGTCGCCGAGGGCGGCCAGGTGGCGATGTTCGTCACCGAGTCACGCCTTCCCGACGCCGAGGTGCTCGAGGCCTTCCACTGGTGGCGCTCGAGCGTGCCGACCGCGCGACGTGTCATCGCGGCCCACGTCTCCAGCTTCCGCGAGGACGCCGAGCGACTGCGCGGCGGCATGGCCAAGGGCAAGTACGACGCCTACCTCCTCGCGCCGCGGGGTGCGCGCGACGAGGAGTTCCACACCGCCATCTGCGAGCTGCTGTCCGACTGGGGCTCGACCGTGGCCGAGCCCGAGGTCGTGGCGGTTGCCATCGTCTCGCCCGTCGAGGACGCCCTGACCCTGAGCATCCGCGACTACCTCGACCGGATGGGCCTGCCCAACCGCGTCTACGCGCCCGAGAGCGAGAAGGGCCGGCACGTGCTCGCCCTCGTGGCGGCCGAGGGCGGCGAGCCGGAGTTCCCGCTCTTCATGGACCTCAACCAGCGGGTCGGCAGCGCGCGGAGCGTGCGCGACGTCGCGTCCGCCATCTACGGTCGCCCGGCCGACGTCGACGTCGACCGGGTCGTCGACGTCGCGATCGTCGGAGCCGGCCCTGCGGGTCTCGCCGCCGCCGTCTACGCGTCGTCCGAGGGGCTGAGCACCGTCGTGCTCGAGGCGGAGGCCGTCGGCGGACAGGCGGGCACGTCGTCGATGATCCGCAACGGCTTCCCGAGGGGCATCAGCGGTATGCGGCTCGCCCAGCGGGCGCGCAACCAGGCGATCCGCTTCGGCACGCAGTTCTTCTCCGGCTGGCCGGTGACGTCACTCGTGCCCGGCGAGGTGGATGCCGACGGCGTCCCCGCACCGCACCGCCTCCGCACCGAGGGCGGTGACCTGCTCGCGCGGGCCGTCGTCGTCTCGGCCGGCGTGAAGTACCGCCGCCTCGACGCCCCGGGCATCGAGCGCCTCGTCGGGCTCGGCGTGCACTACGGCAGCGCCATGACCGCGGCCCGCGAGATGGAGGGGGCCGACGTCGTCGTCGTCGGTGGCGGCAACTCGGCGGGGCAGGCGGCGATCCACCTGGCCCGCTTCGCCCGGACGGTCACGATCCTCGTGCGCCGCGCGACGCTAGCCGAGACGATGTCGAGCTACCTCGTCGGCGAGATCGCCTACAACCCCCGGATCTCCGTCCTCGCCTGCTCGGAGGTCGTCGAGGGCGGGCCGGGCGAGGAAGGCCGGCTCGGGTGGGTCACGGTGCGCAACACCGCCGACGGCACGCAGGAGAGGCGTGAGTGCCGCGGCCTCTTCCTGCTCATCGGTGCGGCGCCGCACTGCGACTGGTTGCCCGACGCGGTGGTCCGTGACGAGCGAGGCTTCGTCCTGACCGGCCGCGACGTGCCGCAGGACCGGTGGCGCGACGGCCTGCCGCCCGAGAGCCTCGAGACGACGGTCCAAGGCGTCTTCGCGGCGGGCGACATCCGCGCGGGCTCGATGAAGCGCGTGGCGTCGGCGAGCGGCGAGGGCGCCTCGGTGGTGCCGCTCGTGCACGCCTGGCTCGACCCGTCGCACTGACGGCCGGGCCGAGGACGAGCGGTCAGAGACGGATGAGCTGGCCGTCGCGGAACGAGTAGCGGTAGGCCGTGGTCGTGGCCGCCGGCAGGTTGGCCGGGTGAGCCGCGTGGTGGCGGTGCGGGTGCGGCGTCGGCGCGGACGCCGTGCGGACGGGAGTCAGGCCGCCGGCGACGCCTGCGGCGTGCGCCTCCCCGGCGCCCAGGGCCGTGGTGCCGACGAAGGCGACGGCGACGGCCGCGCCGGCGGCGCCGAGGCCACGACGGAGCGTGGCACGGAAGGTCGAGGGAGCGGTTCCGGGGCGGGGTGTCGTGTCCATGTCCCCACGTTCGCGTCGGCACCTGTGGGGCGTCTGTGCACGGGTGATGCGTCCGGCATGGGCTGGGCGGCGTTGTGCCGCAGAGGCGTTCAGCCCCGGAGGGCGCGCTCCATCTCGTCGGCCACCGCGAGCGCGGCGCCGGCACCCTCGGCTCGCATGCCGGCGATCGCTCCCTCACGGTCGGCGTCCGACCGGTTCTGGCTCAGCTTGGCCTTGCCCTCGACCGACTCGACGACGACCTCGATGCCGACGATGGCGCGCAACCGCCCGCGGACGTACTTCGGCGGGGCGTCGTCGACGGACCACGGCAGCTCGCGCCCGGACTCGTGGCGCTCGGTGAGCCGGGTGACGACGTCGAGCACCCAGTCGGGGTCGTCGTGGACGGTCATGGTGCCACGCAGCTGCACCTCGGTGTAGTTCCACGTCGGCACGACGCGTCCGTGCTCGGCCTTGGTGGCGTACCACCCCGGTGAGACGTACGCGTCGGCACCGCCCACGACGACGAGTCCCGGCGACCCGGGCGCGATGCGCGCCCAGTGGTCGTTGGCCCTGGCGAGGTGGCCGACGACGCGGTCGCCGTCGACGATGACGGGCAGCAGGGTGGAGTCAGGACGACCGTCGGGCCCGACGGTCACGAGGCGTGCGACCGGATGGGCCGCGAGAAAGGCCGTGACGTCGGGGTCGGCCATGGCGTTCGCCGTGGGCACGTACATCCTCCGATGGTGCCACGCACCCGCGGGGCGCAGACGCACGGAGCCCGCCGACGGGTGTCGACGGGCTCCGTGGGGAGGGATGGGTTCAGCTGTGCCGGTGCGGGGCCCGACGGGGTGCAGCGCTCCAGGGGCGCGGGCTGCCGGCGTGCGGGGCGGGCACGACGCGCAGGTCGGCGCGCCCGGGACGCTCGGACGTGGGGTCGAGCCGCTCGGCGAGGCTGCGCAGCAGGAGCGCGGCCCGGACGTGCCGGCGGGTGCGACCCACCTTGGGGGCGTGGTGGCGGGCGGCGACGCGCTCGACGATGCGGTCGCGGGCGATCGCCTCCTGCGGCGACAGGCTCAGGGTCCCGGTGCTCATGCGAGGCTCACCTGCGCCCGCTTGACCCGGATGTCGCCGCTGCCGGAGTGCACGACGAGACGTGCCTGGGCCTCGGCGTCCCCGGGGCCCGAGGTCTCCTCGAGGTCGATGTCGACGTCGCCGGTGACGGTGTTGAGGTCGAGGTAGGCCGCGACCCCGTGGGCGACGGCGATGGTGACGTCGCCCGTGCCGGTCCTGGCCCGCACCTCGCCGCCGTGCACGCCGTCGAGCTGGACGTCACCCGTGCCGGTCGTCAGCTCGAGGTCGCCGGTGGAGGCGCCGATGTGGAGGTCGCCGGAGCCGGTCTTCGCCTTGACGGCCGCGTCGGAGCGCCGCAGGGAGATGTCCCCGCTGCCCGACGTGAGGTCGAGGCGCCCGCCACCCGTGCCGACGGTGATGTCGCCCGAGCCGGTCTTGGCGTCGAGGTCGCCGCTCGCCGACTGGAGCGCGATGTCGCCGGAGCCGGACTTGAGCCGGGCCGAGCCCACCTCGTGGAAGGTGAGGTCACCGGCGCCGGTGGCGGCGCGGACCTCGCCGAGCAGCCCGGCCGCCGTGATGTCGCCGGCACCGGTCTTGGCATCGACCGTGCTCGACGCGGGCAGCTCGACCTCGACGTCGACCGAGCCCTTGGTGCCGAGGGAGAAGAAGCTGTCGCGCAGCTTCGGCGCCAGGACGGACACGTCGTTGCCGTGGGCCTCGACCGTGAACTTCTCGGCGATCTCGGCGCCGTGCTTGCCGTGCGGGTGCAGGCGGACGGTCGTCGTCGGACCGGTGCCGACGGTCAGCGTCAGGTCGCCGACGAGGAGCTCGGCCTTGAGGGTGATGGGACCCGTCGTGTCGAAGCGGGTCTCGAGGGTGGTGCCCATGGGAAGTCCCCTTTGCTCGGTGGTGGTCGTTGGTCGGTCGGACGGGGTCATCGGACCCAGCCCTGCACGCGCTTGTTGGAGGAGCGGTTGCGGCCGGGGGCGCCGGGCCCGAACTGCGGGCCGGGCGGCATCGGCGGGAAGCCGGGCATCGGCGGGACGCCGCTCCCGGTGGCGGCGCGGACCGCGTTGACGATCCACGTGTTGAGCGACTGGCCGCGGCTGGTCGCGAGCTCCTCGGCCCGGACCTTGAGGGCCTCCGGGAGGCGCAGCGTGATCCGCGACGTCTCGGCGCCCTCGTCCTCGGGTGACACCACCGTGGTGTCAGTGGTGTCGATCGCCTGCGTGTCATCAGCGAGGGCCGACGGGCCGGCTCCGACGACGACGAAGACGGGCTCGCGGCCCTGGAGGCGGACCTCGACGGACGTGCCGTCGAGCTCGTTGGTGATCTCGGCCGCAGCGTGCGAGAGGGCGTCCATGAGAGCCAGCCGTGCTGATGAGTCGAGCGCGAAACCGATCCGCTCGGCGGCCTGCTCGGTCTCCGGACCCATCGCCCTGGCCGCCTGGGCGAGATCCCGACGCAGTGCGTCGACGTACTCGGTGATGTCCATGTGCATCACTATGACACCACTGTGGTGTCATGTCAACACCATGATGACGCAGACTTGAAGCGGGGTACGTTCACCCCACTGCTCACCCCTCGCTGAAAGGTGCCCGATGCGTAGCCTCGGAACCTCCGACCGCCCGTCCGTCCGTGCCGTCTCGCACGCCATCGAGAAGGTCTCGTCACGCAGCCGATCACGCCAGTTCGTGCGGGTCATGCACCGGATGGGCGCCTCGCCCGCGGCGATCCTGCCGTTCGTCCAGGACTCCCCGAACTTCACGAACCGCCGCTTCGAGGGCGAGGAGCCGTCGCTGCGTCCGCGGGTCAAGGCCCAGACGAGCGCCCTGCTCGCGGCCATCCGGGTCAGCGGCCGCGGCCGGCCCACGGGCACCGTGCCGGTGCTCCCCGCGAAGCCGCCCCGGCAGCCGGGCGAGCTCGCCGTCACGTGGTACGGCCACGCCACGAGCGTCCTCGAGATCGACGGCGCCCGCTTCCTCATCGACCCCGTCTTCAGCGAGCGCGTCTCGCCGATCCGGCACTCCGGGCCGAAACGGATGCACCCGGTCCCGGGGTCGATCGCCGACCTGCCCGGCATCGACGCCGTCCTCATCAGCCACGACCACTACGACCACCTCGACCAGCCGTCGATCGTCCGGCTCGAGGAGACGCACCGGCCGCACTACGTCGTGCCCCTCGGCGTCAACGCCCACCTGCTCGCCTGGGGCGTGCCGGAGTCGCGCATCACCGCGCTCGACTGGCGCGGCGAGACCGAGGTCGCCGGGATCCGGCTCACGTGCACCGAGGCGCGGCACAACTCCGGGCGCGGGCTCGTCGACAGCCAGACGCTGTGGGCCGGTTGGGCCCTGCACGGTCCCCGGCACACGGCCTACTTCGCCGGGGACTCGGGCACGTCGAAGCGCTTCGCGGCGATCGGCGCGGACCTCGGCCCCTTCGACGTGACCCTCATGCCGGTCGGGGCCTACGACTCGTTCTGGCCCGACATCCACATGGACCCGGAGCAGGCCCTCGCCGCCCACCGCGACGTCAACCGCATCGGCGACGAGGCCCACGCCCTCACCGAGGACGCAGCCGGCGTGGCCGACGACTTCATCGAGGGCGACCAGCGCATCGACACCCCGGGTGGCACCCACGAGGAGGGCGATCCCACCGAGACGACCCGCACCGTGCAGACGGCCGCGCGCGAGTCCCTCCTCATCCCGATCCACTGGGCCACCTTCAACCTCTCGATGCACTGGTGGGCCGAGCCCGTACGCCGCATCCGCCGGGCCGCGGTCGAGGCGCGGGTCCCCGTCGCCTTCCCTCGCGTCGGCGAGCGCGTCGACCTCACGACCGGTGACGCAGTCAGCGTCGCGGCCGCCCACGCCGAGCCGTGGTGGGAGGAGTGCGCGGCGCCCGAGGACCGTGACTGACGGTCGGGAACTCGGGCGCCCCGTCCGACGCTGGACGAGAATGACGGCAGCCCGCACCCGCGTGGCCGCCCGAGCCGCGAGGCACGACAGGCAGGAGAAGCCCGTGCAGCTCCCGATCCTCCGACGGATGGGTGCGTCGACCGCCGCCCAGCATCAGCGCGCGACCGCGTCGCCGAACTACCGCGACGGCGAGTTCCGCTCCCACGAGCCCACGCACGTCGTCGCGACGTCCGAGGCCGAGGGCCCGGGCAGCATGCTGACGACGATGGTCCGCGAGTTCGGCCGCGGCCGACCGCGGGGCACCGTCCCGCTCGTGACGCCCCGGCACCCCCATGAGCCCGCCGACCTGGCGGTCACGTGGTACGGCCACGCGACGAGCGTCGTCGAGCTCGACGGGCGGCGCTTCCTGCTCGACCCCGTCTTCGGCAGGCGCGCCTCGCCGTCGGTCGTCGCGGGCCCGAAGCGCCTGCACCCGGTCCCGGGCCGCATCGCCGAGATCCCGCACCTCGACGCGGTCGTCATCAGCCACGACCACTACGACCACCTCGACGAGCCGTCGATCCGGCAGCTCGAGCGCACCCACCGCCCGCACTACGTCGTGCCGCTCGGGGTCGACGCCCACCTGCTGGCGTGGGGCGTGCCCATCGGGCGCATCACGAGCCTCGACTGGCGCGAGGAGACCGAGATCGCGGGCATCCGCATCACGTGCTCCGAGGCCCGGCACTTCTCGGGACGCGGGTTCGTGCGCAACCAGACCCTCTGGGCCGCGTGGTCGCTGCGGGGGCCGCGCCACGCCGTCTTCTTCGGAGGCGACTCGGGGCCGACCCACCGCTACGCCGACATCGGTGCCGACCTCGGGCCGTTCGACCTCACGATCATCCCGATCGGCGCCTACAGCGTGCACTGGCCTGACATCCACCTCAACCCCGCCGAGGCGATCGAGGCGCACCTCGACGTCAACAAGGGCGAGACCGACGCGGTCCTGCTGCCCATCCACTGGGCCACCTTCAACCTCGCGACCCACTGGTGGAGCGAGCCGATCCGCTGGGCGCGACGGGCAGCCGCTGAACATGGCGTGCGCATGGTCGCCCCGCGCGTCGGGACGCGGATCCAGCTGAGCGACAACGACGTCGACGAGGTCGTCGCCGCGCACCAGGACCCCTGGTGGGAGTCGTGCGCCGCCCCCGAGGACCACGACTAGGAGCCCGCGCGTCCCGACGGACCGCCGTCAGTGCTCGCCCGGCGGGCTCTCGAGCACACCACTGCTCGCGTATGCCGGGTCGTGGCGGTCCGTCGGGCCGGCCGGTGTGCGGAAGATCCACCGGCGCATCGCCACGAACCGCAGCGCCGTCGACAGGACGTTGGCCACGGCGACGACGAGGGTCTGGACGAGCGTCCCCGCGGACGGTGCGAGCGCGCCGAGCACCGCGAGCGCGACGGTCGTGGCGGCATACGTGATCGCGAAGATGACGAGAGCCTGACCGTGGTGCGTCACGAGGTTGCGGCGCCCCGACACCCCGAAGGTCCAGGCCCGGTTGAGGCCGGTGTTGACGACCGTGGCGATGACGAGGGCAACGCCGTTGGCCAGCTGGGACGGGGCACCGCCCCGCACCAGGGCCGCAAAGAGGCCGAGGTGCAGGGCGGTGGAGACGACTCCGACGCCGGCGAAGCGGATGACCTGCTGCGAGAGGCGGGCTCGGGACACCGGCGCGGAGTCCGACGTGCTCGTCACCGTCGTCACCGTCGTCACTGGAGGGGCTGGGTCAGGTCGTAGAACGTCGAGCCGTCGATCGTGACCGGGGTGAAGTTCGCCTGCACCCACGAGCTGATCTCCGACGAGGCGCTGCTGCCACCGTTCTGGTTGCCGAATCCCCTTGCGCCACCGGCGAAGTAGTGGATCTGGCCGTTCGCGACGTACTGCTGGAACTGCGCGAGCGTCGGGCTCGGGTCGGAGCCGTTGAATCCTCCGATCGCCATCACGGGCAGCTGCGTGCCGAGCTGCAGACCGGCCGCCGTCTGGGATCCGACGGCTGCGGCGACCCACGTGTAGCTTCCGGCATCGGCCGAGAGGGCCGCGACGACTGCCGTGCTCGGCGTCGAGGCGTCGAGCAGACCGCCCATGCCGCCACCGGCCCCACCCGTCTGCGGACCGCCCTGCGTCGTGCCGTTGGCGCCCTGCTGGGTCGTGCCGGTCTGGCCGGGCAGCTGCGGCGGCGTGCCGCCCGGGCCGCCGGCACCACCGGGGCCGCGGCTGGAGCCGGCGGGTCCGGCGGGTCCGGCGGTCACGATGGACCCGCTGTGGCCCTGGGCCGTGGTCGACACGGCATACGCACCCGGGCCGGCGAGGCCCGCGACGAGGGCCGCGGCAAGCACGAACGGGACGGCGCGGGCGTGCATCCAGCGGGTCGCGAGGATGAGCAGGGCGGCGGCCATGCCGACCGCGAGGACCGAGATGCGCAGCCAGTCGCCGTAGGCCGTCGTCCGTGACAGCAGGATGAAGCTCCACGTCGCGGCGGCCGCGGTCGCCGCCGCGAGGGCGATCGTGCCGACCGCGCTCGAACGGCGCTGCCAGGCCTCGACCGCACCCATGCCGACGACCGCACCGATCGCGGGGGCCAGCGCCACCGTGTAGTACTCGTGGAAGATGCCGGCCATGAAGGAGAAGACGAGCATCGTGACGACGAGCCAGCCTCCCCAGACGAGGTAGGCGGCGCGGCGCAGGTCGGTGCGCGGGCGACGGCCGCGCAGCCAGAGGCCGGCGGCGAGCAGGATCAGCGCGCTCGGGATGAGCCACGAGACCTGGTCGCCGACACTCGAGGAGAACATCCGGAAGAGGCCCGTCGAGCCCCACATGCCTCCACCTGCGGTCGCTCCGCCACCGCCGACCGAGCCGGTCTCGTCACCGCTGAGGCGACCGAGGCCGTTGTAGCCGAAGGTCAGCTCGAGGAACGAGTTGGTCTGGCTACCACCGATGTAGGGACGGGCCGAGGCCGGCACGAGCTCGACGATCGCGACCCACCAGCCGGCCGAGAGGACCATGGTGCCGACGGCGAGCAGCGAGTGGACGATCCGCTTGCGCAGCGTCGTCGGGGCCGCGACGAGGTAAGCGAGCCCGAAGAAGGGCACGACGAGCAGGACCTGGAGGGTCTTGGTGAGGAAGCCGAGGCCGACGAAGACGCCGACGATCATCATCCACTTCGGCGAAGCCTGCTCGATCGCCTTGATCGTGGCCCAGGCGCCGAGCGCCATGAGGAGCGTCAGGAGCGCGTCGGGGTTGTTGAAGGTGAACATCAACGCCGCGACGGGCGTCAACGCGAGGACGACACCGGCGATGAGTCCGGCCGCCGCGCCGAAGTGGCGCTTGACCGTCGCGTAGACGACGCCGACCGTCGCGACACCCATGAGCGCCTGCGGCAGCAGGATCGCGAAGGAGCTGAGACCGAGGAGCCGCACCGAGAGGGCCATCACCCACAGGGAGGCCGGCGGCTTGTCGACGGTGATCGAGCTCGCGGCGTCGGAGCTGCCGAAGAAGAATGCCTTCCAGCTGTCGCTGCCCGCCTGGACGGCCGCGGAGTAGAAGGAGTTCGCGTAGCCGCTCGCCGTCAGGTTCCACGTGTAGAGCACGAGCGTGACGAGCAGCAGGCCGAGGAGCGCGGGGCGCGCCCACGACGGGTCGGCGTCGGCTCCGCGCCAGAGGCGCTGGAGCCGGCCGGGACGACCCGCACGGCTGGCGGGCTGCGTGGTCTGGGGGCGGGCGTCCGCCGGCCCGACGGGCGCCGGCGCGGTGCTGCCCGCGGGGCCCGTGGTGGTGAGGGTCATCGTGTCCATGTCCCTACCGTCGAACCCGGGACTGTGCGGTTGCTATGTCCCGACTTTGGTGCGGGCATGAGCTCCGGGCGACGCCGTGGCGCGTCAGGTGGCGGCGGGGAGGAGCAGGCTGAAGGTCGTGTCGCCGGGTCGGCTGTCGAGCTCGACACGACCGCCGTGCGCCTTGCTGACCGCAGCGACGATCGAGAGACCCAGACCAGTGCTGCCCCCGTCCCGCACACGCGCGTCATCGCCACGGGCGAAGCGCTCGAACACGTTGGGCTGCAGGGCATCCGGCACACCCGGGCCGTCGTCGTGGACGGCGACCCGCACCCACTCACCCTCGGGGCGCACCGACGTCGTGACGCGCGTGCCGTCCGGGGTGTGCGTCCGCGCGTTGGCGAGGAGGTTGGCCACGACCTGGTGCAGACGTGCACCGTCACCCGTCACCTCGACGGGCTCGGGCGGCAGGTCGAGCTCCCAGCGGTGGCTGGGCGAGGCCGCGTGCGCGTCGCTCACGGCGTTGATGACGAGCATCGACATGTCGACCGGGGCCTGCTCGAGAGGACGGCCGGCGTCGAGACGCGCGAGCAGGAGCAGGTCCTCTACGAGCGAGCCCATCCGGTCGGCCTCCGACTCGATGCGGCCCATCGCGTGGGTCACCGTCGGCGGGACGGGGTCGGGCTCGCGACGCGACAGCTCGGCGTAGCCCTTGATCGAGGCGAGCGGCGTGCGCAGCTCGTGCGAGGCGTCGGCGACGAACTGCCGCACCCGCTGCTCGCTCTGGTGGCGGGCGTTGAGCGCCTCGTCGACGTGGTCGAGCATCTCGTTGAAGGCGGCGCCCACCTGCCCCACCTCGGTGCGGGTGTCGGTGTCGGCGGGGTCGACCCGCTCGGCGAGCGCGACCTTGCCCGAGTCGAGCGGGGTCTGGGAGACCTTCGTCGCCGTCGCGGCCAGTCGACGGAGCGGTTCGAGGTTGCGTCGCACGAGCCACGTCCCGATGAGGGCCACGAGGATGAGGCCGGCTGCGACGGTGCTGATCGCGAGGACCACCATCTGCTGGACGGTGCGCTGCTGCTGCGCCATCGGCAGTCCGACCACGAGGACACCCGGCGACGCGTCAGGCGACGTCGGGAGGCTCCCCCTCGGCCGGAGCGTCTGGTACGTCGCGATGACGCGGTAGGTCCCGAGGTTCCCACCGAGGTCGATGTCCGTGGCGTTGGGACCGAGCCCCGCCCCGGCAAGGAGCTGCAGCTGCGACGCCGTGAGGTTGGTCGGCTGCTTGTCCAGTGACGTCGCCTTCCCGACGTCCGTCGGGAACAGGCTCGTCGGTTTCGTGGGGAGGAAGGCGTTGAGCCCCTCGTCGCCCGGGCCTCCGAAGCGCCGTTCGTCGTCCCCGCTCACGCTGAAGTCGGGGAGGGGCCCCCCGCTCAGGATGCGCGAGAACGACTCGTGGAGCTGGTCGTCGACCTGCCCGGTCAGCTGGCGGTCGAGGGCGACGACCGTGAAGGCCCCGGTCGCGAGACTGAGGACGGTGAAGAGCGCCAGCATCGAGGCGACGAGCTTGGCGCGCAGCGTCCAGGCCGACCACGGACGCACCTGGTCACGGGCGTCGGCGAGCCGCCGGCCCAGCGGCACCCGGGCATCGGCGTCCTCGTCCACGCCGGCCCCGGGACGCGGCGTGTCTGCGGCGGGTGCCTGGACGGCATACGTCATCGGGTCGTCGCTCTCGTCACGGAAGCCGACACCCTCGGGGAAGATGTCGGGCGCACCTGCGCCGTCGTCGTCGGGCAGGTCCGCGCGGCTCGGCAGCTCGGTGCCCGCCTCAGGCGGCCGGCTTGAGGACATACCCAGCTCCTCGCATGGTGTGGATCATCGGCTCGCGACCCGCGTCGATCTTCTTGCGCAGGTAGGAGATGTAGAGCTCGACGACGTTGGCCTGGCCGCCGAAGTCGTAGTTCCACACGCGGTCGAGGATCTGCGCCTTCGAGAGGACCCGCTTGGGGTTGCGCATGAGGTAGCGCAGCAGCTCGAACTCCGTTGCGGTCAGGTGGATCTCCTCGCTGCCGCGCATCACCTCGTGGCTGTCCTCGTCGAGGGTGAGGTCACCGACGACGAGCACCGAGTCGGACGCCGACACGGCGATGGTCGTGCGGCGCATGAGGGCACGGACGCGTGCGACGACCTCCTCGAGCGAGAACGGCTTCGTGACGTAGTCGTCGCCACCCGCGGTGAGACCCGAGACGCGGTCCTCGACGGCGTCCTTCGCGGTGAGGAAGAGGACGGGCACGTTGCTGTTGTCGGCACGCATGCGTCGCAGCACCTCGAGGCCGTCGAAGTCGGGGAGCATCATGTCGAGCACGACGGCGTCGGGGTCGAACTCGCGGGCCGCGCGCACGGCCTCCATGCCGGTGCCGGCGGCGCGCACCTCCCAGCCCTCGTAGCGCAGGGCCATGCCGAGCAGCTCGGTGAGGTTGGCCTCGTCGTCGACGACGAGCACCCGCACCGGGGAGCCGTCGAGTCGCTGGAGTCGCGCCGCTGCGGGCTTGGTCTTCTCGCTCATGTCATCCAGTGAAACCCCTGGGCCTGTGCTGTGACCAGTACCTTCCTGTGCGAATCCTGTGGGATGACTGTCCCGAAGTCCCAGCGGCTCGATGGCTGCGCCACAGCACCCGCACAGGCAGCCGCCCGACCGTTGGCCCCATGAGCAACGAGTCCACGCCACAGGTCCCGGCGTCGCAGCCGACGCCCGCGCTGCCGCAGTTCGACCCGAACGCGCCGGCCGCCCACCCCGCCGACGACACCCAGCAGCTCCCGTCGGCGACGACGACCGAGATGCCGGTGACGCCACCGGCCACGCCGTACGCGTATGCCGTGTCGCCGGGGACCGCGGCCCCCCTCGCCGGTCCCGACGTGCCGCTCTCACCCACCGGCCTGCCGGTCCGCGAGAGGGCGGTCCGCGAGAAGCCGGCCGGCGTGGCGGCGACCGGTGACGGGCCCCGGTGGAACGCGAAGAAGACGGCGGTGACCGCCGGGCTCGCGCTCGTGCTGACGTCTGCGGGTGCCATCGGTGCCGCGGCCGCCATGCCCGCCGGGTCGACGGGTGGTGACACGGGCTTCCGCGGTCCGGGCGGTGGCCGCGGCTTCCAGTTCCCGGGGGGCCAGCAGGGCCTGACGAACCAGAACCCCAACCAGCAGGGCACGACCCCGCAGCAGCTGCCCAACCTCCAGAACGGCGTGCCGGGTGGCGGACTGGGCGGCATCGACCCGAACCAGCTGGGCCAGCTCGACCCCCAGGACCTGCTCCAGCAGCTCGGTCAGGGCATCGACCCGTTCTCCGACCAGGACCCGAGCCAGGACCCGGGCCAGGACGACTCGAGCTCGTCCGGCAGCACCACGACGACCTGATCAGCCACGCAGCGCTGCCGCGTACTCCTCGAGCGCCCTCGCCGCCCGGTCGACCTCGTCCTCGACCCGGGCGACGAGGGCTTCGTCGGCCAGGCGTCCCTCGGCCCCGAGGTCCTCGACCTGCTGGCACAGGCCGGCGAGGACCGAGGCCCCGAGGTTGGAAGCGGTTCCCTTGAGCCCGTGGGCGATCCGGCCCTGCGTCTGGGCATCGCCCTCGGCGCGCGCGTCGACGAGGTCGGAGAGCCGCTGGCGGGCACCCGAGCCGAAGCGGTCGATGAAGCGCAGCAGCATCGAAGGGTCGCCGGGCTCGAGGTCGCGCAGCTCGTCGAGACGGCCCAGGTCGAGCACGTCCGAGCCGCCCGCTGTCGCGGCAGCCGCCAGGGGGCGCGGGCGTGGCGCGGGTCCCGAGCCGGTCCAGCGCTGGAGGGTCGAGGCGAGCAGCGCGACGTCGATGGGCTTGGTCAGGAAGTCGTCCATGCCCGCCTGCAGGCACCGCTCCCGCTCGCCGGCGATGGCCGAGGCGGTCATCGCGATGACCGGGAGCCGGTGGCCCGGCTCCTCCTGGGCCCGGATCGCCCGCGTCGCCTCGTAGCCGTCCATCTGGGGCATCTGGCAGTCCATGAGGACGGCGACGACGTCGTCTCCGCGTGCGGCGTGGGCGGCGACGCCCTCGACACCGTTGCGGGCCAGCACGACGGCGTAGCCGAGGCTCTCGAGGACGCCCTGCGCCACGAGCTGGTTGACCTCGTTGTCCTCGACGACGAGCACCGTGCCGAGGTGCGCGTCAGGGCCAGGCGGCGCGACGACGGACCTGGCCGCCAGCGGCTCGGGCACGAGGTGTCGACCGGCGACATCGGCCATCGCGTCGAAGAGCGAGGACGGCATGACGGGCGCCGCGAGGGTCGCGTCGACGCCGGCCTCCTTGAGCGTGGCCACGTCGGGAGGCGGGACGTGCGCGCAGACGAGCACGACGCGTACGCCCGCGAAGCGTTCGTCGGAACGGATCATCCGCGCGACCTGGAGCCCACCGGCGCCCGAGCCCGGGTCGTCGAGCACGACGACGTCGAGCGGGGTGCCCCCTCGGTGAGCCCGGTCGAGCTGGACGAGGCCGTCGACGCCGGAGCCGGCCGACGTGACCGACATCGACCACGCGGAGAGCTGCTCCTCGACACGGACGCGGTGGGGGACGTTGGAGCCGACGACGAGGGCCCGGAGCCCCGACACGGCGGCGGCCTGGGTCTCGGAGCGGCCGACGCTGCGGGCCGAGGCCGGCTCGAACGCCGCCGTGAACCAGAACGTGCTGCCCTCTCCCGGCTCGCTCTCGACGCCGATCTCGCCGCCGAACGCCGTGACGATCTGCCGGCTGATGGCCAGGCCCAGCCCGGTGCCGCCGTACTCACGGGTCGTCGACGAGTCGCCCTGGGAGAAGGACTCGAAGAGCCGGGACCGCACCTCGGGCGCGATGCCCGCCCCGGTGTCGGTGACCTCGACCCGCAGCACCGGTCCGGCGTCGGTCACGTGGTCGAGCGTGAGGTGGATGACGACGCTGCCGGAGTCGGTGAACTTCACGGCGTTGGTCGTGAGGTTCGCGACGACCTGCCCGAAGCGCACCGGGTCGCCCGAGACCATGAACGGCACGTCCGGACCGTGGGTCACCGAGAGGTCGAGCGACTTGGCCCGGGCCCGCTCGGCGAGCAGGGCGACGCCGCGCTCGAGCACCGCGGCCGGGTCGAAGTCGACGGACTCCAGCTCGAGCCGGCCGGCCTCGATCTTGGACAGGTCGAGGATGTCGTTGACGAGCTCGAGCAGCACGTGGCCCGCCTGGTCGATGCCGTCCGAGAGCCGCCGCTGGTGCGGGGTCAGCTCGGTGCGTCCGAGCAGCTCGCTCAGGCCGATGACGCCGTTGAGCGGGGTGCGGATCTCGTGGCTCATCGTCGCGAGGAACTCCGACTTGGCCCGGGAGGCCTCCATGGCGGCGTCGCGGGCCGCGGCGAGGTGCTCGGCGGTCCACTCGCGGTCGGCGACCCGGGCGAAGAGCGCGGTGATCTGGGTGATCGTCACGGCGTCGGACTCGACCGGCGGTGCCGCGCTGCGCATGTCGAGCACGACGACGGCGGCGACCCGGCCCTCGTGGACGATCGGCACGGCGACGATCGTCGAGCCCTCCGGCGACGGTTCGGCCACGACGGCCAGGCTCTCGGCGGCACGGGCCGCGAAGTCGAGGCCGACCTCGACCGGCAGCCGGCTCGACTCGGTCCCCTCAGGGGGCAGGATCGCCTCGCCGAGGGTGCCCTCGGCGTCGACGACGGTCCCGAGCACCGGGCGCCACGTCGTGTGGCGGGCGACCTCGGCGAGCACCGCGGGCAACGCCTCGTCCAGCGTCGCGGACTCGTTGGCGGCGGTCGCCATCGCCGTGACGAGGCCGAGCGCCTGCTCGGCGTCCTTCTTCTCCGTGATGTCCTGGGTCGTGCCGCCCATCCGGATCGCGCGTCCCTCGGGATCGCGCGTGACGAGCCCCCGACCGCGGATCCAGGCGATGTCGCCGGTCGTGCGGACGACGCGGGCGTCGAACTCGAACGAGTCCGTGGCGACGAGCGCCGCGCCGACGACCTCGGACACGTGGGCCCGGTCGTCGGCATGGATGCGGGACAGGAAGCCCTCGTAGGTGGGGGTGAGGTCGGTGCGGTCCAGCCCGTAGATGCGGTAGAGCTCGTCGGACCACGACACCCGGTCGGCGGCGACGTCCCACTCCCAGCTGCCGATCTTGGCGATCGACTGCGCCTCGGCGAGCTGGTCGAGCAGCTTGCGCTGGGCGCTGTGCTCGCTGACCCGGTGCATCCAGCCACGCCGCACGCCCGAGTCGTCGAGGAGGGGGGTGTGCGACACGAGCGCCCAGAAGCGGTTGCCGTGGGCGTCGAGGAGGCTGCACTCGATGTTGTCGCCGGGCTCGCCCTGGGCGGCGAGCTCTGCCAGGTGGTGGCGGAACTGCTCCTTGCCGACGTCGTCGACGGCGTCGAAGACCGAGAAGCCGATCATGTCGTCGGGGTCGCGACCGAGCAGCTCGGCCATCCGGGCGTTCGCGAAGATCGTGCGCCCCTCGCCGTCGAAGACCCACAGCCCGTCCGGCGAGGCGGCGACCATCCAGCGGAAGAGGTCGTCCCCCGCCTCCTCGCGACCGCCCGCAATGCCCGACATGTCCCGATCCTCGCGCATGTCGGGCCGTGGCGCCCGGATGGCGCGCTCTTTTCGGCGTGGGAGGGCGGGCGCACCGCAGGTGAGCCTCGCCTTCGGTGACAGCGTCCCCGGCGGGTGCCACGATCGACGGGCACCGCTCCCCACCGCCTCACCCTCGATCGGAGCACCACCCATGTCCGACGTGCGAGCGTCCGACGAGCCCACGCCCGTCGACAACGGCCACGACCGCGACGAGCCGCACGACGCCAACGTCGGCGCGCGCCTCAACTGGCTCCGCGCCGGCGTCCTGGGCGCCAACGACGGCATCGTGTCGACCGCCGGCGTCGTCGTCGGCGTCGCGGGTGCGACCGCCGACAAGGCCGCGATCATCCTCGCGGGCATCGCCGCGCTGTCCGCCGGTGCCATGTCGATGGCTGCCGGCGAGTACGTCTCGGTCAGCACCCAGCGTGACTCCGAACGCGCGCTCCTGACGCTCGAGCGCAAGGAGCTGCACGAGGACCCCGAGGGCGAGCTCGAGGAGCTGACCCAGCTCTACG
Source organism: Terracoccus sp. 273MFTsu3.1 (assembly GCF_000383675.1). Classification (GTDB taxonomy): domain Bacteria; phylum Actinomycetota; class Actinomycetes; order Actinomycetales; family Dermatophilaceae; genus Terrabacter. The sequence continues at coordinate 746,042 of NZ_KB911820.1, read as the reverse complement.
AGGCCAAGGGGATGCGCCGCGAGCTGGCCGCCGAGGTCGCGCGCGAGCTCACGGCCCACGACGCGCTCACGGCGCATGCCGAGGCCGAGCTCGGCATCGACCCGACCGAGCTGACCAACCCGTGGCACGCCGCCGGCGCCTCGATGCTCGCCTTCGTCGTCGGCGCGATCCTGCCGATGCTCACCATCACCTTCAGCCCGGCCTCGATCCGGATCCACGTCACGGTGGTCAGCGTCGCCGCGGCCCTCGCCCTGACCGGAGCGGTCAGCGCCCGCCTCGGACGCAGCCCGGCCACCCGGGCGGTCCTGCGCAACGTCGCCGGCGGCCTGCTCGCCATGGGCGTGACGTATGCCATCGGCGCGCTCGTCGGGGTCAACATCGGCTGAGCGCGCGGCCACTTCACGGCCAGCACGCGGCATACGACCCGATCAGCGCCCGCCGGGCTGTAGAGTCGAGGTGTCCCAAGCGCCCGTCAGTGGCGCAACCGCCGGTCCGGCGCTCGGGGCACGGGGCGCGCGATGCGCGTCCACCGGGACTCGAGCCGAGTCCGCCGCCGACACCGACCCAGTCAGGCACGGTGTCGTCCGGGGGCCCAGCCCGCTCGACGTCCTCCGCGTCATCAGGAGGAACATGGCAACGCGCGTCCGCCGCCGACCGACCGACGGCCAGGGCCCCAAGCAGGGGCAGAACGGCCAGAACCACGGTCAGCGGAAGGCCACCCAGCGCAAGGACGACCCTGCGCCGCTCATCCCCGTGCTCGCTCGGCGGGTCCGCGAGGTCGAGTCCCGCGTCTCGAGCAAGGGCAAGGCCAGCCCGACGAACCGGACCAAGTTCCTCGTCGTGGCCCTGCTCATGCGGTCCGAGCGCGCCCGGGTCCGCGAGGACGCCTCGATCCCGTCGGCCACCCGAGCCGACCTGCTCAAGCGCCTCGACGGCATCGCGACGATCCTCGCGCAGATCGCGGCCCGCGACACGAGCCTGCTGACGCTGCTCGACGCGAACGCCAAGCCCGGCCCGGCCGCCCAGCAGATGCGCCGCGACTGGCTCCTCGAGTCGGGCGCCGAGCTCGCCGAGGAGGACCTCGTCATCCAGGCGCCCGAGCCCCCGCGGCCGGTCGTCCCGCCGCAGATCGCGGCCCGCCAGGTGATGCCCCAGTCGGTGCCGTCGCGCGCGCTCGCCAACCCGTTCCTGACGCCCGACGTCGGTCGCGCCCAGAGCGACTACCTTCCCAACCGGCTCGCCGGCTGGGACCTGCTCAGCCCGCTCTACCGCGCCTTCGAGCAGGGCGCCGGCGGCGAGGCAGCCTCGATGGACCTGCCGCCGACCCCGCAGATCGACCGCTTCTCCCCTCCCGGGTCGCAGCTCATGGTCCACCAGTCCCGCTTCCTCCAGAGCGTCCAGGAGGGCCACCGCACCTTCCTGCTCGCCGACGAGCCCGGTCTCGGCAAGACGGCCCAGTCGGTCATGGCCGCCTCGATCGCCGGCGCCTACCCGATGCTCGCCGTCGTGCCGAACGTCGTGAAGATCAACTGGGCCCGTGAGGTCGAGCGGTGGACGCCGCAGCGCCGGGTCACCGTCATCCACGGCGACGGCAACGACGTCGACGCCTTCGCGGACGTGTTCGTCGTCAACTACGAGATCCTCGACCGGCACTTCGGGTGGCTCTCGAGCTTCGGCTTCCGCTCGATGGTCGTCGACGAGGCCCACTTCATCAAGAACCTCCAGTCGCAGCGGTCCCAGCAGGTCCTGGCCCTCGGCGACCGGCTGCGGTCGACGACGCCCGGCGGCGACCCGCTCCTCATCGCCCTGACGGGCACGCCGCTCATCAACGACGTCAAGGACTTCGACGCGATCTGGCGCTTCCTCGGCTGGATCAAGGACGGCAAGCCGACCGCCGAGATCACCCGGCGCCTCGACGAGACCGGGCACACGCCCGCCGACCGCGCCTTCTACCCGGAGGCCCGTCGCGCCGTCATCGACATGGGCATCGTGCGCCGCCGCAAGGTCGACGTCGCCAAGGACCTTCCCGACAAGCGGATCGCCGACATCACCGTCGAGCTCGACGACGACCTCGGTCGGTCGATCCGCGAGGCCGAGCGCGCCCTGGGCCGCCGTCTGGCCCAGCGCTACCGGTCCCTCCTGGCTGCCGGCGACGGACGCGAGGAGGACGGCGAGCCCGACCCCGCGCTCATGCGTCGGGTCGCCGCCGCGGAGCTGCGCGCCGCGTCGGCCGAGAAGGGGACCGACAACGTCTTCTCGCTCGTGCGTCGCATCGGCCAGGCCAAGTCGACGCTCGCCGCCGACTACGCCGTGCAGCTGTCGCACTCGGTGGGCAAGGTCGTCTTCTTCGCCAAGCACATCGACGTGATGGACGCCGCCGAGCGCGTCCTCGCCTCGGCCGGCCTGCGCACCGTGTCGGTCCGTGGCGAGCAGACCTCGAAGCAGCGCCAGGAGGCGATCGACGCCTTCCAGAAGGACCCCGAGGTCGCGGTCGCGGTCTGCTCGCTCACCGCCGCCGGCGTCGGGCTCAACCTGCACGCCGCCTCAAACGTCGTGCTCGCCGAGCTGTCGTGGACCGCGGCCGAGCAGCAGCAGGCCATCGACCGGGTGCACCGCATCGGCCAGGACGAGCCCGTCACGGCCTGGCGCATCCTCGCGTCCGGCACGATCGACTCGAAGATCGCCGAGCTCATCGACGCCAAGCAGGGGCTCGCCGCGCGCGCCCTCGACGGCAGCGACGAGGACATCACCTCGGGCGACACGCTCCAGCTCGACGCCCTCGTCGAGCTGCTGCGCCAGGCCCTCGTCGAGCTCTGACGCCCGCCTGCCGGGACGGGACCCAGGTCCCGTCCCGGCGCCCCGGGCCGGGACGTATGGCCCTACCTCCTCACCGGTCCGCGCGATGGACTGGACCCGCGCCGCTGACCTGCGGCCCGAGGAGGAGACATGAGCACCATGCACGCGATCGTCTACCACGGCCCCGGCCGCAAGACGTGGGACGAGGTCCCGAAGCCGACGGTCCAGGCCGACACCGACGCCATCGTCAGGGTCGACACCGTGACCATCTGCGGCACCGACCTGCACATCCTCAAGGGTGACGTCGCAGCCGTCACCGACGGGCGGATCCTCGGCCACGAGGCCGTCGGCACCGTCGAGGAGGTCGGACCCGGCGTCAAGAACGTCAAGCCCGGCGACCGCGTGCTCGTCTCGTGCATCACCGCGTGCGGTGCGTGCCGCTACTGCCGCGAGAGCAGCTACGGCCAGTGCATCGGCGGCGGTGGCTGGATCCTCGGCCACCGGATCGACGGCACACAGGCGGAGTACGTCCGGGTCCCCTTCGCGGACACCTCGACGTATGCCGTCCCCGAAGGAGTGACTGACGAGGAAGTGCTCATGCTCGCCGACATCGGGCCCACGGGCTACGAGGTCGGTGTGCTGAACGGCCGGGTCTCACCCGGTGACGTCGTAGCGGTGGTGGGCGCCGGCCCGGTCGGGCTCTCCGCCATCATGGGTGCCAAGCTCTTCAGTCCGGCGCACGTCGTGGCCATCGACCTGGCCGATGCCCGACTCGAGGCGGCCAAGCAGTTCGGGGCCGACATCACGGTGAACCCCTCCCGCGAGGACGCCGTCGCCATCGTCCGGGGCCTGACCCAGGGTCTCGGGGCCGACGTCGCCATCGAGGCGGTCGGGGTGGCAGCGACGTTCGAGCAGTGCGCGGCTCTCGTGCGTCCGGGCGGCACCGTCGCCAACGTGGGGGTCCACGGCGGCCCGGCCACCCTGCACCTGGAGGAGCTCTGGATCAAGAACGTCACCATCACGACGGGTCTCGTCGACACGTACTCGACGCCGACCCTGCTCCGCCTCCTGGCCGCCCACCACATCGACCTCGCGCAGTTCGTGACGCACCGGTTCCCGATGGCCGACTTCCTCGACGCCTACGACACGTTCGCCCGCGCGGCGGACACCGGAGCCCTCAAGGTGGTGCTGACGCGCTGAGGAGCGCGCGACCTCAGAGGTCGACGTGCATGATCCGCAGGCCCACGCGTTCCCCGGTCGGGAGCTCGTGGGCCCGCGGCACGGTGCCGACGACGGTGAAGCCGAGGCTCTCGTAGAGCCGCACGGCCCCGGTGTTCGTGGCGACGACGGCGTTGAACTGCATGGCGGCATACCCGGACTCCCGGGCCCAGTCGAGCGAGTCGACGACGAGGGCGCGGCCCACACCACGACCACGCGCCTCTGCCGTGACCATGTAGCTCGCGGTCGCGACGTGCGACCCGGGGCCGGGACGGTTGCGTCCCATCTTCGCCGTGCCGAGGACACGCTCGCCGTCGACGGCGACGGTGACCCGGCCGCCGGGACCGTTCTCGAGCCAGATGCCGCGCGCCTCCGTCTCCGTGAGGTCGGTCGGGAACGGGAAGGTGTCGCCCGCACGGACGACCTCCTCGATGACGGGCCACACGAGCGGCCAGTCGGCCTCGTCGAAGTCACGGACGGTGATGCTGGAAGCCACTCGGATCGCCTTACTTCTCAGGGACATTCGCATCGAGCTCGCTCAGCCACGCCACCGACGTCGCGTCGGACGGCATACGCCAGTCACCCCGCGGCGACAGCGAGCCGCCCGCCACGACCTTGGGCCCGTTGGGCAGCGCGGAGCGCTTGAACTGGTTGGCGAAGTAGCGCCTGACGAAGACCTCCAGCCAGTGCCTGATCGTCGCGAGGTCGTATGCCGTCCGGTCGGCCTCGGGGTAGCCCGCGGGCCACTCCCCCGCCTCGCTGTCCCGCCACGCGTTCCACGCGAGGTAGGCGATCTTCGACGGGCGGTAGCCGCGGCGCAGCACGTGGAAGAGCGTGAAGTCCTGCAGCGCGTAGGGCCCGATCATCGCCTCCGTGCTCTGCGGCTTCTCGCCATCCTTGGCCGGCACGAGCTCGGGCGTGATCTCGGTGTCGAGGATGGAGGTCAGCGTGCCGGCCACCTCCTCGTCGAACTGGCTCGACGACACGACCCAGCGGATGAGGTGCTGCATGAGGGTCTTGGGCACGCCGGTGTTGACGCCGTAGTGGCTCATCTGGTCGCCGACGCCGTAGGTGCACCAGCCGAGGGCGAGCTCGGACAGGTCGCCGGTGCCGAGGACGATGCCGCCGCGCTGGTTGGCGATGCGGAAGAGGTAGTCGGTGCGCAGGCCCGCCTGGACGTTCTCGAAGGTGACGTCGTAGAGCTCCTCGCCCCGGCCGAACGGGTGGCCCATCGCCTCGAGCATCTGGGTCGCCGCCGGTCGGATGTCGAGCTCCTCCCACGTGACCTCGAGCGACTCCATGAGCGCGATGGCGTTGCTCTTGGTGTGGTCGCTCGTCGCGAAGCCGGGCATCGTGAAGGCGAGGATGTCGCTGCGGGGCCGGTCCAGCCGGTCCATGGCCTTGGCCGCGACGATGAGCGCGTGGGTCGAGTCGAGGCCGCCGCTCACGCCGATGACGACCTTGGGCTGCCCGATGGCGCGGAGACGCTGCTCGAGACCGGAGACCTGGATGTTGTACGCCTCGTAGCAGTCGAGCGCGAGGCGGTCCTCGTCGTCGGGCACGAAGGGGAAGCGGTCGACCTTGCGGAGCAGGCCGAGGTCGCCGGTCGGCGGGTCGAGCTCGAGCTCGACGGTGCGGAAGCCGTCGGTGCGCGCGGCGAGGGTGCGGCGGTTGTCGTCGAAGGTGCCCTGCCGCTGGCGCTCCTGGCGCAGCAGGTCGAGGTCGATGTCGGCGACGGAGGCGCGGGCACCCTCGGGGAAGCGCTCGCTCTCGGCGAGGAGGGCACCGTTCTCGTAGACCATCGTCATGCCGTCCCACGACAGGTCGGTCGAGCTCTCGCCCTCGCCGGCGGCGGCGTAGAGGTAGGCGGCGAGGCAGCGGGCCGACGCGCTGCGGGCGAGCAGGTGACGGTCCTCTGCGCGCGAGACGGTGATCGGCGAGCCGGAGAGGTTGGTGAGGATCGTCGCGCCCGCGAGCGCCGCCTCGTGGCTCGGCGGGACGGGGACCCACATGTCCTCGCAGACCTCGACGTGCAGGACGAAGCCCGGCACGTCGGTGGCCCGGAAGAGCAGGTCGGGGCCGAACGGCACCCGGTCGCCCGCGACGTCGATGGTCTGGCCGCGCTGGTCGTCGCCGGGCGCGAAGTGACGCCGCTCGTAGAACTCGCGATAGTTCGGCAGGTAGGACTTGGGCGCGACACCGAGGATGCGACCGCCGTGGAGGACGACGCCGCAGTTGTAGACGCGCGAGCCCTTCTCCAGCGGCGCGCCGACGATGACGACCGGGCGGAGGTCGGCGGTGGCCTCGGCGATCCGGGCCAGGGCGTCGTCGACGGCGTCGAGGAGCGGGTCCTGCAGGAGCAGGTCGTCGATGGCGTAGCCCGACAGACACAGCTCGGGGAAGAGCACGAGGCCTACGCCCTCGTCGTCGAGATCGCGCAGCTGCGCGATGACGGCGTCGGCGTTGCGCTCGGGGTCGACCGCCACGATCGGCAGGGTGCACGCGGCGACGCGGGCGAAGCCCTGGGCCCAGGAGCTGTAGAAGTCCATGGGCACAGTCAATCGCACGCCCGTGCGGGAGTGCGTGTGACGCGGGACTCGCGGCGAGCGCGGGCGTGTCCGGCACCATCTTTACTACCATCAGTAGTAGTCGGACGCCCGTCCGACGAGCACCCGAGGAGGTCACCATGTCGGACCAGAACCCGGTCCACGTCCTTCACCCGGAGGAGTCCTGGGGCTTCCTCCGCACGCACGAGTTCGGCCGCCTGGCCTTCCATCTCGTCGGTGAGGTGCACCTGACACCGATCAACTACGCGCTCGACGGCGAGCGCATCGTCTTCATGACGGCCGAGGGCAGCAAGCTCTTCGGCGTCACGGCCAACCCCGACGTCGCCTTCGAGGTCGACGAGATCGTCGGCGAGCGTGCGACGAGCGTCATCTGCCGCGGCCGTGCGCGCACCCTCGAGGGACAGGCCGCCTACGTCGTCGAGCGCCTCCCGGTGCGGCCGTGGATCGACACCCCGAAGTCGGTCGTCGTCGCGATCGAGGTCGACGAGATCTCCGGACGCCGCTTCGACCTCACGCGGCCGTGGCTGCGGGACCTGCCCGCCGGCTGACCGGCTGACCGCCTGACCCGCTGACCGGCGCGCGCCCTCGTCTACCCTTGGCGCGTGCCGACGTCCGCCCGGAGCCCGCGCGCGCAGGTCTTGCGCGCGCTCGTGCTGGCCCTCCTCGCCACCGGCGGAGCCACGGTCGCGCACGGGCTCGGTGGTGGCCACCTCGTCCCGGGTGCCGGGGTCCTCGTCGCGATTGCCCTCCTGACCGGCGCCACGCTGCCGTTCGTGCGCTCCGGCCTGACGGTCCTCCGGTCCGCGGTCCTGCTCGCCGCCCTCCAGGTGGCTGCGCACGTCGTGCACGAGCTCGCGGCGCTGGCCGTGGGCTCCGCCGTCCACGGGACCGCCGCCGGCCCCTCCCACGCGGCACACGGCATACGCCCCCTCGGTCGCATCGACACGGGCGCCGGCACGGCCGGCGACCGTGGCGCGGTCGCGACGAGCGCGCTCGCCGACCTGCTCCCGACCCCGACGATGCTCCTCGCACACGTCGTGGCCGCGATCACGGTCGGCGTCCTGCTGACCCGCAGCGAGGAGTCGTGGCGGGTCGCCTGCGTTCTGATCGGCGTGCTGGGTCAGGTGATGACACGGGCCGTTCGTGCAGTGGCTGACCACGCGCTCGCCCTGTGGCACTCGCTGGCCACGACCGGCGCCGGCCTCGGCGCCCTGCGCTCGCAGCAGCCGTTGGACCTGCACGTTCCCGCCGACGTGTGGCGCGCCCGCACCCCGGTGCGTCGCGGTCCCCCCGCCCTCCTCGCCTGACACCCCCTCGCAGCGCCGGTCGTCGACCGGCCCTGCCCCCTACCCGTCATGCCCGAGGAGCACCATGTCCGTCATCGATCCCGCACGTCCGAAACCCCACGCCCGCAAGGGTGCCCGTCCGACCACCGGCCTGTTCCGCGCCTTCTGGCGGTGGCACTTCTACGCCTCCGTCGTCGTCGTCCCCGTCCTGCTCGTCCTCGCCGTCACCGGCCTCGTCTACCTCTTCCGCTTCCAGATCGAGCCGCTCGTCCACCCCGACCTCCTGCGCGTCGACCACGCCCAGGGCCAGCTGACCCAGCCGTGGCAGACCCAGCTCGAGGCCGTCCAGGAGGCATCTGCGGGCGCCACCGTCGTCTCGTTCACGGAGCCGACCGGCGTCGACGACAGCGCCCGCTTCACCGTCGAGACGGCCGAGGGCCTGACCCGTGACGTCTTCGTCGACCCGTACACCGTGCGCGTGCTCGGCTCGCTCGACCCGGACTCCACGATCAGCGGCACCGCCGTGCGCCTGCACGCCGACCTCATGGCCGGCCGGTTCGGCGACACCGTCATCGAGCTCGGCGCCTGCTGGGCCGTCGTCATGGCCGTGACCGGCTACTACCTCTTCGTCAGGGGTCGCCGGGCGCGCCGTCGCCAGCGCGCGGCGGGCGCGGACGGCGCACGGCTGCGGACGACCCACGCCCGCACCGGGGCGTTCGTCGGCGCCGGGCTGCTGCTCCTCGTCGTCTCGGGCCTGCCGTGGACCGGCATCTGGGGCGAGCTGGTGCAGCGGCTGGCCACCGACCGCGGCACGTCGCTGTGGGCCGAGGACCCGGGCGCCCTGTCCGACCCGACCTCGACCCTGGACGAGTCGCTGCCGCACAGCCACCACGCCGTCCCGTGGGCTCAGGGCAAGAGCCCTGTGCCGCAGTCGGATCCGGAATCGGCCGGAGACGAGGACAGCATCGCGAACCTCGACACCGCCGTCGAGGTGGGCGACCGGTCGGGCCTGGCGCATCCGATGACGGTTGCCCTGCCCTCGGACGACCGCGGCGTCTACTCGGTCATCGGCTACGCCTTCGACGATCCCGGCGCCGAGCGGACCGTCCACGTCGACCGCTTCGGCGGCCAGGTCGTGAGCACGTACGGCTACGACGACTACCCGGCCCTGGCAAAGGTCGTCAGCCAGGGCATCGCCGTCCACGAGGGCCGCCGCTTCGGCACGGTGAACTTCTCGCTCACCGCCCTCTTCTGCGTGGCCGTCGTCGTGTCGTGCGTGACCGGGCCGGTCATGTGGTGGCGCCGTCGTCCGCGCGGGGCAGGCGCCGTCGGCGCACCCCGAGGACGTATGCCGCTCGCCTCGTCACCGCTGCTCGCCGTGCTCGTCGTGGGGCTGGCGGTCGCGCTGCCGGTCTTCGGGGCCTCGCTCGTGCTCGTCCTGCTGCTCGACCGGTTCGTCATCCGCCGGGTGCCGCGTCTGCGCCAGGCGTTCAACAGCGCCGACCGGTAGCGGTCACGACGGGTGCGCGGTCAGCCGACTGCGTCGCGGGCGGCGACGAAGGCGTCGACGCAGGCGCGCACGTCGGCCTCGGAGTGCGCGGCCGAGAGCTGCACACGGATGCGGGCCTTGCCACGAGGCACGACCGGGAAGCTGAAGGCGATGACGTAGACGCCGTTGCCGAGCATGTGGTCGGCGATCTGCGCGGCCTGGCGGGCGCCGTCCTCGCCGGGGAACATGACCGGACGGATCGGGTGCGTGCCCGGGAGCAGCTCGAAGCCGGCCTCGGTCATGAGCGAGTGGAAGAGCGCGGTGTTGGCCTTGAGCGTCTCGCGCTTCTCCGCCGAGCGCTCGACGAGCTCGAGGGCGGCCATGGAGCCCGCGACGACGGACGGCGCCACGGAGTTGCTGAAGAGGTAGGGACGCGAGCGCTGGCGGAGCAGGTCGACGATCTCCTGGTGCGACGACACGTAGCCGCCGGACGCACCACCGAGCGCCTTGCCGAGGGTGCCCGTGATGATGTCGACGCGGTCCATGACCCCGAAGAGCTCCGGCGTGCCTCGACCGCCGTCACCGACGAAGCCGACGGCGTGGGAGTCGTCGACGAAGACGAGCGCGCCGAACTCGTCGGCCAGGTCGCAGATCTCGTCGAGCGGGGCGTACGACCCGTCCATCGAGAAGACGCCGTCCGTGACGACGACCTTGCGCTTCGCTCCGGCTGCGACGGCCGCCTCGAGCTGAGCCCGCAGGTCGGTCATGTCGGCGTTCTTGTAGCGGTAGCGCATCGCCTTGGACAGCCGCACGCCGTCGATGATCGAGGCGTGGTTGAGCTCGTCGCTGATGATCGCGTCCTCGGCGCCGAAGAGCACCTCGAAGACGCCGCCGTTCGCGTCGAAGCACGACGAGTAGAGGATCGTCGCCTCCGTGCCGAGGAACTCGCTGACCTTGTGCTCGAGGGAGGTGTGCAGCGTCTGGGTGCCGCAGATGAAGCGCACCGAGGCCATGCCGAAGCCCCACTCGTCGAGCGCCTGCTTCGAGGCCGCCACGACACCCGGGTCGTTCGCCAGTCCGAGGTAGTTGTTGGCGCAGAAGTTGAGCGCCTCCGCCTTCAGCGTCGTGACGTGCGCCGACTGCGGCGACGTCAGCTCCCGCTCGTTCTTGTAGAGGCCGGCGTCCTTGATCTCCTGCAGCGTCGCGGCGATCTCGTCCTTGACTGAGCCGTACATCGGTGTCCTTCGCGGGTCGGTGGGGCGGGTGGCGCCACCCAGCGTATGCCCGTCCACGTTCGCGGAATCGCTGACGTCCTGCCCGACCCCGGAGGACGCTGGAAGGACGCCCGCGTCCGCGGGCGGCAGGAAGGAGTGAGGTCATGACGACACGACAGGGAAGCCTTGCGCTGCTCGATGACGAGGTGGCTCAGCGGCTGCTGCGGTCCCCGCTACCCGCGCGGCTGGCGTACTCGTGGACCGACGGGTCACCACGCGTGGTGCCCATCGGGTTTCACTGGAACGGCAAGGAGCTCGTGTTCGGGACGCCACCGGATGCGCCCAAGATGAGGGCTCTCAGGGACGGTGACCGCGCGGCCGTGTCCATCGACACGGACGAGATGCCCTACAAGGTGCTCCAGATACGCGGACGGGTGCGCACCGACACGGTGGAGGGGATCGCCCCCGAGTACGAGGCGATGACGGTTCGCATGCTCGGCGAGGAGCAGGGCCGCGCCTGGCTCACCACCCTCCGGGCCATCACGACCCAGATGAGCCGCGTCTTCGTCACACCCGAGTGGGTCGCGGTCCTCGACTTCGAGAGCCGTTTCCCGAGCGCGCTCGAGCGGGCCATGGAGCACGCGGCGAGCGCCTGACGGAGCTGACCGAAGTGCCTGCCGGAGGACACGACCCGGCGTAGCGTGGAGCCACCGTTCCTCGGGGGACCGACGACCCAGCGAGGCGATCACCATGCCAGAGTTCATGGATGTGCACACCAACATGCCCGGTGTGACATCGGAAGCACTGATGGAGGCCCACCAGGCCGACCTCGACATCCAGGACGAGGAGGGTGTCGTGTTCAAGCACGCCTGGGCCGACCCCACCAGCGGCCACGTGTTCTGCCTGTCCGAGGGACCGAGCGCCGACGCCGTGAAGCGCATCCACGAGCGCACCGGACACCCCGCGGACGAGATCCACGAGATCACCGTGACGGCCTGAGCGGGTCGGCCCCGACGACCAGCCCCAGACGTTCCTCCTGAACCGGCTGTATCAGCGGCCCCACGGGAGAACACTGGATCGCAGGGGCCGTCGCGCCCACTGCGCGGCCCGGGGTCGAAGGAGTCCACCATGTCCAAGCGCGCGCTGCTCATCGGGGTCAACGAGTACGCGATCCCGGGGGCGAACCTCCGGGGCTGCGTCAACGACGTCCACGACGTCGCCAACGCGCTGACCGACCTGTACGGCTTCGCGGACTCCGACATCACGATGCTCCTCGACCGCGCCGCGACGAAGGCCGCGATGACCCAGAGCATCGCCGACCTCGTCGACTCGGCCGAGCCCGGTGACGTCCTCTACCTCCACTACTCGGGCCACGGCTCCAACGTCCCCGACACCAACGGCGACGAGACGACCGACCACCGCGACGAGATCCTCTGCCCGCACGACCTCGACTGGAACGACCCGCTCACCGACGACTGGCTCCGCACGACGTTCGACCGGCTCGACCCGGGCGCATCGCTCACCGTCGTCATGGACTGCTGCCACTCCGGCAGCAACACCCGCGAGCCGGTGCTCCTCGGCGGCCCGCCACCGGAGGTCGTGTCGCGCTTCCTGCCCAACCCCGACGACGAGGCCCGCGGTGGCGGCTTCACGGGGACCCCGCGACGCGTCCGCCGGCGTCGCCGCACGGAGGACGTGCACGTCGTCGACATCGCCGAGACCCTGGTCAGCGGCTGCCGCGACGACCAGACCTCCGCCGATGCGCACATCGACGGCGGCTACAACGGCGCCCTGACCTACTACCTCGTCAGGGCCATGCGCGAGGACCCCCGGTCGACCTACCGGGCCCTGCACGCCCGCACGCTCGCCGGCCTGCGCGGCAACTACGACCAGGTGCCGCAGCTCGAGGGTCGCGCCCCACGCCTCGACCAGACCTTCCTGTCAGCGGTGGGCTGAGCCGTGTCGACCCTCGTGGGCGCCACGCCCCCCGCAGACCACGAGCCGTATGCCGTCCCGACCGACGGGCACGCGCCCGTCCTTCCCGAGCAGCCGCTGCCGGACCCGCCGAGCGCCGAGACCCCCGAGCCCACCCCGCCCACCACCCCGCCCACCGAGCCCACCGGGCCGGCACCCCAGCACGCGGTCGCCCCGCCGCCGACGCCGACCACCGACCCCGCCCCGAACGCCGACCCCGACGCGGACCCGTCGCGGCCGCTGACCCGGGTCCGGATCTCGCACGGCGACCTGCGCTTCGCCCGCCACCACGTCCTCGTCGGGCACTACCCGGGCAGCACCCTCGTGGGCGGCGAGGGCGCCCTGGACGAGCTGCTCGACGGCCGTCTGTCGCGGGCCGCCCTGCTCGGCATCTACCCCGGTCCGATCGAGACGTGCCAGGTGTTCACCGACCCCGACGAGTGGACCCGGCCACCGGGTGCGGTCGTGGCCGGGCTCGGTCCCATCGGCGGGCTGAGCGCCGCGTCGCTGGCGCGCGCGACCGCCCACGCGGTGCTGACGTCGGCCCTCGGCCACCTCACGGCCGGGGCGTCGGCGACGAGCACCGAGGTGCGGCAGCTGAGGCTCTCCAGCCTGCTCATCGGCACCGGCCAGGGCGGCCTCCCGGTCCGCGACAGCGTGCAGGCCCTGCTGACCGGGGTGCAGCGCGCCAACGACCGGCTCGCCGACACCGACCTCGGCGTACACATCGCCGAGCTCGAGATCATCGAGCTCTGGCAGGACCGCGCGCTCCAGGCGGTCGAGGCCCTCGGCTCGTCGCTGACGAGCGGCGAGCTCGCCGACTCCTTCACGGCCGACCTGCGCCTCGAGGAACGCCCGGGCCGCCAGCGTCGGCTGCTCTTCCAGGAGCCCACCGGCTGGTGGCAGCAGGTGCGCGTGCGCAGCGAGCCCGACGGAGGGCTGTCGTTCGAGGCCTCGATGCGACGGGCGGGCACGCCGACGCGCACCGTCCCGACGCAGCGGGCCCTCGTCGACCGGCTCGTCGAGTCGCTCGTCGACTCCCCGTCACCGGACCCGTCGGCGGCCCGGACGCTCTTCGAGCTGCTCTTCCCCAACGACCTCAAGGCGCAGGCCCCCGACACCGACAACCTCGTGCTGCTCGTCGACCGCGGCTCCGCGCACTACCCCTGGGAGCTGCTCGACGACCACGGCACCGAGGAGGACCGCGAGCCCCTCGGCGTCCGGCGCGGCCTCGTCCGCCAGCTCGAAGGCTCCTCGATGCGAAGCCACGTGCTCTCGGCGACGAGCAGCCGAGCCCTCGTCGTCGGCGACACCGCGAGCGGTCTGAGCGCCCTCCCGGCCGCCCAGAGAGAGGCCCGCGGGGTCGCCGATGCCCTGCGACAGAGCGGGTTCGAGGCCGAGCCGCTCATCGCCGAGAGCGGCACCAAGGTCATCCAGGCCCTCTTCGCGACGTCCTACCGCGTCGTCCACCTGGCCGGTCACGGCGTCTTCGAGTGGCCGCTCGGCGACGGGACGGACGCCACGGTCACCGGCATGGTGCTCGGCAACGGGATGTACCTCACGGCGGGCGAGGTCGGCCAGATGCGGCAGGTGCCCGAGCTCGTCGTCGTCAACTGCTGCCACCTCGGGTCGATGGGACCGAGCACTCCCGTCGGCCCAGCAGCCCCGGCCGCGCCGGGCCTGCCGACCGAGCGCGCCGGCAACTACCACCGGCTCGCCGCGAGCTTCGCGACCGAGCTCATCGACATCGGCGTGCGGGCGGTCGTCGCCTGCGGCTGGGCCGTCGACGACGCCGCGGCCTCGACCTTCGCCGCGACGCTCTACGACCGGCTGCTCTCGGGGCTGACGTTCGGCGAGGCGATCGCCGCAGCCCGGTGGCAGACGTGGAACGACCACCCGGCCGTCAACACGTGGGGCGCGTACCAGTGCTACGGCGACCCGGACTACCGCCTGGCCCCGGACGCGGTCGTGCATCGCGCGACGACGGTGCGACGGGCGCCGGCGAGCGCCGAGCAGGCCAGGGTCGAGATCGAGAACCTCGGGCAGTCGGTCGACGTCAGCCGCAACACCCGCTTCGGGCTCGACCGGCTGCGCGAGCTCTACGAGGCCCTCTCCCCCGAGGACCGCGAGGACGACGCGCTCCAGGTGCTCATCGCCCGGACGTACAACAAGTTCGGCGACTTCGGGCACGCCACGCAGTACTTCGAGCAGACCCTCGAGCGGGGCGGGACGGCCCTGACGGTGCGCGACTTCGAGGTCTGGATCGACCAGGTCGTCCGTGCGGCGGCGACGAGCGACGACCCGGTCGACGACGCGGTCGCGACGATCGAGTCGGCCATCGACCGGCTGCGCACGCTCCTCGACAACCCCGCGTCCCTCGTGCTCGGGGAGCACGCTCCCGCACGCGTCTCCGTCCTGCCGGGCGACACCCCCGGGGCGGCGAGCGGCGTCGGCATCGACCGGCTGTGGCGGGTCGCGAGCGCCTACAAGCGGCTCGCCCTCGTCACGTGTCCGGAGCGCCCCGGCTCGACCCGCGGCGGCGACTGGACGCGCACGCACGACGCGCTGACGAAGATGTCCGACTGGTACGCCGCGGCGCGGACCGCCTCGGGAGCGACCGACCGGCGTCGCCACGGCGCGCTCGCGAACTGGCTCGCCGCCGAGCTGGCTCTGCGCTGGCGCCCGGTCGAGGGGCGCACCGGGCTCGACCGGTCCGAGGCACGACGGCTCATCGACGAGTCGATCGGCGCCGCGCGCGAGGAGGCCTACCTGGCGCCGACGTTCTGGACGGTCGCGGTCTACGGCGACCTGCTCGTCCTCGACGCGCTGTGGAGCCCCCGGGCCACCGACGCCGAGGCCCAGCACGCCCTCGACCTCTACCGCCGCGCGAGCGACCTCGGCAGCGAGGAGCAGCTGCGCCAGGTGCGCGACCAGGTCGACTTCCTCATCGTCATGGCCGGCACCGAGGCGCAGCGCCGCGCCGAGTTCCTCCAGACCCTGCGCGATGGTCTCCTCGCCCTCGACGCGCCCCCGCCCGGCACGGACGACACGGACGGCACCGTCACCGCCTGACGGCATACCTCGCGTACGTCGTGCCGCCGGCGAAGCGGCGCTGCTCGAGCAGCTCGAGGTCGAGCCGTATGCCGTCCGGCAGGATCCGCGTGCCGCCACCCACGACGACGGGCACCGTCAGCAGGCGCAGCTCGTCCACGATGCCGGCGCGCAGCACCTCGGCCGCGAGGGTGGGACCACCGATGCTGACGTCGCGGTCGGCCGAGGCGACGAGGGCCGCCACGGCAGCGGGGTCGAGGTCGCGCTCGAGCCGCGTCCGCGGACCCGACACGGCCTCGAGGGTGCGGGAGAAGACGACCTTCTCGGCCGCCTGCCAGATGCGGGCGTAGTCGTGCTCGACGGCGTCGTCCGGATCGTCGGAGTCCTCCGTGGGCACGGTCTGCCAGTAGACCATCACGTCGTGGAGGCGGCGTCCGCAGAGATAGGTGCCGATGTCGCGCTCGAGGTCGTTGACGAAGGCGTGCACCTCCCGGTCGGGTGCGGCCCACTCGAAGCCACCGCTCGCGTCGTTCACGTAGCCGTCGAGGGAGGCGATCGTCGTGTAGATGAGGCGCGCCATGTGTTGACTCTGTCACTCATCCACGCTCAGGGCACCTCGTTCGAGTGGGTCCCGCGCGGGCCCGAGGTCTAGCATTACCGGGGTTTGCGCCCGGTCACCCCCGGGCCGATCCCCCTCCATCCCCCACCCTCAGGGAACGCTCTCGTGCTCCGACGCCTCACCCTCGCCTGCGCCACGGCCGCCCTCGCCCTCACCCTCACGGCCTGCGGTGGCAGCTCGCCCGCCTCGTCCCCCGAGGCCGCCGCGCACCCGGACTGGGCCGTCGTCGCCGAGCTCGTCTGCCCGTCGAGCGGTGACACGCAGGGGTCCCTGGCCGAGCACAAGATCACGTGCACGGGAGCGCAGGGCAAGCCGCTCGAGGCGGCCTTCTACGACCAGGCCGTCGAGCTCGACCGCAGGGTCAGCACGTTCGAGTGCGCGAACGGCGTGAAGTCCGTGGCGGGCAAGAACTGGATGGTCCCGGCCGTGACGGACGAGAAGGTCGTCGCCAAGCTGCTCGACGTCGGCGGCATCAACCTCTGCTGAGCCCCGTCGACCCCGCACCTCAGGACGACGAAGGAGACGTCTTCCGGCGTGCGAAGGGACCGAACCACGTCAGCGCCGTGTTGACGACGACGACCACGGCGACCACCACGGCCCACGCGAGCGGCAGGACCGCGAAGGCCGCGACCGCAGCGCCTCCGAGCACGACCACCTTCGTCAGGACGCCGAGCACGGGCACCTGCACGACGGCCCGTGGCGCCGCGAAGAGTCCCCAGAGGGTGACGGCGGCCGTCGGGACGAGGACCCCGCCGAGCACGTGGGCGGCGGTGGTGGTCCCGAGCGTGGCGCCCCAGACAGCGAGCAGGACGACCGCCAGCACCTCGACGCCGAAGGCGATGACGTCATTGGCGTTGACACCGGCGACGGAGCGCGCCGTCACGGGTCCGGCTCGTCGAGGAAGGCGTGCGTGAGGTCCGCGAGCTCGCGCGCCGACTCGGTGTTGACGAGCGACCCGGCCCCGTCGATGACCTGCAGACGCGCGCTCGGCAGGTGCTGCGACAGCTCCTGCGCCGCGACGATCCCGGCCTTGTCCCTCGACCCGGCGACGAGGAGCACCGGCGCCGTGACGGCACGCAGCGACTCCGTGCCGTCGAAGCCCTTGAGCGCGTCGAGGACCGCGAGCATCCTCGGCCGTGACACCCCGGCGTCGACGAGCCTGCTCTCCGGGACGAGCCGCATCGCGAGCCGCTGCATCCGCAGGGCTCCCCTGCCCGGGCGCACGAGCGCACCGCCGAGGACGAGACGCCCGACGAGCTCCGGCCGCTCGACGGCGAGGCGCAGCGCGACGCTCGCACCGACCGAGACCCCGACGAAGTCGGCCTGCTTGACGCCCTGGAGCTCGAGCTCGTCGGCGACGCCCGACGCCGCGTCGCCGAGGTCGAAGCCGACAGGGTCCTTGGGCTTGAGCCCCTTCATCCATGGCGCGGTCATCGGCCGGCCGGCGCCGTAGGCCGACACGAAGTCCTGCCACGCGATCGGTGACTGGCCGAGACCGTGGAGCAGGACGAGCGGGCGAGGAGCCACGGTCAGCTCCAGTCGAGGACGACCTTGCCGCACTGGCCGGACCGGGCGGTCTCGAAGGCCTCCTCCCACTGCTCGGCAGGGAAGCGGTGGGTGATGACCTGGGCGACGGCGGAACGGAAGCGCTCGGACGTCGCGATCATCTGCGACATGGCGTACCACGTGTCGTACATCTCGCGGCCGTAGATGCCCTTGAGCGTGATCATGTGGGTGATGACCTTGCCCCAGTCGAGCTCGTAGGACTGGTGCGGCAGGCCGAGCAGGGCGATGCGCCCGCCGTGGTTCATGTTGGCGATCATGTCGGTGACGGCCGGCGCGGCACCGGACATCTCGAGCCCGATGTCGAAGCCCTCCTTCATGCCGAGGTGGGCCTGTGCGTCGGCGAGGCTCTCGCGCGTCACGTTGATCGTCAGGTCGGCCCCGGCGTGCTCGGCGAGCGCGAGGCGGTAGTCGCTCGCGTCGGTGACCACGACGTAACGGGCGCCTGCGTGGCGGGCGATCGCGGCCGCCATGACGCCGATGGGGCCGGCCCCGGTGATGACGACGTCCTCGCCGACCATCGGCCACTGCAGGGCCGTGTGGGTGGCGTTGCCGAGCGGGTCGAAGACGGCCCCGAGGTCGGGATCGAGGTCGGCGGGCTGGATCCACGCGTTGCTGGCGGGGATGACGACGTAGTCGGCGAAGGCGCCGTCGCGGTTGACGCCGATGCCCTCGGTGCGGATGCAGAGGTGGCGCCGGCCGGCGCGGCAGTTGCGGCAGCGGCCGCAGACGATGTGGCCCTCGCCCGACGCGCGGTCACCGACCGAGATGCCGGTCACGTCCTCGCCGATCTCGACGACCTCGCCGTAGAACTCGTGCCCGATGACGAGGGGCGGGGTGACGGTCGAGGCCGCCCAGTCGTCCCAGCCGGCGAGGTGCAGGTCGGTGCCGCAGAGGCCCGCCCGCAGGACGCGGATCTTGACGTCGGCGGGCCCGCACTCGGGCTCGGGACGGTCGACGAGCGAGAGGCCGGGGCCTGCGGTCAGCTTGGTGAGTGCGCGCACGGGGAGAGTCTGCCACTGCCGATAATGGGAGCGTGCCCCCCTCTGCCGAGAGCCCCGCCCCGAGCCCCCGGGTGGCCGCCGCCGTCGCGCGGCTGCGGTCTGCCGGTGAGCGCCTCACCCCGGCGCGGTATGCCGTCCTGCACGTCGTCGACGCCGCCGACCTCGCCGACGAGCACCTCACGGCCGAGCAGATCGGCACGCGCGTGGCCGACGTCGAGCCGAGCGTGCACCGGGCCACCGTCTATCGCACGCTGACCGCGCTCGTCGAGACCGGCGTCCTCTCGCACGTGCACCTCGGCGGCACGGCGACGGTCTACCACCTCACCGAGCCGCCGCCCGCGGAGCAGCACGAGCACGACGCCCACGACCACGGACACGCCCACGTCCAGTGCCACGTCTGCGGGCGTGTCCTCGACGTGGCACCGGACGTGTTCGACGAGGTGGCCGCGCGGCTGCGCGCCGACCTCGGCTTCACCCTCGACACCGGTCACGCGGCCCTGCTCGGCAGGTGCCGCGACTGCCGGACCCCCTGACCTCAGACGGCGCGGACGTCGAGGAGGTAGCCCTGGGCCGGGCCCATGATCGGAACCGGCAGACCGACGGTCGTCAGGACCGACCCCGGGACGACGACGCCGCCCTCGCCGAGGGCCGGCTCCCACCAGCCGGGTGGGGTGTTCTGCACGACCGCGGGGAGGCCGGCCTCGGGACGGACACGGACGGCATACGAGCGGCTCGCGTCGAGGCCCGGCAGCGGCAGCGCCCCGGTCGCGGCGTCGCGACCGGTCACGAGACGGGCCACGGTGTAGGCCGCCCGGCTCTGGTCGCCGTCGACGGTACCCGTGACGATGACCGTGCCGTCGGGGCTCTCGGAGCGCACGAGGTCGCCGGTGTGGAGCACCGGGCGCAGCTCGCGCGCGAGCGCGGTCCAGGCCGTCAGCGCCTCGAGCTCCTCGTCGGAGCACTCGGTGATGTCCCACTCGAGACCGGCGTGACCCTGGAGCGCCATGAGCGTGCGGAAGCCGAGGTCGACGGTGCGGTGCGTCGTGTGGGCCGTGGCCGGCCCGACGTGGGTGCCCATGAGCTCGGCCGGCACGAGCAGGCTCGTCCACCGCTGGATCGTCGCCCGCTCGAGCGCGTCGTTGCAGTCGCTCGTCCAGATGCGGTCGGTGCGGTCGAGCACGGCCAGGTCGACGCGCGCGCCGCCGCTGCTGCACGACTCGATCTCGAGCTGCGGGTGACGCGCCCGGAGGTCGTCGAGCAGGCGGTAGAAGGCGAGCGTGTGCGCGTGCACGGCAGGCGCGTCGACGAGGCGCCCCGTCGGGCCCTCGACGGTGTGCACGGCCTCCAGCAGGTCCCGGTTGTGGTCCCACTTGATGTAGTCGATGCCGATGTCGGTGACGAGCCCGCTGATCCGCGCGAGCAGCTGCTCGCGCGCGGCGTCGTGCGTCAGGTCGAGCAGCTGCTGCCAGCGCCACTCGCGCGGCGAGCCGGCGGCCGGGCGGAGCACCCACTCCGGGTGCTCCCGCACGAGGTCGCTGTCCTCGTTGACCATCTCGGGCTCGAACCACAGCCCGAACTCGAGGCCGAGGCCCTTGACGTGGTCGACGAGCGCGCCCATGCCGTCGGGCCACACGTCGGTGGAGACGACCCAGTCGCCGAGACCGGCGCGGTCGTGACGACGCCCGCCGAACCAGCCGTCGTCGAGGACGAAGCGTTCGACGCCGATGCGGGATGCCGTGTCCGCCAAGGCTTTCAGGTGCTCGAGGTCGGTCTCGAAGTAGACGGCCTCCCACGTGTTGAGCACGACGGGACGCGGCCGCGACGGGTGGCCGGCGCGGGCCCGGAGGCTGCGGTGGAGGCGGCGCGAGAGGCCGTCGAGCCCCTCGGTCGAGTGCAGGAAGACGACGGTCGGGGCCGCATACGACTCCCCCGGCGCGAGCCGCACCTCGCCGGGAGCGAGCAGCTCACCCCCGCCGATGACGGCGTGGTGGCGACCGGCACCCTCGGGCAGGGCCTCGACGAGGTGCTCGTGGTCGCCGCTCCAGGCGGTGTGCACGGCCCAGACCTCGCCCGAGCGCCAGTCGAACCCGGCCGTGCCGGCCATCATGAGCAGCGTCGCGTCGTGGCCGGTGCGGCCGCGGCGGCTGGCGCGCAGGTGGGTGCCGTGGTCGAGGCGACTGCGCTGCGGCGAGCGCTCGCGGCACCAGCGGCCGGTGAGGTCGAGCACCTCGTCGGCGCGCAGGGGCAGCGGCAGGATCGCGCGCAGCGCCGAGACGTCGAGCGGGGCGGCGTCCTCGCCCGTGTTGGTCACCGACGCGTCGACGCGGAGCACGCCGTGCTCGTCCAGGGCGTGCCGCAGCTCGAGGCGTATGCCGTCCGGCGAGCTCGCGCGCGTCACGACCTCTCCGTTCGCGACCTCGGAGGTCACGTCGTGCCAGCGCACGGCCCCCGCGGAGCCGGCGCGGTGGCCGGCCCAGCCGGGCGTGCCCGACCAGCCGTCGGCCTCACCGGGGAGCACGGTGAGCGGCCACGGCACGTCGAGCGCGCTGTGGCCGACGGGAGCGAGCGTCAGCGCGGGGAGGGCGGCATACGTGCTCGCCCCGCCCTCGAGCGCGGGTCCCCAGTGGATGACCTCGGGCAGCCCGGTGCCGCCGGGGCGCGGCTCGAGCACGAGCGCGGTCCCGGCGGACTCCAGGTGGACGGTGGACGGGGTGGACTGGTCGGTCAGGTCGGTCACGTCATCCCTTGGTCGCGCCGAGCGTCAGGCCGGCCACGAAGTGTCGTTGGAGCACGAAGAAGATCACGAGGGTCGGGATCGCGACGATCATCGACCCGGCGGCCACGAGGTTGTTGTCCGTGAAGAACTGGCCCCGCAGGTTGTTGAGCGAGCTCGTCACCGGGAACTTGTCGCCCTGCTGGAGCAGCACCGTGGCCCAGAAGAACTCGTTGTAGATCCACGTCGTCTGGAGCACCGCGAGTGCGGCCAGGGCCGGTCGGCACAGCGGAAGCGTGATCTGGAAGAACTGCCGCGTCACGCTCGCCCCGTCGATGACGGCCGACTCGTAGAGCTCCTTCGGCAGCGCCTTCATGTAGTTGCTGAGCACGAAGGCGCAGAAGCCGATCTGGAAGGCCATGTTGACGAGGATCAGGCCGACGAAGCTGTTGAGCAGGGTGCCCGAGTCGCTGATCCACAGGGGCACCTCGATGGCGCGGAACATCCGGTAGACCGGGATGAGCAGCGCCTGGGGCGGCAGCAGGTTCGCTGCGAGGAAGAAGCCGAGCAGCGCGAGGTTGAACTTGAACGAGAAGCGCGCGACGACGAAGGCCACGCAGCACGACAGGAACAGCGTGAGGATGACCGCGGGGATCGTGATGATCGCCGAGTTCGTGAAGTGCAGCCCGAAGTCGGCCTGCTGCCACGCGTTCGTGTAGTTGTCGAGCGTGAACCCGCCCCACGAGACGTAGCCGTTCTTCGCCGTGAAGGCGTAGTCGCGGAACGAGTTGATGAGCGCGAGGAGCAGCGGGAACAGCCAGATCAGCGAGATCAGGGTGAGCATGACCGGCAGCAGCCAGCGACGGCCGGACTGCGGGCCCCCCTCGTGCGGCTTGAGCAGCGCCTGGCTGCGCTCCTGCACCGGGTCGGTGGCGAGGGACATGTCAGTCCTCCTTCATGGCGATGCGCAGGTAGATGAAGACGAGCACGCTCGAGATGAGCAGCATGATCGTCGCGAGCGCCGACCCGAAGCCGATGCGGCTCGCCTCGCCGACGACGTTCTGGGTCACGAGCGTCGAGATCAGCTCGAGGCCGTTGCGGCCCTTGTTGATGACCCACACGAGGTCGAAGGCACGCAGCGACTCGATGAAGGTGACGACGAGGACGATGATGTTGATCGGCCGCATCACCGGGAAGACGACCTTGAAGAACGTCTGCGACTCGCTCGCACCGTCGATCTTGGCCGCCTCGCGCAGCGACGGGTCGACGCCCTTGAGACCGGCCAGGTAGAGCAGCATGATGTAGCCCGCGTGGCGCCAGCTCGCGGCCACGAGGGCGGCCCACAGGTTGACGTTCGGGTCGCCGTACCAGTCGGTCGTGCCACCCGTGATCGCGTTGATCAGCCCCTGGTCGCGCGAGTAGATGAGCTGCCAGATGAAGCCGATGAGGGCCAGTGACAGCACGACCGGCAGGTAGATGCTCGTCTGGTAGAACCGCGTGCCCGCCACGCCCCGGTCGACGAGCACGGCGAAGAGCATGCCGAGCGGCGTCGCGACGAGGAACATCACGGCGAGCCAGATCAGGTTGTGCTGGATGGCCGGCCAGAACGGCGGGTAGATCGTCGCGATGTCCCGGTAGTTCTGCAGCCCCACCGACTTGATGCCGGAGAGCGGCCCGATCCCGTCCCAGTTGGTGAAGGAGAGCAGGACCGAGCCGATCGCCGGCAGCCAGACGAGCCACAGGACGATGAGGGTCGGCACGATGACCATGAGCGACACGACGACCTTGTCGCGTGTCGACAGCTGGTCGATACCCTTGTACTTGCGCTTGCTCGCCATGGCGGCTCGCCTCCCGTCAGGAACCGAAGATGCTCTTCTTCTGGGCCTCGATGCTCGTGAGGAGACCGTCGATGTCCTTGGGGTTCTTGATGAAGCTCTGGATCGCCGGGATCATCACCGTCGACGCGAAGTCGGGGCGGGTGTCGCGGTCCATGAACTGCGCGATCGACTTGGCCGACTTCACGTACTCCAGCGACTTCTTCTGCAGGGCCGTGTAGCCGCTCGTGTCGGCCGTCTGGTTGGTGGCGATGACGCTCGGGTCGGCCTTGAGCGCCAGCAGCTGCGCCTCGGGCTGGGAGATGTACTGGAGCAGCTTCTTCGCGCCGCCCTCGTTCTTCGGCTTGGCGCTCATCATGTAGCCGTCGATGGGTGCCTCGATGGCGTCGGTGCCGATCGTCGAGTCGATCTCCGGGAAGGTGAAGAAGTCGAGGTCGTCCTGCTCGGCGCCCTTGGTGAACTGCTGGGCGAGGAACGAGCCGAGGACGTACATGCCGGACTTCTTCTGCTGGAGCGACTGGGCCGCCTCCTGCCACGTGCGACCGAGCGAGTCGGCCTGGTGCAGGGGGAGGATGCCGGCCCAGGTGTCGAAGACCTTCTTGACCTTGGGGTCGGTCCAGGACTCCTTGCCCGCCATCAGGCTGACGTGGAAGTCGTAGCCGTTGACGCGCAGGTTGATCTGGTCGAACGTGCCCATCGCGGGCCAGCCGTCCTTGTCGCCGAAGGCGATCGGGGCCAGCCCGTCCTTCTTCATCTGGGCGCCGAGGGCGTTGAGGTCGTCGAGGGTCTTGGGAACCTCGTAGCCCTTCTCCTGGAAGAGGCTCTTGCGGTAGAAGACCGCCCACGGGTAGTTCGTGATCGGCACGAAGTACTGCTTGCCGTCGGCGGCGGTCGAGGCCTTCTTGAGGGCGTCGGACATGCCGGTGATGTTCTTCCACACGTCGGAGATGTCGCCGACGAGACCCTTCTCCGCGAAGAACTGCATGCGGTAGCCGGCGAACCACGTGAAGACGTCGTCGGGCGAGCCCTGCAGGTAGTTGTTGATGTTCTCCTGGAAGGAGTTGTGGTCGACGGTGTTGATCTTGACCGTCGTGCCGGGGTTGGCCTTGGCGAACGCGTCCATGTAGGACTGCACGGCGGCCTTCGGCACGGCGTCCGACTGGTTGGAGCCGACGGTCACGGTGCCGGTGACGGCCCCCGTCGGCACGCCGGTGCTGCCCGTGCTGCCGGAGCTGCAGGCGGCGAGGCCGCCGGCTCCGAGCAGGGCGCCGACGCCGAGGGCGCCACGCAGCAGGGTCCGACGGTCGACGCCGCGGACGGAGGGGGGAACCATGCGGGCCAGGTACTCGGCCTCGCTCGAGGGGCGGGTCATTGCGGTCTCCTTTGACGCTGTGCCGGGTTCGTTGTCGATAGGAAGCGACAGAGTCGAACATCTGCCACCAGAAACCTTCAACAACAAACAGAGGATGTCGGCGCCCGGTGGCGCTGTCAAGGGATTCGTCGAGACCCACAGCCCGCTGGGACCGAACCGAGACCTTCCCAGGGCGCTGACCTCCGGCTTTACACCGTTGTAACGCGATTCGCGCCGCACGGGGAGGACCTCCACCGGCCCGTCCGGACCGCGCCGACCGCGTCCCACGGGCCGAGACCGTCGGCACGACATCCGCACATCGCCAGGTCGGATGTGTTTGAAAATGTTGACATCGCGGCGAGCAAAGCGACACCCTGTCTCCCATGCGCTCATGGCCGACGAAGACCCTGGCACTCGGTGGCGACTACAACCCCGAGCAGTGGCCCCGCCCCGTCTGGGACGAGGACATCGAGCTGATGCGGCGTGCCAACGTGTCGTTCGTCAGCCTCGGCATCTTCTCGTGGAGCTGGCTCGAGCCGGCCAAGGGCGAGTACGAGTTCGAGTGGCTCGACACGATCCTCGACAAGCTCCACGCCGGCGGCATCGCCGTCGACCTCGCCACGGCCACGGCCACCCCGCCCCCGTGGCTCTCGGCCGCCCACCCCGAGATCCTGCCCGTCGACGTCGACGGCCACACCCTCTGGCCGGGCAGCCGCCAGACGTGGTGCCCGACGTCGCCCGTCTTCCGTGAGTACGCCGTCGCGCTCACCCGGCAGCTGGCGACGCGCTACCACGAGCACCCGGCCGTCGCGATGTGGCACGTCTCCAACGAGTACGCGTGCCACAACCTGCCCTGCTACTGCGACGAGTGCGCGCGCCACTTCCGCACCTGGCTGCAGCGCCGCTACCCCGGGCTCGAGGCCCTCAACGACGCGTGGGGCACGGCCTTCTGGAGCCAGCGCTACACCGACTGGGGCCAGATCCTGCCGCCGCGCCGGTCGACGACGTTCAACAACCCGACCCACGTGCTCGACTACAAGCGGTTCAGCTCCGACGCGCTCCTCGACCACATGCGCGCCGAGCGCGCCGTCCTCGACGAGCTCTCCCCCGGCGTCCCCGTGACGACGAACTTCATGACGCTCGACCACTTCCGCCACCTCGACTACTCGCAGTGGACGCCCACCGTCGACGTCGTCAGCACCGACCACTACCTCGTCGACACGCTCGAGCACCCGCGCGCCGAGCTCGCCTACAGCGGCGACCTGACCCGCGGCCTCGCGGGAGGCGCGCCGTGGATGCTCATGGAGCACTCGACGAGCGCGGTCAACTGGCAGCCGACCAACCACGCCAAGGACTTCGGCCAGACGATCCGCGACGCCCTGGCCCACGTGGCCCGCGGCGCCGACACCATCGGGTGGTTCCAGTGGCGCCAGTCCCGCGCCGGTTCGGAGAAGTTCCACAGCGCCCTCGTCCCGCACGCCGGTGCCGACAGCGCGCGCTTCCGCGAGGTCGAGGAGCTCGGCCGGATCGCCGGCCGCCTCGGCGAGCTCGTCGGCAGCCGCGTCGAGTCCCGGGTCGCGATCCTCCATGACTACCAGGCGATCTGGGCCGCCGAGGGTCCGTGCATGCCGAGCTCCGAGCTCGACGCCCTGACTGCCGCGCAGGCGATCCACCGCGCACTCCACGACCGCGGGGTCACGGCGGACGTCGTGCACCCCTCGGCCGACCTCACGGCATACGCCCTCGTCGTCGTGCCGCAGCTCTACCTCGTCACCGACGAGCACGCGGCGGCCGTCGCCGCGGCTGCCGAGGCGGGCGCCGAGGTGCTCGTCACGTACTTCTCCGGCATCAGCGACGAGAACGACCACGTGCGCCTCGGGGGCTACCCGGGAGCGTTCCGCGACCTGCTCGGCGTCCGCGTCGAGGAGTTCTTCCCGCTCGGCCCCGACGAGACCGTCGCGCTCGCCGACGGCACGGGGACGTGGTGGAGCGAG
Source organism: Terracoccus sp. 273MFTsu3.1 (assembly GCF_000383675.1). Lineage (GTDB taxonomy): Bacteria > Actinomycetota > Actinomycetes > Actinomycetales > Dermatophilaceae > Terrabacter. The sequence continues at coordinate 719,368 of NZ_KB911820.1, read as the reverse complement.
GACGTGACCGCGCTGCCCGGCACCGACGTGCTGACGACGTATGCCGCCGGGCCGCTCACGGGGCGCCCCGCGGTCACGCGTCGCGCGGGCACCGACGGCGCCGGATCCGCTTGGTACGTCAGCACGCTCCCTGACGACACCGCCCTCGGCGCGCTCCTCGACGACGTGCTCTCCGCCGCCGGAGTCGAGCCGACCGTCGCGGGCCTGCCCCGCGGCGTCGAGACGACGCGCCGCCGCAGCGACGAGGGCTCCTGGCTCTTCCTGCTCAACCACACCGATGCCGAGCACACCGTCGCCGCAACTGGGTACGACCTCGTGGCGGACGCCCCTGTCGACGGCAGCGTCCGCCTCGCCCCCGGTGGCGTGGCCGTGCTCAGGGAGGACTGACGATGCTCGCCAGCCAGCGGCGCTCCGTCATCCTCGAGCTCGTCGAGGAGTCCGGGGCCGTCAAGGTCTCGGACCTCGTCGAGCGTCTCGGCGTCTCCGACATGACGATCCGCCGCGACATCGAGCGCCTCTCGACCGACGGGCTGCTCGAGCGCGTGCACGGCGGAGCCCTGGCCCTCGGCGGCACCCGGAGCAGCGAGGAGCCCGGCTTCTCGGCCAAGTCGCTGCTCCAGCTCGCCCAGAAGCAGGCCATCGCCCGGGCCGCCGCGCAGCGGGTCGAGGCGGGCAGTGCCATCGGCATCTCCGCGGGGACGACGACCTACGAGCTGGCCCGCGCCGTCAAGGACGTCCCGCAGCTGACCGTCGTCACCAACTCGGTCCCGGTGGCCCAGCTGCTCCACGAGACCGGGGCGCCCGGCCAGACGGTCGTCCTCACCGGCGGCGTCCGCACCCCGTCCGACGCCCTCGTCGGCCCGGTCGCCGTGTCGGCCCTGCGCTCGCTGCACGTCGACCTGCTCTTCCTCGGCGCGCACGGCGTCGACGGCCGCACGGGCCTCACGACGCCCAACCTCGTCGAGTCCGAGACGAACCGCGCCCTCGTCGCGTCGGCGCGCCACGTCTGCCTCCTCGCCGACTCCTCGAAGTGGGGCACCGTGGGCCTCAGCACCTTCGCCGACCTCGCCGACGTCGACCTGTTCGTCACCGACGACGCCTTCCCCGAGCGGGCCCGCGAGGCCGCCCGCGAGAGCGTCGGCTCCCTCGAGATCGTGGAGGCATGATGCCCACCGAGAGCCGGACGGCCGCCCGTTTCACGACGAGGCACCTCGCCGACGGGCGCGAGATCATCTACGTCGACGAGCCGGGCACGGCCGAACGCACGGCCGAGGACCCGCGGCCCGTCGAGCCGCGCGTGCAGTCGGGCGAGCTGCGCCACGACGCGCTCGTCGACGACTGGGTCGCCGTCGCCGCGCACCGCCAGCACCGCACGTTCATGCCGCCCAAGGACGAGTGCCCGCTCTGCCCCGCCGGTCACGGGTCGGTGCCGTCGGAGATCCCCGAGCGCGACTACCAGGTCGTCGTCTTCGAGAACCGCTTCCCGTCGTATGCCGTCACCTCCGTCGGTGCCGACGTCCCCGACCCGACGGGGATCTTCGGCACGCGCCCGGCCGTCGGACGCTGCGAGGTCGTGTGCTTCACGAGCAACCACGAGTCGTCGTTCACGGACCTCCCGGTCGAGCGCGTGCGCACCGTCATCGACACGTGGGCCCAGCGCACCGAGGCCCTCGGTGCCCTGCCCGAGGTCGAGCACGTCTTCGCCTTCGAGAACCGCGGCCGCGAGATCGGCGTGACGCTCCCGCACCCGCACGGCCAGATCTACGCCTACCCGTACCTGCCCGACCGCACCAAGGCCCTGCTCGAGGCGGCGCGACGCCACCACGGGCGCACCGGTCGGCTCCTCGGCGCTGACATCCTGGCCGCCGAGCGGGCCGACGGCTCGAGGGTCGTCGTGTCGGGGACGCACTGGACGGCATACGTCCCCTTCGCGGCACGCTGGCCGGTCGAGGTGCACCTCGCCCCGCACCGCGACGTGCCCGACCTCGCCGCCCTCGACGACGACGAGCGCGACGAGCTGGCCGTCGTCTACCGCGACCTGCTCGGGCGCCTCGACCGCTACTACGTCGACGCGGACGGGTCACCCGTCAAGCTGCCCTACATCGCGGCGTGGCAGCAGGCCCCGGCGAAAACCGGGCGCGACGTCTCGCGGCTGCACCTGCAGCTCATGTCGGTCCTGCGTGGCCCGGGGCGCCTGAAGTTCCTCGCCGGGTCCGAGTCCGGCGTCGGCGGCTGGGTCAACGACGTCGCCCCCGAGAAGGCGGCCGCTCGTCTGCGCGAGGTCGCCCCGTGAGCGACCGCACCACCGACGAGGTCGTCGAGTCGGTCTCGGGAGCCTTCGCGCGCACGTTCGGCAACGCCCCGGCGGGCGTGTGGTCGGCGCCGGGCCGGGTCAACCTCATCGGCGAGCACACCGACTACAACGGTGGGCTGTGCCTGCCGATCGCGTTGCCGCAGCGGACGTATGCCGCCGTGTCCCGGCGCGACGACGGTGTCCTCCGCATGGCGTCCGTCCAGCAGGACGGCGTCGTCGAGGTGGCGCTCGAGGACGTCTCGCCCGAGCATCCGGGCGGCTGGGCCTCCTACGTCGCGGGAGTCCTCTGGGCCCTGCGCCGTGACGGTCTGGCCGTCGACGGCCTCGACGTGCTCGTCGACTCCACCGTGCCGCTCGGCGCCGGGCTGTCGAGCTCGGCCGCCCTCGAGTGCGCGGTCGCCGCGGCCGCGAGCGACCTCTTCGACCTCGACCTGCTCGCCTCCCCCGAGGGACGCGCCCGGCTCGCCGCACGCTGCGTCGAGGCCGAGAACGTCATCGCCGGCGCCCCGACGGGCGGCATGGACCAGTCGGCCGCGCTGCTCTGCGACGACGCCGCAGCCCTGCTGCTCGACTGCCGGTCCGGGGAGACGCGGCAGGTGCCCTTCGACCTCGACGCCGCGGGCTACGTCCTGCTCGTCACCGACACCAAGGCCGAGCACGCCCTCGTCGACGGCCAGTACGCCGCCCGACGTGACGCGTGCGAGGCGGCCGCCCGCGACCTCGGCGTCGAGACGCTGCGCGAGATCGGGCCCGCCGAGCTCGACGCCGCGCTCGGACAGCTCGGGTCCGACGAGGTGCGGCGCCGCGTCCGCCACGTCGTCACCGAGATCGAGCGCGTGACGCTCGCGGTGACGGCGCTCGAGGCGGGCGACCTCGACGAGGTCGGTCGGCTGTTCGACCTCTCGCACGCGTCGCTGCGCGACGACTACGAGGTCTCCTGCGACGAGCTGGACGTCGCGACGGCGACCGCTCGCTCGCACGGCGCCCTGGGCGCGCGGATGACCGGAGGCGGCTTCGGCGGCTCGTGCATCGCGATCGTCCGGGCGACCGACGCGGAGGCGGTGGCCGACGCCATCGCGGCCGCCTTCGACACGGCAGGCTTCGCGGCCCCGGTGTCGTTCACGGTGACCGCGTCCGGCCCGGCCGACCGCGACCGCTGACGCCCCGCGCTCACTAGGGTGCGTCCATGACCTCGGCGACGCCGCCCGCCCCCGGCACGACCCTTCCCGCTGCCGTGCGCCGGGGGTACGGCCTCGGGTCGGTGGCCACGGGGTCGTTCGGCACGGTGCCCGGCCTGCTCCTGCTGCCCTACCTCACCGACCGGCTCGGCGTGCCGGCCGCGGCCGCGGGCGTCATCGTCTTCGCACCCAAGGCCTGGGACGTCGTGCTCAACCCGATCGCGGGCCGCATCAGCGACCGGTCGACGCACCCCGACGGACGGCGGCGCCCCTTCCTCATCCGCGCCGGGCTGCTCCTCGCGGCGGCCTTCGCGCTCCTCTTCCTCGGACCGACCGCGCCGCAGTGGCTCGCCGCCGGCTGGGTGGCCGTGGCCTACCTCGCGTGCGCGACGGCCTACAGCTTCTTCCAGGTGCCCTACGTCGCGATGCCGGCCGAGATCACCGACGACTACGACGAGCGCACCCGGCTCATGACGTGGCGGGTCGCCATCCTCGCCCTCGCGATCCTCGTCAGCGGCGGGGCGTCGCCGGCCATCCGGGACGCTTTCGGTCCCGTCTGGGGCTACCGCGTCGTCGGCTTCTTCGTCGCCGCTCTCATCGCGCTCGGGGCCTACGGCGCGTGGCGGGGCACGCGCTCGGCGCCGGTCCGGACGGGCGTCACGACGAGCGCCACCTTCGGTGACCAGCTGCGGATCATCCGCTCCGACCGGCCGTTCCGCCTGCTGCTCACGACCTTCGTGCTCCAGGCCCTCGCGACCGGCGCGATGCTCGCGGGGGTCGACTACGTCTCCCGCTGGGTCATCGGGACCCCGCTCTCGGCGACGTTGCTCTTCGTCTGCTTCGTCGCGCCCGCCCTCGTCGTCACGCCGCTGTGGCAGCGCTTCGGCACGCACCGCGACAAGAAGGTCGGCTACCTGGTCGCGTCCCTCCTCCTCGGCGGCGGCGCGCTCGCCCTGGTGCTCGTGCGTTCCCTGCCCGAAGGTGTCGTCTACGCCTGCGTCGCCGTCGTCGGCGTCGGGTATGCCGGGGCGCAGATGTTCCCGCTCGCGATGCTCGCCGACGTCGCCAGCCGCACCGACGAGGCGCGCACGCGCGTCGGCCTCTACACCGGCGTGTGGACCGCGGGAGAGACGCTGGGCCTCGCGCTCGGACCGGCCGCGTATGCCGCCGTGCTGGCTCTCGGAGGCTACGTGTCCTCGACGGGATCGACCGTGCCGCAGTCGGACTCGGCCCTGACCGCGATCGCGCTCGGCTTCTCGCTCGTGCCCGCCGCCCTCGTCGCCGTCTCCCTGCTCGCCCTCCGAGCGTTCCCCCGATCGATGTATCCGCGCGTCACGGACGACGTGCAGCCACATCGAACCGATGACCGAGAGGAACCGCGATGACGATGGACCACGACGAGATCCGGGGCGCGCTGGAGGCGATGCGCGCCCGGGACCTGCCGACCCACGGTGGGCGCACCCTGGCCTACGTCTACGACTCCGGTCTGGCGTCGGCCGACGCCATCGGCCGAGAGGCCCTCGCGGCCTTCGCGTCGACGAACGGGCTCGACCCGACGGCCTTCCCGTCGCTGCTCCAGATGGAGAACGACCTCGTCGGCATCGCCGGTCGGCTCGTCGATGCCCCAACGGGATTCGCGGGCGTCGTCACGTCGGGTGGCACCGAGTCGATCCTGCTGGCCGTCCTGGCTGCCCGTGACGCGCGGCCCGAGATCACGGCTCCGCGGATGGTCCTCCCGACGACGGCACACGCGGCCTTCCACAAGGCCGCGCACTGGCTCCGGGTCGAGCCGGTCCTCGTCGACGTCGATCCCGTGACGAAGCGCGCCGACCCCGAGGCCATGGCCGCCGCCATCGACGACCGGACCGTCCTCGTCGTCGCGTCGGCGCCGTCCTACGCCCACGGCGTCATCGACCCGGTCGGGCCCATCGCCGCCGCGGCTGCGACCGCCGGGGTGCGGTGCCACGTCGATGCCTGCATCGGCGGCTGGGTGCTGCCCCACCTGCGCGACACCGATCCGGGCCAGCCGCCGTGGACGTTCGCCGTCGAGGGCGTGACGAGCCTGTCGCTCGACCTGCACAAGTACGCCTACACCCCCAAGGGCGTGTCGGTGCTGCTCCACGCCTCGGCCGACCTGCGCCGCACGCACCTCTTCGCATCGGCCCGGTGGCCGGGCTACACGATGCTCAACACGACGGCACAGTCGACGAAGTCCGGGGGTCCCGTGGCCGCCGCCTGGGCCGTCGTGCACCACATCGGCGCCGAGCGCTACACGTCGCTCGCCAGGGACGCTCGCACGGCCACGCTCGACCTGGCGGCCGCGGTGGACGGCATACCCGGTCTGTCGGTGGCGGCGCCCCCGGACTCCACGCTGCTCTCCCTCGTCACCGACGACTCGTGCGACGTCTTCACGATCAGCGACGAGATGCTGGACCGCGGGTGGTTCGTCCAGCCGCAGATGCGCTTCCGCGACCTGCCGGCCACCCTGCACCTCACGTTCAGCGCGGCGACAGCCGCGTCGTCGGACCTCATCGCGACGGACCTCGCGGCCGCAACGGCGGCGGCCCGCGTCTCCGGGCCGGCCACGGCTCCGGCCGAGCTCGTCGCGATGGCGTCGTCCATCGACCCCGCGACCCTCGACGAGGCGACGTTCACCGGGCTGCTCGCCGCCGCGGGCCTCGCCGGCGGTGACGGCGACCTCGTGCTGCCCGAGCGGATGGCTCCGGTCAACGCCCTGCTCGACGCACTGTCGCCGGCCCTGCGCGAGGTGCTGCTGCTCGGGGTCGTGGACCGCCTCGCCCGACCCACTGCGCCGACCGGATCGCCGTAGGCGACTGCCCTCGCACCTGACGACTGCTCTCGGCACGCGAGAGGGCGGGCACCTCACGGTGCCCGCCCTCGTCGTGTCGGATGTCGCTCAGCCGGGGATGATGAGTCCCTTGGTGGCCTTGGCGCGCTCGAGGCGAGCGGCGACGTCCTCCCAGTTGACGACGTTCCACCAGGCCTTGACGTAGTCGGCCTTGACGTTCTCGTACTGCAGGTAGAAGGCGTGCTCCCACATGTCGAGCTGGAGCAGCGGGATCTGGCCCACCGGGATGTTGCCCTGCTGGTCGAACAGCTGCATGATGTGCGGCCGCTCGGCGATGGTGTCCCACGCGAGGATCGACCAGCCGGAGCCCTGGATCGCGTTGGCGTTGGCGTTGAAGTGCGCCTGGAACTTCTCGAAGCCGCCGAAGTACTCGGTGATCGCCGCGGCGACCTCACCCTCGGGCTGGCCACCGCCGTCGGGGCTCATGTTCTTCCAGAAGACGGAGTGGTTCGTGTGTCCGCCGAGGTGGAAGGCGAGGTTCTTCTCCACACCGTTGAGGGCGGCGTAGTCGCCCGACTCGCGCAGCTCCTCCAGCTTGGTGACGGCGGCGTTGGCGCCGTCGACGTAGGCCTTGTGGTGCTTGCTGTGGTGCAGCTCCATGATGCGAGCGCTGATGTGGGGCTCGAGGGCGGCGTAGTCGTAGTCGAGCTCGGGAAGCGTGTAAGCCACTTGTCGTTCCTTTCTGGAGACCATCCGGCTCCGACCACTCTATGCCGCACCGGATCGGCGTCGACAGGGTGTCCGTGAGCACGGGCTGTGGGTCACGTACCCACTTGACCCACCCTCCGACTTCAACCTGAGTTGAGGTCAAACCGTTGTGGCTCAGGGATGGTCGAGGAAGGACTCGAGGGTCTCGACGACGAGCCGGTGGTCCTCCCGCTGGGGCAGGCCCGAGACGGCGATGGTGCCGACGCAGCCGACGTCACGGACGGTGACCGGGAAGGCGCCACCGTGGGCGGCATACGATCCCGGGTCGAGGCGTGAGCTGTCCTCGAACGTCTTTCCGGCGGCACGGAACTCCTCGCCGACGTAGAGGGACGAGTGGCCGTAGCGGTCGACGACGGCGCTCTTGCGCTCGAGCCAGCCGTCGTTGTCGGCCGTGGCCCCCGGCAGCGCGGCGTGGAAGAGCCGCTGACCGTTGCGACGGATCGAGATCGCGACCGGAGCTCGTGCGGCGCGCGCCGCGTCACGCAGCGCGACGCCCAGCGCCCAGGCCGTGTCGTCGTCGAAGCGGTCGAAGACGAGCCGCGCCTCCTGGTCGGCCAGCTGCTCCAGCGTCGGATGGTCGCTCACGCGCGCGCCACTCGCCGGAAGGCGATGCCGACGAGGACGAGGACGATGCCGATGCCGAACGCCATGAACGCGACGCCGAAGGCCACGACGGACGTGAAGAGCGAGGCGCGCAGGAACGAGCCGGTCATGACGACCTGACGGTTGGGGTCGTCCTTGGGCAGCTCGGCGTAGGTCTTGCCGCCGCTCGCCGCGAGAGCATGCTTCTCGATGGTCTGCGCCTCGGAGTAGGCGGTCCACGGAGAGTTGACCGGCTGTCCGGCGAACATGGAGGCGTCCTCCGAGACCGTGATCTTCTCGCTGGCGAGCTGGGACTGCACCTGGTACCAGGTGAATCCGCCGGCGAGGATCATGATGATGCCGAAGATGACGACGATGGTCCCGATGACCGAGACCGAGCGGAGTCGATCGGTGGTGGCGGTGGTGCTGGTGCTGACGGTGCTCATGCGGACCTCCGAGGGTGAGTTGTCTCGAGCCGTGCACGCGCCGCCCGACCGAGGCGGCCCACCTCCACGCTAGAGCCTCATCACCGGACGCGGGGGCGGATGCGAATCAGGTTTCGACTCAGGCGAGTCCGAGCAGGTCACGCACGTCGTCGGCCGTGATGGCGCCGGAGAGCGAGCCGCCCTCGTCGACGACCCGCTGGAAGAGGTCGCGCTTGCGCTCCTGGAGTGCGACGACCTTCTCCTCGATGGTGCCGGCCGACACCAGGCGGTAGACCGTGACGGGACGGCTCTGCCCGATGCGGTGGGCACGGTCGATCGCCTGCGCCTCGGCCGCGGGGTTCCACCACGGGTCGAGGACGTAGACGTAGTCGGCCTCGGTCAGCGTGAGCCCGAAACCGCCGGCCTTGAGGCTGATGAGGAAGGCGACGGCATCGCCCTCGCGGAAGCCGCGGACGACCGCCTGCCGGTCGGTCGTCGATCCGTCGAGGTATGCCGTCGCGAGCCCCGCGCGCGTCAGCGCGGCCTCGACGCGGCGCAGGAAGCCGGTGAACTGGCTGAAGACGAGGGCGCGGTGGCCCTCGGCGGCGAGCTCGCGCAGCTGGTCGACGAGGAACTCGATCTTGGCCGCGGTGGCCTTGCCGGCGTGGACCTCGTCGACGAGGACCGGGTCGAGCGCGAGCTGGCGCAGTCGGGTCAGGGCGGCAAGGATCGCGACGCGGTTGGACTCGGGGTCGCCGAGCAGGCCGAGGACGCGCTGCCGCTCGCGCTGGAGGTGCTGGTCGTAGATGTGCCGATGGACCGGGTGCGGGTCGAGGGACATGACCTGGATCTGCTTGGGCGGCAGGTCGATCGCCACCTGCTCCTTGGTGCGTCGCAGCATCAGGGGCCGGATGCGGCGGCGGAGCAGGTCGAGCAGCTCCGGGCGCTCGCCGGACTCGATGGGCTTGCGGTAGTTCTTCGTGAAGACGTCGGGTCGCGGGTAGAGCCCGGGCGCCGTGAGGGAGAGCAGCGACCAGAGGTCCATGAGGGAGTTCTCGAGCGGTGTGCCCGTGACGGCGACGGTGAAGGGCGCCCCGAGCCGGCGGACGGCGACGTGGGTCTTGGCCTGGCGGTTCTTGACGAACTGGGCCTCGTCGAGGACGACCCCACCCCACCGGACGCCGTGGAAGGCGGCGTCGTCGAGGCGCAGGACGGCATACGACGTGATGACGACCTCGGCGCCGGCGACGGCGTCGGCGAGGGTGACCCCGCGCTTGCGCTCGGTGGCCGTGACGGCGACGGCCGCGAGGTGCGGCGCGAAGGTCTCGAGCTCGCCCATCCAGGTGCCGACGACGCTCGTCGGCGCGACGACGAGGACCGGCCCGCGCGCCTGCGGACCGGCGTCGCCGAGCTCGCCGCGGTCGTGCGCGCGCACGAGGGCCGCGATGACCTGGAGCGTCTTGCCGAGTCCCATGTCGTCGGCGAGGATGCCGCCGATGCCGGCGTCCCAGAGGCGCGCGAGCCAGCGGTAGCCGTCGAGCTGGTAGGGACGCAGGGTCGCCCTCAGGTCGGGCGGCACCTCGGCGAGGGGCCCGGACTCGAGGGAGCCGAGCGCCTCGACGTTGGCCGCCCAGCGCGCGCTCTGCTCGTCGACGACGCCGAGGGCGACGAGCTCGTCCCAGAGGTCGGCGTGGTGGGCGCTGAGGCGTAGTCCACCCGTCTCGGGGTCGGCGATGTCGCGCGCCTCCTCGATGAGGTCGCGCAGCCGGTGCAGCTCGGGCCGGTCGAGCCGGAAGAACGCGCCGGACTCGAGGAGCATGATGTCGTCGCCACGCGCGAGCGCACCGAAGAGCGGCTCGAAGGGCACCTCCTCGCCGTCGACCTCGACGGAGACCCGCAGGTCGAACCAGTCGCCGGGCTCAGCCTGCTCACGCCGGTCGCCGGTGCCCAGCCGGACGACCGGAGCCGACGTGACCTCCTCGTAGGCCGGGACGTCGCCGTCGACCTCGACGGTGACGTGCTCGTCGGCCTCGAGCAGGGGCAGCGTGTCGACGACGAACCGCGCGGCCGCCATGCCCGTGAGGACGACGCGCGGCACGAGGTAGGCGTGACCGCCGAGGTCGGCCCGCAGCGCACCGGGGACCGAGCGGAGCGACGTCGCGGCCTGCACCGCGGCGGCCTCGGCGTCCCGGTCGCGGCCACCCACGGTGCCGAAGCGCGCTGTCGTGAAGGGGCGCGGCGTGCCGTCGTAGGCGTGCCCCAGGTCGAGGCGCAGCTCGCCCGGGACGTCGCTGACGACCCGGACGTGCACGGTGACGACCTCGGGCCGGGCGTCCTCGGGCAGCTCGGGCGCCGGCAGGGGCACCTCCGAACGGACCCGCAACCGCTGGCGCAGGCCCGGGACGACCGAACGCAGGAAACGGCCCCGCTCGTCGGCCGGCACCCGCAGGCCGGCGAGCGCCGACGTGAGGGCGTCGGGACCGAGGTCGAGGTCCTGGTCGAGGGGCACGAAGGTCAGCGAGTCGTCGTCGCCCTCGACGGCGACGGCGTGCACCGGGTCACCGAGGTAGAGCCGCTCGCCGGTGGCCCCGGCCGGCATCCCCTCGATGTCGACGTCGAGGTCGAGGTCACCGCTGCCGTCGGGGGCCCGCTTGACGAGGAGCACGAGCGTGGCCGCGTCGTCGGCGACGTGGACCGGACCGGTGACGCCCTCGCCGGGCAGCACCTCGATGCCGGCCGCCCGGGCCTCGCGCAGCAGCGGCCAGACCTCGGGGCTCGCGTCGAGCGAGAGCGGCGGTGTCGCGGAGAAGTAGGTCGTGCCGCCCGAACCGTGTCGGGCGACGTCGTGCAGGCGGCCCATGATGCGCTCGTGCTCGGGCAGGAAGCGGATGCCGGCACGCCACTGCGGCAGCGCGTCGTGCCACGAGAGGGTGCGGTGCCACGTGCCGGCGCGGGTCCAGCGGGTCGGTCGGAGGCCGTAGCTCAGCTCGGGCACCCCCCGCCGGCCGCGCTGGTCGCGGTAGACGGTGTCGACGAAGAGGCCGGCCGGCATGAGGTCGCCCCGCGGCTCGGGCCGCTCGGCGACCGGGGACGGCTCGACGGCGCGCGGACGGACGTGACCGAAGACGTCGGACCAGTGCGGCGGCACGACGAGCGGCTCCGGCTCGGCCGCGGCCGGCTCGACGCCGCCCTCGCCCTCGGCCGGCGGTCGCGGCTCGACGACCGTGCCCCGAGCGACGTCGCGCGCCGTGAGCATGAGCGCCACGACGTGCTTGCAGTCGCTGCGGACCGGGCAGCTGCACGTGCCGCTCCAGAGGTGCGACCGTCCCTTCGGGTGCGGTCGGGCCTCGATGAAGGTCTGGTAGGTCTCGTGGCCGCTGCCCTCGATCGTGCCGAGCAGCATGAGCCCGTCGGGGCGCGTGGCGAGCGAGCGCACCCGGCGCTCGGCGGCATACGCCTGCCCGCGCTCGAAGGTGCGCGTGCCGACCTGCTGGGCGATGTCCGGGTCGGTGACATCACCCACCCACGTCGCCCGCCCCACGCTCCACACCACCCGAGCACTGTACGTTCGCCCGCCGACACCGCCGGGCGTCGTCCGCAGGGTCGGGCAGGATGGGCGCATGCCCGGCACGCCCGACCCCCGCGAGCTGACGCTCGCCGACTTCCCGGTCCACCGCCCCGTCACGACCCGGTGGAGCGACAACGACATGTACGGCCACCTCAACAACGCCGTCTACTACGAGCTGTTCGACTCGGCGATCAACGGGTGGCAGGCCGAGCACGTGACGGTCGACCCGGTGACCGACGCGACCCAGGGCGTCGTGGCCGAGTCGTCGTGCGCCTTCTACGCGGAGGTGGCGTTCCCGGCGCCGCTCGTCGTGGGCGTCCGCGTCGTCCGGCTGGGACGCAGCAGCGTCACCTACGAGCTCGGCCTCTTCGTCGACCCGGAGCGCAGCGCGTCGCCCGACCCCTCGATCAAGGCGCTCGGTCGCTGGGTGCACGTCGAGATCGACGCCGTGACCCGCCGCCCGACCCCCATCCCGGACCACCTCCGAGCCCTGATGGAGACGGCGGTGGTGTCGCACGAGGGCAGCCCCGCATGAGCGACGACCCCCTCGAGGAGACGTGGGAGTCGTGGACGTCCCGCGTCGCCGCCGACCTCGCCGCGCTCACCGACGACGACTGGCTGACCTTCACCGTCCACGTGCCGTCACAGGCATCGAGCACGTATGCCGCCGAGCGGGCGCCGCGCTGGCGCCGGGGCCGCGCGCGGCCGGCTCCCCACGGCCGGGTGCCCGACGTCTTCGTCCAGGCGCGGCGGCTCGAGGGAGTGCTCGCGCTCGAGTGCATCGGCGACACGGAGTTCGAGGGCCTGACCGACCTGACGAGCGAGGCGCAGGAGGCGCTGGTCGGTCTCGGGTGGACGCGCGACGGCGCCGAGCCGGAGTTCAGCCGGGCCGTCGACCAGGCAGCCGAGGCGGCGGAGCTGCTCCGCGCGAGCCTCACGCAGGTGCTCGGTGCCGCCACCCCGGCCGACGTCGACGTCCGGCGAGCGCCTCGTCACTGACTCAGGCGGCCGCGGCCGAGGACACCTCGGTCGCAGCCGTCCCGACGACGGCTCGGTCCAGGGGAGGGAGCCCGAACGCCATGACGATGTAGAGGCCCGTGGCGACGAAGGGCAGGGCGCTCGGTTCGAAGCCGTGCGCACCGACGCCCAGGCCGTTGACGAGGAGGATGACGCCTCCCAGCGTTCCCGTGACGCCGGCCAGCCTGACACGACTGCCGAGGTGCCCCAGGCGCAGCATCGCTGCAGCGGACATCAGCAGAGTGACCCCCAGCAGGATGGTGAAGAACGAGTTCACACCCCACTCCATCCAGCGGACCGCCTCCGCGGCGGCGAACCTGGACGCCCGGTCCTCCGGTGGAGCGGCGGCCCAGGAGTCGACGGCGTGCTTGAGGGCCACGCCGTCCACCGCCATGTTCATCGCGATGAGGGCCACGGTGGCGGCAGCAGCCGCATCGCCGAGCCGAACGAGCGTCGGGGACGCCCCGACGCGCCTCAGCGTGCGACCCAGGATGACGAACCCGGCCACCACCAGGGCTGCCGACAGGAACTGCAGGTCGTGGACCCACACCCAGTCGGTGCTGTGGGCGTACTCGGTGAACACGGCCACATGGGAGTTCGGAGGCTCGTCGTGCGGATGGAGGATGCCCCCGGCGACAGCCAGACCTGCGCCGCCGACGAGCAGCGCGGAGGAGAGGAGAGTCGGACGCGACATGGGTGAGGGACCCGCTGGGTTCCGGGGTGGTGTGACCGCGGAGGTGTGCGGTCGCCACGCCATGAAGACGCCCATGAGGGCGAACATCGCGACGTGACCCCACGTGAGCAGTGCCTCGCCGGGAAGGACGCCGAGCCAGTAGGGGCACAGCAGGACGAGGAAGGGCAGGGCCATGACCGTCGACATCTCGACGATGTGGCGTGCTGCGTGCCCTCGCACCCACATCCAGGAGGCCATGCCGAGGGTCATGTCGAAGGCCATGGTGAGGGCCATGGCATCCGGCCGGCCGGTCAGGCCCGGCCAGACGCTGTCCCAGATCGCGCCGAACAGCCCCATGCCGACGACCATCGAGAGGGTCATCTCGACGTAGGCGACGAGGAAGCGCGCGGGCCGTGAGCGAAGGAGCCGACGGACGGCCGCGCGAGGCGAGCGGTCCGCATACAGGGTCGTGAAGGTGGTCATGCCGACGATGGTCGATCCCATCGCGCCGGTACCGGACGTGCCAGAGGTCACGAACGAGGTCACGCGTCGGGCATGACCCTCACAACAAGCCGAGCGCGCGTGCCCTCAACGCGGCCTGCGTGCGGTCGCGGACGCCGAGCTTGGCCAGCACGTGGGTGACATGGTTCTTGACCGTGCCCTCCGACAGGTACAGGCGCTCGGCGGCCTCCCTGTTGCTGAGCCCGTCGGCGACGGCACGGAGGACCTCCAGCTCGCGCTCGGTGAGCGGATCGACGAGAGGCTGCGGGCGCGGCTCGGTCGGGGGGTCGGGCAGCTGGCTCATCCGGGCCAGGACCTTGGCGGCGACCGACGGCTGGAGCACCGACTCGCCGCGGGCCGCCGCCAGCACACCCTCGACCAGCCGCTGGGCGGTGGCGTCCTTGAGCAGGTACCCGACGGCACCCGCACGCAGGGCGGGAAAGACCTCGTCGTCGCCGTCGAACGTGGTGAGCACGAGCACGCGAACCTCCGGATGCTCGACCCGCAACCGCCGCGTCGTGTCCACGCCATCGAGCACGGGCATCCGCAGGTCCATGAGCACGACGTCCGGTCGGAGCCTCTCGACGAGGTCGAGCGCCTCGGCGCCGTCCTGCGCGGCGCCCACGACCTCGACCTCCGCGCGCACCTCCAGGAGCGTCGTCAGTGCCTCACGGAACAGGGTCTGGTCATCGACGACGAGCACCCGCACCGGACGATCGAGGCTCATCCCGGCATCTCGACCCGGACGGCCACGCCCGTGCCCGGCGCCGACTCGACGCTGAAGGAGCCGCCGAGATCCTCGACGCGCTCGCGGATGCCGACGAGGCCGAACCCGCCGGCCGTGCCGTCGAGACCACGCCCGTCGTCGCGGACCTCCAGGCTCACCGCGTCCGGATGGTAGGTCAGCCGGATGACGGCGGCATGGGCACGTGCGTGCTTGCGGATGTTGGTGAGGCCCTCCTGAGCGGCACGGAACAGCGCGAGCTGGACCTCGTCGTCGAGTCGGCGCTCGCGCCCTCGGACCTCGACGGTGGTGGACGGACCGGACGGCACCCCCTCCGCAGCCAGGGCCTCCAGCTGCTCGGAGAGCCACTGCTCGGGCCTCGCCTCGCGCAGGGCGGCCACCGACTCGCGGACCGACGTCAACGCCTGGCGCGCCTGGTCCTCCGCCTGGCTGAGCAGCCCGTCGGCCCTCGCCGGGTCGCTGCTCAGCACGGCCCTCGCGGCCTGCACCTGCATGCCGACCACCGTGAGATGGTGCCCCAGCCCGTCGTGGATGTCGCGCGCGACGCGGGTGCGTTCGCGCATGGTCGCCAGCTCCTCGGCCTGTGCGCTGAGCACCTGCAGCCGGCGGTTGGCCTCGGCCAGCTCCGACCGCGCCCGTTGCTCACGCAGGTGCAGCGCTGCGAGGACGAAGGCGAAGGCGCACGCGAGTCCGGTGCTGACCACCTGACGCACCGCGTCGGGCATCGGCATCCCCACGTGGACGAACGGGACGAGCACCGCGACGACGACCGACCATCCGAGCGGGAGCAGCATGACGGCCTGCACGACCACCACCACCAGGAGCAAGGTGCTGCCCACCCCGGAGCCGGCCACGTTGAAGACGACGAACCCGAGCACCAGAGCGACCGTCAGGTAGGCGACTGCGGCGGCGTACCCCCGACCGAGCGCCCAGCGGTAGCCGACCACCGACCAGACGACGAACGCGACCCCCAGAGCACCGGCCGGCATGACCTGGCCGCTGGGGGCCGCCTCGAGCAGCATCACCAGCCACGCTGCCACTGCCAGCGCCGAAAGGGCCCGGGTCACCGTCCCAATGTCGCGCTCGGCTCCGAGGGAGTCAATCGTGGTGGCCCCGGCTCCACCGTGTCCGGTCAGCGGCCCGCGGCGACCCGCTTCGCCGCGCGCTTCATGACCGCGGTGTAGGCCGGTCGGGCGAAGCGCTTGGCACGCCAGGCGACGTGCCCGTCCCGGTCCGTGAGGATGACGTCGCGGCGGGCGTCGATGCCGCGCACGACGATGGCGGCGATCTCGTCGGCGGTGCGCTTCGAGCCGCTGACCATCTTCCTGCCGGCCTCCTCCATCTCGACGTCGGCACCCTGGAACGACGAGCCGAGGTTCGTCCGGAAGAACGACGGGCACACGACCGACACGTCGACGCCGTGCGGCGCGAGCTCGTGCGAGAGCGTCTCGCTCAAGGCGACGACGCCGGCCTTGACGGTGTTGTACGCCGACATGCCAGGGGCGTGGACGAGTCCGGCGAGCGAGGCGGTGTTGACGATGTGACCGCTGCCCTGCTCCTTCAGGAGCGGCGTGAAGGTGCGGCACCCCCGGACGACCCCGAGCAGGTTGATCTCGACGATCCAGCGCCACTCGTCCATCGTCGCGACGTCGATGCGACCGCCCGCGGCGACGCCGGCGTTGTTGACGAGCAGATCGATTCCGCCCCACGTCTCGCGCACGTGGGAGAGCGCTGCGGCCCACGCCTCGTCGCTGCGCACGTCGAGGGGGAGGTATGCCGCCGCGTCCGGAAGCGCGTCGGGCCGGTCGGTCTGCAGGTCCGTCGCGAGCACGTGGTCGCCGCGGGCGACGAGGGCGCGGACGAGCGCCAGACCGAGACCCGAGGCACCGCCGGTGACGAGGACGCGGCGGGGGGACGTGGGGGCGGAGGCGCGGAGCGAGCGGGACGGCATACGCCCCAACCTACTGGCGGACCGTGAGCGTCACCTTGCCGTGGGCGCGACGCTCGTCGATCTCCTCGAGCGCTGCCGTGACCTCCTCGAGCGGGTGGCGCGTGCCGATGGGCGGTGCGAGCGCGCCGCTCTCGAGGAGCGGGAGGATCGCGTCCCACTGCGTGCGCAGGTAGGTCGGGTCGGGCATCCAGAAGGCGCCCCAGCCGACGCCGACGACGCTGATGTTGTTGAGGAGCAGCCGGTTGACCTTGACCTCGGGGATCTGGCCCGCGGTGAAGCCGATGACGAGCAGGCGCCCCTCGGGCGCGAGGCTGCGGAGGCTGTCGGTGAAGCGGTCCCCACCCACCGGGTCGACGACGACGTCGACACCGCGCCCGCCCGTGAGCTCCTTCGCGGCCGCGAGGAACCCGTCGGCGAGGACGATGTGGTGCGCGCCGGCCGCGCGGGCGGTCTCGATCTTGTCGTCGGACGACACGACGGCGATGACGCGGGCGTCCATGGCGCGCGCGAGCTGGACGGCGGCGGTGCCGATGCCGCCCGCGGCGCCGTGGACGAGCACGGTCTCGCCGCGCTCGAGCTGGCCGCGGCGGGTCAGGGCGAAGTGGACCGTGAGGTAGTTCATCGGCAGCGCCGCACCGGTCTCGAACGACACGGCATCGGGCAGCGGGAAGACCATCGCCTCGGGCACCGCGACCGTCTCGGCGAAGCCGCCGAGCACCGGGAAGGCGGCGACCCGGTCGCCGGCGCGGAAGGCGCTGCCCTCGCCGACCTCGCGCACGACGCCGGCGCACTCGGCGCCGGGGACGAAGGGCAGCTCCGGGCGCATCTGGTAGAGCCCACGGCTCATGAGGACGTCCGGGAAGCTGACTCCCGCCTCGTGGACGTCGACGAGGACGTGGCCGGGGGTGAGTGCCGGCTCGTCGACCTCGCCGACCGTGACGGACGACGGCCCGTCGAGGCTCGTGACTCGTGCGGCGCGCATGCTGCTCCTCATCGTCGGGGGATCTCGACCCTAGCCGCCCGCAGGGCCACACTGGACGGGTCGGCAGATGCGTGCCGCGGGACCCAGGAGGCGGTCATGGGCGTGGCCAACCGGATGATGCGCGCGGGCAACGCGGCGCACGTGGCGCTCTACCGTCGCTTCGACGTCGGGTTCCTCCGCTCCGTCCGCGGGATGCCGATCCTCCTGCTCACCGTGGCCGGTCGGTCGTCCGGCACGCTGCGGACCAGCCCGGTCGGCTACTTCCGCGACGGCGGCGCCTACGTCGTCTGCGGCAGCGCGGGCGGCGCGGCGACGGAGCCCCAGTGGTTCCGCAACCTCCGTCACGCCGACACGGCCGTCATCGAGGTCGGCGACGAGCGGATCGAGGTGGACGTCGAGGTCGCCCGCGGCGCCGAGCGCGACCGCCTGTGGCATCGCCTGCTCGAGGTCGCGCCGTTCTTCGGCGGCTACGAGGCCAAGGCCGCCGGGCGCGTCATCCCGTTGGCCGCCCTGACCCCTCGGGGGCCGGGCTCCGCTGCTCCGTGATCGTGAAGCGTGCCCGGAGCAGGTCGGTGTCGCGCGAGCTCGACCCGACGTGCAGCTCGAACTCCCCCGACTCGACGACACGGCGGCCGGCCGCGTCGACGATGGAGCAGGCCGCGGCCGGGACCTCGATGCGGGCCACGACCGACTCACCGGGCGGGACGGTGACACGGCGGAACGCCTTGAGCTCCTTGGCTGCCCACGTGACGCTCGTGACGACGTCGGTCACGTAGGCCTGCACGACCTCGTATGCCGTCCGCTCGCCCCTGTTGGTCAGCGTGACCTCGGCGACCACGGCGTCATCGGGCGAGAGGTCACTCGTCTCGAGGGTGAGGTGTGACCACTCGACGGTCGTGTAGGTCAGGCCCTCCCCGAAGACGAACTGCGGCTCCTGGGTGAGATCGGCGTAGCGGTGGCCGTGCTGGCCACGCACCTGGTTGTAGTAGGTCGGCTGCTGTCCGACGTGCCGCGGGATCGAGACGGGCAGGCGCCCGGCGGGCTCGATGAGGCCGAGGACGAGCTCGGCGATGGCACGGCCGCCGCGCATGCCGGGACTGAACGCCTCGATGACAGCGGCTGCCCGCAGGGCGCTGGGTGGCAGGACGCTGGGCTTGGAGTGGAGCAGCACGACGACGACGGGGATGCCGGTGCCGTCGAGCTGGTCGACAAGGGCGTCGAGCAGGGCGACCTGACCTCCCTGCAGGTCGAGGGTCGCCGTCGAGCAGCCTTCTCCCGTCAGGGCGATCGTGTCACCGAGCACGACGACGGCGAGGTCGGCGGCGCGTGCTGCCGCCACTGCCTCGGCGACCTGGACCGGGTCGACGGCCGCTGGGGCGGAGACCGGCGGACGGGGCTGCCCGTCGGGGAAGAGCGGCCCCTCGGGGTCGGGCACGAGGGTCTCGATCTCGGCGCCTCGAGCGTGAGCGACGGTCCAGGTCGACGGGACGACGGCGCGGAAGCCGTCGAGCACGGTCTCGACCGTCTCGCGCGGGTGCCCGTCGGGCATCCAGTCGACCTGCCCGGAGGCCCCGGCCCAGTCGCCGAGGTTCGCCTGGGGGTCGTCGGCGTTCGGCCCGAGGACGGCCACGGTGCGCGGGACGTCCGCGACGGCATACGGGAGCGTGCCGTCGTTGGTGAGGAGAACGAGCGAGCGGCGGGCGACGTCGAGGTTGAGGGCGGCGTGCTCGGCCGAGCCGATGACGAGGCGCTGGCGCTCGGCGTCCGGCGGCCGCGGGTTCTCGAAGAGTCCGAGCTCGAGCTTGACGCGCAGCACCCGGCGGGCGGCCTCGTCGATGGCGCGCTCGTCGAGCAGGCCACGGGAGACGGCCTCCTGGGCGGCCTCGAAGAAGGCCGGGGTCGTCATGACGAGGTCGTTGCCGGCGCGGACCGCGACCGTCGCGGCCTCGACGTCGTCGGCGCAGACCTTCTGCTCCCAGACCATCCGGCCGACGTTGTCCCAGTCGGTGACGAGGGTCCCGGTGAAGCCCCACTTCCCCTTGAGCACCTCGTCGAGGAGCCAGGCGTTCGCCGTGACGGGCACGCCGTCGATCGCCTGGTAGCCGAGCATGAACGTGCGGCAGCCCTCCTGGACGGCCCGCTCGAACGGCGGCAGGAACCACGACGTCAGCTTGCGCCGGCTGAGGTCGGCCTCGCTCGCGTCGCGGCCGCCCTGGGTCTCGGAGTAGCCGGCGAAGTGCTTGGCGCACGCGAGGACGGCCGTCGGGTCCGTGAGACCGTCGCCCTGGTAGCCCCGGATCATGGCCGCGCCGAGCTCACCGATGAGGTGCGGGTCCTCGCCGAAGGTCTCACCGACCCGGCCCCAGCGCAGGTCGCGGGTGATGCAGAGGACGGGCGAGAAGGTCCAGTGGATGCCGGTCGCCGACACCTCGACCGCCGTGACGCGTGCCGCCCGCTCGACGAGGTCGGGGTCCCACGAGCAGGCCATCCCGAGCTGGGTCGGGAAGATCGTCGCACCCGGCCAGAAGGAGTGGCCGTGGATGCAGTCGTCGGCGGTGAGGAGCGGGATGCCGAGACGCGTGCGGGCCGCGAGCTCGATGGCGCGGGGCAGGTCGTCCGGGGAGGTGTGCAGGATCGAGCCGGCCAGCTTCGTGTGGACGATGTCGGTCAGGTCGCCGCGCGCGTCGAGCTGGAGCATCTGGCCGACCTTCTCCGGCAGCGTCATCCGACCGAGGAGGTCGTCGAGGCGCTCCTCCACGGAGAGCGACGGGTCGCGGTAGGGGGCGTCGGTGAGGGCAGCGGCGGCAGCGTCGTCGGGCACGTCCCGACGCTAGCCGACCCGTCAGACCTAGGCTGGCAGGGTGATCGAGCCGCTGACGCGACTGCCCGACGGGACCATCAAGCAGGTCAACCCCTTCACCGGCACGAAGGTGTGGACGCTGCCGGGGCGCGCGTCCCGTCCTCTCGGCATCGCCCGGCCCGAACCGAAGCCCCTCGACCCGGCCGATGACGAGCGCCACTGCGCCTTCTGCTGGGGCCGGATGACCGAGACGACCCCCGAGATCGCCCGGGTCGTCCGGGACGGGTCGTCGTGGCGCGAGGTGCGCGGGCTCCTCGCCGAGCAGCTCGACGACACGGTGCCGGAGCTGCGGCTCTTCCCGAACCTCTTCGAGATCCTCAGCTACGACTACTGGCACCTCGCCCACGGCTACGAGCCGACGCCCGAGTCGCTCGCGCACCGGACGGCATACCTCTCGACGCCCGCGGGGCGTGCACACGTGACCGCACTGGCGCGCATCCGGATGCGTTCGCGCGGTGCGTCGGGCGCGGATGCCGAGCCGCTCGACGAGGACGACCTCGAGCGCGAGGCCGTGGGGCTCTTCGCCGGCAACCACCAGGTCGTCGTCTCGCGTCGACACTTCGTCGACGGCGCGACGGACGACACCCAGAATGCGAGCGCCGGGACCCTGACACCCGAGGAGCACTGGCAGTACACGCGATTCACGATCGCCGGCATGCGCGATCTCTACCGGAGCAACCCGCACGCGGGCTACGTCTCGGCGTTCCAGAACTGGCTGCGACCGGCAGGCGCGTCGTTCGACCACCTGCACAAGCAGCTCGTCGCCATCGACGAGCCGGGCGTGGACCTCGAGCGGGAGACGGAGCGACTGCGGGCCGAGCCGGACCTCTTCGCGCGCTGGGGGCCGCAGTACGCCGAGACGCAGGGGCTCGTCGTGGCTCGCACGCCCACGGCCCTGGCCTTCGCCGGGATCGGGCACCAGTACCCGTCGCTCGTCGTCTACACGTCGAACACGGCGTGCCGGCCGTGGGAGCTCTCGGACGACGAGGTGCGCGATTTCTCCGACCTCGTGCACGCGTGCCACGCCGCAACCGGCGCCGATGTGCCGACCAACGAGGAATGGCACCACGGTCCGCCGTCGCTCGACCTTCCCGTGCCGCTCCGCGTGGTGCTCAAGTGGCGGGTGTCGACGCTGGCCGGCTTCGAGGGCGGCACGAAGATCTACGTCAACACCATCGACCCGTGGGCGGTCCGTGAGCGCGCCGTCACGCGGCTTCGGGAACTGGCCGCGGACGGTCTCGTCTCGGACCGCCTCGAGATCGCCTGACGCGACACGGTCCGGTCAGACCTCGCTGCCGTGGCCCTCGGTGCGTCCCTCGGTGACTCCGCGGCCCGTCACGGACTGCAGGCGGTCGATGTGCTCGGATGCCTGGGCCTTGGTGAGGTCGCCGGGCAACGTCTCTCCGGCCTCACGGGCCAGGGTCTCGAGGTAGCTGCGCTGGGCGCCGGTCATCGCCTCGTCGCCCGTCACCCAGTCCTCGGGGTCCTTGACCGTCGAGTCGCCGGGGGTTCCGGCGGTCGCGGGGGTGGTGGCGCCGATGACGTCGTCGGTCGAAGGTGTGTTCGATTCGCTCATGCGAGGCCCGTACCCGGTCGGCCGCCACCAGACACAACCCTCGACACGCGATCAGGCGGCAGCCGGTCCCGGCTGCAGGGTCGCCAAGGCGGCACGGAGGTGCTGGTGGGCCACGTCGACGGAGACGCCGAGGGCTCGGGCGACGTCCGTGACGGCGTACGCGTCGAAGTAGCTCAGGGTCAGCGCCTCGTGGCGGGACGCCTCCGCCGTGGCCGCTGCCAGGGGTCGGCTCGGCGTGAGCGGATGCCGCGTGGAGCGGACGTGGGCCACGGCCCGGCGATGCGCGACCGCGAGCACCCAGGCGAGCGCGCCACTGCCGGACCGGTAGCGGGCCGCTGTATGCCAGACCTCGACGAAGACCTCCCCGCTGACGTGCTCGGCATTATCGGGGTCACGGACGACGCGGCGGACGAGGCCGAAGACGCGGGAGGCCGCGAGGTCGTAGAGCCTCGAGAAGGCCGCCTCGTCGCCCTGCCCGGCACTCGACAGGAGGGAGCCGAGGACGCTGTCGAGCGCGCTGCTGGCTGGACCGCTGAGCGGCTGCGCCTGACCATCCATGCGATCTGCCCGTCCGCTTCGCGTCTCCAGAGCCTGCGCACCCCGACGGCGCAGGTCTCACTGGTGACTTCCTTCGACGGTAGACGTACCCGAAGCGCCCCTCCGGATGACGAGGTCAGAAGGGCGGCGGGTCCGGGTCGGTGTCGGGATCGGGCGCCGGGCCGCTCTGGTGCAGGCTCGCGCGCCAGTCCTTGGACCCCGTGACGTAGCGGCGTCCGGTCGTCGTGGTCCATGCGAGCCCATGGTCGTCGACCGGCTCGGACGTCCAGATCCCGGCCGTCTTGACGTTGTGGTGGAAGCGGTCCTTGGCGTGGAGGTTGCCCACTGCGGTCGGGCCCTGCGGCCACGGGACCTCGTGGTCGAGGTCGCAGCGGCCGGCGAGCACCTCACAGCCTGGGCCACGACACACGCCGTCGACGGCCCGGACGTGATCGACCATCTCGCGCGTCGGCCGGTAGGAGTCGGTGGGTGCACCGAGCGCGCGGCCGGTGCGGATGTCGACGGGCAGGGTGCGCCAGACGGATCCGGGTCGCGTCATGATGTCGCGGGCGTGCCGCGCGGTGACCCACCCGTGCCCGGGGAGCTCGCACGCAGCGTCGGACTCGCCGGTCGCCACCTCGAAGGGCACGACGAGCCACGCCGTCGCTGGGGCGTCGGGGCCGACCGGCGGGCGGCCGTCCTCGAGCGGACCGTCGAGGAGCGCACGGCCGGCGAGGTCGCACCGGAGCTGGTCGAGCGACCGTGGGTCACCGGCGCTGCGGCGGGCACGGGCTGCGGAGTCGAGCCGGTCGAGTACGGCGGCGACGACGTCACCGGTGGCCACGAGGGTCAGGCAGCCCATGCCGTCCTCCGTCAAGCGGCCGAAGACACCTCGTCGGCTCTTGGCATGCTCGTGACGCTCGGCGGAGCCGCGGTGGTCGACGGAGGCCACGGCGCGACGCAGCCGCGTCATGAAGGCGCGTTGGGGCACCACCTGGCCGTCGCGACTCGGCGCGAGCACTGAACGCTCGACGGACTCGACGTCGTCGTCGGGCAGCGGGCCGGTCTCCGAGACGACCTGAAGGGCACGGTGCAGGGACGTCGAGCCGTCGCGCAGGGCCTGGCGCACGAGCCGGTGGCGCCGCGGAGCGGTGGCGAGGGAGAGCCGCCGCGCGACCTCGCCCGCACCGACGCCGGTCGCGAGGGCGATCTCGTCCGCGACGATCCGGTCGGTCGAGACATGGACCGAGGCCGTGGCGATCTGCTGGGCCTCGACCGTGTGCAGGGCGGCATAGGCGTCGAGCAGGTCCGACTCGACCTGCGCCTTCTCGACCTCGAGCGCCTCGATCTCGCGAAGGATGCGGTCACCCTCGATCGTCAGGTCGATCTGGAGATGCGCCTTGGTGTACGACGAGTCGAGTGAGTCGAGTGAGTCGAGCAGTGAGGTCCCCAGGCGCGACGTCGTGAGAAAAGGCGTCACAGTGACCTCCTCCGGATTCGACTCCCCACATCCCCAACACCTCAATTAGAACAAGTGTTCGATTCCGGGTCAAGGGATCAGACGCGCCTGTGGACAGCGAGTTCGCCTGTCGCTCACCGACTCTCAGCGGGCGAAGGACATCGCCTCGGTGACGTCACTGCCCAGCATGTCGCGTCGGTCGAGCAGGTAGTTCTGGCGCATCAGCCACGGCGCGCCGTCGCCCTGCTGGGGCAGGTCGTGTGCCGCCCGCTGCACGTAGCCCGACGCGAGCGGCAGCAACGGCTGTCCTGCCATCCCTTCCGGTGCCCGCGGCGTCGCGCTCCGCCAGGCGTGGTGCTCCATGTGGTTGAGCAGCCGGCACACGTAACGGCTCGCGAGGTCGGCCCGCAGCGTCCACGACGCGTTGACGTAGCCGACGCAGACGGCGAGATTGGGCACGTCGGCGAACATCA
Organism: Terracoccus sp. 273MFTsu3.1; assembly: GCF_000383675.1. Classification (GTDB taxonomy): domain Bacteria; phylum Actinomycetota; class Actinomycetes; order Actinomycetales; family Dermatophilaceae; genus Terrabacter. The sequence continues at coordinate 694,950 of NZ_KB911820.1, read as the reverse complement.
GGCCGCGATAGACCGTGAGATCCCCTGTGGGGCGGGCCTGCCCGTCGACGGTGATCGCGATGCCTCCGGCGATCTTGATGCGCAGCCCTGTCGCCGTCACGACGACGTCGGCGTCGAGCACGCGTCCCGAGTGCAGCCGTATGCCGTGTGGCACGAAGGTCTCGATCGTGTCGGTGACGACGTGGGCTCGTCCGTTGCGCACTGCGTCGAAGAGGTCGCCATCGGGGACGACGCAGAGGCGCTGGTCCCACGGGTCGTAGGTCGGCGTGAAGTGGTCGCTGACGAGCTCGGTCGAGCCGAGCGACCTGGCCGCCCCCTTGGACAGCAACGACCTCATCACCGCAGGGCGCCGACGGCTCAGCTCGTAGACGCCCATGGTCCCGAGGACGTTCTTGTAGCGGGCAGCCGTCCCCGCTGCCTTCGTCGGGAGCACCTTCTGGAGCACGTCTCGGGCACGGTCGCGGCGGGGCAGGGACGCGATCCACGTCGGCGTCCGCTGGAGCATCGTCACGTCGGCGCCGGCCTCGGCGAGCGAGGGCACGAGCGTCACGGCCGTGGCGCCTGACCCGATGACGACGACCTTCCGCCCGGACACGTCGAGGTCGTCCGGCCAGAACTGCGGGTGCGCGACCTCACCCTCGAACGAGGCGATGCCGGGCAGCTGCGGGTCGTGGGGCCGGTCGTAGTCGTAGTAGCCGCTGCAGAGGTAGAGGAAACCGCACGTGAGCTGCTCGCGCTCGCCGCCCCGCTCCCCACCCCTGCGCTCGACCGTGACCGTCCAGCGCGAGTCCTCGCTCGACCAGTCGGCCGCGACGACCCGGTGGCCCAGCCGGATCCGCTCCGCCATCCCGTGCTTCTCGGCCGTCCGGCGCAGGTAGTCGAGGATCTTCGGACCGTCGGCGATGGCGTCGGGGTCGGTCCACGGCTCGAACGGGAAGCCGAGCGTCATCATGTCCGAGTCGGACCGGACGCCGGGGTAGCGGAAGAGGTCCCACGTGCCGCCGAGCGAGTCCCTGGCCTCGAGGATCGCCCACGAGCGCGACGGGCTCATCGTCGACAGGCGGTAGCCGGCGCCGATGCCGGACAGGCCGGCTCCCACGACGAGGACGTCCAGGTGCTCGAGATCGCTCACCTCGCCATTCTCACCCACTGTGACGCAGGCCGCGCGATCGGCTACCCGACGGTAACCAGCGGCTACCCTCGGGCGGGTGACGACGGCATACCCCCACCTGCTCGAACCCCTCGACCTCGGCTTCACGACGCTGCGCAACCGCGTCGTCATGGGCTCGATGCACACCGGCCTCGAGGACCGCGCCAAGGACTTCGACCGGCTCGCGGCCTACTACGCCGAGCGCGCCCGCGGCGGCGTCGGCCTCATCGTCACCGGCGGCTTCGCGCCCAACCTCGCCGGCGCCCTCTATCCGGGTGGCTCCGTCCTCGTCACGAGCCGTCAGGCCCGCCGTCACCGGGTCATCACGAACGCCGTGCACCGCGAGGGCGGCTCGATCGCCCTCCAGATCCTCCACGCGGGCCGCTACGCCTACCACCCGCTCGCCGTGTCGGCGTCGGCGCTCAAGTCCCCCATCTCCCCGTTCGCACCCCGTGCCCTCACGGCTCGCGGCATCCGCCACACCGTCGAGGCATACGCCCGCTGCGCCCGGCTGGCGCGCGAGGCCGGCTACGACGGCGTGGAGATCATGGGCTCGGAGGGCTACCTGCTCAACCAGTTCCTCGCGCCGCGCACCAACCAGCGCACCGACGCGTGGGGCGGCTCCCCCGAGAACCGGCGCCGCCTGCCTGTCGAGGTCGTGCGCGCGGTCCGGGAGGCCGCCGGGCCCGACTTCGTCATCGTCTACCGCCTCTCGATGCTCGACCTCGTGCCGGACGGGCAGTCGTGGGACGAGGTGGTCGCCCTGGCCCACGAGGTCGAGGCGGCTGGCGCGACGATCATCAACACCGGCATCGGCTGGCACGAGGCTCGCGTCCCCACGATCGTCACGTCGGTGCCGCGCGGGGCCTTCACCCGCGTCACCGCGAAGCTGCGCCCCGAGGTCACCGTCCCCGTCGTCACGTCCAACCGCATCTCGATGCCCGACCTCGCCGAGCGCGTCATCGCCGACGGCAGCGCCGACCTCGTGTCGATGGCACGCCCCTTCCTCGCCGACCCGGACTGGGTCGCCAAGGCCGCGGGCGACCGCGCCGACGAGATCAACACGTGCATCGCCTGCAACCAGGCCTGCCTCGACCACACCTTCGCGAAGAAGACGGCGACCTGCCTCGTCAACCCGCGCGCCGTGCGCGAGACGTCCCTCGTGCTCGCCCCGAGCCGCCGGACCAAGCACGTCGCGGTCGTCGGAGCCGGCCCGGCCGGGCTCGCGACCGCCGTCGCCCTGACCGAGCGCGGTCACCGGGTCGAGCTCTTCGAGGCGGCCGACGACCTCGGCGGCCAGTTCGCCATCGCCATGCGGATCCCCGGCAAGGAGGAGTTCGCCGAGACGATCCGCTACTACCGCAGGCGCCTCGAGCTCGGCGGCGTCAAGGTGCACCTCGGTCGCCGCGCCGACGTCGAGGACCTCACCGACTTCGACGAGGTCGTCGTCGCCACCGGCGTGGAGCCGCGCGTCCCCGACGTCCCGGGCGTCGACCACCCGACGGTCGTGACGTACGCCGCCGCCGTCCGCGGCGAGGCACCGCTGGGACAGCGCGTGGCCGTCATGGGCGCGGGCGGCATCGGCGTCGACGTCAGCGAGTTCCTCACCCACGTCGAGTCGCCGATGACGATCGAGCAGTGGATGGCCGAGTGGGGCGTCGGCGCGCCCGACAGCTCCCGAGGTGGTCTCGTCGAGCCGCACCCGTCGCCGTCGCCGCGCGAGGTGCACCTGCTCCAGCGCAAGGCCACCTCCATCGGCAGGGGTCTCGGCAAGACGACCGGCTGGGTGCACCGGGCGGCCCTGAAGGCCAAGGGAGTCCACCACCACGTCGGCGTCAACTACGAGCGCATCGACGACGAGGGGCTGCACATCACCCGCGGCGAGGACCACTCCGACCCGCAGGTCATCGCCGTCGACACCATCGTGCTCTGCACCGGCCAGGAGTCCGTCAACACGCTCGGTCCCGCGCTCGCGGCCGCCGGCATGAAGGTCCACGTCATCGGCGGCGCCGACGTCGCGGCCGAGCTCGACGCCAAGCGCGCCATCCGCCAGGGCACCGAGCTCGCAGCCACGATCTAGACCGCCGGGCGCGTGACCTCGCGACACATGATGTGGGGCCGCGGTCGGCACCCGACGCGTGCGCAGCCCGCTTCGGGCGACCTTGGTGTGTCCTGACGGCTCGGATGGCCTGAGGGAGCGGGGTCCTCGGCCGTACGATCGCGAGATGGGCGCATCCGACGTGCTCACCCTTCCCCGGGCCGGTCTCAGTGGGGCCGTCGTCCGCGTCGTCGAGCGTCTCGCCGGGATCGGCGCCCGGCCGGGACGGTCCCAGGACGAGGGTCTGCGCCAGGGCATGCTGATCTTCGCGTCGGTGCTCATCGCGCTGATCTCCTTCATCTGGGTCGGCACCTACCTCGCCTACGGCCACCCGCTGTCGGCCGCGATACCTGCGGCGTACCAGGTGATCACCGCGGTGGGGCTGCTCGTCCTCTCGCGCACCCGCGACTTCGCCGTGTTCCGCACGACGCAGCTCGTGGTCTTCCTCGTCCTGCCGTGCCTGCTCCAGGCATCGCTCGGAGGCTTCATCGCCTCGAGCGGGATGGTGCTGTGGGCGATCTTCGTGCCGCTCGCCGCGCTCGCGCTGCTCGGCGTCCGGCGCTCGGTCGGGTGGCTCGTGGCCTTCTTCGTCGCGCTCGTGACGTTGGCGCTGCTCGACCCGCGGCTGTCGCAGCACCCCGCGGACCTTCCCACCGGGTTCGTCGTCACCTTCTTCGTGCTCAACGTCATGGGGGTGACCGTCAGCGCCTACGCGATGCTCGGCTACTTCGTGGAGCAGCGCGAGCGGGCCCGCATCGCCCTCGAGGCCGAGCAGGCGAGGTCCGAGCGCCTGCTCCTCAACGTCCTGCCCGGCCCGATCGCCGAACGGCTCAAGCGCGGCCCCGGCACCATCGCGGAGCACTACGAGGCCGTCACCGTCCTCTTCGCCGACCTCGTCGGCTTCACCGAGCGCACCCAGGTCATGCCCGCCGACGACCTCGTCGCGCTGCTCGACCGCATCTTCTCCGCCTTCGACCGAGAGGCCGACGCGCAGGGCATCGAGAAGATCAAGACGATCGGCGACGCCTACATGGTCGCGGGTGGCCTGCCGGAGCGGCGCCCCGACCACGTCCAGGCGGTGGCCCGGGTGGCGCTCGCGATGCGCGAGGAGATCGCGTCGATCGCGCGGGAGCCGGGCTGTGAGTGGCTCGCCGTGCGCATCGGCGTCGACACCGGGCCCGCCGTCGCGGGAGTCATCGGGCGACGGAAGTTCATCTACGACCTCTGGGGCGACACCGTCAACACGGCCAGCCGGATGGAGTCCCACGGGCTGCCGGGACAGATCCACGTCACCGAGCGCGTCGCCGCGGCACTCGGCCCGGAGTTCACGGTCCGCCCGCGCGGGACGATCCTCGTCAAGAGCAAGGGCCCGATGCGCACCTTCCTTCTCGACGCCGCGAGCTGAGCGCGCCCCTGAGGTACGTGTCGACGAGACGGGCTGCGTCGCCGGCGCCGTCCTCGGCCCGGACGCGCTCACCGAGGGCGTATGCCGCCGAGCGGGCTCCCGGGGACAGCGCCACCTCGAGCGCCCGCTCGAGCCGGGCCGCGGTCAGGTCCTTGCGGGCGATCGGCGGTGCGGCCACCCCGAGGTCGGCCATCCGTCGACCCCAGTAGGGCTGGTCGGCGGCGTGCGGCACGACGACCTGAGGCACCCCGGCCCGCACCGCAGCGGCGGTCGTGCCGGCGCCCCCGTGGTGCACGACGACGGCGCACCGTGGAAAGAGCAGGTCGTGCGGTGCGGGACCGGTCCCGATCGTCGTCGCGGTCGTGCTGACCGACAGCCCCGCGAGACCCTCGCTGACGACACCACGCAGCCCGAGGCGGGCGAGCACGCGGCCCGCCTCGCGCACGACGCCCTCCGGGTCGGGCGTCGGCATCGAGCCGAATCCGACAAAGACCGGGGCGGGCCCGTCGTCGAGGAAGGACTCGAGCGCCGGGGCCAGCGACCCACTGCCGACGTGGTCGCCGAACCAGTACCCGGTCTGCCGCAACGCCCGGGGCCAGTCCGCGGCCGGCGGGACCACGTGCCGGCTCGCGGCGAGCAGCGTCGGCGTGCGCTCCGCAGCCGCCGTGTAGTGCCGGAACCGCTGACGTGGCAGGCCTCGTCGCGCACGGACGAGGTCACCGGCCGGACGGAAGAGATCGAGCGCGACCCGGCCGGCGAGGGTGCTCCACGCGTCGTTGACCCACGACGTCGCGCGTGGGCGCAGGGCCAGTGCCACCGAGTCACCGTGCGCGCACGGCCAGACCGGCGCGAAGACGGTGTAGACGTGCGGCTTGGTCGGACGGCCGCCTCGGCCGTCAGGCGTGAGCAGCGCGTCGACGAGGTCGAAGGTCAGCGCCCCCGACACCACGGCGTCAGCACCGTCGACGAGCCGCTCGACGTCCGCGGCCAGGGCCGAGGCGGTGTCGGCCATGACCTGCCGCATGAGCCGGGCCTCGCGCACCTGCGTCCTCGCCGACCCGCGCAGTGCGTCACGCCCGAGCCCCTCCCGGAGCGGCCCCTCGAGGTCGAACGACAACGGCTCGAAGTCGACGCCGCTGCCCGCCACGACGTGACCGAGGTCGGCCGGCGCGGCCAGCGACACGGCATACCCCATCCGCCGGAGGCGCTGCCCGAGCGCGACGAGCGGCTGGACGTCGCCACGGGATCCCATGCCCAGCAGGAGGATCCGCACGTCAGTCCTCGTCGAGCTGCGCACGGACGCGCGGCACGACCTCCTCGGCGTAGAGGCGGATGCACTCCATCCGCTGGTCGTGCGGGAGCGTGCCGAACGAGTACTTCAGCTGGAAGCGGGAGAGGCCGAGCACGCGGACGGTGTCGACGATCTTGGCGGCCACGGTGTCGGGCGACCCGCAGTAGACGGCCCCCTCGGGGCCGAGCTGCTGGAGGGCCTGCTCCTTGCCCATGGGCGCCCAGCGACGCTCGCGGCCGAGCTTGTTCATGTAGGGCAGGAAGTGCGGCATGAAGTCGTCCCGCGCCTGCTCGTCGGTGGCGGCGACGTAGCCGGGCGAGTGCACCCCGATCGGCAGCTCGGGCCGGCCCATCTCGGACAGCGCGCGCCGGTAGAGGTCGGCGAGCGGTGCGAACTGGCGGGCGGAGCCGCCGATGATGGCGATGACGACGGGGAAGCCGTAGTGCGCGGCGCGGACGACCGACTGCGGGGTGCCGCCGACGCCGACCCACACGGGCAGGTGGCCGGACTCCGTCGCGGGCATGACCTTCTCGACCTGGACGGGCGGGCGGATCGAGCCCTCCCACCGGACCGGCTGCTCGGCCACGACGGCCGCGAGCAGGTCGAGCTTCTCCTCGAAGAGCGTCTCGTAGTCGCCGAGGTCGAGACCGAAGAGCGGGAACGACTCGATGAACGAGCCTCTGCCGACAGTGATCTCGGCCCGGCCGCGGCTGATCGCGTCGACGGTGGAGAAGCGCTGGAAGACGCGGATCGGGTCGTCGCTGGAGAGGACCGTCACCGACGTGCCGAGCCGGATGTGCTCGGTGCGCCCCGCGAGGCCGGCGAGCAGCACGTCCGGGGCGCTCACGGCGTAGTCGTCGCGGTGGTGCTCGCCGACGCCGAAGAAGTCGAGTCCGAGCCGGTCGGCGAGCTCACCCTCGGCCAGGACCTCCCTGATCACCGTGGCGGGGTGGAGCGGGGCGCCGTCGGGCCCGTTGGCGATGTCGCCGAACGTGTCGAGGCCGAGTTCGAGGCTCATGCGCCCATCGTAGGTATGCCGCCGACCTGCCACGCGCGGTCGGCCTCGGGGTCCCAGCGTCGGACCGACTCGATCGTGCCGTCGAGGGGTCGGGCGCGGCCGAGGACGGCGAGCGCCTCCCCGACCTGGCGCGAGCCGAGCCCGCGGGCGATGGTGACGTGCGGGGTCCAGCGGCCCGGGCGCACCTGGTCGGGCACGTCGGGCACCCCGACCATGGCGGCGGCCAGCGTCCGCTGGAGGTCGAGCAGCTCGGGCGTGGGCACGACGAGCCGCGCGAGGACGTAGCGGCGCGACCCCATGACGAGGAGCGACCCCAGGCGGATCGGCACGGGCCGCATCGTCTCGAGGACGCGGGCGACCCGGGCCTCGACGTAGTCGGGGACGACCCCGGCCAGCGCCAGGGTGATGTGCGGCGCGTTCGTCGCGCCCTGGTGCTGCGACTGGCTCGGCAGTCCCGCCGCGGCCAGGGCCGCCCACTCACGCCGGACCTCCGTGTCGGAGGTGGCGTCGAGCAGGCCCTCGACCGCGTGAAGGGGCATGGTCAGGCGACCTGCTGCGAGTCGCCCCGGACGGCAAGGCCGAGGTGGTCGGCGACGAAGTCGCGCACCGCCGCCGCGTGGTCGTCCCGGCGTCCGTCACCGACCGGCACGACGAGCGTCGGGACGTCGAGGCCGGCGACGACGACGAGGTCGAGCTCGCGCCGCTGGCCCTGCCGGCTCGACCCGATCTCGCGGTCGTCGTCGAGATAGACGACGACCGGTCGGTGCGCGCGCACGGCGTCGACGAGCCGGCGCACGAGGGAGACGTCGGGCGACCGCAGCAGGGCGGACTCCCAGACGTGGACGCCACGGGGCCCGTTCGCCCCGAAGCGGGCCCAGGCGTCGGAGACGAGGGAGGCAGTGAGGTCGGCGGGGACCCGCGCCCGGCTCGCGACCTCCCGGACGCGGTCGCGCAGCGGTTCCGGCAGGGCCGCCTGCGACGCGGGGCGCAGGACCCAGGCGTCACCGTGCTGCTCGGCGGCGCCGAGCAGGGCCCCGGACGTCTCGGTCGACTCGGCCGCCAGCGCGAGGAGCTGCGCGGTGTCGAGCACGACGACCCGGTCGACGTCGACGGGGTGGTCGGCCTGCCCCTCGGACCGGTGCTCGACGGCGACCTGCTCGCCGGCCAGCCATCCGACGATGTCCTCGGCGATCGCGGCACGGCCCGACCCCGGGCGTCCCTCGACCATGACGAGCCCGTTCACGTCAACCACCCAGCAGCTCCTCGCCGGCGCTCGCCCCGGCCTCACGTGCCGTCGGTCGCCGGCAAGGAAGTGTATGTCAGGGGACATTTCGACCTCACGGCTCTCGGGGGTCGAGTCGCGCGAGGAGGGCCGCGAGCGAGGTGCGTTCGCGCTCGGTCAGCGACCCGAAGAAGTCGGCCGCGCCCTCGCGCCTGGCCTCGTCGACCTCGGCGAGGACCGACTCCCCCACCGCGGTGAGGGCCACCGTCATGGCGCGGCGGTCGTCGGGGTCGGGGCTGCGGTGGACGAGGCCGCGCGACTCGAGCCGGTCGACGACGTCGGTGGCCGAGCGGGGCGCGATGCGCAGGTGGTCGGCGACGACACCGAGACGGGTCGGGCCGTGGTGGCCGATGACGCGCAGCGCGCGGGCGTCGTGCGGCGACAGGTCGGACCCGAGCCCACTGGCCCAACGCCGCCGCAGCGCCCGCGCGGCACCCATGAGCAGCTCGTCGAGAGAGAGCTCGTCGGCGTCACGCATGAGGAGCAGCATACGGCCTGGCTTGTAGATTGACCTCATAGTGAGGTAACCTCAGCATCATGAACCGGAGTCCACAGATGGAGTGACCGCATGACCGACACCCCCACCACCCTCCGGCCGACCCACCGCGGCGGCCGCCAGCCCGAGAAGATCGACCCGCAGGACCGCGCCCAGCTCGCCGAGTCCCCCGTCTCCCTCCGACGGGTCGCCGGCCTCTTCCGCCCCCACGCCCGCACCGTCGCCGTCGTCACGGCGATCATCGTGGCGATCTCGGTCGTCTCGATGGCCCAGCCCTTCCTGCTGCGCGCCGTCATCGACGACGCCCTCCCCCACCAGGACGTCCGCCTCCTGCTCTGGGCCGTCGGCGGCATGCTCGCCGTCACCGTCGTGAGCCAGCTGCTCGGCGTCGTCCAGACGTGGCTCACGACCTCCGTCGGCCAGCGGGTCATGCACGGGCTGCGCACCGACGTCTTCCGTCACCTGCAGCGCCAGTCCGTCGCCTTCTTCACCCGCACGCGCAGCGGTGAGGTGCAGTCGCGCCTCACCCACGACATCAGCGGCATGCAGTCGGTCATCACGTCGACGGCGACGTCGATCGCGAGCAACCTCACGACCGCCGTCGCGACGGCCATCGCCATGGTGGCGCTGAGCCCGCGCCTCTCGTTGCTCTCCCTGCTCGTCATCCCGCCGGCCGTCCTCATGACGCGCAAGGTCGCCCTGCTGCGCCGTGACATCACCGCCCAGCGCCAGCGCCGTCTCGCCGACCTGCACAGCCAGGTCGAGGAGGGCCTCACCGTCAGTGGCGCCACCCTCGTCAAGACGCTCGGCGCCGGGGAGGCCACGGCCGACCGCTTCGCCGAGACGTCCACCGACCTCATCGACCTCGAGCTGCGCTCGCAGCTCGCCGGCCGCTGGCGGATGGCGACGATGCAGATCATCTTCGCGGCCATCCCCGCACTCATCTACCTCGCCGCCGGCCTGCCCGCGACCTCCGGCGGCATGACCATCGGCACGCTCATCGCCTTCACGACGCTGCAGGCCGGCATCTTCCGACCGCTCATGGGACTGCTCGACGTCGGGGCCCAGTGGGTCACGTCGATGGCACTCTTCAGTCGCATCTTCGGCTACCTCGACCTGCCGGTCGAGGTGGCACCTCCCGCCGATCCCGTTGCGGTGGAGCACGACCGGCTGCGCGGCGAGGTGCGTTTCGAGGGCGTCACCTTCAGCCACGACGCCTCCTCCTCCCCCACCGAGAGGGCGTATGCCGTCTCCGACGTCACGCTCCACGTGCCCGCAGGCACGACGCTGGCCCTCGTCGGCGAGACCGGCTCGGGCAAGTCGAGCCTCGCCGGTCTCCTCGCGCGGCTGCACGACCCACAGTCCGGCCGGGTGACGATCGACGGCGTCGACCTGCGCGACCTCGACCCTGCGGACCTCGCCCGGATCGTCGGCGTCGTCTCGCAGGACACGTACCTCGTGCACGCCTCGATCCGTGACAACCTCCTGCTCGCAGCCCGCAGCGCCAGCGACGACGAGCTGTGGCAGGCCCTCGCCGCGGCACAGGTCGCACCGCTCGTGGCGAGCCTTCCCGACGGCCTCGACACCGTCGTCGGTGCCCGCGGCCACCGCTTCTCCGGAGGCGAGAAGCAGCGCCTCGCGATCGCCCGCACCCTCCTGCGCAACCCCCGCGTCCTCGTGCTCGACGAGGCGACGAGCGCGCTCGACAACGAGACCGAACGCGAGCTGCAGGCCGCGATCGACCGCCTCATGGCCGGCCGCACGACCCTGACCATCGCGCACCGCCTGTCGACGATCCGCGACGCCGAGCAGATCGCCGTGCTCGACCACGGTCGGGTCGCCGAGCTCGGCGACCACGACGACCTGATGGCCCGCGGCGGACGCTACGCGCGGCTCGTCCAGGCGCGCGAGGGCTCGGCCCGTGAGGCGCTCGCGGCCTGACCCCGGGCGGACGGCACGACCCGACGTAGGTCGCCAGGACGGCATACCTCGGTCGGGTGCCGCCCGCCGGCACCGGTGTGGCACCGTGGGGCCGTGGAACCCCTCGACGTGCCCGTCGCCCCCGGCGCCGTGCTCCGCGAACCCGCCCACCGGGTCTCGCGCCGTGCCGTTCTCATGTGGACGCTGCAGGCCCTCGTCGTCGTCGCGCTCCTGCTCGCGGGTCAGGTCGTCTGGTGGCTCGTCGACGACGCCCCGTCACGCACCCCGCACTGGGTCGTCGGCGCCGTGTGGCTCGTCGTCGGCGCCGCGTACGCCGTCGCGATGCCGCAGTGGCGCTACCGCGTGCACCGCTGGGAGGCGACACCCCACGCGATCTACACGCAGAGCGGCTGGCTGTGGCAGGAGCGTCGCATCGCACCGCTCGGCCGCGTGCAGACCGTCGACCTCGAACGCGGCCCGGTCGCCCAGCTGCTCGGCCTGGCCGCCGTCACGATCACGACGGCATCGGCTGCGGGGCCCGTCACCATCCACGGTCTCGACCTGTCGGTCGCCCACGAGCTCGTCGACGCCCTGACGGCAGCGGCCGTGGCCGAGACGGGCGACGCGACGTGACCGAGGACGCGGAGGGCTGGCGCCGACTCGACGCCCGGATGCTCCTCGTCCACCCGCTCGAGACGCTGATCCGCTTCCTGCCCGCGCTGCTCGCGCTCGTCGTCTTCCGCGCCGGATCCGAGGACAACGACCGGTGGGAGCTGTATGCCGTTCCGCTCATCATCGCGTTCGGCGTGCTGCGGTGGGTCACGACCCGCTACCGCATCGCCGACGGCCAGATCGAGCTGCGGCGCGGACTCTTCACGAAGCAGACGACGACGGCGCGGCTCGACAAGGTGCGCACCATCGACCTGACGGCGCGGGTCTACCACCGCGTCCTCGGTCTGGCGAAGGTCGAGATCTCGACGGCCGGCGGCCAGCACGACCGACTCGTCCTCGACTCGCTGGGCGTCGATGCAGCTCGGCGCCTGCGGGCCGAGCTGCTGCACCGCGTCGACCCGGCCGTCACAGGTCTGCCCGCTCCGACGGGCGCGCCGCTGACCCTCGACGACGTGCCCGACGACGCACCACCGCCCGTCGACGACGAGGTGCTCGTGCGCCTCGACCCGTCATGGATCCGCTACGCGCCGCTCACCGTGACGGGGCTCGCCAGCGCCGCGGCGATCGTCGGCTTCGCGTCGCAGGGCTTCTCGCGCTTCTCGCAGGAGCGGTCGGTCTTCCGCGACGGCGCCACCTTCGTCTCGCGGCTGGCCTGGTGGGTCGACGTGCTGCTCCTGCTCGGTGTCGTGTCGCTCCTCGCGGTCGGCGCCTACGTGCTGACCTTCTGGGGCTTCCGACTGACCCGCAACCGGCTCGGCACCCTGCACACGCGCCGTGGCCTGCTGACGAACCGGGAGACGAGCATCGACGCTGCCCGGGTGCGTGGCATCCGGCTCGACGAGCCTCTCGGGCTCCGTCTCGCCGGTGCCAGCCGGCTCAAGGTCGTCACCTCGGGGCTGCTCCGCGAGCAGGGCGGCTCCGACTGGCTGTGCCCGCCCGCACCGTCCGGCGTCGTGACGCCCCTCGCGCTCCGCATCCGCCCCGACGAGACCGCGGTCTCAGGGCCGCTCACGCCACACGGCCCCGCAGCCCGGCGCCGTCGGCTCACGCGCGCCGTCGTGCCGGCGGTGATCGTGGCGGCACTCCTCGTCGTGGCCCGGCTGCTCTGGGGCTGGCACGGCTCACTGCTCGTCCTCGTACCGCTCCTGCTCGTCGGTGCCGTCGCCCTGGGCCGCGACCGTTACCGCGCGCTGGGGCACAGCGTGACCCCCGACCACCTCGTGACGCGACACGGCTCGCTCGACCGGCAGCGCGTCGTCCTCGACCGCGACGGCATCATCGGTTGGAAGGTCGAGCAGTCCTTCTTCCAGCGACGCGTCGGCGTCGCGACGCTCGTCGCCACCACGGCTGGCGGAGCCCAGCACTACGACGTCGTCGACGTCCCCGTCGAGATGGCGTATGCCGTGCTGGCGGAGGTCAGCCCCGACCTCATCGCCGAGTTCGCCTGACACGCAACGGTCGTCACGTGGCCCCGTCGGATGAAGCCACCGGTTCGAGGGCGGGGCCGGCTCGCGCTCTAGTCGCTCGTCGGCCAGGTGGGGCCGTCGTCGGTCCACGTGACGCCCTTGTTGCGGCAGAGGCAGAACGGGTGACCGACGGGGTCGGTGTAGACGCGCCAGCCGAAGCCGTCGGGGCGGGTGGAGTCCTGGTGCAGGGTCGCGCCCAGGGCCACGACGCGGCGGTGCTCGGCCTCGATGTCGTCGACCTCGAAGTCGAGGTGGAACTGCTTGGGGTGTTCACTGTCGGGCCACTGCGGGGCGCGGTAGTCCTCGACCGGCGTGAAGGCCACCTCGATCTCACCCACCTGGATGCCGGCCCAGTTCGCGTGGCTGCCGGCCTTGACGGGAAGACCCGTCACGTCCGAGTAGAAGGCTGCCAGCTGCATCGTGTCCGGGCAGTCGATGATGACATCGGTCAGTCGTAGCACCCGGAGATCCTGCCACACGGCCGCGGACCGGAGCCTCGGCCGACTCAGGAGCGGTCGTGGAGGGTGACGTGGTAGCCGTCGGGATCCGCGAAGGTGAACGTCCGACCGAACGGACCGTCGACCGGCGCGGAGACGATGGTGTGACCGTCTGCGAGCAGGGCGTCGTGGATGGACTGGACGTCGGTGGCATGGAGCCAGATCGCGGCGCCGATGCCCGGACGGGCGGCCGACGCGAGATCGGTGCCGGGCACCACGTCGCGCAGCGCGAAGGCGATCGGCGTCGTCTCGAAGACGACGGCGTGCGGTGGCCCGGCCTGGGATCGCACGAGACCGAGGTACTGCTCGTAGAACACCCGTGAGGCGTCGAGGTCGGTTGCCTGGAGCGAGATGAAGTCGGGACCGGTGACGGGCACGGTGGCCTCCTTGGTTCGTGTCAGTTATCTGACACGACTGACCATATGTCAGAATACTGACATGAGTCAAGACGATGCCGGCGTCGATCTCGAGACGTCCCTGGGTTACCTGCTCAAGGAGGCGTCGAGCGCTCTGCGCGCCGCCATGGAGGACGTGCTGCGACCGCTCGGGATGACGGTCACGCACTACTCGTGCCTCGAGCTGCTCGCGCAGCGACCGGGACTGTCGAACTCCGAGCTGGCGCGCGGGGCCTTCGTGACCCGACAGTCGATGAACGTGCTGCTCCAGGCCCTCGAACGGGACGGCTTCGTCACGCGCCCAGCAGAGGCACCGGTCGGCAAGGCCCTTCCGACCCGCCTCACGCCTCGCGGCCGACGGAGCCTGGAGACGGCGAGCGCGGCGGTGCGGGGCGTCGAGGTCAGGATGCTGGCCGGCTTGAGCGATGCCGAGCAGAAGGCCGCCTTCCGCATCCTGCGCGGCATGGTCGTCGCCCTCCGCGACACCCCGGGCAGCGCCTAGGACTGCTCGAGGATCCGGGCGATGGCGGCATAGCCCTTCTCGCGGGCGTGCTCGAGCGCGGTGACGCCCTCCTTGTCGGCGATCGACCGGTCGGCGCCGGCATCGAGGAGAAGGCGCACGATCTGCTGGTGACGGTCGCCGCCGTCGCCGAGGACCACGGCTTCGAGCAGGGCCGTCCAGCCGAGGTCGTTGACGTGGTTCACGTCGATGCCGGTCTGGGCGACGCGACGCACGTAGTCGACGTGCCCGCGCTCGCTGGCCGGGATGACCGAGACCCCGCCGAACCGGTTGCGGATCGTGAGGTCGGGACCGGCGGGCAGCAGCGTCTCGAGCATCGCGACGCTGCCAGTCACCCCGGTGACCAGCCACGGGGTGTCGTGGCGGTCGTCGAGGGCGTCGGGGTCGGCGCCCATCGCGACGAGCACCCTTGCGGCGTCGACGTGGTCGCCGGTGACGGCGAGCAGCAGGGACGTGCGCCGCTTGGCGTCGCGGGCCTCGATGTCGGCTCCGGCGCGCAGGGCCAGCGCCACGGCGTCGGCGTCGCCCCGCTCAGCGGCCGAGAGCAGTGCCACGTCAGGGTCGTCCACACGGTCGGCCGTGGTTGCGGTCACGAGAACTCCTGTCAGTCGGTCGAATTCGCGCTCACGGGCCATGCGCAGCGGGGTGAGTCCCTCATCGCGAGAGGGTCGGGTCAGCTGGACACCGCCGGCGACGAGGACGCGCACGGTGTCGACGTAGGTGGACGTGTCGCGGCCGAGCCACACGGCCTCGTGGATCGCCTGGTAGCCGATCCGGTTGACGTGGTCGCGGGCGATGCCGGCCTGCAGCAGCTCGCCGACGACGAGCGCGTGTCCGCGCTCGGCCGCCCGGATGAGGGCGGTGCCGTTCCAGCTGTCCTTGTCGTCGACGCGGGCGCCGTGGGCGAGCGCGAGGCGCAGCAGGCCGAGCCGGCCCTCGCTCGCGGCGACGAGGTATGCCGACTGCTGGGTCTCGTCCTTGGCGTTGACGTCCGCGCCCCGGCCGACGAGAGCCGTCGCGCGCGGCAGGTCGTCCTTCCACGCCGCGTCGCGCAGCGCGGCGTCGAGCCGTGCCTGCTCCGCCGCCGTCGGCGTCGTCCCTTCGACTGGCCTCGTCGTCACGGCAGCCCCTCCCGTTCGGCTCGTTCCCCCGTCGAGTGGCCCCGTCGTCCCACGCGTCGTGACCACAGGAGCGGCCGGAGTGGTCCGAGTGGCTGCGGGGCCACTCGAGGTGCAGGCGGCGAGGACGGTCGCCGCGGCCAAGGCGGCCGCCGCGACCACGGCCCTCGTCCTGCTGCCCCGTCGCATGGTCCTCATCGTGCCAGCGGGTCGGTGACGACCTCGTAGGGCCCGGAGGCGACGGTCTCGTCGAACTTGCTGTCGACGAAGAGCATCCGGCCCCGGAGCACCTTCGCCGTCGTCAGCACGCGCGTCGGGTCGGTGGCGACCTCGGACACGAGCCGCGCGCGCCTGCCGTCGGCCGTGAGCTCGAGCGTTGCGATCATCCGGGCGAAGTTGCGCACGACGGTCAGGCGCGAGCCCTGTCGCACGAGGCCGTCGGCGTCGGCGAGCGGCACCAGGCCGGTCTCCACGAGCGACACCGCGGCCGTGCCCAGGTCGAAGCGCCACAGCAGACCGGCGTTGCCCTGTGCGACGACGAGGGCGGAGCGGTCGGCGCTGACGACGACGCCCCCGAGGTTGAAGCCGGCCCGCTGCTCGACGGTCCCGGTCGCGTCCGCCCACCGCGTGACGCCCCACCGGCCGTCGTCGAGGGCGACGCGGTAGACCTGCGGCGCGTTCGAGTTCGTGAAGTAGGCCGCGCCGTCCGGACCGATGGCCACGTCGTTGAGGAAGACGTTCTCTCCCGGCGCTCGCAGCGCGGCCAGCAGGCGGCCGTCCGGCGCGTAGACCCAGAGGTCGGGACGGCCGGTGCCGATGCCGTTCGGCCCACCCGCCACGTAGACCCGACCGGCCGCGTCGGTCGTGATCCCACGTGCCGTGAACCGTCCGTCGGTGCCGTCGCCGCCGAGCCACTGCTCGGCCTCTGCCGTCCCGGCCGATCCGCGGTGGATCTCCCCGCCCGTCACCTCGCTGACGTAGAAGACGCCACGCCGCTCGTCGGCGCCGATGCCCTCGAACTTCGAGCCGCCGGCATCGCCGGTCAGCACGTAGGTGTCGGGGCGACCGTGGTCGGACGGCTTGGCCTGCGCCGGGGCGGCGACCAGCAGGGGTGCGGCGGCGAGGGCGAGGACGGCGGCGAGCGTGCGCTTCATGGTGGGGCTCCCGAGGTGAGGACGAGGGTGGTCGGTGCGGTCCCCACCACCGTCGCTGCTCCGACCCACCCGCCGCGTCGGGCAACCGGCCACACCGGACTAGCCGATCGGATGATGCCGGCGGCCCGCCGACGTCCCTAGGCTGCCGGTCATGGAGGAGGGCATCCTCGCGCCGGTGGCGCGACTCGACCGCTGGCTCGACGCCGTCCTCGTCGTGCTCCTCGTGACGTGCTCGGCGCGTTACCTGCTGCGCCACGACCTCGACGGCACCGCACTCATCGTCCTCGCGGGTGCTGCGGTCCTCGGCGCCGCCTACCTCACGCGCCACCTCGTCGCCGACCGCGCCGCATGGTCCTCCGTGTGGATCGCGGTCGTCGTCGTGCTCTGGGTGACGCTGACGCTCGTCGCCCCGTCCTTCGCGTGGACGGCCGTGCCCGTGGCCTTCGCCGTGCTCCAGGTCCTCCCCTTCGCGTATGCCGTCACGGTCGTCGTCGTCATGACCGCGGTCGTCAGCGTGGCGTGGAGCCGCCTCACCGACGACCTCGACCCGACGGTGCTCGTGGGGCCGGTCGGCATCGCCCTCGTCACCGTGCTGTCCTACCGAGCGCTGGAGCGGGAGTCCCGGACCCGGCAGGCCCTCATCGACGAGCTGACCGAGGCGCAGGCCGACCTCGCCGCCGCCCAGCACCGCGCCGGTGCCCTCGCCGAGCGGACCCGCCTGTCGCGCGAGATCCACGACTCCGTCGGCCAGGGCCTCTCGAGCATCACCCTGCTCCTCGGCGCGGCAGAGCAGGACTGGGACCGCAGGCCGCTCGTCGCCCGCCAGCACGTCGTGGCCGCAGGGTCGGCCGCCCGCGAGGGTCTCGACGAGGTACGCCGCGTCGTGCGCGACCTCGCCCCGGCTGACCTCGCGGACGACACGACGGGCGACGCGCTCCCGGCCGCGCTCGAGCGCGCGGGCGCCACGGCCGCCTCCCACGGCCTCGACGTCAGGGTCCGCGTCCACGGCGACCCCGTCGCCGTGCCGGCCGACGTGGCGAGCGCTCTCGTCCGGTCCACCCGAGGAGCCCTGGCCAACGTCGTCGAGCACGCCCACGCCACCCGTGCCGACGTCAGCCTGACGTACCTCTCCGACGAGGTGCTGCTCGACGTCCGGGACGACGGCCGCGGCTTCGACCCGACGCGACCCGACCGGCCGGACGTGCGCGGTGACCGCGGGCGCGGACTGGACGGCATACGCCATCGGGCCGACGCGCTCGGCGGCAGCGCCGACGTCGAGAGCGCGCCGGGCGAGGGCACGACCGTGTCGGTCCGCTTCCCGATCACCGCGGGGGTACCCCGTGGCTGACGGACCCCGCGCCGTGCGCGTCGTCCTCGTCGACGACCACCCCGTCGTCCGCGCGGGGCTGCGCGCCCTCGTCGACGGGCAGGACGGCATCGAGGTCGTCGGTGAGGCGAGCGACCTCGCGGGAGCCGAGCGGGTCGTCGCCAGCGAACGGCCGGACGTGGTGCTCATGGACCTCAACCTCGGTGACGGACCGGGCGGGGCCGAGGTCACGGCGCGGCTGCGCGCCCTGCCGGAGCCGCCGCACGTCCTCGTCCTGACGACCTACGACACCGAGGCCGACATCCTGCGGGCACTCGACGCGGGCGCGCTCGGCTACCTGCTCAAGGACGCCCCGGCCGAGCAGCTCTTCGCCGGCATCCGGGCCACGGCGCGGGGCGAGACGGTGCTCGCCCCGTCGGTCGCAGCGCGTCTCGTGCGGCGGGCGGCGTCACCCGGCCCGGTCGTCACCGAGCGCGAGGTGGAGGTGCTCGAGCTGCTGTCGCGCGGGCTCGGCAACCGCGAGATGGCACGCGAGCTGCTCGTCTCCGAGGCGACCGTGAAGTCGCACCTCTCGCACGTCTACACCAAGCTCGGCGTCGACACCCGGGCCGGAGCGGTCGCGGCAGCGATCGAGCGCCGCATCATCCGCCCAGGCGGGTGATGCGGCGCTCGAGGTGACTGCCGTGACGGGTCGACTCGACCTCGGTCAGAGGCGCATCGAGGCGCCGACCTTGTCGGTCTGCTCGTCGACGTGACCGCCGAGCCCGTCCTCGACCTCGACGTCCTTCGCCCCGACGGGCTCCGCGACGGGGTCGGTCTGGACCATCTCGCCGACGCCCTCGCCGGGCGCGGTCTCCTGGACCGTCAGCGAGAAGTCGTCGCCGTGCTCGCTGACGCCGGCGACGACCGCATGCTCGACGGCCGCGACCGCATACTGCCGGCGGACCACCTGCGGGTCGCGCGACAGGTCCTTCACGAGCGCGACGGCCAGCCCGATCATGATGACGAGGAAGGGCAGGGCCGCGACGATCGTGACGTTCTGGAGGCCCGACAAGGCGTCCTCACCGCCGATGAGCAGCATGATCGCGGCGACGGCGCCGGTGGCCGCGCCCCAGAAGACCACGGTCTTCTTCGACGGCTCGAGCGTGCCCTTCTCGGAGAGCGTGCCCATGACGATCGACGCGGCATCGGCGCCCGACACGAAGAAGATCGCGACGAGGAGCATGACGACGATCGCGGTCACGGTCGGCCACGGCAGGTTGCCGAGCATCGCGAAGAGCGATCCCTCGGGAGTCGACTGGCCGGCGATGTCCTGGCCGTGCTGCTGCTGGTCGATGCCGGCGCCGCCGAAGATGGCGAACCAGATGAGCGAGACGACCGACGGCACGAGCAGGACGCCCGAGACGAACTGGCGGATCGTGCGGCCGCGCGAGATGCGGGCGATGAACATGCCGACGAACGGCGTCCAGCTGACCCACCAGGCCCAGTAGAAGATCGTCCAGCCGGCGAGCCAGTCCTTCATGCCGTCGCCGCCCGCGGCGTCGGTGCGGGCGGACATCATCGCGAGGTCCTTGAAGTAGGAGCCGATGGTCGTCGGGACGAGGTTGAGGATGAAGACCGTCGGGCCGACGACGAAGACGAAGAACGCCAGGGCGAGCGCGAGCACCATGTTGATGTTCGAGAGCCACTGGATGCCCTTCTCGATGCCGGAGACGGCCGAGAGGATGAAGCAGACGGTCAGGACGGCGATGATGCCGATGAGCACGCCGTTGCCGACCTTGCCGATGCCGCCGACGATCTCGAGGCCGGAGCCGATCTGCAGGGCACCGAGGCCGAGCGACGTGGCGGAGCCGAAGAGCGTCGCGAAGATCGCGAAGATGTCGATGACCTTGCCGGCCGGCCCGTTGGCGCGCTTCTCACCGAAGAGCGGGGCGAAGGCCGAGCTGATGAGCAGCGAGCGACCCTTGCGGAAGACGCCGTACGCGACGGCCAGGCCGACGACCGCGTAGATGGCCCAGGGGTGCAGCGACCAGTGGAACATCGTCGTCGCCATCGCCGTCTGGACGGCCTCGGGGTTGCCCTTGGCCCCCGTGCCGGGCGGCGGGGTCACGAGGTGGGTCAGCGGCTCGGTCACGCCGTAGAACATCAGGCCGATGCCCATGCCGGCGGAGAACATCATCGCCACCCACGACGACGTGCGGAACTCGGGAGCCTCGCCGTCACCGCCGAGCGGGATGTTGCCGAACTTGCTCGCGGCCAGCCAGATGACGAAGACGACGAAGCCGGAGGCGACGAGCGAGAAGAGCCAGCCGGTGTTGTGGACGACGAAGTCGAGGCCGGCGGAGGCGCTCGTGCTGAGGCTCTCGGTGCTGAGCGCGCCCCAGAGGACGAAGGCGATCGCCACGGCGGCGGCGACGCCGAAGACGACCTTGTCGACCCGGGAGGGCGCGGCCTCCTCGTGGTTCACCGGTGGTGGCTCGAGCGCCGGGTGCAGCGCGTCGTCGGGACTCTTGGTCAGTTCACTCATACGTCATGGACGGCACCCCGACGAGGTGCCGTCTGTCTCCTCACAGTTACGTGTCACAGATGTCTCGATGAAGCGACCACTGTGTCGAAGATGGGGGGACGAGCGCAAACGAGGGTGTCGCAGGGAGGCTGCGGACGGCATACGCAGGCGTGAATCCTTTTGATTGCCAAAGGTTCCCGAGGCGCCGACCGTGCGGAGTGAGATGGGCCACGACGACGGCGAAGGGGCCGCGAACCCGGTGGTTCGCGGCCCCGTCGATGGGTGGGTCAGCGGCTCGAGCCGACGAGCTCCGGCTCGTGGCCACGGGCGCCGGGGGCGTGGTCGTCCGGGACGACCTCGTCGTCGTGGTCGAGCATGCTCGCCTCGTCGAAGCGGTCCTGGCCGGCGAGGACGCGCGTCGCCTTGTCGCGGTCGATCTCGCCGACCCACGTGCCGATGAGGACGGTCGCGATGGCGTTGCCGGCGAAGTTCGTCAGCGCGCGGGCCTCGCTCATGAGCCGGTCGATGCCGACGATGAAGCCGACGCCCGGCACGAGGTCGGGGCGGTGCGACTGCAGGCCGCCGGCCAGGGTCGCGAGACCCGCACCGCTGACGCCCGCGGCGCCCTTGCTCGCGATGATCATGAAGACGAGGAGGCTGATCTGCTCGCCGATGCTGAACGGCTTGTCCATCGCCTCGGCGATGAAGAGGCTCGCCATCGTCAGGTAGATCGCGGTGCCGTCGAGGTTGAAGGAGTAGCCCGTCGGCACGGTGATGCCGACGACCGGGCGGGAGACCCCGAGGTGCTCCATCTTGGCGATGAGGCGCGGCAGGGCGGACTCCGACGACGACGTCGAGAGGATGAGGAGGAACTCGCGGCCGAGGTAGCGGAAGAGCGAGAAGACGTTGATCCCGGTGACGACCTTGAGGATGCTGCCGAGGAAGGCGAAGACGAAGATCGCGCACGTCGCGTAGAAGGCGAGCATGAGCAGGCCGAGGCTCTTGAGGGAACCGATGCCGGTCGCACCGACGAGGGCGGCCATCGCGCCGAAGGCGCCGATCGGGGCGGCCCACATGATCATCGCCATGAGGCGGAAGACGAGGCGCTCGAGGTGCTTGATCGCGCCAAGGATCGGCTCGCCCTGCTTGCCCATCTTCTGGATCGCGAAGCCGACGAGGAGCGCGATGAGCAGGGCCTGGAGCACCGATCCCGAGGTCAGCGCGGAGACGAGCGTGTCCGGGATGAGCCCGAGCAGGAACTCGACCGACCCCTCCGCCTTGGCGTCGACCTGCGACGCGCCCGTCTCGGCGACGGCGGCGGTGAGGTTGAGGCTGTCACCGGGCTTGATGATGTTGCCGACGACGAGCCCGATGCCGAGGGCGACGGTGGACATCGTGACGAAGTAGCCGAGGGCGAGACCGCCGACCTTGCCGACCTGGGCGGCCTTCCGGACCGAGCCGATGCCGAGCACGATCGTGCAGAAGATGATGGGCGTGATCATCATCTTGATGAGGTTGACGAAGCCGGTGCCGAGGGGCTTGAGGCTCTTGCCCACCTCGGGGAAGGCCCATCCCACGAGGATGCCCGCCACCATGGCGACGATGACGGCGATGTAGAGATAGTGGGTGCGGTCGCGCTTCGGGGCCGAGCCTGGCTGGGCGTCGACGGCGCTGTCGGCGGTGGAACTCACGGTGACCTCCGTTGGCTGGGTCCCGTGCTGGGCGCGGGACCGGTGAATGTGACGAGGCTCCCGCGGCCAGTGACTAGGGTCACGGTTGTGTTCATTGAGTTCTCGCGTCGGGTGCTGACGGCCCCGGGGCGATGGAGCGTGGCGGGTCAGACCTTCGCGCTCCAGGTGCTCATCGCGGTGCTCGTCGTCGCCGCCGGGCTCGCCGGGGCGTACGGCCAGGCGCAGCGCGCCGGGGACCAGGAGGCGATCGCCCGGGCCCTCGCGGTCGCCGAGACGATGGCGGCGACGCCCGACGTCGTCGCCGGCGTCCAGGGTCCCGACCCGTCGACGGTGCTCCAGCCGTACGCCGAGCGCGTGCGGGTCGAGTCCGGGACCGACTTCGTCGTCGTCATGAGCCGCGACGCGATCCGCTACACCCATCCGGACCCGACGCAGATCGGGAAGAAGTTCCTCGGGCACACGGAGGACGCGCTTGCGGGTGGCGTCGTCGAGGAGGACTACACGGGCACGCTCGGGCCGTCGTCCCGCGTCGTCGTGCCCGTCACCGACCGGGGGAAGGTCGTCGCGCTCGTCTCGGTCGGCATCCGGAAGTCGGCCGTCGGCGAGCGGGTGCGCGCCCAACTGCCGGGGCTGCTCCTCGCCGGGCTCGTGGCCGCGCTGCTGTCGGGCCTCGGGACGGGACTCGTGTCGCGCCGGATCCGGCGACAGACCCACGGCCTCGGGGAGCAGCAGCTGCGCGAGATGTACGAGTACTACGACGCCGTCCTGCACGCCGTCACCGAGGGCCTCGTCATCACCGACCTCGACGGTCACCTCCGGCTCGCGAACGACGAGGCCACCCGGCTGCTCGCCCTGCCCGCCGACGCCGTGGGACGCCCGGTCGCCGAGCTGGGGCTCACCCCGTCCCTGACTGCCGCGCTCACCGACGACGCCGTGCACGAGGACGAGCTGCACGTGACGTCCGCGAGGGTCCTCGTGCTCAACCGCGGGCCGGCCCGCTGGCAGGGACGCCTGCTCGGCCACGTCGCGACGCTGCGCGACCGCACCGACCTGGAAGCCCTGACGGGAGAGCTCGACTCGGCCCGGGGCCTGACCGAGGCGCTCCGCTCGCAGGCCCACGAGTCGGCCAACCGGCTCCACACGATCGTCAGCCTCATCGAGCTCGGGCACAGCGACCGGGCGCTGGACTTCGCCACCGACGAGCTGCAGGTCTCACAGCTGCTCACCGACCGCGTCGTCGGCTCGGTCGACGAGCCGGCCCTGACGGCGCTGCTGCTCGGCAAGGCGGCCGAGGCGCACGAGCGCGGCATCGCCTTCGAGATCGAACCGGGCGCGCACTGGCCGCGCGATGTCGCGCCCACCCGTGACGTCGTGACGATCGTCGGCAACCTCATCGACAACGCCCTCGATGCCGTGGCCGGCGAGCCCGGTACGCCCCGCCCCGAGCGGCACGTGCGCTTCGACTCGAGGGTCGAGGAGGCGTATGCCGTCCTCGAGGTCGCCGACGACGGGCCCGGTCTGCCGCCGGGTGCCGTCGAGGACGCCTTCCGGCGTGGGTGGTCGACGAAGGACCAGGGCAGTGCGGGTCGCCGCGGCATCGGGCTGGCCCTCGTGGCCCAGACGGTCGACCGGCTCGGCGGGACGCTGGCGGTGTCGGGGCCACCGGGCGCGACGTTCACCGTGCGTCTGCCCGCCGGTGGAGCGGTCGACGGTGGCGGGAGCGACGATGACTGAGGTCCTGCGCGTGCTCGTCGTCGAGGACGAGCCGATCGCGGCGGAGGCCCACACGGCCTACGTCGGCCGGGTCGACGGGTTCGAGGTCGTGGCGACGGTGGGCACGTCGCAGGCGGCGCTGAAGACGTTGCACGACAGGGAGATCGACGTCGTGCTGCTCGACATGAACCTGCCCGACCGGCACGGGCTCGATGTCGTGCGCGCCATGCGGGCGGCCGGCCACCGCGCCGACGTCATCGCCGTCACGTCCGCGCGCGACCTCGACGTCGTCCGCGCCGCCGTGTCGCTCGGGATCGTGCAGTACGTCCTCAAGCCCTTCGTCTTCGCGACGCTGCGGGAGCGGCTGCTCGCCTACCGCGCCTACCGCGACCAGGTGACGACCGGGGCCGAGGTCGGCACCCAGGCCGAGGTCGACGAGGTCTTTGCCGGCGCACGGGTCGCAGCCGAGGCGCGGCTCCCGAAGGGGATGGGCGAGGAGCTGCTCGCCCGCGTCTCACGACTGCTCCGCGAGGCGGACGGCGGACGCTCCGCGTCCGAGCTCGGCGACGAGCTCGGCGTCAGTCGGGTCACCGCGCGTCGGTACGCCGAGTACCTCTGCGAGACAAAGGTCGTCGTGCGACGGTCGAGGTATGCCGGCGCCGGGCGTCCCGAGGTCGAGTACCTCTGGGCGCGGTGACGGCTCAGGCGTGCGCCGGTGTCGGTCGGCCGAGCCGGGCGAGCACGCGCTCCTGACGGTCGGCGCCGTCCCGGACGGGCACGGCCGGCTTGCAGACGCCGTCGTCGTAGAGGTGGTCGCCGAACCCGTCGGCCGAACGGTCGAGCATCTCGAGCTCCTCGTCCGACAGGTGCTCGTCGAGGCCGGCGGCCACGGCGATGTCCCAGCGGTGGACGACGAGGTCGAACCCGTAGAACGTGACGATCGACGCGCCCACGGTCGTGCGGCCGAAGACACCGTCGTACTCCTGGCCGGCGACGTCCGGGTCGGCGAGCAGCTCGCGCATTCGCTCGTCGTGGGCCTGCCAGACCGCGCGGGGGTCGCTCCCGTCGGCCGCGGTCGCGGCATCGACGCCGCGCTGCTCGAGGAAGTCACGCTGGGTCGTGACGACGTGGGTGAGCACGTCGCGGGCGCTCCAGCCCTTGCAGGGACTCGAGCTGTCCCAGGCATCGTTCGGCACGCGGTCGACGACGGAGGCGAAGGGTTCGGCGAGACGGAGGTAGGAGGCGAGGACGTCGGGGCTCGGTGAGGTCATGCCGTCACCGTAGGAAGCCGGGCGTCGGTGGGTCTTGATACTTTCCGACACGTGACGACGCCTGCCGGGGCAGGACGGACAGCGGCCCGCGACGACATCGAACGGGCCCATCTCGTCGACCCCACGGACCACACGTGGTCGATCGCCCGCAGCTCCGTCTCGCCGGACCTCGCAGACCTCGCCCGACGGTTCTGGATCCCGGTGTGGGACGTGCCCGCGGGGCGCGACTCGGTGCAGCGGGTCCTGCAGTACCCCGTCTGCCTCGTCGTCGTGTCCGACAGCTACGCGCGTTTCTACGGCGTCGTGTCCGGACTCTCGCACCAGATGCTCACGGGGCGCGGCTGGGCCGTCGGCGTCATGTTGCAGCCGGCCGCGGGCCATCTCGTGACGCGCGAGCCGGTGCGCCGGATGACCGACCGCTACGTCGACCTGTCGACGCTGACGACCCTCGACGGCATCGGTCTGAGCCGGCGGGTGCGTTCGGCGATGCGACCCGACCCGACCTCGGCGGAGGCGCAGGCCGAGGCGCGCGAGGTGGTCGAGGACGCGCTGCGGCCGCTCCTCCCGGTCGACGACGAGGGGCTGCTCGTCAACGCCATCATCGAGGACGTCGAGACCTCTCCCGAGCTGCTGCGGGTCGATGACCTGTGTGCGCGCTTCGACATCAGCGAGCGGACGTTGCAACGCCTGCTGCACAAGCGGATCGGGCTCGGACCCAAGTGGCTCATCCGCCGCCGGAGGCTCCAGGAGGCGGCCGACCGGCTGCGGGACTCCGACGCGGAGCTGGCCGGCATCGCGGCCGAGCTCGGCTACGCCGACCAGGCCCACTTCACCCGCGACTTCCGCAAGGCGACCGGCATGACGCCCGGCGAGTTCGCCTCGCGCTTCAGGTGACGCTGGCCCAATTCGTCTGCAGCACAGAGCTTTCGGTGTGGACAACACTGGCTGCTCCATTCGAACACGTGTACGATTGAGGGTATGGAGCAGAGCCGGAGCGTGCAGCAGATCGAGCGGGACTGGGACCACGTCGCGTCCCTGGGCGCCGACCTGCACGACGCGCACGCCCGGCTCGTCGACCTCCTCGTCGCGGTCCTGGCCGACGGGTCGTGGCAGGCGGCGGGGCTGCGCTCGCCGGAGCACTGGCTGATGCTCCGGGCGGGGCTGTCGCGGGGCCAGGCGGCCTCCATCGTGCTGCTCGCCCGCCGGGCCCAGGAGCTGCCCGACACCGTCGCGGCGTTGCGGGAGGGGCGGATCAGCCTGGACCAGGCCGCGGTCGTGGCCCGGCACACCCCGGCCGCGTTCGACACCAGCGTGGCCCAGTTCGCCGAGCACGCGACGGTGACCCAGCTGCAGCGCACCGTCACCCGCTACGACTTCACCCTGCAGACCGACAGCGTCGACGACCGCGGCCGCGGCCTGCCCGGCGAGATGCCTGCCGACGAAAGCAGTGGCGGCAGCGCGGACGGTCCGGGTGCGCAGGAAGCTGCGGGCGGTGAGGATGCTGCGGGCAGGGTCGTGGTCGGGTGCGAGCGGGTGCCGGTCGAGCCGGCGCACCTGAGCATGGGCCTCGACGCCGACGGACGGTTCCGGCTGCGCTACGACGCCCCGGCCGAGGTCGGCGCCCTCGTCGAGGCCGCGCTCGCCGAGGCCAGGGACCACCTCTTCCACACCCTGACCCCCGACGGGCAGGAGCCCGACCGTCAGCTGCTCAACGGCGACGTGCTGCACCCGACGTGGACCGAGACCGACGGCGGCCGGCCCCGCATCACCTGGGCCGACGCCATGGTCGTGCTCGCCACCCGCTCCCTCGACGCCGCCACCACGACGGATGCCCACGGCGCAGAAGGGGCTGGCGGCGGTGGTGATGCTGGTCGTGCTGTCGCAGTGGGTGGCTCGGCAGGTCGGGCAAGGGCCGCCAGATACCGGGTTCAGGTCCACCTCGACACCGACGGCGGCTGGCTCACCGGACGACCCCGCCTCCCCCAGACGATCGTGAACGGCCTGACCTGCGACGGCACCCTGACCCCCGTCTGGGAGACCGACGGGCACCCCGTCAACGTGGGCCGCACCCAGCGCGTCGTCCCGCACCGCACCCGCGTCCTGGTCCTCGACCGCGACCGCGGCTGCCGCTTCCCCGGCTGCGGATCGACCCACCACCTCGAGATCCACCACGTGACCCACTGGCGCGACGGCGGACCCACCGACACCGACAACCTGCTCGCCCTCTGCCCGTTCCACCACGACGGACACCACCGCGGCGAGTTCACCCTCACCGGCGACCCCACCCGCCCCGACGGGCTGACCTTCCACACCGACACCGGCCTGCTCATCGGCCCACCCCAGAGACCACCCCGACAAGCACCCCGACTCGCCCCGGCCCCCGACCCCGACGAGCAGAAGCCGCCAGAACAGCCGGACCGGCGCAGACCACCCGCCCGACTCGGCCGGCGCTACCCCGCCCCCACCGGCGGTACCCTGCACCTGCACCTCGTCGACTTCACCCCGACCTGAAGGCCTCCAGCGCGTGCCGCTCGGTTATTCCACCTTCGGTCGGAGTCGGGCCGCGTCGAGACGATGGCTCCCACCCGCGAGCAGGTGCGCCGTCTCGGCTCGGGACACGGCACCGAGCGTGTGCATGAGCACCGCGACCTCGGCGGCGACGGTCCGCAGCGACACGTCGAGGTCGCGGGCGATCGCCGAGTCCTTGACTCCGAGGACGAGCCTCCGGGCGACCTCGCACTGGCGGGCGGTGAAGGGCGGCTTCCGGCCGTCGGGGACACCGGGGTGCGACAGCTGCCAGGTCAGGTCCCAGATGGCGCGGACCAGCGTGAGCACGTCGGTCCGGGTCGTGAGCCACGCCGTCGGGTAGCCCTCCTCGCTGTGCGGCCCACCGACGACAGCGACGGACTCGTCGACGAGGATGAACTGCGATCGGGCCGGGCCGAAGTGGACGTGCGGGATCTCCGAGGTGAGCAGGGGGTAGAGGTTCAGGCTGCGTTCGGTCGTGATGCACCGCATGTCGACGCCACGGCTTCGGGTGCGGTCGTCGAGCCGCGTCATCTCGTTCGCCCGGTCGTAGCTGAGGATCGGGTGCATCGTCCAGACGCTGCGCTGTGCCGCAGGCTCGAGGGCCCTGAGCCCCTTGTCGATCTGGTCGATGCCGACGCCGAGCCGGCGGAAGCCGGGAGTCGGACGGCCGGCCAGCAGCTCGACGACGTGGCCGCTCACGAGCTGGGCGAGATCGGCAGCCGCCGCGTAGAGGTCGAGCCCGGCGTCGGCCGACGGCTGCCGCTCCCTGTCGCCGCGCACCGTCACCTCCTGGTCTCTCCCGCTCCCGGCGACGTGTCGCAGCCCGCCCACGGGACCCGTCGATCCGACGGGCCCTTCCACCGTAGGCGAGCCGAGCCACGTCCCGGGTGAGGGCCCCGGTTCTATTCACTGGTGCGGCCGGCCCATCCGGACGAGCATGGGCCGCGTGGCCGGCGCATCGAGACCTCCCCTGCAGGGCGGCCTGCCGCCCTCGGGCGATGTCGCCGGCGCCGTCGTCGAGATCGGCTGCGACGAGTCGGGCTTCTCGGGGAGCAACCTGCTCGACCCCGCCACCCCGGTGTTCACGCACGCCAGCACCGACCTCAGCCTCACCGAGGCGACCGAGCTCGTCGAGGCGCTCAGGAGCGACTCACGCTGGTCCCTCGACGAGCTCAAGTCCGGACAGCTGCTGCGCGGCCGGCACGCGGACGAGGCCCTCGTGTGGTTGCTGTCGCGGCTCGAGGGCCGTGCCCACGTCGAGGTCGTCGACAAGGAGTACTTCCTCGCGACCCGCGTCGTCGACCTCTTCATCTCGGAGCCCTCGTGGGCGGCCGGCACCCGGCTGACGGCGGACCAACGACCCGCCGCCATCGCGCTCCACCGGTGCGGCCGGTCACGGGCGCCGGAGCGGCTGGCCTTTCTCTCGGCCTTCGTCGACCTCGTCCGCACCAAGCGCCGACACCATGTCGACCGCCGGGTGCTCGAGACGTTCTTCCACGCCAGGGACGCTCTCGCGCTCGGGGTGGACCCCGAGGCCCGGGACGTGCTCGCGGCACTGACCCGGACCAGGGTCCGCGGCGTCGTGACGCGCCTCGTCCACGACGACCGGACGATCCCGCCACCGCTCGAGCCCCTGCTGACGGCTCTCGCCGAGACCGTGCTCACGTGGAGCGAGGGTCGACGGCAGGTGCTCGTCGTCCACGACGAGCAGAGCGCCCTGACCGCCGACCGGCTCCGCCGCCTCCAGCAGGCCCTGTCGGACGGCACCGGCCATGGCACCGACGGCGAGGCCGACCACGGCGTCTCGCCGCTCGCCGGGCTCGTCACGGTCGACTCCCGCGACGACGCGCGGGTCCAGGTCGCCGACCTGCTGGCCGGCGTCGCCCGACGGTGGCCCGACCTGGGCGACGCGAGCCCCCTCCGCCCGTTCCTCTCGCCGACGTCGCTCCGGGTGCCCTAGCTCGCCAGGACGTGCGCCTCGCCATGGGTCTGGCGGCGCAGCGCGGCCGCGCACTCGGCGACGACCGCGAGCGCCAGCGACGCGGCGGTGTCGTCGACGGGCTCGGGCACGATGCGGCTGACGATCCCCCGCGCGGCGAGATCGAGGACGCCCACCTGCTGGAGCTCGGCCATCTCGGCGGCGTGCGACACGTCGCCGTGGACGATGGCGCTCGCACCCTCGGGCGGGAGCGGCGAGAGCCAGGCATGCTCGGCGGCGATGACCTCGCGGGCCGGCAGCAGCGCGAGCGCCCCTCCGCCACAGCCCTGCCCGAGGACGACCGACACCGTCGGCACGGTCATCGTCGTCAGGGTCGCGATGCACCGGGCGATCTCGCCCGCGATCGCGCCCTCCTCGGCGTGCGGCGACAGCTCGGCGCCGGGGGTGTCGATGACGGTGACGAGCGGCATACCCAGCTCTTCCGCGAGACGCATGGCGCGCCGCGCCTCACGCAGCGCGCCCGGCCCCATCGGCGACGTCGGCGACTGCCGCGCGCGGTCCTGGCCGACGAGGACGCAGGGCTGGCCGTCGAGGCGTGTCAGCGCGACGAGCATCGTGGAGTCCCGCTCCCCCTCGTCGGTGCCCCGCAGCCGCAAGGTGCCGGTCGCGCCGTAGCGCAGCAGCTCACGAACGCCGGCGCGATCCGGACGGCGTGTGACCTCGATGGACTGCCAGGCGGACAGGTGCCGGCTCGGCTCGCCCGCACGGGGGTCGAGACGCGGCAGGGTCGGTCCGTCGACGAGGACGCCCAGCGCCCGGTCGACGAGCATCGGCAGGTCCTCGGCGGCCACGACGGCGTCGAGCACCCCCTTGGCGGCGAGGTTCTCGGCGGTCTGCACGCCGGCCGGGAAGGGCACGCCGTTGAGCGCCTCGTAGACCTTGGGTCCGAGGAAGCCGACGAGCGCCCCTGGCTCGGCGACGGTCACGTGCCCGAGGGACCCCCACGACGCGTACACCCCTCCGGTCGTCGGGTGCCGCAGGTGCACGAGGTAGGGCAGCCGGGCGGCGCGGTGTGCCATGAGTGCCCGGGAGATCTCGACCATCTCGATGAACGCCGGTGTCCCCTCCTGCATGCGGGTGCCGCCGGAGGCCGTCGAGGCGAGCACGGGCAGCCCCTCGGCGGTCGCGCGCCGCACGGCGGCCGTGATCCGCTGGGCCGCGGCCCGGCCGATCGAGCCGGCGAGGAACCGGAACTCGTTGACGACGACAGCCACGGGGCGACCACGGACGAGGCCGCGCCCGGTGAGCACGGACTCGTCGGTCCCGGCTCTGGCCGCCGCCGCCTCGAGCTGGAGGCGGTAGTCCTCGGGCTGGCCGCTGATGTCGATGGGCTCGTCCCACGACTCGAAGGAGCCGGAGTCGAGCACGAGGTCGAGCAGCTCGTGCGCGGTCCACGGTCGGCGCGCCATCACTCCTCCTTCAGCCAGGCGCGGATGGCCGCGCCGTCCTCGTCGAGCGTCGGCGGCGCGTCGTGGTCACGGCGCGTCACCTCGGTGCCGTCGCCGTCGAAGAACCGCAGCGGCGGACCCGGCAGGGTCAGCGGCCCGAGGGTCGGGTGCTCGACCTCGACGAGCAGGCCCTGGCTCGCGGTCTGGTCCCACGCGTACACCTCGTCGAGGCTGCGCACCTTGCCGGCGGGCACGCCCACCTCGGCGAGCCGGGCGAGCAGCGGCTCGGCGTCCCAGTCGGCGAAGGCCGCCTCGACGACCTCGATGACCCGCTCGCGCTCGGCGACGCGCTCGGCGTTCGTCGCGAGCCCCTCGGCGGCCGGGTCGAGGCCGAACGCGGCGCACAGCCGCTGCCAGAGGCCCTCGCTGCCGACGGCGATCTGCACGAAGCCGTCGCGGCAGTGGAAGAGGCCGTAGGGGCTGATCGACGGGTGGTGGTTCCCGGCCGACCTGCCGACCTCTCCGGCCACCGTCCAGCGCGTGCCCTGGAAGGCGTGCACGCCGACGACCGCTGCGAGCAGCGAGGTGCGCACGACGGAGCCGCGGCCGGTGCGGTGCCGCTCGTTGAGGGCGGCGACGACGCCGTAGGCGCCGTACATCCCGGACAACAGGTCGGCGATGGGCACGCCGACGCGCTGTGGGTCGTCCGGTCCGGAGCCGGTCAGCGACATGACGCCGGCCTCGCCCTGGGCGATCTGGTCGTAGCCGGCGCGGCCGCCCTCGGGCCCGTCATGGCCGAAGCCGGTGATCGACAGCACGACGAGCCGCGGGTTGCGCTCCATGAGCGAGTCGATGCCGAGGCCGAGGCGCTCGAG
The DNA here is from genome assembly GCF_000383675.1 of Terracoccus sp. 273MFTsu3.1. GTDB lineage: Bacteria > Actinomycetota > Actinomycetes > Actinomycetales > Dermatophilaceae > Terrabacter. The sequence goes on along the minus strand of NZ_KB911820.1, from coordinate 663,169 downwards.
CACCCCGGTGCGGAAGTTCTCGACGAGCACGTCGGCCCGGTCGACGAGCGCGAGCAGCACGTCGCGGTCCGCCTCGTCCTTGAGGTCGAGGGTGATCGACTCCTTGTTGCGGTTGGCCGACAGGAAGTACGTCGACTCGCGCCGACCCTCCTCGCCGACGAAGGGCGGGCCCCAGCCGCGGGTGTCGTCCCCGCGGCCGGGGGCCTCGACCTTGATGACGCGCGCGCCCTGGTCGGCCAGCATCATCGTCGCGTGCGGTCCCGCGAGGGCACGGGAGAGGTCGACGACGACGATGTCGGAGAGGGGTCCATGAGCGGTCATTCGGTCACCATCCGGGGAGGATCAGGGCGGCCCACACGAGCAACGGGCCGGCGACGACCACGATGACGCTGTAGGTGAGGATCTGCTTGTAGTACACCGGTTCGCTGATGGTGTCGGGCCGGTTGGCCAGCATCAGGGCGCCGTTCGTCGAGAACGGGCTCACGTCGACGATCGTCGAGCTGATCGCGAGCGCCGCGACGAACGCCGCGGCGCCGATGCCGCCGTTGGCGATGAGCGGCACGGCGATCGGGATGATGACGGGCAGCAGGGCCGTCGAGGACGCGAACGCCGAGACGACACCGCCGACGTAGCAGAGCACGAGCGCCCCGATGACCGCGGCGCCGAGGCCGGCCGCCCAGTTGCCGACGAACTCGGGGGCCTTCGCCTCGGTCAGCACGGCGGCATACGTGCTCACGCCCGCCACGAGGAGGACGGTCGGCCACGCGACCTGCTTGATGGCGTCCTTGTGCTGGGTCGGCGCGAACATCGCGAGGACGACGGCGGCCGTGATCGAGACGAAGCCGATGTTCTTGTCGAAGGCCAGCGCGATGACGGCCACGAGCGTGAAGGCGACGAGCGTCAGCACCTGGTCGCGCTTGACGCCGAGCGCCTGGGTGCGGGTCGCGGTCATCGTGCCGGTACCGCGCGTGGCGACGCCGACGCCGCCGCGGTGGAGGTCCTCGGCGATCGAGTCGCCGCCCATCGGCCCGTCGACGTCGCCGAGGTCGTCGGCGCGCTGGTTCATGAGTCGGCGGCCGCCGAGGACGAGGAAGAGGATGACGGCCATGAGGAGGTTGACCGCGAGGCTCGCGAGGAAGACGGTCATCTCGCTCGACGGGAGGCCGTTGTCCTTCATGACGGAGTTCGTGATGGTGCCGTAGATGCTGATCGGGGAGAAGCCGCCGCCCTGGGCGCCGTGCACGACGAACATGCCCATGAGGAGCGGGTTGATCTTGTAGCGCCCGGCGAAACCGAGGGCGATCGGGCCGATGATGGCGCACGCGGCGGGGCTGGCCGCGCCGATGGCGGTGAGCAGCGCCGTCACGAAGAACATCACCCACGGGATGAGCGCCACCCGTCCCCCGACCGCCTTGACCGCGGATCTGACGATGAGGTCGACGGTGCCGTTGTTCTTGGCGATGGCGAAGAGGTACGTGACCCCGATCAGGGTGAGGATGAGGTCACCGCTGACGCCGCCGAGGATCTCCTTCTCGCTGAGGCCGAGCGAGTAGACCCCGACGAGCCAGGCCGCCACGTAGGCGAGGGCTCCCATGTTGATCGGCAGCAGCGTGCCGATCACGAAGAGTGCGACGAGCGCGATGATCGAGACCCATTCCGGTCCCATGCGTGTCCTCCGTCGGTCGCGGCCAGCGCGCCTGGTTCCACGCCCTTGTGACGAGGCTCATGGCTGGCTCAGTGGCCTAGCCAATAGGTCAGTGGGCCGACTGTCAATAGAGTGACCCCATGTCGACATCGGGCATGTCCCGCCTCACGCGCACGCGGCTCTACGAGCAGGTGGCCGAGCAGATCACCGGGTGGATCGAGTCGAACGGTCTCACGACGGGTGACCGCCTGCCTCCCGAGCGCGAGCTCGCGCAGCGTCTCGGCGTCAGCCGCGCCACGCTCAGCCAGGCCCTCGTCGCGCTCGAGGTCATCGGTGTCGTGACGGTCCGGCACGGCGACGGCACGGTCCTGTCGGACGCCCCCGGCCCGCGCCGGATCGTCGAGGCGATCCGCGCGCACGCCCACCGGCTGCCCGAGATCATCGACACCCGCGACGCCCTCGAGACGAAGATCGCCGCCCTCGCGGCGGCCCGGCGCACGGCCGACGACCTCGCCCGCATCGACGAGGCCATCGCCGAGATGGCCCGCGACGTCGAGGCCGGCGGGCGTGGGGTCGAGGGCGACGAGCGCTTCCACGGCGCCGTGACCGCCGCCGCCCACTCGCTGCTGCTCGCCAGGCTGATGGACGAGATCCGCGACCTCGTCCGCGAGACCCGCATCGAGTCGCTGAGCCAGCCGGGCCGCCCTGCCGACTCGCTCGTCGGGCACCGCGCCATCGCCGACGCCATCCGCTCCGGCGACCCCGAGGCGGCAGCCGACGCCATGCACGCACACGTCGTCATGGTCAGTGACGTGGCGGTGCTGCGAGACGGGTCGTGACCCCGCTCGAGATGCTCGCCGTCCTCGGCGCAGGTCTCGGCGCCGGCGTCCTCACCTCGACGGTCGGGGTGGCCTCGCTCCTCAGCTTCCCGGTCCTGCTCGCCGTCGGGCTGCCACCCGTCGTGGCCAACGCCTCGAACACCGTCGGCCTCGTCCCCGCAGGCGTCAGCGGGTCGTTCGGCTACCGGGCCGAGCTGCGCGAGCACCCGCGCATCACGTGGACCGTCGTCGTCACGTGCGCGCTCGGCGCGGTCGGCGGCGCGGTGCTGCTGCTGGCCCTGCCGTCCAGCGTCTTCGAGGCCGTCGTGCCGTGGCTCATCCTCTTCACCTGCCTGCTCGTCGGCGTGCAGCCCTGGGTCGCGCGCTGGCTCCGGTCGCGCGGCGGCGAGGACGTCGGGCCACGCACCCGGATGGGGCCGGTGACGACCTTCTTCGCCCTGCTGACCGGCGTCTACGGCGGCTACTTCGGCGCCGGGTCGGGCGTCATGATGGTCGCCGTCCTCGGACTCGGGCTCGACATCGACCTGCGGGTCGTCAACGCCCTGAAGACCCTCGCGATCTTCGCCGGCAACGTCGTCGCCGGGCTCATCTTCGTCGCCGTCGCGGACCTCGACTGGCAGGCCATCGGGCTGCTCGCGGCCGGCTCGGTCGTCGGCGGCTACGTGGGTGCGCGCGTCGGCCGCCGCCTGCCGCCGACGCTCTTCCGCGTGCTCGTCGTCGTCGCAGGCATCGTCGCCGCGGTCCTGCTGCTCCGCTGAGACGAGCCGGCGTATGCCGGGTGGCCGGGTCTCAGTGCGCCGTGGCCTCACGGTGCCGGCGGGCGAGCGCGACGTAGACCTCGGCGTTGGCGCGGATGCGCGCGAGACCCGGCTCGTCGATCTCGCGACGGATCCTGCCGGGGACCCCGGCGACGAGCGACCGGGGCGGGATGACGGCTCCCTCGGGCACGACCGCGCCGGCGGCGATGAGGCTTCCCGCCCCGATGCGGGCCCCGTTGAGCACGATCGCACCCATCCCGACGAGGCAGTCGTCCTCGACGGTGCAGCCGTGGAGGACGGCGCGGTGGCCGACGGACACGCCCGCGCCGATGCTCGTCGGGTGCCCGGCGTCGGTGTGCACGACGACGCCGTCCTGCAGGTTGCTGCCCTCACCGAGGACGATGGGGTCGACGTCGGCGCGGAGCACGGCGGTGTACCAGACGCTCGAGCCCGCCCGGAGGTCGACGGCCCCGACGAGGTCGGCGCTCGGCGCCACCCAGGCGGTCTCGTGGACCACCGGGGTGACGCCGTCGAGGCTGACGATCACGTCAGTGCGCCGAGACGCCGGCGGTGCGGTCGGTGCTGCCGGTGCTCTCGGGGCGGCCGGTGGCGTGCAGCTCGGCCGTCGACATCTTGCGACGGATCCACGGCACGAGCGCGAGGAGCACCCCGGCGACGACGAGGGTGATGACGCCGTTGACGAGGTAGTACACCGCGTCGCTGAGGCCGCCCATCGCCTGGATGAGCTGGGCGGCGATCGCCTGGCCCGCTGCGCTGCCGAGGAACCACAGCGCCATGGCCTGGCTCGCGAAGGCGCGGGGGGCGAGACGGGTCGTGGCCGACAGGCCGACCGGCGAGAGGCACAGCTCGGCGACGGTCTGCATGACGAAGATGCCACCGAGGATGTAGACCGGCGCCGTGTTGCCCTGGAACGTCGCGAAGGCCCACGACATGGCGAGGGCCGACAGGCCGATGATCGTGACACCGAGGACGAACTTCATCGGGGTCGACGGGAAGCGCCCGGCACGCTTGGTCCAGATCCAGCCGAAGATCGGCGCGAGCAGGACGATGGCGAGCGGGTTGATCGACTGGAACCACTCGGGGTTGATGCTGATGCCCGCCGTCTCCGTGACGGTGTTCTCGGCAGCGAAGATCGCCATCTTGCCGGCGGCCTGCTCGAAGATCATCCAGAAGAGCATCGCGCCGATCCACAGCGGGAGGTAGGCGGCGAGGTGCGACCTCTCCTCGCGCTCGACCTTGGGGCTGCGGAACATCATCGTGAAGTAGGCGATGGGCGTCAGGACCGCGACGATCGAGATCGCGTCGATGACCTGGTCGAGGACCGTGTCGCGCCACAGGCCGGCGAGCACGACGATGACCGCGAAGGCGACGACCGCTCCGACGGCGAGGGCCGACACGCGACCGCGCTCCTCGGGCGAGAGCGGGTTGGGCACGTCGTCGACGGCGGGGCCGAGGGCCTTGCGACCGAGGACGAACCAGGCGATGGCGATGGCCATGCCGACCGCGGCGGCCGAGAACCCGGCGTGGTAGCCGTAGTGCTCACGCAGCCAGCCGACGACGAGCGGCGAGAAGAACGAGCCGATGTTGATCGACATGTAGAAGATCGAGAAGCCGCCGTCGCGACGCGCGTCCTCGGGCTTGTAGAGCGTGCCCACCATGGCGGAGACGTTGGGCTTGAGCAGGCCGGTGCCGAGGGCGACGAGCGCGATGCCGAGCCAGGCGGTCGCCGCGGCCGGGACGGCGAGGCAGACGTGGCCGGCCATGATGACGACGGCGCCGTAGAGCGTCGAGCGGCGGGCGCCGAAGAGCCGGTCGGCGGTGAAGCCGCCGATGATCGACAGGAGGTAGACGGACGCTCCGTAGATCGCGACGACGGCGGTGCCGGTGGTCTCGTCGATGCCGAGGCCGCCGTTGGCCACGGTGTCGATGAGGAAGTAGAGCAGGATGGCGCGCATCCCGTAGTAGGAGAAGCGCTCCCACAGCTCGACGAAGAAGAGGGTCGACAGTCCCTTGGGGTGCCCGAGGAAGGCCCGGTCGTCGGCGCTGGCGCCCGACTCGGGAGTCGGTGGTCGGTCCTGGGTCTGTGTGGTCATGCGAGTCTCCCAGCCCCTCGTGAGGGCAGTTCGATGGTTGGACAACCACACAAAACTAGAGGGGTCCCGCCGTCGGACTCAAACCGTGGAGGTGCGCGCGACGCCCGTCCGCAGGGCCAGCGCGTCCTTGACGAGGCCGGTCGCGAGGGCCGCGCCGACGCCCTCGCCCGCACGGATCCGCAGGTCGAGGAGGGGCTCGAGACCCAGCTCGCGGAGCACGAGGGCGTGGGCCTTCTCACGTGACCGCTGGCCGGCGACGAGGTGCGCCGCGACCGCCGGCTCGAGACGCACGGCGGCGAGCGCACACACCGACGTCGCGAGGCCGTCGAGCACCACGACCCCTCCGGACTCGGCCACTCCGAGCACGATCCCGGTGAGGACGGCGAGCTCTCCCCCACCGAGGCGACGGACGGCCTCGTCGGGACCGACGCTCCCCACCCGGGCGAGCGCCTGCGCCACGACGTCGCGCTTCCGGTCGAGCATCGCGGCGTCGGCGGACGACCCGCGGCCGACGACGTCGTCGGCCGGCACGTCGAGCAGGGCCGCGGCGAGTGCGGCCGCCACGGTCGTGTTGCCGACGCCGACCTCGCCGAGCGCCACGGGACCGGAACCCGCGAGCACGCGACCGCGGTCCCGACCGAGAGTGAGCAAGGCGGCATACACCGTCTCGTCGAGCGCGTCAGAGGTGACGAGATCACCTCTGCTGCAACCGATCCCGGCATCGATGAGCTCGACGTCGAGGCCCGCAGCGCGCGCCGCCACGGCTCCCATCGACGTGCCCTCGCGGGTCGCGCGGGCGACGTCGGCCGTCACCGTGGGGTCGAAGGCCGAGATGCCGTATGCCGTCACGGCATGGTCGGCGGCCGCGACGACCAGAGTGCCCCGACCGTCGACGGCCGCGAGCGCGGTGACGCGGTCGAGCACCGTGTCGAGGACCCCGAGCGAGCCCGGCACCGTGAGGAGGTCGTCGGAGCGGTCGCGGGCGGCCACGACGTCGGCCGGCTCGGGCGCACGCAGGTGGGAGGGCGGGGCGTCGCGCTCGGTCCAGCGCTCACGCATGACGACCTGCTCGAGCGGCAGCCGGCGGGACCACCCGGCGCGCTCGAGGCCGGGCTCGGGCGGGCGCTCGTCGGGCCAGCCGAGGCAGAGCCAGCCGAGGGTCTCGACGCCGTCGGGCAGACCGAGGAGGTCGGCGAGCTCGGCCGGCTCGAAGAGGGTGACCCAGCCGAGGCCGAGACCGTGGGCACGGGCCGTCAGCCAGATGTTCTCGATGGCCGCGGCGCACGACCAGAGGTCGGCGTCGGGGAACGTGGCCCGACCGAGCACCCCGGCGGCGGGGGTGCGGCGGTCGCACGCGACGACGACCCCGACAGGTGCCTCGCGGATGCCCTCGAGGCGCAGGTCGAGCAGGCCGCGGGCCGACTCCTCCGTCATCGCGGTGGCCTGGCGCAGGCGGCACCGGTCGGCCATGAGGGCGGCGGCGTCACGGGTCGCGGCCTCGGTGACGACCACGAAGCGCCACGGCTGGCTGTGCCCGACCGACGGACCTCGGTGACCGGCCGTGAGCACCGCGGTGAGCACGTCGTCGGGCACCGGGTCGGGGCGGAAGCGGCGGATGTCGCGGCGAGCGCCGACGACCCGCTCGAGCGAGGCGAGGTCGTCGCGCAGGGCCCACGCGTCGGGCGCCTGGGCCCGCTCGGCGGCCGACGACGGGTCGCCGATCGTCGGGACGGGCCTGCGGTAGCTCACGGGCCGACTCTAACGAGGAGCCGACTCGATCCAGGACCGGGTCACGCCGAGCACGCGGCTGCCGTCGGTGTCGGCGAGCGACATCCCGACGAAGGCGGTCGCACCCTCCGAGGTCTGCCAGCGGAAGCGGTGCTCGGCCGACGTCGCGGCGTCGGCGATGGCGACCGCGGCGTCCCGGGAGGACTGCGCACTGGCGAAGGCGCCCGCGGACCGCGCGAGATAGGCGTCGAGCTGGGCGGCATACGGGTCGGCGGGGTCGCCCTCGGGACGGGCCACGTTGCCGACGAAGTCGCTCGCGACGGCCGCGGGCTCGATGACCGAGACGTGCACGCCGTGGGCGAGCATGACGACGGCGAGCGACTGCATGAAGCCCTCGACGGCGAACTTCGCGCCGCAGTAGGCGTCGGCGAACGGCTGCCCGACGGCGCCGCCCACGCTCGTCACGGTGAGCACCGTGCCGGACCCGGCCGACCGCATGTGGGGCAGCACGAGCTTGGTCAGGGCGACGGGTCCGAGGTAGTTGACCTCGAGCTGGTCGCGGATCTCGTCGAGGCTCAGCTGTTCGGCGGTGGCGACGGCGCCCCGGCCGGCGTTGTTGACGAGGACGTCGAGGCGGCCATGGTCGGCGAGCACCCCGTCGACGCAGGCGCGGGCGGCCTCGTGGTCGGTGACGTCGAGGGCTCGCACGTCGACCTCGACGCCGGCCTCGGTCGCGGCATCGGTCAGCGCCGCGGACCGGCTCGTGTCGCGCATCGTCGCGACGACGGTGAGGCCGCGGCGGGCCAGCTCGACGGCGGTGTGCAGGCCCATGCCCGAGGAGGTTCCGGTGACGAGGGCGACCGGCTGCCCGTTGGCGTTCATGCGGGCGACGCTACGCCCGCGACGCCGGCCCGGGCTACGCGTCGATGTCGTCGAGGCCCGCGATGACGATCTCGAGGAGCCGGGCCAGCTCGTGCCGCTCCGAGTCGGACAGGCCGCGCAGGGTGTCGCTCTCGACGACGTTGGACTCGCGGACCGCGGCGCTGAACAGGGCCCACCCGTCCTTCGTCAGGGAGACGAGGGTGCGGGTGCGGTTGGACTCGTCGGGGCGGCGCTGGAGCAGGCCGCGGCCGGCCATCTTGTCGAGGCGGTGCGTCATCGAGGAGGGGGCGACGTTGGAGAGGTCGGCGAGCTGGCTCGGGGTGAGGCACGTGTCGCCCGCGCGGGCCAGGGACGCGAGGACCGACCACTCACCCTGGGTCAGGTCGAGGTCGGCGAACTGGCGGACGTACCACTGGTCGAGCTTCTTCGTCACCGAGAACACCGCGGTGATGACCCGCTGCACGGACTCCTCGCCACCAGCCGCCACGTAGGTCGCGACGTCCGCGGCGTGCTCCTGCTGGGCGGTCTGTCGTCGCTTCGCTGCCATGGAAACGCATTGTCGCACCCGTGGGAGCTGGTGCTACTCTTTCGAAGTCGAACTTCGATGACGAAATATTCGATGCCGAAGCTGCGTTGACTCCCGAAGTCCGCCTCCCCCGTCCCCGAAAGGGTGTGAAACCCATGCGCACCAAGCTGCTCATCCTCGCGTCGTCCATCGGCATGCTCGGATGGGGCACCGTGCTGCCCTACCAGTACGCGTATGCGGCCAACACCCGCGGCTGGGGAGCGCTCGCCGCCGCCCTGGCCAGCACGCTCTTCTCGGTCGGCGCGCTCGTCGCCGCACCCTTCGCCGGGCGCCTCAGCGACCGCTACAACCCGGTCGCCGTCGCCGTCGTGGCCAAGCTGCTCGCCGCCGTCGGCGTCGGCAGCCTCGTCTGGGCCGGGTCGGCCCCGGCCTTCCTCGTCGGCATGTTCGTCTTCGGGTTCGGCCTGACCGCGGCAGGTCCGGCCGCCTCGGTGCTCGTGCTGCGCTGGGCCGGGAGCGACGACCGCCGCAAGGTCTTCGCCTACAAGTTCACGGCCGAGGCCATCGGCATGGCCCTCGGCGCCTTCGTCGCCGGCCAGTTCGTCGACCTCTCGCGCGCCGACGGCATGACGTTCGCGTTCATCGCGGCGGGTGCGGGCTTCGCGATCTCGGCCGTCCTCATCCACGTCGCGGGCATCGGCGCCCCGAGCGAGGTCGCCCCGGACCTCGCCGCCGGCGAGGCGGAGACGCAGCTCGGCACGATGGAGGCCCTGCGCCGCATCTTCGCCGTGCCCGCCCTGCGCTGGACCGCGGTCGTCGCGGTGGCCCTGGCCCTCGGCTTCTACGCCCAGTTCGAGTCCGGCCTGCCGGCGTACGCCCTCACGGTCCTCGACGTCGACGAGTCCGCCATCGGCCTCGCGGCTGCCGTCAACTGCGTCGTCATCGTGGCCCTGCAGGTCGTCGTCGTGCGCGTCACCGCGCGACGCAACGCGGCGAGCCTGCTCATGGTCGTCGGTGCCATCTGGACCCTGTCGTGGGTCGTCCTCTCGGTCGCGCAGCTCACGCCGGAGGTCGCCTCGGCTCTCTTCGTCACGACGTTCGGCATCTTCGCCGTCGGCGAGACGATGTACGCCCCCGTCCTCAACCCGCTCACCGCGAGCCTCGCTCCCCGCGGGCTCGTCGGCACGACGCTCGGCACCTTCACGGCGATCCAGACGACCTTCTCGGCCGTCGGGCCGCTCGTCGCCGGCGCCCTGCTCGGGATGGGGCTGGCGAACGGCTTCCTCGGCCTGCACCTCGTCATCAGCCTCGTCGCCGTCTACGGCGCGTGGCGTCTGCGCGCCGCGCTCCGCGACCGTCGGGTCGACGAGCGTCGCGCCGCCGCGGACCGCGTCGCCGCGGAGCGGGCCGTCGCCGAGCGGCCGCTCGAGGCGGCCCCGGCGCCGGTCGCCGCCTGACCTCTCCGGCCTCGCTCCTCAGGGGGCGAGGTCGGCGACCGGCGTCAACAGGTAGCGCCCGGCCATCCCGACGCTGCGGGAGAGGGTGGCGAGGAAGTCGGTGCGCAGCGGCTCGACGCCCTCGAGCGACCACAGCACGCGGGCGTTCGTCCACGCGGCGTCGCGGGCGCGCGCGATGCTCCAGCCGCTCACGAGGTTGGCGACCGGGCCGGCGTACTGCTCGTCGACGGCGAGGGCGATGCCGTCGAGGAAGGATCGGCGCACGTCCTCCTGCACGGCGGCGAGCAGGTCGTTGACCCGGTGGTAGTCGGCCTCGACCCCTGGGCTGTCCGGCGTCAGGCCGAGCTGGCGGCACGTCGTCACGACGGCCAGCGGCAGGTCGTGGTTGATATGGGCGTTCATCCCGGCGAGCGCGAACTGGATCGGCACGCGACCCGGCTCGAGCCGGCACGTGAAGAGCGGCTGCCAGGACGGGTCGGGCGAGCCCGCTCCGACCGCGTCGAGGTAGAGCCCGGCGAAGACGAGGTCGAGCCGGGTCACGAACGCCGGGCTGCCGAACCATCCCTCGACGAGCCGGTCCCGGACGAGCCCGGTGACGCGGAGGTACATCCGGTTGAAGGCCGCGACACCGTCGTTGCCCGGCAGGGCGCGGTCGATCTCGTGCATCCGCTCGACGAGCGCGTCGACCGTCGCCGGTTGGCCGGGCGCCGGTTGGACGGGCGCCGGGGGGTCCGGTCGCGGCGCACCTCCGATCCGCGAGCGGACCCACGCCACTGCGTCGGTGAACCACCCCATGGGCCGACGCTAGCGCTCGGCGCGCGTCGAGGTCCTCGATCCGCGCGATCGTCCTCGCCGAACGACCCGGGTCGGCAAGGACAGGACCAAGGCCTCTGACGCTCACGCGGCAGACGAGCGACGCTGGAGGTGAGGCATGGAGAGGAGGTGAGGACAATGTCACAGCTCCTTGAGAAGGAACGTGTGGGGACCGAACGTCTTCCGCGGTTGTTCCGCAACCGCACGTTGGACTACACGCTCATCACCATCGGTCTCCTGGTCGCAGCCTTCGGCGCGTATGCATACTTCGTGCCGGCCGGCTGGATCCTGGCGGGCCTGAGCGAGGCCTGGTACCTCGGCAGCTGGATCGCTGGTGGAGTCCTGCTCACCGCAGGCTTCGGCATGCTCGGCGCCAGTGTCCGTGACCGTGAAGGTCACTGGACCTACGACTCCGTCATGAGCTTCGTGCTCGGCGCTCTGGCTCTGGCCGGGGCGGTCGCCGCTGCAGTGGTGCTCATCCTCTGACGACCTGGGAAGAGGTGAAGCAGGGTCGAAGCCCCCGCAGAGGTGGGGGCTTCGATGCGGGTCCGGCGAGTCAGCGCGGTGGGCCGGCCGATCAGCGTGCGTTGAACGCCTCGATCCGCTCGATCGCCTCCCCGACCGCGGTCGCGCCCGCGGCGAAGCTGAGCCGCACGGAGCGCCGGCCGGCCCGGTCGTCGAAGTCGCCGCCCGGGGTGATCGCGACGCCGACCTCCTCGAGCAGGGCGCGCGCGTATGCCGCCGCGCCGCCCCATCGGGCGAGCTGCGGCCCGAGGTCGGCCCAGTAGTAGAACGCGCCGTCCGGCGGCGCGGACTCGCCCCAGCCGAGCCGGGAGGCGTTGTCCAGCAAGAGCTTTCGCGTCCGGGCGAACTCGGCCACGGCAGCGTCGCACTCGCGGTAGGACTCCTCCGCGAAGGCCGACACGGCGGCATACTGCGCCGGCGCCGGGGGGCAGAGCGCGACGTTGCCGGCCAGCGCGTCGACGGGGCGCACGAGGTCGTCGGGGAGCAGCATCCAGCCCAGGCGCCAGCCCGTCATCCCCCAGTACTTGCTGAAGGAGGAGATGACGAGCGACGTGTCGTCGGTCTCCCACGCGCAGACACCACGGGGGTCGGCGGCGCCGGGGTCCGGGTAGGTGACGCCGTGGTAGATCTCGTCGCTGACCAGGCGCACGCGGTGGGCGGCGCACCAGTCGGTGATGGCCGCGAGCTCGGCGCGGTCGACCATCGTGCCGGTCGGGTTGGCGGGCGAGGCGACGATGAGTCCCGCGAGCTCACCGTCGGCCTGTGCGGCGTCGAGCAGCTCGGGCGTCGGCTGGTAGCGCGTCTCCGGGCCGCAGTCGATCTCGACCACCTCGCACCCGAGCGAGGCGAGGATGTTGCGGTAGGCCGGGTAGCCGGGGCGGGCGAGGGCGACGCGGTCACCCGCCTCGAAGGCGGCGAGGAAGGCGAGGACGAAGCCACCGGACGAGCCCGTCGTGATCGCGACGCGGGCGGGGTCGACGTCGAGGCCGTACCACCGCCCGTAGTGGGCGGCGATCTCGGACCGCAGCTCACGGATGCCGAGCGCCGAGGTGTAGGTCAGGGCACGCCCCGAGCCGTGGATCCGCGCCGCGGCTTCCGAGACCAGGCTCGGCGCACCTCCCGACGGCTCACCGGCACAGAGGGACACGATGTCGCGGCCCTCGGCCCGGAGCACGGCCACCCGGTCGAGCACGTCCATGACCTCGAACGGGGGCACCTGCGAGCGCCGGGAGGGCTGGAGCGGTCGGGTCAGGCTGGTCGGGTCGGGGGTCACCCGGCCAGTCTGCCCGAACCCTCGACACCCGAAACACGCCGTTCACCTGACGTGACTAGCCTTCCTCGCATGACGATCGCCCACCACGCAGACGCCTCCACGCTCGTCGACAAGGAGGTGCTGACGTGGGAGCGGTTCGGCGTCGCGATCCGCGAGCTGGCGACCCTCGTCGCCGACTCGGCTTCCGCCCGGAGGTGCTCGTGGCGGTGGCGCGAGGTGGGCTCATCCCCGGTGGCGGACTCTCCTACGCGCTCGGCATCAAGCTGACCGATGCCATCAACGTCGAGTTCTACACCGACGTCGAGCAGACGCTGCCCGACCCGGTGCTGCTGGCCCCGCACCTCGACACCGAGAGCCTCGCGGGCCGCCGGATCCTCGTCGTCGACGACGTCGCCGACTCGGGCCGCACCCTCTCCCTGGTGCTCGACCTGCTCCAGGAGCACGGCGCCGAGGCACGCAGCGCGGTCCTCTACGGCAAGCCCGGATCGGTCGTGACGCCCGACTACGTCTGGCGCCAGACCGACCAGTGGATCGTCTTCCCGTGGTCGGCCGAGCCGCCCGTCTCCGGCTCCGAGGTCACCGCAGATCCGGACGTCCACGGAGGGTCCGCTCCCAGCGAGCGGACGTAGTGTCGGAGGATGCATCTCGGACTGCACCTGGCCAACTTCACGTGGAGCGGTGGCTCCTCCACCTTCGTCGACGACCTCGTCCGCACGGCGCGGACCGCCGAGGACGTCGGTTTCACCAGGCTCTCGGTCATGGACCACGTCTGGCAGATCGGCATGGTCGGGCCCAAGGAGCACGAGATGCTCGAGGCCTACACGGCGCTCGGCTTCCTCGCCGCCGTCACCGAGAAGGTCCAGCTGCTCGCGTGGGTCACGGCCGCCGTCTACCGGGAGCCCGGGCTGCTCGCCAAGGCGGTGACGACCCTCGACGTGCTGTCGAAGGGTCGCGCCATGCTCGGCATCGGCGCGGCCTGGAACGAGGAGGAGTGCGTCGGACTCGGCCTGCCGTTCCCCGCCACTGCCGAGCGCTTCGAGCGCCTCGAGGAGACGCTGCAGATCTGCCTCCAGATGTGGGGTGACAGCGTCGAGCCGTACACCGGCAAGCACTACCGGCTCGGGAGCACCCTCAACTCCCCGCAGTCCGTGCAGCGCCCGCGCCCGCCGATCCTCATCGGCGGCGGTGGCGAGAAGAAGACGCTGCGGATGGTGGCGCAGTACGCCCAGGCCTGCAACCTCTTCGACAGCCCCGACCTCGCCCACAAGCTGGAGGTCCTCCGCGGCCACTGCGAGGCTCTCGGCCGCGACTACGACGAGATCGAGAAGACCGTCATGGGACCGGTCGACCCCGGCCCCGACGGCGCGAACGTCGACGCCACGCTCGAGCACCTGCGCGACCTCGCCGGGCTGGGCGTGACGCATGTGCAGCTCGGCATCGGTGACGGCTCCAGGACCGACGTGCTCGAGCTCATCGGCGAGCGCATCATCCCCGAGGCCGCGCGGTTCTGAGCAAGGCTGCGCGGCGTCAGCTGAGGATGTCGCTGCGCCGGAAGCGACGGTAGGCGAGCATCGTGAAGGCGACGGCCCACACGAGCGCCCACAGGGCGCCGTGCACCATGTCGGTGTAGTCCGGAGACACGGCTAGGGCGTCCTGCCAGGCCCGCGAGTAGTGGCCGGGGAAGGCGTTGCGGTAGGGGTCGAGCGCGTCGAGCTGGTCGAGGATGTTGAGCAGGATGCTGACGAGCACGGCGCCGCCGACCGCCGCGAGCGGCGCGTCGGAGCGGGTCCCGAGCCAGAAGGCGATGGCGGCGATGGGCAGCAGCGTCACGAAGATGTAGGCCATCGCGAGGGCCAGGCGGGGCAGGAACTGGCTCCACGAGAGGTTCTCGCCGAGCGGGTTGGTCAGCGGGTCCCAGCCGTAGGCGACGCCGCCGACGAGCAGGCCCCACGCCGGCAGCAGGACCGTCGCGACGAGCGTGGAGGCGATCCCGATCGCGAGCTTGCTCGTGAGCAGACGAGCCCGCTGGACCGGCGCGATGAGCAGGTAGCGCAACGACGACCACGACGCCTCGGACGGCACGGCGTCGCCGCAGAAGAGGGCGGCGAGGAGGACGAGGAGCAGCTCCGAGGCGAGGAAGACGAGCACGAGGCTGAAGTTGGCGGCCCCGCTCTGGGCGAGGTCGAAGATCCTGGTCGAGGCGCCGCCGCGGCTGTTGCTCGACCGTTGGCCGAAGGCGAAGGACCCGACGAGGACGAGCGGCAGCGCGAGGAGCAGCCCGAAGGCCCAGATGGTGCGTCGCCGGCCCCACTGCCGGCGCAGCTCGGACCGCCACGAGAGCGGGTCGCGCACCTGGTGGATCTCGCCGCTCCCTGCTGTCGGAGCCGGCTCGATGACGTCGAGCAGCGCGTCCCCGGGGCTCACGTCCGGGCTCTCTGGACGGGTCTCGCTCATCGCGCCCTCACCTGCCTCAATCGCTCGACGAGGGACGCGCCCTCGTCTCCGGGCTCGCCGGCCGCACCCGGTGCGGACGCCGACGAGATGGCGCCGAGGAAGACCTCCTCGAGGTGCCGGCGGCTGCTGACGCCGACGACGGGCAGCCCCGCCGACACGGCGGCCGCGACGACCTCGGCCCGGCCGCGGTCGCCCACGACGACGATCCTCGTGGGCGTGTCGACCCGCACCTCGGTGACCCCACCCGCGGCCTCGAGCGCGTGCACGCCGGCGCTGACGACGTCGTGGGCGACGTGCTCGGGCAGGTCGAGGATCGTCGTGTCGTCGCTGTCGACGAGCTCGGCGACGGGCCCCTGCGTGATGACCCGACCGGCGTGCATGACGACGACGTGGGTGCACGTCATCTCGACCTCGGCGAGGAGGTGGCTCGACACGACGACGGTGCGCCCGGTCTCGGCGTAGCGGCGCAGGATCGGACGCATCGCCGCGATCTGGGGCGGGTCGAGGCCGTTGGTCGGCTCGTCGAGGATGAGCAGCTCGGGCAGCCCGAGCATGGCCTGGGCGATGCCGAGCCGCTGCTTCATGCCGTGGCTGTAGGACTTGACCGGCCGGTCGACGGCGCCGCCGAGGGCCGCGACGTCGAGCGCCTCGGCGATGTGGGCGTCCTCCGGGTCCCGGCCCGTGGCGGACCAGTAGGCCTCGAGGTTCTGGCGCCCGGTGAGGTGCGGCAGGAAGCCGGGACCCTCGATGAGCGCGCCGACCCGGGCGAGCACCCGCGAGCCGGCGGAGACGGGCTCGCCGAGCACGTGGACGCTGCCGGCGTCGGAGGAGATGAGTCCCATGACCATCCGCATGGTCGTCGTCTTGCCGGCCCCGTTGGGCCCGAGCAGACCGACGACCTGACCCTTCTCGGCCCGCCACGACACGTCGTCGACGGCGCGGTGGCCGTCGGCGTACGTCTTGACGAGTCCCTCGATGACGAGTGGGACGTCGGCGAGGTCGGGCCGCGCCGGGCGGTGCATCCGGCGGCGACGGCGCACGACCCAGCCGACGAGCGCCGCGAGGAGCAGGACGGCCAGGGCGCCGGACGCGAGCAGGGTCTCGGTGTCGACGCCGCCGGCCACGGCCCCGTCGACCGCGGCACCGGCCGCGACCGGGAGGGTGAGCGCCGAGGCCCCCGAGATGCGGATGCCGCTCGGGGTCCGCGAGTTGGAGTACGTCGACTCGGTGCTCGTCAGCAGGACGCGCCACCGGGTGCCGGCCGGCAGGTCGTAGGTCGCGGCCGGGAGCGAGATCGTCACGGGGGTGGGCCGGCCGGGCGTCACGGCGAGGCGCACGGGTGCGACGAGCGGGTTGGTCAGCGTCACCGAGCCACCGGTGACGCGCCACACCGACGCGAAGAGCGTGACGTCGGGAGCGTCGGACGTGACGGTCAGTCGCATCGACGGCGACCCGACCACGGTCGCGGCCTCGGCGACGGGCTGGGTGTCGAGGGCCGTCGACTGACCGGGCAGCGCCGCGATCTGGTAGGTCGAGAGGCTGATGCCGAGCGCCGCGAGGCCGGGTACGGCGATGAGGGACGCGGGCTGCCCTCCGGGCGGGTGCAGCAGCGTCCCGGAGGTCGTCGTCAGTGGCAGCTCGCGCGTCCGGAGCGCCGCGCCCGACAGCCCCGGGTATGCCGTGAGGGTGTGGAGCGTCGTCGGCTGACCCGGCCGCCCGGCGGGAGTGCCGTACGTGAAGGCCGCTGTGGGCAGGGCCGGTCCGCGCGCGCCCTTGTCGCGGACGTAGTGGTCGAGCCACGTGTAGGAGGCCTCGACCTCCTCCGCCTCGTGCGTGCTCGGGGCGTCGTGGCCGCCGTCGCTCCAGCGGACGGCATACGGCGTGCCGGAGGCGGCGAGCGCCGACGCCGTGGCGTCGGCCTGGTCGAGCCCGAAGAGCGAGTCGCCGACCCCCTGGACGAGGAAGGTCGGCGCGGTGACGGCGTTCATCGTCGGCTTGGGGCTGTGGGCACGCAGCAGCGTCGTCAGCTGGGGCGAGGCGGTGCCGGTCTCGGAGGCCTGGACGAAGAGGCGGCAGATCGTCGGGTCGAAGCGGCCGCAGTCGGAGGAGCCGGCACCCGCACCCTGGCCTCCCCGGAGCGCCGAGAGGAAGAAGTTCGTCGCCCAGACCTGCTTGAAGGGTCCGGCGACGTCGATCGGCGAGCGCCCGGCAGCGGTGGTCGCCGGCTTCGTCACGGCGGCCTGCGGGAAGAAGGCGTCGGCGAGGTCGTTCCACGTGATGGCCGAGACGACGCCGTCGACCCGCCGGTCGGAGCCTGCCAGCATGAGGGCGAGGGCGCCGCCGTAGGAGGCCCCCATGACCCCGGCGCGGGGGTCTCCCGGGCCGTCGAGCTCGACGTCGGATCGCTTGGCCGCGAGGTCGAGCAGCGTTCTCGCGTCAGCGATCTCGTAGGCCGGGTCGTTGAGGTGGATGCGACCGCCGGACGCGCCGTGTCCACGAGCGCTCCACGCGATGACGACGTAGCCGCGGTCGTGCAGGTCGTTGGCCTGGCTCGTCACCGAGTCCTTGGTGCCGCCGAAGCCGTGGGCGAGCAGCACGACCGGGTGCTTGCCGCTCGACTGCGGCCACACGGAGACGTCGAGGCGCACGGCCGTGCCGTCGGGCTCGGCGCCGACGGGCACCGTCGTGACCTCGGGAGCCACCGGATCGGCGCGGGCGGTCGGCGCGGGCGCGATCGCCAGGCTCGACCCGAGGACGAGCGCGGCGAGGAGGGAGGCCCGGACCGACATGACCACATCACATCACGGGCTGGTCGTTGAACGGTCACCGACCGTCGAGGGTTGGCCGGGGTCAGTCGCGGGAGAGCCGCTGCTCGAGGACGTAGGCCAGGACGATGCACGCGACGAGGACCATCCCGGGCGGGATGAACCGTGCCGCCCCCTCGAGCTGGAGCCACTCGTACGGCGCGACGGTGAACTCGAAGAGCGACAGGTCGAGCAGGTAGCGCACGATCGGGAGCACGCCGAAGACGATGCCGATGACGCCGACGAGGTTGATGACGAAGCGCGAGCGCGCCCCGGTGTCCTGCGGGTCGGTCACGGTCGGTCCTCTCCGTCGATGAGGTGCTGCTGCCCGAACAGCTGGGCCGTGGCACGCGCGGTCGGCGAGCCGGCGTCGAGGTCGGCGCCCGCCGCGACGAGGACCTTGACGACCTCGTCCTCGCCCTTGAACATCGCACCGGCCACCGGGGACTGGTCCCGGTCGTTGCGGCGGTCGACGTCGGCGCCGCGGTCCACGAGGGTCGTGACCGTGTCGAGGTGACCGTGGTAGGCCGCGAGCATGACGAGCGTGTTGCCGGCGGGGTCCTGCTGGTCGAGCGGGAAGCCGTGGTCGAGGAACTCGACGAGGTCGGCCGTGCGCCCGTCGCGTGCCATGTCCATCGCGACCGCCACGATCTGCCCCTGCTGCTCCGGCATGAGCGGCGACTCCGTCATGCCACCAACCTACGGGTCGCCCAGTGCCGCGCGAGGCACCACCCGGCGCCGGCGCCGAGGACGTGCCACGCCGCGTGCCCCTGCAGCGGACTCGTCGGGTCGCAGAGCAGACCCGCCTGGTCGAGGAGCCAGAGCGCGTATGCCGTCACGAGCAGTCCCAGCCCGACGCGCAGCCAGCGCGCTCCGCCGTCACGGCCCGGGGCGGCCACCAGCTCGAGGACGATGCCGGGGAGCAGGACCGCGGCGAAGAGCACCCGTCGCGACTCGGGCCACAGCCAGAGCAGGACGCCGAGGGCCGCGAGGAGGGCGACCCCGCCGAGGACGGCCACGCGCGGCGTGACGCGGCGCAGGCGCACCAGGGCACCGGCGAGCAGGACGCACCCCACGGCATACATCGGGAGGACGTCGACGAACTGCCCCCAGAGCGTCAGGGTCGCGTGGAAGGCGAAGCTGCCGATCCCGACGGCGACGAGCGCGACCGCGAGGAGCGGGACGAGGACGCGCTCCGGACGCGCGGCGGGACGCAGGACCGCGGCTGCGGCGACCCCTGCCACGACGAAGGCCAGGGACGACCACGCGTCGGCCGGCTGGGCGATGCCGTCGGGGCGGGCGAGCTCGCAGAAGCAGCGGGTCGCGAGGCACGTCGCGCCGTCAGCGGGCATGCCGCGACGGTAGCCCCAGGCTGCCCGTGTTAGATACGTCCATGGCCACCACCTCCCTCGGAGACACCACCGTCCACACCGTCGGCGACCTGCCGGCCGTGGGCGCCCCCGCCCCGGCGTACACGCTGACCGGCACGAACCTTCGCGACGACGTGACGCTGCCCGACGGCAGCCGCGTCGTCCTCAACATCTTCCCGAGCGTCGACACCGGCGTCTGCGCGGCGAGCGTGCGCCGCTTCAACGAGATCGCCGCCGGCCTCGACAACGCGGCGGTCGTCTGCGTGTCGGCCGACCTACCGTTCGCGTTGAACCGGTTCTGCGGCGCCGAGGGCATCGAGAACGTCGTCGTGGCGTCGTCGTTCCGCTCCGGCTTCGGCTACGACTACGGCGTGCGGATGGAGAACGGCGGCTTCGCCGGCCTCCTCGCGCGTGCGGTGGTCGTCATCGATGCGGACGGCACCGTCGCCCACACCGAGCTCGTCCCGGCCATCGGCCAGGAGCCCGACTACGACGCCGCCATCGCCGCCCTGGGCTGACGCGCGGGTGAAGCCGCGGACGCTGCGCACCAGCAGCGGCCAGCAGCCGGCGACGAGCATCCAGACGGCGATGCCGACCATGAGGTCGGGCGTCTCGACGTGCGCGCTGAGCGGGCCGGCGAGGACGTTGCCGAGGGGCAGTGCGACGAACGAGATGAGCACGTCCCACGAGACGACACGGGCCAGCCGGTCGTGGGGCACGCCCTGCTGGACGGCGGTCTGCCACCCGACGTCGAAGTAGAGCAGGCCGGCCTGGCCGACGAGGGCGAGCGCCATGATCGCCACGAGGCCGCCGGGCCAGGCGAACGCGAGCGGGAAGAGCGGGAAGAGCCCGAGGGCGGCGAAGGCCCAGAGCAGCATCCGGCGCGGCTGGAGCCGCATCCCGACGAGCCCTCCGACGAGGCCGCCCACACCGAGCGCCGCCGTGATGAGGCCGAGGGCGTGGGCGCCGCCGAGGTCGCGCACGGCCGTCACCTCGACGAGGACGATGAAGACCCCGCTGGCGACGTGGAACATCGCCGCCGCGAGGAGGCTGGACCAGAGCCAGTCCCGGCTGCGGATCTCGGCGAGGCCCTCGCGGATCTCGGTCAGCATGCCGGTGCGCTCGGCGAGGCGGTCGGCGCGGGCCCGGAGCCGTGCGACGCAGACCGCCGACCAGGCGAACGTCAGCGCGTTGACCGTGAAGCCGGCCACCGGGCCGAACCGGGCGACGACGAGGCCGGCGAGGACCGGGCCGCCGACCTGCGCGCTCGACTGGAGGAAGCTGATCGCGCCGTTGGCGGTCTGCAGGGCCGAGACCGGCACGATGAGGGGCCTCAGCGAGACGAAGGCCGGGTAGAAGAACGCGCCCGCACCCGCTGTGACCGCGGCCAGACCGGCGAGCACGGCGACCGGTGGGTCGCCGAGCGCGAAGGCGAGGGCCATGGCGGCGACGGAACCGGCCCGCGTGAGGTCGGCGCCGACCATGATCCGGTGCGGCGTGACGCGGTCGGCCCAGACGCCGCCGACGAGGCTGCACAGGAGGCGGGCCACCACGGCGCTCGCGAGGACGACACCGAGCTCGCCCGCTCCGCCGCCACCGAGGACGACGGCCACGGACAGGGCGATGGGGTTGAAGGCGTCACCGACCCACGAGAGTCCCTGACCGGCGAGCAGGAGCCGGACGTCGCGGAGGTGCAACAGGTCGCGCATGGTCATGCATCGAGATTAGTTAGACGTCTGACTATCTGTCAACGAATAGTCAAGGATCAGCGCTCTGGGTCCGACACCTCTGCGAGACTGGCGCCATGGCGAGAGCACGGCAGGACTCGGTCGACCGGCACGTCGCACGCTGGAGCGGCCTCCTCGAGGACATGGACCCCGAGGTCGAGGGCGCCGTCACGCGCATGCAGGCGATCACCAAGCGGCTCAAGGCCGCCGACCACGCGAGCTACGCCGGGACGGACGACACGATCGAGGACTACCACACGCTCCACGCGCTGATGATCCAGCCGTTCCCCGAGGAGGCGACCCCCGCCCAGCTCGCCGACGCGTGCGGCGTGACCCGCGCCGCGATGACGTCGCGCGTCGACCGGCTCGTCCAGCGCGGGCACGTGACGCGGGAGGTCGACCCCATCGACCGGCGTCGCATCCTCATCCGACCGACGCCGTCGGGACGGGCGCTGTGGGAGAAGGGGATCGAGGCCGGCATGGCTCGCGAGCAGGAGGCCTTCTCGGGGCTGACCGCCAAGGAGCTCGTCGCCCTCAACGGCCTGCTGCGCAAGGTCGTCCTCCACCTCGAGGGCGAGGACTGAGCCGTCAGGGCGTGTCGGCGTCGACCCAGTCGAGGGTGCGCTCGACGGCCTTCTTCCACGTGCGGAAGAGTCGCTCCCTCTCCGACTCGTCCATCGCGGGGGTCCACCGGCGGTCCTCGCCCCAGTTCTCACGGATCTCGTCGGTGCTCTGCCAGTAGCCGACGGCGAGCCCGGCGGCATACGCGGCGCCGAGAGCGGTCGTCTCGGCGACGACGGGTCGCACGACGTCGGCCCCGAGGAGGTCGGCCTGGAACTGCATGAGCGTCTCGTTGACGACCATGCCGCCGTCGACCCGCAGCTCGGTGAGCGGCACTCCGGAGTCGGCGTTCATCGCCTCGAGCACCTCGCGCGTCTGGAAAGCCGTGGCCTCCAAAGCTGCTCGGGCGATGTGCCCCTTGTTGACGAAGCGGGTCAGACCGACGAGCGCACCGCGGGCGTCGGGGCGCCAGTGCGGGGCGAAGAGGCCCGAGAAGGCCGGGACGAAGTAGGCACCACCGTTGTCGTCGACGCTCGCGGCCAGCGTCTCGACCTCCTTGGCGTCCTTGATGAGGCCGAGATTGTCGCGCAGCCACTGCACGAGCGACCCCGTGACGGCGATGGAGCCCTCGAGGGCGTAGACGGGCTGGTCGTCACCGAGCTGGTAGCAGACCGTCGTCAGCAGGCCGTTCTTCGACGCGACGATCTCCTCGCCCGTGTTGAGGAGCATGAAGTTGCCGGTGCCGTAGGTGTTCTTGGCCGTGCCGACGTCGAGGCACGCCTGGCCGAACGTCGCCGCCTGCTGGTCGCCGAGGATGCCGGCGACCGGCACGTCGATGAGGATGCCCGGCTTGCACGAGCCGTAGACCTCGGACGACGAGCGGATCTCGGGGAGCATCGCGAGCGGGACCCCGATCGCCTCGGCGGCCGACGCGTCCCAGTCGAGGGTGCGCAGGTCCATCAGGAGGGTGCGCGAGGCGTTCGTGACGTCGGTGAGGTGCACCCCACCGTCGTCGGCGCCGCCCGTGAGGTTCCAGAGCAGCCACGTGTCGATGGTGCCGAAGAGCAGCTCCCCCGCCTCGGCCCGCTCGCGGGCGCCGTCGACGTGGTCGAGTACCCAGCGCGCCTTGGGTCCGGCGAAGTAGGTCGCGAGCGGCAGGCCCGTGACGTCCTTGAAGCGCTCGATGCCGCCGTCGCGGGCCAGCTCGTCGCAGATCGCCTGGGTGCGGGTGTCCTGCCAGACGATGGCGTTGTGGATCGGCCGGCCGGTGGCCCGCTCCCAGACGACGGTCGTCTCGCGCTGGTTCGTGATGCCGACCGCGGCGACGTGGGTGGCGTTGAGGTTGGCCTTGCCGAGCACGCCGCCGACGACGACGCGGGTGTTCTGCCAGATCTCCATCGGGTCGTGCTCGACCCACCCGGCGCGCGGGAAGATCTGGCGGTGCTCCATCTGGTCGACGGCCACGACGCGGCCCCTCCGGTCGAAGACCATGGCCCGGGTGCTCGTCGTCCCCTGGTCGATCGACACGACATGGCTGCGCTGCTCCGTCGGCATGTCCAGACCGTACCGTCGCGCGCCTACATCTCGCCGCGGTCTCGTCCGAGCTGGCGGTGTCGCTCGCGCGCCTCGGCCACGGCACTGATCGCGTCGCACCGTCCGCACACGATGATCGTCTCCTCGCCGCGGCTCTCACGGCGCCACGCATGACCGGCGAACAGGCAGATGATCCACATGAGTCTCACCAGCCCAGTGTCGTCCCAGCCCGGCGTCTACTGCACCCCGATGAGAACCGCAGCGTCATGAGCCGCGGCGCGGGCGTAGAAGTCGCGCAGCTCCCGGACGTTCGGCATGAGGTACTCGTCGAGGATGTCGCTCTCGTCCCAGACCTGAGGGTAGATGTCGAGGCGCTGCATCTCCTCGGGGTCGAAACGCGCGCGGAGCTCGTCGTCGGTGACGGCGCCCAGCGCCTCGGCCACCTCACGGACGAGGTCGGGCTCGAGGAGCCGCGGCGGCCCGTAGCCGTCGTCCTCGCCGACCTCACGGCCGCCGAGGACGGCTCCGCCGAGGGGGTTGTCCGTGCCCCACGCCGCACCCGTCAGCAGGAAATGGACGCCGTGCCACGCCTTGTCGAGATCGAGCCAGCCGTCACCTCCGTCCACGCCTTCGCCCTCGCCCTCGCCCTCGCCCTCGCCCTCGTCCTCGTCCTCGTCCTCGTCGAGGATCAGGTCGTTCGCGACCGAAGGGTCCGCGAGGAGACTCGCGAGCTGCTCGGAGTCCAGTTCCCGTGCCACCACCGTCATGCCCATGCCGCCGAGGGTACGGGCTGACCGCCCCGCGAACAGCCGCATTCGACACGGATCGGGCTCGTTAGAGTGTCGTTCTCGGCACCGACGTGAAGGGGAACCGATGACGAGCCCAGTGCGGCTGGACACGGACTACCGGGCACGGGCGTGGAAGCGCCTCGCCACCAAGCAGTTCGACGTGCTCGTCGTCGGCGGTGGCGTGACCGGCGGTGGGGTGGCCCTCGACGCGGCCACCCGCGGCCTGTCCACCGCCCTCGTCGAGCAGCGCGACTTCGCCTCCGGCACCTCGTCGCGGTCGTCCAAGCTCTTCCACGGCGGCCTGCGCTACCTCGAGCAGATGAACTTCGACCTCGTCCGCGAGGCGCTCAAGGAGCGCGAGCTCATGCTGAGCCGCATCGCGCCCCACCTCGTCAAGCCGGTCTCCTTCCTCTACCCGCTCACGAGCCGCGGCTGGGAGCGTCCCTACGTCACCGCGGGCCTGACCCTCTACGACTCGATGGGCGGCGCACGCTCGGTCCCGCGCCACAAGCAGCTGACCCGCACCGGAGCGCTCAAGCTGGCCCCGGCGCTCAAGCGCGACGCCCTCACCGGTGGGCTGCTCTACTACGACGCCCAGGCCGACGACGCCCGCCACACGCTGACGACGGTCCGCACGGCCGCCGCCTACGGCGCCACCGTCGTCGCCTCGGCCCGCGTCGTCGAGCTGCTCCGCGCGGGCGAGCGGGTCGTCGGCGCCGTCGTCGAGGACGTCGAGACGGGCGAGCGCACCGAGGTCCGGGCCTCCGTGGTCATCAACTGCACCGGCGTGTGGACCGACGACATCCAGACGATGGCGGGTGGCCGCGGGCGCTTCCACGTGCGCGCGAGCAAGGGGGTGCACATCGTCGTCGCCCGCGACCGGATCAACTCCGAGACCGGCCTCATCCTGCGCACGGAGAAGTCGGTCCTCTTCGTCATCCCGTGGGGCACGCACTGGATCATCGGCACGACCGACACCGACTGGGACCTCGACCTCGCCCACCCGGCAGCGACGCGGGCCGACATCGACTACATCCTCGAGCACATCAACACCGTGCTCAAGGTGCCGTTGACCCACGAGGACATCCAGGGTGTCTACGCCGGCCTGCGCCCGCTCCTCTCCGGCGAGAGCGAGGACACGAGCCAGCTCTCCCGCGAGCACGCCGTGGCCCGTCCGCAGCCCGGGCTCATCTCCATCGCCGGGGGCAAGTACACGACCTACCGCGTCATGGCCGCAGACGCCGTCGACGCCGCACGCGAGGACATCGGCGGCGACGTCTCCGACAGCGTCACCGAGTTCATCCCGCTGTCGGGCGCCGAGGGCTACGTCGCTCTCGTCAACCAGATCGACCGCCTCGCGCGCCACCAGGACCTCCCGGTCTGGCGCATCACGCACCTGCTCGAGCGCTACGGCTCGCTCGTCCACGAGCTCTTCGCCCTCGCCGAGGACGACCGCTCGCTCTACGAGCCGCTCCCCGGGGCGGAGGAGTACCTCCGGGTCGAGGCGTTGTACGCCGCCACGCACGAGGGCGCGCTGCACCTCGACGACGTGCTGGCGCGACGCACCCGCATCTCCATCGAGACCTCGAGCCGTGGCGCCGACAGCGCCCGCGCCGTGGCCGAGATCGTCGCGCCGGTGCTCGGGTGGGATCCCGAGCGGGTCGAGGCCGAGGTCTCCGGCTACATCGCCCGGGTCGAGGCCGAGCTCGAGTCGCAGAAGGAGCTCGCCGACTCCGAGGCCAACGCCGAGCGCCTCAGCGCCCCGGACGTGCGCCGCATCCCGGTGAGCCGCGCGCCCGAGCAGTCCTGACGACCAAACGCTCGACAACGGCTCCGCGGGACGGCCTCGTTCCTAGACTGACGGGATGAGGACTCGACGCGGCCGGACCGCGATGCGGGCTGCCGTCGCGGCGGCCGTCGCCGCGGTCGCCCTGCTCGTCGCGGGCTGCGGCACGCCCGACCCGACCGCCCAGGCCCGGCTCGAGGGCCACGCGACCGCGCACACCGCGGGTCACGGTACGAGCGAGCCGGCGGGCACGGCGGCCGCCACCGGTCACGCGGCGAAGCCCGTCGCTCCCGCCAAGCCGGCTGCGCTGCGGGCCGGCGAGTCGATGCGGACGGTGACGTCCCCGGTCTCCTACACGCCGAAGGCGCCGACGACCGGCACCGACGACTACCGGTGCTTCGTCCTCGACCCGCAGGTGACACGCGACGCGTTCGTCACCGGCTTCGACATCGCACCGGGCCAGCCACAGGAGGTGCACCACGTCATCCTCTTCCGCGTGCCACCGTCGGCGGCCGCCGCGGCCCGCGCCCGCGACGCCGAGTCCGGCGGCAACGGCTGGACCTGCTTCGGCGGCACCGGGCTCGGGTCGCGCGGCGCGAGCCTCGACGACGCCCCGTGGGTCGGAGCCTGGGCACCGGGCGGGCGCGAGAACGTCCTGCCGGCCGACGTCGGCATCCCCATGGAGCGCGGATCCCTGCTCGTCATGCAGGTGCACTACAACCTCCGGCACGGCGTGACGCCCGACCGCACCTCGGTGAAGCTGCGCCTCTCGTCCTCGTCGAAGCTCACGCCCCTCGAGACGATGCTCTACCCAGCGCCCGTCGAGCTGCCTTGTCGCGCAGGTAAGTCAGGACCGCTGTGCGACCGCAACGCGGCAGTCGCCGACGTCACCGAGCGCTTCGGCGCCATGTCGTCGCGCATCGTCAACGGCCTGCTCCTCGTCTGCGACGGGACGCTCATCCCGACCCCCGGCCCCACCCAGTCCTGCACGCGCAGCGTCGAGCAGGCCGCGACGATCCGCGCCGTGGCCGGCCACATGCACCTGCTCGGTTCGTCGCTGCGCATCGACCTCAACCCCGACACGGCGCGCGCCAGGACGCTGCTCGACATCAAGGTCTGGGACTTCGACAACCAGGGCTCGGTCCCGATCCCGCCGACGCCGATCCGCCCCGGCGACTCGATCCGGGTCAGCTGCACCCACGACCAGGCCTGGCGCGACAAGCTGCCCGACCTCCAGGGGCTTCCCGAGCGCTACGTCGTCTGGGGCGAGGGCACGACCGACGAGATGTGCCTCGGCCTGCTCAGCGTCACGCGTCCCTGACCGCGCGGGGCCGTGCACAATGAGGCCGTGAAGACTGACGTCCTCGTCGTCGGCGGTGCCGGCGTCGACACCATCGTGCGTGTCGAGGTCCTGCCCGTCCCCTTCGCCGACTCCCACGTCGTCCCGCCCATCGACACGGTCGTCGGGCACACGGGCAGCGGCGTCGCGCTCGGCTGCCACCGCCTCGGTCTCGCCACGCGTTTCGTCGACGTCATCGGCGACGACCACGAGGGCCGGATGCTCCTCGACCGGTTCGCGGCCGAGGGTCTCGTCTTCGACCATGTCGTCGACGCCAGCGGCACCCGTCGCGCCGTCAACCTCGTCGACGCGACGGGCCGTCGGATGTCGTTCTACGACCCCCGCCACCCCTACGACCTCGCCCCCGACCCGACGCTCTGGCGCGGCCCGCTCGAGCAGGCGCGGCACGTGCACGCCTCGATCATGCCGTGGACCGTCGGCGCCCTCGAGGACGCCGCGGCCGCCGGCGCCACGACGTCGACGGACCTGCACGACTGGGACGGGCGCAACCCCCACCACCGTCCGTTCGCGTATGCCGCCGACCTCGTCTTCGTGTCTGGCTCGCGGCTGACCGGGGTCGAGGACGACGTCGTTGCCGACGTGCTCGACCGCGGGCGGGCCCGGCTCGTCGTCGTCATGGACGGCGCCCGCGGCAGCCGGGTGACGGTGCGCGAAGGCGGGTCGTTCGCGGTGGCCGCCGTCGACATCGACGGCCGCCCGGCCGTGGACTCGAACGGCGCCGGCGACGCGTACGTCTCGGCGTTCCTGCACGCGTGGCTCGCCGGCGGTGACGCACGCGCGGCAGCGCGGGCCGGGACCGTCGCGGGGTCGTGGGCGTGCGGCACCGCGGGCACGCACTCGAGCCTCATCGGCCCGGACGAGCTCACCCGTCAGCTGGCGAGCCACTACGGCGGCGCCGGTCGGGACTGAGGCCCGACCGGACCGCCTCGGCGCTCACCCCGTGGGCGCGTCGCTCGACGTGCCGCTGCCGATGTTGACCATCCAGGCGATGCCGAACCGGTCGGTCAGCATGCCGAACTCGTCGCCCCACGCCTGCTTCTCGAGCGGCATCGAGACGGTGCCGCCCTCGGCGAGGCCGGCCCAGTAGCGCTTGAGCTCGTCGGTGTCGTCGCCGCTGAGGCTGACCGTGATGGCCGAGCCGGGCGTGTAGGTCATCCCCTCGGGGGTGTCGGACGCCATGATCGTGTAGCCGCTCGGGGTCTCGAGCTGGGCGTGCATGACCCCCTCGGCGTTGGGGCCGCTGTCGCCGAACTCGCCGAACGTCGACACCGTCAGCTCGCCGCCGAAGACGGACCTGTAGAACTCCATCGCCGCTCGGGCGTCGTCCTTGAAACCGATGTAGGGGTTGAGGCGGGATGCCATGGCCGTGCTCCTCTCGATTGCTGCGGTCCCAAACACCCTAGGACCGCGCACCGACACGTAGGTTGCGTTTCGGTGGGCACCGACGCCCACCACGAAGAGCGGGTCCGCCCGCACACACCGTCAGGGGATGGTCTTCATGACCCAGCAGCAGCACGTCCGCACCCGATCGCCGAGGTCGCGGCGACGCGTCCTCGCCGTCGGCGCCACTCTCGCCGTGGCTGCAGCCACCGCGGCGACCGTCGTGACGACGACCGCCGCGCCGGCGCAAGCAGCGACGTACGGCAAGATCTCGGCCCACCGCGGAGGCGGCTGGGGTCCCGACAACTCGCTCAAGGCGTTCAAGGGCGCGCTCGCGGCCAACATCGACGACATCGAGGGCGACGTCTACTTCACCACCGACGACGTCGGCGTCTTCCGCCACGACAACTCGCTGTCGGCCTGCGGCCTGAACCGGACGATCACCGGCTCGTCATGGGCGCAGATCGACCAGGTGCGCTGCAGCGGCGAGCCCCTCGCCCGGCTCACCGACGTCGCGGCAGCCTTCCGCGCCTCGCCCAACACGAACGCGGTCCTGCGCGTCGAGCTCAAGCACCCCGCCTCCCAGACGGCCGCGGCGGCGCAGGCCGACGCGCGACTGCTCGTCTCGCGTCTCGTCGACCGCGGGATCGCCGGCCGCAGCATCATCCAGGACTTCGACTGGCGCACCACGGCCGCGACGATCCACGCCGCCCGGTCGGCGATGCGGGTCTCGTGCCTCGAGTCCTCGGTCACCGACGCCGAGGTCGCGACCGCCGACTCCAAGGGCTGCTACGACGTGTCCTACAGCTACGCGAACTGGCGCGACGGCCTCGACGCGACGATCCACGGCAAGGGCATGCAGGTCGCGGTCTGGACCGTCAACAGCGCGTCGACCTTCGCGCGCTTCCGCGACGACCTGCACGCCAACGTCATCATCACCGACTACCCCGGGGCGGCTCGGGGCTGGTGACGGTCAGTACGAGCGTCGCGACCGGGCTGCTCCCCGGTTCGAGCCGAGGGGCACCTGGGGCCGGCCGTCGTCGGTCGGTCCCAGACCGCCCTGGCAGCCCGGGCAGTAGAACATCGTGCGCTCGCGGGTGGGCTCGCCGATCATCGCGACGCGCACCGTGGCACCACAGCGCCGGCAGGGCCGACCGCTGCGCGCGTGGACGTAGTGGGCCTCGTCGAGGCGCTGGCTGCCGGTGCTCGACTGCACCGCGTGGCGCCGGCCGTTGTCGATGAGGCGGTGCGCCCGGGCCACGACCCGCTCGACGGTCTCGCGCCCGAGCTCGTCGGCCCGGCTCCACGGCGGCACCCGCTCGAGGAAGAGCGTCTCGGCGCACCACATCGTGCCGACGCCCGCGAGGTTGCGCTGGTCCAGGAGCGCCTGACCGACGGGGACGGGGGCACCGGCCACGTTGGCGACCGCTCGCCCGAGGTCCCAGTCGGGACCGAGCACGTCGGGCCCGAGGTGGCCCACGAGGTCGCCCTCGCGCGCGGTCGGCACGAGGTCGAGCATGCCGAGTCGCAGCCCGAGCGCGGTCCAGTCCGGGGCCGCGACGAGGGCGCGCAGCTGCGGGTTGCGCCGCCACCGGGCGGGCAGCCCGGGCGTCGCCTCGACGCGCCACTGACCCTCCATCCGCAGGTGCGAATGGAGGGTGAGGCCACCCTCGATGCGGTGCAGCACGTGCTTGCCGCGGCTGACGACCTCGAGCGTCGTGCGGCCCGTGAGGTCGGCCGTGGCGATCTCACCCGGCCAGCGCAGGTCGGACTCGACGATCTCGCGGCCGGCGAGGGCCTGGTCGAGGCGGGTGGCGGTGCGCCACACGGTGTCTCCCTCGGGCACGCCACCTCCTGATCACCGGTCGTTCACCTGCGCGGTCGCGCGCCCGTCCAGCCTATTCACATCGCGCGACTACCTTCGCCGGGTGCGTGACCTCTCCGTCGTCGTGTCCGCCCACGCCTCCTGCGACCGGGTGGCCGCGTGCCTCGGTGCGCTGGCGGCCCAGACCCTCCCGGCCGAGGCGTTCGAGGTCGTCGTCGTGCTGCACGGGCCGGGGTCGAGCGCCCGGGACGCCGTCGAGCGGGTGGCCCGGGGACCACTGGCAGGTCACGAGGTGGAGCTCGTCGACGCCGTGGCCCACTCACCCGGCGCCGCCCGCAACGGCGGCGTCGGGCTCGCGCGGGCACCGTGGACGACCTTCGTCGACGGGACGGACGTCGTCGCGCCGACGCACCTCGAGAGGTTGTATGCCGTCCGCCACCCCGAACGCATCGTCGTCAGCACGACGTCGGCGGGCGACGACGCCTCGCGGCACGTCGCGCCGCACCTCGCGCCCGCGGCGTTGCGCGGGCGGGGCGGGAGGCTCTACCCGACCCGGTGGCTCGTCGACACCCCGTTCGTCGAGGACCTGTGCGGCAGTGAGGACACGGTGCTCCACGGACAGCTGCTCAGCCGGTTCGACCGCCAGTTCACCGAGCTCGACCTGACGCCCGGTCCCCCCGCCGCACAGGCGGATCCGCCCGCTGCCGCTCTCGCCATCGACCCCGACACCGCCGTCCGGGCCCACCTGTCCGTCCTCACCGCCCTGACGACCGGCACCCAGGCCGACCCGGCCGACCGCACCGCGGTCACCAACGCCCTCACGACCGCCGAGCTCGCCGACCTCCGGCAGGTCGGCGAGCTCCATCCCGGCGGACCAGCCCACGTCGAGGCCGCGCTCCGTGGGGCCGGCATCCCCGGCATCACCTCGCTCGGGCCGACTCACGTCGACGGGACCGCCGACGGCTTCGGCCTCTTCCACACGCCCCCGTCCGGCGCCCGCTCGCTCGTCGTCGTCGCGGGCAGCGCCGGGTCCGTCAACGAGCACGCGCGGATGCTCGGCTTCCTCGCCCGGAGCGGCCACGGCATCCGCGTCCTGCACTACCGCGGGCGGCTCCAGCACGGCCTGCGCAAGCTCCCCGAGACGCACCGCGTCGAGGTGCTGCCCGCCTCCCTCGGCTGGATCGAGGCCAGGGTCACCGCCGGCGCGCCACGCCGCCGCCGGATTGCGCTCCGGGCCTCGCAGGAGGGCCTGCGCCTCGGTCGGCGTGCGATCCCCGAGCTCGTGCCCGCACGGCTCGCGGCACCCGCCTTCGGCCGGGTCGACACCCGCGCCGGCGCGCTGCTCGCCGAGCCGGGGACGCGGGTCGTCCTCGACCGCGCCGGCTCGACCCTGCTGCGCGCGTGGGGAGACGACAGCCCCGCCGTCGGCGCGCACGAGCTCGCCGGGCTCGTGCTGAGCACGGCGGCCAGCCAGCTGCGGGGGTCTCTCGCCGACGCGCACGCTGCCCGCGCGGCATCGCGCCTCCTGCGCGGCGAGGCCGTCCGCACCCGGGTCGAGCTCGACCCCGAGCTGTGGACGATGGTGATCTACCGGCTGCTGCGGGCCGGACGTCTCGAGGCCGCCACGGCCCTCCTCGATGACCGGGAGGCCCTCTTCGGCTCGCTCCCCCACCCGGCTCTCGGGGCGCTGCACGCCGTCCTCACCGGAGTCGACCCGTCGACCGTCGACGTCGTCGACGCCGCCCGTGTGACGCTGCGTCACACCGACGACGCGCTCGCCGACGGCGACCTCGACCGCGCCGCCTTCCTCACGACCGTCGCTCTCGACCTGCTCTTCACACGCCGGCTCCACACCGCCGAGACGCGCTCGGCCATCGTGTCCGAGCCCGACACCTTCCTCGCTCCCCTCCGCGAGACCGAGGTCGGCCGTCTGCTCGGCCGGCGCACGACCAGCCCGACGCAGCGGCTGTCGCGACAGCACCCGACCGACGTGGACCGCCCACGCGTCACCGTGCTGCCCGGCGCCTACCCGAAGTTCGCGGGGGCCGTCGTCGCCGGCCTCGGCGACCGGGCCGACGTCGAGGTGCTCGACCTCTCGGCCCGGCAGAAGCGCTTCGCCAACACCGGCGTCGACCCGGTGACGGTGCGCGAGCGGCTGCTCGCCGCGACAGGCCACCCTCCGGCGCTCGACCTCGCCACCGCGGAGGCGCTCTCGGCCGACGTCGTCTTCGTCGACTGGGCCGACAAGGGGCTGACGTGGCTCACGCAGGTCGTGCCGGAGGGGACGCGCGTCGTCGTGCGCCTCCACGGTGTCGACACCCTGAGCGCCTGGCTGCACACGGCCGAGTGGGACAAGGTCGACGACGTGATCTTCCCGAGCGACCACCTGCGGCGTGCGGCCGCGGCGGCGCTGGGAGGACGTCTGGACGGCATACGCCAGCACGTCGTCGCCAACCCCGTCGACGTCGAGCGTTACGTCCTGCCCAAGACCGAGGCCGCCCGCACGACGCTCGGCATGGTCGGCTGGGCGCAGCAGGTCAAGGACCCGCTGTGGACCCTCGACGTGCTCGCCGCGCTGCGGCGGCAGGATCCGCGCTGGCGGCTGCGGCTCATCGGCAAGGACTTCGCCGTCGACGACCCCAACCCCGTCGAGCGCGAGGCTGCGCGCGCCTTCCACGCCAGGCTCTCCGACCCGCTCGTCGCCGACGGCGTCGACTTCGTCGGCTACACGACGCGGCTGCCCGAGCACCTTCGCGAGGTCGGGTGGGCCGTCAGCTCGAGCCGCCGCGAGGGCTTCCACATCGGCCTCGTCGAGATGGCCGCGAGCGGCGCCGTCCCCGTCGTGCGCGACTGGCCGGTGTATGCCGGCATCGGCGGTGCGACGGGCCTCTTCCCCGCCGACTGGGTCTCGACCACTCCGGCCGAGGCCGCCGAGCGCATCCTGCGGGTCAGCGGCTCCGGCACCTGGGACGACGCGAGCGGGCGCACCGTCGACACGGTGCGCGACCGCTTCAGCGGGACGGACTCGGCAGAGCGGCTGCGCCGGATCGTGCTGGGAGAGCGCTGATCCGACGGAGCACCTGCACCGCCGCACTGACGTGCTCGATGGGCGATCGGTGGTCCAGCGGCTGCTCGTCCAACGCGCTGCCCTCCTCGACGACACCCCACACCTGGGTGCCGCTGCCTCGGTAGTCGCTCCACTTCGACGGCAGGAAGGGGTTCGGCGCCCCCGGCGGGCTCACGGCGTCGTTGACGAGGAGGCAGTCCATCCGGCGCGACAGGGCGAGGAACTCGAGGTAGCCGACGAAGGGCCCGACGCGGACGCAGTCGGCGAGTCCGCGACCGACGACGACGTCGTGCAGCTCCTCGGGCTTCGAGGTGAAGACGTGGAGCACGACGCGGTCACGCGCCTCGCGAGGGAGCAGCGTCAGGGCGTCGAGCACCCCCGAGACGCCGCGGTTGGCGTAGAAGTTGCCGAAGTAGCCGATATGCCTCCGGCCCGGGTCCAGCTGGTGCGTGGACGGTTTCGCGTCGTAGAGCTCGGCTGGTGGGGTCGGGTGCGGTGACACGACGGCGACCTGCTCCACCCGGGCCGCGAGCTCGCGGTCGTGGCAGCCCTCGAGCATGAAGTCGCGTTGGCGCGAGTTCGTGAACATCACCGAGTCGGCGAGGGCGAAGGCTGCGACCTCGCACCACTCGAACGCGTTGAGACCGGCCGGCGGGCGGAAGCCGGCCGCCTCGACGGCCGACCGCAGTCTCGCGAGGGTGCGGTCGTCGTGGGCCGGCGCCGCCCGCACCTGCCCGAGGACGTCGTGCGACAGCGGGTCCGAGAACTCGGCGTCCCACCGGAGCCCCGGGCGCGCGGACTTGAGCGCGACCGCGAGGAAGTGCGACGCGGCGAACTGCGCTCTGCTGTAGACGGACTCGTACTCGCCCTGCAGCGACTCCCAGCGGAGGAAGGTCTCGAGACCGAGCTCCTGGTAGTCGACGATCGAGCCCCACGAGCTGAAGGCCGTGCGCGAGGGCACGGCCGCGAAACGGCGGACGAGACCGCCGCACAGCTGGACGAGGTCCGGGTCCCGGTGACGGATCGAGTCCATGGCGTTGCAGATGACGTCGACGGGCTCGCCGCGGTCGTGGACGCGCTTGGCCGCGACGACCGCCGCGGTGTCGCTGTAGGGCGGGAAGCAGTACGACGCGACGAGGCGACGGGCGGGTGCGTTCATGGTGGGTCCCTCAGACGGTGACGTGGACGGTGGGGTCGCCGTGGAACGCGAGGACCCCACGGCGAGAGAGCAGCTCGACGTCCGAGATCGGCCACGTGTGGCCGTCCGGTGTCGACGCGCGCACCGACACGAAGTTGAAGCGGTCCGTCGAGTAGACGCGGCCGCCCTCGGCGCGCACCTTGTCGAGGAACGTCGTGTCGACCCGGCGCGGCAGGTCCTCGAACCGCAGCCGCGCGGCGACGTCGCGCTCGAGGAGCAGGGTGCCGCCCTGGACGAGGTCGACGTAGCGGTGCTCCGCGTCGGGGAAGCGCAGCAGCGTCGCCCCCGTGGCGGTGAGGTGCGCGTAGTGCGCCCACTTCCCGACGACGGCGGCGTCGGTGTAGTCGAAGGCGCGGACGAGGTCGCGGAGGTAGTGCTCGGCGTAGACGTTGTCGTCGTCCATCTTGGCGACGTAGCGCCCGGACGCGGCCTCGACGCCGGCGTTCATGCACGCCCCGAGGGTGTCGGTGGAGGGCCGCGCGACGACGACCACACGGCTCGGGTCGAGCCCGGCGGCCTCGACCCGACGACGCACGTCGTCGCCACCCAGCTCGAAACCGTGCGTCACGAGGACGAGCTCGGTCTCCGCATGGGCCTGGGCCGCGACGAAACCCAGCACGTGGTCGACCTGGCCGGAACGCATCGTCGGGACGACCGCCGAGATGCCGCGGTCGCGGGCCGGCGTCTCGAGGCCGACGGCGGCCAGCACGGTGTCGACGCGGTGCCCGTAGGTGTGGGCGTCGAGCACCCGGCGGTGGGCACGCAGTCCGAGCCGGTCGCGGTAGTCCTCGTGCTGGAGGAGCGCCCGCAGCTCGCGCGTCGTCTCCTCGGCGCTGCGGGAGACGCGGACCGTGTCACCGAAGAACGGCTCGACCGAGGCGGCCGGCCCGGAGAGCACCGGCGTCTGCGCGGCGGACAGCTCGAAGAGCCGGCGGGCGCACATCGTCGGCGACTCGGTGACGGAGTTGACGTTGAGGAAGACCTTGTAGGCCGTGTAGGCGCCGAGCATGCGACGGTACGGCAGGCTCCCGACGAGGGCTCCGGCATACGCCCTCGGGAACTGGTAGCGCGGGTCCCGCCCGGCGAGGCGGGAGAAGACCTCGAGCCCGAGCGGCAGGGCGGGCTCGAGGACGTAGGCCATCTGCTCGCGGCGCTCGTCGTGCTTGTCGGCGAAGTAGCTCCCGGCGAAGGCGACCTCGCGGGTGCGGCCGGCGCCGTGCCGCACCGGCGTGTGGATGCGGGGCTGGGCACCGAAGGGCAGCAGGCCGATCCGGGTGTGGCCGAGGTCGCGTTCGTAGTCCGGGATGCGCCCCGCGTCGACGGTGAAGACGTGGTCGAAGGGGCGGGCCGTCTCGACGAAGAGGTCGTAGTTGGGCGGATCCTCCTTGTTCCAGAAGACCGTCGGGATCCCTGTCGCCCGGCAGTGCTCGACGAGCGCGCGCAGCTCGGCGGACGGGCCGGCCTCGGTCGTCATGGCGAGGCGCCACGTGCCACCGTTGCCCGCCCACGCCGACTCGACGAACAGGAGGTCGACCGACCGTGCCGCGAGCTGGGCGCGCCAGTCCTGCGGCGTGACGCAGACCTGGGTCCACTCGTAGCCCAGGGCGAGCTGGGAGAAGTCGTCGAGGACGACCGCTGCGACGACCTCAGGACGTGCCACCGGACCACGAGGGAGCTCGGGCCGCGGCAGGTCGACGCGCAACCGCGCCGACCTCACCCGGGGTAGTCGCCGCTCGATCTCCGTGCGCACCTTGCGCGGAAGGGCCTGTCGCGCTTGGGGATCCCGGGCCGCCCGCACTGCTGCACTCCGAGCCCGGTCGAGGTCGGACAGCACTCGCTGCCGCGTGTTCACCACAAACTTCTCTCTCTGTTCGACTGACGTTCCGCCTGGGCCGGTCCGCCGTTGGGGGTGGGACTGCAACGTTCGGTGCGTGACCTCCAGACTCGGCGCCAGTGTGGCATCCGCGCTCGGCGCCCCCGGTCCACGCGATGCAACGGGGAGTCGAACAGTTGGTGACGTCCCGACCACGACGGCACTGCTCGTCGCCAACCTTCCCGTCGCCGCGTGCGTGGCCCGCTCCCACCTCGCCCGCAACCCGTGGCAGGCGGTGTGGGTCGGCGCCCGGGTGCTCCCGGCAGGCGCCCAGCGCGAGCTGAGCCGGCGCAGCCGCGGGCCGCTGTCCGTCATCGCCGCGGCGGCCTCCGGACAGCGCGAGCTCGCCCGGCGCCGCCTCACGGATGAGCTTCGTGGCGCGGGTCCCCGCCGGGCACAGCACCTCCTCGCGGCTGCGGCCGCGACGGGCCAGCTGGCCGGGATCGACGGCCCCGCAAGCGATTTCAGGAAGGC
The DNA here is from genome assembly GCF_000383675.1 of Terracoccus sp. 273MFTsu3.1. Lineage (GTDB taxonomy): Bacteria > Actinomycetota > Actinomycetes > Actinomycetales > Dermatophilaceae > Terrabacter. The sequence goes on along the minus strand of NZ_KB911820.1, from coordinate 626,409 downwards.
GACCACCGGGTCTGCCGCCGCCTACCTCGCGCACGCCGCGGGCGACGTCGGCGGTGCGCAGCGCGCCCTCGAGGGCCTGCGCAACCCGGCCGCCCGAGCGCATCGCCGCTGGCTCGTCGGCGAGCGCTCCGTCCTGACGGGCGCGGCCATCGACGGACTGCCCGCCGCGACCGACGGTCCCCGCCGGGCTCTGGCCACGGCCGGCCGCACCTCCGTCGTCCACGTCGTCACGAACTCGCTTCCCGAGGTGCAGGCCGGCTATACGGTGCGCACGCAGGGCCTCGTCTCCGCGCAGCGCACCGCCGGGATCGACGCCCACGTGTGCACCCCGCCGGGCTTCCCCGTGGCTCAGGGACACCTCGGCGCCGCGCCGTTCACGACGCTCGCAGGCGTGCCCTACCACCGCGACCTCGCGGCCGGACGCCGGCTCGACCTCCCGGACCGCCACCTGCAGGCGTATGCCGTCACGGTCGCCGCGCTCGCCCGCTCCGTGGGTGCCGACGTCCTCCACGCCCACTCGAAGCACGTCAACGCACAGGCCGCCCTGCTCGCCGGTCGGCGCCTCGGGGTGCCCGTGGTCTACGAGGCCCGTGGGTTCCTCGAGGACACGTGGCGCACACGCGGCGGAGACGCCGACAGCGACTTCTACCGCTGGACCCGCCGGACCGAGACGCGCTGCCTCTCGCTCGCCGACGCCGTCGTCACCCTCTCGCAGAGCATGCGTGACGACGTCGTCGCGCGCGGCGTCGACCCGTCACGGGTCCACGTCGTCGGCAACTGCGTCCCCGACGCCCTGCTCACCGACGTCGTCGACGGCGGGCCCGTGCGCCAGGCCCTCGACATCCGCCCCACCGACGTCGTCGTCGGCACGGTGTCGACCCTCAACGCCTACGAGGGCCTCGACGTGCTCCTCGACGCGGGTGGCCTGCTCGACGACGCCCGGCTCGTCGTCCTCGTCGTCGGGGACGGTCCCGCCCGCGAGCGCCTGACACGCCGCGCCGCCGAGCTGCGCCGGTCGGGCACGAGGACGCGCTTCGTCCTCACCGGACGGGTGCCGCACGGCCGCACCCACGAGCACCACGCGGCCATCGACGTCTTCTGCGTGCCCCGCCGGGCGACGCCGGTCACCGCCCTCGTGCCGCCCCTCAAGCCCTTCGAGGCGATGGCGCTCGGACGTCCTGTCGTCGTCACGGACCTCCCGCCGCTGCGCGAGCTCGTCGGACCGGATCGCGGGGTCGTCGTCAGCGGCGCCGACCCTGAGCTGCTCGCGCAGGCGCTGGGCGAGCTCGTCGCCGACCCGGGCCGTCGTCACCGGCTCGGGGCGAACGGACGCGACCACGTCGCGAGCGAGCGGACGTGGTCGGTGGCCGCGGCGGCATACGGACAGGTCTACGAGCAGGTGCAGGCGGTGGCGGCATGACGATCGGGCACAGCAACGTGGTGGAGGACGTCGAGGCGCCGGCGGCACGGACCGAGCCGGCACGGCTCACCCCCGAGGAGGCCGCGGCTCTGGCGCGCGGGGCCGGTCTCGAGGAGCTGGGCGTGCGACCGGGCCTGCTCGGCTACGCCCGTGAGGTGTGGAGCTATCGCCACCTCGTCTGGCACCTGTCGTCGGCGCAGGCCTGGGCGACGAACCAGAACAACTACCTCGGCCAGCTGTGGGCGGTCCTCAACCCGCTGCTCCTCGTCGGGTCCTACTACCTGATCTTCGGCCTGCTGCTCAAGACCCGCGGCGGCACGTCGAACTACATCGCGTTCCTCACCATCGGCATCTTCGTCTTCGGCTACTCCGCGAGCGCGATCATCGCCGGCTCGCGGGCGGTCGTCGGGCAGATCGGGCTCGTGCGCGCATTGCGCTTCCCCCGGGCCGTGCTGCCCATCTCCGTGACGCTGACCCAGTTCCTCGTCAACGTCCCGGCCTTCGCCGTGCTCATGGTCATGATCCCGCTCACGGGAGAGCCGTTCTCGCCGCATTGGCTGCTGTTCCCCGTCGCGCTCGTCTTCCAGAGCCTCATCAACCTCGGCCTCGCCTTCTTCCTCGCCCGCGTCGTCAACGCGGCCCGGGACTCGGCCAACCTCGTGCCGGTCGGCGTGCGCCTCGCCCGGTACGTCTCCGGCGTCTTCTTCTCGATCCCGCACTACGCGGGGCACGGCCTGCTCAGCGCGGTCCTGCTCTACCAGCCGCTCGCCGTCAGCATGACGACCGCCCGCGAGGCGCTGATGGACCAGTACCCGCTGACGTGGGGCAGCTGGGTCGCCGCCGCGGCCTGGGGCGTCGCGCTCAGCGTGACGGGAATCGTCTTCTTCTGGCGCGGGGAGGGTCGCTATGGAAGCAGCTGACGTGGCCGACACGACGTCGCCGAGCGTCGTGTGCTCGGGGCTCGACATCGTCTACACGGTCTTCGGGGCCAAGCAGAAGGGCACCGACACGGGCGGCGAGCTGCCGCTCGTCGAGCGCCTGCTGACGAAGCGCAACCCGGTCAGCTCGGTGCGCAAGGTGCACGCCGTCAAGGACGTCTCGTTCGTCGTCAACCACGGCGAGGCCGTCGGCATCATCGGTCGCAACGGGTCAGGCAAGAGCACGCTGCTGCGCGCCGTCGCGGGGCTCATGCCCCCGACGAACGGGCGCGTCTGGGCCTCCGGGCGCCCGTCGCTCCTCGGCGTCAACGCCGTGCTGCTCACGGGCCTGACCGGTGCGAAGAACGTCATGATCGGCGGTCTCGCGCTCGGCCTGACGCCGCGCCAGGTCCGTGAGCGCTACGACGACATCGTCGACTTCAGCGGCATCGGGGACTTCGTCAACCTGCCGATGAGCGCCTACTCGTCGGGCATGGGGGCGCGGCTGCGCTTCGCGATCTCGACGGCTGCCGCCCCCGACATCCTCATGATCGACGAGGCGCTCGCGACCGGCGACGCCGAGTTCCAGGCCCGCAGCCGCGACCGCATCGCCGAGATCCGCCGCGACGCGAGCACCGTCTTCCTCGTCAGCCACAGCAACGCGGCGATCCGCGAGTCGTGCGACCGCGTGCTGTGGATGGAGCAGGGCCGACTCGTCATGGACGGCCCCACCGACGAGGTCGTCCGCGCCTACGAGCAGTCCCACCGGAAGGCCACCGCGTGAGCCCCCGTGCCCCCGCACGCCCGCTGAGCGCCCTCGTCGTCACCGTCGTGCACCACCCGGAGGACGCCCGCATCCGGCACCGCGAGATCGGCGCGCTCCTCGACGCCGGGGTGCAGGTCACGTATGCCGCCCCCTTCGTCGCGCACGGGGTCGACCTCCCCGACGTGGCCGGCCTGCGCCCGGTCGACCTCCCGCACGCCACCGGGCGCTCGCGCGGCGAGGCGTTCCGCGCGGCCCGGCGCCTGCTCGCCCACGAGGCCCGCGACCACGACGTCGTGCTCGTCCACGACCCCGAGATCGTCGCCGCCGCAGCGGGTCTGCGTCTGGACAACCTCGTGTGGGACGTCCACGAGGACACCGCTGCCGCCATCGAGGCCAAGCCCTGGGTGCCGGCGCGGGCCCGCGCTCCCCTGGCCCGCGCGGCTCGCGCCATCGAGCGGCACGCCGAACGGCACCACGAGCTGATCCTCGCCGAGTACGCCTACTCCGACCGCTTCGAGCGCGACCACGTCGTCGTGCCCAACACGGTGCGCGTCCCCGCCACGGCGCCCCCGCCGGGGTCGTCGCGAGCGGTCTACCTCGGCTCGCTGACGATGGCCCGCGGGGCGGCGACCCTCCTGCAGACCGGACGCCTGCTCACGGTCGCGACCCGGGGCGAGGTCAAGGTCGAGATCATCGGCGGCGCCCGTGATGCCCGCACCACCGACACCCTCGACTGGGGCGTCAAGTGCGGCCACGTCGTGCACCACGGCTTCGTGCCGAGCGCGCGGGCCCTGCCGATGCTCGACGGCGCACTCGCCGGCCTGTCGCTGCTCGAGGACCGCCCGAACTACCGCCACTCGATGCCGACGAAGGTCATCGAGTACATGGCCCACGGCCTTCCTGTCATCACGACGCCGCTGCCGCTCGCGGCGGACCTCGTCGAGCGGTCGGGCTGCGGCATCGTCGTGCCCTTCGACGACGCCGAGGCCACGGCCGCCGCCCTCATCGAGCTGGCCCGCGACCCGGAGCGGCGCGCCGCCCTCGGACGCGCCGGACACGCATACGCCCGCGAGCACCACGACTGGAACGTCATCGGCCGCGACTTCGTGCGCCACGTCACCGACCTCGCCCAGCGGCACCGCGGAGTGGACGAGCCCCGTGACGTCGCCGCGCGACCCAGCACCTACGCCCACCCCGCCACTCACCAGCAGCACTGACAGCACAGGGAGAACCACATGTTCGAGGACGGAATCGCCGTCATCGGCCTCGGCTACATCGGCCTGCCCACCTGCGCCGCCCTCACCCGCCACGGCCTACGGGTCACGGGCGTCGACGTCAACGAGCGCACCGTCTCGGAGATCAACGCCGGACGCGTCCCGATCGTCGAGCCGAACCTCGACGTGGCGATCGCCTCGGCCGTCGCCGACGGCCTGCTCACGGCGACGACGACGATGCCCCACGCGTCCGTCTACCTCATCGCCGTGCCGACCCCGTTCACGGGTGACCACGAGCCCGACCTGCGGCACGTGCGCGCGGCGACCGAGGCCATCGCGCCGATGCTCCGTGGCGGGGAGGTCGTCATCCTCGAGTCGACGTCGCCACCCGGCACGACCGAGCTGATCTCCGAGTGGATCTCGGACCTGCGCCCCGACCTCAAGCTGCCCCACATGGGCGGCATGTCGGACGTCCACCTCGCACACTGCCCGGAGCGCGTGCTGCCCGGCCGGATCATGGTCGAGATCTTCTCCAACGACCGCATCGTCGGCGGGCTCTCACCCGAGTGCGCGCTGCGCGCCGCCGAGGTCTACCGGCTCTTCGTCACCGGCGAGATCATCCTCACCGACGCGAAGTCGGCCGAGATGTCCAAGCTGACCGAGAACGCGTTCCGTGACGTCAACATCGCCTTCGCCAACGAGCTGGCCGAGATCTGCGAGCACATCGGCCTCGACGTCTGGGAGGTCATCTCGATGGCCAACCACCACCCGCGGGTCAACATCCTCCAGCCCGGACCCGGCGTCGGCGGCCACTGCATCGCCGTCGACCCCTGGTTCATCGTCTCGGCCGCGCCCGAGCAGGCGAGGATCATCCGCGCCGCCCGCGAGACCAACGACGCCCGCCCGGGCACCGTCATCCGGAAGGTGTCCGACGCCCTCGTGGCCGCGGGCCGCGGGGACGGACAGGGCGCGACCGTCGCCTGCCTCGGCCTCGCGTTCAAGGCGGACATCGACGACCTGCGCGAGTCGCCGGCCCTGCTCATCACCGAGACGCTCGCCGCCGAGCTCGCCGGGGCCCGGGTCCTCGCCGTCGAGCCTCATGTCGACGCGTTGCCCCCGACCCTGGCCGCCCGGCCGAACGTCGAGCTCGCTGCGACCGCGGACGCCATCGACGAGGCGGACGTCGTCGTCCTCCTCGTCGACCACGCCGCCTTCCGGTCCATCAGCCTCGGCGACCTCCGCGGTCGCGAGCTCGTCGACACCCGCGGCCTCTGGCGCTGAAGGGGATCCGGACCATGACCACTGCACAGTCCACCGCCCGTCACCGCGTCATGACCGTCTACGGGACCCGCCCGGAGGCGATCAAGATGGCGCCGCTCGTCGCGGCCCTCGAGGCCGACGACCGCATCGAGCCGGTCGTGGCCGTGACCGGCCAGCACCGCGAGATGCTCGACCAGGTCAACGCGCTCTTCGGGATCCGCCCGGCCCACGACCTCGACCTCATGGCCCCCGGAGCGACGCTCGCCGAGATCACGGCCCGCACGGTCCTCGCCACGTCCGCGCTCCTGCGGGAGACGCGGCCCGACGTCGTCGTCGTCCAGGGCGACACGACGACGGTGCTCGCGACGGGGCTCGCCGCCTTCTACGAGCACATCCCCGTGGTGCACCTCGAGGCAGGACTGCGCACGGGTGACGTGCGATCGCCCTTCCCCGAGGAGGCCAACCGACGCCTCACCGCGCCGCTCGCCGACCTGCACCTCGCCCCGACGGCGACATCGAAGGTGAACCTCGTCCGCGAGTCGATCGACGCGGGCCGCGTGCCCGTCACCGGCAACACCGTCATCGACGCGCTCCAGTGGACGACCGCCCAGCCCGTCGAGTTCGAGGACCCTCGCGTGGCCGAGGCCGTCGAGGACGCGGCGGGTGGGCGCGACCTGCTCCTCGTCACCTCCCACCGCCGTGAGTCGTGGGGGCCCCGGATGGTCGAGACGATGACCGCGATCCGGCACCTCGCGCTCGACCGACCCGACCTGCAGGTGCTCCTGCCGATGCACCGCAACCCGATCGTCCGTGACGTCATCGAGCCGCTCCTCGGGTCGCTCGGCAACGTGCTTCTCACCGAGCCGCTCGACTACCACCAGTTCGCGCACGCCCTCGCCGGCGCGACCGTCGTGCTCACCGACTCGGGCGGCGTGCAGGAGGAGGCCCCGAGCCTCGGCAAGCCGGTGCTCGTCATGCGCGACACGACGGAACGGCCGGAGGCCGTCGAGGCCGGGACGGTCCGCCTCGTCGGCACCGACGGCGCGACGATCCGCGCCGCGGTCGAGGAGCTGCTCGACGACGTCGATGCCTACGCCGCGATGGCCAACGCCGTGAACCCCTACGGGGACGGTCGGGCCGCCGAGCGGTCGGTCGCCGCCATCGCCGAGCTGCTCGGCCTCGGCCACCGGGCCCCCGACTTCGACCCGATCGAGTCGGCGCGGGAGGCTGCGTCCGACAGCGACTCCCGACTGGTCCGTGTCTGACCGGCGACGCCACGACGTCGTCGTCGTGGGGCTCGGCTACGTCGGCCTCCCGCTCGCGCAGGCCGCGGTCGGGGCGGGCCTGTCCGTCGTCGGCCTCGACTCCAGCGGCGCCGTCGTGACCTCCCTCGCGGCGGGTCGGTCCCACGTCGACGACCTGACCGACGAGGACGTGACGAAGATGCTGGGCGCCGGCTTCGAGGCGACGACCGACCCGACGTGCCTCGCCGAAACCTCCGCGGTCGTCGTCTGCGTGCCGACGCCGTTGGGCGACGAGGGCGGCCCCGACCTCGCCGCCGTCCGTGCGGCCATGACCGAGCTCTCCCGACACCTGACCCGCGACACCCTCGTCGTCCTCGAGTCGACGACCTATCCCGGCACGACCGACGAGGTGGTGCGCCCGATCCTCGAGACGTCCGGTCTGCGCGCCGGCGTGGACTTCGCCCTCGCCTTCTCGCCGGAGCGCGTCGACCCGGGCAACACGGCATACGGCATCGGCAACACCCCGAAGGTCGTCGGCGGCCACACGCCCGCGTGCACGCAGACGGCCTGCGCCTTCTACTCGCGCTTCGTCGACACCGTCGTGCCGACGCGGGGCACCCGCGAGGCCGAGACGGCCAAGCTGCTCGAGAACACGTACCGCCACATCAACATCGCGCTCGTCAACGAGATGGCGCGCTTCTGCCACGACCTCGACATCGACCTGTGGGAGGTCATCGCGGCCGCACGGACGAAGCCCTTCGGCTTCCAGGCGTTCTACCCGGGTCCGGGTGTCGGCGGCCACTGCATCCCGATCGACCCGAACTACCTGTCGCACAACGTGCGCACGAGGCTCGGCTATCCCTTCCGCTTCGTCGAGCTCGCCCAGGAGATCAACGCCTCGATGCCGGCCTACGTCGCACGGCGCGTGCAGGACGCGCTCAACGAGGACGGCAAGGCGCTGCGCGGGGCGCGGGTGCTGCTGCTCGGCGTGACGTACAAGGCCGACATCGCCGACCAGCGCGAGTCGCCCGCCGTCCCCGTCGCCCGCCGCCTCCTCGAGCAGGGCGCACGGCTGTCGTTCCACGACCCCCTCATCGACCACTGGGACGAGCTGGGTCCCGACCTCGGCGACGCCGCGACGTCGGTGGCCGACCTCGATGGGGCCGTCGGGGACGCCGACGTCGTCGTGCTGCTGCAGCGCCACCGCGGCTACGACGTCGACGCACTCGCACGGGCGTCACAGCGCTTCCTCGACACCCGCGGCGTCGTCACGCCGGGCGAGCACGCCGAGCGTCTCTGACGCCCTTCCTTGTCTTCGCGAGACGCGAAGTGCTCAGTTGAGCTTGCGGGTGCCCTCGGGCAGCGCGCCACCGGCGTAGACGTCCTCGGCGAGCCGGGCCAGAGCGGTCAGCGCGACGTTCTGGCTCCACGGCCCGTAGGACACCCGGGCGACCCCGAGACGCTGGAGCGTCGCGAGGTCGAGAGAGCCGGGCACGGCGATGACGGTGAGCTTCTGCGGCCCCAGCTCCTCGACGAGCCGGCTCACCGTCGGCTCGTCGAGCTTGCCCGGAACGAAGACCGTCGAGGCACCGGCGTCGAGGTAGGCACGACCCCGCTCGACGGCGTCGGCGAGCACGTCGGCGGGGTCGCGATCGCCCGCCCTGACGTACGCGTCGGTGCGGGCGTTGAGGGCGAACGGGATGCCGGCCCGCTCTCCCGCGGCGACGGCCGCCTCGACGGCGCGGACGGCGTCGGGCAGCGGCTTCATCTGGTCCTCGAGGTTCGCGCCGACGATGCCGACGTCGATGGCCCGGGCCACGGTCTCGCCGGCGTCGCCGTAGCCGGCCTCGAGGTCGGCCGTCACCGGCAGGTCGACGGCGGCGGCGATCCGCCCGACGGCCTCGATCATGAGGTCGCGCGGGATCTGCTCGCCGTCGGGGTAGCCGTACGACGCCGCGATCGAGTGGCTCGCGGTGGCGAGCGCCTTCGTGCCCGGGGTGTCGGCCACGACGCGGGCGGTGATGACGTCCCAGACGTTGACGACGAGCAGCAGCTCGGGGTCACGGTGCAGGCGCTGGAGCTCGTGGGCCTTGGCGGCGGTGTCCATCTCTGCGGTCCTCTCGGTCGCGGTGCTCGACGGTTCGACGGTACCCGGACGCGACGAGGCTCTGACGTCCTCGCTCGCGGCTAGCATCGCGACGTGATCGGGTCCTACGCCTCCGCTGGTGCCTGGGGTGCCCGCAACGGTCCGGCCCTGATCCGGCGGATGCTCGACCGGGAGCGCGCCGGCACGTACGCTCTGCTGCTCCTCGCCGAGCTCGGGGTCCTCGCCGTCTTCGCGGGCGTGTGCGTGGCGCTCCTCGTCGTGACACGCGACGAACCCCTCTGGCTGCGCGCGCTCGGCGTCGGCACCTTCGCGATGGCCACCTGCGGCGCCGCCGTGTGGGTCGTCGAGGCGATCTCCCGCTGGTCGTGGAGCGTGCGGCGCCCGGGACGGCTCGTCCTCGCCTCGGCCCCGTCCGGCGCAGCGTCGACCGCCGTCCTCCGTTCGCGCGGGTCGTTCGCGACGCCGCTGGCCAATGCGGTCCTCGTGACGGGGTGGTGCGCCTTCATGGTCGTGCTCACGGCGGCCGCGCCCGTGGCAGCCGTGGTCTTCGGCCTCCTCACGCTCGCCTCCTGCGCCCGGCTGGCGCCCTTCGTCCTGGGGCGCGCCTCGGCGGGCGGGGTCTACCTGACGCCGACCGCCGTCGAGCTGCGCTGGGGCGTGCGATCGGCGAGTGTCCCCTGGGAGACGGTGCTGGGCGCGCCCGACGACCTCGCGCACGGCCTGGCCGGAGCGACGGCCGCCTCCGGTGCCCGGACCTTCCCGGTCGACGTGCCCCACGACGTCACCGACCAGCCCGTCGCCGGCCGGGTCGCGGTCCCGGTCGCCTACCTCTGGCTCCGGGCGGACGAGCTCTCCGAGCTCATCGGGTGGTATGCCGCCCAGCCGGCTCTGCGGGCACGCCTCGGCACGCAGGAGTCCCTCGCGTGGCGGCCCACGGCGCCGAGCGCCGGGACGATGACCGACGGCGACCCGTTCTCCTGAGCCCGGTCAGCCGGCCGGCTGGCCCTGCTGCTCGGGTCCGATCCGGTAGGGCCGCATCATCTCGTTGTCCTCGTGCTCGACGATGTGGCAGTGCCAGACGAACTGGCCCGGGTTGCTGAACCTGGCCCGGATGCGCGTCACCTCGCCCGGGTAGGCGATGACGGTGTCCTTGACGCCGCTCTCCCACGCCTCGGGCGGGCGCGGATCGCCCGCCAGCCGGGACGGTGGTTCGGTCTCACCGTCCTCGTTGGTCACCAGCGCCTGGCGATCGACCACCTCGAACGTCGTCTCGTGGACGTGCATGGGGTGGGCGTCGGCCGTGAAGTTGTGGAACTCCCAGATCTCGGTGTCTCCGACGCGAGGAGTCTCGGTGACCGGGTCAGCCCACATGTGGTGCTCCGGGCTCCCGTCGCGGTCCACGGTGCCCAGCATCGCCTCGGCGGGCCCGTCCCAGGCGACGGACATCATCTCGAGCAGTGCGAGCGACCGGATGCGCGTCTCGACGGGCAGCGGCGTGAGGGCCGGAAGGCGCAGGAACCGGGGTGGCGTCGTGGGGTCGGGCCCGGTTGCCGGCACGACCCGGAACTGCAGGACCTGGCCGGTCGTGCCGGGGTCAGCGGCGTCGAAGTCGTTGTCCGGCTCCCCACCGCCGAAGGGCTCGTCGGGGCCGATGTTGGCCAGGACGTGGTTCCCGACGGGCACGTGCGTGAAGTCGACGACGAGGTCGGCTCGCTCGGCAAGGCCCATCAGGAGCCGGTTGTCGTGGTCGGCAGTGAGGTTCACCGGCTCAGTCAGGAAGCCGCCCTCGTTGCCGATGGCCCAGACCTCCACGCCAGGGATGTGGGCGAAGTCGAGGATGAGGAAGCGGGACTGGCAGCCGTTCAGGAAGCGGAACCGGTACCGGCGCTGCTCGACGGCCTGGAAGGGCCACGTGTTGCCGTTGACCATGATCATGTTGCCGAAGAACTCGGGATTCCAGATCGGTGAGAGGTCCGTGTCCGGGACGAAGCCGGGGTCCGTCGCCGTGGCCCCGTCGAAGAACTCGCGGCTGTCGGGGTAGAAGAGGGAGCCGTCCTCGTTGAACGCCCGGTCCTGGATCGCGACGGGGATCTCGTAGTACGTCTTGCTCGACGGGAACCGGTCCCCCTCCGCCGGAGCCGGACCGGGAAGCACGGCGGGCACGCCGGAGCGGACGTCGATGACGGCCTTCTCGCCCTGGGGGCCCCCACGGACGAGGAAGAACCCTGCCGGCCCTGCATAGACGTTGAGTCGGGTCATGCCAAGCGTGTGGTCGTGGTACCAGAGTGTCGACGCACGTTGGTCGTTCGGGTACTGGAAGACGGCGTACCCGGGTCCCCAGGAGGCGCCGAAGCGGGCCGACGCCTTGGCGGCGAAGAAGTCGTACCAGCTGCCCCTCGTGGCATGGCCGATCGGGAGGTCCTGGGCTGCCGGAAGGAACCAGGCCTCTGGGTAGCCGTCGCTCTCGTCCCCGACCCCGACCGCTCCGTGGAGGTGCGGCACCATCGGCACGGGACCCGTGTAGGGACCCGGAGTCGCCTCGAAGTCCGGCCGCGAGTCGCGACCTCCGACCCCACCCGGCGGGTTGGCCCAGTGCAGGGTGGGGTCGACCGGCAGCAGGTGCGGCAGGTAGTTCCCAGCGGCGTCCACAAGACCGTTGACCCACTTGACCCGCACGGGACGGTCCCAGCTCGACTCGATGGTCAGCGACGGAGCGTGGTGCAGCAGCTGCCCCTTCCTGCTCCCCGACGACACCGCGCCGTAGCCCCACACGGTCGTGGCCGGTAGTCCGGTAGGAAGGATCTGCTGCGAGAACTGCCGGACGGAGATCTCGTAGTAGTCGACCGGCTTGCCACCCCTGCGCTTGATGGTCCCCGCACGCGGCATCACCGGTGGTATGAGCAGCGGCGTCACGAACTTCGGCACCACGCTCGGGTCCATCGTGCCGCCGGGGACGACGGCCACCGCCTGTCTCGTACCTGCCGGTCCGTAGGCGTAGAGCACGAACCCGGCCCCCGCCACACCTGCCGCCCTGATGAAGCTCCGTCGGCTCAGCGGCCGACTGCCCAGCTCTCCAAGATCGTTCATCCTGGCCACCACCCAGATCCCTGCACCTACCCGACGGCGCCCCCCTCAGCGCCACGCTGCCGTTGTCGTCGATCTCCCCCGATCTCCTCAGCGTGACACCGCGGCTGGGAGATCGCTGGGAAACCCACGACAGGGGGCGCGCGACGAGCGTCTCGTGCGTCACACCGGTGCCTGGGCACGCTCGAGGCCGCCTCAACGACGCAGGCGCAGACCTCGTGGTGTCATGTGGAAGCCGGCCTGCGACAGGGCCTGCACGAGTGGGTGGTCGGAGCCGAGCACCGAGGCGCCGTCGGCCTTCTCGACGGTGAGTCGACCGAGGGCTCCCTCGCGGACGGCGAGCGCGAGCGCGTCGGCCGCAGCCTGGAGGTGCTCGGGGTCGTCGGACCAGCAGAGCATCGTCTTGCCGCCGCGCTCGACGTAGAGGACGAGCTCGCCGTCGACGAGGACGACGAGGGCCCCTGCCTTGCGACCGGGCTGGTGGCCCTTGCGACGGGACGCCTTCGGTGCGGCCTCGTCGTGGGCGGGTGAAATCGCCTCGGCGGCCGGCTCGTCCGCGGCGTCGGTCAGCCCGCGCTCGGGCCAGCCGATGGCGGCGCCGTAGGGGTTGGCCGGGTCGCTGGCCGCGAGCACCAGCGCCGGGGGCCCGGAACGTTCCCGGCCGCGCGCACCGCCTCGGCCGGGCGTGGCAGAGGACGAGGACGACGGCGCCAGCCACTCGTCACCGTCCGCGGCGTCGACCCGTCGTCCACCATCGTCACCACCGGGGAGTCGCGACATCGACCGGAGCCGGTCGACGGCTCCGGTGGAGGCGAACTGCGAGGCGCCGAGACCCTCGACGAAGTAGCCGCGCCGCACCTTGCCGGCCTCCTCGGCCGCGGCGAGCACGCGGTAGACGGCCGCGAAGCCGCCGGGGACGTCCTCGGTGACGACCGACCCGCGCGTCAGGACGCCGTAGCGGTCGAGGAGCAGCTCGGCGTTGGTGACGGCACGCACCGTCGGGTCGGACTCGGCGGGCGGGAGCATGGTCCAGCGGCCCACGCCAGTCGAGGGCCCCGACCCGACCGCGCGACCCGCCGCCAGCGCCTTGCCCGACGCAGCCTCCTCCGCGGCCTCGACCTGGGACGGGCTCGTGCCGGCGAGGGGACCGCGCAGCGAACCGAAGCGGCCCAGCGAGCCCCGGCGGCCGGCATACCGGCTCGACCGGGGTCCGGACGTCGTGCGCTTGTGGGCGGTGCGGCCACCTGCGAGGAGGGCGCGCAGCGGCGCGATGGTGTCGTTGGTGACGCGCCCCGACCACAGCAGCGACCACAGCGCGTCGTTCAGCTCGGTGTCGCCGAGGCCCACGCGCGTCGAGAGCGCCCGGAAGAAGTAGGCGCCGCCGCCCTCGAGCGCCTCGAGGACGGCCTGCTCGTCGTCGGTGAGGTCGACGACCTCGGGTGGGGTCAGCGTCAGGTGCGCGGCGTCGGCGAGGTGGAGGCTGACCCAGCCGTCGTCGCCGGGCAGGGACCCGTGGCCGCGCCAGACGACCTCGCCCGAGCTCATCACCTCGTCGAGGAGCGCGGGCCGGTAGTCGGCGACACGTGCCGGAAGCACCAGTGACTCGACGGCGCTCGCCGGCACGACGGCGCCGGTCAGCTGCTCGACGGCACGGAGCAACCCCTCCCGGCCACGCAGGCCGCCGCCGACGCCCTGCCACTGCGGGAGGAAGCGTGCCAGGTCGGGCTGGGCGACCGGCTCGACCTCGTGGCGCAGCGCGGCGAGCGAGCGGCGCCGGAGCAGCCGCAGCACCTCGGCGTCGCAGAACTCGGGGCCGTGCCCGCCGCCGTTCTCGGTGGGGAGCAGCTCGCCCTCGACGACCCGACCGGCGGAGACGAGGCGGCGCAGCGCATCGTGGACGACCGCCGGCCCCACGCCCCACCACGCCGCGACGGTCTGGACGGCGAAGGGCCCGTGGGTGCGGGCGAAACGCGCGACGAGGTCGGCGAGCGGGTCGGGCACCGGGTCGAGGAAGGCCTGCGGCACGCCGACCGGCAGCGCGGTGCCGAGGGCGTCGCGCAGCCGCGCGGCGTCCTCGATGGCGGCCCAGCGGTCGTCGCCACCGACGCGCACGGCGATGACGCGGCGTGCCGCCTCGAGCTCGGCGAGCGCCGCCTCGACGGCGGCCGGCGCGAAGCCCTCGGCCGCACGGGCGACGATGTCGCGCACCGACAGCGGGCCGAGCACCCGGAGCAGGTCGGCGACGTCCTCGCCGTCACGGGCACCCCGCTCGGGCGTCAGCCGCTGGAGCTCGGCCTCGGTGCGGGCGACGGCCTCGGGGTCGAGCAGGTCGCGCAGCGCGAGCGCCTCGCCCTGGCCGAGCAGCTCGGACAGCAGGGACGGGTCGAGCGCGAGCGCCGCGGCCCGGCGCTCGGCCAGCGGCGAGTCGCCCTCGTAGAGGTACTGCGCGACGTAGCCGAACACGAGCGACTTGGCGAAGGGGCTCGGCTGGCTGGACTCGACGTCGACGACCTTGACCGCGCGGGAGCGGATGTCGCCCATGAGCTCGACGAGGCCCGGCACGTCGAAGACGTCCTGGACGCACTCGCGCACGGCCTCGAGGACGATGGGGAAGCTGGGGTACTGGCTCGCCACCTCGAGCAGCTGGGCGGCGCGCTGTCGCTGCTGCCAGAGCGGCTGGCGCTTGTCGGGTCGACGCCGGGGCAGCAGGAGCGCCCGCGCCGCGCACTCCCTGAACCGCGCTGCGAACAGGGCCGATCCGCCGATCTCCTGCGTGACGAGCTCGCTCACCTCCTCGGGCTCGAGGGTGACGAGCTCGACGAGCTGCTGACCGACGGCGGCGCCGTCCTCGAACTCGAGGTCGGGCAGGCGGAAGACGATGCCGTCGTCGCCGTGCATGGCCTGGACGTCGATGCCGAAGCGCTCGCGCATGCGTGCCGCGACGCAGAGCGCCCACGGTGCGTGGACCTGGCCACCGAAGGGCGAGAGCACCGCGACACGCCAGTCGCCGATCTCGTCACGGAAGCGCTCGACGACGATGGTGCGGTCGTCGGGGACGTGCCGCGTCGCCTCCTTCTGCTCGGTGAGGTAGCCGATGAGGTTGTCGGCGGCCCACGCGTCGAGCCCGGCGGCGGTGACCCGCGCGCGGGCCCGCTCGGGCGTCAGGGCCACGATCTCGCGGACGAACCCGCCGAGGGCGCGCCCCAGCTCGGCCGGCCGGCCCTGCTGGTCGCCCTTCCAGAAGGGCAGCTTGCCCGCCTGTCCCGGCGCCGGCGTGACGAGGACGCGGTCGTGGGTGATGTCCTCGATGCGCCACGTCGACGTGCCGAGGGTGAAGACGTCGCCGACGCGCGACTCGTAGACCATCTCCTCGTCGAGCTCCCCGACCCGGCGACCGGGCCCCTCGCCGGAAGCGAGGAACACGGCATACAACCCCCGGTCGGGGATGGTGCCCCCGCTCGTGACGGCGAGGCGCTGGGCCCCACGGCGGCCGGAGAGCGTGTCGGTGACGCGGTCCCAGACGATGCGGGGGCGCAGCTCGGCGAACTCGTCGGACGGGTAGCGCCCGGCGAGCATGTCGAGCGTCGCCTCGAGGACCGAGCGCGGGAGCGCGGCGAAGCTCGCGGCCCGGTGCACGAGGGCTTCGACGTCGGTGACGGTCCAGTCGTCCATGGCGCACATGGCCACGACGTGCTGGGCCAGCACGTCGACGGGGTTGGCCGGGATGCGCAGCGACTCGATGGCGCCGGCGCGCATGCGCTCGACGACGACGGCGGTCTGCACGAGGTCGCCGCGGAACTTCGGGAACATGACGCCCTGGCTGACGGCACCCACCTGGTGGCCCGCCCGACCCACGCGCTGGAGCCCGCTCGCCACCGACGGCGGGCTCTCGACCTGGATGACGAGGTCGACGGCGCCCATGTCGATGCCGAGCTCGAGGCTGCTCGTCGCGACGACGGCGGGCAGGCGCCCGGCCTTGAGGTCCTCCTCGATGGTGGCCCGGTGCTCCTTGCTCACCGACCCGTGGTGGGCACGGGCGAGCACCGCCGGCGCGCCGCGGGAGACCCCCGCCTGGGCCATGACCTGAGCGGGCGGCCGCGTCGAGAGGGCGGCGAGGCTGGGGACCGGGAGGTCCTCCTGCTCGGCGAGACGCTCCTCCCAGATCTCGTTGAGGCGAGAGGTGAGCCGTTCGGCGAGCCGGCGCGAGTTGGAGAAGACGATGGTCGAGCGTTGCTCGGCGATGAGGTCGACGATGCGTTCCTCGACGTGCGGCCAGATGCTCGCCTGCGGCGCCTGGCCCGCAGCCGGCCCCGAGAGGTCGGGCACACCCGGTGAGATCTCGGCCGGGGCGCCGCCCAGCTCGCCCATGTCGGGGACGGGGACGACGACCTCGAGGTCCCACTGCTTCGTCGACTCCGGCTGGACGATCTCGACCGGCCGCCCGCCCGCGAGGTAGCGCGCGACCTCCTCGACGGGACGCACCGTCGCCGACAGGCCGACACGCTGGGCCGGGGTGGGCAGGAGGGCGTCGAGGCGCTCGAGGCTGAGGGCGAGGTGGGCGCCGCGCTTGGTGCCCGCGACGGCGTGCACCTCGTCGATGATGACCGTCTCGACCCCCTTGAGGGCCTCCCGCACCGAGGACGTGAGCATGAGGAAGAGCGACTCGGGCGTCGTGATGAGGATGTCCGTGGGCGTGCGGGCGAAGGCCCGTCGCTCGTTGGCCGGGGTGTCGCCCGAGCGGACGCTGACGGTGATGTCGGGCGGCGCCAGCTCGAGCCGTGTCGCGGCGTGGCCGATGCCGACGAGGGGCGCGCGGAGGTTGCGCTCGACGTCGACCGCGAGCGCCTTCATCGGTGAGACGTAGAGGACTCGGCACCGCTCGAGCCGCTCCGCGGGGACCGGCTCGCTCGCCATCCGGTCGATGGCCCAGAGGAAGGCCGACAGGGTCTTGCCGGACCCCGTCGGGGCGACGACGACGGTGTGGTGGCCCGAGCTGATCGCGTCCCACGCGCCGGCCTGGGCGGTCGTGGGCGCGCTGAAGCTGCTCCGGAACCACTCTGCGGTCGCCGGAGAGAATCGGTCGAGCACGTCGGCCCGTCTGCCCTTCGCCATCGGGGTCAGCCTGCCATCCCCCGCCGACACCACAAGGGCCGCTGCCTCAGGAGAGGTACGGGGTGCCGCCGCTCCACTTCAGGACGCCGGTCCAGGCGGGCCGGACGAGCGGGTCGGCCGTCTTGCGCACGTGGAAGGCGACGCGGAGCACGCCGCCGTCGTTGATCACCTCGGCGCCGCCCGGACCGCAGAAGCGGTCGGTCGTCGAGATGCCCATGCCGCCGACCCAGCGCGGGTTGCCGAGGGCGAAGAGGTCGTTGCCCGACCAGACCTGCGTGGCGTAGTTGCAGTCCTTGTAGCCGTTGCGCGACACGAAGAGGTGCACCTTGCCGGCGGAGTCACGGTAGACGTCGGGAGCCTCGGCGACGGCGGAGCCGATCCGGCTCGCGCTGAGGACGACCTTCGGTGAGCCGGCCAGGGTCGTGCCGGCCGAGTTGTCGACGCGCACGGCCATGATCTGGAAGCGGCGCGGGCTGTAGTTGCCGATCTTGTAGACGAGGTAGCGGTTGCCGTAGCGGGTGCGGTACTCGACCGGGTCGATGGCCTCGGAGTAGCCGGCCGGCGGGCAGATGAGCGGCGTCGACACCGGGCTGAACGGGCCTGTCGGCGACGACGACCGGGCCGCGCCGATGCAGTGCTTATCGTGGTTCGCCGTGCCGGGGGCCTCGCGGCGCGCGGCGAAGTACATCGTGAAGCGCTCGGAGCCGGGCGTCGTCGCGGTCTGGAAGACGTGCGGGGCCCACAGCTGCGCGGGCGAGCTGTCGGTTGCCTCGAAGGTCCAGGCCGGGCGGGCGTTCATCGAGGTGCCGACGACCGCGAAGCCCGAGCCGGGCGAGGCCGAGCGAGCGACGCGGAAGCCGCCGCCCGTGGCGTACAGGTAATACTTCGTGCCCTGGGCGCGCGTCGTGAACTTCGCGAAGCCCGGGTCCGGGAAGTCCTTGACGATGACGTTGCGGGCGCTCGCGCCGGTCGTGACGGCCTGCGCGGGCGCGCTCGCGAGCGATCCGGTGAGGGCGACCGCCGCGACAGCGAGGGCAGCGGCGACTGCTGGCTTCTTCATGAGGTGTTCCCCTGTTTCCCCTGGACAGACCGGGCTGCGTGCCCGGTCAGCGCGATTCTGCGCCCTCCGGGTCGGCCGCGTCGATGGGTAGCCCTACCCGGATCCGGGCGAGTCCTAGAGTGGAGATCGATGAACCCCGCCCCGGTCCCGCCCCCTCAGCCCACACCCCGACCGGCCTGGACGGGACTGCTGCGGTGGGGACCGCACGGCGGCGCCCACCGGGTCGCGCTCCGCGCCGGGCTGTCGGTCCTCGTCCCCCTCCTCGTGCTCGTGCTGGTCGGTCGCGTCGAGTGGACGCCGTATGCCGCGTTCGGAGCCTTCACCTCGCTCTACGGACGCAACCACACCCGCCCCGAGCGGGCCGGGATGCAGGTCGTGGCTGGCGGGTTCCTCACTCTCGCAGTCACACTCGGCGTCGTCGTGTCGCCGTGCCGGGCTCACGCTGGCTGGTCGTCATCCTCGGCGCGCTCCTAGCGGCTGCCGGTTCGCTCACCTCTGACGCGTACCGGTGGCACCCGCCGGGGCCGCTCTTCCTCGTCTTCGCCTTCGCCGTCTGCGCCATGGTCCCGGCCGTCCCGACGACCGTCCCGGTCGCGGCCGGCGTCGCCGCGGCGAGCGTGCTCGTGTCGCTCGCCATCGCCCACGTCGGGGCCCTGGGACACCGCGACGGCTGGCACCGGCCGCAGCTGCCCGCACCGCGCTTCCGCGACGCGTTCGAGGCGCCGGGGGCCCGAGCCCACCTCATCCGGCACGTCGTCGCGCTCCTCGTGGCCGGGGCGGTCGCGACAGGGCTCGACTGGCAGCACCCCTACTGGGCCATGGTCGCTGCGGTGACCGTCCTGTCGGGACCGGACCTCACGTCCCGCCTCACGCGAGGCGTGCACCGCGTCGTCGGCACGGTCCTCGGCCTCGCCGTGGCGGCGCCGATCCTCGCCTGGGCCCCGCAGGGCGTCTGGGCGGTGCTCGTCATCGTCGTCCTGCAGGTGCTCACCGAGCTCGTCGTCGGGCGCAACTACGCCGTGGCGCTGCTCTTCATCACCCCGCTCGCCCTGATGATGGGCCAGCTCGTCCACGCCGCCCCGGAGGTTCCGCTGCTGCGCGACCGCCTCCTCGAGACGGTGCTCGGAGCCCTCGTCGGCGCCGTCGTCCTCCTCCTCGTCCCGGATCGCCTCCGGGCCGCTCCGTCCGGTTCGTGACGAATCGTGATCCCCGAACCCCTCACGTCACGAGGTCAGCGGCCCTAGCATCCGGGTGCCGCCGTTGCTGCACGTCCCGATCCCCTGCCGAGGCCCCCATGAGCGACCCGAACCCCAGCCCGAACCCCGCGCCGTACGCGTACTACGGGCAGCAGCCGGCCACCGGCCCCGTGGCCGCACCCGGGCCCATGCTCGTGGGACCGACGTCGAACGCGTACCGCGGTCTGACGATCGCGGCCTTCGTCATGTCGGCGCTGGCCCTGCTGGGCGTCGTCGCGATCGCCGGGCTCGGGCTCCTCGCCTCCCTGGGCCCGGGCGACGGCACCGGGGGGATGGTTCCCCTGACGGGCACGCTCCCGAGCACGACGACGCTCGCCCCCCTGTCGGGCGCCGACCTCGAGCGGGCCGTCTCCACCCGGATCACCCAGGACGGAGCCGGCGCGGTCGACATGACCTGCCCGGAGACGCGGCAGGTGACCCAGAACGTCACGACGGTCTGCCACGGCACGATCGACGGCGACGAGTGGGCGGTCGTCGTCTTCTTCGAGGACGACAACGGCACCTTCACCCTGCTGCCCGCCTGACGGCTCGGTCGACCCGGAACCCGGAACCCGGAAACCGCGCCGGGACGATTCGGTGCACGTCCCGGCCCGGCGGCATACTCACGTGGTGACGAAGAACCTCAGCGAGCGCATCCCGCGGGACCCCGATCCCGACGGCCTCTACGAGGTCTTCACCGAGTGGACGACCGAGCGGGGGCTGACCCTCTACCCGCACCAGGAGGAGGCGTTCCTCGAGATCCTCAGCGGCAGCAACCTCATCCTGTCGACGCCGACCGGGTCGGGGAAGTCGCTCGTCGCGACGGCCGCCCACCTCACCGCCCTCGCCGACGACCGCGTCTCCTTCTACACGGCACCCATCAAGGCCCTCGTCTCCGAGAAGTTCTTCGCGCTCTGCGAGCAGTTCGGCGCCGACAACGTCGGCATGATCACCGGCGACGCGTCGGTCAACGCGGACGCCCCGATCATCTGCTGCACCGCCGAGATCCTCGCGAACCTCGCTCTGCGAGAAGGCAGCTCGGCTGACGTCGGTCTCGTCGTCATGGACGAGTTCCACTTCTACTCCGAGCCCGACCGCGGGTGGGCGTGGCAGGTGCCGATCATCGAGCTGCCCCAGGCCCAGTTCGTCCTCATGTCGGCCACGCTCGGCGACGTCACGATGTTCACGGACGACCTGACCCGACGCACCGGCCGCTCCACGGCCGTCATCAGCGGCACCGAGCGTCCCGTCCCCCTCGAGTTCTCGTATGCCGTCTCGCCCCTCCACGAGACCATCGAGGAGCTGCTCGAGAAGGACCGCGCGCCCGTCTACGTCGTCCACTTCACGCAGGCGGCCGCCCTCGAGCGTGCCCAGAGCCTCATGGCCGTCAAGATCACGACGCGCGAGGAGCGTGAGGCCATCGCCGAGCGCATCGGCGCCTTCCGCTTCGGGGCGGGCTTCGGGCGCACCCTCTCGCGACTCGTGCGGCACGGCATCGGCGTGCACCACGCGGGCATGCTGCCGAAGTACCGCCGCCTCGTCGAGCAGCTCGCCCAGGACGGCCTGCTCAAGGTCATCTGCGGCACCGACACGCTCGGCGTCGGCATCAACGTGCCGATCCGCACGGTCCTGCTCACCGGCCTGACGAAGTTCGACGGCACGAAGCAGCGTCTGCTCAAGGCCCGCGAGTTCCACCAGATCGTCGGCCGGGCCGGCCGCGCCGGCTTCGACGCCCGCGGCTGGGTCGTCGCCCAGGCCCCCGACCACGTCGTCGAGAACCTCCGCGCCGTCGAGAAGGCCGGCGACGACCCCAAGAAGCAGAAGAAGATCCAGCGCAAGAAGGCGCCCGACGGCTTCGTCAACTGGTCGGAGGAGACGTTCGAGCGGCTCATCGTCGCCGAGCCCGAGCCACTGCAGCCGCGGATGAAGGTCTCGCACTCGATGCTCGTCAACATCCTTGCCCGAGAAGGCAACCCGGTCGCCCATGCCGCGCGGCTGCTCTCGGACAACCACCACGAGGCCAAGGACCAGCGGCGCCTCCAGCGGCACGCCCTCGTGCTCGCCAAGGAGCTCATCACGTCCGGCGTCGTCGAGCGACTGGCGTCGGCCGAGGACTCGGGCCGGCGGCACGCCCTGACGATCGACCTCCAGCGCGACTTCGCCCTCAACCAGCCGCTCGCGCCCTTCGCGCTCGCCGTCATGGACACCCTCGACCCCGAGAGCGACAGCTACGCCAAGGACCTCGTCTCGGTCATCGAGGCGATCCTCGAGGACCCGAGGCAGGTGCTGTGGGCCCAGGAGTTCAAGGCGCGTGGCGAGGCCGTCGCGGCGATGAAGCTCGACGGCGTCGAGTACGAGGAGCGGATGGAGCGGCTCGAGGAGGTCACCTGGCCCAAGCCGCTCGCCGAGCTGCTCGAGGTGACCCTCACGGCCTACCGCCAGAGCCATCCGTGGATCTCGCAGGACGCCCTCTCGCCGAAGTCCGTCGTCCGCGAGATGTACGAACGCGGCATGACGTTCAACGAGTTCGTCTCCTACTACGGCCTGTCCCGGTCCGAGGGACTCGTCCTGCGCTACCTCACCGACGCCTACCGCACCCTGCGCCACACCATCCCCGAGGGCAACCGCACCGAGGAGCTCGAGGACGTCATCGAGTGGCTCGGCGAGCTGGTGCGTCAGACCGACTCGAGCCTGCTCGACGAGTGGGAGGACCTCGTCAACCCGAGCGACGCCGTGCTCGCCCAGACCGACATCGCCCCACCGGCGCGCCCGATCACCGGCAACGAGCGCGCCTTCACCGTGATGATCCGCAACGCGATGTTCCACCGGGTCGAGCTCGCCTCCCGCGACGAGTGGGAAGCGCTCGGCCAGCTCGAGGCCCGTGTCGCCGAGCTGACGGAGCCGCCGCAGAAGGTCGTCATGGACGCGCAGGCGTGGAACGACGCGCTCGGCGCCTACTACGACGACCACGACGCGATCGCGACCGACCAGGGTGCGCGCTCACCGGCGCTCCTCCAGGTCGAGCGGACACCGACCGAGTGGCGGCTGCGCCAGGTCGTCGTCGACCCCGACGACGACAAGGACTGGGGCATCACGGCCGTCGTCGACCTCGCGGCGAGCGATGACGCCGGCGCTGCCGTCCTCACCGTGACGGCCTTCGAGCGCCTCGGCGGCTGAGCCGGCCCCGCCCGGGAGACCGGGCGTCAGGCGGACTCGGCCAGCCGCTTGAGCTCTGCCATCGCCCCCGTGGTCTGGTCGGGCAGCTGGCGCCGGATCACCGGCGTCAGCACCTTGCCGAAGCCCTTGGTGTCGATGGTGATCGTGTGGGTGAGCGTGGTCTGCTGCGGTGTCGGGCCCGGCGCGATGTCGAAGTCGACCGTGACGTCCATCATCTTGTCGGTGAAGCGGTTGGTGAGCTTGCGGTCCTGCTCGCGCGCGACGACCGAGCCGTCCATGACGCCCGTCCGGCTGCCGTCCTTGTAGTGGTACTTCAGCCTCGTCCCGACCGCCGTCGGACCGCCGGAGAGGTTGTCGAGCTGCGTGCACCGCTTCAGCCACTCCGGCGCTCGCGTGACGTCGTCGAGGATGGCGAAGACCGCTGCGGGAGGGGCGTTCACGGTCTCGGTGTGCGAGTAGTCGGGCATGGGTTCATGCTGCCACCATCGATAGGTTGGAGGCGTGGATCTACGAACCCGCCCCTACGACCACGACGGCGTCCTCGTCGCCCCGGCCGACGGCGGCAACGGCACCGGGGTGCTCGTCCTGTCCGGCTCGAGCGGGCGCGTCGAGGGCGACCGGGCGCGGCTGCTCGCCGGCGCCGGCGTGACCGCCGCCCTGACCTACCGCTGGTTCGGCGGCGAGGGCCAGCCGACCGGCATCTGGGAGTACCCCCTCGAGGCCTTCGCCCCGGCCGTCGCCTCGCTCGCCGAGCGCTGTGACCGCGTCGTGCTCATGGGCGTCTCGAAGACGGCCGAGGCCTTCCTCGCGTATGCCGCCGACGACCCGGCCGTCGACGCCGTCGTCGCGCTCGCGCCGAGCCACGTCGTGTGGGGCAACGTCGGCGCCGGACCGGACGGCGAGCTGCGCCCGCAGCACTCGTCGTGGTCCCGGGCCGGTGACCCGCTCCCGTTCGTGCCCTACGACGACACGGCCGAGCCGGCCGGTGACCCTCCGGCCTTCACCCCCGTCTACACCCAGAGCCTGCGCGCCGCCGCCGAGCGGGTCGTGGCCGCGACCATCCCCGTCGAGCGCTTCTTCGGCGACGTGCTGCTCGTGGCGGGCGGTGACGACCAGGTCTGGCCGTCGGTGACCTTCGCGGAGGCCGTCCGGGACCGGCGGCGCGCCCTCGACCTGCCCACGACGCTCGTGACCCACCCGGGGGCCGGGCACCGTGTCGTCCTGCCAGGTGAGCCCGTCCCCGGCGGCGGCCAGCGGATGGCCCGGGGTGGCACCGAGGCGGCCGACCGCGAGCTCGGCGAGCGCGCGTGGCCCGAGATCCGCCGCGTTCTCGACCTCGCCTGAGCGGGATGCCACGGATCTGAGGCGCCTGGGCGGACGGCATACGCCATCCTTCCGATGTGGCGGGGCGGGCCTCAGGCCGACGGTGGAGAGGTCAGCACGACAGCGACCTCGAAGGATCACCACCATGCTCTCTCCGCACATCGTCAGCGCCCTCCTCGCCCAGCGCGAGGCCGACCTCGAACGCCGGGCGGAGCTCGCCCGGCTCCGGCACCCGGAGCCCGAGCCGGAGCCGGCGACGCCCCCCAGCGGGAGCCGCCGCACGGCACGTCTCCGCGGCCGCCGCCGACACCTGCGCGTCGTCTGACGCCCTCCGCCCGAGAAGTGCGCGTCCGCCGTGCCAGTTCCCTGCCCCACGTGGGTATGTTCCCCAGTGGCCCATCGGGGACCCCTCTACCGACAGGATCACGTGCATGGACTCCACAGACGTCAAGGCCGCATCTGCGCGCGCGGGTGACCACCCGGCGCTCGAGACGGCAGCACGCATCGGCTACGCCGTCAACGGCGTGCTCCACATCATCATCGGCGCCATCGCCCTGCGACTCGCCTTCGGCTCGAAGGGCACGAGCGCCGACCAGTCCGGCGCCCTGGGCTCGATGGCCGACAACGGGTTCGGACTCGTGCTTCTCTGGGTCGCCGTCATCGCCTGGCTCGGGCTCGCGCTCTGGCAGGTCACGGAGGCCATCTCGGGAGGCTGGGAGACGAGTGACCGTCTCAAGGCGGCCGGCAAGGCCCTCGTCTACCTCGCGCTGGCGTGGACCGCGTTCCGGTTCGCGAGCGGCAGCGGCTCGTCGAGCAAGAGCCAGACCACCGACTTCACCGCTACTCTCATGAAGCAGCCCGCCGGCCAGTGGCTCGTCGCCCTCGTCGGCCTCGCCGTCATCGGGGTCGGCGTCTACCACGTCGTCAAGGGCTGGAAGAAGACGTTCCTCCGGGACCTCGAGTCGCACCCGGGCGAGTGGATCGTCAAGGCCGGACGCGTCGGCTACATCGCCAAGGGCATCGCCCTGGCCATCGTCGGAGGCCTCTTCGTCCTCGCCGCCGTGCGGCACAAGCCCAGCGAGGCCCGCGGCCTCGACGGTGCGCTGCGCAACCTGCTCGGAGCCCCGGGCGGCCCGGTGCTGCTCGCCCTCGTCGCGCTCGGCCTCATCGCCTTCGGCGTCTACTCCTTCGGACGCGCTCGCCACGCCGACGTCTGAGCCCGTCGCCGACGCCGACGCCGACGCCGACGCGACACGGCCCCGAGCACCCGGACATTTCCGGGCACTCGGGGCCGTTTCCGTGTCGGGTGCATCACCGGCGCCTCCCGCTGCTCTGTGTCTTCACGCATCACGAGTGCAGGAGGACACCATGAACACGACGTACCTGAACGAGGCCATCGCCCGCCAGCGCACCGCCGACCTCGGTCGCCGGACCCGGCGCGCCCAGCGACCCGTCGTCGACCCGCAGACGACGCCTCGCCGCGGCATGATCCTCATCCTCGGGTGGCGGCTGCACCGGTCGCAGGTGTCCCCCGGGTAGAGCGCCGCGGGAACGACAACGGCGATGGCCGGCAGCCCGAATCGGGCTCCCGGCCATCGCCGTTCGTGGGTCGCGGTCGCGTCAGCGCGAGACGGCCTCCCGCACGGCAGAGGCCGCGCGGTCGCCGGTCGTCCGACGGCGCAGGTAGTTCCACGCGAGCAGCGCGCACACGATGCCGTTGACCATGCCGACGAGGATGTCGACGAGGTGGTGCATGCCGCGGTAGAGCCGGGCATAGCCGACGAGGAGCGGCACGATCGCACAGACCACGGTCACGACGCGACGCAGCCACACCGTCTCGATGCGCTGGGCCATCAGCGCGAAGGTCAGGTAGAGCGCGGTCGAGGCGCCCATGTGCCCGCTGGGGTAGCTCGACGTCGGGGGTGCCGGGTCGAGGTGCTCGACCGTCGGGCGCTTGCGGTCGGTGAGGGTCGTCGCGGCGACGAAGACGCTCGCCTGCGCGGCGATCGCGATCGCCGGGATGATGGCATACCACCACTGCTTGGTGCGCCACCACACGATGGCCACGACGACGACGCAGACGCCGATGACGATCTCGGTGTTGCCGATGTGCGACCAGACCGCCGTGATCGAGTTCATCGTCGCGGTGCGGCCCGCGGCGACGGACTTGCTCAGGTCGTTCTCCCACGGGAGGTCCTTGAGGGGGCCGACGATGAGGAAGCCGAGCCCGACGATGAGACCGAAGAGGACGACGGCGGGCGCCAGCACCCGCAGCGCGATGTCGCGGAGGGCCGACCCGACGGTCGGTCGCGAGGAGTCGATCTCGTAACGGTGGACGAAGGTGTGGTTCACGTGCTGCCTTTCGTTGACTCGGGCCCGACGTCCCCCTCCGGCGGAGGGGACTCGTCCGGACTCTGGGGGTTCCACCCGAGGTAGCCGATGTAGGACGCCGTGCCCAGGCCGATGCCGAAGAGGATCCCGGCCAGGACGTCCGAGGGGTAGTGCACGCCGAGGAAGACGCGGTCGAGGGCCGTCAGGACGACGTATGCCGTGAGGCCGGCCACGAGCCAGCGGCGGGCGACGGGGGTCAGCAGCGGCCAGAGCAGCAACGTCATCACCGTCGCGATGGCCGCGGCGTTGGCCACGTGGCCGGAGGGGAAGCTGTAGCCGGGGGCGTGCGAGACGGGGTCGCTGACGACGGGGCGGGACCGCCGGACGACCTCCTTGAGGACGAGCTGGAGGTTCCAGGCGACCATCATCGTGAGGAAGGCCCAGAGGCAGCGGGTCGCGAGCTCACGGTGACGGCGCCACACGACGAGGCACACGGCCGAGGCGACGATGTAGACCCACTTCGGCTGGGTGGCCTCCTGCCACACGAGCAGGACGGTCTTGAGCCACGGGTTGTCGCGGGTGATGTCGGTCGCCGCGACGATGAGCCGCTCGTCGAGCTCGATGACGGGCAGGAACTTCTCGCGCACGACGAACGCGAGGGCCGTGACGGGGATCGCGAAGGCGAGCCCGAACCCGACGGCCTTGAGCAGGCGGCGGCCGCGACCCGCGGGTCGCCGGCCGTCAGGACGTCGCTCAGCCAACCCGGACCACCAGGGAGTCGGGGAGGATGCGGATGCCCAGAGAGACGTGCTCGCCGATCGGGTCGCCGTCGATCTCCGCCTCGACGGGTCGGCCCGCCGTCACGGTGAACTCGCGGCCGCGGAAGCGGTCGAGCCGGCCGTGACCGGCGCGGTGCCGGGTCACGAGGTCGGAGATGACCGACAACCAGCCCCAGGCGCCGTTGGGGGCGACGACGACGGCGTCGAGGATGCCGTCGTCGATCTTCGCCTCGGGCATCAGCTCGAGGCCTCCCTGCAGGGTGCCGCAGTTGCCGATGACGACGGTGCGCGCGTGGCGCCTGACCGACCCGCTGTGCTCGTCGTGGTTGCGCTCGTGGTCGCCGCTCTCGCCCGTCACACCGGAGCCGCCCTTCGAGGCGACGTCGACGCGGAAGCCGCGGCTGAAGACCTGGCGCAGGGCGCTGAAGACGTAGGCCACCCAGCCGACGGCGGCCTTGACCTTCTCGTTGGTGCCGGCCATGACCTGGCCGTCGAGGCCGAGCCCGGCCATGACGAGGAAGACCTCCTCGTCGTCGTCGACCTTGGCCCCGCCGTCGTGCGTGCCGTGGCTCTCGCGCGGCTCGATCGGCTTGTCGGCGACACGCATGAGGCCCACGTCGATCCGGCGGTCGGTGCCACCGAGCATCGCCTCGACGGCGTCCTCGAGGGAGTCGACGGGCAGGCCGAGGTTGCGGGCCAGGAGGTTGCCCGTGCCGCCGGGGAGCAGACCGAGGGCGACGTCGGAGCCGACGAGCGCCGAGGCGACCGCGCGGACGGTGCCGTCACCGCCGAGCGAGGCGACGACGTCGGAGCCGGCGCGCACCGCCTCGCGGCCCTGCTTCTCGCCGGTCTCCTGCTCGGTCGTCTCGATCCACGAGGGGTCCTCCCAGCCGTGCCGGGCCGCGGCCTTGGCCACGAGCTCCTGGGTGGCGACGAGGTCGTCGACCTTGACCGGGTTGTAGACGACGGTGAGGCTGCGACGAGCGCTGGGCGTGTCCGACATGGTGGGGATCCTAGGGCTCGGGGCGTGAGGGGGGCGGCCGTCGAGCGGGGCCGATGCGTGACATACCCCGACCCGGCACCCAGCCGACCACCAGCGCACCACCAGCCGGCGTCCAGCCTCGGGGGTCCGTGCGGCGGTAGCCTCCGAAGGTGCCCACCATCCGACGTCGTCTCGCACTCGCCGTCCTCGTCGGGGTGCTCGCCGGGGTCTTCGTGCCGCTGGGGCCCGCGCACGGCTTCCTCGTCCACGGGCTCTCCGGCTTCGTCGTCGCCGGGCTCGCCTTCGCCGTGCCGCTGCTCGTCCACATCCTCGGCCACGACGCTCCCGCGACGCGGGAGAAGGTGCAGGGCCGCGACGGCGATGCCGCGTGGTACGACGTCGTCGTCATCCTCGTCGGGCTGGCCAGCCTCGCAGGCGTGACGATCCTCCTCGTCGGCGGGCGCGCCCTCGGCGGCGCCGAGGTCGTCGACGCGGTCGTCGGGGTCGGCGCGGTCGCGGTCGGCTGGCTCTGCGTCCACACCGTCTACGTGCTGCGCTACGCCCGCGTCTACTACGCGAGCCCGCGCCCACCCATCGACTTCAACCAGGACGAGGACCCGACCTTCTCGGACTTCGCCTACTTCTCCTTCAACCTCGGCATGGCCTACCAGGTCTCGGACACCGACCTCAAGAGCTCGGACGTGCGCCGGGTGGTGCTCGGGCACACGCTGCTCGCCTACCTCTACGGCACCATCGTCATCGCCGCGACGATCAACCTCGTCGCGGGCATCGGTGGCTCGATCGGCTAGGAGATCCCGAACCGAGCCTTCTCGTCCGTGACCCACAGGCCGATGAGGCCGCCGAAGTGGGCCATGAACCGGTCGCGTTCGTGTGCCGGGTAGGTCGTGACGACCGTCGAGCGGAGCAGGTTGGCGAAGACGTCGGACTGCACCCACTCGAGCACCGCGGCGTCGAGGTGCGGCAGGTGCCGCTCGCACCACGCCCAGTAGGCGGCCGTGTCGAAGTACTCGTCGGCGATCGCCAGGAACGCGTCGAGCTTCTCCTCGTCGGTGAGGTCGTCCCGGTCGGCGACGTCGAAGTAGCGGCGCATCTCGAGGTCCATCGGACCGCGGCGACCGGTGATGACGCAGAAGGTCGACCACCGCACGAGCGCCTTGATGGCCCACGGGAAGTAGTAGTGCAGCGACGTGACGGCGACGTCGGGGCAGGCGTTGGCGTAGTCGATCGGGTAGACGTCGTCACCCTTGACGAGCATCTCGCACGAGTTGAACTCCCAGCCGAACATCGCGTTGACGATGCGGCTGATGGCCGCGGTCTGCTTGCCGGCCGACGGTGACAGGAAGTCGTAGCTCACGGCATACCGGTTGTGCATCGGCTGCTCGGGCCGGAAGTCCATGACCATCGTCTCGGGACCGATCGACAGGGCCCGGGCGAAGTGGTCGTACTCGATCGTCGACTGCAGGTGCATCAGCATCTCGCCGGACTCGTCGTAGGCCTTGACGAGGTCCTTCTCGTCGTTGATCCGGGAGACACCGCGCCAGCCGCCGCCGTCGAAGGGCTTCATGTACATCGGGTAGCCGAGCCGGTTGGCGATCGCCTTGAGGTCGAACGGACGGTTGTACTTCGCGGACGTGTAGGCCCAGCGGACGTTGTCGACGGGGTGCTTGTAGGGCACGAGCCACGTCTCGGGGACCTTGAGCCCCAAGCGCATCAGGGCCACGTAGGCGCTGTGCTTCTCCATGGACTGGAAGGTGAAGGGGCTGTTGAGCAGGTAGGTGTCGTTCATCAGCGCGGCCTTCTTGAGCCACTCGCGCGGGTGGTAGTACCAGTACGCGAGGCGGTCGATGACGAGCTCGGTGCGCACCGGCTGGCGCAGGTCGAACGGCTCGATCGTGAGGCGCTCGCTCGTCAGCTCGTGGGTGACGCCGTCGTCGGTCGTGATGGGTCCGACGAGCGCGAGCAACGCCTCGAAGGCGGTGGGCCAGTCCTCCTCGGCTCCGAGCAGGAGACCCACGAGGTGCGTCCTCGTCGACGAGGTGCTCGATGCGGCGGACGGGTCCTGCTGTGCGGTGTCGGTCATCGTGGTGCTCCTACCGTCGGGGGTCGGGTCATCGACTGCGATCCTTGCAGGAACGGCGGCATCTGTCGCCGGTCAGCGGGTGCCGGGGCGGCCGAGCAGGTCGAGGAGGCACGGGTCGAAGGCCGCCTCCCACGAGCGCCAGTAGTGGCGCCCCGGCAGCTCGGTGAACGACACGTCGTGGCCGCTCGCGGCAAGGGTCTGCGCCATCTGGCGGTTGTTCGTCAGGTTGCCCTCCGCGGTGCCGCACGTCATGACGATGCGCGCGTCGGTGCGTCGCCGCCGGACCCGCCTGACGTTGGTCACGAACGTCGTGACGCGGTCCCAGAACTCGAAGTCCTCCTCGTCGTCGACGCGCTTGCGGAAGAAGGACCCGGACTGCAGGAAGAGCCCTCCGAACGTCCCCGGGTGCAACCACTCCGCCTGGAGCGAGGCGAGCGCCCCCAGGCTCGCTCCCATGAGGGTCGGCCTCCCGTCGATGGCGTATGCCGTCCCGACGGTCGGGAGCACGTGCTCGGTGAGCGCTTCGGCCCAGAGGGGGTTGGCGGCATACCGCTCGTTGCGCGGGCCGGGCTCGAGCAGGACGACGCGGGTCGGCGGGACGCGCCCGGCCTCCGTCGCGGCCCTGAGGACGGAGAGGAGGTGGGCGCGGCGGGAGTACTCCGGGCCGTCGTGGGCGACGAGCAGCGGGAGCGGTTGGTCGCGGCGCGTGCCGATCGGGGTGACCACCGCGATCTCGACGTCCCCGACCGGGGTGCCGGTCACCGTGAGCTTGCTGCGCGCCATGCGGTGACCCTACGTGCGGACGCCGACGCGGACGACCTAGGCCGGCACGGCTGTTGACTACCTGTCGAGTTCCGCTGCGGGCGAGAGGAATTCGTTGTCCACAGCTGGCGTCCATCCCTTGCGTTGCGTTCGAACACATGTTCTAATTGATGGACTGAACCCCCATCCGGAGGAGCCTCGCGTGCCCTACACCCCGACGCCACCCGAGCGCCACAGCGTGCTCTCGGCTGGTCGCTGGCCGGTGCTGCGCGTGGAGTGGTCCGCCGACCCGGACCATCTCGCCCACGCTTTCGGTACCCTCCTGTCGCGCCTGCATGCCGCTGCCGGGTCTCCCCCACCGTCCGGCAACGAGCCGACCGCCACCCTCGAACCCGTGTCGGCTCCTCCTTCGGGACCTGCATCCTTGGCCTCGGTGGGTGCTGGGCCGGGCCGCGCCTCGGGTCCTGCGCGGGCGACAGCGTCCGCGGCTGCGCGAGCGACAGCGTCCGCTGCTGCGCGTGCCGCTGCCCGGGTGCCCGTTCGGAGCTCGGCTCGCGAGCACGCCGTCGAGCCCGCTGGAGGTCGGCGCGATCTTGCGCCGGTGGCCGAGGGTGAGCGGGCGGCCGCGGCGATGGCGTTGGAGGGGTTGGCGCGGGCCGGGGAGCGGGTGCTGGATCAGATCCAGGCGCTCGAGGTCGCCAAGGCGCGTCTGGAGGCCGACCTGCTCGCCGCGTACGGCGCGTTGGCCACGATCGAGGCCCAGCAGATCGACGCCCTGCCCGCCGGGGCGGCGGCCCGGGTCTCGGCCCGGGTCTTGCCTGAGCGGGTCGTCACCGAGGAGATCGCGCTCGCGACCGGTGTCGGCGTCGGTGAGGTCGCCCGCCGGCTCTCCCTGGCCACCGCACCCCGGCGGCACCGGGTCGCCCTCGACGCGCTGCGCTCGGGGGCGATGTCGCTGCACCGGGCCCTGCAGGTCGCCTCCGACACCGCGGCGCTGCCCGACACGGACGTCACCACCGTCGCGCAGGCCGTGCTCGCCCCGACCCGCGACGGGCAGCCCGTCGCGCAACGCACCTTCACCGCCCGGCTCCGGCGGGCCGTCGCCTCGGTCGATGCCCGCGGCGCCGCCCAGCGGCGCGCGCACGCCCGGTCCCGGCGCGGGGTGTTCGCCCGGCTGACCGGCGACGGGACGGGCTGCCTGACCGTCACCACCGACGCCGCGACCATCACCGCGGTCATGGACCGCCTCGACACCACCGCCCGCCGCCTGCGCGGCGCGGGCGACCCGCGCAGCCTCGACCAGCTCCGCGCCGACCTCGCCACCACCGCCCTCCTACGTGGCGCGCCCGGAACCGCGTCCGGGACCGCGTCCGGCCACGGGGCGGGCGACGACTCTGGGCAGGCGGCGGCGCTGGCGTGGATCGTCGTCCCCTTCGAGGTCGCCACCGGCCAGACCGACACCGCCTGCGAGCTGCCCGGCCACGGCTGGGTCACCGCCGGCCACGCCCGCGAGATCATCACCCGCCCCGGCTCGCTCTGGGCCACCCTGCCCGTCGACATCCGCACCGGACGAGCGATCTCCCGCCCGACCCGCAGCTACCGACCCACCCCCGCCATGGTCGAGCACGTCCAGGCCGTCGACGGGATCTGCCGCGGACCTGGCTGCCACGTCCCCGCCACCCGCTGCGACCTCGACCACGAGACCCCCTGGCCCACCGGCCCCACCAGCATCGACAACCTCCACGCCAAGCACCGCCTCCACCACAACCTCAAGACCGACGGCACCTGGACCTGCGCCCCGAGCCCCGACGACGGCCTCACCTGGACCACCCTCACCGGCCGCACCTACACCACCCACCCCAAGAACTGGCGCGACGGCATCGACCCACCGGGCCCGCCCCCTCGACCCCGCACGTCGATGACACCACCCGATGACGCGCGCGACGTCTTGCGACCCCGACGCGCTTCCGGAGAGACCCTGCTGGTCGAGCTCGACCCGCCACCCTTCTGAACGGCCCCGCCAGCGAGCAGACACCAGCTGCACCGCGTCACGAGCGCGCGTCACGAGCGCGTCAGCTGCACCGCGTCACGGGTGCGTCAGCTGCACGGCGTCGGGAACGAGCGTCAGGAGTGCTGGCGTGCGACGTGGAGACGCGCCCGCGTGAGCCAGGCTCGGCGTTCCGCGTCAGGGATGCCCGCGGGGAGGCTTCGGTACGCCTTCATCCGCCGAGTGCCCATCGTCAGGATCTCCGACCCCGGCAGGGCGGCGAGCTCAGCCAGCGCGTCCGGACCGAGCTTCACCCCGATGAGGTCGCCCATAGCGACGGCGAAGACGTGCCCGTCGACGAGCGCGGCGAGGGTGCCGAACATCGGGCGCAGCTCGACCCCAGGCTCGTCGCCGACGAGCGTGCGCAGCTCGGACCGAGAGACCGGCTCGGTGTCGTCCGAGTGAGTGGGTTCGCTGGGTTCGCTGGCGGCCACCATGGCTACGTGTTCGGTTTCTTGACCTTGGGCGGGAGCGTCGCGACGTGGTCACGGGCACGTTCGACCCAGGCGGTCAGGGCAGCGTCGTCGAGGTCGTGGGGCAGGGACAGGTAGCCGCCCATCGGACGGCCGGCCGGGCCGAAGGGGCCGCTGCCCGGCACCGCTCGCAGCTCCTCGAGCCCAGCCGCGTCGAGCTTCACGCCGATGTTCTCGCCGAACAGCCCGGCAAACATGTTGCCGTTGACGAAGGCCCCGAGGCTGCCGAACATCGGCTTGACCTCGACCCCTGGCCCGTCACTCACGAGCCCCCGGAAGTGGGCCTTGGCGGCGTCGCTGTGCTTCGGCATGTCCATGACTCCATGACACCACCCCCGCAGTGACGATGGTGTCGCCCCGGCCCGTCCATCGAGGCCCGGCCGTCTCGAGCACCTGACCGTGGTCGACGACG
Source organism: Terracoccus sp. 273MFTsu3.1 (assembly GCF_000383675.1). GTDB lineage: Bacteria > Actinomycetota > Actinomycetes > Actinomycetales > Dermatophilaceae > Terrabacter. Next base: position 592,603 of record NZ_KB911820.1, on the reverse strand, counting down.
ACGTGGTCAGCCGGGCACGGCGACAGCCGGCCGGTCACCGGCGGGTCGCACGACCGCGAGGAACACCGCTGCGACGAGGGCCGTGACGCCACAGATCGCCCAGACCGTCAGGTAGCCGGAGAGTGAGGCGTGGGCCGTCGCCTCTGCGTCGACCGTGCCCGTCGAGGAGAGCGCAATGGCGAAGACGCTCGAGGCGAACGCTCCGCCGATCGTCTTGGTCGTGTTCGTCATCCCCGTGGTCAGGCCGGTGTGGGTCGGTGGCGCCTGCGCGGCTGCGGCCGTGGGCAGTCCCGCGACGAGCGCGCCGGACCCGAGTCCCGCGATGACCATGTTCGTCATCGTCTGGGCGAGGGTGTCGTGAAAGGGCAGGAAGAGCAGGTAGCCGACCGCGACGAGCACCGCTGCCACGACCATGGCCACCCGCGTCCCCGTCCGGTGTGCGAGCAGGTGGAGCAACAGGGCCCCGACGGCGAGGGACAGGACGTAGCCGCCGATGATGATCGACACCTTGCCCGCCGAGGCGCCGAGGCCGTAGCCGGTGACGGCCGGGTCGGTGCGGGCGAAGGTCGACAGCGGGATCTGCGCCCCGAGCACCGAGACGCCGAAGAGGAAGGCTGTCGCCTGGACGGGCCACTGGCCACGCGCCCCGAGGATGCGCAGGTCCACGAGCGGCTCCGGGTGGGCGAGCTCGACCCGTGCGAAGGGCACGAAGGCGGCCGCGCCGAGCAGGACGAGCACCCACGGCCACGGGCTCCCCGGCCCGAGGACGCGCAGCGTGACGAGGCCACCCATGACGAGACCGAGGGCGAGGGTGATGAGCCAGAAGCCACGCCAGTCGACGGTGCCGTGGGCGAGCACGGGAGACTCCTCGACACCGAACCAGATCGCGACGAGAGCCAGGGTCACGACGACGGCCGGCAACGCGAGCAGGGCGGTCATGCCGAGCGACTCGGCGAGGGCGCCGCTCGTCAGGGCGCCGGCGATGACCCCGAGCTCGAGCCCGGCCACGAGCAGTCCCGCAGCACCCCGCACGCGCCGTTCGGAGCCACCGGTGCGGCGGTGGATGATCGCGACCTCCATCGGGAGCCACACGACGTAGAAGCCCTGGATCGCCCACGCCACGAGGAAGAGCCCGAAGCTCGGCGCGAAGGCGACGCCCCACGAGGCCGCCGCCGTGACGACCGTCGAGAGCAGCAGCACCTTGCGGTGCCCGATGAGGTCGCCGAGCCGCGCGAGGAGCGGCACGACGAGCGCCGACACGATGAGCTGGGCGGCCTCGAACCAGTTGACGTCGGCGTCCTTGATGGACAAGTGCCGTGCGATGTCGGTGAAGATCGGGGTGTAGTAGCCCTGCAGCACGCCGCTCGCGAGCTCGACGCAGATGAGGAAGCCGACGACCTTGGTGATCGGGCTGCGGGCCACGGCCCGGGCGGCGTCGGAGACGGCCGTGCTGTCTGACATGCGGATCTCGTTCTCTCTCAGGCTGACTCGACTAGAGCTGTTCGATGAGGCGGCGGTACCACGCGATGCCGTCGAGGAGGTCCGTGACGCCGATGCGCTCGTCGACGCCGTGGATCGAGGAGCGCTGCGCGTCGGTCATCCGGAACGGCGTGAAGCGGTAGACCCGCGGCCAGATGCGGTGGAAGTGCCGTGAGTCAGTGGCCGCGAGCATCACGTACGGCACCACGACCGTCCCGGGGAACACCTCCCCCACCGTCGACTCGAGGAGGGCGTATGCCGTGTCGTCCGTCGGCGACACGGGGCTGGGCTCGTCACCGCTGACCAGCGTCACCTCGACGTGGGGGTCCTTGACCGTGCGGCGGATCCGCTCGATGGCGCCGTCGACGGTCTCTCCGACCATGACCCGCATGTTGACGTGGGCGCGCGCGGTCGCGGCGATGACGTTGGCGCCCGGCGACCCGGAGAGCTGGGTCACGGCGACGGTCGTCCGGGTCAGCGCCGCCGTCTCGTGTCCGAGCCGCGGGAGGACCCGGGAGAGCACGGGCCGCAGCAGGCGCGCGCGACCGAAGACCGCGGCATACGGCATCCGCGCATGGACGCCGGCGCGCTCGAGCATGTCGACGGTGGCGTCGGGCAGATGGCTCGGGAAGGGCTTGCGCTCGAGTCGCAGGATCGCGCGGGCGAGCCGACTCGTCGCGCCCATGCGGCGCGGTGCGGACGCGTGGCCACCATCGCCCCGCGCGGTGAGCTCGACGTCGACCGTGCCCTTCTCGGAGACGCCGATGACGGCCATGGGCGCCTCGACCCCCGGGAGAGCGCCCTGCACGATGGCGCCGCCCTCGTCGATGACGAACCACGGGTCGACACCTCGCTCGCGCAGGATCGTGACCGCGTCCTTGGCGGCGCGCCCCGACACCTCCTCGTTGCAGCCGAACGAGAGCCACACGTCCCGGCCCGGGGTCATGCCCTCGGCGATGAGCTCCTCGACCGCCTGACAGGTCGCGACGAGCGACCCCTTGCAGTCGAGCGCCCCACGGCCCCAGACGTGCCCGTCGGCGACCTCTGCCGCGAACGGCGGGTGCGTCCACACCGACGCGTCGTCGACGGGGACGACGTCGAGGTGCGCCATGAGCACAACGGGCGCCTCACGCGTACGGCCCGACCAGCGCACGAGCAGGGCGTCTCCGCTGATGCGGTCGACCTCGCACTCGGCGTGCAGCCGCGGGAAGCGCTCGCGCAGCTCGGCGAGGAGCGCCTCGAAGACGGCTCGGTCCTCGTGCGCAGGGTCCCAGTCGGAGACCGTCGGGATGCGGATCAGCGCCCGCAGCGCCTCGACGGCAGCGTCGTCCCCGTTCATGGCCCGGAGCGTATGCCACCCTGACCGCATGGACTACCTGCACGAGCTCCGGTTCGGGGTGTTCGCGAGCCCCGAGGCGTCCCGGGTGCACGAGACGCTCGAGCTCGCCCAGCTCGCCGACGTCGTGGGCCTCGACCTCTTCACGGTGCAGGACCACCCCTACAACGCCAAGCACCTCGACACGTCCACCCTGCTCACGGCGGTCGCAGCGCGCACGAGCTCGATCCGCGTCGCGGCCAACGTCGCCAACCTGCCGCTCCGGCCTCCGGTCGGGCTCGCCAAGCACATCGCGACCCTCGACGTCATCAGCGGCGGCCGTGCCGAGCTCGGTCTCGGCACCGGCGCCTTCTGGGACGCGATCGTCGCGGCCGGCGGCGAGCGCCGCACACCGGCGGAGGCCGTCGACGCGCTCGTCGAGGCGATCCGGATCATCCGCGGCGTGTGGGGCCAGGACCCCGACCAGCCGGGAGCGCGGTCGGTGACCGTCCCGGGCGTGCACTACACGGTGACGGGGATGCACGCCGGACCCTTCCCGGTGCACCCCGTCGAGATCTGGCTCGGCGCCTACAAGCCGCGCATGCTGCGGGTCACGGCCCGCCTCGCCGACGGATGGCTGCCGAGCCTGGGCTACGCCGACCCCGAGGCCCTCCCGGGGATGAACGCCGTCATCGACGAGGCCGCCGAGCGGGCAGGTCGCGGCCCCCAGGCGATCCGCCGGATGTACAACGTCTTCGGCTCGTTCGGCACGGGCCGGGGCTTCCTCCGGGGCACGGCCGACGACTGGGCCGAGCAGCTGGCCGCTCTCGCCCTGACCGACGGGATGGGCACGTTCGTCCTCGGCACCGACGACCCGGACGTCGTGAGGCGGTATGCCGCCGAGGTCGCCCCAGCCGTGCGCGACCTCGTCGACGCCGAGCGCGCCCGGCGCGCCGACGGCCGCGTCGGCTCGCTGGAGCCAACGACCCCGCCGCCCTCGGCGGCCCCGGTCGACGGCGCCCCACTCACCGTCCGCGCGACACCGGATGACGGCGTGCGACTCAGCCCGACCCTTCCCTGGCGGGAGGCCGACCGTCCCGTGACCGCCAAGCCCGAGCACGCGGCATACTCCGCCGCCGAGCAGGCCGTCCCGCAGCACCTCGTCGACGTGCACGACCACCTGCGGGGCGAGCTGGCCCAGCTGCGCGACATCGTCGGCCAGGTGCGGCGTGGCGCGATGTCGACCGGGGCCGCGCGGTCGGTCATCAACACGATGGCGATGCGGCAGAACAACTGGACGCTCGGCGCCTACTGCGAGACGTACTGCCGCCTCGTCACCGGGCACCACACCCTCGAGGACCGGAGCATCTTCGTGCACCTGCGCGGCGCCGAGCCCGACCTCGGCCCGGCCATCGACCGGCTCGAGGAGGAGCACCACGTCATCGCCGACGTCCTCGAGCAGGTCGACGACGCCCTCGTCGGGCTCGTCGGGACCGAGTCCTACGGCCGGGCCGGAGAGGACGCGCTGGACGAGATCCAGCGCGCCCTCGACCTGCTCACCGACACGCTCCTGTCACACCTCGCCTACGAGGAGCGCGAGCTGCTCCACCCGCTGGCCCGTCACGGGTTCGGCTGAGCCCTCAGGTCGGCCCTCAGGCGGACGGTGCGGCCGTGGCGGCCGCCGAGCCGTGCTCGAGCGCCTCGACGACGGCGCCGCAGAAGTCGGGCAGGTCGTCGGGCTTGCGGCTCGTGATGAGGTTGCCGTCGACGACGAGCGACTCGTCGGTCCACTCTCCGCCTGCGTTGCGGATGTCGGTCTGCAGGCTCGGCCACGAGGTGAGGCGGCGGCCCTTGACGACGTCGGCCTCGATGAGGGTCCACGGGGCGTGGCAGATCGCGGCGACGGGCCGGCCGGACGCGACGAAGTCGCGCACGAGCGCGACGGCATCGGCGTCGGTGCGGAGGGCGTCGGGGTTGGCGACGCCGCCGGGCAGCACGAGCGCGTCGAAGTCCTCGACCGCTGCGTCGGCGACCGTGACGTCGACGGGCTTGGTGTCGCCCTTGTCGAGGTGGTTGAACATCTGCACCTCGCCGGCCTCGGGGCTGACGACGACGGCCTCGTGCCCGGCGTCGGTGACGGCCTTCCACGGCTCGGTCAGCTCGACCTGCTCGATGCCCTCGCCCGCGACGAGGAATGCGACTCGCTTGGCCATGTGGCCCTCCTTTGCTCTGGGTGGCGTCGACCGCCACCCTCGGCTCCTACCCGCACACCCGTCACGTATCACCCGACCTTCGACAGCGCAGGCGCCCGGCACCGGTCACGGTTAGGGTCGGCCCATGGCCAAGGACCTCGTGGTTCCGCTCGCGCCGAACGTCTGGCGCATCCCGCTCGTGCGCGACCTCGTCAACGGCTTCATCCTGCGCGACGACGACGGCCAGGTGACGCTCGTCGACATGGGCCTGTCGCGCTCGGGGCCCACGGTCATCGCCGCCCTGGGCGCGATCGGAGCAGCCCCGGCCGACGTCACCCGACTCCTGCTGACGCACGCCCACCCCGACCACGCGGGCGGGGCGGCGCACGTGGCCCGCGAGACGGGACGTGGCTTCACGATCCACCACGACGACGCGGCCTACGCCGCCGAGGGGTCCTCGCCGCCGCGCGACCGCAGCTTCCGGCTCGGCCGCCTCCTCGACCGCTTCTCGCGGCCCGGCCGCGACTTCGAGCCCCTCACCGTCGAGCGCGAGATGACGGACGGTGAGGTGCTCCCGATCGCCGGCGGCCTCCGGGTCGTGCACACACCCGGGCACTCCCCCGGGCACGTCTCGCTGCTCCACGAGGAGTCGCGCACGCTCATCACGGGCGACGCCATCTTCAACGTCATGGGCCTGCGCTGGCCCGTCAAGGCCTTCTGCACCGACTTCCGGATGACCCAGCAGACCGCCCACCTGCTCGGCGAGCTCGACTACGACGTCGCTGCGTTCACGCACGGCACCGAGCTGCGCGACCAGCCGCGCGAGGCGATCCGCGCCTTCCTCGGGAGGCACCGCCCGTCCTGACGACGGGCCCCACGATCCACAGACCTGTCCACAACTGTGGACAGACCCTGTACACGCAGTGCCTCGAGAATGGGTAGGTCCCTCGCGTGACGAACTTCGGATACACCCTGATGACCGAGCAGAGCGGCCCCAAGGACCTCGTCCGCTGGGCCGTGCGCGCCGAGGAGGTCGGCTTCGACCTCGCGGTCTCGAGCGACCACTACTCCCCCTGGCTCACCGAGCAGGGGCACGCGCCCTACGCGTGGTCCGTGCTCGGCGCCGTGGCGCAGGCCACCGAGCGGCTCGAGCTCATGACCTACGTGACGTGTCCGACGATGCGCTACCACCCGGCCGTCGTGGCCCAGAAGTCGGCGACGATGCAGCTGCTCTCCGACGGCCGCTTCACGCTGGGTGTCGGCAGCGGCGAGAGCCTCAACGAGCACGTCGTCGGCGAGGGATGGCCGGGTGTCGTGACCCGACAGGAGATGCTCGTCGAGGCCATCGAGATCATCCGCGAGCTGCACTCCGGCGAGCTCGTGACCCACCACGGCGAGTACTTCGACGTCGACTCGGCGCGCATCTGGGACCTGCCGGACATCCTCGTCCCCGTGGCCGTGGCGGTCAGCGGCGACGCGTCGATCGAGCGGCTCGCCCCGCTCGCCGACCACATGATCGCGGTGCAGCCCGAGGCAGAGCTCGTCGAGACGTGGAACCGCACCGACGGCGCCGAGCGCATCGGCTCCGGGGCCCGCGCCATCGGCCAGATCCCGATCTGCTGGGACCCCGACCGCGACGCGGCGGTCGCCCGGGCCCACGAGCAGTTCCGGTGGTTCGGCGGGGGCTGGTCGGTCAACGCCGACCTGCCCACCCCGGCCGGCTTCGCCGGAGCCACCCAGTTCGTGCGCCCCGAGGACGTCGCCGCCTCGATCCCGTGCGGACCCGACCTCGACGCGATCGTCGAGGCCGTGCGCCCCTACTGGGAGGCGGGCTTCACCGACATCGCGCTGGTCCAGATCGGCGGGGACGCCCAGGCCCGTTTCCTCGACGAGGCTGCCGGGCCGCTGCTCGACAGGCTCCGGACCGCGGCCGGCTGACGGTCAGGCCGCCTGCTGGCCCGCACGCTCGGCGACGAGGCGCTCGCGACGCTTCGTGATGTCGGCGCACTCGAGGCAGACCTCCTCGGGGATGACACCGAGGCGCATGAGGCCCGAGAAGAGGATGCAGCCGACGCAGATGCCGAGGATCGACTCGAGCGCCGGAAAGAGCACCATGACCGCGCCGATGACGACGACGGCGACGATGACGCCCGTGGAGCCGGTGACGAGGGAGATCACCCAGAGCGCGGTCGCGGCGACCGTCATGACCGCACCGATGGCCGCCGCGAACCGCTTGGGCGGGCCGGCCGTCGGTCGCTTCGGCGCGGAGACGGCGGGTCGGATCCACCGCTGCACGAGCCGGGCGATCGGGCTGACCCGGGGTCCGAGCGCGGCCCGCAGGCTGAAGTCCACCGCGAGGACCGCGTAGAGCCACCACTGCTGGGTCGCGAGGGCGACGACGCCGATGACGAGCACGACGGCGGCGATGAGCCGGACCGTGATCTCGTCGACGACGGCGGGGAAGCGCGATGAACTCATCCACGCATTATGCACTACATAAGGAGAGGTTATGCAACGCGTGGTCAGCATCCGGAACCCGCCTCCCCGAGACGGTCAGCGCGAGCGCAGGACCCGCAGGGCGATGACCGCGCAGACCACGAAGAGGGCGGCCCCCACGCCGGCCACGGCGGCGAGGCTGGTCGTGAACGCCTCCTGGGCCGCGGTGACGAGCCCGTGGGCGGCCTCGGCCGGCAGGGTGGTCGCCGCGCGGACGGCGCCGGCCAGGGAGTCGAGGGCGGCGGCGCTCCCGCTGTGCGCGTCGGAATACGGTGCCAGCTGGTCGCGGTAGACGAACGTCGCGAGGGATCCCAGCCCGGCGATGCCGACGGCGATCCCGAACTCACCCGACGTCTCCGACATCGAGGCGACCGACCCGGCGCGCTCCGGCGGCGCCGACTGCATCATGACGCCCATCGTCAGTGTCGACGGGAGCATGATCCCGAAGGAGGTCAGGCACATGCCGAGGACGAGCAGGCCGAGGCCCTGGGCCGGGCCGACCTGGGTGTAGAGCGCGAGTCCGACGGCGCAGACGAGCAGGCCGGTGGCCATGGTGCGGGCGGTACCGAGCCGCTGGGCGATCCGCGCCGACGAGGACGCACCGACGAGCAGGGCGATGTTGGCCGGCAGCATCGTGAGGCCCGCGCCGAGCGGGTCGAGGCCCGCGACGAGCTGCAGCCACTGCGAGCAGAGGAACGACACGCCCGCCATGACCACGCCGCCCACGAGCATCACCGCGAGCGCCGTCGAGAAGGCACGGCTGCGGAAGAGCGTGAGGTCGACGAGCGGGTTCGCGATGCGCCGCTGACGGCGGACGAAGACGATGCCGAGGGCGGCGCCGGCCGACATCGTCAGGAGTGCCGTCGTCGTGTCGCCGCCGCGGGCGATCTCCTTGAAGCCGTAGATGACCGGCAGGATCGCGGCCAGCGACAGGACCGAGGAGGCCACGTCGACCGGGGCGCCGGCGTGCCGGTCGGACTCCGGCAGCACGCGACGGCCGACGACGACGAGCAACACCATGAACGGGACGCCGAGCAGGAACGCCGAGCCCCACCAGAAGTGCTGGAGCAGGACGCCGCCGACGAGCGGACCGACGGCCATGCCGCCCATGAAGCACGAGTACCAGACACCGATCGCCGTCATCATCGCCTTCTCGTCGGTGAAGATCGTCCGGATCAGGCCCATCGTCGACGGCATGAGCGTGGCGCCCGCGATGCCGAGCAGGGCGCGCCAGAAGATCAGCTGACCGGGGCTCGAGGCGTAGGCGGCGGCCGCGCTCGCGACGCCGAAGGCCACGGCGCCGATGAGCAGGAGGCGCTTGCGGCCGATACGGTCACCGACCGCGCCCATCGTCACGAGGAAGCCGGCGAGGACGAAGGAGTAGATGTCGAGCATCCACAGCTGCTCGGTCGTGCTGGCGCCGAGGTCGGCGGACAGCTCGGGCAGCGCGAGGTAGAGGACGCTGACGTCGAGCGAGAGGAGCAGGGCCGTCAGCGCGAGGACGCCCAGGGCGACCCACTGCCGACGGGTCGGCCGCGAGGTGGACAGGGTCTGGGGCTGCGAAGTCGTCGTCATGCCCTCACGTCGAACGAGCCCGCGCCGTCTCGACACGGCCACGGGAAATCGGTGTCGGCCGGGCGGCATACGCTGGCGACATGGCTCTACACATCGGTGCGCACGTCGACCAGGAGGACCCCATCGCGGAGGCCAGGGCGCGCGGGGCGTCGCTCTCGCAGCTCTTCCTCGGCGACCCGCAGAGCTACAAGGGCCCCGTGATCCGGTATGCCGGTGGCGCGGCAGCGCTCAAGGCCGATGCCGAGGCCGCGGGCATCGACCTCTACGTCCACGCGCCCTACCCGATCAACGTCGCGAGCCTCAACAACCGCATCCGCATCCCCGGCCGCAAGCTGCTCCAGCAGCACCTGACCGCCGCGGCCGAGATCGGCGCCAAGGGTGTCATCGTGCACGGTGGCCACCTCGGCGCCGACGAGGACGCCGCGACGGGCTTCGACAACTGGCGCAAGTGCATCGATGGCCTCGACCTGCCCGTGCCGCTCCTCATCGAGAACACCGCGGGCGGCGACAACGCCATGGCTCGCCGGCTCGAGGCCATCGCCCGCCTCTGGGACGCCATCGGCTCGGCGTCCGGCAGCGACCAGGTCGGCTTCTGCCTCGACACGTGCCACGCCCACGCCGGCGGCAACGACCTCGGCACCGTCGTCGACGAGGTGCGCGCCATCACCGGACGCATCGACCTCGTCCACGCCAACGACTCGCGCGACGAGTTCGACTCGGGCGCCGACCGGCACACGAACTTCGGCTCGGGGCACATCGCGGGCGAGGCCCTCGCCGGCGTCATTCGCGCGGCAGGGGCGCCCGTCGTGTGCGAAACACCCGGCGGACTCGAGGGCCAGACGGCCGATATCGCCTGGTTGAGGTCGCAGGTCGACTGATTCCGTCGTTCCCAGCCGCGTCTCAGGAATTCCTGACCGTCTCTTTACCCAACGGGTGCTCGCGGGCCCCTAGGTTACTCAGGGGTTGCGAACGGGTCGCCGACGATGCCGGCTCCTCGCGCCTGCACGCCTGCGCCGTGTCCCGCCATCCCCTCCTCGGTGGCGGGCCGCGGCGCTCGTGCGTTGGCCATCCGGTCCGCGAGGAGCACGGCGACCCGCAGCTGCTCGGCGGTCGGCCGCACGACGTGCGTCGAGGCCGTGACGCGGAAGTGGCCGACGACGTCGGTGCCACGACGGACCACGACCGCCGTGTAGCCGTCGGTGGGCAGCCCGGCCCGCTCGACGGGCAGTCGTCGCCCGCCCGTGCTGACCTGGCCGTCCGCCCCGATGACGGCGTCGTTCCAGCGGGGACGGCCGGCGTCCCACGTGCACCGGTCGGCGCCGAGCACCGTGGTGATCGCGGTCGCGATGGCCGTCGACCGGGCGTCCTCCGTCGTGTCGGGCGGCAGGTCGAGCAGCTGGGTCAGGCCGGAGATGTAGCCGTCCCGGCGCTGGGCGGCGGCCTGCTGGCGGCGGCCCCAGAGCGCGATCTCGGTGACGGCCAGACCCACGACGACGAGCGCCAGGGCGAGCTCGAGGTCGTCCCGGTGGTGGATCGAGAGCGAGTAGAACGGCTCGGTGAGGAAGAAGTCGAAGGCGCCGGCGGCCGCGAGCGCCGCGGCGACCCCGGCGACCCGGTCACCCGTGGCGGCGGCCGCGACGACCGTCAGGACGAGCACCATGGCGGCGGTGCTCTGGTTCATCCCGTCGCGGAGCAGGCCGAGGCCGGCACCCACGACGATCGGCAGGAGCAGGGCGGCCCACCGCGTCGATGCGCGGTGCTCGGCCAGCCAGTCAGTGGTCATGACCCCACACAACACCCGGCGCTCGGGGCGGGGGGCTGCTCGGGCGGCATCCTGACGCGATCTTGACGTCATCCTGACGACGCGGGAGTACAAAGGGTGATGACGACGACCCCGAGCCAGGAGGACCCCGTGAGCGGGACCGGAACCACCGACGACCCGTGGGTCCTGCGCACCCCGCCGGGCACCTCCGAGTACACGATGCACCGCGACGACGGCACCGAGCCGCCGCAGCTCGTCTGCCAGGTGGGCTCGACGCGGCTGACCTATGACGCCCGGGTCGTCGACGACCTCCACGCGTGGCTCCGGGAGCAGGGCGACTGGGTCCCGCTCGGGGCGGCCGACGAGCAGAAGCCGGCCAAGGAGGGGACCGTGGAGGCGTGGGCCCGCTCGGCCGACAACCCCGTGGGTGGCTGGTACGGCCTGCGCAAGGGCTACCGCGGGCGCGTCGGGATGTACCTGCCGCCCCTGCTCGAGGAGCTCGGTCTCGCCGAGGTGGAGCACCTGCCGCACAACAACCGGATGCGCGCGTGCTGAGCACCTCGACCTTCACGACGTCCGACTTCGACGTCACCGACTACGTCCCCGACGTGACGACGGCCCTGCCCACCGGGCACCTGCGGATGCGCAAGACGTATGCCGGTGACGTCGAGGGCCGCAGCGTCACCCAGTTCACGTCGGCCTTCGACCAGAGCTCCGGCGTCGGCACGTACGTCGCCATGGAGTCCTTCGAAGGCACCGTGGCGGGACGCCGCGGTGCGTTCAACTTCGTCCACGCCGCCTCGACCAGCGGCACCGACCGTGCCCACGAGTACGGCCTCATCGTCCCCGGGAGCGGGACCGGCGAGCTCGTCGGCATCGAGGGCTCGGTGCGCCTCACGGTCGACGCCGACGGCACCCACCGGATGGACTTCGACCACAACCTCGGGTGACGCGGCAGAGCGGCGCGGGGAGGCGTGTTCCCCGCGCCGCTCTGCTGTGCTGCCTCCGGGCTAGCCGACCGTGACGGTGAGCGAGCTCAGCACGTCGGACCGGGAGTCCGAGACGAGGACCCGCACCGAGTAGGTGCCGGCGGCGCCCCAGGTGTGACCCCCCGTGACGGTGGCGGTGCCGTCGGCCGCCGTCGTCACCGTCGCGTCCTCGGTCACGGTGCCGTCGCCCCACTGGACGCGGGCCGTGTAGCCGGTGTCGGCGGGGACGCCACCCGACGCGGTGCCGAGCGTGACATCGGTGTCGGCGCCGGTCGCCGCCGTGGCGTCCGCCGCGGCCGCGACGGTGAGGGCCGAGCCGTTGTCGGCGACGGCGAAGACGTGGATCCGCCCCGCCGTCGTCGGGTCACCGGTCTGTGTCGGCAACGTCACCGACGCGACCGTCTTGCCGGTCGGCACCGTGAGCGGAGCCGTGGCGAACAGCTTGGCGCGGCAGCCGTCGGTGCCCGTCCCGTTGAGGCGGTAGGCCATCTCGAGCGCGACCGTGTTGCCGAACTGGGCCGAGCCGCACCAGTCGCCGTACTGCACCGGGTAGCTCGTCGTCGAGCCGTCCGTGAAGCGCACCGTGGCGGTCGTGTCCTGGTTGCGCTGCGTGCCGGTGCCGATGAGCGACAGCCTCGTCGCCCCGGGTGCCAGCGTCACGGGAAGGGTCTGACCCGCACCCGTCGCGTTGTCCTTCTCGCCGACCGGGATCCCCGGCATCGAGTAGCGCAGGTCGGTCCCGGGGACGGTGAGCAGCTTGCCGGGCACCCCGCCCGCGGCGGCCAGGGCCTCACGGGACAGGCCCGCGTCCTTGCCGTCGCAGTGGACGACGTCGCCGACGTTGCCGAAGCACACGGAGTCGAACCCGGCGGCATACGCCGGCGTGGACGCCTGGTGCACGGTGACGGCGCCGAGCGCCGAGCCGCTGTCGTTCCCCGTCGTGACGGTGACCTTGGGCTGGTACGGCCCGGGCTCGGCCCACGTGTGGGTGCCGCGAACGGTGTACGAGCCGAGGTCACCGGGCTCGATGGTGCCCGCCGAGCTCGTGCCGTCACCCCACGCGATGGTCGCCGTGGCCGTGGCGGACGGGTCGGTGCCCTGGCCGACGCCACCCGAGAAGGTGGCGACGGCACCGGACCACGTGGTGTCCTCCGCGACCTCGAACGGCTCGGCCGCCGAGACCTTGAGCCCGGTGTTCTGGGCCTTGGATCCGTCGGTGAGCAGCTCGAGCTCGGACAGGTTCGCGGCGTCCCCGCCTGCCGTCGCCGTGACGACGAGCCGGTAGGTCGTGAACGTGCCGGCGTGCGCGATCTCGAACGGACGCGTCTGCACCCGCCACGGGAAGACCTGCCCCGTGCGCGTGTCGAGCGTCTGCCACGTCTTGCCGTCGTCCTTGCTGCCCTCGAGACGCCAGGCCGACGGGTCGCCGGCCTTCGGTCCGGAGGTGACGGTGTACCAGGTGGCCCGCTGGCCGACGCCCGACAGGGCGAAGGTCACCGACGGCGTGCCCGAGGTGAAGGACACCCCGGTGCGCGACGTGTTGTCGAAGAGGGCCTTGGCGTCGGAGCCCGACGCGAGGTCGGTCGCCGTCGCGGAGCCGCGGCCGGGACCGGTCGCGTCCTTGAGCGGCGTCGGCGCCTCGGTGCCCTGCGTCAGCGACGGGGGCGCATCCTGGGCGCGAGCGCCGAAGTCGGACGGCTTGGCACCCATCGCGAAGTCGACCGTGGTCGGGCCGGTGAGCTCGTCCTGGCTGATCGAGACGCTCTTGTGCTTCTTGCCGTCGACGGTGACGCCCTGCACGTAGATGTTGTGCTCGGAGTTGCCGGGAGCGTTGACGACGAGGTCACCCTGCGTGCGCTTGACCGTCACCTGGTCGAACTTCGGCGAGCCGATGGCCCAGTTGGCCGAGCCGACCTGCAGCGGGTAGATGCCGAGCGAGGACAGGACGTACCACGCCGACATCTCGCCGTTGTCCTCGTCGCCGGGGTAGCCCTGGCCGATCTCGCCGCCGACGTAGAGGCGACGCATGATCTCTCGGACCTTCTCGGCCGTCTTCCACTGCTGGCCGGTCCAGTCGTACATGTAGGCGATGTGGTGGCTCACCTGGTTGCTCTGGCCGAGCTGGCCCATGCGGACGTCGCGCGCCTCGAGCATCTCGTGGATGACGCCGCCGTAGCCGCCGGGCTTCGTCGCCGTCTCGGGCGTCGAGAAGAAGGTGTCGAGCTTCTTCGCGAGCGCGTCACGGCCGCCGTAGAGGTTGGCGAGGCCGTTGCCGTCGAACGGAGCGTGGAAGGCGAAGTTCCAGGCGTTCGTCTCGGTGTAGTCGCCGCCCCAGTCCTCCGGGTCGAAGCTCGACGGAAAGGTGCCGTCGGCGGCACGACCCTGGAAGAAGCCGACCTTCGGGTTGAAGAGGTTGCCGTAGTGCGTCGCCCGCTCGAGGAAGTACGCGGACTCCTCGGTGAGCTGCGCGCGGCGCGACGTCGGCGTGGCCGGGTCCTTGGCGAGCTTGGCCGCCATGGTGCCGATGCCGAAGTCGTTGACGAGGCCCTCGAGACCCCACGAGACGCTCTCGCCCGTGTCGGTGCTCGTGTAGCCGAGGAAGGTGGACGTGTCGAGACCCTTGCGACCGACCGCGCTCGACGTCGGCAGGACCGTCGCGTTCTTGAGGGCGGCGTCGTATGCCGCGAGCGGGTCGGGCAGCTTGACGCCCTTGGCGTACGCGTCGGCGAAGGCGACGTCGGAGCTCGTGCCGGTCATGAGGTCGGCGTAGCCCGGCGAGCTCCACCGTGCGACCCAGCCACCGTCGCGGTACTGCTGCACGAAGCCGTCGGCGATCTCGGCCGCCACCTCCGGGTAGAGCAGGCTGTAGGCCGGCCACACGGTGCGGTAGGTGTCCCAGAAGCCGTTGTTGACGTAGATCTTGCCGTCCTTGACGGCGGCGTTCGTCGTCGTCGCCGACGCCGAACCGCTCTTGGCCGCAACCGGGCTCGCGTACTGGTAGCGGGGGGCCGCAGCCGTGCCGGTGTTCTCGAACTGGCTGTTCGGGTAGAGGTTGAGCCGGTACAGGTTCGAGTAGAGCGTCGTCCGCTCGCTGTCGTTGGCGCCCTTGACGTTGACGACGCCGAGGCGGGCGTTCCAGGCGGTCTTCGCCGCGGCACGCACCGCGTCGAAGTCGCGGGACGCGAGCTCGAGGGCGTGGTTCTTCTTCGCCTGGTCGAGCGAGAGGAACGACGTCGAGAGCTTGAGCACGACCTGCTTGCTCGTGCTCGTGTCGAAGGAGGCGTAGCGGGTGCCCGTGTGACCACCCGGCGCCGTGCCCACCGCCGTGGCGGGCCGGTCGAAGGTGCCATAGACGAACATCCGGCTGCGGCCGGCGGACAGGCCGCTGCCGTTGTCGACCCAGCCCGTCATGGTGCCGGTGGCCGCGTCGACGGTGAAGGTGCCGTTGTCGTCGATGGTGTCGACGACGAGGCTGCCCTTGCTCGCCGCGGCGGGGAAGGTGAACCGGTAGACGCCGCCGTGGTCGGCCGGGGCCGTCTCGGCGGTCAGGCCGCCGGCGAGGGCCACCTTGTAGTAGTCCGGGTGGGCGACCTCGGTCGCGTGGTCGAAGGCGAGACCGCGGCCGGACGCACTGCCCGTCGGGGTGTCCGTCGCGATGGACGGCATGACCGACATCTGGTTGCGGTCACCCATCCACGGGCTCGGCTCGTGCGAGACCGCAAGGCCTTGCAGGACAGGGAGATTCGCCGCGTTGTTCTGCGACTGGTAGTAGTACTCCCACGACTGCGAGTTGGCGCTCGTCACCGGGGTGAAGAACGTGAAGCCGTTGGGCACCGCGCTGATCGGCAGGTTGTTGCCACGCGAGAAGCCGCCGGAGGCGTTGGTGCCGCGTCGCACGTCGACGTAGTTCGTCAGGTCAGAGCCGTCGATGACCGCCGGGTCAGCCTGGACCGCGACATCGTCGATCCAGCCGCCGAAGCGGGTGTCCTTCGTCGCACCTCCGACGTTGTCGTAGCCGACGAGGACGCGGTCGATCGTCTTGCCCGCGGCGACCTTGCCGACGTCGAGCGAGACGGCGTTCCACTGGTTGGCGTAGAGGATCTTGCCCTTGCCCTGGCCGCTCGGGCTGCCCGCGACGCCGTGCTGGTCGTCGGCGCCGAGGTCGGACAGGTACGTGCCGTCGGTGAAGCGGACGTCGAGGGCGGCATACGTGGACGGGTACTCGAGGTCGCCCGCGATCATGTCGGGGAAGATCTTGTAGCTCAGCTGGGTCCGCGAGGTGACCGGCAGGTTGACGTCGAAGAGCCGGTTCCACGCGTATCCGCGGCCGTCGGCGGTGTGTCCACCGGAGTAGCGCAGCGCCTTGACGCCGGTCCAGCCGACGAGCGGCTTGATGTTGAAGCCCGAGATGGGACCCGAGCCGACGATCGTCTTCATCGGCGTCGCCGGGCCGGAACCGGTGCTGCCGTCGGAGAGGTCCCAGTCGGCGAGCTGGACCGTGCCGCCGGAGTGGATCGCCGTGACGTTGAGCCGGTAGTACGCGTACGTCCCCGCCGTCGTGACGTCGAACGTGCGCGTGGCGAAGCGTCCCGAGAAGTCGATGCCCGTGCGGCGGTCGAGGTCGGTCCACGTCGTGCCGTCCGCCGAGCCCTGGAGCGTGAAGTCCTTGGGGTCCCGCTCCGGGGAGTCGTTCGCCGACGTCAGCGAGTAGCGCACGGCCTTGGCCGGCGTACCGAGCTGGTAGCGCACCCAGCCGCTCGAGGCGAAGGCGAGCCACTTGCTGTCGGGGTTGGAGTCGGCGAGGTTGGCCGCGACCTCACCCGGCGCGTTCTCCGCACTCGCGGTGACGCCGACGACCGAGCCGAGGAGGCTGCCGTTGGCGCTGGCCGTGCCGGAGACGTTCTGCTGCCGCGGGCCGGCGGGGCCGGCCTCGACCGTCGAGAGGGCCGGCTGCGGCTGACCCGTCTCGAACGACGTCGTGAAGTCACCCGCGCCGGCGACGGCGGTGGGTGCTGAGAGCGGCGCCGCGGCAGGGCTGCCGGCGGCGTTCGCTGAAGCAGGACCGGCGACCGCACCCGCGGTCGACGTGGCCAGGACTGCCAGGGCGATGACGCCTCTGTGGATCCCGGATCTCATGGGCATGGGTTCCTCCGTGCTCGTCGTTGAGCCGTGCTGAATGTGAGGTCGGCGCTGGCGACCCCGAGCCGCCTCCGACCCGGCCGAGACTCGCCTCACCCGACAAAGGGCGTCAACAGCCCGAACCGATCTTGTCCGGTCAGGACATCGGATCGGACAGAACGTCACCGCGGTGGCTCCCGAGGAGGTCCTGACGTTGCCATTCGAGCGCTCGATGACGAGACTGCGGGCATGACAGCGTTGTCTGACCACCGGACAGCCGCCCGCCCGACCATGGCCGACGTCGCCGCCGAGGCGCACGTCTCGGTCAAGACCGTCTCGCGCGTGGTCAACCACGAGCCGGGGGTGCGTCCTGACACGGCCGAGCGGGTGCGGGCCGTCATCGAGCGACTCGGCTTCCGCCGCCACGACGGCGCCCGCCTCATGCGTCAGGGGCGTACGTTCACCATCGCCCTCGTCGTCGAGGACCTCGCCAACCCCTTCTACTCGCAGGTCGGCGCGGCCGTCGAGCGCGAGGCGCGCATCCGCCAGCACCAGCTCATCACCGCGTCGGCGGAGGGCTCCCCGTCACGTGAGCGCGCCGTCATCGAGGCGCTCGTGAACCGCCGCGTCGACGGCATCGTCGTCGTCCCGGCCGACGAGAGCGCGTCCTCGGACGCCGTGCTCGAGGCGAGCCACACCCCGATCGTCTACATGGATCGTCCCGTCCGGGGCACCCCGCGCGACACGATCCTCAGTGACAACCACGGCGGCATCCGCAGCGCTGTCGAGCACCTCGTCGCGCACGGGCACCGCAACATCGCCTTCTACGGCGACGACCCGGCGTTCTGGACGGCACGGCAACGCCGCGACGCCTTCGTCACGACGCAGCAGAGCCTCGGACTGCCCACGACCCCACGTGTCTCCATGGGTCCGCACAGTCCGGCCTCCGTGCACGAGTCGCTGAGCCAGTGGGCGACCGGCCCGGAGCCGATCACCGCGGTCATCACCGGCAACAACCGGATCACCCTCGCAGCCCTCCTCGCCCTGCGCGAGCTGCGACTCCCGCTGTCGCTCGTCGGCTACGACGACTTCGAGCTCGCCGCCCTCATCGACCCCCCGGTCACCGTCGTCCACCAGGACCCGGCGGCCATGGGACAGAAGGCCGCCCAGCAGCTCTTCGCCCGTCTGCTCGGCGACGAGTCGCAGGCACAGACCGTCGTCATGCCGACGCGGCTCATCGTCCGCGCCTCGGGCGTCCGCCGCGGCACCCCGACCCGATGACCGAACCGAGGAGCACCAGCCCCGTGTCCCAGACCACCGTGTCCGACCCGACCCGCCTGCCGCCCAACACGCCCCACCGGTTCTACCGGGGCGGCGAGCGCATCCTCGCCTTCCGGGGCCTCGAGGTGCCGGAGGCCTTCGACGACCACCGTCCCGAGGACTGGCTGGCGTCGACGACGCGCCTCTTCGCCGAGGGCGGTGACGGGGTCACGGTGCTCGCCGACGGCACGCCGCTGCCCGACGCCCTGGCCGCCGACCCCGACCACTGGCTCGGGACCGACCACGTGACCCGCCACGGCATCGAGCCGGGACTCCTGACGAAGCTGCTCGACGCCGGAGAGCGCCTGCCCGTCCACTCCCATCCCGACCGCGCCTTCGCCGCGGCCCACCTCGACTGCGACCACGGCAAGACGGAGGCCTGGATCGTCCTCGACGCGGAACCGGGTGCCTGCGTCTGGCTGGGCTTCCGCGACGAGCTGCCTCCGGACGAGCTGGCCGAGCTCGTCGAGGCCCAGGACGAGCGCCTCCTCGCCGCGCTCAACCGGATCGAGGTGTCGCCGGGGGACGCCCTGCTCGTGCCCGGCGGCCAGCCCCATGCGATCGGTGAGGGCGTGTTCGTCCTCGAGCTGCAGGAGCCGACCGACCTCTCGGTCATGCTCGAGCACCGGCGCTTCGGGCTGGAGGAGGCGCACGCCTTCCTCGGGCTCACGGTCCCGCGCGCCCTCGAGAGCGTCGACCGGGGGCCCCTGACCGCCGAGGGCCTCGCCGCGCTGCGGCGGCGCTGGGTCGACGTGACGGGTGCGGGCCACGCGCTGCCGGATCAGGCCGCGGAGTTCTTCCGGGCCGAGGTGCTGAGCGCGACGCGGGGAGCCCCGGCCGACGGCGCGGCGGCGTTCGCCGTCGTCGTCGTGGTCGACGGCCAGGGCCGGCTGACGACGGGAACGGACGCGCCCCGCACCACCGAGGTGGCGCGGGGCGACGTGCTGCTCCTGCCGTACGGAGCCGGGGCCGTGCGCCTCGAGGGCGACGTCACCGTCATCCGCTGCATGCCGGCCGGCTGACCTGAGGCCGGACCCGGGGCCGAGTCGCTCCTGCCCTCAGTCGGTCGTGCGGCGGATGAAGGCACGCACCGCCAGCGGGGCGACGACGGCGGTGATCGCGACCGACCAGATCACCGTCGTGAGGACCGGGTGGTGCAGGGGCAGGGCGGCGTCGGGCAGCGCCTCGGGCCCGTTGCCCCACAGCTCACGCATGGCCTGGACGAGTGAGCTGATCGGGTTCCACTCCGCGATGGTCCGCAACCAGCCGGCCATGCCCACGGTCGGGGCGAAGGTGTTGGCCAGGAACGTGATCGGGAAGATCGTCGTGAACATCAGGCCGTTGACGGCCTCGGGCGAGCGCATCGAGGAGCCGACGAGGATGCCGACCCAGATCATGGCGAAGCCGAAGAGCAGCAGCAGCGCGAAGGCGAGCAGGGCCTTGCCGACGCCGTTGTGGATGCGCCAGCCGATCGCGAGGCCCGTGAGCGACATGACGAAGATGCCGATGCTCGAGTGGATGATGCTGTAGATGCTGCGTCCGACGAGGACCGAGCCCCTCGAGATCGGCAGCGACCGGAACCGGTCGATGATGCCCTTGCCGAGGTCCATGTTGAGGCCGATCGCCACGATGAACGCCGAGAAGGCCATGGTCTGGGCCATGATCCCCGGCATCAGCCACTCCCGGTAGTTGAAGCCGGGGATGACGATCGAGCCTCCGAAGACGAAGGCGAAGAGCAACACGAACATGACCGGCTGGATCGTGACGTCGGTGAGCATCTCGGGCTGTCGCTTGATGTGCTTCAGGCTGCGCCACACCATCGTCGTGACCTGACGGACGAAGCCCGGCGGCTCGAAGTCGTGGGGCTCGACGTGGGCCACACGGGTGGCGTCCTTGACGGCGGAGTCGGTCATCGCTGCTCCTCGATCTGCGTGCTGGGCTCGGTGGAGGACTCGGCGCCGTCGCCGGAGGGCGGCTCGGCGCGGTGGCCGGTGAGGCTGAGGAAGACGTCGTCGAGGCTGGGCCGCTGCAGACCCAGGTCGTCGAGGACGATCTCGCTGCGCTCGAACACCGTCGCGACTCGTGTCATGTCGGACAGCCCGTCGGCCGGGGCGGTCAGCTGACGGGCCGCCACGTCGACGTGCACCTCGGGGACGTGGGCAGCGAGCAGGGCGCGTGCCGGCTCGAGCTGGTCGGCGTGCGACACCGTCAGGACGATGGCGGCCTTGCCCGACTGGTCCTTGAGCTCGAGCGGCGTGCCCTGGGCGATGATGCGCCCGTGGTCGATGACGACGATGCGGTCGGCCAGCTGGTCGGCCTCCTCGAGGTACTGCGTCGTGAGGAGCAGCGTCGTGCCGTCGCGCACGAGGCCACGCAGCACGTCCCACAGCTCGACGCGGCTGCGCGGGTCGAGACCCGTCGTCGGTTCGTCGAGGAAGAGGACGGGCGGCGTGGCGATGAGGCTGACCGCGAGGTCGAGCCGGCGCCGCATGCCGCCGCTGTAGTCCTTGACCACCTTGTTGCCGGCGTCGGTGAGCGAGAAGCGCTCGAGCAGCTCGGAGGACAGACGGCGCACCTCACCGCTCGGCAGGCCGTAGAGCGAGCCCATCATCCGGAGGTTCTCGCGACCGGTGAGCAGCTCGTCGACCGTGGCCGCCTGACCGGTGAGACCCATGCTGCGGCGGACCAGCTCGGGCTCGCGCGCGACGTCGTGGCCGGCGACGCGGGCCGAGCCGCTCGTCGGGATGCTCAGGGTCGTCATCATGCGGACGGTGGTGGTCTTGCCGGCACCGTTGGGGCCGAGCAGACCGAGGACCGTGCCCTGGGGCACGGTGAAGCTGACGTCGTCGACGGCGGTCATGTCGCCGAAGCGTTTGACGAGGTGCTCGGCCTCGATGGCCGGACCTGTGGACCGGTCGCGCGCGGCGCGCGCGTCGGTGGTGATGGTCATGTGCGGGCTCCCCGGGTGAGTCGTGCCTGTGGGACGAGGTGTGAGTTGCGACGTGCGACGACCTTAGACGTCACCACCGACAAGCCTCATCGACGAAGTGAACGCCGTCAACATGTTTGGCGAGTTCGCCCACGGCGTACGGCGTCGGCTGCCGCAGTCGGCAC
Source organism: Terracoccus sp. 273MFTsu3.1 (assembly GCF_000383675.1). GTDB lineage: Bacteria > Actinomycetota > Actinomycetes > Actinomycetales > Dermatophilaceae > Terrabacter. The sequence goes on along the minus strand of NZ_KB911820.1, from coordinate 571,243 downwards.
GATCCGAGAGCTCGCGTGCGACGCTGGACGGACGCACCGAGATCGGAGACCGCCATGACCCAGCTGGCCCCGCGCCGTCAGACCACCCTCCGGACGCCGTTGCTGCGCGAGGTCTACGGACGACTCCTCCGCGGCCTGCGCACCCGCCAGGGACGCACCCTCGCCGAGGTCGCCGCGCGCGCCGGCATCTCGGTCGCCTACCTCTCCGAGGTGGAGCGGGGGCTCAAGGAGCCGTCCTCCGAGGTGCTCGAGGCGGTGTGCGTCGCCCTCGGCTCCAGCATCACCGGCCTCGTCGGCGCCGCGCACCGTGAGCTGCGCGAGCTCACCTCCGAGGGCACCGGTGGTCGCGTCCTCGACCTCACCTCGCGCGTCGGGTCGAGCATCGCGACCCCCTCGGACGCAGCGACGGGCCCGGTGCTGCTCGTCGCGTGAGCGGCACCGGGCCCGTCGGCGACGGGAGCCGGATCAGTCGATGAGGCTGCCCCACGTGTTGGTGCCGACGACCCCGTCGACGACCAGGCCGGTCCTGGACTGGTAGGCGCGCACGGCGGAGTACGTCGCCGAGCCGAACGACCCGTCCACGGTCAACGCGTAGCCGGCGTCGACGAGCTCGCGCTGCAGGCCCGTGACGGCCTCGCCGCTCGCGCCCTGGCGCAGCACGGGCAGCAGCGAGTACCACGTGTTGTTGCCGACGACGCCGTCGACGGACAGCCCGTTGGCGGACTGGTAGGTGCGCACGGCGGAATCCGTTGCGGGGCCGAAGGACCCGTCGGCGGAGACGCTGCGGCCCGACGCCCTCAGCATGTACTGCAGGGTGCGTACGGCCGTCCCGCTGCTGCCGCTGCGCAACATCGGCAGGCTCGTCTCCGTCGTGCCGCCGCCCGTGCCGCCGGTGCCGTACTTCGACAGCACGTCGTTGGCGTACGCGATGCGCTGGGTCGTCGCGCACGTGCCGCACCGCTCGAACTTCTGCATGAAGACGGTCGTGGCCGTGCTCACCGACGTCGACGACCTGAGGTCGGCGAGACCGTAGGAGGAGAACGTCGACAGCTCGTACCACGTGAAGTCGAGCTGGGCCGCGAGCGCATAGCGGCTGCGCCCGCTGAGGCCGGCGTACCAGACCATGTTGTCGCGGGAGTCGGTGTCCCAGCGCCCACCTTCGCTCCACTGGGCGATACCCATCCCGGGGCCGCCCGGCTGGTTGGCGTAGGGGTTGATCGGGCTGCCCGACTCCTGGATGAGGTTGCCGACGACGCCGGCGGACTGGCGTTCGGTCAGACCCTTGGACACGAAGTAGTCGAAGGCGATCTCGTCGTTCGAGGCGGCCAGGGCGCTCGGCGCCGCGACGACGCCGAGCACGGCGACCGCTGCAGCGGCGAGGAGCCCGGCGAGGCCCCTGCGGGTGGTGGTGGTCTTCATCTGATCCTCCGATCTACGCGAGCAGCCTGCTCCACGTGTTGGGACCCACGACCGCGTCGGCGTCGAGGGCGTGGGCGGTCTGGAAGGACTTCACGGCCGAGGCGGTGCCCGGGCCGAACACGCCGTCGACCGAGACGGCATACCCCTGCGCGGTGAGGGCGGTCTGGACCCCGCGCACCGCGTCGGAGGTCTGGCCCTGGCTGCACGTGACCGCCAGGGGCGCCTCCCACGTCGCGGCGCCGATGACGCCGTCGGCGGTCAGGCCCTTGGACTGCTGGAAGGACACGACCACCGCCTTGGTGCCCGACCCGAAGGCACCGTCCACCGTGAGCGAGCGACCGGAGTGGCGCAGGAGGTACTGCGCCGTGGTGACCCGGAAGCCGCTGGTGCCCTGCTGGAGCGTCGGCCACGTGCGCGTCGGCGCCGGCGGCGGGTTGCTCGTGCCGAGCCGGGCCGCCACCTCGGAGCGCAGCTGGGGGAGCTTGGCGTAGAACGCGTCTCCCGGGCAGTCGGTGTCGAGGAAGTCGCGGTGACCGTAGATGTCCTCCGGACCCAGACCGTACGTCTGGCACAGGTAGGCGCAGAGCGTGACGAGCGCGTTCCACTGCGCCGTCGTCGGCAGGGCGGACGTGTAGGTGCCCTCGTTCTCGATGCCGATCGACGTCGAGTTCTGCCCGGTGCAGTGGGCGCCGAGCGGGAAGACGGTGCTCGACCCCGACCCCAGCCCCTCGATCGACCGGTGGCGACCCTCCATGGCGTAGCCGCCACGGCTGATCGTGAACTGCTGTCCCGAGTCGATCCACCCCCGGGCGAAGTGCCACTGCTGGATGTTGCGGGCGAGGGAGTATGCCGCTGCCTGCGAGTAGTCGGTCGTGTTGGCCGAGGCGGTGTGGTGGACGAGGATCTTCTGCGGCGGCCCGGTCATGCTCACCGTGCCCGTCGCCGGTTGGGCACCCCACGTCGCGCACGACGCGATGGTCGGGCGGGCGACGGCCGCGACCGCCGCGACGGCCGCGTTCGAGGGGGTCGCCTTGGCGACCCCGAGGGCTCCCGCCGCGCCGACGCCGAGGGCGCCGACGAGGAGGGAGCGACGACCCAGGGCGGGCGCGGCGTTCACCGTCACCAGCCGGCGCACGCGTCGGCGTCCCAGGCGATGCTCGACCGGATGTCGACGTGGGCGTGGTCGTCGTGCGCCGGGTAGCCGGGCCCGAAGATGCCGCCGAACCCGGCGTAGCGGGCCTGCTTGGCGATGCTGCAGATCGAGGTCGCGCTGTCACCCGGGACGAGGTCGAGGGCGCCACCGCTCAGGTGCACGCTGTTGCTCGCCCCACCGACAGACGCGTTGCACGTCGCGTCGCGGAAGCCCGACGTCACGGTGAGCGGGTGGTCGCCGAGCTGGTGGCGCAGCGCCTCGGCCCGCCAGAGGGCGCGCTTCATGTTCTCCTTGTTGGCCGCCGTGCCCGTGAAGCCCCGACCGCAGTTGTAGCTGGCCTCGGCGTAGGTGAAGTGGAGTGGCGAGCAGTCCGGGTCCTGCAGGGCGTAGATCTTCGAGAAGGTCGCCGGGCCGGCGATGCCGTCGGCGGTGAGGCCGTATGCCTTCTGGAAGTTGGCGACGGCCGTCTTGGTCTGTGCCCCGAAGGAGCCGTCGACGCCCATGACCTGCCCGCGTGGCACCCAGCCGGCGACACGGATCTGCAGCTGTGTGACGTCGGCGCCGGACGTACCGGAGTTGAGGGTGCGGGGCCACGAGTAGCACTCGTCGGCGTGGGCGGCCGGTGCTGTGGCCGTCACCGTGGCCGTGGCGACGCCGAGGCCTCCGAGAGCGAGGGCGACGGCGGCGATGACATGGGTCAGTCGGTTCCTGCGCATGCGATGTCCCTTTCGTGAGGTGCCTGTTCCTGCACGTCGAGACTGTCGGAGGCGCGCTACCGGCGCGCGCCGAGAGCATGGGGAGCACTCCCCATGCACCCGGACTTCGCGCCGGACGTGGGCGTGCCGCGGCGGACGCTGCTCAGGACAGGGTGGCGGTGGCGCCTCCCTGCGCCACCGCCACCCGTCCCCTGCCCGATGGCGCTACGGCGTCACCTGGCTGATCCGCGTCGACCAGTTGCCGAGCGCGGTGCGCGACCCTGCTGCCCCCGGGGAGGCCGCACAGGTGCCGAGCTTGTTGTCGCCGGTGGTGCCTCCGAAGAAGCGGCCACCCCACGTCGCGTAGTCGCAGGCGCTCGCGACGTACTCACTGGCGATCCACACGGTGCTGCCGTCCACCGCCGCGGCACCGTAGTCACCCCAGCGCGTGCGCGGCGGGCTGCCGACCTGGGCCTTGTAGCTCGTGAACCCGTCGTCGGTGGCCTTGCCCGCCGCGGCGATCGAGATGGGTCCGGTGCCCACGAGGGCGTCGATGGCGGCATACCCGGCGCTCAGGTAGGTCGTCGCGTCGGTGTAGCTGAACGCCATGACCCCGCGACCGCTCGACGTGACGCCGATGGCCGGGTAGGTCAGGTCGGCGCCGGCCTTGCCGAGGTAGCCCTGCAGTGCCATCTTCGCCGTCACGGAGCCCGTGGCGACCGTCGGCTTGACGACGAACCAGGCGATGCCGGCGCGCTGGGCCCCGTTGTCCGGGTTGAGCGCGGTGTCGAGGGCGCCCCACAGCTTCCCGTTGGCATACGTCACCTGCTGCATGCGGGTGTCGTTGGAGTCCGGGGTCGAGACGACCTCGTTGTGGGCCGGCTCGCCGGCGAAGAGGAGCCTCCAGCACCCGGTGCCGGCGATGGTCGACGTCGTCGTGTCGTTGATGCAGCGGCCCTGGGGAGTATCCGTGGTCGGTGCGGTCCCGGCCCCCGGCTGCTTCGCCTTGGGCGGGATGGCGTACGTCTCGGACGGCACGACCTTGTTGCTGAGCGACAGCGCGGGCGTGGCCGAGGCGAGCGAGGCCGTGTTGGTCAGCGCCCACACGACGACGGTGCTCGACACGTAGTTGCCACCCGTACCAGCGACGGGGTGGGTGGCCTCGTCCGCGGCGGTGGAGCTGAGGAAGTACTCGGTGCCGTTGGCCCCGAGCTCGTAGGAGCCGGTCCCCGGCGACTGGGCCGGCCAGACCGTGAAGCCCGGCTGCGTCGCGCCGGCGTCACTCGGCAACGGGACGGTGCCCGACGTGTCGATGTGCTGCATCGACACCGTGGCGGCGCCGGCCGCGAGCTGCGCCTTGGACAGGGCGTAGATCTGGGCGCCGGCAAAGCCGCTGCCGTTCCACGGGTACGCGTTCGTCGTGACGTAGATGCCGTTGGCGTCGGCCCCGATGTGCGGGTAGTCGCCGAGGTAGGGGCCGACGTTGCCGCCCGTGCCGCCGATGTCGGTGCCGTCGTGCGTCGCGTCGAACCTGAAGATGTTCCACGTCCCGCGCGGGTCGGACGTCCGGCTCACCGCGATGTCGACGTGGTTCTCGAGCGTGAGTGCCCCGGCGGGGGTCGTCTCGAGCGTCAGGACCGCGACGAAGAAGCGCTGCGTGGCCGCGTCGAAGAGGCAGACGGGATCGGTGATGTTCTGGGCGCGCACACCGGTGGACCGGTTGATCGCCGGTGCGTAGCCGAAGAACGAGTTGAGGTCGACGGCGTGGTGCACGTCGGTCGGGAAGCCGCTGACGATGTTCGTCGCCGTGTTGTCCGGCAGCACCGAGCTGCCCTGCTTGTCGTAGACGTTGAGCACGTCGTTGACGGCCTCGAGGACGTAGCCGTTGCCCACGCAGAGAGCCTGGTCGGGCGGCTCGACGGTGAACTGGTTGCCACCACGGGCATACCTCTGCTGGAAGAGGTTGAGACCCTCGAACGACGTCCCGAGCTGGGGGTTCGACTTGGCCTTCTGACCGCTCTTGACGGAGATGCTCGACCCGCTGCCGTGACCGTTCGAGAGGCTGCGGTCGCTGATGACGCCGGGGAAGGCGGGCGGGCCGGCGTCGCCGTCGGCCTCGTCGGGCTCGCCCATGAACTCCTCGTCGGTGGCGTCGCCGCTGCCGGACGGGGTGAAGGCCCCGGTCGCGGCCGTCGACGTGCCGACGAGGTGGGCGCTCGAGCCGGACTCGGCCTGGGCCTGGGTCGCCGGCAGCCCGAGGGCGGCGAGGGCGAGGATCGGGACGGAGATGGAACTGATGCGCATGAGGCGCGACCTACGAGAACCAGCCATGAGCTCCCCTTCGCGGAAGTGGAGCCCGTCCGGGGCATGACCCGTCGCTGTCGGACGGTGGGCGGGCCGGGGGCGGGCGAGGATGGACAGACGTTCGAGGGCCCTCGGCGCCGGGTCGCTCGGCCTTGCACTCAGCACTGTGGCACCACCCGCCGGGCCCTGTCCATGGAATCGCCCGGTTCACCTCATGCCCCGACGGGCGCCACCTCCGTCGCCCGCTCGATGACGTGGTCGACGACGCCGAACTCCACGGCCTGCTGGGCCGTCAGCACCTTGTCCCGGTCGGTGTCGAGGCGGAGCTGGTCGACCGACCGGCCGGTGTGGTGGCTCAGCACCTCCTCGACCTGCGCGCGCACCCGGAGGAGCTCGTCGGCCTGCAGGGCGAGGTCGCTCACCGTCCCCTGGCCGCCCGCGGAGGGCTGGTGCAGCAGGACCCGCGAGTGACGCAGGGCGAAGCGGCGCCCCGGCTCCCCCGCCGCGAGGAGCACCGCGGCGGCCGAGGCCGCCTGCCCGAGGCAGTACGTCGCGACCGGGGCCTGGACGAGCTGCATCGTGTCGTAGACGGCCATGAGCGCCGTGAACGAGCCGCCCGGGCTGTTGACGTAGAGCGACACCTCTCGGTCGGGAGCGACGTAGGAGAGGTGGAGCAACTGGGCCATGACGACGTTGGCGACACCGTCGTCGATCTCCGTGCCGACGAAGATGATCCGCTCCTGGAGGAGGCGGCTGTAGATGTCGAAGCTGCGCTCCCCCCCCGGCGTGCGCTCGACGACGTACGGGATCGTGTAGCTGCTCATCGCAGTCCCACCTTCCGCTCGGCGCCGCCGGGGCGGACGTCCGCGAGTGAGCTGACGACGTGGTCGACGATGCCGTACGCCGCCGCCTCCTCGGCGCTGAACCAGCGGTCGCGCTCGCTGTCGCGGGTGATCTGCTCGACGGTCTGGCCCGTGTGCTCGGCCTGCAGCTCGTTGACCCGGCGCTTGACGGCCAGGAGGTTCGCGGCCTGGACCTCGACGTCGGCGGCCGTCCCCTGGATGCCGGCGGACGGCTGGTGCATCATGATCCGCGCATTGGGTAGGGCGAAGCGCTTGCCGGGTGTGCCTGCGCCGAGGATGAACTGGCCCATCGAGGCCGCGAATCCCACTGCGAGAGTGGAGACGTCGTTGGGGATGAGCCGCATCGTGTCGTAGATGGCCAGGCCCGCGGTGACGGAGCCGCCGGGGCTGTTCACGTAGAGGCTGATGTCGGCGCGCGGGTCGCGGGCCGAGAGCAGGAGCAGCTGGGCCGTGATCCGGTTGGCGATCGGGTCGTCGACCTCGGCCCCGAGGACGATGATCCGTTGGTGCAGCAGCTGCATCGACAGCTGGTCGTCGAGCGGCGAGGGCGTGAGTGGTTCGGTCATGCTCCCAGCGTGACGCGGCCGCATGCAGATGGGAGTCCCGCTCTGCCACGGGCAGATTCGCCGACAGCGTATGCCGCCCCCTTGATACCCGTTGGCGCGCGACGCCCCCGGGCACCACGATGGCGGCATGGCCGGAAAGACGTATCCCGACATGTGGGTCGACCCCGAGGACGACCCGCGGACGCAGGAGGCGCTCCTCGGGGACGAGCGCACGACCCTGCTCGACTACCTCGCGAACTACCGCCTCACGCTGGAGCTGAAGTGTTCCGGCCTGACCCCCGAGCAGCTCGCGACGCGCTCGGTGCCCCCGTCGACGATGTCACTGCTCGGACTCGTGCGCCACCTCGCCCAGGTCGAGCAGACGTGGTGGAGGCGCGTCATGGCCGGGGAGGACACCCCCTACCTCTATCGCCGGGCCGACGACCGCGACGCCGACTTCACCGGCGCCGTCGGCGAGGACGCCGTCGTCGAGGAGGCCTGGGCCAGCTGGCGCACGGAGACGGCCAACGGCGACGCCTTCGTGGCCGCGGCCGAGTCGCTCGACCTCGTCAGCCTCGACCCGACGAACCCGATCAACCTGCGCGAGGTCCTCGTCCACCTCATCGAGGAGTACGCCCGTCACTGCGGTCACGCGGACCTGCTCCGCGAGTGCCTCGACGGCGCCACCGGCCAGTGACGCGGGAGATGACATGATCTGACGCATGGATGCCGACGTCGTCGTCGTGGGAGCCGGCCTGGCCGGACTCGTCGCCACCGCTGAGCTCGCCGACCGCGGCAAGCGGGTCGTGCTCGTCGACCAGGAGGGCGAGCAGTCGCTCGGCGGCCAGGCCTTCTGGAGCTTCGGCGGGCTCTTCCTCGTCGACAGCCCCGAGCAGCGGCGGATGGGGATCAAGGACAGCCTCGAGCTCGCGACACAGGACTGGATGGGCTCGGCCCAGTTCGACCGTGACGAGGACTTCTGGCCGCGCAAGTGGGCCGAGGCGTACCTCCACTTCGCGGCCGGGGAGAAGCGCTCGTGGCTCCACGAGCAGGGCCACCGGCTCTTCCCCGTCGTCGGCTGGGCCGAGCGCGGTGACGGCCGGGCCGACGGCCACGGCAACTCGGTGCCGCGCTTCCACATCACGTGGGGCACCGGTCCGGGACTCGTCGAGCCCTTCGAGCGACGGGTCCGGGCGGCCGTGGCGAGCGGCCGGGTCACCTTCGCCTTCCGTCACCGCGTCGACGAGCTCGTCGAGACCGCGGGCACGGTCACCGGCGTACGCGGTCGCCTCCTCGCGCCGGACGGGGTCGACCGGGGCCGGCCGAGCAGCCGGGAAGAGGTCGGCGACTTCGAGATCACGGCCCAGGCCGTCATCGTGACGAGCGGCGGCATCGGCGGGGACCACGACCTCGTGCGTCGCGCCTGGCCCGAGCGGCTCGGCTCGCCCCCGGCCCGGATGGTCGCGGGCGTCCCCGCGCACGTCGACGGCCGGATGCTCGGCATCACGCAGTCTGCCGGCGGCCACGTCATCAACCCCGACCGGATGTGGCACTACACCGAGGGCCTGCGCAACTGGGACCCCGTGTGGGACAACCACGGCATCCGCATCCTGCCCGGGCCCTCGTCCCTGTGGCTCGACGCACGCGGACGACGTTTCCCGGCGCCGTACTTCCCCGGCTTTGACACCCTCGGCACCCTGGGCCACATCATGCGCAGCGGGCACGACTACTCGTGGTTCGTGCTGACCCAGCGCATCATCGAGAAGGAGTTCGCCCTCTCCGGATCGGAGCAGAACCCCGATCTCACCGGCAAGGACGTCAAGCAGGTCCTCGGCCGGGCCCGCAAGGGTGCACCCGCCCCCGTCGAGGCGTTCAAGCAGCACGGCGAGGACTTCGTCGTGGCCGACACGCTCGACGAGCTCGTCCGGGGCATGAACGCCCTCACCGGCGACGAGCTCATCGACGTCGAGTCACTGCGGCGCACCATCGTCGCGCGCGACAACGAGATGGACAACGACTTCACCAAGGACGCCCAGGTCACCGCGATCCGCGGTGCGCGGAACTACCGCGGGGACAAGCTGATCCGTGTCGCGACACCGCACAAGCTGCTCGACCCGAAGGCGGGCCCGCTCATCGCCGTGCGCCTCAACATCCTGACCCGCAAGACGCTCGGCGGTCTCGAGACCGACCTCGCGGGCCGGGTGCTCCGGCCCGGCGGTGAGCCGTTGGCCGGGGTGTATGCCGCGGGCGAGGTGAGCGGCTTCGGCGGGGGCGGCATGCACGGCTACAACTCCCTCGAGGGCACCTTCCTCGGCGGCTGCCTCTTCAGCGGCCGCACTGCCGGCCGGTCGGTGGCCGCCGCGCTCTGACCGAGGGGCCCGCTCGCGGCGAGGAGGACGACGAGTCCCAGCGTCGCGAAGGCCGCGCCCACCCAGAGCGGGGACGTCCAGCCGAGACCGGCACTGATGGCGAGCCCGGAGACCCAGACGCCGAGGAAGTTGCCGACGTTGAAGGCCGCGATGTTGGCCGACGAGGCCAGCGTCGACGCCCCCGTCGCATGGGTCAGGACCCGCATCTGCAGTCCCGGTACCGTCGCGAAGCCGAAGAAGCCCATGGCGAGCAGCATCGCCGCCGAGCCCGCCATGCTGCCCGCCAGCAGGGCGAAGGCGACGAGCGAGACCGCGAGGGCCAGGGTCAGCGCGACGAGTGTGCGGGTCAGGGCCCGGTCGGCCCAGCGGCCACCGAGCAGGTTGCCGGCGAAGAGTCCGACGCCGAAGAGGACGAGCAGCCACGGCACCGCCGACTCGTCGAACCCGGTGACGCGCGTCAGGAGGGGCTCGACGTACATGAAGGCGCCGAACATGCCGCCGAAGACGAGGACGGTCATGGCCAGCGAGAACCACACCTGGCGGTTGCGGAAGGCGGCGAGCTCCGCGCGCAACGTGCCCTGCCCTCCGGCGGACTCACCGGTGTCGGGCACGAGGACCGCGATGCCCGCGGCTGCGACGACCCCGACGACGGCGACGAGCGCGAAGGTCGCACGCCAGCCCCATTGCTGCCCGACGAACGTCCCGAGCGGGACGCCGAGGACGTTGGCGAGGGTGAGGCCGCCGAACATGATCGAGATGGCTCCCGCCCGACGGTCCGCCGGGACGAGGGAGGCGGCGAGCACCGAGCCGATCCCGAAGAAGGCGCCGTGGGCGAGCGCCGCGACGACGCGTCCGGCGAGCAGCATCCCGTAGCCGGTGGCGACCGCCGACAGCGCGTTGCCGAGGACGAAGAGGACCATGAGCGCGAGGAGCGCCCGCTTGGGCCGCCAGGACCCGAGGACCGGCGTCAGGACCAGCGCGCCGACGACGACCGCGAGGGCGTAGCCGCTGATGAGGTAGCCGGCCGTCGGGATGCTGACCGCCATGTCGGTGGCGACGGTGCTGATGAGGCCGGCGATGACGAACTCCGTCAGGCCGATGCCGAAGCCCCCGAGGGCGAGGGCGATGAGACCGAGTGGCATGGGTGCTCCGTGTCCTTCCTGGACTGGGTGCGGGTGCCGCGCCGAGCTTGTCTGCTCTCGCTGGTATGCCGCGTCTGCAACTATGTGACCGGACGGACGTTAGTTGCACACGCGGCATATTGCAAACGCGCGCTATGATGGGGTGCATGGGTATCGCTGACTCCGCCGTCGAGGTGCGCTCCTCCGGGTGGCGCACCCTCGCTGCGCTGCACGGCCACATCGAGGGCGCGCTCGAGCGGGAGCTGGTCCGACGCCACGAGCTGTCCGTCGTCGAGTTCACCGTGCTCGACGCGCTGTCGCGCCAGGACGGCTGGCACATGCGGATGAGCCAGCTCGCCCGCGCCGCCGCCCTGTCGTCGTCGGCGACGACCCGCCTCGTCAACCGCCTCGAGGACCGGGGCCTGCTCACCCGCGTGCTCTGCGCCGACGACCGGCGCGGCATCTACACCGAGCTCACCGAGGCCGGCTGGGCCCTCTACCGCGAGGCTGCCCCCACGCACGCCGCGGTGCTCGAGGAGTCGCTCCGCAGCGCCGGCGAGGTGCCCGAGCTCTCAGCCCTCGTCGGCTTCCTGCACGGCGAGACGGTCTGACTCGCCGGTCGCTGGGACGCCTGAGGCGCTGCGTTCGCCGGCGGCATACCTCGGGACGTAGGCCTGGCCGAGGACGCGACGCCACGCCGGCGGTCCCGACGCGACCGACCGCACGAGGAGACGGTGCGCCACGGGCGCCAGCGCCCAGGTGCCGAACCACACGACGAGCACCCCGACCGCGAGGCCGGCGACGACGTCGTGCCAGTAGTGCGCGCCGGTGAGCACGCGCGAGGCCCCGACCGCCAGGGCGAGCGGGACGACGAGCCGCCACCACACCGGGGCCAGGACGACCACGGCGGTGGCGAGGGCGCCCGCGATCGTCGCGTGGTTGCTCGGCCACGACCAGTCACCCGCGGCGGGGCAGGACGCGACGGTCCGCACCGAGAGCGTCCGACACGGCCGCTCCTCGCGCACGAACCCCTTGACGACCTCGCTCAGGACGTAGGCCGCCACCGTCGCCACCGCGGCCACCACGGCGACCGCGAGGTGCTCGAGCCCTCGCGAGCGGGCCCGCCACGTCAGCGCGACGGCGACGCCGGCCAGGACGACGAGCCCGAGCTCGCCGACCACCTCGAAGACACCACCGACGACCGACGGGAGTGCCACGGCACCGGAGGCGGTGGCGCGGTAGGCCGCGTCGCGGACGAGGAAGAGCAGCACGACGGCGACCCCGACGACCGCCAGCGCGGACAGGGCCCCCATCGCGGGTCCGCCGGCGAACCGCCGTCGGACGTCCATCGCGGTGTCATCTCGAGAAGGCATGCGGACGACCGTAGGCGATGAAGATGAGAGCCTCGGCGTCAGAGCCGGCCGCGCACGGGCGTGCGCTCGACCGGGTCGCCGCCCTCGGGCATGACCATCTCGGCCCGGACGCCGAGCAGCCGCACCTCGCGGTCGGGGTCGAGCGTCCCGGCGAGGGCGACGGCTGCGTCGACGACGTCGGCGCGCTCGCTCGTCGGGGCGGCCAGCTTGCGGGCCCTGGTCTGGGTGAAGAAGGGGGCGTAGCGCACCTTGAGGGTGACCCGGAAGACCGGGCGCCCCTCCTTGACCGTGTCGTCGAAGACCTGCGAGGCGAGCTCACCCACGGCATCGCGCACCTCGTCGGGGGTCGTGAGGTTGCGCTGGTAGGTGGTCTCGCGACTGTGCCCCCGGGCGATCCACGGGGAGTCGTCGACGACAGCCGACCCGATGCCGCGGCCGAGCTGCGAGTACCAGACGCCCATCCGCGGACCGAACTCACCGACGAGCACGGCCTCCTCGGCGTCGGCGAGCTCGCGCACCGTGTGGATGTCGTGGCCGGCGAGGCGTTTGGACACCTTGGACCCGACACCCCACAGGTCGATGGTCGGCCGCTCACCCATGACCTCGAACCACGTGTCGCGGGTGAGGCGGAAGACCCCGCGCGGCTTGCCGAAGCCCGTCGCGATCTTGGCGCGCACCTTGTTGTCGCCGATGCCGACCGAGCAGTGCAGCTGCGTCGCGTCGAGCACCGCGGCGCGCACCCGCTCGGCGAAGGCCTCGGGGTCGTCGGTGTCGACGCCGATGAAGGCCTCGTCCCAGCCGAGCACCTCGACGACCGCGCCGAGGCCGCGCAGGGTGTCCATGACGTGCTCGGACGCCTCGGTGTAGGCCGGGGCGTCGACGGGCAGGATCACCGCGTCGGGCACCTTGCGCGCGGCGAGGCGCAACGGCATACCTGACCCGACACCGAACTCACGGGCCTCGTAGCTCGCCGTGGACACGACGGCCCGCTCGGTGGGATCGCCGTGACCCCCGACGATGACCGGCCGCCCGGCGAGCTCGGGGCGGCGCAACACCTCGACCGCCGCGATGAACTGGTCGAGGTCGACGTGCAGCACCCAGTGGGTGGGGCCCGCGCTCATCCCGCCATTGTGCCCGGAGGGTGTGACGGTGCAGTCAGCTGCGCGGCGAGCGGTCGCGCCGGTCCGGGCGGTGGGAGCGGTCGCCGACCGGCTTGCCGCCGCGGAAGGTGTAGACCGCCGGCCCGTCGGACGAGGCCTGGTCGGGGTCGGGGTCGAGGGCGACGGACGCGGCGCCGGACGCCCCGCCCTGCGTGCGCGCGAGCTCGTCCTGCGGCTCGTCCTGCGGCTCGTCCACGAAGCGGGGCGCGGGTCCGGCAGCGGCGTCCTGCTCACGCGCCGCCAGCATGACGCCGTGGAACAGCATGGCGGCCGCGAGGGCGGTCAGGGCGAAGGCCGACACGGCGAGCGGCAACCCGGTGTGCGCGCCACCGATCGAGGAACGGAGCAGGTGCAGGCCGCCGGCGACCGCCCCCACGACCGCGGCGCCGACGAACCAGATGATCGTGGCCCGGGTCATTGAATTCCCCACGAGGTCACTGTGGCACAGGTCCGGGGCGCTAGAGAGCACCTCGGTCGGGTCCGTGAACCGTGGCGCGAGGGCATACCCCCTGGGGCACGCCCCGAGGTCGACGGGTCAGCGGACCGGACGGGGCGCGACGCCTCGCGGGGAGACCGCGTGGCCACGTGCCTCCGGGATCGCCGAGAAGCCGGTGACCGACGTCGTCGCCGCCCCCGACCCGCCGATGCCGGCCTCGGAGAGCGTGGGCTGCGGGTTGCCCTTGACGTTCTTGTTCTTGCCGTTCTTGTCCTTGGCGCCGTTGTTCTTCGCGCCGTTGTCCTTCGCGCCCTTGGTCTTCGCTTCCTTGGCCGTCGTGTCCTTCGAGGCCTTCGACGTCTTGGCATCCTTCGGGCTCTTCGGGGCCTTGTCGCTCTTGTCGCTCTTGCCGCCCTTGCCGCCCTTGCCGCCCTTGCCGCTCTTGCCACCCTTGTCGTCCGTGGCCCCCTTCGGGCCCGTGCCGCCGCCGGGCGCGACCGCCGACGGGCTCAGCGCGTCGGGCTTGAGGGTCAGGGCCTCGCCCCCACTCGTCGAGCCCGACGCCAGGGTCGAGGCGTCGTCGTCCGCCGGCGTCGCGGCGGGGGTGACGTCGGCGACCGGGACGACCGACTCGTCCGACTCGGTGGGCACGACGGGCGTCGGGCCGGCCGCCGCGTCGGCGGCCTCGGTCGAGCGGATGGCACGCGGGGTCGGCGTCGTGGACGCGACCGACGTCGCGGACGGCGTCGGGGGGACGGCGGCATACGCCGTCTGGGTGTCGGTGACGCGGTCGGAGCTGACCGGCACGGGCGCGCTCGGCAGGACCTCGACACCGGGGCGACGGTCGTGCGTCGCGACCGAGCCGAGGATGAGGGCGGTGACGGCAGCCCCGAGGAGCAGCCCGGCGCCGCGCTGGCCACCGACCCGCGACAGCGAGAGGTGGCCGCGCACGAGGGCCGCGCTCGCCGCGAGCAGGGTCGAGACGCCGATGACGATGAGGCCGCCGGTCAGGCCGCCGACGAGGCAGCTGAAGAGGACGAGCGCACCGAGGACCGCGAAGCCCGCGACCGCGCCCTCCGGGACCCGTCGCCCCGGACGGTCGGCGAGCAGGTCGACCCGCTCGTGGTCGACGAGGACGCTCGGGCGGGCGGGCAGCGTGAACGAGGCGTCCTCGAGGACCGCCCAATAGGGCATTTCGGACTTCACGTCGACAGTCTCGTCGATCCAGGGCCTCGAGTGGGAGTCCGACTCGTCCCCGATCTGGCCGGAGTCGACATTTCCTGCTCGTCGCGGACGCGCGGTCGAGCCGGCGGCAGCCCACAGCTGCCACCCTCGGGGCGGCACGGGCCAGGACGGGTCGGGCAGCCAGCGCTCGTGGTCACCGTCGGAGACGGACCGCGAGCCGTGGCGCAACGGATCGCCGTGCGTGGGCGTCATGCTCGTCGTCACCAGACTCACTACTCCTGCGTGTGCGGGGCCCGTTCGCGGGGCTACGCGAGAACAGTACGTCGTAAAGTCACGTTTTGTACCGCAAATAGTAAAAGGCGGGCAAAGTTCTCCTTTACCCTCATGGCCGCGTGGCTCGGCGACCG
This sequence comes from Terracoccus sp. 273MFTsu3.1, assembly GCF_000383675.1. Taxonomy (GTDB): domain Bacteria; phylum Actinomycetota; class Actinomycetes; order Actinomycetales; family Dermatophilaceae; genus Terrabacter. The sequence continues at coordinate 556,213 of NZ_KB911820.1, read as the reverse complement.
CTGGAGGTGTCCGTCGACGGCGAGGGCTACGTCGTGCCGGTCGTCGGCTGAACCGGGTGGAGGCCGCCGGCGAGCCAGGCCGGCGTCTGGTCGGCGAAGTGCGGGTCGCGGGCGTCGCCGCTCGCCCCGAAGGGCACGACCCAGCGGCTCGCGTCGCGGTCGGCGAGGTCCCAGACGTAACGCGCGACCGGTCCGCCGTAGCAGTGGTCCGTCACCCCGGGCGCGCTCGCCGCCGCGAGGACGCAGCCCTTGTCGCCGGCGACGGGGTCGCGCGGGACGCGGGGCGCACGGCCGGTCGCGTCGAGCGCGTGGACCGGGTCGAGCCAGTGCCGCTCGCCCCACGTCGTCAGCGAGTCACGCTGCGCCGCGACGTGTTCGAGCGCCACGCGCACACCCTCGTCCACCTCGATGCCGTGGGCCGGCCCGAGGTGTGCCATCGAGTGCCAGCCCACCCCGATCTGCGTCACGACGTCGGTCCACGCCGCGAAGATGCGGGAGTGCCCGCTCGGCTCGTGCAGCGCCGAGAGGGACGGGTGCTCGGAGAACCACCGCACGAGCGCCGTGCGCCAGCCGGCGAAGAGGGCGGCACCTCGGCTGCCCGTGTCGCTGTGGCCGTCCCAGGCGAGCAGCTCGGACCGCACGTCGGCTGCGGGCCCCGAGACCTGAGCCGCCGCGACGAGCTCGCGCATGACGTCGGCCTGTCCGTTGCGCGTGTCGACGTGGATCGCCGCGCAGTCGTCGACGGTCAACCGCTCCCCCGACTCGACGAGCTCGCGGATGCGACCGGCCCGGAAGGGGGTGGCGTACTCCACCCCGAGGCCGCCGCCGCTGGCCCGGTCGTTGGCGCTGACCATGACGTCGGGGACGTCGCTGCCCGTGCCGCGCCGGTAGCCGTGCCACACGTGCCGGGGGTCCCACGCCGGGACGGGCAGCACCGCCCCGACCTCGTCGCGCTCGGGCACGCGACCGACGACGAGGTGACGGACGCGACCCGTGTCGTCGGCGACGAGAGCGCTGTTGACCGGCTCGACCCAGCGCGACAGGGCCTCCTCGACGTCGGCGACCGTCCGCGCCCGGAGCAGGGGCAGGAGGGCGCCGAAGCCGAGGTCCTCCTCGACCTGGGTCGGCGTGCGCAGGCTGTGCGCCGCCGGGTGGGCCCGGCGCGGCTGGACGCTCTCGTCGGTCCACTGCGGCGGCGCCTCGGCCTCGGCGTCGAGCCGCTCGATCTCGGCCTCGAGGCCGGTGACGATCGGCCCGCGCGACGTGACGACGACCGGGACGGCCACGTCGGCCCCGCCGCGCACCCTCAGCGTCTCGGTCGAGGCGCGCACCGGCTCCCACCCGTCGATGCCGCGCGCCTTGAGCAGCGGCGAGCCGTCGGGGCCGAGACCGACGTGACCGAGGGACTCGAGCGTCAGGTCCTGGTAGTCCGCCATGGCGTTCGTGATGCCCCACGCGACGGTTCCCGTGTGGGCGAAGTGCTGCACGCCGGGCACCCCCGGGAACGTGAAGCCGACCACGTCGAACTCGGGGCAGGCCAGGCCGACCTGCTGGTAGCAGCCGGGCAGCTCGATCGTCCGGTGCGGGTCACCGGCGACGAGCGGCAGCCCGCTCGCCGTGCGCGCCCCGCCGATCACCCACGCGTTGCTCCCCGAGGCCTCGGCCCGCTCGACCCCCTCGGCGTTGAACAGCTCGAGGGCCTCGGCGCCGAGCCGGTCGGCGACGTGCGCGTTGAAGAGCTTGGCGGGGAAGGTCCCGAAGAGCAGGTGGATGCCCCAGAAGATGCCGAGCGGCGTCCACGGCTCCCACGGGCGCGGCGCGGCGGCATACGACTGGAGCCCGAGCAGCGCGACCTCGGGCGTGCCCGCGAGCCCCTCGGCGAGGGTCTCGTTGACGCCGTCGACGTAGGCCGTCAGCCACGTCCGCGTCTCGCGGTCGAGCCGCTCGAAGCAGCGGCGCACCGTCGGCTCGAGCAGCACCTGCCGGGAGAACCGGTCCCAGGCGAACCCGTGGGCACCGACGTACTCGGCCGTCCGCCCTTCCATCCGCCAGCGGTGGTGCTCGACCTGCCACGCCCGGTCGAGGGCGGTGATGCGCCCCTGGAGGCGGGCCAGGTCCATGACGTCGCCAGCACGCAGGTGCGGGACACCGACGGCGTCACGTCGCACCTCGGCGGACATCGGAGCGCGGGGCACGGCGGATCTCCTTCGATCGCGGGCATGTCGGACAGGAGGCGGGCGGGTCCCGGTCAGTCGTTGCGCGAGAACTTGTTCTCGATCTCGCGGAGGAAGGCGTCGGAGATCCGGCGGTACTTCTGGAGCGTCAGCGTGATGGGGGCACCGACCTCCAGGCCGAGGACGCTGCGCGCCGGGTCGAGCCGGATCTGCGGGTCGGCCATGACGGTGCCGCCGTTCTCCATGAGCGAGCGCACGAGCACCCGCACCTCGTTGAGCGCGTTGCCGTCCTCGCCCTCCACACCGCGCAGGCGGTGGACGAAGTAGCCGTCGAGGACGATGAGCATGTTGTTGAAGTACTCGTACTCGAGCGACTCGAGCGCGCCCTCGAGGTGGGAGACGTCGGCGTCACCGTGGTCGCGCGCGGCCTGCGCCACCTCGTGGAACATCACGACCTGCGTCTCGACCCGTGACCGGCAGGCGTCGATGTAGTCCTGCTCGTAGTCCTTCACTCCCAGCATGGGGCCAGCCTAGCGAGGCGCGCCACCACTAGGTTTGGGTCATGGCAGCGCGGGAACGGAACGTGCTCGGCGGCGAGCTCGAGGCGTGCGGCACCGACCCGGTGACCGGCTTCTACCGCGACGGCTACTGCACGACGGGGCCCGAGGACCGGGGCAGCCACACCGTCTGCGTCGTCGTCACGAGCGAGTTCCTCGAGCACCAGCGCAGCGTCGGCAACGACCTCGTGACGCCTCGTCCGGAGTGGCGCTTCCCCGGCCTGACACCGGGCGACCGGTGGTGCGTCGTCGCGAGCCGCTGGCTCGAGGCCCACCAGGACGGCGCCGCCGCACCCGTCTTCCTCGCCGCCACGCACGAGCGCGCGCTCGAGATCGTGCCGCTCCAGCTGCTCCAGTCGTATGCCGCCGACATCCCGGACGACCCCAGCTCGCTGCTCTGACGGGCATTTCGCGCCGCCCCGACGGCCCGTGATACTGGCGGGATGAGCGATCCCCACGTGCTCGCACCGGGCACCGCCCCGACGCCGTTCACCGCCGACGAGATCCGCGCGGGGTGTCCCGACGGACGCACGATCACCCTCCTCGTGGAGCCCGCCGACGGGCCGTCGTGGCAGCGCGTCAACCGGTTCGTCGACCCGGACGAGGACGGAGCGACCCTGCAGCGCTGGCGGATCGGGCCCGACGGCCACCGCGAAGGGGAGGTCGAGGAGGGGCGCATGACGTGGCTCCAGCTCCAGGGCCACGCCTCCTTCCCCGTGTCCGCGGTGACGGTCACGCCCGACACGGTGGAGCTGCCGCTCGGCACCGTCGACGCGCTGCGCTACGCCGTGGACGACGGCGAGGGCGGCGTCGCGACCTTCTGGTTCGCGCCGGCGTTCCCCGGGATGCCGGTGCGCTACGAGACGCCGGCCGAGGACGGCGGGACGGACCGCACGACGATGGTCCGCAACGAGCTGCCGTGAGCACCCGGTCGCACGGGTCGCCGGCGCTCGAGGCCGACTGCTCGCGGTGCTTCGGCCTGTGCTGCGTCGCCCTCCCCTTCGCGCGATCGGCCGACTTCCCGGTCGACAAGGCCGCCGGGGAGCCCTGCCGCAACCTCCTCGCCGGCCACCGGTGCGGCATCCATGACCGGCTCCTCGAGGGCGGATGGCGCGGGTGCGTGACGTTCGACTGCTTCGGCGCCGGACAACAGGTCTCGCAGGTGACCTTCGGCGGCATCTCGTGGCGCGAGGCCCCCGAGACCGCCGCGACGATGTATGCCGTCCTGCCCGTCATGCGCCAGCTGCACGAGATGCTCGCCCACCTCCGTGACGCCCTCGCGCTCGAGCCTGACGAGGCGACGCGGGCCGGGCTCGTCGCGTCGACCGAGGAGGTCAGGACCGCGACAGCCGGTTCTCCGGACGAGCTGCTCGCCCTCGACCTCGTCGCCGTGCGGTCCCGGGTCGGTGGCCTGCTGCGGGCCGCCAGCGCGACGGCACGCGCCCGGCGGCGGCGGCGTGACGGCATACGCACTCCTCCTCGGCGGCTGCGGGCCGGGGCCGACCTCGTCGCCGCCGACCTCCGCGGCCGTGACCTGCGCACGGCCGACCTCCGGGGCGCGCTGCTCATCGCGGCGGACCTGCGCGACGCCGACCTTCGGTGGGCTGACCTGCTCGGTGCCGACCTGCGCGACGCCGACCTGCGCGGGGCGCGGCTCGACGGCGCGCTCTTCCTCACCCGCCCGCAGCTCGCGGCGGCACGCACCTGACAGGACGATTCGCGCATTCGGTCCCACGGCGGCGGCCCAACGATGACAATCGACCCACTGTCCACGTCGAGCACGGGAGTCGAGGGTGCGCCGAGCCACGGTCGCCGCAACGCTGGCGCTCTCGGCTGCAGTCGTGCTCGCTGGGTGCTCGTCCGGCGAGCCGGAGATCGTCCTCAGCCAGGTGGCCGGCTCCACGGGCACGCCGGTGCCGACCGAGACCGTGACGGTGACGGAGATCGACACGAGGACCGTCACCGCGACGACGACGGTCGTGACGACGGCGACGGTCGTGGCCACGCCGACGGTCACCGTCACGGCGCTCCCGCGACCGAGCCTGACGACGAGCACCGTCTTCAACCGGCCGGCCGCGCTGGCTGACTACTCGAACCTCGTCGTCGACGTGCGGCTGCTCGACCGGATGTCGTTGTCCGGCAACGCCGCCGCGCTCCAGCTCGACCTCATGGCCCAGCACCTCGAGCGGCTCGGCGCGAACGGGCCGCCACCGGGACTGGACGCGCCCAGCTACTACGGTCGGCTGGCGTCGCTCGGACTCTTCGCCCGCGCCGCGTCCGACGAGGCGACGGCGGGCTCGCCGGTGGCCCAGAGCCGGTACGCCGTCATCCGTCAGGAGACCGGCATCCTGCTCTCGGTCGTCAACGGTGCGCTGACGACGACGTTCACGCTGCCGACTCCCGCGCCCCGACCGACGACAACGACTCCGTGAAGCCGCCCCAGGCGATCTCGCCGTCGGCGTCGTCCGCGTGGGGTCGAGCGAACCAGGCGGCATAGAGCGCGACCTCGGTGAGGTCCCACCGCAACGCCTGCGCGTGGAGGTCGTCGGTCGTCACGGCCCGACCGGTCAGCGCGGCGTAGTCGGCGAGCACCTCCTCGGCACGGACACCCTCGGCACCCGCCACGTGCCAGAGGTCGCGGGCCGCGGGCGCGAGCAGGGCGGTGTCCCAGTCGACGACGTGGAGACCGTCCGCGTCGGAGAGGACGTTGCGCCAGTGCGGCTCTCCGTGGGTGATGACCCAGGAGTCGCGCTCGGCACGGTCCCGGACGGCCCGCTCGTCCCAGACGACGAGGGCGCGCCGCACCGCCTCCGCGTGCTCGGCCAGGGCGTCCCGGGCGCGGGCTCCGTAGGGGCCGGCGCCGGGCGGCAGGTCGGCCGCCAGGGCACGGTCGAGGAGCGCCCGCTCGGGCAGGGCCAGGTCGTCGGTACCGGCCACGCCGACGGCACGAGGCGTGGCCGCGTGCAGCCGCGCGAGCACCTCGGTCACGGCGTGCCGGTCGGCCGACGTCTGCTCGGACGGCGACGGCAGGCGCGGCGCGTCGAGCCACGGGGTCATCGACACCCACCGGTGCCGGCTGAGCTCGAAGGGGACCGCCCCGTCCCGCGCCGGGACGGGAGCGACGACGAAGTCCAGCCCAGAGTCGGCGAGGGCTCGCGCGGTGCGGAACGCCGAGCTGAGGGCCGCGCCGCGCTCGACGTCGGCCCCGGCGCCCGCATAGTCGTCGAGGGTGACGAACCAGCGGCTGTCGTCGCGCGCATCGACCCGCCAGTGGTGGCTGCCGAAACCGACTGGCGCATAGGTGATCTCACGGACATCGAGGCCCCACATCTCGCGCAGGGCCGCCGCGAGCAGGTCGGTGGAGAAGTCCGCGGGCGGCGTCATCACGGCGTCATCACGGGCTCGACGCTAGCGGCGCGGTGGCGGCTCCGCATGGATCCGGCGGCTCAGCCTCGAGTGCGACCGCGGCGCGGGCACCCGCGACCACACGGCGTCCTGGAGCGCGAGGGTGAGCCAGCCGGCGAGCGCCATGCCGACGATGTTGACGACGAGCTGGAGGCCGCTGCCGCGCACCTCGGCCCACGCCCCGAAGGCGAGCCCGAGCGCGACGTTGCCGGCGGCCGGGATCGTCGTCACCGAGATGAAGACGCCACTGAGGCCACCGAGCTTGGCCGAGGTCAGCGACAGCACGCCGGCGGCAGCCGCGAGGACGGCGACGATGAACGACCACTTGTCGGGCGAGTAGATGAAGTCGGTGGCCGGCCGGTCGCCGGAGATGTCGTCGAGGGTGATCCACCCGAGGGCCCGGCCGGCGAGACCGGCGAGACACGTGACGGCGATGGCCACGACGAAGCCGACGACGAGCGCGCGGGCGGCGACCGCGAGCAGGAGCGGGCGCCGTCGCACGAGCGCGACGCCGAGGGCGGCGATCGCCCCGAACTCGGGACCGAGCACCATCGCGCCGATGACGAGGATCTGCGAGTCGAGGACGATCGCGATGCCGGCGATGAGGGTCGCGAGGGACATGAAGGACAGGAAGGTCCAGTTCAGCTCGCTGTCGTCGTAGGAACGCTGGGCGACCTGGGCCCAGACGACGGCGTCGGCGCTGCTGCCTGGCGTCTCCTCGTCGGCCTCGAAGCCGGCGCGCGAGACCCACGTCGTGACCGGCTCGATCTGGAGGGTCCCGCCCTCGTGGACCCCGAGGTCCCGGAGCCGGTCGACGAGGACGTTGGCCCCCTCCCGGGCGACGTCGGCGTGGACGACGTCGCCCACGGGGCGCACCGCCGCGCCGCGCAGGACGGACAGCGTGCTCACGGCGCTCGAGTCGGCCAGCACCGCGGTGACCTTCTCGGTCAGCTCGCTCGGGACGGTGACCGTCAGTCTCAACATGTCGGACAGTCTGCCGCGAGGTTGACGCCGGAGGGCAGGTGCCACGACAGTGACATCTGATCATCCGTTCAGATGAGAGGGACGACCATGAGCACCGTGACCGGACTCGACGGCTGCGCCGCGCCGTGCGTGCACCCCGAGAAGGTCGCCCTGGCCACGGACAACGCCCCGGGCGTCGAGGAGCTCGCGCGCGTCACCAGCGTCTTCAAGCTGCTCGGCGACCCGACCCGGGCGCGGATGCTCTACGCCCTCCTCGAGGCCGGCGAGCTCTGCGTGTGCGACCTCGCGGCCGCGACCGGCACCGCCGAGACCACGGTCTCGCAGGCGCTCAGGCTGCTGCGCGCCTCGGCCGTCGTCACCGGCCGGCGCGAGGGCCGCAACATCTACTACCGGCTCTCCGACGCCCACGTCCGCCTGCTCCTCGACGTCACGCGCGAGCACGCCCTCCACGACGGCGAGCGCCACCGGTGAGCCACGGGCACGGGCACGGCCCGGCGCAGGGCGCCGCCGCGGTCCACGCCGGGGGACGCCACCGGTGGCGGCTTGCCGTCGCCTTCGGCCTCGTCGCGGCCTTCTTCTGCGTCGAGCTCGTGGCCGGCCTCGCGTCCGGCTCCCTCGCCCTCCTCTCCGACGCGGGCCACATGGCCGCCGACGTCGTGACGCTGGGCGCCGCACTCGTCGCCACCCGCATCGCGACGCGCGCCGACACGACCGGGCGACGCACGTTCGGCTCCTACCGCGCCGAGGTGTTCGCATCCGGGCTCGCCGTGCTGCTCATGCTCGGCGTCTCCGTCTACATCGCCGTCGAGGCCCTCCGGCGCATCGGCTCGAGCCCCGAGATCGCCTCGGGCACCATGCTCGTCGTCGGTGCGATCGGTCTCCTCGTCAACGTGGTCGCCCTCCTCCTGCTGCGCGGGGGCGCCGGGGAGAGCCTCAACGTCCGTGGGGCCTACCTCGAGGTCGTCGCCGACACCGTCGGCTCCGTGGGCGTCATCGCGGCAGCCATCCTCGTCGGGGCGACCGGGAGCGCATGGTGGGACACCGTCGTCGCGCTCGCCATCGCCGTCTTCGTCGCCGTGCGCGCCGTCGGCCTCGGGCGCGAGGTGGTGGCGGTCCTCGGCCAGCACGCGCCCACCGGACTCGAGCCCACCGACCTGCTCGTGGCCCTCGGCGAGGTGCCGGGAGTCACCGAGGTCCACGACCTCCACGTCTGGACGCTGACGTCCGGCATGGACGTCGCGACGGCGCACCTCGTGACGACCCGTACCGACGCGGCGCCCGAGGTGCTCGAGGCCGCGAGCGCCATGCTGCGCGACCGCTTCCACGTCGCCCACGCGACCCTCCAGGTCGAGACGACCGACCGGTCCGAGTGCCGTGGGGCCGACTGGTGAGCACCCCGCCCCGTCCCGTCTTCTCGCTCCTTCCGCCCTCGCGGCGGGCGGCCCTCGTGCGCCGAGCCCGGCTGCTGGCCGGCGCGTCCGTCGCGTACAACGTCGTCGAGGCCGTCGTCGCGATCGCCTCCGGTCGCATCGCCGACTCCACCGCGCTCGTCGGTTTCGGGCTCGACTCGACGGTCGAGGTGATGAGCGGACTCGTCATCCTCTGGCAGTTCGGCCACCCCGTGCCGGAGGAGCGCGAGCACCTGGCCCGTCGCCTCATCGCCCTCTCCTTCTTCGCCCTCGCCGCCTACGTCACCGTCGAGTCGGTGCGCGCCGTCGTGACCCGCGAGGAGCCCGACACCTCGGTCGTCGGCATCGCGCTCGCCGCCCTGTCCCTCGTCGTCATGCCGCTGCTCTCGCGGTGGCAGCGACGCACCGGCCACGAGCTCGGGTCGGGGGCGGTCGTCGCCGACGGCACCCAGACGCTGCTGTGCACCTACCTCTCGGGCGTGCTCCTCGTCGGCCTGCTCGCCAACGCCCTCCTCGGATGGTGGTGGCTCGATGCAGTCGCCGCGCTCGTCATCGCCGCCGTCGCGGTACGCGAGGGACGCTCGAACTGGCGCGGCGACGCGTGCTGCTGACCCCAGGACCCCGCCGGAGTCTTGACGACGGGACCCGCGACCGACAGTGTGACCCACCGTGACACTCCGGGCCGAGTCCTCCTCCCTGCTGCGGGCGCGGCTCGCCGCCGGCACCGCCTTCTTCGTCCAGGGACTGCTCTTCATCTCCCTGACGACGCGCCTGCCCCAGGTGCAGGAGAAGTGGTCGCTCGACGAGCTCGCCGTCAGCGGCCTGCTGCTCATGGTCGTGCTGCTCGCGGGCGTCGGCTCGGTCGTCGCCGAGGTCGTCTCCGCGCGGTCCTCGAGCGCCATGGTCGTGCGGGTCGGGCTCGTCGTGGCCACGCTCGGCTTCGCGGTGCTGCTCGTCGCGCCGGCCTTCGGGGTCTTCGTCGCGGGCCTCGCGGCCTACGGGCTCGCCCTCGGCCTCGTCGACGCGTCGTCCAACATGCAGGCCGTGACCGTCGAGCACCTCTACCGCCGCCCCATCCTGCCGTCCTTCCACGCCTTCTGGACCGCCGGCGGCATCCTCGGGACCCTCGTCACCCTGGCGACCTCGGGCGTCGACCTCGGCCCGGCCCTGCTGCCGCTGCTCGTCTTCCCCGTCGCGGCGCTGGCCGCGCCGTACGTCCGTCGCGACCGCCTCGCCGAGACCGACGCCACCGTCGACGTGCCGTGGCGGCGGATCGCCCTGCTCGGGGTCGCGATGGTGCTCTTCTACATGGTCGACACGGCGGCGACGACGTGGGGACCGGTCTACCTCGACGGCACGCTCGACGCACCGACCGGGCTCACCGCGCTCGCCACGCTGCCCTACCTCGTCGCGACGCTCCTGGCTCGCGCCGTCGGCGACCGTCTCGTCGACCGCCACGGGGCCGTGTGGCTGCTCCGGATCAGCGGTGTCGTCGCCGCCCTCTCGCTCGCCGTCATCGTCTTCGCGCCCACGTGGGTGGTCGCCGTCGTCGGCTTCACGATCCTCGGCGGCGCCGTCGCGACCATCGCGCCGCTCAGCTTCTCGGCGGCGGGTGCCATCGCCGGGGGCGACGCCGACTCCGCCGGTGAGCGCATCGACAAGACCGACCAGGTCGTCGCCCGCTTCAACCAGTTCAACTACGTCGGCGCACTGCTCGGCGCCGTGCTGACCGGGGCCGTCGGATCGGACAACCTGCGTCTCGGCTTCGCGGTGCCGATGGTCCTCATCCTCGGGATCATCCCGCTCGCGACGCAGTTCGCGATCATCCGCCGCCGGGGCGTCCCGGCCGGCTCGAGCTGAGGACGCCCCGCAGCGCGGTGAGCGCCGGGGCGATGCCCGACAGGGGTATGCCGCCCACGCCGAACGCGAACCCGTGGCGGGCCGGTTGCTCGAGGTGCCGAACGGACAACGGCTCGACGAACACTCCCACGGCCAGGGCGGCCTCGGCGATCGCCACGTCGTCGAGGCCCGGGTCGCGCAGCAGGGCGCACAGGTGCAGGCCCGCGGCCGACGGGATGACCTCGAGCCAGTCGCCGAGTCCGGCGGGGCTGGTGAGCACCTCGAGCAACGCCTCGCGCCGGGCACGGTAGACCTTCGTCGCGCGCTTGACGTGGGCGGCGTGGTGCCCCTCGGCGAGGAAGTCCGCGAGCGCCCCCTGGGTCACGACGTCGCCGTCCCAGACGGTGACGCGCTTGGCCTCGCGCAGGGCCGGCGTCAGCGTCGCCGGGGCGATCGCGTAGCCGACGCGCAGCCCCGGCAGCAGCGACTTGGAGAACGACCCGACGTAGACGACCCGACCGTCGCGGTCGAGGCTCTGCAGCGGCTCGAGAGGTCGGTCGGCGAAGCGGAACTCGCTGTCGTAGTCGTCCTCGACGATGACCGATCCGTGCCGGACGGCCCACTCCAGCAGGGCGATCCGTCGGGCTCGTGACATCGCGACCCCGGTCGGGTGCTGGTGCGACGGCGTGACGTAGACGAGTCGCGCGGCATCCGGAAGGGCGTCGACGACGATCCCCTCACCATCGACCGGGACGCCACGGACGACGGCGCGGTGCGTCGCGAAGAGGCGGGCCGCGGCGGTGTAGCCCGGGTCCTCGACGGCCACCACGGCACCGGGCTCGACGAGCACCCGCGAGACGAGGTCGAGGGCCTGCTGCGCCCCTGCGGTGGTCACCACGTCGGCACCGGAGGCGACGACCGACCGGGACACGCCGGCATACCTCGCGATCTCGGCCTCGAGACGGCTCCCGCCACGGTTCGCACCGGGGTCGTCGTAGGTGCCGGCGGACAGCCGGCCCCGACGCAGCGTGCCGCTGACGAGACGTCGCCACGTCGCGAGGGGGAAGAGCGAGTCGTCGGGCACCCCGACGGAGAAGTCGTGGAGCGCACCGCGCGGACCGGGCGCAGGCTCCGCGGTCGGCACGGTCGCCCAGAGCGACGTGGCGGTGACGGCTCCCGCCCGCGCCCGCCGGCCGGTCACCCGGGCGGGCGGGACGCACCCGGTCGCGACGAAGGTCCCGGCCCCACGGCGGCTCTCCAGCAGCTCCTCGGCGAGGAGCCTGTCGTAGGCCGCCGTCACCGTGCCCCGCGAGACGCTGAGGCTCGCCGCGAGGTCACGGGAGGCGGGCACCCGGTCGCCCCCGCCGAGGCGGCCGTCGAGGACCGCGGCGCGCAGCTGGGCGTAGATCTGTGCGGTCAGGTCGCCCGACCCGGTGAGGCTGAGGTGCAGGTCCATGCCCCCAGTCTGGATTGGCCCAAACATCTTGACAAGAAGTGGCACTTCCGACCGGTCCACTTCGACGGGAGTCTGGAGCCATGGCGACGACCGCACGCATCCCCGGGGCCACCTCGACCCCCGGCCACTCCACGAACCGGGGCACGCTCACGGTCGCACAGGGGGCCGCCCTGTCGGTGGGCGCCGTGCTCGGCACCGGGGTCATCACGCTGCCGGCCCTCGCAGCCGAGGTCGCCGGTCCCGCGTCGCTGCTCGCGTGGGTGGCGCTCGTGCTCCTGTCGGTGCCCCTGGCGAGCACGTTCGCCGCGCTGGGCGCCCGCCACCCGGATGGCGGTGGCGTGTCGACGTACGTCCGTCGCGCCTTCGGGGACCGCGCGGCGGGTGCGGTCGGGTGGTGCTTCTACTTCGCCGTCCCCGTCGGGGCCCCGCCCGCCTCGATGATGGCCGGCGGCTACGTGGCGGACGTCGTGGGCGGCGGACGCACGACGACCGTCGTCGTGGCCGCCGCCCTGATCCTCGGCACCGGACTGATGAACCTCGCCGGGCTGCGCTTCTCCGGCCGCGTGCAGCTCGGCCTCGCGACCGTGCTCGCCCTGCTCATGACCGCGACGATGGCCGTCGCCCTGCCGCACGCGAGCACGGCGTCCCTGACCCACTTCGCCCCGAACGGATGGGCCGCCGTCGGCACGGCGGCCGCCGTGCTCGTCTGGGGGTTCGCCGGGTGGGAGGCCGTCGCCTCGCTCGCCGGTGACTACCGCGACCCGCGCCGTGACGTGCCGCGCGCCACGGGGATCGCAGTCGCCGTCGTCGGGGTGCTCTACCTCGGGCTCGCGACGACGAGCGTCCTCGTGCTGGGGCCGGCGACCGGCCACAGCCAGGCGCCGCTCTCGGACCTCATGGCGATCGCCCTGGGCGAGCAGGCCCGCGTCGTGACCGCCGTCGTGGCGGTGCTGCTCACGGTCGGGGCGATGAACGCCTACTACGCCGGCGGCTCACGGCTGGGCGCCGCGCTGGCCCGCGACGGGGCGCTGCCGCGATGGCTGGCGCAGGGCGGCGAGGCCGGACAGGTTCCACGCCGCAGCATCGCCCTCGTCACGGCCGGCTCGATGCTCTCGCTCGTCCTCGCCGTCGTGCTCGACCTCGGCCTCACGCCGCTCATGCTGCTCGCGACGGGGTGCTTCACGCTCGTCTACGTGCTCGGCACGGCCTCCGCCCTGCGCCTGCTGCCCCGCGGCGCGCGAGGCTGGTGGACCGCGCTCGTCGCCCACGCGTCCGTCGTCGTGCTGCTCGTCGTCAACGGCGCCCACGCCCTGTGGGCGCTCGGGCTCGTCGTCCTCTCGCTCGCCTACCAGTCCCGGTCACGCCGGCAGCGCCGGTAGGGCTCTCCCAGCGCCGACCCCTAGACTTCGCCGCCGTGATCACACAGCGCGCGGAGCGCACACCTCTCATGCGGTGGTTCCTCGACGCCGAGGAGGCCGACCCGGGCGGCTACTACGAGCGCGAGCGCGAGGCGACCGAGCAGCAGCACGTGCAGCCGTGGTGGCGCGTCATGTGCCTGACGGGTGTCGACTACTTCTCGACCCTCGGCTACCAGCCCGGCATCGCGGCCCTCGCCGCCGGTGCGCTGTCGCCCGTCGCGACGCTCGTCCTCGTGCTCATCACGCTGTTCGGCGCCCTCCCGATGTACCGCCGCGTCGCGGCCGAGAGCCCGCACGGCGACGGCAGCCTCTCGATGCTCGAGCGTCTCCTGTCCTACTGGCCGAGCAAGATCCTCGTGCTGTGCCTCATCGGCTTCGTCGCGACCGGCTTCATCATCACGATCACCCTGTCGGCCGCCGACGCGAGCGCGCACCTCATCGAGAACCCCTACCTCAAGAGCACCCTGACGGGCCACCAGGTCGGTGTGACGCTGACGCTGCTCGTCTTCCTCGCCGGCATCTTCCTCAAGGGCTTCAAGGAGGCCATCGGGATCGCCGTCGTCCTCGTCGTGGCCTACCTCGGCCTCAGCTTCGTCGTGCTCGTGCGTGGCGCCGTCGAGATCGGCGACCACCCGACGGCGTTCAGCGACTGGATCACCGCGATGACCTCGGCCCACTCCGCTCCGTTCGGGATCATCGGCGCGTCCCTGCTCGTCTTCCCGGCCCTGGCGCTCGGGCTCTCCGGTTTCGAGACGGGCGTCGTCGTCATGCCGCTCGTCAAGGGCGACCCGACCGACACGCCGGAGAAGCCCGAGGGTCGCATCCGCAACGCCCGCAAGCTGCTGACGACCGCCGCGCTCATCATGAGCGTCCTGCTCATCGGCTCCTCGCTCGTCACCACCCTGCTCATCCCGGCCGACGCGTTCCAGCCGGGAGGGAGCGCCAACGGCCGCGCCCTGGCCTACCTCGCCCACGACCTCCTCGGGGAGGGCTTCGGCACGATCTACGACATCTCGACGATCGGCATCCTGTGGTTCGCCGGCGCCTCGGCCATGGCGGGTCTGCTCAACATCGTCCCGCGCTACCTGCCCCGCTACGGCATGGCGCCGGACTGGGCCCGGTCGACGCGGCCTCTCGTGCTCGTCCTGTCGTTCATCGCCGCCGTCGTGACGCTCGCCTTCGGCGCCAACGTCGACGAGCAGGCGGGGGCGTATGCCACCGGCGTGCTCGCGCTCATGACGTCCGCGGCGATCGCCGTGTTCCTCACCGAGCTGCGGCGCGGCCACCGCGCGGCGGCCGCCTTCTTCGCCGTCGTCAGCGCGATCTTCGTCTACACGATCACGATCACGATCGAGCAGCGCCCCGAGGGTCTCGTCATCGCCCTGATCTTCATCGCCCTCATCGTCGTCATCAGCGTCTGGTCGCGCATCGTGCGCTCGACCGAGCTGCGCGTGCAGCGGGTCGTCTACGACGACAGCGCGCGGGCGATCCTCGACGACGCGGCGCTCGGTCCCCAGCCGTTGCGGTTCATCGCCAACAAGATCAACGCCGGAGACCGCGACGAGTACCGCGCGAAGTCCCTCGACGTCCGCATGCACAACCACCTCAACGCCCGGCAGGGCGCGATCTTCCTCGAGGTGGAGATCAGCGACGCGAGCGACTTCGCGACGACCGTGCACGTGGGGTCGGCCGTCGTCGGCGGCCACTACATCCTGCGCGCGACGGGCCCGTCGGTGCCCAACGTGCTCGCCGCGGTCCTGCTCGACGTCCGCGACCGCGTCAGCAAGCCGCCGCACATCTACTTCGAGTGGAGCGAGAAGGCGCCGGGGCAGAACGTGCTGCGCTTCCTGCTCGCCGGCGAGGGCGACATCCCTCCGCTGACGCACGAGATCATCCGGCGCGCCGAGCCCGACGCCGACCGTCGCCCGCAGGTGCACGTCGGCGGCTGACCGGGGCACACGGCATACCTAGGCGCGGTTGGCCCAGCGCTCGGGGGTGGTGCGGTAGACCCGCGACTCGTCCTCGTACCACTTCTCCATGATCCCGAGGTCGTCGAGACCGAGGCGGCGGCACACGGCCTGCGACGGCTCGTTCGTCGTGTGGGTCAGGGCATAGACCTCGGGCAGCCCGCCGTCGAAGCCGTGCTGGATCACCGCGGTCGCGGCCTCCGTCGCGTAGCCGTGGCCCCACGAGTCGGGGTGCAGGTGCCAGCCCACCTCGACCTCCCCGTCGTCGGCGTTCGGCAGGGTCAGCAGGATGACGGAGCCGGCGACGACCCCGGTCTCACGGACCTCGACGGCCCAGAAGCCGAGCGGCGGCGCCTCGCTGCGCTCGAGGTAGCGGTCGATCCGGGCGTGCGCCTCGTCGAGGTCCTTCATGAGGACCGGCTCGCCGTCGCCGAGCCACTTCACGACCTCGATGCGGCTCTGGATGTCGAGCAGCCGCTCGGCCTCGTCGTGCGACCAGGGACGGATGGTGAGGCGGGCGGTCTCGAGGTGCATGGCGACACGCTCGCACCTGCCCACCCCACCCGTCCACGCCATTCCAGCCCGTCTCCGGTTGCGCAACGGGTGCTGCGTCCCTCTCGGGCGCTGTGCATTGGGTCATCACCTGACTCACGCTGACCCGTGCACCGCTTGAGTCGCCTGGCGACCCAATGCACAGCGTTCGGCAGGGCCATGGCCCCGCGCGAGTCGGGACCGCCGTCCACACCCTCCGCGCCTCCTGACCGTCTCGTCCACAGCGCCCACACGCAGAAGGCAGCTCGGCCACCGAGGACGGACGGTGGACCCATGACCGTTCCCCTCGGCCACGGCCCCGACGCGTTCGGCAACGCGCTACGGCACGTGCGCCGCACCTACCTTCTGAGCCAGCGCGCCCTGGCCGGCCGGCTCGACGTCCCGCACAGCCGCATCTCCCGGCTGGAGAGCGGCCGCCACGGCATCACGCTCGAGCTTGCGATGTCGCTCTACCGCGCACTCGGCTTCGGCATCGGTCTGACTCACCTCTTCCCGTGTCCGGCGAGCGACGACATGAGGCCGCGCTGCCACGACTGGGAGGACGACGGCGCGGTGGGACCTCTGGTGGTTCCACGACCACCGGTCGCCGCCCGTCCTGCGAGCACGGCAGGATGGCGGCATGTCCGACAGCGATGGAGCAGGCGCGACCGACGAGGGGGGCGGCCCGCCCAGCGAGCCCACCGAGACCAGCGAGAGCAGCGAGGCGGCGCAGGCGTACGCCGCGGCGCGCCCCGAGGTCGAGGCCGCGACGGCGCTCTTCGTCGAGATGGTCACCGGCCTGCTCGACGAGGCCGGCATCAACTACCTCAGCGTGAGCGGCCGCACGAAGTCCGTGGCGTCCTTCGCCGCCAAGGCCGAGCGCCGCCGCGACGGCGAGCTGCTCTACCCCGACCCGCTCGCCGACATCACCGACCAGATCGGCGTCCGTGTCATCACCTACGTCCACGACGACGTCGCCGCCGTGGCCGAGCTGCTGGCCGAGGAGCTCGCCGTCCTCGACGACCGCGACATGGGCCTCGAGACCGCACGATCGGGTCGCTTCGGCTACGCGAGCCGCCACCTGCTCGTCGCGGTCGACGCGAGCCGCACTGTCCCGCCCGCCTACGAGGGGCTCCGCCGACGGAGCGCGTCGGTCCAGATCCGCACCGTGCTCCAGCACGCGTGGGCCGAGTTCGAGCACGACATCCGCTACAAGGGCACCGTCCCCGAGGAGCACGCGCACGACCTCGACCGCCGCTTCACCCTCGCCGCCGGTCTCATCGAGCTCGCCGACCGAGAGTTCTCGGCCATCCGCGACCGGCTCCAGATGGCCCTCCCGGCCAGTCCGCCCGACGCGGTGGAGCAGGACTCCCGCATCAGCACTCAGGATCTCGCGAAGTTCCTCGCCTCGAAGTACGCCGACGCCGGCTGGTCGCGCACCGACCACTACACGTGGGTGTCCGGCCTGCTGCTCGAGCTCGGCATCACGTCCGTCGACGCGCTCGCCGAGGTCATCGCGCCCGTCGACGCGGCCGGCCTCATCGAGAGGATGGGCTACAAGTACCCGCCCGGGGCTGTGCGCCGGCTCGACGACGCACTGCTCGCCACCTTCGGCACGCGCTACCTCGACCTCGAGGGAAACGCCCACCGCCGGGCCTCGCTCGAGGGCCGGCTCGAGCGTCTCGGAGGGAGCTGACCGGGCCGGCCCGAGATTCCCGGGGCCGCGTGTCGATTCCCATCCGGCGAGTTCGTCAGGATGATGTGGCGAGAGTCGCCACCCGCGCATCGCGCGCCTGTTCGAGAAGGAGCCGGCCATGGCCGACACGTACGTCTACCTGATCCACGAGGGTGACTGGGACTCCGACGCCTACCTCGGTGGCGAGCCCACGACCGACGCCGGGCCCGCCGGCAAGGACCCCAGCGCCGCAGCGGCCCCCGACATGGACGCGTCGTTCCCGGAGCACAAGGCCTTCCAGCAGGCCGTCGCCGACCTCGGGGCTCGCATCATGGGTGGAGCCGCCCTGCAGAACTCCCGCTACGGCGGCACGGTGACTCCCGGCTCCGGAGACCGCGCCGTCGAGGACGCGGTCTACACCGACGGGCCCTTCACCGACACCTCGGAGGTCATCACGGGCTTCTACCTCGTCGAGACCGACGACGAGGACACGGCCCGCCGGATCGCCGCCCTCGTGCCGACCACCAGTCGGATCGAGTGGCGCAAGGTCTTCCCGACGGGGATGTGAGTGCCGCTCGGGACGGGTGAGTTCGAGGAGGCGTGGCCGCGCATCGTGCGCGCCCTCGCCTCCTTCACCGGGAGCCTCGACGACGCCGAGGAGTATGCCGCCGAGGCCGTCGCGCGAGCCGCCGCCCACGAGCGCGCCGGCGGGGCGCCGATCGAGTCGTATGCCGCGTGGTGCACCTCCGTGGCCAGGCGCGCCTGGCTCGACGACGCCCGACGGCGCACGACGCTGCGCCGCCTCGCCCCCGAGCTCGCCCGTCCCGAGGCGGACCACGCCGCCATGGATGCCGACGACCTGTCCCTGCACGCGCACGAGGGGCTCGACGACCGCCTCGCCCTGCTCTTCGTCGCGTGCGACGAGGCCATCTCGCCCGCCTCGCGCATGGTCCTGGCCCTGCGCGTCGTGTGCGGCCTGACGGTCCCGGAGATCGCCGGCCACCTCGGCGTGCAGGACACCGCGGCCGCAGCCCGTCTCACGCGCGCCAAGCGGGCCCTCGCCGAGGCCCGGGGCACCTTCCACGTGCCGGACGCCACCGAGCGCGACCGGCGCCTGCCGGTCGTCATCGCCTGCGTGTCAGGCATGTTCACGGTCGCGCACCGGACCGTCCTCGACCCTGCCGATGCCCTGGCCGACACCGGGCGCCAGGCGCTGTCCATCGCGGATGCTCTCGTCGCGGCCTACCCCGAGGACACCGAGGTGCGCGGTCTGCGAGCCGTCATCCGGCTCGGCCTGGCCCGTCGCCCCGGCCGCGTCGACGAGACCGGGACAGGGCTCGCGCTCGACGAGGTCGACCGCAGCCGGTGGGACGGCGCCCTGCTCCGAGCCGGACTCGCCGACGCCACGCTGGCCGCTGCGGGCGAGGGTCGCTTCGCCATCGAGGCGGCGATCGCGGGCCTGCACTCGAGCGCGCCGTCGTTCGAGCGCACCGACTGGCGTCGGATCGTCCAGCTCTACGGTGGGCTCGAGCAGCGCTGGCCCTCCCCCTCCGTCCGGGTCGCACGGCTCGTCGCCACGGCCCAGGGCATCCTCGCCGCCGACCCCCCTGGGTCCGTCGCCGAGGTGGAGGCCGAGCTGGCTGCGATCGAGGCCGGCGCACCGGCCTACGCCAGTCGCGACGCGAGCCTTGCCCTCGCCGACCTCGAGTGGCGCACGGGGCGGCGCGAGCACGCAGCGGAGCGCTACCGGGACCTCGCCGAGGTCATGCCGGCGGAGCCGCTCCGTCGCTTCTGCCTCCGACGGGCCGTCACTCCCCGGTGACGCCGTCGACCGCCTCGCGGAGGAAGTCCGCGTGGCCGTTGTGGCGGGCGTACTCCTCGATCATGTGCAGCAGGATCCAGCGCAGGCTGAACGTCTGGTTCTCCTTGCGCGACAGTGTCGCCGAGCGGACCTCGAGGCCGCCCGCGGCGAGCGCCGCCTCGATGTCGCGCCGAGCCTGCTCGACCGACTGGTCCATGATCCGGCGCAGCTCCTCGGGGCTGTCGTCCCGCGCCGAGGTCATCTCCCAGTCGCGGTCGGCCTCCCAGTCGGCACTGGCCCAGGGCTCCGGCATCGGTCGCCCGTGCAGCACCTCGCCGAACCAGCTCGCCTCGTTGAGCGCGACGTGCTTGAGCAGGGCCCCGAGCGTCAGGGTCGAGGGCGCGAGGGGCTGGGCGAGCTGCTCGGCCGTCAGGCCCTCGGTCTTCTGCCGGAGGGTGTCCCGGTGGTAGTCGAGGAAGGCCACGAGAGTGGTCGCCTCGTCGGCGGCGAGGGGCGGGTCGGTGCGCTCGGTCCGAGCAGGTGTCGTCATGTCACCCGACGCTAGTGTCCGAGCCTCGAAAACCGCCTGCCCTTTGTCGCCTGCCGGGAGCACACTGGTCCGGTGCCGTCATCGAGCCAGTGGGTCGCGTTCCTCGTCGCGTCGATCCTCTTCATCCAGGTCCCGGGCCCCAGCCTGCTCTTCACCATCGGTCGTGCCCTGACCGTCGGGCGGCGCGAGGCGCTGCTCTCGGTCGTCGGCAACGCCATCGGCGTCACGGCGCAGGCCGTCTTCGTCGCCGTCGGCCTCGGCGCGGTCATCGCCGCGAGCATCACGGCCTACACCGTCATCAAGGTCGCGGGCGCCGCCTACGTCATCTATCTCGGGGTCCAGGCCATCCGCCACCGCCACGACGCCCGCGAGGCCATGGAGGCGCACGTGTCGGCGAAGCGCGGACACGCCCTGCGCATCGGTGCCGTCGTCGGCCTCACCAACCCGAAGACGATCCTCTTCTTCGTCGCCTTCCTCCCGCAGTTCGTCAACACCGGCGCGGGCCACGTGGGCGTCCAGATGGTCGTGCTCGGCGGGGTCTTCGGTCTCATGGCCATCTGCAGCGACAGCATGTGGGCCCTGCTCGCCGCGCGGGCCCGGGAGTGGTTCGCCCGCAAGCCCGCACGGCTCGACACGCTCGGCGCCACCGGCGGGGTCATGATGGTCGGGCTCGGCGCGGCGATGCTCGCTCGCGAGTAGTCGCACATCCCGAGCGCACCCGATCCGAATCTGTTTGACTGAGATGGTGGCAACCCCTCAGGTCACATCTCCTGCGGATCGGCACGACCCCCTCCAGCGGGTCCGCGATCACGAGCGTGCCCTCGACGAGGTGCGGAGGGCGTATGCCGCCCTGCCGCCCGACCGGCCGGTCCGGCTCGCGAAGCGCACGTCCAACCTCTTCCGCAACCGCAGCGCCACCGACTCCCCCGGCCTGGACCTCTCGGCCATGACCGGCGTCGTCGAGGTCCGCCCCGGCGTCGACGGCGGGCCGGCCACGGCGCTCGTGGGGGGCCTGACGACCTACGAGCAGCTCGTCGACGAGCTCCTGCCGCACGGCTTCGTCCCGCTCGTCGTACCGCAGCTGCGCACCATCACGATCGGCGGCGCCGTCACCGGCCTCGGCATCGAGGCGGCGTCGTTCCGCAACGGCCTGCCGCACGAGTCGGTCCTCGAGATGCGGATCCTCACCGGGGCCGGCGACATCGTGACGGCGACGCCCGACGGCGACCACGCCGACCTCTTCCGCACCTTCCCCAACTCGTACGGGTCGCTGGGCTACGCGCTCGACCTCGTCATCGAGCTCGAGCCCGCGCGCCCGTACGTCGCCCTGCGGCACGTGCGGTTCGACTCGGTGCGGGCCCTCACCGACGCGGTCGACGTCGTGCTGTCGTCCCAGACGTGGGACGGCGACCGGGTCGACTTCGTCGACGGCGTCGTCTTCGGCGCCACCGAGGCCTATCTGTGCCTCGGACGCTGGACCGACCACCTCGAGGGCCAGGCCCGGCCGAGCGACTACACGGGCGAGCACGTCTTCTACCGCTCGATCCAGCAGCGGCGCACCGATGTGCTGACCGCCCACGACTACCTCTGGCGGTGGGACACCGACTGGTTCTGGTGCAGCCGGGCCTTCGGCGCCCAGGTCCCGGCGATCCGCCGGCTCTGGCCGCGCCACCTGCTGCGCAGCGACGTCTACTGGCGCATCGTCGCCTTCGAGAACCGGCACCGCGTCATGGGCCGCTTCGACCGGCTGCGTGGCCTGCCCGACCGCGAGCGCGTCGTGCAGGACGTCGAGATCCCGCTCGCGCGCACGGCCGAGTTCGTCGACTGGTTCCTCCGCGAGGTGCCGATCGAGCCGATCTGGCTGTGCCCGATCCGGCTGCGCCCGGCTCCGGGCACGGCCACCGACGAGACGCCGTGGCCGCTCTACCCGATGCGCCGGGACGAGCGCTACGTCAACGTCGGCTTCTGGTCGACGGTCGCCGTCGAGGCCGGTGCGGCCGACGGCGACGTCAACCGCCGCATCGAGGCCGAGGTGACCCGGCTCGGCGGCCACAAGTCGCTCTACTCCGACGCGTACTACGACGAGGCGACCTTCGCCGCTCTCTACGGCGGCACGGCATACGCCCCCGTCAAGCGCAGGTACGACCCGGGGGGACGGTTCCCGACGCTCTACGAGAAGGCGGTGCAGGCTCGATGACCTTGACAGTGGGACAGGCATTCGACCACGTGTTCGGCCCCGAGGCCCCGGTGCGGGTCGTCGCGTGGGACGGCTCGGAGGGCGGCAGCCCGGACGGGCTCGTGCTGCGCCTGACCAGTCCTGAGGCGCTCAACCACCTCCTGACCGCGCCCGGCGACCTCGGCCTCGCCCGCGCGTACCTGCTCGGTGACCTCGTCATCGACGGGATCGACGAGGCCGACCCCTACGACGTGCTGCGCGTCCTCGGTGACGGCCTCACCCCGCGGCGCCCCTCGCGGCACGAGGCTGCGGAGCTCGCCCGCTTCGTCGCCCACCACCGGCCGCACACCCCGACCCTGCCGCCCGAGGAGACGCCGGGACAGCTGCGTCGCCTGGCGCACGGGCTGCGGCACGGGCGGACGCGCGACGCCGAGGCCATCAGCCACCACTACGACGTGTCGAACGCCTTCTACGAGAAGGTCCTCGGTCCCTCGATGACCTACACGTGCGCATGCTTCCCCACCGACGAGGCCTCGCTCGAGGACGCCCAGGCCTACAAGTACGACCTCGTCGCCAGGAAGCTCGGCCTGCAACCGGGCATGCGCCTGCTCGACGTCGGGTGCGGCTGGGGTGGCATGGTGCGCCACGCGGTGCGGAACTACGGCGTCACGGCCCTCGGGGTGACGCTGTCGCGCGAGCAGGCGACGTGGGCACAGGCGGCCATCCAGGCCGACGGGCTCGCCGACCGGGCCGAGGTCCGGCACGGCGACTACCGGGACATCACCGAGCGCGGGTTCGACGCGATCAGCTCGATCGGACTGACCGAGCACATCGGCGTCGGCAACTACCCCGCCTACTTCCGCTTCCTGCGCGAGCGGCTGCGCGACGAGGGCCGACTGCTCAACCACTGCATCACCCGCCCCGACAACCAGCACCCGGGGCTGCCGCAGCGCGGCTTCATCAACCGCTACGTCTTCCCCGACGGTGAGCTGACGGGCAGCGGCGACATCGTGCGGGTCATGGAGGACGAGGGCTTCGAGGTGCGCCACCACGAGAACCTCCGCGAGCACTACGCCCGCACGTGCGCCGCCTGGAACGCCAACCTCGCCAAGCACTGGGAGGACTGCGTCGAGCTCGCCGGTCTCGGCACGGCCCGGGTGTGGGGCCTCTACCTCGCGGGGTCGCGACTGGCGTTCGAGCGGGGCGGGATCCAGCTGCACCAGGTGCTCGCCTCACGCACGAGCAGCGAGGGGGTGTCGGGCTTCCCGCTGCGGCCGCGGTTCGAACCCCAGCCCTAGCCCGACCCGCCGAGGTCGACGTCGTAGGCCTCGTAGACGAGGTCGCCGCCCTTCTGGCGGTGGCGCACGAGCCGGCCGACGAGCACCGTCAGCTCCTCGCGGAAGACGGGCAGGTCGGCCATCGTGCCGCCGTGCTCGAGCACCGCGAGGTAGCCGTGCAGGGCCTCCCGGAGGTCACGGTGCTCCTCGAGCAGCCGCTCGACGCGGCCCGAGAGCCGCGGCGCGCTGCGCCGGGCCCGGTCGTAGATGCCGCCCGGGCTCTCCGTCAGCGCGACGTGGTCGTCGAAGTCGTGCGCCAGCTCGGCGAGGGCCGCCCGCACCCGCTCGCGCCACATCCCGCCGCGGGCGATCGGCGCCTCGAGCGCGAGGTCGACGGCGGCCACGGAGTCACGCAGCTCGGAGCGGTGTCGCCGCACCCGTTCGAGATGGACGGCGAGGTCGGCGGCGGTCTCGACCCGGCCACGATCGAAACCCTGCGCATCGAGCTGACCCGCCGGGGCGAGGGGCGGGATGGCGGCATTGGGCTGGACGTTCATGGCGCGACCTCCGTGCCCTCCATGGTCGCGCCGCGGTGCCCGGTTCGTCCAGAGTCCAGCCGCCCACGATTCGTGGGGCTCATACCCCCTGGGGTATCTTGGGCGACATGGAACACATCATCATCGGTGGCGTCGCGGGCGGCATGAGTGCCGCCACGCGCCTGCGCCGGCTCGACGAGGACGCCCACATCACCGTCATCGAGCGCAGCGGGCACGTGTCCTTCGCCAACTGCGGCCTGCCGTACCACGTCGGCGGCGTCATCGAGGACCGCCGGTCCCTGCTGCTCCAGACCCCGGCATCCCTCGGACGCCGCTTCGGGCTCGACGTGCGCGTCGGCACCGAGGCCGTGCGGATCGACCGCGAGCGGCGGGTCGTCGTCGTGCGCGAGCTCGCCTCCGACACCGTCTCCGAGCTGCCCTACGACCACATGCTCCTCTCCCCCGGCGCGCGGCCGCTCCGCCCGCGGATCCCGGGCATCGAGCGCGCCCTCTCGTTGCGCGACATCGAGGACACCGACGCACTCGTCGCGGCGAGCACCCCGGCCCGCACCGCCGCGATCATCGGCGGCGGCTTCATCGGTCTGGAGCTCGCCGAGAACCTCACCCGCCGCGGCATCGCCGTCACGGTGGTCGAAGCCGCCGACCAGGTCATGACGCCGCTCGACCCCGAGATGGTCGCACCCGTCCACGACCACCTCCGCGCCTCGGGCGTGGCCCTGCGGCTCGGCGCGTCCGTCACGGCCGTCGGCCCCGACACGGTGACGCTCGCGACCGGCGAGCACGTCCCTGCCGACCTCGTCGTCTCGGCCGTCGGCGTCCGGCCCGACACGCGCCTGGCCGACGACGCCGGGCTCGAGACGGGCCGCCTCGGCGGCATCCTCGTCGACAGCCGGTTCCGCACGAGCGACCCGCGGATCCTCGCGGTCGGCGATGCCGTCGAGAAGCGGGACGCGGTCGACGGCGACCAGGTGCTGGTGCCGTTGGCCAACACCGCGAACCGCCAGGGCCGCATGGCCGCCGACGTCATGGCCGGCCTCCCGTCGCACGACCGGCCCGTGCTCGGCACCGCGATCGTCGGCGTGTTCGGCCTGCAGGTCGCGACGACCGGCTGGAGCGAGAAGCGTCTCGTCGCCGCCGGGCGCCCGCACCGCGTCATCCACACCCACCCGGCGTCGCACGCGACGTACTACCCCGGCGCCGAGGGGATGAGCCTCAAGCTCCTCGTCGACCGCGACACCGACGCGATCCTCGGCGCGCAGGGCGTCGGCCGCGAGGGCGTCGACAAGCGCATCGACGTCATCGCGACCGCCATGACCGGGGGTCTGACGGCATCAGCCCTCGCCGACCTCGAGCTGGCCTACGCGCCGCAGTTCGCCTCGGCCAAGGACCCCGTCAACATGCTCGGCTACGTCGCCGACAACCTCCGCACCGGCGTCAGCCGCTCGGTCCAGTGGCACGAGCTGGAGGACGCCATGGCGGCAGGCGCCATCCTCGTCGACGTGCGCACCCGCGAGGAGCACGAGTCCGGGGCCATCCCGGGAGCGCTCCTCGTCCCGGTCGACGAGCTGCGGGGACGCCTCGACGAGATCCCGCCCGGCCCGGTCGTCGTGCACTGCGCCGTCGGCCAACGCGGCCACACCGCGGCCCGGATGCTCGCCCACGCCGGTCGCGAGGTGCGCAACCTCGACGGCGGCTACCGCACCTGGCTCGCGGGCACGGGCGTCCGCGAGCCGGCGCTGTCCCACTGACCTCAGGCCAGCGAGAGGAAGAGCTTCTCCATCTGGGCGACGTCCATGGTCTCGCCGTCCGGGTTGGTGATGCACTCGCGCAGCCCGGTGGCGATGACGGCGAAGCCAGCCCGGTCGAGCGCCTTGGAGACGGCGGCGAGCTGGGTGACGATGTCCTTGCAGTCGCGCCCCTCCTCGATCATCTTGACGATGCCGCCGATCTGGCCGCGGGCGCGGTTGAGGCGACGGATGACCGACTGCATCTCGTCGAGGTCGAGCTCCACGGCATCCTCCTGGGGTCGTTGCGGAACGCCCATGATACCCCCGGCCGTATGCCGTCACGAAGGTCCGTGAGCGCCGCTCAGCCCGAGCGGGGTGCGTACATGATGAGCGCGACGCCGACGAGGCACACGAGCGCGCCTGCGACGTCCCACCGGTCGGGTCGGAAGCCGTCGGCGACCATGCCCCAGACGAGCGAGCCGACGACGAAGACGCCACCGTAGGCGGCGAGGATGCGCCCGAAGTTCGCGTCGGGCTGGAGCGTGGCGACGAAGCCGTAGAGGCCGAGCGCGACGACGCCCGCGCCGGCCCAGATCCAGCCGCGGTGCTCCCGCACGCCCTGCCAGATGAGCCAGGCGCCGCCGATCTCGGCGACGGCGGCGAGCACGAAGAGCAGGATCGAGCGGGTGACGGTCATCCTCAGAGGTCCCCGGCCGCGCGCCGCTCGTCGTCGCTGCGCAGGATGCAGAACTCGTTGCCCTCGGGGTCGGACATGACGACCCAGCCGCGACCGTCGTCCGTGCGGCAGTCCTGCACGACGGTCGCTCCCAGGCCCGTGACGCGCTCGACCTCCTCGTCACGCGGCCGGTCGGTGGGCCGCAGGTCGAGGTGGACGCGGTTGCGCACCTGCTTGGCGTCCTCGACCTCGATGAAGAGCAGCCGGTGCGACTCGTCGGGGGAGAAGATCATGCACTCCTCGTGCCCCGGCTCGTTGGGGTCGGCGGGGTCCTCGTGGTAGCCGAGGAGATCGGCCCACCAGACGGACTGCGCGTGCGCGTCGAGGGCGTTGACGGTCGTGTGCGAGAGCTCGAGTGCCATGCGGCCATCCTGCTGGGCTCGCACCGTTCGAGCCACTCCTGCGCCTGCCGCGGCGCTCAGCCCTCGCGGTGCAGCACGACCACGGTGTCGAGCGCGACGCGGTCACCGTCGTCGGTCGCGACCGGACGCTCCCGGATGCTCGACTGCAGGGCCGCGACGGGGAGCCCCTCGGCCCGGTCGAGCACCTCCTCGGGGTCGTAGAGCACGGCTCGCTCGCTCGGACCACCCCAGCCCTCGGCGAGGTTGCGACCGGCGTGCCCGATGACGACGACGAGGCCGCCCGGGCGCACCGCCTCGACCGCCAAGCGCAGCGCCTGCCTCCACTCCTCGGCCGGCAGCTGGAGGTAGCAGAGCAGCGCGAGGTCGTAGGCGGCCGGGCCCCCCGGCGTCGACTGCGTCGCGTCGGCGACGACGGCGGTCAGCCGGCCGAGGTCGTCACCGAGGCGGTCGGCGGCGAGCGACCGCATCCGCTCCACGGCCACCGGCGAGTAGTCCGAGGCCGTGACGACCCAGCCCTGCTCGACCATCCAGATCGCGTTGCGACCCTCGCCCGCGGCCAGGTCGACCGCGTGACCCGGTGTCAGCGGGCCGATGATCTCGGCGACGAAGCGGTTCGGCTCGGCCGACCACACGAGGTCGTGGGCGGCATACCGCTCGTCCCAGTCCTTGGCGTCCACGGTGACTCTCCTCGTCGTCGGCGGCCGACCTGGTGTGGGCCGCGAATCCCATTGTGTCGCGGCACGTCTCGTGCGTCACGATTCGGACGCGCCCTCGCACGCCGCGCGTAGCGTGGATGGCGGAAGGGATCCATGATGAACGTCCTCATCGTCCACGAGTCCATGTTCGGCAACACCCGCGAGATCGCCTCGGCCATCGCCGACGGCCTGCGCCGTGGCAGACCGGCCGAGGACGGCGACGTCAGCCTCGTCCACGTCGACGACGCCCCGACCGTCATCCCCGACGACGTCGACCTGCTGCTCGTCGGCGGACCCACGCACGCCCTCGGCATGACCCGCCCGAAGACGCGAGAGGACGCGACGACGAAGGGCGGCACCGCCGCGCACGAGGGCGTCCGCGAGTGGATCGAGTCGGTGACACCGCGGCCCGAGCTCCCCGTCGTCACCTTCGACACGCGCGTGCACGTCAAGATGCTTCCGGGCTCGGCCGCGAGCGCCGCGGCGAAGTCCTTGCGGCACCACGGATTCCGTCGCGCCGAGCGCGGCGAGACCTTCTGGGTCCAGGGCACGCCCGGACCCATCGAGGCGGGCGAGCTCGACCGCGCCCGCGAGTGGGGCGCCGAGCTGGCCTCACGCGTCACCCACGGCGTCGCCTGACGCCGTCGGGTCCCGTTCAGCCGAGGGAGTCGAGCCAGGGCTCGAGGTGCCCGAGCACGTCGTCGGGCGCCTCGAGCTGGGGTGTGTGCCCCATCCCGTCGAGCCAGGCCGTGCGCCAGGCCGGGTTGAGCCGGGCAGCGCGGCGGGCGGCCGAGACGGGCACGAGACGGTCGCGGGTGCCGTGGATGAGCAGGACGGGACGGTCCAGGTCACGCATGATGCGGTCGTACTCACGCCGACCACGGAGCACCCGCAGCAGGGACCGTGCCGCACCGAGGAACTCGCCCTCGGGGTCCGGGAGCGACCGGCGCCAGGCGGCGAGCTCGATCCCGGCCTCGACGACGTCGTCGTCGGCGCGTGACGGGTCGGCGAAGCACAGTGCCACGGTGCCGAGCACGCGCTGTCGGTCCGAGACGCTCTTGTTGTAGCGGGTCAGCACGAGCTCGCCGACGCGCGGCACGGCATACATCGCGAAGGTGGCGGCGACCTGCGGGTCGGGGCGCGCGCCGGGGTTGGGCAGCGCGGGGTCGACGAGCGCGAGGCCCACGACCTGTTCGGGGCGACGGTCGGCGAGCAGCAGGCTCACCATGCCGCCCATCGAGTTGCCGACGAGGACGACGGGGCGGCCGAGCACCTCGTGGACGAAGCGGCTCAGCAGAGCCGCGTTGTGGTTGACGCTCGTCGCACGACCGAGGGCCGGGCTCAGCCCGAAGCCCGGCAGGTCGATGGCGACGACCCGGCGACGCGCGGCGAGCGCCGGTGCGACGGCGACCCAGTTGAGGTGCGAGCCGCCCAGACCGTGGACGAGGACGACCGGCGGTGCCTCGGGCGTCCCCGGATCCGCGTCCGGGCCGCCGAAGTCGACCCAGTGGACGGGGCCGTCGAGGTCGATGGTGCGGCCGACCCCTCCCCACTTGGACGCGATGTCGGTCGGTGCGGTGGACGGCGGGGTCGTCATGACGGCAGGTTACCGCCGGTCACCTGTCCGCGCGGCAGCTCCGGCGGCACGGGCCAGGAGGTGGCGCGACTCGGGCTCGTTGTCGCTGAGCCCGGCGGCCCGGTCCCACTCGGTGGCCGACTCGGGCCACCGCGCGAGGCGACCGAGCAGCTCGGCCCGCACGACGTGGAAGGCGACGTAGCCGTCGAGGTCCAGTCCGTCGAGGAGGGCGAGCGCGGCCTGCGGACCGTCGAGCTCGGCGACGGCGACGGCCCGGTTGAGCCGCACGACGTCGGTCGGCGCGAGGCGCAGCAGGTGGTCGTAGAGCGCGACGACCTGGGACCAGTCGGTCTCGGCCGCGGTCGAGGCATCGGTGTGCACGGCGTTGATCGCGGCCTGCAGCTGGTACGGGCCGGGCGCGCCGCGCCGCAGGCACCGGCGGACCAGCGCCTGCCCCTCGTCGACGAGCGCACGGTCCCAGAGGGAGCGGTCCTGCTCCGCGAGGACGACGAGCTCGCCGGCTGCGTCCGTGCGCGCCGCGCGCCGGGCCTCCGTCAGCAGCATGAGGGCCAGCAGGCCGGTGGCCTCCGGCTCGTCGGGCATCAGCTCGACGAGCACCCGGGTCAGCCGTATCGCCTCGGCTGCGAGGTCCGGTCTGCCGAGGTCGGCACCGGCGGTGGCGGTGTGGCCCTCGGTGAAGACGAGGTACAGCACGGAGAGGACCGAGGCGAGCCGGGCGGGCAGATCCTCGTCGCGCGGCACCCGGTAGGGGATGCCGGCCGAGCGGATCTTGCTCTTGGCCCGGACGATCCGCTGGGCCATCGTCGACTCCGGCACGAGGAAGGCGTGCGCGATCTCGGGGGTCGTCAGGCCGCCCAGCAGCCGGAGCGTCAGCGCGATCTGGGCCTCCCGGGAGAGGGCGGGGTGGCAGCAGGTGAAGACGAGGCGCAGTCGTTCGTCCTTCACGGGTCCCTCCTGCGTCGCAGCGGTGTTCTCCTCGGCGGCGTACAGGGCGAGCGCCTCCGTGTGCCGGGCCTCCCGCGTCGCCTCCCGCCGCAGCCGGTCGATGGCCCGGCGCCGCGCGGTCGTGATGATCCAGCCGGCGGGACTGGGCGGCATACCGTCGCGGGGCCAGCGCTCCACGGCCACGGTGAACGCGTCCTGGACGGCGTCCTCGGCGAGGTCGATGTCACCGAGCGCCCGGATGAGCACGGACACCGCACGGCCGTGCTCGGCGCGGAAGACCCGCGCGATGTCCGCGCCCGAGACCGTCATGACGCCCGCGCCGTCACAGGTCGGTCGGCGCCTGGCCGGGGTCGCCCTCGCCCTGGAAGGGACGGACCTCGACGGGCAGGCCCGTGGCTCCGGCGATCCGCTCGGCCCAGCCGAGGACGACGTCGTAGTCGTCGGAGCGCAGGATCGTCAGGCCGCCCAGGTGCTCCTTCGCCTCGGCGAACGGCCCGTCGGTGAGGACGGCGTCGGCCACCCCGTCGCGCGACCGTCGGATCGTCGTCGCGCTGGCCTGGTCGGCGAGGCCTCCGGCGAACACCCAACCCCCGGCCGCACGGATGTCGGCGTTGACGACCTCGAGGTCGGCCATGACCTTCGTGAGGTCGAGGTCCTCCGGCGGCGGCCCGTCGGGCGAGAAGAGGCTGATGAGGTAGGTCTTCACGGTGATCTCCTCCTGCCGGCGGTCACCGGCTGGTCCGGGGCGCACCCTCCGTGCACCCTCCACCGTCTACACGAACGCGACCCTCCCATCTCGACAAGAGGTGGAAAATCGGGGCCGGCTCACCCTTCATGCCGTCTCGCGCCTCAGCCAGGCGATCATCGCCGCCCATCGGGTCGGGCTGCCCGTGAGCATGCTCTCGGAGTGTCCGAACCCCGGGACCAGGATGTTCACGTGCCGCTGTCCGGCACGATCAGCCCAGTACTCGATCCCCGAGAACGTTCCGCGGGGGACGACGAGGTCCTGGTCGCCCATGACGGCGTAGAACGGCGGTGCGACAGAGGCGAAGTACGTCTCGGGCTTGAACGTGCGCCACCGCCCGCCGCACTCGACCCACGTCGAGAGGTATGGGCACTGCACCGCCAACGACTCCCACTGGGAGAGTGTGACGAGCTGCTCGGTGCGGCGGTCCGCACCGATCGTGCCCTTGACGGCGATGTCCATGACCCGGTGTGGTTGCAGCACGCCGGCCACCGAGACGGCAGCCCTGACACTGCGGTAGTAGCCACTCGCCGTGAGCGCGATCTGCCCCGCCGACGACGACCCGTACAGGGCGATGCGGTGCGGATCCACGCCGAACCGGGTCGCGTTGGCCTTGATCCAGCGGACCGCGAGCTCGGTGTCGACGCGCTGGGCCGGCCACGGCGTCCCCGGATGGCGACCACTCGGCGCCGTGACACGGAAGTTGATGTTGAAGACCGCGAAGCCCTCGCCGAAGAACTTCGCGGAGGTGGCGGCACTCGCCGACTTGGTCGCGTTCGCCCAGGACCCGCCATGGATGACGACGACGGCCGCACGGCCGGAACCCCCGACCCAGCGCGTGTCGTAGTAGGCGTCGAGGTTCTGCGACGAATCGTCGAGGGCGTAGGCGAACGTCGCGACTGCGGCCGTCGCCGCGGTGGACGCGATGGTCCGGCTCGGCCCCGCCGCGGCCGTCACCGACGCCGGGGCCCTCGCCGCGGCAAGCGGCACGAGACCGACCTGCGCGTCGGCGGTCCGGCTCGAGCCGGAGGCGACCGCGAAGGCCACCAGCACCAGGACGGGAAGGACGCTGCGGCGGAGCGGGACTGGGCGGCCAAGGCGCATGGCGGTTCCTGACGGTCTGCATGGGCAGTCGCCCATGGACATATTCGTGGCCCCTGCTCGAGCCACCCCGGGCGTGTCCTCGTGACGCTGCGGACCTCACTCAGGTCGCCAGACGATATCGCCGAACTGCGAGCCTTGTCCCGGGAATCGCCCTGTCCGGTAGGTGGATTGACTCAGCCGCGCGGGCGCTGCTCGACGAGCCCGACGAGGTTGCCCTCGGAGTCGACGACGAACGCCATCCACTCGTCGGTGCCGGCCGGCCCGAGGGTGTCGTCGTCGTGGCCGAAGATGACGTGTGGCTCGCCGCGCACCTCGACGCCGGCCGCCCGCAGGCGCTCGACGGTCGCGTCGATGTCGTCGACCCGCAGGTAGTGCAGGGCGCTCGGTGCGCCCTGGTCGAGGAGCAGCCGCACGCCGCCGACGTCGAAGAAGACGAGCCCGGGAGGGTCGAACCTCGCGAGCGGCTCGGATCCGAGCAGGTCGCGGTAGAAGGCGGTGGCCCGGCCGAGGTCGTCGGCGTGCTGGGCGATCTGGACGAGTTCCATGCCCCGACGGTAGACCCGCCGGGGCCGCGGGCGTCAGTCCTTGTTGCTGCTGAAGGCCGCGTCGAAGGAGGCGGTCGGGCGCTCGAAGTTGAGGCCCCGGACGTACTCGAGCGCGCCCGGTGCACCGACGAGACGGTCCATGCCGGCGTCCTCCCACTCGATGGAGATCGGGCCGTCGTAGCCGATCGCGTTGAGGGTGCGGAAGCAGTCCTCCCACGGCACGTCGCCGTGACCCGTCGACACGAAGTCCCAGCCGCGGCGCGGGTCGCCCCACGGCAGGTGCGAGCCGAGACGACCGTTGCGGCCGTTGCCGATCCGTTTGCGGGTGTCCTTGCAGTCGACGTGGTAGATCCGGTCCTTGAAGTCCCAGATGAAGCCGGCCGGGTCGAGGTCCTGCCACACCATGTGGCTCGGGTCCCAGTTGAGTCCGAACGCCTCGCGGTGCCCGATCGCCTCGAGCGTCGCGACGGTGCTCCAGTAGTCGTACGCGATCTCGCTCGGGTGCACCTCGTGGGCGAACTTCACGCCCACCTCGTCGAAGACGTCGAGGATCGGGTTCCAGCGTCGGGCGAAGTCGGCGTAGCCCGCCTGGATGACGTCGTCGCCCACGGGCGGGAACATCGCGACGTACTTCCAGATCGCCGACCCGGTGAAGCCGATGACGGTGTCGACGCCGAGCTTCGCCGCGGCGCGGGCCGTGTCGGCCATCCGCTCGGCCGCGCGCTGCCGCACCCCCTCGGGGTCGCCGTCGCCCCAGACGGCCGAGGGCAGGATGTCCCGGTGGCGCTGGTCGATGGGGTCGTCGCAGACCGCCTGGCCGACGAGGTGGTTCGAGATGGCCCAGACCTGGAGGCCGTGGCGCTCGAGGATCTCCCGTCGTGACTCGATGTAGCCGTCCTCGGACAGGGCCCGGTCGACCTCGAAGTGGTCGCCCCAGCAGGCGATCTCGAGACCGTCGTAGCCCCACTCCCCTGCGAGGCGGCACACCTCCTCGAAGGGCAGGTCGGCCCACTGTCCGGTGAAGAGCGTGATCGGTCGAGCCATCGTGGATCTCCTTGCTGCTGTGAGGTGCTGGGTCAGTGGTGGGCGGCTGCGACAACGGGGACGCCGGCAGCCTCGAGGACGAGGTCGTGCACGTCGGCTGCCGCCACCGTCTCACGGCGCAGGCTCGCGTCGGAGGCGATGACGACGGGTCCGTCCGCGGGGTCCGCGGGCAGCCGTCCGTGGCTGCCGCGCACCCACCGCGGGTCGAGCGGGACGACCTTCATGGCATACCGCAGGCCGAGCTTCTTGCGCACGAGCCCGAGCCCGGCCCGCGCCTTGGCGGAGCGGTCGGCGGGGTCGAAGAAGAGCTCGGCGGGGTCGTAGCCGGGCTTGCGGTGGATCTCGACGCCGCGGGCGAAGTCGGGCGCGCGCTCGTCGTCGAGCCAGTAGTAGTAGGTAAACCACGCGCGTGGCTCGGCGACGAGGACGAGGTCGCCGCTGCGCTCGTGGTCGAGGCCGTATGCCGCCTGGCCGGCCCGGTCGAGCACCTGCTCGACGCCGGGGGTCGCCGCGAGGACCGCACGGACCTCGTCGAGGCGGGCGGGGTCGCGCACGTAGACGTGGGCGACCTGGTGGTCGGCGACGGCGAAGGCGTCGGACGCCCACGGGTCGAGGTACTCCATCCCGGCCTGGGTGTGGACCTCGAGCAGCCCGGCCCGGCGCAGCACCCGGTTGACGTCGACGGGCTGGTCGACGGCGGTGATGCCGTACTCGCTGACGACCACCACGCTGACGCCGAGCCGCTCGGCGTCGTCGAGCAGCGGCGTCAGGGCGGCGTCGAGCTCGCGCGCCGCGGCGCGGGCCTCGGGCGACTCCGGTCCGAAGCGCTGGAGGTCGTAGTCGAGGTGCGGCACGTAGGACAGGGTCAGGTCGTGCTCGGGCAGCAGGATGCGGGTCGCCTCGATGATCCAGCGCGACGACGCGATCGACGCCGTGGGACCCCAGTAGTGGAAGAGCGGGAAGTCACCGAGCCGCTCCGTGAGGCGGTCGTGCAGCGCGGCAGGGCGCGTGTAGCAGTCGGGCGACTTGCGCCCGTCGGCGTGGTAGATCGGGCGCGGCGTGACGATCGAGTCCACGTCCATGCCCATGGCGTACCACCAGCAGACGTTGGCGACGCGGGCTCCGGGGTGCGCGCGGCGCAGGGCGTGCCAGACCTTCTCGCCCTCGACGAGCGCGTTGTGCTGACGCCAGAGGAACACGTCGCCGAGGTCGCGGAAGTACCAGCCGTTGCCGACGGCGCCGTGGTCGGCGACAGGGCGGCCGGTGAGCATCGTCGACTGCACGGAGCACGTGACGGCGGGCAGCACGGTCTCGAGCGACGACTGCCAGCCGGACCCGGCCAGGCGGCGCAGTCGCGGCATGTCGGCGAGCGCGCGCGGCGTCAGGCCGACGACGTCGAGGAGGAGCACCTTCGTGGGCACGGTGTTCGGGGTGGTCATGCGGACTCCTTGAGGCCGAGGTCGATGAGGGTGTCGCGGAGCCAGGCGAGCTCGCCGGCGATGCTCACGGCGAGGGCGGCGTCGTCGGTCGGGCGCACCGCCTCGGGGACGACGGTCCACGTGTAGGTCTCCACCTCGAGGTGGTCGGTCAGGGCGGTGTCGCCGCCGACGAGGACGTCGAGCGAGTGCTGAAGGTCGAAGGTCGTCGCGGAGAGCGGCGGCTCGGGCGCGTGGTCGAGCGGCACGTGGAAGTGGACCCGCCACGGCCGCTCGGTGCCACCCGGGCACGGGTCGAGGGGGCGCGGGCCACCGAGGGCGTCGCCGAGGTCGTCACGGGCGCGCAGCAGGTGGCCCTCACCCGGCTGGCCGGGCGAGCGGGTCTGGTGCAGGAAGCGGTCCTCGTCGAAGGCCGCGAGCGCCTCGCGGGTGGCCGGGTCACCGGGATGGTCGACCTGGAGCGCGGCGGACACCTGGGCCTTGACGACCCGGCGACCGGCGGCGGCGAGCCGGGGCACGGCGACGGCCGCGTCCTCGAAGCCGACCGCGAGGTGGCAGAGGTCGAGGCAGACCCCCAGCACCTCCTCGTCCCAGCCCGCCATCCGGTCGACGAGCTCGGTCGTCGTCTCGATGACGCAGCCGGGCTCGGGCTCGAGGCCGACGCGGATCTCGCGTCCGGTGCGGTCACGCAGCGCGTGGAGGTGGTCGGCGAGCCGGTCGAGCTGCTCGGCGGCGAGGACCTGCCGGTCGCCGAACCACGGGTGCCGCCACCCGAGGGGGAGCGTCGAGATGCTGCCCCGCGCGGCGTCGTCGGGCAGCAGGCGGGCGAGCACCTCGGTGAGGTCGGTCGTGTAGGCGAGGCGGGCCGGCTCGGTCCAGTCCGGGTGGTAGACGCGGTGCTTGACGACCTCGTCCTGGAAGCCGCGGTAGGGGAAGCCGTTGAGGGTGACGACCTCGAGACCCCGCTCGTCGAGGGCTGCGCGGAGCCGGTCCGTCTGGCGCGGGTCGTCGGCGAGACCACGGGCGACCGGGGCGCTCAGCCAGAGACCGAGACCGAGGAGGTCTGCGCCGAGGTGGTGGCGCACGGGCAGGGCGAAGCGGTCGAGCTGCCCGATGATCGTGTCGAGGTCCTCACCCGGGTGGACGTTGGTGCAGTAGGCGACGTGGACGGTCTGGCCGTCGGCGTGGAGCAGGCGCACGGCTCACTCCCTCGCGCCGCGGAGCACGGAGTTGCCCATGAACGTCGCACCGGCCCCGACGAGGTCACCCGGCTCGGTCTCGACCGGCGAGTCCGTCTCGGGCAGCTCGAGGCGACCGCTCTGGCCGTAGAACTCGACGGGGTTGCGCCACAGCACCCGGTCGACGTCGTCGGCCGTGTAGCCCGCGGCGAGCATCGTCTCGGCCACGCGTCGGGTCTTGAGCGGGTCGCTGTTGCCCCAGTCCGCGGCCGAGTTGACGATCATCCGGTCGAGGCCGTAGCGGCGGAGGATCTCGACCATCCGGTGCTCGTCCATCTTCGTGTCCGGGTAGACGGAGAAGCCCATCCAGCAACCGGACTCGGCCACGACACCGACCGTCATCTCGTTGAGGTGGTCGACGAGGACGGCGCCCGGCTCGAGCGCCGACTCGCGCACGACGTCGAGGGTGCGCCGCGTGCCGGGGAGCTTGTCCCGGTGCGGCGTGTGCACGAGGGCGGGCAGCTCGTGCTCGGCGGCGAGCGCGAGCTGGACCGCGAAGACGTCGTCCTCCTCCGGGGTCATCGAGTCGTAGCCGAGCTCGCCGACGGCGACGACGCGGTCCTTGGCGAGATAGCGGGGCAGGACGTCGAGCACCTCGCGACACCGGGCGTCGTTGGCCTCCTTGGGGTTGAGGCCGATCGTCGCGTGGTGAGCGATGCCGTACTGCGAGGCCCGGAACGGCTCCCACCCGAGGAGCGCGTCGAAGTAGTCGCAGAAGGAGCCGACGCTCGTGCGCGGCTGGCCGAGCCAGAAGGAGGGCTCGACGACGGCGCGGACCCCGGCGGCGTGCATGCGCTGGTAGTCGTCGGTCGTGCGGGACGTCATGTGGATGTGGGGGTCGAAGATGCGCACGGCTGCTCCTCAGTCGGCTCGGTGGGCAAGGGAGAGGTCGAGGACCGTTCGGGCGTCCGGGGGCACGACGCGACCGGCGGCCTCGCGCTCGGCGGCGTAGTCGCGCACCATGCGGGCCAGCTCGGCGTCGGCGCGGTCGGCGAGGCCGGCGACCTGCTCGACGGGGATGCCGGTGAAGAGGACCTTGAGCACCGCCTGGCGCCACGCGTCGGCGTCGAGGTACACGGCGGCATACGGCCCGAGGGCGGCGGCGACCAGGCGGGTGTCGTTGGTGCGCAGGGCGTCCCGCACGATGGGGAGCGCTGCGTCCCCGATGGCGTTGGGGCGTCCGGGCGCGTCGAGGGCGGGCAGCGCGAGCAGGACGGCGCGCCGCTCGGCCGCGTCGCCGTGGTCGTAGACGCGACGCACGGCGTCGATGACGTATGCCGCCGGGCCGGGCACCGCGAGCAGCAGCGCCTCGCGTGCGGCGTCGCCGTCGAGACCCTCGCGGGCCGCGGTGCGGGCGGCCGCGGGGAAGAGCCGGTCGAGGCTCGTGGGGTCGGACGCCACCTCGGCGATCGCGTCCTGCGTGGTCACGGGGCTCATCGGCCCACCTCCTGGGGTCGTCGGGCGGCCTCGCGCAGGAACGCGAGGCTCGACGCCGCGAGCGACGGAGCGGCGTGCGAGTGGCGGGGCAGCTCGACGGCGACGAGGCCGGTGAACTCGACGGCCTCGAGCGCGGCGAGCACGGGCGGGAAGTCCACCTCGCCCTCCCCGAAGGGCAGGTGCTCGTGGACGCCGCGCCGCATGTCGTCGATCTGGACGTTGGCGACGAGGTCACCCGCACCGAGCACACAGGCCGCCGGTTCGACGTCCTCGGTGCAGCGCAGGTGACCGACGTCGACGGTCAGGCGCAGCCGGTCGGGCGAGCCGAGTCGGCGCCGCAGCTCGAGCACGTCGGCGATGCGCTCGACGACCATGCCCGGCTCCGGCTCGAGGGCGAGGTCGACGCCATGGGACTCGGCGACGGGCAGCAGGGCGCTGACGCCGGCCTCGACACGGGCCCAGAGCTCGTCCCGGCTCGTGCCACGGGGGGCGATGCCGCTCCAGAAGGACACGGCGGGCGAGCCGAGCTCCGCTGCGACACGGATCGCCCTCTCCAGCAGGTCGATCCGTCGCTCGCGACCGGCCTGGGACACGAGCGTCGGCTCGTGCTTGTGACGAGGGTCGAGCACGTAGCGCGCACCGGTCTCGACGACGACGGCGAGTCCGTAACGCTCCAACAGGGCCCCGACCCGGGCCGTGCGGCCGGCCAGGTC
This sequence comes from Terracoccus sp. 273MFTsu3.1, assembly GCF_000383675.1. Classification (GTDB taxonomy): domain Bacteria; phylum Actinomycetota; class Actinomycetes; order Actinomycetales; family Dermatophilaceae; genus Terrabacter. Next base: position 518,113 of record NZ_KB911820.1, on the reverse strand, counting down.
GGGCGCGAAGGGGTCGAGGTGGGCGTGGTCGAGGGTCAGGGCGACACCGTCGTAGCCGAGGTCGGCGAGGAGCGCGAGCGCGTCATCGAGCCGATGGTCGGTGAAGCCGTTGAGGCCGTAGCCGAAACGCAGGCTCATGTCGCCGACACCCGCCTCATGGCCGCCGCACCGACCGGTGCGGACGCGACGAGACCGAGGGCAGCCGCATGGTGGCCGGTCGCCGCGAGAGCCGCGCTCTGGAGCGGCACGAGGCCGCGGATGCCGGCGCCCGTGGCCCGGCGCACCGTGCCGGCATCGGGGGTGCGCGCGGCGGGCAGCTGGGCACGGAGGACGCTCACGGCATACGCCCCCGTGAGGGCCACGGAGAGCGCGGCGCCGAGCGCTCCCCCGGCGCGTCCACGACCGGCGGCAGGGACCGACCGCAGGGCGGATGCCGAGGCGACGAGCACCGTCGCGGCGACGCAGGCCCGGGCCACACCGGTGGATCCGCCGTGGACCTCACCGCGACTCAAGGCCGTCACCCCGGCCGTGTGCACGGCGACGAGCGCGGCCGGGACGGCCGCGGCCCGCAGACCGGGCAGTCCGCCCGCGCTCGCGCCGAGGAGCACGTCGAGCCCTCGGGTCGAGGCCATCGTCGCGACGCTGAGCGGCCCCTGCTTGGGGGACAGGTCGTAGGCCCAGACCGCCGCCGCGAGCACCGCGGCCGTGGCGGCCGAGCGACGACCACCGGCGGCCGCGGCAACGGCGACGCCGGTGGCGGTGAGGCCGGTGGCGACGGCGAGTGCGGTGCGCGCCGGTACGCGGCCGGACGGGATGGGTCGCTCGGGGCGCTCGACGGCGTCCGTGCGCCGGTCGGCCCAGTCGTTGAGCGCCATCCCCGCCCAATAGAGGCACGTCGACGCGACCGGAAGCGCCGCTGAGCGCGCGCCGGCCGGCCACCCCGCGCTCGCCGCACCCGCGAGGGTGTCGCCGGGCACGGTGAGGGCGGCCGGTGCACGCACCAGCTCCACGAGGTCGCGCAGGGTCGTCACGACGCCGTCGCCCGCTCCGTCGCCCATGCGGTCAGCACCCGCTGCTGCTCGAAGAGGCGGTGCTCGTCGGAGCCCACGGGGTCCTTGAAGAAGAAGCCGAGCGCCGGCAGCGGCCCCACCTCGCCACGCCGGAGCGCGAGGTCGGCGAGGCGGGCCAGGTCGATGACGAGCGGCGCGGCGAGGCTCGAGTCGCAGCCCTGCCACGTGAACTGCATCGACATCCGCGTGCCGAGGAAGCCGGAGAAGGTCAGGTGGTCCCAGGCCGTCTTCCAGTCCCCGAGGTCGGCGATGTTGTCGATGTGGACGGGGCTGTCGACGGGGTGACCGAGCATGGCCTCGAGGCCGCGGGCCTTGCTGCGGGCCTTGCTCTCCATCGCCTCCGGATCGGCGAGCGTGGCACCGTCACCGCCTCCGAGGAGGTTCGTGCCGGCCCAGGAACGGACCCGGAGCGAGCGCGCTGCGAACATCGGCGCGAGGACCGACTTGACGAGCGTCTCGCCCGTCTTGCCGTCGCTCCCGCCCCACGGCACGCCATGGCGCACGGCCAGCTGCTCGAGCGCCGGCAGGCGCGCGCCCGTCGAGGGGGTGAAGTCGACGAAGGCGGCGCCGGCCATGAACGCGGCCGCCGCGTAGACGGCGCTCGGTGGGAGCGGGGACTCCCCTGCGGCCCAGGCCTGCTCGAGCGCGTCGAGAGAGGCGTGAGCGGGGTCGTCGGTGACGACCGGCTCGGTGGAGCTGACGTTGACGACGACGACGCGTGTCAGCGACTCGGCCTGCGCGAAGTCGCGGATGTCGGCGGCCAGCCGCTCGACGGCATCGGCCTGGCGCTCCTCCGCGTCCCGGTGCCCGTGGCGGATCCGGCTGCAGGTGCGGTCGAGCTCGTCGGCGACGAGCGCGAGGGCCGTGTGCGGGATGACGCCGGCGTCGGCGAGCTGCGCCGCGCGCTTGACGAGCGGCACGTCGGCGACGTCGTGGCCGCCCACGACGAGGTGGTCGAGCGCGACGAGGCCGGCGCCCGCCAGGTCGGGTTGTTCGGTGACGAGGCCGTCGGGTCCGGCGCCGCCGGCGGTGATGAGGGCGAGGCCGGTCGCGACGGTCGTGGCGACCGAGCCGCGCGCGCCGACGAGCCAGAGTCCGGTTCGTTCGTCCGTCATGGTCGTTCTCCTCTACGTGGTGGGGCCGGTGGCCCGGCGGCGGGGGCGTGTGCCCGCCGCCGGGCCACCGGGATGGGTCAGCGCAGCGAGGCGATGACCGCGTTGGCGTCGCGCTGCAGGGCGGCCGAGGCCGCCGCGTCGCGGACGTTGGAGCTGGACTTCGCTGCTGCGACGAAGCCCTCGAGCTGCGAGATCGCTGCCGCGGTGCGACCACCGGCGACGTGCTTCTCGGCCTGCTGGAGCCGCTTCTCGAGCTCCTTCTCACCGGCCGGAGTGACCAGGCCCTCACGGGCCAGCCGCTCCGTCAGGGCGGTCAGCGACAGGATGGAGGTCGTCGTCGTGAACGTCCTCGTCGTCGTCGTGACGAGGCCGGCCTTGTCGGTCGCCTTGACGACGAGCGTGTGGCTCCCGAGCGAGAGCGTCCACAGCGCCAGCGGCTTGGCCGCGACGGCGACGCCGTCGACGGTGGCCGTCACGGAGTCGATGCCGCTCGTGGCGTCCGTCGCCGTCCAGGTGACGTCTCCCGCGTTGCTGACGGACGCCCCCTCAGCCGCGCCGGAGACCGCGACGGTCGGGGCCGTCTTGTCGAGCTTGACCGTCACCGACCCGACCTGCGAGACGTTGCCGCCGTTGTCGGTGGCGCGGTAGAGCACGGTCGTCGTGCCCTCGGTCGAGATCGTCAGCGCCGTGTTGGCGTTGACCCACGTGGCCCCGCCGTCGGTGGAGCGCTGGCGCGAGGCGACGGTGCCGTTGTCGGTCGCGTTGACCGTCACGGTGACGTTGCTCGTGTACCAGCCGTTCGCTCCGTTCGGCGTCGCCGGGTTCAGCGTCGCCGAGACGACCGGGGGCGTGACATCCGCGACGCCGTTGCCCACGAACGTGAGGGAGTCGAGGACGACCCCGCCCGACGAGGTGACGTAGAGCCGCCCGGTGCCGGTGGGCTTCGACGACAGGGTCGCTGCCGCGTCGGTCCAGCCGGAGCCGTTCACCGCGATGGTGCCGAAGGGAGCCGCCGTCGGCGAGTTCCACCGCAGCGACAGGGTGCCGCTGCCGGAGGCGCGGGCCGTGACGCCCGTGACGCCGACGAGGTTCGCCGGGTCCCAGGCCAGCCAGTCACCGGCGTCGAACGAGGTGACCTTGCGCAGGCCGCTCGCCGAGTCGTCGTTCGTGATCTCCACGCCCTGGGTCGCGTCGGCCCACTCGGCCTCCTGCTTCTTCGGGTTGAGGATCAGCTGCTCGGTGGTGGTCGCACCGGGCAGGCCGTTGGCGCCGTTGTCGGTGTAGGTGATGACGACGACGCCGAAGATGTTCTCGGTCTCACCGTGCTGCGTCGCATCGGCCGGGGTCGGGATCGCGAACTGGCAGCCCGTGCCCTGGCTCAGCGGGTGGGCGTGCGCGTCATGGCCCAGACCGAAGGTCCAGCTGACGCGGGAGCACACGGTCGCGGCGCCGTCCTCGGGGTCCGAGGTCTTGACGTCGAACGGCACGGCCTGGCCCCAGTCGAAGAAGCCACCGTTGGGCGGCGTCGCGATGGTGATGGTCGGGGCGACGTTGCCGACGCTGATCGACGTGCTCGTCAGGCCGCGACGGCCCTGTGGGTCGGTGACCCGCAGTCGCGCCGTGTACTTGCCGAGCTCGCTGTAGGTGTAGCTCGCCGTGACACCGGTCGCGTCGAACGTGCCGTCACCGTTGAAGTCCCACTCGTAGGTGAGGGCCCCGCCTTCGGGGTCGACCGAGCCGGACGCGTCGAAGGCGACCGTCAGCGGCGCGGTGCTGCTGCTCACCGGGGTGGCCTTGATGCTGGCCTGCGGTGCCTTGTTCCCGGGCGAGTAGTCGATGCGGTAGAGGCCGGCGTCGGGGTTCTGCCGGAAGAAGCCGTCGCCGTAGTCGAGGACGTAGAGCGAGCCGTCCGGCCCGAACTCGATGTCGATCGGGCTGTCGGTGATCGGCTGGCCGTTCGTCTCGAGGGCCTTGTTGGGCAGGAAGTGCTGGATGTGGTCGACGGGTCCGTTCGGCCACTGCACGTCGAAGACCGCGAGGTAGTCCTGCGAGAACTCGGCGAAGAACGCCTTCTTGTCCCAGTACGCCGGGAACTTCGTCGTCGACGGGTTGGTCGCGTCGTAGTGGTAGACGGGGCCACCCATCGGTCCCTGGCCACCCTGCGGGTCGAAGTCGGTCAGCTCGGGCCACGGCTGGTGCGTGTTGTTGTCGCCGTAGTAGAGCGTCGGCGCGGTGGCCGGGGGCACCTGGGCGAGACCGGTGTTCCACGTCGAGTTGTTCTTGGCGCCGGCACCGCAGTCGAACCACGGACCGGGTGTCGCCGTCGCGAAGTTCCACTCGTTGTAGTTGGCGTTCGGACCGTGGCAGTACGGCCAGCCGCCGTTGACCGGCTTGGTGATCGCCGTCGTCTGCCACTCGACGTAGCCCATCGGGCCGCGCTGCAGGTCGGCGGCGCCGGCGTCGGGACCGTAGTCGCCCCACGAGACGGAGTTCGTGACCGGGTCGACGTCCATGCGGAACGGGTTGCGCACGCCCATGACGAAGATCTCGGGACGGGTCTTGGCGGTGCCCGGCGCGAAGAGGTTGCCCGCAGGGATCGTGTAAGACCCGTCGGCCTCGGGGTGGATGCGCAGGATCTTGCCGCGCAGGTCGTTCGTGTTGCCGGCGCCGCGACGCGAGTCGAAGCCCGGGTTGAAGCCGGGGGCGTTGTTGTTCGGCGCGAAGCCGTTGGCGCCCGGCGCGCTCGCCGGCGTGTTGTCACCGGTCGAGAGGTAGAGGTTGCCGTCGGCGTCGAAGTCGACGTCACCAGCGACGTGGCAGCACTGGCCGCGCTGCGTCTCCACCTTGAGGATGACCTGCTCGCTCGCGAGGTCGAGCTTGTCGGCCGCGTCGTCCCACCTGAAGCGGCTCAGCTGGTTGTAGCCCTTCCACTGGTCCCAGTAGGAGGCGTCCGCACCCGCGGGCAGGCTGTTCGGCGCCGACCCGGTCGGGGTCGTCGTCACGTACGGCGCCGTCATGGTGCGCGGTGCGTAGTAGAGGTAGACCCACTTGTTCGTGTCGAAGTCGGGGTCGATGGTGACGGTCTGGAGACCGTCCTCCGAGTTGTTGTAGACGGGAAGGGTGTTGACCACCTTGGTGACACCGGTGTCGGGGTCGACGAGGCGGACGTCGCCGTTGCGGGCGGTCGTCAGCACGCGGCGGTCGGGCAGCACGGCCATGTCGATCGGCTCACCGGTGTCCTTGGTGAGCGTGATCTTCTCGTAGTTCGACCAGTCGAGCGCCGGCTCGGAGCCGTGGTCGACCCCGTCGTGCGCCTGGGCGGGGAGGGTGGCCACGGCGCCGAGCGCCGTGCAGGCGAGGACGGCTGCCGCAGTTGTGGCAACCAGCCTCCTCGCCCTGGATCGCGAAGTAGCATTCATCGGTACGTCCTTCTTGACAGAGACGGGCGAAGCCGGTCCCCGGGGAGCGCGCCGCTGCAACGGCACTTGCACTCCCCGGGGGTCGGCGTTTCGTGTTTCGGCCCCCGTGGGAACGGGGACGGCGTCAGCCGCGAAGGGCGGCCATGTTGTCGTAGCTGACCTTCGAGAGCTCCATCGACTGGTTCGGGGCCGTCGTGGCGTTGCCCGGTGCCGTGTCCATCTCCCACATCGGGTTGTGCGAGCCCTTGGCACCGACGCGACGCAGGAACGTCGAGTAGTCGATGTCGCCCTGGCCGAAGGGGGCCATGACGTAGCCGTTGGCCTGCGTCGTGTCGATCTTGCCGTCCTTGGCGTGGAAGAGCGGGAAGCGGTTCGTCTGGGCGGCGACGACGGCGGCCGGGTCGAAGAGCGACGTGACGACCGATCCGTCCGGAGCGGTGTACGTCTTGTGCTTGTACTGCGCGACGTGCGCCCAGTAGATGTCCATCTCGAGATAGACGTGCTTCGGGTCGGTGTTGGCGAGGAAGTGCTCGAGGCGACGGATGCCGGACGAGCGCGTCGGCCGGCCGTTCGCGTCGAGCGGCCCGCTGTCGAGCAGGAAGCTGTAGGCGATGTCGTGGTTGTGCGTGTAGAGCTTGAGGCCGTGGCGGGACGCCCGCTCGCCGTAGAAGTCCCAGCGTGCTGCGGCGGCCTCCCAGTCGGCGACGTAGGCGCTGCTCGTCGGGTCGCTGCCCGTGCCGATGTGGCCCATGCCGAGGATGTTGGCGATCTCGCAGGCCGTGTCGAACGCCGCGATGTTGGCGTCCGTGATCGTCGACGGGACGGAGCCGTGGTTGCCCTCGGCCTGGAGGCCCAGGTCGTCGAGCCACGAGCGGAGCAGCGTCGCCCCCTCGACGGTGTTGAGGTTGGCACCGCCCTCCGAGTTGGCGTTCTGGGTGAGGCCGGCGAACTCGATCTGGCGGTAGCCGATCGAGGAGAGCTCGGTGAGCACCTCCTTGAAACCGGAGGCGTAGGGCGAGGTCAGCGGGTTGCGGCTGACGGCATCGCGCACGGTGTAGAGGATGATGCCGCGGCGGGGCGCCGGGATGAGGACGCCGTTGGCGCCGGGGGCGGCCTGGGCCGCGGCGGCCCCGGTCATGGCGACTGCGGCCGCCATGCCGGTCGTGGCTGCGAAGAACTGGCGACGGTTGAGGCCGAGCTTGCTGACGAGCTTGAGCGGGTTGACGTCATTGTCGTGCATGTGAGCTTGCTCCTTCAGGGGGTGACAGAGACTAGACGTGCGGTTGAGCCGAATCTCCTTTTCTGACAGGCGAGGTCGGGTGCACCACCGCAACGTTCAGGACATGGCCGGTGACGTCGCGTGGGCCCCGTCGATCGGGGTCCAGGACCCCTCCCGCTCCACGCTCGTCTCGACCGCCGACAGGATCCGCTGCACCTGGAGCCCGTCGGAGAAGGAAGGCCGGGGGTCGGTGCCCTCGGCGATGGCGGTCAGCAGGTCGACCGCCTGGTGGGTGAAGCCGTGCTCATAGCCGAGCACGTGGCCGGGCGGCCACCAGGACGCCACGTAGGGGTGGCTGGACTCGGTGACGAGCACCCGGGTGAAGCCGGCGTCCCGGCTCGGGACACGTCCGTCGAAGACGTGCAGGACGTTCATGTCCTCGAAGTCGAAGGCGAGCGAGCCCTCGGTCCCGTTGATCTCGAGCCGGATCGCGTTCTTGCGGCCGTTCGCGAAACGCGTCGCCTCGAACGTGGCGAGCGCGCCCCCGCTCATCCGCGAGACGAGGACGGCGGCGTCGTCGACGGTCACCGGCCCGGTGGTGGCCGAGCCGTTCTGGGCGGCCGACGCGCTGATCCCGCCGGTGCCGACCGTCGTCGGGTCGGCGACCGGGCGCTCGCGGACGAAGGTCTCGGTGAGCGCGCTGACGCCGGTGAGCCGCTCGCCCGTCACGAACTGGGCGAGGTCGACGATGTGCGCGCCGATGTCACCGAGCGCCCCGGAGCCGGCGCGCTCCTTCTGAAGGCGCCAGGTGAGCGGCGACTGCGGGTCGACGAGCCAGTCCTGGAGGTAGGCGCCGCGGACGTGGAGGATGCGACCGAGGCGTCCCTCGGTGACGAGGCGACGCGCGTACGCGATGGCCGGGACCCGGCGGTAGGTGAAGCCGACCATCGAGCGGACCCCCCGCGACCGGGCCGCCTCTGCGGCGACGACCATCGCCTCGGCCTCCCCGACCGAGTTGGCGAGGGGCTTCTCGCAGAGCACGTGCTTGCCGGCCTCGAGCGCGGCGACGGCGATCTCGGCGTGGGTGTCGCCCGGCGTGCAGATGTCGATGATGTCGATGTCGTCACGCTCGAGCAGGCGCCGCCAGTCGGTCTCGACCCCGGCCCAGCCGAAGCGGTCGGCCGTGTCGCGCGCGGCCGCCTCGTTGCGCCCGGCCACGGCGACGAGACCCGGCGCGGCCGGCACGTCGAAGTAGCTGCGCACGTTGCGCCAGGCCTGGGAGTGGGCCCGCCCCATGAAGGCGTAGCCGATCATCCCGACCCCGAGGGTGGGCTTGCTGGGTGTGCTCATGACGTCCTCACATCCGACGTGGGGTGGTACCGCTGACGGTTCGGTCCTGCGGGTGCGGTGCGGTGCCCGCGTCACCGGTGCGGCGGCGCGGGCACCGACCGGTCAGGACTCGAAGCCGAGAGGCAGGTACTGCTCGACGTTCTCCTTGGTCACGACGGGCGCGTTGAGGACGACGCGGTTGGGCACCTCGACCTGGACGAGGTCGCTCAGGCCCTTGTTCTGGGCGATGAGGCGCGCGAGCTTGATGCCGTCGGCAGCCTGGGTCGGCGGGTAGATGACCGTGGCCTCCATCTTGCCCTCCTGGATCCAGCGCATCGCGTTGGCCGAACCGGCACCGCCGATGAAGGCCATCTCGTGGCGGTTGGCCTGGTCGAGCGCGGCCATGACGCCGACACCCTGGTCGTCGTCGTGGTTCCAGAGGACGTCGATCTTCGGTGCGGCCTGGAGCAGGTTGGACGCCTGCTTCTCGCCGGACTCGACGGTGAACTCGGCCGCGACCCGGTTGTCGACGGTCTGGTTGCAGGCCTTGAGCGCGTCGGCGAAGCCCTTCGAACGGTCCTGCGTCAGGGGCAGGGCGTCGATGCCGGCGATCTCGGCGATGACCGGGTTGGTGAGGTTCTTGTCCTTGACGATCTTGCAGGCGTACGTGCCGGCCGAGACGCCCATGCCGTAGTTGTCACCGAGGATCGTCGCGCGCGCGGCGAACGGGCTCGAGAACTCACGGTCGACGTTGATGACGGGGATGCCCGCCTGCATGGCCTTGGTGGCGACCTCGGTGAGCGCCGCGCCGTCGGTCGGCAGCAGCACGATCGCGTCGACCTTGTCGTTGATGAAGGTCTCGATCTGGCTGATCTGGAGGCTGGCGTCGTTCGTGCCCTCGGCGGACTTGAGCTCGACGTCGCTGTACTTCTTCGCCTCGGCGAGGGCCGAGTTGTTGACGGCGGCGAGCCATCCGTGGTCGGCGGCCGGGCCGGAGAAGCCGATGACGACCTTCTTGCCGGGGGCGTCGTTGTCGCTCGCCGCGTTGCTGGCCTGCTGGGTCGAGGCCGCGGGAGTCGTGGCCGGGTCGTTGCTCGTGCAGCCGGCGGCGACGAGTGCCGAGCTCAGGGCGATCGCCAGGACGGCGACGCGCTTGGTCGAACGGGAGAGTGATGCGGACACGCTGACTCCTATGTGAGCGAAGAGGGGTGGTGCGGTGTGAGTGGTGCTCTGCCGTGCTGGTGGTGCTGCTGTCGACCGGGCCGTTCGGCTAGCCCGACCTGGTGCGGGAGACCCGCTGCTGGAGCAGGACGGCGGCGACGATGATCGCCCCCTTGGCCACCGCCTGCGTCGACGTGTCGAGGTTGTTGAGGGTGAAGACGTTGGTGAGCGTCGTGAAGATGAGGACGCCGAGGACGGTGCCGACGATGGTGCCGCGGCCGCCGCTGAGGAGCGTGCCGCCGATGACGACGGCCGCGATCGCGTCGAGCTCGTAGAGCGTGCCGTGCGTCGAGGTGCCGGTCGTCGTGCGGGCCATGATCATCACGGCCGCGATGCCGCAGGCGACACCGAGCAGGATGTAGAGGTACATCGTCTGGCGCTGCACCCGGATTCCCGCGAGACGGGCCGCCTCGGGATTGCCCCCGATAGCCAGGGTGCGCCGGCCGAACGTCGTGCGGTTGAGCAGGACCCAGCCGACGACGGCGACGATCGCGAACATGATGACGAGGACGGGGATGCCGAGGACGCTGCCGCCGAAGAACTCGATGAAGCCGCGGTCGCGGATGATCTGGGTGCGGCGCTTGGCGATGATCTCGGCGAGCCCGCGGGCGGCGGCGAGCATCGCGAGGGTCGCGATGAACGGGGCCATCCGGCCGTACGCGATGAGCACCCCGTTGACGAGTCCGCAGACGGCGCCGACGACGAGTGCCGCGACCACCATGACGATCCAGTGGACGTTCGCCGCCATCGTCTGCGTGGCGACCGTCGTGGCCCACACCGACGAGAGGGCGACGATGGCGCCAACCGACAGGTCGATGCCGCCGCCGGAGATGACGAACGTCATGCCGACGCTCACCACACCGATGACCGAGCCGAGGCGCAGGATCGTCAGGGCGTTCTCGGGGCTGGCGAAGCGGTCGCCCGCCGTGACGATGCCGACGACCACGAGGAGGATGAGGGCGAGCACGAGGCCCGCGTTGCGGCCGGCCGGCCCGCTGAGGAAGCCGGCGAGGCCGCCGTCCTTCCGGGGTGCGGCGCCACCGACCGGTGGCCCGCTCGGGGTGGCCGTGGCGTCCCCCTCGGCGCGGCCGGCGACGGGCTCCCCTGCCTGGTCGACCTTCGTGACGTCGGCGCTCATGCCGCGTCTCCCTTCAGGATGATGTCGAGGACGGCGTGCTCGTCGAGCTCGTCGGCCGGGCCCTCGTGACGGACGGTGCGGTCGGCGAGGACCAGCACCCGGTTGGACAGCCCCAGGACCTCGGGGATCTCGCTGGAGACGACGACGACGGCGACGCCCTCGTCGGTGAGGCGGCGGATCAGCGCGTAGATCTCGGAGCGGGCGCCGACGTCGACGCCACGGGTCGGCTCGTCGAGGAGCAGCACCTTGCAGCCGCGGAGCAGCCAGCGGGCCAGGACGACCTTCTGCTGGTTGCCGCCGGAGAGGGTGCGCGACTCACGGTGGACGCCGCGCGGACGCACGTCGAGCGACTCGAGCAGCTCCTCGGCGGCCTCGACCTCGGCCGACCCGTCGAGCAGGCCGCCGCGCGAGAAGCGCGGGAGCGTCGCCAGCGTGATGTTCGAGGCGAGCGAGGCGCCGAGCACGAGGGCCTGGCTCTTGCGCTCCTCGGGGCACAGCCCGATCCCGGCGGCGACGGCTGCCGCGACGGACCCGCCGCGCACCACCGTGCCGTCGACGCTGACGGTGCCGCTCGTGGGCTTGCGGGCCCCGAAGATCGTCTCGACGACCTCGCTGCGTCCCGAGCCGACGAGACCCGCGAGCCCGACGACCTCACCGGGTCGCACGTCGAAGCTCACCGAGCCGAACTCGCCGGCCCGGCTGAGGCCCTCGACACGGAGGACGGGCTCGGCGTCGACGACGACCTCGGGCTTGGGCGGGAAGACGTACTCGATGGAGCGACCCGTCATGAGTCGGATGAGCTCCTGCGTCGGGGTGGACTTGGCGTCGAGCCCGGTCGCGACCGTCTTGCCGTCCTTGAGCACCGTGACGCGGTCACCGATCTCGCGGATCTCCTCGAGGCGGTGGGAGATGTAGACGACGGCGACGCCCTGGTCGGTGACCTCGCGGATGACGCGGAAGAGCTGCGCGACCTCGCCCGCGTCGAGCACCGCGGACGGCTCGTCCATGATGATGAGCTGCGCGTCGCGCGAGAGGGCGCGGGCCATGCTGACGATCTGGCACGACGCTGCCGAGAGCGTGCCGACCTCGGCGGCGGGCGAGATCTCGGGGTGGCCGAGACGGGCGAGCAGCCGGGCCGCCTCGCGGCGGGCGGACGTGCGCTGGGAGAAGCCGAAGCGCGTGGGCTCGTGGCCGAGGAAGATGTTCTCCGCGACGGTGAGGCCCTCGACGAGGTCGAGCTCCTGGTACATCGTCGCGACGCCGAGGTCCATCGCGGCCTGGGGGTGGTGCAGGGTGACGGCGTCGCCGGCCCACTCGATGGTGCCCTCGTTGGGCTCGTGGACGCCGGCGAGCACCTTGATGAGGGTGCTCTTGCCCGCGCCGTTCTGGCCGAGCAGGCAGTGCACCTCGCCGGACTGCACGTCGAGGTCGACGCCACCGAGGGCCACGACCCCGGGAAAACGCTTGACCACGTTTGTCATTCGCAGGAGAGGGGTGCCTGCTACATCTCGCCGTCGAGATTCCATGCGTCACACCGTGACCCACTTTTGTCGGCACGTCAAGCAAAAGTTTTCGCGCTGAGACACGAAAGCCGTCGCATGACATACCGAAGCCGTCTGTGCTTGACTTGAAACGTGCGTCCAGAGCCATCGTCGTCCGCGTATGCCGCCACCGCCGTCAGTGGTGCCGGCGAGCTGCTCCAGCTGCTCCGCGACGAGACGCCCCGTACCCGCGCCGAGCTCGCCAAGCTCACCGGCCTGGCCCGGTCGACGGTCGGTGCACGCGTCGACGCGCTGCTCGCGACCGGCCTGCTCGCCCCGAGCGGTGAGGCCGTCAGCACCGGCGGCCGACCGCCCGTCCGCTTCGCCTTCAACCCCGAGGCCCGCGTCGTCGTCGGCGCCGACATCGGCGCCACCCACGGCCGGGTCGCCCTGACCGACCTCAGCGGCCGTCCGATCTGCGAGATCGGCGAGAGCCTCGACATCACCGACGGCCCCGAGGTCGTCCTCGACTGGCTCGTCGCGACGAGCCGCCGGCTCCTCGAGCAGGCGGGCCGCGAGCCCCGAGACCTCATCGGCATCGGCATCGGCGTGCCCGGACCCGTCGAGCACTCGAGCGGACGCCCGATGCGACCGCCGATCATGCCCGGCTGGGACGGCTACGACGTGCCGGCCCACGTGCGCCGCGACTTCGACGTGCCGGTTCTCGTCGACAACGACGTCAACATCATGGCGCTCGGTGAGCACGCGATGGCCCACCCCGACGTCGAGCACCTCCTCTTCGTCAAGGTCGCCACGGGCATCGGCGCCGGCATCATCAGCGGCGGGCGCCTGCACCGCGGGGCGGTCGGGGCCGCCGGCGACCTCGGCCACGTCGCGGCGCCGCACGCCCCCGAGGTCCTGTGCTCGTGCGGCAACGTCGGCTGCCTCGAGGCGGTCGCCAGCGGACCGGCGATCTCCAAGGCGCTCAAGCAGATCGACATCGTCGCCGAGTCCAACAAGGACATCGTCGACCTCGTCCGGGGTGGCAACATCCCCGCCGCCCTCGCGGTGCGTCAGGCCGGGCGCACCATCGGCGAGGTGCTCGCCACGTGCGTCAGCCTGCTCAACCCCTCGGTCATCGTCATCGGCGGCTCGCTCGTCCAGGCGGGCGAGAGCCTCATCGCCGGCGTCCGCGAGGTCGTCTACGGCCGCTCGCTCCCGCTCGCCACCGGCGTGCTCCAGATCGTGCCGGCCACCACCGGCGTGCAGGCCGGCGTCATCGGCGCGGCCACGATGGTCATCCAGCACGCCCTGACGGCCGACCGCGTCGACCTCGCCATCGCCCAGTCGGCGTCCTGAGCGGCGCGGCCGCCCGACCCGCCACAATGGGGTCCATGACCGATCACCGGCCCGTCGAGACGTGGCTCACCGACATGGACGGCGTCCTCGTGCACGAGGAGGACGCGATCGCCGGCGCCGCCGAGTTCGTCACGGCGCTCAAGGAGTCCGGCAGGGGCTTCCTCGTCCTGACGAACAACTCGATCTTCACGCCGCGCGACCTGCGCGCCCGGCTGCTCCGCAGCGGCATCGACGTGCCGGAGGAGGCGATCTGGACCTCCGCCCTGGCGACGGCCCAGTTCCTCGCCGAGCAGCGCCCCGGCGGCTCGGCCTACGTCGTCGGCGAGGCCGGCCTGACGACGGCGATGCACGACGTCGGCTACGTCATGACCGACCGCGACCCCGACTACGTCGTGCTCGGTGAGACGCGGACCTACTCGTTCGAGGCCATCACCCGCGCGATCCGCTTGATCGAGAAGGGCGCCCGCTTCATTGCGACGAACCCCGACCCGAGCGGTCCGAGCCCGGCCGGCACCCTCCCGGCGACCGGCTCGGTCGCCGCCCTCATCTCGACCGCGACGGGCCGCCAGCCCTACTACATCGGCAAGCCCAACCCGCTCATGATGCGCAGCGCCCTCAACCGCCTCGACGCGCACTCCGAGACGACGATCATGGTCGGCGACCGGATGGACACCGACATCATCAGCGGGCTCGAGGCGGGCCTGCGCACCGTTCTCGTCCTCACCGGCTCGACGAGCCGCGAGCAGGTCGAGCACTTCCCCTACCGCCCGAGCCGCATCGTCGACTCCGTCGCCGACCTCGTGCGCTCCGTCGCACACGAGGACTCCCAGCAGCACTGAGCCGCAAGGGAGCCCACGACGACGTATGCCGTCACGCCCGTCGGTGACGGTCGTGACGGCATACGTCGTGCTGGCCCGTCGGGGCCGGGTGGTCAGGGCAGGTAGTACGTCGGGTTGGGCAGCTTGACCGCACGGTCGGCGTGGCCGCCGATGAGGTCGCTGTACTGGTCGCCGAGGTTGGCGACGACGTCGTAGCCGAGGTCCTGCTCGATGTGGGCGCGGGTCGTCGACTTGTACTCGATCGTCGTGCACGTCGGGTAGGCCTTGCAGTGGCCCTGCATGTAGGCCGGCGGGGTCTCGCTCGAGCGCCACTTCGTGAAGTAGAGGTCGTCGCTGAACTGCGGGTAGCCCTGCTCGTGGAGGTTGGCGAGGGTGGCCGCGCGCTGGCCGCTGTTGCGGCCCGTGAGGCCGATGACCGCACAGCCGGAGTCGGCGACGGCCTTGACGACAGCAGGCATCCCGGGCGTCGCCGGGAAGAGCTTGTTCTGGACCCAGTAGTCCTGGCGCACGGGGTTGAAGACGAACTTCATGTCGGCGACCTCCATGTCGTACGTCCACAGGGTCGTGTCGTCGGCGTCGAAGACGACGGCCGGCTTCGAGCCCGCGCGGACGCCCTGGCGACACTCGCTGGCGAGGCGCTGGGTGGTGCGCCGCTCGAGGGCTGCGAGCTCGGTGATGTATGGCGAGCTCGTCCTGTCCGCGATGCCGGTGCCGGGGTCGCCGTAGTAGGTGGCGATCGTCTTCTTGACCGAGTCGATGTTGGGGATGCCCTCGCCGCTCTCGGTGAGGCCGCTCGAGCCGTCCGGCTTCATCCTGAAGTGGGTGCGCGGCGCGAGGCGGGGCTCGCTGACTCCGGGCAGGTCGGGCGACGGGAGGTAGTACGTCGGGTTGGGCAGCTTGACGTTGCGGTCGGCATGACCACCCTGCAGGTCGGACCACTGGTCGCCGATGTTGAGGACGATGTCGTAGCCGAGGTCCTGCTCGATGTGCTTGCGCGTGCCGGCCTTGTACTCGACCGTCGTGCACTTCGCGGTCGCGCACGTGATGTAGGCCGGAGGCGTCGAGCCGGCCCACTTCGTGAAGTAGTGGTCGGGGGTGAAGGCGTTGTAGCCGACGTCCTTGAGGTTGCCGATCGTCGCGTCCTTCTGGGCCGCGCCGCGACCGGTCAGGCCGAAGATCGTGAAGCCCATCGCGTCGGCCTCGTTGACGAGGTCGACCATGGTCGGCGTCGCCGGGAAGAGCCGGTGCTGGACCCAGTAGTCCTGACGCACGGGGTCGAAGACGAACTTCATGTCCGCGACCTCCATGTCGTAGGTCCACAGCGTCGTGTCGTCGGCGTCGAGCACGATGGCCGGCTTCTTGCCCGCTCGCTCCGCGGCGGCATACGTCCGCTCGAGCTGGGCCCGGAGACCGCGGGTGATCCGGCCCATCTCGGAGATGTAGGGCGAGCTCGTCCGGTTGGCCAGGCCCGTGCCGGGGTCTCCGTAGTAGCTGTAGATCGTCTTCTTGACCGAGTCGATGTTGGGGATGCCGGCGCCGTCGGCGCGGGCGCCGCTCGAGCCGTCGGCGGCCATGACGAAGTGGGTGCGCGGGGTCAGGGTCTGGTCGTGGCGGCCGCCGGCGTCGCCGTGGGCGAGGGCCGGGGACGCGCTGGCGACGACCAGGGAGCCGATGACCGAGCCGACGGCTGCGACGGCGAGGCCGGTGGTTCTGCGGGTGGGACGCCTCATGGGTTCACCTCTGGGGCTGCTCGGGGTGCGGGTGGGCCGCTCGACCGTAGCCCCGGGCGTGCCCCCGCGGGGGTCTCGAGACCCGCCGCGGGGGCATTCCCATTCAAATGGCATGGAACTCCCAGACTTCACCCAGACTCATGCCAGGTGGTGGGTCTCCGCGAGGGCGTAGACGGGGGTGTCGATGCCTTCCATCCGGGCCTTGAGCTGCATCGCGAGGTACCGGGAGTAGTGCCGTGACTGGTGCAGGTTGCCGCCGTGGAACCACAGGTTGTCCTGTCGCGTGGGCTTCCACATGTTGCGCAGCTCGCCCTGCCAGGGGCCCGGGTCCTTCGTCGTGTCGGAGCCGAGGCCCCAGCACTTGCCGACCGCGTCGGCGACGTCCTGGCTGATGAGCCGGGCGGCCCAGCCGTTCATCGAGCCGTAGCCGGTGGCGTAGACGACGGCGTCGGCCTCGAGCTCGGTGCCGTCGGTGAGGACGACGGCGTGCTCGGTCAGGTGGTCGACCTGCCCGCGCACCAGCCGGATCGCCCCCTTCGCGACGAGCTCCGAGGCGCCGATGTCGATGTAGTAGCCCGAGCCGCGCCGGAGGTACTTGAGGAAGAGCCCCGAGTCGTCGTCGCCGAAGTCGAGGTCGAAGCCGGCCGCCTCGAGCGCGGCGTAGAAGTCCTTGTCCTGCTCACGGATCGCGTCGAAGGCGGGCCGCTGGAAGTCGGCGAGGATCTTGTAGGGGATCGAGGCGAAGACGAGGTCGGCGGTGTCGTGGTCGATCCCGCTCGCGACGGCCTCCTCGGAGTAGAGCGGGCCGAGGACCTGGTCCATGAGCGAGTCGGACCGCACGATGTGCGTGCTCGACCGTTGGAGCATGATCGGCTCGGCGCCGTTCTGCCACAGGTCGGCACAGATGTCGTGGGCCGAGTTGTTCGAGCCGATGACGACGACCTTCTTGCCGGCGTAGCGCGCGCCGCCCGGGTGCTTGCTGCTGTGGTGCTGGTCGCCCTGGAAGACGTCCTGCCCGGGCAGCGTCGGCACGTTGGCGATGCCGCTCATCCCGGTGGCGAGGACGAGCTGCGCCGGGTGGAGCACGACCTCGCGCCCCTCACGGGTCACGTGCACGGTCCACGCGCCCGTCTCGGCGTCGAAGGTCGCCGACGTCGCCTCGCTGTTGCTCCAGTAGTCGAGCTCCATGACCCTCGTGTAGCTCTCGAGCCAGTCGCCCATCTTGTCCTTGGGCGTGAAGACGGGCCAGTGGTCGGGGAAGGGCAGGTAGGGCATGTGGTCGTACCAGACCGGGTCGTGCAGGCACAGCGAGTGGTAGCGGCTGCGCCACTGGTCGCCGGGCCGTGGGTACTTGTCGACGACGAGCGTCGGGACGCCGAGACGCTTGAGGCGCGCGGCGAGGCCGATGCCGCCCTGCCCGCCGCCGACGACGAGGACGTAGGGCTCGGCATCGACGCCGTAGGACTCGACCTCCTGCTGCCGCCTGTCGAGCCAGTTCTCCGTCGAGACGTTGACGCCGTGCTCGGCGCCGCGCGGTCGACGGGTGCCGGACGGCTCGGGGTGGTCCTTGAGCGACTGCGCGCTCGTCAGCAGGGTCCACGCCTGGCCGTCGCGGACGCGGACCAGGCCCTTGCCGGTGAAGGTGGCGTTGCCGAAGGTGAACCACGCCTCGTGGACGCCGTCGGCCTCGGACTCGCTCGTCGGCTCGATGTCGGTGGGCCACGCGCCGCGCTCGACGCCGTCGAGCATGTCGGCCACCTGCTCGCGGCCCTCGGACGTGTGGATGTTCCACGTCATGCTGATGAGGTCGCGCCAGTAGCACTCGTCCCCGAAGAGACCGGTCACCCGGTCGACCTCGCCGGAGGCCAGCGCATCCCCGAACCTCCCGAGCCACTCGCTCGCCGTCATCTGCTCACCCATCGCCAACTCCTTTGTCCACGTGGTGGGGTCGTGGTGCTGACGCTAGGAGGGCGTGGGGTCGCCGGACAGGGTTGCAGAACGTTGCAGGTCGACCCCGATGGCGTATGCCGGGTGCTCAGGTCGCGTCGGGCCGCACCGTCGCGGGCGTGGTGAGGCGGTAGGGCCGGCTCTCGACGAGGCCGCCGAGCCGCTTGCGCAGGCGCGACATCTCGGCCCGGATCGTCACAGGCGTCGTCGCGCCGTCGAGCAGGGCCATGAGGGCGGCGGTGTCGAGCCCGGCCGGATGGTGCGCGAGGAGGCCGACGATCTCGGCATGCCGCTCGGACAGGGCGATCTCGACCGTCGATCCGGCCGTCGTGACGAGGAGGCGCGGGCTCGGGTGGCGGACGACCTCGACGGACGCCGGGGCGCTGACCGACTCGTGGAGCACCCAGCCGCCCGTGATCGCCTCGGCCCGGACCTGCCCGATCTCGGGCACCCACACCGTGCCCTCGCGCAGGCTGCCGGGCACCCAGACACGCTCGCCGACGCCGAAGCCCTCCGCCCGGGCCACCCACCCGTGACGGTCGACGACGACGAAACGGCCCGACCCGGCATACGACTCGCTCGCGCGGGCGACCCGGCGCAGGTCGCGCTCGTGCTGGCCGGCGAGCGTCTCGACGGCCTCGCGGACCGCCATGGTGACGAGCATGAGCGTGTGTGGGTGGGCGGTGCGGAAGGCCCCGCTCAGCGTCACGACGCCGAGCGGCGTCCGCGCCCGGCGGTCGAGGATCGGGGCGCTCGTGCACACCCACGCGTGCTGGTCCTCCCGGGCGTGCTCGGGGCCGAAGATCTGGACGGGTCGCCGCTCCTCCATCGCGGTGCCGAGCGAGTTGGTGCCCACGTCGCCCTCGCGCCAGCGGGCGCCCTCGACGAAGCCGAGGCCGTCGCTGCGGCGGCGGATCGGCGACGGGCCGAACATCCACAACGGGTAGCCCTCGTCGTCGCTGATGACGAGCTCGTTGCCGGCCTCGTGGGCGAGGGGGAGGAGCCGGTCCTTGAGGACGGGCACGACGGAGGCGAGCAGGCGCGAGCGCTCCCGGCGGGCGAGCAGCGCGTGGTCCGAGATCGGCGTCGAGATCTTGTCGCCCTCGGGCGTCTGGCGCAGCCACGAGCGGGCGACGACCCCCCGGGCGCCGGAGGGCACCTCGTGCGTGTGCGCCCAGGCCCGGTGCAGGCGCAGCAGGTCGCGGGCCTTGGCTGCGGGGTCCTCGAACGCAGTCAGGGCCGCTTCGAGTCCGGAGGCTGTGGACATGCGCACCTTTGCGACGGGTGGCCCCGCGCGAGGTCGTCCGCGTGGGGTCACGGCTCACCGTGATCGTGACACGGAGGCGGCCGCTTGGGTAGGGCGCGTTCAGCCTCCGAGGAGACGGCGCCACCAGGACGGCCGGGTCTCGAGCGCTGCGGCGCGAGCCGCGGCGGCCTTCTCCTCCCGCACGGTCCGCTGCTGCTCCTCGAGCGCGGCGCGCAGCGGCCGCCAGCGCTCGACCATCTCGTCGACATCGAGGGTCTTGGCGATGAGCGGCGGCAGGTTGCCCACCGCAGGTCGCAGCCGGTCGGCGAGGACGCGCTTGTTGTAGTCCTCGATGACCTCGCGGACCTGCGCCTCGGTGCGCACGTCGACGAGCGACTCCGGATAGCCCGCGGCCTCCTTGCGCAGCCCCAGCGCCCCCGGCAGGGCGCCCCCGAGATCGAGGTTCTCGCGCGCCGCGAAGCGCTTGACCCACCAGTCGGGATCGCCCGAGTCGCTGAGGTCGAGGGGCTTGCCGGCACCCGGGAGGTTGTCGAACTCCCCACGCTCCTGCGCCTCGCGGATCTGCCTGTCCACGGGGCTCTCCCAGTACGGCTGGCCCGTCATGTGATCCACGCTAACCGACGCCGGACGGCTCTCGTGGCCTCAGACGGGCTGGGCGCCCGGGCGCACGAGCAGGGCGAGGGTCTCGCCGTCGCCGACCTCGAGACGGTCGCCCGTCACGACGAAGGCCCGGGGCGCGTCGAAGAGGGCGAGCAGACGCTGCTCCTGCTCCATCGCCTCCGGCGGGCCGGCCATGCGGGTCGTCGCGGCATCGGAGACGGTGAGCAGCCCCTCGGCGACCTCGTAGCGGCCCATGACCCGGTTGACGCCGGTGGTGCCGGTGAGCCGGCCGTCGTCGCCGAACGACAGCTCGGGCTTCGGGTCGGTCGTGACCGTGCCGCCGAGCTCCTGGACCACCCACGACGTGCCCGCGATCGCGCTGTCTGCCATGCGCCCCACGTTAACGGGATGCACCGGGAGGTGGAGTCGGGTAGACCGGAGACGGGTCAGCGTCCACGACGACAGGGGTGAGCGTGCTCGGACTCGTGCGCCACCAGTACCGCGTGCACCCGCTCGGGGTGGTGCTCGTCGGCGTCAACGCGCTCCTGGTCTCCGCCGTCGCCGTCGGCGTGCCCTGGCTCGTCGGCGGGCTCGTCGCCGACCTCCCTGCGGCTGCCGCGGGCGGCCCGACGGGCACCATCGCACTGGAGTTCGGCGGCCTCGTCGCCGTGCTCGCCGCCCAGGTCGTCATCTCCGGAGCGCAGGAGCCGGTGTTCCAGGACCTCAGCTTGCGCACGGAGAAGGACGTCCTCGGCCGGTTGGGTCGGCTCTTCGTCTCCCCCGTCCGGATCGAGCACCTCGAGGACCCCGACTTCCTCGACCGCGCCCAGCGAGTGCGGTCGCGCGTCTGGGAGGTCGACCAGGGCCTCATGCAGGGTGGTGTCGCCGTCACGGGCGTCCTCACCCTCGTCGGGGCGACGATCTCGGTCGGGGCCGCCGTGGGCTGGCCGAGTGCCCTGCTCCTGGTCGGCGCCGCTGTCGCGGTGGCCGTCGCGCGGGCGCTCCTCATGCGCCGCGAGCTCGACCAGTGGGTCGGGGCCACGGAGCACCAACGCCACGCGGAGTATGCGTTCGGCCTGGCCACGGGGCTCGCCCCGAAGGAGGTGCGGGTCTTCGGGCTGGCCGACTGGCTCGGGGCTCGCTACTGGCAACGGATGGGGCTGTCGTGGAGGCCGTTCTGGCGCAAGCGCATCCACAACTCGGTCTGGACCCTGCTCCTCGACGGCGGCCGGGCTGCGATCGCCGTCGGCGTCGTCGTCCACGTCGTGCGCGGCGCCCTCGACGGGCGGTTCGACGTCGGCGCGGTCGCGACCGTGATCCCGCTCGTGCTGCTCCTCGCACAGGCCGAGATCGGCGGGCTGCCGCTCTTCGTCCGGGGCGCGGCTGTCCTCGCGGACCTGGAGGAGACCGAGCGCCTCTACGGGCAGCCGCTGCCCGAGTCCCCCACTGCCACGGACGGATCCGCGGTCACTCGGGGCGGACGGACGGCATACGCCCTCCGTGGTGGCGGGCACGGGCGCCCGCCCACCGTCGAGCTGCGCGACATCACCTTCTCGTACGCCGGCCGCGACGTCCCCGTGATCGACGGGCTGTCGCTCCACCTCGACGCGGGCGAGAACGTCGGGCTCGTCGGTGTCAACGGCGCGGGCAAGTCGACCCTCATCCGGCTCCTGACCGGGACCCTGCGACCGGACCGCGGATGCGTCGTCGTCGACGGGGTCGACCTCGCGACGATGTCGGACGCGGACGTGACTCGCTGGCAGCGTCGGGTCGCCGTGCTGACACAGGAGTTCTGCCGCTACCCGTTGAGCGCGCGCGACAACGTCACGATGGGAGCCGGGCACCGCTGGACCGAGGCCGACCGAGACGAGCTGGAGGCGGCCGCAGCCCGCTCCGGCGCTGCGGGCGTCATCGACGACCTGACCGGTGGGTGGGAGACCGTGCTGGACGCATCCTTCCCCGGCGGACAGGACGTGAGTGGAGGGCAGTGGCAGCGAATCGCGTTGGCACGAGCGACGTTCGGGCTCGCGCACGGCGCGGGCATGATGGTGCTCGACGAACCGGCAGCTGCTCTCGACGCCCGGTCCGAGGCCCACCTCGTCGAGCGACAGCTCGCCCTGACGTCGGGCATCACGTCGCTCGTCGCGTCGCATCGCTTCTCGGTGCTGCGGCCCATCCCCCGCCTCGTCGTCCTGGAGGGCGGGCGCATCACCGAGGACGGGTCGCACGACGAGCTCATGGCGGCTGGAGGCACCTACGCGCGGCTCTTCTCGCTGCAGTCGTCACGCCTCCTCGCCGGGGAGCAGCGATGAGCACGCTGACGCGACGGGTCCGGCTGTGGCTGCGGCTCGGGCTGGCGGCAGCCCCGTGGCTCGCGACGGTCGGTCTTGCCATCGCCCTGGTGGCGGCCGTGCTGGCACCCCTCGCCACGCTGGGGGTGGGACGGATCGTCGACGGTCTCGGCGCTGGTGACGCTGCCGGTGTGACGAGCGGGCTGTGGCTCGTGGGTGCGGGAATCGTCGTCGCCGTGCTGCAGTCGGTCTCGTGGCCGCTCGTCTGGTTCTTCGTCGACGACCTCGGCGAGCGCTACGCCCATCACCACGTCCTCCAGGTCATCGCCCGCATCCCGACGGTTGCCCATCACGAGATGCCGGAGATGGCCGACCGGGTCGCGCTCGTGCGTCGGCACGCGCGGCAGCTCGGCAACGCAGGAATCCGCCTGTCGACGGATCTCGCGGCCGTCGCCGGGACCGTGGCACTGGCAGGGGTCCTGGCCTCGATCACCTGGTGGCTGACCCTGCTCATCCCGGCGGCACTCCTCCCGGCATGGGCGTCGGGCCGCGCCATCCGCGCGCGCATGGACGCCGAGCGCGAGAACGCCGAGGCCGTCCGGGTCGCCGACCGTCTGCTCGACATCGCGCGCGACCCGGCGACCGGCATCGAGGTCCGCTGCAGCGGCGCACCGGCCACGCTGCTGGAGGCGCAGGACGCGGCCCTCGACGAACGGCTCGCGGCCGTGGCAGCGGCGGCGCGCCGCACGCGTACGCTCGCCGTCCTCTCCCGGCTCGCCTGGATCGCCGTGCTCGCCCTGAGCCTGCTGGCGGTCTTCGGGCTCGTGCGTAAAGGGTCGGTCGGCGTGGGCTCGCTCGTCGTGCTCGTGCTCCTCGTGCCCCAGATCGAGGACATGGTCGGGATGCTCCAACGGATCGTCGCGTATGCCGTGCAGACCTCCCAGCACGTCGCGCGCCTCGACGAGGTGGAGCAGTATGCAGCAGGGTTCGTCACACCGTCGGGATTCGCGCCGGCGGCCCTGGGTGGTGGCCTCGAGCTGCGGGGCGTGTCGTTCACCTACCCGGGCGCGACGGAGCCGAGCCTCGCCGGAGTCGACCTCGTGCTGGAGCGTGGCACGACCGTCGCGCTCGTCGGCGAGAACGGCGCAGGCAAGTCGACGCTCGTCTCGCTGCTCGCCCGCCTGCACGACCCGACGACGGGATCGATCCTCGTCGACGGCCGGCCGCTCAGCGACATCCCGCACGCGGACTGGCAGGCCCGGATCGGCGCCGTCTTCCAGGACCACGCGACGCCGCACGTGCTGTTGCGCGAGGCCGTGGCGATGGGCGACCTGGCCGGTGCGACAGACGAACGCGTCGACACGGCGCTCGACCGCGCCGATGCTGCCGGCCTCGTGGAGGGACTCCCGGATGGACGTGACATGCAGCTCGGTCGGCAGTTCGCCGGCGGCACAGAGCTTTCCGGCGGCCAGTGGCAGCGGCTCGCGATCGCCCGGGGGACACTCAGGGAGGGGCCGTTGCTCATGCTGCTCGACGAGCCGTCGTCGGCCCTCGACGCGCAGGCCGAGGACGCGATCCTCGGCGGCTACCTCGAGCGGGCGCGTGCGGCGAGCCGGCTCACAGGTGGGATCACCGTCATCGTGAGCCACCGGATGTCGACGGTGCGAGCGGCCGACCGGGTCGTCCACCTCGTCGACGGACGCGTTGCGGAAGACGGCACGCACGACGAGCTGATGTCCGCCGGCGGGGCCTACGCGGAGCTCTTCGAGCTGCAGGCTCGGTCATATCGCTGAGGCGTGCATACTAGTGAGAACGTCTGTGCTGCAAGGGATTCGGTGTGGATAAGCCTTGTCGAGTCGTTCGAACACCTGTACGATTAGGGGTATGCAGCAGAGCCGGAGCGTGCAGCAGTTCGAGCGGGACTGGGAGCACGTCGCGTCCCTGGCCGCCGACCTGCACGACGCGCACGCCCGGCTCGTCGACCTCCTCGTCGCGGTCCTCGCCGACGGGTCGTGGCAGGCGGCGGGGCTGCGCTCGCCGGAGCACTGGCTGATGCTCCGGGCGGGGCTGTCGCGGGGCCAGGCCGGCGCGGTGGTGCTGCTCGCGCGCCGGGCGCTGGAGCTGCCCGCCACCGTCGCGGCGTTGCGGGAGGGGCGGATCAGCCTGGACCAGGCCGCGGTGGTGGCCCGGCACACCCCGGCCGCGTTCGACACGAGCGTGGCCCAGTTCGCCCAGCACGCGACGGTGACCCAGCTGGAGCGCACCGTCACCCGCTACGACTTCACCCTGCAGCCCGACAGCGTCGACGGCCGCGGCCGCGGCCTGCCCGGCGAGGTACCTGCCGACGAAAGCAGTGGCGGCAGCGCGGACGGTCCGGGTGCGCAGGAGTCTGCGGGCGGTGAGGATGCTGCGGGCAGGGTCGTGGTCGGGCGCGAGCCGGTGCCGGTCGAGCCGGGGCACCTGAGCATGGGCCTCGACGCCGACGGCCGGTTCCGGCTGCGCTACGACGCCCCCGCCGAGGTCGGCGCCCTCGTCGAAGCCGCCCTGGCCGAGGCCAAGGACCACCTCTTCCACACCCTGACCGCCGACGGGCAGGAGCCCGACCGGCAGCTGCTCAACGGCGACCTGCTGCACCCGACGTGGACCGAGACCGACGGCGGCCGGCCCCGCGTCACCTGGGCCGACGCGCTCATCGTGCTGGCCACCCGCTCCCTCGACGCCGCCACGACAGGCAGCGACGGGACGGGCGGTGCGGGTGGTGCTGCTTCGGGTGGTGCTGCGCGGCGGGCGCGGTACCGGGTTCAGGTCCACCTCGACACCGACGGCGGCTGGCTCACCGGACGACCCCGTCTGCCCCAGACGATCGTGAACGGCCTGACCTGCGACGGGAGCCTGACCCCCGTCTGGGAGACGCAGGGGCACCCCGTCAACGTGGGCCGCACCCAGCGCGTCGTGCCGCACCGCACCCGCGTCCTGGTCCTCGACCGCGACCGCGGCTGCCGCTTCCCCGGCTGCGGATCGACCCACCACCTCGAGATCCACCACCTGACCCACTGGCGCGACGGCGGCCCCACCGACACCCCCAACCTCCTCGCACTGTGCCCGTTCCACCACGACGGGCACCACCGCGGCGAGTTCACGATCACCGGCGACCCCACCCGCCCCGACGGCCTGACCTTCCACACCGACACCGGCCTGCTCATCGGCCCACCCCAGAAACCACCAACCCGGAAACCATCACCACCACACCTGGTCCTGGCTCCCGACACCGGCCAACCGGGCCGATCCCGGCCCCCGGCACGACTCGGGCGGCGCTACCCCGCCCCCACCGGCGGCACCCTGCACCTGCACCTCGTCGACTTCACCCCGACCTGACCGCTCGAGGCGGAGGTCTGGGTCATACTCCCCACGTGACAGGGGACGCAGCGAGTCGCGCCGTGCGCGAGCGGGCCGGCTGGGTGCTGACCGGCGTCTGGGCCCTGCTCAACCTCCTGATCACCGCCGGCGTGGGTCCGAGCCTCGACGAGGACGTCCTCGCCTCGACGTCGATCGTCGTTCCGGGCCTTGCCTTCGTCACAGTGATCCTCGTGCGTCCTCGGTCTCGGTGGCCCGCGCGCCTCCTCTGGTCTCGCCCCCGGTCACACGGACCGCTCCCGCTCACGGAGCTCCTGCGCCCCTGTCTGCCGGGACTGGTTGCGGCCGCTGCCTCGATCGCGGCGGCCTACCTCGGAGCAGCCGTCTCGCTGCTGCTCGGCTCCGCCCGTGGCGCGGGGCCACTGCTCACCGCACCGTCCCTGTTCATCGACTGGGCCTTCTTCGCCGCGGCGGGCCTGCTGACCACGTGCCTCGGCTCCCTCGTCGTGCTCGGTCTGGTGCTCTCACTCGGTGCCGCGATGGACGCGCGGCACTCGTGGGCCACCGACCGGCTCGAGTCCCGACGACTGCTGGCCTTCGCCAGCGCGAGCCTCGGCGTCATCGCGTCGATGGCGTCGCTCGTCCTCGCCGATCCGCAGGCAGCAGACCTCGGGGACGGGGCGCCCTCAGACCGCTGGGCCGGCGCGACCCGCTCCATGCGTACCTTCTTGTCCTTGCTCACCGGCCCGAGCACGTCTCAGTCCGTCACATGGGCTGCATGGGTCGCACGACTAGCCGTCGGACTGCTGCTCGTCGCCGTCGTCCTCCACTGGGTGCCGGCACGTGAGACGAGCCGAACGGGTGGCTCGTCCCCCTCCGGCGAGGACCAGAGGCACCGCGGATGACCATTCTCAGGATGATGACCGCGGCGGACGTGCCGGGGGTCGTTGCCGTCCAGGAGCCGGGTGCGGTGCTCGGGCTCGCCGACGTCTTCCCGCAGGACCAGCACCCGTTCCCGAGGGAGGCGATCGCCGACCGGTGGCTGCGTGAGCTCGACCTGCTGGGTACCGACTGCTTCGTGGTCCTGCACGGCGACGCCGTCGCGGGGTTCGCCGCCATCCGTGGTGACGAGTTCCTGCACTTCGGCATCGCCGTCGAGCACTGGGGCACGGGTCTGGCGGCACTCGCGCACGACGACGTCCTCGACCGTCTGCGAGAGCGAGGCATCACGCGCGCCCGACTCCGGGTCTTCACCGGCAACGGCCGGGGCCGCCGCTTCTACGAGAAGCACGGCTGGCAGCCGACCGGTGAGCGCAGCAGGAGCTCGTTCCTGCCCTGCCCCGAGCTCCTCGGCTACGCCCGACGTCTCTGACCGCGCCTGGCGGCCCCGGTCGAGTACGCATACGCACGCGGTTCACGACGGGAGTTGCGACGATGGCCGGCATGGACACGACAGAGGCGGTGGAGAGTCGTTGGGGACTCAGCCTGCCGTGGTGGTCTCTGGCCATCGGCGTCCTGACGACGGTGTTCCTGGCCGGCCTCGCGTTCGCGCTGCTCGTCCTGCACGCCCTGACCTACGGCTTCACCTCGGTGGCCGGCCTCGGTTCGATCGACGAGCCTGACGTCGACCGCTACGAGCTGGCGCTGGCGGTCGGCATCGGTGCCAACGTCTTCGGCGCCCTGGGCCTGTCGCGACTGGCCCTCCGGACCCGAGCGGCCGCGTGGCCGCCCGTCCTCGCGGCCCTCCCGATCGCCCTGGCCACCGGAGTGGTGGCGACGACCGCGATGCTCGCCGTCCTAGGGATCGACGTCCTGCGGCTCGTCGACGGCCTCTGACGTCAGGGCACCGACCCCGTCAGCCCAGGAGGTCGCCGTCCTCGCGGCCCTCCGCGGCGC
Source organism: Terracoccus sp. 273MFTsu3.1 (assembly GCF_000383675.1). GTDB lineage: Bacteria > Actinomycetota > Actinomycetes > Actinomycetales > Dermatophilaceae > Terrabacter. The sequence goes on along the minus strand of NZ_KB911820.1, from coordinate 490,838 downwards.
CGGCATCCTCGCGGCCGGCGGCGCGCCGGTCACGGCGAGCACGGACGACGGCGATGACGAGGCAGGCCACCATGCCGAGGAGGAAGAGCGGCAGGGCCGCCAGGTAGCCGAGGAAGAGGACGGCGTCCGAGGGCGCCGGGGCGCAGCCGAAGCCGAGACCGGTGCACTGCCCCGAGGCGTTGTAGTCCGGGAGGGTCAGGTGCAGCACGAGCACGAGGACGGCGGGGACGATCCAGAGCAGGCCGAGGGCGACAATGTACGGGCGAACGCTGCGTGGCTCCACACCCCCACCCTCGCCCATGACCGCCGCCGGCGCATCGTCGCCCCTACTCAGCGCGACTCGAGACGCCTCCCCGCGTTCAGAGCTCCTTGCGGAAGTGCACGTCAGCCGCCTCCGCCGTGGGCACGCCCTCCCAGCGGAAGATCTCGCGGTAGCCCTGCTTCTCGTAGAAGCCGGGAGCCTGGAACGTGAACGACGTGACGAAGACGTGGGTGCATCCACGCGAGCGCGCCTCGGACTCGAAGTCGGCGAGCAGCCGCTCCCCCAGCCCGGTCCCACGCACGTCCTCGCGCACCCACGTCATGCCGATGCCGGCCGCGACTCCCCAGGTCCAGCCGCTGACGCCGGCCGCCAGCTCCCCCGACGCGTCGTCGACCCGGATCGTCAGCTCGCGCGCCGCGGGCGTGCCTGCAGTCGCCGCGGCGTTGACGACGTCGAGCTCGTCGGAGAGCCGCTGGTCGAGGGCCGCGTCCGCCACACCGACGACCGGCCTGAATCCTGGTGCCTCGCTCACGACGGGCGATCCTGCCACGACCCCGCTCAGAGGCGCGCGATGACCTCGTCGAGCATCGCCTCGGTGAGCTTGCCCGTGAAGGTGTTCTGCTGGCTCACGTGGTAGCTGCCGACGAGGCGCACCTGCCGCCCGCTGGCGGTCGCCAGCACGGCTTCGGCGCCGTGGCCGAACCTCGGCTTGGGCCTCGGCACGTCCCACCCCCGGCGGCGGGCCGCCCCGAGCGCCGCGTCCCAGGCGATGGACCCGAGGGCGAGCATCGAGCGCAGCCGCGGCTCGCAGAGCTCGAGGTCCCGGTCGAGCCACGCCGCGCAGGTCGCCTTCTCCTCGGTCGTGGGCTTGTTGGCGGGTGGGGCGCACCGGACGGCGGCGACGATGCGCAGGCCTGTCAGCACGAGCCCGTCACCCGAGGCCACCGACGTCGGCTGGCTCGCGTACCCACCCCGGTGGAGGGCGGCATACAACCAGTCGCCGGAGCGGTCGCCGGTGAACATCCGACCCGTTCGGTTCGTGCCGTTGGCCGCCGGTGCCAGGCCGACGACGAGCACCTCTGCGTCCGCGTCCCCGAAGGAGGGCCCGGGGCGCCCCCAGTAGGGCTGGTCGGCGAACGCCGCGCGACGTCCCTCCGTCGCCACCGACTCACGCCACCCGACGAGGCGCGGGCACGCGCGGCACACGCTGATGCGGGCATCGAGCTCGCGTATGCCGTCCGCACCCTGCGCGAGCCGGCGCACCTGCGCCGGGGTGGCCGCGACCGGCGTCTCGGACGTCGCCGGGTCACCCGGCCAGCCCGAGCCCGCCGGCACCGGCGACAGGAAGAGGCCGCCGGTGACGGGGTGCTGGGCCGGATTCGGCAGGTCGGCGGGGCACATGGCCCCACGCTAGGCCGGGCCGGCCCCGACCGTAGGTCCTAGGGCTTGGTCTTGATCGGCGTCCCGGCGGCGTCGAGCACCCACCACACGTCCTTGACCGCCTGCCCCGTCACGTCACCGGGCTTCGTGTCCTTGGCCCAGTAGTAGAGCGGCCATCCACCCAGGGTGAGCTGCTTCTTGCCGTCCGGTGTGTCGATCGCCGCGACCGTGCCGGTGACCCCGGACGCCGTGGGCGCGGCCGCGCCCATGAGGGCCGGAGGCCAGGCCGCGAGGCACTGACCCGAGCAGGCGCTCGTCGAGCCACCCTTGGTGTCCTTGTCGAACATGTAGAGCGTCATGCCCTTGCCGTCCGTGACGATCGTCCCGAGTGACGAGCTCGCCGTCTTGAGCTCGGTGACCTCGGCGCCGCCACCTCCGGTCGACGTTCCGGCAGACGTGGAGGCCGACGGTGCCGGGGGCGCCGGGCTGGAGGGTTCGGGAGTCGACGACCCACAGGCCGTCGAGAGCACCAGGACCGCGGCGGCGAGCGCCGTCGTGCTGATGGATCGGGTTCGCATCATGATGACCTCCTCGATCTCGACGCCCGGGTGGCGTCCATGTCGGATACGTCTCCCGGCGTGAGACGGTTCAGGGGTGGACAGGACTGAACCTGACGGGCCGCGCAGGCGTCTCTGGACGGTGGAGCACGAGTGAGGAGGTGGCTGCGGAATGCCGCTCGACGACGAGGCGGTCGCTGAGATCTACCGCGAGCACGGGCCGATGCTGCGACGCGTCGTCTGGCGCGCGACGAGCGACGCCAACCGGGTCGAGGACATCGTCCAGGAGGTCATCCTGCGCGTCTGGAAGCAGGCCCCCGAGGCCGACAACCTGCGCGCCTACCTCATCACGACCGCCCGCCACCTCATCGTCGACCAGCACCGTGCCGCCGGCCGGCGGCCCCAGCAGGCGCAGCTCGTCGACGTGGCCGAGGCGGACTCCGCCCTGGACCGCGCCCTGGACCAGGTACTCGTCGAGGAAGCCCTCGGCCGCCTCCAGACCAACCACCGAGAGATCGTGCGCTACCTCTACTTCGAACGCCTGACCGTCGCCGAGACATCCACCCGCGTCGGGGTGCCCGAGGGCACCGTGAAATCCCGGGCCTACTACGCCGTGCGCAACCTGCGCGTCATCCTCGACGAGATGGGAGTGACGAGATGACCACCGGATCGGACGACCTGCACGTGCTGCTCGGCGCGTACGTGCTCGGTGGCCTGTCCGACGACGACCACCGCGCCTTCAGCGAGCACCTGCGTTCGTGCCGGCAGTGCCAGACCGAGCTCGGCCAGGTCTCCGGGATGCCGCGGCTGCTCGACCTCGCCGGCCCCGAGGGCGGTCCGCACCTCACCGACACCCCCGTCGCCGTGCCCGCTCCCCTCATGACGGACCACGACGACGAGCACCTCGTCACCCTCCTCGGCGAGGTCGCCCGACGCCGCCGGCGGCGTCGGGCGTGGATGTCCGTCGTGGCCGCCGCAGCCGCGGTCGTGCTCTTCGCCGCCGGCGCCTGGCTCGGTCCGCAGCTGTTGACACCGACCACGCCGACCCTGCCGACGACGCACGTCGCTGCGGCCGCCGTCGCGGGCAGCCAGGTCCGGATCGACATCGCCCTCGTGACGCGCGGCTGGGGCACCCAGCTCGACGTCAACTGCGAGGACATGCCGACCAACGGTGAGCTGGCCCTCTGGGTCATCGACCGGAGCGGCAGGGCGACGAGCGCCGCGTCGTGGCGGGCGACGCCGGCCGGCTACTCCCGCGTCACCGGCGCGACGGCACTGCGCCCCAACGAGATCCAGGCGCTGGAGGTGCGCACCGGCACCGGGAAGGTGCTCGCCGAGGCCCGCACGTGAGCCGGCCGGCCTGAAGCCCCAAGGCACGCCTGAGGGCCCGGCTCGCGACTGATCAGGTCTGCGATCCCGGGCCCTGATGGCGGTTAACGTACCTCAACGGGCCAGCCGCCCAAGCGATCCGGGGTGTGGTGCGGGGCAGCCCCCCTGCCCCGCACCGTTTCCCCTGACACTCAGAGCCGCGCCCACGGTGGTTGATACACCGCAGACCTCACAACCCGGACGGCAGCCGCGTCGCCGGTGGTGTGACCGAGACCGTCTTCCCGTCGAAGGTGACCTCGCTGAGCCACATGGTCCGGCCGGGCACCTCCGAGCCGATCGAGTCGGGCACCCACGCGTGGTAGACCATGAGCACGCGCCCGTCCTTCGTCTCCAGCAGGGCGCAGTGGCCCGGACCGGCCGCGACGTCGGTGCCCGTCAGGACCGGGTCCTCATCCTTGGTGAACGGGCCGGTCGGCGACGAGGCCGTCGCGTGCCCCACGGCGTACTTGTCGCTGCCGTAGTCGTTGGCGGAGTAGAAGAGGTGGAAGACGCCGTCGCGCTCCCACACGAAGGGCGCCTCGACGAGGGTCCCCTCCCAGGGGAGGTCCTGCCGGATCAGGCGCTTCGGCTCACCCTCGAGCCGCGTCCCGTCGGCCGACAGGCGCTGCACCGAGATCCACGTGTCCCTGCCGACGGCGTTGCCGTCGTTCTTCCAGTAGAGGTATGCCGTGCCGTCCGTCGCGACAAAGGGGGACGCGTCGATGGAGCCGCCCTCGTCCTGCTCGCAGACGAGTGGCTTGCTGCTCGAGTCGCGGTACGGGCCCTTGGGGTCGTCGGCGACGGCCAGGCCGATGCACTGGATGGCCGGGTCGGGCGCCATCGTCGTGTAGTACATCACCCACTTCGTGCCGAACCGGTGTGCCTCGGGAGCCCACACCTTGCCGGGCGTGCTCCACGAGGCGACCTGGGGCAGGGCGTCGCTGCCCTGGGTCCACGTCGCGAGGTCGTCGCTGACGAGGGTCTGGACGTTCATCCCGTTGCCGTTGGTGGCGATGGCCACCCAGCCGTCGCCGTCCCGGAGGATCTGCGGGTCGGGGAAGTTGCTCGGCCAGACCGGGTTCGTCGCGGCCGGTGCTGACTGCGTCGCGGGTGTGGTCACGGTGCCTCCGGGGCGGGTCGGGGTCCCGCCCCCGCAGCCGGCGAGGAGCACGGCTGCGAGGGCGAGGGCCACGGTGGTGTGGGCGGTCTGGGAGTTGCGGGTGCGGCTCATCCTGCCGCCGGGTCGGCCGGCCAGCTCGACGCGTAGAACCGCAGGTGGTCGACCTCGGCGGTGACGGCCGGGCTCGCGCCGCCGTGCGCGACGAGCCCGATGCGCGGGTGAGTGTCGGCGCGGAAGGTCCACGTCGCTCCCCACGTCCAGTGCACCCCGTCGCGGCTCGTGCCGGCCCGGTAGAGGTGCTCGCCGGCGGCGTCGCGGTGGTGGGCGAGCCGCAGCCACAGCGTCGGGGCGGAGGTGCCGATGATGGCGCCGCCATAGCTCGTCGGACCGTCGGGGGCATCCGGGTCGGCGGCAGTCTCCCGGCCGAACTCGGTCTGCCGGGTGTTCCAGATCGCGACGTTGGACAGGCGCGCGAAGTCGTCGTCGTCCTCGTAGGCGAGCAGACCGAACTGCTGGTAGTTGCGCACGGTGTCGACACCGAGGTCGAGCGTCGTCTTCGCCTCGGCGATCCAGTCGCCGTCGCCCGGGGTGTCGTGGAGCAGGACGCTCGCGGTGTTGCCACCGCCGACGAGGTCGGTGCCCTCGACGGGCCAGTGCAGGCTCCCGCCGGAGACGGTGACGGCCGGATTGCGCCGCACCCAGGTGAACCCGGCGAGGCTCGGGTCGTCGAACTCCTCCGCGGAGAGGAGGGCCCCGGCCACCGGCACGGGCGCCAGCGTTGTCGCATCCGCTGCCGCCGGGTTGACCACGACGTTGTCGACGACCGCACTGCTGCTGCTGAGGCGCACCGGCGCAGCGGCGGGACGGGAGTCGCCGGCCACCCTCACCCGCGCCACGACGTCGGCGAGGTCGCTCTCGGTCACCTCGGCGGTCAGCCCGTCGGACGTCGCCTCGACCGTCAGCGTGCGCCACGCTCCGGCCGGGAGTGCGGGCAGCGTCGTCGTGGACGAGCGGACGGTGCCGCAGCGGTCGGTCTGGGCCGTGAGGCGCCCGCCCTTGGGGTCGAGCGTGACCTTGACGGCCGGGTCGCGCCCGAGCAGGACCCGGAGCGGCTCGGTGCCGCGGTGGTCGAGGCGCACGTGGAGCGGCCCGGACGGCGCCGCGGCACTCGTCGAGGCGGTGCCGTGCACGAGTCCGGTGTCTCCGGTGACGGCGTCGACAGGTCCGTCATCCAGCCCGGTGAAACCGCTCCTCGACGGGTCGGTCGGCGTGATCCCGAGCCCGGAGGCCAGTGACGGCGCCGGCTGCGGGGTGTCGGACGGTCCGGCCCCGGCGCGGGTGCGCGGCCAGCCGTCGACCCAGTCGAGGCGGTCGAGGAGCATCGGTCGACGGTTGATGCCGAAGGTCGTCGTCAGCCACGGGTTCGTCCGGTCGATGGCGTGGTAGGCGATGAAGTCACGTCCCTCGGCATCGGTCACCACCGCGTGGTGGCCGGCGCCGACGAAGCGGTTGCCGTTCTGCGTCAGCACGGTCGTGCCGCCGACGCGCGACGTCAGCAGCGGGGTGCCCTCGGCGTCCACGAACGGGCCGAGCGGTGAGCGCGACCGGCCGGCGAAGACGGAGTAGCCCGTCGTCGGGCCGGCGCAGCAGTTCGCGGCCGAGCCCATGAGGTAGTAGAGGTCGCCGTGGCGCACCACGTACGAACCCTCGTAGCGGTTGTCGACGGCGACCTGCGTGGCCGTGCCGACCGGGGTCAGGCCGTCGGCCGACATCCTCGTCGCCCACAGGCCGCCGAAGTAGCTGCCGTAGTAGAGGTAGCGCTGGCCGTCGACGTCCGTGAAGCCCGCCGGGTCGAACGTCCAGAGGAACCCGCCACCCGACGCCGGCCGGGGTGGGACGGCCGGCGCGGGGGCGGGAGTCCAGGGACCCGACGGCGAGGGCGCCGTCGCGGCACCGATCGCGGAGTCGTCGCCGGGGTTGAGCGTCGTGTCCGTCACGGTGAAGTAGAGGACGTATCGCCCTGCGACGTAACGGATGTCGGGCGCCCAGAGGCCGGCGGTCGAGGTGGCCCACGACGGCCGGTTGCCCGCGTCGAAGACCGTGCCGAGGTACTCCCAGCTCGACCAGTCGCGGGTGCGTGCCATGTGGATCGCTCCGGGTGCGTCACCCGCGCGCAGCGGGTCGGACGTCGCGTACGCGTACCACCAGCCGTCGCGTCCGCGGATGACGGACGGGTCGGCGAAGGTGTCCGAGAACGCGTCCGAGACGGCGTTGTCGGCCGTCGCTGGGGCTGTGGCGGCCGGCATACGACCGGCGGACGCGGCGGCCGCAGGGACCACGGCGCTCACGCCGACGGCGACGACGAAGGCTGCGAGACAAGCGTTTCCGCGCCGGACGGCGCGGCCGAGCGGGGAGGTCAGGGGACGCATACGGACTCCTCAGCCCTTGACGCCGCTGCTGGCGACGCCCTCGATGACGTAGCGCTGCACGAAGACGTAGAGCGCGAGGACGGGGATCGCGGCGAGCATGGCGCCCGCCATGACCACGGGGTAGTCGATCGTGTACGCGCCCTGGAGGCGGCTCAGACCCGCGGGCAGGGTGAGCCGCTCCGGCGAGAAGAGGACGTAGATCGGCCAGATGAAGTCGTTCCAGTTGGCGAGGTAGCTGAGCACACCGAGCGTGACGAGCGCCGGTCGCGCGTTGGGCAGCACGATCGACCACCACGTGCGGAAGGGCCCTGCACCGTCGAGCCTGGCACTCTCCTCGAGCTCCCTGGGCAGGCCCATGAAGAACTGCCGCATGAAGAAGACGCCGAACGCCCCCGCCGCTCCGGGCACGACGAGCGCCCAGATCTGGTCGAGCCAGCCGAGCTTGTCGAGGAGCAGGAAGTTCGGCATGAGGAAGATGAAGCCCGGCACGAAGAGGGTGAGGATGATGGCGCCGAAGATCGCCTTCTTGAAGCGGAACTCCATGCGGGCCAGGGCGTAGCCCGCGAGCGAGCAGACGACGAGGACGAGCGCGGCGTGCATCGTCGCCGCGAGCATCGAGTTGAGGAACCACCGCAGCACCGGGCTCGCGGCGTCCTGGAAGAAGAGGACGTCGAAGGCACGCAGGCTCCACTCGGACGGGAAGTACGTCGGCGGCACGGTGCGCGACTCGCTCTGCGACTTGAACGCCGTGAGCAGCACGAGCAGCAGCGGTCCGATGAAGATGACGCTGAGCACGCCCATGCCGAGCCAGAAGAGGGGTCCGTTGCGGCGCTTCACGACTTCTTCTCCCTCAGGGCCCAGACGTTGACGAGGGAGATGAGCGCGAGGAAGACCGCGAGCACGTAGCTCATCGCCGAGGCCTGGCCCATCCGGTACTGCGAGAGGCCGAGGTCGGTGATCTCCATGATCGCCGTGCGCGTCGAGTCGCCCGGCCCGCCCCGCGTGATGAGGTAGCTCTGGCCGAACATGTTGGCGCTGGCGAGCACCGTCGTGACGACGACGAAGATCAGGACGGGTCGCAGGCCGGGGATCGTGATGTAGCGCAGCTTCTGCCACGGCGTCGCGCCGTCGATCTCGGCGGCCTCGTAGTGCTCCGCCGGGATGTCGGCGAGACCCGCGAGGTAGATGACGGCGTTGAAGCCGATGGTCCACCAGACGGTGACCGCGGCGAGCGAGATCCACGCCCACGGCTGCTCGGTCGTCCACGCGGTGTCGCCCGGCAGGCCGAGCGCCGAGAGCAGGCCGTTGACCATGCCGAACGACGGGTCGAGCAGGTAGCGCCACATGAGGCCGACGACGGCGACCCCGAGCACGAACGGGGCGAAGAAGACGGCCCGGAAGAACGTGCGGCCGGGAAAGCGCCGGTTGAGCAGGATCGCGAGCAGCAGCGGCAGCACGACGAGGAACGGGACGCTGATGACGACGAAGATGCCGGTCGCCTTCATCCCGTTCCAGAAGGCCTCGAACTGCGGCGACCCGCTGTCGAGGAGGTCGGCGTAGTTCTGGGCCCCGACGAAGGGCTTGTTGGGCAGCAGGAAGTCCCAGTCGTGCAGGGAGATCCAGATGCCGAGGACCCCGGGGACGGCGACGAACGTGATGAAGAGCAGCAGGAAGGGCGACAGGAAGAGGTAGGGCGTCCACCGGGACCCGTGGATGCCGGATGTCGCTCCCCGGGAGCGACGCCCACCCGGCGCAGGCGTCGCTCCCGAGGGGGGTCTCGTGGGCTGTGCCGTCGTCACAGCCATGCGGTCAGGCCCCGTACTTCTTGGCGTTGGCCTCGAGGATCTTCGTCGCGCGACCGGCCGCGTCGGACAGGACGGTCTTGGGGTCCTGCCCGCCGAGCACGGCGGCGTTGACCGCCTTGTCGAACTCCGGCATGGCGTCTCCGATGCCGGCGACCGGCGGCGGGAAGTGCAGGTCGTCGATCTGGCTGGCCAGCGTCGCCTGGTCGGTCAGCGCCTTGAACTCCGCCGACTCGCGCACCGAGTTGCGGGCCGGCACCTGGCCGCCCTTGGCCCACTCGAGGCTCTTCGTGCTGATCCAGTTGAGGAACACGCGGGCCGCGACCTGCTTGTTCTCGTCGGGCGTGCGCATCGTCGGCAGGACGAACTGGTGCGAGCCGGCCCACGCCGCCTTGGTGCCGCCGATGTTGGGCAGCGGCGCGACACCCCACTGCAGGCCCGACTTCTCCTTGAGGGTGTTGATCGTCCAGATGCCGTTCCAGTTGAAGGCGGTCTTGCCGTTCTGGAGGGCGACGATGTCGGCGTCCTGGGCGATCTTGCCGGCCGAGTAGCCCTTCGTGACGAGGTCCTGGAACCACGTGAGCGCCTTGACGCCGGCGTCGTCGGCCCAGAGCACCTGCTTGGCGTCGTCGGAGAAGAGCGAGCCGCCGAACTGGTAGATGAGCGACTGGATCGACAGGCCGCCGGTGAAGGGGAAGGGGCTCGCCCAGTGGCCCTCGATGCCCTTGCCCTTCATCGTCTCGAGCGCGGCCATGTAGTCGTCGGCCGTCATCGGCGGCTTCTCGGGGTCGAGACCGCCCTGCTCCATGACGGCCTTGTTGTAGAAGAACCCGAGCGGGTGCACGTCGAGCGGGATGGAGTAGCGCTTGCCGTTGTAGATGCCGGCCTTCCACGGCACGGGAGCGAAGTCGGACTCGCTCAGCTTGAGCGCGGTCGCGACGTCGTCGAGCGGCTGGATGACGTTGCGGGCCGCGTTCGTCGCGACGGAGTCGACGTGCATGATGCCGATGTCGGGGCCCTTGCCGGCCGTGACGGCGGCCGGGAGCTTGGCGTAGTAGTCGGCCCACTGCATCGTGTTCATGCTGACGGCGATGTTGGCGTGCTCGGTGTTGAACTGGTCGACGAGGCGCTTCATGAAGGGTCCGTCACCGCCGGTGAAGCCGTTCCAGAACTGGAGGGCCACCTTCGGGCCGCTGTAGCCGGTCGCTCCCCCGCCGGCCGACACGGCAGGTGCCTGGCCGGGGACGCCGCTCGAGCCGGAGCCGCACGCGGCGAGACCGGCGACGCCGGCGATCCCGAGCGCTCCCGACAGGATCGTGCGCCGCGAGAGCGGGGTGAGGGGTGACTGCGGGCGGGGCGTGGTGTTCGTCATTGAACGGTCCCTTCGGTGAGGCGGATGCAGTGCCAGGAGGTGGGCGGCAGGGTTGCCGTGAGGGTGGTGCCGGCGGTGACGTCGACCGCGGCGTCCCCGGGGCGCGGGGTCACCCGGTCGGGGTGGTCCTCGGTGTTCGTGGCCGAGGGATCGTCGTCGTGCACCTGGAGGTGCTCGACGAGGGCGTATGCCGTGGGGTGGCCCCCCACGGCGGCCGCGACGTCGAGCGTCAGCTCGGACGTCTCGGTGCGGCTCCGGTTGACGACGAAGACGGTGAGGTCTCCGGTGTCGGGGTCGTGGGTCGCGGTGACGACGAGGGAGTCGACCGGCCCGAAGGCCTTGGTCTCGACCACGTCGCAGGCGACGGCGGGGCGCAGCACGGTGCCACGGGCATACCTCGCCGTGAGCGCGAAGGGGTGGAAGATCGTCTGCTTCCACGCGGCGCCGCCGGGCCGGGTGGCGATGGGGGCGATGACGTTGACGAGCTGCGCCTGGCAGGCCATCGAGACGCGGTCGGTGTGCTGGAGGAGGGTGATGAGCAGGCTCCCCACGACGACGGCGTCGGTGACGTCGTAGACGTCCTCGATGAGCTCGGGCGCCTCGCGGACCTCGAGGGAGCTCTCGCCGTGGAAGCGCTCCTGGAACCACACGTTCCACTCGTCGAAGGAGACCATGATCCGCTTGTCGGAGCCGCGGACCGCGGCGACGTGGTCGGCCGTCGCGACGACCGACTCGATGAAGCGGTGCATGTCCTCGCCGCTCGCGAGGAAGGAGTCGACGTCGCCGTCGACGGGCTCGTAGTAGGCGTGCGCCGAGATGTGGTCGACGAGGTCGAAGCAGCGCTCGAGGACGACCCGCTCCCACGTGCCGAACGTGGGCATGCCGCGGTTGGACGAGCCGCAGGCGACGAGCTCGAGGCCGGGGTCGACCCGGCGCATGGCGCGCGCGGCCTCCTCGGCGACCCGGGCGTACTCCTCGGCCGTCTTGTGGCCCATCTGCCACGGGCCGTCCATCTCGTTGCCGAGGCACCAGACGCGGATGTCGTGGGGCTCCGTGTGGCCGTTCTTGGCCCGCCGGTCGGGCCACGACGTCCCGGTGTCGGCGTTGCAGTAGAGCAGCAGGTCGATGGCCTCCTGGACGCCGCGGGTGCCGAGGTTGACCGCCATCATCGGCTCGACGCCGACGCCGCGCGCCCAGTCGACGAAGTCGTCGGTGCCGACCTGGTTGGTCTCGACGGAGCGCCAGGCGAGGTCGAGCTGGGTGGGGCGGTCGGCCTTGGGCCCGATGCCGTCCTCCCAGCGGTAGTTCGAGACGAAGTTGCCGCCGGGGTAGCGCACGACGGTGACCCCGAGCTCGCGGACGAGCCGGGCGACGTCGGTGCGGAAGCCCAGCTCGTCGGCGTCGGGGTGGTCCGGCTCGTAGATGCCGGTGTAGACGCACCGGCCCATGTGCTCGACGAAGGACCCGAAGGTCCTCGGCCGCACGGGCCCCACCGTGTAGGCGGGGTCCAGCCGCACCATCGCTCGTCCCATGCGGTCCTCCTTGACCGTCGGCGTTCGGGCCGCACCGTTTTACAACGGTTACCCATTTGCGTCTGGCCTGAAAATTACAACGGTTACCGAAAAGTGTCCAGAGGTGTCCCGAGGTCGCCACGCAGCGCGTCGTCGGGCGCTAGCCTGTTCCTCGACGGGGGCCCACGGGGGCATCCAGGGGCCGGACAGGGCTCCGCACGGACGGAGGCACGGTTGGCGGCGCGGCTGCGGGACGTGGCGGAGCGTGCGGGAGTGTCGGTCAAGACCGCCTCCAACGTGCTCAACCACCACCCCCACGTGAAGGCGAGCACGCGCGAGCGCGTCGAGGCCGCGATGGCCGAGCTGCACTACCGGCCCAACCTCTCGGCGCGCAGCCTCAAGCACGGTCGCGCCGGGTTCCTCGCCCTCGCCGTGCCGGCGATGGACTCCCCCTACTTCGCCGAGCTCGCGGCGCGCATCACGGAGGAGGCGGCCGCGCTCGGCTTCATCGTCCTGCTCGACGTGACGGGCGGCGACGCCGATGCCGAACGCGTCGTCCTCGAGGGGATGCGGTCGCACGTCATCGACGGCGTCATCTTCTCGCCGCTCGCCCTCTCCCCCGACGAGATCGGGCGACGGGCCGACAGCCTGCCGATGGTGCTGCTCGGCGAGCGGCCCGTCCCCACCGGCTTCGACCACATCGCGGTCGACTCCGTGGCGGCAGCTCGAGCCGCCACGGAACACCTTGTGGCACAAGGGCGTCGACGCATCGCTGCGGTCGGGCGCGAGACGACGAGGGGCACCGCGTCCATGCGCCTGCGCGGCTACCGCCAGGCGCTCAAGGGTGCCGGTCTCCCCTACGACCCCGACCTCGTCATCGGCGTGCCCCACTTCGAGCGCGCCGACGGCCACGCCGCGATGCAACGGCTGCTCGCGCTGCCCGAGCCTCCCGACGCCGTCTTCTGCTTCAACGACCTCATGGCCATCGGCGCCCTGCGCGCCTGCGTCGAGGCCGGCGTGGACGTGCCGGACGAGGTCGCCATCGTCGGGTTCGACGACATCGCCGAGACCCGCTACTCCAACCCGACGGTCACGACGATCTCGCCCGACCTCACCGGCCTGGCGCGAGCCGCGCTCGAGCTGCTGTCACGCCGCATCGACGGCGAGCGCGGTGACGCCGAGGAGGTCGAGGTGGCGTGGACGCTCGAGGCGCGCGAGACGACCCTCGGGGTCCCGGCCCGCCGGCGCCGTGAGGCGTCGACGCCGGACTGAGGCAGAATCGCTCAGCCGACCGGATCCGACGACGGCGCAACGGGATCGGCGAGGGCGGCGGCGGGCGCAGTGGACGACGGCTGGACCGGCAGGGTTACGCGGTAGGTCCGGGTGACACTCGCGCCGACACAGGCTTTCGCGGCCGGGCCCACGGCGCTCGTGGTCGTCGTGAAGCTGGCCGTGACGTCGGCCGTGACGACCTTCGCGGAGGAGAAGGCCGGCACGAGGAGGCGCACCGCCGTGTAGTCGCGGACGGACGCCGCGAGACGGTTCTGGTGGTAGAAGGACGAGTACGCGCCGGTGTTGACGGGATAGCCGACATCCGCACCGGCCGCCACCACCGTGACGGAGACGGAGCAGACGGGCACGTCCGTCGTCCACGGGATCCGGACCCACGACTGCTGTCCGGCCACGACGGGTCCCAGCGCCCGCGTGACGGGGCGCAGGCCCGTGGAGACGCTGGCGTCGACGAGGTCGCTCTCCGGGGCGAGCGTCGTGACCGGTGCGGTCGGCGCGCTGCTCACCGGTGCCGCGGCTCGTGGCGTCGGCGCGGTCGCCGGGCCCATCGACTGGGCGCCGAGGACCACGGCGCCGGCTCCCACCGCCACGAGGACGGCACGGCCGAGCAACGTCCGGCGTGGGGCCTGGGCGGGGTCAGACATGGGCGGTCCTCCGGGGACGGTCGGTCACGAGTGGCGCCGGACCGGCGCCACGACCTCAGTGTGTCGACGCCGTCGCAAGGCCGCCCGCCCGAAGCAGCAGGAATCCTGCAAGGTCGGCGCAAGAGCGGCACGGCACGCGGCGAGCCCCTTTGTCAGGCGCCGGCTCCCGCTGCGCGTGCAGCCTGCTCGACCCTCTCGCGATGGGCCGCCCAGTCGTCGGCGGCGTCGCTCGTCGAGACGGCGCCGTCGTCGACGACGCCGTCGACCTGCTCCCGGAGGATGTCGGCGTGGCCGGCGTGGCGGTTGGTCTCGGTGAGGACGTGCACCATGAGGTTGAAGAGCATGACGTCCGGTCGCGGCCACCACGGGACGTGGCCCGGCGCGTCGATCGGCAGCGCCTCGATCGTCGCGTCGGCGTGGGCGCAGGCGCGCCGGTAGCGCTCGACGACCTCGGCCCGCGACTCGTCCGCCCTGACCCACAGCTGGTCGCGGCTCACGAAGCCCGCGTCGTCGAACTGGGGCAGCGGCTCGGGGAAGGGGCGCCCCAGGATGCCGCCGAGGTAGCGCGCCTCGGACAGCGTGAGGTGCTTGACGAGGCCGAGCAGGTTGGTGCCCGTCGTCGTCAGGGGTCGGCGCGCGTCGTACTCCGAGACCCCGTCGAGCTTCTGCAGCAGGGACGTCCGGACCCAGCGCAGGTTGTCGTGGAGGTACGCCTTGGCGAAGTCGTCGATCACGGACCCAGCCTTGCACGCGCACAGGTCGGCGACCCGACGTGCGGCGGTCAGACGGATCGGAAGAACCTCAGGTAGAAGGCGCCGAACACGAGGACGATGCCCACGTTGGCCATGAGCCGCGCCCACGCGTGGTCCCTGAAGAAGAGGACGTCGACGGCCACGACGACGGCCACCATCACGAGCGCGTAGAGCACGCCGAGCACGGACCTTCCCATGCCCCAGTCCTACTCCCGACGCCTGGGGAATGCCATGAGGTATGCCGTGAGCTCGGTCGGGTGCGAGAGTGCGGCCAGGTGCCCGCCGGGCACGACATCGATGTCGAGGCCCAGCCGGTCGAGCGCCACGCGACGCTGGAGATCGGCCGGGAAGAAGCGGTCGTCGGCGCCGGCCACGACGCGGGTCGGCACGTCGGGCCAGGCATTGATGGCGCACGGCGTCTCGAAGGCGCGCTCCGCCTCGGGTCGCTGGTGCTCCTCGCCCGTCGCCGCGACCGCCGGGTCGACGTCGTGGAGGAAGTACGTGTCGAGGTCGATCTCCTCGCTCCACCCACCGGCGCGGGCCGCCGCGACCCGGGCCTCCTCCGACCGCACGGCGTCCCACCACGCACCGGCGGTCTCGCCCGGGAGCGGGACCATGGCGTTGAGCAGGACGATGCCGGCGACGGGTCGCCGCGCCGCGACCATCGGCACGGTGAAGCCGCCCATCGACTGCCCGACGACCACGACGTCGTCACGCCCCTCGACCGCAGAGGTCACGAGGGCGGCGTACTCCGACAGCCCGGCGGCCGGGTCGTCGGCGGGCAGGTCGACCGCGACGGCCTCGTGGCCGGCGTCCTCGAGGAGCGGAACGACCCGGTGCCAGTACCAGGCAGCGCCGCCTGCACCCGGGACGAGCGCGAATGTGGTCACTGTCCACATGCTAGCCCTCGACGGCGCCCGTGGGGCCGTGCGATCGTGGGCCCATGGCTGACGACCCCTCGATCCAGGACCGCATCGGCTCGCTCATCGACGAGGAGCACCGACTGCGCTCGGCCCTGCAGGCCGGCGACATCACCGTCGACGAGGAGCACGCCCGACTGCGCAGCGTCGAGGTGGAGCTGGACCAGTGCTGGGACCTGCTGCGGCAGCGCCGGGCCCGGCGCGAGTTCGGCCAGGACCCCGACGGCGCCGAGGTGCGCTCCGAGCGCACCGTCGAGGGCTACACCGGCTGATCAGATCTTGTAGGTGTACCAGCGGTAGTTCTCGGCCCGGACCCAGATGGTGCCGTTGTAGGAGTAGCTGTAGTAGGGCACCATCACCGTGAACGTGTAGGTGGGGCGTCCGGCCGTCACCTTCTGGTGGTAGCCCGTCTCGACGCTGGGTGACTTACCGACCTTGGGCGTCGTCCACGACGCGCTCTTCTGTCCGAAGCTTCCCCGCGTCACGGTGTAGCCGCTGCAGAGCTGGATCGGGGTGCTCACGCTGGCCTCGAAGACACCCGTGGTCGCCGTCAGGCCGACGTTGATCGGCGTGCCGCACGACGTCGTGGACTTGTAGGTCGGCGTCGCCGAGTAGTCGTTGCTCGACGTGTACTTCGCCGACGAGATGGTCTGGCCCAGGACGGCCGCCGCATTGCTGTTGCTGCCGCTGGCGTTCGTCCACACCGTCTGCAGATCGGCGGCATACCAGTCGTACGAGCTGTTGCTGTCGTTGAACTTGTAGACCGCGTAACAGATCTTCACCGTCCCGTGGGAGCGCGTGTCGACGTTGTACTGGGTGGAGTAGGCGGACTCGCCGCCCCACCACGAGATCGCGCCCGAGCAGACGCGGTTGACGATGCTTGCGCTGGCGGGCACGTTCATGGCGGCGGAGGCGGGCACTGCCGTGCTGGCGATGCCCGCGACCACTCCGGCACCGGCTAGCAGCACCGTGGCGACACGACTGGACTTCATCATGGTTCCCCTGTCTCGAGGTCTTGCGCGATGGTGGTCGCATCGTGCTCCTCTCGGCGTGGCAGCGAACCAGGAACGCGGAAGCCGGCCCCCGAGACTGCGTGAACACGCAGTCGGGGGCCGGCCTGCTTGCCATGTGCCTCAGATCGTGAGGCCGTGGCCGAACGCGAAGAGCGGGTCGTCGTAGCCCGGCACGTCCTCCCCGTGCGCCCGCACCTGGTCCATCGACCGCGGGAGGTCGAAGGGCAGCCGACCCTCGGGGGCGATGGTGCCGGTGACGGCGTCGAGCAGGGCGTCGTCGCTGCTGCCGTAGCTGCCGACGACGGCCGACGCGAAGCGCAGCAGCGGCGTGACGACAGCCGGTCGGTCGAGCACGACGTCGACGACGAGCGGGCAGACCGCGGCGATCCGCTCGAGCCGGGCGATGAGGCCGGGCGGGAAGTCGAGCGAGCCCTGGTGGAACCACGACTCGAGGAAGAGGTCCGAACGCGGGTCGAACGGGGCGGTGAGCCGCACGACGGCGACGTCGGCGTCCTCGGGCCGGTCGACGAGCTTGCCGTGCCGCACCACCGCCTCGGGTGAGACGCGTTCGGCGTAGATGCGCAGCCCCTGCTCGAGCGGGAGCCGATCGTCCGCGTTGTGCAGCACCGTCACCGAACGGGCCTGGGCGGCATACCCCTCCTCACGGAAGTCACCCCGACCCACGGTCGTGGCGGCGGCGTCCTCGTCGACGTACGGGTCGTCGAACAGCCCGAGCCGGAACTTCACGGCGAGGATGCGGCGCGCCGACTCGTCGACGCGAGCCACGGAGACCCGTCCCTGCGCGACGAGGTCGAGGAGGATGTCGACGCACTCCTCGCCGCCGAACTGGTCGGCACCGGCCTCGAGGATCAGCTCCATGCGGCCGTGCGGGTCGAGGTGCTCGACACCCCACGCCCGTGCCGGGAGCACCTGGTCGCCGACGTGGTTGTCGTTGACGAGCTCCCAGTCCGTGACGACGACGCCGTCGTAGCCGAGCTTCTCGCGGAGCAGTCCGGTGACGACCTGCTTGTTGTAGCCGAAGCCGATCGGCTCGATCGGCACGCCGTCGACGACGAGGTCGACCGGCATCCCGTAGTAGGGCATGATCCCCGCGGTGCCGGCCTCGATGATCGGCGGGAACGGCTTGAGGTGGTCGGCGAACCGCCCTCCGGGATAGACCTGCTCGCGCCCGTAGGGGAAGTGTGCGTCCTCGCCGTCCTTCTGCGGACCGCCACCGGGGAAGTGCTTGCTCGTGCACGCGACGCTGCCCGGGCCGAGCGAATCACCTTGGAAGCCCTTGAGATACGCCACCCCGAGCTCGGTCACGAGATTCGGGTCCTGACCGAAGGTGCCGGCCTGGCGCGCCCAGCGCGGCTCCGTCGCGAGGTCGAGCGTGGGGTGCAGCGCGGCGCGGATGCCGACGGCGGCATACTCCTGGCGGGCGATGTCGGCGAAGCGCCGCACCGCGTCCGCGTCGCGCAGCGCGGCGAGGCCCAGCGGCTCCGGCCACTGCGAGAACGCGCCGGCGGAGAACGACACCCCGACGTTCTCGATGAACGCGTGCCGCGGGTCGGTCGACACCGTCACGGGTATGCCGTGTGGCGTGCCCTCGGCGAGAGCCTGCAGGGCGTTGCTCCACCGGGCCGCCATCCGCGGGTCGTCGAGGGCGTGCACGTTGAAGTGGTTGAGGTGCTTGTCGAGCACGACGGTGCTCGTGGGGGACTTGCTGATGGTGCCCGGGTGCTCGAGCACCGTGCCGTCCGCACCGGCCTCGATGACGGTCTGGAACATGAGGCCGACCTTCTCCTCGAGGGAGAGCCGCCCGAGGAGGTCCTCGACGCGCTCCTCGACGGTCAGGCGTGGGTCCTCGTAGGGATCCATCCGGCCGTTGCCGTTGAGGTCGCGGTAGGCGACGCCGTCCTCGGAGGTGGAGAGCTCGGGGCGCACGGGTGGTGCCTTTCGTCGGTGAGGGGTCCCGTGGCCGCCCGATGCGTGCGGTCGGACGGCCACGGGATGGTGGTGCGGGTGGTGCGGCTGCGGTGGGTCAGGCGATCGGGCTCGCGCCGAACTCCTCGACACCGATGACCGGGCGCAGGACGCGCTCCACGGCTGTGGTGCTGAAGGCGCGACGGAGGACGTCGTTGCCGAGCACGTTGCCCGCGGCGCCCATGACCATGGCCTGGTCGAGCGAGAGGTAGCGGCGGGCGACGGTCCCGGACCGGACGGCCACGGCGTCGAAGAAGCCGCCGCGGTCGTAGGAGTCGAAGTCGGCCTTGAGGTTGGCGAGGTTGGTGAACGCCTCGTCCGGCTCGTGCATCATCGCGAGGAACGACGCGTGCGGCGTGACGACGCCGTCGCCGTAGGTCGGGTTCGGGTTCGTCGCCGCACGGCAGTCGCCGAAGCCCGGGTCGTAGTTCGTGCTCTCCTGGTCGGACATGTAGCCCGTCGGGTTGAGGCCGAGCGCGTCGACG
The DNA here is from genome assembly GCF_000383675.1 of Terracoccus sp. 273MFTsu3.1. GTDB lineage: Bacteria > Actinomycetota > Actinomycetes > Actinomycetales > Dermatophilaceae > Terrabacter. Next base: position 471,947 of record NZ_KB911820.1, on the reverse strand, counting down.
CCGTACTCCCGGTAGCCGCCGGCGGGGTTGCTCGACGGGCTGAAGCCCCAGTAGCCGTACCCGGCGTCGATGAGCCCGTGCTCACGCTGGGCCCGGACGTGGAGCGGGTGGTTGCGACCCCACGAGCGGGGCGCCCAGGCGGCCTCGTCGACGAAGACGTCGGGCATGAGCTCCTCGAACATCGAGCCGCCCCAGCCGGGCACGATGTGCATGCCGCGGTAGGTGTAGGCACCCTCGTAGACGTCGAGGCCGTAGTACGTGCGGTTCTCGCCGACGGGCTGCATCTCGTGCCACGACCAGTCGCACGTCGCGGGGAACGTGCGCCACATCGCGAAGTACTGCTTCGCGGGGATCTGACCGGTGATGATGCCGAGGTAGCTCGTGATGCGGGTCTCCGACACCGTCGTGTCGTAGTGGTGCGTCGTGAGCCAGACGGGGTCGCCGCCGATGTGGGTGCCCTGGTAGGTGCCGCCGGGACGCCCGTCCTCGTACGGGTAGAACCCGCCGTGGATGAGACCGCCGGCGCGCACCTGGTGGGCCGGGTCGCTGTTGTCGTTGTAGAAGGAGTCCCAGCGCATCCGGTCGAAGATGCGCCTGGCCCACGGGGCGGCGGCCTTGTCGGACCCGGCCACGACGAGCAGCGCCGCGCCGAGCCAGCCGTTGTCGACGCTGGAGCAGAACGGGACGACCTTGTCGCCCGAGTCCGGCCACGTGTGCAGCGCCGTGGCGGTCGCCTCGTCGTACCAGTTGTAGTACATGCCGCTCGGCGTGTGGTGCTCCATCCGCTCGACCGTCTTGAGCGTGCGGATCAGGCGGGCGGTCGCCTCGCCACGGGTGATGATGCCGAGCTCGCGGGCGACGACGGTCGACCAGAGGTAGCCGCCGATGTTCGTCGGCGACGTGTAGCCCGAGCGGTCGCCGGCGGCGAGCGAGGCCGGGATGTTGTCGGCCGGCAGGCCGGTCCTCGGGTCGGTCATCGCGACGAGGCTGCGCCACGTGTCGGCCGCCCACGTGCGCACCGTGGCGCCCTGGAGGGAACGGACGGCATTCGGGCCCGACGAGCGCAGGAAGGCGGGCGCCTGGCGCGCGCCGGTGGTCGACGCGGACGCCGAGGGTGCGAGCGCGAAGGCGGCGACGGAGGCCGCGCCCCCGACGAGCATCGAGCGGCGGCTGGGGGTGTAGAGCTTCTTCTCGGACATGGTGCAGTGCTCCTGTTTCCGGGGTGGGGACGGCTTACTTGAGGCCGGTGGTGGCGATGCCCTCGATGAAGCGCTTCTGGAAGATGAGGAAGACGACGAGGATCGGGATGATGACGACCGTGGCGCCGGCGAGCAGCAGCCCGTAGTTCGTGCTGTTCTGACCGGTCGAGTAGAGGGCCAGGGCCACCGGGAGGGTGTACTTGTCCTCGGACTGCGCCACGACGAGCGGCCACAGGAAGTTGTTCCAGCTGCCGAGGAACGTCAGGATGCCCAGCGTCGCGAGGGCGGGTCCGCACAGTGGCAGGATGATCTTCCAGAAGATCCGCAGCTCACCGGCACCGTCGACGCGCCCTGCGTCGAGCAGGTCCCTCGGCAGGCCGAGGATGAACTGGCGCATGAGGAAGACGCCGAACGGGCTGACGAGGAACGGCAGGAAGAGGCCGGGCAGGGTGTTGATGAGGCCGGCGTTCGCGACGAGCACGAAGAGCGGCACGAAGGTCACGACGCCCGGGATCATGAGCGTGCCCATGACCGCGATGAAGATCGCCTTCTTGCCCTTGAAGTCGAGCATCGCCAGGGCGTAGCCGAGCATCGAGCAGAAGATGAGGTTGCCGGCCGTCACGACGACGGCGACGACGATCGAGTTCGTGAAGAACTGGCCGAAGTTCAGCTTGCTGAACAGCTGCGTGTAGTTGTCGAGCGAGGCGCTCTCGGGCAGCCACGTCGGCGGGACCTGGCGCAGCTCGCCCTCACCCTTGAAGCTGCCGAGCACCATCCAGACGAACGGGGCGATGACGGCGACGAGCGCGACGGTCAGCAGCACGTAGAGCCACCAGCGGCTGCCCTGGCTCGAGCCGACCATGCCCGATCCGGTCCTGCTCGCCTTCGACGTCGGTGCCGGAGCCGGGGCTGTCGGACCGGTCGGTCGCGGTGCGGTGTCGACGGACATCTCAGGTCCTCTCTCGGAGCAGGCGGAACTGCAGGGCCGTGACGATCGCGATGACGACGAAGATGATGTAGCTCATCGCCGACGCGAGACCGTAGTTGCCGAAGCCGAACTGCTGGTAGGTGTACATCGACAGCGAGATCGTGCTGTTGAGCGGGCCGCCCTTGGTCATGACGAACGGCTCCTCGAAGAACTGGAGGTAGCCGATGGCCGTCGTGACCATGACGAAGAGCAGGGTCGGTCGCAGCAGCGGCATGGTGACGTAGCGGAACCGCTTCCAGGCGTTGGCGCCGTCGATCGCGGCCGCCTCGTGGAGCTCGGCGGGCACGGCCTGCAGCCCCGCGAGGAAGATGATCATCGCGGTGCCGAAGTTGCGCCACGCGGCCATCATGATGAGCGCCGGCATCGACCAGTTCGGGTCACCGAGCCAGTTGGGCCCGGTGATGCCGAACCACCCGAGGGCGGTGTTGATGAGGCCACCCGGGTCCTGCAGGAGGAAGCGCCACACGACGGCCACCGCGACGATCGAGGTGATGACCGGCATGTAGAAGCCGAGGCGGAAGACCGCGCGGAAACGCGTGATCCCCTTGTCGAGCGCGACCGCGGCGGCGAGCGCGACGACGAGCGTCAGCGGCATACCGACGAGGACGAAGTACGCCGTGTTGGCGGCGGCCTTGCGGAAGGTCGGGTCCGACAGGGCCTTCGTGAAGTTGTCGAGGCCGATGATGTTGACGCTGAAGGGGTGTCGCAGGTCGCGGGCCTTGGTGTCCGTGATGCTCATGAAGAGCGACTGGACCACCGGCCAGGCCGTGAAGGCGAGGAAGAGCAGGCAGAAGGGGATCGCGAGGATCCAGGCCGCCCGCCCCTCCCGTCGCCGGGCCGAGCCGACCCGGCCGGGGGAGCCTCCGTCGCCCGCCCCCCGGGACGACCCTGTGTCGGGTCGTCCCGGGGCGGTGACCGGAGGCGGCGTCACGGGTCCGGCGGGGGACCCGGTCGTGCCGGTCTGGGCGGTCATCGGATCACATTCCCGTGCCGATGGACTCGGCCTGCTGCTGGGCCGTCTTGAGACCGGTGGCCGGGTCCTCGCCGGTCTTGGTGATCTTCTCCATCTCGGTGTCGAGCCCCTTGACGGCCTGCTCCCACGTCGGGAACGACGGCGGCGCCTTGGCGGTCTCGAGCTGCTTGCCGAAGACGGCGAGCTTCTTGTCCGAGGCGAGCGCGGGGTCCTGCCAGGCGCTCTTGACCGACGGGAGGTCGGTCGAGATGGTGTACCACTTCGACTGGACCTTGGGGTCGGCGAGCCACTGGACGAACTTCCAGGCGGTGTCGCGGTTCTTCGTGTTCTTGAAGACGACGAAGTTCGAGCCACCGACGAACGACGACGACCCGGCCGAGCCGGCGGGGATCGGCGCGACGTTGTACTTGTCCTTGAAGCCGGCGCCGCCGACCTTCTCGACCGCGGACATCATCCACGGGCCGGAGATGAACATCGGGACCTTGCCGCTCGCGAAGTCGGGCTCGGTCGTCGGGGTCGCCGGGGCGCTCTTGTTGGAGATGCCGTCGGTGAAGTACGACTGGTAGTACTTCGCGGCCTTGACCATCTCGGGGCTGTCGAAGTTGTACGACTTGCCGCCGTCCTTCGTGAGGTCGGCGCCGTCGCTCCAGGCGAACGGCATGAGGGTCTGCCACGAGCCCTCGCCACCGGCCTGGAGGCCGATGCCGTACTGCGCGCCGGCCTTGGTCTGCATGGCCTTGGCCATGTCCTTGAGGCCCTGTGCATCGGTGGGCACGCTGTCGTAGCCGGCCTTCTTGGCGAGGTCGGTGCGGTAGAAGAGCACGCGGGTCTCGACGTACCAGGGAATGCCGTAGGACGTGCCGTTGACCTCGGTGGTCTTCTGGGCACCCTCGAAGAACGCGGACTTGTCGATCTGCGCCGGCGTCGGGTCGATCGCGTCGCTGCTCGCGAACTCGCCCATCCACGTCGTGCCGACCATGGCGACGTCCGGTGTGTTGCCGGAGGCGATCGAGGCCGTGAACTTGTCGTGCGCGGCATCCCACGGGATGGCCGTGACCTGGACCTTGACGCCGGGGTTGGCGGCCTCGAAGTCCTTCGTCAGCTTGGGCAGGTTGTCCCCCTCGGCACCCATCGCCCAGACGGTGATCGTGCCGGTGGCCTTGCCGGTGCTGACCGCGGCGCCTGTCTGACCGGCGGTGGTGCCGCCGTTCTCGGCGCTGCGACCGCAGGCGGTCACGGTGAGGGCCGCGGCAGTCATGCACGCGACCGTGATGGCTGTGGTGCGTCTCATCGGTGTCTCACTTTCTCGGGTGTCTCCGACATCGGTGTCGGGGGTTGGGGGAGGGACGGACGGGGGCAGGGGGATGGGCGGAGGCGCGTCGCGCGCGGCGGTCAGCGGGTGGGGCAGCCGCACGACCCGCGGACGACGACTTCCGTCGGCAGGATCTGCGGCTCGAGCTGCGGCAGCCCGCCGGAGACGCGCTGGTGGAGGCGCTCGGCGGCGATGACGCCGAGCTCGTGGACGGGCTGGCGCACGGTGGTGAGGCCGGGGCGCACGTAGCGCGAGGTCATGACGTCGTCCCAGCCGACGACGGCGATGTCGCCGGGGACGTCGCGGCCGGCGTCCTGGAGGTGGCTCATGATCGCGAGGGCGAGCTCGTCGTTGGCGCAGACGAGGGCGTCGGCCTCGATCTCGCCGGCGAGGATGCGCTCGGCGACGGCCGCGCCCTCCCCCTCGCGGAACGGGACGCGGACCGGGGCAGCGGGCTCCAGGCCGCGCGCCCGGTGGGCGGCGACGAAGCCGGCGTGGCGCTCCGCGATGTCGGGCGCGCCCTCGGGGTCACCGACGAAGACGAGTCGAGTGCGGCCGTGGGCGAGCACGTGCTCGGTGAGCTGCTCGGCGCTGTGGGCGTTCTCGGCGCGGACGCTCTCGATGCCCTCCTGCGGCGTGCCCGCGATGATGACGACGGGCTTCTGGCCGTGGAGGGCCCGGGCGACGGCGGGCGGCATGGCGGCCGAGCCGAGCACGGCGATGGCGTCGACCCGGGTGGCGAGCTGGCGCACGGCACGGGCGAGATCGGCCTTGCCGTCGGTGAGCATCAGGGTGACGCTCTGGCCGAGCTCGGCGGCCCGGGACTCGAAGCCCATGAGCAGCTCGGAGTAGTAGGGACCGGTGAGCTCGGGCAGCACGAGACCGTGCGCCTCGTGGTGGCGGACGGCGAGGCTGCGGGCGGCACCGAGCGGCACGTAGTTGAGCTGGTCGACGGCGTCGAGGACCTTCTGGGCCGTCGTCGTCGACACGGTGCCGGCGCCCTGGAGGACGCGGGAGACGGTGGCGATGGAGACGCCGGCGCGCTCGGCGACGGAGTAGATGGTGGCGCCCGCCGAGGCGGTGCCGTCCGGGTTCTTGCGTGCTGTCGCCATGGGTCCCACCTCTCGCGTCTCGTCGTTGAGTGATGTGTCGCGACCAAGCCCCTGACCGGGTCTCCCCGGCCCTGTAAGCGCTTACATCTGCACCTCCATAGTGCACAGGTCGGCGCGGGGGCGCAAGACCCGCCCCTCGCTGCGGGCAGCCGTGAGGGGCCGGGCGGGTGTCGGTGACATCCCTCCCGGCCCCTCGTCACGCGGCGTCACCGACGCCGATCGCGTATGCCGTCACGCCCCCTCGGAGCCGCCGCCCCGTCGACCTGTGGTGGGCGTGGGATCGACTGTGACACAGTCGAACTCGTCAGGCTCGGTCAGTCGTCGGACGTGATCCAGCGGCCATCGAGCATCACGTCGCGGTCACGCAGCTCGTTCTCCTCGCGCCAGGCTTGGATGCGACTCGGGACGACCCGGAAGAAGACGTACGAACCCGAGGTCTCCCGAGGGTCGAAACCTGTCCGCTGGGCGAAACGATCGGCCTCGGCGGGCTCGAGCGCGGCGGTCGGGACCACCTCGACGGAGCCGTCGACCATGACGACGTCACGCGTCGCACCGAGCCCGATCCGCACTCCTGCGCCGGACGCCAGACCGCGTCCCGCGACGCTGCGCTCACCGGTCGAGAGCAGCATCGCGCGCCCGTCCCAGTCGAACGACAGGGGCACGAGGTGAGGCGCACCGGTCGCGGGGTCGGTCGTCGCGACCCAGCAGTCGATCTCCCGGTCCAGCAGCTCCCGGGTGTCCCGGACCCGTTCCGCCGTGGGGCGCGGAGGAGGAGGGGACGGGGGCACGTCGGCGGCCGGACGGCATACGCCCTCGGTGCTGTCGGTGACGTCGTCGGCGGTCATCCCTGCATCACGCCGATCATGTTGCCATCGGCATCGGACAGCACCGCCACGGTGCGGCCGCCACCGACCGCGGTCGGCTGCTGGCTGACGGTCGCGCCGGCCGCGGTGAGTGCCGCGACCGTCGCCTCGAGGTCGTCGACCGACCAGTAGGGCGTCGCACCGGTCAGGCCCTTGCGGTGCCCGTTCGGGTCGAGGGCGATCTCCTGGCCGTCGACGGAGTAGCCGACGTAGTAGGACTCGTCGGTGTGCGGCTCGGTGCCGAGGAGGGTCGTGAAGACCTGCTTCGCGGCGGAGAGGTCGGTGACGGGGTAGATGAGGGTGTTCACGGCGGACATCGTGGTCTCCTGTGGGTGATCGGGTGGGTGATCCGGTGGGTTGTCGAGCGGTGGTGTCACATCGGGTGGCGCCGGCTCGTCAGTGCTATGACGGATCACGACCGGAGGATGTGACGAGATGGACGACGGGACCCGCGAGCAGTGGCTCGCCCGAGAGTTCGAGCAGCAGCGGCCGCGGCTGCGCGCCGTGGCCTACCGCGTGCTCGGCTCGGGCGCGGACGCCGACGACGCCGTGCAGGAGGCGTGGCTGCGCCTCAGCCGCAGCGACACGACCGAGGTCACCAACCTCGCGGGCTGGCTCACGACCGTCGTCGGGCGGATCAGCCTCGACATGCTGCGGTCGCGCAGCTCGCGCCGCGAGGACAGCTGGGACGCCGGCCTCGCCGAGCTCGTCGCGGGTGGCGACGCGCGCACCGCGCCGACCCAGCCGACGCGCCCCGCCCCCGACCCGGCGAGCGAGGTCGAGCTCGCCGACAGCATCGGCCTGGCCCTGCTCGTCGTCCTCGACACGCTCGCCCCGGCCGAGCGGCTCGCCTTCGTGCTCCACGACCTCTTCGGCATGCCGTTCGAGCAGATCGCCGACATCCTCGACCGCTCCCCCGCCGCGACCCGGCAGCTCGCGAGCCGCGCCCGCCGCCGGGTGCGCGCGGCCGACGCGGACGAGTCCGCCCCGGCCCGGACCCGGCAGCGCGAGGTCGTCACCGCCTTCCTGGCCGCCGCACGGGGCGGCGACTTCTCCGCCCTGCTCGAGATGCTCGACCCGGACGTCGTGCTGAGCGCCGACGAGGCAGCGGTCGCGATGGGCTCTCCCGACGTGCTCCGCGGACCCGAGGCCGTGGCGCAGCGGTTCAACGGCGGCGCCAGGTCGGCACGGCTCGCGGCCTTCGACGGCGGCATCGGCGCAGTGTGGACGCTGCGGGGCGAGGCGATGGTGGCCTTCCGCTTCACGGTGGACGACCGCGACCTCGTCACCGGCATCGAGATGGTCGCCGACCGCGAGCGCCTCGACGCGATGGAGATCTGGTTCCTGACGTCCTGACCGGCGCGCGAGCCGTCCGGGACGCGGACTATCGTCGAGGACGTGGCTGAGGGGATGCGTGCAGCGGTCGTGCTCGGGTCGGGCGGGGCGCGCGGCTACGCCCACGTCGGCGCGCTCGAGGTGCTCGCCGAGCGTGGCTTCGAGATCGTGTCGATCGCGGGCACGTCGATGGGCGCGCTCGTCGGCGGAGTGGCGGCCGCGGGCAAGCTCGACGCGTACACCGAGTGGGCCCGGAGCCTGACCCAGCGTGAGGTGTGGCGGCTGCTCGACCTCAGCATCACCTCGCCCAACGGCGCGATCCGGGCCGAGCGGATCATCGCGAAGGTCGGGGAGATCCTCGACGGAGCGACGATCGAGAGCCTGCCGATCCCGTACACCGCCGTCGCGACCGACATCAACGCGCGCCGAGAGGTGTGGTTCCAGCGCGGGCCGGTCGAGCACGCGATCCGCGCGTCGATCGCCATCCCCGGCGTCATCACCCCCGCCGTCATCAACGGCCGGGTCCTCGTCGACGGAGGACTCATCAACCCCATCCCCATCGAGCCGACCGCCGCGTCCTCGGCGGACCTGACGATCGCCATCTCGCTGTCGGGCATGCGGGCCACCGGAGGGGCGACGACCCCGGTCAAGGAGTCGTCGGAGCCCGTGTCGCGCGAGGAGTGGACGACCCGGCTGCGGCGCAGCGCCGCCGAGGTGCTCGAGTCCGAGCGGATCCGCGCCATCACGAGCCGCTTCGGCGGGCACTCCCGCGACCACGACCACCTCCCCCACGACCAGCCGATCCCTCCCGAGGCCGTGGCCGACCTGCCCCAGACGCCGAGCGAGGCCCTCGTCGTACGGTCGGCCGACGTCGGGCTCGTCGACCTGCTCAACATGTCGTTCGAGACGATGAGCGCCCTCATCTCGCGCTACCGGATGGCGAGCAACCCGCCCGACGTGCTCGTCACCGTGCCGTCGAACGCCGTCCGGACCCTCGACTTCCACCGGGCGGCGGAGATGATCGAGCTCGGCCGCCAGCTGACGACCGAGGCCCTCGACCACGCCGGCTACTGAGCGCCCGGGCATGATCCGGCGGATCGTGTCGCGGATGATGCGGCAGTCGGTGGGGTGATCACCCCACCCGGCGCAGCACCACCACGCGCGCCATCCGTCGGGCCTGTCGGTGGCCGGGCGGAGACTGGGCCGGTGGTGATCCTGCACGCCGACGCCGACGCGTTCTTCGCCTCCGTCGAGCAACGCGACGACCCGGCGCTCCGCGGGCGGCCGATGGTCGTAGCGCACGAGGTCGTCGCGTGCCCGTCCTACGAGGCACGTGCACTCGGCATCCACGCCGGTATGCCGCTGCGCCAGGTCCAGCGCCGCTGGCCTCAGGTGCTCGTCACCGGCTACCGCGCGGAGGCCTACGAGGAGGCGTCCGTCCGGTTGTTCGAGGTGTTCCGCCGCTTCACGCCCCTCGTCGAGCCGGGATCGGTCGAGGAGGCCTTCCTCGACGTCACCGGACGTGACCGCGGCGATCCGCGCGGGATGGCGGTGGCCCTGCGCGCGGCCGCCCGCGCCGAGGTCGGGCTCCCGGTCTCGGTCGGCGTCGGGCGCACCAAGCTCATGGCCAAGCTCGCGAGCCGGCGTGCCAAGCCCGACGGCCTCGTCGTCGTCGACGCCGAGCTCGAGGCGCGGGTCCGGCCTCGTCTGCGCCTCGACGAGCTCTGGGGCGTCGGTCCCACGACGTACGAGAAGCTCCACGCCGCAGGGCTGTTCGTCGTCGCCGACCTCCACGGTCTCGATGAGGACGACCTCAAGCGCCTCGTCACCACCGCGATGGCCCGGCGCCTCGTCTCCATCGCACGCGGCACCGACGACGCGACGATCCGCCTCCCCGGACCGCGCAGGTCGGTCAGCGCGAGCCGGTCGCTGCCCGCGACGCGGACCCGGTCCAAGGTCGTGGCGGTCCTCGACGGCTGCGTCGAGCGTGCCGTCGCGCGCGTGCTCTCGCTCGACGGACCGCCGCGTCTCCCCCGCCGCCTCGAGGTCCTCGTCCGCTACGACGACGGCACCCAGGTGCTCGAGCGCGGCCCGCTCGACGTCCCGTCGCTCGACCCGGCCGTCCTCCGGTCCGCCGCGGGAGACCTGCTCGAACGCACGGCCTACGAGTGGGACGGCCGAGGCGTGACGATGGTCGGCGTGACGCTGCCACTTCCGGCGCCCGCTTGACCTCGAGGTGGCTCGAGGTCGCAGGATGACGGGGTGACCTCACTGACGACGACCGACACGCTGACGGCCACCGAGGCGACGGCATACCTTCGGCGCATCGGCGCGGCCGCTCCCGAGTCCCCCACCCCGACGGCGCTCGCGTCACTGCACCGGGCACACCTGCTGGCGGTGCCGTTCGAGAACCTCGACATCTCGCTCGGCCGTCCGATCCGACTCGACCGCGCGTCGCTGCTGGCCAAGGTCGTCGGTGCCCGGCGCGGCGGCTACTGCTACGAGCTCAACGGCCTCTTCGCCCTGCTGCTGCGCAGCCTCGGGTATGCCGTCGACCTCGTCTCCGCGCGCGTGACCACGGCGGCCGGTGGGCTCACCGACGACTGCGACCACGTCGCGCTCGTCGTGTCGGGCGGCCGGCTCGAGGAGCCCGTGCTCGCGGACGTCGGGTTCGGCGAGGGGTTCATCGAGCCGCTGCCGTTGCGCGACAGCGTCGAGCGACGCGAACGCGGCCACCTCGTGGGACTCGTGCGGCGCGACGACACATGGGTCTCGCGCGAGCGCCGCGACGGCGAGGACTGGCGCGACCGGTTCGGCTTCTCGACGGTGCCCCACCCGCTCTCCGACTTCGCGGCGCGCAACGAGTGGCAGCAGACCTCGCCCGACAGCCACTTCACGCGGTCACGGCTCGCGTCGCTGCTGACCCCGACGGGACGGGTCACCCTGAGCGGGGACCGGCTCATCACGACGACACAGGGCCGACGCGAGGAGACGGCTCTCGCCGACGAGGACGCCGTGCGCGCAGCCCTCGTCGCCCACTTCGGCATCGTCCTCGACTGACTGACGCCGTCCTTCGACGTCGGTAGACTTCGGCCATTCGGTGGCCGAGAGGGTGACATGACGCAGAACCCCGCCCAAGGTTCGGACCCCGAGGTGCCGGGGAGCCGCCGCCTGATGCTCCTGCTGGCCATGGCGATGTTCGTCCTCGTGGTCGACACCTCCTTGATGAACGTGTCGATCTCGGCCGTCATCACCGACCTCGACACGACGGCCAGCGGGGTCCAGTCGGCCATCGCGCTCGAGGCGCTCGTCTCCGCCGCCTTCATCCTCATCAACAGCAAGGTCGGCGACCTCGTCGGGCGCAAGCGCGCCTACGTCCTGGGTCTGCTCGGATACGCCATCGGTGCGCTCGCGATGACCCTCGCCCAGAGCCTCACGGCGATCATCATCTTCTGGGCGATCATCGGAGGCCTGGGAGCATCGCTGCTCCTTCCGGCGATGCAGTCACTGATCCACGGCAACTTCTCCGGGGCGGCCCAGAAGCAGGCCTACGCGCTCGTCGGCGCCTCGGCAGCCATCGCCGCCGCGATCGGCCCGCTGCTCGGCGGGTTCGTCACGACGTACCTGTCGTGGCGCGTCGGGTTCGCTCTCGAGGTCCTCATCATCGTCGTCGTCCTGAGCCAGATCCGGCTGGTCCGGGACGTGGAGTACACCGGTTCGCGCGAGATCGACGTGGTCGGCGCGATCCTGTCCGCCCTCGGCATGGGCGGGGTGGTGCTCGGCATCCTCGTCTGGCAGGAGGGCGGTCGGTACGTCGGCCTGCTCCTCGTCGTCGGGGCGACGGCGCTCGTGCTCCTGGCCCGGTGGCTCCGCCGGCGCAAGCGTGCCGGACAGGTCACCCTGCTCGACCCGGACCTGTTCCGACACCCGAACTTCACGGCCGGCGTCTCGGGCCAGCTGCTCCAGCAGGTCACCCTCGGCGGCGCCATGATCGCCCTCCCGCTCTACTTCCAGATGACGCTGGAGTACAACGCCCTCCAGTCCGGCCTGTCGCTGGCCCCGCTGTCGCTGACGATGTTCGCAGCGGCCCTGGTGGCCGGACGCAGGGCCGGTGACCGGCGACCGGCGTCGATCATCCGCACCGGCTTCGTCCTCACGAGTCTGGGTGTCGCCGTCATCCTCCCGCTCGTGCCTCGCGCCGACAGCGCGTGGTACTTCGTCGTCCCGCTCGCGATCACCGGTTGCGGCCTCGGCCTCCTCGTGTCGCAGCTGAACAACTACACCCTCGCCCCCGTGGAGGAGGAGCGCGTCAGCGAGGCTGCCGGCGTCAACTCCGCCGCCGGGTCCTTCGGCCTCTCGTTCGGTCTCGCCATGGCGGGCGGTCTCATGCTCGCCGCGCTCTCGGTCGGCTTCACCCAGCTGGCGCAGAGCAGCCCGGTCATCCCGGCCGCGCAGCAGCAGCAGATCGCCCAGGCTCTCGAGCACGACGCCGAGATCATGAGCAACAGCCAGCTGGAGCAGCAGATCTCCGGCCAGCCCGCCGAGGTGGAGGCCGAGGTGCTGGCCATCAACGACGAGGCCCGCAACCGCTCTCTCCAGATCGCGCTGCTCGTCCCGCTCATCGCGGGCCTGCTGGGTCTCGCCAACTCGTTCCGCATGCTGCGGCTGCCCGACCAGAAGCCGTCGACCTCGCTCGACGGGCTCGGCCTCGGCTGACGGCCGCGGGCCGGCCTCAGCCCCAGGCGTCAGGGGTCGGGCGGCAGAGGCAGAACGGGTGGCCGGCAGGGTCGGCGTAGACGCGGAAGCCGCGCTCAGGACCCGCCTCAGGTGGCTCGACGGGGTCGAGGGCCGTGCCGCCGAGGGCGAGCACCCGCTCGTGGGCCGCGGCGATGTCGACGACGACGAAGTCGAGGTGCGCCTGCTGCTGGCCGCGGGGCCAGTCGGGCGACTCGTGCCCCGGTGCCAGCTGGGTCGCGATGCGCGGGCCGTCCCACAGCACGTTGAACCAGTCGCCGTCGGGGTCGGCCTCCACGCGGCCACCGAGCAGGTCGGCGTAGAACTGCGCCACTCCCGCCGCGTCCGCGCAGTCGAGCGCGACGCAGTCCCAGCCGATCGTCGATCCAGTGGTCTCTGAGGTCATCCCCTCACCCAACCACCCGTCGCCGACACCGTCAGCCGGTGGACCTCGGCCAGACGAGCGTCGTCGAGGTGACAGGTCGCACGGTCGAGGTGGGTCCCGAGCCGCTGACGCTCACGGTGTGCGTGCCGGGCGGGAGGTCGTCGAAGGTCGCGACGCCGTGGCCCCTGCGCAGGGTCGGCTCGACGCTCGCGAGCACCGTGCCCTGCTCGCTCGTGACGGTGACGGTCACGGCCTTGCGCGGCGGGTCGACGCCCGGGTCGTCCGCCTCGAGGTCGAAGGCCACCTTGAGGGCCTGCCCCTGGGTCACGAGGTCGGGCACGACGGCGCGCACGTTCGTGTCGGTGATCTCGCGCCGACGGACCGGCTTGGCACTGAGGATCTCCTGCACCTGGTCGAGGACGAGCTGGTTGCACTGGAGGTTGGTGTGCTGGTCCGGCACGCGCACGGCCAGGTTCGTGTCGAGCGCCTCGCCGAGACCGACGGCCCCGGTCAGCGGCACCGTGCCGTCACCGAAGTCGTTGTCGGTGCCGAAGTCCTGGTAGGCCGTGGCCGTGCCACCCGAGAGCTGGACCGTCGTCGCGGTGGGCTGCCGGATACCGACGATCATGTGCGCGGACGTCCGGCTCTCCGGCCGGGCCGACTCGGCGGCCTGGAGGTCGGTGTGGAAGGCCATCGCGTCGGCGACCATCGCGGTGCTGACGTTGGGCACCGACACCTCGGTCGTCTTCGCGTAGCCCCCGGCGTTGCCGATGCACGCGAACTCCGGCAGCAGCTGGAAGAGCGAGGGCATGCTGCGCGAGAAGTCCGTGAGGTCGACCGACAGCGGGCCGATGCCCTTCTTGACGCCGTTGACGAGCTGCGTCAGCGCGTCGGTCGCACCGCGCCAGGGGGTGCCGAGGGTGATGAGCTTGCGCGTCACCTCGGCGCCGCCGCACTTCTCGATGTACCAGCGGGCGACGAGGCCACCCATGGAGTGGCAGACGAAGACGACCTTCGCGTCGGCATACGCCCCGCCCTGCGCCCGCAGCCGCTCGAGCGCCGGCTCGACGACGGTCTTGAGTCGCGCGCCGTTGTAGCGGTTGGAGAGGCGCCAGTCGTACGCGTACGTGATGAGCGTGGCCGGCTTGCCGCCGGTGCCCCGCTGGTACCCCTGCTTCTCGAGGGCGCTGACGAGCACGTCGTAGCCGCGGATCGGCGTCCAGATGCCCGGCAGGACGTGGACGTCGGGCATGAGCGCGACGGGTTCGACGCCGTCGCCCGGGTGATCGTCGCCGATCCCCTCCGGCAGGACCTTCTTGAGGATCGACTGGCCGCCGGTCAGCAGCTTCCAGACGGCCCCGGCGCTCGGGGCCCAGATGAGGTTCTCGCTCGCCGGAGAGCCGTCCTCCCCCCGGACCCCGAGCGTGCTGCCCGTGATCCCCGGAAGCACCACGACCAGGTCGTTGCTCGTCATGCGGACCCACCACCCATCCCTGCGCCGGTGAACTCTCCCGACCAACGGTGGCACCAGCGGGCGCCGGTGATACGCGAAACGGCCAAGCCCACGACGGCATCGGGTATGGATGCGGCACAGTGGATCCGGAACCCGCCGGACGACAGAGAGGCCCTCCCGTGGACATCACCGACGTCATCCTCCGCCAGCACGACGAGCAGCGACGGATGTTCGCCATGCTCGAGGAGTGGCCGCGCGACGACCACGAGGGCCTCGCCGCCGTCTGGAAGCGGCTCGAGATCCTCCTCGAGACGCACGCCGAGGCCGAGGAGCTCTACTTCTACCCGGAGCTCTTGCGCATCGGCACGGGCGGCGCCGACGCCGAGTCCGTCGACGAGGAGGTCGAGGACGCCGTCAAGGACCACAACGACATCCGCAAGTCCGTGCGCAAGGTCGGGCGCTGCCGCACCGGGTCCGACGCGTGGTGGACGGCCGTCGTCGACGCCAACGTCCACAACAGCGACCACATGGGCGAGGAGGAGCGCCAGGACCTCGCCGACTTCCGCCAGCGCGCGAGTCTCGAGCTGCGTCACGAGATCGCGGTCCAGTTCCTGCGCTACGAGGCGGTCCGCTGGGCCGAGGGGATCACCCCGAAGGACAAGGACCCCGAGCGCTACGTCGCCGCGAAGAAGACGACCAAGGCGTCGGCCACGGCGAAGAAGGCCGCCCGCGACGCGAAGCGGGCCGCCAAGACGGCTCCTGCCCGCGCGGCCCGCTCCAAGAAGGCCTCCGCGGGCGCCTCCGAGGAGTGACTAGCCGGTGAGCCGGTCCCGGCGGCGACGTTCGAGTCGCAGGGCGACGAGGACGAGCACGCCGGCGACCAGCCCCCAGAAGGCGGCGCCGACCCCGGCGACGGTGATGCCCGACGCGGCCACGACGAGGGTGACGGCACCGGCCTCGCGGCTCGAGACGTCGGTCAGCGCGGCCGCTGCCGCGTTCGCGAAGGTGCCGAGCAGGGCGAGGCCCGCGATGGTCTCGATGAGGCCGGCGGGCGCCGAACGCGCTGCTGCCGTGACGATCCCGGCGAGCGGGCCGAAGGCGAGGTACGTGACGCCGCACGCGACACCCGCGACCCAGCGCCGGCTGCGGTCCGGGTGCGCCTCGGGCCCGGCGGCCAGCGCCGCGGAGATCGCGGCGAGGTTGATCGCGTGCGCGCCGCCGATGGCTCCCAGCGCGCTCGCACCACCGGTGTAGAGCAGCGGACCGCGGATGCCGGGCCGGTAGCCGAACGACGCGAGCACCGCCATGCCGGGGATGTTCTGGCTCGTCATGGTGACGATGAAGAGCGGGACCGCCACGGCGAGAAGGGTGGTCGCGTCCCAGGTCGGTGCGACGAGGACGACGGACGGCGCGGCCGACCCGAGGTCGAGCCGCCCGAAGACCCCCTGCACCGCCATGACGACGAGCGCCGCGACGAGCGCACCGATGACGGCCCACCGCCGCGCGACCGCGACGAGCACGAGCCAGGTCACCATGACCGGCGCGATGGCGGCCGGCGTCGCGACGACCGCCCGGAACGGGGCGACGCAGAGCGTCAGCAGCACCCCCGCGAGCATCGCGCTCGCGAGCGGCCCGGGGATCGCCTCGACGAGCCGCTCGAGCGGTCGCACGAGACCACACAACGCCAGCAACAGTCCACAGACGACGAAAGCGCCCACCGCAGAGGCGAACCCACCTGCCGGCACCGCCGCTGCAGCGAGCAGCGCCGCGCCCGGCGTCGACCACGCCATGGTGATCGGCATCCGCAGCCGCCACGAGAAGAGCACGCAGCCGAGGCCCATCGTCACGCAGAGGACGAGCAGGCCCGAGGCCGCCTCCTCCGGACCGGCGCCGACGGCCCGCAGGCCGGTCAGCACGACGGCGAACGAGCTCGTGAAGCCGACGAGCCCGCAGACGACCCCGGCCAGCCCCGCGTGTGCCGTCGAACCGGTCGGGACGGCCGAGCCGGACGGGACGGCCGAGCCGGACGAGCCGGACTGGCGGTGGTGCGACGTCACCGGCGGATCAGGGCAGGTGGCCGCTCGCGGCGAGCGCACGGCATACGTGGTCGTATGCCGTGGGGCTGCCGGCGGCGACGAGCCCCGGGGGCGCGATGTCGCGGGGTGAGTACGTGACGCCCGCGGTGGTGCCGAGCAGGCCGCCGGCCTCGGAGAGCAGGAGCGAGCCGGGCACGTGGTCCCACGGCGCGGCCTTGGCGTAGACGATGTAGTCGGCCGCGCCCTCGACGAGCTGGGGGTAGTCGATGCCGCACGACACCCACGTCAGGGTCATCGGCTCGAGGCCGTCGAGCGACTGGCCGATCCAGGCGCGACGGGAGGTGCGGCCCCGCAGGGCGCCCTCCGGCCGCTCCGGGACCGTCAACCGACGAGACCCCTCGGCGTCGTGGCGCCACGTGCCGGCCCCGCGCTCGGCGACGAAGCCGAGCTCGTGCTGCGGCTGCCAGATCCAGGCCCGCACGGCCTCGCCGGCGACCGTCTCGGCGACCATGACTGCATGGTCCTTGGAGCCGTGGACGAAGTTCTTCGTGCCGTCGACGGGGTCGACGGTGAACGCGTGGTCGGCGGCGGCATACCGTCCCATGAGCGCGGGGTCGCCCGCGAAGGTCTCCTCGCCGAGCACGACGGCGTCGGGGTAGGCGGCGACGAGGGCGGCCGTGATGAGCACCTCGGCCTCCCGGTCGGCGTCGGTGACGAGGTCGCCGGGTCGCTTCTCGTGGATCTCCCCGGCGGCGAGCGCCCGGAACCGCGGGTTGATGACCTCCTCGGCCACGTCCTTGAGCAGGCTCAGCACCTCGTCGGTCTCCACGCCCCCAACCTAGCGAGCAGCGGCCGGCCTCAGCGGAGCGGTCTCAGGTGCTCGGGGACGTCGAGCCACCAGACGAGGGTGGCGCGGGCCTGCTCGGCCATCGCGAGCGGGTCGGACCCCGGCTCGGGCAGGGCGTCCACGAGGGCCGCGACGAGGTCATGACGACCCCGCATGCCGAGGGCGTAGACGAGACCGCGGAGCAGCTGGACCTCGGGCTCGGTCCGGCCGGTGGCGATGATCTCGGCGATCCGGCGGGCGACGGCCTCCTCGCGCTCGTCGCGACGCCGGCCCCGCGGCTCCACCGTGTTGCCGACGACGTAGCCCGCCTCCTTGGCGACGTCCGGCGCTGAGGCCGGGGACAGCGCGACCCGCTCGAAGAGGTCGAGGTCCTCGACCTGGGCCATCCACGTCAGCACGGTCATGCTCTCGTGCGCCGCCACGGTGTCCTGGCGCGCGAGCGCGTCGGCGAACGCCGCGGCGTGGACCCGGCCGATGATCCGGCTCTGCGGCGACAGCATGAGGATGCCGAGGGCGTAGGAGCGGTCCTCCTCGTTCGTCTCGCCCAGCGCCGTCTGCAGCAGGTCGCCGAGGATCGGCTCGTGGGCGGTCGCGTGCCCCTCGGCCGCCTCCAGCTCGCCCCGGATGCGCAGGTGGGCCTCGCGGATCGCCTGGGCGGTGATGGCTCGACCGTGACGGATGATCGAGGCCGCGGCACGACGGTCCTCGGCCGTGAGCACCGTCGCGACGCGGTGGCCGTCGGGCCCCAGCGTGCGCACGAGGTTGGCGGCGCCGCGGTGCACGAGATACGGGTGCGAGGGGTCGCGCAGGTGCTCGACCGCGAGCCGGACCGCCTCGAGCCGCGTCTCGGGGTCGAGACCGGTGCCGCGCACGAGCGTCGTCAGCACGCTGAGGCAGGCCCGCAGCGAGCTGGCGTTGGTGGGCTCCCGCAGCTGGCCCACGAGGACGGCGTAGCCGCGCGGGGCCTCCATGAAGCGGAGCAGGCTCAGGGTGTCGACGTAGAACTGCGCGTCGGGGCGGGCCACGACCTCGGCCGCCAGCGCGGCGACGACGCCGGCGCTGCGCGGGTGCCCGGCCAGGCGGGCGAGGGCCTCGGCGCGCTGCACGTAGTCGAGGTCGAGCCCGAGGCTGACCTCCTGGAGGAGGCGCCGGATCAGCCCCTCCCAGTCGCCGGCCCGCACCATCGCGTGGGGCATCCGGCCCAGGTGGTCCGAGAGCCGGTCCCAGTCGCCGCCGCTCATCCGCTCGTCGGCGAGTGCCCGCTCGAGCAGGACCAGCGTGGCGTCGACGTCGGGCGGGGTCGGCGGAGGGAGCGTGGCGGCCGGACGCACGGGCTGGTGCGAGCGGGAGAAGAGGTCGACGGCAGCGAGGAGCTGGCCCTCGCGCAGGTCGAGCACCGTCTCGTAGCGACGCACGAGCGCCCGGGTCACCTCGACGCGGCCATTCTCCCAGCGCCCGACCTGGGCCCGGTGCACCGGCTCGGCCCGACCCGCCCCGTGTGCGAAGCCCGCCGCGCTGCGCAGGGCCGGGTCGGCGGCCTGCAGTCGGGCGTTGCGCAGCACCCACTGCACCTGCTCGTTCAGCACGGGGACGCCCAGACGTCGGGGCCTGTTGCGCGCAGCGCCCAGGTGCGCAACGACGACCCGTCACGGCGCTCGACCTTCGTATGGTGACGTCTGGCACCGGTGGGTCGGGGCGGGAGTCGAGGCCAGGGGGAGACTTCCGCCCCACCACCGGGCTGTCGTCGCACGAGCGCCGGGCGTCGCCCGCCCCTCTCGGCCCCTGTCTCCACGGCAACCCTTCCTCGCGTCGCGAGCCGGTCGGCTCCCACGCATCCTCCCCCGAGCTGCGACGTCCGGAGTGGCCCGCAACGCGTGTTTGCCCGGGTGGCCCATTGGGTACGGTAAGTCTCGGTACGCAGCCTGTGGAGGGGAAGCGGGCCTGAGGACCGGGAGCCAGCACGCTGGCTCCCGGTCCTCCTTCGTTCCGAAGGCGCGAATCGCGGGTGACGAGGGCGTGCACCGGCTGGCAGGCTGACGCCGTGACCGACGCCTCCCAGCCGCCCGCCGTGACCTCGCCCGTGACCCTGCTGACCGACGGCGTCGTGACGCTGCGCGCCCACTCCGTCGACGACGCCGACGCGATCGTCGAGCAGAGCAACGACCCCGAGAGCCTGCGGTGGACGACCGTCCCGCGGCCCTACGCCCGCGAGGACGCGCTCGGCTGGGTCGAGCGGAACCTCAGCGCGTGGGGTGAGCCCGGGGCGACACGGTCGTGGGCCATCGAGTGGACCGACGCGACGGGCACCTCCCGCTACGCCGGCACCATCGACCTGCGTCCCGGCGCGGCGCCGTCCGCGTGCGAGCTCGGATTCGGGTTGCACCCGGCCGCCCGTGGTCACGGCCTCATGTCGCGCGCCGTCCGGCTCGTCGTCGCGCACGCCTTCGCGACACCCGTCTGGGGCGCCCCGGTGACCCGCGTCCACTGGCGCGCCGTCGTCGGCAACTGGGGCTCGAGGCGGACCGCGTGGTCCACGGGGTTCACCTTCCACGGCACCATCCCGGGCAGCCACCCGGACCCCGAGGGCGGCACCGAGGCGCTCGACACGTGGACCGCCAGCATCACCCCGGGCGTCCCGCTCGAGCCGCAGACGCCGTGGTTCGCCGCGGTCCCGGTCGAGGGCGACCGCGTCCGGTTGCGGCCGTGGCGGGCCGAGGACGTCGACGCGATCGAGCCGCGTGACGACCCCGAGCACTGGATGCCGTCCCGGTCGATCCTGCGACCCGAGACCTTTCCGGCGTGGCTGCGCACCCGACAGGAGCGGATGTCCGAGGGCACGGCGGTCGACTGGTGCGTCGCCGACCTCGGCACCGACCGGGCCCTGGGCAGCGTCACCGTCTTCAGCCGTGGTGGGGCCATCACCGACACGGCCGAGCTCGGCTACCAGTTCTTCCCGAGCGCCCGCGGCCGTGGCGCCGCCAAGGAGGCGGCCCGGCTCGCCGTCGCCCACGCGCTGGCCCCGACGAGCGAGGGCGGGCTCGGCGTGCGCCGCCTCGTCGCAGAGACGGCCGCCGACAACGAGGCGAGCAACGGCGTGCTCCGGTCGGTCGGCTTCGTCGAGTTCGGTCGCGAGCACGCGGTCGACCGGACGGCGGGCGGGAGCTGGGGCGACGGCCTGCACTGGGAGCTGCTGCCGCCCGGCGCCACCGACTGACCCTCGACACGGCGCCCGTGTCCGAGGCCGTTCGGGTATGCCACGGGTGACGAAGCGCCGCCGGTCAGCCACCGGGCGGCGCGCCTGACGGAAGGACACGCGATGAGGCTGGGGCACGAGCAGGAGCTCGACGCGCCGCGGAACGTGGTCTGGACGAACTTCATGGACCTGCGCCGGATCGGCCGCTGCTTCCCGGGCGCCAAGGTCACCGAGGTCGACGGCGACGACTTCGTCGGAGAGATCACGGCCAAGCTCGGTCCGCTCTCGATGTACTTCGACGGCACCGGCTCGATGGTCGAACGCGACGAGAAGGCCGGACGTGCGCGTCTGACGGCCACCGGCCAGGAGCGTCACGGCCTCGGCAGGGCGACCATCGACATCACGCTGACCCTGCACCCCGTCACGGGCGACGACGACCGCACCCGCGCGCACCTCGTCACCGACCTCGTCTTCCTCGGCTTCCCGATGGACTTCGGCACCGGCCTCGTCCAGCGCGCCTCCGACCCGCTCATCGAGCGGTTCCTCACGTGCATGTCGGTGTCGGGGCCGGTCCCGGACGCCGAGGCGGACGACGACAGCCCGCTCGACCTCGTCCGCTCGGCGACCGACCTCTTCGGCTCCTTCCGGCGGGACCGTCGCGAGCGCAACCGGCGATGAGGGTCGCCGTCGTCGGCGCGAGCGGCTACGTCGGGTCCCGGCTCGTCCCCGAGCTGCTCGGCCGCGGCCACGAGGTCGTGGCCACCCACCACCGCAGCCCGGCGACGGCATACCCGTGGTCCGGCGACGTCGAGTGGCGGCGCGTCGACGTGCACGACGAGGACCGCGTCCTCGAGGCGCTCGAGGGCGTCGACGCCGTCTGCTACCTCGTGCACGGCCTCGACGCGGACGACTTCATGCAGCGTGACCGGCAGGCCGCCGACAACGTGGCGTATGCCGCGGGCGTCGTCGGCGCGAGCCGCCTCGTCTACTTCTCCGGGATCGTGCCCGACCTGCCCCACGACGAGCTCTCGGACCACCTGCTCTCGCGGCTCGAGGTCGAGGAGATCCTCGCGACGGCCGACTGCCCGGTGCTGACCCTGCGCGCGTCGATGGTCGTCGGGGCGGGGTCGACGAGCTTCGAGGTGATGCGCCAGATGTCGACCCGGCTCGGCGTCGTGCAGACCGTGCCGGCGTGGATGGGCAGCTCGGTCATCCAGCCCGTGGCGGTCGCGGACGCCGTGTGGTTCCTCGCCGAGGCGCTCGAGCGACCCGACGTCACGGGCCACCTCGACGTCGTCGGCCCCGACCGGCTCAGCTACGTCGCGCTCCTGCGGACGTATGCCGCCCGCGCCCGGCTGCTGCGCGTGCAGGTTCCCGTGTGGCTGGCCCCCGTCGAGACGGTCGCGCGCGTGGCCGGGGTCCTCGTCGACGTCCCGAACGGGACCGTCGAGTCGCTCATCCCGAGCCTCGGGCACGACATGGTCGGCGAGCGCGACGCCGCCGACGTGTTCGGCGAGCCGCCCGGCGGACGGCTCGGCGTCTCCGACGCGGTGACGCGGGCGCTCGCGACGACGCGGGCCGGCGACGGGGCCCCCGACGGGGCCGCGGTCGACGGCGACCCCCAGTCGCCGTCGGCCGGTGACCCGACGTGGTCCCGGCACCGGTCGGTCCTCGACTGGGCGTGGTCGACCGCGCGCGGGCGCTGACGGGCGGTTGCCCGACGCCCATCACGCCAATTCGGTTGTGGGCCAAGTGCTTCCGCCTGCCCCTCCAGTCTCTGCCGGTGGCGCGGGCGCCGCTGTTCCCCACGTCACAGATCGGCCCACGTGAGCGACGAGACATCGGTCGAGGGACGTTCCAGGACATGCACGACATGTGGTGCAGAAGGACCGGGGGGACGCCGAATCAGGGTCGATCGGGGTCGATTTCGGGGTCGACCCCGGTTGCGGGAAACGGGCGCCGGGTATGACTGTGGATGCAGTGAGCCGACGAGGGTCGGACCAGTGCGAGATGAGGAGACACCGTGTCATTCGGTGAGCAGCTGAAGAGCAAGGCGGACGAGGTCCACCTGCAGGAGAAGGCCAAGGACTTCGGCGACGCAGTCGTCGAGATGGCCAAGGCCGCGATGTCGGTTGCCGCGAGCTACGCGCACGACAACCGGGGCAAGGTCGACGGGGCCCTCGACAAGGCCGAGGCCAAGATCGACGAGAAGACCGGCGGCAAGCACGCCGACACCGTGACCAAGGTCCGTGCCTCGGTCGACAAGGGCATCGACAAGATCGTCGAGCATCACGACCAGGCGGCTCCTCCCACCCCGGCCGCGTCAGCCGTGCCCGACGACAAGCACAGCGCCTTCGACGAGGACACCCCCGCCGGCAACCCCACCTGAGCCGGCACCTCCCAGGGCCGTATGCCGCCGAAACCCCCTCGGCGGCATACGGCTTCGTCGTGCACGGGGTGCGTCGGCCGCGTCAGCGGTAGTCGACGGAGATGTCGCCGGACCCGGTCCGGATCCGCAGGGTCGACGTGCCGTCCGGATTGGTCGGGACGCTGACCTCCGTGTCGCCGGACCCCGTCACGGTGTCCACGGCGTAGACGGTGTCCTGCGGCAGGCGCACGGAGACCTCGCCCGAACCCGTCCTGACCGACACCGGCGAGGCTGCGGTCGCGAGCTCGACGTCGATGTCGCCGCTGCCCGCCTCCGCGGTGAGCTGCTCGGCCTTGAGGTTCGCCGTCTCGATGTCCCCGGAGCCTGTCTTGAGCGTGATCCCGCCGAGGGAGCCGGAGAGCGCGATGTCCCCGGACCCGGTGTCGACGGTGACGTCCGCCGCGTCCGGGACGGTGACGACGTAGTCCACCGAGCACCAGGCGACGAAGCCGTGGCACTCCGCGTCGACGGCGAGCGTCGACCCGGCCCACTCCTCTCGCGGGGTCGGCTCGCTCGATCCCGGCCCCCACGACACGTGGCGGTCCACCCGCACCGTGCCCGCCTCGCCGCCGCCACGGACCTCGATGTCGCCCGCCCCGCCCCTGATCGTCAGGGCGCCGAGGGGCCGCTCGTAGGTGTGGTGCTGGTCGGCGCTGCGCCAGAGACCCCCGGTGGCCGCGCCCCACGTCGTGACACCCGCGGCGCTCGCGAGCACGAGGGTCGCCCCGAGGCCGGCGACGAGCCACCACGGGCGTGCGGACGGCGCGGGTGGGCGCGGCGGGGCGGGCGACTCGGCCGGCTCGCTGGTCAGGGTAGGCCGCAGCCAGGAGTCGCCGTAGGGCTCGGACCCGGCCATCGAGTCGCCGTGGACGCGGTCGTCGGGGACCGAGGTCGGCCCGGTCGGTTCGTGCATGGACATGGTGGATCCCCTATTCCGAGAGGTACTGGAGCACGGCCAGGACGCGGCGGTGGTCCCCCGCCGTCGTCGGCATGTCGAGCTTGGTGAAGATGGCGTTGACGTGCTTGGCGATCGCGCTCTCGCTGACGTGCAGGGCGCGGGCGATGCCGGTGTTGGAGCGGCCCTCGGCCATGAGCGAGAGCGTCTCGCGCTCCCGGTCGGTGAGGCGCTGGAGGGGGCTCTTGTCGCGCCGCAGCAGCAGCTGGGCGACGACCTCCGGGTCGAGCGCCGTGCCCCCGTCCGCGACGCGGCGCAGCGAGTCGACGAAGTCGTCGACGTCGGCGACCCGGTCCTTGAGGAGGTAGCCGACGGCGGAGGTGGTGCTGGCGAGCAGGTCGGCGGCGTATCGCTCCTCGACGTACTGGCTGAGGATGAGCAGCGCGACCTCCGGCCACTGCGCGCGGATGACGAGCGCGGCGCGCAGTCCCTCGTCCGTGTGGCTCGGCGGCATCCGCACGTCGAGCAGGGCCAGGTCGGGCCGGTGCCGCTCCACGGCGACGAGGGCCGCCTCGGCGTCGCCCACGGCCTTGACGACCTCGATGCCGTTGGCGGTGAGCAGGCGGATCAGCCCGTCCCGCAGGAGGATCGAGTCCTCGGCGATCACGACCCGCACGGCATCTCCGCCCTGAGCACTGTGGGACCGCCGACCGGGCTGGTCACGGTGAGGGTGCCGTCGACGGACGCCACCCGGTTCGTCAGTCCGGTGAGTCCGGATCCGGCGCCCGTCGTGGCGCCGCCCTGGCCGTCGTCGCTGACCTCGACGACGAGCCGGTCGGCGTCCGAGGTGACCCGGACGGCGGCCCGGGTCGCGCGGGAGTGCTTCGCGACGTTGGTCAGCGCCTCCGACACGACGAAGTAGGCGACGGCCTCGAGGGTCCGCGGCGGACGCCGGGCGAGCAGCACGTGCAGGCTCGTCGGCACCGGCGCCCGGGCGACGATGCCCGACAGGGCCGCGTCGAGGCCGCGCTCGTCGAGCACCGCGGGGTGCAGGCCGCGGACGAAGCCCCGCAGCTCGGCGAGGGCCTGCTTCGCCTCGTCGTGCGCCTCCTCGATGGCCCGTCGCGTCTCGGGGGGCGCGTCGGTGGGCAGCGCCGAGCGGGCCATCCCGAGGTTGAGCGCGAGCGAGGTGAGCCGCTGCTGTGCGCCGTCGTGGAGGTCGCGCTCGATGCGGCGTCGCTCGGCGTCGGCCGCGTCGATGACCCCGGCACGCGTCTGCTCGAGCGCCGTGACCCGTGGCGAGAGCTGCTCGCCCCGCGTCTCGCCGAGCATCGGTCGCAGGATGGCGAGGTCGAGCGCGGCGAGCCAGCGGGCCACCCGCGGGGCGAGGACGAGCAGGCCGAAGCCGACGGCGGTCGACACCCAGATGCGGCCGATCCCCTGCAGGAGGCCGCCGGACAGGGCGAGCACCTCGGGGCTGATCCGGGACCAGAGCGGCGAGGTCACGAGGACGAGACCACCGCCCCAGCAGAACGCGACGACGGCGGCCGACGCAGCGAGCAGCGTGGGCCCGACGACCGCGTGGTACGCCAGCTGTCGCCACGTCGTCGCCCGACCCAGCCGGGCCACCCAGCCGCGCCATCCCGGTTCGACCGGAGCGGCGGGGGCGTCCACGACGACACCGAGCAGCGCCAGCGCCCGCGCCCGGTGCCATCGGCTCAGGCCCTCCGACACGAGCAGGAGCAGTCCGACGAACACGACACCGACGACGACGACGAGCAGTCCCGTCGCGAGGCTCGCGAGAGCCCACACGACGGGCGCCGCGAGCGCACCGACCACCCCGCCGAGCACGACGTATGCCGTGTGGCGTGGTGCGAGGCGCCGCTCGACGCGGGCGTGGATCGTGGTCACGCGACCACGGTAGGGGTCGGTGGGCGCACCGGACCATGACGTTGGTGACCGATCGGGGGTGGAGAAAAGTACAGGGCCGTCCGGTGTCGAAGGGGCTGCCGCCGCGGGGCGGCGTCCACCATGCTGGGGGTGAGGCCGGGTCCGCCCGACTTCCATCACCCCTCGGAGGCCACCATGACGCAGCAGCCCGACCAGCCGATCCCCCCGGCACCGCGCGAGATCCCGGCCGGCTGGTATCCCGACCCGGAGGGCGGGCCCCAGTCGCGCTACTGGGACGGCGACTCGTGGACCGACCAGCTCGGCCCGCTGCTGCCGCCCGCACCGGTCCAGCCCGTCCAGGCCGCACCGTCCCTGGCGGCGGCCTTCGCGCCGGTGGCCCTCGACGCGGAGGGCCTGCCCGTCAGCGACCGGTCGAGGCTCGCCGCGGCGCTGCTCTGCTTCTTCGTCGGGGTCCTGGGCGTGCACCGCTTCTACGTCGGCAAGGTGGGCACCGGCATCCTCCAGCTCGTCACCTTCGGTGGGCTCGGCATCTGGGCGCTCATCGACCTCATCCTCATCCTCGTGGGGACCTTCCGCGACAAGCAGGAGCGGTTGCTCGTCAACTGGTGAGACCTGCCCATCTCTCGAATGTGCCGTGGTGTCAATCGAATTGAAGCCACCCGACCACGCGCCCGTTTTGCCCGCGTCGGCCCGGGTTTGGTCTAGGTAGATCGACTCAACCCGGCCGTCCGGCGTATCTTCCGGCGGTCCTGCTCCTTCTGAGGTCTCGACAGTTCGACCTCAAGGAGCAACCACCATGTCGCAGTTCGTCCTCGACCGTCCCGGAGAGCCCGGGGCCCACCGATCCATCCCGTCCGGCCGCCTCGGATCCCTCCGCGGGACCGTCACCGGCGCAGCCACCACGGCCGTGGACCGCCTCCAGGCGTTCCTCGTGGCCTACAGCCTCCAGGCCCTGCGGATCAGCCTCGGGCTGGTCTTCCTCGGCTTCGGCGTCATCAAGTTCGTGCCGGGCCTCAGCCCGGCCGAGGCCATCGCCTCGGCGACGATCGACCGGCTGACGTTCGGCCTCGTCTCCGGCCACACGGCGGTGCTGCTCACCGCCGTCACCGAGACGGTCATCGGTCTGACCCTCGTCACCGGCAAGTTCCTGCGCGTCGGCATCGTCGTCCTCGGCGGAGCCCTCATCGGGATCATGTCGCCGCTCGCCCTCTTCACGGCCGAGCTCTTCCCGCACGGCCCGACGCTCATGGGCCAGTACGTCCTCAAGGACATCGTCCTGGCCGCCTCGGCCCTCGTCGTCGCCGCCTACGCCCTCGGGGCCCGGCTGCACGCCGGCACGGACGACTGACCGGAACCGCGACCACGCAGCCGCCGCTGGGTGCACCCTGATGGTGATGGGGTGCACCCAGCGGCCGAGTGAAGGAGCCCGCAGATGACCGCACTGACCACGAACCCCGCGCCGGCCCTCGGCGCACCCCGACCCCACCTCGTCGACGTCCCCACGGACTACCGGCTGCACGGGCGCGGTCGCCGCCGCGACACGCACCGCTTTCCGGCCGCGACCTACCTGTGCCGCAGCGTCGCCCGTGAGGAGCGCACCGTCGCCCAGCAGGCGCTCGAGGCGACCGACCGGTCCGCATCGCGCCGGATCGGCGGCCTCGGCGGCGCCGTCGCCCTGCTCTTCACCGCAGCGCTCGTCGTGCTCGCGACCGGTCGTGCCGACACGCGCTCCGGCGTCCTGGTGCTCGTCGCCCTCGGTGGGCTCCTCGTCATCGCCATCGTGGCCCTCGTCGCGGTGCTGCGCAGCCACGAGCGCGAGCACGACGTCCTCGCCGAGCGCGTGCGGATGTACGACGCCCGCCTGCTCGAGCTGCAGCCGCGCCGCTGACCGTCCGTCCTCCCGCCCCGGGGACGGACGGTCGACATACTGACGGCATGACCGCACACGTGACCGTCACGACCGATGCCGGCGAGATGCCCGCGCACCTCTGGCTCCCACCGACGGGGCACGGGCCCGGCATCGTCGTGCTCCAGGAGATCTTCGGCGTCAGCGACTACATCCAGCGCCGCGCGGCCCAGCTCGCCGAGCAGGGCTACGTCGTCGTGGCACCCGAGATCTTCTGGCGCCTCGGCGTCACCACGCCCGTCGAGGGCGACGACGCGCTGCAGCAGGGCATGGGCCTCGTGCAGCGCCTCGACTGGCCGGCGGCCGTCTCGGACGCCACCGCGACGGTCGAGTGGCTGCGCGACCGTGACGAGGTCACGGCCGGCGTCGGCGCGGTCGGCTTCTGCTTCGGTGGCGGCCTCGGCTTCACCGTGGCCGCCCACCTCGAGTCCGACGGCAGCGCGCCCCTCGACGCGCTCGTCAGCTACTACGGCTCGGCCCTGCCGGGCCTGCACGAGACGATGTCGGTGACGGCGCCGAGCCTGCACCACTTCGGCCTCGCCGACTCCTTCATCGACACCGAGACCGTGCGACGGATCGAGGCGTCCGTGACCGAGCAGCCCGCCACCGTCTTCGAGACGTACGCCGGCGCGGACCACGCGTTCGACAACGACGACATGCCGTGGCACGACCCGGCGGCGTCGGCCCTGGCGTGGGCGACGACGACGGAGTTCCTCCGCGAACGCCTGCCCGTCGGCTGAGCAGCGCCGTCCGTCCCGGGGCCGCCGGGGCCGTTTGCGTGTGTTCACGGTCGTCGGGTGCATGATGTCCAGGGCAGGCGGCCGGACACCGGGTGGGCAGGTGCCGGAGCGGGTATGGCCCCGTGGGCTGTTCCTGCAGCCCTGCCCCTGACCGTCGAGGAGTACCCGTGAAGCTGCACCCGGTCGAGGCGGTGGCTCCCGGCCTCGCCGCGCGCATCGCGGGCGCCGAGCGTGGGCACGCCCGACGATTCGCCTTCCGCGTCGCTCGCCTCGCGTGCACGGTCGCGGGGGTGCACGACCGCAACGCCCTCGAGGTCGCCCGCAGCGGTCTCGAGCACTACCCGGAGGTCGAGGACCTCGTGGCGCTCTGGGACCTCGAGCGCGACCTCGACTCCGCGTGCGAGGCCCACCTCGGCACGCACCCCGACACGTGCAACCTCGACCGGCTCCGGCTGTACGACGAGTGCGTCGAGGCGCGTGCCGTCGCTGCCGTCATCGCCGCCCTCAAGCCCGATGCGCTCGTCGCGGCCCGGCAGGCCACCCAGGAGGCGCTCGCCGCCGGGTGCGAGGCCGCCGCCCTCGAAGAGCTGGCCGACCAGGTGCTCGTCGACTGACGAGGTCAGGCGTGACGCCGACCGAGCCGCCGCGCCCACCGGTAGGCGGGCTCGCGCACGGCGACGACCCAGTCCGGCGGGGACGTGCCCGCGAGCTCGTTGACGACCGGGTCGAACCTCGTCACGGCATCCGCCTGCTCGACGAGCAGCTGCAGGAGGCCGACCGCGCGCCACGGGCCACCGTCGAGGGAGACGGCCAGCTCGAACTCGCGCGCCACGGCCTCGTCGCCGATGGGTCTCGCGAGCAGGGCGAGCGAGTGCTCCCCGGACCTCGTCGGCAGGAGCGTCGTCAACGGTCGCCCCGTGGCTCGCCGGACGGGACGCAGGAGGTACCGGCTGACCCGTCCGGTCCCGGTCGTGGCGAGGAGGAGGTCGGCGGGTCCACCGGACGGACCGGCTCCCGGCACGCGCACGGCGAGGCCACCGACGTCCCACCAGCCGGCCCCCGTGCTCATGGCGCGCGAGACCCGCACCGTGCACGGGTGGACTCCCCGGTCGACGAGCAGGGGGACCCCCAGGTGCAGCACCGGCGCGTCGACCCGCAGCTCGGCGGCCCACGTCCGCCCGACGGCGTGCAACGGCTTGCGTCCGGCGACCCACGCGACCAGCCCGAGTCCCACGGCCAGCGCGACGCCGGCGGCGCGTGCAGGAGGGGTGGGCACGCGCGGCGGCACGGGACGCTGGGTCGAGGTGGCGGTCACGAGGTCCACCTACCCAGTCGAGTGGGAGGCCATCGCGGGTGGGAGGGCGGCGGCGTCGCCGGTGGGCCAGTCCGTCGGCTCGGGGCCGAGGACGGCCAGCTCGGCGACCTGCTCCCGGCACCACGTCGAGACGTCGCGCCGCCCGGCCAGGACGTCGGCCGCGAACTCGCGCCACGGCACCCACTCCGCCGCCTCGACCTCGGCCGGGTCGGGCCGGGGCCGGGGGGCGACCCCGCTGACACGGCCGACGAGCACCGGGCACAGCTCCCACTCGACGACGCCGTCCATCTCGGCACGGTAGGAGAAGCGGGGCAGCACGAGCCGCAGGCCGTGCACGTCGAGGCCGAGCTCGTCCCGGGCTCGACGCCCCACGGCGTCCTCGACGAGCTCACCGGGCGCCGGGTGTCCGCAGGCGGAGTTGGTCCAGACGCCGGGGAAGGTCGCCTTGGCGAGGGCGCGCCGGGTCACGAGGAGCGAGCCGGCGTCGTCGAGGAGGTAGACGGAGAAGGCGAGGTGGAGCGGGGTCTCGGCATGGTGCACCGTCGCCTTGGGTGCCGTGCCGATCGCCTCACCGTCCGGGGAGACGAGGACGACGAGCTCCTCGGCGGCGTCCGGCGTCACGACGCTCACCGGCCCGGCCTCGCGAGCTCGTTGACCGCGCCGCGGAAGACCGGGGGCAGCGTCGCGGCGGCGGGGACGAGCAGGCGCCGGGTCCAGGCCGGTCGCGTGACCTGGACGAGCGCGTGGGTGAGCAGCGTGTAGCGCCGGGTGGCCGCACGCCACGACTGCTCGTAGGACTGCGGGTCGTCGGCGACGAGAGCCGCGATCGCCGCCCGTGCGTGGGCGAGGCCGAGCGAGATGCCCTCCCCCGTCAGGGCGTCGACGTAGCCGCTCGCGTCGCCGGCGAGCAGGACGCGGCCTGCGACGCGGTGCGTCGTGCGCTGCCGCAGCGGTCCCGCGCCGCGCACCGAGGTCACCACCGGCGCCCCGTCGAGGCGCTCGCGCAGCTCCGGGAATTCGGTCAGGCTCTCGGACAAGGGGTTTCGCTGCTTGCTGAGCACAGCGACCCCGACGAGGTCGTCGACGACGGGCGTCACGTACGCCTCCCCGTGAGCGCCCCAGTGCACCTCGACGTGGTCTCCCCACGGACGTATGCGGTAGTGCTGGCGGAGCCCGTAGCGGCGGAGCGGTCGCGTGTCGGCGGTCCGAGCGACGCCTCCGCTCCCGGGGAGGCGGTGGGCGGTCGTGTGGTCGCGGTCGAGCCCGAGGGAGCGGCGGGTCGGCGAGTGCAGCCCGTCGGCGGCGACGACCCACGGCGCGGTCAGTGTCGGCCCGTCACCGCCCGAGTCGTCGGTGCGCACCGTCACGGCTGTGTCGTCCTGTGTCACCCCGGTCGCGCCGAACGGGAGCACCTCGACGGCGGCGGCGGCGACCGCCTCGCTCAGGGCGGCGTGCAGGGTGGTTCGCCGGATGCCGCGGCCGGGACCGGCCGTGAAGTCCGCCTCCGCGACACGGCCTCGCGCGACGTAGCGGATGCCGCGGAGGTCGTGTCCGGCCGGGTCGACCCCGAGGCCGGCGAGCGCCTGGAGACCGCCGGGCATCAGACCCTCGCCGCAGGCCTTGTCGACGGAGCCCGCCCGCGGCTCGAGGACGACGGGTGACAGACCGGAGCGGACGGCATACAACGCCGTGGCGAGACCGACGGGACCGCCACCGATGACGATGACGTCGACGCTCACCGGGTGACCCCGCTGGGGGCGTCTGCAGGAGAGGCGATCTCGCGGAGGGCGGCGTTCTCGACGCGGATGCGGACGGTGAGCAGTGCAGCGTTGGCGACGGTGAAGACGAGCGCCGTCACCCACGCGGTGTGCACGAGCGGAAGGGCGAAGCCCTCGACGACGACGGCGACGTAGTTCGGGTGCGGGATGACGCCGTAGGGCCCACGGCGGACGAGCGGGAGGCCGGGCACGACGATGACGCGGGTGTTCCACTGGTTGCCGAGGGTCGTGATGCACCACCAGCGCAGGGCCTGGCTGGCCACGGCGAGCGCGAGCATGACCCAGGCGAGGGCCGGGACGAACGGGCGGTCGGCGAGCCACACCTCCGCGACGGCGCCGACGAGCAGCCCGGTGTGGAGCACGACCATGACGGGGTAGTGCGACTGGCCCCGCTCGACGCCACCGCGCGAGAACGCCCACGCCGCATGGCGTTTCGACACGACGAGCTCGGCGAGCCGCTCGAGCCCGACGAGCAGGACGAGGCCGGTGAAGAGCCACTGGGAGGTCATCGGCGACTCCTGTCAGTCGGCCGCGCGGAGCAGGACGAGCTCGAGGCAGAAGCCGGGGCCCATCGCCATGAGCACGCCCCACGAGCCGGGCTCGGGGGTGTGGTCGGCGAGGGTGTCGGCGAGCACGTGGAGCACGGATGCCGAGCTGAGGTTGCCGATGCGGTCGAGCGAGCTCCACGTGACCCCCAGCGCCTCGCGCTCCACCTCGAGGGCCTCCTGCATCGCCTCGAGGACCTTGGGGCCGCCGGGGTGGGCGACCCACCAGCCGATGTCGGCGCGGGTCAGGCCATGGTCCGCGAGGAAGCGGTCGACGTCGTCGCGGACGTTCTCGCGCACGAGGTCGGGGACCTCGGCGCCGAGGACGATGCGCAGACCCGTCGCGCCGACGTCCCAGCCCATGGCGCGCTCGGTCCCGGGGTAGAGGCGGCTGCGGGTGGCGACGACGCGCGGCTGGTCGGGCGCGAGCGCCGCGGCGCGGTCGGCCCCCACCATGACGACCGCGGCGGCCCCGTCGCCGAAGAGGCCGCTGGCGACGAGGTTCGCGGTCGACCGGTCGTCGCGCTGGACGGTGAGGCTGCACAGCTCGACGGAGAGGAGCACCGCGACG
The DNA here is from genome assembly GCF_000383675.1 of Terracoccus sp. 273MFTsu3.1. Classification (GTDB taxonomy): domain Bacteria; phylum Actinomycetota; class Actinomycetes; order Actinomycetales; family Dermatophilaceae; genus Terrabacter. The sequence continues at coordinate 439,428 of NZ_KB911820.1, read as the reverse complement.
TCGGCGGGGTGGCCGACGAGGTGGTCGTGCACGCGGGCCACACCCGCGGCGCCGGCGACGCACCCGAGCCCGACGAGCGGGACGCGCTTCACGTCGTCGCGCAGCCCGATCTCGGCGGCGACCCGGGCCTCGATCGACGGGACGGCGAGGCCGGTGATCGTCGTCGACATGATGAGATCGACGTCCCGCGGGGTGAGACCGCAGGCCGCGAGCGCCTTGGTGACGGCGTGCGAGCCGAGCTCGGTGGCGACCCGGATGAACTCGTCGTTGGCCGCCCCGAAGTCCGCCAGCTGCCAGTAGCGCTCGAGCGGTAGGGCGAGGTGACGCTGGCTCACCCCGGCGTTGGCGTGGAACCGCTCGAGGAGCGCTCGGTCGGAGCCGGTGGAGCCGAGCACGTCGGCGAAGGCCGCCGTGACCTCGGCCTGCGCGTAGCTGTGCTCGGGCAGGACGCCGCGGACGGCCGCTAGGTGGCTCACCCGGCCAGCCTAGGCGCCGCCGACGCACCCGGGGGCCGACGTTGGACAGTGGCCGTCGGAGCGCTCGCCCGCGTGGACACCTAGGCTCGGCGCGTGGCGGTGCGGCGGACGGTGCGGGGACTGGCGCTCGCCTGCCATCCGGGCCCGACCGTGGCCGTCACCGTGCTCACGGCGCTGCTCGCCTGGTCGGCCGGGCACACGCTTTCTCGCGGCGCCCTCGTGACCACGGCCGTGCTCACCGGCCAGCTGTCGATCGGATGGTCGAACGACCTCGTCGACGCGCGTCGCGACCGCGCCGTCGGGCGCACCGACAAGCCCCTGGCGGCCGGCGCCGTGACCGAGCGGGTCGTCCGGACCGCGTGCGGAGCCGCGCTCGTCGCCTGCGTCGTGCTGTCGCTCGCGTGCGGCTGGGCCTCGGGCCTCGTCCACCTGCTCCTCGGCGTCGCGTCCGGCTGGGCCTACAACCTGTGGTTCAAGCGCACCGCGCTCTCCCCGCTGCCGTATGCCGTCGCCTTCGCCGCGCTGCCGGCCGTCGTCACGCTCGCCCTCCCCCACCCCGTGTGGCCGCCGGCGTGGGTGCTCGTGACCGGTGCCCTGCTCGGGGTGGGCGCCCACCTGCTCAACGCCCTGCCCGACCTCGCCGACGACGAGGCGACCGGCGTGCGCGGGCTGCCGCACCGGCTCGGGGAGCGGGTCGTTCGGTGGCTGGCACCCGCGGTGCTGCTCGCGGGGTCGGTCGTGGCGGCATACGGCCCCGGTCTGGACGCCACCGGGCTGGTGCTGCTCGCCGCGTGCGTGGCCCTGGCGATCGTGGCCGTCGTGGCGCGCGGGCGTCTGCCGTTCGTGGCGGCGGTGCTCATCGCCCTCGCGAACGTCGTCAGCCTCGTCGCGCGCGGCTGAGCGGCTGAGCGGCTGAGCTCAGTCGGTCGGGGCGATCCGGACGACGACGCGGGTGCTGTTGCCGCGACGCACGACCCACTCGATGGCCATGAAGATGCGGAACTCGACGCCGTACTTGCGGCTGAGCCGGCGGTTCACGGCCTCGGAGGCGGCCGAGTCACGGATGATCTCGGCGCGGCCCTCGACGACCGGCGCATCGGGCTTGACGTTGCCGCGGCGGTCGCACGGCTGCAGCGTGACGCGCGGGTCGTTGCGCAGGCGCTTGAGCTTGCCGGCACCTTCGGGGGTGCTGACGATCGCGGCGCCGGCGTCGGGCAGCACCCACACGGGGGTCGGGACCGGTTCGCCGTTGCGGCGGTAGGTCGTCAGCAGCACGAAGCGTTCGCCACCGAGGTTGTGGAGCGTGGGCGCCTGGGTCATGGGCAGGACGTACCCGCTCGGGGCGAGGCGCGAGCAGGGTGCCCCGGTCGCCACCCTGTGCATTGGGTCACCCCGTGACTCACGTCCGCTTCGTCCGGCTCCCGCGTAGCTGAGTCACCCCCTGACCCAATGCACAGCGCGTGGTCCGTCCCGTGGTCACACCTCGTGGCTACGATCGGCGGGTGAGCGCCAAGCCCGTCGTCGTCGAAGCGCCCAGTCCGTCGAGCCCGTCGGGCGTGCGGGAGGTCCGCGTCTCGAGCCCCGACCGGGTGCTGTGGCCGGCGGCCGGGATGGCCGACGGCCGGCCGGTGACGAAGCTCGACATGGCGCACTACCTCGTCGCCGTCGCCGACCCGATGCTCCGGGCGCTCGGTGACCGACCGGTGACGCTCCAGCGCTTCCCGGAGGGCATCGAGGGTGAGGAGTTCTTCTCCAAGAACCCGCCCAAGGGCGTGCCCGACGGGACGCGCACCGTCATGTGCACCTATCCGTCGGGTCGCAAGCACCCGCAGCTCGTCATCGACGAGATCGCCGACGCCGTGTGGGCCGCGCAGATGAACACCATCACCTTCCACCCGTGGCCGGTCCGCACGGCCGACGTCGACAAGCCCGACGAGCTGCGCATCGACCTCGACCCGCAGCCGGGGCGCGGCTTCAAGGACGCCGTCGAGGCGGCGGTCGCGCTGCGCGAGGTGATGGCCGAGATCGGGCTCACCGCGTGGGCCAAGACGTCGGGCAACCGCGGCGTCCACGTCTACGCGCGGGTCGCGCCGACCCACGAGTTCCTCGACGTGCGCCACGGCGTCATCGGCATCGCGCGCGAGCTCGAGCGTCGGCTCCCTGACCTCGTCACCACCTCGTGGTGGAAGGAGGAGCGCGGCGAGAAGATCTTCGTCGACTTCAACCAGGCCTGCCGCGACCGCACCATCGCCTCGGCCTACTCCCCCCGGCCGCTCCCGGGCGCGCCGGTCTCGACGCCGGTCACGTGGGACGAGCTCGGGTCCGTCGACCCGAGGGAGCTCACGGTGCGCACCGTGCCGCAACTCGTCGCCGACCGCGGCGACGCGTGGGCCGGCATCGACGACGAGGTGGGCGACGTCGCGGCTGCGATCGCCTTGTGGGACAAGGACGTCAGCGAGCGCGGTCTGGGCGAGCTGAACTTCCCACCCGACTACCCGAAGATGCCGGGCGAGCCGCCGCGCGTGCAGCCCAGCAAGCGTCGCCAGGACAAGGCCGACACGGAGTACATGGCTCCCAAGGCGGAGCGCGACGCCGACCTGCGCACGACGTGGGGCATGCCGGTCGTCCCTCCGGTGTCCCCGATGCTCGCCAAGCCGGTCAAGGACTTCTCGGCCGTCAAGGTCGACGTGCTCTACGAGCCGAAGTGGGACGGGTTCCGGTCGATCATCTTCCGCTCCGGGGACCTCGTCGAGATCGGGTCGCGCAACGAGAAGCCGATGACGCGCTACTTCCCCGACGTCGTCGAGGCCGTGCTCGCGAACTTCCCCGACAAGTGCGTCATCGACGGCGAGATCGTCCTCATCTCACCGGATTCCGGCGACCGGCTCGACTTCGACCTGCTCCAGCAGCGCATCCACCCGGCGGCCTCGCGCGTCAAGAAGCTCGCGGCCGAGACGCCGGCGTCCTTCGTCGCCTTCGACCTGCTCGCACTCGGCGAGGAGTCCTTCCTCGACAAGCCGTTCGCCGAGCGCCGCGCCGCGCTCGAGCAGGCCCTCGCCGGCGCCGAGGCCCCGATCCACCTGACCGCGGCGACCGCCGATCGCGACGTCGCCAAGGGCTGGTTCACCCAGTTCGAGGGCGCCGGGCTCGACGGGGTCATCGCCAAGCCGGTCGACATCGCCTACGAGGCGGACAAGCGCCTCATGTTCAAGATCAAGCACGAGCGCACCGCCGACTGCGTCGTCGCCGGCTACCGGGTCCACAAGAGCGGGCCCGACGCCATCGGCTCGCTCCTGCTCGGGCTCTACGGCGAGGACGGCAAGCTGGCCTCGGTCGGAGTCATCGGCGCCTTCCCCATGGCACGCCGCAAGGAGCTCTTCGAGGAGCTCCAGCCGCTCGTCGCCGAGTGGGACGAGCACCCGTGGAACTGGGCGGCTCCTGCGGAGGACAGCGGCGGCGTACGCACTCCGCGGTCGTCGGAGTACTCCCGCTGGAACAACCAGAAGGACCTCTCGTTCGTGCCCCTCCGGCCCGAGCGGGTCGTCGAGGTGCGCTACGACCACATGGAGGGCACGCGCTTCCGGCACACGGCGCAGTTCGTCCGGTGGCGTGAGGACCGCACCCCCGAGTCGTGCACCTTCGACCAGCTCGATGAGCCCGTCAGCTACGACCTCGCCGACGTCCTCTCCGCCGGATCCGACTGAGCGACAGCGCGTCTCGACTCTCGTTGGCCTGTCAGTGACGGGGCTGGCGGGGACGACGGTCGTGGTGGCGGTCGGCGGCCTCGCGCAGCTGGGACACGACCTTGGCCTCGGCGTCGTTGAGCGCGGCCTTGGTGTCGGTGAGGTGGGAGACCCCGATGACGGTCGGCAGTCCGCTGACGCAGACCTCGACCGAGGTGTGCATGCCCGGCTGCCCACGGTCCTTGACCCGCAGCCCGATGTGGACCATCGACGGGTCGAAGCGCTCCAGCTGGGTGAACAGCTGGCTCAGCGCGTGCTCGATGAAGGGAAGGTCGTCCTCGTGGTACCCGTCCTCGAGACGGACCCGATCCATGAAGAGGCTGGACGTGCTCATGGCGAGCTCCTTTGCCGGGTGGGCGCCGGTGTCGACGTCCACCTCGAGTCTATCGAGCCGCCTTGGCGTCCAACGGGTCCAGACCTATGAGGGTGGTCACCACGAGGATGCAGCCCAGCCTGTCCGAGCCCCAGCGTCCGACGCGGCAGCGGACGTGTCGCGCCATGCCGAGTCCGTCCGCCGTCCCCTTTCCGGAGGACGATGGCGAGATGGACGCGACCCCTGACCTCAGATCGATGATCATCGGCTTCCGGACGTCGGCGGCCGTCAGCACGGCCGCCGAGCTGGGGCTCAGCGACGAGCTGGCGTCCGGGCCGATGTCCCTGGCGCAGCTCGCCGCACGCGTGGGGGCGGACGAGGACACTCTCGGCCGGCTCATGCGGGTGCTCGTCGCACTGGGCTTGTATGCCGTGTCGACCGAGGGCACGTACACCGCGACGTCGCTCGGGGCCGGGTTGCGCACCGACGCCCCCGGCTCGCTGCGACCCCTGGCCCGCACGCTCCAGGACCCGGCGACGTGGGCGGCCTGGGGTCACCTCACCCACAGCGTCCGGACGGGCGACAACGCCTTCTCGGCCCTGCACGGTGAGGACGTCTGGACCTACCGGGCCTCCCACGCGCGGGCCAACGCGGTCTTCAACGACAACATGGCGGCTCTGACGTCGAGGGTGGCGACGGCGGTGGCGAGCTCATACGACTTCACGGGGCTGACCTCGGTCGTCGACGTCGGCGGCGGACTCGGGGCGCTGCTCGAGGCCGTCCTGGCCGGCCACGAGCACCTCGACGGCACGGTGTTCGACCTTCCCCAGGTGCTACCAGCCGGGCCGCCCTCGACCGCGAGCGAGTCGGTCGCGTCCCGGTGGTCGGTCGCGGCGGGCAGCTTCTTCGACGCGGTCCCGCCTGCCGATGCATACCTGCTCAAGAAGGTGCTGCACGACTGGTCCGACACGAAGTGTGTCGAGATCCTGCGCACCTGCCGCCGCTCGCTGGCACCGGGCGGGGTGGTGCTCGTCGTCGAGCTCGTGCTCGACCGACCGGGCCACGAGCTCGAGTCAGCCCTGTCCGACCTCAACATGCTCGTGCTGCCGGGTGGGCGCGAGCGCACGGCGGCGGAGTTCGACGCGTTGTTCGTCGCCGCCGGCTTCGAGCCCGCGCGACTGGTGGAGACCGACGCCGACGTCGTGATCCTCGAGGTACGCACTGACCGCTGAGAGCACTGGCCGGGAGCGGATCCCAGCCAATGTCCTGCGGACGTGTGGCGTGAGCGGTTCCATGGGGTGATGACGCAGGTGGGGCTTCGCACCCGGCTGGGTGACGGCTTCCGGGCGAGAGCGCTCCGGGTGGGCACGTCCAACCTCGAACGCGCCGTCAGGGTCGTGGTGCTCCTAGGTCATGCCTGGGCAGCACTGCTGTGTCTCATGATCGCCACCGGTTGGCGCGGACGCGCCGTGCTCAACGAGATCAGCGGGGACGCGTACTGGCCGTGGCAGTCGATCGTCACCGTGGTGGCCCTGGGCGTGGTCATGGTGACGATCAGCATCGGTGCCGTACGCTCTGCCCCACTTCAGCGCGTCGTGCTGAGTGGCGCCGCACTGATCATCGCCCTCTTCACCATGGACGCCCTGTCCCTGGGGTCGGCGCGGCTGTGGCTCGTCGCCCTCGGACTCGCCTGCACTGCAGCGGCGCTCACGCTGCCAGCGGGGGGCCGCAGCCACGAGGCCGCGCGCTGCGCCCTGGCGTCCACGCCCGCGGTCATGGCACTCGTCGCCACGGTCCGGAGCTCGGACGTCGACCAGGCGCTCGCCGCGATCCGAGGCCGCAGCCTCGCTCCGGCGGCGTCGATCCTCCTGTCGCTGCTGACGATCTTCGCCCTGGCCACCTCGGTCGAGGGGCAGCGGGAGCGCACCGGCCGCCTGCTGCGCTGGCGCGTCACCCGGCAGGCGGTGATCGCGGCGGTCGTCCTCAAGCTCCTGCTCCTCGCAGGGCTCTACCTCCACGTGACTGGTGGCTTCCTCGGCGGAGAGGTCTTCTGGCGACCTCGCGTCGACCAGCCCCTGTCCTGGTTGCATGCCGCGCTCGTTGCCGGGTTGATGGTGTCCGTCGCCGCATGGAGTGCGCGGCGCCCCTTGTCTCCGGGCGGTTTCCCGCCGCGGCTCGCCGCTGTCTCGCTCGGCGTCGGCATCATGGAGGTGGCGGCCCTCGCGACGCTCGTCGCGATCACCGTGGTGGGGACCCTCTCGCCCTCGGCCGACACCAGCTCCTTCTTCGGCCTGCCCAACTGGGTGATCGACCACGTCGAGCGGGTGCAGGTCGTCATCGCGGGCGTCATCCTTCTCGCGGCCCTGGCCGAGCTGCTGGTTCGACGCGCTCTGAGCGCAGGCCTCTACCTGTGGCTCGCGGCGGGGCTGTGGCTGGTCCCCGCCCTGATCGGGATCGCCTTCGCGGCCGACACCTCTCCCACGGCCTGGGCGGCTCCGGGCCAGGTGGAGGCCGTCGTGACCGTCGCCGTGCTCGTGATGGTCGTGACCGGCCGGACGGCGGGTCTCCAGCCTCGAGCCCTGATGGTGCTCGTCGTGGTCCCCTTCGTCGTGCTGCACCTGGACAGCTTCTGGCCGGACGCGTGGATGGACCACGTCACCCAGATCGCGGTCGTGGTCGCGGTCGTCATCGCCCTGTGGCTCAACCCGCCACCCGCCTACGCCGACCGGCGCCGCAACGAACGCAGTCGCTCGTTGCTCGTGGCCGGGCAGGTCGGGCTGCTCACGCTCTACCTCTACCTCTTCAACGACGCTCAGCTGAGCGGCGTCCTGGGGTCATCGACGACGGTCGCCTGGCTCTGGCTCGGCATCCCGATCACGGCCGTCCTCACGGCACGCGTCGCCGGGCGGATGGGGGCCGGCCCCGAGCCGACAGCCACGGCCTCCGACCCGGGTCACGCGTGACGCTTCGACCCGCGTGACGGGCCGCGGCAGTACGGTTCGCGCATGGAGTTCACCCAGGAGGTCGTCGTCCAGGTGCCGCGGGCGCGGTTCATCGAGCTCTTCGACGACCCGGACAACCTGCCGAAGTGGCGGGAGGGGCTCGTCTCGTTCGAGCCGATCCACGGCGAGCCGGGCCACCCGGGTGCCCAGTCGCGGCTGACTTTCCGCCGCGGACGCGGCACCCTCGAGATGGTCGAGACCGTGACGCGCCGCGACCTTCCGTACGCGTTCGAGGGCACCTATGACGCCAAGGGCGTCCACTCGACGACCCGCAACGAGTTCCACGAGGCCGGGCCCGACGCCACGCGCTGGGTGACCCACAACGACTTCGAGTTCCACGGCGTCATGAAGGTCGTCGGGCTCGTCCTCGCCAAGAGCTTCCCGAAGCAGAGCCTGTCGATGATGGAGGCGTTCAAGACCTTCGCCGAGTCGCAACCGCGCTAGGGGTCAGAGCAGGTCGGTCAGCTCGGTCCGCGCGGCCTCGCGCACGGCCGTGAGGGCGTCGATGGCGGTGCGCGCACCGCGGGCCGCGGCCGCCAGGGCCTGGCACTCGACTACGGAGTGGAGCGACAGGGCCAGGCGCACGACCGGCACCTTGCTCGGCGCCATCGACAGCGACGAGACCCCGAGCCCGACGAGGACGAGGGCGAGCAACGGGTCCCCGGCGGACTCGCCGCAGACCCCGATGGGGCGGTCGGCCCGGGCGGCCCCCTCGCACGCGAGCCCGACGACGTCGAGGACGCCCGGCTGCCACGGGTCGAGCAGGTCGGACAGCGCGCCCTGCATGCGGTCGGCGGCCATCGTGTACTGCGCGAGGTCGTTGGTGCCGAGCGAGCCGAAGTCGACCTCGCCGAGCACGTCGTGGGCCCGCAGGGCCGCCCCCGGCACCTCGATCATGACCCCCGCCTTGGGCAGCCCGTTCTCCCGGACGCGCCGCGCGAACCATGCCGCCTCCTCCGCCGTGGCGACCATCGGGGCCATGACGCGCACGTCGGCCCCGGTCTCGCGGGCGGCGATGGCGAGCGCCTCGAGCTGGGCGTCGAGCAGGTCGGGCCGCTCGGCCGACAGGCGCAGACCGCGACGGCCGAGCGCAGGGTTCTCCTCCGGGCCGAGGTCCGCGAACTTGAGCGGCTTGTCGGCGCCGGCATCGAGGGTGCGGACGACGACGCGTCGCCCCTCGAAGGGCGCGAAGACGCCACGGTAGATCTCGGTCTGCTCCTCGACGGTCGGGGCCTTCGTCGCCGAGAGGTAGACGAACTCGGTGCGGAAGAGCCCGACGCCCTCGAGGTCCTGGGCGCCGGCAGCGACGGCATCCTCGACCCCGCCGATGTTGGCGAGCAGCGCGACCTCAACGCCGTCGGACGTCCGGCCGGGCCCGGAGAGGTGCGAGAGCGCCTCCGCGCGACGCGCCGCCCGCTCCCGCTGGGCGGTGACGAGCTCCATGTCGGGGTCGACGGTCACCTCGCCGGTGTCGCCGTCGAGCGCGACGGGCGTGCCCGCGGCGATCTCGGTGGCCCCGGCGAGCTGGACGACGGCGGGGATCCCCATCTGCGCGGCGAGGATCGCCGTGTGGCTCGTCCGGCCACCAGCCTCGGTGATGATCCCGACGACGAGCCGCCGGTCGAGGGTGGCCGTCTCGGCGGGGGCGAGGTCCTCGGCGACGATGACGCTCGGCTCGGTGAAGGAGGGTACGCCGGGGGCCGGGACCCCGAGCACCGCTGCGACCGCGCGTGACCCGACGTCACGCAGGTCGGCGACCCGCTCGGCGAAGTAGCCGCCGAGCGCCTCGAACTGGGCGGCATACGTCTCGACGGCGTTCTCGATGGAGTGCGCCCGACCGTGCCCCGCGGCGAGCTCCTTGGCCGCGGCCTTGACGAGGCCCTTGTCGCGAGCGATGAGGGCGGTCGCCTTGAGGATCTGCTGGGCCGTGTCGTCGACCCGGGTCGCCCGCTCCTCGAGCGAGACGGCGACCGACTCGAAGGCCGCACGCACGTCGGCGAGCGCTGCCTCCTGGTCGTCGACCGCCTTCTCGTCGGCCGGCGGCCGGACCGGTGGTGCCACCTGCACCACCGGCCCGTACGCCGTGCCCGGGCTGACACCGATGCCGTGCCTGGTCTCGGACGGGGTCTCCGACGCGGCCATGCTCGTTACTCCGCGTCGAGGTCGCGCGAGAGGAGCTCGACGAGCGAGTCGAGCGTCTCGTCGGCGCCGTCGCCCTCGGCCGTCAGCACGACCTCCTCGCCGTGCCTGGCCCCCAGGGCCATGACGCCGAGGATGCTCGTCGCGTCGACGGGGTCCTCGCCGGGCTTGGCGATCTCGACGTCGAGCCCGGACGCGCTCGCGGCCTCGACGAAGAGGGCAGCCGGGCGGGCGTGCAGGCCGACCGAGGAGGCGATGGTGACGGTGCGGGTTGCCATGGACGTGCTCCTTCTGTGGAAACGGGTGGTCGTGCTGTCGGTGAGGATCAGACGGCGATCGTGATCACGCCCTGATCAGACCGTAGCGGTCGCCTCGACCTGCGCGAGGTTCGCTTCGCGGGAGCGCAGCGCGATGAAGAGGACGGTCATGACCGCCACGCCGGCGAGGAGGGCGAGGATGAAGAGTGCGAAGTTGCCGATGAGCGGCAGCACCCAGATGCCTCCGTGCGGGGCGCGCAGCGTCGCGCCGAAGAGCATGACCAGGGCCCCGGTGACGGCGGAGCCGACGACCGAGCTGGCGATCACGCGGATCGGGTCGGCGGCCGCGAACGGGATGGCGCCCTCCGAGATGAACGACAGGCCCAGCAGCCACGCGGCCTTGCCGTTCTCGCGCTCGGGCTCGGAGAAGAGCTTCGGGCGCAGGGTGGTGGCAAGTGCCATGGACAGCGGGGCGACCATGCCGGCGGCCATGACGGCGGCCATGATCTTCAGCTGGGGCGCGTCGGTGGCGGCGCCGGCCGCGGCGAGACCCGTGGTGGCGAAGGCGTACGCGACCTTGTTGACCGGTCCGCCGAGGTCGAAGCCCATCATGGCGCCGAGGATGATGCCGAGGATGATCGCGCTGGCGCCGGTCATGCCCGTCAGCCAGCTGTTGAGTGCGTCGGTGAGGCCCTTGATGGGGCGGCCGAGCACGGTGATGAACAACCCGATGGTGATGAACGAGCTCACGAGCGGGATGACGACCACCGGCATGACGCCTCGGACTCCCTTGGCGACGTTCCAGCCGGAGACCCACCGGGCGACGAAGCCACCGAGCAGGCCGGTGACGAGACCGCCGAGGAAGCCTGCACCCATCGTCGCCGCGACCGAGCCACCGACGATGCCGGGCACGAGGCCGGGGCGGTCGGCGATCGCGAAGGCGATGAAGCCGGAGAGGATCGGCACGAGGAAGCCGAAGGCCGCGCCGCCGATGACGAAGAGCAGTGCCGCCCACGAGGTGAGGCTGGTGACGCTGAAGGTCTCGGCGATGTTGAGCGGGTCGCCGGGCTTGAGGTTGTACTTGACGATCTCGATGGCGCCGTTGGAGCCCATCGCGACCTGGGCGAGCATGAACGACAGGGCGATGAGGATGCCACCGGCCGCGACGAACGGGATCATGTAGGAGACACCCGTCATGAGCCACTGGCGGATCTTCGTGCCCGTGCTCGCGCCCTCCTCGACCTTCGAGACGAGCCCTCCGGAGGCGACCGCCATGCCGGCGCCCGCGACGGCGGCCGCACGCTTGGCCGGGTCGGCCTCCCACTCGGCGACGAGCTGCTCCGCCTGCGAGATGAGCGCCGGGCCGTCGGAGATGCCCTTCTTGACCGCGACGTCGACGAGGGGCTTGCCGGCGAAGCGGCCGGCGTCCTTGACGGGCAGGTCGTGGGCGAAGATGACGGCGTCGGCCGCAGCGATGACCTCGGCGGCGAGAGGCTTGGAGCCCGCCGAGCCCTGCGTCTCGACGGTCATCGTGTGACCTGCGGCCTTCGCCGCGTTCTCGAGGCCCTCGGCTGCCATGTAGGTGTGCGCGATGCCGGTCGGGCACGAGGTGACCCCGACGAGGTTGAGCCGGCGCTTGGCGGCCGGTGCCGCTGCGGCGCCCGCGGTGTCCGGGCCTGCGACAGCAGCCCCGGCTCCGGCTCCGGCTCCGGCGGCCGCGGCTGCCATGACCGGCTGGTCGAGCTCGACCTCGGCGCTGACGATGCGGACGACCTCGGCCTCCGTCGTCGCGGCGGCGAGGGCGGCCTTGAAGTCCTTCTTCATGAGGGCGCGGGCGAGCTTGGGCAGCATCTGCATGTGGGCATCGCCACCGCCCTCGGGCGCCGCGATGAGGAAGACGAGCGTCGCGGGGCCGTCCTTGGCGCCCCAGTCGATGCCGTCCGTGCGGCCGAACACGAGCGACGGCTCGGTGATGGCGGCGCTGCGGGCGTGCGGGATGCCGATGCCGCCGGGCAGCCCCGTCGCCATGGTCTCCTCGCGCTTGCGCACGTCGTTCAGGAAGGCGTCGAGGTCGGTGCACCGGCCGGAGGCGACGAGGCGCTCGCCGAGCTTGCGGGTCGCCTCGTGGCGATCGGCACCGGTGAGGTCGAGGACGACCTGGTCTTCGGTGATCAGGGACATGGTGTTTCCTTTCGGACGATCAGGACGATCGGTGCTGGTCGTTGCTGGTGTTCGGCGTCTCAAGGCGCGTCAGGAGAGGACGCGGTCGAAGTCGGGCTCCCGGGTCAGCTCGGCGCGTATGCCGTCGAGGTCGGCGGGTGAGGGCACGCGGCTTCCGGGGAGGGTGACCGCCGCGGCGCCCCACGTCACCCCCGTCATGAGGGCGTCCGCCGGGGTGAGACCGGTGGACAGGCCGTGGAGCAGACCGGCGAGCATGCAGTCGCCGGCGCCCACGGTGGACAGGGGGGCCGTGATCGTGGCGCGTGCGTGGGCGCACTCGTCGGCGGTCACGAGCAGGGCGCCGTCGCCGCCGAGGCTGACGGCCACGACGTCGATGCCACCGGCGACGAGCTCACGGGCGGCGTCGCGGACGTGGCCGAGGCTGGGCAGGTCGTGGCCGACGAGCTCGGCGAGCTCCTCGTGGTTGGGCTTGATGAGGTGCGGCTTCGCGGCGACGGCGGCGGCGAACGGCGCGCCGGACGAGTCGATGGCGACACGCAGCCCGCGCTCGCGCACCCGGCCGACGAGGTCGGCATACAGGTCGGCCGGCGCTCCGGGAGGGAGGCTGCCGCAGCCGACGACCCACTGGGCGCCGTCAGCGCGCTCGAGGGTCGTCGCGAGCAGCGACTCGACCTCGTCGGCCGAGAGGTCGGGGCCGGGCTCGTTGAGCTTGGTCGTCGTGCCGTCGGGCTCGAGGACGCTGATGTTCATCCGGACCGAACCGCACACCGGCACGGAGACGTGGCCGACTCCGGATGCGTCGAGCAGCTCCTCGAGGAGGTGTCCCTCGGGTCCACCGCTCGGCAGGACCGCGACGGTCGAACCGCCTTGTGCCGCAAGGGCGCGAGAGACGTTGACACCCTTGCCGCCCGGGTCGATGCGGCTGCTCGTGGCGCGGTGCACCTCCCCCCGACGGAGCGCGTCGATGAGGACGGCCCGGTCGATGCTCGGGTTGGGCGTGAGCGTGACGATCATGCGGTCACCACTTCCGGTCCGGCCGCGCGGATCTCGGCGGCGACGTCGTCGTCGAGGTCGGTGTCGGTGATGACGACGTCGACGTCGGCGAGCTGGGCGAATCGGTGGAGGTGGTCGTCGCCGGCCTTGCTCGAGTCGGTGAGGACCACGCACTTGCGGGCGGCCCCGACCATGGCGCGCTTGACGAGCGACTCGGACTGGTCGGGCGTCGTGAGGCCGCGGGCGACGGACAGGCCGTTGGTGCCGATGACGGCGACGTCGACGACGACGTCGGACAGTGCCCGGGTGGCCCAGTCGCCGACGGCGGCGCCGGTCGTGCCGCGGACGCGTCCGCCGAGGAGGTAGAGCTTGATGCCGGGGTGGGTCGACAGGACGGTCGCCGCGGCGAGGCTGTTCGTGAGGACGGTGAGGTCGAGGTCGGGCGGGAGCATCTCGGCGACGGCCAGGGTCGTCGACCCGCCGTCGAGGATGATGCTGCCGCCGCTGGGCAGCTCGTCGAGCGCGCGGGCCGCGATGCGGCGCTTGACGTCGGCGAGGCGACCGGAGCGGGTCGCGAGAGTGGGCTCGACCTCGAGTCGCTCGACGGGGATCGCGCCGCCGTGGACCCGGCGCAGGGAGCCGCGACGCTCGAGGGCCGTGAGGTCGCGGCGCACGGTCTCGGCGGCGACACCCAGGGTGTCGGCGAGGGTGGTGACCTCGACCCGGCCGGCACGACGTGCCTCCGCGATGATCCGCTGCTGCCGCTCCGCTGCGTACATCGGACTCCCTCGTCCTGTGTGGTTCCCAATCGTGCCCTGTGGGGCCGGTGACACAAGGAAACCACCGGCTCGGCGTGAAGTAAATAGATTCGGGCACCCGTTTCTGTGGCTTTCTGTCAGGTGGGCCGGCCAAACGGGCATTCCGGACACCTTCGCCAGTGCCCGAGCGTCCGCGGGACCCCGTCGGCGACACCACGGCGCCACCCCGTGAGCAGACGCTCCCCCGCGACGCGGCGGACGGCATACGCTGCCGCTCGACGGCCAGTCACCGAGCAGATCGAGGACGATCCATGGAGAGCAGCACGTTCACCCTGACCACGCCCGACGGCACCGACGTCTTCGTCAACCGGTGGCTTCCCGACGGCGACGCCAGGGCGATCGTCCAGATCGCGCACGGCCTCGCCGAGCACTCGAGCCGCTACGCCCGCTTCGCCCAGCGCCTCACCGACCACGGGTACGCCGTGTACGGCTCCGACCACCGCGGCCACGGCAAGACGTCGAGCCCGCGCGGCTCCTTCGCCGAGCGCGACGGGTGGCAGACGGTCATCGACGACCTGCACGCCGTCACCGCCAAGGCCCGCGAGGAGCAGCCGGGTCTGCCCGTCGTGCTCGTCGGCCACAGCATGGGCTCGTTCATCTCACGGGGGTATGCCGCCCAGTACGGTTCCGAGCTGGCCGGCCTCGTGCTCTCGGGCACCGCCGGGGGCGCGGGCGCCATCGGCAAGGTCGGCGTCTTCCTCGCCTCGACCCAGGCCCGGATCCGCGGGCACGAGCACGTGAGCGGCCTGATGAACACGCTCAGCTTCGGGCAGTACAACTCGGCGTTCAAGCCGACCCGCACCGACTTCGACTGGCTCTCACGTGACCCGGCCGAGGTCGACAAGTACATCAACGACCCCGACTGCGGATTCGTCTTCAGCGCAGGCGGATTCGCCGACCTGCTGCGTGGGCTCGAGGCGGTCAACACCGACCGCGTCGCATCGCGCATCCCGAAGGACCTGCCGGTGCACCTCGCCTCGGGCGACCAGGACCCGGTCGGCGCCAACGGCAAGGGCGTCCAGCGCGTCGCCGACCAGCTGCGCCGCCTCGGCGTCCAGGACGTCACGGTGAAGCTGTGGCCCGAGGCCCGTCACGAGATCCTCAACGAGACGAACCGCGACGAGGTCGAGACGGAGATCGTCGACTGGATCGACGCACACCTCGCCGCGCAGAGCTGACCCACGCTCCACGCGCACGGCAGTGCCCACTCGACCACGAACGTCGAGTGGGCACTGCCGTGCCGGTGGTCAGCCGCCGCGGGGCTGGTCCGAGCGCGGGCCGACCGGCCCGGTCGCCGGCGAGAGGCGGCGCGTGCCCGCGAGCGTCTGGAGGCTGCGCGTGTAGGTCGGCACGATCGTCGGGACGACGCGCGGGTCGGGCTGGGCGCTCGTCGGCACCGGGGTGTGGTGGTAGTCGGCCTGCACGCGCTCGGGCGTCACGTCGATGACGACGTAGCCGTGGCTGACCCCGTCGATGTAGCGCAGCCACGGGTTGAGCTGCTGCGCCGCACCGATGGCCTGCCGGGTCACGGCGACGACGACCTCGGGCGGCTGGCCGGCGAGCTGCGGCGTGCCGCCGAGCACCTCGAAGAAGCCGTCGCTCGTCACCGACGGGCAGACGAACTCGACCCCCGCGGAGGCGTATGCCGTCTGGCCGGGTGACGACCTGACGGGCAGGTCGCACGAGAACGACGCGTGGATGTCGCCGGTCAGCACGACCGCGTCACCGGCGGCCGGGGGCTGCGCAGCGAGGTGGTCGAGCAGGTTCGTGCGGTCGGCGGTGTAGCCGTCCCACTGGTCGGCGTTGACGAAGGTGAGGCCGGGGGCGCCGAGGGCCGCGCCCGGGTAGAGGACGGGCGCGACCATGACCTGGTTGCCGAGCAGGTGCCACTGGCGTCCGTGCTCGGCGAGGCCGTCCTTGAGCCAGGCCAGCTGCTCCGGCTCGGGCAGGTGCCGGGCCGGCGAGGCGATGGCCCCGTCGATCGCCGGGCTGACCCCGATCGGGACGAACCCGTCGAACGGCACGTTGGGCACGGTCACCTGGGCGCTGCGGTTCTGCCTCGTCTCGAGGATGGAGAGGTCGCCGAGGGCTCCGAACGTGAACCGCTTGAAGAAGCGCGTGCCCCGGTGCGGCACGGACTGGTCGGGCATGCGGAATGGCATCCACTCGAGGTAGGCCTGCATGGCCTGGGCGCGGCGCACGAGGTAGTCGCCCTCGCCCGCCTGGTGGTTCTGGGCGCCGCCGGCCCACGAATTGTTGGCGACCTCGTGGTCGTCGAAGATCGTGATCCACGGGACCTTCTGGTGCGCGGCCTGCAGGTCCGGATCCGCCTTGTGGAGCGCGTGGCGCAGCCGGTAGCCGGTCAGGTCGATGGTCTCGGTGGGCGGCTGGCTGTCCCGGACGCCGACGAGCGCGGCGGGGCCGTAGCGGTCGGCGCCGTTGCCGTACTCGTAGATGTAGTCGCCGACGTGGAGCACGAAGTCGAGGTCGTCGCGGGCGGCGATGGCGCGGTAGGCCGTGAAGAAGCCGCCCGTGTAGTTGCTGCAGCTGACGAGCGCCATCCGGAGCGCGTGGGTCTCGCCCGCGATGTCGCCGGCGGTCTGGGTGCGCCCGACGTCGCTGAACTCGCCGAGCGACTGGAAGCGGTAGAAGTAGCGCGTGTAGGGGTCGAGTCCGGTCACGTCGACCTTGACCGTGTGGTCGCTGTCGGGCGAGGTCATGACGGTGCCGTGGGCGGCGACCCGCGTGAAGCGCTGGTCGCGGGCCACCTGCCAGCGCACCGGGATCGACCGGCCGAGGCCGCTGCCCGGGGTGGCGACGGGCTCTCCGGGTCGGGCCGGTGGGGTGGCTCGGGTCCAGATGATGACGGAGTCGGCGGTGGGGTCGCCGCTGGCGATCCCGTAGCCGAAGATGCCCCGACTCGCCGGCGCCGCAGCGGCGGCCGGGTCGAAGACGCGAGGGACGGCGAGGGCGGCGGTGGCCGCGGCCACACCCTTGAGGAGGGTGCGCCGGTCGAGGGACGGCGTTGTCATGCTCGGAGGCTATGCCTGCCCGGTGACCGACAGGGGCGTATGCGTCAACCGGCGTCGGGCGACCGCGTGACCGATGGTGGTCGCGACCTCGCCCTACGTCACTGCCCCGCTGGCGGGAGCAGTGACGTAGGGAGCCCGGTCGGTCGGGCGCCGCCCGCTACGTCAGTGCTCCCCAGGGCGGAGCAGTGACGTAGGGAGCCGGGCCGGTCGGGCGCCGCGCGCTACGTCAGTGCTCCCTTGGGCGAGGCAGTGACGTGGCGGGGCGGCGGGCGGCATACGCACCCGGCGGGTCCCGGCGCGTCCGGTGATCGCGGGGTGACGTGGCGGGTCCGGGGACGTAGCGTCGGGGCATGAGCACCTGCCTGCGAGTGCGGTCATGACCCGCCCGGTCCGTGTCATCGTCGGCGTTCTCGTGCTGCTCGTCGGGGCGCTGTGGACGCTGCAGGGTCTCGGCTACGTCGGCGGGAGCGCCATGTCGGGCAACACGCTGTGGGCCGTCATCGGCCCGATCGTCGCCGTCGCGGGTCTCGGACTGGCACTGTCGCGGCCTCGCCGCCGCCCCTGACCGCGCCCCCCGGCGGCCCCGGTGGCAGGCTGGTGAGGCGTGGAGACCGTGGAGACGCACCAGCTCGCCCAGGTCAACGTGTCGGTCGCGCGCGCCCCGCTCGACGACCCGACGATGCGGGGATTCGTCTTCGCCTTCACCGGGACGGCGGACCTCGCGGCGCGCAGTCCCGGCTTCGTCTGGCACCTGCGCGCTGAGCCGGGAGACGAGACCGTGACCCGCGACGGACAGCTGCTCGTCGTCAACGTGTCGGTCTGGCGTGACTACGCGAGCCTGCACGAGTTCGTCTACCGCAGCACCCACGGCCAGCTGCTGCTCCGACGACAGAAGTGGTTCGTGCCGACGCCGCAGCCCTCGACCGCACTGTGGTGGGTGGCGGCCGGCACCCGGCCGACGACGGACGAGGCGCTGGGTCGGCTCGATCACCTTCGCGCGCACGGGCCCTCCCCGGTGGCGTTCTCGCTGCGACGGCAGTTCGACGCCTCGGGAAGGGCCCTGCGGCACGGTCAGCCGGTCAGCTGACGGGGGCGGGCCGGTCCGGCGGCACGGCGTCGTCAGCCACCGGCGGCGGCGGGAGCGTCGGTGGAGGCAGCGGAGGGGGCGGCGGTCCCGGCAGCCCCGGCTGCACCTCGGCACCGCCCTCGTCGAGCTGGAACGGCGGATAGACGTCCGTCATGAGCGCGGCGTAGGCGATGACGCGGTAGACCCACCGGTTGAGGCCGGCGACGAGGTCGAAGAGCGCCCGCGGGTAGTGGCCGGCGAAGAGGAGCGACAGCCCCGCGACGAGGACGAGCAGTCCGAGGAGGCCCCCGCTCAGGATGTTGAGACGACCGGTCCCGTCGGTGTCCCTCGCCCAGGTCCACGCCCACGAGCCGCCACCGACGAGCAGGCCGACGATGAGGTAGTGCGGGATCGCGAGCAGCCACCACTTGACGAGGACGAGACCGCGCGAGAGCCGGTCCGGGTAGGCGACGTCGAGCCGCGCCGGGTAGTCGGGCTCGTCGTCGAGGCTGAACGGCGGGTAGCGGTCCGTGCCGAGACCACCGCTGCTCGCGTAGTAGGACACGCGCCACGTCCACCGCAGCACCCCGAGGTTGAAGTCGAAGAGCCCCCGGGGGTAGCGCCCGGTGAAGAGGATCGCGAAGAACGCCACGATGCTGACGACGGAGAACGCGATCCACAGGAACCCGAGCACGATGTAGTGCGGGATCGCGAGGAACCACTTGACGAGCCAGAGCCACCGCGACAGGGGCTCGTCGAGGCGCGCGTCGAGCGCGACCGGGCTCACGGCCCGGGGGTGCGTCGGAAGCGCCCCCGGTGCGGCGACCGGGGACGCCTCGACGGTCGCGCCGGGCAGGCCTCCGCTCGGCGCCGCGATGGCACCGCCCTGGGGCGGTCGGGTGCCGCTCGCGCCGCGGACGATCAGGGCCACGGCGACCCCGGTCAGCACGAGACCGATCCCGAGCATGACGAGAGCGAGGGGCAGGAGGAAGCCGGCCCGCACCCCGACGGTCGCGGAGACGGCGACCCCGGCGCTGCCGTCGGCGTTCATGATGACGGCGGCCCACTGGCCCCCCGTGACGCGCCAGGACAGCTGCTGCTGGCCAGCACCGGTGGCCGAGGTGGTCCAGAAGGTCTGCGTCGTCGGGGCGGCCACGGTCGAGGCGCCCGGGGTCGCGCGCAGCACTGCGCCGCTCGCGCTCCCGTCGCGGGCCCGCGCGATGCCGACGACCTGCTCGTGGGCGACGCCCTGGAGGTATGCCGTGAGGTCGGCTGACGGTGCCACGCCGAGGAACACGTCCTTCCCGGACGCGAGCGGACGTGCCGTGAGCCGGAGGTCGAGGTCGAGCCGGTCGAGCACCCAGGAGGGCACGTCGGGGCCGGTCTCGACGACGATGTCCTCGGCCGTGATGGCCGGCGACTGGCTCGTGAGGGCAGGGAGCGTCAAGGAGAGGTAGCCCGCGTCGTCCCGCCCCACGGCATACGTGATGGCGAGGCCGGCGCCGCCGAGGAGCAGACCCAGCCCGGGCAGGATGAGCAGGCAGCCGATGACGAGGGCGGCGATGTGGCGCCCGGCGGGATGGAACCCACCCGTCGCGGCGGGAGGGGGGAGGGAGCTGGCGGGGGTGGGGTTGGAGGGGGTGGGGCTGGTGGCGGTCACGACGATCACATCCTCGGGAAGCGGCCCGTGACGAGCCGCACGATGGCCTCGACGATCCCGACGACGCTGCCGACGACGCCGATCGCGAGCAGCACGCGCGCGACGACCTCCCAGCCGGTGCCGATGACGTCGAGCGGGAAGACCTGCCACATCTGCACCAGGGCGATGAGGCCGAAGCCGATGGAGATGATGTCGCCGAAGGCCCGCGGACGTGGCTGGTCGACGACGACGTTGACGAGGTCGGCGATGGCTCTCGCGATGATGGAGGCGTTGACCGCGCCGATGACGAGGACCGTGCGCGGGGTGAGGAACGGCACGACCTCCCAGCCCGGCCAGACGTTGATGAGCAGGAGCATGACGAGGCTGGTGAGCAGGGACCCGGCGTAGCCCGCGCGCCGGCCACGCGGGGGTACGGGCGGACGCGGGTCGAGCTCGTGGCCGGTCCGGTGGTCGCGCGAGTCGGAGGGCAGGTGTTCGGTCGGCGTGCTCATGACGCGCTCCCCGCGAACGTGGAGCCCGCATGGGTGCCGACGTCGTCGTGGACGTCGAGCGGAAGCGCGGTCCGGAGCGCGGCCGCGAGGCCACCGGGCACGATCTCGCGCAGCTCGTAGCGGGCCCGGACGAGGGGCGCCGGCACCGTCATCACCCGGGTGAGGTCGATCGGCGTGCCGCTGACGACCGCCTCGCACTCGCCGGCCTCGACCGCGGCCCGGATCGTCGCCTCGAGGTCGCGCACCTGCTCCGCTCCGTAGCCCATGGCCGGCAGGACACCCCGCGCGTTCGGGTACGCCACGTAGGTCGCGGCGATGGACCCCACGGCATACGGGGTCGGGTCGACGATCAGTGCCGCCCCGGCGGCGCGGGCGCCGACGACGCCGGCGCCGTAGGTCATCGAGCCGTGCGTCAGGGTCGGTCCGTCCTCGATGACGATGACGCGGCGGCCGTGGACGGCGGCAGGGTCGTCCACGGTGACCGGGCTGTCGGCGCGCAGGACGGTGGCTCCCGGGTTGAGCGAGCGGACCGAGGCCTCGACGGCCTCGATGTCGGCGGTCCGCGCCGAGTCGCACTTGGCGATGACGACGACGTCGGCCATCCGGACGTTCGCCTCGCCGGGGTGGTAGGCCGCCTCGTCGCCCGGGCGCAGGGGGTCGGCGAGGACGACGTGGAGGTCGGGGACGTAGAAGGGGAGGTCGTTGTTGCCGCCGTCCCAGAGGATGACGTCGGCCTCCTGCTCGGCCTCGCGGAGGATCCGCTCGTAGTCGACGCCGGCGTAGACGACGACGCCCGCGTCGAGGTGCGGCTCGTACTCCTCGCGCTCCTCGATGGTGCAGTCGTGGCGGTCGAGGTCGGCGTAGGTCTCGAAGCGCTGGCACGCCTGGGCGGCGAGGTCGCCGTAGGGCATCGGGTGCCGGACCGCGACGACGCGCTGGCCGAGGTCGAGGAGCAGCCGGGCGAGGTAGCGCGTCGTCTGGCTCTTGCCGACCCCCGTGCGCACGGCGTTCACGGCGACGACCGGCTTCGTGCTGCGCAGCATCGTGCGCCGGGCACCGTGGAGACGGAAGTCGGCGCCCTCGGCGATGCATCGCGAGGCGAGGTGCATGACCTGCTCGTGCCGCACGTCTGAGTAGGCGAAGACGACGACGTCGACGTGCTCCCGATCGATGAGGCCGGACAGCTCGGACTCCGCGACGATCGGAATACCCTGCGGGTACAGGGATCCCGCGAGCTCAGGCGGATAGCGCCGCCCGTCGATGTCAGGGATCTGGGTCGCGGTGAAGGCGACGACCTCGTAGGACGGGTCGTCGCGGAAGACGACGTTGAAGTCGTGGAAGTCCCGGCCGGCGGCGCCGAGGATGACGACGCGAGACCGGGCTGCACGGGGAGTGTCGGTGCTGGGGCTGGTGGTGCTCATGGCCATCTCCACGGCTGGGTCACCGACGTGACCGACACACCTCACCACGGGTAGTCCTGGCTGCCGGGACCCGCCTCTTCGAGTGTCCCACCGGGGGCGTCGGGCCGGCGCTGGTCCGAGAGCGGGATCACCCCGGTTTCGAGTCACATTCGGCCGCCGTCGAAGCAGGCCGGTGCCACGATCGAAGGGTGAGCGACACGGCGGCACGGACCGGGACCACACACGAGCACGTCTCCTTGGCGCAGAGCTGGATCGCGGGCAACTACAACCCGCTGCCCGTCGTCATCGCGTCTGCCGAGGGCGCGTGGGTGACGGATGTCGACGGTCGCCGCTACCTCGACGCGCTGGCCGGCTACTCGGCCCTCAACTTCGGCCACCTCCACCCGACGCTCGTCGCCGCGGCTCGGTCGCAGCTCGACCGGCTGACGCTGACGAGCCGGGCCTTCCACAGCGACCGGCTCGGGCCGTTCTGCCGGGACCTCGCGACGCTCGCCGGCAAGGAGCTCGTGCTGCCGATGAACACCGGCGCCGAGGCCGTCGAGACGGCCATCAAGACGGCGCGGCGGTGGGGCTACGAGGTCAAGGGCGTGCCGGACGGCCGGGCCCGGATCGTCGTCATGGCCGGCAACTTCCACGGCCGCACGACGACGATCGTCAGCTTCTCCGACGACCCGCTCGCGCACGACCACTACGGCCCCTACACACCGGGCTTCGACATGGTGCCCTTCGGTGACCTCGAGGCGCTCGAGTCCGCGATCACCGACGACACGGTCGCCGTGCTTCTCGAGCCGATCCAGGGCGAGGGCGGCGTCATCGTCCCGCCCGACGGATGGCTGCGCGACGTCCGTGGGCTCACCCGGGACCGCAACGTGCTCATGGTCGCCGACGAGATCCAGTCGGGGCTCGGCCGCACCGGCACGACCTTCGCCTGCGACGTCGAGGGCGTCGTGCCCGACATCTACGTCCTCGGCAAGGCGCTCGGCGGGGGGATCGTCCCGGTGTCGGCGGTCGTCGCGGACCGCGACGTGCTCGGCGTCTTCACGCCGGGCAGCCACGGGTCGACCTTCGGCGGCAACCCGCTCGCAGCGGCGGTCGGACAGGCGGTCGTCGGCCTGCTCTCGACCGGCGAGTTCCAGCAGCGGGCGCGGCACCTCGGCGCGCTCCTCGACGACGGGCTGCGCGAGCTGCTCGGGCACGGCGTCGAGGCGGTGCGCTGCCGCGGTCTCTGGGCCGGCGTCGACATCGACCCGCGCCTCATGACCGGGCGCGAGGCGTCACACCGACTTCTCGACCACGGCGTCCTCGTCAAGGACACGCACGGCTCGACGGTGCGCATCGCTCCCCCGCTCGTCATCGGCGAGATGGAGCTCGAGATCCTCCTCGACGCCTTCCGGGCGATCCTGCGGTGAGCGTCGAACCTGCACGCAGACACCCGTCCACGGTCCCACCCGCGTTCCAGCACCGAGATCTCCACCGTCCCTGAGGAGGGGTCATGGCACAGAAGAAGAAGTGGTCGGACCTGTCGAGCAGCCAGCAGCGGGCGATCCTCGTCGCGGGCTGCGTGCAGCTGTCGCTGGCGGCGACGGCGTGGGCCGACCTGGCCCGGCGGCCGGCGAGCGAGATCGTGGGGAGCAAGGGGAAGTGGGCCGCGATCATCGCGATCAACGTCGTCGGACCGCTCGCCTACTTCACGCGCGGACGACGGGTGGTCGCCGCGGAGACATCGGTCGGCTGAGCAGCGCCTGAGGCGTGCACGGGCGGGCGAGGCGTGCTCGGGCGGGCGAGGCATGCTCGGGCGCGCGGCTCACGCCCTGGTCGCGCGCTCGGCGCGGTCGCGGATGCCGCGGAGCATCTTCTGGCTCATGAGCGAGCTCGCGGCCGAGACCGGCTCGACGAGAAGCGGCGACCAGCGGTGGGTGTAGGCGAAGCGCTCGCGGGTGATGAGCCGGGTCGCGCGGTGCGGGTGTCGGCGCAGGACGAACGACCACGTGAAGTCGTACGGCGCGGCCTCCGGGTCACCGGGCATGGCCGGGGCGGCGTGCAGCACGAGTGACCGCCCGGGGTCGACCGCGGCGACGGCGAGAGCGACCTGCGGGTGGAGGCGCACGAGGTCACCGACCGCGAGGTGCTGCCATTCCGGGACGATGATGTCGGCGCTGTGCAGTCGGCAGCCGGCGAGGTTCTCGAGCCTGTCGTAGCTGTAGAAACCGCCGCGGTCGGCGCCGAGCTGCACGACCCACGGCCAGACGTCCTCGGGCGGCACCTCGATGGTGATGGCCCGCGTCGCGACGAGGCCGGCCACCGCGAAGATCTCGTCGCCCGGGAGGTGCTCGCGCGTCTCCTCTGTCGTCGCACCCCAGTGCAGCGCCGACCACCGCAGCGTCACCACGGACAGGACCGCGGCGCCGACGACCACCGGTGCGACGAGGCGCCTCATGCTCTTCACGGTAGTCCGGAAACCGTTGGCGGGCGGCGAGATCCGCGTCACCGCCCGGCCAGTCCCCACGACGGAGTCGACGCGAAGCTCCCCGGAAAGTGTTGGAGCCCGGCTCGCGTTCGCGAGTCCGGGCTACCAGTGACGGTTCACGTACCACAACGGGCCAACCGTCGAAGTCTTGGTCTTCCTGGGAACGAGTGTCCCGCCCCAGGGCGACCGCGACAGAGTGACACGCCGGTGTCGGCGCAGTTCGTGGAAATGACGCAAGATGGCACAAACGGACCAGAAGTGACTAGTCCCTCAAGCCTTCTCAGCTGATCGGCGACCCCGTCGCGAGACCCGCGAGAGCGCCGTCGGGAACGACGCGGACGCAGTCCCACTCGAGGCCGAGCCGGTCCATGACGGCCTGGCTCGTGACGTGACGCAGGCGCCCGCCGTCGACGAGCCACACCGGGTCGGCGGACCGCTCGCGCAGCAGTGTCCGGTCGAGCGGCATCTGGCGCAGGCCGGCGAGCGACCCCTGCGGGATCTCGCGGACCTTGCCCCAGTCGAGGCCGAGTCCCTCGAAGACCTCGGGCGACGGGATCCAGAAGGGCTTGCCGCCGTAGACGACGTGGATCGGGTCGGTGCCGCGCTCGCGGACGAGCGTGCCGTTGCCGGGGTGCGTCGCGACGTGGGCCATCGACCCGGGCTTGGCCGACACGACGGCGTCCCAGCGCAGCCCGCACGCATCGAACTCGGCGGGTGAGGGCACCCAGAACTGGCCGCCACCGCGGATCACCATGATGCGCGGGTCGGTCGAGTCGTGGATGACGCGGCCGTCGGCGAGATAGCTCGGCACCTTGCGCGTGTAGCTCTCGACGAAGAGCCCGCGCCACGTCTTGCCGTTGCTGCCGGTGATGGCGCGCTCGGCCGGGTCGTCGACGGTGGTCAGCTTGAGCCGGACCTCCTGGCCCGGGTTGTTGTTGTCGTAGACGAGGACGTAGGTGTAGCGGCTGTCCTGCTCCCAGCCGTACGCGACGACCTGGTGGTCGTTGCCCAGCTCGGTGACCGAGCGGGCCTGGGTCAGGCCGAGCAGGACGGGCTGGCCGGAGTTGAGTCGTGCCTTGAGCTTGGGCAGCTCGTCCTCGCGGGTCATCCGGGCGACGCCCTTGCCGCGCAGCCAGGTCGGGTGGTCGAGGCTCGTCGCGTACTGGACGAACTTCAGGCCGTTGTCGACGAAGGTGTCCATGAGCCGGGCGTAGATGTAGTCGGCGACGAGCGAGCCATCCTGCGGCAGCGTGCCGTTCGTCGACATGGCGAGTCCGGCGTACCAGTAGTCCATGGCGGCGGCAGCCATGCCGCCGCAGCGGCCGCGGGTCGTGATGTCGACCCCGACGGCCGGGATCCGGAGGACGTGGTTGGTGAAGCCGTTGCTGAAGGCGAAGCCGTTCTCGGCGGGCGTGAAGCTGATGCGCATGGTCGTGTGTCTTTCCCCGAAGGTTGGTGGTTGGTCGGGGAGAAGAGACGCGGGCGGCCCTGTCGATACTGGGCACCGGTACTCATACCGGTCTCGTCAGGGCACTCCGGACAGCTCCCACGTCGTGCCGACGGTCGTGTCGATGAGCGCGGCCCGGTCGCACCGCAGCGTCAGCGGCAACCGGTCCGACACCGCGTCGACGACGACCGGCAGCCGCGCACCGGGCACCCCGGTCGTGGCCGACACGTGCGGCATCCAGTGACCGGGCTCGTAGTGGCGGTGGATCGTCGCGCCGGTGGCCCGCAGCGCCTCGACCGCCCGGGCCTGCCGACAGGCGAGAGCGACCGACGCCGACCCGGCGAGCGCCACACGTCCGCGCGGGAAGACCACCGTGCCCTGCACCGACACCTCGACCGGGCCGCCGTCGCCCAGGCCGGCCACGGCGGCGCGGGCCGCCTCCTGCTCCCAGGCCAGCAGGACGGCATACGACAGGTGGGGCACGTGGTGGCCGTGCGTGTGGGTGAGCAGCGTCGGGACGCCGTCCTCCTCGAGCCGCTCCCAGAGCGCGCGGACGGCGCGGTCGGACCTGCGGTCGAGCAGAAGGCAGAGCGCGAGTGCCATGGCCCATTGTGCGCACGCTGCCGCGTCACGAGGGGGTCGGCACGTATCACCGGCCCGGGCCCCCGCATCCGATGGGGAGAGGCACCGTCGAGGTGCCCGGCACGAGGAGGGCGAGCCCGATGCCCAAGCCGATGAACCACCACCTGACCTCAAACGCACCCGCGCGCACCCGGTGGCGCCGGACCACGGTGCTCGCGCTCGCCGCGGCGACGGTGGCGCCGGCATCGCTCGCCGCCTGCGGGACGTCGCAACCGGGGGCCACACCGTCCGAGACGACCGTGACGGTCACGGCCTCCCCCACGCCGGATCAGACCTCGACACCCGCCCCGACGCCGACCCCGGCTCCGACGCCGACGCCCAGCCCGGCTCCGGATCCCGGCGGGACCGTGCTCCCCGGCGAGCTCGCGGGCACGTGGCAGAGCCTTGACCAGGGATCGGCCGAGGTGCTCTACACCTTCCGGCCCGACGGACGCTTCGAGCGGGCCGAGGTGCTCATGCAGTCGCGCTCGAGCGGCACCTTCGAGTTCGACATCGGCACCACGGGCGTCGCCGACGTGAGCGGCTCGACGCTGGTGCTGACCCCGCAGGGCGGCACGCAGACCCTGCACGACCCGGACTCGCCGTCCGGCAGCTACGACGGCCGGCCGCTTGACGACCTGTCGAAGGAGATGTACACGTGGTCGCGTGAGGGCGAGAACCTCGTCCTAGTCGGCAAGTTCGGAGCAGTGACCTACGAGCCGGTGACGCAGGAGGCACCCCGGTGACCGTGCCGGAGTCACCGGCCGAACGCGCGGCCGGACGCCTGGACGGGTGGGCGGCGCGGATCCGCTCGAACCCGGCGCAGGTCGCCGTCTCGGTCCTCGTCGCGGCGCTGCTCGCCGGTGGCACGTGGCTCGCCGCCGAGGCGGGTGGCGCCTGGCTCCAGTCGACCCGGCTCGAGACCCGCTCGATGGCCCTCACCGTCGAGGAGGTGCGTCACCTCTACCAGGACCAGGCACCGGTCGCCCTCGACCTCGCGCTGCTCGAGGTGCGGGCCGACGCCCTCCAGGACGCCTCCGACGCGGTCACGTCGCGGGGTCTCGCGACGCCCGGCAGCCGGCTCGCGGCCGCAGAGGCGGCGACGCTGCGCAAGACCGCCGGCGAGCTGCGGGCGGGTCTCCAGCAGGCGGGCAGCTCCCTGCTCTCCGCCGACTACGAGCGCAGCGACCACGGGTATGCCGTGAGCTCGCGTCTCGCGGACGCGCTCACCCTGACGGGGGCCGACCCTCAGGGCGTCAAGGACGCCGTCGCCGACGGCGACGCACGAGCGGCGTGGGCGTTGCGGCTCGCTGCGCTGTCGGTCGTCGCCGCGGCCGCGTTCGTCGTCGTCCGCACGGCGGGCAACCGTCACCGGGCACGGGCGGCGTCCGGGACGCCCTCCGAGGGCACGCCCGAGGGCGACGACGACGTCGGGCTCGTGCCCCAGCCGTGGCAGGAGCGGACCCGGGCCCAGCGCCTGGCCGCCGGCGTGGCCCTCGTCGCGTGGCTGCTGCTGCCAGTCCTGACCGCGGCCCAGCTCGTGCTCTCGAGCGGGTCGGCGCGCGACGACGCCGAGTCGTCACGGCGGGCGACGACGATCACGGGATCGCTACTGGCGAGCCAGCTCTACACCTCGTTCGCGCTCCGGAGCCAGCAGGAGCAGGTGCAGCTCGGGATGCTCTCTCTCGCGAGGCGGTTCGTCGCCGTGGGAGACGACGTGCCGGGGCAGCCCGAGCTCGCGAGCGCCGATGCCGCAGCGGCGTCGACGTGGGCGCAGGTCGCCGGCGCGATGACGGCGCCGCCCACCGAGTCCGACGGGGTCCCGGCCGACGTCGTCGCGATGGTGACGTCCGAGCCGGCGGACTACGACCGGCTCCTCGCCGCCCAGCACGAGGCGGTCGACTCCTCGCAGCGCCGTGGCGACGCGGCGAACCTCATGACCCTGGGGCTCCTCCTCGCCGCGTTCACGGCCACGGCTGCAGCCCTGGCCCGTCGACCGGGTCGCGCCGGCGCCGCAGCGACGACGACCGCGGCGCTCATGGCGGCGACGGCCCTCGCCATCGGCGTCGTCGCGGTGGTGCGCACGCTGGCCTGAGTCGCGCGGCGGGCACGTCCTCGGCGAGGGCTGGGAGCTGGCCACACGGCATACGCTGGCGGCGTGAGCCCCATGCCGGACGACGTCGACGTCGTCAACGCCAACCGCTACGTGTCGCTGACGACGTTCCGCCGGACGGGGGCCCCGGTGAGCTCGCCCGTGTGGGTCGCGCGCGACGGCGGCGACCTCGTCGTCATCACGGTCGACCCGAGCGGCAAGCTCAAGCGGCTCGCGCACACCTCCCGGGTCGAGCTGCGTCCGTGCGACATCCGCGGGCGCGTGCCCGAGGGGGCGCCGACGTATGCCGGCACGGCCGTCGTCGACCGCAGCCCCGAGGGCGTCGCCGCGGTCAAGCGCGCCATGGGCCGCAAGTACGTCATGGCGCGGCTGGGTGACGCTGTGGCCGCGGTCACCGACCGGGTGCGGCCGCGTGGCCCGCGCGCCGGCATCCGGATCACGCTCGACTGAGTCTGCGAGCACCGGCCACGCGCAGACGGCTGTGGTCTGCGCCATGAGCGTGACGACATTCAACAGCAGGCAACCGCACGTGTCCTCACGCGCCCGCACGATCGGGGTGGACACACGTTCGACCAGGCCGTCCCAAACCCTGTACAGATCGTTTCCGCGCGCCCCTGACCTGCGGTTATGTTGTCGAGCATGAGTCCCACCGCAGGAGCCCGGCTGCTGCAGCGCCAGCTCGGCGTCATGCTGCGCAGCAAGGTCGCGGGTGACGACGCCCCCGACCGCGCGCAGCGGATCTGGGGTGCCCGGGGCGAGCGGTGGTTCACGCCCGAGGACCCGGTGTGGCGGGTGCACGCGGACGCCTCGATGTTCCCGGCGGGCGTGACGTCGCTGCTGCTGCAGATGCTGCACCCGATGGCGATGGCCGGGGTCGCCGGCCACAGCGGCTACAAGAGCGACCCGTGGGGCCGACTCCAGCGCACGAGCCACTACCTCACGACGACGACCTTCGGCACGATCGAGCACGCCGAGGAGGCCATCGCGATGGTCCGCTCGATCCACGAGCGGGTGCGCGGCAAGGACCACCTCGGCCGGCCCTACCGCGCCGACGACCCGCACCTGCTCATGTGGGTGCACGCGGCCGAGATCGACTCGTTCCTCCGCGGCTACCAGACCTTCGGCGACACGCCGCTGACCGGCGACGAGGCCGACGTCTACGTCGCACAGGCCGGCATCCCGGCCGGGCGGCTCGGCGTCGTCGACCCGCCGACGTCGGTCGCCGAGCTGCGGGCCGTCCTCGCGTCCTACCGTCCCGAGCTCGAGACGTCGCCGGCCGCCCGCGAGGCCGCACGCTTCCTCCTCCTCGACCCTCCGCTGCCCTTCTACGCCCGGCCGGGCTACGGGACCCTCGCCTCCGGTGGCGTGTCCCTGCTGCCCGGGTGGGCGCGCGAGATGCTCGGCATCCCGCTGCCCGGCGTCGTCTCGACGCTCGTGGCGCGGCCGCTCGGGCACCTCGGCACGGCGGCGGTGCGCTGGGGCATGGCCGGGCTCGCCGAGCGCCGCCCGTCCGACACCCCTCCCGACACCCCGTCGGGCTCCCCCCAGACCCCCGACGAGCCGGATGAACTCGTCGGGGCCCAGGCCGCCAGCTGAGCGGCCACCTTTGACCGGGCCGGGTTGCACTCAAGAAGCGGGTGCACCCGGCCCGGCGCCTACCTGCTGACTGCGTCGCGGCGACGTCACCCGCCGGCGTATGCCGTGTGCTGCGTCGTCGGGTTGCCCGACGTCGCGCGGGCTGCCGCGCGAGCGGTGCGCGGTCAGTAGGCTGCGGATGTGCCCAGACTCGTGCTCACCGTCATCGGCGACGACCGCGCCGGCCTCGTCAGTGCTCTCGCGGACGTCGTCACCGCGCACGACGGCAACTGGGAGGACAGCCAGCTCGCCGAGCTGGCCGGCAAGTTCGCCGGCATCGTCGTCGTGGGTGTGCCCACTGAAGGGGTCGACGCGCTGACGGCCGCGCTGCGCGAGCTCGACGGGCTGCTCGAGGTGGCGGCCCACCCCGGCGCGGAGGCTGACGCAGTCGTGGCCGACGACGCCGACGCGAAGCGGCTGACGATCGACCTGCTCGGCAACGACAGCCCCGGCATCGTCCGCGAGGTGTCGTCGGTGCTGAACCGGCACGAGCTGTCGATCGAGACGATGACGACCGGGACGCGCGAGGCGCCAATGGCCGGCGGGCTGCTCTTCGAGGCGCACGTCGTCGTGCGCGTGCCGGGCGGGTCGGACTCGGCGGCACTGCGAGCAGACCTCGAACGGCTGGCCACCGAGCTGCTCGTCGACATCGCCGTCGCCTGACGCTTGTTCGGCTGATTCGCTTGTTGGCTCGTTGGCCGGTTGGCGGATGGGCGCCTGCGTCACTGCCCCACCGGGCGGAGCACTGTCGCAGGGCGCGCCCGGGATGCCGCCGTTGGAGACGGGGCCGCTGCCTCGGCGGGACTGTGCATTGGGTCATCAGGGGACTCAGCGGGGCTGGCTGTCCGGATGACGATGGGGCCCGCCTCGCGATGCGAGCTCGGGCCCCGTGACGGTTCACGTACCACAACGGGCCAACCGTCGAAGTCTGCGTCGTCGGTGGACGACTCCCTCCAGTGGAGACCCGCCCGGTTGCCTGGATGTCCGAATTCGAATGACCTTGCGGGACTCTTGTCGGGCTCTTGCGGGAGCGGACGGCATACGCCCTCGGTGCGCCCGGCGGCTCGCCGCCCTCGTGGCGAGGCGTCCCTTGTGCGGAGCGAGGACCGCGAGCACTCTGAATTCATGGACGCATCTGCCGACGACGTCGCGACCTCGCACGCCTCGACGAGCGCGCCGGGCTCGGCGGGCCCGACGGGGCGCGTCAAGGCGGTCCCGATCGCGGACTACGGGTTCCTGTCCGACGGTGAGGTGACGGCGCTCCTGGCGCCGGGCGGCGACGTCGACTGGATGTGCCTGCCACGCCTGGACTCGCCGAGTGTCTTCGGGGCGATGCTCGGGCGGCACTCGGGGCGCTTCCGGCTCGGGCCGTCGGACGTCGGCGTGCCGACGGCGCGGCGCTACCTGCCGGGCACGATGGTGCTCGAGACGAGCTGGGGCACGCCGACGGGCTGGATCATCGTCCGCGACGTGCTCCTCATCGGGCCGTGGCGTCACGACGACGAGGTGTCGCCGAAGCACCGGCGCACGCCGATGGACTACGACGCCGAGCACACGCTGCTGCGGACGATCCGCTGCGTCTCGGGCGAGGTGCAGATGGTGATGGAGTGCGAGCCGGTGCTCGACTACGGGCGCAGACCGGTGAGGTGGGACTACACCGACCTCGGCTACCACCAGGGCCGCGCCGTCGCGGACGGGTCGGACGTCGTGCTGACGCTCACGACGGACCTGCGACTCGGCTTCGAGGGCGGGCAGGCCGCTGCGAGAACGCTGCTCAGGGAGGGCGACGTCCGCTACATCGCGCTCTCGTGGGGCGACAAGCCGCCGCCGACCGACTTCGGCCAGGCGTACCAGCGGCTCGTGTGGACGGCGCACCACTGGCAGCACTGGCTCGCCCGCGGCCGCTTCCCCGACCACCCGTGGCGCAGCTACCTCCAGCGGAGTGCGCTGACGCTCAAGGGCCTGACGTATGCGCCGACCGGTGCGATCGCCGCCGCGTCGACGACGTCACTGCCGGAAACCATTGGTGGAGAACGAAACTACGACTACCGCTACACGTGGATCCGTGACGCGACCTTCGCCCTGTGGGGGATGTACTCGCTCGGGTTCGACTGGGAGGCAGTGGACTTCTTCTCGTTCATCGCCGACATGGCCGAGCGCGACGAGGACCTGCAGATCATGTACGGCATCGGCGGGGAGCGAGAGCTGCCGGAGTTCGAGCTCGACCACCTGCCGGGGTATGCCGGCTCGCGGCCCGTGCGCATCGGCAACGCCGCGCACTCGCAGGTGCAGCACGACGTCTGGGGCGCGCTGCTCGACTCGGTCTATCTCCACTCGAAGGTGGCCGACCACCTCGACGGGCGCATCTGGCCGATCCTCGGCAAGCAGGTGCGGACGGCGCTCAAGCACTGGCGCGAGCCCGACGCCGGCATCTGGGAGGTGCGCGGCGAGCTCAAGCACTTCACGTCGTCCAAGATCATGTGCTGGGTCGCGGTCGACCGCGGCGCGAAGCTCGCGTCGATGATCGGGGAGGACTCGCAGGCCGCGGAGTGGGAGCTGGCCGCCGAGGAGATCATGGCCGACATCCTCGAGCACGGGGTCGACGAGCGTGGGGTGCTGACGCAGTACTACGGGTCGTCAGCCCTGGACGCCTCGCTGCTGCTGGCGCCGCTCGTGCGCTTCCTGCCGCCGGACCACCCGGTGATCCGGGCGACGGTGCTGGCGATCGCGGACGAGCTGACGGTCGACGGGCTCGTGCTGCGGTATCGCGTCGACGAGACGGACGACGGCTTCTCCGGCGAGGAGGGGACCTTCACGATCTGCTCGTTCTGGCTCGTGTCGGCACTGTCGGAGATCGGCGAGCACAAGCGGGCGCACGAGCTGTGCGCCAAGCTGCTCTCGTTTGCCGGGCCTCTGGAGCTGTATGCCGAGGAGATCGACACGCACACGGGGCGCCACCTGGGGAACTTCCCGCAGGCGTTCACCCACCTGGCCCTCATCAACGCGGTCATGCACGTGATCGCGGCGGAGTCCACGACGGACCCGGAGATGTGACCCTTTCCGCCGGCCGTCGGCGGCGCCCGGGCGGCTGTCGCGCAGGACCGGGTAGGGGTCCGGGTCGCGTTGGGTGGAGACTGGTACTTCGTCGACGCACCATGAAGGAATCGAATGGCTCACCATGTCTGACCACGAGACGTTCGTGACTCCGAAGTTCGCCCAGCCCTACTGGGCGAAGCACGCCTACGAGGTGCTCGTGGAGACCGCGGGTCGCTACAACGCCGTCATCACCTACTCCGAGCTCGCCGAGGAGGTCCAGCGCCGCTCGTCGCTGCGGACCAAGGCGCAGATGCGCAACTGGATCGGCGCCCTGCTCGCCGACCTGGTCAAGGTCAACCACGTGCGCAACGAGCCGCCGCTCGCGTCCCTGGTCGTCCGCAAGGACGATGGGCAGGTCGGAGCCGGCTACGACGAGGCGCTGCGTGTTGCTGGCGAGGCCCCGATCGCGGACCCGCTCGAGCGCGAGAACAGCGCGGCCGCCGCGCGGCTCGAGTGCTACCGCCACTGGGGGGCTGACGTGCCAGCCGACGCGGTGCCGACGTTGACCGCGAAGGCGCGGGTCGTCCGGGCGAGTACGCCGCGGGCGACGGCCGCCACGGAGGCTCGGCGCGGCGCGGTCTGCCCGACGTGCTTCATGGAGATGCCCGTCTCCGGCCCCTGCCCAAACTGCGACTGACGCGCTAGCGCCGACGAGACGCCAGCGCGGCGCCGGCTGCGGCGACTTGGGAACTGTGAAGGTGCGACGCTCAGAATTCTGAGCGTCGCACCTTCACGGATGTGTCGGCGGCTCAGCCTTTTCGAAAGTCACCAAGACGCCGCTGACGCCGCCGGGCCCGATACGACCCTTGACGTCGACAGACGTGATCGCCTTCAGCGACCACCCCTTGGAGCCGTACTCGTTGAGCACCTTCTCAAGCTTGTCCCCAGACATCTTCCCGCCAAGCATCCCCTCGCGGAGCTCGACGACCTTGTACTGCGGCATACCGCACCCTCTTCTCTGTCGATCAGATCCGAGCTAGAGCACCTTCGCATGGGAGAACACGAAACGTGGCCCCGACGACATCATCGTGGAGGCCAATCTCCGTCAGTTGTCGCTGTACTTCTTGATCGTCGCGATGATGAAAGAATCGACGGCGACCTTGCTGCCGGCCTGGAGGTTCTGGGCCAGGACGACCCAGTTTGCGTCGAGGACCGGGATCCGGTGGGCGCCCGTCGCGTCCTCGGCCGGAGCGACATGGAGGCCAGCGGCTCGCCAGGCGTCCTGCGCATCCTGATAGTTCATGCCCACGCCATCTGGGACGGTGACCTTGCTCGCGGGCTTCGGCGCGGCCACCGCGACAGGCGCCCTTGAGGCGGCCACCGTCACGGTCGCGCGAAGTGTCTGCGTGGCAGTCGCAATCGATGGCACGGGGACGGTCTGCGTGACCACCACGGTCGACGAGGCTGTGGCCGGCGGCGTTGCGTCGGCGTTGCCACCGCCCGCCGCCCCGATGCCGAGCGCCAGCAGGGCGGTGACCGGGTAGCCGATCAGGTGCTTCTTGCTACGCTTCTGGGGCAGGGGCTGGGGAGCGGAGGGGGGCCAAGACTGGGGCGGCTGCCCCAGGGGCGGCGGCAGCTGGATCGTCGGCTTGGTCGGCGCATTGGGCGTGGGCAGGTCTTGGCTGTTCACGTCGAGTGATCGCTTTCTCATTGAGGCAAAGGCTCATCTTGGACGTCGCAGATCATGCCCGTGCCGGTTTGAAGAAATTGCCCTTCGTAGTGGGAGCCGACCCCCCACGCGACGCCAACCCCGCGGCATACGCCGTCTCAGCCGAGCTGGACGTTGACGCCGTCGGAGAAGCGCGAGTCGTGCAGCTCGATGCCGGCCTGCTCGGTGCCCTCGGCATTTCGAAGATGAGGTCTTCTTGACGGCGCTCCCGGGGTTGATCTCCTAGAGGAAGACCTTGTTGTCCTTGATGTAGATCGCACCCCAGTGCCGGCGGGGAACTCGCGGACCTTGGCGTCGCGCACCTTCTGAGACGAGTCGGAGAGGAGTTGTGCCTCGTCGCCGATATTGCTGACGAGGACGAACTGGCCCTGCGCCTTCTCGTTGAGGTACTGGTCACCGACGGACTTGACGCCCTTCTGCACCTTGGTGCCGGTGAGCTCGATCTGGCCGTCGCAGACCTTCTGGCTAACCTTCGCGGTCGTCCGAGCATCGCTCTGCTTGTCGGGAGATCGGGCGACGAACCCGATGGTGCGCGTTGGCCTGCGGCACCTGCGACCTCATCGTGCTCTACGTCGGCATGGCGCGGGTCGGCGGCACCGAGACGATCGGGGCAGTGAAAGCGCGCCTTGAGGCGCCGCATGTCCTGATGTTCACCGCCTTCGACCACCACGACGTGGCCCGGCGGGTGGTGCGAGCCGGCGTTGACGACTTCCCTGCTCAGACCACATCGGCCGAGGAGATTTGCGGCGGCATCCGCAACGTCACTGGCGGACTCGGAAGCGTGATCACCTCACCTTCGCCACATGAAAGTTCGCGACACGCTCAAATGAACCCCCCATCCGACTCAAGCTGCCAAGCTGCCCCCGTGGCTGAGAAAAGAGACTTGGAGAGTTGGATCGTGCAAGCACTTCGCGAGCAAGGTCGCGAGATGTCGGTGGTCGAGGTGGCTCGACACGTTTGGGAGCACCACGAGCCGGAGTTGCGCGCTTCTGGAGACCTATTTTTCACTTGGCAATACGACCTCCGATGGGCGGCCCAGAATCTCCGGAACGACGGAGTCTTGGCGTCGAAAGCGGGCAAGCGATCTGGGGGCTGGAGACTGCAATAGTCGATTCCGCTGTGCATCGGCAACGATCAACGCCAGCATTCACGACCCTGCATCGTAGGCTGCAGCAAGGCGGTCCTTGGTTACGGGCGCTTCGCAGCATTCGAAGATGGTGACACGCGAAAACCTGCGTCGGCAGGCGCGGCTGCCAGGCTTAGCGCATGGACGCACGTCCGATTCCTGCAAGCACCGACACCCCAGCGGCTCCTCCGACGCCGCAACCTCCCATTGACGCTGCAGTCCGTGAACGCTTCCGTCGGCAGCGCCGAGAGGGGACACGACCCGAGACTGCCCTACGGAGCGAGCTGCACCGTCGAGGTCGACGGTTCCGTGTTCAGTACCCCGTGCCTGGGCTGCCAAGGCGGCGGGTCGACATCGCCTTTACCAGACCCCGCGTGGCCGTCTTCGTCGACGGCTGCTTTTGGCATGGCTGCCCTGACCATTTCGTTCCACCGATCAGGAATCGAGACTGGTGGCTGGCGAAGATCGAGGCGAACCGAATCCGAGATCAGGACACCGACAGTGCCCTTCGAGCCGCGGGGTGGGAGCCCGTACGCGTTTGGGAGCACCTCGCGCCTAGGATGATGGCTGACATAGTCGAGCGGAGGCTAAGCCAAGAGTAGGCGGACACACCGCCTCACAGGATCGACCACTAGATGTCTGGTTCATGGCATGGTTGGGCTCCCCAGGGCTCCGAGGGTCTATCGGGGCGCCCGTCCTTCTCTGCGCCCAGATCAGGGGGCGGAAAACAGGAAGCTGAAGCAACGAGGCAATGGCAACCGAGGAACAGATCCCTCCCGAACCGCACCTTATGGAGTCCATGAGAGCGGTTGGTTACACGTTGGAAGCCGCGATCGCCGATCTCGTGGATAACTCGATCACTGCCGGCGCCTCGCAAATCGACATCTCGTTCGCGAGCGAGCCTGACGACTTCGTTGCAGTACTAGACGACGGCTCGGGCATGTCACGTCAAGCGGCACGAGAGGCGATGCGACTCGCTGCCCGAAGCTCGACCGAACAGCGACCTGCCCATGACTTGGGCCGCTTTGGCCTAGGGCTAAAAACGGCTTCACTCTCGCAATGCCGCGACATGACCTTGGTGAGCAAGACGAGTGAAGGCGTGGTCGCCTACTCGTGGAACCTAGATCACCTTTTGCGCGAAGGCACCTGGTCCCTACTGCGCCTCGACGCCGTCGAGGTGGAATCACTTCCGGGGGTGGAGCGACTCCTGGCCCTCGAATCTGGCACGCTCGTTCTCTGGCGAGAGCTCGACCAGTTGCGAGCGCACGCAGGCGAAACGGCGGCCGATATGGACTCCGCGATGCTGGGCGTGAGGGATCATCTCGGCCTCATCTTCCACCGGTTCATCGGGGACTCCAAACGGGCGCTGGTCATCAGGCTGAACAGCCGCGCCATCCCCGCCATCGACCCCTTCCTCTCCACACATCGCCGGACACAGCGCCTACCGTCCGAGTCATTCAAGGTGGAGGGTTCCACGGTCACGGTCCAGCCCTTCACCGTGCCTCGGCTGACCACCCTTTCCTCAGCGGACCGCGCCAGTTTGCAAGTGGCTGGACAACTTCGTGACAGCCAAGGCTTCTACATCTATCGGGCCCGTCGCCTCGTCATTTGGGGAACGTGGTTCCGAATCCTTCCGAGACAGGACATGGCCAAGCTCTCGAGAGTTCAGGTCGATGTGCCCAACTCGCTTGACCACCTTTGGGCACTAGACATCAAGAAGGCCACCGCACAGCCGCCCCCCGAGGTGCGTCGCCGATTGAAGAAGTTCGCTGAACGTGTGACCACGCCCAGCAAGAACACCCTCAACTGGCAGGGTCGCAAGGAGAAGAGCGCGACTCAGCATGTCTGGCAGCTCGTCACACATGAGAACGGATTCTCGTACTCACTCAACAGGAGCCATCCTGCCGTGGACGCCGCCGTCGTCGCGTCTGGGGGACAGGGAGAGGCCGAGCTGGGACGGCTACTGACCCTGATCGAAGCGACGATGCCTGGCGACGATATCTTCAATCGTCTGGCAAAGGATCAGGTGATGGAGAACGGTTTGGGAGAATCCGCCATCGCAGAGATGGCGCGCGATATGTGGACTAAGTATTCGACCGCTGCCGGTCCATCCGCCACCGGCGACGCTTTCGTCGCAGCCATGATCAACGTCGAACCATTCAGCGGTCACCCCCGGGGCGCTGACATCCTCAAGGAGGCCGTACGTGGCTGAGAGCGTGGCAATGGAACAGCTCAAGCTCGCGGTCAGCGGAGCGTTGAGCACAGGTCTGCACACAGAGCAGGAGCTTCGTGACATGGTCGCCGGCCTACAACCGGTCCTGGCTCCTGCCGCGTCTGCCGACGAGATCGATTCGATGACGCGTGAGCTCATCCAACGGCTGCAGATCGACGTCGATCTGGGCACCGCCGTGACATCGGAGGACTTCGTCTCTTGGCTTCCGGGAATGCGGAGCGAAATCGAATGGTCACGCTGGAAGGCGTACAAGCAATGGCTCCTGCAGAACGGTCGGCCTCCGAAGGTCGTGGACAAGCTGGGACACCTCACCGACGAGATCCTCGACCTCGTAGGCGATCCAAAAGCGGGAGGCACATGGGGCCGCCGTGGTTTGGTCATCGGTGATGTCCAGTCAGGCAAGACCGGGACGTATCTCGGGCTATTCAACAAGGCTGCTGATGCGGGGTACCGACTGATCATCGTACTTGCCGGAAGCACAGAGAGCCTCAGGCAGCAGACTCAGGAACGTTTGGATGAGGCATTCATCGGGCGCGACACCAGACTAATAGCACAGAAGGGCGGTCAAAATAGCCAGCAAGCAAGTAAGAAGTTCGTTGGCATCGGTCTATTGAACGAGACGATTGCCGACGCTCAAAGCATGACCACGGTGATGCAGGATTTCCGCAAGTCCAGCCTGATGGCATCCAGCATCACCGTCTCGGAAAACACGCCATCTCCGTATGTCTTCGTCCTTAAGAAGAACAAGAGCGTACTAAACGCCGTTCAAGAGTGGCTGGGCCAACAGGCGGGCACCACGGGCCGGATCGACTTGCCGCTTCTTCTCCTTGACGATGAGTCCGACTACGCGTCCGTGAACACAGGCGCCGAGGAGTCGCCCACGGCAATCAACGCGGCGATCCGGGGCATCCTCGGGAAGTTCACACGCAGCTCATATATCGCTTTCACCGCGACGCCCTTCGCAAACATATTCATCGATCACGATCACCAAAACGACCTGTTCCCCCGCGATTACGTCTACAGTCTCGAGACACCCACCAACTACGTGGGCGCCACCGCGACGTTCGGCACCAGCGATGACGTTTTCGACGGCGGGCTGATGGATGTGACGGATGCCGAGGCGTACGTGCCCAGCCGGCACAAGTCGAACGACTCCGTGCCCGGGCTTCCACCGAGCCTGAAATTGGCGGTCAGAACGTTCCTGATCGCCACGGCGGTCAGGGATCTCCGCGGCCATGGTGGCGGGCGCTCGATGCTAGTGAACGTGTCACGCTTCAAGAACATCCAGCGTCAGGTTCATGAACTAGTCGAGCAATACGCCGTCGAGCTACGCAACGCTGCGGAGTTCCATGCCGCCGCCTACGCCGACGGGCAACCCAATTCGCACCTCGAGTCCCTCGAAGAGACCTACGATCAGGTCTACTCGGATGTGGAGTTCACTTGGACCCAGATACTCGACTCGCTGTGGGCCTCTGTGGCCGACATACGCGTGACCTTGGTGAACTCCGACCGCGACAAGGCCTTAGTCGACCAAGAGCTGGCATGGGACAAGCCGCCACGCATGATCGCCGTGGGCGGCGACGTGTTAAGCCGAGGGCTGACGTTGGATGGCCTGAGTACTAGCTACTTCTACCGACAAGCAGGCGCATTCGACACGTTAATGCAGATGGCGCGATGGTTCGGTTACCGTGACGGATTCCAGGACTTAACTAGACTGTGGATCACAGCCGATGTGGCCGACCAGTTCCGGTTCGTCGACGAAGCCGTTCGAGAGCTCCGAGACGATCTCGCAGAGATGAAGGCACAGCGTCTGACTCCAGCGGACTTCGGGCTCGCCGTCAAGAAGCACCCTGAGAGCTTGTTAGTAACTGCGCGAAACAAGATGAAGGCAGCGACAACTTTCAAGAAATCAGTCTCTCTTGGCGGCCGCAGAATCGAGACCGTTCGACTCAGTAGTGAAGATGTAAGTCTCGCTCAGAACGAATCAGCTTTGAGGATGCTGTTGACCGCTATGGGCGCACCAACCGAACCGGCGAATCGCATGGACTGGCCGGCTTGGCGCGGAGTGGCGAAGTCGACAATTGCCGACTATTTGGACGCATTGGTGACGGATCAAGCCGAGCTCATCTGGACGGGAAATAACCTCCAGACATTCGTGCGCAATGCGAAATCACCCAGTATGCAGAAATGGGATGTCGTACTTGCCAACGGCAGGAAGACCGGCGATCGCGATACGCGACTTGGACTTCCGATCTATCCGCCCGAGCGCATGTTGACGGCGTCGGACGGCAATGTCCTCCGAGTGTCGGGCGGCTCGGCCAGGCTGGCGGGCTCCTCGGATGTGGCATCCCTCAACTTCATATCGAAGGAGGCCAAGGAACGAGCAACGGCCGCATTTTGGAACTCAAAGAAGTGGCCGGAGGGGAAGCGTCCCAAGGGTGTTCCGGAGACCGCGTTCTACCACTGTCTGCCACGGCCAGTCCTCATGCTCTATCCGCTAAGACCGAAGTGGAAGGACAACGAGGCGCCTTTGGGGCTTAATCACGTCAGTGAGCACTTAGTCGTAGCAACAAAGATCGCGATACCTGGCCGCCACGTGGACGTAAAGGACACGTCCACCGACGCCGATTACATCATCAATACCGTTGCGCAGCAGGGGTGGCTTGCGCAGTTGGAATGGGGCACGGATGCAGACTGACGACGTCGAGGTCCAGTGGGCGCGACTCTGTTCAGACAGGTCGCCGGCGAAGAAGTATTTCGATCCGAGCCACCCGCTGAACCTGCTCTTCGGTGCAGACGAGAAGGGGCGCGCAGTGATGGTGCTCATCA
Source organism: Terracoccus sp. 273MFTsu3.1 (assembly GCF_000383675.1). Classification (GTDB taxonomy): domain Bacteria; phylum Actinomycetota; class Actinomycetes; order Actinomycetales; family Dermatophilaceae; genus Terrabacter. The sequence goes on along the minus strand of NZ_KB911820.1, from coordinate 398,600 downwards.
CCGCCCAAGATCCGGAACTGGAGGATCTGAGTCGTGACGTCACCACCTCATCCTCCCGGCGCGAGGACGGACGCTGGGCCACTACTTGGACACTCGTCGACCAATCGCTGTTCCCTACTTTCGTGCGACTGGGCGTAGATCTGGCCGAGCGGTCAGCCGTGCCCAGAGCAGGCCTGGCGCCCATCGACCAGTTTCTGCTTGCCCTTGCGCAATGGCAGGTGCTCTTTCGGCCGCATCCTCCCAAGCGCCTGACACTCGAGAGGCTCCGAGGTCTCGTGGCGGAGTTGTGGGCGGGCGAGACAGTCGTAAGCCAAGGTCGATCTCGTGCCGAAATCGTGCGCTCATGGTCAGGCCCCCTTGGCGGCGTTCAGGATTTCACTTTCCCCTCCGGGCACGTTTGGGAAGTCAAGGCCAAACGGTCCAAGGCGACCACGGTCAAGGTGTCGTCCGTGGAGCAGCTTGATCCTGCGGACAAGACATTGCATTTAGTCGTGTTCGATCTTGACGAACGCTCGATCGACTCCCCGGGCGCTCGCTCGCTTGTCGATCTTGTGCAGTCATGGAGGGCGGCCCTCGGCGTCAACCCGGCCGAACGCCACCTGTTCGATCTCTTGGTCTCTCGACTCGGGGTGGACCTGTCTGATCACTACTATTCGGAGATGTGTTTCACGTTGCAGAACGCGACCGTGTTTCGTGTGAACTCGCACTTTCCGAGCCTCCGGTCCCACGACATGCCGAGCCCAGTCAGCTCTGTGCGGTATCAATTGGACGTTCGAGGATTGGAAGCCTGGATGGTGGACGGGGGAATGAATCGTGAATGAGTTTCTTTTGGAGCTACTGAACACAGTCGAGGTGCGGGCCGATGTTGACAATGATCTGACTGCTTCCGCATTCATGACCGAGATGGCCGAGCGAATGGCCGCTGCTGAAGAAATCGAAAACCTCATCCCGATCCATTTCAGAGGTCAGAGTGGCCGTCGCAACAGTGGAGTCGACGGTCACGACCTCGGCGACACGGACGACTCGGTCGCCCTTGCCATCTCGCATTTCGATGGTTCTGGCGTTGAGGGGACCATGGGCAACACCGAAGTCCAACGCCTCTTCGGCCTGCTCGAGGCCTACTTGCGCGATGCCGTCGCCGGCACGTTTCCCTTAGACCGAGAGCCATCTGAGGCTGCAGTCCAGCTTGCACGCGACATACACAGCAGAGGTCGAGCCATCACGCGCTTTCGCCTCTACCTCTTCACCGACCTCACCCTTGGGTCACGGGTAGCCAGTTTGCCCTCGACCAGCGTGGGCGACGTCCCGGTAGACTTCCACATTTGGGACCTGCAACGGTTGGAGGCTTTAGCCACTTCGTCCCAAGGACGCGCTCAACTCGACCTTGACCTCACCGAGTGGAGCGCACGCGGCGTTCCGGCTTTGACCGTGCGCGGGGAGGGGGAGTTTGAGACCTACTTGGCGGCCGTTCCTGGCAACCTTCTTGCTGACTTGTATGGCCGGTACGGAAGCCGGCTGCTGGAAAGCAATGTGCGATCATTCCTGAGTGGACGGGGAAACATCAATAGGGGCATCCGCACGACAATCCTCAGCGATCCACATCTATTCCTAGCTTACAACAACGGCGTGACTGCCACCGCAACCGATGTCGAGACTGGGCCAGATGGATCCATCCTCCGCGTGCGCGACCTTCAGATTGTCAACGGCGGTCAAACGACGGCGTCATTGTTCTACGTGCGTCGGGACAGCTCTCCGAAGCCCGATCTCTCCAAGGTCCATGTTCAGATGAAGCTCGTCGTGGTCGAGCCTGAGAATGCTGTCGACTTGGTTCCAAACGTCTCGCGCTACGCGAACAGTCAGAATCGGATTAGTGAAGCCGACTTCTTCTCGAACAGCCCGTTCCATGTCCGGATGGAGACCCTGTCACGACAGGTTCTGGTGCCCAGCATGGCCGGAACCCATTTCCAGACGAAGTGGTTCTACGAGCGAACCCGCGGTCAGTACCAGAACGAAAGGGCAAAGCTTTCCCCTGCTGAGGCCAAAAAGTTCGAAGCGGTGTATCCCAGAGCTCAGCTCATTACCAAGACAGATGCCGCCAAATACTCGGTTTCATGGGGCCAAGAACCCCACAAGGTGAGCGCCGGAGCCCAGAAGAACTTCCTTGCGTTCGCAAACTCGGTTGCGGATCGATGGGCCAGCAACGACACACAGTTCAACGAGGCATATTTTAAAGAGCTGGTCGCGAAAGCCATCTTGTTCCAGGCTATTCGAGCGCGGGTGGCGAAGAGCGAGTGGTACCAGTCTGGCTACTTGGCAAACATTGTTGCCTACACAATGGCCAAGTTGGCACATGCCATCGCAACCCAAGCGCGGGGTGCTCGCCTAGATTTTCTCGCGATCTGGAACCGTCAGGACCCCTCTGCCGCTCTACTCGAGGCATGCCTAGACATCGCTCATCTCTGCTTCCGCGTGCTAACCGCAGAGCAGCGTCCGATCCAGAACGTGACCGAGTGGGCCAAGCGGGAGCAGTGCTGGGAACTGGTCAAGAAGGTTCAATATGAACTTCCCTCCAGCCTCGCAGGCGAACTGGTTTTGGCCAGCGTCGCTGCTGAAGTCCACAAGGACGCTCGGGCTACACAGAGGATTGATACCAACATTGCGGCACTGTCTAGGATCTTCGAGATCAGCGTGGACGAATGGAAGCAAGTTCACGCTTTTTGTCGCGAGAACCGGCTCTTGTCGCCGGCCGACAACGATATTGTTGGGTTGATGACTGGAGCACGACCGAAAGTGCCGAGCGAGCGCCAAGCAGCACGCCTTTTGGGCATTCATCAGCGCGCAATGGATAGCGGATTTCGCTGAGGCGTCACGTCCGCTGGTCCGAGGTTCCCGGGCGGCTGCCCACGCAGGCAGCTTTCTGCCGTGGGGCTAATAGTTGCATCCGCGGTTTGTGCCGCTGCAGGCCTACGGCCATCGGGCCCGTCGCAATCGCCAGAGCGGCACGATAGAGGCACCGCCGCCCGAACCACCGCTGGCTGGAGCAGGACGATCTCGCGGCGGAGTTGGGGCGCCATGTGACGGGCGCCAGCATCGCTCTGGCCAGCCTGGTAACCTGGCATCAGCTCGAAACCAGCCGGCGAGCCTTCTTCTGACTCTGGAGGTCTAGTGGAACCTGTTCCTGTCATCGACCTTTTCGCTGGACCCGGCGGACTGAACGAGGGCTTCTGCAGCTTGCTCGGTCGCGATGACGAGGCCGTGTTCTCCACAGCTGCATCCATCGAGATGGACCCCGTAGCGTGCAGGACACTCCGGTTGCGCGCGGCGGTGCGGGGATTGCGCGACTCTGAGCGAGCGCTGGCGCGATACAAGTCGTTCCTGCGCGGGAATAGTTCGTGGGAGGACTTCGCGTCCGAACGCGACGCTCAGGTGGCGCTCAACCACGCTCACAAAGAGGTGCTTGAGCTCGAGCTCGGACCAACAAACCGTACACAGGCCTCATCACACATCAGGGAAGCGCTTCGGACCAGGTCAGCCGAGGAAGGCCCGTGGGTCCTGATCGGTGGACCCCCTTGCCAGGCGTACTCACTGGTTGGACGCGCACGGCGCACCCACGACCCGGACTTCGAGGACGACGTCAAGCATTTCCTCTTCAGGGAGTACCTGGACATAATCACGACACATCGCCCCCCGGTCTTCGTCATGGAGAACGTCAAAGGGCTGCTCTCGCACACGCACCGTGGACAACGCCTCTTCACGATGATCTTGGACGACCTCGCAAGCGCAGGCGACGGATACGAGATCCGCTCCTTCGTTGTCAGCGACGACAGCTCCGCACTGTTTTCGGGCCTGACGCCGGGCGACTACGTCATCCGGGCCGAGGACTACGGCGTGCCCCAACGGCGTCACCGAGTGATCCTGCTCGGGGTACGCAGTGACATCGCAGCGGCCCGTTCCAAGATCCTTCACCCCTCGACTGCATCTACCGTCGAGCAGGCCATCGGGCACCTGCCACGCATACGGTCGCGCATCAGCCCCTCGCGCCAAGATGACCTCAACGTGTGGCGAGAGGTTCGGGAAGCCGGTCTTCGGACGGCCGGCGTAGCCAAGGGACACCGGCCCCGCCTCGCCGAAACCGGGTGGGCCCTCGGCGGGCCTGCCCCAGCGCATGCTGACGGTGAACTCGAAAGATGGCTGACAAAGGCGGGAATCGGAGCGATCGTCCAGCACGAGGCTCGGGGACACATGGTCAGTGATCTCATGAGGTACGCATACCTCGCCGCAAAGGCGGCTACGGGCACGACAGTGAAGCTAGGCCAGCTTCCAGAGGCTCTCGTCCCGAACCACGCCAACGCGCGCAATCTAGACGCTCCTTTCACCGACAGATTCCGGGTGCAGGCGTGGAAGAACCCAAGCACGACAGTCACGTCGCACATCTCCAAGGACGGCCACTATTACATCCACCCAGACCCCGGCCAGATGCGGAGCTTGACAGTGCGGGAGGCCGCCCGCCTGCAGACATTCCCCGACGACTACTTCTTCTGCGGTAATAGAACCCAGCAGTACCACCAGGTGGGGAACGCCGTGCCTCCTTATCTCGCACTAAAGTTGGCGGAGGTCGTCGCCGGCCTTCTAGGGGTCTCCGTGAAGTGACGACGCGCGGTAGCCAAACTCTGACCTACAGGCACTTCCCGGCTAGCCCGTGGCGAAGGACATTCGGCCGGCTCGCCATGTGACGGTGCACGGGTCGGTGACTTCGCCGATGAACTGGCCTCCGGTCTCGTTGCGGAAGGCGAGGAACTTGGTCTCGCCGGTCTCGCGGTCGTCGATGAACTTGCCGACGTAAAGCGACGGGTCGTCGATCTCCTGAGCGCCGGCCAGGTCATACGGCCCCAGCACCGACTCGGCAGGCGCGATCCACACCCCACCCGTGATGCCGGCTGCCCGAGCCGCCTCGGGCATGTCCCCCACCGCGCAGTTGAAGAGCAGCACCTGCTTCCCTTCCACCACATGCGTCTGGAACACCTCGAGCTGCCCGAACCCAGCACCAGGCTCAGACAGCGGCTCCCGCAGCTCCCAGTTCTCCAGGTCCGCCGACCACGCGTGCCCCACGATCCCCCGGTCCACCCGATCCGAGGGATCGTGAGCAGGCCCGACAGCAGAACGAGCCGTGATCAGCATGTGCCACCCGTCCCCGTCCGGATCAGCCACCACCCACGGGTCACGGAACGCCTCGTCGTGCCAGTTCCCCTCGGGTGGCGGCGCCCACTTCTCGTACCAGCGACCGTCCGCCTCGAGCACCGGCCCGGGCGCCTTGTCCCACGTGTAGAGGTCGGACGACACGGCATACCCGATGGACTGCACGTTGGCGCCGTGCTCGTTGAGGCGGGCCCCGGTGTAGAACATGAACCACCGCCCGTCCGGGTGCCGCACGACCGACCCGGTCCACGTCGCGAGCTCGTCGAACGCCGGCGCGTCCGACCGCACGAGCGCATCCACCACCCGCTCCCAGTGGACCAGGTCAGAAGACACCGCATGCCCGATCGACGCCCGGTAGTGCCGCGCGTGCGGATCCTTGAGAGCACGCGACGCGTACAGGAAGAACAGGTGATAGTCCGATCCGTCGTCGACGAGCCAGAAGTCCCACACCCACGCCTCGGGGAGACGAAACACGATTCAGCCTTTCACGCCAGAGCTGGCGATGGAGTTGATGAACGACCGCTGGAAGGCGACGAACAGGACGAGCACCGGCGCGGTGATCATCGTGGCGTACGCCATGATCTGACCCCACGAGGTGTTGAGCTGCTTGAAGTAGTCGATGCCGACCATGACCGGCCGCAGCTCCTCGGTCTGCACCGCCATGAGCGGCCAGAGATACTGATTCCACATGGGCAGGAAGGTGAGGATCGCGACCGTCGCGATCGCGGGCCCCGACAGCGGCATGACGATGCTCCGGTAGATCCGGAACCATCCGGCGCCGTCGACCTTCGCCGCCTCGTCGAGCTCCTTCGGGATCGAGTCGAAGTACTGGTAGAAGAGGAAGATCGAGAAGGCGTTGGCGATGAACGGGATGATCTGCACCTGGTAGGTGTCGAGCCAGCCCTGCGAGATGCCGTCCGGCCCGAGGAAGGGCAGCTGGTTCGACCACCACAGCAGCGGCAGCGCCAGCGTCTCGAAGGGCACGATGAGCGTCGCGAGGATGATCCCGAGCACCGCTCCCGCACCGCGGAAGCCGATGCGCGACAGGGCGAAGGCCGCCATCGAGTTGACGACGATCCCCAGCACCACGGTGACGACGGTGATGACGACGGAGTTCGTCATGAACTGTGCGAAGGGCACTCGCCCGAAGACGCCGGTGTAGTTGTCCGTCGAGATGTCCCCGGTCGGCAGGAAGGCCTTGAAGCTGCCGAGGTCGTCGAAGATCTGCAGGTCGGGCTTGAAGCTCGACACGACCATGAAGACCAGCGGCAGACCGAAGACGAGGCAGAGCACGATCCGGAGCAGCAGGCCGAGGGCGTGCCGGGCCGGGTGGGGCCGGTCGCCGCCACGGCGCTGCTCGGGGGCGGCGGTCTCGGCGACGTGGGCCAGGCCCTCGGTGCCGCTCGTGCCGGTGGTGAGGGTGGCGATCATCGGACGACGTCCTTGTCTCGGGTGACGTAGCGGTTGAGCAGCGTCACGGCCAGCACGAGCACGAAGAAGGCGAGCGAGATCGCCGACGCGTAGCCGGTCTGCTGCTGCTGGAAGCCGGTGCGCACCGCCATGAGCACGAGCGTCGACGTCGAGTCGAGGGGTCCGCCCTGGGTCATGATGTTGACCTGGGTGAACAGGGCGAACGCCGAGATCGTGATCGTGATGAGGATGAACGTGCGGGTCGCGCGCAGCCCCGGCCACGTGACGTAGCGGAACTTCTGCCAGGTGTCGGCCCCGTCGAGGTCGGCCGCCTCGTAGAGGTCGGCGGGGATGGTCTGCAGCCCGGAGAGCCAGATGACCATGTGGAAGCCCATCGCCTGCCACGCCGACATGAGGATGATCGCGAGCAGCGCCGTCTTCGGGTCGCCGAGCCAGTCCGGCCCGACGATCCCGAACTTGAGCAGCACCTCGTTGATGAGCCCGTTCTTCTGGTACATGAACAGCCACAGCATCGACACGACGACCATCGAGGTGACGACCGGCAGGAAGTACACGGTCCGGAAGAAGTTGACCCCGCGCATCTTGACGTTGACGAGCAGCGCCAGCCCGAGGGCGCACGCCGACTGCAGCGGCACGATGACCACGGCGAAGACGATCGTGTTGCGCAGCGACTTCCAGAACGTCTCGTCCTGGAAGAGGCGGACGAAGTTGTCGGTGCCGATGAACTCGGCCGGCCGTGGCGAGATGAGCCGGGCGTTGGTGAACGCCAGCCCGAACGTCAGCCCGATCGGGATGAGCAGGAAGGTGATGAGCAGGACCGCCGCCGGCAGCAGCATGAGCAGTGCCGTCGTGGTCGATGAGCGGGAGCCCTTGGCCGGCTTGCGCTCCCGAAGCGTGGTCGCCGACGCGTTCTCGGCAGCGGTGATGGTGGACATGTCAGTCACTCACTGGAAGTAGCCGTTGGACTTCTGGTTGGCGTCGATGTTCTTGACGGCCTGGTCGAGCGCCTGCTTGGGGTCGGCGCCGTTGAGGATGTCCTGCGCGGTCTTCGTGAACTCCGTCGCGATGAACGGGTAGCCGGGGGTCACGGGTCGCAGCACGGCGAACTTCTTCGCGTAGTCGAGGAAGATCTCGTTCTCCCCGCCCTTCTCGTAGCCCTTCACCTGCGCGGCCGCGGCGTCCGTCGCCGGGATGTTGTTCGTGTCCCGGGCGACGCTCGCGACGTACTTGTCCTGCGCCGCGAACTTCATGTAGTCGAGCGCGCCGGCCTGGTCGGCACAGTTCTGCGAGATGCCCCACTGCCAGGACCCGCCACCGATCTTCGGGCCGGTGCCGAGGTCCGGCGGCGGGAGGAAGAGGGTGTCCTTGCCGAAGGCCTTGCGGGTGTCGACCGCCGTCCACGTGCCGTTGTAGAGGATCGCGGACTTGCCGTTGATGAAGTCCTTGGCCGGGTCGGCGCCGGACTTGAGCGGCACGAGCCCGTCGGTGACGAGGCTGCGGAACCACGTCGCCCACTCGACGGCCTTGGGCCCGTTGAGCGAGCCCTCGGCGGTCTTGTAGCCATCGCGGTTGATGAGGTCGCCGCCGAAGCTCTGGAGCATCGGGGAGTACGCGTAGGGCCACCACTCGCCGGTGAAGCTCGTCGCGATGTCGAGCGGGTTCTGGAAGTCGCCGGACGCCTTGATCTTCGTCAGCGCCGCGTCGAACTCGTCCTTCGTCCACGGGGAGTCGGTGGTCGGGACGCGGATGCCGTACTTGTCGAGGATCGTCTTGCGCGTGACCATGACGAGCGCGACGTCGTAGTAGCCGTAGGAGTACGTCTTGTTGTCCCACTTGCCGAGCACCGTCGGGAGGTACTTCGAGAGCGTGGCGTCGAGGCCGTCGAGCGGCGCCAGGTAGCCGGCCCACGCCCAGTTCGGCACGTTCGGGCCGTCGATGTCGAGGATGCACGGCAGCTTCTTGGAGGCGGCCGCCGCGACGACGGACTGGTTGTAGCTGTCCTGCGGGAAGGCCTGGATCTTGACCTTGTACTTCTGCTGGCTCGCGTTGTAGTCGTCGACGATCTTCGTGATCGCCGCGAGCTCGGCCTTGTTGCCGGCGTTGTGCGTCCACATCGTCAGCTCGCCACCGGCGCCGCCGGAGCTGGAGCTGCCGCCCTTGGTGCAGGCGGCCATGGAGAGGGGCAACGCCGCGGCGAGCAGGCCGACGGCGACGCGCTTGGTGGTGGGGGTGAGCTTCATCGGTTCCTCCGTGGTGGGAAGGTCAGCGTCAGTGCTAAAACCTTTCAGCACCGGAATGTAGACCCTCTGGACAGGACAGCACAAGACCCTGCTAAAACCTTTTCACCAGCGGATATGCGTTCGCCATAGACCTACCGTGGGGTACGCTGACGGCGGGCGCCGCTGGACGTGGGCCACACGGCATACGCACTCGTGCGACATGCGGACCGGCGCGGCACCCGCACCGACGCGACGAGGCGGCGAGGCGGCGACGAAGGGGATGGCTGTGACGAAGCGACCGACGCTCGCCGATGTCGCTGCGCGAGCAGGACTGTCCAAGACGGCCGTGAGCCTCGTGCTCAACAATCGCCCAGGATCGCGCCTGTCGGCCGACGCCGTAGCGCGCATCCATGAGGCGGCCCGCGACCTCAACTACCGCCCCAACGCCCAGGCCCGCTCGCTGCGCCTCGGCACGACCGGCACCGTCGGCTTCATCTCCGACGACGTCACGGTCACCCGCTTCGCCTCCGCGATGATCCGCGGCCTGCTCGACGCCGCCGACGAGAGCGATCGCGGCGTGCTCATCGCCGAGACCTTCAACCACCCCAAGCAGCTGGGCAAGGCGATGGAGGCGATGGCCGACCGGCAGGTCGACGGGCTCATCTTCGGCGCCCTCTCGGCCCGGCTCATCGACCTCCCGCCGCTGCCGGAGGGCATGCGCGCCGTCACCGTCAACTGCGTCAACCCCGACATCCCCGTCGCCGTCCTGCCGTCCGAGGAGGAGGCCGGGTACGCCGTCACCCGCCACCTGCTCGACGCCGGCCACCGCGACGGGATCGCCATCATCGGCAACGCTCCCGTCGCCCGCACCACGCCCCGCATCTCCGTCACGATCGGCCGCCGCTTCGATGGCATCCACCGTGCCCTCGACGAGGCCGGGGTGACGCCCGCCGCGGTCGCCGACATCGAGGAGTGGGAGCCGTGGAACGGCTACGACGGCGCCAAGGCCGTGCTCGACTCCGGCGCCCCGGTGACCGCCCTGCTCTGCCTCAACGACCGTGTCGCATTCGGCGCCCAGCAGGCCATGCAGGAGAAGGGGCTTCGCGTCCCCGACGACCTCTCGATCGCCTCGTTCGACGACGACCAGATCGCCGCCTACCTGCGGCCCGGCCTCACCACGGCTCGCCTGCCCTACCTCGAGATGGGACGGCGCGCCCTGGAGCTGCTGCTCGACCCCGACCCGACGCCCGGCGAGCACCTCGTCCAGATGCCCCTGCAGGTGCGCGGCTCGATCCGCTCACTGACCTGACGTCGGCCGATCACTCCGTCCCCGGACGCACCGGTGGGCGGGGACGGACCCGCCCACCGGCATTCGCCATCAGCGCGTCAGCGCCGTCTCAGTGCCCTCTCAACGTCTCCCTCACCGCACTGGCATCGACGCGCTGTAGACCTCCTGGTTCGGCGTCGACCCGGTGAGCGTCGGGTTGCCGCGGAAGTCGGTCCACACCGGGTGGGCGACGAGGTCGCTGCCCATCGCGATGCTCGTGTAGTCACCGATGAACGCGCCCTGCAGCACCTGGCCCGAGACGGCACCGACGGTCACGAACTGCACCTGCGGGTTGCTCGTCTGCGTCGTGACGCGCACCGTCGGCGACTTCTTGATGTTGCCGATGCCGGTCGCGCCGTTCATGACGACGTCGAGGCCGATGCCGCCGGTGTCGAACGACCGGGTGTACGTCGAGACGGCCACCCGTCCGTTGTAGGCGGCGACGGCCGGGAAGACCTCGTCCGCCGACGACCCGAGCCGCACCGGCGCCTGCCACTGCACCCCGTTGCCCGAGGTCGCGACGAAGACGTCACCGTTGGTCTTCGTCGACTGGCCGGAGCTGTCGTAGGAGCCGTTCCGGTCGTCCGCCCACGTGACGTAGAGGCGGTTGTTCGTCCGGTCGATGGCCATCGACGGGTAGCTGTTGATCCGGAAGTTCTCGCCCGTCAGCGTCGGGCTGCCCACGTCGGCGTTGAACGGGAAGTCGAAGTCGGCCGACACCTCGCGACTGGCGAAGCTCGCCCCGCCGTTGGTCGACTTCGCGACGATGACGGCGTCGTGGTCGGTGGCCTGGTCGCACGCGAGGGTCTGGCAGACCGCGCCCTCGTAGGCGATGTAGACGGCACCGTCGGAGCCCACGAGCGGGAACGAGCCCTGGTCGAAGGGCGTGACGCCGCCCGGTGTGAAGGCCGGCGTCACCGAGGTGGGCGCGCTCCACGTGGTCCCGCCGTCGATTGACTTGGTCACGACGATCGGTGAGCCGCTCGGTCCGAAGCGGGTCCACGACACGTAGGCCGCGCCGCTGTTCTGGTCGACGCCGACCCACTCCTTGTCGTTGAAGAAGTCGGTGGGCACCGGGTTGCCGTTCGCGTCGGCACCGTCGAGCGCCAGGATCGTCGGCTCGCTCCACGTGAAGCCGCCGTCGTGCGAGACGTTGACGGTGATCGCGCTGCCGTCGTTGAGGCGGCTGAAGGCGATGTTGGCGTAGTAGACGGTGTTGTTGCGCCCGAAGGCGATCGCCGGGTCACCGGCCGCGTCCATGTCGGACAGCGCGCCCGTGGCGCCTGTCTGGAAGGTCAGGTGCGGCAGCGCGACGTTCGTCCACGTCGCCCCGCCGTCGAGCGAGGTGTAGGCGAAGCCGTAGGAGTCGTTGCGTGCCTCACGGGAGTTGAAGAGGCGGTAGTCGTTGGCGCCGGCCACGAGGTGACGCGGGTTGGCCGGGTCGACGGCCACCGTCGTCTCGTTCTGCGCGGCCGCGCAGCCCGCCTGCGAGCCGACCTGCACGATCGAGTCGCCGACGATCGCGTCGACGTTCGGCGCTGGGTTGGCGTAGGGGTTCGGCGCCCCGAGGAAGCTCTGGCACAGCGCCGAGATCGTGGGCTCGGGCGCGCCGTTGTCCTCGTCGCGGCCGTCGAGCAGCTCGTTGACCCGTAGCGGCTGGGCGTGCTTGAGGTGCGGGGAGGCGTGGGCGTGTCCCGGCGGCGCCGCACTCGCCGGCCCGATGGCCGGCACCGCCGTGAACGCGAAGGAGACGAGGCCGAGACTGGCCAGCACGGCCACCCTCCGCCGACGGGTGTTGCCCATGGTGCACCTCTCCAAGGTCTCGTGAACGGTGACGATCCCCCGACCTTCGGACGGTACTCCCGGGCGAGCGCCGTCGTGGCCGAACGCGAGTTTCGTTGAGACACAGGCGATTGCGTATGCCGTGTGCCTGCGGGCGGCAGGCGAGCGCGGGCCGCGTCGCGGCTGGGCAACCGCTGGACGCGCACTGGTGGACGGCTGGTCGACGGCTGGGTTGTGGCTGGGTGGGCGCTGTGGTTGCAGGACAGTCCCGGGGCTGGGTCCGGCCTTCCTCCATGGCTCGCGCGGGGTCGAAGCACTGTCGGTGGTCGCGTCTAAAGTCGTTACATGGCAGGGGATCCCACGACGCTCGAGCTCCTGAGGAGCCGGCTCACCGACCTCGAGGCGCGACAGCGCGCCACGGGTGGGGTGGCCAAGGGCGGGTTCTGGGAGCGCTTCGCAGCTCGGACGCCGTCACCCTCGGCCGAGGCCGTTACGCCTGCGGGTCGGTCGGTCTCCTGGGCACGACGGGCAGCACCTGGTGCTCGTCCGGAGCCGGGGGTCACGGGCCCGTGGTCTGGTCTGGTGGACACCGCGGCGGACTCGCTCGAGCACGTGGACCTGCGGCACCCGAGGTGGCTCGACGCGTCCGACTACGCGCAGATGGTCGACGACCCGGCGTGGGTCGAGTCGACCTCGCTGCGTGCCCGGGCGAATGCGGCCGCGGGTGCCGTGACCACCGGGTCGCCGGGGTCGCCGGGGGCGACGGGCTCGGCGCACGGCGCCGGCTCGGCGCACGGCGCCGGCTCGGCACACGGCTTTGGGCAGACTGGCACCGCAGGATCGTCGAGGTTCGACGAGGCGATCGTCGTCGAGGCCTCTGCCGGGTTGGGCCTGACCCGCCACGCCGAGGCCGAGCTGACCGCCGCCGCCGAGCGGGTGGCCCGGCAACGACGCACGCACGAGGTCACCCTCGTCACGATCGTCTCCGAGCTCGTGTCACGCGGCATCGAGGCCCCCGACGGTCTGTCGCGCACCGACTGGCTGCGCCGCCACGATCCGTCGCTGACCGCCGGGCAGGCCAAGGCGTTCGTCACCGTCGGCACCGCCCTCGCCGAGTCGCGGTGGGCGCGGCTGCGGCTGCTCGTCGCCACCCAGCAGGTCACGGTCGGCAACGCCGCGCAGATCGTCGAGTTCGATGCGCGCACGAGCCCGGTCGCCGACCCCGACGACCTCACGACCACGCTGGCCGACCTCACCGAGCAGGCACCGCGGCTGCGTCCCGAGGAGCTCGCACGGCTCGTCCGGCACCACACCGAGCAGGTCCGACCACCCCGCGACGAGGACCGGCTCGACCGTGGCCGGCGCGAGGCCCGGGGGTTGTGGTTCACGCCGCCCAACGCCACGGGCATGGTGGGTCTGCGCGGGGTGCTCGACCCCGAGGGCGCCGCCGTGCTCAAGGCCGCGATCGACCCGCTGTCGATCCCCTGCCCCGAGAAGGACGAGCACGGCCACACGGTCACGCCCGACGACCGGACTCCCGCGCGACGCCGGATGGATGCCCTGCTGACGATGGTGCAGCGCGGGGTCGCCTCGGCAGACGGGGTCCCGACCACCGACAAGGCCAAGGTCGTCGTCCTCATCGACCTCGAGACCCTCGTCGACGACGTCCGCGGCACCGGCACGACACTGACCGGCGACGTCCTGTCGCCCGGCGTCGTGCGCCGGATGGCCTGCGACGCCGAGATCGTCCCCATGGTGCTCGGCCGTGACAGCGAGCCGCTCGACGTGGGGCGCAGTCAGCGCCTCTTCACCCGAGGTCAGCGCCTGGCCCTCACCGCCCGCGACCAGGGCTGCAGCTTCGACGGGTGCACGGTGCCCGCTACCTGGTGCGACGCCCACCACGTCGTGCACTGGCGACACGGCGGCGCCACCTCCGTCGCCAACGGGGCCCTGCTCTGCCCGAAGCACCACACCGAGGTCCACGACCGGGACCTCACGGCCACGGTCACCACCACCGGCGTCATCTGGCACACCTGACGACCGCGCCCCGCACCCCGCCGACCGTGGCGGGGGCACCTGCGCGCGCCACGAGCGCGACCTCACGCCGACGGTGACCACCACCGGCGTCACCCGGCACACCAGACGACCGCGCCCCGCACCCCGCCCACCCCGGGCGGGGCCACCTGCGCGCGCGCCACGAGCGCGACCTCACGCCGACGGTGACCACCACCGGCGTCACCCGGCACACCAGACGACCGCGCCCCGCACCCCGCCCACCCGGGGCGGGGTCACCTGCGCGCGCCACGAGCGCGACCTCACGCGACGGTGACCACCACGAGCGTCACCCGGCACACCTGACGATCGCGCCCCGCACCCCGCCGACCGGGGCGGGGTCACCTGCGCGCGCCACGAGCGCGACCTCACGCGACGGTGACCACCACGAGCGTCACCCGGCACACCTGACGATCGCGCCCCGCACCCCGCCGACCGTGGCGGGGTCACCTGCGCGCGCCACGAGCCCGGTCGCTCAGGCGCTGCCGAGGAACCAGGCGTTGCCCGTGCTCACGTACTCCTTGCCGCACCGGGCGCAGGCCCGGTAGAGTTCGCCGTCCGGGGTGTGGGTCGTCTTCCACACATGGTGCGTGTTGGTGCGACAGCCGAGGACGCGGTGGGGCGCGGGCTCGGGCTGCGGGCCTCCGTCGGTCAGGGCCGCGTGCATCGACGATGCCGACGCCGCCACCCCGACCGCGTAGCGCCACGCGGCGACGCGTCCGAGGTCGTGCATCTCGGCGACGAGCTCGTCGTGGTAGCGGTTGCGGGCCTCGGAGGGCAGACCGTTCGTCGCACGCTCCATTGCCGCCACGGCAAACCTGATCGATCCCCGCTGCTGCTTCCTTCTCATGACCACCCCTCCTCGGGCATCACGGCAAAACCGAACTGCGGTCGACGCGCAGCCGTCAGGGCCTGCTGCGCCTGTCTGCCGCCCGACTCCGTCAGGCGGTAGTACCTGCGCGCCGGCCGACCCTCCTGGCTCGGGTCGATGTCCTCCCAGGAGGACTCCAGCCAGCCCACGCGCTCGAGGCGCGCGAGGATCGGGTGGACCGTCCCACTCGGGAGACCCGCGACCTTGCCGATCTGCGAGCCGTACCACTCTGCCCCCAGGTCGCTCATCAGGACGCCGAGGACCAACCGGGTGGCGATGGTCATGCGCGGAGGCATGGTCGTACTCTACCTAGGGTCGGCGGTGGCGACAAGCCCCTCGCGCCCACGGTTCACGCGACCGCCGGCCGTTCGAGGCTCGGTGCGTCCGTCCGCGACAGCGTGATCATCGCGAGCTCCACGAGCTCGTGCTTCTCGACCTCGTGACCGAGCGCCGCGAGCCGGTCGGCCACCTGGGACTCCGTGTCGTCGCCCGTGAGGTCCACGGCGGCGACGAGGAAGACCCGACCCGGCCCGACGAACTCGAGGTGCAGGAAGGTGATCCGCTCGACCTCGGAGCTGTCGTGTAGGGCGTCGAACGCCCGCGCCCACAGCTCCGGCCGCACGGCCTGCCCGACGAGGTAGTCACGGTTGCGGCCGATGAGGAAGATCGCGACGACGCCGAGCAGCAGGCCGACGAGGATCGAGCCGAGCGCGTCCCAGACGGCGTTGCCCGTGACCTGGTGCAGGAAGATCCCGAGCCCCGCGATGAGGAGCCCGATGAGCGCCGCGGCGTCCTCGGCGAAGACCGCCCGCAGCGTCGGGTTCGACGTGTTGGCGATGAACTTCAGCGGCCGGAGGCCGAGGGCTCGCGCCTCGGACCGCGTCTGCCGTGTCGCCTGGACGAACGAGACGCTCTCGAGCACGAAGGCGATGGCGAGCACGGCATACGCCCACGTGTACGACGTCTCCGGCTCCTCGTGCCCGAGCACCGAGATGCCGTGCCAGACCGACACGACCGCACCGGCGCCGAAGAGTCCGAACGCCGCGAACATCGACCACACGTACGCCTCGCGCCCGTAGCCGAAGGGGTGCGTCGTGTCGCGCTTCTGACCCGCGCGACGCTCGGCGATGAGCAGGAAGATCTCGTTGCCGGCGTCCGCCCACGAGTGGGCGGCCTCGGCGACCATCGACGCCGACCCGGTGATGATCGCGACGACCGACTTCGCCACGGCGATCAGGGCGTTCATCGCCAGCGCGATGATGACGGTGAGCAGACTCTCGCTCTTCTGGCCCTGCTCGGGCTCCGCCGTGTCAGCCATGCTCGTCAGTCTTCCGTTCGGGGGTCACCCACTCAAGGGGCGCTCGAGCGGACTGCCCCGACGGCATACCCGATGGGGGCGTATGCCGTTCGCTGCAGTCCCAGCCGACGGCACGGCCCCGCTCGACTCAGCTGTGGCGCACGACGTCGAAGCGGGTGCGCGCGTGACCGGCATACCCGGGGCCGGCGGTCTCGTGCGCGACGGTCACCTCTCCAGCGGCCCGCTCGACGACGACGGTCGTCGTGAGGCGCTCGGCGTCACCCGCACCGTCACCGCCCGAGACGGTCAGCCCGTCGTCCTCGACGAGCACGGACTCCCAGCGGCCGTCGACGACGGGGTCGAAGACGTGCAGCTCGACCGACTCGGGGCGGTAGCCGTCGGTCGACGTGGGCGCCTCGGCCCACATCGGGATCGCGGCACCGGCACGGGCGAAGAGCGGCAGGCGCTCGAGCGGCGTCTCGACGGTGATCCGCTGGCCGCCCGGGTGCAGCTCCCCGGTGTACCAGTCGTACCAGTCACCCTCGGGGAGGTAGACGGTGCGCGACGTCTGTCCCTGCTCCGTCACGGGCGCGACGAGCAGGTCGCGGCCGAAGAGGTACTGGTCGTCGAGGTCGACGACGGCAGGGTCCCCCTGGTAGTCGAGGACGAGCGGGCGCTGCACCGGCTCACCGGTCTCCGTCGCCCGGACGAACGCCGAGTAGATGTAGGGCATGAGCCGGTAGCGCAGCCGCACGGCCTCACGGGCGAGGTCGTGGATCTCCGGGCCGAACGACCACGGGTACTGGTCGATGTTGTTCGTCTCGGAGTGGTTGCGGCAGAAGGGAGTCAGCACGCCCATCTGCATCCAGCGCAGAAAGAGCTCCGGGTTCGTGTCGCCCTGGAAGCCGCCGATGTCGGCGCCGACGAAGGGCTGGCCCGACAGGCCGAAGCCGCACGCCATCGGCATGCTGACCCACAGGTGGTCCCAACGGGCCTGGTTGTCGCCCATCCAGTTCGCGGCGTAACGCTGGATGCCGGCGAACCCGGCGCGCGACAGGATGAACGTCCGCGCCTCCGGACGGGCCGCACGCAGTCCCTCGATGGTCCCCATGGCCATGAGGAGGGCGTACTGGTTGTGGAAGCGCTCGTGCTTGGCGCGCCCCTTGTCGAAGAGCATCGCCTGCGGGGCGATCTCGCCCGTCGCGGGCTCGTTCATGTCGTTCCAGATGCCCGCCAGCCCCGACTCCACGTGCTTGGCGTTGAGCGCGCCCCACCACGACCGCGCCTCCGCCGTCGCGAAGTCCGGGAAGACGGTGTTGCCCGGCCAGACCTGGCCGATGTACGTGTCGCCGCCCTCGGTGCGGCAGAAGACGTCCTGCTCGAGCCCGTCGTCGTAGACCGCGTAGCCGGGGTCGTGCTTGACGCCCGGGTCGACGATCGAGATGGTGCGGAAGCCCTGGTTGGCCAGCCCCTTGAGCATGCCGGCGGGGTCGGGGTAGCGCTCCGCGTCCCACGTGAAGACGCGGTAGCCGTCCATGTAGTCGATGTCGAGCCAGATGGCGTCGCAAGGGAACTCGTCGTCGCGGTAGCGCTTGGCGATGACCTCGACATCCTTCTGCTTGTACGCGTGCCACCGGCAGTGGTGGTAGCCGAGCGCCCACATCGGAGGCAGCGACGCCCGGCCGGTGAGCCACGTGTAGCGCTCGAGGATGCTCGCCATCGAGGGACCGGCGAAGACGTACTCCGTCCACTGGCCGCCGTGGAAGGAGACGCGGTACTCGTCGTCGTGGCTGAACTCGTACTCGCCGCGGTAGCCGTTGTCGACGAACGAGCCCATCGCGGCACCGGTGGCGGCGTCGCGCTGGTAGAAGAACGGGATCGTCACGTAGTACGGGTCGAACTCGGCGCTCGTCATGTCGGCCCGCGGGTCGTCCGCGTCGAGCCCGGCCCGGAACTCCGCGGTCGCGTGCTCGTTGAGGACGTCGGTGTTCCACATCGTGAAGTCGCGGCCGCGTCGGTTGTGGTGGCCGCCCTTCTCGCCGAGGCCGAAGATCGCGTCATCGCGACCGATCCGGCGGCGCGTCGTCCAGGCGTCGTTGAGCGTCGCGTAGGACCAGTAGCGGCCCTCCGAGTCCGGCGTCGACTCGATGACGACCGACCCGTCCGTGCGGTGCACGTCGACCCGAAACGGCTCGAGCCACAGCGTCACGACGAGGTCGTCGGTGACGAGCCGCCACGCGCCCTCCACCTGCTCGGCCCGCCACGTGACGTCACCCTCCAGCGGGTCGACGCACACGGCATACGTCGGCTTATCGTCGAAGACACCGCCGCGGCTCAGCTGGACGCGCACGACGTCGGGACGCACGGCGTCGATGCGCAGCTGCTCCCCGTGCAGTCGGGCGAGCAGCCCGCGGGGCGTCTCCTCGACGGAGTCGACGCGCTCGAATCGGATGAAGTGGTCGGTCCTCATGCGTCCACCCTGTCAAAGAAGCGGCGGCCGCGTGACGCGCGCCCGGACTCAGCCGACCTGGGCCGGCCCGATGCGAGGGTGGTGGATCGTCGCGCCGGTCGCGACGGGCGAGCGGCGGGACTCGCGCAGCACCCGCACGACGAGTGCCGGGTGGACGAGCGACGTCGGCGGATCGGCGAGCTGGAGCACCCGGTCGAACGACCGCGCGACAGGCACCGACACGTGCGAGGCGCGGATGACGCGCTGGAGGTAGCCGTTGACCTCGGCGGTGCCGAGCGGCCGCGGACCCTCGGTTGCGGGGTGGCCGAAGTCGCCGCCGACCGCGATGCGCCACGGGGACTCGATGATCCGGGATGCCTTGCGGTGGAATCGTTTCGGCAGGTCGTCCGAACCGACGCCCACCCGCGACGCAACCTCGCCCAGCGCCGCTGCCTGGAGCGCCGATGACGTCATGCCCTGCCCGTAGATCGGGTCGAAGCTGCTCGAGGCGTCCCCGAGCATGACGAGCCCCGGGAGCAGGTCGCGGACCTTCTCGTAGTGCCGTCGCTGGCTCGACGGGAAGCGGTAGGTCGAGACGTCCGAGAGCCGCTCGCACCGGGCGATGAGCTGGCCCACCGCCGGGGAGGGGAGGGTCCTCGCGAACGCCGCGATGCCCTCGTCGTCCGCCGGCGGTGCGTCTCCGTGGACGCCGGCGAGCGTCACCTGCCACCGTTCGCCCTCGACGGGCAGCACGGCGCCGGCCCGGAACGAGCCCGGGTTCTCGATGCACACGACGAAGTGACCCTCGAAGTCCTGCGGCGACCGTCGCATCATGAAGGACGTGTAGCCGATGTCGATCCCGACGCGGGTGACGGGTGGGTCGAGCACGTGCGACTCCGCGAGGTCGTGCGCCAGGCGCGAGCTGCGCCCGGAGCAGTCGACGACGAGGTCGGCCGGCCGTTCCTGACCGTCCACGACGACACCCGTCACGCGACGCCCGGACCGGACCACGCCCTCGACGGTCACGCCGTCCTCGACGGTGACGCCGGGCAGCGCCGCGACGCGTGCGCGGACGACGTGCTCGAGCAGGGGGCGCGTCTGCGAGATGGCGGGACGACCCCAGTCGCCGCGAGCACGGTAGGCGCCACCCTGGTGCACCCACGCGCCCGTGCCGTCGACGCGCACGGCCCCGTGGCCCTCGAGCTCCTCCTCGATGCCGGGGAACCAGTCGCTGAGCAGGTCGAGGCCCGCCGACAGGAGCAGGTGCAGGTGCCGCCCCTGCGGCACGCGGCCTCGCGGCCCGACGGTCTCGGGAAGGTGCTCGCGCTCGAGCACGACGACCGACTCGGCGTGGTCGGCGAGCGCCCGCGCCGCGAGCAGTCCGGCCATGCTGCCGCCGACGACGACGACCCGACCCGAGCGACCGGCTGCCACAGCTCACCTCACCTCGCCGACGGACCCGACCACCGACATGGACCAGGACACGATCACGGACACGACAAGGCTAGAGCCGTGGGGGTTTGATGGGGGCATGACCGAGCACACCGACCTGCCGACCGCCGCCGCCGAGCCGTGCAGCCGCGTGGCCGGTGACGCCCTCAGCCCGGCCGACCCGACGCCTGGGATGAGCCGGCAGGTGGCCCTGCACACGGAGTCGATGTGGTCGGGCACCGTCGACACCGAGGCGGGCGCCGTCTCCGGGTGGCACCACCACGGCGACCACGACACGACCCTCTACGTCGTCTCGGGCCGGATGCGACTCGAGTCCGGCCCGGGCGGCGAGGTCGTCGTCGAGGCCGGCCCCGGCGACTTCCTCCGCGTGCCGGCCGGTGCCGTGCACCGCGAGTCCAACCCGGGCGACGGCACGTCGCGGGCCGTCATCGTGCGCTGCGGTTCGGGCACGCCGACGGTCAACGTCGACGGGCCGGCCCCCGCTCCGGCATCCGTTCAAGACCCGACAGCACCGGACGGCACCTGAGCGACCATGCCTGACCGACGAGAGAGCTGAGCGATGCGCGCGACGATCACGGCCAGCGGCGGCGCCGACCCTGCCGTCGCCTGGGCGCGCTACGAGCACCTCGACCTCTGGTCGACGTGGTCCCCGCAGATCCAGGAGGTCATCGCGCCCACCACTCGCATCGCCGCCGGGCTCAACGGGCTCGTCGTCGGCCCGCTCGGGGTCCGCGTCCCGTTCGAGGTGCTGGCCGTCGACGCCGAGGCGATGGAGTGGAGCTGGCACGTGCGCCTCGGCCCCGTGCACGCCACCCTCGACCACGTCGTGCGGCCCGCGCCGGGCGGCTGCACGACCGAGCTCGTCATCGACGGGCCGGCGTTCGCGGTCGTCGGGTACCGGCCGGTCGCGGCCCTCGCGCTGCGGCGCCTCGTCCGGCGCGACCTCCAGCCCGACGGATCCCCGGCGAAGGATCTCTAGCCCGCGGGAGGGACGGACCCACCGGGTCGGGCTCCGGCGGCCTCGCGGAGCCGAGCGGCCCGCGCGTCCGCCGCCCGACACGCGTCGACGATCTCGCGCAGGGCCCCGTCGACGTCGACCGCGTGCTCGAGCGCGGTGACCTCGCGCTCCGGACCGTGGATGCGGATGCCGTGCGGCACCGCCGAGCCGATGACGAGCGGCAGCGGGTCGGCCTCGGGATGGCGCAGCGACACGTCCTCCCGGTCGAGCCGCCCGACGTAGACCGGCTCGACGCCGCGGCCGTTGCGGGTCGGGCGCACGACGACGACGTTCACGTCGTCGGTCGCCGGCGCGATGCTGTCGACGTGCTTGGCGGCGGCGAGGACGACGGCGGCCAGCCCGGCGGCATACACCCCGTTGCGCTCCCAGGCCGTCCGCGCTCGCCACGACGTGCGGCCCGACGGGGCGGCCTCGCGGCCCTCCTCGGCGACGATGCCGATGGTCGCGAAGCGCACGAGGACGGTGACGTAGGCGCGTTCCGTCACGGGGTCGGTGCCGGCGTCGAGGCACGTGACGTCGCTGCCCGACAGGCGCAGGGCCTCGTCGACGACGGCCACGACGGCCGCCGGGTCGTGGGACTCGAGGAGCTGCCACGCGCCCGACGCGAGCGCCGCCCGTCGATCGGCGAGGACCCGACGTGCGACGTTGCTCGCGCTGACGAAGGCAGCCGCCTGCTCCGTGGCGTGCGCCTTGAGCTCCGTGCTCGCGGAGCGCGAGAGGCCCTTGGCCGTCGCCCCGGCCGCGGCGAGAACCTGCTGCCGGACGGCGGCCACCTCGGACGCGGTCAGGGGCTCGAGCGGCGTCACGACCGGCGGCCGGATCGCGCTGAACGGCTGACGGTGGAAGGAGCACAGGTCGCGGTCGACCGCGAGCGCCTCCTCTCGGTCGGACTCGCGACGGGCCGTGAGGGCCCGGCCCGCGAGCTCGCGGACGGAGAGCGCCACCGGGCGGTCGCCGACCCGTCGACCCGCGGACGTGTCGGCCGGCAGGTCGCTCGCCTCGTGGCGGCCGCGCCTCAGCAGGCGCAGCCGGCCCTGCCGCCCCTGCCGCCTTCCGCTTCCCCCGCGGTCGGGACCGCCCGAGGCCGCGCGCCCCGACGACGCTCCCCCGGTCGGGATGAGACCGGGCGTGGCCGCCTCGATGGCGGGCGTCATGACCTCGGCGAGCGCCGCGGCCACCGGACCTCCGACCCGGAACTGCAC
Organism: Terracoccus sp. 273MFTsu3.1; assembly: GCF_000383675.1. Classification (GTDB taxonomy): domain Bacteria; phylum Actinomycetota; class Actinomycetes; order Actinomycetales; family Dermatophilaceae; genus Terrabacter. Next base: position 376,304 of record NZ_KB911820.1, on the reverse strand, counting down.
GCGTAGCCCGGAGGGGTGTGCGACGAGCCGCAGGATCGGTGAGAGCCGGATGCCCGGCGTCATCTCGGCCTCCTCGGCCTCCCCGGCCTCCTCGGCATCTTCGGCCACGTCGTCGGGACCCCGCACGGTGTCGGCGTCGGCGATCACCGGATCCGTCTGCACGAGAAGGTGCCCGGGCGCCGTTGGGGCAGAGCCGTTGAGGACCGACCCGGCGGCGGACGCACCGGCGCCGACAGTCGAGCTGCCGCCCCAGCCGCGCGGTTCGTAGTACTCGCGGCCTGCCTTGGTCGCCGGTGCGGCGGTCGCACCGGTCGAGCTGCCGTATGCCGACGCCGCGGTCTGGCGACCCCGCTCGGGGAAGAGGGCGGCGAGCGACACCGTCGACTGTGCGGCCACGGTCGCGACGGGGAAGGACACCCTGCCCAGATGCCCGCGCCCGGCACGCCGGGACCCGGCCCGGGGCTGCGACGCGGTCACCGACCAGAAGGTCCAGTCGCTCGGCGGCTCGGGCCACTCGGGGTCGGGCAGCCACTCGTCAGGCGGCAGCCACGTCGCAGGCGGCGTCGGCCACCCCGGCGGCGGGTTGAAACACACGGTCACAGCACGGCCCCCCTCGGCCACCCCTCATGGCCCTCCCCGCCGGGCATCATCGCGCATCGACGGGCCCGCGGTGGAGGGATGGTCCAGATGTCCGCGCACCCGTCGTCGCAGCGTAGCGCCGGAGCCCACGCCGTGGACGGCTCGCGCCATGCCCGTCTTCCGCCCCGCTCAGCCACCTCGCACCGTCGAGAGGCCAGAGTCCGCGGGTCAGGCGTGACCGGTCTCGAGCAGCCCGTCGAGCGCCTCGTCGCCCAGCGCGTCGACGCACACCCGCACGATCTCCATGACGTCGGTGTCGGGGGCCACGGCCGTGAGGTCGTGCGCCGGTCCGTCGAACTGCATCGGTCGCACCGCCGACCCGAGCAGCAGCGGCAACGGGTCCGCTAGCGCGGGGCGCAGCGTCACCGCCTCGCGGCTCAGGCTGCCGACGTAGATCGGCTCGAGTCCCTCGCCGGTCTCGGTCGGTCGCACGATGACGAGGTGGATGTCGTCGGCCGCGACGGCGATGCTGATCGCGCGGCGGGCGGCGGCCAGGGCGAACGACGCGAGGCCGCCGAGGTAGAGCGCGTTGCGCTCGGAGCGGGTGCGGCGCCGCAGCATCCGACGTCCGCTCGACGAGACGCCGGGGCCGCGCTCGGCGACGATGTCGAGCGACGGGTAGCGGGCCACGATCGTGACGTAGCCGCGCGAGGTCTCGGCGTCCCACCCGGCGTCGACGCACGTGCAGCCGCACGTCGCCGCGGCGAAGTCGGCGTCGAGCTCGGCGATGACGGCGCAGCGGTCGTGCCCGGCCAGGTCGTTCCACTGGTCGTCGAGGGCGGCGGCGCGGTGCTGGGCGACGACGGCGTGCGCGACGTCGAGGGTGCGGCTGAAGCCGTCCGCCTCGGTCTCCGCGATCGCCTTGGCCTTGGCGCGGGCAGCGCGCTTGAAGACCGACACCTGCGGCAGCGCGGCGTTGAAGGCCTTGCGCTCGAGCAGGCTTCGCTCTCTGGGCGACAGCGCGGCCGTCTCGGGCGGCTCGGGGCGCCGACGGGGCGGGTGGTTCTCGTGGTGCAGGGCGACGAGCGCCTCCTCGATGGAGCGCAGCGCATTGAGGTCACCGGTCTCCTGGGCCTGCAGCGACCGCACCTCGAGCTCGGCGAGAGTCAGCGTCTCGCCGGAGCCGCGATCGGCGACGGACGAGACGTCGGCGCGGGCGCCGACGCCGGTGCCGACGCGCGGGCCCGCCGCGTCGTCGAGGAGGGCGCGGAGTCCGGACGTCGAGGAGCTGAGCCGCACCTCCGGTGCGACCCTGAGCAGCAGGTCCACCTCAGAGGTCCAGCCGGCCCGCAGAGGTCAGCAGGCCGTCGATCTCCCACGAGCTCTCGGGGACGGCACGCGTCGCGGCCGGCTCGACCGTGGGGCCGGACGAGGTCGCCACCTCGAGGGCGTCGGACGAGGCGCGGGCGCGCAGTCCGGCGAGCCAGCTCCCGCGGTCGGTGCCGTAGGCGACGGAGGTGGCGGCCGTCGTGCGGGGCGGCGAGCCGAAGCGGGGCGTGCCGGCCTCGCCCGCGGCTCGCTGCTCGACGACCCAGAAGGTCCAGCCGCGCGGCGGCGTCGGCCAGCTGGGGTCCGGCATCCAGTCGTCACCGGGAGCCCACGACGACGACGGAACCGGCCATCCCGGAGGAGCATTGAAGCGCACCGACATGTCTACCCCTTTGACCAGAGCCTCGACGGGGTCGACCCTGACCTCGACCCCACAAGCGCACGGTACGACCCAAAGAGGGTCAAAGTCTCCGAAATGGACAAAAAGGCGCCCGCGTCCGCCCGACCGCTCTCAGGGACCGCTCGGGGGCGGCTCGGGGTCGACCCCGATGGGCACCGCCACCACGGACCGCCACGCTGGAGGCATGACGACGAGCACGCTCTCCCCGGCCCGCGCCGCCGGCTCCCCGAGAGCCCAGACCGCACCGGCCGCGTATGCCGTCACGCCACCGAGGACGCACCGCACCCCTCCCGCGTCCGCCGCGTCCACGACATCGCCCGCCGTCGCCGTCCCGGCCGTCCGCGTGACCGCGCCGGCAACCGAGAGGGTGTCCACGCGTACGTCCACCCTGCCGGGCACGCGGGAGGCGACGGACCGCGTGCCGCTGCTGGCGCTGCTCGCACCGCTCCTGCTCTTCACCCACGGCATCGTCGACTGGGTCGACGGCCTCGACTCCCTCGACGGGCTCCGCGGTCTCGGTGGGCTCGGCGGGGTCGCCGCCGCCCGCGACCAGGGCGCCCTGTCGGTGGCCGCGGGCGTGCTCCTCGTCCTGTCGGTCGCGAGCTTCGCGTGGCTCGCCGTCGGTCTTGGAGCCCGCCTGCGCCACCTCCCGCTCGCGGTCCCGACGGCGCTGCTAGCGGCGTTCGGGGCCGGCGCGACGGCCGCCGTCTGGGTCGGTCAGGTCACGGGTCTCATCGGCCACACGGCGCCGGCCGCACTCTCCTTTGGCGGCGGCGTCCTGACGGCCGTGGCCCTCGCGACGGTGCTCGTGGCCCTCACCGTCGAGGGGCTCCTGCCCGTCGGCTCGCTCGCCCTCGCGGCCGTCTCCATCGGGATCATGCTGCTGCCCTGGGGTCTGGTCCCGCTCGCCGCGCTCGTGCTCCTCATCGCCCTCGCCCCGCTCACCCGACCGGTCGAGGCGGACTGAGGGCCCGACACGACCCGTGGCCTCGTGGTGCGAGCCGTCAGCCGACTGCCCGCCAACCGTGACGCATCTCGACGAGCGGACTCACCGGTAGCCCCCAATGATGTGGGGACGCGCCCGATCCAGGGCGCTGCCACTTGTTCCTCACACCACGGGAGCTCACACATGCGCCACCCCAGCCTGACCAGACGCGGCATCGTCGCCGTCGCGTCTCTCGCCCTCGCCTCGACCGCCGCGATCGGTGGCGTCGCCGTCGCCTCGACCGACGCGACCACCGCCGAGCCGGTCTCGACGCCGGTCACGATCAACACCCCGGACGGCCAGCTCATGAGCTACGTCGTCAACGCCCGCATCGCCAACCCCGGCCAGACGCGTCTCGTCGAGACCGCGGTCCGGGCCGCGGGTGGCGTCGTCGTCCAGTCGTGGCCGCAGATCGGCGTCGTCATCGCGCACTCGAAGGTCTCCACCTTCCGGGCCGATGTCGTGCGGGCGGGCGGCAACGCCGTCGAGTCCGTCGGCGCGACCCGCACCGTCGCCGTGTCCGAGGGCACGCCCGAGGTCGCGGGGGCATCCTGGGGCCGCGGCGCGTCCGGCTACAAGCAGGGCGCGAAGAAGGCGGACAACGGCGACCTCGAGTCCGACGCGTCGCCGGCCGCCGCCAGCGACCCTCGCGAGGGCGAGCAGTGGGACCTCAAGATGATCAAGGCCGACCAGGCCCACGCGATCACCGACGGCTCCCGCAACGTGCTCGTCGGCGTGCTCGACAGCGGCATCGACCCCGACCACCCCGACCTCGCCGCCAACATCGACGTCGCCGACTCCGTCAACTGCACCGACGCCGGCCGCCCCGACCTCTCGGCCACCGGCTGGTACCCGACGACGAGCGACCACGGCACCCACGTGGCCGGCACGATCGCCGCCGCGCGCAACGGCGTCGGCATCGTCGGTGTCGCACCGAACGTCCGGATGGCCGCGGTCAAGGTCGTCAACGACGCCGGGTTCATCTACCCGGAGTACGCCGTGTGCGGCTTCATCTGGGCCGGGCTCAAGCACATGGACGTGACGAACAACAGCTACTACGTCGACCCGTTCGAGTTCTACTGCGAGGACCAGCCCGACCAGTACGCCGCCAAGGAGGCCGTCCGGCGAGCGGTGACGTGGTCGACGAAGCAGGGTGTCGTCCACGCGGCCGCGGCCGGCAACTCGGCCCGCGACCTGTCGGACAAGTCGTCGTTCAAGGACACGACGAGCCCTGACGACCAGCCGCCCGCCGGCTTCGTCACCCGCACCCTCAACAGCGGGTGCGAGGACATCCCGACCGAGCTCGACGGCGTCGTGACGGTCAGCTCGATGCAGCGCTTCCCGGCGGGGACGATGGACAGCCGTCTCTCCTCGTTCAGCAACCGCGGACTCGGCAAGATCGACGTGGCTGCACCCGGTTCGTCGATCCTCTCGACGATCGTCACGAACAACGGCTACGGCACGAAGAGCGGCACCTCGATGGCGTCCCCGCACGTCGCCGGTGTGCTCGCGCTCATGAAGTCGGTCCACCCGACGTGGACGCCCGCACAGATGATCGACAAGCTGCGCCAGCAGGCCGACGACAAGGCGTGCGGCACGACGACCGCGGGCCCGACCTGCGTCGGCCCGGTCGAGGACAACAGCTTCTTCGGCGAGGGCGTCGTAGACGCCCTGGACGCCGTCAGCTGACCCACCCGCACCCCACCCACCACTCGAGTGGCCCCGTCGTCCTGTGACGACGGGGCCACTCGACGATGTGGGGTCGGTCGGCATGTGACGACGGGGCCACTCGACGGTGTGGGGTGGGTCGGCATGTCACGCCTTCCCTTCACTCGAGTGGCCTTGTCGTCACTCGGTCCGGGTGCGGAGGGAGCGCACGGTGCGGGCGAGCAGGGCGAGCGCGACGAGCTGGGTGACGACCACGACGCCGACGAGGGCGGGCAGCGACCGGTCGTAGAGCCACCCCGCGACGAGACCGCCGACGATCGCGAACGCTCCCTGCACCCCCGCGAAGACGCCGTATGCCGTCGCGCGCCTCGGCGCCTCCACGACCTCCGCGACGAGCGCCTTGACCGTCGAGTCCTGCACGCCGTAGGCCAGACCCCAGACGGCGACCCCGACGAGGGAGAGCACGACCGAGCCCGACAGGGCGAGCGGGGGCACGAGCGCGACGAGCAGCGGCACGGCATACAGCACGGCCCCGCCGCGGCGGTCGTAGACGAGGCCCACCCCGAGCGCCGCGAGCGCCTCGACCCCCATGGCGCCGGCATAGACGACGGGGACCGTGGCGACGGGGACGAGCCCCTCCACCGTGAGGTGGTAGCCGATGATGCCGAAGGTGACGAGGCCACCGGTCATGAGGCCCGCGGCGAGCGCGTAGCCGAAGAACTCGCGCGGCAGGCCCGAGCCGACCGCGTCGGCGAACCAGCCGCGCAAGCCGCGACGTGACACGCCACCATCCGAAACCGCCTGTGCCGCAGGCGTGCCCACCGTCTCGACGTCGTAGACCGACGGGTCGGGCACGCGGGAACGGATGATGACGAGCAGCAGCATCGCGGCCGCGCCGGGGATCGCGAGGACTGCCATGCTCGGCCAGATCGCCCCGGTCGCCGCGATGACCCCGGCGACGAGGAGCGGCCCGGCGAACGCCCCGACCTGGTCGAGCGCCTTGTGCACGCCGAAGCCGCGGCCCCGGCCGACCGCCGACGCGACGTGGGCGAGCAGCGCGGACTTCGACGGGCTCCGCACGGCCTTGCCGGAGCGCTCGAGGAGGATGAGGACGGACGCGAGCGCGAGTCCCGCGCCGCCGACGAAGGGCGTCACGGCGAGCAGCGGCACGCAGACGGCGGTGAGGCCGTAGCCGACGATCGTCAGACCCCAGTAGCGGCCGGTCCGGTCGGCGAGCGGCCCGAAGACGAGGCGCAGCACGAGCGCCATGGCCTCCCCCGCGCCGGTGACGAGCCCGACGACGAGGGCCGTGGCGCCGAGGGAGGCGAGGAGTGGGCCGTACATCGAGCGCGCGCCCTCGTAGACCATGTCGGCGGCGAGGCTGACGAAGCCGAACCACCACACGACCCGCCACGCCGACCAGCGGCCGCGTCCGGATCCGGAGTCGGAACCGGAGTCGGCCCCGGAGTCGGCCCCGGTGGCGGGAGCGGTGGCAGCCGGTTCGGTCATGCGGGGCAACCTAGCAACGCGACCTGCAATGCGACCTCCAACGCGAGCTGCACCGTGACCGGCGACGAGACCGACGAGCAGACCGCGACGAGACCGACGACGAGACCCCCGACGAGACCCGCGACGAGACCGGCCGGCGGGCCTAGCCTGAACGGGTGAGCAACCCGGACCGCCACCCCGCCGAGGTCGTCTGCGGCGACGACCCGACCCCCTCGACCGTCGTCGTCCTGCCCTACCGCGAGGTGCCGCTCGGCGGCCCGAGAGCGATGGCGGTGCGCCGCAGCCTCCCGCAGCGCGAGCGCTCGCTCATCGGGGCATGGTGCTTCGTCGACCACTACGGCCCCGACGACGTCTCGCAGACGGGCGGCATGGTCGTGCCCGGCCACCCGCACACCGGCCTGCAGACGGTCTCGTGGCTCTTCACGGGCGAGGTCGAGCACCGCGACACCACCGGAGCCCACGCCTTCGTCCGCCCGGGCGAGCTCAACATCATGACCGCGGGCTCCGGCATCGCCCACTCGGAGTACTCCACCCCCGACACGACCGTGCTCCACGGCGCCCAGCTGTGGGTCGCGCTGCCCGAGGCCGACCGCAGCACGCGGCCGGGCTTCGAGCACTACGCGCCGCCGGTCACCGAGGTCGACGGAGCGCGGGTCCTGGTCTTCCTCGGCACCCTCTTCGGCCAGACCTCGCCGGTGACGATGTTCTCCGACCTCGTCGGCGCCGAGGTGACGCTCGCGGCCGGCACCTCCCTCGACATCGACGTCGATCCCACCCACGAGCACGGACTGCTCTGCGACACCGGCGTGCTCACGGTCGGCGACGTCACGGCCAAGCCCGGCGAGATCGCCTTCCTCGCCACCGGGACGAGTCGCATCACCGTCGAGGCCGGGCACGACGAGCCCGCACGCCTCCTCGTGCTCGGCGGCGCACCGTTCGGCGAGCAGATCGTCATGTGGTGGAACTTCATCGGCCGCAGCCACGACGAGGTCGTCGGCTTCCGCGAGGACTGGCAGCGCGAGCGGTCGCCGCGCGAGGAGGGGTCGTATGCCGCCCCGGCACCCGGCGCTCGCTACGGCACCTTCCCCGACGCCTGGGACCACACCCTCCCCGCCCCGGGCCTGCCCAACCTGCGCCTGCGCTCCCGCGGCTGAGCGCGTGGCAACGTCCAGGCGTGATGTCCAGGGTTTGGGCGTGGCACACCAGCAGGACGAGGATGGGCCCATGCGCGCGACGACGATCCATGCCCCCGGTGACATCCGCCTGTCCGACGTCCCCGACCCGACGATCGAGGCGCCGACCGACGCCATCGTCCGCGTCGTGGCCGGCTGCATCTGCGGGTCGGACCTCTGGCCCTACCGGGGGGCCAACCCGATCACGGCCGGCTCCACCATCGGCCACGAGGCCGTCGGCGTCGTCGAGGAGATCGGCGCCGACGTCCGGCAGATCCGGAAGGGCGACTTCGTCGTCATCCCCTTCGTCCACTGCGACAACACGTGCCCGCACTGCCTCGCCGGCATGACCTCGGTGTGCGACCACCAGGGCTGGACCGAGAGCGGCCAGGCCGAGCTCGTCCGCGTCAACCAGGCGGACGGCAGCCTCGTCGCGACCGACGGGATGCCCGACGACGCGATGCTCCCCTCGCTCCTCACGCTCGCCGACGTCATGGCCACCGGCTGGCACGCCGCCGTGTCCTCTCGGGTGCGGCCCGGTGGCACGGCCGTCGTCATCGGTGACGGGGCCGTCGGTCTCTGCGGTGTCATCGCCGCCAAGGAGCTCGGCGCCGAGCGCATCGTCGCGATGTCGCGCCACGAGCCGCGCCAGGCCCTGGCCCGCGAGTTCGGCGCCACCCACGTCATCGCCGAGCGCGACGACGCCGGCGTCGAGGCCGTCATGGAGCTGACCGGCGGGATCGGCGCCGACTCGGTGCTCGAGTGCGTCGGCACCGACCAGTCGATGAAGACCGCCTTCCGCATCGGCCGCCCCGGCTCGACCGTCGGCTTCGTCGGCGCCCCCCACGGCGTCGAGCTGCCCGTCCGGCAGATGTTCGTCCGCAACGTCGGCCTCGCCGGTGGCATGGCTCCCGTGCGCACCTACCTGCCCGACCTGCTGGAGCGCGTCCTCGACGGCCGCATCGACCCGGGCCAGGTCTTCGACCTGACGCTTCCCCTCGACGAGGTGGCCGAGGGCTGCCGCGCCATGGACGAGCGGCGTGCGATCAAGGTCCTGCTGCGCCCTTGAACCGGCCGGACCGACCCTGGACAGTGGCCGACCGGCAACACCGAACGGGTATGCCGTGAGGGCACCAAGCCGTCGACGCTCGCGCTCCGAAGACCGCACGTGACCCGCGAACCCGAGCACACGGCATACCCAGCTGCGGACCAGGAGCGAGACGTGACGCACGCCCGGCTCATCGACACGGCGGCCCCGAGCGCGCCCCGCGGCGTCGTGCTCGTGCTCCACGGCGGCGCGGCCCGGCGCACGCCGATGCGCGTCAGCCCGACCCAGCTCTCGGTGCTGCGGATGGTGCCGATCGCGAGCCGCATCGCGCGTGCCGCCAAGGGCGAGCTCGCCGTGCTGCGGCTGCTCAACTCGACGCGCGGCTGGGACGCGCACCACACCCCGGTCGACGACGTGGGCTGGGCCCTGGGCCAGGTGGCCGACCGGTTCGGTCCCGACCTGCCCGTCGGCCTCGTCGGGCACTCGCTCGGCGGTCGCGCCGCACTGCTCGCGGCCGGCGAGGACCCCGTCGTCAGCGCGGTCGCCCTCAACCCGTGGGTCTACCCCACCGACGGGCACCTCGACCTGACGGGGCGACGCGTCCTCGTCGTCCACGGGGACGACGACCGCATCGCCCGACCGACGAGCTCGGCGGCGGTGGCCCGCGACCTCGCCCGCACCGCGGAGGTCGGCTACGTCACCGTCGAGGGCGGCAAGCACGCGATGCTCCGGCGCGGCAGCGTCTTCGACGGCCTGGCCGCCGACTTCGCGGTCACGACCCTGCTCGGCCGCCGACCCGAGGGAGTCGTCGGCCGGATCCTCGCCGGTGAGGCCTGGATCGACGTCTGACCGAGAGATCTGATGGAGGCATCTGACCGAGATGTCTGGTCAAGACCTCTGTTGGGACCTCCGATGAAACGTCGGGGCCCAGACACCTCGGAGACGGCTCTCAGCACGTCTTGCGGCGAGAACGTCGGTCCATTTCAGCTTTTGTAGTTTTGTGACCATTTGGTCACTAAACGTGTGCTTACTTTGCAGTCGTCCGTTTCGCCCAATACAGTCGAGTCACCCCCTCCAACGACCGGTCCGGAACTGAAGTGAGGACCAGGATTGGCCCCGAGATTTGCGTCAGTCGATGACTACATCGCCTCCTACCCCGAGGAGACGCGAACTCAGCTTGCGGGGGTCCGCCGCACGATCCGCGAGGTAGCCCCTCATGCGGGCGAGAAGATCAGCTACGGCATGGCGACGTTCACCGTCGACGGCAAGCCCCTCATCTACTACGCCGGCTGGAAGAACCACGTCGGTCTCTACCCCGTCCCGACGGGTGACGCGGAGTTCGAGGAGGCGATCAGCCCCTATCGCCGCGCCAAGGACACCGTGCGTTTCCCGATCAGCCGGCCGGTCCCGCTCGAGCTCGTCTCGGAGATCACCGAGCTCTGCCTCAAGCGCCGCGCCGCGGTCTCGGAGGGCCACGACGTCTGACACGGCGCCTCACGTTCAGCGCTCGATGACGGCCAGGACGTTGCGGGCCGGGTCGGTGAACCACGCGATGAGCGGTCCTCCCTTGCGGAAGACCCCCTTCGCGTCGGTCTCCATCGGCGTGCCGGCATACGTCTCGAAGACGACGCCCCTTGCCGTCAGCTCGTCGACCGCGGCCTCGACGTCGTCGACCGGGAAGTTGAGGATCGTGAACGACGCCGGTTCGTGGTTCGGCTTCGGGTAGACGAGCGTCGGGCGGTCGCCACCGTCGCCTGCGAGGTGGAGGGTCAGCATGCCGTTCTCCTCGGTGACGCGCAGGCCGAGGGTGTCGGCGTAGAAGGCCTTGGTCGCGGCGATGTCGTCGACGGAGAAGCCGCTGAAGGCGTGGGAGTCCTGGAGCATCGTGTGTCCTTCCGTGCAGGGGTCAGTGGTCGGGCGCGGCGCGCGCCCGCTCCCTCCAGTGAAGACCCGTGCGGCACGCCACGGCACGCCCCCGTCGAAGAAATTTCGGTGGAACCCCAATCCAGTGACGGCTCCCGCGGCGAACCCCTGCGCGGAGACGGTCGACGACGACCCCCCGTCTGAAGCAGAGCAGGATGGACGGCTTGTCTCCTCGTCAAGGAGGAAACACAGATGCGCACCACCACCACTCGAATCGCCGGCGCCAGCCTCGCGGCCGCCGCCGCCATGGCCCTCAGCATCGGCCCGGCCTTCGCCGCCGACACCTGGGTCAGCGCCAACCTCAAGCCCGTCGCCGGCAACGGTGTCGACGGCAGCGGCACCGCGATGGTCGAGGTCACGGGCAACAAGATCACCGTGACCATGGCCGCCAACGGCCTGCTCCCCGACAACCCGCACGCCGCGCACATCCACTTCGGGGCCGAGGCCCGCCACGAGTGCCCGATCCTGTCCGACGACAAGAACGGCGACGGGCACCTCAACACGACCGAGGGCGGCCCGGCCTACGGCGACATCGTCGTGTCGCTGACGAAGACCGGTGACACGAGCCCGAAGTCGGGTCTCGCCATCGACCGCTTCAGCACGGCGCCCGGCGGCAAGATCGCCTACCAGCGCGGCAGCATCAAGGTCTCGAGCGACGTCGCGAAGGCGATCTCGGCCGGTCAGTCCGTCGTCGTCATCCACGGCGTCGACTACAACAAGGACGGCAAGTACTCCGGCGCCACGAAGAGCGACCTCATGCCGTCGCTCCCGACCGAGGCCACCGACCCGGCCCTGTGTGGCGCGCTGCGCGTCGCCCCGGCCGGCGGCATGCACACCGGTGGCGGCCAGGTCGCCGACAACCTCAAGAGCGGTGGCCAGAACGAGGCCCTCATGCTCGTCGGCGGTGGCGCCCTGCTCGCCGCAGCCGGGTCCGGTGCCTTTGCCGCCCGTCGCGCCCGCTCGCGCGCCTGAGCGCCTGAACGCCTGAGCGCCTGCGATCGACACCGACCCTGAGCGACCGACCCCACCGAACGGGAGTGACCCGACCATGAGCGAAGAGACCGGGCCCGCAGCCGAGCCCACGCCGCCCACCGGCGGTCGCAGCCCCCGTCGCCTCACCGCGACGGTGGCCGCGGCCCTGGCGGTCACGGCCGTGCTCCTCGTCGTCGGGATCGTCGCGCTCGTGGTCGGCCTCCGGGGGAGCCCGGTGAGCTCCGGCAACCCCGGCCCGCCGCAGCCCGCGGCGGCCGGGGCCCCGTCGGGCACGTCACGTCCGTCGAGCCCGTCGAGCCCGTCGGCGGCCCCCGGTCAGGGTGGGACACCGGCGGCCGGTGGGACGACCGGCGCGAAGGCCGACGCCACCGGCATCGGCGACTTCCTCGAGGCGTCCGAGCCGACGTCGATCGAGATCCCGTCGATCGGGGTGCGCTCGTCGCACTTCGTCCGGCTCGGAATCCAGCCCGACGGCACGATCTCCGTGCCGGGCACGGCCCAGGAGGTCGGGATCTACGACGCCGGCCCCACCCCGGGCCAGCTCGGCCCGTCGGTCCTCGCCGCCCACGTCGACACCCCGTCCGGCGTGCCGGGCATCTTCCACGAGCTCGGGAGAGTCAGGGCCGGTGACGTCGTCAAGGTGTCGCGCCGGGACGGGTCGCACCTGACGTTCACCGTCGACTCGGTCGCGGCCTACCGCAAGTCGCAGTTCCCGACCGAGCGCGTCTACAAGGGCGACTTCACCAAGGCCGAGATCCGACTCGTGACGTGCGGCGGCCCGACCGACAGCCGCAACGAGTACCGCGACAACGTCGTGGTCTTCGGCCACCTCTCGAGCGCCACCTGACCAGCAGCCGAGCCGCGGCCGCGCTCCACGCCGCCCCCCGCGGGTATGCCGCGGGGTCCCCACCCAGGGACCGCACGGCATACCCGTGGGGGGCTTGTCGAGGACCCCGTTCGAATGTGATCCACGTCTCACCCAACGGAAGGTAAAGCGTTGGTATAGGCGGGCACTACGGACATTCAGGGACCATCCGGGCACGCCGTCGTTACCGTGGCGTGACATTTGCCAGTCGCCTCGTCTAGTCTTCCGGGAGTTCGGCCACCTGGCCGGGCTCTCGTGAGGTGGACCGCCTAGTCCTGTCACCGCCTGACGAGAGAGATCGAACCTTGTGACAGGAGCGGAGGAACCACACGTTTCTCCGGACGTCCGACGCAACGACTTCGGACGTCCTTGGGGTGAAGACCCACCCGCCACGCGAGCTTCGCGGGGCGGGGGTGGCCCGGGCACCTTTCCGCCCGAACCCGACAGCTAACTTCGTAGGCGCGGAGAGGTAACACGCGTGAACACTGAGAACATCCGCGGTCGCCATCGTGCGCCAGGCCGCCACAACCCCCTCAACGAACTCAAGCTCCTCGCCCGTGAGTCGGCCCAGCCGGCCATGAAGGCGGGTGCCGTCGTCGCCGCAACCGGTGGACTGGTCGCCACCTTCGCCAACCCGGCGAGCGCCGACACCCTGTCGCCCAATTCGGGTGACGTCGCGGCTGCTGCTGGCGTCGACGCCGCGGCTCCTGCCGCTGTCGGTCCGGCCACGGCTGCCGCCCCGGCCACGTCGACCGCGCTGTCGAAGATCGGCTTCGCCCCCGCCGTGCAGAAGGCCGTCGCCCACCGCGTCGCGCCGGCCAAGCCGCAGGTCATCGAGGACGTCCAGGTCAAGACCGAGCGCGCTGCCGCCAAGGCCGCCGCCGAGCGCAAGGCCGCCACCCAGCGCGCGTCGCGCGACCTGACGCGCGCCACCCTGACGACGAGCACGTCGTCGGCGAAGGCGAGCGTCAACGCCTCCGTGCCGAGCGCCTCGTCCGGCATGCGTTCATCGTCCAACTGGGCCACCCCGGGCCAGTGCACGTGGGGCGCCCTCAACAAGTGGTACCAGTCCGAGGGCTACTACCCCGGTGGCTGGACCGGCAACGCCATGGAGTGGGCCTCGGGCGCCGCGTCCGCCGGATACACCGTGACCGGCACGCCGCGCACGCGGTCGATCCTCGTCATGCAGCCCGGCGTCCACGGCTCCTCGAGCGTCGGACACGTCGCCTGGGTGACCGCGGTCAACGGCAACGAGGTGACGATCATCGAGATGAACGCCCTCGCCGGTGCGTACAACTACAACACCCGCACGCTGACCGACGGTCCCGGCATGAAGTACATCTACGCGCCGTGACCCACGGGTCCTGACCGCGGAGTTCTCCGCGAGCTGAGCGCGTACGAAGGGGAGGATGCCTGCGCATCCTCCCCTTCGGCATACCCTCCCGACCCTCCGGCCGCGTGGGATCACCCACACGCGCAACCCTGGACACGCGGGAATGATCGACCGCCCGCCCTCCTTGTCGCCTAGGTAGTTGAAGGCTCCACCGATCAACGGTCGGAGCCGCCGACCACCACCGACATCCCCTACACGTGAGGAGCAGGCCTGTGTCCACGGCCTTCGAGAGCATCCGCATCGGCCGCTGGGACCTCCCCCAGCGATTCGTCATGGCGCCGCTGACCCGCAACCGCGCGGGCGAGGGCCAGGCACCGACCGAGCTCAACGCCGAGTACTACGGCCAGCGCGCGAGCGCCGGTCTCATCATCACCGAGGGCACCCAGCCGAGCGCCGTCGGGCAGGGCTACCTCGACACCCCCGGCATGCACTCCGACGAGCAGGTCGCCGGCTGGCGCCTCGTCGCCGATGCCGTGCACGCGGGCGGCGGCCACGTCGTCGTCCAGCTCATGCACGCCGGCCGCATCGCCCACCCCGACAACAAGGGCGGCCTCGAGAGCGTGGCGCCGAGCGCGATCGCGGCGCCCGGCGAGATCGTGACCCCGACGGGTCAGCAGGCGTATGCCGTCCCGCGCGCCCTCGAGACCGACGAGATCCCCGCGCTCGTGGCGGAGTTCGTCCACGCTGCGCGTCAGGCCGTCGCGGCCGGGCTCGACGGCGTCGAGGTGCACGCCGCCAACGGCTACCTGCCGCACCAGTTCCTCGCCCCGTCGAGCAACGAGCGCGACGACTCCTACGGCGGCTCGCCCGAGAACCGGGCCCGCCTGACCGTCGAGATCACGAAGGCCGTGGCCGAGGCGATCGGTGCCGACCGCGTCGGCATCCGCATCTCCCCCGCCCACAACATCCAGGGCGTCCTCGAGGAGGACGAGGCCGAGACGGCCGCCACCTACGAGTCGCTCGTCGAGGGCATCGCCCCGCTCGGGCTCGCCTACCTCAGCATCCTCGGCGACCCCGAGTCCGACCTCGTCCGCAACCTGCGCAAGCGCTTCGAGGGCCCGGTCGTGCTCAACACGGGCTTTGGCAAGGTGACCGAGCTGGCCGACGTCGAGGACATCCTCGAGCGCGACCTCGGTGACCTCGTCGCCGTGGGGCGCGAGTTCCTCGCCAACCCGGACCTCGTCCGTCGCTGGCGCGAGGGCGCCCCGCTCAACGAGCCGAACCCCGCCACCTTCTACGGCGGCGGCGCCGAGGGCTACACGGACTACCCCGCCCTCCCCTGAGCCACCCCGCACCCGAGTGAAACCCTCGACACCCACCTCGTCGAGTGAGCGCCCGGTAACGCTCGAGTGAGCGCCCCGTCACAGACCCCTGTGGCGGGGCGCTCACTCGACTGGGACGACGCGCTCACTCGACTGTGGCGGGGCGCTCACTCGACTGGGACGAAGCGCTCACTCGAGGGGTGGGTCAGGTGGGCTCGGGCGGGTCCTCGCCGGCGTGCGCTGACGGGAGCGGGTCGCCGAGCGGGCGCTGGACCCACGCCACGTCGTGCGACGAGCCGAACTTCCAGCCGATGTCGCGGTAGGTGCCGACCGTCTCGAAGCCCATCGCCGCGTGCAGCCGACCGCTCGCCTCGTTGGGCTGGGTCATCCCAGCCGCGGCCATCCGGTAGCCGCGGGCCGTGAGCCGCTCGAGCAGGGCCTCGTAGAGCCGGCGCCCTCCCCCGCGACCGCGCCGATCAGCGGCGAGGTAGACCGAGACCTCGCACGACCACCGGTACGCCGCCCGCTCCTTGAACGGACCGGCATAGGCGTAGCCGACGACCTCTCCCGCGTCCTCGAGCACGAGGAAGGCGTGCCGCGCCTGCGCCTTGGCGATCCGGCCTGCCATCTCGACGACGTCGGGCGGCTCCGTCTCGAAGGTGACCGTCGTGCCGGTGACGTAGGGGGCGTAGATCGCGGCGCACGCGGCAGCGTCGTCGGGCGTGGCGTCACGCACCAGGTTCCGCGCGGGCGGTTTGAGCGGATCGAGCGGATCAGGCAGGTCAGGTAGGTCGGGCAGGTCGGGCATGGCGCGATGCTAGGGCCCGGGCGCGCGGCTCGGGCAGGGCCTCGACCTCGACACGACGGGACGACCTCGCCGACGTGATCGAGGTCGGTCTCGGCCGCGGGTCAGGTCCGCCCGCTCGCGCGGGCCCCGTCGTCCTCGTCGTCCTCGTCGTCGGGGTCACGATCGGGGGGCGGCTGCTGGCTCCGCGACGAGTCGAGCGCCTCGAAGAGCGTGCGCGGCACCGGGCCCGTCCGGGGCGGCACCGCGGCGCCCGCCGAGCCACGCGGCATACCGGCCGCGAAGCGGGACACGATGAGGGCCACGAAGGTGACGAGATAGACCTGCCCGACGACGGCCTCGCTCGCGGCCGCCATCCGACCGAGGTCGGTCACGGCCGCGACGTCACCGAAGCCGACGGTCGAGATCGTGACGAGGCTGAAGTACATGTACGTCGTCGTCGACACGTCCTCACCGAAGAACGGGGTCGTGGTGTAGGCGTCGATGGTCTGGAAGAGGAACGCGTAGGCCACCGCGAGCTGCAGGTAGGCCGCGACCGAGCCCATGATCGTCTGGATCGTCACGACGGTGTGCTGGAGCACCCGGCGGGCGATGAGCACCGGTGTCAGGGCGGCGGCGAGCAGCCACGTGGTCTCGGGAGGCACGGCGAAGGACCCGTCGCTGCGGCGCCACCACAGCATCACGAGACTGGCCAGGACGACGAGGACGACGAGGACGTCGACCGCGCGCCGCCAGCGCCTCCGGGACCCCGAGGCGCGGACGGCCGCGATGAGGGCCAGACCGGTGATCGCGTGCGTGAAGAGCCGGGCGGGCACCGATCCGCGCACGTCGACGAGGCCCTGGACCGCGATGGTGAGGAGCACGAGGACGAGGACGAGCCCGAAGCGGTCGAGCAGGGGCGCGCGGATGAGCCGGTCCCGGCGGCTCTGGTATCCCTCGCGGCTCGACCGGCCCGACCGGCTCGCCCGGCTCGACCGGCCGGGCGCCGGCGACGCGTCCGCGCCACCCTCGTGCCCGCTGCTGGTCTCCGCCATGCCGCCCTCCTCGAGGGTTTCGGGAGATGCTCCCCGAGACCGAGGATAGGGCGGCCGGGCCACCCGCGCCCGCAGGTCGTCAGAGACCACGCCGCCCGAGGGCGTACGCGTGGGCGAGCACCTGCTCGGCGGTCTCCTCGGGCGTCAGCGCAGACGTGTCGAACCACCAGCCGACCTCGCCGAAGCCGCGGCGCATCGTCGCGACGAGCGCCTCCTGCCCGTCGAAGTCGAACTGCTCCTCCGGGTCGCGCAGCTCGTTGCGGTGACGGCACACGTCTCCGCCCGGGTCGAGGACGACGAGAGCCAGGCCGCGGTCACCGAGCCCGGCGACGTAGAGGTCGAGCTGGGCACGGTCGGGGACGACCCAGTCGATGACGGGCGTGAAGCCCGCGTCGGCGAAGCTCGCCGCGAGCGCCACGAGGTTGTCGTTGGTGAGGCGGGTCTGGCGGTCGGCCTCGTCGGCGGGCTCCCCGAGCGCCCAGACGCGCCCGCTGACGACGAGCCGGCTGACGGTGTCGCCCTCGAGGAGCGCGGCTCGCGACAGGCGGCCCGCGACGAGCCTGGTGACCGTCGACTTCCCCGCACCCGGGGCACCGACGACGAGGAGGCAGGCGGCGCCGCCGTCGAGGGGGGAGCGCCCCGGCGCTCGAGCCGTCACGACTCGTGCTCCCCGTCCGACCCCCGGGACCGGGGGCGCCAGACCCAGCGCAGCGCGTCGGGCAGCAGGACGCCGCCGTGGTTGGCGCTGTGGCCGCCGTCGCCGAGGACGAGGCGCGCGTCGTAGCCGGCCTCGACGAGCGCAGCCGTCGTGCGGAGGTTCTCGGCGAGCCAGTTCATCTCCGGCTCGTTCCACCCGAGGTCGCGGTGCCCGGCCTGGAGGAAGATGCGTAGCGGCTGGGGCGGGCCGGCGTGGACGAGGTCGGGATAGGGGTTGCCGCCCGGCATCTGCGCGAAGCTCGACAGGAAGGCGATGACCCTGCGGAAGCGGTCGGGCCGCAGCCACGCCGCGGTGAGCGCGCCGTCGCCGCCGCTGCTGCCGCCGCAGATCCCCCACCGGTCGGGGTCGCCGCTGACCGCCCAACGCGCGGTGACGAGGGGCAGCACCTCGTCGAGGAGGAAGGTCACGTAGCGGTCGTCGAAGGCGTCGTACTCGGTGTTGCGGTTCTTCCGCTCGTCGGGGTCGTCGCGGTCCACGAACACCCCGGGATCGACGAAGACACCGATGGTCACGGGGATGTCGCCGGCGTGGACGAGGTTGTCGAGGACGATACCGCCGCGCACGTCACCGTCCGGGTCGAGATACCACCAGCCGTCGTTGAAGACCATGAGGTTCGCCGGCTCGGCCGGGTCGTGGCCGGTCGGCACGTGCACCCACACGCGGCGCGACGTCCCCGGGTAGGTGGCGCTCTCCTCGATCCGCAGCTCGACCGTCTCGCCGGCGGGGACCCCGGCGCGCCGCTCCGAGTCCGGGCCGTACTCGTAGACGACGTCCGTCTGGTCGATCGGCAGCGGTCGGTACGGCACGCGGGTAGCCATGCGTGGCAACGTACGGAGCCCTCGCGCAGGAGGCAACGGGATAACCCCACCACCCTGCGTGCGCGAGCATGGGTCGTATGCCGTCACGTCCCGTCCTCGTGCTCACCGGACCTCCGGCGGTGGGCAAGTCCACGACGGCGCGCACGGTCGCGGAGTCGCGCCAGCGGTGCGCGGTGATCGACGTCGACGACGTGCGGCAGCTCGTCGTCTCGGGCGGGGCTGCGCCGTGGGACGGGGAGGAGGGTCGGCGGCAGCAGCGGCTCGGGGTGCGCAACGCCTGCGCACTCGCCGGGCGCATGGCCGCAGCGGGGTTCGACGTCGTCGTCGCCGACGTCCTCACGGCCGAGACGCTCGGGCTCTACCGCGCACTGGTGCCGGACTGCGTCGTCGTGCGACTGAGCGTCCCGCTCGACGAGGCGTGGCGGCGGGCGGCGACCCGGACGGTGTGGCTGACCGACGAGGAGTTCGTCGCGCTGCACGAGGCCGACACCGACGCCCACCTGGCTGTCGACCACGTGCTCGACGGGAGCGGCCTCGACCTCGAGGCGCAGACCGCCGCGGTCGCCGCCCTGTGGGATCGGGCGACGCGGCTCGCGTGACGTACGCTCGAGGTGGGTCGACGACCCCCGGGGCTGCCGAGCAGCCAGGTCACGAGAGGAGACGGGCATGAGCGTCCTGCGCCAGCGCGCGTCCGCCGACGTGGCCGCCCTCCCCGCCCTCGCGGCGAGCCTCGCCGCGGCCGTCGTCGTCATCCTCGGCACCGTCACGGGTGGGAGTGCCGGCCAGGTGCTCCTCACCGCCATGACGGCCGGCGTGCTCATGGTCGTGCTCACGAAGACTGCCGTGCGCACCGTCCGGCCGGTGCCCGTGCCCCTCCACCCCTCCGGGGTGTCGGGCTCCGTCCCCGCCGCGACGGCGTACTGGTGCGCCCTCGACGCCCCACGCTGCCCGCAGCGTCCTCGGGCTCCGGGTCGGCACTGACCCCGTTCGTCGCACCCGCGACGTCCGGGCCTCTGCCCACCTGTCCCGGCCCCGTCGCGGGCCCGAGCCGAGGAGCTCACCCATGCCTGACCTGCTGTCCCCCTTCACCCATGCCGTCGCCGCGGTGCTCGCGGCCACCCACGACGTCGCCGGCGCCGTCGGCCTCCGCCCCGGCTCCGCGGGCGCCTGGCTGCTCGCCGTCGCGCTGCTCGTCGTCGCCGTCCGCACGCTCCTGCTGCCCGTGACGATCCACGGGGTGCGCTCGTCGCACGCCCGCGCCCACGCCGCGCCCCAGCTGCGCGAGCTCCGTCAGAGGTATGCCGGCAGCCGCGATCTCGAGCAGCTGACCGCGATGCGGGCCGAGCAGAAGGCGATCCACGCCGAGCACGGCGTCTCGGGATGGAGCCTCGCGCCGGCACTCCTGCAGCTGCCGCTCTTCTACGCGCTCTACCGCGTCGTCTCCGACCTGACGGCCGGGCACTCGGTCGGGGCGCTCGACGCCGGTCTCGTCGCGTCGGCGTCGGCCGCGTCCCTCGCCGGGCTGCACCTGACGAGCCACCTCGGCACGACGTTGGGGTCGAACCCGGTGGCCGGGCTCGTCCTCGTCGCGGTCGCGCTCGGTGCAGCCGCGCTCAGCCTGCTCGCGCAGCGCTGGTTCGTGCTGCCGATGACCGACGTCACCGACCTGCCCGAGGGGATGGCGACGGTCCAGCGGCTCATGCCGTGGCTCGGCGCGGCCGGCGTCCTCACGGCGGCGCTCGTCGTGCCGGCCGGCCTCATCGCCTACTGGTTCGTCAACAACGCGTGGACCTTCGCGCAGCAGGGCATCATCTGGCGCTTCGCCCCGACACCCGGCTCACCGGCCGCGAGGCGGCGTGATGCCAGGGTGCTGGAGGGCGCCGCCTCCTGACGACCCGGCGACACGGCATACCCGGGCCGTCCTGATGTCGAGCGTCCCCTCGCGGCGGCGTCGCGGGGCGTCACCGACGCTGTGGCGAGGGGACCACGATCGTGCCGCACGCGTCGCAGCGGAGGGCACGGGCGCTGTGGTTGAAGACGCCGGTCGTGACGGGGACCCCGGTCAGGTCACCGAGCAGGCCACCCCCGCTCTCCTTGAACTTCACCCCCGGCGAGCGGCCGACGATCTCGCCGGTCGTCATCGACGGTGCGGAGCAGATCGGGCAGGCGAGGTCGACGTCCATGCCGCTGTGATGCCCCGCGGCGCGACGGCGTTCCCGTCGGGACGGTCGACCTCGTCAGGGGCTGCGTCTAGCGTGGTCGGCGTGAGCGCGACACCGAGCGGGACCAGCCGGGTGAGTGGGACGAGCGAGTCGACGCGGGTGGGTGGTCCACACCTCGTCGACGACCTCCTGCGCTACCTGCAGGAGGGGCGGGACGGGCTGCTCGCGGCGCTCGACGGGCTGGGCGACTACGACGTGCGGCGCCCGATCACGCCGAGTGGCACCAACCTGCTCGGGCTCGTCAAGCACGTCGCCGGCGTCCAGCTCGCCTACCTCGGCGACTCCGTCGGCCGGCCGTCCGTCGAGCGGCTGCCGTGGGTCGAGGACGGCTCGATCTGGGACTCGGCCGACATGTGGGCGACGGCCGAGGAGTCGCGTGCCGACCTCGTCGGGCTCTACGAGCGGGCCGCGGTGCACTGCGACGCCGTCGTGCGCGAGCTCGGGCTCGACGCCCCGGCGAGCGTCGCGTGGTGGCCGGAGGAGCGCCGGTCGACGACGCTCGGGTCGCTGCTCGTGCGCTGCGTCGCGGAGGTGTCGCAGCACGCGGGCCACGCCGACATCCTCCGGGAGACGATCGACGGGCGGGGCGGGCGCGACCACGACGACATGGGCGGCGAGGCGTGGTGGACCGAGCACGTGGCGCGCATCCAGGCCGCCGCCGACGCGCACCGCCCGCCGTCGGAGGCCGACGCAGCCCACCGCGGGGCCGAGTCATGAGCGACCACCGGCCCAACGTCGTCTTCATGCTGAGCGACGACCACGCCGCGCACGCCATCGGCACCTACGGCTCCGTGGTCAACCGCACGCCGCACATCGACGCGGTCGCGGAGGCCGGCGTGCGTCTCGACAACCTCTTCGCGACGAACTCGCTGTGCGCGCCGAGTCGGGCCTCGATCCTCACCGGCACCTACAGCCACGTCAACGGCGTGACGACCCTCGACACGTTCGTCGACGCGTCGCAGCCGACCTTCGTCACGGCGCTGCGCGACGCGGGCTACCGCACGGCGTTCGTCGGCAAGTGGCACATGGGGCAGGGCTCGAGCGACGGTGTCGACCACGACCCGCAGGGCTTCGACCGGTGGGACGCGCTCATCGACCAGGGCGAGTACCACGACCCCCGTTTCCTCTCCGTCGACGGACTGCGCGTCGAGCCGGGCTACGCGACCGACCTCATCACCGACCTCGCGATCGACTGGGTCGAGTCGCTGGACGGCTCGGGCGACGACCGGCCGTGGTGCGTGCTCGTGTGGCACAAGGCGCCACATCGTCCGTGGGAGCCCGACGCCGCCCACGCGGGGATGTATGCCGAGGGCGGGCCTGCCGGAGGCGAGCCGATCCCGGTGCCCCCGACGTTCACCGACGACCTCGCCGGCCGCTCCGACACGGCACGTCGGGCGGCGATGCGGATCGCCGACCACCTCACCGAGGAGGACCTCAAGCAACCGGTCCCGCAGGGGCTGTCGGCCGACGAGGAGGCGCTGTGGAAGTACCAGCGTTACATGGAGGACTACCTCGCGTGCGTCGCGTCCGTCGACGACAACGTCGGGCGGCTGACGTCGTGGCTGGCCGACCGCGGCGAGCTCGACGACACGATCGTCGTCTACTCCTCCGACCAGGGCTTCTTCCTCGGTGACCACGGCTGGTTCGACAAGCGTTTCATGTACGAGGAGTCGATCCGGATGCCGTTCGTCCTGTCCTACCCGCGCGCGGTCGCGGCCGGACAGGCACTCGACCGGATCGTCACGAACGTCGACCTCGCGCCGACCCTGCTCGACGCGGCCGGGGTCGAGGTGCCCGAGCGCATGCAGGGCCGGTCGTTCTGGCGGGACCTCACCGATCCGGCTGCGGCACGACGTGATCGTGAGCGGGAGGCCGAGGGCTTCTACTACCGCTACTGGATGCACGACGACCGCAGCCACCAGGTCGGCGCGCACTACGGCTACCGCACGCACCGCTACACGCTGATCTTCTTCTACAACGACGGGCTCGGGCTGCCGGGCTGCTCGGACCGGCGCTTCGCGCAGGAGTGGGAGCTCTACGACCTCGAGGCCGACCCCGAGGAGCTCGTCAACGTCGCCGACGACCCGGCCTACGCCGCGGTGCGCGAAGAGCTCGAGGCCCGGCTGTGGCTGGCGCAGCAGGAGGTCGGCGACGAGCCCCACCCGGACCAGCCCGTCCCACGGCTCATCGCCGAGGGTCGCACCGCCACACGCTGAGCAGCCGGGGGGCCGCGCTCTAGGCGAGGGCCCGGTCGCTGGCGCGGTCGAGGCGACGCAGTGCCTTGCCGCCACGTCGCTCGAGACGGTCCGCGGCGCGCTGCTCGTCGGCGTCGAGGTGGCCGAGGAGGAAGGCCGCCGCGACACCCGCGTCCTCGTCGATGGCCAGGTGCCGCAGGGTCGCCCGGGTGACGACGGCGTCGTGGTGGTCGCCGAGGAGGCCCTGCACGTCCGCGGCCCGCTCGGCCACGAGGGCGACCTTGGCCCCGGTCACCGGTGCCACCGCCTCGGCCGCGTAGCGCAGCCGCTTGGCGGCCTTGCGCACGTCGTGGAGGCAGGCGGACCGCAGCTCGGGGTCACCCGTGGCGAGAGCGGCCTCGGCGAGGTCCGCCCGCTCACGCACCCGCTTGCTCTCCTTGCGCAGCACGGTGCGCACGACCTTCTTCGCGCCCCGCTCGGCGTCGTCCGTGAAGGGCGGGTGCGTGACGACGCTGTCGAGCAGGGCGATCGCGGCGGCATACCGGCTCGACCCGAGGGTCTCGTCGATGACCTCGGTGGCGGCGGTGGCGTCGAGGTGCAGCCGGGCGCGGAGCCCGGTCACGGCCTCGTCGAGGCCGTTGAGGCCGGCGGGGCCGATGTCGTCGAGGAGCGTGTCGACGAGGTCCTGCACGACCTCGGCATCGCGCGCCTCCCCGAGGCGACCGGCCGCCCAGCGCAGCTCGTCGCGGAGCGGCTCGGTGACGGCCGGGTCGACGAGCGCGTGGAAGCTGGCGAGGGCGCTGCGGATCCGTCGCATCGCGACCCGGAGGTCGTGGACCCCCTCGGGCTCCCCCGCGCGCACGGCGGCCTCGGCGGTCGCGAGGGCCTCCCGCTGCTCGCGGAGGTGCTCGCTCAGCAGGGACGCGGCGGACGGCATAGGCATTGTCTACCGTGCGCCGCCGTGGGCGTCCCCTGCTTCGCCGGATCCTGTGAAGACTCACCAGCCTCTGCCGCTCGGGTCTCAGGAAACGTACAGTCGAAAAGGTGGCACGGGTCACCGCTCCTCCCGCGATCGACACCGCCGTCGCCCCAGGCGCCAGGCTCCTCCTTCGTGCGCCCGACGCGGAGCCCGATCCTCCCCCACCGAGCCGATGGCGGCGGCTCCGCGACCGGCTCGCCCGGGTGCCGCGCCGCGTCTGGTGGGGCGTCGTCGCCCTCGTCGTCATCGTCGCGCTCGTCATCGCGTATGCCGTGACGCGACCTCCGGGACCGCCCGTCCTCACGCAGCGCGACGTCGACACGAGCGTCCAGCGCGGCATCGAGAAGCAGGCCGAGGCGGAGGCTGCCGCGCCGGCCGACGGGTCGGTCGCGCACGCGGCGATCGCGCCGTCGCTCGTGCTCATCGAGACCCGCGACACCGTGGCCGGAGAGGAACAGGAGGGCAGCGGCGCGGGAGTCGTCGTCAACGAGGACGGCACCGTGCTGACGGCGCTGCACGTCGTCGACGGGTCGACGAACATCACCGTCACCTTCGCCGACGGCACGACCTCGCCGGCGAAGATCGCGACCGAGAAGCCGGAGAGCGACATCGCGACCCTCCGGCCCTCGACGCTGCCCGAGACCGTCGTGCCCGCCGTGCTCGGCGGCGGCGTGGCGGTCGGGGCGCCGGTCTTCGCCGTCGGCCACCCGCTCGGCCTCACCGACTCGCTGTCGGCGGGCGTCGTCTCGGCGCTCGACCGGACCGTGCGCGTCGAGGGCGACCGGAAGCTCGAGCACCTGATCCAGATCGACGCGGCGGTCAACCCCGGCAACTCGGGCGGACCGCTGCTCAACAAGGCGGGGCAGGTCGTCGGCATCGTCACGGGGCTCGCGAACCCGACCGACCAGAGCCTCTTCGTCGGCATCGGCTTCGCGGTGCCGATCGCGACGGCGGGAGGGGCCGCGGGCAGCCCGCCCCGCTGAGACCGGGCCTCCGCGGGGAGGCGACCACACGGCATACGCCATCGACGAGCGTGACCCAGCAGGCGTGAACGAGCAGGCGTGAACGAGCAGGCGTGAACGAGCAGGAGGACGGCATGGACGGACAGGCACCCGCGGGTCACCCCGCTCGACACGCGCTCGAGCAGGCGCTGTACGAGGTGAAGCGGACCATCGTCGGGCAGGACGTGCTCGTCGAGCGGATGCTCGTCGCGCTGCTCGCACGGGGGCACCTGCTCGTCGAGGGCGTGCCGGGGCTGGCCAAGACGATGGCGATCAAGACGCTCGCGCAGGCCATCGGCGGCGACTTCCAGCGCATCCAGTTCACGCCCGACCTCGTGCCGGCCGACCTCGTCGGGACGCGGATCTACAACCAGAAGGACGGCGAGTTCCAGGTCTCGCTCGGGCCGGTCTTCGCCAACCTCGTGCTCGCCGACGAGATCAACCGGGCGCCGGCGAAGGTGCAGAGCGCGCTGCTCGAGGTCATGCAGGAGCGGCAGGTGACGATCGGGCGCGAGACCTTCCCGGCGCCGGACCCGTTCCTCGTCATGGCGACTCAGAACCCCATCGAGTCCGAGGGGACGTATGCGCTGCCCGAGGCCCAGGTCGACCGCTTCATGCTCAAGGTGCTCATCGGGTATCCCTCTGCCGCTGAGGAGTTCGTCGTCGTCGAGCGGCAGATCTCGGAGGCTGTGGCGACCGTCAGGGTGCTCGACCCGGAGATGCTGCGGGGCTTCCAGCGCGAGGCGGACGCCGTCTACGTCGACCCCGCGGTCATCGAGTACGCCGTCCGGCTGGCCACCGCGACCCGCGAGCCGGCGAGCGTCGGCCGGGACGACCTGGCCCGGCTGCTGACGTACGGCGCGAGCCCGCGCGCGTCGATCAACCTCGTGCTGGCGGCGCGGGCGCTGGCGTTCCTCCGCGGCCGGGACTACGCCCTGCCCGACGACGTGCGCGACCTGGCGCGGGACGTGCTGCGACACCGGATCGTGCTGTCCTACGAGGCGCTCGCCGAGGACCTCTCGCCCGACGACCTGCTGACACCGCTCCTCGCGGCCGTCCCGGTGCCGACGGCTCCGTTGCGCGAGCGGGCGGCCGGGTCGGCCTCCGTGGCAGGCGCTTTCGGGGCCGCGCCGGACGACGCGGCGGGTGGCTCGGGTGGATCCGGTGGGGACGCGACATGGGCGCGACCACCACGCTGAGCGCCGAGAGTCTGCTGCGGCGCCTCGAGTGGAGGGTGGTGCGGCGGCTCGACGGGCGACTCCAGGGCGACTACCGGACGCTCTTCCGCGGTGCCGGGCTCGACTTCACCGACCTGCGGGAGTACGTGCCAGGCGACGACCTGCGGCACATCGAGTGGAACGTCACGGCGCGGCTCGACGAGCCCTACGTGCGCGAGTTCGTCGAGGACCGCGAGCTGACGGCGTGGCTGCTGCTCGACCACTCGGCGTCGATGGGCTTCGGACCGGTCGACCGGCAGAAGGACCTCGTGCTGGCCGAGGTGGCGACGACGCTCGCCCACGTGCTGACCCGTGGTGGGAGCCGGGTCGGCGCCGTCGTCATGGACACCGGGGTCGACCTCGTCATCCCGCCGGCGTCGGGGCGCAACCAGGTCCTGCGGATCGCGAAGACGCTGCTCGACCGCCGCGAGGCCCGCTCCCTCCTGGTGGACCGTGGCAACGCCACGCGCCGGGACGGTGGGGCGTCGAGCCTCCGTCGTGGCGTACGCCGGGTGCTGGGTCGCTCGGGACAGGTCGGAGTCCCAGCCCCCTCGGGGACGGTCACGGACCTCGGGGTGCTGCTCGCGGCGGCATACGGCATCGCCCGGCGGCGGTCGCTCGTGCTCGTCGTGTCCGACTTCATCTCCGCTGACGGGTGGGAGGCGCCGCTGTCGCGGCTGGCGCGGCGGCACGAGGTGGTCGCGATCCAGGTCGTCGACCCGCGCGAGAGCGAGCTGCCCGACGCGGGCGGGGTCTACGTCGAGGACGCGGAGACGGGCGAGCAGATCTTCGTCGACACGAGCGACGTCGCGTTCCGGGCCCGGCTCGCGGCGGCTGCGGAGTCGCGGCAGTCCGACCTCGAGGCGCGGACGCGCCAGGCCGGCGTCGACCTCTACCCGGTGCGGACCGACGACGACCTCGTGCGGTCCCTGCTGCGGATCTCCGAGCTGCGGCGGAGGCGACGGCGATGAGACGGCAGCGAATGGGCTGGCAGCGAATGTTGGTGCCGCGAACGTGGTGGCCGCGATGAGCGAGCTGTCGCTGACGTGGCCGTGGGCGCTGGCGGGACTTCTCGTCGTGCCGGTGCTCGTCGTCGGCTACCGGCGGGTGCTGCGCACGCAGGAGGCACGGCGGGCGGCGCTGGCCGCGGACGGGCTCGTCATGCCCGCGCCGACCCCGTCGCGGTGGCGGCACCTCGGGCCGGTGCTGCTCATCGCGGCGCTGGGGGTCATGGTGCTGTCGCTGACGCGGCCGGTGGCGTCGGTCGCGGAGCCGCACCGGGAGGGCACGGTCGTGCTCGCGTTCGACGTGTCCAACAGCATGGCGGCGACCGACGTCAAGCCGTCGCGGCTCGAGGCGGCGAAGGCCGCGGCGCGTGCCTTCGTCGAGAAGCAGCCGGCGTCCGTACGGATCGCCGTGGTCGCGTTCGGCGGGACGGGGCTCGTGACCCAGCGACCGACCCTGGACCGGGCGGCCGTGCTGGCGGCGGTGGCGCGGCTCAAGCCCGCCGGCGACACGTCGCTGAGCGACGGGATCCTCGGCGGCCTGAGCGCGATCGTCGGCAAGCCGGTCAAGGCGCCCGGCGACGCGGAGAAGGGGACGGCCGAGGAGACCCCGATCGGCTACCACAGCGGGACGGCGATCGTGCTGCTCACCGACGGCGAGGACACGACGGACGACGGGCCTTCCGGCGCGGCCGAGCTCGCGTCGGCGGCGGGAGTCCGGATCGAGCCGATCGGGCTGGGGACGCCGGCGGGGACGACGATCAAGGTCGACGGCTTCAGCATCGCGACGGCGCTCGACGAGTCGTCTTTGCAGGCAGTGGCGGAGACGACCGGCGGGACGTACCGCCGGGCGTCGGACGCCGCGTCCCTGGCGGCCGTGTATGACGCGGTCGAGCTGCAGTGGACGACGCGGACGGTCCCCCACGAGGTGACGTCGTGGGTGGCTGCGTTCGCTGCGTTGCTGCTGCTCGGCGGGGCGACGGTGTCGGTGCTGCGGCAGGGGCGGGTGGTCTGACGTGTCGTTCGGGGTGCCGCTGCTGCTCGTGACGCTGGTCTTCGTGCCGGTGCTGCTCGGGGTCTACGCGTGGCAGCTGCGGCGTCGACGCAGGCAGGCGGTGCGCTACTCGAACGTCGCGCTGCTGCGGTCTGCGGGGGCGGGGTCGGCGTCGTGGAAGCGGCACGTGCCCATCGCCCTGGTGCTCGGGGCCCTCGGGCTGCTGGGGCTGGCGAGCGCGCGGCCCACGGTGCGGGCCGAGGTGCCGACGTCGAGCGCGACGATCATCCTGGCCCTGGACGTGTCGGGGTCGATGTGCGCGACGGACGTGGTGCCCAACCGGCTCAGCGCGGCGCAGGCGGCGGTGCGGTCGTTCGTCGAGGGGCAGGACGACGAGACGAAGGTCGGACTCGTCGTCTTCTCGGGGTTCGCGCAGCTGGCCGTGGCGCCGACCGCCGACCGGGACGAGCTGCTGTCGGCGATCGACGCGGTGACGACGGGACGCGGGACGACGATCGGCGCGGCCATCCTGCGGTCCATCGACGCGATCGCCGAGCTGGACCCGAACGTGGCGCCGGCGGATGCGGTGGACGAGCCGTCGACCGACGGGCCGGGCCTGGCTGACCCGACTCCTGCGCCGACGCCCACCGGTGGTGGCGCGGGTGGGGCTGACGGCAGCGGGGCAGCCGTGGACGTCGCACCGGAGATCATCGTGCTGCTGACGGACGGCGCGAACACCCGCGGCGTGACGCCCGCCCGGGCCGCGGAGCAGGCCGCGGCGCGTGGGGTGCGCGTCTATCCGATCGGCTTCGGCACGACGAACCCGACGCAGATGGCGTGCACGCGCGACCAGTACGGCGGCTTCCAGCCGCGGGCGCGCGACTTCGGCGGTCCGGGCGGCGGGGCGCTGGGCGGCCGCAACTTCCTCGTGGTCGACGAGGCGGCGCTCAAGGGAGTCGCCCAGACGACGGGTGGCGAGTACTTCGCCGCGACCGATGCCGACGGCCTGACCAAGGTCCTCGCCGACCTCCCCAAGCACGTCACGGTCAGCGAGCAGGACATCGACCTCAGCGCCGCGGCCGGCATCGTGGCCGCAGCGCTCCTGCTCGCCGGTCTGGGCCTCTCGCTCCGCCGCTCGACACCTTGAGGCGCGCCGAATCCCGGAGCAGGGCGAGACGTGGACGCGACGCTCGTGCCCCGGACCGTCGGGCTCGGCGGGCCGGTCAGCCGACCATCTCGTGGAGGTGGACGCCGTGGTCCGTGGCGATCAGCTCGGCCGCCTTCTCGCCGATCATGATCGCTGCAGCGTTGGTGTTGCCACTGACGACGTTCGGCATGACGCTCGCGTCGGCCACGCGCAGGGCCGCGATGCCGTGCACCCGCAGCCCCGGGTCGACGACCTCACCGATCCGGCACGTCGATGTCGCGTGGTAGACGGTCAGCGCGTAGTGGCGGGCCAGGTCCTCCAGCAACGCGTCGCTCGGCTCGGAGCCGGACTCGTGCCCGTGGGCTCGCGCCAGGTGCGGCGGGATGACCGGCTCACCGAGGCCACCCCCGGGCCAGGCCTTCGCGATCTCGAGCGCTCGGCGCATCACGGCGACCATGACCGACACGTCGTGCGGGTCGCCGAAGTAGTTGAACGCGATGCGTGGTGAGACCGCAGGGTCGGCGCTGCTCAGCGTCACCGAACCCTCGGAGTGGGGTTGCACCGGGTTGGGGAGCACGACCACCTGGCCGTGCGTCGGGTCGAGGAAGGACTCGGGGTCCTCGAAGAACGCGGACGGCGGGAGTCGGAAGACGCCCTCCCAGATCGCCGGCGTGTAGCCGGTCGCGAGGAAGCCGATCTGCGCGTCGTGGGTGTGCTCGTCCCCGAGCCCGGTCGAGTAGAACGCGACGGCGTCGTAGAGCGAGGACGACGCGATGCCGCGGCCGGTGGTGAACCACTCGCCGATGCGGCGCTCGGCCTCGGCCTTGGCCGCTGCGAGGGGCTCGGGGAGGTCGACGTCGTCGGCGGGGTCGGTCGGGAGCGGACCGGCCGGGGACCGCAGCGCGTCGGGTCCCAGGGACAGGGCGACCTCGGTCATCGTCTCGCCGATGCCGTCGGCGGCAAACATCAAGGGCGTGTGGAGGTGGTCCTTGAGGTGACGGCCCACGTCCGGGAGGTCGACGACGCAGTCCACGCCGACGGCGGCGAGCTCGTCGCGGGCCCCGACACCGGAGAGCAGCAGGATGTGGGGCGACCCGATGGCGCCCGCGCACAGCACCACCTCGGTGCCCGCGGTCACCTCCTCGTGGGCGCCGTCCCCGGTGCGGTAGGCGACGCCGGTGGCGCGGACCGCCTCCCCGTCCGCCTCGGTCAGGATCCGCTCGACGCGGGCGCCGGTGACCACGGTGAGGTTCTCGCGCTCCATCGCGGGCTCGAGGTAGGCGTGGAAGGTCGAGCTGCGCCGCCCGTCCTTCGTCGTCGTCTGGAAGAGCGAGGCCACGCCCTGGGGTTCGAGGCGGTCGCGACCGTTGTAGTCACCCTGCTTCAGACCCGCGGCGCCCGCGGCCTCGACGAACTGGGTCGAGGCGCGGAGGACCGGCTGGCGCACGGACACACCCACCGGGCCGTGCTGGCCGTGCAGGTCGAGGTCGGCGTGCAGCTCCGGGCTGTCCACGAAGCCCTCGGCCTTGCGGAAGTAGGGCAGGACCTCGTCGTAGGACCAGCCCTCCGCGCCACCGGCGGCCCACGCGTCGAAGTCGCCGGGGTGCCCTCGCACGTAGGCCATGTAGTTGAGGCCGGAGGAGCCGCCGAGCATCTTCCCCCGCGGCACCATCATCTGGCCGCCGACGAGGCCCTTTCCCACTCCCCCGGGGTCGCCGTTGTACATCCAGTCGGTCGCGGGGTCGTTCTGCAGGCTCGCGACGGCTGCCGGCACGAGCTCCGCGGGCGGCGGCGGGCCGCCGGCCTCGAGCAGGCACACCGTGACTTCCGGGTCCTCGCTCAGCCGGGCAGCGACGACGGCGCCCGCCGATCCCGCCCCCACGATCACGTAGTCGTACGTCGATCCCATCGTTACCACCTCGTCGTGGTGCCTCGCCGTGCGGCGGGGACGGTCTCGCCACGCAACCACACTCCGGGAGGGGAGACAAGGGAGGGGACAGCCCCGTCACGGAGGACGGCGGCTCCGGGCGGGCGAGTCAGTGGAGGGTCTCGTGGCGGTGGCACATCTCGACGAACTTCGCGATGCGCGCTGCCCGGGTCTCTGGCTTCTTGGCCTCGCCGACGCGGTAGAGGATCGCGAAGCGGTTGGCCCGTGTGAGGGTCTCGAAGAACGCATGGGCGTCCGGATCGGCAGCGAGTGCGGCGGCCAGGTCGTCGGGGACGGTCGCGCTCTTCTGACCGGCATAGGCCGCCGCCCAGCGGCCGTCCGCCTTGGCCGCGTCGACCTTGGCCTGTCCGGCCGGGCGCATGCGACCGGCCGTGATCAACGCCTCGGCCTTGTCCCGGTTGATCTGCGACCACACGCTCCGCGGCCCTCGCGGGGTGAACCTCTGCAACCAGTAGGTCTCGTCGTAGCCCCGCTTCTGCCCGTCGATCCAGCCGTGACAGAGGGCGACGTCGAGCGCCTCGACGTAGGTGACCGTCTCGGCCGCACCCGCCTTGCCGATCTTGAGCCAGAAGCCGCGACGGTCGGCCTGGTGCTCGTCGAACCAGACCTCGCAGTCAGCGGCGGTGGCGAACGAGATCACCGGCTCTCCGGCCACCTCCTCCGCCGTCTCCTCGTCGGACATGCGCCCATCGTGTCACCGCCCACCGACGGGGTGGTCGGCTGCGCGACCGGTCAATCCGCGAGTCGCGACTCGCGTGGAGGCTCGTCGCCCGTCGGGCGCCATGGCTCGTGCTGGTGCGAGAGCCAGACCTCGTCGGGGGCGAGCGCGCGGACCAGCCGCTGGCCCTCGGTGCGCGGATGGTCGAGCTCGTCGAAGAAGACCGCCGTGTCTCCGGCGATGACGACGGAGCGGTCGCCCGTCTCGACGACCACGACCTGCGAGCCTCGCGTGTGGCCGGGCGTCGACACGAGCCGGACGCCGGGCAGCAGCTCGAGCGTGCCGTCGACGGTCTCGTAGTGCACTCCGGATGCCTCGACCCACTCGCGGATCGTGTAGTCGTCCCGGGTCAGCGCGTCATCCAGCTCGGCCGCCTGGACGTACACGGGCTTGCCTGCGAAGAGGTGGTTGCCACCACAGTGGTCGAAGTGCAGATGGGTGTTGACCACGATGTCGACCCCGGCCACGTCGAAGCCGGCCTGCTCGCTCAGTGGAGTCAGCCTGGGATCCATGTCGTCGACCGCAGGGTGCAGCTGTGTCATGCCGGTGTCGACCAGCACGCGCGCGTCAGGGTGGTCGATGACGTGCACGTAGACCGGCATCGGTTCGCCGTCGGCGAGCAGCTCGGCGACGAGGACCGGCGTGACCGCCACCGTCGACAGCCCGCTCTCCGACTCCTCGGCCGTGCTGTGGGGATCATCCATGGTGGCAAGTCTGGGCCAGCGGGGCCTCTGCCGGCAGCGAAGCGTCGAAGTGACCGCGGCCTGGTCGAACGGCGGCGTCACCGTCGCCGACACGCATGGCGTCAGCACGGGGGCTGTCACCACACGGCGTGCTGCTCGCCGCGACCTCAGGCAGTGCGTGCGTGCGTCGCCTGAGGGCGCGGCGAGATGGCGCCGATGCGTGCAGCGTCAGTCGCCGGGCGCGTCCGGGCCGTTGGAGATCTGGCGCAGGGTCGAGATCACCGTGACCTCGGGCCAGTGCTCGGCGTGCAGCTCGGCGAACTTCCGCTGGTCGGCCACGGCCTCCTCGAGGGTGTCGTACTGCATGATCGACCACCCGCCGATGACCTCCTTGGACTCGGCGTACGGCCCGTCGTGCTGGGTGATCTCGCCCTGGCTGACGACGAAGTTCACGGCGTCCTCCGTCCCGTAGAGCCCGCCGCCGTCGAGGAACACGCCCGCGGCGGCCCGCTCGCCGATGTGGACGTCCATCGCGTCGAACAGCGCCTGCGGCGGCGTCCCGATCCCTTCTTCCATCCTCACGAAACCCATGAAACGCGGCATGTCGATCACTCCTCCTGGTTGCTGTGGTGTCCTTCGTACTCGTACGTCGACCGGCTGGGCAGGTCCTCGACACGCATCTCGAGAAATCTTCGGAAGCCTCCGAAGGACCCGCTCCACCATGCGCCGACGGTGTCGTCACCCGGCACTAGAGTCGGCACGGTCGCCGAGATCCGCCCTCACGGCGACGACCGGCGAGCGCCCGGACCATCACGGAGGACACCGATGTCACGCACGCGGATCCACAACTTCTCGATCTCCCTCGACGGCTTCGCCACCGGCGAGCCGCAGTCGCTCGAGGCCCCCTTCGGCCACGCGGGTCACAAGCTCCACCACTGGATGATGCGCACCCAGTACTGGGACCCCGACGGCACCGACGGGGTCGACCACGCGTACGCCGAGCGCCACGGCCCCGGCATCGGCGCGGAGATCATGGGCGCCAACAAGTTCGGCCCTCCCGGCTGGCACGACGACCCGGACTGGAAGGGCTGGTGGGGACCCAACCCGCCCTTCCACACGCCCGTCTTCGTCCTGACCCACCACGCCCGCCCCTCCCTCGAGATGGAGGGCGGCAACGTCTTCCACTTCCTCGAGGCCTCCCCGGCCGAGGCGCTCGAGACGGCCCGCGCGGCCGCCGACGGACAGGACATCCGGATCGGTGGAGGCGCCACCGTCGTCCGCGACTTCCTCGCCGCCGGCCTCGTCGACCACATGCACCTCGTCCAGGTCCCGATCGTGCTCGGCCGCGGCGTCCGCCTCTGGGACGGTCTCGAGGGCGTCGAAGGGGCCTTCGATGTCGAGACCGTCGCCTCCCCGACCGGTGTCACGCACCTCACCTTCACCCGCAAGGCCTCGTAAGGGCACCTCCCACACGGACCCGGGCACCCGGCATACGCCATCGGTGGGGTGACGCGGCTAGCGTGTGGGCGGTGGCGACAGAGCTGACGAACGACGCGACCACCGACCGGGCGACGATCGAGGGGATGGTCGACGCGTTCTTCGGGGCGTTCGTCTCGGGACCCGGCTGCGCCGAGCGGATGGACCTGCTGCGCGGGCTGCTGCTCCCGGAGGCCGTCATCGTGCGGACGTGCGGGACGGAGCCCGCGGTCATGGGTGTCGAGGAGTTCATCGCACCACGCGAGGCGCTGCTGACCGACGGCTCGCTCACCGACTTCCGCGAGTGGCCCGCCGCGGGGCGCGTCGAGGTCTTCGGCGACATCGCGCACTGGTTCGGCAGCTACGCCAAGGCCGGAACGCAGGAGGGCGAGCCGTTCACCGGGCGAGGGATGAAGACGATCCAGCTCGTCCGCACGACTGACGGGTGGCGGATCAGCGCCGCCGCCTGGGACGACGAGCGCGAGGGCCTGACCCTGCCGACCGACGCCGGCTGAGCCCACCCGGAGCCGGCCGTCGCCCGGTGCGGTTCACTGGAGAGCGTGGCCGCGCAGCGCCTGGGGACGGCATCCCTGACGGACGGGACGGGGGTCGCGTATGCCGTCACGGGCAGCGGTCCGTTCCTCGTCGTCGCCCCCGGATGGCTGAGCCACCTCGAGATGGGGTGGGCCATCCCGGCCGAGCGCATGTTCCACGAGGCGCTGTCGTCGGGACGCACGCTCGTGCGCTACGACCGCCCGGGCTGCGGCCTCTCCGACGCCTACGACGGCCCCCGCACCATGGACCTCGAGGTCGCGACGATCGCTGCCGTGGCCGAGGCGGTCGGCGCGGAGCGCTTCGACCTGCTGGGCTGGTCGCTCGGTGCGGCGGCGGCGGTGCAGTGGGCCGCCGAGCGGCCGGACACCCTCTCGCGCCTCGTGCTCTACGGCGGCTGGGCCACCGGGAGCTCCATCGGCGACGACGACAGCCGCCAGCACGTGCTCGGCCTGCTGGCCACGCACTGGGGTCTCGGGTCGGACCTGCTCACCGACGTGTTCGCCCCCGACACGGACGCGGGCACGAGGCGCACCCTCGCTCGCTACCAACGCGCTGCCTCCTCGGCCGAGACGGCGGTCGCGCTGCTGCGGCTCGCCTACGAGCTCGACGTCAGCCCGCAGCTCGCGCAGGTGCGCGCGCCGACCCTCGTGCTGCACCGGCGCGGCGACCGGGCGGCGCCCGTGGCCGGGGGACACGCTCTCGCACAGGCGATCCCGGGTGCCGAGCTCGTCGAGCTCGAGGGCCGCTCGCACCTCCCCGCCATCGGCGACGCGCAGTCGGTCGTCGACGAGGTGCGGCGCTTCCTCGGCCTGCCGAGGGTGCGCCGGGCGGTGCCGACCGGGCTGACGACGCGCCAGACCGAGGTCGCAGCCCTGGTCGCCGAGGGCCTGACGAACCGCCAGATCGCCGACCGGCTCGGCATCACCGAGCGGTCCGCCGAGTCGCACCTCGAGCGGATCCGGATGCGCCTCGGGTTCAGCTCCCGCGCACAGGTGGCCGCCTGGTACGTCGCCCGGACCCCGTAGAAGTGGGGTAGTTCCACGGCTGTGCTGCGGAGTGACCGTGGACAGCATGAGGAGATGACCCGACGCATCGTGCCCCTCGCCGTCTCTGCCGCCGCCTGGTGCGGCTTCGTCGCCATCACCGCGTGGACGATGGCCTTCCTCGCCGGCGTGCTGCTCCCCCGCACCGTCGACGGTCCGGCGCGCACGAGCACCGGCCGGGCCGTCGCCGTCGACCTCGCCCTCCTGCTGCTCTTCGCCCTCCAGCACTCCGTGATGGCGCGCCGCCCGGCGAAGGCCTGGCTCCGGCGATGGGTCCCGGCCGAGCTCGAGCGCACCACCTACGTGCTCGCCACCGACGTCTGCCTCGCGCTCCTGCTGGCGCTGTGGCAGCCGTGGGACCAGGTCGTGTGGGAGGTCGAGGGGCCGGCGTCATACGTGCTCTGGTCGGTGTGCGCGGCGGGCTGGGTGCTCGCGATCGCGGCGACGTTCGCGGTCGACCACCTCGAGCTCCTCGGGCTCCGACAGGCCGGCTGGGGCGCACGGACGACTCCGTCCGACGACGGACCGGCGGCACTGCAGGTCGGTGGGCTCCACGCGATCGTGCGGCACCCGTTGATGACCGGGATGGTGCTCGCGTTCTGGGCGACCCCGCGGATGAGCGCGCCACACCTGCTCTTCGCCGTCGCCGCGACCGGCTACATCGCCGTCGGCATCAGCTTCGAGGAGCGCGACCTCCGTCGCACCTTCGGGGCGGACTACGACGCGTATGCCGCCCGCGTCCCCGCGCTCGTGCCGGGGCTCCGGCTGGGGCGGCTGGCGCACGTGGCGGCCCCGTCAGGGCGCGACCGGGCCTGACCGCCTCGCGATCGAGGCAGCAGTCAGTCGCCGCGGATGCGATCCGGCTTGAGGATGACGAGGGCCAGCGCGACGAGCAGGCCGGCCACGATGCCGACGACGAGACCGCGGCCGACATCCTTGGTCAGCGCGCCGCCCATGAGCCCGGCGAGCGCCCCGATCGACGCGCACCCGGTGAACGTCGCGATCACCTTGGCCCAGAAGGGCGCCTGCACCTCACCTGCCATGCCGCCACAGTAGTCGCGCGCGTGCCCGGTCCCGGCGATGCCGTATGCCGCGTGCCAACCAGCGCACGCTTCGGATGCCTGGCCGAGGATGCGCGGCCGAGGATGCGCCGCCGAGGATGCGTGGGCCGGATCCCTCGCCCTGTCCCCGCGCTCGGCTAGCGTCTCGGGCATGGTGGCCCACCAGCTCACGGTCGAGCAGGCATGTCGCATCGCCGTGCACGCGCAGCTGCTCGACCTGCCGCGCCCGACCGACCTCGTGCAGACCGTCGAGCGTCTGACCTTCCTGCAGATCGACCCCACGGCGGCCATCGCGCCGAGCGCCGACCTCGTGCTGTGGAGCCGGCTCGGTCGCACCTACGACCCCGCCGACCTGACGAAGGCCGTCGAGCACGACCGCACGCTCGTCGAGACCGTCGCCTACGTGCGCAGCCCGACCGACATCCCCGCCGTCATCGCCGAGGTGCGCGAGGCCGAGCCCTATCCCTTCATGGCCACCTGGCTCGAGGCCAACGACTCGTTCCGCCGCGACATCCTCGCCACGCTCGAGGCCGACGGGCCCCTCCTCTCCCGCGACATCCCCGACACGAGCGTCGTCCCCTGGCCCTCGACCGGCTGGACGAACAACCGCAACATCACGAAGATGCTCGAGGCCCTCGCGCTGCGCGGCGAGGTGGCCATCGCCGGACGCAAGGGACGCCAGCGCTACTTCGACCTCCCCGAGCGCGTCTACCCGCCCGACCTGCCGAGGCTCACGCTCCAGCAGGCCATCGACCAGCGCAACGAGCGACGCCTCGCCGCCCTCGGCATCGCCCGCGCCACCGGCACCGTCATGCCCGGTGAGGGCAACTACGTCGGCGACGCCGGTGAGCCCGCCGAGGTCGAGGGCGTGCCGGGCACGTGGCGCGTCCACCCGGCATACCTCGACGTCGCCGACACCTTCACGGGACGCACCGCGCTGCTCAGCCCCTTCGACCGGCTCATCCACGACCGCGTCCGCGCCGAGCAGCTCTGGGGCTTCGAGTACATCCTCGAGATGTACAAACCCAAGGACCAACGGCGCTGGGGCTACTTCGCGCTGCCGATCCTCCACCACGACCGTCTCGTCGGGAAGCTCGACGCCCAGGCCGACCGCAAGGCCGGCACTCTCGTCGTCAACGCCGTCCACGAGGACGTCCGCTTCACCAAGGCCATCCGGACCGCCGTCGAGCGCGAGGTCGCCGACCTCGCGGCGTGGCTCGGGCTCACTCCCACCGGCCCGGCCGCGCCGTAGCCCGGCCACACCGTAGCCCGGCCACGCCGACCACGACACCGACCACGACACCGACCTCGACACCGACCACCAGGAGACCGCCGTGCGCAGGATCGTCGCCTACGTCATCACCTCGCTCGACGGCTCCGTCGACGACCCCACCCGCTCCTTCCCGCCCGACGTCGACCCCGACAAGCCGCAGCCGCCGACCTTCGACGACGTCCTCATCGAGCGCGAGACCGCGCTCATCGAGCAGCAGGACGCCGTGCTCCTCGGCCGGCACATGTACGACGAGTGGGCCCGCTACTGGCCGACGTCCGACGAGCAGCCCTTCGCCGACTTCATCAACGGCGTCACGAAGTACGTCGTCACCTCCACCCCGCTCAGCACGCAGTGGGGCGACGCCGAAGCCGTCCGGGGACCGCTCGCCGAGATCGTCCGCGACCTGAAAGCCCTGCCCGGCAACGACATCGGCGTGCACGGCAGCATCCAGCTCGTACAGTCCCTTCTCGCAGAGGGCCTCGTCGACGAGCTGCACCTGGCCGTCGCGCCCGTCCTCGACCCCGAGGGCCGCCGCCTCTTCGACGGCCTGCCCGAGCTGCAGCGCCTCACCCTCGTCAGCGCGACCCCGACCCCCACGGGCGCGCTCTGGCTCGTCTACCGCCCTGCCGCCCCGGCCTCGTAGGCACGCCGCCGACCCAGGTCCC
Organism: Terracoccus sp. 273MFTsu3.1; assembly: GCF_000383675.1. Lineage (GTDB taxonomy): Bacteria > Actinomycetota > Actinomycetes > Actinomycetales > Dermatophilaceae > Terrabacter. Next base: position 337,622 of record NZ_KB911820.1, on the reverse strand, counting down.
GCTGACGCGGTAGCCGCGCACCGCCCGCCGCGACTGCGCCGAGAGGATCGACCCGTCGCTCTGGTGCGAGAGCACCGACAGGCGCGACATGTTCGACAGCAGCGACGTCATGCTCATCGACGACCCGATCGACAGGAACGACGCGAACGACCCGACGCTGCCGATCGACAGCACCGACCCCACGCTCCCGATCGAGAGCACCGACCCCGTCGACCCGATCGACAGGAACGAGTCCCGCGACGCGATCGACCACTTCCCCGTGCGCGATGTCGCCATGACGGCAGCCTAGGCACGCGTACCCAATTCACGGGGCGTATGCCGTCCCACCCGTTCCCAGAGGTATCACCTCATCCGCCCGCTCCTCCTCTCCTGCAACGGCGCCGCCCCGCGCCACACGGCATACGCAGACCCCACAGGAGCACCTCGTGAGCAGCACGTTCGCCTTCACCGTCCACCCGCGGGCCCGCCTCGGCGAGGACCTCGCCCGCGTCTGGTCGCCGCTCGGCCGCGTGCCGGACCCGGTCTACGACGCCGCCCTGCGCCGGCTCCCGCTCCGTCCGATCTCGATGGCCGGCATCCACATCGGCGGCGCGCACGTCGGCCACGTCGTGCTCGTGCCCTTCGGGGCCCGCCACCTGCTCACCTCCCCCAGCGAAGGCCGGGCCCGCGTTCACCGTGCGGTCGACAAGGCCCGCGCCCTCGGCTGCGACGTCGTGGGGCTCGGCGCCCTGACCGCCACGGTGACCGCGGGCGGGGTCTCGCTACGCGGCCGCACCGACATCGGCGTGACGAACGGCAACGCCTTCACCGCGGCGATCGTCGACGACCAGGCCCGGCGCCTGCTGCGCGACGCCGTCGACCACGCGGCCGACCCGCACGTCGCGATCGTCGGAGCCACCGGCAGCGTCGGTGCCGCCGTGACCCGGCTGCTCGCCCGCGACGGCGCCGTCGCCCGGCTCACCCTGGTGGCCCGGTCGACGGGCCGGCTCGAGGCCCTGGCCGCCGACGTCGGCCGCCAGGTCCCGACGACCACCGCGACGACGATGGACGCCGTCACGACGGCTGATCTCGTCATCCTGCTCACGGCCTCCGCCGACGCGCTCCTCGAGGCGCGGCACCTCGCGCCCGGCGCGGTCGTCCTCGACGCGACCCAGCCGCGCAACACCTCACCGACACTCGTCGACGAGCGGCCCGACGTCCTCGTCGTCGACGGCGGCGTCGTCGACATCCCGAGCCTGCGCCTCGTCGGCGGCAACATCGGCCTGCCCGACGGCCGCTCCTACGCGTGCTTCGCCGAGACCGCCCTCCTCGCCCTGACCGGTCACCGCGGCCACTTCTCCATCGGCGTGCCGACGCTCGAGCTCGTCGACCGGACGCGCGCCATGGCCGCCGACCTCGCGCACCTCGGCTTCCGGGCCGCGGAGCCGACGAGCTTCGGCCGGCCGGTCGTCGTCGGCCGGAGCGCGACCACCCCTGCGCTGGGGATGGCGTCGTGACAACACTCGTCCGGGGCGGCCACCGCGCCCAACACCGCGTCGTCCTCCTCGGCGGCGGCTACGTCACCCTCCACGCGTATGCCGGTCTCATGCGTCACGTCGGAGGTGCCGTCCGCGCCGGCGACATCCAGGTCGTCGTCATCAGCGCGGACGACGCGCACAGCTTTCACGGCTTCACCGGAGAGGTGCTCGCCGGCCTGCTGCCCTACGACCGCACCCGCACTCCGCTCGTCGACGCGATGCCGCACGCGCACGTCGTCCTCGGACGAGCGACCGCCATCGACGCCGAGCGACGGGTCGTGCGCTACGTGCTCGCCGACGACGAGTCCGGCCCGGACCACACGTCGACCGCGGAGCGGGTGCTCGACTTCGACTCCCTGGTCGTCGGCACCGGCGGCCGCGAGCCCGCGACCGCGGTGCCCGGCCTCGGGGAGCACGGCTTCACCCTGCGAGCGCCCGGCGACATCGCCGTCCTCACCGAGCGGGTCCGTGAGGCGGCGGCGCACCGTGGCCTCCGTCGTCACACGGTCGTCGTCGCCGGCGGCGGGATGGCCGGGGTCGAGATGGCCGCGGCCGTCGCGGACCTCGGCGGAGCGCGCCTCCGGGTCGAGCTCGTCCACTCCCGCGACGCGATCCTGCCTGAGCTGCGCGACGAGCAGCCCCGCCTGGCCCGCCGCGCCGAGCAGGAGCTGCGGCGTCTCGGTGTCCGGGTCCGGCTGGGAGTGCGCCTCGCGTCGGTGACGGAGAACCATGCCTACCTCTCCGACGGGACGAGCCTCCCGGCGAGCACCGTCATCGCCACGATCGGACAGCGGCCCGTGAACGTCCCGGGACTCGACACCCACCGCGACCCGCGCGGCCGGCTCGTGACCCGCCCCGACCTCTCCGTCGTCGACGGCGTCTGGGCTGCCGGCGACGCGGCGTGCGTCGTCCACCCGACCACCGGCGCACCCGTCCCGGCCAACGCGCTCTGGGCGATCAAGGGCGGCGAGCACGTCGGACGCAACCTCGCGCGGACGCTGCGGGGTCGCTCGACCCGGCCGTTCGCGTACCGCGGCCTCGGGCAGGCGGCCTCCTTCGGGGTCGGCCGCTCCATCTCCGAGCTCTACGGCATCCCCTTCACCGGCTGGGTGGCGTGGGTGCTGCGGCTGACCTTCTTCCTGCGCTTCATGCCGTCGCGGCGCAAGGCAGCACAGGTCGTGACCGACTTCGCCCGGCATGCCGCCCACGGCCGCACGGCTCGGACATCCGCCGAGCCCGCGGTGGCCGACCTCGCCGCGGCCCGCACCGCCTAGGCAGCTCGGCCTGTCGTCCCTTCCGCGCGGACGATCGGCGCCGGGGTGTCGAGATGCGAGAGTGCCGTTCGACGTGGTGGCATGACGACCACCTCAGGAGGAGCCATGACCACCCAGCCCACGACCGGCAGCCCCGCCAGCCCCGCGCCCAAGGGTCCGGCGTCCTACTTCCCGTCGATCGAGAAGACCTACGGTCGGCCGATCGAGCACTGGATCGGCCTCGTCCGCGAGCAGTACGCCGCCGGCACGGTCCGGCACGGCCAGCTCGTCGCCTGGCTCAAGACCGAGCACGGGCTCGGGCACGGCCACGCCAACGCCGTCGTCGCCCACACCCTCGGGCATCTCGAGGCCGAGGCGTGAGCGAAGCCCACTCCACCGATCCGAGCCACCCCACCGAGCCGAGCCACGTCAGCGAGACGCGCGCCGCCTACGACACGGTCGCCGTCGACTACGCGAGGCTCCTCGAGGGTGAGCTCGCGCGCAGCCCGCTCGACCGGGCCCTGCTCGGGCACTTCGCCGAGCTCGTCGGCCTCGAGGATGGCGGCCCGGTCGTCGACGTCGGATGCGGGCCGGGTCGCGTGACGGGGCACCTCGCGGCCCTCGGGCTCGACGTCAGCGGCATCGACCTCTCGCCGGGCATGGTCGCCGAAGCGCGGCGGCGGCACCCCGACCTCGACTTCCGCACGGGAAGCCTCGCCACTCTCGGCCTCGCCGACGCCTCGGTCACGGGTGTCGTCGCGTGGTACTCGATCATCCACACGCCCCCTGCGCTGCTGCCCGAGGTCTTCGTCGAGCTCCACCGCGTCATCCGGGCGAACGGCCTGCTCCTGCTCGCCTTCCAGGCCGGCGGCTTCTCGGTACGGCACGAGCAGGCCTACGGCCACGAGGTCACCTTCGAGGCCCACCGCCACGACCCCGACGGCGTCGCCGCACAGCTGGCCGACGCGGGCTTCCGGGTCACCGTTCGCACCGAGCGGGCCCCTCAGGACTACGAGAAGACGCCGCAGGCCTTCCTCCTCGCCCGCCGCGGTTGAGCCTCGCCGCGGCTGAGGTTGTCCAACGTCAGGAAGGATTCCGCCGCTCCGGGAGTTGTCGGTGAGGACGGCCCGACCGGGGCCCGACCGATGAGGAGCTCAGCGTGCGTGCGATCTGGAACGGCAAGGTCATCGCCGAGAGCGACGACACCGTCGTCGTCGAGGGCAACCACTACTTCCCCCGCGAGTCCGTCGACGACAGCGTGCTCGTCGACAGCAGCACGCAGACGACGTGCCCGTGGAAGGGCGAGGCGTCGTACTTCTCCGTCGCCGTCGACGGAGACACCAACCGCGACGCAGCCTGGTACTACCCGACGCCCAAGAGCGCCGCGGCGGAGATCCGCGACCGCGTCGCCTTCTGGCGCGGCGTCACCGTCACTGACTGAGCGCCGCCGCGACACTCACGCCCGATGGCGCTCCGCGAGCGCCCGGGCGACCCGCTCGATGAGGTCGTAGGGGACCGGGTCCTTGTAGAAGAACTGCACCGTGTCCTTCGTCGCCCGGTGCGGCGCGATCTCGGCCTCGAGGTCGGGATCGAGCTCGCCCACCGGGTAGAGCCCGACGTGCTTCTTCCACCCCGCGAAGTGGATGCCGTAGCGGTCGGCGAACATGACGGCCGGCATGCCGTAGCGGATCTTCTCCTCGCCGCCGGGAACTGCCCGCCGAAGCGCCGCGCGCACCTGCTCGAGCACCTGCCGGGGCCCGTCAGGAAACCGGTGGATGTAGGCGTCGACGGTCGTCGGCGCGCCCCCGCCCTCCGCGTCGGAACTGGTCTCGGGAGTGGTCTCCGGCTCGCTCATCGATCCCCCTCGTGCCCCGTCATGGCTGCTGCACCGTCCCCGCCAGTGTGACCCACCGGGCGCCCGGCGACCATGGTCCATTCGCCGGACAGGGCGGTGCCGATCACCTACGGTGAGCCGATCACCAGGGGACCAGGGAGCACGATGCGCAGTCGCAGGACCAGGGGACTCGTCACGGTCGCCGCCCTCGTCGCGCTCGCGGCGGTCGGGGGTCACGCCGCACGAGGCTCGGACGAGATCGCGCTCACCGGCGCGGGTCCCGTGCCTGTCGTCACCGTGACGCGCGTGCCCGCGCCGAGCGTGACGAGCGCGCCGGCGCCGAGCGTGACGACCGACGGCGACGCGGCGCGCCGCGCCGTCGAGGCGAGGGCCGCCGCTGACCAAGCGGCCGCTGACCAGGCCGCGGCGGCGAAGAAGGCCGCTGACGCCAAGGCGGCTGCCGCGCGCGCCGCGGCGACCAAGGCTGCGGCCGCCACGTGGGTCGTCACGAAGGTCGTCGACGGTGACACGATCTGGGTGTCGCGCGCCGGCGCCTCCCGCAAGATCCGCTTCATCGGCATCGACACCCCGGAGACCGGCCAGTGCGGCTTCACCGAGGCCCGCAACGCGCTGCGCGGCATCATCGGCGGCCAGCGCGTCACCCTCACCGCCGGCGCCCAGGACGACGTCGACCGCTACGGCAGACTGCTGCGCTACGTCGACGTGAACGGCGTCGACGCGGGCCTGCGCCTCGTCAAGCAGGGGTATGCCGTCGCCCGCTACGACTCGCGCGACGGCTACGGCTCGCACACCCGCGAGGCGGCCTACGTCCGCGCCGACGCGGCGAGCCCCAAGGCCTCCTGCGCCGAACCCGGCGCCGGCACGTCCAGCGGCAGGACGGGCGGCAGCGGGGTCACCGGGTCATGGCCGCTGGCCGGCGACACGTACCCCTGCCCGCAGTCGCGCCCGGTCAAGGGCAACGAGAACTCGATGATCGCCCACGAGCCGGGCGACCGGTACTACACCGTGACCAAGCCGGAGCAGTGCTTCGCGACGATGGCCGACGCCGAGGCGGCCGGCTTCCGCCCCGCCAAGGTCTGATCGTGCGTCGGTCGCCGTCGTGAGGAGGCCACGGTCACCCGGACCTCACTGCGTCAGTGCTCCACCCAGCGCAGCACTGACGTAGGGCGCGCCTGACGATGCCGAGGACTCAGTCGTCGAGCTCGAGGATGCAGGCCGTCCCGACGTCGACGAAACCGACCCGGCGGTAGATGTCGGCAGCCGCGTCCGATCCGGCCGACAGGAAGACGATCTCGACGCCCTGCTCGCGACATGCGGCGACGAGGGTGCTCGTGATCGCCGTGCCGTGACCGCGGCCCCGGTGACCCGGGGGCACGGCGATGCCCATGAGCTCGGCGACGTCACCCCGAGGAGCGGCCGATCCGGCACCGCAGAGGCGGTTGCCCTCGAACGAGGCGACGACGAGGAGGTCACCTCGTTCGATGAGCTCGGGCCGCTTGCCCGGGTCCTTCGGCTCCACCTCGTCGCGCCCGGCGAAGCCCGCCGACACGGCGCCCATGGCCAGCGACAGGTGCGGCTCGGCCGGTTTCAGCGCCCGGGCCCGTGGGTCCGCCGCCACCGGGACGTCCGGTGGCATGACGAGCAGCGGGTACCGGTGCGGCTCGTGACCGGCCGCACGCACCGCGGGCAGCAACGACGGCGTGACCTCGTCGACCCACTCGATGGCCCGCGGCACGTCGAGCTCGCGCTGGGTCTCGAGGACACGGCATACGTCATCGGCGCTGAAGGCGTCCCGGCCACCCCGCCGGGGGCGGGCGTAGAACTGCCACCCCGTGCCCTCCTCGGCGACGAAGAGCGTGAAGGGCCCGACGTCCATGGCGCTCGCGACGGCGCGCGGGACGCAGTCGTAGTACGCCTCGATCCGGTCCAGCCGCGCGTCGTGAGCTCGCCCCATGGCGCCACGATGACAGCCGCCGGCCCTCGCGGGCGACCGAATTGCCGCCGGTCAGCGGCGACCCCGGCGGGTGCGGAGGTAGTCGGCGACGACGTACTCCCCGAGTCTCGCGATGTCGGGCGTGAAGACGCGTCCTCCCGCCCGCCGCGCCACCGCGTCGACGAAACGAGCCAACCCCGGGTCGTCGCCGAGCATGAAGATGTTGAGCTGCGCACCCGCGCGGCGGAGCTCGTCGACCTGCGCCACCGTCGCGCGCACCGTCTCCTGTGTCGCCGGCCAGTGGAAGGTCGGTCGCCCGTCGACCTCGATGTGGGCGGTGGGCTCGCCGTCGGTGACGACGAGGACGACGGGTTCCGCGTCCGGGTGCCGGCGCAGGTGACGCGAGGCGAGCATGAGCGCGTGCTGGAGGTTCGTGCCCTGCACCCACTCCGGCTCGGCCTCGGTCAGCTCGGTCGGGGTCAGCTTGCGGGCCGCGAGGTTGAAGCCGATGATCTGCAGCGCGTCGTGCCGGAAGCGGGTCTGCACGAGGTGCGAGAGCGCGAGGGCGGTCTGCTTCATCGGTCCCCACCGACCCTCCTGCAACATCGAGAACGACATGTCGACGCACAGCGCGACCGCCGCGACCGAGCGCCGCTCCGTCTCGGCCACCTCGAAGTCCTCGACGAGCAGCTCCACGCCACCGCCAGACGTCGAGCTCCGTTGGGCCGCGTTGCGCTGCAAGGCGTTCGACACGGTGCGCACGGTGTCGATGGGCAGCTCGTCCCCGAACTCCCACTGGCGGGTGAGCCCGGTCGGCTCGTCGGCCTGGCCGGCCGCGCGGTCGTCGTGGTCGCCGCGACCGGCCGCCTCGACTCGGTCGAAGACCCGCTTCAGCGCGGTCTCGCCCAGACGCCGGACCGCGCGGGGCGTCAGGCGCAGCCCGTCGTCACCACGGGAGACGTAGCCCTGGCGTTCGAGCTCGCGCTCGAGCTGGCGGAGGGCCTCCATGTCACGGGCGGCGTCGGCGCCGAGGTACTGCTCGAGCCGCTCCACGTCGACGTCGTCGAGGGTCGCGCCGAAGTACCCCTGCCCGAGCTGCTCGCCGAGCTGCTCGAGATCGGCGAGCTCGGCCACGGCGCCGACCGCGTCGCCGTAGCCCATCGGCTCGCCGCCCTGCCCCTGCTGCACCGGGCTGCGCCGGTCGAGGCCGGGCCGCAGCGCGCGCAGGTTGTCGGACAGCTGCGCCATCTGCGACGCGAGGTCGGGGTCACCCAGGGCGTCGGACATGAGCTGGCCGAGCTGCTCGCGCTGCTCGGGGGTCAGCGAGGCCATCAGCCGCTCGGCCGCGGCCTGTCGCCGGGCCAGGGCGTCGATGAGCTCGTCGACGTTCTCGGGCCGCTCCGGGAAGAGGTCGCCGTGCTTGTCCATGAAGTCGCGGAACTGGTCCTCGGTGTCCTCGCCGCGGGCGTGGGCGGCGAGGAGCTGGTTGAGGTCGGCGAGCATGTCCTTGACGGCCTGCATCGCCCCCGGGTCGTTGCCCGACAACGCCTGCTTGAGCCCCTCGAACTGCGCCCCGACGACCTCGCGCTGGAGCATCTGCTGGATCTGCTCGTACGTCTGTCGGGCCTCGGGCGAGTGCCACTCGTAGTCCCCGAGCGCGCGGACCGCACCGGCCACGTCGTCGGGGATCGTCGCGAGGTCCATCTCGGCCAGGCGGGCGTCGTCGCCGGCCTCACCGGCGAGGGCGTCGCGCTCCTCGGCGAGGGCCTGGTCGAGCATGGCGCGCACCTGGTCGAGGGTGCCCCCAAGGTCGCCGCGCCGGCGCGCGGCCTCTCGCAGACGGCGTACGCGGTCGGCGAGGTCGTCGAGGCCGCGACGTCCGTCCATGCCCCGTCGCATGAGCTCGCGCAGCGCCTCCCGGAGGGAGCCCCCGGACAAGACGTCCTGCCCGACCTCGTCGAGGACCGAACGCACGTCGAAGGGCGGCGCCAGCGGGTCCGGCCCACCGGACCACGGCGCGTAGCGGAACCGCCCGTGCTGCTCACCGCCGTCGCGGGGCGTCATCGGCACGACCTAGGCCCCGTAGACCGTGCGGCCCGCGACGGAGTCCTTGTCGATGCGACGCGTCAGGTGCAGGCCCTCGAGGACGAACTCCACCGCGGCGGCGACCTGCCCGAGCGTCGCGTCGTCGCCGTGTCCGAGGCGGTCGAGCACCTTGGACAGACCGGGCACCGGGCCCACCTGCGCGAGCAGGTCGGCACCCGGCACGAGCTCTCCGGTCTCGACGACGGCGCCCTCGGCGAAGAGGTTCGTGAAGCCGGTGAGGTCGAGCCCTGCCAGCCGCGAGCGGTAGGTCTCGGCGACGGCGAGGCGCAGCAGGTGCGTCAGCACGTCGCGCTCCCGACCCTCCTCCCCCATCTCGAACTCGACCTTGCCGAGGAGGGTCGGCACGACGGTGGGGACGTCGCAGACGCGCGCGACGGCATACGCCTCCCCGGAGCGGGCGGCGCGGCGCAGCGCGGAGCCGGCCACACCCTCGGCCCCCGCGATGGCGAACCGGGCCGAGACGCCGGAGCGCTGGTCGACGGCCGACGACTCGCGCAGCCCGCGGGTGAAGCGAGCGACGACCTCGAGGAGGTGCTCCGGCACGTCGGCGACGAGCGCGGACTCCTGCGCGATGAGGGCGACCTCGTCGCTGACCTCGGTCGGGTAGTGCGTGCGGATCTCGGCGCCGAAGCGGTCCTTGAGCGGCGTGATGATGCGGCCGCGGTTCGTGTAGTCCTCGGGGTTGGCCGTGGCGACGAGGAGGATGTCGAGCGGCAGCCGCAGCGAGTAGCCGCGGATCTGGATGTCGCGCTCCTCGAGCACGTTGAAGAGGGCGACCTGGATGCGCTCGGCGAGGTCGGGCAGCTCGTTGAGGCCGAAGATGCCGCGGTTGCTGCGGGGCACGAGGCCGTAGTGCACCGTCTCCGGGTCGCCGAGCGTGCGACCCTGCGCGACCTTGACGGGGTCGACGTCACCGACGAGGTCGCCGACGCTCGTGTCGGGCGTCGCGAGCTTCTCGGTGTAGCGCTCGCTGCGGTGGCGCCACACGATAGGCAGGTCGTCACCGAGCTCGGCGGCGAGCCGACGACAGCGGGTGCACGACGGCGCGTGCGGGTCGTCGCCGATCTCGCACCCCTCGACGACGGGGCTCCACTCGTCGAGCAGGCCGGACAGCGTGCGCATGAGGCGGGTCTTGCCCTGGCCGCGCTCGCCGAGCAGGACGAGGTCGTGGCCGGCGAGCAGCGCCGTCTCGAGCTCGGGCAGGACGGTCTCCTCGAAGCCGACCATCCCCGGGAACGCGTCCTCGCCGGAGCGCAGCCGGGCCAGGAGGTTCTCGCGGATCTCGCTCTTGACGCTGCGGTGGACGTGGCCGGAGGCGCGCAGCTCGCCGAGGGTGGTGGCACGACCGGTGTCGGGGTGGGTCATTGCTTCACGCTACGTCCGACTCCCGACCCTGTCGAAGGGTGCGTCGAGGGCTGGTCCGGCATCTCCTCGCCGGAGCCTCAGGGCGTGACGCCGGCTCGCGGCCTTTCGTTTGACGCGTGGTGTCGGGCACCGCCCGGCGTCCGTATGCCGTGTGCCCGGTCCGTCGGGCCCCGTGACGTGCGTGGTGCCCTCGGACACTGCTCCGCCCAGCGCAGCACTGACGTGGTGCCCGCCCCACCTCCATGCATCACGGCACGACCCGCACCGAGCGGGTCGTGCCATGGCGTGAGGTCTCGGTCGTGCGCGACCGGGGTCCGCCGCTCAGACGGACCGCTCAGACGGTCGAGGACTCCGCGCGGTCGCCGGCCCAGTCGGTGTGGAACGTGCCCTCGCGGTCGACCCGCGTGTAGGTGTGCGCGCCGAAGTTGTCGCGGAGGGCCTGGATGAGCGCGGCCGGCAGCCGGTCACGGCGGAGGGCGTCGAAGTAGGCGAGCGACGACGCGAAGGCCGGTGCGGGGACGCCCCGCTCGGCCGAGACGGCCACGACGCGGCGCCAGGCCTGCACGCCGTCGCCGATCGCGTCGGCGAACCACGGCGCGGTCAGCAGCGTCTCGAGGTCGGGCTCGGCGGCGTACGCCTCCTTGATCCGGTCGAGGAAGCGGGCGCGGATGATGCAGCCACCGCGCCAGATCGTCGCGACCTCACCGAGGTCGAGGTCCCAGCCGTGCTCCCGCGAGCCGGCGGCGAGCTGGTCGAAGCCCTGGGCGTAGGCGACGATCTTCGACGCGTAGAGCGCCGCGCGCACGTCGTCGACGAAGGCGTCGCGCTCGACGTCGCGCCGCGTCGAGGGGTCCAGGTCGGCGAGGTCCGAGAAGGTCTGGCGCACCGCAGCGCGTTGGGTCGTGTGGCCCGACAGGCTGCGCGCGAAGGTCGCCTCCGCGATGCCCGTGACGGGAATGCCGAGGTCGAGGGCGCTCTGCACGGTCCAGCGGCCGGTGCCCTTCTGCTCGGCCGCGTCGCCGACGACGTCGACGAACGGCTTGCCGGTCGAGGCGTCGGTGTGGGCGAGCACGTCGGCCGTCATCTCGATGAGGAAGGACTCGAGGTCTCCCCCGTTCCACTCGCGGAAGACGTCGGCGATCTCGGCGGGCTCGAGTCCGAGGACGCTGCGGAGCAGGTCGAAGGACTCGGCGATGAGCTGCATGTCGGCGTACTCGATGCCGTTGTGGACCATCTTGACGAAGTGGCCCGCGGCGTCGGGCCCGAGGTGCGCGGCGCACGGCGTCCCGTCGACCTGCGCGGCGATCGACTCGACGACCGGGGCCAGGCGCTCGTAGGCGTGGTCGGAGCCCCCGACCATGATCGAGGGCCCGTTGAGCGCGCCCTCCTCGCCGCCCGAGACGCCCATCCCGACGAAGTGGATCCCCCGGTCGGAGAGCGCCTTCTCGCGGCGGAGCGTGTCGGCGAAGTACGCGTTGCCGGCGTCGACGACGATGTCGCCCTCGTCGAGCAGGGGCACGAGCTCGTCGATGACGGCGTCGGTCGGATCACCCGCCTTGACCATGACGATGATGGCCCGCGGCTTCTGGATCGCGGCCACGAAGTCCTCGACCGTCTCGGCGCCGACGAAGTCGCCCTCGTCGCCGAACTGCTCGACGAGGCTCGTCATCCGCGACGTCGTGCGGTTGTGGACCGCCACTGTGTGGCCGTGCCGGGCGATGTTGCGGGCGAGGTTGCGACCCATCGTCGCGAGCCCGGTGACGCCGATCGTTGCGCGTGTCTCCATGAGGGCGGCAACGAGCCACGCGACCGGTCCATTCCGAGGTGTCCACCCACCGGTCCCGCCGCAGCGCCGCCGATGGGGTTGAGTGGGGCCATGGAGACGGATGCGCAGCGGATCCGCGGGCTCGCCGACGGGCTGACGACCGCGCTGGCCGGGCCGGCCGGCAGCGACAGCGAGATCGGGGCCGCCCTCGAGGAGAGTGTCGCGGCGCTGCGCCGGCTCGCCGACGTCGTCGAGCAGCACTCCGCGGCCGCCGCGACGTCCGGGCGCCCTGCTCCCGTCGAGGTCGTCGCGCCGGTGCTCGGTGTCGACGGCTGCTCCGCCGGCTGGGTGGGCGCGCTGCTCGAGCCCGGCGCTCCCCGTCCGCGCATCGTCGTCGCCCCGACGATCGCCGAGCTCGTCGCCATGGTGCGCGAGTCGACCGGCGTCCGCGTCGTCGGCGTCGACATCCCGATCGGCCTGCCGGACAGCACGATCCGCCAGGCCGACGTCCTCGCACGCCGGGCTCTGCCCGGCAAGGCGTCGTCGATCTTCTCGACGCTGACCCGGCCCGCCTACGGAGCGACGACGCGCCTCGAGGCCGACGCCGTGAACCGCGACCTCGTCGGGCAGGGCGTCGGCGCCCAGGCGTTCGCCCTGCGCGACAAGATCGTCGAGGTCGACGCCTGGCTGCGCACGCGCCCCACCGTGACGGTGCTCGAGGTCCACCCGGAGGTGTCCTTCGCGACGATGTCGGGCGCCCCGATCCTCGCGAGCAAGAAGACCGACGAGGGACGCGAGGAGCGCCTCGCGGCCCTGACGGCGGCGGGCGTCGCACGCCCGCCCGTGCTCCGGGGCCAGGGGTATGCCGCCGACGACGTCCTCGACGCCTGCGCGGTCGCGTGGTCGGCCGCCCGTCACGCCGCGGGTCTCGCCAGGTCGCTGCCCGACCCGCCGGAGGTCTTCTCCGACGGCATCCCGGCCGCCATCTGGGCCTGACCGACGCACGCGCACGGGGATGTCCGACCATGGGCCCATGCGGATCACGCTCGACGACCTCACCGACCCGGCCGTCATCGCCCTGCTCGACGGGCACGTCGCGCAGCTGCGGTCGATCTCGCCGCCCGAGAGCTCTCACGCCCTCGACCTCGATGGGCTGCGTGCGCCCGGGGTGACGTTCTGGGTGGCCCGCGACGGTGACGAGGTGCTCGGCTGCGGGGCCCTCACGGAGGTCGCGCCCGGCCACGGCGAGGTCAAGTCGATGCGCACGGCGCCGACGGCCCAGCGCCGCGGCGTCGCCCGGGCCGTGCTCGGCGAGATCGTCGCAGAGGCCCGGCGCCGGGGTCTGGCCCGGCTCAGCCTGGAGACCGGTTCCGACGACTTCTTCGCGCCGGCGCGGGCCCTCTACGCCGCGCACGGCTTCATCGGGTGCGGGCCCTTCGGCAGCTACCGTCTCGACCCGCACAGCACGTTCATGACCCTCGAGCTCTGAGCCGCCGCTCCGCCACCGCCGCCGTGTGCAGGCAGCGTGGTCAGGGCCCCGCCCGGTGCACACGGCACCACGACGCGAACGAGGTATGCCGTCGCGACCGGGCGCGACGGCATACCTCGTCCCAGCGGGGCCCGTCTCGGACCCCGTGGAGCTCAGCCGGTGACGGCGACCCGGAGGGCTCCGGCGGTCGCGTCCCAGCCGGGCTGGGTCGGGTGGACGAACTCGGCGACGTCACGGCCCGGGGTGCCGACGGGCACGAGCCACGCCTTCGAGTTGTCGGCGACGACGTGCGGGTCGAGACCGTGGACGCGGCCGCCCCAGGCCGCCTTGACGGTGTCGACGAAGTGGTACTGCGTCGTCGCGCCCTCCGCGTCGAGCTCGGCGATGCCGCGCGCCTGGAGGCTGTCACCGAGACGCTGGAGGTCGTTGAGCGCCGTGCCCGCGTCGTAGACGGGAGCGACCTCGGGGATGGCGTAGCTCTCCGTGTTGATGAGGAACGGGTAGCTGAGCAGGTAGACCTGCGCGTGCCCGCCGGACCGGGCGACGACGGCACGCAGGGCCGCCTTGGTGCGGTCGACCATCTCGGGCGCCTTGGCCGAGGCCGCGTCGAGCGCCTGCTTGCAGCTGGACGGGTCGCGGAGGGTCAGGCAGTCGACCACGATCGTCGAGAAGCCGATGTCGTTGCCGCCGATGGTGACGAAGACGTAGTCGGTGTCGGGCGTGACCGCGTCGATCTGCGGCCGGGCGACGAGCTGGCACGAGACCGTGCCGGTGTAGAGGCCGCCGACGCCGACGCCGGCGACGAAGGTGTAGGTGTAGGAGAAGTCGGGCTGGGCCGGGACGCCGCAGAGCCGCTCGTTCTTCGCCCGGCGCAGCCACTCGGCCTTCTGGTCGGGATAACGGGCCGGGTCGATCGGGTACGTCGCGCTCTTCGTGGACGCGTCGCCGAGCTCGCGCGGCTCGAGGATGTCGGCCACGACGCCGCCGCTGCAGGCGACGTCGGTGTAGCTCGCCCCGATCGAGGCCGCGACCTGCGAGCCGTAGTTGTCGGGTGAGCGGTAGCAGCTGCGCTCCTCGTAGCTGCCCGTGCCGTTGCCGGCCGAGTAGGAGTCCCCGAGCTGGACGACGTGCGGCGCGGTGGTCGAGGCAGCCGGGGCGGCCGCAGCCGACGGAGCGGCGACCGCGCCGGCCGTGAGTGCTGCCGCAGTCGCGAGCGCCGCGACGAGGGCCGCGGCGGGGCGGGCAGGACGGCCGGTGGGTGAGGAACGGGGCACGGCGGGACTCCTTCGTCCGGTGTCGGTCTCCGAGGAGAACGACACCGACACGACGGAGGTCACGCGGGCGCCGTCGCGGGCACCCGACGCGGAGGAGGTATGCCGTCACGGACGTGCGTGACGGCATACCTCCTCGGGTCGTGGCGGGCGTCAGCCCTGCGCGAGCTGGGACACGTCGTCCCACTTCTCCCACGTCTCCATCCGCGAGGCGTAGTCCGCCCTGGCGATCGAGAGCGGGGCGGCGCCGAAGAAGACGCGCAGCGGCGGCTCCTCGGCGTCGACGATCTTGAGCACGGCGGCAGCGGAGGCCGTGGGGTCGCCGGGGCCGGACGTGTTGCGCGCGGCGCGCTCGCGGTGGGTGCGCTCGCGGATGTCGTCGTAGGTCGACGACGGCTCGGAGTGCTTGGCCGACGGGCCCGCCCAGTCGGTCGAGAAGCCGCCGGGCTCGATGAGGGTGACCGTGATGCCGAAGGGTGCGACCTCCTGGGCGAGCGACTGGCTCAGGCCCTCGAGCGCCCACTTCGAGGCGTGGTAGGCGCCGACGATCGGGAAGGCGGAGATGCCACCGATGGAGCTGACCTGGATGATGTGGCCGGAGCCCTGCTCGCGCATGATCGGCAGCGCTGCCTGGGTCACCCAGAGCGCGCCGAAGAAGTTCGTCTCCATCTGGTTGCGCACGTCGGCCTCGCTCAGCTCCTCGACGAAGCCGAAGTGGCCGTAGCCGGCGTTGTTGACGACGACGTCGAGGCGGCCGAAACGCTCGTGCGCCTGCGCGACCGCCGCGAAGTCCGCGTCCCGGTCGGTGACGTCGAGGGCGATGGGCAGCAGCCGGTCGCCGTAGGTCTGGACGAGATCGTCGAGGGTGCTGGTGTCACGGGCGGTCGCAGCGACGGTGTCGCCTCGCTCGAGTGCGGCGATCGCCCACTCGCGACCGAACCCGCGGGACGTTCCGGTGATGAACCACGTTTTCGTCATGCGTTCGACGCTATGACTTCAAGTGCGCTCCAACGCAAGCCGGCCGTGGAGCCCCGCGGTCAGGAGCTGCGCGCGGCGCGGGCGAGCCACGCGAGGGCGTCCCCGGCAGTGCTCAGCACGGAGACGTGGCCGTCGAGCGGTTGGATCCACAGATCGGCGTCGGGCAGGGCACTCGCGAGCCACTCACCGTGCGCGACGGGGACGATCCGGTCGGCGCCCCCGTGCACGACGAGAGTCGGGGCCGCGACGTCGCCGGGCGCACAGCCCCAGTCGGAGACGTAGGCGAGGTCGTCGTCGATGAGAGCAGCCGGGCCGGCGTCCATCGCGGGCCGGCCGACCGACCCGAGCCAGCCCCACGGGCCGGAGAAGGCAGTCTCGTCCGCCTCCACGAAGCCGACGTCGATCTCACCCTCCGGGGCCAGCGCGACAGCGGCCTCGTGCGCCTCCTTGACCTCGCGACCGGCAGCCGCGGCACGGAGCGACGCCTCGCCCCCGGGCGCCATGCCGCCGAACCAGTCGAGGCCGGGGGCGCCGAACGGAGCGACCCCCGATACGGAGACGACGCCCCGCACGCGGTCGCCGAGCAGCGCGGCCGGGGCCAGCGCGTGCGTACCACCTCCGGAGTAGCCCATCACCGCGAACGAACCGACGCCGAGGTGGTCGACGACGGCCTCGACGTCACGCGCCGCGGAGGCGATGTCGCGCCCCGGTCGCGACGTCGAGCCGCCGTAGCCGGGCCGGTCGTAGGACACCCAGCGGATGCCCAGCCGCGCCGCGGCGGCGAAGAGCGGGCGTGGCGGGGCTCCGATGTTGGGCGTGCCGTGGTGCCACACGACGACGAGCGGCTCGATGCCGAGCGCCTCGACGTCGCCCGGGTCGTCAGGGTCTCCGGTGTCGTAGACATGGAGCACGTGCCCGTCCCCGAGGTCGACGTCGGTCTCGGTGACCGGCGGTGTCGAGGAGCTGCTGGTGTCGGTCACAGGGCTTCGGCCTTTCGTCGGAGGTGGTCCTGCTCGGGGATGCTCGTCGTGAGCCGCGATGCGAGCAGGTAGCTGTCGCGAGCCCCGGCGGCGTCACCCGACATCTCGAGCAGGTGGGCGCGCACCGCGTGCAGCCGGTGGTGCCGGGCGAGCCGCTTGTCCTGCTCGAGGTCGTCCAGCAGGGCGAGCCCGGCGGCGGGTCCCTCGACCATGGCGAGCGCGACGGCGCGGTTGAGCGTCACGACCGGCCCGGGCGCGAGCTGCTCGAGCAGCCCGTACAGCGCGAGCACCTGCTCCCAGTCCGTCTGCGCCGCCGTCGGCGCCTCGTCGTGCACGGCGGCGATCGCCGCCTGCACCTGGTAGGGCCCGAGCCGCGTCCGCGTCAGGGAGTCCGTCACGAGGGCGACGCCCTCCCGGACGTATGCCGTGTCCCACCGCGCGCGGTCCTGCTCGGCGAGCGGCACGAGCTCACCCGCCTCGTTCGTCCGGGCCGGTCGCCGTGCCTCGGTGAGGAGCATGAGGGCGAGCAGCCCGGCGACCTCACCGTCGTCGGGCAGGAGGGCGTGCGCCTGGCGCGTGAGGCGGATCGCCTCTGTCGTCAGGTCGACCCGGTGCAGGGTGTCTCCGCTGCTCGTCGTGTGACCCTCGGTGAAGACGAGGTAGAGGACGTGCAGCACCTCGCGCAGCCGCTCGGGCACGTCGTCGGGCGGCGGCATCCGGAACTCGGCACCCGACTCACGGATCCGCTGCTTGGCCCGGCTGATCCGCTGCGCCATGGTCGCTTCCGGCACGAGGAAGGCGTGGGCGATCTGCGCCGTCGTCAGGCCGCCGACCGCCCTGAGGGTCAGGGCGATCCGCGACGCCGGGGGCAGCGCGGGGTGACAGCACAGGAGGAGGAGCGTCAGGGTGTCGTCGCGGTCACCCGGCCCGACGGCATACGGCGCCGGGGCGACGAGGTCCTCGGCCGGCACGCGACTCGCGTCGGCGAGCTCACGGCGCTCTCGTGCCTCGTCGCTGCGCAGCCCGTCGATGAGCCGACGCGAGCCGACCCGGATGAGCCACGCCTTGGGGTCGTCCGGCACGCCCTCCTCGGGCCACTGTGCTGCCGCGGCGAGGAGCGCCTCCTGGGCCGCCTCCTCGGCACGGTCGAAGTCGCGGTAGCGACGCACGAGCGCTCCGATGACCTGCGGCGTCACGCTGCGCCACAGGTCGTCGGTCACGGCGGATCCGCCCACGTCACAAGCCTGCTCAGAGGTCCTCGGCCGATCCACCCATGAGCGGGCGCACCTCGACGGCGGCGAACCTGGCGTCGGGGAAGCGCCTCGCGATCTCCTCGGCCCGCTCGGGCGTCGCGCAGTCGACGACGAAGTAGCCGGCCATCTGCTCCTTGGACGAGGTGCTGGGGCCGTCAGTGACAAGGCTCTCGCCGTCGAGCACCCGAACACTCCGAGCCGTCAGCGGGTCGGCGAGCGCCTGGGCGGTGACGAGCTCCCCGGACTCGCTGATCTCGCCCATCAGCTCCTCGAAGTCGCGCAGCATCCCGGCGCGCTCGTCGTCGGACATGGCCGCGGCCTCGGGCGTGCGCAGGAAGATCGGGTGCCCCCACGTCTGCGGGTTGCTCCAGATCATGAGCAGGTACTTCACGTCGACTCCTTCCTCGTGCCGCCGTCGCGGCGGCCGGTTCGCGTCTCGTGAGTGACGTCGGAGCCGTGGCCGTGATCTCGACACCGTCACCGACCCTTCCACAGTCGGGAGCGGCGAGGGCCGCGGTAGCGTCGCAGCGTGTCCGCCGCCAGCCACCCGACCGCTGCTCCGACGGCCCTCGACGAGCGCGCCGCCGAGGCCGAGCGCTCCGTCACGGCGCTCTTCGCGGGGCGGCTCGGGCGTATGCCGTTGACGCACCTCGCGCGCATCGTGCACCCCGCGCCGCCCGGGTCACGGACGTGCGGCGGGCTGCGCGGAGCGTGGCACTACTGGTGGCAGGCGCACTACCTCGACGCCGTCGTCGACGCCGGCCTCCGGGCCCTGCGCACCGGCGACCCGGGCGGCGCCGACCTCCGGGCCCGCCAGGGTGACCGGCTGCTCTCGACGATCCGGCTGCGCAACCGGGTGCGCTGGGTCAACGACTTCTACGACGACATGGCCTGGCTCGCGCTGGCCTCCGGGCGGCTGCAGGACCTGCACGACGAGATCGGGCGCACCGCGCGGGGCCGGCGCCTCCGCTCGGCCGGCCGCCACCTCACGGCGCAGCTGCGGGCGGCCCACACGGACGACCTCGGCGGCGGCCTCTTCTGGAGCCGGGACCGCGACTTCAAGAACAGTCCCGCCACCGGCCCGGCCGCCCTGCACCTGGCGCGGCTCGGCGAGGCCGACGAGGCCCGCCGGCTCGTCGACTGGCTCTACGCCCGCCTGTGGTCGGCGGAGACCGGGCTCGTGCTCGACGGCATACGGCTCCGCGGGGGTTCGGAGGTGCTCGTCCCCGACGTCTGGTCCTACAACCAGGGGACGGTGCTCGGCGCGCTCGTGACGCTCGGGGACGACCAGAGCCTGGCCCGAGCGGCTGCTCTCGTCGCCGCCGTCGACGCGCGGCTGACGACCGAGGTCGGTGGCGCCCGGGTGCTGCGGACCCACGGCGGCGGCGACGGCGGCCTCTTCACCGGGATCCTCGTGCGCTACCTCGCGCTCGCGGCCGACGCGAGCGCCCTCGACGCCGAGGCGCGGGAGACCGCACGGCGGCTCGTCACGGGCACGGCCGACGCGCTCTGGGCAGGTCGCGGCAGCCTGCGGGTCGCGGGGCGGCGTGACCCGTCGGTCTTCCCCGTCGAACCGGCCGGGCCGGCGCCCGCACCCCCACTCGAGCTGTCGCCGCAGCTGCAGGCCTGGACCGTCCTCGAGGCAGCCGCCGCGCTCGGTTGACCTCATCGGGAAGGTCTCGGATCGGGCACGAAGGCTGGGAGCGGGCTGGGAATCCCGCCTCTCGCGGGTGAGACTCGAGACGTGCGCACCCCACGAGCCCTCGCCGCCGGCCTCATCGCCGCACTGCTGCTCGGCGCCTGCTCGACCGTGGGCCCCACCGACGACCGAGGGGGCGGGACCACGGGGGCGGGGGCAGCGGGAGCCAGCCCGACGGCATACGCCAGCGCGTCGAGCGCACCGTCCTCCCCGCCCGCACCGACGGCGGCAGAGCAGCCCCCGACACCGGGCGCGACCAGCACGCCGAAGCCCGCGCCGCCCGACCCGGCGTCGATCGCGGCTCTCATCGCCACGCGGTACGACGGCGGCAACCTCAGGCTCGGGCGCGAGCGCGGCAGCACCGATGCCTACCGGCAGTACTTCGTGACGTACGTGAGCAACGGGCTGACGATCTCGGGGCGCATCAACATCCCGCGCGGCACGGGCCCGTTCCCGGCCGTCGTCCTCGCGCACGGCTACGTCGACCCCGCGGTCTACACGAACGGCGAGACGATGCTCCGCGAGCGCGACCACCTCGCGCGACAGGGCTACGTCACGCTGCACATCGACTACCGCAACCACGCGCAGTCCGACAGGGACCCCCGCAACGACGCCAACCTCCGGGCGGGCTACACGGTCGATGCCATCAACGCCGGGCTGGCGCTCAAGAAGGCCCGGGTCGTCGACCCCGACCGCATCGCGCTCATCGGCCGGTCGATGGGCGGCGGGGTCGTCTACACCGCCCTGGTCGTACGCCCGGGGCTCTTCCGTGCCGCCGTGGCCTACGCGCCGGTCAGCTCAGACACCGTCGACAACTTCGACAAGTGGGTGCGCCGGGACGCCGCCAGGTCGGGGGCGGCTCGCGCCGTCATCGGCCGCCTCGGCACTCCCGAGGCGCAGCCGGCGGCCTGGGCGGCGACGAGCCCACGCACCTACTTCGGCCGCATCACCGAGCCGCTCCTCATCCACCACGGCACCGCCGACGAGGACTGCCCGCTGTCGTGGTCGCGCGAGTCCGTCGCAGCGCTCGAGGCCAAGGGCAAGGACGTCGAGCTGCGCATCTACCCGGGTGGACGGCACACGCTGGCGTCGCCGCAGTGGGACACCTCGATCCGTCGCACCGAGGCCTTCCTGGGCGAGCACCTGGGCTGACGCCGGGTCGGCCTGCCGGCTAGGCGGTGGGCAGGCCCAGCAGACGGGCCCCGTTGTGCCAGAGCACGGCTCGCATCCAGTCGTCACCGAGGTCGAGGCGGGCGAGCGCGTCGAGCTGGTGCGCGTAGGCGTAGGGGATGCTCGGGAAGTCCGAGCCGAGCACGACCCGGTCGCGCAGCCCGCCCAGACGGTCGACGTAGTCGTCCGGGAAGGGGGCGAAACGGTTCGTGAAGTCGGTGCCGCTCATCGTCGTGTCGAGGTGGACACCGACGAACTCGTCCGCGAGGTCGGCAAACTCGTGGTATTCCGGCATGCCGAGGTGGGCGACGACGAGGACGAGGTCGGGGTGCCTGCGCAGCACCTCGCGCACGGCACCCGGGCCGGTGTGGGTGCCGCGGAGGGGCGCCGAGCCGGCGTGGATGACGACGGGCACCCGAGCCGCCTCGAGCCCACGCCGGGTCGAGCCGGTCGTCGTCCGGGGTGAAGTCCCCGACCTGGACGTGGATCTTGAAGAGGCGGGCCCCGGCGTCGAGAGCCGCCGCCACCTGGTCACCCACGCCCGGCTCCGGATAGAAGGTGGCGCAGTGCACCGCGTCGGGCACCCTCCGAGCGAAGTCGGCACACCACGCGTTGAGCCACGTCGTCATGCCGGGCTTGTGCGGGTAGACGAGAGCGGGGATCGCGCGCAGCCCGAGGGCGCGCAGCGTCCCGAGGCGCGTCGGCTCGTCGTCGCGGTACGTGATCGGCCAGGGCGCGCCGTAGTGGGTCTCGGCCTCGTCGAAGTAGGCCCACACCTTGCGCTGCATGGCGTCGGGCAGGAAGTGCACGTGGATGTCGGCGAGCCCCGGCAGTCCGAGGGAGCGCACGTAGCCCGGCACATCAGCGTCCGTGGCCGGGCCCGGTGTCGTGCGGGATGGTTCGGAGGTCGTCATCGCCTCGCAGCGTAGGTCAGGCCGGTCGCCCTGGCGGTCTTCCTGAACGTACGAGCGCGCCGTCGCCTGACCGGCGACGGCGCGCTCGACGCGGAGCGGAGGGACTCAGCCGGCGAGGGCACCCATCGGGTCCCAAGCAGGGAGCACGATCGGGTCGCGGGTCAGCGCCTCCTGCAGCTCGGCGGGCAGCGCGTCACGGCGCACGGCCACCTCGAAGACGAACTCGGCGAACCACGAGTCGTTCATCGTCATGAAGCCCTTGTCGCCCTTCTCGGTGCCCCAGCTGTTCTCGACGCGCCAGCGACGCGGGACCTCGTCGATCAGGTCGACGCCGGTGAAGAGCATGGCGTGCGTCATGAGGGACTCGTGGTGCAGCAGGCGGTCGGCCTTGCCGAGGCTCGGCTCGGTGCCGTAGATCGCGGCGCGGTCGAAGAGGCCGGCGTCCCAGAGGCCGAGCGTGGCGTTGGACATCTGGCCGGTGTCGCAGCCGAACCAGACCGGCTCGCCGCCGACGATCGCCTGTGCCGCAAGGGACTTCATGAGATCCGGCTCGACGTTGAGGTAGGTGACCGGCGGCGCTCCGACGACGTTGCCGAGGTGCTCGACCGTGAACGTGTGCCCGTAGGGGCTGCTCGCGCGAGGGTCGTTGACAAGGCACACGTAGTCCTCGAGCGGCACGGTGACGTAGCGCTCCGCGAACTCGAGGGGCGTCATCGTGCCGTCGCGGTGGAAGCCGCCGTCGGTGTCCTTCCACTGCCACACGAACGACTCCGGCGGCGTGCCGAGGTGGATGCAGAGCAGTCGGTGGACCGTCGCGAGCACCTGCTCCTTGGCGTCCTGGAGGTCGTCGGCGTCGGCGCCGTCGGCTGCCTGGGCCCGCAGGTCGCGGGCGGCCTGCCGCAGGATCGTGCTGAGGTCGCGGTTCATCTGTCCGGTGTTGCTCGAGCTCTTCGTCTCGGGCATCGCGACCTTGGGCACGAGGCCGTGCTTGACGACGAGCGCGACGAACATGTTCCACTGCCCGCCGTCCTCGGCCGGCGTGGCGAGCAGGTGGGCCACGGTGCGGTCGTCGACGTCGCGGTCGGCCGTCGCGATGACGGACTCGAGCCAGTGGTTGGCCTTCTCGAACTTGTCCCAGAAGAGCAGGTGGTTCTGCGAGAACTCGAAGTCCTTGACCTTGAGCTTCTCGCGGGCACTCGCGCGCAGCAGGTTGGTGCCGGCGAAGAGCCAGCAACGGCCGCTCTTCTCCTGGGAGGTCGCCGTCCAGTCGTCGAGGAGGTTCGAGACCGAGTGGTCGATGGCCGTCACCACCCGGCGGTCGAGCGCGATCTCGTCGACCGACGTCGTCGTGACGGCGTTCTGGAGCATTCGTGCGGTGGGGTCGGCCTCGAACGCCTTCGTGAGGCGCTCGACGAGGTCGGGGGCGAGGTCGCGCGGCATGGGCCACTCCTTCGAGCTTCTCGGGATCCCAAGCATCGTATGCCGCGCCGCCGGCACCCCACTCAGTGTGCCGTCAGCGCCATGATCGCCGCCGAGGCCGCGAGCTGTCCCGACGCGGCGGCCGCGACGACGGAGGCCATCGGCATCGGGTAGGCGGGCAGGTGCGCCATGTCACCCGCACAGAGGACCCGCTCGCGACTCGACCGGGCGAACTCGTCGACCCGCACGGCGCCTGACGGGTTGAGCTCGAGGCCGAGCTGCTCGGCGAACGGGGCCGACTGGCTCAGCTCCGGCTTCACGAAGAGCCCGGCGACCTGCTCCGTCGTCCCGGCGGGCGCCTGCTCGCCGTCCGCACCCGCGAGCACGACGCGTACGCCCCCGTCGTACCGCTCGACCGAGACGACCCGCTCCGTGCGGGCGGCGGTACCCACAGGGAGACCGACGGGCACGGCGTCTCCGTCGGTGAGCACGACGATCTCGGACGCGATCCGGCCGAGCAGGCCCGACAGGTGCGGGGCGATGGTCGCCCCGAGGATGCCGACGCGCTGACCGCTGAGCTCGTGGCCGTGACAGAAGGGGCAGTGCGCGACGAGGTCGCCCCAGAGCGCGTCGAGCCCGGGCACGGGCGGCAGGGTGTCACGGACGCCGGTGGCGAGGACGAGGGCCCGTGCCGTCACGCCCGTGCCGTCGGCCACGTGCAGCCGGAAGTGTCCGTCGACCTCCTCGATCGTCGTGACCCGCTGCTCCCGCACGCTCACGGTGTCGTATGCCGTGAGCTGCTGGCGCGCGTCGGCGCGGAAGTCCGCCGGCGGGGTGCCGTCGTGGGCGACGACGTTGTGCATGTGGCTGACCGTGGCGTTGCGGTAGGTGCCGTCGTCGAAGAGGACGGCGTCGCGATGGACGCGACCGAGGGTGAGTGCGGCCTGGAGGCCGGCGGGGCCTCCGCCGATGACGGCGACGTCGGTGTGCGTGCTGGCAGTCATGGTGGCTCCTTGGTGATCGGTGCGGCGAGTGCTCGAGCGGCTCTGTGCCTGTTGCGATCCAGCGTGTACCTTCATGTCGACATGAAGGCAAGAGCGCGAGACGAGACCTGGACCGTCGGAGAGCTGGCGGCACGCTTCGACCTGCCGACGAACGTGCTGCGCCACTGGGAGACGCTCGGGCTGCTCACCCCGGAGCGCGACGGGTCCGGCTATCGGCGCTACGGCCGGCCCGATCTCGTCCGCGTCGCGGTCATCCTCCGCAACAAGGCCGCCGGCATGACGCTCGAGCAGATCGGCGTGCTGCTCGACGGCGAGGCGGCCGGGCGCCACGAGGTGCTCGAGGCCCACCTGCGCGACCTCGACGAGCGAGCGCGGTCGATCGAGCGGTCACGCGAGATGACCGAGCACGCACTGCGGTGCAGGGCTCATGACATCGTCGCGTGCCCGCGCTTCTCGCAACACGTCGCCGACCTGACCGAGGGTCGCGCGACGGCGGCCCACATCGCCGACTGGACCTAGGGGCGCCCTCGGGGACGCACCCGCTCCGGCCTTACGTCGACAGCGAAGGGGCCTTGGCTCGGAGGCCGGCGCAGGCGAGGATCGTGCCCATGAGACTGCTCGTGCTCGGAGGAACCCACCACGTCGGCCGCGCGTTCGTCGAGGCCGCCGTCGCCCGCGGCGACGACGTCACGACGGTGACCCGGGGACTCACCGGCACCCCCGTCGAGGGCGCCCAGGCGCGCCACGCCGACCGCCTCGACCCCGAGGCGCTGCGCACGGCGCTCGGGGACGACGAGTGGGATGCCGTCGTCGACACGTGGTCGGCGGAGCCCGTCGCGGTGCAGACGTCGGCGCGGCTGCTCCGCGGTCGCGCGGGGCACTACACCTACATCTCGTCGTGCTCGGTCTACACGTGGCCCATCGCCGTCGGCGCCGACGAGGGAGCACCCGTCGTCGAGGGAGACCCGGCCTCGACCGACGGTTCCGACTACGCCGCGGCCAAGCGCGGCGGCGAGCTCGCCACCCTGGCGGAGTTCGACGGTGACGTGGCCGTCGCGCGTGCGGGCCTCATCCTCGGGCCCTACGAGATCGTCGGCCGGATGCCGTTCTGGCTCCGTCGGATCGCAGCGGGTGGGCGAGTGCCGGCGCCGGGACCGTACGAGCGGCCGCTGCAGTACGTCGACTGCCGGGACATCGCGGACTGGGTGCTCGGGTCGCGTCCGGTCGGCACCTTCAACATGGTGAGCGAGCCCGGTCACACCACGATCGGGGCACTCCTCGACGAGGTGCACACCGTGACGGGAAGTGACGCCGAGCTCGTCTGGCTCGAGCCCGCAGCGGTCGAGGCGGCCGGGGTGCAGCCCTGGACCGAGCTGCCGATCTGGGTCCCGCCGACGGGTGAGCTCGCGGGCCTGCACGCACTCGACACCACTGCCGCCCGGGCGGCGGGGCTCCACTGCCGGCCGATGCCCGAGACGGTCGCCGACACGTGGGCCTGGCTGCAGCGCGAGGGTCTGCCGGAGCGGCCGACGAACCGTGGTGGCGGCCCGATGGACGCCGACGCCGAGGCCCGCCTCTGGGCCGCCCACGCGGCCGCCGGCGCCTGAGGACGAGGCACTCCGCTCCTCAGCGGGTGCGGGCGCGGTGGGCGGCGGCCTTGACGCGACTCTGGCACCGCGCCGAGCAGTAGCGGCGCGTGCCGTTCTTCGACCCGTCGACGTAGACGCGGTCGCAGCCCGGGGCGTCGCACACGCCGAGCCGGCCGCCGAGGTCGCTGCCGATGGCGACGGCCAGCCCCGACGCGATCCCGGCCTGCCACCCGCGGACGAACCCGTCGTCGGGGCCGTGGAAGTGCAGCTGGTGTCGGCCCTCGTCGTCCGGGTCGAGGCGAGGACGGGCAGCGGTCGAGACGAGCAGGTCGTTGACGACGGCCGCCGCCGCCGCGAGGTCGTCACGATCCGCGGCCTCGAAGACGACACGTGCCTGCGGCACGACGTCGAGCAGCCCCCGCGCGTCCGCGGGCGTCGGCCGCGAGCGCCGCTCGGGCGAGGACGTCGCCTCGGCCACCCCTCGCACGAGGTCGGCCCCCACGGGGGGGTCGTATGCCGTCCCGTGCGCCTCCCCGGGGCTCGCGAGGTTGACGAGGGCCACCGTCGCGTCGAGCAGCCGCTCGACATGACTGTCGAAACGCATTTGACCAGTCACCTATCCCTTCGTAGGCTCGTGACCACCGAAGTCTAGTTCGACAGTCAGGAGGGACAATGGCCCGACCACCCCGCACGCCGTCCCTGCCGCCCCGGTTGCGGGTGCTCATCGCGGCCCGCTGCGTCAACCGGCTCGGCGGCTTCTCGATGGCCTTCCTCGGGGTGCTCCTCGTTCGCGAGCTCGGGGCCGGAGCGGCCGAGACGGCCCTGGCCCTCACGTGCTTCGGCGTCGCGACGATCCCCTCGCGGATCGTCGGTGGCCACCTCGCGGACGCGTGGGGCCACCGGTCGACGATGCTCCTCGGTCTCGCCGGCTGCGCCGCCGCGCAGCTCGTCATCGCCGCGGCGCCGACCCTCGCCTGGGCGCTCCTCGGAGCCGTCCTGCTCGGCCTCGCCTACGAGGTCGTCGAGCCGCCGACGCAGGCCCTCGTCTCCGACCTCGTGCCCGAGCACTCCCGCGCCTTCGCCTACTCGGCGCTCAACGCCTCGCTCGCCGTCGCGGGCGTCCTCGCCGGCCTCGTCGCGGCAGCCGTGTCGGGACTCGGCCTGCGCTGGCTCTTCGTCGTCGACGCTGCCACCTGCCTCGCGTGCGCGGCCGTCGTGGCCCACCGGATCCCCCGCAGCACGGGCGCCTCGTCGCCCCCGAGGGAGGCGACCGACGTGGGCGTGACCCCGGCTCGCGCACGCTGGGTCGCTGCCCTCACGGACCGGCGCCTGCGTCCCGTCGTCGCCTTCGGCACGGTCGCGGCGACCGTGACGATGGTCGTCGTCTTCGGCGTGCCACTCCTCGTCGAGCAGCGCGGCCTGTCACCGGCCGTCACCGGCTGGGTCCTGGCCGCGGGTGCTGCGGCCGGCGTCCCGGGGGCGTGGCTCGCGGCCGCGCTGCGCCGCCGCACCGACGACGCCGGGGTGCTCCTCGTCGGCGAGATGGTCGCCTCGGCGGGACTCGCGACGATCGCCCTCGCCGGCCACCCGGTCGCCCTCGCCGCCGGCCTCGTCGCCTTCGACGTCGGCAGCCTGCTCGTCATCGCGACGACGATGGCCCGCGCCGGCACGCTGGCGCCGGACGGGTCGCGCGGCACCTACCTCGCCGTGCTGGGACTGACGTGGGGACTCGCCACGTCGGTCGCGCCGGCGATCCTCGCGACGCTCGGGACGGCATACGGCCCGGGGGCGCCGTTCGGCGCAGCAGCGATGGCGCTCCTCGGGACGGCGCTCGTGCGCGCAGGTCAGCGACCGCGGTTGCGGCGGCGGACGTCCTTGGGGGGCTTGCCGCCGGCGTACGAGCGCGACGGGTCGACGACGTAGCCCTGGCGCAGGGCCTCACGGCCGACGAGCATCCGGAAGCCCATCCGGTCGCGCTTGCTCAGCGTCACCTCGGCCGGCACCGTGCGCCCGGCGAGCGAGAGGTCGAGGCGCACGACGTAGCGCTTGGTCACGTGGCCCGAGGAGCTGCGCACGCTGCGGCGGTCGTGCACGGGGCACTCGATGGTCCGGGCGTCGTCGTCGGCGTCCTGCCAGGGGTGCACGGTGAACCGCACCCAGGGCTGCCCGTCGCGGTCGAACTCCTCGACGTCCGCGGCGTGCAACGACGACGTGCGGGCTCCGGTGTCGATCTTGGCCTTGAGCCACGGCAGGCCGATTCCGGGCATACCGACCCACTCCCTCCATCCGACAGGAGTGCTTGAATAGGCCGGCCCAGACACCCGCCCATCTTGGCAGGACCCTGCATGAAACTCGCGATCCTCTCCCGCGCGCCGCGTGCCTACTCGACGCAGCGCCTGCGCACCGCAGCGCTCGACCGCGGGCACCAGGTGCGGGTGCTCAACACGCTTCGCTTCGCCATCGACCTGTCGGGCCCGGAGCCGGACCTGCAGTTCCGCGGACGCCCGATCTCCGACTACGACGCGGTGCTGCCGCGCATCGGCAACTCGATCACCTACTTCGGCACGGCCGTCGTGCGCCAGTTCGAGCAGATGGACGTCTACACACCGAACACGGCCAACGGCATCTCCAACGCCCGCGACAAGCTCCGCGCCGCGCAGATCCTCTCGCGCCACCAGATCGGCATGCCCGCAACGACCTTCGTGCGCAACCGCGCCGACGTCATGCCGGCCATCGAGCGCGTCGGCGGGGCCCCCGTCGTCATCAAGCTGCTCGAGGGCACCCAGGGCATCGGCGTCATCCTCGCGCCCGACATCAAGATCGCCGAGGCGATCATCGAGACGTTGCACAGCACGAAGCAGAACGTGCTCATCCAGAGCTTCGTCACCGAGAGCCGGGGACGCGACATCCGTGCGCTCGTCGTCGGCGACCGCGTCGTGGCCGCCATGCGGCGGCGGGCCAGCGGTGACGAGTTCCGCTCCAACGTCCACCGCGGCGGCACCGTCGAGGCGGTCGAGCTGACGCCGGAGTACGAGCAGGCCGCTGTGCGCTCGGCCCAGATCATGGGCCTGCGCGTCGCCGGTGTCGACATGCTCGAGGGCAACGACGGCCCGCTCGTCATGGAGGTCAACTCCTCCCCCGGCCTCGAGGGCATCGAGACTGCGACGAAGCTCGACGTCGCCGGCGCGATCATCGACCACATCGCCGGCCAGGTCGCCTTCCCCGAGATCGACGTGCGCCAGCGGCTCACCGTCTCGACCGGCTACGGCGTCGCCGAGCTCGTCGTGCACGCGGGCGCCGACATCATCGGCAAGACGATCGGCGACTCAGGCCTCGAGGAGCGCGACCTCCAGGTGCTCACCCTGCACCGCGGCACGAGCGTCATCCCCAACCCTCGACGCCGGGTCGTGCTCGAGGCGGAGGACCGCCTGCTGTGCTTCGGCCGCCTCGAGGAGATGCGCTCGATGATCCCGGAGCGCCGGCGCCGGCGCGCCAAGGTGCGCAAGCTGCCGAACGACCCGATCCACACCGTCGCCTGACCGCGAGTGGCCGGGGAGGACCACGAAGAGCTGGAGGGGTCGCTCGTCACCGTCGCGGACTAGTGCGAGCCGCTCGCGTGCTTCCGGGTCTCGAGCTCGGCGCGCAGCCGGGCGACCTCGGCCTCGGCAGCAGTCACGCGGTCTTCGGCCGCCGAGACCGTCGCGTCGTCAAGACCGGCGAGCGCGCTCGCGGCGGGCTTGACGGTGGCGTCCGGCCCGGACCGCATCTGGTCGACCTCGGACTTGAAGATGCGTGCTGACCGTCCGAGGCTGCGGGCCATGTCGGGCATCCGCTTCCAGCCGAAGAGGAGCACGACGGCGAGGGCGATGATGCTGAGCTCCGGCCACCCGAGATCTGCCACGGGAACCTCCTGACGTCGGCGGCGCCGGCGGCTTCCCGCGCCCGCGCACGCATGGTGAGGGGGCACCGTAGGAGCCGCGGGTGGGAAACGTCCGGGAGCCGGCTGTGAGCCCGCCGAGCGCGGGGTCACACCGGTCAGCGCGCAGCGGCCGCCGTGTCGCCTTCCGCGCCCTGGCGTGTGGCCAGCGCGTCGAGGTCGCGCTCGGCGTAGAGGCGGTGCTGCCACTCCTCGTTGAGGATGGTGCGCAGGATCCGGGTCACGGCATACGCCTCCGGCTCGGGGTAGCCGGGGGCGGTGACCGGCTCGGTCGTGCGAGCGAGGTCGTCGTCGGTGAGGCCGTCGACGACGCGACGCACCGTCGCCATCCGGTCGGCCCGCAGGGCGAGCACCTCGTCGAGCGTCGGGCGCGCGTCACGGTCGCGCGGCACTGGGGGACTGTCCGGCATGTCGTCGTGCGGCAGGTCGAGGGCATCCCAGGGCTCGGGTTCGCCGAGGAGGGCTCGGCACACCCACGCGTCGGTGGCGAAGACGAGGTGGCGGAGGGTCTCGATGAACGACCACTCGCCGTCGACCCGCTCGTGCAGCTGCTCGGGCGCGAAGGTGCGTGCCCTGGCGACCGTGCCGGCCCAGAGTCGCTCGACGACGTCCCAGCCCTCGCGGTAGCCGGCAGCATCCGTCGGCCGCATCCTGGGTCGGTCGGGGTCACGGCGGTCGAGCTCGGCCTCGATGAGCGGCGCGACGTCGACGCCGTTGATGACGAGGTTCTCGACGTCGCCGGTGATGTCGACGTCCTCGAGCCAGACGTCACGCGCTCGCAGACCCCGCAGGTCCACCATCCGCAGCGAGGCCCCCCGCAGGTCCACGTCGTGCAGCTGCACTCCGTCGAGGTAGACGTCCTCGAAGGTCGCACCGGTCAGCCGCACTCGCTCGAAGCGGGCGCCCTGCTGGTCGTCGTAGGTCACGTCGCTCATCCCGGTCTCCTTGGCTCGTGGTCGCTGGCGCGAGAGGAAGCCTAGGACGGCTCCCGGACGATCCGCGTCCTGAGACCTCCGGTTCAGCGGACTCCCTCGACGATGAGCAGGATGCCGAAGACGACGAAGGCCGCGGCAGCGCCCCACCTGATGACGTGCTCGGGCAGACGCCTGCCGAGGGCAGCGCCGACGACGATGGCGAGCGCGTCCGCGGCGACCATGCCCACGGTGCTTCCCAGCCAGGTGCCGAACCACCCGTGCTGCGTCGCCAGGGTGATGGTGGCGAGCATCGTCTTGTCGCCGAGCTCGGCGAGGAAGAAGGCGACGGAGACGGCGATGATCGCCGTGCGCCGCGTCGTCCGCGCGACGGCGGCCTCCTCGTCGGAGAGGGAGTCGCCGCGCAGCGTCCAGGCGGCGAAGAAGAGGAACGCGACCCCGGCGGTGATCGAGATGGCGTCTCGCGGGAGGCGGTCGCCGATGGCGGCGCCGATGGCGACGGAGCCGAGGTGCACGACGGCCGTCGCGATCGTGATGCCGGCGAGCACGTGGAGCATCTTGAAGCGGGTGGCGAAGGTCATCGCCATGAGCTGGCTCTTGTCGCCGAGCTCGGCGACGAAGATGACTGCTGCACTCAGCAGGAAGGCGGACATCGGATCGGTCTCCTCGGCGCGCAGGCACGAGGCACCGCCGGGAGCCGCGACCTGGCGCGCCCGTCGGTGGGTCGGCACGAGGTCGAAAGTCTCGTCCGCCGCGGGTCCGCGCCCGCCGAGTCGGCGTCGCGGTCAGGGCCGGCCGCACCGGGCCGGAGCCAGGATGTCGATGCGGTCGTTGGGGACTACTCCCTTTCGATGCCCCGACCGTAGGCGGAGCGCCGCGCGTCGTGCAACGTCTCGGTGCGCCTAGCGATTCTTCTCGGAAACCCTTGGGACGCCGATGTGCCGACATCCGACATAGTGGCAACCCTTGTCGTTCAAGGGATCCGGCGAGGCCGGCTCGAGGCTGACGAGAAGGGCGGCGACGGCCTGGGCGCCGAGCTCGACCTCGTGGGTCACCCCCGCCGCTGCGCCGGGTGGGGTGACCTCGAGCCGCGTCGCGCCGCCGAAGGGCTTACGCTCCCGGACGACGACCTCGGCGTCCACGGCGATACCGGTGTCGGCGAACCAGCGGAGCAGTGCCGGATCGTCGTCGTCGATGCGGGCAACGAAGCGGCGCTCCCCGGCGGTACTCGCCGCGAGCGGCTCGGCGGCCGGCTGGTGCAGCACGCCGTCCGGCGTGGGGATCGGGTCACCGTGCGGATCGCGCCAGGGGCGGCCGAGCTGGTCGTCCATGCGGTCGACCATGAGCGTCGAGACGGCGTGCTCGAGCACCTCGGCGTCGTCGTGCACCTCGTCCCACGAGTAGCCCAGGGACCGGACGAGGAAGGTCTCGACGAGGCGGTGGCGGCGCACCATCCGCAGCGCCTGCTCGAGACCCTCGTCGGTCAGCCGCATCCCGCCGTAGCGCTTGTGGGCGACGAGCCCGCTGTCGGCGAGCTTGCGCGCCATCTCCGAGACGGACGACGTCGAGACCCCGAGCCGGGCGGCGACGGCCGCGTTGCTCACGGTCTCCTCCTGCCACTCACCGAGGGAGAAGATGACCTTGAGGTAGTCCTCGACGGCGGTGCGGTTCTCGGGCTTGGCCACCGCCAGAGACTACGTGAGCAGCCGGGCCAGCAGCACGAAGCATCCGACGAAGAGGATCGTCGTGAGCGTCCCGGTGACGAGTCGCCTGGTCTCGGAGTTCGGCATGCCTAACTTCTATCATGGGCGCACCGAGCGCCGGGCCGATCCCCCGAGCGAGGGTCGCGTCACGCCAGGCCGTCGGCGACCGCGACGACGAGCCCGCCGAGCATGAACGCGGCGATGGCTGCGGCCAGCGCCGGAGCGGGCAGGTCGGGGATGAACCTGCGCCAACCGGTGATCGCCCCGCTCGCTCCGTGGTGCGCGTGGGTCAGGGCGTGACCCTTCCCGCGTGCGAGGAGGTGGCGGTTGACCGGATAGGCGGCGGCGAACGCGGCGACGAGCGAGATCGACATGCCGACCCAGAAGACGGCGTTGACGAGGCCCGCATCCATGGCGCCGGGGATCACGGCCATGACGAGGTTGTCGACGACCTCCATCGTGAGGATCGAGACGGTGTCGGCAGCGAGGACGAGGGCGAGCGCAGCGCGCAGCGGGACGCCACTGCGCAGCAGGGGGAGGCTCGAGAGCGCGTAGCCGAAGAGGAACGCGAGGGCCACGGAGAGGGCGATGGTCGCGCCGGCGGCGAGCCCGACGGCGGTACCGATCATGAGGCCGAGGATCTCGCCGACGGCACAGCCCGTGAGGCAGTGCAGCGTTGCCCCGGCTGCCATGGAGGCGAGCCCGTCGCCGTGACCGGCGTGAGCGTGCGGGTCGTGGTGCGCGGGACGGCGCGTCCCGGATGAGCTCGTCGCGTGGTTCGTCGCGTGGTTCATGGTCATCCTTCCGGTCCGAGGCGGCGAGGCCCACTGAGCCCGCCCCACGCATACCCCCCATGGGTATGCTGCACGATGGCGTCAACGCGCCGCGCTGCCCGGCCATTCCCGACCCGTGCGATGTGCCGGGGTGGCGAGACACGGCGGGGGACGGTGCACGAGGATTGACCTCGTGAGCCACGCCGTCGACGCCGACCCAGCGCGCCAGGTCCTCTACGCCCATGCCGATCGTCGGGTGACCGGCCCGCTCGAGGACTCGGCAGTGCTCGCGGCCGTCGTCGGGATCGAGCGCCTCGTCGTCGCAACGGGATCCACCGACGAGCAGGTGCTGCGCGCAGCGCTCGAGGGCCAGCCCGTGCCAGGCGCGGACCCCGAGCGCCTCGCCGCCCTCGTCGCCGAGGCGACGAGCCACGTCTCGGCCGGACTCATCCGCCGCAGCTCGGGCCAGGCGGTGGACGCGGGGGTCGTCAACCCGGCCTCCGGGGGCTACGAGATCACGACGGATGCGACGCTGCTGCGTGCCGCTGTCCGGGCGGCGCAGGGGTCGATCGACGCGATGCCCTACTACGGCATCCGCTACGGCGAGCGCGGCTCCCGGTTCGCCACGACGGACTCCGCGTGGCTCATCTCTCTCGCCAC
This sequence comes from Terracoccus sp. 273MFTsu3.1, assembly GCF_000383675.1. Lineage (GTDB taxonomy): Bacteria > Actinomycetota > Actinomycetes > Actinomycetales > Dermatophilaceae > Terrabacter. Next base: position 304,057 of record NZ_KB911820.1, on the reverse strand, counting down.
GCTGGCCGAGAGCCGTGCCGTGCACCAGGTTCAGTGGCTGTCACGCGTCCTCGCCGCACGCGGGATGCCCACGTGGCTGCTCGAGATCCACCTCGACGCGCTCGTGTCCGAGGTGCGCTCCGTGGCCGGTCCGGCCGCGGCTGGGTCGCTCCCCGCGGCCGCGGACGTGCTGGCAGTGGCCCGACGCCGCCACGTCGACGACGCGCTGATCCGCTCTGCCGACGTCTGGGCCGACGAGGCGCTCGGCCCGGACCTTCCGGTGCCGCGCACGGGCGCCCTCATGGCCGCGGCGATCGCCGACGAGCGGTCCGGCGTGACGCGGGACGACCGCGCCCTCGTGGACTGGCTCACCGACGCGGAGCGGGTGGAGAAGGACGTCGCGACGCGACTGCTCGACGTCCGGCGACGCCTTCTCACCAGCGCTCGCTGACGGGTCGCGGCCCGCGCGAAAGTCGGTCACGATCCGCGCTTGACCTTGACGCAACGTCAGGGTTGCACGCTGTTCCCATGACCACGACAACAGCCATCGAGATCGTCGGGCTCACCAAGTCCTACGGCGACCACGCAGTGCTCAAGGGAGTCGACCTCACTGTCCCCTCGGGCACGATCTTCGCCTTGCTCGGCTCCAACGGCGCCGGCAAGACCACTGCAGTCAAGATCCTCTCGACCCTGCTCAAGGCCGACGGTGGGACCGCCGCCGTCGGCGGCCACGACGTCGCCACCGAGCCCGACAAGGTCCGCGCGGCGATCAGCCTCACCGGGCAGTTCGCCGCCGTCGACGAGATCCTCACGGGACGCGAGAACCTCGTCCTCGTCGCCCAGCTGCGACGTCTCGACGGCCCGGGCGCCATCGCCGACTCCCTGCTCGAGCGGTTCGGCCTCACCGAGGCCGGCGGGAAGCGCGTCGCGACCTACTCGGGCGGCATGCGCCGCCGACTCGACATCGCGATGAGCCTCATCGGCGACCCGCCCGTGCTCTTCCTCGACGAGCCGACGACAGGGCTCGACCCGCAGTCGCGCATCGAGGTCTGGAAGACGGTGCAGGAGCTGGCCGGTCGGGGCACCACCGTGCTGCTCACCACGCAGTACCTCGACGAGGCCGAGCACCTCGCCGACCGGATCGCGGTGCTCCACGAGGGCCGCATCATCGCCGACGGCACGCTCGCCGAGCTCAAGCAGCTGCTCCCGCCGGCCAAGGTCGAGTACGTCGAGAAGCAGCCGTCCCTCGAAGACATCTTCCTCGCGATCGTCGGTCACGACGACGCCGCCCACCAAGGAGCCCAGCGATGACCACCTACGTCCTGCACGACACCGACGTCCTGCTCAAGCGGTCCCTGCGCCACATCCTGCGCAGCCCGGACACCATCATCACCACGGCCATTACCCCGATCGCCATGCTGCTGCTCTTCGTCTACGTCTTCGGCGGTGCCATCGACGTCGGCGGCGCCTCCTACGTCAACTACCTGCTGCCCGGCATCCTGCTCATCACCGTCGCCTCCGGCATCGCCTACACCGCCTTCCGGCTCTTCACCGACGTCTCGGGCGGCATCTTCGAGCGCTTCCAGTCGATGCCGATCACCCGCTCGGCCTTCCTCTGGGGGCACGTGCTGACGTCGGTCGTGGCCAACCTGACCTCGCTCGTGCTCGTCGTCCTCGTCGCCCTGGCCATGGGCTTCCGCACCGGCGCCGGCGTCCTCGCCTGGCTCGCCGTCATCGGCATCATGCTGCTGTTCACCCTCGCCCTCACGTGGCTCGCCGTGATCCCGGGCCTCACGGCCAAGACCGTCGACGGCGTCAGCGGGTTCTCCTACCCGCTGATCTTCCTGCCCTTCGTCAGCTCGGCCTTCGTGCCGACCGAGAGCATGCCCGGCCCCGTCCAGTGGTTCGCCGAGCACCAGCCGGTCACCTCGATCGTCAACACCATCCGCAGCCTCTTCGAGCAGCAGCCCGTCGGCAGCGACGGCTGGGTCGCGCTCGCCTGGTGCGTCGGGCTCCTTCTCGTGGCCTACGCGCTCGCGATGCGCACCTACCGCAGCAAGCTCGCCTGACACGGCATACACCCACATCCACCTCGTCAAGGAGACCCTCATGAACAACCTGCTGAGCAAGATCATCGGTGACAAGAAGGAGTGGAAGGCCATGGAGGCGCGGGCGCACGCGCTGCCCCACGACTACCGGGTCGTCTACGGCGAGATGAAGTCGTACATGTGGCGCTTCACCTCGGGCGACGGCATGGACGTCGTCGCGGTGCTGCGGGACGTCCTCCAGCTCTTCGAGGACAGCGCCGGCGAGGGGCGGCCGGTCCTCGACGTCACCGGCCGCGACGTCGCCGGCTTCTGCGACGAGCACCTGAGCGGTGTCACGACGTATGCCGACACGTGGCGGTCCCAGCTGAACCGCGCGGTCGCGTCGAAGGTCGCAGAATAGGGCCATGCTGACCATCAGCCAGCTCGCGGCGTACGCCGGCGTCACCGTGCGCACCGTGCGGCACTACCACGCCAAGGGGCTGCTGCCCGAGCCCGAGCGCGACCACTCGGGCTACCGGCGCTACGACGCGGCGGCGGTGGTCCAGCTCGTCCGGATCCGCACCCTCGCCGACGCCGGGGTCCCACTGTCCCGCGTGCACGAGCTCCTCGAGGCCGATGACGAGGAGTTCGCGGCGGCGGTCGAGCAGATCGACCGCCGCCTGCGCACCGAGATCCGCGAGCTGCAGCGCCACCGTGAGCGCATCGCCAAGCTCGCGGCCGGCGACAGCCTGGCGCTGCCGCCCGAGGTGGTCGCCTACGTCGACCGGATGCGCGAGCTCGGCTTTCCCGAGCGGCTCATCGAGGTCGAGCGCGACAGCTGGATCCTCATCGCGGCGCAGATGCCCGACGAGGTCGCCGCCTTCATGGAGATCAAGCAGACCCAGATCGAGCACGAGGTGCTGCGCCGGCTCTACCTCGACATCGGCGATCTCGTCGACTGCGCTCCCGACGACCCCCGGCTGCCTGCGCTCGCCGACCGCGTGACCGCCTTCATCGAGGCCGCGTCCGCCGAGGCCGAGGGCATCGAGGACGTGCACCCCGTGAGCGAGGACCTCATCGCCCTCCTCGACGCGGCGTTTCTCGAGTCCTTCGCGTGCGCGGCCCGGCTGCTCGAGCTGCTCGAGGAGCGCGGGTGGACCGGGTGGACCGACATCAGGCGGTTGGAGCCGGCGCGCTGAGCGATCGAGGCCTGTCACATCTGCCGCGTCCCGCTCGTCAGTAGAGCGAGACACCCCCGCGAGAAGGAGACGACCATGAAGACGATGACCTGCCGAGACCTCGGCGGACCGTGCGACCTCGCCCACCGGGCCGACACCGCCGACGAGATCATCAAGGCCCAGGACCGCCACCTCAAGGAGGCGGAGAAGTCGGGCGACGCCACCCACCAGGAGGCCCGTCAGGCGATGAAGGCCCGGTGGCGGCACCCGAAGAAGTCGATGGCCTGGTACACCGGCACCAAGCAGACCTTCGCCGCGCTGGCCGACGACTGAGACCTGTCACCGACCCGGCCGCCCAACCGTTCGTGAGGACGGGACAGGGTGGCCGGGTCCGGCGCGCTCAGTCCAGGCAGAACTCGTTGCCCTCGACGTCCTGCATCACCTGGCACGACTCGTTGAAGCCGTCGGCGCGCAGCAGCGTCCCCCGCGTGGCTCCGAGCGCGACGAGCCGCACGCACTCGGACTCGAGGGCGGCGAGGCGCTCCTCACCGACGAGGCCCGTGCCGACCCGGACGTCGAGGTGGACCCGGTTCTTGACGACCTTGCCCTCCGGGACGCGCTGGAAGAACAGGCGGGGCCCGACGCCCGTCGGGTCGGAGCAGGCGAACGCCGAGCCCTGACGCTCTGGCGGCAGCGACTGGTCGAACTCGTCCCACGAGGCGAAGCCCCGGGGCGGTGGCGGCACCTCGTAGCCGAGCACCTCGCACCAGAAGCGAGCCACGCGCTCGGGATCCGCACAGTCGAACGTGACCTGGACCTGCCGCACCGTCGCCATGCGCCCACCCTAGAGTCGCCCCCGCAGCCCTCGCCACGCCGATTCCGTTGACGGTGGGGCGCTTCCGGTTGTCGGCTCAACCCACCTGTGTGAGCCTTGAGCGCGGCCGACCAAGGGCGTCGGCCCTGAACCAGGGGACAAGGACATGCGAAAGAGAACGCTTGCCCGCAGCGTCGCGGCCACCGCCGCGACGGCCGCGCTCGTCATGGGAAGCAGTGGTGCGGCCTCCGCCAACGACAAGACCATGGTGCTCAAGAAGGCCGACGGCACCGTCGTGGTCAAGGCCACGTGGGACGACCTCACCGACAACCTGTGCGTCATCGTCTACGGCAGCTCCGGCGCCTGGGGTCAGGTGGCGATCGGCTCCCACTACGGGCTGTCCGAGCCCGACCGCGCCATCCGCTCCGCGTCGAACTCGGGTGGGGCCGGCTGGTACTGCACCGGCAACCTGAGCATCCGTGAGGACGCGTTGTACGACATGCAGCTGCGCTGGGAGAGCGCCGCCGGCAACTGGCTCTACTCCGACAAGCAGACCTTCTACACCTGAGCCGACAGCCGTCCCAGCGCCTGCCGCTCGACCGAACGCCGGTCCGACCTCCGTCGGGCCGGCGTTCCGTCGGGCCGGCGTTCCGTCGTGCCGCCTCGCAGGCGGCGTCTCAGAAGTTGTTGGCCATGTTGGTGAAGCGGCTGAAGTGGCCCTGGAAGGCCACGACGATCGTGTCGGTGGGGCCGTTTCGGTGCTTGGCCACGATGAGGTCGGCCTCGCCCTCACGCGGGGAGTCCTTCTCGTAGGCGGCCTCGCGGTGCAGCAGGATCACCATGTCGGCGTCCTGCTCGATCGACCCGGACTCTCGCAGGTCGCTCATCGCGGGCTTCTTGTCGGTGCGCTGCTCGGGACCACGGTTCAGCTGCGAGATGGCGATGACCGGGACCTCGAGCTCCTTGGCGAGCAGCTTGAGCGCACGCGAGAACTCCGAGACCTCCTGCTGGCGCGACTCGACGCGCTTGCCCGAGCTCATGAGCTGGAGGTAGTCGATGACGACGAGCTTGAGGTTCTCGCGCTGCTTGAGCCGGCGGCACTTGGCGCGGATCTCCATGAGCGACATGTTGGGAGAGTCGTCGATGAAGAGCGGTGCGTCCGAGACCCGGCCCATCGTCGAGGCGAGGCGGGTCCAGTCCTCCTCGCGCATCGTGCCCTTGCGCATGTGCTGCAGCTGGATGCCGGCCTCGGCCGAGAGCAGACGCATGGTGATCTCCGTGCGGCTCATCTCGAGCGAGAAGACGACGGCGGCCATCTTGTGCTTGATCGCCGCCGACCGGACGATGTCGAGTCCGATGGTCGACTTGCCCATCGCGGGACGGGCGGCGATGACGATCATCTGGCCGGGGTGGAGGCCGTTGGTGAGGGCGTCGAAGTCGGTGAATCCCGTTGGCACACCGGTCATCTCACCGGAGCGGCCCGACGCGACCTCGATCTCGTCGACGGTTGCCTCGATGATGTCGCCGATGGCGTGGTAGTCCTCGCCGCCGCGCTTGTCGGCGACGGCGTAGACCTCGGCCTGGGCCGCGTTGACGATGTCCTCGACGTCGCCGCCGCCCTGGGCGTAGCCGAGCTGCACGATGCGGGTGCCGGCCTCGACGAGGCGGCGCAGCACGGCGCGCTCGGCGACGATCTGGGCGTAGTAGCCGGCGTTGGCCGCAGTGGGCACCGAGGCGATGAGCTGGTGCAGGTAGGCCTGGCCGCCGACGCGCCCGAGGTCGCCGCGCTTGGTCAGCTCGTCGCTGACGGTGATGGCGTCGGCGGGCTCGCCGCGGCCGTAGAGGTCGAGGACGGCGTCGTAGATGAGCTCGTGCGCGGGACGGTAGAAGTCGGTGCCCTTGAGCTGTTCGACACAGTCGGCGATCGCGTCCTTGGACAGGAGCATGCCGCCGAGAACGGACTGCTCGGCTCCGACGTCCTGCGGCGGGAGGCGGTCGTCCGGGGGCCCGCCGTCACGGGTCGACGACGACGCGAACGCGCTCGTGCTCAGCTCAGCGAGCGACACGTGCTCCCCTTCCCCTGAGTAATGAATGACATCGGTGCAACCCGGTCCACACCAGTAGACAGCGTGGCGCTGACAGCGCCAGGCAGGACGGCGCCGACGAGACCTACCCAGCCCGTCGCGCGCCCTTCCCGAGGAGCACCCGCCCCACCGTAGGTGCGGGGCTCCACGGACAACAACCTCAGCCACCCCCCGGCCTCGTCCCCTTGTGGACAACCGGTGGACGGACACCCCCGACACGCCGTCAACAGGTGTGGACAACATGTGTGAACAACTGTGGGCATGTGGCGCCGGTCACATCCCGTCAGGCTCGGTGACCTGCGCAGATGCCTGTCCACCTCCTGTGGAGAACAAGTTCCTCACCCCTGTGCGTTGTCCACAGCCGGTCGCGACACGCCCGACCATGGGGTAAGCAGACTGCCGCGGTCGCACGGACACGCTCAGAGCCCGGCGGCCGAGGCGTCGTAGTAGTCCCGGTTGCGCAGCATCGAGGCGGCGGCCTCGTCGAGCACCGCGGTCGCGTCTGCGTGCCACTGGAGCACCGAGGCCGGGCACGAGGCCGACAGCGGGCCCTCGAGCGCGGCCGCGACGGCCTCGGCCTTGCCGGGTCCGGAGGCGACGAGCACGAGGCGTCGCGCGTCGAGGACGGTGCCGAGACCCTGGGTGACGCAGTGGGTCGGCACGTCGGTGATCCCCTCGAAGAAGCGCGCGTTGTCGTGGCGCGTGCGGTCGGACAGCCGCTTGACGCGCGTCCGCGACGAGAGCGCCGAGCCGGGCTCGTTGAAGCCGAGGTGACCGTTGGCGCCGATGCCGAGGATCTGCACGTCGACCCCGCCCGCCTCACGGATGAGTCGCTCGTACTCCGTTGCGCCGGCGACGAGCTCGTCCTCGTCCTCCCCGGAGCCGTCGGGCACGTGGAGCCGGTCGGGCGCAAGCGCCAGCGGCCCGCAGACCTCGCGGAGCAACACCTCGCGGTACGACTGGGGATGACCGGCGGGCAGGCCGACGTACTCGTCGAGCGCGAAGCCGCGGGCGCCGCGCAGGTCGAGGCGACCGCTCGCCACGGCCCGCGCGAGCTCCGCGTAGAGCCCCAGGGGCGACGACCCGGTCGCGAGCCCGAGGACCGGCTCGTCGCGGCGCGCGGCCTCGAGGCCGTCGATGACGACCTCGGCAGCGCGGCGGGCGACGTCGGCGGGCGTCGGCAGGACGAGGACCTCCATCACCCCACCCTCTCACCGGGCACGGTCACGTCGGCGAGCCCGCCCGGCGAGCCGACGGAGGCCAGCCGTGGGGCGCCGGGGAGCTCTGGTGCGGGCAGCCACGCGGCGCCGAGGGCGGCCACGGGCACGTCGGCCGGCAACAGCTCGACGCGGTCGGACAGGCCGAGGGCGTCGATCATCCGTGAGCTGCGGGCGCGCCGTTCGAGATCGGCGCGGATGCCGTCGATGAGCGGGGCCCCCAGCCCGGCGAGGCCACCACCCACGACGACGCGTTCGGCGCCGGACGCGAGGGCGAGCAGCTGGACCGCCAGCCCCACGCCCGTGCAGACCACGTCGACGGCGGCGGCCGCGAGGGCGTCTCCGGCAGCCGCAGCGGCAAAGGGGTCCCTGGCCCGGCGACCGGCCACCGGCCAGAGACGGGCGAGCGCCGATCCGGAGGCCACGGTCTCGAGGCAGCCGATCTGGCCACAGGTGCAGGGGGCGTCCCCGCCGACCGGCAGGTGCCCGATCTCGCCGGCCGCCCCGTCGATCCCGCGGACGACGACGCCGTCGCGCACGACGGCCGAGGCGAGGCCCGTCCCGAGGTTGAGGTAGGCCAGCGCCGCATCGTCCCCAGGGTGGGTCGACCCGCTCACCGGCCCGACACCGGCCGCCGACACCCCCGGGCTCGCCGACCCTGCCGACCAGGACCCACGGAGGCGCCAGGCGCCGAGGGCTGCGGCCTTGACGTCGTTCTCGACCGCCACCGGGACGCCGAGCCGCGCCGAGAGCCCGCCGGCAAGGTCCAGCGACTCCACGTCGAGGTTGACGGCGTGGCGTGCGAGGCCGCTGACCGGGTCGACCAGTCCGGGCATGCAGGCCCCGACCGACACGTCGGCGCCGCGACCCCTCGCGTGAGGTGCGTGCGCGTCGAGGACCTGGCGCGCCAACCGCACGGCGACGTCGACGACTCCTGACGCACCGCGTCCGGACGGCGCCGACCGCATCGCCTGCACCGAGCCGTCGGCCACGAGGACCACAGCCGTCTTCGTCCCACCGATGTCGATCCCGAGCCGCGGCTCGGCCGTCATCGCGCCGCCACCCCGAGGTAGCGGCCGAGGGCCTGGGCGACGACGACGGAGCCGCCGAAGGTCACGAGGTCCGCGCCTCCGCGGGGCCAGCCGCAGTCGACGACGATGGTCGGATGTCCCTGCGCGCGAAAGCGATCGGCGACCTCCCAGAGCGGGTGCCCCGCAGCGAGCCCACGGCCGGCCACCGCGACCCTGGCGGCCTCGGGCACGTCGGCCTCGGGTGTCGTCAGCCCGGCGGCCTTCGGCCCCCAGGCGACCCGTCCGACGGCGAGGTTAGGGTCGGATGCCACCTGCACGATGACGGCATCGCCCGGGGCGTCGAGCCACTCGCGCACCGCGTCCCCGACCTCGAAGCCGCCGACGAGCGCGCCGTTGGCCCAGGCGGGCGCCGTCACGTCGGCGGCCGTGCCGAGCGCGCCGGGGCCGCCGACCGCGAAGCCCTGGGACAGCAGGACGACCCGCGCCGCCGCCTCCTCGAGTCGCTCGAGCGGCAGCCGACCCGACGCGGCCGCCTGCACGACCGCCTCGACGACGGCGAGGTAGCAGTCCTCCGTCGTCTCGGAGCCGACACAGAGCAGGTCGCAGCCCGCGACGAGGGCGCGCACCGCGGCCTCGGGGATCCCGGTCTCCGCCGAGGCCCCGGCCATGTCGAGGGCGTCCGAGACGATGACGCCCTCGAAGCCGAGCCGGTCGCGCAGCAGGTCGCCGAGGACGAGAGGTGAGAAGGTCGCCGGGCGTTCGGCGTCGATGGCGCTGACGACGACGTGCGAGGTCATGATGCACGCGACCCTCGCCTCGATCGCCGCACGGAACGGCTCGAGCTCGCGCGCGTCGAGCACGTGCGCCTCGGCGTGCACCCACGGCAGCGCGTGGTGCGAGTCGGTCACGGTGTCCCCGTGGCCCGGGAAGTGCTTGGCGCAGGCGGCGACCCCGACCGACTGCACGCCGTCGACGTAGGCCGCCGAGTGCCGCGCGACGTGGGCCGCCTCGGCGCCGAAGCTGCGCACCCCGATGACGGGGTTCTCGTCGGCCGAGTTGACGTCGACGACGGGTGCCAGGTCGAGGTTGATGCCGTATGCCGCGAGCTCGCGCCCGATGGCCGCGGCCGAGGCGCGCGTCAGCGCGGTGTCGTCGAGGCGACCGAGGAGGGCGTTGCCGGGCTGCGTGGACCCGGTCGGGTAGTGCAGCCGCGTCACGTCCCCGCCCTCCTCGTCGACCGCCACGAGGAGGTCCGGCGCCACCGACCGCAGCGACGCACACAGCTGTGCCAGCTGGTCGGGGTCCACGACGTTCGCGCCGTAGAGACAGACGGAGGCCAGCCCGGCGGCATGCTCCCGCTCGATCCACGCGGGGACGGTGGTGCCGACGAATCCGGGCATGAGCGTGCCGACGGCGAGGCGCCGCAGCGCCTCTCGTGAGGTGTTCATCTCAGCCCTTCACCGCCCCGCCGACGAGGCCGTTGCTCATGCGTCCCTGGACGACGAGGAAGAAGATGATGACCGGCACGGCCACGACGGTCGACGCGGCCATGACCTGGCCCCAGTCGGTCTCGCGGGTCGCGCTCGCCTGGACGAAGCCGCGCAGCCACAGCGGGAGGGTGCGGGACTGCTCCTCGGTCATGACGACCAGGGCCACGGTGAACTCGTTCCACGCCTGGAGGAACGCGTAGACGCCCGACGCGACGAGGCCGGGAGCCAGCAGCGGGAACGTGATCCGCAGGAAGGCCTTGGTGCGCGAGAGTCCGTCGACCATGGCGGCCTCCTCGAGCTCGACCGGGACGCCGGCGACGAAGCCGCGGAGCATCCACACGGTGAACGGCACGACGGCAGCGGTGTAGAGCAGGGCGAGGCCGAGCACGTTGTTGAGCATCCCGACCGAGCTCATCATCTTGTACTGCGCGATGAAGAGGCCCTCTGCCGGCAGCATCTGGATGAGGAGCAGCGCGAGGATGAACGAGCGCCGGCCCCGGAAGCGGAAGCGGCTGATCGCGAGGGCGCCGAGGAAGGCGATGACGATCGCGGCAGCGACGGTGACGAGGGTGACCGCGAGCGAGATCCCCAGTGCGCGAATGAATCCCGCGTCGCCGAAGACGGTGGCGAAGTTGTCGAACGAGCCGCCGAAGGGCAGGAAGGTCGGGGTGCTCGACTGGAGCGTCACCTTGTCGAGGAAGGCGGAGTTGACCATCCAGTAGACGGGGAACGCCCAGACGAGGGCGACGAGGACGGCGACGACCGTGAGGACCGAGCGCCGCGTCGAGCCACGGGTCGAGTGACGGGAGCTGGCGGGGCCGAGGATGCGGCTCACGACTCCTCCTTCATGAGCGAGCGGACGTAGTACCAGCTGACCGCGACGGTGAGCAGGAGCATGAGGATCGAGACGGCGCTGGCCATCCCGAAGTCGCCGGCACCCGTACCGAGCTGGTAGATGTACGTGCCGAGCAGGTGGGTCTCGTTGGCCACGCCACCGGCGTCCTGGAGCAGCTTGATCTGCGTGAAGACGCGCAGGTCCCAGATGAGCTGGAGCAGCAGGACGATCGAGATGACGGGCGCCACGAGGGGAAGAATGATGTGCCGCAGGCGTTTCCAGCCTCCGGCACCGTCGATCTCGGCCGCCTCCAGCACCTCCGGGGAGAGCTGGGTCAGGCCCGCGTAGATCGACAGGGCGACGAACGGCACGCTCATCCAGACGACGATGACGGCCGCGACGACGAGGAACGAGAGCGGCTCGACGAGCCAGTTGTGGCCCTGGGCGTCGACGCCGACGCGTTCGAGCACCCAGTTGAGCAGTCCGTTGCGCCAGTTGACGATCCACGTCCACACCGTCATCGAGGCGACGACCGGCATGGCCCAGGCGAGCAGGAGCGCGACCTGGAGCACGAGGCGTCCAGCACGGCTGACCGCGCCCATGAGCAGGGCGAGGCCGAGGCCGATCGCCACCGTCGACAGGGCGCACACGAGGCAGAAGACGATGGAGCGCCCGACGATGACCCAGAGCTCCGGGTCGGTCACGAGGGAGGCGTAGTTCGCGAGGCCGACCCACTCGGGCGGCTGGCCGAACTGCTGCATCATCCCGAAGTGCTGGAAGCTCGTGACGACCTGCCACCCGACGGGGTAGCCGAGCGCGGCGACGAGCAGGACGAGCGAGGGGAGCACGAGCCACGCGGGCGTATGCCGTCTGGCGGGGCGGGCGGGAGCCGTGGGCTCCGGCGCTGGGGCGGTCTCGGGGGGAGCGGTCGCCGTGGAGGTCATGGGCGGGCCTTTCGAACCTGGCGGCCGGCGGTCGGGTGGGTGGGGCACCCGACCGCCGGACGTGGTGTCACGCGAGGATCAGGTCACTTGAGGTTGAGAAGCGGCGTGATCTTCGCGTCGTACTCCCGGGCCAGGGCCGTGAGGTCCGAGGCGTCCCGGATCTTGGAGAAGAACTCCTCCATGACCATCTTCGACTCGACCGTGGCCCAACCCGGGGCGGCCGGCGTCAGCTTGGAGTTCGTCGCGGAGTCGATGAGCGCCTTGGCAAACTGGTCGTCACCGAGCGAGCTGACGTAGTCGGTGTTGGCCGGGCCGAGGCCGGCACCGCCGAGCTTCTTCTGGTAGTCCGCGGAGAAGATGATCTTGAGCAGCTCCTTGGACAGGGCCTGGTTCTGGCTGGCCTTGGAGATGGCGATGTTCGAGCCACCGGCGAAGACCGGGGCGGGCTTGCCGTCGTTGCCCGGGAGCACGAAGGCGCTGAACTTCGCGTCGTTCCACTCGCGGACCTTCTTGCCGTCCTTGTCCTTGAGGTCGCCGATCGACCAGTGCGCCCAGCCCGGGGCCATGATCGTCGCGGCGGCGAGGGACGTCTTGCCGGTCACGTTGCCGGACTCGTCGAGGATCTCGTCGGCGTCGTTGACGTAGAGCCACGGGGTCTGGTCCTTGGCGTCGGCCGGGGCCTTGGACGCGTTCCGGTAGAGGTCCTGCAGCTGGGTCAGGCCCTTGACCGTGTTGGGGTCGGCGAGCGTCGAGACCCACTGGCCGTTCTCCTGCTTCGCGAGCTCGCCGCCGTTGGCGAAGATCCACGAGATGCCGTTGCGCCAGTCCTGGCCGCCGAGGAAGAAGCCCGAGAAGTTCTTGATGGTGCGGGGGTTCTTGGCGGTGATCGTCTTGACGGCGGCGTTGAACTCGTCGAGCGTCTTGGGCGCGGCGACGCCCGCCTCCTTCCAGAGGTCCTTGCGCGCGAACATGTAGCGCGAGCCGAAGTAGTAGGGCAGCGCGTACTGCTTGCCGTCGACGCTGCCGACGTCGACGAACGACTGGAGCAGCTTGCTGCCGCCGAGCTCCGGGTAGAGGTCCGAGACGTCGCTGAAGGCGCCGACGTTGGTGAAGGTCGGGCTCTGCGTGTTGCCGATCTCGGTGACGTCGGGCGTGTTCTTCGGGTCGGGCAGCGACGTCGTCAGCTTCGTGACGAGGTCGCCCCAGCTCTGCTCCTCGATCTTGAGCGTGGCGCCGGTCTTGGACTTGAAGGTGTCCTGCAGGTAGGTGCGCAGCTCCTTCGGGGTGTCGGTGCCGGCGAGCCAGAGGGTGATCGTCTTGCCCGCGTTGCCCGACGCTCCCGCGGACGGGTCGGTCGTCGAGCCGGTGGCTCCCCCACCGCACGCGGTGAGGACGAGCGCCGCGGTGGTCGTGGCCACGGCCAGACCCAGGGTCTTCTTCATTCCTTGTCTTCCTTTCGAAGGGCCGCGGTGCGGACCGGTTGTTCGCTGGACGCGAGTGGAGGGGTGTCCCTGTGGAGGGGAGTTCGAGGGGTGGTGCGGTGTCGGGGACCGATGGCGTAGGCCGCCGGGCCGGGTCGGGTGGACCGTGGCGTCAGGCGACGCCGAGCTGGTCCCAGAGCACGAGGACGGCGGCGCCGCGCAGGACGATGTCGTCGGAGCGGTGCGCGAGGCGCACCGTGAGGTCGGTCGTCGTGCGGGCGAGGAGGCGGGACCGGAGGGTCTCCTCGACGGCGTCGCGCAGGACGCCCCCGAGCAGGTGCTCGGGGCCGCTGAGGACGACCTCGGAGAGGTCGAGCGCCGCGACGACGGGGGCGAGCGCGATGCCGAGCCGCTCGCCCGCCTCGCGCAACGGCCCCTGCGGGTCGTCGCCCGGCGCCGCGGCGAGCGCCTTCTCGAGGTTGGGGGCCGAGATCCACGTCTCGAGGCAGCCGACCTTGCCGCAGCGGCACGTCGCGCCGCCGTCGGTGCCGACGGTGACGTGGCCGATCTCGCCGGACGCGAAATGCGCACCGCGCACCCGCTGTCCGCCGACGATGAGGCCTCCGCCGACACCGCGGCCGATCTTGACGAGGACGAGGTCGTCGCCGCCGTCGCCGAGGGTGTAGTCGGCGTGGACGGCGGCGTCCGCGTCGTTGACGACGAAGACGGGCAGGCCGGTCGCGTCGGCGACGATGTCGCGCAGCGGCACGTCGTTCCAGCCGAGGTTGGGGGCGGTGTCGACGACGCCGCCGGGCCCGACGATGCCGGGCGTGCCCACGCCGATCCCGAGCAGCGGCGCCGTGGCGGCGCCGATGACCTCGTGGACGAGGTCGAGCACCGTGTCGACGACGGCCTGGCCGGAGTCGTCGCCGATCGGGCGCTCGGCGCGGACGAGGATGTTGCCGTCGAGGTCGAGCACCGCAGCGCGGAGCACCTCGTGGGCGGCGAGGTCGACGCCGATGGCCTGCAGGCCGGTGCGGTTGACGTCGACGAGGGTGCCCGGCTTGCCGGGGCGCACGACCTCGGACGGTCCGAGCTCGACGGCGTGGCCGCTGTCCATGAGCTCGGAGACGAGGTCGGAGACGGTCACCTTGCTCATCCCCAGACGGCGGGCGAGGTCGGCACGGCTCATCGCGCCGACGGAGTAGAGCATCTGCAGCACGAGCGAGAGGTTGTGCCGCCGGCCGTGCGCGGGCAGCACGGCGGTGCGGGGGGAGACGCGGCGAGCTCGCGGCAGTGCGGTGGTCACGAGAGTTAGTAAAGTTTACTAACTCTCGTTTCGCAACCCTTTCCTCGAGAAATGTTCACCGCTGCGCCCGCGAGGCGAGGTGGTCCCGACACCGAGGTGGGTTCCGCGAGCACCTCGAACGACGTGGTCCGGTGGGGCACGACGGTGGGTGGCGCGACATACAGTCGAGGTATGTGCCGCAACATCCGACAGCTCCACAACTTCGAGCCGCCCGCGACGAGCGACGAGGTCCGTGCCGCCGCGCTGCAGTACGTCCGGAAGGTCAGCGGGAGCACCAAGCCCAGCCAGGCCAACCAGGAGGCCTTCGACGAGGCCGTCGAGGCGGTCGCGCACGCGACGGCCCACCTGCTCGAGCACCTGACGACGACGGCACCGCCCAAGGACCGCGAGATCGAGCGCCAGAAGGCGCGCGAGCGCAACGCGGTCCGCTTCGGCACCCCCGCCTGAACCGCTCCGGCCGGACGCCTCGCCGTCGTTCGTCGACCCGTAGTCTGCTCGCATGGGCATCTGGTCGACCCAGGTCACGCCGCGCCTCGTCGCGGCCGGCGGTGAGGACGAGAAGGTCCGTGCGCTGCGGGCTCGGGCCTGCGCAGGCCTTCACGGCGAGGTCGTCGAGCTCGGCTTCGGCAGCGGTCTCAACGTCGGGCTCTACCCCGCCGCAGTCACCCGCATCGTCGCCGTCGAGCCGTCCGACGTCGCCTGGGAGCTGGGGGCGCAGCGCCGGGCACGCAGCCCGATCCCCATCGATCGTGGAGACCTCGACGGCCAGTGGCTCAGCCTGCCGGACGCGAGCGCCGACGCGGTCCTCTCGACGTTCACGCTGTGCACGATCCCGGACGTCCACCGAGCGCTCGCCGAGGTCCGACGCGTCCTGCGCCCGGGGGCCGCGCTGCACTTCCTCGAGCACGGCGTCGCCCCCGAAGAGGGGGTGCAGCGCTGGCAGCGCCTCATCGAGCCCGTCCAGAAGAAGGTCTTCGACGGCTGCCACCTGACCCGACCCATCGACCGTCTCGTCGAGGAGTCGGGCCTCGTCCTCGAGGACGTCGAGCGGGCCTATGCGCCGATGCCGAAGGTCATGCGGCCGTGGGTCTTCGGCTACCTCGGCCGAGCCGTCCGACCCGCCTGACGCCGCCTGACGCCGCACGACCCCGGCGCCTGACCCACCGTCGGGCACCCACGCTCGTCTAGACGGTGACGGACGCCTCGGCGACGATCCACACGGACAGGGGACGGTGCAGCGATGCGGACGAGGGCACAGCGCGAGGCGGAGTTCAGCGACTACGTCGCGCGCAGGCGTACCCACCTCTTCCGCACCGCGTGGCTCATCTGCGGGGACTCCCACCTCGCGGAGGACCTCGTGCAGCAGACCCTGACCAAGCTCTACGTGTCGTGGCACCGGCTCCGGGAGGAGAGTGCCGTCGACGCGTACGCCCGGCGGATCCTCGTCAACACCCACCTCGACGAGGTCCGCCGGCCGTTCCGTCGGAGCGAGCGGTCCGCGCCCGACGACGAGCTCGACCGTGCCGGCCGGATGGACCTCGCCTACGAGGACCTCGACGACCTGGGCGCTGCCCTCCGCGCCCTGCCGCCGGGGCAGCGCACGGTGGTCGTGCTGCGCCACTACTGGGGCCTGTCCGTCAACGAGACCGCCGACACGCTGGGGATCGCCCCCGGCACGGTCAAGAGCCAGACGTTCGAGGCCATCGCGCAGCTGCGCCGCACCCTCGAGCCGACCACGACCACGGGGAAGGGATGACGGACATGAACGACACGATCACCGGTCCGACCGACCAGGATCTCGAACGCGCCCTGCGCGCGCTGGCGGACGAGGCCCCCGCCCCCGGCACGGCCCTGTCGTCAGACCTCCGGCGCGGCCGACGGGGCCTGCGTCGGCGCCGCGCCGTGACGGGGCTGGGCTCGGTCGCCGGGGCCACGGTCGTCGTCGGCGCCGTGTTGGTCGGCGCCCACGCGCTCCAGGCGGGACCTCCGGCTCCGGCGGCCTCGGCGCCGGCCGGTTCCCCGCTGCCCGGGGCCACGGCGGCGACGCCGACCTCCACCATGACGGCCGTGCCCGACGCGGAGTCGGGGGCCACCGACGCGACGCCAACGGTCGGTGCCCCGGCGATCGCCGCCGCCGTCGCCCGGCACCTCGACCCGCAGGGGACGCACTACCCCGACAAGGCGGCGCACTACGAGCACTCCACCGGCTCCGACCGTCTCGGCACGACGTCCGCGGGCACGACCGTGCCGTGGGTCGAGGCCGACCACAGGGCCACGACCGGGGTGACGGTGCGGATCATGCGTGATGCCGGTCCGCAGTGCGTCGCCACACCCGGCGAGTCGTGGGGGGTGCCGTCGTGCCGCACCGTCCGGCTGGCCGGCGTCCCGGTGACCAAGGTGACCTTCGCCGACCCGGGCGCGCGGGCCCCGGAGTACTGGCGGCAGAACGCCAGGGGTGCCTGGGTCTCGGTCGACGTGTTCCGGGTCGACGACGCGTTCGTCACGGACCCCAACGGGTCGAGCGACGTCGACGTCGACCCGTTGCCCGAGCTCGGCATCGACGAGCAGGACATCGGCCGTCTCCTCACCGATCCGGCCCTCGACGTCGTGGTCCTCGACGGCTGACCTGAGTCGTCGGCGGCGCCGACTACGGTTGGCACATGTCGATCGGCCCGCACCCCGACCTCGTGTCGGAGGTGCGGGCCGCACTCCTGTCCCGGGCCGACCCCGAGCGGGCGGCCGGCCAGCAGCGCTACATGAAGTCGGCGATGCCCTACTTCGGACTCACCTCGCCGCAGCTCAAGGCCACACTGACCCCCCTGCTCCGCGACCCGGGCCTCGCCATGGACTCACGGGAGCAGTGGGAGGCGACGATCCGCGCGCTGTGGGACAGCGCCACCCATCGCGAGCAGTGGTATGCCGCCATCGCCCTCGCGCGCCACCGCCCCTATCGCGGGTGGGTCGACAGCGACGCGATGCCGTTGTGGGAGAGCCTGATCCGGGCCGGCGCCTGGTGGGACGTCGTCGACGACATCGCGACGCACCTCGTGCGCGACACCGTGCTCGGACACCCGACGGTCGAGCACCTGCGGATGCGTGACTGGGCCGGTGCCGACTCGCTCTGGGTGCGGCGCTCGGCGATCATCTGCCAGGTCGGAGCCCGCGAGCGCCTCGACCAGTCGCTCCTCGTCGACGTCATCGAGCCCAACATCGACGACCCGGACTTCTTCAGCCGCAAGGCGATCGGCTGGGCGCTGCGCGACCACGCCCGCGTCGACCCGCAGTGGGTGCGCTCGTTCGTCGCCGCCCACCCCGACCTGTCCGGCCTCTCGCGACGCGAGGCCCTCAAGCACCTGGGGCCCCTGACGTGAGCCACGCATGACCAGCATCTCCCCGCTGCCCACGAACCACCGCCGCGAGATCGTCCGCCTGGCGGTCCCGGCCTTCCTCGCCCTCATCGCCGAGCCGCTCTTCCTCCTCGTCGACTCGGCGATCATCGGCCACCTCGGCACCGCCGAGCTCGCCGGTCTCGGGGTCGCGAGCGCCGCGCTCGTCACGGCGGCCGGCATCTTCGTCTTCCTCGCCTACGGCACGACGAGCGTCGTCGCGCGCCATCTCGGCGCCGGTGACGAGCGGTCCGCGGTGAGCGCCGGCATGGACGGCTTCTGGCTGGCCCTCGGGCTCGGCGCCGTCACGGCGGGCTGCGTCGCCGTCTGGGCCGGACCGATCAGTGCGGCCTTCGGCGCCTCCCCCGCCGTCATCGAGCAGGCGACGACCTATCTGCGCATCTCCGCCCTCGGCATCCCCGCGATGCTCGTCATCCTGGCGGTCACGGGTGTGCTCCGTGGCCTCCAGGACACGACGACCCCCCTCGTCGCTTCGGTCGTCGGCTTCGGCGCCAACATCGTGCTCAACCTCGTCTTCGTCTACGGACTGCACTGGGGCATCGCCGGATCCGCGTGGGGCACCGTCATCGCGCAGACCGGCATGGGGCTCGCGCTCGTCATCGTCCTGCTCGTCAAGGCCCGGGCCCGGCACGCCCGGCTGCGCCCGCACCCGGCGCGCGTCCTCGCGGCCGCGCGGACCGGCATACCCCTGCTCGTGCGCACCGTCGCCCTGCGCGCGATCCTCATCGTCACGACGTGGGTCGCGGCCTCCCTCGGCGACGTGACCCTCGCGGCCCACCAGGTGGCGATGACGGTCTGGTCGTTCCTCGCCTTCGCGCTCGACGCCCTCGCGATCGCGGCGCAGGCCATCACCGGTCGCGCCCTCGGCGCCGGCGACCGATCGGCGGTTCGGGAGGCCATGGGCACGATGATCCGGTGGGGGGTCTGGGGTGGGCTCGCCCTCGGCCTCGTCATCGCCGGGCTCCACTCGGTCGTGCCACCGCTCTTCACCCCCGACCCGGCCGTCGAGGAGGCGCTCGGTGCGGCCCTCGTCGTCGTCGGGCTGGGTCAGGCGGTCGCGGGCTACGTCTTCGTCCTCGACGGCGTGCTCATCGGCGCGGGCGACGGCCGCTGGCTCGCGTGGGGCATGGTCGTCACGTTCGTCGCCTACCTGCCCCTCGTCCTCGCGGTGCGGGCGGCGGGCCCCAGCGGCTCCGCGACCCGCGACGTCGTCGTGCTGTGGCTCGCCTTCACCGGCTTCATGGTCATCCGCGGCGTCCTGCTCGGGTGGCGGGCACGCCGTGACGACTGGATGGTCGTCGGTGCCCGCTGAGCCTCAGCCTGCCCGTACGGCGCCCGCCACGAGGAGCCCCGCGGACGCGAGCGACAGCGCGGCCCGCACGTGGTTCATCGCGACCCAGCCGGGCGCATACCCCTGCCAGGCCGCCGCCGCCGCGGGAGCGGATCCGGCGTCCACCCGGTCGAGGGCGTCGTTGCGCGGCACGTGATAGGCCGCGGTGACCCCGAGGGCGACGACGCCGGTGAGTGCTCCGGCCACGAGCAGGGCGCGGGTGCTGCCGCTCGAGCGGGCCAACGCCCAGCCGCCCACGGCGAGCGATCCGAGGCCCGAGACGACGAGCGGCACGGCGAGGCCGCGCGGCGCCGTGACGTTGACGGCCTGCATGGCGCGCACGGCGTCGCCGGCCGCGAGCCGGTCGAAGCCCGGCATGACGAAGGTCGAGAAGCCCACGAAGACGCCCCCGAGCACGCCGGTGCCGAGGGCGGTCGCGAGGGTGACGGTGCGCATGAGTGTGGTGTCCATGACTCCATGACAACGCACCAGTGTGAGCAGGTGAATGCTCCTTCGGCTCATCAACCTCAGCGATCGTCTCATCGGCGTACCGTGGAGCGATGGACACCCTCAGCGCCGTCATGGACGGCCACCGGGCCCGCGGAGCCTCGCTGCTGCGGTGCGAGATGCGCGCGCCGTGGGGCCTCCGGATCGAGGACGAGGCGGCCCTCGGGCTCGTCGTCATGGTGGCGGGGACGGCCCAGCTCCTGCCCCGGCACGGCGCGGCGATCGCGCTCGGCGCCGGTGACCTCGCGCTCGTCAAGGGCACCCGGCCCTGGGTCTTCGCCGATGACGTCGCGACCGAGCCCAGCATCGTCATCGAGCCCGGCAACGTCTGCCGCTCCCTGACGGGCCAGCACCTGGCCGTGTCGCTCGGGCTCGGCACGCGCACGTGGGGCAACGCCGGTGACGAGCCGGGCGACACGACCTTCCTCACGGCATCGTGGGAGCTGGCGAGCCAGGTGACCGGCCGGCTGCTCGACGCCCTGCCCGACGTGGCGGTCGTCCGTGCCGGTGAGGCCGACCCCACCCTCTCGGGACTGCTCGCGCGTGAGGTGCAGCGCACCCTCCCCGGCCAGGACGTCGTGCTCGACCGCCTCGTCGACCTCGTGCTCATCGAGGCCGTCCGCCAGTGGTTCGCGCGCACCGAGGGCTCGGCACCCTCGTGGTGGCGGGCGGGCTCCGACCCGGTCGTCGGCCGCGCACTCGCGGCGCTGCACGACGAGCCGGGGCACCCGTGGACCCTCGATGCCCTCGCCGCCCACGTCCACGTGTCGCGCGCGACCCTCTCGCGCCGGTTCACCGAGCTCGTCGGCCAGTCGCCGATGGCCTACCTCACCCACTGGCGGCTCGCCCGCGCCGCCGACCTGCTGCGGTCGGGCAGCCTCAGCGTCGAGCACGTCGCGCACGCCGTCGGCTACGCCAACGCGTTCGCCTTCAGCGCCGCCTTCAAGCGTGAGCACGGCTCGGCGCCGCGCGCCTTCCGGTCGGCGCCCGTCGTCCCGGGAGCGTCCAGCCCCGTCCCCGGCTGACCCTCCGGCGCCTCGGCCGGCGCCCGTATGCCGTCCGCCGGCGTGCCCGCGAACCCGGCCGACACGGCCGCCGGGTCAGGGCCAACTGCTACGGGTTTCCCAGCGTTCTTTAAGGTCGGGCGCCCATAGTCGATCTCGTGAGTTGCTCCTGTGCGACTCGGTGATCTCCTCCCCCTGTCGGATCACCGGGTCAAGGGCACCCGCCCCTGCTGGTCGAGTTCGGCGACGTGACCAGCGGGGGCGGGTTTTCTCGTTTCCGCCCCTGCCCGCGTGCCCTCACATGGCGCCGTCGGCGACCTCGACGTCGGACAGCAGGGCCTGCACCTCGGCCGTCGTCGGCATCGCCGTCGAGCACGCGAGCCGGCCCGCGACGAGAGCACCGGCCACGTTGGCGAAGTGAAGCACGCGCTCGAGGTCCCACCCCTCGAGCAGGCCGTGCACGAGCGCACCGCCGAACGCGTCGCCCGCGCCGAGGCCGTTGACGACCCTCACCGGGAACCCACCGACCCTCACCTGCTCGGAGGGGGTCATCGCGAGCACCCCGCGTGGTCCCAGCGTGACGACGGCGAGCTCGACCCCCGCCGCCAGGAGCGCACGGGCGGCGCGCTCGGGGTCGGCCTCCCCGGTCGCGACCTCGCACTCCTCGACGTTGCCGACGGCGACGGTCGCGTGACCCACGGCATCGAGCACCTGCCGACGGGCCTCGTCGGGCTCGCTCCAGAAGACGGGCCGGTAGTCGAGGTCGAGGACGGTGAGCGGCGCCCGGCCGCGTTCCTCCCAGGCCGCGTGGTGGGCCGATCGGCTCGGCTCCTGGCTGAGCCCGGTCACGGTGGACCAGTAGACCTGCGCCTCCCGGATCGCTTGCAGGGGAAGGGAGTCCGCGGTGATGAGAAGGTCGGGCGCGACCGGGTAGCGATAGAACCAGGTCGGGAAGTGGTCCGGTGGGAACACCTCGCAGAACGTGACCGGGGTCGGCGGCCCACCGGAGATGGTCTGCACGTGCGCGTCGTCGACACCGAGCTGCAGCAGCTCGCGGTGGACGAAGCGTCCGAAGGCGTCGTCGGCGGTGGCGCTGACGAGCGCGGCGCGGCGGCCGTGACGGGCCGCGGCGACCGTGACGTCGGCCGCGCTGCCACCGAGGAACTTCTCGAAGGTGCGCACCTCGTCGAGCGTGACCCCGTGCTGGAGGGGGTAGAGGTCCACGCCCACGCGACCCATCGCGACGAGGTCGTAGACGGTCATGGGAGCCTCCCACCGGCGCCGGGCCCACGCCGGCGTCTGAACCTCCACGCTAGCGGCGATCAGGTCACGGAATGGTCACGGCTCTTGACCGATGCCCGCCGGCACCCCCATTCTCCTCGTGAGAGCGCTCTCACGGCCACGTCTCACGCACGGAGAGCGCTCCCACACCCACACTGGGGATGAGACCAAAGGAGCTCTCCATGACATCCCGTTCCACCCGGATCGGCGCGCCCTCCGTGCGCTCACGCCACGCCGTACTCGCCACCCTCACCGTCGGCCTGCTGGCCCTCTCGGCCTGCAGCTCTGGTTCGGGTACCGACAGCCCCTCCACCCAGGCCGGCAGCACCGGCGGCGGCGGACCGGTCACCCTGACGCTCGCCACCTTCAACCAGTTCGGCTACGAGGAGCTCATCCCCGAGTTCGAGAAGTCGCACCCGAACATCAAGGTCACCCACAAGAAGGCTGCGACCTCAAACGAGGCCCGCGACAACTTCTTCACCCGCCTCTCGGCCGGCAGCGGCATGGCCGACGTCGAGGCCGTCGAGGTCGACTGGCTCCCGGAGATGCTCCAGTACTCCGACAAGTTCACCGACCTCAACTCCGCCGACGTCCAGGGCCGCTGGCTCGACTGGAAGGCCAAGGCCGCCACCGACGCCGAGGGCCACCTCATCGGCTACGGCACGGACTCCGGCCCCGAGGCCATCTGCTACCGCAGCGACCTCTTCAAGGCCGCCGGCCTGCCGAGCGACCGCGAGTCGGTCGCCAAGCTGTTCGGCACCACGTGGGAGAGCTACTTCGCCGCCGGCAAGCAGTTCAAGGCCAAGTCCAAGGTCCCCTTCTTCGACAGCATCGGCGCCACGTACCAGGGCATGGTCAACCAGCTCGAGGCCGCCTACGAGAACCCGAGCGACGACGCGATCACCGCGACGGACAACGCCGCCGTCAAGAAGGTCTACGACCAGGTCATCCAGGCCGGCATCACCGACGGCCTCTCGGCCAAGCTCCAGCAGTGGGGCGACGACTGGACCGCGAGCTACCAGAAGAACGGCTTCGCCACGATGCTCTGCCCCGGCTGGATGGTCGGCATCATCGAGGGCAACGCCAAGGGCGTCAAGGGCTGGGACGTCGCCAACACCTTCCCCGGTGGCGGTGGCAACTGGGGCGGCTCGTACCTGACCGTGCCCAAGCAGAGCGCCCACCCGAAGGAGGCCCAGGAGCTCGCCGCGTGGCTGACCGCGCCCGAGCAGCAGGTCAAGGCCTTCAAGAAGGTCGGCGCCTTCCCGAGCCAGAAGCAGGCCCTCGAGAGCCAGGACCTGCTCTCCTTCACCGTCGCCTCCTTCAACAACGCACCCACCGGCCAGATCTTCGCCGACCGCGCCAAGGCCGTCACCATCACGCCGTACAAGGGCACCCACTACTTCGCGATCAACGACGCGATGCAGCAGGCCCTGACCCGCGTCGAGCAGGGCGCCGCCCCGCAGGAGTCTTGGGACAAGTGGGTGGGCGACGTCAAGGCCCTCGGCTGACCTGATCCCGCCGGTCGACGGGTCGAACGCCCGACCCGTCGACCAGCCGACCGCGGACGGCCCGGTGCACCCCTCACCGTTCACCCGGGCACCGGGCCGTCCGCCCGACCATCGGAAGCGCCATGACCGTTCAGTCCCCCACCCGCACGACGCAGCCGGACCCGCCCGGCGCCGCGGCGATCGTGCAGCGCACGCCCCTCCCGCCCCGCTCGGGCTGGCGCCGCCGCCTGACGAAGCTCGACGAGAAGGGCGCGCCCTACGCGTACGTCTCGCCGTTCTTCATCCTCTTCGGCATCGTCGGGCTCTTCCCGCTGCTCTACACGGCGTGGGTCTCGCTCCACAAGTGGAGCCTCATCGGGGGCCAGGGCGACTTCGTCGGGCTGAAGAACTACGCGGACGTCCTCGCGCAGCCCTACTTCTGGAACGCGCTGAAGAACACCGTCAGCATCTTCCTGCTCTCGAGCGTGCCGCAGGTCATCGCGGCACTGCTCATCGCGGCCGCCCTCGACAGCGGGCTGCGGGCCCGCACCTTCTGGCGGATGGGCGTGCTGCTTCCCTACGTCGTGGCCCCCGTCGCCGTCGCCCTGATCTTCAGCGACCTCTTCGGCGACAAGTTCGGTCTCGTCAACCACCTGCTCGGCCTCGTCGGCATCGACCCGATCCAGTGGCACAAGGAGGTCCTGCCGAGCCACGTGGCCATCGCGACGATGGTCAACTTCCGGTGGACCGGCTACAACGCCCTGATCTTCCTCGCCGCGATGCAGGCCATCCCGCGCGACTACTACGAGGCGGCCATGATCGACGGCGCGGGCCGCATCCGCACCTTCTTCTCGATCACCGTGCCGCAGCTGCGCGCGACGATCATCTTCGTCGTCATCACCTCGACGATCGGCGGCCTGCAGATCTTCGACGAGCCGCGGATGTACGACCAGTACGGCCTCGGCGGCGCCGACCGCCAGTGGCAGACGCTGACCCTCTACCTCTACCAGCTCGGCTGGACGCAGAAGAACTTCGGCCGAGCGGCCGCCGTGGCGTGGATGCTCTTCCTCATCGTCATCGTCTTCGCGGTCGTCAACTTCCTCGTCACCCGCCGGATCGCCTCGAAGGGACAGCGATGACCGCCCCGACCCTGAACCCCGCCCCTGCGGTCAAGCCCCGGCGGGGCACGAAGCTCGTGCGCCGCACCCAGGCCAGCCCGACGGCATACGTCTTCCTCGCGATCGTCCTCGTCGGCTCGGCGTTCCCGCTCTGGTGGTCCTACGTCATCGGCAGCAAGGACTCCGCCGCCATCGTGCAGGACCCGTTCTCGTTCGTCCCCGGCGGGCACTTCCTCCAGAACGCGAGCACCGTCGTCACGACGATCCCGTTCTGGAAGGCGCTCGGCAACAGCATCCTCGTCAGCTCGACCGTGGCCGTGCTCGTCGTGCTCTTCTCGGCCATGGCCGGCTTCGCGTTCGCCAAGCTCCGCTTCCGGGGCCGCAACGGTCTGCTCGTCTTCGTCATCGCGACGATGGCCGTGCCGACCCAGCTCGGGATCGTGCCGCTCTTCATCGTCATGAGCAAGCTCGGCTGGATCGGCAGCCTCTGGGCCGTCATCCTGCCCAGTGCCGTCAGCGCGTTCGGGGTCTTCTGGATGACGCAGTACCTCCAGGAGGCGTTGCCCGACGAGCTCATCGAGGCCTCGCGCGTCGACGGTGCGTCGACGCTGCGGACGTTCTGGTCCATCGCACTGCCCGCCGCCCGCCCGGGTGCGGCGATGCTCGGCCTGTTCACCTTCATCGCGACGTGGACGAACTTCTTCTGGCCGTTCATCATCCTCGACCCCGGCAACCCGACGCTGCCCGTCGCCCTGCAGCAG
Source organism: Terracoccus sp. 273MFTsu3.1 (assembly GCF_000383675.1). GTDB lineage: Bacteria > Actinomycetota > Actinomycetes > Actinomycetales > Dermatophilaceae > Terrabacter. The sequence continues at coordinate 278,833 of NZ_KB911820.1, read as the reverse complement.
CTGCAGGCCGCCTACTTCGTCGACTACTCCCTCGTGCTCAACGGGGTCGTGCTCATGGCGCTGCCCCTCATCGTCCTGTTCGTCTTCGCCGGGAGGCAGCTCGTCTCCGGCATCATGCAAGGAGCCGTCAAGGGATGACCGCCCAGACGCGTACCCACCAGACCCTCCTCACGCCGGGCACGACGCCCGCGACGAACCTGCGCATCGCAGCAGAACGCCCGGTGCCGCAGGACTTCCTCCTCGGGGCCGCGACCGCGGCCTACCAGATCGAGGGGGCCCGCCACGACGACGGCCGCACCGACTCGATCTGGGACACCTTCTCGCACACCCCCGGCGCCGTCGTCGACGGTGACACCGGCGACGTCGCGTGCGAGCACTACGACCGGTATGCCGCCGACGTGGCCCTCATGAGGTCGCTCGGCCTGCAGTCGTATCGCTTCTCGACGTCGTGGGGACGCATCTGCCCCGACGGCGGACCGGTCAACGCCCGGGGCCTCGACTTCTACGAGCGGCTCGTCGACTCGCTCCTCGAGTCGGGCATCGCACCGTGGCTCACCCTCTACCACTGGGACCTGCCGCAGGCCCTCGAGGACCGCGGCGGCTGGACGTCGCGCGAGACCGTCGACCGCTTCGTCGACTACGCGCTCGCCGTCCACGACCGGCTCGGCGACCGCGTCCGCACGTGGACGACCCTCAACGAGCCGTTCTGCTCGGCCTTCCTCGGCTACACCGCCGGCATGCACGCACCGGGCCGCACCTCACCCGCCGACGGTCTCGCCGCCGCGCACCACCTCCTGCTCGGCCACGGCCGCGTCGTGCAGGAGCTGCGGGCCCGCGACGCCTCGCTCGAGCTGGGGCTGACCCTCAACTTCACCGTCGCCGACCCGCTCGAGCCCTCGGACCCCCGCGACGTCGACGCCGCGCGCCGGGTCGACGCCCAGATGAACCGGATCTTCCTCGACCCGGTCTTCCGGGGTGAGTACCCCGCAGACCTGCTCGAGGACGTCCGCCACCTGGGACTGACCGACCACATCATGGACGGCGATCTCGAGGTCATCTCCACCCCGATCGACGTGCTCGGCGTCAACTACTACAACGGCGAGGCCATCGGGCACGAGGCGCCCCCCGCCGCCCTCTCCGACAGCGTCAACGGAGGCCGGTTCACCCGGTCGCCGTTCCCCGCCGCCGACGACGCCCACCGCCACCCGCGCGGGCTGCCCGTCACCGCGATGGACTGGGAGATCCAGCCCGAGGGGCTGACCCGTCTGCTCGTCCGCCTGCACGAGGAGTATGCCGGCCCGGCCGGGGTCGCCCTGCACGTGACGGAGAACGGCGCCGCCTTCGACGACGCCCCCGACGAGGACGGCTTCGTCGATGACCGCGGCCGGACGGCATACGTCCGTGCGCACCTCGGCGCGATCCTCGACGCCGTCGACGCGGGGGTCCCCGTGCGCGGCTACTTCTACTGGTCGCTCCTCGACAACTTCGAATGGGCCTGGGGCTACGCCAAGCGCTTCGGTATCGTCCGAGTCGACTACGACACCCAGGTGCGCACTCCCAAGGCGAGCGCGCTCGACTACGCCCGCATCATCTCGACGCGGCGGCTGCCCAGCCCGTGGGACGGTCCCGCCACGAGCGGTGAGGGCGATGACGCTGCAGGAGAATCGACACCATGAGCGACGGGACGCTGGCCACCCCCGTCGGGCGACCCACCCTCGAGGAGGTCGCCCGAGTGGCCGGCGTGTCCCGGGCCACGGTCTCGCGCGTCATCAACGGCTCACCCCGGGTCAGCCCGGACGTGCTCGCCGTCGTCGAGAAGGCCATCGCCGAGCTCGACTACGTGCCCAACCGGGCCGCCCGGTCGCTCGTCGCCCGCGCGACGATGTCGATCGCGCTCGTCGTGCCCGAGGACACGCACCGCTTCTTCGGCGACCCGTACTTCGCCGACGTCGTCCAGGGCATCAGCGACCGGCTCGACGACAGCGACTACGTGCTCAACCTCCAGCTGACGCACCCGAGCTCGCCGTCGGAGAAGACGAAGCGCTACCTGCTCGGTGGCAACGTCGACGGCGCCATCGTCGTCTCGCACCACTCCGGCGACCACTTCCTCACCTCGCTCAGCCGGTCGCTGCCCGTCGTCTTCGGCGGCCGGCCGATCGGCGAGGCCAAGGACCGCGACTACTACATCGACGTCGACAACCGGCTCGGCGGCGTCCGCGGCACCCAGCACCTCATCGACCGCGGGCGCACCGCCATCGCGACGATCACCGGCCCGGCCGACATGCCGGCCTCGGTCGACCGCGAGCAGGGCTGGCGCGACGCCCTCGCGGAGGCCGGGCTGTCCGACCACCGCCTGGCGCGCGGCGACTTCACCGAGGCCGGCGGCATCCGCGCCGCCCTCGCGCTCATCGACGAGTTCCCCGACCTCGACGCGCTCTTCGTCGCGAGCGACCTCATGGCGAGCGGGGCGCTGCTCGCGCTCGACGAGCGCGGGCTGCGGGTGCCGGAGGACGTCGCGATCGTCGGCTTCGACAACAGCAAGTACGCCACGCGCGGCAAGGTGGGACTGACCACCGTGGCCCAGCCCGCCCAGGAGATGGGCGTCGTCATGGCCGACACGCTGCTACGGCTGCTCGCGGGCGAGTCCCCGCCCCGGGTCACGACGCTCGACACCCACCTCGTCGTCCGCGACTCCTCCTGACCCCGCCCGGGTGACGTCGTCTCGTGACGCCACCTGACGGGCGCCGAGCCACCCTCGCGGCCCGAGCCACCGGCACACCAGTGGCTTCGTGCCTTCGGCGCGACTCGGCACGGGTGAGGTGCCGCGAAGTCGGGCGCCCAGCGGGACAACCTCGCGCGGCACCGAGGCGTCATGGTGTGCATCGGCTCGATCAGCGAGCCCGCCAGACAGGGGATCCACCACATGTCCGCCACGCGCACCCTCACCGCCATCGCCCTCACCACGGGCCTCGGCGCGGCGACCCTCGTCGCCGCTCCGGCACACGCCGGCGGCGCCCCCGACCTCGGTTCCGTGACCGTCGACCGGCAAGCCCGCCTGCACGACGGCGCCGTCACCCTCGGTGGCCGCTACACGTGCACCGTGCCCGACGCCCCGGAGGGCTCGGGTCCCGGGACGCTCGGCCTCGAGCTCGTGTCACGGGCCGGGGCCACCACGACGGCCCCGGTCACCGTGTCGGTGCCGGTCACCTGCGACGGGACCGAGCGCGGCTGGACCGTGACGAGCCCGGCGGGCTTGCTGCGCCAGGGCCGGGCCTGGGTGCACGGCCACCTCGAGGTGCCCGACACCGCCGGCAACGCGCCGTGGGAGCTCTTCGACACGACGGTCGCGGTCGTCGGCCGCCGCTGACGCACTCCCACCCCACCGCACCGCCGCGATCACGCGCGGCGGATCGCCCTCGCCGCCCACCCCGGAGTGGGCGCGCAGTCGGCCGTTCGGCATGACGAAGGGCCGGGCTCCGCGTGTGCGGAGCCCGGCCCTTCGACCGTGCGAGAGGCGTGCCTCAGGCGGGGACGACCTCGAACTTGAGGGTCGCCGCGACCTCGGGGTGCAGACGGACGGTCGCCTCGTAGGAGCCGAGCGTCTTGATGGCCTGCTTGACCTCGATCTTGCGCTTGTCGAGCTCCGGGCCACCGGCAGCCTTGACGGCAGCGGCGATGTCGCCGTTGCTGACGGCGCCGAAGAGGCGACCGGACTGGCCGGACTTGGCCGGGACCTTGACCGACGTGGCCTCGAGCTGGCCCTTGACACCCTTGGCGGTGTCGAGGTCCTTGATCTCGCGGACCTCGCGGCCCTTGGTCAGGGCGTCGACCTGCTTCTGGCCACCCTTGGTCCACGGGGTCGCGAGACCGCGCGGCATGAGGAAGTTCCGGCCGTAGCCGTCCTTGACCTCGACGACGTCACCAGCAGCACCGAGGCCGGTGACCTCGTGCGTGAGAATGAGCTTCATGGTGTTCTCCTCGTTCCCGAAACCGGCTCAGCGAGCCGAGCTCGAGTAGGGCAGCAGGGCCATCTCACGGGCGTTCTTGACGGCCGTGGCGATGAGACGCTGCTCCTGGACGGACACACCGGTCACGCGACGCGCGCGGATCTTGCCGCGGTCGGAGATGAACTTGCGCAGCAGCGCAGTGTCCTTGTAGTCGATGTTCTCGACCTTCGCCGCCTTCAGCGGGTTGGCCTTCTTCTTGGGCTTGCGCACAACGGGCTTTGCCATCGTGGTGCTCTCCTTCTTGATGAGAGCCCGGGGGTTCGTGCCCCGGGATGGGTTTCAGAACTACGGGGTGTGCCGTCCGGCTGCGTCACCGGACGACGGTGCTGACCTGCTCGATCAGAAGGGGGGCTCGTCGTAGCTGGGGGCTGCGCCCCAACCACCGCCCTGCTGACCACCGGCAGCCGGCTGACCGCCACTGGAGCCACCGCTCCAGCCGCCGCCCTGCTGGCCACCTGCGGCCGGGGCCGCCTGGCCACCGGCGGAACCGCCGGTCGCCCACGGGTCCTCGGCCTGGCCACCGGAGCCACCGCTCCAGCCGCCGCCCTGGCCCTGGCCGCCGCCGAAGCCGCCGCCACCGCCCGCGCCGCGCTGGGTCTTGTTGACCTTGGCGGTGGCGCTGCGCAGGGACGGGCCGATCTCGTCGACGTCCATCTCCACGACGGTGCGCTTCTCGCCTTCCTTCGTCTCGTAGGAACGAGACTTCAGCCGGCCGGACACGATCACGCGCATGCCCCGCTGGCACGACTCGGCGACGTTCTCCGCCGCGTCGCGCCACACCGAGCAGCGCATGAACAGCGTCTCGCCGTCCTTCCACTCATTGCTCTGGCGGTCGAACTGCCGCGGCGTCGAGGCCACGGTGAAGTTCGCGACCGCGGCTCCGGACGGCGTGAAACGCAGCTCGGGGTCGGCGGTCAGGTTGCCGATGATCGTGATGACGGTGTCGCCTGCCATGGACCAGTCCTTCGTCGGTTGATCGAGCGGATCAGTAACTTCGCTGAATCAGGCGCCGGGGCGCAGCAGCTTGGTGCGCATGACCGACTCGCTGAGGTTCAGCTGGCGGTCGAGCTCCTGGGCGGTGGCCGGCTCGGTCGTCATGTTGACGACGACGTAGATGCCCTCGGACTTCTTCTTGATGTCGTAGGCAAGACGGCGGCGGCCCCAGATGTCGACGTTCTCGACGGTGCCCCCGTCGTTCTTCACGACGGTGAGGAACTTGTCCATCGTCTTGTCGACGGTGCGCTCTTCGGTCTCCGGGTCGAGGATGACCATGAGTTCGTACTGACGCATGCTTCTAACCCACCTCCTCTGGTCTCGGCGGTCACGAGTCTCTCTCGTGACAGGAGGGTTGCATTCGTCCCACCGCGAGCCCAAGGGACCCGGCCTGATCTTCCAGCCGGCTCAGCCTCGCAGACCTCACCGACATCGAGTCGGTTCGATCCACAGGGCACCGGGCACACGGCGAACTGGGCAAGACTACCGGGCCGGATGGCATACGCCGAAATCGTGGCGCCGGCGCGTCCGCGCCGGTCAGGAGAAGCGGACGATGAGCCGGTCCTCGGCGCCGCTCATCGGGCCCGCGAGGTCGTCGGGCTCCCCCTTCGACCGGCTCCACCGGTCTCGGGCCCGCAGCCACACGACGGCGACGAGCCACAGCACCGCCACGACGCGCAGCATCGAGAAGAAGGCGTACCACGACGCCGGCAGCCCACGATCGGGCACGGTCGTCGCGGCGATCGTCAGCCACACCGCGACGAAGTTGAGCGTCTCGGCTCCGGCCCAGATGAGGTGGTCACGCCACTGGAGGGCGCACCACGCGACGAGCGGCAGCAGCCACAGCGAGCTCTGCACCGTGAACGACTTGCCGGTGACGAGCACGATGCCGACCATGACGAGCGACACCTCGGCGATCGTCGGGCGCCGGGCCGAGGACAACGCCAGCACGGCGCCGACCACGAGGGCGACGAGCCAGCCGACGACGGCGAGCGCCGTGACGGCCCCGGTGGGCAGGGGGTGCCCGGCGAGCTGCGGCAGCAGCCACGGCGAGCCGTAGCCGGCTCCCGCCGACGCCCACCCCTGGTAGGAGGAGGCGGCCGCCTCGCGGTTGAGCAGCCAGAGCCCGGAGAGCAGCGCGCCGAACGTCAGCAGCGCGTAGCCGACGACGCGACCCATCTCGCGCAGCCGACCGGACCGCACGCAGAGCAGCGCGATCGCGACGAGGATGAGCACGGGATAGGACCGCGCCCCGATGGCGAGCCCGAGCAGCACTCCGGCGAGCGTCGGGTTGCGCCGCGACCACGCCCACATGCCGGCGCTGGCCAGGGCCACCCCGAGCAGGTCGGCCGAGATGAACCCCGCCAGCACGACGACGGGTGACAGCGCGACGTGCGCGGCCGAGATGGGTCGAGCGGCCGACGACGCGACGAGCCAGACGATGACGAGCAGCAGGAGGGTCAGCAGCACCGACCACAGCGCGAAGTACCACGCGGCCCGCGTCTTGAGCGATCCGTCGTCGGGGCCGAGGCTCGCGACGGCCGTGAGCACGAGCCCGGTCAGGGGCGGCTGCCCGGTGACCGGTGCGCCGTCGCCACCCTGGAGGTATGCCGCGAGGCCGGCCTTGAGGTTCGCGTCGCGGTACGCCGTGGGCAGGTCGGCGTAGCAGGCGCTCCAGAACTGGGTGTCGCCCGAGAAGCCGGTGCGCAGGCAGGGTGCGCGCAGCAGGATCGCCAGACCGGCGGTGACGGCCGTGAGGGCGGACAGCAGAGCGGCCGTGAGCACCCACGGGAGCTCACGGGCCGCGGCATACCGTCCGCGGGGGCCTCCGATGACCTCGGAGGCCGCCCGCACGACGGGGTCGTCGACCTTCTCGGTCACCGAGTGGTCACCCCGCCTGCGTCCCCGGCGCGCCCGTCATGGGGCGTTGCCGGGTTTCGTCGAGGTGGGCGACGGTCCTCCGCCCCCGGGTAGGGGGATCGTGATCGTCGGCTGCGTCGTCGTCGGCTGGGGCTTCCCGGTGCCGTTCGTCTTCGTCGGCTGCTGCGTCGTCGTCGGCGGTGCCGTCGTGGTGGTCGGCGCCTCGGTCGTCGTCGTGGCCGGCGCCTGGGTCGTCGTCTGCGGCGGCGGCGTGAACGTCGGGGTGGGCGTCGGGATCTTGTCGTCGCCGACACCGACGCGGCTCGGGAAGTCCTGGACCTCCATGTTCTCCGTCACGACCTTCATGAAGTCGTAGAAGACGTCCGCGGGGATCGTGCCACCCGTGAGGTTGGTGTCCTCGGAGCTCGTCAGCGTCTGCGGGTTGCCGTCGGCGTCCGGCTTGTACATGCCGATCGACACGGCCAGCTGCGGGATGAAGCCGGAGAACCAGATCGACTTCGACTCGGACGAGGTGCCCGTCTTGCCGGCGACGGGCCGGTCCAGGCGCTGGAGCTTCGTCGCGGTGCCGCCGTCCTTGACGGTGTAGGTCATGGCGTCGGTGACGTCGGCGGTCACGTCCTTGTCGAAGGCGCGCTTCGTCTGCGGCTTCGCCTCGTAGGTGAAGTCACCGGTGGTCGACGTGACCTTCTTGACGAAGTACGGCTTGGCCCGCACGCCCTGCGCGGCGATCGTCGAGTAGGCCGTGGCCATGTCGATGACGTGCGGGGACGCGGTGCCGAGGACGTTGGTCAGGTCGGTGCCGAGTCCACGAGTGCGCTCCGGGATGCCGGCGTCGATGGCCGCCTGTCGGGTCAGGGCCGGCGTGATCGTGTTGTTGAGGTTGACGAAGGCCGTGTTGATCGAGCGGCCGATCATCCGCCGCATGTCGACCATGCCGTAGGAGCGGTCACCGAAGTTCGTGATCTTCGTGCCGGCGATCTCCTGCGGCTGGTCGCCGTCGAACTTCGTCTTCGTCGAGATCCCGTCTCGGACCGCGGCCAGGACGGCGAAGGGCTTGAAGTTCGAGGCGCCCTGCATGATCGCCTGGGTCGAGGTGTTGTACTGGCTCTTCGCGTAGTCGGCACCGCCGTACATCGCGACGACCGCGCCGTCGCCGGGACGGATCGCGACGAGGCCGCCGGTCACCTTCTTGGGCAGGTTGTCCTTCATCGCCGCGATGGCCGCGGTCTGGGCCTTCTTGTCGATCGTCGTGACGATGCGCAGGCCGCCGTTGTCGATCTCCTGGTCCGTCAGCCCGGTGGAGATGAGCTCGCGCTTGACCTGGGCGGTGATGTAGCCGTTGGGGCCCGAGGAGGACTTGTTGCCCTTGTAGGCCTGGATCTTCGGCAGCTCGGTGTACTTCGCCCGCTCGGCCGCGCTGAGCCAGCCCTCCTGCACCATCCCGTCGAGGACGTATGCGTAGCGCTTGGTGAGGTTGGCCTGGGCCGAGTCGCCGTTGGCCGGGTCGTAGAGCGACGGCGCGTTGATGACCGACGCGAGGACGGCGCCCTCACCGACGGTCAGCTTGGAGACGTCCTTGCCGAAGTAGGCCTTGGCCGCGCTCTGGATGCCGTAGGCGCCGCGGCCGTAGTAGATCGTGTTGAGGTACTTCTCGAGGATCTCGGCCTTGGAGAGCTGGCCGTCGATCTTGACCGCGATGAGGATCTCCTTGGCCTTGCGGGAGATCGTGCGGTCCTGGGTCAGGAAGTAGTTCTTGACGTACTGCTGCGTGATCGTGGAGCCACCGACCTGTGCCTCGCCGGTGACGCTCGTCTTGACGGCGCGCAGGATGCCGCCGACCGAGATGCCGTTGTTCTGGTAGAAGGTGCGGTCCTCGGCGGCGATGTGCGCGTCCTGGACGAACTTCGGCACCTGCCCCAGCTTGACCGACTCGCGGTTGCCGTCCTGGACGGCGATGCGGTCGAGCTCGGTCTTGCCGTCGCTGTAGTAGACGATCGAGACCTGCTTGTTGGCCAGCTCGTTGGGCTGCGGGATGGCGGTCTGGTTGTAGGCGACGACGACGCCGACGACGCCGAGCACGAGCAGCACGGCGGCGGCGATCGAGCCCCACTTGAGCGTGCCGAGCACCCACTTCTTCCAGCCGGTGCGGCCCTCGCCGTCACCGTCGTCGAAGCCGGCACCACCGGTCGACCGGCCCGTGCCGTTGCCACTGCCGTTGCCATTGCCTGCGCGCTGGGCCCGGCCCTTGTCGGCCGCCAGCTGGGCAGCGCGGATGTCGCGCCTGCTCTGCGTCACAACCTGCTCCATTCACTGATCAGGCCCGAGAAACCGTCCCGGGCCGCCACTCAGTATGACCTGACCGGCGCCGGGACGACGAAACGACGGAGGCGGCTCACACGACCGGCACAAGCACCCCACAGACTGTTTTCACATACCCGCGTGCGGCGTGCAACCTTTCTCCGGGGTCAGCCGGTCCTGCAGGATGTGACGACAGTGACAGGCACCGACGCCGCGGCGAGCAGCCTCTCCGCCGGGCCGCTGACAGGGGGACGAGCCGTGGACCGAGGGTCCTTCGACGACTTCGTGGCGACGCGCTCCACCCGACTGTTGCGGACGGCATACCTGCTGACCCACGACCGCGCGCTCGCCGAGGACCTCGTGCAGACCTCCCTCGCCAAGGCGTGGTTCGCCTGGGCCCGCATCGACGGCCAGCCCGACGCGTACGTCCGCCGGGTCATGGTCAACACGTACTCGAGCTGGTGGCGGCGGCGCTGGAACGGCGAGCAGGCCACGGCCGAGCTGCCCGAGCGGGCCGCGGCTGCCGGGCACCGCCCCGAGGACGTACGCGTGGACGACCGCACCGACCTCTGGCGGGCGCTCGCTCGGCTGCCGAAGCGCCAGCGGGCCGTCGTCGTGCTCCGCTTCTACGAGGACCTGTCCGAGAGCGAGACGGCCGAGATCCTGCAGTGCTCCGTCGGCACCGTGAAGAGCCAGGCGAGTCGCGCGCTGGCCAAGCTCCGCATCGACCCCACCCTGAGCCCGACCTCCGACGAGGAGCGTGTCCGATGAACCTCACCGACCTGCGCGACGAGCTGACCACCCACGCCGACGACCTCGGCACCGCGCCTGACTTCACGACCGCTGTCGCCGGCCGGGTGCGCACGACGAAGCGCCGTCGCGCCGTCGCCGCCGGCTCGGTCGCGACGCTCGCCGTCGCCGCCCTCGCCGTCGGTGTCGTCACCTCGCTCGGGCGTCCCGAGCCGACGGTCCCCGCCGGGTCGGCGGCGAGCGCGGCCCCGATGATCGGAGCCGACGGCATGCCGTTCCGCTCCGTCCCCGACGCGCCCGGCGACGTCGTCAAGGACGGCCTGCGCTACCGGGCCCGGGTCGGTGACGACACCCTCGTCGCCGGTTTCGTCGGCGACCGCGGCCAGGGTCAGTTCTCGCTGGTCTGGGAGCCCACGACGACCCACGTCTCCGTCGGCGCCGAGTGCTACCTGCCCGGCCTGACGCAGACCGAGGCCGCGGCATACATGGTCACGGTCAGCCTCACCGGGACCACAGGCTTCTTCGGCAGCTCGTGCTCGGCAGGCCGACCGGCCGAGCGCGACCTGCCTGCCGGCGGGACCGTCCCCGGCGAGCCGGGCCGGGGGTGGAGCGAGCTGACCGTCGGCAAGGCCACCACCCTTCGCGTCCAGCTCGTCGACGCGAAGACACACAAGCCGACCTCCGTGGACGGCGCACAGCTGACCGGAGCCGTCTACGAGCAGGGCACGTTGCAGCCCGTGGAGGACGAGGCCGGCACGACGGTCGCTGCCCTGCCGACCGTCGTCGAGCACCAGGGCTACCGCTACCGCGTCGCCGGCGTCGCGATCGGCCCGCTGGCGTCCGGGACGCTGCCCGAGCTGGGCGTCCCGACGAGCGTGTATGCCGGGGTCGCCGTCCCGGACGGGCCGTTCCTCGTCAGCTGGGGGTCCGCCGGCAAGGACCTCACCGACGCCGCGCGGTCCGGAGACGGCGCCGGTCTGCGGCTCGAGGGTCTCGAGGCCACCGAGTCCCGCGGCTACGGCTCCTGGGGCGAGGTGCCCGTGCGAGCCGGCTCGACCCGCTCGCTGCGGCTCGTCGCCGAGGGTCCCCGACCCGACCACGGCACCGCGTTCATCGTCATCTACACCCCGGAGCCCTGACCCACTCCGGCGCGGGGTCAACCAACAGGCCCGAACCAGCCAGACGGCGCTCAGGCGCCGAAGCCGTGGTTCGGTCCTGTTGGTTGACCCGGTGACGCGGCGATGCGTCGGCATGATGTATCGCAGCGATATATCTGCGTGTATGGTGAAGGCGTGCCGAAGTCCGAACGCCCCCAGAGCCGCCGCGCTGCGCTGCTCGAGTTCGCGGTCCTCGGCCTGCTCCACGACGGCCCGCTGCACGGCTACGAGCTGCGCAAGCGCCTCACCACCGCGCTCGGCATCTTCCGGGCGCTGTCCTACGGCTCGCTCTACCCGGCGCTGCGCCACCTCGTCGACTCGGGCTGGATCCACGAGACCACCGAGGCGGCGACGGGCAGCAGCAAGCGGCCCCGCATCACCTACGAGCTGACCGCGGACGGCAAGGAGCACTTCCAGGACCTCGTCGCGGCCAGCGGCCCCGACGCCTGGGACGACGACGACTTCGACGTCCGCTTCGCCTTCTTCTCGCGCACCGAGGCGCAGGTGCGCCTGCGCATCCTCGAGGGCCGGCGCTCCCGGCTCGAGGAGCGGCTCGCCAACATCCGCGACGCCTCCCAGGCCCGCCGCGAGCGGATGGACAGCTACACCCTCGCCCTCCAGCAGCACGGCGAGGAGCGCGCCGAGCGCGAGGTGCGCTGGCTCGAGGAGCTCATCGTCGCCGAGCGCCGTGCGGCCCTCGACCCGGGCCCGGCGGCCTACGACGAGCCCGGCCTGGGCACCACAGACATCACCACCCCCCAGAGCACGACCACCAACAACAAGGAGTGATCCATGGGATCCGTACGCGTCGCCATCGTCGGCGTCGGCAACTGCGCGAGCTCGCTCGTGCAGGGCGTCGAGTACTACAAGGACGCTGACGCCACCGCCGGCGTCCCCGGCCTCATGCACGTCAAGTTCGGCGAGTACCACGTCTCTGACGTCGAATTCGTCGCCGCGTTCGACGTCGACGACAAGAAGGTCGGCAAGGACCTCTCCGAGGCCATCAACGCCTCCGAGAACAACACCATCAAGATCGCCGACGTCCCCACCACGGGCGTCGAGGTCCAGCGCGGCCACACGCTCGACGGCCTCGGCAAGTACTACCGCCAGACGATCGACGAGTCGGGCGCCGAGCCGGTCGACGTCGTGCAGGTCCTCAAGGACCGCAAGGTCGACGTCCTCGTCTCCTACCTCCCGGTGGGCTCCGAGCAGGCCGACAAGTTCTACGCCCAGTGCGCCATCGACGCGAAGGTCGCCTTCGTCAACGCGCTCCCGGTCTTCATCGCGTCCGACCCCGAGTGGGCCGCGAAGTTCGAGGCCGCCGGCGTCCCGATCATCGGCGACGACATCAAGAGCCAGGTCGGCGCGACGATCACCCACCGCGTCATGGCCAAGCTCTTCGAGGACCGCGGCGTCGTGCTCGACCGGACCTACCAGCTCAACGTCGGCGGCAACATGGACTTCAAGAACATGCTCGAGCGCGAGCGCCTCGAGTCCAAGAAGGTCTCCAAGACGCAGGCCGTCACGTCGAACCTGACCGGACCGCTCGCCGGCCTCGTCGACAGCAAGAACGTCCACATCGGCCCGTCCGACTACGTCGCGTGGCTCGACGACCGCAAGTGGGCCTACGTGCGCCTCGAGGGTCGCGCCTTCGGCGACGTGCCGCTGAACCTCGAGTACAAGCTCGAGGTCTGGGACTCCCCCAACTCGGCCGGCATCATCATCGACGCCATCCGCGCGGCGAAGATCGCCAAGGACCGCGGCATCGGCGGCGCCCTGCTGTCCGCCTCGTCCTACCTGATGAAGTCGCCGCCGGAGCAGCGCCCGGACGACCTCGGTCGCGCCAAGCTCGAGGCCTTCATCGCGGGCACCGAGGAGCGCTGACCTCCCCGGTCACATCTGCTGGAGCCGGGGGTGTGTGGTCGTGCGAGCATGCGAGCGCGAACCACACACCACTCCGGAATGCCGTGAGGCCCCCTTCCGTCCGGAAGGGGGCCTCACGCGTACGCCGGCGTCCGCCAGCGCCTGGCGAGGCCGCCTCGCCCCGGTCCGCCCGTGCGACCGGGACGGTGCGGGCGGCTACCTGAGGGCGGTGCCGGTCGTCGTGCCCTTCGGCGCCTCGACGAGGCACACGACCGCGCGGTCACCGCGCCAGCTGTAGGCGTCGGACGGGTAGAAGAAGCTCGGGTCGAGCTCGTTGTAGGCCCGGTCCGTGATCAGGGGGTCGGCCTTGTCGGTGCAGCCCTTCTCCGCGGCGGCGACGACGGCCTTCTCCCCGGGGAAGCGCCCGGCCGGCAGGTCGAACCTGAGGACGGCCTGGCTCTCGTGCGGCTCGGTGCACGGGATGATGGTCACGAGGCTCGGCGTGTCCGTGCGTCCGCCCGAGAAGCAGTCGCCCGCCTTGATCTCGTCGATGTAGGCCTGGGTTCGCGCAGGTGGGGCCGACGTCGCCGAGGGAGCCGGGGACGCCGACGTGCTCGCCGAAGGTCGGGGCGTCGTGCTCGCGACCGCCGAGGCACTCCTCGTCGGGGCGTCGCCGGGAACGGTGACGAGCAGGACGACCCATCCGACGAGCCACAGGGCGCCGAGCACGATGCCAGCGATCGCCAGGCCCCGGCCGCTCTGGATCCTCCGGCGCAGCTGGCCCAACGCGACGAAGCCGAGCACGATGCCGACGACGGCCGCGACGGGCAGGATGCCGGCGATCCCGCAGCACAGCGCCGCGATGGCGAGCCCGTTGGTGCCCGGTGTCGGTACCGGCCGGAAAGACAGGGAGTCCGACGACGGCATCGCCCCCATGGGCGGCAGTCCCCCGGCGGCGGGAGCCGGCCCACCGGGCGGCATCATGGGCGGTGGGGCTGCGTAGACCGGTGCGGTCGGAGCAGTGGCCGGGGGCGGCGCGTCGACGTCCGGGTTCGGCTGTGGGGGGCCGCTCGGCGGCGGCAGTTCGGCGGTCACGACCGGGAGCATCGCAGGTGGATGCGCGACGGGGGACGAAACGGGACCCCCGCGACCAGATCGTGACGAGCACGGCACCTCGTGCGGCGGCGGACCGGTCACCGGAGGGGGGCGCGCGCGAGTGCCAGCGGGCCCGAGCGCTCCCGGCTCACCCCGCTGACGGCATACGCGAGGGGTTCTCGCCGCCCTCCGCAGCGGCGCTGTCCTCAGCCCCCGCACCCTTCGCACTCCCTGCGCTCTCGGCTCGGTGGCGGCGCACCTGCCACACGACGAGAGCGACCACGACGACGACACCCACGGCGACGGCAGCGCCGCGCCCGAGCCACGTCTCGACCCGGGCGTAGGAACGGCCCGCGAGGTAGCCGGCCGTGACGACGACGCTCCCCCAGGCGATCCCGCCGGCGGCATTCCAGACGAGGAAGGTCGGGTAGTGCATCTTCGACATCCCGGCCAGGGCCGGCATGACCGCGCGCAGGAACGCGGTCCAGCGGCCGAGGAAGACGGCGGCGCCGCCGCGGCGGCCGAGGAAGCCCTGCGCCTGGTCGATGCGCTCGCGGTGCCGGTCGAAGGCGCGCAGGGCCACCACCCGACCCCCGAGATGCCGGCCGACCTCGAAACCGACGGTGTCGCCGACGATCGCGGCCACGACGACGACGAGGAGGACCGCGGCGAGCGGTACGTGCCCGAGCGAGGCGGCCACGCCACCGAGGATGGCGACGGTCTCACCGGGCACGACGAAGCCGACGAAGAGCGCGTCCTCGACGAAGACGACCCCACCGACGACGAGGAGCACGAGCCACACCGGTGCGTGCAGGACCTGGGTGGTGATGGTGTCGAGCAGCGCGCTCACGTCGGGGCTCCTAGGGATGGCGACAGATTCCACGCGCAGTCTCGGTGAGTCTGCTGGGAGCGCACTGGATGTGCGTCACAACATTTGGACACCCATAACGCGATGCATGGTTCTGTGGTCAGAATGGCACGCAGACCGGGGCGCGCCGTGCGCCCGACCGCGAGAGGACGAGCCAATGGCAACACCGCGACTGGGCGAGATCGCCCCCGACTTCGAGGCCACGACGACCGAGGGCCCGATCCGCTTCCACGACTGGAAGGACGCCAGCTGGGCCGTCCTCTTCAGCCACCCGGCGGACTTCACACCGGTCTGCACCACCGAGCTCGGCCGCGTCGCCGCCCTCGACGACGAGTGGAACAAGCGTGGCGTCAAGGTGCTCGCCGTCTCGGTCGACCCGATCGAGCAGCACGAGGAGTGGAAGGGCGACATCGAGGAGGTCAGCGGTGCGACGGTCGGCTACCCGATCATCGCCGACGACTCCCGCCAGGTCTCCGAGCTCTACGACATGATCCACCCCGGCGAGGGCGACACGTCCGGCGTGCGCTCCGTCTTCATCATCGACCCGGCCAACAAGGTGCGGCTGTCGCTGACCTATCCCAAGAGCGTCGGCCGCAACTTCGACGAGATCCTCCGCGCCGTCGACGCGCTCCAGCTCACCGACAGCGGCCCGTTCTCGACGCCGGCCGACTGGCGCGAGGGCCAGAAGGTCATCGTGGCCCCGACGGTCTCGACCGCCGACGCCCGCGAGCGTTTCGGCGCCGACGCCGTCGACCAGGTCAAGCCCTACCTGCGCTTCACCGCCGCCCCCGCCTGAGCGGCGAAGGACGCCTTGGGTCACGTCCGTGCGGACGTGACCCAAGGCGTCCTGCTGTCTGTACTCCCCGTCAGGGATTCCGGCGGGTCGGAGGGTTGACGCCCCGGTCGGCGTCGCCGGGGCGCAGCGTGGGCAGGCCGTACGGCGCCTGGGTCGCCGCGACGGCGCTCAGCGCCTCCCACGCCTGCCGGGGACTCTCTCCCGTCCACGACATGCGAGACGCGACGAGCCCGGCGACGAGCGGCGTCGCGAAGGACGTCCCGCTCCACTCGGCGAGGCCCGTCGTGAACTGGACCGTCTCGTCGGCCAGCGGGGACTCCTTGTACGTGTACGGCCCGTCGGGGTAGGCGTTGACGACCTTCGAGCCGCGGGCGTAGACGTCGACCCACGTCCCCCGGTTGCTGTACTTCGCGAGTCGTCCCCGCTTCTTCAAGGCCCCGACGGCCACCTTGCACCGCGGGGCATCGGGGTGCGGCAGGGGGATGCTGGCGGGCTCGAACGGACCCTGCGTGCCGTCGTTGCCGGCCGCGCACACGAGCAGGGTCTTCGTCGGCTCGAGCGTGGCGACGAACTGCCGGAGCGCGAAGGCGGGTTCGGTCGAGGCCGCTGCCCGCCGCCGTCCGGCCGGCGGCTCCGCGACCGGAGTCGTGCCGCTCGCGCCTCCCGTGCCCGCCGACATGCTGATGATGTCCGGCTCCGTCTCCAGCACCCGCTGGAGGATCGGAGCGAGCTCGCTCTCGATCTGTCCGTACGTCGTCGGACCCCAGGCGTGCAGGGTCACCTGCGCGGCCGGCGCCATGGCGCGGACCACGCCCGCGACGAAGATCCCGTGGCCGCGGTAGTGCCCGTGCTCCACGGCTTGGACCGTCGTGCCCGGGCGAGCGGTCTCGAGCTCGTCGTGGGTGACCCCGTGGAGCCAGGACCATCGGGTGTCGGGCGCAGGGGTGGGCTCGACGTCCCGCTCCGTCGCGGCCAGCGGCCATCCCGAGTCGATGACAGCCACGTGCACGCCCTCCCCGAGGGAATGGTCCGGCCGTACCTCGGGGTCGGGTCCGGCGGACGCCGGGACCGGCTCGGTCGCTGGGCAGCCGCTGTTGGACGTGAGGTGGACGACGCGGTCGAAGCCCGCGAGGTCGGCGCGGCCCGTCGCCGCCTCGATGGCGAGCAGTGCGGTCTCGGCAGGGGTCCCGGAGACGTCGTCCCCGGCCCACGGCTGGCCTGGGGGCAGCGGTAGCACCCGCAGCCAGCCGACGGGCGGGGGTAGGCGACCGTCGTCGGCGCCGGACGGTGCCAGGCTGAGCCCGCCGAGCGCCTCGGAGATGCGGGCGAGGTCGTCGTCGTCGGTGCTGACGAGGATGGTGTCGGCGCGGTAGAGGAACTCGGTCGTCTCGAGGTTGTCAGGATCAGGGTAGGCGGTCACCAGGGCGGCATCGCCTCGTCCCTCGGCCTGGAGCGATGCGTTGAGCCCTTGGATCATGAGGCGCAGCTGGTCGGTGTAGCGGGCCTGCTGGGCCGGGTTGGGCAGTGCAGGTCGCCACCATCGAACGTCCGGCGCGTCGGGGGTGGGGCTGCCATCATCGGTGTTGGACATCGTCGACCTCCTGGCTGGTGTGGGGGTGGTTCATGAAGCCAGACGCACAACCCCTGCGCTCGGATACACGACCTCGCGCGCGCAGCGCTCCGCGTCGTCCACGAGACCCCCGCCCGACCGGCACCGAACTCGTGGACTCACTGCTCCCTCTTGCACTATCCCAGCCCGCTCGGGCGATGGACCTCGCCTCACGCATCCTTTCTGACTCGACCGACCCCCACGACCGATCCGTCGCACACCAGGCGTCGGCGATCGTGCTCCGGGACAGTGGACGGACCGGCGAGGCCGTGGCCCACGGGTTCGCCGCCCTCCGCAACGCTCGACGCGTCGACGCCACCCGCCAGGCGGACGTCCTCGGGACCCTGGGGATCGTGCTGGCCTTCGCGGGACGCACCAGGGACGGGCTGCTCCGCTTCGACGAAGCCGTGCCACTGACGCCTCCAGCCATGCTGCCGCGCCTGCTCCACCGCCGGGCGCACGTGCTGCACATGCTCGCCCGCAACGCCGAGGCGCTCGAGGACCTCGACCGCGCGATCGCCGGGAGCCGCCGCCTCGGAGACGACCTGTGGGAGGGACGCTCGCTCAACACGAGGTGCGACGTCCACCTGGCCCTGGGTCACGCCGACGCCGCCGAGGCCGACGCGCGTCGAGCCGAGGTGCTGCTCGACCGGGTGGGGCAGGAGTTCGAGGCGGTCCAGGCGGTCCACAACCGCGGCCTCGCAGCCAATCTCCGAGGAGACGTCCCGACGGCCCTGCGACTGCTCGACGAGGCATCGGTCCGCGCCCACCGCCTGGGCAACGAACGGCACGACCTCGTCATCGAGCGGACCCAGGTCCTGCTCGGGGCAGGGCTCATCGACGAGGTGCGACGCCTCTGCGCAGTCACGCTCCCGGGCACGGTCGGCGCGCCCGTGCGACGAGCCGAGCTGCTCCTGACGGACGCGCAAGCGGCCCTCGCGCAGGCCGACCTCGCCGCCGCGGAGGCGAGTGCGGCAGAGGCCCAGCGGCTCTTCCGGTCGCAACGCCGCCCGGGGTGGGCCGACCGCGCCCGGCTGTTGCGGCTGCGCGCCGCGTACGTGTCCGTGCGACCCGAGCTGCGACCCTGGATGGTCGACGGCGAGGGGGCTGCCCCGCCTCCCGACCCGGGTCGTTCAGCGACGGACCTGCTCGCCGAGGCCACCTCGCTCGTCGGATCGATGCAGGCCCGGCACGCGGTCGAGCTGCCCGTCGCGCTCGTGCTGCTCGGCCGGATCGCGCACGACGCGGGCCGCGACGACACCGCGCGCCAGGCCCTGGGCGATGCTGCGCGAACGCGCTGGACGGGGCCGCCACTGGGCCGCGCGGCAGGTTGGCTCGCCGGAGCCCTGCTCGCCCAGCAGCTCGGCGACCGACGAGCGCTCCTGCTGGCCTGCCGGCACGGTCTCGACGCGGTCGACGAGCACCGCAACCTGCTCGGGGACGTCGAGCTGCGGGCTCTGGCCAGCGGGCACGGCATCGAGTTCACCCGTCTCGCCGTGGATGCCGCAGTGCGCGCGCGTCGGCCTCGCCGTCTGCTGTGGTGGGCCGAGCGCTGGCGTGCCGCTGCCTTGGACGCGCCCCGCGCGAGCGTCACCGACCCGCTGCTCGTCAGCGACCTCGCGGCGCTCCGGGACGTGACGCGCCGTCTCGACGCCATGGGCGCAGACGACCCCGGGTCGGTCGCCTTGACGCGGGACCGGGCCCGACTCGAGGCCGCCATCCGGCGCACCCACCGCCACCTCCGGTCGGGGGACGGCACGCCGTCGAAGGAGCCGGCAGATCGCCGCAGTTCCGACCGCACGGTTCGTGCCGACGGCGGGCCCCAGCTCGACCTCGACGCCGTGTTCGAGACCGTGGCCGACGAGGGTGCCGTCGTCAGCATCGTCCGCGACGGCGACACCCTGCACCGCCTCACCGTCCACCGAGGCGTCGTGCGGCACGTCGTCGTCGGTCCGTCTGCCCGGGCCGCGACGGAAGCCGACTTCGCGCGACTCGCGTTGCGTCGTGCCGCTCTCGGTCGCCGGGTCGACCTCGCCGCTGCGGGACGGCTGCTCCAGTCGGCTCTGCTGGGCGACGGTGCCGACCTGCCCGAGGGGTGCCGTCGCGTCATCGTCGTGCCGCCCGCCGACCTGCTCACCGCACCGTGGGGACTCCTCCCGTGCTTCTCCGACCGGCACCTCAGTGTCAGTCCGTCCATCGCCCAGTGGCTTCGGGCGACCCGGCGACTCGGCACGGGAGCGGGCTCGCACGTGGCGCTCGTGACCGGGCCCGGCCTCAGCACCCGGGAGGCGGAGGTTGCGAGCCTGAGCCGGATCCACCGTCACGCCAAGGTGCTTCGTCCCGAGGACGCCACGGCAACGGCCGCTCTCGAAGCCGTCGACGGAGCGTCACTGGCTCACATCGCGGCTCACGGGACGTTCCGTGGCAACGCCCCGCTCTTCTCCGCGCTCCATCTGGCCGACGGACCGCTCACCGTCCACGACCTGCTGGGCCTGCACCGCTCGCCGGGTGCCATCGTCCTGTCCGCGTGCGACTCCGGAGGCGCGGCGCCCATCGGTCCGTTCGAAGCCCTCGGCCTCGTCTCGAGCCTGCTCGGGATGGGCACGGCGACCGTCCTCGCCAGCGTCGTCCCCGTCAACGACGCGGCCTGCCTCGGCGTCATGCGCGACGTCCACACCGCCGTGGCGAGAGACGGCACCACGCTCTCCGAAGGGTGGCTGGCCGCACGTCGCGGTGCGCTCGGTGACGACCTCGCACTGGCGACCGCGGCCTCGTTCACGGCGTGGGGAGCGTGAGGCGAACCATCACCCCACGTCGAACCACGGCGTCACCAGCAACCGGCTCCCGGCTCGCTCGAGGACGATGCGGGCAAGTCCGAGAGGCACGCGTTCGACGGTGAAACGTCCGCCGTCGAGTTCGACCGTGGTCGACGAGGACGTCGTCTCCACGCTGACGTGGGCTCCGGAGAGATCGACCCCGGAACCGTCGTCGACGATGCCGACCGCCCGCGCGAACTCGCCCCGCACGGTCACCTCGACCTCGATCGAGACCTCGCCGTGCTCGAACACGTGCAGCCGGCTCGAGCCCTGCTCGTCGGGCACGGCCCGGAGCTCGGCACCCGAGAGCGACTCGCTGGCCATGGTCATGAGGACGGCGTCGGCGTGGCGGAGCTCGAACGCGGCCCTGCCGAGCTCGACGACGTCATCGGGGACGGGGTCAACCGTATCCGCGATGCGCCGCAGCCGCGCCAGGAGCTGCGCGTCGTCGACGTGAAGGTCGTGGTCACTCATCACGCCCTCCTTTCGGTGTCGAGATCGGAGCCGGACTCCCGCACGATCGCCCGGAGCGCCTCGAGGCAGCGCATCCGCGTCGGCCCGATCGAGCCGACCGGCATCCCGAGCGAGTCCGAGATGACCTTGTAGTTCGGGCGGTCGCTCGCCATGAGCGCCCGGAGCAGCACCTGACAGCGCTCCGGCAGGTGGCCGAAGCACGACCAGAGCTCACCGTCACGCTCGTCGTCGAGCAGCGCCGCGTCGAGGGCGAGAGCCTGCTCGTCGGGCACGTCGGTCGCGAGGTCGTCGTCGCGCACGAGGTGCTCACGCTTGCCCTTGCGCAGGACCGCCAGGGCCTCGTGCTGCGCCGTCGTCGCCAACCACCCGGCCAGGGCCTCGGGCTGCTTGATGGAGTCGAGGTGGTCGAGGAGCTTGAGCCACGTGTTCTGCACGACGTCGGCGGCGTCCTCCTGTCGGAGCCGGTGGCCGCGCGCGACGCCCCAGAGCAGTGACGAGAAGCGCTCGACGATGGTGTTCCACGCGGTGGCGTCTCCGTGGGAGGCGCGGGCGACCAGCTCGGTGAGTTCACCAGGTTCGCCCATGCGTCGCCCCTCCTCTGGGTGCTCAGTCTAGGTCTCACACCGGGCAGACGCGGCTGTCAAGCGAATTGATACGTCCGGGTGCCCTCCGGGCATGCGAAAGGGTGGCCGCTCCTCCCCTGTCCGGGAGCGACCACCCTTTCGCGGCGCGTGCTGCGGAGCCCGTGGCTCACGCAGCAGCCGGGCTCACTTCGACGACGTCTGCTTCTGCGACTCGGCGTTGGTCTTGCACTTCTTGCCCATGGCGTCGAGCTTGTCGCCGGCGGCCGAGACGACCTGGCGCTGGCCGTGCCAGTCGCTCTGGAAGCGGTCGGCGTCGGTGCCGCCCCAGTTGCCCTTGATCGTGGAGACGGCGCCGTTGACGGCCTCGACGATGCCGTCGAGCTCGCCCTTGTAGCCGACGAGCTTGTCACCGGACGCGGACACCGCGTCGGCGTTCATACCCTTCTTGTAAACAGCCATGTCAGTTCCCCTTCGGAAGTGAAGCGTGTGTAGGTCGTGGTGAGATGAGGTGGATCAGTACTGCGACGAGGTGCTGCGCTGCTGCTGGACCTCGTGGTCGATCGTCGACTTCATCTCGGTGAGCAGCTTCTGGGCCTTCTGGAGCTCGGGACGGTGCGTGCCGGTCCACTCCTGCTCGAACTGCTTGGAGTCGTCACCCTGCCAGTTCTGCTTCAGGGACTCGACCTCCTGGTCGACCTTCGTGATGAGCTTCTGGATGGCCTCCGCCTGCTGCTGCAGGACGTTGCCCTGAGCGTTGACCTCATCGTCGTTCATTCCGAGCCAAGCCATGACCTTCTCCTTTGCCTGTGTTCCCCCGACTGATTCGGGAAGTTCTCTTCCGGACCACCCGTGCAGGCCCGCGCTGTGCCAACTCCTCGACGTCCGCCGGGCCCTCGGGCAGTTCGTCCCGATGGGCGGCTTTCGTCGACATGCAGAAACCTATGTCAGCCCTCTGGGGGTGTCGATGGGGAGCACTCCCCATGATCCGTGACCCCTGACGGGCACCGATGGCGTATGCCGTGTGCTTCGTCCGACTCCCCTGTGCACCAAGGCTTTCGGCGTGGAATTCAGACTCACGGGCGGGCCACCTGGAGGAGCTCGAACTTGCCCTTCTCGATGATGAAACCGCGGCCCGGGGGGAGCTCTGCCCTGTTGAGGGCGGGGAGGTTGGCCTTGAAGACGGCGAGCCCCTCGTTGCCGTCGGGGTGCAGGGCGAGGCCGGAGCGCGACGTCTTGAGCAGGGCCTGGAGCCCGAAGTTGCTGCTGAAGAAGGCAGCCTCGCCCTCGGCCACGACGAGCTGGTCGTTGTCGACGCACGCCTTGGCGAGCGTCGTCAGGGCGTTCTCGGCGCCCGACGGGGCGAGGTCGTCGATGCGCTCGACGAAGACGGCGATCGGCCTCGTGACGCGCTCCTCCTCGATCTCGGCAGCCAGCCGGCTCGCGAGCGCCGACGAGGCCTCGCCGCCCACGGCGGTCTCGGCCCAGATGCCGAGGTCGAGCAGCTCCGACGTGCGACGCGAGGTCATGAGGTAGAGCGCCGATCCGGAGCTGAACCGGAAGAGCCCGGCCGCGGTCGTCGCGACGGCGGTCGTGCGCCCCGAGCCGGACGGGCCGGTGATGATGAACGAGCCCTTCGGGTCGAAGCCGATCGGCTCGAGCGTCGAGGACGCGACCCCGACGACGGGACGCCCGCCGCACTCCGACGGCAGGTCCCCGAGGGGGATGATCTCGGCGAGGCTCTCGATCGGCGGGGCCTGGCTGACGCCGGCCTTGCGGGTCGCGTCGGCGAAGGCCTCGATCGCGGCGGCCTGCACGGTGACGTCGGACGAGCCGCCGAGCACCGCGACCTGCACCTCGGACCCGGACATGAGCCCGCGCCCGGCCGGTGAGGCCATCGTCAGGACGTCACCCGGCACGCCGAAGACGGAGTAGTCGTCGACGTTGCTCATGCGCAGGATGATCCGGCCCTGCACGGCCGCGGCGAGGTTCGTCGGAAGGCCGGTGCGCTGGTCGGACGCGATGATGAAGTGGACGCCGACCGGTCTGCCGTCGGCGGCGAGACCGGCGAGCAGGTCGAGCCACTGGAAGCGCCCGCCGACCTCGTAGGCCTGGCGGAACGCCGTCATGTTGTCGATGAGGACGATGACGCGCGGCTCGTCGGGACGGCCGGCGATGCGACGGTAGTCGGTGATCGTCGCGGCACTGACGGCCGAGTAGCGCGAGGCGCGCTCGTCGATCGTGGCGCGCAGCGTGCGCAGGAGGCGGATGACCCGCTCGTGGTCCCCACCGGGGATGATCGAACCGACGTGCGGCAGGGACTCGAGCATCGCGAGGCCACGGTTGCCGAAGTCGAGGCCGTAGACGTGGCAGGGTCCGCCGCGCACCGTGTAGCCGGCCGCGATCGCCATGGAGCGCAGGAACACGGACTTGCCGGAGCCCGACGTGCCGTAGATCGCGATGTTGCCCTCCTTGTCGGGGCGGAACGCGATCTCGGGCTGGGCCTGGTTGTCGGGGTCGTCGGCGATGCCGAAGACGAGCTCGTCGTCACGACGCTGCGTCGGGAGGGTCGCGAGGTCGTAGACGGGCCGCATGTCCGGCAGCCACGGCTTGCGCGGCTTGGGCAGCTCGGCGACGCGGGCCGCCCGGCCGAGCGTGCTGACGAGTCGCTGGATGTCGGTGGGCCCGAGGTCGGCCGCCTCGTCGGCGCCCTCGACCCGCGGCGGCTCCCACTCGACGCCACGACCGAAGGTCAACGTCTCGACCTTCATGTCGGGCGGCGGGGGGACGTCGGAGGTCCACCCCCCGGCATACCCCGTCTGGAAGGGGACGAGCCGGCCGGGACCGGTCTTTGACACCGCACGGCCGGGGAGGGCGGGGTCGAAGAAGGCCGCCTCCTTGGAGCCGAGCACGTCCTCGGAGTCGTTCTCGTCGGCCATCCGCAGCGCCATGCGGAGGTTGGTGTTGGCGCGGAGGTTGTCCTTGATGACACCGGCCGGCCGCTGCGTCGCGAGGATGAGGTGCAGGCCGAGCGACCGGCCACGCTGGGCGACGTTGACGACGCCGTCGACGAACTCGGGCACCTCCTGCACGAGCGCGGCGAACTCGTCGACGACGAGGATGAGCGACGGCGGAGCCTCCACCTCGCCGCGACGCTCGAGCTCGAGCAGGTCCTTGGCCTTGTGCCGGGCGAGCAGGTGCTCGCGGTAGTGCAGCTCGGCCGCGAGCGAGGCGAGGGCACGGCGCACGAGGTGCGGCGACAGGTCGGTCACGAGGCCCACGGTGTGCGGCAGCTTGACGCAGTCCCGGAAGGCCGAGCCACCCTTGTAGTCGACGAGCAGGAAGGTGACGCGCTGCGGGGAATGGGCCGCCGCCATGCCGAGGATCCAGGCCTGGAGCAGCTCGGACTTGCCGGCACCGGTCGTGCCGCCGACGAGGGCGTGGGGGCCGTCCGAGCGGATGTCGACCGAGAAGGTGCCCTGACTCGACTGGCCGACGATGGCGCGCAGGTTGCCTGGCTTGCGGGGCAGCACGGCGGGCGCGTACGGACCGGTGAGGATCGAGCGCGACTCGCCCCACTTCTCGATGACGGCCTCCTCGGAGCTCGCGAGGTCGGTGCCGGCGAGGGTGAGGAGCGAGACGGCGCGGGGCAGGTCGCTCGCGTCGTCGACCGGGACGCCGGCGTCGACGACCGGGGCGAGCTGGCGGGCGCAGGCCATCGCCTCGTCGTAGCCGATGTGGTCGACGGCGACCGGCTGGACCTCCTCGCCGGCGTGGACGTAGCCGGCGAGCGAGCTCTGGTCGTCGCTGACGACGAGGAAGGTGTGGCACGCCGCCGGGAGCAGCTGCTGGGTCTCGGCGACCCAGAGCACGACGACACCCTGGTGGTGACCGCGCTCGGCGATGGCGACGAGACGGCTGCGGTCGATGGGCGCGTCGCTCTCGACGAGCACGAGGACGGTCGGGCGCTCGGCGCTGGCCTGCTCCCGCTCCTTCGCGGTGCCCTTGGCCTCGATGATGTCCTCGAGGGCGTCGGCGAGCGCCGAGCAGGCCGGGGCGCTGGCCGCGAGGTGGTCGGTGGCGATCGGGCTGTGCGGCGACGTCGTGTGCGGGAGCCACTTGAGGAAGTCCCAGTCGCGGGCGGAGCTGCCCGAGGCGAAGGAGCAGACGGCGAGCTCGGCGGGTGAGTGCAGCGCCGCGGTCTGGAGAACGACCGAGCGTGCGGCACCGAGGGCGTTGGCGCGCTGGCCGGCGACGCCGATGGCACCGTCGGCGAGCGGGCTCGCGACGATCGGCACGTCGTGCACGACCTCGAGGCCGTGCAGCTGCTCGGAGACCTCGAGCCACGCCTCGGCCTTGGAGCGGCCGACGGCCGGCATCGTGATCGCCGACCGGGACGGGCGGGTGCCCAGCCCGAGGCGCAGCTCGGCGTAGCCGTTGCCATCACGTCGGCGGGTCCAGAGCAGGGCGCTGCGGTCGCGCACCGCGGTCAGGCAGTCGGCGCCGCTCGGGTGCTCCCCGCGACGGGTGTGGCCCTCGACCTCGAGGGAGCCGCGGATGTGCTGCGAGAGCAGGGCGAGGTCCTCCTTGAAGTCCTCCATCGCCTGCGCGAAGTCCTTCTTCTGCTGGCGGCGGGCCTCGTAGTAGGTGCCCGCCATCATCATCGGCATCATCAGCATGAAGATGATCGAGAAGGCGCTGCGGGTGATGAGGTACATGACGATGCCCATGAGCAGCGGCACGACCATGGCGACGAGCGGCATCGGCTGGAGCTTGCCGCGCTCGGGCAGGTCGGGGACCTGCCACTCCTGGCCGGCGAAGAGCGGCGCCACCCGCGGGGAGCGCGAGAAGGCCACGGTGCCGGCGTCGCCCGAGAGCACACCGCTGCCGGGTCGGGTCACGACGCCGTCGCCCTGCAGGTGCACCTCGAGCTCGGTGTCGCCGACGCGCACGACGTCGCCGCTCTTGAGGTGGGCGCGGGTGACTTGCTGCCCTCCGGCGGTGATGCCGTTGGCCGAGCCGAGGTCGACGACCTCGACGACCTCCTGGATGACGAGCTTGGCGTGCTTGCGCGAGACCGACTCGTCGGACAGCTGCACCTCGCTGCCGCGCCCGCGGCCGATGTATGCCGTCCCGCGGGCGAGCGGGAACTCGCGGCCGGCGTCGGGGCCCGAGCGGATGTAGGCGACGGCCGCGGGCCGGCCGCGGTCGACGAAGCCCTCACCGGCACGGGTCGTCGAGACGCGCATGCCGGACTGGAGGCCGCTCTCGGCGACGGTCGCCCGCGGGTCGAGGCCACGCATGTCCTGGTCGACGAGGGCGAGCGTCATCGGGGCGTCGACCCCGAGCACGGTCGAGCGGTTCGGGTCGGCCGCCGCGAGGTAGGCGGCGAGGTCCCCGACCGTGGTGGCCGAGTCCGTCGTCGCGACGAGGTCGGTCTCGCGGTCTCCCGACCGGAGGACGAACTTGAGCTTCACGCGTCACCCTTCTTGCTCTTGCGTCCGGTGCTGCCCACGCGGCGGCTCGCTCGTGTGCCGACCGGCAGGCTCGTGCCGATGCCGGCCTTGGTGGCGCGGCCGCGGCGGGTCGCCGGTGGCTTGCCCTGACCCCGTGACGTGCGGGCCAGCGCCGGCCCGAGACCGGAGCCCGTGGGCAGGTGGTCACGGAAGGTCCGCAGCGAGACGTCCCCCCGGACCTTCTGCCAGAACGACTGCTCGGACCGGATGCGCTTGCGCGCCGTCTCGACGTCGGCCCAGAAGGCCTCGACCTCCTCCGGCGTCGGCTCGGCGACGTCGAAGACGTGACCGTTGGCGGCGGTGGCGAGCGGCACGAGCGCCAGGCTCGGTCGAGTGGGCACGGCGTCCCCCTTCGTCGGCAACGGCTCCGTGTCGGCGCTCGGGGCGGGGTGCCCGGGTGCCGGGACGGGAGCGCCCATGAGGGCGCCGTCGACGACCGGGCTCGGCTTCTCGGGCGGTGGCCCGAAGACGTGCTCCTCGAGGGCACGCGCCTGCTCGAGGCGGGTCCCCTTGACCGGCAGCGGCATCCGCAGGTCGCGTGCGGTGTCGACGACCTCGCGCCACCCGCCGCTGACGCGGCTCGCCGTCTCGCCGGTCGTGCGCCGGCGGCGGCGCCGCAGCGCCTTGGCGAGTCTGATCACGCTGTAGACGACGAGCAGGACGAGCAGCGGCACGACGACGAAGAAGATGAGCCAGCGCAGCCAGTCCGGCCAGTTGTCGGGGTCGAGCGGGTTCCTGTCGTCCTTGGGCGGGTTCTTCAGCTGGGTCGCGTTCTGCGCCTGGTCGGGACCCTGGAGGACGCTCGGCGGGTTGTTGGCCGCCGGCGGAGGCACCTGGGCGCCGGTCTTCTTCTCCTCCGACTTCTGGATCAGCTGCTGCGGCTTCTTGTTGCGGTCGGGGACGAACTGCTTCCAGTAGATCGGCTGCCACGAGCCATTCGTCGTCGCGACCTCGACCCAGGCGTGGACGTCCTTGCCCTTGATCGCGCCGGTCGCGTCGGGCTCGGCGCCGAGCACGACGCGGGCCGGCACGCCGAGGCGGTTGGCCGCCAGGGCGAGCGCGGAGGCGTACTGCTCGTCGTTGCCGGCCAGCTGGGTGGCCTTCATGAACTGGGTCATCCGCCGGAGGCTGTGGCCGGGGAGGAAGACGTTCTGGTAGTCACCGGGCGCGCCGCCGTCGGTGTAGGCGCCGTCCTGCATGGCCTTGGCCACGGCGACGACCTTTTGCCACTGGCCGTCGACGCGCTCGGTCCACGGCGAGATCTTGTCGTCGATGAAGGTGAGGTTCTGGCTGTCGACGACCGTGCCGTCAGCCACGTCGACGTTCTTGGGCAGCTCCGCGTCGACCTTCTGCGCCAGGGCGCTGACGGTGTACGTGTCGCCTGCCTGGAGCTTCTCCGGCAGGACGCCGGTGTTGGTGTCGACGTTGAAGCGCAGGTCGTCGGCCAGCTGGTCCCCCCGGGATCCGCCGAAGTCGAGGCCAATGACGGTGCCGAACGTCGGCAGCCAGACGTCGCTGTAGCCACCGGCCGGCACGCCGACGGTCGCGGTGACGGGGTCACCTGCACCCTCCGCGGCGATGTGGGTGCCGACCTTGCGGAAGCTCGTGCCCCCCGGGTCCTCGCCCGTGCCGAGGTTGGCGACGTTGCCGGCGCCCCACACGAAGTCGTCGTAGGAGTCGAGCGCCGCGATGCGGACCGGGACACCGGCCGGCAGTCCCTTGACCGTGAGCAGCGTCTTGTCGAAGAGCTCGGAGCCGTTGGGCTCGGTGTACTGGCGGAAGCCGGCGAGCGGGGAGGCGTACTGCGTCACGTCGAAGGGCGGCTGGAGTCCCGTGCGGAACACCGTGCGGTCGGCGGGGTCGGCGCCGGGCAGCATCGGACCGACGAAGAAGCCACCCACGGTCGCCACGGCGAGCAGGGCCGCGGTCGTGACCGCGCGCGTCGTGCGGCCCGCACCGTTCTGCAGCGCCGGTCGGTTGCGGTTGCTGCGCAACGCCGTCCACCCGATGGCGACGAGGGCGAAGAGGGCTCCCTGGAGCAGCACGCCTGCGGGCGTCAGCGTGCCGAGCACGATCGAGGCGACGAGCAGCACCACCGGTGCGACGAGCGCCGTCACCGCGCCGGTCCACCGGCGGGCGACACCGTAGGTCAGCGACCCACCGACGAGAGCGAAGAGGAACGGCAGGGCCATGTAGGGACCCTCGGAGTCGACGGGCGGGAGCGCGGTCAGCAGCTCCTTCCAGCCGGGCACGGCCATGTGCACGAGGGTCGCGAACGTCTCGCCCGACGGGATGAACCCGGCGACGAGGTCCTCGCGGACCGCGAGCGGCCCACCGAGGAGGAGGTATGCCGCCGCCACCGCGAGCAGCGTCACCACCCCGGGTGCCCGGAACGTCGCGGTCACGTGCGCGACGAGCAGTCCGATGACGAGACCGGCGAGGCCGACCCAGAGCCAGCCGAGGCCGAAGAACGTCGTGCGGAAGCCGACGAGGGCGAGGCTCACGAGCACGACGGTGAAGCCGGCGTCGACGAGGTGGGCGGTGCTGGGCCTGAGGCGGGCCAGCTGGGCGCGGACGCGCTCACCGGCGGACGGGGGCGTGACCAGTGCAGATGCGGGCGGCGCAGGGATCGAGCCGGCAGCGCCGGGGGACGTCGGAGAGCTCATCGGGCAACCCCTGAGACGAGAAGCGTGCGGAGGTCCTCGAGCGCGGCGAGCGTGAGGATGACGAGGCCGCCGCCGCGACGGATGCCGTGGTCGGCCTGCGGGTCGATGACGACGATGACGCGCGTCACCTCGGGCGGGAACTGCCCGGCCGCGCGCTGCAGCTCGATGAACGGACGGTGCGGACCGGTGACGATGAAGCAGGTGCTCGTGTCGGGGGCCAGCTCGGCGGCGTCGAGCGAGGTCGTGAAGAGGTCGACGGGCCCGGGCTCGACCCGGGACATCGCGTCGAGGCCGATCTGCGGCACCGACTTCGTGACCTTCTGGGAGCCGCAGACGATCGTGCAGTCCTGCTCGTCGAGCATGACGCGGACCATGATCGAGGACCCGACCGAGATGGCCGTCTCGACGTCGGCCTGGATCGCCGTGGGGGCGTTCGCCGCCATGATGTCCCGCTCGACGTCCCGGTCGGTCCGGCCGGTCCTGCCGTGACCCGAGCGGTACTGCTCCGGGTCGGGGTCGACGAGGATCGTCACGTGCGAGCGGCGCGTGTCGAGGAACTGGCGCACGAGGAGCTTGCCGGCCTTGGCCGAGCTGCGCCAGTGGATGTAGCGGCGGTCGTCGCCGGGCTGGTACTCGCGCAGCGCGTGGAAGGCGAGGTCGCTCATCGAGACGTCCTCGGTGGTGCTGCCCTCGAGGTCGCGCAGCAGACCGGCGCCGAGGGACTCGAGCGCGACGGTGCGCGGGTGGACGAAGAGCTCGGTGCGCTCGGTCCACGTCAGGGTGCGGCGCATGAGACCGAGCGGGTCACCCTGGACCGTCGTCGCCGGCCCGACCTGGATGACGCCGCGGCGCGACGTCGGAACGACGAAGAGCTCCTCGTGCGCGTTGCCGGGGGTCAGGGCCGGGAGCACGAAGCGAGCGGCCGACAGACCCACAGGCAGCTCGACGAGGATCGGCAGCATCGGGGTGCGGGCCTCGTTGGTGACGAGGATGCGACCGGTCGCGGGGTCGCCGACGACGACGCGGCGCGGGTCGACCTCGGCGAGGATCCGGACCTTGGTGCGACCGAGGGCGAGGACGAGGCAGATCGCGAAGAGGAGCAGGGCGGCCGCAGCGACCATGAGCAGCTCGGTCCAGCCCCAGCGGGCCCCGACGAACCAGCAGACGAGACCGAGCGCGAGGATCGTCCAGCCGAGCGGCGAGACCCACCGGAGGACGCCGGCGACCGGGCGCCACACGCCCTCGGTCTGACCGGCCACCTGCTCGATGGAGCGCGTGATCGGCGCGGTGATCTGGCGGATGCCGCGGCTCGTCGTGCCCGGGACAGCACGCCCCCGAGCGCCGGTCGTGCCTGCGTTCGCGGCTGCGTTCGGGGTGGACGCCGCCACGGGCGCGCCGGCACCGGCCGGCGCTCCCCTGCGTGACGGCATACGGAAGCGGCCGCCGCGACGCGACGACGTGGCCCCCTGGTCCTGCTGGGTCATGCGGTCCCCTTGGTTGCTTCGACGGTCGCGGTCAGGCCGAGGCGCGCTCGGCCGGCGGCGCGATGTCGCCGAGGATCTGGTCGACGCACTGCTCGACGGTCGTCCCGGCGAACTGCGCCTCGGCGTTGAGGAGCAGACGGTGGCTCAGGATGGGCTCGGCGAGCAGCTTGATGTCGTCGGGCACGACGTAGGTGCGGCCCTGGCTCGCCGCCCACGTCTTCGCGCATCGGACGTAGGCGAGGCAGCCACGGACCGACAGGCCGAGCTTGAGCGAGGGGTGGCGGCGCGACTCCTCGGCGATGCGGCTGACGTAGCCGAGGATCGCCGGGTCGACGTGCACCTCGTCGGCGAGCTTGGACATCTCGACGATGACGTTGCTCGCGATGAGCGGGCTCAGCGTCTTGGCGCGGTCACGCGTCTTGGCATCGGCGAGGACGGCGATCGTCGCCTCGTGGTCGGGGTAGCCGACGCTCGCCTTCATGAGGAAGCGGTCGAGCTGCGCCTCGGGCAGCCGGTAGGTGCCGGCCTGCTCGATGGGGTTCTGGGTCGCGATGACCATGAACGGCTCGCCGACGGAGTGCGGCTTGCCGTCGATGGTGACCCGGCCCTCCTCCATGACCTCGAGCAGCGCCGACTGGGTCTTCGGCGAGGCGCGGTTGATCTCGTCGGCGAGGACGATGGTCGCGAAGATCGGGCCGGGGTGGAACTCGAAGCTCTGCTTCGTCGGCTCGTAGATCGTGACGCCCGTGACGTCGCTCGGGAGCAGGTCGGGCGTGAACTGGATGCGGCTGTGCGTGCCCTGCACCGTGGCCGAGAGGGCGCGGGCGAGCTGCGTCTTGCCGGTGCCGGGGAAGTCCTCGAGGAGCATGTGGCCCTCGGAGAGCAGGCAGGTGAGCGCGAGGCGCGTCACGTGCTGCTTGCCGAGGACGGCCTTCTCGATGTTGCCGACGAGCTGGTCGAACGTGTGCGCGAACCACGTGACCTGCTCCTGCGTGATGCGACCGTTGGCGGGGGTGGCCGTCATGGGTGTCGTTCTCCTGTCATGTGTTTCATCGATCGTGGGGTATGCCGTGTGGCTGGGTCGGGCGCGGCCGGCTCCCTCGCGGGAGCGGGCCGTCACCCCCAGGGATTGCGTTGCGCGGAGTCGGACCCGTTCGACGACGAGCAGGTCACGCGGACCCAGCCGTTGGGGAAGCCGAAGAACTTGTTGGAGTCGTTGCCGCCGTTGGTCGGGCGGTGCGACCCGCCGGAGCCGTTGTCGGGGTTGGACCATCCGCCGTCGGAGCTGTCGACGGTGCAGCTGATGGCGCCGTTGTAGTTCGACAGGTTGTAGCCGATGTGGTTGCAGTTGGAGCCGCACTGGGTGCCGTCCGGCTTGAGGCACCCGGTCGCCCCGCAGCCACTGCCCTTGTAGACCGAGTTCACCTTGGGCTTGGGCGCGGCGTTGGTCGTGCCCGAGATCGAGGTGTACGGGCCCCAGCCCGAGTCGGTCGCGAAGGCGCGGACCCGGATGGTGCGGGTGTCGCTGTAGCCGAGGCCACCGATCGTCGTCGACTCACGGCCGGCGCCGAACGTCTCGTTCTTGTCGCCGGTCACCTGGTACTGGGTGATCGGGCGGCCGTTGTTGGTCGGTGCGTTCCACGTGAAGGTGATGCTGTTGTTGTCGTGGTTCTCGCCCGGGTTGCGGATCGCCCGGGTCGGACCGAAGGGGTGGTAGGTGACGCTGTTGGACCACGGCGAGCACCGGCCCGCGACGTTGCAGGCCTGGATCTCCATCGACTGCTGGTTGTTGCCGAGGTTGGACGCGGTGCCGCCCGAGCAGCCACCGCCGCACGCCCATGAGCCGGTGCGGCCCTCGTTGGTGCGCCAGTTGACCGTGTCGTAGCCGCGCGAGCGCGAGTCACCGAGGCTGTACGAGGCGTTCGCCGCGTAGTTCTCGGTCGGCGTCGTCACGGAGGTGAGGTTGGGGGTCTCCGGGATGCCGTCGGCCGTGTAGCTGCTGAAGTTCGCCTTGTCGGAGGTCGCCGGTCCGCCGTTCGTCGCCGTGACGACGTACTGCACCGTCTGGCCCTGGTAGGGGATCGTGTCGCTCGCGACGCGCTGGTCACCACCGGACACGGTCGCGATGAGGTTCCACGCGCCCCCGCCGGTGCGACGGAAGACGTCGTACTTCGTGATGGGCGGACCGTTGGGGTCGGTCGCGGGCCACGCGATGGACACCTGGGCGTTCGCCGCACCGGGCACCGGCTCGCGCGGGCTCAGCGTCGGGGCCGGCACGGCCGCTGGCTTGCCGAACGACTGCGCCTTGACCTGCGCCCCGAAGGGCCCCCAGCCGGCCTCGTTGTTCGCCTGGACGCGGACGTTGTAGGCGTCGTTGTTGATGAGGCCGCTGATGACCTTCGTCAGGCTCGGTGCTGCCACCTCGGCCTGCCCGGTCGCACCGGCGCTGCCGCCGATGTTGACCCACTGGACGCGGTACTTGAGGACCTTGCTGCCCTCGTTCGGGGGCTCGCTCCAGCGCACCGTGAGCTTGCGGTCGCCGGGCGTGATGTCGGTGATCGACGTCGCCTTCGGCTTCGTGTCGGGACGCACCGTGTTGCTGCGCGGGCTCTGGTCGGACCAGCCGACGGGGTTGCGACTGCGGACGGTGAACGAGTAGTCCTGACCGTTGGTCAGTCCCGTGATCGTGCACGGCGATGACGAGCAGGCCTTGGTGCCGCCGCCCGGTCCGATCGCGGTGACCTCGTAGGCCTGGATCGGCAGGCCGCCGTCGTAGGCCGGCGGGCGGAAGTCGACCCGCGCGCTGCTGCCGAGGATGCGGTCGGCGACCGCGGTCGGGGCGGCCATGGGGTCGGGCCTGCTGCGGACGCTGACGGAGACCTGGCCGAGCGCCGCGGGCCGCCCCGGTGCGTCGACGGCCTGGACCGTGATGCGGGCGTCGCCGCGGCCCTTGTCGGACGCGGACACCGTGAGCTGGCAGCCGCTCTGCGTGACGCTGACTCCCGTGCCCGAGACGACACGGGCCGACTGCACCTGGCAGCGGGGAGCCGACAGCGGACTGTCGAGGTACTGCGACAGGTTGACCGTGCGGCTCGTGCCGGCGATGAGGCCCTCGATCCGCACCGGACGCAGCGTCGCTGCGGGCGGGGCGCTGACGACCCGGACCTTGATCTTGTAGGACTCGGCACCGCCCTTGGCCTTGACGGTGACGGCACCGGTCGAGCCCTCCTGGGCGGCCGGCTGGGCCCTGAGGACGACCTGGCGGCCCCCGGCACCGGTCTGGTTCAGGTCGACGCCGTCGATCGCCGGGTCCCACGTCGCTTCGTACTGCGCGGTGTTCGCGTCCATCCCGGTGGGCAGCCACGCGTGGCAGAGCCGCGGGATGTCGAAGGTGCGGGCCGGGCCGTCGGCGACGAGGCGGACCTCGTGGTCGGGGCAGCGGAGCACCGGCACGTCGGGCCCGATCTGGACCGGGATCGTGACGTACGCCTTCTGGGCCGCCTTGTCGGACGGACCGGTCGAGTTCGTCACCTCGAGCATGAGGGCTGCCGGTCCGACGTAGCCGTTGGTGGAGGTGAGCTTGAGCTCGGTGGCGGACGAGAGAGCGGACTGGAGGTCCTCGTCGGGCGACGTCGAGACCGTCTCTGGCGACGTGGCCGAGACCTTGCCGCCACGGGGGTCGACGACGTAGTCGGCGAGGCTGATGTCGACCGTCGAGTCGGCGCCCATCTTGATGGTCTTGCCGTCGACGACGTAGGGCACACCGTTGGTGCCGGCCGGCACGTAGATGAGGGCCATGGCCGACGCGCCGTCGGCGTCCTCGATGACGTAGGGCACGACGCGTGCCTGCGGACGGAGCTGGATGCGCAGCTTGCGGCCCTCGCGGACGACGCCGTCGCCGATGAACTTCGTGATCTTGAGACTCGCCTGGTCACCGTCGAGGTCGCGGTCGTTGGCGATCGCGTCGACGAGGATCGAGGTCTCACCCTGCTTGGCGAGGCCGGTGTCGTCGACGGCGACCGGCGGGTTGTTGAAGTCCTTCTGGCCGCGGACGGTCAGGGTCGACTTCGACGCGTCGAAGAGCCCGTCGGTGATGCCGTAGGTCAGCACCTTGGCCGGACCGTCCTCGGGCGCGACGACCTTGAAGGTGTCGTCCTTCTGCTTCTGGAAGTCCTTGAGGACGTCGGCGTCGTTGAGCGTCCCGAGGTCGACGAACGACACCGAGTCACCCGCGGCGATGAGGTCGTTGGAGAGCACGTCGGCGTGGACGGTGCGCCCGGGGGCGGCGACGACGTCGTCCTCGACGGCGACCGGCGGCTGCGGGTCGCCCGGCTGGACGACCCCGACGCGGACGAAGCCCTCGCTCGTCAGGCCGAAGCGGTCGCGCAGCTGGTAGCGGATGACCTCCGTGCCGGCGCTGCGCGGGTAGGCCTCGTAGCGGATCGTCGCGGCACCGAAACCGAGGACGCGACCGAGCTTGAGGTCGACGGCCTTGCCGTCCTCGCCGACGATCCCGCTGACGAAGGTGAGGTCGCCGTCAGGGTCGACCCCGCTCGTCGGCACCGTGATGGCCAGGGTGTCCCCGGCGGTCACGCTGGCCGAGAAGCTGCGCGCCGACGGGGGCTGGTTGGGGTACTTGACCGCGTCGGGGAGCGGGTTGATCGTCACGTTGATGCGACCGGTGGTCGCCCGGGCACGCAGGCCCTCGGGGTAGGTGGCGTACTCGAGGATGGCCGACGTCGGGCCCTTGAGGGTCTCCTGGTCGGGGACGTAGCGCACGACGGTGCCGGACGCGAAGGCCTGGCCGCCGCCCGAGAGCACCTTGACGCCGGCGGGATCGAGCTTGAGCGGGATGCCCTCGCTCATGGAGTCGTTGTCGAGCGCGGGGATCGTCACGGCGTCGCCGACGCGGACGGTGGCGACGTCGTCGACGACCGTCGGCAGCACCTTGTCCTTGGGCTCCGGCTTCTGCACGACCGACAGCTGCCCGACCGCGGTCTTCGTGCCGTCGCTGATCGTGTAGCTGACGGTGCCACGGCGCGGCGTGTCTCCGTCGAGCGGGGCCGTGGCCTCGGCGCGGATCCACCGGCCCTGCACGACCGAGACGCGCAGCCACGCGTCCCCGGTCACGACGCGCTGGACCACGAGGACGTCGCTGCGCGGGCTGTAGTCGTTGGAGAGCACGTCGGCGATGACGGGCGTCTGCCCGCGGAGCACGGCGGCGTCCGGCGTCGCGACGGGCGGCAGGTCGACCGACGGGTTCGGCAGGATGTCGACCCGGATGCGGCCGACGCTGACACCGGAACCGACCTGGGCGGCATACGTCACCGTCGACGTGCCGGGGGTCTGCCCGGTCACCGTGAGCACGCTCGTGTCGAGGTTGGTGTCGAGCTTGAGCTGGCCCGGGCCCTTGACGGACTGCGCGAGGCGCATCCGTGCCTGGGGGTCGGTCGGGTCGGCGCCGGCGATGTCGTTGCCGAGCGCCTGGAGCTGCACCGGCTTGCCGACGACCGCGCGCACGACGTCGGGCTGCGTCTTCGGCGGGACGGCCTTGCTGTCCTGCTCGCTCAGCACGTCGAGCGTGACCGAGGCCTTCTGGGTCCCGCCGCGGCCGTCGTCGACGACGTAGTCGACGACCTGGTCGCCCTTGTCCCCCTGCGCCTTGACGGTGAGCGCGCCCGAGCCGTCGACGCCCGTGGTCGTCGGGTCGACCGCCGACACCTGGATCGGGTCGTTCTCGGCGTCGCGCCAGTCGGCGATGACGCCGATGCGCACCGAGCCGCTCGCGACGACGGGGTACTTCGCCTGGGCGAGCTTGGCCTGACCGGTGCGGAGCCTCGGTGGGGTGTTGGTGTCGGCGCCGACGATGCGGACGTTGACCTTGGCCGTGGCCCGGCCGTTCTTGGCCGTCGTGCCGTTGTTGA
Source organism: Terracoccus sp. 273MFTsu3.1 (assembly GCF_000383675.1). Taxonomy (GTDB): domain Bacteria; phylum Actinomycetota; class Actinomycetes; order Actinomycetales; family Dermatophilaceae; genus Terrabacter. The sequence goes on along the minus strand of NZ_KB911820.1, from coordinate 242,055 downwards.
CGGTGTACTCGAAGGAGAACGAACCGCTGGCCTCCTCCGGCACGGTGACCTGGACGGTCTGGCCGTCGGCCGACGCGCTCGAGGCGATGCCCTCGACGCCGGGCTGGGTGACGTCACCCGGGGAGATCGCGAGGATCGAGCCCTGCGAGTCGGAGTCGTTGTCGAGGACGTGCAGGGTCGAGGTGCGCCCCGCACGGACCTGCAGGTTGTCCGGCTGTGCCTTGGGCGGCGTGCGGCTCACCTCGTCGTCGACGAGGTTCTCGTCCTTCTTCTTGTTCTTGTCGTCGGTCTGCGGCGGCGGGATGACCGAGTTCCAGTTGTCGATCTTGACGCGGTTGCGGTCGATGTCCCAGACGTCGCCGGAGTCGAGGTCGTTGAGGACGATGAGCCCGCGGTTGACGCGCAGCTTGACGCCGTCGGTGCGCACGCCCTTCTTCATCGCGCCGAGGTCGACGGTGTCGGCGTCGGTGGGCGACCCGCAGTTGCGGCCGTAGTAGACGTCGGAGGCCCCGGCCCACGCCGCGTGGATGCAGCTCGCGAGACGCACGGGCGCGGAGAGGAAGAGCCGCTGGCCCGGAGCGCCCTGGCTCAGCTTCACGCCTCCGGTGGTCGGACTGTCGCCGGTCAGCGAGACCTGCGTCAGCTGCGCCTCGTCCTGGATGAGGACGGACGCCGCGTCGGGGCCGGGTTGCTGGAGCGCCGCGAAGGCGGGGTTGCCGGGCTCGGCGTTGCCGACCGAGAGCTGCTCGGGCTCGGTGAGCGCGTCGGAGTAGAGCTTGCCCGTGGCCGAGTCCCAGACGACCCAGTGGCTGCCCACCGCCGTCACCTGCGCCGACTTCGACGTGAAGCCGAGCTTCGTCGTGACCGGCGGGGCGAACGCGTTGCCCTGGGGCCTCAGCACCGTCACCGTGCCGACCTCGGCTGACACGGCATACACCGTGCCGTCGACGCCGACGGCGACGGCGGAGTTGCCGCCCACCTTCGCGAGCGGCTTGGCCTGGGTCTGGAGGGCGTCGAGGCCGGTGATGCCGCTCCGGTCGTCGACCCGCTGGGCCCGCAGCTCGCCCTTGGCCGGGTCGATCATCGCGATCGTCCCGCCACGCACGTCGACGAGGGGGGCGGTGAAGACGCGGTTGCCGGTGGCCGTGCTCGGCTTCGGCACGACGATCGACTGCTCCGGGGCGAGGGTGCCCTCGGCCGGGTTGATCGGGACGATCTGGTTGCTCGCCTTGGAGTAGCCGACGATCGCGGCGCCGTCCTGGAAGATGTCGAGACCCGAGCCGGTCGAGCCGTCGGACAGGACGCCGGCGTCGAGCTGCCCTGCCGGCTTGTTGATGCGGCCGTAGCGCGCCTGCTCGGAGTTGGTGACCCAGACGCCGCCGTCGTTGAGGTCGGCCTTGCGGGCCACCTCGCCCTCGCTGCGGGTGGCGAGCCACACGAGCAGGCTCGCGACGAGGGCGACGACGACGGTGGAGATGACTCCGACCCGTCGCTTGGTGGCGGCGGTGCTCATGCGTTCCCCTGTTCGGCGACGACCATGCGGTCGTCGGCCCGGTTCTCTTCTGCTGGCGTGGTGTCGGTGTCGGCCGGGTCGTCGATGAGGGCGAGGTCGTCCTCGGTGACGAGCTTCGTCGAGAGCGCGTGCTCGACGAGCCGGGCCTTGCGGTTGGTCGCGAGCTTGCCGACGCCGCCGTGCAGGCCGCGCGTGCCGGCGTCGGCGAGCTTCTGGCAGACGTTGTCGAGCTTGCGGTTGAAACGGGTGATGGTCCAGCCGAGCCGGTCCGCGGCGGCGGCCGAGGAGGGTATCTGGCTCGTACCCGCTTCCCTACGGCGGAGGAACGGCTCGCAGAGGGCGACGACGAGCAGCTTCTGGTCGGGGGTGAACGAGACACGTCCGACCGTGGCCGCGCCGACCTCGTCCTCGTCCTCGTCGGAGTCGGCGGGTGGGTCGGCCGTCACCGACTTGAAGGCGGGGCTCGCCACGTGGATCTCGAAGTCGTAGGTCGTGGGGCCGGCCGTGAACCAGACGATGAGCCGCTTCATCGCGAGCGGGATCTTCGCGCCCGGGTTGAGCCACGCCTGGAAGAGGCCCTGCTCGTCGGCGACCGTGGCCGTCAGCGTCGAGCCGGTGTTGCTCAGCCACCAGAAGCCGTTCTCGAACGAGACGACGAGGAAGGTGCGGTGCAGGTAGGGGTTGTCATCCACCTCGACGTCGCCCGTGCGACCGATGGTCAGGCCGGTGTCGGGTGACACGGAGTACTCCTCGCCGCAGAACACGACGGTCACCTTGCTGTGGATCACGATCAGGTCCCCTAATCCCTGTCGACACGCTCTCGCGCGGGTGCTCGCGGCTAACGATGTCCGGCCGCGGTGTGTTACGGACGTCTGTGGTGGTTTGGTGGTGTCTGCGTCGAGGTTGCCGGTCCGACCGTTTCGTGTCCACCCGCCGGCATACTCAGGCAGCTCGTGCAGCCCGCCCTCACTGCGCGGTCTCGCACTGGACGTCGGCCCCCGGAGAGGCCTGGCCGGCGCGGGCCACGACGACGGTCGCACACACCTTGGTGCCCTTCGGCGCCTTGACGGTGTAGGTCCTGGCCGTGACGGTGACGAGTCTGGCCCGCTCCGGGTTCCCGGCGTCGGACGGCGTCGGTCCGTAGGACACCCGGAAGGTGTCCTTCTTCGAGGGCTGCGGGTAGTTCCACGTGAAACGGACGCTGCCCGGACCCGACGTCGCCGAGATGGTCGGCTTGTCGAAGACGCCGTCGCCGATCGCGCTGTCGTCACCGGGCATCGACACGGTGGCGCTCGGTGTGGGCGTCGCCGGACTCGGGTCACCCGACCCGGATCGGAGCACGAGGAAGACGACGAGACCGACGAGGACGACGACCGCGGCGGCCAGACCCCAGAGCACTGCGGGCTTCGCGAGCGGGGACGTCGGTGCGGGCGCGGGCACCGGAGGTGCCTGTGTCCCGGGCGTGCTCGCGGCGCGACGGACTGTCGCATCCTCGGCGGAGTCGCTTCCGAGTGGAGCGGTCTGGCTTCGCATCGGGTCGGTCACGGCGGCCGGACGCACCGGGGCCGCCGCGGCAGGGACGCTCGGGCTCGGCATCGGTGCCGGCGACCAGCGCTGCCCGCCGGCCTCGGAGCGGCGACGCGTCTCGTCGTCGAGCATCGTCGGCGACGGACCGACGGGCTGGGCGACGACGGTCTGCGGCGCCTTGATCCGCGTCCGGTCGTCGTCGTCGACGCCGCGACCCGTCGGCGAGCCCTGGGTCTGGCTGACGAGCGTCGTGTGACCCTGCTCGTCGAGGACGACGATGGGCGTGCGGCCCAGTCGCTGCTGCTGCTCCACCGCCTGGAGCGCGCGGGCGAACTCGAGCGCCGATGCCGGACGGTGGGCGGGGTCCTTGGCCATCGCCTGGGCCAGCAGGCGCTCGAGGCCGGCCGGCACGTCCTGGCGACCCGTCGCGGGCGCCGCGGTGCTGCGGATCCGCGGCATCAACGCATACGCCGAGTTGTCCCCGCCCGGGATCTCGAACGGCGAACGGCCGACGAGCAGCTGCCACAGCGTCGCGGCGAGCGAGTAGACGTCGGAGCGCTCGTCACCGTTGCTCTGACCGTAGAGCACCTCCGGCGGAGCCCACGGGACGGAGACGCCAACGTCGTCGGTGGTCTCGGCCTCGACGTCGCCCTCGCGGGCGCCGCGACCGGCGATGCCGAAGTCGGTCAGGCCCGGGGCGCCGTAGGCACTGATGAGGACGTTGGCCGGCTTGATGTCGCGGTGCGTGATGTGGGCGCGGTGTGCCGTCTCGACGGCACTCGCGAGCTGGATCCCGGTGCGCAGGACGTCCTCGACCGAGAAGCGCTCGGCCCGGGCCCGCATCGCCAGGTTGGGGGGCGGGTAGTACTTCATGACGAGGTAGGGACGGCCGTCGTCCGAGGCCCCGGAACGGAAGACCTGCACGATGTACGGGTGGTCGCCGAGGGCGGCCATGGTGTCGGCCTCCTCGACGAACTGCTGGCGCAGCGCGTCGGTCAGGCCATCGGACTTGAGCACCTTGACCGCGACCGGCATGCGGGGGCTCTGCTGCTCGTAGAGGAATACGTCGGCGTAGCCGCCCGAGCCGAGCGGCTGGACGAAGACGAGGCCCGGGATCTTCGGGGGCGCGCCCTTCTTCACGAGGCACCTCCGTCCGCGGCCGGCAGGTGGTCGGGCGTGCGGGTCACGACGCCGCCTCGAAGGTGAAGGAGACCTCGTCGGCCATGGACACGAGCGACCCGGGCTCGAGGACCTGTTGGTCGTTGGCGCGCAGGCGGAGCGGGCTCTCGCCCGGCAGGGTCACCGTCGTGCCGTTCGTCGTCCCGAGGTCGCGGATGAGCACGTGCCAGCCCTCGAGGATCACCTCGACGTGGTTGCGCGAGACGTCGCGCTCGGGACTCGGGACCTTGACCACGTGCGGTCGGTCGTGGACGGCCAGCCCGTCGCCGAGCTTCGGCGCTCGGCCGAGCAGGACGCTGCGGTCGAGGGTGACGACGTCACCCGTCGACAGGCGGAGGACGCCCAGCGGCGGTCGCGGCATCGTGAAGGGCTCCTGCGGCGGGATGCTCGAGCCGCAGATCCGGCAGCGGTCGCTGTGGGGCGGCGTCGGGTGACCGGCGGAGCAGAGGACGGCCAGGACGCTGGGGCCGGAGAAGGTCTGGTTCTGCGCGGCGTGGCGTGCCTCGAGCAGGGCGCTCCGGTCCACGGTCAGCTCCGTCTCGTCGTCGTCGGTCCCTGCGCCGGCGTCGACGGTGGGAACGGGCGAGTCCGCGTTGGGCTCCGTGGCGGGAGCTACCGGGGCGACCGGGGGCACCGGGGGGACGGCGACGGGGATCGAGATGGGCACGTCGAAGGTGGGCTCGGCAGGCGGCTGCGCCGCTCCGGGGTATGCCGTCGCGGCCGGCGCGGTGGGCGTCGCGGCCGACGGTGTGGGCGGCGCGGGCGGCGGTGTGGACAGCGCCGGTGCGGGGCCGGTGCTCGCCGGGGGCGGTCCGGTCGAGATGAGCGGGGTCGCCTCGGGTGCGCGGACCCCCGGGGGCGGGGTGTTCATCGGGGGCAGCAGGCTCGGGGCGGGTGGCGGCGTGTGCCTTCCGGAGAAGGTCGGGACCTCTGGCTCCGGCCCGGGCTCGGGCACCTCCTCAGCCGGGGCGGGGCTGGCCCACGGCACGGAGGAGATGAGACCGCCCTCGGGGACGACCGGCGCCGACGGGATGGGCCGCGCCGGCACCTCGGGCGCCGGGGCCGCGTTCGTGACGGGCGCGTCGGACGCGTCGGCGACGGGCGGGACGGTCGCGTCGACGACGGGCGGGTCGGCCCGGTGGTCGTCCTCGTCGGGTCCCGTCTCGTCGTCGTCGGACCGGGTCAGCGAGGCGAGCACCTTGCGGTGCTCGTCGGCGGCCGTGGTGTGGCCGAAGAGGTAGTCGTAGCTCGGCGGCGCCGCGGGCTGGTCGTCGTCGACGAGGCCCGCGTCCTCGATGCCGGCGGTGGCGGGCGCCGGGACCGAGGGACGGAGCGGTCCGCCCACGGGCGCGGACGGAGCCGCGGACGTCGTGGACCCGGCGTCCGGGTCGAGCACCGGGCGGGCCGCCCACGTCGAGTCGACGTCACGCGCCGCCACCACCACGGGAAGGTCATCGGCCACAGGCGCCGACGGGGCGGGGTCGGTGGCGACGACGGGCGCCGCGGGCGTCGGCGCCGGGATCGTCGGCGCCGCCGCGGATGCGCTGGACTCCTCGTCGCCCACGACGTCGCTCGTCGGGGTGGCGCGCACCGGCACAGCGGGGGCAACCGACGTCCACGAGCGGAGCGCAGGCACCGAGGCGACGGGAGGCTCTGGCGTGACGTCAGCCGCTGGACGGAATGGATCGTCCCGCTCCACCGAATCGGCATGCGCCACAGACTCTTTCGCGCTGACATCGCCGGAAGTCGCTGCCGCAGAGGTAGATTCCGTGCTCGACGTGTTCGATTCGGACGCGGTTGGCACAGTGCTGCCCTGCGCCCAGCTGCGTTCCCAGGTCGACCGACCCCGCCCGTCCTGCGCGCCCTGCTCGTCCGTGGACGTGCCGCCAATGGCCGCTGTCGCGGCGAAGGTCGGGATGCCGTCGGCCGGTGCCGAACGGTCAGGCGCGGGCTCGGGCTCGCCTGCCGCGTCGGGCCGGTCGCTCGCCAGGGGTGGGTCTGCCACTGCGATGGACGGCGCGGTCTGCGGCGACGTCGCAGTGTCCGGCGACGCCGCGGTGACCGAGGTCGAGGTGTCCGGGGTCGTCGCGGCGTCCGGGGTGGCCTCGGCGGGCTTGTCCGGGGTCGCGTCGGCAGGCTCGTCCGGCGCGGTGAGCTGCGCCGAGCCGCCGCCGGGTGATGCCGGGGATGTGGCGCCCGGCGAGGGCGGTCCGGCAGTGAGGCCCTGCGCAGGCACGGGCTGCGCCCGCTCGGACTCCTCGAGCACCCGGAGCACGACCCGGTCGGGATGGTCGGGCAGCTCGAGGTCGGTCCAGACCTTGCTGCTCGTGGCGCGCACGTCGTGCTCGGTGCCGTCGGCGAGGGTGACGAGGGCCGAGACCGGCCCGAAGGCGACGATGCGGGTGCGGGGCTGCCAGTGGACCCCGACGAAGTGGTGCGCCTTGCGCATCCCGCCGGCCGTCAGCACCTCGACGACGTCGTCGATGTCACCGCCGTCGGCCGCGTCGCTCGCGGCGATGGTGCGCTCGTCGTCCTCGTCGAGTCCGATGAGCAGGTGCATGCCGGGGCCCCCGATGTGCGTCCACCCGTCGGGGGCCCGGTCGACAACAACGGACGGGCCACTCACGTCTACGACCTGCTCTCCCCTGATGAGCCGTTCACGTTCTCGCGCGGGGTCGTGTCCTCATCGACGTCGGAGTCGGAGTCCTCGCCCTGTACGGCGACGACGATAGCAGTGACGTTGTCGCGGCCAGCGGCCGCGACACCACGTCGCACGAGCTCCTTGGCGGCCTCGTCGGCGTGGGGGTGGTCGGCGAGGACGGCCTCGATCTCCTCGCGGGTCAGCTCGTTGGACAGACCGTCGGAGCAGATGACGAAGACCTCGCCCGGATAGGGCGGGAAGACCCACGTGTCGACGACCCCCATCGGGTCGCGCCCGAGCGACCGTGTGACGACATTGCGTCCGGGGTGACGGTGCGCCTGCTCCGGGGTGATGAGGCCGCGCTCGACGAGCTCCCAGACCTCCGAGTGGTCGACGGTCACCTGCGAGAGCCGACCGTCGAGACAGCGGTAGACGCGGGAGTCGCCGATGTTGAAGACGGCCCAGTGACGCGACCCCCCGACGGACACGAGGGCGAGGCCGGTGACGGTCGTGCCCATCCCGGTCTGCTCCGGGTGCCGCGCGGCCGACGCGAGGATGCGGCGGTTGGCCTCGCCCACCTGGGCGACGATGTCGCGCACCTGCACCACAGGTCGGTCCGCGAGCTCCGCGACGGTCTCGGCGGCGATCCGGCTCGCGACCTCGCCCGCAGCATGGCCGCCCATGCCGTCAGCGACGACGTAGACGGTGCCCCGCGTGCACGCGGAGTCCTCGTTGTGCGCCCGGACCCGACCGACGTCGGTGGCCAGGCCTGCCGAGATGGCCGGCACCGTCGTGCTCATGCGTCCACGTCCACGTCGGTGGCAGCGCCGGCGTCCGTGTCGGCAGCGGCGCCCCACGGGGTGACGCGCGCCGTCGTCAGCACCTGGCGGATGAGCTCGTAGTCGGCCACGGCGTCGGCGCCACCCACGGCGCCGGTCAGCTGCACGAGGTGTGCCGGGGCATCGGCCGAGGCGGACGCCCCGGAGGTCACGAGGTGGAAGAGGTTGGCCTGCAGGACGGTCTCGACGTCCGCGTCGGGCCACGTCGCGTCGCAGCCGACGAACTGCGCGCCACCGAGGTCGGCGGCATACGGCTCGGACACGGCCCCGCCCCGCGAGGTGGCGAGGGAGGCGATCTGCTCGAGGGAGTCCTCGATGCGGAAGGACGGCCCGCACTGCTCGATCGTGACGACGACGTTGGGTGCGAACGCCCCCTCGCGCGGGAGTCGCGCCGCCATCGTCGTGCCCGGTGCATGCGCGGGCTCCCAGCCCTCCGGCACCTCGAGGGCCACCGACGGCTGGCCCGGGAAGTCGGCGCTCGGGTAGGCGAGGGTGCTCATGGGCTCGTTCCTTTCGGTCGTTCCCGCGGGGGTCGGGGACGGCGCGGTCAGTCAATCATTCACGGAATGCCGTGTCAGATCGGGTGACGCACCGTCCCGGCGACCGTGGAGGCGCGGGGACGAGGTCCCGTCGAGCGTACGACCGCGCGCCCCGGCGCCGCGATGGGGAGAACTCCCCAACCGCGGACCGCGCGGCCCCTCGGCCCACGCACGCAGCCCGAGATTGGCCGGACCCTCAGCCCACCGACTCGCGGGCGGCCCACCAGGCGAGCAGCTTCTCGCGGGCGGCGTCCTTGCCGATGGGTCCGTCGTCGAGGCGGACCGACAGGAGGAAGTCGTAGGCCTCCCCCAGCACCGGCCCGGGGCGGATGGCCAGGGCCTCGGCGATCTCGTTGCCGTTGAGCTCGGGACGGACGCTCGCGAGCTCCTCCTCGGCCGCGAGGCGCTCGATGCGCTGCTCGAGGTCGTCGTAGGCCCGCGACAGCCGCTGCGCCTTGCGGGCGTTGCGCGTCGTGCAGTCCGACCGCGTCAGGCGGTGCAGGCGCGTCAGCAGCGGCCCGGCGTCGTTGACGTAGCGCCGGACGGCCGAGTCGGTCCACTGACCGTCGCCGTAGCCGTGGAACCGCAGGTGCAGCTCGACGAGGCGCGCGACCTGCTTGGTCGTGTCCTTGTCGAAGCGCATCGCCTTCATCCGCTTGCTCGCGAGCTTGGCGCCGACGAGCTCGTGGTGGTGGAAGGAGACACCCCCACCGTCCTCGAAGCGCCGGGTGGCGGGCTTGCCGATGTCGTGGAGCAGAGCGGCGAGGCGCAGCACGAGGTCGGGGCCGGGCACCGACTCCGGCGGACCGTCGGCGGCGCCCTCGAGGTCGATGGCCTGCTCGAGGACGATGAGCGAGTGGTCGTAGACGTCCTTGTGCCGGTGGTGCTCGTCGAGCTCGAGGCGCAGCGCGGGCAGCTCGGGCAGGAAGACGTCGGCGAGGCCGGTGTCGACGAGGAGGGTCAGACCCAGCCGGGGCTGGGGCGACAGGAGCAGCTTGGTGAACTCGTCGCGAACCCGTTCGGCCGAGATGATCGAGAGCGTGCCGGCCCGCTCGACCATCGCGGCCCGCACCTCGGGCGCGACGTCGAAGCCGAGCTGTGAGGCGAAGCGCGCGGCCCGCATCATCCGCAGCGGGTCGTCGGCGAAGGACTCCTCGGGCGCAGCCGGTGTCATGAGGCGCTGCCGCACGAGGTCGGACAGTCCGCCGTGGACGTCGACGAACTCCAGGCCGGGCAGCCGGATCGCCATGGCGTTGACGGTGAAGTCGCGCCGGACGAGGTCGCCCTCGAGGGTGTCGCCGAACATCACCTCGGGCTTGCGCGACGTGCGGTCGTAGGTGTCGGCGCGGTAGGTCGTGATCTCGATGACGTGCGAGCCCTTGCGCAGCCCGATGGTGCCGAACTCGCGACCGATGTCCCAGTGCGCGTCGGCCCATCCGACGACGAGCGCGAGGATGTCGTCGGGTCGGGCGTCGGAGGTGAGGTCGAGGTCCGGTGAGACACGCCCCAGGAAGGCGTCGCGCACCGGCCCGCCGACGAGGGCCAGCTCGTGCCCGGCGGCTGCGAACCGCTCCCCCAGCTCGGTCAGCAGGGGCAGCACGGGTGCGAGCCGGGCGACGGCGGCCCGCAGGAGCGGGAGACCGGCGTCGGCCGGCTCGTGGCTGTCGGCGAGGGACGTGTCGGAACGGTCAGGCACCCGACCAGCCTAGTGAGCGTTCGCGCTGCCCCTGACCGCGCGCGTACGCGTGGGGGTGGGCCATGCGTTCGCGCCGCGAGTCGACGGGGACCGACCGACGCCGCCCCGGACACGCCGGTCGGCGCACCTCGCGTGCGGGGTCTCCCCGACGACGAGAGCGCTCCGCGCCTCGCCCGTTATGGTGGCGATGTGAGCGCGCAGCCCGTCCCCAGCCCCGTGCCGGGGAGGCGTCTGCCCGCCGTCGAGGAGCGCTCTGCCGGCGGCATCGTCGTGGACGTGCAGGAGGGTCTGGCCCTCATCGCGATCATCGCCCGGCGCAACCGGGCCGGCCGCGTCGAGTGGTGTCTGCCCAAGGGTCACGTCGAGCCGGGCGAGACGCTCGTCGAGACGGCCGCGCGCGAGGTGGCCGAGGAGACCGGCATCGTGGGCCGCGTCCTCGTCGAGCTCGGCACCATCGACTACTGGTTCGCGACGTCGAACAAGCGCGTCCACAAGTTCGTGCACCACTACCTCCTCGAGGCCACGGGCGGTGAGCTCTCCATCGAGAACGACCCCGACCACGAGGCCATCGACGTCGCCTGGATGCGCCTCGACGAGGTGCACCGCAGGCTCACCTTCCCCAACGAGCGCCGCATCGCGCAGGCGGCGTGGAACCGGCTGGCGGGGACGGCGTGATCCTTCGAGGGTCGCGGCGTCCCGACACGAGGGGGCGCCGCGGGAGCCGCCTCATGCGCCGACTGACCGCCACGGCCGCCACGCTCGCGGCGCTCGGCCTGTCCGTCGGTCCGTCCGCGAGCGCCGTCCCGTCCCCCGCCGGGCCGAGCACGTATGCCGCCCGGCCCGGTTCGTCAGCCACCCACCGAGCCGCCGTGGTGCCCGCCAAGGACGTCGCCGTCATCGTGCTCGACACGCTGACACCGTCCGTCGTCGGGCCCGGCAAGGACGTCACGATCACCGGCACCGTCACCGCCCCGCTCACCGGTCCGCTCTCGGGCCCCGAGGTACGGGTCGTGCGCGGTGACGTGACGGTCAACCAGCGCAGCGCCCTCGACGACTGGGCCACGGGTCGCACCGAGACGTCCGGCCGCACCGTCGACACGACGTCGCTGGCCACGGTCGCCGCCGGACAGACGAAGCCCTTCACCGCGACGGTCCCGTGGGAGCGGCTGCGGTCCGACGACGCCTTCGCGGCGCTGCCGATCTCGGTCGAGGTCGTCCAGGAGGGCGCGAGCGAGCCCACCGGCATGACGCGCACCTTCATCGCCTGGAACGGCCGCAAGGAGTACGTCCCGCTCAAGGTCGCGACGGTCCTGCCCGTGACCCTCGACCCCGCCGTCGCACTCGCCTCGCGCGACGACGCGGCCCGTCTGGCTGCGTGGGAGCAGGCGATCGGCCCCGACTCGCGGGTGGCCCGCATCCTCGAGGGCACGCGTGGCACGCCCGTCGACCTCGCGGTCGACCCGTCCGTGCTCGGTCCCGACGTGGGCGCCGGCTCCGGGACGACCGGTCCGACCCCGAGCGGGACGCCGACGACCGGCGGCACCGGCACCACCGCGCCGGCACCGTCCGGCACCTCGGGGGCTCCCTCCCCGAGCCCCACGGGCACCACGGGCACCCCGGCCCCGGCGGCCGGGACGAGCACCCCAGCCCCCGACGGCACCACCCCCACCCCGTCGGCACCCCCCACGACACCCCCCACGACGTCGACCACGCCGCCGGCCGGCACCCCGTCCGAGGCCACGCTGGCCATCGCCCGCCTCGGCGACGCGGTCGTCACGCAGCTGAGCGGGCGCAGCGTCTGGGCCCTGCCGTACGCCGACGCCGACATCGCCGCCACGGTCGGCGTCGACCCGGCGAACTCCCTCGTGCGCGACCTCGTCAGCCGGGCCTCCACCCTCGCGGCCCGCCTCGGGCAGCCGGCCCGGAGCGACATCGTCTGGCCGGTCGACGGCCTCCTGCCCGCCGGGCGCGAGCAGGGCATCAAGACGCTCCTGTCCGGCACGACGGTCAAGAAGGCGGCCGGGATCGTCGTCAACGCCGCGGCCGTCACGAAGGAGACGGCCTACACCCCGACGGCCCGCCGGGTCACGTCGAGCGGGACCCGGCTGCTGGCATACGACACGCGTCTGTCCGCGCTGCTCCCGAAGCGCACCGACCCCAGCCCCGTCCTGTCGGTGCAGCGCTACCTCGCCGAGACGCTCGTGCTGCTCGGCGAGCGCGCCGGCACGCCGCGCTCCGTGCTCGTCACCGCTCCGCGCACCTACGACCCCGACGCCGCCGACCTCGCGACCTTCCTCGCGGCCACGTCGAGCGCCCCCTGGCTCGAGACCGTCGACGCCGCGTCGCTGCTGACCGACAGCGGCAACGACAAGGCCGTGCCGCAGACGAGGCCCACCACGGCCGTCGCCTCCGCCGCCCCGAAGCCGGTGCTCAACGCGCGCCGCCTCGCCCGGATGGCCGAGCAGCGCGACACGCTCCTCAGCGTCTCGTCGGTGCTGCGCGACGGCGAGGAGTTCGAGCGCACCTACCGCGAGGTGCTCGACGAGCTCGCGAGCGCGCGGTGGCGCTGGAACCCGGCCGGGTGGGTCACCCTGGCCAACTCGGTCGACGCCGACATCAAGGCCGCGACGAGCGCCATCCGCGTCGTGCCGCGCACGAGCACGATCAACCTGCTCGCCGAGAACGGCACGTTGCGGATCACGGTCGAGAACGGTCTCGACTACACCGTCGAGGACATCCGCCTGAGGCTCGTGCCCGACAATCCCCGCATCCGGATCGTCGAGCAGCCCGGACCCGTGACGATCGGACCGTCCTCGCGCACCAACGTCCCCGTCGAGGTCGCCGCGGTGGCCGCCGGTCGCGCCGAGATCCGCGCCTTCCTCACCACCGCGGACGGCACCCAGATCGGCTCGCCCGCCACGATCCCCGTCTCGGCCAACCCGCTCGACGCCGCCATCTACTGGGTCGGCGGCATCCTCGTCGGACTCGTCCTGCTCGCCGGCGTCATCCGCGCCGTGGTCAAGGGCACCTCGCGCGTCGACGAGATCGCCGACATCGAGGCCGTCACCGCGGCACACGAAGCGCTCGGCGATGCGGACGACCGGGATCACGCCTGAGTCGGCCTAGGATGGGTGGCGAGCCACGCATCCGCGCACGACATGACGAGGGAGGGTGACGCACGTGCAGGGAGTCGGACCCGGATCCGTCCTGGGCGGCCGCTATGCGGTCACGCTGCGCACCTCCGAGGGCACCCACCACGAGCGCTGGCGTGCCAACGACCACACCCTCGAGCGCGAGGTCGTGCTCGTCTGCTTCCCGGCCGGTTCGTCGGTCGCCGCCGCCGCCCTCGATGCGGCCCGCCGCGCCGCGGGCATCGAGGACTCCCGTCTCGTGCGGGTCCTCGACGTGGGCACCGATCAGGGTGTCGGCTTCATCGTCGAGGAGCCGTTGACCGGCGCCGTGCCCCTCTCGCACCTGCTGCAGAGCGGCGGCCTGTCGCCCGACGAGGTGCGCCGCCTGACGGGCGAGGCCGCCACCGCCCTCGACAAGGCGACCCACCGGGGCCTGCACCACCTCGCCCTGACGCCGAGCTCGCTCCTGCGCATGTCCGACGGCGCGGTCAAGGTGCGCGGCCTCGCCACCGAGGCCGCCCTCACCGACGCCGACCGGCTCTCCGACGAGCGGGCGTCCCGCGCCGACGCGGTCGGCCTCGTCAAGATCGCGTATGCCGGCCTCACCGGTCGCTGGCCCATGGTGTCCGTCGACGACGGGCTGATCCCCGCAGGCGGCCCGGTGGGCCTCGAGGCGGCCCCGACCATCGTCGGCGGCGTGGCCGCCCCCTCCGAGATCGCCGTGGGCGTGCCCAACGACCTCGACCTCATCTGTCGGATGACCCTCGGCGGTGGCCGGCGTGGACCGGTCTCGCCCGGCGACCTCGCCCTGCAGATCGCCCCGTGGCCCAGCGAGCAGGCGTCGTCGGACGGCGCCACCGGCATCGGCCTGCGCAGTCGTGACGACCGCGAGTCGCTCGAGCCGACGCGCGTCATGCCGTCGGTGCGCGCCGGTGCCGCGGCGGTCGGCGCTGCTGGGGCGGCCGGTGCCGCCGGTGCCGCCGGTGCATCGATGACGGGCGCGGCCGGCGACTCCGGCCAGGCCAGCACGATCTTCTTCGAGAGCGTCCCCGACGGACAGTCAGGGACGACGCCCTCACGCGGCGCCACCACCGAGCGGCTCCAGGGCGGCGTCGCCGCAGCCGGGGCGGCAGCCGCCGGCGTCGCCGGTGCCATCGGCGACAAGGTCGGCTCGTTCGCCCGCGCCGCCGCGGACAAGGCCGCAGCACGGGCCGCCGAGCGCCGCTCCGCCCACGACGACGACTTCGACGGCGAGGACATCGGCCTCGTCGACGCGCTCGACGATGCCCCCGCGACCCGCCTCGAGCCGCCACTTCCCGTCTTCGGCCGCGAGGCCCCGGAGGCGCCCAGCGGTGCCCAGTCCCGTATCGCGCTCGCGATCGTCGGGGTGCTCGTGCTCATCGCGCTCTTCATCGGCATCAACAACGTCATGAAGATCGGCCAGCACGACGGCCCGGCTCCTGCCGTCACGGTGACCAAGACACGCACCCCCGCCGCCACGCAGGCACAGGGCACGCCGACCCAGGCGCCCCCGAGCACGACCCAGGCGCCCCCGGCCGCGCCGGTCAGCGTCGTCGGCGGCACCGGCTTCGACCCCGAGGACGGCACCGAGGCCGACCAGAACGTCAAGCTGACCTACGACGGCGACCCGAGCACCGAGTGGCGTTCCCGCTGGTACGGCACCGCCTCCTTCAACGGCAACAAGGACGGCGTCGGGATCCTGCTCGACCTCAGCGCGCCCACCGTCGTCAAGGAGGTGGAGCTCGTCCTGCCCGCCGAGCAGAACGTCACCGTCTACGCCACCGACTCCGGCTCGACGAAGTCGCTCGACGGCGCCCAGAAGATCGGCTCGATGAAGAAGGCCAACGGCACCGTCGTCATCAAGGCCGGCGGTCAGCTCCAGCCGGCGAGCAAGATCCTCGTCATCGTCACCAAGGCGGCGCCCGCCGAGGCCGCGAACCACTACCGCGCGCAGATCAGCGAAGTGACGGTGCGCTGACCGTGACCCCGGGGGTTGCCGCCCCGATCGCCGACCTGAGCGACCGGGAGCTGCTGGCACTGCACGTCGACGGTGACGACCATGCCTTCGCCGAGCTCTTCCGCCGGCACAAGGACCGGATGTGGGCCGTCGCCCTGCGCACGGTGCGGGACCCCGAGCTCGCGGCCGACTGCGTCCAGGACGGCTTCATCGCGGCCTTCCGCCGTGCCGAGTCCTACCGCGGCGAGGCGGCCGTCACCACGTGGCTGCACCGCATCATCGTCAACGCCTGCCTCGACCGGCTCCGCCGTCGCAAGCCGACCGCCGAGCTGCCCGAGTACGAGCTCGCCGACCGGCACGACCACCACGCCTCGACGGAGGTGCGCCTCGACATCCAGGAGGCCCTCGCCAAGCTCCCCGAAGGGCAGCGGGCGGCGCTCGTGCTCGTCGACATGCACGCCGTGCCGGTGGCCGAGGCCGCGGTCATCCTCGGCGTGGCCGAGGGGACCATCAAGTCGCGGTGCGCCCGAGGACGCGCGGCCCTGGCCCAGCACCTCGGGCTCACGCCCGGCGTCCGTCCCGTCGAGCGGGACTGACCGAGTCCACGTCCGGCCCCCAAGGGGTACGGGACGACCGGTGACCGGTCGTCCTCCTGGGTCGGTCGGCCACCGCTCGGGCACTGCTGGGGTGTCGGCCGAACAATGGTTGAATCCGGTGGAACCCGACGGCCACAGGGGGCCGTCGAAACCACGGCGACCGGCATACCCCTGCCTGCCCGTACGACCACCGCACGCTCTGCCCGAAGGACCACATCCGTGGACGAGTCCGCGCACACCCCTGAGCCCGACCCCCGCGTCCGCGACCCCGACGGGCGTGCCGCGACCGAGCCGGCCCCTCGCGCCCCGCTCGACGGGCTCGACCACGAGGTCGCGGACGATGCCCCCGAGCCCCGCCTCGACCCGGACGTCGAGGAGCAGGTGCGGACCCTGCTCGCCGGGGCGGCCGACCCGGGACCGATGCCCGCCGCCGTGTCCGAGCGCATCTCCGGCGCCCTGCTCGACGCGGCCCGGCTGCGGGTCGACCCCGGACCGCTGTCCGCCTCGCGAGGCGGCCCGCACGCCACGGGGACCGATGACGCGGACCACGGTTCCGTCCTCGCGATGGCGACCCGCGCCGACCGCCCCAGGCCGATCTACCTCGTGGCTGCGGTCGCCGCGGCGGCCGCCGTCGTCGCCGTGGGCGCCTCCGCCCTGCACGTGACCAAGCGGCCCAACGGCGCGGCGGTCGTCGGCGACACGTACGCCTCCGGGGCCACGACGTCCCCGCTCAGCCCGCCGGCCACCCCCGGTGGTCTGCACATCCAGCTCAGCACGACGGCATACACCGCCGGCACGCTCGCCACGCAGGCCCGTGAGCTGCTCGACCACCCGGGCCAGCCGATCCGCGACCTGGCAGCCGAGTCCCCGGGCATCGGGCCCATCGCGACGCCGATCGGGCTCGAGGCGTGCCTCGAGGAGATCGGCGCGGTCGGTGCCGCCGACCCGGCGCCCGAGGCAGTCTCGGCAGACCTCGCCACGTTCGCCGGTCGTCCAGCGGTCGTCGTCGTCGTCACGAGGGCCGGTGCCAGCACCGCCTGGGCGGTCGAGCGCAGCTGCACGACGGGCGCGCCGGGCCTGCTCGCGGCCGCCACGCCCGTCCCCTGAGCCCCACGAGAGCACTGGTATCACGCCCCGTCCCGCCACGCCGGTGCACCCGCGCAGGCTGGCGGGCGCGGGAACAACAACCGCCTAGGATCGGTTGAGGCCTATGCGGCTCGCGGCCTCCCGCCGTACCGGTTCCAGCCGGTCACCGGGCGGGGACGTGCGGCCACGACACGAGTTTCACGAGGAGCAGCCCACCATGTCCGACGTCCGCAACGTCATCATCATCGGCTCAGGCCCGGCGGGATACACCGCCGCCGTCTACGCCGCGCGCGCGAACCTCGCGCCTCTCGTCTTCGAGGGCGCCGTGACGGCCGGTGGGGCGCTGATGAACACGACCGAGGTCGAGAACTTCCCCGGCTTCAAGGACGGCATCATGGGGCCGGACCTCATGGACGGCATGCGCGCCCAGGCAGAGCGCTTCGGCGCCGAGCTCGTCACCGACGACGTCACGGCCGTCGACCTGACGGGCGAGGTCAAGACCGTCACCGATGGCGAGGGCACCGTTCACCGCGCCCGCTCGGTCATCCTCGCGATGGGCTCGGCCTACCGCGAGCTGGGCCTGCCCCGCGAGAAGGAGCTCTCGGGCCACGGCGTCTCGTGGTGCGCGACGTGCGACGGCTTCTTCTTCCGCGACCAGGACATCGCCGTCGTCGGCGGCGGCGACTCCGCCATCGAGGAGGCGACCTTCCTGACGAAGTTCGCCCGCACGGTGACGATCATCCACCGCCGCGAGGAGCTGCGCGCCAGCAAGATCATGGCCGACCGCGCCTTCGCCAACGACAAGATCCGCTTCGCCTGGAACTCCGAGGTCGCCGAGATCCACGGCGAGGGCAAGCTCTCCGGCATCACGCTGCGTGACACCGTCACCGGTGAGACCCGCGAGCTGGCGATCACCGGCCTCTTCGTCGCCATCGGCCACGACCCGCGCAACGAGCTGCTCGTGCCCGCCGACGCCACCCCGGGCACCCAGGGCGCCGACGGCGAGACCGTCGCGTTGGACGATGCCGGCTACGTGCTCGTCGACGGCCGCTCGACCCGCACCAACGTCCCGGGCGTCTTCGCCTGCGGCGACCTCGTCGACCACACCTACCGCCAGGCCATCACCGCTGCCGGTTCCGGCTGCGCCGCCGCCCTCGACGCCGAGCACTACCTCGCCGCCCTCGAGGACACCTCCTCACCCGCCGAGGCCGCTCACGAGGCCGCCGTCATCGACGAGACGGACTCGGGAGAGATCCCCGACCCACGCGTCACCGTCGGCGCCGACGCCTAACGTCGCCCTCAGCACCCGAACGCCGCCCCGAGCCACCCTGAGCCAACCCCGCGCCAACCACGAGAAGGAATCTCCATGGCACTGAAGAACACGACCGACGCCACCTT
This sequence comes from Terracoccus sp. 273MFTsu3.1, assembly GCF_000383675.1. Lineage (GTDB taxonomy): Bacteria > Actinomycetota > Actinomycetes > Actinomycetales > Dermatophilaceae > Terrabacter. Next base: position 223,932 of record NZ_KB911820.1, on the reverse strand, counting down.
CGCCGACGACGTCCTCATGAGCGACAAGCCCGTGCTCGTCGACTTCTGGGCGACGTGGTGCGGCCCGTGCCGCAAGGTCGCCCCGATCCTCGAGGAGATCAACGAGCAGTACGGCGACAAGATCGAGGTCGTCAAGCTCGACACCGACGCCAACGTCGACACCGCCGCCCGCTACGGCGTCGTCTCGATCCCGACGCTCAACGTCTACGTCAAGGGCGAGGTCGTCAAGACGATCGTCGGCGCGCACCCGAAGCCGAAGCTGCTGCGTGAGCTCGAGGAGTTCATCGCCTGACCGGCAAACGTCGAAGGGGTGGTCCACCGTCACGGTGCCACCCCTTTCGCGTACTACGCTGCTGACGGCGCCCGACCGCTCCGGACTGACGCACAGCCACCCGCGACCCCACCGGAGCCCCTCAAGGAAAGGAGCCGGTATGACCCCACAGCAGTCAGTCGTGCTCCGGCGCGGCGACTCCGGCCCGGCCGTGGCCGCCGTGTGCGAACGCCTCGTCCTCTCGGGCGACCTCCCCGGCGGCTCGGGGCACAGCGACCGCTTCGGCGACGCCGTCTACGACGAACGCGTCGAGCAGGCCGTCAAGTCCTTCCAGCAGCGTCGTGGCCTCATCGTCGACGGCATCGTCGGCCGTTCCACGTATGCCGTCCTCGACGGCGCCCGGTGGGCCCTCGGCGACCGGGTGCTGCGCTACGTCCCCGAGCACTTCGTCGAGGGTGACGACGTCGTGGCCCTCCAGTCCCGGCTCGTCGAGCTCGGCTTCACGCCCGGCAAGGTCGACGGGCTCCACGGACCGAGCACCGACGCCGCCCTGCGCGCCTTCCAGGCCGCCGTCGGGCTCGTCCCCGACGGCACCGTCGGACCCGAGACGATGCGAGCCTTCGCGGGGCTGCGTCGGTCCGTCAGCGGCGGGTCGGCGAACGCCCTGCGCGAGCGCGAGCAGATCCGTCGCAGCGGCTACAGCCTCAGCGGACGCACGATCGTGCTCGACCCCGGACACGGTGGCGGCGACGTCGGCGCCCGGGGCCTGCGCGGCCTCGTCGAGGACCGCCTCGCGCTCGACCTCGCGCGCCGCATCGAGGGCCGGCTCTCCGCCCACGGCGTCAGCGTCGTCTTCACCCGCACCGAGGCCACCGACGGCGGCACCGACGAGGAGCGGGCGGCCTTCGCCAACTCCTGCGAGGCCGACCTCGTGCTCTCGCTCCACACCGACCACTCCGCCACGGGATCGGCTCACGGAGCCGCCACCTACTTCTACGGCCACCCAGACAACGCCGCCCACGCCGACTGGTCCGTCATCGGCGAGAGCTTCGCCGACCTGCTCCTGCGCGAGGTCGTGGCCCGCACCGGCCTGACGGACTGCCGCGCTCACGCTCGCACGTGGCCGCTGCTGCGACGCACGCGGATGCCGGCGGTCCGCCTCGACTTCGGCTACCTCAGCCACGAGGGGGACGCCTCGGCCCTGGACAACGCACAGACCCTCGACCACGTGGCCGAGGCCGTCGTCGTGGCCCTCCAGCGCGTCTACCTCGGCGATGCCGACACGTCGCGCACCGGGGTCCTGCGCCTCGACGACCTGCGTCGACACCTCGAGACGATGCACGCCCAGCAGGTGGGGGCCGAGCGCACTGTCGGCTGACCGCCCGCTGATCGCGGGCGACCGTCTCGACGGCTCAGCGTCGGTCGGTCACGTGCGCGTGGCTCGAGCCGTTGGGGTGCGTGTCGGGCACCGGCCGCACCCCGGGCACCCGATCTAGTGCTCGGACGATCGCTGCCGCGGCTCCGTCGCGCAACGTGATGGCCGTGCGCAGGTCGATCCGCAGCCGCGGGTATGCCGGATGGTCGCGTTCGACCCGGAAGCCGACCTTCTCGAGGAAGGCGACGTCGAGCACGCAGGCGTGCCTCGAGACGGCGAGCGGGCGCGCCGCCACCGCCTCGAGGGACCGTGTGCGGTGGCGCAGGGCGTCCTTCTCGGCGGACTGCACGAGGGCCTTGCGCAGTCCCCGTCCTGCGTACTCGGGCCTCGTGACCGCCGTGACGAGCATGAGCGTCGACGGGTCCTGTGGCGAGGTCGGGAAGGCCGCGAGCCGCGCGACGTGCCGCGCCGGTGCGAGGACGACGTGCCCCGCCGGGGTGCCGTCGACGTACGCGATCCGACCAGGAGGTCCCCACTCGGCCGTCACCGTCTCGACCCACTCGGCCAGCACGTCGAGCGGGTGACCGGCGTCGCTGTGGCCGTTGCGCGGCACCGTCTGCCAGAACGTGCACGGCGCACACGCTCCGACGAGGTCGCCGACGGCGTCGGGCGTCAGGGGCCGGAGCTCACGCATCGCGTCTCCTCACAGCCCTCATGCTCCCCATTCTGACCCGCTCCCACCCGGTCGGCACCATGACCACGAGAACCGCCGTGTCGAGCTGCTCTCGGGGTGGCCCTCCAGGTCGTCCCCGGGGTGCTGTCGCGGTCGCGCCCGGGCCGTGTCGAGGGTTGCCGTGGGCGCTCCCCGGGCCACGCCGCATACCGAATTAGGGTGGGGAGCATGAGCGAGCCGGGCACCTATGTCGAGAAGAGCTTCAAGCGCGACACGAACTACATCACGACCCGCATCACCGCAGACGGTCGGGACGGCTTCCCCGTCGAAGCGGGCCGCTACCGGCTCGTCGTCTCCCGGGCGTGCCCGTGGGCCAACCGCGCGATCATCGTGCGCCGGCTCCTCGGGCTCGAGGACGCGCTGTCGATGGGGATCTGCGGCCCGACCCACGACCGGCGCAGCTGGACCTTCGACCTCGACCCCGGCGGCCTCGACCCGGTGCTGCAGATCCCCCGCATCCAGGACGCCTACTTCAAGCGCGACCCGGAGTACCCCCGCGGCATCACCGTCCCCGCGATCGTCGACGTGCCGACCGGTGCCGTGGTGACCAACGACTTCAAGCAGATCACCGTCGACCTCGAGACCCAGTGGCGCGACCACCACCGCGACGGTGCACCCGACCTGTACCCCGAGGCCCTCGCCGACGAGATCGAGTCCGTGAGCGAGCCGATCTACCGCTTCGTCAACAACGGCGTCTACCGCTGCGGCTTTGCCGGCACCCAGGACGCCTACGACAAGGCCTACCGCCGGCTCTGGGAGAACCTCGACCTGCTCGAGGAGCGACTGTCGACCCGCCGCTACCTCGTCGGCGACCACATCACCGAGGCCGACGTGCGCCTCTTCACGACGCTCGTGCGCTTCGATCCCGTCTACCACGGCCACTTCAAGTGCAACCGGAGCAAGCTGATCGAGATGCCGGCCCTGTGGGGCTACGCGCGCGACCTCTTCCAGACGCCCGGTTTCGGCGACACGGTCGACTTCACGCACATCAAGCGGCACTACTACGTCGTGCACACCGACGTGAACCCGACGGGGGTCGTGCCTCTCGGCCCGTCGCTCGAGAACTGGGCGACGCCGCACGGCCGCGAGGAGCTCGGTGGTTCGCCGTTCGGTGACGGCACGCCTCCGGGACCGCCGCGGGAGGTCGTGCCGCCGGAGCACAACCCCGTGCTCGCCCTGCTGGCGGGCTGACCACGCACAGACGGCGTATGCCGGTGGGTTGCCTTGTCCTGCGAGGCAACCCACCGGCACCAGTTCGTCAGGAGCGGTAGAAGTCCGCGAGGACCGGAGCAAGCACCGGCGCTGGCACCTGGTGGAAGTCGCCGGGGAGCTCGACCGCCCGGGCGTCGGGCAGCGCGTCGGCCAGGACGGCGGCCGAGTCGTGCAGTGCCGGCAGCATCGTGCCGCTGCTGCAGACCGCGAGGAAGGGCACCGTCACGCGGCGCAGCGTCGAGGTGGGCAGGTTCTGGTCGTCACCGCCGAGGCAGAGACCGTCGTACTTGACCGTGTAGGTCATCGCGAGCATCGGCTCCCACATCGGTGTGCCCTTCATGCTCTCGACCATCTCGTCGGGCATCCCGACGACGATGTTGTTGAAGTAGCGCAGGATGCCCTCGCGGTCACCAGCCGCCTCGAAGCGCTCGAGGGTACCGATGTAGTCGTCCGGCGCCGGCCACGCGTCGCTGCGGTAGGGCACCTCGATGGCCGATCCCTTGGCGATCGGGGTGCCTCCGGCGATCGCCTCGATGACGAGCGAACCACCGGAGGAGACACCGAAAGCGTAGGCGGGAGAGTCGGACTCACCTGCAGCCGCGATGACGGCGGTGAGGTCCTCGACCTCGCGGGCCACCGCGTACGGCTGCGTGTCGCCGCTGTCGCCGCGTCCACGGCGGTCGTAGGTCACCCCCGTGAATCCCAGCTCGCCCAGCGCCTGGGCGAGGTCCCGGAACGCGCCGCGATCACAGAAGGCGCCACCGACGACGACCGCGACGGGTCCCGTCCCGTAGGCCTCGAAGGCGATGATCGTGCCATCTGCGGACGTGGCTTTCTCGAGCTGGCTCATGTCTGACTCCTCGCTGCGTGCGGCCCGCGTGTCGGACCCTCACTCCCCCGTCGATCGGGGCTCACCGTTCTCGACATTTTGATCATGGAAAGGCATGGCCGGATCACGTGCGCTTCCGGGAGAAGACCTCGCGACGGTCGGCCTCCGGCACCGTCTCCATGAACTCCGTGACGGCCTCCGAGAGCGCGGGCCACGTCTTGTGCTGCTCGATCGGCACGACGGTGGCGACGACCTGGTCGGCGTGCACCTCGACGAGGTTCCACGACTGTGGACCGTCGACGCCCATGAGCAGCTCACGCGGCGCCCCGACGTCGTCGACGTAGCTGACACCTCCCGCGACGATGACCGGGACCGAACCGAGCGCGCCGAAGCTCGTGACGTGGAGGTGTCCGCTGAGGACCGCACGGACGTCGCTGCCCTCCACGACGTCGCGCAGTCGGTCCACGTCGTCGAAGTCGAGCAGCTGCATCACCGGAGATCGGTAGGTGATGGGCGCGTGATGGATGACGAGGATCGTGCCGTGCTCCGCTGGTGTAGCGAGTTCCGTTGCCAGCCAAGCGTATTGGTCGTCGGAGAAGCCGCCGTGGTGATAGCCCGGCACCGCGGAGTCGACGGCGATGACGCGCAACCCCCCGCAGTCCGTGACGGTGTCCTGCGGGGCATCCGTGTCGACGCCGTGGAGCGTGCGGGCCATCGGGCGACGTTCGTCGTGGTTGCCGCCGGTGAGGACCAGGGCACAACCGAGCCGCGTCACGACGGGGTCGACGATGTCACGCAGCAGCTCGTACGCGGCGGGGTCGCCGCTGTCGGCGAGGTCACCGGAGATCACGAGGGCGTCGACCCGTTCCCCCGAGGACTCGACCCGCTTTAGGGCCTTGCGCAGCTGCGCCTCGGTGTCGATGTGACCGGCGAGAAGTCCGCCGCCGGCGATGAGGTGGGTGTCGGACAGGTGGGCGAGCACGTGGGTCGGCGACGGCCGCGATCCGGTGAAAGCCATGGCGCCAGCCTAGGCGGGCGGACCGGGCAGTGCGTGGCAGGTGGCTCTCCGTCGTCAGGGCCGAGGAAGACGTTCCGGATGCCGGCCCGCGTCGCCGGTGCGAGGCTGGGAGCGGAGGTCACGATGCCGATTCCTCGTGCGGTCACGCAGCTGAACAAGCGGTTCCTCAACAAAGCGCTCGTCCACCTGGCGGGCCATGGCTGGTTCGTCGAGCTCGAGCACGTCGGGAGGCGGTCGGGGCGCGTCTTCCGGGTGCCGATCATGGCCTTCGACCGGGGAGACGTCGTGACGATCGCCCTGACCTACGGCCGCGGCGTCGACTGGCTCGCCAACCTCCGGGCGGCCGGTGGTGGGCGGATGCGGCTGCGGGACGAGGTGCTGACCCTGGGCGCGCCCGTCGACCTCGTGGAGGACGAGGGCCGGTCCCGGATGCCACAGCCGCCCCGGGCGCTGCTGCCCGTCCTGGGCTGTCACGACTACGTCGAGATCCCCGTCCTGGATCGAGCGCCGTTCAGGGGCTGGTGAGTCGCGAGGGTCTCAGTGCCGCACCTGGCACGCGGGGCACCAGTAGAGACGCCGTCCGGCAATCTCCTTCTCCTGCAAGGGATTTGAGCATCTAGGGCACGGTTGTCCGGTGCGCTTGTAGACGAGGAACCTCCGTTCGAAGGTGTCGCCGAGCCGCTCCCCCGTCAGTCGTCGGCTGATCTCACGGGCTCGCCCCGACCGTTTCGCACGGGCGGCGGCCTCGACCTGGTCCGGGACGGTGATGATCTGCGAGAAGGCGCGACCGAGGGGCATGAGGAGCACGAGGTCGGCCCAGATCTCGCGCCAGACCTCCTCGGAGACGTCCACGCCTCTCGTGAACGGGTCGACCGCCAGACGATGAAGCACCTCGCAGCGGTAGACGTTGCCGACCCCGGCGACGACGGACTGGTCCATGAGCAGCTCCGCCACGGTGCGACGGCTACGGCGCATCCGCTCCCAGCCGGCATCCGCGTGTTGACCACGCCGCAAGGGGTCGGGTCCGAGCGTCCCGACGATCTCGCGTTGTCTCGCCCGGTCGACGAGGGTGCAGATCATCGGTCCGCGGAGATCGGCCCAGTGTTCGGGACCCACGAGCCGCAGTCGGACGGCTCCCACCGGCGACGGTGGCGCGGCGCCGGCGAGATGTTTCACGGGAAACATGCCGATCAGACCGAGGTGGACGTGCAGCGTCGCGTCCCCGATCTCGACGAACAGGTGCTTGCCCCACGCCTGGGCCCGCTCGAAGACTCGTCCGTCCAGGCGCTCGGCGTCGGCCGCGAACCGGCCCTGCGGACTCGACGCCTCGACCTCATGGCCCCGGAAGGCCCGGTCGAGGCGATCGGCGAGCGCGTGGATGGTGTGACCCTCGGGCATCCTCGTCCTCTCCGCCCTCTCGCCTCGGTGGCTCGATCCTGGTGGACGTACCCGATCCGCCACGCACCGGGTCCTGGCAGCGTCGTGCCAGTGACCGTGCAGGTCCTGGGGTTACCGTGGTGCGGGAGAGCAGAGTCAGGGGGCTGTGCCCGTGTGGCCGACCCCAACCGGACCCAGGGGGCCGCATGACCAACACCGCCAGCATCACGGCGGAGCCGGCGACGGGAGAGAGCCCGTCGTGGCGGCCCCGACGCACGCTGCCGGACTGGCTGGTGGTCCTCGGCGCCCTGTGCCTCGCCCTGCTCGTGACCGGCGCGGTGCTCCAGATAGCACACCCGTTCATCCGGCACGACGACTGGCCGTTCACCCTGGGCCGCCACGAGCCGGGGTCGGCCGCGCAGTTCAGCCGGAACCTCTACGAGGGTCGCTGGCTCAACACCGTCTACTGGTACGTCATCGGGCAGCGCACCTCGATCGTCGTGGCGTCCACGATCTTCGTCGTGGCGTACTCCGCCTTCGTGTGGGGGTTCGTCCGCGTGCTGGCACCGCCGACCCGGCTCGCCACGTTCGTGCTCACCTTCGCCGTGTTCGTGTCGGCGATCTGGATCCGCCTCATCTACTGGCCCGGCACGCTCTCGGCCTCGATGATCGTTGCCGCCACCGCCGTGTGGACGCTCCCCTGGGCCCGCCGACGTCGCTGGATGCTCGTGCTCTGGATGGCGGTCTTCGTCGTCCTGTCGATCCTGTCCTACCCGCCGGTGGCCGCCCTGGTGTTCCTCGCGTTCGTCGTCACGGAGCTCGGCGAGTCCACGCGCCGTCTGCTCGTCGGCGCCGTCGGCTTCGTCGCGTCGTACGGCATCGGTGTCCTGACGGTCTACGCCTTCAACTGGCTCGCGTTCGGCACCTTCGGCCTGGTCATCTCGGCTTGGCGGCGGCCCAACCCGCTCAAGAGCCTCGACGACCTCACGACCAACCTCGGGCGCTACGGCACGCAGTTCGCCTCCCTCATGATCCTTCTCGGATGGGCGGCGGTCATCGCCGTGATCTGCGTCGTGTGGGCGCTCATCGACTCCAGGACGCGCCGCGCGGCCGTCATCGTGCTCGGCGCGGTCGTCGTCGTCGTGGGACTCGAGGCGGGGCTCACCGTCTACTCCGGGGTGGTCACCGGCACCAGGGCTTCGCTCTGGGCGTGGCCGGCGGTGTGTCTGCCGGCGGCTTTGCTGCTCAGAGGAATTCGGCCTTCACGGATCGCCGGCCTCGTGGCTCTGGCGCTCATCGCCGTGGTCGGCGTCGTCTCCTGGCGCGCCGATCTCGGGGAGCACCGGGTGACGCGTGACCAGTACGACGTCATCGTCAGCGACACGGCAGCCCTGGTGGCTCAGCACCCCGGCGACGCCGTCGTCATGTGGATGGAGCCGCGCTGGAAGGCGACAGCCCAGGGCACGATGACCGCCGTCACGGTGCGGTCCATGCTCTACGACCAACAGGGCCTCTACCCGCGGTGGTGCGCGCCGACCGAGTGCGCGTCGATCGCCGAGGCGGTGCAGCAGGACCCCCGCGCCGATGTCCTGCGCGTCGACGGTCTCACCGTCGTGCGCATCCCCCGGCCGCCGGCTTGGCTCTGAAGGGTGGCGCGCGTCAGTCGCGCGTCGGGGACGCCATGCCCATGAGCCCGAGGATGCGGCGCAGGTCCTCCATCGAGGCGAACTCGACGGTGATCTTGCCCTTGCGCTGACCCAGGGCGATCGCGACCCGGGTCTCGAGGTGGTCAGAGAGCCCCGACGTGAAGTCGTCGAGCTGCGGGTGGCGGCTTCCTGCACGCGGACGGCGAGGCTTGGGCGCGTCGTTGCCCTCACCGAGCGCCACGAGCTCCTCGACGTTGCGCACGGACAGGCCCTCGGCCACGATCCGCTGGGCCATCCGCTCCATCGCTGCGCCGTCCGCCATGCCGAGCAGGGCGCGAGCGTGTCCGGCGCTCAGCACCCCCGCCGCCAGGCGTCGCTGGACGAGTGGCGGGAGCTTGAGCAGCCGCAGGGTGTTGGAGATCTGCGGTCGCGAGCGACCGATGCGCGTGGCGAGCTCCTCGTGGGAGCAGCCGAAGTCGTCGAGCAGCTGCTGGTATGCCGCAGCCTCCTCGAGCGGGTTGAGCTGGCTGCGGTGGAGGTTCTCCAGCAGCGCGTCGCGCAGGAGGTCGTCGTCGCTCGTGTCCTTGATGATGGCCGGGATGACGCCCAGGTCCGCAGCCTGCGAGGCACGCCAGCGACGCTCGCCCATGATGAGCTCGAAGGTCTTGCCCTCGGCCTCCTCGAGCTGGTCGGTGGGGATGCGCCGCACGACGATGGGCTGGAGCACGCCGATCTCGCGGATGGAGTGCACGAGCTCGCCCATGTGGTCCTCGTCGAAGACCGTGCGTGGCTGCTTGGGATTCGGACGGATCGAGTCGATGTCGAGCTCGGCGAACTCGGCACCCGGGACGACAGCGAGCCCGCTGCTCGTCGTCTCGACTACCGACACCGCAGCGTCGCTGCCGGACGCCGGCGCGCTCGAGGCGTCGGGGGTCGCCCGCGTCGTCAGGTCGGCGAGGCTGTCGGCGCTGGAGGGCGCCTCGGACGCCTCGGCCGTGGTGGGCTCCGCCTGCTTCTGCTCGGTGAAGAAGACGTCCACGGGTCGACCGGCGCCTCCGCTCGGCGCGCTCGGGATGAGTGCCCCGAGGCCTCGACCCAGTGCTCGACGCTTCTCCGCCATTCGCCAACCCCTCACCATCTCTGACGCGGCCATCGCGTCCGTCGGTCAGTCTAGGTGCACGCGACCGTCCAGCCCGCGCACCCGACTCATGTCGCGGCCCCGCGTCGACACGCCATGGGCGAAGTTCCACGTGAACCGCGCCCCGGCGTCTGGGCGGCCGCCAGTGTTTCACGTGGAACGGGCACGCCTACGCCGGGCCCCTCGGTGCTGCTCGTGTTCTCGAATGGACGTCTGGAAGTCTGGCGCCTGCTGCTGAGCAGCCTCGGTCGCGTTTCACGTGAAACGCTACCGAGGCGTTCGGGTTGGCACGAAAGTCGGCACGAACGTCGGCACGGACGAGGCGTCGGCGAGGCGTCGCCCGTTTCACGTGAAACGGCGAATCTCGACGTGCGCAGCCTCCGGGCGTCAGTGGTCTGTCAGGCCGAGCCGCACTGACCGTTTCACGTGAAACGGGGCCGCCACCCGAAGGTGACGGCCCCGCTCGGGCCGCATAGCGAGTCAGATCAGGTGCGACCAGCGGCTCCACGGTCGGCGATCTCGCCCGCCGCCTCGAGGTACGCCAGGGCACCACTGCTGGCCGGGTCATAGGTCATCACGGTCTCGCCGAAGCTCGGCGCCTCCGACACCCGGACCGAACGGGGAACAGACGTCCTCAGCACCTCTACGGGGAAGTGCTCACGGACCTCGTCGGCGACCTGTGCCGACAGGCGCGTCCGACCGTCGTACATCGTCAGCAGGATCGTGGAGACGTGCAGCGCCGGGTTGAGGTGGCGCTTGACGAGGTCGATGTTCTTGAGCAGCTGCGAGAGTCCCTCGAGGGCGTAGTACTCGCACTGGATGGGGATGAAGACCTCGCTGGCTGCGACCATGGCGTTGACGGTGAGCAGGCCCAGGCTGGGCGGGCAGTCGATGAGGATGTAGTCGAACTCGTGCCCGGCCTCGGCCGCGGCCGTGATGGCCTTCTGGAGTCGCGACTCACGAGCTACGAGCGAGACCAGCTCGATCTCGGCACCGGCGAGGTCGATCGTCGCCGGCGCGCAGTAGAGGTTCTCCACCGTGGTGCACCGCTGGACGACGTCGAGCAGCGGGGTGCCCTCGACGAGCACGTCGTAGATCGACGGGACCTCGGCGTGGTGGTCGATCCCCAGAGCCGTGCTGGCGTTGCCCTGGGGGTCGAGGTCGATGACGAGCGCCTTGAGCCCCGACTGCGCGAGCGCGGCCGCGACGTTGACCGTCGTCGTAGTTTTGCCGACGCCCCCCTTCTGGTTGGCGACGGTGAGCACCCGTGGACCCACGGGCTTCGGGAACGGACGGCCGGTCAGCTGGATGCGGCGACGCGCGTTCTCGGCGAGCTCCATGGCCAGCGGGGTGTCCTGACCGGCGGTCGGGATCGCCGCAGCGAGGGCCTCACGATCCGCGTGGTCGGCCCTGAGCTCGGAGGCGCGTCGGGCTTCGTCCACAGCGTTGTCCCCAGCCTCGTTCGACGTGATTTCCCGTTCAACAGAGGCGTTTCCCGGTGAGTCGTCCACCGCGTTGTCCACAGGGGCGGTGAGCACGTTCTGCCCCGGCTCCCCCTCTGGCACCTCCAGCTCGGCGGGTGTGGACCCCGACTCCTCGACCGGCAGGTCGTTCCGGGTCGCCCCTGCAGACGGCTCCGTCACCTCACGCTCGCCGAAGGCGGCGGCCTCGTCGGGGATCTGGTGCGCGGGCGTCGCCGGCGCCTCGTCGTGGCTCGGAAGGTCGTGGCCGAGCTCGACAGGATCTGGCTGCACGCCCGGCGCCTCGGTCTCCGAGGGCACGGGCTCGCTTCGGGCGTCCTCCACTTGGGGGTCCGGTTGACCCTCCAGGTCAGCCGATGGACCGTCCTGTCCGGGCTGGACGTCGCCGGTGTTCTCGTCGCCGGTGTTCTCGTCGACGGCGTACTCGTCGGTCACGTTGTCACCGGGCGCCGCTCCCACGTCATCGGTCCGCGACGAGGGGTCCGACGGACGCGGGGTCTCGACGACGTCGCCCGTCTCGGCCCGCGCCGCCTCGCCCGACGTCTCTCCGGACGTCTCTCCTGTCGTCTCTCGTCCCGACTCGGCCTGCTGCTCATCACTCGTTTCACGTGAAACGCCCAACATGCGCGCCAGCCACCCGAGACGTCGGTGCTCCGGTCCCGGCTCGGGTTCGCTCGGCCAGCCCAGGTTGGTCGACATCGTCACGGGCAGTGCACCTCCGGGGTTGAGGGACGGCCCGCGGCAAGATCCGCGTGGGTCATCCATCGAAATGGTCTGGACACGATCATGGCTGATGGCGCGGACGCCCGCCCGCTTCCGGGCCGGAGCGTCGCGAACCGCGCGGTCGATCGGCCCGACGGCGGGCCGATCCGGCACTGGAGGGTTGGCGCGAGCGGAACCGCCGACGGTCCACGACCTCGCCGATCGTCACCTGGAGCACGATGGTGGGCTCACCGAGGAGGTCGGCGCCGTACTCGTGCACTCCGGCATCGACGACGCCGAGACGCGTCAGGGCCGTCCGGCTCTCAGCCAGCTCGTCGGCGGCACTGCTCCCCTTGAGCGCGAGCAGGCTGCCGCCCGCCTCGAGCAGGGGAAGGGTCCATTCGGCGAGCTGGACGATGCGCGACACCGCCCGGGCCGTGACCCACGGGGCGTGCAGCCTGTCCCACATCGTCTCGGCCCGCGCCGTGTGCACCGTGACATTCGTCAGACCGAGCTGGGCGACGGTGCCCGACAGCCACCCGGTTCGCCGCGCGAGCGGCTCGACGAGGTGCAGCTCGAGGTCTGGTCGCGCGATGGCCAGAGCCAGACCGGGTAGACCGGCCCCCGACCCCACGTCGACGACCCGCTGCGTCTCCCGCGTGCGGGGGATCGCCTCGTGGACGACGCCGCAGTTGAGCACGTGACGGTCCCAGAGCCGGGGTGTCTCGCGCGGGCCGATCAGGCCGTGGCTGATCCCGGTGTCAGCCAGGATCGCCACGAAGTGCTTGGCCAGCGCGAGCCGGTCGCCGAAGACCGCCGAGGCGGCAGCCGGCGTCGGCGGCAGCTCCGCCGGGTCGAGAGCCTCGTGGGTCACGCGCTCTCACTCCTCGTGGATGCCGTCTGGGATGCAGCGGTCGGTACCCGTTTCACGTGAAACGGGACGTGGTCAGGCCGGGAGGATGACGATGTGACGGTGCGGGTCGACGCCCTCGGACTCGGACACGAGACCGGCGGCCGCGACCTCGTCGTGCACGACCTTGCGCTCGAAGGCCGTCATCGGCTCGAGCGTGCGCTTCGTCCCCGACTCCTGCACCTCGGCGATGGCGACCTTGGCCAGCTCGACGAGAGCCGAACGACGCTGCGCCCGGTGACCGGCGATGTCGAGCATGAGGCGGCTCCGCTCGCCGGTCTCGACCTGCACGGCCAGTCGGGTCAGCTCCTGCAGGGCCTCCAGCACCTTGCCGTCGGTCCCGACGAGGCGGCGCGGGACGCGGCCCTCGTCGGAGTCGACGATGGCGATCGCAGCACGGTCGCCGTCGACGTCGACGTCGATGTCCCCGTCGAGGTCGGCGATGTCGAGGAGGGTCTCGAGGAAGTCGGCCGCCACCTCACCCTCGCGCTCGAGCATCCGGACCCGGGACTTCTTGTCGCCCTTGTCAGCCTTGTCAGCCTTGCCGTCGTCCTCGGCAGCGGCCTCGTCGGAGTCAGCAGCCGCATCCGAGGCCTCGGCCGGCGCATCGGTCTCCGTCGTGTCGTCGCCCTGGGACGCGTCGACCGACGGGCTGGGCTCGGGGACCTCGGTGACCTGGTCGGTGGTGTCGCCACTGGTCCCACCGGCGATGGGCTCGGCAGTGGCGTCCGTGGGCGTCTCGACGTCCGTGGCCTGGGTGTCGCTCATTGGAAACTCCTTCGTTCACCGGGGCAAGATCTGTGGACAACTCACGTCTCCGCAGGTCAGAGGCCCCAAGGCAGTGTGGACAAGTGTGTGGATGAACCTCAGCGGCGATTCTTGGTCGGCTGCGTGCGGGCGCGCTTCTTGCCCTTCGGCTGCTGGCGCTGGCCCGACTTGGGCGCGTCGTCGGGGACGGTCTCGGTCGACTCGAGTCCCGGCACGGTGAGCTCCTGCATGTCCTTGCCCTTGCGCTTCATCCGCTCTCGGCGGGCCCGCTCGGCCTCGGACCCGGGAGCCGGCATGTTGCGGATGACGTAGAACTGCTGGCCCATGGTCCACAGGTTCGTCGTGAGCCAGTAGATCAGGACACCGATGGGGAAGTTGACGCCCGAGATCGCGAAGAAGATCGGCATCAGGTAGAGCAGGACCTTCTGCTGCTTCGCGAACGGGTTGTCCAACGCGGCCGCCGGCATGTTCTTGCGCATCAGCTGGTACTGCGTCGTGAACGTCGTGGCCGACATGAGGATGATGAGGACGGCCGTGAGGATCTTGACGTTGAGGCTGGCGCCCGGCGTCAGGAACGAGTCCGACAGCTTGGCCCCGAAGATCGTCGAGCTCTCGATCTGGGCCGCCACCTCGCGGGTGATCGGACCGATCGCGTCGTGCCCGGGCACGCCCTCGGCCTGGGCCTTGAGGTTGTTGAGCAGCTGGAAGAGCGCGAAGAAGAAGGGGCTCTGGATGAGGATCGGCAGGCAGCTGCTGAACGGGTTGGTCCCCGTGCGCCGGTAGAGATCCATGATCTCGGCCTGCTGGGCCTTCTGGGACTCCGGGTCCCGCTTGCCCTTGTACTTCTTCTGGATCTTCTGCATCTCCGGCTGGATGAGCTGCATCCGGCGGGAGGAGTGGATCTGGCGCACGAAGAGCGGGATGAGCAGGAGGCGGACGACGACCGTGAGGCCGACGATCGACATGGCCCAGGCCCAGCCGGCCAGGTCACCGTTGAGGCCGATCTTGTCGAAGAGCCAGTGCCAGCCGTACATGACCCAGGCTTCACCGAGCTTGATCGGATAGAGCAGGGTGTTGAAGAAGTCGATCACGTGTTTCCTCTGTGGTCTGGTGGGCCGGCCGGTTCAGCTCGGGCTCGAGGTGTCTGGGCCACTCACCACTGATCGGCAACCATATGCCGGTTGGTCAGGTCGTGGGTTCGCGGCGGGAGACCGCGTGGGGGACAGCGTGTGGGGCGTGCTCGTCGTGCTGGTGGTCGTGCTCGCCGTCGGTGGCTCCGGCCGGGCGGAAGTCCTCCGGCCGCACGTCGTTGCGCGTGGCCCACGTCCGGGGAACGGGGTCGACCCCGCCCGGGTTCCACGGGTTGCAGCGACCGAGCCTGCGGATCGCGAGCCAACCCCCACGAACCGGGCCGAACCGGGTCAAAGCGGTGACGGCATACGCGGAGCAGCTGGGGTAGAAGCGGCAGCTGGGGCCGGTGAGCGGGGAGACGAAGCGCTGGTAGAAGCGGACCGCCAGCACCAACGGAGCCGCGAGCACCTGGTTGACCGTTGGGCTCATGGCCGGCACGCCTTCTCGAGCTGGCGCCCGACGGCGAGGTCGAGCTCGTCCCACGACGCCTCGGCCGCGGCCGGGTTGGCGCGCACGACGAGGTCGAGGCCAGTCGGTATGCCGGTCAGCCGGGTCGCGATGCTGGCGCGCAGCCGACGCTTGGTGCGGTTGCGCACGACGGCGTTGCCGACGGCCTTGGACACAACAAAACCGACGCGCGGCGGAAGTTCCGCACGCGCATCGGTCCGGTTGGCATGCACGACGATGAGTCGCCCGCCTGCTCTGCTGGCGCCGGGCCCGCGTACTGCCGTCGTGAAGTCCGCCCGCTCACGCAGTCGGTGACGTGCCGGCAGCACGCCGCGGCCTCCGGCTGCTCAGGCCGAGAGCTCGGCGCGGCCCTTGCTGCGGCGGCGGGCGAGGATGGCGCGGCCGGCGCGGGTGCGCATGCGCAGGCGGAAGCCGTGCGTCTTGGCGCGGCGACGGTTGTTCGGCTGGAAGGTGCGCTTGCTCACGAGGTTCTCCGTAGGTTGCAGGGGCCCGTCCGACGTCACGACGACGTCGGCCCGGCTCCCGTTGTGGGGCTGTCGGTGGCCGATGCGACCGCAATCGGCAAGCCCGTGGAGGGCCGAGGGGGTCCGGCTGGGCCGGGCTCGGGGCCATGGGCATGCGAAAGAGGTCGCAGACACGCTCGGTCAACGATACGGGAGCCGTCGAGAGGGGGTCAAACCGACGGAGCCGCTCCGGGCGCGCAGGCCAAAACCCACGATCCTCGAAGGTCCCACGGCGATTGCAAGCCGACACGCCGTCCAGCCGGAGATCTGTGGACGACTCGATTGTCACCGGCGAGCCTGCGGCTGTAGGTTTTCGACTCTCACGATCCTCGCCACCCCATGCACAGGCTGTGGACAAACGTGTGGACAACAGGGCATCGTTCACCAGGACACGGACGGACCCCGCAGGTCCGACCCCGGCGGTCCCGAGCCCTTGCTCGAGACGATCAGAGCCGGGATCGCAACAGGTGCAACGGAATTGACTCAGGGGCAGGTGGGATCAGGTGGCCGAGACAGGCGTCGATTACGCGCAGATCTGGCAGCAGACGCTCGGCACCCTCGACTCGGTGGGCCTGTCGAACCAGGAGCGCGCCTTCGTCCGGCTGTGCCGCCTCGTCGGCGTGCTCGACCAGACGGCGCTCGTGCGCGCACCCAACACGTTCACCAAGGACTTCCTCGAGCAGCGGGTCCGTGAGCAGATCCACGAGGCCCTCGCGAGCCAGCTCGGCCACCCGGTCCAGCTCGCCGTGTCGGTCGACGAGAGCCTCGAGCCCGACCTCGGCATGATCGCCGACGAGCCGAGCGGCCAGGTCCACGACGGCTCGCGCGGCGGTCAGGGCCACGGCCCGGTCGGCGGCGGCTCCGGCTCGACGTCCGGCAACGGCTCCGGCGTCATCGGCGGGCACCAGAACGGCGGCTACGGCCAGGCCGCTCACAACCCGCTCCGCGACCTGGCCGAGAGCGCACCCGCGCTCAACGGCGCCGACCTCGACGAGCCGCGCCAGCCGGCATACGAGGCGCAGACGCGGATGGAGCTCGGTCCGGACCCGCTGAGCGGGGGCGAGAGCGGGCCGCTGCGTCTGCAGCAGCGCCCGGAGCCCAGCTCGCCGGGCGACACGCGGCTCAACCCGAAGTACACCTTCGACACGTTCGTCATCGGCGCGAGCAACCGTTTCGCCCACGCGGCCGCGGTCGCGGTGGCCGAGGCCCCGGCCAAGGCGTACAACCCGCTCTTCGTCTACGGCGAGTCCGGGCTGGGCAAGACCCACCTGCTGCACGCGATCGGCCACTACGCCCGCACGATGTTCCCCAACGTCCGCGTGCGCTACGTGAACTCCGAGGAGTTCACCAACGACTTCATCAACAGCATCCGCGACGACAAGGCGAGCGCGTTCCAGAACCGCTACCGCAGCGTCGACGTGCTCCTCATCGACGACATCCAGTTCCTCCAGGGCAAGCTGCAGACGCAGGAGGAGTTCTTCCACACCTTCAACACGCTGCACAACGCGAACAAGCAGATCGTCATCACGAGTGACCTGCCACCGCGTGAGCTGTCGGGCTTCGAGGACCGGATGCGCACGCGCTTCGAGTCGGGCCTGCTCACCGACGTCCAGCCGCCTGACCTCGAGACCCGCATCGCGATCCTGCGCAAGAAGGCGATCCAGGACCGGATGAAGGTGCCGGACGACGTCCTCGAGTACATCGCGACGAACTTCAGCACGAACATCCGCGAGCTCGAGGGCGCGCTCATCCGCGTCACGGCCTTCAGCAACCTCAACCGACAGGCGGTCGACCTGCCCCTCGCGGTCATCGTGCTCAAGGACGTGCTGCCCAACGAGACGCCCAACCAGGTGACCGCCGCGACGATCATGGCGGTGACCGCCGCCTACTACGCCGTGACGCTCGAGGACCTCTGCGGCTCGAGCCGCTCGCGCCAGCTCGTGACGGCTCGGCAGATCGCGATGTACCTGTGCCGCGAGATGACCGACCTCAGCCTGCCGAAGATCGGCCAGCACTTCGGCGGCCGCGACCACACGACGGTGATGCACGCCGACCGCAAGATTCGCGAGCTCATGGGTGAGCGCCGCGCGATCTACAACCAGGTCACCGAGCTGACCAACCGCATTCGCCAGCAGTCGCACTGACGTCCGAGCACGCCCGCTGACGCGGCCCGATGGCGTATGCCGTCGGGCCGCGTGGACGTCAGGCCGCGGCTCCCGTGCGGTCCGGCTTCGCGGCCTTCGCGGCGCGGCGGGCGGCGACGGTCGTCGCCAGCGCCTCGTCCCACGGGGTCGGCGCGAGCCCGAACGTGCGCTGGGTGAGCTCGGAGTCGAGGACGAACGGCCGCTCGAACTGATGGCGGGTCTCGCGCAGCTCGCGCATGAAGGGGACGACCGCTCCGGCCGCGGTGCCGAGCGGCCGGGGCAGCACGCGTACCCGCCGCTGCTTGACGCCGGCGACGCGAGCGACGTCGCCCGCTGCCTCGTCGAACGTGCGCGCAGGCGCCGTCGGCACGTGCCAGGCCCGACCCCAGCCATCGTCGCCGGCGGCGACCCGGGCTGCGAGCCGGCCGACGTCGGGGACGTAGGTCCACGAGTGCGGCGCGTCGGCGCGGCCGGCGGGCACGAAGGGCGGTCGGCCGGCGAGCAGCGCGTCGATGACGACGTCGTTGAGGTAGCTGGTCCGCGGCGTCGTCCCCGGTCCGAAGTAGTCGCTCGAGCGCAGCTCCGTGACGCGGAGGCGGCCGGCCTCGTGGCGGGCCAGCGCCTCGGTCCACATGTCGGCACGGATGCAGCCCTTGTGTCCGGACGGCCGCATCGGGTCGCCCTCGTGCATGGGCGCCTCGACCTCGCCGTAGCCGTAGAGGTTGCCGATGATGACGAGGCCCGCCCCGGACTCCTCGGCAGCGGCGAGGGTGGCCGCCGCGATCGGCGGCCAGTCGGTGTCCCAGGTCGTGTAGCTGGGCGGGTTGACGGCGTTGACGATGCTCGCGGCGCCGCGCGCCAGGCCCGTCAGCGCGGACGCGTCGCCCGCGTCGACGGCGACGACCTCGACCGCGTCGGGGTGGGCGTCCTGCCAGGGCCGTTCGTCGACCCGACCCGAGCGGGACGCGAGGGTCACGGTGTGACCGAGCGCGACGAGTGCGGCGGTCGTCGAGCGGCCGACGCCGCCGGCGCCGAGGACGAGGTGGTGCGTCATGGTCTGCTCCTTCGAGTTCGTGGCGTGAGCACTGCTCACATTTCGATGGTGGCAGTAGAGCCCGACGAAAGCAAGAGCACCGCTCACATTTTTTCGCCTTGTGTGGCAGGCTCGGTCCATGGACCCGCTCGACCCCACATCCACCGGCGCACCCGCCGACGCACCAGCCGACACGCCTGCCGCCCAGCTGGGCAAGCGCGCCCGCAACCGGCTCGCCGTCGAGGCCGACATCCTCCGCGTGGCCCGCGAGCACCTGGCCACCGACGGGGCCGCCGCACTCAGCCTGCGCGCCGTCGCCCGCGACCTCGGCATGGTCTCGTCCGGGATCTACCGCTACGTCGAGAGTCGCGACGAGCTGCTCACCCGCCTCATCGTCGACTCGTACTGGTCACTCGCCGCCGCCGTCCGCAGCGCCCACGACACGGTCCCGCCCGACGACCTCGAGGCACGATGGGACTCCGTCGGCCGCGCCCTGCGAGCGTGGGCGATCAACCGGCCGCACGACTTCGCGCTCATCTACGGCTCCCCGGTCCCAGACTACGAGGCCCCGTCCGAGCGCACCGAGGAGCCGGGCACCGCCGTCCTCGTCCTGCTCGTCGCCCTGCTCGACGACGTCAGAGCAGCGGGCCGCCTCGCCGACCCCCGATGGCTGGGCCTGGTGCCGGCGCGCGCCGAGACCGGTGTCGGCGCGATGCTCGAGTCACCGATGTTCGCCGCGACACGACTGGACGCCGTCGACCTGACCCAGGGTCTGGCCGCGTGGACCCTGCTGCTCGGCGCCGTGACGAGCGAGATCTTCGCCCAGCTCGGGCCGGTGCCGGACGGCGAGGCCCTCTTCGAGTGTCTTCTCGCGGCGTCACGACGCTGCGTCATCGCACCGGTCGGTGACTAGTCGGCCGCTTCGGGGACGGCTGCACCCGCCCGGGCTCGCGGCATACGTCCACATCCGTCCACAGGTTTGTCCACACCTGTGTGCACAGCGTGACCTCCCCGTTACCCGAGGCCCGTAGACGCGACGAGACCGGGGACCGCGAGAGTTGTCCACCGCCTGTGGACAACTCTGTGGAAGCAGGGGGCCGGATCGTGCACAGGTGACTAGTCATCAATCATTTCAAATCGGACATATCCCGATCGCTCTTCCACACGCCTCTGTGGAAACGTGTGGACGACGCTCGCAAACCTGCGGACAACCCACAGGCTGCCTGTGAGGACGATGTGCACGGCCGGGATCCGTCCACAGGGCGGGGCCGTCGGCTCCGGCCCGACCCCACACGCCGTGCACACCCCCATCGGCGGGCTGACCTGCGCCGACGCGGGTTGTCCACAGCATCCACAGCACCTATGACTATGACGAGATCCCAGTCATAGAGGGGAGCCTCGACAACGAGGGTCCGACCGGACGCCCAGGGCCGGCTCGGGAGGGTCCACGGACCCGACGGGGAATCGTGTGATTTCGCCGCTCCGGCGATTCGGGGAGTGTCTGTGGTGCCAGTCACCGGCAGGCACTAGTGTCTGAGCCCCAATGTCCTTCCCCGTCGAAGTGAGTGCACCGTGAAGTTTCGGGTTGAGCGAGACGTCCTGGCCGAGGCCGTGACCTGGGTGGCCCGTGGGCTCCCGGCGCGCCCGCCGGTTCCTGTGCTCGCTGGCGTGCTCGTCGACGCGAACGAGGACGGCACGCTGACGCTGTCCGCCTTCGACTACGAGGTGTCCGCGCGCATCACCGTGCCGGCCGACGTCGCGGAGGCCGGGCAGGTGCTCGTGCTCGGCCGCCTGCTCGCCGACATCTCGCGCAACCTGCCCAACAAGCCGATCGACGTCAGCACCGACGGCAGCAAGGTCAACGTGGCCTGCGGCTCGTCCCGCTTCGCGCTCCGCGAGATGCCGGTCGCCGACTACCCGACCCTGCCGCTCTCGCCCGAGACGAGCGGCACCATAGCCGGCGACGTCTTCACCCAGGCGGTCGCCCAGGTCTCGATCGCCGCCGACAAGGGCGACACCCTGCCGATCCTCACGGGCGTGCGGATGGAGATCGACGGCGACAAGGTGACCCTCCTCGCGACCGACCGCTACCGCCTCGCGATGCGCGAGCTGTCGTGGAGCCCGTCGGCCACCGACGCGAGCCACGTCGCGCTCATCCCGGCTCGCCAGCTCTCCGACACGGCCCGGGCGCTCGGTGCGTCCGGCTCCGTCGAGCTCGCGCTCGGTCAGGGTGGCGACGGCCTCATCGGCTTCGAGGCCGGCCAGCGTCGTGCGACGACGCGCCTGCTCGACGGCGAGTACCCCAAGGTCACCTCGATCTTCCCGACGTCGGTCGACACCGAGGCGGTCGTCGAGACAGCGGCGCTGGAGGAGGCCGTCAAGCGCGTCGCCCTCGTCGCCGAGCGCAACACCCCCGTGCTGCTGAAGTTCACCGACGGCCAGGTCGCCATCGAGGCCGGCACCGGCGACGACGCCCAGGCCTCGGAGGCCGTCGAGGCGACGCTCAACGGCCCCGAGATCCAGATCGCGTTCAACCCGCAGTTCCTCCTCGACGGCCTGCACGCCGTCGGCACCGCCTGGAGCCGGCTCTCGTTCACCCAGCCGAGCCGCCCGGCGGTGCTGACCGGACAGGCGGAGGCCGACTCCGAGCCCGACACCAGCTACCGCTACGTCCTCATGCCGGTCCGCTTCGCCAGCTGACACCGACCTCCCGACCGCGCGTTCGGCGCGCTCGGGCACCCGGTGCCGTATGCCGCCGGGCAGGCGTAGCCTCGAACCGCGCCACCCGCTCCGCCCGCACGCTTCCCGCAGACTCCCCCGCAGAAAGGCTCGCGACATGCAGCTCGGTCTCATCGGTCTCGGCAAGATGGGCGGCAACATGCGCGAGCGGTTGCGTCGCGCGGGCCACGAGGTCATCGGCTTCGACCGCAACCCCGACGTCGCGGACGTGCGGACGCTGCCGGCACTCGTCAAGGCTCTCGAGGCTCCGCGCGTCGTGTGGGTCATGGTGCCGGCCGGCGACCCGACCCGTGAGACCGTCGCCAAGCTCGCCGACCTGCTCGAGCCGGGCGACCTCGTCATCGACGGCGGCAACTCGCGCTTCACCGACGACTTCGAGAACGCCAAGCTGCTCGGCGAGAAGAAGATCGGCTACGTCGACTGTGGCGTCAGCGGTGGCATCTGGGGTCTCGAGAACGGCTACGGCCTCATGTGCGGTGGTGACAAGAAGTGGGTCACCCGGGCGATGCCGATCTTCGACGCGCTGCGGCCGGAGGGCCCCCGCGAGGAGGGCTTCGTCCACGCCGGGAAGGTCGGCGCCGGGCACTACACGAAGATGGTCCACAACGGCATCGAGTACGGCCTCATGGCTGCCTACGCCGAGGGCTACGAGCTGCTCGAGAAGAAGGACATCGTCACCGACGTCCCCGGAGCCTTCAAGGCGTGGAGCCGCGGCACCGTCGTGCGGTCCTGGCTGCTCGACCTCATGGTCGACGCGCTCGAGGAGAACCCCCACCTCGACGACGTGTCCGACTACACCAACGACTCGGGTGAGGGGCGCTGGACCGTCGAAGAGGCCATCGCCCTCTCCGTGCCGATGCCGGTCATCTCGGCATCGCTCTTCGCGCGCTTCGCCTCGCGCCAGTCGAGCTCGCCGACGATGCAGGCCGTCGCGGCGCTGCGTGGCCAGTTCGGCGGGCACCAGGTCATGACGATCGCCGAGGGCGAGAAGCTGCGCCAGGGCGACGTGCCGGCGGCCCCGGCCAAGAAGGCCGCGGCGAAGAAGGGCGCCTCGCGTCGCTCCGCGACGAAGCAGGCGAGCAAGCGCGCGTCCGCGACGGCGTCGCAGGCCAACGTCGGCGCCGCGAAGAAGGCCGCCTCCTCGGGTCGGGCGACGGCGACGACGGCCACCGACATGGCCGACTCCGCACGCGGCCAGAAGCGCGCGGCGAAGAAGACCGCCAAGAAGACCGCCACGAAGGCCTGAGCAGAGCGCCGCACCCTCCTTGCACGTCCGTCACCTGACCCTCAAGGACTTCCGCAGCTACCCGAGCGCCGAGCTGGCGCTGACCCCGGGCGTCACCACGCTCGTGGGTCTCAACGGCCAGGGCAAGACGAACCTCGTCGAGGCGGTCGGCTACCTCGCGACGCTCGGGTCGCACCGGGTGGCGACCGACCAGCCGCTCGTGCGGTTCGGCGCGGCCCAGGCGATCGTGCGTGGAGCCATCGTCCGCGACGACCGCGAGACGATGGTCGAGCTCGAGATCACGCCGGGTCGCGCCAACCGGGCCCGCCTCGGGCGCTCCCCCGTCGCGCGACCGCGCGACGTGCTCGGTACGGTGCGCACGGTGCTCTTCGCGCCGGAGGACCTCGCCCTCGTCAAGGGCGACCCGTCGGAGCGACGACGCTTCCTCGACGAGCTGCTCGTGCAGCGACAGCCACGGTGGTCGGGGGTCCGATCCGACTACGACAAGATCCTCAAGCAGCGCAACGCCCTGCTCAAGTCGGCGGCGCCGGTGCTCCGCAAGGGCGCCCGTCGCCCGCCCCGCCCGTCGCGCGACGGCGACCAGCCGCTCGACGAGGCGCGCGAGGCGGCCCTGCACACCCTCGACGTGTGGAACGACCACCTCGCCTCGGTCGGGGCCCAGCTGCTCTACGCGCGGCTGCGGCTGCTGCGCGACCTCGTGCCCGACCTCTCCGAGTGCTACGACGCGGTGAGCGCGGCCTCGTCGAACGCCCGCGCCACCTACCGGAGCTCCCTCCACGAGGACCTGGCCAAGCGGCTCGCGGCCGGTGAGGTCCCCGAGATCGAGGAGCTGCGGACCGGGATGCTCGAGACGCTCGAGCAGGTGCGCTCCAGCGAGATCGAACGGGGCATCTCCCTCGTCGGACCGCACCGTGACGACCTCGTCCTCTCGCTCGGCGAGCTGCCCGCGAAGGGCTACGCCAGCCACGGTGAGTCGTGGAGCTTCGCGCTGGGACTCAAGCTCGCGGCATACCGCCTCCTGCGGCGCGACCTCGGCGACGACCCGGTGCTCGTGCTCGACGACGTCTTCGCCGAGCTCGACTCAGGCCGGCGCGAGCGGCTCGCGGCCCTCGTCGCCGACTGCGAGCAGGTGCTCATCACCGCCGCCGTCGGGGCCGACGTGCCCGACGTGCTCCGCGAGAACGGCACGACGTATGCCGTCGTGCTCGGCCAGGTGCAGGCCGCCGTGTCCCCGAGCGGGTCACCGGGCGTGTCCCCGAGCGCGTCCGTGAGCGAGCCGCTGCACGCGGTCCCGGCCGAGGCCGCCGGCGACGCGTCCGTGCGCGAGCCACGGCAGGCCGCTCCGGCCGAGCCCGGCAGCGACGAGTCGGTCGAGGAGCAGGCGATGGAGGACGACGATGAGTGACGACGCGTCCGCACACGAGCCCCCCGAGTCGGCGGCCGGTGCCGTCGAGGACGCTCCCGAGCCGACCGACGAGGACACCCGGATCGCCGATGCGGCGGCCTCGGCCCTGGCGCGGGCTCGGGCCGGCGCGGCCGAGAAGGGTCTGCGGCCGGGGATGAAGCCGAAGCGGCGCCGCCGCCCGATCGGCGACGCGCCCGTGCTGTCCGGCTCGGCCCGTGACGGGCGCGACCCGGCCCTGCTCGGTGACCAGCTCGACCGGCTGCTGCTCGACCGCGGCTGGAAGGTCGACGTCGCGGTCGGCTCGGTCATGGGCCGCTGGCCCGAGATCGTGGGGCCCGACATCGCCGGACACGTCGAGCCGCTCACCTTCGTCGACGGCATCCTCACGGTGCGCGCCGACTCGACGGCGTGGGCCACGCAGATGCGCCTGCTCGCCTCGTCGCTGCTCGCCCGGATCGACGAGGAGATCGGGGCCGGCGCGGTGAGCGAGCTCAAGGTCGTCGGGCCGAGCGCGCCGTCGTGGAACCGCGGCATGCGGCGCTCCCCCGACTCGCGAGGACCGCGCGACACCTACGGCTGAGCGGCCGCGCGCACGGATCGGCCGGGACTCAGACCCCGGACAGGCCGATGACGACGACGGTGGCGACGAGCAGCACGGTGCCGGCGATGACGACCCAGGCCAGGACCCGCGGCACGCGCCGGGATCCCGCCGGCGCCGAGGCGTCGTCGTCCTGGGCGTCCTCGGTGTCGGCCTCGACCGCCGGCCGCTCCACGACAGGGAGGCCCGCCGGTGGTGCCGGTGCTGTCTCACGCTCGGCCATCGGCCGTGTTCCGGCTCCCGGCGCGATCTGCTCGCCGTCGCCACGCAGCGCCGAGCCGACGGCGTCCGCGATCGAGGTGAGCACCTGGGCGACCACGGGCGGCAGGGGCGCGCCGTCGGGGCCGGTGACCACGGTCCGGCGCGTGAGCGCGCCACCAGCACGCGCGAGGTCGAGGGAGTCGAGGCGTCCGTCCGGTCCCGGGTCGACACCGGCTGCGAGGAGCTGGGCCCGCACGTCCTCGGGCAGCGCCTCCCACGAGTCGTACTCGCGGCCCCCGACGTTGATCGTGATCACGCTGCGAACTGTAGGGCCGCTCGGAGGGCGGGTGTCGGTGTTCCGACGCAGACTGTCGTCATGACCTCGACGCAGCCAACGCCGCAGACCTTGACGCCGCTCCGGACGCCGCACTGCGCGATCGTCCCGCCGTACATGCTCGAGGCCATGGCAGCCAGCGACGAGCCGGTCCTGGCTGCCCACGCCCGCGAGGCACTGCGTCACGACGAGGAGCTGCGTTCCTCGCGGCACACGCCGACGGCCCGCCCGACGACACGCCGGGCCCCGCGTCGTGAGGACATCACGTCGCCCACGGCTCACGGCTCTGGACCGCACCGCACCATAGCCGACGCCCAGGGCACCCAGACGACCCCGGGCACGACGGTGCGCACCGAGGGCGCGGCCGCGAGCGGAGACGTCGCGGTCAACGAGGCCTACGACGGACTCGGCGCGACGTGGGAGCTGTGGTCGACGGCCTACGACCGCGACTCGCTCGACGGCAAGGGGATGCCGCTGCTCGCGACGGTCCACTACGGCCGCAACTACGACAACGCCTTCTGGGACGGCTCGCAGATGGTGTTCGGCGACGGTGACGGGGTCGTCTTCGAGCGGTTCACCCAGAGCCTCGACGTCATCGGGCACGAGCTCGCGCACGGCGTCACCGAGCACACCGCGGGCCTGCTCTACCAGGGCCAGTCGGGCGCGCTCAACGAGTCGATCTCCGACGTGTTCGGCGTGCTCGTCAAGCAGAAGACGCTGGGCCAGAGCGCCGCGCAGGCCGACTGGCTCGTCGGAGCCGACCTGCTCAACCCCTCGGTCCACGGTCGCGCCCTGCGCGACATGCGCAACCCCGGGACGGCCTACGACGACGCGCGGCTGGGCAAGGACCCGCAGCCGGCGCACATGGACGACTACGTCGACACGCAGGACGACAACGGCGGCGTGCACATCAACTCCGGCATCCCCAACCGCGCCTTTGTGCTCGCGGCCGACGCGATCGGCGGCAACGCGTGGGAGGCCCCGGGCGCGATCTGGTATGCCGTCGTGTCGGGTGACGGGAT
Source organism: Terracoccus sp. 273MFTsu3.1 (assembly GCF_000383675.1). Classification (GTDB taxonomy): domain Bacteria; phylum Actinomycetota; class Actinomycetes; order Actinomycetales; family Dermatophilaceae; genus Terrabacter. Next base: position 197,648 of record NZ_KB911820.1, on the reverse strand, counting down.
CAAGGCGGACTGTGACTTCGCGACCTTCGCCGGCCTCACGGTGGCCGCCGCGGGCAGCGCCCACGGGGACGGGTCCGCCGAGCAGACAGCGGTGCGCTCGGCGTGGGAGCAGGTCGGGGTGCTCACCGCGGGTCCGGGCTCCCCGGCCGGCGGCGCGGGCGGAGTCGCCGGCTCTACGCCGGCGCCGGCTCCAGCGGGGGGCGGCCCTTCGGGACAGGTCCCCGGCACCGACGCCCAGGTGCTGCTCCGACGCTCCGGCGGCTTCGCCGGTCAGGTGCGGGAGCGCCGCTTGGCCTTGGGCGACCTCTCCGAGCGGGATGCGAAAGACTGGCAGCACCTGCTGTCGGCTCCAACGCTTCAGCGCATCGCCGCCTCGACGGAGCGCACCCACCCCGACGCCTACATCTACTCCGTCGTCTGCGACGAGGCCGGCTGTGACGTGACGCTCCAGGAGCCGCACCTGCCCGAGGCGATCCACTCCCTCTTCGAGCGCACCCTCGCCGACGACTGAGCCGTTCGCGCAGGAAGACCCCTCAGTTCGCCGACAGGAAGTAGGGGTCGTCGCCCTCCGGGATGTCGGGGTTCCACCGGGGTCGTCCCACGTCGACGACCTCGCAGGCGCCGTCGAGGGTGCATCGCTGCAGGTCTCGGTCCCCGGTCGTGGAGCCCACCTGGACGGTGATCCGCTCGTCGTCACCCATCCGGTAGGACACCGGGGAGCCCACGCCGCCGGGATCATCGATGCCGCCCTCGAGCACGATGCTGGCGTCGCTCGTGCGAATGACGACGAGGCCGCCGTAGCGGGAGGTGCCGTCAGGGTTGAGCTGCGACTCGTCGAGACCGTCGATGTGGCCGGTCGCGAGCAGGTAGGCCCCGTCGGCCGAGAACGATCGGAAGAGCAGCGGGCCGCACAGTCGCCAGAGCGTCCGGCCGGAGGCGAGGTCACGCAGCTCGTGACAGGTCTCGCGGTGCGGGACGTTCGGGTCGGGGGCGACCAGTGCCGTGAACCGGGCCGCGTCGACGAGGGCCAACGAGCCGCTGACGTCGCGTCGGGTGCCCGCTGCGACGTCCCAGGCGACGGCGCGACCGGTGTAGCCGCGGTTGGCGTAGACGACGGCTCCGACGATCCCGACGGCGTCGTAGCCCGGCGACTCCGCGTCGGAGACCCCGTCGGGCGTGCAGTCGCACGTCGTGGAGGCGAGGCGGCGGAGCCGCTTCCCTGCGGCGTCGTACGCCGTGAGCGAGCCTCGCGACTCGATGACGAAGACGCTGCCGTCGGCGTTGACCGTGCTCGTCTCGCCGTCGAGGCGCACCACGGTTGCCCCGGCCCTGCTCACGACGTAGTGGACACCGGTCTCCCCCTGGGCCACGAGCCAGCGGCCCCCGGCCAGGCGAGACAGTGATCCGCCGGTGAGCTTGCCGGTCAGCGCGATCTGCTGCGTCCCGTCATGGATGACGCCGTCCGCGAGGTAGGGCACGTTCGTCGTGGCGGTTGGCTCCCCCGTGGCCAAGCGAACTGTGGGCACCGGGGCACCGTCGGCGCTGAGGGTCGGGATCGCCGTCGGCGTCGGGGCGGTGCTCGGGGTCCCGGTCGGCGTCGAAGGTCGCCCGGTGGGCGCGGTCGTCGACTCCGACGGTCCGACGGGCAGCGGGCGCTCGCCGGTGGGCCGGACCGCCGACCAGGCGACCGGCACGGCGACGGCCAGGACGAGGCCCGCGGCGAGCGCGGCCGCGCCGAGCTCACGGCGTCGGTTGGAGCGGTCGCGGGCGATGGCGCGCTGCGCGAGGTCGGCCACGACGCGTACGCCCTCGCCGCGCTCGGCGAGCACCTGCTCGAGACCGGGGTCGTCGGGGTTCATGCGGTCGCCTCGCTCATCCGGGTGCGCAGCGCCGAGATCGCGCGGCTCGTGTGGCTCTTGACGGTGCCGACGGAGCAGCCGAGCACCTCTGCGGTCTGGGCCTCGGTGAGGTCCTCGTAATAGCGCAGCACGACGGCGGCCCGCTGCTGGCGCGGCAGGGACTGCACGTGCTGCCACAGGTCGATCGAGGCGGTCTGGTCGAGACCGGGTGCTCCCGGCGGGTCGAGCACCTCGAGCACGTGGCTGCTCGGTGACTCGTGGCGGCGCAGCAGGTTGCGCCAGCGCGAGTTGTTCTCGTTGACCATGAGCCGTCGCACGTACGCGTCGGGCAGCTCCGCGCCGCTCACCCGGTCCCAGTGACGGTAGACCTTGGCGAGGGCGTTCTGCAGCAGGTCCTCGGCGGCGTCCCGGTCCCCGCTCAGCAGGTACGCGAGGCGCGCGAGCGACTGCTCGCGCGCCCTGACGTAGGCCGTGAAGTCGGCCCGGCGTTCCGCGTCGTCCATCCCCTGTGTCCCCTGTCGGTCCCTGTCCCGGCCTGTCCCGGCCTTTCCCGGCACGTGCCGGCACCACTCCAGACCGCCGCCTGCCCGGAAAGGTTGTCCGGGCAGTGTGCCGATCCGCGGCGCGCAGCCGGGCGTCAGGGCACGTCACGATTCGGGTGCCGTGTCCGGGTCGTCACAGCCCGTCCCGGTTCCGCCCGCGGGCCCCGGGGCACGGCTGCCGAAACGAGGGGAACTCTTTACGAATCCTTTCCCGACGCAGACCTCCCGCGCGTGGTTGCCTGTGTCGTTGGCCCCCACTCCTCGAAAGGTTCGACATGCGTCGTACGCCTCTCATCGCCACCGCCTCGGTCGTCGCCGCGGTCGGCGCCCTCCTCTCGACGGCGGCCACCGGCTCCGTCGCCGCTCCGGCCCCCGCCGCGGCCGGTGCCTCCGTGCCCGCGGACCTCACGCTCGTCCAGGTGCGCCAGAGCCTGCTCGGCTCGCACAGCTGGTACGCCCAGACCTACCGCGGCGTCCCGGTGCTCGGCGGCTGGTACGCCGTCCACTCGACGGGCTCCGCCGCCTCGGTCGACGACGGTCGTCGCGCCGTCACCGGACTCACCTCGGTCTCGCCGGGTGTCGCCCGCGCGTCTGCCGCCACCGCCGCGAAGGGCCACGGCAACGCCCGCGCGAGCCGACTCGTCGTCGTGCCGGGCGTCGCCGGTGCTCCGGCCACGCTGGCCTGGCAGGTCACGACCGACGCGGACAAGCAGGTGCTCGTCGACGCCCGCAGCGGCCGGGTCACCAAGGTCACCGACGAGCGCGTCCTCGCGAACGGCTCGGGAAAGGTCTTCGACCCCAACCCCGTCGTCGCGCTGCAGAACGAGTCGCTCAAGGACGCGAACAACGCCGACAGCGCCGTCCCCGCCTCGGCCTACAAGACGGTGACGCTCGCCAACCTCGACGGCTCGGGCTACCTCAAGGGCAGCTGGGCCAACGTCACGAACGCCAAGAAGGGCAAGAACCCCGGCGCGTTCTCGTCGACGCTCTCCTTCCCCTACACGCGCAGCGACACCCGCTTCGAGCAGGTCAACAGCTACTACGCCGTCGACCGGGTCCAGACCTACATCCAGTCGCTCGGCTTCGCCGACGTCAACCACGAGTCCCAGGACCTCAGCGTCAACACGACGACGCAGGACAACTCCTGGTACACCCCGAGCCAGGACACCATCACCATCGGCACGGGCGGCGTCGACGACGGCGAGGACCAGGAGGTCGTGTGGCACGAGTACGGCCACGCGGTCCAGGACGACCAGGTGCCGGGCTTCGGCAGCGGCTCGGACGCGGGCGCCATCGGTGAGGGCTTCGGCGACTACCTCGCGGCCACGATGTCGCAGGGCAACTCGGCCGACACCGCCACGACCCCGTGGGCGTGCGTCATGGACTGGGACTCGACGTCCTACACCTCGACGACGCCGCACTGCATCCGCCGCCTCGACACGACCAAGACCGTCGCCAACCGCACCGGCGAGGTGCACGACGACGGTGAGATCTGGAGCCACGCGCTCTGGGACGTCAACAAGGCCTTCGGCCGGGACAAGGCGACGCGGATCATCCTCGAGGCGCAGTTCTCCTACGTTCCGTCGACGACGTGGGCCGCGGCAGCGCAGAAGACCGTCGACGCCGCGACCGCGCTCTACGGCGCGACCGACGCCGCCACGGTGAAGGCCGCGTTCCACGCCCGTGGCATCCTCTGACGGCGGGGATCCGCCCCACCGAGGTCGTATGCCGGGAGGCCGGGTTCCGCTGGGACCCGGCCTCCCGGCATACCCGGGCTGACCTGCCTGCTGACACCACGATCGGGGGCCGCGAGCCGGTCCCGTCAGGCCCTGGACGCCCTGTGGACGACGGCCCTCGGGACGTCCCGGATGGAGGAGAATGGGCGTCGGCGGCAGGGGTGGGGACGCCGACGGCGATGCGGCGAGTGAGGGTGCCTGAGGGGCGCTGAGGCCCCCGGGCGTGATCCTCCCCTCGGATCCACGGGTTCTCGGGCCGGAAAGTGCCCGTTTCGCGCGTCTGAGGGCACGGTTTGCGGTCCCGGACCGTTAGACTGATGAGGTTGCGGCTCGACGTCCACGTCGAGCCGCCCGCATGAGGTCTGACCACCGAGGAGAGCCGTGTCCGACGCCGACGAGCCGATCACCACCAGCACCACCCCCAGTCCCACCGGATCCGACTCCGTGGCAGCAACCGACACAGCAGCTCCCCTCCCCGAGGCACCCGTGGTCCCTGAGGCACCGGCGGTCCCGGCCGACGTCCGGCCCAACGGCGTCGACTACGACGCGAGCGCGATCACCGTCCTCGAGGGTCTTGAGGCCGTGCGCAAGCGCCCCGGCATGTACATCGGCTCGACCGGTCCCCGCGGCCTGCACCACCTCGTCTACGAGATCGTCGACAACGCCGTGGACGAGTCGCTCGCCGGCTACGCCGACACCATCGACGTCACCCTCCTCGCCGACGGCGGCGTCCGGGTCAAGGACAACGGCCGCGGCATCCCCACCGACATCCACCCGGTCGAGAAGATCAGCGCCGTCGAGCTCGTGCTCACGCAGCTGCACGCCGGCGGCAAGTTCGGTGGCGGCGGCTACAAGGTCTCCGGCGGCCTGCACGGCGTCGGCAGCTCCGTCGTCAACGCCCTGTCGACCCGCCTCAAGGCCGCGGTCCGCCAGAAGGGCCACGTCTTCCGGATGAGCTTCACCGACGGCGTGCCCGACGGCCCCCTCGAGAAGCAGGAGGCCACCGACGAGACCGGCACGACGATCACCTTCTGGGCCAACGCCGACATCTTCGAGACCGTCGACTACGACTTCGAGACCATCCGGGCCCGGATGCAGCAGATGGCCTTCCTCAACAAGGGCCTGACGATCAACCTCGTCGACGAGCGCATCGAGCAGCCCGCGGGCGACCGCGACGTCGACCTCGACGACCTCGACGAGGACCTCGAGGTCGTCGAGGAGTCGACCGAGGACGACGAGCCCCAGGACGCAGCGGCCGACGCCGGCTCAGGCGAGAAGAAGAAGGTCACGGCCAAGCGGGTCAGCTACCGCTACGACAACGGCCTCGTCGACTACGTCAACCACATCAACGGCAGCAAGCGCAGCGAGCCGGTGCACCCCGAGGTCATCTCGATCGAGGTCGAGGACGAGGCCCGCTCGCTCAGCCTGGAGCTCGCGATGCAGTGGACCAACGCCTACAGCGAGTCGGTGCACACCTACGCCAACGCGATCAACACCCATGAGGGCGGCACCCACGAAGAGGGCTTCCGCGCGGCGATGACCAAGCTCGTCAACGACTTCGCGCGCCGCCAGAACCTCCTCAAGGAGAAGGACGAGAACCTCACCGGCGACGACGTCCGCGAGGGCCTCACCGCCGTCATCTCGGTCAAGCTCGCCGAGCCGCAGTTCGAGGGCCAGACGAAGACCAAGCTCGGCAACTCCGAGGTCAAGGGCTTCGTCCAGCGCGCCATGACCGAGGAGTTCGGACACTGGCTCGGGGCGCACCCCAACGAGGGCAAGGACATCGTCCGCAAGTCGGTCCAGGCCGCGGCCGCGCGCATGGCGGCCCGCAAGGCCCGCGAGGCGACCCGGCGCAAGGGCCTGCTCGAGTCGGGCGGCCTGCCCGGCAAGCTCAAGGACTGCCAGAGCAAGGACCCGAGCCTTTCCGAGGTCTTCATCGTCGAGGGTGACAGCGCCGGCGGCTCGGCCACCCAGGCCCGTGACCCGCACACCCAGGCGATCCTCCCGATCCGCGGCAAGATCCTCAACGTCGAGAAGGCGCGCATCGACAAGATCCTCGCCAACAACGAGGTCCAGGCGCTCATCTCCGCCTTCGGCACCGGCATCGGCGAGGACTTCGACATCGAGAAGGCTCGCTACCACAAGATCGTGCTCATGGCCGATGCCGACGTCGACGGCATGCACATCCGCACGCTCCTGCTGACGCTGCTCTTCCGGTTCATGCGCCCGCTCATCGAGGCCGGCTACGTCTACCTCGCGCAGCCTCCGCTCTTCCGCCTGCGGTGGAGCAACGGCATCGACCACCAGTTCGCCTACTCCGACAAGGAGCGCGACGGCTTGCGCGCCCTGGGCGAGAGCAAGGGCTGGCGGCTGCCGAAGGACAACCCGATCCAGCGCTACAAGGGCCTCGGAGAGATGAACTACTCCGAGCTCGGTGAGACGACGATGGACCAGAACAGCCGCACGCTGCTCCAGGTCACGCTCGACGACGCCGCCAAGGCCGACGAGGTCTTCGCCGTCCTCATGGGTGAGGACGTCGAGTCCCGGCGTTCCTTCATCCAGAAGAACGCCCGCGACGTGAAGTTCCTCGACATCTAGGCCACGAGGGCGTATGCCGTTCGCCCGCCCCCGCTGGGACGGGACGTTCCACGTGAAACGCACGACACGGCATACGCCATCAGCGGCGCCCCACGAACTGTACGAATGTGACTGAGAGACAAAGGGATCTGACGTGAGCGACGACCTGCCTCCCAACGACGGAGACGACGTCAACGAGACGCCCGACCAGGGTGACGAGACGCCCGACCAGAGCATCGAGGACATCCTCGGGCCCGACCCGGACGCCGCCGACCCGGACGACGACGAGGGCGACCCGAACGCCCGGGCCGTCGTCGTGCCGACCGATCTCCCGCAGCACGACCGGGTCGAGCCGATCGACCTCAACACCGAGATGCAGCGCAGCTACATCGAGTACGCCATGTCGGTCATCGTGTCGCGCGCCCTGCCCGACGTGCGCGACGGCCTCAAGCCCGTGCACCGCCGCATCGTCTACGCGATGTACGACGGCGGCTACCGCCCCGACCGCGGCTACAACAAGTGCGCTCGCGTCGTCGGCGACGTCATGGGTCACTACCACCCGCACGGCGACTCGGCGATCTACGACGCCCTGGTGCGCCTCGTGCAGGACTGGTCGCTGCGCTACCCGCTCGTCGACGGCCAGGGCAACTTCGGTTCCCGCGGCAACGACGGCGCGGCCGCCCCGCGATACACCGAGTGCCGGATGGCCTCGATCGCGATGGAGATGGTCCGCGACATCGAGCAGGACACCGTCGACTTCGTCCCAAACTACGACGGCAAGACGATGCAGCCGGCCGTGCTGCCCAGCCGCTTCCCCAACCTGCTCGTCAACGGCTCGGCCGGCATCGCGGTCGGCATGGCGACGCAGATCCCGTCGCACAACCTCCGCGAGGTCGCGGCGGGCGCGCAGTACTACCTCGACCACCCGGACATCTCGCGCGAGGACCTCCTCGAGGCGCTCCTCGGGATCATCAAGGGCCCGGACTTCCCCACCGGTGCCCTGATCATGGGGCACAAGGGCATCGAGGACGCCTACCGCACGGGCCGCGGCTCGATCATCATGCGGGCCGTCGTCGAGGTCGAGGAGATCCGCAACCGGCAGTGCCTGGTCGTCAAGGAGCTTCCGTACCAGGTCAACCCCGACATGCTCGCGATGAAGATCGCCGACCTCGTCAAGGACGGCAAGATCTCCGGCATCGCCGACATCAACGACGAGACCTCGGGCCGCACCGGCCAGCGTCTCGTCATCACGCTCAAGCGTGACGCCGTGGCCAAGGTCGTGCTCAACAACCTCTACAAGCACACCCAGCTGCAGACGACGTTCGGCGCCAACATGCTCGCCCTCGTCGACGAGGTGCCGCGCACGCTGCCGCTCGACGGCTTCATCCGGCACTGGGTCGACCACCAGGTCGAGGTCATCGTCCGGCGCACGACCTTCCGCCTGCGCAAGGCCGAAGCCGACATCCACATCCTGCGCGGTCTGCTCAAGGCGCTCGACCGTCTCGACGAGGTCATCGCCCTCATCCGTGGGTCGCGCACCGTCGACATCGCCCGCGACGGCCTCATCGAGCTGCTCGAGATCGACGAGATCCAGGCCAACGCGATCCTCAACATGCAGCTGCGCCGCCTTGCGGCCCTCGAGCGCGAGAAGCTCATCGAGGCCCACGACGAGCTGCAGGCCCTCATCGACGAGTACACCGCGATCCTCGCCTCGCCGGTCCGCCAGCGCGAGATCGTCAGCTCGGAGCTCGCCGGCATCGTCGAGCGCTACGGCGACGAGCGACGCACGACGATCGTGCCGTTCGACGGCGACATGTCGATGGAGGACCTCATCCCCGAGGAGGACGTCGTCGTCACGATCACCCGTGGCGGCTACGCCAAGCGCACGCGCGTCGACCAGTACCGCTCGCAGAAGCGCGGCGGCAAGGGCGTGCGCGGCGCCTCGCTGCGTGGGGAGGACGTCGTCGAGCACTTCTTCACGACGACGACCCACCACTGGCTGCTCTTCTTCACCAACCTCGGCCGCGTCTACCGCGCCAAGGCCTACGAGCTGCCCGAGGGCTCTCGCGACAGCAAGGGCCAGCACGTGGCCAACCTGCTCGCCTTCCAGCCCGGCGAGCAGATCGCCCAGGTGCTCGCGGTCCGTGACTACGCCAAGGCCGACTACCTCGTCCTCGCCACCCGCGCAGGCCTCGTCAAGAAGACGCGCCTGGCCGACTACGACTCCAACCGCTCCGGCGGCCTCATCGCGGTCAACCTCCGCGAGGGCGACGAGCTCGTCGGCGCCGGCCTCGCCTCCAACCGCGACGACCTGCTGCTCGTCTCGCGCAAGGGCCAGTCGGTGCGCTTCACCGCGACCGACGAGGCGCTGCGCCCGATGGGTCGCTCGACCTCGGGCGTCACGGGCATGAAGTTCCGCGACGGCGACGACCTGCTCGCCATGTCGGTCGTCGAGGAGGGCGAGAGCCCGGACGTCTTCGTCGTCTTCGAGAACGGCCTCGCGAAGCGCACCCCGGTGTCGGAGTACCGCCTGCAGGGGCGTGGCGGCCTGGGTATCAAGGTCGCCAAGCTGTCCGACAAGGGCGGCGACCTAGTCGGCGCCCTCACGGTCATCGACACCGACGAGGTCATGGTCGTCATGGAGAAGGGCAAGATCGTGCGCTCGCGCGTCGACGAGGTGCGCCACACCGGGCGCTCGTCGCAGGGCGTGAAGTTCGCGACGCCCGACAAGGGTGACTCGATCGTGGCGGTGGCCCGCAACGCCGAGTCCGCCATCGTCACCGAGGTCGAGGACGGCGAGGGTGCCGAGGGCGACGCGTCGTCCGCTCCGGGAGCGCCCGCTACGGTTCCCGGCGCCGATGGCGTACCGTCGGACCAGACGTCGGGTGACGAGGCGAGCTCGTCGGACACCGACAACGGAGGTGACGAATGAGCGCGACCAGCCCTGAGGGCTCCGTGAGCGGCCCCGGCACGTCGACCCGGACGGGCAGCGGCTCCGGCTTCACCGACGACCAGGGCCAGAACGGCTCCTACTACGCCGCGAGCGGGTCGAGCGGGTCGTCCGGCAGCACGTCGGGTGCCTCGAGCGCCGACCCGGCCACCTCGCTCTCGCGGGGTGCGGTCACCAACCGCACCGCCCCGACGCAGCGGGTCGGCTCCGGCCAGTCGGGTGCCGCGTCGTCCACGGCGGCCGGTGCGCGCACCGCGACCGCGCACCGCAAGCCCAAGGGCCCGCGCCGCGTCCGCCTCGCCGTCGCGCGCGTCGACCCGTGGTCGGTCATGAAGATGAGCTTCCTGCTCTCCGTCGCCCTCGGCATCGCCGGCGTCATCCTCACGGCCGTCCTGTGGATGATCCTGTCGACGATGAACGTCTTCTCCGACGTCGAAGGTGTGCTCCAGTCGCTCCAGACGACGACGTCCGACCCGTTCTCGATCAAGGACTACGTCGGCTTCGGCCGCGTCGTGTCCCTCTCGATCGTCATCGGTGTCATCGACGTCATCCTCATGACGGCGATCGCGACCGTCATGGCCTTCCTCTACAACATCTGCTCGGCCCTGGTCGGCGGCGTGCAGCTGACGCTCACCGACGACTGACCGGTCTCGGTCGGTGCCGCGTCGGGCTCCCGGCCGGCGTCACCGACGCGGCCACACGGCATACGCAAGCGGCCCCCACCCTCGCGGGTGGGGGCCGTTTTGTATGAGGCGAGGTGCATCGGGTAACGTTTCCCCTCGCGTCCGGTCGTCATCTCTGATGGTGTGGATCGGCCGCGCGAAGGTGACGATGGGCCTATAGCTCAGACGGTTAGAGCGCTTCCCTGATAAGGAAGAGGTCGGAGGTTCAAGTCCTCCTAGGCCCACCATCACCGCCACCACGGAGAGGATCCCTCGCATGCTGAAGCGTCTCGCCCTCGTCGGTGCAGCCGTCGCCGGCGTCGTCTTCCTCCGCAAGAAGGCGAAGCAGCAGCAGGCCGAGCAGGACCTGTGGACCCAGGCCACTGACGACGTGCACGCGCCCGTCGCACCGGCCACCGCTCCCACGGCGACCGACGAGGCCGACACCTCGGCCTGAGCCGCTCTCCCCCACTCGGGGCCATGGCGCAATTGGTAGCGCACCTGCTTTGCAAGCAGGGGGTTAGGGGTTCGAGTCCCCTTGGCTCCACCAGCAACGACCTCGTCCTCGATCGGGCGGGGTCGTTCGTGCGTTTCGGGTAGGTGTCCGGCGCGGACCCGGCTCGTCGGGCGCGAGATCGCGCGACTGGTGCGTCCTGACGACATGGAGCGCGCGATCTGGTGCGCGACGTCGCGACCGATCAGGTGGTCGCAGATGCTGCCTTGCTCGACGGGCCCCGGAGTAACGCTGCTGCCAGCAGGAGCAGCCCGCACGCGAAGGTCAGCATCGGAACGGCGTGTGGATCGAAGTTCATGCGCGTGAGGTAGACCCACTCCGACACCGACCAGCTCAGGGCGCCCACCGCCCACCCGGCGAGCAGCGCGCGACCCACGGCGGCCTCGAGCAGCACTGCGGACACGGTGAACGCCAGGGTCAGCAGACCCCAGAGCAACGTGACAGCCCCCCAGTACGTCGAGGCCTGATCGGCGACGTGAACGGCGTACGCGATGAAGACGGCGGTCGTGGCGATCCCGAGACCCAGGGCCACGACCGATGTCCAGGCCCGCTGGTCGAACCGTCGGAACGGCACCCGGGTCCGCGACGTCACGGCCAGCAGGGTCGCCAGCGCCGTCCCCCCGACGAGGAGCTCACCGACCAACGCCACCAGCCAGCCGGCGTCGACACGGTCGGCGCCGGACGCGTTGAACACCCCGACGAGGGTGAGTGAGCCTGCACCGCAAGCGGCGCCGGTCGACGTGAGCAGCGCCACCGCGACAGGGGCCCGGACCCGGGGCACGAGCATCGTGACCCCGGCGGTCAGAGCCAGCACGCCCCGGGTGATTACTGCGGGGAGCTGCTCGGGTGCGTTGTCGGCGTAGGTGCCGCCGTCGAACCAGGGCAGGAAGATGCTCAGGAGGAGGAGAAGGCCAGCGAGGAGGGTCGCCCCACCTGCGACTCGTCGCCACGGAGGCACCGTCGCGCGGGTTGCGGCTGTGGCCGTGGCCGCGTCGGTGCGGGCTGGAGGGCCGGCGTGATCGGTGGGTCCGGCAGGCTCGTCGGGTGCCGCGGCCGGAGCGGAGGGCACCGGCGCCCCGCCCGAGTCGGCTTCCGCCGAGGCAGCGGTCGGCGCCCCGACGGTGGCCGCCGTGGCCGCCGTGGCCGCCGTGGCCGCCGTGGCCGGCGGGGCCGGTGCAGGTGCTGGCACGGACGTATCGTCGCCTGGTGTCTCCACGGGCACGAGGCGTCGTCCGACGAACTCCTCGTCGTCCGTCTCGGAGTGGGGGGTGGACTCCGTAGCGCCGTCCGGTGCGGCCTCGGGCGCGCGCGCGGGCGACTCGAGGAACCCCGTCCGGCGACCGACCGAGGCGGTGACCGGCACGACGACGGACCCCGTCGGACTCGTCAGGGTGATGCTGCCGGCATACGGCCGGTCGGTCGGTGAGAAGGTCACGGTGACGACGGAACCGTCCACGACGGCGCTGAGTGGTGGGTCGGCCTCGGCGCGAACCTGTCGTGCCAGCGGGACGCCGTCCACGTGGAGCTCGCGCTCGACGGCAACCGCGGCCCCGTAGGCGAGCTCGCCGAAGTCCAGTGTCGGAGGGCTGACCCGCGGCGCCGAGGCTCCGATGACCGCGGCGGCATCGTCGGCGACGGACTTCGTGTCGGCGCGGGCCACGGCCTGCAGGGCCTCGAGCGCTCCGAGGGCGACGCCCAGGTCGGGGTGTCCGAGCCGGTCGCGGAGCTCGACGACGGCACCGCGTCGGTAGGTCGGGTCGGGCTCACGCAGGGCCGCCACGATGGCCTCCGGGATCGGCACCGGCCGCACCTTCTTGTGCCGACTCTTCGCGAGGTAGACGTCACCGGACATCTCGACGTCGCGGCCCGGCGTCTGGCGGGGGTTCTGCTCCCGCACCCGGTCGAAGACGTAGTCGTAGAGCTCGCCCAGCGACACGAGGCCGTCCTCGTCGCGGTCCGCCTCGCCCGTCTGCAGGCCATGGACGACGGCCGAGGTGAAGACGGACGGCTGGACCTCGTGGTCGGTGGTCAACGTCGTCCCCTCGAACGCGTACTCCATGGCGCTCGAGGCACTGATCACCGCGCGTCCGCGGCCACCTCCCAGGCGCCCGGCCGGGAAGCTCTCCATGACGTTCACCGGTCCGGCCGCCCGAACCGCGACGCCCTCGCCGAAGGCACCGCCGTAGCAGCAGTCGAGGAAGAGCACGATGGTGCGCGCTCGCGCGGTGCGCATGCAGCGCTGGATGAAGTCCGCTGGCACGGCCGTGGATCCGAGCCGGTCCGGGCGCGTGTTGCGGGCCGCGACGAAGAGCTCACCCGAGTCGCTCTTGAGCCCGTGGCCCGAGAAGTGCAGCAGCAGCAGGTCGTCCGGGCGACTTTCCGTGAAGAGGTCGTCGATGTGCGACTGCACCTCGTAGGAGGCGGCGTTGTGGACGATCGACACCTCGAAGCCGCCGATCTCCGGGTCGCCGAGGACGGCCGCGAGGGCCCGCGCGTCGGCCTCGGGGGCGCGCAGCTGGCCGAGGCTCGCGTGGTCGTAGGTGTCGTTGGCGATGATGAGCGCCCGCCGGGCGCCGGCCGCCGCGGTGTCGTTCATGGCGACGGTGCCCCGTGCCGTGCCAGGAAGATCCTGAGCAGGTCCTCCTGCTCGACGGAGGTGGCCCCGGACAGCTCGATGACGTCGCCGCTGATCTCGAGCCGCACCGTCCTGGTCTCCTCGGGCGCCCGCCCCAGCCACGCGCGCACCGACGAGATGAGCCCCGCGAGGCCACCCGATCCGATCACGGCGACGGCCAGGGCGTTCACCGTCTCCGGGTCCAGCCCGCGCGCACCCGGCTCGACCCCATCGGGTCGGGGTGCCGGGGACGGCACGACGTCGACGGCGTCCACGTGCCGCAGCTCCTGACGGAACTGTCGATGCAGCAGGTCGACCCGCGCGGCATCGGCCCCACGCTCGTGGAGTGTCACGTCAATGCTCGTCCCCATCGGCCCACCTCACGGCGCCGGAACCGCTTCCCTCGATGGTAGCGGCGTCGGGCGCGAGCGAGACGAGGCTTTTCACCAGGTCAGGTGATGCTCCCGGGTCCGCCCGGGTCCGCCCGGGTCCGGCAGTTGGGCGACGGAACGGGCTCGGCGGGGGCAGACTTCCGTCATGAGCTCGAGCGTGCCGGACGCCGACGACCTCACCGAGTCCCTCACCCGCCAGGGCGTACGCGTCGTGGCGGGGTGGGCGACCAACGCCTCCAACCTCGTCCACGCGAAGTCGATGCCCGTCGAGCGCACGGCCGCCTTCGTGGCCGCCGGCGCCGGCATGTCGCCCGTCCACCACGGCTACTCCCTCGACGGCTCCATCCAGTTCACGCCGTTCTACGACGCGGTCGGCGACCTGCGCCTGCGTCTCGTGCCCGAGCGCGTACGCGTGTTGCCCGGCGGGCTGGCCGCTGGGCCGACGCACGTGGTGACGCAGGACGGCGAGCCGGACCCGACCGCGCCGCGGCACGTCCTCACCGAGACCGTGGCCCGCCTCGCGGCCGACGGCCTGACCGCACGCGTCGGGCACGAGCTCGAGTTCGTCCTCGTCGCCCCTGACGGATCGGCGCTCCCGTCCGGAGCCTGGACGCCCTACGGCCTGTCTGCGCTCGTCGACCGGTCGGCACTCATCGGCGAGATCGTCGACGTCGCCACAGCCGCGGGGCTCGGCATCGAGCAGCTCCACGCGGAGTACGGCGCTCACCAGATCGAGGTGTCGCTCGCGCCGGAGTCGCCGGTCGACGCCGCGGACTCGGTGATCCTGCTCAAGACCGTCATCGGGATCGTCACGCGCGCACACGGACTGGCGGCCTCCTTCTCACCGGTCCCCTTCGCCGGCACGGTCGGCAACGGCGCGCACCAGCACCTCTCCCTCGCCTCCGAGGGCGTCAACCTCTTCGACGATCGGGCGTTCACGACACCGCACCACATCTCGACGTCGGGTGGACACGCCATCGCCGGGCTTCTCGACGGGCTCGTCGGGGCGCAGGCCGTGCTCACGGGCTCGATCGTCTCGGGTCGTCGACTCCGACCGGGTCTGTGGTCGGGAGCGACGCTCTGCTGGGGCGCCGAGAACCGCGAGGCAGCAGTGCGATTCCTCGCGGGCGGACCGTCGAACCCGCACGGGGCGAACGTCGAGGTCAAGCTCGTCGACCCGTCGGCAAACCCCTACCTCGCCTCGGCCGTGCTCATCGGTCTGGCCCATGACGGCATCGAGCGCCGGCTGCCGCTCCCGCCCGAAACCGTCCGTGACACAGGGAAGCTCGACAACGCCGAACGCGCCCGGTCCGGACTCTCGCTCGTCCTGACCGACCAGCGTGCGATCCTCGACGCCTTCAGCGGATCGGTCGCCGAGCGCATCCTGGGTGAGCGTTCGGCGGCTGCACTGCTCGCCGTCCGACGCCACGAGCGCGACGCCTTTGCGGGCCTGGCACCCGAGCAGCTCTGCGAGCGTCTCCGACTCGCGTGGTCGATCTGAGATGACACCCGGCCTCGACGGAGCCGCGCGCGACCTGCTCGCCGAGCTCGACGCCACCGCCCTCGTCGACCACCACGTGCACGGCGCCTTCCGTGCGGCACCGAGCAGGGCGGAATACGGCGACGCCCTCAACGAGGCCGACACCGAGCCCCTGCCTCCCGGCGTCGACCCGTTCGACAGCCAGGTGGGTCTCGCGGTCCGTGCGTGGTGCGCTCCCGTGCTCGGGCTCGACCGCCACGCGAGCCGCGACGACTACTGGACCCGACGGTCCGCGCTCGGTGAGGACGAGGTCAACCGGCGCTTCCTCGCCACGGCGGGGGTCAGCGACTGGCTCGTCGACACCGGGCATCGCGCGGACGACCTGCTGACCCCGGCCGAGCTGGCCGCCACCTCTGGTGGACGCGCCCGCGAAGTCGTGCGGCTCGAGTCGCTCGCCGAGTCGCTCGTGGCCGACGGGACCGAGCCACCGGCGTATGCCGCCGCGTTCCGCACGCTGCTCGCCGAGCGGGCGCGTGGTGGCGTCGCCGTGAAGTCGGTGCTTGCCTACCGCGCGGGGTTCGACGTCGACCTGAGCCGTCCGACCGATGCGCAGGTCGAACGTCACGTGGCGGCGTGGCTCAGGGACGTGGAACGGACCGGCTCGGTCCGGCTCAGCGATCCGAGGCTCATCGCGTTCGGCATCCACGAGGCGGCCGAGCTGGGCCTTCCCCTGCAGCTCCACGTCGGTCTCGGCGACCGGGACATGGACCTGCGCCGCTCCGACCCCCTGCTCCTCACCGACCTCCTCCGGATGCCCGAGATCGCGCGCATGCCGGTCACGCTGCTGCACTGCTACCCGTTCGAGCGACAGGCCGGCTACCTCGCGCAGGCCTTCCGCAACGTCTTCCTCGATGTCGGGCTCTCGGTGAACTTCGTCGGGGCGCGGGCGACGGCGCTCGTCGCGCGCAGCCTCGAGCTCGCACCCTTCGGCCAGGTGCTCTACAGCTCGGACGCCTGTGGCCCGTCCGAGCTGCACTTCCTCGGAGCACGCTTGTGGCGCAATGCGATCGCCCGGGTCGTCGGTGGCTTCGTCGCCGGCGACGAGTGGTCGGCCCCGGACGCCAGCAGGGTCGTCCGGATGATCGCCCGCGACAATGCCGTCCGCGCCTATGGCCTGCCCACGGGCGACCCCTGAGACGACGAGGGCCCGGTTCGAGGTCATGCGGCCGCGTCCTCACGCGTGCCCCACCTCGAACCGGGCCCGACCCGGAGCCGGCTAGTTCGCCGTCGCCGTCCAGCGCTGGGTCGTCGCGCCGGTGTCGGTCACCTGGACGACCTTGCCGGAGCCGTCGACCGCGAGCGAGAGCCCGCTGTGCTTGGCCGTCAGCTTCAGCTGGGTGCCCGACCGGGTGATCGTCCACTGCTGGTTCGTCGTGCCGGTGCAGGTGTACTGCCCGACGAGCGCCCCGGACGTCTGCGAGCTGGAGAAGACGTCCATGCACTGCCCGCTCTGCGCGTTCTTCACCTGGTACGCGCCGGAGTCCTGCAGCGTCACGACCCACTTCTGCGAGGCCGACGACGACACCGCCGCCGTCCCGAGCTGGGCCGAGCTCGACCCCGGCGCCTCGAGCGCGAGCCCTGACCCGACGTTGCCGAGCGAGTACTGCCCGTCGGCGATCGGCGGCGGCACGACGTCCTCGGTGCCCACGGTCATCGCGAAGACGTGCACGGCCGAGTTGGCCGGCAGCGTCACCGCAGCCACCTCCTTGGCCGGGTCGAGACGCACCGTCTTCGTGTAGAGCCGGTACGCGACGGTCGGGTACGCCGCACCGCTGGGCGTGTTCTTGCCCATCGTCGTGACGGCCGTCTTCGCGCCGTAGGTGTCGGTCGCGAGGCAGCACCAGTTCGGGAAGCCGACGGTCACCGCGGCCGACGAGCCGTCCGCGTAGTGCACGGTCGCCGCGCCAGCCGCCGAGCCGCTCGTGCCCGTCCCGAGGAACGCCAGCGCGTTGCCCCGCCCCGAGACCTGGATCGTCTCGCCGGCGGAGGCGACGTTGTCCTTGGTCCCCGGCTGCGACGTCGGCCACGTGAAGTCGAAGCCGTTCGCCGTCACCGTCGATCCAGGCGAGACACCTTGCGCCGCAAGCCGTTCGGCGATGAAGCTCGAGCCGCCACCGTCGATGTCACCCTTCGTGGGATCGGCCAGCGCCGTGACGCCGACGTTGCTGAAGGCACTCGCGAGGGACGAGAACGCGAGCCGCGTCTTCGTGGTGTCCGTGACGGTGCGTGACACGTCCCGCACGGTGTAGGCCGCCGAGGCCGTCACGGCATACGAGCCGGGTGTCGCTCCAGCCGGGGGTGTCACGCGGAAGCGGGCGGTGAACGTGCCGCCGTCCTTGAGGTCCGTCGCCGTCGTCGGTCCCGAGGGGGTCGCCGTCCAGCCGGCCGGCACACCGACCGAGGTCGACGTCACCTGGACGGGCTTGCCCGTCGAGTTCGTGAACGTCGCCGAGACCTCGCGGCCCTCACCGGGCACCGAGATGACCGGGGCCGTGACGTCGAGGGCCGCGTCCAGCTCGCCCGGCTGGGCGCCTCCGACCGCGCCGGCACCGGTGATCCGCACCGTGTGCGTGGCACCCGTCGACACCGAAGCAGTCTTGATCCGGACGACACCGGTGGCCGCGTCGTAGAACCACCCGGAGGTGGCTGCGTCGAGCGCCGACGCCGACGCCACGCCACCGACCTCCGCCCCGTCGACGGCAACCGCCGAGGGCGCCGTGTTCGTGTGCACGGCCAGGTCGTAGCCCCGCGAGGCAGGCTTGCCGGCGTACGAGCCGTTGACCGAACCGAGGGTCACCGTCACGGGACCCTTGCCGGTCGCGGGCGCCGCGACGTCGAAGCGCTGCGACGCGCTCGCCCCGGACTTCCACGCCTGGGAACGCCCGTCGTCCTCGTAGTTCGTGAAGGTCGACGTGCCCGAGGGGTAGACGTCGAGGTCGAGCCGACCGGAGTCCTTGCCGGCCTGCCAGTCGAGGCTGCCCTCGGGGAACATCGGCACGACGGCTCCGGCACGGACGAAGAGCGGCAGCCGGTCGAGCGGCGCCTTGTAGCCGTTCACCGTCTGCTTGCCGGAGTAGAGCCGACCCGTCCAGTAGTCGACCCACGTGCCCTCGGGCAGGTAGATGCCGTCGCGCACGGTGGTGTCGGAGTAGACCGGTGCGACGAGGAAGTCGTCACCGGCGAGGAACTCGTACTTCGCCGTGTCGCCCCAGGTGGCAGGGTCCTTCGGGTAGTTGGCGTAGAGCGGACGCGTCGGCCCCAGTCCGGTGCGCGACCCGTTCACGGTGTGCGTGTAGAGGTAGGGCAGCAGCCGCTCGTGCAGCTCGAGGTAGCTCCGGTTGATCGACGTGTACGGCTCGCCGTAGCGGTACGGCTGCTTGTCCTTGGCCGCCCACCCGCTCATCGCGTACGTCATCGGGAGGAACATCTTCCACTGGAGGTCACGCGTGTACGTGTCCGCGCTGCCCCCGAAGATGCCGTCGATGTCGCCCGTCGTCACGTGCTGCCCCGACAGGGTCGAGCCGGCATACGTCGGGATCTGCCACTTGATGTAGTCCCACGACCCCGACTGGTCCCCGCTCCACATGGCGCCGCAGCGCTGCGTGCCGGCCCAGCCCTCGATGGTCAGGACGGTCGCGCGGTCGGTGCTGCCGGACTCGATCCCGTCGCGGGCCTTCTCGCACGCGTCGAGCGCGAAGCGGTAGCCGGGGCCGACCCAGGCGACGTCGGTCTTGCGCACGCGCACGCCGCTCGCGACCTCGTAGGGCTGGTTGGTCAGGTCCGACTGCGTCCACAGCCCGAGCTCGGAGCCGTGGTCGACGAGCATGTCGTGCGTCTCGGGGAGGTCCTCGTAGCCGCAGCCGTAGCCGTCGTTGACGAGCGTCCACCCGAGCGGCATGCGGTTGGCCGCGTAGCCGTCGGCGATCGCGGTCGTGTCGCGCAGGGTCCTGCGCTCGCCGCGGTTCGCGTTGTGCAGGTAGCAGTCGGCGTCGCCGACCTCGAGCGCGTACATCGGCAGCATGAGCGGACGTCCGGTCAGCTCGGTGTAGCCGTCGAGCACCTGCCGCGTGTCGCCGACGAAGTAGTAGGCGTCGAAGCGCTGCTCCTGGTGCGTCGTGCGCACCGGCGCGTGGAAGTCGTAGGTCCCGGGCGCGAAGGTGTTGCGCAGCACCCCGTAGCCCGCGCTGGAGAGGTAGAAGGGCGCCGCGTTGGGATTGCCCCCGTCGTCCCAGTTGTAGTCACGGCTGATCGTGATCGAGGTGTCCCGGTGGCTGAAGCGGCCGTTCTGCATGCCGCCGCCGAAGAACTGCTCCTGGGCTCCCCGGGCGAGCGTCTGCGTCATGCCGCTCGCGTTCCACGCCAGTGGCGCCGTCTCGCGCATCAGCTCGGCGCCGCTCGCGTCCTGCAGCCGGAGGGTGATCGGGGACTTCGTGACCGTGAGCCGCGCCTTGGCCGTCGAGATGACGTATGCCGTGCCGGTGTCGGTCACGCTCGACGCGCCGCCGGCGTAGTCCCGCTTGACGACGATGTCGGCGTCGGGTGCGGACGGATCGGCGGGGTCCGCCGACGCGGGGTCGGTGAAGGTGCCGTCGGGTGCGACCTGGACGCGCAGCAGGTCCGTGTCGTCGACCTTGACGCGCAGCTTCGCCACGCCCGAGCCGAAGGTGTAGGTGTCGCCGCTGCGACTGTAGGCCGTGACGTCACCGAGGTGCGCGTCGGCGGCCCGTGCCGGGCCGGAGACCAGCACCAGGCCCGAGAGGGCGACGGCGGCACCCGCGAGGGCACTGACCCCTCTCCGCGCTGTGTGTTTGAAACTGCTCATTCAAGCATCCTTTCGCTCACAATCAGTCACCCTCTGTGGGTAGGACCGTAGAGGTGGGCGGAAAGGGGCGTCAAGAGTTCCGGGCAAATCGGACAGTCCGGGACGAGCTCCGTCCGGCCTGGGAGCCCACAGCGAATCCACGGCAACTTCCTCTGGCGCAACGTCGGCTCTGGTGCCATGCTCGGTGGTGGCGCAAGTCTCCGAGTCCCTTCAGGGACACCGGATCTCGTGGGTGTGACGCGTGGAAGGAACCGAACTGACGCGCTTGATGTGATGCAATCTTCATCGAGCCCCTCGCGCAACCAGCCGGACAGGGTCTAGACTGGTGGTAGCGAAGGGTTGGGCCCGCACGAACCGCGCCCAGCCCTTCTGCATGTGCTGGCTCGCTCTGTCCCCCTGTCGGAGCGAGCCAGCTCAAGCAGAGAAGGACCCGGATGCCCATGGCATCCGGGTCCTTCTCTGTGTTCCCCCGTCCGGTGCCGGACCCCGAGGGGACCGGCACCGGTGGGTGTCACTTCGTGCTGTCGCCGTTCTCCTGCGCGAGCTTGGCCTTGGCCGAGCCACGCGGTGACGACTTCGTCGAGGCGCCGTTGATCGTGCCGCCCTCGACCGCCTCGGACGTGATCGCGTCGGAGTCGGGCGCGGCGTCGACCGCCGTGACCTCGCCCTCGGCGGTCGCGGGTGCGCCCGCGAGCTCGTCCACCGCGTCGGTCGCCGCGTCGGTCGTCGCGTCAGTGGCGTCGTCGACGGCCTCGCCGGAGCGGTCCTTCGCGTCGGCGATGGCGGCCTGGCCCTTGGCGGCGAGGTCGCCGGCCTTGTCCTTGGCGGCGTCGGCGAGCTCGGAGCCCTTCTCCTTGGCCTTGCTCGCGGCGTCGGTGACGGCGTCCTTGGCGTGGCCCACCTGCTCGGCCGCCTTGTCCTTGAGCTTCGCCGCGTCGGATGCAAGAGCCGAGGTCGTCGAGCCACCGGCGCCCGCACCGGCGCGCGAGTCGAGCGGCGTGGCCCACGGGTCGTCGGCCTGCTTCTGCTTGCGGAAGGCCGCGACCGCCGCGACAGCGGCAGCGGTCAGGCCGATGGCGATGAGCCACTTGCCCTTGCCGCCACGCTTCTTGGCGACCGCGTCACCCTTGAGCACCCAGTAGGCGTCGTGGGCGCGGTGGCCACCGACGGCAGCCGTCTCCTTGGCCTGGGCGGCCGCCTGCTCGAGGTGCGGCTGGGCCGCCTCGCGAGCCTGCTCGGCACCGGCCGCGAGAGCGGCTGCCGCGGTCGCGATGGCCGCACCGACCTTGGGCAGCACCGTGTCGACGAGCGTCGACTGGGCGGCCTCCACCTTCGGCTTGGCGCGGTCGGCCGCCTCGTGGAGCGCGTCGCCCGCGGCGTCCTTGGCCGTGGCCGCAGCGTCGTAGAAGCGCTCACGGGCCGTGTCGGCCGCGTCCTGGAGCGCCGGCGTCGCCGCCTGCTTGGCCGCCACGAGCCGCTCACGCGCCGCGTCGGCGGCGTCCTGGACGGCCGGCGCCGCAGCGTCCTTCGCGGCATACGCGCGATCCTTGGCGGCCGCGGCGGCATCGCTCGCGGTGTCAGCGGCGCTGTCTCTCAGCGTGCCGAGCCGGTCACCTGCCGCCGAGCCGAGATCGGCTGCTGCGGAGCGTGCCTGGTCAACTGCAGCCTCCGTGCGGGACTGCTTGGTTCGGAACATACGTCCTCCTAAGTCCACTCGTCCTTACCCATCCTGCCAACTTCGGCCACGCACCGCACGGTTGCCCCCGTGCGTGGACGGCATCGTCACCGATGCCGGTCGCGTATGCCGTCACGCCCCGCGGTCAGCTCGTGGCGTCGTGCGGCGGTCGGGGCACGCGCGGGGCGGCGTCGGCGTCCTCGGGAGCCGGCGCGTCCGGGTGTGCGGCCGGCGACGTCGGCGGGTGGTCGAGACCGAGGACGGTGTCCTCGAGGGTCGTGTCGGTGAGCGCCTCGCGGGTCGGGACCGGCACGTCTCCCGCGGCGGCGTCGAAACCGCGCTCGTCGACCGGCGTCGGGCGGTCGATCGGGGCCGGGGCCTCGAGCGGGCTGGCCGACACCGGAGCGGGGGCGTCGGGGTCGACCGGGAAGGGGTCGCCGCCCGTCACGTCCGTGGCTCCCGCCGCGGCGGCAGCGCCGGTGGCGGTCGACGGTCCCGAGGTGTGGCCCTCGGCGACCTTGTCGACGCCGCGGTCGACGTGCTCCCTGACCTTGGCCACCTTGTCGGCGTACTTGCCCTCGGTCTTCTCGTCGATCTTCGTCGTGGCCGTCTCGACGTAGCCGTCGATCTTCTCGCGGTTCTGGGCGGCGTAGTCGCCCGCCTTCTCACGCGCCTGCTTCGCCGCCTGCGCGGCGGCGTCCTGCAGCTGCTTGGCCTTGGTCTCGAGGTCGAGCTCCTCGGCCTTCTTCTTCAGCTTGTCCATGAACGACATCGGCACTCCGTCCTCCGCCGGCTCCGGGCCGGCTGTCATCGGGTCGCGTCCTCGACTGCTGTGAGGATGATCCTTCTCCTAGGCCAACGGTGGGTCCACCCCCAGCGTTCCGCCACTGCTGCCGCATACCCGCCCGGACGGCATACGTGCTCGGTCGTGCGAGGATTGGGCCCATGAAGGCAACCCTGCACACGAACCGCGGTGACATCGTCATCGACCTCTTCGAGCACCAGGCCCCGAAGACCGTGGAGAACTTCGTCGGTCTCGCCAAGGGCGAGAAGGAGTACAAGGACGACGCCGGCCGGACCAACCCGACCCCGTTCTACGACGGCCTGATCTTCCACCGCATCATCCCGAACTTCATGATCCAGGGCGGCTGCCCGATCGGTCAGGGCTTCGGCGGTCCGGGCTACGCGTTCGACGACGAGATCAGCCCCGACAAGGACTTCACCAAGCCCTACATCCTCGCCATGGCCAACGCCGGCAAGCGCATGGGCAAGGGCACGAACGGCTCGCAGTTCTTCATCACGACCGCTGCGACGACCTGGCTCCAGGGCAAGCACACGATCTTCGGTGAGGTCGCCGACCAGGCGTCTCGCGACGTCGTCGACGCGATCGGTGCCGTCGCCACCGGTGCCAACGACAAGCCCGTCGAGGACGTCGTCATCAACTCGGTCACCATCGAGGACTGAGCCTCCGCTCCACCGCACGACAGCTCCATCCGCACCACCGAACCATCGCCCACGGACGTGACCGGCAGGGGGACCCCCGTTGTCTGACAACCCACCCAGTGGCCAGCAGGGTCAGCCCCCGTTCGAGCCGGGGGTCCCGCAGCCCGCTGCCGGTCCGTCCGTGTGCCCGCGCCACCCCGACCGGGAGGCCTACGTCCGCTGCCAGCGCTGCGGCCGGCCGGCCTGCCCGGAGTGCCAGCGCCCGGCCGCCGTGGGCATCCAGTGCGTCGACTGCGTCCGTGAGGCCGCTCGCACGACGCCGAGCGCGCGCACCGTGTTCGGAGGGCGGGCGACCGACGGCACGCCCGTCGTCACCTACACGATCATCGCGGTCTGCGCCGTCGCCTACCTCGCGCAGCGGGCCAACCCGAACGTCACGCAGAACTTCGCGTTCGCGCCGGTCGTCGGGTGGACCGAGCCGTGGCGCTTCGTCACCGCGGCCTTCCTCCACTCCCCGCAGACGATCTTCCACATCCTGCTCAACATGTTCGCGCTGTGGACCCTCGGGCAGTACCTCGAGCCGATGCTCGGTCGGGCCCGGTTCGCGGCGCTCTACCTCATCAGCGGCATCGGCGGACAGGTCGCCGTGACGCTCCTCGCGGGCTCGCCGACGATCCCCGGCCTGCGGGCCGGTCTCGACGACGCGTGGCTCACCCCGGTCGTCGGGGCGTCCGGCGCGATCTTCGGCCTCTTCGGCGCCCTCCTCGTGCTCAACCGACACCTCGGACGATCCTCGGCGGCGATGTACGCGACGATCGCCATCAACGCGGCCTTCGGCTTCTTCTACCCCGGCATCTCGTGGCAGGCCCACCTGGGCGGCCTCGTCACCGGCGTCGTCTGCGCCGGCGTCATCGTCGTCTTCCGGCGACAGGGCGTCCGCCACCTCGTGTGGGCCGCGCTCAGCGCCGTCCTCGTGCTGCTCGTCGCGGTCACCGTCGTCAAGTACCTCACGGTGCCCGAGGCCATCCGCGAGCTCAGCATCTTCGGCTGAGGTCAGCGTGCACCTCGTCTGCGTCACCGGCCCGCCGGCCGTCGGCAAGATGACGGTGGGCCGTGCCGTGTGCGACCTGACCGGCTTTCGGCTCTTCCACAACCACATGTCGATCGAGCCGCTGCTCGGGGTCTACGACTTCGGCACGCCCTCGTTCCAGCGGATCAACGGCCTGATCCGCCGCGAGGTCATCGCCGAGTCGGTCGTCGCCGACCTGCCCGGCCTCGTCTTCACCTTCGCCATCGACCTCGAGCACCCCGGCGACCTCGCGCAGCTGCACGAGCTCGTCGAGCCGGTCGAGCGTGCCGGCGCACCGATCGACGTCGTCGAGCTCTATGCACCGCAGGACGTGCGGCTGGCCCGCGAGGGTGGCACCGACCGGATGGACCACAAGCGCAGCAAGCGCGACGTCGAGTGGGCCCGCTCCCACGTCGTCGAGCTCGAGTCACGGGCACGCCTCAACACCGACCCCGCGCGGGACGGCGAGCGGCTGCTGCCGGGTCACCGTCACCTGCGCCTGGACAACGCGCACGGCGACGCCCGGGCGACGGCCGAGCGGGTCGTCGACGAGCTCGGGCTCCCTCGGCTCTGACCGTCATCGGGCCCCTCTCCACCGTGGCGAGCCGAGAGTTGTCCACCGGGTGTGGATAAGCCTGTGGATGTAGTTACACACGTGTCATTCATCCCCAGCTGGGGACAACCGTGTGGATAACTCGCGCCATCCGCGCTGGAGGTTGTGCACGGCCGTCATCCACAGCTGTGGACGTGAAAGCCGGACGCCGGCTGTCCACAGGTGTGGACAGCCGGCGTCCGGTGGGGTGTGTGCAAAAGGGCCGCTCCGTCGTGATGACAGGAGCGGCCCTCGTGGATGCGGGTCGGTGCGGGGTTCGGCTGGGGCTCAGCGCCACCGCATGGTCATGATGAACCCACCCATGAGCAGGACGAAACCCACGCCGAGGTTCCAGACGCCGATGGACCCGATGGGGTACTTGTACTCGGTCACGTAGTAGACGACGATCCACAGCAGCCCGAGGACGAGCAGCGTGATGAAGACGGGCGCCCACCAGGTGGGGTTGGGCTCGGCGGCCTTGCTCGTGCGGGGCGGGGTGTATGCCGCCGCCTTGTGGTCGCGGCCTTTGGACTCGGGCACTGCGTTCTCCTTGCTCTGAGTTGAGGCAAGGGTAACCAATGACGCGCTCGGCGTCCCCGCGCAGGCGTGCCTGCCCGGTGATCGGGGCGGTCTCCCCGGACGTACCGGTCGCTCCGGCTGCCCCCTGCGCTCGGCGGTGCCCCTCGAGAACGTCTCGAGGGGCACCCCGACGGGTGGCTCCGGTGTCGACGGCGAGCGGGCGGATGCGCCCCCTGTCTGCGCCCCGCCCGCCGCCGATCCACACCCGGTGACCGGGTCGAGGATGACAGGCGCCGGTCCGTGTGTCGCGTCTGCGCTTCCTCCGTTGCACGAACGTGCAGCGCGGGGTGCGCTCATCGAGTTGACCTGAGCCCGGAACCGGGCATGCTGGCTGTCACGGACAGCAGATCAGGGGACGATGCAATGACCAGCCCGACGTCGGGTTCCGGAGCGAGCAGGGACGACGCGCAGCTGAGAGCACCCTCGCTGGCCGCGGCCGCCGTCGAGCTCTCGTCCGTCGTCAACGCGCTCGCCGTCACCAGCCTCACCGGGGGCAGGACCCCCGGGTTCCGCCGGCTCGGGGTCGGCGCCGAGCAGATCGAGCGCAACCTGGCGACGGCGGTCGAGCCGTTGACCCACCGCTCGGTCTGGTCGATCCAGCCGCTCATGAACTTCGACCCCGTCGACGGCAGCCGCACGACGAACGCGCGCTCGATCGAGCGCGGCCTCACGCTGATCACCATCACCACGGAGCGCACCCTCCGGCTCAACCCGCTCCTGTCGTCCGAGAAGCCCGACGTCCGGGTCGGGCCCGCCCAGTTCCAGTGCATCATCGCCGACGAGGCCACGGCGATCGTGGCCGGACCGCTCAGCGAGGACGGCTTCCCCACCGCCTGGCTCGCCACCCGGTCCGACGTCGTCGACCGCGTCCTCTCGCTGTGGCACGAGACCCTGGCCCGATCGAGGCGCGCCGTCCCCGAGGGGACGAGCCCACCGTTCACCCCGCGGCAGTGCCTCGTCGCCCGGCGCCTCGTCGTGGGCACCAAGGACGCCGCGATCGCCCGCGAGCTCGGTGTCTCGCTGCGCACCGTCGCGGCCGACATCTCCCACCTCGTCACCCAGCTCGGCGCGCCCAACCGTGCGGCGGCGACGCTCGCCCTCCGTGGAGGCACCCAGACGAGCGAGCTCTCCCCCTGCGCGCCCTACCTTCGGTCGGTCCGCGAGCCGTGACGAGGCACAATGGAGGCGGCGCGGAGGGTCCGCGCGAGCGAGGACACGAGTCATGACGGACGCCGAGCAGCCTGAGCCGCCCGTGCACGCCGAGTCGGCCGAACAGCCAGAATCGGCGACGGCCGGCGTCGCCGGCGTCGCCGGCGACAGTGCAGCGTCCCCCGGGCCCTCCCGTCGCCGACCCCGCCTGACGTGGGGCCTGCTCGTCCCGGTCGTCATGGCCTCCGCCGGCGTGATGTTCGCGATGAGCTTCCAGACCGCGCAGGGTCGCGACCTCCGCGCCGACCGCGACCTGCCGCAGCTGATCATGGAGGGTGACTCCCGCGTCGCCGAGAAGGCCAGCGTCCTCGACGGGCTGCAGAAGGAGGTCGAGGCGCTGTCGAAGACGAACGCCCCCACCGACGAGCACCTCTCGAGCCTGACCCGCGCCGCCGACGAGCTCGCCGCCCCGGCCGCGACGACGAAGGTCCGGGGCGCCGCGCTCGAGGTGACCCTCGACGACGCGAAGCGCACCGCGGACTCCCTGCCCGACGGCTTCACCGCCGACGACATCGTCGTGCACCAGCAGGACGTCCAGGCCGTCGTCAACGCGCTCTGGACCTCTGGCGCCGAGGCGATGATGATCCAGGACCAGCGGGTCATCTCGACGAGCGCCGTCCGCTGCGTCGGCAACACCCTCATCCTCCAGGGCCGCGTCTACGCGCCGCCCTACCGGATCACCGCCATCGGCGACGTCGACCGCATGCAGCAGGGACTCGACGCCGACGCCTCGGTCAACATCTACAAGCAGTACGTCGACGCGGTCGGTCTCGGCTACGCCCTGCACACCCACGCCTCGATCGAGTTCCCGGCATACTCGGGCTCGGTCGACTTCCAGTACGCGTCACCGATCCGCTGAGCGCGCCCCACCACCCCTCTGAGGCCCCGCATGACCAGCCCCACCCGCATCCTCGTCGTCGACAACTACGACAGCTTCGTCTACACGATCGTCGGCTACCTCGAGCAGCTCGGTGCCGAGTGCACGGTCGTGCGCAACGACGCCGTGCCGGCGAGGGACGCCGCGGCCTACGACGGCGTGCTCGTCTCGCCCGGCCCGGGCACTCCCGAGGACGCCGGGGTGTCGATGGACATCATCCGCGAGTGCGCCCGCATCGCGAAGCCGATGTTCGGCGTGTGCCTGGGTCACCAGGCGCTCGGCGTCGTCGCCGGTGCGGTCGTCGGGCGGGCGCCGGAGCTGCTCCACGGCAAGACCTCGCTCGTGCACCACGACGGCACCGGCGTGCTCGAGGGCCTGCCGAGCCCCTTCACCGCGACCCGCTACCACTCGTTGACGATCGACCCCGCGACCCTGCCCGACGAGCTCGTCGCCACCGGCAGCACCGAGTCTGGCCTCGTCATGGCGGTGCGCCACCGCGACCTGCCGCTGCACGGGGTGCAGTTCCACCCCGAGAGCGTTCTGACCGAGGGCGGCCACCGGATGCTCGCCAACTTCCTCGCGCTCTGCGGCGACACCGGGGCCGTCCAGCGCTCGGTGGGGCTCAGCCCTCTCGTGACCGCCGCCGTCTGACGCGACGGTCGACACGGCATACGCCCCAGGTGTGACGAAGGGCCCCTCCCGCTCGGGAGGGGCCCTTCGTCGTCGTGTGCCGGGTGCTGACCGCTAGGGGGTCGGCGGCGGCGTCGTGGTCGCCGCGGGCGTCGTCGTCGTGCTGGGCGGCGGGGGCGTCACCGTGACGGTCGCCGTCTGGTTCGGGGTGCGCGCGACCTTGACGGTGATCTGGGTGCCGAGCTTGACGACGTCGCCGGCCTTGTCGACGGAAAGCACCTCGTCGGGGTTCTTGTCGGAGTCGACGGTCTGCTTGACCGGGCTGAGCCCGGCGTTCTGCAGGGCGACCGCGGCGAGGGCCCAGTCCTGGCCGACGAGGTTGTCGGGCACCTTGACGTTGCCGGTGGCGTAGAAGATCTTGATCTTCGAGCCCTTGGGGACGACGGCCTGGGCGGCCGGCTCGGTCTTCGTCACCTTGTTCTTGGCCTGGTCGGGGGTGTTCTCCTCCTGGAACCCCGAGACGACGAAGCCGTCCTTCTCGAGCGCCGCACGCGCGTCGTCCTTGTTGAAACCGGTGACGTCGGTGACGGCGAGGTTGTCGGGACCGGTCGACACGACGTACTTCACGGTCGACAGCTCCGCGATCCTCGTCCCCGACTTCGGGTCCTGGCTGATGACCTCGCCCTCGGTGACGGTCGTGCTCGCCGCCGTCGACTTCTCACCCCGGAGGTTGTTCGTCGCCAGTGTGCGGGCGGCGACGTCCTCCTTCATGCCCTCGATCGTCGGCACGGCGACGAGCGTCACGCTCGGCGACTGAGTGCCGAACCACTTCACGCCGCCCCAGCCGACGAGGACGAGGAGGGCGATGACGAGACCGGTGATGAGCACGGCCTTGCCCTTGCCGCCCTTCCGGTCGTCCTGCTCCAGCTCGTCGTGGCCGACGGCGGGCAGGCCCGCAGTGTTCGCGTAGCGCTCGCTCCTGGACGTGACGGGGGCCTGCACGGCCGTCGGGGTCCCGGGTGCGGCATACGCCTGCGGGAGGGTCTGGGTGGCGGCGGCCCCCACGGCGGCCGCGGTGCCGAGCGCCGCGGCGCTGATCTGGCGCCCGAGCCGGACGTTCTCGAGGTCGTCCCGGAAGGCCGTGGCGTCCTGGTAGCGGGCCTCGCGGTCCTTGGCGAGGGCGTGCAGGGTCACGGCGTCGAGGTCGCCGGCGACGGCGTCGTTGAAGACGCTCGGCGGCTGGGGCAGCTCACCGACGTGCTGGTAGGCGATGGCGACGGGCGAGTCACCGGTGAAGGGCGGCCGGCCGGCGAGCAGCTCGAACAGGAGGCACCCGGTCGAGTAGAGGTCGGATCGCTCGTCGACCGTGTGGCCCTGGGCCTGCTCTGGAGAGAGGTACTGCGCGGTGCCGACGACCGACTGTGTCTGGGTCATCGTCGCGGCCGTGTCGGCGATCGCCCGGGCGATGCCGAAGTCCATGACCTTGACGTGACCGCCGGTCGTGATCATGACGTTGGCCGGCTTGATGTCGCGGTGGACGATGCCCATCCGGTGGCTGTAGGCGAGGGCGTCGAGGATCCCCTCGGTGACCCGGATCGCCTCGGCCGGCTGGAGCTGCTGCTGGTCGGTCAGCTTCTGGCGCAGCGTCTCGCCGTCGACGTACTCCATGACGATGTAGGGCAGGGTCGTCCGGGTGCCGTTGGGGCCCTCGACGACGCTGTCGTCCTCGCCCGAGTCGAAGATCGCGACGATCGCCGGGTGGTTGAGGCCGGCCGCCGACTGCGCCTCGCGCCGGAAGCGCAGGAGGAAGTTCGCGTCACGGGCGAGGTCGGAGCGCAGCATCTTGATCGCGACCTGTCGACCGAGCCGCGTGTCGTGGCCCAGGTGGACGTCGGCCATGCCGCCCCGACCGATGAGCTCGCCGACCTCGTAGCGTCCGCCGAGGACACGGGGTGCGGTGCTCACGTCGTTGGCCTCTGCTCGTTCGGGTGCTGGGTCATCCTGGTCCACTCGTCGGGCGCCTGGATCGCGCTGCTCGGGCTGGTCGGTCATGTCACTTCGCCTTGCCCTTTCCCTTGCCCTTGCCGGCATGGGCGGGCTGCGGCTTGGTGCTCGTCTGCTTCGTGGCGGCGGTGGCCTTGGTCGCTGCGCGGGTCGGCGTGGCCGTTCGGGCCGTCGAGGCCGTCGAGGCCGTCGTGGTCGCCCGGGAGGCGCTTGCGGTCGGCGTCGGGGCCGCCGGTGTGGCCGGGGTCGTGGTCGCCGGGGACGTCGGTCGGGCAGCGGGGCTCGCGGAGCCGCCGCTCATGACGCTGCCGAGCGCGAAGGCGCCCCACGCCACGAGGGCGACGGCCGGGACGGCCAGCCAGGCCCAGCGACGTCCCGCCGAG
This sequence comes from Terracoccus sp. 273MFTsu3.1, assembly GCF_000383675.1. Classification (GTDB taxonomy): domain Bacteria; phylum Actinomycetota; class Actinomycetes; order Actinomycetales; family Dermatophilaceae; genus Terrabacter. The sequence goes on along the minus strand of NZ_KB911820.1, from coordinate 166,979 downwards.
GGCTCCGTGTCGGTGTCCGTGCGGCGTGCGGACGGCCGCGCGGTTGGGCGGACGGACCCACCGCGACGGTCGGCACCGACGAGCTCCCGTGCGGCAGAGACGAGTCCGGCCGCAGCGGCACCTGCTCTGCCGGCTCCGGCGGCCGGGGTCCCGGCCAGCGCGCGGGTCGGGTCGGCGGCGGGGAGGACCCTCGTGGCGTCGGCCGCTGCGGGGGGCGGCGTGACCCCGGGCAGGGACCCGAGCGGCACCCCGGCGGCCTCGGCCACCGCACGAGCGTCGGCCGGGCGGTCGGACGCCGACTTGGCGAGGCACGCGTCGACGACCTCCCGCAGGTCGAGAGGCACCGTCGAGGGCAGCTCGGGCGGCGGGTCGTTGACCTGCGCGATGGCCGTCGCCACGGGCGTGCCCATGTCGAACGGCTTGCGGCCGGTGATCATCTCGTGCGCCACGACGCCGAGGGAGTAGATGTCGCTCGAGGCCGTCGCCGGCTCGCCGAGGGCCTGCTCCGGGCTGATGTAGTCGGGGGTGCCCAGCACCTCGCCGGTGATGGTGTGCCCCGACCCGTCGCCGACCCGGGCGATCCCGAAGTCGGTGAGCTTGGCCTGGCCCTCGGGCGTGACGATGATGTTGGCGGGCTTGACGTCGCGGTGCACGACACCGGCCTCGTGGGCCGCCGACAGGGCCAGGGCCGCCTGGCCGAGCAGCGAGCGCACCTCCTCGGCTGGCATACCACCGTCGCTCTCGCGGATGATCTCGCCGAGCGTGCGTCCGGGCACGAGCTCCATGACGAGGTATGCCGTGCCGCCCTCCTCGCCGTAGTCGAAGACGGACGCGATGTTGGGGTGGTGGAGCGAGGCACTGCCCCTGGCCTCGTCGCGGAAGCGCTCGAGGAACGCGTCGTCCTCAGGACCCTGCGGGCGCATGACCTTGACGGCGACGGGCCGCTGGAGCACCTCGTCGGTGGCCTCCCAGACGTCACCCATCCCGCCCGACGCGATGGCCGTGCCGAGGGTGTAGCGCCCACCGAGGGTCGCGCCGGTCGAGAGGGTCATCGGCCGAGCACCGCCTCCATGACCTGACGGGCGATCGGGGCGGCGACGCGGCCACCGCCGATCTCGCTGCCCGTGACGCCGCCGTCCTCGACGACGACCGCGACGGCGATCTTGGCGTCGGTGGCCGGCGCGAACGAGATGAACCACGCGTGCGGGGGCTTGCCGCGCTCGTGCTGCGCGGTGCCGGTCTTGCCGGCGACCTCGACGCCGTCGATCTGGGCCCGGGCGCCGCTGCCGTGGTCGACGACCGACACCATCATCTTGGTCAGCGTCGAGGCGGTCTGCTCGGAGGTCGCCTGCGACAGCTCGACCGGGTCGGGCGTCGACTCGATGATGTCGAGGTTGGCACTGCGGACCGAGTCGATGAGGTAGGGCGTCATGACCCGGCCCTGGTTGGCGATGCCCGCCGCGACCATGGCCATCTGGAGCGGCGTCGTGCGCACGTCGTACTGCCCGATCGCGGCCTGCGCGGCCTGCGGGGCGTTGAGGTCGGCCGGGACCGAGCTCACCGAGACGCGCATCGGGATCTGGAGCGCGTCACCGAAGCCGAACTTGGCGGCCTGGGCGCGGATCTTCTCGCCACCGAGCTCGAGCCCGAGCGAGCCGAACGTCGTGTTGCACGAGATCTCGAGCGCGTGGATGAGCGTCGTCTTGTCGTTGGGACCGCAGGCGCGGCCGTCCTCGTTGGGCAGCGGGGTGCTCGTCAACGGCAGGTCGAGCTCGGCCGGTCCGGGCACCGAGGAGTTCTCGTCGCTGACGACGCCGTTCTCGAGCGCGGCGGCCGCCGTGATGACCTTGAAGGTCGACCCGGGCGGGTAGACGCCGTTGATGGTCCGGTTGAGGTAGGCCTTGTCCTTGTCGTTGGACAGCGTCTGCCAGGCCTTGGAGGCCTTGGTGAGGTCGTGGCTCGAGAGCGGGTTGGGGTCGTAGGACGGGTGGCTCACCATCGCGAGGATCGCCCCGGTCTTCGGGTCGAGGGCCACGACGGCGCCCTTGTTGTCCCCGAGGGCCTTGTCGGCCGCCGCCTGCGCCTTGGGGTCGATCGTCAGCTCGATCGTGGCGCCGGACGTCTTGCGACCCGTGATGAGGTCGGTGACCCGACGCACGAAGAGGGTGTCGGCATCGCCCGAGAGCAGGTCGTCGGAGGCGTGCTCGAGACCGTAGGGCGCGCCGACGGCATACGAGTAGAAGCCGGTCATCTGGGCGTACAGCTCGTCCTGGGGGTAGGTGCGCAGGAAGCGGTACTGGTCCTGGACGGGCACCGACTTCGCGACGGCCTGGCCGCCGACGATGATCGCGCCGCGCTCGCGGGAGTAGCTGTCGAGCAGGGTGCGCTTGTTGGACGCCATGGCGTTGAGCGTCTTCGCCTGCGTGAACTGCACCATCGTCGCTGCGACGAGCAGGGCGGTGAAGAGCGCGGCGATGACCACGGACAGGCGGCGGATGGGGGTGTTCACGTCAGCCTCACCACCTGGGTCACCTCGGCCGGGGCCGGCTCGTCGGCGGCGACACCCACCGGGATCTCGGGCATCGGCCGGCGGGCCTGGTCGGAGATGCGCAGCAGCAGCGCCATGATCACCCAGTTCGCGAGCAGGGACGAGCCACCGAGCGACATGAAGGGCGTCGTGAGGCCGGTCAGCGGGATGACCCGCGTGACGCCGCCGATGACGATGAAGAGCTGGAAGGCGACGGAGAACGCCAGGCCGATGGCGAGCAGCTTGCCGAAGCCATCGCGCACGCCGAGGGCCGTCCGGATGCCGCGCTCGCAGAAGATGAGGTAGAGCACGATGATCGCGACGGACCCGAAGAGGCCGAGCTCCTCCCCGAGGCTCGGGAAGATGAAGTCGCTCTCGGCGAAGGACGTCAGGTAGGGCCGACCCGCGCCGAGCCCGGTGCCGGTGAGACCACCGGAGGCCATGCCCCACAGGCCGTTGGCCAGCTGGTTGGACCGCTCGAGGTTGTCGGACGAGAACGGGTCGAGCCACAGGTCGACGCGCTTCTGGAAGTGCGTGAAGGCCGACAGGGCGAAGGCGACGGCCGCGGCGAAGAGCATCAGGCCGATGGCGATCCACGAGACGCGCTCGGTGGCGACGTAGAGCATCGCGACGAAGAGCCCGAAGAAGAGCAACGCCGAACCGAGGTCCTTCTGGAAGACGAGGACGAGCAGCGCGAGCACCCACGCGACGAGGATCGGGCCGAGGTCGCGTCCGCGCGGGAAGGTGAAGCCGAGGACCTTCTTCCCGGCGAGGGAGAGCACGTCGCGGGTCTGCACGAGGTAGCCGGCGAAGAAGATCGCGAGGGCGATCTTGGCGAACTCGCCGGGCTGGAAGTTGAGCGGGCCGATCGAGATCCAGATCTGCGAGCCGTTGATGGTGCGGCCGATGCCCGGGACGAGCGGCAGCAGGAGCAGCACGAAGCCGACGGCCATCGTCACGTAGGTGTAGCGGCGGAGCAGGCGGTGGTCGCGCAGCACGAAGAGGACGGCCACCGCTAGAGCCACGGCGAGCGTCGTCCAGATGATCTGGCGGTAGGCGTCGCCGTCGGTGCCGAGCTTGCCGCGGGCGAGGTCGAGGCGGTGGATCATGACGAGCCCGAGCCCGTTGAGCACCGTCGTGATCGGCAGGAGCACCGGGTCGGCGTAGGCCGCCTTCCAGCGGAGCACGAGGTGGACCGCGAGCACGAGGGCGGTGAAGCCGCCGGCGATCGGGATGATGTTGGCCGGCACCGTGCCGTTGCGGTTGAGGTCGGTCGTGACCCAGGCGAGCAGCACGATGCCGATCGCGAGGATCAGGAGCAGCAGCTCGGCGCCGCGACGCGTCCGCGGGGTGAGGGGCTCGACGGTCGTCGTCATGCGAGGCCCCCCAGGGGTGCCACGGGGCGGACAGCGGGCGCGGCGACGGCCGGCGGCGTCGTGATCGACGGGTTCGGGCGCGGCGTCGACGGCCGCGGGGTCGGCAGCGTCGTGCTCGGGCTCGGCGTCGTCGACGTGGTCGGGGGCGTCGTGGGCAGCGGTGTCGGTGCCGGCGACGTGCCGCACGGCGTGCCGGTAGCGGCGAGGCGCTGGCAGCGCTCCGCCTCGCCGCGCAGCGCCGTGACCTTGACGAGCGCGTCGGCGAGGTCGCGGGCGGGGATCGTGTTGCCGACCGACGCCTGGACGTCGCTCGGCAGGTCGGAGACGAGGACGTCTGACGGCGACTCGACGTGGGAGAGGCTGATCGGTCCGAGGTCCTGGGAGACGCCGCGGAAGATGGCGACGTGCGCTCCGTCGGCTGCGACGTAGTACTGCTTCTGCGACCAGGCCCAGGCGGCATACCCACCGCCTCCGAGGATGGCGGCGACGACGATGACCCCGATGGTGCGCAGCACGATCTTGGAGCGGCGCGAGCGCGTGTGGTCCTCGGCGAGCTCGAGGGAGTCGTCGTCGGACTCGCTGCGGCCGGTGGCCTCGCGCGACAGGGCGGCGGCCTTCTCGGCAGGGCTCGTCGGGATCGCGCGGGTGCGTCCCCGCATCCGCTTGCCGGCGGCGCCGACGACCTGGGGCACCGTGGTGGGGAGGTCGTCACCGTCGGCGTCGACGACCTCGGCGACGATGACCGTGACGTTGTCGCGGGTGCTGGCCTTGAGGGCGACCTCGATGCACCGGTCGGCGGCCTCGTCGGGCGTGCGCGCCTCGCGGAGGATCTCCTCGATGACGTCGGCGCCGACGAAGTCGGACAGGCCGTCGGAGCACAGCAGGAAGCGGTCGCCGATCTTGGCCTCGCGCAGGGAGGTGTCGGGCTCGTCGTCGGGCTGGCCGGTCATCACCCTCGTGACGACCGAGCGCTGCGGGTGGTGGCCGGCGTCCTCCTTGGAGATGCGGCCCTCGTCGATGAGCTGCTGGACGAAGGAGTGGTCCTTCGTGATCTGCGAGAACGTGTCGCCGCGGAGCATGAACGCCCGCGAGTCGCCGATGTGCGCCATGGCGAGCTTGTTGCCGGTGCGCAGCATGACGATGGTCGTGCTGCCCATGCCGGCCAGGTCGGCGTTCTCGCGCATCGCCTTGGTGAGCTTGGCGTTCGCCGCGTGGAGCGCCTCCTCGAGGAGGGGGATCGCCTGGTCGGCGGTGACGTCCTCCTCGTCGAGCGGGGCGAGCTCGCCGACGATCATCGAGCTGGCGACATCGCCCGCGGCGTGGCCGCCCATGCCGTCGGCGAGCACGAGCAGGTTGGGCCCGGCATACCCCGAGTCCTCGTTGCGGGACTTGGGTCCCAGGCCGAGGTCGGAGCGCGCGGCATAGCGCAAGGCGATGGCCATCCGGTCAGCCTCGCAGTTCGAGGACGGTCTTGCCGATCCGCAAGGTGGTGCCGATCTCGACGGGTCGCACCCCGGTCAGCCGGTCGCGTCCGATGAAGGTGCCGTTGGTCGAGCCGAGGTCCTCGACGACCCAGCCGTCACGGCCGGACGGGTCGGGCTGGATGCGGCAGTGGCGGCCGGAGGCGTAGTCGTCGTCGAGGACGAGGGCGCACTCGGGGTTGCGCCCGATGAGGATGCCGCCGCTGCGCAGCGGCAGCGACGTGCCGGTCAGGGGGCCCTCGGTGACGACGAGCGTCGTCGGGCTGCCCTTGCCGCGGCGCCCCTTGCGGGCAGGCGCCTCGGAGGTGACGGCGGCGGCACCCGCCGCGCCGGCACCGACGGCCGCGGGGGAAGGCGTACGCCTGGGTGCGGGCTGGCGGTCCTGCTTCGCGGCCTGCTTGAGCGCCTTGCGCTGCCCGCGACGGCTCACCGCCGTGCCGTAGATGTCGGTGCGCAGGACGCCGACGACGCTGAAGATGAAGATCCACAGCAGCGCGAGCAGACCCAGCCGCAGCAGGGTCAGGGTGAGTTCACTCATGCGTCACCAGATGTCATCACCGGAGGGCCGTCCAAGGGGGTCATCGCGCTCACCGGCGTCCGGCGCGGAAGGTCGCGGACGTCCGGCCGATCGTCAGGCGGTCGCCGTCCTGGAGCCGCTGGCTCGAGACGCGCTCGCCGTTGACGAAGGTGCCGTTGGTGGAGTTGAGGTCGCGGATCGAGGTCACGAGGTGCGGGCCGTCGGTCGTCACGCGGATCTCGCTGTGGCGGCGGGAGACCCCGGGGTCGTCGATGACGATGTCGGCGGTCTCGTCGCGGCCGAGCGTCGTGAGGCTGCCGAGGAGGGGGTAGCGGTCTCCGCCGATGTCGAGCCACGGACGGGCGGACGGGTTGGAGCGGGGTGCCGGACGGTGCACCGGGGCCTCGTCGATGGCCGTGCCGTTCGTGGTCTGCGGCCGCGGCGCGACGGGCGCCGGCTCGCGGCCGGCGGACTCGCGCGCGGCCTGCTTGGCGGTGGCGGGACGCACGCGGAAGACGCCGGTCTCGAGCCCCTCGCCCTCGACGAGCGCGACCTCGAGGGGGCCGCCGGGCTGGTAGCCCTGCGAGTCGGCGTGCTCCTGGGCCGCGGCGACGAGGTCGTCGGACAGGTCGTCCTCGTAGTCGCCGAGCCGCTCGTAGTCGGTCTGGCTCAGCTCGATCGTGTAGAGGTTGGGCACCATGGCCCGGCCGTGGCCGAGCAGCGCCGCCCGGTCGTCCATGGCGCGGCGGATGGCCGAGGCGATCTCGACGGGCTGCACCTCGGACTTGAACGCCTTGGCGAAGGCACCGTGGACAGCCTTGGCGAGACCGTGCTCGACACGGTTGATGATTCCCACGCCGTCTCCTCCTCCTTGGTGAGCGCTCCTGTCGGGCGCTTCATCGTAACCGGGTCAGCACCCCGAGCCCCCAACCGACAGTCGGCACGGGGCTGCGTGAAACGTCCGTTTCGGCCCCGTAGGCCCCGGTCGGCGGGTTTGATGTGCGACGGAAGCATGGGACGATCACACGGGGTCCCGCGGCGGGGTCCCGCACGTGGTTAGGCCAGCAAGGAGCGCTCGATGAGCAAGGACGAGACCGGAAACACCGAGAGCCAGGGCATCCCCGGCTTCTCGGCGAACAACTCCATCCCGGGTGGTTTCGCCCTTCCCATCCCGACGGCGACCACCGGCGCGCCCCAGCCCGACGAGGCGCCGGCCGACCCGTGGAGCTCGACCTGGGAGGACACCTCCTGGCAGTCCGGCGACACCAGTGCCATCCCGACCGTCGCCCCGGGCGACGCTGGATCCGCGTCCGACGACTGGACCGCGTCCTATGAGTACGGCAGTGAGAGCGCTGCCGGCGCCGCCTCCGATCTCAACGGCCACGCCCAGAACGGCTCGACCCAGGACCACGCAGACACGTCCGGCTCCTCCGGGGCGACGAACTCGTGGACCGACTGGCAGCCCTCCGACCCCGGCACCGCCGAGTGGCCCGCTGTGAGCAGCGACGAGCCGGAGGAGACGTACACCGGGTGGACCCCCGCCGGAGCGAGCCTCGCCGACTACGCGGCGGGCACGGTGCCCGGCCCCTCGGCTGCGGCGTCGACCGACCACACCGCGGCCCAGCAGGCGTATGCCGCCCGGCCGGCCGTCGACCCCGACGTGGCCGCCGCGGCCGCCGAGCTCGGCCACGACGTCGAGACCCCCGCGGACCCGTCCTACGACCTGACCCCCGCTCCGCGGACCGGCAACTCCGACCGCCCGAGCGCCGAGGACCTCATCACGGCCCGGTCGAAGGGTGAGCGCCAGAAGGTCAAGGCCAACTCCGGCCTGCGCAAGGCGTTCGGCCTCGGCCCGAGCGTCAAGGAGATGCTCGAGCGCGACCGCATCGACCGCATCGCCCGGCCCCTCAACGGCCGCAAGACGATCATGGTCATCAACACCAAGGGTGGCGGCGGCAAGACCCTCGTCACGCTGATGCTCGCGAGCTACCTCGGCCGCTACCGCTCGGGCTCGGTGCTCGCGTGGGACAACAACGAGACCGAGGGCACCCTCGGCATGCGCGCGCCGTCGCAGAGCCACCACCGCACGGTCGTCGACCTGCTCGGCGCCCTGCCGACGATCGCCAACGACCCCAACGCCGGCACGTCCGAGCTCGAGCACTGGGTGCGCGAGCAGCGGGGCCTGAGCTTCGACGTGCTGGCCTCGGCCGACGACGACGAGGCGATGCGCATCATCGGTGAGTCGGAGTTCGAGAACCTCCACACGCAGCTCTCGCGCTTCTACCGGATGATCGTCGTCGACACCGGCAACAACCGTCTGTCGCCGAACTGGCTCGCAGCCGCTGCCCGCGCGGACATGCTCGTCTTCGCGACCTCGCTCAAGGACGACACGTCGGTCGTCGCGGCCAAGAACCTCGACGCGCTCGTCGCGATGGGCCGGGGCGACCTCGTGCGCAACGCCGTCTGCGTCATCTCGCACACGTCCGCCAAGGGCAACGACGTCGGCGCCGGCGTCCACACCCGCGAGCACTTCGAGCAGTGGGTGCGCGCGGTCGTCGACATCCCCTACGACCCGATGCTCGCGCCGGGCCTGCACCTCGACCCGCTGAAGATCAGCCCCAAGACGCACCAGTCGTGCATGGAGATGGCTGCCGTCGTCGTCGACGGTCTCTGACGCTTGCGGCCAGGTCGGGGAGGCTGCTGACGTGGCCCTCATCGCGCTGACCGGAGCCGCCGGGCGCATCGCGACGGCGCTGCGACCACGGCTGCGCGCAGCGGGCCACCGGCTCGTGCTCTGCGACGGCGTCGGGGTCGTCGTCCGCGACGTCGACGCCGCGACGGAGCGGGTCGTGGAGTGCGACCTGCGTGACGTCGACGGCCACGCGGCGGCCTTCGCCGGCGCCGACCTCGTCGTCCACCTCGGCGCGCACTCCGACGAGCGGTCCTGGGCCGACATCCTCGCCGTCAACATCGACGGCACGCACGCCGTGTGCGAGGCGGCGCGGCGCGCGGGGGTGACGAGGATGCTGCTCGCGAGCTCGGTGCACGCGGCGGGCTACGTCCCGGTGGACTCGCCGGCTGCCGCCGAGGGGATGCCGCTGCCGGCGCCCGACACGTACTACGGCGTCAGCAAGGCGGCGCTCGAGGCGCTCGGCGGGTTGTATGCCGGCCGCTTCGCGATGACGGTCGTCAGCGCCCGGATCATGACCTTCGACGACGCCCCCGGCGGCCCGCGCTCGCTCCAGTCGTGGCTCTCCCCCGACGACATGGCGCGGCTCGTGCTCGCGACGCTGACGACGTCGTCCGGTGGTCACCACGTCGTCTGGGGCGTCTCGCGCAACACCCGGCGCCGGGTCGACCTGGCGCCCGGTCTCGCGATCGGCTTCGACCCGCAGGACGACGCGGAGGCGTATGCCGCGGGCGTCGAGCAGCGCGACCCGAGCCGCCCGCCCGGGGTGCTCGGCGGCGGGTTCGCCGACGCGGCATACCTCCTCGGGGTGCCGCACGGCGGCGCCCGCGACCGGCCGTGACGTCCTGCGCCGGACCGTCGTCATGACCTGCGCGATGATCCTGCGTCCGGTGGTGTGATCACCCCACCTGTCGCAGCACCATCGGGCGTTCCATCAGCCGTCGCCGGCGACCGACGGGGAGCCGGTTTGGCGATAGCGGGCCTCATACAGCACACTGTCTGCTTGTCACGCGCGAGTGGCGGAATGGCAGACGCGCTGGCTTCAGGTGCCAGTGTCCGAAAGGGCGTGGGGGTTCAAATCCCCCCTCGCGCACGCGTGAAGACGAGGGCCCCGACCAATCTGGTCGGGGCCCTTCGCGCTGTCTGGGGGCCCTCGTCTTCACGCGTATGGAACCGGTGGATTTGGGAGGACGACCGAGCGCCAGCGAGGGAGGACGGTTCCCCCCTCGCGCACGCGTGAAGACGAGGGCCCCGACCGATCTGGTCGGGGCCCTCTCGTCTGTCCGCGGGTGCCTGCGCACCCAGATCCGCAGCACCAGCAGGCGGATTCGGTATCTGGGGCCCCGGTCGTGCGTCTGTCCGCTACCCAGCTCGATCAGCTCCGGTCACGGCCCGACGGAATCCCCGAAGGCCCGGCGCCCCCGGGAGCGATCGCGGTCCATGGCGCGGCCGTGCGGGGTCGACTCTCCACGTGAAAGGAGCGCCACATGTCCAGTCAGTCCTCCACCAGCACTCGACTCGGTCGCCGCTCGGCAGCGGCGTTCGGCACCTCGGCCGTCCTCTGCCTCGCCGTCGCCGGCCCGGCCCTCGCCCTCCAGCGACCCGACCCGGTCTCCGGCTCCCAGCCTCAGTCCGCGTCGACGAGCTGCCGTTACGTCGGCGGCGGGTCGGTCGTGTCCTGCGCCGACCAGTCGTCCGCGTCCGCCGGGACCGGCGCGGGATCGGCGAACTCCGCCGAGCGAGGCACGCCGGCCGTCGTCGCACCCGTGTCGCGACGGATCGTCCTGCCCTCGCCCCAGCCGTCCGACCTGCCCGTGGTCGGGCTCGGCGTCGCCGCTGCGGTCGTCGCCGCGGGTGGCCTCCTGATCGCCTCGACGAACCGGCGCCGTCCCGCCTGACCCGCGTGACCCCGACCGGTCGCCTCGCCCGATCGCCTCGCCCGATTGCCTCGTCCGACCGTCGTCGCGTGGATCCACAGGGGCCACGTCGACGACCGACCCGGCCCGGCGGCATACGCCATCGTGTGTCGCCGGGCCCGGCGTACGCGCCGCGAAACGGGTGTTCGAGGCCCTGACCCGAGGGGTATGTAGGCGGGAGCCGTGCCCGGGGGCACGGTTCAGCAGAGACCAAGCCCGTGAATGTTGAATCATCGCCGGGTCCCGTACCATGACCGCTGACGAAGGCCCCTGAGATGTCATCTGACGTGCACCTTCAGACCGAAAGGCTCCGGTGCCACTGACATGAACCGCTTGCAGGAAGGCTTCGTCCTCGGCGACCGCTACCACCTCGTGAGCCGGATCGCCTCCGGTGGCATGGCCGACGTCTGGGCCGGCACCGACTCGGTGCTGCAGCGTGAGGTCGCGGTCAAGGTCATGCGTCCCGACGCCGACCACGAGCGGCTCTTCGCGCTCCGTTTCCGCGACGAGGCCGTGCACTCGGCGGCGCTGCTGCACACGAACATCGCGACGGTCTTCGACTACGGCGAGGACCAGGGCCTCGCCTTCCTCGTCATGGAGCTCGTCTCCGGTGAGCCGCTCTCGGCCGTGCTCAACCAGCGCGGCCCGCTGGCCCCCGCCGAGGTGCGCTCGATCATGGGCCAGGCCGCGCTCGCGCTCGGCGTCGCCCACGAGGCCCGCGTCGTGCACCGCGACATCAAGCCGGCGAACATCATGGTCCGCGAGGACGGCCTCGTGAAGCTCACCGACTTCGGCATCGCACGTGCCCTCGACGCGTCCGGGCACACCCAGCACGGCGAGATGCTCGGCACGCCCAACTACATCAGCCCCGAGCAGGCCCTCGGCCACGCCGCCACGGGCGCGAGCGACCTCTACGCCCTCGGCGTCGTCGGCCACGAGATGCTCGTGGGCAAGCGTCCCTTCGACCGCGGCACCCCCATCGCCACGGCCCTGAGCCACGTCAACGAGCCGCCCCCGCCGCTGCCCGACGACGTCCCCGAGGACCTGCGCGACCTCATCGCGGAGTGCCTCGAGAAGGACCCCGAGAAGCGTCCGGCCAACGCCGCCGCCGTCGCGGTCCGCCTCGGCCTCGGCGACCAGGAGCTGCGCGGTCTGGCCCTCGGTCTCGCGACGGCGATCAACGGCTCGCCTGCCGAGATGCTCGACGAGGTCGAGGAGCTCCACGGCGAGGTCCGCGACCCGGGACAGCGCACCGGCTCGGGCCCGGCCGTGACCGCCGACCAGCTCGGCGCCACCCAGGCCATGCCGTCCGGGGCCCGCGACTGAGGGTCGGGACCGAGCGCCCCGTCCGGCACGGAGGGCTCGACAGCCCACCTGCCACGGTCGCCGTTCCGACCTAGGCTGGCTTCATGGCGACCCTGCCGCTCTTCCCGCTCGGCACCGTGCTCATGCCCGGTGCGCGGTTGCCGCTGCAGATCTTCGAGCCGCGCTACGTCCAGCTGCTCAAGGACCTGCTCGACGGCCAGGACGAGCGTCTGCCGGTCTTCGGGGTCATCGCGATCCGGGAGGGCTTCGAGGTCGGTGACGACGGTGTGCGTGCGCTGCACCCCGTCGGCTGCGGTGCCCTGCTCGTCCAGGCCGCTGCCCTGGAGGGCGAGCGCTTCCTCGCCGTCTCGGAGGGCACCGACCGCTTCCATCTCGACGCGATCGACGAGTCCGCTGGCACCCCGTACACCACCGCCCGGATCACGTGGCTGACCGAGCCCGACGGCGACGTCCCGGCCATCACCGTCCTCGCGGCGCGGCTGCGCGCCGAGCTCACCGCCTTCGCTGCGGCCACCGGCGCCGAGGCGGAGCTCCCCACCGAGGACCGGTCGCTGGCGTATGCCGTCCCGGACACCGTGAGCCTCGACGTGGCCGACCGTCAGCGCCTCCTCGCGAGCAGCGACACGGAGTCCCGCCTGCGCCTCGGTATCAGGCTCGTCCGGCGCGAGCGGGAGTTCGCCGACGCGCTGGGCGCGGTCGGCCGGGCGCCGATCCCGCCCTTCAGTCTCAACTGACGGGGGCCCCGGTTAGGCTCGCGGCTCCGTCCGCGACTCACAGCAGGGATCCGCATGATCGACTTCCAGAACGCCAGCTACATCAAGCTGGGACGGATCGACTACGCCGAAGTGGCGGGTCAGATCGACCCGCTCCTCATCGAAGGCGAGCAGGGCTACCTCGCCTTCAAGGGCATGCGGGACTACATCGTCTTCACGAGCAAGCGCATCATCGCCGTGAACGTCCAGGGCATCACCGGAAAGAAGAAGGACTTCACGTCGCTGCCGTACGTCAAGGTGCAGGCCTTCTCGCTCGAGACCGCTGGGACCTTCGACCTCGACGCCGAGCTCGAGCTCTGGTTCTCCGGTCTGGGCAAGGTGAAGTTCGAGTTCAAGGGGAACACCGACGTCGCCTACATCAACAAGCTCATCGCCCACCACGTCCTGTAGCGGTCCGGCGGACCCTGGGCGGCGGCCGTCGAGCGAGGCCCAGCCCGACGGCATACCCTCGGTCCCCCTGTATGCCGCCGGGCCGCTGCCGCGATCATCCGTGCACCGGATGCGGCGTCCCCCGAGGTGGTGCGGGTGGCTCCCCCTGGCCCCACCCGAGCACCGCTTACCCATTCCACGGCGCGTCGATCACCGGCGCCGCCGTGGTCGTCGACCGGTCAGCGCAGGGTGGCGACGACCTCGGCGACGACGACCCACGTCGCGAGGGCGCCCATGACGACGAACGAGAGGTTCCAGACCGAGCGGGGCAGATGGGTCAGGGAGGCGAGGACTCCGGGGTCGCTCCCGCTGCTCCGGTCCTGGAGCACCGCCACGAGGTGGCGCCACGCGCCGACGACGAGGACGACGCCGAGCCCGACGAGGACCTGGGTCTGGAGCGCGTCGTCGCGCCACCACCACAGCGCCGCCGAGCCGACGATGGCCACGACCATGACGACGACCGTGAGCGCCGAGCGGACCCGGACGAGGGCGAAGAGCAGGACGGCCAGGCCGGCGGTGATGACGGAGGCGGCCCAGCCGCGCTCGGCCGCCCAGACCATGGCGGCGCCGAGCAGCGCCGGCATCGGGTAGCCGGACCACGTCGACGCGACGCGACCGGCGCCGCGGACCGGACCTCGGGTCACGGCGTGGCCGGACATGTCGCCCCGGAGGACTAAGCCGGTGAACTGGCGGCCGACGAGCACCCCGACGACGGCGTGACCGAGCTCGTGCACGAGGGTGACGGCGAGACGGACGACCCGCCAGAGGGGCTCGACGGCGACGAGCACGAGCGCGACGCCGAGGACGACGAGCAGGCGTGGCGCCGCCAGGGCGACGTCGCCGGTCGCGGGGACGACCCGGTCGCGCACTGCCTCGAACCACTCCACGGACGCAGAACCTAGCCGACGCGCTTGTGGGCGCCCGACGGGGCGTCCCGCTGGGTACGGGATGAGGAGTCGCGCGTGAGGCGCCGGCTCTCGAACGCTCTCGGGGCGACAGGACGGACGGTTCACGGCACCATGCAAGACATGCGTCAGGGGTCCTTCGTCCGCGCACCCGGTCGGCACCGAGCCACCGGCGCGAGCGCGTCCCGCGGCTGCCGTCCCGTGTGGCTCGGCGCCGTGCTCATCACGGTCCTGGCCGTCCTGGTCCCGCTGTGGCTGTGGCAGGCCAGACCGTTCGACTCGCGGCACGGCTTCGGTGTCGACTCGCCGCCCGCCGGCATCGGCGCGGCCCAGGCGCCGCTCGGCGCGCCTCCGACGATGCCCGGCGGCAACGGCGGCTACACGTTCATGCGGATGCAGGCCAACGGGACGGACCCGGTGGCCTACGACCCCTGCCGGCCGATCCACTTCACGACGAGCACCGTCGGTCTTCCCCCGGGCGGCGACGCCCTCGTGCGCGAGGCCGTGGCGACGATGTCCGAGGCGAGCGGGCTGCGCTTCGTCGACGACGGCCTGACCGACGAGGCGCCGACGCCCGAGCGCGACCCGTACCAGCCGGACCGCTACGGCGACCGCTGGGCTCCGGTCTACATCGCGTTCGCGACGCCCGACCAGATCCCGCGCCTCGCCGGCGGCACGGTCGGCCTCGGCGGCAGCACGCCGCGGGCGGCCGGCGACGGGGCCCTCGTCTACGTCACCGGCTCCGTCTGGCTCGATGCCGAGGCCATGGACGACCTGCTCGCGGCGGGTCGCCGGGACTCCGCGCGGGCCGTCGTCGAGCACGAGATCGGTCACGTCCTCGGGCTCAACCACGTCTCCGACGGGACCCAGCTGATGTCGCTGACGGGCGGCACCGGCGCCGGACCGGCCGACGGGGACCGGCGCGGGCTCGCGATCCTCGGCCGCGGGGTGTGTCGCCCGGACCTCTGACCGTCACGAACGCGGCCGGCCCGCCGAGGGCGTACGCCGGGGGCGGGGTCCCGCGGTCAGCCGAGCAGCGCTCCCGGGTGGCGTGACGTGAGCAGCTCGAGGAGCAGCCGGTGCAGCGGGACGTCGACGCCGGACTCGCCGGCGAGGCGCACGACGGCGCCCGTCCACGCGTCGAGCTCCGACGGCCTGCCCTCGAGCAGGTCGCGCTGGAGCGAGGTCGTCGCGTCGGCCGGCTGGTCGTCGACGAAGGCCATCGTGCCCGCGACGACGCGCTCGGGCAGGCGTATGCCGCGGGCCCGGGCCAGCGTCTCCACCTCCCGCATCGCGTCCTGCAGGAGCGCACGTCGGGGCGGCTGCGAGCGGAGCTCGCCGATGGTCGCGTCGAGGGCGGCACCGAGGCCGCCGAAGGGCACGACGAAGAGCATCTTGGACCACAGCTCGGCCCAGATGTCGTCGGGCACGGGCGAGACGGCGCCGGACGCCGTGACCGCCTCGCGCAGCCGCGTGACCCGGTCGGACGTGGCGCCGGGAGCGGCCGACCACTCGTCGAACGCCAGCGAGGCCGGGCCGCCGGCGTGGGTGATGCGGCCGGGGCCGTCGATGAACGCGAAGATCTTGGCGATGCCGGGCAGCACGGCGGCGCGTCCGACGACGCCCGCGACCTGGTCGGGCGCCTCGACGCCGTTCTGGGTCGTGACGACGGCGGTGTCGGGGCCGACGAGGGAGGGCAGCGACGCGAGGACCGGTGGGAGCTGCCACGTCTTGACGGCGAGGAGGACCACGTCGACCGGCCCGATCGAGGCCACGTCGTCGGTGACCTGTGCCGGCTTCACGGTGACGTCGCCGGCGCCGCTCGTCACGACGAGGCCGTGGTCGCGGATGGCCTCGAGATGGGGACCGCGCGCGACGAAGGTGACGTCGTGCCCGGCCGCCGCGAGCCGCCCCCCGAAGTAGCCGCCGATCCCGCCCGTGCCCAGCACCGCGATGCGCATGACGGCACCCTCCTCGTCGCCCGGATCGGCTCGTCGGGCCGTGCGTCGGCCTCGAGCACGAGCCCTCGACACCATCATCGCGCCGGGGCCGGTCCGGAGGTAGCGTCGTGGCGCACCGTCTCGTCGAGACGCAGCCGCAGGAGGCCCTCATGGAGCTCACCACCACGGTCAACGACGAGGCGCGGGTGCTCGACGTCGACGGCACGGAGTCGGCGGTGGACGTCGTGCGCGACGGCCTCGGGCTGACCGGCACGAAGCTCGTCTGCGGGAGCGGGGTGTGCGGTGCGTGCACGATGCTCGTCGACGGCGAACCGGTGCTCGGCTGCCTCACCCCCGCCACCCGGCTGCGCGACGCGAGTGTCACGACCGTCGAGGGCCTCGCCGACGGCGACGAGCTCCACCCCGTCCAACGGGCCTTCGCCCACCACGACGGGCTCCAGTGCGGCTACTGCACACCGGGGTTCGTCGTCGACGCCGTCGCCTTCCACGACCGGTGGCGGGCCGAGCACGGCGCCGACGAGCCGGACGGCCCGAGCCGCGAGGCCATCGCCGAGGCGCTCGCCGGACACCTGTGCCGGTGCGGCTCCTACGAGGGCGTCTACCGTGCCGTCGCCGCCGCGTGCCGCGGTGAGCACGACGGCGGGGTCGGCGAGGTGGAGCGCGTCGACGCTCCCGCGAAGGTCACCGGCGCCGCGGTCTACACGACCGACGTCGTCCTGCCCGGCATGATGCACGCCGCGATCCGGCGCTCCGACGTGGCGGCCGGCACGGTCGGCCCGATCCGCTTCCCGGACGGGGTCGTGGGACTGGACCTCCTCGGCGACGAGCGTCGCGTGCGCTGGGCCGGGCAGCCGGTCGCCGCCGTCGCGGCGGAGTCCCTCGCCGAGGCCCGGCGGATCGCGCGGGAGCTCGTCGTGCCGGTGACGACCCACGACTTCGTGCTCGATCCCGAGGAGGCCGTCCGCCCGGGTGCCCCGCTCGTCTACCCGACCCGGGGTGAGCGGAAGGCCGCGCCCTCCGCCGGCGAGGGTGGGTCGATGCCGGCACCCTGGGACGGCAACCGCCACGGGCCCTCGCGCAGCCCCTTCCTCGGCACCCTCGCCAAACGTCGCGTCGGCGCCGCGCGGGCCGCCGGGAGACGCGGCCTCGTCGAGCTGGAGTTCCACACGGCCGCCCAGCTGCACACGGCGTTCGAGCCGCACGCCTGCGTCGCCGACTGGACCGACCCGCAGCACCTGCGGGTGTGGCTCAGCACCCAGGGCGTGGACCTCATGCGGCACGCGATCGCCGACCGCTTCGACCTCGACCCCGCGCAGGTGGAGGTCGTCGCGGAGCACGTCGGCGGCGGGTTCGGGGCCAAGCTCTCGCTCACGACCGAGGCCACGAGTGCGATCTCCCTGAGCCGCCTCGCGCGTCGACCGGTGCGGCTCGTGCTCGACCGGCACGAGGAGCTGACCGGAACCGGCAACCGCCCGGGGAGCCGGTCGCGCGTCTCGATGCTCGTCGACGACGACACGCAGGCCGTGAAGGCGCTCGTCGTCGACACCGACAGCCACGCGGGTGTCGCCATCGGCAACAGCGTGGCCGCCCTGTCGATGCTCCTCTACGAGCGCACCCCGCGGCTGGCCCGCGACGTCGACGTCGTGACGAACGCGCCTCCCGGAGCGCCGTTCCGGGGACCCGGCGGGCCGACGAGCGCCTGGTCGCTCGAGCAGACCGTCGACGAGGTCGCGCACCGCTTCGGCCGCGACCCGATCGGGCTGCGCGCCCAGTGGGACGGCAACCAGAAGCGTCAAGCGCTCTACCGCTGGGCCAGTGCGCTCCCGACGTGGGAGCGGCGACCCGCCACGGGCAGCCAGTCCGGGCGTTTCCGGCGCGGCGTCGGCGTGGCTGCCGGCAACTGGATCTACCTCGTCGACCCCGACTGCGAGGTCGTCGTGTCCGTCCAGGGCGGTCACCTCGTCGCCTCGACGGCGGCGCAGGACATGGGGACCGGCAGCCGCACGGTCGTCGCCCGGGCGGTGGCAGGTGTCTTCGACGTCGACCCGTCCCACGTCGAGGTCCGGCTCGGCCGCTCCCACGGCGGCACGTCCCACGGCCCGGCGTCCGGGGGCAGCCGCACGACGGTGTCGCTGTGGTCGACCGCCGTCGAGGCGGCGACCAGCCTCCGGGACCGGGTCGGCACCGACCTCGACCGGGCCCCCGACGGCGCGTCGGCGACGGCGAAGCGCGGGGGTGACCGTGGTCTCCGGGCCGTCCCGATGACGATGAACGGCATCCAGATCGGCCGCGGCTTCTCGGCGGCCCTGCACGTCACCGAGGTCGAGGTCGACACCCGCACTGGCAAGACCCGCGTGCTCGGGGTCCACGGCGGCATCGCCGTCGGGCGCATCCACGCACCGGTCCTGGCCCGGAGCCAGTGCGAGGGCTCGATCATCCAGGGCATCGGGCTCGCGCTCTACGAGAACCAGGTGCTCGACCCGCACACCGGCCTCACCCTGACCGCCAACCTCGAGGACTACCGGATCCCCCAGCTCGGCGACACCCCGGAGATCGACATCCACTTCCACGAGGAGGGCTGGGACCGCGTGCCCGGCGGTGGGGTCGGCCTCGGCGAGGTCGCCACCGTCAGTCCCGCCGCGTCCGTGGGGAACGCGATCTTCAACGCGACGGGCTGGCGACCGCTGACGCTCCCGGTGCGACCCGACCGGCTGCTCGAGGGACTCCGCACGGAGGTCACGCGATGAGCCTCACGATCCTCACGGCATACGACGAGCGGCCCGACGGCACGGGCGATCTCGTCTACCGCGCCGGCGGCACCGATCTCCAGGAGCGGCTGCGCACGACGGGCGCCACGCCGCACGTCCTCGACCTGACGGGGGTGCCCGGCTTCGCTGCGGTCGAGCGCTCCGACGCGGGCACGACCCTCGGCGCAGGCGTCACCGTGGCCACGGTGGCCCGCGACCTCGCCGCCGACTACCCGGCGCTCGCGCTGACGGCGGCAGGCCTGGCCACGCCCCAGGTCCGTGCCACCGCGACGATCGGTGGCAACCTGCTCCAGCGCACGCGCTGCTGGTACTTCCGGCACCCGCACATGTCGTGCTTCAAGTCGGGCGGCGACGGCTGCCCCGCGCGCGACGGGCGCCACCTCTACGGCGTCGCCTTCGACACCGCCCCGTGCGTCCACCCGCACCCGTCGTCCCTCGCGATGGCACTGCTGACGTATGCCGCCACCGTCGACACGACGCACCGTGACGGTCTCGGGGTGGGCGACGTGCTGGGCGACGGTTCCGACCCCAGCCGTGACCACCTGCTCGCCGACGACGAGGTGCTGACCCGCGTCACCCTGCCGCCTCCTGCTGCGGGCGAGCGGGCCGCCTACTTCCGGTCGATCAGCCGGTTCGAGGCCGAGTGGCCGCTCGTCGAGGCGGTCGTCCGCGTCGTGCGCGACGACGCCGGCACGGTCACGACGTGCGGCGTCGCGATCGGTGGCGTGGCGCCGGTTCCCCTGCGGCTCGGTGCCGTGGAGAAGCTGCTGACCGGCTCGACCCTCGACGACGACACGATCGCCGCCGGCGCGCACCTGGCCACCGAGGGCGCGAGCCCGCTCCCCGAGACGGGCTACAAGGTGCAGCTCGTCGAGGCCACGGTCCTCGAGGTCCTCGAGCGCGTGCGGTCGTGAGGGTCCTCGTCGTCTCCGACACGCACGCGCCGCGCCACTGGAAGGCCTGCCCGCCGGCCCTGCTCCCGCACCTCGGGTCGGCCGACGTCATCCTGCACGCCGGCGACGTCTGCACCCCGGACGTCCTCGACCTGCTCGCGTCGTTCGCGCCGGTGCACGTCGTCATGGGCAACAACGACGTCGCGGAGGTCGCCGCGTGGGGCGCGCCCGAGACGCTCGAGGTCGACCTGGACGGGCTGCGCGTCGGGATGATCCACGACAGCGGGCAGCGCCAGGGGCGCACCGCGCGGATGCGGCGGCGTTTCCCGACGGCCGACCTCGTCGTCTTCGGGCACTCGCACATCCCGCTCGACGAGACCGGCGACGGCGTCCGCATCCTCAACCCGGGGTCGCCGACCGACCGCCGGCGTCAGCCGGCCGGGACCTTCGCGTGGCTGGACGTGCGTGACGGAGCGCTCGTCGACGCCCGGATCGAGCAGCTGCCGCGCTGAGTGCGCCGGCCCGGCCGGCGCCCGCGCCCGGCCGGCGCCCGGCTCGGTTCAGCGACCGCCGAACGTCTCCAGCAGGATCTGGCGCTCGCCGTCCGTGAGGTTGGTGGCGACGAGCTTGCTGTGGATCCCGCGGAGGCGCTCGCCGACCCGGTCGAGGTCGCCCTCCTCGGTGACGACGAAGAGCGCCGACGTGCCCGGGGTCAGCTCGGTGCGGATCGTCTCCAGCTGCTCCTTGGTGATGCCGGCGTCCTCGGTCATCTTGCTGATGGCCCCGATGGCCGCGCCGACGACACCGCCCACGACGGGGACGAAGAAGAGCGCCCCGACGAGGACGCCCCACAGCGCGCCCCAGCCGGTCCCGCGCCACTTCTCGTCGTTCCCGTGGCTCGTGCTGGGGTGCGAGTCCCCTTCGGGCCAGGTGACGACGGCGTGGTCGACGACCTTGAGGAACCCCTCCGCCTGACAGTCCTCGAGGACGGTCTCGGCGTGCGCGGCGCCGTCGAGGTTGTCGAACTTCCAAACCGTGAAGGCAGCCATCTCGTGCTCCTTTGCGTGGCGCCGCTGGCCGGCCGGCCAGCCGACGGTGGTCGAGGCTGTGTCGTCGGAGCGTGCAGGCGTCTGCTGACGAGCAGCCCCGACGAGACCCAGCCTGCCGCTGCGGGCCGCCGCGATCCTCCCCCTCTCAGGGTGAGGTCTGCGCTCACCAGCCCCAGGAGCCGGGGCCGCCCTTGAAGGGACCGACGACGCGGTCGGTGATCCACCCGCCGTAGAAGCCGCCGTCCTGCGCCCGCACCTGCTCGCCGTCGACGAAGCACGCGTCGACGAGCCCCGGCATGACGGCGACGTGACCGGCGAGGACGGCATACGTCGGCACGGGGTCGGGGTAGGTCCACGCGGCCCGGGCCGCCCGCCGCCCACCACCGACGACGTCGAAGTACGCCGCCTGTCCCTTCCACTCGCACACCGAGCTGCCGGGGGCGGCGACGAGTGCACCGTCGACGAAGGCGTCGAGCGGGAGGTAGTAGGTGGGCGGGTGGCTCGTCTCGAGCACCCGGAGCGAGGCCCGGGTGCGTGCCACGACCTCCCCGCCGAGATGCACCTCGACGAGCTCACCGCTCGGGTCGACGGCCGGCGGGCGCGGGTAGTCCCAGACCGACTCCTGCCCCGGGCCGGCCGGGAGCGGCACCGGGCGGCTCATCGGGCCACCCCGCAGATCTGCTCGAGGCCGGTTGCGAGCCGGTCGACGTCGTCGGCGCTCGTGTAGGGAGCAAGTCCCATCCGCAGACCCCCGGTGGCGCCGAGCCCGAGCGCGTGGCTGGCCTCCCACGCGTAGAAGTGCCCAGCCGGCGCGTTGACACCGCGCTCGGCGAGGGCGACGCGCAGGTCCTGCGGGTCGTGCCCCTCGACGGTGACGAGCAGCGTCGGGGTGCGGCGCTGCGCGTTGCTGTATGCCGTGAGCCCGGGGACGGCGCGCAGCCGCGCCTCCAGCGCGGTGAGGAGGCCGGCCTCGTGCGCCTCGAGCGCGGCGAAGGAGGACACGAGTCGCCGGCGGCGGGGCTGCGAGGGATCGGTGAGAGCCAGGTCGGCGAGGAAGTCGACGGCGGCGGTCGTGCCGGCGAGCAGCTCGTAGGGCAGCGTGCCGAGCTCGAACCGCTCGGGCACGGCATCGGACGAGGGAAGCAGCTTGGCGGGGTGCAGCGTCTCGAGGAGCGCGGGCGCGGCGGCGAGGACGCCGTGGTGCGGGCCGAGGAACTTGTAGGGCGAGCAGACCCAGAAGTCCGCACCGCTGGCCGGCACGTCGGTGAGCACGTGCGCGGTCGCGTGGACGCCGTCGACCCAGAGCAGGGCGCCTGCGGCGTGGGCGATCTCGGCGATGGCGGGAAGGTCCGGGCGCGTGCCGATGAGGTTGGACGCGGCGGTCACCGCGACGAGTCGCGTGCGCTCGCCGACGACCGCGGCGACCGCATCGGGGCTGAGCTCGCCTGTGCCCGGGTCGAACTCGGCCCAGCGCACCGTGGCGCCACGCGCCTCGGCCGCGAGCACCCACGGCCGGATGTTGGCGTCGTGGTCGAGACGGCTCACGACGACCTCGTCGCCCGGCCCCCAGACCGCCGAGAGCGTGCGGGCGAGGTGGAAGGTCAGCTCGGTGGCCGATCGGCCGAAGACGACGCCACCCGGGTCGACCGCCAGCAGGTCGCCCATGGCGGCGCGCGCCTCGACGACGATGCGGTCGGCCCGGCGTTCGGCCGGGGTCACGCTGCCGCGGTTCGAGATGGCCGAGGTGAGCGTCTCGACGACGGCCGTCGCGACGGTGTCGGGCACCTGTGACCCGCCGGGGCCGTCGAAGTGGGCGGCACCCTCGTGCAGCGCGGGGAAGTGCCAACGGATCCGGTCGACGTCGTACGCGGTGGGTGGTCCCAGTGGTGCCATGGCCCCATCTTGGCCGAGGGGCGAGCAGATCGTCCGTTCGGGACCCGCAGGCGGGTGGACCGTCCTACCGTCGACAGAGGGGTGGTCGCACGTCGTCCTGCCCGCACACTGCACGAGGGGTTTCCATGACCCGTCCTCTCCTGCTCGTCGTCGACCACGACCTCGATGCACTGGCCCGGACCGAGACCGAGCTGGCCCGGCGCTTCGGCGCGGACTTCCGGGTGCGCGGCGAGTCCGACAGCGCCGTCGCCCTGCAGCACCTCGAGCTCGCGGCCGAGCGTCGCGACCCCGTCGCGCTCGTCCTCGCCGACCCGTGGCTGCCCGGCCTCGGGGGGGCCGAGCTGCTGCGGTCGGTGCGCACCCTGCACCCGGACGCCGCCCGCGCCTTCCTCGTGCCGTGGGGCGCCTGGGCCGACGGGCGCACGGCGGAGGCGATCCTGCGCGGCATGTCCCTCGGCGACATCGACTACTACGTGCTCCAGCCGTGGACCTCGCCGGACGAGCTCTTCTGCCGCACCGTCTCGGAGTTCGTCCAGGTCTGGTCGCGCACCGTCGCGAACCGCCGGCGCGAGGTGGTCGTCGTCGGGGCGGCCCGCGACCCCCGCGGTCATGCCGTCCGCACCCTCCTGACCCGCAACGGGATCCCGCACGCGTACCTCGACCGCGGCTCGGCGGAGGCGGTGGACCTGCTCCAGGCGATCGAGGCCCCGCACCCGGAGGACGCGGACGGCCCGCTCGTCATCTGGCTCGCGGCGCTGGGCGGTCGCGTCCTGCTCGACCCGACCGACGTCGAGATCTGCCAGGCCTGGGGCATCGGGACCGACCTGTCGGTGCCCCGTGGCGACGGGGCCAGCGACGAGGTGCGCGATGTCGACCTGCTCGTCGTCGGCGCCGGGCCGGCCGGTCTCGCGGCCGCCGTCTACGGCTCGTCGGAGGGGCTGTCCGTGCTCTGCGTCGAGGAGCACGCGCTCGGCGGCCAGGCCGGCACGAGCTCGCTCATCCGCAACTACCTCGGCTTCTCGCGGGGGGTCTCCGGCGCGGAGCTGGCCCAGCGCGGCTTCCAGCAGGCGTGGGTCTTCGGCGCGCGGTTCGTCCTGACGCGGCGCGTCACCGCGATCGACCGGACCACCGACGCCGACGGGTCCTCGTGGTTCGTGGTCACGGTCTCCGACGTGGGTGACGTGCGGGCGCGGGCGGTGCTGCTCGCCACCGGGGTGGCCTACCGGCGCCTCGGGGTGCCGTCGCTCGAGGCGCTCAGCGGCTCCGGCGTCTACTACGGCGCGAACGTCTCCGAGGCGCACGGACTCGCCGGGGCGCACACGGTCATCGTGGGCGGCGGTAACTCGGCCGGGCAGGCAGCCCTCCACCTGCAGCGCTACGCCGCGGACGTGACGGTCGTCATCCGCACCCCGGACCTCTCGGCGACGATGTCGCGCTATCTCATCGACGAGATCGAGGCGTCGCCCACCATCACCGTCGTCCCGAACGCCGACGTCGTCGACGGGAGTGGCGACGGATGGCTGTCCGAGGTCGTCGTCGCCGACCGCACGACCGGCGACCGACGCTCGCTCCCGGCGGACGGCCTCTTCGTCATGATCGGCGCGCAGCCCCACACGGCGTGGCTGCCCGCCGCGGTCGCCCGCGACCCGTGGGGCTTCCTGCAGACCGGCGCCGATGTCCGCGAGGCCGGTGCCTGGAGCCTCGAGCGGCCCCCGTGCGCCCACGAGACCTCGGTGCCGGGCCTCTTCGCGGTCGGGGACGTGCGGGCGGGGTCGGTCAAGCGCGTCGCGTCGGCGGTCGGCGAGGGGTCGGTCGTCGTGTCGGAGGTGCACCAGTACCTCTCGCTCGTCGAGGCGGCGTCGCGGTCGAGGAGTCCGGAAACGCAGGCCGTCCCCGATGGCTGACGGACCGGGAGAGGGACGCCCAGGCGCCCGGCGACGCGCGGCCGTCGGCGCCGTCGCGCTGACGCTGCCACTGGTCGGCCTCGCGGTCCTGCGGCTCTCCGAGCAGCTCGACATGCAGTGGCAGCACGACCCGACCCACTTCTGGATGGTCCTCGGCGCGGCCCTGCTCAGCGCGCTGACGGCATACGGCACGGGGGCGGCGGCGGTGCGCCGGGGTGACGTGCGCGTCATGTACGTCTCCCTCGCGTTCCTGTCCGCCTCCGGCTTCCTCGGGCTGCACGCCCTCGCGACCCCGCACATGCTGCTCGAGACCGCCTCGGCCGGGTTCAACATCTCCACCCCCGTCGGCATCGCCATCGGCTCGCTCTTCGCGGTCGCGTCGGTGCGCGAGGTCGACGCGGCGCGGGCGGCGGCGGAGATGCGCCGCGCACGGATCCTGCGCGTCGCCCTGCTCCTCCTGATGGTCGTGTGGGGTGTCGCCTCGCTGCTGCGGCTCGGACCGTTCGGAGCGGGGCCGGGGCTGGCCCGCGACTCCCCGCCGATGGTCGTCGCGGGCATCGTGTCGGTCGTGCTCTTCGGGGTGGCTGCCGTGACGTACGTGCGCCTCTGGTGGCAGCGCGGTGGGCTGCTGCCCGCGGCGATGGCGTCGGCGATGGTCCTCCTCGCCGAGGCGATGGTCGCGATCGTGATGGCCCCGAACTGGCACTACTCGTGGTGGGGCTGGCACGTGCTCATGCTCGCCGCGTTCGTCCTCGTCGCGTGGGGCGCGCAGCAGTCGTGGCACGAGGAGCGCTACGCCGCGCTCTACACCGCCGACACCCTCGCCGGGCGTCGCGAGATGTCGATCCTCTTCGCGGACCTCAAGGGCTTCACGACCTTCTCGGAGGGCCATGACCCGAGCGAGGTCACCGACATGCTCAACGCGTACTTCACCGTCGCGATCCCGGCCGTCGTCAAGCGGCACGGGGGCACGATCGACCGCCTCATCGGCGACGCGATCATGGCTACGTTCAACCGCCTCGGCGACCAGCCGGACCACGCCCGCCGCGCCGCGCAGGCAGGGCTGGACCTGCAGGTCGAGACGGCGCGGATCGCCGACCAGCACCCCGGCTGGCCCCGCTTCCGGGTCGGGATCAACAGCGGCGAGGTGCTCGTCAGCGTGCTCGGCAGCGAGGGCGGACGCACCCACACCGTCATCGGCGACGCCGTCAACGTGGCCTCGCGGATCGAGGGCCAGGCCCCGGTCGGGCGTGTCGCCGTCACGGCCGAGACCCTCGCGCTGCTCCCGGGTGCGACGACCGAGCCGCTCGGCGCCCTCGCCCTCAAGGGCAAGGGCGAGCCGGTGGAGGCCTTCGTCCTCGTGTCGCTCGGCGGCGCGACGTCGTGATGGGCCTTCAGGCAGGCGGGACGTTGTGGTTGCGGCGGAAGACGTTGTCGGGGTCGTGCGCGCGCTTGACCGCAGCGAGCCGGTCGTACGTCGCGCCCGGGTAGATGCGCCTCACCTGCTCCTCGTCGTCGCACAGCGAGAAGCCGACGTACGCGCCGGGCGTGCCCTTCGCGATGTCCGCCGCCAGGGACTCGATCCAGGACTGCTGGGCGTCCAGGTGCTCGACGCCGGTGACGATGGCGGCGACGTTGAACATCAACGGCCACTCGCGGTGGGCGTACGCGGTCGCGTCCGGCGCCACCCGCGCGATGGCCCCGCCGAGCGGCCGGAGCTGCACGACCGCCATCTGGAGACCGGGGTCGGTCAGGCGTTCGGACAGCACCTCGATGACGCGGGCGGCGTCGGACTCGTCGACGTCCCGGGCGAAGCCCGTCGTCGACGTGGCGACCGGGTGGTAGTCGCCCTCGTCCGCGGCGAAGAGGCCCGCATACGGCATCGGCCGCACGAGGTCGGCGAGCGGAGCCGCGACCGCGCGCAGGCGCGACAGCACGGGATCGGCCTCCTCGGGGGTGCCGGCATACGCGAGCAGGGCGAAGATGACGAGCCGGCCGTGCACCTCCGCGGGCATGAAGGGAGGGGCAGGCGCCGGCATGAGGTTGACGATCACCCCCAGCTCGTCGGGCGCCTCCCGGGTGATCCGGACGACCTCGGCGACGGTCTCGGCCGTCGCCGGCAGGACGAGGAGCCCGCCGACGATCTGCGGCACGGCGTGCAGCCGGTAGGTGAAGCGGGTGGCCACGCCGACGTTGCCGCCTCCACCGCGGATCGCCCAGAAGAGGTCGGCCTCGTGCTCTGCGTCGACGTCGTGGAGCGTCCCGTCGGCGGTGACCACCTGCGCGGCGAGCAGGTTGTCGATGGTCAGGCCGTGGAGGCGGCTGAGGAAGCCGACGCCGCCGCCGGTCGTGATGCCGCCGACGCCGACGGAGCCGGTGTCGCCGAAGCCCACGACCAGGCCGTGCTCGCCGACCGCGGCGGTGACCGCGCCCGCGGTGGCCCCGCTGCCGACCGTGACGGTGCGGCTCTCGACGTCGATGTCGATGGTGTCGAGGCCGCTGACGTCGATGACCAGGCCGTCTGCGACGGTGCCGTGGCCGGCGCCGCTGTGGCCGCCGCTGCGGACCGCGATCGCCAGGCCGTTCGCGGTCGCGAAGGTGACTGCCGCCGAGACGTCCTCGGCCGTCGTCGCACTGACCGCGACGCACGGTGCGGCGTCGAGGTGTCGGTAGAAGATCGCGTGCGCGTCTGCGAAGCCGGGGTCGCCCGGCTCGTGGACCGTGCCCTGGACGGCTCGGCGCAGCGTCTCGGTGGGGATGGTCGTGTCGGTCGTCGTCATGAGAATTCCTCGGAGCTCGAGCTGACATGAGGTCGAGGGCGTTGTCGTTCGCCCTCACCTCTACGTCGATCGGCGCAGCGCGTTTGTGACACGCGGGTCCGAGGATGCTCGTCCGGCCACCGCTCAGGAGGCGACGACCGGGATCGTCCGCGTCGCGAGCACGCGTCCGGTCACCCAGTGCGTGAAGTCGACGTGGAGGAGGAAGGTGCCGCGGTAGGGCGGGTGGACGAGCACGTCGTAGCGCTCTGCGGCACCGAAGGCGATGGCGTCCGTCCTCAGCGGATGCCCCACGTCCCGGACCGGTTTGCTCGGCTGGCCCGGTCGGGACGTGTCCCGGAAGGCCCGACCGTCGTGCGCGATGAGCTCGGCCATCTCGACCGGCTTTCCCGCGGTGTCGGTGAACCGGGCCCGGCTCGGGAAGTAGTTCGCGTTGAGCATGCGGAAGAGCGTGGGGTGCCCGGTACCCGGCAGGTTCGCCCGGAGCTGCTTCGGTGCCGACACGTCAGCGGTCCCCTTCGGCCCGTTGAGCAGCCCGCCGACCACGTAGAAGAACTTCGGGTCGAAGCGGTTCAGGCCGACGTCCTCACCGCTCAGCCCCGCGGCGTGCTCGAAGGTGTGCCAGCGCGGATCGAGGGCGTACGGGACGAGCAGGGTCTCGGTGGCGATGTCGTAGAGCGGCCCGTCGATGAACGACCGCCGGGCGCCGGGCGCCAGCGGGAAGGCGGGATGGACGATCGGGTCGACGATCAGGGGACCGAACATCCCCATCTGCACGTGCAGGACCGTGTTGACGTGGCAGTGGTAGAAGTACAGGCCGGACGCGCCGTTGTTCGGGTCCGCCGGGACGCCCAGGTCGGGTCGCCACTGGTAGGTGTAGCTGCCGGTCACCTCGAAGGACGTGTGCCCGACACCGTCGTTGCGGGGGTCCGGCTCCATGCCGTGGTGGTGGATCGTGTGCACCCGCTTCGAGGGCTCGAGCCTGACGTGCACCATGTCGCCCTCGGTGACCCGGATCAGCGGGGCCGGGAAGCGGCGCCCGGACGCCTCGTCCTCGAAGCTCCAGATCTCGTGCTCGGCCCCGTCGGGGAAGACGAGCCGACGGTTGAAGAACTTGCGCAGGAAGCTCTTGGTCGGGGTCTCCGGGAAGAGCGTCTCCGGACTTCCCTCGTGCGGCTGGTTCGACGCGAAGGCGGCCTGGCTCGGGAACGTGTCGTGCACGTGCGCCACTCGCGGACCCGGGGCCGCGAGGGTCCAGTGCGCCACGAGGCCGCCCGGATACAGACCACCCGCTGCGGTCTGCGACGGCTCGGCGTGGCAGTGCATCGGGTACTCCCAGTCCTCGTCACGCGCCGCCCAGGTGCGTTCCGGCACCTCGGGCGGCCGGCGGATGGGGAGCATGATCTCCTTGCGGTCCATCTGGTCCAGCTCGACGACGTCCTCCCACTGCTGGAGGACGGCGTGGCCCTCGACGTCGACGTGGCCCGCCAGCCTGGGAAAGTCGGCGCCGTTGCGGCGCAGCGTCCACACGTGGTTGCCGTGGAAGTGCATCTGGTGCACGACGGCCCCGACGTTGACGAGTCGGATCAGCTGCCCGGTGCCGACGGTCGAGGCGGCCTGCCCCAGGTTGAAGGCGCGGACGTCGAAGTCTCGCGTCGATCCGGAGGGGAGCGACTCCTCGAGGGCCGTCCGGCTGTCGAGGGCGTCGTCGGACACTCCGAGGGAGCGGAAGCCGCTGCGGTCGTTGAGCATGAAGTAGCGGGGCACCGGCGGCGTTGCGACCGGGTCGATGACCTCACCCGCCCTGGCCCGCGCCCCCCACACGGGGTCGACGTCCTGGCACAGCCAGACCCACTGGCGCTCGAACTCGGCCCGTCCAGCGGCGAGCTCCCAGCGCTGCGCCGGGTCGACGACGACGAGCACCCCGTGCAGGCCCAGGATGCGTTCGACGCTCGTGCCGCCCGGGTCGTGGTAGATGTACGTGCCCGGCGCCGGGGCCGTGAAGGCCAGCGTGGCGGTGCCACCGGGCGCGATCGGCCCGGTGTCCGCGATCCCGTCGATGCGCAGCTGGTGCGCCCGCTTGAGTCGGTTGTGCACGCGCAGCCGCACCGTGCTGCCGACCTCCGCGACGATCGTGCGCGGCGGGAAGAAGCTGGCCCAGTACCTCCGTCGGATCAGGTACTGGCCGGGGAGGGTCGGGTGGGCGGCCAGCGGGTCGGGTCGCCCCTCCGTCGGCAGGGCGGCGCCGATCGGGTAGCTGCGGCTGCCCACGAGCCGCCCGTCGGCCAGGAAGACCTGGGGGCTGATCCGCAGGCTGGGGCGGGGCGAGCCGATGTCGGTGGGGGCCGATCCGAAGCCGCGCATGTAGACGAGGCTGTCGTCGACCATCCGGACGAGGCCCTCGTTGACGTAGAGGTCGAGCACACCGGGGGTCGGCGTGACCGCGGCCTGTGGGCTGGCGCTGGCCTCCGTGACGAGGACTCCGGCTGCGGCGATCGCGGTGACGCCCCCGGTGGCGGCGAGGACCTCTCGGCGCGTGGGCGCGTTCATGTCGTGCTCCCCTCCCCGAGGCGGCCGAGCTGATGGGTCCGCATCGAGATCGCGTCGGCGAACTCCAGGGAGAGGCCGCCGGCGGGTGGGACGAGGTAGTCGATCCGGAAGGTCGCCGTCGAGCCGGCGGCGATCGGTCCGGCCGCCCGGTCGGCGCCGTACAGGCTGACGGTCACGTCTCCGCCGGCGACACGTACGCGGAACTGTCCGGGCGAGAGCTCGACCGGCTCGTGCGTCCCGTTGTGCACCTGCAGGTGGACGGACACCGCGTCGGTCCACGCGCCGTGGACCGCGCTCGGCACGAGCACCGTCGCCGCCCCGCCGTGCACGTGGCCGCCCGCCGCGTGGTCGTGCGACGCCGCGAGGGAGCGGCGTGACCAGTCGAGCAGAGCGACGGTGCCGAAGGACGTCCACTCGCCTCCGGCGCGGCTCGGTGTCGGCGGCTCGTCCCGCGTCAGCAGGAGGCCGGCCCCGGCGGCGACGCCCGTGGCGCCCAGCCCCCAGAGCACTCGACGGCGAGACAGTTCCATGGGTCCTCCTCCAGCCGGGGGTGGAGACATCCTCCGCCCCCGGCCTTTGGAAAAACTTGGGCTCGCGGTCAGTCGGTGACCCGTCCCTCCTCGAAGAGACGGGGGACCCGGTGGTTGGCGAGGAAGCGGTCGTCGGGGTCGTACGCCGACCGGATCCCCTTGAGCTGCAGCCACGCCGACTCCGAGTAGCCCGTGCGGGCGTCGACCTCGTTCTCGGCGAAGTTGAGGTAGCTGCGGCCCGCCGACCACGGCGCGAGCGAACCGGTGAGCGCGTGGGCGTCGAGCTGCCCCTGCACCGCGAGCTCCGGGGTCGCCGCGATCGCGACGGCGAAGACGGCGTATGCCGCGTCGATCGTCGCGAGGGCGCCGTGGCCCTCGGGCGCACGGCAGAGCGCACCGCCGAGCTGGCGCAGCTCGGTCGAGAGCAGCGACGACGTGGAACCGGGGCCGACCTGCTCGAGGAGCGCGTCGATCGTCGGGTCGCCGAGCTCGCCGACGAGCGTCCCGTCCGAGACGGCGGGCGTCGGCCCCTCGGGGTCCATGTGGAGCCGGGTCAGCGACCGGGCCGGCATGCGGTCGAAGGTGTCGATCTCGGGCCCGAGGCCGCGCAGCATCCCGAGGATCGAGCGGGCCTCCGCGTCGCAGCCCAGCACCGCGCCGTCGATGACGACGAGGGACCGGCCGCGCAGCGGCTCGGGGATCGCCGGCAGCGGCGGGAGGTTGAGGAAGCGGAACGACGTCGTCACGGCGTCGGGCGCCTCGGGCGCCCAGTCGGCCCAGCGACGCAGCACGCGCTCGGCCTGGTCGCGGTCCCAGACGAGCATGCCGGCATACGCCGTCTCGATCGGGTAGAGGCGGAACTCGAGCGCCGTGACGACGCCGAAGTTGCCGCCACCGCCGCGCAGCGCCCAGAAGAGCTCGACGTTCTGCGTCGCGTCGGCGCGCACGTGCTCGCCGTCCGCGGTGACGAGCTCGACGGCCGTGAGGCTGTTGGAGGCGAGGCCGAGCTTGCGGGCGTACCAGCCGATGCCACCACCGAGGCTGTAGCCGGCGATGCCGACGTCCGGCGAGCTGCCGTGCAGCGCCGCGAGACGGTGGTCGCCCGCGGGCTCGGTCGCGTCGATCCACAGGGCGCCGCCCTCGACGCGGGCGATGCGGCGGGTCGCGTCGATGCTGACTCCGCGCATCCGCTCGGTGCGGACGAGGACGACGTCGTCGAGACCGCGCCCGACGAGCGGGCCGGCGTTGTGACCGGTGCTCTGGGGCGCGACGCGCAGGCCGGCCGCCGCGGACGCGCGGACGACCGCCTGGACGTCCGAGACGGTGCGAGGCAGGGCGACGGCGGCCGGACGCTGGTCGAGCGCGACGTTCCACGGCATCCGTGCCGCGTCGTAGCCGGGGTCGCCGGGGAGGTGGACCGCACCGTCGCAGAGTCCGGCGAGGCTCGTGGCCCGTCGGGCGGTGGGGGTGAGGATGGTCGTCATCGATGGTCTCCTGGGTCGGGGCGCCCGGCGTCGTTGCGTGTGGTGGGCGCGGGGGTTCAGAGACCGGACGAGCCGCCCAGATACATCGGGTGGCAAAGGTCCGTTTCGTCCGGCGCGCCTCTCGTGCAAGGGATCCGGATCGCGCGTGGTGCCCGGAGGGCCGGTTGCCGCGTCGGTGTCGGGTGCATGCTGGGTAGGTGGACCACATGACGACCGACATCGCACGCGACCTGATGCTCGACGGCTTCGGCCGCATCCGAGACGGCCTGCCGGAGGTCGTCGATGGCCTCTCGACCGATGAGCTGCTCTGGCGCCCCGACGCCGACGCGAACCACATCGCGTGGCTCGTCTGGCACCTCGCCCGGCAGCAGGACGACCAGGTGACGCAGCTGACCGACGCCGACGACTCGGTCTGGCGCGGCGACGGGTGGGTCGAGCGCTTCGGCCTGCCCTACCCCGCTGACGCCCACGGCTGGAGCATGACCTCGACCGACGTGGGCCGCTTCACCGTCGCCGACCCGGCTCTCTTCGCCGAGTACCACGCCGCGGTGCACGAGCGCACCGTCGAGCTCGTCGAAGAGCTCGACGACACGGCATACGCCCGCGTCGTCGACGATCGCTGGGACCCGCCCGTCACGGTGGCGGTGCGCCTCGTGTCGGTGCTCGACGACGCGGCCAAGCACCTCGGTCAGGCGGAGTACGTCCGGGGACTCGTCGAGCGGCGGCGCTGAGGCCGCCGGGTTCAGAGGCGGGTGATCGCTCCGACCGCGGCCGGACCCACGAGGCAGAAGAGGATGAAGGCCCAGCCGCCGGTGAGTCGACGCCCGGACGACCCGGACTCGGGCAGGCCGGGGGGCGGGCCTGAGACGAGGAGGAACAGGGGGACGGTCACGACGGCGGCCGGGGAGAAGAGCGCCCAGAACCACGCCCATCGGGTGCCCCACCACGGCTGCGCGCCGTTGCCGAGCAGGGCGACGGTGGCGAGCCACAGCAGGATCGCCGCCACGGGGAACCACCCCGGCACGCGCCACCCGGCGAGCGTCTGCCCGGGGTTGGACCTCGCCACGGCCTCGATGCGCACGCCCGGGCTGAGCGAGCGGAGCGTCTGCTCGACGTCCGACGTCATGACCTCGCGCGCGCCCACGTCGCTCGGGGAGGCAGCCGTGGGATCGCTCGCCTCGACCACCTCGGCGAACCGGTCGAGGCCGCCGTCGCGCCACGTCAGCGACACCGTGGAGTAACCCGTCGCGCCCGCGGGCAGTCCCCCCGACACGTGCACCGTGTCGACACGGCCTGACAGGACGCCGTCACGCAGGTCGGAGAAGGTCGAGGGCGCCGAGCCGAGCAGGACGCCGGATCCGAGCAGGACGAGACAGGCCACGAGCAGTCCGTAGCGGACGCGTCGCCACGCGTCAGGCCGCACCCTCGCCAGCACCGGCCCCTGTACCGGAGAAGTCGTCATGGGGGGACGATAGGGCGGCAGCGCGCCGAGTTGTCCGCAAACGCCCCGGGATGTGGGGAGGTGTCCGTGGCCCTCGGGGTGGCGTGAGGCGCTTGTGACCGGGGTGGCACGCGGGGTCGCCGGGCGGCTGCAGCACAGGTCTCGCACAGGTTGACGTGCGAAAATGGAGGCAATGAGCAGCCGATCCGTGAGCCCCGTTGTCGCCGTCGCATCCTCGACCGATGGCGTGGTCACGGCCTCTCCGGACGTGCTGCACGACCGCGCCCACGACTCGGTGCGACACCGCCGACTGGCGCTCATCGCCCGCGGACGGCGCGCCCGGCTGGCCGCCACGGTGGCCGTCGTCTTCGCCCTCGCCGGCGTCAATGTCGCCAACCACGTGCTCGGCTGGGACACGATGTGGCTCGGCCCGGTCGGGGCCGTCGCCCTCCTGGCCTTCGCCCGGTGGCAGGGCCTGTCGTGGCACCAGCTCGGCCTGGCCCGGCACACCCACGCCCGCGGCATCCGCTGGGGCCTCGGCGTCATCGCGGTCGTCGGGCTCGTCTACCTCGTCGGCATCCTGCTCCCGACGACGCGCACCGCGTTCCTCGACGTGCGCTACCACCTGCCCCCGGCCGGCGCGCTGCTCACGGCCTTCGTCATGATCCCCGTCGGCACGATCCTGCTCGAGGAGGTCGCCTTCCGCTCCGTGCTCTGGGGCTTCCTCTCGCGGCACGCCCGGATGTGGCAGGTGCTCGTCGGATCGTCGCTGCTCTTCGGCCTCTGGCACGTCTTCCCCGCCATGGCCTCGGCCACCGGCAACGAGGCGATCGGCTCGGCCGTGTCCGGCCTGGGCCCCTTCGCCAAGGCGGCGGTCGTCGGCGGCACCGTCCTGTTCACCGCGCTCGGTGGCGTCCTCGCCGGCGAGCTGCGCCGCCGCAGCGGCAGCCTCTTCGCGAGCGTCGGCATGCACTGGGCGACGAACTCGCTCGGCGTGCTCTTCGGCGTCCTCGCCTGGCGCCTCGCCGCCTGACGCACCGGCTCACCGGCGCTGCGTCGCTGCGTCGCTCCACGTCACACCCGTGCGCGTCGCTCCCGGAAGTGCGCGCTACGTCGACGGGTGCGTCGTGCGGGACGCACCGATCGTGCAAACGCGCACCCATGGAGCGCGGGCGCTCAGACGCCGGCGCCCGTCCCGGCGACCTGCGGGACGTACGTCTGCTCGGCGATCTCGTCACCGCACTGCGAGCAGCACCATCCGGTCTCGCGCTTGAGGTAGCTGTGCCCGGCCGAGCGGCAGGCCCGGCCCGGAGCCGCGTCGTCCCAACGCGGCCCGCTGCCCGTCGGCCGTCCGGCGCGGACGTAGGCCGCGGCGAAGAGGGAGCCGACGAGGATGGTGAGGAGGGCGAGAGGCCAGGCCGCAGCCAGTGAGGCTGCTCCGTCGACGATCACCGAGGTCATGTCGCGAACTCTCGTCCGCGGGGTGCAAGACGCTGACGGACACACCGGCAAGAACTCCGCAAGAAGTGCGCAAGACGCACCCCCGGATCACCCAGACATCCCGTGCGTGGGACGGCCGTGGCCACCCAGCGGGTGCTGGGTGGCCACGACACGGCATACGGGCTCGGACGGGTCGCTCAGTGGATGAGCTGCCCCACGAGGTTCGAGACGTCCGGTGAGCCGAGGCCCGTCGGGTCGTCGTAGCCGACCTTCGCGTCGAGGCCGGGTCCCTGCCAGGCGTTGTTGCCCGCCGTCACGTCGTGGAAGGCGAGCGCGTGCGTCGCCCCCGTGCCGATCGCGTAGAGCGCCGGGTTGAGCTGGCCGAGGCGGTGGCCCGCCTGCTGGTCGGCGAGGGCGCCGATCGCGGCCCACTGCGGCGAGCCGGAGCTCGTGCCGCCGTAGAAGTAGAAGCCGTTGTCGTCCGGGTTGGCGTTGAAGCCCTCGTAGACGAACACCGACGTGTAGACCGACGCGTTGTACGAGACGTCGGAGGTCGTCCGCATCGCGTTGCCGTTGACGCCGGCCTGGTAGGCGGGCGCCGGGAAGATCGTGCTCGGGGCGCCGCCCGTCGCGCCGATCGGCCCGAGGGTGCAGCCGAACGGCTGGTGCACGGCGCACGACGCCTCGTCGCCCCACACCGTCTCGCCCTCGTAGGCGCCGGTGTCGCTCGCGAAGAGGTTCGTGCCGCCGACGGCCGTGACGAGCGGGTCGGATGCCGGGTAGCCGGCCGCGAGGGCCGGGCCGCCGTTCGAGGCGCCGTCGTCGCCGGAGGAGGCGAAGAGCGAGATCCCTTTGGCGGCGGCCGCCGCGAAGTTCGCGTGCGACTGCTGGAGCTGGAGGTTGTTGCCCTTGCCCTTGATAGCGGCCTCGTCGGCGCCGTAGCTCATCGACAGGACGTCGCCGAGGTCGTGGTCGACGGCGTACTTCACGGCGACGTTGAGCGCGTTGCCGTAGTTGTTCGGCGCGACGACGAGGTTGATCGTCGCGTCCGGCGCGATGGCGTGCGCCCACTGGACGTCGAGACTCGTCTCCCCGGCCCAGCTGAGCGGCTGGCCCTTGTGGGCCGTGCTCGTCTGCGGCTGGCCGCCCGGGTAGTAGACGTTCAGGTCGGCCTTGGGCAGACCGAACGTCTGGCTGAAGACGTCGAGGTCACCGCGGACCGTCGGGCTGCCGTACGCGTCGACGACGACGATGCGCTGTCCCTTGCCGGTCCACCCGTCGGGGATGTCGTACGCCTTGCGGATGAGGGCCGGCGTGTAGCAGGCGAGCCCGATCCGGGCCACGCACTGCGACGGGGTCGGCAGGGCGCCCGGCTTGGTGCCCGTGGAGAACTGCTTCGTCAGTGGGTGGACGGTGTAGACGATGTCGCTGCCGTCCGTGCCGGCGGCCGACGCCGCCGACCCCGCCACGAAGGTCGTGCCGAGCGCGAGGGCGCTCGAGGCGAGCCCGACCCCCACGACCGTCCTGGTGCGCCTGGTGTGTGTGCGCATGCTGCCCCTTCCCTGTAGCCCCCGAGGCGGCTCGCTCGAGCCGTCTCGGAACGTAGGTGCGGTTTCTGCGAACCGGCTGGGTGCAGCCTGCCGGTCACATGGGAGACATCTCGGACGACGGTCGCCCCGCGGCTGCGACACTGGCGCGCATGGACGGCTTCACGATCCGGGCGGTGCGCCCGGACGACTACGAGCGACTTGGTGAGCTGACGGCCGCGGCCTACCTCGACGACGGGCTGCTCGACTACGGCGCGGCTGACCCCTACCTCGCCGTGCTCCGGGACGTCGGGCGCCGGGCCGAGCACGCCGAGGTCCTCGTCGCGGTCGACGACGCGGGCACGCTGCTCGGCGGTGTCGCCTTCGTCGGGGCTCCCGGCCCGTTCGCCGACGTCGCGCGCGAGGGAGAGGCCGAGTTCCGCACCCTGGCCGTTGCGCCCGAGGGTCGCGGTCGCGGCATCGGGACGGCCCTCGTCCGCGAGTGCATCGACCGGTCGCGGGCCCTCGGACGCCGCCGCGTCGTGCTCTCCACCCAGCCGATGATGCACGCCGCCCACCGCGTCTACGAGCGCTTCGGCTTCACCCGCGCCCCCGAGCGCGACTGGTCACCGATCGACACGCTGACCCTGCTCGTCTACGAGCTCGAGCTCGAGTCCGTCCGGGACTGAGCCTCGGTCGCCGACCGGACGATGAGGTCGCGGACGGCCGCGACGATCGTCGGGTCGAGCTCGACGTGCGCCTCGAGCAGGCGCAGGAGCGTCGCCGCCGCGTGGGCGTTGCGCTCGTAGCCGGGCACGAGGTCGGCCAGCGGCAGCAGGTCGGGACCGAAGCGCCGCTCGACACCGCGGTCGACGACGAAGACGTCCTGCTGCGCGCCGCGCCCGAGCCCGAGGTGGCCCAGCACGGTGACCCAGCGGTCGACGGCATACCCCTGGATGAAGCGGGTCGCGGTCAGCCGCTCGCCGCGCAGGTCGCGGTGCAGCCCGACGTAGAGGTTGGTGATCGCCTCGCCGACCTCGTGCTCGAGCGAGGGTGGCTGCGGCAGCGGGGCCCGGGGCACCTCGAGGCCGGCCGGTGCGTCGGCGCGACTCCAGTGGATGCGGCCCGGCGGGTAGCCCGCGGTCGCCATGTCGGCGAGGGCGAAGACGGCGTACTCGGCGAAGAGGTCGCCCTCGAGCAGCGCCTTGCGGCCGAGGTCGCTGTTCTCGAACGACCACACGACCGGGTGCGCGGCCTCGAGCCAGTCGATGTCGGCGATGTAGCGGTCGCGGGTGGCTGCGTCGTCGACGACGACGAAGAAGTCGGCGTCCGAGTGCTCATCGAGGCGGTGCAGGTCGCGGCCGACCGAGCCGAGCCCGAGCAGCGCGACGGCGTCGCCACGGCGGTCGAGCTCGGCGCCGAGGCGGTCGAGGAAGGCGAGCAGGCGCTCCGGGACGGTGGGCGCGGTGTCGGGGACGGTGGGCGGGGTGGGGTTGGACGGCATACGTCGTCTCCTTGTCGGTGTGTCAGGGAGTCGACGTTTCAGCCCGCCCGGCCCGGTGGGCCGTCGAGGTCGCGACAGGGGCAGGGTATGCCGTCGCGTGCGTCCGCGGAAGGGGTCGGGCGGGTGCCGGGCCCGGGGGTGGGGCGGGTGTGGGGCGGGTGTGGGGCGCCGGAGCGGGCGGTCCCTCGGAGTCAGAGGCTTCGGACGGCGTGTCGCCCCGGCGTGCATGGCAGGGTGGAGGGGTGCCCGTGACCATCGACGACGTGCGGCGCGTGGCCGAGCAGCTCCCTCGCTCGTACGAGGTGCTCGTCCACGACCGCGTGAAGTTCCGTGTCGGCAAGATCGTGTGGCTCGCGTTCTCCACCGACGAGACGCAGATGGGGTTCGCCTTCCCCAAGGAGGAGCGCGACGTGCTCGTCGCGAGCGAGCCCGACGTCTTCCTCATGCCGCGCCGGTCCGACCTGCGCTTCAACTGGGTCGAAGTGAGGCTCGACGCGCTCGACGTCGACCGGATGCGCGAGATCGTCATCGACGCCTGGCGCCTCGTCGTGCCCAAGACGGTGGCGCTCGCGCGCACCGGGGAGTAGCCCGCGCTTCAGGCGTCGAGGCCGGCGACCTGTCGCGCCGTGGCGACGAACGCCGGGGCGGTGACGTCGACCCCGTCGAGGTAGCCCCCGACGAGGGCGGCGTCGCGGAGCAGCACGAGCACCGCGGCTGTGGCCTCCGGGTCGGGCAGCCCGGCGGCACGGGCCAGCTCGGCCAGCGACTGCCTGAACCAGGTCCGGTGTGCGGCCACGATGCGCCGCACGGGGCTGTCGGCGTCGGGGAACTCCGCTGCCGCGTTGATGAAGGGGCAACCGCGGGTGTGGTAGCTCGTGATGTCGAGCGCGATGGTGTCGATGACCCGGCCGAGCAGCTCGGTCGGGGTGCCGCCCTCGGCCTCGGCGTCGGCGAAGTAGCCGCGCAGCGCGGCGTCCTCGGACTCGAGGTAGGCGGCGACCAGCGCCTCCTTTCCGGCGAAGTGGCGGTACATCGTGGCGCGCGTGACGCCGGCCTCCTCGAGGATGCGGTCGACCCCGACGCCGTTGATGCCCTCGCGGTAGAAGAGCCGGGAGGCGGCGGCGAGCAGGCGCTCGCGGCCGGGGGTCCGCGTCGTCGTCGGCTCGTCCACGTCGCCACGCTAACGCAGGTGTCCGGCCGGCTCGCGCGGTCCGTAGCCCGTGGGGAAACCGGTGCGCGCTGCCTCTGGCGCACCCCGTCGGGAATGGCTACTGTAGAACGATCGTTCTACCTGCTGGACCCACCCACCCCTCACCGCACGGGAGAACTCCATGAGCAGCACGCCGCCCGCCCAGCCCGCCACGCCCGCCACCTCCGTCATCACCGCCACCGAGCGCGCCCAGGTCGAGGCGGCCAACGCGAGCGGACGCCTGCCCGTCGTGTTCGTCCACGGTCTCTGGCTGCTCCCGAGCAGCTGGGACGCGTGGCGCGAGCACTTCGAGTCCCTCGGCTACGCCACGCTGGCGCCGGGCTGGCCCGACGACCCCGAGACCGTCGAGGAGGCCCGCGCCCACCCGGAGGTCTTCGCCGGCAAGACCGTCGGCCAGGTCACCGACCACGTCGCCGACGTCATCCGCCTGCTCGACCGCGAGCCGGTCGTCATCGGTCACTCGTTCGGCGGCCTCATCACCCAGAAGCTCGCCGGCCAGGGACTGGCCCGGGCCTCCGTCGCCGTCGACCCCGCGCCCTTCCGCGGCGTGCTGCCGCTGCCCTTCTCGGCCCTCCGCGCGAGCTCCCCCGTCCTGACCAACCCGGCGAACTA
Organism: Terracoccus sp. 273MFTsu3.1; assembly: GCF_000383675.1. Taxonomy (GTDB): domain Bacteria; phylum Actinomycetota; class Actinomycetes; order Actinomycetales; family Dermatophilaceae; genus Terrabacter. Next base: position 127,498 of record NZ_KB911820.1, on the reverse strand, counting down.
CAACCGGCACGTCTCGCTGACCTTCGACCAGTACCGCTACGCCTTCGCCAATGCCGTCAGCGCCGAGGAGGCTGCCGACCTCTACCGCACGTATCCCGTTGCGGCGCCGGGCCGCCCGCTCTTCCAGGCCGCCACGGCGAACGTCAACCCGCGCACCGAGGCCAGCGTCGACACGGAGCGCTCCGACCGCGGCCCGCTCCTCGTCATCAGCGGCGAGAAGGACCACATCGTGCCCTGGGCCATCGCGCACGCCTCCTACAAGCGCCAGCTGAAGAACCCCGCCCCCACCGAGATCATCGAGATCCCGGGACGCGGGCACTCGCTCGTCGTCGACAGCGGCTGGCGCGAGGTCGCGGACACCGCCGCCGCCTTCCTCGCCCGCCACGGCGCCGGGCCCGACGCGGACCCTGACGCCGGGCCCGGCGCCTGAGGCGTAGCGCGGGTCAGCCGATCCGGTAGGCCGCGGACGCGAGCGGACCCCGCTCCGCCGCCCCGCGCTCGATGCAGAACTCGTTGCCCTCGGGGTCGGTCATCGTCACCCAGCCCTCGCCGTTCTCCTTGCGGTGGTCCGCGAGGACGGTGGCACCTGCGGCCAGGGCTCGCTCGACGGCCTCGTCGCGGGTCCCCTCGTCGGGGGCCACGTCGAGGTGGACGCGGTTCTTGGCCGTCTTCCCCTCGGGCACCGGGATGAAGAGCAGCCCCATCCCGGGGTTCGGGTAGGACGGGGCGACGACCACCTCCGGGTCGTCGTCGTAGAAGACGTTCCAGCCGAGCAGGCCCGCCCAGAACGTCGCGAGGGCGCGCGAGTCGGCGCAGTCGAACGTGATGCTGTGGATTCCCAGTGCCATGAGCGCAGCGTCGTCCCGATCGCGTTCGGCCGCAAGCCGTTTGCGTATGCCGTGTGCTGGCGTCACAAGGGCCGGCCAAGTCATCGGGGAGGCGGGGCGACGGCACAGGAGGGGCACAGGGCCGCTCGCGACGGTGGAGCCATCCCCACCGAAGGAGTCCCGATGAGCACCCTCCCCCGCGCCCTGCGCCGAGCCCGAGTCTGGACCGCCGGTGCCCTCACCGCCTCCACGGTTCTCGTCGGCGTCATCGGCATCCACCTCGCCGACGCCCAGACCGTGGCGACCCAGACCGTGGCGACGCAGACCTCGTCCGGCTCGAGCGACACCACCTCGTCGAGCGCATCGACCTCGTCCGACTCGTCGGACACCTCGTCCGGCCCGAGCAGCTCGGGCGACTCCAGCGCGGGCTCCGGCTTCAGCGCCGTGGCGCCCGTGAGCGGCAGCAACGTCCAGGCCCAGACGAGCTCGGGTGGGTCGTGATGGACACCGTCGCGAGCCCGCACGTCGGGTCGAGCACCTTCCGCGCCATCGGCACGACGAACTCGGTCCTCGTCACGCGGCCCGAGGTCCTCGCCGACGCCGTCGAGACCGCCCAGCGGCACCTGCGCGAGGTCGACCGGGCCGTGAGCCGCTTCCGGCCCGACTCCGAGGTCAGCCTGCTGGCCGAGCGGGCCCGCCGGGCACCCGCGGAGGCGTTCGTCTCACCGGCCTTCGCGGCATACCTCCAGGCGGCGCTGCGCGTCGCGCGCCTCACCGGCGGTCTCGTCGACCCGACCGTGGGGTCGGCGCTCGTGGCCGAGGGCTACGACGACGACCTCGACGTCGTGCGGCGCCGCGCCGGCTTCCACCAGGTGCGCGTCGTGCGCGTGCCGCACTGGCACACGGTGCACCTCAACGTCTCCGCCCGCCGCGTCTCCGTCGCGCCCGGCACGCTGCTCGACCTCGGCGCCACCGCGAAGGCGTATGCCGCCGACACGGTCGCGGGGCTCCTCGCCGAGTCCCTGCCGGGCGGGTTCGCCGTCAACCTCGGCGGCGACGTCGCGGTCGCCGGTGAGCTGCCGCCCCACGGGTGGGCGATCGGCATCGAGGACGCGGCGGGCGCCACGCGACAGGTCGTCACGAGCACCGGCCAGGCCATCGCGACGTCGTCGACCCAGCTGCGCGTGTGGGACACCGACGACGGTCCGCGCCATCACATCGTCGACCCCCGCACCGGCCACGTCGCGCCCGCGGTCTGGTCGCAGGTGTCGTGCGCCGCGGCGACGTGCCTCGAGGCGAACGCCGCCTCGACGGCCGCCGTCGTGCTCGGGGCCGACGCCCCGGAGTGGCTCACCCGGCAAGGCGTCCCGGCTCGGCTCGAGACGACCGACGGTCGCGTCGTCACGACCCCCGGCTGGCCGGACGCCTCCCGGAGGGCCGCCTGATGAACGAGCTGCTCTGGTACGTCTCGCGGGCCACCGGCGTCGTCAGCATCGTGCTGCTCACGGTCGTCGTCGTGCTCGGCCTCGTCACGTCGGGCCGCCGACGCCCCACGGGTGAGTTGGCGACGATCGTCATGGCCCTGCACCGGTGGCTCTCGCTCGGCACGAGCGTCTTCCTCCTCGCGCACATCGCGACCGCGGTCGCCGAGACGTATGTCTCCATCGACCTCGTGTCGGCGGTCCTGCCCTTCACGTCCGGCTACGAGGCGCTGTGGGTCGGGCTCGGCTCGCTCGCCGTTGACCTTCTCCTCGCCGTCGGCGTCACCTCGGCCCTGCGGCAGCGCATCGCCGAGCGCACCTGGCGACGGGTGCACGTGCTCTCGTACGCGCTCTGGCCGATGGCGATCGTCCACGGACTGGCGTTGGGCACGAGCGGGGAGCTGCTCCTGCGCGGGACGACGGCCGCGTGCGCGGTCGTCGGCGCGTCCGCCATCGCCTGGCGCTACTCCTCCACGCACAGCGACCGTCAGCGTCGCGTCGCCGTCGCAGCCCAGGAGTGGTCATGACCGTCGTGTCCCTGCTCGCCGAGGCGGGCCTCACCGGCCGCGGCGGCGCGGCCTTCAGCACCGGGACGAAGGTCGCCGCCGCCCACGCCCACGGCGCCCACCTCGTCGTCAACGCCTGCGACGGCGAGCTCGGCGCCGCCAAGGACGCCTGGGTCGTCGAGCACCGCCTCGCCGAGCTCGTCGACGGCGCCGCCCTCGTCGCCGCCGGCGCCCCGGTCACGTATGCCGCCCATCGCGGTTCCGAGACCGCGCGTCGTCTCGCCGGGGCCGGGCTGCGCGTGCTCGAGGTGCCGCCGCGCTACGTCTCCTCCGAGGAGTCGGCGATCATCTCGCTCGCGCAGGGCGGTCTCGCACGTCCCATGACGAAGCGGCAGCCGTTCGTGCGCGGCGGCCGCGACGCGCAGGGGCGCCGGGTCAGCCCGACCGTCGTCCTCAACGCCGAGACGGTCTGGCGGGCGGCGCAGGTCGCCCGCAACGGGCCTGCGTGGTTCCGGTCGTTCGGCACGCCCGACCAGCCGGGGCCGCGCCTCGTCGCCGTGAGCACCCCAGGGGTGCGGGCCGTCGTCGTCGAGACCGCCGCCGGCGCTCCGCTGGGCGAGCTGCTCGACGTCGCCGGCGGCCTGCCCGACGGCTCACCGGCCGTGCTCGTCGGCGGCCTCGGCGGCACCTTCGTCGCGGCCGCCGACGTGGCGGGACTCCGCTGGTCCGACGCCGACCTCGCCCGGGTCGGTGCTCGCACGGGTCCCGGTGTCGTCGAGGTCCTCGACCCGCGGGACTGCCCGCTCGCGTTCGTCGACCGGTGCCTCACCTGGGCGGCGGGCGAGTCCGCGGGACAGTGCGGCCCGTGCATGTTCGGGCTGCCCGCCCTCGCCGCAGACTGGCGTGCGCTGGCCGCGGGAGGCGACCGGACGGCATACGACCGCGTCGTGTCCCGGGCCGAGCTGCTGCCCGGCCGTGGGGCGTGCCGCTTCCCCGAGGGCGTGGCCGGCTTCGCCCGGTCGGCGCTGCGCGTCTTCGCCGGCCATCAGGAGGAGCACCGCGCCGGTCGGTGCCCCGCGGCCGAGCTCCGCACCGCAGCGAGGAGGACCGATGTCCACGCCCACTGACCGGCCCACCGAGCGGCCGGCCGACCGCGGTGACGACCACACGCGCCGACGCCTGGGACTGGTCCGCGAGCGACGCCTGGCCGTCGACCGCGTCGCCTGCTCGGGTCACGGGGTGTGCGCGCAGCTGCTCGCGGGGGTGACTCTCGACGAGTGGGGCTACCCGGTCGTCGCGGACGATCGCGTCGGTGAGGACGGCAGGGCGGTGGCCGACACGGCGGTCAGGCTGTGCCCGGCCCGGGCCCTCTACCTGCGCTGAGGTTGGCGCCGCGGCAGTCCGCCTCCGGGCCACCGGACCTCCCCGTCGATGGGGTGGCCCGGTCGCCCGGCGTCGGCGACGGCGCGTCAGCGGTCGGTGTAGACGAACCCGTAGCCGTGGTTGCCGTCCGAGATCGTGTAGTAGCGGCAGGTGCCGACGTTCCAGCTGCCGTCCTTGACGTAGGTCTGGCGGACGCTGTTGCACGTGGTGCTCGTGCTGTAGCAGCAGCGCAGGTGTGACGCGGCGTTGGCTGCCGTGGCACCGACCATGCCGAGCACCGCGGCGACGACGGCGGCACCGGCTGCCCGGCGAGTCCTGGTGATCATGGCGTGTTCCTTTCCCCTGTGGTCCGGCCGCGGTCCGGCCGGCCCGATGAGCCTGACGCTAGGAGCGGCCAGGCACCGTCGCGCGTCGACGGACGGTCGGTTGCAGGAACGTGCAGCAAGTGACGCGCGGCGCTCGGCTGGGGGTGGCAGGCTGTGCCGGGTGCCCGCGCTGTCACTCATGTGTCCAAATGTGCTCGATCAGATGTTCAACCGTGCAGTAATGCGCATAGAATGCGCGTCGTGATGCGCGAAGCAGTGGTCGGGATCGACGTCGGTGGCACCCGGATCAAGTCGGCCCTCGTGACCCCCGACGGCCAGGTGCTCGCCGAGGCCGTGCGCCCGACGCCCGAGAAGGTCGGTGACCAGCTCGGCGAGGTCGCCGCCAAGGCCGTCGTCGAGCTGACGGCGCGCGTCGACGAGGCCGTCGACCTGCTCGCCGTCGGGGTCGCCGTGCCCGGGCTCGTCGACGACGTGACCGGCATCGGGGTGTGGTCGGCCAACCTCGGCTGGCGCGACCTCGACCTGCGTGGCGGCATCGCGGCCCACCTCGACGTGCCCGTCGCCATCGGCCACGACGTGCGCTCCGGTCTGCTCGCCGAGCACCGCCTCGGCGCCGCGCGCGAGGCCGACAACGTGCTCTTCGTGCCGCTCGGCACCGGTCTCGCGAGTGCCATCCTCTGCCGCGGCCAGCTCGTCACCGGGTCACTGTGGACCGGCGAGATCGGCCACATCGTCGTCGTGCCCGACGGACCGCTCTGCGCCTGCGGGCAGCGCGGCTGCCTCGAGGCGCTCTCGAGCGCCGGCGCCATCGGGCGGCGCTGGTCCGAGGCGACCGGGCTCGTGGGCGACGCCGAGGAGGTCGCGCGCCGCGCCGAGGCCGGGGAACCGGAGGCACGCCGCATCTGGCAGGAGGCCATCGACGCACTCGCCATCATGGTCGCCCCGGTCGTCGCGGCCGCCGGCACCGAGCTCGTCCTCATCGGCGGCGGCCTCGTCCACGCCGGCGACACCCTCCTCGAGCCCCTGCGCACGGCCCTCACCGCCCGCCTCGGCGGTCGCGACGACGTCGCCGTGCGCGCCGCCGCTCTCGGCGACCGCGCCGGCTCGCTCGGCGCCGCGACCATCGCCCTGGACCTCGTCGGTCGATGATCGTCACCTTCACGCCCAACCCGGCGCTCGACATCACGTATGCCGTCCCCTTCGTCGCGCTCGGCGAGACCCACCGCGTCGCCTCGGTCAGCGAGCGGGCCGGCGGCAAGGGGCTCAACGTGGCTGCGGTGCTGACGTCGATGGGCTGCCGGTCCGTCGCGGTGGCGCCGGTCGGCGAGATGGACCTCGACCTCTTCGCCTCCGACCTCGGTGCCCGTCGTGTGCAGCACCGGCTCGTCCCCTCCCCGTGCCCGACCCGCCGGTCGGTCGCCGTCGTCGAGGCGAGCGGGCGGGTGACCCTCCTCAACGAGCCGGGCATCGGGCAGTCGCAGCGGGTCTGGGACCGCATCGCCGACGAGATCGAGGCGCTCGCTCCGGAGGCGTCGACGCTGACGGTGTCGGGCAGCTTCCCGCCGGGCACCGACCCCGACCTCGTCCGCCGGATCACCCGCCTGGCCCACGAGGCCGGTCTTCGCGTCGTCCTCGACGTCAGCGGCGCTCCCCTGTCACGCGCCCTCGCCCTGAGACCCGACCTCGTCAAGCCCAACCGGGTCGAGGCGGCCCAGACCCTCACCGGGCTCGGTCGCGGCGAGGTGCCGTCCGTCCCCGGGGCGGCACGCGCGCTCGTGGCGGCCGGCGCCCGCGCCGCGATCATCAGCGACGGCACGAACGGCCTCGTCCTCGTCCACGAGGACGTCGCCCTCCGGGCCCACCTGCCGCGCCCGCTCTCGGGCAACCCGACCGGCGCGGGCGACGCCCTGACGGCCTCGCTCGCGGCCGACCTCGACGGCGACGGCGACCTGCCGCACGGGCCCGAGGCGTGGGCCTCGGTCCTGCGCCGCGGCGTCGCCTGGTCGGCCGCGGCCGTGCTCCAGCCTGTCGCCGGCGCCATCGACCCGGCCGACGTCACCCGTCTGCTCCCCACCGTCGAGATCGAGGAGATCCGTCTGTGACCCGCTCTGCTCTGACGCCCCTGCTCGCCGAGGCGTCAGCCGCCGGCCGTGCCGTGGCGGCCTTCAACGTCATCCAGCTCGAGCACGCCGAGGCCTACGCCGCGGCGGCCGAGCGCGTCGGGCTGCCCGTCGTCATGCAGATCTCCGAGAACTGCGTGCGCTACCACGGGGCTCTCGCACCGATCGCTGCGGCGACGCTCGCCGTCGCCGACGCGTGCACGCAGCCGGTCGTCGTGCACCTCGACCACGCCGAGGACGTCTCGCTCGTCGAGGAGGCGGTCCGGCTCGGCCTGACGTCGGTGATGTTCGACGGCTCGACGCTGGCGGACGACGAGAACCGCGCCGTGACCCGTGGCGTCGTCGAGCTCTGCCGCGCGGCCGGGGTCAGCGTCGAGGCCGAGCTCGGGGAGGTCGGCGGCAAGGACGGGGTCCACGCGCCGGGCGTGCGCACCGACCCCGACGACGCAGCGCGCTTCGTCGCCGATACCGGTGTCGACGCACTCGCCGTGGCCGTCGGCAGCAGTCACGCGATGACCGACCGCACGGCGCAGCTCGATACGGATCTCATTGCGGCACTGCGCCGCTCGGTCCCCGTGCCCCTCGTGCTGCACGGCTCGTCCGGGGTGCCCGACGAGGGGCTCGTGGCCGCGGTCCGGGCTGGGATGACGAAGGTCAACATCGCGACGCACCTCAACCAGGTCTTCACGCGGGCGATGACCGAGCGGCTCGAGGCGTCGCCGACGGTCGACACGAGGAAGTATCTCGGCGCAGCCCGCGACGCCGTCACCGACGAGGCCGCTCGCCTCCTCCAGCTCCTGGCCCTCCGCTGACCCCGTTTCGCGCGCTCCAGCTCTGGGCGCGCGAATCTGGTTCATGCGCGCGACATTTCGCGCGCCCGTCGCCCGGATCGCGCGCTCCAGCCTTGGGCGCGCCCGACCACCGGATCGCGCGCTCCGGCTCGGGGCGCGCGGAATCTGACTCATGCGCGTGAAATTCCGCGCGCCCGACGCCCGGATCGCGCGCTCATGATCCGAGCGCGCGAAACGGGGGCCGGGCGGGGGGGGTCAGGTGAGGACGATGCTGCGGGTCAGGTTGCGGGGGGCGTCGGGGTCGAGACCGGCCGCGTCGGCCTTGCCGAGGCACAGCCGGTGCAGGCGCACGAGATCGGCGAGCGGGTCGATGTCGCGGTGCTCGAAGTGGGCCCCGGTCGCGCGCACCTGCTCGGGCAGACCCTCTGGCACCTCGCCGAAGGCCCACACGGCCCGACCCGGCGCGGCGATGCTGATCGGTCCGTGGCGGTACTCCATCGCCGGGTAGGACTCCGACCAGAACTGCGCCGACTCGCGCAGCTTGAGCGCGGCCTCGTTGGCGATGCCGTTGGACCAGCCGCGCCCGAGGAAGGTGACCTGCTCCGCCAGCGCGAGGTTGCCGTATGCCGCCCCGGCGTCCTCCGCGAGGACGGCGCGGGCCTGCTCGGCCACCGGTCGCAGGTCGTCGCCGAGCGACGCGCGCAGCAGCGCGAGGGTCGTCGTGGCGAAGCGGGTCTGCACGACGCTCTGCTCGTCGACGTCGTCGAGCAGGACCGTCGCGTCGGAGCGCTCGGCCACCGGCGTGCCGGCCGTCGCGACGATCGACACGTGCGGGGTGCCCGAGGCGCGCAGCTCCTCGACGACGGCCATGACCTCGGTCGTCGTGCCGGAGCGGCTGATGAGGACGACGCGGTCGTAGCCACGCGCGAGCTGGTGCTCGGACGCGGCATACGCGTCGGTGGGTCCCTGGCCGAGGGCCTCGCGGCGGGCGGCATACGCCTGTCCCATGAACCACGACGTGCCGCAGCCGATCGTCGCGACCCGCTCACCGGGGCGCGGGAGGTGCCGCGCGACGTCGTCGAGGCGCGTGACGACGCGCTCCCAGTCGTCCGGCTGCGTGGCGATCTCCTGGGCGAGGTGCGTGGTCTGCGGCATGGTGGCTCCCGACGGTTCGACGGTCACACGGCTCTCGCCGTGACGATGTTGATTGTGTTTGCGCGAAACACAGCGTAAACGCGCAGAGATGCACATGTCCATTGCTCGAACTGCGCGGTATCGTCAGCGCGTGACCGAAGAGAGCGATCTCGCCCGCAACCGCGCCAGCCGTTGGTCGATCATGCTCGACCGCCTCGCCACGACCGGCCGCCTCGGCGTCGGCGAGGCCTCCGAGCTGCTCGGGGTCAGCGAGGCGACGATCCGACGCGACTTCTCCGAGCTCGCCAAGCGCCAGCTCGTCGCCCGCAACCACGGCGGCGTCGTCGCGACGAACGTCGCCTACGAGCTGCCCTACCGCTATCGCAGCAGCATGGGCGACGACGACCGGACGCGGATCGCCGAGGCCGCGGCCGCGCTCGTCCTGCCCGGCCAGGTCATCGGCCTCAACGGCGGCACCACGACGACCGCGACCTCGAGGGCCATCACGGCGCGCGAGGACCTCGCGGCCGACGGTGAGATCACGATCGTCACCAACGCCCTCAACATCGCGACCGAGGCGGTGCTCCGGCCCCACGTCCAGTGCGTCTCGCTCGGCGGGGTCGCGCGGCCCGAGTCCTACGAGGTCACCGGCCCGCTCGCGACGCTCGTGCTCCAGCAGCTGTGGCTCGACGTGGCCATCGTCGGCGTCAACGGGCTCTCGGCCCGCGAGGGGGCCACGTGCCGGCACGAGGAGGAGGCCGCCATCATCCGCACGATGATCGAACGCTCGAAACAGGTCATCTGCGTCGCCACGGGTGACAAACTCGGAGTGCGGACCTTCGCCTCGATCTGTCCCGCCGAGCGCATCGACCACCTCGTCACTACGGTGGGCGCTGACCGCGACGAGGTCGACGCGCTGCGCGAGGCCGGTGTCGACATCCACCAGGTCTGACACACCGACGCCCTACGTGCGTGATTGTGATCGAATTGATGAACATCCAGTCAGAATTGCTCTTGCGGATGGCAAAGTCGCCCCCTTAGGTTGGCTTATCTGTGTGACCGGGTCGGCGCGTGATCACGTTGCCACCACGTCCGGCACCGAACCAAGGAGAGACATGAGGTCGACGAAGCAGTCTGTGGTCGTCGCGGGGCTGGCCATCGCAGGCCTCGCCCTCGGCGCATGCGGCGGAGGGACAGGTGCCGGTACGGCACCGGGGGGCACGGCCGGCGGCACCGGTGAGGAGGCCAAGACGATCAAGCTCGTCGCGGCCGAGTACTCCAAGGACCACACGAAGGCGTTCTGGGACGCGTTCGCCAAGACGTACCACGAGAAGACCGGCTACACCCTCGAGGTGCAGGTCGTCAGCTGGGACAACATCGACCAGCAGTCATCGACGATGATCCAGAACAACCAGGCCCCCGACATCCTCAACCTCAACGCGTACGCCAGCTACGCCAAGGACGGCCTGCTCTACGACTCCGACGCGGTGCTCCCGGCCGTCGTCAAGGACGACATCCTCGACACGTTCGTCAAGTACGGCACCTATCAGGGCAAGTTCTACGGCTTCCCCGACCTGTCCTCGGCCCGCGCGTTCTTCTACAACAAGACGCTCTTCCAGCAGGCCGGCATCGCCGCGCCGCCGAAGACGTGGACCGAGCTCGAGGCCGACGCCAAGAAGATCACCGCCCTCGGCGGCGGCAAGGTCGGCTACGCGCTGCCGCTCGGACCCGAGGAGGCGCAGGGCGAGTTCTCCATGTGGCTGTTCAACAACGGCGGCGACTGGAAGACCGACGGCAACTGGGTCATCAACTCCGACAAGAACGTCGCGACCCTGGGCTTCCTCAAGAAGCTCGCCGACGAGAAGGTCACGCAGAACAACCCGGCCCGCACCAACCGCGCCGACGCCTTCGACCTCTTCAAGTCCGGCACGGCCGGCATGGTCATCGGCTTCAGCCCGCTCGCGGCCGACCTCGACAAGGACAAGAAGGTCGACTACGCCGTCGCGCCGTTCCCGTCCAACGACGGGACCGAGAGCAAGACCTTCGGTGTCACCGACTACCTCATGGCCTTCAAGAAGCCGGGCAACGAGAAGGCGGTCAAGGCCTTCTACAACCTCTACTACACGCCCGACCAGGTCAACACCTTCATCAAGGCCGAGGGCTTCCTCCCGGTCACGAAGTCCGGCGTCGCGTACTTCTCCAACGAGAAGGCGCTGCAGGTCTACCTCAACACGCTGCCCAACGCGAAGCTCACGCCGACCGACGACCCCACGTGGGACAAGGTCAAGCTCGCGGTCCAGCAGAACCTCGGTGGCGCCATGAACGGCTCCCCGAAGGCCACCCTCGACGGTCTGCAGCGGACCGCCGAGAGCGGCGGCTGAGGCACCCGCCCGATGAGCAACAGCACCACGGTGTCCCCCGATCCCGCCCCCGTGGCGGGGTCGGGGGACCGTCGTTCGCGTATGCCGTCCCGCACCGGTCGTCGGCGTCGTGCCGGACGCATCGGCCAGGTCCACCCCCTCGTCGCGCTGCTGTGGCTCGCTCCGGCGCTCGCGCTCATCCTCGGGGTCGTGCTCTACCCGGCGATCAAGCTCTTCGACGCCTCGCGCGGCGAGTACTCCATCACCGGCCTGCGCAAGGGTGACGCCGGCTGGGACAACTACGTCAAGGTGCTCGACCACCCCGACCTCGGCACCGTGCTGCGCAACACCGTCGTGTGGGTCGTCGCGGTCGTGGCCATCACGATCGTCCTCAGCCTCGCGCTCGCCCAGTTCCTCGTGAAGAGCTTCCCCGGACGACGCTTCGTCCGGTGGGCCGTCATCATCCCGTGGGCCGCCTCGCTCGTCATCACGAGCCAGCTCTTCGTCCTGCTCTACGACTACAACTACGGGATCATCAACCACGTCCTGCTGAACCTGCACATCATCGGCACGCCGATCGACTTCCTCGGTGACGACAGCTGGACGATGTTCTCGATGGTGGTCGTCGGCGTCTTCGTGTCGCTGCCGTTCACGATCTTCGTCTTCATCGCGGGCCTCGGCGCGATCCCCGACGACGTCATGGAGGCGGCCACCGTCGACGGCGCGAGCCCGTGGCAGCGCTACTGGAACATCACCCTGCCGCTCATGCGACCGGCCCTGATGATCGCGACCGTGCTCAACGTCATCTACGTCTTCAACAGCTTCCCGATCGTCTACACCCTCAACGACCGCAACCCGGGATACCTCCACGACACGACGATCACGTTCATGTACAAGCTGGCCTTCAAGAGCCAGGAGCACGATGTGGGCATGTCCGCGGCCGCGGGGATCTTCAACGTGCTGCTCATCCTCGTCGTCGTCGGCATCTACCTCAAGATCATCAACTGGCGCGAGGAGACGAGCCGATGAGCACGACGACGGCCCCCGCCCCCAGCGCTGCGGGCACGCCTGCACCGCAAGGCAACCCGACGGCATACAACCGGGATCCCAAGCGCCGCAAGCGGATCCTCATGGGGTTCGGTGGCGCGCTCGTCGCGTTCGTCTTCGTCGCGCCCTACCTCGTCATGGTGCTCGACTCGCTGCGCACGAGCAGCGACGTCAAGAGCACGCCGCCGAGCTTCCTCCCGAAGGTCTGGCAGTGGGACACCTACGTCCAGATCCTCGGCGACGAGCGCTTCCTCAACTGGCTCAAGACCTCGCTCATCGTCGCGGCGGGCTCGACGGTGATCGTCATCCTCGTCGCGATCCCCGCGGCCTTCATGACGGCTCGGCACCGCTTCCCCGGTCGGGGCCTGTTCCTGCTGCTCGTGCTCGTGACCCAGATGTTCGCGCCCACCTCGCTCGTCGTCGGCCTCTACCGGCAGTTCTTCGAGCTCAACATGATCAACACCTACGGCGCGCTCATCCTCACGAACGCGGCGTTCAACCTCGCCTTCGCGATCTGGATCCTGCATGGCTTCTTCTCCTCGATCCCGCTCGAGGTCGAGGAGGCGGCCGCGCTCGACGGCGCGAGCCGGTGGCAGATCCTGCGCCGTGTCATGCTCCCGCTGACGCTGCCTGGCCTCGTCACGGCGACGATCTTCACGTTCATCGCGGCGTGGAACGAGTACGTCGTGGCGCTGACGCTCATGATCGACGACGACAAGAAGCCGCTCACGGTCGGCATGCGGGCCTACATCACCGGCTACGAGCAGCACTGGGACCAGCTCTTCGCGGCGTCGGTCATCGCCGTCGTGCCCGTCGTCATCCTCTTCGCGATCATCGAGAAGCACCTCGTCGGCGGCCTCACCGCGGGGTCGGTCAAGTAGTCGACGCGTCCCCGCCGGCCGGTCTCAGATCCAGGCCGGCGGGGGCGGGACGACGACGCCGACGACCCTCCCCAGGTCGACGACCCCCGTCCCGGCTGCCTTGATGCGCGCGCACTCCGCGGGCGCGCACCACCGCGGCACGACCCCGCCCTGGGCCTGGCGCACCATCATCCGCAGGGTCCCGGCCATGATCGAGCCCTTGCTCGTCGTGCGCTGCGCCGGGTCCTGGTAGAGCACGACGGGGCGGCGGGTGCCCGACGGCCCCGGCTGGGTCGCGCGGTCGACGAGGGCGGCATACTCGCTCCGGGTCTGCTGGTGGGCGCCGATGTCGGCCCGCCACGTCACGACCCCGAAGACGGTGAGCGCGGCGAGGCAGGCGATCCCGATGCGGGGCGACCACCCGTCGCCACCGAGCAGCAGGGCGGCCGGGACGACGGCCGCCATCCACGCCCAGAGCTCGCCGCGCGGGTCGGTGACGACGCCGGTGACGAGGGTCTGCGCTGCGCTCAGTGCGACGACGACCGCGAGCCCGAGCACCAGCCGCAGCAGGAGCGGCCGGACCGAGCGGTCGAGCCAGGCGGCGACGACGGCGACGATCCCCACGAGCGCGCCGACCCACAGCTTCGAGCCGAGGCGCAGCACCTCGCGGGCGAACCGACCGGCGTTGACGCGCAGGTCGTGCAGGTCGTGGGGCGGGTTCGGGTGTCGCCACGCGGCGATCTTGAGGCCGAGGTGCCCGAAGGCGACGCCGTTGAGGCCGTAGATGACGGCGACGCCGATCGCGTAGGCCACGACGTAACCGGCACCGAGGAGCAGCACGTCCTTCCACGGGCGGGCGCGCAGCTGGACGACGGCGGTGAGGAAGAGGACGACGCCGACCGGCGGGTACGTCAGGGTCGTCAGGACGGTGGCGAACAGGAGCCACACCGCGAGCCTCGGACGCGTGCGCGAGGCCCACGGCAGCGTCCACACCGCCGCGGCCGCGACGAGGACCGACGGCGTGAGGGTGCCGGGCCAGTAGAGCAGCTGCACCCAGAGCGCGGACGCGAAGACCGCGAGACCGAGGAGCGCGTCGACCGCCCAGTGCAGGGTGCGGTCGACCGGGCGCAGCACGCGCCACAGGCCCGCGACGAAGACGACGTATGCCGTCACGTACGTCAGCGACGCCGTGAGCGGGGTGCTGTGCTGGCCGATGCCGACCCACCAGGCCCAGTTGAGCCAGCGGCCCTCGGAGAGGTTCTTGGCGAAGACGTCCGAGGCGAACGGGGTGTGCGGCGGCAAGAGGAAGGGCCAGTCGTCGCGGCGGATGAAGGGCACGACGGCCTGCGAGACCGCATCGGTGAGGACGACGGCGAGCACGAGCACCGCGGTGACGACGAGCCACCGGGGCGGCAGCCAGCCCGGTGGGGTGGTGCGTGCGGTGCCGGGGGCAGCCGCGGTCGGTGCCGTCATGGTGCGGACCCGTTCACGGGAGGGAGGAGCGGTGCCTCCACCGTACGCAGGTGCGGTGGACGAACCGGGCGTCTTCGCGGTCTGCCCAGCGACTTCCCAGCGGACTCACCGCTCCGTCAGCCAGAGCGGGCTCCGAGACGAGCCACGGCGACTCGACCGTCGGGACCCTGGTGTCGCTGGCACGTGCGGCGGTTTGTCGGTCTGCGCCGGCCGGCCCGGTTAGCATGAGCCCGCCGCGGCGGTCGTGCCGGTGGCGCCCTTCGCCGAACAGGACCCACCGCCATGCGCCTTCTTGCGCGCGCCACCGCCGTCGCGGCGACTCTGACGATGTCCGCGACGCTCGCCGTCACACCGGCAACCGCCGATCCGGCGCCCGCGGAGCTGTCGGCGGAGATCACGTCGCCGGTCCCCGGCGCCGACGTCCTGTCCGGCCAGCAGTCGGTCGTCGTCCACGTCACCGCAGCATCGGGCGTGACTCCCACCGCTGCGACGGTTGCTGTCACCGCCCTCAACGACGCGACACGGTCACGCACGGGCACCAGCGACATCCCCGCGACGTGCGCGCTCGAGTGTGACGTCACCGTCGTGGTCGACACGATCTCGTGGATCGACCCCGGCTCGGACCCCCTCGCCGGCGAGACGAGCCTCCCCGACGGCTACGCCACGATGGTGGCCACGGTCGACGGGACCACGGACTCGGGCTCGACCGTGCGTGCCTCCTCGTCCAGCGAGCTGATGCAGGTCGGCAACGCACGCCCTCAGCTGTGGACCGGCATGCAGGACCAGTACACGCGCCTGCCGGTCGTGGGCACCGACCCGATAGAGGTCTCCGCCTACGTGAGCCCGTACGGGGCCGGCGTCGACCGGCTCGAGGCCACCCTCTTCGGCCCCGACGTGCGCTGGCGCGGTTCCTTCCCGGGCACGCCACTGGACGCCCAGCACCAGTCCCTCGTCTCCGGGAGCATCCCGACGATCGGACTCACGACCGGCCACTACACGCTGCGTTTCGTGGCGTTCGACAGTGCGGGGAAGCCGTCGGACATCGTCACCCGCGAGGTCACCTACTACTCCGGGCCGGAGGCACGCACGGACCGGCTCGTCCCCCGGACGCCCACCGAGGCCAACGGCTGGACCGGTGGAGTGGCCGAGGTGACCCTGGGGGTGGGTCCGGACTGGTCGCCGTTCGCACCGAAACGCGTCGACGTCTACCTCGACGGGAACACCGCGGCGCCGGCCGGCACCGTCAAGTCCTTCCCCTGGGCCGACTACTGCTCCGTCAGCCCGGAGGGCTACTCGGTCTGCCCGTCGACGATCAAGGTCAAGGTGCCGCTCACCACTCCGACCGTCACCGGCGGCATCTGGGACTACGAACAGCCGCTTGCGGCGGGTGCCCACACGGTGTCGGTCGTCTACACGGAGGCGACCGGACCGCAGGACTGGCAGGGAAACTCGCGGACCGCGACTGCCACCTCGACCTCCTCCGTCGCGGCGGCCGGTGTGACGGCGACGACGACGGTCAACGGGCCGGTCGTCCAGAACGCGTCCGGGACGCTCGCGTTCACGCTGACCTCTCGCGCCGGGACGGCCACGCCGGCTCCGCAGATCCGGTCGTGGAAGGCTGCCCCGACCGGTGCAGCGACTCTCGCGTCGGGCACCTGCAGCTCCTCGTGCCTCGCCGTGACCGGGACGATCCAGCTGAAGTCCCTGCCCGGCAGCTACCCGGGACTGGTCCCGGACTTCCACGTCGTCCCCTTGACGTTGACCTTCACCGACAGCGACGGAGTGACCCGCACGAAGACGGTGAACATCGGGGTCGACCCCGCCGTCCGGACGGCCCTGAGCGTGCCCGCGACGGGGACTGCAGGTGCCACGGCATACGTGACGATGAGCGTCCAGCAGCTGAACAACGAGATGCTCCCGGGCGTGCCCGTCGCCCTGCAGACGCGGACTGCCGGGTCCACGACCTGGCGGACCGTCACGTCGACGCGGACGACGACCACGGGCAGCGTGCGAGTCCCGGTGGTGCTGAAGTACAACTCCTACTGGCGCACGGTGGTCGCGGCCCGGCCGGGGTGGAACGGCTCGGCGACGTCTGCCCAGCTCTACAGCAAGGTCGCGGCGAAGGTCACCGCGTCAGGCGTACCCACGACGGGGGTCGCCGGCCGGATCTACCCTGTCAAGGCGACGCTCTACCCGGTGAGTGCCGGTCGACGGGTCTCGGTACAGGTCAGGGCCTCGGGCACAGCGACGTGGCGAACCGTCACGAGACCTGCCACGAACACGCTCGGTCAGGTCTCGGCCGGCGTGAAGTATGCCCGCGGCACGTGGCAGGTGCGCGTCGTCGCTGATGCGACCACCGTCAGCGCGTCCGGCACGTCGAAGATCCTGACGATCAAGGTCAGCTGACCCGACTCGGGACCGGCGTAGCCTCCACGGCAGCAGGGGCGACGTACCGGGCCTTCGGGGGGTCGCCCCAGCGACCTCCCGGCGGACCCACCGCTCGTCAGCTCGATCGCGCTCCGAGTCGAGCCACGGCGACACGACCGTTGGCGAGTGATCCGGCACCGCCGTAGGGGGTGTCGTAGCGAGTCGTGCTCTGGAGCAGATTGACGTCGCAGTCGACGGCCCAGTCGCGATCGCCCAGGAGCCGGGCGATCTGTCGCTCGGACCACAGGGACCGCCAGGGCTCGCCGGCCAACGGGGACGGTGCACCTGTCAGGCGGGAGGCCAGTCCTGCCACGCGCCGCCCGATCTGTGCCGACAGCGAGCGCGACTGGTACTGCGCGACAAGGACGCTCCCAGCGGCGGAGACGCCGGTGAGGGCGTCGACGGTGGCCGTGACCTGAGGGCGTGAGAGGTAGGGGATGACGCCTTCCCAGATCCACACCGTGGGTCGGAGAGGGTCGTGCCCGGCTGCGGCCAACCGCGGACCGAGCGGCTCGTGGGTCAGGTCGACGGCCACGAAGCGCAGGTCGCACACCGGGGAAGGAAGGTCCTCGGCTCGACGGCGCAGGTCGGCCTGCGATGCGGGGTGGTCGACCGAGAACACCGTGATCCCGCGCAACGCGGCCAGGCGCCACGGCCGGCCGTCGAGCCCGGCGCCGAGGAGGACGACCTGACTGTCGACGCGCTGCTCGAGCGTCTTGCTCACCGCGGCGTCGATGAGCACGGTGCGCGGCGCCATCACCGCGGCGCAGGCGCTGACCGACTGCACCGCCAGCCGGGCGCGACCGTTGGTGGGTAGCTCACCGCTCCGGGCCAGCCGCACCGGCACGAGCTCGTCAACGGACAGCAACTGCTCGGCGATGGGGTCTGCGAACGGCTCGACCTCCGCTCGTCCGTCGGCCACGGCGCGGCCCTGACAGACGAAGACCGCCGTGCGACTCGGTTGTCCCGGTTCCACGCCCCGACCCTACGACGGCCGCCTGGGGCCCTGTGCCGCGGAGCTCGTGTCGAAGAACGCTCAGGACTGCAGGGAGAGGTTGTTGCCGTCGGGGTCGTGGAACCAGGCGATCCGGGCGCCGTCGGGTGCGGTCCAGATCGCGCGGTCGTCCTGGGCCATGCCGTCGTAGCGGTTGAAGGTGACGCCCGCCGCGGTGAGCCGGTCGATCTCGCCGTCCAGGTCGGCGACGATCCACCCCAGAACCGTGTAGGGCGCCGTGCGGACCTCCTCCACCGCCGTGATGCGAAGCTGGCTGGTGGGCGTGTCGTGGACCAGCGCAAACGGTCGTGCGTCGACGAGATCGAGGCCGAGAACGCCACCGTAGAACCGCTCGGCGGCATCCAGGTCGCTGACGCCGACGAATCCGACCTGCTTCAGCTGTGCGAACACCTCATCTGCTCCTTCCCGACACGCGAATCATGGTGGAGCGTCCCGGGAAACAGTTGCATCACCTGGCGTCGAGCGCCAGCGTTCACCCGCCGCTCACTGCGGTGTGCCCACAGGCGGCGATGTGACGCACCCTCACGTCGGCGAGTGGTCGGCTGACCGGGCTCGACGTGTCGCCCGGACAGCGGTGCGGCGCCTGAGCACACCGTCACGTGTGTACGAAGAACGGGTCGCGAGGCAGGTCAGTCGGACTCGAGCAGGACGTCGCGTCTGGGTGAGGGGGTCATGGCCGGTCGAGTGCGTTCGCGAGGGTGGAGAGAAGGTCGATGTGCTCGCCAACGGAGTCCAGGCCACGACCCATAGTCACGATTGACACGTGTGTCCCGCCGGCTCGTTGCCATGCCCCGATCTGATCGGTGATGTCGCCGATCTCGCCCCAGGGCGCCATCACGTACTCGCCGCCGAAGGTTTCTGTCGGCCTGCCCTGTGCGCGCACCAGATCCTGGACCTTGTGCCAGTCGTCGGTGGCCTGGTCGATCCCGCCGCCGGAGAAGATGAATCCGTCGCCCAGCCGGGCGGCCCGCTCGAACGCCGCCTCACTGGATCCACCCAGCCAGATCGGGACCGAACGCGTCGGCTTCGGCACCAGGGCGGCTCGGTCAACCCGGTCGAAGCGGCCGGCGAAGTCGACAATCGGTTCGGTGAACAAGCGGCGGAGTAGCTCGATCTGCTCTTCCTGGCGGGCGCCTCGGCTTCGGAACTCTTGACCCAAGGCCTGGTACTCCACCGGGCTCCAACCAACCCCGACCCCCAGGCGCAGCCGGCCGCCAGAGAGCAGATCGACGTCGGCCGATTGCCGGGCCACCAGCGCTGTCTGACGCTGCGGCAGGATCAGGACCCCAGTCGCGAACTCGATCCGCTTCGTCACGCCGGCGAGATACGCGAACATCACGAACGGGTCGTGGAACGGGTCCCGTTCGGTGTAGGGACCGGTCAGCGGTGGCGTCCGACCGGCGTGGACGGCGCCGAGGACATGGTCATAGGCGAGCAAGTGGTCAAAGCCCAGCTCCTCGACCGCCCGGCCAAATGGCAGGACAGCCGTCGGGTCTCCACCAAGCTCGATCTGCGGATACACCACACCGATCTGCACACACGCACCCTCCCACGCTGTCCCTGGACTCGACACCAGAGCAGTCGACCCTCGCCGACCATGTCGTTGCCGACGTACGGGTTGGACGCCACGAACGGGCGTTGCCCCCGACTCGCAGCCACCGTGCCCCAACGCAGGCACGCGGCGGTCTGTCACCGCACGTCAACGCGGTCATCGACGGCATTGACGGACGTCTCGTGCTCCGCGCGGCACGCCCGGAAACGCTATGACTGGAAGACTGGTTCGCGTGGTGAAGCCCTTGATTCAACAGGAAACCTGGGCTCGGCTGGTGTTCGGCATCAGCGTCGCTGCATTCGCTGTAGGCGAGTTCTCTCAGGTGGTGAAACGGCGCCGCGGTGCCTCGCGCACGGACGTCCGAGGTGAAGTGGTGTTCCGCGTGATCCTTTTCGCGGGCGTCCTCATGCTGCCGCTCGCCCAGGCCGTGGTGCCCGAAGCCGGACTCGGTGGTGCCGGGGCGTTCGTGCTGGGAACGGTGATCGGTTGGCTCGGCCTGCTGCTGCGATGGTGGTCGTTCGCCACCTTGGGCCCGTACTTCACGACCGTGGTGAAGACCTCCTCCGATCAGGTGGTCGTCGAACGCGGCCCCTATCGGGTACTGCGGCACCCCAGCTACGCCGGCCTCCTCGCTGCGCTCGTCGGCTGTGGCCTGATCCTCGGGAACTGGGTGGGCACCGCTGCGTGCTTCCTTCTGATCCTGGTCGGGCTCATCTACCGAATTCAGCGCGAGGAGAACGCGATGATCGACAGTCTGGGAGACGCCTATCTCGACTTCGCCAAGGACCGCGCGCGTCTGGTCCCCTTCGTCTGGTGACAGGCCGATCCGAGTGGCCGGGGACACCAGCCTGTTTCAGTTACTCGACGCCCCAGGCAAAGGTGAGGCGCACGCGCCCGGCAGGCTGCGGAAAGACACACGGCAAAGTGCAGTCCTGACCCCGAAGCAACCGCCGCCGCCCCGTTGACGACGTGGTCAGCCCTCGCGCCGAAGATGATGTAGGCGGATCCGCCTCACCTGCCTAGGCTTGGAGTCGTCGCCACACCGATCGAGGAGGCTTCATGGCTGGGAGCGTGATCCGGTTCGAGGCGCAGACGGTGATCCGTCGGCCGGCGAGCGAGGTGTTCGAGCGGCTGGCCGACCTGCCCGGCTATCGGCAGTGGATGCACCGGGACGGCGTCTTCGGCGGTACGGAGCTGACGTCCGCGCTGCCGGTGCGGTCCGGCACGACGTACGTCGACCGGACGCGGATGGGTCGCTTCGTCGGGGAGGTGACCGAGCACGTGCCGTCGACGCGCCTCGCGTTCAGCGAGACATTCAGCATCTTCGGCCACTCGCTCACCCAGGCGCGTCCGAGCTACGTGCTCGAGGTCGACGGCGACTCCACCGTCGTCCACCACACGGCAGAGGCGGAGCTCTACGGCGTGGCTCGGTTGTTCAAGCCCGTGGCCGCGCGGATCGTCACGAGGGAGCGGTCACACACCCTCGCCTCCCTCAAGCGCTCCCTCGAGGGCTCACCCGACATCGATTAGCCGGTCGCCTCCGCGGGCGACCATGTGCGGCAGGGACCCTCGTCGTTCTCGTCCGGCCGAGCGGCTGTGCCGCTTAGACTCCGCAGCGCGTGGAACGCCGTTCACGCACACGTCGGACGATCAGGGGACGTCGATGAGCCGATTCGCTGCACCCGTGCCCGGGTCGCTGCGCACGATGACGATCACCAACAACCGCTATCGAATGCTCTTCCGTGGCCTTCTCCTCGATGCACTCGCGTCGGGCACGTCGGTCACCCGGTTCCTGTACGTGGCGTTCTTCGCCCTGCTCTGCTTGGGACTGACTGGACGCTGGGTCGTGGCAGTGGTCGTCACCGCGGTGGCGCTGGCCGTGATCGTCACGCGGTGGTGCGTCCGGATCCGCGCGTGCCTGCGCACCGGCCTCGCCGTCGGGCAGACGGTCACCACCGGCTACACGCCCTGGGGCGAGCTGGCGATCACCGACGTCACCGGCACGCTCTCCCTGAGTCGTGGCTCCGCCGCGTTGGTGACTCGCTCCCGGGACCGGGTCGTCGCGTGGCTGCGCACCACCTCGTTCCTGCTCCCGACCGAGCTGCTCACGGACGAGGACATCGCCTTCCTCGAAGGGCCGGGCGAGGCGCCGGGATCCTCCGCCGCGCCGGCGCCGGTGCCGGTGCTCCCGCTCGAGCTCGTCGTGACCGAGCGGGTCCAGGCTCGGGTCATGGCCGCCGCCGTGCGGGTGCGCACCAGGTCGGCCGACGTGCTCTTCCCGCTCCTGACACCGGCCCTGCTGCTGGCCCTCGTCGCCGTGACCCGGGCGCGGATCTTCGCGCTGGGAGCGGGCTTCTTCCTTCTCGTGTGGATCGGTGTCTACCTGCAGGCGCGGCACGCGGCACGTACCGCCAGTCGCGCGCAGTACCCGCTGGGGGCGACGATCCGTGCGAACGTGACGCCGGACCACCTCGTGGTCCAGAGCCGGAGCGGGACGACGCACTCGCGGTGGAGCGAATACATCGCCCGACGGCTGACGACGGATGCCGTGCTGCTGCGGCGTGACCGGCGTCATCCGGAGACCACCGTCGTGCTCCCCCGTGAGCTGTTCAGCGAGCGAGCCCTCGCCGACCTCGCCACGGCGGTGCCCCGCTCCTACTAGGCAGGGAGGGTCGCCCGCGGGGCGTCCCCGGCCGGGCCGCTCGTGTCGACGGCAGGGCTGGGTCGGTCACCCGGTGATCGAGGGGGCGGCGGCATACTCCTCGTCGGTGACGGGGGTCAGCCAGTGCACGACGTCGTGGTCGGCGTCGCCCTCGTTGATGGCGACGTGCACCATGAGTCGCGTGGGCGCGGCGCCGTGCCAGTGCTCCTCGTCGGCCTCGAAGAGGACGCGGTCGCCGGGGCGGATGACCTCGATCGGGCCGCCGCGGCGCTGGCAGAGGCCGACGCCCTCGGTGACGAAGACGGTCTGGCTCAAGGGGTGGCGGTGCCAGTGGGTGCGCGCGCCGGGCATGAAGTGGACGAGGTTGGCCGAGACGCGCGACGGTGCGGGCGCTGCGGCGACCGCGTCGATGTAGACGTCGCCGGTGAACCAGTCGCTCGGGCCCTTGACGGTGTCGACGGAGCTACGGGTGATCTGCATGGGTTTCCTTCTTACTGTTGGGGATCGCGGGGTCGGCGCTCGCCGTCGGGCTCGGGGTGTCGGCGGCCCAGGACGCGAGCAGCTGGAGCCGCTCGGCCGAGGGTGAGCCCGGCTCAGCGGTGTAGACCATGAGGACGAGGCCGGGCTCGGCGGTGATGGCGAGCTCCTCGTAGGCGAGGGTCAGCTCACCGACGACGGGGTGGGTGAAGCGCTTGGTGCCGCTGCCGTGGGTGCGCACGTCGTGGGCGCTCCAGAGCCGGCGGAAGACCTCGCTCTGCGTCGAGAGCTCGCCGACGAGGTCCTGGAGGCCGCGGTCGTGGGGGTCGCGGCCGGCCTCGGCGCGCATGATGCCGACGCACATCTGGGCGAAGAGCTCCCAGTCCGGGTAGAAGTCGCGGGAGGCCGGGTCGAGGAACTGGAAGCGGGCGAGGTTGGGCAGGCGACCGCCCTCGCCGATGACGGGCGAGTAGAAGGCGCGGCCGAGCGCGTTGGTGGCGAGCAGGTTCTGGTGCGGGTCGCGGACGAAGGCGACGGCGTCGCGGATCGACTCGAGGGCCCACTGCAGGCTGGGCCGGGACGCGGGCTTGCCGGCCGTGCGTCGGCGCGGGCGCCCGGACGTGGGTATGCCGTCCGCTGCCCTCGCGAGGTCGAGCAGGTGGGCGCGTTCGGTGTCGTCGAGCTGAAGAGCGCGAGCGAGTGCGTCGAGCACGCCAGTCGAGGCGCCGGCGATCTGGCCGCGCTCGAGGCGGGCGTAGTACTCGACGCTGAGCCCGGCGATCGTCGCGACCTCGCTGCGACGCAGGCCGGGCACGCGCCGGCCGCGGCCGACGGGGAGGCCGACCTGGTCGGGGGTGATGCGGGCGCGGCGGGTCATGAGGAACTCGCGCACCTCTTGGCGGTTGTCCACGCTTTCGAGACTAGGCCGCGTCGACGGGTGCGCCGAGCCGTGAGAGGTGCCCTGTCAGTACGTGCCTCGACAGGGACTTCCTCGGCCTTCGGCCGGCGGCTTCACTCGTGTGGTGGGCCGTTGGGCCCAGCGAGCCGAGGGCTCGCGACGAGACGATGGAAGGAACACGCGATGCGTGGAGTGGTCATGTACGAGCCCGGCGACGTGCGGGTGGAGGAGCGCGAGGACCCGCAGATCATCGAGCCCACCGATGCGATCATCCGCCTCACGGCGACGTGCATCTGCGGCAGCGACCTGTGGCCCTACCGCGGTGCCGAGCCGGTCGACCACCAGCTCATGGGGCACGAGTACGTCGGCGTCGTCGAGCAGGTCGGCTCCGAAGTACGCACCATCAAGGTCGGCGACTTCGTCGTCGGGTCGTTCTGGGCGTCGGACAACACGTGCGAGATCTGCCGGGCCGGCTACCAGGCGTACTGCGTGCACCGCGTCCTCATGGGCACGATCGGCACCCAGTCCGAGCTGGCGCGGGGTCCCCCTCGCCGACGGCACGCTCGTGGCGACGCCGGGGCAGCCGGACGCCGACCTCATCCCCTCGCTCATGGCGGCCTCCGACGTGCTCGGCACCGGGTGGTTCGCCGCAGTCGCCGCCGAGGCCGGACCGGGCAAGACGGTGGCCGTGGTCGGCGACGGCGCCGTGGGACTGATGGGCGTGCTCGCCGCCCGCGAGCTCGGCACCGAGCGGATCATCGCCTTCAGCCGGCACGCGGACCGTCAGGCGCTCGCGCGCGAGTTCGGTGCAACGGACATCGTCGAGGAGCGCGGCGAGGCCGGCGTGGCGCGGGTCAAGGAGCTGACGGGTGGGCTCGGGGCGCACTCGGTCATCGAGGCCGTCGGCACGCAGGAGGCGATGATGCAGGCGATCCACTCGACGCGTGCCGGTGGCCACGTCGGCTTCGTCGGCGTCTCGCACGACGTGGCGATCCCCGGCGACGAGCTCTTCATGGCGGGCGTCCACATCCACGGTGGCCCTGCGCCGGTCCGGGAGTACCTGCCACACCTCGTCCAGCTCATCTGGGACCGGAAGATCAACCCCGGCAAGGTCTTCGACCTCGCCCTCCCGCTCTCGGAGGCTGCCGCTGGCTATGCGGCGATGGACGAGCGTCGGGCGACCAAGGTGTTGCTGACGCTGTGACCGGCTCGACTTTGACGCGCCGGCCTCGCGGTGCTGTCGCGACCCTCGGGGCGGCGCTCGGCATGACCTCGGTGCTCGCCGCGGGCTGCGGCTCGTCGGGCGAGACCGTCGACACCGGGCGGACGTCCGAGCGCACGGTGGCCGCCCCGGCGGCCACGACACAGCATACGCAATCGAGCGGTGACCGCTCGATGGACACGACGGAGGACTCGATGAGGATCGTGATCACGCTGGGAGACAAGCGCTTCGGCGCACTACTGAGGGACAGTGCGGCGTCTCGTGACCTGCTGCGGCAGCTGCCGGTGACGGTCGACATGGTCGACCACGGCGGGGTGGAGAAGACGGGACCGCTGCCGTCACCGCTCTCGCTCGACGGGCAGCCCGAGGGCGCGGACCCGGACGTGGGAGACGTCGGCTACTACGCCCCGGGCAACGACCTGGTCCTCTACTACGGCGACCAGTCCTACTACCCCGGCATCGTCGTCCTCGGTCGTCTCGACTCGGGCGCCGCTGCGCAGATCGCCAAGCAGAGCGGTCCCGTCACGGTGACCGTCGAGGCGAGGTGAACGCGGTGATGCTCGAGGAGTTCCTCGACCACGTGAACAGCGGACGCCTCATCGAGGGCGGGTCGGCGGCGCACGCGTTCATGCACGAGGCGTCGCAGGAGGCGATGCGTGTCCTAGCCGAGCTGAATGGCGTCCACCGCTCGCCGGACGAGGTGCGGGCGCTGCTGTCCCGGCTGACCGGTCGGGAGGTGGCGGCGTCGGTGACGGTCTTCCCGCCGTTCTACTCCGAGTTCGGCAAGAACCTCACCCTGGGCGAGGGCGTCTTCATCAACATGGGCTGCCGCTTCCAGGACACCGGCGGCATCACCATCGGGGACGGGACGCTGATCGGGCACGGCAGCACCCTGACGACGCTCAACCACTCGATGGACCCGACCCGGCGCGCCGACATGGAGCCGGAGCCGGTGACGATCGGCCGCCACGTCTGGCTGGGCGCCGGCGTCACGGTCGTGCCCGGCGTGACCATCGGCGACGGTGCCGTGATCGGTGCGGGCGCGGTCGTGACCAAGGACATCCCCGCCGACACCGTCGCTGCGGGCGTGCCTGCGAGGGTGATCCGACCGACCGGCTTCACCTCCTGACGGTGCGCCCTCCGCCGCCGGACGCGGGTCGCCGTGCCCCGGCGCCGAGGCTCACGGTTCGAGCTTCTCGAGCCGGGTCCACCCGGTCCATCCCCGCTCGGCCATCAGGACCCGCAGCCGTGCCACGACGGGATGGGACGCGTCGGCGAAGGAGTCCATCAGCCCGACGTACGCCTCGTCCGGCAGGACGTCGTCCTGCCGGTCCAGGTCTCCGCTGGCCGCCGCCTGCTGGAGCAGCTCGCTCATGAGGTCGGCGGTCTCTCGCAGCAGTTCCTCGTCCTGCCAGTTCTCGGCGACACGACCGATCAGCTGGTAGAGCCGGACGACCCTCGGGTCCTCGAGCTGGGCCATCTTGTCGGCCATCACCGACGGCATCGACTCGGGCCAGCGGGCCGCCATCAGGATCCAGGCATCGCGCTCGGGGGCGATGACGGACTCCGGCGCGCCCAGGTCGCGCAGGCGGGTCAGGTACTCGACGACCTCCTCGGGCAGGGCGAGCGAGTCGCCCGAGGCCAGCTTGGCGATGCGTCGGCGGTGGTCCTGCAGAGCCCGGATCTGGGCGCGGAGATCCCGGTCGATCTCGGCGGTCGCGTCGGCGAAGGTCTCCGGGTCGGCGTCGAGCAGCTCGCGCACCCGCGCCAGCGGCACGCCGGCCTCGGCCAGGGTGCGTATCCGGATCAGGTGCACGACGGCGGCGGCCCCGTAGGTCCGGTAGCCGGAGGCGTCCCGCTCCGGCTCGGCGAGCAGGCCGATCTGGTGGTAGTGCCGAACCGTGCGGATGGTGACCCCGGCGTACGTGGCCAGCTGTCCGATCGTCAACATGGCCTCAGCCTGCCCGACGGGACCACCGCGCAGTCGCGACTGCCGTCGACGACGGCGTGGTCGTTCCGGCCTCGTCCGGGGCTCCCCTGCTCGGCGAGGCGGCCGCCGCTGGCTCGATGGGCGCCGCGCTCGGTTCGGCGGCGCACGAGTTCATGCGGCTGCGCCGCCCGGGAGGCGATGAGCATCCTCGCGGAGCTCAACGGCGCCTACCACTCGCCCGAGGAGGTGCGGTCGCTGCTGTCCCGGCTCACCGGTCGGGAGGTGCCCGGGTCGGTGACCGTCTTCCCGCCGTTCTACTCGGAGTTCGGCAAGACCCTCACCCTCGGCGAGGGCGTCTTCATCAACATGGGCTGCCGCTTCCAGGACACCGGCGGCATCACCATCGGTGACGGCACGCTCATCGTCCACGGCAGCACGCTGACAACCCTGAACCACTCGATGGACCCGGTTCGCCGTGCCGACATGGAGCCGGCCCCGGTGGTGATCGGCCGCAACGTGTGGCTGGGAGCCGGTGTCACCGTCGTGCCGGGAGTGACCATCGGCGACGGTGCGGTGATCGGTGCCGGCGCCGTCGTCACGAAGGACGTCCAGGCGACTCCGTCGCCGCAGGAGTCCCAGCCCGAGCCATCCGGCCCACCGGCCTTACGGCCTGACTCAGCCCTGTGCGGTGAGCCGCACGGTGATCGTGTGGATCGCTGAGGTGGGCAGCTCGGCCGAGTGCCTCGCCGCATACGTCACCTCGAGTCGACGACCGTCCGTGGTCGCGTACGAGACGGTGTGCTCAGTGCCCCACCCACCGGTCTGCTGGTCACCCGGGCCGTACCGGGTGACGACCGAGCCGTAGGTGTCCCGCCACGTGAGTCCGGCAGGCAAGGTGCCGGCATACGCCCTGAAGCTCGTGTCGGACGACGGGAGTCCCAAGGCGTCCTCGTCGTTGTAGAGCACCACCGCCACGACTGTGCCCGCGTCGTCGAGGTCGAGCTCGAAGCCGTTGGCGTGAGCGAGGATGTTCGTCTTCGAGGAGCGCCCCAGCGATGAGGCGAGCCCCGTGAGGGCGGGGTCCGCCGAGGCGTTCCGGCCGAGCGCCCACTCCCAGATCTCACTCTGCGGCATGGTCTCCGTGACCTCGGAGGTGACCGTCGTCGTGGTCGGCGGAGCCGGGCCCGGCACGCCGGCGCACCCGGCGACGAGCGGGCTGAGCGCCAGACCCAGGATCGAGACGACCGATGCCTTCCGTCTGCGTGACCACGCGCTTTTGTCCATCCCGTCGCCTCCTGTGTCGGTGGCTGAATTCGCCTCTCCCGACGAGTGTCCCGAGGTCTGTGATGAGGCCGACAGAGGCAAAAGTCCCTCTTTGCGCTGAAACCATGCGGCCCCACCCCGCGGTGCCTACGCTGAAATGAGAACTGGTGGAGGAGGATGCCATGTCCAGCCATCCCGAGAGCCTGACGCAGCACGACGAGGACGCCCTCGTGCGTGAGCTGGCCCAGCAGGTGCTGGAGACCACGGCGCCGGAGGAGCTCGCCATCTTCGACGAGACGGCGGACGAGTACTTCGCCGACCCGCAGGGCGTGCTCGACGCGAAGAGCCGTGACGAGGCCGTGGGCTTCGGCGTGGAGCTGGCGCTGCTGACGCCCTACATCCTCGCGGTGGCCAAGACGGTGGTCCAGCTGCTGGCCTCGATGGTCGGCGACGCGGTCAAGAAGGAGGGGCAGCCGTCGGTCAACAGCTTCATCCGGCGCCTCTTCGGCCGCCGCGAGCAGGGCCCGTCGGCTCCGGAGACGTTGACCCCCGACCAGCTGGCCCTCGTGCGCAAGGTCGCGGTCGAGAGGGGCCGGCTGATCGGTCTCAAGGCGGATCGGGCGGAACTGCTCGCGGACGCCATCGCGGGTGGCATCTCGGTGGCACCCGCGAGCTGAGAGGCAGGCGAGCACCATGGCTGGCCCACTCGTCAGCGACGCGCCTGCTCCACCCGCACCCGCCGACGTGCGCCCCGACGTGCTCGCGCTGCCGTCGCCGACCGTCGCGAGGTTCGTCCTGCTGCTCGGTGCGCTGCTCAGCTCGGGGCTCTTCGTCGGGACGTGGGTGCACAACCAGACCGCCGTCGGCGACGACTGGCTGGCGAGGGTCGCCGAGTGCGAGCGCCAGCGACCCTCCCTGCCGAGCGGGGCCGGTGCCGACGCGATCCTCGCCGCCCAGCAGTCCGTGCTGCAGTGCGTCGAGGGGGCGCAGCAGAGGCTGGCATGGTTCGCCCTCGGAGGCGTCGTCCTGACGCTCGTCGCGGCCGGTGTGGTGCTGGCCGTCGTGCCGCGGGTCATCGTCCGCCGACGGGCGCTGCGCCTCGCCGGCCCGAAGCTCGCAGCCGCGTCGGACCGGGTGGCTGCTCTCGCCGAGGAGGGCGGCCTGCGTCGTTCGCCCGACACGATGGTCGGGACGTCGAAGCTCCACGACGCCTTCAGCTTCGGACTTCCCGGGCACTACGCGGTCGCGCTGCCACCCGCCGTGGCGGTCCGCAGCACCGGTGTCGCCTTCGAGTCGCTCGTGCGGCACGAGCTGGCTCACGTGGCGCGCCGGGACGTGCTCATCGCCTGGTCGGCCCGTGCCCTCTGGTACGTCCTGATCGCCCTGCTGGCCCTCCCCGTGGTCTTGGCGCTCCCGCGGGCGGACCTCAGCATCCTGCCGTCCTACGTCTGGCGGGCGGCGCTGCTCCTGGCGGCCGCGATGCTCGCGTCAGCCGGCATCCTCCGGTCGCGCGAGTTCGACGCGGATCTCGGCTCCGCCCGCACGGCCGCTCGGCGAGACGCCCTGAGCGCGCTGCTCGGCACGTCGGGCCGCGCGGCCAGCACGGGCTGGCGGCGCGTCGTCGCGCTGCACCCGGACCCCTCCGAGCGCGTGCGGATGCTCGGCGACCCCGCCCGCCTGGCCCGCGCCTCCGCGGTCGACGCGGTGATCGCGGGCTTCCTTGCGGCAGTGACCCTTCCACTGTTGGTCTCCGTATTCGCGACGGTGCCCTCGCTCACCAGCTGGGCGTATGCCGTCCCGGCGGCTCTCGTGGGTCCCTTGATGGGGGCGACCGTGGGTCTGTCGCTATGGCGTCTCGCGGTGGTCGACCTGGCCCAGCGGACGGCTGGTCTCGGTGGGGCGACGCGTCGCGTGGCTGCCGGAGTGTTTGCGGGCTTCCTTGTGGGACAGGTGGCTTCGCTGGCTGCTGTCGGCTCTGACACGTTGACCGGGACCCGGTCGCCGCTGCTGCCCCTGCTCGGTGCGCTGGCCTTCGGTGGCACCACCGTCGTGGTCGCGGGCCTCGGCAGGGTCGCTGCAGACCGATCGAGGCACCTGTCTGCCCGTGGCTACACCACCCTCGCCGTCGCCCTGTCCGCGACCGTCTTCGCGTTCGTGCTGTGGGCCGCGACGATGCTGAGCAGCACTCTCGACCTCGGCGGTTGGCGGCTGGCGGCGCTCACCAGCGTCACCCTCCTGACCCAACCGGCGGCCGTCGCCGTCGTCGCGGTCCTCGCCGCGGCCGTCCTCGCGCTGGTGGCGATCCGGCCGGCCGATCTGCCTCCGGCGTGGGCGTTCGAGGGTGAGGCGCCTGCAGTGCCCGTGCTGGATCCACAGTCGGTGGGCCTGCGTGAGGTGAGCGTCGTCGGGCTCGTCTCCGGGGTGGCCGCCGCGCTCTCCATCCTCGCGTTCCGCCTCGTCGCAGGACCGGCCGCGACTTTCGAGGAGCAGACCCAGCGGTTCGACGCCTACGTCTGGCTATTCGCGGGCGCCGGGGTGGCTGCCGGACTGTCGCTCATCGTGCTCCACGGCCTGCGAGGTGCGGGGGCCGGAGTCACGGCGGGCACGCTCGCCTCGTGCGTCGCGGCGCTGGGCTTCGTCGTCATCAACGCCGGTTTCGGAGGGGACGTGACCCTCGACTTCGTCGGCGGCGTGGTCGGTCCCGGACTGCCGCTGGGCCTCGTGCTGTTCGTGCTCGTCTCGCTGCTCGCCGCGCTGCCGATCCCCGACGCGCGAGGCCGTCGACCGGTCGTGGTCCTCGTCGCGGTCGCGGCCCTGCTCGGCGGCCTGGCCGCCACCGGCGCCATCGTCAACCGGGGCACCATCAGCCCGCTCCAGCCGAGCGCACCTGCCGGGCTCTCGACGCACGACTACGTCACGACGTACGCCCCGACGGTAGCCGCGGTGGTGTCCGGCATCGACCGGGCGGCTGTGGCGATCGACGCGGATCACCAGCTGTCTCCGACCGAGCGCGCCCAGCGCATCCGGGTCGATCTCGTGGCTCCTCTGGACGCTGCGTTGACGCAGGCGGCGGCAGTGACGCCGGCCGAGGACTCCGTGGTCCAGCTCCACGCCACACTCGTCGCCGGGCTGCAGGGCACCCGCCGCGCTTTCGAGAACTTCGCCCGCGCCTACGAGACGAACGACTCGACGCTCTTCGCGCGGACGCAAGCGGATCGGGCTGGGTCCCAGCAGCTGCTGCGCGCGTGGCTCGACGGCATACGTGCTCGTCAGGGTTGATGGGCGCTGCCGCGTGCCGTCACGGAGATGCCCTGCTCGCTGACCCGGGCGGCCCGGGCGGGTTCGATCGCGATCGGCGACGGCAGCGTCATTGCACGATCAGACAGACAAGCGGACAGCTTTCCGTCGGGGTCGCAGCTCCCTCCTTTTCCGGGAGTCTCGTCGCTACGTTGAGACTGCCCCTCACCCTCAAGGGGACATCGCCGGTCCCGGGGGCAGGAAGGACTCACATGAAAGTCAGGCTCCTCGCCCTCGCCAGGTCACTCGCAGTGGCCGCACCGTTGGCCATCGGCACACTGAGCGAGGCGCATGCCGCACCGACGAGCGTCACCGACGTCCCGCCCGTCACGCTCGTCGACGGGATGACCTCGCCGAAGTACGACTACGCGACGGCCATCCGCGAGGCCGTCTGGGTCGACACGCCCGACCTGGACGGGGACGGCCAGGCAGAGCGCGTCGCCGCCGACATCATCCGGCCGCGCGAGCTCGACGGCACCGCAAGGGTGCCGGTCATCATGGACGCCAGTCCCTACTACCTCAGCCTCGGCCGCGGCAACGACGGCGAGTTCAAGGAGTATGCGGCCGACGGCAGCCCGACGAAGTTCCCGCTCTACTACGACAACTACTTCGTCCCCCGCGGCTACGCGTTCGTCGCCGTCGACATGGCCGGCACGGCTCGCTCGACCGGCTGCACCGACGAGGGCGGCCGCTCCGACGTCGAGTCCGCCAAGGCGGTCGTCGAGTGGCTCAACGGCAAGGGCAGCGCCCGCGACTCGAGTGGCGCCCTCGTTCAGGCGACCTGGAGCAACGGCAGCACCGGGATGATCGGCAAGTCCTACGACGGGACGCTCGCCAACGGCGTGGCCGCCACCGGCGTCGACGGGCTCAAGACGATCGTGCCGATCAGCGCCATCAGCTCCTGGTACGACTACAACCGCTGGCAGGGTTCCGTGAAGTCGCGCCACTACGCGAGCAGCCTCTCGCGCACCATCGCGCAGCGGCGCACGATTCCGACGGACTGCTCGGCGCGGCTGGCCTACATGGACGCCAACGACGCCGACGCGACGGGTGCCTACACGGACTTCTGGGCCGAGCGCGACTACCGCGACGGCACCTTCTACGACGCGTCCAAGGTCAAGGCGAGCGTCTTCATCGTCCACGGCCTGCAGGACACCAACGTCAAGACGATGAACGCTTCCAAGTGGTGGGAAGCCCTGGGACAGAGCGGAGTCGAGCGCAAGATGTGGCTCAGCCGCCTCGGCCACGTCGACCCGTTCGACCACGACCGCCAGGAGTGGGTCACCACCCTCAACCGGTGGTTCGACCACGAGCTGATGGGGATCGACAATGGCATCGACCGCGAGCCGGCCGTGCGTGTCGAGACCGCCCCGAACCAGTGGGAGACGTCGAAGACGTGGCCGATCCAGTCCTCGCGCACGATGTCGCTCAACCCACGCGCGGACGGCACGCTGGCCCTCGGCAAGCAGGACGCGGGCACGGCCTCCTACGTCAACAACTCCCGCCTGTCCGAGGCCAACGCCGTCTCGCTGACCGCCAACCCGAACCGGGTGCAGTTCCTCACCGGAGCGGTGACGAAGGACGTCCGGATCTCGGGCACGCCGACGGTCGACCTGACGGTGACCCACTCTGCCCCGGTCGGGCAGGTGTCGGTCATGCTCGTCGACTACGGCGCCATGGACCGGGTCAGCACCACCGGTGACGGCGCCCTGACCCTGGCAACGGAGACGTGCTGGGGAGAGTCCATAGCCACGGACGACGCCTGCTACAAGGACGTCACGCGTCGCCTGCAGACCACCCAGCTGCAGGTGTTGGCCCGCGGTTGGGCCCGTCTCGACGGTGCCGGCCAGCACCAGGTCACCGTCGAGCTGGCCGCCAACGACATCGTCGTCCCGGCCGGACACCAGTTGGGCCTCGTCGTCAGCGGAGCGAGCAACGGCGTCATCGCCGTCGACACCAGCTCAGGGACGTATGACGTCGACCTGCGCTCCACGCGGCTGAACCTGCCGGTCTCCGGCTCGATGAGCAGCTTCGCTCCCGGACGTCTGACTGCCAAGGACACCGACAACCTGGACAAGGGCACCCTGCCCGAGCTCAACGAGACGCTCTGGCCCCGGTGATACGGCGCACAGGCGCGGACCCGAGTCCCTAGCGCCGCCTGCCAGTACGAGCGGCCCCCACTCCTGGCGTCAGGGGCGGGGGCCGCCTCTCGCCCCGGGTAGAGGGAAGGTCATCCGAAGCGCGCAGGCCTGCAGCTTGGGGAAGCACGTAATCGCACCGCATTGTGCAAGTGCGCTTCTTAGGGTCGAAGAGACGCCGTAGGTGTCAAATCACCCTGAGCCACCTCATTCAGGTAAGGGAGGGTGGGGCCGTCCGAGCGGCGTGTTCGGCGCAGCCGTTTGACTGGCAGCGAGTAGACACGATGGTTAGAGCAGCGGCCGGTAGCCGGTCCAGGCTGTCCCGACTTGCAAAGACGCCCCTAACGACGTGCCCCGGCCGGGATACATGAGCAGCTTGCCAGTCGTGGTTTGCACCGCGAACAGGTCGGTGTGACCATCCCGGTCGAAGTCGCCGATACCGGTGAGGTCTCGCATGCCGTTCCAGCCGATACCGATCCGGCTCTTGGCTGCGAAGCCGCCGCTTCGACCCGGGTAGAGCCACAGCTCCCCGGTTGCGTCCTTGCGGGCGAGCAGGTCCGGGTGGCCGTCCCGGTTGAAGTCGCCGACTCCGGCCAGCTCGCTCATGGTGTTCCAGCCGAGGCCGAGCAGCTGCCTGGCGCCGAACGACGTTCCCCGTCCGGGGTAGAGATATAGGGCTCCGGTCGAGGTTTGGACGGCCAAAAGGTCGGGGTATCCATCGCCACTGAGGTCCCCTACGGGAGTGACCTCTCGCATGGCGTTCCACCCCGAGGCTCCCATCCTGACTCGTGACATGAACCCGTGACCGGTCCCTCTGTACAGCCAGAGCACTCCCGTCTTGTCCTGAGC
The DNA here is from genome assembly GCF_000383675.1 of Terracoccus sp. 273MFTsu3.1. GTDB lineage: Bacteria > Actinomycetota > Actinomycetes > Actinomycetales > Dermatophilaceae > Terrabacter. Next base: position 93,460 of record NZ_KB911820.1, on the reverse strand, counting down.
GATGACGTCCTCGTGGCCGTCCCGGTCGACGTCACCAAGGCGAGCTATGGCACTCATCGAGTTCCAGCCGGTGCCGATCTCGGTCCTAGCAGTGAAGCCGACGCTGTTACCGGGGTAGAGCCAGAGAGAACCGGTCGAGGTCTGCCGAGCGATCACGTCCGACCAGCCGCCACCGTTGAAGTCACCGAAAGGCGTCGGCGGCACGGCAGTGAGCTGGTCGCGCACGAACACGTCGACCCCCGTGAAGCTTTGCGGGTCCGGGTTGTTGGTGTCTCCTGCCACCAAGTTGTTAGCCAGGGAGACGAACGCGACGTAGCGGCCGTCGTCGCTGATCGCGGGTTCGGCGCTGGTGCCCGAGTCGACGTTGGCTTGGCTGCCGGCGGTGGAGACGTTTGCTCGAGTTGTTGCGCCGGTGGTCTGGTCGTGGACGAAGACGTCCGAAGCCTGGTTGGTGTCACCGGCCACCAGGTTGGTCGAGGACGACTCGAAGGTGACGTAGCGACCGTCCTGGCTGACCTTTGGTGAGGAGCAGGTGTTGTTGGCCTGCGTACCCAAGGCGTTCACGCTGCTGCGGACCGTCTCCCCGGTAATCCGGTCGTGGAGGAAGACGTCGAGTGCGTGGTTTGTGTCTCCGCGCACGAGGTTGGTGGCATAGGAATCGAATGCGATGTGCCGACCATCCGCGCTGATCGCGGGCGCCATGCTGAGGTCGTTGCCTTGGGCGCCCCCGGTAGCGACGCTGATCCGCGTCGTGTCACCGGTGACCTGGTCGTGCAGGAAAACATCCAGCCGTCCGTTGGTGTCCCCTGCCACCAGGTTGGTGGCCGTCGACATGAAGCTGATGTAGCGGCCGTCCTCGCTGATGGTTGGCCAGTTGCTTTCGTGATCGGCCTGGACTCCGCCCGTGGCAACGCTGACCCGCTTCGTGGTGCCGGTTTGCCGATCATGGACGAACACGTCGGTGCTGTCGTTGGTGTCGCCAGGGACCACATCCGACGCCCGGGAAGAGAAGGCGACATAGCGGCCGTCCCCGCTGATCACTCCTTCGCGCGATTCGAAGAGGGCCGGCGTCCCTGCCGTGGAGACACTCACCAGCGTCGTTGTCCCCGCCTTGCGGTCCCGGACGAAAACGCCCTCGGACCCCGCGCCCGGATCACCAACCTCTTCGAAGACGATGTAGCGGCCGTCCGAACTGATCGACGTCACGAAACTGCCGATATCGAGTTGAGCTCCCGTGTTGGAGACGCTGACGCGGCTTGTGGCGCCGGTCAGTCGGTCCCGGAGGAAGACGTCGGGCCAATCGTTGGTGTCCTTGGGCACCAGGTTGCTGGCGCTCGAGGTGAAGGCGACGAACCTGCCGTTAGCGCTGAGTATTGGGCTAGCGCTGGAACCGTTGGCCTGCGCCCCTCCGGTGGAGACGCTGACCCGGCTTGTTACGCCCATGACCGCCGATGCCGTTAAGGCGGTCGGAGGCGCCGTGGTCGGTGGAGCAAACAAGCCGCCCAGCAAGACAAGAGCTCCTAGAGGACGCAGGCTCATGCTCATCAACTCCCGACAGATCATCCGCGCCGAAGCCTCACCCAGGGGCCACCAACCCGCGATGCGACGTCTGCAACGGGAGCCAGCAGGAGGCATGAGCACGTGCATGACCATGATCCCGCTCGAGGAGTCTGTTCGCGGCTATCTCCCCAACATCGCTCAGAGATTCCGAATGAGGTGCCTCCTCATGGGAGGTCTCCGGCCACCGGCGCGCGGCGACTCCGTGCCTGTCATCCGTGAGATCTGTACGTCCCGCCAGCAAAGGACCCAGGACTGCTCAAGGAGGGCGTCCGCCGTGGACGCAGCACGCGGCGGTGCAGAGGTCTTGCGGCGCACGCTTCGCCGCGACCAAACACGCCCTGCTGGCGGCGGTGTGACGCTGGTTCGCCCGCGCCCGGCAAGATAGATGACTACTGTGGCAGGCCCACCGGGCTGCTGGTGCTCGCGGAGAGACCGGCTGCGATGCGCGTTCACCCCGTCCTCGACGAGTTGAAGCGATCTTTTTGCGGCAGTCGCTGTGACATGCTTCGCGTCAGGTCGGACTGACGGCTCAGCCGACAGCGTCGGGCGTCCAGCTGTGGCCGCAGCGGTTGCAGCCGAGATTGCCAGGCCTGGACGGCGGGTCAGTGTGGAGCGTGATGCCGTCGATGTCGGACTCATCGCGGAGCCGCTCGTTCGCGCCGCAGTTCGGGCAGAGCTGGCAACTGCTCTTAATCTCGTTCATCGAGAGGGTGTCCATGGTGTTTCCTCCTGCTTGGGGTGCCGTTTCTACCGGAAGAGTAGGCAGACGTTCGGGCCTGCCGGAAGGGTGCTCGGGCGTCGACAAAGTCACGTCTTTGAGGTCCTGTCGAAGCGGCTCTGAGACCTACGTAGTTGAGGGGGCCCCGTTCGCCGAGGGGCCTGTTGCGCCAACTTTGAAGGGTGACTGCCCATCACCGCTTGAGCTGCGGTACCCGCGGCCGGGCAGGCGCAGGCGGCGGTGTGACGCGCGGCCGACGGCCCGAGCTCAGGACCTCCGCTTCGCCCAATCGCCCCCCTCGTCATCGATGGTCATCGTTGCTTCGTCCGATTGCCGACCTGTGCCGAACGTTGTATTGCATACGACGCAGGTGAACCTGCCCTCTCCGTCCGACGGATGGGGCCCATAGTGCTCGCAGACGGGGCACTCGGCGTTGAGGACTCGTATCTCGAAGGCCACGCATGGAGCGTAGGCAACGGCGACGCCGCCGTGGGCGGGATCGGACGCGGTTAACACGCGGCGAGGTGACGCTGGTGGCTGGGGCTCTGCACGGCGCCTCGCCCGCGATGAGGTGGCAGCGGAGATGAGCAGAAGCTAGTTCACGGCTCGGTGAAGAACGTCCCTACCCCACCGCGCTCTCGGCTATTGCCCGCCCCGTCCTCGACCGATGGAAGTTTGCCTTGAGGGTTGGCGAGGATACCTGTTGCAACAGGGCCACCCTCGATGCCGAAGCCAATGAACACGGCGCTAACAAAACCGGTGACTGCAAAGCCAGCAAAGACAAATGCGACGAACATGAACGAGCCCGCCAGAAGGGCGTATTGCCAGAGTCGGAGGCCGCTCCAAAGCCGGCGACCACTGCGTGCCTTTGCCCCTACTCGAACTATCTCGAGCCAAAGCACCCCGACCGCCCCGCCAAACGCTGCCAGCCATGAGAAAGAATTCATTCGAGATCCCTTATAGTCGTCGAAAATGTGCATGAGTTGAAGCGGGACTTATTTCCACAGCAATTGCATTGTCCCTTAGTAAACGTCGGCCAATTAAGCCAGATCGCACAATGCACGGGTCTCCACCACTACCCAGTTCACAATCATTCTCACGGCAGCGCCGCGAATGTTCCCAATTCTGATATTGCTCGATCGCGAACCCTTCAATTGTTACCGAGATGTGGCTTTGTTGCTCATGGTCTATGAGGTTGCAGTCGAGACCGTCTGCGGGAAGCTCATATTGAAAGTAGCGCCCGAACCGACTCTTTCCAGGAAGTCTTGTCTCAACGTCAAGCGAAACTCCGTGTTCACGGGCATGTGAAGCTCGTATGAAACTCGAGTCTGCGCCAGTATCGAAATGATAGTGCCGTTCACCTCCACCCAACTCCAACACGAAAGTTGGGTAGTCCTGCATAACCCCCTCGCATCTTTGAGGCGCTGGGCCTGCGTGTGATCTGTTTCGGGGCCATACGGGCACTTCTTCAACGGTCGCCGGCGAAGGAACGTAGCCCCGACCTTGCGAACGGGTCGTTATGAGTATGGGATGGCCGCGCTTTTCGGCAAGCGCCCTCCGCTCACGCGCGGACGGGAGCTTGTCCATGGTGCCAGAGTTGACCACCTCGCCAGATTCACCCGCAAGGATGGCCCAGTCCGCGGTCTGGTTAGCGGCGAAAAAGGCATCGACCTTGACTTCCGTGCTCTCAAGCGCCTGTTCTTGCAGTTCCGCTTGGACCGAGTCGGGGAGATTTCGGAATTCGTCCAACGCAATAGAAAACAGGCCTTTGGCCTTGGGCGGCGTTAGCAGCCGGTCTACCTCCTCGACGAGCCGAGGGCTTGAAGGGTCCCGAAGCACCTCTTCAATGATGGACGCGATGGCGTCTCGTCTATTAAGCGGAACGGCGGACTCTTGGTTCTTGGAACGCAAGAATGCGCGAATGTCATTCTCTTCGGTGAACGTTTTTATAAACTCTCGAAGTTCATATTCTGCTAGGTGCTGTGATAGAAGGAGCCACCGGGTATCATCATCCTCCACTGATTTCGTCAGCTTGGAATCCGCCTTCATAAGTTGGCTCAAGTAAACTAAACCATTCTCGCGATGCGTGCCTTCATCATCCTTTCGGTCAATGAAGAGGTCAAGCACGACAAGGTCAAAGTCTCGCGCCTTCACCGAAGTCCTGCGCGACAGGTAGGGGAGGACCGTCAACTCGTGGCGCTGCTCCAACTTCTCACCGACAAGACTAGTGGTGGTGTCATTGTCGTCAATCCAAAGAATGCGACTCACTTCATCGCCTCCTCGGCAATGCCATTCGAAAGGTGCAGCCACGCCCGAAGTCGTTCTTCAGCACTCTGACGGATCCGCCAGAGGTGCTGACCGCGGCATCCACCATACTGAGTCCCAGCCCGAATCCGTTGGGACTGAATGAAACGCCCGGCTCGAAGATTCGTGCGATTCTTTCAGGTTGAATGCCGGGACCGTTGTCGCCGACGTCGATGAAGGTTTGGCTGGCCGTTTCAGAGACGGCGATTCGAATAATCTTGGGCCGCCGAGATACGTCTGAGAGGTGCCGGACTGAATTCGCGACCAAGTTGGATAGGCAGCGATGAAGTAGAGAGGGGTCCATCAAGCAGGACGCTCGATCGTCACAGTCCACCTCGATTTGTATCTGGCGCAGTCGGGAAAGACCATCGAAATCATTCTTAACAGACAGCGCCAAGGCTCTAATGTTGCACAGCCGTTTGCGGATCTTAATCGCGGACACGCTTCGCAAATCTCGTTCGCAAAGGTTCCGAAGGGTATGAAGATGCTCGGTAGCGCGTTTGAGGCTGGCCCGACTGGACCCCTCGGCAAGAAGTTCGATGTTCATGAGGGCGGAGTCGGCGTGTTGTCGAATGTCATGGACGTGCACCGCGAAATTGTCATATATCGCTGCCATCTTCAGGGGACGGGCGGCCAAGTCTTCATACCGTGCTCTGAGTAGGGACCGTTCGCCCCAGACGCAAAGTTCCGAGCTTATGGTCTCTGACGAAAATTCGTCGGCGGTCCTAGAGTAGGCGGCGATAACAGCATCATCAGCAGGGAATGGAAGGGGGACGTAAATCGCGCTGCGCCAACCTTGTCGCTCGACGACATGTGGCTGTTGCATGCGCAAGCCACGCTGGCGGAGGTCCTCGGCGTCGGTGAAGTCTCGAATGGCTATTACTCGGCTCTCTGCCAAGGCGCGACCCGCTATCCCCATGCCAACCGGTATGTCGACCAGGTCGCCATTACCGCTGGTGACTGTCGTGGCTTCGGTGATTAGGGCTCCGCCGTTCCGCACCCAAAGGACCACGTCGTGGACGCCCAGAGTTGCCCGCGCCTCAAACAGGAGCTCGCTGGCCTCGTTGAGACTGGTGAGGGGAAGCGCGGCCGTGTCATCGGTAGGCGCCTCTAGCGGCTGCCCGGTTTGATCTTCCATGCCCGCTCCCCTGCATGAGGCAAGTACCTAGCGGCAGACTAGAACAGTTTTGAGCATTTGGGGATGGCGACGGACGGAGCCCGTGGCCAAAGGTGCCTGGCACGTGAAGAACTGGAGAGTGCCCAAGCGCGTGCAAGGTTCGGGTCATCCTGTGTGCGAATATCGGCTAAAGACGGACGAATGTACCAATTCAGACATACTTCTGTCCTTCCCCGGGGATGGCTTCTTGAACCAAGTTGGCACGGGAGACGAGCTGGCCGTGGTTGCCACGCTCGGCGGCGCGGCTCCCCGCAATTCCACACGCCTTCGTCGGAACCTTCGCTCACGGCTTCCATGGGCATGCACGGGCTCGTGCACGCCCTCCAGCGCACTTCATGAGCGGAGGCGCGAGGACAGCGCCGGTTGAGCGCTCCCCTATTCCTTGCACTATGCAGCCCGGTTGTCGCTAAGGCGTGCCGAGAAGTATAGGAAGCGAACCACCTCCGGTCGAGGCGTTGGGTCTCGGGCGGCGGAAGGACACTGCCGCTTCGCGGCGATTTGACGCACTGCGGCTGTCCTGGGCGAGGGCGGCTCTCGTTTGGCCCACAAGCCCAGCGCCCCTCTGGCGGCCGGACAGACACGCATGAGCAGATCGTGACTGAAAACGCCGTCGGGAGGCTAGCATCGCCGCTTGGGGCCGCTCCATGGGGGCCTACCCGGACGCAGCCCATTCGATCAGGGGGAGCTTTGCCTATCAATCAGCGGGTCCTATTGAAGTGGGTTGGCGTCAGAAGCGAGCGGCGACAGGTTGTCGATGTGCTCCACTCGGCCGGCTTCGACGTGGACTACATCCACTACACAGTCGACGACATGTGCTGGGGTCTGCTCCTGAAACTCCCGCCTGACCTCGCGGAGGTCGTGGGCACACAGCGGGAAATCCTCCTGTGGGCCTCCATGCGGCCCCTGACTCAAGCCCGTGACCTCCAGCCAGCGATTGACTTTTTGGCCCAAAACTCCACTCGGGTGTCCCAAGACCTCGTTATTGTCGTCACGTCGGACCCGAACGGGCCAGCGATGTTGCGAGAGGCAGCTGAGCATCTTGCTCACACGGTTGTGACACTAACCATCGACAATCTCCGTGCCTTTCGACCTCGAGGCGCCGCCGAATTTAAAGATTCTCTTCGTGGGCGACTCTTCTCGCGCGACCTGTACAATCTCAGGTCCGCAGTTACACGAACAGATGATTTCTTTGGCCGTACTGCGTTACTGATCCAATTGGAGCGCAGCGTCACCCTGTCAACGAATCAAGTGGCACTCTTTGGGCTGCGCAAGATTGGCAAGACCTCTTTCATACTTCGCTTGCGGGAAGCGCTGCGCAATAAGGAAGCTGGCTTGATAGCTCAGGTCGATCTTCAGCGAGCTAATGCGATCAATCCGTCGGCCGAGTACTTGCTTTGGCACTTGGGCGAGTCGCTATGGGATAATAGTCGGAAGGTTCGTCGAGTTCCTACACTGAAGCTTTTCGGGAAGTACGAAACCTTCAGTGACGTCCCTGACCGTTCGATGATGTTCGAGCTCTTCGACCATGACCTTCGCGCCGTGAATGAACGAACTGGGTCTCCCATCATAATCCTGATGGATGAGATCGAGCGGATCTTTCCCACTAGCGAATCTTCACCGTGGAGGCACGACTTCATTCGGCTTTGGCAACTCCTGCGCGGTTTCGACCAAGAGCAGCCCGGGAGCCTAAGACTCATCATTTCTGGAACGAATCCCCAGTGCGTTGAAAGACATGCAATCTTCGGTGAAGATAATCCGATCTATAGCTATTTTTCGAACACATACCTAGGTCCGCTAGACCGGTCTGAGACAGGTGACCTGCTCCGCTCCTACGGCCAAAAGATGGGCCTGAAATGGGCCGATCCGGTGATAGATCGGGCGTTCGAAGACACTGGTGGCCATCCAGCGTTGCTCAGGACCTATGCCTCGATGATGCATCTCCGCACCCATCCGAGGCATCGTGCAGAAGCACCAAGCGTCGAGGACGCCCGGGATATCGCCGACAACTTCCTTGTTGAGCAAGGGCCGCTTCTCGCACAAGTTGTGGCGATTCTCGAGGATCAATATGAGGATGAGTTCGAAATCCTCAATACGCTGGCGATGGGTAAGGTAAGTGAATTCCGTGAGATGGCGCGGGCGTTTCCTGAGGACACCGCGCACTTGATTGGCTACGGCCTGTTCAGCAAGCCCTCGGAGACCACCCGCTTGCAGTCGCAGCTACTCCAGACATACCTGCAGCGTAGAGCGAAAGTCGCCGACGGGCCCCGCGCGCTCCCTGGTGGTACCTCATTGATCGGCCTCGTGGTCGACAATCGATACGAGGTTCAGTCCCTCGTGTCCAGCCATGGCGGTTATGCTGATGTATACCGAGCGCGCATGCAGGAGAGTCTCCCGGGAGTCCCAGGGCTCGACGTCGCGATCAAAGTTCTTCGGCATGGCCAGTTATCCCTCCTTGAGCGCGAGGTCGAGGTCCTTCAGACCTTCGAACATAGGAACTTAGTGCGCTTCATCGACTCCGGACGCACAGCGGAGGGTTTGGTGTACCTCGCCATGGAATATTTGGATGGCGATACTCTGAGAGCGTATTGCGAGGCAGCGACGCGACCGTCCGAGCCGAGACTTCTCTCGTGGGCATATTCGCTGTTGGATGCACTTGTAGCAATTCATCCGAAGGAAAGCGAGCTCCGGCGACTGCGGGCTGGTCAGAGTTCTGAGGGAGATTTGCAGGAACTTCTTGAGGCTCGCTATGGCTACATCCATCGAGACGTCAAGCCTGAAAACATCATCATCACCCCGATCAGGGGGCCGGTTCTTATCGATTTCAATATTTCGGTGAGCGTAAGCACGCCTGTCGCGACGGTTAGTGCAACCCCTGGCTACCTTCCTCCGGAGCTTATGGGCCCAAAGTGGTCCCCGCGGGTAGATATTTTCCAACTCGGAGTCACCCTGCTGCAGGTTGCTGCTGGCGACTCGCTGATGGGGGAGAATCGATCAGACCTTGTCACCCTTATGAGGAGCAGCGTCTCGTCGCCCACGGCGGCATTCATCGAGAAGCTCATAGATACTTCCCCCGCTGGATACCAGACGGCATACACGGCGCGGCGCGACGTTAACAAACTCATGACTCAGCATGGCGGATAGGAGCTCGTGATTAAGGGCCTCGTGTCGCATGAGATTCCGGGGTGGTCATAGTGCCCGCGATTAGAATGCGATTTCCTCGCGAGTGGCGCCTTGAGCTGTCGGTCGGGCAGGCGCCCAACGGGGCATTTCGGCTAGGTAGAAATGAGGCGCATAGCGCAGCGCCAGCGGACGCAATTCGAGTGGGTCACCTGGGCGGGGTTGGCGCCCATAGTGGGCGGGATGGGCTACCCATCCTCGACCCTAGGAGAGCGAAAACTGCCGGGGGTGCGAGGTGTGCCCGCGCCCCGGCCGTTCCTTGCATCTCTTGGAATGTCAGGGGCGCAGGGTGTGCTCCACGGGGGTCAGTTCGAGGGGGAGGCCGTCGACGATGACTGTTGTGCCGCCGTCTTCGTCGAGCCCGGGGCGGAAGTGCAACGTGCCGTCCGCATCGACGCCCGCGATCTCCGCCGACGCCCAGTCCAGGCGCCGCCCCGCGACGTCCAGACCCAGCGGCAGGATGTGCCCCGACCGCGGCGGCACGTGCAGGGTGGCGCCGGCCGCGATCGGGGTGCTGTCGAGGGCGACCGTCACCGTGGCCGGTGCGCCCGAGGCGTTGATGACGTGCAGGGCCCGCTGCCCGTCGTCGGTGCTCGTCGTCGTGGCGAAGACCCCCGGCCACTGCGTCTCGAGCCGCAGCCCGGGCGAGACCCCGAGGCTCGACAGCGCCCGATCGAAGAGCACCGAGTCCGACGGCACCTGGGCGGCAAGCACGATCGCGCGGCCCTCGCCGAGCGGCACGTCGACGCCGCACACCGCGCCGTAGACATCCGTCAGCACGACGTCCCCGCGCTCGTGCCCGAGACTCTGCACCCACCCGGCCCGCATCTCGGGCCACGGCTGCGCCCATCCGTGCGCGACGAGCGACGGGTAGTAGTGGCCGGTGTCGCGCACCACCTCACCTGCCGTCAGCCCCAGCGCATCCGCGAGCACCGTGCACTCAGACCCGTCGAGATCCCGCTCGGGCAGCCGCCCGAGCAGCACGACGTTGCCGCCCGTCGTGACGTGCCCGACGAGCCGCTCCTGCACGATCTGCGACAGGTAGCGTCCGGTCCCGACGAGCACCGTCGACCCCGGCGCCGGGTCGCGACGCTCGAGATGGGTTGCGCCATAGCGGAACCCGCCGAGCAGCAGCGACCGCGCCAGCGCCTTGCGCTCACCCGCGCCACGGTGCGACGTCAGGTCCTCGACGACCTCCGTCATGACATCGGACGAAGGGTGGTGGTACTCCGTCATGTACGCGTCGAGCACGAGCCCCAACGACACGTCGTCGTGGTCCTCGTCCATCCGGGCAAGCCACGGCTCGTTCGCCTTGATGGCTCGCACGGCCTGCGCCGTCGCCGAGTAGGCATACCCCCGTTGACCCTCCGGCCCCACCGGCGCAGCCGTCCCGTGCCGCTCGCCGGTGAACGAGATCCGGTCGTTGCCGTCACCGACGGCCTCGTCGAGCGGCGGGTTGATGCCGCCGGCGAAGAGGTAGTAGTTGATGAGCCGGTTGCCCTGGGCGAGGCACAGACGCGTCTTGAGGTCGGCCGTCGAGGGGTCGTACTGCATCTCCGCCCCCGCGCCGTAGTCCCCCGAACCCGCCTCGAACTCAAGGGAAGTCAGTGGTTGGTCACCATCGTGCACCGCCGCCATGTAGGCGTTGATGACGTAGAGGTCGGTCATCGTGTTGAGCGTCGCCTCGCCGAGGTAGTGGTCCGACCCCGAGACCATCCCCGGGATGCCGGCATACGTGTCGACGAGCTGGCTGATGCCGATGGGGAAGGGCGCGCCGTTGCCGCCCTCGGTCCCGTGGATGTTGATGAAGAAGGGCACCCCCGAGACCCCACGCTCCTCGCACATCGAGCGCAGCGCCGCGACGTAGTCGGCGAACCGCTGCCGCATGAAGAGCCCCAGGTCGAGCCGCAGCGCGCCGGCCCACTCCTCCTTCGGCGAGCGCACGACCTCCGCCCAGCCCTCCTCACCCGGCGCGACGGCATACGGCCCCGAGTCACCATGACGCGACCGCACGAACTCGCCGAACGACGCGACGAGCCCGTCCGTGAGGTCGGGCGAGTTCGTCACCCAGGCGAGCATCCCGATCTCGTTGTCGAGCTGCACACCGATGATCGGCCCGCCGGCCGGCTGCAGCCGCGGCGCGAGCACCGGCATGATCGCGTTGAACCACCGCGCGCTCTCGGACAGGAAGGCGGGAGCGAGGTAGTCGATGGTGCTCGACGACACGGTCTCGCCGTCCCACCCGACCGGGATGACCTCCGGGTGGTCGCGGTAGACGCTGAACGGGATCCCCTCGTTCTTCAGCTCGGCCATGATGAACGGCCCCGGCCGGGCGATGAACCACAGCCCCTTCTCGGCGGCGAGGTCGATGAAGGCGCCGATGTCGCGCTCCGGCCTCGTCTCGCCGGTCACGTCGATCGACCCGTCCGGCAGCTCGTGGAAGATCCACGGGATGTAGGAGGCGACGGTGTCGCAGCCGGCCTCGACGAGCAGGTCGAGGCGCTGGCCCCACTCGGCGCGAGCGACGCGGAAGTAGTGCACCTCCCCCGACATGACGACGACGGGCTCGCCGTCGATCCGGATCTGGCGCTGGACGGTCTCGATCATGAGGCGGCCTTCGGGGAGGTGATGGTCACGGACACGGGCTGGAGGCGGGCCGCGTCGGGCCCGGTGAGCAGGACGATCTCGCCCTCGTCGACGCGCGTCGTGAGGTCACGGCCTGCGTATGCCGTCTGCTCGGCTGCCACGTCGAAGGTGACCTCGCGTGCCTGGCCGGGCTCGAGGTCGACGAGCGCCCAGTCGGTGAGCTCGACGAGGGGACGTGTCACCTGGGCGACGGGGTCGCGGAAGTAGAGCTGGACGACCTCGCGGCAGGGCCGCTCGCCCGTGTTGGTCACCGTGACGGTGAGGGTCGTGGACCCGTCGGTCGTCATCGTCGGCGACGAGAGGGTGGGCGCGCCGTAGTCGACGCTCGTGTAGGACATGCCGAAGCCGAAGGGGAGCCGCGGGTACGTGAGGGCGTCGATGTAGCGGCCCTCCTGGTGGTCGACGTCGGCGCGGATGAGCCGCCCCGTCGGCCTCTGGTGCGTGCTCGTCGGGATGTGGCCCGTCGAGAGCGGGAAGGTCATCGGCAGCCGGCCGTGCGGCTCGGCGTCGCCGAGCAGCACGTCGGCCAGGGCGGTGCCGGCCTCGACGCCGGGGTGCCACACGACGAGCACCGCGTCGGCGAGGTCGAGCAGCTCGGTGAGGTCGAGCGGTCGGCCGGTGTAGACGACGGCGACGAGCGGCTTGCCGAACGCCGCGACGGCGCGGACGAGCTCGAGCTGCCCTGGCGGCAGGCCGATGTCGACGACGGACTGGGCCTCGCCGGAGCGGGACCGGTGCTCGCCGAGGAGCAGCACCGACGTGTCGGCGGCCCGCGCCTGCATCAGGGTCACGTCGGGGAAGCGGCCGTCGGCCACGGTGACCCGGTCGCCGAGGCGCTCGCGCATGGCCGCCTCGGGCGTGACGACCTCCTCGCCGCGGCCGTCGAGGACCCACGTGCCGAGCAGCGCGTCGCCGTCGTCGACGAACGGGCCTGACAGCAGGACCTTCCCGGCCCCGTCGCCGAGCGGCAGGACGCCGTCGTTCTTGACCAGGACGTGCGCGGCCCGCGCTGCGCGCAGCGCCACGGCGCGCGTCGAGGGGGTCGGCGCGTTCGACGCACCGGGCCGGGCGGCATACGGACGCTCGAAGAGCCCGAGGCGGAACTTGAGGCGCAGCACGCGACGCACCGCGTCGTCGACGAGCGCGAGGTCGACGTCGCCCGACTCGACGAGGTCCTCGAGGTGCTCGAGGTAGGCGCCGCTCACCATGTCGAGGTCGACGCCCGCGCGGATCGCGAGGGCCGCAGCCTCGCGCTTGTCGGCGGCGACGCCCTGGAAGACGATCTGGCCGATGCCGTTCCAGTCGGCGACGACGACGCCGTCGAAGCCCCACTCGCCCTTGAGGACCTCGCGGACGAGGTGCTCGTGCGCGTGCATCGGGATGCCGTCGACGTCGTTGAAGGCCGCCATGACGGTGAGGACGCCGGCGTCGACGGCCGAGCGGAACGGGCGGAGGTGGAGGTTGCGCAGGGTGTTCTCGCCGACGCTGACGGTGTCGTAGTCGCGGCCACCGGCGGCGAGGCCGTAGCCGGCGAAGTGCTTGGCGCACGCGGCGAGCCGGTCGGGGTCGCTCGGGTCGTCGCCCTGGAAGCCCCGGACCAGGCCGGCCGCCAGGCGACCCGACAGCACCGGCGTCTCGCCGAGCGACTCGGCGACCCGGCCCCAGCGCGGCTCCTCGGAGATGTCGACCATCGGGGTGAAGGTCCACGCGACCCCGTCGACGGCCGCCTCGCGGGCGGCGATCTCGCCGATCTCCTCGGCGATGTCGGGGTCGAAGGACGCGGCGATGCCGAGCGGGATCGGCGCCACGGTGCGGTGCCCGTGGATGACGTCGCGGCCGAAGAGGAGCGGGATGCCGAGGCGGCTGCCCTCGACGGCGTGCCGCTGGGCGGCGTCGATGTTGCCGACGAGGACGCCCTCGTCGCGCTCGTTGCCGGCGGTCGCGCCGGAGGCGTAGAGGCTCGAGCTGATCCGGCCGGACGCGATCTCGGCGGCGTCGTCGTCGGGGTTGATGTTGGCGACCTGGTGGGTCTGGCCGACCTTCTCGGCCAGGGTCATCTCGGCCATGAGGAGGTCGATGCGCTCCTCGACGGGCAGGGTGGCATCGAGCCACGGCCGCTGCTGGGAGTGCGGCGTGGCGGTGACGTCAGACATGTCAGTGGGTCTCCACGAGGATCTCGGTGGTGGTCTGGGTCTTGCTGCCGGGGTCGGCGTCGGGCGCCACGGCAGCGAGCAGGTCTGCAGTGCGGACGGCCGCTCCTGCCCTGCGGTACGGGTTGGTCAGCGGTCGCAGGCCGAGCTCGCGCCCGTCCACGGTGACGCGGCGGACGCCGTGGCCCTCCGGCCCGACGACGTAGCGGATCGTGAGGTCGGTGCCGGCGAGAGGCAACGTCGCCGTCAGCTCGCCCGCCCCCGTCTCGCCGCTCGGCGGCAGCACCGGGTCGATCTCGACGTCGTCGCCGCGCTGGCGGACGCCGAGGAGCACCTCGGTGACGAGCCGCAGCACGAGCCCGGGGCCGGAGGAGTAGACGCGCCACCCGCCCTCGAGCGGCACGTCGCCCGCCATGAGCGCGGCATACCGCTCCGACGCGTCGTAGCGGTCGGTGAAGGCGCCGTCGGACGACGAGTAGTAGCACGTCGTCTGACGCGGGCGGGCCTGCGGGACGAGCGCGTCCAGCCCGACCGGGCTCGCCTTGGCCAGCGCCGTGAGCAGGGCCGCGCCGTCGCCGACACGGGCCAGTGCCTCGGCGTAGCGCAGATGGGCGTGCATGTACATGAGCCCGATCTCGCGGCCCCAGAAGGTGCTCGCCTCGGCGCGCTGGAAGACGGCCATCGGGCCACCCACGTAGCTGACCGGCCGGTCGAAGAGGCGCGCGCCGTCGGGACCGAGGAGGTGCTCCTCGATGAGGTCGAGGTGGTGGCGCGCCTGCTCGGGCGTCATGAGGTCGGCGCCGATCGCGTGGATCCACGGCAGCACCCCGTAGTGCAGGCCGGTGCGCTCGTCGGTCGGGTGGACGAGCGGCTCGAAATGCCCGTCCTCGTGCTGCAGCAGGTAGCCCGGGAGCACCGGGTCGGCCGCGAGCTGGTCGAGGAGGGCGTCGTGGGTGCGCTCGGCGAGCTCGTCGGCGTCGGCGGCGAGGGCCGTCGTGCCGCCGGGCGCGCCGACCGCGTGCAGCCCCTCGGCGAGCGTCCGCAGCGACTGCGTCTGGAGCACCGCCGTCCACGTGGACACGAGGTGGGCGGCGAGGTGCGGGTCGGCCGGTTGGAGCGAGTCGTTCCAGTCGCCGTGGCCGTATGCCGGCAGCGGGCTCCCGGGGACCGTGCGCTCCGCGATGCGGGCCACCGCACGCCGCAGGTGCTCGGCGACGCTCGCCGGCTCGCCGAGCGTGTCGTCGCCGACGAAGGCGACGGTCTCGTCGAGCAGGCTCGCGTCACCGGTGGTGCGCAGGTAGTCCCCGGCCGCGAGGACGGGCCAGAAGACGACATCGCCGTGCGAGTCCTGCTGTCCGGTCTCGGGCAGCGGCGGGAGGAACTCGAAGGCCTGCGGCCAGTCGCCGCGGGCGTTCTGCGCCCGGAAGACGCGGAGCAGCACGTCGCGGACGGCGTCCTGCCGACCGAGGGCCGTGAGCAGGCCGACCGGCCCCTGGCAGACGTCGCGGGTGCCCCACGCGCCGCCAGAGAACTGCT
The DNA here is from genome assembly GCF_000383675.1 of Terracoccus sp. 273MFTsu3.1. Lineage (GTDB taxonomy): Bacteria > Actinomycetota > Actinomycetes > Actinomycetales > Dermatophilaceae > Terrabacter. The sequence goes on along the minus strand of NZ_KB911820.1, from coordinate 78,192 downwards.
CGATCCCGCGCGGTGAGAGGTAGTGGACGAAGGCGTTGTGCGTGAACCACGGCAGCGCCGCCGAGAGGTTCCGGGCCTGGGAGCCGGCATCGCCCAGCGCCGACCCATCGAGGGTCACGGCATGAGCGGCCTTGTCCCAGAACGCTGCTCCGAGGTGCTCGCCCGACGGGACGACCTCGCCGACCACTGAGTCCCCGGCGCCAGGGGCCGAGCGGATGACCACCTCGAGCTGCTCGCTCGGGTCGAGGAGCACGGTGATCCAGCCCGGTCCGCGACCGACGCCGTCGGCCTGGAGCCGTGCATCGCCGACCTCCGGGTCGCCGAGGCCGGTCCACGAGATGCGCCACGGCCGTGGGTCGTTCGCCGTCGTGACGTCGACGTGGTCGTCGGCCGTCGTCACCGACGGGGCCTCGGACAGGTCGTCGGCGACCTGCAGGGCGAGCAGGACGCGGCGGGGAGCCGCGCCGCGCTGGCCGACCGACAGGGTCAGGGCATGGTCGTCGGCGGGGGCGCTCGAGGTCACGGTGAGCAGGGGACCCGACGCGGCGGCATACCACCACGTGCAGTGGTCGAGGCCGGTGAACCACGCGCTCGGGGTCTCGAGGAGACTCCACGCGCTGTCGGCGTCCTCGACGAAGAGGCGCACGCCGTGGGCGCGCTGGAGGCCGAGGTAGGTGCGGCGGCCCGTGACGACGGGGTCGCGACCGACGTGGCCGCGCGTGATCTGCGAGTGGAAGGTGCCGGCCATCCACACCGTCGACGCGAGCGACCGCGAGTCGGGGGTGAAGGTGTCACCGGTGCGCAGCAGGTGGCCGTGCGGGCGCAGGACCGCGAGCTCCTTGGCGGGGGTGACGAGCTGGCCGCCGCGGACGGTCCAGGCGAGCTCGGTGCCGTCGGCGGTCGTCTCCACGTCGGTGCGGTCGTCGAGCAGGCCGGCGTCGTCGAGCTCGGCCCGGTCGAGGTCGCGCGACGGGAAGGCGGGGCTGGACGACCACAGCGTGGCGGGCGTCGCCGCGTCGTCGCTGCCGTCTGCAGCGCTGCTGACGGGCCGGCCGTGGGCGCCGTCGCCCGCCGGCGCCCACGGGGTCGGGGTGGCCGCGATCGCGACGTCGGCCCAGCGGGCGTCGGCGTCGGACGTGGCCTCGGGGTGGTCCTCGAGGGCGATGCCCCAGAAGCCGGTGCGGTGGGTGTCGGCCGGTGCGATCTCGACCGGGGCGTCCTGCAGCGCGATGAGCGAGTGCTCGTGCTGGAGGCGCTCGCCCGGCAGGTCGACGGCGTCGAGGCCGGGCCAGTCGACGCCGCGCCCGGTGCGCTCGACGAGCTGGAGGGCGTCCGTCGCCCAGCCGGTGCCCGTGCCCGTCGTGCCGACCATGAGCCACGGCACGCGCTCGCCGGGCATGTTCTGGCGCACGGCGACCGCGGTGCCATGACCGTCCGTCGCCACCGGGGTGAGGTCGAGGTACTGGCTGACGTAGTACTCGTTGATCCGGACGTTGCCGAGGGGCGCGAGAGCGGGGTCGTGGGTCAGCACCGCGTCAGCGGTGACGGGCTCGCCGGTCGTGTTCGTCAGCTCGAGGTCCCAGTGCCACGTCGGGGTGGCCGGCGACCCGTCACCGAGCCGGAGGGTGAGGCGGTAGTCCAGTCCCTCGTGCCGGCCGGTGACGACGACGGAGGCGTCGAGGGAGGCCTCGACGGAGCCGTCGAGGGAGCCGTCGACGCAGGTGACGACGGAGCCGCTGCCGGGGCCCAGCAGGGCCCGACGACGGATGCCGTCCGGCCGGTGCACGCGCAGGTGGACGTTCGTCAGACCCGCCTCGGCGACGGTCGCGGGGTGCAGCAGCAGGCTGGTGCCGAAGGCCTCGAGACGGCGCAGGGCGCCGTTGTCGAGCACCTCGGCGAACAGCGTGGAGCTGCCCTCCAGGGTGAGGACCGTGGGGGCGGTCAGGACGGCGTTGTCGTCGGGCACCTCTCCTTCCTACCAGTGGGCCCTCGGATCAGCGATAGACGAATCCGCCTGAAAACAAATGAAAGTCGGGGGCAGCACGGAAGTGGGTATGAAAGTACTTACATGGTCTCAAGTCGTTGACACGGGCCGTCGCTGCACGCCTAGCCTGACGCAAAACGCCCCCTACGGAGGTCTGCAATGACGCTGACTCGAAGTAAGCCCGTGCTGATCGTGACCGGCCTCACCGCCGCACTCGCACTCGCCAGCTGTGCCGGCAGCGCGAAACAGAAGGAGAGCGACGGCGCAGCCGGAGCCGGCGGGATGATCGCCCAGCTGACGTTCCCTTCGGAGGCAGACGCATCCGTCGGCAGCCTCGCGAACTACAACCCCTACGCGCCGAAGCCACTGACCACGACGTGGCTCTACGAGCAGCTCATCGTGCGTAACGCGCTCACCTGCGAGGAGACTCCGTGGCTGGCCGAGAAGGCCACCTGGGAGGGCGGGGAGAAGCTCACCTTCGACATCCGCCAGGGTGTCAAGTGGACGGACGGCCAGCCGTTCACGGCCGCGGACGTCGCCTTCACCTTCAACCTCATGAAGCAGTACCCGGCGCTCGACAAGCCCGGCGTCTGGACGTCGACCTTCGGTGCGCCGGCCACCAGCGTGACGGCGGAGGGCAACAAGGTGGTCTTCGCCTTCTCCGGCAACGCCGCGCCCAAGTACGACGGGATCATCTCGTCGAAGATCCTGCCGGAGCACATCTACTCGAAGGTCGGCGACCCGACCAAGTACGTCGACAAGACGCCCGTGTCGACCGGCCCCTTCAAGGTGGGCAGCTTCAACGGCCGCCAGCTCGTCCTCGAGCGCCGACCGGACTACTGGCAGGCCGACAAGATCAAGGTCAAGAAGCTCGTCCTCGAGGGCCAGTACGACGCCGCGCAGGCAGCCCTCAAGCTGCGGTCCGGCCAGCTCGACGCGTACTTCGGCGAGATCCCCAACCCGGAGAAGACGTTCGTCAGCGCGGACCCCAAGAACAACCACTTCTACTACGCGCCCAACGGGATGACCGTGCTCACGGGCAACAACGAGAAGCCGCCGTTCAACGACGCGAAGTTCCGTGAGGCCATCTCCTACGCCATGAACAAGCAGGAGATGTCGCTCAAGGCGACGTACGGCGTCATGAAGCCGGCAAGCCAGACCGGTCTCAAGCTGCCGTCCATGCAGAGCCTGCTCCCGGACAAGTACGCCGGTGAGGACACGGTCCTGCCCTACGACCTCGCCAAGGCGGGTCAGCTCCTCGACGCGGCCGGCTACAAGAAGGGCGCCGACGGCAAGCGCACGCTGCCCGACGGCTCCCCGCTCGCCGTCAACTTCTCCGTCCAGGCCGGCTTCATCGACTACCAGGCGATGGCGGACGTGGCCGTCAAGGGGCTCAACGACCTCGGGATCACGTCCAAGGTCACCGCGAGCGCACCGGACTCGGTGGACGGCCAGAAGAAGACCGGCGACTACCAGCTGATGCTCGAGTACCTCCACGGTGGCTGCGAGCTCGCCAAGAACCTCGGCACGAAGCTCTCGAGCAGCCAGATGCCGACCAAGACCGAGGTGCTGCCCAACGTCCAGCGCTTCAAGGACCCGGCGGTCGACGCGGCCGTGACGAAGCTCGCCGGCGACACGGACAAGGAGAGCCAGAAGGCCGACCTCGCCCCGCTCGTCGACACGATGATGACGCAGTACCCGGTCACGTCGCTGATCTACGCGCCGGCCCGTGTCATCTACCGCACCGACAAGGCCGTCGGCTGGCCGAGCGAGCAGGACCCGTACGCCAACCCTCAGGACGACAAGCTCCTGATGCTGACCCACCTCACCGCCCCGAAGTGACGACCCCCGCCTTCGCCGGGGCGGCTGGTCAAGCCGCCCCGGCTCGGGCAGAGAGGCCCGCATGACGTACTTCGCGCGGAAGTTCGGCTTCTTCCTGGCCACCCTCTGGGCGGTCGTCACCCTGAACTTCCTCATCCCCCGACTGCAGCCCGGTGATCCCGCGGAGATCATGGTCAAGCGGATGGCCGGCAAGGACGCCGCCCTGGACCAGGCCCAGGTGGAGGCGATGCGGGCCATGCTCGGCACCCCGACGGATTCGCTGTGGCACCAGTACATCTCGTACCTCGGCGAGCTCATCCACGGCAACTTCGGGCTCTCCTACACCTACTACCCCTTCCCGGTGACCGAGGTCATCGCGCAGGCGTTCTGGTGGACGGTCGTGCTCGTGACCATCGCGCAGGTGCTGTCGTTCGTCGGTGGGGTCGTGCTGGGGGCGTATGCCGCGTGGCGGCGCAACTCGCGCTTCGACTCCGTCGTCACGCTGGGCTCGACCTTCCTCGGCACGCTGCAGCCGTTCTGGATCGGCCTGCTGCTCCTGTACGTCTTCGGCTACAGCCTCGGCTGGTTCCCGACGTCGGGCGGTTACGAGGAGGCCACCCCGGGCTGGAACTGGCCGTTCATCCAGGAAGCCGTCTCGCACGCCTTCCTGCCGGCCCTGGCGTTGCTCATCGTCACGCCGATCGGCTGGATCCTCGGCATGCGCAACACGATGATCATGAACCTCGGTGAGGACTACATCCGGCTCGCCAAGGCCAAGGGACTGCCGGACCGGGACGTTGCGCTCAAGTACGCCGCGCGAAACGCCTTGCTGCCCAGCGTCACCGGCTTCGCGCTCGCCCTCGGCGGCGTGCTGGGCGGCGCGATCCTCGTCGAGACGGTCTTCGACTATCCCGGTATGGGCCGGTTGATGGGCGAGGCGGTCGAACAGAAGGACTACCCCTTGCTGCAAGCACTAATGCTCCTGACCACGGTCGGCGTGCTCCTCGCCAACCTCGTCGCAGACCTGCTCTACGGCGTGCTGGACCCCCGGGCAAGGAGGGCTGAAGGATGACCACGTCCCCGGTACCCACCCCAGGCGAGGACTTCATGTCAGCGGGCGAGCCAGGACAAGAGCTCGCGGTGGAGCAGGTCAACGACGTCGAGACGCCCGACCAGTGGTGGCAGGTGATCTGGAGCAGCAAGAAGGCGCGCGTCGGTGTCATCGTCCTGGCCGTCTACGTCCTCGTGGCGATCTTCGCTCCCCTCATCGCTCCCCACGACCCCCTCGACGGCTCCTTCGAGCCGCTCGCGGGCCCGAGCTCGACGAACTGGCTCGGCACGACGACGAGCGGTCAGGACATCGCCTCACAGCTCATCTACGGCTCGCGGATCTCCCTGCTGGTCGGGCTCTTCGGCGGCCTCTTCGCGACAGTGATCGCCACCGTCATCGGCCTCATCTCGGGCTACGCCGAGGGCAGCCTCCTCGACGACGGGCTGTCCTTCATCACCAACGTCTTCCTCGTCATCCCCGTCTTCCCGCTCATCATCACCCTCGTCGCGTACTCCGAGGTGCGCGGACTCTGGCTCATCGTCGGCGTCGTGTCGATCACGTCCTGGGCCGGCGCCGCCCGCGCCAAGCGGTCGCAGATCATCACGTTGCGCAACCGCGACTTCGTCACCGCGGCGAAGTTCTCGGGCGAGGGCACGTGGCGCATCGTCTTCCGCGAGATCATGCCCAACATGAGCTCGCTCGTGCTCGCGAGCTTCGTCGGTGCCGCGACCGGCGCCATCGCGGCGGAGGCGGGCCTCGCGGCCCTCGGCCTCGGTGACAGCCGGAACGTCTCGTGGGGCACGATGCTCTACCAGTCCAACGCCCAGGGCGCGATCGCGCAGGGGCTGTGGCTGTGGGTCTTCGCCCCCGGCCTCGTGCTCGCGATCCTCATGACCGCGACGACGTTCATCAACTTCGGCGTCGACCTGCTGAGCAACCCCCACCTCCGGGAGGACGCATGACACTCCTCGACGTCCGCGACCTCAGCGTCCGGTACGAGCCCAAGGCCTCCCGACCGCTCGACGCCGTCCAGGGGGTCACCTTCTCGATCGAACCCGGCGAGTTCGTCGGTCTCATCGGCGAGTCCGGGTCCGGCAAGACCACCCTGGGCACCGCCCTCCTGAGGCTGCTGCAGCGGCCGGGACGCATCAGCGGCGGCTCGATCGAGTTCAACGGGACCGACATCACGAGCCTTCCGGAGGACGAGCTGCGCTCGCTGCGGTGGCGTGACCTCTCCACCGTCTTCCAGAGCAGCATGAACTCCCTCAACCCGGTCGTCCGGGTGGAGGCGCAGTTCCGTGACGCCATCGAGCAGCACTCGTCGCTGCGCGGCGAGGCGGTGACCCGACGTATCCGCGAGCTCTTCGACATGGTCATCATCGACCCGAAGTTCATGAGCGCCTTCCCGCACGAGCTCTCGGGCGGCATGCGCCAGCGCGTCAACCTCGCCCTCGCGCTCGCGCTCGACCCGAAGTTCATCCTGCTCGACGAGCCCACCACGGGGCTCGACGTCGTCGTGCAGCACTCGATCCTCGAGAACGTCCGACGCCTCCAGGCCGAGCAGGGCTTCGCGGTCCTCTTCATCAGCCACGACATCGGCACGGTGCTCGACCTCTCCGACCGCATCCTCGTGATGTATGCCGGTCGCATCGTCGAGGACCAGACCGCGGGCGCGCTCCTACGCCGTCCACTGCACCCCTACACGAAGGGGCTGCTCGGCTCCTACGGCGATCCGCGCGAGGAGACCGTCAAGATCACCTACGTCCCCGGGCGGCCGCCGGACCTCAGCCGCGAGATGACGGGGTGCAGCTTCGCGCCGCGCTGCCCCGAGCGGATCGAACGCTGTCTCGAGACCGACCCGCCGCTCCTGCCGCTCCTCGGTGGTCGTGCGGCCTGTCACGTCGCGCACCTCCAGCACGAGGAGGGCGGCGCCGGGCCGCACGGCGAGCCGAAGCGCGGCTTCGAGGGGCCCCAGTTCGTCAAGACCGCGGACGAGTCCCGCAGCGCCTTGGCCAACGAGGTCGTCCTCTCGGTCGAGAACGTCTCCAAGGTCTTCGAGCGCCGCCGGGGCTTCACCGTCACCCGCACGGAGGCGGTCAGCGACGTCAGCTTCGAGCTGCGTCGAGGGGAGGTGACGGCGCTCGTGGGCCAGAGCGGCAGCGGCAAGTCGACCCTCGCCAAGATGATCACGGGGGTCGAGACCCCGACCGAGGGACGCATCGTGTTCCACGGTCCCGACGGCGACAAGCTCGTCTCGGGCTTCAAGGGCCGGGCACTGCGCGACTACCGCAGCAACGTCCAGATGGTCTTCCAGGACCCGTACAGCTCGATCAACCCCGCCAAGCGACTCGGCTACGTCCTGTCCCGCCCGCTCGTCAACTACCAGGGACTCAAGGGCGAGGAGCTGCGCGAGCGCGTCAAGGAGCTGCTGGAGCGCGTCGCGCTCACGCCCGCCGAGCGGTTCATCAACCGCTACGGCTACGAGCTCTCCGGAGGCCAGCGCCAGCGCGTCATCATCGCCAAGGCGCTCGCCGTGGAGCCCGAGATCATCGTCGCCGACGAGCCCATCTCCAGCCTGGACGTGTCGATCCGCGCCGAGATCCTCGAGCTGCTCAACGACCTGGTCAAGGAGAACGACGTCGGCATCCTCTACATCACGCACGACCTGCTGAGCGCCCGGATGCTCTCCGACGAGGTCATCGTGCTCAACAACGGCAAGGTCGTCGAGAAGGGACCGACCCTCGGGGTCATCCGGGACCCCAAGGACGACTACACGCGCACCCTGCTCGATGCGATCCCCAACCCGTTCTGACGAGCGGGTCGGCAGGATCCTCCGCACGTCGCGGCGGGGTGGTCCGGGAGGGAGCCCTGGACCACCCCGCCGTGGCCACCGAGCCGGCCGGACGGCATACGCCATCGGTCGGCCCGGCGGTCGCCGAGGGGTGCCGCGCCCGGCTTGTGGAGCGTGGCGACGCCGTGCACAGTTGTCCCCGGGAGAGGGAGCCTGGGTGTCCACTGAGCACGATGACGCGCGACCGGTCACGATCTACACCGTGGCCGAGCGTGCCGGCGTGTCCATTGCCACCGTCTCGCGCGTCCTCAGCGGCTCGACCCCCGCGTCGGCCATGACGCGGCAGCGCGTGCTCCGGGCCGTCGAGGACCTCGAGTACGTCCCGCTGCGGGCCGGCCGCGCCGTCGACGTGCCGTCCCACGAGACGCACGGGCTCGTCCTGCCGGGGCTGCGTGGGCCCTACTACTCCGAGCTGCTCTCGGGCTTCGAGTCGACGGCGGCGCGCGAGGGCCAGTCGGTCGTCGTCGTCGTGTGCGACGCGTCGAAGGACGCCGAGGCCTCGGTGCGCAAGATCCTCGGCCGGGTCGACGGCATCGTCATCGCCAACGACACGGTCAGCGACGCGATGGTGCGCCAGATCGTGCGCTCCACCCCGACGGTGCTCGTCGCGCGCGACGCCATCGAGGGCTGCGACGCGGTGCAGGTCGAGAACTTCATCAGCTCGGCCGAGCTGACCCGGCACCTGCTCGAGCACGGCCGCACCCGGCTCGTCTTCGTCGGCGATCCCGACACCTCTCACGACGTCTCGGAGCGCTACCGCGGCTTCCAGCACGCCCTGACCCGCAAGCGCGGCGCCGAGGTGGCCGGCCCGATCCGGGTGCAGTACGAGGAGACGTCCGGTCGCCGCGTCATGGAGGGGCTGCGTGAGGCGGAGGCCGCCGGGGCGCAGATCGACGGGCTCGTCTGCGCCAACGACGAGCTCGCGCTCGCCACGATGGTGCTGCTCGGCCGCGATGGTCGGCGCGTGCCCGACGACGTCGCCGTGGTCGGCTTCGACGACATCATGACCTCGCGCTACCTCGCCCCCGGCCTGACCACGGTGCAGCAGCCGATGCGCGAGCTCGGGCGATGGGCCGCGATCCGGCTCCACGAGCGCATCGGTGGTCGCACGTTCGACGTGCACCCCCAGGTGCTCCCGACCCGCATGGTCGTGCGCGGCTCGTGCGGCTGCGACTGGGACCAGACCTCCGTCGTCAGCGACTGACCTGAGGACTTCGTATGCCTGACCGCACCACCTTGCTCCGCTGGGCCGCCGACACGTGGCGCTCCTTCGAGGCCATGACCGACCCCGACAGCGGTCTGCCGACCGACAGCATCGCGGACTCGCTCGACCCGGCGACACGCAGCGGCTACACGTCACCGACGAACATCGGCGGCCTGCTCTGGTGCACCGTCGCCGCGCGCGACCTCGGGCTCATCGCCGAGGACGACGCCCGCGACCGGCTGCACCTGCTGCTCACGACGCTCGCCGGGATGGAGGTGCACGACGAGTCCGGGATGTTCTTCAACTGGTACGACGACCGGTCCGGCGCCCTCATGCACGACATGCCCGACGGGGGCCCCATCCACCCGTTCCTCTCCAGCGTCGACAACGGCTGGCTCGCGGCCGGCCTCATGGTGGCCGCGGCGGCCGAGCCCGAGGTCGCGGCCGAGGCGCACGCCGTCCTCGACCGGATGCACTTCGGCGTCTTCCACGACGCCGCGGCCGGCCCGGACGGCGCCGACGGTCCCGGTGGGCGGCTGACGGGCGGCTTCTGGGTCGACGACCCCGGCGAGCCGACGCGGCGCGCCGCCTTCGTGCCCGGCCACGCCGAGGTGCTCCACACGAGGCACCACTACGACCTGCTCGACTCCGAGCCGCGCATCGCCAGCTACGTCGGGATCGCGCACGGCCAGATCCCGCCCGAGCACTACGCGTCGCTCGAGACCCCGCTGCGGCACTACCGCGGCCGAGACGTCGTGCCGACCTTCGGCGGGTCGATGTTCGAGGCCCTCATGCCGACGATCTTCGTCCCCGAGGCGACCTGGGCGCCTGACACGTGGGGCGTCAACGAGGCGCGCACCGTGGCGCTCCAGCGGGAGTACGCGCTCGACGAGAAGGGCTACGGCTACTGGGGATTCAGCCCGTCGGCCTGCCCCGGCGAGGGCTACTCCGTCTTCGGGGTGCCGCCCATCGCCGCTGAGGCCGACGGCTACCCGAGTGAGCGGGACGGCGAAGTCGTCGTCACGCCGCACGCGTCGGCGATGGCGCTCATGGTCGAGCCGGACGCGGCGGCCGACAACCTCGCCCGCATCGAGCGCGACCTCGGCGCCTACGGCCCCGGCGGCTTCATCGACGCCGTCGACACCCGCACCGGGCGACACGCAGGGCGTCACCTCTCCCTCGACCAGTCGATGGTGCTCGGTGCCCTCGCCAACGTCCTCGCCGACGACTGCCTGCGCCGCTGGTTCTGCACGTCCGAGGTCGAGGCCGTGCTGCGTCCGGTCGTCGCCGCCCGGGAGATGCCCCTGACCGGACCTGCCTGACCGGACCTGCCCGACCGGGACCGTCGGCCGGTTCGTGGAGCTCCTCCGGCGCCTGGCGCCGGAGGAACTCCACGACCTCGGCGACGCCAGTCGTACGCTGGTGGGGTCGCGCAAGCGGACGAGAGGCGGTGGCACGGGCGTGTCGCAGTGGCGAGAGCAGTGGTCGGAGCAGGAGTGGTTCACGCTCCGGCTCGCGCCCGTCTGGGTGCTGAGCGCCCTCGCCGGCCGGATCCGCTTCGACGACGACGAGCGCGGCGCCTTCTGGGACGCCGTCACCGACGCCGCCCTGCGCAGCAGCGGCCCGGGCCGGGAGCTGCTCGGCACCGTTGCGGCCCAACGGGTCTGGCTGTTCGACGAGTTCGAGCTCGACGGTCGACCGGTCGTGTCTGGCCTGCTCTCCGTGACCCGGCTGCTCGAGCGCATGGACCCCGACACGCGGACCGACGTCCGATCGAGCATCCTGCGCGTCGGTGCCGGCGTGGCCCTGGCCCGTGGCCACTTCGGCCGCCGCATGACGCTCGAGGACGAGCAGACCCTGCTCCTCGTCGAGCAGCTGCTCCAGACGGCCCCCGAGACCCTGAACGACAACCCGCTCAACTCCCCGGCCACCATCTGAACCGCGCCGGGGTCGGGGAGTGGCCCATCCGGCATACGCGGAGGTAACGGGCATACGATCTGCGGGTGGGCGAGGTCGAGCAGACTGGCCGTGCGCCCGCCGTCGTGAACGGTGCCCGCACACCCGGGCAGGAAGGACGCAGGGGAACCTATGTCTGACAAGCAGATCGGTCGCGAGATCGGCCAGGCCCTCGGGGCCCACCTCACCCGGCGCTCGCTCTTCGCGCTCGGCGGTGCCGCTGCGGTCACGGGTGCGCTCGCCGCGTGCGGCAGCAACACCGGCCGCGAGCCGGCCGCCACCGGTGGCGCTACCGGAGGCGCCAGCGGGACCACGCTCAACCAGTGGTACCACCAGTACGGCGAGGCCGGCACCCAGCAGGCCGTCGAGAAGTACGCCGCCGCCTACAAGGACGCCACGGTCAAGGTCAGCTGGAAGCCCGGCGACTACGACCAGTCCACGGCCGCCTCGCTGCTCACCGACGCCGGGCCCGACGTCTTCGAGTACGGCAACGGCCCGACGATCGACATGATCAAGGGCGGCCAGGTCGTGGACCTCACCGACCTCATCGGTGACACGAAGTCCGACTTCAACCCGAGCATCCTCGAGCGGATGACCTACGACGGCAAGACGTATGCCATCCCGCAGGTCGTCGACATGCAGCTGCTCGTCTACCGCAAGTCGATGCTCGACAAGGCCGGCATCACGCCGCCCCAGACCATCGACGAGCTCATCGACGCGGCGAAGAAGCTGACGCAGGGCAACGTCAAGGGCCTCTTCCTCGGCAACGACGGCGGTGCCGGCCTGATGGGCGGGCCGATGCTGTGGTCGGCCGGGCTCGACTACCTCACCAAGGACAACCAGTTCGGCTTCGACGACCCGCGCGCGGCGACCGCGCTCGGCAAGCTCCGCGAGATGTGGGACGCCAAGGTGCTGCTCCTCGGAGCGCCCAAGGACTGGTTCGACCCGTCCGCGCTCACCGCCGGGCTCACGGCCATGCAGTTCACCGGCCTGTGGACCTTCCCCGACCTCAAGAAGGGCCTCGGCGACGACTTCGGCGTCATGGCCTGGCCCGCCCTCGACGGCCAGGGCAAGGCGTCGGTCCCCGTCGGCGCCTACGGCTCGTGCGTCAGCGCCAAGAGCAAGGACGTCGAGGCCGCCAAGAAGTTCGTCAAGTGGCTGTGGATCGACCAGACCGCCTACCAGCTCGACTTCGCGACGGCCTACGGCTTCCACATCCCGTCGCGCACGAGCCTCATCGGCCAGGCCTCGACGCTCACGAGCGGGCAGGCCGCCGACGCGGCCAAGCTCGCCACCGACGTCGGCCACGCGCAGAGCCCGATCCTGTGGACGCCCAAGTGCAACACGGCCTTCGGTGACGCGATGAACCGCATCGTCAAGGAGGGCGCCGACCCGGCCGGCGAGATCGCCAAGGTCAAGACCGTGGCCGACGCCGAGCTGAAGCGGGTCCTCGCCTGACAGCGCAGGCCGACTCGGCGGCATACGACAGCGCCGCGCAGCGGAAGGCAGCCGACCGGGCGACGCCACCCCCCACCGCGGGGAGGCCGTCGCTCGGTCGCCGCCTGCGCGGGCGCCAGGACCGCAACCTGTGGTTCTGGGTCTTCGTCGGGCCGTTCGTCATCGGGCTCGTCGTCTTCGTCTACATCCCGATCGCCTGGTCGATCTACCTGTCGTTCTTCGAGTCCTACAACACGGTCACCCCCACGAAGTTCGTCGGCGTCGGCAACTACCTCGACATGCTGAGCGACCCCGCCTTCCGCAACAGCCTCGTCACGTTCCTCGCCTTCGCCGTCTTCATCGTGCCGACGACGTTCGTCATCTCCCTCGGGGCGGCGCTGCTCGTCGCGAGGACGCGCGTCATGCAGTCGTTCTTCCGGTCGGTCTTCTTCCTGCCGACCGCGTGCTCCTACGTCGTCGCCGCGCTCGTGTGGAAGATGTCGATCTTCAGCGGCATCCGCTCGGGCCTCGCGAACGCCGTGCTCGGCTGGTTCGGCGCCGACTCGATCCCGTGGCTCAGCCTCGCCGACCCGCCGTGGTACTGGCTCGTCATCGTCACGGCGCGGCTCTGGCTGCAGGTCGGCTTCTACATGATCCTCTTCCTCGCCGGCATCCAGCGGATCAGCCCGACGCTCTACGAGGCGGCCGCGATCGACGGCGCCGAGGGGTGGAAGGTCTTCCGCCACATCACCCTGCCGCAGCTGCGCGCGACGTCGACGGCGGTGCTGCTGCTCCTGCTCATCAACGCGTTCCAGGCGTTCGACGAGTTCTACAACATCCTGTCGACCTTCGGCACCTACCCGCCCTACGCGAGGCCGCCGCTCGTCTACCTCTACTACACGGCGCTCGGCTCGGGCCAGGACTTCGGCCACGGGTCGGCGGGAGCCGTCATCCTCACCCTCATCATCGCGATCGTCGCCGTGGTGCAGGGCCGCATCCTCCGACTCGGCGACAGGGGCGACTGATGGCGATCGTCCGGAGCAAGCGGCAGTCCCGGATCACGGGCTGGGCACGCTACGGCGCCCTCGTCGCGGCGGCGCTGCTCTTCCTCGTCCCCTTCTACCTGCTCGTCCGCAGCGCGTTCATGCGCGAGCAGGACCTCGGCTCGCCGGACTTCCACTGGCTGCCGCCCGAGTGGGAGACCTCCAACCTCACCGGCCTCTTCGACAACCCGGCGATCCCGATGGCGCGCAGCCTGCTCAACTCGGGCCTCATCGCGGTGACCCAGACGGTGGGCGTGCTCATCGTCTCGGGCCTGGCCGGCTACGGTCTCGCGCGCATCCCCTACCGCTGGTCCAACGCCGTCTTCTACACGATCACCGCGACCCTGCTCATCCCGGCGGCCGTGACCTTCGTGCCGAGCTTCGTCCTCGTCTCGACGCTCGGCTGGATCTCGACGCTGCGCGGCCTCATCATCCCCGGGCTCTTCCAGGCGCTCGCGACGTTCCTCTTCCGGCAGTTCTTCCTCGGCTTCCCCAAGGAGATCGAGGAGGCCGCCTTCATCGACGGTCTCGGCTACTGGGGCACGTTCTGGAAGATCGTCGTGCCCAACTCGTTCGGCTTCGTCGCAGCCATCGGCACCATCACCTTCATCGGCTCGTGGAACGCCTTCCTCTGGCCGCTCGTCATCGGCCGCGACCAGGAGTCGTGGACGGTGCAGATCGCGCTGTCGACCTTCCTCACGGCCCAGTCGGTGCAGGTGAGCCAGCTCTTCATGGCGGCGCTCGTCGCGATCGTGCCGTTGCTGCTGATGTTCCTCTTCCTCCAGAGCTGGATCGTCGAGGGCGTCGAGCGCACCGGCATCGGCGGCGACTGACGGCATCTGCCGTCCAGCCCGGGTCAGGGCAGCTTGGCGACGGTGAGCAGCACGGCCGAGTCCTCGAGCGCCTCGAGCGAGTGGCGCGCCTGCGGGACGACGAGCAGGTCACCCGGTGCGCCCTCCCAGGCCGCGTCGGCCGTGCTGATGCGCACCCGTCCGCGCAACACCTGCACCGTCGCCTCGCCAGGATTCTCGTGCTCGGTCATCGACCGACCTGCCGCCAGCGCGACGACGGTCTGGCGCAGCACGTGCTCGTGACCGCCGTAGACCGTGTCGGCGCCGCGACCGCTCGAGGTCGTCGTGGCGTGCTCGAGCAGCTCCCGGGCGAGGGCGGTCAAGGACGACTTCTCCATGCACTCACCATCGCACCCCGAAGCCCGCTGGTCGATGGTGCCGCCGGCACCGAGGGCGTATGCCGGGTGGCGCGGTGGGTCGTCAGCGCTCGCGTCGCAGGTGGTCGGGAGCCGGCATCCGGCGCACCTCGACGCTCCAGAAGCGGACGACGACCGGGTAGGCCGGCACGAGCGTGACCCGGTGCTCGAAGCCGCCGTCGGGAGTGGGCACGACCTCGGACCGCTCGACCTCCGCGGCGGCCGCGACGGCGCGGTCGAGGTCGCGCCGGTTGGTGTGGAGCACGACGGCGCCGACGTAGGTGATGCTGGCGAGCTCGTGGCCGCGGTCGGTGTCGCCGACGAGCAGGGTCCACGTGAAGGAGTCGCCGGCGATCGACCAGTGCTGCACCTGCGCGGCCCGCAGGTCGAGTGCCGCGAGGTCGCTGACGTCGGCTGGCAGCTCGGCCGCAAGCTCGACCGGCACGTCGGCGGGCAGCTCCGCTGGGAGCTCGGCGGGCAGGTCGGTCACGTCACCATCGTGCCGTGTGGCGGCGAGAGGTGGTCAGTCGAGGTCCTGGACGTCGGCGCGCTTGGCGATGGTCGCGGTCGCGCGACGGCACGCCATGACCGGCACGCGCGGCACTATCTCGTCGAGGAAGGCGAATCGGCGCCGGAGCGAGCGGTGGTAGGCGTCGCCGCTCGTGTCGGAGACGAGGGCGGTCCACCAGTCGACGAGGTCGCCCCAGCCGGGTGCCGCCAGCGAGCCGCCGTACTGCTGGAGCGCGAGGCCGGCGCAGAGGCTGGCGAAGGTCATCCGCTGCTCGAGCGGCCACTCCGCGAGCGTGCCGACGAGCAGGGCGGCCCCGAAGACGTCGCCGGCGCCGGTCGGGTCGACCTCCTGCACCCGCAGCGACGGGACCTGGGACTCCTCTCCCGTGCGGGCGTCGATGCCGAGAGCCCCGTTGGCGCCGTCGGTGACGATGGCGACGGGCACGCGGTCGGCGAGGGCGTAGACGGCCTCGACTGGCGAGCGGGTGCCGGTGTAGGCCATCGCCTCGACGGCGTTGGGCATGAAGACGTCACAGCGCTCCAGCCGGTCGAGCACGTGCGGCGACCACTCCTCCTTGGGGTCCCAGCCCACGTCGGCGAAGACGAGCGCGCCGTCGTCGCGGGCCCGGTCGACCCAGGTCCGGCCACTTGCTCCGAAGACCTCGTCCTCGCCGAGGTCGACCATGACGGCGCGAGAACGCGGGGGTGTCCCGATGAGCTCGGCGGCGGCGACGGGTGACGGGTGACCGTGCGAGACCATGCTGCGGTCGCGGTCGACCGACATCGAGATCGTGACGGGGCTGTGCCAGTCGGCGAAGCGGCGGCTCCGGGCGAGGTCGATGCCCTCCTGCTCCTCGAGGGTGCGCCAGCAGAAGTCGCCGTAGTCGTCGTCGCTGAAGGCCGCCGCGAGCCCGGTGCGCAAACCGAGGCGGCGGGTGGCGACGGCGAGGTTGGCGATGCCGCCGGGGCACGAGGCGAGCCCGTCGGCCCACACCTCGGTGCCCGGCTTCGGCGCGCTCGGCAGCCCCGCGAAGATCATGTCGAGGAAGACGGTGCCCCAGACGAACACGTCGAGAGCCGGCTCGTCGGCGGTGCGACGGGACGCGAGCGGGTCGAACGTCTGGTTGGGCGGCACGCCCCCATGATCCCGCACTGCCGTCCGCGACTCGCCGGGTTTTCCCACGGTCGTATGCCGTGTCGGTGCAGTTCGTCCACATGTCGCCCCACGTCTCGCCCCGGGTCGAGTGGCCCCGCCGTCACACCTTGGTACGGTCCGAGGGTGGTGCTGCCATGAAGCTGGTGATCCTCGGCGGGGGCGGGTTCCGCGTGCCGCTCGTCCACGGCGCGCTGCTGCGCGACACCGCGGACCGACACGTCACCGAGGTCGTCCTGCACGACACGGACGGCGCCAGGCTCGACGTCATGCGCCAGGTGCTTGCGGCCCAGGCCGCGCTGGCCGGCACGGACTCCGGCGCAACGATTGCGCCCCCGACGGTCACGGCGACGACCGACCTCGACACGGCGCTCGCGGGTGCCGACTTCGTCTTCTCCGCGATGCGGGTCGGAGGTCTCGACGGCCGCACCGCCGACGAGCGGATCGCGCTCGACCTCGGCCTCCTCGGCCAGGAGACGACCGGCCCCGGGGGAGTCGGCTACGGCCTGCGCACCGTGCCCGTCGCGCTCGACGTCGCCGAACGCATACGCCGTCTGTCGCCCGACGCATGGGTCATCAACTTCACCAACCCGGCCGGGCTCGTCACCCAGGCGATGCAGTCGGTGCTCGGTGAGCGGGTCGTCGGCATCTGCGACTCCCCGCTGGGCCTCGCGCAGCGCGCGGCCACGGCCCTCGGTCACGACCTCGACGACCTCGAGATCGACTACGCCGGGCTCAACCACCTCGGCTGGCTCACCGGGCTGCGCCACGACGGCCGCGACCTGCTTCCCGACCTCCTCGCGGACGACGTCGCCCTGGGTGCCATCGAGGAGGGTCAGCTCTTCGGCACCGAGTGGTTGCGGACGCTCGGTGCCCTGCCGAACGAGTACCTCTTCTACTACTACTTCACCCGTGATGCGATCGCCCAGATCACCGGTGCGCCGCAGACGCGCGGCGAGTACCTCGTCGGTCAACAGGCCGACTTCTACGCCGGAGTGGCTGCCGAACCCGAGCAGGCCTGGCAGCGCTGGGACTCCGTGCGACGCGACCGCAACGCGACCTACATGCAGGAGACCCGCGAGAGCGACGACGGGCACACCCAGGAGCGCGCCGAGGCCGACGTCGAGGGAGGGGGCTACGAGGGCGTGGCGCTCGCGCTCATGGCCGCGATCGCGCGTGACGAGCCCGCGCGCCTCATCCTCAACGTCCGCAACGGCGGCGCCGTCGTGGGGCTCCCGGACGACGCCGTCGTCGAGGTGCCGTGCCGGGTCGACGCGGCCGGCCCGGTTCCCGTCACCGTGAGCCCGCTCCCCGGCCACGCGCTGGGCCTCGTGCAGCAGGTCAAGGCCGTCGACGAGCTCGTCATCCGGGCAGCCGTCGAGCAGTCGAGATCTCTTGCGGTGCAAGCGTTTGCCCTTCACCCGCTCGTCGACTCGGTGACCGTCGCGCGCGAGGTGCTCACGGCATACGAACGGCGGTTGCCCGGGCACTACGACGGCCTGAGGTGAACGACCCGGTGGAGCCGCTTCCGGTGGGGCAGGATCGGGTCATGCGACTCGACCTCAACGCCGACGTCGGCGAGTCCTACGGGGCGTGGACCCTGGGCGACGACGCCGCCGTGCTCGACGTGGTGACGAGCGCCAACGTCGCCTGCGGCTTCCACGCCGGCGACCCGCTCACCCTCCGCACGACGTGCCGGTATGCCGCCGAGCGCGGTGTCGTCGTCGGCGCGCAGGTGGCCTACCGCGACCTCGTCGGCTTCGGGCGGCGCTTCATGGACGTCCCGCCCGACGAGCTAACCGCCGACATCATCTACCAGCTGGGCGCCCTCTCGGCGGTGGCCCAGGTCGAGGGGACGGACGTCGCGTACGTGAAGCCGCACGGCGCCCTCTACAACGCGGTCGTCCACCACGAGGCGCAGGCCAGGGCGCTCGTCGACGCCGTCGTGGCGGTCGACACCTCCCTGCCGGTCCTCGGCCTGCCGGGCAGCCTCGTGCTCGAGCTCGCGACGGACGCGGGGCTGCGCGCCGTCACCGAGGCGTTCGCCGACCGTGGGTACACACCGGACGGCCGACTCGTCCCGCGGACCGAGCCCGGCGCCGTGCTCCACGACCCGGGAGAGGTGGCGGCCCGCGTCGTCCGGCTCGCGCAGGAGGGCCTCGTGACCGCCGTCGACGGCACCGACGTCGAGGTGCGTGCCGAGTCGGTGTGCATCCACGGCGACACCCCCGGCGCGGTCGCGATGGCGCGGGCCGTGCGCGCTGCGCTCGAGCAGTCCGGCGTCGAGATCCGCCCCTTCGCGGGCTGAGCGTGGAGGCCCGGCTGCTGCCCATGGGCGGCGCAGCCCTGCTCGTCGAGGTGGCCGACACCGATGCCGCCCTCGCCCTGCGTGCCCATCTGGCGTCGCTCGTCGAGCGCGCCACGGGCGTATGGGAGGGCGTCGACCACCTCGTGGCCGGGGCGCGCACCGTGCTCGTCGTGCTCCGGGACCCCGGGCGGCGGTCGGACGTCGGCCGGGCTTGCCTCGACGAGGCGGCCGGCCTCTCGGTGGCGATCACCCCGCCGGACGGAGGGGCTGAGGTCGTCGTCGAGATCCGGGTGCACTACGACGGGCCCGACCTCGACGAGGTCGCCCACCTCACCGGACTGACCCGTGACGAGGTGGTCCGCGCCCACACCGGCACGCCCTGGCGGGTGGGGTTCGGGGGCTTCGCGCCCGGCTTCGCCTATCTCGTCGACGGCGACGCGCGCCTGCGCGTGCCGCGTCGCAGCGAGCCCCGCACCCGCGTCCCTGCCGGATCCGTCGCTCTCGCAGGCGATTTCAGCGGCATCTATCCGCAGGACTCTCCCGGCGGGTGGCAGCTCATCGGCACGACCGAGGCCGTGCTCTGGGACGTCGACCGCGACCCGCCCGCGCTGCTCGCGCCGGGCACGCCGGTCCGCTTCGTCGACGCCGGCCAGACCGCGTCCAGTGACCTCGTGGCCCAGCCCGCCCCGTCGGTCGCGGGGACGGATGCGACGGCGAGTCCACTCGACGGGGTGGTCGGGGAGGGCGGGGACGTCGGTGTGGACGCGGGCTCGGCTCGGCGCGGCCTGGAGGTGCTCGCCACCGGGCCGCTCACCCTCGTCGAGGACCTCGGCCGCCCGGACCTCGCCGACGCGGGGGTGGGCCGCTCCGGGGCGGCCGACCCGACGGCATACGTCCTCGGTCTGCGGCTCGTCGGGCACCTGCTCGACCCCCACGAGCCGGGCGGGCCGACGCCCGCGTCGCTCGAGGTCACTCTCGGCGGGCTCTCGGTGCGCGCCCGCGGTGACCTGCTCGTCGCGCTCACCGGCGCGCGCTGCCCCGCTGACGTCGACGGCCGACCGGTCCCGCACGGCGCCCCCGTCGCGCTCGCCGACGGGGCGGTGCTCACCCTCGGAGTGCCTGCGGCCGGCCTGCGCACGTGGCTGGCTGTGCGTGGCGGGATCGCGGTCGCGCCGGTGCTGGGCTCACGGGCGACCGACACCCTGGCGCGCGTGGGGCCGCCGCTGCCTGTCGTCGGTGACGTGCTCCCGATCGGGCCGTCGCCGGCGACGTTCCCCGTCGTCGAGGTGGCACCGCAACCGAGCCTCACCGACGGCGAGGTCGTGCTCGACGTCGTGCCCGGTCCCCGTGGCGACTGGTGCGACCTCACCGCGGTCGGCAAGACCTCCTGGGCGGTCTCCTCGCGCAGCAACCGCGTGGGAATCCGACTGGAGGGCAAAGCGATCCAGCGAAGGTCCGCGTATGCCGACCGCGAGCTCCCCAGTGAGGGCATGGTCCCCGGGGCGGTGCAGGTGCCACCCGGGGGCGAGCCCGTCGTGTTCCTCGCCGACCATCCGGTGACCGGTGGCTACCCGGTCGTCGCCGTGCTCACCCCACGAGCCGTCGCGCTCGCCGCCCAGCTGCGCCCCGGCCAGCAGGTGCGGCTCAGGTGGTCGCGCGGGGACTGAACCTCAGGCGCTGCGCGCCCCCGTCCCCGTGTCCGGCTCGCGCCGTACTCCGGAACGCAGGAACGCCATCTGCTCCTTGGCCTCCGGGGCGATCACCGCGGTCGGGCGTGCGACGGGCAGGGTCGGCGCGGCATGACGCACCGGCAGGATCATCGCGACGTCCGCGCCGCCCCACGGAGACACCCCGAGCTGGACCCACCCGCCGCGTCGCGTCGCGACGTCGCGCACGAGGGACAGCCCGAGTCCGGTCTGGGAGAGGTCGTCGCGCACGCCGTCGAGCACGCCGCTCGGGAGGTCCTGACCGGCGGCCGAGCGCAGCATGTCGGTGGTGAAGCCGCGGCCCGAGTCGGCGACCCCGATCGCGATGGCGCCGCGCATCGGGCGCGCGTAGAGCAGGACCGTGTCGTGGTCGTGCTCCGTGTAGCGCAGCGCGTTCTCGATGAGGGTGTCGAGGCAGGCTCGCAGCCGCTCACCTGAGCAGTGGAGCGTGAGCGCCGACGACTCGACCTTCCAGTTGCGCTGGGCGACCGCCGACCACCGCTCGGCCGTCTGGTGGAGCACCGAGTCGAGCTCGACCTCGGTGACCTCGAGGTCGGACCCGACGCGCATGCTCCGCACGAGCCGCTCGCACACGCGGGTGAGCCGCTCGAGCTCCTCGTCGACGACCTGGAGGTCGGCGAGGTCCTCTCCGGGCGGGGTCCGGTCCATGAGCATCTCGAGGTAGCCGCGCGAGATCATGAGCGGAGACCGCATCTCGTGCGACGTGCGCAACGTGAGCAGCTCGCGCATCGTCGAGTCGGCGCGCTCCCGTGCCGCGTTGACCGTGAGGTCCGAGAGCGCCTGCTGACGACGGCGCACGTGCCAGATCATGAGCGCCATGAGCAGGAGCATGAGCGGGATCTCGGTCGTCTCCTGCCACTCGAGGACGTCGGTCATGACGCGGTAGACGAGGATCGCGCCGGTCACGAAGGTGAAGACGCCGAGGCCGACCCACGTGGACCGCGGGCTCCACTGCTCGAGGCCGAAGCAGAGCGCGAAGGCCGCCCAGGCGATGTGGTACGGCACCGTCTCGCTGCCGGGAAGGGCGATCATCGCGGCCGAGCAGAGCGCGGCGAAGACGCTCCAGACGAGGACCATCCGATGGCGCACCATCAGGCGTCCTCGTAGAGCCCGTACCCGACGCCGCGCAACGTCTCGACCGGGATGTCCTGGCCGAGCTTGGCGCGGAGCCTGCCGACGCACACCTCGACGACGTTGCTGCCCGGGTCGAAGTCGAGGTGCCAGACGTCGTGGAGCAGCTCCTCCCTGTGGCACACCTGGCCGGCGCGTCGCATGAGGTGCGCGAGCAGGCTGAACTCCCGCTCGGTGAGCGAGGCGCTGCGCGACCGGAACGTCGCGCGACGGCGTCCCACGTCGAGACGTATGCCGGCCACCTCGAGGAAGCCGTCGTCGGCGGGAGCACGCGCCGCCCCGACGTTGCGCCGGACGCGAGCCATGAGCTCCGTCAGGCTGAACGGCTTGGACACGACGTCGACGGCGCCGCGGTCGAGCGCCTCGACGCGTGCTCCCACGTCGGTGACACCCGACAGCACGATCACGGGCGTCGTCTGCTTGCGCTCCTTGATCGCGTTGAGCACGGCCATGCCGTTGAGCCCGGGCATCACGAGGTCGAGCACGACGAGATCGACGTCCCTCGACGCGAGCCGGTCTATCGCGGCGTTGGCCGTTGCAGCGGTCACCACCGAGTGTCCTTGGGACGACAACGACTTCGCCAGCAACGTGCGTACGCGTTCCTCGTCGTCGACCACCATGACTGTTGCCATGAGAGTCCCCCTCCCCGATCTGTCGCCAAGTATGGATCTGAGCGTGGGAACGCGGAGTGGGAAAGGTCACAGAGCTGTGAAATCTGTGGACGAGACCCGGATCTTTCCGCGCAAATCGGGCGCCAACATGACAGGAACATGACGGCGCGCTGGCAACGACGTGACAGGTGCCTGAGCCGAAGCCGACCCCGTCCATGACAGTTGCCTGAGCCCTCCACCCATCTCGCCAGGGCGCCGTGACGGCGCGTGCGACGTTCGCGGGACGACGGGCTCGCACCGAGCCCTGCAGAGCATCACGTGGGGGTTGCCGTGGACATGCCAAGGCTGCGTAGGCGTTGCGTCCCGATCATCGCCGGACTGACCGCACTCGCCATCGCCGGAGTGGCTCAGGTCGGTGGACCGCTGGCAGCAGCGGCCGCCGCACCGAGACCGGCGGTGGCGCCCGCGGCGCCCGCCGCGGCACAGGCCGCGGCACCGGCGGTGACCACCCCGACGGGAGGACCCTGTCCGTCGACGACCGCGGCAGGCAAGGGGTGCATCACGCTGACCGTCGCGAGCGCACGGTCGGTCGGCACCGGCGCGGGTTTCATCCAGAAGGGCGACCACGTCACGGCCTACCAGTGGATGGTCAACGAGGACAGCACCGGCGACCCGGGGACGGCGGACGCACCGCTCCTCGACAAGTGCCTCCCCTCGCGGGCGCCCGGCGGCAGCACGAAGCCGGCCAACCCCGCCGCGGGTGACCCGACGGAGCCGTATGCCGACAGCTGCCCGTGGCCTTCGGTGCGGCCCACGTCGGGCTTCTCGAAGATCGTCGCGCAGGGCTCCGAGGCCGACCTCGACTCCGCGAAGGTCCTCGAGGGCCTCGACCCGGGCAAGTACCTCATCTCCGTCACCGCAGACGGCTACAAGATCGACGGCGCGCACTTCACCGTGAAGGCGGGGCTGAAGGGCCTCGTCGCCGTCGAGATGCAGCCGCTGCCCCTGCCGCTCGCCACGATCAAGATCCAGGTCTTCAACGACAACGTCCCCGCGGACGGGACCTACGAGGCCGACGCCGAGCGCGGTCTGTCCGGCTTCACCGGCAACCTCTCCGACGTCCTCGGACCGGTGAGCACCGACTACTACGGCAACGCCCTGTGCACCGTCTACCGGCACGACTCGGCGGGCCGCATGCTCTTCGGCACCGACGGCAAGCCGGTCGTCGACACGACCCGCTCCACCGGCAAGTGCACGAGCGACGCCTCGGGCGTCATCACGATCCCCAACCTCGGCCCGAACCGCTACGGCGCGACCGTCTCCCCGCCCGCCGGCCAGGCCGGCTGGGTCCAGACGACGACCCTCGAGGGCGGGCACGACCACGACATCTGGGTGCAGGAGGGCGACACCGGCCTCGACACCGAGTTCATCAAGGGCGCCGAGCCTGTGCCCGCGACCCAGTTCGGCTTCGTCCGCGTCAAGGCCATGCCCGCGTCCTCCGCGACCGGCGAGGTCAAGGGCGTCGCCGTCGCCGGCCTGCCCTACATCGGCGGGCAGAACGGGCAGGTCGTCCCCGAGACCGGCTGGGCGGGCGCCAAGTACGCCGGTCCGATCGCGTCGCCGTGGGTGGCGCTCTCCGACCTCACCGCCGGGGACGCGGCCGTCTACGTAGGGCGGGGCGCGGCCAACGGCTCGTTCGACATCAAGAACGTCCCCGACGGCACCTACCAGCTGACCCTCTGGGACGACGCACAGGACTACATCCTGTGGAGCTTCAACGTCGAGGTGTCC
This sequence comes from Terracoccus sp. 273MFTsu3.1, assembly GCF_000383675.1. Taxonomy (GTDB): domain Bacteria; phylum Actinomycetota; class Actinomycetes; order Actinomycetales; family Dermatophilaceae; genus Terrabacter. The sequence continues at coordinate 54,407 of NZ_KB911820.1, read as the reverse complement.
GGCGGAGACCTCGTCGACGTCGGCAACAAGATGCTCGTCGGCTGGTTCACGCACGTGCGTGGCACGGTCTTCGTCGACGACAACGGCAACGGCAAGCGCGACCCGGGCGAGGCGCCGGTACCCGGCTTCACCCTGACGGTCCGCGAGCGCGACAACTCGCTCATGGACCAGTACACGAACCTCGTGAACACCGGCGACGACGGCGTCTACGACATCAAGGAGGGCTACCCGCTCAGCAAGTGGCTCGTCCTCGAGGCGTTCAACACCCGTTACCGGACCACCGGGGTGACCTACCAGGCGGACAACGAGGACTCCCCGACAACCATCCTCGGCGGCCTCGTCGACATCGACTTCCTGCCCGTCATCGGCCTCTCGGGCCGCATCGACTGGGGCGTCGAGCCGTACGCGACGAACGAGAACGGCGGCATCGCCGCCACCGTGTCCTACGACGTGACGCGCAACGAGCTCGACCCGGCCGACGCGGTGAGCGAGGACTACCAGCCCGGCATCCCCGACGTGAACGTCCACGTCTACGCCTCCGTGCCCTGCTCGGCCACGACGGCCGAGGACAAGGCGAACGCGTGCCGCCAGGGCAAGGCGATCGTGCCGCTGTCGGTGCCCAACCCGGCCCACGACACCGACCCCACCGCTCCGGCGACCATCCCGAACCCCGACCCCGAGCGCGGCGCGCTCGTCAAGGGCGCCGAGGTCCAGGACCACTACCCGAGCGAGGAGTGGGCTCCGCCGCGGGGCTGCACCGCTCGCCAGTGGGACGGCACCGAGCTGACCGACCAGCTCGCCCTGCCCGAGTCCGGTCCCGACGCCAACAACCTCTGCGTCGAGGCACCGATGATGGGAGTGCAGGTCGGCCCGTCCGACAACACGCCCGGGGCGGCCGGCCAGACGGTCAACGGCAACTACGGCTTCGGCGGCCTCGACGCGGGTGACTACATCGTCGCCGTCGAGGTGCCCAAGGACCCGGTCGACGGCAAGCCGATGTACCAGGTCACCCGCGAGGAGGACGTCAACGTCTTCGACGGCGACACCTACCTCTCCCAGGAGAACTTCCCGCCGACCGTGGCCGAGGCGGCCTCCGACGGCCCCGGCACCGGCAACGACCCGCTGCCCCCGACCCAGCCCCCGTCGCAGGGAGCCGGCATCATCTCGGGCTGCGCGGGCGCGCTCCACACGGTGCGCGTCACGAACCCGGCCTTCCTCGACGGCGGCGGCAGCCCCTTCGAGGGCCAGGACCGGCCCCTGTGCGACTCCAAGCTCATCACCGTCCGCAGTGGACAGACCGTCGCACCGAACTTCAACCTGTTCACGCCCGTCCCGATCCCCACGCACTTCTGGGGTCTGACGATCAACGACCTCGGCCTGTCCCTCGACAAGCGGAGCGCCAACTACGGCGAGGCCCAGGGCCTGCCCAACGTCCCCGTCGGCCTCTACGACTGGAGCGGACGTCTCGTCGACACGACGCACACCGACTTCAACGGCTTCTACGAGGCCCTGGAGCCCTCGACCGGGACGTACAACTGCCCGGTCCCGGCCGGTCCCTGCCCCAACATGTACCGCTTCACGGGCAACGACCCCGGCGGGCCGGGTGACCCGAACCCGGACTACAACCCGGCCTACCGGACGATCAGCACCAACTTCCAGGGCTGGCCCGGCCTCTACACCGTGACCGACACCGCGCCCACCCAGGCGGCCGCGACCGTGCTCGCCCCGGGGACCACTGCGTCGAACCCGGCGCGCTGCAACCTCGGCACGACCGACCCGCAGCTGTTCGCCGTGAGCCGGCCGTACCTACGGTCCACCGACGCCAGCCGGACGGTGACCATCCAGGGCACCGGCTTCGGGGCGACCCGCGGCACCGGCTCGGTGACGCTGACGAACAGTGCCGGTACGAACGTCCCCGTGACGACGTACGGCACCTGGTCGGACACGAGCATCACCTTCACCGTCCCGACCTTCACGTCGACGGCCACGACCGCTCGTGGTCCCCTCAAGGTCGGCGTCACGAACGCGTCGAAGCGCTCGACGTACAACGGCCTGACCATCTGGAACCTCGGGACGACACCCGCCTCGGGAGCCTCGACCACCTACAACCCGAACGTCATCGAGGTCCGACCGAACAGCCAGTACGACACCGTCCAGAAGGGGCTCGAGGCTGCCACGCCGTCCTCGACGAGGCGCCACTGGCTCGTCGTCGTCTGGCCCGGTGCCGCGACCGCGCTCAACCCGCGCGGTGAGTACAACGAGAACCTCCTCGTCCACCACCGTGTCGCGATCCAGGGCGTGGGCCCGGGCGGCTTCACGACGAATGCCGACGGCTCGCAGCAGTGGGTGCCCGGCTCGATCATCGACGGGTCCGGCTTCAGCCCCGACCTGCCCGGTGGCACGGCCTGGATCACCCGGCTCGGGACGCTGACCTACAGCGGCGAGCTCGACGTGCCCGACGCCGCGACGATCACCGTGCTCGACGACCCGACGCGCGCCTCCGTCAACGACGCGGCCTACCCCGTGGCCATCGACGGGCTGCAGGTCACCGGCGGGGCCCAGTCGGACTTCCCCGGCAACGTCAACGTGCTGACCGGCGGCGTCACGACGCCGTACGGCGCGGCAGGTGCCCTCGTCACCCAGGGCGGCGGCATCTACCTGCACAACAACAACCGGAGCGTCCGCATCACCGACAACGTCATCGTCGGCAACAGCGGCAGCTACGGCGGCGGCATCCGAGTGGGCACGCCGTACACCGGTGACAACCGCAACTACGACACGCTCATCGCCGACAACCAGGTGCTCAACAACGGCGGGACCAACCTCGCCGGCGGCATCGGGCTCTTCACCGGCAGCGACGGCTACAAGGTCGTGCACAACGCCATCTGCGGCAACTTCTCCGCGGAGTACGGCGGCGCGATGACGGCCTTCGGCTACATGTCGAACGCGGGTGGCAGCGACGGAGGCACCGTCTCCGGCAACACCATCTGGTTCAACAGCTCCTACGACGAGGGTGGCGCCGTGATGCTCGCCGGCGAGCTGCCGTCGAGCCCGACCGGACTCAGCCCCGGCACCGGTGCGGCGACGATCGACGCGAACGTCATCGACGCGAACCTCGCGAGCGACGACGGCGGCGGCATCCGACTGCTCCAGGTGGCCGGCACGCACGTCACCCGGTCCGACCCGCAGACGATCGCCATCACGAACAACACGATCACCAACAACGTGTCGGCCCACGAGGGTGGCGGCATCGCCCTCGACGACGCGCCGTTCGTCACCATCGTCGACAACACCGTCGCCGGCAACATGACGACGGCGACCGCGGTCACCTCGGACGGACTGCCGGCCCCCGCCGGCCTCGCGACCGGACCGAACAGCGACCCGCTCATGGCCAAGCTCAACAGCAGCGGCCTCACCGCAGGCGCCTTCGCGCTCGTCAAGGTCACCGGGCAGTCGACCTTCAGCAAGCCGGTGCTCCTCGACAACGTCTTCAACGACAACCGCGCCGGCACCTACGTCGGCGGCTACGTCTACGGCATCGGCGGCACCCTGCCCGACGGCACGGCCAACTCGGTCGACACGTGGGACATGGCCGTCGTCGGAGGCCCGGGCACGCTCCACCCGGTGGGCGGCGTCATCCAGACGACGACAGGCACCGACGGAGGGGTGGGCGTCACCGTCAGCGACACGCCGGGGTTCAAGGACCCGACGCCCGACCTCACCGTCACCGTCCTGGCGGCCCGCACCTTCCCGGCCTTCCGGGAGGCGGCCATCGTCACGGCCCTGCTGCCGCCACGCCTGCGGGCGGACTACCACCTCTCGGGGACGGCAGCCACGGCATACGGCAAGGGACGCGGGACGACGACGGTCACCTACGGCAGCCAGACGCTCTTCGGCATCACCACCCAGTGGACCGCAGTCGTCAATGCCGCCGCGCGCGACATCGACAACCAGCAACGGCCAACCGTCGTCGGCACGGCAAGACGGTTCGACTCCGGCTCCGACCAGTACTACCCGTAACCCCACAGTCCGGCCCCCGGGGCATCCCAGTCACTCCCACTGGATCCCCCGGCGCCCCGGGGGCCAACCCACTCACCACCCGTCCGGCGCAGGAGCCGGACCGACCTCAGGAGCACCTCATGACCGACGAATCACGCTCAGACGCCGCACGGCGCACGGCGGGCTCAGGTCTCGGCCGACGAGCCGTCATGCTGGGTGGGGCGGGCGCCGTGGGCAGCGTCTTCCTCGGCACGCGCCTCAGCTTCGGACAGCAGGCCGCCCGCCCGACCGTCGTACAGGCCGCCGCCACGGGCCCCGCCAAGTCGGTGCACCTGGCCGGCACCGACGGCTGGGTCAGCATGCCGGCCGGCTCGCCCGACGACCTGCCCTTCTTCCCCGACTCGCTCGCGCCGTCGCCCTTCGACACCTACGTCTTCGGCTTCCGTGACGTCACGGGCATGTCGGCGACCCAGGTGGCGGCCACGCGCGGCAAGGCGCAGATCTCGGCGCCGATGCTCGCCTTCGACGAGCTGGACGAGGTGACGATCACGCTGTCCAACCTCGGACTCGTCATGCGGCCCGACCTCTTCGACGGTCACACGCTGCACTGGCACGGCTTCGTCAATGCCATCCCGCTCTTCGACGGCGTGCCGGAGCTCTCCCTCGCCGTGCCGATCGGGCGCGACCTGTCCTACTTCTACCGCCCCCGCGACGCCGGCACGTACATGTACCACTGCCACTTCGAGGACGTCGAGCACGTGCAGATGGGCATGACCGGCATGGTCTTCGTGCGGCCGAAGCAGAACAAGACGCCGCTGGCCGGCCACCCGATCGGCACCAAGTACGCGTACAACGACGGCGACGGCAGCACGCGCTACGACCGCGAGTTCGCCTTCATGATCACCGAGCTGTGGTCGGCCGCCCACTACCGCGACGCCCACATCCAGGTCAGCGACTGGACCGACTACGCACCGAGCTTCTGGCTGCTCAACGGGCGCGGCTACCCCGACACCATCGCGCCGGGGGGCAACCCGACGTCGGCGGCGGCGGGTCGGCTGCAGTACCAGCCGATCAGCTCGCTCATCACCTGCAACGTCAACGAGACGGTGCTGCTGCGGATGTCGAACCTCGGCTACCAGAACCACGCCCTGACGCTCGACAACGTCGACATGCAGGTCATCGCCAAGGACGCGAGCCTGCTCCGCGGCCGCGACGGCTACACGAACTACCTCGAGACCAACACCGTCGACGTGGGGCCCGGCGAGAGCCGGGACGTGCTCGTCACGCCCCACCAGCCCGGCGAGTACCTGCTCTACGACCGCAACTACGCCTATCTGGGCAACGGCGGGGGACCCGGCTGGGGCGGCATGATGACCGTCCTCCGCGTCGGCGCGCCCGGCACCTACGGGCCCCAGACCCAGCCCAACACCTGACGAGCCGACGGAGGACGATCATGCGACTCAACCGATCACGACGCCACCCGGGCGACGCGGCGAGTGCCGCGCGTACCCGACGGCGCACGGGCATCCTCGCGGCCGTCGGCGCCCTCGTGGCCGCCGTGGCCGTGGGCTCGACCGCCGGTGCCCAGGCTGCGACGTCCGAGGGGCTGCTCTGCCAGACGGACCCGCAGCAGACCTTCTCGCTCACCGCGCGGACGGGCTACGTCTCGACCCCCGACGGCAACTCGATCTACATGTGGGGCTACGGGATGAGCTCCGGACAGTTCCAGCTGCCCGGCCCGGTCCTCTGCGTCACGTCCGGCCAGCCGGTCACCGTCATCCTGCACAACGACCTGCCGGAGGCGACCTCGATCCTCTTCCCGGGCCAGAAGGCGGTCAAGGCGAACGGCAACCCGGCCCAGCCGCAGCTCGACACGGGCGGCTCCCTCACCTCGATGGTCCAGCCGGCCGGTGCCTCGGGCGGCTCGGTGACCTACACCTTCACGGCCGGCTCGCCCGGGACGTACCTCTACTCGAGCGGCACCGATGTGACGAAGCAGCAGCAGATGGGCCTCTACGGAGCCCTCGTCGTGCGACCCGCAGGCGCGGCCGGGCAGGTCAACGCCCGCCCCGACTCGGCCTTCAACCCGCAGCACGAGTACGTCTTCCTCCTCTCGGAGATCGACCCCGAGGTGCACCTGGCCGTCGAGCGCTCGCAGCCGGTCGACTGGGGCGCCTACAACGCGCGCTACTACCTCATCAACGGCCGCAGCATGCCCGACACCCTCGCGCCCAACAACGCGTCGTGGCTGCCGAGCCAGCCCTACGGCGCCCTCGTGCACATCAAGCCGTACGACGCGGCCAGCAACCCGCTCCCGGCGGTCATCCGCTACCTCAACGCGGGACGGGGCAACTACCCCTTCCACCCGCACGGGAGTGACGAACGCGTCGTCAACAAGGACGGGCACGCCCTCCAGGGCACGAGCGCCACTGCGCCACAGGATCTCTCGTACCTCAAGTACGACATCGACGTCATGCCCGGGCAGACCGTCGACGCGCTGATGGATTGGCGCGACGTCGAGCACTGGGACGCGACGTCGAACCCGATCCCGACGCAGCTGCCCGTCATCACCGACCAGCTGCTCGTGGGTGCCGACACGTGGTTCAGCGAGAGCCCCTACCTCGGCACGAAGGGCACCTACCCGTCGAACATCACCGTGAACAACGAGTGCGGCGAGTACTACCACGTGGCCCACAGCCACGCGCTCCAGCAGGCGACCAACTACGGCGCAGCCTTCGGCGGCATGATGACGGTCTTCCGCATCGACCCGCCCGCCGGCTGCCCGACGAGCTGAGGACGACAACGATGACCTCTCGACCCAGCCTCCGGCACCGCCTCGGCGTCTCCGCCGTCGCCGCCGCGCTCGCGACCGTCCCCTTCGCCGCCACGACCGCGTATGCCGTCTCGTCGGCCTCCGCGGCCACCTCGGCCTCCGCCGTCGCCTCCTCCGTCGCCCCGGCCGCCGCACCCGCGGTCGCGCCGGCGGCACCGGTCGGCAAGCTGACCCCGAACACGCCCGGCTGCACCGTCACCCCGGCCTCCGCGCCCGACCCTGAGATCGTCGCGTGCGACCTCTGGGCCAAGCCCGGCACGAACCAGGTTCTCGGACAACCGATCCCGATCTGGGGCTACTCGACGACCTCGGCCGGGGCGGCCACCGCGCCCGGTCCGGCCATCATCGCCCGCCAGGGCGACAGGGTCGTGCTGACGCTGCACAACGGACTCGACGAGCCGACCTCGCTCGCCCTGCCCGGGCAGCCCGCGGCGTCCATCAGCGAGGGCTTGCCGACGGCGGCCGCGACGACCGGCATCGCGCCGGGAGCGACCGCGCGCTACGTCTTCACCGCCGGCCGACCCGGCACGTTCCTCTACGAGGCCGGCCACACCTCGGGCGGAGCCCGGCAGGTGGCGATGGGTCTTGCCGGCGCGCTCGTCGTCCTCGGCGACGGCACGGCATACGGCCAGACCTACCAGGACGAGGCGGTGCTCGTGCTCAGCGAGATCGACCCCGCTCTCAACGCCCACCCGACGTCCTTCGACATGCGTGAGTTCCACCCGGCCTACCGGCTCATCAACGGCAAGCCCTTGCCGTCGAGCGACCCCGTGCCGACCGACCAGGGCCACACGGTGCTGCTGCGCTACGTCAACGTCGGGTCCGAGCTGCACTCGATGAGCACGCTCGGCGCCGACCAGGTCGTCCTGTCGCACGACGGACACGGTCTCGCGTTCCCGGAGCCGTCCGTCGTCGTGCCGGTCGACCCCGGGGTCAGCGTCGACGCCCTCGTCACCGTCCCGTCCGGACCCGAGTCGAAGATCGCGGTCTACGAGTCCTCGGCCCGCCTCGACAACGCCGGCCAGACCACGGCCGACCCGCTGTCGGTGGCGTTCGGCGGCATGATGACCTTCCTCGACACGAACGCGCCCGCACCCTCGACCGACGGAGTGGGCCCGGTCTCGACAGGGATCACCGCGACCCCGAACCCGACGGACGCCACGGGCCCCGTCACCGTCACCGCGACCGTGAGTGACGCGACCACGGGCCGCGGCACCGTCAGCCAGGCCGAGTTCGTCGTCGACGACGCGGTCACCGTGGGCGTCGGCAGCGGCGTCCCGATGACCGGGCCGTTCGGCGTCGAGACCACCACGGTCAGTGGCACGATCCCAGCCGTGGCGACCGCCGCGGACTGTGCTGCGCCGGTGCCTCCCGTCGACCTGCACTGCCTGACGTCGACGAAGCACACGGTGTTCGTGCGCGGTCTCGACGCCGCCGGCAACTGGGGCGTCGTCGGGTCGGTGATCCTCAACGTGGCCAAGTCCGGCCCGCAGACGGTCGCACTCTCGGTGAGCCCGTCGCCCGCGAGCGGCAAGGGCGCCGTCACGGTCAACGCGACCGGTGACGACACCGCGGCCGGAGGCACGATCACCGGCGCCGAGTACTTCCTCGGTGCGGCCGCCGGCGCCAACGGCTCCGGCCACGCGATGACCCTCAACCGGGTCGCGACGAAGGTCGCCGAGACCGGGACCATCCCGGCCGCGGACGTCCTCGCTCTCGGCGAGGGGACCTCGCAGGTGTGGGTCCACAGCCGCAACTCCCAGAACATCTGGGGGCCGGCCGTGCCCGTCGACCTCACCGTCGACCTCACCGCGCCGGCCGTCAACGCCGCCACCGTCGGGCCCAACCCGACCAACGCGGTCGCCAGCTCGAAGTCCTACCCCGGCTACCTCGTGATCTCTGCCGAGCTGCAGGACCGCGACGCCGGCAACGGGCTCCAGAGCCCGGTGCTCGCCGGCGAGGCCTTCATCGACCCGACGAGCACGACACCGACCTTCGGCAAGGGCCTCAGCCTCATCGCCGTCGACGGTGCCTTCGACTCGCCGACGGAGCAGGTCTACGGCCTCATCCCGCTGACCCAGGTCAAGGCGATGACGCCCGGCGAGCACCAGGTCTACGTGCACGGCAAGGACGCCGCCGGCAACTGGGGCAGCCTCACCGCGAGCAACGCCCTCGTGCGGCTCTTCGTCGACAAGACGGCACCGGTCCTCGGGGCCGTGACGGCCTCGCCGAACCCGACCAACGGCTCGGCCACGGTCACACTGTCCGCGCCGGTCACGGAGGCCCCGGTCCCGACCTACGTCGGGCCGCGCTTCCAGGGCGCCGAGTTCTGGACCGGCACGACCGACCCCGGCGCCGGCAAGGCCACGCGGGTCCAGGTCACCGACTCGGGCACCGGGGTGTCGGCGGCGATCCCGCTGACCGGCATCCAGCCCGGCACCGTCTCGTTCAACCTCCGCGTGCAGGACGCCGCAGGCAGCTGGAGCAACGCGTCCGCGGTGACGGTCCAGGTGACCCGACCCAACGCGATCTTCAGCGACACGTTCAACAGCACCTCGCTGTCGAGCTGGTCGGCGCGGAGCGGTGCGGTCACGACAGCCCTGGCTGCCGGCATACCGCTCGGCACCGGCAACTACGGCATGGTCGCGACCGGCTCGGCCACCCCGGCGTACGTCACCGACACCACGCCGTCGGCCGAGACGACCTACCGCGCGCAGTTCTCCTTCAACGCCAACACCCTCTCGTCGGGCACCAGCACGACGGCATGGCTGACGGTGTTCGAGGGGCGCAGCGCCACGGGTCAGTCGTTCGCCGTGCAGTACCACCGTGTCGGCACGGGGGCGGTGACGCTCCGCACCGTGATGAACCGCGCGGCGTTCGGCGCCACGACGAGCAACGCGCTCAGCCTGGCGGCGGGCAACCACACGATCCGCGTCGACTGGGTGCAGGGGACGGGCGGGTCGCTGACCCTCCGCGTCGACGGCACCCTGCGTGACACGCGGTCCGGCAACAACACCGGCACGGCAATGCAGATCGAGACGGCTCGTCTCGGGGTCATCGCCGGCACCACGTCGAGCACGGCGGGCACGGCCTGGTTCGACAGCTTCGTCTCGACCCGGAACAGCATCCCCTGATCCGGTCCCACCTCGTGCCGGGGTCACCTGCCCGTGACCCCGGCCGGCAGCATCGGAGGGCAGTCCGAATGAGCACCACCACAGCAGTTCCGCCGGTCCAGCCGGCCGGTCCCTCCGGCCCCTCCGACCCGTCCACGCGGACGGGTCGGGAGGGCCGGGCCAGGGCCGCGCTCGCCGTCGTCGCCGTCCTCGTCGTCGCGGTCCTCGGTCTCCTCGGGGCCCGTGCGCTGCGAGGCGGCGACGACCCGGGGCGACCGGTCCCGCACTCCGCCGCCATGGAGACGGCGCTCGGCGTCCGCATCTCGCGGGTCGCGGTCGTCGGCGACGGGGGCCTCGTCACCGTCAGCTACGTCGTCCTCGACGTCGACAAGGCGAGCCGCTTCCAGGCCGACGTCAAGCACCCGCCGGTGCTGCGCAGCGAGGCCCGTGACGGCTCGACGAACCGCGTCTCGGTCATGCGACAGGGGCACATCAACCGCGCGGGCGCGACGTACTACTTCGTCTACCAGAACACCGGTGGCGCGCTCCGCGCCGGTGAGGACGTGACGATCGAGTACGGCGGCCTCCGCCTCGAGCACGTCCCGGTGCTCTGATGGGCCTCCGACGGGCCCTGCTCACCCTGGTGGTGGCTCTCGGCACGGCCCTGCTCGTCGGCCTCGGCGCGGGCCCGGCCTCGGCCCACGCCTACCTCGCGTCGAGCAACCCGGCCGATGGGGCCAGCCTCGCGGCAGCCCCACGCAGCATCGAGCTGCGCTTCACCGAGCACGTCGTCCTCGCCTCGACCGAGATCACCGTCACCGAGCCGGACGGTCACCGCGTGGCACCGACGTCGATGACGCTCGTCGAGAGCGACGAGGACCAGGAGGCGCCGGCGACCGTCGTGGCCACGATCCCCGCGCTCGGGGTCGGCGCGTACCACGTGTCCTGGCGGACCCTGTCGAGCGACGACCTCCACGAGTCCGCGGGCATCTTCGCCTTCGGCGTGCAGAGCGAGGTGCAGGCTGCCGGTCCGAGCGAGAGCAACCCGGACCTCTTCGAGCTGGTCGGCCGGTGGGCCGTCCTCGCGGGGATCGGCGCCGGGCTCGGCGCCGTCGTCGTCGGACGCCTGCTCCGTCGCCTGCCGGAGCCGACGAGCGGTATGCCGCGGGCCTGGCTCCGCCGTCAGGCGTTCCGTCTCCTCGTCGTCGGGGCGACGGCGGCCCTGGCCGTCGCGCTCGTCGACCTCGTCCGCTTCGGCGCCGCGGCGTTCACCCCCGGCTACCTGCTGCGGTGGGGGCTGCGCGAGGCGGCCCTGCTCGGCGCGGCGCTCGCGCTCCGACCGGCACCGCCGAACCGGCCGGACCGGCCGGACCGGTCGGCCTCGGGGCGGGTGTCGCGCGACGTCGCAGCCACGACCGCGCTCCTCGGCGCGGGCCTGCTCACCGTGAGCATCGGTCACTTCGGGGTCCGCGGCGGCCCGACGTGGGTCGTCACCTCGACGGTGCACCTCGTCGCCGCCCTCCTGTGGGCGGGCTCCGTGGCCGCCCTCGCGCTGCTCGGCGTGCGCGCCGTACGGCTGGGACTCTCGCGATCGGACGTCCGCTCGGTCCTGCGGGGCTTCCGCACTTCCGCCACGGTCTCGGTCGTCGTCGTCGCCGTTACCGGGGTCTACCTCGCAAGCGACGTCGTCGTCTCGGTCGACGCCGCGCTGCTCACCACCTACGGTCGCGTCCTGCTCGCCAAGGTCGTCCTGGCCGGCCTCGTCGGGCTCGTCGCGCTCGCGACGACTCGCGCCCTGCACCCTCGGGGGTTGCAGGAGGGGCAGGCCCGACGAGCCTTCGTCGCGGTGGAGGCCGTCGGCCTGCTCGTCGTCGTCGCCCTCGCCGGTCTCCTCGCCACGGGGCAGCCCGCCGTCTCGCCCCGCCTCGTCAGCGAGCAGGCGCCGAGCGTCATCGACGACCGGCCGGTCGCCGACCTCCAGCAGACCCTCGCCCTGCGGCCAAACCGTCCGGGCGCCAGCGTGGCCCTCATCGACGTGCTCGACACGCGTCGACCGTCCCCCGGGCCCGTCACGGGCGTGTCCGTCACCGTCCGGGGCAGCTCGTCGGGTGGCGTCGACGCGCGTCCCGCCGTGGCGCAGGCGCCGGTGACGGCGATCGCCGTGACGCCGTCGCGCTGGTCGGCGGCCCTCGAGCTGCCGGCAGGTGGACCGGTCGACGTCGATGTCGTCGTGCACCGGCGCGGTCTCGACGACGTGCGCAGCACCGTGCACTGGGTCGTCGGCCCGAGCTCCTCCGACCCGGCCCCCGTCGTGTCGCGGGCGCCCGTCTCGGGGCAGCTGGCCCTGGCGTGCGCCGTGCTCGCCGTGGCGGCCGTGATCGGCGCCGCCTGGCTCCTCGTGAAGCGCCGCCGTCAGCCGTCTCCGGCACCGGGTCGTACGCGTACGCCTGTCGGGCACTGGGCGCCCCGGCCCCAGGCGTCCGCCGTCGCAGGCAGCACCGACGCGGCTCAGGACGAGTCCGGTGCCGTCGCGCCGCGATCCGCCGCGAGCCGGTGACGGCCGGGGGACCCTCCCGTCGTGACGAGTCGGGCCGGAGGGCAGGATGGCCCGTGGTCCTGTGGGACTCGGCGTTCGTCGCCACGGTCGAGGATTTCGCGCTGTACTGGTGAGTGGGCGGCCACGCGCCCGAGGAGGGACACGGACATGTCAGGGGCGAAGCCGAGACGATGGACCGCGGCACGAGCCGTGGCCGCCTCCGTCGCCGCCTCCGTCGCCGTGGCGACGGCCCTGCTCGGGTCGGCAGCGCAGGCCATGGCCGACACCGCTCCGTCCGTACCGACCCCGACACCCGCACCCCTGCTCTCACCGTTGGTGCCGGGAGGCGCAGCGACCACATCCGGCACCGATGGCTCGACGCAGCCGGAACCACCGCCGTTCGACAGTGGGTTCGGCTCTGTCGCAGGCGATCTCGTGCTCCCCGTCTTCGACGAGATCCGCATCGCGGCCTCGACCCTCGCGCAGCAGGCACCCGCCGTCCCTGCCGCGACCCTCGAGCCGGGCGGCGGGTCGAGCGCCAACCCCACGCCCTGGCGACCCAAGGCGGTCATCAAGATCCCCGTCGTCGTCACCGTGCCTCCCAAGGGCACCTCGCGGCCGACTGCGCGCACCAAGGACGAGATCATCTGGGCGGCATACGCCTCCGCCGCGGAGCGGCAGCGCGCCTGCCACATCCCCGTCATGCTGCTCGCCGCCATCGGCGAGGTGGAGTCGTCCTCGCTCCGCGGCCGGACGCTCGACGCGTCGCACGACGCCGTCCCGCCGGTCCGGGGTCCGGCGCTCTCGGGTGGCTCCTTCTCGGCGATCCGCGACACCGACGGGGGCCGCTACGACGGGGACCCGGTCTGGGACCGCGCCGTGGGTCCGATGCAGTTCATCCCCGGCACGTGGCGCATCTGGGGCGCCGACGGCAACGGCGACGGCGTCGAGGACCCGCAGAACATCGAGGACGCGGCGCTCGCCGCCGCCAACTACCTCTGTGCCGGTGGCCGCGACCTCTCGCGCCCGGCCGACCTCACGGCGGCGGTGCTCTCCTACAACCACTCGCAGGCCTACCTCCGGACGGTGCTCGGCATCGTCCAGGCCGTCGACTCCGGCCAGCTCGCCGGTCCCTGACCCAGGAGACCGCGGGGCTCCCGGACGGCATTCCCACCGGCTGGGTGGGAAAGGGCCGCACTCTGGACCCGTTTGGGCCGAGATAATCACTGGTTATACATTCGATTACATGACCGTCACCGACTCCGCGACCGGCACGGCCCCGGTGCGCCCCGGCACCCGGCCCCCCCGTGCCGGCCGCTCCAACGGGCAGTGGAAGGTCGACGGCACCGAGCCGCTCAACGCCAACGAGACCTGGAAGCAGGAGGAGGGTGGCCTGGGCGTCCGCGAGCGGATCGAGCAGATCTACTCGCGCGAGGGCTTCGCGTCGATCCCGCCCCAGGACCTCTCGGGCCGCTTCCGGTGGTGGGGCCTCTACACGCAGCGCCGCCCCGGCATCGACGGCGGCCGCACCGCGCAGCTCGACGACACCGAGCTGTCCGACGAGTACTTCATGCTTCGCGTCCGCCTCGACGGCGGCGCGATCAACCTCGCCCAGCTGCGCGTCCTCGCGGAGATCAGTCACGAGTTCGCCCGCGGCACCGCGGACATCAGCGACCGGCAGAACATCCAGTACCACTGGATCCGGGTCGAGGACGTGCCCGAGATCTGGCGGCGGCTCGAGGCCGTCGGTCTCCAGACGACCGAGGCGTGCGGCGACACCCCGCGCGTCATCCTCGGCAGCCCGCTCGCCGGGGTGGCGCAGGACGAGATCATCGACCCGACGCCCGTCATCGACGAGATCCTCGACCGCTACATCGGCGACCCCGAGCTCGCCAACCTCCCGCGCAAGTTCAAGTCGGCCATCACGGGCCACCCGAGCCTCGACGTCGTGCACGAGATCAACGACATCTCCCTCGTCGGCGTCGTCCACCCCGAGCTCGGCGCCGGCTACGACCTCTGGGTCGGCGGCGGCCTCTCGACGAGCCCCCGACTCGCCGAGCGCGTCGGCGTCTTCGTGCGACCCGAGGAGGCCGCTGAGGTCTGGCACGGCGTCATCCGGATCTTCCGCGACTACGGCTACCGCCGCCTGCGCAACAAGGCCCGCCTCAAGTTCCTCCTCGCCGAGTGGGGTCCCGAGAAGTTCCGCCAGGTGCTCCAGGACGAGTACCTCGGTCGCGAGCTCCCCGACGGGCCGCCGCCGGCGCCTGCCAGCGGCCCCGGAGACCACGTCGGCGTGCACCTGCAGAAGGACGGCAAGCGCTACATCGGCGCGGCCCCGACCGTCGGGCGCATCAGCGGCGACGTGCTCACCGGCCTGGCCGACCTCCTGGAGTCGGTCGGCTCCGACCGGTTGCGCCTGACCCCGCACCAGAAGCTCGTCGTCCTCGACGTCCCGGGCCGCCGGGTCCGCGGCGCCGTCACCCGGCTCGAGAAGCTCGGTCTCAGCACCGCGCCGAGCCCCTTCCGGCGGCACACGATGGCCTGCACCGGCATCGAGTTCTGCAAGCTCGCCATCGTCGAGACCAAGGCGACGGCGGCGACGACGATCGCTGCGCTCGAGCAGCGTCTCGCCGACGTCACCGAGCAGCTCGACACCCCCATCAGCCTCAACGTCAACGGCTGCCCGAACTCGTGCGCCCGCATCCAGGTCGCGGACATCGGCCTCAAGGGCCAGCTCGTGACGATCGACGGGGAGCAGGTGCCCGGCTTCCAGGTGCACCTCGGCGGCGGCCTCGCCTCCGTCGACCGCGACGAGGCCGGCCTCGGACGCACGGTCCGCGGCCTCAAGGTGACGGCCGACGACCTGCCCGACTACGTCGAGCGCGTCGTGCGGACCTTCCTCGACCAGCGCGAGTCCGGCGAGACCTTCTCGTCGTGGACCCGCCGAGCAGACGAAGGAGCACTCCTGTGACCGCAGTTCCCCTCGCGACCCCGAAGGTGCCCCGCAGGCGGCGCAGCGAGGCCGAGCTCAAGGCGATCGTCGACGACTTCACCGCGACGCTCGGCGCCGACGGGCAGCACGAGCCGACCGCCGACGAGGTCGCCGCCTGGGCCGCCTTCCACTTCGACGGCAGCCTCGCCGTTGCCTGCTCGATGGCGGATGCCGTGCTGCCGCATGTCGTCTCGCGGTTCGCTCCGGGGGTCGACGTGCTCTTCCTCGAGACCGGCTACCACTTCTCCGACACCCTCGTGACGCGCGACATCGTCGCGGAGGACCTGCCGATCACCCTCGTGAACGTCATGCCCGAGCTGACGGTCGCCGAGCAGGACGAGAAGTACGGCGCCCGCCTCTACGAGCGCGACCCGGCACTGTGCTGCCAGATGCGCAAGGTCGAGCCGCTGGCTCGCACCCTCCCGCTGTACGAGGCGTGGGTCACCGGCGTCCGCCGCGAGGAGGGCCCCACCCGCGCCGACACGCCCCTCGTCACCTGGGACGCCAAGAACGGCCTCGTCAAGATCAACCCGCTGGCCGCGTGGAGCTTCGACGAGCTCCTGGCGTATGCCGCCGAGCACCAGGTCGAGGTCAACTCCCTTCTCTCCGATGGCTACCCGTCGATCGGCTGCGAGCCGTGCACCCGCCGGGTCGAGCCCGGCGAGGACCCTCGTGCCGGTCGCTGGGCCGGCTTCGCCAAGACCGAGTGCGGACTCCACACATGACGACGACCAGCACCCCGACCACTCGCGTGGCCGCCGACGACAGCGCTGCGGACGACACGGCCTTCGCCGTCGTGCCCGCGGGCGACGCCGACGACCGCCGCCTCACCCACCTCGACGCCCTCGAGGCCGAGGCGATCCTCGTCATCCGCGAGATGGCCGGGGAGCTCGAGCGTCCCGCGCTGCTCTTCAGCGGCGGCAAGGACTCCGTCGTCATGCTCCACCTCGCGACGAAGGCCTTCTGGCCGGCGCCGATCCCCTTCCCGGTGCTGCACGTCGACACGGGCCACAACTTCCCCGAGGTGCTCGCCTACCGCGACGAGACGGTCGAGCGGCTCGGCCTGCGGCTCGTCGTCGCGAGCGTGCAGGACTACATCGACGACGGCCGGCTGCGCGAGCGCGCCGACGGCACCCGCAACCCGCTCCAGACGCTCCCGCTGCTCGACGCCATCAACGACAACCGTTTCGACGGCGTCTTCGGCGGCGGCCGTCGCGACGAGGAGAAGGCGCGCGCCAAGGAGCGCATCGTCAGCCTCCGCGACGAGTTCGGCCAGTGGGACCCGAAGAACCAGCGCCCCGAGCTGTGGAACCTCTTCAATCCCAGGCACCGGCCGGGCGAGCACGTGCGTGTCTTCCCGATCAGCAACTGGACCGAGGTCGACATCTGGCGCTACATCGACCGCGAGGACATCCCGCTCGCACCGCTCTACTACGCCCACGAGCGCGAGGTCTTCCAGCGCGACGGCATGTGGCTCGCCGTCGGGCCGGTGAGCCGCCCGCGTGACGACGAGACGGTCGAGACGCGCCTCGTGCGCTACCGCACCGTCGGCGACATGTCGTGCACGGGGGCCGTCGAGTCCCCGGCCCGCACGAACGCCGAGATCGTCGTCGAGGTGGCCGCCTCGACCCTGACCGAGCGCGGCGCGACGCGCGCCGACGACCGGATCTCCGAGGCAGCCATGGAGGACCGCAAGAAGGAGGGGTACTTCTGAACTCCCCACGACGTTCTCCGCTCGTCCCTCGCTCCGATACGTCGCGGGGGCCCCAAGACAAGGACAGCCTGACATGAGTGCCTCCACGCAGACCACGCCGGTCCTCGACCCGGTCGCCGTCGCCGGTGCGGCCCGCGGGACGCTGCTCCGCCTCGCCACGGCCGGCTCGGTCGACGACGGCAAGTCGACGCTCGTCGGACGACTCCTCCACGACACGAAGTCGGTCCTGTCCGACCAGCTCGCCGCCGTCGAGCGGGTCAGCCGCGACCGTGGCCTCACCGCCGCCGACCTCGCGCTGCTCACCGACGGCCTGCGCGCCGAGCGCGAGCAGGGCATCACCATCGACGTCGCCTACCGCTACTTCGCGACGGCCAACCGCTCGTTCGTCCTCGCCGACTGCCCCGGCCACGTGCAGTACACCCGGAACACCGTCACCGGCAGCTCGACGGCCGACGTCGTCGTGCTCCTCGTCGACGCGCGCAAGGGCGTGCTCGAGCAGACCCGCCGCCACCTCGCGGTGACCGCGCTGCTCCGGGTGCCGCACGTCGTCGTCGCGGTCAACAAGATCGACCTCGTCGACTTCTCGCAGGAGGTCTACGACCGCGTCGAGTCCGAGGTGCAGGCCGTGGCCCGCGAGCTCGGCGTCGTCGACGCCATCGCCATCCCGGTCAGCGCCCTCGACGGCGACAACGTCGCCGAGCGCTCGCCGCGCACGCCCTGGTACGCCGGCCCGAGCCTCCTCGAGCTGCTCGAGGCGCTCCCGCCGTCGGACGACCCGGCGAACGAGTCCTTCCGCCTGCCGGTCCAGCTCGTCATCCGGCCCCAGGGTGCGGCCCGCGACGAGGCGCAACGCGACTACCGGGGGTATGCCGGCCAGGTGGCCTCGGGCGTCGTGCGCGTCGGTGACGAGGTGGTGGCCCTCCCGTCCGGCCGCCGCACGACCGTCGCCGGCATCGACCTCGGTGACCGTGAGCTCCAGGAGGCCTTCGCGCCGCAGTCGGTGACGCTCCGGCTCACCGATGAGATCGACATCTCGCGCGGCGACGTCATCGCCGCTGCCTCCGACGCCCCCGAGCCGACGCAGGACATCAAGGCCGTCGTCTGCTGGCTGGGTGACGCTCCGCTGCGCCCGGCCCAGCGCCTGCTGCTCAAGCACGGCTCGCGCACGGTGCAGACGGCCGTCCGGTCGCTCGACGGCGCCCTCGACCTCGACGGGCTCCACACGGTCCCTGCAGACGCGCTGTCGCTCAACGACATCGGCCTCGTGACGCTCCGACTGGCGGCGCCGGTCCCGGTCGAGAACTACTCGACCTCGCGCCGCGGCGGGTCGTTCCTGCTCATCGACGCGCACGACGGACGCACTGTCGCTGCCGGCATGGTGGGCGCGACGCTGCCCACGGCCGCCGACGCCCCGACGCAGCCCGAGGGTGACGAGGAATGGGAGATCTGAAGCCGGCCCTGCCGGTCGTCCTCGACCTGACCGGCCGCCTCGTCGTCGCCGTCGGGGGCGGACCGGTGTCCGCGCGCCGGGTCCGGGCCTTCCTCGACGAGGGCGCGGTCGTACGGGTCGTGGCCCCCTGGCTGTGCGAGGACCTACGCGAGCTGGCCGTGGCCGGCCGCGTCGAGTGGGTCGAGCGCGACTACGCCGGTTCCGCCGATCTCGACGGCGCTTGGTTCGCCCACACGGCGACGGGCGAGCCGTCCGTCGACCGCGAGGTCGCCGCCGACGCCGAGGCCCTGCGCCTCTGGTGCGTCGACGCCACGGACGCCGCAGGCACGACCGCGAGCGTCGCCGCCCGAGCCGACGTGACCACCCCCGACGGCCGGGTCACCGTGGCTGCGTATGCCGCCGGCGACCCCGGTCTGGCCGTGACGGTCCGCGACGGGGTCGAGCGGGCGCTCGTCTCGGGCTCCCTCGACCTGCGCCGCACCCGCACGCACGGCCGTCGCGGCTGGGTGGCACTCGTCGGCGGCGGGCCCGGGGTCGACGGCCTGCTCACGGCCCGCGGCCACGAGCTGCTCGCCTCGGCCGACGTCGTCGTCGTCGACCGCCTCGCGCCCCGCGCCGTCATCGGCCGTCTGCCCGCCTCGGTGCGCGTCATCGACGTCGGCAAGACGCCCGGCAACCACCCGGTGCCGCAGTCGCGCATCAACGACATCCTCGTCGAGGAGGCTCAGCGCGGCCTCGGTGTCGTGCGCCTCAAGGGCGGAGACCCCTACGTCCTCGGACGCGGAGGCGAGGAACGCGACGCCTGCGAGGCACACGGCATACGCGTCGAGGTGGTGCCGGGCGTGACGAGCGCGGTCAGCGTGCCCGCGGCGGCCGGCATACCCGTGACCCACCGCGGCGTCGCGCGCGGCTTCACGGTCGTCACGGGCCACGAGGACATCCCGGTGCTCCCGACGGGCGGCGACCACACGCTCGTCCTGCTCATGGGCGTCACCCAGCTCGCCCGCACGACCGAGCTGCTCGCCCTGCACGGGCGGTCGGCCGACTGCCCCGTCGCGGTCGTCGAGCGCGGCTTCGCGCCGGACCAGCGCACCACGGTCGGGACGGTCGGCACGATCGCCGAGCTGGCCCTTGAGCGCGGCGTGCAGGCTCCGGCCGTCGTCGTCGTGGGCGACGTCGTCCGCCTCGGTCCCGACTGGCAGCAGCGCTGACCCGTCCCGGCAGCGCCGCTCCCGCTCACCGACCCGGGAGCGCTCCGGCGCCGCTCAGCCGTATGCCGCCCGCTGAGCCGTACCCGTGCTGCCGAGCCACCCCCCGTCGCTGAGCCGCACCCCCGTCGCTGCGCGCGCTTGGACGCGCGCCCGGCGTCGGCTATCGTCGGGCACGACACATACCCCCATGGGTATCAACCGACCGAGGAGAGCGACCATGTGCCGAGCGGCCACCTGCAAGACCTGCGGCAAGACGACGTGGGCCGGCTGCGGCCAGCACGTCGACCAGGTCATGCGCACCGTGCCCGCGGGCCAGCGCTGCCCGGGTCACGCGGAGTCCGAGAAGGCGTCCGGTTCCGGCTTCCTCAGCCGCATCCTCGGTCGCGGCTGACACTCCTCGTCGGCCGAGGCCCCGCTCAGCCGAGCGCGGCCGCCTGCGCCTCGACGATCGCCGCGAGCTGCGGCCACCGCACCGCCTCGGCCCGCCCACCGAGCGCCGCCACGACGACCGTGCTGCCCACGACGCACCACACCGTGAGCGTGCGTGAGTGCTCGCCGTCGAGGACGAACGCCTGCTCGGCCGCCTCCACGTGCGTCGTGCCGGACGCGTCTGGCGCCTCGACCGCCCGCAGCTCCCCGACGTCGGAGAGGCCCTTGCTCTGCGGCATCGTCCGCGGGAGGGCGCGCAGCTCGGTCACGGCCACGCGGGCGTCCTCCGGTGACGCGAAGGGGATGACCTGGATGAAGAGGTCCGCCCGACCGACCTCCTGGTAGCCGCGCACGCTCGTGACCGAGCGGATCGCGCGCGCTCGGGTGATGGCCTCGCTCGTGCTGCCGCTCGCCCCGGTGCGGTAGGTCCGTCCGCCGCGCGCGACCCACGGGCCGCCGGGCACATCGCCCGGCGACAGGCAGGCGTTGCGCGAGCCGATCGACCTGACCTGCGCGAGCATGAGGCGTCCGATGTTCGTCACGCGGTCACGATATGCCGGGGGTCGCCACTCGTGCGGGGACCCGTCGGGGTCGCGTCGACGGACCGACCCCCGTGGACCCGCACTCCCGAGAGGCAGCCATGCACGACGACATCCCCCTGACCGTGGGGCGCGTGACGCGCGTCCTCAAGGAGCGCATCCTCCCGGCCGTCCATGCCGAGTCGGTACCGCTCGCGGCCGAGTGGCACGAGCTGCCCGGCGAGCCGGTCGCGCCGGTCGAGGGCCTCGCCCTCGACTACACGCCGTATGCCGTCGGGACCCCGTGGGGTGCGGCCTGGGGCACGACGTGGTTCCGGCTCACGGGGCAGGTGCCGGCGCACTGGGCCGGACGCCGGGTCGAGGTCGTCGCCGACCTCGGCTTCGACCGCGACATGACCGGCTTCCAGTGCGAGGGGCTCGTCTACCGCGCCGACGGCACGCCGGTGAAGTCGCTCAACCCGCGCAACCAGTGGGTCCTCGTCGCCGACCAGGCCGAGGCCGGGCAGATCGTCGAGCTCTACGTCGAGGCCGCCTCGAACCCGATCCTCGTCGCGGGCAACCCCTTCGTGCCGACCCGCGAGGGCGACATCGTCACGAGCTCGTCGGCGCGGCTCTACCGAACGGGCCGCCTCGACCTCGCGGTCTTCGAGCGCGACGTCTTCGAGCTCGCCCTCGACGTCGAGGTGCTCCTCGAGCTGCAGGCCGAGCTGCCTGCCGGACCGCGCCGGATGCAGGTGCTCCAGGCGCTCGACGACGCCATGGACCGTCTCGACCTCCAGCACGTCGCCGAGACGGCGGCCGACGCACGCTCCGCCCTCGTCGACGTGCTGGCCCGCCCCGCAGAGGCGAGCGCCCACGAGATCTCCGCCCTGGGCCACGCCCACATCGACAGCGCGTGGCTCTGGCCCGTGCGCGAGACCATCCGCAAGGTCGCCCGCACCACCGCGTCGATGACGACGCTCATCGACGAGACCGACGACTTCGTCTACGGCATGTCGAGCGCGCAGCAGTACGCGTGGATCAAGGAGCACCGGCCAGAGGTCTGGGAGCGGGTCAAGGCGGCCGTCGACGCCGGCCGCTTCGTCCCGCTCGGCGGCATGTGGGTCGAGAGCGACACCGTCATGCCCTCGGGCGAGTCGCTCGTGCGCCAGTTCCTCCACGGCCAGCGCTTCTTCGAGACCGAGCTCGGCATCCGCTGCCGCGGCGTCTGGCTGCCCGACAGCTTCGGCTACTCCCCGGCCCTGCCGCAGCTGATGCGTCGGGCGGGCTTCGAGTGGTTCTTCACCCAGAAGATCTCGTGGAACCAGGTCAACACGTTCCCGCACCACACCTTCCTCTGGGAGGGCATCGACGGCTCCCGCGTCCTCAGCCACTTCCCGCCCATGGACACCTACAACGCGCAGCTCTCCGGCGCGGAGGTCGCCCTGGCCTCGCGTCAGTTCCGCGAGAGCCGGGCCGCCACGGGCTCGATCGCGCCCGTCGGGTGGGGCGACGGTGGGGGCGGCACGACCCGCGAGATGACGGGCCGGGCGAGCCGCCTCGCCGACCTCGAGGGCAGCCCGAGGGTGCGCTGGGAGCACCCGGACGCCTTCTTCGAGCGCACCCGGGAGCAGCTGCCGCAGGCACCCGTCTGGGTCGGGGAGCTCTACCTCGAGCTGCACCGCGCGACGCTGACGTCGCAGCACCGGACCAAGCAGGGCAACCGTCGCACCGAGCACCTGCTCGTCGAGGCGGAGCTGTGGGCGGTCACGGCCGCCGTCCGGGCGGGGACGGCATACCCCCACGACGAGCTCGACGCCCTGTGGCAGCAGGTGCTGCTCCAGCAGTTCCACGACATCCTCCCCGGCACGTCGATCGCGTGGGTGCACCGCGAGGCGGTCGAGCAGTACGCCCGGGTCACCGAGGCGGCCGAGGCGATCGTCGCGCGCTCGCTCGCGGCGCTCGTCGGCGAGGGCGACACGGCCCTCGAGGCCAACGCCGCGCCGTTCGAGCGTGCCGGAGTCCCCGCCGGCGGCGTCGTCGAGCGGGAGCCCGCCGGCCCGGGGGCGTGTGCCGTGTCGCTGAGCGAGCGCGACGGGGGCTGGGTGCTCGACAACGGTGTCGTGGCGGTGACCGTGTCGGCCGAGGGGCTCGTCACCTCGGCCGTCGACCTCGCCACAGGACGCGACGCGATCGCGTCCGGCCACGAGGGCAACCTCCTCCAGCTGCACCAGGACGTCCCGAACCGGTGGGACGCGTGGGACGTCGACCGCTACTACCGCAACAGGGTCACCGACCTGCGCGAGGTGAGCGCGCTGTCGGCGTCGGTCGACGGGGAGGGTGTGGCGCGGGTCGTCGTCGAGCGGCGCATCTCGCCCGACTCCACCGTGCGACAGGAGCTCTCGCTTGCACCAGGAGCCCGGCTGCTCGAGATCGACCAGCGGACCGACTGGCACGAGAGCGAGAAGTTCCTCAAGGTCGCCTTCCCGTTGGACGTGCGCGCCGAGCACGTCGCCGCCGAGACGCAGTTCGGTTTCCACCGGCGGGTCACGCACACGAACACGAGCTGGGAGGCGGCGAAGTTCGAGACGTCGATGCACCGCTTCGTGCTCGCGGAGGAGCGCGGCTTCGGCGTCGCCCTCGTCAACGACTCGGTCTACGGCCACGACGTGACCCGCGACGTCGCCGGTGACGACGTCGTCACGACGCTGCGCCTGTCGCTGCTTCGGGCCCCGCGCTTCCCCGACCCCGAGACCGACCAGGGTGTGCAGACGCACCGCTACGGGCTCGTCATCGGGGCCGACGCCGACGTCGCCACGCGCGAGGGCGCGCTCATGGGGACACCGTCCCGACGGGTCAGGGGCGCCCGCGCCGTCGCGCCGCTCGTCACCGTGACCGGTGAAGGCATCGTGGTGTCGAGCGTCAAGGAGGCCGCCGACCGCTCGGGCGACCTCGTCGTCCGGGTCTACGAGTCGCTCGGCGGGCGGGCCCGCGGAACGCTGCAGTTCGACCTCACGGTCGGCTCGGTGACGACGGCGTCGCTCCTCGAGGAGCCGCTCGACGACGGCGCGGTCCCGGTCCTCGACGGCGTGGTGCCGGTGGAGCTCGGTGCCTTCGAGGTGCGGACCCTGCGGGTCGTCCGGGCCTGAGGAGAGCGTGCTGTGGTGCTCGCCGAGCTCAGGTGACGGCGGCGAGCACCCGGTCGATGCGCGGCAGCGTCACGGGGTCGTCGGGGATCTCGAGGAACCAGGCGGCGAGGCGCTCGCGCTCCGTTTCGCTGCTCGCACCGACCCAGCGCGAGCAGGCGAGCTGGCCGATGTGGGCCTGCTCGGCCACGAGCATGGTGAAGTGCCCGCGGCGGGACACCCGTCCCGGACCACCGGCCTCGCGGTATGCCGTGTGAAGCCGCCGCGCGCGGGCCGGGTCGTCGTCGCCGAACTCGAAGAGCACCATGGCGAGCTCCTGGCTCGGGTCGGCCGGGCCGAGGTTCTCGAAGTCGATGACGCAGACCTCACCGCCGGTCGTGGCGAGCACGTTGTCGGCCCAGAGATCGCGGTGGCAGACGATGGGCGACTCGTGCGGCTCGACGACGGACTCGACGGCGACGAGCTCGTCGACGAGCGCGCCGAGCTGCCCGGCGAACGGCGCGCCCTCCGCGAGGACCCGCTGGTGCAGGTCGCGCCACCGCTGCTCGCCGAAGCCCGTCGCGAACCAGTTGTCGACGGCCTCGTCCGACGGCGCGCCCGCCCGGTGCAGTCCCGCGAGCGTGCGCCCGACCGCGACCGGGTCGAGCCGGCGGGACCGCGGCTGCAGGTCGACCCACTCGAAGACCCGGACGGCCGTCTCGCCGTCCGCGGTGGCGACGGTCGTGGCCACGTCGCCGTCGGTCGTCCGCAGGATCCGTGGGGTGAGCACGCCCTGATCGCGGGCCGCCGCGACGAGGTCGGCGTCCCTCGAGGCCTCGCCGAGGTCGGGCGTCGCGAACCACTCCTTGACGGCGTGGCTGCCGTCACCGGTGTCGAGCCGCCAGACCTGGCCGAGCTGACCGCGGGCGACCGGGCCGGTCAGGGCCACCGTGCCGTCGAGACCGTAGGCGTCCGCGACGACCTGGGCTGCTGAGGGGGTGAGCATCGGATCCCGCTCGCGCTCAAGCGTTCCCGGTCACGGCAGGAGACGCCACACGGCGACGCCGACCGTGACGACGGCGAGGGCGAGGGAGGCCCACCCGAGGGGCGAGCGGCCGGCTCGCCCGCGACCGAGGAGGAGCAGCAGGGCGGCGAGGACCGACAGGACGGCCGCGACGACGGTCTCCTCGGCGCCGAGGTCGATGGTCCGGATGAGGATCGTGTCGGTGACGCCGTGACGGGTGAGGAAGCCGAGCACGCGGATGAGGACGAAGAGCCACCAGCCGACGGTGATCCAGAAGAGCGCGACGCCGATCTGACCGAGCAGCGGGTCGACCGTCTCGTCGGCGGCTCGGCTGGGACTGGGCGTGGCCGGCCAAACCGGCTGTCCGGCATACGGATTCGGCGGCACGGGTGGCGCGGTCGGCGCCGGGGCAGGCCACGACGGGTCGGCCGTGGGCAGCTCACGCGTCGGCTCGAAGACGGGGATGGCCTGCGTCGGAGCCGCAGCCGCAGGTGTCGTGGGCCCGGCCGCGCCGGCACCAGGGCCGCGCGGCACGTGGGGCACGGGGACGGTGAACTGCTCGTCCGGGCCCGTCGGCCCGGTGGACCCGCCTGACACGGGGGTGTCGCTCATGGCGACAACGTACAACGCGACCCGGCGCCCCGGCGGGATCGTCAGCGTCCGGATGGCTGGGTGGCCCGTCCGGGCGGCGGTGCGGTACGGGTCTCCCCGTGTCGTCGGTGCGCCCGTCGGTCAGGCGTCCACCGGCGGTGGGCCCGCGAGCGGGCGCACCTCGATCGGGACGCCCGTCGGCGCCCCACCGGGGCCGGGTGACGACGACGCCTTCGCAGCGATGGCGTACGCCCGTTCCTCGCTGTCGCACTCGACGACCCAGAAGCCGATGAGGAACTCCCGCCCGGGTGGGAACGGCCCGTCGCTGACGGCGGGAGTCCCGTCGGTGTAGGTCACGATGCGGGCCTGGTCGGGCCACGCGAGCCCGGCGTTGAAGACCATCTCGCCGTTCTCCTCGAGCTCGCGGTCGAAGGCCCGCTGGAACTCGATCATGGCCGCGATGTCCTCCTGGGCCCACTCGAGCACCTCGCGGCCGTCGTCCTGCCCCACGTGCATCATCAGCATGAACCTCATCGTGGCCTCCCTCGACGCTGGCTGGCTCTGAGGTCGAGACTAGCCAGCGGGTCGCTGCTCGCGCAGGAACGGTGACGTGGTCGGCGATGATGGAACCGAACCGCTCGCACGGAAGGTGATCGATGAGACCCCCGACCTTGTTCCTCACCGTGGGACTGCCCGGGACCGGCAAGACCACCGCCGCCCGGCGCCTCGAGGTCGAGCAGCGGGCCCTTCGTCTGACGAAGGACGAGTGGGTCAAGGCGCTCTACGGGCAGGACAACCCGCCGTCGGCGCAGGACGTCATCGAGGGCCGGCTCATCGAGGTCGGTCTGCGCGCCCTCGAGCTCGGCACCAACGTCGTCATCGACTACGGCCTGTGGGGCCGGGACGAGCGCTCCGCGCTGCGTCAGGCCGCCGCCGACCGGGGTGCGGGGGTGGAGATGCACTACCTCGAGCTGACTCGGGCCGAGCAGCGGCGTCGTCTGGAGCAGCGTCTGGCCGAGGCGTCGCGCACGACGTGGCACATGTCCGACGAGGAGCTCGACGCGTGGGCCACGAGCATCGAGGTCCCGACACCGGGTGAGCTCGACGGCAGCGAACCCGTCGACGACCCTCCGGCGGGCTTCGCCTCCTGGGCGGAGTGGCGTGATCGGCGCTGGCCGCCCGCCGTCTCCTGACGGCCGCGGCCCGCGGCGGCGGCTGACCGGCGGCTGACCGGCGGCTGACCTGCGGTGCGATCGTCGATCCGTGTCGCGCTGGTCCCTCAGCCCACCGGGTCGGCGAGGTCCCAAGCGGCAGCGACGACCTCGTCGACGGCGGCGACGGCCGCGGCCAGCCGTTCCTCGCGCGAGCCTCGAACTTCGACCCACGGCACGCCGCGCGACGCGAGCTCCTCGCGGAACCGGTCCTGAGTCCTTGCGCGCACGGGCTCGCCCTCGGGTGTGCCGTCCTGGACGGAGGGGGTCTCGTCGCCGGTCAGGACGTAGAGAGCCGGAGCGGGTCTCGCGTCGGCGAAGGCCTGCACGCTGGGCGACGGGGTGCCGAGGTGGCGCTCGTGCCAGAGCGTCGTCGCGAGGGCGTCGGTGTCGCAGACGAGCAGCGGTCGCGGTGCGGCGGCGGCCCCGGCATCCTCGAGGGCGGCCTGCTCTCGAGCCACGAGGTCGAACTCGGCGGTGTGCCACGGCGCGGTCGCCCCGCCAGGACGCCGGTCGGTCCACTCACGCCCGAACCGGGGGACGACCGTCGTGCCGTAGTGCGCGCCCAGGGCGTCGGCCAGCGTCGTCGTGCCCGCCGACTCGGCGCCGACGACGACGACGCGCTTGGCGAACCACGCCCGGACCGGCGACGGCAGCGCCCACCAGGAGCCCGCGACGTCGGCGCGCACGGCGGTGCCAGAGATCGGGGTCGAGGCACGGCCGGGGTCGACCTGCACCCACGTCGCGCCGAGTCGGCGGGCCATCTCCTCGCCGTAGGCGTCGCTCGTGAAGACGGCGTCGACGGGCCCGTCCAGGTGCGAGGTGATGACCTCCATGTGGAGGTCCCAGGCGACCGGCGAGTCGAAGTCGACGTCGTGGTCGTCCGGGGCTGCGACGACGCGCGCGGTCGGGTGCTCGGCCTGCACCCAGCCCACGCGGACGTCGACGGGGATCGACTCGACGGTGTGCGCCATGACCTCGACGGTGACGCGGTCGCACGAGCTCGTCGCCGCGCGCACGAGGGCCTGGTGGCCGGCGTGGAAGGGGTAGAACTTCCCGATGACGAGCCCGTGCCCGTGACGCTCGGTCATCGCCCAGTCCATGGCACGAGAACGTACCGGGCCGACCCGGCCGTGCGCTGCTGCCGAAGCCGGCGGCTCCCGTCGACGGACGTCCCGACATGGCTGCAACCGGGCCATTCACGATCAATCCGGGTGCGGCAGGCCGCCGTGTGAGGTGGACTGGCGACATGGGTGGAGTCCACGAACCGGAGTTGCCGACGCTCTACGAGTGGGCCGGCGGTCTTGGGCCGCTGCGCCGGATGATCGACTGCTTCTACGACCGCGTCGAGCTCGACGAGACCCTGTCGGGCTTCTTCCCGGGCGGGGTGTCGGAGCATCATCGAGCGCACGTCGCGGACTGGTGGGCCGAGGTGCTCGGCGGTCCTGCGACGTACACGGAGCGGCACGGCGGGTATGAGTCGATGCTGCGCCACCACCTCGGGCTGGCCATCACTCCAGCGCAACGGCACCGGTTCGCAGCCACGATGAGCCTGGCGGCCGACGACGCCGAGCTGCCCGCCGACCCGGAGTTCCGGGCGGCGATCATCGGCTACCTCGAGTGGGGCACCCGGCTCGCCATGGAGAACTCCCAGCCCGGCGCCGCACCGGTCGAACACGCTCCGACTCCACGATGGGGCTGGGGCGTCGCACCGCCGTACCAGGGGTGACCGGTCGGCAGCGGGTGGGGCGACTCCTGCCGCGGGCACGGAGGTCGGGCGGTCACGAGCTCCAGCTGGGGAAGCCGGGAGCGAGCTCGTGACCGCCCGACGTCCGGGCGACCGGTTGTTTCAGGCGAAGGCGATGAACGCGACGGGGTTGGAGGTCGGCTGGTCGGACCCGCCCTCGGGCTCGACCGTGATGCCGGCGCCCTTCGAGTGGCTGGCGTCGCCGCTCAGCACGACCACCTGGTCTCCGCCGCCGGGCATGAGGCCCGCCGAGGTCATGTGACCCGTCGCGTCCTGGAGCCACAGCTGGAAGACCTTGCCCGAGGGCGGCTGCGACATGCCGGACGTGACGATGACGGCCTTGTGGAGCGCGTTGGAGCGGACGACGGTGGCCGTCGCGCCGCCGGCGAGCCGCTGCCCGTAGCGCGTGGCGTCGGGGGCCGCGAGCACCTGGTCGGCGATGGCTCGGGACGGGTCCTTGTCGATCTGCTTCCAGACCGTGAACCCGCCGATGGCGAGCACGGCCACGGTGGCGGCGGCGACGACCACCCGCCAGCCCCGGGCGAGCCCACGGGGGGCGCGGGACCGGCGACGCTCGGTGAGGTCGTCGGCGTGCTCGACCTCGGTGGCGGGGGCTGCGGTGGCGGCCGGAGCCTGCACGGGCTCCGGGGGCGTGGACGACGTGACGTCCTCGTCGGCGGAGTCGTGCTGCGGTGCCGTGAGGGGCGGCAGTGGGCGGACGGTCGCGATCTCGGCGAGCACCTTGGCCCGGAGCGACGCCGGCGGAGCGGCCTCGGTCAGCACCGACAGCTCCGATGCTGCGGCGACGAGGCTCTCGACCTCGGCCTGGCAGGCGGTGCAGCCGGCGAGGTGGCGCTCGAAGCGCGCTCGCTCGACGTCGTCGAGGGCGTCCACGGCGTAGGCACCCGAGAGTGCGTGGATGTCTTCGCTCACAGTGTCACCCCCAACGTGTCTCGTAGTCTGATCAGTCCATCACGTATGCGTGTCTTGGCGGTCCCGAGTGGCAGGTCGAGCATGGTGGCCACCTCCGTGTGGGTGTATCCCGAGAGGTAGGCCAGCTCGAGGGCCTGCCGCTGGACCGGTGTGAGCGTCTCTAGCGCCCGATGAACCCGCTCCGCATCGAGCCGTTCGACGACGGCCTCCGCTGTGGAGTCGTGGGTGACGTCCTGGTTGCTGGCGCCGTATCCCTCGTCGCGGTGGCGGGCTGCCTCCGCCGACCGGACCCGGTCGACGGCCTTGCGGTGAGCGATGGTGAGCATCCACGAGAGAGCCGCACCCTTGCTCGGGTCGAACCGTGCGCTGTGCCGCCAGATCTCGAGGAACACCTCCTGGGTGACCTCCTCGGACTGGGCTGGGTCGCGCACGACCCGGCGGACGAGACCGAAGAGCCGGGAGGAGACGGCGTCGTAGAGCTCTGCGAACGCCGTCTCGTCCCCCGTCGCCGCTCGGTGGAGCAGCTGCTCCAGGGTGGCTGGGCGGGCGGGTCCCCCCGGCGACTCATCGCCGGAGGGAACCACCGAGAACCGTGACATGGGATCCATTGTGTCGCCCGTCGTCGTGGTCTGCGTCAGCCTGGTCAGGTGGCGATCAGGGCATCAGGACGCCGTCGATGATGTACACCGTGGCGTTGGCGGTGGGGACGTTGCCGCAGATGACCTTGGCGTCGGCCTTGCCGACGGTGAAGTTCTCGCCAGAGCCCTTGACCGTGATCGTCGTGCCGGCGAGCGTCTTGTGGTCGCCCGCGAGCTGGTCCGGCGAGAGCTTGCCGGCCACCACGTGGTTCGTGAGGATCTTGGTGAGGGTCGGCTTGTCGGCGAGGACCTTCTTGAGGTCGGCGGCCGGGATCTTGGCGAACGCGTCGTTGACGGGCGCGAAGACGGTGATCTCGGGAGCCGAGTTCAGGGTGTCGACGAGGCCGGCCGTCTTGACGGCGGTGACGAGCGTCGAGAGCAGCGGGTTGGCGCTCGCGGCGGTCGCCACGGGCGCGGTGGCCATGCCGTTGAACGAGCCGGCGCCATCCTTCGGCACCGCGGCGCAGCCCTCACCGAAGACGGCCGCAGCGGCGTCCATCGACTCGGACGAGGTCATCGTGTCGGAGGGTGTGCTCGTCATGGCGTCCGAGGACGTCGCGGCGGGCGTGCTGCCACCGGCGGCGGCGGTGTTGTCGCTGGAGCTGCCGCAGGCCGCGAGGCTCAGGGGCAGGGCGATGGCGAGGGCGACGAGGCCGGTACGGGTCTTCATGGTGCTCTTCATGTCAGTCACTCCTTGTGGCTGTGTGGTGCACGGTCATGGGGGATTCGGTGCCGCTGTGGCTCCGGATTGCTTGTCGGAGAGGTTTTTTCGCGGGTTCTTGGCCGTATGCGTTCACGCGACGGTCACCACCACCTCCTGGATGCCGCTCGACCCGCTGGGGAACGGCGTGGCGCGTTCGGTGCTCTGCACCTGACCCTTGAGGTCGGTGGCACGCACGGCGATGCGGTGGAGTCCGGGCTTGGCGTCCCACTCGAGGTACCACTGGCGCCAGTAGTCGATGCCGACGTCGGGACCGAGCTTCGTCCTCTGCCACTGCCCGTCGTCGATCTTGACCTCGACGGTGCCGACGCCGCGGTGCTGGGCCCAGGCGACGCCGCCGATGGCAGTCGTGCCGGCCTTGATCGTCGACAGCGGTTCGGGAGTGTCGATGCGTGCGCTCGTCTTGATCGGGGCATCGGTCGCCCACTGCCGCTTCGTCCAGTAGGACTGGTCGGCGGCATACGTCGTCAGGGTGAGCTTGGTGAGCCACTTCGTCGCACCCACGAAGCCGTAGAGGCCCGGCGTGATGAGGCGCGCCGGGAAGCCGTGGGTGTCGCTGAGCTGGGCGCCGTTCATGCCGATGGCGATCATCGCGTCGCGCCCGTCGCGGACGACGGCGAGCGGGGTGCTGATGGTGAAGCCGTCGACGGCGGTGCTCAGCACCTGGTCGGGGCTGCCGGTGGTGCCGGCTCGGTCCAGGACGTCGGTCAGCTTGACGCCGAGCCACCGGGCGGAGCCGATGTAGCCGCCGCCGACCTCGTTGGAGACGCACGTCATGGTGATGTCGCGCTCGATGAGCGGCATGGCAGCGAGCTCGGCGAAGGTCATCGTGAAGGGCTTCTCGACCATGCCGTCGACCTCGAGCGTCCACGTGTCGACGTCGACCCGGGGCACGACGAGGTTGGTGTCGACGCGGTAGAAGGTGTCGGTCGGGGTGCGCAGCGGGGAGATGCCGGAGACCGTCGCCTCGAGGCCCTTCGGCAGCGCCTTCGCCTTGTCGGCGGCGGCGGGCAGGACGACCTTCTTGACCGACTGGGCGCCGGCGCGCAGCTGGCCGCCGACGGCGGCGAGCACCGCGAGGGCCGTGACGCCGAGCGCGCCTCCGAGGAAGCGGCGACGTCCGGCGGTCGAGCCTGCTGTGGACGTGCGCCCCGGCTCGGCGGCGTTCGTCATGACCGAGCCCCGTGGGCCGGTGGTCTCGCGGGCGACGTCGCCCGAGGCGGTCCGGGCGAGGCCGGTGAGCCAGACGAGGGTCGCGACCCCGGCGGCCATCGCCGCGACGGCGGGCAGGGCATCGAGCGGGCGGGCCGCCGGCCGCAGCAGCGCGGCCGCACCGGCGAGGCCGGTGAGCAGCACGATGAAGCCGATGGCGACGGGCATCCGACGACGGGCGAGCAGCCCGGCCACGGCGGCGAGGACCAGCGTCACCACGAGAACCGACCCCTGGAGGATCACCTTGTCGTTCGTGCCGAAGGTCGCGATCGCCCACTCCTTGACGGGCGTGGGGGTCAGGTCGATCACGGTTGACCCGATGGCGAGCACCGGCGACGATGCGGGAGCGAGGAAGCCTGCGACGAGGTGGCCGGCAGCGATCCCGGCGACCGCGGCGAGGATCCCGCTGAGGGCAAATCGTAGGCGCGTCATGCCTCGTCGTTCGGTGCGAGAGGGCGATCCGGATTGTCGGTCGCCCGGCGCCGGTGGGTGTGCGGCGGCGGGAAGAGCACGGGCGCCGCCGTTGTTGACCGCACGTGAAGAAGATCGGATTCCTCTCGTTCGGGCACTGGAACCCCTCGCCGCACTCGGGCACGCAGTCGGCCTCGGACGCCCTGCTCCAGTCCATCGACCTCGCGGTCGCTGCCGAGGAGCTCGGCGCGGACGGCGCCTACTTCCGGATCCACCACTTCGCGCGCCAGCTCGCGTCGCCGTTCCCGCTGGTCGCCGCGGTCGGGGCGCGCACGAGCCGGATCGAGATCGGGACCGGCGTCATCGACATGCGCTACGAGAACCCGCTCTACATGGCGGAGGACGCCGGCGCGGCCGACCTCATCTCCGGCGGACGCCTCCAGCTCGGCATCAGCCGTGGGTCACCTGAGCAGGTCGTCGACGGCTTCCGCTACTTCGGCTACGAGCCCACCGACGGCGACCACGCCGCGATGGCCCGACAGCACACCGAGGTCTTCCTCGACGTCCTGTCCGGCCGGGGCTTCGCCGAGCCGAACCCGCGCCCGATGTTTCCCAACCCGCCCGGGCTGCTCCGCATCGAGCCGCATTCGCCCGGTCTTCGCGACCGCATCTGGTGGGGCGCCGGCAGCCGGGCCACCGCCGAGTGGACGGCCGAGCAGGGGATGAACCTCATGAGCTCGACCCTCCTCACCGAGGACACCGGCGTGCCCTTCCACCAGCTCCAGGCCGAGCAGATCCAGCGTTTCCGCGACGCGTGGACGGCCGCAGGGCACGAGCGTGAGCCGCGGGTCTCCGTGAGCCGCAGCGTGTTCCCCATCGTCGACGACCGGGACCGCGCGTACTTCGGCCGCGAGTCGGCGAGCCAGGACCAGGTCGGCCACATCGACGGCGGGACGGCGCGCTTCGGCAAGACGTATGCCGGTGAGCCCGACCAGCTGATCCGTGACCTCGCGGAGGACGAGGCGATCGCCGCCGCCGACACGCTGCTCCTCACCGTGCCCAACCAGCTCGGCGTCGACTACAACGCGCACGTCATCGAGAGCCTCCTGACGCACGTCGCTCCGGAGCTCGGCTGGCGCTGACCGCCGCGGTCCTTCACGACACACGAAGTCCGTCCAACTTGGCGTGACCCCGCACGCGGCTCGCGTCCGCGCGGCACTTCGTGTGTCGCGCGGGCCGGGCGCCTGCACCTCAGCCGCGCGCGAGCAGCTTGCGGAGGGTCGAGCCGTATGCCGCCCCGGCGACCTTCGCGACGACGGGGTCCAGGAGCGCGGGCAGGCCCCGCACCCCGATGCGCTGCGTCCACCCGACCGTCGACCCGGAGGCCGTGGGGGTCACGAGCAGGTCGATGCGTCCGCGGACGACCTTGCCCTCCTTGTGGATCCGGGCGCTCCCGGCCGAGTGCGTCGTCGGCTGGACGATCGACTGCACGACCATGACGTCGTCGAAGCCCACCGGCCCGACGCCGGTCCGCGCGACGAAGCGCGACCCCTCGACGAGCTCGCTCGCGCCCATCGCCTCGCCGGTCACGGTCGTGAGCGGGATGACGGCGGTGTGCGCGCGCAGGTCGAGGATCCGCCGCCACGCCTCGGGTGCGGACAGCGGTGAGTCGAGGTGCACCTCGAAGTCGGCCATGGGGCCAGTCTGTCCGGTTCGCCGCCCCGTGACACCTGTCACGCGCAGGACGTGACGCCTGCTGCTGACGCGGAGCATCGCCGAGCGGGAGAGTTGGGTCATGACCACCACACCTCGTCCGGTCGACGGCGCCTCGGGGGCGCCGGCGATCGAGCTGCGTTCGCTCGTCAAGAGCTTCCCTGCCCGCCGCGGGTCCCAGGATGCGGAGGTCCGTGCCGTCGACGGCATCGACCTGCGCATCGAGCCCGGCGAGGTCGTCGCCTTCCTCGGCCCGAACGGTGCCGGCAAGACGACGACCCTCGACATGGTGCTCGGCCTCACCGAGCCGACGAGCGGCACGGCGAAGGTCTTCGGCCGCCGGCCCCGGGAGGCCGTCGTCGGCGGGCAGGTGTCCGCCGTCCTCCAGACGGGCGGGCTCCTGCGCGACCTCACCGTCCGTGAGACGGTCCGGATGATCGCGTCGACGTATGCCGTCCACTCACCGGTCGACGAGGTCATCGACCGTGCCGGGCTGAGGTCGCTCGCCGACCGCCGCGTCTCCAAGTGCTCCGGGGGCGAGCAGCAGCGGCTGCGCTTCGCGCTGGCGCTCCTGCCCGACCCGCGACTGCTCGTCCTCGACGAGCCGACGGCGGGCATGGACGTCACGGCCCGCCGCGACTTCTGGGACACGATGCACGCCGACGCGAGTGCGGGCCGCACCGTCGTCTTCGCGACGCACTACCTCGAGGAGGCCGACGCCTTCGCCGACCGCATCGTCCTCGTCGCCGGCGGCCGCATCGTCGCGGACGGCACGACGGCAGAGATCCGGTCGCAGGCGAGCGGGCGCACGGTCTCCGCGACGCTGCCGCCGGGCTCGGTCGCCGAGTCCGTCGCGAGGCTGCGGACGGTCGACGGCGTGCACCAGGTCGAGGAGCGCGGCAGCCGGGTCCTCGTCACGGCCGGCGACTCCGACGCCGTCGCGCGGCTGCTCCTGCTCGAGCTCGGCGGCACCGACCTCGAGATCGTCACCGCCGGTCTCGAGCAGGCCTTCATGACCCTGACCGGCGACGGCCGCGACACCCATGACACCGGTGGCGCCCGCGCCACCCGCGACGCCACGACCCACGACGAGGAGCTCGTCCGATGAACGCCACCTTCACGCTGCTCGAGATGCGCCGGATCACGCGCGACTGGGCGGGCATGTTCTTCACCGCGGTGCTGCCCGCCTTCTTCTACCTCATCTTCGGCGCGACGGTCGACGCCAAGGACGCGACCATCGGCAACGGCAACGTCGCGATGTACGTCATGATCAGCATGGCTGCCTACGGCGCCGTCACCGCGACGACGAGCATCGGCGGCAACGCGGCCGTAGAGCGCCAGCAGGGCTGGGGCCGGCAGCTCGGCCTCACCCCGCTCGCCGACTCCTCCTACATCGCCATGAAGGCCCTCATCGCCATGACCGTCGCGGCCGTGCCGATCCTGCTGACCTTCGCCCTCGGTGCCGCGACCGGCGCCCGCGGGTCGGCGCGGGCCTGGGTGCTCAGTGCGGCGCTCTGCCTCGTCGGGTCCGCGGTCTTCGCCGTCTACGGCCTGCTCGTCGGCACGGCGTTCCGCTCCGAGGCAGCGGTCGGTGCCGCGAGCGGCACCATGGTGATCTTCGCCTTCCTCGGCAACGTCTTCATCCCGCTGTCGGGGGCCCTGCTGGCGTTCGCGAAGTTCACGCCGCTCTACGGGTATGCCGCCCTGGCGCGCTATCCGCTCACCGAGGGCTACCTGCCCGACGGGTCGCAGGACCCGCTGTGGCTGCCGATCGTCAACGTGCTCGCCTGGCTCGCGATCTTCGGGACCGCCGCCGTGTTCCTCGTGCGCCGCGGCCGGGAGCGCCAGTGACCCAGTCGGCGTCGGTCTCCGACGTCCCGGGTGCCCCGGCCGCCGCCCCGGCGCCGGGGCGCAGCCCGTGGGAGCGCTTCGGCTGGGTCGTGCAGTCGGTGTGGCTGGTCTTCCTCGTCTTCCCCGTCATCGCGCTCGTCTCGAGCGGCCTGCCGGTCTGGCAGGTCGTGCTCGGGCTGGCCCTCGTGCTGACGTTCGCCGTCGTCTACGGCCTCGGCGCCCAGCACCTCCAGCGCCTGCACCGGAGGTGCGCGCCGACGCAGCGTCGGGGTGTCGGCTACCTGCTCGTGCTGATCGGCTGCGCGGTCGGGCTGGCCCCGCTCATCGGTGCCGGCAGCCTCGGCCTCCTGCCGTTCGTCGTGTCGTTCGGGATGTTCGCGCTGCCGCTCGCGTGGTCGATCGCCCTGGGCATCGCGTGCGTGGCGGTCGCGACGGCGGTGGCGGTCTTCGTCGACCGTGACGAGGGCACCTGGGTCGTGGCCATCATCGTCTTCGCCGTCGGTGCGATGACCGGTGCGGTCCGGCTCATGACCGACCGGGGTGAGGACTACGAGCGGATGTCGCGCGACCTCGCCATCGTCGAGGAGCGCGAGCGCGTGGCCCGCGACGTCCACGACGTGCTCGGTCACTCGCTCACCGTCGTCACGGTCAAGGCCGAGCTGGCCGAGCGTCTCGTCGACCTCGACCCCGAGCGGGCCAAGGGCGAGCTCGCCGAGATCCAGGCCCTGAGCCGTCAGGCGCTCGCGGAGATCCGGGCGACCGTCGGGGGCCTGCGGGTGGCCCGCCTCGGTGACGAGCTCGCCTCGGCGCGCACGGCGCTCGCCGGCGCCGGCATCGAGGGCCACGTCCCCGACGACCCGAGCGCGGTCGACCCGCGCCACCGCACGGTCCTCGCCTGGGTGCTGCGCGAGGCGACGACCAACGTCGTGCGCCACAGCGACGCCGACGCCTGCTGGGTCGAGCTCGAGTCGAACCGTCTGACCGTCCGCGACGACGGACGCGGCCTCGGCGAGCGGCCGGAGGGGAACGGCATACGCGGGCTGCGTGAGAGGGTCGAGGCCGCGGGAGGTCGGCTCTCGATCGAGACGGGCCCGGAGGGCCACGGGACCGTGCTGGAGGTGGCGTTGTGAGCGCGACGATCAAGGTGCTGCTCGCCGACGACCAGGCCCTCGTGCGTGGGGCGCTCGCCGCTCTGCTCGCGCTCGAGCCCGACCTCGAGGTCGTGGCCGAGGTGGGGCGCGGCGACGAGGTCGTCGACGCCGCACGTGCCTCGGCCGCCGAGGTCTGCCTCCTCGACATCGA
This sequence comes from Terracoccus sp. 273MFTsu3.1, assembly GCF_000383675.1. Classification (GTDB taxonomy): domain Bacteria; phylum Actinomycetota; class Actinomycetes; order Actinomycetales; family Dermatophilaceae; genus Terrabacter. The sequence continues at coordinate 17,133 of NZ_KB911820.1, read as the reverse complement.
GATGCCCGGCATCGACGGCATCGCCGCCGCGGCCGCCGTCCGTGACGCACTCCCGGGTGTGCGCACGCTCGTCGTCACGACCTTCGGCCGCCCGGGCTACCTGCGTCGGGCGCTCGAGGCCGGCGCGTCCGGGTTCGTCGTCAAGGACACTCCCGCCCGCCAGCTCGCCGAGGCCGTGCGGCGGGTTCACGCCGGGCTGCGGGTCGTCGACCCGTCGCTCGCCACCGAGTCGCTCGTCGACGGAGCCAACCCGCTGACCGAGCGCGAGCGCGAGGTCCTCGGGGTCGCGCTGCGCGGTGGCACCGTCGCCGCCATCGCCGGGGTCGTCCACCTGTCGCCGGGCACGGTCCGCAACCACCTCAGCTCGGCCATCGGCAAGACCGGCACGTCGACCCGCGCCGAGGCCGCCCGGGTGGCCCAGGAGCGCGGCTGGCTCTAGCCAGCCTTTCGAATATCGAAGTGTCGAGTCGGGCCGCGCCCGTTCGACGTCGTGGTGAAGGCTGGGACGGACCCGGCACGAGACGCAAGGAGAGACCGATGCGCTACCTCATGATCCACAAGATCGACGAGTCCCGCCCCGAGGCGTGGAACCCGAGCCAGGAGTTCCAGGACGCGATGGGCGCGCTCATGTCCGAGTACGCCGAGTCGGGCGTCCTGCTCGCCGCCGAGGGCGTGACGCAGAGCAAGGACGGCGCGATCGTCCGCAAGACCGAGGGCGCCGGTGTCACGGTGACCGACGGCCCGTTCAGCGAGGCGCGCGAGGTCATCGGCGGCTTCGCCCTCGTCAACGTCGAGAGCAAGGAGCAGGCGCTCGAGCTGGCCGGGAGGTTCGCCTCGCTCTTCGACGAGGTGTCGGTCGAGGTCCGCCGCGTCTACGAGTTCGAGGACCTGCCGCAGCCGTCCTGAGCCGACCGGCGTCGCGGAGGTTCGCACCCCTTCGACGGGGCGCGAACCTCCACGCTGTCGTATGCCGTCCGGTGGCCCCGGGCGGGTCAGGCGGTGGCCGGCGCCGTGGTGCTCCCGTGGCCGGCGGCGCGGCGCGCCATGAAGGCCGCGACGAGCTCGACGATGCCGATGACGATGAGCGCGATGCCGGCGATGCGGGTCAGCACGACGAGCGACGAGCCCGGGAAGATCGCGACGACGAGGCCACCGAGGATCGAGACGACGCCGCTGACGATGAGGAAGACGCGCGTGCCGGTCGTCCGGTCGGAGCCGAAGCCCTGGACGAGCGCGGCGATGCCCTCGGCGATCCAGCCGATCGCGATGAAGATCGCGATGACGGCGAGCGAGGTGCCGGGTCGGAAGAGGCAGATGATGCCGGCGATGATCGAGAGCACGCCGAGCCCGATGGAGAGCGGCTTGATCCAGCCCGGGTCGCTCGGCAGGTCGCGCGTCACGGACAGGCGGACGGCTCCGGCGACGATGAGCTGCAGCCCGAACAGGATGGCCACGATGAGCAGGGTCGCCTTGGGCCAGACGAGCACCATGATGCCGAGGATGACGGACAGGATGCCCATGGCGATGAGGGCGCCCGACCACCCGGACGAGGTCGCGGGGGACGCCCACGTGGCGGCGGCCTCGCGGCGCGTCCTCGGTGCGTCGGGGGCGGGGTCGGTCGGGTCGGGTGACGCTGCGTTCGGGACGGTGCTCGACATGGCTTCCTCCGTAAGGGGTGAGGTGCTGCCCGAGGTGCGGCAGCTCCAGTCTCGTCCTCCTGAGTGTCCGGCGCGCGCTTTTGCCGCTCGACCCGCGCGGCGGCAGGAGGCGCGCGCGGCCGTCCGTGGCGGGCCTCCCGGTGGACCGATAGCGTCGACGCCGTGAACATCATCTTCGTGGAGCCGTCGTTCCCGGCGAACCAGCGTCGCTTCGTGCACGCCCTCGCCTCGGTGGGCGCGAACGTCTACGGCGTCGGTGAGTCCGACGAGGCGCACCTCGGCGACGAGGTGCTCGGTGCGCTTCGCGGCTACTACCGCGTCGGCTCGGTGACGAACGTCGACCAGATGGTCGAGGCGGTCCGCTACTTCCAGGACAAGGTCTGGATCGACGCGCTCGAGGCGACGGTCGAGGCGCACACGATGCCGGCGGCGCAGGTCCGCGAGATCTGTGGCATCCCCGGCACGAGCGTCCGCACGACGTGGCTGTGCCGTGACAAGCCGTCGATGAAGGAGGCGCTGCGCCAGGCGGGTGTGCCCACCGCGGCGAGCGCGGCCGTCGACTCGGCCGGGGAGGCGCGCGCGTTCGCCGAGCGCGAGGGTTACCCGCTCATCCTCAAGCCCCGCGCGGGCGCCGGCGCCCAGGGCACGGTGCGCGTCGACTCCGACCACGAGCTCGAGCAGGCGCTCCAGGGCTACGCCCGCGAGGGTGCGAGCTCGATCGCCATCGAGGAGTTCGTCGAGGGTCACGAGGGCTTCTACGACACGATCAGCCTCGACGGCCGGGTCGTGCACGACTGGGCGACGCACTACTACCCCAACGTCCTCGAGGCGATGCGCCAGCGCTGGATCTCGCCGCAGTTCATCACGACGAACCGCATCGACGAGCCGGGCAACGCCTTCTACAGCGAGGTGCGTGAGCTCGGGCGCCGCGTCATCGAGGCGCTCGGCATCGAGACGTCGGCCACCCACATGGAGTGGTTCTACGGCCCGAAGGGTCTGAAGTTCAGCGAGATCGGCGCCCGACCCCCGGGTGTCGGCGCCTGGGACGTCTACTCCGCGGCCAACGAGGTCGACGTCTACCGCGAGTGGGCGCACGTCATCACCCACCGCGCCCCCGAGCGTCAGATGCAGCGCACGTATGCCGCCGGCATCGTCGCGCTCCGCCCCGACCGCGACGGGTCGATCACCGGCTACAGCGGCATCGACGAGATCCAGTCGCGCTACGGCGAGTGGGTCATCGACGGCCACTTCCCACCGGTCGGGCACGGCACCCAGGGCGTCGAGGCCGGCTACATGGCCAACGCCTGGGTCCGACTGCGCCACCCCGACTTCGACACGGCGCGCGCCATGCTCGACGACATCGGCCGCACGATCCACGTGCACGCGGGCTGAGCACGGCTGATTCCTGCCTCGATGTCGACGACGATCCTGCTCGGCCCCCAGCGGTTCACGACGACCGTGGGCGCCACCGTGCGCTCCCTCGGCGTGACCGGCCGCATCGCCATGGTCAACTCCGGCTGGGAGGAGCGCGAGTCCGACGACGGCGAGCTCGCCGGCCACCTCGACGGGCGCGGCGTCAACCTGCGCCTGCACCACCGGATGATGGACGTGCTGACCAAGGACCAGCACTTCGCGGCGGCGGCGGTCGCCTTCCGCGACCGGATGGACGAGCTGCGCGCCTTCTACGGCATCCGCCTCCAGGCGGCGATCGACGCCGTGCACGCCGTCGCGCACCGCACCTCGATCCACGCCGTCGGCCCCATCGCCGAGGAGTCCGCCATGGAGGCCGTGCGCGAGGTCGACCGGTGGTATGCCGCCGAGCTCGACGAGCTCTACGGCTCGGTCCGCGCCACCGCACCCCTCGACGAGAGCGGCACCATCGGCTGGCACCGGGGCGAGATCGGTGCGCTCCTCGACGAGTGCGAGGCGGTCGTCATCGCCGGTGGCAACGTGCGCACCCTGCTGCGCACGCTGCGCGTCTTCGACGTCACCCTCCGGCCCGAGCAGTCCGTGGTCGCGTGGTCGGCCGGCGCGATGGCCCTGACCGACGAGGTCGTCCTCTTTCACGACTTCACGCCGCACGGCGTCGCCGCGGCCGAGCTCCACGACCGGGGGCTGGGGCGGCTGCCCGGGATCGTCGCCCTGCCGCACGCCAAGCGGCGGCTGATGCTCGACGACCACGAGCGCATGTCGGTGCTGGCCCGGCGCTTCGCCGAGCACCGGCTGCTCCTGCTCGACGACGGGGCCGTCGTGCGCTTCCCCGACGGCGCGACCGAGCTGCCGGCCGGTGCCCGCGTCATCGACCGCACCGGTCACGTCTCGGTGGTGGGGGTCGCGTGAGCGCCATGGAACGCCTCGCCGTCAACCGCCTCCGCGAGCGACTGCCGCTCGACGGCCCGACGATCGACCGCTTCGTCGAGCGCTACGGGTGCCCGATCATCGAGGGCGAGCGTGCGACCTTCCTCTACCGGGGCGACGTCGACGAGGTGTGGGTGCGCCACCGCGTCGTCGGTCTGCCGGATCCCCTGCCGCTCAAGCGGATCGGCGAGTCCGACCTCTGGGCCGTCACGACGGTGCTGCCCGAGGGGTCGCGGGTCGAGTACCAGATCGAGATCCGCAAGGGCGAGCACTACGAACGCTTCAACGACCCGCTCAACCCGCGCCTGGCCCACAGCCCGATGGGATCGTCGTCGGTGTGTGCGGCCATCGGCTACCGCGTGCCCGAGTGGGTCGCGCACGACCCCGAGGCCCGACCGGGCACCCTCGTCGAGGAGCAGGTCCACAGCAGGGCCCTGCGACGTGACCAGCCGGTGCAGATCTACCTGCCGGCGCGCTTCAACCGGGCGCAGCGCTACCCGCTCCTCGTCGTCCACGACGGCACCGACTACCTCCAGTTCGCGGCGATGAAGACGGTCCTCGACAACCTCATCCACCGGCTCGACGTCGACCCGCTCGTCGCGGTCTTCGTGCCGCCGCGTGACCGGCTCAAGGAGTACCCCAACCACGCGCCGCACGCCCGGTTCATCGCGCGCGAGCTCGTGCCGCTGCTCACCCAGCGACTCCCCCTCATCGACACCCCGGAGGCGCGCTGCCTCATGGGCAGCTCCTTCGGGGGCATCGCGTCGCTCTCGACGGCGGTGCGCTACCCCGGCTTCTTCGGCTCGCTCATGCTCCAGTCCGCCTCGCTCGTCTTCACCGACATCGGCTTCGACCACGGCGGCGGCCCGGCCTTCGACCCCGTCGTGAAGTTCGTCAACCGCTTCCGCGAGAAGCCGTCCGCGGTCGTCGACCGCCTCTTCATGTCGTGCGGCGTCTACGAGCCGCTCATCACCCCGAACCGGTCGATGGTCCCGGTCTTCCGGCACGCGGGCATGACGGTGCGCTACACGGAGTCACGTGACGGCCACAACTGGGAGAACTGGCGCGACCGTCTCGGTGACGGGCTCGCGTGGCTCTTCCCCGGACCCCAGAAGTTCGTCTACGAGTGACGAGCGCAAGTGAGAAGGCAGGTCACCCATGAAGGTCACCGACCGGTGGTACTCCGACCGTCTGGGCCAGGACATCAGCGTCGCGAGGTGGGGCACCTACGGCGCGCCCGTGCTGCTCTTCCCGACCGCCGGCGGTGATGCCGAGGAGGTCGAGCGGCACAAGATGATCGCGCACCTCGAGCCGCTCATCGCGGCCGGCCGTGCCAAGGTCTACTCCGTCGACAGCGTCGCGGGGCGCGCCCTCGCCGAGGGGCGTGGCACGCCCGACTACCAGCTCGCCCTCTTCAACGGCTTCCACGAGGCGATCGCCCGCGAGGTCATCCCGGCGATCTACTCCGACCTCGGCGGCCAGCCGATGCCGGTCACCGTCGCGGGCGCCTCGATCGGCGCCTTCAACGCCCTCGCCATCACGTGCCGCTACCCCGAGCTCGTGCAGTCCGCCGTGTGCATGAGCGGCACGTACGCCATCGAGCGCTTCCTCGGCGGCCACGTCAACGACGACCTCTACTTCAGCTCGCCGCTGCGCTTCCTGCCCGGTCTCGAGGGTCCGGCGCTCGACGTGCTCCGCACTCGGATGATCGTGCTCGCCTCGGGCAGTGGTCGCTGGGAGGACGTCGGCGAGTCCCGGGCCGTCGCGCACGTCCTCGGCAGCAAGGGCATCCCCAACCGCGTCGACGACTGGGGCACGGACTACGACCACGACTGGCCGACGTGGTGGGCGATGCTCCCGCTCTACCTCGACGACCTGCTCCCCTGACGGCATACGCCCTCTCCCGTCGCGTGGCCGTCCGGTCACGCGTGATGTCGTCGGGAATCGGGAGGCCCGGGGTGGGTTCGGGGCCGTAGCGTACGTCGCATGGAGTCGAAGAGCACCGCTGCGAAGACCGCGTCGCGCCCCTCCGGTGGGTCCCACCCGGCCGACGTCCACGACATGATCCGCGTCCAGGGCGCGCGCGAGAACAACCTCAAGGACGTCAGCCTCGACCTGCCGAAGCGCCGCCTCACGGCGTTCACCGGTGTCTCCGGCTCGGGCAAGAGCTCGCTCGTCTTCGCGACCATCGCCGCCGAGTCGCAGCGGATGATCAACGAGACGTACAGCGCCTTCGTCCAGGGCTTCATGCCCTCGCTCGCGCGCCCGGACGTCGACTACCTCGACGGCCTCACGACGGCGATCATCGTCGACCAGGAGCGGATGGGGGCCAACCCGCGTTCGACGGTCGGCACCGCGACCGATGCCAACGCGATGCTGCGGATCCTCTTCTCCCGCATCGGGACCCCTCACATCGGGCCGCCGACGGCCTTCGCCTTCAACGTGCCGACGCGCGTCGCGAGCGGCGTCATGAAGACCGACAAGGGCAACCGCCAGGAGACCTCGATCGTCCGCGAGGCCGTCTACCAGGGCGGTATGTGCGCTCGCTGCGAGGGGATGGGGTCGGTCAACGACTTCGACCTCACCGCCATCTACGACGAGACCAAGTCGCTCTCCGAGGGGGCGCTGCTCGTCCCCGGCTACAGCATGGACGGGTGGTACGGCCGCATCTTCAGCGGCGCGGGGCTCCCCATGGACAAGCCGGTCGGGACGTTCACCGAGCGCCAGCTCCAGAAGCTGCTCTACGGCCAGCCCGAGAAGATCAAGGTCGAGGGCGTCAACCTCACCTACGAGGGCGTCCTGTCGAAGGTCCAGAAGTCCATGCTGTCCAAGGACCTCGACGCGATGCAGCCGCACGTGCGGCGCTTCGTCGAGCGGGCGGTCACGTTCACGACCTGCCCGGAGTGCAAGGGCACGCGCCTGTCGCAGGAGGCGTTGAGCTCGAAGATCAAGGGCAAGAACATCGCCGAGCTGTGCGCGATGCAGATCAGCGACCTCGCCGAGTGGCTGCGCGACGTCGACGACCCGTCCGTCGCACCGCTCCTGCGGGGGCTGCAGCACCTGCTCGACTCCTTCGCCGAGATCGGGCTCGGCTACCTCTCGCTCGACCGGCCCGCCGGCACGCTGTCCGGTGGGGAGGCCCAGCGCACCAAGATGATCCGTCACCTCGGGTCGTCGCTCACCGACGTCACCTACGTCTTCGACGAGCCGACGATCGGGCTGCACCCCCACGACATCGCGCGGATGAACCAGCTGCTCCTCCAGCTGCGCGACAAGGGCAACACCGTCCTCGTCGTCGAGCACAAGCCCGAGACGATCGCCATCGCCGACCACGTCGTCGACCTCGGTCCGGGCGCCGGCACCGCCGGTGGTGAGGTCGTCTTCGAGGGCACCGTCGAGGGACTGCGCAAGAGCGACACGACGACCGGCCACCACCTCGACGACCGGGTCAGCCTCAAGGACTCGCTTCGCACGGCGAACGGGGCGCTCGAGGTTCGCGGCGCGTCGACCCACAACCTGCGCGACGTCGACGTCGACATCCCGCTCGGGGTGCTCTGCGTCGTCACCGGGGTCGCCGGGTCGGGCAAGAGCTCGCTCATCCACGGGTCCGTCGCCAAGCGCGACGGGGTCGTCGTCGTCGACCAGGGCGCCATCCGCGGCTCGCGCCGGAGCAACCCCGCGACGTACACCGGGCTGCTCGAGCCGATCCGCAAGGCGTTCGCCAAGGCCAACGGCGTCAAGCCCGCACTCTTCAGCTCCAACTCCGAGGGGGCCTGTCCCGCCTGCAACGGCGCGGGCGTCATCTACACCGAGCTCGGCGTCATGGCGACCGTCGAGTCGACGTGCGAGGAGTGCGAGGGCCGCCGGTTCCAGGCTGCGGTGCTCGAGTACGAGCTGGGCGGGCGCAACATCGCCGACGTCCTCGCCATGCCCGTGAACGAGGCGCTCGACTTCTTCGACGCCGGCGAGGCGCGCACGCCCGCCGCCCACACGATCCTCGAACGGCTCGCCGACGTCGGACTCGGCTACCTCACGCTCGGCCAGCCCCTCACGACGTTGTCGGGCGGCGAGCGCCAGCGCCTCAAGCTCGCGACGCAGATGGCCGAGAAGGGCGACGTCTACGTCCTCGACGAGCCGACGACCGGCCTGCACCTCGCCGACGTCGAGAACCTCCTCGGCCTGCTCGACCGGCTCGTGGAGTCGGGCAAGTCGGTGCTCGTCATCGAGCACCACCAGGCCGTCATGGCGCACGCCGACTGGATCATCGACCTCGGACCCGGGGCCGGCCACGACGGCGGCAACGTCGTCTTCGAGGGGACGCCCGCCGACCTCGTCGCCGACCGGGCGACGCTGACCGGCGAGCACCTCGCGACCTACGTCGGAGCCTGACGGACCGGGCTGCCATGGACCTCGACGCCGCGGTCACCGACGTCGTGCGTGAGCACGGCTTCTCCGGCGTCGTCCGGGTCGACCGCGGCGGCGAGGTCGTGCACGCCTCGGCTCACGGTCTCGCTGACCGTGCCCACGGCCTGCCCAACAGGCTCGACACGCAGTTCGGCACCGCCAGCGTCTGCAAGGGACTGACCGCGCTCACCGTGGTGAGCCTCGTGGCCGAGGGTCGCGTCGGGCTCGAGACCCCCGTGCGCGCGGTCGTCGGCGACGACCTGCCCGACATCGGGGGCGACGTCACGATCGAGCACCTGCTCTCCCACCGCTCGGGCATCGGCGACTACCTCGACGAGGACACCGACCTCGATGCGTCCGACTACGTCATGACCCTGCCGGTGCACCGGTTCGCCACGACCGAGGGCTACCTGCCGGCCCTCCGTGGACGACCGACGAAGTTCGCTGCGGGAGAGCGTTTCTCGTACTGCAACAGTGGCTTCGTCGTGCTCGCCCTCGTCGTGGAGCGCCTGACCGGCACACCCTTTCACGAGGCGGTCGAGGAGCGGGTCTGCGCTCCCGCCGGGATGGTCGACACGGCATACCTCCGCTCCGACGAGCTGCCGGGGCGCGCCGCGCTCGGCTACCTCGACGCGGACGGGCTGCGCACCAACGTGCTGCACCTCCCCGTCCGTGGCAGCGGTGACGGTGGCATGTACACGACGGTCGCCGACCTCCACGCGTTGTGGGACGCGTTCCTCGGGGGTCACATCGTCGACCCGACCTGGGTCGCCGAGATGCTGCGCCCACGGACCGACGTCATGGACGACGGCCGCCGCTACGGCCTCGGCGTCTGGCTCGACGGGGCGGGTGACGGGGCGGTGCTCAACGGCTACGACGCCGGCGTCTCGGCGGTGACCCGGCACGAACCGTCGCGGGCCGTGACGTGGTGCGTCCTGGCCAACCGGAGCGACGTCGCGTGGCCGGTCGCGCAGCGGCTCCGCGAGGTCATGGCGGACTGACGCCCACCCCTGGAGGCGTCCGCATCGCGGACCTCCGGCCGCGACGTCCGACGCGGTCGTCGACGCATCCGGACAGCACGCAGGGGCCCGCGGCGGCCTGCTCCACAGACCTGTCCCGGGTCGGGATCCGACCTGCTCTACGGATTGACAGGTGATCGAATGTGCTCGATTGTAGTCCCGCCCAAGCACAAACGAGCGATCAGGCTTGGGTTGCCCGATGACGTGCACCGGACCGCAGCGGCCTCCAGCCAGCCGCGGGCCCCCCACCCAAGGAGTCGCGAATGCGCAGAACGTCCACGCTGGCCGCCACGGCCGCGCTCACCCCGTTGCTCGTGCTCGGCCTCGCCGCGTGCGGCCAGTCCACCGGCGGTGCCACGGCTGACGCCCAGCCCGAGTCGGGGCCGGTCACGATCTCCTACGGCATCTGGGACAAGAACCAGGTGCCGGCCATGCAGAAGATCGCCGACGAGTTCCACGCCGCGAACCCGAACGTCACGGTCAAGATCCAGGTGACGCCGTTCAAGCAGTACTTCACGACCCTGCAGACGGCCGCCGCCGGCGGTGGCGCCCCCGACGTCTTCTGGATGAACGGCCCCAACGTCAAGCTCTACGCCGCGAACCAGCAGCTGCTGCCCCTCGACCAGACGATCAGCCGCGCCAAGCTCGACCTCGCCAAGTATCCCGAGGCCCTCGTCGACCTCTACACCTACGACGGCAAGAGGTACGGCATCCCGAAGGACTTCGACACGATCGGCGTCTGGTACAACAAGGCGCTCTTCGACGCCAAGAAGCTCGCCTACCCCAAGGACGACTGGACTTGGGCCGACTTCCAGTCCGCCGCCCGGGCACTCACCGACAAGACCAAGGGCGTCTACGGCGCGGCGGCTCCCGTCGAGGACCAGGCCGGCTTCTACGACACGATCCCCTCGGCCGATGGCCAGGTCATCGACGCCGCCGGCACCAAGAGCGGCTTCGACTCACCCGAGGCGCTCCAGGGCATCGAGTTCTGGACCTCGCTCGTCAAGGACGGGGCGTCGCCGACGGTGCAGCAGATGACCGACACGAGCCCCGGCGACATGTTCAAGGCCGGCAAGGTCGCGATGTACTGGAACGGCTCGTGGGCCGCGGTCGAGTACAACGGCGTCCCCGAGCTCAAGGACGCCGTCAACGTCGCACCGGTCCCTGCCGGTCCCAAGGGTCAGGTCTCGGTCATCCACGGCCTCGGCAACGTCATCTACGCCAAGACGAAGCACCAGGACGCTGCACAGAAGTTCGTCGGCTTCCTCGGCGGTGAGCGCGCCGCGCAGATCCAGGCCGACGCCGGCGCCGTCATCCCCGCCTACGAGGGCACTCAGGAGGCCTGGGTGAAGTCGATGCCGCAGTTCAACCTCAAGGCCTACGTCGACGAGGTCGCGACGGCCGTGCCCTACCCGGCGTCGAAGAACACCAAGGCGTGGACGACCCTCCAGACCGACCTCCTCACGAAGGTGTGGAACGGCGAGGTCGACGCGGCGACGGGCCTGAAGGACCTCGCCACCCAGATGAACGCGGCGCTCGCCAAGGAGAAGTGACCGTGGCGGGCGTGCTCACCGACAGGGAGCAGGCGTCGGGGACCGACGGCGCGACCGCGCCGGGCGGCTCCCCCTCGGGGTCGGGGAGCCGGGGCGACACCCCGGCCCCCGGCCGCCGGCCCGGTCGGTCCGGTCGGTCCGGTCGATCCGGCAGCGGCATGTCGCGGATGCGGCGCAACGACCTCTTCTGGGCGGCGGTCTTCATCCTCCCGACCCTGCTCGGCCTCGTCGTCTTCTACCTGTGGCCGGTCGTGCGCACGCTGCTCATCTCCTTCACGGAGACGGGGCCGTTCGGTGGGTCGGAGTTCGTCGGGCTCGCCAACTACCGCGAGCTGTTCGGCGACGCGCGGCTCTGGGAGACGATGCTCAACACCCTGAAGTTCACGGTCGTCGCGCTCCTCGGCATCCCCGTGGCGCTCGTCATCGCGGCCCTGCTCAGCACCGAGGGCCTGCGCGGGGTACGCATCTACCGCGTCCTCTACTTCCTGCCCGTCGTGACGATGCCGGCAGCCGTCGGCCTCATCTGGCGCACGCTCTACAACGGCGACGTCGGCGTCATCAACGCCCTGCTCGGGCTCGTCGGCATCGAGGGCACGAACTGGCTCTCCAACCCCGCCACGGCTCTGTATGCCATTGCCGCCGTGGGCATCTGGCTCAGCCTGGGCACACAGATCGTCATCTTCCTCGCTGCGATTCAGGGCGTGCCGAAGGACCTCTACGAGGCGGCCGCGCTCGACGGCGCGGGCCGCATCCGGCAGTTCTGGTCGATCACGCTCCCGCAGATCAGCCCGAGCGTCTTCTTCATCTCGGTCCTCGCCGTCATCGGCGCGCTGCAGACGTTCGACCTCATCTTCGTCATGACCGGGCCGACGAACCCGGCCTACCCGCAGACGGAGACGATCGTCGCGCAGTTCTACCAGCGGGGCTTCGTCGAGAACCAGCAGGGGTATGCCGCCGCGATCGCCCTCGTCATCCTCGTCGTCATCGTCGCGGTCACCGCCCTGCAGTTCCGGCTCCAGAAGAAGTGGGTGCACTATGTCTGAGCTCACGACCCGGCTCCCCCGCCGGCAGCGCCCGAAGCCCTTGCGTCGCAGACACCTCGGCGTCCACGCCGTCCTCGTCCTCGGCTCGGTCGTCATGGTCGGCCCGTTCTTCTGGGAGGTCATGACCTCACTCAAGACCCTCGGCGAGACGCTGACCGTGCCCCCGACCGTCTTCCCCCGCTCGCCCCAGTGGGGCAACTACGGCGACGTCTTCGACACGCTCCCCTTCGGCCAGATGTTCTGGAACAGCACGATCCAGACGCTCGGGCGGGTGCTCGGCCAGCTCGTGCTCTGCTCGATGGCCGGCTACGCGTTCGCCCGCTTCGAGTTCCGGGGCCGGGGCCTGCTCTTCGGCCTGTTCCTGTCGGTCCTCATGGTCCCGAGCCAGCTCTTCCTGCTGCCGCAGTACGAGATCGTCGCCGGCCTCGGCTGGCTCAACTCGCTCCAGGCGCTCATCGTGCCGGGCCTCTTCAGCGCCTTCGGGACGTTCCTGCTGCGCCAGTTCTTCCTCAGCCTGCCGCGCGAGCTCGAGGAGGCGGCCAAGCTCGACGGCGCGAACCACTGGCAGATCTTCACCCGCATCATGCTGCCGCTCGCCAAGCCGGGCCTCATCGCGCTCGCCGTCCTCGACGTGCTCTGGTCGTGGAACGACCTCATGTGGCCGCTCGTGGTCAACAACGACCCGACGAAGATGCCGCTGTCGGTCGGCCTCGCCTCTCTCATCGGCCAGTTCTCCGTCGACACGACGACGCTCATGGCCGGCTCGGTCCTCGCGACGCTGCCGGTGCTCCTCCTCTTCGTCGTGCTCCAGAAGCAGTTCATCCAGGGGATCGCGTTCAGCGGCTCCAAGGGCTGAGACCCTCGAACCACCACCACCCGGAAGGTGCCCCCACCCATGACCGACAAGCCCCGCCAGCCGCACCGGCCCGACCAGCCCGACCTGCGCATCGCCATCATCGGCTTCGGCCTGCGGGCCAGCCTCGCGAGGTACGCCCACCGTCCCGGTGAGGGCAGCCGCGTCACGGTCGTCTGCGACGCGGCCGAGCGGGGCCGCGCGGACGCAGCGGAGCGCATCGAGGGCGTACGCGTCGTCGACGATCTCGACGAGCTGCTCGCTCCCGACGTGCGCGCCGAGATCGACGCGGTGCTCGTCCTGACGCCCGACCACGCGCACGCCGACCATGCCGTGCGCACGCTCGAGGCCGGCATACCGACGTTCGTCGAGAAGCCGCTCGCGACGAGCGTCGCCCACGCCGACTGGGTGCTCGAGGCCGCGCACCGCACGGGCACGCGCCTCTACGTCGGGCACAACATGAGGCACATGCCGGTGGTCCGGGCGATGCGCGATGTCATCGAGGCGGGCACGATCGGCGAGGTCAAGGCGGTGTGGTGCCGCCACTTCGTCTCGGCCGGAGGCGACTACTACTTCAAGGACTGGCACGCCGACCGGCGCAACACGACGGGTCTGCTGCTGCAGAAGGGCGCCCACGACATCGACGTCATCCACTGGCTCGCCGGCGCCTACACCCGCCGGGTCAGCGCGGTCGGCGCCCTCGCGGTCTACGGCGACATCACCGACCACCGCGACAACTCCGACCGGCGGATGGCTGACTGGTACTCCCTCGACAACTGGCCGCCCACCGAGCAGCGCGAGCTCAACCCCGTCGTCGACATCGAGGACATCTCGATGGCCAACCTCGTCCTCGAGGGCGGCGTGCTCGCCAGCTACCAGCAGTGCCACTTCACGCCGGACTACTGGCGCAACTACACCGTCATCGGCACGAAGGGTCGGCTCGAGAACTTCGGCGACGGCCCCGGCGCGCTCGTCAAGGTGTGGACCCGCCGCACCGACACCTACCGCGACGACGCCGACGAGGTCATCGAGATCCCGGCGGCCGACACGACGGGTCACGGGGGCGCCGACCCGCTGCTCATCGCCGAGTTCGTCCGCTTCGCCCGCGAGGGCGGCCCGACGATGACCTCTCCGGTCGCGGCCCGCGAGGCCGTGGCGGCCGGGGCCTCGGCCACGACGTCGCTGCGCACCGGTGGTGGCGCCGTCGACGTACCGGCGCTCGAGCCCGCCCTCGTCGCCTGGTTCGAGGGCGGCCAGGCCTGAGGGGTATCAGCGACGCGACCGGCGTCCTCTGAGGCGTAGGGGTCCGTGGGTCGAGCGGGCCCGTTCCCCGAAGGACGAGCCATGAGCGTCACCGACGTCTTCCCGCTGATCAAGGCGCCCGACGCCTGGCCCGTGCCGGTCGTCGCGACGGTCGCCATGGTCTGCCTCGCGGGACTCGACCTGCTCGGGGCGGTCCTCGCCAAGGAGTGGGCCGAGAACGGCAGCGTGCGGGCCCTCGTGCTCGGCGCGGGCGCCTTCCTCGTCCTCTTCTGGGTGTATGCGTCGTCGCTGAGGTACGCCGAGCTGGCCCTCGTGACGATGGGCTGGGTCGTCATGCTCCAGGTCGGGCTCGTCCTCATCGACCGCTGGCGCTACGGCGTCGAGCTGCCCACGGGCAAGTGGGTGGCGATCGGGGTCGTGCTCGTCGCGCAGGCCTATCTCGTGCTCGCGCCGACGGCCGAGCAGGCGGGCGCCGCGGCGGGCTCCGGCGGCTAGACTTCGGACCACGGACAGGGGTGCTCCGGGTCGCCGTCGGTGCCACCTGCCACCGTGCTCTCCGTGCCCGCCGAAGTCCCGGGTCCGGTCTCCGGTCCGGGTGCCCCGAAGGAAGTCCATGCGTCGACGTCTCGTCCGCCCCACCGCGGTGGCGGCCCTCGGCGTGCTCGCGCTGGCCTCGGGGGCCGCGTGCACGACGAGCACCGCGACGCCGGCTCCCACGCGAGGCACGACGGCGAGCACGACCCCCACGGCGGCACCGACGACCGCGGTCGCGCCGCTCGTCGTCGGGGCGGTCTTCGACCACACGACGCTCGACCCGACGCGGCAGTTCGACCGCAGCGGGTCGATGCTCACGCACGCGCTCTACGAGACGCTGACGACGCTCGACCCCGACGACCCGACGAAGGTCGTGCCCGGGATGGCCGAGTACACCCTGTCCCCCGAGGGCCGATGGTTGACGCTGCGGCTGCGCAAGGGCCTCGTCTTCTCCGACGGCACACCGGTGACGACCGACGACGTCCTCTTCACGCTCCAGCGCGCGCGAGGGCTGTCCGGTCCGGCCGGCTCGATCCTCGGCACCGTCTCGGCGGTCAAGGTCGACGACCGCACCTTCACGCTCAGCTCTCCCGGCTCGAACTTCGCCCTCCCGGCGATCCTCGCCAACCCGGCCTTCGGCATCCTCAACGCGACGGCGGTCAAGGCGCACCGGGGCACCATCGGCCCCGGTGACGAGGCGAGCTCCTACCTGTCGCAGCACTCGGCGGGTTCGGGTCCCTACGTCATCAAGAGCGTCCGCGGCACCTCCGAGGTGCGGCTCGCAGCCAACCCGATGTGGTCGGGGGCGACCCCGGCCTTTCCCGAGATCGTCGTGCGCAACCTCGACGCGCGCCAACAGCTGGCCGCCATCGGGTCCGGCAGCGCCGACCTCGTGCTCGACCTCTCGCCGAGCCAGGCCGACGCGGCCACCGGCCGGCCGCAGCGGTCGGCGGTCACGGTGACGACGATGCGGTCGAGCTCGCTCGTCTACCTCGCGCTCGGGCGCGACAAGGCCCTCAACCCGTGGACCGCCGACCCCGACTTCGCCGAGGCGGTGCGTCGTGGCCTCGATCGTGTGGCGCTCGGCAAGGCTGCCGCACCCGGATCCATGCCCGCGGCGGGTCTCATCCCCGCCGGCATCGTCGGCGCGCTCGAGGACCTCGCGCCCTCGCCCGCCCCCACGCCCAGTGACGGCGCCGGCACCGACGGCACGGGGACCCCGACCCCCACGACGTCGACGACCGCGGCCACGCCGGCCCCGTCCTCGTCGGGCAGCACGGCGACTCCGGACGGCATCCTCACGACCGGGGCGGACGGCATACCCACGCCCGTGGTGACGCTGCCCGTCGTGCCCCAGCGCGACCTCGCGGCGGCCAAGGCGGCGCTGCGGCGCTCGGGCTACCGGGGCCAGCCGATCCCCCTGTCGTACGCCGCCGACCTGCCCATCCAGGGCATCCCGACGAGCGCGCTGGCGGTGGCCGTGCGTGCGCAGCTCGCGCAGGTCGGCATCACGGTGCGGCTCAACCCGGCGCCCGCGGCCCAGGCCGTCGCCGCCTACCGCAGCGGACGCACCGCGTTCAGCCTGTGGAGCTGGAACCCCGACTACCCGGATCCCGAGAACTACCTCGCCTTCGCGCCCGGCGAGCTCGTCGGGTCGCGCGCCGGGTGGGCACGCGGCACCGACCCGCTCGTCGACGACCTCACCGAGGCGGCGCGCTCGTCCGTGGGTGACAACCGGGCGGGGGCGTATGCCGCCTGGCAGCTCGCGATGAACCAGCGCAGCCCGTTCGTCCCCCTCCTCCAGCCGTCGACGCGCTTCGCGAGCGGCGAGCGGGTCAAGGTCCTGCCGGGCAACCCGGTCTGGACCGTCGACCTCGCCCGCCTCGGCTGACCGGCGTCCCTGCGGCGCGCCTTCCTGGGGTGGAACCGCTCCCGGAGGGCTCTCGGTGGGCTCGCCGGGGTGTCCGGAAGGGTCTCCCCGACGGCTCGGTGGAGGGCCTCGGCAGGGCCTCGGGAGGCCCTCGGCAGGCCCTCGGGCGGGGGTCCGGAGGCCCGATTATGAGATCTCGGGGGATGCCCTGTAACGTTCTCTTCGTCAGCCCGACAGGGAGCACCGGACGCCACCGCTGAGCGAAACTTCGCTCGCGAAGTAGGCCGGTCCCGGGGTTGGCACCACAGAGTGAAGGACCGTTCGTTCGGTCTCATCGACGTGGATGCCCGCGTGTCTGGCGTGGCCGGTTGGGTCTGCTCCTCGGAGCCGGAGCCGATTTGGACCAGCGCATCGAGGCGGGTAAGTTTGAAGGGTTGCCCCGGAGGTCTCCTCGTTGAGGTGGTTGATGGTGTGTGTCCGATTCTTGAGAACTCAACAGCGTGTCAAAAATCGATGCCAATTACCTCGTCCCGAGGCCTGGCCGGTTGATCTTCGTCCTCTAGTGGCGTGGTGACGGT